>NZ_CM192986.1:0-4864051 GCF_041479385.2 Xanthomonas sp. NCPPB 1068 | reverse complement strand
CAAAGTGTGATCATCAGTTGCTGGCTGCGGCGCGCAGCAAGGCGCCGTGCACGCAGCCCGGAAGTGAAAAAGAGGATGGGCCAGACTAGCACCGCGGGCAGGCTTTTCCCAGACTTATTCACAGGTCCATCCACAGGATGCATGCAAGCCCCTCATCGGCATGATGTGCAGGGAGTTGACCCGGGCTGTAGAGGTCCTATAGAATTTCCGGTTCTATTCGTCTCCATTCATGCAGAGGGCCCCATGGCCACCAAGCGTACTTTCCAACCCAGCAACCTCAAGCGAGCACGCGACCATGGTTTCCGCGCACGTATGGCAACCGCCGACGGCCGCAAGATCCTGGCTCGCCGCCGCGCCAAGGGCCGCAAGCGCCTGAGCGCTTGATTGCCGCGCCGCTCTCTGCGGCCGAGGCAAGTCCTACCGTGAACGCATCGAACCCGTGCAGGCGATTTCCTCGCTCTGCGCGGGTTCGTACGCGTGCGCAATATACGGTTGTCTTCGATACCGCACGTCGCACCTCGGACCCGCTGCTCAGCCTGCACTGGCGGACTGGCGATACGCCGCCGCGCCTGGGCATGGCGGTGTCGCGCAAGGTCGATACGCGTGCGGTTGGCCGCAATCGCATCAAACGCGTGCTGCGCGATGCCATGCGTCACCTGTTGCCCGAGCTGGCCGGCGGCGATTACGTCATCGTGGCGCGCTCGGCAGCGGCGAAGGCGACCAATCCACAGATTCGCGACGCCTTCCTGCGTCTGCTGCGCCGCGCCGGCGCATTGCCCCTGCCTGCTGCGCCCGGCACAATGCCGCCCGCCAGGACGATGTATCCATCCTCCCTTTCCCCGACAGAGCCGGAACTGTAGTTCCGACTGAGCGAGTTGCTGCCCGATGAACCAGACCCGTGTTTTCCTGATTTTTGCCTGGCTGATGGTCGCGGCGCTGCTGTGGATGGAGTGGGGCAAGGACAAGGCAGCTGCCAATGCGCCTGTTGCGGCGGCCACGCAATCGGTCCCGGCCGCGCGTGATCTGGATGCGGCAGCGCCGAGCGCCGCTAATGTGCCCGCTGCCCAGGCCATTCCGCAGGCCGGCGCGCCGGGTACGGTGGTGGCGACCAGCAGCACTGCCGCGACGCCGGCGGCTGCCGGCGCTGCACCGGTGGTGACCCTGACCTCGGACGTGCTGCGCCTGAAGCTGGATGGCCGCAGCGTGCTCGATGCCGAACTGCTGCAGTTCCCGCAGACCAAGGACGGCACCGCGCCGGTCAGCCTGCTGACTGAAGATCCGGCGCACCCGTATAACGCCACTAGCGGCTGGGCCAGCGAGCATTCTCCGGTGCCGGGCGTGGGCGGCTTCCGCGCCGAGCAGCCGGGCACCGCGTTCGAACTGGCCAAGGGCCAGAATACCCTGGTGGTGCCGTTCGTGTGGAATGGCCCCAACGGCGTGTCGATCCGCCGCACCTTCACCCTGGAACGTGGCCGCTATGCGATCTCGATCAAGGATGAAGTGATCAACAAGAGCGGCGCGCCGTGGAACGGCTATGTGTTCCGCAAGCTGAGCCGGGTGCCGACCATCCTCAGCCGCGGCATGACCAACCCGGACTCCTTCAGCTTCAACGGGGCGACCTGGTACAGCCCGCAGGAAGGTTACGAGCGTCGCGCGTTCAAGGACTACATGGACGACGGTGGCCTCAATCGCCAGATCACCGGCGGCTGGGTGGCGCTGCTGCAGCACCACTTCTTCACCGCATGGATTCCGCAAAAGGACCAGGCCTCGCTGTACGTGCTGGCCCAGGACGGCCCGCGTGACGTGGCCGAACTGCGTGGACCGGCCTTCACCGTGGCGCCGGGCCAGACCGCGACCACCGAGGCACGCCTGTGGGTGGGCCCGAAGCTGGTCAGCCTGATCGCCAAGGAAGACGTGAAGGGCCTGGACCGCGTGGTCGACTACAGCCGCTTCTCGATCATGGCCATCATCGGCCAGGGCCTGTTCTGGGTGCTGAGCCACCTGCACAGCTTCCTGCACAACTGGGGCTGGGCCATCATCGGCCTGGTGGTGCTGCTGCGTCTGGCGCTGTATCCGCTGTCGGCAGCGCAGTACAAGTCCGGCGCCAAGATGCGCCGCTTCCAGCCGCGCCTGGCGCAGCTGAAGGAGCGCTACGGCGACGATCGCGTCAAGTATCAGCAGGCGACGATGGAGCTGTTCAAGAAGGAAAAGATCAACCCGATGGGCGGCTGCCTGCCGCTGCTGATCCAGATGCCGATCTTCTTCGCGCTGTACTGGGTGCTGGTGGAGTCGGTGGAACTGCGCCAGGCGCCGTGGTTGGGCTGGATCCAGGATCTGACTGCACGCGACCCGTATTTCATCCTGCCGGTGCTCAACATCGCGATCATGTGGGCCACGCAGAAGCTGACCCCCACCCCGGGCATGGACCCGATGCAGGCCAAGATGATGCAGTTCATGCCGCTGGTGTTCGGCGTCATGATGGCCTTCATGCCGGCCGGTCTGGTGCTGTATTGGGTGGTCAACGGCGGCCTGGGTCTGCTGATCCAGTGGTGGATGATTCGCCAGCACGGCGAGAAGCCGAGCAAGATCATCCAGGCCAACGCCAAGTAATCGAAGAAGGCCCGCCGCAAGGCGGGCTTTCTGCATGCGGGCCAGCGGTTGTACGCGCCAGCGCCGCAATCCGGTTGTGTGGACTGCCAGCAACCACATGCCGAAGTGGCATGTTGGCAGGAAACACCCTTAGAACCGGTCCCTCGTGCGCGATGGTCTATCGCACTGTTGGCGCTGCCTGTGCCGTAGCCGGCGATCGCGCCAGGTTGCGCAGGGCGTACTCCACGTCTGTGGAGCTGCAACCGCAAGCAGCGGCGCTGTGCAGGCGCGTGCCGCTGCGGTCGCCTTGATCCTGCGACGCTGAGGAGCGGCATACAGGTGCCCGAAGAAACACGCGTGTCGAACGCACATGCAGTTCGGCGCGACGCACGCGCCCGCAGTGCATCGTCGCCCGCTACCGCGCGGTTCTGAGAGCCGCGCTTATTCTTTTGCAATCCAGGTTGGAGCCAGCGCCCCATGTCCTCAGCTACATCCACCATCGTTGCCATCGCCAGTGCGGCCGGGGTCGGCGGCATCGGGATCGTGCGGTTGTCAGGCCCGCAATCGGTGCAGATCGCCGCAGCGCTGGGCGTTGCCGGCCTGCAACCGCGGCACGCGCGTTACGCACGCTTTTGCGATGCGCAGGGCGAGGTGATCGACGATGGCATCGCGGTGTGGTTCCGGGCGCCGCACAGCTTTACCGGCGAAGACGTGGTGGAGCTGCAGGGCCACGGCAGCCCGGTGCTGCTGCGCCAGATGGTGGCGCGTTGCATCGCAGCGGGCGCCCGCCAGGCGCGCGCAGGCGAGTTCAGCGAACGCGCGTTTCTCAACGGCAAACTCGACCTGGCGCAGGCCGAAGCGATTGCCGATCTCATCGCCGCCAGTGATCTGCGTGCGGCCCGCGCAGCGCGGCGTTCGCTCGATGGCGTGTTCTCGCGGCGTGTGGATGCGGTGAGCGAGAGCCTGACGCGTCTGCGCATCCATGTCGAAGCGGCGATCGATTTCGCCGATGAGCCGCTGGACACGCTGGGTGGATCGCAAGTGCGTCAGGAGTTGACCCAGACACGCGCACTGCTGGCGCAACTGCTGCGTGACGCAGAGCGCGGGCGCAAGCTGCGCGACGGTTTGCATGCGGTGCTGATCGGCCCGCCCAACGCCGGTAAGAGTTCGCTCCTCAACGCGCTGGCCGGCAGCGACCGCGCCATCGTCACCGACGTCGCCGGCACGACACGCGACACCTTGCACGAGGCCATCCAGCTCGATGGCTTCGAGCTGACCCTGGTCGACACTGCCGGCCTGCGCGAGGGCGGCGATGCGATCGAGCGCGAAGGCATGCGCCGCGCCCGCGCCGAACTTGAACGCGCCGATCTGGCGCTGGTGGTGCTGGACGCACGCGACCCGCAGGCCGCACGCGATGCGATTGGCGATGCCATCGATGCAGTGCCACGCCGGCTGTGGATCCACAACAAATGCGACCTGCTGGCCGAACCCGCAGCGCTCGACCGCGATGCGGTCGCGGTATCGGCGGTGACCGGGCAGGGACTGGAGCAGTTGCACGTCCGCTTGCGCGAGCTCGCGCTGGGCGACGCAACCGACAGCGTGGACGGCGAGTTCTCCGCACGCACCCGCCATGTGGAAGCGCTACGCCGCGCCGAACACCACGCGGACGCCGCCGACCTTGAGCTGGGTTTCGAGCAGCTCGAACTGGCCGCCGAAGAACTCCGCCTGGCGCATGCGGCACTGGGCGAGATCACCGGCAAGCTGAGCGCCGATGAATTGCTGGGTAAGATCTTTTCGAGTTTTTGTATCGGGAAGTGATGCGGTGCCGTGCAGCGTGCTCGCGATGAGCGATCCGCAACGGCTGGCGCAAAGGACACCGGCCTCTTTCGAGGCCGGTGTTGATGGAGCCGATGTGCAATCAAGCCATCAGAAGTCGTAACGTGCGGTCAGCCGGAACGAGCGCGGCGTCTGATAATTGCCGTCATTCAAATAGTTGGGGCTGATCACATCGCGGGATGCTTCACTGAACTCGTTGTACTCGGTGACGCGGTCGTTATTGAACAGATTAAACACGTCGAGCTTGATGCGCAGCTTGTTGTCGGCCCAGTTGGGGATGTATGCAGCCGCCAGATCGAAGGTCCAGGTCCACGGCGTACGCCCTTCATCGCCGCGCTGCCGTAACACGCGGGTGCCTTCAGCGTTCAAGCAATAAAAGCTCGAACCGCTGTAACCGCTGAGGTTGCCCTGGTCAGGCTGCGGAATGTCGTCCAGCGGGATGTAGCCCTGGCAATTGACCGGACGACCGGACTGCAACACCAGGTTCCCGCCGAACTGCCATTCCGGCGTGAGGTTATAGGCACCGAACAGCTTGAGGGTGTGCTGACGATCGTTTGGCGTCGGGCCATAGGTGCCATCGGTAAACAGACGGTGATCGAAGTCCTGCGTCAGGCCCGGATCTTCCTGTTCCAATGTGGAATTGACGTAGCCCTCAACATTGCCTCGCGTTCTGGCAAACGTGTATGAGCCCTGGAAGTTGAATTTCTCGCCGGTGCGCTCCCAGAAGAATTCCAGTGCGGTATGGATGCGTCGATACTCCGGAAGACCGAGATACGATGCCGGCAGGGTTGCCAGTTCCACTTCGCCATCGCCATTCAAGTCGACATTAAGCGTGACATCGCTGCCTGGGTTAAGGAAGTAGCAGCTCGGCACCGAACCCGGATCGAAATCGGGATAGCCGTTATCGGCGGCCCAATCGATCCAGGGATTGGTGGTGCAGGTATCGTCCATGCCCGACTTCACCTCGCGGCGAATCATGCGCACGCCTGCCATCCAGTTCTCGGTCAACTGCAACTGCCCACCGAGAATGACTTCGTCCTGATACATCGGCGAGAGATTGGTGGATGCAACCGATGCCGGGTTTGGCGCAACTAGCGAGCCGTTGGTCTGGGTAGCGCCGATCTGCGCACCCTGGCCAACCGGCCGGCCGTCGGCCTCGCTCCAGCCATTGACGAAGTACCAGTTGGACACGGTCGATTCTGCGCCCGTTGCACGAATACTCGAGTTGGTTGCGACGGGGATGTAGTAACGGCCTGCGGTGCCGAACAGCTTCAGGCTGGAATCGCCCAGCACGTCCCACGAAAAACCAAGTCGCGGGGCGAGCTTGTAGTCCGACTCCACCCAGGCGATACCATCGCCATTCTTGTTCTCGAATTTTTCGCCACGCAATCCGAGCACCGCGAGGAAGTCCTCGCTGATCTGCCAATTGTCTTCAAGATAGAAAGCGCTGTTGGTGTTTTCGTAGCTGGAGCTGCTGGTTTGATAGACGCGCGAGCGTGCATACAGTGCGCCGCGCGGCACCAGCTGACCGTTCACGGTGCGGCCCGGACGTCCGGCAAATGCGCCGGTGGCAACCGAATTATTGGGGACCAGGTAATAGGCCCAATTGATGCCGCCAGCATAGGTCTGGCCACGATGGCTGGATTCGTAGTTTTCCTGATCGACACCGAAGCGCAACCGGTGATCGCCCAGCACCCACTCGCCATCGACGCGGAAGGCCTTGCGGATGTCTTCGTCCGGCTCGGCATTCAGATCGGCGATGGTCGAAATCGTTCCCGGGTTGCAACCGATGTAGCGATCCACCGTGCTGGTGGTTAGTCCAAAGCTGTAAGCCCACGGGCACTCGCCGCCAGCCGGATTGGCCGGCAGGCGCGAGTCGATCAGGTTGCTCAGATAGCCGTACTGCGCCGACAAGGTGAAGTTGTCGGTGAAGTAGCCGGTGTACTTGAGGATGCCGACCTTGCCGCCGTTTTCCATCTCATAGCTTTCGATCGGCGACTCGTGCCTGCCGACGTTGTAACGGTTATCGCCGTTGGCATCGAGGTTGTATTCGTAAGTGCGGTACTTGGTCTTGGCTTGGTTGTAGATGCCGGTGAATTCGACCAGATTGCTGTCGTTGATGTACCAATCGAGCTTGACCAGGCCTTGCGGCGTGTCATCGCGAACCTGCCGGCTCGTCAACGCGTAGAAGTTGTCTTCAGTCTCGCTGCGCCCCTCCACCATGGCGAAGAAGAACAGCCTGTCTTTGATGATGGGGCCGCTGGCATACGCAGAGTAAATGGTGCTGTCGAACTGATCGTCGCTGCGGTACTGGTACAGCGGGTCCGACGCGTCTGGGTCGCGTTCGCGGACGTTCTTACCTGCTGCCGCGCCCCAGTCCGGCGCCCATTCCACGCTGGCGCCGTAATGCCAATCATTGGAGCCGGACTTGGTCACGATGCTGACGATGCCGCCCAGGGAGCGGCCATACTCGGCGCCATAGCCACCGGTCTTGACCTGCAACTGCCCGATGCCCTGGAACGGCACATTGGCAAACGACAGGAACGTGCGCATGTTGGTCACGTCGAAGCCGTTGATGTAATAGCCGTTCTCGGCCACCGACGAGCCGCCGAACGATGCGAGGTTGCCAGCACCCAGGCCGCTGTCGCCTCGTACCGCACCTGGCGCCAACAGTGCAACCGAAGACACATCGCTGGCTACCGGCAATGCAATCATCTGCTCGGCGGTGAAGACCGTGGTGGATTCAACCGACGAGACATCGATGGGATTGAGCGCGCCGGTGCCGATCACGTTGACCCTGTCCAGCGTTGTGGCGTTGCTTCCGAACACGACCTGCGAGCCGCTACCGACCTTGACCTCGACTTCGCGCGTCACCCCGTCGGCGGTGACCACGTATTTGCCCGGCGGTAGCTGGTTGAAGCTGAATCTGCCGTCGGACGCGGCGGTGACCGAACGGGTGACACCGGTCTGCGGGCTCTGAATGGCAATGGTGCTGCCTGGCTGCCCGCTACCGAAGATGGAACCCACCGAGCTCTGTGCCTGCACGCCACCTGCCACACACATGCCCAGGGCGAGGCTCAAGGCACTGCGCGTGATATTCCTGGACAACGAACTACGAACTCCTGGACGCGTCATTCCTCTCTCTCCTGATGAATTACGCACAACGACTTCGAAACGTGGGACTCGACTGCCCTGCAGCAGCTGAGGGGAGGTGCGCTTCAAGCGACAGCAAGCTGAACGGCTGTCATATTCCTGAAGGCTGTCTGAAGATTAACCTAGGATTTACGGAGATGTCACCAGTTGGGAACTTTCTTGTGAAACAGCGCTTTCGGGCCGGGTATCGCCGGGCAAACTCGTGTAAGCGAAGGCACTATTGCCAGTCGTCCTCCGCTGTGGGCAGGCCGGGGGCTATCGCGGTAGCGAGTCGCTCATTCCTGAGCAGGGGTATGTGCGGGTTTACAGCCGGACGGAGAGCGTCGGTGGCTACGGGCGACCAGCGCGGCACGGCGTATGCTGCAGCTGATCTGAGGTGTCGGTTGGCCACTGTGGCTCAGTACCGATGGAGTGACTGTTGGCCGCAATCAGCAGCTACAGGATGGCTGTTGTGCCCAAGGGCGCAGATGCGCGGGACAAGCCGAATGGATCGAGGGAATCGGTATGAGCCAACGACGCGGCAGTCACGCACCCGAACCCATGACGCGGGCAAACGCGAGCGCGCCAGTTGCCGATGCACTACCTGCAGCTGTTCGAATGCTATGAGCATGCTCACTGCGTTGTTGAAGCAGCATGCTCAGAGCGCACCGGCACCGTAAAAGCGTTGCAACCAGGCCCGCACATACGCCCGGCAAGGGGCGCCGGCCATTGAGCCGACGTTGCGGCGCTGGCTACATCACACCAGGCAGCGCCGTCTGCAGCGCTTGGCTTTCCGCATTGCACGCGGCCACCGTAGATGCAGCCGCCTGTTTCGCCTGCGCCTTTTCGATCTCGCGACGGGCGGCGATCAGGTCCTTTTCGAATGCCGGGTTGTCGTGCAGCGCAGCGACGGTAGCGGCGCCCAGCATGCGGCCCTGGATGACATCGCTTTGCCAGTGCACATTGCAGACCAGGCGGCTGTCGCCGAAGGCGCGGCCGCGGGCGAGCAGGGCATCGCGGTGGGCGGGGGCGATTTCCGACAGGATCAGGCCCCAGGTCCAACCGATGGCGGTGTGGCCGGAGGGGTAGGAGCCGTTCTTGCGCAGGGCCGCGTCGTCGGCGGGGGTGCACATCGGTTGGTCGTTGCGCATGAACGGGCGCGGGCGTTGGTAGCGTGCCTTGGCGGCGCTGGTGCTGGTGCTGGCATCGCGCATGCTGCGCTCGAGCAGGCGCAGCAGATGCGGGGTGCTGGCCGGGTCGATCTGTACGCCGAGCGCGCAGCTGAAATGGCTGGCCGCAGCGGGGAAACCCAGCACCGCGTCCTGCGCTGCCAGGTCCCAGCGTGGGGTACCGCGCAACGCCAGCATGGCCTTGGCGACGGCCTCGTCGTTGGCGAGTGCAGCGCTGCCGTCCTGCGGCGGGGGCGGCACCAAGCGCAGACTGTCGGGTAGCTGGTCCTTATCGAGGTAGCCACGCGCGTCGGTGGCGAGCACCGAATCCGCCGGTGTCGCCGCTTGCCGCGCACGCGCCATGCCGCCACTGCCGGCCAGCAGGGCGATGGCGGCGAGGCCTGCCAACGTCCGGTGGAAAGGCCGAGGAAGACGGTACGACATGAGGCGGATCCTTCAGGCAGCACAACGGAAGAGTCTGCAGATTACGACGTGCAGGTGACAGCCGCATGCCAGCGCAACGCAGTGGTGGCGCGGCGGGCGCAGCGGTTGTCGCCGCACTGTCATCTGTGCGTCGCATCGGCGCAAGACAGCTGTCGCACGCTTGCCGTCATCTTTTGACTCATCCCCCGTGCCGCTCATGCCCAAGATCCATCTCCTAAGTGCTGCCGTGTTCACCGCGCTCGTGCTGTCGCCAGCCGCGCATGCCGCCGATGCAGCTGGCGCCGTGTCTGCCGATGCCTCCGCCAGCTCGGCCACCGTGCAGCAGCTCGATGCGGTGTCGGTGATCGGCCAGGGCGAAACACGCCAGGTGCAGCGCATCACCCAGCAGGACATCCCGGTGTTGCCGCCCGGCACCAGCATCCAGAAGCTGCTCAACCGCATGCCGGGCGTGAACGTGCAATCCAACGATGCGTTCGGGGCCAACGAAGAATCGCAGACGATCAGCCTGCGCGGCTTCAATGGCACGCGCCTGGGCTACACGCTCGACGGCCTGCCGCTGGGCGACAACGCCTACGGCAACTACAACGGCCTCAACATCAGCCGTGCGCTGATCGCAGAAAACTTCGGCGGCGTGGAGCTGGCCTCGGGCATCGGTGCGTTGGGCACGGCCTCCACCAGCAACCTGGGCGGCACCATCCAGTACTACTCGGCCGACCCGTCCAGCGTGTTTGGCGGGCAGGTGTCGCAGACGGTGGGGTCCGATGCCAATCGTCGCACCTTCCTGCGCGTGGATACCGGCGATTACAACGGGTTTTCTGCGTATCTGTCGGGTATCAACGCCGAAGCGGACATGTGGGCGCGCCCGGAATCGCCGACCACCACGCGGCAGTTCAACGCGAAGGGTGTGTATCAGTTCGATGGTGGCAAGCTGACCGCGTTCGCGGACACCTCACGGACCTCGCAGGCTGACTATTCGTACCTGTCCAAGAGCGGTATGGCACGTGGTCTGGGCTGGGACTGGAACCTGTACGCGCCGGACTGGAACCGCGCCTTGGCCGCAGCGTATTGCGCGCCGGCCACGCGCAATGCGGCGCGCTGCGGTTTCAGTGGTGGCGTCGACAACATCGATGATGCGTATTACCAGAGCCGTGCGTTGCGCGACGACGACCTGTTCTATGTGGCCGGCGACTTCCAGCCCAACGATGCGATCAGCCTGCATACGCAGGTGTATCACCATGAGAACAAGGGCCAAGGCCACTGGTGGTCGCCGGGCCAGGCATCGAATCCGGGCACGCCGCAGGCATTGCCGATCTCCATCCGCAGCACCAATTACTGGATCAACCGCACCGGCGGCATCGCCTCGCTCGGTTGGGAACTGGGCCCGCATCACCTGGAAGCTGGCCTGTGGTACGAGCGCAATCACCATGATGTGGAGCGTAATTTCTACTGGATCACCGGCCCGGTCAGCGACGACAAGTTCCTGCAGAACCCCAACCGCCGCCTGTTCTCGCAGAATTACGTGATCACCACCCGGCAGTTCTATGTGCAGGGCAACTTCAAGTTCCTCGACGAGCGTCTGAGCCTGGACCTGGGCATCAAGAGCCCGAGCACCGAAATGACCGCGCGCGAAACGTCGGGCGTGGCAGTGGAAGCACCGGTGGCGACCGGCTCGCTCAAGGCCAGCGAGTCGGTGCTGCCGCAGATCGGGCTGGGCTATCGCGTTGCCGAGGGCCAGGAACTGTTTGCCTCCTATGCGGAAAATATCGCCGCCTTCCAGGGCGGTGGTGCCGGTGGTCCGTTGCTGGTGACACAGGCCTCGTTCGATGCCAGCGTCGGTGCACTGGAGCCGGAGAAGTCGCGCACGCTGGAAGCCGGTTACCGCTTCGTGCGCGATCGCTTCGAGGCATCGCTGGTGGGCTACGACGTCACCTTCGACAACCGCCTGCTCTCGCTCAACCCGTGCGCCAGCATCCAGCAGGGCACCACGCCGGCCTGCACCACGCGCTTCTTCAACGTGGGCTCGGTGAGCAGCCGTGGCGGCGAACTGACCGTGATCTGGAAGCCGACCAGCTACCTGCAGTGGTACAACTCGGCCTCGATCAACCGCTCTACCTACGACGACAACTACGTGCAGAACGGCGTAACCATTCCCACCGCCGGCAAGACCACGGTGGATACGCCCAAGCGCATGTTCGCCAGCGAAATTGCCTTCAATTACGCGAACTGGAACGTCAACCTGCGCGGCAAGTACACCGGTGAGCGCTTCTATACCTACACCAACGACCAGGGCTTTGGCGGCTACACCTCGTTCGATGCCGGCGCCGGGTACGACTTCGGCCAGGTCGGTGTGCTGCAGGGGCTCAAGCTCTCGTTCAATGTCACCAACCTCACCGACAAGCGTTACGCGTCCAATCTCACCGCGTTTGCCAACAGTGACCCGAACGGGCGGCAGTTGGCGTTCCATGCCAGCGCGCCGCGGCAGTTCTTCCTGACGCTGGATGCGAAGTTCTGATGACGGCAATCGGGATTGGGGAATCGCAAAAGCGGGTCTTCCTGTTGCCTGCCGACGCCGATGTCCGTCGATGTAAACAGTTCTAGAGTACTGACAAGACGTCACGCGTGGTTGTCAGGCGGGGAGGGACGATGCAGCGGAGCGGGATGTAGAGTCATACATGCCGCATCGCTCGTCGGCCATGCTCGCCTGGCGATCATGCGGTGGTCTGCTAGCTGTTTTTCGTTGGAGAGATGCATGATGCAGTTCGGTCGTCTTTGGTTGGTGGGAGCGATGATGGTCGGCGTGAGCGGCCCCGCAGTTGCAGAAGCGCCGTTGGCGAAAACGGTGCAGATCTTTGCGCACCGTGGCGCCAGCGCGTTGCGCCCGGAGCACACCCTGGCCTCGTACGCCAAGGCGATTGCCGATGGCGCCGATTTTGTCGAGCCGGATCTGGTGGCGACCAAGGATGGCGTGCTGGTGGCGCGCCACGAGAACGAGATTGGCGGCACCACCGACGTGGCCAGTCATCCGGAGTTCGCCGCGCGCAAGACCCGCAAGACCATCGATGGTCAATCGATGGAAGGCTGGTTCACCGAAGACTTCACTCTTGCCGAATTGAAGACCTTGCGTGCGCGCGAACGGTTGCCGCAGTTGCGCGGCACGCATTGGGATGGGCAGTTTCAGATCGTCACCTTCGACGAAATCATCGATTTTGTCGCAGCCGAATCAGCAGCGACCGGGCGCACGATCGGGCTGATTCCGGAGATCAAGCACCCGAGCTATTTCAGCGGGCTAAATCTGGCGATGGAAGACAAGGTGCTGGCGAGCCTGCGTGCGCATGCCTACACGCAGACCGCGCCTGTGGTGATCCAGTCGTTCGAGACCGGCAACCTGCGTGAGCTGCGCGGCAAGATCGGGCGCAGCAGCACTATTCGCTTGCTGCAGTTGCTGGGCGGCGCGCAGCTGGCGCTGCCCGATGCGGGCGTGGGCAGCGCACCGCGCACCTACGCGCAGATGATCACACCCGAGGGACTGAAGCAGGTTGCCAGCTATGCCGATGCGATCGGCCCGGACATTCGCAGCATCATTCCGCTGGATGTGCAGCAACGCCTGGGCACGCCGACCAGCCTGGTGCACGACGCGCACGCGGCAGGACTGCAGGTACAGCCGTATACCTTTCGCCCGGAGAATTATTTCCTGGCCGCCAACAACCGCAGCAGTGGTGCGGTGACCGAACGTAACGAAGCCGGCGCATTGGCCGAGTTGAAGGCGTATCTGGATGCCGGTATTGATGCGTTCTTTGCTGATGATCCCGGCTTGGCGCGGCGTGCGTTGAGCGAGCGTGCGACGCGTTAAACGTTGGACGCATATGCGGTCTGTAGGAGCGCGCTGGCGCGCGATGAAGCGTTCCCGATAACGCCCCATCGCGCGCAAGCGCGCTCCTACGTCTCAGGTGGCCGTTCGCGTGGCGGGAAGTGCAGCACCACGTTCTGCGAGCCGTCTTCCTGGCGTTGCCACAGCACCGGTACGCGTTGCGGCGGCGGCGGTTCCAGCACATCGCGTTCGGGGTTGCTCACTTCCCAGGCGGCGTCTTCGTCCTCGTCGTCCCAGCTGTAACGTGGCCTGGCCTGTTGTGGGTCGCGCAGGCGCAATAGCAGCGCGGCGATCAGGCCGGCCACCGCGCCACCCAGATGCGATTGCCAGGACACGCCGGCTTCGTGCGGCAGGATGGTCATCAGCATGCCGCCGTAGAACAGGAAGGCGATCATGCTGGTGGCGATCGCCGGGCGGTCGCGGCGCAGCAGGCCCAGCACGAAGACCAGAAACATCAGGCCGTGGGTCACGCCGCTGGCGCCCAGATGCCGGCTGCCGGGCTCGCCCAGCAGCCACGCGCCCAGCCCCGAGCCCAGCCACAGCAATGGCAGCGCCATGGCGGTGGCCCGCGGATACACGCTGCCTGCCAGCGTGCCCAGGATCAGCAAGGCGGCGGCGTTGGCGCCCAGATGCGCGAGCGAGCCATGCAGCAACGGCGCGGTGAGGATGCCGAGCAGGCCGTCGGCCTGCAGCGGCGCCACCGCCCAGGCGCGCCAGTCGAACATGCCCTGGGTGGTGAACACCGCCACCAGCAGCAGCACGGCGGCCAGGCTCACATTGAAGGCACGCAAGACCCGGGAACGATCCAGGCGAGCTTGGGTGGTGGTGTCGGCGGCGGCAACTGGATGCGGAGTCATACCTTCACGGATGGCGTCGCGCGGGTTTTTTACAAGCCTATCCGGCGCGGGATAAGCAGGCCCGGCGACGGGATAATCCAATCCCGGCGCCGATCGTTGGTGCATCAGCCTGCGCCGCATCACGGATGATCTGTTGCTTGGCTGCGGGGTCCTTGCCCGCCCACCATCGCGGGACACGCTGCAAGTACGTCCTTGTAGCCCTTACGCGGCATCCATGCCGCTCAAGGTCCCGCGACGGTGAGCGGGCAAGGACCTGTCGAGATGGTCGGTGCGCATGGTTGGGAGCAGTGCAAGGGCGCGGGCGTTCCCAAATCCCGAATCCCGAATGCCCAATCCCGGCCTCTCAGTGCCCAGCCACCTTGGGCGGGCGCAGCAGGCTCAGCACGATGGTGGCAATCAGGATCGTCACTACCACGCCCAGCGAGACCAGCACCGGGATCTTGTACAGATCGATGATCATCATCTTGATGCCGATGAACACCAGGATCACCGCCAGCCCGTATGGCAGCAGGTGGAAGCGGTCGGCCATGCCGGCCAGCAGGAAGAACATCGCGCGCAGGCCCAGCACCGCGAACACGTTGGAGGTGAGCACGATGAACGGGTCGGTGGTGATCGCGAAGATCGCCGGGATGCTGTCCACCGCGAAGATCACATCGATCACCGCGATCAGGATCAACACCACGAACAGCGGCGTGAACCAGCGTTTGCCGTCCTTGATCACGCTGAGCAGGTTGCCGTGGTACTGCGGGCTCAGGCGCAGGTGGCCACGCATCCAGCGCAACACCGGGTTGGCTTCCAGGTCCGGCTCCTTGCCGGCGGAGAACCACATCTTGATCCCGGTCAGCAGCAGGAACGCGCCGAATACGTACAGCAGCCAATGGAACTTGGCCAGCAGCATCGAGCCGGCGAAGATCATGATCGCGCGCAGGACAATCGCGCCCAGCACACCGATGATCAGCACGCGCTGGCGCTGTTCTTCGGGGACGCCGAAGTAGGTCATCACCATCAGGAACACAAAGATGTTGTCGACCGCCAGGGATTTTTCCACCAGGTAGCCGGTGAGGAACTGCAGCCCGATCTGGTCGGCCTGCGCATCGCCCAGGCTGCCCTGCAGGTACCACCACAGCCCGGCATTGAAGGCCAGGGCCAGCAACACCCAGCCGATGCTCCACCAGGTGGCTTCCTTGAAGGTGACCTTGTGCGCGCCGCCGTGGCGCATCAGCACCAGATCGATCAGCAGCGCGGCGATCACCACGACCCCGAAACCGCCCCATAACCAGACATTGCCAATGGTTTGCATAAAGAATCCCGAAAAAGTGAAACGACCTGGACAGCCGGTTGGGCTGAGGCCTTGTGACACGGAAATCGTGGATTCCGGGTGACGGACCTTCGCCTGCGCGGCGAAGGTCTCGCTCGCAACCGGCCTGGCCGGTTGCCGTTGCACCGGAGCACTGCACAAGGCGGGCTCGTCATGACGGCGACAACGTTGGGAGCTACTCCCCTTCTGCGCCCGATTCTGCGGGCCGGAGGCAGGCACGTCAATCCAGCCGGATACAATGGGCGGATGAATACTCCAGTCCCTACCGTCCGTCTCAAGAATGCCTGGCGCTCCAGCCACCCGTGGATCTTCCAGAAGCTGGTGGAAAAGCCCGCCGCCAAGCCCAAACCCGGCACCATCGTCGATGTGGTCGGCGTGGACGGGGAGTGGATCGGCCGCGGCTTCTACAACGGCCATTCGCGCATCGCCGTGCGCATCCTGGAAACCGACCAGTCGGTGCCGGTGGATGCCGGCTGGTTCTCGCGCAAGATCGCCGCGGCAGTGAGCCTGCGCCGCGACTGGCTCAAGCTCGACGGCGTGTCCGATGCCTGGCGCGTGGTGCATAGCGAAGGTGACGGTCTGTCGGGCCTGGTGGTGGACCGCTACGGCGACCTGGTGGTGGTGGAGTTCTTCGCCGCCGGCATGTTCCGTCACCGCGAATGGATCTACGAGGCGCTGCGCGAGCAGTTCCCGGGCTGCCGCTTCCACAGCTTTGCCGACGAACACGTGCAAAAGCAGGAGAGCTTCGATTTCCACAGCAACACCACCACCGAAGCTGCGGTGATCACCGAGCACGGCATCAAGTTCCGCGCCGACCCGGCCGGCGCGCACAAGACCGGCTTCTTTGCCGACCAGCGCGACAACCGCCAGTGGCTGAGCGAGCAGGTGGAAGGCAAGAGCGTGCTGGACCTGTGCTGCAACACCGGCGGCTTTGCGGTGTATGCCGCTGCGCGCGGTGCCAGCGAGGTGCTGGGCGTGGACATCGATGAAGACGTGATCGCCATTGCCAAGGGCAACGCCAAGCTCAACAACGTGCGCCCGAAGTTCGTGCAGGCCGACATCTTTCCGTGGCTGCGCGATGCGTCCAACCGCGGCGACCAGTTCGATGTGGTGATCCTGGACCCGGCCAAGATGACCCGCGACCGCGAGCAGGTGATCCCGGCGCTGAAGAAATACCTGGACATGAACAAGCTGGCGCTGGGCGTGGTCAAGCCCGGCGGCCTGTTCGCCACGTTCTCCTGCACCGGGCTGGTGGCCGAGCAGGAGTTTTTGGACATGCTGCGGCGCGCGTCGTATTTCTCCGGGCGCACCATCCAGATCCTGAAAGTGGCCGGCGCCGGCCCGGACCACCCGTTCATGGCGCACGTGCAGGAATCGCGCTACTTGAAGGCGGTGTTCTGCCGCGTGGTGTAAGCGCGCCTCGCGGCTGAGGACGCGGTTTGCCGCCTTGCAGGAAGCGTCTTCAGTCGCGCGATGCGATCGCCGGCAAGTAAGGATTCAAGGTAGACATCCAACCAGGAGCCGGCAGCCGATGACGTCCAGCGACGAAGACGAACGCAAGGCCTTGCGCCGCTTGCTGCGCGAGATCGAACGCCCCAATGCCAGCCTGCTGGCCAGCAACTGGCCGGTGTTCGGCGTGTGGCTGCTGTTTTCCGGGGCCTTCATGTACCTGTTCCAGACCGGCGACGGCTCGCCGCTGCACCCGCTGGTGCTGGCGCTGGGCTCGACCTGCCTGGGCGTGTTTGGCGCGTGGATCGTGTTCCGCTCGGTGTGGGCGCGGCAGTGGCCGCACGTGCGCGAGCATGTCGATGTAGAGAGCGTACGCGCGCGTCTGGCCGAACTGGGGGATTGAGCTGCAGCACGCGTGGGCTTGACCGCGTGCTGCAGCTTGCAAGCTCATCGCCTTACTGCGGACTCACCAACCCGCCGGTCGTGCGGTGATCTCCGGCACCGCCTGGCGGAGGTCGGCGCCGAATTCGGGGTTACGCATGGTCTGCGCATCGGCATAGCCGTAAAACACGCCTTGCGTAGGCGTGGTGCCTTCGCGCAGTTCGATATCGCCACGCACCTGGGTGGTGCCGGCAATGTTCACCGTGCCGAAGGCGCCCGGCCCCATGAAGCTGGTGTTGGCTTGCGCATTGCCGCCGATGGTTGCGCCCGGATGCCACACGGTGATGCCACCGAGCACCGCATTGCCCTGCACGGTGCCGCCCATGACGGTGGCCCGGCCGTCGATACGGGCGTTGCCCAGCACGCTGCCGGCCAGCACCCGCGCACGCGGGCCCACATAGGCGGTGGAGGCGACATTGGCGGTATTGGCGACCCAGCCGCCACCGTTGGCGTGGCGACGCCCCACCGGGGTGGGCGTGGGCGCATTGGGCTGGCTGCCGGCCGGCGCGGCGTTGGTCAGCGTCACGCTCCACGGATAGCGGTAGATCGCGTAGTAGGACTGATCCCACTTGATCTGCTGCATGCTGCCGGGCGCGCCCATCACCATCAGATACACCGCGCGGTCGCCGCTCTGCAAGGCCACCGTAACGCTGGCCTTGGCGCCGCGTTGCAGGGTGCTGTAACGCGCCTTGCCGGCACTGTCGATGGTCACCACGCCCCAGCGCCAGTCCGAATCCGGGTTGGGGATGCTGGCCGGGTCGGTGGCCAGGCCGGGCAGGCTGGTGACCGCCGGCGTGCTTTGCACCTGGCCTTCGAAGGCGACGCTGATGCTGGTGGCGCCGCTGGCAGGCATCAGCTGCACCAGGTTGTAGCCCCAACGCTGCGGTGCCCACTCGAACGGCACGCGATAACGATTGGCTTGCCCGGACACCGGGTCGAGCACGGTCATGCGCAAGGCGCGGTCGCGGTTGTCCCAGTCCTGGGTGCGCTGCGGGTCGAAGGACAGGTTGCTGCCATAGCGCGCGCGATACACCGCGCCCTGGTCGCTGCCGTCGGGATTGGTGTAGTCCCAATTGACGTTGCGCATGGCCCAGTCGCCCAGCACATCGTTCAATTGCGCCTGCGTCCAGCCCATGTTGGTCTTGATCACCGAGAACGGATCGGTGGTGCGGCGTGCCGGGTTGTCGATGCGCGGTGCCTTGCTCCACATCTCATTGATGATCGAATAGCCGTAGCGGTTCTTCAGGTATTCCATGAACTGCCAGTTGCAGTAACGGTCGCGCGTGGAGCCCAGATACAGATGCGGGTAGTTCACCAGCATGCTCGAGCAATGCACGTCGCTGCTGTGGAATTCCGGCAGCTGGTGCGTCATCCAGTTGGCATGCGATTCCCAGATCCAGCCGGTGTACTCCGATTCCTGCAGGCCGCCGGCCTGGTACTGCAAGGCGTGGGTGAGCTCGTGCGCCAGGCCCCAGTGGTCGCGCAGCGCGGCCGGTGCCATCCACATGCCCATGCCGCCGCTGCCGGTGGCCCCGCCGCTCAGGCCGAAACTCGGATCCAGATGCAGGTTGGCCTTGTACTTGGTACCGGCGTTGCAGAACGGCTCGGGAAACTGCAGGCGGTTGATGAAGGTGTCCCAGACCATTTCAAGATGCTCGCCGGCCGCGCGCAGGTCGGCGTCGGACACGCCGCTGCCGTTCCAGCGGAACGCAAAATGCGCGGTTTCGTAGCGCACCGGCGGCATGCCGACCTCATTGACGCGCGCCACCCAGGAACCGGCGGTGCAGGCCGCGCTGGCGCTGGCGGCCGCGCCCAGGCCGGCGGCGATCAGGCCAAGGGTGAGCAGGCGCCGGGGGAGCGCACGCGATGCAATGGACATGGTTGGATCTCGCAGAAAGAAGGGGATTGCGGCGCACACCCGCACGACACGCGCGCAAGGCGTGGCGGTGGGCGGGGATCGACGTGGTGGGGTGCCGCCAGCGACGGCCGCGCAAGTGTGCGTAGCGTCGAACGTGGCGCAATTACTTTGCTGATGTATTTTTCATAACTGCAACGTGCTCGGCGCTTGCGGTGTGGCGATGGTTGGACTTGCGCGCATCACCACGGCGCGCGCAGCTGGCGCGTGGGTTCGCTGCAGCTATGATCCCGAGACCCCCACCTGCCTGCGAGCGCGCATGAACCTGCAACTGCTGTGTACGGCCGTGTTGTTGAGCCTGGCCGGCTCGGCGCACGCGTTGGAGTTCTCCAGGGCCGAACTGGCGCGCGCCACTGCCCTGCAACAACGCCTGGTCACCTTGGATTCGCACCTGGACACGCCGGCCAATCTGGAGCGCGCCGACTTCGATGTGCTGCAGGCGCACGCCGGCAACCGGCTGTCGCAGGTGGATTACCCGCGCATGGTGAAAGGCGCGCTGGATGGCGGGTTCTGGGCGGTCTACACCGGGCAGGGCGATCGCAGTGCAGCCGCGCACCTGGACGACCGCGACGCCGGCCTGCAGCGCCTGCTGAAGATCCACACCCTGGTGGCCGCGCAACCGCAGCGCTTTGCACTGGCCACCGTGCCGGCCGATGCCGCGCGCATCAAGGCCGCCGGCAAGCGCGTGGTGTACATCAGCATGGAAAACGCCAGCCCGCTGGTGGCCGACCCGACGTTGCTGCGCTTCTACTACGCGCAGGGGCTGCGCTTGATGAGCACGGTGCACTTTCTCAACAACGAGTTCGCCGACTCGGCCACCGACCCCAAGGGCGCCGAGTGGCAGGGCCTGAGCCCGGCCGGTAAACAGCTGGTGCAACAGGCGCAGGCGCTGGGCATCGTGATCGATCAATCGCATGCCTCCGATGCGGTGTTCGACCAGTTGATTGCGCTGTCGCCGGTGCCGATCGTGCTCTCGCATAGCGGCGCGCGTGCGGTCTACAACCACCCGCGCAACATCGACGATGCACGCCTGAAGGTGCTGGCCGCGCATGGCGGCGTGATCCAGGTCAATTCCTACGGCGGCTATCTGGTGGACAGCGGTGCCAGCCCCGAGCGCAAGGCCGCCGAAAAGGCGCTTACCGAGCAGTACGGCGGCTGGGAGCACATCAAGATCGCCGACGGCACCAGGCTCAGCGCCGCGCTGAAGGAGCTGGATGCGCGCTACCCGATCAAGCGGGCGACCGAAGAGGATTTCTTCGCCCATCTGGAGCATGTGCTGGCGGTGGTCGGGCCCGAGCACGTGGGCATCGGCATGGACTGGGATGGCGGCGGTGGCGTGGTGGGGCTGGACGATGTCTCCGACCTGCCGCGCATCACCGCCTGGCTGCTGCGCAAGGGCTATACCGAACAGCAGATCGCCGGCATCTGGGGCGGCAATCTGTTGCGGGTGATGCAACAGGCGCAGGACTACGCGGCCACGCGCGCCAGGGCCGGATAGGGATGGCCTGCGCGTTGAACGCCGCCGTGTTCAAGCCCAACCCGCGCACGGGCGGCTGGGTGCGTCCGCCGCGGGCAGGTGCACGTCGGTGAGGGTGGTCATCGCCCCCGATGCGTACAAGGAAAGCCTGCCCGCGCCGGAGGTGGCCGCGCAGATCGAAGCCGGCTTTCGCCAGGTCTTCCCGCACTGGGATTACCGCCAGGTGCCGATGGCCGATGGTGGCGAAGGCACGGTGGATGCGCTCATCGCCGCCACCGGCGGGCGCAGGATCGCTTGCACCGTCAGCGGCCCGCGCGGCACGCCGGTGCAGGCCTTTTTCGGGATGACCGGCGACGGCCGCACCGCGGTGATCGAAATGGCCGCTGCCAGCGGGCTGGCCCTGCTGCCGCCGGCGCAGCGGGCACCGCTGCAGACCAGCACCGCCGGGGTGGGTGAGCTGATCCTGGCCGCGCTGGATGCCGGCGCGCGCCACCTGATCCTTGGCATCGGCGGCAGTGCCACCAACGACGGCGGCGCCGGCATGGCGCAGGCGCTCGGGGTGCGGCTGCTGGATGCGCACGGCCTGCCGATCGGCCCGGGCGGCGGCGCGCTGGCAGCGCTGGCCCATGTCGAGGTCGACGGCCTGGACCCGCGGTTGTCGCACTGCCGGATCGAGGTCGCCTGCGATGTGGACACCCCATTGGTCGGCCCGACCGGTGCCTCGGCGGTGTTCGGCCCGCAGAAAGGCGCCACCCCGGCGATGGTGGCGCAGCTGGATGCCAACCTGCAGCACTACGCCGATGTGCTGCAGCGCGCGCTGGGCGTGCGCCTGCACACACTGCCTGGCGCTGGCGCGGCCGGTGGGCTGGGCGCAGGCCTGGTGGCCTTCCTCGGCGCGCAGCTGTGCCCGGGCGTGGAGCTGCTTGCCCAGGCGCTCGGCCTGGAGGCCGCCATCGCGCAGGCCGATCTGGTGATCACCGGCGAAGGCCGTCTGGATGGCCAGAGCGCACGCGGCAAGACCCCGGTCGGGGTGGCGCAGCTCGCGCAGCGGCATGGCATCCCGGTGATCGCCATTGCCGGATCGATCGGCCACGCAGCTGCGCAACTGCATGGCCATGGCATCGATGCGATGTTCGCGGTGGTGCCCGGCGCCTGCACCCTGGAGCAGGCCCTGGCCGATGCCGCCGGCAACGTGCGCCGCGCCGCGCGCAACGTGGCGGCGGCGGTGCAGCTTGGTGGCACGCTGGTGCAACGGCCTGCGGCCGCGCGCCCTGCTTGAGGACCGCGCCCAGCGCGACGCGTCCGCACCGGTCGGGGCAATCGAAAGGATCCGCTGGCTGCGTCGATGGCGCAGACCCATCGATCGTCAGCGTCACCCAAGGGCACCTGCCGCAGGGACGCGGCGCGCAGCGCATTCTGTGATTTGCCCACGCAACCCGGCAGCAGGTGCCTGTCCCCGGTCCGCTAGACTGCGGGGATGGCCCGGGGACAAGCGAGCTTTCCGTTGAATCACAGCGACACCATGGTGTCATCCACACCCAACGAGGCGCAGCGTCTGGCGCGCCTGGCGTTGTTGCAGGTGGTCGACACCGCCGCCGAACCGTTCTTCGACGCGCTGGCCGCCGCCGCGCAGGCGATCGGCGGCACCCCCATCGCGCTGGTCTCGCTGGTGGACGAACGCCGCCAGTGGTGGAAGGCCAACATCGGCCTGCCGGGCGTGTCCGAAACCCCGCGCGAACTGGCGTTCTGTGCCCACACCATCCAGGGC
Source organism: Xanthomonas sp. NCPPB 1068 (assembly GCF_041479385.2). Classification (NCBI taxonomy): domain Bacteria; kingdom Pseudomonadati; phylum Pseudomonadota; class Gammaproteobacteria; order Lysobacterales; family Lysobacteraceae; genus Xanthomonas; species Xanthomonas sp. NCPPB 1068. Next base: position 4,841,788 of record NZ_CM192986.1, on the reverse strand, counting down.
GATGCGGTGATGGAGGTGCGCGATGCACCGGCCGACCCGCGTTTCCACGACAACATCCTGGTTACCGAGGCGCCCGGCATCCGCTACTACGCCGGCGCCCCGATCGTGCTGCCCGACGGGCTGCGCATGGGCACGGTATGCGTGATCGACCAGCGCCCGCGCGCGCTGGAACCGGCGCAATTGCAGGCCTTGCAGCAGCTGGCCAAGGTGGCTGCCGAAGGCCTGGAGCAGCGCCGGGTGATGCTCGAGCGCGAGGCGGCCAATGCGCAGCTGCAGCAGCGCCTGCGCGAGAGCGAAGCGTTCCTGGAGCGCACCGGCCGGGTGGCAGGCGTCGGCGGGTGGGAGGTGGATGTGGCCAGCGGCACGCTGATCTGGTCGGACCAGACCTGCCGCCTGCACGATGTTCCGCCCGGTTACCGGCCCACCCTGAGCGAGGCGATCGGGTTCTACCCGCTGGAAGCGCGCTCGGTGATCACCGAGGCGGTGGAGACCTGCGTGCGGGACGGCATTGCGTGGGACCTGGAGCTGCCCCTGGTCAGTGCCGCCGGCCGCAAGTTGTGGGTGCACAGCACCGGCTCGGTGGAACACGTGGACGGGCGGATGCGCCTGATCGGCGCAGTCCAGGACGTGACCGACCGGCATCTTGCGGTGGATGCGCTGGCGGCCAGCGAACGCAAATTCCGCAAGCTGTTCCAGTACAGCCTGGGGCTGATCTGCACCCACGAGATGGATGGCCGGCTGGTCAGCGTGAACCCGGCGGCGGCGCGCTCGCTCGGGCGCAGCGTGGAGGCGATGGAAGGCCGCTCGCTGCTGGAGTTCGTGCGCCCGGAGCGGCACGGCGCGGTGCGTGGGTACCTGTCGCGGATGGTGCTCGACGGCCAGGATGCCGGCGTGATCGAGCTGGTGGCCGGCGATGGCAGCCTGCGCCACTGGCAGTACAGCAACGTGCTCGATGTCGAATCCGACGCCACCCTGGTGCTGGCCCACGCCCAGGACATCACCAACCAGTACCAGCAGGAAAAGCTGCTGCTGGAATGGTCGTTCACCGACCCGCTGACCAACTGCTACAACCGCCGCTTCCTGGACGAGCTGGACAAGCGCGACCCCAGCGTGCGCTGGGGCTGCATCGTGGTGGACCTGGACAAGTTCAAGCTGGTCAACGACACCCATGGCCACCAGCGCGGCGACGAGGTGCTGGTGCAGATGGCGTGGTTCCTCAACCAGCCGCTGCGCACCCAGGACCGCCTGGTCCGCCTGGGCGGCGACGAATTCCTGGTGCTGCTGCATCAGCCCAGCCAGCAGCAGCTGGACGCGCTGGTGCGCGACTACCTGGCGGCCGCCGCCGACGCGCCGATCCAGTTCACCCTGGGCACCGCGCTGCGGCATGAAGGCGAAGCGCTGGCCGCGGTGGTCGACCGCGCCGACCGCTCGCTGTATTCGCTGCGACGCGCCCGCCGAGGCACCGGCACCAGCGGCCAGCGCTGAGCGTCCGCGCGCGGCGGCCAGTGCCGCGCATGCGTCTCCGTACCGAACCCATGTGACCGGCCCGAAAGAACGTGCTGATGAATACGCGATCGCCTATCATGTAACCGTTTACAATTACATGGATTGGAATGGATACCTTCGATCGCACCCAGCTCAGCCCCAAGTGGCAATTCCGCTTCGCCTTCTTCGACCGTCACGGCGGCCCCAAGGATCCTGCCCACAAGCAAGCGCTCAAGACGTTGCCGTTCGGCGAGAAGCTGAAGGTGGGCATGAACTTCTACGCGCTGTTCTTCGGCTTCATCTATTTCTTCATCCTGGGCCTGTGGCGCAAGGCGCTGGGCCTGATTGGCATCGGCTTGGTGGTGGGCATCATTGCCTCGTTCCTGCCCGGATCGCTGGGTAACGCGCTGAGCGTTCCGCTGGCCCTGCTGGCCGGTATGAGCGCCAACTATGCCTACTACCTGGACAAGGTGAAGGGCAGCACCAGCTTCAACCCGTTCGAAGGCATGCGCTGGTAAGCCGCGCACCGGGCGCGGACCCTCCCACCGACGCCTTGCCGCCAGGCCCGGTCCACGACCGGGCTTTTTTGTGGCGCTGCATCGTCAAGGCGTCGCGCATATTTGACGACTGCGTTTCGGCAACTCGCCACGATTCCATCAAGAAGAGCGAATTTGCTGGAAGAAGCGCGAACAACAGCTGCATCGCGCTGCGTTGCCGCGGGCAGCGTGACGAATACCACGCGTTGCGACGCTGGCTGCGCGCGCCGTGCCGCAAGTGGACGTGTGCATACGCGCCTGCCAAGCCGGAGCCTCCCTCGCAGCCATCCGCGGGCGAGCGCAGTTTCGGTTTGCAGCAGCCAATCGATCCACCGTGGTCAATGCCACATGGGCAACGCCGCTGTTCGGAATCGGCATGTTCCACTCGTACACTCGTCCTGGTCTGCGCCGTCCACGCAACTGACGAAGATTGCGCCCCGTTACTGGCCATTGCTGGTCTTGGTTCGAGTTCGGTCGTCATGCCGATTGCCGCCTGTGCAGCGGTCGGCGCGTCTCATTCCACCTGCGGCCTCGGCCGCCCTCTCCCCGAGGTGTCTTGCATGCTCTCTGCCGTTGCATCTGATCGCTCTTCGTCGCGTCTGCCGTCAATGCCGCTGTGGCGCCGCGCTGCCGCCGGCCTGTGTCTGCTCGGCATGCTGGCCGCACCGCCACTGGCCGCGCAGGACCCCACGCAGGTCAATACCTTCATTGGCAGCAAGGACGACGGCAATACCTATCCGGGTGCTTCCGCGCCGTTCGGCCTGATCCAGGTCAGCCCGATCGGCGCCCACTACGCCGGCTGGCGCTACGACGACCCCAGCATCCGCGGCTTTGGGCATTCGTTCCTGTCCGGCGCTGGCTGCTGGGAGCAGGGCGGGCAGGTGTCGATCCTGCCGGTCACCGGACGCATCGGCCCGGGCGGCGATTTCGATACCACCGATGCCAAGGCCTTCGACCAGAAGCGCTATGCCGCGCGCTACACGCATGACGGCGAAGTGGGCCAGGCCGGGTACTACAAGGTGCGGCTCACCGATTACGGCGGCATCGACGCCGAAGCCAGCGCATTGACCCGCGCTGCCGCCGAGCGCTACACCTTCGCGCCGGGGGCCGACACCGGCCACCTGCTGATCAACGTGGCCCAGGCCAACGACCGCCATGTGGTGATCGGCAGCCAGGTGCAGCTGGTGGGCGATCGCGTGGTGGAAGGCAAACTGGTCACGCAGAGCTTTTGCGGCGGCCACGAATACACCACCTGGTTCCGGCTGGAATTCGACCGCCCGTTTACCGCGCACGGGGTGTGGGGCGAAGACGGTGGCGTGCCCGGCGCGCGTCACGGCATGGGCGGCGAGCTCAAGCCCAATGGCGCCTGGCTCAGCTTCCCGCTGGGCAAGGGCAAAGACGCGCGCGCGGTAACCGTGGTCAGCGCCATCTCGCATGTGGACGCCGACGGTGCCCGCACCAACCTGCGTGCCGATGGCATGCAGGGCGGCAAGTTGCTGAGCCTGGAACAGATGCGCCAGCGCGCGCAGCAGACCTGGCGCCGCGAACTGGCCAGCCTGCAGCTGGACGGCGCCAGCCCCGATGACCGCAGCGTGGCTTACACCGCGCTGTATCACGCCCTGCTGCAGCCGCTCACCGCCAGCGATGCCGATGGCCGCTACCGCGGCTACGACGATGCGATCCACCGCGCCGATGGCTGGACGTATTACGAGTACTTTTCGCTGTGGGACACCTATCGTTCGCAAAACCAGTTGCTGGCCCTGCTGCAACCGGCACGCGCACGCGACATCGGCCGCTCGTTGCTGGCGATCCATCAGCAGGGCGGCTGGCTACCGCGCTGGGGTTACGCCAATTTCGATACCAACATCATGACCGGCGATCCGGTGACGCCGTTCCTGGTCGATCTGTGGCGCTTCGGCGCGCTGCAGGGCAATGAAGCCCAAGCGTATGCAGCGTTACGGCAAAACGCCTTCGGCCAACCGCCGATCAACTCGCGCCACGCCGGGCGCTCGGGCAATGCCAATTATCTGGCCAAGGGCTTCGTGCAGTACGACCGCGCGTTTCCGTCCAAGGGTATGGACGTGGACCCGCACCACGGCGGCTCGGCCACGTTGGAATATGCGCTGGCCGATTGCGCACTCGCACAGATGGCGCAAGCGCTGGGTCACAGCGACGACAGCGCGCAACTGCGCGCGCGCGGTGGCAACTGGCACAACGTCTGGGATGCAGACGTGCGCGATGCCGAGACCGGCTTTGCCGGATTTCCACGCCCGCGGCTGGAAGACGGCAGTTGGTACGCGCCGTCCAACGATCAGTACAGCCCACGCTCGCAACACGGCTTCCACGAAGGCACCGCCTGGCAGTACCAGTGGCTGGTGCAGCAGGACATTCCCGGCATGCTGCAGGCCATGCACGGCAGCGAACAGGCCGGCAAGCGGCTGGACGCCTTCTTCGCCTACGACGACCTGCTCAAGGACCCGCTCAATGGCGCCCGCACGCATTGGGTGGTCGGGCCCTACAGCTACTACAACCAGTACCGCTACAACCCCAACAACGAACCAGACCTGCACGCACCGTGGATGTACACGCTGATCGGCCAGCCGTGGAAGACCGCCACCGTGGTGCGCGCCGCGCAGCAGTTGTTCACCAACGCACCCAACGGTGTGACCGGCAACGACGATCTGGGCACCATGTCGGCCTGGTACCTGTTCAGTGCATTGGGCCTGTATCCGGCGGTACCGGGCAGCGGGCAATTCCTGCTGCATGCGCCGCGTTTCAAGCGGGCAACGCTCACCCTGGGCAACGGCAAGCGCCTGCGCATCGACGCCCCCGGTGCCGACGGCCGCACGCTGCAATACGTGGATGGCGTGCGCTTCAATGGCAAGCCGCAGCCGCAGGTATTCCTGGACTGGGCGCAGTTGCAGCAGGGCGGCACGCTGTCGTTCGCGCTCACCAACCGCGCCCCGACCCAAGGGTGGGGCACGCAAGCGGATGCGTTGCCGACCTCGTTCTGTGCCACGCCAGCAGCAGCGCAGTAACAACCGGCTGCAGCCACCCAGTCACCGCAAGCCTCGACGCCGCAAGCACTGATCAGCGCCGCGCAGCTCGAAAGCCCTTCTCCCATCGGGGCGAAAGGCACAGCTTGCGCGCCACTGGCGCGCGTGCCTTGGAGCGCCCGCGCCGCAAGCGCGGGCTGGGGCGCGGAGCGGGGGTTGGGGTGAGGGTTCGGGGCAAAGCCACTCACCAAGTTGGATAACACGAGGCTTCGCCCGTATCCTCATCCGGCCCTTCGGGCCACCTTCTCCCCCATAAAGGAGGACAATGTCCCAGTGGGAGAAGGGAGTGCTGGCCTTGCCGCAGTGTTTTGAGAGCCTCTCTCCCGCAGGCGAGGAGGACGTCGCGACTCACCCCGCCTGATGCAACCGGCTATTGCGCCGCCCATACGCCAGGTACACCACCACACCCAGCACGTTCCAGACCAGAAACCACAGCTGCGTCTTGCTCGGCAGGCTCCAGAACAGGTACAGGCAGCCCAGGATCGCCACCGGGCCCACCACCCACGCCAGCGGCGTGCGGAAGGCGCGCGCTCGGCCGGGTTCGCGCACACGCAGCACCAGCAGACATGCAGCCACCGCGGTGAACGCCGCCAACGTGCCGGCATTGGCCAATGCGGCGATCTCATCCAGCCGCGCCACGCCCGCCAACGCCGCCACCAGCACCGCGGTGAATAGCGTGATCGCCACCGGCGTGCCGGTGCGTGCGTTGACCTTGGACAAGCCGCGTGGCAACAGCCCATCGCGCGACATCACGAAGAAGATGCGGCTCTGCCCGTACAAAAACGCCAGCAGCACGGTCGGCAACGCAATGATCGCCACCGCACCGATCACCAGCGCGGCCTTGCCGTGGCCGAGTTCGCGCAGGATCAGCGCCAGCGGCTCCGGGCTCTTGCCGAACACGGTGAAGCTCATCGCACCCACGGCTGCCAGCGCCACCAGCACGTAGATCAGCGTGCAGCCGATCATCGAGCCGACGATGCCGATCGACAGATCGCGCCCCGGGTTCTTGGTCTCTTCGGCCGCGGTGGAAATCGCATCGAAACCATAGAACGCGAAGAAGATGATCGCCGCCGCCGCCATCACCCCGCGCTCCACGCCGTCCGGGCCCATCGCCTTGGAGAAGCCATACGGCATGAACGGCTGCAGGTTGGCGCTGTTGAAGGCTGGCAACGCGATCGCCACGAACACGCCCAGCGCAATGATCTTCAGCACCACCAGCACCGCATTGAGCGTGGCACTCTCCTTGGTGCCGGCCATCAGCATGCCGGCCACCAGGAAGGTGATCACCACCGCCGGCAGGTTCACGATACCGCCGGCATGCGGCCCCGCAATCAGCGTCTGCGGCAGCTCCACTCCCAGCCACTGCAGGAAGCCGACGAAGTAGCCCGACCAGCCCACCGCCACCGTGCTGACCACCAGCGAATATTCCAGCACCAGGCTCCAGCCCACCACCCAGGCGATGCTCTCGCCCAGCGCGGTATAGCTGTAGGTGTAGGCACTGCCGGCCGCCGGCATCATCGTGGCCATTTCCGCATACGCCAGCGCCGCGCAGGCGCACACGATGCCGGCAGCCACGAACGACAGCAGCACCGCCGGGCCGGCCTTGTCGGCGCCTACGCCGATCAGCGTGTAGATACCGGTGCCGACGATCGCGCCGATGCCCAGCGCGATCAGGTGCGGCCAACTCAGGCTGCGGACCAGTTGCCGGCCGGCCTCGTGCACGGTGACCTGGTCGATGGATTTGCGCCTGAGCCAAGACGACATGCGGACCTCGCGGGAATCAAAAGAATGCGCGAGTGTCGCCCAACGCAGCGCAGCAAAGCTATCGGTCCAAGGTCATGTGGCAGCGCAGGTCGGGCAGGGTAGACGCGCCTGCCTGCATCGGCGTGGCGCGTACTTCGCCTTGCCGGACCTTCGCCAACCTAACCGACGTCTGCAGTCCAGCGCTGTTACGAATCCCACATCCCAACGCACCAATCCCGCTCAATCGCTCACTCAATCGACGGACGATGCGGCGGGCGCGCGTTGCGATAGATCAGCTGCACCGCCCAGGCACCGGCCAGCCCGACCACACCGGCGGCAAACTGGCTCCAGTCCAGCAACTGCGGCGCCGCGCCATTGGCCTCATGCCCCCACAGGTTGAACCACAGCAGCACCACCGCGGTGATCCCCATGCCGATCCAGAACCACAGCCGTGTGCCCCCGATCGCGTACACCAGGAACGGCAACGCCGCTCCAATCAAAAAATGCACCGGAAAAAAATACGCCGTGCCATACGGCCGCATCAGCGACCAGACGATCACTGCAAAGGTGGCCAGAAACGCAAACAAGCCCAGGGCAAGCAGGCGGGTCTGATTGGTGGCAGTGGTCATCGGCAAGCCTCGCAGGAGCAGAGCCTCACCCTACCCATGCGCAGGTCACGTTGAGGTCAATGCGTGCTGCAAGCGCCGCGGCGACATCACGGCGTGTTGCTGCGGCCGCTTTGCGCGGGCCTGCCCGCCACGCTCAAGGCGCGCTGCAGCCATGGCGTTGAAACCCGACGCGCGTGCACAGCTGCGCGTAATACGCTGCCACGGCGGGCAGCACCGGGCGCGCGATAGGGCTGGCCATCCAGCGTTGGGTCGACAGCCCCAGCACGATGTCGGCCAGGGTGAATTGCGCGCCCAGCACATACGGGCCGGCCTGTTGCAGCTGCGCATCCAGCAGCGCCATCAGCCGGTTCCACGCCTGCACGCTGTCTGCGATGCACTGCATGTCGGTATGCGCCGCACTGCCACGCACCGTGGCCATGAACGCGTACCGCCACGCCGGGTTGAGCTCGGTGGCCTGCCAGTCCATCCATTGCTCGACCCGTGCCCGCGCTGCCGGCGCACTCGGCAGCAGATCCTCGCGCTGGCTGCGTGCAGCCAGATAGCGGCAGATGGTGTTCGATTCCCACAGCACCACCGTGCCGTCGCGTAGCACCGGCACCAGGCCGTTTGGATTGAGCGCCAGGAACTCGGGCGCCTGGACCGATGCGGCGCCGCTGCCGTAGGCATGCAGGCGGTAGTCCAGCTGCATTTCCTCGCACAGCCACAGCACCTTGCGCACATTGATCGAGGTGAGCGTTCCGTAGATGTCCAGCATGTGCATCCCGACGAGTGATGTGGTGCAGGTGGCGTAACGCGCCACCAGGGGAGGTAGCGCGTTGTGCGCATCGTTGCCAGGCATCATCGCAGCAGCCCGGCGGTCGTGTCTGCGCGTGAGGCAGTACAGACAGCGGGGGCTGCACGACGCAACTGCCTTGCGCCTGGCGAATGCGACGTGGGTTCGTCAGTAGTCGCGCCTGGCTATACGTCGAGCTTGCCCGCGTAAGCGTCGCGCACGTGCTGACTGATGTAGGTGCTCAGCCCGCGCCCCGCCTTGGCCAGGTGTTGCATGGTCGCCACCACGTCGGCGCCTGCACTGTCGGCGGTGTACACATAGGTCTCGCCGCTGCGGAAACGCACCGCAATCGCATCCTCGGCCAGCGCATACGCCACCACGCCGGAGTGGCCATCACGGTTGCCGTAGCGCTGCAGGGAAACCGGGTTAAGAGAGGTCATGCCGGCAGGCTAGAACCGCCACGGTGATGGGTGCTTCAACGAGCCCGGCAATGCCGGTGCGGCCTTCTGCGGTGACCTCCACATCGTCATGCACATGCCATCGCGTTGCAGCGTGCGGGCCGCATGCACCTGACAGGCAGGGCACCGGAACGCGCCGGCGTGGCGTGCGACATAGCGCCATCCGCGTCTTGCCTGACGGGCTGCGTGCCAGCCGAACTCGAGCGCGCCGCCGCATCAGCCCCGGCCGTCGGCACCTTGCACCACGAGCGCAGCACGTCAGCCCTGGCCCGGCGGATACAACGCCGTCAGCGCTTGGCAGCGCTGCGCAAACAGCGCATGCAGCTGGCGCACCGCCGGCGAAAACTGCTTGCGATGCGGGCACACCAGATGCAGCGGCAAGCGGTCGCCATCGTCGGGGAACAGCACCTCCAGCCGCCCGGCCTGCACGTCCGCGCAGACATCCAGCCACGACTTGTAGGCGATGCCTTCGCCGGCCACGGCCCAGCGCCGCACGATGTCGGCGTCGTCGCACAGCATCGCCCCACGTACCGGCACCACCTGGCGTCGGCCGTCGCGTTCGAACTGCCAGCGGTCGTAGGCGCGCCCGGCCAGCAGATACAGCAGGCAGGCGTGGTCGCGCAGCGCCTCCAGCGTGGCCGGCCGCCCGTGCCGCCGCAGGTATGCAGGCGCGGCGACCAGCACCCGGCGGTTGTGCGGTGCCAACGGCAGCGCGACGTGGTCGGCACCGTCGATGCGGCCGAGCCGGAATGCCACATCCACCGGCGCGCGATACAGGTCGGCCACCTGGTCGGACAGATGCAGCCGCAAGGTCAGCTTCGGATGCGCAGCGCGGAATTCGGTCAGCCAGGGCAGCAGCACGTTGCGGCCCAGGTCCGACGGCGCGGTGACCTGCAGCAGGCCCTGCAATTCGCTGTCGCGCCCGCGCACATGCTCGCGCCCGTCGCGCAGCAGCTCCAGTACCTGGCGCGCATACGGCAGGTACTGCTCACCCTCGGCGGTCAGCCGCAGGCTGCGCGTGGACCGTGCGAACAGGCGCAGATCCAGTGCCCGCTCCAGCCGGGCCACCGCCGCGCTGACCTGCCCCGGCAGCAGGTCGGCTTCACGCGCGGCATTGGAAAAACTGCCCAGCGCCGCGGTACGTACGAACAGCGCCAGGTCGTCGAAGCGGACCATCTTCACTCCAATCGTGAAAGTGCTTGTGCAGTTTGCCGGTTTTTCTCCTAATCCCGGCAGCCGACCATGCATGTCCCCTCCCTGCATGACGCCCGCCATGAAAGCCATTGCCTACCCGCAGCACGGCCTGCCCATCGACGATGCGCGCGCGCTGGTCAAACTCGAACTGCCGCTGCCCGAACCCGGCCCGCGCGATCTGCGCGTGCGCATCCATGCCATTTCGGTCAATCCGGTGGACACCAAGGTGCGCGCCAACGCGCCGGTGGAATCGCCGCGCGTGCTCGGCTGGGACGCCAGCGGCGTGGTCGATGCGGTCGGCAGCGAGGTCAGCCTGTTCCGCCCCGGCGACGCGGTGTACTACGCCGGCGCGCTGACCCGCCCAGGCACCAATGCCGAATTCCATCTGGTGGACGAGCGCCTGGTCGGGCGCAAGCCGGCCACGCTCGACGACGCTGCGGCCGCCGCACTGCCGCTGACCGCCATCACCGCCTGGGAATTGTTGTTCGACCGGCTGCGCATCGCCGAAGGCGGCGGCCAGGGCCAGGCGTTGCTGGTGGTCGGCGCGGCCGGCGGCGTCGGCTCGGTCCTGGTGCAGCTGGCGCGCACGCTGACCAAGCTGACCGTGATCGGCACCGCCTCGCGCCCGCAGACCCAGGATTGGGTCTACGCACTCGGCGCGCATCACGTCATCGACCACACCCAGCCGCTGGGCGAAGGCCTGCAGCGGATCGGCATCGCGCAGGTGCAGCACGTGGCCAGTCTCACCCACACCGACCAGCACTTCGCGCAGCTGGTCGAGGTGCTCGCACCGCAGGGCCAGCTGGCGCTGATCGACGACCCGGCCACGCTGGATGCGCTGCCGCTCAAGCGCAAGAGCCTGTCGCTGCACTGGGAGCTGATGTTCACCCGCTCGCTGTTCGAAACCGACGACATGATCGCCCAGCACCACCTGCTCAACCGTGTCGCCGAGCTGATCGACAGCGGCCTGCTGCGCACCACCCTGGGCGAGCACTACGGCCGCATCACCGTCGACAACCTGCGCCGCGCCCACGCCGCGCTGCAATCGCACCGCACCCGCGGCAAGCTGGTGCTGGAAGGCTTCTGACCTCAGGCCTGAGCAGCGAGGCAGCGGCTGCGCTGGCCGCTGCGTCGCAGATTCCCAGGCGCTGCGTGCGCTAGGGCGGGCGACGGTCCGCGACGCAGCTGTTGCGACAGGCACCGTTACACTGCGCGCATGTCATCCGAATCCCTGATCCTTCTCGGGCTGCTTGTCGTAGTCCTGGTGTTGCAGCTGCTCGCGCTGCTGCGACGTCCCTCCACCACCGCGCTGGAGCACGCGCTGCGCGCCGAGCAACGCGATGGCCGCGGCGAACTGCGTGAGCAACTCGAAGGCCTGGCGCGGCAGCAGGACGGCCGCCTGGAAACCTTTGCGCGCAATCTCACCGAACTGTCCACGCGCACCGATCAGCGTCTGGACCTGCTGCGCGACGCACTCGGCGAAGACGCGCGCAAGGCGCGCGAAGAAAGTGGCCTGGCCCAGCAACGCACCGGCGAACTGCTGACCCTGCGGCTCACCGAACTGCGTACCCAGCTGGAAGGCTTCGGCCAGCAGCAGGAAACCCGCATCCACATGTTCGGCCAGCAACTGACCGAGCTGATCGCGCGCACCGACACCCACATGGCCGCCTTGCGCGAAGCGCTGGCCGAAGATTCGCGCAAGGGCCGCCAGGAGGCCGGCGAATCGCAACAGCGCTTCACCGAAGCGCTGGGCCAGCGCCTGACCGAGCTCACCCAGCGCAACGAACTGCGCATCGGCGAAATGCGCGCCACGCTCGAACAGCAGCTGGCCAACCTGCAAAACGACAACGCCAGCAAGCTCGAACTGATGCGCGCCACCGTCGACGAAAAATTGCAGACCACCCTCAACACGCGCCTGGATGCCTCGTTCAAGCTCGTGTCCGAACGGCTGGAACAGGTGCAGCGCGGCCTGGGCGAAATGCAGCAGCTGGCCACCGGCGTCGGCGACCTCAAGCGCGTGCTGACCAACGTCAAGGACCGCGGCGGCTGGGGCGAAGTGCAGCTGGAGAACATCCTCGAGCAGACGCTGACGATGGAGCAGTACGCGCGCGGCGTGCGGGTCAAACCCGACAGTGCCGAAGCGGTGGATTTTGCGATCCGCCTGCCCGGGCGCGGCGACGACACCGTGGTATGGCTGCCGGTCGACGCCAAGTTCCCGCGCGAGGACTACGAGCGTCTGATCGACGCGCAGGAAAAAGGCGACCTGGACGCGATCAAAAATTCCACCGCCCAGCTGGAACGCGCCATCCGCGTGCAGGCCAAGTCGATCAGCGACAAGTACGTCTGCCCACCGCATACGACGGATTTTGCGGTGATGTTCCTGCCCACCGAAGGCCTGTACGCCGAAGTCATCCGCCGCGCCGGTCTGGTCGATCTGCTGCAGCGCGAGCATCGCGTGGTGCTGGCCGGCCCGACCACCTTCACCGCCTTGCTCAACAGCCTGCAGATGGGCTTCCGCACGTTGGCGATCGAGAAGCGCTCCAGCGAGGTCTGGCAGGTGCTGGGCGCGGTGAAAAGCGAGTTCGGCAAGTTTGCCGGCATTCTCGAAAAGGCCGAGCGGCAGATCAGCACTGTCGGCAAAAGCCTGGGCGAAGCCAGCCGCAAGACCCGCACCATCGAACGCCGCCTGCGCGGCGTGGAGACGTTGTCCGGCGAGCACTCGCAGGCGCTGCTGGACGATGGCAGCGACGAAGGCGCCGGGCTCTCACACGACGACAGCAGCGACGAGCAGGAGTAGCCAGCAAGTGCAGGAGGCCTGACCGACCGCACAGCGCCCGAAAACCGACCCACCCGTAGGAGCGCCCGAGGGCGCTCCTACAACAGCAGCTCTGCCACGTCCTGTTCCTGCTCCGGATGTCGAGCACACCGCGCAGACATCGCCACCGCGATGCTTGCACGCACCCTATTCAAGAAGAGCATCCCATGGCGACGCGATGGATCTACGCAACGGTGTGCGTGCTGCTGCTGGGCGCCTGCAGCGCGACGCCGGCATCTCGTCCGGGCACCACCGCAGCTGATGCGCAGACACCGCGCGCAGCCTCTACCGATGCCGCCGCATGCACCGCAAAGGGCGGCCAACTGCGTCCGGTCGGCCGCATGCAAACGGTGCGCTGCATCGTGCCGTATGCCGATGCCGGCAAGACCTGCAGCGACAACAGCGACTGCAGCGGTGATTGCCTGGCCACCAGCATCGTGCCGACCGGTGCCGCCACCACCGGCACCTGCCAGCGCGACAGCGACCGCTTCGGCTGCCGCCAGGAAGTCATCGGCGGCAAGGGTCAGGCGGCGCTGTGCATCGACTGATGCGCGGGTAGGGCATCAGGCGCGCGTCGCGTCCAGATGCCCCAACGCATGCACCAGCGCCAGCGGCTTACGCGTCCACCACCACGTCCGCCGTGCGACGCGGCCAGCCAACGGCGCCGAACATCGATCCACCGGCGATGGCCAGCGCCGTCCCCAGCCCATACACCAGCAGCGCCGCGCTCTGTGCCAGGTAGACCTGGTGCAGGCCGCCACCCAGCCGGATCGCCGCGATGCCGATGCCGGCCGCGATCAGCAGGCGCAGCACGGTCGTGCAGATCGGCCATAGCAGCCTTCCTGCGCCCTGCGAGGCGAAATACAGCGCCAGACCCATGCCCAGAAAGCCGTAGAACGGGCCTACGGTCTGCAGGTACAGCGTGCCGGTCTGCAGCATGGTCGCATCGCTGCCATACAAGGACAGCCAGCCGCGCGGGAACAGCGCCGCCGCAACGCCGATGGTTTCGGTAATGGCAAACGCCATGGCCGCACCGATCCAGGTCGCGCGCAGTGCGCGCTCGCGTTTGCCCGCACCGATGCAGGTGCCCACCATCGTTAGCATCGGTGCTCCCAGGCCGAAGACCAGCGGGATCAGCACGTACTCCAGCCGCGACGCAGTGCCGTAGCCGGCAATCGCGCCGGAGCCGAAATGCCCGGCCAACGAGGTGGCAACGCCCACCGACAGGTTGGTGCAGATCACCCCGATCGCCGAGATCAGGCCAACCCGCAGGATGTCGCGAAAGACCGCTGCACGCAGGCGGATCGCCGCAAACGACAGGCGCAGCAGGCTACGCGGCGAACGCAGATAGGCCACCAGCACCAGCGTACCGACGATGTAGTACAGCAGCAGCGCCAGCGCACCGCCGGCAATGCCCAGCGCCGGAATCGGCCCCCAGCCAAAGATCAGCAACGGCGACAGCGGGATCAATCCGATGACTCCGTAGACGGTGACCTTGGCCGGCACGGCCATATTGCCGGAGCCGCGCAGCACCGCCGCCAGCGAGTTCAACAGCCAGACAAACACCGCGCCTGCGAAGATCCAGTGCGAGTAGGTCAGCGCGGCATCGAGCGCGGCGCCTGTCCCGCCCATCTGCCGATACAGCCAGCGGCCGCCGGCCCACAGCGCAAGCGTAAAGAGCACCCCGAACGCCACGGCGATCACCAGCGCATGCACCACCACCGCGTTGGCATCCTCGCGCCGGCCGCCGCCCAGGGCCCGCGCGATCGACGAGGCAATGCCGCCGCCGATCGCACCGGACGACATCATCTGCATCAGCATCACGATCGGGAACACCAGCGCCATGCCGGCCAGCGCATCGGTGCCGAGCTTGCCGACGAAGTAGGTCTCGATCAGCCCGGCCGACGCCTGCGCGACCATGACCAGTACGTTGGGAACGGCCAGCCGCGCCAGCGTGGGTGCGATCGGGGCCTCCAGCAGCAGGCGGGTGCGGGCATCGAGTGCGGTCATGGAGGCAGAGCTGCTCTTAGTCGGGGGAGTCGTCGGTATCGGCAAGCCCGGCCTGTTGCAGCGTGGCCAGGGTGTCGTCGAGCAGGCCATGCAGGGCGAGCACGCGCTCGGCGCCCAGCAGCGCGGTGAGGCTGGATTGCGCCTTCTGCCACTGCGTCCGGGCCTGGGTATGCCGGCGACGGCCGGCGGCGGTGAGCGTGATCAAGCGGCTGCGCGCATCGGTGCCGTCGGTCTGTTGCACCAGTCCGGCCAGCATCAGCGGCTTGAGGTTGCGCGTGAGCGTGGACGCATCCAGGCCCATCTTGCGCGCCAGATCGATCGGCCGGATCGGGCTCAGCGTGACCAGATGCGACAGCAGCGAATACTGCGTCGACTTCAGACCGCTCGCACTCAGATATGTCGCGTAATGGCGCGACACCATCCGCGACACGCTGCGCAGGCGGAAGTTGGTACAGCCGGTCGGCGTGCGGGGTGTGGCCATGCGGCGAGTGTAGCCAAGATACTTGCATATACAAGTGTTGAGGCATGGTGCAGCGCAGGTCATCCATGCGCGCGGGGCGGTTTATGCTGGCTACCCCGCAGATCAGGACAGCCCCGATGAGCCAGACGCTGTACGACATTCCCGTGACCCGCATCGAAGGCGAGCCAACCACATTGGCCGACTACCGCGGCAAGGTGTTGCTGGTGGTCAATGTCGCCTCCAAGTGCGGCCTGACCCCGCAGTACGAAGGCCTGGAAGCGCTGTACCGCGACAAGCATGCGGCCGGTCTGGAAGTGCTGGCGTTTCCGGCCAACGACTTCAACGGCCAGGAGCCCGGCAGCGAGGCGGAGATCGCGCAGTTCTGCCAGCTCACCTATGACGTCACCTTCCCGATGTTCGCCAAGATCGCGGTCACCGGCGGCGACACCCATCCGCTGTATCAGGCCCTGACCCATGCACGCCCGAGTGCCACCGGCGACGGCCCGATGCGCGAAAAGCTCGCCGGCTACGGCATTGCGCCCAACCCCGCACCCGGCGTGTTGTGGAACTTCGAAAAATTCCTGATCGGCCGCGACGGCACCGTCATCGAGCGCTTCGCCCCCGATGTCCCGGCCGACGATGCACGCCTGCGTGCAGCGGTGGATGCGGCGTTGGCAGCGTAGTGCATGGCGGAGTCCGTATCGACGTTACGTGCAGTGCTGCACTCGCTGACGCCTGGCGAAGTGCGCTTTATTGCCCAGCGCGATTATGGACAAGACGAAGAGCGGCATTCACGGGCGCTTACATCCGTAATTGCGCGCGGGGGCCGGTTCGAGCCGGGCGAAGATTGGTATCCGTACGAAGTCGTCGAGTTGGGTGCCCACACGCTTGTGCCGGGCCACGCTCGTGAGTTTGCGGTGTGCACGCTACTGGTAATCGCTGCAGTGGTAGATGGCTTTGATCTGTCCACCACACTTCCGGACAAATTCCAGGACCGTGCGGACGACTATGCGAAGCTGCCGCCGGAGCTTCAACAGGCGATTCTGGCGGCCTATGTCGCGGCTCGACTATGACCATTAAGGTCATCCGTTCGGACTTCTATGCAGAGTGTAAATATGCGACGCAGTAGCAGCACCGTCATGGCCGTGGTGCTTGGCATCGCGGCAGGTCAGGTAAACGCATGTTCCATACCCGCTCATCCAACATTTAAGCAATCCCTGCAGAACGCCACCAGCGTCTTCATCTTTCGTTTGGACCAGGCGCGATATCGGCGCGAAGACTTTGGACTCGGTGCTCATACGAGCTGGGTGGAGGGCAAGATCACGCTTGTGCAGAATCTCTATGTCGATCCGACACGGCTCGTGAACATCCAGTTTTCAAGCGTATTGTGCGGTGCGGTCAAGCTGGTCGTCGGGCGTCACTACCTGATCGCGACCCCTGCGACGGGTGACACGATTGAATTGGTGGGTGGGGACGCCTCACTTTTCGAGATCGAAGACCTCTACAACCCGGAAAGAAAGACCGCTTCGCTGCAGTCGATGCTGATATTGCCGGTGATTCGCGCCATCTACGGTGTGCATGCCCTGCCTGAGGACTTCCCTCCGCGCGAGATTGCCGCCAGGACGGTGCTGCCGCTGCCGCCGCCCCCGCCCCCGCCGCCCCCAACCCAAGGCTCATGAAGACAGCGCACAAAAAAGCCCGGGAGCGATCCCGGGCTTCTTCTTCCTATCTATCAGTCAGACACGCAAACTCGACCGGTCAACGCACCCAGCTGGGAATCGGCATCGCATCCACCGGCACCGTGTTGTCCTTGTCTTCGCGCAGATACTCCGGCAGCTCGTTGTTCTGTTCGCGGTGGCTGCGCAGGTCACGGGTGATCTGGTAATTGCGGCGCTGCATCCAGGCATCGCGGGTCAGGGCGTACTCGTCCGGCGCCTGGTCGCGTAGCGAATCCAGCGACATCAGCTGCGCGCGCGTGTCCACCAATTGCAGGCCCTGCAACGCGAAACGCGCACCGCCGTCGTCGACCTGGCGCACCCACGACAGCGGGATGTCGCCACCCAGCCCGAAGGTGTCGCGCACCGTGCGCGGCCCGAACAGCGGCAGCTCGAAGTAGCGCGAGTTACGCCAGCCCCACACGCCCAACGTCTGACCGAAGTCTTCGCTGCGCCGCGGGATCCCCGCCGCCGTGGCCGGGTCGAACAGGCCGGCCACACCCAGGGTGGT
Organism: Xanthomonas sp. NCPPB 1068; assembly: GCF_041479385.2. NCBI lineage: Bacteria > Pseudomonadati > Pseudomonadota > Gammaproteobacteria > Lysobacterales > Lysobacteraceae > Xanthomonas > Xanthomonas sp. NCPPB 1068. The sequence continues at coordinate 4,824,404 of NZ_CM192986.1, read as the reverse complement.
ATTCATCACGAACCGGCCCAGCGACTGCGCCGCATACACCGGGTGGCCCTGCAGCAGCTGGTTGACCATGGTCAGCGGCGTGCCGAGGTTGTCGAAGAAGTTGGTCACGCCCAGCCGCGCCGGGCTCGGCACCACCTTGGTGTAGGCGGTCGCCAACGGCCGTGCCACGCCGCGGTCCACCGCCAGGTTGAAGCGGTGCATGCCGCGGTTGTAGCGCTCCCACGGGTCGTACGCTGGCGCCGCACCCGGCTGGGCGGGTGCGCCATTGGCGCCGGCCTGTGGCGTGGTGGTGCCGTACAGGGCGCTGAAGTCGTCCTCGGCCGAGGTGGGCGCACCGGACGCGTCCGCGCCGGCATCGCCCGCAGCGCTGGTCTGTTCGGCAGGCGCCGCCGCCACCGTGGCCGGCAACGTGTCGGGCGCGGCAAACCCGGCGGCCGCCGGTTGCGCGGTCACCCCGGCGTCGTCACGCACCGGTGCCGGAGCATCGGGCGCGGTGTCGGCGCTGGCCGATGGCGGGGCAGACTTGGGCGCCTGGCTGGCACAGGCGCCAAGCAGCGACAGGCAGGCCAACAGGGAAAGGATGCGGAACTGGGTCATGGCGTGGCGCTCAGGCCTGAAATTCGAGGGTGGGAGACAAGCGGTAGGCGGCGCGCAATTCGTCCAGACCGGACGCCTCGCCCACCACTGCCGCAGTGCCGGTGCCGCGCACGCGCGCGGCCAGTTCGGCCAGCATCGCCACGCCGGCGCTGTCCAGGCGTTGCACGCCCGACAGGTCCAGCGTGCGCACGCCATCGAGCTGTGCGGCCGCCTGCGGCCAGGCCGCGGTGACCGCGGCACGGTCGAGCACGCCGGTGACCACCAGCGTGTCGCCGTTGCGTTGCACCGAGCTGTTACTTGCCATTGGCCGGTGCCGCACCGACCTGCAGGCTGCCGCTGCGCAGGTCGGCAGCGACCTTGGCAATGCCCTTTTCGCGCAGCGGACCGTCGAACTGGCCCTTGAAGGTCTGCACGTAGGAGATGCCTTCGATCATCACGTCGAAGATCTTCCACTGGCCGCCCACGTTACGCATCAGGTAGTCCACCGGGGTCGGGTCGTTGCCGGCGCGCAGCAGGTCGGTAGACACCTTGACGCCGCGGTTGCCCGGCAGCGCGCTTTCCGACTTGGCACGGAAGGTCGGCTTGCCTTCGAAGTTGAGCAGGGCGGTGCCGTAGCGCTGCATCAGGTTGTCGGCCATCGCATCGGCGAACAGCTTGATGTCGGCATCGGAGGCGCCACGGCCATGCACGCCCAGCACCAGGCGCGCGGCGTAGTCGCGGTCGAAGGCCTTGTTCAATTCGCCATCGATGTACTGGCGCAGCGCGGCCGGGTTGCTGCGGAACTCGGCGCGGCGCTGTTCCAGCGTGCCCAGGATGCGGGTGCTGCTGTCGATGACGGTCTTGGTGGCCGCGCCCTGCGCAGGCGCACTGGCGGCGGCCGGCTGCGCCAGCACGGTGGCCGGTGCGCACACCAGCAGGGTCGAGGCCAGGATGGCAGAGAGCAGGGTGGTCTTCATTGGTGCGGTTCCGTAGAGGGAGAAGCGGGCTGGGCAGGCGGGGCGGCCTGACCGTCTGTAGCGGATTTATCACCGCCGCCACTGAACATGTACTTGCCGACCAGCTGCAGCAGATCCACCGCCGGCTGGGTGAAGCCGATCTCTTCGCCCGGCTTGAGCGTCTCCGGGTCGCCGCCCGGCTGCAGACCGATATAGCTCTCGCCGAGCAGTCCACTGGTGAAGATGCCGGCCGAGGTGTCGGCGGGCAGGTCCTTGTATTTGGTGTCCAGCGACAGCGTCACCACCGAATCGAACTTGGTCGGATCCAGGCTGATGTCGGCCACCTTGCCGATGGTCACCCCGCCGATCTTCACCGGCGCCTGCGCGCGCAGCTGGCCGATCTGGCTGAAGCGCGCGATCAGGGTGTACTGGCTGGAACCGAAGCCCCAGCGCTGGTTGGTCGAGGCCACCGCCAGCACCAGCAGCGAGGCCAGGGTCAGCAGCAAAAAGGCGCCAACGGCGAATTCGAGTCGTGGTCCACGCATGGCCATGGGCTATCTCACCTAAACAACATTGCAGAAAGGACGAAGTTGAACATCAGCACCAGCAACGAGGCATTCACCACCGCGCGGGTGGTGGCGATGGAGGTGCCTTCGATGGTCGGCTCGGCATGGAAACCCACGTAGGCGGCAACCAGCGCGGCGGTGCCGCCGAAGATCGCCGACTTGAGCATCGCCACACCGAAGTCGTCCCAGAAGTCCACGCTGTTGCTCAGGCCCGACCAGAACGTGCCGTTGTCGATGCCCAGCACGTGCACGGCTTCAAAGTAGCCGCCGGTGATGGCCAGCGAACAGAACACGCCGGTCAGCAACGGCACCGTGAGCACTGCCGCCCAGAAGCGCGGCGCCACCGCCTTGGCCACCGGATCGATGGCCATCAGCTCCAGCGCCTTGATCTGGTCGGTGGCGCGCATCAGGCCGAGCTCGGCGGCAATTGAGCTGCCGGCGCGGCCGATGAACAACAGTGCGGTCAGCACCGGTGCCAGCTCGCGGTACAGCGACAGCCCCAGCAATGTCGACAGCGCATCCGATGCACCGTAGGTGGTGAGCGTGCGGTAACCCTGCAAGGTCAACACCAGGCCGACGAAGGCACCGCCCACGGCGATGATCGGCAGCGAACGCGCGCCGACCTTGTAGATCTCGCGCACCAGCTCGGCGACGAAGTCGCGGGTGGGCAGCGAGCCACGCAGCACGGTCAACGAAAACAGCCCGGCGCGGCCGAAGGCGCGAATGGAATCGGCGAAGGCCATCAGGCAGCGCTCCGGTCGCGGCGTGGTGCGGCATCGAAGGCGATCGGGCCGTCCGGCTGGCCGTGCAGGAACTGCTGCACCAGCGGATCGGTGCTGTCCTGCAGGTGTTGGGGCGTGCCGGCGAACACGATGCCGCCATTGGCAATGACCACGGCCTGGTCGCTGATCGGCAGGGTCTCGTGCACGTGGTGGCTGACGATGATGCTGGTCAGGCCCAGGCTGTCGTTGAGGCGCTGGATCAGGCTCATGATCACACCCGAGGCGATCGGGTCCAGCCCGGTCAGCGGCTCGTCGTAGATCATCAGCGGCGGGTCCAGCGCCAGCGCACGCGCCAGCGCCACGCGCCGCGCCATGCCGCCAGACAGCTCGCGCGGCCAGGCATCGGCCGCCGCCAGCAGGCCCACCGCATGCAGCTTCATCTGCACCAGGCGTTGCAGCACCGGCGCCGGCAGGCGCGTATGCGTGCGCAGTGGCAGGGCCACGTTGTCGGCCACGCTCAGGTCGGTCAGCAACCCATTGCCCTGCAGCAGCACGCCGACATTGCGGCGCATCTCTAGCAGCGCCCGGCTGCCGGTGGGAATGGCGTTGCCGAACAAGGTGACTGTGCCGGCCACCGGGCGCAGCTCGCCGGTCAATGCCGCCAGCAGCGTGGACTTGCCGCTACCGGACGGACCGAGCACGGCGGTGATGCTGCCGCGTGGCACGTCGAGCGATACGTCGCGCAGGATCGTCCGCCCGCCGCGATCGATGCGGACACCGGACAGTTGCACGACAGAAGAGGCGGACGCCGTCATCGAGGCCTTTAACAGAATTCCAACGCGATAGAGTAACTGTCACACGGCTGAACATAACCGAACCGCCGCGTGCAGTATTGTCGCATTCATGCGGCAGGCCATGTGGCCGCCCATGTCGCCATCTGCGTAACAGCGTGTCCCGCAACGCACGCACGATTGCGCTGCATGCGACGGCTGCCCAACGTACGCTGCAGTAGGGAGTAAGTGCATGGGCGGCCGGCGTTTCAGAACCTGGGGGGTCCCGGTGTCGTCACAGTCGGATACCACGTGCGCACTGCGATGGCGCCTGCCGCATCGCTCGGATGTGTCGAGTGCGTCGCGTTGTTGGCATCGCCATCTTGTGGGGCCGGCGCGAACCACGCGACGATCCGTGCACATCGTCATGAAAGGAATCATCCATGGAGTTGCTGACGCTTGAACACTTCGCCGGCAGCGTCAACGAAACCTTCGCTGCCTCCTTGAATGAGGGCGAGGTACCGTTCGTGCTGGTGGAAGCAAGGCCATTGCAGGACACACGCAACGCGCAGCGTGCGCCGTTCTCGCTGCTGTTTCGCAATGGCTCGGCCTTTTTGTTTCCGCAACAGACCTATCAGATGCGTCACGCGCGCCTGGGCGAGATCGGCATCTTTCTGGTGCCGGTGGCGCGCGAACGCGACGGGTTCCTGTATCAGGCCGTGTTCAATTGAGCACGCTCAGCTGAGCAGTTGAGCATGGGGAGTCCAGTGCATCTGCAGATGCGTCTGGGTGCTGCACCCCGCAATGAAGCCGTGACGAACATACAGCCGCTGCGCGGCAGGGTTGGCGTGCAGCACATGCAGGCACACGGCGCACCCCGCAGCGCGGGCGGATGCCTGCGCGTAGGCGATCAGGTGCGAGCCAATGCCCTTGCCGCGCCAGTCCGGCAGCAGGCTGATATCCACCAGGGTGTGTTGCGTGGTGGTGCGGTGCAGGTACAGGCGACCGATACGCAATGGCCCAACCTGGACGATCAACACGTCGGCACCGGCGAAATGCTGCAGGTAATGGGCGCGTTGCAACGCGAATTGCTGGTCCAGAAACGCGCGTTTGGTCTGCTCTGCCCACGGCACCTGCGCCAGTTCCTCGCGCCGCGTACTGGCGTAGAGATCGCGTAGCCAGGGCAGATCGGCGGCGCGCTCGGGCCGAAGCACGCCGCCTGGCACGCCCAGTGCAGCAGGCGGTTCCAGATCGATCGGCGCGACCCTGAGACGCAGGTGCGGCATGGCCTCAGTCGAACACCGGGTAATCGCCCTGCAGCGCGATGCAGAAGTTCATGGCCAAGTAGGGCTGCCGGTTCTCGTGCGCCTGGCCGTTGCCGGCGGGCAGCACCATGGTCGGGGAAAACTGCTGGTCGGGTGCGACTGCATTGAACGGCCGGTCGCTGTTGCTGTTCAAGTTCGACAGTGCGGATCCGCTGCTGGGGGTGCCGCTCTTCTTGCTCGGATCCGCTTGCGAGAACGCATTGAAGCCGTGCTCGTGGTTGGGCATCTGCGTGCTCAACAGGCTCACCGAGGCGGAGCCGAACGCATTGCCCAGCGCATGGGGCGTCAGGCCCGGTGCCGCCCCCTGCTGGCAGCCGGCGCGGGTGGAGAAGTTCGGCAACTGGAATGTGGTGCTGCCGTTGCCGCCATAGGCCACGCCCAGCAACGAGAACAGCGCGGTGTTCTGCATGACCGGCAGGGTTGCGCCGTTGCACAGCGCCCAACCGTACGGGTTGTAATCGAAGGCAAACAACTGGATTTCGCCGAAATAGGGTTCGGTCATGCGCATTTCCTCCGGTGGAGCGATGCAGGCCGCGACCGACTCGGCGCGGCGCCGTGGATCAGGACTGCTGCGGAAAGATGCCCGTGGTGGCGATGCAGTACTGCACCGTCAGCGTCGGCATCGTGTTGTCGTGCGGCTGGCTACCCCCCGTGAACGAGGTGCTCTGCGTGGACATCGCCAGCGCGGTGGCCCCGGTCACGTCGCTGGCATAGAACAGCGTGGCACCGACCGCCGCTGGCAGGAGTCCGGCTGGTGAGGGGCTGGTTGCCGCCACCGTCGTGACCTGTGCGACATGGGTATGCGCCGGCATCTGCGGCTCGGTCACGGTCACCGTTTCGGTACCGCTCTTCTGGGCGAACACGTAGTTGCTCAGGCCAGGGCCCTGGCCCTGGTGAACCGGCAGGCGCCCGCGCAGATCCGGCACCCCGAAGGTCGTTTGCCCATCGCCGCCATACGAGGTGCCCAGCAGCACGTACAGCGGTTCGTATGCGGAGATCTGCAGCAGCGAGCCGTCGCACGCCTGCCAGCCCTGAGGCGTGCGGCCGAAGCCGAACATGCGGATTTCGCCGATGAATGGAGTGCCCATGTGATCCTTCCTGGTCGATGAGGCGCCGCGCGTGCAGGCGCACCCGAATGCGGTCGCGCTTAGCCGCGCGAGGGGAAAATGCCCGACAGCGCGATGCAGAAGTTGATCGTGGTGTAGGGCTGCAGATTCGGATGCGGTTGGTCACCGCCAGCGGGCGCGACCGTTGCCGGCGTCAGTGGAACCGTCGTTCCCGGAGCGGCATACAGCGGCGTGGCGGCACCCGAGGTGGCCATGTTGGTGGCAAACACGCGGCCGGTCGGTGTGCGGTTGTTGCCGCCGGTGCTGCTGCATTCCACCAGGTGGTTGTGCGCGGGCAGGTTGGCGGGCAGCAGGGTCACCGCCTCCGCGCCGCCCGCCTGACCGATCGGTGCAACCGGCGGCTGCCAGTTCGCGTCGGCCGACGGCGCGTACCCGACCGGCGTGCGACCGCGCAGATCAGGCAGGGCGAACGTGGTATTGCCATCGCCGCCAAAGCGGGTGCCTAGCAGACTGAACAATGCCTGGTTCTGATTGACCGGCAGCAGCTGGCCATTGCATTGCGCGAAATATTTCGGCGCGAAGGGGAAACCGGTCAGCATGACCTGGCCGATGAAAAACTCGCTCATGCAGCTCTCCCTGCGTAGGTGCGCCGCCGACATGTGTCGGGGGTCGCCGTACAGATACCCGCCGCGGCGGGGTCCCACAAGCCGGGACAATCCAGAACTGGAATGAAGTATTAATTTTTTGTTCTTTAACTGGCAGTCAGTTCCTGTTTCAATGCGCTCGCAATGCCAGGGGATGACTTCTCTAGGGCGGTATTGCCTTCAGGCACGAGGACCGTGCCGGCGCCGGGGTGGCGCTTCATCAGGGGTAGAACGTGAACAAGCCGCAATGGCGTGGAACAGGCACCGGTGCGCCGATGCGCTGGATGGTGGCCGTGGTGATCTGCGCCCTGGCGCTCCTGCTACCCGGACAGGTCTGGGCACAGGGGGCGTCGGCCTATTGTTCGACCCAGAACGCCACGATCAATCAGGGCGGTTCGGTGACGTTCGACGTCAGCAACTGCGATGGCCCCTCCAACATCGGCATGGGCGACGACCCGCGCAATCCGCTGGATGCCAATGGACGCGGTTCCACTGCCAACGGCAGCATCCAGCTCAGCTTTCAGAGTGGCCCTGGCACCCAGACGGTCACTTATACACATGGGGGGAATTCTGCGACCTCCGATACGTTCTACCTGCGCGACGAGGACGAAAACGTCCTCACCTTCAACATCACCATCAACCCCTCGCGCACGGCCAGCATTGCGGTCAGCCCGGTCAACCGCAGCGAGGACAGCGGCGATGCCTTCGTCTACACGGTGACGTTAAGCCAGACCAACACATCGGCGACCACGGTGAACCTGGCCCGGAGCGGTACCGCGACCAGCGGCGCCGACTACTCCGGTGCGGTGAGCAGCGTCGTGGTGCCGGCCAATGCCTCCTCCGCCAGCTTCAGCGTCACCCCGATCGCCGATGGCGTGGTGGAACCGGACGAGACGGTGACCTTCAGCGTCGCCAACGGCACCGGCTATTCGCCCGGCAGCCCGGCCAGCGCGACGGCCACCATCGTCAATGACGACGTCACCACCGCCTCGATCGCGGTGTCGCCTGCGAGCGTGGCCGAGGATGGCGGCACCAACCTGACCTACACCGTGACGCTCACCAATCCGTCGGCAACCGCCGTCTCGATCGGCTTCAGCGTCGGCGGCACGGCAACGTCGGGCACCGACTTCGCGGCGGTGAACTCGCCGCTGGTGATTCCGGCCGGGCTGACCAGCGGCAGCATCGTCATCGATCCCACTGCGGACGCGACGTCGGAGCCTGATGAAACGGTCGTGATCACCCTCAACACCGGCAGTGGGTATGTGGTGGGTTCGCCCAACAGCGCCACCGGCACCATCCTCAATGACGATGTGCCATCGCTGAGCATCAACGACGTCTCGGTGAACGAGGGCAATGCCGGTACGACGACAGCCACCTTCACCGTGTCGTTGAGCCAGCCGGCCGGTGCCGGCGGCGTCAGCTTCGACATCGGCACCGCCGATGGCACCGCGAACGCCGGGTCGGATTACGTCGCTTCCAGCCTGAGCGGGCAGACCATTCCCGCCGGCAGCAGCAGCGCCACCTTCAGCGTGCTGGTCAACGGCGACAGCCTCAACGAACCGGACGAAACCTACTTCGTCAACGTCAGCAATGTCACCGGTGCCAATGTGGCCGATGCGCAGGGCCTTGGCACGATCGTCAACGACGACACGGCGCCGGCGCTGTCGATCGACGACGTCAGCGTGATCGAGGGCAACAGCGGCACCACCACGGCCACCTTCACGGTGAGCCTGAGCACGGCCAGCGGCCAGACCGTCACGGTCAATTACGCTACCGCCGACGGTACCGCCACGGCTGGCAGCGATTACGCCGCCCGCTCGGGAACGCTGAGCTTCGCCCCGGGAACCACCACGCAGACCGTGGCGATTTCCGTCAACGGCGATCTTTCGGTGGAGCCCAACGAGACCTATCGCGTGGTGCTGTCCAGCGCTACCAATGCCACCATCGCCCGCGCCACCGGTACCGGCACCATCAACAATGACGATGCCGTGGTAGTCATCGCCCCGGCGTCGCTGCCGGCGGCAACGGCGGGCACCGCCTACACGCAAAATCTGTCGGCCAGCGGTGGTACCGCCCCGTACACCTTCGCGCTCAGTGCCGGTGCGTTGCCGGCCGGGGTGACCCTGAACGCCAGCGGCGTGCTGTCGGGCACCCCGACCGCGAGCGGCAGCTTCAACTTCACCGTGAGCGCCACCGACAGCGGAGCGCCGACCACCGGAAGCCGCGCTTACACGCTGGTGGTTGCCGGCGCGGCCGTGAACCTGCCGGCCACCACGCTGGCACCGGGAACCGCCGGTCAGGCCTACTCGGCCGCCATCACGCCGGCTAGCGGCGGTATCGCGCCCTATACCTACACCCTGGCTGCCGGCGTCCTGCCGGCCGGGATCACGGTCAATAGCGCAACCGGTGCGCTGAGCGGCACGCCCACGGCCCCCGGGACCTACAACTTCACCCTGACGGCTACGGACAGCACCTCGGGAACGCCGTCGCAGGGCAGCCGCAGCTATGCATTGACCATCGCCGCCCCGCAGATCGTGGTCGCACCGACCACGGTGCCCGGTGCCACGCGTGGCACTGCGTACAGCCAGGCACTGAGCGCCAGTGGCGGTACCGCGCCGTACACCTACGCGATTGCCAGCGGCGTGTTGCCGGCGGGCCTGACCCTGGCCAGCAACGGCACGCTGTCGGGCACGGCGACGGTGGAAGGCACGTTCAACTTCACCGTGCAGGCGACCGATGCCAACAGCTTTACCGGCACGCAGGCATATGCGCTGACCGTGGCCGGCCCGAACCTGGTGCTGCCTGCATCCACCTTGCCGGCCGGCACCGCCGGGCAGGCGTACACCGCCGCAATCACTCCGGCGACCGGCGGCACCGCCCCGTACAGCTATGCGCTGACTGCCGGCGCGCTGCCGGCCGGCGTGGTGCTGGACACGGCCACCGGCGGGCTGAGCGGCACACCTACCGTGGCGGGCACCTTCAACTTCACCCTCACTGCCTCCGACAGCACGCCCAGCCCGGCCGCGCAGGCCTCGCGCAGCTATGCATTGACCATCGCGGCACCGCAAGTCGTGGTCGCACCGACCTCGGTGCCCGGTGCCACGCGTGGCACTGCGTACAGCCAGGCGTTGAGCGCCAGTGGCGGTACCGCGCCGTACACCTACGCGATTGCCGGCGGCGTGTTGCCGGCCGGCCTGACCCTGGCCAGCAACGGCACGCTGTCGGGCACGGCGACGGTGGAAGGCACGTTCAACTTCACCGTGCAGGCGACCGATGCCAACAGCTTCACCGGCACGCAGGCGTATGCACTGACCGTGGCCGGCCCGAACCTGGTATTGCCTGCATCCACCTTGCCTGCGGGCACGGCAGGGCAGGCGTACACCGCGGCCATCACTCCGGCCACCGGCGGTACTGCGCCCTACAGTTATGCGTTGAGCGCAGGCACCCTGCCGGCCGGTATCGTGCTGGACACGGCCACCGGCGGGCTGAGCGGCACACCCACCGTGGCGGGCACGTTCAACTTCACCCTCACTGCCTCCGACAGCACGCCCAGCCCGGCTGCGCAGGCCTCGCGCAGCTATGCATTGACCATCGCGGCACCGCAAGTCGTGGTCGCACCGACCTCGGTGCCCGGTGCCACGCGTGGCACTGCGTACAGCCAGGCGTTGAGCGCCAGTGGCGGTACCGCGCCGTACACCTATGCGATTGCCAGTGGCGTGTTGCCGGCCGGCCTGACCCTGGCCAGCAACGGCACGCTGTCGGGCACGGCGACGGTGGAAGGCACGTTCAACTTCACCGTGCAGGCGACCGATGCCAACAGCTTCACCGGCACGCAGGCATATGCGCTGACCGTGGCCGGCCCGAACCTGGTGCTGCCGGCTTCCACCTTGCCGGTCGGCACCGCCGGGCAGGCGTACACCGCCGCAATCACTCCGGCCACCGGCGGCACCGCCCCGTACAGCTATGCGCTGACTGCCGGCGCGCTGCCGGCCGGCGTGGTGCTGGATGCGGCGACCGGCGGGCTGAGCGGCACACCCACCGTGGCGGGCACGTTCAACTTCACCCTCACTGCCTCCGACAGCACGCCCAGCCCGGCTGCGCAGGCCTCGCGCAGCTATGCGCTGAGCATCGGCGCGGCCACGCTGGTGATCGGGCAGGGCACGCTGCCGCCGGCCGTCAATGGCACCGCATACAGCCAGACATTGACCGTGTCCGGCGGCGTGGCGCCTTACCGTTTCAGCGTGACCAGCGGCACCTTGCCGGCCGGGTTGACGCTGGCTGCCGACGGCACGCTGTCCGGTACGCCCAGTGCCGAAGGCGTCAGCAACTTCACCATCACCGTGACCGACGCCAGTGCTGCCAGCGCGGCGCAGGCCTACAGCGTCAGCGTGGGCAGCGCCGCGCCGGTGGCGGTGGCAGACACTGCCGTGACCATGGACGGCACCGCCGTGACGGTGGCGGTGACCGGCAACGACACCGGCACGATCACCGCGATTGCCATTACCACCGCGCCGACCAACGGCAGTGCCGTGGTCAATGGCTTGAATGTGGTCTACACGCCAAACGCCGGATTCATCGGCACCGATGTGGTGAGCTATACCGCGAGCGGCAGTGGCGGCACCTCGGCCGCGACCACGCTGACCATCACCGTCAATGCGCGGCCGGTGGCGGTGTCGGTGACCGCGGAGGCGGTGCCCGGCGAAGCGCAGCAGGTGGACATCACCCGCAATGCCACCGGCGGGCCGTTTGTGGCTGCGGCCGTGGTTGCGGTGCTGCCGGCCTCGGCCGGTACTGCCACCATCACCCGGGTTGGCGGTACAGCCACCGCCGCAGCGGCGCGCGCCTCCGGCGGCCCGTCGCCGGCCGCGGCGGCAATGGCCGAAACGCCCAGCTTCATGCTGACCTTTACCCCCAACCCGGCGTTTGTCGGCCAGGCCACGGTGCAGTTCACCTTGTCCAACGCCTTCGCAACCTCGGTGCCGGCCAATGTGGTGTTCAACATCGCGCCGCGCCGCGACCCGAGCCAGGACGCGGAAGTGCGTGGCTTGATCGATGCGCAGTCCGAGTCCACGCGGCGGTTTGCCCGTGCGCAGATCGACAACTTCCAGCGCCGTCTGGAAGCCACCCACCGTGGTGGTGGCAGCTTCACCAACGCGGTGAGCTTCCAGCCCACCTCGCATTGCCGCCAGGCCGAGCGCGGCATCACTGCGCAGCCGTGCAGCCCGGACACCCAGGACGCCGACAACGACTTCCGCGATGCGCCGGCGGCAGCGGCGGCGGGCAGCAGCGAAGGTGTGCAGGGCCAGGGCGACCTGGGCCTGTGGATCGGCGGTGCGATCCGCTCGGGCAGCTTGAACCGGCAGACCAACAGCAACGGCGTGGATTTCCAGACCGACGGCCTGAGCATCGGTGCCGACTACCGGGTTGCGCAGTCGCTGGCGATCGGTGCGGGCCTGGGCTGGGGCCGCGACGACAGCGATGTGGGCACGCGCGGCAGCCGCAGCAAGGGCACCGCGTACACCATGGCGTTGTACGCCAGCTTCCACCCGGGCAAGGCGTTCTTCTTCGACACCCTGGTGGGTTACCAGATGTTGTCCTACGACCTGCGCCGCTTCGTCACCGACGACAGTTCGCTGGCCGAGGGCAACCGCGACGGCAAGCAGTGGATCGCCTCGCTGTCCACCGGTGCCGACCTGCAGCGCGGCGACGTGCAGATCACTCCGTATGCGCGGGTGGATGTGGCACGCGCCACGCTGGATGGCTATGCGGAAGACGGCGTGGCGCCGTTCGCACTGCGCTATGCCGACATGGATGTGGCCACCACGACCGGCAACCTGGGCCTGCGCCTGGAGTGGCGCCGCGAAGTACGCTGGGGACGGCTGACCCCGCAGTTGCGCGTGGAGTATCAGCGCGACTTCCAGGGCCGTGGCGATGCCACGCTGAGCTATGCCGATCTCAGCGGCGGTCCGTTCTATCGCACCGCGCAAAGTGCGTTCGACCGCAACCGGTTGATGGTCGGTATCGGCGCGGCATTGCTGACCGAGCAAGGCCTCTCCACGCGCCTGGAGTACCGCGGCATCACCGATGGCGACAGCAACAACGACCAGACCTGGATGATCAATCTGGAAAAGAAATACTGATCGCGGCGCAAGCCCGCTCAGCAAGCAACGCGATGGGCCGGGCGATGACCCCGGCCCATCGCATTTGCGACGCTTGCCCGGTGGATGCGGCTGGCCCGCCGCTTGATGGCCTGCCCCTGTTCGACCTGCGGTCGCGATCACGCAGGTCGCACGCCGGCTGCCGCGCGATCGCGGCGCGGGAATGTGCACCGCTCTGACTCCGGTGCTGGCCGACGCGGCGCTGCCGGGCAGCGTCGATGCGCCGGCCGGCCGGCACATCCATCTGACGTCGCGCGATCCGCATGCGGCGTCGAATGCTTGCCGCATAGCATTGGCAATGAGGGCCTGCATCGGATTGCAGCGCGCGCCGGCAGCGCGCCCGCGCGCTCGACCGCACGGCGCACGTGCATCAGCGCCAGGGCAGATCGCGGCCAGCGCCGACAGCGCATCACGCGCGCATCCGGCACAATGCGCGCACGCATGCACGTCACCTCCGCGCCCGATTTCCGCCTTTATCCATCCAATGCGCTGGATACCCTGGCTGCCCTGCTGGCCCAGGAACTGCGACGACCGGTACCCGGGCAGCCGCTGCTGCAACCGGAGGTAGTGCTGATCCCGCAGGTGGCTATGCGGCGCTGGCTGCAATCCACGCTGGCGGCGGAGCACGGGGTGGCGGCGAATCTGGAATTCCTGACCCCCGGCGAGTTCGTCGCGCGCGCGCTGGAGTGCAACCTGGGCCCGGCCGACGACGATCTGGACATGGCCACCACGCAGTGGCGGCTGTACGCGGTCCTGCAATCGGACCTGGGCAGCGATGGGGCGTTGGCGCCACTGGCCGGCTATCTGTCCGACGGCGACGCGCTCAAGCCGTGGGCGCTGGCCGGCGAGCTGGGCAGTGTGTTCGAGAAATACCAGGCCTGGCGCCGCGACTGGCTGCTGCGTTGGGAAGGCGGCGCCGACCCCGAGGATCCGCAGGCGCGGCTGTGGCGCAGCATCGCATCGGGCCGGCAATACCGCGCGCGTCGCATCGGCCAGTATCTGGACCGCTACGCGCGCGCCGACGGGCCTTTGCCACAGGGCTTGCCGGGCCGGCTGTTCGCCTTTGCCATCCTCAATATCTCGCCCGACGTGCTGCGCGTGCTGGCCACGCAGGCGCGCGTGGGCACGCTGCATTTCTATCTGCCCACGCCCACGCAAGGCTATTGGGGCGATTTGCAGACGCTGTGGCAACGCCGCCGCGAAGACGGCGCGGTGCAGCTGTTCACCGAGCAGGTGCAGGAAAACCCACTGCTGCAGGCCTGGGGCGCGGCCGGGCGCGACTTCATGGCGCTGGTGGGCGATTACGAGGTGGTGCACCCGCTGGCCGAGATCGCAGCCTATGCCGACCCGCTGGAGTCCGGCCGCCGCGCGCTGGCCGATGGCGGCCTGGGCGACAGTTTGTTGCGGCGCATGCAGAGCGATTTGTTCAATCGCCGCGCGCCACGCGTACCGGCCGCGTTGCCGGCGGTGAATCGGCACGACCCCAGCCTGCAGGTGCACGCCTGCCACACGCGGCTGCGCGAGTTGCAGGTATTGCACGACCAGCTGCGCGCCTTGCTCGACGACCCGCGCTTCGACCCGCCCTTGCAGCCGCGCGAGATCGCGGTGCTGTCGCCGGATATCGACCCGTATGTGCCGTATCTGGACGCGGTGTTCGGCAGCCACGGCAATGACGACGCGTTGCCATATGCACTGGCCGATGCCAGCCCGCTGGCAAGCGAGCCGCTGGCCGAGGTGTTCCTGACCTTGCTCGGCCTGCCGATCGCACGCTTCGGCCTGCACGAAATTCTCGACCTGCTGGCCAGCGCACCAATTGCCGAAGCCGCCGGCCTGGACGAAGCCGGGCTGGAACGCCTGCGCAGCTGGCTGCACGCGGCCGGCGCGCGCTGGGGCCTGGATGCGGCGCATCGGCGCCAATTGCAGGCTCCGAGCGACGACGCCTACACCTGGCGCTTTGCGCTGGACCGGCTGCTGCTCGGTCACGCCAGCGGTGCCGACGACGATATCGATGGCGTGGCGCCATGGCCGCAGCTGGAAGGCAGCGCGCTGGCCGCACTGGACACCTTGTTGAAGCTATTGCGCGTGCTCGAACGCCATCAATCGTTGCTGGCCGAAGCGATGACGCCGGTGGAGTGGCGCGAGCGTCTGCTTGGCCTGCTGGAGGCGCTGATGCCAAAAGCGCCCACCGCACCGCGTGCACAGCGCGCGCTGGACCGCCTGCGCAGCTTGATCGATCAGTTCGCCCGCGATGCGGTGCGTGCCGACTACGCAGGCAAGGTGCCGGCCGAGGTGGTGCGTGCGCATTTCGCCGCAGTGCTGGGCGAATCGGATACGCGCGCGCCGCTGCTCACCGGCGGCATCAGTTTCGGCCGCATGGTGCCGATGCGCCTGTTGCCGTTCCGGGTGATCTGCCTGCTCGGCATGAACGACGGCGATTTCCCGCGCCGCGACCCGGCCGCCGGGCTCAATCGCCTCACCGCGGAACTGGGCACCGAACGTCGCCGGCACGGCGATCGCTCCACGCGCGAGGACGACCGCTTTTTGTTCCTGCAGTTGTTCGCCTCCGCGCAGGAGGTGTTCTACCTCAGCTATCTCGGCGCCGATGCGCGCGATGGCAGCGTGCGCGAGCCGTCGGTGCTGGTGAGCGAGTTGCTGGGCAGCGCGGCGCAGTACCACGCCGACCCAGCGGCGTTCGACACACTGGTAGTGCGTCACCCGTTGCAGCCGTTCGCCGCCGCGGCGTTCGGCGCGGTGGGCGACGACGCGCACGCCGACCCACGCCGTTTCAGTTATCGCCGGCAATGGCGCCCGGCCGTGGACAGCCTGGCCGGGCAACGCCAGGCGCTGGCGCCGTGGGTCGCCGGCGCACTGCCGGCCGACACCGTTGCGCTGCCCGCCAACGTGTCCATCGACGACCTGCGCCGCCTGTTCGGCGACCCGGCCGGGCAGTTCCTGCGCCACCGCCTGGGCATGCGGCTGCCTGATCCGGCCAGCGAAGACAGCGACCTGGAACCACTGCTCGCCTCCACGCGCGGGCTGGACCACTACGGCCTGCAGCAGCAGGTGTTCGAAGCGGCACTGGCCGGCGACACCGAGCGGCTGTACGAGCGTCTGCGCGCGCGCGCACTGCTGCCATCCGGCCCGCTGGGGCGGCGCCAGCTCGATGAGCGGGTGGCGCAACTGCGCCCGTATGCGCAGGCATTCCGGCAATGGCGTGGCGAAGCGCCGGCGCAGTCGCGCCGGCTGCAGGTGCAGATCGGCGAGACGGAAGTGCATGGCCGCGTGCCTGGTTGGTACGCCGATGGCGTGGGGCGGGTGCAGGTCGGTGCGCTCAGCGGCCGCAGCGCGATTCGCCACGGCCTGGAATGGCTGCTGCTGCGCGCCGCCGGCGAGCAGGCGCCATATGTGCGCTTCTTCGAACACGACGATGGCCTGGGCCCGCATCCCATCGACCCCGAACCGTTGTCGCAGACGCAGGCGCACAGCGCCCTGGCCCAATTGCTGCAGCTGTTTCGCCACGGCTTGCAGGCACCGTTGCCGTTCGCGCCGTACAGCAGCTGGAAATATCACCAGGCCGCGCGCAGCGACGACCTGGACAAGGCGATCAAGGACGCCGCCGGGCAGTGGCAATCCAGCTTCGGCTGGAGCGAGTCGCATAGCCCGGAACTGCGCCTGGTCAACCGCGGCCGCGACCCGTTTGCCGATGTGCAGCGCTTTACCGAGTTCGCCACCACCAGCCACCGCGTGTACGACCTGCTCGAACGCGGCAGCACCGACACCACGCTCGACCCGGAGCGGCTGATCGACAGCTGGCGCCACTGGCACGGCGCACAGGACGACGCCGAATGAGCAGCACTCCCGTCATCGACCCGTACCTGCAGCTGCCATTGCACGGCGTGCGCCTGATCGAAGCCAGCGCCGGCACCGGCAAGACCTTCACCCTGGCCACGCTGTTCACCCGGCTGGTGGTCGAGCGCGGCCTGCGCATCGGCCAGATCCTCGCGGTGACCTTCACCGAAGCCGCCACGCAAGAGCTGCGCCGCCGCATCCGCGAACGCCTGGTGCTGGCCGCAACGCTGGTGCCCAATGCCTCATCCACCATCGTAGGAGCGCACCCGGGCGCGACCGAACCGGCCATCGTACCGACGTCCGATGCTCCTGTAGGAGCGGCCTTGGCCGCGACCAACGTCGCCAACGACCCGTCGCGGCCAAGGCCGCTCCTACACGAAGCGCCCGACGCCCTGCTCACCCGCTCCATTCTCGAAGCACACCTGGCCACCGGCACCGAAACCGCTGCCGCCTTGCGCCGCCGCCTGCAACAGGCCGTCGAAGAAATCGACCTGGCCGCCGTGTTCACCATCCACGGTTTCTGCGCGCGCGTGCTGCGCGAACATGCGCTGGAAAGCGGCCAGGCCTTCGCCGCACCGCAACTGCTCGCCAACGACCGCGAACTGCTGGGCGAAGTCGCTGCCGACCTGTGGCGGCAACGCGCCGCCGATGCGGTGATGGCCGAAGACCTCATCGCGCTGTGGTCGGGCGGCCCGCCCGCCCTGGCCACCGATCTGCGTGCCTTGGTGCGCCACCCGGCCATCCTGCCCGCACGCTCCGATGACGCCACCGACGATGCCGCGGCATTGCTGCAGGCCGTGCACGACGCCAGCCATGCATTGGCGGCTGCGTTCCAGGCGCACGGCACGGCGTTTTTCGACGCCATCATGGCCGCCATCGATGGCGGCATCCTGAGCAAGGTCAGCTACAAGCCCGAGTGGTTGGCCTCGCTGTGGCACTGGTTCCAGAGCTTCGCCGCGGCGCCCTCGCACGACAGCGCGCCGCATCCGAAGTTGCTCAAGTTGACCGCTGCGGAGCTGGCCACCGGCACCAACAAGAAGTTCGTCGACCGCACGCCGGCCTCGCCGATGAGCCACGAGATCGATGGCTATCTCACCGCGCTGGCAAACGTCGAACAATGGCGCACCCGCCGCCGCATCCGCCTGGTGCACGCGCTGCGCGACGATGCCATCGCACGGCTGGCACTGCTCAAGCGCCAGCGCCGCGTGCAGACCTACGACGACCTGGTCGATGGCGTGGCGCATGCGCTGCAAGGCCCGCAGGCCGATGCCTTGGTGCAGCGCCTGCGCGCGCAATACGCCATCGCGCTGGTGGACGAATTCCAGGACACCGATGACCGCCAGTGGGCGATCTTCTCCACTGTGTTCGGCCAGGGCCCGCTTGCCCGCGCCGCCGGCCTGGAGCCGGCCCTGTTCCTGATCGGCGACCCCAAGCAAGCCATCTACGGCTTCCGCGGCGGCGATGTGCGCACCTATCTGGCTGCCGCGGTCACCGCCGAACTGGCGCCACCGCTGAGCCACAATTTCCGCTCGCGCCCCGGCGTGCTGGCCGCCATCGATGCGCTGTACGCGCAGGCCGGCTACACCGACGCCTTCCTCACCGACGGCATCGCCTTCCACCCGGTGCAGGCCGGCACCAAACGCCTGGACACCGACCTGCAATGCAACGGCGTCACCGCGCCGGCACTCACGCTGTGGCGCGCGCCCGAGCCACCGCCGGTAATGAAGGGCAAGCCCAGACCCTGGAGCGCCGGCCGCGCCCGCGAGCTGGCCACCGCCGCCTGCGTCGCGGCGATCCGCAGCTGGCTGGCCGGTGGCCGCGACGGCAGCGCCACCATCAACGGCCGCCCGGTGCAGGCCGGCGATATCGCCGTGCTGGTGCGCAGCCACGGCGAAGCTACCCGCATCCAGCAGGCACTGGGCGCGATGGGCATCCCCGCCGTGGCCGCCGGCAAGCAAAGCCTGTTCGCCACCGACGAGGCGCTGGAACTGCTCGCCCTGCTGCAGGCCTTGCTCGACCCCGGCGACGACAGCCGCCTGCGCGCCGCCCTGGCCACCGTGCTGATCGGCGAAGACGCCACCGCCATCGCTGCGCTCGCACACGACGGCGAGCGTCACCGCCGCTGGCAGCAGCACGCACTGGACTGGCGCGAGCGTTGGCAACGCGGCGGCCCGCTGGCCTTGATCGGCGAGCTGGGCGCCGCGCACGGGCAACGCCTGCTGGCCCTGGTCGATGGCGAACGCCGCCTCACCAACTATTTGCAACTGGCCGAACTGCTGCAGGAAGCCGACGCCCGCGCGCTCGGCCCCCATGGCCTGGTGGACTGGCTGTCGCGCCGCATCGCCAATGCCGACGACAACGACGAAGCCCAGCAGCTGCGGCTGGAGTCGGACGCGCGCCGCGTGCAGATCGTCACCCTGCACAAGAGCAAGGGCCTGGAATATCCGTTGGTGTTCCTGCCGTACATCGGCATCGGCCGCAGCGACAAGGGCGCCGGCCGCCACTGCGTGGTGCATGCGCCCGAGCTCGGCCGCCAGCTGCACTGGAACGTGTCCAAATGGAGCCGTGACAAAGACGACCCGACCTGGAGCGCCGCCGAAACCGCCTGGAAACAGGAACAACGTGCCGAAGACGCGCGCCTGCTCTACGTCGGCCTGACCCGCGCCGAGCACGCGCTGTGGATCGCCAGCGGCCCGTTCCATCAGCACGAGCGCACTGCGTTGGCCGGCATGCTGCGCGCGCTGGATGCGTTGCAGGGCGCAGCAGGCGAGGGCGCGGTGGTGGTCGACACCAGCACGCCGCCCGCCAACCTGCCACGCCTGCCGCCACCGGTCGAGGCGCAGGTGCCGCCCGCGCGCACCCCGCAGCGCCACATCGCCCCGGAGTGGTGGGTTTACAGCTTCACCCAGCTGGCCAATGCCAATGCCGGCGCCGCCACCGACCCGATGGCCAGCGCCACGGTGGTCGGCAGCGGCGGCAGCGACGAGCCGTCCGGCAGCGAAGCGATCGCGGTGGCCACCGAGGCCGAACCCTTCGATCCACGGTTCGCCGGCAACCGCTTCGGCGTGGTGATGCACGACGTGTTCGAGCGCAGCGACTTCGCTGCCTGGCAGCGCTGGCGGCCCGGCCAACCCGCCCCCGATGGCCAGGCTGCGCCTATCGTCGAGGCCTTGCAGCGCGGCGGCTATGCCCAGGACGAACTCGACGACGGCCTGAGCATGCTCACCGCGCTGATCGGCCACACCCTCACCGTTGCGCTGCCCGAAGGCACCCGCCTGGCCGACGTGCCTGCGCCGCAGCGTCGCAACGAAATGGAATTCCACTTCGCCATGCGGCCCACCCGCGTGGATGCGCTGCTGGCCTTGCTGCACCGGTTTGGCGTGGTCGGCGACCGCCAGGCCTTCGGCATGCGCCAGCGCCTGGAAGGCCTGATGACCGGCCTGATCGACCTCACCTACACCGTGGACGGCCGCTGGTACGTGCTGGACTACAAGTCCAACCGCCTGCCCAGCTACGACGCCGACGCCCTGGCCCGCGCCATGGCGCACAGCGAGTACGAGCTGCAGGCGCTGATCTACACCGTGGCGCTGCACCGCTGGCTGCGCTTCCGCCTGGGCGATGCCGCCGAGGGCGGTGGCTACGACTACGCCCGCGACTTCGGCGGCGTGCGCTATCTGTTCTGCCGCGGCCTGGATGCCGGGCGCAACGGCGGGGGCGATCCCGCCCCCGGCATCCACGCCTGGCGCTTCGACCCTGCCCTGGTGGAAGCCCTCGACGCCTTGTTCGCCGGCAACGCCCCGGAGCCAATATCCAGCAGCGCGCCAACGCAACTGATCCCCGATGGCTCAAAGCCCCTCTCCCCCCGGGAGAGGGGTTGGGGTGAGGGTACGTCTGCTACAGAAGCGCCCGACCCATGACCCAACAAACCCCGCTCCCAATCAGCGCCGTGCGCAAACCGCTCCCCCCCAGAGGCAGCCAGACACCACGCGCACCCCACGCCGCGCCTGCCTGGCCATGCCAACGCCACCTCGCCCGGATCGAGGTGCGGCACAAGCACCCGGAGAAAGGCACGTCCGCCATGGGAGCCATCACCCCATGAACCAGCCAACCTTGTTCAGCGCGCTGATCAAAGCCGAAGTCCTGCGCACCCTGGACCTGGCCTTCGCCCAAAGCCTGCAACGCCTGTCCCCGGACACCGAACCGCAGGTCCTGGCCGGTGCCGCGCTCGCGTCGCTGGCCGTCACCAGCGGCCACGCCGGGCTGGACCCGGCCCGCGCCGGCATGCTGCTGGACCAGCGCGACGGCCCACTGCCGGCCCTTCCGGACCCTGCCGACTGGCAACGCACCCTGGCCGCCTCGCGCTGGGTCGACCAACCGACCCCCGAAGACCCCGCCGCCGCCGACTGCCCCCTGGTCCTCGAACACGGCCTGCTCTACCTGCGCCGCTACCGCGAGTACGAACGCCGCCTGGCGTTGGGCCTGCAACGCATCGCCGTCCAACCCATGCCGGCCTTCGACCCCGCCGCCCTGGCCCCACTGTTCGCCCAACTATTCCCCCAGGCCTCCCCTCTCCCCCCGGGAGAGGGGGCCCGAAGGGCGGGTGAGGGTACGGGCCTGCCCGAGCCATCCTCCATGGGCAAGGCCCTATCCGAGCCATCCTTAACGGGCAAGGCCTCACCCGCGGCATCCCTCACGGACAAGGCGCCACCCGAGCCGTCCCCCACGGACAAGGCCTCACCCGCCCCGGCCATCAACGGCATAGGCCAGTCCAAGCCATCCCATTCCCCAGACCGCCAGGCCCAGGCCGCCGCCCTGGCCCTGCGCCGCAGCCTGCTGCTGGTCACCGGCGGCCCCGGCACCGGCAAGACCACCACCATCGCCCGGCTGTTGTTGTTGCGTATCGCCCAGGCCCACGCCGCCGGCCACCCGCCGCCGCGCATCGCCCTGGCCGCGCCCACCGGCCGCGCCGCCGAGCGCATGGCCGAAAGCCTGCGCCTGGCCGTCGCGCGCGCCATCGCCGATGGCATCCACCTCGCACCCACTCCCGGTGCAGCCCCGCCCGGGCAAGCGCAGCAGCTACCGAACCCCGCCGCTTCCCCTCTCGTTCAAGCAACAGAGCCAGCCAACCCCGCCGCTCCCCCGCTTCGTCAAGCAACGGAGCCAGCCAACCCCGCTGTTACCCCTCCCCGCCAAGCGACAGAGCCAGCCAACCTTTCCCCTCTCCCGCCTGCGGGAGAGGGTGCCCGAAGGGCGGGTGAGGGCCAGCCGTCCCCGTGGAACTCCCTCCTCCCCAACGGCGCCAGCACCCTGCACCGCCTGCTCGGCGTCATCCCGGACTCGCCGCACTTCCGCCATAACGCCGACAACCCGCTGCCATTCGACCTGATCGTGGTCGACGAAGCCTCCATGGTCGACCTCCCACTGATGTGCAAGCTGGTCGAAGCCGTCGCCGACGGCACCCAGCTGATCCTGCTAGGCGACGCCGACCAGCTGCCCTCGGTGGAAGCCGGCGACGTGCTCGCCGCCATCCTGCAGGCCGCCGGCCCCGGCGATGCCCTGCAGCCCGATGACGCCCAGGCACTGCAACCGCTGCTCGGCAGCGCGCCCGGCGACACCACGCCCGCCGCCACCCACACAGGCGGCCTGGCCGGCCACCGCGTGCACCTGCTGCGCGGCTACCGGCAGGCCGACGACTTCGCACTCGCCCCCCTGGCCGATGCCATCCGCGCCGGCGACGCCGACACCGCCCTGGCCTTGCTGCGCAGCGGCGAGCTGGCCGGCGTGCACTTCCACGAAGACGGCGAAGACCCGCTCAG
Source organism: Xanthomonas sp. NCPPB 1068 (assembly GCF_041479385.2). Taxonomy (NCBI): domain Bacteria; kingdom Pseudomonadati; phylum Pseudomonadota; class Gammaproteobacteria; order Lysobacterales; family Lysobacteraceae; genus Xanthomonas; species Xanthomonas sp. NCPPB 1068. The sequence goes on along the minus strand of NZ_CM192986.1, from coordinate 4,801,955 downwards.
CGACGGCCGCGACGCACTGCTCGCCCACTGGCGCGCGCTGGCCGACGCCCAAGACCCCGCCGCCGCATTGCGCGCGGCCGGCCGCCTGCGCCTGCTCACCGCCGTGCGCGCCGGCCCGCAAGGCGCGCGCGGCCTCAACGCCCGTATCGAACAACTGCTGGCAGACACCGGCTCCGGCGCCCGCCGCCTCGGCGCTGCCTCGCCCTGGTTCCAGGGCCGCCTGCTCCTGATCACCGAAAACAGCTACCGCCACGGCCTGTTCAACGGCGACGTCGGCATCTGCCTGCGAAGCGATGCGAGTCCCTTTTCGGGGCGCAGCGACGAAGGCCCGTCTTCACCGCCAAGCCAGTCCGCCGCCACCGCCAACCGCCACGCCCCAGGCACCGACAACCGTGCCCAAGGCCCGTTGGTCGCCTGGTTCGAAGGCGACGGCGACGGCCAGGTGCGCGGCTTCCACCCCGCCGCACTGCCCGCGCACGAAAGCGCCTTCGCCATGACCGTGCACAAGGCGCAAGGCAGCGAATTCGATGACGTCTGGCTGCAACTGCCCACCCGCGACGCCCGCGTGCTCAGCCGCGAACTGCTCTACACCGGCATCACCCGCGCCCGCCGCGCCCTGCACCTGTCCGGCAGCGAAGCGGTCATCCGCGCCGCGCTCGCCCGGCACGCCGCGCGCATCTCGGGCCTGGCGTGGCGGTTGGGTGCACAGCAGCAGGCGGCACCCGCCACGCAAGCAACAGAACCATCTACTGCTTTACCCGTGCAGGGGTCGTTGTTCTGATGGATGCGAGCTGGCGTGATGGCAGAACCACTGACGACAAAACAAAATGTTCGCCTATCGCGGTTACTACGTGTACCCGGCTAGCATCGTTGTCGAAGAATGCCTGGTGGTGCGGTATCGCCAGCATGGGAGGCATCAATGCCGAAGAAGCATGAAATCTCACTCGTCCGTTCGTCGGCGGCCGAATACCTGACCTTCGTGGCCGCAGCAGGCGAGGGCGGGGTGCAGGCGGCATACGCCGACGAGAACGTCTGGCTGACGCAGAAGATGTTGGCGCAGCTCTACGATGTCGAAACCCACACCATCAACTACCACCTGAAAAAGGTGTTCGCTGACAACGAATTGCAGCCAGATGCAGTTATTCGAAATTTTCGAATAACTGCCGCCGACGGCAAGAACTACGACACCAAGCACTACAACCTCGCGGCCATCATTGCCGTGGGCTACAAGGTCAATTCCGAGCGCGCGGTGCAGTTCCGCAAATGGGCCACCACCATCATCGAGTCCTTCACGATCAAGGGCTTCGCGATGGACGATGAGCGCCTGCAGAACGACGGTACGGTGCTGGGCAAACGCTACTTCGAAGAGCAGCTGCAACGTATCCGTGAGATCCGTCTCTCCGAGCGCAAGTTCTACCAGAAGATCACCGACATCTACGCCACCGCCCTTGATTACGACACAACGGCGCAGGCCACCCAACGTTTCTTCGCCACGGTGCAGAACAAGCTGCACTGGGCCATCCACGGGCACACCGCAGCGGAAGTCGTCTACCACCGCGCCGATGCCGGCAAGCAGCACATGGGCCTGACCACCTGGGTCGACGCGCCACGCGGGAAAATCCAGAAGTTCGATGTGGCGGTCGCCAAGAACTACCTGACCACCGGCGAGATGGCGCAGCTGCAACGTCTTGTTTCAGCCTATCTGGATCTGGCCGAGGACATGGCGCTTCGACAGATTCCGATGACCATGCAGGATTGGGAAACACGTCTGAATCGTTTCATCGAAGCGACCGACCGGCAGGTGTTGCAGGACGCAGGGCGCGTCACTGCCGAGATCGCCAAAGCGCATGCGGAAAGCGAGTTCGAAAAGTACCGCATCGTGCAGGACCAGCATTTTCTGAGTGATTTCGATCGCGTCTTGCAGCAGCTTGACTCCGAAGACCGGCTTGACGCCATCGATGACGACCCGCGCGAGACGGATCTACCATGACGGCTTTCGTTACCCAACATCCACCCCGGCGAAGTCCTGCTTGAGGAGTTCCTCGAGCCGATGGGCATCAGCCAGAACGCGCTGGCGCGCGCCACCGGCGTGCCGCCGCGCCGCATCAACGAGATCGTCCTGGGCAAGCGCGGTATCACCGCAGACACAGCCGTGCGCCTGGCCGCAGCACTGGGCACGACCGAGCGGTTCTGGCTGATTACGAGCTGGAACAAGCGCATCGCGCGCTGGGCGATCTGCCATCACGAATCAAGCGGCTGGCCGCTTGATCCGTGTAATAACGAGCGCGTGTGAGCCTACTGCGCGATGCGTCCTGCTTTGCGATCTTGAGCAAGCTCGAATGACATACGCACTGCCGGCAACGGAGCACCTCGGTCCAATAAACGCTTAAACGTAATACCCTCCCGCAACCTCGATCGACTGGGCATTGATCCAGCGCGCCTCATCGGAGAGCAGCATCGCGATGACATCGGCCACGTCTTCGGGCTCTCCAACGCGGCCTAGCGCCGTTTGCGCGGCCAGCATCGCTTCAAAGTCCGGCGTCAGCCCGCCGCCGAGTTCGGTGCGGATGGCGCCTGGCGAGACCGCATTGACGCGGATGCCGCGCTCGCCGAACTCCTTGGCCATGTAGCGGCTGAGCACCTCCAGCCCGCCCTTGAACGCGGCATACGGCGCAACCCCGGCGAACGCCACGCGCGTGGTGGCGCTGGTGAGGTTGACGATGGAGGCACCGCGGCCCAGCATCGGCAACAACGCTTGGGTGAGGAAAAAAGGCCCTTTGAGGTGCACGTTGAACAGCCCATCGAACTGCGCCTCATCGACGCTTTCGATCGGGTTGAAGGTGCCGTAGCCGGCGTTGTTCACCAGCCCGGCCAGGGTGTCCTGTTGCCAGACCGTGTGCAGCGTCTCCTGCACGGCCGCCGCGAAGCCGGCAAAGCTGCGCGTGTGGCCCACATCCAGCGGTAATGCAACTGCCTTGCCGCCATCGGCCGCAATGCGTGCAACCACTGCGTCGGCTGCAAGTGGGTTCTGGTGATAGGTCAGGATGACGCCCATGCCGCGACGGGCACTGGCCAGGGCGGTGGCGGCACCGATGCCGCGGCTACCACCGGTGATGACTGCAATATTCATGGCGCTGGGCTCGTGTCTGAAGGTGTTCCCAGGTTAGGCAGCGCCGTGCCGCAGGGCCTGCCCGAAGCTGGCGCCGGCCTGCCTGATCCTGCCTTTGCGCTTGCCGGGTGCATCGCCGCGTAGTTTGATAGGCGATGAAATCGGCACTTATCGAGCTCAAGCGGCTCACCCGGCATGCCCAAAACCGCCGCACCGAAACCGGCATCCCGCGCGTGGCGATGGTGCAGGGCGAGGTGCCGGAGCACGCGCTGGCGGCGGTCTACGAGCCGATGATCAACCTGATCCTGCAAGGCGGTAAGTCGATGACGGTGGGCGACCGCACGCTGCAGTACGACCCGGCCAGCTACTTCGTCATGACCGTCGACCTTCCCGCCATCGGCAAGGTGCATGCCGCAGACGACGGGGCGCCCTATCTTGCGGTGAGCCTCACGCTCGACCCGCAAACCATCGCCGCCCTGCTGCACGATCTGCCCGCGACGCAGGCGGCCATTCCTGCGGCAGGTGCCGACGCGGTGTCGTTTTCGGTCGCCAGCATGACCGGCGAAATGCTGGATGCCTGGGTGCGCCTGCTGGGCCTGATGCAATGCCCCGCCGATATCCCGGCACTGGCGCCGGCCTACGAGCGCGAGATTCTGTACCGCGCATTGCAAGGCCCGCAGGGCGGCGTTCTGCGTGCCGTGGCAACGCCGGATTCCACGTTGGCACGGCTGCGCAAGGCCATCCACTGCATCCGCGCCAATTACGCCCAACCCCTGCGCATCGCCACGCTTGCCGGCCAGGCCGCCATGAGCGAGTCGGCGTTCCATCGCAACTTCAAGGCCGCCACCGCGCTCAGCCCGCTGCAATACCAGAAGCAGCTGCGGCTGCTGCAGGCGCGCCACTTGCTCACCGCGCATGGCAAGAGCGTCACCACCGCCGCCATGGACGTGGGCTATGAAAGCGCAACCCAGTTCAGCCGCGAATACGCACGCACCTTCGGCCTGCCGCCGTCCCAGGATGCGGCGCGCATTTTCGAAGCCTTGCGTGGGTGGCGGTGTGACGCGTCTGCGCAGCGTTATCTCTGAGGCTATCGACGTGCGTTCACCGCGTCATTCAACTACCGCGTTTTCCCTAAATCCAGGAACGCTGCAGCGGCACACGCCAGTCATTGCTGAGCGCAGCACATAGATCGAATCAAACGCCCACGTCAGCAAAACAAGCCGAATTGTTGGCAGAGCAGGAGTATTGAAAGCCACACCATCGCGATGTGGAGTGTGAGCTACAACCTGCCGACTAAACGCACCATCAGATCCATACGCTCATGCAAGATCGCAACGATCAGTGCTGGAGCCTGCTCACGCGGCAGGCAGAAGACGTAATGGTGCATGCAATGGGCCATCCGCAACGCAGGGTACAGCGCGCTGAGATCCTTGAAAGCGCCTTCCCCTGTGGCGAGACGGGCGATGCCTTGTTCCAGATCTGCAATGTACCTGCGAACCTGCGCTTGGCCCCAGCGTGTCGAGGTGTAGCGGATGATCCCGCGCAGATCGGCTTCGGCTGCGTCGGTGAGGACGTAGCCGTGCATCAACCGCGCCGGCCCTCGGCCAATTCCTCATCCAGAATGGTGTTGATGCTCTTGCTAGACACCTTGCCGGCTAGGCCTTCGGCGACGCGTTCCCCAAGCAGGGTTTTCAACTCCTGCCACGCCTGATCGGCGTTCACGTCGCCAGGGAACAGGCGTTCAAGCGCGTACTGCTTGATCGTCTTGCCCTGCAGAGCCGCCAGCGCCTTCAAACTCTGGTGCTGCTGGTCGCTCAGATCGATGGTCAAACGGCTCATGGCAAGCTCCGAAATCCGCACAAACCCACATTAGCACAGCCACTTTGGCCGGCCCGTTGATCGGTCAATAGCAGCGTTGAGGGTGCTGCCGCAGGCCATGTCAGCAGCGATTGAGAAATCTGACAGGCCGAGTTCGCAAGCCAACGCAGCGCCTGGTGCGGGCCAAAAAACCGCGAGGCCAGGCCTACGCCTGACCTCGTCTGCCGTCTGGCAGGCCGGGCGGCTTACTTGCCCTTCTTTTCCTGCTTGGCCGCGCGCTTTTCTTTCAGCGTCTTGGTCGGCTCTTTTTTCTGGTTCTTCTTCTGGTCCATCCCCTTGCTCATGACACCCTCGTAGTTGCTGGATTGATCGGTCGGGCAGCGCCATGACCTTGGCGTGCCTGCGCACTGTAAGGCTTGTGCGCGCTGGATGGCAGCAGATTCAGGCCGGCGGCGGGCGGAGCGGCAGGGCGGTTCCCCGCAAGGCGGGGCAGGGGCCTGCAGCCCATCGAAGCGGCCGGAAAAACCACGCTGCCAACGACCAAAACGCTCGCGTGCGACCGTCAAGGGTCCGCACGCGGGCGTTGGTGGCATCCGGTGACAGCAGCGTTATTTGGCCGGCACGCGCTGGTACTGCTCGCCGCCGGTGTTGAGGTGGCCGTTGCTCTCGTCGATGGCGAAGTTCACTGTCTCGCCATCGTTGGTCACCTGCAGCGCCCCGTCCTTGTAGACCGCCGGGTAGCTCTCGGTCTTGGGCTGGCGGCTGAAGAACTTCGGCGTGGTGCTGCGCACCATGAAGGTCTCGCCATTGCGCTCGATGTCCATCGTCTCTTCCTGCGTCTGCACGTTCACCCAGTGGCCAACGAACTGCTCGCCTTCCACCTTGGCGCAACCGCTCACCAACAGTGCCGCGGCCAGCGCGGTACCCATCCACTTCATCATCGTGTGTTCTCCAGTTGAGGCTGCGGCGAGGATGGCGGGTGGGGGATGTAGGAAGAGTCAAGGCGTACTTGCCCGACATTCGAAGTCGAATGTCGTCGACAAGGTTGGGAGACTCAACCACCCCTTTCCCCGACGGCCACCGTCTCCTGCCACGTCCTGCGTCGCATCCATAGCACGTCGCGCAGGTTGTGCACGATGGCGAAGTTGTCGGCAACCGCCACGCTCCCACAGGCAGGACTAGATGGCCATGACCCCGCCATCAATGAACAGTTCGTGCCCCGCCATGAAACTGGACGCGTCCGAGGCAAGGAAAAGCACCGCTTCGGCAATCTCCTCTGCGTTACCGAGCCGGCCGAACGGGATCATCTGCTTGAACGCATCCTCAGCCCCTGCATTTGCTTCCAGGTAGGCCTGCATGGCCGGCGTGTGAACCATGCCGGGCGAAACCACATTCACCCGTATGCCGCGGCTCTTCAGGTCGGCCGTCCAGGTGCGCGCAAAGGAGCGGATGGCTGCCTTCGTGGCGCTGTACACGGACAGTGCGCCGATCCCCTTGCTGCCAGCCACCGAGCCCGCCAGGATCACGGCGCCGCCAGTTGCCATCAGCGGCAGCGCCTTCTGCACGGTGAAGACCGTGCCCTTGACGTTGGTCGCCAGCAGGCGCTCCAGGTGCGCGACGTCGATTTCGCCAAGCGCCGCCGACTCGGAAACACCCGCATTGGCGAAGACGACATCCAGCCGGCCGTGCTCCTGCTGGATGCGCGCATAGAGCCTGTCCATATCCGCTGGCACGCCAACATCGCCCTGCACGCCCACTGCGCCGCCACCGATCTCCGCCACGGCAGCGTCCAGCCGGTCCTGCCGCCTTCCCGTGATGTAGACCCGCGCGCCTTCCATCCAAAACGCCTTCGCCGTCACCAGTCCGATGCCGTCGGTGCCACCGGTGATCGCGACCACCTTGCCCTCGAATCGCTTGCCCATCTCGCTTCCTTTGTAAGTGGAGGATTGCTCCATTTAGTATATGGAGGTAGCCTCCACTTACACAAGCCAGCCCGGAAATAGCCACGTTGACCGCCGACACCCCCTTGCGCGCCGATGCCCAGCGAAACCGCGAGCGCCTGCTCGCCGCAGCTGAGGAGGTGTTCCTGGAGCGCGGCGCCGAGGCGTCGATGGAAGATGTCGCAAAACGCGCCGGCGTGGGCATCGGCACGCTATATCGGCGCTTCCCCACACGCGAGTCATTGTTCGCCGCGGTCTACAGCGGGCGCTTCCTCTCGCTCGCCGCTGCCAGTCATGCCCGTGCCAGCACGCTCGATACGCTGGCCGCGCTACGCGCGTATCTCGAGGAGCTGGCGCTACACACCAGCGTCTACCGTGGGCTCGCCGCCTCGCTTGGCGAGGTGCTGCAGAGCGGCACGCCAGGGTGCGATGCCATCAGCACGGAGGGACAACGGCTATTGCGGAGCGCGCAGAAGACCGGTGTCGTCCGGCGCGACGTCTCTTTCGACGATCTTGTCGTGGTCGCCACCGCCACCTCGCTGGCCACCGAGCAGCTCGGTTCGCCGAGAACCCGCATCGCGCACCTGATCGGGCTGTTCCTCGACGGCATCGCTACGCAAAGAACGGGTCCAGCATCACTAAAGAAGTCAGCCTGACCCTCGCTAATCTGGCCAAGGCGAGCGCAATGCGCTGATCGCTTACACGTGTATGCGCCATCCGCTGCAACTGCGGCGATGCCTGCGACCAAAATGACAAAGCCCGCAGTGCGGGCCTTGCGGTGATGCGCTTATTTGGCCGGCACGCGCTGGTATTGCTCGCCACCGGTGTTGAGGTGGCCGTTGGCCGCGTCGATGGCGAAGTTCACCGTCTCGCCATCGTTGCTGACTTGCAGCGCTCCGTCCTTGTAGACCGCGGGGTAGCTCTCGGTCTTGGGCTTGCGGCTGAAGAACTTCGGCGTGGTGCTGCGGACCATGAAGGTCTCGCCATTGCGCTCGATGTCCATCGTCTCGTCCTGCGTCTGCACGTTGACCCAGTGGCCGACGAACTTCTCGCCCTCCTCCTTGGCGCAACCGCTCACCAGCAGTACCGCGGCCAGCGCGGTGCCCATCCACTTCATCATTGTGCGTTCTCCGGTTGAGGTTGCGGCGAGGATGGCTGGTGGGGGATGTATGGGAGGTCAAGGACCAGGAATGCTCAAAAGAAAAAGTCCCCGCCGCAGTGGATGCCTCATTGGGAACGACGCTCCGCCACCTCTGATGACGTGTCAACCTAATCTGACCTGCCCACCCGCTCGGGGCGAGCTGAAACTGCTTGGGCCGCCGCCGCCGCCCGTGGCGTACGCTAAGCCGTCGCAAAAAATTGTCCGATCAAGACCTTTACGAAGAGCAAGCTGTGAACCCTCACCCACCGCCACATGAGTCGGAACAACACGAGATCTCGAAGGAGTATTCCTTCAACGACACTCGCACGGCGCTTACCTCGCCACGAGTTGGTCGATCGCCAAGGCGCATGCATTGGCGCCGCGTCCTGCGCATCTCCTTACTTATCGTGGCGCTGATTCTCATCGCGCTGCTCGCAAAGCCGGCCACGACCTCCATCACAGGAGCTGCAGAACACCAAGCATCACCGTCGCAGCCTGTAGTTCTATCGAAGCAAGACGTAATCCTGATCTGGACAGCGGTCGCTGATCAGCGGTATCCGGTCTATTCTGCGGCTTCAGAGTTCGACAAGCCCCTCTCGGGTGCAAAGCGCAAACCGGTGGTGCTGCTCGATCGATCTACACAGACTTGTGCTGTTGAGAGAGCGGAGCGAATGTGTGCCTCGAATCTAGATCAGAAGTTACTTTCGTCCTTTGTTGCAGATGCATTCGTATCAGGAAAGGCGCGACAGGCGCTATTGCTGGCAAACACTGTGCAGGTACAGGTACGGCTGCCCGAGAGCACCTACGTCCACGGGGCATCTACCGATCACGTCAATGCACTGCTGACTGATATCAACTGGCCTGCGTTCTACAAGGCCTATCCGGGAACAGCCGGATATCTACAACTGAGTGTGCCGGTTCTCGTCGATGGATCTCATTCGCTCGTTTATGCCGAACAGCGTTGTCATGGACGTTGTGGCACGGGCATGCTCTATTTCCTTGCGCGCACACAGAAAGGATGGAAGATCACCAAACGGATTGAGCTATGGGTAAGCTGAGACGGTCTCGACGCCACCGCCCAGATGAGCCTTTCAGACGCCACCGCCCTGACTAAAGGAAGAATGATGCGCATGGGCCTGCCTCGATTGAATCCATATATCGCTTTTGCTGGAATGCTTTGTATCTCTACGGCGGGATGCACTTCGCCTGCACAGGCAATTACATCGCAGCGCGAGCATCCGAGCCAGCACAACGAGCAGGAGTCAGTCGCTTGTCCCTCCAGGGATTTCACTACATTTCTTCAACGCTATGCCGATGTTGCGAACGACGACGTACGTCGCCGTTTTACAGATGATCCGCTGGAGTATGAGGTTCCGACTCACACCGTTGAAGACGAAACTCCGTCATCGCCAATCACGCATATCTCCAAGCGAACCGGCCCATCTCGCCTTGAATTATTTTCTTACCGGTACTTCAAGGATGCAAAAATATTCGATCAAATCGCCACAGGAAGAAGCAAGCCTGAGCCAATGAGTAAGGTCGGCTCTCAGGTCTCCGTAGAGCTGACTGCCAATGAAGGACGCACGGTAAATTTTGGTATGGAATACGAAGTAGACACTTATGTATTCGAGAAGCGTCAAGGTTGTTGGCACCTAACGCGGGCGATTGATCTCAGGGACTGACAAGGAGTTGGGATATGGCAAGTCAGGATGCTAAGCAGCGGATACCCTATCGCGTCATTCAACTTGAATGGGATGCTGAGAAGGGAGAACACAACGAGGCTGTCGGAAGCTTCGACGAGTTGGTGACGCACCACCCCAAAAGCAATAGCGATGCTCATCTGGTCAAAGGCAATGTGGTTGGCGGTCAAGCAGGTCGCATGCTGGGAGTGGTTGGTGGTGAAATCCAAGAGATCGAGGTCTCCAGGCCAGGGAGGGACTATGGCCTTCGTCCTGATCAGGTCTTGCTGAAGAAGGATTTCATGCTTGAGGATTCCAGGCTGCCTTCTGGGCCTGCTTCAAGGTCGCTCGACGTTCCATCGCCTGTTGCCGGCGTTGTTGGTACGGTTAATCCGTCAAAGGGTTTGGTAGATGTCCTGGATCGGGAAGGCGGCGACGTCATCCTCCGTGTCCGGCATATGTCGCCACTCCATGTAAAAACTGGTGATCAGGTCGAGTATGGCCAGGCGCTAGGCGTACAGGGTAAGCAGGCAACAGGAGCAATCCACGTGCATATGGAGGTCGACAGCCGCTACTACCAACACTACGAGAATTACGTAGGCGATCTGGTCAGCGGTCGGCTGTCGATCGATGCAGAACGGCGGGATCGCGGAATTGAACCCAGGCCGTTCGTGGATGACGGAACAATTCGCATCGGTGAATCGTCGGAGATGGTTCGGAAGGTGCAGCAAACATTGAATGCTGAAGGGTATCGCGGCGCAGACAATCAGCCACTGCAGGAGGATGGTGTCTACCGCCTCTCGATGCAGGCAGCAGTGATCAACTACCAGCAGGCGCACGGCCTCTCTCAAACGGGAGACATCGACCCTGCGACACTGCAGCAGATTGCTCCACGTACCTTCCCGCCCGAGCTGAATCAGGAAGATCACAATGCTGCGCCAACCTACCGAAACATTCAGGGCGCCGTGCCCTCGCAAGACCCGCTGCATCGTCAGGCCGAAGAGGCCGTGCGCCGTCTGGAGCAGAGCCTTGGCCGCGACTATGACGACAACAGTGCAAGGCTGGCGGCGAGTAGCGCCCACTTGGCCAAGGCGAACGGACTAACGCAGATCGACCATGTCGTGTTGAGTAATCAAACAGCGTCCGTCGGACGGGGCGAAAACGTGTTCGTGGTCCAGGGCGCATTGGACAACCCCGCTCATCTGATGGCGCACATGAAAACGAGCGACGCGATCGCACAGCCTGTCGATCAGTCTCTTGCGCAGCTGCAGGTGCTGAGCGAAACGCAGCGTCAGCAACAAGCCCAACAACAAAGCCAGCAGCAGGATCATCAACAGCAGCTGAGTGCGCCCCAACATCGAATGGTTTGAGCCGCTGGAATTTTGTCTGGCAGTTTGATTCAGCGACCGGCCAATCTCTCGCTCCCCATCTTGGCACACCGGTTACAGCAACGCAGCGGCCAGTGCGGTTTCCACCGACTCATCATCGCGCGCTTCTAACTCCCGCTTGGATAAAGATGGCGGGTGGCAGACGTGTGGGCAGTCAAATTTCCATCGAAATGGCTGTCCGAATATGGGGGCAGCTCTGTCAACAGGAACTCGATCTGACCCTGAGGTTTCCCCACATTTCTTCCTGCGAGATCAGGTACTTGGTACGCCGGGACGTGGAAGAAGGTGCGCGCATGGGGCACGCTTCAAGGTGACTAAGCCAGAGAAGAGTGCCGACCATGCGCGCCAGCGAAGTATTGCAGAAGTGCCTGTCCGACTCACTATCAGGCATGCATGCATCACGGCAGCGCGCCTTGCTCGGTGCGGTTGAAGCGCTGTTGCACGGAGGTCGGCTGACCCTGATCGACATTGCACGCTCATGGCCCGGCGCGACGCGGGTACGTGCGCCCCTCAAGGTATGCGACCGTCTGCTGTGCAATCGCACGTTGCAGGTCGAGCGATCGGTGATCGAGCGGGACATGGCGCATTGGCTACTGCGCGGCGAGCAGCCGGTGATCGTCATCGATTGGAGCGATTTGAAGCCGGACAAGTCGTGGTGCCTGCTGCGTGCAGCCGTGCCAATCGGTGGACGCACGCTCACCTTGCTGGACATGGTGGTTGCTGGGAAACAGCAGGGATCGCCCGGCGCGGAGAAACGCTTCCTGCAGCAGCTCAGGGGACTGATTCCAGACGATGTGCGTCCGATCCTGGTCACTGACGCCGGATTCCGCACGCCATGGTTTCGCGCGGTGTCGGCGATGGGCTGGGATTGGGTCGGGCGCCTGCGCGGACGCACGCAGGTCAAACCGCACGACGTGCCCGATGATGCGTTGCAATGGATCGATAGCCGTCGCCTGCATGCGCTGGCGTCCAACCGTGCACGCGAATTGCCACCGATGCAAGCCAATCGCAGCGATCCACTCGATTGCCGCCTGGTGCTCTATGCCAAGAAACCGCAGGGACGTCGGCAACGCAATCGACGCTCACCCGCCAAGGTCTCGCGTGCATCATCCAGCTTGAAAGCAGCAGCGCGTGAGCGCGAGCCGTGGTTGATCGTTGCCTCCCCACAGTTGCAAGCACCCAGCGCGAAACAGTTGGTCAATCTGTACGCACGAAGGATGCAGATCGAGCTGGCATTTCGCGATCTGAAATCGCATCGCTACGGTCAGGCGATGGAAGACAGCCTGACCCGTCGCGGCGAGCGGTTGCAGATCCTGTTGTTGCTCAATACGCTGGCCACCTTCGCCAGTTGGTTGGCAGGACTGGGATGCGAAGCCACCGGTATCGCCCAGTGGCTATCGCCACGCAGCAGCACACGCAAGCTCTACTCGACACTACGCATCGGCCGCGAGGCGCTGGTCAGGCGCTGGCCGATGGAACCTGTCTCATGCTGGCTAGAACGCTTGCGCACACTGCCCGACGCAGTGCGCGAGCAGATGACGTTGGTGCTTTAAAAACGTGGGGATACCTAAGGATCTGACCCGTTATCTACAAATCCACAGTCCAAGTCTCGTCGTACCCGTCCGTGTAGATTATTTTCTTAAATCCGAAGGCTCTAGCCTGATCGTCCATTTCCATTTCGTTTTGAAACTTGTATACAAGCGGTTGTGACATCAATACGTACCTGAGCCGTAGCTGATCCTTCTTAGCTCCACTTGCGGTGATCTTAACGTCCATGCCATTCTTTACAAATATCTCCTCAGCGGTTGATGCATAGAGCGAGCGTCGCTGCTGGGAAACTTTTGCAGTGAGCGAGTCGGCACGACTAACCAGACTCTTTTCCTCTTTGATTCTAGAGTGTTTGTACAACTCCTTGACAGCTGCTAGCTCGATTAGATCAGCAGTTGCTTGTTTAACCTGATCCATAGTTCCGTAATACTTCTTAAGCCTATCAGCGTTTTCTTTGAGACGGGACTCAATTGAATCAACGGTAGTTCTGGATTGATCCAACAGTGCAGCAGGATCAGCTTTGGCCGGTGTGGGAGAGGCTGACTGCGCTGCATTGCTTATAGGAGTTGTTGTCAGCGGTGTGGAAGGGCTATCGGAGCAGCCACGTAGGATTGCGGAGAAAAACATGAGCCCAATAAAAGCTGCAATGACAATCGCACACCCGGAAGTCTTCTTTGGCTTTGCACCGCATTTCGGGCAAGCCACGGCCGTTGTGCTGATTTTTGCTTCGCACTCCTTACAAGTTCTCATTGACATTCGATATTCCCTCACATGCTTTAATTAAGCCGTGTTGCCTGGCAATTTTGGCTTGGATGAATTGTTAGCCAATTTCTATGTCGAGGGATCGACATCCTTTTTCATCAGGTTACTTGCGATAGCATAGAAAAAAATTGCTCCAGGAATAGTGCCACTTATAGCGGAGCCCATACCCGCAACGCCAAAAAAAGAGCCCGCAATTGCGCCGACTAAAGCCCACGAATAACAGGCTCTCTTGCGACGCCATGACCATGAATTGGTCTCCTTGTATCGAGAATTTGCCAGATACCAAAGAATCCCGATAACGCAGATGACGAAGGAGGTAAACATGACATCCCATTTGCTGACGTTTGATTTAAGCAGCTGGCCATAGGCCAGTCCGCTTGAAGGAAGGGTTTAGGCCTCACTTGTATGCATGCGACCTCGTAGTGTCATTTTGAGAAAAAGAGGCGGTTTCATTTATACAGTTCCTCTGCACTTTGGAAACTGGCTGCAGCCTATGAAGTGTTCGCTGGTGCGTCGATTCCTTCTCTGTACGAGCGTGCTACCGCAGCGCGGGCAATTTGGGGTGGCGATGGTTGCGGAGACAGTGGACTCAGTCGAAGCAAAGACAGGCTCGATATGTACTGCTGGTGGCATCGGCGGGGCTGTCGCTTGTTGTTGCACTGCTCGTATCATCGCCAGCAACTGTTGGCCGCTAATCAGTTCAATCGGCTTACTTTGGGCGAAGCGCTTGGCGTCTTTCGTGTAAGTGCCAACGCAGGCGATCTTGACCGCATGGGCTTGGTGATGCGCGAGCAGTCCGTACATCTCCCGCACGATGCTGACGCCGACTTGTTGGCGCTTCCACTGCTTGCATTGCACCAGCGTGCGGCGGCCGTCCTGCGCAGGATCAGGTCGATGCCGCCGTCGGCGCCGCCCAGGCCGGTTTCTTCGACGCTGTAACCCTGGCGGCGAAATGCTTCGCCCACCAATCGTTCGAATTGGCGCCAGCCGCCGGCGGCCAGGCTCTCCAGGCTTGTGCGTGTTTCCAGAAAGCGTCGCCGGCTGCGTGTGCCCAGATAGGAAAACAGCGCGGCAAGCCAGCAGACGCCGAGCAGCGTCCACGCCAATGGCGCGAGCATCCCGCTCGCTTGCTGGGCCAAGCCCTGCGATAGCATTCCGCCCTGGTGAGAAAACCACCAGCCGATGCCGTAGCGCACTACCAGATACGCAGCGATTCCCATGACGAAGCCAACCGGCCACGGCAATGCGGCCAACACTTCGAATCCACCCTGTTTCTTTCTGCGTCCCATGCAAGAACCCCGTTCCAGCTTCGACCATAGCCGCTGAAACAGGGTTTGTCAGTATGCCAGCCACGCTACTGCGATCTGGTTTCCATCAAATACAAGCAATGATGCTCTGCGATGTAACGGGCCTGCATCCAGCCCAGAAGCTTGAGTCCGCTTGAAAGGGTTCAACTTGGCTTGTCGAGGTGGTCGAAGCGCCAAGCGATGTGGAATAAGGGCCAACGTGAGTGTCGTATCTGCCACCCTTCATTGTTTTCCCGGCTCACTGCAAGACGCAGCAACGTTCCGTTGCTCCACAAAGTCAGCAACCGCACTCACAAAACACGCAGGCGCCGCAAAAGCCAGCAAATGCGCGCCACGCTCGACGGTGCTGAAGGTCACCGGGCCTGCCGCTTGCAGCAATGCGGCATGTGCCTGCGCGCCGGCATACGGGGTGTTGGGATCCAGCGTGCCGTGGATGATCAGCGTGCGTGGCAGGGTGGTGGGGCTGCGGCCGAACCAGGCGTCGCGTGGGTAGGTGGGCAGGCCGGCGTCTACCAGCAGGCCTGGGATGGGGCTAACGAACAACGCATCCTTGGCTTCGGCTGCCACTGTTTCGCGGGTGAGGGTTGGGCGTGCATTGTTTTCGGATGCGGCGATCAGCATGACCAGCGGCAATGCGGGCTGGTTGTCGCCGCTTTGCCCCATTGCGGCGAGTGCGGTCTGTAGATCGGCGATGGAGGCGGTGAGTAACGTGGCATCGTCGCGGGCCAGGCCATCGATGATGGCGGGAATGCGGTCGCGCAGGGTGGGGAAGTTGAGCAACATCCCCAGCAAGCGCTTGAGATCTTTGCCGGGAATATGTGCACGCCATGCGGCGCTGTCGCTGCGATCGAGCACGCTGCGATAGGTGGCGATGTGTGCGTCATCCAGCAGCGCGCGCCCAACGGCGTCGACCACGGCAGTCCGGTGGCTCAAGTCCCATTGCGCGGCCGTTTCCGGCGGCACCAGGCCATCCAGCACCAACCCATCCAACGGCACCGGCGCCACTTGCAGGGTGCGCAGCGCCAGCTGCGTGCCGTAGGACACGCCGTACAGCAGCACTTCGCCCTTGCGTCGCTGTTGGCGGATGAGCAGTGCAAGATCCTGCGCAGCTTCGGTGATGGTGAAGGCCTTGGTGCGTTGCGCATCTGCGTACAGTGCGCCGATGCACGGGCCCCATTCGGTGCCGGCCAGACCAACCCCGTCTGCGCTGTGCGGTGCCTCTTGCTCAGGGCACAGGCGAGTCGAACGCCCGGTGCCACGATGGTCGGGGATGATCAAGTCATAGCCGGGAAATGCCCGCCGGTAGGTGCTGATCATCGGGTACAGCGAGGCGCCGGCTTCGCCCGGCCCGCCCGCGATCAGCCAAACTTCGCCGCGGCGCTTGCTCTGGTCTGCTGCCGGCAAACGGCGGACGAACAGGTTGATGGTGCCGGCGTCCGGTGCTTCATGCCGCAGCGGCACCTGGGCGAGCAGGCATTCGCTACCGGCCAACGATGCCTGCGCCGCCGCGTCGGCACACGCGGTGAATGACGGCGGGGGCGCCTGCGCTGCGGTGGCAAACGGCGCAAGCAGCGCAGCAAGGCAGGCAAGGGCCGCATAGATCGCAGGACGACGCATCGAGTTCCATCTCTTGGCAAAGAGTCGCAGCATTGCCCAACGCGGCGTCAAGCGTATCGCCCGAAAGTCACTCTTGCCCGCTCAACCGCTTGCGTCCGCTATGCCACACGAACGGAGCAGGCAAACGCGGGCAGGGTACGATGCCAGCCCTGTTCGTATGAGCGCGCCTTGTTGTGGCCATGCTTCCAGCACGCCCGATGCTCGATGGCATCCCCGCCAGCCAGTTCCAGTTGCCGCCCGGCCCCTGGTCCACGGTGTTGGAAGCGCTGTGCGCGTGCTTTGCGGGTGTGGATGCCGCCACCTGGCAGGACCGCTTCGCGCGCGGGCGCGTGCTGGATGCCGAAGGCCGCGCGCTCGATGCCTCTGCACCGTATCGCCTGGGCGCCGAGATTTTGTACTTCCGCGAGGTGGTGGATGAGCCGGTCATTCCGTTTGCCGAGACCGTGGTGCATGCGGATGCGCACATGGTGGTGGCGTGCAAGCCGCATTTTCTGCCGGTGGTGCCCGCGGGCGCCTATGTGCGCGAGACATTGCTGACACGGTTGGTGCGCCGCTTCGATAGTCCAGCATTGGTGCCGCTGCACCGCATCGACCGCGATACCGCCGGGCTGGTGCTGTTTTCCGCCAATCCCGCCACGCGCGGCATCTACCAGGCGCTATTTCGCGAACGGCGCATCCGCAAGCACTATCTGGCGGTGGCACCGCCGCTGCCAGGGCTGAGGTTTCCGTATGTGCATCGCAGCCGGCTGGAGCCGGGCGAGCCGTTCTTCCGCATGCGCGAGTGCGAGGGCGAACCGAACAGCGAGACGGTGATCGATGTGATCGCGCGCGGCGAGCACGCATGGACATATCGGCTGGAGCCGGTCACCGGGCGTAAGCACCAGTTGCGTGTGCATATGGCCGCACTGGGCGCGCCGATTCTGCACGACCGTTTCTATCCCGAGCTGGAAGACCAGCGGCCGGATGATCCTGAGCGGCCACTGCAGCTGTTTGCGCACACGTTGGCGTTTGATGATCCGATCACCGGTGAGCCGAGATATTTCACTGCAACCGTCGGACCGATTCAGTCGGTGTAAAACGATAGCACTACGACGGCGTACATCGTTGAAACCCTTACGCATTATCTGATTTTCAGATATCCGAAATAATGCGCTAGCGTGAGCTCACGGACATCCCGTCCGCACACGTCGAGCGCGAGTGCCATGACGACTTCGAAAACCCGCAGGATGACTACGCTGCGGACGCAGCAAGAACACTTCAGCTTCGGCGTCACCATCGAGCAGATCGACCGGTTCCACACGCTGTTACGCACGATCACCGCGCAAAGCGACATGGTGGCGGTGTGCAGTGGCCAGGCGCTGGATAACGGCAGCGTGTCGATTCTGGGCGAGAGCATCTTCAATGCCGCGCGTGCGCTGCGCGGCATCGTCGACGAGATCGATGCACAACCTCTGTGCGGCAAACACCAGCGCCTGCGGTAGACAAGGTGGCGATGGGCTGACTGCCGCTGCGCGTGCGGTCGCGTGTGGTTGCCACGCAGCCACCGCCATGCGCACATGGAAGACGGGCCGGAGCTCGATCCAGTGCCCTGCGCCATATTGACAGCGGAGAATGATCGTTCTACTTTACTGAGAACGATCATTCTCAGTCCACATGAAGCCCTCGCTACCCGAACCTGAACCCCACGCCGTGTTGCTCGATGCCACCGAGCGCCTGATCTACGCCGGCGGTATTCATGCCACCGGCATGGAGGCGATCGTCAAGGCGTCCGGGGTGGCACGCAAGACGCTCTATCGCCTGTATCCAACCAAAGACGCCTTGGTGGAAGCCGCCTTGTTGCGCCGGGACGAGCGTTGGATGGCCTGGTTCGTGGCCGCCACCTCGCACAGCGACGATCCGGTGACGCGCTTGCTGGCGTGCTTCGACGCGTTGCACAGCTGGTTTGCCGATAACCGCTTCCATGGCTGCGCGTTTCTCAATGCGGCCGGTGAAATCGGCGACCCGAACCATGTGATCCGCAGGGCGGCACGCGTGCACAAGCAACGCTTGCACACGTATCTGCACGGCCTGGTGGTGGCCACCGGCCGGCCAGACCCGAATGCGCTGGCGCAGCAATTATTGGTGTTGATCGACGGCGCGATTGCCGTCGCGCTGGTCTTTGGCGGTACGGAGTCTGCAACCACCGCCCAACAGGCTGCCCGCAGGTTGCTTGGGTAGCGTCCTTTCCTTTCCTTTCCTGTTCTGCCTTCTGTGAGGAGTGTTGCCATGTCATCGCCTGCATCGTCCCGCCCGCCGCTGCCGCCCTTCACCCACGACAGCGCCTTGCTGAAAGTGCGGCTGGCCGAAGACGGCTGGAACAGCCGCGATGCGGGCAAGGTGGCCCAGGCCTATAGCGTTGACACGCGTTGGCGCAACCGCGCCGAGTTCGTCACCGGCCGCGACCAGGCGCAGGCATTCCTCGAGCGCAAATGGGCCAGGGAACTGGAATACCGGCTCATCAAGGAGCTGTGGGCGTTCAACGAAAACCGCATCGCGGTGCGCTACGCCTACGAATGGCGCGACGACTCCGGCAACTGGTTCCGCTCTTATGGCAACGAGAACTGGGAATACGATGCCGACGGCCTGATGCGCGCGCGCCACTCGTCCATCAACGACCTGCCCATCCAGGAATCCGAGCGCAAGTTCCACTGGCCGCTCGGGCGCAGGCCCGATGCACATCCGAGCCTGTCCGATCTGGGTCTCTAGGCACGCCAGCGACCGGCGGCGGCATGAGCGCGCGGACGATTCCATCGCGCTCGCTCACGGACTCAACGCACCTTGTACAACACCGCCGCACCCGGCCTGGGCTCGAACATCGGCACGGTTTGCTGTTTGAGCGCGGTGCCCTTGGCGTCCCACACCAGCGTCTCGACGGGGTACTGGTCCTTGCGGGTCATCGCGCCGATCTGTTGCACGATCACGGTCTTGGCGGCCGGCACGTCCGGGTTCCAGGCGAGCACGCCCAGGCGGCCGTAGAACACGG
The DNA here is from genome assembly GCF_041479385.2 of Xanthomonas sp. NCPPB 1068. NCBI lineage: Bacteria > Pseudomonadati > Pseudomonadota > Gammaproteobacteria > Lysobacterales > Lysobacteraceae > Xanthomonas > Xanthomonas sp. NCPPB 1068. The sequence goes on along the minus strand of NZ_CM192986.1, from coordinate 4,782,624 downwards.
CCGGGGCGGCGGCGTCCAGGCGGCGGTCCGGGCACATGACCAGGCCGCGTTCCAGCATCACCCGCAGCGCGCCCACGGGCACGGTCTTGACGGTGGGGCTGGTGCGCTCGGTGCTGTGGCCGGGGCAGACATTGGCCGAGCGGGTGATCATGTCTTCGGCCACCTGCCGGTCGGATTGAGCCAGCGCCGGCAGCGCGGCGGTGGACAGGGCAAGTACGGCGAGCGCGGATTTCCAGGGCATCTGACAACTCCTCATGAGGTGACACTCCAATACTGCAGCCCGTTGACGTGCAGGCTGCTGCCAGTGACGCGCCCGGAGCCTAGCAACCCCCGCGTTAAACACGGCGAAGGCCGGCGCCGCCTGGCCGCGGGTGCATGCACGCCGCAACCAGACCGCCGCCGCCAGGGCATTAACGCCGCAGCGTCCAGCCGCTGCGTAACGCAACGGTTGCTGACGCTGAGATCGCGTGTCAGGAGACTCCCGATTGAGCCGCAGTGATGACACGGATAGCGTGCGCGCAATCACACCGCTGGATTGCCCCATGGAACGCGCCGACCTCATTGCATCACTGCTCACCGGCATGCGGCGCGCCGAAGACTTCCGTGCGCAGGCGTCCATCTACAGCACCGCGCATAGCCAGCAGATGGAGGTCGACCACGGCAAGGCTGCCGACGCTGAGCTGGTGCTGTCGCTGTTCGCCTTCACGCCGGAGCACATCAAGCTGCTGGGCAGCGCCGGCATCGAGGCCCTGGGCGAGATCGTCTGCCACGCCTGGGCCTTGAACGGCGGCAACAATGAGGCGTTGATCGGCTGGTTCCGCAAGCCCATGAACGCACTGGACGGGCAGACGCCGGCCGCCCTGGTGCGCAGCGGCCGCCTGCAGGTGCTGCTGCTGGTGCTCAGGCAGCAGCTGGAGTGGGAGCTGCCCAAGCGTTCGGCGTGATGTCACCGGCTTCGACAACGCGTCGCCGCCCGAGTGCTGCGACTTCGATACCCATAATCAGGATGATCCCAGTTGTCTAGAAAATCGTTGGCGGTCTATGCGGCGATGTTGATGATCGCCTCAAGCGGCCTTGCCAAAGCACAGGATGTGCAGCCATCAAATCAGGTCAATTCCCATGCACGTGCTCCCGTCGCACTGCGTACGCCTGTCCCTCGCTACCCCATACGTCTTCTTCTGACAGGAGTGGGTGGCGAAGCAAAGGTGCGATTCTGGGTGGAACAGGATGGGACCGTGACTAATCCGTCCCTTCATGAGAGCAGTGGGAGCGCTGAGCTGGACAAGGTAGCGACCGATGGCGTGCTTGTGTGGCGATATGCACCTGCATTGAACAACGAGGGCCTGCCTGTCAGAAGCCAAATGCAGGCAACGATCGGTTTCGATCCGACCAACGACCTCAGCCCGGAGCAGGTCGAGGCAAGCTTGAAGCGCTTGAAGTCGAAATAGCTGGATGCAGCAGAGGCTGGCATCGAACACTTGGGGCGTGCGCGCACCAGGGCAGTTCCGCCGGCCAGGCGATCTGCGGCATGCAACACCGCAGTGATCGCCAGACCTGTCACTCCGGCCGCACGTGGCGGGTACGGCCGGCACGCCAGTCAGCGTGCGGGTACGTGCAGCGACGCGCTTACCGCTTCGGCCGCGCCACCGCGTACATCTCCCAGGCGATCTTCTTCATCAGGGCGTTGCTGTCGTCGCCCTCCTTGTACAGGTCGAAGTGGGTGCGGCCTTCCAGGTAGCGGAAGTCGCTCTTGGCGCCCAGCCCGTCCAGCACCGCCTGGAACTTGCGCGCCGCGCCATCCAGGTAGAACGTGTCGGCGGTGCCGACGATCAGGTGGATCTTGCCGTCCAGATCCGGCTTGAGCGTGGGCCACTGCGCCGCCACCCGTGCGGCGATGTCGTAATGGTCGCGCCAGTACGCCACCACGGTGGGATCGACCTTGCCGGTGGTGCGGTCGAACATCGGCAGCGGGCGGCCGTCGGGCCCGCGTGGGGAGAACACCCAGTCGAACGAGGTGAACTGGCCGCCGTACTGGCCCAGCACCGCTTCGAGCCTGGCGAAGGTTTCCAGATCGGCCACCACCTTGCCCTGGTCGCGGATCAGCGGGAACTGGCTGCCGTCCGCGCGCCGGTAGACATTGGCGTTGGGCGCGTACAGATCCGGCCCGGTGAAGTCATGGAAATCGCTCGAATCGGGCGAGGTGGACCAGGTACCGCCGAACAGCTTGGGGTAGCGCGTCTGCAGCCACAGCGTGGCCCAGCCGCCGGACGAATGCCCGTTCAAGAACCGGCCCCGGGCCTTGCCGTCCATCTTGTACTGGCGTTCCAGCGCGGGGATCAGCTCTTCGGTCAGTGCGGTGCCCCAGGGACCGTTGTTGACCGAGTCGGCGAACTCGTGGGTACCGGTGGGCGTGGACTGGTCCAGGAACACCCAGATCATCGGCGGCATCTGCTTGGCGGCCATCGCCGCCCAGGTGGACGCGATGCTGCCGGCAAAGCGGTTGTAGTTGCCGCCGAAGCCATGGGTGACATACACGGTGGGATAGCGCGTTGCCGCCTTGGCGTCGTAGCCGGGCGGGGTGAGCACGCGCGCGCGCAGGGAAACCGGCCGGCCCCAGAACGCGCTCAGCGCGGGGCTGACCAGCGACGCATCGGCGCTATGCAGCTTGGCCTCGGGCACGGCATCGCGCACGGCCTGCGGCGCACGCGGCGAGACCTGCCACGGGTCGTCCGAGGCCGGCACCTGCGTGCTCAGCGTCAGCGCGGGCAGCGCGGCATTCTTGCCGCCCAGGGTGACCGGCGTGACGGCGCTCAGCAGGTCGCCGCCATCGCGGCCCATGTAGCCGTAGCTGTGGTTCGGATCCAGCACGGCCTGAAACAGATACTCGCCAGCCGGCAATGCCGAGAACCCGCTAGGGAAGGCGATGTTGTCCAGATCGATCTGCATGCTGCCGCCTGGCGCAAGGCCGGTCACCTCCTGCGCGGCCACCGCCGTGGCGCTAGGCCGGAACGGGTTGGTATCCACCGCCTCCACCTTGCCGTCCTGCTTGGCCTCGGCCTCGGCATCCTTGGCCAGCGTGGCGAACACCAGCAGCCGGCCGGAGGTGGGCTGGTCGGTGGCACCGCCCAGGGTGACACGCAGCAAGCGATGGGCCGGCGCCGGCGCGGCGGCCTGCACGGTGCAGGCGCACAGCAGGCCAACGGCCAGGCCCACACGCGGAGCAAGACGATGTAGGGACATGCAGATCCTTTGAAAGGCAGGTGGATGGAGTGGGCGCAGATGGCCCTGCGCAGACTGTAGCCAGTTCCGGTTGGTCGGGTGCTGCGAAGTGCGAGATCTGGTCTCCGTAGCCGAGCATATGTGCCGTTGGAACTGCGACGGGCAGCGCGTGGGCTCGTTTTCCCTTCGCAACAGCGACTGCTTAAGCTATGAAACTAAAGGGAGCATTAGTTTTGGCCCGGCCTGTAGCTGCTAACGACCAATCTAATGACTGCTTTAGTTTTTACTTGTCACCGTAAAATTGCCGAGGTAATCTAAAGTCCGCTTTAGATTAGGTCATTCGCTATGCGCGTCCCAATCGACCAGGCATCCGACATCGGTACCTATGTCCGTGCAGTACGCAAGGCACAAGGCCTACGTCAGGACGACCTGGCTGCGCTGGCCGGCACCAGCCATGTGGTGCTGGGCAATCTCGAGCGCGGCAAGGACACCGTGCAACTGGGCCGGGTGTTCGAACTGCTGCGGCAATTAGGCATCCAGGTCCAGCTGGATCTGCCGGTGGAACTGCCTGCGCCGGTAGCCAAGCACGCCGAATGAACACCGCCGATGCGCCACGCAGCCTTGAGCTGTGGCTGGAAGAGCGCCGCATCGGGGAGTTGCGCGAGCAAGGCAATCTATGGGCGCTTGCGTACGACCCGGCGTGGCGAATGGACGGCTTCGATCTGTCTCCAGCATTGCCATGTCGCGCGGGCGAGATCGTTGATGGCGGCAGCCAGCGCCCGGTGCAGTGGTTCTTCGACAACCTGCTGCCCGAGGAGGGCGGACGCCGGTTGATCGCCAGCGACGCCGGCATCGACGCGGCAGATGCTTTCGGCCTGTTGCAACGTTTCGGCCCGGAGTCGGCCGGCGCGCTGACTTTGCTCAGGCCAGGCCAGCAACTGCCGCCGCCGGCGCTGCAGCCGCTGAGCGATGTCGCGCTTTCTGCGCGTATTCGCGCCTTGCCTCGGCAACCGCTGACCCATGGCGCACCCAAGCGCATGTCGTTGGCGGGCGCCCAGCACAAGCTGGCGGTGGTGCTGGAGCAGGGGCAGTTGTGGGAGCCGGTGGGCACGGCTGCGTCCACCCATATCCTCAAACCCGACCACGAGCATGTGGACGACTACCCGCACAGCGCGGTCAATGAATGGTTCTGCATGCAGCTGGCCGCTGCCTGCGGACTGCCGGTGCCACAGGTGGCCGTGCGCCGCGTGCCGGAACCAGTGTATCTGGTCCGCCGTTTCGACCGCATCGGCGATGGCCTGCAGGCACAGCGCCGTTATGCGCTGGACGGTTGCCAACTGCTGTCCCTGGATCGTGTTTACAAATACCAGCAAGCCACCAGCAGTAACTTGCGCGCGCTCGAACGCATCAGCCGTATGCCTGCGGCCACGCGCATTGCGTTGCTGCGCTGGCAACTGTTCAATTTCTTCATCGGCAACAGCGATGCCCACCTGAAGAACCTGAGCTTCCTGCGCGGCGCAAATGGCTGGGAACTCGCCCCGCATTACGACCTGCTCAGCACCAGCGTCTACAAGGCCCCCGACTGGGGCTTGGACGAACTGGTTTTCCCGATGGGCACTTCCCACCGTTATGACGCCATCGGCCGGGATGATGTCGCCGCGTTTGGCCACTCCATCGGCGTACCGCCAAAACTGACATTGCGACACCTGGATGAACTAGCCATCGCGATCAGACGGGAATCGCACGTGGTGCTGCAGAGCTACGAACAAGGCGCCACGCATGCAGTCGATCCTGGCGAAGCGCGCTTGCTGCGGCAGATTGTGTTTGGGCCTGTGGTGGATGCGTTGGAAGCGGTGGCAGTGCTACGTTAACTATAGCTGCCATTGGTTCTCACCCTAGTTACGCCAGCTTTGCCTGCGACGCTCGCCTCTCAAAGCTAACCTCGCTCAGTCGCGAAATAGAACCAAATTTCGTGTGCCAAGAGGGGTCATGCCTTGGTGCGGTCTCGATTGATGTCTGATTCGAGCAAGAGGTGTCGCTTTATTTGCTTCCGAAATCCGAGCTGCATCACGCAACGAAGTCGTTGAGACGATTTGCCGGGTTTGCGAGGCGTTGGTCTTCAACGATGCACACACCAGCGGCGTGGCCAGCTGGGTGGCGTAGGTGTGGTGCTCCCACACACACGCACATGGTGTCATCGTACGCAATCGATCATCTGCCGCTTGGCGTTATGCACAGGTGCCGTTGCGACTTCCATTCAAGACGCAAGCGGCAGCCGCGCAAGAGCCACTGCCGACACCTTGCATCGCAGACCAAGGAGTGATCGAAATGAAACGTAAAACCAGTTATCGCGGTGCGCTTGCGGCATGTGGCCTTTCGCTCGTCGCCGCCGCGCTGTGCATGGACGCTGCCGTTGCAGCACCGGTCACCGGAGCGGACAAGGTCACGCTGACCCATGTCTTTGCCACGCTGCAGACGGGCCAGCAGGATCAGAAGCCGGAAGATATTGCGGCCTGTCGCAAGCAGGTGTCGGCACCAGATTCCAAGTATCTGGGGATGACGGTCACCACCAAGTACTCCATCGACGTGCAGTCCAAGATCATGTCTGCTTCCTCCTCGCTGCCCTCTCCGGTTGCCACGCAGCCGCTGGTGCTCACGGTGCCGCTGTCGCCGTTGGGCCTGTCTGGCGAGTATGCCTTCGGGGCATTTCGACCGAGCGCATTGCCCAACGCGTATGTGCTGTTCTCGGTAGGGCTGGATTTCAAGGGGCCGCAGTCGTCCGTGCTGGTGCTCAACAGCGACAAAGCTTACAACTGCCTGGTCACCAGCAATCCGGCGCCGTTCAAAGGGTCACTGGGTACAAAGCTCGGCAAAGACCAGGGGACGTGATGGCTGCAACCGCCGGCTAATTGACGAACGGGCTGAAGACATCTTCGGCTCGTTCGGTTGCTGCTTTCAAAAAAGGTGCGTCAGAAATAGGCGCCAAAATGCCGGTTTATCATCGCGCGCTCCAGCTCAATTCCACGGGTTAATGACCTCCAATGCCATCGCCTCAAACGGGGCCGTGTCGCGAGTGGCAACGGCCAATCCTTGCGCGGCCGCTGTCGCAGCGATATAGGCGTCGGCGCGCCCGAGCGTAAGCTCAGTGGAATCCGGGCCCAACCTGGCCCCACCCCTCACCGATACGGCCCCGGCCCGCGCCACACCGGTTCGCCCTGCTTGTAGACCTCCATCATGTTGATGACCTCGCGGGCGTCGCCGATGGTCTTCAGCTCCGGGGAATCCGGCGGCAGCAGGCGGCATTTGCTGGAGCCGCGTTTGAGGGCGACCTCCAGCGGGCAGACCATGCGCTGCTGGGTGCCGGGCAGGATGATGGCGATTTCCTGCATGCCCTGTTCCTTCCACACCCGCAGCTGGGTTTCGCTGCGCACGTCGTAATAGACCTGGAAGCCACCGATATCCAGGCTGGGCTGGGCGTTGTTGCGGTCGCGGCGGCGGCCTTCGCTGATGGTGGGCGTGTAGGCGGTGCCGTCTTCGGCGGCATCGGCGGGTTCGTCGAGCATGCCCGGTGGGCGGCCGGTCCAGGTCTCGGGGCGACGCTGCGGCGGCGACGACGGTTCGGCCGGCGGTTGCGGTGGGGTGGGGCGCTGCACGGGGCGGGTCTGGCGCTGCTCGGTCAGGCCGCCACGGCGGGTGTTGCCCGCCGGCGGCACCGGGTTCCTGGCGTTCTGGACCAGGGTGGACTGCACCGGCGAGGCGGCCGGCGGCGGCTGCACCGGGGCCGGGGTCTGCGAGGGCGGCGTGGGAGTGGGCGAGGGCGTGGGTTGCTGCGGCTGGCTGGTGTCGCCGACAAAGTCCACCTTGGTGCGGCCACCGCTGGGCGAGCCCTGCGGCGGGGTGACGGTGGGGGTGGAGGCCGACAGCAGGATCAGCAGCATCAGCACGTGCAGCAGTGCGCTGATCAGCGCGGCGATCCACGGCTCGATGCGTTCGATCAGCGGCTCGGTGCGCGGCAGCCAGTCGCTGGCATCGAGGTGGACATGCAGCAGTTGCAGCGCGTCGTCGCGCACGCGGTAGACCAGCACGTACGGGGTTTGCCTGACCACCCACTCGCGAGTGCCAGGCACCCGGCCGGCACGGCCACGGCCGGGCTGCTCGGCCAGCGTGCGGGTGGCTTCCAGCACCTGCCGTCCCATGGCGGCGGCCGCGGCCGGGTTGAGCGCGTGGTAGTGATCCTGGGCGTGGGCAAGCTGCTTGGCGGCCGGGACGGTCCAGTCACGCCGTAACATCAACGCCCCACCTGGCGAACAGTGCGCCGACCTGCGCCGGTGCGGCAAACGCGCCCTGCTCTGCGGCGGCAATGCCGTCCTGCACCGCAGCCTGGAAGCTGGCATCGCCCACGATGCGGACCACGTCGTCCCAGCCGGCCGTGTCGGGCAGCGTGTCGATCAGCGTGTGGGCGTCTTGCTTGATGGCGGACATGGCACTGCGGTGGGGGAACACTGCGCGCAAGTCTACCTGTGCCGCTCCGGTTCGCGTGTGGCAACCGCCGGCGCGCGTTTGCGGCGTTCACCGGCCGGGGCGGGAACGCACCCGCTGCGGTGGTCTACGTGCGCACAGCCCGGCGAGACGGCGGCTTGCCGGCGACCGGCCGCCACGCCGCCGCCTGCAGAAAGTGACACTTGGCACCTTGTTCGCGCCGGTGGCTGGTTTCATTCTGCGTCGGTCGCTTCAACCCACCCGCAAAGGAACCGCCATGCCCGCCGCTGCCATCGCACCGCTGACGCCGTATCTCTCGATGGCCGCCATTGGCTACCTCTACTACCGGCGCATCCGGCGCAGCTTTGGCCGCCAGCAGTGGAAGCCGGCGAGCACGGCAGTGCGCAGCGTGGTGCTGATCGTCGCGGCCGCGGCGCTGGCGTATGCGGTCTACGGCTTGCCGCAGGTGCGGGCCGGCATTGCCGTGGGCACGTTGGTGGGCATGGGGCTGGGTGCGCTGTCGCTGCGCTATACGCATGCCGAGTGGGTGGACGGGCGCGGCTGGTATACGCCCAACCCCTGGATCGGCGCTGCGTTGATGCTGGTGTTGCTGGGCCGGCTGGCCTGGCGTTGGGCCTCGGGCGCCTTCGGCCAGGGCGCGTCGGTGGCCGGTTCGCAGGCCAGCGCGCTGACCCTGGGCATCGCCGCGGCGCTGGTGCTGTATTCGCTGGTCCACGTGGGCGGGGTGTGGTGGCGCCTGCGCCAGCTGCGTCTGCAGGCCGGAACTACCGCGCCGCTGTGAGGCGGTGTTGCTGACCGCGGACGCCGTGCGCACTACACCTGCGAGCGGAACGGGAATACCAGCTTCTCGCCCAGCTTCTGTCGCAGTGGGCGTGCGCGCCACCGCTCCAGCGTGTAGCGCTCGGCGCGTTGCAGGTCGGCCTCGAACACCTCGGTCATGCGCGCGGCCAGGGTGCGGTCGTAGACGTTCAGACTGGCCTCGTCGTTGAGGCGGAACGAGCGGATGTCGAAGTTGGTGGAGCCCACCGACACCAGCAGGCCGTCGATGATCAGCAGCTTGGTGTGCAGCATGGTGGGCGTGTATTCGTGGATGGCGATGCCGGCCTGCAGCAGCGGCTCCCAGCTGGCCTTGGAGGCCAGCCGCACCGAGATCGCATCGATATGCTTGCCGGGCAGCAGCACGCGGATGTTGACGCCGCGGCTGCGCGCTTCCAGCAGCGAGCGGGTGATCAACGCATCGGGCACGAAATACGCTGCAGCCAGATCGATGGACGTGCGCGCCGCGGCAATGGCGATCAGGTACATCAGGTGCATGCTCTCGCTGCCGCCGGCGGGCGAGGCCACGAACAGCTGCGCATCGCTGTCGCCGGCCGGTGCCAGCTCAGGGTAATACTCGGCGCCGTTGAGCACGCGACCGGTGCTCTTGATCCAGTTGTCGTTGAAGGCCGCCTGCACCTGCGCCACCACCGGCCCTTCGATCCGGTAGTGCGAGTCGCGCCAGTGGTCCGGGTCCTGCGCATCGCCCATCCACTGGTCGGCCACGCCCACGCCACCGGTGAAGCCGAGACGGCCGTCGATCACCAGCAATTTGCGATGCGTGCGGTTGTTGACGCGATGCAGGTTGTACCAGGTCAGCGGACGGTAGCGATGCACTTCCACGCCGGCCTCGGTCATCTCCTCCACCAGTGACGGGTCCATCTTCAAGCTGCCGCCCCAGTCGATGGTGACGCGCACCTTGACCCCGGCGCGCGCGCGCGCGGACAGCGCCTCGCTGAACTCGCGACCGATCTCGCCTGACCAATAGATATAGGTCTCGAAGGTGATGGTGTGCTGCGCGCCGCGGATGGCGGCCAGCATGGCCGGAAAGATCTCGCGCCCGTTCTGCAGCACATCGATCTTGTTGCCGGGCAGGATCGCCGGCCCCAGCAACACCGACATCTCGCGCTTGAACTGCGGGTCGGACACGTCATAGCAATGTCCGGGAATGTGCTGGAGCTTTTTCTCAGGCGTGGCGAAGTTGAGCGCCAGCAGCCCCATCACCAACGTGATGACGACCGTGGCCACGATGATCCATGTCATGCATCCAACTCCGGTTCCCCTGCCATTGCGGCCACAAGCGGCCGGCATTCTGGCAAGGCGGACGGCATGGGGGGCGTGAAGGGTGCGGGCATGGATGAGGAAGACCAGTAGCATCGCGCCGGCGTAAAACGCGGCGCGTTGCGACCGCTGTGTCGCACTCAATCGTAGGGGCAAGGCACGCACCTGCACGATATGCGACCTCGACAAGGCCGCCGCGTTGCGCTGCATGTGGTCGGTCCTGCAGCGCTGCCTGTGGGGATCTTGCGGTGCTATGGTCCGCAGCATGGTCAACGCCGTTGCCACCATCTGCTGCAAGGCGACGTTGCGGGCACCCTGGCCGGGCAGCGCTTGCAGGCGACCCTGCAGCCGGACGGGCAGGGTGGGCATTGGCTCAGGGTCGATCACGCGCTGCAGCAGGCGGCGGGCGTTGCGGCCGGGCAGACGGTGGCACTGGAGATCGCGCCGGTGGACGTGGAACCCGAGCCGGTCGTGCCGGACGATCTGCACGCCGCACTGGCCGCGCATCCGGCCGCGCGTGCGACCTGGGATGACATCACCGCAGTGGCGCGGCGCGACTGGATCTTCTGGATCGTCTCGGGCAAGAAGGCCGACACGCGGGTCAGGCGCGTCGCCACCGCCTGCGACATGCTCGCGGCCGGCAAGCGGCGTGCGTGCTGCTTCGATCGCTCCGGGATGTACAGCAAATCGCTTGCGGCGCCGACCCCAAAAGCGGACTGAAGCGAGCTGCCTGGCATGCGCTGTGCCGCTGTATATGCGCCGAAATGCTTACATGCGTCACACAAGCGCGCACCTATACTTCGGGGCTGTCCCACCCAAGAGAATCCACCGCATGAGCGCACCCCCATCGTCTCCGATCGCCGCCGGTTCTGGCGCAGCACCCGGTAGCCTTCGCCGCTCGGTGTCCAATACGCTCAAGGGATCGGCCGGCAATCTGGTCGAGTGGTACGACGTCTACGTCTACTCGGTGTTTGCCACGTATTTCGAATCGCAGTTCTTTTCCAAGGAAGACAAGAACGCCACCATGTTCGTGTGGGCGATCTTTGCGATGACGTTCTTGATGCGCCCGATCGGTGCGTGGTACTTCGGCCGTTTCGCCGACCGTTACGGCCGCCGCCTGGCCTTGACCATTTCGGTCTCGATGATGGCGCTGTGCTCGTTCGTCATCGCGGTGACGCCGACCGTGTCCACGATCGGCATCGCCGCGCCGATCATTTTGCTGCTGGCGCGCCTGCTGCAGGGCTTTGCCACCGGTGGCGAGTACGGCACCAGCGCAACCTATATGTCCGAAGCGGCCATTCCGGGCCGGCGCGGGTTCCTGTCCTCGTTCCATTACGTCACCCTGGTCGGTGGGCATGTGCTGGCGCAGGCCACCTTGCTGGTGATGCTGCATTTCTTCGATGCGTCGCAGGTGTCGGCGTGGGGCTGGCGCGTGGCATTCGGCCTGGGCGGTATCGGAGCGCTGGTGGTGTTCTGGCTGCGCCGGACCATGGACGAGTCGTTGAGCTCCGAATCCATCGCCGATTCGCGTACCGGCAAGGCCAGGGCCTCCGGTTCGATGCGCGAGCTGTTCGTCAATCAGTGGCGTCCGCTGCTGTTGTGCTTCCTGATCACCGCCGGCGGCACGATCGCGTTCTACACCTATTCGGTAACCGGGCCGAAGATGATCCAGACCGCGTTCGCCGGTGGCGACGTGATGGCCGGCACCATCATCAACCTGGTGGCGCTGACGGTGTTGATGCTGATGCAGCCGGTGGGCGGCTGGTTGTCGGACATCGTGGGGCGCAAGACCCTGCTGGTGTTCTTCGGCATCGGCGGCGTGCTCTATACCTGGTTCCTGGTGATGGAACTGCCCAAGCAGACCGACTGGCTGACCGCGTTTGCGATCCTCACCGTGGGCTTTGTGATCCTGACCGGCTACACCTCGATCAATGCGGTGGTGAAGGCGGAATTGTTCCCCACCCATGTGCGTGCGCTGGGCGTTGGCCTGGGCTATGCACTGGCCAATTCCGCGTTCGGCGGGACCGCGCCGTTGCTGTACCAGGCCTCGTTGAAGACCAACCATGTGAGCGAATTCGTGATCTACGCAACAGCGGTGATCGCGGTGTCGCTGGTGGTCTACATGTTCTTCCTGACCAACAAGGGCAGCAACTGGCTGGACGACGAAGCGGCGATGCATCAGCGCAAGCGCTGAGGCATCGCCCTTCTCCCGTCGGGAGAAGGTGCCCCGAAGGGGCGGATGAGGGTACGAGCGAAGCCTGGTGACATTGAATACGCACGAGGCTTTGCCCCGTACCCTCACCCCAACCCCCGCTCCGCGCCCCGGCCCGCGCCAGCAGCGCGGGCGCTCCAAGGCACGCGCGCCAGTGGCGCGCAAGCAGTGCCTTATCGCCCCGAGGGGAGAGGGGCTAAAGCAGACGGCTCGTGCTTGATGTCTTCGCGTCGCTGTACTGTCTCTGCAAACAGGCTGTAACGCAGCCCGATCAACCCCAATAGCGCTTCGTCGCGATACGTGCCCGCTGGCACCTTGTCCACACGCGTCAGCGATACATCCAGACGATCACGCAAAGAGTTGGGCCCCGGAAACGGCCGCTTGTGCGCCACCTGCTGCCGATAATGCGCCGCAACCTCGGCCAGAATCGCGTCCACTGCATCAATGCTCGGCTGCGGCAACCCATGCCGCGCGCTGCGTAGTTGCAGGATGTTCAAGCCCACGCGCACTTCGTTGAGCATATCCACCGAGGCCAGGTCGCTGCCTTCCGGGGTCAGTGCCAGCCGCGGTGCGAGCAGGCCGAGCAGGTCCAGCATGCGGGCGGCAAAGTGCTGCCGGTCCTGCGTGCCATGGCCCTCTGCCGCAGCGGCCAGCGTGCGCCAGCCCTGGCGCACCAGCCGGCGTGCGCTCCATTCGGCGCCGACCGAGCGGAACAGCCGCGTCAGCACCACGGCAAAACCAATACCGAGCACCATGGCCACCGCGGCGTTGACGAAGCTCTGGATATTGGCGTTGTAGGTGTTCTGCAGGCTGAGCAGGGCGGTGAGGTTCACCACCAGCGGCAGCGCGATCAGCATGCTGGCAGGGCGGTGCAGCAGCGCGCCCAAGGGCAGGAACACCACCGCCAGCAGCAGCACCAGCATCGGGAAATCGTGGATGGCCGGAAAGATGCCGAACAGGTAGATACCGGCCACTACGCTGGCCACCACCGCCCAGGTCAGGAACGACAGCATGCTGGGCGCGGGGTCGTCCTGCGCGGCGAAGAACGCGGCCGTCACCGCCGCCATCATGGCGCCGTTGCCGCCGCCCTCCCAGCCGATGCCGATCCACAGCACGCAATACGCCATCAACGCGAAGCCGGCACTGGCGGCGGAAAACGCGACCATGCCGAAATCGATGTGGCGCGTGGTGCCGCCGCGTGCAGGCACATCGGCGGTGTCGCTGCGTAATCCGCGCAGGCGTTGCAGCAGCGAGGTGCGCGTGTGCGGAGGTGTGCCGGGTTCGGGCGGCGCGCCTGCGACCGGTCCGGCCGAGGCAGCCGTCGCAGCGTCGCTGCGTGAACCCGCCGGGCGCTGCGACGAGGCGCGCACGCGCCAAGCTGATCCGGTTGCGCTCCGCACCGCGGCGGCCCGCTCGGGTGAGGCGGCCGTCGCGGCCGGTATCGCGGTCGCCGGTCTTGCCGTATTCGGCATTGCCCGCAGCGCTGCGGGCGCCGTGCCTCGTACCAGGGCCTGCTCCAGCGCGCGGCAGTCCTGCCAGAGGTCGAGCAGTTCTTCCAGGCGCAGCAACAGGCTGGCCAGCAGCAGATGCGCGATGTGTTGATCCACCGGGGGGCGCAGCGCGGCGATGCGGGCGCGCAAGGCATCGACGTCGATGGCATCGGCCTTGGCGCCGTCGCAGGGATCCACCCAGGCCACAACATCGTGCAGGAGCGCGGCCAGCTCAGGCTGGGCGGTGGTGTCGCCGTGCAGCGCATCCAGCCGGTCGGTGATCGAGGACAGCACCGGCAGCAGCATCAGCATGCGTGCGCGCAGCTGCTCCAGCGCGGGGGCGGCACCGGCATGACGCGGGTCGTCGTGCCGCACGAAGGCGATCAAGGCCTCGAACTGCACCAGGTCGGCCGCCAGGCGGTTGCGCGGTGCGTGCGCGGGGCCGCGCTGCAGCACCTGCCGGCACCACTGCGCCGCGTCCTGCATCCAGTTGCCGATGCGTGCGGTGAGCATCGGCCGCACCGACGCAGGGAACACCAGCGCGGCAAACAGCACCGCCATCACCGTGCCCAACACGATCTCTTCGCTGCGCGCCACCACGGTGTCGAAGATGCCTTCCGGTGCGGTGACCGCCGGGAAACCGATGAAGGCGGTGGTGTAGCCGGCCAGCAAAAACGCATAACCGCGCGGGCCGCGATTGAGCAGCGCCAGGAACAGGCAGGCCGAGAGCCACAACGCCATCGCCGCGCTCAGCAGCAAGGGCGTTTCCACCAGATTCGGCAGCATCACCAAGGTTGCCGCGCCGGCCAGCAGCGTGCCGAGCACGCGGTACACGCCCTTGGCGCGGGTGGGGCCGAGCAGCGGCTGCGAGACGATATAGACCGTGGCCATCGCCCAGTACGGCCGCGACAGGTTGCCGGCCAGTGCAACGTACAACGCCGCAATCGAGGCAGCGAACGTCCTGGCCGAAAACAGCCAGGCCTGGCGGTCGCGCAGCAGGGCAGTCATCGTGCGGCCGTCGTGGCGGCGGCGTCCCACCCGCCACCCAGGGCCAGGAACAGCTGCAATTGATCCTGCGAGACCTGCGCCTGCGCATTGGCCAGCGTCATGTCGGCGGTAGCCAGGGTGCGCTCGGCATCCAGGCTGGACAGATACGGCGTGCGCCCACCCTGATACAGCCGCCGGTTCTGCGACGACGCCAGCTCGGCCTGCTGCTGCGCCTGTTCCAGCAGGTGCAGGCGGTCCAGATCCTGCGCGTAGCGCGACAGCGCGGTCTGCACCTCGCGCAGTGCCTGCAGCACGGTGTTGTCGAATTGCGCCAGCGCCGCGTCGGCGCCGGCTTCGGTGGCGCGTACGCGGGCACGCGCACCGCTGGAAGGCAGCGTCCAGGAGATCAGCGGGCCGAACGACCATGCCTGCGTGGCCGGCTCGCCGATGTCGGCCAGCAGGCCGGTGGCGCCGATCGAACCGCCCAGGCGGATGTCCGGATACAACTCGGCAGTGGCCACGCCGATGCGCGCGGTGGCGGCGGCGAGCCGGCGCTCGGCCTGGCGCACATCAGGGCGGCGCGCCAGCAACGCGCGGCCATCGCCGATCGGGATGGGCCGTTGCAGGGCGGGGGCGTGGTCGCAGCTGTCCACGCCGCCCGGCACCTCGCTCGGTGTCTTGCCCAGCAACGCGGCCAGTTGATAGCCGGCGGCCTGGCGGCGCGCGCGCAATGGCGGCAGTGCCGCTTCCAGCATCGCCACCTGCGCGGTGGCACGTGCCAGATCCGGCGGTGTGCCGCGGCCGGCAGCGATCAGGCGCTGGGTGATCTGGCGGCTGCGCTGCTGCAACTGCAGCGAATGCTCGGCCACGTGCAGCTCGTGATTGGCGTGGCAGATCTCCACATAACTGCCGGCCACCTGCGCGGCCACGTTGACGCGGGCCAGGTCGATCGCCGCCTGGGCCACCTGCGTATCGGCGTGCGCGGCCTCGGCACCGCGCTGCAGCTTGCCGAACAGATCGAACTGATACGACACCCCGACCTTGCCATCGGCCAGGTTGAACACCGGCAGCTTTTCCTGCTGCAGGAACGCCTCGGCCGAGACCTGCGCGCGGCTGACGCCGGCGTCCACCTCGTAATCGAACCCACCGGCATCCAGCGCCTGTTCGTACACCGCGGCGGCGCGCCGCAGGTTGGCGCCGGCCACCTTCAGCTCGACGTTGTCGCGCAGGGCCTGTTCGACCAGGGCATCGAGCATCGGGTCCTGATACAGCGCCCACCAGCGCGCCGGCAGCGCAACGCCGGGCTGCACCTGGTCGTTGCCGGTGTCGACAAACGCGGCATTGGCCGCCGGCCGCTGGTAGGCCGCATTGTCCGGCAGTGCGTAGTCGGGGCCGACCGTGCTGCAGGCACTCACTGCAGTCAGCGCGGCCGCCAGGCCGAGATGGCGAAACACGGCGCGTTTCATGGCGCCGCCTTGGCCTGCACGCGGGCAGGCGCGGCGGCCGGGGTCGCATTGGCTGTGGCTGTGTCGGGCAGAATGCTCACCGTGGCGGTGCGCCCGGCGATCAGCTGCACCTGCGCCGGCACCCGATCCAGCACGATGCGCACCGGGATGCGCTGCGCCAGCCGCACCCAGTCGAACGCAGGGGTGACATTGGGCAGCGCACCGGCGCTGCCGCTGCGGTAGCGGTCTTCGATGCCGGCGGCGATGCTCTGCACATGCCCATGCAGCGTGACCGGCTCGCCCATCAGGTGCACGTCCACGCGCTGGCCGGGGTGCACGCCCTGCAGGCGGGTTTCTTCGAAATAGCCATCGACGCGGAACGAGCCGGTGTCCAGCACCGCCACCACCGGCCGCCCGGCGCTGACGTAGTCGCCCACGCGCACGGTGCGGTCGCTGACATGGCCATCGGCCGGGCTGCGCACCTGGGTGCGGTCCAGGTTGAGCTGGGCCAGGTCCACCGCCGATTGCGCCGTGGCCATCGCGGCCTGGGCCTTTTGCACGTTGGAACGGCGCACCTCGGCATCTTCGGCGGCGACCAGGTCCTGCAGGCTGCGGTCGCGCGCGATCTCGCGGCGCAACTGGCTCAGCGTGGCCTGGCGCTCGGCCAGCGCAGCGCGCGCCTGTTCCAGCGCGATCGCATAGCGCGCGCGGTCCACCACGAACAGCAACTGCCCGCGCCTGACCGGTTGGTTGTCGGCCACGGCGACCGATTCCACCAGCCCGGACACATCCGGCGCCACCTGCACCACGTCGGCACCCACGTGCGCATCGCGCGTCCACGGCGCGTCCATGTAATAGCGCCACAGGTGCTGCAGCACCAACGCAGCCACCACCACCATTGCCAGGGTCAGCAGCGCCGGCCCGGCAGTCTTGATCAGCTTTTTCACGTTTGCATCCACCGCATGAGAGAAAACAGGCCGCCCAGCAGCGCGATGTACAGCGCCAGGTTGAACAGCGCCGGGTGCCAGATGTAGCGGTACGCGCCCGCGCGGGTCAGCAGCGCGCCGATCGCGCTGTTGAGCAGATACGCCAGCGTCATCAACGCCAGCAGGGTGGGAACGAACACACCGTAGAGACTGAACTCGCCGTACATCGGGCCTACCTGGAAAGGGAACAACGCTGCCCGGCAGCACCTGGCGTGCCGGCCAACCGCAAGCGCATACCGCCGTACGCTTAGTCGGACTGCCCCAGCCGCGCATGCGCCTGGGCGATCTGCTCCCACAGCGTCAGCACGGTCTGCACCTGCGCCTCGCTGAGCGCACCGAAGACCTCGGCGCGCAACGCGTCCAGGCGCACCTCGATCTGCCCGGCCAGCGCCTGGCCCGCAGCGGTGAGCCAGAGCTGGTTGGCACGGCGGTCGCTGCTGTCGGCTTCGCGCCGGACCAGGTCCTGGGCGGCCAGCTTGTCCAGAAGCCGCACTAGCGAGGGGCCTTCCATGCCCAGCTGCTGGGCCAGCGCCACCTGACGGATGCCGCCGCCGGAGCGGCCGATCATCAGCAATGGGCCGGTGCATGCACTGGACAGCCCGAAGCTCTCGAAGGCCTGGTCGGCCAGCCGTTGCCATTGGCGGGCGGCGACCAACAGGCCGGAACTGAGCTGGGCGCGCGGGGATGCAGTGCTGATCGTCATAATAGTTAGGATGCTATCAATTCAACAATGAATCAATAGTCACTGAACCCGCGGCAGCGGCCGCAACCGGTGCTGGGGCCGTCGGCCCGTCCTCGGGTACCATGCTCGCCCCCTTTGGGTGCACCTGCGCATGAGCCAGTCCGACCAGC
The DNA here is from genome assembly GCF_041479385.2 of Xanthomonas sp. NCPPB 1068. Classification (NCBI taxonomy): domain Bacteria; kingdom Pseudomonadati; phylum Pseudomonadota; class Gammaproteobacteria; order Lysobacterales; family Lysobacteraceae; genus Xanthomonas; species Xanthomonas sp. NCPPB 1068. Next base: position 4,764,836 of record NZ_CM192986.1, on the reverse strand, counting down.
CCGATTCCTCCGTCACCCAGGCCCAGGCCGAAGAGGCCGTGCGCACCCTGCTGCGCTGGGCCGGCGAAGACCCCTCCCGAGAAGGCCTGCTGGACACCCCGCGCCGGGTGGCCGAAGCCTATGGCGACTGGTTCAGCGGCTACCGCGAAGAACCGCGTGCCTACCTGGAACGCACCTTCGAGGAAGTGGCCGGCTACGACGAGCTGATCGTGCTGCGCGACATCTCCTATGAAAGCCATTGCGAGCACCACATGGCGCCGATCATCGGCAAGGTGCACGTGGGCTACCTGCCGCGCGGCAAGGTGGTCGGCATCAGCAAGCTGGCCCGCGTGGTGGAAAGCTATGCGCGCCGCTTCCAGGTGCAGGAAAAGATGACCGCCCAGATCGCCCAGTGCATCCAGGACGTGCTGCAACCGCGCGGCGTGGGCGTGGTGGTGGAAGGCGCGCACGAGTGCATGACCACCCGCGGCATCCACAAGCGCGGCGTCAGCATGGTCACTTCCAAGATGCTGGGCAGCTTCCGCGAAGACGCGCGCACCCGCGCCGAATTCCTGCAGTTCATCGAAGTGGGCGGCAAGCGTTGAGGCAGCCGCAGCGCGGTCGCGGTGCAACGTCTGGCCACGGGCGTTTGGAGCATGGTCGGGAGCACCGCTGATGGTGGCCTGCGTACGCCGGCACGCCCTTCGCGCATCACCGCTGCCGGGCGTTGATGGGCGGTATTTGCCGTGGCTCGACGTGAGCGTCAGCATAGCGGCATGAAACATCTCGCCCGGATCGCCCGCTATCGCACCTTGCGTGAGAGCCCGTTGTGGAAACTGCTTGCCGCCGATCATGCGCCGGAAGTGATCGGCTTGCTGCAGTCGTTGCTGCTGGACGGTGAGCGCCTGCTCCCGGCGGCGGTCCTGCACGAACGCCTGCAGCGCATGCTCGACGAACTCAACGCCGAACAGCTTGCACGCGACCTGCCGCGCACCGCCCAGGCCTATGTGGCGCACTGGCTGGCACAGGGCTGGCTGGAGCGTCACCTTCCCGAGGGCGCGCAGCAGGAGCAGTTCGAGCTGTCCACCCAGGCCGCGCAGGCGATCCGATTCGTCGATGGGCTGGAGCACAGCCGTGGCGCGGCAACCGAGAGCCGGTTGGCGTTGGTGATGCAGCAGCTGGCCCAGTTGGCCGCCTTGACCGAGACCAACCCGGATGCACGCCTGTCGGCGCTGCGCGATGAGCGCGACCGCATCGATGCGGAGATCGCGCGGGTGGCTGCCGGCAAGGTCGCCTCGCTGGACGGCAAGCGCGCGCTGGAACGCACCCGCCAGGTGATTGCGCTGGCCGATGAACTGACCGAGGACTTCCGCCGCGTGCGCGACGACTTCGAGCAGCTCAACCGGCAATTTCGCGAACGCATCATCGACGACGAGGGCGAGCGCGGCGACGTGCTGACCCGGCTGTTCGAAGGCGTGGACGTGATCGGAGACAGCGATGCCGGACGCAGCTTCCAGGCGTTCTGGGCGCTGCTCAACGACGCCGAACAGAGTGCGCAGCTGGATGCGGCCCTGGAGACCGTGCTGGGGCGTACCTTCGCGCGCAAGCTGGACCGGCGCGAACGCAGCTTTCTGCGCGGGCTCACCGCGACCATGCTCGAGCGGGGCGGGCAGGTGCACGATGTCATGCAGCATTTCGCGCGCAGCCTGCGTGGTTTTGTGCAGAGCCGCGGTTACCTCGAACAGCGCCGGCTCAACCGCCTGCTCAAGCAGGCGCAGGCCGATGCGCTCAGCCTGCGCGAGCACGTACCGGCGCAGCGCCTGATCGGCCGCGATCTGATGCTCACCACCAGCCGGCTGCGCTCGCTGGCGCAATGGCGCCTGCACGACCCGCGTCAGCAGCAGGTCGATGGCAACATCCAGCGTAACGAGGCAGCGGCCATCTCACTGGACAGCGTGGGCGATCTGGTCGCGCAGTCGGAGATCGACTTCCGCAGCCTGCGCCGCGATCTGTTCGAGCTGCTCGACGCCCGGCCGCAGGTTTCCATCGCCCAGGCACTGGAGCAGCGCCAGGCCACCCAGGGGCTGGGCAGCGTCATCGGCTATCTGTCGCTCGGCACGCGCCACGGCGTGGTCGACGCCAACCAGTTCGAACTGGCGCACTGGCGCGGCAACGATGGCCAATGGCGTCGCGCGCGCATTCCGTTGATCTGGTTTACCCGGGAGAAACGCCATGAACTGGCCTGAGCACGACCACGGACATGATCCGGACGAGATCGACGCCGCCGCCGCCGCCGCGCTGGCCGATCCGTCACCGACACCGGCCAACGGCCTGTTTCCGGGCGACACCGGGCAGCTGCCGGTCGAGGCGCGGCGGGCGCTGTGCCAGTTGCTCAGCGGCCCCAGCGTGGACGCACAGCGGCATGGCCGCCTGTGGCCAGCCTTGCTGCGGAGCGAGGCGGCAATCCGCAGCGCCCTGGCCGAGCTGTTCCTGGAACTGGTGCTCGATCGCGACACCGGCATCGCCTTCACCCGCCAGGCGGACACCGGCGAGCTGGAGACGCCGGTGCTGCTGCGTTCCTCGCCGCTGACCTTCATCGACTCGGTGCTGCTGCTGCATCTGCGTCAGCAACTGGCCGACGCCGACGCGCGTGGCGTGCGGGCGGTGGTGGAAGACGCAGAGCTGAGCGATGCATTGGCCGTGTACGAAAAGAATCTCTCCACCGACCGCGCCGGCTTCCTGCGCCGGGTGGCCACGGCGGTGCAGAAGATGAAGGACAACCACGTGCTCACCCGGTTGCGCGGCGACGAGGCGCGCTATGAAGTGTCGCCCGCACTCAAGCTGCTGTTCTCGGCCGAAGATGTCGCGGCGCTGGGGCAGGTCTATCGCCAACTGCGCGAAGGCCCGGCAGACAACGACACCGACGCCCCGACCGCGCGTACCTAGCGCAGTGGGTGCCGTGTCGCTCCAGCACCCGCCTGCGCTTTTTTCTGCACATTCTGGACAGTAACCGATGACTTCCGCCGCCTCTTCCAGCCTGTTCGGCAACGACCTGCCCGACCCGCGTCTGCAGCAATTTCGCATGCGGCGTCTGCAGGTCTACAACTGGGGCACGTTTTCCGGCCTGACCGAAGTGCCGATCGCCGAACGCGGCTTTCTGTTCGTCGGTCGCTCCGGCTCCGGAAAATCCACCTTGCTGGACGCGATGTCGGCACTGCTCACCCCACCCAGCATCGTCGACTTCAACGCCGCCGCGCGCGAGGCCGAGCGCAGCGGCCGCGACCGAAACCTGGTGTCGTATGTGCGCGGCGCCTGGGCCGACCAGCAGGACAGCGCCTCCGGCGAAATCGCCACGCAATACCTGCGCAAGGGCGCCACCTGGACCGCACTGGTGCTGGAATACCGCAACGGCGAAGACCGCGTGGTCAGCCTGGTGCGGCTGTTCTGGATCGCCGGCAGCAGCGCGGCCACAGCTGACGTGCAAAAGCACTACATGGTGGCCGAGCGCGCTTTCGACGTGGCGCAGGACCTAGCCGGCTTCGACCTGGATCGGCGCAAGCTCAAGCAGCGCCTGCAGGACGTGCATCACTTCGACAGTTTCGCCGGCTACGCCGAACGCTTCCGCCACCAGCTGGGCATCCACAACGAGATGGCGCTGCGGCTGCTGCACAAGACCCAGTCGGCCAAGAACCTGGGCGATCTCAACGCGTTTCTGCGTGGCTTCATGCTCGAAGAACCCAAGACCTTCGATGCGGCCGAGCGCCTGGTCGGCGACTTCGCCGAACTGGACGGCGCCCACCATGCGGTAGTGACAGCGCGGCGGCAGGTGGAGACCCTGCTGCCTGCCCGCACCCACCATGCCGAGCTGCTGCAGCTACGCCGCCAGCGCAGCGAACTGGAAGAACTCAAACTCGGCATCGATGCCTATCGCGAACAGCGCCGTCTCGCACTGCTGGATGCACGCCTGCAGGAACTGGACGTGCAGGATCGTGGACTGGCTGGCGAAGAAGGCCAACGCCGGGCGGCCCTGGACAACCACACCCGCCATCTGGACGACCTGGAGGCGCAGCGCCGCGCCCAGGGCGGCGAACGCATCGATGCGCTGGAGCGCGAACAGACCCAGCTGCAGGCCGAGCGCGATCGCCGCGCCGCCAAGCGTGCGCAGGCCGAGCAGGCCTGCCGCGCACTGGAACAGGCACTGGCCGGCAGCGCGCATGGCTTTGCCGAACAGACCGCCCAGGCACGCGTGGCGCTGGAAGACGGCCAGCGTCTGGCCGCCGAACGCGACGAGGCGATCAGCGCACGCATGGCCGCCAAGCACGACGACAGCAAGCGCTTTGTCGAGGTGCGCGCCGAGATCGAGGCGCTCACCCGCCATCCTTCCAATATCCCCGCCCCGATGCAGAGCCTGCGCGCGCGCCTGAGCGCCGACACCGGCGTGCCCGAGGCGGCGCTGCCGTTCGTCGGCGAGCTGATCCAGGTGCGCGAGGACGCAGCGGCCTGGCGCGGCGCCATCGAACGCGTACTGCATGGATTTGCGCAATCGTTGTTGGTGGACGAGCGCCATTACGCCGAGGTCGCCGACTGGGTCAACCGCACCCACCTGGGCACGCGGCTGGTGTATTACCGCGTGCGTGGCAACGAGTCGGCGCTGAGCGGGCGCGAACCCGGCGCCGCCTCGCTGCTGCACAAGTTGCAACTGCGCGAGCATGCCTTCGCCAGCTGGCTACGCCGCGAGCTGGGCAAACGCTTCGATTACGACTGCGTCGACAGCGCCAAGGCCTTGCGCCACGCCGAGCGCGCCATCACGCGCGAGGGTCAGGTCAAGCATCCGGGCGAGCGCTACGAAAAGGACGACCGTCATGCCGTGGGCGATCGCCGCCGCTGGTTGCTGGGTTTCGACAACCGCGACAAGCTGGCGCTGTTCGAACGCGAAGGTCAGGAGCTGGCGCAACGCATCGCCGCCTGCGACGCCGAGGTGGCCGATCTGCGCGCACAGCGCGAGCGCGACGGGACGCGCCGCCTGGCCTACAACACCCTGGTCAATCTGAGCTGGGAAGAAATCGATGTTGCCGCCTCGCTACAGCGGTTGAGCCAGATCGCCGACACGCTGCAGCAACTGCGCGAAGGCGATGCCAACCTGCGCGCGCTCGGCGAGGCGATCGATCGCACCCGTGCCGACATCGCCCAGGCCACGCGCACCTATGAGGACGTACGCAAGGAGCGCATCACCCTGGGCGCCGAGCGCAGCCGGCTGGAAAAGCAGCAGCTCGAATGCGCCGACGCGCACAGCCGTGTCGTCACCCCCCTGCAGCAACAGGGTCTGGCCGAGCGCCTGCAGACGCTCGGCGAGGTGAGCCTGGACACGCTGCAGGAGCGCTTCCGTCATCTCGAACGCGGCCTGGATGCACAGCTGGCGCTCAGCAAGGACGAACTCACCCGCCTCGAGCAACTGCTGCTCGGCTGCTTTCGCCGCTATTGCCAGCAATGGCCCGAAGACAGTGGCGACTTCACCGTCAACATCGGCAGCGCCGACGATTTCCTCGCCCGCCTGCAGCGCCTGGAACGCGATGGCCTGCCGCAGCATGAGGCACGTTTCTTCGATCTGCTGCAGAGCCAGAGCAAGAACAACCTGCTTGCCTTGCAACGGCATACCGCCGAGGCGCGCAAATCGATCGCTCAGCGCCTGGACGAGGTCAATGCCAGCCTGGAACAGGTGCCGTTCAATCACGGCACCTTGCTGACCATCGAATTGAGCGACCGCCGCCTGCCGGAGGTGATCGAATTCCATCAACGCCTGCGCGATGTGCTCGGTCACCACCAGACCGAACAGCGCGAGGTGGCCGAACAGCAATTTTCCGTGCTGCGCGAGCTGGTGGGCAAACTCGGCTCGCAGGAGGGCGAAGACAAGCGTTGGCGCGAGCTGGTGCTGGACGTGCGCCTGCATGTGGAATTCGTCGGCGTCGAACTGGACGCGGCCACGCGGCAACAGGTGGAAATCTACCGCAGCGGCGCCGGCAAGTCCGGCGGTCAGCGCCAGAAGCTGGCAACCACCTGCCTGGCGGCGGCGCTGCGTTACCAGCTCGGCGGCGAAGACGGCGAACTGCCGCGCTACGCGGCCGTGGTGCTGGACGAAGCCTTCGACAAGGCGGATAACGAATTCACCGCGTTGGCGATGAATATCTTCGAAAATTTCGGCTTTCAGATGGTGGTGGCCACGCCGTTGAAATCGGTGATGACGCTGGAGCCCTTCATTGGCGGCGCCTGTTTCGTGGAGATCAGCGGCCGTCACGATTCAGGCGTGCTGCTGATCGAATACGACGAGCAGTCGCGCCGGCTCAGGTTGCCCGAGCGCACCCGTCGCGGCGCAGCTGACACCGATGCGGTGACCGGGCAGGACTGAGCCGATGGCCCGCGCCCACTGCATGCTGCTACCGCCTGCCGCGCTGCAGGCCCTGCGCGGGCAATGGCAACGCCACCGTGGCGACTGGCTGATCGGCGCGGCGGCACCGCGGCCGATCGCCCTGCATCCCCCCACCCAGGCCCAGGCCAGCGCACAGTTCGATGCCTTCGGCGCATGGTTGCGGGCCTGGCAGCGAGCCGGGCTGCCGGGGCGCTTGGAGATGCGGCACGTGTCCTGGCCGCAATTGGGGCCGCAACAGCTGCCGCAGACCTGGGTGTGCGCTACCCCGGCCGAGGCCGCCGCCGCGCTGCAGGAACACGAGCGCTGGCAGCGTGCCAGTGCACGTTGCGCCAGCCTGTTGCAGCGTTGGCCGGACGCGGTCGGGCTGGCTGCGCGTCTGCGTCGCCAGTTCGATCTGCTGGCCGACGGTGCGCAGACCGAGATCGAGCGGATGGCCGATGTCGTCGACTGGCTGCACCGTCACCGCGACAGCGGCCTGTTCCTGCGTCAGCTGCCGATCGCCGGCATCGACAGCAAATGGGTGCATGCCCATCGCGGCATCATCGCCGACTGGCTGGGCGGGCTGCGCGGATTGACCGAACCGCGTAGCTTCGACAGCCTGTCCGGCTTGCGCAAGGCGCCCGACCGCGTGCGCCTGCGTCTGCTCGACCCTGCGTTATGCGCCCAGGTTGGCGGCTTGAACGATCTGACCGTGCCGATCGATCAACTGGCCGCGCTGCGCTTGCCGATCACGCGCATGCTGATCGTCGAAAATCTCGAAACCGGCCTGGCCTGCGAATTCTTGCCAGGGACCGCAGTGCTGATGGCCCGAGGTTACGCGCTCGATTATGTGCGCAGCGTCGGCTGGCTGCGCGCAATGCCGTTGTTCTATTGGGGTGACATCGACACCCATGGCCTGGCGATCCTGCATCGGCTCCGCCTGCATGCCCCGCAGACCCGTGCCGTGTTGATGGATGAAGCCACCTTGCGCGCCACGCCTCGCGCGCTGTGGGGCCACGAACCACGGCCGCACCGTGCGCACCGCCTGGCCGCGCTGACGGCCGATGAGCAGGCGCTCTATACCGGCCTGCGCGATGGCAGTTTCGGCGCCGCACCCAGGTTGGAGCAGGAACGTATCGACTGGAGCTACGCCTGGCCGCGCGTGCAGGCTGCGCTGACTGCGCCAACCCGGTTGTAGCCGCAGCGCGTCGGTCCTCAGTGCAGCAGATCCCAGCCCATCTTGCCGATCAGCACGATCACCAGCACCAGGAATAATTTGCGGATCAACGGCGTGCCACCGCGTAACGCCATCCGCGTGCCGGCCACCGCGCCGGCCACGTTCGCTACCGCCATCGGGATACCGATGGCCAGCATCACCTGCCCGCTGGGCAAAAAGAACGACAGCGCTGCCAGATTGGTGGCCAGGTTCATCACCTTGGCCGCCGCCGAAGCACGCAGGAAATCCAGCCCGAAAAAGCGGATGAACAGGAAGATCAGAAAGCTGCCCGTGCCCGGGCCGAAGAACCCGTCGTAGAAGCCGATTGCGGCACCCATCGCCAATGCGGTGGCCAGTTCGCGCCGGCCGATCCGGCGTGGCCGATGCAGCGCGCCGAAGTCCTTCTTGATCAGTGTGTAGATCAACATCGCGATCAGCAGCACCAGAATCAGCGGCCGTACCGCCTGCTTGGGCATCAGGCTGACGGCGGTCGCGCCCAGAAACGAAAACGTAAACGCCGCCACCGTTGCATACAGCACCGGCCGCCACGGAAAGCGCACAGTGCGCGCATACCGCCACGCCGACGCACCGGTGCCGAACATTGCGCTGAACTTGTTGGTGCCCAGAATCAGCGACGGCGCCTGCTGCGGCAGCGTCGCAAACAGGCCCGGCAACTGGATCAACCCACCGCCACCCACCGCCGCATCCACCAGCCCGGCAACGAATGCGATGCACAGCAGCCAGGGCAATTCGGTGGGAATCAATTCCAGCAAGGCCACGCTCCGCACAAGAGGGGCCACAGCATAGCGAGTGCACCGAAGTCGCGCGCCGCAGTAAAAGCTACGCGGAATCGCGGCAGGTGTAGCCGCGTCGGGAGTTGCAGTATCAGCATCAGCAGTAGCGAGCCGATGCCTGCCCCGTGTCACCCACGCAAACGCCAATGGAGACCGTGCAACATCAGATCACGGCATCCAAAGCCGCTCTCCCCGCGGGAGAGGGGTTGGGGTGAGGGTACGGGGCGGAGCCTCGTTGTTCGATCAGAGGCTGCTAAACAACGCCCCAATCCCCAATCCCATCCCGCACAATCCCCGCATGCCAACCTCCACACCCACCGACCCCTGTCCCTGCGGCCGCCCCGCCAACTACGCGCAGTGCTGCGGCCCTTACCACGCCGGCGCCGCCGCGCCCGACGCCGAGACCCTGATGCGCGCCCGCTACAGCGCCTATGTGCGCCGCGATACCGCCTACCTGCTGGCCAGCTGGCATCCGTCCACGCGCCCGCCGGAGCTGTCGCTGGACGAAGGCGGGCGCACCACCTGGCTCGGCCTGACCGTACAGCGCGCCCTCGCGACCGGCTTGGACACCGCCGAGGTGATCTTTCTGGCGCGCTATCGCATCGGTGGCGGCAGCGCGGTGCGCATGACCGAACACAGCCGTTTCATGCGCGAAGCCGGCCACTGGTACTACCTCGACGCGCGCTGAGCACGACCCGGGCCAGTCGCTAACGCAGCCCAAGCAACCCCAACCACGTCTGCACACCCGCGCAGCCAACCGACCCGTCCGCACCCCAACGCGTTGCCCAGAAGCCCGGTTCAGCCCGACGAACGGCATCCAGACCCGCCGTTTGTCGACGCCACGTTCGCAGCCGATCCCGGAAGCTTGCCGCGCTGGCGAACTCCGCCGCGGGGTGGGACTCGGATCATGGCAACCTTCAATCTCTGGCAATGGGTGCTCCTGGCGGCGGTCGTGTTCGCGGTTGTGTTGCCCGCCTGCGTGGCCACTGCACTGATTCGCTTCGGCCCGCGCCACGATGCCCCGCGCCGCGCCCGTACGCGCCGGGTGGCCGATGGCGCCGCATCGGCGCCGGCCCTGTCGCTGCTGACCGGGGTCACCGGGGACGGCAGCTAGGCCCGTCGGGCCGACGGCAATACCGGTGGCTTCGACTGCTGCGGGCTCCACCTCGCTACGCATGCCCTCGCGACCACCTGCACGCCCGCAACCAGTCAGGTTGGCTATGCTCGGCGGCTCGACCAGCCGCGCAGGAGCCCTCCACCGCATGACGTCTGCCCATCCGCTGGCCACCGCGCCATGACGCTGCCCCGGCGCGCACTGCCGTTATTGATGGGACTGCTGCCGCTGGCTGCCTATGCCGACCCGGCCTTCGACCGTTGCCTGGCCAGCCTGCAGACCCAGGCCGCGGCCAAGGGCGTGGACGCCGCCAGCTTCCAGCGCTTCACCACTGGCCTGGCGCCCGATCCCAGCGTGCTGCCGCTGCTGGACGCGCAACCGGAGTTCACCACACCGATCTGGGATTACCTGGCTAGCCTGGTGGACAGCCAGCGTGTCACCGACGGCCAGGCCATGCTGGTCACCCACCATGAGCTGCTGACCCGCCTGTCCGAACAGACCGGCGTGGACCCGGCCACCATCGTCGCGGTGTGGGGCGTGGAAAGCGACTACGGCCGCGTTACCGGCAAGCGCCCGCTGCTGGTGTCGCTGGCCACGCTGGCGTGCGAAGGCCGCCGCCAACCGTTCTTCCGTGGCGAATTCCTCGCCTTGCTCGGCCTGCTGCAGCAAGGCGATCTGTCCGCCGATGGGCTCACCGGCTCCTGGGCCGGCGCGTTCGGGCAGACCCAGTTCATGCCCTCGACCTACGCCCGCATCGCGGTGGATGGCGACGGCGACGGCCGCCGTGATCTGGTCGCCAGCATTCCCGATGCACTGGCCTCCACCGCCAACTATCTGGTCAAGGCCGGCTGGGAGCGTGCCCGCCCCTGGGGCATGGAAGTCACGCTGCCGCGCGGCTTCGACGCCAGCAAGGCCGGCCGCACCCGCCGCCAACCGCTGCAAGCCTGGCAAAACGCCGGCCTGCTCGGCACCGATGGCAAACCGCTCGCCCCGGCCGGCCTTCCGGCAGACACTCCCGCCGCCGTGCTGCTGCCGGCCGGCGCCACCGGCCCGGCGTTCCTGGTGTTCCGCAACTACGATGCGATCTACGCCTACAACGCCGCGGAAAGTTACGCGCTGTCGATCGCGCTGCTGGCCGACCGCCTGCGCGGCGGCCCCGGCCTGGTCGCCGCGTGGCCCACCGACGACCCCGGCCTGGGTCGCCCGGAACGGCGCGAACTGCAGCAGTTGCTGCTCGCCCGCGGTCACCAGATCGGCGAAGCCGACGGCATGGTCGGCAGCGCCACCCGCCGCGCCATCCAGGTCGAACAGACCCGCCTGGGCCTGCAACCGGCCGACGGTCGCCCCGGCCAGCGCATCCTCACCGCACTGCGTGCCGCCCCGGCGCTCACCGGCATGGCCGCAATACGCGCCACCGCATTCAAGCTGCCGGCCGCGTACCCCGCCTTCGCCCAATCCCCCATCGTCCACAAGGCATCCTCCATGTCCGACACCACCGGCCTGACCACAGGCGATTTCCATGGTTTCCCATCGTTGCTGATCGACACCCCGTTCTCCACCGCCGCCATCAGCCTGTTTGGCGGCCAGCTGCTGTCGTTCGTGCCCAAGGGCGGGCAGGACGTGATGTGGCTCTCGCCCAGCGCCCAGCAGCCGCCCACCCCGATCCGCGGCGGCGCGCCGGTGTGCTGGCCGTACTTCGGCCGCCAGGACCAGACCGGCGATGTGCCCGCCCATGGCTTCGTGCGCACGGTGGCGTGGCAACTCACCGAGAGCCACCGCGAGGACGACGGCACCGTGGTGCTCACGCTCACCCCGCCGCGCTTCGACGACCTGGCGCTGCGCCTGCGCATGACACTGCGCATCGGCCGCACCGTGGAGCAACGCCTGATCACCGAAAACACCAGCGCCGCCGCGGTGCGTTTCACCCAGGCGCTGCACAACTATTTCCGCGTCGGCGATGCGCTCAAGGTCAGCGTGCAGGGCCTGGACGGGCTGGATTACCTCGATAAATACGAAAACTACGCCACCGCCCACCGCCAGCAGGGCGACTGGAGCCTGCGCGACCCGCGCGACCCCGGCCGCAGCGACCGCATCTACACCAACGCCGGCGGCCGCTACACCCTCACCGACCCGGTACTCGGCCGCTGCATCGTCATCGCCACCGAAGGCAGCCGCTCGCTGGTGGCCTGGAACCCGGGCGAAGAGGCCGGCAAGAAGATGGCCGACGTGGGCGAGGGCTGGCGCGACTACGTCTGCCTCGAAGCGGCCAACGCCGGCCCCGACGTCATCGAACTCGCCCCCGGCGCCAGCCACACCCTGACCCAGACCATCAGCGTCGAATAGCCAACCACCGGTCGCCCGGCGGCACGCTGTCTTCTCCGCCAGCGGGAGAAGACAGGTATCTGGAAGCATCCAGCGCCGGCCCCGACGTCATCGCGCCCTCTCACCACCAGCCCCACCCAGCCCCAGCCTCTCAGCCTCAGCCTCAGCCCCTCAGCCCGGGACCCAGCCCCTCAGCGTCCAAGAACCACCACCGGTCGCCCGGCGGCGCACTCCCTTCTCCCGCTAGCGGGAGAAGGTGCCCGAAGGGCGGATGAGGGGAGGGCACCCCAGCCAACCCACCATCAACGCCACTCGCCAGGCAGTACCGGATCACGCAGCCCCGCTACCCCCGGCACCACGCTCCATCCGCAGCTAAACTCCCCACCTCGCCACCCTGGGCCGCGCGATGTCTCTCCCCGCCGATTCCGCTGCCGCTCCGGGGCGCCGCCGCGCCGCATTGATCTTCATCTTCATCACCGTCCTGATCGACGTGCTGTCCTTCGGCGTGATCATCCCGGTGCTGCCCGATCTGGTGCGGCATTTCACCGGCGGCGACTACGTGGTGGCCGCCGGCTGGATCGGCTGGTTCGGCTTCCTGTTCGCCGCCATCCAGTTCGTCTGCTCGCCGCTGCAAGGCGCCTTGTCCGACCGCTTCGGCCGCCGCTCGGTGATCCTGCTCTCCTGCCTGGGGCTGGGGCTGGATTTCATCCTGATGGCCATCGCCCACAGCTTGCCGATGCTGCTGCTGGCCCGGGTGATCTCCGGCATGTGCTCGGCCAGCTTTTCCACCGCCAACGCCTACATCGCCGACGTCACACCTGCCGACAAACGCGCCGGCGCCTTCGGCATGCTCGGCGCCGCGTTCGGCATTGGTTTTGTCGCCGGCCCCTTGATCGGTGGCTGGCTGGGCAGCATCGGGTTGCGTTGGCCATTCTGGTTCGCCGCCGGGCTGGCCTTGTTGAATGTGCTGTATGGCTGGTTCGTGCTGCCCGAATCGCTGCCCGCCGAACGTCGCACTGCACGCCTGGAGTGGTCGCACGCCAATCCGCTCGGCGCGCTCAAGCTGCTGCGCCGCTATCCGCAGGTGTTCGGCCTGGCCTCGGTGGTGTTCCTGGCCAACCTGGCGCATTACGTCTATCCCAGCATCTTCGTGCTGTTCGCCGGCTACCAATATCACTGGGGCCCGCGCGAAGTGAGCTGGGTGCTGGCCGGGGTTGGCGTGTGCAGCATCATCGTCAATGCGTTGCTGGTCGGCCGCCTGGTGCGCTGGCTCGGCGAACGCCGCGCCTTGCTGCTGGGGCTGGGCTGCGGGGTGATCGGCTTCGTCATCTACGGGCTGGCCGACAGCGGCGCGATGTTCCTGATCGGCGTACCGATCAGCGCGTTGTGGGCAGTTGCCGCACCCGCCGCGCAAGCCTTGATCACCCGCGAGGTCGGCGCCGACGCGCAGGGGCGTGTGCAGGGCGCCTTGACTGGCCTGGTCAGCCTGGCCGGCATTGCGGGCCCGCTGTTGTTCGCCAATGTGTTTGCCTGGTTCATCGGCGCTGGCGCACCGCTGCATCTGCCCGGCGCGCCCTGGTTGCTGGCCGGCCTGTTGCTCGCTGCAGGGTGGTGGATGGCATGGAAGCGTGCAGGGCGGGGCAGTGGAATTGCCGCTGCTGCGCAAGGGTGATGCCAACGGATTCATTTAGCGCTCGTGTCCGCTTTATCTGATTTGCGCGCGCGCTGCTAGGCTGGTGCACTCCGTGCCGCGGCACTGCCTCGATTGCTTATGTGTCCTGACACCCAGGCTGTTCCGTCATCGGCCGCACGCGTGCTGCGTCACGCCACCCAGGACACGCATCGCCGGGTCGAAGCGGTGCCGCTGATGCAGGCGCTGGGGCAGGGGCAGGTCGACCGCGCCGCGTACGTGCAGATCCTGCGCCGCCACCATGCTTTGCTGGCTGGTTTCGAAGAGCAGTTGAGCGGCTGGCTGGGCACGCTGGTCGGCAGTGGCTGGCACTATCGCCGCCGCGTGCCGGCCTTGCGCGCGGACTTGCGCACGCTGAACCAACCGCCGGATCCCCCGCTCGCGCTGCCTGACGTGCGCACCGACGCCGCGCGCTGGGGCATGTTGTACGTCATCGAGGGCGCCCAGCTGGGCGGCCGGGTGATTGCCCGCGGCCTGCGCAGGCACCAGCCCGCGCTGGCCAGTGCGCTGCAGTATTTCGAACTGGCCGACGAAGACCCGGCCGCCTGGCGCCGGTTTCAGGCCGTGCTCGATCAACGCCTGGATTCGCCGCAGACCCACGCGGCCGCCATCGACGGCGCGCATGCCATGTTTGCCCATTTCCATACCTGCCTCGCAGCGGAGCCGCGCCCGTGAATCAGCACACCGAACCCCTGGATATGGACGAGTGCGCGCGCGAGCCGATCCACATTCCCGGCATGATCCAGCCCTACGGCGTGCTGCTGGTGATCGAACCTGCCGACGGTCGGATCGTGCAGGCCAGTACCACCGCCGCCGAGTTGCTCGGCGTGCCGATGGACGCCTTGCTGGGCATGCCCTACACCCAGGTGCTGGAGCTGCCCGACACCTTGCCGGCTGCGGTGGACGATCAACCGCAGCACCTGTTGCATGCCGATGTGCGCTTCCCGCAGCGCAGCGCGCCGCCCGACCACCCCTGGGTGGCCGCCTGGCATCTGTATCCGGAGCAGTGGCTGATCGAAATCGAGCCGCGTGACGCGCGCCTGATGGACGTCACCCTGCGCGAGGCCTTGCCGCTGTTGCGCAGCATCGAGCGCGATCCGGGCATCGCCGAGGCGGCCGTGCGCGCAGCCAAGGGCCTGCGCAACATGATCGGCTTCGACCGGGTGATGATTTATCGCTTCGACGAAGAGTGGAACGGCGATGTCATCGCCGAGGCCCGCCAGCCCGAACTGGAGGCCTATCTCGGCCTGCATTACCCCGCCAGCGACATCCCCGCGCAGGCGCGCGCGCTGTACCTGCGCAACCGCGTGCGCCAGATCGCCGACGTCGGCTACCAGCCATCGCCGATCCAGCCCACCCTGCATCCACGCCTGGGCACACCGGTGGACCTGAGCGATGTCAGCCTGCGCAGCGTTTCGCCGGTGCACCTGGAATATCTGGCCAACATGGGCGTCAGCGCCACGCTGGTGTCCTCCATCGTGGTCAACGACGCACTGTGGGGGCTGATTTCCTGCCATCACTACAGCCCGCACTTCACCAGCCACACCATGCGCGATGCCACCGATGCGGTGACCCGCGCGTTGGCCGGCCGCATCGGCGCGCTGCAGGCGGTGGCGCGTGCCCGGCTGGAATCGGTGTTGCTGACCATCCGCGAAAAGCTGATCACCGACTTCAACGACGCCGAGCACCTCACCGTGGACATGCTCGCCGACATGGCGCCGGACCTGATGGACGTGGTGGATGCCGACGGCGTAGCGGTCTTCCACGGTGAAGACATCAGCCGTCACGGCAGTACCCCGGACGTGGCGGCGCTGCGGCGCATCCGCGACCATCTCGAATCCGAGCACCACGACGCCCTGCGCGAGGACGCCGTCGGCGCCCTGCATGTGGATGCCATTGGCGAGGTCTTTCCGGAGCTGGCCGACCTGGCTCCGCTGGCCGCCGGCTTCATCTTCGTGCCGCTGATGCCGCAATCGCGCAGCGCCCTGCTGTGGACCCGGCGCGAGCAGGTGCAACAGGTCAAGTGGGCAGGCAACCCGCAGCTGGCCAAGCTGCAGGACATCCCCAACTCACGCTTGTCGCCGCGCAAGAGCTTCGATCTCTGGCAGCAGACCGTGCGCGGCCGCGCACGGCGTTGGTCGCCGCTGCATCTGGAGTCCGCGCGTAGCCTGCGTGTGTTGATCGAGCTGATGGAACGCAAGCGCTTCCAGCAGGATTTCACCCTGCTCGAAGCCTCGCTGTCGCGTCTGCGCGACGGCGTGGCCATCATCGAACGGGGCGCCAGCGCTGCCGCGCACCGGCTGATCTTCGTCAACCCGGCATTCGCCGAGCTCAGCCAGGCCGAGGTGGCCGACCTGATCGGCCGCGACATGCTCGCCCTGGTCGCCGACGATGCCGCCCGCTCCAAGGTCGAGTTGCTCGAAGACGCCCTGCGCCTGGGACGCGCCGCCTACGTCACCTTGCCGCTACGCGCCCTGGACGGCTCGCCGGTGTATCGCCAGTTCCACCTCGAACCGCTGCCCAGCCCCAGCGGCGTGACGGCGCACTGGCTGCTGCAGCTGCGCGACCCCGAATAAGCGCCGCCACCGGGCGCGGCCACGCTGACGCTGCGGCCCGGTATCGCAGTGCCGCGCGGGCAGCGCGGGCACCTCGGGTCCGACGCGGTTCTCCGCACCGGCGGCGGCTGGCTCCATCCTTATCGTCGCACCGCGCTTGGCTAGCCGCGGAAGCGAGGCACCAAGAGCGCCTGACACTACGACATGCAGCGCGTGATACGCACGGCAGTCTCCGCGGGCGGCCGCAGCGCGTGACCGTACAAGGCGCGACATGGGCATCCGCACATCCAGCCAAGGCTCGCCGCCCCATCAAGGCGCAGATACAAACCGCGTCGGTTACCGCTAACGTCGCGGTCGCAGCACCAGCAAGGTGACCGTGCCGGCCACCAGTCCCCAGAACGAAGCACCGATCCCGCCCAGGGTCAGCCCGGACGCGGTCACCAGAAACGTGATCAACGCCGCCTCGCGCTCGCTGTCTTCGCGCAGCGCCGCCGCCAGGCTGTTGCCGATCGTGCCCAACAGCGCGATCCCGGCGATGGCCATCACCAGCTCGCGCGGAAAGGCCGCAAACACGGCGGCCACGGTCGCCCCGAACAACCCGATCACCACATAGAACACGCCTGCACTCACCGCTGCGGTGTAACGACGGGCCGGGTCCTCATGCGCCTCGCGGCCCATGCAGATCGCGGCAGTGATCGCCGCAAGATTCAACGCATATCCACCAAGCGGCGCCAGCACGCTGTTGACCACGCCGATCCAGCCGATCGTCGGCGAGATAGGCACCGTGTAGCCAGACGCCCGGATCACCGCCACCCCGGGTACGTTCTGCGAGGCCATGGTGACCACCCACAGCGGGATCGCCAGCCCGAACAGCGCCGCCCAGGACAACGACGGCACCACCAGTACCGGCCTTGCCAGTTCCAGCCGCACCGCTTCGAGGTGCAGCAACCCACCGCCGGCGGCAATGCCGACGCCGACCAACAAGGTGGCAATCACGGCATAGCGCGCAAACCAGCGCCGTCCCACCAGATAGGTCGCCAGCATCGCCAGCGCCAGCACCCGCTGGTGCTGCATGGCCACGAATAGATCCAGGCCAAAGCGCAGCAGCACCCCGGCCAGCATGCCCGACGCCAACGCGATGGGAATGCGCTTGATCGCACGCTCGAACATCCCCGAGAACCCGGCCACCACTCCCAGGACCGCTGCCACCACGAAGGCTCCGATCGCCTCGCGCAACGGCACACCCGCCGCGCTGCCGATCAGCATCGCCGCGCCGGGCGTGGACCACGCCGTCACCACCGGCACCCGATACCGCAGCGACAAGCCGATGCAGGTCACGCCCATGCCGATCCCGAGCGCCCACATCCACGATGCGATCTGCGCCTGGTCGGCCCCCAGATGCCGCGCCGCCTCGAACACGATTACCGCAGAGCTGGCAAACCCCACCAACACGGTGACAAATCCCGCGGCAAGCGCAGGCAGCGACAGATCGCGGAACAGGCTGCGGGCTGGCGGCATGGCGGGGCTCCTGACTAAGGCGAGCATTCTCACTGAGAGCATCAACAAGCGGAATCGGTCTGCGTCATTCCATGCGGAAAGAATCAGGCCGCAGGGCAGTAGCCAGGCCGCCGAAAAGCGCTCGATGTCATGCCTGTGTCAAAAAAGTGCTTGCACTTCTGCGCAGGCTCGATAAGATGCGCGTCCTCGCTCACGACGGCGGCGCTTCTCCAAGCACCGCACCAACGAACGAGGCGAATCGGAAACATCACAAGGTGTTGACGAAACGAAAAAGCCGGCTATGATGGGCGGCTCGCTACACGGAAAGACGCTACGGCGAATTGAAGTGCAGCGGCGGCAACTTCCTCTTCACGAGGGGTTGACGAGGATGAAAAGCCTGCTAATATGGTCGGCTCGCTTCGCAGAAAACCTTCGGGTCGAAACGAAGCAGCGTCAACCACTTCGAAATGAGGTGTTGACGGCAAGAAAAAGTCCGCTATAATGGGCGGCTCGCTTCGACGGAAACGACGAAGCTGACGGGAACGGCGCTGAGGCCACTTCCCAATGTTCTTTGACAGTGTGCGCAGGTAATTTGTGCGGACGCCTGCAGGAAGGATGATTGTCCATCTTGCAGACGTTTAATCAAAAAGCAACATATTAATTGCTTTGCAAGCGATAAGTTGTCAGTGGTTGAACTTCTGCAGCTAAAGTATTTGTCTTCGGACATGTAATTTTAAGTGAAGAGTTTGATCCTGGCTCAGAGTGAACGCTGGCGGCAGGCCTAACACATGCAAGTCGAACGGCAGCACAGTAAGAGCTTGCTCTTACGGGTGGCGAGTGGCGGACGGGTGAGGAATACATCGGAATCTACTCTTTCGTGGGGGATAACGTAGGGAAACTTACGCTAATACCGCATACGACCTACGGGTGAAAGCGGAGGACCTTCGGGCTTCGCGCGATTGAATGAGCCGATGTCGGATTAGCTAGTTGGCGGGGTAAAGGCCCACCAAGGCGACGATCCGTAGCTGGTCTGAGAGGATGATCAGCCACACTGGAACTGAGACACGGTCCAGACTCCTACGGGAGGCAGCAGTGGGGAATATTGGACAATGGGCGCAAGCCTGATCCAGCCATGCCGCGTGGGTGAAGAAGGCCTTCGGGTTGTAAAGCCCTTTTGTTGGGAAAGAAAAGCAGTCGGTTAATACCCGATTGTTCTGACGGTACCCAAAGAATAAGCACCGGCTAACTTCGTGCCAGCAGCCGCGGTAATACGAAGGGTGCAAGCGTTACTCGGAATTACTGGGCGTAAAGCGTGCGTAGGTGGTGGTTTAAGTCTGTTGTGAAAGCCCTGGGCTCAACCTGGGAATTGCAGTGGATACTGGGTCACTAGAGTGTGGTAGAGGGTAGCGGAATTCCCGGTGTAGCAGTGAAATGCGTAGAGATCGGGAGGAACATCCGTGGCGAAGGCGGCTACCTGGACCAACACTGACACTGAGGCACGAAAGCGTGGGGAGCAAACAGGATTAGATACCCTGGTAGTCCACGCCCTAAACGATGCGAACTGGATGTTGGGTGCAATTTGGCACGCAGTATCGAAGCTAACGCGTTAAGTTCGCCGCCTGGGGAGTACGGTCGCAAGACTGAAACTCAAAGGAATTGACGGGGGCCCGCACAAGCGGTGGAGTATGTGGTTTAATTCGATGCAACGCGAAGAACCTTACCTGGTCTTGACATCCACGGAACTTTCCAGAGATGGATTGGTGCCTTCGGGAACCGTGAGACAGGTGCTGCATGGCTGTCGTCAGCTCGTGTCGTGAGATGTTGGGTTAAGTCCCGCAACGAGCGCAACCCTTGTCCTTAGTTGCCAGCACGTAATGGTGGGAACTCTAAGGAGACCGCCGGTGACAAACCGGAGGAAGGTGGGGATGACGTCAAGTCATCATGGCCCTTACGACCAGGGCTACACACGTACTACAATGGTAGGGACAGAGGGCTGCAAACCCGCGAGGGTAAGCCAATCCCAGAAACCCTATCTCAGTCCGGATTGGAGTCTGCAACTCGACTCCATGAAGTCGGAATCGCTAGTAATCGCAGATCAGCATTGCTGCGGTGAATACGTTCCCGGGCCTTGTACACACCGCCCGTCACACCATGGGAGTTTGTTGCACCAGAAGCAGGTAGCTTAACCTTCGGGAGGGCGCTTGCCACGGTGTGGCCGATGACTGGGGTGAAGTCGTAACAAGGTAGCCGTATCGGAAGGTGCGGCTGGATCACCTCCTTTTGAGCATGACGTCATTGTTCCTGTCGGGCGTCCTCACAAATTACCTGCATTCAGAGATTCATACCGGCACAGGTCGGTATGCGAAGTCCCTTTTGGGGCCTTAGCTCAGCTGGGAGAGCACCTGCTTTGCAAGCAGGGGGTCGTCGGTTCGATCCCGACAGGCTCCACCATATTGAGTGAAAAGACTTCGGGTCTGTAGCTCAGGTGGTTAGAGCGCACCCCTGATAAGGGTGAGGTCGGTAGTTCGAGTCTACCCAGACCCACCACTCTGAATGTAGTGCACACTTAAGAATTTATATGGATCAGCGTTGAGGCTGATACATGTTCTTTTATAACTTGTGACGTAGCGAGCGTTTGAGATATCTATCTAAACGTGTCGTTGAGGCTAAGGCGGGGACTTCGAGTCCCTAAATAATTGAGTCGTATGTTCGCGTTGGTGGCTTTGTACCCCACACAACACGTAAATGTAACTCCGAGGCAACTTGGGGTTATATGGTCAAGCGAATAAGCGCACACGGTGGATGCCTAGGCGGTCAGAGGCGATGAAGGACGTGGTAGCCTGCGAAAAGTGTCGGGGAGCTGGCAACAAGCTTTGATCCGGCAATATCCGAATGGGGAAACCCACTGCTTCGGCAGTATCCTGCAGTGAATTCATAGCTGCTGGAAGCGAACCCGGTAAACTGAAATATCTAAGTAACCGGAGGAAAAGAAATCAACCGAGATTCCCTGAGTAGTGACGAGCGAACGGGGAACAGCCCTTAAGCTGGAATGGCTTTAGAAAAACAATCTGGAAAGATTGGCCATAGAAGGTGATAGCCCTGTATTTAAAAGGGCCACTCCAGTGAAGACGAGTAGGGCGGGGCACGTGAAACCCTGTCTGAATATGGGGGGACCATCCTCCAAGGCTAAATACTCCTGACCGACCGATAGTGAACCAGTACCGTGAGGGAAAGGCGAAAAGAACCCCGGAGAGGGGAGTGAAATAGATCCTGAAACCGTGTGCGTACAAGCAGTAGGAGCTCGCAAGAGTGACTGCGTACCTTTTGTATAATGGGTCAGCGACTTACTGTTCGTGGCAAGCTTAACCGTATAGGGGAGGCGAAGGGAAACCGAGTCTGATAAGGGCGCATAGTCGCGGGCAGTAGACCCGAAACCGGGTGATCTAGTCATGGCCAGGGTGAAGGTGCCGTAACAGGTACTGGAGGCCCGAACCCACGTCTGTTGCAAAAGACGGGGATGAGCTGTGATTAGGAGTGAAAAGCTAATCGAACCCGGAGATAGCTGGTTCTCCTCGAAAGCTATTTAGGTAGCGCCTCATATGTATCCTCTCGGGGGTAGAGCACTGTTATGGCTAGGGGGTCATCGCGACTTACCAAACCATTGCAAACTCCGAATACCGAGACGGACTGTATGGGAGACACACGGCGGGTGCTAACGTCCGTCGTGAAAAGGGAAACAACCCAGA
Source organism: Xanthomonas sp. NCPPB 1068 (assembly GCF_041479385.2). Taxonomy (NCBI): domain Bacteria; kingdom Pseudomonadati; phylum Pseudomonadota; class Gammaproteobacteria; order Lysobacterales; family Lysobacteraceae; genus Xanthomonas; species Xanthomonas sp. NCPPB 1068. The sequence continues at coordinate 4,743,520 of NZ_CM192986.1, read as the reverse complement.
CCCACAGCTAAGGTCCCAAATTCACTGCTAAGTGGAAAACGATGTGGAAAGGCATAGACAGCCAGGAGGTTGGCTTAGAAGCAGCCACCCTTTAAAGAAAGCGTAATAGCTCACTGGTCGAGTCGGTCTGCGCGGAAGATTTAACGGGGCTAAGCAGTGAACCGAAGCTTGGGGTGCATAAAACTTGTTTTATGCGCGGTAGAGGAGCGTTCCGTAAGCCTGCGAAGGTGGATTGAGAAGTCTGCTGGAGGTATCGGAAGTGCGAATGCTGACATGAGTAACGATAATGCGGGTGAAAAGCCCGCACGCCGAAAGCCCAAGGTTTCCTTGCGCAACGTTAATCGACGCAGGGTTAGTCGGTCCCTAAGGCGAGGGCGAAAGCCGTAGTCGATGGGAAGCAGGTTAATATTCCTGCACCTCGCGTGAGTGCGATGGAGGGACGGAGAAGGTTAGGTGTACCGGGCGTTGGTTGTCCCGGGGAAAGGCGGTAGGTTTGAATCTTTGGCAAATCCGGGATTCTTTAAGACCGAGCACCGAGACGAGCCTTTATGGCGAAGTCACTGATACCACGCTTCCAGGAAAAGCTCCTAAGCTTCAGCTCACGAAGACCGTACCGTAAACCGACACAGGTGGGTAGGATGAGAATTCTCAGGCGCTTGAGAGAACTCGGGTGAAGGAACTAGGCAACATGGCACCGTAACTTCGGGAGAAGGTGCACCCTTTTTGGTGGCTCATGCGAGCTATAGCTGAAGAGGGTCGCAGAAACCAGGCCGCTGCGACTGTTTATCAAAAACACAGCACTCTGCAAACACGAAAGTGGACGTATAGGGTGTGACGCCTGCCCGGTGCTGGAAGGTTAATTGATGGGGTCAGCCGCAAGGCGAAGCTCTTGATCGAAGCCCCAGTAAACGGCGGCCGTAACTATAACGGTCCTAAGGTAGCGAAATTCCTTGTCGGGTAAGTTCCGACCTGCACGAATGGCGTAACGACAGCGGCGCTGTCTCCACCCGAGACTCAGTGAAATTGAAATCGCTGTGAAGATGCAGCGTTCCCGTGGCAAGACGGAAAGACCCCGTGAACCTTTACTATAGCTTTACACTGAACGTTGAGTTCGTCTGTGTAGGATAGGTGGGAGGCTATGAAACTGTGGCGCTAGCTGCAGTGGAGCCATCCTTGAAATACCACCCTGTCGTGCTTGACGTTCTAACCTAGGTCCGTTATCCGGATCAGGGACCGTGTATGGTGGGTAGTTTGACTGGGGCGGTCTCCTCCTAAAGAGTAACGGAGGAGCACGAAGGTACGCTCAGCGCGGTCGGACATCGCGCACTGTGTGCAAAGGCATAAGCGTGCTTGACTGCAAGATCGACGGATCAAGCAGGTACGAAAGTAGGTCTTAGTGATCCGGTGGTTCTGTATGGAAGGGCCATCGCTCAACGGATAAAAGGTACTCCGGGGATAACAGGCTGATACCGCCCAAGAGTTCATATCGACGGCGGTGTTTGGCACCTCGATGTCGGCTCATCACATCCTGGGGCTGTAGTCGGTCCCAAGGGTATGGCTGTTCGCCATTTAAAGTGGTACGCGAGCTGGGTTCAGAACGTCGTGAGACAGTTCGGTCCCTATCTGCCATGGGCGTTGGAAGTTTGAGAGGGGCTGCTCCTAGTACGAGAGGACCGGAGTGGACGAACCTCTGGTGTTCCGGTTGTCACGCCAGTGGCATTGCCGGGTAGCTATGTTCGGAAGCGATAACCGCTGAAAGCATCTAAGCGGGAAGCGCGCCTCAAGATGAGACTTCCCGGGGCACAAGCCCCCTAAAGGAACCATGTAGACTACGTGGTTGATAGGTCAGGTGTGTAAGTACAGCAATGTATTGAGCTAACTGATACTAATGATCCGTGCGGCTTGACCATATAACCTCAAGTTGCCTTGGTCCCAACGAACGTTGGTAGATCATCAAATGCAAGCTACGTCACAAGTTAACTATGCGAGACTGGGCGCCTTAATCCGTTTCTTGGATGGCGACGCTCCAACCGTCTCCCTGGTGAAATTAGCGCTGTGGAACCACCCGATCCCATCCCGAACTCGGAAGTGAAACGCAGCTGCGCCGATGGTAGTGTGGCTCAAGCCATGCGAGAGTAGGTCATCGCCAGGGGCTTTACCCGAAACCCTCAGTCCAACAGGACTGAGGGTTTCTTTTTGCCCGGATATTGGGCACAGCCTGAGTTTGTAGCGCACTGCGGCGGCTGCGGTATGTGAGCCATCAAGTCGACGCCGCCCGCAACGTCCAACGGTGCCTGATTGCCTGCGCATCGCCTGCTCCGCGCATACCGCGGCATGCCGCCTCTTCGGCCAGGCCGCCTCTCAGACAGCGGCAATTGCAGCACGCTGATACGCATCTACGATGCTTCGCCCGGTGGGGCTATTTCCGCTAAAACAGCGACAGCCGCCTCCGTGGGCACTCCAACGGGCTGATGTTGAAGGCGGCGTTATGCGACATCGGTAATCGCGCCTGGATCAACGCAGCGCATGTTTGCACTTGATTGCTTTTCGGCAGTCAGGACTCCATATCGATGTCTGCCGGTGCCTGACCGATTGATCTGGAAACCTCGATGCCTGAGCTGCCCGAAGTCGAAACGACCATGCGTGGGCTTGCGCCACACCTGGTTGGGCAACGCATCCATGGCGTGATCCTGCGTCGTCCGGATTTGCGGTGGCCGATTGCCGAGCAGATCGAGCGCCTGTTGCCTGGAGCCACCATCACGCAGGTACGGCGACGTGCGAAATATCTGCTGGTGGATACCGATGCAGGTGGCAGCGCGTTGCTGCATCTTGGCATGTCGGGGAGCCTGCGTGTGTTGCCAGGCGATACCCTGCCGCGCGCGCACGATCATGTGGATATCAGCCTGCAGAATGGGCGCGTCTTGCGGTTCAACGACCCGCGTCGGTTTGGTTGTCTGTTGTGGCAAACCGATGCACAAACGCATGAATTGCTTGCCGCACTCGGTCCTGAGCCATTGTCGGAGGCATTTACTGCCGATTATCTCTATGCGCTCTCGCGAGGTCGTCGCGCGGCGGTCAAGACATTCTTGATGGATCAGGCGGTTGTGGTTGGCGTCGGCAATATTTATGCGGCCGAGAGCCTGCATCGTGCAGGCATCAGTCCATTGCGTGAAGCCGGAAAGGTCTCGCTTGACCGGTATCGCGTCCTGGTTGCCGCCGTAAAGGAGATTCTCGACTACGCGATCAAGCGCGGCGGGACCACGCTACGGGACTTTATCAGTCCCGATGGTGCACCCGGCTATTTCGAGCAGGAATTGACGGTGTACGGGCGCGAAGGCGAGCCCTGCAAGCAGTGCGGGCGTGCGTTGAAACATGCCACCATCGGGCAACGCGCCACTGTGTGGTGTGGGAGCTGTCAGCGATAAGCAAGGCGCGGGTATTGCGGGCGACTAAAGCAAGCCCGTTACCGCGAATCGTGCGAGAAAGCCTGGAGTTTTTCAGCTCGCCGGTATCCAATCCGCGCACAGTGTCGCGGAAGATCGCTTCCAGCGCGTCCGGGCTTTCCACAGCCGCGGCGCCATGTCATGAGGACTCAACGGCTGAGCAGGGAGCATTGCGTCACCGCTCTATAGCGGCCAACACCGTGCCGCTAGTTTCCAGCGTGACACCGCGCCACAATCCCTGCGTCCTGCATCTGGAAGTGCTGCATGCCTACCTCACCGTCTCTGCGCCTATCGCAGGTTGTTGTCACTGCGTTGGCGGTGCTGTGCGTCAGTGGCGCACATGCCGATGAGCCCGCAAAAGAACAGGCAGCTGCCGCGCAGCGCATCCAGCTGAGCAACGATGTAGTGCAGCTGAGTGCAACGCCGTCCTTTGGCGGACGCATCCTGTCGTTTCAGCTGCGCGTGCAGCCCAGTGTGTTGAAGATCGGTCGCGCCGTGGACCGCTCACCCGTGGCTGAAGTGTCGGCGCGGTCGGGGGATGTTCCGTATCTGGGCCACGACGTATGGGTGGGGCCGCAGAGCCAGTGGTGGCTGCACCAGCAGGTCAACCCCGAGCGCAAGGCCGCGGCAGCGGTATGGCCGCCTGATCCGTATCTGTCATTGGCCACCACGCGTGTGGCCGCGCGTGATGCGGGCCAGCTGACGTTGGAAGGCGTGCCCAGTCCGGTGACGGGGGTGCAGCTGACCAAGCGCATCGCGCTGTCCAGCACACGGGCGGACACGGTTGAGGTGCATGCTGCTGCACGCAATATCCGCAAGCAGGCGGTTGCCTGGGATCTATGGTTCAACACGCGCGTTGCAGCAAGCACCCGTGTGTTCGTGCCGGTGGCAGCGGCTGCCGATATCCGCGTGCAGCCGCCGAGTGAGGCGGGTACCGTACCGCCGGCCTACCGGCACCGCGCCGGCCTTCTTGCTCTGCGCGCGGACGCGCGCGAAGACGGGCTGATCCAGCGTGGCAAGCTGCTGCTGCAGCCATCGGCAGGCTGGATGGCGGGTTTTGCCGGTGCGCAGGTGCTGGTCATTCGCTTTGCGCATGAGCAACGGGCGGCCATCCATCCCGAGCAGGGGCAGGTGGAGTTGTACATGGATGCGCCAGCCCGGCATGTAGCAGATGGCCTGCTGGAAATGGAAGTGCATGCGCCTTACCGCCAGCTGGCGCCGGGCGCGCAAATGCAGGCCATGGAGCAGTGGACCTTGCTGCAATACACCGGGCCGGACGAGGAGCAGGCACAGCGACAGTTCCTGTGCGGCAAGGCGAAGGAACTGGCGCTGGAGCACGCCTGTGTAGCGGATGCCGCAGCGCGTTGAGTCCGGTACGCGCGTCCACGTCAGGCTGTGGCTATGATGTCGCCCATTCCCTGACCAGATCGATGCGCATGCAACGACGCCATTTCCTGAAGAATGCTGCTGCCGCCCTGGCTGCGCTCGGTTTACCGGCAGTGCCGCAGTGGGCATTGGCTGCCAAGGCCGTGGGGTTGCGTCGGTTGGGTCAGCCGCAGCCGTTCGACTATGCCTGGCTCAAGGGGCAGGCACGTGCGCTGGCCGCCGCGCCGTACAAGAGTCACAAGCAGATCCTGCCAGGCCCGCTGGAAGCATTGAACTGGGATCAGTACCAGTCGATCCGCTACCGTCAGGACCACGCGCTATGGGCCGATGGCAACGGCAAGTTCCAGGCGAAGTTCTTCCACCTGGGGTTGTACTTCCACACCCCGGTGCACATCTACGACATCGTCGATGGCAAGGCGCAGCAGTTGGCCTATGACCCGGCTGCGTTCGATTACGGCAGCAGCGGGCTGGGCGGCAAGCAATTGCCCAAGGATCTGGGCTTTGCCGGCTTCCGGCTCAATACCCGCAAGGACACCGACCGCGATTTTTCGGCGTTTCTGGGGGCGAGCTATTTCCGCGCGGTGGGCAAGGAAGGCCAGTACGGGCAGTCGGCGCGTGGGTTGGCCATCGACACCGGCACCGGTGGCCCGGAGGAGTTTCCGGACTTCATTGCCTACTACCTCGAGCAGCCCGCCGACGATTCGAACACGGTGGTGGTCTACGGCCTGCTGGACTCGCCCAGCGTCGCCGGTGCCTACCGCTTTGCCATCACCAATGGCGAGGTGTTGGTGATGGACATCGACAGTGCGCTGTACCCGCGCAAGGCGATCGAGCGGCTGGGGATCGGCCCGTGCACCAGCATGTACCAGGTTGGCGAAAACGATAACCGCATGGACTGGGACTGGCGCCCGGAAATCCACGATACCGATGGCCTGGCAATGTGGACCGGTGGCGGCGAATGGATCTGGCGCCCGTTGTGCAACCCGCCGCAGCTGCGCTTCAACATGTTTGTCGACGAGAACCCGCGCGGGTTCGGGCTGCTGCAGCGCGACCGCAATTTCGACCATTACCAGGACGACGGGGTGTTTTACGAGAAGCGCCCTTGTCTGTGGGTGGAGCCCAAGAGCGGTTGGGGTAAGGGCTCGGTGCAACTGGTCGAGATCCCGACCGTGGATGAGACCTTCGACAATATCGTGGCGTTCTGGAACCCGCAGGCCAAGCCGCAGCCAGGGCAGGAACTGCTGATGGGCTACCGGTTGTATTGGGGCGCGCAGCCGCCGGCCAGTTCGCCGTTGGCGCACTGCGTGGCGACGCGCACCGGTCTGGGCGGCGTTGTCGGGCAGAAGCGCGGTCATTTCTCGTGGCGGTTTGCGGTGGACTTCGCCGGTGGCGAGTTGCCTGGCCTGGTCAAGGACGCCAAGACCAAGGTCGAGGCGGTGATCCAGGTGTCGCGCGGCACCACCGAGATCGTGTCGGCGCGGCCGCTGCATGAGCTCAAGGGCTATCGGGCGATGTTCGATCTGGTGCCGCCGGACGAAGGTACCCAGCAGATCGATATCCGCCTGTACCTGCGCGCCAACGGCAAGCCGCTCACCGAAACCTGGCTTTACCAATGGACGCCGCCGCCGGCGAGCGAGCGCAAACTCTACTGAGCGTGTGCAACGCGTCGTGCATGCCGGCGCTGCCAGGGCCGGCATGCACGGCATGCCTGGCTGGCGGGGTGCCGCTGCCGGCATGTCGTCGCTGATCCTCGGGCTGCGCAGGCCCGCACCTTTACGGGTGCGGTCAGCCGCGCCGTGACCATGACAGCTCGCCCGAACAGGTATGCACTGCACCGGTTGCCGGCGCAGCCATCGGCGACGCACGTGCGCCTATGTGCGTGGCAGGGATGGCGTGCATCGCGTGCATCGCATGCATGCGGCACCGGTCATGCGCCTACCGCTGCTGGGCGCGGCTGGCAGATGAGCGAGGTGGGTTGCTCGGCACGCGGGTTGGATCACGCTGCGAGCAAGCGCAGTTGTCGGCCGGCAAGCTCAGGCCGACGTCGTGCCCTTGACCAGCTGCATGCGTGCGCGTGGGCGGGCGCAGGACAGCTCCACGCGGAAGCAGGTGCCGTTCTTGCCGCTGGTGATGCGCAGCTCGCCCTGATGCGCCTGCGCAATCTGCGCGGCCATATGCAGGCCCAGGTCCACTTCCGGCGCTGGCCGGCCGGCGCTGTGCACATGGGTGGAGGCATGCAGGACATCCAGCCGGCGCGGGTCGATGCCATCGAGGTTGCAGACCTCGATGCGGAGCCGGCCCTGCTCGGTGACGGCGACCGCCTTGATCAGCGAACTCTGCTGACCTTGCACCACCGCGTTGATCATCATGCTGCCGAACATCTGCGCCAGGCGCACCGCGTCGCCATGCACCGGCTCGTCGATCGCCACATGCGTGGACAGCACCTGGTTGGGATACGCGGCGCGGGTTTCATCCACGACCTGCGACAGTGCGTCGAGCAGGTCGCTGCCGTTGCCGTAGTCCAGCTGCAGCCAGTCGCGTTCGATGCCGCGGGCAAAATCACAGGCGAAATCGATCAGTTCTTCCATGCGCTGCAGGCTGCGCTGCATCGAGCGGATGGCCCCGCCCTGGCGCTGGCTGAGCTGGTCGATGGACAGCATGTCCACCACCGCGTGCATGGATTGCAGCGGGTTGCGCAGGTCGTGGCCGAGAATGCCGATGAACTCTTCGCGCAATCGTGCCGAGGCGCCGGCGCGGCCCAGTTCGCTGCGTGCGCGGCGCGATTCCTGTGCGCTTTCTTCGGCGCGCTGTTCGGCCTGGATCTGCGCGGCCAGCAGTTGCGCGAGCAATTCGACCTTCTCGACCAGTTGCTGGTCCATCGCGCGTGGCAGCGGATCCAGTGCACACAAGGTGCCGAACACGCTGCCATCGTCGAAGCGGATCGGCACCGAGACATAGCTTTCAAAGCCATACAGCCGCGGCGACGGGTGGTCGCGGTAGACCGGGTCGTCCGAGGCATGCCCGAACCACACGGCATTGCCCTTGACCCGCACGCTGTCGCAGAAGGTGGTCGCCAGCGGTAGCTCGTCGCCGGGCAGCAGGCCGAAGGACAGGTCGTCGCGCACCTGGCAGGTGATCCAGCGCGCTTCGGTCACCCGCGCCACGGCAGCAAACCCCATGCCGGTCAGCCGCGTCAGGATGCTCAGAACATCGGGAACCGACGATAGCCGGCCCACCCGCGCGATATCGGCGCGTAACTCGGCAGGAAGCGAATCCATGGGTGCCTCCCGACAGTGGATGGAGCGCAGTCTACAGGACTGCGGATGGGCCTGGTTGTGCGCAACGGTGCGGCGTCACGCGCCCAACAATACGCCTGTCGGCGGGCGTGGACGATGCCGCAACGGCCCCATGCCCGAACAGGTCTAGCGGTGCAGAGGGAACGTATAGGTCGACCAGGACGGATGGTGTCGACCGTGCATGGATCCACCAGTGGATCCTTGCCGAGCAACCTGCGTGTCGCCAGCGGCGACGCTGAATCAGAGGGCCGTTTGGGCTGGGCTGTCGCACAACGTCACAGCTGCTCGCAAGCGGCTGTGACGCGCTGGTTGCGTGGGCGGCACAGTGAGGGCGTTGCATGCGCTGGAATCGATCGCTGTTGCCACTCCGGCGTCGATCCTGCGAAGGAGGGCCGAAGCGTCGAGGTCAGCCCTCGCCTACGTCTACGCAGACGGCAGCGGCAGGGCGATCTGCAGCGGGTCGATGCGGCCTTCGCCGCGCATGATCTTCTTGAACTCGGCGCGGCTGACCGACACATAGCGCTCGTTGCCGCCGATCTCCACCTGCGGGCCATCCTGCACGGCATGCCCTTGCGCATCCACGCGCACGGTCATGGTGGCCTTGCTGCCGCTATGGCAGATGGTCTTGATCTCTTCCAGTTCGTCGGCCCAGGCCAGCAGGAACTGGCTGCCTTCGAACAGCTCGCCGCGAAAGTCGGTGCGCAGGCCGTAGCACAGCACCGGGATGCGCAGGCGGTCGACCACTTCGCTCAGTTGCCAGACCTGTGCCCGGCTGAGGAATTGCGCTTCGTCCACCAGCACGCAGTGCAACGCGCCATCGTTGTGGATGTCGCGTTCGACCAGCTGTTGCAACTCGGTGTCGCGCTCGAAGATACGCCCGTCCGCGCGCAGGCCGATCCGCGAGGCGACCACGCCGCTGCCGGCGCGGTGGTCGAGCTTGGGGGTGAGGATCAGCGTGCGCATGCCGCGCTCGCGGTAGTTGTGCGCCGACTGCAGCAAGGTGGTGGTCTTGCCGGCATTCATCGCCGAATAGTAGAAGTAGAGCTTGGCCATCGGTCGATTTTACCGGGCCGGGCGGCTGATTGCGGGGCGCGTGCTGCCAGATGGCCATGCCGGGGCCTGCGCGCTGCCCAGCTTCAACGCCGCGCTGCGCGGCCCGCATCGCTGGCCCAGCGCGAACACGCGCCTGCCTGACCAGATGAACCCGTCGCGCCGGCCAGCGGCAGGCCGCCCCGGTACAATGGCGCGCTCTGTCGGAAGCTCCTATGCACGGTCTCAATCCCCCGCAAAGCGCTGCAGTGTTGCACTGCGAAGGTCCCTTGTTGGTGCTGGCCGGTGCCGGCAGCGGCAAGACGCGCGTGATCGTGGAGAAGATCGCCCACCTGATCGCCACCGGCCGCTATCCGGCCAAGCGTATCGCGGCGATCACCTTCACCAACAAGTCGGCCAAGGAAATGCGCGAGCGTGTGGCCAAACGCATCCGCGGCGATGGCGCCGATGGGCTGACCATCTGTACCTTCCATGCGCTGGGGCTGAAGTTCCTGCAGATCGAGCATGCGGCGGCCGGGTTGAAGCGCGGCTTTTCGATCTTCGATTCGGACGATGCCGCCGCCCAGATCAAGGACCTGATGCATGGCGCCAAGCCCGATGCGATCGAAGATGCCAAGAACCTGATCTCGCGCGCCAAGAATGCCGGCCTGTCGCCGGAACAGGCGATGGCAGCGGCGCGCAGCAACCGCGAGAAAGAAGCCGCCAGCTTGTATGAGCGCTACCAGGCGCGGCTGACCACCTTCAATGCGGTGGATTTCGATGACCTGATCCGCCTGCCGGTGCAGATCCTGGAAGCCAACGAAGAGATCGTGCTGGGCTGGCGCGAGCGCATCGGCTACCTGCTGGTGGACGAGTGCCAGGACACCAACGATGCGCAGTACCGGCTGCTCAAGATGCTGGCCGGGCCGCGCGGCAACTTCACCTGCGTGGGCGACGACGACCAGAGCATCTACGCCTGGCGCGGCGCCAACCCGGAAAACCTGCAGCAGATGGCGCGCGACTATCCGGCGCTGGAAATCATCAAGCTGGAGCAGAACTACCGTTGCTCCAACCGCGTGCTGCGCGCGGCCAATGCGTTGATCGCGCATAACCCGCACGAGCACTTGAAGACATTGTGGAGCGACCAGGCCGACGGCGAGCGCATCCGCGTGTGGGAGTGCCGCGACAGCGAGCACGAAGCGGAAAAGGTCGCGGCCGAGATTTCGTTCCTGGGCACGGCCAAGCAGGTGCCGTGGAGCGATTTCTGCATCCTGTTCCGTGGCAATTTCCAATCGCGGCCGCTGGAAAAAGCCTTGCAGCTGCTGCGCGTGCCGTACCACCTGACGGGTGGGACCGCATTTCTGGAGCGACAGGAGGTCAAGGACCTGCTGTCGTGGCTGCGCCTGATCGTCAACCCCGACGATGACGCGGCGTTTTTGCGGGCGGTGCAATCGCCCAAGCGCGAAGTGGGTGCCACCTCGCTGGCGCGCCTGGCGGAACTGGCCAGCGGCAAGTCGGTGCCGATGTCGCGCGCGGCCGAGTCGATGGGCGCGTTGCAGCATCTGCCGCCGCGTGCGGCCAACGGCCTGAGTGCCTTCACCGACATCCTGCGTGAGATGCGCGAGCATTCGACCAGGCTGCCAGCGGGGGAACTGGTACGCATGCTGGCCGACAAGTCTGGCCTGCTCAACGATCTGCGCAACCAGTCCAAGGACGAGACCGGCTTCCAGCGGCGCAAGCGCAATCTGGACGAGCTGGCCGAGTGGTTCGAAGGTGGTCCGCGCGGTGCGAGTGCCAGCGATCTGGCCGCGCAGCTGGCGCTGCTGTCGCGCAACGACAAGGACGATGGCGGCAACCAGGTGCGCATGATGACCATGCATGCGTCCAAGGGGCTGGAATTCCGCTACGTGTTCATCGTCGGCTGCGAGGACGGTGTGCTGCCGCACGAAGTGAGCCTTGAAGAAGGCAATCTGCAGGAAGAACGCCGCTTGCTGTATGTGGGTATCACCCGCGCCAAGGAACAGTTGTGGATGAGCCACAGCAAATTGACGCGCAAGTTCGGCGAGCATGTGCGGCTCAAGCCGAGCCGCTTCTTCGACGAGATTCCGGCCGAGGAATTGCAGCGCGACGGTGCCGACCCGGTGGCCGATGCCGAGCGCAAGAAGGAGCGCGCCAGCGCGGGGTTGGCCGCAATCCAGGCCTTGTTCGACTGACGCGTGGTGCGCGGTTGCACCGCAACCCGCAGCACGCATTGCATCGCTTGCCAGTGACGCGGCCGCACGGCAGTCTGGTTTCCCCCGATGCCGGAGTGCGCCGTGACCGTCGTGATCGAAACCCCGCGTCTGCGCTTGCGTCTGCTCGATCCCGAGCGCGACGCCGATGCGATGTTGGCGCTGGTCAACGACCCCGGATTTATCGCCGGCATCAACGACCGTGGCATCCGCACCCGCGAGCAGGCGCGAGCGCATCTGTGCGAATGGGCGCAGGCGCACCATGCGCGGTATGGGTTCGCGCACTGGGCAGTGGAAACGCGTGAGGATGCCGCGTTTATCGGTACGTTGGGGCTGTTGTGCCGCGATCCCTTGCCGGTACCGCATCTCGGTTTTGCGCTGTTGCCCGCGCACCGCGGCAAGGGCTATGTGACCGAGGCCGGGCGGGCGGTGCTCGAGCATGCGCGCGACGTGTTGGGACTGATGCAGCTGTGCGCAATCGTGTCGCCGGACAACGCCGCGTCGATCCGCGCGCTGGAGGCATTGGGCTTGCAACGCGAGGGCCTGCGGGTATTGAGTCCCGACACCCCTGCAGTGCTGTATTACGCAATCGATCTTGTGCCTGCCGGTAGGTCGGGCTGAGCGGCCAGCGATATCGGCTCATTCGCTGATGCAAGCGCGATGGCGTCTGATAGACGACTTCATGCGGTCCAATGCATGAGCAGCCGATCTCAGGTTCGGCTGCGGGGCCCTTGCCCGCCCACCCTCGCAGGACACGCTGCGAGTACATCCTTGTAAGCCCTGGCGCGGCATCCATGCCGCGCAAGGTCCCGCGACGGCGAGCGGGCAAGGACCAGTCGATTTGGTTGTTTCGCAGAGTTTGCAACGAGGCAGCCAGCATGCGGTCTGTCGCGGTGTTCTCTCCGATTGCGGGCCGTTCGCGGCATGGGTGCCGCCATCGAGTTTCTAGATGGGTTCACGGCGTGTCCCGCGGCCGGCATGCCGGGCGTGGCGTAACGAGCGGCATTACGCGCTCAACTGGCTGCTGCACTTCGAAGATGCCGAATGGGACGAGGTGGATACGCCGACCTGAGCCAGTGCTCCGATCCCGGCGCCCAAGCGCGGGTGTAGCGCCGGCAATGACGATGCGTTTCGTTAGCCGCCCTTGGCCTCGACCCAAGGCGAGAGGCGGCAGCGCTGCAGACCGGCCACAGCGCCGATATCACAGCTGTCGGCTGCCGACCATCGGATCAGGCGCCGGCCGCGTCCAGCCGCGCCTGCACCGCGGCCAGCGCCTCCTGCAGCTCGGCGACCGTGGCTTCCAGGGTCTGCACGCGCGCGTCCAGTTCGCTGGTGTCGCTGCCGCTGCGTGTGCTCGGTGCGGCACGCGCAGCGGCGGCCTGCAAGGCGTCGATATCCAGCTCGCCGCTGAGCAGATGCGCGTAGCGGTCTTCGCGCTGGCCGCTGGCGCGGGGCAGTTGCGCCGCCAGGCCGCGCTGGATCAAGCGGTCCAGGTGATGGCGCACGTCGTCGGCATCGTTGAAACGCGCCAGCCGCTCGCTGCGCGCAAACAGCTCGCCCAGCGTCTGTGGGCCGCGCAACAGCAGCAGGCCGATCAGGGCCACCTGTTGGCGGGTCAGGTCCAGCACATTGCCCAGGCGGTGTTCGTAGCGCTCGGCACGCGAAGAGAACTGCTGGCGCACCAGACCCAGGGTTTCCAGCTGGCGCAACGCGTGGTGCACCACCCCGGTCTGCAGGTTCAATACCGGCTCGCGCGCGGTCTTCTGGTTGGCGGCGACCTGGGCGGCGTTGACGGTGAGCGGATACGCATCCGGGGTGGTCGCTTCCTTTTCGATCAGACAGCCGAGCACGCGGGCCTGGGCGGTGTCGAGAACGGGCGGGGACGAGAGTTCGGTCATCGGTGACTCCGGGGCAATCAGCGCACAAGGATATGCCGATCTGCTGCCAGCGTTCTTTCGATGCGGCGAACATGCGCGGCGGCGGCAGCGAACTCCGGATGGCGCCGGTCTGCGTGGTGCGGCGAAACAGGCCTGCGCCTGCAGGAACAGGCGCAGGCCCGCATCCGCATGCGCATCGTGCCGAAACCCCGTCCGGCCAGGCTGCCCTACAAGCCGCGTCGCACGGGTGGCGCGCACGGCTCGCCTCCTGGCAGCGGCAACCGCGAGCGGACTGGCGCGAACCCGCTAAAATTGCGCGCTTCATTGCCGTTCCTGTTCTGGTGGATGCCATGCGCCCCTCGCTTTACGCACCGTTGTCCCTGCTCGCCTGCACCGCGCTGGCCCTGAGCGCCTGCAAGCCCGGCGACACGCAACCGGCCCAGCCTGCGCAGGCTGCCGCTGCAACCGCCCATGCCGATGCCAGCGCCGCGGTCACCAAGGCCGCAACGTCGGCGACCACCGCGCCGGCCGGCGACGACAACCTCAACGCGGTGCTGTGGATGCAGCGCTCGGAGGAATACCGCGCCGTGGCCGAGCAGACCTATCGCGCCGCCGCCGACAAGCTCGACACCGCGCTCAAACAGCCCAACTGGGATGCGCTGGTCCCGGAAGAGCGCGCCAACGCTGCCACCGGCCTGAAGCCGGCGGTGGTGCTGGATGTGGACGAGACCGTGCTGGATAACTCGCCCTACCAGGCACGCCTGCTGCGCGACGGCAAGGAATACGACGAGCTCAGTTGGGACCAGTGGGTGGCCGAGAAGAAGGCCACCGCGATCCCGGGGGTGGTGGATTTCGCCAAGGCCGCCAACGCCCGCGGCGTCACCCTGATCTACATTTCCAACCGCGCCGTGCACCTGAAGGACGCCACGCTGGCCAATCTGCGCAGCGTGGGGTTGCCGGTGGCCGACGACAGCGTGTTCCTGGGCCTGGGCACGGTGGTGCCCGGGTGCGAGCAGAACGGCAGCGAGAAGAATTGCCGCCGCCAGCTGGCCGGGCAGACGTACCGCGTGCTGATGCAGTTCGGTGACCAGCTGGGCGACTTCGTGCAGGTCAGCGCCAACACCGGGCAGGCGCGTGGCGCGCTGCTGCAGCAGTACCACGACTGGTTCGGCGAGCGCTGGTGGATGCTGCCCAACCCCAGCTACGGCGGCTGGGAGCCGGCGCAGTTCAACAACGATTATGCGCAACCCTGGAAAGCACGCCACGACGCCAAGCGCGCCGCATTGGAGATCGCCCGATGAACCGTCCCCCGTTAGCCCTGGCCGCGCACGAGCGGCTGATCTTTGCGCTGGACGTCCCCGGCCATGACGAGGCGATCGCCTGGGTGGACCGCCTGGGCGAGTCGGTGTCTTTCTACAAGATCGGCATGGAGCTGCTGGCGTCGGGCGAGTACTTCCATGTGCTCGATGCGCTGGCCAAGCGCAACAAGCGGGTGTTCGTGGACCTGAAGTTCTTCGACATCCCCGCCACGGTGGCCGGCACCATCCGCCGCCTGGCGCAGTGGCCGGTGAGCTATTGCACCGTGCACGGCTGGCATGCCGGCATGCTGCAAGCCGCCGCCGAAGCCAACCAGGGCGACATGCGCCTGCTGGCGGTGACCGTGCTGACCTCGATGGGCCGCCCGGACCTGGCGGCGATGGGCATCGACCGCGAGCCGGTGGAGGTGGTGGTGGAGCGCGCGCTGGCCGCCCAGGCCGCCGGCATCGATGGCGTCATTGCCTCCGGCCAGGAAGCGGGCCCGATCCGGCGCGCCACCGGCCCGGCATTCTCGATCGTCTGCCCCGGCATCCGCCCCGGCGGCCCGGTTGGCGATGACCAGCAACGTACCGTGGGCGTGGCCGAGGCCTTCACCGACGGCGCCGACGCGATCGTCGTCGGTCGGCCGATCCGCCTGGCGGTCGATCCGGCCGCCGCGGCGGCTGCGATGCAGGCCGAGATCCGTGCGGCGGTGGTGCAGCACAAGGACTGATCGCCCAGCTGTTGCTAGCGTCTAGCCAATAGAATCAAAGAGTTAAGCCATGAAAATTAAAGCATTGCTTTAATGTGAAAGTCTCGTTAACATGCCGGCGTCCGATGTCAGTCGGAAGCTGTGCCACTCATTGTCCACCGGGCTTGTCCCGGTTTTCGAAGGGATCGGGCCTTGTGCCCGATCCTTTTTTTTTTGCCCGCTGGATTGCCCGGCAGGCGCAGCGCCGCCTCTGCCTGGTGGTCTCCCGCCTGCCCGCCGCAGGAGTGCCTGCCTCGCCACCATCGCCTGGGCTCCGCTCAGCGTGTCGCGGGCGCCTTGCAGAAGCGGTCGATGAATTGCTGGTGGGTGGGCATCACGTCCACGCAGTGCGCGATGGTCTGCGCCACACTGGCCAGGAAGCCTTCGGCGTCGCGGTCGGGGACCTGGTCCACCAGTGGGTGATAGCCGGTCGGCACGATGCCTTGGCCGACCATTACCTGCACCCAGCTGATCTCGGCAAACATCTCCTCGGCATTGCGATAGAACCGCCCGCTGTCGAGGAACAGGTCCAGCGTGGCCTGAAGCTCCGGGGTGATCGGCATCTGGCGGCAATGCCGCCAGAACGCGCTGTCGTCGCGCTCGGTGGCGTGGTAGTGCAGCAACAGGAAATCGCGGATGCGGTCGAACTCGAATGCCAGCCGGTCGCTGTAGCGCTGCACCAGCACCGGGCTGATGCCCTCGCGCGGAAACAGCTCCAGCAACTTGGAAATGCCGGACTGGATGAGATGGATGCTGGTCGATTCCAGCGGCTCCAGAAAACCGCTGGCCAGGCCCAGCGCGACGACGTTGCGGTTCCAGCACTGCTTGCGCCGGCCGGTGGTAAAGCGCAGCGGGCGTGGGTCGGCCAGCGGCTTGCCATCCAGATTGGCCAGCAAGGTGGCGGCGGCTTCGTCGTCGCTGATGTGTGCGCTGCAATACACATAGCCGTTGCCGGTGCGGTGCTGCAGCGGAATGCGCCATTGCCAACCGGCCGCGCGCGCGGTGCAGCGCGTGTACGGTGTAGGTGGGCCGACCTTTTCGCAGGGCACCGCGAGCGCGCGATCGCAGGGCAGCCAGTGGGTGAAGTCGTGGTAGCCGGTGTGCAGCGCGTCTTCGATCAACAGCCCGCGAAAGCCCGAGCAATCGATAAACAGGTCGCCGGCGATTACCTGGCCCGACGCCAGGTGCAGCGCCACCACGTTGCCCGATTCCGGATGCAGCTGCACCTGCTCCACCATGCCTTCGATACGCGTGACGCCGCGTGCCTCGGCAAACCCGCGCAGGAAGCGCGCGTATAGCGCGGCATCGAAGTGATACGCGTAGGCGATATTGGCCAGCGGCGAATTGGCAGGCACATCGCCGGCCGAGGTCATGAACTTGCCGCGCACCGCGGCCACGGTGTTGAGCGTATAGGCGCCCAGCGGCTGCGCCTTGCCGCGCGCGTGCTGCTTGACCCAGTACTGGTGGAACGGCAGCAGCCCGAGCGGGTGGCCGATCTGGGTGCCGAAGCCATGGATGTATGAAGTGCCGGGGCGTTGCCAATCGACGAACTCGATACCGAGTTTGAAACTGCCCTGGGTCTGCCGCACGAACTCGGCCTCGTCGATACCGAGCAGGTTATTGAAGGCCTTGATATGCGGCACGGTGGCTTCGCCCACACCGACGGTGCCGAGCTGCTCGGATTCGATCAGCTGCACGTTGAAGGTGGGGCCAAGCACGCGCGCGAAGGCGGCAGCGGCCATCCAGCCGGCGGTGCCGCCGCCGACGATGACGATGTTGCGGAGTGGAGCGGGAATCATGTCTGCACGTTCCTGATCATTAGGGACGGACACACGAACGGGGCCAGTTGGCCCCGTCGCGAAGGACCACACGCGCAGCCGCACGCGTGTGGCGATGACGATCACTCAGAACTTGGCGCCGAGTTCCAACACCACGCTACGCGGCACATAGTTGATTTCGCCGCTGGTATTGATCGCGATGTCCGGATCAAACTGCCCATTGCTGCCGAAGCCGTTGTAGGCGTACGCACTGTAGTTCTTGAAGTTGAACGCGTTGAGCAGGTTCACGCGTGCCGACATCTTGAAGTCGCCAACCACGGTGAACTCCTTGGTGGCCTGGAAGTCCACCGTGCGGTAGCCCCAGATATCGCCGCCCACCAGGAACTTGCCGCTGCCCGGCGGCGTGACACCCACTTGCTGGCAGGTCGCCCCATCGGGATCGGTAAAGCCGAAGCAGGCAATCGTGTTGATCGGCTCGGGCGTTGCCAGCACCAACTTGGCGCCCAATGTCACCCCCCACGGGATATCGATCGAGCCAGAGGCCACGAAGCGATGCGCGGCCACCGCGTCGGACTTCACAAATGGATAGCCACGGATGGTCGCCTTGTCGAAGCCGTATGGCTCATCGATGTTGCGGTTCTGGCGCGCGCTGGTGTGGGTGTAGGACAAGGTCAGGCCCCAACCGGATTCTTTGGTGTAGGGCTTGTCGGCCGACAGCAGGACCTGGCTGTTGCGCTGTTCCAGACCATTGGTGCCCAGGATGGTGTTCTGGTAGCCCGGCACCGGTTCGCCCCACGGCACATTACCGTTCTGGAAGTACGAACCATCTGGATAACGGTTGATCAAGCCCATCGCAAAGCCGTCGTAGCTGAGGATGCGCTGGAAGGTGACATCGGTCAGCCACTCGCCCACCTGGTTGGTGATACCGATGCTGTACTGGTCGCTGTAGGGCGTCTTGAGCTTGTTGTTGAACATGAACAGCTCGGCGCTGCCGCTGACACCGGGAATGGTATTGAGCTGATCGATGCCGTTGAGATAGCGCGGGTCGAACGCAACGCAGGTGCGGTCGGCGCGATAGCACTGTTGGGTCGCGGGATTTTCGAAATACACCGCCACCGGCGACAACGCCGCCTTACTGGTTTCCAGTGCCAACTGCTCGAACAGGTTGCGGTCGTACGAGCGCGCCGCACCACCGTGCAGGATGGCGGCTTCGTCGCCGAAGAAGTCATACGAGAAGCCGAAGCGCGGCGCCCAGGCGTCCTTGAAGTTCTTGCGGTTGTTGCCGGTGCTGATGTAATCGGCCACGTTGATGCCGCTGGGCAGCAGGCGGTTGGCCCACGGCTGGCCCGGGTTTTCCGCATCGTTTGCGTACAACGCGTCCACGAAGGGCTGCGAGGTGACGAAGTCGGTGTAGGCCGGTGTGTCTTCGTAGTCGTAGCGCACGCCGATGTTGATCATCAGCTTGTCGGTGGCGGCCCAATCGTCCTGCAGGTAGATGCCGTACTGCTTGGACGGCGACACCACCGTCGCGCGCTGGCCGGGCGTGGTGTAGGGCGCCACGAAGTCGACGCGATATGGCGTAGCCTCCACGCTGCCACCGTTGACCCGATAGCTGAATTGCGGATTCACCGCCGCCGCATCCTGCGAGGTCAGCTCGACGTCCTTGTAGTTCACGCCCATCTTGATGGTGTGTTCGCCATGCCACTGGAAGCTGGTGAAGGTCAGATCGTTCTGGATGAACCAGCCCTTCTGACTCTTGCGCTGCGCATTGAGACCGCCCGCCGAGCCGGTGGTCAGGAAGGTGCGCTCATCGATATCGGCCGAGCCGGCGCGTGGCTGGAAATACTTGTAGACGATGCCGTTGCCAAGCGTGCGCGGGGTGGGGTTGTTCTCCGAGTTCTCGGTGCCGACGATGACCTCGTTGAACCAGTTGTCGGCGCTGTGCTGCCAACGCAGGTTGGTGCGCTTGTCCTTGTTGATCTTGTCGGTGGCCTGCGCCAGCGTGTTGGTGCCGCCCACGTTCGCGGTCTGGGTTTCATCGCGATAAATCGTGCTCAGCTCGATGCGATCGCGGTCGGTGGGCTCGAAATCGATCTTGCCGAAGAACAGGTCTTCTTCGAACGGCATGTTGGCCGGGCCGTACTGGCTGGCCAGGTTGGACGGCAGCTGGTTGACGAAGGCGGCTGCCTCGGCGCTCGGCTGCACGCTCTTGGGCGCCACGTTCTCCTTGCCTTCGTAGGCGACGAAGAAATGCATGCGGTCCTGGATGATAGGTCCGCCCAACGCAAACCCGTATTCCTTGGTCTGCGAATCGATCTTGCCGTTTTCTTCTTCGTCGGGCCGCTTGTCGCGCAGGTCCTGATCGGTGTAGCGGTAGAACACCTCGCCGTGCAACTCGTTGGTGCCGGACTTGGTGGCCGCAGTGATCGCCGCACCACTGATCTGGCCGTATTCGGCCTTGTAGTTGGAGGTGATCACCTTGTACTCGCCGATGGCGAGCTGCGGGAACGGGTTGCCCTGCGTATCGCTCTGGCCGGCAACGCCGCCGCTGCGCACGTAGCTCTTCTGGCCGACGCCATCGATGTACAGATTGCCGGCGCTGGCGTTGGATGCACCGCCGCGCAGCTTGGTGTTGCCGTTGCCGTCGACCTGAAACACCATGCCCGGCACGGTGTCGGCAAACTCCAGGAAGTTGCGCGTGGCCTGCGGCAACTGCTGGATCTGCCGCGCGGAAATGGTGTTACCCACCTCAGACGTCTTGACATCGCGAATCATCGGCGCGCTGACCGTGACCGTGTCCAGCGTGGTCGCAGCGCCTGCCGGCGCGGCAGGCGCGTCGTTGCCAAGATCCACCGTGGCACTGGAGGCCACCGACAAGGTCACCGTGCGGCTGATGCCGTTGGATTCGACCTTGTAGGTGCCCGGCTGCAGCCCGACGATGGTGTAGTTGCCGTTCGCATTGACCGGTGCGCGTCGCACCGAGCCGGTGGCGACATTGGTGACGACCACTTCGCTGCCGCTCTGCGCGGAGGCGACCTGGCCGCGCAAGGTAGCGTTGCTGGACTGGGCCATGGCCGGGGTGGTGGCGAACAACGAAGCGGCCAGGGCGCAGCACAACAGGCTGCGCGCCGGCAGGGTGGAGACGGTACGGTGGGTCTTCATGACTTTCCCCCTCCCAGGGGTAAAGCGCGACGCAGTGGAGTGACTGGCGCGTTGGGTTGGTGCTTTTGGGGTGAAACACGGAACGGCAGGCAACAACAGCCGCAATGGCTGCAAGAACGACAAAGGTCTGCGGTGACGGGCGGCTGCTCCTTCAGGCACGGGTCGAGACGGGTGAACACTGGCGGCGCGTGGCCGATGCAGCGCATCGGCGTTCAACAGGCAATGCACACGCTGGCGATGCGCCGGCGTGCGTCCATGTGCGCTGCCAGCACGGGCGATCGCCGGTTGCTGGCGCCGCAGGCCGAGCTGGCGTTTTCTTATCGAATTACCAGATGATGCGCGCGCTCAGGAACAGCGTGCGCGGCGGCGTGGACAGCGCGCCGTACTGGTTGATGCTGGCGCGCGGGCTGAACACCCCGCCGTTGCCCCAGTCGATGGCGTACTGATCGTAGTTGCGGAAGTTCAGCGCATTGATCAGATCGCCGCGCACCTGCACGGTGAGCGCATCGGTGACATGCATGTCCTTGGACAGCGACAGATCCAGCTGCCGCGTGCCGAAGATGTCGCCACCGGCCAGGAACTTGCCGCCCGGCGCATCCACCGAGACGATGCGGATATTGTCCGACGGCGGGCCACCGTACTGATCGAAGGAGACCGCTTCGTTACGCGGCGGCACCGTGGCCAGGGTCAGCTTGGCCGAGGCGCTGATGCCCCAGAACAGGTCGTAGATGCCGGTGACCACCAGGCGATGGCGCGGCACCGAGTTCAGGTCCAGGAACGGATAGCTGGCGATGGTGGCCGCATCGAATCCGTACTGCTCGTCGTTGCCGCGATTGCCGCGTGCGCGCGAGAACGTGTACGCCGCGGTCAGGCCCCAGCCGCTTTCCTTGGTGTAGGCCTTGTCGGTGGACAACAGCAACTGCGTGGTCTTGGTCTCCACACCATTGTTGCCGATGATCAGGTTGCCGAACCCCGCCGGTGACTGGGTCCACGGCTGTCCGCCATTCTGGAAGAAATCGCCATTGGGATAGCGGTTGCCCAGGGTCAGGATCAAACCGTCCTTGCTGTGGATATACGACACCGTGCCCGAGTTGCTCCACTCGCCCACGCGCGTGCGCAGGCCGATGGAATACTGGTCCGAATACGGCGTCTTCAGATCGTTGTTGAGCAGGTCGATCTCGCCATTGCGCACGCGCGCATTGACCAGGCCGCCCAGGCTGTCCGGATTGCTGACAAAGGCCGGATTGAAGTTGGTGCAGGTGCCCGGCGCCGGCGTGCAGCCGGAGGATTCGACAAAGCGGATGGTGTACTGCGACAGCGCCGACTTGACCTGTTCCAGGCCCATGATGTCGAACAGGTTGCGGTCGTAGCTGCGCCCGGCACCGCCGAACAGCACCAGCGATTCGTCGCCGCGGAAGTCATAGGAGAACCCCAGACGCGGTGCGAAGTTGTTGTTGTCCTGTTTGCGATTGCGGCCGTTGCTGATGTAGTCGTTGATATCGACGCCGCCCTTGGCCAGCTGCTCGGCATAGGTGGCGCTGACCGCCGGGTCGGTGCCGGGGCCGTTCAAGGCGGCGATCACTTCCGGCGGGGTCACGTTGTCCAGGTAAGACGGAATCTTTTCGCCATCCCAGCGCACGCCCAGATTCAACTGCAGCTTGTCGTTGACGTCCCAATCGTCCTGGATGTACAGGCCCAGCTGCTTGCTGGTGGTGGTCACCGACGGCGCGGCGCCGGCAAACGGCAGATTGAAGCGGACCTGGTACGGAATGGGCGCGGTCCCCGCGCCATCGTTCACCGCGTAGTAGAACGACGGATTGGCCGCAGAGTTCTCGCTCTGGGTCAGCTCCACTTCCTTGTACTTCACGCCCATCTTGATGACGTGGTTGCCATGCCACTCGATGTTGTTGAAGGTCAGGTCGTTCTGGAAGCTGGGGCCCTTCTGTCCCTTGCGCTGGATCGCCAGGCCACTGGTGGCGTCGTCGTTGAGCAGCACGTCGTCTTCGGCGATGCCGCGCGTGTACACGGTCTGGCTGCCGATGGTGTAGGCGGTAGGGTTGAACAGCACGTCTTCGTACGACAGCCGTGCCTCGTTGATGTAGCGCTCGCCGAAGTGCTGCCAACGCAGGTCGTAGCGCTCTTCGGAATTGAGGTTGATCTTGGCGGCGATGGCGGTGTTCTGGTCGCCAACGCTGTCGCGGCTTTCTTCGTCGCGGACCTTGGCGGTAAGCTCCAGGCGGTCGTTGTCGCCGATGTCCCAATCGATCTTGCCGAAGTACAGGTCTTCCTTGAACGGACGGGTGACCGAGCCCAGGCGGCTCTGCACGCCGGCCGGCAGATCGTCGCTCAGTGCGCTGAAACGGTCCGGCACCGCGACCGGGTTGGCCGACACCTCAAAGCCCTTGCCTTCGTAGCTGACGAAGAAGTGCGCCTTGTCCTTGACGATCGGCCCGCTGAACGCCGCACCGTATTCGTCCTGGTGCGTCTGGCGCTTGTTGCCATCGGCATTGGGCGCGCCGGCGCGTTCGTCGGCCTGGCGCGCGCGGAAATCCGTATTGGTGGTGCGCCCGAAGATCTCGCCATGGAATTCGTTGCCACCGGACTTGGTGGACGCCACGATCGCCGCCGACCCCACCTGGTCGAACTCGGCCTTGTAGTTGGAGGTGATGACCTTGTATTCGCCGATCGCCAGCTGCGGGAACGGGTTGCCCGCGCTCTGCTGCTGGCCGGAGACGCCACCGAACAGATAGCTCTTCTGGCCCACGCCGTCGATGTACACATTGACCGCCGAACTGGCCTGCGCGCCGCCGCGCACCCGGCTGTTGCCGTTGGAGTCGGTCTCGAACTGCATGCCCGGGACGGTGTCGGCAAACTCCAGGAAGTTGCGCGTCAGCTGCGGCACCGTGTTGATCTGCTTGAGCGAGATGGTGGTGCCGACTTCGGAGGTCTTGACCTCCTGCAACGTGGTGGCGGTGACCTTGACCGTGTCCAGGGTGGTGGCCGTGCCATCGGCGGCCGGTGCGGCCGCCTCACCGCCGCTACCCAGGTTCAGGCTGACCGACGAGGCCACCGACAGGGTCACCGTCTGCTCGGTGCCGGGACCGGCATCGACCTTGTAGGTGCCCGGCGGCAGGCCGACCAACGCATAGCTGCCGTCCGCACCCGTGGTCACCCGTCGCACCGCGCCGCTGGTGACATTGGTGGCGGTCACGGTGGTGCCGGCCTGCGACGCGGCCACCTGCCCGCGCAACGTGGCATTGCTGGACTGGGCCATGGCCGGAGCGGCGGCCAGCAACGAAGCGGCCAGGGCGCAGCACAGCAGGCTGCGCGCCGGCAGGGTGGAAACGGTACGGTAGGTCTTCATGACGTCCCCCTCCCAGGGGTCAGGCGCGTACCGGCGGAGATGGTCGGCGTGGCGCGGATGGTGCGTTGTTTCAACGACGGCAGAACAGCGGCAGGCAACGGACAGGCGTTATAAAAAGCATAAGAAAGCGCAAAGATTTCGTGAAGATGCGATGGAGTGCCGGATCAGCCGCCGGGCGAGCCGCGCGCGGCGCTGGACGCGCGCACGATCAGCTCCGGCACCATTTCCGAAAACGCCGGAGGTGCAGCGTCGGCAGGCGGCGCGGGCGCATCCACCAACTGCTGGCCCAGCAGCAGGCGCAAGGCACGCGCACCCAGACCGGCGATGTCCACCCGCATGGTGGTCAGCGCCGGCAACACGTAGCGTGCCATCGGCACATCGTCGAACCCGGCCAGCGCGATGTCCTGCGGCACCTTCAGCCCGGCATGGCCCAGCGCGAACAGGCAGCCCAGCGCCATCATGTCGTTGGCGGCGAACACCGCGTCGGGGCGCGCGTCCTGCGCCAGCGCCTGGCCGGCGCGGTACCCGGACTCCTCATCGAAGTTGCCCGGCAACACCCACGGCTGCGCGTCCGCATCCAGCGCCAGCTCGTCGCGGTAGCCGCGCAGACGCTCGTGCGCATCGAAGTTGTCGGCCGGCCCGGCGATGAAGGCGATGCGGCGGTGGCCGCTGTCACGCAGATGCCGCGTCATCACCCGCGCACCGCCGTAGTTGTCCACATTGAGCACCGGCCGCTGGCTGGCGCTGCCGGCGCAGTTGAGCAGCACCGCCGGCAGCCCGCCGGGCAGCGCGTCCTCGTGCACGCCGGTGTCGCCCAGCGAGGGCGACATCACCACCACTCCGTCCACGCGCCCGGGCAGGCGCTCCAGCGCCCGTCGCTGCGCCTGCGGGTCGCCGTGCGAGCTGGACACCAGCAGGTGATACCCCTGGTCGCGCGCCACCTGGTCGATGCCGCGGATCAATTCGGAAAAGAACTCGCCGTGCAGGTCCGGCAGCACCACCCCGATGGTGTGGGTGCGCCGGCTGCTGAGGCTGCGCGCAGCGTGGTGCGGGATGTAATTGAGCGCACGCGCCACCTGCAGCACGCGCTCGCGCACCGACTCGGCCACGTGCTGATGGCCGTTCATGGTGCGCGACACCGTGGCCACCGACACCTGCGCCTGGCGCGCGACATCCTTGATGGTGACGCTGCCGCCTTCCGAACGTGGCCGACTCATGGCGCTTTCTCCAAAACAAGGCAGTGGCGACCACGCGCCCGGGCAGGGCGCACGGCCTGCGGGCGCAGAACGTTCGTGTCGCACAGGCACATGAAGGTCATCGGCCCCATCCGATGGCGACCTCGAAGCGAGATGGCGCGCACGCTAGCAGGATCTGCAAGCGCTTACATGATGCGATGCAGCATCGGGCCAAACATCGCTGGGACAAGGGCTGCGACCTGGTGAGTGGACAAATTTGTCCGGCGAGACAACGCGCGTCAACGGTAGACACCGACTGACAACGCCTGGGTAGCGACGAAAACGTAACATCTTTGGCCCATACCGTGGCGCACGGTGTGAAGCGCGCCTTGCCGCCGGTGCATTCAGACAGCAAGATGCGCCGATCGATCAGGGGAACAGCGTGCGCATGTCGCCATCTACCGTCCGCGCCGGCCGGTTCCAGTTCATTGCGTGGGGGCTGCTGGCGGCACTGTGCGTGGGAGGCTGCCAGCGCACCGACACCGCCGCGCCGTTGCCCGGCGCCAAGGCCGAGCCGGCCGCCGCGATGCAGTCGATGACCCTGCCGCTGCGGCGTAACGACCTGGTTGCCTATGCGCGCATCCGGGTTACCCCCGCGCAGTACACGCAACTGGAAGCGGCCTGGCGCAGCGGTGCCAGCCGGTGGCCGTTGACCGAGTTGCCGCTGCCCAACGAGGTGGGCGCCTTGCTGGGGTCGCTGTCGGCCCCGGACGCCGAGCGCCGCCTGCAGCAGGCCTTCGATGCGCAGCTGGCCGGGCAGTCGCGGGGCATTGCCCAGGCCGCGCAATCGCTGGGCCAGTTCGGCGTGCAGTACCTGCGCAGTCGCAACGACTACCAGCCCGAGCAGCGTGCCCACTATGTGCAGCTGGTCGATGCGCTCAGCGCCTGGGCCGCCACCGCGCCGCTGGCCGACCGCCCGCGTGCCAAGGCCAGCATCGCCGATCTGGTGACCGCCGCGCGTGCCACCGGCATTACCTCCGACGCCGACCTGCAGCAGCTGGGCATGGAAGAAAGCCTGCGCCGGCTCGGGCCGTTTTGGGAAACCTGCAAGAAGGTGCTGGAGCGTTACGGCCTGTCGATCGACAGCAGCCTGGACGCACTGCGTACCGGCTTGATCAAGCAGGACGCCGACACCGCCCAGGTCCGGCTGCGCTATCCGCTGGCCGCCCACGACATCGATCTGAGCGTTGCGCTGATCAAGCGCGATGGCCATTGGTACCAGCAGCAGACCCAGGACGAGGTGCAGGCCGTGCTCAGTGCCGCGCCGGCACCGGCCTTGCCGGGCGCCGCGCCGGCGTCCGATACTCCGGCGGTCCCGCCCGCCACGCCCGCCGACACCGGGCAACGCCCGGCTGGGCGATAATGCCCGTGATGCCAGAACAGAATCCCCTGCCGTTTCCTGACGG
This sequence comes from Xanthomonas sp. NCPPB 1068, assembly GCF_041479385.2. Taxonomy (NCBI): domain Bacteria; kingdom Pseudomonadati; phylum Pseudomonadota; class Gammaproteobacteria; order Lysobacterales; family Lysobacteraceae; genus Xanthomonas; species Xanthomonas sp. NCPPB 1068. The sequence goes on along the minus strand of NZ_CM192986.1, from coordinate 4,717,266 downwards.
CCAGCCCGCTCCCTCCAACGCTGCCGCCGACCCCGCTGCCCAGGCGGCGTTACCGGTTGCCGCGCCGCTGCCTGCGGAGGTCGCGCCGGCGATCGCGCCCGGCGTTGCCACTGCCCGTAGCGCCAAGCGCCCGTGGTGGGCGCGCTTGCTCGGCCGGCTGGCCGACCCCTGGCTGAGCCTGACCATCGAGCCGGATCAACCCGGCCGCTACGACGATGGCCGCCCGGTGGTGTACGTGCTGGAAGACTACGGCCTGTCCAACGCGCTGATCCTGGACAAGGCCTGCCGCGAAGTGGGCCTGCCGTCGCCGCTGGTGCCGTTGCCGGGCGACCCGCTGGAGCGCAAGCGCGCGTATCTGGCCCTGTCGCGCCGCAGCAGCAGCAATTCGCTGATTCCCGAGCAGCGCGGCGGCAAGACCCATTCCGATTCGCTGGCCAAGTTGCTGCAGGCCCACCGCGTGCGCGCCGACCTGGACGTGCATCTGGTGCCGGTGTCGATCTTCGTCGGCCGCGCGCCGGACAAGCAGAGCGGCTGGTTCGCGGTGCTGTTCTCGGAAAACTGGGCGCTGGTCGGCCGCTTCCGCCGCCTGCTGTCGGTGCTGCTCAACGGCCGTACCACCATCGTGCGGTTTGCCCCGCCGATCTCGCTGCGCCAGACCATGGCCGAAGGGCTGCCGCCCGAGCGCACCTTGCGCAAGCTGCAGCGCGTATTGCGCACGCACTTCCGGCGCATCCGCGAGGCGGTGATCGGGCCGGACCTGTCCACCCGCCGCCTGCTGGTGGACCAGGTGCTGGCCGCCGATTCGGTGCGCGAGGCCATCGCCACCCAGGCCAAGCGCGACAACTCCAAGCCGGTCGATGCCTGGCGCAAGGCGCATGCCTATGCCTGGGAAATCGCCGCCGACTATTCCAGCCCGGTGGTGCGTTCGGCCAGCTTCCTGCTCACCCACGTATGGAACCGCATCTACGCCGGCGTGCTGGTGCACCACCTGGACAAGCTCAAGCAGGCCGCGCCCGGGCATGAAGTGGTCTACGTGCCCAGCCACCGCAGCCACATGGACTACCTGCTGCTGAGCTACCTGCTGTACGAACGCGGCATCGTGCCGCCGCACATCGTGGCCGGCATCAACCTCAACCTGCCGGTGGTCGGCACGCTGCTGCGCAAGGGCGGTGCGTTCTTCATCCGCCGCTCGATCAAGGGCAATGCGCTGTATTCGGCAGTGCTCAGCGAATACGTCGCGCAGCTGGTGGCTGGCGGGTACTCGATCGAATACTTTGTCGAAGGCGGGCGTTCGCGCACCGGGCGGTTGCTGCAGCCCAAGGGCGGCATGATCGCGATGACGCTGCGCGCCTACCTGCGCCAGCCGCGCAAGCCGGTGCTGTTCCAGCCGGTGTACATCGGCTACGAGAAGCTGATGGAAGGCAACAGTTACCTGGACGAACTCACCGGCCGGCCCAAGGAAAAGGAATCCATCTGGGGCCTGCTGTGGTCCATCCCCAAGGTGCTCAAGCAGAACTACGGCCAGGTGGTGGTGAACTTCGGCGAGCCGATCGCGCTCAACGACGTGCTGGCCAAGCACGCGCCCGATTGGGACGGCCAGCCGCTGCCGGAAGACGAAAAACCCACCTGGCTGGCACCGGCGGTGGACACGCTGTCCACCCAGATCCAGACCCGCATCAACTGCGCCGCCGACGTCAACCCGATCAACCTGCTGGCGCTGGCGCTGCTGTCCACGCCCAAGCACGCGATGGGCGAAGCCGACCTGATCGCGCAGATCGAGTTGTGCAAGAAGCTGCTGGCCGAAATGCCGTACTCGGACCGCGTTACCGTCACCCCGCACACCCCGGCGCGCATCATCACCCACGCCGAAGAGATCAACGTGCTTACGCGCGTGTCGCATCCGCTGGGCGATGTGCTGAGCGTCAGCGGCGACACCGCGGTGTTGCTGAGCTACTTCCGCAACAACGTGCTGCACCTGTTTACCGCCTCCTCGTGGGTGGCGTGCTGCTTCCAGAACAACCGCCGCATGAGCCGTGCCGGTCTGTTGCGGCTGGGGCGTACGGTGTACCCGTTCCTGCAGGCCGAGTTGTTCCTGCCGTGGAGCGAAGACCGCTTTGCCGAACGCATCGAACAGACCATCGACATGTTCGTGCGCGAAGGCCTGCTGCTCAACGTCACCGACGACGACGGCGGCATCCTGGCGCGCAACACCGGGCAGACCGACGAAGTGTTCCGTCTGCGTGCGATCGGTCATTCGCTGCAACAGGCCTTCGAGCGCTATTACATCGCCATCTCGGTGCTGGTGAAGAACGGCCCCGGCGTGCTCGGTGCCGGCGAACTGGAAAGCCTGTGCCAACAGGCCGCGCAACGCCTGAGCCTGTTGTACGCACCGGCCGCGCCGGAATTCTTCGACAAGACGCTGTTCCGCAGCTTCATCCAGAAACTGCGCGAGTTGCGTCTGGTGTGGCCGGACGAGAACAGCAAGTTGGTGTTCGACGAGCGCCTGGATGCCTGGGCCAAGGATGCCAAGTTCATCCTGGGCCGCGAGCTGCGCCACACCATCGAGCGGGTCAGCCCCGAAGCGGTCAAGCCGGATGTGGTGCTGCCACCGGCTGAGTAACGGGGCGTTGCAGCGGGGCGGCAGCAGGGCAGCGGCGGAGCAAAGCGGCGCTGCCCGACGCCGACGACGCTCCCTTCTCTCTTCGGGAGAAGGTGCCTGAAGGGCGGATGAGGGCCGGTCAGCAAGCAAATGACCCAGCTCCGCCCTCAACCAGATCCACCGCTGGCGCGCTGCACAAGTCTCACCAACTTCACACAACGGTTCTGCCCGCTTCATCCCTCTCTTGCAGCCGTGCCGCTAGCATCGCGCTACCTTTCATAGTGATCGGGCGCGTTGCACTGATGGGCGTGCCCGGCAGGAGACTTTCATGCGCGCAGCCATCCACACCCAGTTCGGCGACCCGGCCGAGGTGCTTGAACTCGCAGAACGCCCCACGCCGCAGCCAGGCAAGGGCCAGGTCCGCATTGCGATGCGGCGCTCGCCAATCCACAACCACGACCTGTGGACGGTGCGCGGCAACTACGGCTACAAGCCCGAACTCCCGGCGATCGGCGGCAGCGAAGCGGCCGGCGTGATCGACGCACTCGGCGAAGGCGTTGAAGGCCTGCAGGTTGGCCAGCGCGTGGTTGCGGCCGGCGTGCACGAAAGCTGGGCGGAGTTCTTTCTGGCCGATGCAAGCGGCGTTGTCCCGCTGCCCGACGCACTAGACGACGATCGCGGCTGCCAGCTGATCGCCATGCCGCTGAGCGCGTTGATGTTGATCGAGTTTTTGCAGGTCGAAAAAGGCGACTGGATCGTGCAGAACACCGCCAACGGCGCGGTCGGCAAGACGGTCGCCATGCTCGCTGCGGCGCGCGGCATCAACGTGATCAATCTGGTGCGTCGCGATGCCGGCGTGGATGAACTGAAGGCGCTGGGCATCGGGAACGCGGTGTCGACTGCGCAGGACGGTTGGCGAGACACCGTTCGCGCGCTGGCCGGCGACGCGCCCATCGTGCGCGCCATCGACTCGGTCGCCGGCAAGGCGGCAGGCGAGCTGATGGGCCTGCTGGCCGAAGGCGGCGAGCTGATTTCCTTCGGCTCGATGACCGGCGAACCGCTGCAGATTTCCAGCGGCGATGTCATCTTCAAGCAGGCCACGGTCCGCGGCTTCTGGGGCAGCAAGGTCATGCAGGCCACCAAACCCGAGGACAAGCGCCGCATGATCGGCGAACTGCTCAAGGCCGCTGTCGACGGTACGCTGGCACTGCCGGTGGAGGCCGTGTTCGACCTGGCCGATGCGGCCAAGGCAGCCGCCGCCAGCGCCGAGCCGGGACGCGGCGGCAAGATCCTGTTGCGCGCCGGCTGAGCAGCCGCACACGGTAGTCCAATAGTTCTCCCTTCTCCCGCTTGCGGGGGAAGGTGCCCGAAGGGCGGATGGGGGAAAGCGGCGTCGCCCAGACAGACGCACGTCGTGCATCGCCAGGCGCCAACCAAGGCGCGGCGGCAAGATCCGGTTGCGCGCCGGCTGCGCAACCGCACACGCTAGTCCAATAGTCCTCCCTTCTCCCGCCTGCGGGGGAAGGTGCCCGAAGGGCGGATGGGGGAACGCGGCGTCGCCCAAACAGATGCACGTCGCGCATCGCCAGGCGCAAACCAAGGCGCGGCGGCAAGATCCTGATGCGCGCCGGCTGCACACCCGCACACGCTAGTCCAATAGTCCTCCCTTCTCCCGCCTGCGGGGAAGGTGCCCGAAGGGCGGATGGGGGAACGCGGCGTCGCCCAAACAGATGCACGTCGCGCATCGCCAGGCGCAAACCAAGGCGCGGCGGCAAGATCCTGATGCACGCCGGCTGCGCACCCGCACACGCTAGTCCAATGGTCCTCCCTTCTCCCGCTTGCGGGGGAAGGTGCCCGAAGGGCGGATGGGGGAAACGCGGCGTCGCCCAAGCAGACGCACGTCGCGAATCGCCAATCAGCCCGCCACAGCCGCAAGGCAGCGCCCCATGGGTCCATGCCGTTACCCTGCCGACGACGCACGCCTGTATACCGCAGTTCAGTCGGGCGTCCCGCACGGGGTCAGGCGGTCACCCCGCCAAGCGCACGCACGCAAACAACCAGACCCAAGCGCAAGGCGGCCTTATGCCGGCTCGTCGGGCACCAGCTCCATTTCCAGCCGGATGATGCAGTCCTTGATCTGCAGCTTGCGCTTCTTCAACCGCTTCATCTGCAGCTCGTCTTCCAGATTTGCAGGCATGCGCTGGATCTCCTCGTCCAACGCGCGGTGGGCGCGTCGCAACTCGGCGATCTGCTCGACGATCTCGGCGGGTAAGAGGGTGTCCACGCCCCGAGCATACACAACCTGCGGCGACGCGCGTCACCCGCGCTTGCCAAGCGGCTGCAGGCTGCGACAATGCCCGCGCGCCCTCGGGGAAACGGCGGCGCACCTCATTCCATCATTGCCGCGCGGCTACGGCCGTCGAGAAAGGAGTCTTACGATGCGTCTGTATTCGTCCCTGCTGGCCCTGGGCCTGCTCACCGCCGCCAACCTGGCCAGCGCCGCCGAAGTCGCCAAGTACGACGGCTTTTTGTGCTGCAACCTGCGCACCGACGGTAGCTGGATCAGCGACAGCAACTACGCCGAAGACGGCAAGCGCGTGCTCCCGGTGGGCACCCCGGTCAGCGTCACCGGCTTTGGCCGCAACCGCGTCAACCTCAAGATCGCCGGCGAAAAGCAGTCCATCGGCAACGACTACAGCCGCGACCTGGACAACACCGCCTTCGCCGCCCGCTATGTCGTCACCGCCGACCCCAAGCTCAAGCTCGCCACCTTCCCGCCCAAGATCCGCCAGGCCATCGTGGACGGCAAGCTCACCGGCGGCATGACCCGCGAGCAGGTGCTGATGGCGGTCGGCTACCCGATCAGCAGCGAGAACCCCAACCTGGAAGCCTCGCTGTGGCGCTACTGGCGCGACAGCTTCTCCGAGTACCAGGTGCAGTTCGGCCCCAGCGGCAAGCTGGTCAAGGTGACCGCCGATCCGCAGTTGATGAACCTGATCTGGGTACAGTGAGGCGCAACGAGCGCAAACGCCACCCGGCAGCGCCGTTGCTGCCGGCAGCGTCTCGACGCACGGTTCAACGCCTGGGAGAAGGCACGCCATGCACAAAGCAGAGTTGATCATCCCGCCTGATGCACTGGCCGACCCGGATGCGTTCGAGATCCTGCGGCTATGGGCCGCGCACGAGCAACTGCACGTCAGCATCGACAGCAGTCTGGGCGGCGGGGCAGAGGATTTTGGCGAACTGCTGGCCGACCTGTTTGAGCATGCCTCGCGCATGTTCGCCCAGCGCGACCGTATGCCGCTGGCCCAGTGCCGCACATTGATGCTGGACGATTTCCTGCGGCGCGTCGCCGATCCAACCGGTAGCCGGGAGGGAGCCATTCCCCCGGAGCATTAGCAGTGTCGTTGACGCCCGCGCGGTGCAGGGTGGGCGCCAGCCTCGCCACCGTCGGCCCTGCCCCAGCGTGTCGGTGATCCATCAGCTGCAAAGCGCATCCTGGCGTCTCGTCATGGGGCCTGCTGGTACGTCTCGCACCCCGTTTGCCGATGCGCGGCGCAGATGCCGACGTCATGGGTTGCCCTAGCCACCACCTTCAAGAGAGCGCCATGCAGAGAGATACCGTTCTATATCCCAAAGACGACAACGGCGACACCCTGTGGCACATCGCCCAGCAGGGAGTGGACCTGACCAAACCCAGGGAGATCGATTTTTCGGTCGTCTTCCCCACCAAGGAATCGGCACTGGAGTTCTCGGTAGCCATGCTCCGCTGCGAGCAAAAGGTGTGCTGTCGTCATTACCCGGAAAACACCGCCTTCCCCATGGACGTCACCGTGTACCCGACCATGGTGCCGACGTACAAGGCCATCGTTGCGTTCGAAGAGGAGCTGGCGTCACAGGCCACGCCGTTGGGCGGCTATAACGATGGCTGGGGATTTTCGGAGCAGTAGAACGCAGCGGTTGCAGCTTCCCCACGCCTGCATGCCTCCGGCATAGAAGGCAAGCGCGTTTTCATCCTGTCGAGAGAGGCGTTCGTGACAAATCCATACGATTCTTCGCCGGTCCACTCAGCAATTTCCTCCCTCAATGACACCATGGTGACCACGGCGTTGGAGCTCCCTGGACATCGAATCATCCGCAATCTGGGCTTGGTGCGCGGTATCACCGTGAGGTCGCGCTCCATCGTGGGCAATTTCTTCGGCAGTCTGCAGACACTGTTCGGCGGCAACATCACCATCTACACCGAACTGTGCGAGCAGGCGCGATCGGAAACGTATCGCGACATGGTGCAGCATGCACGGCAGTTGGGCGCGAACGGCATCATCGCTGTTCGGTATGACGCGACCGAGTTAATGGCAGGGCTGACTGAAGTGCTTTGTTATGGCACTGCGGTTGTGGTGGAAGCACAAGACAACTGAAAACGCGCTACGTACATTGGCCGGGAAAGAATAAGGTCAGATGCCGACTTCCTTATGGATGGACACGCTGACCGAATAGAGTTGCCTGATGGGTATATTGGTTCCCTTTCTTCGTCCACTGGGGGATTTACGGACGAGGCTACCGAAAGTACGACATCCTTGACGATAAGCCAGTCCATGAAGAACGAAAGAAGAGATACGGATGGCGTTGGTAACGCCGGTGCGATGGAAAACGCTTCCGCATCAGCGTGCTGACTGCGGCACGCGTCGCAGCTGCGAGACGTCGTAACCCATTGCGGCAATACGTTGAACGGCCTGTTGATAGTCGGCCTCTGAAACCTGCGGGGTACGCGCCATATACCAGACGTAATCGCGCTTGCTGCGTGCCACGATGGTCTGCGCATAGTCTGCATCTCGCCAGGCGATCACGTACTCAGCCTTGAACGGCCAGAAGAATTGCATGCTCCACAGTGCGCCATTGCCCTCTTTTGCCACCTGGCCGACTGGATGCATGGACTTGAGGGGCGCCTGAAAGCTGCCCTTGCGAAACGTGAAGGTGGTCTGGATGCGTCCGTCCGGCCGCAGCGCGTAGCTCTCTACGGCATCGTAGGCCTTGCGTTCCGGCCTGGTAGGAATATGCGCGATCACATACCAATCGCCCATGAAGCGCGGCACATCAACGGTGTCTGCGCGAGGCAGGGCCGCGTGTGAATCGGTTGCGCTAGCACTGCCGTAGACCGCGAGTGTGAGTAACAACAGCGTCGAACGATGTCGCATGGAAACCTCCACCAGAAGAGCACGTAAAACAGGCTACGTAGCTGCAATGCGTCCGGATGCAATCCCATGCGATGCAGTTCCGCCCCAAGGTGCAAGACGGCTCTCTGTGCCAGTGACACGACGGTACTGGTCAAGAAGTCACGACAGCGTTGAGGGGCGAAACCGAAGCGTCGTGCAGAGCGCAAGAAACGCGCGATCTGAGGCGGCGAGCGCTGGATTCGACGACCAGCCGCAGTGAGGACCACCAAGCACCGTGAAGCCGTCGAGGTGAAGAGACCGTCCTCCGCTGCTGGTGTCGAGCGATGACGGGCTCAGTGAATCGCAGGACGCGGTTTCCCGAGGAGCACTCACCACGGCGACACTGCATCGGCGCCGTAGGGATAAATTGTCGCGATCTTGCCATCGGCGTCGTGCTGCAGCGGGGTCATCTTGATGCTGCGCAGATGCGTCTGGCCTTGCGACAGGCTGGCGTCGTGATAGAACAGATACCACTGGTCGTCAAAGGCGCAAATGGAGTGATGCGTGGTCCAGCCGACCACCGGTGCGAGCAGCACGCCTTGGTAGACGAATGGGCCATAGGGTGAATCGCTGGTGGCGTAGCAGATCCGGTGGGTGTCGCCGGTGGAATACGACAGGTAATACCGGCCGGCGTGACGATGGACCCAGGGGCCTTCGAAGAAGCGGTGGGCGTGGTCGTCGGCGCGAAGTGGGGCGCCGTGCTCGTCGAGGATGACGATCTCGCGGGTGGGCTCGGCCAGTTCAGTCATGCTGTCATGGAGGCGCGCCACGCGTGGGCCGAGTGCGGGCGCGTCGCCCATCGGTTCCTGATGCGTATCCGCATAGGCGTTGTTGCGGTAGTGCTGCAGTTGGCCGCCCCAGATGCCGCCGAAATACAGGTAATGCGTGCCATCGTCGTCGGCGAACACGGCCGGGTCGATCGAGTAGGTGCCTTCGATCGGTTCGGGTTCGGCGACAAACGGGCCTTGCGGCTGGTCGCCTATCGCCACGCCGATCTGGAAGATGCCGTCGGCGCGCTTGGCCGGGAAATACAGGTAGGTCTTGCCGTTGCGTTGCGCGGCATCCGGTGCCCACATCTGGCGCTGTGCCCAGGGCACGTCGCGCACATGCAGCACTTGGCCCAGGTCCTCGACCGCTGCATCGGGATGCGCCATGCGCAACACGTGGTAGTCGGCCATGTCGAAATGCGAGCCGTCGTCGCTGAAGGCCACGCCGGCATCGATGTCGTGCGAGGGATAGATATACAACGCGCCGTCGAACACATGCGCAGACGGGTCGGCGGTGTAGAGGTGGGTGACCAGCGGTGCGGAAATGGCGGTGCGCGTCAGCGCCTGCAGTGCAGCGGCTTCCAGTTCATCGGACATGCGCGTACCTGTGCATGAGGTGGGAGAGAGAGATCATGGCGAAACGGATGGGGTGGCCTGGCGGCGCACGCCCAGCTCGTGTTCGATGCGGGTTTCCAGCGGTTTGTCGATTTCGTACAGCGCCAGAAGCGCAGTGCCGAGCAGGAACGGGAGGGAGGCATACACGCTGATGGCCAGACGGATGCCGTCGGTGACCGCCGCGCTTTGCTGGGGCAGTGCTGCGTCATAGCCGTAAAACGCCAGGATGCCGGCGACCAGCGCGCCGCCCACGCTCAGGCCGATCTTCAGGCCGCACAACATCGCCGAAAAGATGATCGCGGTGGCGCGGCGGTGGTTCTTCCACTCCGAGTAGTCGGCCACGTCGGCAATCATCGCCCACAGCAGCGGGATGGTGATGCCGTAGAAAAATCCGTGCAGCACGTAGGAGGCGAATACCCAGCCAATCGCATCCGGCGGATACACGTAGAACGCCAGCAAAAACAGCGTGGAAATCAGCAGCGCGCCGCCGAAGACGTTGCGCTTGCCGTAGCGATCCGCCAGGCGCTTGGAAAAGCCGATGCCCACGATCATCGCCAGGATGCCGCCGGCACTGAACACGCTGAAGGCCGAGGTCGGTGCGTCCTGCGGCCATTGCAAGGCGCTCATGCCGGCGCCGGTCAGCACGCTGTTGATGGCAGCGATGAAGCGGTTGAAGCCGGCGGCGTCGAGAAAGTGGGTCAGCGCACCGGCGTCGAGGTAGTACTTGAAGTAGTAGATGTACATCCCGCCCTTCATGGCGAGATTGATGAACACCAGGATGGTGAGTGCCAGCATCACCAGCCAGGGTTTGTTGCGGACCAGGTCGGTCAGGTCCTGGCGCACGCTGCTGCGGTGTTCGGTGATCGGCAGCACGCGCTCGCGCGTGGTGAAGAAGGTGATCAGAAAGCACAGCGTGCCGACCGCGGCGAACAGCGCCATGGTGTTGCGAAAGCCTTGCGCCTTGTCGCCATTGCCCAGGATCAGCACCAGCGGCAGCAGCAACACCTGGATGACGAACTGCGCAAAGGTCACCGCCAGAAAACGATACGCCGACAAGCTGTTGCGCTGCTCCATGCTGCCGGTGAGCACGCCGCTCAACGCCGAATAGGGCAGGTTGTTGGCCACGTAGACCAGCATCAGCAAGGTGTAGGTGGCGAACGCGTAGGTGATCTTGCCGTGCTCGCCGAGGTCGGGCGTGTTGAACGCCGCCAGCGACAATGCGCCGAAGGGCAGTGCCGTCCACAGGATCCACGGACGGAACTTGCCCCAGCGGGTACGGGTGCGATCGGCCAGGATGCCGATGATGGGCGTGAACACGAACGCGCCGAGCAGGCCGACCACGAAGATCAACGTGGCCGCCGCGCTCGCCGGGATGCGGAACACATCGGTGTAGAAGAACGCCAGGAAGGTGACCAGCGTCTGGAAGATCAGATTGGCCGCCAGGTCGCCCAGGCTGTAGCCGATCTTTTCGCGGACGGAGAGCTGCTGTGACCGATCGTTCATGAGGTGAGGCGGGCTCGAAGAGTGCTGCGGAAAACGCCGCGGCGCGCGCGATGCCGCCGGCCGCGATCCAGCCGGATCGCGGCAGCAGGCATGGCGGCTGAAGTGTCCAGCAAAACCGTACGCGCCGTCGCCAGGGAGGAGGCGACGGCGGGCGCTGCGCGGAGCCTGCGGCAAGGCCACGCGCGTGCGGTGGAGCGGCCGCACCGGCCCGGCACCCGCGTCGTCATGGCGAGGCGCACGCTCAGAACGTACCGCGGATGCCGAGCATCACCGTGCGCCCGGGCTCGTACAGATCGTAGGTTGCGTTGGGCCAGGCGTAGGTGGTGCGCAGCGGCTCGTCGGTGATGTTGGTGACGTTGAGGGTGATCTGCGGCTTGGATGGCAGCCAGTCCAGCGCATAGCTGGCCGACAGATCCAGCTGGCCGCGTGCATCGGCGTTGAGGCGTGCGTACGGAATGCCGTTCTGGTTGGCGCCGGAGATCACCATGTCGTCGTTCCAGGTGTAGGACAGGCGTACCGAGGCCGCGTTCTTTTCCCAGTACACGGTGCCGTTCCACAGGTTCGGCGCCACGCCGACGGCAACGGCCGGGATGCCTTCGCCCTCGGAGGATTGGGTGACATGCGTGTAGTTGACGCTGAAGCCCATGCCATCGACCAGCTTGTCCAGCGGCTGCACCCAGATCGCCTCGGTGCCGCGGATATTGAGCACGCCCTCGGCATTGACCTGGGTCTGCACGTCCACCGTGGCGGCGTTCGGGCCACCGCGCTGGTCCAGGCCGGCCTGCTGGATCGGCAGCAGGCTCTCGTACGGCACGCCCAGGTCGTTGAACGGAATGCGCCGCACGCCATTGACGGTGAAGCCGCTGATGCGCTTGTTGAACAGCGTCAGGCCCACATAGCCCTCGCCGCCGGTGTACCACTCGCCGCCGAAATCCACATTGGTGGACAGGTACGGCGCCAGGTTTGGATTACCCTGCGTTGCGGTCTGTGCGGAGGGGTCGCTGAAGTTGGTATTGGGCAACATCGCGCTCGGGTCCGGGCGGGTGAGCGTGCGCGAGCTGGACAGGCGCAGCACCACATTGTCGGCCACATCCCAGGCCGCGTTGAACGAGGGCAGGGTTTCCTTGTAATCCGAGTCCAGCACCTGGATACGGCGGATGCCGTTGATGGTGACCGGGCCGGTGATGGTCTGGTCGGTGGTGACGTAACGCACGCCGGCGTTGATGCGCAGGGTGCGGTTCCACACTTCGGTCTCGGCATTGGTTTCGATGTAGAACCCCAGGTTCTTCTCGCGGATGCCGCCGGCCGAGGCGCCGGTGTTGGCAGAGTTGGTTTCCGGTGCGGAATCGCGCAGCGGGTAGTAGTTGGTGTCGCGCAGGAAGCGGTCGAAGTCGGCGGTGATGAAACCGTCCGGGCCGGGCGTCAGATACGTGGCCAGCACCGAACTCGGCACCGCCGAGCCAGGCCCGCCATTGCAGACATTGCCGCCACCGCCGCGGCACACCACCTGTTCCCAGGCCACGCTGTTGTCGAAGCCGCGAATGGTGCGCTCGGCCTGGTCGTAGGCGGCGCCGATCTTGATGTTGCGCTTGTCTTCGCCGAACTGCAGGTCGGCGCGTGCGCCACGCGTTTCGGTCACGCGTTTTTCGTTCTGGATATTGACCCGGCCACCGCTCCAGCCCCAGCCCAGGTTGGGGTCGTTGAGATCCAGCGGGCTGCTGATCGAGGGGCGGTCGCCGCCCTGGTTGCGATAGTCCACGGTGGTGAACGGCGAGGTGACCAGGATGCTGGGCGATTCGCGGTCCAGCCAGCTGCGCGTGGCGTTGGCCTGCACGTTGAGCTTGATGTCCTGCTCGGCACCGAACAGCAGCTCTGCGCCGGGATTGACGCTCCAGAACTTGACGTTCTCGCGATACGGGCGCGCTTCCAGAAAGTACTGCGCATTGGCAAAGGTGGCGCTGGTGACCACGTTGTTCTGGTCCAGCTGCATGCCCAGCGGAATCATGTTGCCGTTGCGGCCGATCAGATTCATGCTGATCCGCTCGGTGGTGCGCTTGGCTTCGGAATACAGCGTGTCCAGATAGAAATGCATGCTGTCGGAAGGGCGCCATTCCAGCGACATCACCGAGGCATCGCGGTCGCGATCGCCATCCATGTAGACCTGGCGGCCCAACCGCGGAATCAAGGCATCGCTGATCTGGTCGATGCTCAGGCCCGGGTTGCGTGCCAGCAGCCACGCGGCATCGATGGTTTCGCCGGTGGTGAGGCCGTTGCCGGCGGTGGCCGGCACGCGGTCGGGAATGCGCCAGTTGCCGCCGCCGTTGACGTTGCAGGCGGCCGGTTGATTGGTGGCCGGCGTGCCCGCCGGCGGGGTGAGGCCGCACTGGGTGTAGGTCAGGCCGGGGTTGGTCCAGCCCACGCTCTCGAAGCCGCGCACGCCGAGCTTGCTGCGCACCGAGGCCACGCCGAACAACGCGCCGAGCGTGCCTGCCTCGTTGGTCCAACTGCCCATGAAGGCGCCACGCGGGGTGGTCTTCTCGCTGGTGCTGTTCCAGTCGGCCTGCGCCTGGTAGGTGAAGTGCACACCGGGGCGATCGAACGGGCGCGCGCTGCGCATGTCCACCACACCGGAGACGCCGCCTTCGAGCATGCTCGCGGTGGGCGTCTTGCTCACGGTGAGCTGGGTGAAGAATTCGGTGGGAAACAGGTTCAGATCGACTTCGCGATTTTGGTTCTGCGCGTTCAGGCCGATCGAGGCGGTGGCGATGCTGGAGCCGTTGAGCGTGGTCTTGGTGAAGCTGGTGCCCAGGCCGCGGATGGCGATATTGAGGCCTTCGCCGTTGACGTCGCGCGCCAGCTGCACACCGGGAATACGGTTGAGCGACTCGGCGATGTTCATGTCCGGAAATTTGCCGATGTCTTCGGCAAACACGGTATCGGCAAAGCCAACCGAATCGCGCTTGGCGTCGGTGGAAAACTGGATGCTGCGTCGGTAGCCGGAGACGGTGACGGTGTCGAGCTGGGTCACCGCGTCGTTGCTGCCTGCCGGGTCCGGCGGCGGTGACGCGGCGGTGGCATCGGTGGATTGTGCCCAGGCGGCAGCGCTGGTCATGCCCAGCAGGATGGACCCCAACGCGCAGGACAACGCGGTATGTGCGTAGCTGTTCTTCACCGTAATCCCTTCCCTAACAGGTGAGCAGATGTCCCACGCATCGCCCCGGCGCAGGGAGTGCCGCTGCCTGGAATCGGCGCGGCGATGGTGCGGTGGGGAGACGGGCGATCAGTGGCGCTGGATGTTAGCGCTACCAAATTCAGAACATCACGCTGCAGGGCAGCATAGTTGCGGGGGCATGGCCGCAAGCAGCCCGCGCGCGCACGAAAGCCAGCGCCCAGGCGCATGCATACGGTGGCGCAGTGCTGCACTGCGCGATGGATTTATCGCAATGCCGTGGTAATGGTAGCGCTATCACCGGTGGCGCAAGGCCACCTTCGTGCAGGTGCAGTGGCCGATGAATCGAACCGAAGAACGCGGCAGCGATACGCCCGGCTGGCAGCTGGCTGGCTTACGCATGCACAGCGCCCTGCACCCTGTGCAGGCCGCAGGCGGTCCGCTGCGGTGGTGCAGGCCACACGCATGAGCGAGCTGCCCACCGTTGCGCCTGTCACTGCGTCGGCACGGCTGGGCCGGGTGCGCTGGCGCGTGTGCGCCTTGCTGCTGGCGGCCACCACCATCAACTATGTGGATCGCCAGGTGCTGGGCGTGCTGGCGCCATTCTTGCAGACCCAGATCGGCTGGAACGAGATCCAGTACGGCTACATCGTCACCGCGTTCCAGGCTGCCTATGCGTTGGGGCTGTTGTGCAGCGGCGCGGTGATCGACCGTTTCGGCACGCGGCTCGGGTATGCGTTGGCGATCGGGGTGTGGAGCCTGGCGGCAATGGGCCATGCATTGGCGACCAGCGTGGTGGGCTTTGCGATTGCGCGGTTTTTCCTGGGGTTGGGGGAGTCGGGCAATTTTCCTGCTGCGCTCAAGACGGTGGCCGAATGGTTCCCCCGGCGCGAACGCGCGCTGGCCACCGGCATCTTCAATTCCGGCTCCAACATCGGTGCCATCGTTGCGCCATTGCTGGTGCCGGTGATCGCCACCGCGTGGGGCTGGCAGGCAGCGTTCCTGTTCACCGGCGTGTTGAGTGCCACCTGGCTGGTGGTGTGGTGGCTCACCTATCACCCGCCCGAACAGCAGCCCGGCCTGTCGCCAGCGGAACTGGCGCATATCCGCAGCGATGTCCACGAGCCGGTGCAGGCACGGCTGTCGTGGTTGCAGGTGCTGCGGCATCGGCAGGCCTGGGCGTTCGTGCTGGGCAAGTTCATCACCGACCCGATCTGGTGGTTCTTCCTGTTCTGGCTGCCCAAGTTCCTGCATGCCGAATATGGTTTGAGCCTGCTGCAACTGGGCGCGCCATTGATCGTGATCTTCGTGCTGGCCGATATCGGCAGCATCGCCGGCGGATGGGTGGCCGGGCGCTTCATCGCGCGCGGCTGGAGCGTCAATCGCGCGCGCAAGACCGCCATGCTGATCTGCGCGGTGTCAGTGGTGCCGATCGTGTTTGCCGCACGTGCCGACAACCTGTGGCTGGCGGTAGCGTTGATCGGCCTGGCAACCGCTGCGCACCAGGGCTGGTCGGCCAATCTGTTCACGCTGCCCTCGGACATGTTTCCGCGGCATGCGGTGGCCACCGTGGTGGGCATCGGCGGGTTTGCCGGCGCGGTGGGCGGCATGCTCATTGCCACCTTCATCGGCTTTTTGCTACAGGCGACCGGAAGTTATGTGCCGGTGTTCCTGATGGCAGGGTCGGCCTATCTGCTGGCGCTGGCAGTGGTGCACTCTCTGGTACCGCGACTGGACCCGGCGCAGCTGCCGGCGACCACTGCCACGCCTTCTTCGTCCTGAGGAATCATCATGCATCTGCGCCCGTTCACCCTGGCCCTGTTGTTGGCGGCAAGCCTCGCACCGACCGCGCAGGCCGCGCCATTGGCGGCCGGTGCATCCAAGTTTCTGGGCAGCGCCTATGGGCCGCAACAGGCTGCGGGGTTTGCACAGTACTGGAACAAGCTCACTCCGGAGAACGGCGGTAAATGGGGCACGGTGGAAGCGGTGCGCGACCAGATGGACTGGAGTGCACTGGACACCGCGTACCGGTTCGCAAAGGCCAACGGCCTGCCATTCCAGATGCATGTGATGGTGTGGGGCAACCAGCAGCCGGAATGGATCAAGACCCTGCGCCCGGCCGAACAGCGGCGCGAGATCGAGCAGTGGTTTGCCGCCGTGGCGCAGCGCTACCCGGAGATCGATCTGCTGGAAGTGGTCAATGAGCCGCTCAACGACCCGCCAAGCAAGGCCGATACCGGCGGCGGCAATTATCTGCAGGCGCTCGGCGGCACTGGCGACAGCGGCTGGGAATGGGTGCTGCAGTCGTTCCGGCTTGCGCGCCAGCACTTTCCGCAGACCAAGCTGATGATCAATGACTACAGCATCACCAACAGCGCGCAGGCCACGCAGAAGTACCTGCACATCGTGCAGCTGCTGCAGCGCGAGCGCCTGGTGGATGCGATCGGCATCCAGGAGCACGCCTTCGAGACCACGCCGAACGTGGCGATGTCGGTGCACCGCACCAATCTCGATGCGCTGGCCGCCACCGGCCTGCCGATCTATATCACCGAGTTCGATCTGGACGGGCCCACCGATGCGCAGCAGCTGGCCGATTACCAGCGCGTGTTTCCGGTGTTCTGGGAGCACCCTGCAGTGCGCGGCATTACGCTGTGGGGATTTCGCCCCGGGCTGTGGCGGGACAAGGAGGCCGCGTATCTGGTGCGCGGCGACGGCAGTGAGCGGCCGGCCATGACCTGGCTACGTGACTACGTGGCCGCCCATCCCGGCACGCCGGCGCCATGATGCGCTGCGCCGGTTGCCTTGCATGTTCTCCATTCTGCCTGGTGTCCTGATCCATGCCTGCTTCCTTGCCCCTCGCATTGCACGACGACCGCCTGTTGCCTGCCGACCCCGGCACGCGGGCGATCGCGCGCAGGCTGTACACGCAGATCGCCAACCTGCCGATCATCAGCCCGCATGGCCACACCGACCCGGCGTGGTTCGCCGGCAATGCGCCGTTCGCCAACGCCACCGAGTTGCTGTTGGTGCCGGACCACTACGTGTTCCGCATGCTGTACAGCCAGGGCATCCGCCTGGATACGCTGGGCATTCCGCGTGCCGACGGCACACGCGCGCCGGTGGATCCGCGCGCGGCGTGGCGCGTGTTTGCCGAGCACTACGCGCTGCTGCGCGGCACCCCGTCGGCGCTATGGCTCAATCATGTGTTCCATGAGGTCTTCGATCTGCGCATCCGGCTGGATGCCGGCACCGCCGATCATTACTACGACCACATCACTGCTGCGCTGCAGACGCCAGGCTTTCTTCCACGCGCGCTGTTTACACGCTTCAACATCGAGGTGATCGCCACCACCGAATCGCCGCTGGATTCGCTGCAGCACCATGCGGACATTGCCGCCAGCGGCTGGCAGGGACGGGTGGTGACTGCGTATCGCCCCGACCCGGTGGTGGACCCGGAACACGAACAATTTGCCGGTGCATTGCAGCAGTTCGGCGCGCTCACCGGCGAGGACGTGCTGAGCTGGCCCGGCTATCTGCGTGCGCACCGGCAACGGCGTGCGTTCTTCGCCGCACACGGTGCCACCTCGACCGACCACGGGCACCCCAGCGCCGCCACCGCAGATCTGTCGCCTGCCGAGGCGCAGCGGCTGTTCGACACGGTGGTGCGCGGTGCGGCCACGCCGGCGGAGGCCGAGTTGTTCCGCGCACAGGTGCTGACCGAAATGGCGGCGATGAGCCTGGACGATGGCTTGGTGATGCAGCTGCATCCGGGCTGTTTTCGCAATCACAACCGGCAGTTGTTCGACACTTACGGGCGCGACAAGGGTGCCGACATCCCGATGCGCACCGACTACGTGCATGCGCTCAAGCCGCTGCTGGATCGCTACGGCAACGACCCGCGCTTGCGCTTGATCGTGTTTACGCTGGACGAAACCAGCTACAGCCGTGAGCTGGCGCCGCTGGCCGGCCATTACCCATCGCTGCTGCTCGGCCCGGCATGGTGGTTCCATGACGCGCCGGAAGGCATGTGGCGCTTTCGCGAGCAGACCCTGGCCAGCGCCGGGTTCTACAACACCGTGGGCTTCAACGACGACACCCGCGCCTTTTTGTCGATACCCGCGCGCCACGATGTGGCACGGCGCGTGGACAGTGCGTTCCTGGCCAAGCTGGTGGCCGAACATCGGCTGGAGGAAGACGAGGCGATGGAGGTGGCGATGGATCTTGCGTATCGGCTGCCCAAGCAGGCGTACAAGCTGTGAGGCAGCCGCTGCGTAGCCGGTGCGCGTGCGGCTGCGCGCGCATTGCAGCGGCACCGACGCGCGCTGCGGCACGCAGTGGCGCGCAACGGCAGCCGCCGGCGTCATGACAGTGGCACACCCTGCACCTGCAGTAGCGCGGCGCATCGCGGCCAGGTGGGCGTGCATGACAGGACGCGTGCTCGCCTGTGTCTGCCTGGCACTGCCCGCGCTCGGCGCACTCGCGCAGACCGGCGCCCCGCGCGAGCGGTTGTCGCTCAATGCGCAATGGCGCTTTCAGCGTGGCGACCCGCCAGGCAACCCGGTGGTGCTCGATTATGCGGCCCGCCCTCAGGTCACCGGCAGCGACGACGGCAAGGTGGCCGATGCGCGCCCGGATCAGGCGCAGCCGCTGCAATCCACCGCCAAGGATGTGCTCAGGCCATGGATCCTGCCGACCGCCAATGCGCTCATCGCCGACCCGGCACAACGCCACCAACGCCCGCCCGGCCATCCGGGCAGCAACGTGGCCTATGTGCAAGCGCAGTTCGACGACAGTGCATGGCAGCTGGTGGACCTGCCGCACGATTGGGCGATTGCGGGGCCGTTTCTGGTCGATGGTCCGTACGGCGGCATGGGGCGGTTGCCGAGCTGGGGCATCGGCTGGTACCGCAAAACGCTGGATATTCCGGCCAGCGACCGCGGCCGCTCGCTGTTTCTCGACCTCGATGGCGCGATGGCGTACGCCACGGTCTGGTGCAATGGCCAGCTGGTGGGCGGCTGGCCGTATGGCTACAGCTCGTGGCGGGTGGATCTGACGTCTTGCCTGGTCGCTGGCGGCGTCAACCAGCTGGCGATCCGGCTGGACAACCCGCCCGAATCGGCGCGCTGGTATCCCGGTGGCGGGCTGTATCGCAATGTGTGGTTGACCAGGACCGCGCCGCTGCATATCGCGCACTGGGGCACGCAGCTGACCACGCCGCAGGTGTCGGCCGCTGCAGCACAGGTGCAGCTGGCGGTGACGCTGGACAACGCCGCACCCGCCACCGCGCAGGCGCAGGTCAGCACCGCGATCTACGTGCTCGACGCAGCCAGCGGCACACGCACCGGCGAGGCGGTGGCGCACATCGCCGCGCTGCCGGTGGAGGTGCCTGCCGGCGGTCACGCGCGTGTGCAGGGCACCGCGCACATCGATGCGCCACGGCTATGGGGCCCACCGCCCACCCAGCAGCCGCATCGCTATGTGGCAGTGACCGAGGTGCGCCAGAACGGGCAGCTGGTGGATCGCTACGAGACACCTTTCGGCATCCGCGCCATCGTCTTCGATGTCGACAAGGGACTGCTGGTCAACGGCGAACAGGTGCCGATCCGCGGCGTGAACAATCACCATGATCTCGGCGCACTCGGTGCGGCATTCAACGTGCGCGCCGCCGAGCGCCAACTGCAGTTGCTGCAGCAGATGGGCGCCAATGCCATCCGCATGAGCCACAACCCGCCCGCGCCGGAGCTGCTGGAGCTCACCGATCGCATGGGCCTGCTGGTGGTGGATGAAGTGTTCGACAGCTGGGAAATGAAGAAGACCCCGCTCGATTTCCATCTGGTCTTTCCGCAATGGCACGAGCCGGATCTGCGCGCGATGCTGCGGCGCGACCGCAACCATCCGTCGGTGATGCTGTGGAGTGTGGGCAACGAGGTCGGCGAGCAATACACCGGCCAGCAGGGCGCAGCGATTGCGCGCACGCTGCACGCCATCGTGCATGAGGAAGACCCCACGCGCCCGGCCACGGTGGCGATGAACTACGCCTCGCCCGAGATGCCGCTACCGGCGGCGCTGGATGTCATCAGCCTTAATTACCAGGGCGAGGGCATTCGTGATGCGCCCGAGTTCGAAGGCACCGAGCGCATTCGCAAGCCGCCGCAGTATCCGGCGTTTCATGCGCGGTTTCCACACAAGGCCATCCTCAGCAGCGAGACCGCCTCGGCGCTGAGCAGCCGCGGCGTGTACCTGTTTCCGGTCACCCCGGACACCAGCGCACCGGTGCGCGATGGGCGCGGTGGCGACTCGGCCGTGCATCAGGTCAGCGCGTACGAGCTGCATGCGGTGGACTTCGGTTCCAGTGCCGACAAGGTGTTTTCCGCGCTGGACACGCACCCTTATGTCGCCGGCGAATTCGTCTGGACCGGCTTCGATTACCTGGGCGAGCCCACCCCGTATTACAGCTCGCGCAGCGCGTACTCCGGTATTTTCGATCTGGCCGGTTTTCCGAAGGACCGCTACCGGTTGTACCAGGCGCGCTGGCGGCCGGACGTGCCGATGGCGCATCTGTTGCCGCACTGGACCTGGCCCGGGCGCGAAGGCCAGGTCACACCGGTGCATGTGTTCACCTCCGGCGACGAGGCCGAGCTGTTCGTCAACGGCATCTCGCAGGGGCGCAAGCGCAAGGGCGCATTGCAGTACCGGTTGCGTTGGGATGCGGTGGTGTACCAGCCCGGCGAATTGCGCGTGCAGGCCTACAAGCACGGCAAGCCCTGGGCCGACGATCGCGTGCTCACGGCCGGGCCGGCGGCGCGCATGCAGGTGAGCCCGGACCGCAGCCGCATCGACGGCGATGGCCGTGACCTGAGCTTTGTCACCGTGCGCTTGCTGGACCGCGACGGGCGGCCGGCGCCCACCGCCGGCGACCGCCTGCGGTTTCGCATCGAGGGCCCGGGCGAACTGGTGGCCACCGACAATGGCGATGCAACCAATCTGGAGTCGTTTGCCTCAGCGCAACGCAACGCCTTCAACGGGCTATGCCTGGCGATCGTGCGCGCCACGCCGGGCGGGCGCGGCACGATCACGCTGCATGTGGAATCGGAGCACCTGGATGCCGCGCAAGCGCAGATCGTCGTGCAGTGAGGCCGGGCCTGTGAGGCACCCGCTGCAGCACCTCAATGCAACCCCAACCAGGCACAACGCCATGCCGTACCTGATCACCCTGTTGCGTCGCGCACTCGCCGCCGTTGCCATTCTCGTCGCCGCACCGGCATGGGCGCGCTGCGACACGCCTGGCACCTCGCTCAAGCTGGCGTACGCCGACGGCTTTCTGCTTGGCACTGCCGTCAATGCCGACATCGTGTCCGGCAAGGACGCCGCCGCCACGGCGCTGGTGGCATGCCATTTCAACGCGGTGACGCCGGAAAACGTGATGAAGGCCGAGGTCGTTGCGCCGCGTCGCGGCGAGCTCGACTTCACCGCCGCCGATGCGTTTGTGGACTATGCGCAACGCAACGGGTTGTTCGTGGTCGGCCACACGCTGGTCTGGCACAACCAGACCCCGGCCTGGTTTTTTGTGGGGACGCGCGGCGCGGCAAACACCCCGGCCGCACAGATCGAGCGCATGCGCGCACATATCGAGCAGGTGGCAGGCCGTTATGTCGGCAAGGTGCAGGCCTGGGATGTGGTCAACGAAATCATCGACGAAGACGGCAGCTACCGTTCGACCAACTGGGTGCAGCGCATTGGCGACGGCGACACGGTGGTGCGCAATGCCTTCGCCTTCGCGCAGCGTTACGCACCCGACGCGGAGCTCTACTACAACGACTTCAATGCCTGGCGGCCGGCCAAGCGCGAGGGCATCGTGCGCATGGTCAAGATGCTGCAGCAGGCCGGCATCCGTATCGATGGCGTCGGCATGCAGGGGCACTGGGGGCTCAATTACCCGAGCCTGCGCGATATCGAGGACGCCATCGACGCCTACGCCGCGCTCGGCATCAAGGTCATGATCACCGAGCTCGACGTGGACGTGCTGCCGCTCACCCGCGAAGGCCAGGTCATCGGCACCGGGCTTGCGCACGCGCAGTTCCAGTTGCCGGAGTTCAAGCGCTTCCTTGACCCCTACCGCGATGGCCTGCCGCCGCAGGTGCAGGCGCAGTTGCGCGATCGTTACGCCGAACTGTTCGCGCTGTTCTGGCGCAAGCGCGACAAGCTCGCCCGCGTCAGCGTCTGGGGCGTGAGCGACGGCATGTCGTGGAAGAACGATTACCCCGTGCCTGGCCGCACCAATTACCCATTGCTGTTCGACCGCAACCACCAGCCCAAACCGGCACTGGAGGCGGTGCTGGCAGTGCCGGCCTCGGCCGCTCCCTAGTCGCGTCTGCCAGCGTGCGCAGGGACCTTGCACGGGCTTGATGGCATGATGGACCCACCTGATTGTCCGGACCCTCCGATGCGCTTGCCGCCCTATCTGTTGTTGGCTGTTCCGTTGCTGGCGATCGTCGCCGCCTGCGCCAGGAAGGATCCGCCGCCGCCGCGCTTCCCGGCCATCGGGCATGTGGACACCTTCGACCGCAGCTTCGCCGATGTGGTTGCCAGCGATGCGCGTATCGAAAAGCTCACCGAGGGGTTCACCTGGTCCGAAGGCCCGGCATGGGTGCGCGACGGAGGCTACCTGCTGTTTACCGACGTGCCGGAAAACAAGCTGTATCGCTGGTCCGAACAGGCCGGCCTGTCGGTGTTGCTGTCGCCGTCCGGCTATACCGGCCCGGAGCAGGCCACGCTGCGCGAGGCCGGTGCCAACGGGCTCTACGCCGAGCCGAGCGGCACCGTGCTGCTGGCCGATTCCGGCACCCGCATCGTGGCCCGGCTCGACCCGGTCACGCGCAAGAAGACCCCGCTGGCCACCCGCTTCGAGGGCAAGCGCTTCAACAGTCCCAACGATGTGGTGCGTCGCAGCGACGGCGTGGTGTTCTTCACCGATCCGCCGTATGGCCTGAAGGATCTGAACAACTCGCCGGTCAAGCAGCTGCGCTTCAACGGCGTCTACCGGCTGGACACCGACGGCAGCGTGCATCTGCTCGACGACAGCCTGAGCTTTCCCAACGGCATCGCGCTTTCGCCCGATGAGCGCACCTTGTACGTGTCCAACTCCGACCCGGAGCGACCGATCTGGATGGCGTATGCGCTCGACACCCAGGGCGCCGTCACCGGCAAGCGCGTGTTCGCCGATGCCTCGGACCTGGTGGCCAAGGACGCGCCCGGCCTGCCCGACGGCATGGCGGTCTCTGCCGACGGCCACCTGTTCGCCACCGGCCCGGGCGGGGTCATCGTATTCAATCCGGCCGGCCAGCGCCTGGGGCGCATCGAGACCGGCGAAGCCGTCTCCAACTGCGCCTTCGGCAACGACGGCCACACGCTCTACATGACCTCGCACGCGATGCTGGCGCGCGTGCGCGTCAAGGCGTTGGGGCTGCAGTTTGTGCGTTAGGAACTTGCCCGACCAATTATTCGGGATAAACCAAAGAAACGGATTGAATTATTGCAGCTATAGAAGCGGCTAACGCCGCCCGTTTGTTCCATTTTGTTTGTAGTTCTGCCGTTGCAATGACATCCCAGCAATGATCGCCGTTAAAGAAAATAACAGTGGCTTTGTCATCAGGATCATCAGGGTCATGGGAAACTTCGGCGGCGCTCGCTTTATACCAAAGTAGTGATGCGATAACCGCAGCGAACGCGGAGGCATAACTTAATAGTGTTTTAAGGCTCATGAATTCCAGAGTCACTATCTGAGTCGACTAAGTCTAGATCTCTGCTATTCGGTGTCCTTGTTGCTCAACACCAACACATCATCTAACTCCGGGCCACCGCCGCGGTTGGCGCTGCCGGCAGCCAGATACAGGCTGCCATCGACGGCTGCGGCCTGCGTGCCATGGCGCCCCTGCGGTAGCGCTGGCAGCGTTGTCCAGGCGGCGCGCTGCGGGTCGTAGGCTTCCACCTCGTCATGCGCCTTGACCTGCCGCAGGCTCTCGCCGCCGATGATCAGCAGCTTGCCGTTGCGTGCAATGGCACTGGTGCCGGCCCGCTGCGTCGGCAACGTGGCCGGCGCAACGGACCAGGTGCCGCGTTGAATGTCGTAGATGTCCACTTCCGCAATCGTCTGCGCCAGGGTGTTGCCACTCTCGTGGGCCGACCTGCGTCCACCGGCGGCATACAGCTTTCCGTCGATCACGGCCGCATGGAAATGGTCGCGCGCGCGCGGCGCGTCCGCCAGCTGTGTCCACTGCTGGGTCCTGGTATCGAAGGCATCCAGCCACGGCACGTACCCGCTCATGTGCCCGCGCGTGTTGCCGCCGACCAGGTACAGCACGCCGGCATGCGCGACCGCGCCTGCGGCGCCGCGACGCCGATGCTGCGGAATTTCCGGGCCCGTCTGCCACGTGTCGGTTTGCGGATCGTAGATCAGCAGGTGGGTCAGCGACGCTTCTTCCGGGTAGTCACCGGTGAAGCCGCCGACGAAATACAGCTTGCCCGCAGACACCACTGCCTGCGCGTGACTGACCATCAGCGGCGGTGCGCTGCCTTGCGACCAGCGACCTGTGCGGGTATCGAAGATCTCCAACGGGCGCTGATCGCGTCCACCGATCAGATACAGCCGCTCACCAATGGCAACCAGACTGTTCTCGTGGCGCGCATTCGGTTTGCCATGTGTCGCAACCGGGTGCCACTGCGGCGATGGCGCGGCGGTCTTGGCAGACGTAGCGTGTTCGGCCGCGATGCCGAGCACAGGCACGCAGCCAATGGTCGCGGCGAGCAGCCCCGCGCGGAGCGTGATGTTCAACAGTCGCATGAAGCGCTCTGCCAGTGGCCATGGCAGACCAGTGTAGCGACAGCGGCCACACGATCCAGCTGCACAAGCAGCCTGATCCGGTAGCAGCGTGCGCATGGCGAGTTGCACGCATCGCGGCAGATGCGCCCAGTCTCCACGATGCCGGAGCCCAGCTGTTCCACTGCGTCCAGCAACATGGCTCGGTCCAGCGTTCCACCTGGAAGAGCGGCGATGCGCTGCGCCGCAAGCCGTTCGCCCGCATGCCGCATGCGGACCGGTGCCTGCGAGCTCTTCACGTGCAGCAGAACCGCGCTTGCGAACACTACGGTAAATCGACCCGGAGATGCGTGTGGCCATCACTCAAGCAAAGCAGGTTCTGCAAACCGCTCCACCCAAGGCGGTGGCCGCTGCCGCTGCGCGCGGCCTGCGCCTGCGCGAGCAGCATGGGCGCGGCGGCACCGCGATTGGCGTGGCGCGTGCGCGCGATCTCTCAGCGCAGAAGTCGCTGTCTGCACAGACCATTCGCCGCATGCATTCCTACTTCGCCCGACACAGCGTCGACAAGAACGGCAAAGGCTGGGCAGATGCCAAGGCGCCCTCGGCCGGCTATATCGCCTGGCTGCTGTGGGGCGGTGATGCAGGCCAGCGCTGGGCCGCACGTCTGCTCCAGCGTCTGGACGCAGGGGCGAGCAAGAAGGCCGGCGCCTCCACACGTGCAGGTGGCGCCTCGAAAACGGCTGCCAAGAAGACGTCGAAGACACGTGGCGCAACGTCGTCGGCGACGAAAAAGACGCCAGCGCGCAAAGCTGCCACAAAGAAACCAGCAACGAAGAAGTCAGCAACCAAGAAGTCAGCAACGAAGAAGGCGGCAACGAAGAAGCCGGCCAGGAAGTCGGGCGCCAAGAAGGTTTCGGCAAGAAAGACGGCCGTAAAAAAGGTGGCCTCGCGGGGCGCGCCCGGCACCAAGCGTGCTTCCACGACCACGGCAAGGACAACGGCCAGGAAGACATCGGCGCAACGAGGCACTGCCAGCAAGAGCGCTACGTCCGCGAAGGCCGTAAAAAAAGCCGCCGCCAGGAAGTCTGCACCCTGGAAAACGCCCAACCCCAAGAGCGCATCACGGTCCACATCGCTGTCTCCCGCACAGAAGTCCCAGGCCAGGAAGCGTGCCAAGGCGGCGGGCCGGCCCTATCCCAACCTGGTGGACAACATGGCGGTTGCCAGCAAGCGAACTACCAAGCGTGCGGGCACATCGGGCGCCGCGAAGAAGGCGGCGACAAAGAAATAACCGCAGGCGGCACACTCCGCCATCTGGTCATGCTGCGTCGGCGCTGGGAGTGCTGACGCGGCGTACCTGCATCGTGCACGGCGAAAGCATTTTGCAGACGGAGCAAGCCTTGGTCCGGCATGCAGCGAGGGCATCGGTGCAGTGCTGCAGGGCTGTGGTGCGCGCCATCGCTGCGTCGACCGTCCCGTACAGGCCAGGCACGCATGCTGGCAGGCGAGCTAAGGCAACGTGCGTTGCCGCCTGCGATCGCCGCGGCATCGATCCGAACAATATTTCACATCGTCCCAGACCTTCTCCCACTTCTTGCGCCAACAGAACGGCCGTCCGCATTGCACGCAGACCTTTTCCGGCAGGTTCTGCTTTTTGGGAGTTGCCATGTCGAGATCAGATTCCGGGGGTTGGATGGTTGGGGTTCAAGCATGTCATGGCGACGCGCCCGGTCGAAGCCCCTGCCATCCCATCTGCCGCTGATGCCGTCGGGAGCAGCGGCGCACCGCGCAAAAGTCTGCAGCGAGTGTCTATAGTGGCCACCCGTGGCTGTGCGGACGCCCTCTGAAGTGACAGACGCGCGAGCGTACACAGGCCGGACTCAAACAAGGATGCTCGTGAAGCGCTTTCTGCTCGTGTTGTCGGCCCTGCTATACGTTGTTGCGCTCTGCCTTCCTGCATTGCATGGCGGCGATGAACACCTGGGGGGCTTTGTCATTCTCTGCTTGGGTGGATGCAGGTGGTGGACGGCCAGTGCATCGCCTGGATGAGTAACCCGCTGTATTGGTTGGCGTGGCTCTGCTATGGCCTCAAGTTAGACAAGATGGCGGCGGCCCTGCTGGTGGCGGCCTGCCTGATCGGACTGGATACCTTTCGCGCAACCCGGTTCGACAAGAACGAGGCGGGCCATCAGGTCATGATCGACCACGTGGGCGCCGCGTTCTATGTCTGGGAGTTGAGCTTTGTGCTCCTGCTCGTCGTGGTGTTGATCCGTCTGTTCAACAAGCCCGCCGCGCTGCATGGCGGCCGCGCAGCGTGATCGGGCGCAAGCCGTTGCACGGGCTGCTGAGGTCTGCGATGCACGCGGATCCAAGCGGCTCGTGTGTCCAAGGAGTACCGTAGCGGCGTGTGCCCCGATCCCGCTGCCGACGAGTCGATGATGAACGCCCAGGCCAACGCCGCCGACCAGACCATTCCGATCCTGCCCAGCCGCGCGATTGCGCAGACCCTGGCCTTCTATCGCCGACTGGGCTTTGAAGGCGATGCGCATCCGCATGATGCAGGCTATGCAATCTTGCGACGTGGCGCGGTGGAGCTGCATTTCTTTGCGCATCCGGATCTCGACCCGGCCGCGTGCTATGCGGGCTGTTACCTGCGGGTGGGCAACGTGGATGACGTCTACGCCGCACTGCAGGCGGCAGGGCTCCCGGCGCAAGGCATCCCGCGCATCGACCCGCTTGCCGACAAGCCCTGGGGCATGCGCGAGTTTGCGATCGTGGACGAGAGCGGCAACCTGCTGCGGATCGGGCAGGTCATTGCGCGTCGCTGACACGCGCCGCAATCGCCGGGCTGTGTGGGCCAGGTCTGCCGCAGCACGCACGTCGAGCGCGCAGCGGCACGCAGGAACCATCGGGCGTCTCTACGCGTGGTGGAGAGGCGCACCGATGGCAGGTGGGCCGCTCCTGCGCGGCGCGGCATGTGTCGTGCGCAGCTCACACCTCAGCCACCTTCGCCAGGATGCAACGTCGCTCAACTGGCCTCCAGCGAGGCAAGCACGGTCTCCACTTGGCCTGGTGCGGCATCACCCAACGCGAGATAGGCTTTCGCCAGCGCATCGGCGAAGCGCGAATCTGCAGCCAGCGTGCCAAACACCGCATCCAGCGTGAAAAAACGCGCGACATCAGCGGCGGCATCGCCAGTGGCTGCGCGTCCAAGCGCGCCCAGGGCATCGTTCAATGGGTCGACCAGCGCCACGCCAATGCCTGCCTGCCTGCGCACGAAATGCAACCAGGCGGCGACCGGAAGGCATACGTGGTCGATCGGGCGCCCGGCCGCCAGCGCATCGCCGATCGTGCCCAGCAGCCGCACCGGAATCTTCTGCGAGCCGTCCCAGGCGATCTGGGCGAGCAGGTGGCGGATGGCGGGGTTGCGGAAGCGCGCCAGGATGGCGTCGCTGTAGTGCTGTGGGTCGAAGCCCGGCATGGGCTGCAGGGTGGGCGCGATGTCGTGGCGCATCAGTGTCTCGACGAAGGCCGCAAGTTCAGGGTGACCCATGGCGTCGGCTACCGTCTCCAGGTGTAGCAGGCTGCCGAGATACGCCAGCGCCGAATGCGGCGCGTTGAGCAGGCGCAGCTTGGCGCGCGCGTAGCCGGCGATGTCCTCGCTCAGGGTGACGCCTGCGCGTTCGAATGCAGGGCGGCCGTTGCAGAAACGATCTTCGATCACCCATTGGCTATAACGCTCGCGCTGGATCGGCCAGGCGTCGTGCACACCCAGCTGGTCTTGCACGTGCGCGCGCAGCGCGTCATCGGTAGCGGGCGTGATGCTGTCCACCATCGAGCGCGGGAAGGCTGCGTGTTGCGCGATCCAGGCCGCGAGCGCGCGGTCATTCTGTTCCGCAAGCCGCACCACGGCGCGCTGCAGCAGCGTGCCGTTGTCGGCCAGGTTGTCGCAGCTGAGCACAGTGAATGGCGCGGTGCCGTTGCGCATGCGCTGCTGCAACCCGGCGACGAGATAGCCGACGGCACTGCGCGGGGCTGCGGGGTGGGCGATGTCGTGGGCGATGTCGGGATGCGCCAGGTCGAGCGTGTCGCCGGCCAGGCAATAGCCTTTTTCGGTGACGGTGAGCGTGACCAGGCGCACTGCAGGATCTGACAGGCGTACTAGCACGGTGGCTTGTTCGTCGGCGGCGCAGAGGACTTCGCGGATAGCGCCGATGATGCGCAGCTGCGGGTGTTCGTCGAGCAAGGCCAATGTGTAGAGCCCATCTTGTGGACGCAGCGCATCGCGCACGTGCGGGCTATGCAAGGAAACGGCGCAGATGGCCCAGGTGGGATCTTCGGCGAGTAGGTCGTCGATGTAGACGGTCTGGTGGGCGCGATGGAAGGCGCCTGCGCCCAGATGCACGATGCCGATGGTGGTGTGTTTTGGGGTGTAGCTTGGTGTGAGAACAGTGGTTGGTAGGTGAGCGAGTGCTGCGATGGAGAGCGTTGGAATTGGCATGGGGTCTTTTTAGTAATCGTGGGGTGCTGCAGGTTTGCTTGGTGGCCTTACCCTCACCCCAACCCCTCTCCCGCAGGGAGAGGGGCTTTGCTCGGCGGCTTCTGGGGGCGCGATTACTTGCCGGTGACGGTGAAGCGTTGCTTGCTGCGGATGTCGCTGCTGGAGGCGCCGATCTGCACCTCATAGGCGCCCGGATCCACGGCGTACGCCTTGCGCTGGTCGTCATAGATGCGCAGCGCGTCCTGCGCCTTGATGGTGAAGCGCACCT
Organism: Xanthomonas sp. NCPPB 1068; assembly: GCF_041479385.2. Classification (NCBI taxonomy): domain Bacteria; kingdom Pseudomonadati; phylum Pseudomonadota; class Gammaproteobacteria; order Lysobacterales; family Lysobacteraceae; genus Xanthomonas; species Xanthomonas sp. NCPPB 1068. Next base: position 4,687,815 of record NZ_CM192986.1, on the reverse strand, counting down.
CGCGTTGTTCGCCCGGCTGCAGGCTGATGCGTTGGAAGCCGCGTAGTTCCTTGATGGCGCGTTCGCGTTGTGGCTTCAGCGGCTGCAGATACAGCTGCACCACTTCGTCGCCTGCGCGTTGGCCGGTGTTCTTCAACGTGACCGTTGCCGTGAGCGTGTCGTCGGCGGCCACGGTTTTACGATCAAGCTGCAGGGTGGAATAAGCAAACTGCGTATACGACAAGCCATGCCCGAATGGATACAGCGGCTTGCCGGTGAAATAGCGATAGGTGCGCCCGCGCATGGCGTAGTCGTCGAAGGCCGGCAGGCGCTCGTCTTCCTTGTAGAAGGTGATCGGCAGACGGCCACCGGGACTGGCCTGGCCGAACAGCACATCGCCCACCGCACTGCCGCCGCGCTGGCCGGGGTACCAGGCCAGCAGGATGGCGGGCACGTGTTGCTGGGCCCAGTCGATTGCCAGCGCCGAGCCGGTGGTCAGCACCACCACCACCGGCGTGCCGGTGGCCTGCAGCGCTTGCAGCAGCTCGCGCTGCGGCTTGGGCAAGCGCGTGTCGGTGCGGTCGCCACCGGCAAAGCCGGGATAATTGACGTCCATTTCTTCGCCCTCGACATCGCCGGTGAGGCCGCCGACGAATATCACCACCTCTGCATTGCGGGCGGCGTCCACCGCTTCCTGCAGCGGCGGTTTGGCGCCGGGCATGCGCCAGGCCAGGCGCACCCCGGCATCGCGGGTGGCTTCGTAATACTCCACACGCAGGTCGTAGGCTTTGCCGCCTTCCAGCGCCACGCTGGCAGTGCCGCCACGCATGCGCGGTGCATCGCTCCATTGATCAATGAGCAACTTACCGTCCAGGTACAGGCGCACGCCGTCGTCGGCGGCAATCTGCAGGTCGTACGTGCCCGAGACCGGCGGCAGCAACTGGCCATGCCAACGCACGCTGAAATCGTCCTTTCCGAGCGCGCGGTCGGGCTGCAGTTCGCCACGGCCTACTGCATCGTCGGTGGGCGCGTTGCGGTCCCAGCGGAAGGCGATGCGCGGGTCGATGCGGGTCAGCACCGGCTGGCCGGCAAGCGTGCGGCCATTGAAATAGTCGCCGGTCAGGCCGTTCTGCGTGGCATCGGCCGCCGGGCGCAAATAGCGCGATTCGATCGGTGCGGCAGCATTGGGGTCTTCGCGCCCTTCCACCAGGTCGCTGCCGCGCGCATAGACCACATCGGCTTGCGGTGCGGCATCGCGGATGCCTTGCAGGATGGTGACCGGCGCGGCCGGCGTGCCGTAGTAGTTACCCAGCAGCGACATCGGGTCGTCGGCGGTGGGGCCGACCACGGCAATGCGCTTGAGCGTGGGCTTGAGCGGCAACACGCCGTCGTTTTTCAGCAACACCAGCGATTCGCGTGCGGTGCGGCGCGCCAGCGCATCGTGCTGCGGCGATTGATTCACCGAGGCGGGAATCTGCGCCCACGGCACGCTGGCCGGCGGGTCGAACATGCCCAAGCGCATGCGCGTGGTCATCAGGCGCTTGAGCGAGGTATCGATGCGGGCCTCGTCGATCAAGCCGGCACGCACCGCCGCAGGCAACGCGGCGTAGGTGTCGCCGCAATCCAGGTCGGTGCCGTGTTTGACGCCGAGTGCGGCGGCGGCTTCGGGCGTGGGCACGATCTTGTGGTTCTGCCAGATGTCGCGGATGGCGGCGCAGTCGCTGACGATGTACCCGTCGAAACCCCAATCGCGGCGCAGGATGCCTTCCAGCCGCGTGCTGGCCGAGGCGGACTCGCCATTGACGCGGTTGTAGGCGCCCATCACCGCAGCGACCTTGCCCTCCTGTACCAGGGCCTGAAACGCCGGCAGGTAGGTCTCGTAGAGATCGCGCTCGCTGGGGTGTACATCGAAATGATGGCGGTCGGCCTCCGGGCCGCTGTGTACGGCGAAGTGCTTGGCGGTGGCATCGAGCTTGCGGTACGACCCCTGCTGCGCCTGCAGGCCCTGCACGAAGGTCACGCCCATGCGTGCAGTGAGAAACGGATCTTCGCCGTAGGTTTCCTGCCCGCGGCCCCAGCGTGGATCGCGGAAGATGTTGATGTTCGGCGACCAGAACGTGAGCCCCTGATAGCGCTTGTGCTCGCCACGCGCCAGGAACGCGTGGTGCTTGGCGCGCGCTTCGTCGCTGATGGCGGTGGCCACCTCGGCCATCAGCGGCGTGTCGAAGGTGGCCGCCAACCCGATCGCCTGCGGAAACACCGTGGCACCGCCGGCGCGCGCCACGCCATGCAGCGCCTCGTTCCACCAATCGTAGGCCGGCACCTGCAGGCGCGCGATGGCGGGCGCAGCGTTCTGCATCTGCGCGGCTTTTTCTTCCAGCGTCATGCGCGCCACCAGATCGGCGGCGCGCGCGTCGAAGCTGCGTTGCGTGTCCAGATACGGCGGTGGTGTGGCTGCATGGGCAGCGCCTGCGGCGCACGCCAGTACGAGCAGGACGCCGTGCGCGAGCGAGCGGAAACGGGCGGGCGGGTAGGAGGGCATGGTCAGTCCTGTTGGCGGTCGGGGTGCGATTGGGCGAACGGCCCGATCATGCTGCCGACGAAGCCGCCGGCCTGTTCGGTACTGAGAAAGCCGGCATCGTCGTTGCGGCGGAGCGATTGCCAGCCGCGGCCATCGGCGTCGAAGGCGAAGCTGTACGCGCCGCCATCGCCGCTGATCTGCAGGCGCAGCTGTGCGGTTGCCGGAATGCGGGTCTGTGCAAGCGTGGTGGTGGTGGCGCCATCGCGCTTGTCCAGGAACACCTGCAGCGCATCGCCATCGCGACGGACGCCGAGGGCATACCACGCATTGTAATTCTGAAACGCGGCCAGCCCCGCACTGACGCCCGCCTGCGCGGGCACATCCAGCGCCGTGCTTGCCGTAAAGCGTGTGTGTTGCTGGCGGCGTGCGAGGAAGGCCGGTGTGCCGGCGCTGTCCAGCCCCTGCGTGCCGGCATGCAGCGTCAACCAGCCTGTACGCGTGCGCAGGTCAGCCACCTCGCTCTTGGGCACGCGGACGCTCAGCCACTCGCGCTGCAGCGTGGCGTGGTCGAAGTCGTCATGCCAGGTGAAGTTGCCCGCCAATGGCGCCTGCGTGGCACGTGCTTTTTTTGTGCCGGTGGGCGCCTTGGCGATGTAGGGAATCGGCTGGCCCGCCGGCAGGATGGAGGGCCAGCCATCGCGCCACTGCACCGGCAGCAAGAACGTTTCGCGCCCGGTGTTGTAGCGGTCGCCGCTATACGGACGGCTTGCGAGAAACACCGCCCACCACTGCCCATCGGGCGTGTCCACCAGGTCCACGTGGCCGGCATTGCTGATCGGGTGCGCGCGCGTGGCCGGCAGATCGCGTTGGGTCAGGATGGGGTTGTTCGGTGCGGGCGCATACGGGCCCCACACGTTGCGGCTACGCAAGACCACCTGCGAATGCTGCGGCCCGGTGCCGCCTTCGGCGCAGGAGAGGTAGTACCACCCGTCGCGTTGATACAGGTGCGGGCCTTCGATCCAGATCGGCTTGCTGGCCAGATCCACGCCGCCATTGAGCAACACCTTGCGCGGGCCAACCGGTTGCCTGGTGGCGAGGTCGAAACGCTGCATCCAGATCGCGCGATGGCCTTCGTACAACGGCGTGCCCTGCGGTGGGCCGTTGTTGAGCAGATACGCGCTGCCATCGGTATCGAAGAACAATGAGGGGTCGATGCCGTCGATACCCGGCAGCCAGGTCAGCGCCGACCACGGGCCCTCCGGGTCGCTGGCACTGGCGATGAAGTTGCCCCCGCTATCGACCGACGTGCCCACCACGTAAAAGCGCCCGGCGTGATGTCGGATGCTGGCGGCGAACATGCCGCGCGACACGCCCAGCCCGTCGTAGTCGAGTTGCTCGCGGCGCTCGACCACATTGCCGATCTGCGTCCAGTGCACAAGATCGCGGCTCTCGAACACCGGAATCGCCGGGAAATACGCAAACGTGGAATTGACCAGGTAATAGCGCTCGCCCACGCGGGTTATGCTGGGGTCCGGGTAGAAGCCGGCCAGGATCGGGTTGCGGTAGTGGCCGGCCGGCAGCGGAGTTGCGAACACCGCATCGTCGCCGCGGTAGTCGAACCAATCGAAGGCGACATCCACGCCGGTGGGCGCCGCTGTCGTTGCCGGTGCCTGCACCGCAGCAGGGGCAGGCGCAGCCATCAGCAGGGCCAGCGCTGCCGGCAGCAGGCGCATCACCAGTCCCACATCGCGCCGTCTTCCAGGCGTGCGATCGGCAACTGCTTGGGCACGTACGGATACTTGGCTGCCAGCTCCTCGTCGATGTCCACGCCATGCCCAGGAGTTTCGCCGCAGTGCAGGCGCCCGTCGCGGAATTCATAGTCATGCGGGAACACCGCGTTGGCTTCGTCGGAATGGAACATGTATTCCTGGATGCCGAAGTTGGGCACCCACGTGTCGAAGTGCAACGCTGCGCCCATGCACACCGGCGACAGATCGGTGGCGCCGTGAAAGCCGGTGCGCACCTGGTGCAGCGCGGCGAAATCGGCCAGCCGGCGTACGTGGGTGATGCCGCCGGCATGCACAATGGTGGTACGGATGTAGTCGATCAGCTGCTGCTCGATCAGGTGCTTGCAGTCCCAGATCGAGTTGAACACCTCGCCTACTGCCAGCGGTGTCATGGTGTGCTGGCGAATGATCTCGAACGCCCGCTGGTTTTCCGCCGGGGTGGCGTCTTCCAGCCAGAACAACCGGTACGGCTCCAGGTCGCGGCCCAGGCGCGCGGCTTCGATCGGAGTGAGCCGGTGGTGCGCATCGTGCAGCAGCTCGATCTCGTCGCCGTGGTCGCTGCGCAATTGCTCGAACAACTTGGGCACCACACCGAGATAGCGCGGCGTTGACCACACGGTTTCGGTGGGCAGTTCGCTTTCGGCCGGCTCGTAGGGCTTGCCGCCGACTGAAATACCGTAGGTCTTCTTGATGCCCGGCACGCCGCATTGCGCGCGGATGGCGATGAAGCCCATCTCGCGGAAGCGGCCCACTTCATCGCTGGTTTCGGCGATATCGCGGCCGTTGGCGTGGCCGTACACCAGCGCGCCTTCGCGCGAGCGCCCGCCGAGCAGTTGATACAACGGCATGCCGGCCATCTTGCCCAGGATGTCCCACAACGCGACATCGACTGCGGCAATCGCGCTCATGGTCACCGGGCCACGCCGCCAATATGCGCCGCGGTAGAAGAACTGCCAGATGTCCTCGATGCGCCCGGCATCGCGGCCGATCAGGTTCGGCACCAGGTGTTCCTGCAGGTACGCCGCCACTGCCAATTCGCGCCCGTTGAGCGTGGCATCGCCCAGCCCGGTGATGCCGGAGCGCGTGCGGATCTTCAAGGTGACGAAATTGCGCCCGGGGCAGCTGACGATGACGCGCGCCTCGACGATCTCGCGGTCGCGGGCAGAACCTTGCAGCGGTGCAGGGGAGTCGGGAGTCTGTGACATCGTGATCTCGCTCAGGGGGAAGGGGTGGCGGTGATGGGAAGTTCAAACGGGCCAGCTGGCAGGCCGCTGCGGTCGTACAGCGTGCACACCGGGCTGTCGGCCCAGCAGTAGCGCACGCGCGTTGCGGTCATGCCGGAAGGGATGCGCACGCTGACATCGCGGCCCTGCAGCGTGGCGCTGGCATAGCGGCAAGTGCCGGACGCCTCGCCGCACAGCTCGAAGCCGATCGGTGCGTCGTTGCCATAGCTCAGCAAAGTGGTGTCCACGTCATCGAAGCGGATGCGCACGCTATCGCGCTCGCGCTGCAGGCTGCGCGGCACCGGGCCGGACGGCGCAATCGCCTCGCCATACACCACATGCCGCGCTGCACGCGCCAGGCGCCGGCCCAGCTCCTGCTTGTTGGCCGGATGGATGTCGTAGCGGTCGCCGATATCGATCGCCGCCGCCAAGCCGGCGCGTGCATCGTCGGCAACGAAGCGCCGCTGCGCCTCGCGCAATTGCGCCCAACCGCTTTCGGCCGGTTGGGTGGGCGGGGTGCCGTAATTGGCCAGCTGCACCACCAGCAGCGGCAACTGCGCACCGAAGCGCTGTCGCCAATCGCGCTGCCATGCGTTGAGCAAGGCCGGGTAATGCGCCGCATCGCCGGCATTGGATTCGCCCTGGTACCACAGCACCCCACGCAGGCCCAGCTGCCCGAGCGGGGCGATCATGCCGTTGTACAAGGTGGTGAGCCCGGCGGCCGATGACCACGGCGCCCGCGGTGGTGTGCCGACTGCCGGCGGCACGATGCGGTACTGCCATGGCGCATCCAACGCCAGCGTGCTGCCATCGGCAAACTGCAGTGCGCGCGATTGCGCATCGCCCAACAAGCCGCCGCGTCGATAGGTGTTGAGCACATTGAGCACGATGCTGTTGCGCCCGGCATGCAACCGCCCGCGCGGCAGCGGGTAGCGACGCGGCTGGTCCGCACCGTAGCTGCTGCCCACGCCGCGTCCGTTGACCCAGGTCTGGTCCAGTTCGTCCACCGGCCCCAGCAACAACGTCGCGTCCTGCGCGGCCTGTGCCGGTGTCAGTTCGATGCTGGTGCGGTACCACACCATGCCGTTGAAGCCGACCAGCTGCGGCACGCCCCAGTCGTCCCATGCGCCCAGTGCCGGCGGTGCGCCCTGCCAGTCGCCGGGCGCATCGGGCTGCCACGGTTCGCCTTCGCCATGCGCATGCCACCAGGCTTCCCACAGCGCGGCCCAACGCGGTGCCGCCGCGACCGGGTCGGTTGCGTAACGTGCCAGCACATCCAGCGCCGGGCCATCGTCGCCGGCCGCACGCAGCGGCGCGTCGCCGATCCAGGCCTGCAGTTGCGAGCCGCCCCATGAGGCGTTGATCAAGCCCATCGGCACGTCCACGGTCTTCTGCAACTCACGCGCGAAGTAGTAACACGCGGCCGAAAACTCCTTCACCGTCTCCGGGGTGGTGCGCTGCCACGTTGCAACGCCACCGAAGCCACGTTGCGGGGTTGGGCTGGATTGCGCGGGCACCTTGAACATGCGGATGCTGGGGTGGTCGGCATCGGCAATCTCGCTGCGTGCATCCAGGGTGCGGTGCACCTGCAGCTCCATGTTCGACTGCCCCGAACACAGCCACACATCGCCGATCAAAATATCGTCGATCTGTTGCACCACCCCGTTGGCAGTGCTGGCCTTCAGGCGGTACGGGCCACCGGCCGCATGCGCAGGCAGGCGTGCCTGCCAATGCCCTTGCCGGTCTGCGCGAACCTGCACCTGCGCCGTCTCCAGTTGCACCGTGACACGCGCGCCCGGCGCCGCATCGCCCCATACGCGGATCGGCGCATCGCGCTGCAGCACCGCATGGTCCTGGAAAACGGGATGCAGCAGCGGTGCATCTGCGGCGCTTGCCAGTTGCGGCAGCAGCAACACCGATAACGTGGCGACCAACACGTTCAGCCGACATGCGCTCACTTCGGATTCCCCGGTGCGTACGGAAATGTCAGTGCCTGGTAATACGCCAACGGATGCGCTGGCGGCGCCACGCCGGCAGGCAGCGGGCGGCCGGACACACTCTGGAAATAGGCGATGCTCGCATCGCGCCACCACTGCGCCTCACGCTGCTGGATCGCCAAGAAAGCGTCCACCTGTTGGTAGCGCGGCGCATCGATCTTGCCGGCAAGGCCTTGCCAGGTCGTGCGCATCGCAGCCACCTCGCTCACACCGTGGTCGTAACGCCAGACCAGCTCGTCCCACAGCGGTCTGCCGGAGGCCATGCGGTGATCCCACGGCACATGATGGAACCACAGCAGCAACGGCTCGGGCACGCGCTGCACATCGCCGAACACGCGCGCCACCGGCAGCGCATATTGCGCAACGGCATTGCTGCCGCTGGCGCTGCGATCGAAGCCGATCCCGTTGCGGTCGGCGCGGTGGTAATACACCGGGTCCCAGTCAGGGCGTTCGCTGCCGGCATCCCAAGGTGCCGGGCCGTAATGGTGGCCGCGCCCCATCAGGTGATGCAGCCCGAGCGGGGTCATGTAGTCAACCACCGCCTCGCGCGAGCGCAGCATCATGCCAACCACCGGTTCGACCACAGCCGGATCGTTGGAAAACGTCATGCGCGCCCATTCCTGCGCAATGGCCTGCGGCGACAGCTGCGGGTCCCACGCCAGCCGCCCATAGGCATACCAGTTGGCCTGGTCGAAGATCGAGCCACTCCAGTTGCGGTCGGCACCGATATTGGCCACGCCGGCAATGCCGGTCAGCTGCGGATATTTGGCATCGGTGAACAGGCTGCCATCCACGGTTCTGGCCACCGTCGAGCCGTTGCCGCGTGCGTAGGTGTCGGCTTGCAAGGTCTCGGAAAACAGCGTGCCCAGGTAGGCCAGATGGGTGGAAAAGCCAAGGTATTCCTTGGTGATCTGAAACTCCGGCATCAATGGCGTCTTGCGCATCGCACCGAACAACGGGTGAAACGGCTCGCGCGGCTGGAAGTCGATGGCACCGTTCTTCACCTGCACGATCACGTTGTCGCGAAAGGCGCCATCCAGCGGCACGAATTCGCTATATGCCTGTTTGGCGCGGTCGTCCGGCTGCTCGTGCGAATAGACGAAGGCCCGCCACATCACCACCCCGCCATGCGGCGCCAGCGCGTCGGCCAGCAGGTTTGCGCCATCGGCATGGCTACGTCCGTAATCCTGCGGGCCGGGCTGGCCTTCGGAATTGGCCTTGACCAGGAATCCGCCAAAATCCGGGATGCGCGCATAGATCTCGTCGGCCTTGTCGCGCCACCAGCGCTGCACTTGCGGGTCCAGTGGGTCGGCAGTCTTCAGACCACCGATCTCGATCGGCGCACTGAAGCGCGCACTGAGAAACACCCGAATGCCATAGGGACGAAACACCTGCGCCAGTGCCGCGGCCTTGTCCAGGTACTGCGGCGTGAGACTCCACGCCTTGGCGTTGACATTGTTGAGCACGGTTCCATTGATGCCCAACGAGGCATTGGCGCGCGCATAGTCGGTGTAACGCGGGTCCAGATAGCCGGGCAAGGTTTGCCAGTTCCACAACGAGGCGCCGGCATAACCGCGCTCCACCACGCCATCGAGATTGTCCCAATGATTGAGCATGCGCAGCTGCAGGCGCGGCGCCTCGCGCACATCCAGCGCAGTGAGCGGTTGGCCAGTCTGCAGCAGGCGCAGAAAGTGAAACGCGCCATATAGCGCGCCGACATCGCTGCCGCCCACGATGGCCGTGGTCCGACGCCCATCGACGCTGACCGTGCGGATCAGATAGCCCTCGCGGCCCAGGCCATCGGTTTTCAGCTTCAATGCCGCCATCTGCGGGGCGGTCGCGGCGCCCAGCAGGATGCTGCCATCGGCGGTGACGGTCGCGGTGGTGGGCAGCGCATTGCCCAGTAGCCCCTGTACACCGCGTTGCAGTTCTTCCCGCGCGGCCCGCAGCGTAGGCGAATCACCGGCCACCACCAGGGCGCTTGCGTGCTGGCGCAGCTGCGCGGCCTTGCCCAGGGTGTGGTAGCGCAACCATAACTCGTAGCCATCTTCGGCATGCACGGGGGCGACCTGCACCAACGCGGCACCCAGCAGGACCAGCCAAAGCAGCGCCAGCACATGCCCGCTCGCGCGCGTGCGGCCCATCCGGCATGCGCTCATGCGGCGCGCTCCTGCAGGCTGCAGGCGCGTGGGTGCATCTCGCCGCTCTGTCTGCTTCCCGGTACCATGGCTTGCATCGCGCCACGTCGGGCTGCCGCGCGTGTACTGGCAGCAGCACGCGAGCATCCGCCCGCTGTCGCAGTCACCTGAAGAGGCCACGCTTGGAGAAGATCAGGAAGTCGGTCCGCCGCACCAGTCGCGCGACCACCATCGACGAGGTGGCGGCGCTGGCGAAGGTGTCGCCGATGACGGTCTCGCGTGTGGTCAACAACAACGGCAGTGTCCGCGATGCCACCCGCGAGCGGGTGATGCGCGCGGTCGACAAGCTCGGTTACACGCCCAATCTCGCTGCCAGTGCGCTGGCCGCTGCACAGAGCACCCGTATCGCGTTGATCTACAGCGATCCCAGCGGCGCGTATTTGCGCGAGCTGTTGCTGGGTGTGTTGCGCGTGGCCTCGCGGACCTCGATCCAGCTGGTGATCGACTGCTGGGACGACCTGGATGCCGATGCCGAGCGCCGTGCCGCACGCAAGCTTGCCAAGGGCGTGGCCGGCGTGATCCTGCCGCCGCCGTTGTGCGAGTCCAGGGCCGCGGTGCTGGAGCTGGTGCGCGCCAAGGTGCCGGTGGTGGCGATCGCCTCCAATCACTTCAGCCCCGATGTGGCCTGCGTGCGGATCGACGAATTCGCCGCCGCCAAGGAGATCACCGAACATCTCATCGCGCAGGGGCATACGCGCATCGGCTATATCGCCGGGCATCCGAATCTGTCGGCCAGTACGCGACGCTTTGAAGGGTTTCAGGCCGCGTTGTCCGATGCCGGCCTGCGCCTGGATCGGCATCTGGTGCAGCCGGGCGACTACACCTACAAATCCGGCCTGATCGCCGCCGAAAAACTGCTGGCGCGCAAACGCCGCCCCAGTGCCATCTTCGCCAGCAACGACGACATGGCAGCCGCGGCCATTTCGGTCGCGCACCGACGTGGGCTGGATGTGCCGCGTGACTTGTCGGTAGTGGGCTTTGACGACACCTCTGCCGCCACGGCGGTATGGCCCGAACTCACCACCGTGCAGCAACCCATCGCCGCCATGGCCGATGCCGCGCTGGACATCCTGTTGAAGACGATACGTGCCAAGGAGCGCACGGCGAAGATGGTCGATCATGTGGTCGCGCACCTGCTGGTCAAGCGGGATTCGGTGGCCGCACCGACACCCTCCGATCCGGCCGAGTAAGAGGAGCGACGGCGCGGCCGCAGTACGGGCGCAGTCGCCGACGGGTTGTGCATGTCCTGTGCGTCCCTGCGGTGGCCGGCGTGATGTCCCCTGCGTAGTACGCGCCACGGTGCCGTCGATCTGGATGAGTGGCTGCATCGCCTGCATTGCCGCCAGGGCAATGCAGGCGGGGTGTCCCATCCACGCCGCGTCCCACGCCGCGCGCGTGGCAGCGTTCACCGGATCAGATACTGATTGATCAGGTTTTCGTAGGCTTCCTGACGGCCGCTGATCTGCTTGGGCGCATTGCCGGCGGCATGCTTGGCCACATCCACCAGCGTGCTGGTGCCGTTGGCAAAGGCTGCGCCCGCACCACTGTCGAAGCTGGCGTAACGCTCGGCGCGCCACTGCTCCAACGGCGAAGACGTCAGCAACGCGTTGGCAACCTCAAGACCACGTGCAAATGCATCCATGCCACCGATATGCGCCAGGAACAGGTCCTGCGGATCGGACGATTCGCGGCGCACCTTGGCATCGAAATTCAGCCCGCCCGGTGCCAGCCCGCCCTGGCGCAGCACCACCAGCATCGCGCCGACGGTGTCGTACAGGTCGGTCGGGAACTGGTCGGTGTCCCAGCCGTTCTGCGGATTGCCGCGGTTGGCATCGATGCTGCCGAGCAGGCCGGCATCGCTGGCAACCTGCAAATCGTGCTCGAAGCTGTGACCCGAGAGCGTGGCGTGGTTGGCTTCGATATTGAGCTTGAAATCCTGGTCCAGGCCGTGCTGACGCAGGAAGCCGATCACGGTGGCGCTGTCGAAGTCGTACTGGTGCTTCATCGGCTCCATGGGCTTGGGCTCGATCAGGAAGTTGCCGGTGAAGCCGATCGCGCGGCCGTAGTCGCGTGCTAGGGTGAGGAAGCGCGCCATGTTGTCCTGCTCGCGTTTCATCTGCGTGTTGTGCAGGCAGGCATAACCTTCGCGGCCGCCCCAGAACACGTAGTTTTCGCCGCCCAGTTCCACCGTGGCATCGATCGCGGCCTTGACCTGCACGGCGGCGCGCGCCACCACATTGAAGTCGGGGTTGGTGGATGCACCATTCATGTAGCGCGGGTGCGAGAACAGGTTGGCGGTGCCCCATAGCAGCTTGATGCCGGTGTCGGCCTGGCGCTGCTTGGCGATGCCCACCATGTGCTTGAGGTTGCTTTCGTACTCGCCGATATCGTCCGCATCCGGCGACAGGTCGATATCGTGGAAGCAGTAATACGGCACGCCGAGCTTGGTGAAGAATTCGAATGCGGCATCGGCCTTGGCTTCGGCACGGTCGAGCGCGCTGTTGCCGATATCCCACGGATACGCACGCGTACCCGGGCCGAACGGATCGGCGCCGTTGCCGCAGAAGCTGTGCCAGTAGGCCACGGCAAAGCGCAGATGCTCGGCCATGGTCTTGTCGCCGATCTTCTTGTTGGCGTCATAGACCTTGAACGCGAGCGGGTTGTCGGAGTCGCGGCCTTCGAAGCCGATCTTGCCGATGCCGGGGAAATACTCTTTGGCGCCGATGTAGACGGTGTTGCTCATGGGGTGGAACTCCTGCAAGGAGGCGAGGGAAGGCAAGGGTGTTGCAAACGAGTGGCCAGTCGCGCAGCGCGGCAGTCGCCCATGTGCACTGCCGCTGCGCCAGCAGCGCGCGCGGCCGGCACCAAGGGGGACTGCGCGCGCAAGATCCGACCCACACCACGCAAAATGTTAGCGCTACCACAATTGCGACCGAAAAAAGCCGCGCGATGAAGCGAAGCTGGAGATTCCATGCCGATTCCGAGTGAAGCGGTCTGCCCGACTTTACCCAGCCCGGCGCCGAAAGGCTTGCTGCGCTGCGAGATACGCAGTTTGCTGTGGTGGCCGGGTGTGGTGATGGCCGGTAGTGGGCGGGCCGTGGCGTACGGCCCTCACCCGCCCTTCGGGCACCCTCTCCCGCATGCGGGAGAGGGAATCGCCGAGCGGGGGAGCTGCTGGGGTGAGAGGAAGCTGCCACGAAAGGGAATCGCCAGGAGAAGGAACCGCCGGGCGAGGGATCGCCAGGAGAGGGAGCTGCCACGAGAGGGAGCGCCAGGAGAGAGAGCCCGGAGAGGGAGCAGCCCGGAGAGGGAGCTTCCAGCAGAGGGAGCTGCCACGAGAGGGAATTGCTACGAGAGGAACCGCCGGGGTGAGGGAGCCGCCGGGGTGTAGGGTGTTGCTGGGAGAGCGCCGCCAGGAGAGCGCCGGTGGGTGGCGCTCCCCCCTAAACAAGGGCTTGCTCCCTTCCCCCGTTTACGGGGGAAGGTGCCCGAAGGGCGGATGGGGGCAGCCACCCCTGACCTCACGACCCAATCCCAATCCCCCCGGCAGCTACAATGGCCGGCTTATGACCGCTGTCCTGCCGCTGCCGCAACCCCTGGCCGACCCCGCGCCGCGCAACCCGCGCCAGCGGCCGATGCCCGAACAGCTGCGCCTGGGCAAACGCCTGCAACGCCAGGTGGGCCAGGCGATTGCCGACTTCGGCATGATCGAAGCCGGCGACAGGGTCATGGTGTGCCTGTCCGGCGGCAAGGACAGCTACACCCTGCTGGACATGCTGTTGCACCTGCAGCGCAAGGCGCCGGTGCCGTTCACGCTGGTGGCAGTCAACCTGGACCAGAAGCAGCCGGACTTCCCCGCCCACGTGCTGCCCACCTATCTGCGCGCGCTGGGGGTGCCGTTCGACATCGTCGAGCAGGACACCTATTCGGTGGTCAGCCGGGTGATTCCGGCCGGCAAGACCATGTGTTCGCTGTGCTCGCGGCTGCGTCGTGGCGCGCTGTATGCCTATGCGCAGGCACATGGCGTGACCAAGATCGCGCTCGGCCATCACCGCGACGACATCGTCGCCACGTTTTTCATGAATCTGTTCCACCACGCACGCCTGGCGGCGATGGCGCCCAAGTTGCGCAGCGACGACGGCGCGCATGTGGTGATCCGCCCGTTGGCCTACGTGCGCGAGGCCGACATCGCCGACTACGCGCAGGCGCGGCAGTTTCCGATCATTCCCTGCAACCTGTGCGGCAGCCAGGAAAACCTGCAGCGCCAGCAGGTCGGCCGCATGTTGCAGCAATGGGATCGCGAGCAACCCGGGCGGGTCGATCAGATCGCGCGCGCGCTGGGCGATGTGCGCCCCGAGCAACTGGCCGACCGCCGCCTGTTCGATTTCCTGAGCCTGGGCCGCGCGCCCGGGGCCGCTGCGGCCGTGCCCGACGCCAGTGACGATTGGCTGGCCGCCAGCGACACCCCACACAACAGCGACTGACGCGCCCGCTCGGTCGCCGTCGGTCTTCCACCTCCACGTTTGTCTTCTTCGGTCTTACGCATGTTCTTTCGCAATCTCACGTTGTTCCGTTTCCCGACCACGCTGGATTTTTCCGAAATCGAAACGCTGCTGCCGCCAGTGCAGCTCAAGCCGGTCGGCCCGCTGGAAATGAACTCGCGCGGTTTCATTTCGCCGTTCGGCCGCGATGAGCAGGAAGTGCTTTCGCACCGCCTGGAAGACTTCCTGTGGCTCACCGTCGGTGGCGAGGACAAGATCCTGCCCGGCGCGGTGGTCAACGATCTGCTCGAGCGCAAGGTCGCCGAGATCGAGGAAAAGGAAGGCCGTCGCCCCGGCGGCAAGGCCCGCAAACGCCTCAAGGACGACCTGATCCATGAGCTGCTGCCGCGCGCCTTCGTCAAGAGCTCGCGCACCGACGCCATCCTGGATCTGCAGCACGGTTACATCGCGGTCAACACCTCCAGCCGCAAGAGCGGCGAGAACGTGATGAGCGAGATCCGCGGCGCGCTCGGCAGCTTCCCGGCGCTGCCGCTCAATGCCGAAGTCGCCCCGCGCGCCATCCTCACCGGCTGGATCGCCGGCGAGCCCTTGCCCGAAGGCCTGAGCCTGGGCGAAGAATGCGAAATGAAGGACCCGATCGAAGGCGGCGCGGTGGTCAAGTGCCAGCACCAGGAACTGCGCGGCGACGAGATCGACAAGCATCTGGAAGCCGGCAAGCAGGTCACCAAGCTGGCGCTGGTGCTGGATGACAACCTCTCCTTCGTGCTCGGCGACGACCTGGTGATCCGCAAGCTCAAGTTTCTCGACGGCGCGCTGGATCAGCTCGAACACAGCGAAGACGACGGCGCGCGCGCCGAACTCGACGCACGCTTTGCGCTGATGAGCGCCGAAATCCGCCGGCTGTTCCTGTTGCTGGAAACCGCGCTGAAGCTCAGCAAGGCGGAGTAACCAGGTTTCGAACTTGTGGCGGCATTGGCAGGCGCGAGTCGATGCGTGCGTCAAGAGCGCGGTGAGTCGAGTGCGCGGTGCCCTCACCGCTCGCGGGACACGCCGTCAACCCGTCCATGGGGGCTCGGTGGCGGCATCCATGCCGCCATCGAGCCCGCAATCGGCGAGGACACCGCACCAGAAATTTGGCTGGTGGTTTTACTGAAGAGCGAAGACACCGCGTCGCCGATCCGCTGATCGCTGTTCTGAAAACTCTGCGCACCGACCATCTCGACTGGTCCTTGCCCGCCCACCGTCGCGGGACCTTGAGCGGCATGGATGCCGCGCCAGAGCCTCCATGGACGGATTCACGGCGTGTCCCGCGATGGTGGGCGGGCAAGGGCCCCTGCAGCAAACGCGCAGCCTCGGTCGAGGGCGCGGTGCCCTCACCGCTCGCGGGACACGCCGTTGACCCGTCCATGGGGGCTCGATGGCGGCATCCATGCCGCCAACGGTCCCGCAAGCGGCGAGGGCACCGCACCAGACAGTTGGCTGGTGGTTTGTTGAAGAGCAAAGACACCGCGTCGCCAGTTAGCTAATCGCTTTTTGAAGACTCTGCAAACCGACCATCTCGACTGGTCCTTGCCCGCTCACCGTCGCGGGACCTTGAGCGGCATGGATGCCGCGCCAGAGCCTCCAGGGACGGATTGACGGCGTGTCCTGCGATGGTGGGCGGGCAAGGGCCCTGCAGCACACGCAAAGACGTCGAGTGCGCGGTGCCCTCACCGCTCGCGGGACACGCCGTTAACCCGTCCATGGGGGCTCGATGGCGGCATCCACGCCGCCAATGCTCCCGCAAGCGGCGAGGACACCGCACCGGAGCGTTGGTCGGCTGCTTTCTTGAAGACGTATCGTCGGTGCGTCCTGCGGAGGTCGAGGGCAGGGCCATGCAGCCAGGCCGCATATCCACCCAGTTCGGCTGCGCCCATCTGCCAGTGGGCGTGGCCGTCTGGTGGGTCGCTCCAAGTCGCGCCAACATCGAATGCATCACGTGCGCCGTCTCACCACCTGACACATCGCAGCGCTATCCTGTGCCCATGTTCAAACCCGTCCGCCGCCTGATTGCGCCGCCCTCGCAGGTTGTCGAACGCGACTGCGTGCGCGTGCAACTGGACGGCCGCGACATCGACGTGCTGCGCGTCCGCGACCCGCGCGCGCGCCGCATCAAACTCAGCGTCGACGAGCGCGGCGCGCGGTTGACCTTGCCGTTGCGTGCAAGCCTGGTGTCCGGCGAGCGCTTCCTGCACGCGCACCTGGATTGGCTGGGCACGCAGCTGTCGCGCTACCAGCAGGTCGATGCCTTTCCTGCGCTGGAGCGCGGGGTGCCGGGGCTGCTGCCCTTGCGCGGGGCGCTGCTGCCGTTGAGCTGGCACGACGGCCGCTACGCACGCATCGACATCACCGATGCAGGTGCGCAGTTCTATGTGCCCACCCGCCTGGGCGATGCCGGTCTACGTCGCACACTGAAGGAATTCTACGAAGCGCAGGCCCGCGCCGATGTCGGCCGCTGGTTGCCCACCTATCTCCCCGGCCTGCCGCGCGCACCGGCACGGTTGCGTTTGAAGGTGATGTCCTCGCAGTGGGGCTCGCTCGCCCCGGATGGCTCGATGGCACTGGACCTGGCACTGGTGCTCGGCCGCCCGTCTGCGTTCGAATACGTGCTGGTGCACGAGCTCTGCCATCTGCTGCAGGCCAATCATTCGCCGGCCTTCTGGGCCGAAGTGGAACGACGCTTCCCCACCTGGCGCGACGAACGCAGCTACTTTCACGAACACGGCCGCCAGCTCAAGGCGCAGCTGCGGCGGTTGTTGCAGGTCGCCTGATGCGAGGCCGCAGCGATGTCTGTCTGTCAGGTGCGCAGCGCTCGCGCTGATCCGGTCGCACTAAGTCCAATCAACAGCGATGCAAAGCCACTGCGCGGTCTGCCTTGGCGCGCGGCAAGCCCGCTAGCGCCATTCGTACGCTGCAGCCTGGGCGAGGTGCCGTCGGGCCAGCGGCGATAGCCAGGCAAACTGCTGCGCCAGGGCGCGTTCGGCCATGGCGACGCCTGTGTCCAAGCAGCGGGCCGTTGTCCAATGACGTGCGTTGCACGCTGTCGACCAGACCTGTTCGAACAACGCACGATCGTCCGCCCCAAGCGTTGGATCGGCACGAACTGCACCGCAAAACGTCCAGGGCGCATCCCACCGATCGAAGCACTCAATTGCAATCACCACGCGCCGCATGATGCATCACGCTCCTTCCAGCTGCCTGCATCACCTCGGCGGTTGCGGCAGATCCGCAAGAAACCCATTGATCACCGCCGCCACCGGTGCCGGGGTTTCCATATGCAGATGGTGCGTGCCCGGCAGCAGCGTCAGACGCGCGTCGGGCACCATCGCCACGCGGTGATCGCGCAGCGCATCGGAAAAATACGGCTGCGCCGGCGTGGCGAAGATCGCCTGGGTGGGGCACGCGATGGAGGCCAGCACCGCGTCGATCTGCGCCTCGGTCATGCGGATGGCGGTGGGCAGGGTCAGGCGTGGGTCGGTGCACCAGCTGTAGCCGCCCTCCACCACGCGCAGGCCGCGCTCCACCAGCAACCGTGCAGCCGGTTCGGTGAGCTGGTTGGCCATCATGCGTGCGCGCACCGGTGCCTCCATCGAGGCGAACACCCGCAGCGGCCGCTGCGCCAGGGTGCGCGTCGAACGCACCGAGTCGCGCAGTCGTTCGGCCGTGCTCTCCACCGGCTCGGCCAGGGCGCCCAGCGCCTCGATGACCAGCAGCGCCTCGATGCGCTCCGGCGCGGCAGCGGCCATCAGGCTGGCGACGCCGCCACCGAGCGAATGGCCCAACAACGTGAAGCGGTCCCAGCCCAGCGCATCGGCCACCTGCAACAGGTTGTGGATCGCGCTGCTGAGCGTGTACTCCGCGCCCACCGGCAGCCACGCGCTATGGCCATGGCCGGGCAGATCCAGCACCACCAGATCCAGCGCCTGCGCGTGCAGATGCGCGCTCAGCGGTACGAAGCTGGCCGCGTTATCGAGCCAGCCATGCAGGGCCAGCACCCGGCGCGGCCCGCGCTCTGTGCTGCGCAACCCGGTGATACGACCGATGGCCAGCTCGCACGCAAACGGCTCCAACCTCACGCGCGACGCGCCAGTGCAGCCAGTGCCTGCGCGTGCGCATCGCTGGCATTGAGGCAGGGGATATAGCTGAGCGTGGCGCCGCGTTCGGCCAGCGTTTCGGCAAAGCCCAATGCCACTTCCTCCAGCGTTTCCAGGCAGTCGGTGGCAAAGCCCGGGCACACCAGATCGAAGCTGCGCACGCCGCCTTCGGCCAATGCCCACAAGGTCGGTTCGGCATACGGCTGCAACCAGCGTTCGGCCCCGAAGCGCGACTGGTAGCCCATCTGCCATTCGTCCGCGCCCAGGCCCAGCGCCGCCACGATCGCCTGCGCACTACGCTCGCATTGCTGCGGGTACGGGTCGCCGGCATTGGCCACCCGTTGCGGCAGGCCGTGGAAGGAGAACATCAGCTTCTCGCTACGCCCGTGGACCTGCCAGTGCGCGCGGATGGAGTCGGCGATCGCCGCCACCCAGCCGGCGTCCTCGCAATAGTCCTGGATCACCTCCACCGCGATCTCCGGCGCGCTCGGGCGCCACGCATCCACCACGTCCTGGATCGAGGCGGTGGTGGTGGTGGAGTACTGCGGGTACAGCGGCAACACCACGATGCGCCGGATGCCGCGCGCGCGCAGGGCATCGAGCGTCTTGCGCAATGCCGGCTCGCCGTAGCGCATCGCCCACTCGACGTGCCAGTCGGGCAGCGCCTGTTTCAGGCCATCGGCCAGGCGGCGGGTATACACCGCCAGCGGCGAGCCATCGGGTAACCACACCTTGGCGTATTTCTCCGCCGATTTGGGCCCGCGGATTGGCAGGATCACTCCGTACAGCAGCGGTTTCCAGAAGAGCGGCGGAATGGCGACCACGCGGCGGTCGCTGAGGAACTCGGCCAGGTAGCGGCGCACGGCCGGGGCGGTCGGCGATTCGGGGGTGCCGAGGTTGACGACCAGCAGGGCGGTATCGGGTGTCGTGTTCATGCGCACCATTCTGGCAGAGGCGGGCAGCACTGCCGAGAACACTGCACCAATGACGGCGATCGGCCGCGTCTTGCAGCCGGTTGCGCTCACCACCGATTCATTGCGCCACCACTAACGTCGCGGCATTGCTATCTTTGACGCATCGTCCCCTGGAGCTTGTCATGCCTCGTTTGTCGCGCCTGGCCCTGTTGTTGTCGCTGACCTTCGCTGCCGGCCATGCCGTGGCCGGCCCGGAAGAAGACCAGCGCGCACGTAATGCGGTGCGGGTGCTCAACGAGATCATGAAGATTCCCGAGCAGTCCATTCCGGACAAACTGCTCGACGAGGCGCGCGCCATCGTGGTCATCCCCGACACGCTCAAGGCCGGTCTGGTGATCGGCGGTCGTCGCGGCCACGGCCTGATGTCGATGAAGAACGCCGACGGCAGCTGGTCGCAGCCGGTGTTCGTCAAGCTCACCGGCGGCAGCATCGGCTTCCAGGCCGGCGTGCAGTCGTCCGACGTGGTGCTGGTGTTCCGCAACGACCGCAGCCTGGACAACATCGTCAACGGCAAGTTCACCCTCGGCGCGGATGCCGGCGTGGCTGCAGGTCCGGTCGGCCGGAACGCCGCTGCCGCCACCGACGGCCAGCTCAAGGCCGAGATCTGGTCGTGGTCGCGCGCACGCGGGCTGTTTGCCGGCGTGGCGCTGGACGGCGCGGTGCTGCAGATCGACGATGCCGCCGACCTCAACGCCTATGGCGGGGGTGCGACTCCGCGGATGATCTTCGAAGGCCGCACCAACGAGCGCCCGTCCACCGACGTGATCGCCTTCCGCGACCGTCTGGAGGAAGTCACCTACACCGCACGCGCCAACCGCACCAGCGATGGCGACGACGACACCGCGCCGGTGCCGCCGCGCGCGCCAGGCGCGGCCCCGGCGGCGCAATCCGCACCGCCGCCGCCTGCCAACGAAGCCAGCACGGTACCGATGCAGCCCAGCACCACCCCGCCGCCGCAGCAGGGGTTCCAACCGGTGTCCGATGGTGAAATCCGCACCGAATCACTAGACGGCAACCGCTGAGGCGCTGTCATCCCCCTGCACGGTGCGCTGGGGTATCCTGCGCCTTCCTTCTTTTCAGCAAGCGAGCAGATCATGGGCGGTTTCAGCATTTGGCACTGGCTGATCGTGCTGGTGATCGTGTTGCTGGTGTTCGGTACCAAGCGGCTCACCAGCGGTGCCAAGGACCTCGGCAGCGCGGTCAAGGAATTCAAGAAAGGCATGCACGACGACGACAAGCCGGCCGGCAAGCTCGGTGACGACTCCCGCACTGCCGAGCAGGCGCGTGAGGCGCAGGCCGAACGCGACCGCGACGCGCGCTGATCCGGAGCAGCGTCGGTGTTTGACATAGGTGTTGGCGAACTGACGCTGATTGCGATCGTCGCCCTGGTGGTGCTCGGTCCCGAGCGCCTGCCCAAGGCGGCCCGATTTGCCGGACTGTGGGTGCGCCGCGCGCGCGCGCAGTGGGATTCGGTCAAGCAGGAACTCGAACGCGAGCTGGAAGCCGAGGAGCTCAAGCGCAGCCTGCAGGACGTGCAGGCCTCGCTGCGCGAAGCCGAAGACCAGTTGCGTCACAAGCAGCAGCAGGTGGAGCAGGGTGCACGCGCACTGCATGACGACGTGGGCCGCGATATCGACATCCGCAGCAGCGCCACGCCGGTGGCCACGCCACTGGAGCTGGCGCATGCGGATCTGTCGACCGGCGCCAATGCCGAGCCGGTTGCCGGGACTGCCCCGGGTGCTGCCATCGCCGCACCGGCGGCGGCGCCGGTGATTGCACAGGCACAGCCCGTTGCGCCGGCGCCCCATCAGGCAGTCGTGCCGGCGCCGCATGACCCCGTGGTACCGGCACCGCATGCAGCGCATCTCACCAGCGCGCCTGCGCAGGGCCCGGTCGCCGCACCGCCTGTCGAGCCGGGCACGCTGCACGTGTCCACCGCACCAACCCCGGCCGACCCGGCCAGGATCCAGGAGAAGCACCCGTGAGCCTGTTCGACGATGCACAGGCCGAAAGCAGTCTGATCGAGCACCTGGTCGAATTGCGCGCCCGCCTGGTGCGTGCCCTGATCGGCCTGGGTGCGGTGCTGCTGGTGCTGTTGCCGTTCTCGCGGGCGATCTATTCCTGGCTGGCCGCGCCGCTGATCTCGCAGCTGCCGCTGGGGCAGACCATGATCGCGATGAACCCGGCCGGTGCGTTCTTCGCCCCGCTCAAGCTGACCTTCTTCGTGGCGGTGTTTTTCAGCGTGCCCTGGCTGCTGTACCAGGCCTGGGCGTTTGTCGCGCCGGGGCTGTACCAGCGCGAAAAGAAGCTGGCATTTCCGCTGCTGGCCTCGGCGGTGGCGTTGTTCTACATCGGCTGCGCGTTCGCGTATTTCCTGGTGTTGCCGGCGGTGTTCCACTTCCTGACCACGTTCAAGCCGGACGTGATCGCCATTACCCCGGACGCCAATTCCTACCTGGACTTCGTGCTGGCGATCTTCTTCGCCTTCGGTGCGAGTTTCGAATTGCCGGTGGCGCTGGTGATCCTGGTGCTGCTGGGCTGGGTCAGCCCCAAGCAGCTCAGCGAAGGCCGCGGCTACGCCATCGTCGGCATCTTCATCCTGGCCGCCGTGCTTACCCCACCGGACGTGGTGTCGCAGCTGATGCTGGCCATCCCGATGTGCCTGCTGTATGAGCTGGGCATCATTGCCTCGCGTGCGGTGGGGCCGAAGAGCGCCTAATTCGCGCTCGGTCTGCGAGCTGATCTGGGAATGCAAAGAACCACATCAGAGCAGTTGTTTGAAACATTCTGCGCGCATCATCGGCTGGACTGCCAGCGGATTGCCGAGACATCCAGCCGTACCCCCGACTATCACGTGTGGCTTGGCAGCACGTTGGTGGCGGTGGAGATCAAGCAGATCGAGAGTGATCGCGGAATCGATCCAGATGGCGTGTGGTCCAGGACGATCGGTTGGCATGTGCGCCAGAAGATTGTCGAAGCGCGGGGGCAGCTACGCACGGCGGCCGGGGCCGGCATGCCGACGGTGTTGCTGATTTACAACACCGTCGATCCGTTTCAGCTATTCGGCACCGAACGACACGACTTCATCAGCGCGATGTATGGCGAGCTGACAGTACGCATCGATACGTGCGGTAACGCTGCGAGTGACTTCTTCCACGGCCGTAATGCCACCTTGAGAGAGAATGCCAATACGTCCTTCAGCGGCGTGGGACACCTTCGCGAAACCCGCTCCGGTGCAGAGGTGATCATTTACGAGAACGTGTTTGCAGCGCATCCATTGCCGTTCGGCGACATACCCGACTGCATCACGGCCGTTCGCGTGGAACTCAATCGGACAGACTGACACCACGCGGACAGGTCGAATTGCGTAGGAGCGCACCCGGGCGCGACGGGCGTTCCTGGGAAAGCTTCGTCGCGCCCAGGTGCGCTCCTACGGCTCCACGATCAAGCCGCAAACACATCCGGCCGTGAGGGCTTGATCGGTTGGGCGGCGGCGCCTTCGTGGGTGAACATCTGCTTCCACGCCGCGTAGACCGAGCCGGCAAACACCGGCATCAGCACCGCCATTAGCAGCAGCTGGGCCAGCCACATCGCCACGGTCTGGCCCGCCACCAGGCCGACGATCAGCGCCACGATCATCACCGCGAAATAGATCGCGAAGATGGCGATGAAGGCCAGCACGAAGAACACCAGCATCGCCGGGAGGTTGTGCAGGCTGGCACGCAGGCTTTCGCGCAGCGCGTGGCCGCCGGTGCTGCGGTCGAACATCACCTGCGGCGGCATCACGAACAGCGCCAGCGTCATCGCCGCGAAGGTCGCGATGGTCAGCAGCAGCCACAGCAGGATGCGCCCGGCCGGCAGGCTGGCGGCCAGTTGCTCGATCTGCACCGGGTCGGGCTGGGCGCCGGACTGGCTGATCTGGTTGATCTTCACCATCACTTCGGACAACTGCTGCAGCCCGCTGGCGCCGATCATCGCCAACAACAGCACACCCAGCAGCAGGCCGGCGATCAACTGCGGCAGCAACGACACCAGCAGATGGGGGGCGCGGCCGTCCTGCAGGCCGTGCAGCAGATGCGACGGTTTGGCGACGCGGCCTTCGTCCACCTCGCGGATTGCCCACAGCAGGCCGCCCATGAACAGCGGGCCGGCCAGCACCAACAGGAACTGCAGGGCCGGGCCCAGCAGCGGCACCAGCACCGACAGCGACACCACCAGCGAGGCGGCCACGCTCCATATCACCCCCAGCGAGCCAAGCGCCAGCGGCGCCCGCTTCAACAGCGAGAAACCGGTCAACAGCCATTCTGCGCCGGCAGATGCCGGCACCTTGCGAATTTCGCTCATTCCCATTCCGGATCGATACGCGCGCCGGACCATCCGGCGTGACGCGATTATCGCTGCTTTTACGTGTGCGCGGCGGGACGAGCGTTCACTGTTTGCAGGCCGCGGGCGTGGTGCACGAACCGGCGCAGCAGCTTGCGGGCCACCGGCGCGGCGGTGACCTCGCGGGCCACGGTGCGGGCGCAGCGGCCGTGGCGGGCAATGCAGTCCGCGCGGGCCTGGACGTAGCCGCGCATGTGGTGGGTGGCGAACTCCGGGTGGAACTGCACGCCCCAGGTGGCCCGGCCCCAGCGGAACGCATGGCAGCGGTCCTGGCGCGAGTGCGCCAGCACGATGGCGCCGTCCGGGGCGCGCACCACCGTCTGCAGGTGGGTGGCATGGGCCGGGAACTGCGCCGGCAGGCCTGCAAACAAGGGGTCCTGCCCGGCTGGCGGATGCAGTTCCAGGGCGATCGTGCCGGACTCGCGCCCGGCCGGGTTGTAGTCCACCTCGCCGCCCAGGGCGTGCGCCAGCAACTGGTGCCCGTAGCAGATGCCCAGCAACGGCATGCCCTGGTGCGCCGCGGTGCGCAGCCAGCCGGCGCTGCGTTCGCTCCAGTCGGCGCGGTCGGTGACGAAGGCGGCCGAGCCGCTGACGATAACGCCGGCAAAGTCAGCCGGATCAGGCAGCGGATCGCCATTGGCGACGTCGATGGCCACCGTTTCATGCTCGGCCAGCCCCGCCGCCACGCGAATCCAGTGCGGAAAACGGCCGTAGCGCTTCATCTCCGGCACGGGCTGCCCGGTTTCGATGATCAGGAACGGCAAAACAGACATGCGCGAAGATCCGGACACGACAGATGTGCCCGATTGTAGGCGGCAGGGGCGTGTTTTTTTCAAGCGGCGGGCCAAGACGGGCGCTGCCGGTGATTGCCGAATGACATGTGCTGATTCCCTCCCAGCGGGGTTGACGGAATAACCACGGCGGTGGCACGCCATCTATATCGGCAGAGATCGGCGCGACTGGATTATCGGCGCGTTCGTGGCGTCGCGGCTTGAGGATGCCGTAGCCTGCTTGAACGGGAGGGGCGTGGCTGGATTGACCGACTTTCGACACGAAGCCGCGCCCTCCACGCTGCGCCTTTGCTGCAGGGCCCTTGCCCGCGCACCATCGCGGGACACGCTGCAAGTACGTCCATGTAGCTCCGTGGCGGCATCCATGCCGCCAAGGGTCCCGCGACGGTGGGCGGGCAAGGACCAGTCAAGTTGGTCGTTCGCAGAGCTTTCAACAGCGCAACGACCAACGCTCTGGTGCGGTGTTTTGTTTCTTCTGGTAAGCCACCAGCCAACTTGCTGGTGCGGTGTCCTCACCGCTTGCGGGACCGTTGGCGGCATGGATGCCGCCAACGAGCCCCCATGGATGGGTTAACGGCGTGTCCCGCGAGCCTTGAGGGCGCCGCGCACTCGACGTCTTTGCGTTTGTTGCAGGGCCCTTGCCCGCCCACCATCGCAGGACACGCTGCAAGTACGTCCCTGTAGCTCTGGCGCGGCATCCATGCCGCTCAAGGTCCCGCGACGGTGAGCGGGCAAGGACCGATGGAGATGGTCGGTGTGTCAGTGCAGGCGACAGGTGACGTTCGCTGGCTATATCACTGGGCGCGGCCAGCTTGCAGCACCCAAACGCGGAGCCGCACCGTCTTCGCACCATGTCCAGCTTTTATAAAACCGCCGCCCAACTGTCTGGTGGGGGGGCCTCGCCGCTCCCTCGGCCACAGTGGCTTCCCTACTCCCGGGGCGGCAATACCGACAGCACTTCTTCCACCGTGGTCAGCCCGGCGGCGACCTTTTCCAGCCCGGTGCGCCGCAGCGTACGCAGGCCTTCGCCGCGGGCGGCGTGGCTGAAGCCGGCCAATTCGGTGTCCGGGCGGATCAGGGTGCGCAGGCGGGGAGTGACCGGCAACAGTTCGTACAGGCCCACCCGGCCCAGATAGCCGGTGCGGCGGCATTCCAGGCAGCCGACCGGTGCGTGCACGTTGAGTGGTTCCGGCAGCGCTTCGCCCGGCTCGCGAATCGCCGCCCAGTCGGCGTCGCTGAGCGTGTGCGGGCGCTTGCAGTGCACGCACAGGGTGCGCACCAGCCGCTGCGCGAGCACGCCGTTGAGCGTGGAGGCCACCAGGTAGTGCGGTACGCCCAGGTCGAGCAGGCGGGTGATCGCCGAGGCGGCATCGTTGGTGTGCAGCGTGGACAGCACCAGATGCCCGGTCAGCGAAGCCTGTACCGCCATCTGCGCGGTTTCCAGGTCGCGGATTTCGCCGATCATGATGATGTCCGGGTCCTGGCGCAGCAGCGTGCGCACGCCACTGGCGAAATCCAGGTCGATGTTCTGCTGCACCTGCATCTGGTTGAATTCCGGCGCGATCATTTCGATCGGGTCTTCCACGCTGCACACGTTCACGTCCGGCGTGGCCAGGCGCTTGAGCGTGGAATACAGCGTGGTGGTCTTGCCCGAACCGGTGGGGCCGGTGACCAGCACGATGCCGTGCGGGCGCTCTACCAGCGCGCTCCAGCCGGCGGCCTCCTCGGGGCTGAAGCCGAGCTGCTCGATGCTCTTGAAGGCCGAATCCGGGTCGAAGATGCGCATCACGCATTTCTCGCCGAACGCGGTGGGCATCGTGGACAGGCGCATTTCCACCTCGCGCCCGCCCGGCGAGCGGGTCTTGATGCGGCCGTCCTGCGGGCGGCGGCGTTCGGCCAGGTCCATGCGGCCGAGCACCTTGATGCGGCTGACCACGGCGGTCATCACCGAGGGCGGTACTTCCAGCACCTTGTGCAGCACGCCGTCGATGCGAAAGCGCATGCGCCCGGCCTCGCGGCGCGGCTCCAGGTGGATGTCGCTGGCCCGCTGCTCGTAGGCGTATTGCAGCAGCCAGTCGACGATATGCACGATGTGGTGATCGTCGGCATTGACGTCGCCGGCGCGGCCCAGCTCCACCAGCTGCTCGAAGCTGGGCAGGCCCGCATTGGACTCGGTGCTGCGCGCATCGCCGCGCGCGCCGCGCACCGACTGGGTCACACCGAAGAACTCCATCGTGTAGCGATGCAGATCCAGCGGGTTGATCAGCGCCAGCTCGATACGGCGCCGGCTCAAGTGCTGCACGTCGGCCAGCCATTCCAGCGCCAGCGGCTCGCTGGTGGCGATCAGCACCCGCTCGGCATCCAGCGCCAGCGGCAGGATGCGGTGGCGGCGCGCATACGCGTGCGAGACCACGCCGGTGACGGCGGCCACATCGATGCGGGTGGGATCGATACGCAGGTAACGCAGGCCGGTGCGGGTGGCCAGCCATTCGGTCAGCCGTTCCAGGCCGAGTTCACCGGCCGGTGGCTGCGCGGCATGCAACTTCAGATTAGCCAGTAGCACCAGCGGATGCACGTCGCTGGCGTTGCGCGCGCCGGCCGCGGAGAACTGCACGCGCTCGTGTTCGTGCGCCACCACCATGCCATCGGCCAGCAACGCGGCGGCCACCGAGTCGAACATCAGCCGGCCGCGCGGCAGCAGTGCCACTGCGTTATCCGGATCGGCGATACGCCGCTGTTCCATGCTGGTTGTCCCCTGCCGCGATCGCCCGCGGCGAAGCGCTGCGGGTGGGCCGGTATACTAGCGCACCCCTTTCGCACGGCCCTTGCTGCATGTCCGATTCCCCCCGCGTTCCAATCACGTTCCAGGGCCTGATCCAGACCCTTAACCAGTACTGGGCCGACCAGGGCTGCGTGCTGATCCAGCCGTTGGACCTGGAAGTGGGCGCGGGCACGTTCCACCCGGCCACCTTCCTGCGCGCGCTGGGACCGGAGCCGTGGAATGCGGCGTATGTGCAGCCTTCGCGCCGTCCCACCGATGGCCGCTACGGCGAGAATCCCAACCGCCTGCAGCGCTATTACCAGTACCAGGTGGCGATGAAGCCCAACCCGGACAACATCCAGGACCTGTACCTGGGCTCGCTCAAGGCGCTGGGCATCGACCCGCTGGTGCACGACCTGCGCTTTGTCGAAGACAACTGGGAATCGCCCACGCTCGGTGCCTGGGGCCTGGGCTGGGAAGTCTGGCTCAACGGCATGGAGGTGACCCAGTTCACCTACTTCCAGCAGGCTGGCGGCCTGGAGTGCAAGCCGGTGCTGGGCGAGATCACCTACGGGCTGGAACGGCTGTGCATGTACCTGCAGAGCTGCGACAACGTCTACGACCTGGTATGGACCTACGGCCCGGATGGCGCCGCGGTGACGTATGGCGATGTGTACCACCAGAACGAGGTGGAGCAGAGCACCTACAACTTCGAGCACGCCAATGTGGCCGAGCTGTTTCACCGTTTCGATGCCTGCGAAGCCGAGGCCAGGCACCTGGTCGAGGTCGGCCTGCCGTTGCCGGCGTATGAGCAGGTGACCAAGGCCAGCCACGCCTTCAACCTGCTGGATGCACGCCGCGCGATCAGCGTCACCGAGCGCCAGCGCTACATCCTGCGCGTGCGCGCGCTGGCGCAGGGCGTGGCGCAGGCGTATTACGCGCAGCGCGAGAAGCTGGGGTTTCCTGGGGTGAAGAAGTAACGAGAGCCCCTCTCCCACCGGGAGAGGGGTTGGGGTGAGGGTACGGGGCGTAGCCCTCATGCATCCAAACTTCCTAGGCTTCGCCCGTCCCCCTCATCCGCCCCTTCGGGGCACCTTCTCCCAAGGGGAGAAGGGAGCAACAGGCCCCTCTCCTGCGGGAGAGGGGTTGGGGTGAGGGGACGGGGCGCAGCCCCCACGCACCCAAACTCCACAGAGCTTCGCCCGTACCCTCATCCGCCCCTTCGGGGCACCTTCTCCCGACGGGAGAAGGGAATACGCAAAGGTCCATGTCACATGAGCGAACAACTTCCCCTGCTGATCGAACTGGGCACCGAAGAGCTGCCGGTCAAGGCGCTGCCGGGCCTGGCGCAGGCTTTTTTCGACGGTGTGCTGGCCGGGCTGGAAAAGCGCGGCGTTGCGGTCACCCGTGGCGATGCCAAGCCGCTATCTACCCCGCGCCGCCTGGCGGTGCTGCTGCCGGGGGTTGCCACCGAGCAGCCGGAGCAGCGCTCCGAAGTGCTTGGGCCGTATCTCACTATCGCGCTGGATGCCGAAGGCCAACCGACCAAGGCGCTGGCCGGATTTGCGGCAAAGGCCGGCATCGACTGGACCGCGCTGGAACGTACCAGCGACGCCAAAGGCGAGCGCTTCGTGCACCGTGCAGTGACGCCGGGCGCGCGCACTGCCGACCTGTTGCCCGACATCCTGCGCGAAGCCATCGCTGCCATGCCGATCCCCAAGCCGATGCGCTGGGGCGCGCACGAGTACGCCTTCGCACGGCCGGTGCAGTGGCTGGTGCTGTTGTTCGGTAATGAGGTGATTCCGGCCGAATTGCTGGGCGTGCGCGGCGATCGCATCACGCGCGGCCACCGCTTCATGCATGAAGGCGCGGTGGCGTTGGCCGCGCCGGGCGAGTACATCGACGCGCTGCGTGCCGCGCATGTGTTGGTGGACGCCGATGCGCGCCGCTCCCGCATCGTCGAAGAGGTGGAAGCGGCCGCCAGGAAGGCCGGTGGCACTGCGCGCATCAGCGACGACAACCTGGAGCAGGTGGTCAACCTGGTCGAATGGCCGTCGGCGGTGCTGTGCAGTTTCGAGCGCGATTTCCTGGCGGTGCCGCAGGAAGCGCTGATCGAGACCATGGAGATCAACCAGAAGTTTTTCCCGGTGCTGGATGACGGCGGCAAGTTGACCGAGCAGTTCATCGGCATCGCCAATATCGAATCCAGGGATGTGGCCGAAGTGGCCAAGGGCTACGAGCGCGTGATCCGCCCGCGCTTTGCCGATGCCAAGTTCTTCTTCGACGAGGACCTCAAGCAGGGCCTGGAAGCGATGGGCGCAGGCCTGGCCACTGTCACGTATCAGGCCAAGCTCGGCAGCGTGGCCGACAAGGTCGCACGCGTGGCGGCGCTGGCCGAAATCATCGCCCCGCAGGTGGGCGCCGATCCGGTGCAGGCGCGGCGTGCCGCGCAACTGGCCAAGAACGATCTGCAGTCGCGCATGGTCAATGAATTCCCGGAATTGCAGGGCATTGCCGGCCGGCATTACGCCAAGGCCGCTGCTGAGCCCAGCGAAATTTCGCTGGCTATCGACGAGGCCTACCAGCCGCGTTTTGCCGGCGACGACATCGCACTGTCGCCGTTGGGCAAGGTGCTGGCGATCGCCGAGCGTCTGGATACCTTGGCCGGTGGGTTTGCGGCGGGTCTGAAGCCGACCGGCAACAAGGACCCGTTTGCATTGCGTCGTAATGCGCTGGGGTTGGCGCGGACGGTGATTGAGTCGGGGTTTGACTTTGACCTCAAGAAATTGCTCGCCGAGGCCAGAAATCAGATCAATCTGCAGGCAAGCGCCCGCCACTTACTCAAGACAGAAGCTGTGCTAGCAAAGGTCAGAGAAGCCGGCGCCACAGTGCCGCAACCTATCGAAAAAGATGCAAAAAGTGTGTTGGCGCAGACCAGCCAAGACGATGAAATCTTCGACTTCATCCTCGACCGCCTACGCGGCTACTACGCGGACAAAGGCGTGCCCGCAACGCATTTCAATGCAGTCGCTGGCTTGTTCTCGGTCGCGCCCGAGGGCGCTCCTACACCGCTGGGCGTAGGAGCGCACCTGGGCGCGACCCACGGCTCCCTCTACGACTTCGACCGCCGCATCGATGCCATCGGCATCTTCGCCACCTTGCCCGAAGCCGAAGCCCTGGCCGCCGCCAACAAGCGCATTCGCAACATCCTGCGCAAGGTCGAGGGCGAGATTCCCGGCGACATCGACACCAGCCTGCTACGTGAACCGGCCGAAGAAGCCCTGGCCGAAGCCGTGGAAGCGGCGATAGGCGACACCGGCGACGCGCTGCATCGCCACGACTACGTCGCCGTGCTCGCCCGCCTGGCCCGCCTGCGCCCGCAGGTGGACGCCTTCTTCGACGGCGTGATGGTCAATGCCGAAGACCCGCAACTGCGCGCCAACCGCCTGGCCCTGCTCAAGAAGCTCGGCGACCGTCTCGGCAGCGTGGCCGCCATCGAGCACTTGTCCAGCTGACGGGCAATGCGCGTGACGGTGCCGCTGCCGTCACGCGCCGGCTGGGGACGACAGCGCCTGACCGATCATCAGTGGTGCGCTGCAGCGTTGCTGCCGTAGTGCGACCCCGTGGCACAGACGCTTCACCCGCGGAGAAGGAACAACGCCACATCACTGCGCCATGTGCGGGCTGACGGTACGCGGGTGCTATCTCCGCCGATTCCCGGGAAGCCTACGGCGCTGTCCTCTCATCCGGCGAGCCTCCTGTGCAGGCGTGTGCATGCGCACGTGACAGACGACATGGCACTCTCGACCCCTAGACGTCCCATTAACAGACCTTCGCGGTCCTGCCGGTATCCTGCGCCGATGCGATTCATCTTCCGGGTTCGACCCGTTCTTCTGCTGCTGTGCGTCCTGGCTGGACCTGCCCTGGCGCGGGCAACCATCGACAAGATCGAGATCAAGGGCTTGGACGACGGCGACGACGCCGAGATGATCGAGAACATCGAGGTCTCCCTGTCTCTGTATGAGGCCGTGGGCAAGGAGCAGGGCGAGTCGCGATTGGAATATCTGCTGGCCCAGGCAGAGCGCCAGACGCGCGAGGCGCTGGAGCCGTTCGGCTACTACTCGCCGACCATCGAGCTGGCGGCGCCGCGCAACGGCGACCGGGTCACGGTGGTGATCACGGTGGACCGCGGCGAGCCGGTGCGGGTGCGCACCTCGCATATCTCCATCACCGGCTGGGCCGAGCAGGACCGCTACCTGGGGCAAGACCTCAAGCAGTTCGAGCCGCGCGAAGGGCAGGTGTTCAGTCATCCGCAATACGAGGCCAGCAAGGTGCGCATCACCCGGCGCCTGGCCGAGCGCGGCTATTTCGATGCCGATTTCACCCAGCGCCGGGTGGCGGTGACGCGCGCCGAACACGCCGCCGACATCGATCTGAACTGGGACAGCGGCCGCCGCTACGACATGGGCAAGGTGCGCTTCGACTACGACTACTTCCGCGACGGGCTATTCGACCCGCTGGTGTACTGGGACGAGGGCAGCTACTACCACGAGGGCAAGCTGGACCGGCTGCGCGAGTCGCTGACCAAGCTGGATTACTTCAGCAGCATCGACATCCAGCCCAAGCCCGAGGAGGCCGACGCCGATGGCCGCGTGCCGGTGGACGTCAAGCTCACCCGTGCCAAGCGCACCGTCTACACCTCGGGTCTGAGCTACGGCAGCGAAAGCGGTGCCGGTGTGCGCGGCGGCGTGGAGCGGCGTTACGTCAACTCGCGCGGCCACAAGATGGACACGCAGCTGGACTACGCGCAGAACCGCAAGAGCCTGACCACCAGCTACCGGGTGCCGGCGTTCCGCTGGCTGGACGGCTGGTACACCGCCTCGGCGCGGTTGTATGACGAGCAGACCGAGTACATCGACCTGCGCAACGTCAAGCTCACCGGCAGCCGCAGCGGCCAGATCAACGAGCGCTGGAGCGCGATCGCCTCCATCAACGCCTTGCGCGAGCGCTGGCGCTTCAGCAGCGGCAACGACTTCGAAGGGGCGGTGTACGAAACCTCCACCCTGATCTATCCGCAGTTGCAGGCCAATTACGTCAATGTCGACGACCGCCTGTTTCCGCGCAGTGGCGTGTCGGCGCAGATGTTCATCCGTGGCGGCGCCGAGGGGGCGGGCTCGGACACCAACTTCGGCCAGCTGTATGGGCAGCTGCGCTGGTTCCTGGGCGCCGGCGACAACGGGCGGGTGATCCTGCGCGGCGAAGGCGGCACCACCTGGACCAGCGATCTGGTCGCCATGCCGCCGAGCCTGCGCTTCTTCGCCGGTGGCGCCAACAGCATCCGCGGCTATGCATTCCGCGAAGTGGGGCCGCGCACGCCCAAGCCGGACGAATTCGCGCTGGGTGCCAAGAATGCGGTCACCGCCAGTGCCGAGTACGAGCATTACCTCAAGGGCGGGCCGTGGGGCGGGGCGGTGTTCGTCGACAGCGGCAGCGCGTTCGACAACACGCCCGACTGGCATACCGGTATCGGCTTCGGCTTGCGCTGGCGCTCGCCGGTGGGGCCGGTGCGCGTGGATATCGCGCACGGCCTGAACGACCCCGACTCGCAGTTCCAGCTGTATATCGACATCGGTGCCAACCTGTGAGTACACCCACGCCGCCCTCCGCGCCGCGCCGCGCGCGCTTCTACCGCCGGCGCCGCTTCTGGGTGGGCTCGGGCCTGACCGTGCTCGGGCTGGTGCTGCTGGCCTTGATCGCCATCTATTGGTTGCTGCAGACCGTGGCCGGGCGCGATGTGTTGCTGGCCCAGGTGGTGGCGCGCCTGCCGGTGGGCGCCAGCTTTACCTACGGCACCGTCGAAGGCCCGGTAGCGGGCCCGTTGACCCTGCGCAACGTCGATTTCAAGTACCAGGACATCCACTTCACCGCCGAGCGCGTGTACCTGGAGCCGGATCTGCGGCCGCTACTGGGGCGCAAGCTGCAACTGGACGCCGTGCAGGTGAGCAATGCCACCTTGAACCTCGGCAAGAGCGACGAACCGTTCACCTTGCCCAGCTGGCCGGAGTCGCTGCCGCAGATCAACGTGCCGCTGGCGATCCAGGCCGACAAGATCGATGTGCAGAACCTGCGCATCACCCAGCTGCAGCAGCCGATGATCGTGCTGCACACCGTGCAGGGCGGCCTGGAAGTGGCCACCGGCGAACTGCGCACGCGCGATCTGGTGGTCGACACCGACATGGGCGACTTCCGCCTGCATGGCGACTACATTCCCAACGACGATTACCACGCCGATCTCACCGCCACCGCAGTGCTGCCGGCCGCGCGCGGGCGTACGCCGGCCAGCCTCGGGCTGGTTGCACGCGGCGATCTGGACAAGATGGAAGTGGCCATCGCCGGCCGCGCGCCGGCACCGCTGCAGGCCAGCTTGGTGTTCACAGGCCGCGACGACCCGACCTGGGCGTTCAAGGCCGTCACCGAGGCGCTGGACACCTCGCTGTTGATTCCGGCTGCCGATGGCGCGCCCAGCGCGCCGGCCACACCCATCGCAGTGAACCTGGCCGCCTCCGGCAAGGGCGGCAACGCCGACCTGCAGGGCAGCATCAAACAGGGCGAGTTGAGCGCCACCCTGCAGCCGTCGCATATCAGCCTGGCCGATCAGGTACTGACCGTCGAACCGCTGGTGATCGACACCTTCGAAGGCCGCACCCAGCTGCGCGGCACCGCCGATTTCCGCGATACCCAGAATCCGAGTTTCCGGTTTGCCGTCAACGCCAGCGGCCTGCGCTTCACCCCGACGCCGGACCCGGCCACCCCGGATGCACCGCTGGTGCCGGTGGAGTTGAAAGAGGCGCGCCTGGGCGTTGCCGGCACCTTGAAGGCCTGGGCGGCGATCGGCCGCGCCACGCTGGAGCGCGACGGCCAACAGGCCGCACTGGTGTTCGATAGCCGCGGCAACGATCAACGCGCACAGCTCAAGCAGGTGCAGGCGAAAACGCCGGGCGGTTCGCTGGATCTCACCGGTGAGGTGGGCTGGACGCCGGAGCTGCAGTGGGACGTCACCGCGCAACTGGCCAAGTTCGATCCGGGCTATTTCGCGCCGGGATGGAACGGAAATCTTTCCGGCAAGGTCGCCTCCAAGGGCCGCCAGCTGCCGGCACCGGCCGGCGGTGTCTCGCCGGGCTTCGAGGCCACTGCAGACATCCCCAGCCTGACCGGCCAGCTGCGTCAACGCGCGCTGTCGGCCAATGGCAAGTTCGCACTGCGTGGCGAACAAGGCGAGGGTGAGTTGCAACTGGCGCTGGGCAATAGCCGCATCAACGCCAAGGGCAAGGTGGGCGACCAGCTCGACATCGCCGCGCAGCTGCAGCCCTTGCAGCTGGACGATGTGCTGCCGGGCGCCACCGGAGTGGTGCGCGGGCAGCTGCAGGTCAGCGGCAAGCGCGATGCGCCGGACATCACCGCCGACATCGCCGGCAATGGCTTGCGCTGGGACAGCTATAGCGCGCAGAGCATCAGCCTGCGCGGCCGCCTGCCGTGGCGCGGCAGCGACGGGCAGCTGGCCCTGCAGGGCACTGCCATCGAGGCGGGCGTGGTGCTGGACAGCGTGCGCGTGCAGGCGCGCGGTGCGGTGGAAGCCTTGCGCCTGGATGCCGACATTGCCAACAGCATGGCCAGCGTCGCCTTGCAGGGCGATGTACGCCGCAATGGCGAACGCTGGCAGGGCCAGGTCGCCACGCTGCGGATCGCCCCGGCCAAGGGCGATGCCTGGGCGCTGCGCCAGCCGGCGCAGTTCAGTACCGATGGCGCCGCATTTACCTTGTCCGATACCTGCCTGGGCGCGGCCACCGGCGGCGCGCTGTGCGCCAGCGCCAACTGGCCGCGTGAGGGCATGGTGGTCCACGGCGACGCATTGCCGCTGTCGCTGGTGCAACCGTGGTTGCCCAAGCAGGAAGGCCGCCAGATCTATCTGCGTGGCGAGCTGTCGCTGGACGGCAGTTTCAAGCCGCGCGGCAACGCCTGGGAAGGCAGCCTGCGTGTCGCCTCGCCGGAAGGCGGCATTCGCCTCGGCGAAACCCGTTACGCCGCGGTGGCCGGCAATCCCAATCGCGGCGAGTTGCTGCGCTACGACCAGTTCAGCGTGCAGGCCGATTTCACCCAGCAGCAGATCCAGGCCAAGCTCGGTATCGGTTTCCAGGGCGCGGGCTTTGTGGATGCCAAGTTCAACACCGGCTGGGATGCATACGCACCGCTCAACGGCGAGCTGTATCTCAACATGTCGCGGCTGTACTGGCTGGAGCTGGTCGTGGCTGACGTGGTGCGGCCCAAGGGCCTGGTCGAAGGCCATGTAAGCCTGCGCGGCACCCGCGACAAACCGCTGCTGGGCGGCGACGCCACGCTGAGCGATTTCACGGCCGAGTACCCCTCGATGGGCCTGACCCTGAGCGAAGGCAAGGGGCGCTTCGACGCGCTGCCGGATGGCTCGGCCAAGATCACCGCATCGGCCAAGTCCGGCGAGGGCACGCTCAACATCGATGGCGGGCTGTCGTGGTTCGGCACCAGCACGCCGCTGTTGCTCAATATCCGTGGCGAAAACGTGCTGGCCTACAACACCAGCGAGTTGCGCATCATCGCCAATCCGGACATGCAGTTCGGCATTACCGACAACACCATGCAGCTGCGCGGCAAGGTCACCGTGCCCGAAGCCGACATCGATCTGGAGCGGCTGGATCGCGGCACCTCGGTGTCCGAAGACGTGGTAGTGCTGGACCCGGTGGACCCGGAAGAAACACCCGCCTCGCCGCTGGATATGGACCTGGCCATCGTGCTCGGCGACAAGGTCAACATGAGCGGCTTCGGCCTGAAGGGCGGGCTGAGCGGGCAGATGCAGATCCGCGCACGCCCGGGGCGCGAAATGACGGCCAACGGCGGGCTGGATGTGCGTGGCCGCTACAAGGCCTATGGCCAGGACCTGACCATCAGCCGCGGCCAGTTGACCTGGAACAACAACATCGTCTCCGACCCGCGCGTGAGCCTGCGCGCCGAACGCAAGATCGGCGATGTCACTGCCGGCATCGACGTCAGCGGACGTGCCGAATCGCCGCGTGCGGATGTCTGGTCGGAACCGGCGATGTCGCAATCGGAGGCGCTGTCGTACCTGGTGCTCGGCCGCGGCCTGTCCACCGCCAGCAGCGACGAAACCCAGCAGGTCAGCGCCGCCTCGGCGGCACTCTCGGCCGGCAGCAGCCTGATCGCCTCGCAGATCGGCGCCAAGCTCGGCCTGGACGACGCCGGCGTGAGCGAATCCAGCACCCTCGGCGGCTCGGTAGTGGGCTTCGGCAAATACCTCTCGCCCAAACTCTACGTCGGCTACGGCGTCTCGATGGTCGGCAGCGGCTCGGTGCTGACGCTGAAATACCTGCTCAGCCGCGGCTTCGATATCGAGGCCGAATCCAGCACGGTGGAGACTAAGGGCTCGGTGAACTGGCGGCGGGAGAAGTAGCCCGCCACTTGACCTTCATCGCGTATTGACAAAGCTGACTCGGCTGTTCATGCTGCGCGAATGAGAGGCCTTGGCCCTCGCTCAAAAGCTCAGGGGAACGTCGCTTCAGGAGCCTGCGCGCCTAGTGCGGTGCTATCTGCGACGTCGATATTGTTGAATATCTGATAGCAAGGAAGGCGGATGCATTTCGGCAAACGGTTGTGCTTGCAGTATTTGCTGGCGCTAACGACGTCATTCTCTGGCGCTGCCATGGCCGTCGAGGTCACTGGCTACGGGAAAATCACCTATGTAGAGAATGGTTGGTATGGCGAAGGGCTCGCCTTACATCATTCGACGGCCTCAGTCACAGGTTGCACAGCTAGCCCAAACGACTTCGCTATCGATAAGAACCACGCGGCATATCAAGAGTTGCTCGCTATGGCTCTGACAGCGTATACGCGAGATCTTGATGTGGGGCTAATTGTAGAAAAAGGCGACTGTGGATTTGGAGGGCGGACAAAGATAGTGGCGATACGGTTCATTAGATAGAGAGCCCTTTCCGGCCGCAACTGATTTTTCCAAAAATCGGATTTTCAACACCGATGCGAAAGGCTTGTGTAAGCCTAGATTAATCGCTTGCATCTATAAGGCAGGGTAAATGAAAAATAGATTGCATCTTGTAGCACTGCTTGGGTTAGCAGCTGTATGCGAGAAAGCGGAGGCGCTTCAGTACATCTCGGGCCGAGTGCTATCTATCGAAGCCACGTACATGCCCGCGCAAATTCCCTTCGTCTTGAGTGCCGGCAACACCGCGTGTCCTGCCGGAAAGCCGCTATATTGGGCGAATTCGAATATCGACAACAATAAAGCTATATACGCTGCTTTAATGACATCACTGACGACTGGCAAAAAAATAACGTTCATTATCGATGATGATGATAGGAAGTGTATTGGCAAATTTATCTACATAGAAGATTAATCGTAAATAATTTCTTCGCAGTGATGCGCTGGTTACGAGTTAATCCGAAAGCAGTCCTTTGCAAGTTATAGATATAAAATGGGTGGTGCGGCGACAAGGCTCACTTCAGTCGATCAATTTAATAATTTACTGTAACAGGAATTCCGGGCTTTATGACAAGGCTGATCCTTACGCTATCAATGCTTCTTGTAAGCTTTGAATTGCTATCACAAACTTCGATCCCTGACAGTTATGAGAAACTAATACGGGAAAGGCATGTGATCCAGCCGAAAGGCTCCGATCTATTTGGAGACGAGGTAGGGCTCTACATGGGAAATCTTGAATTCGTGCAAACGGATATAGATATTCCTGGTAACAGCTCTTTGCCAGTATCGCTTTCCCGTAGATTTGTGGTGAGCTCTAGCAATGGGGAAGCAAGGGTATTCGGGGACTGGGATCTAAACGTTCCACACGTCCACGGCATGTTCACAGAGCGGAGTGGGTGGAGCAATACCCGCTGCAGCAACATGTGGCCGCCTGGTGGTGAGTCCGGTTCAGGGGGCGAATTCTTCCCAGCCGATTTGTTTTGGAATGGTAACTACGTCTATTTGCCCGGATCAGGAGATCAAGAATTACTCCGCACTCGGCCAGGGGTTGGGCCCACGGACGGGAACAGCTATCCGCTGACCACGCGAGATGGCTCAGTCTTCCGCTGCGTTGCTTTAAGTGCCGGAGGAACCGGTGAAGGCTTCCTGATGATCCGCCCAGATGGAACCCAGTATCGCTTCGACTACATGGTCTCCCGTCCCGCGGTTAGTATCATGGACGCGATCGATAAGCCGATTCGAGTTAGGGATACCTGGATTCTTCCAACATTGGTGACTGATCGCTTCGGCAACACAGTGACCTATACGTGGTCGAACTGGCAGTTGGTAAACATAGTCGCAAGCGATGGACGCAGAATCGATGTCAGCGGTTTTCCCGCCACCAGTGCTACCGATGGAGCTAGAAGATGGAGCTATCAATACTCCTCATCCGGAGCGGTAAGTCCCAGGCTAGATAGGCTTGTGCTACCTGATGGTTCTGCATGGATATTCAATATTGCCGATCTCTATTTCAATAACTCTCCTAGCGCAAGAGCGAGCGCCGATTGCGACAACACTAGCAGCTCTCTGTTAGGTGGGCGCCGCATTGGTACTATGACCCATCCAACTGGAGCACTTGGGGAATTCTCTGTGACCGGAATGGAACATGGCCGATCATGGGTACCAAGCAACTGCAAATCATATGGATATGCTCAGCCAGCTCCGATGGGCTACCCCGATCAGCCACGGGTCATTCCTAGCTGGTCAATTCTCCAAAAGAAGATAACCGGGCCAGGCTTGCCTTCCCAGGGGTATACCTGGAGCTATGCATATGGACCAACAAATCATTGCTGGGCTCATAAAGTCTATGGATGGGAAACTGCAGTTTGTGGTGCTGCTTCTCCTACGACGAAGACAGTCACTGTAACCGGCCCTGACAGCTCATCGATACGGTACACGTTCGGAAACCGTTACAGAATCAACGAAGGGCAGCTTCTGCGTATTGATGAAGGATGGAGCGGAAGTAGCTCCATTCGTGCAACGATCAATACCTATGCGTCTCCGGATTCCGGACCATATCCTAGCTCGATTGGCGGGAGCATGATGCCGAGAGGTGACGGCGAAATGGGAAGTCGTTACATGCCTCTCCAGAGCAAAGTAGTCACAGAACAAGGGGCAACATTTAGATGGCAGGTCGCCTCTGATTGTGCGGGAGCTCCCTATTGTTTTGACGTATACGCCAGGCCGACAAAAGTGACAAAAAGTAGCAGCCCCTAGAATCATGAAACGAATGGAATCTCTTTAATTGGAGATCCGCAGCGAGCGATCAAGTGGCGAGAAACCTAATGGAATCCATGTTTAAGGGGCTATGCTTGAAAATAATATTTGAAAACAAGATAAGACTTCTATCCGCCTTAAGTGCATTTTCATGGCTGTCATTGCCCGCGTCGGCACAAAATTATAGTAGAACCGAAGCGGTCTCTTATTACGACGACACTTCAAAATGGGTGCTTGGACAAACATCAAGGATAATAGTGGATGGCGTTATCGCCTCTGAAGTAACTTACGGAGCAAATGCTCAACCGGTCGCATCACGTAGCTTTGGAAAACTGCAACAGACATTCAGTTATAACGCAGATGGCACGGTAGCTACAGTTAGCGATGGGAATGGTAATACGACGGTGCTATCGAACTGGAAGCGCGGTATTCCGCAGTGGATTCGCTATGCCGATGGCACTGGCGAATCTGCAGCTGTCAACGACAACGGATGGATTACCGCTATCGCTGACGAGAACGGCTATCTGACCTCGTACGGTTACGACGCGATGGGAAGGATCAATAGCATTTCTTATCCTGGGGGCGATAGTACTGCTTGGAACTCAACTACGCAGGCATTCGAGCTCGTCCCTAGCGCGGAGTTTGGAATTGCAGGCGGGCACTGGCGGCAAACAATAGCGACAGGCAACTATCGCAAAATCACTTATTTTGATGCATTCTGGCGGCCTTGGCTCACGCGCGAGTTCGATGCAGCCAATGAAGCGGCCACACAAAGATTCCAGAAGTTTTCATACGACCACGAA
This sequence comes from Xanthomonas sp. NCPPB 1068, assembly GCF_041479385.2. Taxonomy (NCBI): domain Bacteria; kingdom Pseudomonadati; phylum Pseudomonadota; class Gammaproteobacteria; order Lysobacterales; family Lysobacteraceae; genus Xanthomonas; species Xanthomonas sp. NCPPB 1068. Next base: position 4,647,465 of record NZ_CM192986.1, on the reverse strand, counting down.
GGTCGCGTGACATTCGCCTCCTATCCAGGCAGCAGTGATGCGTTAACCACTGGAACCTGGACGCAGTACGACGCATTAGGCCGAACCACAGCAGTGGGCCAGGACACGGAGTTGGACACGCAAGCACTGATAACGCTTACCGAATATCTGCCTGGTAATCAGACGCGGGTGAGAAGTCCTAACGGGCAGAGCACAGTGACCGGTTATCAGGTCTTCGATCAGCCGGCGTACGACAGGCCGGTCTGGATCCAGCACCCAGAAGGTGCCGTCACCGAAATATCGCGCGACATTTTTGGCAAGCCCACAGCAATCAGACGGCGTAGCAACGATGGGAGCCAGGCACTAACGCGCACATATGCATACAACGGCAATCAAGAACTGTGTCGCTCGGTTGAGCCGGAGACAGGCGCTACATTGACGGGCTACGACGGTGCGGGCAACGTCCGGTGGTCAGCTGCAGGTCTACCTATGGACATTGGCTGCGATACGAACGGTGCGTCCGCAACGATAGCCGCTCGAAGGGTCGATCGGGGCTACGATGCGCGAAATCGCATCGCATCACTTACTTTTCCCGATGGCAATGGCAATCAACGCCTAAGCTACTGGCCAGACGGCCTGACCAAGCAAATCACGACATTGAACAATGATGTCGCGACCTACAACAGCTATTCTTACAATAAGCGACGTCTCCTTGTCGGCGAAAGCCAAGGACAGGCAGACGGCGAAACGTGGGCAATGAGTTCGATCTATGACGCTAATGCAAATCTAGCGGCGCATCGCTATCCGACAGGTCAAACTATCGATTATTCACCCAATGCACTAGGCCAGCCGACTCGCGCGGGTGCGTATGCTAGCGCAGTCAGCTACTACCCCAATGGCGCCATTCGTCAGTTCACGTATGGCAACGGCATTTTGCACACGATGGCCCAGAACCGTCGTCAACTTCCCGGTACAAGCCAGGACACGCATAGCGGGATCGCAGTTCTAAGTGACAGCTACACATACGACCAGAATGGCAATGTCAAGTCAATTACCGACAATGCTTCAGGGCGTAATGGGCGCGGAAATCGGAGTATGGAATACGATGGGCTGGACCGATTGAAGTCTGCATCGTCCCCGATGTTCGGCAATGCAGTTTATGCCTACGATGCGCTGGATAATCTGACAAAGGTCGCGATAGCTGGTCGCGATCATTCGTACTGCTATGATCCTTATTGGCACCTGACAAACATCAAGACGGGTGGCTGTGGCGGAGGAACCGTTGTTGGCCTTGCATACGATCTGCAAGGAAATCTCGTCAACAAAAACGGGCAAACCTATGCGTTCGATTTCGGCAATCGCCTGCGGTCTGCCACAGGTAAGGAAACCTATCGATACGACGGTAATGGTAGACGCACGCAAGCAACACAGACAGCGGGAATTGTAGGCTCAATGTACGACCAAGCTGGTGTCTTGCGCTTTCAGAAAAACCAGCGCCGCTCAAAAATTACAGAGTACGTGACGCTTGGCGGAAGTAACGTGGCTGAAATTGAGTGGCCTTTCGGTCAGGCGCCCGCTACGAAAGACGCCTTGACCTGGAGCGCGGGTCCGGGAGCTGTGCGCTACGTGGTTGAAGAAACTATCGACGGCCTAACTTGGACGTCCGTTTACGAGGGCGATCAAACCACTTGGACATCGCTATCACGCCCCTCGGGCACGTATTCATATCGTGTTCTCGGCTGTACGCAGAACGGCGTTTGCAGCGCGGTATCAGGAATTTCGCATATCAAGCGCTCTGCGGTTGATATCTTTCCGCTGCTCTATCAGCTTCTCCTTAACTAATCTCCTTAAAAGTTCCAAGCACTCAAGGTCAGCGATGTAGAGCAATTCACCCATCGATAGATGTTTCGATAATCGGATGAGTGGCGCAATAATTTCAAAAAATTCTTGAGTAAATAAAAGGGAATGACATGAAGCTATCTTATAACTTTGTGCTGTCCGTAGCCCTGGGCATATTTATAGTTGCTCCTCACGCCTCAGCAAATGAATGGGTGCGTGATGTGGAAGTGACCCAGCTAGGGGCTTATCAGGCATCAGCAGCTCACTTCGTATGGTTTGGATCTCTTGCGCAAGAATGTAAAGCCTCACCAACGATGTATTTCGACGAGACTAAGGCAGGTGGTAAGGCTCTAATGGCAACCTTGTTGGCAGCTCTAGTTAATAAAAGAAAAGTGGATTATCAGGCTTCCGGCTGCGACATTGTTGAGGTTTATATTAGGTGATTCACGATAGCAGCGTGGCGTGCATAGTTAGATAAGTTTCTTACCCGCTATGGCTTGTCATTAAATTTCCAAAGCCTCAACTGCTTTCTAAATATCGGAAATGGCAATGAGTGAAACTACAAAAATTGTGAACGGTTGGCTGTGCGCACTACTTGCGTGTGTACTTTCCCTCAGCTTCTGCTCGGTCGCCTCAGCGCAAGTTGTTCGTTATGTACATACAGATGGTCTTGGCTCTGTTTCTGTGCTAACGGATGAAAGTCGCAACGTTATTGAACGGCGAGAGTACGAGCCTTATGGTGCCAACTTAGGGGCACCCACAGATGGAATTGGCTACACGGGGCATGTAATGGATGCTGCAACAGGGCTAACATATATGCAGCAGCGCTATTACGATCCAAATATTGGCAGATTTCTAAGTGTTGATCCAGTAGGCACTAGTCCTATATCAGGGCTTAATTTTAATCGCTACTGGTATGCTTCCAACAATCCATATACCAAGACGGATCCAGATGGTCGGTGCGACGGTCCATCAACATGTGCGATTGATCGTGACATCGCTGCCATGAATCGCGGGGAGATATCTCGAGACGAGTTTATGGTGCGATCAGAGAGTCGTGCCGTCGGAGCTGTAGCAGGCTTGGCGCTGGTTGCTACGGGAGGGCGTGCTATTGGTTTGGTTGGTGGCGTAGCTAGACGTGAAATTAGCAACGAAGCGAGAAGAGGAATTCGATCTTTGGAAAATAGAATTGCCGAGCATGCAAAGAAAATTGAAGATTTTAAAAATAATCCAACTGTCAAGCCAGGAATGGAGAAAATGCCAGAAGCTGCAGTGAAATTACAGCAGCAACGAAGAGTCAGACATTTGGAGAATGAAATTAGAACATTTCGAGAGAACATTGAGAAATTAAAAAATTCTCCCCCTCCGACCCCTCGTTCCCCTCCGCCCACTCCGCCCACTCCGCCCACTCCGCCTGCAAGTACCTGATGAAAATAATTACGAGAAAAGATCGGGAGATGTTGATCTGCGCCCCAGACTGCTTGGGCAAAGCACTTTCTCTTCTAGGCGAGCAGGGCTTTGTCGCCATGTTGCCAGCCTACTCAAAGGAGGAAATGGATGCGATGCTAAAGTCTTCCAAGGTATTGATTGAGTTTGGTTGCAAAGAACTATGCTTCGTAGGAGATTTCGCGAGTCAAACGGAGGATGAACTAGATATTCTGCTTGAGAATAGTGAAAATTTATCAGTTGTAACAACTTCTTATGAAGATGAAAATGAAGCTATTGAGTACTTAATATTCGCCGCCGGCGCAGCGGAGGGGAAAATTTTGGTGATTTTAGGGGCCGGCCACGGTAGTTTAAATAGCCAGTTAGTTAAGGCTTGGGTCTAGATATTTCATGTTACAACGTAATTATTTCAAGCAAGTCCAAGTTTTTTTTTGCGGCGACGAGCGCTGTCATGAAGCTACTTTCCGTATAAGCTAAGTCCAATTAAATGTTTTTAATTGTAAATTTAAATAAATTTGTTGTTGTGCGGGCGCCTACTACTGAAAGCATTGAGATTAGGAAGGTATGAATATAAGGCTGCTCATGGTGTCAATCTCGATTCTCATGACTTGTTCAAATTCTTATTCACAGCAAACGCCGTGGGAAGATTATGCAAGGTACATTAAGAAATCCCAGGTATCTGAACAAGTACATGAGAGCTTGTTAGGCGATAGCATCGACTTTTATACCGGTCGAGTCTCGTTTAGCCAAGTAGATATTGCAATTGAAGGGAATTCTTCATTGCCTGTAAATTTGGTTCGTGGATTTTCGGTGAAAGACCCGGTGGTGGCTGCACAGTATGCGAATGTTGATCCACCAATTGATGATCAGCCGTTTGCTGACTGGGTGCTGGACATCCCACGCATCAGTGGAGTATTCGCGCAAAAGCTGACAGGTAGCGTGCTTGGACCTCAGGGGATGGTCATCAATCCAGGCACGATATACCGATGGAGTGACCAGCGTTGTTCCGGTCAGCGTGTGCCGCCGTGGATCGGTGAGTTTGCACCGATGGACTACTGGTATGGGCTACAAGCCGAGATGCCTGGTGGCGGCGAGCTGTTGACGCCTACTTCGGGGCTACCTGCTCCGACGAGCGGTGGAGGCTTTCGATGGATAACCAGTAGTCGGACCTGGTTCTCATGCTTGCCCTCAATCAAAAATACGTCAGGCGAAGGATTCCTGGCAATTACTGCTGACGGGACAAAATACTGGTTTGATTGGATGGCGCAATTCCATGAACCAACAATCCGTAAATCTTTCGTGTATACGATTTCGCAGCCAAGCGGCGGGTTTGGAGATGTCTATGAGCAAGAGATGATCCGTCGTCGGAATACACTGTACGTTTCACGAATCGAAGACCGATATGGAAACTGGGTTTCCTATCGCTATAGCAATGCATCCGATCAACCCATTCGCTTGGACGCAATCGAGAGTAATGATGGGCGCTTTATTGCTCTTTCTTATAACGGCAATGGAAAGGTAGTAAGCGCTTCAGCGAATGGAAGGACGTGGAGTTATTCGTACTCACCCGATGGTCAGTCCCTCACCAGGGTCAATCTACCTGATGGCAGTGCCTGGTCGTACGACCTAACTAATTACTTCAAAGCATTTAGCGTTAGTGAGATGGATCCCTCCAGTTGCAACTACCCCGGTACGATTGATGATGGTGTAACAATAGCCACGACGAACAAAAATCTATTTGTCAGACATCCTTCAGGAGCTCTTGGCATATTTGAGATTCGCCCTTTTTTACGGGGACGGTCAAACGTTCCGCAGCAGTGCCAGCCTAGCGCAGGTGATGGTGGTCCAGAGCCGGGCGCCGCATATTCTGATTATGTCCGCTTTTACTGGACCAATAGTTTGATTCGAAAAACTGTCAGCGGTCCAGGAGTTCCTGAAGTACAATGGACTTATCGCTACAACGGAGTACAGAGTAGCGCTGAAGTTGCAGGGTTCTGGGATAAACCTGCGGGCTATGCACCTCCAGGAAGCTGGGCTCCTCGCCCCTATACATACAGCCGACTTGCCGATGAAGGCAAGGCCATTACAGACATCAGTACATACATTATTGTTGATCCTATTTGCCTTTCTGACAATTGCGCAGGCTCTGTTTCAACTGAGGTGAGTGGACCGGGTGAGTGGACCCGTTACACTTTCGGCAATAGCTATCGTTACAACGAGCGGAAAATGTTGAGGAAGGAGACTGGAACCGGTCCCGCAGCAGTGGCCCGTGTAGAGAATTTTACTTACGAGTTGGGAAGATCAAATCTGCCTTATCTGCCGATTATAGGCGCAACGCGCCAGTATCAGGGTGATGGCCTTGCAGAAGCTGCTTTGCGCCCTCTCAGGTCAGAGTCTGTGCGACAGGATGGAGTCAATTACGCTCGAGAGGTTCTCTCGTTCGATGCATTCGCAAGACCAACTAGTGTTAGAAAAACGAGTTCGGCCACCCCATAAACCAATATCAAACATGCGGAAATTTATTTAATGTTTAGTAGAAATATTTTTTTATGTTTTTTACTATTATCTTCATCATTCTCGCTAGTGGCGGGCAATGGATCTGGCAAAGTGATGCAGTTGATGCCTCATGCTAATGATGTGGTCTTCTTTTCTTTAAGTGGAGATCATGCGAATCCTCCGAAATGTTCGTCAACTGCCTGGTCAATATCGCTTTCCACGAACACGGGAAGGGCAATGTATGCCTTGCTCTTAAGTGCGCATACACAAGGGCTTAGGGTTCATGTGCAGGGAACGGGAGATTGCTCAGCGTGGCCGGACCGCGAGACTGCTCACTATATTTTGAGCGAGATCTAGAATATACGGGGTCTTGACCTGATCCAAAGCATACGTTTGATTTAGTTAAGGCTGATCCAGCCTGGCAGGCCTAATGAAATATTTAGGTCTAATCGCTCAACGACAGCTGCGCGACACTGCCTTAACCAGCAGCGGCGGCTGACAACGCTATGTGCACGCACTAGATCGAGCGCTGGCAACCCCAACACAACGAAAAGAACGATCACTGAAACTAATTAGAAGGTAATACGCCGTCCGCGGATGCATGACATATGGCCAATATCGATATCGTTTCCCGGTCTCTAAACCCAATCGCTACTCAGGTTATGAGGCGTCGGCAACGCAATTATCTCGTCATCCCTATCAAGGCGGCGCTCAGCGCGTTGTTGAGCGAGCTCAGGCAACCACAGATCAATGTCCTGCTGCGCTCGTCTAGCCATGTTGCTCAAAGAGCCAGGCAAGAAGCTAGGCGCTTACGCGCCGGGGTCACAGCTTCTTTACGAGGACATCATTCAGCGCGTGGTTTCCATCGCCAGCTCATACACGCGTTGAGCGGCTGCGCTTCAGATCGCGAAGGCACTTCACGTCAGCAGCTTCCATGTCACCGTGGTTGGATTTCCAAAGGGAGTAAGTCGCGTCCGAAATGCCAACTCACGGCAGACAACCTTAACCTGGCGGCCGCCTTAGGTCTACTACGCATGGCAACGCTCTGGCTCGCTATGAACTGGCTTTGGCGCATCGTGGCCTCCTAAGCTAGTGTGCCCGGAGACTCTGAATTATTGCTGGGTCGAGCTTGAGAAAGGCCGACAGGAGATCTTAGTTTATTGAATTTTTAATCCTAAGTCAGGAGCTTATTCAGATATAGAGAGGGCTTTGATTTGCATTGAATTTCCGTTGCATCCATCGACATAAAATTCCAGTGTATTTTTATTTTGAAGTGCCGTTAGCGCCATGGAAAGCATTTCTTTATACATAGGTGCACTGGGCGCAATTATGAAACGATTTCCACCCCCGCAGCTCGCTCCTGCAGGAAGACTACCTTCGGTGACCACGTATATAGCCTCGCCTCCCCAGCCGGTGGAAATATTCTTTATCTTCTGTCCCACGACGGAGTAGGCCGCAAAGCTCTGGAAGCTCGCTAACATCAATGACAGAAAAACTACTCTGCGAATCATATAAATCTCGGGCTAAGGTAGTGAATTTTCTTAAACAGTTGTCCAAGACGTAACCGGACCCGCGTTTTCAGATCCGATGTCCGAAATAGTTGTTGCTGTAGCAGCTAGGCTCCCCATAACCGATCCAATGCGCTCCACGCCTAGGTTGCCACAATGTGAGAGCAGGTTCTAGTCGTGTTTTGTGTCTCGCGAGCATGCTATTACGCATTCTTTATGCCGCGCTCTAGCGCGCGAATAGCCCCTTTATGCCTCCCAGGCCTACCTTGGCACTCCCGCACTGTGGTGCGTTGAGTCGAACACGATGTGTATCCTGATTTTGCGAGGTCCTCAGGCTGATGCTGCACCGTTGGTGCCGATGCATTCGCACGAGTGTGCTGGCCGTGCGTTGCGCACGCTGGCGTGTGCCGATGTAGACAGCCTGATCGCCGAGTTGCATGCGGCCGGTGGCGATGCCGAGGTGGAGCTGGTGTTGCTGGATTCGGGTGATCTGCCCTTGTCCGAGCGCAGTTGCGCGCGGGCCTTGCGCGCTGCCGTGGATGCGTTGCCCACGCCGTATATCGAGGTGCATACCGATGCCGATCAGGAGCTGGAGCCGTGGCTGCATGCGCAGCACGCGCCGCTGGCGGTGGTGATCACGCCGCACGATGCGCCGCGTGCGTATGCGATGTCGCTCGGCATTGCCGCGCGTTGCCTGCCGTCGCTGCACGCGCCGTTGCGCGTGGCTGCCTGAGGAGCGCGCCATGTCGATCATGATCGTGCGCGGGCCGGAGGCGTCGCTGCCACTGGTGCGTGGGCCGCAGCCGCTGCCGCGGGCCGTCATTCGCCAGCTGGTGCAATGCGCCGGCGATGCGGGCAAGACCGTGGCATTGCGGGCCTGTGGGTCGGAGCAGGAATTGCTGGATGCCTTGCGCGTGGCGGGGCAGGCGCGGATGGAGATCGCGTTGATCGATCCGGGCAGTTGCGTGGACAGTGCGCGTCTGCACCGTGTGCTGGGCGCATTGCCGTATCCGTTCGTGGAGACCCACGACGACAGTGCGGACCGGCCGGAGCGGTGCTTGCCACCGGGGTTTGCGCCCTGCATTGCAACCGTGCGCGGCTACTGCGCGCAGAGTTATCTGCTCGGGCTGGAAATCGCGCTGGAGCATCTGGGCTGCACGGAGATCCAGGGCGATGTCCATGTCGGGACCTGAGCCGCGCCAGCTGCATTATTTTGCCGACTACGAAGGCTATTGCGATGGCCGGCCGGTGGTGTGGGGTCAATTGACGCACAGCGTGGATGTGCCTGCCGACGGCGGGCTGGATGCAGCGGGATTGGTATGCGCGCTGCGCCGAAGGGCGGCCGAGGCGCATGGGTTGGAGGCAGGGCAGATCCGGCTATGCCAGGTGACCCGCCTGTAGGGGCCCTGCTGCTACAACAGCGCGGCCGGACGGCGCACCACCACCGCGGCCAATACCAACACGTGAGCTGCGTTGGATGTGGATCAGAGGCGCGGTGTCGTTGCCTCGGCCGATCGGTATGCAAGGCGTGCGCATCGCATCACCTGGAGGAATGAGCGCCCACACAGCAGCGGCGATTCAAAGACAGTGCCGCTGCGCTGCGTCCAACTGCACCGGATGGGAGCTCGAATGTCCCTCGCTATGGCCATGCCCCAGTAGCAAGACATGCAGCATGCTCCCGCGCATCGAGCGCGAGGATCAGGACAACTGCAGACACAACGACGCCACCCGAAGGTGGCGCCGTTGTCATGCCGTGCTGCGCGTCAGGCAGCGCAGAGCATCCATGTTGACCCCTACTTGCCTGCAGCAGCGTCCGGCACGAACTTGATCAACTGGTTGGCCGTGGCTGCGACGCCGAAGTTGTTGCGCGCATAGCCGGAGCCCCAGTACAGCGCACCGTCCACGATCGATGGTGCGCTCATCACCGAGCCGGTCGCCTTGTAGTTCCACAGGGTGGCGCCGGTGTCGCTGTCCAGGGACACCATGTTGCCTGCCATCGAGCCGGCAAACACCAGGTTGGGCGACACGCTCATGGGGCCCTGGGCACCCGCCGGCACGACCGGGTTGACGGGGTTCAGGCCCGTCGCCTTGACCTGCCACAGGATCCGGCCGGTGGCCGCATCCAACGCTGCCCACGAACCGCCGTTATGGCTGACGGTATTGCCCGGCGCCAGCGTGTAGGGGGTATTCAAATTGTTGTTGATCCCCACATACACGCGCGACTTGTAGGGGTCGAACGCCGCGCCCCACTCGATGCCGCCGGTGGTGCCACCGGGGCCGACCTGCGTGGACCACACCTTGGCGCCGGTCTTGGCGTCGAAGGCCCAGTAGATGCCGCTCTTCTGGCCGGCGCCGACCAATTGCTGCAGCTTGCCATCGCGCTGGACGGAGAACAGGTTGATGCCTGCGCCACCGAAATCGTAGTCGGGCCCGGTCAGATTGGTCGCCTGGGTATTCGGGCACAGGCCATTGGTGGGAGCGAGGATGCAGGACAGGTTCCAGGCGTCATACCCCTGGTTCCGGTTTGCCCAGACCAGCTTGCCGGTGTCCAGATTCAGCGAGACCACCGAGTCGACATAGTTATCCGGCGCCATGCAGTCGAGTTCATCCTGCACCGTCAGCTCGCTGCCACGGTACGAACGTGCGTTGGACACGCAGTTCCCCACGCTGGCAGGAATGTTGTAGTTGTTGCCGGTGCCGAAGTAGATGCGGCGTGCGATGGGATCGACGGCGACCTGGCCCCATGTCGACGCGCCGGTATAGCCTTCGGGTGCGTTGTAGAACTGCCACACCTTCTTGCCGGTAGCGAGGTCCAGTGCCACGACGCTGCCGCGGAACGAGAACCGATGGGTCGGGTCAAGACTCTCGTAGTCCCTGGACGACACGCCCAGGTACACGCGGTTTCCGTAGACCACAGGGGACGAGGTGATCTGGGCCTGCGAATTGGTTTCCACCTCGCTCTTCCACAGCAACTTGCCGGTCTTCTTGTCCAGGGCCAGCACGGTGCCGCCGGCCATGTCGCCCAGGATGATGCTCTTGGGGGTAATGGCCGGGGTGGTCCGCGACAGCGAGGTGCTCTTGCCGGTGTAGTCGGACAGCTTGGCCTGCCAGTTCGGCTTGCCGGTCTGGGTATCGACGCTGTACAGCGTGCCGCCCCAGTCGGGGACATACAGCGTGCCCCCCTCGATGCTGGGCGTTGCCGAGATGTCGCCGGTGGTGGTCAGGGTCCACGCCGGCTTGAGCGAGGAGACGGTGCTGCGATTGATCTTCCACTCGCCTGGCGCGAAGCGCTGGTTCAAATAACCACCGCCGGCAATCGGCCAACTGGTGGGACTGGCGAAGGGCAGCGCATTGCCGAAGCTGCGCCAGACCTCGCCGGAGCGCGCGAACGCCTGCGTATCCAGCGACGACACGGGCGCCTGCGCGGTTGTGGCGCCAGATTGGGCGAAAGCCACTGCGCTGGCGAGCAGGCAAGGGATGAGCGTCAAACTGCGTAAGCGCGAACGGCGATTGGGATTTGTCATCACGGCGTGTCCATTGATGGAAGGAAGCGCTGGATCCCCCCGGATCTGCTGGATGAAGATCGCCGATTGCGGCGACCGTGCAACACGGCCTTGGCCGCTGCATTCAGAGAGTGGTCGGGTCTGCTTGGATCTGGTCGTACCAGCTCGCAAAATTTGCGTTCAACGCGTGCGTTAATCGCACAAATGGTGATGATTCATCACTATTTAGCGTGTGTGCGATAGAAAAAATGATTCAGCCAGAAAGCGCCGAATGTCCCTGCAAATCAGCGGTTTGCAAAAAGTAACCAGGAAATGTTGCGCCACCTTGTGCGGTGGATCGACACGGCGGTGACGCCGCGATCGCTGCGCGCTGCGCAGCGTTCTCTGGTGGCGGTGGTGGTGGCATTGGCCTGCAGCACTGCACGCGTTGCGCGTTCTGATTGATCGAACGCAACGTACGCTGCGGTGAGGGGTAAGCCCACTCCCCTCTGGCGAATGGCACTGCCTGCGCGCCGTTGTCACGCGTGCCTTGGGGCACTCGCCGCCGGCGTGCGTCGAACACGTAGAGGTAAGGGGCGATGCCGCTGTGTCGTCCGCACCCACGTGGCTTGGCCTGCATCCCCATCCGGTGCTGCGCGCCGTCCTGTTCCCATGTGAGCGGGAGACGCCCGGGCGTGCGATGGCGGGCTGCGTTAGCTGGTGCGTCAGGCGTTTTGAGGCGAGGGTGCGGCGTTGTGCACCGCAGTGGGGGCGATCAGCGCCAGCTGCGTGATCGCATCCTGCACCACCTCCGCCACCGTGGCGTCCACATCCACCGACACCACGTCCGCTTCGTCCAGCGGCAGCTCCAGGGTCTGCAGCTGGCTGTCGAGCAGGCTGGGCGGCATGAAGTGGCCGGCGCGCGCGCTCAGGCGTGCGGCAATCACGTGCGGGGCCGCATGCAGGAACACGAAGCGCATCGGTATGCCGCTGCCGCGCAGCAATTGCCGGTGCGTACCGCGTAAACCCGAGAACGCCAGCACCACCGATTCCCCGGCATGCACGCAGTCGCGCAGGGTGGCGGCCAGTAGTTCCACCCAGGGCAGGCGCATGGCATCGGTGAGCGGTTGGCCGGCGGCCATCTGTGCGCGTGCGGCCACGCTGTGATAGTCGTCGGCATCCAGAAAGCGGTAGCCGTAATGCGCGGCGAGCGCCTGCGCGATGGTGGTCTTGCCGCTGCCCGACACGCCCATCACGACGATGGCCAGGGGCGAAGCGGACGCGGGCGTGGCGGGGACGGCGGTGTCCATCACGTCAGGTTATATCTCCGGATCGATTCGGCATTTGAGCGGATTTCACGTTGGCGGCAGCCGATGCGTGGTGTAGCGTCGGCGCTCCTTGCCAGGTGAGCGGGCACCCAGCGTAACGGCGTGCCCGGCCGGGTACAACGCATGCGAAGGTCTGCCGATGACGTCACCCCCCGCAACGTCTCCTGCATCGGCGCCCCTGCGCTGGCGCGAAAAGCTCGGCTACGGCGCCGGCGATCTGGGCCTGAATCTTTACTGGGCCAACATCTCGGCGTTTCTGCTGATCTTCTACACCGACACCATGCACCTGCCGGCTGCGGCAGTCGGCACGATGATTTTGTTGACCAAGATCGCCGATGCGATCGCCGACCCGGCCATGGGCGCCATCGCCGACCGCACCCGCAGCCGCTGGGGCAAGTTCCGCCCGTATCTGTTGTGGGGCGCGGTGCCGATGGCAGCGACCGGCGTGCTTGCCTACACCACCCCGGAGCTGGATCAACACGGGCGCATGGTGTGGGCCACGCTCAGCTTCCTGGTGATGATGCTGGCCTACACGGTGGTGAGCATTCCGTACTCGGCGTTGTCGGGCGTGATCACCGCCGACAGCAAGCAGCGCACCGGTCTGATCAGCCTGCGGTTCATCGGTGCATTTGCGGGCACTACGCTGGTCAATTACTTCACGATGGACCTGGTGCGCTGGTTCGGCAGTGGCAACGATGCGCTGGGCTGGCAGCGCACGATGATGCTGTATGGCGCCATCGCGGTGGCGCTGTTCGTCGGCGTGGCCCTGACCACGCGCGAGCGCGTGCAGCCACCGCCGCAGCAACGCACGCCGGTACGCCGCGACATCGTCGACCTGTTGCAGAACAAGCCGTGGTGCGTGCTGTTCGTGCTGTCGCTGATCATCATGATCACCATCACCATGCGCGGCGGTGCGGGCGTGTACTACCTCAAGTATTACGTGCAGCGCCCGGATCTGGTCGGCCTGTTCCTGGGCTGCTATTCGGTGGCGTTGGGTGTGGGTGCGGCAATCACGCCGCTGCTGACCCGGCACTGGGACAAGCGCCAGCTGATGTGCGGGCTGATGGTGATGGTCGGCCTGCTGAGCTGTGCGATGTTCTTCGTGCCTGCCGATGCGGTGTGGGCCATCTTTGCGTTGAACATGCTGATCGGGCTGGCACTGGGGCCGAAGTCGCCGCTGGCGTTTTCGATGTACGCCGACAGCGCCGATTACACCGAATGGCGCACCGGCCGGCGTGCCACCGCGATGACGTTTGCGGCGGCCACGTTTTCGCAGAAGCTTGGCGGCGCGCTCGCCTCGGCCGGCATCGCCTGGGTGCTGGCCGGCATGGGCTATGTGGCCAACAGCGCGCAGTCCACCGGCTCGCTGACCGGCATCGTGCTACTGCTGACGGTCATCCCCGGCGCAGTGGCGCTGCTGGCGGCCTGGACCATGCGTTTCTATCCGCTGGATGACGGCTTGCTGCGCCGCATCCAGCACGAACTGGCCGCGCGCAAGCGCGACGAACCGGAGCACCCCTGACCGTGTCTGCACTGCCCACTGCTGCGTCCGACGATCTGTCCACCTTGCTGGCGCCCAGCGCCGACGGCGCGCGCTATGCGCTCTACAGCCCCACCGCAATGCCCAATGCCGGCGGGTTCCTGTGGAACCGCCGCATGATGTTGCAGCTCACCTGTCGCGGCTATGCCACCGGCCAGTTCATGCAGCCGGAGCCGTCCAAGTACGCGCATGCGCCGGTGCTGGAGGCGCGCAACTTCATGATGCCGGAGCAGCCGTATTACGCGCACCATCCCGGGCGCTTTTTCTATCTCAAGGATGAAGACACCGGCGCGTTGTATTCGGTGCCGTACGAGCCGGTGCGCGCGCAGCCGCAGGCATTCGAATTCTCCGCCGGCAAGCACGATGTGCGCTGGCGCGTGCAGCACGACGACATCGTGGTGGAGCTATGCGTGGCCCTGCCGACCGACGATGCGGTGGAGCTGTGGGAATGCCGCGTACACAACGCTTCCGGGCGTGCGCGCAGGCTGAGCCTGTACGTGTATTTCCCGGTTGGCTACATGTCGTGGATGCATCAGTCCGGCGGCTACGAGCCGGCGCTGGGCGGCATCGTCTGCCGTAGCGTGGCGCCGTACCAGAAGGTGGACGACTACTTTCGCCAGCGCGATTTCAAGGACTGCACCTTCCTGTTGCACGAACAACCGCCGGTGGCGTGGGACGCGCAGCAACTGGCGTTCGAAGGCGAAGGCGGGTTGCATGCGCCCTCCGCCATCCAGGCCGAGCAACTGGGCAACAGCGACGCGCATTACGAAACCCCGGCGGCGGCGCTGCAATACCGCCTGCGTCTGGAAGCGGACGCGGCGAGCGTGTACCGCTTCGCGTTCGGGCCGGCCAAGGACGATGCAGAGATCGCCGCGCTGCGTGCGCGCTATCTGTCGGAAGCAGGCTTTGCGCAGGCGGCACGTGAGTATGCGCAGTACCTGCAGGCCGGCCATGGCTGCGTGCAGATCGCCACGCCGGATGCGGCGCTGGACAATCTGGTCAACCACTGGTTGCCGCGGCAGGTGTTCTACCACGGCGACGTCAATCGCCTGACCACCGATCCGCAGACGCGCAATTATCTGCAGGACCATATGGGCATGGCCTACCTGCAGCCGGCCACCGCGCGTGCGGCGCTGCTGCACGCGCTGTCGCAGCAGGAACCCAGCGGTGCGATGCCGGACGGCATCCTGCTGGTGGAAGGCGCCGAGCTCAAATACATCAACCAGGTACCGCATACCGACCACTGCGTGTGGTTGCCTATCTTCCTGAGCGCGTATCTGGCCGAAACCAATGATGCCAGCGTGCTGGAGGCAGTGGTGCGCACGCAGGATGGCCAGGCGCTGAGCGTGGCCGAGCGGCTGGATGCGGCCATGCAGTGGCTGCTGGATGCACGCGATGCACGCGGCTTGAGCTTCATCGCCCAGGGTGACTGGAACGACCCGATGAACATGGTCGGCTGGCGCGGCAAGGGTGTGTCCGGCTGGCTGACCGTGGCCACCGCGTATGCGCTGCGGCTGTGGTCGGACATCTGCGCTGCGCACGGACGCAGCGCACAGGCGGAGAGGTTTGGCCAGGCGGTGGGCGCGGTCAATGCCGACGCCAATCGCGAGCTGTGGGACGGCAACTGGTATGCGCGCGGCATCACCGACGACGGTGTGCGCTTCGGCATTGCCGACGATGTGGAGGGGCGCATCTATCTCAATCCGCAGAGTTTCGCGCTGTTGGCCGGCACTGCGGATGCACAGCAACGCGCGGCGCTGCTGGAGGCCGTGCGAGAGCAGCTGCACACCCCGTATGGCCCGGTGATGCTGGCGCCGGCGTACACGCACATGCGCGACGACGTGGGGCGGCTGACCCAGAAGTGGCCGGGCGCGGCAGAGAACGGCGCGGTCTACAACCACGCGGTGGCGTTCTATCTGTACAGCCTGTACCAGATCGGCGAGGCCGACCGCGCGTGGGAGATCCTGCGCGCGATGCTGCCGGGCCCGACGCGCGAGGACGTGCTGCAGCGCGGCCATCTGCCGGTGTCGCTGCCCAACTATTACCGCGGTGCCTGGCATCAGTATCCGCGCACCGCCGGGCGGTCGAGCCAGTTGTTCAACACCGGCACGGTGGCCTGGGTGTATCGCTGCGTGCTGGAGGGTCTGTTCGGGTTGGTCGGCGAGGGCGATGCGCTGGCGATCCGTCCGCAGCTGCCGTCGCACTGGCCGCAGGCGCAGGTCACGCGCCAGTTCCGGGGCGCGCAGTTCGAGGTGCAGCTGCAGCGCGAAGCCGGACGCGTGGCGACGGAGGTGCTGGTGGATGGCGTGGTCAGCGCGGACCAGCGCGTGCACGCGGTGACCGCCGGCCGGGTGTATCGGGTGCAGGTGCGGCTGCCGGGCTGAGCGGCCCTCACCCGCCCTCCGGGCACCCTCTCCCGCAGGCGGGAGAGGGGAGCGGCCAACACCGGGTGGCCGCTGCATCATCGGCTGATCGCGACAACGGCGCAGCGCCGCCCAACCGTAACGCTGCATCGTCGCCGGCCGTAACAGTGCATGTCGCCCGACCGTGCACGCTCTGGTCAGCCATGAGGCAGACGCCCCCCTGCCGGCTGCCTGACCTGGTGGGCCGGAGATGCGACAGGCGATTGCATGGCACACCGCACTGCGGTCCCTTCTCCCGCCTGCGGGGGAAGGTGCCCGAAGGGCGGATGGGGGGCGTCTGACCTTCAGCCCAACGCCTCTGGCCAGCTCGGTGGGCCGGAGATGCGACACGCCAGTGCATGGCACATCGCAACCGCGGTCCCTTCTCCCGCCTGCGGGGGAAGGTGCCCGAAGGGCGGATGGGGGGCGTCTGACCTTCAGCCCGATGCCCCTGGTCAGCGGCTGATTCAAAGGACCGGCGTCCCGGCAGCGCGAAACGCGTGCAACGCCTACATCACGACACCACACCTCCTGCAAGACGGCAGGAACTGCCAGAGGTGGCCGAAGGGCTTCGCCCTACGTCAAACAGTCCGGCACGATTCCCCAATCCCCAATCCCCAATCCCCAATCCCACTGCGTAAACTCCCAGGCTCGCATCGCGCCGCCTGGGAACGCCCCTTGGTATCAAGCTGGATCCTGCTGCTGGTTTCCGTGGGCTACGCCGCGTTGCTGTTCGGCGTGGCGTGGTGGGGCGACCGCCGGCCGATGTATCCGGAGCGGCCATGGCTGCGGCCGGCGGTCTATAGCCTGGCACTGGCGGTGTACTGCTCGTCGTGGACCTTCTATGGCGCAGTCGGCTCGGCAGTGCGCAACGGCATCGGCTATCTGCCGATCTATCTGGGGCCGTTGCTGTTGCTGCTGTTCGGCTGGCGCATCATCGAGCGACTGGCGCTGATCGCACGCGCCGAAAACACCGTCTCCATCGCCGATTTCATTTCCTCGCGCTATGGCCGCTCGCGGCGGCTGGCGGCGTTGGTGGCGGTGATCGCACTGGTCGGCATCGTGCCGTACCTGGCGCTGCAGTACAAAGCGGTGGCAATGAGCCTGGAGGTGCTGACCGGGCATAGCAGCGCCGGGCGCGGCATCTTCGCCGACCCGGCGTTGTACGTGGCGCTGTTGATGGCCTTGTTCGCCACACTTTTCGGCACCCGCCAGGTGGATGCCACCGAGCACCATCACGGCATGATGCTGGCCATCGCGCTGGAGTCGGTGATCAAGCTGATCGCCATCGTGGCGGTGGGCCTGTTTGCCTGGCTGTGGTTGAGCGACCACCAGCTGCATATCGCCGATTCGGCGCGCACCCTGTTCGAGCACACGCCATCGGTGGGGTTCATTTCGCAGACGCTGTTGAGCTTTCTGGCGGTGATCTGCCTGCCGCGGCAGTTCCATGTGGCAGTGGTGGAATGCAGCGATGTCGGCGATATCCGTCGCGCGCGCTGGTTGTTCGGGGCGTACCTGGTGATCATCTCGGCGATGGTGGTGCCGATCGCCTCGGCCGGCATCGCGCTGTTCGGCAAGGGTAGCGCGGTGGTGGACGATGCGGTGGTACTGGCGCTGCCGCTGAGCCAGGGCAGCACGGTGCTGGCGTTGGTGGCCTACGTGGGTGGTTTTTCGGCGGCCACCGGCATGGTGATCGTAGCCAGCATCGCCCTGGCCACCATGGTCAGCAACGATCTGGTGATGCCGGTGCTGCTGCGCCGCCGCGTCAGCGCCAACGCGCGTGCGGCAGTGGCCTCGCGCGTGCTGTGGATCCGCCGCGTCGCCATTTTGCTGCTGGCGCTGGTTGCCTATGGCTATCACCGCAGCGTGGCCAACGACACCACGCTGGCCGCGTATGGGTTGATGGCGTTTGCGGCGGTGGCGCAATTTGCGCCGGGCGTGATCGGCGGGCTGTACTGGCGCGGCGCCAGCCGCAAGGGCGTGGAGACCGGCATGGTGCTCGGCTTCATGACCTGGATCTATACGCTGCTGCTGCCGGCCGCCACGCGTGCGGGCTGGCTGCAGCCGGAGTGGTTGGTGGACGGGCCATTCGGCATTGCGTGGCTGCAGCCGCAGCAGTTGTTCGGCATGCGCGGCTGGGACCCGCTGGCGCACGGCACCTTCTGGTCGTTGCTGATCAACGTCGGCGCGATGATGCTGGTGTCGGCGCGTTGGCGCCCCGGGGTGGACGAGCGGCTGCGTGCCGCGCCCTTCCTGGACCCGTATGCGCAGCGTCCGGCGGTGGCCGGCGAATGGCCGGGGCATGTGCGGGTGGGCGACCTGCAGGCATTGGCCGAGCGCGTGGTGGGCGAGCGGCATGCGCGCCGTGCGTTCGTGGAGCAGGCGCAGTTGCTGGAGCGCGAGCTGCAGCCGACCGTGGTGGCCGACCGCGCCTGGGTGCAATTCACCGAGCGCCTGCTGGCAGCCTCCATCGGTGCGGCCTCCGCACGGCTGGTGCTGACCAGCCTGTTGCGCGGTTCGGGCATGGAGCTGGGTGAAGTGGTGGCGGTACTGGACGAGGCCGGCCAGGAGCTGCGCTTCAACCGCGAGATCCTGTCCACCACGCTGGAAAACATCAGCGCCGCGGTCAGCGTGGTCGACCCGGACATGCGCCTGACCGCGTGGAATCGGCGCTATCAGCAGCTGTTCGGGTACCCCGACGGCATGCTGTACGTCGGCCGCCCGGTGGCCGACCTGATCCGCTACAACGCCGAGCGTGGCGAGCTGGGCGAGGGCGATATCGAAGACCAGATCGACCGCCGTATCCGCCACATGCGCGCCGGCTCGCCGCATGTGTTCGAGCGCACCCGCAGCGACGGCAAGGTGATCGAAATGCGTGGCCAGGCGCTGCCCGGCGGGGGCTACGTCACCAGTTACAACGACATCACCGATTACAAGCGCGCCGAGCGCGCGCTGCTGGACGCCAACGAAAACCTGGAACAGCGCGTGGCCGACCGCTCGCGCGAGGCCGAGCTGGCGCAGCAATCCAAGACCCGCTTTCTGGCCGCCATCAGCCACGACGTGTTGCAGCCGCTCAACGCCGCACGCCTGTTCGCCTCCGCGCTGCGCGAGAGCCACCAGAACAACGAAGAACAACGCCATCTGGCCGAACGCGTGGATGCCTCGCTGCGTGCGGCCGAAGAATTGCTCGATGGTCTGCTGGATGTCTCGCGGCTGGATGCCGGTGGCCTGCGGCCGACGGTGGAAGATTTCGATGCCAGCGCACTGATGCACGAGCTGGCCGCGCAGTACGCACCGGTGGCCGCCAGCCGTGGCCTGCGCCTGCAGGTGCACAGCCGCACGATCTGGGTGCGTAGCGACCGCCGGCTGCTGCGCCGGGTGATGCAGAACTTCCTGGCCAATGCGCTGCGTTACACGCGCCAGGGACGCATCGTGCTGGGCATGCGCGGGCGCGGGCAGCAGGTGGAGCTGCAGGTATGGGACACCGGCCCGGGCATTCCCGAACATCACATGCGGCAGATCTTCGAAGAGTTCCGCCGCTACCAGCAGCCGTTCGACTGGGGCGAGCAGGGCCTGGGATTGGGCTTGTCGATCTGCCAACGCATCTCGCGCCTGCTCGACCACGACTTGAGCGCGCGCAGCCAGGTCGGCCGCGGCAGCATGTTCTCGATCCTGCTGCCGCGCGTGGCGGCGGTACCGGTGGCGCCGCTGTTGCCGGTGCCGGCCACGCGCGCGTCGCCCAGTGGCGATTCATTGGCCGGCTTGCGCGTGCTGTGCGTGGACAACGACCGCGAAATCCTCGACGGCATGCGCGCGCTGCTCGGCCGCTGGCAGGTGGAAGTCATCACCGCCAGTACCGTGGACCAGGCGCTGGAGCGTGCGCGCGAACAACCGGACCTGATGCTGGTGGACTATCACCTGCACGACCGCCTGGACGGCCTGGACACGCTCGATGCCGTGCAGGCCGCGGCAACCGCACCGATCGCCGGCGCCTTGCTCACCGCCGACGGCCGCGACGAGCTCAAACAGCTTGCGCGCGAACGCGGCTACCGCCTGCTGACCAAGCCTGTGAAGCCGGCCTCGCTGCGCGCGTTTTTGAGTGCGTACCACGACGCGAAAACCCGCTGACGGGTGCATCCCCGCCATCACCGCGACATACGGCGATGCAGTCGGCATCGAGTAAACATCCCACGATGCCGATCGCGCGCGGAGCGCATGCCATGCATCGTAGGAGCGCACCCGGGCGCGACGGGGCTTTCCCGGTAATGCCCGTCGCGCCCGGGTGCGCTCCTACGACAACTGCCTGCGCTTATGCCGCGCCGCTGAGGTGTTCGTAGAGGATCACGCTGCCGACGATCACCAGGATCACGCCGCCGAGGATCTCGGCGCGCTTGCCGATCAAGGCGCCCAGTGCACGCCCCAGCATGATGCCGGCGGTGACCATGCTGAAGGTGCACAGGCCCACCACCACCGCCACCACGCCGATGTGCACGTCGAGAAACGCCAGGCTGACGCCGACTGCCATCGCGTCGATGCTGGTGGCAAAGCCGGTGGTGGCCAAGGCCAGCAAGCCGTGCCGCTTCGACGTCTGGGAGGCTGCGTCTTCGGCATCGTCCGGCTCGTTGCGCAGGCCGGCCACGATCATGTGCACGCCCAACGCGCCCAACAGGCCGAAGGCGATCCAGTGATCGAAGGCCTGCAGATGGCTGGAGGCGGCACGGCCCAGCAGCCAGCCGATCACCGGGGTGATGGCTTCGATGCAGCCGAAGACCAGGCCGGCGCGCAATGCATCACGCCACTGCGGCTTGCGCATCGCAGCGCCCTTGCCGATGGCGGCGGCAAAGGCATCGGTGGACATCGCAAAACCGATCAACACAATGGAAACAGGAGACATCGACACGCTCGGGTTGGGCACGTTCACAACGGCATGCGCCCGCGCCAACCATCGTCAGGCACGCATGTCGTTGGTCTCGCCAAACCACACTGGTTGCCTGCACCACGGCGCAACGGCCGAGGATGTTGATGCAGGCGCTTTCGATGGACGAAAGCAGGCTACTCCCCAAGGGGCGCGCAGTGTAACAACGCAAAACGCGCTTTCGGGCGTTTTGCCCGCACGCGAAGGTCGGTCTGATCTTTATAGCCTTGGCTATCGTAGCGGCCGCTATGCTGGCTTCCTGCGGGAAATCACGCTGCTCGCCACTGCACGCAACAGCTTCGACGAGCACCGCGGAGGCGCTGCCCAGGCCACTGCAACGGACAGCCGCGTCGATCTGCCGCAGCCGCAGCTGAGGCGCGTGCAATCACGGTCGTTCGAGTGCCATCGCAGCTCCACGCGGCATTGCCCCGTCTTGTCGGTCACCCCATCGCCGGTGATCGCGCACGTGCGACATCGCCCCAAGCGCCAAGCCCGCTCTGGCCCGATTCACCCGCCCAATGCGCGTGGCGGGTGATACATCAGCGCATCGGAAATCTCGGCCGTTGCCGCACACAGGGCTTGCAGCGCTGCGCGCGCGTTGACCAGCTCCGGGCGACGTTCGATGAAGGGCACCGTCAGCGTGTAGGTGGCGCTGCCGTGCTGCAGGATCGGAGCGGTGAGGTCGATCACGCCGACGACCGCTTCGCTGGCATGCATCGCATAGCCATCGCGACGTGTTTGCTGCGCGTCCTTCAGGAACTGCGCGCGGTCGTAGGCAACCGCGCTGGCGTCCAGCGCCTCCAGCCAGCGCCCCTGCACGTCGGCTTGCTGAAACGCGAACAGCACCAGGCCGGACGTGGAGTGGGCCAGCGGGCGACGATGTCCCGGGCGCACCACCAGGCCCAGGTCGCTGGGCACGTCCATCTGTGCGATCACCACGATCTGGTCGCCCGACGGCGCCACCAGATGGCAGGGCTGGCAGATCGCATCGGCCAGGCGCCGCATCACCGGCAGCGCGGCTTCGGTGACGTTCTGTACCTGCGGCTGCTGCATGCCGAGCATGAACAGCCGGTTGGTCAGCACATAGTCGCCCTCGGCGTCGCGCATCAGGTAGCCGCGTTCTTCCAGCACCTGCAGCATGCGGAAGATCTCCCCGCGCGAGCGCCCCACACCCTGCGAAATCGCCCCCATGCTCATCGGCCGCGCGTCACGCGCCAGCAGTTCCAGGATGTCCAGGCCCTTGTCCAGGGCCGGCGCGCGGTACTTGGCGGGTTCGGTGCTCATCCGTTTGCGGTTCCAGGGCAGGGTGCGGCGCGCCAGGGTACAGGCATCGCGGGCACGGGTCAGTGGGATGCTGCGCGTGCAAATATAAACAAAGATTTTATATTTGCATGGCGTTGGCGTGCGCAGTACGCTCGCTGGATTGCAACGCAAGCGCCACAGCCTTGGGAGGGGATCGGTCGCATGCATCACAGTGACATTGCCGCGTCACCGCGCGGCAACCTGGCGCGTACCGCCATGGTTCCCCTGTTGTTGATCGTCAGCCTGTTCTTTTTATGGGGCATGGCCAACAACCTCAACGACATCCTGATCAAGCAGTTCAAGAAGGCCTTCGAACTGACCGACCTGCAGGCCGGGCTGGTGCAGAGCGCCTTTTACATGGGCTATTTCGTGTTCGCGATGCCGGCGGCGATGTTCATGCGCCGCTACAGCTACAAGGCTGCGGTGGTGCTGGGCCTGCTGCTGTATGCGTGCGGTGCGTTCCTGTTCTATCCGGCCGCTCAGGTGCATACCTACTGGCTGTTCCTGTTGGCCTTGTTCGTGATTGCCAGTGGCCTGGCGTTTCTGGAAACCACCGCCAATCCGCTAGTGACCGTGCTGGGCCCCGCCGACGGTGCGGCGCGACGGCTGAACCTTGCGCAGGCGTTCAACCCGCTTGGCTCGATCACCGGCGTGCTGGTGGGCCAGCACTTCATCTTCTCCGGCGTGGAGCACAGCCCGGCCGAACTGGCGGCGATGGCGCCAGCCGCGCGCGAGGCGTTCTTCGCCACCGAATCGGCCGCCGTGCAGATGCCGTACCTGATCATCGGCGTGGTGGTGGTGCTGTGGGCGATCCTGATCGCGCTGGTGCGCTTTCCCACCGGCGCCCCGGAGGCGGCCCCCGGCGAAGCTCCCAGGCGCGCACGCTTTGGCGAATTGCTGCGTAACCGGCTGTTCGTGTTTTCGGTGGTGGCGCAGTTCTTTTACGTGGGCGCGCAGGTCGGCATCTGGAGCTACCTGATCCGCTACCTGCAGGACGCCGTGCCGGGCACGCCGGAAAAAACTGCAGCGAGCTATCTGACCATTTCGCTGGTGCTGTTCATGGCCGGGCGGTTCGTGGGCACCGCGCTGCTGCGGTATCTGGCGCCGGCCAAATTGCTGGCGAGTTTTGCCACGATCAATCTGGTGCTGTGCGCAGTGGCCATCGCGCTGCCGGGCTGGACCGGGCTGTACGCACTGGTGGCCGCCAGCGTGTTCATGTCGGTGATGTTCCCGACCATCTTCGCGCTGGGGCTGGACGGCATGCATGACGACGCACGCAAGCTGGGGTCGTCGTTGCTGGTGATGTCCATCATCGGCGGCGCGTTGCTCACCGCGGTGATGGGCGGGGTGTCGGACATGGCCGGTATCCATTGGGCGATGGTGGTGCCGGGCGCATGCTTTGCGGTGATCTTGTTGTTCGCGCTGCGTGCCCGTCGCGCGGCGCCCGTGATTGCAGGAGCCTGAGCATGCCGCGTCTTTGCTATGTGCTGGACCTGCACGACGATGCGGCGCTGATCGCCGACTACGAGCGCTGGCATCGGCCCGATGAGGTATGGCCGGAGGTCGTGGCCTCGCTGCAGCAGGCCGGCATCCGCGAGCTGGAGATCTTTCGCAGTGGCGACCGGCTGGTGATGCTGATGGAGGTCGGCGAAGACTACGACCCGGCGGCCAAGGCGGCGCGCGATGCGGGTGATCCGCGGATTCAAGCCTGGGAAGACCTGATGTGGCGGTTCCAGAAACCGCTGCCGGGCAGCGCGCCTGGGGAGAAATGGCGCGAGGCGGGGCGGATCTTTGCGTTGAGCGAAGCGATCCAGGCGCAGCGCTGAGCCAGCGCCCTCATCCGCCCTGCGGGCACCTTCTCCCGCAGGGCGGATGAGGGCGTGTTCGGCGTTGGGACCGGGGCGGTGGTGTGTCTGCGCCATGCACCCCCATCTGTTTGGTGTCTGTAGTGGGCTGCGTGTCAGCCGTTCGTTGTTCCGTGCGCTGAGCCCGCGCCCTCATCCGCCCTGCGGGCACCTTCTCCCGCAGGCGGGAGAAGGGCGTGCTCGGCGTGGCACCGGGGCGGTGGAGCGTCTGCGCCATGCACTCCCATCTGTTTGGTGTGTGTAGTGGGCTGCGTGTCAGCCGTTCGTTGTTCCGTGCGCTGAGCCCGCGCCCTCATCCGCCCTGCGGGCACCTTCTCCCGCAGGCGGGAAGGGCGTGCTCGGCCTTGGCACTGGGGCGGTGGATCAGCTGCAGCTGGCGCAGCCGATCGGCCAAGGTGCGTTTGTGCCATGCATCCCTATCTGCTTGGTGTCTGTAGTGGGCTGCGTGTCAGCCACCCGTTGTTCCGCCAGGTCCAAGACCTGGCCCCAGAAGCGCCGACCCGCAGCGCCGAGCCTGCTGAATCACCATCCGGCCCGGCCATGGCCGGCCTGCGCATCCCCGACCTCTAGCCGCGGCTTCCTTCTCCCGCGTGCGGGAGAAGGTGCCCGAAGGGCGGATGAGGGGCCGTAGCCTCAGCCTTTCGCGCTGGCAGCCAGATCTTCGACCCAGAAGCGTCCGTCGGGGTAGCTGAATTCTGCAATCGAGGCAGCGTGCATTTCTGCGGAAAACCCCGGCGCTTCCGGGGCCAGATAACGGCCGTGCTGGATGCGCACCGGGTCCAGGAAGTGCTGGTGCAAATGGTCGACGAATTCGATCGCGCGGTCTTCCATCTGGCCGGTGATGGCGACGAAATCGGCCATCGCCAGGTGTTGCACCAGCTCGCACAAACCCACGCCGCCGGCGTGCGGAAACACGCGCACATTGAACTTGGCAGCCAGCAGCAGGATGGCGAGGTTTTCGTTGACGCCGCCGACGCGTGCGGCGTCGATCTGGATCAGGTCCACCGCGCCGGCCTGCAGCAGCTGCTTGAACACCACACGGTTCTGCGTGTGTTCGCCGGTGGATACCGGCACCGGGGTGATGCCCTGGCGGATGGCGGCGTGGCCGAGCACGTCGTCCGGGCTGGTGGGTTCCTCGATCCAGGCGATGTCGAATTCGGCCAGCTGGCGCATCCAGTCGATTGCCGGGCCCACGTCCCAACGTTGATTGGCATCGACCGCCATCGCGATGTCCGGGCCGATCGCTTCGCGCGCCAGGCGGCAGCGGCGGATGTCGTCCTGCACGTTGGCGCCGACCTTGAGCTTGATGGTGCGGAAGCCGTCGGCCACCGCTTCCTTGGCCAGCCGCACCAGCTTCTCGTCCGAGTAACCGAGCCAGCCCGGCGAGGTGGTGTAAGCCGGGTAGCCCTGCTCGATCAACTGCGCGATGCGTTGCGCGCGCTGCGGCTGTGCAGCGCGCAGGATGGCCAGCGCGTCGTCGCGGGTGAGCGCGTCGGTGAGGTAGCGGAAGTCGATGGTGTCGACCAGCTGCTCGGGCGTGAGTTCGGCAATGTAGCGCCACAGCGGTTTTTTCGCGGCGCGTGCAGCCAGGTCCCAGGCAGCGTTGATCACTGCGCCGATGGCCATGTGCATGACGCCCTTTTCCGGGCCCAGCCAGCGCAGCTGCGAATCGTTGGTGAGCCGGCGCGCGAATGCGCCGAGGTCGGCGATGACCTCATCCACGCGCAGGCCAACCACGTGTTCGGCCAGTGCGGCTACCGCAGCGGTTTGCACATCGTTGCCGCGGCCGATGGTGAACACCAGGCCGTAGCCGGCCAGGTCATCGGGCGCATCGGTGCGCAGCACGACATAGGCGGCGGAGTAATCCGGATCCGGATTCATCGCGTCCGACCCATCGAGCTCGCGCGAAGTGGGGAAGCGGACGTCGTGGGTCTCGAGGGCAATGATGGTGCTCATGAAAGTCCTGGCGATGGCAAGCGGGAAGTGAAAACGGGCGGAAAACAGATGGGTGCAAGAACGAAGGGTCAAGAAAACGACAGCAGTGAAGCGCGCTTGAGCCCCTCTCCCGCCGGGAGAGGGGCTGGGGCGAGGGTACGAACGCGTAGCGCTGGGGGTGTTGAGGCGCTGCAGTGACTCAGGCGTTTGCAACTCACCCCAATGAATCCATTGCACGACCAACTGCATTTTGCGATCGACGCGCTACAACGTTTAGACACTTAATGCGGCAGCAAACTCCGTGAGAGCAACATGCGTGTGATGCGTGAGCACGAGCGTCGAAATATCAGGGCCACATGACAAGTGGACTGACGTCGCGTTGCGCGCATCCGTGGCGACGTACCCTCACCCCAACCCCTCTCCCGAGGGGAGAGGGGCTTTGCTTTGCTGCACGATTCGTGTCGTGTGAGTACTTCGGCCTTCGCGTGAGAACATTCTGAGAGGTGGGACGCACTGCAATGCAGTACTCCCTCAGTCCTTCCAAAAAACCTCAACCCGCATCACGCGGATGCGCCACCACTGGCTGACGCTGACGGCCCAGGCCTTCGATCTCCAGCTCCATCACGTCGCCCGGCTTGAGGTAGACCGGCGGCTTCTGGCCCAGGCCTACGCCCGGGGGGGTGCCGGTGCTGATCACATCGCCGGGCATCAGCGTCATGTAGCGGCTGATGTGGCTGACCAGTTCGGCCACGCCGAACACCATGGTGCGGGTGCTGCCGTTCTGATAGCGGTGGCCGTTGACCTCCAGCCACATCGACAGTTTCTGCGGGTCGGCGATTTCATCGCGGGTGACCAGCCACGGGCCGATCGGGCCGAAGGTATCGGCGCTCTTGCCCTTGACCCACTGGCCGCCGTGTTCGAGCTGGAATTCGCGCTCGGACAGGTCGTTGATCACCGCGTAGCCGGCCACATGGTTCAAGGCCTCGTCCACCGAGACATCGCGCGCCACGTCGCCGATCACCACGCCCAGCTCCACTTCCCAGTCGCTCTTGACCGAGCCGCGCGGGATGATGACGGTGTCGTTGGGGCCGCACACGGCGGTGGTGGCCTTCATGAAAAGAATCGGCATCTTCGGCACTTCCATGCCCGATTCGGCGGCATGGTCGGCGTAGTTGAGCCCCACGCAGATGAACTTGCCGATGCGGCCCACGGCGGCGCCGTAACGCTGCTCGCCTTCGACCAGCGGCAGCGTGGTCACATCCAGCGCGCGCAGCTTTTCCAGGCCGGCGTTGGTGATGTGCTCGCCGGCCACATCGTCGATGACGCCGCTCAAATCGCGGATGCGGCCTTCGCTATCGATCAGGCCGGGGCGTTCGTGGCCTTCGGCGCCAACACGTACGAGTTTCATGCAGTCTTCCTTTGCAGGGGAGGAGTGGAGCGGCCGATCACACGGCGCGGACGGGTGCGGAAGGTGCGCTCGGAACAGGAATGCGGGTGATCCATGCTGCAAACAACGCTGACGCCAGGTGTGAGATGCGGCCTGGTGTCAGCGGACAGAGAGCGATCCAGCACCTCTCAGTTCGACCAGCCGCCATCGATGATATGGGTCTGGCCGGTGGTAAACGAGGATTCGTCCGAGGCCAGATACACCACCAGCTGCGCGATCTCGCGCGGGTCGCCCAGGCGGCCCATCGGCTGGCGGTCGGTGAAGCTCTTCCACACGGCCTGTTCGTCGCCGCCCAAGGCCTGCACGCGCTGCGCCAACGAGGGCGTCTTGATGGTGCCCGGGCAGATCGCGTTGCAACGCACGCCCTGCGCCACGTAGTCGGCGGCAATCGCCTTGCTCAGGCCGATCACGGCGGCCTTGGTCACGCCATAGACGAAGCGGTTGGGCACGCCCTTGATGCTGGAAGCCACCGACGACATGTTGATGATGCTGCCGCGGCCGCGTTCGAGCATGCCCGGCAGCACCGCCTTGCAGGTGTAGTACATCGCGTCGACATTGATCGAGAACGAGCGGCGCCACGCTGGCTCGTCGCAGTCGAGGATGCTGCCCTGGTGCA
This sequence comes from Xanthomonas sp. NCPPB 1068, assembly GCF_041479385.2. Taxonomy (NCBI): domain Bacteria; kingdom Pseudomonadati; phylum Pseudomonadota; class Gammaproteobacteria; order Lysobacterales; family Lysobacteraceae; genus Xanthomonas; species Xanthomonas sp. NCPPB 1068. The sequence goes on along the minus strand of NZ_CM192986.1, from coordinate 4,619,365 downwards.
CGTAACCGGCGCAGTTGAACAACACATCGAACGGGCCGTGCTCCGCGACCAGCGCAGCGATCGCCGAGGCATCGGTGACGTCCAGCAGCTGGGTGGTGATGGCGTCCGATTCGGCCGCCAGCGCCTGCAAGGCAGCGGCGTCGATGTCGGTGGCGATCACCTGGGCGCCGGCGCGTGCGCAGGCCAGCGCGCTTTCGCGGCCGATGCCGGCGCCAGCGGCGGTGACCAGGCAGCGCTTGCCGTGCAGGCGGGTGGTGGGTGTGGTGGGGATGGAGACTGTCATACCGATAAGGTTCCGTGGGTGGGGGCCGCCGGCCGTGGCAGACGATAGAACGTACATGCGTTGTCGCCGAACACCGCATCGGCGTGGGCGGCGGCATGCCGGGTGACGAGCTGCTGTGCAAGATCGACCCAGTGCGCGTAATCGGCGCGCAGGGTCAGCACCGGCCAGTCGCTGCCCCACAGCAGGCGCTGCGCACCGAAGCGCGCGAACAGGTGCGCGACATACGGCTCCAGTGCGTCGATGCCGGCGCCGCGGGCGGCTTCGGTGAGCAGACCGGAGAGTTTGCAATGCACATTGGGATGTTGCGCCAATGCGGCCATGCCGGCCGCCCAGGCGACGAATTCGCCGGCCGCAATCTGCGGTTTGCCGCCGTGATCGACGACTACGCGCAATGCCGGATGCCGTTTCAGGCGCGCCTGCAAGGCCGGCACGTGTGCCGCGCGGATCAAGGCATCGAAGGCCAGATCGTGTTCCAGCATCGCATCGAAGGCGGCGTCCAACTCGGCGCCTGCCAGCCAGTGCACGTCGGCAATGTCCTGCACCATCGGGCGCAGGCCCTTGAGCAGGCCGCCGCCAGCGCGAACCAGCGCGCCGATGCGGGCGGCGGCGTCGGGCGCGGCAAAATCCACCCAGCCGACCACGCCGGCAATGCGCGGCGCATCGTGCGCCAGCTCGAACAGGTAACAGGTTTCCGCTTCCGTTGCGGCGGCCTGTACCACGACCACGCTGCCAACGCCGGCCGCGTCCAGCGCAGCGCCGACATCGTGCGGTGCAAAGTCGCGATACAGCGGCGCAAGCTCGGGCGTCAGCCAGGCGTAATCGCCACGTGCCAGATGCCAGAAATGCAGATGCGCATCGACGCGGTTCATGGCGTGGGCAGGTCCGTATCGAGCAGGCCGCCGTCGCGCAGGCGCTGCCATAGCGCATGCGGAATGGTCGCCTGCAACCGTGCGGCGGCCGAGTGCACCTCGGCCACGGTGCGCATGCCGGCCACCACCGTGGTCACTGCCGGATGCGCCAGGGGGAACTGCAACGCAGCCGCACCGATATCCACCCCGAACGCGGCGCAGGCGGCATACAGGCGCTGCGCATGCTGCAAGGTGGCGGTATCGACCGGGGCGTAGTTGTAGGTGGCGCCGGGGCCGCGCGCATCGCTGAGCAGGCCCGAGCTGTATGGCCCGGCCGACAGGATCGACACGCCGTGTTGCTGCGCCTGGTCCAGCAGCGCGCGTGCGCCGTGCTGTTCCAGCAGGGTGTAGCGGCCGGCCAGCATCACGCAATCGAGCGGAAACCGCGGCAGCACCTCCAGTGCCACGTCCTGCTCGTTGACGCCCAGGCCGATCGCCCCGCACGCACCGGACGCCTTCAACTCCGCCATGGCCGGCAAGGCCTCCTCCAAGGCCTGCTGCAGCACACGGGCGTGGTTGTCGCCGTGGGTCAGCGCGCCGATGTCGTGCAGCAGCAGCACGTCGATGTAGTCGGTGCCCAGGCGCTCCAGGCTGGAGGCGAACGCGCGCCGCACGCCGTCGGCGCTGTAGTCGAACTCGGCGCGGCGCCCGGCCACCGCAAAGCCGTCGCGGCCGGCAACGGCCTGGGCGTCGTCGTAGACGCAGCGGCCGACCTTGGTCGACAGCGTGTACGCATCACGCGGCACGCCGGCCAGGCCGCGGCCCAGGCGCGCTTCGCTCAAGCCATAGCCGTAGTAAGGCGCGGTATCGAAATGGCGGATGCCGGCATCGAACGCGCCCGCCACCGCAGCCAGCGCGTCGGCCTCGTCCACTTCGGCGTACAGATTGCCGATCGGCGCGGCGCCAAAGCCCAGCGCCGACAGCTGCACGTCGGTGCGCCCCAGGCGCTGCCGCGCGACGGCGCTCATGCGCACTGCTCCGAAAAGACGGCGCAGGCGGAACCGGAGTCTGGAAAGCAGCAGCTGGGCATCGCAACGTCCACCAGCCGGCGGGTGCCCGGCTGTTCGCATATGAATATGGCAATCATCAATGAACAGATCACGCTGCAGTGCAGCATGGCAGTGGGCTTGCAGGCGCCCAGGGCGCCGCAAGCGGCGGGGCGCCCTGGGCCGGGCATCGCTTTCGTGTGGTTCCGGCCAATGCGCGAGAGATGTGCCCACTCGACCGGACCAATGGCTGTGACACACACCGGGCAGTTTCTGGATGCCCAGTCAGGTGCAACCCAGCGATAAACCTCGCACAGCCTCCGGCCGGTGACGGTCCGCCGAGCTCACGGTGCCGAACGCGATGACGCATCGCGCCGTCATGTCATTGCAGAGAGGAGCGCCATCCAGCCCAACGCACGTACACCTGCCAGCACAGCACGTGCGCATGCATCCCGATGCCGATGCGCAGTCCCGCTCGCTGCAACGCGCCACTGCCAGGCTATTTCAAAATCCGCATGCCGCATCACCAGTTCCTATAACGCAGGTCGTGCGGTTGCCCCAGGCCCGCCCATAGGGCTAGATACCAGCCCTCATCCGATGAAGCGGGCACATGCCAGACACGACACGGCGAGACTTGTTCAAGGTACTGGCCGCCGGCGCGCTGGTCGCGCCCTTGTCGGCTGCCGCGCAGGCGCCGTCTGCACCCTGCGCTCGCACCCCGCAGTGGGCGCGCGGCATCGAAGGGCAGCGCAAGGCGGACCTGGGCAACGGCACCTACCTCAACCCCATCGTGGCCGGCGACCACCCGGACCCCACCATCCTCAAGGATGGCGACGATTACTACATGACGTTTTCGTCGTTCTTTTCCTACCCGGGCATCGTGCTGTGGCACTCCACCGACCTGGTCAACTGGGCGCCGATCGGCCCGGCGCTGCATCAGGAACTGGGCACGATCTGGGCGCTGGACCTGTGCAAGCACGACAACCGCTACTTCATCTACATCCCGGCCAATCCGGACGACCACGGCTGGAAGATCTTTGTGATCTGGGCCGACGACATCCGCGGGCCGTGGAGCGCGCCGATCGATCTGGGCATCGCCGGCTGCATCGATCCCGGCCATGTGCTGGGCGAGGACGGCAAGCGCTACCTGTTCGTCAACGGCATCCGCAAGATCCGCCTGCGCGACGACGGCCTGGCCACCGACGGGCAACTCGAACCGGCCTACGCACCATGGCGCTATCCCGACGACTGGATCGTGGAGAACTTCGCCCCCGAAGGCCCCAAGCTCACCTGGCACAACGGCTGGCTGTATCTGGTGACCGCTGTCGGCGGCACCGCCGGGCCGGTGACCGGGCATATGGTGATCGCCGCGCGCTCGCGTTCGGTGCATGGGCCGTGGGAACACTGCCCGCGCAATCCGCTGGTGCGCACCTTGTCCGAGCAGGAGCCGTGGTGGTCGCGCGGGCATGCCACGCTGGTGGAGGGCCCGCGCGGCGATTGGTGGCTGGTCTATCACGGCTACGAAAACGGCTTCCGCACGCTGGGCCGGCAGACACTGCTGGAGCCGGTCGAATGGACCGCCGACGGCTGGTTCCGCGCCACCGGTGGCGATCTGTCCAAGCCAATGCGCACACCCGCACTTGCAGCTGTCGGCGCGCGTGCCGCGGCCAGCGGTTTTGCATTGTCGGACGATTTTTCCAGCGACCGCTTCGGCACCCAGTGGAGCCTGCATGCGCCCAAGCCCGGCGAGCAGGCACGGGTGCGCCGTGCGAACAAGGCGCTGACGCTGGCCTGCGCGGGCACGTCGCCCATCGACAGCGCGCCGCTCACCTGCGGCGTGCCCGATCGCGCCTACGTGGCCGAGGTGACGCTGGAGCTGGTCGGCACTGCCGAAGGCGGCATCGTGCTGTTCTACAACCACAAGGCCTTCGTCGGCATCGGCTTCACCGCCGACACCATGAAGACCTACGAATACTCCGAAGAACTGGTGTGGGCCCGTACGCCCAACACCCACCGCCGCATCCGCGTGCGGCTGACCAACGATCACCACATCGTGCGCTTCGACTACTCCTTCGACGAGGGCCGGCAGTGGACGCGCCACCCCACCCGCATGGAAGTGTCCGGCTTTCACCACAACGTCTTTGGCGGGTTCCTGAGCCTGCAGCTGGGCGTGTACGCCGCGCAGCAGGGCGAGGTGGTGTTGCGCGACTTCCGCTACCGCGCGCTGGGCTGACGGCGGACGGTTGGATCGGTGCCTGACAGGTGCCGCCTTGCTCGCGGTCAGCTGAGCGGTTGGTGCGCGATGTCACCGCGGCGGCCAGCGTGCGCACGATGACAACGCGATGGTGGTCAGCGAGGGCTGCACGACGGTGCCCCGCATTGGCAGCGCAGCACCGCCATCGCACTGCAGAGGGCGGGGCCCGGATGGCCCCGCCGCCGACTCAGCCGCAGCAGTAGCAGACGTTGCCTTGCCCGAGATCGCCACCGAACTCCGGGCACTCGGCCTTGCAGGCCCATGCACTACACGATTCGACTTTCGGCTGTGCATTGTCCACGGCCATCACCTGGAAGGCACCGAATCCGGTGCTGGCCAGAAACGTGGCCGCCATCAACGCACTGCGCAAGCTTACCCAACGCTTTTTCATGCATTACTCCTTCACCGTTGCAAAAGCCGCTGGCGCATCCGTGCGGCGCAACGCGGCAACCAGGTCCTGCACCCGCTCCGTGGTATCGAACACGCCAAGATGGGAATGGCGCACGCGCCCGGCCCCATCGATGGCCATCAGCAGTGGCACGTTGCGCGCACGGAACAGCATCAGCGCGCGACGGTCGGTCAACGTGACCACCGGAAAATCGAACCCATGCACATGCGCATAGCGCGCGGCCTGCGCCGCATCGCAATGGCAGACACCCAGCAGTTGCGGCCGCCCCGGTAGATTGGCCTGCAGCTCCCGCGCCGCGCGCAGCACCGTTGGCGCCGAACGCTGGCAATACGGGCAGGTGGTGGTGAAGAAGAACAGCACCTGTGCCGGGCCCTGCGGCGCACCCAGCAGATGGCGCTGACCATCGCCATCGATCGCTTCGATCCGGGGCACGTACATGCCCTCGTAAGGCGTGCTGATGCGCGTCTGCAACCACTGCTGCTGCTCCCGCAGCTGCCGGTTCTGCCACGCCAGCACTGCAATCAGTGCGCACGCCACCAGCAGGCCCATCCAGAGCCACGGAAATCGTCGCGTCATGCCACCCCAACTCCAAAGCGTCCCTGGTGACCGAGCCTTGCCCAGGCATCAGCACATGGTCAATGGTGATATCGACAACTGCGATGTCGCACGGCGCGCAGCTGTGGAGACGATCACGCCGCTGCGCTTGGGCTTGCCACTGTGGAGCAACGTCGAGCAGCGGGTTTGCGCAAAACACCGCAGCAACCAGCCACGCACCAGGTGGCACGGGCGGCTGTCGCAGCGCCAGCTGCTGTGCACGGTGCATGGCATGCCGTGCACTGCGGCGCGTCGGTGCATGCCCGTCTCGGGAATCGATGGACACGCGTCACTGCCGCGCTGGCGGTGTCCTGCATCGTGTCGAGTGACTGGCAGATGCGGGCCCAGGCGTCGTCGTGGTGCGCTTGTGCGCGACGGGGCTGTCTTGAGGATGCCGTCGCGCCAGGGCGCTGCCATAGCGGCGTGTCGGTGTGTCGGTGTGTTGGTGTGTGTGGCGTGATGCCTGTTGTTGCGTGACCTGGTAGATGCAGGGTCAGGCGTCGTCACGCGCGTGCGTGCGATGGGGCTGTATCGATGATGCCGTCGCGTCCGGGGCGCTCCTGCAGCGGTGTGTCGGTGTGGTGCCTCTTGTTGCGTAACCTTGCAGATGCGGGGTCACGCGTAGGAGCGCACCGGGGCGCGACGGGGCTCTCCCCGTGACGCCCGACGCAGGCACGTGCCGCGCGGGTTACTCCTCTTCCGGCGGCAGCACGATGCCATCCGAATCGATGGCGAGCTTGCCCGCCATCAGCACCGCCTGGGTGCGGTTGGTGACGCCGAGCTTGCGCAGGATCGCGGTGACGTGCGCCTTGATGGTGGCTTCGGACACGCCCAGATCGTAGGCGATCTGCTTGTTGAGACGGCCGGCGCCCAGCATCTGCAGCACGCGGAACTGCTGCGGGGTGAGATCGCGCAGGCGCTGGCCGACCTCACGTTCTTCGCTGTCGGTCGGCGGCAGGTTCTGCGCTTCTGCAGGAATCCAGCGTTCGCCATCGAGCACGGTGGCCAGGGCACGGCCAATGGTGTCCGAATCGGCGGACTTGGGGATGAAGCCGAACGCGCCATGGTCGATCGCACGCCGCATCACGGTGGGTTCTTCGCGTGCAGACACCACCACCACCGGCAACTGCGGATGCAGCGAACGCATATGCACCAGCGCGCTGAATCCCTGCGCGCCGGGCATGTTGAGATCCATCAACAGCAGATCGGCATCCGGCTGCGCATCGGCCAACGTATAGAGGGCATCGACATTGTCGGCCTCGAACAATTCCACCCCCGGCATCACCCGCTGCACTGCCCCGCGCAAGGCTTCGCGGAACAGGGGATGGTCGTCAGCGATCAGCAGGGTGGTCATTTTGGGGCCGGGAATCGGGAATCGGGAATTGGGAATCGCAAGAGCAAACGCTAAGAGCGACAGCGACAGCAACAGCAACAGCGTTGAGAGATGGTACGTCGGGTGGCTGGAGAAAGCGGCGCGCAACAGCGGTTGACAGAGGCGGGCTAGAGACTGTTTTTACACTCCCCATGCCGCCTCTGCGCCGGGTGGTAGGGAACCACTCCAACGATTCCCCATTCTCGATTCCCTCCGTTCGCAGGGAACCGCTTCAACGATTCCCCACTCCCGATTCCCCATTTCCAACGCGCGTCAGCGCGTTAGCGCGTCAGCCTTTCATTGACCAACGAATCCACCACCGACGGATCGGCCAGGGTCGAGGTGTCGCCCAGCTGGTCCGGTGCGTTCTCGGCGATCTTGCGCAGGATGCGGCGCATGATCTTGCCCGAGCGGGTCTTGGGCAGGCCGGGGGCCCACTGCAGGTGGTCGGGCGAGGCGATTGGGCCGATTTCCTTGCGCACCCAGCTCACCAGCTCCTTGTGCAGCTCTTCGCTCGGGGTCTCGCCGGCGATCAAGGTGACGTAGGCGTAGATGCCCTGGCCCTTGACGTCGTGCGGGAAGCCGACCACGGCCGCTTCGGCCACCTTCGGGTGCGAGACCAGCGCGCTTTCCACTTCGGCGGTGCCGATGCGGTGACCGGACACGTTGATCACATCGTCCACGCGGCCGGTGATCCAGTAATAGCCATCGGCATCGCGGCGGCAGCCGTCGCCGGTGAAGTAGCTGCCCGGATAGGTGCGGAAGTAGGTGTCGATGAAGCGCTGGTGGTCGCCGTAGACGCTGCGCATCTGACCCGGCCACGAATCCAGCAGCACCAGATTGCCTTCGGTGGCGCCTTCCAGGATCTTGCCCTCGGCATCGACCAGCGCCGGCTGTACGCCGAAGAACGGCAGCGCGGCCGAGCCGGGCTTGAGATCGACCGCGCCGGCCAGCGGCGAGATCAGGATGCCGCCGGTTTCGGTCTGCCACCAGGTGTCCACGATCGGGCAGCGGCTGTCGCCGACCACCTCGTAGTACCAGCGCCAGGCTTCCGGGTTGATCGGCTCGCCCACGCTGCCGAGCAGGCGCAGGCTCTTGCGCGAGGTCTTCTTGACCGGCGCCTCGCCGTCGCGCATCAGCGCGCGGATGGCGGTGGGCGCGGTGTAGAAAAGCGTGACCTGGTGCTTGTCGATCACTTCCCAGAAGCGCGACACGCTGGGGTAATTCGGCACGCCTTCGAACATCAGCGCGGTGGCGCCGTTGGCGAGCGGGCCATACACGATGTAGCTGTGGCCGGTGACCCAGCCCACGTCGGCGGTGCACCAGTAGATGTCGTCCTCGCGCAGGTCGAACACCACTTCATGCGTGTAGCTGGCGAACAACAGATAGCCGGCGGTGGTGTGCAGCACGCCCTTGGGCTTGCCGGTGGAACCGGAGGTGTAGAGGATGAACAGCGGATCTTCCGCATTCATGCGCTCGGGTTCGCACTCGGCCGGCTGGCCGTCGACCACATCATGGAACCAGCGGTCGCGCGGTGCCTGCATCTCCACCGCGCCGCCGGTGTGGCGCACCACCAGCACGGTTTCGACGGTATTGGTGCCGGGGATCTTCAGCGCCGCATCCACGTTGGCCTTGAGCGGAATCTTCTTGCCGCCGCGCAGGCCCTCGTCGGCGGTGATGATCAGCTTGCTCTGGCAATCGATCACGCGGTCGGCGATCGAGTTGGCGGCAAAGCCACCGAACACCACCGAATGCACCGCGCCGATACGCGCGCAGGCCAGCATGGCCACGGCGGCATCGACGATCATCGGCAGATAGATGGTGACCCGGTCGCCCTTCTTGACGCCCAGGTTGCGCAGGGCGTTGCCGAGCTTGCACACGCGCTCATAGAGCTCGCGATAGGTCACCGGGTAGGAGGCGGCGTCCGGGCTGTCGGGTTCGAACAGCAGCGCGGTCTTGTCGCCGCGCGTGGCCAGCTGGCGGTCCAGGCAGTTGACGCTGGCGTTGAGCTCGCCGTCGCCGAACCAGCGGATATGGAAGTCGTCCAGCGCGAAGCTGACGTCCTTGACCTGGGTGGGCTGCTTGAACCAGTCCAGCCGCTGCGCGGCCTTGCCCCAGAACTGCTCGGGGTGCTCGATCGATTCGCGGTACAGCGTTGCGTACTGCTCGCCATTGACGCGTGCGCCCTTGGCGAACGCGGGATCGACGGGATAAACATCAGCCATGGCACCCTCACTTGCGATGATCTTGTCGGAAGAGGGCGCTGCGGCTGCCCTCGGTAGGCAATCAGTGTGCCGCATCCATTCTGTCCCGGCGGTCAACGGCGCCTTAGACCATGGTCGTAACCAGGTCAGTGCGCCAGCGCACATCCATTGCGGGCTCTGGTGCGACGATCGGTCACCTTGCGGAATGCTGCGTTGCAGCTACGACCAAAGGCGAATAGGCTGCAAACCGCGGACTGCCTCACGCTCCGCACAGCATCGCCATCAAGCGCGAGGCCTTCATCGGGGAGAGGGTTCCATGAAACACCGTACTGCACCGCTGGTGCGCCATCCATTGGCCGCCGCCTTGTTCGTGGCCAGCATCCTGCCGGGTGTGGCGTTTGCACAGACGCCGAAGGAAAAGGCGTTGGAAGCACGCATCGCCGAGCTCGAGCGCCAGGTTCAACTGCTGGTGACCGCGCAGCAACAGCAGCAGGGCCAGATCGCACAGACGCAGACCCAGGTCAGCGAAGTGCGCACCCTGCAGGCGCAAGCGCCGGCAGCGGCGCCTGCGGTTCCGGCCGGCAAGCGGCCGATCCAGATCACCAGCATCACACCGAATGCAGCGGCGGGGACAACGTTCCGTTACGGTGGTTTCATCAAGGCCGACTTCATGACCACCCGCACCAGCGATGGTGCATTGCCCGAAGGCGCGGTGGGGCGGTACCTGTACATCCCGACCCAGACGCCGGTCGGCGGGCAGGCGTCGAGCACCGACACCGACTTCCATGCCAAGTTCTCGCGCTTCAACCTGGGCGTGGACACCGTCACCGAAAACGGCGACAAGCTCACCGGCTTCATCGAGCTGGACTTCTTCGGCAACGCGCTGGCCAACCAGGTCAACAACCTCTACGGCGGCACCCTGCGGCATGCCTACATGAGCTGGAACAACTGGCTGGCCGGCCAGACCTGGTCCAACTTCGTCGACTCCACGATCCTGCCGGAAGCGGCCGACATCGTCGGGCCGACCGACGGCGCGTTGTTCAGCCGCCAGACCCAGATCCGCTACACCCGTGGCGCCTTCAGCGTGTCGGCAGAAAACCCGGAAACGCTGACCACGCCCTACCAGGGTGGCAACACCATCCTGGCCTCGGACCACGGCGCCATGCCGGACCTGACCGCGCGCTACAACTGGAAGGGCACCTGGGGCACGTTCGGCCTGTCGGCCATCGCACGCCAGTACCGCACCCGCAGCGCGTTGACCAACGACACCGAGTTCGGCGGCGCCATCGCCGGCGGCGGCCGCTGGATCATCAATTCCAGCAACGACCTGCGCTATCAGCTCAGCTACGGCGAAGGCCTGGGGCGCTATCTGGGCCTGGGCAACGGCTCGGACGTGGAGCTGGATGTGGATGGCAACATCCACACCGTCAGCACCGTGGCCGGCTGGGTGGCGTGGCGCCACGACTACAGCGCCAAGCTGCGCAGCACCATCATGTATTCGCGGGTGGATTACGACCATAGCCTGGCCAACACCGGCGGGCTTGCCAGCAAGTCGCAGCAGAGCCTGCGTGCCAACGTCTTCTATTCGCCGCTGCCCAAGGTGGATGTGGGTGCAGAGCTGATGTACGGCCGCCGCGAAGCCGAAAACGGCGACTCCGGCGACATCTCGCGCCTGCAGTTCACCACCAAGTACAGCTTCTAAGGTTCACCCCGCCGGCCGCCCGCCACGCATGTGGGCGGGCCGTGCCGCCCGCACTCCAGGAGACAGACCATGACCGTCTCGAATGACGCACTGATCGCCAAGATCGATGCCAATCCGAAGTACCACGCGCTCAAACGCCAACGCAATACGCTGGGCTGGACGCTGACCGTGCTGATGTTGCTGGCCTACTACGGCTACATCGGCCTGATTGCCTTCGACAAGGAATTCCTTGCCAAGCCCATCGGCGACGGGGTGACCTCGATCGGCATTCCGATCGCGATCGGGGTGATGGTGTTCACCATCGTCATCACCGCCATCTACGTGCGTCGCGCCAACAACACCTACGACCAGCTGACCGCGCAGATCCTGGAGGACGCCCGCAAATGAGCAAGACTTCGCGCCTTCTCCTGATCCTGGCCGGCCTGCTGCCGGCAGGCATCGCGCTGGCCGCCGGCGGTGACATCGGTCAGGCCGACAAGCAGCCCACCAACTGGGTGGCGATCGGCATGTTCGGCTTCTTCGTGCTGGGCACCTTGTGGATCACCAAATGGGCAGCAGCCAAGACCAAATCGGCCGCTGACTTCTACACTGCCGGCGGCGGCATCACCGGCTTCCAGAACGGCCTGGCGATCGCCGGCGACTTCATGTCGGCGGCCTCGTTCCTGGGCATCACCGCCGCAGTGATGGCCAATGGCTACGACGGCCTGATCTATGCGATCGGCTTTCTGGTCGGCTGGCCCATCCTGACCTTCCTGATGGCCGAACGGCTGCGCAACCTCGGCAAGTACACCTTCGCCGACGTGGCCGGCTATCGCTTCGCGCCGACCGCGATCCGCAGCTTTGCCGCGTCGGGCACGCTGGTGGTGGTGCTGTTCTACCTGATTGCGCAGATGGTCGGTGCCGGTGCGCTGATCAAGCTGCTGTTCGGCCTGGACTACTGGGTGGCGGTGACCCTGGTCGGCGTGCTGATGATGGTCTACGTGCTGTTCGGCGGCATGACCGCCACCACCTGGGTGCAGATCATCAAGGCCGTGTTGCTGCTGACCGGCGTGACCTTCATGGCCGTGGCCATCATGTGGCACTTCAACTTCAGCTTCGAGGCGCTGTTTGCCGAGGGCGTGCGGGTGAAGACCGCGATTGCGGCCAATGGCGGTGCATCGGCGGAGGATGCCGCCAAGGCCGGCCTGTCGATCATGGGGCCGGGCGGCTTCGTGAAGGACCCGATCTCGGCGATCTCGTTCGGCATGGCGCTGATGTTCGGCACCGCCGGCCTGCCGCACATCCTGATGCGCTTCTTCACCGTTCCCGATGCCAAGCAGGCACGCAAGTCGGTGCTGTGGGCCACCACCTGGATCGGCTACTTCTACATCCTGATCTTCATCATCGGCTTCGGTGCGATCGCGCTGGTGCTGACCAACCCGCAGTTTGCGGACGTGGCCACCGGCACCATCCACGGCGGCAAGGGTGCAGCCAACATGGCGGCGGTGCTGGTCGGTAATGCGGTCGGCGGCAACGTGTTCATGGGCTTCATCTCGGCGGTGGCCTTCGCCACCATCCTGGCGGTGGTTGCAGGGTTGACCCTGTCCGGCGCATCGGCGGTGTCGCACGACCTGTACGCCACGGTGCTCAAGAAGGGCAATCCGGCGCCGGGCTCGGAGCTGAAGGTCTCGCGCGCCACCACCCTGGTGCTGGGCGTGATCGCGGTGCTGCTGGGCATCGTGTTCGAGAAGCAGAACGTGGCCTTCATGGTGTCGCTGGCCTTCGCCATCGCCGCCTCGGCCAACTTCCCGGTGCTGATCCTGTCGCTGCTGTGGAAGAACTGCACCACGCGCGGCGCGGTGACTGGTGGCTTCCTGGGGCTGGTGTCCTCGCTGGTGCTCACCGTGCTGTCGCCGTCGGTGTGGGTGGACACGCTGGGCAACGCGGCCGGTTCGGCGCCGTTCCCGTACACCTCGCCGGCGCTGTTCTCGATGATCATCGGCTTCGTCGGCATCTGGCTGTTCTCGATCCTGGATCGCAGCCCGCAGGCGGCCAATGAACGCGCCGCGTTCAAGGCGCAGCAGATCCGTGCCGAAACCGGCCTGGGTGCCAGTGGTGCCTCGGGCCACTGAGTGCGGCGTTGTACAGGTGATTGCAGACGCCGGCCTTGTGCCGGCGTCTTGCGTTTTGGCGATATCGCTGCGCGCCCGGTGCCGGCACGGCAGCCACGCTTGCAGCGCGACGCGCAGGCGCGCGGATGCGGCAGCCTTCATTGCTGCAACGACATACGCACGGTCTGGCGATGGAACCGCCCGGGGAGTGCGACCGCGTGCAGCGGCCCCGACCAGCTCGGGACGTCTTTCGGCCCGGCCCTGAGGCATGCGCGGGCGGCGCGGTACTATTGGCGGTTTGGACCACGGGCCCCCCCATGAAAATCGCCTCCTGGAACGTCAACTCGCTCAACGTGCGCCTGCCGCACCTGCAACAGTGGCTCGGCGCGTTTGCGCCGGACGTGGTGGGCGTCCAGGAAACCAAGCTGGAAGACCACAAGTTCCCGGATGCGGCGCTGGCTGCCCTGGGCTACCGCAGCGTGTTCTGCGGCCAGAAGACCTACAACGGCGTGGCGATCCTGTCGCGCTCGCCGGCGCTGGACGTGCAGATGGGTATCCCCGGGTTCGACGACGTGCAGCAACGCGTGATCGCCGCCACCGTGGACGGCGTGCGCATCGTCAACCTGTACGTGGTCAATGGCCAGGACGTGGGCACCGAGAAATATGCCTACAAGCTGCGCTGGCTGGATGCGGTGCACGACTGGATCGCGCAGGAGCTGCAGCGGTATCCGCAGCTGGTGGTACTGGGCGACTTCAACATCGCCCCGGATGCGCGCGACGTACACGATGCGGCGGTGTGGAACGAGCACCATATCCTCACCTCCACCGCCGAGCGCGCCGCGTTGCAAAAACTGCTGGTGCTGGGCCTGCACGATGCATTCCGGTTGCATCACGATGAAGCCGAGCAGTTCAGTTGGTGGGATTATCGCCAGGCCGGTTTCCGCCGCAACCTGGGCCTGCGCATCGACCTGACCCTGGTGTCGGAGGCCTTGCGCGCACGTGCCTTTGAATCGGGCATCGACCGCGAACCGCGCACCTGGGAGCGCCCCAGCGACCATGCGCCGGCCTGGGTGCGGCTTGCGGAGGCGGGCGCATGAGCGAGCGTCATCTGCGTCGCAGTACCCATAAGGTGGGCGATATCACGCTGGGTCCGGTGCACCGCTTGAGTTGCCATTGCGGCGCAGTGCAGATCGATCTGGAGTTGCCGCACGGCCTGCTCGACCCGCGCCGTTGCGATTGCTCGATGTGTCGCCGGCGTGGCGCCATCGTGGCCTCTGTGGCCCTCGACGGCCTGCATGTGGTGCAAGGCCAGGACGCGCTGCGGCTGTATCAGTTCAACACCCATGCCGCCGCGCATTACTTCTGCGGCGTGTGCGGCATCTACACCCATCATCGGCGCCGTTCCAATCCCAACGAATACGGCTACAACGTCGGTTGCCTGGAAGGCGTCAATCCGTATGCGCTGAACATTGCGGTGCCGGTGGAAGACGGCGTCAACCATCCTGCCGATCGCGCTGCCGGCGGTCGCTGAAACGACGACGCCCGGGCAGGCCCGGGCGTCGTGGCAACCGATGTTGCGCTGATCAGCGCACGCGGCCGCGGGTAAACAGGTTGACGATGGCCAGCAGGATCACCGCGCCCACCAGCGACCAGACGAAGGTCCACAGGGTGATGGCCTGGTTGATGCCACCGCCGAACAGAAAACCGGCAATCAGCGCACCCACGATGCCGACGACCACATTGAGAATGATGCCCTGCTGCGCATCGCGACGCATGATGATGCTGGCCAGCCACCCCACGATGCCGCCGACGATCAACCAGATGATGATGCCCATGTTGCCGATCTCCTCATGTCTGTGCACCGGACGTGGTGCATGGGCGCCATTGGACGCATCGCGCCGTGAAGCAGCTGTCGAGCGCGGCCGCCGGGCTGGCGAAGCAGTTGGGTTGGTGGGCGGCGCGTGACAGCGTACGCAAGCTGGCAGCACGGGCCGGTGCAGCTCTGGCTACGGCCGCACCGGCCCGGCGAACGCGGCGAGCCGCAGGCGAGGCAGCTGCTGGGTCCGGCATTGGGCCTGGATCCGGCGCAGGTGCCATTGCAACGTGACGCACGGGGCCGCCCGACCCTGCAGCCGGCCTTGCCGGACTGGGATACCGGCTGGAGCCACAGCGGCGATTACCTGCTGGTGGGGCTGGGGCAGGGCGTGCGGCTGGGCGTGGACCTGGAGCGGATCCGCCCGCGCCCGCGCCTGCTGGAGATCGCGCATCGCTTCTTCCACCCCGATGAACTGGCGCTGCTGGCCGCCTTGCCGGCGGACGCACAGCAGGCGCTGTTCTTTCGTCTGTGGTGCGCAAAGGAAGCCCTGCTCAAGGCGCATGGGCACGGCCTGTCGTTCGGCCTGCATCGGCTGGCCTACGCGCTGGCAGCCGATGGCGCCCTGCAGTTGCGGTGGTGCGACCCGGCGCTAGGCCAGGCCGCGCGCTGGCAGCTGCACGAATGGTGGGCCGCACCGCAGTGCCGCGCCGCGCTGGCGCTCTACCCTCACGCGGCCGTGTGAGGCCCCGCGCCATACGGCAGGATCGGCTGACGGAACTGTGCCACGCCATCCAGGTCGCGCAAGGTCACCGTCAGCACGCCGCTGGCGCCATCGATCTCCACCTCGCCGAAGAACTGGTACCCGGCCAACGGTGAGGTATTGGGGGCAGGCGGCGCCTTCTGGAACACCACCGTGGGGCCGAAGGTGGCATCCAGCGCGTTCGGCCCGAAGCTGCCGGCATTGAGCGGGCCGCCGACGAATTCCCAGAACGGCTCGAACTGCTGAAACGCGGCGCGGTCGGGGTGGTAGTAATGGGCTGCGCAGTAATGCACGTCGGCAGTGAGCCACACCGTGTTGCGGATGCGCGCACGGCTGATGAAGCGCAGCAGCGTGGCGATTTCCTGCTCACGGCCACGCGGCACGCCGGGGTCGCCATTGGCGATCGCTTCCCAGCGCGGACGCCCCTCTCCATCTTCACCATCGGGCACCCGCAGGCCGATCGGCATGTCGGCGGCAATCACCTTCCACTGCGCGCGCGAGCCGGCCAATTCGCGCTGCAGCCACGCCAATTGCTCCGGCCCGAGAAACGCGGCATCGGGGCCGGGTTGCGGTTGCAGGTTGTCGCTGTTGGCGCCGCGGTAGCTGCGCATGTCCAGCACGAACACATCCAGCAACGGGCCGTAGGCGATCTTGCGATAGATGCGCCCGTTGCCATCGGCGCGCACGCCGCGCAGTGGTGCGTATTCCAGAAAGGCCTGGCGGGCACGTCGGGCCAGCACGTCGATCTCGCGCACCTGGTAGCGCGCATCCAGCTGCTTGCCGGGCGACCAGTTGTTGGTGGTTTCGTGGTCGTCCCATTGCCAGAGCTGCGGCACCTCGGCATTGAAACGGCGCACATGCTCGTCCAGCAGGTTGTACCGGTAATTGCCGCGGAATTCGTCCAGCGTTTCGGCCACCTTGCTCTTGGCCGCAGTGGTGAGGTTGCGCCAGCGCTTGCCGTCTTCGACGGTGAGTTCGGCCGGAACCGGGCTGTCGGCGTAGATGGTGTCGCCGCTGTGCAGGAAGAAATCCGGGTTGCGTTCGCGCATGGCGCTGTAGATGCGCATGCCGCCGATGTCCGGATTGATGCCGAAGCCCTGGCCGACGGTGTCGCCGCTCCAGACAAAACGCACGTCGCGCCGTGTCCGCGGCGCGCTGCGCAGATGCCCATGTACCGGCGCGCTCAGTACCCCGCTGTCGGCGTCTTCGAAGCGCACCCGGTAGAAGATGTCCTGATCACGCGGCAGGCCACTCAGGTCCACGCGCGCAGTGAAATCGTGTGCAGCCACCGCCATCGGTCCATCCACCCGACGTGCCTGGCGCAGGCTGGGGCGCGTGTCCCATTCCACCCGCATCCGTGCCGGCCGATCTGCACGGCTCCATAGCATCGCGCGGTCTTCCAGCGCGTCGCCGCTCTGCACTCCGTCGGTGATCAGTGGGCGCCCGGAAGGCGCGGCCAGGCTGCGCGCGGACCAGCCGGCAGTGGCTGGCAGCAACAGGCCGGCACCCAATCCTTGCAGGAGGCGGCGGCGGACGCGATCGGAGGCGGGCATGGCGTTCTCCAAAGCTCTGGCAGCGGTGTCCAGATATAGCGCCGCTGTCTTACCGGCACGTGTCCATTGCGGTGGGTGCGGCGCGTGTGTCCAGCGTTGCCCAAGAGGTGTCGGCTTGGTCGGCCCGGACAACCCAGCAGCATCCTCGCCTGCACACGCGCGCCCGCACGGCACCCCAGCTGCGATAATCGCGCCATGAACGATGCCGCACTCGCCCCCGATGTCTCCGCCGCGCTCGAACGCGGCCTGCAGGCCCAATCCCTGGATGCGGCCTTCGCCGCACCGCTGCTGCGTTACCTGGCCCTGCTGGTGCGCTGGAACAAGACCTACAACCTCACCGCCGTGCGCGACCCGCGCGAGATGGTCACCCGCCACCTGCTCGATTCGCTGGCCATGCAGCCCTACATCGCCAGCGGCACCCTTGCCGACCTGGGCACAGGCCCCGGCCTGCCCGGCATTCCGCTGGCCATCACCCGCCCGCAACTGCAGGTGACCCTGGTGGAAAGCAACGGCAAGAAGGCGCGCTTCATGCGCGAGGCCCTGCGTCACCTGGAGCTGCGCAATGCGCGGGTGGCCGAATCGCGCGCCGAAGCGCTGGACGAGCCGGCCGCCTACGACCACCTCACCGCGCGCGCGCTGGACACGCTGGCCGGCATCATCGATGTCGGCGGCCACCTGTTGCGCCCGGGCGGTAGCCTGCTGGCAATGAAGGGCGTCTATCCGCACGAGGAAATCGCCGCATTGCCTGCCGGCTGGACCATGAGCGAGGTGCATCCGCTGCAGGTGCCCGGCCTGGAGGGCGAGCGGCATCTGGTGGTGGTGCGCAAGGCCTGAGCCGAGCCGACGCCGATCGGCATCAAGCGGCCCTCACCCCAGCCCTCTCCCGCAGGCGGGAGAGGGGGCAACACCGACCTCGCCAGTAACGTCCGTTGCTCCGCCCGGTGGAAAGACAACCGACCCTCGACACCACCAGGTCCCTTCCCCCGCCTGCGGGGGAAGGTGCCCGCAGGGCGGATGGGGGCAGCACCGACACTCTGGCCAATCAGCGCAACAGCCCCACACGCGCTCCAAGGCAGGCGAGGGAGCTCAACAGCCACCACAGCGCGCCAGCTCGCATTGGGACTTCCGGCCCATGGCAGCTCACGCGTGGGCTGCCATGATCGGGCGTTCGCTCCAGATCAGGCTTTCCGCACGTGACCTCTCCGCTCGCCGTCGCACTCTCGCTCGCCCTGCTGGGCACCTCGTTCGTCGCGTCCACGCAGGCCGCCACGCCGCCCGCGCCGGCCACGCTCGCCGCCGAAGCGCCCGCCGATGCACGCTTCCGCGCGATCTACGAAAAAGAGTGGGCCTGGCGGCAGGCCGAAACCGGGCAGGCCGACGAAGACAGCGACACCACCGGCGACAACACGCATCTGCCGGATGTCAGCGCGGCCGCCCAGCAGGCGCGCCTGGCGGTGTGGGACGGCGTGCTCAAGCAGCTTGATGGCATCGACCCCAGGCAGCTCTCGCCGGCCAACCAGATCAACTTCGCCATCTACCGCCCACAGGTGGAAAACCTGGCCGCCGACGTGCGCCTGCGCCTGTACGAAATGCCGTTCAACTCCGATAGCTCGTTCTGGTCGAACCTGAGCTTCATGGCGCAGCGGCCGATGAAGACCGCCGCCGAATACCGCGCCTACATCGCGCGCCTGAACGATGTGCCGCGCTATTTCGACCAACAGATGGTCAACATGCGCGCCGGCCTGGCACGCGGGTTCAGCGTGCCGCGCGCGGTGCTCGATGGGCGCGATGTCTCCATCGCCACCATCGCCGAGGTCAAGGACCCCACCGAGTCGACGTTCTACGCGCCATTCAAGCAGCTGCCTTCACAGATCCCCGCCGCCGAACAGGCGCAACTACGCGAACAAGCCAAGGCCGCGCTGAGCACGGCCGTCCTTCCGGCGTACAGCAAGTTGCTGGGCTTCTTCCGCAACGACTACATGCCCAATGCGCGCACGACGCTGGCGGCCGAAGCGTTGCCCGACGGCAAGGCCTTCTATCGCCAGCAGATCCGCGAATACACCACGCTGGAGCTGAGCCCTGAGCAGATCCACCAGATCGGCCTGGACGAAGTGGCGCGCATCCAGTCGCAGATGAACGCGATCATCCAGCAGGTGGGTTTCAAGGGCAGCTTCGCGCAGTTCCTCACCTTCCTGCGCACCGACCCGCAGTTCTACGCCAAGACCCCGCAGGAGTTGCTCGATCGCGCGGCGTGGATCTCCAAGCGCGTGGACGGGCAGGTGGGCAAGTTCATCGGCACGCTGCCGCGCGGGCGCTTCACCATCAAGCCGGTGCCCGACGATATCGCCCCGTTCTGGACCGCCGGCCGCGGTGGCGCCACGACGTATTGGGTCAACACCTACAACCTGCCATCGCGGCCGCTGTACAACCTGCCGGCGTTGACCTTGCACGAGTCCTCGCCCGGGCATTCGCTGCAGGGCTCGCTGGCGCTGGAGCAGGGCGAGCAGCCCGCGTTCCGCCGCGAAAACTATATCTCCGCCTACGGCGAAGGCTGGGCGCTGTACACCGAAAAGCTCGGCCAGGAGATGGGTATCTACGAGACGCCTTATGAAGAATTCGGTCGGCTCACCTACGAAATGTGGCGTGCCTGCCGGCTGGTCATCGACACCGGCGTGCACCACGACGACTGGAGCCGCGCGCAGGCGCTGGCCTACCTGCGCGACCGCACCGCACTCAGCGAGCACGAAGTCACCACCGAGGTGGACCGCTACATCTCCTGGCCGGGCCAGGCGCTGAGCTACAAGCTGGGCGAGATCAGCATCGTCAAGCTGCGCGCCGAGGCCGAACAGCAACTGGGCGAGCGCTTCGACATCAAGGCTTTCCACGACGTGGTGCTGAAGCAGGGTTCGGTCACCCTGCCGGTGCTGGAGCAGCAGGTGCGCGCCTTCATCGCAGAGAGCAAGGCACGCCCGATCAAGTCCAAGCCAGCCGCTGCCAGCGCACCGTGATGTGCTGGTAACGGCGTCTGAGGGCATCACGTTGGAATCCCGCGAGCGGTGAGGGCACCGCGCACTCGACCGAGGCTGCGAGTTTGCTGCAGGGCCCTTGCCCGCCCACCATTGCAGGACACGCCGTGAATCCGTCCCTGGAGGCTCTGGCGCGGCATCCATGCCGCTCAAGGTCCCGCGACGGTGGGCGGGCAAGGACCAGTCGAGTTGGTCGGTGTGCAGAGTTTTCAACAAGCGATCGGCAACCAGCAACCCAGTGGCGCGGCGCCCTCAGTTCTTGAACAAAACCACCAGCCAACTGTCCGGTGCGGTGTCCTTACCGATTGCGGGACCGTTGGCGGCATGGATGCCGCCACCGAGCCCCCATGGACGGGTTAACGGCGTGTCCCGCGAGCGGTGAGGGCACCGCGCACTCGACCCACCACGCTTTAAGAGCATCCGAGCAGAAAGAGCATCCAAGCACCCCCCCAACCACGCCACACCCGCATGCAATTGTGTAACCACCCTGGGCTCTATACGCTGCAGCCCATGCTGCTGCGTCGCGCCCGCCTGTTGCACCCCTTGCTGCGCCTGATGGCGCTGGCAGTGCTGGCGCTGGG
Source organism: Xanthomonas sp. NCPPB 1068 (assembly GCF_041479385.2). Taxonomy (NCBI): domain Bacteria; kingdom Pseudomonadati; phylum Pseudomonadota; class Gammaproteobacteria; order Lysobacterales; family Lysobacteraceae; genus Xanthomonas; species Xanthomonas sp. NCPPB 1068. Next base: position 4,598,827 of record NZ_CM192986.1, on the reverse strand, counting down.
CGTGCTGGTGGCGCCTGTGGCCTGCGCATTGGGCGATGTGCATGCGTTGGCGCACGACCAGATGCATCTGGAAGACACCGCGCCGCATGGCCATGATGGCGCCGACGAAGGCGATGCCGGCGAGCGCGATGGGGCCGGCCTGATGCACGCCCTGATGCATAGCGGCTACTGCCACGGCCAGAATCCGGCCGTCTTGCCGGCGCTGGCCTGGCTGCCGTTGTCCACGCACGCGCACGCCCGGCCCGTGGCCGTGTTTGCGCACTACCGCTCGCACCTGAGCGAGACCGGATTGCGTCCCCCGATCGCGGCCTGATGCCTCGCCGGCAGCTGCCGGCCTGTCCATCGATCCCGATTCCGGAGACACCCTCATGTGGTTGCGACTGACGGCGATTGCCGTCTTCGCGGTCGTGCCGTGCGCCATGGCGCAGGACGTATCGCCCAAACCCGTGCTGACCCTGGACGACGCCATCGCGCGCGTCGCCCTGCAGCACCCCGACCTGCGCCTGGCCGATGGCCAGCGTGCCGTCCTCACCGCCGAAGCCGAACGTGACGCGCTGCGTCCGCCGTTGCGCATCGGTGCCGAACTGGAAAACGTGTTCGGCAGCGGCCCCACCCGCGCGCTGGACCAGGCCGAACTCACCGTCACCCTGGCCGGCGTGCTGGAACGCGGCGGCAAACTGGATGCGCGGCGCACGCTGGCCCAGGCCCGTATCGATGCGCTGGCACCGCAACGGGCGATCGCGCGGCTGGACGTGCTGGCCGAGGTGGCGCGGCGTTACCTGGCCATCACCGCCGCCCGCCAGCGCCGCACCGTCGCGCTGGAGACCCTGGCGCAACGCCAGCGTACCGTGGCCGCCGCGCGTTTGCGGCTGCAGGCCGGCGCCTCGCCGGAGTCGGTGGTGTTGACCGCGCAGGCCTTGCAGGCACGTGCGGAGCTCGATCGCGACCGCGCGCAACTGGAAGAGACGGCCGCACGTCGCCAGTTGGCGGTGTTGTGGGGGCAGCGTGCGCCGGACTTCGGCGATGTCACTGGCGACCCATTGCAGCTGCCGGCGATTCCCGAGTTCGAGGTGCTGGCGCAGCTGCTCGATGCCACGCCCGAACTGGCGCGCTTGAACGGCGAGCAGCGCGTGCGCGAGGCGCGGGTGCGGCTGGCACGCAGCCAGGCGCGCCCGGACCTGGACTGGCAGGTGGGCGTGCGCCGGCTCGAAGCCAACGACGCCACCGCGCTGCTGGGCAGCGTCTCGCTGGCGCTGGGCAGCGCCGCGCGCGCGCAACCGGACATCCGCGCCGCCGAAGCGGAGCTGTCGTTGCTGGACATCGAACGCCAATCGCAGGCATTGCTGCTGTACGCCACGCTGGCCGACGCGCATGGCCGCTACCGCGCCGCGCAGCTGGAAGTGGCGCGCATGCGCAGCGATGTGCTGCCCGCACTTGCGCGCGCCGATGCCGCGGCCGAGCGCGCGTACCGTGCCGGCGCCACCAGTTATCTGGATTGGGCGCAGCTGCAGGCGCAACGCAGCGATGCACGTCAGCAGCAACTGGCCGCCGCACTGGACGCGCAGACCGCGTTGATCGAGATCCAGCGCCTGACCGGGCAGCCGTTCGTGGTCGACAGTGCCGCGCAGGTGGAGCCATGAGCGCTGACGCCTTCCCATCTTTTCGCGCGGACTGCGTACGCACGGTTGCATCTGCTGCAACTGCAACTGCAGTCGCAACTGCATCATCCAGCGGCCGCGAAGCACCGCCCATGCCTGGCGCGCGTCCAGCGCAAGCCGGCTTCATTCGTTCGCCCGACGCACTGCATCGGCGCCAGCCAGGACCCATTTCGATGACACGTTTTTTGATGGCGCAGCTGCTGTTGGCGCTGCTGCTGAGCGGCTGCGGCCGCAGTAGCGAAGAGTCTCACGACGACCACGCAGGGCATGCTGCCGAAGCTGATGCCGATGCTGACGCACATGGCGAAGACGCACAAAAAGGCGCACACGGCGGGCGCCTGCTCAGCCAGGACGGCGACAGCGTGGAGTTGGCGATCGCCGAAGACGGCAGACCGCCCACCTACCAGGCCTGGCTGTACCGCGATGGCAAACCGTTGCCGGCCACTGCGGGCAACGTGGAAGTGCATTTGAAGCGGCTTGGCGGCGTCGATGAAGTGCATCGGTTGCGGCCACGCGACGACGGTAGCCTGCTGGCAGACAGCACCGTGGGCGAACCGCATTCATTCGATGTGGACGTGCGCGCCACCGTGCAGGGCAAGACGCATCGCTGGCGCTATGCCAGCTACGAAGGCCGCACCACCATCGCTGCGAAAATCGCCCAGGATGCCGGCATTCGCATTGCTCCGGTGGGTGCTGGCAGCATCGCCGACCAGCATGAAGTGCAAGGTCTGTTGACGCCCGCAGAAGGCGCGCAGGCGCAGGCCACCGCGCGTTTCCCCGGCCCGGTGCGCAGCCTGCGCGCCAATGTCGGCGACCAGGTCCGCGCAGGCCAGGTGCTGGCCACGGTGGAGAGCAATCTGAGCCTGACCACCTATTCGGTGAGCGCACCGATCGGTGGCACCGTGCTCGCCCGCAATGCCAGCCTGGGCAGCAACGCGGGCGAAGGCCAGACGCTGTTCGAAATCGCCGACCTGTCCACCTTGTGGGTGGATCTGCACATCTTCGGCGCCGACGCCGGCCACATCACCGCCGGTGCGCCGGTGACGGTCACGCGCATCAGCGATGGCGTGGTGGCGCAGACCACGCTGGAGCGCGTGTTGCCAGGCACCGCCACGGCCAGCCAGAGCACGGTGGCGCGCGCGGTGCTGCGCAACAGCGATGGCTTGTGGCGGCCGGGCTCGGCGGTCAAGGCACGGGTGACGGTGGCGCAGCAGCCGGCGGCGATGGTGGTGCCGGTGGGGGCGTTGCAGCGGTTCCGCGACTGGGACGTGGTGTTCGTGCGCGTGGGCGATGTGTACGAAGCGCGGCCGGTGCGGCTGGGCGCGCGCGATGCGCAGCAGGTGGAAGTGGTGTCCGGCGTGGCGCCGGGCGACACGGTGGTGGTGGAGCAGAGCTACCTGGTGAAGGCCGACATCGAAAAGTCGGGGGCCTCGCATGATCACTGAACGCTGCGTTTCCGGTTTGCTGCTTCCTTGGCCGCACGCAGGTGCGTGCGAACAGTTCTTCCGTGCTTCAGCGACACGTCTTTTCTGTCATCGACGCAGTCGCGGCGCAGGCACGCACGCACTGATCGATGTGGCTGTCCACGCAGTTGCGCCGAGCGTGCGCGGAGGTGCGCGTCATGCTCACTAACATCATCCGGTTCGCGATCGCGCAGCGCTGGTTGATGCTGGCCTTGACGGGCGTGTTGATTGCGATCGGCGCGTGGAGTTTTTCGCGCTTGCCGATCGATGCGACACCGGACATCACCAATGTGCAGGTGCAGGTCAACACCGCGGCGCCGGGCTATTCGCCGCTGGAATCGGAGCAGCGGGTGACGTTTCCGTTGGAGACGGTGCTGGCAGGACTGCCGGGGCTGGAGTCCACCCGCTCGTTGTCGCGCTATGGCTTGTCGCAGGTGACGGCGGTGTTTGCCGATGGCACCGATCTGTATTTCGCGCGGCAGCAGGTGGCCGAGCGCTTGCAGCAGGTCAAGTCGCAACTGCCGGCCGACCTGGAGCCGCAACTGGGGCCGATCGCCACCGGGCTGGGCGAGATCTTCATGTATACGGTCGAAGCCAAGCCGAATGCGCGCAAGCCCGATGGCAGTGCGTGGACGGCCACCGATCTGCGCACCTTGCAGGATTGGGTGGTGCGCCCGCAGCTGCGCAATGTGCCGGGCGTGACCGAGGTCAACACCATCGGCGGCTATGCGCGGCAGATCCATATCACCCCCGATCCGGCGCGCCTGGTCGCGTTGGGCTTTACCCTGGATGACGTGGCGCGTGCGGTCGAGTCCAACAACCGCAACATCGGCGCCGGCTATATCGAACGGAACGGCCAGCAGTTTCTGGTGCGCGTGCCGGGGCAGGTGGACGACATCGCGCAGATCGGCGCGATCGTGCTGGACCGGCGCGAAGGCGTGCCGATCCGCGTGCGCGATGTGGCGCAGGTGGGCGAAGGACGCGAGCTGCGCACCGGCGCCGCCACCCAGGACGGCAATGAAGTAGTGCTGGGCACGGTGTTCATGCTGGTCGGCGCCAACAGCCGCACCGTGGCGCAAGCCGCCGCACAGCGCCTGGAAGTAGCCAACGCCAGCTTGCCGGCCGGTGTGCAGGCGGTGCCGGTGTACGACCGCACCGCATTGGTGGACCGCACCATCGTCACCGTCGCCAAGAACCTGATCGAAGGCGCGTTGCTGGTGATCGTGGTGTTGTTCCTGTTGCTGGGCAATGTCCGCGCAGCCCTGATCACGGCCGCAGTGATTCCGCTGGCGATGTTGTTCACCCTCACCGGCATGGTGCGCGGTGGCGTGTCCGGCAACCTGATGAGCCTGGGCGCGCTGGATTTCGGCTTGATCGTCGATGGCGCGGTGATCATCGTGGAGAACTGCCTGCGCCGTTTCGGCGAAGCGCAATTGCGCCTGGGGCGTGTGCTCGAGCGCGACGAGCGTTTCGAACTTACCGCCGAAGCCACCGCCGAGGTGATCCGCCCCAGCCTGTTCGGCCTGGGCATCATTACCGCGGTGTATCTGCCGGTGTTCGCGCTCACCGGCATCGAAGGCAAGATGTTCCACCCGATGGCGATCACCGTGGTGCTGGCACTGACCGGGGCGATGCTGTTGTCGCTGACCTTCGTGCCGGCAGCGATCGCGTTGCTGCTGGGCGGCAAGGTTGCCGAGCATGAAAACCGCGCAATGCGCTGGGCGCGCGGCGTGTATGCGCCATTGCTGGATCGCGCGCTGCGGCACGGGCGCTGGGTGGGCATCGCGGCGCTGGCAGCGGTAGCGGCGTGCGCGGTGCTCGCCACACGCCTGGGCAGCGAGTTCGTCCCCAACCTGGACGAAGGCGATGTCGCGCTGCATGCCCTGCGTATTCCCGGCACCAGCCTGGAACAGGCCATCACCATGCAATCCACCCTGGAAAAACGCATCAAGCAGTTTCCGGAAGTGGCGCACGTGTTCGGCAAGCTCGGTACCGCCGAAGTGGCGACCGACCCGATGCCGCCCTCGGTCGCCGATACGTTCCTGATCATGCATCCGCGCGCGCAGTGGCCGGACCCGCGCAAGCCCAAGGCGCAGTTGCTGGCCGAGGTCGAGCAGGCGGTCAAGCAATTGCCCGGCAACAACTACGAGTTCACCCAGCCGATCCAGATGCGCATGAACGAGCTGATTTCCGGCGTGCGCGCGGATGTCGCGATCAAGGTCTATGGCGACGATCTGGACACCTTGGTCAAGCTCGGGCAGCGCGTGCAGGAAATCGCCAGCGCGGTGCCGGGCGCGGCCGATGTGAGCCTGGAGCAGGCCACCGGATTGCCGATGCTGGCGGTGGTGCCCGACCGCGCCGCGCTGGCCGGCTACGGGCTCAATCCCGGCGTGGTGCAGGACACCGTCGCGGCCGCCGTGGGCGGGCAGGCGGCCGGGCAGTTGTTCGAGGGCGACCGCCGCTTCGACATCGTGGTGCGCCTGCCCGAAGGCCTGCGGCAGGACCCCACCGCGTTGGCGGACCTGCCGATTCCGTTGCGCGGCGATGGCGAGCGCGCCGATGCCGACGAATCCAGCCGCGCCGCCGGCTGGCGCAGTGGCGAACCGACCACGGTGCCGCTGCGCGAGGTGGCCAGGATCGAGACCGTGCTCGGTCCCAATCAGATCAATCGCGAAGACGGCAAACGCCGCATCGTGATCACCGCCAACGTGCGCGATCGCGACCTGGGCGGTTTTGTCGCCGAGGTGCAGCAGCGCGTGCGGGCACAGGTCAAGCTGCCCACCGGGTATTGGATCGGCTACGGCGGCACCTTCAAGCAGTTGATCTCCGCCAGCCAGCGCCTGGCCTGGGTGGTGCCGGGCACCTTGCTGCTGATCTTCGCGCTGCTGTACTGGTCGTTCGGTTCGCTGCGCGATGCGCTGGTGGTGTTCAGCGGCGTGCCGCTGGCGCTGATCGGCGGCGTGGTGGCATTGGCGCTGCGCGGGCTGGCGTTGTCGATTTCCGCAGGTGTGGGCTTTATCGCGTTGTCGGGCGTGGCGGTGCTCAATGGCCTGGTGATGATCGCCTTCGTGCGCAGCCTGCGTGCCGAAGGCATGTCGCTGGAGCAGGCCCTGCGCGAAGGCGCGCTGGCGCGTTTGCGCCCGGTGTTGATGACCGCCCTGGTGGCTGCGCTGGGTTTCGTGCCGATGGCCTTCAACGTGGGCGCCGGCGCCGAAGTGCAGCGCCCGCTGGCCACGGTGGTGATCGGCGGCATCGTCTCGTCCACCCTGCTGACGTTGCTGGTGTTGCCGGTGCTGTATTGCTGGCTGCATCGGGACGAGGCCGGGCGTGTAGCACCAGCGGATGCCGCGGTGCCGCAGCGGGGCGGGGCGTGAGCGTGCCCCGCTCGCGCCGGGGCACCTCGGCGGCGCAGGGTGTGACCGGGCGGCGATGACGCGGCCGGGCGCGTGCCGATGCTGGTTCGGGGCCTGTCCCGGGAGTGCTGCGGCGTTTTCTGCTGCGGCCCGGGCGCGCGCAAGCGGCCGGTACATCGCTCGCTGCGTCGGCAGGAGAGGGCTGGCAGCGACGGCAAGCGATGCGGCAGGCAGACCGCATCGCAGGCAGCGTGCGCAAGGTGCCCCCGCACGCCACCGGCGCCTGGCCTAAGTGCTTGCAGCACAAGGGATTGCCGTGCATAATGCGCGGCTCGCTGTGCCCGGATCGTTCCGGACGGCGGCACCCAGCGCGATGTGGTGCCGGCCTCTTCCCAGCGTTAAGTGATTGATTCCCAACGTTGCGTGGCAGCCAAGCTGCTGTCGGGGCCGCCGTTTTCCTGGCTAAGGAAGACACCAAACTTTATCGAGGTGCGTAATGTCCCGCGTATGCCAAGTGTCCGGCAAGCGTGTGCAGACGGGTAACAACGTCTCCCACGCAAACAACAGAACCCGTCGTCGCTTCCTGCCCAACCTGCACGAGCGTCGCTTCTGGGTTGCCAGCGAAAACCGCTGGGTGAAGCTCCGTGTCTCCGCGCATGCATTGCGCACCATCGACAAGAACGGGATTGATGCCGTTCTGAAAGAGCTGCGTGCGCGCGGCGAAAAGGTCTGAGGAGTAAGCAGTCATGGCAAAAGGCAAGCGTGACAAGATCCGTATGATTTCCTCGGCCGCTACCGGCCACTTCTACACCACGGACAAGAACAAGAAGAACACTCCGGGGAAGATGGAAATGATGAAGTACGACCCGGTCGTGCGTAAGCACGTCATGTACAAGGAAGGCAAGATCAAGTAATCCACCGATTACGCGATCTGCATCCAAGCAAACACCCGCCGAAAGGCGGGTGTTTGCGTTTGCGGGAATCGCTCGCGGCGTTCTTGATGGATACGTCGATTATTTTTCGATTGCACCTAGCCTGCGTTAGTGCGCGTTCCTCTCTCCGTCGGGTGCGCATCCAGCCGCGGATACACCCGCCGCGCATTGCTCTCGAACACCTCGCGCTTAGCCAGCTAAGGCAAAGGTCAAAATCGACAGTGGTGCGTGACAAATCCCCGCTCCCCTCGGGGCGACAAGGCACGGCTTGCGCACCGAAGGTGTGCGTGCCTTGAGCGCTCGCGCCGCTGGCGCGGGCCGGGGCGCGGAGCGCGGAGCGGTGGTTGGAATGAGGGTACGGGCGAAGCCACTGGGGAATAGATGACACGAGGCTTCGCCCGTACCCTCATCCGGCCCTGCGGGCCACCTTCTCCCCCATAAAGGAGGACAATGTCCCGATGGGAGAAGGGAACACCGCTACAGCCCACGCGCCCGCAATTGCGCATCCAGCCGTGGGTACACCCGCCGCGCATTGCCTTCGAACACCTTGTGCTTGTCGGCTGCGGAAATCGCCAATGCATCGATGTAGCGTTTGGTGTCGTCGAAATAGTGGCCGGTCTGCGGGTCGATGCCGCGCACCGCGCCGACCATTTCCGAGCCGAACAGGATGTTGTCGATATCGATGACCTCGAACAGCAGGTCGATGCCTGGCTGGTGATAAACACACGTGTCGAAGAACACATTGCGCATCACATGCGTGGACAGCGGTGGCTTGCCGAGCATGTCGGCCAGTCCGCGGAAGCGTCCCCAGTGATAGGGCACCGCGCCACCGCCATGCGGGATGATGAAGCGCAAATCCGGGAAGTCGGTGAACAGGTCGCCTTCCAGAAACTGCATGAAGGCCGTGGTGTCGGCGTTGAGATAGTGCGCGCCGGTGGCGTGGAAATTGGCGTTGCAGCTGCCCGACACGTGCACCATTGCCGGCACGTCGAGCTCGACCATTTTTTCGAAGAATGGGTACCAGGCGCGGTCGGTCAGGGGCAGCCCGGTCCAGTGGCCGCCGGAAGGATCTGGATTGAGGTTGCAGCCGACAAACCCGAGCTCGGTGACACAGCGTTCCAGCTCGGCGATCGAGTGGGCGATCGACACCCCCGGCGACTGCGGCAACTGGCACACGCCGATGAAGGTGTGGGGATACAGCTGCACCACGCGGGCAATGAGGTCGTTGCAGTGCCGTGTCCACACCTGGCTCACCGCCTCATCGCCGATGTGATGCGCCATGGTGCTGGCACGTGGCGAAAAGATGGTCATGTCTGCGCCGCGTTCGCGGAGCAGGCGCAACTGATGTTGCTCGACACTTTCGCGTAGCGCGTCATCGGAGATGGCCGGGTACACCGGCGCGGGCGCGCTGGCGTCGGTGTAGTGCGCAATCTGCGCTTTGCGAAACGCATCGTGCGCCGCGGGCGCGGTGGTGTAGTGGCCGTGGCAGTCGATGATCATGGCAATGCTCGTCGCGATGCGGAGAGAGGTAGTGGCACGCAGTCAACTGCCGGCGCGCAGGGCTGGTCGGTGACGTTCACGCAAACAATTCACCATCGAACAGTTTGCGCGCAGTCCTGATCACCGCCGCGCGCACCACCGCGCCCTGTGCGTCGCACTCGATGAGGCAGTTGCTTATGCCACTGGGATGCTCCACCCCCACCTGCTGGCGGTCGCCGCCGGGCAGCTGCGCCAGCGCATGCGCAGGCGCGTCCGGCAGCAGGCAGGCGGTGGCGACGCTGACCGCGCCGAGCACGCCGATCGAGGCGTGGCAGCGGTGCGGAATGAACGAGCGCACGCAGATCGCGCCGCCGTCGCGCGCCGCGGCCACCAGCATCATCTTCGGCACCGTCGCAGCGCTGACATCGCCCAGCCGCATCAGCGGGCCAGCCTGCAGACGAATGGATTCCAACCGTGCCTTGAGCGACGCGTCGGCATCCAGGGTGGCGCGGTCTTCGTAGCCGCTGATGCCCACATCGCTGGCGCGCAACACCACGCAGGGCATGCCATTGTCGATCAGGGTGACCTCCACGCCGTCGATCGTGTCCAGCGCTCGCCCGCTGGGCAGCAGGGCGCCGCAGGAGGAGCCGGCGATGTCGGCAAACGCCAGCGCAATCGGTGCGGCGGTGCCGGGAACGCCATCGATGCGCGCATCGCCCGCATAGCTGACCCGGCCGCCGGGCGTCTGTACGGTGGCCGTGGCCAGGGTGCCGGTGTTGCGCATGAAGATGCGCACCTCGGTTTCGCCGTCGCGCGCCGGCAGCAGGCCGCGTTCCAGTGCGAATGGCGCGACACCGGCCAGCATGTTGCCGCAGTTCTGTGCGTCGCTGACCTGCGCCTGGTCCACGGCCACCTGCAGGAACAGATAGTCCACGTCGGCATCGGCGCGGGCCGAACGCGACACCACGGCGACCTTGGACGTCAGCGGGTCGGCGCCGCCCATGCCATCGATCTGGCGCAGGTCCGGCGAGCCGTAGGCGCGCAGCAGGAAGGCCGCGCGCGCGGCGCTGTCGGCAGGCAGGTCATCGGCGAGAAAGAAGCCACCCTTGGAGGTGCCGCCGCGCATCCACATCGCACGCACCCGCTCAGACATAGCGCAGTCCCTTGGCTGCGAGGCGCTCGCGCATGGCGTAGATGTCCAGCCCCAGCTCGCCGCGCGCCAGGCGCTCGCGCTTGAGCAGTTCGCGCGCTTCGCGGGCCTGCGCTTCGGCCAGCACCTCGGCGGCGCGTTCGCGCGGCACCACGCACACGCCGTCATCGTCGGCCACCACCACATCGCCCGGCTGCACCAAGGCCCCGGCGCACACCAGTGGCACGTTGACCGATCCCAGCGTCTCCTTGATGGTGCCCTGCGCGCAGATGGCGCGGCTCCAGGCCGGGAACTGCATGGCGGTGAGGTCGCGCACGTCACGCACGCCGGCATCGATGATCAGTCCGCGGCAGCCACGCGCCTGGGCCGAGGTCGCCAGCAGATCGCCGAAATAGCCGTCGCAGCAGTCGCTGGTGGGCGCCACCACCAGCACATCGCCTGGCTGCAGCTGTTCGATGGCCACATGCATCATCCAGTTGTCGCCGGGCGGCACCGACACGGTGACCGCAGTGCCGGCGATGCGGCAGCCGCCGTAGATCGGGCGCAGCCGGTGATGCAGCAGGCCGGTGCGGCCTTGCGCCTCATGCACGGTGGCCACGCCGGCCTGCGCCAGCCCGTCCACGACGGCGATCGGGGTGCGCGCGATCTGGGTGACGACCTGGCTCATCCATCCATCCTCGTTAGTGCTGTGCCGAGTCTGAGCGGCGAGAGCGAGACAGCTCAAGATTCATTTGAGGTATGCGTATTGGTTTTGCTTATAGTTAGAGCATGCCGCCGATGCCCGAGCCGAACCTTCGCCATCTCCACGCCCTGGTCGTGGTGCATCGGCTGGGCAGCATCAGCGCGGCTGCCCCGCAGGTGAACCTGTCGCAGCCCGCCCTGACCCAGGCGGTGGCACGGCTGGAGCAGCAACTGGGGGTGCGGTTGTTCGACCGCCAGCCTGGCGGGATGGTGGCCACCGAGGCCACCCAGCTGGTGGTGCCGCGGGTCGAGCGTGCGCTGGCGCATCTTGGCCGCGGCATCCGGGTGGCGCGGCGTGCGCTGCGCTTGCCCGCCCGCCCGGGGCTGGAGCGGCGCGTGTCGCTGGGACAGTTGCAGGCGCTGGTCGCCGTGGATGTGGCGGGCAGCTACTCACTGGCGGCCGTGCAGGTGGGGGTGTCGCAACCGGCGGTGTATCGGGCGGTGCAGTCGCTGGCCGATGTGATCGAGGTGCCGCTGACCATGCGCCGCGGCAAGGCGATGCAGCCCACGCCGGTGGCCGAGCGGCTGTTGCGGCAGGTGCGGCTGGCGCTGGCCGAGGTACGCGCCGCGCTCGACGAGGTGGCGGCGCTGCGCTCGCAGCATGCCGGCCGGGTGGTGGTGGGGGTGATGCCGCTGGCACGGGCGATCCTGTTGCCGCAGGCGCTGGCGCGGTTTGCGCGCGCGCACCCGGCCGCGCGCATCAGCGTGGTCGAAGGGCCGTATGCAGAATTGCTGGCACATCTGCGCGACGGCGGGCTGGATCTGCTGATCGGTGCGCTGCGCGAGCGGCTACCGGTTCGTGACGTGCTGCAGGAGCCGCTGTTCGACGACGAGCCGGTGATCGTGGCGCGCGGCGGGCACCCGCTGGCCGGGCAGTCGTATGCGTTTGCGCAGCTGCTCGACTACCCCTGGGTGATCGCCGCCGCCGGCACACCGGTGCGCGAACGCTGGGAGCGCATGTTCCGCGACCGCCAGCTGGAGCCGCCGGCGCTGCGTATCGAGTGCGGCGCGGAGCTGACCGTGCGCGGGCTGTTGCTGGAAGACGAGTGGCTGACCCTGATGTCGCGCGACCAGTTCCTGTTCGAGCGCCGCGCCGGCCTGCTGGCCGAGATCGGCCGCGCCGGGCCGCAGCTGCGCCGGCAGATCGGCATCACCACGCGCAGCGACTGGCACCCCACCCGCGCGCAGACCGCCTTCGTACAGACGCTGCGGCAGGTCTGCGCCGAGCGCGTGCGGCCGGCAGCCTCGGAAGCGGGGCCCTTTCGCCATTGCGGACAGGCCGGTGGCGGCACGCCGTTGCGTTCACGTCCGGCCCGGTCAGAATCGGCTTCCTCATGAGAACGGAGCGCTGATGCTGCCCGACTGGTTGCAAGGGACCTGGCTGCTGGCGCTGGACTGGGTGATCCGGCTGGCTGCCCTGCTGTGGATTCCCGCCCGCACCACGCCGGGCGCGGCGCGCAGCTGGTTGCTGTTGATCGGCTTCGTGCCGGTGGTCGGCCTGCCGCTGTACCTGCTGTTCGGCCATCCGTGGCTGTCGCGCCTGCGCGTGGAACGGCAGGCCACCGCCTCGCAGGTGATCCGCGAACAGCAACTGCCCTTGCACGCATTGCGCTGGACACCGCAGGCGGACACCAGCAGTGCCGAGGTGGTGCCGCTGATCGAACGCCAGGGCGATTTCATGCCGACCCTGGGCAACGCGGTGGAGTTGCTGGACGACTACGCGCAGTCGCTGCAGGCGCTGATCGACGCGATCGATGCAGCAGAACAGCGCGTGCATCTGCTGTATTACCTGATGTTCGACGATGCCGTGGGCGAGGCGGTGGTGGCCGCGCTGGAGCGTGCCAGTGCGCGTGGCGTGCGCTGTCGCGTGCTGCTCGATGCGGTGGGCGCCAAGCGCGGCCTGCGCCGCTATCGCAAGCGTCTGCTGGCTGGCGGCATCGAAGTGCTGGCGGTGTTGCCCGGTGGGCTGCGCTGGCGCCGCAGCGGGCGCATGGATCTGCGCAACCACCGCAAGATCGCGGTGATCGACAATCAGGTGGGTTTTGTGGGCTCGCAGAATCTGGCCGATGCCGGCTTCGTCCACGGCGTGCCCAATCGCGAACTGGTGGCGCGCGTGCGCGGGCCGGTGGTCAACCATCTGGAAGCGGTCTTCGCCAGCGACTGGTTCACCGAAACCGGGCAGCGCCTGGATGTGTGGCCGGATGCGCCGGTGTGCCAGGCCAACATCGCCACCCAGCTGCTGCCCAGCGGGCCGGCGTATCCGTTCGAGAACGCGCGCGATGCCATCAACGCGGTGATCCACCTGGCACGGCGCAAGGTGGTGCTGGTGACGCCGTATTTCGTGCCGGACGAAGCCTTGCTGAGCGCCTTGCGCATCGCCGCGGTATCGGGCGTGGACGTGCAACTGATCCTGTCGCAGAGCAACAACCAGCGTCTGGCGGCCTGGGCGCAGGAAGCCTACTTCGACGAGCTGCTGCGTTGCGGGGTGAAGATTGCGCTGTATCGCCCGCACTTTCTGCATGCCAAGCACCTGAGCATGGACGACGACATCGCGCTGGTCGGTTCGATCAACCTGGACATCCGCTCGTTTGCGCTCAACGCCGAGATCGGCATGCTCTGCTACGACCGCACCGTGGTGCAGCGGCTGCGCGAGATCGAACAGGACTATCTGGCCCACGCGCGCCAGCTGGAGCTGGAGCAGTGGCGCCGTCGCCCGGCCTGGCGCCGCAGCCGCGAAGGCATTGCGCGGCTGGCCGATGCGTTGATGTGAGGCGGGCGCGGGCGCTGCGGGCTGTGCGCGACATGGGCGATCGGCGGTGGGTCGTGGTCTTCCTGCATCTGCGGGCAGTAGCGGCGCGTACCGGGTCTGGAGCGTGGCCACGCGCGTGCCCGGCGGATGCGTCAGGCAGCAGGCGTGGCTGCTGCGGCCGGGCGTAGGTCTGGCCGGGTCGCGCAGCGGTCATCGGCGCGACGCGGGCATCGCCTACAATTGCCGGATGACTGAACTGCACAATCCCGGCGATGCGGTGATCGCCATCGTCGGTGGTGGCGCATCCGGTGTGCTGGTGGCAGTGCAGCTGCTGCAGCAGGCGACCACACCGATGCAGATCGTGTTGATCGAGCCGCATGCGGTGCTGGGCGAAGGCGTGGCGTATTCCACCACGCGCCCCGAACACCTGTTGAACGTACCGGCCGGCCGCATGAGTGCGCTCGCCGACGTGCCGCAGGATTTCGTCGACTACCTGCGCGCGCAGGGATGTTGCGCGGCGCTGGACGCTGCGCAGCTGCCGCAGCAATTTGTCGGGCGCAGGCATTACGCACCGTATCTGCGCGACCGCCTGCAGGCAGCGCGTGCCGCCAGCCCTGCCACCCTGCGCGTGCACGCCGCACGCGTGCAGACCCTGCAACCCAGCGCCACCGGTGCGCTGTTGCAGCTGGACGACGGGCACACGGTACTGGCCGCTGCGGTGGTGCTGGCAGTGGGCAATGCGCTGCGTCCCTTGCCGCTGCGTGGTGCTACCGGCCTGTCGGCGGCGCAGCGGGTGGAAGCCTGGGACACCGGGGCGGTGGCCGCGCTGCCGCAGGATGCGGCCGTGTGCATCGTCGGCTCCGGGCTGAGCATGGCCGACACGGTGGTGACGCTGGCCGCACAGGCGCATCGCGGCGCAGTGCACGTGGTGTCGCGGCATGGCCTGTTGCCGCTGCCGCAGGCGCATGGCGCGGCGGCCGACTTCGACCCGCAGCCGCTGCTGGCACTGCCGCTGCGCGCGCGGCTGCGCCGGCTGCGGCAGCATGCGCGTGACGCACTGGCGCAGGGGCGGCCGTGGCAGAGCGTGATGGAGCGGATTCGTCCGTTGAGCCAGGCCTTGTGGCAGACGCTGTCGGTGGCCGATCAACGCCGTTTCCTGCGCCATGTGGTGCGCTACTGGGACGTGCATCGTCACCGCATCGCCGCGCCGGTGCATGCGCAGCTGCAGGCCATGCGCGCGCGCGGGCAATTGCAGCTGCATCGCGCGCGGCTGGATGTGGCCTTCGAAGTGGGTGCCTGCGTGCGCGTGAGTGCCGGCGCCGCCAGTGCCGGGCACGCATTGCAGCTGGATGTGCAGGCGCTGGTCAATGCCACCGGTGTGGAAATGCGCGTGCAGGCCATGCGCAACCCCTTGCTGCAGCAATTGCTGGGGCAGGGCATTGCCGTGGCCGGCCCGCACGGGATCGGCGTGGATACCGCCGCCGATGGCAGCCTGATCGACGCCGACACGCAGGCCAACCCCCGGCTGCGGGTGATCGGCAGCCTGCGCATCGGCTCGCTGTGGGAGAGCCTGGCGGTGCCGGAGTTGCGCGAGCAGGCAGCGGCGATTGCGCGGGATGTGTTGGTAATGCTGGGCGTTGTTCCCTTCTCCCCTCGGGAGAAGGTGCCCCGCAGGGGCGGATGAGGGTACGTGCGAAGCCTCGCAATCCCAACCGCTTCATCGCAATCTCAGCCGCAGCGACGCCACAACCGGTAAAATACCGCGGTGGATGTCTCTCATTTGCTCGATCATTTAAACCCCGCCCAGCGCGAGGCCGTTTCCGCGCCGCCGGGGCATTACCTCGTGCTGGCCGGTGCCGGCTCCGGCAAGACGCGCGTGCTGATCCATCGCATCGCCTGGCTCAATGAAGTCCAGGGCGTGCCGAATCACGGCATCTTTGCGGTGACCTTCACCAACAAGGCCGCCGGCGAAATGCGCCACCGCACCGACCTGCAGCTGCGCAATGGCAGCCGCGGGATGTGGATCGGCACCTTCCACGGGCTGGCGCATCGCCTGCTGCGCCTGCACTGGCAGGACGCGCGCCTGCCGGAAGGGTTCCAGGTCATGGACAGCGACGACCAGCTGCGGCTGGTCAAGCGCGTGGTGCAGTCGCTGGAACTGGACGAAGGCAAATATCCGCCCAAGCAACTGAGCTGGTGGATCAACGAGCAGAAGGACGAGGGGCGCCGTCCGCAGCATATCCAGCCCGAGCCCAACGACGATTGGACCGAGGTGCGCCGGCAGGTGTATGCGGCCTACCAGGAACGTTGCGACCGCTCCGGCCTGCTGGATTTTGCCGAGTTGCTGCTGCGCGCGCATGAGTTGCTGCGCGACACGCCGGCCCTGCTGGCGCATTACCGCGCGCGCTTTCGCGAGATTCTGGTGGACGAGTTCCAGGACACCAACGCCATCCAGTACGCCTTCGTGCGGGTGCTGGCCGGCGAGTCCGGCAACGTGTTCGTGGTGGGCGACGACGACCAGGCCATCTATGGCTGGCGCGGTGCCAAGGTCGAAAACGTGCAGCGGTTCCTGAAGGATTTCCCCGGCGCGCAGACCGTGCGCCTGGAGCAGAACTACCGCTCCAGCGCCAATATCCTGGGCGCGGCCAATGCAGTGATCGCGCACAACCCCGACCGTATCGGCAAGCAGCTGTGGACCGACTCGGGCGATGGCGACCCGATCGATCTGTATGCGGCCTACAACGAAGTGGACGAAGCGCGCTATGTGGTCGAGCGCGCCCGGCAGTGGGTGCGCGATGGCGGCAGCTACGGCGAAGTGGCGGTGCTCTACCGCAGCAACGCGCAATCGCGCGCGCTGGAAGAGGCGCTGATTTCCGAGCAGCTGCCCTACCGCGTGTATGGCGGCATGCGCTTCTTCGAGCGTGCGGAAATCAAGGACGCGCTGGCTTACTTGCGCCTGCTCACCAATCGCAGCGACGACGCCGCGTTCGAACGCGCAGTCAACACGCCCACGCGCGGCATTGGCGACCGCACGCTGGATGAAGTGCGCCGGCTGGCGCGCGCCAACGCCTTGTCGTTGTGGGAAGCGGCAATGCTGGCCACGCAGGAAAACAGCCTGGCCGCGCGTGCGCGCAATGCCTTGGCCACGTTCCTGAGCCTGGTCGGCCAGCTGCATGCCGAAACCGGGCAGATGGAATTGGCCGAACGCATCGACCACGTGCTGATGCGCTCGGGCCTGCGCGAGCACTGGGCCAAGGAAAGCCGCGGCGGGCTGGATTCGGAGTCGCGCACCGAGAACCTGGACGAACTGGTTTCAGTCGCCTCGCGCTTCACCCGCCCCGACGACGAAGACAGCCAGGGCATGACCGAGCTGGTCGCGTTCCTGGCCTATGCCTCGCTGGAGGCCGGCGAAGGCCAGGCGCAGGCCGGCGAAGAAGGCGTGCAGCTGATGACGCTGCATTCGGCCAAGGGCCTGGAATTTCCGATCGTCTTCCTGGTCGGGCTGGAAGATGGCCTGTTTCCAAGCGCGCGCTCGCTCGAAGAGACCGGCCGGCTGGAAGAAGAGCGCCGCCTGGCCTACGTGGGCATCACCCGCGCGCGGCAGAAGCTGGTGCTGTGCTACGCCGAATCGCGCCGCATCCACGGCCAGGACAACTACAACGTGCCTTCGCGCTTCCTGCGCGAGATTCCACGCGATCTGTTGAACGAAGTGCGCCCGAAGGTGCAGGTCTCGCGCACCGCCTCGCTGGGCGCGGCGCGGGGCGGCCCGGTGCACGGCATCGTGGAGACGGCGCCGATCAAGCTCGGCGCCAACGTCGAGCACCCCAAGTTCGGCGGCGGTGTGGTCATCGATTACGAAGGGGCCGGCGCGCACGCCCGCGTGCAGGTGCAGTTCGACGAAGTCGGCGCCAAGTGGCTGGTGATGGCGTACGCAAATTTGACGGTGGTGTAATTGGGTGACGTCCATCGGCGCTGCACCGTCCTTGAGGATGGCCGCCGGTTGCGCTGGAACACGCCGTAGCGGTCCTCGCACCGGCAGCGGGTAACGGCGCCGTTGTTGGTGCGCTGCCAGCCGGCCGCTGCCATCTGCCACCTTCGTCGTGCCCCCATCTCGTCCCCTCTCCCGCAGGCGGGAGAGGGAGGGCCTGCACGCGCGTGCGAGTTCCCGTGCACGCCGAGACGTCAGTGCGGGCAAACACCCCGCATCGCTCCCTTCCCCCCGCAGGCGGGGGAAGGTGCCCGCAGGGCGGATGGGGGCAGCCGATCAGCCGGGCCAGGGCTTCCCGCATCCGTCGCCCGTAATGGCGGAGACAGAACGCTCAGCACGTCCCCGCGCATCGATGATGTCGTTACGACGCGACAGCAAAACCCGGACAGTCGCCGTTGGTGGAGCTGGCAACCATTGGTGCATCGCTCGATGCATTCGCCGCGGCGTCCGTGCCACCCTGCAGGCCGACATCACGACCGTGGGACGCCAAACCATGCGGACCGAAAAACAGAAGATGCTGGCAGGCGAACTGTACAGCGCCACCGATGCGCAGCTGCAGGCCGATCAAGCGGCCGCGGCCGCGTGGATGCAGCGCTACAACGCGGCCGCAGTGCAGACGGCAGCACAGCGCCACGCACTGCTGCGCGAGCGCCTTGCCGACGTAGGCGACGGCGCCGTGATTCGTGCGCCGTTTCATTGCGATTACGGCTACAACATCCGCCTGGGCGCCGGTGTGTTCCTCAACTTCAACTGCGTGATCCTGGATATCTGCGAGGTGCACATCGGCGACGGCACGCAGATCGGCCCCGGCGTGCAGATCTACGCTGCCGATCACCCGCGCGATGCCGCCGGGCGTGCCAGCGGCCTGGAGTTCGGGCGGCCGATCCGCATCGGGCGCAATGTGTGGATCGGGGGCGGGGCGATCATCCTGCCCGGCGTGACCATCGGCGACGATGCGTTGATCGGCGCCGGTGCGGTGGTCACGCGCGATGTACCGGCAGGGGCGACCGCGGTCGGCAATCCGGCACGCCTGCGCGAGGTGCGCGCGGACCCGGATGCGGTTGCCACCGATTGAGCGCAGCGCGTGCCAAGTGGTGGTCTTCGTCGTCGATCACACAGGCGCCGCGCGCACAATGGAGACAGGAACAGCGGAAGCAAAGCGCCGGCGGCAACAGCGGCATGGCAACTGCAAGCTCGCAAGCATCCAGCCACCACCCGCACGGCAACGCAATCGAAACATCACTCTCTGCGGCATCAACGCGTCCCCAACACAGCCAGCAGCATCGCCGCACTGATCCGCATCAAGGCCCGTTCCACCCGCACATGCCACCGTGCGTTCACGCCCATCGGCAGCACTGCCACCCTTGCAGGAGGTCACCATGTACAAACGTATTCTCATCGCCATCGATGCATCCGAGCTGTCCCACCGTGGCTTGTTTCAAGGGTTGGAACTGGCCAAGGCCACCGGCGCCAAGGTCGACATCGTCACCGTGTCCGAGCCGTGGGCGATGGGCATGTACGATGCGATGGGCTGGAGCGTGGGTTACGAAGCAAGCCCGGAGTACCGTACCGAACGCGAAGCGGCGGCCGAGAAGATCCTGCGCCCGGCACTGGAACTGGCAGCGGCTGCCAACATCAAGGCAACCTCGCGACACGTGCTGGATCGCTTCGCCGCCGAAGGCATCGTGCAGACCGCCGAGGAATGCAAAAGCGACCTGATCATCATGACGTCGCACGGACGCCGCGGCATGCGCCGCATGCTGCTCGGCAGCCAGACCGTGGAAGTGCTCACGCACAGCACGATTCCGGTATTGGTGATTCGCTGAGGAACCGACGCGCTGCAGTGCTGCACGCAACGCGCCCAGCGGCTGTGCCAGCAAGACGTCGTGTTTATCCGTGGTGCAACGCCATGTCCCGAGCTGTCACGCACAAGTTTCTCGTTCCACCGTAGGAGCGCACCCGGGCGCGAGGGCCTTCCCAGCAAACCCCTCGCGCGCAAGCCCATTCCTGCGGGCGGCAGCTCACGCGTCCAACGGCTCGCGCTGCAGTGTGGCGCCGATTGCCGGCCGCGTCAGGCGGCGCAGCGCCTCGGCGTGCATCAGCGGTGCGCCATGCGCACCTGGCATGCGGCTGCGTAATGCGCTGACGGGCTGCGGTTGCAGGTCCTGGCGCAGTTCACGCATGAAGCGCCACATCGGCATGCAGTGGCCGCGGCGCGGTGCCGGCGCATGCGGCGTGGCGCGGCACAGGCGGCGCCACTGCATCGGCGGCATGCCGAAGCGTTGCTGGAATGCACGCTGGAACTGTCGCTCCGAGGCAAAGCCCATCTCGTACAGCAGCCAGGTCAGGCTGCACTCCGGGTACGCCTGAAGATAGCGATATGCGGTACGCAGGCGTTGCTCGCGGATATAGCTGGCCACCCCGCCGTGCGATTGGAACATCCGGTACAACGAGGCACGCGACAGCGCGAACGCCTGTTGCAACGACCCGGTACCAAGCTCCGCCTCGCCGATGTGCTGCTCGATGTAGGCCAGCAGATCGATCATCAGTGACGCGTGCGCCTTCGTGGCTGCGGGCGCTTGCGGAACGACGGCGCTGTAGTAACTGATGCTCATGCGGTGCTGCCTGCGGCCCACTCCCCGGGGCCTGTCCCTGGATCAACCGAAAAAAGCATCGCCAACCCATCACGCGCCGTTCTTGAATCCGGCGTTGCGTCACGCATCGGTGCCGCTGACCCCGAATCGGGCGGCCCTCGCCTCGATGCATCGCGACGCTGGCGAGCCGGCCTGCGCGTTGGCCCGCCGCTGATGCAAGGTGTGCACTTCATCGAGATCGGCGCTGGTCACAGCCAGCACGTTCCTGTGCGAGGTCGCTGATTCACCGAAGCAAAGGACGAGTCCTGCAGCAGACGCCGTCCGCCAGATGATGCCGAACTCACCACGGCCCAACCGCTTGTGGCAAAAGCGGTCGGACATCACCGGATCGACGTCGCCAATCCAGATCAGGTCAAGCGCAACAAACCGCTGGAGGGCAGGGCGATTCCCTGCCAACTGGTGATGCTGGGAATCTGTGCAAGGGCTGGTGCCACAACCCGAAATCTGGCAAATCCTGCAAATACCAAGATCAGGCACGGGGACGGCTGGCGATTGGACGCCGGAGCCTGCGTGGCCTTCGTCCGTCAGGGCCGACGCGAAGGCCGGCTTGCTGACCGCCAGATCGGGCGTCCCAACGTCTATGTGCCAGGGACGGCGCAAGCGAACCAAACCGTTCGGGCTTGAAGCGCCCGGCCGCTCGCCAATGCGGGATACTGCGCGTCCACGCAGGTGAGATGGACTTCGATGCCCGAGCTGCCGATCACCGAGTTGTTGCAGGCCTGGCAGCACGACGAGCCCGGGGCGGGCGACGCCTTGGCGCGGCAGGTCTATGAGGTGTTGCGGGCGACCGCCTTGCGCGAGCTGCGGCGCGATGCGCGTGCCGGCTTGCAGGCCACCGAGCTGGTGCATGAAGCCTGGCTGCGGCTGGAACAAGGCCAGCAGGCGTTCCGTTCGCGCACGCATTTCTATGCGGTGGCGGCCTTGCAGATGCGGCACCTGCTGGTGGATCTGGCGCGCCAGCAGGCCAGCGCCAAGAGGCTGGGGCAGGCCGTGACGCTGACCATCAGCCTGTCCGATGGCGCGGCGCGGCCGGAGGCGCTGATGCTGGTGGCCGATGCCTTCGACAAGCTGGCGCAGGTGGACGAGCGCAAGGCCCGCGCGTTCGCGTTGACCGAGCTGGTGGGATTCAGCGTGGCCGAAGCAGCCGATCAGCTGGAGGTGTCGGTGCCCACGCTGGAGCGCGATCTGCGCTTTGCGCGGGTGTGGCTGGCGGCGCAGCTGTGAGCGTGGCGGCCACCACCTGGCAACGGCTGGAGGCCTTGTTTCACCAGGCATGCCTGTTGCCGGCCGCAGAGCGCGACGCCTTCGCGCGCGCGCAGGCTGGCGACGAGCCCGTGTTGCGCGACGAGTTGCTGGCGATGCTGGCGGCGGAATCGCAGGCCACCTTGCGCGTGCGCGCACCGCTCAAGCAGGCGGCCGCGGCCTTGCACGCGCCATTGCCGGAACTACCGGCGGGCACGCGCTTCGGCGCGTGGGCGATCGACCGCCTGCTCGGCGCCGGCGGCATGGGCCAGGTCTACCTGGGCCACCGCGCCGACGGTACCTACGAGCGCGAGGTGGCGATCAAGCTGGTGGCCGCCGACGCGCTGGATGCGCAGGGCCGGGCCTTGTTCGAGTTCGAATGCCGCGTGCTGGCGCAGATGGTGCACCCGGCCATCGCGCAGATCCACGACGTGGGTACCGATGCGCAGGGCCGTCCGTATCTGGTGATGGAGTACCTGCGTGGCGAGCCCATCACCTGGTGGTGCGACGAACATCGGTTGTCGCTGCATGCACGCGTGCTGCTGATGCTGCGGGTGAGCGAGGCGGTGCAGCACGCGCACCAGAAGGGCGTGATCCATCGCGACCTCAAGC
This sequence comes from Xanthomonas sp. NCPPB 1068, assembly GCF_041479385.2. Classification (NCBI taxonomy): domain Bacteria; kingdom Pseudomonadati; phylum Pseudomonadota; class Gammaproteobacteria; order Lysobacterales; family Lysobacteraceae; genus Xanthomonas; species Xanthomonas sp. NCPPB 1068. The sequence continues at coordinate 4,576,806 of NZ_CM192986.1, read as the reverse complement.
CCGGCAACGTGCTGGTGAGCGAGATCGACGGCCGGCCGATGCCGGGCGTGATCGACTTCGGCATCGCCATCGATGCGACCAACCCCGGCATGACGTCCGCGCATGGCCGCGGCACGCCCGGCTACATGAGCCCGGAGCAGGCGCGTGGTGTGCAGGACGTGGATGCGCGCAGCGATATCTATGCGCTGGGCGCGATGTTCTACGAGCTGAGCTGCGGGCTGGCGCCGGTAGCCGGCAGCGACGGCGTGCCGCAGCCACCCTCGCAACGGGTGGCGGCCGTGCCGGCCGATGCGCGTGCACGCATCTGCGCAGCACGCGCGACCACCCACACGCAGCTACAGCAGCAGCTGCGCGATGGTCTGGATGCGATCGTGCTGCGTGCCCTGGCGCCGCAACCGGTGGCGCGCTATGCCTCGGTGTCGGCGCTGCTGGACGATCTGCACCGCTGGCTCGACGGCTACCCACCGCGCGCCTTGCAGGCCGGCCGCTGGGTGCGGCTGCGCAAGTTCATTCGGCGCCATCGCAGCGGCGTGCTGGCCGGCGGCCTGGTGGCGGTTGCCTCGCTCGCCGGCCTCGGCGCCACGCTGTGGTCGTTGCAGCAGGCCGCGCGCGATGCGCAACGCGCGCGCGTCACCGGCGATTTCATGAGTTCGGTGTTGTCCAGCGTGGACCCCGGCGTGGCGCAGGATCTGGACAAGACGCTGATGCTGCGCGTGCTGGAGCAGGCCTCGCAGCGCGCCGCGCGCGAGCTGGCCAGCCAGCCGGATGCGCGCACCGATGTGGAGCTGACCTTGGGCCGCACCTTGATTGCACTGGCCAAGTACCCGCAGGCGGTGGAGCACCTGCGCACTGCGCAGACGCTGGCGCAGCAGAGCACCGGGGAGGGCAGCATGCCGGCATTGCAGGCGGCCTCCATGCTGGGCCAGGCGCTACGCGGTGCCGGTCGGCGCGAGGACGCCGCGCAGCTGCTGCGCCAGGGCATTGCGCAGGCGCAGCGTGGCGACGCGCAGCAGCAGACCATGGCCAACGACATGCGCGGATGGCTGGCCTGGACGCTACGCGACCAGGGCCGCATTGCCGAGGCCATGACCGAAAGCCGGCATGCCTACGTGGCGGCGCTGGCCAACCCTGCCACGCGCCCGGGGCAGCGCATCGACGCGGGCAATGTCTACGCCGCCATGCTGGCCGAGGTCGGGCAACTGGCGCCGGCGATCACCCTGCAGCGCGCCCTGCTGCGCGAGCGCATCGCGCTCGACGGGCCCGAGCATCCGTTCACGCTGTCGATGCGCAACAGTCTGTCGATGTATCTGCTGATGCAGCGCGACTACGCCGGTGCAGAGGCCGAGCTGGCGCCGCTGCTGCAGGTCAGCCGCAAGCTCCATGGCGACAACGCCATCGACACGCTGACGGTGGAAGGCAACCTGGCCGGCGCATTGCGGCAGCAGGGCAAGGTGGCCGAGGCCGGCCCGCATTACCGGGCGGTGCTGGACCGCGCGCGCGCGGTGCTCGGCGACGACGCGCCCGAGACGATCGCCTTCCGCAGCAACCATGCGTTCTGGTTGCTGGACGCCGGGCAGGCGGCGCAATCGCTGGCCGAACAGCGCGCCACGCTGGCGGCTTCGCTGCGGGTGCTGGGCCGCGCACATCCGCAGACGGCAGAAATTCTGCGCGGCATGTCCGAAGCCGAGCGCACGCTGGGGCAGGCCGCCGCCGCGCGCGACCACGCGCAGCAGGCGGTGCAGATCAGCACCGGGCTCGATCGTGCGGGCTTCGAGCAACGCCCGCCCATCGCCGTGGCCTCGGCCACGCCGGTTCAACCGCAATCGCCCCCACCCCCGCTCCAGCCCTGAACGCAAACGGTGCAGCGCTGGGCCACCAAGGATGGGTGCGCCCTCACAGCCGATAAAGACGCTGTAGACGACGGCCGTGTGCAACACCCGGCTGCTTCCCTGCTGCAAGGCAGGGTGTCCGGCTGTCGACTCCCGGCTCACCTCACTGCGACCGGTGGCACCTCGGCCCGGCCTGCCAACCGGTCACAGCCCACCGGCATCGGCATGGACATTGCGGGCGCTGGTCTTCATCCAGCTGCAATCTGCCCGCCAACCGCTGCGCGGCCGCTTGGCCATCACTGCTCCACATCCAACACGTCCAAGGTCGACGCCGCCAGCTTGCGCGACGGCCCGCACCTTGGCGCATCGTCTGCATGCCGCGCTCAGCGACCTGCAACACCCCACCGACAACCGGCACCGACACCAACTATCGGCCCGCTTCCATCAATCCCGATCCCGACTCCGGAATCACCAGCTATACAGCTGCCAATACACCTTGTTGACCTTGTCCTTCTCCGCGTCGGTATGCCCGTCATGGTCGCGGTCGTACAGGAAGTAGGGCGCGCCGCGCGCCGGGGTCACGCGCACCATTTCCAGCTGGCCGTTGACGCGGTATTCGTCCACCTTGTCGCCATTGCCCATGGTCTTGCTGGTGACATCGGCACCGGCCGGGATCCTGTCACCGCCAGCGCCGCCGGAGGTGGTGGCGCAGCCGCCAAGCAGCAGCAACGGCAGCAGCAAAAGACGTGCTCTCTTCATCGTTGTCATCCGTTCTAGGTCGCCGGCCAGTATGCGCTGGCACGGTGTGGCGTGGGCGTGCAGCGTAGAATTGGGCCATGAGCAGATTAGTCCTGATCGACGGGTCCAGTTACCTGTACCGCGCGTTCCACGCGCTTCCGCCGCTGACCAATGCCCAGGGCGAGCCCACTGGCGCCTTGTTCGGCGTGGTCAACATGCTGCGCGCCACCTTGAAGGAGCGCCCGGCCTACGTCGCGTTCGTGGTGGATGCGCCGGGCAAGACATTTCGGGATGACTTGTATGCCGACTACAAGGCCAACCGCCCGTCGATGCCCGACGACCTGCGCGCGCAGGTGCAGCCGATGTGCGACATCGTGCATGCGCTGGGTATCGACATCCTGCGCATCGACGGCGTGGAAGCGGACGATGTGATCGGTACGCTGGCGCTGCAGGGCGCGGCCGACGGCTTGAGCGTCACCATCTCCACCGGCGACAAGGACTTTGCCCAGCTGGTGCGCCCGGGCATCGAACTGGTCAACACCATGAGCGGCAGCCGCATGGATTCGGGCGAGGCGGTGATCGCCAAGTTCGGCGTGCGGCCCGACCAGATCGTCGATCTGCTCGCGCTGATGGGCGATGCCATCGACAACGTGCCGGGCGTGGACAAGTGCGGCCCCAAGACGGCTGCCAAATGGCTGGCCGAATACGACTCGCTCGATGGCGTCATCGCCAACGCCGACAAGATCAAGGGAAAGATCGGCGACAACCTGCGCGCCGCACTGCCGCGGCTACCGCTCAACCGTGAGCTGGTCACCATCAAGACCGATGTGGTACTGGCCAGCGGCCCGCGTGCGCTGGACCTGCGTGAGCCCAATGCCGAAGCCTTGGCCGTGCTGTACGCCCGCTACGGTTTCAGCCAGGCCTTACGCGAACTGGGCGGCGCGGCCGCAGCCGGGGCGCAGACCGAAGCGATGGCGGTGGCCCGCACCGAGCCCGGCCGCGCCCGCGGCACCGGGTTCGTGTCCGGCCCGGCCAGTGCGCCGGTGGACCTGGACCCGGCGCTGTCCGCCCCCGGCCAGTACGAGACCATCCTCACCCAGGAACAGCTCGACAGCTGGGTCGCACGCCTGCGCACGGCCGGGCAGTTCGCCTTCGACACCGAAACCGACAGCCTGGACCCGCTGCAGGCCGACCTGATCGGGCTGAGTGTGGCCGCCGAGCCCGGCCAGGCGGCCTATCTGCCGTTGCGCCACAACTTCCCCGGTGCCCCGGCCCAGCTCGACCGGGCCCAGGCCCTGGCCCAGCTGGCACCGCTGCTGACCGACCCCGCCGTGCGCAAGCTCGGCCAGCACGGCAAGTACGACCTGCACGTGATGCGCCGCCATGGCGTCGACCTGGCCGGCTATGCCGACGACACGCTGCTGGAAAGCTTCGTGCTCAATTCCGGCAGCGCCCGCCACGACATGGACAGCCTGGCCAAGCGCTACCTGGGCTACGACACCGTCAAGTACGAAGACGTCTGCGGCAAGGGCGCCAAGCAGATTCCCTTCGCCCATGTCAGCCTGGAAGATGCCACGCGCTACGCTGCCGAAGACGCCGACATCACCCTGCGCCTGCACCAGGTGCTGGGCAAGCGCCTGGCCGCCGAGCCCAGCCTCGAGCGCGTCTATCGCGAGATCGAGATGCCGCTGGTAGGCGTGCTGGCACGCATCGAAGCCAACGGCGTGTGCGTGGACGCGGCCGAGCTGCGTCGCCAGAGCGCGGACCTGTCCAAGCGCATGCTCGCCGCCCAGCAGAAAGCCACCGAACTGGCCGGGCGCACCTTCAACCTAGATTCGCCCAAGCAGCTGCAGGCGCTGCTGTTCGACGAGCTCAAGCTTCCCGCGGTGGTAAAGACGCCCAAGGGCCAGCCCTCGACGAATGAAGAAGCGCTGGAAGCCATCGCCGACCAGCACGAGCTGCCGCGGGTGATCCTGGAATACCGCGGCCTGACCAAGCTGCGCAGCACCTACACCGACAAGCTGCCGGAGATGATCCACCCGCAGTCCGGGCGTGTGCACACCAGCTACCACCAGGCCGGTGCCGCTACCGGGCGGCTGTCGTCGTCCGACCCCAACCTGCAGAACATCCCGATCCGCACCGAGGACGGCCGCCGCATCCGCCGCGCCTTCGTCGCGCCGGCCGGGCGCAAGCTGATCGCCTGCGACTACTCGCAGATCGAGTTGCGCATCATGGCGCACCTGTCCGGCGACCCCGGCCTGGTGGGCGCGTTCGAGTCCGGTGCCGACGTGCACCGCGCCACCGCCGCCGAGGTGTTCGGCCGCACCATCGACACCGTCAGCGGGGACGAGCGCCGCGCCGCCAAGGCGATCAACTTCGGCCTGATGTACGGCATGAGCGCGTTCGGCCTGGCCCGCCAGCTCGGCATCGGGCGCAGCGAGGCGCAGGACTACATCGCGCTGTACTTCAGCCGCTACCCGGGCGTGCGCGACTTCATGGAAACCACCCGCCAGCAGGCGCGCGACAAGGGCTACGTGGAAACCGTGTTCGGCCGCCGGCTGTATCTGGACTTCATCAACGCCGGCAGCCAGGGCCAGCGCGCCGGCGCCGAGCGCGCCGCCATCAACGCGCCGATGCAGGGCACCGCCGCAGACATCATCAAGCGCGCCATGGTCAGTGTGGACGGCTGGATCGCCGACCACGCGCAGCGCGCGCTGATGATCCTGCAGGTGCACGACGAACTGGTGTTCGAGGCAGATGCCGATTTCGTCGACACGCTGCTGCGCGAAGTCACCACGCGCATGGCCGCAGCGGCCGAGCTACGCGTGCCGCTGGTGGTGGATTCGGGTGTTGGCGATAACTGGGACGAGGCGCACTGACGCGCCATAAGACGCTGATATGCTGAACGCACAGACCAGACATAAGTCGGTCAAACATAATGCGAATTCAGCAAGTTTGAGGGAATGAATAACCGCTAAATTCTACATTTTTTTAACAGTTATCTTCACGATCCATCAATGTAGAAAATGGTGTTATATCCCTCGACGGGCGCAACGCCTGTCGGCAGATCTCTCCCATCCCCTGGAGCAGATCTCGGAGCGGAAACTCCTCCCCAAGTTTCCGTTCCCTGGCCCCGCCGACCTCCCCCTGGTCTGCGGGGCTTTTTTATGTCCTGTGCTACAGCTCTCTAGCGCATGGCGCATCGCAACACACGAAATGGATTTCGGCGTCGAGGTACGAGCAATTACAAATATAAATAGGCGCGATTAACTCGATTAATCAACACAGTGTTTCATTTTCCCAATTCAGGTTTCATGAATTAGTATTCTGAATACGCCGCTGAGTGGCGCTTGATTGGGCGATGGCGATAAGGCGCTGACGTCTCTCTCTGTGGATCAGGATGTCAGCGCTTCCGTTAAACGCCGAAGCAGATCAGCTGGCCGCTGACGCCATCAGCCCAGCCAGTCGCGCGGGACCAGATAATCCAGCAGCCGTGCCTCGGCGCTGCCGGGCTCTGCGGTGTAGCCATACTCCCAGCGCACCCGGGGCGGCAGGCTCATCAGGATGCTTTCGGCACGCCCGCCGCTCTGCAGCCCGAACAGGGTGCCGCGATCGTAGACGAGGTTGAATTCCACGTAGCGGCCGCGGCGGTACAGCTGGAATTCGCGCTCGCGCTCGCCGAACGGCTCATCCTTGCGGCGCTGCACGATCGGCATGTAGGCATCCAGGAAGCCGTTGCCGACCGCTTGCTGGTACGCAAAGTCGCGCTCGAAGTCCTGACCCAGATCGTCGAAGAACAGCCCGCCGACGCCGCGCGTCTCGTTGCGGTGGCGCAGGAAGAAGTATTCGTCGCACCAGCGCTTGTGCGCGGCATAGCGCTCCTCGCCGAACGGGGCGCACAGCGCCTGCGCGACGCGGTGCCAGTGCTGCACGTCTTCGTCCACCGGGTAGAACGGGGTCAGGTCGAAGCCGCCGCCAAACCAGGCGGCAACCACCTCACCATCGCGTTCGGCGCGGAAATAGCGGACGTTGGCATGCGTGGTGGGCACATGCGGATTGTGCGGATGAAACACCAGCGACACGCCGCAGGCGCGCCAGGTGGCGCCGGCCAGTTCGGGGCGGTGCGCACTGGCCGAGGGCGGCAGGCGGGTGCCCGAAACGTCGGAAAAGCCGATGCCGGCCTGCTCGAACACCGCGCCATCGCGCAGGATGCGGGTACGCCCGCCGCCGCCTTCCTCGCGTTGCCAGAGATCTTCGGAGAACCGCGCTCGCCCATCGGCTGCTTCCACAGCAGCGCAGATACGGTCCTGCAGGTCGGTCAGATAATCGCGTACACGGTCGAATTCGTTCATGGCGCAATTCTAAGCTGTGCATCGCGGCCGGTGCGTCCACCCGAACGCGCCAGTTTGTCGCAGGGCGATGTGGAGGGTGGATGCCTGGCGGAAGAGGGAAGAGGGAAGAGGGAAGAGGGAAGAGGGAAGAGCGGAAGAGCAACTGATCTGCAGGTTGGCTGCAGGGCCCTTGCCCGCCCACCATCGCGGGACACGCTGCAAGTACGTCCATGTAGCTCCTTGGCGGCATCCATGCCGCCAAGGGTCCCGCGACGGTGGGCGGGCAGGGCCACTGGAGTTGGTCGGTGTGCATGGATCTCAACCAGCGACTGGCAAGCTGGCGGCGCGGTGTCTTTGCTCTTCAACAAAACCACCAGCCAACTGTCTGGTGCGGTGTCCTCGCCGATTGCGGGACCGTTGGCGGCATGGATGCCGCCACCGAGCCCCCATGGACGGGTTGACGGCGTGTCCCGCAAGCGGTGAGGACACCGCGCCCTCGACCAGACTGGAAGCTTGAAGATCGCCAAGCGCTCGCGATACGCGCGATGCAGGCGTCGCTACCTGATGGCGCAATACTGGCAGATCAGGCGGAGAGCGGATCATCAGCGCCTTTGCTGCAGGGTCCGGTCTGCTCCAAGCGCGAGATGCTGGATGTCGAAGACGGCATGCCCTGGCCGTGGCCGGCAGGAAATTCGCGGCTGGTGACCGACGCGCTGCTGCAGCCACTACGCCTGGGCGAACTCCGCGCGGACGGCTGGCGTGCACAGCCGCCATGCCAATGCCGCGTGTACGCAGCCGATCGCCACGACGCCCAGGCCGGTGAGGATGAACGCCGTCTGCCGGGTTGCCTGCAAACGTGCCTGCATCTGTGGCCATTCCGGGCTCTGCAGTACATCGGCGGGTAGTAGCGTCTGCACGCCGTCGAACAACGGCCCGATCAACGCCAGCCCGCCGAAATTGAGCAGGCCGGTCACCACGAGCACTACCACGAAACCGACCCTTGCCCATTCGCGCCGCTGTAGCAGCGCCCAGCTCAACCACGCGAAGGCGGCCGACAGCACCACGCCGGCGACAGACAATGACAGCGCATGGTCGATCAGCCATTGCCAGGAGCGCGGCAGCGTGACGCCTTCGGGCAGTCCTAACGATGCTGCATCCGGGGTCAGCGCGATCAGCACGATCTGCAACAGGTTGGCCAGCGCACTCACCACGCCCAGCAACAACGACACCCATGCCAGCGGCGAGACGAATCCGCCGTGCGGCTGCGGTGCTACGCGCCGTGTCGCGTTCATTGCAGGGAGGCGATATGCGCGGCGACTGCGGCCTGCCCCGGCGGGTCCAGCGCAGGCTGCAGCTGTGCGTACCAGCCGGGCAGGGCATCGGCCGGCAGGCACTGGCGCAGCAGCGGGGTGCTGCGCTCGAGAAAGGCCTCCAGGAACGGCAGGCCACGCACATACAGGAAATGACTGTCGGTGATCGACATGCCGGCATAGGCTTCGCGCAGCCACTCCAGGTGCGGCAAGGCATGTGCACCGTGGCCGGCGCGGGTCAGTGCGGTCAGGAAGCTGGTGCGTGCGGTGGCAGGCGAGGTCGATCGCTCCTGCGCGTTGAGATCGTCGAAGGTCAGCAGCCACTGTTCGCCGCGTTCGATCTCGTTGCACATCACCGAGGTGGTCGCCAGCTGCAGCGCGTTGTGTGCGGTGGGCTCCAGCTCATACAGGGCCAGCCAGTGCGGGTAGGCCTCGCGGTAGCGGTCCAGCGCGCTCAACGACAGGGCGCACAGGCGCTGCGCGTCCGCACCCAGCTGCAGCTGCGCCTGCGCAGCGTTGTAGGCGCCGACGTGGTCGCCGCGCTGAAACGCAGTCAATGCCGGCTGCAATGCGGGGTCGATCTCGGCCGCCGCCTCCGATGCGTGTTCGGCAGCGACGGGCACTGCGGCTGGTTCTGTGCGCGGCGTCTTTGCCGCAGCGGTCTTGCGTCCAAACAAACGGTCCCACAGGCCCATCGTTTCTACCTTCCCTGCGCCAATGGTGAGTGGAAGCGCCGCCATGCCGGCGGCGCACCGGTCATTCGGCGGACCAGTAACGCGGCGCACGCGATGCGCCAGCGCGTTACCTATCCTGCGCCAAGCTTAGAGCCACTTGTGTAGCGACAGGTGAGTGCGAAGCAACTGAGCCGCGCACGTGGGGTTGCGTGCGCATTGCGGCCGGGAGTGTGCAGCCGCGGCGGCCGATAGTGGGACGGGGAAAAGTTTGCACACGTGGCCAGGGCGGTTCGTCGCTGCCCCGCGCCCGGAGCACTGAGAGCGCTTCGGAGCGACAAGCCTAAGTGCGTAGAGATGCATCAGCGTGGCATCTGCCGCTTTTATGCTAACCCGCGATACCCAGGTCTCGACGTCGGGGCTGGTGCTGCCAGCTGCCGTCAGGGGCCGCATAAGCGCTGGCGGTCAAGGCAGAAGATGGAGTCACCTTCTGCCCCCAACACACGCAAACGAGGTTCTACGCGCGCGGTCAATATCCATTTCAAGACAGCACGCGCAGTTGTCAGCCGTTTACGGCTTCACCTGCTCGTTGAACAGCTTGAGGATGCGCTTGTACTCGTCCAGCCATGCATCGGCGCGGGTGAAGCCGTGACGTTCCAGCGGGTACGGTGCCACCTGCCAGTTGTCCTTGTGCAGTTCGATCAGCTTTTGCGTCATGTCCACCGAGTCCTTGAAGAACACGTTGTCGTCGATCATGCCGTGGGCGATCAGCAGATGGTCGCGCAGGCCGTCGGCGTAGTTGATCGGCGAGGAGGTCTTGTACGCCTCCGGGTCGAGCTCGGGCGTGTTGAGGATGTTGGAGGTGTACTCGTGGTTGTACTGCATCCAGTCGCCCACCGGCCGCAGCGCCGCACCGGCCTTGAACGTGCCCGGGCTGCGGAACAACGCCATATAGGTCATGAAGCCGCCGTACGAACCGCCATAGATGCCGGCGCGTGCGCGATCGCCCTGCTTGGTGGCGACCAGCCAGTCCAGGCCGTCCAGATAGTCTTCCAGCTCCGGGTGGCCCATGTTGCGATAGATCGCGGTGCGCCAGTCGCGGCCGTAGCCTTCGGAGGCGCGGTAGTCCAGGTCCAGCACGATGTAGCCCTGCTGCACCAGCAGGTTGTGGAACATCTGCTCGCGGAAATACGGCGTGTAGCGCTCGGACACGTTCTGCAGATAGCCGGCGCCATGCACGAACATCACGATCGGATACTGCTTGCCCGGCTTGGGATTTTTCGGCCCGTAATATTTGCCCCAAACCGTGCCGGCGCCATGCTTGGACGGCACCTGCACGTACTGCGGTGCAATCCACGGCTGCGCCTTGAATGCGGGCGTGCGCGTGTCGGTAAGCACGGTGGCCTGACCGCCGGTGGCCGGTACCACGGCCAGCTGCGTGGGCAGGTAACTGCCGGAGTAGCGCACCAGCAGCTGCTGGCCGTCCGGCGACAGGCTGAAGCCTTCCACGCCGTTCAATGCGGTGACTTCGGTCAGCTGGTCGCTGCGCAGGTCGAGCCTGCACACCTCGTAGTCGCCCGGCCATTTTTGGTTGCACAGAAAGTACATGCCGTTGCCGTCGGCGCTGGGCACCGGCATCGACACTTCCCATTTGCCGCGTGTGCGCTGACGCGGTTTGCCATTGCCTTCCACCGTGTACAGCTGCGAATAGCCCGATTCTTCCGACAGCAGCCACAGCGTGCGGTTGTCGGGCAGCCAGCCGAAATCGTTGAAGTCCCAGTTGATCCAGGCGCCATCGCTCAGGCGGTGACGCGGCTGCAGCCTGGCGTTGTCCAGGTCCACACTGGCGATCCAGCGGTCCTTGTTGTCCACCGCGCGGATTTCCACCGCCACGTTGCGGCCGTCGTCGCTCCAGTGCACGGCAGGGCCGCGACCGTCGCCATCGCTTTCCACCCGCACGGCGCGGTTGCCCTTGAGCGCATCGCGCTTGGCGGCCTTGCGCAGTGCGGCGAGCGGGTCGGTGGCGATGCCGGGCAATGCATCGAAGGACAGCTGCCGTGCGCTGCCTGCTGCCACATCGACCAGCCACAGCGTGTGCGCGGCCGGGGCGTTGCGGCCCACCCGGGTGCGCGCTTCCTGGAATTCCTCGTAACCGGATTCGGTCACGTACTTGGGCATCTTGCCGGCCTGGCCTTCGTCGGCGCTTTTGGCCTGCGTCACCACCAGCAGGTGCCGGCCATCCGGCGACAGGGCGCTGTCCACGATCTCGACCTCATCGCCCAGGTACACCGGCGCTGCCGCACGGGTGGCGTCTGCACGGCGCCAGGCATCTTCCTGGGTACGCAAGGCGTCGCGCTGCTCGCGGTCACGACGCAGCGTGGCGAGCGTGGCCAGTTGCTGTTCCCGCAGCACGTCGGCCTTGGGTGCGGCGTTGGGGTCGCGCTCGGCCTTGACCACGGCCACCTGTGCAGTGCCGCCGTCGGCACGCCAGTGGTACCAGTTGTTGCCCGCGCGCCAGATCGCGCCGCCATCGCTGGCGAACTGCGGACGCGATTCGAGCTCGTTGCTGCGGGTCAGCTGCGTCAGTGCGCCCGAGCGCAGGTCACGCAAGAAGATGTCGCCATTGCGTGCGAACAGCATGCGCTGACGGGTTGCGTCGTAACTGGGGTTGGCCGCATCCAGGCCGGCGCGGGCGGTGTCGGCCACACGTTCGGCAGTGCTGCCGCCGATGCTCTGGCGATAGGTGTCGCGTACCGGGCTGCCGTCGCGCTTGAGCAGGTATTGCACCTGTTTGCCGTCCCATTGCCACCAGGCCTGATCGACCGACGGCCCGATCCAGTCCGGGTCGGCCATGACCTGTTCGATGGTGAGCGGTGCGGCGGACTGCGCATGCGCGGTCGCGGCCAGCAGCAGAAGGGTCAACGGCAACAGTCTGGGCATCGATAACAACGGGCGCAACGGAAGAGCGGGCAAGCCTAGCAGTTTGCCTCTGCGGCACGCTTGGGCCACAGGTCATGCGTGGGCGGTGCCACGCCTCGGGCTGGGATGACGAGCGGGACTGTTGCGCGGCGGCACACGGCGATGATCGATGCGGCGATCGTGGGCAGTGCAATGCGATGCCACGACGTCGCTGTGTGCCCGTCGATTGCGGTACCGGGATCGGGCTAAACGCTTCAGTCTGCCGGGCGCGCGTGCTTGCCTGTGCGGCACTACGCTCGATCGAGGCTATGCGGCGTCGCGTTGGCGCTGCGGCCGGCTGGCGCGGCGCGGCGGTTGCGTTCGAACACTGCACGCGCGTTTGCGCGTAAGCGGCGCGGCCATGCACGACGCTGGTGTCCAGCGGCAGAAAGCGGCGTGGGCGTGTCGCGTAGCGATGCCTGTTCGCGCCGATCGCGTTGCAGCAGCGGTGGCGCGGTGCACGGGTAACCGATGCAAAACGGCCGCTGGCGGTCGGGTCAATGCGCGTGGCCAGTGCTTCAGGCGGCAGCCGTCAGGTGAGCGGGTGGTCGGTAAAGATGCCCCATCGGATGCGCCGACCGGCACCGCACTTGCGTGAGGTGCGGCGTCGCTGGTTGCAGCCAGCGCGCATCACGGCGGCAGCCCCGGTTGTGGTCCTGGGCCTTGCCGGCAGCACGCATCTGACAGCTGTTCCGCCGGGTGTGGCCGCGTCCCACTGCCGGAAACCTCCCGACTTGCCAGCAGCGCGGGTGGCCGCCAAGCTAGCGCGCTTTTGCGATTGTCGGTGCACATGTCCAGCCTGCCTTCTTCTGCCGTTTTCCACCCGATGGCCGTCGGCGCGCCTGACCGGCCGCTGGCGTGGCGCGCGGGGCAGTCGGTCGACCTGGCGACGTTCATCGCGCACGTGCACGGCCTGGCGCAGCAGCTGCCCGACGGCCAGCACGCGGTAAACCTGTGCGAAGACCGGTACCGCTTCATGGTCGCGTTCTACGCCTGCGCGCTGCGTGGGCAGGTGTCGCTGCTGCCATCCTCGCGCGCGCCGGCCGTGGTCGGCGAAGTGCAGGCCCGTCACGCCGATGCGTACTGTCTGGGCGATCTGGCGCTGGAGCTGGCGCCGCCGCGGTATTGGCAGCTGCCGGCCGAGCTGCCGCAGGCCGATGGCGCGGTACCGCAGCTGGCCGACGACGCCCTGGTGGCGATCGGCTTCACCTCCGGCAGCACCGGCAGCCCGCAGCCCAATCCCAAGACCTGGGGCAGCTTCCTGACCAGTACGCGGCAGGATCTGGTTGCTCTGCAAAGCCTGTGGGCCGGGACCGACGCGGTGCCGCACGTGGTGGCCACGGTGCCGCCGCAGCACATGTACGGCATGGAGCTGTCGGTGCTGCTGCCGATGGTGACCGAGCTGGCGGTGCATGCCGGCCGGCCGTTCTTCCCCGACGATGTGGCGCGCGCGCTTTCAGAGATTCCCGCGCCGCGCGTGCTGGTGACCACGCCGGTGCACCTGCGTGCATTGGTGGAATCGGGCGTGGCGCTGCCACCGCTGGCGGGCATCGTGTCGGCCACCGCGCCACTGACCCAGGACATTGCCGCCGCCGCCGAGGCGCGCTTTGGCGGAGAAGTCCGCGAGATGTTCGGCTCCACCGAAACCTGCGTGTTCGCCGTGCGCCGCACCGCACTGGAAGCGGCATGGACACCGCTGCCCGGCGTGCGTCTTCAGGCCCAGGCCGCGGGCACCCTGGTGCATGCACCGCATCTGGCCACCCCGGTGATGCTGGCCGACATGATGGACGTGGCCAGTGATGGCACCTTCCAGGTGCGCGGGCGCCAGGCCGACTTGCTGGAGATTGCCGGCAAACGCGCCTCGCTGGCCGATCTCACCCGCCGCCTGCTCGCCATCCCCGGCGTGGTCGACGGCACCATCGTGCAACTGGCCCCGGATGCCGGCCAGGCGGTGGGCCGCATCGCCGCGCTGGTGGTCGCCCCCACCCTGGACGAAGCCCAGGTGCTGGCCGCACTGCGCGTCAGCGTCGACCCGGTGTTCCTGCCGCGCCGCCTGCGCAAGCTTGCCGTCCTGCCACGCAACGAGACCGGCAAACTGCCGCGCGATACCGTGCTGGGCTTGCTCAACGGCTGAGCGTTGCAGACGCGCGTGTGCAGCCGGCAAACGCTGCCTGCCGCTCATCCTTGGCAGTCGGGCGCCGTAGACGGGATCTGCGGCGGGCGTGGTTTACCTACCCGTGCACCCCATCGATTTCCACTGCCAGCTCGTCGCGGCAGATCACCGCGTGCAGCAGCAGGCGCGGGACCGCGTTGCCGAAGCGTGCGTCCAGGGCCTGGGCGACCTTGGGCAGATCGTCCTGCTCGCGCACATAGACCTTCAGGCGGGTGCCGGCGCCGAACTGCGCGGGCAACGCGGGCGCGTGCTGACGCGCGGCGCCGAGCAGGGCATCGAAATTGGCAAAGGTCTCTTCCAGCTGCGCCAGCAATTGGCCGGTATGCATCGAGGCATGGCCGACCACCGCGGCCGTGCCTGACAGCAGCAGGGGCATGTCGCTGCCGGGTGGCGGCAGCATGGCGCGCGCGAAGCTCGGTGGCTGCGGGCCGTATTGGCGCGGGTAGTGGTAGGCGCTGACCTGGCGCGGGTTTTCCAGCGGGGTGCCGGCATCGGCGGCGGCCAGCCAGTAGATCTGGATGATGCGCTCGGCATCGCAGCGGCCCACCGCCGTGGCAGCGGGCAACTGCGCGGTGTCGAACGCTCCCAGCCCCCGCGCGCGGCCCACGCAGAACTGGCGATAGCGCTCGCGGTCGCCACTGCCAAGCGTGATCGCATCCAGGTAGTTCCAGATGCGCAGCAGGCGCGGTGTCGCGCTGCCGCTGACGAACGCGGTCATTTCCGCATATGCCTTGGCGGCGGCCTCTTCGATGTCGACATCCTGCTCGTCGATCTCGATTACGCCGAACTGCAGATGCCCATCGCTGGACCAGGCGATGTTGCCGTTACGGCCACTGCGCACCGGCGCATCGGTCCGCCACACTTCCAGCACGTCGGCCCGGTACGGCTGCAGCGGCACGCGCAGATAGCGCGGGTCGTCCAGGCCAGGCGCCGCGTTGCCGAATCCGAACACCGCCAGCACCCGCGGGTCGGCCAGCAGCGCACTCGGGTCGGTCTGGTCGACATAATCGACCTGCAGGCGGGGATGGCGCAGCGGCTGCGCGGTCTGGGCCGGGGAAGCGGTCATTGAGGGTCTCGTTGCAAGGTGTCGCCGTCGAAACCGAGCTTGGCCTGGCGCCGTCGCAGGCGCCACGAGTGCCAGGCGCGCGGCATCATCGACAGTGTGGTGAGCGCATAGATGGCGCGGAACGCACGCAGGCGCAAGCGGACCTTGGGGCTGTCGAACACGTCGCCGGCCAGCATCGCCACCACCGCCTGTTCCAGCTGCCAGGTGTTCTGCGGCTGCGCGAACAGTGCACGCATCGTCGGCGAGGTGAAGCGGTAGATGAACCATTTGAATTCGTCGATGCCGCGGTCCAGTTCACGCTGCAGCCTGCGCTGCAGCTTGGCCTCCTGCTGCGGCGCGCGCAGTGCGGCATCCACCATCGCCGCGCCGCGTTCGGCGCTGTGCATGGCCAGGAAGACGCCGGAGGAAAACATCGGGTCGACGAAGGTATAGGCATCGCCCAGCATCAGCCAGCGCGGCCCGGCCATGCGCGTGCATTCGTAGGCGTAGTTGCCGGTGGCATGCACCGGCGCCACCCGCTGCGCACCGGCCATGCGCGCGGCAACTTCGGGGTTGAGCGCCAGCGTGCGCATCAGAAATCCTTCGCTGTCGCCCTGACGGGTCTTCATGTACTCCGGATAGCAGACCGCGCCCACGCTCATGATGTCGTCGGGCAGCGGAATCAGCCACATCCAGCCATGCGCGTGCCGATAGATGCTGATATTGCCGGCATCCTCGCCCGGCCGCCGGGCGACGCCGCGGAAATGGCTGAACAGCGCTGCGGATTGATGTTTGGCATTGGCGCGCTTGAGCTTGAGCCGGTTGCCCAGGAAGGTGTCGCGGCCGCTGGCATCGAGCAGGTAACGCGGGCGGAACTGCAGGCGCTGGCCGTCGGCGCTGCGTGCCTGCAGCGCCGGTTGTTCGCCGTCCAGGTTCACCTGTTCGACGAGGACCTGCTCACGCGCATCCACGCCCACCGCGCGTGCGCGGTTGAACAGGACCTGGTCGAACTGCGCGCGCGGGACCTGGAAGGCGAAGTCGGCCTTGGCATCGAGCGCGTGCGAAAACCGAAACGTGTTGTAGCCGCCGGCGTCATTGGGGAAATCCGCGCCGCGCTTGAGCACGCCGATCTGACGCACCTGTTCCAGCACGCCCAGCCGTTCGAGGATCGGCATGTTCATCGGCAGCAGCGATTCGCCGATATGAAAGCGCGGATGCTGCGCTTTTTCGAGCACGGTCACCGCCCAGCCGAGCTCGGCCAGTATGATCGCTGCCGCACAGCCGGCCGGTCCGCCGCCAACGATCAGGACATCCGGACACTCCGGTCCGGGGGCCGGCCCGGCTGCCGGCATGGCGGTCGGGGTGGGGCGAACAACAGTGGAAGTCATCCTGGAACGAACCTGCAGCGGGCGAGCGTCAAGCAGTCATGATAGCCTGACCGGCGGCCCGGACACTGATGCGGGCCCATGCTGCACCCACTCAGGACCATGCAAGGACAGCGCGATCGCCGGATGCGACGCGGGCCGGGCGCTCGGAATCGACAGGTACGACCACGTACACTGACGAGGCGATGCGCCGCCCGCCCCGCCGATGGCCGCGCGCCGTCGCCTGCCTGCGCCGACTTTTGCCCGACCCTCACCCTGGAACTTCTGGATGTCCTCGCAAACCGCTGCCGAACGTGAACTGGCCGAACTCCTGGTCGAAAGCCTGAACCTGGAAGACGTCCAACCCGCCGACATCGATCCGGAGGCGCCGCTGTTCAATACCGGGCTGGGGCTTGATTCGATCGACGCGCTGGAACTGGCGCTGGCGATCAGCAAGCGCTACGGCTTCCAGCTGCGCTCGGACAACGACGAGAACCGTCGCATCTTCGCGTCGCTGCGCGCATTGTCGGCGCATGTCGAAGCCAACAAGACCGTCTGATCTAGCGCCCGGCGACGCCCCGCCGTGGGTGCTCGGGCTGGGCGTGTTGCTGGCGGTGGCGTACTCGCCGCTGGCGCACTGGGCCAACGCCACCCACCGCCCTGAGCTGGCCGTCATCGCCGGTGGTTTGCTGGTGCTGATGGTGTTGATCGAACCGATGGTGGCGCGCCGGGCCTGGGCCTGGGCGCTGGCGGTGCTGACGTTGCTGGCCCTGAGCGCACTGTGGCACTCCCCGTATGCGATGTTGCTGCTGGCCGCGCCGCCGGTGGTGTTCACCGGCTGGATCGCCTGGTTCTTCGGCCGCAGCCTGCGCCGTGGGCGCACGCCCTTGATCACGCGCATTGTCGAAGGGCTGTATCGCCAGGCCGGCATGCCGATCACGCCGGAGCAATACCGCTACACGCGTCGTCTCACCCTGGCCTGGGCGCTGCTGCTGTGCGCGCTGACCCTGGTCAACCTGGTGCTGGGCCTGTGCGCCGAGCCCAGCGGCGTGCTGGCGCAGCTGGGCTACGCCTCGCCGCTGCCGATCAGCGACGCGCGCGCCTCGCTGTTCGCCAATCTGCTCGCCTACGGCGTGGTTGGCGGGTTCTTCGTAGGGGAATATCTATTGCGCGGCCGCTGGTTTCCACAGCGTCCCTATCGTAATCTGCCAGACTTCTTGCGCCAGATGGCGCGGCTCGGGCCGGACTTCTGGCGCGATCTGCTGCGCTGAGTGCGTGGCCAGGGGCAGCGACGTACGTGCATATTTTCGGGGACAAGACAAAGATGCCGTTGGCAAGGATGCCGTCGCGCCTGGCGTGGGCCGTGTTCAACCTGTTGCAACTGGCCTTTACGCTGACGTTTACCGCTGGCGGCATCGTCTATGCCCTGGTGCTGCTGGCGATCACGCGCGACGCCGACCGCCTGCTGCGCATGGGCGCCTGGATGTGGGCGCCGGTGCTGTTCCGCGGCGCGGGCGCCACCGTCGTCGTGGAAGGGCGCGAGCAGGTCGATTGGTCCAAGAACTATCTGTTCGTGAGCAACCACCAGTCGATCATCGACATTTGCGCGCTGTTCTACGCGCTGCCGGTGCCGCTGCGCTTCTTGCTCAAGGAAGAAATGCTCAAGGTGCCGTTCGTGAACTGGTATGCGCGCGCCACCGGCATGCTGTTTCTGGACCGCGACAGCCGCCGGGCCGGCGCGCTGGTGCGCCGTCAGGCCGCCGCGCTGCTGCGCGAGGGCAAACAGTTGTGTCTGTTTCCGGAAGGCACGCGCAGCCGCAGCGGCGCATTATTGCCATTCAAGGCCGGGCTACTGCAGGCCGCTATCGATGCTGGCGTGCAGGTGGTTCCGGTGGCGCTGGACGGCTGCGGCAAGGTATTGCCGGTCGATGGTCTGTTCAGGGTGCGCCCCGGCATCATTCGCGTACGGATCGGTGCGCCGATCGCAGTGACCGGGCCGGATGCGCCGGACCGCCAACAATTGACCGAGCAGGCACACAAGGCCGTGGCTGCAATGCTTCAACCCAGGATCTGAGTTCTGCGCTTATGGATTTCGTCGTGCCGCATGATCATCCCTGCCTGCCCGGGCATTTCCCGGGCCGCCCCGTGGTACCCGGCGTGGTCGTGCTCGACCATGTGCTGCAGGCGGTGGAAGCGCTGCATGGTCCGCGCGCAGCCGCGCGCCTGCCGCAGGTGAAGTTCGTGCAGCCCTTGCTGCCCGGGCAGACCGCCTCGGTCACGCTGGAAGGCGATGGCCCGCGCTGGCGCTTTCGCGTGCAGCGTGAGCAGACACTGCTGGTCAGCGGCGAGCTGGTGGCGGAGGCGGCGGGATGAGCAAGCACTGGAAGCAGCGTCCGGAAGGCGGCGGGCGCTTTGCGTTGTGGCTGATCCGCGGCATTGCACGGCATGCCGGGCGCGCCGTGGGGCGCGCGCTGCTGTATCCGATCACGCTGTACTTCCTGCTGGTGCGTGCGCCCGAGCGCGCCGCCTCGCGTGCCTATCTGGCGCGGGTGCTGGGGCGGAAGGCAACGCTGCGCGACGTGGCGCGGCATATCCACACCTTCGCCTCCACCATCCTGGATCGCGTCTACATGCTGTGCGGGCAGATGCAGCGCTTCCGCGTCGACATCACCGGGCTGGATCAGTTGCACACGCAGATGGATCGCGGCCGCGGCGTGCTGATCTTCGGTTCGCACCTGGGCAGCTTCGATGCGCTGCGTGTGCTGGCCACCGAGCGCCCCGACGTGCAGGTCAAGGTCGTGCTGGACAAGGCGCACAACCGCGCCATGACCGACCTGCTGGGCGCGCTCAACCCGCAGCTGGCCGCCAACATCATCGACGCCGGCATGGATGCGACCTCGATCGTCATGGCGATCAAGGAAGCCACCGATGCCGGTGCGCTGGTGGCGCTGCTGATCGATCGCCCGCGCGAAGGCGACCCCGCGTTGCCGGCGATGTTCCTGGGCCGCAACGCGATGTTCCCGACCTCGCCTTGGCTGATCGCCGCCGCGCTCAAGGTGCCGGTGGTGCTGGCATTCGGCCTGTATCGCGGCGGCAATCATTACGAGCTGGCCTTCGAGACCTTCAGCGAAGGCCTGGACGTGCCGCGTCGTCAGCGCGCCCCGGTGCTGGCGGTACTCATGCGCGATTACGCCGCCAGGCTGGAACATTACACACGCTACGCGCCGTACAACTGGTTCAACTTCTACGATTTCTGGAACACCCACCATGCCGATGTGCCGCACCCTGCCGTGGATGCTGATACTGCTGTTCAGCGCCGCACCGCTATGCGCCGCACCGCCTGAGACGCTGGACGTCGGCCAGGTGCTGCAGCGCCTGGCACGCCCCGCACCGGTCAGCACCGAATTCGTCGAACTGCGTGGCTCGGCCCTGCTGAAGACGCCCTTGCGCGTGCAGGGCCACTACCGTCGCCCGGATGCGCAGACGCTGGTGCGCGAAGTCAGCGCGCCGTACCGCGAGACCACCACCTTGCAGGGCGACGAAGGCGTGCTGGAACGCGAAGGCAAACCGCCGCGACGTTTTTCGTTGAGCCGCGTGCCTGAGCTGGCTGGATTGAAATCCGGCTTCGGCGCGTTGCTGGCCGGCGACCGTGCACTGCTGGAACAGCAGTACCGCGTCAGCGGACAAGGCCGACCCCACGCCTGGGCATTGACGCTGCAGCCCAGGGACGCCGCCGTTGCCAAGCAGGTGCGCGAATTGCGTCTGTACGGGCGCAACGACGAGCTGCGGTGTATCGAAAGCGTGCCGGCCAAGGGCGACGTGCAGCGCACGCTGCTGGCTGGTGCGGCGCGCGAGGCGGCCAGCGTGACCGATGCCGCCGCGCTGACCACGCTGTGCCATGGTTCGGGCGCGTGACCGCGCGCGCGAGGGTTGCGCCGGTCGTCTGCAGAGAGATCACACCCTCCACCTTCGGCAAGCGTGTGCTGCCGATGACCTCGCATGCCGCGCGCGCGGCCGGTGGACGTGTGGCCGCTGCAGCAGGACACGCACACCATGGCGTTTAAGTTGAACGCAAACCGCCGCATCGGCCTGGCGCTGCTGTGGCTGGCGTTGCTGGTGGTGGCCGGATTCTGGTTGAGCGAGACGCTCAAGGTCACCGGCGACCTGCGCAAGTTCATGCCCGCCCCGCGCACGCCGGCGCAGAAACTGCTGATCGAAGAACTGGGCGAAGGCCCGGGCTCGCGGCTGCTGCTGATGGCGTTGTCCAACAGCGACCCGGACACGCTGGCGACGCAATCGCAGCAGCTACGCGAGACATTGGTCGCGCAGCCGGCGTTGTTCGAGTTGGTCGCCAATGGCGGCACTGCCGGCCTGGATGCGATTCCCGAACGGTTGCTGCCCTATCGGTATCTGCTCAGCGACAGCTTCGACCAGGCACCGTTGGATGCATCGAGCCTGCAGGCGGCGTTGCAGGCGCGCGTGCAGGATCTGGGTTCACCGGCAGCGGCATTGGTGGAGCCGCTGCTGCCGCGCGACCCCACGCTGGAAGTGCTGCATCTGGCCGAAACCCTGCAGCCGGCAGCCGCGCCGCAGACGCGTAACGAGGTGTGGTTCGACCGGGCCGGCAGCTCGGCCTTGCTGCTGGTGCAGACGCGCGCGGCCGGGTTCGATCCCACCGGCCAGCAACTGGCCTACGACGCGGTGCAGGCGGCGTTTGCCAAGGTCAGCAAGGGCACTGCCACGCGGCTGACCCTCACCGGGCCGGGCGCGTTCGCAGTGGAGATCACCGCACGCACGCAAGGCGAGTCGCAGTGGATCGGCACGCTGGACACGGCGGGCCTGGTGCTGTTGCTGTTGATCGCCTACCGCAGCTGGAAGATTCCGGTGCTGGGCGTGTTGCCGTTGGCCAGTGCCGGGCTGGCTGGTCTGAGTGCCGTAGCGCTGCTGTTCGACGGCGTGCATGGCATCACCGTGGCCTTCGGGTTCACCCTGATCGGCGTGGTGCAGGACTACCCGATTCACCTGTTCAGTCATCAGCGGCCCGGCCTGGATCCGCGCGACAACGCGCGCCATCTGTGGCCCACGCTGGCTACCGGCGTGGTGTCGACCTGCATTGCCTATGTGACCTTCCTGTTTTCCGGCGTGGATGGCCTGCGGCAGCTGGCGGTATTCACCATCGCCGGGCTGGCGACTGCCGCCATCACCACACGCTGGTTGCTGCCGTGGTTGATCGACCCGGCGCCGCGCGACTACGCCGACTCGCGCATGCTGGCGCTGCTGTGGCGTGGCATCGCGCGGCTGCCGCGCCCACGCCTCAGCCTGGCGGCGATCGCGGTGATCGGCATCGCGGTGATCGCCTTCGCACCGGGGCAGTTCTGGCAGAACGATCTGTCCAAGCTCACCCCGGTGCCGCCCAAGGCCCTGGCCCAGGACACCCGGTTGCGTCAGGAACTGGGCGCCCCCGATGTGCGTTACGTACTGGCGCTGCCGGCAGCCAGCGATGAGGCCGCGTTGCAGGCCAGCGAGCAGTTGCGCCCGCGCCTGGATGCGCTGGTGCGCGATGGTGCGCTGATCGGTTACGACATGGCGGCACGCTATCTGCCCAGCGCCAAGACCCAGCATGCGCGTCAGGCCGCGTTGCCCGATGCCGCGCAGGCACGCGCATTGACCGAGCGGGCCGTCGCCACCACGCCATTCCGCGGCGATGCGTTTGCGCCGTTCCTGCAGGACCTGGACGCCGCCAAGCGCGCCGCACCGCTATTGCCGAAGGATCTGGCCGGCTCGCCGCTGGCCACCTCGGTCGGCGGGTTGCTGTTGGGCCGTGGCGATCGCAGCACCGCCCTGGTGTCGCTGACGGGCCTGCGCGATCCATCGGTGCTGGCCATCGCCTTGCAAGGCAGCGGCGCGCAGTTGCTGGATCTGAAGGACGCCTCCGAATCGCTGGTGGCGGCCTACCGTGGCCGCGTGCTGGGCGCCCTGGTACTGGCAGCGCTGTTGCTGGCGGTTACCGTGGCCATTGCACTGCGCAGTCCGCGCCGCATCGTGCGGGTGCTGTTGCCGATGGCGCTGACCACGGTGCTGATCCTGGCGATCCTGCGTGGCACCGGTGTGGAGCTCAACCTGTTCCATCTGATCGCGCTGATCCTGGCCGCCGGCCTGGGGCTGGATTACGCGCTGTTCTTCGATCATGCCGGCGACGATCATGCCGACCAGCTGCGCACGTTGCATGCCTTGATCGTGTGCAGCCTGATGACGCTGCTGGTGTTTGCACTGCTGGCGGCATCGAGCATCCCGGTACTGCGCGCGATCGGCACTACCGTGGCGCTGGGCGTAATGTTCAATTTCATTCTCGCGCTGCTGGTCTCGCGTGAGCCGGCACTGGAGCGCAGGCGCGATGGAGAGCCGCATGCAGGGACGTGACGCAATTGCCGCCTTGATTCCGCACCAGGGCAGCATGTGCTTGTGGGAAGAGCTGGTCCAATGGGACGCGCAGCGCGTCGTGCTGCGCAGTCATGCGCATCGCAGCGACACGCATCCATTGCGTTCCAACGGGCGCTTGCGCGCGCTGCATCTATGCGAATACGGCGCGCAGGCCATGGCTGTGCATGGTGGCCTGCTGGGCCGTGCATCCGGCAAGCCGGTACGCCCGGGCATGTTGGTGGCGCTGCGTGGCGTTGAGCTGCATGTGACGTATCTGGACACGCTGCCGGATGCGATCGACTGCGAAGCACAGGTGCTGATGCAGGGCGAGGACAGTCAGCAATACAGTTTTCGCCTGACCCACGGCGCGCAATTGCTTGCCGATGGGCGTGCCACGGTGATGCTGGGCGCTGCACAGGCCCTGTAGGAGCGCGCTTGCGCGCGATGAAGCATCACCGCGAAAGCCCCATCGCGCGCGAGCGCGCTCCTACCGGATGTGGGCGATCGATGCGGGCGCTCTATTCCTGCGCCTGCTGCCAGTCGTTAGGATGAGGCTCTTTCCGCCGTCTTTACGCGGCTTTATCGGGACTGTCATGAGCACATCCATTCCGCAGCGTCGTGCATTGGTGACCGGTGGCAGCGGCGATCTTGGCGGTGCGATCTGCCGCCAGCTGGCGGCGCAGGGGCGGCACGTCATCGTGCATGCCAATCGCAATCTTGCGCGCGCAGAAGCCGTGGTGGCCGCCATCGTGGCCGACGGGGGCCACGCGGAGGCGGTGGCGTTCGATGTGGCCGATGCGCAGGCCAGCGGTGCGGCGCTGGAGCAGTTGCTGGAAGCCGGGCCGATCCAGATCGTGGTCAACAACGCCGGCATCCATGACGACGCACCGATGGCGGGCATGAATGCACAGCAGTGGCATCGCGTCATCGATGTCTCGCTGCACGGGTTCTTCAACGTCACCCAACCGTTGCTGCTGCCGATGGCGCGCACGCGCTGGGGCCGCATCGTCAGTGTGTCGTCGGTGGCGGCGGTGCTGGGCAATCGCGGGCAGACCAACTACGCCGCCGCCAAGGCGGCCTTGCATGGCGCGACCAAATCGTTGTCGCGCGAGATGGCCAGCCGCGGAATCGCGGTCAATGTCGTCGCGCCTGGCGTGATCGAAAGCGAGATGGTCGGCGAAAGTTTTGCGCCGGAGGTGATCAAGCAATTGGTACCCGCCGGGCGCGTGGGCAAACCCGACGAAGTCGCCGCGCTGGTCGCCTTCCTGTGTTCGGAATCTGCCGGTTACATCAATGGCCAGGTCATTGGCGTCAATGGTGGGATGGGCTGAGGGCGGCTGGCAAAACGCAGGCGCTTGGCGCTTGCCCACCATCGCAGGACACGCTGCAAGTACGTCCATGTAGCTCCGTGGCGACATCCATGCCGCCACGGGTCCTACGACGGTGGACGGACAAGGCCAGTGAGGATGGTCGGTGCGCACAGGTTTCAAGCAGCCTGCAAGCTGGCGACGTGGCATCTTCGTTTTTCAACAAACCCACCAACCAACCGTCTGGCGTGGTGTCCTCACCGATTGCGGGACCGTGTGGCGGCATGGATGCCGCCACCGAGCCTCCACGGACGGATTCACGGCGTGTCCCGCAATCGGTGAGGGCGCCGCGCCCTCGACCAGACTTCAAGAGCCAAGTGATCGCGATACGCGCAGTGCAGGCATCTCGACCTGATTGCTCGATCCCGACAGATCAGGCGCAGAGCGGATGGTCTGCGCCTCTGCTGCAGGGTCCTTGCCCGCCCACCATCGCAGGACACGCCGCAAGTACGTCCTTGTAGGCTCTGGCGCGGCATCCATGCCGCTCAAGGTCCCGCGACGGTGGGCGGGCAAGGACCAGTCGAGATGGTCGGTCCGCAGGGCTTTTAATAAAGCAGCCGCCTAACTGTCTGGCGGGCGTCTCGCACGCAACGTCCGCCACAACTCATCGCGTATCGACGCGCTCGCTCAAGCTCACGCCGCGTCGGCGTACCACGTGGCCGTCAGGATCGGCGCGCCGCTGGCATTGGCGGTCAGCGCATCCAGGCCGTGGTCGGGCAGGTCCGGGTGGCGCTGGCGTGCCTGCTGCAGGATCTCGCGGGCCAGCACTGCCATCTGCGCCACGTTGGCGTGGATGCGTGCGACGAATGCGTCGTCGTCCAGGGTGTCGTTCAACGCGCCATTGAGTTCGTTGAACCAGCCGATCAGGTACTGATCCAGCAGGCGTCCTTCGCCGCCGGTGATGCCCTGTTCGGTATTGCGCACGCCCCAGTCGTGCAGCACGCGTTGCATGGCCAGATTCATGTCGCGCGCGTAAAGGAAATCTGCCTTCATGCGCGAGAGCAGACTCAGGTCGGCGATGCGCCCGGCGCAAAACAGCGGCGCCAGCAGCGACCAGTAGTAGGTGTAATCCCAGATCACCTTGACCGGCATGACCTGCTCGTCGCCGAACAGTGCGTACTGGTCCTGATACAGGGTCAGGGTGTTTTCGTAGAACGAGAAATACAGTTGCTGGTACAGCTCCACATACGGGCTGAGCGACTTGCCGGCGCGATCGCGGCCGATCAGTTCGCAGATGTAGGTGTTGGAGATGGCGATGAAGTCGCTGCCGGGCGAATAGAACGGGTCCAGGAACAACCCGGCCTCGCCGGTGAGCGCCCAC
This sequence comes from Xanthomonas sp. NCPPB 1068, assembly GCF_041479385.2. Classification (NCBI taxonomy): domain Bacteria; kingdom Pseudomonadati; phylum Pseudomonadota; class Gammaproteobacteria; order Lysobacterales; family Lysobacteraceae; genus Xanthomonas; species Xanthomonas sp. NCPPB 1068. The sequence continues at coordinate 4,551,279 of NZ_CM192986.1, read as the reverse complement.
CGCTGCGATGAAAACACCTGCTTGCAACCGTAGGAGAACTTGCGCAGGAACAGGAAGTCCTGCAGCCGATAATCGGCCTTGTCGAGTGTGGCGGCCACCTGCGGTTGATGCAGGCGCAGCCAGTCCATGGCTTTGTCGTGGGTGTTCATCGTCTCCAGCGGATGCATGTCCGCATCGCAGACGATGCCCAGCGAATGCGCGCCCGAGGACAGCGGGATCAGCCAGAACCAGTAGCCCGGCCCGCACATGTGATTGGTCGAGCGCCAGCGATCGGGCGGGGTGCAGCGCTGCAACCAGCTGCTGTCCTGCGACCAGCCATTCGGGTCGATCAGCCCTTCCACGCGCCACCACACGGCGTTGGCGTTGTGCGCGTTGTCCTGTGCCAGGCCGAGCTTGCGCTTGAGCAGGCCGGCGCGTCCGCTGGCATCCACCACCCAGCGCGCGCTCAGCGTCGTCTGCACGCCCGCCTGTTCGTAACGCACCGCGTGATCGGCCTCGTCCCCGGACAATTCAACGCCCTTGACGCTGCAGCTGTCGAGAAAGGTGATGCCCTGCGCGCGGGCGCGCTCGCCGAGGAAATTCTCGAAGCGGCCACGGTCGATCTGCCACGAGGGTGTCGGCAGGATCTTGCTCACGCCCAGTTCGGTGCAGCGGTCGATGTCGTCGCGCTTGTCGGAGAAAAAGAAGCGGAAGCCGAACTTGCGGATCTGCTCCGTCTCAAGATGCTCGCGCAGGCCCAGCACATCGGCGAAATAATGCGCGCCGATTTCCACCGTGGATTCGCCGACCTTGAAGGCGGCCTCGCGCACCGGGTGCGCGCGGCGCTCCAGCACGGTGATCGCCAGCTCCGGATCGCGTTGCTTCAGTTGCAGGGCCAGGCTCAGGCCGGCCAGTCCACCACCGGTAATGACGACATCGGTACGCTGTGCATTCATGGGGACGGGTTGCTCTTGGTGACCGCCGGCACAGTAGCAAATTCGCCGTCGGCATCGTCAACGATCACCGGGTTGGCGCGCACGTTGCGGTATTCGCGCCAGATGTGCCCATACGTCCAGGCCTGGACGACCACGTGCGAGGTGATTTCCCACAGGTCGCGCACCAGCCGGAAGTGGCTCTTGCGGAAGGTGCCGGGCGCACTGCCGGCGTAGCGGGTTTCGATCGGCACCGCGACCACGCGCGCACCGGCCTGGCGCGCGGCCGAGATCAGCAACTGCGCTTCGAACACGAAGCCTTCGCCGGGCACGTCGGGCAGGGTGAACACCGAGGCCGGGTAGAGCCGCTGCCCGCTCTGGCTGTCCACCAGCTGGAAGCCGCAGGCCCAGGCGATGCCCCAGTCGCCGAAGTCGTTGCCGATCCGGCGGATCGTGGGCTGGGTGGCGCGCTTGCGCATGCGTGCACCGACGATCACGCAGCCGGGATGGCGGTTGGCCGCCGCCAGCAGGCGCGGGAAGTCGGCGGCCTTGTGCTGGCCGTCGCCGTCCATGGTCATCACTGCACGCATGCCCATCTGCTGGGCGCGTGCAAACCCGCTGCGGAGCGCGGCGCCCTTGCCCCTGCGCTGCGGGTGGCGGATCAGGATGACCGGCAGGTCGGCGATGCAATCGGCCGTGCCGTCGTCGGAGCCGTCGTCGATCACGATCACATGCGCGCAATAGGTCAGCGCATCGGTGACCACTTCGCGGATGCGCAATGCCTCGTTCAGGGCCGGCACCAGGATGGCGGTGTCCTCGCGGCTCAGGGGTACCCGGCTCATCGTTGCAGCTCCACATGCAGCACGCGGCCAGGGCCGGCATGCAGTGCCACGGCCTTGCCAGCGCCGGCCAACAGCTCGAACAGCGGCAGCATCGGCGCCATTGCGTTGCCGGCGACATGCCGCGACAACGGTCCCTCGGCCGGCGAGGGCACGCCGTCGTCCAGCCGCGCCTGCAGTTGCGGCTTGCCGGCCTGGCCGGCACGGCCCAGCACCAGCGCGCCCCCGAGCAGGCCCTGGCTGGGCGAGATCCGGCCCAGCGGCCCGACCGAGCGCGCGTCGTAGCCGGCCAGCAGCACCGCATCCACGCCGTCGGTGAGCTGCACCAGCGCTTCCAGCAGGCCTTGCGCGAAGCTGGCCGCGTTGGCGCTGATCGCGGTGGTCGGGGTCATCGCACCGGCGCCGATGGTCCAGTAGCCGGCCGCGGCGTTGTGCACCGAGTTGTGGAACTTGGTCGGCGAGATGGCCAGCGGGTCGCTGGCCAGGGTGGTGCACATGTAATCGGTGATGGCCAGATCGCCGTGGGTGGAAGTGAAGACCGAGGGCAGGCTGGTCGGGGCGCGCCCGGCGGCCGTGCAGGCGGCCAGCGCGGCTTCCAGCGACACCGCCACCGTGTCCGGTGCGCGGCGGCGTTCATTGGCGGCCAGCAGCTGCGGCGCCGGACGCGCCGGGGTGTCCTGCAGCGCGCCGCCGTGCACGAAGGCTTGCGCGGCCTCCCAGTGGGGCAGGCCCTGGGTCCAGAAGCCGATGCCTTCGATGGTGGCGGTCAGCATCAGCGTGCCCGCCCGAACAGCAGCGAGCAGTTGTTGCCGCCAAAACCGAAAGAGTTGTTCATTGCGTAATCGATCCGGGAGTGGGCAGTGTCGAAACGGATCTGCGGGCCGCAGGCCGGGTCGGGCACCTCGCTGTTGAGCGTGCCCGGTAGCAGGTCGTCGCGCAGCGCCAGCAGTGCGATCACCGATTCCACGATGCCGGCCGCGCCCAGGGTGTGCCCGGTCCAGGCCTTGGTCGAGCTGGCGTGCAGGGTATCGGGGAAGATCGCCGCCACCGCGGCCGCTTCCACGCTGTCGTTGGCCGGGGTGGCAGTGCCGTGCAGGTTCAGATAGCCCACCGCGCCCGGCTCCAGCCCGGCACGTTCGAGCGCGCCGCGCATCGCCAGCTGCGCGCCCAGGCCCTGCGGATGTGGGGCGGACATATGGTGCGCATCGCTGGATTCGCCATAGCCATACAGCCACAGCGCCGCGTCCGGTGCCGCCTCGGTGCGTTCGACCAGCGCAAAACCGCCGGCCTCGCCCAGGCTCAGCCCGACCCGGCGTGCGTCGAACGGCTGGCACATCTCCGGCGCCACCACCTGCAGCGAGTTGAAGCCGAACAGCACGCTGCCGCACAGCGTGTCCACGCCACCGACCAGGGCCGCGTCGATCACCCCGGCGGCCATCAGCCGCGCTGCCTGCGCAAACACCTTGGCGCTGGACGAACAGGCGGTGGCCACGGTGACGCTGGGGCCGCGCAGGCCGGTGGCGTGCTGCACGAAGTCGCCCAGCGAATGCGGCGTATGCACGATCGGGCGCTCCAGATCGGGCGGGAAGCGCGCGCCGTCGGCGTCTTCCACCAACCGTGTATAGGCCTCTTCGCTGGCACCGATGCTGGAGGTGGAGGTGCCGATGATCACCGCCACGCGCTCGGCGCCGTAGCGCTGCGCGGCGGCCTGCGCCGCCTCCAGCAGGCCATCCTGCTGCAGGGCCAGCCAGGCCAGGCGGTTGTTGCGGCAGTCCCAGCCTTGCAATGCGGCGGGCAGGACCACGTCTTCCACGCCGTCGACGCGGCCGATCCAGCAGGGCAGCGGTTGCGGCCCGAAATCGTTGCGACGCAGACCGCTGCGCTGCGCCCGCAGGCCGGCGGCCTGGGCCGCGAGACCCGCACCGAGCGCGGTGGTGGAAGTGAAGGCGGTGACGGCGACCGGGGCCATCTGGGACGAATGCTGCGCTTGGCTCACGGTGGTCTGGCTGGCAAAAAGTGTTCGCAGTATATCGATGGCGTGGCTGGGCCCCGTCGATGGCGCAACTGAACGCGCCGGTCATGTCGCTGACGCAGCTGGGATTTTTCGCAGCTGCCGCGCTTTCGCCGTCGCCGCAATTGGGACACAATCCTGCGGCCCACCTCTCTTACGAGCGCGATCACGCGCGCATGCACGCCTACGTCTATAAAAGCCAACGCAAGCAGGACACCTTCGTCTATCTCGCCACGCGTGACGACTTCTCCGGTCTTCCCGCTGCCGTGCACACGCAGCTGGCGCCATTGACCTTCGTGCTGGAGGTGGCGTTGACGCCTGAGCGGCGCCTGGCGCAGGCCGATGCGGCCACCGTGCGCGAGGCGCTTGGCAAGCACGGGTTCTATCTGCAGCTACCCAAGACGGTGGTGCTGGCGGGCGAGTGCGACCATGACTGAGCCGCAGCGTGCCGCGCGGGTGCGCGCCGCCGCCCTGGCTGGCGCCGCCGGTGTGGGGTTGTCCCTGCTGGGCGGGTTTGGCGGCGGCATTGCCGCGGTGAGTCTGTGGCTGGCCCAGCCGGCCTTTGCCTTGGCGGTGTCGTGGGCGCGCGGCAGCCGCGCGCTGGCGACCCAGCCGCGTGCCATTGCCCAGACGCTGCCACCGTTGCTGACGATCTGGGGCGTCGGGCTGCTGGCGTTGGCCGCACTGATCAGCTGGCCGCTGACCGCCCTGCGCGACAGCGGCAGCCTGGCCGCGGCGCTGGCGCTGAGCGTGGCGATCAGCGCCGCGTTGCTGGGCCTGTGGCGGACCTGGCCGTTGTGGGGCGAGGTCGAGCGCGACGGTGGTGCGCTGGCGCCGCGCTGGCATGCGCTGGCCACGCAGGAATTGCATGCCTGGCGTGGCCTGCTGGCGGCCGCGCTGGTGCTGGCGGTGTGCACGCTGGGGGTGGCGCTGGCCTGGCCGGGCTGGTTGTCCGACAGCCTGCGCTGGGGCCTGGCGATTGCCGCCGCCGCGTTGCTGCCGGCCGCCCACCTGCTGCTGCAACGCACCGCCGCACCGACCCGCAGCGATGCGCCGGTGGCACGCCAGGCGGCCGATTTCTTCAATGAGGCCGCCGCCGAGCCGCGCCCGCTGGAGCCGGTGGCCCAGCATCAGCTGGTGCCCGAATTGTTCGAGGCCGCGCGCAGCGGCCGGGTGGATCGCGCGCTGCAGTTGCTGGAGGCCGGTGCCGACCCGCAGGCGATGCCGCTGCCGGAATGGCGCGACCAACGCAGCCTGCCGGCACTGGCGGCGGTGCTGCCGGACCTGCGCCTGCTGCGCGAGTTGATCGTGCGGCGCGTGGACGTCAACCAGCCGCACCGCGGCATGACCCCGCTGCTGGCCGCCACCCGCGACAGCTGGCATGGCCGCCCGGATGCGGTGATGACCCTGCTGGCCAATGGCGCCGACCCGCGCGCCAGCGACAACGACGGCAACACCCCGTTGCACCATGCGGTACGCAGTTCCGACCCCGGCGTGGCCGCGCTGTTGCGCGATGCCGCCGCCGAACTCGGTGCGCTCAACAACGACGGCCACTCGCCGCTGGCAATGGCCTGCCAGGTCGGTAACTGGCGGCTGGCGAAATTCCTGCTGGAGCGTGGTGCCCATTCCGAACCGGATGGCGGCGCACCGGTGCTGCTGGCTGCCGCCGGCACCGAAGAGGACGACCCGGCCGGTGTGCAGCTACTGCTCAAGCACAAGGCCCGTGTGGATGCGCGCGACCGGCAGCGCCGCAGCGCCCTGCACGAAGCCGCGCTGGCGGGCCATGGCGACATCGTCGAGGCGCTGCTCTCGGCCGGGGCCAACCTGGAAGCGCGCGATCTGCTCGGCCGCACGCCCTTGCTGGACGCCGCGCGGCAGGCGCGCAGCGCGGTGCTCGAACGCCTGGTGGCGCGCAAGGCCGATGTGCTGGCCGTCGATGGCGAGGGCCGCAATGCGGTGATGCTCGCCTGCGCCGCCGACAGCGTCTCGCCGGCGCTGATTCGCCGGCTGCTGGATCTGCAGGTGCCGGCCGACGCGGCCGATGTGCATGGCCGTCGCGCCGTGGACGTGGCGGCCGAAGCCGGGCGCTGGGCGATCGTGCAGTTGCTCGATCCGGCCTACCCGCTGCCGGCTGCCGTCAGCGACGCCCCGGGCGACACCCCGGGTGTGACCGTGCTGCCGGATCGCCCGCCATTGGTGCTGCTGCGCGAAGGCCTGCAGTTCGGCCAGCGTGACGGCCTGACCGCCCTGGCGCGGTTGTGCGGCCCGGAAGAACTCGGCGGCCTGCTGCACGACGCGCACCTGGCGCTCAATGCCGATGCGGTCGACTGGCTGCTGCGCCACGGCGCCGATGCCGAAGTGCGCGATGCCTGCGGCGATGTGCCCATGTTTGCGCTGCTCTCGCGCGGCGTGGAGGCGGTGCCGGCCATGCAGGCCCTGCTGCGCCATGGGGTGTCGCCGGCCGGCGCCGGTGGGCTGACCCGGCTGCTCAGTGCCTGCGTGCAGCACGACGCCGCGTCGCGCGGGCTGGAACAGTTCGCGCTTGAATTGCTCGACCGCGGCGCCGACCCGTTCGCGCCGTCGGCGGCGGGCGACCCACCGTTGTCGCTGGCGGTGCGGCTGGGCTGGCTGCGCCTGCAGCAGTGGCTGCTGGAACACGGGGTGGACCGCGAAGCGCGCGACAGCCATGGCATGACCGCACTGCATCTGGCCACCGCGCTGGGCCGCGACGCGTCGCTGAAATTACTGGTCAAGCAGGGCGCCTCGCCGGAAGCGCGCGCTGCCGACGGGCAGACCCCGCTGGGCGTGGCGTTGTCGATCGGCCGCCGCGATCTGGCCGACTGGCTGGACTGGCGGATCTGGTCGCTGCCGCGCCGCACGCTGCGCGAGGCCGATGTGCCGTCCGCGGCGATGACCGGCGACACCGACGCCGTGCGTCGCCTGATCGACCTGGGGCTGCCGGTGGATGCCGTCGACGCGCAGGGCTGCACCGCGCTGCTGCGTGCGGCCGGTGGCGGCCATCTTGGCGTGGTGGCGCATCTGCTCGGCCGTGGCGCCGATCCGCAGCGCGCAGCCAACAGCGGCGCCACCCCGTTGTCGGCGGCGGTGAGCATGCGCCAGACCGAGATCGTGGCCGCCTTGCTGCAGGCCGGCGCACAGATCGAGCACCGCCTGCCGGGCGGGGTCACCGTGCTGATGCTGGCCTGCGCGCTGGGCCTGCCGGACATCGTGGCGCGCCTGCTCACCGCAGCAGCCGATGTGCATGCCACCGACGATCAGGGGCTGGCGCCGCTGCATTGCGCGGCGCTGTACGGCTTCACCGCGCGTGACAAGACCCGCCTGCTGGCCCTGCTGGATACCGTGCTGCTGGCCGGTGCCGACCCGGACCATCTGGCTGGCGGCCGGGTCAGCCCGTTGCTGCTGCTGCTGGGCGCGCGTGCCGAACCGGGCACCACCTGCGACGAGAAGGTGGTGCTGGCCGGCGTCGAACGCCTGCTGGACGAAGACGTCTCGCTGGATGTGGCCGACCAGCGTGGCTTCGGCCCGCTGCATCTGGCCGCGCTGCACGGGCTGCCGCTGCTGGTGCAGCGCCTGCTGCGCGCCGGTGCCGACGCCGATCGTCGCGATGCGCTCAACCGCACCCCGCGCGAGATCGCCATCATGCGCGGCTTCATCGATGTGGCCGGCCAGTTCGAACCGGCGCTGCCGGGCGTGTCGTCGATGGCGCGCTTCCTGCGCGAAGGCCGCTGAGCCGGCGCGGCGGGCAACCGCTGCGGGTGTTGTTCGTGTGCAGCCGCAACCGCCTGCGCAGCCCCACTGCCGAGCGCGTGTTCGCCGACTGGCCCGGCGTGCAGACCCAGTCGGCCGGTCTGGCTGCCGATGCCGAAGTACAGGTCACCCCCGAACTGCTGCACGAGGCCGAGCTGGTGCTGGTGATGGAGCGCCGCCATCTGCAGTTGCTGCGCAAACGCTTCGCCGCGCATCTGCGCCATTGCCGCGTGCTCTCGCTGCAGATTCCCGACGACTACGCCTACATGGACCCGGCACTGATCCGTCGGCTGGAACACACGGTGCCACCGTTGCTGCGCTTGCCGGCGTATTCGTAACCTGATCCCGACACCGCACATGCAAGACTGCATGTTCTTTCGCCGGAAGGAAGCGCCCATACGATGAGCGTGCGTATCGAGGACCACGCCATGCTGGGCAATTGCCACAGCGCGGCCCTGGTCGACCACCGTGGCACCATCGACTGGCTGTGTCTGCCACGCTTCGATTCCGATGCGGTCTTCGCCTCGTTGCTGGGCGACGAGCAACACGGGCAATGGGCACTGGCGCCCGCAGCGGACTTCCGCAGCGAACGTGCCTACGAAGACGACAGCCTGGTGTTGTGCACACGACTGAGCACCGATACCGGCACGGTGGAGCTGGTCGATTTCATGGTGGCCAGCGAAGACGGCGAGGTGCATCAGCATCTGGTGCGCATCGTGCGTTGCGTGCAGGGCGAAGTGCCCATGCACATGCGCCTGACCTTCCGCTTCAACTACGGCCGCACGGTGCCGTGGGTGACGCGCATCGACGACGGCATCCGCGCCATCGCCGGCCCCGATCAGCTTGCACTGCGCTCGCCGCAGACGCTGCACGGCGAGGACATGGGCACCGAAGCGGACTTCACCCTGCGCGACGGCGAGAGCACCTGGTTCCTGCTCAGCCATGGCGCCTCGCACCAGCCCACGCCACCGGCGATCGACCCGGAGCAGGCGCTGCAACGCACCACCGCGTTCTGGCATGGCTGGGCGCGCCGCTGTACCGACGTCGGCCCGTGGACCGAGCAGGTGCGCCGCTCGCTGGTGGTGTTGAAGGGGCTGAGTTATCTGCCCACCGGCGGCATCGTGGCCGCGCCCACCGCCTCGTTGCCCGAGCATCTGGGCGGCACGCGTAACTGGGATTACCGCTACTGCTGGCTACGCGATTCGGTGTTCACGCTGATCGCCTTGCTGCAGGCCGGCTATCGCGACGAAGCTGCCTCGTTCCGCGACTGGGTCCAGCGCACCATCGCCGGTTCGCCCGATCAACTGCAGGCGCTGTACGGCATTGGTGGCGAACGCCGCCTGCAGGAATGGGAGGCGCACTGGTTGCCCGGTTACGAGAACTCCGGCCCGGTGCGCATCGGCAACGGCGCGGTGGATCAGTTCCAGCTCGATGTCTACGGCGAGCTGATTGGCGCCTTCCATTACGCGCGCGAAAAAGGCGTGGCGCCGCCGTCCGATGACGATGGTTCTTCTGCTTCGCTGCTGGAAAAGATCCTCGACACGCTGGAAACGCTGTGGCGCCAACCCGATGAAGGCATCTGGGAAATCCGCGACGAGCGCCGCCACTTCGTGCATTCCAAGGTGATGGCCTGGCTGGCGTTCGATTGCGGCACCCGCGATGGCATTACCCATGCCACTGCGGAAAAACGCGCGCACTGGGGCCGCATCGCCGAGGAGATCCGCGCCGAAGTGCTGGAGAAGGGCGTGCACCCGGACGGGCACTTCGTGCAGAGCTATGGCTCGGACCGCCTGGACGCATCGCTGCTGCTGATTCCCATCGTCGGCTTTCTGCCGGCCGACGACCCACGCATCGCGGCAACCGCCGATGTGATCGCGCGCGAGCTCACCATCGACGGATTGGTCGAACGCTATCGCGCCGACGACAGCGCCGATGGCCTGCCGGCGGGCGAGGGCACCTTCCTGGCCTGCAGTTTCTGGCTGGTGGAAAATTTCGCGCTGGTCGGCCGTACCGACGAAGCGCGCGCATTGCTCGAGCGCCTGCTCGGACTGTGCAACGACGTGGGCCTGCTCGCGGAAGAGTACGACCCACGGGCAAAACGCATGCTTGGCAACTTCCCGCAAGGGTATTCCCACGTGGCCCTGGTCAATGCGGCACTGCGCCTGCACGGACGCATGGGCGAAGAGGAAACACATCCATGAACGAGCAACAGACCACACCGCCCTGCATCATCGTGGTATTTGGCGCGCGCGGCGATCTGACCCGGCGGCTGGTGATGCCGGCGCTGTACAACCTGCGCCGCGCCGGTGCGTTGGGCGAGCAATTCGCCATCGTCGGCATGGACCACGGCGACATCAGCGAGCGCGCCTGGCGCAGCAACATGGGCCAATCGATGACGCAGCTGCTCAGCAGCCGCGATGCGGAATTCCAGACCGACGAATTCGACACCGACACCTGGGACTGGCTGCGCGAGCGCATGCATTACCTGCGCGGCGACTTCACCGATGTAGGCGCCTACCAGGCGCTGGACGGCGTGCTGGAGAAACTGCACAAGCGCTACGGGACGCAAGGCAATGTGCTGTTCTATCTGGCCACCGCCGCGCGCTTCTTCGAGCCGGTGCTGCTCAACCTGGGCGAAGCCGGTCTGGTCAAGCAGCGCGAGAACCAGGGCTGGCGCCGCGTGATCGTGGAAAAACCCTTCGGTCATGACCTGCCCAGCGCCGTCGCGCTCAATGCCACCGTGGCCAAGGTGCTGCACGAGGATCAGGTGTTCCGCATCGACCATTTCCTGGGCAAGGAAACCGTGCAGAACATCCTGGCGTTCCGCTTCGCCAATGGCCTGTTCGAGCCGGTGTGGAACCGCGACCGCATCGATCATGTGCAGATCACCGCCGCCGAAACCATCGGCGTGGAAGGGCGCGGCCGCTTCTACGACCCTACCGGGTGCCTGCGCGACATGGTGCCCAATCACCTGTTCCAGCTGCTGGCGATGATCGCGATGGAGCCGCCGGCCGCCTTCACCACCGAGGCCATGCATCGCCGGCGTGCGGAAGTGATCGAAGCGGTACGCCCGATCAAGCCCGAGGACGTGGTACGCGGGCAATACGCCTCCGGCGCGGTCAATCGCAACGCCGTCCCCGGTTACCGCGAAGAAGACACCGTGCCGGACGATTCGGACACGGAAACCTACGTGGCGATGAAGTTGCAGGTCGACACCTGGCGTTGGGCCGGCGTGCCGTTCTACCTGCGCACCGGCAAACGCCTGCGCGAGCGCACCACCGAGATCGCGATCCGCTTCAAGCCCGCGCCACTGGCACCGTTCCGCAGCACTGAGGTCGGCGGCTACGGCCCCGACTGGCTGGTGCTGCATATCCAGCCGGATGAAGGCATCTCGCTGCAGTTCGACGTCAAGCGCCCAGGCGCACAGGTCGCACTGGCGCCGGTGCGCATGGATTTCCGTTATCGCGACTGGTTTCCCAAGGAATACACGGTGGGCTACGAGCGCCTGCTGCAGGACTGCATGAACGGCGAGGCCGGCCTGTTCCAGGACGCAGCCATGGTGGAAGGCGCCTGGCGCATCGTGCAGCCGATCCTGGATGCCTGGAAGCAACCGGCGAGCGACTTCCCCAACTACGCCGCCGGCAGCGCCGGCCCCTCGGCTGCCGATGCGTTGCTGGCCATGAATGGCGGACACGCCTGGCGCGCGCTCACCCCCGGCCGTAAACCGCCACCGCGCCGGCCGCCGGAAGCGCGTGCCAGTGCTGCAACGCCGGTGAAGAAAGCCACCAAGAAGGCGGCCAAGAAAGCGACCAGGACGGGTAGCGCGTCCAAGGCAACCAAAGCGTCAACCAAGCGAGCGTCGGCGGCTGCCAGCACGCCTGCCCAAGCGGCAGCCTCGGGCACGTCGGCAAAGAAGACCGCTACCAAGCGTGCAAGCAAGCGCGTGGCAAAAGCACCAAGGACCACCAGCAGCGCATCAGGCAGCAAGGCCGCAGCGAAGAAATCCTCAGCCCGCACCACACGCAAGCCACGCAGCTGAGCGACGACAGAAGCGCCGCCGCCGCCGGGCGGCGGCTGTGCACGCAGACAGCGTGCAATGAATCGCAGTCACGCAACGCAAGCGCCCGCGTAGGAGCGCACCCGAGCGCGACGGGGCATGACCGGTAAAGCTTCATCGCGCTCAGGCGCGCTCCTACAAAAGCGCGGTTTCGCGAGTTGATGCGCGGTTGTTGTTGGCGCAACGATTCGCCGATTTTTGAGTCGGCACTCGCCAGCGAGCGGCCGGTATTCGCTGCTTCGTAGGAGCGCACCCGAGCGCGACGGGGCATGACCGGTAAAGCTCCATCGCGCTCAGGCGCGCTCCTACAAAAGCGCGGCTTCGCGAGTTGATGCGCGGTTGTTGTTGGCGCAACGATTCGCCGATTTTTGAGTCGGCACTCGGCAGCGAGCGGCCGGTATTCCCTGCCTCGTAGGAGCGCGTCCGAGCGCGACGGGCATTACCGGTAAAGCCCCATCGCGCTCAGGCGCGCGCCTACGTCAGTGCGATGTGCCGGGCTCAACGCTCGTGCGTGGCGGCGGGTGCCGGCTCGCCATCCACGTCGGCCTTGACGTCGGCTTCGAACAGGTTCATCAGGTCGGCGCGGGCGTCGCGCGAGGTCTGGATCACCTTGGCTTCGTCGTCGTAGACAAGGTGCTGGCGGCGCAGCAGGTCTTCGTCGTGCTGGCGGAAGCGTTTGACGTGTTCGCGCGCATCCGCCTCGCCGAGTCCCAGCGAGGTCAATACCCGCCCGCTCAGTTCCAGGCTGGAGGCGAACACTTCGCGGAACGGTTCTGCACCCAGGTCCATCAGTTTCCAGGCGTGCTGGCGGTTGCGCGCGCGCGCCAGCACCGTGGCCTGCGGGTACAGGCGGCGGATCAGGCGCACCGTCTTGATATTGGTTTCCGGGTCGTCCACCGCGATCACGAACACCTTGATGCGGTCGGCACCGGCGGCGCGCAGCAGCTCCGGGCGGGTGGGGTCGCCGTAATACAGCTGGCTGCCGAAGCGGCGCAGGTCTTCCACCGTATCGGGGTTATGTTCCAGCGCCACGAACGGCACGTGCCGCGCGGTGAGCAGGCGGGCAACCACCTGGCCAAAGCGGCCCATGCCGGCCACCAGCACCTTGGGCGTCTGCGCGTCGATGGTGTCGAACGGGCGCTCGGACTTGGGCGCACGCAGGCGCAGCGGTCCGTTGAGGATGCGTTGCATGCCCAGCAGCAACAGCGGCGTCAGTGCCATCGACACACCGACGATGGCCACCATCCGGTCGTGATTGGCCGCGTCCAGCAGGCCCACGCGGTCGGCCTCGTTGAACACCACGAACGCGAATTCGCCGCCCAGCCACAGCACGCTGCCCAGCATCAGGCTGCTGCGCAGCGGCAACTTGGCCACGCTGCCGATGCCCACCAGCAGCGAGAACTTCACCACCAGCAGGATCGCCACACCCGCCGCGATCAAGCCGGGCTCGGCGACCACGCGGTTGAGGTCGATGCCCATTCCCACCGAGATGAAGAACAGCCCCAGCAGCAGCCCTTCGAACGGTTCGATCTGCGATTCGAGTTCATGGCGGAATTCCGAATCGGCCAGCAGCACGCCGGCGATGAAGGCCCCCAGGCTGGCGCTCAATCCGGCTTCCTGCATGATCCAGGCGGTGCCCAGCACCACCAGCAAGGCGCTGGCGGTAAACACCTCCGGCATGCGCGTGCGCGCCACCACGTTGAACAGGTGGCGCAGCACGAAGCGCCCGCACAGGATCACCAGCGCCAGCGCCGCCACGGCCTTGGCCACGTCCGGCCAGGCGAGGGTGGCGTTCTTGCTGCCGCCCAGCAGCGGAATGGCCGCCAGCAGCGGGATCGCAATCAAGTCCTGGAACAGCAGGATCGCAAACGCCAGCCGGCCGTAGTCGCTACCCAGCGCCTTACGCTCGGCCAGCAATTGCAGGCCCACCGCGGTGGACGACAAGGCCAGTGCCACGCCGATGATCAGTGCGCTCTTCCAGCCCAGATTGCCCACCATGAGCAGGCCGCCCAGGATCACCGTGGTCACCACCACCTGGGTAGCGCCGGCGCCGAACACCGAATGGCGCATCACCTTCAGCCGCGCCGGCGACAGCTCCAGCCCGATCACGAACAGCAGCATCACCACACCGATCTCGGCCGCACCGCTGATGCGCTCGGCGTCCTGCACCACGCCCACGCCATCGGGTCCGAGCACCACGCCGGCCACCAGGTAGGCCAGCACGGCTCCCAGACCAAAGCGCTTGAACACCGGCACCGCCACGATGGCGGCCAGCATCAGCACCAAAGCCAGTTCAAGACCACCGCTATGCATGCACGTTCTCCGTTGAGGTGCTCATTATGCCGCCGGCCTGCGTGTGCCCGCCTGGATTGGCGTGCGCTGCGTGCAACGGTGCGGGCCGGCGGTGCACTTCGGTTCGGTGATTCACCAAACGCTGTGAGGCGCGCAGCACGCCACCGGTAACCGGTGTCCGTCCGATGACATGGCGCGGCCGCACGGCAACGACGCCTGCCTGCGCCCGATCCCGGCAGCGAGGCACGGTACGCCGCGTTGCGGTCGCCAGCGCATCGCCTGTTCCGGGCCGCGCTGCAACAGGCCAGGTGAGCGCACGCTGCAGTGTCGGGTCTCCATGCGGGCATGCTGCGAGGTGCCGCCCCGGCGCGCTACGGCGCAGACGCTGGCCACTTGCACGGGGCTGCACGGTCGCTGAGCACGGCCTGCGCAGGGCATTGACCAAGCCGACTCAGGCGCGCAGACTGCGCCGCGCTGCCGCCCGGATCGCCGGTCGGTGCGCACTTTCGGAGCCTTTATCCATGTCCAGCGACAGTCACCCTAGACCCGGGTCGATGACCCAGCTGGCGCGCGCCTGAGGCGTGAGGTTCGCCGGCTGTCATCGACGACGGTCGTCACCAGGCGAACCACCATGTACGAGCAAACCCTGCGCCTTGCCCAAGGCGTCGATGCACTGACCGCACCCCTGGCCGAGCTCAACACGGCCGATGCGGTGGAATATCTCAACACCCTCGACCGCGACGATGCTGCGCATGTGCTGGCCGCGTTGCCGTCCCCGCGTGCAGTGAAGCTGCTCGAACAACCCGAGCTGCGCGATGCCAGCGAACTGATCGCGCAACTGCCTGCGGAACAGGCCGCCTCGCTGCTCGGGCAGATGGCCGACGACCGCGCCACCGATATCTTCCATGGCCTGGATGCCGACCAGCGCCAGCCGCTGCTGTGGTTGCTCAGTGCCGAGGCGCGGCTGTCGATCCAGGCGTTGATGCGCTACCCGCCCAACACCGCCGGCGCGCTGATGACCACCGAGTTCGTGGCGGTGCCGTCCGACTGGACGGTGGGCCGCACCCTGCAGCACATCCGCGAGGTGGAGCGCAGCCGCGAGACGGTCTACGCCATCTATCTGCTCGATCCGCACACCCGCGTGCTGCAGCAGGTGGTCACCATGCGCCGGCTGATCACCGGCGTGCCGGAGGCATCGATCCTGGATGTGGCGCAGGTCAATCCGCCGGTCACCGTGGACCCGGCGCTGGACCAGGAAGAAGTCGCACGGCTGATCCGCCGCCACGACCTGCTCGCCATCCCGGTGGTGGATGCGCATGGCCATGTGCTGGGTATCGTCACCGTGGACGATGTGCTGGATGCGTTGATCGCCGAATCCACCGAAGACGTGCACAAGTTCGGCGGCATGGAGGCGCTGGACAGGCCCTACATGCAGATCGGCTTTGGCCAGATGATCAAGAAGCGCGCCGGCTGGTTGAGCGTGCTGTTCCTGGGCGAAATGCTTACCGCCAGCGCGATGCAGCACTTCGAGGATGAACTGTCCAAGGCGGTGGTGCTGACCCTGTTCATTCCGTTGATCATGAGCTCGGGCGGCAACTCCGGATCGCAGGCCACCTCGCTGCTGATCCGCTCGCTGGCACTGCGCGAACTGCGTCTGCGCGACTGGTGGAAGGTAGCGCTGCGCGAGCTGCCCACCGGCCTCACCCTGGGCGCGATCCTGGGCGTGCTGGCGATCGTGCGTATCGCAATCTGGCAAAACGCCGGCCTGTACGACTACGGTCCGCACTGGCAGATGGTGGCGCTGACCATCGGCGCGGCGCTGATCGGCATCGTCACCTTCGGTTCGCTCTCCGGCTCGATGCTGCCGTTCGTGTTGCAACGCTTCGGCTTCGACCCGGCCAGCGCCTCGGCACCGTTCGTGGCCACACTGGTGGATGTCACCGGGCTGGTGATTTATTTCAGCATCGCCGCGGCGATCCTGAGCGGCACGTTGTTGTAGCGTCGCGATGCGTGGCGCGTGTGCGAGCAGCTGCGCGCCGCCCTCGTCACGTCTGCAATCGTCGAGATCCGACGGTCGAGGTGCCGCATGCACGGCAGCATTTCATACGGGGTAAGTCGCCTCTGCGTGCCATCACTTGGCGCGCAGAGGCGCTGCAGTACCCGGCCGTGCGGTTGCGGAACATCTTGCACAGCCTGCGTAGTGATGCATGGCAGACCGTGCATCACTGCGCACCGGCAACGCCGGTCAGAAGTTGACGTACACCGTGGCGCGCAGATTGCGGCCAGGCTCGCTATAGCGGCCGATGCCGTCGTCGGTGGCATAGCCGTACAGATAGAAATCGCCGCGGGTGACGTTGCGGATGCGTGCCCACTGGAAGTAACGCTCGTCGAACAGGTTGTACACGCCGAGATTGACGCGCACGTGTGCGTTGACGCGATAGCTGCCGAACAGATCGACCACGCTGTAGGCGTCGCTGAGGAACGGCTCGGCCGGCGCGCCGAAGACATCGCTCTCCACGTTGACGTCCTTGGCCTTCTTGGCCAGCGCGTGGGTGATGTTGGCAGTGATGCGCAGCCGCTCGTCCAGGCCCTGCCAGCTCAGGCCGAGCACACCGCGATCCGGATTGATGCTGTCCAGCGGGCGGCCGTCTTCCAGCTCGCCCTGGTTGTGGGTCCAGGCCGCGCGCAGCAGCCAGGCATCGCCCAGTTTGAACTGCGCATCCAGTTCGACCCCCTTGACCTCGACCTGGCCGACATTGAGCAGCGTGGTGTAGGCGTAGCCGTTGCGCGAGGTGCACACGCCGCGGGTACAGGTCTGGTAACGCGTGCCGGCATCGGCGGTCACCGTCTCGCTCTGGATGAAGTCGTCGTAGCGGTCGCGGAACACCGACAATCCCACGCGCGCCCAGTCGCTTTCCCAGCGCCAGCCCAGTTCCAGGTTGAGGCTGCGCTCTGCTTCCAGCGCGGGATTGGCGGCCACGGTCGGCACGTTGACGGTGGTGCCGGTGTCCACCCGGGTCAGCGCAGTGATGCTGGTCGGGGCGTACATTTCGGCGGTGGTCGGCGCACGGAAGCCGCGCCCGGCCTGGAACCACAGCGTCTGCTGCGGGGTGAAGGCGTAGCTGATGCCGGCCTGCCAGGTGGGCGAAGCGAACGTCACCTCGCGTACCGTGCCGGTGGTATCGATGAAGGTGGGCGACAGTGTCGGCGTATAGCGATAGTGGTCGTAGCGGGCGCCCAGGGTGAGCTGCAGGCGGTCGTCGAGCAGGCCGATACGATCGCGCAAGTACACGCTCCAGGTGTCGGCATCGGTCTGTGGCACCTGTGCCGGGTCGACGGTGGCGGTGTCCAGCGCGCCGGCGTTGTTCCAGCGGTAGTCGACCGCGCGGAAATCGATGCTGCGGCGCTGCCAGGCGGCCCCGTACAGCAGCGCTTGCGACCAGCCGTTGCCGTGCACCTGCTTGTCGAAATCCAGCGCGATGCGGTCCAGGGTCTGCTCGGTGTCGCGGTCTTCGGCGCGGCGGCATGGCAGCGCCACCGTGCAGCGCGTGGTGGCCGCAGTGGCGGGGGTGCTCGAGCTGCCGCTCTGGGTGAGGATGCGGGTGGTGCCGCGGCTGTCGGTCTGCTGGCGGTCGAGCTGCGCTTCCAGGGTGTCGAACAAGGCGTTGTGGGCGTTCCAGAGATAGCGCAGGCCGTAACGATCGCGGTCGTTGCTGTCGTCGCCGATGCGTTCGGCATAACTTGGCGCGCTGACACGGCTCAGGTTGTCGACCCGGTTCTGCGAGCGGTTGCGTTCGTAGACCACGCCGAAGCGGTGCTGTGCATTCGGCACCACGTCGAGTTTGGCCAGCACGTTGTCGCTTTCGCTGTCGATCGGGTCGGGCGTGCGCCGCGCGCTGCCGGTGTCGATTTCGGTGCTGGAATACCAGCCCTCCGATTCGTGGCCGTCGCGGCGGGTATAAGTCAGCATCGATTCGACGATGCCGGTGCGATTGGCGACGGTGACGTTGCCCAGCAGCTGGTCGTTATGACCGGTGTAGCCGGTCTTCAGGCCGACATAGGTGTCGTTGCCTTGCGCCTTGAGATAGTCGTAGGGGTCCTTGGTGGTAAAGACGACCGCGCCGCCGAGCGCACCGCTGCCGGCGCTGATCGAATCGGCGCCTTTGACGATGTCCACGCTCTTGAGCGAATCCACATCCACGCCACCGCGGCCGGCGCGGAAGAACTCGTAGTCACGCGCGGTCTCCACACCTTCGGCCATCGACAGGCCGTCGATGGTCATCGCCACCCGGTCGCCTTCCAGCCCGCGGATATTGAAGCCGTTCTCGCCGAAGCGGCCCATGTCGGCGATGCTCACGCCGGGGATGTAGCGCACCAGGTCCTCCATGCTTTCGGCCTGTTCCTGCTGCAGCTGCGCAGTGTCCAGGGTGGTGACGTTCTGGTTGCTGGAGGCGCGCTTGTCGCGCGCGGCCTTCACTTCGACCGGGTCGAAGGTGGTGGCGTCGGCGGGCGCCTGTTCGGCATGCAGCGGGAAGGCCAGGCCGGCGGCGATCGCCAGGGCCAGCAGGGTCGGTGTCGAAGTCATCGTGGGGTCCACAGTCAGGAGAAATGAGGGGCGCGAAAGGCGCGGACCTGGCTGCGGGCGGCACGGGGCGGTCGCGTGGCTGGGTGGGGCCCGCCAGTGGCGGGCCAGGTGGCGCGGGTGTCGATCCGCGCCGGAAGGAGCAGTTGGCCGGTTCGTCAGTCCGCCCGGGCCGGTCTAGAAGCCGGGGCAGGCGCAGGCGGCGGCAACGCCGCGTCGCTGGCATCCACCACTCCGTCGTGATTGCGGTCGACGCGGGCGAACGTGCGCAGGCCCGAGGCCTGGTATTCGGCGAAGCTCATGCGCTTGTCCTTGTCGGTGTCGAGCACGTTGAAGCGCACGTGCACCTGGCGATCGTCGGCCTGCTCGAGCGCGGTGAGGCGGCGGTTGAGGCGGTCTTCGAACTCGACGCGGTACTCGTCCATCGACAGCGCGCCGTCGCGGTTACCGTCGGCACCGGCGAACTGCGCCGCGCGCAGGTCCGCGTATTCCGCGCGGCCCACCTTGCCGTCGCCGTTCTCGTCGTACAGCGCCAGGAAGCCGTCGGCCGACTGGCTGTCGGGCATGCCCGGGCGGCCGCCGTCGCGATCGAAGGCGACCGTCGGTTCGGTAGCTGCAGCGGTGGCGGCGGCCGCCAGGGCTGCCTGTCCGCGCGCCCAGTCCTGCGCGCCGGCATTATCGAATTCAGCGCGCGAGACCTGCCCATCGCCATCGCTGTCGAGTGCGGCGAAGCGTTGCTTGCCCTGCGCGGCCTGTGCGCCGCGCTCCTGTTCCAGCGCATGCTGGCGGCGCTCGCGGAACTCGCCCACGTACTCGTCCTCATCGACCGTGCCGTCGTGGTTGCGGTCGGTGGCATCGAAGCGGCTGCGGCGGAAGGCCGCGAAGTCGGCGGCGGTGATGCGGCCGTCGTGGTTGTCGTCGTGCTGGGTGATGAAGGCCTGCACATTGTTGCCGTGACCGCCGAGCAGCGGGCGCGGCTCGGATTGGGCGACAGCGACGGCAGGAAGCAGCAGCGCGCAAAGGCACGCGCCGGCCAGGGAGCCAGTGTTCATGGATTGCCTCGTGAGGGAAGAAAAAAGTGCCGGACCGGGTCATCGGTGCGACAGGCAGAGCGCTGCCTGTAGACGGCCAGCTGAGCCAGGCCGATGCGCCCGCACCGGTGCGTGGACGCCGCGAAACACGCAACCGCCGCAGCGCTTGCGTAGCGCTACTGCTCCAGCACCTGGAAGGTGAGCGTGGTGCTGTTGCTGTACTCGCGCACCGGGGCGCCGGCCGGCGCGGGGGTGCGGTGGCGGGTCAATGCCAGCCAGGTGCCGGCGTGGTCCAGTTTCAGGACTGCGCGGCCTGCGGCGTCGGTGGTCACGCTGAGCACCGTCGGCTTGCGGTCGGAGGTCCACACCGCCTCGCTGATGTCCACGGTCTGCCTGGCCAGCGGCACGCCGTCGTACTGCACCGTGAAAGCGAACGTCTCGCCCACAAACAAATCGTTGGGATGGGTGACCGGCACCAGTTCCAGGCCGCGGTTACGCGGCGCCAATGCGCTGCGATCGGGCTTGCCGACGCTCACATAGGTTTCCGCCAGGGTGCGCGACTGGAAGCTGGCGATCAGCGTGGCGCCCTTGGGCATGGGCACCTTCGGGCCGCGCACGGTCTCGCGCTTGCCGTCCAGTTCCCAGGTGCGGAACTGCGCGCCTACGCGCAGGCCGCTGCTGAATCGATAGGTGCCGGGCTGCTTGCCCAGCGCGTGTTCGACGACGGTGCGGGTGTCCAGCGCCTGCACCCGCGCCGGTTCGACATCGCGGCCATCGGGCCCGGTGATGCTGAAATGGCTCTGGTCGAAGGCCGCTTCGGGCACGAAGAAGGTCTCGGCGAACGCCGCGTCCAGCGTCACCGTCTGACCGGGCTGCGGAGCGAAGGTGTTCGGCGCCAGATAAGGGGTATGCGCGGAGGCAGATGCAGCGAGCAGCAGCGCCGACAGTGTCAGCAGTTTCATGGGGGGTCCCTGTTCCGGATGAGTCGCTGGCGGCAGGGGCGCCGGGCGGCGCGGGAAGCTGGCTGACCACGGGATATTAACGAAAATAAGAATCGTTCACAACAATAGGATGTGCTGTGTCGCTGTTTCTCTGCCGCTGGGTCGATGACGCCAGCTCTGCCTGACGTGTACCGTAGCGCGATGGCTTCCGCGTCCCCCGCACCATGAGTACCTACCACCTGCAGCAGGTCTTTCGCCCCAGCACCGTGGCGGTGGTGGGCGGCAGCCCGCGTGAGCGCTCGGCCGGGCGGGCGGTGGTGCGCAATCTGCGCGCGGCCGGCTTCCCTGGCCAGATCGGTTGGGTGAGCCCGCGCTACACCGAAATCGATGGCGTGCGCACGGTGCCGCGGTTGACCGATCTGCCGTGGGTGCCGGATCTGGTGGTGATCACTGCGCCGGCGCGCATCGTGCCGCGCATCGTCTCCATCGCGGCGCGGCGCGGGGTGGCCGCGGCGATCATCCTCACTGCCGGCCTGGGTCGCGGGCCTGGCTCGCCGGCTGCGCGCATGGAGGCGGCTGCGCGGGCCAAGGGCATGCGCATCCTCGGCCCGCACTGTTTGGGTGTGATCGCGCCGCACGCGCGGCTCAATGCCAGCATCGCCGCGCATTGCCCGCAGGCCGGCGACCTGGCGCTGATCTCCGAATCCAGCGCCATTGCCGCCGCGCTGGTGGAGTGGGGCGTGGCTCGTTCGGTCGGCTTTTCCGCGGTGGTGTCGCTTGGCGATACGCTGGATGTGGATTTCGGCGACCTGCTCGATTACTTCGCCACCGACTACCGCACCCGCGCCATCCTGCTGTATGTCGAACGCATCGGCGATGCGCGCAAGTTCATGTCGGCCGCGCGTGCTGCGGCACGTGCCAAACCCGTCGTGGTGGTCAAGTCCGGCCGCCAGTTCCGCATCAACCCCAATGCCGACACCCACGCGCAGGCGCTGGCTGGCTCGGATGCGGTGTATGGAGCGGCATTCGCACGCGCCGGCCTGTTGCGGGTGGGCGCGCTGGACGAGTTGTTCGCCGCGGCCGAAACCCTGGGCCGGCTCGGCAGCTTCCCCGGCCGGCGGCTGGCGATCCTGAGCAATGGCGGCGGGGTGGGGCAGCTGGCGGTGGACCAGCTGGTGCTGCGCGGCGGCACCCTGGCCGAGTTGTCGCCCAAGACGCTGGAAAAGCTCGATCAGTCCCTGCCGGAAGGCTGGTCGCGCAGCAACCCGGTGGACATCATCGTGGATGCCGATGGCGCGCGCTACGCCGCGGCGATCGAAGCGCTGCTGGACGATGCGGAAAACGACGCGCTGCTGGTGGTCAACGTGCCCACCGCCTTTACTTCCTCCGCCGATGCGGCCAAGGCGCTGACCCGCGCGCTGGACCAACGCAACCGCTACCAGCGCGACAAGCCGGTGTTCGCAGTGTGGCTGGGCCAGGACGATGCGGCCATCGCCGCGCTCAACGCCGCGCGCGTGCCCACCTATGCCACCGAATCGGACGCAGTGCGCGGCTTCACCCACCTGGTGCGCTACCGCGAGGCGCAGGCGGCGCTGATGGAAACCCCACCCAGCCTGCCGGAAGACTTCGTGGTGGATGCCGGCATCGCCCGCACCGTGGTCGATGAGGCACTGGCGGCCGGGCGGCGCTGGCTGGACCCGGTGGCCACCAACCGGCTGCTGGCCGCCTACGGCATCCCGATCGTGCCGCTGCAGGTGGCCGCCACCGCCAACGAGGCCGCCTTGCTGGCCGACCCGCTGTTGGCCGTCGGCCGCACGGTGACCTTGAAGGTGCTGTCCAGCGACATCGCGCACAAGTCCGATGTGGATGGCGTGCGCCTGAACCTGTCCAGCGTGGCGGCGGTGCGCGAGGCGGCGGCCGGCATCCTGGCGCGGGCGCGCGCTGCGCTGCCGGATGCAGTGATCGAGGGGGTGATCGTGCAGCCCACCGTGCTGCGGCCGAAGGCGCGTGAACTGATCGCCGGCATCGCCGACGACCCGGTGTTCGGCCCGGCGATCGTGTTCGGCCGTGGCGGCACCGCGGTGGAAGTGATCAACGACCGCGAGCTGGCCTTGCCGCCGCTGGACCTGCGCCTGGCCCACGAGCTGATCGGGCGCACGCGGGTCTCGCGCATCCTCAAGGCCTACCGCGACGTGCCGGCGGCCGACGAGCGCGCGGTGGCGCTGGTGCTGGTCAAACTGGCGCAGCTGGCCGCCGACATCCCGGAAATCACCGAGCTGGACATCAACCCGCTGCTGGCCGACCGCGATGGCGTGATCGCGCTGGACGCGCGCGTGGCGGTGGCGCCGGCGCGCAAGCTGCACAAGGGCCGCGGCCATCCGCGTTTTGCGATCTTCCCGTACCCCAAGGAATGGGAGCGTCAGATCGGCCTGGGCGATGGCACCCACGCGCTGGTGCGCCCGGTGCGCCCGGAAGACGATGCGTTGTTCCGCGCGTTCTTCGCGCGCGTCACCGACGAAGACCTGCGGCTGCGTTTCTTCCAGTCGGTCAAGCATTTCAGCCACGAATTCATCGCCCGCCTGACCCAGCTCGATTACGCGCGTTCGATCGCGCTGGTGGCCATCGACCCCAAGACCGGCGACATGCTCGGCGCGGTGCGGCTGCATGCAGACGCCGATTACGAAGGCGGCGAGTACGGCATCCTGATCCGCTCCGACCTCAAGGGCCACGGCATCGGCTGGCAGCTGATGCGCATCATGATCGAGTACGCGCGCTGGTTGGGCCTCAAGCAGATCGAAGGCCAGGTGCTGCGCGAGAACCGCACCATGCTGGCGATGTGCCAGAGCCTGGGCTTCGGCGTGCGCCCGGATCCGGACGATGCGACCCTGATGGCGGTGACACTCCCTATAATGGGCGAGCCGCGCCCGGCCTGACGTTGCGTCACGCCGCGGTCCCCCATCCTCCACCGCACGCCGGATCTGCCGGGCCTTGCCCTGGCCCGTTGCTCCGGCTGTCGTCTCGGCCCGCCTGGGAGTGTCAATGTTTCGCGATTTCAGAATGTCGTTCTTGGTCACAGCGATCTGCCTGGGCCTGGCTGCCTGGTGGGGTCATACCTCCGCGATGGGCATCTGGCAGGCGCTATGGCTATGCCTGGTGCTGAGCGTGCTGGAGGTGTCGCTGTCGTTCGACAACGCGGTGGTCAACGCCGGTGTGCTCAAGCACATGAACGCGTTCTGGCAGAAGTTGTTCCTCACCGTCGGCATCCTGATCGCGGTGTTCGGCATGCGCCTGGTGTTCCCGATCGTGATCGTGTCGGTGGCCACCGGCATGGGCCTGGTGCCGGTGATGCAGATGGCGCTGAAGGAGCCGGACCGCTACAGCCAGGTGCTGACCGACAACTACCCGTCCATTGCCGCCTTCGGCGGCATGTTCCTGCTGCTGGTGTTCCTGAACTTCCTGTTCGACCAGGAGCGCAAGCTGCATTGGCTGGGCCCGGTGGAGCGGCTGGTCGGCAAGCTGGGCAAGGCCGATGCGATGTCGGTGATCGTGGCGGTGACGGTCCTGCTGTGCACCAAGCTGTTCCTGCCCGATGCCATCTTCCAGAGCGTGCTGTTCGCCGGGCTGGGCGGCATCCTGCTGTATCTGCTGGTCGGCAGCGTGGACGCCTTGTTCGAAGCCGAAGAAAGCGAAGACGGCAGCATGGGCCCGGCCAAGCGCTCGGGCATTGCCGCGTTCTTGTATCTGGAAGTGCTGGATGCCTCGTTCTCGTTCGACGGTGTGATCGGCGCGTTCGCGATCACCCGCGACGTGGTGATCATCATGCTGGGCCTGGCGATCGGCGCGATGTTCGTGCGCTCGATGACGGTCTACCTGGTGCACAAGGGCACCCTGGACGAATTCGTGTTCCTGGAGCACGGCGCGCACTACGCCATCGGCGTACTGGCGATCATCATGCTGGTGGGCACCGTCTACCACGTGCCGGAAGTGCTCACCGGCCTGATCGGCGTGGCCTTCATCGCCGCCTCGGTGTGGTCCTCTATCCGCTACCGCAAGCGTCACCACATCGGCCCGACCGAGATCTGAGGCCGCCACGCCCTCGACCGGACTTGAAGATCGCCAAGCGCTCGCGATAGGCACGATGCGGGCGTCGCTACCTGATTGCTCAATCCTGGCAGATCAGTCGGAGAGCGGATCATCTGCGCCTTTGCTGCAGGGCCCTTGCCCGCCCACCATCGCAGGACACGCCGCAAGTACATCCATGTAGCTCCTTGGCGGCATCCATGCCGCCAAGGGTCCCGCGACGGTGGGCGGGCAAGGACCAGTTAAGATGGTCGGTTTGCATAGATTTAAATAAAGCAGCCAGCAAACTGTCTAGTGCGCTGACTTCGCTCTTCAACAAAACCACCAGCCAACTGTCTGGTGCGGCGTCCCTCACCGCTTGCGGGACCGTTGGCGGCATGGATGCCGCCAACGAGCCCCATGGACGGGTTAACGGCGTGTCCCGCAAGCGGTGAGGGCACCGCGCCCTCGACGTCTTTGTGTTTGCTGCGGGGCCCTTGCCCGCCCACCATCGCGGGACACGCCGTGAATCCGTCCCTGGAGGCTCTGGCGCGGCATCCATGCCGCTCAAGGTCCCGCGACGGTGGGCGGGCAAGGACCAGTCAAGATGGTCGGTGCGCACGGTAAGGAGCCGCGATTGATGCGCCTTGTTCGATCATGACGCGCCGGCTCAACACCAGATGCGCAACGCGCTACAAACAGCGTTCACGCGACCACCGACCAACTGTCTGGTGCGGTGTCTTTACCAATTGCGGGACCGTTGGCGGCATGGATGTCGCCACCGAGCCCCCATGGACGGGTTAACGGCGTGTCCCGCGAGCGGTGAGGGCGCCGCGCCCTCGACCAGGCGTGAAGACAGCCAAGTGACCGCGAGACGTACCGTGCGGGCGCCTTGATCTGATTGCTCAATACCGGCAGATCAGGCGGAGAGCGGATCATCTGCGCCGTTGCTGCAGTCCCCTTCATGGCAGTGGCGGCCCACTGTGACCGGCTGCAGCATCGAGACGTGCGGCGGTCGTCCCAGCCGAACCCGACCAGTCAGCAGAAAGCCGGTTTGGGCCTTGACTGCGCAGTCCACTTGGACAGGTTCGCCGGCCCGGGACGACCGTTCGTCAGACAGTTCTTTGCGCTACAAGGGTTTGCGGGTTTTTCCCACATTTGGTGTTGACCCCTCCCGGGTACCCCACTATCTTGGGGGAGTCGGTGGTTGGTCGCACAAGGCGGCCGGACCAGTGGGAGCACGTATCGCGGCGGGGCCGCGGTCGAGGGCCTCCCCGCCGCGGTCGCACTCATGACTACAGCCATCCGGGCCTCGGCCTGGGTTTGGTGATGTGGTCTTGTGGCGCCGCTGCTGTTTCGCCACCGACCACCACGCGACAGCACACCGCGCGGTGGCGGCCGTGGAATCTCCGGTGAGGAGATGGCTGGTGATGTCGATGCCGCCGCAGACGCCTGTCTTGCGTGCCGCTCGCCCTGCACCGTCATCGCTGTCCAGGGAGTCCGGATCCGGCCGCAACTCGCTCCCCGAGCGGGTTCGTGTGCCTACGCATGGAGGACGCATGACCACCAACGACACCCTTTCCGCGATCGCCGCCGGTACCGCAACACCCACCAGCGTCTCCGCCAGTGTCGCCGCGCCTGCCTGTGGCGCGCCGGAATTGACCGACCCGTCGGACATCGTGCCGCCTCCCCGCCAAGCCATTGCAATGCACGCACAGACCATCGAAGAACAAAACGTCTCCACCTGGATCACCAAGGAAGCGGGCAATCGCAAGATTCCGTTCGAGCCGGAGCGCCTGGAGCGCGCCATCGACCAGATCCATGCCGAGTTCCCGCAGCTGGACGTGGCCGACTACAAGCGCTCGGTGTTCGGCTTCGTCGAGCGCAAGGACAGCGTCAACGCCGACGACCTGGTCGACCACCTGATCCGCGAGGCCGAAGCCCGCGTCGATCTGACCACTCCGGAGTGGGAGCACTTCGCTGCGCGTCTGTACCTGCGCCGCCTGTACAAGCGCGCCAGCCGCAACCGGTTTTACGACGCCAGCCAGAAGTACGGCTCGTTCGTGGGTCTGCAGGAAAGCCTGGCCGACCGCAATGTCTATTCCAACGACATCCTGCGCCGCTATTCCAAGGACGAGCTGATCGAAGCCGGCAAGATGATCGAGCCCGAGCGCGACAAGCTGTTCGCCTATAACGGCCTGTACCTGCTGGCCACCCGTTACCTGGCCACCGACAACTCGCGCGGCGTGTTCGAGCTGCCGCAGGAGCGCTGGCTGACCATTGCGCTGTACCTGATGCAGGACGAGATCGGCACCGGCAAGGGCAGCCGCGAGCGCCGCATGCAGCTGGTGGGCGAGGCCTACTGGGCGCTGTCCAACCTGTACATGACGGTGGCAACGCCGACCCTGGCCAATGCCGGCAAGGTCGGCGGCCAGCTGTCGAGCTGCTTCATCGACACCGTCGACGACAGCCTGCAGGGCATCTACGACTCCAACACCGACGTGGCGCGCGTGTCCAAGCACGGCGGCGGCGTGGGCGCGTACCTGGGCTATGTGCGTTCGTCGGGTTCGGCGATCCGCGGCGTGTCCAATTCGTCCGGCGGCGTGGTGCCGTGGATCAAGCAGCTCAACAACACCGCCGTGTCGGTGGATCAGCTGGGCCAGCGCAAGGGCGCCATCGCGGTCTATCTGGACATCTTCCACCGCGACATCGAAGCGTTCCTGGACCTGCGCCTGAACAACGGCGACCAGCGTCTGCGCGCGCACGACGTGTTCACCTCGGTGTGCATCCCCGACCTGTTCATGGAAGCGGTCGAGCGCCGCGGCGACTGGTACCTGTTCGACCCGCACGAAGTGAAGCGGATCAAGGGCTGGTACCTGCAGGACTTCTATGACGAGAAGAAGGGCGACGCCAACAGCAGCTTCCGTCGCAAGTACGAGGAAGTGGTTGCCGACGAGCGCATCACGCGCAAGACCGTCAAGGCGATCGACATCTTCAAGCGCATCATGGTCAGCCAGCTGGAAACCGGCAACCCGTTCATGTTCTACCGCGATGAAGTCAATCGCAAGAACCCGAACAAGCACGAGGGCATGGTCTATTCGTCCAACCTGTGCACCGAGATCCTGCAGAACATGAGTCCGACGCGGATGATGCAGGAGATCATCAGCGGCAATCAGATCGTCACCACCAAGAAGGCGGGCGACTTCGTCGTGTGCAACCTGTCCTCGATCAACCTGGGCCGCGCGATCACCGTGCAGGCCGACCAGGCCGATCTGCTGGGCGCCGACGTGCTGGAGCGCTTGATCCCGATCCAGGTGCGCATGCTCGACAACGTGATCGATCTGAACCAGCTGCCGGTGCCGCAGGCCACCATCACCAACCAGAAGTACCGCGCCATTGGCCTGGGCACCTTCGGTTGGCATCACCTGCTGGCACAGAAGTCCATCCACTGGAATGCCAAGGAAGCCGAGGACTACAGCGACGAGCTGTACGAGCGCATCAACTACCTGACCATCCAGGCGAGCATGGAGCTGGCCAAGGAAAAGGGCACCTACAGCGTGTTCCGCGGCAGCGACTGGCATAACGGCGAGTACTTCCGCGCGCGCGACTACAACAGCCCGCAGTGGTTGGAGCTGTCGGCGCAGGTGTCGGTCAATGGCGTGCGCAATGCCTGGATGCTGGCGGTTGCACCGAACATGAGCACCGCGCAGATTGCCGGTTCCACTGCGTCGATCGACCCGATCTACAGCGCGTTCTACTACGAAGAAAAGAAGGATTTCCGTCGCCCGGTCGCCGCGCCCGGCCTGTCGCTGGAGACCTGGCCGTACTACGAAAAGGGCGCCTACAAGGTCGACCAGTTCGCCAGCGTGCGCCAGAACGCGCGCCGCCAGCGCCACGTGGACCAGTCGATCAGCTTCAACTTCTACGTGCCCAGCACCATCCGTGCGAGCACGCTGCTGGATCTGCACATGACCGCCTGGCGCGAAGGCTTGAAGACCACGTATTACGTGCGCTCCAACGATATCGACATCAGCGAGTGCGAGTGGTGCAGTAGCTAAGCGCATTCGCGCTTCGCTTCCACGGTTCGCCTTGCGAACCGTGGACCCTGCTTCACCAGCTTCCACACCCCGCGCCTTCGGCGCGCCCCCTGACTCAGGGGGCTTTCCTCCAGAATGATTGCTGCTGTCGTCCCCGCTGCACGCGCGCGACGCCTGAAACACGAGTAGAGACCCATGTCCGCAACACCGCTTGAACGCATCAAAATTCTTGAGCCGCGTCACCCGAACCGTTCGACCAGCATCATCAACGGTCAGACCTCGGGCATCCTCAACTGGAACGATATTCCGTACCCGTCCTTCTATCGGGCGTACAAGGAACTGTCGACCAACTTCTGGATCCCGGACGAGGTGGACATGAAGGGCGATGCGCGCCAGTACAACGAGCTGTCGGCGCGCGAAAAGAATGCCTACGATTCGATCATCGGTTTGCTGGCCACGCTGGATTCGCCACAGACGCGTTTCATCTACAACGTGGCCGAATACATCACCGACCCGGCCGCGCATGCCAATGCCGCGATCATCGGCCAGCAGGAAGTGATCCATAACGAGAGCTACAGCTACGTGTTGGCCTCGATCACCGGCCTGGCCGACCAGAACCGCGTGTTCGAAATTGCGCGTACGCACCCGACCATCATCAAGCGCAACGCGCCGATCATGGGCGCCTACGAAGACTTCATGCGCGAGAAGACGGCCGAAACGCTGATCCGTTCGCTGATCCAGTCTTCGATCCTGGAAGGTATCAACTTCTATTCCGGCTTTGCGTATTTCTACAATCTGGTCCGCCAGAACCGCATGACCGGCACCGGCAAGATCATCAGCTTCATCAACCGCGATGAGCTGGCGCATTCCAAGTTCATCAGCGAGTTGATTCGCGCCATCATCGGCGAGAACCAGGCGCTGCAGGGCGACGAGCTCACCGACTACGTGCACAAGGCCTTCGAACACGCGATCGACCTTGAAACGGTGTGGACCGCCGAAGTGCTGGACGGCATCGACGGTATCGACGTCGACGAGATGATCCGCTACGTGAAGTACCGCGCCAACAAGATGGCCGGCATGCTCGGCATCGAGAAGCTGTACGAAGGCGCCAACGACAACGTGATGCCGTGGATCAAGGCCTACGCCGACAACTTCACCGAAACCAAGACCGACTTCTTCGAGATGCGGAATGCCAGCTACAAGAAGACCAACTCGGATAACGGCTTCGACGATCTCTGACGCGGAAGTATCAACACCTCTCAATACTTCCATTTAATACGGAGGCACCATGAGCAAGCGATTGGATCCACGCATCTCATCTAGTCGCATGCGGCTGCAGAATCCGTACGCGCACATGGAAGAAATTGAAGAGTTGTGGCAGTCGGGTAATGATCGGAATCGTTATCGCTTTTCGAGATCGGAAGGGGAGGCGTTCTCTGCAAAGAAAAGCCACAGTTTTGAGTCGATTGAGACACGGGCTAAAGAGTTGCAACGCGCGATTTGGAAGAAGCGGATAGATCTTGGATTGAGTAAGAACGTGCACCCAATTGGCGTCTTAGACCCGCAACTTGCCGCGGAGTTGCTGGGTTTCCAACTCACCCTTCATTCCAGTCTTGGCTGGATGACTAGTGGCCGCCGCCGAGTCTCGGTTGCAGGCCTGATCGATCAATCGAATCGATCCATCCAAATTGCAACGGATGCTGACCCGAGAGTCATGCGTTTCACTGCAGCGCATGAGATCGGCCACGCAATTCTTCATCCTGATCAAACTGGTTTGCATCGGGATCAACCGTTAAACGGAGTTCGACAAGCGCGTAGTCGAACCGAGCTCGAGGCAGACAAGTTCGCGACTTACTTCTTGCTGCCAGAGAAACTTCTAACTGAAGAATTTAAATCTCGGTTTCTTGGTGCTTTTACCCTAAATGAGCAGACTGCATTTGCTCTACTCAGTAAGCCTATTTTCGAAGTGGTCGAGATTCTTCCGACTCTACGTCACGTCTCTAGGAGGCTTGCAAGTTCGATTTATTACAACGGCTCCCACTTCGTATCGTTGTCAGAGTCTTTTGGAGTCAGCATCGAAGCAATGGCCATTCGTCTTGAAGAATTGAAACTCGTTATTGAGTAATTGCTTCACCGAGATGCGCATCCTCCTCGCCCACACCTCGCTCAGCGGCAACACGCGCGATGTCGCGCGTGCGATCCGCGCGCGCTGCGAGGAACTAGGGCACGCGGTAACCTGGATCGATGCGGATATCCAGACGCTAGCACAGGCATGCCCAAACGGTGCCGAGCACGATCTTTACATCCTCGGCAGCTGGAGCATCAACGCCGGGCGTACGCCGCCGGAGATGAAGCGCTTTATCGAAGAGCTCGTCAACGCAGTCGGCAAGCCGGAACGCCTGGCAGTGTTTGGCACCGGTGAGACGCAGTGGGGCGAGGAGAACTACTGCGGTGCGGCCCGGCGCATCGCGGCATTCTTCGGTACGCGCTACCCGCGACTGGA
The DNA here is from genome assembly GCF_041479385.2 of Xanthomonas sp. NCPPB 1068. Classification (NCBI taxonomy): domain Bacteria; kingdom Pseudomonadati; phylum Pseudomonadota; class Gammaproteobacteria; order Lysobacterales; family Lysobacteraceae; genus Xanthomonas; species Xanthomonas sp. NCPPB 1068. The sequence goes on along the minus strand of NZ_CM192986.1, from coordinate 4,520,248 downwards.
AATCGAACAGATGCCCCACGGCGAACGCGACGCCACCAAGATTCAACGCTGGACCGACCATATTCTTGCCTGTACTGAGACATTCCCCCATGCAAACTCTCCACGCCTCCACGCCTGACGACTACGCCGCCGCCCTGGCCGCGCATCCGCGCTTGCTGGTCGACTATTACAAAGACAATTGCCCGGGCTGCAAGATGCTCGACATGTCGCTGACCAAGTTCGCCGCGAGCGAAGACGCCGCGGGCGTCGCACTCCTCAAGGTGAAGCTGGAAGTGATTGGCGAAGAGTTCTTCCGCGGCCTGGGCTTGCGGCAGACGCCGACCCTGGCGTTGTTCAAGGACGGCGCCGAGGTGGTGCGGCTGGCCGGCTTCCAGTCACCAGCGCAGGTGGAAACGGCGGTCAAGAGCAGCCTCTGAGTCGTCGATGCAGACCATCTTCGATGCGCCTCATCAAAAATCTCAATACACGTCGTCGTATCGCGAAGCGAGTGACGACACGAACTCAGCGCTCTCGTAGGAGCGGCCCCGGCCGCGACCGCCTTCCCGATAAAAAACATATCGCGCGCAACGCAGTGCGCGTGCATGAGCCATAGGCCGATGCAGTTAAGCCGGCAGCATTCCCAAAACGCGCGTCTGCTTAGGCACAACGGACAGCGATACAGCAGCGGCGCTACGTTCCGGCGGACGCCGCTGCGGCTTGAAGGCATCTCCGGCGCGCGCCCGGCTGTTGCAATCGCTTTGGCACGCAGTGGCCGCACATCCCCCTCTTTGGAAACCCGCATGTCAGACAGCCCGCAGACGCCTCCACCGATCGAAGTCCGCATGGCCGAGATCGTGTTCCCCAACCACACCAACCACATGGGCACGCTGTTCGGTGGCCAGGCACTGGCGTGGATGGACAAGGCCGCATTCCTGGCGGCCTCGCGCTATGCGCGGCGCGCTGTGGTGACCGCGCGCTCGGACCAGGTGGATTTCAAGTTGCCGATCCGCCAGGGCCAGATGGTGGAAACCATTGCGCGCGTAGTGTCGGTGGGGCGCAGCTCGATCAAGGTGGAAGTGGAACTGATTGCCGAAGACCTGCTCAGCGGCGCACGCGAGCTGTGTACGCGCGGGCACTTCGTGATGATTGCGCTGGATGCCGACGGCAAGCCGACGTCGGTACCGCCGCTGCCTTCGGCCGCCGAATGACCGGGCGACGAGCGGCCGACTAGACGGCTGCGCGGCCTCCTGAGAAGCGCCGGCAATGCCGGAACCGATGAGTGCCGCACGTCCGCTGCGTTTGCACGCAACGTGCGTGCCTCTTCTGGCGACCGCCTGCTCGATCAGTCCGCTGTGCTTACTCCTGTACCTCGCGGTCCTCGCGCTTGGTCTCTTCCATCGCCTCCGGTTCCAGTTCTTCGGCGCTGCGATTGAGTTTGACGAACACGCCCCAGGCGATCAGCAGCAAGGCCGCGCATGAGCCAACCGCCGCGGCATACGGCAGCTTGGACGGGTCGGCGTGCATCAGCTCGAAGATGGACACCAGCGTCTCGATTGCCAGCGCGATCACGATCACCACGAAGAAACGCGACAGGTAACGCCGTACGCGCGTGGGCCCGCTGACCTTGACGTCGCGCAGGATCTCTTCTTCGAAGATGGTCTGCCCCAGTTCCAGCGTCACCAGCGCCACCGTCAGCAGGCCGACCGCTTCCAGCACGACATTGAAGCGGTCGCGCACCACCATGTCGCCGCCGGGGGTAAAGCCATGCCACAACTCCAGCCCGGCCATGGTCACCAGGCCCGCCGCGCACAGCACAAAGAACGCCAGGATCACGAAGTGACCGGCACGGAACAGGTGGCTGAGCAGTTTCATGGCAGGCGCGACAGGGAAGGGATGCAGAGCATCGTGGGCCTGACGTCGCGGCCGCGCGAAGGCTGCGCCCAATTGGCCGGCTTCATCCGGAGTGCCCTCATCCGGCGCTTCGCGCCACCTTCTCCCGCGCGCGGGAGAAGGGAGGGGCTAGGTGCAGGGCTAGGTGCGGGGGTCAAGTGATACGTCCACTGCTGCAGCACTGATGACCTTTCCCTTCTCCCGCCTGCGGGGGAAGGTGCCCGAAGGGCGGATGGGGGAGGCAGCTCGCAGGCCCTGCACAGTCACCGGCCTTCAACCATCCACCATGCCGGACCACCTGATACGGCTGCAGATGCACATTGGCGGCCATCCGGCGGTACGTTGCGACCGGTTTCGCGCACGCGCCTGAGCATGTCGCCGAACGATGACCGACAGGATTGCGACGTGGCCAGTACAGGTGGCTGAGCAGTTTCATGACAGGCCGCGCGTGCACCGGCACGAAGGCTGCGCCCAATTGGCCGGTCTTCATCCGGAGTGCCCTCATCCGGCGCTTCGCGCCACCTTCTCCCGCAGGCGGGAGAAGGGAGGGGCTGGCTGGGCACAGGGGGGCAAGCCATGCGTCCACTGCTGCAGCGCTGATGACCTTTCCCTTCTCCCGCCTGCGGGGGAAGGTGCCCGAAGGACGGATGGGGGAGACAGCTCACAGGCCCTGCGCAGTCACCGGCCTTCAACCATCAACCATGCCGCAACACCTGATACGCCTGCAGATGCACATTGGCGGCCATCAGCAGCGGCGCATTGCGCCCGGTTTCGCGCACGCGCTTGAGCATGTCGCCGACGATCTGCGCCGCTTCCACGTCCTGGCCGGCTTCCAGGTCGCGCAGCATCGAGGCCTTCAAGGGCGAATCGACCTGCAACAGGGTCTGCAGCGCCTTGGCGCGCGCAGCTTCCGGAATCGACTGCCCGGCCGCATCGGCGGCCCACAGGCATTCGTTGTACAGGCCGTTGATCAAGGCGCGTCCATCGTCGGTGGCGACGATCGCCCCGACCGGCGCGCGCATCAGGCAGGTGGCCGCCGCCAGCGCGGTGAGGAAGCTGTATTTGATCCACTGCTCCTGCGCAATCTGCGCGCTGGCCACATGGTCGATACCCGCCTGCGTGCACGCGGCCGCAAACGCCTGCACGCGCGCCGACTCCGCGCCGCCATCGCGCTCGCCGAAGGTCAGCGACGCCGGTTTGCCCAGGTGCAGGATCTCGCCATGCTCGCCCTTGGTGGCGCTGATGAAGCACAGCCCGCCCAGCACCCGCGCCGCGCCGAAACGTTCGTCCAGGGCCGCGTAGTGGCGCAGGCCGTTGAGGATGGGCAATACCGTGGTGTGCTCGCCCACCGCCGGCGCAATCGCCTCGATCGCGCTGTCCAGGTCATAGGCCTTGCAGCTGAGGATCACCAGATCGAACGGCCGCTGCGCCACCAGGGCCGGCAAGCCCTGCGCGGTGACATGCGCCACCGGCAGATCGGCATCGCCCAGCGAGCTGCGGATGCCCAGGCCTTCAGCCTGCAGCTGCGCCGCTCGCGCATCGCGCACCAGGAAGGTGACATCGACACCGCCCTGCGCCAAGCGCCCGCCGAAATAACCGCCGGTGCCGCCGGCGCCCAGGATGAGGATGCGCATGGCCATCAGCTCCGCAACCCCACACCGCGGCGCAGCAGCCACAGCGCCAGCGCGCTGAGCACCGCCACAAAGCCCAGCATCAGCGCGTAGGCGACCCAGATCGGTACGTCCGAGCTGCCGAGCAGGCCGTAGCGGAAGGCGTTGACCATGTAGAAGATCGGGTTGGCGTGGGTGGCCGCTTCGGCCCAGCCGGGCAGCAATTTGACCGAATAGAACACGCCGCCCAGGTAGGTCAGCGGGGTCAGGATGAAGGTGGGCACGATCGCCACGTCGTCGAACTTCTTGGCATAGACCGCGTTGACGAAGCCGGCCAGCGAAAAGATGGTCGCGCCCAGCAGCACCGTGGTCAGCGTGACGAATGGATGCGGGATGCGCACCGGGGTGAAGAACATCGCAATGATCAGCACGATCGCCCCGACCATCACGCCGCGCAACACCGCGCCGGACACGTAGCCCCACAGGATCACCCAGTTGGGCATCGGGCTGACCAGCAGTTCTTCCACATGACGGCCGAACTTGGCGCCGAAGAAGCTGGAAGAAATGTTGCCGTAGCTGTTCTGGATCACGCTCATCATTACCAGACCCGGCACGATGAACTGCATGTAGCTGTAGCCGCCCATGTCGCCGACGCGCGAGCCAATCAGCCCGCCGAAGATCAAGAAGTACAGCGTCATGGTGATGGCCGGCGGCACCAGGGTCTGGCCCCAGATGCGCAGGATGCGCTGCACTTCGCGGCGCACGATGGTGCCCAGCGCAATCCAGTTGCGTTGGCGGGGTGTGGCAGGCGTGGCGGACATCGACGGCTCCGAGGGACTCATGGGTGACCTGCCGGGCGCGAGGGCGCCGCTGCGGCAGGGGCCGGGGCGGCGAGGGTCTCGCCGGGCCCGGTCAGGCGAACGAACAATTCTTCCAGCCGGTTGCTCTTGGTGCGCATCGAGCGCACCCGGATGCCGGCATCGCCCAGCGCGGCGAACACGCGGTTGAGGTCCATCGCGCGCGGCATGTCCAGATCCAGCGTATGGCCGTCGATGGCGGTGAGCGTGGTGCCTTCGATCGCCGGCAGCTGTGCGGGCAGGTCACCGTCGATATCGAACAGGAAGCCTTCCACGTCGAGCTTGGCCAGCAGTTCGCGCATCGGCCCCTGGGTGACGATCTGGCCGTGGTTGATGATGGCCAGGTTGCGGCACAGGTGCTCGGCTTCTTCCAGGTAATGCGTGGTCAGGATGATCGTGGTGCCGGCGGCGTTGATGTCCTTGAGCACGCGCCACATGTCGCGGCGGATCTCGATGTCCACACCGGCCGTGGGCTCGTCCAGGATCAGCAGGCGCGGTTGGGTCATCATGGCGCGGGCGATCATCAGCCGGCGCTTCATGCCGCCGGACAGCGTGCGGCTCATCACCTGGGCCTTTTCCCACAGGTGCGCGCGGCGCAGTTCCACTTCGGCCAGCGCCTCGGCCTCGCTGCGCGGCATGCCGTAGAAACCGGCGTAATTGACCAGGATGTCGAAGGGCTTTTCGAACAGGTTGAAGTTGATTTCCTGCGGCACCAGGCCGATCAGCCGCATCGCTTCGCTGCGATGGGCGACCAGGTCGGTGCCGAACACTTCCACCTGCCCGCCGGACAGGTTCACCAGCGAGCTGATGATGCCGATCAGGGTGGATTTACCGGCGCCGTTGGGGCCGAGCAGGGCGAAGAAATCGCCCGGTGCCACGTCCAGCGACACGCCCTTGAGCGCCTGGGTGCCGTTGTCGTAGGTCTTGCGCAGATCGCACACGCGCAGGGCGGGCGCATTGGAAGATGGGGAATTCAAGCCGGGTCCTTCGCGCCAGGGTGACGGCGCAGCGAGTTGCAGCCCGTTATTATAGAAGCCCGCGGGGGATCGCCCCGATCACAGACTGTCCCAAATACGTTCGTGCCCGTTCAATTCCCCCTCAAGCTTGTCGACCGGCGCATGATTGCGCCCACCGTGGCCCACTGCCAGTTTCTGCGTGACGACGGGCAGCCGCTGGATTTCCAGCCCGGGCAGTTCATCCAGATCCACTTCGACAACGTCGACGGCACCGCAACCAAGCGCAGCTATTCGCTGGCGACCATCCACGACCATGCGCTGGGGCCGGGCGAGGCAGTGGATATCGCGGTGAGCTTCGTGCCGGGCGGTTCGGCCACGGCCCTGTTCGAAGGCCTGCAGATCGGCGACCAGCTGCAGGCCAGCGGCCCGTATGGGCGTTTCTGCCTGCAGCCGGGCGACCACAACCAGCGCTATGTGCTGATCGCCACCGGCACCGGCGTCACCCCGTACCGTTCGATGCTGCCGTTATTGGCCGAGGCGATGGCCACCCGCGGCGTGCAGGTGGTGCTGCTGCAGGGCGCGCGCACGCCGGCCGAGCTGCTGTACGGCGACGATTTCCGTGCGTTCGCCGATGCGCATCCGCAGTTCCGCTACGTGCCGTGCTTCTCGCGCGAGTTGCCCGCCCAGCCGCATGCCGATGTGCGGCATGGCTATGTGCAGCAGCATCTGGCCGAAGTCGCCCCTGATGCGCAGACCGATATTGCCTACCTGTGCGGCAACCCGGACATGGTGGACAGCTGCGCCGAGGCCCTCAAGACCGCCGGCCTGCCGAATGCGCAGATCCGTCGCGAAAAGTACGTCAGCTCCACGCCGCCCAAGGTCTGAGAGCCCGCACGAGCGTCGGCATCATGCTGCCGACGCTGCGCCCAGCCCGCTCGATGACGCAATGCGCTCAAGACCCCTCGCCAGCATCGCGATGCCCGGCGAACACACGCCGGTATTGCGTTGGCGATAACGCAAGCGCGCGCCGGAAATGATGCCGTAGCGTTTCGGTGGACCCGAAGCCGCAACGCGTTGCGATCTGCTCGATGTCGGCGCCGGAGGTTTCCAGCATCTCGCGCGCCCGGTTGAGGCGCTCGTTGACGATCCACTTACCCGGCGACATGCCGGTGGTGGCCTGAAACCGGCGGAGAAAGGTGCGGCGGCTCATGCCGGCTGCGCTGGCCAATGCGTCCACGCAGTGGTTGGCGGTGAGGTCCTGTGCGATGCGCTCGAGCAGCGGCCCGAGCCGGGTGCTTTCATGGACCGGCGGTACCGGGCGGTCGATGAACTGGGCTTGCCCGCCGTCGCGGTGCACCGGCATCACCAGCCGTTTGGCGACCTGGTTGGCCACTGCCGGCCCGAAGTCGGCGCGCACGATATGCAGGCACAGATCGATGCCGGCGGCGCTGCCGGCCGAGGTGAGGATGTCGCCCTCATCCACGTAGAGCACGCCCGGCTCCACGGTGATCTGCGGGTAATGGGTCGCCAGCGCCGCGGCGTTGCGCCAATGCGTGGTGGCCCTGCGCCCCTGCAACAGGCCGGCCTGGGCAAGCACGAAGGCACCGGCGCAGATCGACACGATCCGCGTCTTTCGCTTGTGCGCACGTTGCAGCGCCTTGATCAGCGCAGCCGGTGCCGACGCACTGGTATCCCTCCAGCTGGGAACGATGATGGTGTGCGCAGCATCGAGAAGATCCAGCCCGCCATCCACCTCCAGGCGAAGCCCGCCAAGCGCACGCAGCGGGCCGGGTTCGGCTGCGGCGATGGCGAACCGGTACCAGCCCGGGCCCACTTCCGGGCGCGGCAATCCGAAGATTTCGGTCGTGATGCCGAATTCGAACAGGCCCAGCTGGTCGTAGGCCACCACCACCACCAGTGGCGGCAACTCATCGCGACGTGCGCGGTGTCTGGAAGTTGGCATGAAATGACCGCTAGATGGCGTTTACGCCACTTTCACCCATCGCCTGCTGCTGCGCAACATGACGCCTGGTCCTTGTCATGCGAGCTGAGCCATTGGCCGGTTTGCACCTTTTCCTGGAGAGCGATCGGTGAGCAATCCGTTGGTCCGCGACACCTTGTTCCTGGCCGACACCGAATTTGCGGTCGATGGCGATGGCCCTTTCTACTGCGGTGACTGCATTGCCATCGAAGGGTTGCTCAGCCTGGCGCCGGCCATTGCCGAGGGGCTGGAGATCCGGCGGCTGGCGTTCCCGCGGCCCAGGCAGGTGCTGGTCGATCTGTTGGGCGAGCAGCACCAGTCGTTGCCGGTGCTGGTGCTCGCCGCCCCCGATACCGCGGCGGCCGGCAGCAAACCGGTTGGGCACTACCGCGTGATCGACGACGAGGCCGCCATTCGCGCCTACCTCTCGCACCGCTTCGCGGTTGCGCGGCAGCGTTGAGACGCGCGCGTCGGTCTTCCACCTGCCTTCCTGGAGAACGCACATGACGTGCACGCAAGCCACGCTGCTGTCCTTGTCGATCGCCGCCGCACTGGGCTGCATCGGAGCCGCACGCGCGCAGCAGGCACAGACGGGGCAAGCCACCGAGGCGACCACGCTGGACCAGGTGGTGGTGAGCGGGCGCCTGCGCTCGCTGGAGCAATTCACCCCGACCGGCAGCCGGCTCAATCTGTCCGCACGTGAGACGCCCGGGACGCTGGATGCGATCAACGCGGCCGCGATCGACGCACGCGGACTGCGCAGCGTGGAAAAGGCTGCCGAGAGCCTGCCGGGCATCAACACCGGCGGTTCGCCGGGAAATCCGGCGACGTTCTCGATGCGCGGCTTCACCGACGGGCAGATCACCATCCTGCACAATGGCCTGTATCTGGGCCCGTCGAACATGACCAACCGGCCGCAGAACACCTTCAATCTGCAATCGGTCGAAGTGTTGAAAGGCCCGGCGTCGGTCATCTACGGCCAGGGTGCGGTGGGTGGCGCGGTCAATGTGACCAACAAGGCGCCGACCTTCGGGCCGGCGCAATACGAAGTGCTGCTGGGCGCTTCCAGCTACGGCGGCCGGGTGTTCGGCATCGGCACCGGTGGCGGCATCAACGACGACTGGGCGTATCGCGCCGATGTCAGCCGGGTATCTTCCGATGGCTATGTGCACGGCGCCGATTCCAGCGCGCTCAATGCCACCGTGTCGCTGCTCTGGCATCCGCGCCAAGACATCAGCGCGCAATTTTCGCTGGATTACGCAAAGGACCAGCCGTCGACCTACTTCGGCACGCCGCTGTTGCTGGCCGATGTCGCGCGCAACCCCATCAACGGCATCCTGCGCACGCCCAATGGCGAGGTGGTGGATGCCGCCACACGCCGCAACAACTACAACGTGGCCGATGCCAGCATCGATTCGCGTCAGGTGTGGCCGCAGGCGTACCTGAAGTGGAAGATCTCCGACGCCATCACCGTGCAGAACATGGCCTATTACTTTCATGCAGATCGGCGCTGGATCAACTCGGAAAGCTACCCCTACAACGCGCAGACCGCGCGCATCGATCGCGATCGCTTCTTCGTGTATCACGATCAGACGCTGTGGGGGAATCAGACCAGCGCCACCTTCGACCAGCGCATTGCCGGGTTGAACAATCGCCTGGTGGTGGGGCTGGATTACAGCCGTCTGGATTTCGTCAGGAACCGCGGCTTCCCCGATGGCGACAGCGTGGCGGTGGCCACGCGCGGCCCAAGCGGTGCATTCGGCGAACGCATTCGGCGACGAAGCCCCACCACCTGGACCAATGCTGCGCTGTTTTTCGAAGACGCGCTGGATGTGACCGACAAGACCAAACTGGTCCTCGGCGGGCGCTACGAATATCTGGATCTGGACCGCAAGAATTACGGTCCAGATGGCGGGTTTCAGGCCGCATCGAGTTTCTCGCGCACCTATCGCCCGGCCAACGGCCGCGTCGGCCTGGTCTATGCGCTCACCCCCAGCATCACACCGTATGCGTCCTACACCACAGCCACCGACCCGGCCGGCTCCAATATCTTCATCGTCAATGCGGGACAGGATTTTGCATTGAGCACATCGCGGCAGGCGGAAGTGGGCGTCAAGGCGGCAACGGCCGATCAACGCCTGAGCGGCACGCTGGCGGTGTACGACATCAAACGCAACAACATCCTGGCGCTGACGGCGCAGGACGCGCTCAGCAACATCGGCAGGCAGACCTCGCGCGGGTTCGAACTCAGCATCGATGCGCAGCTGACCTCACAGTGGAGTGCGAATGCCAACTACGCCTACGTCGATGCCGAGTACGCGCAATTCATCGACAGCAACAGCGGCCTGGATGCCTCCGGTAACCGCCCGACCAATGTCCCCAAGTCGCTGTTCAATGCCTGGACCAGCGTGAGAAACGTCGCCGGTTTGCCATTGGAGTTGGGCGCCTCGGTGCGCCATGTCGGAACACGCTATGGAAACCTCGCCAACACGCTACGCCTGGAGTCGTACACCCTGACCAGTGCGTACGCCACCTACGATGTGAATTCCGAGGTGTCGTTGTCGCTGCACGCGGACAATCTGTTCAACACGCATTACGTGCAATGGGCGGACGTGTTCTATCCGGGCCAGGTCATCCTGGGCTTGCCCAGAACCGTGGAGCTGAGCCTGCATGCACGGTTCTAACCGGGTGGCACGGCCCAGGCCGAAGATGTTCTGGGTCGCCTGGTTGCATCGTTGGACCGGTGTGGCGTTCTGCCTGCTGTTTGTGGTCTGGTTCGCCAGTGGGCTGGTGCTGGTGTTCGTGCCATTTCCGGCGTTGAACCCACCGCAGCGCTGGAGCGCGGCCGAACCGATCGATCTGAGCAGGCTGGCGGTGACGCCTGCGCAGGCCCTGCGCCAGCTGCGCGATGCCACCACGCTGCGTCTGGTGTCCATCGGCGGGCGCCCCGGTTACGTGGTCGGTAACGCGACCACCACGAGCACGGTCGATGGCATCGATGGCCGCGCGCGCGGCATGCTGAGCGCCGAGACGGCGGGCGCAATCGCCGCCGCTTTCGGGCATGCGCGGGTGCGGCAGCTGGATGGCCCGCTGACCTACGATCAATGGGTGGTCCATCAGAAGTTCGATCCGTGGCGGCCGTTGTACCGCGCTGCGCTGGACGATGAGCTGGGCACGGTGCTGTACGTGTCGGCGCGCACCGGTGAGGTGGTGCAGCGCACGCGCGCAAACGAACGCGCGTGGAACTGGGTCGGCTCGATTCCGCACTGGCTGTATTTCACCCAGCTCCGGCGCAGTTTCACCGCGTGGGACCGCACCGTGTGGTGGCTGGCGTTGGCGGCGCTGTGCAGTGCCAGCGCGGGCACGCTGCTCGGTGTGTACCGCACCTGGCAACGCATGCGCAGCCCCAAGCCGGCGTGGTCCGGCTTCCGCGGCTGGATGCGTTGGCATCACGGGCTGGGCCTGGTTGCCGCGGTGTTCGTGCTGGGCTGGATCTTCAGCGGTTGGCTGTCGATGGATCACGGCAGGCTGTTCTCCAGGGGCATTCCCGAGCCGGCCCAGGTTGCGCGTTATTCCGGAGCGCCATTGCACGTTGCTTTTGCCAATGTCGATGCCGCTGCACTGCGCTGTCTGTCGGGTGCCACACAGATCGACTTCACGGCAGTCGGCAGCCGGCCGATCGCCGTTGCACGCGGGCCTGCAGGCACCGCCGTGAGCGATGGGGTTGCCGGTCGCATCACCGGCGCCCGGCTGTCGCCAACAGTGATCCGGCAAGCGGCTGCGCGCGTGTGGACACTCGAGCCGGTGCCGGCCGCGCCGGACAGCGGCGAGGCCTTGTATCGCCAGGCCGACGCGATCGCGGCCGATGCGGTGCGTTTGACGGTGGCATCGCCTACGCGCACCGCGCTGTATTTCGACCCTGCCAGCGGTGCGCCGTTGTTGGCGCTGGATGCCAGCCGCCGCACCTATGCCTGGCTGTATCTGGCCATGCACACCACCAACTTCCCGTTGCTGCAGTCGCACCCGCTGATCCGGCGCGGCGTGCAGATCGTGCCGCTGCTGCTCGGCCCGGCGTTTTCGCTCACCGGTGTGGTGCTTGGCGCGCGGCGCCTGCTGCTGAGCTTGCGCACGATCGGGCCTGCCGCGCCGTGACGTGTGCGGTGTCGACGATCGACTCATGATCGCGCGTCAAACCCGCGCGCGACCAACCGCAGCGCTGCACGGTTAAGCTGCAGCAGGGAGCGCCGGCGGGCGCTGCAGCTCCACCGTGACATGCACCAGTTCTTCGTGGATCTGCAGTGCATTGCGCACCAGCTGCGCGTCGATATCGGCCGCGGTGACCAGGCTGACGACGCAGGCATATCGCTCGCTGCCGACGCGCCAGACATGCAAATCGGCGATGTCGATCGCATGCCCAAGTTCGGCGATGACCTGCTTCACTTCTGCCACTACCGGTGCGTCCATCTCCGCATCCAGCAATACGCTGCCGGTGCTGCGCAGCAGCCCCCACGCCCAGATAGTGACCAGCACCGCGCCCACAATGCCCATGATGGGATCCAGCCAGGTCACGCCCCAGTGCATGCCGGCCACCAGCGCCACAATCGCAAGCACCGAGGTCGCGGCGTCGGCCACCACGTGCAGATATGCGGCACGCAGATTGAGATCGCTGTGCGCATCGTGGTGATGACCATGACCATGACCATGACCATGACCATGATGTCCGTGCGTGTGCGCATGGCCGTGCTCATGACCATGCGTGTGGCCATGCCCATGCGAATCGCGCAGCCACCATGCGCAGATCAGGTTCACCAGCAGGCCGATCACCGCAATGACGGTGGCTTCCTGATACTGGATGGGCTTGGGCGTCAACAGCCGTTCCACCGACTGGAACGCCATCAGTCCGGCCACGCCCAGCAACAGGATCGCGCTGGTGTAACCGCCCAGTACCTCGACCTTCCAGGTGCCGAAACTGAAACGCACATCGCCGGCATGCTGCCGTGCGAAGCGATAGGCGAACAATGCCAGCCCCAGCGCCAGCGCGTGCGAACTCATATGCCAGCCGTCGGCGAGCAGGGCCATGGAGTTGAGCGTCCAACCGCCCACGATCTCCACCACCATCATGATCACGGTCAGGATCACCGCCTTGCGGGTGCTGCGCTCGGCGAGCGGGTTGGCGCTGGCAAAGGTGTGCGACTGTGCGCAATGCGGCGCGGGGTGCGTGATCGACATCGGCGGTGGCTCTGGCTAAGGTACCCCCACAGGGTATCCCAAATACCCCTGGGGGGTATAGTTCGATGGCACATCTGAATCAGGACAAATCCAAACTGCTTGCGCGCGTGCGCAGGATCCGCGGGCAGGTGGAAGGGCTGGAAAAAGCCTTGGCGCAAGACGTGGAGTGCACCGCGTTGCTGACCCAGGTGGCTGCGTTCCGCGGCGCGGCGCAGGGCTTGATGGTCGAGCTGCTCAGCGCGCATCTGAAGCATCACGTTGCCGCGCCGGAGGCATTGGACGAGCGCGAGCTGGCGGTGGATGACATTACCGCCATCCTCAAGACCTATCTCAAATAAGCGCGACCACCGCAACGAGCGGGCTTACGCAGGCGCGCGTGGTCTGCGCCCGGTGTGGCATGCGCGGGCCGCCTCACGCATGCAACGGCGTGCGGCAACGCGCACGCCAAACCGCAGCGCACGCATCACGCCACCAAGGACGCTGCGCGCGATGCGGACAGGCGCGTCGCGCGCTGGAGTGCCTGCATCAAGTTGGCATGACGAGGACGCAGACCGCGCACATGGCCGATTGCAGTGCGCGGCCCAGTGCCATGCGCGCTCAGCGCGCCGTTGGCTCCAGTGTCAGCAGCACCACATCGTTGCTGCGCATCGGCACGCTGATCTCGACCACGCCATCGGCGCCCACACGCACGCGACGATCCTGTTCGGGCACATCGCGCGTGGCCTGTTGCAGCTGCGTCAACTGACGCGGCGCCAACTCCTTGGGCAGGCCCATGTCGATGTACAGCGATAGCGGGTCGTTGCGCCGGTAGCCGGTCTTGCGCACCTGCAAGGTGTAGTTTCCGGCAGGCACATGCGTCACGCGCAGGCGCAGCGGTGCGCTGTCGGTGGCTGGCACCTGCTTGGTATAAAACGGCGTATTGCTCACCGCCTGCACCGGCTGCTGCCAATCCCACACCAGCGCAGCGAGACGCTTGCCGTCCACCGCGGCCAATGCATGTGCATCGGCGAGCGGAATCTCGCGGCCCTTGAGTGCATTCAAGTACTTGTAGGCGAACCAGGCCGGCTTGCGGATGCCTTCACGATTCATCAGCCCAAACCCACCATGAAACGGCGTGGGCGGCGGGCCGGGTTCTTCGAACAGATCGGTATAGGTCCAGTAGCTCATGCCCTGCACCAGGCCCTTGACCTGCTTGAGCTTGGTCAGGATGTAGGGCGCGTTGATGTAGCTGTCGTGCACGTAATCGCGCGGCGTATAGCTGCTGCTCCACTCGGTGAAGTACAGCGGCAAGTCGGGATACGGCGATGCCTTGATCTGTGCGTGGACGCGGCGCACATCGCCAACGATGGCATCCGGGGATGCAGACAGTTTGACGTCCTGCTTGCCGTCTTCATCCAGAAAGCCGCCGTCCACGCCGTAGGTATGCGTGGTCACGAAATCGATTGGCAGCTTGTTTTTTGCCACGAAGGCCAACAGCTCCGGCACCCAGTCCGCACCGGCGGTGGACGGGCCGCCGACGCGCAGCTGCGGGTCGATCGCCTTGATGGTGCGCGCGGTGTTGGCATACAGGTCGAAATAGGCCTGCTGATCGGCGTTTTCCCAGAAATCCTTGAGGTTGGGTTCGTTCCACACCTCGAAGTACCACTGGCGCACTTCATCGGCACCGTAGCGCGCACGGATGTGGTGCACATATGCATCGATCAACTGCGTCCACTTGGCGGGGTCCGGATGCGAGGTATTGCCCTTCCAGTAGAACAACGTCTGCTCGGAGGTCTTCATCGCGCTCGGGGTGAAGCCCAGTTCGACGAACGGGCGGATGCGTTTGGCCAGCAGCGCGTCGTAGAGCTGGTCCAGCTTGGTCCAGTCGTAGACGAGCTTGCCGTCGATCTCTTTCACCGTGCCGAGCGCGTCGTGGAAGACATCGTGGAAGCGGATGTAGCGAAAGCCCAGCTCCTGCACCGCCGGCACCAGATGCGCCTGGGTGTCGGGGCGGATCAGGGTGCCGGGGAAATCCGAGCCGACCGACAGGTCATAGAAGCGATCCATCGGCGCGCCGGCCGTGGCCAGATCCAGCTGGATCGTGCGCGGCGCGGTGCCCTGCGCCAGTGCAGAGGTCGCCACGCAGCCCAGGATCGCCACCAACAAAACAGGTAACCGCATCGTCGCTTCCGTTGAAGGTTGGGCATGCAGCCTAACGCAGGTGGGGCGTTGCACTGCAGTTGCGCCCAACACGTTCCCGCGAGCAGCGGCCGCGTGACGGATGCGCCCGGTTTAGGGTGTAAAGGGTGCTTGACAGGCGAATCCGGCAGGCGCATCGTGCCTGTCAAGCGTACTTGACAGGGTGGACCGGATGCAGCGGCAGCACGCGCACATGGAATGTTTGCGACACCACGCGTTGCCGGCACTGGCTCGGACGGCTGCTGGCATGCGCGCGTGCGATGGCCTGCCGTGGCCGGCGACGATGGTGCAGAGGCCATGCGCATGACACGCTGCAAACGCACTGCGCTGCTCGTGTTCTGCCTGGGACTGGCCCTGCTCGGCGTTGGGCTGCTTGGTCTGTGGCAGGTGTTGCCGTTGAGCAGTTACCTTGCCGGGCTCAGCGCCGGCATCGGTGGATCGTGCATCCTGCTGTCCTTGCCGCTGTGGCTGGCACGCGGCGATATGCGCGACAGCACCCGCCCGGTGTTGGCGCGCCGCTATCGCCGCGAATTCGGCGTGCCGATGGCGTTGTACGTGGTGGTGATGCTGTTCTGGCGCTATCTGCTTGCACAGGTGAATCCGGACTGGGCGCGGGTGCTGATCGCCTTGCTGCCGGCGGTGCTGGTCATGCTGGTGATCCGCGCGGTGGCGCGTTACGTGCGTGATTCGGATGAGATGCAACGTCGTATCGAGCTGGAAGCGATCGCCATGGCCGCCGGCCTGGTCAGCGGTGCGTACATGACCGCCGGGTTTTTGCAGGCCGCCCGGCTGATCGACGTGCCCGCGAGCGCGGCGATGCTGTGGGTGTTCCCGCTGTTATGCGCGGTCTACGGCATCACCAAGGGCATCCATGCGCGTCGGTTTGCATGATTAGCCGCGTACGCGAATTGCGCGAGGCCAATGGCTGGTCACAAGGGGAGCTGGGCGAGCGGTTGGGCGTGTCGCGGCAAACGATCAATGCGCTGGAAACCGGCAAGTACGATCCCAGCCTGCCGTTGGCCTTTCGGATTGCACGGTTGTTCGGGGAATCGATCGAGCACGTTTTTCTTTACGAAGACGGGCAGTAGTTGCTGCGGTCACGCATGAGCGCATGCAACGTCAGGGGACAGGGACTACCAGGAGATAGGGCGAGTATGGTCAAGCAATCCACAGTGGTGGCGGCAGCGCTGATCGCGATGCTCGCGAGCGGCTGTCAGCGCGCACACGCGCCTGCCGACGGGAAGACCGGTGCAGTGGCGCCGGGCACCGCGCAGCCTCACGCTGCAAGCACGCAGACAGGCAATGCGGCGGGCAATCGGTATGGCAGCCTGCAGTTCGCACCGTGCACGCTGAGCTCCGGCAGCGCCGCCGGCAATATCGAAGCGCAGTGCGCAAGCCTGCGCGTGCCGGAAAATCCGGCCGCGCCGAGCGGGCGCAGCATCGCCTTGAACATCGCCTGGCTGGAAAGCGATGCTGGCGCCGGCAGCGCGCCGGACCCGGTGTTCTTCATTGCCGGCGGGCCCGGGCAGTCGGCCACGCAGGTGGCGGCGATCGTGGACATGGGCCTGCGTGAGGTGCGCAAGCAGCGCGACCTCTTTCTGGTCGATCAGCGCGGTACCGGTGGCTCCCATCCGCTGCAATGTCGCACGGCCGCCGGCACACCGTTGGAGATGCCAGGCGGTGCCGCAGCCAGCGTGACCCAGCTCACCGACTACGCGCGGCAGTGCGCGGCCGGCCTGCGCAACGATGCCGATCCGCGCTACTTCACCACCACCGAGGCCATTGCCGACCTGGATGCGGTGCGCGCCGCCCTGGGCGTGCAGCAGCTCAACCTGGTTGGGGGTTCGTATGGCACGCGCGTGGCGCAGCAGTATGCGATGCGCTACCCGCAGCACACCCGCAGCGTGGTGCTCGATGGTGTGGCGCCCAACGATCTGGTGATCGGCGGCGAGTTTGCACGCACCTTCGACGATGCGATTGCGCTACAGGCCAGGCAATGCGCCTCCACGCCGGCCTGTGCGAAACGTTTTACGGTCGACACGCGCACCCAGCTGCGGCAGGTGGTCGAGCGCCTGCGCCAGGCGCCGGTGGCGGTGGACTATCGCGACCCGCGCACTGGCGCGCTACGCCACGAGCAGGTGACCGCCGATACGGTGGTGGGGCTGGCGTTCGGGTTTTCGTACGCACCGGAAACCGCCTCGTTGCTACCGTTGGTGCTGGACGAGGCGGCGGCAGGCCGTTACGCCTCGCTGATGGCGCTGGCGCAGATGAGTGCGTCGGACATGTCCGACCAGATGAATCGCCCGATGCAATGGTCGGTGTTGTGCAGCGAAGATGCCGGCCGCTATCGTGCGCCGCGTGACCAGGACGCCACCCTGCTGGGCAACGACGTGGCAGAGATGTTCTTCGCGCCGTGCAAGGTGTGGCCATCGAAGCCGGCGCCGGCCGGGGCCTTCAAGCCGTTCGAATCGACGCTGCCGGTGCTGCTGCTGTCCGGCGAGCTCGATCCGGTCACGCCGCCGCGCTACGCCCAGCGCGTGCTGCAAGGCCTGCCCAATGGCCGCCATGTGATCGCGCCAGGGCAGGGGCACGGTGTGTTCCGGTTGGGGTGCATGCCCAAGGTGCTGAGCCAGTTCCTGCAGACCACCGACGCCAAGGCGCTGGATACGACCTGCGTGGCCAGCCTCACCACCGTGCCTGCGTTCACCTCGTTCAACGGATGGGAACCATGAGCCGCATCGACCACGCCACGGAGGCGCACGCATGATCGTCGTCGAGAACCTGCATAAATCCTTCAAGACCAAGACCGGGCTGGTGAGCGCGGTGGACGGGGTCAGCTTCAGCGCCGCCGATGGGCAGATCACCGGTTTGCTCGGACCCAACGGTGCCGGCAAGACCACCACCTTGCGCATGCTCTACACGCTGATGTCGCCGGACCAGGGCCGCGTCACCGTCGATGGCGTGGACGCCGCGCACGACCCGGTTGCGGTGCGCCGTGCGCTGGGTGTGCTGCCGGATGCGCGCGGCGTGTACAAACGGCTGAGCGCCCGCGAAAACATCGCCTACTTCGGCGAGTTGCATGGCCTGTCGCGCACGCAGATCGCGCAGCGTACGCAGGTGTTGTCCGCCGCGCTGGACATGGACGACATTCTCGACCGCCAGACCGAAGGCTTCAGTCAGGGCCAACGCACCAAGACCGCCATTGCACGCGCGCTGGTGCACGACCCGCGCAACGTGATCCTGGACGAACCCACCAACGGCCTGGACGTGATGACCACCCGCGCCATGCGCGGCTTCCTGCAGCAATTGCGCGCGGAGGGGCGCTGCGTGATCTTCTCCAGTCACATCATGCAGGAGGTGGCGGCGCTGTGCGATCGCATCGTCATCATCGCCAAGGGCACGGTAGTGGCCTGCGGCAGCGCCGACGAACTGCGCGCTGCCACCGGTGAAAGCAACCTGGAAGATGCCTTCGTCAAGGCGATCGGCTCGGAAGAAGGACTGCACGCATGAGCAAGACCACCCTGATGGCCACGCTGTGGACGGTGCTGCGCAAGGAACTGCGCGACATCTCGCGCGACCGCCGCACCCTGGCACTGGCATTGCTGCTCTCGCCCCTGCTGTATCCCATCCTGATTCTCGGCATGGGCGCCTTGAGCGAAAGCCGTGTGCGCACCCAGATCGACAAGCCGCTGGACATCCCCACGCTCGGTCGCGAACACGCCCCCAACCTGGTGCGGTTTCTCGCCGCGCAGGGGCTCAACGCGGTGGATGCACCTGCAGACCTGACTGCCGCCATCCGCAACCAGGATGTGGACGTCGCCCTGCGCATCAGCGACAGCTACGCCGAGGAC
Source organism: Xanthomonas sp. NCPPB 1068 (assembly GCF_041479385.2). Classification (NCBI taxonomy): domain Bacteria; kingdom Pseudomonadati; phylum Pseudomonadota; class Gammaproteobacteria; order Lysobacterales; family Lysobacteraceae; genus Xanthomonas; species Xanthomonas sp. NCPPB 1068. Next base: position 4,501,717 of record NZ_CM192986.1, on the reverse strand, counting down.
TGGCGCGAAGGCCGTCCGGCGTTGGTGGAGGTCATCAAGGACAGCACGCGCCGCGAAGCCGACGTGCCGAGCATGCGCCTGCAGGCGGCATTGAGTGGTTATAGCCAGCAGGTGGGTGCACTGCGGTTGCTGGCGCGCGGTATCGATGCGCAGGTGGGCCGTCCGCTGGAAGTGGCCGCACAGGACCTGGCGACCGCCGAAGCCAAGCGTGGTCAGGTCATGGCGATGCTGCTGCCGGTCTTGCTGGTGATCACCTCGTTTCTGGGCGGCGCCTCGTTGATCCTGGATGCCACGGCCGGCGAGCGCGAGCGCCAGTCGCTCGAGCCGTTGCTGGCCACGCCCGCGCCACGCAGCGCGATCGTCAGCGGCAAGATCGCGGCGGCCTGCGTGATCGGCATGGTGTCGCTGTTGCTCACGTTGCTGGCCTTCAAGCTCAGTGCGCAATTGTCCTCGTCCAATCTGGGACGCCAGCTCAACGTCGGCTTCGTGCCGATGTTGCAGATGCTCTTCATCCTGGTGCCGATGTTGTTTGTGGGCACCTCGTTGCTGACGTATCTGGCGGCGGCCGCCAAGAGCATGAAGGAAGCGCAGGCTCACATGACCTGGCTGTTGCTGCTGCCGATGCTGCCGGGTTATGCGTTGATGGCGTATCCGTTGAAGACCCAGCTATGGCAGTTTGCGGTGCCGTTTCTGGCGCAGAACCAGATGCTGCTCAAGGTGATCCGCCACGAGACCATCAACGCGCAGACCTGGGCGGTGTATCTGCTGGCCGGTTTCGGGGTGGCGGCAGTGCTGTGGTACGCAGCAGTCCGCCGGTATCACCAGGAGCGGTTGGCGATTTCTGGGTGATGTGCCTTCTCCCGTCGGGAAAAGGTGCCCGAAGGGCGGATGAGGGTACGGGCTCGCGTGCAGGTTCAGCAGCACTTGCAACCACCGCTGCTCCTAGGTGCACAACCATCTAAACGTGTCGGCGCACCAGCCTCCACAACGCATCACCGCCACAATGCAAAAGCCCGCATCGCTGCGGGCTTTTGCGTTTCCTATGTCATCGCCGATCCGGCCATCAACCGCCCGGGTTGAACGAGAGCGTGCGGCGGGTGGTCACCGGTGCGGCCACCGGCTCGAACCGCCAGCGCTTGACCGCATTGAGCGCTTCGCGGTCGAACACGCGCGGCGGGTTGGCGCGCAGCACGCGCGAGGCGGTGATCGAGCCGTCGGTGCCGACGGTGATCTCCACCAGCACTTCGCCGGAGGTGCCGGCGCGCAGGGCCTCGGGCGGGTAGCGCGGTGCCGGGGTGCTGATCGGACGCAGCGACTGCGCGGCCGGTGCGGCGGCCGCGGCGGCTGCCGGGGCCGGACGTGGCGCCGCCGGTGCGGGTGCCGGGGCCTCGGCCTGACGGCGCGCAGCGGCCTGGCGCTCGGCGTCGGCGGTCTGCTGGCGGGCGGCTTCCTGCTGGGCGGCAATCTGCTGGGCAGCGGCGGCCTCGCGGGTCTGCTGTTCGGCCAGACGCTTCTGCTCGGCGGCCTGCTTGGCCTTGTCCTCGACCAGCTTCTTGGCCTGCTCGGCATCCTGCTCGGAGCGGTTGGCGGCGGTCTTCATGGCCGTGTCCAGGCCGCTCTTCAGGCGCGGCAGTGCCGGAGCCTTGGGGTCGACCTTTTCGATCAGTGCGATCAGCCGCTGCGCCTCGGGGAATTCCTCGCGGCTGATGCCTTGTTCGGCGGCGATCAGCGTGTAGGGCAGCAGGTCGGTCAGCGCGCTGTTGACGGTGGCGTCCTGCGGCTGTTTTTCGCGCAAGGCCAGGTAGTACTCCACCGCGTTGTCGCCGGCCGGCGCGTACATGCGGTTGTCCTGCAGCGCCTTGGTGGCCGATGCGCGCAACTGGTCGGCGGCCATCGACTGCACCTGCGGCGAGACCGCGGTGGCCGGCGTTGCTGCCGCAGCCGGTGCGGCCGGCGTGGCGCCGGTGGCTGGTGCGGTGGTGGCGGCCTTGTCTTCCTGCTTGGAGCAGGCGGCCAGGCCCACCAGCAAAATGACCGGCGCGATCCGGCGTGCCATACGGCCCTGTGTCAGATCCAACATGCGTCCCCCTTACCCCGAGTGCGAAAGATTACGTTGCTGCGGCGAGCGCCGGCCATTGTTCCCGCAATGGACGGCAGTGCCGCAATCTAGCATTGCTGGGGCGTTGGAAGCCAAGGGTTGCAGCGCCAGGAGGCGAAATTCATCCCGCCGGGGCCGCCATGGCGGCTACATCGGCCGGTGTGCGTGCGGCAGGGTCGGGCAGCGGGACGGCCGGGCAGTGGTGACGCAGGAACTGTGCATGCGGCGGCAGGCTGGCCACGGTCGCGTCCACGCGCTGGCGGATGCTCTCCAGAAAGTGGCTCAGCTCCGCATCGCCCATCAGGTCGGCCACCGGGTGATGCTGCTGCGGCACGATGCCCTGGCCCAGCATCACCTGCACCCAGGAATTTTCTGCAAACAACTCGTTGCCCTGGTGGAACACGCGCCCGCTCTGGCGGAACAGCTCCACCCGGTGACGCAGCGAGTCGGGGATGTCCATCGCGGCGCAGTCGCGCCAGAACGGCGTATCGCGGCGCTCGGTGGCGTGGTAATGCAGGATCACGAAATCGCGGATGTGCGCAATTTCGTCGGCGGCCTGGCGGTTGTATTCGGCGATGTCCACCGCGTTGATGACCTGCGGAAAGGTCTGCAACAAGCGGACGATGCCGCGCTGGATCAGATGGATGTTGGTCGACTCGATCGGCTCCAGGAAGCCGCTGGCCAGCCCCAGCGCCACGCAGTTCTTCTCCCACACGCGCTGGCGCTGGTTGGGCGTGAAGCGCAGTGCGCGCGGCTCTGTCAGCGCGCGACCCTGCAGGTGGCGCTCCAGCACGGCCCGGGCACCGTCCTGGTCGGTGTAGCGGCTGGAATACACGATGCCGTTGCCCACCCGGTGCTGCAGCGGAATGCGCCACATCCACCCGGCCTGGTCGGCCCGCGCCCGCGTATAGGTCACCGGCGGGCCCACCGATTCGGTCTGCACGGCCAGCGCGCTGTCGGCAAACAACCAGCGCGACCAATCGTCGCTGTCCACGCCCAGGGTCTTGCCGATCAGCAATGCCGCAAAGCCGGTGCAATCGATGAACAGGTCGCCTTCCACGCGGCTGCCGTTGTCCAGTGTCAGCGCGGTGAGGAAACCGCTATGCGGGTCGGTCTCGACCTGGCCGATGCGTCCTTCGATGCGCTGCACCCCGAAGCCTTCGCTGAAGCGACGCAGGAAGCGTGCGTACAGACCGGCATCCAGGTGGTAGGCGTAGTTCATGCCGCCGTTGGGCAGATGCGCGAACCGCCCTTCCTGGGTGGCGCGCAACTCCAGGCAGTAGTCGCCGAAGTCGCGCGCCACGCCACGCTGGCGGCCCTTCAACCAGAAATGATGAAAGCCCGCGCTCCAGTGATCGGTGCCGGTATGGCCGAAGGAGTGGATGTAGTGCCTGTCCACGTCGCGCCAGTGTTCGAAGGCGATGCCGAGCTTGAAGGTGGCCTGGGTGGCGGCCATGAACGCGGCCTCGTCGATCTCCAGCAGCCGGTGGAAGGTGACCAGGCTGGGGATGGTGGCCTCGCCCACGCCTACCGTGCCGATCTCGTCCGACTCCACCAGGGTGATCTGCAACTGCCGGCCCAGCAGCTTGGACAACGCGGCGGCGGCCATCCAGCCGGCGGTGCCGCCACCGGCGATGACGACGCGACGCACCGGGCGCTGCGCCGGGTCTGGGGAAGTGGTGTGGGCCATGGGTCAGTCCTCAGCGGTTCAAGCGTTGCAGCAAGCGCGCGCGCAGGCTGCGCGCACGGGTGTCGTCCATCGGGGCCAGCACGCCGCGCGCCACGTCCGGCACGTGCGCGGCGGTGCGCTCATCGGGTTCGAACACGTAATGGCGAAACACGTCCTGCCAGATGGCGCGTTGTTCGGCGGGCAGGTCGCGAATGGTGAGCAGCGACAGCATCAGCGCGTTCATCGGCGAGTCCATGTAGGCCGGGCTTTGCCGCCACCAGAAATTGACCAGCACGTTGAAGCCTTCCAGCGCCTGGACGTGATGCCACCACATGCTGGGAATGAACAGCGCATCGCCCGGCTCCAGCTCGGCAACGCACGCGTGCTGCAGTGCCTGCGCATAGCGCGGAAAGCGCTGCAGGTCGGGCGCGGCGATATCCACCAGGCTGACCGGCTGGCCGGCCGGGGTCAGGTCCAGCGGGCCGATATACAGGTTGGCCAGCTGGTCCGGCGGAAACAGCGTGAAGCGGCGGCGCCCGGCCACCACGCAGGCCAGGTTGTCGGGCAGGTCCTGGTGGGCGGCGATACGGGTGCGGTTGCCGATCCAGATGCTGGCCAGCGGCTCGGCCTGCGGCAGCGCGATCGGATTGGCCGCGCGCAGGCCGGGCAGGTAGGTGTCCAGGGTCGTGGAGCCGACGTAGATCGCCGGCGGCTGTGCGTCGTGCAGGCCGCGCAGCAGGGTGTCCAGCACCACGCCCAGCGGCACGCGCTCGGGGCGGAAATTGAAGCCGGTCATGTCCGCGTTGTAGAAGAAGCGCCCGCCAATCTCCGGCGGGCCGACCTGCGCCACCACTGCCTCGCCGCGATCGAATCCACGCAGGTAGGCGGCGGCCGCCTGTGCAGAGCTGGCGCCGGCGCGTGCCAGCGGCCAATCGCGCACCAGCCCGCGCAGCACCAGCGGCATGGTCGAGCGCAGCAGGGCCGGGTCCAGCTGCTGCGGATCCAGGCCATGCCGTTCTTCGATGGCGCGCGGCTCAGCCGGCATGGCGGCGGTTGAGGCGTTCGAGCAGGTGACGGAACTGCGCAATCGAGGCCACCGCCATGTACAGCGGTTCCAGATCGCCGTGGCGGTGCAGGTCCAGCAAGGCGGTATTGCCGAGCGTGCGCAGGCGTTCTTCATGCACGGTGTGCAGGCCGGCCAGTCGGCATTCCAGGCCGTTGTCCAGGGTGGCTTCGAACACGAACGGCTCCAGCAGCTCGTAACCCAGCAAGCGTTCGACAAACGCATCGCTGGCTGCCAGCCCGTCGTGCAGCGTGCGCAGCAATTGGCTGATGTGATACAGAAAATCGGTGGTGCCGCCATGTTCGCGAAACAGCAGCTCGCCTTCATCGGTGCTGACGCGCGGGCTGTCCAGGTCCACGTGCACCATCGGCCCTTCCGGCTGCTGGCCGATCAGGAACGGTTGCCGCTGGATCGCCAGCGGAATGTAGGGCGCGTCCCAGCGCGCACCGTCCAGGAACAGGTTCTCGCCCAGCCGCAGTCCCAGCAGCGCCAGCGGCTGAAAACGGCCGTTCTCGTTGCGATGGAACACGATCGGGTACTGGCCCTGCAGCTGGCGGAATTCCTGGGGGAAGGTGGCCGCCGACATCACGTCGTCGCCATAGGCGGCGCCACGGGCGGTGATCACGCGCAGATCGCGGTGATCGAGATTGTTCAACAACACGGCATTGGTCATGGGGGTCGCTATATCACGCGGGGGCGCGTGGCCCATGCTTGGACAATCCCCTTCGCACGGCAAGTGCCGGAGCATGCAGCTCCGGTCAGCACGCAGGAAGGTCGTACCCACGTCCCGGCAGCCAGGCTGCCGGGACATGCGGTGCATTGCCTAGATCACCAGAACTTGTAGCGCAGGCCCAGCATGTAGCGCGGGCCGGTCTGGGTGGCATACACGATCTGGTTCGGGTGCCGGCCGTGCTGACGCTGCACCTCGTCGGTGAGGTTGATCGCCTCCAGGCTCAGCGACAGGTTCTCGTTCCACTGGTAGCCGATGCTCAGGTCCAGCTGGCCGTAGGCTTCGGTATAGACCGGATTGGGCTGGCCGCTGCCGTCGAAACGCGCGGCCAGGAATTCGTCGCGCCAGTTGTAGGCCGCACGCACCTGCCACTTGTCCTTGTCGTAGAAGCCGACCACGTTGGCCGAATCGCTCAGGCCTTCCAGCGCGAACTGCTCGCCGATCACGGCGTTGTTGTAGGTCAGCCCGGAGTCGACCATGGTGTAGTTGGCCGACACGCCAAAGCCGCTGGCGCCGAACATGTGCTGCAGGTTGAATTCCCAGCCGTCCAGCGAGGCCGAGCGCTGGTTGGCCGGCGCGGTGATGGCGAAGTTGGCCACCGGGTCGCCCGGCTGCCCGCTGATCACGCCGGTGGCATTGCCGTTGGCATCGTCCGCGCCACGCACCACACCCGGCGCACCGCCGCGGTTGCGGAAGATGTAGTTGCGGATGCAGGTCAGGTCGGCCGAGGCGCAGCCATTGCCCAGCGCCTCGTTCCAGTACGCACCGCCCACCGGGGTGTTCAGGCCCAGCGAGGTGTCGTTACGCGTGGTCACACCGATGTAGTTGTCGATGTTCTTGCGGAAGAAGCCCACCGAGGCGTAGCTGGCGTCGCTGTAGTACCACTCCAGCGACAGGTCGATGTTGTGCGAGAGCAGCGGCTTCAGGCCGGGGTTGCCTTCCTGGCCGGTGCCACCTTCCAGGCGTGCGATCTGGTTGAGCGTCTGCCCGCCCTGGATGTCGCCCCAGCCGGGACGGCCGATGGTTTCGCCATAGCTGCCGCGCAGCACCAGATCCTCGGTGAGCTTGAAGCTCAGGTCCAGGCTGGGCAGCCAGTATTCGTACTTGCCGCTGGCGCCGGAAAACGCCGAGTCGGCCAGGCGGATCGGCAACTCGTTGTTGGCGACCCAGTCGATGCCCACTGCCACCGGCACCAGTGCCTGCGCATCGACCTTGGTTTCTTCGTAACGCACGCCGGCGGCCAGGCTGATCGGCACGCGCAGATCGTCCCAGCTGTTGTTCCACTGCAGGTAGGCGTTCTTGGACTTTTCGGTGACGCGGCGGTCGGTGGTGAACACCGGCGAGATGCGGTACAGCGCGTCGTCGCCGGCGGCTTGCGCGGCGGCCTGGCGGGCACGTTCGAAGTCGAACAGGAACAACTGGTTGAACTGCGCCGGATTGCCGCTGCCATCGATCGCATCGAAATACTGCGCGAACGAACTGGGAATCCACAGGTCGTCCGGATAATCGGCCGCAGTGCCGTTGCCGCCCCAGGTGTCGCGCTGCACGTTGGAAAATGCCGAACGGTTCTTGACCTCGGTGCTGCCGATGCCGAACTTCAACTGCGAATAGTTTTCGAAGGTGAAGTCGCCGTTGACCTGCGCCTGGTCGATCTCCGACTTCATGTAGCTGTTGCGGAACGCCGAGCCGGTGACCAGCGTGCGCGACGGGTCCAGCCCGGTCAGCCCGAAGCCCAGCTGCTGCTGCAGCACCGGGAAATCCTTGCTGAAATCCACCACCGAGGTGCCGCGGTAGAAACCGGACACGCCCAGGGAGTTGCTCGACCCGTACGGGCTGTCCGCGCCGGCTTCGGCGGTGGAGCGGTGGATGTCGAAGTTGAGCTTGAACTGATCGTTCACCGCCCAATCCACGTTGAAGCCCAGCGACTTGTTCTGGTTACGCGTGGCCGCCTTGGAGCCGGCGGTGGCCAGATCGCTGGTGGCCGGGTCGACGATTTCCGAATAGGTGATCGGGCCGGCCACCGGCCCATTGGTCCAGGCGCTGGCAGACGGGCCGTAGTTGAACCACACCGACATCTCGTTGCGCTGCTGCTGGATCTTGTTTTCCGAGTAGGTGTAATCCAGCGTGGTGGTGATGTTGTCCAGCGGCTTGTACTGCAGCACCAGCTGGCCGTTGGTGCGCTGGCGTTCGACCCCGACCACGCGGTAGTTGAGGTTCTGCGGTACCGAATAGATATCGTTGGGGCCAGGACGGTTGACGATGTTTTCCGAGCCCGGCGTGCCCGGCTGCGGAATGGTGCCGTAGGCGGTGGAATCGCCACGGAACGAGCGCCAGCCGTTGGGCACGCCGACCTGGCTGTAGCCGAAGTCGCGTTCCTGGTAGCTGCCGCTCAGCGACACGCCGAAGCGCCCGTCCGCCGAGGTGTTGCTGAAGATGCCGGAGATTTCCGGCGTCAGCGAATCGCCTTGCAAACGCCCGGGCAGGTTCTCGTTGGATGCATCGTGCACGCCCTTCAGACCCACGTTGGCATGCATGCCCGGGTTGTCCAGCGGGCGGGCCGTCTTGATGTTGATGGTCGCGCCGATGCCGCCGGTAGGCGTGCTGGCACGGCTGGTCTTGAACACCTCGATGCCGGAGATCGACTCGGACGCCAGGTTGGCGAAGTCGAACGCACGCGAGTTGGAGGCATTGGATTCCTCGATGCTGGCGCCCGGCATCTGCCGGCCGTTCAACAGCACCAGGTTGAAGTCCGGGCCGACGCCGCGCACGGTGACGCGCGAGCCTTCGCCCAGCGAGCGGTCGATCGACACACCGCTGATGCGCTGCAGCGACTCGGCCAGGTTGGTATCGGGGAACTTGCCGATGTCCTCGGCCACGATGCCGTCGACGATGCCTTGCGCATCGCGTTTGACGTTCATCGACGAGGTGAGGCTGCCACGGATACCGCTGACCTGGACGGTATCGAGGGTGGCGGGATCGGCCTGACTGGAGCCAGGGACGGTGGATGCCGATTGCGGCGCCGGCGCGGTCTGCGCGGCCAGCGGCGTCGACAATGCGAACAGCAGGGCAGACGTCAGGCGCCGCGTGCGCGGCAGGGTGCGTGTCTCTCTCACGGTGATGGCTTCCCCAAACAAAAGATAAGGCCGGCCCCGAGCGGGACAGGCAAAGGTCGATCGAACAATCGAGCATTTGTTAGCGCAGGCTTAACGAAGTCAATTTGCACTGCAGCATCGGTCGCAAGCCAATGGCGTCACACATCGTTCCAGCGCGGGCACTGACGGTGCACGCGCGTACAACAGCGGGGGCCGTACCATCCGGCCTCGATGGCATGGTCCAGCGCTTGGGATCGGTCATTTTGGGACGGCCAATGCGTGCACCCCTCATGCGCTTGTTCCGTTCCGAAGGCGTCTCATTGCGACCGACAGGGCGGCACGCGTGCACCGGTGAACTGCCCTGGCTACAACGCGGTTGCCGACCTCCGACACGCGGCCGTGCACGCCGAGGAATTCGGCGTCCCGGTCGCGCATCACCCCTCACCTACCGGAGCACCCATGATCGATCTGTATTACTGGCCCACCCCCAACGGCCACAAAGTCACCCTGTTCCTGGAAGAAGCCGGGCTGGACTACACCCTCAAGCCGGTCGACATCGGCAAGGGCGAGCAGTTCGCCCCGGCGTTCCTGCAGATATCGCCCAACAACAAGATGCCGGCCATCGTCGACCATGCACCGGCCGATGGCGGCGCGCCGCAGAGCGTGTTCGAGTCCGGCGCGATCCTGCTGTACCTGGCCGAAAAGACCAGCCGCTTCCTGCCACGCGATGTGCGTGGGCGGATCGCCGCGCTGGAATGGCTGTTCTGGCAGATGGGCGGGTTGGGCCCGATGACCGGCCAGATGGGTCACTTCAACGTCTATGCCCCGGACAAGATTGCCTACGCGGTGGATCGCTACAACACCGAGGTACGCCGCCTGCACGGCGTGCTGGACAAGCGCCTGGCCGAGCACGCCTTCCTGGCGGGCGAGGATTACAGCATCGCCGACATGGCCAGCTACCCGTGGCTGGAGGTCTATGCGGACATCCGTCCCGACTACGCCGCGTTCCCCCACCTGAAGCGCTGGCATGACGCCATCGCCGCGCGCCCGGCCACCCAGCGCGCCTATGCGCTGAAAGAGCAGGTGAACCCCAACGCCGGCAAGCCGCTCAGCGAGGAAGAGCGCAAGCATTTGTTCGGTAAGCGCTGAGGCGTAGGGCTGAGGCAGAGCGCGCAAGCATGGTGCTGAGGCGCCGTGCTGCTGCGGCTGAGCGCCGCAGAGGTTGCCTTGCATAGGGATGTCCTGGAGTGGATCGCCGCGCGCACTAGCGCGGTCAGACACCGCGCTACACAGCGGTTCCAAGCGCAAGGCCGGGCTGCGCCCGACCCTCATCCGGCGCTATGCGCCACCTTCTCCCGGCGGGAGAAGGAAGCTAAGCCACTTTTCTCCCGTTGGGAGAAGCAAGCCAGCGCCTCTCTCCATCCCGCTGGGAGAAGCAAGCCAGAGCCCCTCTCCCCGCCGGAGAGGGGTTGGGGTGAGGGTACGGCTCCGCATCACAGTCGCAGCCACCGGTCACCCGCGCCGCGTCAGGCCCGTGGTAGCCCGCCCGCATCGCACTTCGGCATCGAGCAGAAAGCACATACGCCGGCCTGTTCGCGACCCGGCCTCGACACCGCCGACCATCCCGCGTAGAGACCCGTCGCCACGAACGCGCACGACCGCCACGCTTCTCAAACACCGCACGCACCCGCATCCTGTGCGCAGTCTTCAGACAGGATCTTCAATGCGCGCCCCATCCGCCGACCTTGCCCTCATGCCGACTGTGCCGCCATCAGACCAACGCGGCCGCTGCTCGGAATCGGCATGGACTCCTCGTACACTGCGGTTCCTGCGCGCCGTCCACGCCCGTCTGTTGACTGCCCGTTACGTCTTGTTAGCCGCTCTTATCACCATCCCCATGGCCCACGCCGAAAAGCTCACCCTGGAGGCCATCACCGGCCCGTTGCCGCTGTCCGGCCCGACGCTGATGAAGCCCAAGGTGGCGCCCGACGGCTCGCGAGTGACCTTCCTGCGCGGCAAGGACAGTGACCGCAACCAGCTGGATCTGTGGGAATACGACATCGCCAGCGGCCAGACCCGCCTGCTGGTCGATTCCAAGGTCGTGCTGCCCGGCACCGAGACCTTGAGCGATGCCGAAAAGGCCCGGCGCGAGCGCCAACGCATCGCCGCATTGACCGGCATCGTCGATTACCAATGGGCCCCGGATGCGCAGGCGTTGCTGTTCCCGCTCGGCGGCGAGCTGTATCTGTATGACCTGCGCAAGACCGGTGCGGCCGCGGTGCGCAAGCTCACCCATGGCGAAGGTTTCGCCACCGATGCCAAGCTCTCGCCCAAGGGCGGCTTCGTCAGCTTCGTGCGCGAGCGCAATCTGTGGGTGATCGACCTGGCCAGCGGCAAGCCATTGCAGCTCACCCACGACGGCAGCGAGACCATCGGCAATGGCGTGGCCGAATTCGTCGCCGACGAAGAAATGGATCGCCATACCGGCTACTGGTGGGCACCGGACGATTCGGCCATTGCCTTCGCGCGTATCGACGAAGCGCAGGTGCCGGTGCAAAAGCGCCCGGAAGTGTATGCCGACCACACCGAAGTCATCAGCCAGCGTTATCCGCAGGCTGGCCAGCCGAACGTGGCGGTGCAATTGGGCGTGATCGCACCGCGCGCCAAGGCGGCTCCGCGCTGGGTCGACCTGGGCAAGAATCCGGATATCTACCTGGCACGCGTGGACTGGCGCGATGCGCAGCGGCTGACCTTCCAGCGCCAGTCGCGCGACCAGAAAACCCTCGAGCTGATCGAAACCACGCTGGCCAGCGGCGCGCAGCGCACGCTCATCACCGAGACCTCGCCCACCTGGGTACCGCTGACCAACGACCTGCGTTTCCTCAAGGACGGCCGCTTTCTCTGGAACTCCGAACGCAGCGGGTACGAGCACCTCTACCTTGCCTCCGAAGACGGCCGCACGCTGACGCCGCTCACGTCCGGCGACTGGGTGGTCGATGCACTGCTGGCCGTCGATGAGCAAGCCGGCACGGTGTACTTTTCCGCCAGCAAAGAGTCGCCGACCCAGACCCAGATCTACGCGGTACCCTTGGCCGGCGGTGCGATCGAAAAGCGCTCCAGCACCCGCGGCACGCACGTGGCCAGTTTTGCAAACAACGCCAGCGTGTATGTCGACACCTGGTCCAACACCACCACGCCGCCGCAGATCGAACTGTTCCGGGCCAATGGCGAAAAGATCGCCACCTTGCTCACCAATGATCTTGCCGATCCGCAGCATCCGTATGCCCGCTACCGCGACGCGCAGCGCCCGGTGGAGTTCGGCACGCTGACTGCCGCCGACGGCAAGACGCCCTTGCAGTACCGCCTCACCAAGCCAGACCATTTCGATCCGGCCAAGCGCTACCCGGTCATCGTCTATGTCTACGGCGGCCCGGCCGCGCAGACCGTGCTCGATGCCTGGCCCGGCCGTGGCGATGCCTTGTTCGACCAATACCTGGCCCAGCGCGGTTACGTGGTGTTTTCGCTGGATAACCGCGGCACCCCACGGCGCGGGCGCGACTTCGGTGGCGCGCTGTACGGCAGGCAGGGCACCGTGGAGGTGGACGACCAGCTGCAAGGCGTGGCCTGGCTCAAGCGCCAGCCCTGGGTGGATGCCAGGCGGATCGGCGTGCAGGGCTGGTCCAACGGCGGCTACATGACCTTGATGCTGCTGGCCAAGCACAGCGACGCGTATGCCTGCGGCGTGGCCGGCGCACCGGTCACCGACTGGGGCCTGTACGACACCCATTACACCGAGCGCTACATGGACTTGCCGGCCGGTAATGCCGACGGATATCGCGACGCACGCATCGCCACCCATCTGGACGGCCTGCGCGCCAGGCTGCTGCTGATCCACGGCATGGCCGACGACAACGTGTTGTTCACCAACTCCACCGCGCTGATGAGCGAGTTGCAGCAACGCGGCACTGCGTTCGAGCTGATGACCTATCCCGGTGCGAAGCACAGTGTTTCAGGTGCCACTGCACTGCATCGTTACAAGACCGCCGAAGCGTTTTTGCAGCGCTGTTTGATGCCGACTTCGACCCCTGACATCTAAGTGGGATACGTTTGTTGAAGACTGTCGATAGCTCAGGAAAACAGGGAGTAGTGACTACTCCCTGATACAGAGATTTTAAGTCTTCGCTTTAATAACAAAGCAGACGTCTCAGTGTGTATTTTTTAAACCGGCCGCTTTTGTATGACGAAGCGATCGCATGTCAATGCACGGTTTAGGGATGTGATAGTGCAGCGCTCGCAAGAAGCCTCGCGATTGCCGCATTTTAAAGCCGAGCGGTACTCAGAGTGCGCTGCTTAATGATCAAACGGAACCTTTTCAGGTCGTTGCTTTCCTTTCCACTGGCCCTGTTTCTTCGCATGCGGACAAATACTCACGTACTGGCCCACTGCGGTGACGGCGGTCTGTGTCCACACGTTGAAACAGACATTGCCCACGCAACAGGGTCCCGTACTCGTTGGCCATGGGCAATAGCCCGGAACAGCGACCCAGGTGCCAGAGATCGGGTCAACCGGTGTCCAGTTTTTGTCCTCGTCTTTGCACCCCTGGGTGCAAAACACAAAGGGATCATTGCTGCGGCATGCGAGCTCTTGATAAACACTTTGTCCCGCTGCGCTAGCCGCCTGAGAGAATAGAAGAACTGCAAACATCCCTATCCAGCGTTTCATGACGATTCCTTGGGTGCTGATTCTTGAAGTGTACGTTCCATCTATGGTAAGTCAAAGCTGGAGCTGGCGCAGCTCGCCCGACGTTGACTGAAATCTCGGGCGAGCAGAGGCGGAGCGGAAACTGGTGAGTGGCCAGCTTACGTCGAACCCGAATTCACGAACCGCTTCGTCCGCCTTTTCGCGTCGATTCTTCGCCCGCCGCACAGCAATAGGCTGTGGCGGCCGGCACGATGACCTTCGGCAGGTTGTCGACACCGCGCTCTCCGCGTACGGTCGCGCATCGCCCTGTTGGAATCTTCCCGATGAAGCCTCTCGTGATTGCCGTCGCCCTGGCGCTCTGCACTTGTCTGCCGCTGCAGGCGCAGACCAGCCCAAATACTGCTAAAGCTCCCGCCAGCCCGGCCTGGGTGCAGACCAGCAACGGCTATGCACAGATCCTGCTCAACGCTCAGGCGCCGTTCCAGCCCGAATACGCCAGCTTCTTCGGCGTGCCTGGCTACGACGATCAGGTCGTCGACCTGGGCCCGGACAACGCTGCGCGCTATCGCGATGCGATGCAAAAGGCGCGCGCCACGCTGCAGGCCAAGCTGGCCACCGAGCGCGATGCCAACGTGCGCCAGGACCTGCAGATCATGATCGGCGCGGCCGCGCAGAACATCGAAGGCAGCGAGCTCAACGAGCGGTATCTGTTGCCTTGGAGCGACGCCCCCGAGGCGGTCTTCAGTGGCCTCAATGGCCTGCTGTCCGACCAGACCGTGCCCGAGCGCCGCGCCAAGGCGCTGGATCGCCTCAAGCGCTACGTCGGCCTGGTGCCGGGAAGCACGCCGACCACCACGTTGGCGCGCCAGCGCTACGAGGAAAAGCTGGGCAACACCGCACTGCTGCAGCCCACCCAGCGTGAAGTGGAGCAGGCGCTGGCCAATGTGGACACCTACGTCGCCGGGATCGGCGAGCTGTTCGCCAAGTACAAGATCGCCGGCGCCGACGAAGCGCTCAAGGCCATGTCCACCCAGCTCAAGGACTACGCCGCCTGGACGCGCAGCACCGTGCTGCCCAAGGCGCGCAAGGACACCCGTCTGCCCGAACCGCTCTACGCGTTTCAGCTCAAGCAGGTCGGCATCGACATCGCCCCGCAGCAGCTGATCCAGCGCGCGCAGCTGGAGTTCATGGAGACCCGCTCGGCCATGCGCCAGCTGGCGCCGCTGGTGGCCAAGGCCAAGGGCGTGCAGGGCGGCGATTATGTGCAGGTGATCCGCGCGCTCAAGGGCAACAAGATCGCCGACGACCAGCTGGAGACCCACTACCGCGGTGTGATCGATCAGATCGACCCGATCATCCGTCAGCAGCGCATCGTCGATGTGCCCAACCGCCCGATGCAGATGCGCCTGGGCAGCGCCGCCGAAAGCGCGGCGCAACCGGCCCCGCACTTCCTGCCGGCGCCGTTGATCGGCAATACCGGCCAGCAGGGCCAGTTCGTGCTGCCGCTGGGCAACCCGACCGCCGATGGCGCCAAGAAGGAACAGTACGACGACTTCAACTTCGGCTCGGCGGCCTGGACGCTCAGCGCCCACGAAGGCCGCCCCGGCCACGAGCTGCAGTTCACCGCCATGGTCGAACGCGGCATCTCGCTGGCGCGCAGCCTGTTCGCCTTCAACTCGGTCAACGTCGAAGGCTGGGCGCTGTATGCCGAAGCCGAAATGGTGCCGTACGAACCGCTCGACGGCCAGCTGATCGCCCTGCAGTTTCGCCTGTTGCGCGCCGCCCGCGCCATGCTCGACCCGATGCTCAACCTGGGCCTGATCGACCGCGAACGCGCGCGCCAGGTGCTGGAAGACGACGTCGGCCTCTCACCGGCCATGACCCGGCAGGAACTGGACCGCTACACCGTCCGCGCGCCCGGCCAGGCCGGCAGTTACTTCTACGGCTACACCCGCATCCTCGAACTGCGCATGCGCACCGAACTGGCACTGGGCAAGAAGTTCGACCGCCTGGCCTTCAACAATTTCCTGCTCGACCAGGGCTTGTTGCCGCCGGACCAACTGGCCAAGGCGGTGGAGACGCAGTTCATTCCCGCGCAGCAACGCAGGCGCTAAGCAGTAGGGCTGTGTAAAAAACCTGGGGCGCGATGGAGCTGGATTCAGCCAGTCATCGCGCCCCGTTGCATTAAACACTCTCGAATTCCGCGGGTCGCCTCAGCGCGTTGGAGGCGGCATCTCCGGCGCAGCGCGCTGCTGCGCCCCCGCAGGCACCCAGATCGCCATGCCAGCCGCGCGCTTCTGGGTGGTCGGGATGCCGATACCCAGCCCGCCACCGACGCGGCCGCCGTAGCTGCCGCCGCCCACCGACAGGCCGCCGCCGGAGCGCTCCGAGCCCACCCCGACGATGACCACGCCGTTGGCGCCGAGCTTGGCCGCTTCGCGCTTGAGGCGCTCCACGGCGGCATCGGTCTGGCCCTGGGTGCCGAAGCCGGCGGCGCTGGTGGATTCGAGCTGGGCGATCTCCACCGAGCCGACCGGGGCATTGGAATACACCTGCACCTGCGCGGGGTCGATCGGCGCGCGGGCCTGGCCCAGCATCACCTTGGAACTGCTGGCGCAGCCGGCCAGCAGCAGGGCCAGCGTGGCGCCGATGACGATGTGCTTGTTCATGCAATAGCCCCCTGTTGACGACAGTGACAGCGATGATCCGGTGGCCGAACTGAAGAGTGGCTAACAACACGGCGCGGGCGGCCGTGGTGCGAGTGGTTGCGAAGTGCACCGGAGTTTGACGCACCCTAGCCACGCCCATGTGAGGCTGCCGCCAAGCCGCCATTGGTCAGGGTGACCACCCGCCCACGGCGTCTTGGCAGGCGCACCGTTAAGCTGCGCCTTTCTTCGACGGACGAGGTGGCACGTGGGACTGATCAGCCTGCTCTGGGGCATTGTGGCGCTGCTGTGGATGGTGCTGGCCTTCATCCCGCTGCTGGGGTGGGGCAACTGGTTCCTGATTCCGTTCGCGGCGGTCGGCGCCATCATCGCGGCGATCGCGCTGTTGTTCACCTCGCCAGGCAACCGTGGGCGGGCCAAGACCGGCCTGCTGCTCAACGGCCTGGTGATCGTGGTCGGGGTGATCCGCCTGAGCCTGGGCGGCGGGGTGATCTAAGCTCGTTGCAGCGCTGCGACAGTGCGTCGCAGCGCGTCTGCGGCAAGGCGGCGGGCGTAGACTTGTGGGCTGTCTCCAGGAGCCTTGTCATGGCCCATCCGCACTATCGCCCCCGCCGCATGCGCCACGATGCGTTTTCGCGTCGGTTGATGCGCGAAAACACGCTGACCACCGATGACCTGATCTGGCCTGTGTTCGTGCATGAGTTGCCGGGCCGCGCGCCGATCGCCTCGATGCCGGGCGTGGAGCGGCTGTCGCTGGACGAGTTGCTGCGCGAGGCAGAGAACGCCCTGGAACTGGGCATCCCGGTGATCGATCTGTTTCCGGTGATCGACCCGGCCGGCAAGAGCCTGGACGCGGCCGAAGCCTGGAACCCGGACGGCCTGGCGCAGCGCGCGGTACGTGCGCTCAAGTCGCGCTTCCCCGAGCTGGGCGTCATGACCGACGTGGCGCTGGACCCGTACACCACGCACGGGCAGGACGGCATCATCGATCACAAAGGCTATGTGCTCAACGAGATCACCGTGGAGGCGCTGGTCAGGCAATCGCTGTCGCATGCGCAGGCCGGTGTGGACATCATTTCGCCTTCGGACATGATGGACGGCCGCATCGGTGCGATCCGCCGTGCGCTCGATGCCGATGCGCATCTCAACGTGCGCATCATGGCGTATTCGGCCAAGTACGCCTCGGCGTTCTATGGCCCGTTCCGCGATGCGGTGGGCAGCGCCGGCAATCTGGGCAAGGCCGACAAGACCACCTACCAGATGGACCCCGCCAACGGCGACGAAGCCTTGCGCGAGATCGCGCTGGATCTGGAAGAGGGCGCGGACATGGTGATGGTCAAGCCGGGCATGCCGTATCTGGATGTGGTGCGCCGGGTGAAGGACGAATTCCGCGTGCCGACCTTCGCGTATCAGGTCAGCGGCGAATACGCCATGCTCAAGGCGGCGGCGGCCAACGGCTGGCTGGACGAGCGCAAGTGCGTGCTGGAAGCGCTGATGGCCTTCAAGCGCGCCGGTGCCGATGGGGTGCTGACCTATTTCGCCCCGCAAGTGGCGCGTTGGTTGCGCGAAGACGCACGCTGACCCGCACGGCGCGGCTGCGCCACAGCGACGCAGCCGCACGCGCTGAATGCGCGACTGACAGAGCCGTGGGTGGAGCCGAGTGCGGGAGTAAACCCCGCGCAGGAAGAGGCTGAAGCGCTCGGGTTCCAGTCACCCATCCGCGGCGAGCGGCCGCGCAGATGGGTTGAGTGAACGCGACCCGCAACGGCATCATGATTCGATGAGCGGCACGTCCCGAACGTCTTGCGGTGCGACCGAGTCGGTTCCCTGCGGTGTCCAACCCGCACGCACCGGGATGCACTGCGGCGTGGCCAATGCCGTTTCAAACAGCATCCAGGTGCCACGAGATTCACTGCGATCACTGCATCTGGAGCATGGCGATTCGGTGCGTCGTGTTCAGATGCAGCACGACCCGTTCCAGATCGCTCCAGGCGCTGTGCAGACACTTCCTGCCACGCCGGTAACGCCATGCGGATCGCGCTGTGTTGCCGATTTGGCCACTGCGATCGATCACCGCGTCGCACGCCGCATGCTGCACGGTCATGGATCCAGCGCATCCAGCAGTCCCACGTGCGGCTGATGACGGTTGGACCACATGCGCCGCCGTGGCGCCGAGTCACCCATGCGGCGGCGCATGCGAGACGCATTCTCATCTACAATGCCGGGCCGTCACTGATCTTCTGCCGTCTTGATCAAAACGCTGCTGTTCCAGCTGCACTGGTTGCTCGGCATCACGGCCGGTCTGGTGCTGTCGGTGATGGGGCTGACCGGCGCCTCGATGTCCTTCGAGAACGAACTCGTGCGGCTGGCCAATCCGCCCCTCGTGCAGCTGGCCCAGCGGCACGCGGCAGGCGAGCGTGCGTTGCCGGTGGATGTGCTGCTGCAGCGGCTGGATCTGGCACCGACCACGTCCGGGCCGCCGCCGGTCACCCGGATGCTGATCGACCCCACCGGTGAGCGGCCCTCCAATGCGCGGCTCGCCGCCAAGGGCAGTGCACGTGTGTATTTCGACCCGTATACCGGTGCGCGGGTGGCGGCGCCGCGGCTGAGCAGTACGTTTGCCTTCCTCGAGGATCTGCACCGCCATCTGGCGGCTGGCAAACGCGGCCAGGCAGTGACTGGCGCCTGCACGCTGATCCTGCTGTTTTTCTGCGCCTCGGGGCTCTATTTGCGCTGGCCACGCCGGTGGTGGAGCCTGCGCACCTGGTGGGTGGTGGAGTGGCGCCGGCAGGGCCGCAGTTTTCTGTGGAGCCTGCACGCGGTGTTCGGCACCTGGTGCCTGCTGGTGTATCTGCTCATCGCGTTGACTGGCCTGACCTGGTCCTACCCCTGGTACCGCGACGGCATGGCGGCTGTGCTCGGCGGCGAGCCCGTGGCGCGCGACGACCGGCGCGACCGGCGTCCGGCAACGGTGGATTTTGCGCGCGTGCAACGCACCCTGGATGGCATCCCGGCCACGCATCACGCCGCGCTGGATCTGCGTATTCCAGCGCGTGCCGGGCAGGCCTTGAATGTGCGGTTTCTGCCCGATCAGGCGGATCACGACCGCGCCTTGAACGCCCTGGACCTCGATGCCGCCAGCGGTGCCGTGCTGCGCCGGCAGGACTACGCGGCAAGGCCGCGCGGGCAGCAGTTGATGGTCAGCATGTTTGCGCTGCATTCGGGCAGTTTCTTCGGCTTGCCGGGGCGCATCGTGGTGATGCTGGCCAGCCTGGGCATGTCGGTGTTCTTCGTCAGCGGCTGGATGCTGTATCTGGACCGGCGCGGCAAGAAGCGCGCGTTGCGCGCCGCCCGGGTGATGCTGCAAAGCGCCCCGCCGGCGTCGCAGGTCGAACCATGGTTGATTGCGTTCGCCAGCCAGAGCGGCTTTGCCGAGCGGCTGGCCTGGCAGGCGGCCGGGCATCTGCAGGCCGCCGGCCTGCCCGTGCAGGTGCGCCCGCTGGCACAGGTGGATGCGCAGCACCTGCAGGGCACGCGGCACGCTCTGCTGGTGATCAGCACCTTCGGCGATGGCGAGCCGCCGGATGCAGCACGCGTGGTCGAGCGTGAGCTGCTGCGCCAGCAGATCGCCTTGCCGCAGCTGGCCTACGCGGTGCTGGCACTGGGCGACCGCCAGTACGCGCAGTTTTGCGGGTTCTCGCGGCGTGTCGAACAGTGGCTGGACGCGCAGGGCGCACGCGCGCTGTTTGCAACGGTGGAAATGGACAACGCCGATCCGCAGGCGCTGGCGCAATGGCATGCGCAGCTGGAGCAGATTGCCGGCGCACCGGTGGCTGCCGCGACCCTGGCGCGGCCACGCCTGAGTTCTTGGACATTGCTGGCGCGCGCCCATCTCAATTCGGGTAGCGAAGGCGCGCCGATCTGGCGCATCGACCTGCAGCCACCGCCCGAGGCGCACTGGCAGGCCGGCGACATTCTCGAAGTGCAGCCCGCGCATGCCGACGCGCAGGTGCGGGCCTGCCTGGCCGCATGGCGCCTGCCGCCCGAGGCGCTGGTGCATGTCGATGCGCAGTTGCTGCCGCTCCATCAGGCCGCCGCCGAGCGTGTGCTGCCGCAGGCGCCCGCCACGCCGCCAGCGCAGCATCCGGATCCACAGGCCTGGCTGGATGCCTGCGACTGCTTGCCCACCCGCGACTATTCGCTGGCCAGCGTGCCGGCCGATGGCGCGGCGAGCGCGGTGGTCCGGCTGACCACGCGCAGCGACGGCAGCCCCGGCCTGGGCTCGGGCTGGCTGATCTGCCACGCGCCCGTCGGCACGCCGCTGCGTGCACGTCTGCGCACCAACCCGGGCTTCCATCGCGTCGAGGCGGCACCCATGGTGTTGATCGGCAACGGCACCGGCATCGCCGGGCTGCGCGCGTTGTTGCGCGAGGCCGAACTGGCCGGCGTGCATGGGCACTGGCTGTTGTTCGGCGAGCGGCAGGCCGCGCACGACCAGTTGTTCGCCGATGAGCTGCAGGCCTGGCAGGCCAGTGGGCATCTGCAGCAGCTGGACCAGGTGTTCTCGCGCGACCAGCCGCAAAAACACTATGTGCAGCATCGGCTGCACGACAACGGCGAGGCGCTACGGCACTGGATCGATCGCGGTGCGGTGATCCATGTCTGCGGCAGCCTGGACAGCATGGCGCGTGCGGTGGACGCCACGCTGCGCGAACTCCTCGGCGAGGCACGCGTGGAATCACTGACCGCCGCCGGCCGTTACCGGCGCGATGTGTATTGAGCCAGGGTGGTTGCCGACTGCCTGCGTGAGGCAGCGCGCTGCGCACGATGGCTGGATGGGGCCACGGCATCGTGCGATGCGGCGATCAGCACGACGGTGCGAGATCGTGTGCCGCGATGATGCGGCCTCGCCGGGAGTGGTCCTACGTTTCAGCCACCCTGCGCGGCGCCGGCACAAGATCGTGCGTTGATCCGGCGATGAAGCCTCCACGCGCGCCACCGTGGCGCGCGCTCAGCGGCAGCTGGTATCGCCGTCCACCGACGGCGCCTTCATCCGGTACAGATCCAGTTGCCCTGCGCGTGGCGCGCGGGCACTGCCGGTGACCAGGAGTTCGCCCGGTTTGGCGGCGTCCACCACTGCACCAAAGGTGCGCTCCTGCGGGCCATTGAACGACAGCGGCACTGGCTGACCGTGAGCGTAGTGCCCGTCCTTGCAGACAGCCAGCAGGAGCTGGCTGGGGCCTGCACTCTTCCCGCGCGTCCACACCAGCCCACGCCCGTCGCCGAGCCAGGCCGCATCCAGCTCGTCGGCCGGCGTATTGATGTCACCCAGCGGTGCCGGCGCGGAGAATGCGTGCCCATCCCAGCGCGCCACGAATACATCCAGGCCACCGGCGCCGCCGTCGCCATCGCTGGCAAACAGCAGGCGCGTGCCATCCAGCGACAGGCTGGGCGCATGCTCATCGCCGCGGCTGTTGATCGCGGCACCCAGCGATTGCACCGCACCGAGCTTGCCTTGCGCATCCACCGGCACCCGGTACAGATCGCTGCCGCCGGCGCCGCCAGGCCGCGCCGAGGCAAATAGCAGCCAGCGTCCATCGGCACTGAACAGCGGCGAGGTATCGTCCTGGGCGCTGTTGATCGGCAGCGCTTGCGCATCCTGCCAGCGCCCACCGCGCAGCTGTGCCTGCCACAGGTCCCAGCCGCCGGCGCCACCGGCGCGGTCGCTGGCCCAGACGATGCGCTGCCCGTCCGGGCTGAGCGTGGCGTGCGCCTCGTTGGCCGCCGTGGACACCACGCCCATGCCTTCGATCCCGAATTCAGCAAGCCCCGAAGCAGACGGGACGCAGAGTAAACTCGCCGCCAGCGCGAGCAGTGTCCATCGATAGTGCATGCGGTGTTCCTGCCTCATCTTGCGCACAGTCTAGTCAACCAGAGAGCGTTTCATGCCCGTATCCCGTTATGCCGTGTTCGGCCACCCCGTCGCCCATTCGCTGTCGCCGGCCATCCATGCCGACTTCGGGAAGCAGACCGGCATCGCGCTGGACTACACCGCCATCGACGCGCCGCCGGAAGAGTTCACCGCCGCGCTGGAGCGCTTTGCCGATGAAGGCGGCAAGGGCGCCAACGTCACCCTGCCGCTGAAGGAAGCGGCATGCGCGCTGGCCGGCAGCCTGAGCGATCGCGCGCGCCTGGCCGGAGCGGTCAATACGCTGGTGCGGAACGATGGCCAGTGGCAGGGCGACAACACCGACGGCGTCGGCCTGGTACGCGATCTCACCGATCGCCATGGCCTGGATCTGCGCGGTCGCCGCGTCCTGCTGCTGGGCGCCGGTGGCGCCGCCCGCGGTGTGGCTCCGGCGCTGCTGGATGCCGGCATCACTGAAATGGTGGTGGTGAACCGCTCGCCCGAGCGTGCCGACGCGTTGTGCGATGCGCTGGGCGAACCTGGGCGCGTGGTGTCGCGCTACATCGAAGACCTGCGGGATCTGGGCGACTTCGAGTTGATCGTCAACGCCACTGCTGCGGGCCGCGACCGTGATGCCGGCGCGTTCGCGCTGCCGCTGGGCCTGGTCAACAGCCTCACCGCGGCGGTTGACCTCAACTATGGCCCCACCGCCATCGCCTTCCTGGCCTGGGCGCGCGCGGCGCAATGCCGCTACGCCATCGATGGCCTGGGCATGCTGGTGGAGCAGGCCGCGGAAAGTTTCTCGCTGTGGCATGGCGTGCGCCCGCAGACCGACCCGGTCTACGCCGCGCTGCGCGCGCGCGAGGCGGTGCTGGTCAGCGCCGACTGAGCCGGCGGCGATGAACGTCACCGAGATCCTGCTCAGCCTGATCACCAGCCTGCTGTCGCGCGCACCGATGCTGATCGCGCTGTTGCTGGGCCTGGTGCTGCTGTGGCGTGCGCAGCGCGGGCGCCTGCGTAGCGCTGCACTGGCCGCGCTGTGGGTGCTGCTGGGCTGCGTGCTGGCCGAGGTCGCCCTGCAGGCAATTCCGATGCTGCTGCTGCAGCAGGGCAACGTGCGCCAGATCAGCCTGGTCATGGGCATCGGCCGCTTCGTGCTGACCGCCGTGCAGGGCGTGGGGGTCGGGGTGCTGGTGTGGACCCTGGCGCGCAGCCTGCAACAACTGCCGCCGGCAGCCGGGCCGCGCGCATGATCCCGATCAAGCCGCTGGCGCTCGTGCTGATTGGCCTGCTCTGCGCAGGGCAAGGCGGTTGGACACTGCTGCACCCGCAGGCACTGGCCGCCGTCAACCGCGGCGGCCTGCTATACGAACGCTTCGGCCCGGCCGGCGTGGGCGTCGGCATGCTGGTGATGGGTGTGGTGACCTTGCTGATCGGTAGCGTGTGGGCGCGCTACGCCTGGCCGCGCCGCAGGGCGCGCGGCTGACCGGACACGTGGTCTTCGGCCGTCGCCTGCCCGGCCGCTGATCTCGCTCGCACGGCGCAGCACTGGTTCTTTGCTGCGTTGCCCGCACCCAGCCGCCGCCCGGCTACGCCGCCGCTGTCCTGGTGCACCGGACAAACACGTTCAGCTGCCCAACCGGCCGGTCGCAGGCGTTGCGCCGGTCCGTGCGAAAATAGCGCGATGACTGAAGTTGCCCCACCGGCTGCGCCGTCCGCGCCCGTTCCCACCCAGCGTGTTCTGACCGACCCGATCAAGGCCGGCATCCGCGACGCTTACGCCAAGCTGCAGGCCAATACACCCGGCTTTGCCACGCGGCGTGCGCAGAGCCAGATGATCGGCCTGGTCTCGCGGGCGCTGGCCACCTCCGGCGGCATCGGCATCGCCGAGGCGCCCACCGGCGTGGGCAAGAGCCTGGGTTATCTCACCGCCGGCGTGCCGATCGCGCTGGCCACCAAGAAGAAGCTGGTCATCAGCACCGGCACCGTGGCGCTGCAGTCGCAGCTGGTGGAACGCGACATCCCGGCCTTCCTCAAGGCCACCGGGCTGGAGGCCACCGTGGCGCTGGCCAAGGGCCGCACCCGCTACCTGTGCACCCGCAACGCCGCCGAGCTGGAAGGCGATACCAACCAGAACGCCATGTTCGAAGACGAGCAGGCGCTCTACGACCGCCCGCTCAGCCCGGTCGATGCCGATCTGGCAAAGCGGCTGGCCAAGGCCTATGCCGCGCGCGCCTGGAACGGCGACCTGGACGACGCGCCCGAGCAGGTCTCGGTGCCGCTGCGCATGCGCATCACCACGCCGGCCTCCGGCTGCGCGGGGCGCCGTTGCAGTTATGCCGCGCAGTGCCCGGTGCTCAAGGCGCGTACCGACGTGCGCGAAGCGCAGATCGTGGTCACCAACCACGCCTTGCTGCTGTCCTCCTTGTCGCTGGGCGATGCCGAAAACGGCCAGCCCTTGATCGCGCCACCGTCGGACATGCTGCTGGTGCTCGACGAAGGCCATCACATCGCCGGTGTGGCCATCGACCAGGGCGCAGCCAATCTGCCGCTGGACGAGATGGCCAAGCGCACCGGCCGCATGCAGATCCTCATCGCCGCCGCGTACCGCGCAGTGGACAAGGACAGGATCGGCAACCTGCTGCCCAACGAGGCCATCGAGGTGGCGGCGCGCGTTTCCAAACTGCTCAAGGCCTTCCACGCCGAAGTCGAGCGCCTGTGGAAGCCCGAGCCTGGCGAGCGCGATCCGTTGTGGCGTGCGGCCAACGGCAAGCTGCCGCCGCAATGGGGCCCGGCCATCGAAGAACTCGGCGAAGACACCCGCGCGCTGTTCAACTGGGTGCACGCTGCGCACAGCGCGGTGGCCAAGGGCAAGCAGGACGATGCGGCGCGCGAGCGCCTGCAGCGCAACCTGGGCCTGGCGCTGGAGATGGCCGAGCAGCAACACAACCTGTGGAGCGGCTGGCGACGCGAAGACAAGGAAGGCCAGCCACCGATGGCGCGCTGGATCACCCTCTCGCGCGACGGCGACCTGATCTGCCATTGCTCGCCGGTGTCGGCCGCGCAGGTGCTGCGCACGATGATCTGGAACGAGGTGGATTCGGTGGTGATGACCTCGGCCACGCTCACCGGCGGCGGCGATTTCCAATCCTTCGCCATCGACAACGGCCTGCCCGAGCACGCCGAAATGGCCTCACTGGCCTCGCCGTTCGACCTGCCCCATCAGGCCGAGTTGATCGTGCCCAATTTCCCGGTCACGCCCGACGACCGCGAGGGCCATCCCAAGGAAGTGGCCAAGTATCTGGTGCGCGAACTGGACTGGACCGCCAAGGGCAGCATCGTGTTGTTCACCTCGCGCTGGAAGATGGAAAAGGTCGCCGACCTGATGCCGCTGGCGCAACGCAACCGCGTGCTGGTGCAGGGCGAGGGCAACAAGTCGCAGCTGATCACCGAACACCTGCGCCGCATCGCGGTAGGCGAGGGCTCGGTGCTGTTCGGCTTGAACTCGTTCGGCGAAGGGTTGGATCTGCCCGGCGAAGCCTGCACCACCGTGGTCATCACCCAGGTGCCGTTCGCCGTGCCCACCGACCCGCAAACCTCCACCTTGAGCGAATGGCTGGAAAGTCGCGGCCATAACGCCTTCAACCTGATCGCCATCCCGCATGCCTTACGCACGCTCACGCAGTTTGCCGGCCGCTTGATTCGTAGCTCCAACGACCATGGCCGCGTGATCATCCTCGACTCGCGCCTGCTTACCCGTCGCTACGGCAAACGCATCATCGATGCCTTGCCGCCGTTCAAGCGGGTGATCGGCTAATCCAGCCAATCAGGTTTTCTGCTGCGGATAGGTCGATATGACGGAATATCGTTATGCGACGCAGTGCGCTTTACAGCACTCATTTTGCTTGGACGACAAGTGTTCCGGAATGGAGATCGCGAGTAAATTTTGTTCCTTTCTGGTTTATGGTCAGACCAGTAGGTATCACGAATTTCCACGCTTATCCGAGAGACCCGTGGTGCTCCAGGGTGAGGCAGTTATCGAACGCGTTCCAGCATCGGGGGTTGCGTGCTCATGAAGACCGTGGTGATGGCGTTGCTGCTGTTGTGGCAGGTGGCACTACCGGGGCAGGGTGTTGCCACAGACAGCAAAGCGCTGCAATCAGGGCATCAGTCCATGAATGCGTCCTACCGTGAACAGCTGTTAGCCCTGGCCGACGCCGATCAGAAGATCCGCGAACAGATTCGTGGCGCAGTCACGCCGCAGCAATTGCAGGCCAATCAGGGCGCGGCGAAGGAGGTGGCAATGCGTCTGGTCGCGTCGCAACGGGAAAACCAGGTGGCGCTGTCCGCCTTGATGGACAAATTCGGCTTTCCCGACATTGCCTCGGTCGGTCAGGACGGCGCACATGCGGGGTTTTTGGTTGCGCAACACTCCACTGATCGCGAGTTCCGCGATGCCTTCCTGCAGAAGATGCAGGCCGCATCAGAGCGTGGGTCCTACAGCACTGCCGACCTTGCGTTGTTTGTAGATCGGAACCTCGTCATGTCGGGCAAACCACAGCGCTACGGTACGCAACGCAAGGCCGACGGCAGCTTGTTCGAGTTGGAGAATCCTGCCCAGCTGCGGCAGCGCAGGACAGAGGCGGGTCTGCCTGACGAGTAGAGCGGCACCGGGGGGCACTGATCCGAATACGCTGCCATGGTCGCTGGGTGGCGCAGTGGGAGTACGCCTGCATTCGTGCGGAATCGGCAGCCTGTGTCCTGTCCCCTTGCGTGAGTGCGTGGACCCCCGCTATCGGCCAGACTAAGGGTCGGCGCAGTGCATGCTGTATCTGCTTGGCTCATGCAGCATGACGGCCGGAGCGGGTACTGTGCGGCAGCGTTCCGACAGGATGATTGAACGAGACCAGGTGCGTTCTGATCCACTGGATGTTAGATAGCGCGGACGCACTTGCACGCCGTGCCACCACAACGCTCCACGGATTGTCTGTTCTTTTGCGTTGCACTATTTTTGTTGCTGTTGCCGTGTGAGCAGATTTGGCGTGACGCTGCTGCTTAGGGCGCCTCAGCGAGATATTGCTACGATCTGCAACAGACGGTCACCCTTTAACGCGATGTGTATCACGCAACGCAGTCATCATCATGTTCGCCTATCGAAGCGATCAGAACTAATGACTTCTCACGCTTCGGTCTGCTGGCCATGATTCAGCTCCCTCAACACGAGCTGACGCCATGCGCCCTGGATCCCTCATGGTGCTAGCCCTGCTAGCCCCCACGCTGATCGCACCGCCGGTCTTCGCCCAATCCGTCCTGACCCGCGACAACGGCGCCAAGGTTGGCGACAACCAGAACTCGCAGACCGCCGGTGCCAACGGCCCGACCCTGTTGCAGGACGTGCAGCTGATCCAGAAGCTGCAGCGCTTCGACCGCGAGCGCATCCCCGAGCGCGTGGTACATGCGCGCGGTACCGGCGTCAAAGGTGAGTTCACCGCCACCGCCGATCTGTCCAACCTGACCAAGGCCAAGGTGTTCAGCGCCGGCGAAAAGACGCCGGTGTTCGTGCGCTTCTCCTCGGTGGTGCACGGCAATCATTCGCCGGAAACGCTGCGCGACCCGCATGGCTTCGCCACCAAGTTCTACACCAGCGAAGGCAACTGGGACCTGGTGGGCAACAACTTCCCCACCTTCTTCATCCGCGATGCGATCAAGTTCCCCGACATGGTCCACGCGTTCAAGCCGGATCCGCGCACCAATCTGGACGATGATTCGCGTCGCTTCGATTTCTTCTCGCACGTGCCCGAAGGCACCCGCACCCTGACCCTGCTGTATTCCAATGAAGGGACGCCGGCCGGCTACCGTTTCATGGACGGCAATGGTGTGCACGCCTACAAGCTGGTCAACGCCCAGGGCGAAGTGCATTACGTCAAGTTCCACTGGAAGACGCTGCAGGGCATCAAGAACCTCGATCCCAAGCAGGTCGCTGCGGTGCAGGCCAAGGACTACAGCCACCTGACCAACGATCTGGTCGGTGCGATCAAGAAGGGCGATTACCCCAAGTGGGACCTGTACGTGCAGGTGCTCAAGCCGGAAGACCTGGCCAAGTTCGATTTCGACCCTCTCGATGCCACCAAGATCTGGCCGGACGTGCCGGAGCAGAAGGTCGGCCAGATGGTGTTGAACAAGAACGTCGACAACTTCTTCCAGGAGACCGAGCAGGTGGCGATGGCGCCGGCCAACCTGGTGCCCGGTATCGAGCCGTCTGAAGATCGTCTGCTGCAGGGCCGTATCTTTTCCTACGCCGACACCCAGCTGTACCGCATCGGTGCCAATGGCCTGAGCCTGCCGGTCAACCGTCCGCGTGTGGCGGTCAACAACGGCAACCAGGATGGCCAGGGCAATATCGGTCAGACCACCAGCGGCGTGAACTACGAGCCGAGCCGTCTGGAGCCGCGTCCGCAGGAGACCGCCGCGCGTTACAGCGAGTTGCCGCTGTCGGGTACGACCCAGCAGGCCAAGATCACCCGCGAACAGAACTTCAAGCAGGCCGGCGAGTTGTATCGCTCCTACAGCAAGAAGGACCGTGCGGACCTGGTGCAGAGCTTTGGCGAGTCGCTGGCCAACACCGACACCGAGAGCAAGCACATCATCCTGTCGTTCCTGTACAAGGCCGACCCCGAGTACGGCACCGGCGTCGCCCGCGTTGCCAAGGGCGACCTGGCCCGCGTCAAGCAGCTGGCCTCCAGCCTGCAGGACTGATCCACCCCGACGGCATCGCGGCCACGCCGCGGTGCCGTCCCCGTTTTCAGGAGAGCGATATGCGCACTCTGATGTTGGTTCTGCTGAGCGCGGTGTGCGCGCCGGCCCTCGCTGCCTCGCCGTCGGCGCCTGCCGCCGCGTCCACCTCGGCGGCCGCCAATCCGGAACAGGTCAAGCTGCAGCTGCGCGAGTACTTCTTCGATGCCGCGCGCGAAGGCCGGCAGGACATGCTGGCCGAGTTCATCCGCTCGCATTACGACCTCAACACCCGCGACGAAAAGGGCTATACCGCCCTGATCCTTGCTGCCTACCACGGCCAACGCCCGGCAGTGGAACAGTTGCTCAGCGCTGGTGCCGACCCCTGCGCGCAGGACAAGCGTGGCAACACCGCGCTGATGGGCGCGATCTTCAAGGGTGAACTGGGCATCGCCAAGCGCCTGATGCAGGCCGATTGCGCGCCGGACCAACGCAACAACGCCGGCCAGACGGCGGCGATGTACGCAGCACTGTTCCAGCGCACCGACGTGCTCAAGGACCTGGCCGCCAAGGGCGCCGACCTCAGCCTCAAGGATGGCCAGGGCAACGATGTGACCAAGCTGCAACGCGGCGAGTTCGCCACGGCACCGGCGCGCTGAGCGCAGCGATCGCGCGTTCCACCACGCGCTGCGTGCCTCGTCAGTGGCTCGCTCGCCGGGGCGTCGGCCGCACTGCGCGCATGGATCCACTAGCGCTGCGCTCAGGCTGGGCGCAGCAGGTGCCTGCAACCTTGAGCAGGGTTCTGCTGCGCAGCGATGCACGGCGCCACTTCGCATCCGCGAACGGGTGGCCACGCTCCGACCTGAAGCGACCGGCACATCCTTGGACCGCCTGGTCAGTGGCCAGGCGCGCCGCGGACCGCCGTAAGCCGTCTTGCTCCCGGCAGGGCCTACCTGCGCAATGAGCGCATCACGGACGCCCCGCATGACGCGATCGCCATGCCTCTGATCCGGTGCGCGGCAGGGCGCATGCAACTGCTGCGGTCGCCGCACGCACGGCAACGTGGCCCGTATTGAAGAGACGTTTGCGGGAAATAAGACGCGGCGAGCTGGAGCCGTGCATTGCATCCAACGGATTCACCGAGCCCCCGCACAGCGCAGCCCGCAGCGTCCCAGCGCCCGGCAGGCACGTGGGCACCAGCGGCGCTGGCAGGGCATCGGCAGACCGCACGCTCCGCTCTACCAGGATGGCCGTCCCATGCCGCGTCACGCGAACGGTCGGTGCGCATCGCGATTGTGCGGCGCAGCATCGCGATTTTGTCCCTGTCGGTTTTCCGCCACACCTGCGTTGGAACTCTGGCGAATGTGGTGGTTGAACCGGCGCGGCGTCAGGAGATTTCCGACGCGCAAAGCCTTGTGCGCCAAGGCTTTGACATAAAACTGAGCGCGCGCTGACCCGCTTGGGATTCGCTTGGAAAAAGCGCAGAAAACAGTTCAAGAACGGGCCGGGAACGCCGATGCTTCAGCCATCGCAGCTTGGAACCCCCGCCATGAAGATCGATCCCTCCCTCCCTTTCCTGATGTCGCTGTTGGCCATGGTGCTGTGCACCGCCACCGCCGTCGTCGCCCTGGTGTTTGGCCAGATCCACGTTCTGGCGACCTCATGGAGCTTCTATGCGGTGATGGGCACGGCCCTGATCACGCTGGCGGCCTCGTACCACGCCCTCGGCAAGCCGCTGAGCGCCGAAGAGCGTGTGGGTTTCCGCAACCCGTAATTCCATCTGTGTCCTGTGTAGTGCGCGCCGCGCCTATGCCAGCACCGGACGGAAGAAGCTGCGTTCGTAACTGATGATGCAACGCGTTCGCTCGGCATAGGCGAACGCCGACAGACATGCTGCATCCTGCAGCGATGCCTCGCGATAACGCTCGTACTCGGCAAGCGAGGGAAACGAAAACAGCGCCAGCGCGATGTTGTTCGCCCCTTCCGAGGGAAGAAAGTAGCCGTGATGCTGGCCGCCAAAGCGCGTCACCAGCGGAATCCACAGCCGCGCGTAATGCTCGAATTCGGCCAGTTGATAGGGGTCGATCACGTAGCGCAGCGAACAGGTGATCATGGAGCGGGTCCGGCAGGCGGGGAGCGTCAGCATGCCATGCCGCACTGCCGCAGATTCATCGGCGCCCGTGTAAGCTGCTGATCCTGCTTCGTATTGCAATGGCTGCTCGCTGCGGCCAACCGTCGATGACCGCTTCCGCCGATCGCTACGCCGCCTCCCTGCGCCTGTCCGTCGCTCCGATGATGGACTGGACCGACCGCCATTGCCGGGTGTTCCACCGCCTGCTCGCGCCGTCCGCACGCCTGTATACCGAGATGGTGCACGCCAATGCGGTGATCCACGGCGATCGCACGCGATTGATCGGTTTCGACCCGGTGGAGCACCCGCTGGCCCTGCAGCTAGGCGGCAGCGAGCCGGCCCTGCTGGCGCAGGCGGCGGCCATCGCCCAGGACTGGGGCTATGACGAAATCAACCTCAATTGCGGCTGCCCGTCCGATCGCGTGCAGGCCGGGCGCTTTGGCGCCTGCCTGATGCGCGAGCCGGCGCTGGTGGCGGAGTGCGTGGCGGCGATGTGCGCCGCCACCGACCTGCCGATCACCGTCAAATGCCGTTTGGGCGTGGACGACGAAGACGACTACGCGGTGTTTGCCAGCTTTGTCGACCAGGTAGTCGCCGCCGGCGCCGCGATGGTGGTGGTGCATGCCCGCAACGCCTGGCTCAAGGGCCTGTCGCCAAAGGAAAACCGCGAAGTGCCGCCGCTGCGGTACGACTGGGCCTACCGGCTCAAGCAGCAGCGCCCCGACCTGCCGGTCGTGATCAATGGCGGCATCGCCGCCGTCGACACGGCGCTGGCCCACCTGCAGCACACCGACGGCGTGATGCTCGGCCGCGCCGCCTATCACGACCCGTATGTGCTGCATCAGCTCGATGCCGCGTTGAACCGGCGCCCCGAGCAGTCGCGCGAGTCGTTGCTGCGAGCGCTCGAGCCCTATGTGGTCACTCAGCTGCAGCAGGGTCTGGCCTTGAAGCACATCACCCGTCACGTGCTGGGCCTGTTCCATGGTCAGCCGGGCGGGCGCGCGTTTCGGCAGGTATTGAGCGAGGGCGCACACCGCCCTGGCGCCGGCTGGGAGCTGGTGGAGCAGGCCCTGCAGCGGACCGACACCCGGCCCTGGCGCGTCGTGGCCTGAACTGGCCCGGCGCTTGCATACGCTGAATGGGCAGCTGGTATCCCGAAGTGATAGCGGCGAAGGCAGTCGCGCCGCATGCCTCTTCTTGGAGCCGATGCGGAATCCAGACTATTCATTTGGCTGAACGGTGTTAACACCAAGCTAAAAAGTTCAGATCGGATTCACCCCGAAAAATCAAGAATTTGGCTCAATTCCCGGGCCCGGCCGCAGTGTGATGCATTGCCGGTTTCACGAATTTTGAATGTTTCTGAACAACCCGCTAGGATCCCGTTGTGACCCAAACCCTCTGCCGCGCCCGTTTTGTTGTCCTGGTTGCCCTCTGGGCCGCCATGGCGGCGCCGTCTGCCTGGGGCCAGGGATATCCGATGGCGCAGAGCAGTCGTGAGGCGATGCCGCCGTCAGCGCGCGGCAACAGCCGCAGCTTGTCCGACACCATCCGCTCCGTGCAGCGCTCCACCGGTGGGACGATCCTGGGCGCCGAGCGGGTGCCGTTCGATGGCGGCAACCTCAATCGGGTCAAGTACATGAAGGATGGCCGCGTCCATACGGTGTACGAGCCGGAACAAGCGCACGCTGCGCCGCCCCGCACCTCCGTCGCACCCGATGCCCCACCACGCGACGATAACCACTGAACCCCCATAGTTCTGCGTTCAGTCTCATAAATCCCCGGCCCCGGGCCGATAACGTTACTAGGGAGAGTGCATGCGTATTCTTTTGGTCGAAGACGAAGCTCCGCTGCGCGAGACCCTTGCCGCGCGTCTGAAGCGTGAAGGCTTTGCTGTCGACGCTGCACAAGACGGCGAAGAAGGTCTGTACATGGGCAGGGAAGTGCCATTCGATGTCGGCATCATCGACCTGGGCCTGCCCAAGATGTCGGGCATGGAGCTGATCAAGGCGCTGCGCGACGAGGGCAAGAAGTTTCCGGTGCTGATTCTGACCGCGCGTTCGAGCTGGCAGGACAAGGTCGAAGGTCTCAAGCAGGGTGCCGACGATTACCTGGTCAAGCCGTTCCACGTCGAAGAATTGCTGGCACGCGTCAACGCGTTGCTGCGGCGTGCGGCGGGCTGGAGCAAGCCGACCCTGGAATGCGGGCCGGTGGCCCTGGATCTGGCGGCGCAGACGGTAAGCGTCAATGGCGCCAACGTCGATCTGACCAGCTATGAGTACAAGGTGCTCGAGTACCTGATGATGCATGCCGGTGAACTGGTCTCCAAGGCCGACCTCACCGAGCACATCTATCAGCAGGACTTCGACCGCGACTCCAACGTGCTGGAAGTGTTCATCGGCCGCCTGCGCAAGAAGCTTGATCCCGATGGCGAGCTCAAGCCGATCGAGACCGTGCGCGGACGCGGTTACCGCTTCGCCATTCCGCGTACCGAAGGCTGAGTTCGCACGGCGGCAAGCAGGACGATCGGGTGCCGGTGCGCTCCAAATGGTACAAACGCTGGCGCCCGCGCTCCCTGCAGGCGCGCCAGCTGCTGGCCGCCAGCCTCAGTCTGGTGGCCTTCCTGGCGCTGGCCGGGTATGCACTGGATGTGGCGTTCGCCGACACGGCCGAACGCAACCTGCGCGAGCGGCTGAAGAACTACGCCTCTGCATATGCTGCCAATATCGATTTTGTTCGCGATGGCTCCCTGTACATCGGCGGGCAGCCGCCTGACCCACGGTTCGACGTTCCCGGTGGCGGGCTGTATGTCGAGGTCGTGCGCCCGGATGAGAGCTGGACGTCGATGTCGGCGGAAGGCCCGAACATTCCGCATGGCCGCATGCTTGAACCGCGGCAGGAAGAGTTCATCGGCCCGCTGGAAATGACCCAGATCGACGGCAGCCTGGGCCAGTTGTACCGCTATGGGCTAGGCGTGAGCTACGTCGAACGCGAACACGGCGGCGAGATTCCGTACACCATCTACGTGATGGAAGACGCCCGTTCGATGGGCGCGCAGCTGCGCGTGTTCCGTGGTGCGGTGTGGTTCTACCTCGGTAGCGCCGGCGTGGTGCTGCTGGTGTTGCAGGCCTTCATCCTGCAGTGGAGCTTGCGCCCGCTGCGGCGGGTCATCAACGAACTGACCAAGGTGCAGCGCGGCGAAATCCAGCGCATGAGCGAGCAGCATCCGCGCGAGCTGGAGCCGCTGACCGACAGCATCAATGCCTTCATCGAGAGTGAGCGCGACAACCTGGAGCGTCAACGCAACACGCTGGCCGACCTGGCGCATAGCCTCAAGACACCGATCGCGGTGCTGCGCACGCAACTGGACAGCGGCGCCTCCGAGCGCGATCTGCATGCGGAAATGGATGTGCAATTGCGGCGCATGAACGACCTGGTGTCTTACCAGCTCGCG
The DNA here is from genome assembly GCF_041479385.2 of Xanthomonas sp. NCPPB 1068. Lineage (NCBI taxonomy): Bacteria > Pseudomonadati > Pseudomonadota > Gammaproteobacteria > Lysobacterales > Lysobacteraceae > Xanthomonas > Xanthomonas sp. NCPPB 1068. Next base: position 4,467,476 of record NZ_CM192986.1, on the reverse strand, counting down.
CGTGCGGCCTCCAGCGGCCACAAACTGTTCGCCGCGCCCCTGCCGATCGAGCCCAGCGCCGAAGAAATCGTGCGCGGGCTGGAGAAGGTGTACTCGGTCAAGGGCGTGCTGTGCGAATTCGACATTTCACCGGAGGCGCGCTTCCACGGTGAGCCCGGCGATCTGCAGGAACTGCTCGGCAACCTGCTGGAAAACGGCTTCAAATGGGCACGTAGCCGCGTGTTGCTCACGGCCCAGCCTGGTCCCACCACTGGTAGCCGGCGTGCCGGCCTGATCCTGTCGGTGGAAGACGATGGCCCCGGTATCGCGCCCGAGGATGTGGCCAAGATCCTGCAGCGCGGCGTGCGGGGCGACGAGCGCGTGCAGGGCCATGGCATCGGCATGTCGATCGTGCAGGATCTGATCAAGGCCTACCGCGGCGAACTGCAGGTGGTGCGCTCGCAGGAACTGGGCGGTGCCCGCTTCGATGTCACCCTGCCGGCGGGGCTGTAAGCGGCCGTCTGGCCCGATGAACCCATGGGCAATTGCCCGCGCGGCTCCGACAACCGTTTAACGCCTCGCGCGTTGGCTTGCCCATACTGGTTCGGTTGCAGGCAGTTGCGATGGAGAGCCGCATGGTCGAGCGCGTTGCACAGCGTTCTTGCGTGAAAACACGTGCCAACCGGCAGCTGCGCCGATGGCGGCTGCCGCTACTGGCTGCCGGCTGCGCAGTTGCGCTGCTTGGCCATGCCGCCGAGGCGGCGTTGACGCCGACCCGGGTGCGTTGGCTGCAACGCGCCAGCTACGGTGTGAATGCCGATGGCGCGGCGCAGTTGCAACGCCTTGGCCCCAGGCGCTATGGCGCCCTGTTGTTGCAGCCCAGCGACGATGCGGCGCTGCCGGCACCGGTGCGTGCCCAACTGCAGCGCTTCGATGCGCTGCACACGCCGCTGGTGACCTTGCTGACCCGGTACGAGGCCGACAAGATCCGCTTGCAGACCATGCCCGATGGCGATGCGAAGGCAGCCTTGCGCAAGGACTGGCAGGCGCGCGGCGGACAGATGCTGACCCAGGCGCGGCAGGCCCAGTTGCTGCGTGCGGTGTATGCGCCGGACCAGCTGCGCGAGCAGCTGGTGTGGTTCTGGCTCAATCACTTCAGCGTGTATGCCGACAAGGGCCGGGTGAAGTGGATGGCCGCCGACTACATGGAACACGCGATCCGCCCCAACGCCACCGGCAAGTTCGCCACGCTGGTCATGGCCACGCTGCAGAGCCCGGCGATGCTGGAGTACCTGGACAACGCCAAGAACGCCAAGGGCAAGGTCAACGAGAACTACGCACGCGAGTTGATGGAGCTGCACACGCTGGGCGTGCATGGCGGCTACACCCAGCAGGATGTGCAGCAGCTGGCCCTGATCCTCACCGGCGCCGGTTTGGTGCCGGTCAAGGCCGATGGAGCGCCGCCGGTTCCGATGGCCGTGCCCGGCCAGCCACCGGTGGTGCGCAAGGGCCTGTTCGAGTTCAATCCGGCGCGTCACCAGCCCGGCGACAAGCTCCTGCTGGGGCAGCGCATCGCCGCTGGCGGGCTGGATGAAATCGAACATGCCGTGCAGTTGCTGGTACGTCAGCCGGCATGCGCGCGGTTCGTGTCGCAGCGGATGGCCGAGTACTTCGTCAGCGATACGCCGCCACCAGCGCTGGTGGCGCGCATGGCCAGCACGTTCGAGCGCAGCGACGGCGACATCGCCAAGGTCGTGCAGACCATGCTGAGCTCGGCCGAATTTGCACAGGCGCAACCGCGCAAGTTCAAGGACCCCAACCGGTTTGTGGTGTCGGCCATGCGGCTGGCCTACGAAGACCAGCCGGTGATCAACGCCGCGCCCATGGTCAGTTGGGTGCAACAACTCGGCCAGCCCCTGTTCGGGCGCATCACGCCGGACGGATGGTCGCTGCAGTCGCAGGCCTGGACCAGCTCCGGGCAGCTGGCACGCCGGTTCGAGGTGGGGCGTTCGCTGGGCAGCGGGCCAAAGCAGCTGTTCCGGCTCGATGGCGACAGCGACACGCCGGTCCCGCCGCTGACGCAGATCGATACGCGCACAGCGTATCGCTGGATCGCGCCCTCGCTCTCCGGCGCGACGCGTCAGGCGCTGGAACAGGCCCGTTCGCCGGCGGAATGGAACGGGTTCTTGCTGTCCTCGCCGGACTTCAACTACCGCTGATTCTGTAGTTTGCGATGCGGTGATCGCCGCAGGAGTGCACCATGCAACGACGTCAATTTCTGCTCGCCTCGGCAGCTGCCGCGAGTCTGCCGTGGACCGGCCGCCTGTTCGCTGCCCCGCGCGAGGGCGCGCGCATGCTGGTAGTGTTTTTGCGCGGCGGCTACGACAGCAATAACCTGCTGGTGCCGCACGCCAGCGATTTCTACTATCAGTCGCGCCCCACGCTGGCGATCGCGCGGCCGGACCCGTCCAACCCCGACAGCGCCATCGCGCTGGATGCGCAGTGGGGGCTCAACCCGGTGATGCGCGATGCCTTGCTGCCGCTGTGGCAACGCAATCAGCTGGCATTCGTGCCGTTTGCCGGCACCGATGACACCTCGCGCAGTCACTTCGAAACCCAGGACGATATCGAATCCGGGCAGGCTGGCACGCACCGCGATTACCGCTCGGGGTTCATGGCGCGGCTGTCGGGTGTGCTCAGCGGGGTGCCGGCCATTGCCTTCACCGACTCACTGCCGTTGACCTTTCAGGGCGGCGCGGATCTGCCCAACGTCTCGCTCAAGGGCATCGGCAAGGGCGGGCTGGATGCACGGCAGGCGCAGATCCTGGCGCAGATGTACGACGCCACGCCACTGGCCGCCGCCGCGCGCGAAGGTCTTGCCTTGCGTCAGCAGGTCACCGCGCAGCTGCGCGAAGAGATGGAACAGGCCGGCCGCGGCGCTGCCAGCGCGCGGACCTTTGCCGATGAAACCCGGCGCATGGCCACCCTGATGCGCGAGCGGTACCGCCTGGGATTCGTCGATGTCGGTGGTTGGGACACGCATGCCAACCAGGGCAGCGTCGCGGGCGGGCTGGCCAACAACCTGCGCAACCTCGGCGAGGGGCTGGCCGCCTATGCCGATGCGCTGGGTCCAGCCTGGAGCGACACCGTGGTGGTGGTGATTTCCGAATTCGGGCGTACCTTCCGCGAAAACGGCAGCAAGGGCACCGATCACGGGCATGGCACCACGTACTGGGTCTTGGGCGGCGGCGTGCGCGGCGGCCGCATTGCAGGCGAGCAGGTGGCTGTAGAGCAGGCGCACCTGCTGCAGAACCGCGACTACCCGGTGCTGACCAACTACCGCAGCCTGTTCGGCGGCGTGCTGCAGCGTCTGTGGGGCTTGTCGCCAGCGCAACTGGAGCGTGTGTTTCCCGGGGCGACACCGCGTGACCTGGGCCTGGTGTGAGCGGGCAAACACCCTGTGGCGCGCATGACATCACGGGCATCGATGTGGAACGACGCGCGCCATCACCCGGCAGGTCGCGCCGCACTCATCGCTGTGCAGCCGACGCAAACGGCGATGGGCCGTAGACCCTGGTCAGATGTGCGGCGACCGCCGGCATTGCGCGCTCCAGGACATGCGGTGCCGAGAAGTGGTATTCGCTGACCACGGCAAAGAACTCTTCCGGTGCTTCTGCAGCGTACGGGTCGATCTCGGTGTGCTGACCTGCATCCACCCGTTGGCAGAACGCATCGTAGGCCTGCTGAAAATCCCGCGCCCAGCGGCGTTGCACTGCGCGCGGCAGGGGCGGCGTGCCGTCGAGTGCTCCATCCAGGGCATCGAGCTTGTGCGCCATCTCATGCACGATCACGTTGAAGCCGGCGTTCGGGTCGTCCAGATCCGCCTGTACGTCGGCCCAGCTGACGATCAACGGACCCTGTTCCCAGGCTTCGCCAATCAAGGTGTCGTCCCAGGCATGCATGACGCCGGCGGCATCGACGTGGGTACGCTGCACCCGAAATGCGTCCGGGTACACGATCAGTTGCGACCAGCCGCGCCAGCCAGCCGCGCCAATTTCCAGCAGCGGCAGGCAGCAGGTGGTCGCCAGCAACACGTGGTCCTGCGGCTGCAGCTGCAGTCCATCGACCGGCGAAATGGTTTTTTGGTGCAGGAACTGCGCAGTCAGCGCACGCAGGCGGTGCTGGCGGTCCGTATCGAGCGCAGCGATCCACGCGCATCCGGTGCAGACCGGTTGCCACAACGCATCGTCGATCTGAAGCGGCGGCCGGTGCAGCCAGCGCGTCAACCACTGGATCAGCGGAACATGCCCGGCAGGAAGCTGTGCCAGCGCGGCATCATGCGCATGCGCGGAAACAGGCCGTCGCCATCGTTGCCACCGCCGCCGGTCGCCGGTGCGGGCTTGTGCTGCGGCGCGCGTGCGGGTGTGGCCGGCTCGCCGTTGGGCGTCCTGCCGCGCGCGGCCGAATTGGTGCTGACGCAGCTCTCATGATCGCCGTCGACCAACTGGTCCGATGCCAGTGCGGCAAGCGGAGCCAACAACAGAAGCAGGCAAACCGTGAGTCGGCGCATCGTCCACATCCAGGGCAAGCGGCGTGAGTCGCCGATCATAACGCGGTTTTCACTGCCTCACGCAAGCCGCGCTGGGCGGCCGGGAAGCCTTGGCGCATACTTTCACGGATCGATTTGGGAACCGTTGCCGTGGACGACCGCGCGTTGCTGGCCAAACTTGCAAGCGGCCGGCTCTCCGGCGATGCGCTGGCGCGCGATGCGGGGCTGACCCGCGCTGCGGTGTGGAAGCGCATCCAGAACCTGCGCGCCGCCGGTATCGCCATCGAGGGGCGGGCCGGTGACGGCTACCGTCTGGCCACGCCGCTGGACCTGCTGGATGCCGCGCGCATTCGCGCCGCCATGCCCGCCGACGCTGCTGCCGGCCTGGCCGGGTTGGAGGTCGCCTGGACCCTGGAGTCCACCAACACCACGCTGCTGGCGCGTCCGGCCCCGGAGCAGGGCGTGGAGGTGTTGCTGGCCGAGCGCCAGACCGGCGGGCGCGGGCGCCGTGGCCGGCAATGGGCCTCGCCGCTGGCTGCGCATATCTATCTGTCGGCGTCGCGCCGTTTCAGCGGCGGATTGGGCCAGCTGGCCGGGCTCAGCCTGGCGGTGGGCGTGGCGGTGGCAGAAGCCTTGCGCGACTGCGGGTTTGCCGACGTCGGCCTGAAATGGCCCAACGACCTGCTGGCACGCGAGCGCAAGCTGGGCGGCCTGCTGATCGAAGGCGGCGGCGAGATGGCTGGCAACGCACGTGCGGTGATCGGCCTGGGCTTGAACGTGCACATGCCACCGGCCGCCGCGGCCATGATCGACCAACCGTGGGTGGATCTGCAGACGCTGGCCGGCCGCGCGGTGTCGCGCGACACCGTGGTGGCGGCGGTGTTGTCGGGTCTGCTGCCGGCACTGGACCTGTTCGAGGCGCAGGGGCTGGCGCCGTTTCTGAGCCGCTACGCGGCGCTGGATGTGTTGCGCGGCCGCGCCGTGCAGGTCGAAGAAGCCGGCACGCTGCATCACGGTGTCGCGCTGGGTCTGGCCGCCGACGGGGCGTTGCGCGTGCAACTGGGCGAGGCCGAACGCCTGTTCCATTCCGGAGAAGTCAGCGTGAGACCTGCATGAGCGCGTGGTTGTTCGACCTGGGGAATTCGCGGTTCAAGTACGCGCCGCTGCAGGGGCACCGTGCCGGCGACGTGCAGGCCTGGGCGCACGGTGCCGAAGCGATGGACGCCGCCGCATTGTCGGCGCTGCCGTCCGGGCGCGTCGCATACGTGGCGAGCGTGGCGGCCCCGGCACTGACGCAGCGGATGCTCGGCTGCCTGCAGGAGCGTTTCGCGCAGGTCTGCGTTGTGCGCACCAGCGCCGAGTGCGCCGGCGTCCGCATCGCTTATGCCGATCCCGGCCGGTTCGGGGTGGATCGCTTTTTGGCCCTGCTGGGCGCGCGCGGCGATGCGCCGGTGTTGGTGGCGGGGGTCGGCACCGCGCTGACCATCGACGTGCTCGGCGCCGACGGGCAGCATCACGGCGGCCGGATTGCGGCCTCGCCCACCACCATGCGGCAGGCCCTGCATGCGCGTGCGGTGCAGTTGCCGGCCAGCGGCGGCGACTATGTCGAGCTGGCCAACGACACCGACGATGCCCTGACCTCTGGCTGCGATGGCGCCGCGGTGGCGCTGATCGAGCGCAGCCTGCAGCATGCGCAGCGCAGCCTGGGCACGCCGGTGCGGCTGCTGCTGCATGGCGGCGGCGCACCGCCGTTGCTGCCGTTGTTGCCCGATGCCAGCTTCCGTGCCGCGCTGGTGCTGGACGGGCTGGCAACCTGGGCGACTGCGTCGGCCAGCCCGTAGAATCGGGGCATGTACGTCCGCGCGCTGATCGTTGTCCTGCTCATCCTCAATGCCGGGGTGGCGTCATGGTGGGCGGTGCAGCCGCCACCGGCGCCACCGGCCGCGCCGCCGCAGCCGGCCGGTGTGGCCCGGTTGGACGTGCTGCCGCCGCGTGCCGCCGCCGCGATGCCGCGAGCGCAGGAGACCGCTGCCGCGGCTGCGGACGTGCCCCCGGCCGCTGCACCCGTCCCGCCGCAAACCGTGGCGACTGCGGCGGTGGCGCCCGCCTCGGCGCCGACGCCTGCCACGGCCAGTCCGGTGCCCGCGCCCACCGACAGTGCGGTGCCGGCGAAGAGCGCTTCCACCGCTGCCAAGGTGGCGACTGCAGCTGCAATGCCACCGCCGACACCACCGAATCCCGAACGCTGTGCCAGCTTCGGGCCTTATGCGGCACGCGGGGATGCCGACGCGGCGCTGACGCGCCTGCGTGCGCAGGCCGCCCGCGCCAGCCTGCGCGAGGACAAGGACGCCGGTGTCAGCACGTTCCGGGTGATGCTGCCCAACGTCGGCGACCGCGCGGCGGCGCAGGCGCTGGTCAAGCGCATTGCCGCCGCCGGCATCGGCGACTATTACGTCATCGCGCAGGGCGAGGACAACACCGTGGCCCTGGGGCAATACCAGAGCCGCGAGCGCGCCGAGCGGCGCCAGGCGAGTCTGGTGGGCGCAGGCTTCCCGGCGCAGCTGGTGCCCAGCGGTACCGGCCAGTCGCGCTGGTGGATCGATGTCCGCAGCGCGGCCACGGCCGCCGCGTTACAGGGCGCAGCGGGTGCAACGCGGCAGCGATCGCTAGATTGCGCCGCGCTGCGCTAGAATGCGCACCGGCGCGCAATGCGCCTGCCTTTGCCGGCATAGCTCAGTTGGTAGAGCAACCGCCTTGTAAGCGGTAGGTCCCCAGTTCGAATCCGGGTGCCGGCACCATCCTTCAGAGATCATCCCCCGAGGTTTGACCACGCTGATCGTGCATGCGTGTGGGCTGTGCCGTGCCGGATGCCTCAGCGGCGGGCGCCGCGTGCGATGCGCCGTGGCATCAATGCACGCATTGCCTCGTGCGCACCGACCAATCTCCCACAATCTGCCGGACGACAGGGCCTAGTCACGACGTGGTGCGTGTCCCGGCTGCGCGAGGTGTGACCCGGGTCGGCTGGGCCGCCCTGTCTGGCCTGAAGCGCGCAGCCCCCGCGCTGCGCCCAGTGATCAGGCGGGACGGCCGGCAGAGAGCAGCTGGAGCGCGGCCGTGCCGGCGTCGCCGCTCACGCGCTCGGCCAGGGCGGCTACGACAATGGCGAGGGCGCGGCGTAGCACGCTGTCGGCGTCGGCGCTGGCGTCCAGCACGTGTTTGCCCGGCAATTCCAGTGCGGCAAAAATCGCGCGGCAGCGCTCCAGGTTGTCCTGGGTTTCGAAATGGTTGGGTGCGTCGCCACGGGCGCGGATACGGGCCAGGCCGGTGGGAGGCGGCAGGTCGAGCAGCAACAGCACATCCGGGCGCGGGGCGAAGGCGTTGCGTTCCAGCAGTGCGTCCAGTGGCAGGCCGGCGGCGCCCTGGTAGGCGACCATCGAAGGAAAATAGCGGTCCAGGATCACGATGTCGCCGCGCGCCAGCGCCGGCGCGATCAGATTGTCCACGTGTTCGTGGCGATCGCGGATCAGCAGCTCGGCCTCGTCGTCCGCGCTCAGGCGCCCGGTGGCTGCGGATTGACGCAGCTGGGTGCCCCAGGGGCCATTGGTTGGCTCCTTGCTGGAGACCACGCGTGCGCCGGCGGTCTGCAAGGTGGCCGCCAGGCTGCGCGCCAGCGTGGTCTTGCCGGCGCCGTCGATGCCTTCGATGGCGATCAATAGCCCGCCGGGCTTCAGTTCGATTGTCATCGCGCTACTTTATCTGATCGTGACGATGGACCAGTAGCCGCAGCGCGGCGGCAACGCCGACCCGGCGCTGTCGACACTGGACGAGCGAACACCCGGCGATACACGATGGCCACTGCCGCGGGCGCATGCCTGCAATGAGCAATGACGCCGCGGTGCGGCGGCTTCGAGGGCATCCCACGCGCCATCCCCAAGCTCATGACGCAACCCCAATCGCCAATCCCAAATCCCAGCCCTATGGCCAAATACTTATTACCGATATGTCCAGCGCGATGTCGGAATCGTCCCGATGTCCCGGCCGCTGCCCCCTGGGCATACTGAACAAGTCAGACGTAGCGCTCATTCGTGTCATGACTGAGTCGCCTTTCTGGCTTCAAGGAAGAAGGACGCGTCGCCGCCACCCTAGAGGCGGCATCCCCCGCGTGACGCCCTCTCAGGCCCGTCGTGACCGGATTCCTTGTTTATCGGTGCGGTTTATCGGTACGTGCACGGCACGCGTTCGCCTAACGGCCGATCACGTCGCCGAGGTATAGCGATAGGACAGCAGCGATTTCACCAGGAAGGTGATCTGGGTGGCCGAGCGCGCATCCACGCGCATCACCGGGATGCGGAAGCCTTCGGCCACCAGTGCCTCGCGGAACGGCGGCACCAGGAAATCCTCGACCTCGTCGGTCATGGTGATGCCCACCGCCAGGCTGGCCTCGGGCGCGATCTGCGAAAACTCGCGCAGCAGGGCCAGGGTGGCCTCGAGCATCTGCGGATCGCGTGCATTGGTCAGCACGATCACGCCCAGCGCACCGTCGCAGACCAGCGGCCACATGAAATCCAGATATTTCTGCCCGGGCACGCCATAGACGTGCAGCAGCTCGCCGTCTTCCAGCTCGATCGAGCTGTAATCCAGCGCGACCGTGGTGTAGGTCTTGTCGCCGTAGGCATCCTGGCTGAGCGGCATTTCGGTGCTGACCGGCTCCACATCGGAGATGGCACGTACCGCCGTGGTCTTGCCGGCGCCCATGCCGCCAACGAACACCAGTTTGTTGGCTGGAAGACTCATGACTGCGCCTGAAAGAGTGAGAGGCCAAACCGACGTGCGACCCAGGAAAAGAACCGGGAATTGCTGCTGTCCGGACGACGCGGCGTAGAAGGCACGGGAATCTCCGCAGTCTGGGCAAGGCCGCTGGCAAGCGCAGCGGCGAACAGGCATTCCACCGTTTGCAGCGGGAGCTTGCAAGCATTGGCCAGGGCCTGCGGACGCCACGGGCGCGCATGCAGGTGGGCGATGGCCAGCAGTTGTGCGGGCGAGCTGGTGTCGGCACTCAGCTCGGGCCACTGACGCAGTTGCAACGCATGCGCCGGCTCCACCGCCGGCAGCGCGGGACGCAGATGCTCGGGCAGGGCGAAGTACAGCGCTTCGAAGGAGAGCCGTTGGGGCAGCGCGACGTCGGCGTCGTCGGCCACGCGCTGCCAGCCGGGCCGGTCCAGGGCGGCCACCAGCGCGGGCAAGCCGATGCCGGCCGGCAGATGCACGCAAGCGTTGGCCGGGTCCACCCGCACCTGCAGGCTCGCATGCCGCACCATCACCGTGCCTGGCCCGAATTCACCGCGGCAATGACGCAGCAGCAGTGCCGGTTCGGCCACCTGGGTGGTGTGCGGGGAGGACAGCAACAGGCGCATCTGCTCGTTGAGTTCGCGCACCGTGGCGCCATGCTTGAGCCAGGCGCCGGCAACCGGTGTGCGCGAGACCACCAGCACCCGCACCGGCTGGCCCTGCAGCGCCTGCCACGCGGCCAGGCCGTCGGCGGTTTCCAGACCCAGCACCACCACGTCGGCCGCATGCTGTGGCCATTCGCCCAGCTGCACGTCGATGCGCTCGGCAAGCAGCAGCGAACACGCCAGTTTCAGGCGCGTGGTGTGCAGCAGGTCCAGGCCGGCCGTGGCGACCCGCATGGCGTGAATGGGTGTGGTCATGAGTGGGCGCCGTCGTGGCGCAATGGAGCGACAACGCCTGCCGGTACGTACCGGCAGGCAGGGCAGGCGACGCGCAGGCGCCGCCCGTGGGGCATCAACCGAAATCCAGGGTCTTTTCGAACGCCTTGAGCTCGTGGCGGGCCATCGCCAGATTGGCCTTGGCGCGGTCCAGCACGACGTACAGGAACAAGGTGGGGTTGCTCTCCAGCGGGCGCAGCAGGTGGTACTGGCGCGACAGGGTGATCAGAATGTCTTCGATGGTGTCGTTCAGGCCGAGCTGCTCGGCGATGCGGCGCTTGGCACGCACCACGTCGGTATTGCCGGCCGCGGCCAGCTCGAGGTTGAGCTCGGTGCCGCCGGTCATGCCCAGCGCCATGCCGCTATCGCTGTCGACCAGCGCGGCGCCCACGAAACCGGCGAGCGAATGCAGTTGTTCCAGAGTGAGTTTTGACATCGGTGGTCCCCTTCCAAACGGTGAGAAAAATCGGTGCGCTCAGGCAAGCACGAACAGTGCCAGGCCTCAGCCGGCCGGCTGCGCCAGGGCGGTGGCCAGGCGGCCGGCGCAATCGCGCGCATTGAACAGCAGCGCGGCGGCATTGAGGTCAGGCCCGCCCACCGCCGTCAGCGTCAGCGGCTTGTCGGCGCGGATGCGGATCAGCACCAGCTGCCCCCCGCGGGTGCTCACGGTGGCGTAATCGGCCTCGCTCAGGCGCGATTCGCGCGCCAGGGTCTCGCCCAGGGTGAGGAACGAGTTGGCCATCGCCGCCAGGCGACGTCCATCCACGTCCAGGCTGGAGTGTTCGGCGATGGCGCGGCCATCGGCGGTGGACAGCATCAGCAGGCGGATGTCGGGCTCGCGTTCGATGGTCTGCGCAAATTCGCGCCCGATGCGCTGCAGGTCGTACTGATGCGACGCGCGCGCGACTTCACCCACGGCGGCCTTGACGACCTGGTTGACGGCGTTGTGCGGCATGAAGATCCCCTGTTGCTGATGGCCCGAGCGCGTGCGTGGTGCATGTCCTGCGCTGGCCGGCGCACCATACCATCCAGGTATAAGCGCACAGTCACACCAGCCACAGCGGTTTCACTGGGCGGTCAGACAAGCAGAATCTGCAAAGTCCAGCGCGCCACAAACTGCCGTGGCACGTCACAGTAGCGGCGCGGCGAGGCAGATCTAAACCCCTCGCCTCGGCCAGCTGCGTGAGGCCGTCAAGCCGATGCAGGCACATGCCGTGCTGCGCTGCCGCGCGTCAGCGCCCGGGCGCGCCACTAGACTGCACGGCTTTCTCGATGCTGGAGCAATGCATGGCAACGCAGTACCTGCCGGTTTCCCTGATAGGCGTTCCCACCGACATCGGTGCCGGCCACCGCGGCGCACGGATGGGGCCGGAGGCGCTGCGCATCGCCGGCTTGCAGGAGGCGCTGATCGGCCGTGGCGTGGAAGTGCGTGATCTGGGCAACCTGGATGGCCCGCGCAATCCCTGGCAGCTGCCGCAGGCCGGCTACCGGCATCTGGACGAGGTGGTGGCCTGGAACCAGGCGCTGATGGACGCCAGCTATGCCGAACTGCAGGCCGGGCGGATGCCGATCATGCTCGGTGGTGACCATTGCCTGGGCATCGGCTCGATCACTGCGGTGGCCAGGCACTGCCGCGAGCAGGGGCGCCCGTTGCGGGTGCTGTGGCTGGACGCGCATTCGGATTTCAACACCAGCGAGGTGACCCCGTCCGGCAATGTGCACGGCATGCCGGTGGCCTGCCTGTGCGGGCTGGGCCCGCAGGCGCTGACCCACCTGGGCGGCAGTGCGCCGGCGTTGTTGCCCGAGCAGGTGCGGCAGATCGGCATCCGCTCGGTGGATCCGGAGGAGAAGCGGCTGATCAAGCAGCACCGTATCGACGTCTACGACATGCGCTACATCGACGAAGCCGGCATGAAGCGCACCATGGAGGCCGCGCTGCAGGGCATGAGCGCCGAGACCCACCTGCATGTCAGTTTCGATGTGGATTTCCTCGACCCGAGCATCGCGCCGGGCGTGGGCACCACGGTGCCCGGTGGCCCCAACTACCGCGAGGCGCAGCTGGTGATGGAGATGATTGCCGACACCGGCCGCATGGGATCGCTGGACATCGTCGAACTCAATCCGGTGCTGGACAACCGCAACGCGACCGCCGAACTGGCAGTGGATCTGGTGGAGAGCCTGTTCGGCAAGTCGACCCTGATGCGAGATTGATCCAGCGCTGAACGTGGCGTGCTGCCGTTCACATCAAATCCACGTGCGCGCAGTCAGATTTGGCGCCAAGCGAGGTGCGACCGCACCGGGCGCAGACCGAGGAAGACCGATGAAGCGACTGCTGACACTGATGGTGCTGGGCCTGTTTTCGGCCGGCGTAATGACTGGCTGCAACACCATGGCCGGCGCCGGCAAGGATATGCAGGGTGCGGGCGACAAGGTCGAAAAAACGGCCGAAAAATGCAGCGACGGCAAGTGCTGACCCCAACGTCTTGCGTGTGATGTGTTCGATTTGATTGATCTGCGGCAACTGGCCGCTTACCTACGAAGGAGTCTGTTATGAAGCGTGCAATTGTGCTGCTGGTGCTGTCGGTGTTGTCGGTCGGTATGCTGTCGGGTTGCAACACCGTCGCAGGTGCCGGCAAGGACGTGCAGGGCGCTGGCGAGAAGGTGGAAGACGCAGCGCGTAAGTGATCTGACGCCGCATGCAAAAAAACGGGCCGCAAGGCCCGTTTTTTTTTTTGCGCCCAGCCTGGGCCAGCGCGCCGGTCGCACCGCAGCTGCGCGATTGCCAGATCGGTTGACGGTATCGCGCGTCGGCAACGGTTCAGTGCGGTGATCGCCGGCTTGACACCTCTTGATGAGCAACGAACGCATCCGTGGGCACCCTGATCCCACGGTCAATCGCGGCCGCATCGCAGCGGAGTCAACGCAATGAACACTGACATCATTTCCGGCAAGTGGACCCAGCTCAAAGGCAAGATGCAGGCGAAATGGGGCGACCTCACCGACGACGACTTCAAGGTTGCCGAAGGTAACGCCGAATACCTGCAGGGCAAGCTGCAGGAACGGTATGGCTGGGACCGCGACCGCGCCCAGACCGAAGTCCGCGCCTTCGAAAAATCCTTGCGCGACGACACCTGATCCATAACGCGCCGCTCCCGGCGGCAAGCGATATTGCAGACCACGGGCCGCCACTGCGGCCCGTTTCTGCGTGTGTGGGCAGGTGACAGGAATCCGGTGGCAGCAACACACCGCTGGCAGCCACCCGATAGGCACGGCGCGGAACCGCTAAACTTGCACGCTGACTTCCTGGCACTACGCAGATGACCACTCGCGTCCTCACCGGCATCACCACCTCCGGCACCCCGCACCTGGGCAATTACGTCGGTGCGATCCGCCCGGCCATCCATGCCAGCGCCGCCGCCGATGCGGAAAGCTTCTACTTCCTTGCCGACCTGCATAGCCTGATCAAGGCGCAGGACCCGGCGCGTACCCAGCGCTCCACGCTGGAGATCGCGGCCAGCTGGCTGGCCTGCGGCCTGGATCCGGACAAGGTCTGGTTCTATCGGCAGTCCGATGTGCCCGAAACCACCGAGTTGATGTGGTTGCTGACCTGCGTGGCCGGCAAGGGCATCCTCAACCGCGCGCATGCCTACAAGGCGGCGGTGGACAAGAACCGCGCCGACGGCGAGGACGACGATGCGGGCGTGACTGCCGGGTTGTTCATGTACCCGGTGCTGATGGCGGCCGACATCCTCATCTTCAATGCGCACAAGGTGCCGGTGGGGCGCGACCAGATCCAGCACATCGAGATGGCGCGCGACTTTGCGCAGCGGTTCAACCATGTGTACGGCCGTGATTTCTTCACCTTGCCCGATGCGGTGATCGACGAGCAGGTGTCCACCTTGCCGGGCCTGGACGGCCGCAAGATGAGCAAGAGCTACGGCAATACCATCCCGCTGTTCGCCTCGCGCGAGGAGCTGCGCAAGCTGGTGTTTTCCATCCTCACCGATTCGCGCACGCCGGGCGAAGCGAAGGACACGCAGGGCTCGGCCTTGTTCCAGCTGTATCAGGCATTTGCCACGCCGCAGGAAACCGCCGCCTTCGCGCAGGCCTTTGCCGATGGCATCGGCTGGGGCGATGCCAAGCAGCAGCTGTTCGAGCGGATCGATCAGGAGATCAGCCCGTTGCGGACGCGCTACGAGGCGCTGATGGCCGAGCCGGCCAAGATCGAGGCGATCTTGCGCGCCGGGGGCGCACGCCTGCGTGCGCGCTATGCCACGCCGCTGCTGGCCGAGCTGCGGCACGCGGTGGGTCTGCGCGACCTGGCCGATCAGGCCGGCCCTGCCGTTGCGCAGGGCGGTGACAAGCTCGTCTTGCCGGTGTTCAAGCAATACCGCGAACCCGATGGCCAGTTCTATTTCAAATTGAACGATGGCGCAGGTGCACTGCTGCTGCAGAGCGACGGGTTTGCCTCGCCGCGCGATGCCGGTCAACTGATCGCGCGGTTGAAACAGGCCGAGCAGGTCAGCGATCTGCAGTTGCCGGGCGTGCATGCGCAGGTCGAGGCAGCGCTGATTCTTGCGGCGATGCGGGCACTGCGAGAGGCATGATCGACGCACGCGCGCAAGGGGTGGCGGCCTTGCGCGCATTGTTGACCACATCGCGCACTGCGTGCTGGCCAAGCGCGCGCCGGCCCTGGATGGATGCTGTTAATTCGTCGTTGCCTGGAACCGGCGGCACAGCATCTGCGCACTCCCTGCGCCTACACTGCGATGGTCCAGGGAGCGACGGGGTAGGAATGACAGCAGTGGCCGATTCCAGCATCCACACCATCGATACCGGTTTTGGTGGTGTGCAGTTCGATGCGGCGTATCTGATCGTGGAGGCGCACCGCGCGGCGTTCGTCGATTGCGGGACCTCGCACTCGGTGCCGCACCTGCTGGCGGCCCTGCAGGCGGCAGAGCTGACGCCGGCGCAGGTGGAGTGGTTGATCCTGACCCATGTGCATCTGGATCACGCCGGCGGCGCCGGTGCATTGCTGCAGCATCTGCCCAATGCCCGCGTGCTGGTGCATCCGCGTGGCGCGCCGCACCTGGTCGACCCCACGCGGCTGATTGCCGGCGCCACCGCGGTGTATGGTCAGGCCGAGATGGCGCGCAGTTATGGCGCGATCGTGCCGGTGCCGGCCGAGCGCGTGGTGGAAGCGGCCGATGGCCACTGCGTACAGTTGGGCGAGCGCCCGCTGTTGACACGCGACACGCCCGGACATGCGCGCCACCATCTGTGCGTGTGGGATGCGCGTAGCCGCAGCTGGTTCACCGGCGACACCTTCGGGCTGTCGTATCGCCAGCTCGACAGCGCGCAGGGCGCCTTCATTCTGCCGACCTCCTCGCCGGTGCAATTCGAACCGGAGGCGATGCTGCAGTCGATCGCGCGGTTGATGGATACCGACCCGCAGGCGATGTATCTCACCCACTACGGGCGGGTCGAATCGCCTGCACCATTGGCGCAGGCGCTGGTGCAGCAGATTCATGCGATGACCGAGATTGCAGTGGGTTGTGCCTCGCGTGCAGACCGCCACCGTTGCCTGGTGGCCGCACTGACGGAGCTGTATCTGGAGCGCGCACGGCAGCACGGCTGCCTGCTGGACGATGCGGGCGTGGAGCAGTTGCTGGGTACCGATATCGAACTCAACGCGCAGGGGCTTGCGTGCTGGCTGGACCGCGCCGCACGCTGAGCCGACGACCTCGGCGCTGATGGTCTTGCGTGTGCGGGGAGCCGGCCAGCGCTGCCGATGACGCGCCTGGCATCTGCGTCGATTGCGGCACTGGCCGCATTGCGCGATGTCTGCAAACTGCTTCGCACCGGTGGCCGATGCCTGATCGCTGCCGCTGATCATGCCACCGTGGAGCCGTGATGCCTGGTAGCTGCAGCGCGTACGAGTAGTGGTCAGCGTCTGCGCACGCCGGGTTTGCAGCGCCGCCGCGCTCGGAAGCGAACCGGTGGCTGCGGTATCGCGCTCCCGATCGGGCCGCGCGCTTGTAAACTGTCTGTCATCCGTCCGTTGCAAGGCCTTACCGTGAATCCGATGCGCATCCTGCTGTTGTCCGCCTGCCTGTTTGTGGGAGGTGTGGCACAGGCCGCCAACGATCTGCCCGGTGGCGGCATCGATGCCGAAGCGTTGTCGCGGCATGTGCGCCTGCTGGCATCGGACGACTTCGAGGGCCGCGCGCCGGCCAGCGCCGGCGAGCAGCGCACCGTCGATTATCTGGTCGAGCAATTCAAGGCGGCCGGGCTGCAACCGGGCGGCGAGCAGGGCAGCTGGACCCAGGCAGTGCCGCTGGTGCGCGCGCAGGTCGATGGCCCCGTGCGCGCGCACCTGCGCGTGGGCGGCAAGACGCAGACGCTGGTCAACGGCACCGATGTGACCTTGCAGAGCCTGCGTCCGCAGGCCGCAGTGGCGCTGAAGGATGCGCCGCTGGTGTTCGTGGGCTACGGCATCAGCGCGCCGGAGCGGCAGTGGGACGACTACAAGGGCGTGGACCTGCGCGGCAAGATTGCGGTGGTGCTGATCAACGATGCCGACTTCGAGAGCGCGCAGCCGGGTGCGTTCGATGGCAGGGCGGTGACCTACTATGGCCGCTGGACCTACAAGTACGAAGAAGCCGCGCGGCGCGGTGCGGCCGGGGTGCTGATCGTGCACGAAACTGCGCCGGCCGCGTACGGCTGGGCCACGGTGCAGAGTTCGGGTCTGTCGCCGCTGTTCGATATCGAACGCAGCGACGCCGATGCAAAGGCGCAGCACGTGCCGGTGCGTGGCTGGATGCAGCGCACGCTGGCGCAGACGCTGTTCAAACAGGCAGGGCTGGATTTCGAACAGGCCAAGGCGCGCGCGCAGCAGCGCGATTTTGCGCCGGTCGCGCTGGGCGATGCCACGCTGTCGGTGGATTTCAAGCTCAAGCGCGAACGGGTGGTCACCCATAACGTGGTGGCCAAGCTCACCGGCAGCCAGCACCCGGACGAGACGGTGATCTTTTCTGCGCATTGGGATGCGTTCGGGATCGGCAAGGCCGATGCCAGTGGCGACACGATTCGACGCGGTGCGGTGGACAACGCCACTGGCGTTGCCAGCGTGCTGGAACTGGCGCGCGTGTTCGCCGCCGGCCCCAAGCCGCAGCGCACGCTGTATTTCATTGCATTGACCGCAGAGGAAAAGGGCCTGCTCGGTGCCAATTACTACGCGGCGCATCCGCTGGCGCCATTGGACAAGACCGTGGCGGTGCTCAACATGGAGATGTTCAGCCCCGATGGCCCCACCCGCGACATCGCCTCGTGGGGGCGTGGACGGGTGTCGCTGGAAGGCGACCTGGAGACGGCCGCCAAGGCGCGTGGCCGCACGTATTCGCCGGACCCGAATCTGGAGGCGGGCTTCTTCTACCGCGCTGACCATTTCGCGTTCGCGCGCATGGGCGTTCCGGCGATCACCGCCGGCCCCGGCCTGGACATGCTCGAAGGCGGCGTTGCCAAGGGCAAGGCGCTGCGTGACCAATACTTCGCCGATTGCTACCACCAGCCCTGCGACCGCTGGACGCCGCAGTGGGATGCCAGCGGGCACGCCGCCGATACCACCCTGGTCTATGACGTGGGCGTGGCACTGGCCAACGGCCGCCAGTGGCCGAGCTGGCAGGATGGCTCGGAGTTCAAGGCGATCCGCGCGCGCAGCGATGCGGCGCGCAGGTAAGGGCCGCTAGAAAACGGCTGCGCAGCCAGCAGGCGGGCGCGGCGGTTGCCTGGAATCGGACTGCGCCACGTGGACGCTCCGGCTCCGAGCGTGCTGTCCGCACTCCACACGTGCCGCACGACGGCTCGTGCGCCGCTGCAGAGCGTGACGCCTAGGTGACCGCCGCATTTCGCCAGCGCGGCTTCATGCCTGCCTTGCGCTGGCGCCGACGCTGAGGGCATTGGCGCAGCACGGCCTCATGCAGCGCTTTGCAGGCGACTTTCCTGCAAGCGTTCTACTTGCGGCACGGATAGCGTTTGGCCAGCGCCTGGACGATCAGGCCAGGTGCGGGCTCATCCAGGCGCGCATCGGGCAATGCGCTGAGATCGGCGAGCACCACTTGCAGATCCGGCGGGCCGGCCTTGCCTGCGGGCATGCACCACTGCGTGCGGTAACTGGCGCTGGCCACGCCCAGCAGGTAGGCGCCGGCACGGCTGGCCGACACCATGACCTTGAGTTCGGGCTGCCCGGGTGCGTCGATCTCCGGTGCCAGCGAGCCGTCCAGCCCGGCATCGATCAGCGCATGGCCGGTGAGCTCCCAGGGTTCGGGTGCGCGTGCGGCGGCTGCGGTGGAGGAGAACAGGGCAAGCGCAACCAGGGCCAACCAGGGGGTGCGATGTGGCATGGGCATTCCATCGTGATGAGCGTCGAGCGCACCATACCGCGTGCGCTGCGCACCGTCTGTGCGGTGTCGGCGCGTGCAGGTGATCTAGAATTGAAGCTTCCGCTGCAGTTGGCAGGTCCGATGTCTTCCTCTCACGACGCTGCCGCACCCGCGCGCAGCGGGCTGGTCGTTCTCGCATTGTTGCTGGTGTATGTGGTCTGGGGCTCGACCTATCTGGCGATCCGCTTCGCGCTGGAAGGCGGTGCGCAGCCGTTGACGATGGTGTCCGGCGCGCGCTTCATCATCGCCGGCAGCGTGCTCTACGGCGTGCTGCGCTGGCGCGGCGTGGCGGCGCCCACGCGCGCGCAATGGAAGAACGTGGCCTTGATGGGCGCGGCGCTGTTGCTGTTGGGCAACGGCATGGTGGTGCTGGCCGAGCGCAGCGTGTCCTCCGGCCTGGCCGCCACTGCAGTGGCCTCGGTGCCGTTGTGGATGGCCTTGTTCGGTGCCCTGCGCGGCCAGCATGCCAGCGGCGGCGAATGGCTGGGCATCGTGATCGGATTCCTGGGCGTGGTGTGGCTCAACGCCGGCAGCAGCCTGACCGCAACGCCGGGCGGGCTGGTGTTGCTGCTGATCGCGCCGATCGGCTGGGCATTCGGCTCGGTGTGGTCGCGGGGCCGCGACCTGCCATCGCCGTTCATGACCGCCGCCGGGCAGATGCTGTGCGGCGGCGTGTTGCTGGTGAGCACCGGCCTGTTGATCGGCGAGCGGCCGCAGGCCTGGCCCACCCCGCAGGGGTTGATGGCAGTGGCGTACCTGTGCGTGTTCGGCTCGATCGTGGCATTCACCGCCTATGTCTGGCTGCTGCATCACGTGCGTCCGGCACTGGCCGGCAGCTATGCCTACGTCAATCCGGTGATTGCAGTGGCATTGGGCGCGTGGCTGGGGCACGAGCGTTTCACCGCCCACGACATCGGCGCGATGGCGGTGATCCTGGCCGGCGTGCTGGTGGTCACCCTGGCCAAGGCGCGGCGATGAGCGCGGCCGTGCCGGTGTCGGCGGTGGAGGCGCGGCGCGGTCTGTTGATGACCGCCGCGAGCTTCGTGATCTGGGGACTGGTGCCACTGTATTGGCACCTGCTCAAGGTGGTGCCGTCGCTGCAGATCATTGCGCACCGCATCGTGTGGAGCGCAGTGCTGGTCGTTGCGTGGCTGGTGGCGACCTCGGGGCTGCATTGGTGGCGCACGATTGCCGCGCAGCCGCGCGCGCTGTGGATGCTGGCCGCCAGCAGCGTGGCGATTGCCTTCAATTGGGGCCTGTATATCTGGGCCATCAATGCCGGGCATGTGATCGAAGCCAGCCTGGGCTACTTCATCAATCCATTGCTGAGCGTGTTGCTGGGCGTGCTGGTGCTGAAAGAGCGCCTGCGTGGCATCCAGTGGCTGGCGGTGGCGTGCGCTGCCGCAGGCGTGCTGTGGCTGACCATCGATGCCGGTGCACCGCCGTGGATTGCGCTGGGGCTGGCGATCTCGTTCGGCCTCTACGGGTTGCTGCGCAAGCTGGTATCGGTGGACCCGGTGGCCGGGCTGGGTGTGGAGAGCGTGTACCTGTTCGTGCCGGCACTGCTGCTTGCCGCATGGGGCGAGCAGGGCCATGGCGGCGCGTTCTTCAGCGGCTGGGACCTGCGAACCGACCTGCTGCTGATCTTCGGTGGCGTGGTGACGGCGGTCCCGCTGATCGGGTTTGCGTACGGCGTGCGGCGGATCCCGCTGTCGCTGGTGGGCATCCTGCAATACATCGGGCCGAGCCTGCAGCTGTTGCTGGGCGTGTGGTTCTTCCATGAGCCGTTCGACCAGGGACGTGCGATCGGGTTTGCCACGATCTGGCTGGGCTTGCTGCTGTTCGTCGGCGACAGCGTGGTGCGTTCGCGGCAGCCGGTGGTCACGCGCTGAGCAAGCGTCGCACTGCACGCAGTGCGTGTGGCCTTGATCAGCGCGACGGCCTCGCATCGGTGCGCCGCGCTGGCCGCGATCAACTGCGCGGCATTGCCAATGGGCTGGTCACTGCCAGCGTGGAAGCGGGCAGCGCCGGCGGTGCAGGGCAATGGCCGGGGTCGCGTTGCACCTGCGCCAGCCAGTGATCGATCGGCCCGCCGAGCAGGTCCAGCCGTAGCGGCAGGCTCAGATGGTTTTCGCCGGGAAGCTCGACGTAATGCGCACGCGCACTGGCCAACGCCAATGTGCGGCCATGTGCCACCGGAATGTGCTGATCGGCATCGCCATGCAACAGCAGCACGCAGCTGCGCGTGTCGGCCAGGGCGTGCGCGACATCGACATGGTCCAGGTCCAGCTTGAGCTGGGTATCGGCGGCGGCGATCACCGCATCGATATTCTGGTCGGCATAGCGCCAGCGCGCATAGGCAGCCACCGCCTGCCCGCGCCACCCGTGCGGCTGGCTGGCGAGCAGATGCGGCACCATGTCACGGATGCCGCGGCCGGCATTGGCGAACGATTCCATCGCCACCACGCCGGCCACGCGCGGGCCGAGCTTGTCGGCCGTGAACAGTGCGGTGGCCGCGCCATAGGAAATACCGAACAGATACAGCGGCCCGGCAATTTCGCCCCGTGGCTGCAGCGCATCGAGCACATCGATCACGTCATCGGATTCGCGCGTGCCGTAACCGGACGGCCCGCCGCCGGAATGGCCGTGGTTGCGCAGGTCGATGGTGACCACCCGGTAGCCGGCCTGCGCCAGCTGCAGCGACCAGGGCAGCAGCGAATCGCCATCCATCATCCAGCCATGCAGCAGCACCACGGTGCCACGCGGCGCCGGCGGCGGCGTGGTGGGCACGCTGAAGCCGAAGTCCACGTCCAGCGCATGCGCCGGGTCGTGGCGCTGGCCCAGGTAGCGGTAATGCATGGCGTACTGGCCGGGATCGATCGCCCGCCAGAAGATCGGCACGCCATCGCGCGTGACCACATGCCCGCTGCGGTTGGGCACCGTGGCGATAGTGGCGGCAATGCGTTCTTCGTCCAGCAACGGCGACACACCACCGGGCGCAACCAGGCGCTCGCTGAGCGAGGTCGAAGAGGAAGAACAGCCGGCCAGCCACAGGCAGGCGCAGGCCAGCAGAATCAGGCGCGTCATGGCGAAAATCGATGGATGCAACGGCCGGGCAGGCTACGGCCTGCCGGCCCGCGCATCTACCGCACTGCGGTGACAAAACCATGACAGCCTGCAATACATTCAGATACCAAGCGCATCGCCTTGCTCGGCTCTACGAATCCCCAATCCCCACTCCCGAATTCCGGCGGGCCAACGGCCCGCCTACACCTCACGCAACGCCGTGGTGATCGGCAACCGCGCCGCGCGCAATGCCGGGAACAGCCCACCCACCAGCCCGATGCCCAGCGCCCATTTCAGCCCGCTCCACAGCAGCTCCGGCGAGACCTTGAACTGGAACACCACCTGGCTGAAGTTGTTGCCCAGCGTGGAGACGGTATAGCCGTTGAACACCGCCCAGGCGATCAGCCCGCCCAGCAACCCGCCCAGCAGTGCCAGCAGCATGGTTTCCAGCATCAGCGCCATGATCACCGGCGTGCCGCGAAAGCCGATGGCGCGCATGGTGGCGATCTCGCGCGCACGCGTGGCCACTGCCGCATACATCGTGTTGAGCGCGCCAAACACCGCGCCCACCGCCATGATCGCGCCGATCACCGTGCCCAGGATGCTGATCAACCTGTTCAAGCCGCCGCCCTGTTTGCCGTAGTAGGCGCGGGTGGTTTCCACATCCAGCTTGAGCCGCGGGTCGGCGGCCATGGCGGTCTTGAACTGCTCGAAGCCGGCCTTGCCGCTGGTGCGTGCGGTAATCGACTGGTACGCACGGCGGTTGTAGGTGGTGGCCAGCGTCTGCGCATCGGTCCACAGCTCCGAATCGTGCGCATCGCCGGAGGCGAATACACCGACCACCGTCCATTGCTGGCTGCCCAGCGTGAGCGTCTTGCCCAGCTCCAGCCCGCGGAACTGATTCAACGCGCCCTTGCCGACCACGATCTCGCGCAGGCCGGTGTTGAAGCGGCGGCCCTGCACGATCCTGACCTTGGGGTGCACCGCCCAGGCCTGTTCGCCCACCCCGCGCAGCTGGGCGTTGACGTCGGTGCCATCGGAGCGGGAGGCGACGTTGACCACCTGCGACAACTCCGGCGAAACCATCGGGCGTCCGTTGGCATCGGTGGCGATGCCCGGCAGGCTGCCGATCAGCGGCACCAGGTCGCGGGTGATCACCGAGTTGGTCTCGGCCTGCGAGCCGCCGCGCAGGACAATCGCGGTGGTGTCGTCGCCGGTGCTGTTGAGCGTGGCCTGGAAGCCCTGGCCCATCGCCAGCATTGCCACCAATACACCGACCACACCGGCAATGCCGACCACGATCACCGAGGTGGAACCCCAGCGTTGCGGCAGGCTGGCGATGCCGATGCGTGCAGCGGCCAGCGACAGGCGGCCACTGCGGGTGGCGACCAGCCACACCGCCAGCAGCACCGCGACCGGCGCCAGCCAGATCCACGGCAGCGCGATCCACAGCCCCAGGCCGAGCGCCAGCAGCACCACGGACACCACAGTGACGCCACGATCTTTCCATTTGCGTTGCATGTGCATGCTCCTGTCAGCGGCCGGCGAGGGCATCGACGATCTTCAAGCGCTGCGCGCGTAACGCCGGCAGCACACCTACCACTAAGCCGATGCCGACCATCAGGGCCAAGCCAACCAGCCAGGTCTGCAGCGGTACGCTTTGCGTGGGCATCAGCCCGCCGCTGCGCGCGGACACCGCCGGAATCACCAGTGCCGCCAGGCCCATGCCGATCAGCCCGCCCAGGCCGATCAACAACACCGACTCGATCATCACCAGGCTCAGTACCGTGCGGTCCTGGAAGCCCAGCGTCTTGAGCGTGGCCAGCTCCGGGATGCGCTCGCGCACCGCCTGGGCCATGGTGTTGCCGGTGAGCAGCAGCAAGGTGAAGAACACCGCGGCCATGATCGAGGTGACGATCAGGCCGATATCGGCGAACTGCTTGACGAAGGCCTGCTGAAACGCCGATTCGGTTTGCGACTTGGTTTCGTGATCGGAGTTGGCCGACAATGCATCGATGGCCTGCGCCACGCGTGAGGCCTGGTCGGGGTTGCTCAAGGTCACCGTCAGCCAGCTCACCTGGTTCTTGATGTAGTCGTTGGATTCGTCGAAATATTTCCAGTTCATCATCAACTGGCGTTCCTGATTGGCCGCCACGGTGCGGTCCTTCATGCGAAAAATGCCGACCAGCTGCAGCGGCCAGTCGTTGCTGCCGCCACGCGGAAAGATGGTGGCCTGCAACGGGATGGTGTCGCCGATCTTCCAGCCATGTTCCTTGGCCAGGGCTTCGCCGACCACCGCACCGGTGCGCGTGGACTGGAATGCCTTGAGCTGGTCCTTGGGCAATTGGTATTCGCTGTAGACGTCGAAGAAGTTCGGCGCCACCGAGAAATTGGGGAAGAAATTCTTCGGGTCGCGGTAGATGCCGCCGAACCACATGGCCGAGGTCACATCGCGCACGCCCGGCACGCTGCGCACCTGTGCTTCCAGGCGGATCGGCAGCGACTGGGTGATCGACAGCCGCGAGGCTACCACCAACCGGTCCACGCCACTGACGCTGCCGCCGGAGGTGAAGGCCACGCGCACCGAATCGAGCATGCCGAACAACAGGAACGCCGCCACCACCGACAACAACGTCAACAAGGTACGTGTCTTGCTGCGGAACAGCTGCGCCCACACCAGCGAGAGATACTTCATGGCAGCGCTCCTTCAGAGCACGAGTGGCGCGTCGGCCAGCTCGCCCTTGTCCAGATGGATGGTGTGGGTGGCGTACTCGGCGGCCTTGGGGTCGTGGGTCACCATCACGATGGTCTTGCCATGTTCGCGATTGAGTTCCTGCAACAAACGCAGGATCTCTTCGGCGTTGTGGCGGTCCAGGTCGCCGGTGGGCTCGTCGCAGATCAGGAAGGTCGGGTCGGACACGATGGCGCGCGCGATCGCCACACGTTGTTGCTGGCCACCCGAGAGCTCGCTGGGCTTGTGGTTGCGACGCTCCTGCAGGCCGACCAGGGTCAAGGCGATCTCTGCGTTGCGCTTGCGCTGCGCCGCATTGAGCGAGGTGAGCAGCAATGGCAGCTCCACGTTCTTCTGTGCGGTGAGCATCGGCATCAGGTTGTAGAACTGGAACACGAACCCGACGTGGTGGCTGCGCCAGGTGGCGAGCTGGCCGCCGCTCATGCGGTCGATGCGCTCGCCTTCGATCTCGATCTCGCCGCCGCTGGGACTGTCCAGGCCGCCGATCAGATTGAGCAAGGTGGTCTTGCCGGAACCGGACGGCCCCATCAGCGCGACGAAATCGCCGCTGGCAATTTCCAGATCGATGCCGTGCAGCACCTGCACCTGCTCGGGGCCGCGTTGGTAGGTCTTGGTGATGTTGCGCAAGCTGACAAGAGCGGTCATGGCGAGTCCTGGCGATGCAAGGGGAGAGGGAAGCGAAGGGCGGTACGGCGACGGCGACTGCACAAGCGGTGGGGCGGATGGCGCTGCCGTGGCAGCGATGCAACAGGGCGTAAAAAAACTGGCGTGCGTGTGATCTGGATATCCGGATTCAACAACGGGTTGCATCAACAATCGACTGCGCAGCACCCGTGGCGGATGCAGTCATTGCACCCAGCGTCCTGGGCTTGCCCGGAGCGATCGCAGCGCTGCTCCCGTACAACGCTGCGATCACCAGTTCCAGCCCAGTGCGGTCTGGTGCGACAACGTGGCATTCCTGCACAGCGGCAACGACAACACGGACTGCGCCGCGGCCGTAGCGTCTGCGAGCTGCGGCCACGAATGGTTATTCGGTCGCGTCAGGCTCCGCTTCGGCTACCGTGTCGCCATCCTTCAAGGTCTGCGGCGGGTTGAGCACCACGCTGTCGCCGGCATTCAAACCGGTGACCACCTGCCGGTCCTGGCCCATCACCATGCCGGTGGTGACGGTCCTGGCGGCCACGGTGTTGCGTTCACCGACCACGAATGCCAGCGTGGTGCCGTCGCGTTCGATCAGGGCAGCGGCCGGCACGCGCACGCCCTGCGGCTTGGACGCCTGCTGCGGTTTGGCCTGCTCCAGGAAACTCACCCGCACGCCCATTTCCGGCACGATGCGCGCGTCCTTGACCTTGAAGGCCACCCGCACTTTCACCGTGGCCTTGCCGCGGTCGGCGGTGGGAATGATGGCGATCACCTCACCGGGAATCTTCCAGTCCGGGTAGGCGTTGAGCACCGCTTCCACCGGCATCTTCGGTTGTACACGGCCGATGTAGGACTCGCCGACTTCTACTTCGATCTCCAGCGAGTCCATGTCCACGATGGTGCCGATTCCGGTGCGGGTGAAGCCACCGCCGGCCGACAATGGCGAGACGATTTCGCCCGGCTGCGCAGCCTTGGCGGTGACTACGCCGGCGAACGGCGCGCGCACCACGTTGAAGTCCGAACGGATACCGGCAATGGCCAGTTGGTCTGATGCCACCTGCACGTTGCGTTGTGCATTCTGCAACTGCGCACGCAAGGCATCGCGTTGCGCGGTGGCCTGTTCGTACTGCGAGCGCGAGACCAGCTGCGCGCCGACCAGCGACTGCAGACGCGTGGCATCGGCATTGGCCACGGCCAGCTGGGCCTGCATGTTGTCGACCTGGCTGCGCGCGGCCGACAGCTGCGAGGCCGACAGCGTGCGCTGCGCGTCGGCGTCCAGCGGGTCCAGCGTGGCCATCACCTGGCCCTGTTCCACCCGCATGCCTTCTTCGATCATTACCTCGCGCACCTTGCCGGTCACCTGCGCCGACACCGTGGCCATGCGCCGCGCCACCACGTAGCCGGAGGCATCCAGCACCGAGGCGCTGCTGCTGCCGGCGCTGATCGCCACCACTGGTGCGGTCTGCACCTTGGCCACCGGAGTGCGGGTGAACCACCACGCGGCAGCGGCCAGCGCGATGACGATGACGATGGCGGCGATGATCCAGCCGGCGCGGCGCGCCGGTGGCGGCGTGGCAGGACGCTGGCGGTCGATGCGGAGTTGTTTGAGCAGATCGGCGGAGGTGTTCATCGAGAACCAGGACAGAAGGCTGCGCAGAATGTGACTGCCTGCAAGGCGCGCCGCAAGCTGCCGGAAGTCACCACCTGCAAGGCGGCGACAAACGGTAGGACCTGCCGGGCTGCTGCGATTGCGCTGCAGCATGCAATCTGGCGACGGCACTCACCAGTGACAGCTGTCACCTGCACGCCATGACAGGTGCGACTGTGCGGCCTACCTGCAGGCGCGCACGCTTGCCTATCGATCAAGCCGGTACCTGCGTATGTGCCATCCCCACCGCATGTGCTGCCCAGGTGCGGCGCATCACGACAGTCATTGCACTTGGTGGCAATGCTTGAGGTTGCTGATCCATTCCGCAATGCATTGCGGCACGCCCAGGCGAGCGCGGCAATGGCAGAATCCACTCACTTCTCCGGATCCATCCCGATGCCTCTGACGCTCCCGGCCTGGCTGCGGCCGGCTCCAGATTCGCAAGTGGCCGCGCGCCTGGCGCAGGGCCAGTCGCCATGGATGGACTGCGTGCACCTGCTGTGGTCGGCCTGGGTGTTCGTGGTGCCGGTGTTCTCCTCGCGCGGTTACGATGCGACCTGGCTGCTGTGCACGGCGCTGTCGTATCCATTGTTTCTGCTGCTGTACGCGCGCATGTTGCTGGCACCGCGCGGCACGCTGTACCGCTATGCATGGGCGATGGGCATGCTCAGTGCGGCGCTGCTGCCGGTGTACGCCTCGGGCATCAGCTACTTCGTGTTTGCCTGCCTGAGCCTGCGCCCTTCCACGCGACATGCGCTGTGGCGGCACTTCGCGATCCTGCTGCTGATGAACGCGTTGTACCTGGCCTGGGCGCGCTGGCTCGGAATGGCCTGGCAGGGGTTGGTGTGGTTTCCAGTGTCGGTGCTGGGCATGTCCGTGGTGATGGCGGTGTACAGCATCAATGAACGCAAGGACGCATTGCTGCGCCTGTCGCAGGACGAAGTGCGCCGGCTGGCGGCCACCGCCGAGCGCGAACGCATCGGTCGCGATCTGCACGACCTGCTGGGTCACACCCTGTCGCTTGTCGCACTCAAGTCGGATCTGGCCGCGCGCCTGATCGAACGCGACCCGCAGACGGCACGCAACGAAATCGACGCCGTGGCGCAGATCTCGCGTGACGCGCTGACGCAGGTGCGCCGTGCTGTTACCGGCATCCGCGCCGCCGGGCTGGTGGCCGAGCTGGCCTCGGCAAAGGTGCTGCTGGACATGGACGGCATCGTGCTGGAACACATGCTGGACGCGTTGCCTCTGCCACCCGAACATGAAACCGCGTTGGCGCTGGTGGTGCGCGAGGCGGCCACCAATGTGCAACGCCACGCCCAGGCCAGACGGGTCCGGGTCAGCCTGCGCGCGCAGAACGGCCGGGCGGTGCTGGAGATCACCGATGATGGGCGCGGCGGGGTGATCGTGCCCGGCAATGGCCTGGATGGCATGCGTGCGCGCCTGCAAACCCTGGGTGGCGCATTGGACGTGGATGCGCTGCCCCGCGGCATGCGCCTGCGCGCCAGCGTGCCGTTGCCGCACCCCATGCCGGATGCTGCGCACCCACCGTTGCCGCTGCCCTTGGTGCCGCAACCGCGCTGAGCGCTCACCGGCCCGGCCGCTGCACGTTGCCGGCCCGCACTGTTATCGTGCGCAACCGTTGCACAGAGGCGAGCGCGAGCGATGATCCGGGTGTTGTTGGCCGAAGACCAGGCCTTGCTGCGTGGCGCGCTGGTGGCCCTGCTCGGGCTGGAGGATGACATCGAGGTGGTTGGCAGTGCGGGCGATGGCGAAACCGCCTGGCGCGAGCTGCAACGGCTGCAGCCGGACGTGCTGATCACCGATATCGAAATGCCCGGGCTCAGCGGCCTGGAACTGGCTCAGCGCATCCAGCGCCAGGCGCTGCCGGTGCGGGTCATGATCGTCACCACCTTTGCGCGTCCCGGGTTCTTGCGGCGCGCGCTGGATGCCGGCGTGTCGGGTTATCTGCTCAAGGACGCGCCGGCCGAACAACTGGTCAGTGCCGTGCGCCAGGTGCAGCGCGGCGGGCGGGTGATCGACCCGCAGCTGGCCATCGATGCCTGGGTGGAAGCGGACCCCCTGAGCGAGCGCGAGCGCACCGTGCTGCGCCTGGCCGGCGAAGGCCGCTCGGCCAGCGAGATCGCGCAGCAGCTGCAGCTCTCGCATGGCACCGTGCGCAACTACCTGTCCGAATGTATCGGCAAACTGGGCGTGGCCAATCGCATCGAGGCGTACCGGTTGGCGCGGCAGAAGGGCTGGTTGTAACGCCCTCAGTCGATGCCTGTCGTGTGCGGTCAGCTGGAGTTCGCGATAGATGAGACTGCATGCGCTTGAGCAGCGCTTGAGCAGCGCTTGATCGACGCGATCGCGCGACGAAGGCATGGCATCACACGCATCACCCACCCATCCGGCAGCTATTCCAAACGCGTGCGAAGGCATGCGATTTGCACGCAGGTACACTGCGCAGCATCGGAAAACACGGCGAGCAATGCATGAAATCTCTGTGGCTGTCGGGCCTGCTGTTGGTGTGCGCTTTCAACGCATCGGCCGAGCAATTCAAGATACTGGTGGCAGCCATTCCCAACCAGTATCACCACGACTATATCCCCGTGGCCAAGCCGCAATTCGAGGCGATGGCGCGCAAGCATTATGTCGAGATGGTGTGGGCGTGGAATGCCAAGGCGTTCGAGGGCGATCTGTCGCAATACGCGGCCATCGTGTTGCTCAATACGCCGGCGACCGATCTGGACCCGGCGCAGCGGGCCAACTTTCAAAACTACGTGCGCAACGGCGGCGGCGTGGTCGCCGTGCACAAGGCCTTTGCGATCAAGCGCGGTGACTGGGAGTGGTACGACCACATGATTGGCCGCTCGTTCCGCACCCATCCATACATGCAAACGGCGATGGTGGATGTGGTTGATGCCAATTTCCCGGCCACGGCCGGCCTGCCCAGGCGCTGGGTGTGGAGCGATGAGTGGTACGAATACGATCCACCGTACAGCGATGACCTGGTCACGCTGCTCACCGTCGACGAAAGCAGTTATGACCCTACCCTGATCTGGCCGGGCCAGGTCGCCAGGGGCATGGGCAAACAGCACCCGGTCGCGTGGTATCACCACTTCGAAGGCGGCCGCGTCTTCGCCACTGCGTTGGGTCATCTGGCCGAGGCGTACAATGATCCGCGCTACCTCGATCACCTGTACGGTGGGATCTATTGGGCGGCGACTGGCAAGGGCATCGAAGCATCTGCGCCAGCGGCCAAAACAAAACGCCAGCGTTAAGCACTAGCACCTCTCCGGGCGGGAGAGGGGTTGGGGGAGGGTACGGAGCGCAGCCACCTGGAAGGGAGAATTGCGAGGCTTCACCCACAGCCTCATCCGCCCCTGCGGGGCACTTCTCTCCCATAAAGGAGGACAGTGTCCCGACGGGAGAAGGGACAAGCCCTTCTTCTATTGAAAAAGGCGCGCGGTGGAGGCGCAGCGAAATCACTCTGCACAACACGTTATCCATCCCAGCTCCACCCCATCAACGCGCCGACCGCTCCCCACGCGCCATGCTGGAAAACACGCCGTCCCGGCGCACCCAGGCATGAAACAGCGCTGCGCTCAGATGCGCCAGCACGGTGGCGAACAACAGATACGCCAGCCAGCCATGTGCGCTGCGCAGCCAGGCATACAGCGCCGGATCATGCGGGGCGATCGGCGGCAGGTTGGCGCCTGGCCATAGCACGATCGGGTAGCCACCGGCCGACAGCATCGCCCAGCCGATCAGCGGCATGCCCAGCATCAACGCGTACAACAGCCAATGCGAGGCGATCGCCGCGGCCTTCTGCCAGGCAGGCAAATCCGCAGGCAATGCCGGCGGGCGATGGCGAAGACGATTGATCAGGCGCAGCACCGCCAGGACCAGAATCGCGATACCCAGTGGACGATGCAGATCGATCAACCACGGCCGTTGCGTCACCGAGGCCACCATGCCGACGCCGACGAACAGCATGGTCAGGATCATCGCGGCCATCAGCCAATGCAGCACGCGCGCGGGAAGATTGAAATGCGTCGGACGGCTCATTGACGTGCTCCCTGGCCGGTGGCGGCGCTGCCTGTGCCGTTGGCGATTTCGCGCTCGCGGCGATTGAACGACTGCGAATACACCGACGAGCGCGCTGCCAGGATCGGGTCCTTGGACGCAGCAAGGCCCTTGGGCAGGATCAGTGGGTCGTAATTCAGATCGCGGCAGGGGCCAGTGGCCTGCGGCTGCGCATGATCGATCGACAGCGTTCCGGCCACGATCTGCTTGCGGCTGGCCGGCCATGGCTGCGATGGGTCGTCCACCGCATCGCCGGGTTCGGCGATGGTCAGCACCATGTCCCAACGCAACGGCCCCTGCGCCAGCCGCGTGTCCAGATCGGTGGCGAGAAAATCGCCATCGGCCTGCTTGCGTTGCTCGGCGCTCAATTCCTTGAACGGCGTATGCGGGCGCATCGACCAGCGGATGTAGCGTTCGCGTCCATCGGCGGCAATCGCACGGAAGGCGTTAACGCCGTTGTACTGCGTGTTGGCCCAGCTGTCCGACCATGGCGCGGTCTTGGCCCACTGCTGGAACTTGGCCGCTTCTGGATACTGCTTGCCGAACGCCGCCAGTTTTTCCGGGTCCGGCTTGCCGGTGGCCGGGTCGGGTTTGGAGGCCACGTTCAAGGCCTGGAAACCGGCCGGGGTGGCCACCACGAAGAACGGAAAGCTGTTCATCGCCGTACGCCATTCCTGCCCGTCGTCGCTGCGCAACAGCAGCGCCATGCTGCGTACGCGCGCGGCCCCGTCGGCCCCGTGCGGGTCGCCGCCGCCGATGGACATGCGCCCCAGCACCGGCGTGCTGGCCTGGCTGAAGATGCGCGCCGACGACACCCAGGTGGCCTTGCCGCTGGACTGGAACTGCCCGCTCACGCACACGCCCTTGGTGTGCGCGCGGCGAAAGCCCGGATGCGGCGGCCCGCTGGATTCGATGGTGTCGGTCATGCGCGCGGCAGTGAGCCGGTCGCCGCCGATCCAGCCCGCCGTCCAGGCGAATGCGATGGCAACGCCGCCGGCAATGGCGGCAATGCCCAGCAGCGGCAGCACAGGGCTGCGCGCGCGCGGGGGCGAAGGAGGTGGCAACGTCATGGCTGGCTCCGGTGGTCGATGCGGTGAGTGGTCGATGCAGTGAGACGCCGTGCAAGACGGGTTATTCCCGCGATTGCGAAAATACGTGCTGCACGCGCACGAATCGTGGGAATAGTCCACGCTCCAGTGCGTCTACTGTGTGATGCCACTACCAAACCTGCCAATGGATGCTCTGGACGATGACCAACTGCGTGCCGTGCTGCCGGCATTGCGCCGCTTCGCGCGGTCGCTGAGCGGCGAGGCCGCCAGCGCCGACGACCTGGTGCAGGCCACGCTCGAGCGTGCCCTGCGGCGTTGGCGCACCCGGCATACCGCCGACGCTGTGCAACCCTGGTTGTTCGCCATCCTGTACCGGCAGTTTCTGGATGGGCAGCGCCGTGCCGCGCGCTGGCAGCGGGTGGTGGGCCTGTTCGCGCCACAACAGCCCAGCCAGTCCGCCTCTGCCGAACAGGTGCACGACGGCCGTGCCATGTTGGCCAGTCTGGCGTTGTTGCCAGCCGAACAACGCGCCTTGCTGCTCCTGGTCAGCGTGGAGGGCTTCAGTTACCGCGAGGTGGCCGACACCCTCGGCATCCCGATCGGCACGGTGATGTCACGCCTGTCGCGTGCGCGCGAACGCTTGCGCGCAGTGAACGAGGGCCACGTGAACCACACACCTGCATTGAGGATCCTCAAATGACCACCACACCGCCCGACGAGCATGCCTTGCACGCCTACGTCGATGGCCGCCTGGCCCCGGAGCAACACGCAGCGGTTGCGGCGTGGCTGCAGGCACACCCTGCGCATGCCGCGCGCGTGGCAGGCTGGAAGCGCGATGCCGAAGCGCTGCGTGCCGCGCATGCCGGCCTGCCGCCAGAGCCGGGCACAGGTGCGCTGACGCCTGCGGCGATTCGCCGTGGCCTGCAGCAACGCCACCGGGCGGTGTTTGCCACGGCCGCCAGTTGCGTGTTGGCACTCGGCCTGGGCACCGGGCTGGGCTGGCAGCTGCACGAGAGCCGGATGACCAGCCAGCGGATTCCGATGGCCGATGCCGTGGCCGCGTACCGGCTGTTCGCCGAGACCGGCGCGCATCAGGGCGTTGCGCTGGAGGTGCAGCGCCGTACCGAGCTGGAGCCCTGGTTGCGCGCGCATTTCGGCAATGCCGGTGTCGTGCCGGATCTGCGTGCGCAGGGCTATACGCTGCGCGGCGGGCAATTACTTTCCACGCCGGAGGGCGCGGCCGCCATGCTGATCTACGGCGATGCCGACGGCGCGCGCATCGGCCTGTATCTGCGTCCACGCAGCGGCCCGATGCCGACCGGCGAACGTCGCGATGGTGGTCTGTTGGCGCAGTACTGGGCCGAAGGCGACACCGCGTTTGCGCTGGTCGGCCCGGCGACGCAGACACGCCTGCGCACGATCGCGCCGTTGCTGCGTCCCCAGGGATGACCAGCGCAGCTGCAGGCGGCTGGCACTCGCCGGCGCGTGGTGTGACTGGCCGCGCTTACCCGGCGTAATGCTGCTGCAGCATCGCAAAGGCCGAGCGCAGGGCCAGCGCTTCGCCACCGGCCGGGCGGCCGGGGCGGTCGCTGTCGTTCCAGGCGTACACGTCCAGATGTGCCCAGCGTTGGCCCGGGGCCACGAAGCGTTCCAGATACAGCGCGGCGGTGACGGCGCCGGCCATGCGCGAGCCGGCGTTGGCCATGTCGGCCACGTGGCTGTTGAGATAACGCAGGTACGGGCGCCACAGCGGCATGCGCCAGACCGGGTCGCGGGTCTGTTCGCCAGCGCTGATCCAGGCCTGCGCCAGCGCATCGTCGTTGGCGAACAGGGCCGGCAGATCCGGGCCCAGCGCGATGCGCGCGGCCCCGGTGAGCGTGGCGAAATCCAGGATCAGGTCCGGCTTCTGTTCGGTGGCATAACTCAAGGCATCGCACAGCACCAGCCGGCCTTCGGCATCGGTGTTGTCCACTTCCACGCTGACACCGGCACGGGTGGTGATGACCTCGCCGGGGCGAAAGGCTTCCGGGCCGACCGCGTTTTCCACCGCGGCAATCAGCAGGGTCAGCCGCACCGGCAACCGCTGCGCCATCACCAGGCCGGCCAGCGCCAGCGCATGTGCGGCGCCGCCCATGTCCTTTTTCATGTTGCGCATGCCATCTGCGGGCTTGAGATCCAGTCCGCCGGTGTCGAAGCACACGCCTTTGCCAACCAGCACCAGATGCGGATGCGCGGCATCGCCCCACTGCAGCTGGATCAGCCGCGGCGCACGGTGCGAGGCGCGTCCCACCGCGTGGATGGTGGGGAAGTTCTGCGCCAGCAGCGCGTCGCCCACGATCGCATCGACCTGCGCGCCATGCGCCTGCGCCACCGCACGGGTGGCCTCTTCCAGATGCTGCGGCCCCATGTCTTCGGTGGGCGTGTTGACCCAGTCACGTACCTGCAGGCAGGCCTCGATCAAGGCGCGGGTCTGCGCGGACGGCGTGGCCGCCAGTTCGGCCGGTGCGCGTGGCACCTTGCGGTACCGCGCGAAGCGGTAGGCGCCCAATCCCCAGCCCAGGTGCAGCAACGCCTGTTCGGCATCGCTCAAGGCGTTGGCCAGCGTCCAGCGGCTGGCAGGCGGCAATGCCATCGGCGCGTGGGCATAGGCATACGCGTCGGCGCGGTCGCCGATGCCGACAATGGCGCCGGCCAGCCCGTGGTCGCCGGGCAGCAACAGCACGCTACCGGGCGCGGCATCGAATCGCTGCGCCTGTGCCCACGACAACACGCGCGTGGGCTGCTCGGCGCACCAGCGTGCAAAGCCCTCGCGGTCGAGCACATACAGCGGCAGGGCCGCGGCGTTGGAATCGGTGAAACCGGTGAGGTGCGACATGGAAATCCTCGAATGCGGCGCCATGCGCCGAGCAGAGTGGGCTCAGGCGGGAATGCTGATGCCGGCGCGCGCGGGGCCGGGATGCGGCTGCTGCGCATCCAGCCAATCGGCCAGCCCGGTCATGCTGTCGAACTCCAGATCCGGCTGCTGGGTGGGGTGCGACCACACTGCGCCTTCGCGATTGATCCAGCACGCGCGCAGGCCCGCATCCAGCGCGCCCAGCACGTCCATGCGTACGTGGTCGCCCACATGCAGCACCTGTGCCGGCGGCAGTTCCAGGCGTGCGCATGCGGCGTGGAAGATGCTGGCGTCGGGCTTGGCACTGCCGTGTTCGCGCGAGCCCAGCTGAAACGCGAAGTGATGCATCAGCCCGATGCGTTGCAGATCGGCATTGCCGTTGCTGAGCGCGGCCACCGGCACATGCGCGGCAATGCGCGCCAGCGCGTCGAGCGCATCCGGATAGCATTCCACCTGGTTACGCGCGGCGTAGAACACTTCATAGGCTGGCTCCAGCAACGCCAGGTCGCCACCGCTTTCGCGCAACGCCATTTCCAGCGTCAAGCGCCGCAACGCGCTGAGGTCGTGGTGCAGGTGCGGGTTGTCGGCAAAGCTGCGCTCGCGCAGTTCCCGCATCGCTTCCACCGGAAACCGCTCGGCAGTGACCGGGCTGTGTTCACGCATCCAGTCGTACAGCACCTGATCGATGCGCGCCCCGATCGGCGCGAAAGGCCACAATGTGTCGTCGAGGTCGAGAGTGATGGCGCTGATGTGGAAGCTCATCGCGAGATTTTACGGTCTTGCGTTGGGAATGGGGAATCGGGAGTGGGGAATGGGTAGAGCAACTCCACTGCTCTTGCGATTCCCGATTCTCGGCTATTCCAACAGCCTGGCCCAGCGCTGCATCCCCTCTACCCGGCTCAGCACCATCTTGATGCAGACCAGCAGCGGCACCGCCAGCAGCAGGCCGACCATGCCCCACAGCCAGCCGAACAGCATCAGCGCCAGGATCAGCATCAGCGGCGAGATCGCCATGCGGCGTCCCAGCACGATGGGGGTGACCACCTGGCCTTCGATGGTGTGCAGCGCCAGGTAAAGGATTGCCGGCAGCAGCGAGGACACCGTGGTGCGGAATTCCACAAAGCCCATCAGCAGCATCAGCATCACGCCGATCAATGGGCCCACATAGGGCGCGAAATTCAGCAGTGCCACCACCGTGCCCCACAGGATCGCTTCGGGCAGCGGGATCTGCAGCACATACAAGATGCCGGCAAATATCAACCCGACCAGCGTGTTGATGACGCTGATGGTGAGCACGTAACGCGAGACTTCGCGTTCGATGTCCAGCATGATTTCGGTGGTGAAACGTTGCTGCTGACGGTTCGGTAGCAAGGCGATCGCATGCCGCTGCAGGCTCTCGCCATACACCATGAAGAAGAACGTCAGCAGCACGACCGCCAGCACCGACGCGGCCAGTTTGGGCGTGCGCACCAGCGCCTTGTAGGGGTCGTCCATCTGCGTGCGCACGATCTGCACGCCGCGCTGGCCTTCGCCACCGGCCGCGCGTGCAAAATTTTCCGCGGCCTGGTTGGCCTGCATCACCGGCTTGGTGAGGTCGCGCACATCGCGCGCAATCTGGCGCATCTGCCGCGGTGCCTGCTGCGCCCATTCGGCAGCCGGGCCGGCCAGCTGTGCCGCCAGGGCCACGGTGCCGGCCAAGCCCAGGCACAACACCAGCAAGGCACCGACAAACCGCGGGATGTACAGCTTGCGCAACCCGCGCAGGATGGGGTTGCCGATGAGGGCGAAGAACGCCGCCAACATGACCGGCAGGATGATCGTCTGCGCTGCCCACAGCGTATAGCCAACAGCGAGCGTGGCCAGCACCACCAGCGAGGCGGGTGCGCGCGGACGCGGGGCCGGTGGTGGCGGGAGCGAATCTGCCGCGACGGCAGCATCCAGCGGATCGAGAGGAAGAGACATGCGTGCCCTGGCAGCAGACTGGCGTGCCGCCAGCGGTGCGCCATTATCGGCACAACGCGTCAACGGCGCGCACAGGGTCTGTGCGCGCGGTGTCATTACGAACTGGTTGATGCAGCGGGCTCAGCCGCAGGTACAGCAACACGCACGGTGTTGTGCCTGCACGCTGGGTCAGGCGGCGTGGTCGGCCGGCACCTGCACCACCGTCACCGGCGGGTCGGCGGCCACTTCTTCGGCATTGTCGGCAGCGCGTTCGGCCTGATCGGAGGCTTCCTGTGCGCGATGCGCAGTGAACAACGCGGAGATGGTGCTGATCATCTGCAGAATCTTGGGGATGCCACCAAGCTTGCTGGCAATGCTGCCCAGCGCAGCCTGCGGTTCGTTGCGACCGGTCACAAAGCCCAGCCCGAAACCGACTGCCAGGATGCGCACCGGCGACCAGCCGGCGCGCCAGGTCTGGCGCAATTGGGCCCAATGCGAGCGCGTTTCCTGCGCCCGCCCTTCCACCAGGAATTCAGCGCGTTCGACGCGCTGACGCAAGGCGCCAAACTTCATGAGCGTGCTCCATTGGCGGCTGTGGCCGTGTCGTCGTCACTGGAGTCATCGAAGATGCCCAGCTTGATCAACTGCCGCCGCGTGGCATTCATGCCGGTGTGATCGAAGTAGAAGAACACCCGCCACGCCGCGATGCCGGTGACCAGCAAGCTGGCCAACGCGGTGAAGAACATCGCCTGAAACCACGACAACCCGGCACGTTGCAGCAACGCAATGATGGCGCCCGCCAGCAACAGCCAGGACGAGGCGCCGAAAACGACCGCGACACAGGCCCATGCCAGGCCACGCCCGAACGCACTGCGTGCCAGTTGCAGATCGGCCGACACCAGCCGGCGTAACGCGCGGCTGGTGTCCTTGGCCGAGCCCAACGTCGCACGGCCGGCGGCACCGACCGCGCGTACGCTTTCGTCCAGTCCTGGCGTTTCCGGGCGCGCGTCTGGCGCGCCGGAGCGGGCAGCTGTAGAGGCCTGATCGCTCACGGCTTAGTTATCGTTGCTGCGTGCCAGCTTGGCGATGACCCAACCCGCTGCAAATGCCACGCCGAACGCGGCGAGCGGACGCTCGCGGATCAGGTCGGTGGCGCTTTCGAGCAGGTCGTTGCCCTTGGCCACCAGTACGTCCATCTGCTCCTTGGCAGCGGCGCCACCAAATTCAGCGGCGGCCATGCCGGCCAGCGCGGTGTCGGAGAGTTCGGCCTTGACATTGGCGCGGCCCAGCTTGAGCTCGTCGCCTGCAGCGCTGGTAGCGCCCTTGACGGCTTCGCCGGCAGCGCTGGCGGCCGACTTCAGGTGGGTGCCGGCTTCGCTCAGGTTTTCCTTCAGCTGATCGGTATTGGTGGGGCTCATGCGATATCTCCTTGGGTCATTGAGGGCAGCCGTCACTCACGTGCGGTCGTGCGGTAGCAATAGCATCGGGGGGGTGTAGGAGGCGTTAGTGGACGCAGCCCGCAGTGCACATCGCGTCAACGCATGAGCGCGTCGTATTGCGCGTTGCCACGCAGGATGCGCACTACCAGCTGTTGTGGTTTGCGCTGGAAATTGGCGCGCCAGCTGGCAAGGTCGGCGAACTCGCCGACGCTGCTGGCCACAATCACGTCACCGGACACCAGGCCGTTGGCCGCAGCACGGCCACCGCGTTTGACCTCGCTGACCATTACCCCGGTGATGCCGGACTGACGCAGCGATTCGGGCAGGTCCACGAAGGTGGCACCGCTCAGGCGCGGGTCGAGCATGTCGCCGGTGACCGCGCGGTCCTGCTCCTTCAAGGTGGCCTTGAGCTTGAGCGGTTTGCCGTCGCGGCGGATTTCCAGGGTGACCGCACTGCCGACGGCCTGCAGGCCCTCGTAGTTGTGCAGCGCCTCCGCACTGTCCACGCGTTGATCGTTTGCTGCCACCACCACATCGCCGGGTTGCACGCCGGCCGCGGCGGCGGCCGAGCCGGGCAGCACGCGCGTCACCAGTGCGCCGCGCAGCGAGTCCACACCCAGCCCCTGCAACATCTGCTGGGTGAGGTTCTGGGTTTCCAGGCCCAGGGTGCCGCGTACCACCACGCCCTTGGTCACCAGTTGCTCGACCACGTTGCGCGCCAGGTTGGACGGAATCGCCAGGCCCAGGCCGATGTTGCCGGCCATGCTGCCCTGCGGATTGAAGCTGGCGGTGTTGATGCCAACCAGTTGGCCTTGCAGGTTGACCAGCGCACCGCCCGAGTTGCCGGGATTGATCGAGGCATCGGTCTGGATGAAGTTCTGGTAGCCCAGACCGCGAATTCCGCTGCGGCCCACCGCCGAGACGATGCCGGAGGTAACGGTCTGGGTGAAGCCGAACGGGTTGCCGATGGCCACCACAAAGTCGCCCACGCGCAGTGCGTTGCTGTCGGCCAGTTTGATATCGGTGAGGTTGTCGGCCTTGATGCGGATCAGCGCGATGTCGGTGTCGGCATCGGAGCCGATGAAGTCTGCCTTGACCGTGCGCCCGTCGCCGAGCGTCACCTGCACGTCGTCGGCATTCTCGATGACGTGGTGGTTGGTCAATACATAGCCCTTTTGTGCATCGATGATGACGCCCGAGCCCAGCGATTCGTTGATGCGGTCCTGTGGCACCTGCGGGAACAGCCGGCGCAGGATCGGGTCGTTGAAGAACGGGTTGCGCACGCGCACCACCTGTTTGGTGTTGACGCTCACCACTGCCGGCATCGCCTGTTGCAGCATCGGTGCCAGCGAGGGCACCGGCTGCCCGGCGACCGACGCCGGCAACGCCGCCGCCGTTGGCAGGGTGAAGGTGGCATTGCCGGCCGGCGTGGCCTCGGCGCGGTTGTCCAGCCAGGCATTGATGCCGGTGGCGGCAAAGCCGCCGAATGCGGCAGCCAGTGAGAGCGTCAGCAAGGTGGGAAGCGGTCGCATGGAGCGTCTGTCCGGTTACGCGGTGGAAGAGGAATAGGGCGTCTAACTGCGTAAATCAAGCTGAACGAGAGTGCCAGCGAGCAATTTAACTGCCGGTGAAAGCGCCGCGCAGGCCTTGCCGCCGCTGCGTTGACAGCCCGTTGAGCCCGGCGTAGCGTCCGCTTGATCCGATGCCTGTTCAGCAGACGCATTGCTCTCGCGCATCGCCCGCGTTTCCCGCACTGATGCCCTTAAGGAGGGTCTATGAGCAACGGCAATGGTGTGACGGCAACCCTGTCCGACGCCGTCGATAGCGTAAAGAGCACTGCCACCGAACTGACCGACAGCATCGCCAGCACCACCAGCGAAGCGGTCGCCAACGTGCAGGAAGCGGCCGGCGCGGCGGTGCAGGAGGTCAAGGTACGTGTCGCCAAGGCACGCAAGGCGGTGGTCAAGGCGGAGCAGGACGCGGCCAGCAAGGCTGCCGATGCAGCGGGCGCCGTCAAGCGCCGCGTGGCCAAGACCAAACGCTCGTTGGCGGCCACCAGGGACGCAGCGAAGGACAAACTGGTTGCAACCAAGGACGCCGCCAAGCAGAAGCTCGTCGCGACCAAGGACGCGGCGAAGCAGAAAATCACCTCCACCAAAGAGGCGGCCAGGCAGAAGCTGAGCAGTACCGGTGCCGCTGCCAAGAAGAAGATCACCGACACCAAGGCCAACACCAGACAGAAGCTGGAAACCGCCAAGGCCAATGCCAAGGCCGACGCGGCCGCGCTGAGTGCCAAGACCGCCGCCAAGAGCGCGGCACGCAAGACCGCCGTGGCAACGGTGAATGCGCGCACCGCGGCGAAGAAGGCTGCGGCCAAGTCGGTGTCGGTCAAGAAGGCGGTTGCCAAGAGCATCGCCAAGAAGGCACCGGTCGCCAAGCAGACCGCCACACGCCAGGCCGCCGTGAAGAAGGCCCCGCTGAAGAAGGTAGTGACCAAGACCGCCCTGAAGAAAGCGGCCAAGGTGACCAAGACCCCGGCAACGCGCGCAGTGGCCAAGACCACCGCCGCCCGCAAGGCGGTCGGCAAGAAGGCCGTAAAGCGCGTCACGCGCTGACGCTGGACGCCAACACGTGATGCAC
Source organism: Xanthomonas sp. NCPPB 1068 (assembly GCF_041479385.2). Classification (NCBI taxonomy): domain Bacteria; kingdom Pseudomonadati; phylum Pseudomonadota; class Gammaproteobacteria; order Lysobacterales; family Lysobacteraceae; genus Xanthomonas; species Xanthomonas sp. NCPPB 1068. Next base: position 4,426,622 of record NZ_CM192986.1, on the reverse strand, counting down.
TCGGCCAGGTAAGCGTGCATCACGCGAAGGCGCAAGAAGGCCGGCGCTGGGCTGCAGCGCCGGCCTTTTTTGATACGTCAAAAACGCATGCGCTTGCGATGGCACCGCGCCGCGTCGCGGGTGGCCAGCTGACAGAGCAAGGGGCTGGGCAAGGGCAGGCGCGAGGTGCGATGTGCGCGAGGCTTCGCTCTTACCCTCATCCGCCCCTTCGGGGCACCTTCTCCCGGTGGGAGAAGGGAGAGATCAGCGGGGCGGGTGAGCGATCTGTTGCTGGGGAACGGGTGTGGTGAAGGGGGCGGAGCGATGCGCTTGGGATATCGCTTTGCATGAGGCTTCGCTCGGACCCTCATCCGCCGCTTCGGGGCACCTTCTCCCGGTGGGAGAAGGGAAGGCGCTGCAGACTCACAGGACACGCGCAACCCCGTTCAAGCACTACGTCCGCCTCCAGCTTCCCGCTTCCCGCTTCCCGCTTCCCGCTTCCCGCTTCCCCATTCCCCATTCCCAATTCCCAATTCCCAATTCCCAATTCCCGATTCCCGATTCCCGATTCCCGATTCCCGAACTATTCGATCCCCTCGAGCAACTGCTCGGCCCCCTTGCGAATCCCGGCCTTCGCTGCGCCGTAGGCGCCCAGGCTGGCCTTGATGTTCATGGCGCTGGGATACTGTTTCTCGACATAGGCGGCGAGCAGGCGGTCGCTTTGGGCGTCGAAGATCTCCACCGCATAGCTGACCGAACCGGAAAATGCACCTTCCTTGCCGCGTGCGGCCTGCACCGCGTTGTAGGAGCCGCCGCCCAGGTCCACCTTCATGACGGTGCCCAGTACGCGCTTGCTGGGCTTGGCGCCGGTGAGGGTGAGGCGCACCCGCACGGTATCGCTGCCGGCCACCGTGGTTGGGCGCCAACGCCGTGCAAGGGCGTAGCCGAATTGCTGCTGCATGTCATCGGCAAGCATGCGCTTGTCCTGTTCGGGCACCTCTTCGAACTGTGCATCCGGCCCGCGGTAGATGGCCACCGGTTCGACGATGGCCGCCCGGTAACGCGTCCAGTCCACGTTGCTGTGATAGGCGTACGGCATGCGGTCTCCGCGGCTGCCGTCGTGTGGGCGCAAATAACTGGACGACGGCAGTTGGCTGTACGGCAACGGGCGGGTGCTGGAGCAGCCGATCAGACTGATGCCGACAACGGCAAGCGTGCAGCAACGAGTGACGAAATGGACAGACATGACAAAGACCTGGATAGAGTGAGGACGGTGGAAGGGCCAGTGCGGGCAGCGGGGGTCAATGCAGCAGCACGCGCGCCAGTGCCAATGCAAATGCAAGGCCTGCCGCGCCCAACAGCACGCTGCGTGTTACCCAACGTGGCAGTCGGCGGACGTGGCGCGCGCTGCGGATATCGGGCAAGGCGCACCAGATGTCGCGGTTACGTGTGCCGGTGCGGCCACAGCGACATGCTGGCGACGCGGCAATGTGACTGACCGTCATGCCGACGCTGTCGTTGGCTGCGGCGTGCGTGGCCCACGGCGACAGGGCGGCGATGGGCGAGGTGGAGCGGGTCGAGGAAGTCATCACCATGCAGCCTGGATGCGTGTGGTGCGTGCACTCTAGGCGGCCAGGATTGGACACTTATTGGAGGTGCCGGGCCGCAGTACCGTCCGCCCTGGGTGTTCACGCCGTGGTCGGCGCGCGGTCATCGGCGAACACCACGCGCACGCACAGGCCACGCCCGTCGTTGCCTTCGCAGGTTTCGATGGTGGCTCCGTGCAGGCGGGCAATGCCCGCCACCAGCGACAGTCCGATTCCGCTGCCCTGCACCTCGCTGCCGGGCACGCGATAGAACCGCTCGAAGATGGACGCATGCGCCGCGTCCGGTACGCCGGGGCCGTCATCGCTGACCTGCACGAACGGGTGCAGTGCATCGGCGCGCAGGCAGTAGCCGCAACTCACTTCCACGGTGCCGCGAACGCGCCCGTAGCGGATGGCGTTGTCGACCAGGTTGCGGATCAGGATGCCCACTGCATCCACATCGCAGCGCAGCAGGCAGGGTGCCGCCTCCACGTGCAGATTGAGCTGGCGGGCATCGGCCTGCACGCTGAATTCGTCCAGGACATGCGAGATCAATTCGCCCATCTCGACCTGTTGGTAGGCAGCCGAACTGATGCCGGCATCCAGCCGCGCCAGATCCAGCAATTGTTCGGCCAAGCGATTGCTGCGGCGCGCGGTTTCCAGCAACTGGCGCAGGGCAGCGTCCTTGTCCTGCAGCGTAGATGCGCGCAAGGCGACTTCGGCGTAGGCATGCAGCGCCGAGAGCGGAGTGCGCAGTTCATGCGCGGCGTCGGCGACAAAATTGCGCTCGGCCTGCACGGCCTGTTCCACCCGTGCCAGCAAGGTGTTGAACGCGGCGATCAGCGGACGGATCTCGTCGGGCACCCGATCCAGCGGGACGGGGTCGGTGTCCAGCCCGGTGCGTTGCGCAATGGCGCAGGAGACGCTGCGCAACGGCGCCAGCGCGGTACGTACCGCCCACCACACCAGCACGCCAAGCACGCCCAGTTGCACGGTGTTGAGCACCATCGCGATCAGGGTCTGCTTGAAACTCATGCGCGAGGACGCATTGCCGATCGGCGTTTCAAGGTCTGCGCCGTTGGCCGGCGCTGACGGGCTGTCGAAGCGGTGCTGCAGCGCTTCGGGCAGGATGCCGACCAGGTGGTCGCCCAGCAGGTTGAGCTCCTGCTCGAACACGCTATGGTGACCCTCGGTGACCAGCGCCACCAGGATCCACAGCGAAGTGGACCAGCTCAGCAGGACGATTGCGGCCAGCGCCGCCAGCATGCGTGCTTGCAGGGACTTCATTCGGGGGACTTGCCGACCATGTACCCCTGGCCGTAAACGGTGGAGATGAGCTCTTCGCCCAGCTTGCGGCGCAACTGATGCACATACACCGCGATCATGTTGCTGCCGCCGTCGGACGGGCCGCCATACACGCCTTCTTCCAGCTGATCCTTGGTAACCACGCGCCCGGCACGTTCCATCAAGGCCAGCAGCAGTCGATATTCGTGCGCGCTCAGCGCCACCCATTTGCCGGCCCTGGTGACCTTGCGGCTGCTCGGGTCCACGCAGACATCGCCCTGGCTGAGCAGCGGCACTACGCGGCCCTGGCTGCGCCGGGTGACCGCGCGCAGCCGTGCCATCAGCTCATCGAACTGAAAGGGCTTGACCAGGTAATCGTCGGCGCCGGCGTCCAGGCCGCGGATGCGGTCGGTGAGCTGGCCACGTGCAGTCAGGGCGATCACCGGGGTCGGGTCGTAATGGCTGCGCATGAAGCGGAGTACCGCCAGCCCCGACTCGCCGGGCAGGCCGATATCCAGCAGGACAGCGGTGTAGCGGTGGTCCACCAGCGCCGCCCTGGCGGTGGCGGCGTTGCCCACGTGGTCGATGGTCCAGCTGTGCTGGCGCATGCCGTCGCAGATGGCGTTGGCCAACAGGGGGTCGTCTTCGACAAGCAGCAAGTGCATCAGGGTTCCGCCGGGCGCCGGGCCATTCCAAGATCCGCAGCACTGTCGGAGATGCGCGTTAGGCAAATATTAGTGCATGCGCAAACCTGCCGGGCAGGCGAACCGAGGAGCGGCAGGTTTGCGCAGGCGAGCTGCCTGCGCGGCCTGCTCAGCGCTGCAGAATCGCGCGCAGGGCCGGCTCCAGCTGCTCGTGGCGGAAGCCGAACCCGGCGTCGAGCGCACGCTGCGGCAGCACGCGCTGGCTGATCAGCAGCAGGTCGGCCATTTCGCCAAAGCCCAATCGCAGCAGCCCGGCCGGCAGCGCCAGCAAGGCAGGGCGGTGCAGGACCTTGGCCAGGGTGCGGGCAAATTCCGCATTGGTCACCGGGTTGGGGGCGGTGGCGTTGTAGGCGCCGGGCTGCCCGTGCTGCAGCAGCCATACCAGCAGCGCGACCATGTCGGCGCGGTGGATCCAGCTCATCCAGTGCCGCCCATCGCCGAATGGCCCGCCGCCACCCAGCCGGAACGCCGGCAGCATGCGTGCCAGTGCGCCGCCGTCGCGGTCCAGCACGATGCCGGTGCGGACCCAGCTTACGCGTGGGCCAAGCGCGCCGATGCGGGCGGCGGCGGCCTCCCAGTCGCGGCAGAGTACGGCCGAAAAATCCTCGCCGGCGCCGTCCGTTTCGGTCAGCGCCGCATCGCCGCGCTCGCCGTAATAGCCCACCGCCGAACCGGACACCACCACTGCCGGGCGCTGCTGCACTGGCTGCTGCGCGATCCAGTCGTACAACCGGTCAGTGGTGCCCAGCCGCGACTCGCGAAAGCGCTGCTTGCGTGCATCGCTCCAGCGGCCGGCCGCCAGCGGCTCACCGGCCAGGTTGATGACGGCCTCGGCCTGCACGCCGTCCAGCGTCTCCACGGCGGTGATGCCGGGCAGGCTGCGGCTGGCGCGGCCGGTATTGCGGGTCAAGACGCAGACCTGATGGCCGGCCTGCACTAAGGCCGGGCACAGCGCCTGGCCGATGAAGCCGGTACCGCCGGTGATGAGCACGCGCATGAGAAGTTCCTGGCCGGAGGGATGCGGCACCATAGGCCAGTGCGGACTGAAGCGCAGTGAAGCCGACGCAGCAATACGGCCAGCGGCCGGTGACGCGCGGCATCAGGCGCGCCGGGCCGGCGCCGTGATGCAGCACCGGGTAGCCGCCTCATCCCCAAACGCAAACGCGCCGGACAGGCCGGCGCATTTGCAAGGTGCTGGATGCAGCGTACTTATTTCGACGACGACACCGCATGGGCGCGTTCGAAGTGTGCCGACACCACACGGCGGGTTTCTTCCAGGTGCTGCTTGACCGGTGCGCTTTCGGCGGCGGGCAACAGCTCCGAATCCAGAATCTTGATGGTGTCGCCATGGTCGATGACCATGTTGCGCATGAAGGCATTGCGGTACGCATCCTTGCCATCGGGCAGCGTCAACGTCTTTTCCAGCGCCTCCACTGCGGCCTTGCCCTTGGCACGCACCGCGTCGGCGCGTGGGCTGTCCTTTGCGCCCAGGGCCTTGGTCTTCTCGAGGTTGGCCTGGTGGTCGTGCAGCATCTGCTCGGCAAACGGGCCGGTGGAGCCGCCCAGATCCTGCCCAATGGCCTGCTTGGCCAGCGCAATCTCGTTTTCGTCAATGGCTGCCAGCACGCCCAGCACTGCACCGTCGCCCTTGGCCAGCTCGGTCGCTCCGCTGCCGCTGACCGGCGCGGCAGTCGGTTCCGGCGACACCGCCGGTGCAGTGCGCGAGGCATCGCCACCGGGGCGATCGCAGGCGGTGAGGGTCAGCATGGCAAGCAACGAAGCGGCAGCGAGAGTAGATTTCATGGAGGTCCCGAGGTGAGTCGGCAATGGCCGACGATGAAATGCAAAGGAGCCGCTAGGCGGCTCCGGTGATGCGTTGGTCAGGCCCACTGCGGCTGGGCGACCGGGGCGATGCCCATGGGTCTGACCGGCGCGCGAACCGCGTCCTGCGCCGTACGGCACACGCGTGCCATGCGCGCAGTGCGCTCACGAATGATGGCGTGCTCGCTGGCAGGTGCGCTGCCGAGCAGGCTTGCCACATGGAAGCCAAGGATTTCCTCCGCGCGGTCGCCCTGGTCGCTGATGATGTGCGGAACCAACCGCTCCAATCGTTCCAGCTCCTGCTGCACTTGATACGGGGTTTTCATGACGATCTCCAATGAATAACGGGTCTTGCTCAACGCCGGCGTCACTGGCGTGCTCAACTATTGCGCGTGCCCAGACGTTGCCAGCAGTCAGTCGCCAACTGTTCGTAGTTGGACTGGGTGCTGGATGAAATGAAGTGATGCTCAAGGCGATCGCGAAACAGCCGCAGACGTTCCTGATCGCTCGAACGCGGTGCCTGCAGGTAGATGTCGCAGGCCATTTTCACCACCGGGGACAATTCGCTGAACTTGCCGCTACCCAGGTTCCCCTGAGCGTGCCGCGCCTGCCAATGCGCGATTTCGGCTTGTACATCGATGACGGATGGGTCTCTGCTCATGGCTTGGGGCGTTCCGGATTAAACAAACTTGACGTGCAGGGTAACTGCGGGTATGTCAACGAATGATCATCGAACGCGAAAATAGTGCGTTAGTGGGAACATCAACACTTAATTGCTCAGGCTGCGTCGGCGTCTCTACACGCTATGCATGCATCCTCGTCGCGTGGTGGATGTTGTTCGGCGTGATGGACTCTGTTCGATGGACGAACACGTCTACCTGCAGCGCGATGCAGCACGACGTTGCGATCATCACAGTCGCACTGCACGGCGTGGCTTCCAGATTTCACGCAATCGCCTGCGTGCAGCGCCGCATTTCACGGAAGATTCTGAACCGCTCCACACCTGTGTAACGTCTGATCCTTAAGGTAGGCAACGACGTATAGGAGAGAGTACTCAGGATGCAGGACAGCGAAAGCAGTCATCGTAAGCCGCACCATGCCAGCGGAACACCGGAAGCACGTGTGTGGTGGCACGCCCTGTTGGAGCTGCGCGGGGGCCGGGTCGCCATCAGCCTGATCGTGGTGGTGTTGATCGTGGTAGGTCTGTATTTCGCCATGAAATAGGCCTGGTTTCAGGGTTTACAGCGGCGCGTTCCGACACGCAGCGGGAGGCGCCCGATGTGGCACGGGCACGAGCACGGGGACAGCGGATGGCAGAGCCACGGTACTTGCAAGTGCTCGGGCATACCACGCGTGCCGTGGCCGAGTACGGCCACGAACGTGCCACGCACGCCTGGGTGTGCAGCGAACTTGCGCGCCTGCTGGGCGCGCATGATGCAGGCCTGGACACTGTGACGGCGTCCGCCGCAGGCGACCAGCATGCTGCGTTGCATGTGCCCGACGACACGCTGACTAGCGAACAGGCCCGTGCGCTTGGCATCGATGGTCGTCACGACCTGCTGGGCGGCATCGTGCCGCATGCATTTGTGGCCACCAAGGTGATCGGCCACCCCTTGATCGATCCTGCGGCAACGCGTGTCACCGGCTGGAATCAGGCGCTGGCGCTTGCGCTGATCCCGACTACCTTGCCCGGCTACACGGTGTTCTCGCGGGACGATGCCTTGCAGGCGTTGGACCGATTGCTGCCCGATGGCCAGGTGCGCCTGAAGCTGCCCACCGGCGTCGGTGGCAATGGGCAGTGGCGCATCGCCGATGCGGCCGCGCTGGCAGTCGCACTCGACGGGTTGCCCGAACAATATCTGCAAACCCACGGCGCAGTGCTGGAGCGCAATATCCTGCAGCCGCTGACGCACAGCGTGGGCGAGCTGTGCGTGGCCGGCGTGCAGATCGCGTACTACGGGACGCAATGCAGCGTGCGCAATGCCGAGGGCGAGGATGTCTATGGCGGCTCGTCGCTGCGCGTCCATCGCGGATCGCTGGAGGCACTGTTGGGCACCGGGCTGCCGCCGCTGCAGCGCCGCGTGGTGGAGCAAGCGTGCCGGTACGATCGCAGCATTGCCGCTGCATTTGCGGGCCTGCAGGTGTCCCGGCGCAATTACGATGTGGTCAGCGGTGAAGACCCGCACGCCGGCGCGGTGTGCGGCGTCCTCGAGCAGTCCTGGCGGATCGGTGGCGCCACCCCGGCGGAACTTGCGGCCATTGCCTGTTTTCAGCAACATCCGGGGCTGCACTGGGTGCGGGCATCCACCCACGAGATCTATGAAGGCGAGCCGCCGGCCGACGCACAGGTGTACTACCGTGCAAGCCGCCCCGGCGCCGGCCCGCGCTACAAATACCGGAGGGTTTCAACCGACTGATGGAAGCCAAACTTTCCAGTATCGACATCGCAGTCGATCACGACGCACTCAGCGGCACCTTGCTCACGCCCACCGGCATTCCGGCGGTGCTGTTCGTCCACGGCTGGGGCGGCAGCCAGCACCACAGCCTGGTGCGCGCGCGCGAGGCGGTAGGTCTGGGCTGCATCTGCATGACCTTCGATTTGCGTGGGCATGAGGGCCATGCATCGATGCGGCAGACCGTCACCCGCGCGCAGAACCTGCGCGACATCATTGCCGCCTACGACCAGTTGGCGGGCCTGCCGTATGTGGATCCGCAGTCGATTGCGGTGGTGGGCCTGAGCTACGGTGGTTATCTGTCCGCCCTGCTGACACGTGAGCGCCCGGTGGAGTGGTTGGCACTACGTTCGCCTGCGCTCTACAAGGATGCGCAGTGGGACCAGCCCAAGGTCAGCCTCAACGCCGATCCGGATCTGATGGCCTATCGGCATCGCACGCTGACGCCCGACGACAACATTGCGTTGGCGGCATGCGCCGCGTACACCGGCGATGTCCTGCTGGTCGAAGCCGAGAACGATGTCATCGTGCCGCAACCGGTGCTGCGCAATTACGCAAACGCCTTTGGCAAGGCGCGCTCGTTGACCTCGCGGGTGATCGCCGGGGCCGACCACGCGCTGAGCGTCAAGGAGCATCAGCAGCGCTACACGCGCGCATTGATCGACTGGTTGACCGAAATGGTGGTGGGTCGCCGGATTGCGTTGGCCCGTGAAGTGGTGGCAGCGCGCAAGCAGCTGATCAAGCAGCAGGAAGACGCGCCGTCGGCGGGAGCCGACGCTGCAGTGTTCCGCGGCGACATCCGCGCGGTGGAGAAAACGTCCGGGTAGTCGAGCGCGCACCTGTCTGCCAGCGCTTGGCGGTACCGTTGCGCTGGATGGATCGCCACTGAAGAACGCGTCATGCTGGGTAAGCGTTGCGATCTCCTTGCAGCGCGGTTGTCTCACTTACATGCGCCGCCACAAACTCACAACAAACAAAACGGGCCCATCGGCCCGTTCGTTTTGAATCATGCAGTGACGCGATGGACGCGCCAGCTTGCACCCCAGGAAGCCGTTACACGCGTGGGTCGGTCGGGTTACGACGCGCAGCGTCGCCGTGATGATCCGAATCGAACGCTTCCCGCACGGCGTGCTTGGCCTTTTCCCAGTTCAGACGCGAATCGGCCTTGAAACGGTCCCAGCCATCGCCCAGATCACGTTCCAGATGGTCGTCCCACTGGCGGCCGGCGTGCTGCTGGCGCGCCTGCATGCCGTACCGGTAGGCCGGGCGATAATCGTCATACGAATACTCGGCATCACGGTAGCTGGCACTATCGAAGCGACCGGCGTAGTGGGTATCGCCGTCGCGATACACGGTGTGGGTACGGTCGGCGCGGTCCCAGGCATCACGCGCAGCGAGGCGGGCATCGTCCCACTCCAGGCGCGACTCACCACGGTTGCGCGGCCATTCGCCGGCCAACGTGGCTTCGGTTTCTTCCCAGGTGCTGGTTGGGCGTGTTTCGCGCGCCTGCAGGCCGAACCCGTACACGGTGGCGTAGTCGCGGTCGTAGTCGGTGCCTTCCTTGTAGTAAGGACGGTTCCGGTGCTCCTGGCGCCAGTATTCGGTTTCCACGGTAGGGTCGAGGCGTTCGGCCACACCCTTGCCCGCCGCCGCGCCGGCAACCACGCCGGCCGCTGCGCCGATCAAGGTGCCTAACGGACCGAACACCGTGCCTGCCAGCGCACCTGCCGCTGCGCCGCCGGCGATGCCGCCCACGCCCACACCCACCGGGTGCGAACCGGGTGCGCCGGAGATCGGGTCGCGGTTCAAATCCTTTGCTTCTTCCTTGCGTTCCTGCTTGTCGAGATTGCTCATGCCGCCTCCGGTTGCCTGGTGATGGATGCGCCCTGCAACGCAGGCCGCGAATGTGGCGCAACGATGGCGTCGCGAGAGTGAAACGCGTGTGCTTGGATGTGAGTGCGATCACGACATGACTGAACTGCGCAGTGGCACTGCGGATGAGGTCGCTGACCGGTGTTGCATGCGTCTTGCAGAACACGCTTCTTACAGAAAAGGGGCCGCTGCTGCGGCCCTTGCTTTACCCCTTGATGCACACCACCTGGCGCAACGTGTGCAGTACTTCGACCAGATCCTGCTGTGCTGCCATCACTGCCTCGATCGATTTGTAGGCGGCCGGCGACTCATCGATGACGGCGGCGTCCTTGCGGCATTCCACATGCGCCGTGGCCTGGCGATGCTGGGCGAGGGTGATCTGTGCACGTGCGGCCGTCCTGCTCATCACGCGGCCTGCGCCGTGGCTGCAGCTGTGAAAACTCTCCGCGTTACCCAGCCCGCGCACGATGTAGCTGCGCGTGCCCATGCTGCCCGGAATGATGCCCAGCTCGCCGGCACGTGCGCTCACCGCGCCCTTGCGGGTGATCAACAGCTCCTCGCCACCGTGAGTCTCCTTCTGCACGTAGTTGTGGTGGCAGTTGACCGCGAGCTTTTCCAGCTGGAATTTCGGCAAGCGGTGACGCATCTCGGCCAGCACGCGCGCCATCATCGCCTCGCGGTTTTCGCGTGCGTAATCCTGCGCCCACGACACCGCTTCGACGTACTCTTCGAATAAGGGCTCGCCCTGCATGAAGAAGGCCAGGTCCTTGTCGGGCAGATGAAAGCCCAGCACGCGGTGCGCCAGTTGCTCGCGTGCGCGCTCGATGAAGTAGCTGCCGATCAGGTTGCCGGTGCCGCGCGAGCCGCTGTGCAGCATCACCCACACCGCATCGGTTTCGTCCAGGCAGAGTTCGATGAAGTGATTGCCGCCGCCCAGCGTGCCGATCTGGCATTCCAGCTTGTCGGTGCGGATGCGCCTGTGCTGCTGTTTGATCGCGTCCAGACGTTGCACCAACCCCGAACGCGCGATGCGGGTTTCGATGCTGTCGGGCAGCGTGCGGTGTTCGCCGCCGCGACCATTGCCCACCGGCACGCTACGCTCGATGCTGGAGCGCAACTGCGCCAGATTGTCCGGCAGATCACTGGCACGCAGCGTGGTACGTACGGCGGCCATGCCGCAGCCGATGTCCACGCCCACCGCTGCCGGGATGATGGCGCCACGGGTCGGGATCACCGAGCCCACGGTTGCACCTTTGCCCAGATGCACGTCGGGCATCACCGCCACCCAGGGGCCGACGAACGGCACCGCGGCGATGTTGCGCAACTGCGCATGCGCCTGCGCTTCCAGCGGCACGCCGCGCACCCAGCCCTTGATCGGGGTGGTGCTGCCTTCGGCATGCAGTAATTCAAAATGTTGTGAGGTACTCATTGTCGTCATTCCCTTGCGGCAGTGCGTGGCAGATCCTTCCACCACGCGCAGCCTTCATTGCCTGATCGTCACCAATTGCTTCAGCACGCCGTCCAGGCCGCCGAACACGGTGAGCTTGTCGATCTTTTCGGTGACCTTTTCCAGCGCCTCCAGTTCCTTCAAACGCATCAGCACCGGGCTGTCTTCGATCAGCTTGGCGGTGTTGAGCAACGAACGCGTGGCGTTGGCCTCTTCACGCCGGCGGATGATGTTGGCTTGCGCCTGCTTCTCCGCCTGCACGACCGCATTGAGGATCTCGCGCATTTCGCCCGGCAGGATCACGTCCTTGACGCCGACGCCCAGCACTTCGATGCCGAAGCCGCTCACGCTGCCACGCACATACCCGAAGATATCCGCATCCAGGCAGGCCTTGTCGCCCAGCAACTCGTCCAGCGTCTTGGCCGACACCGCACGGCGCAAGCCGTATTGCAACTCGCGGTACAGATATTCGCCGGCCTTGGCCACGCGCGTGCGCATCGCCACGGCATCGGTGAAGCGCATGCTGGCGGCCAGGTTGACCCGCAACGACACCTTGTCGCGCGTCAACAGCTCCTGCCCGGAGACCTCGACCGACTGCACGCGCAGATCGATCACCTCGGTGGCGATGTTCTTCTGGAAATTCCAGAACGCGTACGCCCCCGGTCCGAACGGTGCAACCAGCTTGCCATCGATGAACACCAGCCCTTGCGACTCGGCGGGCACGTCCATGCACACTGCCACCCGCGACAGCGTGCCGAGCTGACGCAACCTGCGCTGCACATCGGCAGGCACCTGCAGCCCATCGCCCAGCGGCAGGGTCTGCACCTCGATCGCTGCCGGCCCACGCCAGTACAGCGCGCGCGTGCCCGGTGGCAGCACCTCCTCAAGCTTGCCGTTGCGGATCAGCAGGCCGACCTGCGCGGTCCCGATATCCGCCAGCACGAAGTGCTGCGGCAGGGTGTTGCCGAGCGTGTCGATCAGCATCTCCGCATCGGGGCCGACGTAGGCGCCCTGAGTGACTGCGTGGACGATGACTTCGCTGCGGCCCAGTGGGTCGAACAGGCGATAGACACCGGGGACGAGCACGCGCTCGAACCGACGGTTGCGATACACCAGGCCACGCTCGCCGTCACCGATCACGACCCTCTTGGTCCAGAACATGGCATTACTCCTGTTAGGTTTGGCTCTGGTGGTCCGATCCAAAGTGACTGCCGTCGCGCCGCCCGGATCGGACTGCTGGCGAAACGTGTGCCGATGCAACGCGGCGTTGAAAGGTGGAAACGCCGGTGACGGCGGCCGTGCGGGGCGCGATGCGCTGTTGGCGCTTGCATGCGCGTTGCCGCCGCTGTGCGATGTAGTGCGCAGCGGTTGCAAACGGTGCAGCACGCGCGTTCAGGGCAAGGGCCCGGCCACGGCGCCGCTGCTGCAGGCGGTCAGGCGATGGGTTGCCTGTGTGCCTGCGGCATGGGCGTTTCCGTAAAGGGACTTGCGTCCCGAGAAATGACCAATAAGGTCATGCATGGAGCGGGATTCGAACCCGCGACAGACAGATTAGAAATCTGTTGCTCTACCCAACTGAGCTATCCAGTGGTGAGTATTCCGGAATTGAACCGGGCCTGCGTACTTGCCGCCGCTCCACCAGGAGCCGATACCCGTAACGAGAAACATTGAGAAAGCGTTCGGTATACGCCACGGCACAGCCGCGCGCACCAGCTGGAATAAACTCCAGGCCGCTGAATATCTTCCGCAGTGTTTCTGATCACCGTTTTATTCAAACGGTAATTCTTGTATGTGCATGACCACGCGCCGCCCGTGCCCGACACCTGGGCACAGCGCTTTCGCGCCTGACCGCTTTGCAACGTCCATGTTGTCGGGCAATCCATGCCCGGGTGCCTGGAAGGTCATCCACACGATGCGATGCGAACGCATAACGAAAAACGCCCCCGGATGCAGCATCCGAGGGCGTTCGCTTGCCTCGGAGATCGGGTGACCGATCTCCTTGTCAGGACATCAGTCGAATCGGGTGATGCGCACGGCTGCTTTCTTCGTGCGCACAAACGATGCCGCGCGGTGTGCGCTGGGCAGTCGATTGAATGTGGCGGAATGGAGCAGGGGCATGAGGTTGGTTCGTTGAAAATGCAGGCGTACCTGCCGAGGGCGCGAACATTACCTGCGTCCTTTTCATTGCGCAAGCACTTTATGCAATTATTTTTCGGATTATCTTTCGGATAGTCGAAAGAGAATGCAGCTGTGTAACGACCGCAAGGCGGTATTGGATTTGAATGCGACGGTCGGTATCCGCCGCTGACCTGATGTCAGGCATTGCAGAGGAAGCACGCCGACAGCACGTAGCAAGCATTTGTCAGACGGTATGTACGGCGTGCTCAGCATCGGCGTGTGCGCTGGTCCATGCGCCGATGCCGCTGCTCGTTCGCGGCAACGCCATCGCCAACGCGAACAATCAGCCGCCGTGCGTGCCCAGGGTGCGCGCGCCGGTGAGGATCATGCGCAGCATCTGCGAGATCTGTTCGACCAGCTCGGGATCTTTTTCCGGCGGGGAGTCCATCGCCACCGCGCCCATCGCAAATACCAGCCGGGTGATCGCCTTGGACACCAGCGCCGGCGCATGCAGCTTGGCATTGTCGGCGGCGGCCAGGCGGATCAGGTCCACCCGCAGCTCGTCTTCGAAGTAGGTGAGCTCGCGCTCCACCGCCTGCTTGAAGGCGTCCGAACCCACCGCACCTTCGCGCAGCAGCACGTGCAACAACTTGTCGTCGGCGCGCAACTGCTCCATGAAGGCTTCCACCGAGACGCGGATGACGCTGCGGTCGGTGGAGGTGGCGCGCTGGCGCGCCTGGCCGATGATGGTGCGCAGCGAGCGCCCGGCCAGGTCGATCAAGGCCACGGCGAGCTCGTCCATGTCGCGGAACTGGCGGTAGAAGCTGTTCGGCGCGATGCCGGCCTCGCGCGCCACTTCACGCAGGCTCAGGGTGGACAGGCTGCGGTGCGGGCCGATCAGCGACAACGCCGCGGCGATCAGGTCCTCGCGTGAAATCGCCGGCTTGCGTGACGGCGGCGCGTCGTGGGAAGGCAGGGCGATGGAGGTCATGAGGCAGCAGCCGGGCGTGGGCATGAATCATAGCGCTTCCGGCCGATATACAACTGTATACACGTGTGTGCATGCACGCGTATAGTGCACCCTATGAGCCTGGCATCCACTCCCAAGTCCAAGTCCCCCCTGCCTGCACGGCTGGCGCGCCGCCTGGTGTCGCCGCAGCTGTTCGATTTCTGGGCAACCCGGATCAACCCGCTGTGGACGCTGGAGCGGCCGATGGCCCGCCTGGTCGGGCGCAGCGCCGCCAGCCGCGATGCGGTGACGCTGGTGTTGCAGCCCAATGGCCATTGGCAGGGTCTGCAGGCCGGTCAGCACGTCAGCGTTGGCGTGGAGATCGATGGCCGCCGCCTGCTGCGCAGCTACAGCCCGACCGTGCTGGCCGACGGCCGCCTGGCGATCACCGTCAAGGCGATCGAAGGCGGGCAGGTCAGCCGGTACCTGGCGCGCGATGCAGCGCTGGGCACGGTGGTGTCGCTGGACCCGGCCTTTGGCGACATGCTGCTGCCGGCTACCCCCACCCCGTTGCTGTTGCTGGCCGCCGGCTCGGGCATCACCCCGATGCGCGCGTTGCTGCAGGCCGCCGCGCAGGCCGGCATGCCGGTGGACGTGGACCTGCTGTACTGGGTGCGCCAGCGCGACGAAGCCTGCTTCATGGATGAGTTCGAGGCGATGGCTGCGGCGCATCCGCGCCTGCGCGTGCGCCTTCTCACCACTCGCGAGGGCCAGACACCGGCCGCGCGCGTGGACAGCTATCCGCTGGAGCAGATTGCCGCGTTGGACCAGCGCCATGTGATGGCCTGCGGCCCGGGCGGTTTTGTGCAGGCGGCGCGCGAGCGCTTGCAAGGGCGCGTGGCCGCCTTCCAGGCCGAAGCCTTCAGCGTGCCGGCACTGGACGAAAGCGAAGCCGGGCAGGTGCAGGTCCAGCTGTCACGCAGCGGCCGTACGCTCACCCTGCCGCGCGGCCAGTCGCTGCTGGAAGGACTGGAAGCCCAGGGCCTACGGCCGAAGCACGGCTGCCGCATGGGCATCTGCAACAGCTGCGCGTGCGCGCGCCAGTCCGGCACCACGCGCCACCTGCTGACCGGTGAGCGCAGCAACGAACCCACCGCACAGGTCCGCCTGTGCATCAGTGCCCCGAGCACTGACCTGATCCTGGATCTGTAAGGAACCCTCATGAGCCGAGTCCACAACCGTGCCCTGTCCGCTGCCGAACTGCAGTCTTTCGGCGACGAACTCGATGCCATCCGCGCCCGCGTGCAGCGCCAGGTGGGCGCCGACGACGCGCGCTACATCCGCCGCATCGTGGCGGCCGTGCGCTGGACCGGCGTGGCCGGCCGTGCGCTGCTGTTTTTGGGTGCGTTCGTGCACAGCGTGCTGATCCCGGCCTGGATCGCCGGCGTGGTGCTGCTGACGTTGTCCAAGATCCTGGAGAACATGGAGCTGGGCCACAACGTCATGCATGGTCAGTACGACTGGATGGGTGACCCGCAGCTCAACGGCAACACCTACGAGTGGGACATCGTCGCCACCGGCGACAACTGGCGCAAGACGCACAACTTCAAGCACCACACCTACACCAATGTGCGCGGCATGGACGACGACATCGGCTACGGCCTGCTGCGCATCTTCCCCGAGCAGCGCTGGCGCCCGTTCTACCTGATGCAGCCGTTCATCGCGGTGGTCTTTGCGTTGCTGTTCGAATGGGGCGTGGCGATCCAGGACCTGCGCCTGGGCCGCTGGTTCGCCGGCAAGATGAAGGCGGCCGAATTGCGCGCCTCGTTCCTGCCGGTCGGCCGCAAGATCGGCCGCCAGATGCTCAAGGACTACATCGTGTTTCCGGCGCTGGCCGGCCCGTTCTTCCTGACCGTGCTGCTGGGCAACCTGGCCGCCAACGTGCTGCGCAGCATCTGGACCTTCGTGATCATCTTCTGCGGCCACTTCACCGCCGATGCGGAAGTGTTTCCGAAGGAATCGATCCGCAACGAGTCGCGCGGGCACTGGTACCTGCGTCAGCTGCGCGGCTCGTCGAACCTGACCGGCGGCAAGCTGATGAACGTGCTGTCGGGCAACCTGAGCCACCAGATCGAACATCACTTCTATCCGGACCTGCCGGCCAATCGCTATGCGCAGATTGCGGTCGAGGTAAGGCAGATCTGCGCCCGTTACGGCCAGCACTACAACACCGGCTCGCTGCCGCGGCAGTTTGGCCAGGTGATGTGGCGGATCGTGCGGCATGCGTTTCCCAGCCGGCCCAAGCCGGTGCGCGAACGCAGCGGCGCGTTGCAGAGCGCCTGATCGGGCGCGCTGCCGCTACTGCAAGGCCGCCATTGGCGGCCTTTCTTTTTGCAGGTAGGCCGCGTGGCAACGGTGGTGGAGATGTCCAGCCCAGGGTTCTCGCACGCAGGCTGGCGCCTGGTTCGGCCATGGGTAGCGCCCGTCGCTGTCTTGCGGCGATGGTGGCCAACACTTGGGTGCGCAACTGGAGCAGGATGCGCTGCGCGCGTCAGCCTGCGAGGGCGCAGCACCGACTTTCCCGTCGCGGTTGGATGATCGGCTCGCGCGTGTATGTCGATGATGCGCACAGCGCCAGTCCATATCGGTCGGCGATGCGCGCGCGACGCGGCGGCAGATCTGCCTTCGACCCACCGCTGCAGCGAGCCGACCCGGCACGTGCGGGTGATGCCGCCGAGTGGATCAGTGCGCCGCGCTGCGGGTCTGCGCGTGGTAGGCGATAAAGCCGGTTGCCGGCAGCGCGCGCGAGAACAGCCAGCCCTGCGCCAGGTCCACGCCATGCGCGCGCAGGTAATCCAGCTGTTCCTGGCGCTCCACGCCCTCGGCGATGGTGCGCAACTGCAGCGTCTTGGCCATCTCGATGATGTGCGCGGTCACCGAACTGGTGGCCGAGTGGGTGCCGATGGTGTCCACGAACGACTTGTCGATCTTCAGCGCATCCAGCGGCAGCCCCTGCAGGTATTGCAGGCTCGAATAGCCGGTGCCGAAATCGTCGATCGACACCGTGTGGCCGGCGCCGCGCAGGTGGGTGATGGTGGTGCGCGCCGCATCGATATCCATCAGGCTGCGCTCGGTCGCCTCTACCCACAGTTGTCCGCTGTCCACCCCGGTGCCTTGCAGCGCCTGCGCCAGGACCGACTGCACCCGGCCGCTCTTGATGTCGTCGGCCGACACGTTGATGGCCACATGCAGGGTCGGGTCGGCGGCCAGGGTGGGGCCGAGCTCGCGGATGACCTCGGCCACCACCAGATCGGTGATCGGCAGGATCAACCCGCTTTCTTCGGCCAGCGGGATGAAGGCATCCGGCGGCACCAGCACGCCGTCGGGTTGCTGCCAGCGCACCAGTGCCTCGGCACCGACGCAGTGGCCGCTATCGAGCGAGATGATGGGCTGGTAGTGCACGATGAATTCGCCGCGCTGCACCGCAATCTCCAGCCGTGCCAGCGGCGAGAGGCGGCGCCGCGACACCCACAGCACCAGGCCCACCAGCAGCACGGCCACCGCGATGCCGGCTGGCATCACCTGCAGGCGTGCCGCAGCCAGCGGCCCGCGCAGATAGGCCGCCGGCTCGGTCACCACCGCCGCCCAGTCGCCACGGCGGTCGCGGCCGTACAGCACCTGTGGCTGGGTGTCTCCGTCGGGGCGGGACGTGGCGGCGTCGGTGGGCGGCGCCACCAGCAACTGTTCGGCCGCGGTGCCGGTGCTGCTGAGCACCTGGCCGTCGGGCGTGCCGATCGCCAGCTGCAGGCCCGGCGGGATGTTGATGTCGGCCAGCGTGTTCGGATTGATCAGGGCGTTGTAGTTGCCCAGCTGCAGCGCCATCAACGGATGTTGCGGATTGGCCAGCGGCAGCAGCCGGGTAGTCACTGCAATGCCGCGCTTGACCACGAAATCCGGAGCGGTCTGCGGGATGTTGTCGGGAAACTGCCCCCACGAGGTGCAGCGCAGCCAGCGTTGCCGAAAGTGGCCCAGCTCGACGATGTAATGGCTGGTCAGCACCAGCGCGCGCATCTGCGCCAGATGTGCGGGCGAGCAGGGCGGCGCCTGTGAGGCGGCCATGCTCAACAACGCGCCATGCGCTTCGTCGAAGGCCGTGTCGGTACGCCGGATCGACAGCGCCGCCAGTTGGCTGAGCCTGCTCTCCTCGCGCGACAGCGCCAGCCGCCAGGCCAGGTAATACGACAGTCCGATCGGGAGCGTTGCGCACAGCACCACCAGCAGCACGGTCAGACTGATGATGCGTTGACGCTTCATGTCCTCACCTGCATCGACATACAGGCCAGCTCACGCACACGGCCTTGCATGATGCCGGTGGCGCAGCACGCATCGAGCCAGTGCCATGGCACTACCACCGCGCCAGGCAGTGCGCCGTAACGGCGTTAGGTGAACAACGGAAGTGGACGGATGAGGCTGCACGTCGCGAATGTACGACACACGCGTGCATTGCGCGCGTCCGCGGAGCGAAGTCGCTGTGATTTTCTTGCGGCGGACCATGTACGCACAGGGTGGCCGCTGCGTTGGAGGGATTCACGCGCCTGCACGCATGGGCGCGCTAGGGTCGGTACGTCTGTGCTCGCCACCGCGGGCTGCGGGGCCAGCCGGTCCCCTGCAAGGCGCTCTCACTGGAGGAATCACCATGACAACGCAGAAAGAACGCGTCGGCGGCACCGACGCAGTGCCGATCTTCAAGATGCGCGAAACCACGCGCGACGGCGAACTGATCAAGTACGTGGTGGGCGATACCGGTGTGGCCTTCGATAGTCTGGAAGGTGCGCAGGCCGCGGCCAAGGATCTGGGCACCCTCAACGGGTAAACCGGCCGGGCGGTATGGCCGCCCATCGCGCGCATGAACCGGTGCGGCCGGGTCAGGATGGCGCTGCCGATCTGGTAGTGCTGGTCCGGGCCCGGCCGTTCTCATAAGGCTGCCGGCGGGAGAGGAAGGGTGTGGTCCGGCATGCGTCAGCTCGCGCCGCGGGCTGGACGACGTTGCGGCGGCTGTCGCCGCAGCCAAGCCGGCGCGCCAGCCGAGTCCGGGCGACATGCTGCAGCGTCGCATGTGCGGCGTTGCAAGCGTGCGTGCGTGGCGCGGATGCTGCGCCGTCGAACGTGCCACGGATCAGTTGGCGATCCGTTGCACGCGCTTGCACTCAGGCGCTGCAGGAGGCAGGTCGAACGGGGCACCGTGCAACCGCTCGGCTGTCGCGCAGCAGCGCTGGTACCTCGCGGGGTTTCAGGGAAGCGGTTGTTCGGTCAACCGTCCGGTGTGTGGGGTGTGGATCAGCGGTGCCAGATCGAACCCCTGCTCGCGCGCCTGCGCCAGATAGGCCTGGGCGATGTTCTCATCCAGCTGCGGCAGCCGCGCCAGCAGCCACAGGTACTTGCGATCGGGGCTGCCCACCAGGGCGGCGGTGTACTCGGGATCGATCCGCATTACCCAGTAATCGCCCTTGGTGAAGGGAATCCAGCGCAATCCCTCGGGCAGGAACGTCACTTCCAGCCGGCCGTGCGTGTCGTCGATGGCGCGGGCCTCTCCCACGGCCTCTTCCAGCTCGCCCGCCGCAGTCAGGCAGCGGTTCTGCACGCGCACGCTGCCGTCGTCCTGCAGCGAATAGTGCGCCGACACGTCGGTGCAGTCTGCATCCTCGAAGCGGATCGGCAGCCGTGCAATCTCGTACCAGGTGCCCAGATAGCGGTTCAGATCCAGCGACGGAACGGTGGTCAGGTCGGGATGTCGGCTCATGACGGCCTCTGCGCAATGGAGTGGCCGACGTTGTACGCGGAGCGCCATGAAGTGGATGTTGCGATGTCCCGCCTTGCGCTCGATGCGGCGACCAAGCATCGCGCGGCGCTGCCCGCAGTCGCGTATCACTGCCCGCAGTCGCACATCACTCAGGGCGTGCGGAAGCCGCTTGTGTTGCTCCAATCGCCGCAGCACGGTTCCGGCATTTTCGGCCGCCCGCTAGGCCGCGCTGGCAGGGGCAAGCGCGCGATCGAGCTTGCGATAGCCGATGGCTTCGGTCAGGTGGCGCGTGGCGATGACGGCACTGTCGTCCAGGTCGGCGATGGTACGCGCCACGCGCAGGATGCGGTGCATCGAGCGTGCGGACAGTTGCAGGTGCTCGATCGCCCGCTCCAGCAGCAATTGGTCGTCGCCGTGCAGGCGGCAGTGGCGATCGGTGTCCGGCTGGTCGAGGCGTGCGTTGGGCAGCGGGCCGCGCGCAAGCTGGCGCTGCCGCGCGGCGACCACGCGTGCACGCACGCTGGCGCTGTCCTCGCCCGGGTTGCCACTGCGCAGCGCTTGCGGCGGCAGGCGCGGTACATCGACATGCAGGTCGATGCGGTCCAGCAGCGGCCCGGAGATGCGGCTGCGATACCGGCGGATGCTGTCGCTGCTGCAGCGACAGCGCCCGCTGCCATCGCCGGCCCAGCCGCACGGGCACGGGTTCATGGCGGCAACCAGCTGGAACCGTGCCGGGAAATCCACGCTGCGCGCTGCCCGCGAGATCGTGACCAGCCCCGATTCCAGCGGCTCGCGCAGGACCTCGAGCGTCTGTCGTTGCCACTCGGGCAGCTCGTCCAGAAACAACACGCCGTTATGGGCCAGCGAGATCTCGCCGGGGCGCGGATGCGTGCCACCACCGACCAGGGCGACCGCACTGGCGGTGTGGTGCGGGGATCGGTAGGGCCGCTGCCGCCAGCGCGCCAGATCCAGCCCGCGCCCGCTGATGGAGCGGATGGCGGCGGTTTCCAGCGCCTCGGCATCGCTGGCATCCGGCAGCAGGCCGGGCAGGCGCGAGGCGAGCAGGGTCTTGCCGCATCCGGGGCTGCCCATCAGCAGCAAGTGGTGGCCCCCCGCGGCGGCGATCTCCAGTGCGCGGCGTGCGTGCGGTTGGCCGCGCACATCGGCCATGTCGGGCAGGGCCGCTGTGCCCAGGGTGGCCACCGCCAGCGCGGCGGCTGGTGCCTGCTGGGTGCCGTTGAGCGCGGCGCATACCTCCAGCAGGGTACGTGCGGTAAAGGCCTGGACATGCCCGGCAATGGCGGCCTCGGCGCCATTGGCCAGCGGCACGATCAGCCGCCGCCCGGCCTGCGCGGCCGCCAGGGCCGCCGGTAACACGCCGTCGACGCCGCGCAACTCGCCGGTCAGCGCCAGCTCGCCTAGGAATTCGTACTCGGCCAGCGCCTGCCGGTCGATCTGCCCGCTGGCAGCCAGGATGCCAAGCGCAATCGGCAGATCGAAGCGACCGCCGTCCTTGGGCAGATCCGCTGGCGCCAGGTTGATGGTGATGCGCCGCGCCGGGAATTCAAACTGGGCACACAGCAGGGCCGCACGCACGCGTTCGCGCGATTCGCGCACCGCCGCCTCGGGCAGGCCCACGATCTGGGTGGAGGGGAGACCCCCGGAGAGATGCACTTCCACCCGGACCTCGGGCGCTTGCACCCCTACGCGGGCACGGCTGTGCACCAGCGCCAGACTCATGGTGGGCGGCTCAGCTCAGGGACTGTCGGCGCTGGCAGCGGCGCTGGGCGGTGCGCCCGCTGCGCGCGCTTCCAGTGCGGCGACGGCCTGTTCGAGCGCGTCGAGTTTTTCGCGCGTGCGCAGCAGCACCGCGCGCTGCACGTCGAATTCTTCGCGGGTGACCAGGTCCAGCTTGCCCAGGCCGGCCTGCAGCGCGCCCTTGAAGGTGCTCTGCAGTTCTTCGCGCGATTGGCGCAGGCCCGGTGGCACCAGGTCGCTGAGGCGGCGGGCGAGGTCGTCGAGCTGATTGAAATCGATCATGGTGTTCTCCGCAGGTCCGTAGGAAGCCTAGTGCAGGCCGGGACACGCGGGACATCGGCAAGGCAGTCGGCAGGCGGTAAGGATAGTCCCATTCGGCTGTGGTCCGCGGTGACGGCGCTGCCGCATTAGATGAGTGTTGCCTGCGTCCACGGTATGCTGCGCGGCCGTCATGCCCTGGGATCTGCACCGATGAAAATGATCATGGCCATCGTCAAACCGTTCAAGCTCGACGATGTGCGCGAAGCGCTCGCCGGCTGCGGGGTGGCAGGCATCACGGTGACCGAGGTCAAGGGCTTCGGCCGGCAGAAGGGTCACACCGAGCTGTATCGCGGCGCCGAATACGTGGTCGACTTCCTGCCCAAGGTGAAGATCGAAGTGGCGGTGACCGACGACCAGGCCGAGCGCGTGGTCGAAGCCATTGTGGCTGCTGCCGGCACCGGCAAGATCGGCGATGGCAAGGTGTTCGTCTACGACCTAGGCACGGTGGTGCGCATCCGCACCGGCGAGCTGGATAGCGACGCGCTGTAGGAGTGAGCGCACGCCGTAGGCCGAGCCTGCGGCGGCGTTGCCGGTCTCCGCGCGACCGTGATGCCTGGGTCGAAGGTCGGCATCAACGGGCCCGATCGACGACAAGCAGGCCCAGCGCGTGATGCCAAACGGTTCGCGCGACGGGGTCTGCAGCTGCCTGACGGCTGCCTCCATAAGCGACGTACCAGCCAGCGGCGCCCCTACCGGTACCGACAAGTATCCGTTGACCGCGAGTCGGCTGTTGCTCTGAGCCGCGTAGCCATCTCGCCTCATACCATTTCAATACCGCAGCCTGCAGGTTGCGCGGCGACGGTACTGTATTGCGGATGCCTGGCGACAGCAGCTTTCGTTACGCGCAAAACGGACTCGACCCATGGCAAGGCGCTGCTCTTGTCCCCGCGTAGCGACTTGCCTACTCTAGGCGTTAATACCATTCCAATACCGGAGTTCGGACATGAAGCGACGCAGTGGCAAGTCGGGCTTGCGCCTGCTCCCGATGGTGGTGGCGCTGGGCCTGGCGACATCGGCGCTGGCCGAGTCGGTCACCCAGCCGGCGATCTTTCCGGCCCCGGTATCGATCACCCTGGATGGCGAGACGATCAGCCTGGGCCGGTCCGTGGTGCTGGTGGTCGCGCCTGGCGCGGACAAGGCCACAGTCGCGCTGGTGCGCAGCATCCTCACCACGGCCGGCGTCAGCAACATTGCCACTGCCACGCGCCTGCCCGCCACGCTGGACCGCCCGCACATCATGCTCGGCACCGGCGATGCAGCAGTGGTGCACGACGCGCTGACGCGCAGCAAGGCCGTGCAGGACACGCACAAGGAGGGCTACACGCTGGCCAGCGTTGCCCTCGATCGCGGCAGCCTGATCACCCTTGCCGGCCACGACGGCGATGGCCTGTTCCACGCCGCGCAGACGCTGCGCCAACTGCTCGCGCGGCCGGCCATCCCGACGCTGACGATCCAGGATTACCCGGCCATGCCGATCCGCGGCACGATCGAGGGCTTCTACGGCGCGCCGTGGTCGATGAGCGACCGCAGCAAGCACATCGACTTTCTTGCCCGTACCAAGGCCAACACCTACATCTACAGCCCCAAGGACGACCCCTACGCGCGCGATCGCTGGCGCGAGCCGTATCCGAAACCGACCTTG
Source organism: Xanthomonas sp. NCPPB 1068 (assembly GCF_041479385.2). Lineage (NCBI taxonomy): Bacteria > Pseudomonadati > Pseudomonadota > Gammaproteobacteria > Lysobacterales > Lysobacteraceae > Xanthomonas > Xanthomonas sp. NCPPB 1068. The sequence continues at coordinate 4,402,888 of NZ_CM192986.1, read as the reverse complement.
AAGGCGCTCGGCCAGCTGGCTGCCACCGCCAAGCGCAATCACGTCGATTTCGTCTACGCGATCTCACCGGGCCCGACGGTGTGCTTCTCGGATCCCGCCGACGCCAAGGCACTGCTGCGCAAGTTCGATGCGTTCCGCGCGCTGGGCGTGCGCAGCTTCTATGTGGCGCTGGACGACATCGAATACACCAAGTGGAACTGCGAACGCGACAAGGCCACCTTCGGCGAGTCCGGCGCGCAGGCGGCGGGCATCGCGCAATCGCACCTGCTCAATCTGGTGCAGGCCGATCTGGTTGCGCGGCACGATGCAGCGTCGGAATTGATCATGGTGCCGACCGAGTATTACGACGCCAAGGAGAGCCCCTACAAGGAAGCGCTGCGCAAGCATCTGGACCCGAAGATCGTGGTGCAGTGGACCGGCACCGACGTGGTGCCGCCGGCCATTTCCATTCCCGATGCGCGCGCCGCCACCAAGGCGTTCGGCCGCAAGACCTTGTTGTGGGACAACTACCCGGTCAACGATTTCGAAACCTCGGCCGGGCGCCTGTTGATGGCGCCGTACGCGCGGCGCGAGGCCGGCCTGTCGGCCGAGTTGTCGGGCATCGTCTCCAACCCGATGAACCAGGAAGTGCCCAGCCGCGTGGCGGTGATGGGCTTGACCGCCTTCGCCTGGAACGACAAAGGCTACGACGCAGAACGTACCTGGCATGCGGCGGCGCGCGATCTGGCCGGCGGCGATGCGCGCGTCACCGCGGCATTGCTGACCTTCTTCGACACCCAGCACCTGGCGCCCACCTTCGGCAGCCAGCCGTGGCAGGAGCAGGCGCCACGGCTGAAGGCCGTGCTCGACCATGTGCGCGAAGCGATCGCGCTGGGCGATACGGCAGCGCGCACGCAGGCGATTGCCGAGCTGGCGCGTACGGCCGACGAGCTGGCAGCCGCGCCGCAGATCATCCGCGACGGCGTGGCCGACAAGGGCTTCGCCGCGCAATCGCGTCCCTGGCTGGAGGCGATGGAAGGCTGGGGCCGCGCGCTGCAGAAGACCGCAGCCGGGCTGGATGCGGCCAATCGCGGCGGCACCGAGGCACCGGCGTTGTTTGCGGATGCGGCTGCGCTTGCAGCCAACGCTGCGGCCATCCCATCGATTCCCGGCGCCACCCGCTTCGGGGGCCCGGTCAAGATCGCCGACGGCGTGCTCGACCGCTTCGTCACCGATGCACCGAGCTTGATCGCCTATCGCGCGCCGGCAGTTGCCGCTTCGGCAGCAGCAAAGTGATGGGTTAGTGCGCAGGCACCGCGACGCGCAGGGGTGACTGTTCGCGTCGCGGTGCAGGCAAACGCGCCAGCGCCCTTGCCATCCGCGTCGCAGCACGTGGCATGCACAGAGCACTCGGGGATGTTCCGCGCTGCAGATCAAACCGGTGCAATCAGCGCAGCGGCTGACGTCACAACGTTGGCCAGCCGCTCTCCAAGAGCGGCTCCCGGCCAGCAGCGCGGGTTACGCAGTGCCTTTCAGACGCCGATACAGCCGCTTCCAACCGCTGCGAACGGCATGCACCCAGCGCGGTTCGGCGCTGCGTGCGGCTTCGTCGGCCGTCGGTGCAATGCCGGCCAGGCGCTGGCGCATTTTATGGAAGTTGGCCACGTCGCTGCGTTGCAGCTGACGCGCCAGCGTGCCGCGACGCAACCAGCGCGGGAATCGCCACGCCGAAGTAAAATCGATCAGCACCGGCACGCCCGCACTGACCACCACATTGGTGCCATGCAGATCGTTATGCGTGATGCCGAACGCATGCAGCCGGCGTAACGCCTGCTGCAGTTGCTGGAAGACCTCCTGGCCCACCACCGCGCTGGCGCTGAGCGTGTCGCCGGGAATGAACTCCATGCCCAGCGCCAGGCCACCCAGCGTGCCGAGCAGGGCCGGCGCATGCCGCCAGCCCTTCAGCTGTTCCAGCATCCTGGCCTCGTGACGCACCATCAGCCGCGCGACCGGCGCCAGCAGCGTGCGGCGGTAGCGGCCGTAGTCCTTGACCACCGCCAGTTGCCCATCCACGTGGGTGCGGTAGACGTCGGGTTCCAGCAGGCGGGTGCCCTGCTTGAGCAACACGGGCGTGACAACGTGCAGGCTGGGCACGTCCAGCGGTTGGTAGTGCATGGCAGTTCTCCGGACCTTGGCGGCGCGGAGATGTCACGCGTTGCGCAGGTTCACGATGATCGCGAGGGATCGGTCTGCGCAATTTTAGAACTTGTGAGTATTGAAATTACAGTTGTTTAACAAATGAAATGTTCCGGAGGTGGAACGGCGTTGCTAATCAAGTGCTTGGCGGCCTCGACCCGAAAGATTGGCCGGCATCGCGTGGGGCCGCGCGTGCGCGGGCAGAAAATGGCGTCGGCGGTGCCCTCTGCCCGCTTCGATCAGCGCCTGACTTGCGATCGCTTCAACCAGGCGCAGGCTGTCACATCTTTTCTTGACAGCTGCTGAGACTCCAGACACTGTGCCGGCTGCGGTCAGGGGGCTGCATCACGCGTTAGTACGGGCACGTTCTCAGGGACGGCGCCTGGATCGGTGTCGCACGACATCCGGTGATGCCGGGAAAGCCCCGAATTCGACAGCAACTGCGCCACTTCCAGACGCCGTCAGGTGACCCCTGCGTGCGCAAGGATGCGGGAACGATGGAGTACGACTCATTGGGGGAAACGATGAAAAGGACCGCAACACTGCTGTTGGCCTGCACGGCCTTCGGCGTCACGGCACAGGCCTCGGCGCAATCGTTGTCGCGCGGCTGGGACAGCTACCGGCAACAGCAAAAGCAGCAGACCGGCGCCCAGGACGCGAGCGCGCCGGCAGCGCAGTCGTCGCGCACCTCGCAAGCCGGCATCGGCGGCGCGCCGGTTGCTGTCGGTGGAAGCGGCACCAGCCAGACCGGTGAGGCTGGCGGATTCAGTACGGTGGCCGAGCAGGCGTCGGCAGTGGCGGCGCCAGTCGCGCCGGCCTACGTACCGCCGCCGCCGCGCGAAGAAGAGCAGCGCCTCAAGAGCGGGCTGTTCCTTGGCGTGCAGAGTGGCAAAGCCAAGGTGTTTGAAAACGGCAAGCAGGATATGCAGGGCTTTAACGTTGGCTACCGCTGGCGCGCAGGTCCGGTCACATTGATCGGTATCGAAGCCGCAACCGGGAAAGTGGATGGTTCCAAGGATGCGGATGGCTTTGTCGTCATTCCCAATGTGGATTTTGGCAGCATCGGTGGAACGGCACGCTTCAACTTTGGCGATGTTCCCCTTTTTGCGCTCGTGCGGCTGGGCTATTGGGGCGGCAAGGCGAAAGGTGAGGACTACAACGAGCGCGTCTATGGTGCCTACGTCGGCGCCGGTCTTGGCGTAGATATCGGCAAGCACGTCAGCTTGAGCGCGCTTTACACGAATTATGTCTACGCTGACGAGTATTACGATGACTACGAAGACCTCACGATCAATCGTGCCGAAGTGCTGAGCTTCGGAGCCGAAGTCCGCTTCTGATACGGGTCGATGGTCACGAAGAGCGGGCGGCAACGTCCGCCCTTTTCCGTGAGCTAGCGTTGCGTCAGCTGCGCAGTGAAACGCAGCGCAGGTGACGCCGTGCCGCCGGAGCTCATCGGCATTGCATAGCCATCTATGCAGGTTGTTGTAGTGTCGTGGTCAACGCAGTGAGTCAGCCGTTGGCGAGGGCCTATGGACGCAGTGGCGCAGTTTTTGACAGACGAGCAGGATCCGGTGGCAGTCGGCAAGATCCTGCCCAAGGTCAGTGAGTTGCTGACCCGCGACGAGCAGGTCGAGTACATCGCCGTGCAGAAGAAGATGGTGATGAACCTGTCGCCGGATGCGGTGGTGCTGACCAACCGCAGGTTCATCGTGGTCTACCCCACGTTGTTCGGCATGACATTCCGCGATTTCCCCTGGCGCGAGGTGCTCGATGTGCATATGAGCGAACAGATGCTCGGGGCGACCATCATGTGCCGCACTACCCAGGGCACCTCTGCCTCCATCGATAGCCTGCCCAAGAAGCAGGCGCGGCGCGTCTATGCCTATGCGCAGCAGGTGGAAGAATCGGCCTACGAAAAGCGCCAACAGCTGGAGATCGACAAGTTGCGTGCGGCGGCCGGTGGCGTGGTGGTGCATGCGCCGGGTGCGCAAGGGGCGGCAGTGCCATCTCAGGCCGGTGCCGTTCCCGCCACAGACGATCCGGTGCAGGTGTTGAGCAAGCTCAAGCAATTGCTGGATGCGGGGCTGGTCACGCAGGACGAATTCGACGCAAAGAAAACGGAAGTCCTGGCCCGGTTATAGGCTGCGCGGTCCCATACATTGGTCGGCATGGCATGGGCAGCGGCATCGACGGCAGCGTGACGCAGCAATGGCGCGCAAGACGATGCTTCCCGCGCACGGCTGCACTGTCGATCGATCGCCCTTCGAGGGAATGTGAGCGGCGCATCGCCGCACCATCGGCATCGGTGCGCCAGCACACCAGGCGCAACGCATTGGCAGATCAGCCCGCGCACTGCAGGCGTGCAGGCAGTCGCGTCAACGGGCGGCTGCCGACAGCCTGGGCTCACTGCCAGGCCGTTGCGGCCGGTGTCGTCAATCGGCCGCAACCATTCAAGCATCGCGCCTGCGCGCGCCGTCCGCGCCCGCAGGCGAAGGGTTGTTCGCTGCGCTTACTCGCCCAGTGCCTTGGCCACGAAGGGCGGGGCGACCAGCACGCCGGTGTGCAGATGGGCGGTGTAATACAGCGTCTCGAAGCCCTTGGCCTGCGCGGCATCCTGACGGAACGCGAAATCGGCCTTGGCCTGCTTGCTGGCCATGGTCACGCTCCACCAGCCGGTGGGGTAGCACGGCTGCGGGAACGGCAGGGTCTTGAACGACTGGAAGCCGGCCTTGCCCATTTCGGTGCGCATCTCGTTGATCAGGTCCAGCAGCGCCAGTGGCGATTCGGACTGCTGCACCAGGATGCCGTCGTCCTTCAACGCCTTGAAGCAGCTCTCGTAGAACGCCTTATTGAACAGGCCCTCGGCCGGGCCCACCGGATCGGTGGAATCGACGATCACGATGTCCACGCTGCCGGCCGGGCAATTGGCCATGTAGGCCACGCCATCGTCGAACAGCAGCTCGGCGCGCGCATCGTGGTTGGAATCGCACAGCTCGGGAAAATACTTCTCCGACATGCGGGTGACCTGCTCGTCGATATCGCACTGGGTGGCGCTTTCCACGCCGGGGTGCTTGAGCACCTCGCGCAGGGTGCCGCAGTCGCCGCCGCCGATGATCACCACGCGCTTGGGCGCGGGGTGGGTGAACAGCGCCGGGTGGCTGATCATCTCGTGATAGAAGAAGTTGTCGCGGCTGGTCAGCATCACCGCGCCGTCGATGAGCATCAACTTGCCCCAGTCCGTGGTCTGGTAGATCTCGATCTTCTGGAACGGGGACTGCACCTCGTCCAGCTTGCCGCTGATGCGGAAGCCGATCGCCGACCCGGTGGGCTGGAAGTGTTCGATGTACCAGTTGTCGTTGGCGCTCATGCAAAAATCCTGAAAAGAAGGGGAGCTGTCCCTTCTCCCACCGGGAGAAGGTGGCGCAAAGCGCCGGATGGGGGTCGGGCGCAGCCTCGTGCAGTCAACCTGCGCAGCGGCTGAACCTGCATTCCACCCCGCTCCAGCAGGAGAGGGGCGTGAAGTCGGCGCGGATTGTAACGGACCCTGCGCATGCCAGGCGTTACACTTCACGCCCTTTTTTATTCCAGCCGAGACAGCGAAATGAGCGATTGGTCCCTCGACCAAGCCCGCAAGACCTACTCGATCCCGCATTGGGCCGATGGGTATTTCGATGTGAACGCCGCCGGCCACGTGGTGGTCAGCCCGACCGCCGGCGGCCCGTCGGTGTCGCTGCCCGAAGTGGTGGACGCCGCGCGTGCGGCCGGCGCCAAGCTGCCGCTGCTGGTGCGCTTTCCGGACATCCTGGGCCAGCGCCTGGGCAAGCTGCAGGCAGCGTTTGCGCAGGCGCAGTCGGAGTGGGATTACGCCGGCGGCTATACCGCCGTGTACCCGATCAAGGTCAACCAGCACCGCGGCGTGGCCGGCACCCTGGCCGGCCACCACGGCGACGGCTTCGGGCTGGAAGCAGGCAGCAAGCCGGAGCTGATGGCGGTGCTGGCGCTGTCGCGCCCGGGCGGGCTGATCGTGTGCAACGGCTACAAGGACCGCGAATACATCCGCCTGGCGCTGATCGGGCGCAAGCTGGGCCTGCAGACCTTCATCGTGATCGAAAAGCCTTCCGAGCTGAAGCTGGTGCTGGAAGAAGCACGCGCGCTGGACGTCAAGCCGGGCCTGGGCGTGCGTATGCGCCTGGCCTCGCTGGGCGCGGGCAAGTGGCAGAACAGCGGTGGCGACAAGGCCAAGTTCGGGCTGTCGCCCCGGCAGGTGCTGGACCTGTGGAAGACCTTGCGCGACACCGAGTACGCCGACAGCCTGAATCTGCTGCATTTCCACATGGGCTCGCAGATCTCCAACGTGCGCGACATCGCCAACGGCATGCGCGAGGCCACCCGCTATTTCGTGGAGCTTTCGCGGCTGGGCGCCAAGATCAGCCATGTCGACGTCGGTGGCGGCCTGGGCATCGATTACGAAGGCACCCGCTCGCGCAGCTATTGCTCGATCAATTACGGCCTGCATTCGTACGCCAGCAACATCGTGCAGCCGCTGGCCAGCGCCTGCGAAGAGCACGGCCTGACCCCGCCGCGCATCGTCACCGAATGCGGGCGCGCGATGACTGCGCACCATGCGGTGCTGATCGCCAATGTCTCCGAAGTGGAGCAGGCGCCGGAAGGCCGCGTGCCCGATGCGCACGACGATGAACCGGCAGCCATCCGCCACCTGCGCGAGATCCACGACGAACTGGATGTGCGCCCGGCGGTAGAACTGTTCCAGGAGGCGCAGCATTTTCATGCCGAAGGCTTGAGTGCCTACGCCCTGGGCCAGATCGACCTGACCCATCGTGCGCGTATCGATGATCTGTTCTATGCCATCGCGCACGGCGTGCGTGCGCGGTTGAGCTTCGACGAAAAGAGCCACCGCCCGGTGCTGGACGAGCTCAACGAGCGGCTGGTGGACAAGTACTTCGTCAACTTCAGCGTGTTCGAGTCGATTCCGGATGTGTGGGCGATCGACCAGGTGTTTCCGATCGTGCCGATCGAACGCCTGAACGAAGCGCCGCAGCGGCGCGGCATCATCGCCGATATGACCTGCGATTCCGATGGCATGGTCAAGACCTATGTCGAGAACGAGAGCCTGGACAGCTCGTTGCCGTTGCACACGTTGAACCCGGGCGAGAGCTACCGCATCGGCTTCTTTCTGGTCGGTGCCTACCAGGAAATTCTCGGCGACATCCACAACCTGTTCGGCGATACCGACGCGGTGGAAGTGGCGGTGGATGGCGATGGCTATCGCATCGTGCAGCAGCGTCGCGGCGATACCACCGACGTGATGCTCGACTACGTGGGCTATCAGCTGGATACGCTGCGCGCGACCTACGCCGAACGCATCGCCGCCGCGCAGTTGCCACCGGAGCGCGCAAAGGAACTGAGCGACGCGCTGGAAGCCGGGCTGACCGGCTACACCTATCTGTCCGACGAACCGTTGGGCTGATCGTGCACGCGCTGCGGCACTGCCGTGGCGCGCAGTAGGGCGCTGGAGCCGTGTCACGCCGCTCGCCTGGAATGGCAGCGGCAGCAGCTGCTGCGATGGCGCGACGATCGCGGTGCTGGTGTCGTACCCCCACCAGGTTGACCTGCACCTGCGTTGCGGCTGATGGATGGCGATGCGCGCATCACCGGCAGGGACCATCTGCGGTCGCATGGCATGCCCGGGCGGCGCTGCCCGATGCAAAGGCAACGACACGGCCGCCACATCCCGGCGCCATCACACCGGCCATGCGGCACAATCGCCGTCCTTCGGTCATCGAGCGTGCGCATGCGCTATCCCGCCCTGGACCTGCTGCGTGCCATCGCCATCGTCTGGGTGATGCTGTTCCATTCGTTCGTGGTCGGCGGGCTGGGGCCGGACTGGGCGTGGCTGTCGCGCTATGGCTGGATGGGCGTGGACCTGTTCTTCGTGCTGAGCGGCTTTTTGATCGGCAGCCAGGTGCTGACGCCGCTGGCGCGCGGGCAGCGGCTGGACTTCACCGATTTCTACCTGCGTCGCGCCTTTCGCATCCTGCCGGCATTTCTGCTGGTGCTGATCGTCTACATCACATGGCCGGGGTTTCGCGAAGCGCCCGGGTTGGCGCCGTGGTGGATGTTTGCCACCTTCACCCTGAACCTGTTCGTCGATTACGGCCAGCAGGCTGCGTTTTCGCATGCCTGGTCGCTCTGCGTGGAGGAGCACTTCTATCTGGTGTTTCCGCTACTGGCCATGGTGTTGCTGCGGCGCCCGTCGGCCGGGCGATTCATCGCGTTATGCATGGCAGTGGTGGTGGCAGGCATCGCCTTGCGCACCAGCGCCTGGCTGCATAACACCGCGCTGGACCAGATCGGCGGTGGCCAGCAGCGCAACTGGTTCGTCGAAGATATCTACTACCCCACCTGGAACCGTCTCGATGGCCTGCTGGCCGGTGTGATGCTCGCGGTGCTGAAGGTCTTCCGCCCGCAGACCTGGCAACGGCTGCAGCAGTACGGCAGCGCGTGGTTGCTGGCGGGCGTGGCGGTGCTGGCGCTGGCGATGTGGTTGTTTCGCGAGCGCACCGGCCTGATCGGCAATGCCGTGGGCTGGCCGGTGCTTTCGCTGGGCTTGGCATTGCTCGTGCTGGCCGGCACTGCCACCGGCAGCGCCTTCGGCCGGCTGCGGGTGCCGGGCGCAGCGTGGCTGGCAGCCATCTCCTACAGCCTGTATCTGACCCACAAGGCCATGTTCCATGTGACGCAGGGCTGGCTCGGCGCCGCGCTGGACAGCCACGGCCTGCTCGCATTTGCCGTCTATGGCGGGGTGGCGCTGCTGGTGGGCGCGTTGCTGCACTACGCGGTGGAGCGGCCTTTCCTGCGCCTGCGTGGAATGGTGCTGCGGCAGCGCGCCAGGCCGGCCGGTGGTGCCGAGTCGGCGTAGCGCGCTCACGCCGACTGCTGCTGCGTGCGCTCTGGTCAGACTTCGGCCATCGATCTCATGCCGATGATTGCCTGGCAAACGACGCTACGCGGCATCGCCGTTGCCACGCGCGCGTGCCTTGGTCGCATGAACGCGTTCCTGCAAGAAAGGCCGCGCAGTGCGCGGCTTCTCAGGCATTGCGCGATGGCGTCCTGCATCCGTGCGCGCTCAGCCCTTGCCGATGCATGCGTCCAGCATGCCGCGGCACGTCACTGCGCGTCGCGCGCCACCTGAAATCCGGCGAACGATTGCGTCACCGGCATGATTTCCAGCCGGTTGATGTTCAAGTGGGCCGGCAGGCTGGCGACATAGAAGATCTGCTCGGCGATGTCGTCGGCGGTCATCGGGGTGGCACCGCGATACAGCGTGTCCGAGGCGGCCTGGTTGCCGCCGGTGCGCACCAGGGTGAATTCGGTTTCGGCCATGCCGGGTTCGATCGAAGTCACGCGCACGCCGGTGCCGTGCAGGTCCGCGCGCAGCCCCAGCGAGAACTGCTGCACGAAGGCCTTGGTGCCGCCATAGACGTTGCCACCGGTGTATGGGTAGGTGGCCGCGACCGAGGCGATGTTGATGATGGCGCCGCGGCGCGCGATCAGCGCCGGCAGCAGGCGATGGGTGAGCGTGACCAGCGCGGTGACATTGGTGTCGATCATCTGTTGCCACTGGGCCAGGTCGGCCTGCTGCGCCGGCGCGGTGCCCAGCGCCAGGCCGGCGTTGTTGACCAGCACATCGATGTCGGCAAACGCCGGCGGCAGCGCGTCGATGGCAGCCGACAGGGCCTGCGCATCGCGCATGTCGAACGCGGCGGTGTGGACCTGGCCGGCCGGCATCTCGGCCGCCAGCGCCTGCAGGCGCTCGGCGCGTCGGCCGGTGGCAATGACCTTCCAGCCAGCGGCGGCGAAACGGCGCACCGCAGCGCTGCCGAATCCGGAGGTGGCACCAGTGATCAGGACGGTCTTGGACATGCGGAACTCCAGGGGGACGGGGGATTCAGGACTCACTGCAAGGCAGTTTCAGAGCGCAGGGGGCGGACTTGCCATTGCGGCACGCCGGGCACGCAGCATTTCTTCGGTCAAGCTCTCGCGCGAGACGACATGACCACGGCGCAGCCGCAGCACCACGTAGGCGCCCGCTGCGTGCGTGGCAGGCGTCGCGGTGGACGGCAGTGCGACGATCACTTCGCCATCCACCCACACGGCCGGCACTGGCGCTGGTTGGCCGGGGAACAGGACCTCCAACGGCAAGGTCGGTGGCGCATCGGCGCAGGCGCCCAGCACGACGCGATCGAGCACCAGCTGCTGCGCGTCCAGACGCCAGTCCGCGCGATAGCCGCGCCAGTTGGCGGTGCAGCTGCCCATCGCACTGCGTGCGTGCGCCACGAAGCGCGTCCAGGTGGCCGGGTCATCCAGGGGCCCGGACAACGGCTCGGCCAGCAACGTTGCCTGCTGGCCGTCGATCTGGATGCGGTCGCGGATCTGATCGGTGGCCTGCGCCGTGCCGGTCAGTGCCAGCGTTCCCAGCAACAGCCCGGCGCAGCGACGCAGCATGCGCGCTTACTGCGCCTTGATCGCAATGGCCGGCAGGCCGCTGCCGGTGAGTTTCTGCTTGGCCTCGGCCAGTTCGCCGGCGCTGCCGTACGGCCCCATGCGCACGCGATAGACGGTTTTCCCGCTGATTTCGGCCGATTCCACGCGTGCGGCCAGCCCCATCATCGCCAGCTTGGCCTTGGTGGATTCGGCATCGCCGGAAGCGCCGAACGAGCCGGCCTGCAGGATGTAACGGGTGTTGTCGGTCACCGCCGCTGCAGCGGGCGAGGGCGCTGCAGCCGCAGGCGTCGTCGCAGGCTTCGGCGCCGTGGCCGCGGGCGTGGTGATGGCCGCTGTGCCGGCCGGCGCCGGCGTGGCTGCCGGCCGTGCCGGAGCGGTTTCCGGCAGCGGTTTGGGTACGCTGGCGGCAGATTCGTTCAAGGGCACCGGCACGCTGGCGGCTGGCGTGGCAGCGGCCACGCTCGCGGCCGCACCGGGTGCTGGCGGCACCGGTTTGCCTTCCAGCGCTGCGCGCGCACGCGCGGCCTCTTCGGCGCGTGCGCTGGCGGCCAGCTCGGCATCGGACATCTGCACTTCCTTGCCGGGCAGCAAGGTATAGAAGTCGTACTGGGTCTGCGCATCGCCGGGCTTGGGCTGCGGCTTGGCAGGCGGCGTGCTGGGCTTGGGCAGTTCGGCCGGGGTATCGGTGTCGGCGTCGGCCACCGGTTCGGGCTGGGCGTCCGGGTTGGCCCGCGGGCCCACGCGCAGGAAGCCGTCGCCGTCCTTCTTGAACAGGTTGGGGGCGGCCAGGAAGATCACTGCCGCAATCGCGGCGCCCGCCACCAACCACACCCAACCGGGGGTGCCATTGCTGGTGTTGCGTCGTGCCTGGCTCTTACCGCGTCGTGCTGCCATCTACCACTTCTCCGAATCATGTCGTTGCGGGCCGTGGAAGGCCCTGCGTGTAGCGCGCGCGATCCGCGTCGCCGTCAGGCGGTTGCGCCCGGCAGGTGGCACGGCCCGCGCGCGCTGCGACCGCGCGGGCCGCGCACGCCCAGTCGATCGCCGCGCCTGTGTTTTCCCGCAGCGCTTACATCTTTTCCGGGGCGCTGACGCCGAGCAGTTCCAGGCCGTTGGCGAGCACCTGTTGCGTCGCGACCGCCAGGGTGAGCTTGGCGTCGCGCTCGGCGGCATCGTCCACCAGCACCTTGCTGTTGTGATACCACGTGTGGAAGGCGTGCGCCAATTCACGCAGGTATTGCGCGATCTGGTACGGCTCCAGTGCCTGACCGGCGATTTCCACCACTTCCGGGTAACGCGACAGCTCCAGCATCACGGTGAGCGAGTGCTCATCGTCCAGCCGGGCGAGCTGGGCAAGACCGTGGCCCTGCTCGTATTTGTAGCCCTTTTCCTGCGCCTGGCGCAGCACGCTGCACACGCGCGCATGCGCGTACTGCACGTAGAACACCGGGTTGTCGTTGCTCTGCGCGCGTGCCAGGTCGATGTCGAAGGTGAGCTGCGAATCGGGCTTGCGCGCAATCAGGAACCAACGCACCGCATCGGCGCTGGTTTCTTCGATCAGATCGCGCAGGGTGACGTAGCTGCCGGCACGCTTGGACAGCTTCACTTCCTCCCCACCACGCATCACCGTGACCATCTGGTGCAGCACGTATTCCGGCCAGCCCTGCGGGATCCCCAGTTCCAGCGCCTGCAGGCCCGCGCGCACGCGCGTCAGCGAGCCGTGGTGGTCGGCGCCCAGTTCGGTGATCGCGCGCTCGTAGCCGCGCTGCCACTTGGTCAGGTGGTAGGCCACGTCCGGCACGAAGTAGGTGTAGGTGCCGTCGGACTTGCGCATGACGCGGTCCTTGTCGTCGCCGAAGTCGGTGGACTTGAGCCACAACGCGCCGCCTTCCTCGTACGTGTGGCCGGAGGCGATGAGCTTTTGCACCGCCTCTTCGACCTTGCCGTCCTTGTACAGCGAGCTCTCGAGGAAATAGATATCGAAGTCGACGCGGAAGGCGGCCAAGTCGTGGTTCTGCTCGTTACGCAGATAGGCCACGGCGAAGCGGCGGATCGATTCAAAATCGGCCGGATCCTTGGTGCCGGTGACCAGGTGGCCTTCCAGGTCCACGGTGTCGCCGGCCAGATAGGCATTGGCCACGTCGGCGATGTAGTCGCCGCGGTAGCCGTTCTCCGGCCAGCCCACGCTGTCGGGGGTCAGCCCCTGCGCGCGTGCCTGCACCGACAACGCCAGGTTTTCGATCTGCACGCCGGCATCGTTGTAGTAGAACTCGCGCTTGACGTTCCAGCCATTGGCGTCGAGCACGCGCGCCAGGCTGTCGCCGATCGCCGCTGCGCGGCCGTGGCCGACATGCAGCGGGCCGGTCGGGTTGGCCGAGACGTATTCCACGCCTACCGAGCGGCCGTTTCCGGCCAGGCCGCGGCCATAGTCGTGGCCCTGCTTGATCACATGCGCCACTTCGCGCTGGTAGGCGGTGGGGGCGAGGTGGAAGTTGATGAAGCCGGGGCCGGCGATCTCGACCTTGGCCACGTCCTCGCTGGCCGGCAGTGCGGCCACCAGCGCCTGCGCCAGCGCGCGCGGATTGCTGCGCGCCGCCTTGGCCAGCAGCATCGCCGCATTGGTGGCGAAGTCGCCGTGTTCGCGTGTCTTGGGTCGCTCGACCACAAAATCCGGCGGCAGGGTGTCGGCAGGCAGGGTGCCGTTGGCGCGCAAGGCTTCGATGCCTTGGCCGATCAGTGCGCGGAGTAGGGCTTTCACGTGGGATCTGCTTGAAACCAAACCAGCGATTTTACCCGACCGCGGGCCCTGGGGTCCGGGTGATGGTTCAGGTCAACGCGGCGGCCTCATTGCAGCCAGCCGCGCTCGGCCAGCGAGACGGGGCGGCCATCGCCGATCACGAAATGGTCGAGCAGGCGGATATCCACCAGTTCCAGGCCCTGCGACAGGCGCACGGTGACTGCGTGGTCGGCCTCGGACGGCTCCGGATTGCCGGAGGGGTGGTTGTGGCCGACGATCACCGCCGCAGCGTTGTGCAGCAGCGCCTTGCGCACCACTTCACGCGGATGGATATCGGCGCCGTCGATGGTGCCGGTGAACAGCTCCTCGAAGGCGATTGCGCGATGGCGATTGTCCAGGAACAGCGCCGCAAACACTTCGTAGGGCCGCGCGCGCAGCCGCTGCGAAAAATAGTGGCCCACGCTGAGCGGGTCGCTGAGCACGTCGCCACGCTCCAGCTCGCTCATCAGGTGGCGATGCGCCAGCTCCATCGCGGCGCTGAGCTTGCACGCCGAGGCCGGGCCCAGCCCGGGCAGCCGCGCCAGGACCTTGGGCGGACGATCCAGCAGCGGGCGCAATGGGCCGTGGCGATCCAGCAGATCGCGCGCGGTCTGCACCGCATCCTGGCCGCGCAGCCCGGAGCCGACAAAGATCGCCAGCAGCTCGGCATCGGAAAGCGCAGCGGCACCGCGCGCCAGAAGTTTCTCGCGCGGACGTTCGTGGGTGGGCCAGTCGTGTATGTGCATATGGCGAGATTGCCGGTGCTCATCGCCGACGCCCATCAGGCCAAGCGGGGGCATCGGCTAATCTAGTTGTCCTTGTAACCGTAGGACGACCCCGACGTGATCGGCTCCACTCAGGCCCGCCCCCTGGACGGACAGCGTTTGCTGCTGTGCGTCGGCGGAGGCATCGCCGCTTACAAATCGCTTGAACTGGTCCGTCGCCTGCGCGACGCCGGCGCACAGGTGCAGGTCGCCATGACCGCCGGCGCACAACAGTTCGTCACCCCGCTGAGCTTTCAGGCGCTGTCCGGGCACCCGGCCCGCACCACGCTGTGGGACAGCGCCGCCGAGCAGGCGATGGGGCATATCGAGCTTGCCCGCTGGGCCGACCGGGTGGTCGTGGCCCCGGCCACCGCCGACCTGCTGGCGCGCCTGGCGCACGGTCTGGCCGACGATCTGGTCACCACCCTGTGCCTGGCCACGACTGCGCCGCTGACCGTGGCCCCGGCCATGAACCATCGTATGTGGCTGCACGCGGCCACCCAGGCCAACGTGGCGACGTTGCGTGCGCGCGGCGTGGCCGTGGTGGGCCCGGACGACGGCCCGCTGGCCGAAGGCGAATCCGGCCCCGGCCGGCTGGCCGAGCCGGCGGCGATCATTGCGGCATTGGCGGGCGATGCCGCCACGCTCGCCGCCGCGCCGTCGGTCAGTGCTGCGCCGGCCTTCGTGCCCAGCAGCGCGCAACTGGAGGGCCTGCGCATCGTGATCAGCGCCGGCCCCACGTTCGAAGACCTCGATCCAGTGCGCTACGTCGGCAATCGCAGCAGCGGCAAGATGGGCTATGCCCTGGCCGCCGCCGCGGCCCGCCAGGGCGCCGAGGTGGTGCTGGTCAGCGGGCCGGTGCACCAGACCACGCCGGCCGGTGTGCAGCGCATCGACGTGCGCTCGGCCGCGCAGATGCGCGATGCGGTACTGGGTGCATTCCCGGCCGACATCTACATCGGCGCCGCCGCGGTGGCCGACTACACCCCCAAGCGGGTGGTCGCGCAGAAGATCAAGAAGACCGGCGAAACTCTGACCCTGGAACTGGTGCGCACCCCGGACATCCTGTCCGAGGTGGCCGCGCAGACGGGTGCGCTCAAGCTGGTGGTCGGATTTGCGGCCGAAACGCACGACGTGGAGCACTACGCGCGTGGCAAGCTGGCAGCCAAGCGGCTGGATCTGATCATCGCCAACCAGGTGGGGATCGAAGGCGGCGGGTTCGAAAGCGACAACAATGCCGCCACCGCCTATTGGCAGGGGGGCGAGCGCGTGTTTCCCAGCAGCAGCAAGACCGAACTGGCCGACCAATTGCTGGCCCTGATCGCGGAGAGATTGCAGGCATGAGCATCCCGACCCAGTCCTTGCAGGTGAAGCTGCTCGACCCGCGCTTCGGCGATCTGTGGCCGCTGCCGGCCTACGCCACCGAAGCCAGCGCGGGCATGGACCTGCGCGCGGCCCTGGAAGCGCCGATGACGCTGGAGCCGGGCGATGCGGCGCTGATTCCCAGTGGCATCGCCATCCATCTGGCCGACCCGCAGGTGTGCGCGGTGATCCTGCCGCGCTCGGGGCTGGGCCATCGGCACGGCATCGTGCTGGGCAACGGCACCGGGCTCATCGATGCCGACTACCAGGGGCCGCTGCTGATCAGTACCTGGAATCGCGGCCGTGAGGCCTTCACCATCGAGCCGGGCGACCGGATTGCGCAATTGGTGATCCTTCCGATCGTGCGCGTGGGCTTGCAAGTGGTGGATACTTTCGTCGACAGCGCGCGGGGAGCGGGTGGATTCGGCCACACCGGCGTGCGCTGACGGGGGAGTCACATGAGCAAGGCGAACGAGCGCAGGCAGTCGATGTCCAGCGTGCGTACGAGTGGTCCGGTGCTGGGGGGCGTGCTGGTGCTGCTGGCGGCCTGGTTTGGCTGGAGCAGCTACACGCAATGGCGTGAGGATGCGATTGCGCACGACCTGGAACAGGCGCGCGATCGCGCCGTGCAGGGTGTCAGCCAGGCGATGTCTGCGCAGGCCAGCCAGCTCGACGCGGTGCTCAAACAGCCACCGGTGGCCGCTGCGTTGGCCAACGGCGATGCGCTGGCCGCCGCCTCGGCAATCCGCGAGCGCTTCAAGGGCGCCGAGGACGTGCAGGTGCTGCCCGGCGATCTGGCCGCCGCCTATGCCAATCCCAAGGACTTCGGCTATGCGCGACTGAGCCTGCTCGAATCGGCGCTGGTGGCCGAGCGTGCACAGGTCCATGTGGTGCGCGATGCCAGGCAGGTGCGTTTGGGCGTGGCCGCCGCAGTACGCCTGGGCGCGCAGCCGGCGGTGGCGTATGCCCGGCTGCCGCTGCTGCGCCTGACCGGCCCGCTGGATGCGATCGCCGTGCCCGGCAGTGCCTATCTGGCCTTGCGCCAGGGCAGCTACAACGTGGCCCAACAAGGCGACGTGGGCCTGGCCGATGCCGCCGAAACCCTGGCACGCCCGCTCGGCACCAGTGGCTTGCGTGTGGCCGCTGCGGTACCGCAGAGCGACGACGGCCCATTGGGTCTGGGCGCGCTGGGGTGCGCCATCGTGGCCGCCTTGCTGCTGGCCATCGCCGTGTTGCTGGTGCTGGCCAGCCGTGGCCGGGTGGCACTGCCACGTCGTCGCGTTGCCGGCGACACTGCGGCCGACGAACCCACCTTCAGCCAAAGCCTGCAGCACGACGCCAGCCTTGCCAGCGACGCGCGTGCGCTGGACCAGGCGGTATCGCCTGCACCACCGCCGCTGTTGCCGGTGGTCCAGGTCGCCACCGAAATGTTCCGCGCCTACGACATCCGCGGGGTGGTCGGGAAGGAGCTCAATCCCGGGGTTGCAGCGCTGATCGGCCAGGCCATCGGCAGCGTGATGCAGGCGCAGGGGCTGCGCGATGTGGTGGTGGGCCGCGATGGGCGGTTGTCCGGGCCGGAGCTGACCACTGGCCTGATCGAAGGCCTGCGGCGTGCCGGCTGCAACGTGACCGATATCGGTCTGGCGCCCACGCCGGTGGTGTATTTCGGTGCCTATGAACTGCGCGCCGGCAGCTGCGTGGCGGTGACCGGCAGCCATAACCCGCCGGACTACAACGGCTTCAAGATCGTCATCGGGGGCGAGACGCTGTCCGGCGCGGCCATCACCGAACTGCATCAGCGCATCAACGAAGGCCGGCTGCACACCGCGGCCACGCCTGGCGACCTGGAGCAGCGCGACATCAGCGACGCCTACATCCAGCGCATTGCCGACGACGTGCAGCTCGACCGCCCGATCAAGGTGGTGGTGGACGCTGGCAATGGTGCGGCCGGCGACATCGCGCCACGCCTGCTGGAGGCCATCGGTGCCGAGGTCGTGCCGCTGTATTGCGACATCGACGGCACCTTCCCCAACCATCACCCCGACCCGAGCGAGCCGCACAATCTCGACGACTTGGTGAACATGGTGCAGCGCTTCGATGCGGACATCGGCGTGGCCTTCGACGGCGATGCCGACCGCCTGGGCGTGGTCACCAAGGAAGGCACTGTCGTGTTCCCGGACCGCTTGCTGATGCTGTTTGCCGCCGACGTGCTGCAGCGCAATCCCGGCGCGCTGGTCATCTACGATGTGAAGTGCACCGGCAAGCTGTCCGACTATGTGCTGCGCAACGGCGGCAGCCCGCTGATGTGGAAGACCGGGCATTCGCTGATCAAGTCCAAGATGCGCGAGACCGACGCCGAACTGGCCGGTGAGATGAGCGGGCACTTCTTCTTCAAGGAGCGCTGGTACGGATTCGACGACGGCATCTATGCCGCCGCACGCCTGCTGGAGATCCTGGCCCAGCGCGAGGAAACCCCGTCCGAGGTGCTGGACGCGCTGCCCGAGAGCGTGTCCACGCCGGAGATCAAGGTCCCGGTGGACGGCGATGCACATGCGCTGGTGGCACGGTTTGTGGAGCGTGCGCAGGCCGGCGAAGAATCGCCGTTCGAATCGGCGCGCCTGTCCACGATAGACGGATTGCGCGCGGACTTCGTGGACGGCTGGGGCCTGGTGCGCGCCTCCAATACCACGCCGATCCTGGTGCTGCGTTTCGAGGCCGACAGCGAGGCCGCGCTGGAGCGCATCCGCGCGCTGTTCCGCAGCGAACTGCAGGCCCTGCTGCCGGAGCACCCACTGGCGTTCTGAACACCGCACGCTTGCGACGCACCGCCCTGCCTGTAGAACTCCAGGGTGCGCGCCGACAGACATCGACCGCCTGCCTTGAGGGAGCGCACCGGCGTCGACGCGGCTCACCGCGCGCCACCTGTTGCCGTCAGCTGCGCTGGAGGGTGGGGCGCACGCAGTGGTGCAGGGTCGCGCTGGTCGGGCAACCACACCGCATCCCAATACGGATACGCGCCGATCCGCTCGGCCAGGCCGGCGCGCAACGGCAAGGCCACCAGGCTGCGCGCAAAGTGGCGGTGGTCGGCCTGCGGCGCAAGCGCGGTCGCTTCGATGTCCGGCTGCCAGACCGTGCCGCCGCGCCCGCGCGCACGATTGACGGCATCGCCGGCGGCCTGTCGTGCAGCAAGCGCCAGCTGCAGCACGGTGGCCTTGCCCGGTGCCTGCACCAGGGCGCACCACCGTTGTGGCAGCAGTACCCAGCACAGCAGCCGCGCGCCAGGCCACTGGCCCGGCAGGGCCAGACTGGCGGCTGCAGCACGCGCGCAGCGCCAGTCTGCAAACAAGGGCACACCCTGATGTGCATGCAGGCACAGCGACCAACACGCCGCAGTGGGCGCCGGCAGGGGCAGGGGAAAGTGGCGCGCGCTGGACATGCGCACAGCCTGCCGACGGGGTGATGGCGGCACTATCGGCCAGCTGCCCGCGCGCAGGTCGGTAACCTTCGCAGCCTTGTGTACGACTCGGCTACCGAGCGCCGGCGCTCGCGCGTGACAACCCGCCATCACGGATCCATCCGGTCGCCACACAGTCGGCACACGCACCGGACCGCGGCAGACGCCATGCGTCTGGTCTACGCGCCCGCATCACAGCACATGCCAAACGTCAGTCGCGCCCTCAGACGTCCATCAACCCCTGCGGCTTGGCGACACCCATCCCGACCGCAGGGCCATCGCCAGCGCCGGTGACCGCGCACGTCCGCAATTCCGCAACACATCAATGCGCCGCGCGATCGCGCTTCCAGCCGCGATGCTTCACGTCCAGATACAGGCTGTAGAACGCGGTAAATGCCGGGAACAGGTTCTGCAGCACGCCTACCGAATCCTGCTTGGCCGAGAACACGAAGTAGCTCAGTGTCATCAGGCTGCCGACCACGCTCATGTACCAGAACAGGCGTGGGATCACCGGCTTGCCGGCGCGCTTGGAGGCCACGAACTGCACCAGCCAGCGGCCGCCGAACATCAGCGCGCCCACATAGCCGATCAGCTTCCAGCCGGTGACGTGGATGCCGGTCCAGTACAGCCAGGTCAGCTGTTGGTCGAGAAACGACGGTTCCATCAACGTTCCTCCACCACGGTGCGCTTGCTGCGGGTGATCAGCCACGCCACGCCGCGCAGGTCGCGGATACCCACCAGGGCGCGATTGAGGTTGTTGTACTTGGACACGCCGGCGGTGCGATGGCGGTGGTTCACCGGCACGCTCACCGTGCGCCAGCCGGCGCGCTGCATCAGGGCCGGCAGATAGCGGTGCATGTGGTCGAAATAGGGCAGGTCCAGAAACGCCTCACGCTCGAACAGCTTGATGCCGCAGCCGGTGTCGGGCGTATTGTCCTGCAGCATGCGCGAGCGGATCGCATTGGCCCACTTGCTGGCCCAGCGCTTGGAGCCGGAGTCCTGCCGGTTGACCCGCCACCCGGCGAACAACTTGACCTGCGCCTGTGCCTGGCTGCGCGCGATCAGCAGCTTGGGGATGTCGGCCGGGTCGTTCTGGCCATCGCCGTCGAGCGTGGCGATCCAGCTGGCGCGCGCGGCCTTGACCCCGCTGCGCACGGCCGTGCTCTGACCGCTCTGGGTCACGTGATGCAGCACGCGCAGCTCCGGCGTGGTGGCCTTCAGGCCTTGCAGCACCGCCAGGGTGTCATCGCGCGAATGGTCGTCGACATAGACGATTTCGAAGGCCACCACCCCGCGCAAGGCGCGCGTGATTTCCTCGACCAGGGCCGCGACGTTGTCGCGCTCATTGAACACCGGGACGACGACGGAAAGCTGAGGTTGGCTCATGGATTCGTGGTGGCCGGATGAAGGCTGAGCGAAAAAGATCGCGCATTGTGCCCTGACTGTCTGAGTCAGGCATGAAGCAAGCACACCTCATGTGCCGGGCTGCGACCCGCAAGCGGCCTGTAGCGTGTGGTTGGGCGCGAGCAGAGACGGCAACGGCGCGGGCGAATACCCGGATCTTGCCGTTTCAGCGCAGCCACGCCAGAGTCTTGCACCGCGATCTGCACTGCACGCTGCCCTGCGATCAGCTGCTGCGTGGGTGACGAGAGGCGGCAAGATGGCCATGCGATGTCGCCTCGCAGCCCAAAACCACACCGGTCAGCCACCGCAATCCATGCTGCGCGCCTCCGGCAGCCGCCAACACACCGATCCCGACCAGGGCCGAGAGCGGCTAGACCTAGTGAACGATGGCCAGGTGGGTGCGGAGGGCGCGCAGGAACCGGAATGTACGAGCCGACCATGCCGATTCCGGGCACCGGCCGGACCCGCCTAGCGGCTGCGCAGCAGCGCTGTCGGCCGCTCTAAGCGCGCTCGCCGAAGTAGCTGCGGCACCAGTCCACCACCTGCGGCAATCCGCGTTCGACCGGCGTGGCCGGGTCGAAGCCGAACGCCGCCTGCGCGCGCCGGGTGTCGGCCATGGTGCGGATCATGTCGCCCGGCTGCATCGGCCGGTAGACCTTGTCGGCCGGCCGGCCGGCGGCCTGCGCGATCACGTCGATGAAATATTCCAGCTCCACCGGGGTGTGGTTGCCCAGGTTGAACACCCGGTGCGGTACCGGCTCGCTGCTCGGCGCGTCCAGCGCGCCGAGCACGCCGGCCACGATGTCGTCCACGAACGTGAAGTCGCGTTGCATCCTGCCGTGGTTGAACACCTCGATCGGGCGCCCGGCCAGCACCGCGCGGCTGAAAAGCAGCGGCGCCATGTCCGGCCGGCCCCACGGGCCATACACGGTGAAGAAGCGCAGCCCGGTCGCGCGCAGGCCGTACAACTGCGCGTAGGTGTAGCCCATCAATTCGTTGGCGGCCTTGGTCGCCGCATACAGCGAGCGTGGCTGGTCCACGCGCTGGTCTTCGGAGAACGGCGGCGTGGCCGAATCGCCGTACACCGAGCTGCTGGAGGCATACACCAGGTGCTGTACGCCGCGGTGCCGGCACAGCTCCAGCATGTTGACGAAGCCGGCCAGGTTGCTGTCGACGTAGGCATGCGGGTTTTCCAGCGAGTAGCGCACCCCGGCCTGCGCGGCCAGATGCACCACGCGGGTGGGCCGGATCTCGTCGAACAGCGCCGCCAGACCATCGCGGTCGGTCAGGTCCAGCGTGCGCAGATCGATGTCCGGGCACAACGCGGCAACCCGGTCGTGCTTGAGCTGCGGATCGTAGTAGCTGTTGTAGTTGTCCAGGCCCACCACCGTGTCGCCACGCGCGGCCAGCGCGCGGCAGGTGTAGGCACCGATGAAACCGGCGGCGCCGGTGACGAGGATGGTCATGGCTGTGATCCTGAAAAATGCGGAAACAAAAGGCCGGTGCGACTGATCTGCATGCGCCGGCCGCCACAGGCATGGCTGAATGCGGCGCCGGCGGGTTGATGCTGCTGACGCGTCTGCAGTGCGCAGCGCGCCAGGCCCGGCTCGCGGTGGGCGCGGCTCATGCGGTGCTCCAGGGAAGGACGGCAACGCGCCATGCGTGGTCGTTCACCGCAGGGCGAGCGGCGCTTCGCTGGCGAGCTTGGCCTTGCGTTCGGCGCTGAACTTCCACCACGGCTGCGCCGGCTCGCCTTCCATGAAACGCACGATCGACAGGAACACATCGATCACGCAGGGGTCGTGCAGCACGCCCGTGCGCAGGCAAAGCTGTGCATGCATGTCGTAGGCATCACGACCGCGCAGCTGCGCAGGCACGCGGATACCGATCAGGCGCAGGTCCTTTTCGCAGGCCGGCCCGACATTGGGCAGGTCGGTCAGCTGCAGCAGATGCTGGCGGTCCACCTTGGCGGGATTCATTGCCGACGAGGATCCTGTTGGACTGCGGCCGCGATCAGCCGCGCTGCGCGCGCAGGCGTTCCAGCACGCCTTCCAGGGTGTCCAGATCGGTGTAATGGATCACCAGCTTGCCCTTGCCGCCGCGGCCATGGTTGAACACCACCTTGGTGCCCAGCGACTCGGACAGTTCGGTCTGCAGCGAGGCGATATCGGCCTGCGGAGCTGCGGCCACCGGCTTGCCCTTGCGCAGCGAACCGGGCACCTTGCCGGCGGCGAATTGCTGCGCACGGTGTTCGACCTCGCGCACCGACCAGCCCTGGTCGGCCGCTTCCTGTGCCAGCTTGCTGGCCAGCTCCGGTGCCAGCGTGAGCAGCGCCCGCGCATGGCCCATTTCCAGGCGGCGGGTTTCCAGCAGCACCCGGATCGCCACCGGCAATTCCAGCAACCGCAGCAGGTTGGACACCGAGGCCCGCGAGCGGCCCACCGCTGCGGCGGCCTCGGCATGGGTCAGCGAAAATTCGTCGATCAGCCGCTGCAGCGCCTGCGCTTCTTCCAGCGGGTTGAGATCCTCGCGCTGGATGTTTTCGATCAGCGCCATCGCGATGACGGTGCGGTCGTCCAGCTCGCGCACCACCACCGGCACCTCGGTCAGCCCGGCCAGCTGCGAGGCGCGCCAGCGGCGTTCGCCGGCCACGATCTCGAACTGCCCCGGCGCCAGCTCGCGCGCCACGATCGGCTGGATCACGCCCTGCGCCTTGATCGACTCCGCCAGCTCGGCGAGCTTGACCTCGTCCATCTCCTGGCGCGGCTGGTACTTGCCCGGTTGCAGCTGGCCTACCGGCAACTGGCGCAACGTGTCACCCGGCTGCAGCACGTCGTCGCTGGTTGCGCCGGGCGCCGTTGCCGCTGCTGCGCCCTTCGGTCCCAACAGCGCTTCCAGGCCACGGCCCAGGCCGCGCTTCTTTGCCAGAGGCGGCTTGCTCATCAGACGGTCTCCACGGGCCGGACGGCCTTGTTACGGTCGTTCTGGCGGCGCACGATTTCGCCGGCCAGCCCCAGGTAGGCCACGCCACCCCGGGAGCTGCGGTCGTAACCCACGATGCTCTGGCCATGGCTGGGCGCCTCGGCCAGGCGCACGTTGCGCGGCACGATGGTGCGGAACACCTTGTCGCCGAAATGCTCGGTCAGCTCCGCCGACACCGCGTTGGCCAGGTTGTTGCGGATGTCGAACATCGTGCGCAGCACGCCTTCGATTTCCAGCGCCGGGTTGAGGTTGGCGCGCAGCGCTTCGATGGTTTCCAGCAGCGCGGTGAGCCCTTCCAGCGCGTAGTACTCGCACTGCATCGGCACGATGATCGAATCGGCCGCGGTCAGCGCGTTGAGCGTCAGCAGCGACAGCGCCGGCGGGCAGTCGATCAGGATGAAGTCGTACTCGTCGCGGATCGGCGCAAGAGCGCGCTTGAGCCGCTGTTCGCGCTCGCCTTGGTCCATCAGCTGGATCTCGGCGGCAGTCAGGTCGATGTTGCCCGGCAGCAGGTCGAAGCCTTCCGGCGCGGTGACCCGGATCTCGGCCGCGGTGTTTTCGCCCAGCAGCAGATCGCAGGTGGAGGCGGCCACATCGCGCTTGTCGATGCCGCTGCCCATGGTGGCATTGCCCTGCGAGTCCAGATCCACCAGCAGCACACGCTTGGGCGCGCGCGCCAGGCCGGCCGCCAGATTGACTGCCGTCGTGGTCTTGCCGACGCCGCCCTTCTGGTTGGCAATGGCGATGATCCGGGCCATGCGGGAGAGCCTCGTGGGCAAGGAGTAAGACCGGCCATTATGCGGGCAGGGCGTCGGATCGGGAAATGCCGCCCGCCGCGGCCGTGCGCCTGGACGGGAATGACGGCCGCCGCTCAGCCGGCGGGCGGAGCGCCGCCGGGCGGTTCCTTCATGGCGCGGTAGCGCTGCAGGATGTCGGCGATCTCGCCGTCCAGCGCCACCCGTTGTTGCTCGAAGCTGGTCTGCAGGCGCAACTGCGCCATCAGCTCGCGATGGCGTTGCTGAATGTCGCCAGCCAGCTTGTCGGCCACGGCCTGGCCGGCCAGTTCGCGGTCGCCGGCCGTGCGCAGCATGCTGGCCAGCCCTTCGCGCAGGCTGGTCACATTGAAGCGCGCGGTGTGGATGTTGTTGTCGACGATGGCGATGCGCTCGTGGAACACCCGGCGCAGGTCGTCTTCGCTTTGATACGACATCAGCATCGCCTGGTCGGTGCGCTGGCGCATCTGCTCGGCGGCCAGATCGGCCTGGCGTTGCTGCTCGCTGGCCGCAGCGGCAGCACGCTCGTCGCTGCTCATCGCGCGCTGCACCTCGGCGCTGCGCAGCCCGCTCTTGACGTTGAACTCGTCGCGCGCCTGGTTCACCGCCTCCGGTGGCAGCGTGTCGCTGCACACCCGGGCGCCGTTCTGGTTCCAGCAATACAGTTTCTTGGCCGTCGGCTTGTCCTGTGCCAGGCCAGGGGCCATGACGACGGCTGCCGCGACGGCAGCGAGCAATGCCAAACGTGTGTGTCTCGGCATCATCGCAGCCCCCTGTCGCCTGCCGTCAGCCTGTGGTGTCGGTTCCGTAGCGGCCACGATAGGCCAGCAGCGGTTCCCGGTAGCCGACAAGGTCGGCGTTTCCTTGCGCAAAAGCAAGCAGATCGGCGAGGTTGGCCACTGCGATCACCACAATACCGGCCTCGGCCGCCACCGCCTGCGCCGCCGACCGGCGATCCTGCTCGGAGGCGATCTCCTGCCGGTCCAGCGCCACCACGATGCCCGACGGCGTACCGCCAGCGGCGCGGATGATGCCCAGGGCCTCGCGGATGGCGGTGCCGGCGGTGATCACGTCGTCCACGATCAGTACCTTGCGCCCGGCCAGCGGCGCGCCGATCAGGGTGCCGCCTTCGCCATGGTCCTTGGCCTCCTTGCGGTTGAACGCCAACGGCAGGTCACGCCCACGCCCGGCATAGGCACAGGCCAGTGCGGTGGCCAGCGGGATGCCCTTGTAGGCCGGGCCGAACAGCAGGTCGAACTCCACGCCGGCCGTATCGATCGCATCGGCGTAGCACTGCGCCAGTTCCGCGGTCTTGACCCCGGAATCGAACCGCCCGGCATTGAAGAAGTACGGGCTGACGCGCCCGGACTTGAGCGTGAACTCGCCAAAGCGCAGGGCATCGGCGCCCAGGGCCAGCTGCAGGAAACGGGTGCGGTGGTTGGTCATTGGACGGGAATGGAGAATCGGGGATCGGGAATGGTAAACGCATCGCGCGCCGGCAGCCTTCCGCACGCGCCTGGGGTAGGCTTTACGACTCTCTATTCCCGATTCCCCATTCACGCCCATGCGCATCATCAGTTTCAACGCCAACGGCCTGCGCTCGGCCGCCAGCAAGGGGTTCTTCGACTGGTTCGCCACCCAGGATGCCGACGTGCTGTGCATCCAGGAGACCAAGGCGCAGGAGCACCAGCTGGCCGGGCCGGAATTCTTGCCGGCCGGTTACAAGGCCTGGTTTCGCGATGCCAGCACCAAGAAGGGCTATAGCGGCGTGGCGATCTATGCCAGGCGCGAACCCGACGAAGTGCGCACCGCCCTGGGCTGGCCCGAGTTCGACGAAGAAGGCCGGTACATCGAGGCGCGCTTCGGCAACCTCAGCGTGGTCTCTTTCTATATCCCGTCCGGCTCTTCGGGCGAGCTGCGCCAGGGCTACAAGTTCCAGGTGATGGAATGGCTGCGGCCGATCCTCGACGAGTGGCTGGCCAGCGGCCGCCAGTACGTGTTGTGCGGCGACTGGAACATCGTGCGTACTGCGCTGGACATCAAGAACTGGAAGTCCAACCAGAAGAATTCCGGCTGCCTGCCGCCCGAGCGCGACTGGCTCAACGGCCTGTGCGCCGACGCGGCAGACGACGCCAACCCCGCCGAAGGCCGCGGCTGGGTCGATAGCTACCGCGTCCTGCACCCGCAAGGCCAGGACTACACCTGGTGGAGCAACCGCGGCGCGGCGCGCGCCAACAACGTCGGTTGGCGCATCGACTACCAACTGGTCACCCCCGGCCTGCGCGAGACCCTGCAAGCCTGCTCGATCTATCGCGAAGAGCGCTTCTCCGACCACGCGCCTTACATCGTGGATTACGCGCTGTGAGTCAGCGCCCGCGGCTGGCTGAAGTGGCGCAGCGCCACGGTGCCGGGGCGACCAGGCAGTCGGCTGCGCGCAGTCCGCAGGTATCCGCAACGAGAAACGTCGCGCCGCTTGGGCGCCGCCGTTGCGCCGTGGGCCACGTTGCCCTCGCAGCTCCTCCGGTACCGAGCGCAATGTTCGCTTCCGCCAACCCGGCCCGCGCAGGTGCTGGCCACAATGGCGGCCTCGTCTCGTTCGCTTACCGCATCCAGCGGCTGCACGCATGACCAAGCCTGCACAACGTTACGAAGGCCTGCGCGGCATCCGACAGGCCTTCACCACGCCATCGGCGGCGACCATGGCGCTGCTCGGCTTCGGCAGCGGGCTGCCATTTTTGCTGATCGCCTCGCAGACCTTGTCGACCCGGCTGCGCGATGTCGGCCTGGACCTGGGCAGCATCGGGCTGATCAGCCTGGCCAGCTTTTTCTATCTGCTCAAGTTCCTCTGGGCGCCGCTGATCGACCGCTATGCGTTTCCGCTCACCGCCTTCCTGGGCCGGCGCCGGTCCTGGCTGCTGGTCGCGCAGATCGGCGTCACCATCGGCCTGGCCGCGCTGGCCTTCTCGCGTCCGGAGTTGAGCGTGACCGGCTTGGTGAGCTGGGTCCTGTTTGCCTCGTTCTGGGGCGCCACCCAGGATTCGGTGGTCGATGCCTATCGCATCGAGATCGCGCCGGAAACCGCCCAGGCGGCATTGGCGGCGACCTACACCTTGGGATATCGCGTGGGCCTGATCCTGGGCGGCGCCGGTGCGCTGTACATGGCCGAATATCTCGGCTGGACCTGGGCCTATGTGGGCATGTCGGCGCTGATGCTGCTGCCGATCATCACGACCCTGGTCTGTCGTGAGCCGGACCGTCCGGACACCACGGTGGTGCGCCGCGTCGATGTCGCCGGCGCATTCTGGCAACCCATTTCGAGTTTCTTTTCCAGCAATGGTCTGGCACTGGCGATCGTGCTGTTGCTGTTTGTCGGTCTGTACAAGTTCCCCGACCAGGTGATCGGGGTCATGGCCGGGCCGTTCTATCTGGACTCCGGCTACACCAAGGCCGACATCGCCACCGTCTCCAAACTCTTCGGCGTCTGGGTCGGGATCGTCGGCGCCTTTGCCGGCGGTGCGGCGGTGGCCGCATACGGCTTCCGGCGGATGTTGCTGGTGGCCACCCTGGGCGTGGCGTTGTCCAACCTCGCCTTCCTGCTGATGGCGCACAACCCGGGCAAGCTGTGGGCGTTCTATGCCGCGCTCAGTGCCGACAACCTGTTCCAGGGATTCGCCGGTACCGTGCTGGTGGCCTTCATGTCATCGCTGACCAATCGCAATTTCACCGCCACCCAGTACGCCTTGCTGGTGTCGCTGGCCAATTTGCCGGGCAAGTTTGCCGGCGGCGTTTCCGGCTTTCTGGTGCAGTCGACCTCCTACAGCACCTTCTTCATCCTCAGCGCCCTCACCGTGATTCCAACCCTGGCACTGCTGGCCTGGCTATGGCCGCGCCTGTTGGCCCACGACCGCCGACCGGATTGAAACGTCCGCCAAGGTTGCCGATGATGCCGGCGGGGCAATCCGTCGCACGAGGAAGGGCATGACCGATCTGGTATTGCGTGACATCGACCCGGTGCTGGTGGACCGCATCCGTCGCATTTCCGTCGCACGTGGCTGGACCCAGCACCAGACCGTCATGCATCTGCTCGAGCAAGGCCTGTTCGCCAGCGAATACGAAGTCACCGGTGGCCTGCAGCACCCGGAAGTCGACGCCCTGGCCGAAGCGATCGCCGCGCTCAAGGCGCTCCCGGCGGGCAACAACCCCTGACAACGGATGCCGGTGGTGCTGGCGCGGACCATACGGCGCCGACCCGGAAGACGGACGATCGGCGATGGCGCTGACGAGGAGCCTGCCTCCCGGCCGCTCGCGCAGTTCACGCAGCCAGACGGACAGACCATCGCCAGCGGCTTGCCGCATCAGCCGTATTCCTGTCCAGCGGCAGCGTCGGTCGACAAATCAGGCATGCGCTGCGCGAGCAGCCTCCACCGTCAAAGCGGCGCGGCCGTTCGGCCCGCTGTTGCGCTTACGCCGGATAGATCGCCCCCAGCAGCCGTGGCACCGCTGCCCCGGTGACCGACGGAAGGTTCGCCGGGCGTCCGGCCAGCAGTTCGGCCGCCAGCCAGGCAAAGCCCATCGCTTCCAGATAGTCCGGATCCAGCCCGTGCCGCGCGCTGGATTCCACCACCACGCCCGGCAAGCCGGCTGCCAGGCGGGCCATCAACACCGGGTTGCGCACGCCGCCGCCGCACACCAGCACGCGCCGGGTCTGCGGCTGCAGCCGCAGCAAGGCTTCGGCCACCGTGGCCGCCGTGAGTTCCAGCAAGGTCGCCTGCACATCTGCCGCCTGCAGCGCCCTGCCGCCCATCGCCTCCCGGACCCAGGCCAGATGAAACTGCTCGCGCCCGGTGCTCTTCGGCGGTGCCAACGCAAACCATGGGTCGGCCAGCAGCGCCTGCAGCAGGACCGAATCGACGTGGCCACTGGCGGCAAACAGGCCATTGGCATCGAAGGCCGTGTCGCGGTGCTGCTGACACCAGCTGTCCAGCAACGCATTGGCCGGGCCGGTGTCGAAGCCCCGTACCGCGCCATCGCGCGGAATCAGCGTCAGGTTGCCGATGCCGCCCAGGTTCAGCACCGCGCGATCCTCATCGCCCGCACCCAGCATGGCCAGATGAAAGGCCGGCATCAGCGGCGCACCCTGGCCACCGGCGGCCACGTCGCGGCGGCGGAAATCGGCCACCGTGGTGATGCCGGTGTGCTCGGCAATCCGGCTGGCATCGCCGATCTGCCAGGTAAAGGCCGGGTCGGCCTTGGGCCGGTGGCGGATGGTCTGCCCATGCGAGCCGATCGCGCGGAGATGCTGCCGCGCAACGCCGCTCTCTGCGATCAACCGGTTGGCGGCGTCCGCAAAGGCCAGCCCCACCTGCGCATCCAGTTCCCCCAGTGCATCGATGGCCACCGTCTCGGCGCCCTGGCCCAGTGCGATCAGGGCATCGCGCAGCGGCGGCGCCCATGGCACGGTCGTGCCCGCAACCAGTTCGCAGCGGCGGTGGCTGTCATCGGCAAAACGCACCAGGGCCGCATCGATGCCATCGGCGCTGGTGCCCGACATCAGGCCAAGATAGAGCGGAGAGTCAACGCGTTCCAGGACAGACATGCCGAAGCCAGAGATGCACGGTCGGCCAGCTTGTGCAGCCGGGCCAGGTCCGTCAACCGGTCTTGCACGCGACGCTGATGCGCGATACCCGCATCGCCACCGGACCTCACCTCGGGACGCGTGCCGCCAGGACCACGGCGGCGCGGAGTTTCCCCCCGCAGATCTCAGGCCTCTGCGGCCATCGCACCTAGGCAACGGCGGAGGGTGGTGAGACCAGTGCAGGGTGTGGGAGCTACTGGCGCTTACAACACCAGCGGACCACAGCGGTGGCTGCAGACGGATCAGCCACGCAGCGTGGCTGCATACAGTGGTCGGCGTTCTGCGCGGCCCGCGCGGCGCCACCGTTGCAGCAACTGCCGCAGTCACCTGGCCGCAGCCGCTCAACCGCGCGACTTGCCCTTGGCCGGCTTGGCGGCGTCGGCATAGATCAACTTTTCCATGCCTTCGATACGCGCCAGGGCCGGCGCCGTCTGCGCCCGGAAGGCCGCGAGCTCGGCACCTTGCAGCGGCTCCGGCGGCGGCATCGTCACCGACATCGGGTTGCGTTGCTGCCCGGCCACGCGGAATTCGTAATGCAGATGCGGGCCGGTCGCCAGGCCGGTCATGCCGACATAGCCGATCACCGTGCCCTGGTTGATGCGCTGGCCGGCCTTGATCTTGCCGAAGCGCGACATGTGCCCGTACAGCGTGCTGTAGTTCTTGCCGTGATCCAGGATCACCACATTGCCGTAGCCGCGCTGGGTGCCGACAAACACCACCCGCGCATCGCCGGCCGCCATGATCGGCGTGCCCGAAGCGGCCGCATAGTCCACGCCCTTGTGCATGCGCATGGTGCCCAGCACCGGATGCTTGCGCGCACCGAAGGTGGAGCTGATCCGGCTATAGGCCACCGGCATGCGGATGAAGCTCTTCTTCAAGGGCCGGCCGGTGATGTCGTAATACTCGGCCGGCTTGCCGGCGCGCTCGAAGCGGAAGCCGGTGTACGTCTTGCCACCGGTGGTGAAGGTCGCCGCCAGGATGTCGCCGGTACTG
This sequence comes from Xanthomonas sp. NCPPB 1068, assembly GCF_041479385.2. Taxonomy (NCBI): domain Bacteria; kingdom Pseudomonadati; phylum Pseudomonadota; class Gammaproteobacteria; order Lysobacterales; family Lysobacteraceae; genus Xanthomonas; species Xanthomonas sp. NCPPB 1068. Next base: position 4,372,044 of record NZ_CM192986.1, on the reverse strand, counting down.
ATCCGCTCGCCCTCGCGCCAGGTCTCGTCCATCACCACACTGAAACGGTCGCCCGGCTGCAGGTCTTTATCGAAGTCGATGTCGTATTTGAAGATTTCATCGGTCATGACCGCCACCGCCGCCGGCGACAGCCCGGATTTCCCGGCAGAGGCATACAGTGAGCTGCTGATCTCCCCGCTGGCCACCACCGTGCGCGTCGTGGTCGCCCGCTCGGTCACATTTTCGCGAACGCTGTCGCCCAGCAGGCGCAGTTCTACCCGGTGGCTGTCATCGCGATCGAAGCGCAGCGCCCGCAGCTGGCCGGGCGTCGGCATGTCAAACGCAATTTCAGTACCGGGACGCAGCTTGGTCAGCGCCTCCTTGGTGCCCGGATGCGCCAGTACCTGATACATCACCGCCGTCGGGATTCCCAGCTCGCCGAACAAGGTGCTCAGCGTCTGGCCCGACTTGACCTGCAGAATCTCCCAATCGGTGCTTGGCGCCAGTTGCTTGCGGCTGGGTACCAGCGGCGGTAACGGCAATGCCAGCGTCGAATGACTGGAAAGTGGCGTATCGATGGCGTTGGAAAAGCCCGGCACAATGGTGGCCACCAACGCACCGATGGTGGCGAACAGGCTGGCGTGGATCCAATGGCGGCGTGTCCAACGGTCGTTGAAGGCCGCCGGAAGATGCGCCTTGAGCTTGCGATGCAGTGCAGTGTCGTGGAGGACGTGGAGGCGTTCGTGAAAGCGCCGCTTGCGTGCACGGCCCTGCTCTGAGTTCTGCATCGTTCAAATTCCTCGCTGGCTCGAAGTGCGAGCCCAATCGCCGGTACCATAGACAGCCTGTAACAGCGCGTCAAACCATTGAGCCTGTTCGTTATTTTCATTTGGCGCGAAATTAACTCGCGTTTAACATCATTCACGTTTTTGACGGCAAGCGCCGCTGGAGTCTGTGGTTGGCCACTATCGAAGAATCCCTCGCACTCATCGGCCGTGGCGCCGAAGAGATCCTCAAGCTCGATCAGCTCGAAGCGCGACTGAAATCCGGCGTGCCGCTGCGGGTGAAGGCCGGCTTCGATCCCACCGCGCCGGACCTGCACCTGGGCCACACCGTGCTGCTCAACAAGATGCGGCAGTTCCAGCAGCTCGGCCATCAGGTCATTTTCCTGATCGGCGACTTCACCGGCATGATCGGCGACCCCAGCGGCAAGAACGTCACCCGCAAGCCGCTCAGCCGCGAGGACGTGCTGGCCAATGCCCGTACGTATGAGGAGCAGGTCTTCAAGATCCTGGACCGCGAACGCACCGAAGTGCGCTTCAACTCCGAGTGGTTCGGCCAGATGAGCGCGGCGGACATGATCAAGCTGTCCGCCCAGCACACGGTGGCGCGCATGCTCGAGCGCGACGACTTCGCCAAGCGCTTCGGCGGCCAGCAGCCGATCGCCATCCACGAATTCCTCTATCCATTGGTGCAGGGCTACGACTCGGTCGCCTTGAAAGCCGATGTCGAGCTGGGCGGCACCGATCAGAAGTTCAACCTGCTGATGGGCCGTGGCCTGCAGGAGCACTACGGCCAGGCGCCGCAGATCGTGATCACCATGCCGCTGCTGGAAGGCCTGGACGGCGTAGCCAAGATGTCCAAGTCGCTGGGCAACTACATCGGCATCAACGAGCCAGCCATCGACATCGTCACCAAGACCATGAAGATCGGCGATGAGCTGACCTGGCGCTGGATCGACCTGCTGTCCTTTGAGATCAGCATGGCCGAGGCCGCGCGTCTGAAGGAGCAGGTTGCCTCCGGTGAGCTGCACCCGCGTGAGGTCAAATTACGTCTGGCGCGCGAACTGGCAACGCGCTTCCACGATATGGCCACCGCAGAGCAGGCCATTGCCGGCTGGCACGCTGTGGTGACAGGGCAGGGCGACACCAGCCTATTGCCGCTACAGGAAGTGGTCGTGCCGCCCGAAGGCCTGCGCATCGCCAGCTTGCTGACAGCCGCCGGCCTGACGCCCAGCAATTCCGAAGCCACCCGCAAGCTCAAGGAGCGCGCGGTCAAGATCGACGGCGAAGTGGTGGAAGATGCCAGCCGCGTCTTCCACCACGGCTTCGAAGGTGTCATACAGGTGGGCAAACGCAATTTCGCCCGGGTGTCGCTCGTGAGTGCCTGACTCGAGACTGGCCTGAAGCGCGTCGAGGTCGCTGCAGGGCGGCAACCTCGACGGTTTTACGAACCACGCCATTAGATAGAGAGTGAATTCGTAGATGTACGAGAGGCTGATCCGCGGTTGAGTGAGCCATAGCGCACGTTTCTGGCAGCTTAGTGAAAAATTTTTCACAAAACCCTTCCCAAAACCGTTCTCTGGGCATATAGTTCGCCTCCCCCGACGCAACGGCCCGCAAACGCGGCGCCAGAGCAGAAAGGGTTCGAAAACTCCTTGAAATTAAGGTGTTGACGAAACGAAAAAGCCGGCTATGATGGGCGGCTCGCTACACGGAAAGACGCTACGGCGAATTGAAGTGCAGCGGCGGCAACTTCCTCTTCACGAGGGGTTGACGAGGATGAAAAGCCTGCTAATATGGTCGGCTCGCTTCGCAGAAAACCTTCGGGTCGAAACGAAGCAGCGTCAACCACTTCGAAATGAGGTGTTGACGGCAAGAAAAAGTCCGCTATAATGGGCGGCTCGCTTCGTCGGAAACGACGAAGCTGACGGGAACGGCGCTGAGGCCACTTCCCAATGTTCTTTGACAGTGTGCGCAGGTAATTTGTGCGGACGCCTGCAGGAAGGATGATTGTCCATCTTGCAGACGTTTAATCAAAAAGCAACATATTAATTGCTTTGCAAGCGATAAGTTGTCAGTGGTTGAACTTCTGCAGCTAAAGTATTTGTCTTCGGACATGTAATTTTAAGTGAAGAGTTTGATCCTGGCTCAGAGTGAACGCTGGCGGCAGGCCTAACACATGCAAGTCGAACGGCAGCACAGTAAGAGCTTGCTCTTATGGGTGGCGAGTGGCGGACGGGTGAGGAATACATCGGAATCTACTCTTTCGTGGGGGATAACGTAGGGAAACTTACGCTAATACCGCATACGACCTACGGGTGAAAGCGGAGGACCTTCGGGCTTCGCGCGATTGAATGAGCCGATGTCGGATTAGCTAGTTGGCGGGGTAAAGGCCCACCAAGGCGACGATCCGTAGCTGGTCTGAGAGGATGATCAGCCACACTGGAACTGAGACACGGTCCAGACTCCTACGGGAGGCAGCAGTGGGGAATATTGGACAATGGGCGCAAGCCTGATCCAGCCATGCCGCGTGGGTGAAGAAGGCCTTCGGGTTGTAAAGCCCTTTTGTTGGGAAAGAAAAGCAGTCGGTTAATACCCGATTGTTCTGACGGTACCCAAAGAATAAGCACCGGCTAACTTCGTGCCAGCAGCCGCGGTAATACGAAGGGTGCAAGCGTTACTCGGAATTACTGGGCGTAAAGCGTGCGTAGGTGGTGGTTTAAGTCTGTTGTGAAAGCCCTGGGCTCAACCTGGGAATTGCAGTGGATACTGGGTCACTAGAGTGTGGTAGAGGGTAGCGGAATTCCCGGTGTAGCAGTGAAATGCGTAGAGATCGGGAGGAACATCCGTGGCGAAGGCGGCTACCTGGACCAACACTGACACTGAGGCACGAAAGCGTGGGGAGCAAACAGGATTAGATACCCTGGTAGTCCACGCCCTAAACGATGCGAACTGGATGTTGGGTGCAATTTGGCACGCAGTATCGAAGCTAACGCGTTAAGTTCGCCGCCTGGGGAGTACGGTCGCAAGACTGAAACTCAAAGGAATTGACGGGGGCCCGCACAAGCGGTGGAGTATGTGGTTTAATTCGATGCAACGCGAAGAACCTTACCTGGTCTTGACATCCACGGAACTTTCCAGAGATGGATTGGTGCCTTCGGGAACCGTGAGACAGGTGCTGCATGGCTGTCGTCAGCTCGTGTCGTGAGATGTTGGGTTAAGTCCCGCAACGAGCGCAACCCTTGTCCTTAGTTGCCAGCACGTAATGGTGGGAACTCTAAGGAGACCGCCGGTGACAAACCGGAGGAAGGTGGGGATGACGTCAAGTCATCATGGCCCTTACGACCAGGGCTACACACGTACTACAATGGTAGGGACAGAGGGCTGCAAACCCGCGAGGGTAAGCCAATCCCAGAAACCCTATCTCAGTCCGGATTGGAGTCTGCAACTCGACTCCATGAAGTCGGAATCGCTAGTAATCGCAGATCAGCATTGCTGCGGTGAATACGTTCCCGGGCCTTGTACACACCGCCCGTCACACCATGGGAGTTTGTTGCACCAGAAGCAGGTAGCTTAACCTTCGGGAGGGCGCTTGCCACGGTGTGGCCGATGACTGGGGTGAAGTCGTAACAAGGTAGCCGTATCGGAAGGTGCGGCTGGATCACCTCCTTTTGAGCATGACGTCATTGTTCCTGTCGGGCGTCCTCACAAATTACCTGCATTCAGAGATTCATACCGGCACAGGTCGGTATGCGAAGTCCCTTTTGGGGCCTTAGCTCAGCTGGGAGAGCACCTGCTTTGCAAGCAGGGGGTCGTCGGTTCGATCCCGACAGGCTCCACCATATTGAGTGAAAAGACTTCGGGTCTGTAGCTCAGGTGGTTAGAGCGCACCCCTGATAAGGGTGAGGTCGGTAGTTCGAGTCTACCCAGACCCACCACTCTGAATGTAGTGCACACTTAAGAATTTATATGGATCAGCGTTGAGGCTGATACATGTTCTTTTATAACTTGTGACGTAGCGAGCGTTTGAGATATCTATCTAAACGTGTCGTTGAGGCTAAGGCGGGGACTTCGAGTCCCTAAATAATTGAGTCGTATGTTCGCGTTGGTGGCTTTGTACCCCACACAACACGTAAATGTAACTCCGAGGCAACTTGGGGTTATATGGTCAAGCGAATAAGCGCACACGGTGGATGCCTAGGCGGTCAGAGGCGATGAAGGACGTGGTAGCCTGCGAAAAGTGTCGGGGAGCTGGCAACAAGCTTTGATCCGGCAATATCCGAATGGGGAAACCCACTGCTTCGGCAGTATCCTGCAGTGAATTCATAGCTGCTGGAAGCGAACCCGGTGAACTGAAATATCTAAGTAACCGGAGGAAAAGAAATCAACCGAGATTCCCTGAGTAGTGACGAGCGAACGGGGAACAGCCCTTAAGCTGGAATGGCTTTAGAAAAACAATCTGGAAAGATTGGCCATAGAAGGTGATAGCCCTGTATTTAAAAGGGCCACTCCAGTGAAGACGAGTAGGGCGGGGCACGTGAAACCCTGTCTGAATATGGGGGGACCATCCTCCAAGGCTAAATACTCCTGACCGACCGATAGTGAACCAGTACCGTGAGGGAAAGGCGAAAAGAACCCCGGAGAGGGGAGTGAAATAGATCCTGAAACCGTGTGCGTACAAGCAGTAGGAGCTCGCAAGAGTGACTGCGTACCTTTTGTATAATGGGTCAGCGACTTACTGTTCGTGGCAAGCTTAACCGTATAGGGGAGGCGAAGGGAAACCGAGTCTGATAAGGGCGCATAGTCGCGGGCAGTAGACCCGAAACCGGGTGATCTAGTCATGGCCAGGGTGAAGGTGCCGTAACAGGTACTGGAGGCCCGAACCCACGTCTGTTGCAAAAGACGGGGATGAGCTGTGATTAGGAGTGAAAAGCTAATCGAACCCGGAGATAGCTGGTTCTCCTCGAAAGCTATTTAGGTAGCGCCTCATATGTATCCTCTCGGGGGTAGAGCACTGTTATGGCTAGGGGGTCATCGCGACTTACCAAACCATTGCAAACTCCGAATACCGAGACGGACTGTATGGGAGACACACGGCGGGTGCTAACGTCCGTCGTGAAAAGGGAAACAACCCAGACCCACAGCTAAGGTCCCAAATTCACTGCTAAGTGGAAAACGATGTGGAAAGGCATAGACAGCCAGGAGGTTGGCTTAGAAGCAGCCACCCTTTAAAGAAAGCGTAATAGCTCACTGGTCGAGTCGGTCTGCGCGGAAGATTTAACGGGGCTAAGCAGTGAACCGAAGCTTGGGGTGCATAAAACTTGTTTTATGCGCGGTAGAGGAGCGTTCCGTAAGCCTGCGAAGGTGGATTGAGAAGTCTGCTGGAGGTATCGGAAGTGCGAATGCTGACATGAGTAACGATAATGCGGGTGAAAAGCCCGCACGCCGAAAGCCCAAGGTTTCCTTGCGCAACGTTAATCGACGCAGGGTTAGTCGGTCCCTAAGGCGAGGGCGAAAGCCGTAGTCGATGGGAAGCAGGTTAATATTCCTGCACCTCGCGTGAGTGCGATGGAGGGACGGAGAAGGTTAGGTGTACCGGGCGTTGGTTGTCCCGGGGAAAGGCGGTAGGTTTGAATCTTTGGCAAATCCGGGATTCTTTAAGACCGAGCACCGAGACGAGCCTTTATGGCGAAGTCACTGATACCACGCTTCCAGGAAAAGCTCCTAAGCTTCAGCTCACGAAGACCGTACCGTAAACCGACACAGGTGGGTAGGATGAGAATTCTCAGGCGCTTGAGAGAACTCGGGTGAAGGAACTAGGCAACATGGCACCGTAACTTCGGGAGAAGGTGCACCCTTTTTGGTGGCTCATGCGAGCTATAGCTGAAGAGGGTCGCAGAAACCAGGCCGCTGCGACTGTTTATCAAAAACACAGCACTCTGCAAACACGAAAGTGGACGTATAGGGTGTGACGCCTGCCCGGTGCTGGAAGGTTAATTGATGGGGTCAGCCGCAAGGCGAAGCTCTTGATCGAAGCCCCAGTAAACGGCGGCCGTAACTATAACGGTCCTAAGGTAGCGAAATTCCTTGTCGGGTAAGTTCCGACCTGCACGAATGGCGTAACGACAGCGGCGCTGTCTCCACCCGAGACTCAGTGAAATTGAAATCGCTGTGAAGATGCAGCGTTCCCGTGGCAAGACGGAAAGACCCCGTGAACCTTTACTATAGCTTTACACTGAACGTTGAGTTCGTCTGTGTAGGATAGGTGGGAGGCTATGAAACTGTGGCGCTAGCTGCAGTGGAGCCATCCTTGAAATACCACCCTGTCGTGCTTGACGTTCTAACCTAGGTCCGTTATCCGGATCAGGGACCGTGTATGGTGGGTAGTTTGACTGGGGCGGTCTCCTCCTAAAGAGTAACGGAGGAGCACGAAGGTACGCTCAGCGCGGTCGGACATCGCGCACTGTGTGCAAAGGCATAAGCGTGCTTGACTGCAAGATCGACGGATCAAGCAGGTACGAAAGTAGGTCTTAGTGATCCGGTGGTTCTGTATGGAAGGGCCATCGCTCAACGGATAAAAGGTACTCCGGGGATAACAGGCTGATACCGCCCAAGAGTTCATATCGACGGCGGTGTTTGGCACCTCGATGTCGGCTCATCACATCCTGGGGCTGTAGTCGGTCCCAAGGGTATGGCTGTTCGCCATTTAAAGTGGTACGCGAGCTGGGTTCAGAACGTCGTGAGACAGTTCGGTCCCTATCTGCCATGGGCGTTGGAAGTTTGAGAGGGGCTGCTCCTAGTACGAGAGGACCGGAGTGGACGAACCTCTGGTGTTCCGGTTGTCACGCCAGTGGCATTGCCGGGTAGCTATGTTCGGAAGCGATAACCGCTGAAAGCATCTAAGCGGGAAGCGCGCCTCAAGATGAGACTTCCCGGGGCACAAGCCCCCTAAAGGAACCATGTAGACTACGTGGTTGATAGGTCAGGTGTGTAAGTACAGCAATGTATTGAGCTAACTGATACTAATGATCCGTGCGGCTTGACCATATAACCTCAAGTTGCCTTGGTCCCAACGAACGTTGGTAGATCATCAAATGCAAGCTACGTCACAAGTTAACTATGCGAGACTGGGCGCCTTAATCCGTTTCTTGGATGGCGACGCTCCAACCGTCTCCCTGGTGAAATTAGCGCTGTGGAACCACCCGATCCCATCCCGAACTCGGAAGTGAAACGCAGCTGCGCCGATGGTAGTGTGGCTCAAGCCATGCGAGAGTAGGTCATCGCCAGGGGCTTTACCCGAAACCCTCAGTCCAACAGGACTGAGGGTTTCTTTTTGCCCGGATATTGGGCACAGCCTGAGTTTGTAGCGCACTGCGGCGGCGGTATGTGAGCCATCAAATCGACGCCGCCCGCAGCGTCCAACGGACGCCTGATTGTCTGCGCATCGTCTGCTCCGCGCATACCGCAGCATGCCGCCTCTTCGGCCAGGCCGCCTCTCAGACAGCGGCAATTACAGCACGCCAATACGCATCTACGATGCTTCGTCCGCGCGGCTACTTCCGCTAAAACAGCGACAGCCGCCTCCGCGGGCACCAGAGGGGCTGATGTTGAAAGGCGTCGCTAAGCGACATCAGGCATCGGCAGAAGTTGTGAGTGGAAAACTGCGTGCATCGAGAGCGGCGACCGCAGGACCGCTGGTCTGGGGCTGCCATGGGTGCCGTGGTGAGCGGCCAATAGATGCTCGCCTGATCGCTTGGGACCGGATCTTGGTGACAAACTCTCGAGCCGAAGCCGATAGAGGAGGGGATGCGTTAAAACACGATGGGCATCGGTGGAGGTCGTGAGCGGAGGACGTCAGCGCTGAATGGCTCGCAGTTGATGCCAGCACACGGGTCTGATCACTGTTACCTCCGCTAGCAAGGGGAGGCGGCAGCCTAAGTTACTCCTTGCTCTTGCTGGATGCATTCCGGCGTAAAGAGCTGCTGTTGCAACAGAAGCGATGCACTGGATACATCCACCCAGTGCGGTGCTATCTGTGTTCTGTTTTAACGTGGCGTTTGGCGACCAGCACTACTGATCGGCAGGGAATGTGCATGGATCTGTCGTTGTTCGACGGCGGGGGTGGTTTTGGTCAGTCACCCGGTTTCCACACCGCCATGCACACACAAAAAACCCCGCACCAAGCGGGGTTTTTTGTGCGCGGCTTTTTTGATCAATCGCCCAGGGTCAGTAACGATGCATTGCCACCTGCTGCGGTGGTATTCACGGTGACGACCTTTTCGGTCGCAAAGCGCAGCAGGTAATGCGGGCCGCCGGCCTTGGGGCCGGTACCGGATAGGCCTTGGCCACCGAACGGCTGGACGCCGACGACGGCGCCGATCTGGTTGCGGTTGACATAGACGTTGCCGACTGCAACCCGCGAGGTGATGCGCTCGATGGTCTCATCAATGCGCGAATGCACGCCCAGGGTCAGGCCGTAGCCAGTCGCGTTGATCTGATCGATGACAGCATCGAGCTGGTCCGCTTTCCAGCGGATGACATGCAAGACCGGCCCGAAAATCTCGCGCTGCAGCTGGGCCAGCGAGCCCAGCTCGTAGGCACGCGGAGCGAAGAAGCTGCCGTGGGCGGTAGCGTCATCCAGCTTGGTACTTCCGATCAGGCGCGCCTCACGGTCCATGCGTGCCGCGTGATCGTCGAGGATCTTGAGCGCATCGGCGTCGATCACCGGTCCAACGTCGGTTGAGAGCAGGCCCGGGTCGCCGATCTTCAGCTCGCCCATGGCACCGGCCAGCATGGTCATGACCTTGTCAGCGATGTCGTCCTGGACGAACAGGACGCGTGCGGCCGAGCAACGCTGTCCGGCTGAGATGAACGCGCTGGAAATGGCGTCTTTCACGACGGCTTCGGGCAGCGAGGAGGAATCGGCAATAAAGGCGTTCTGCCCGCCGGTCTCGGCAATCAACACGCCGATAGCCGCATCGCGCGCGGCCAGGGTGCGATTGATGATGCGCGCGGTCTCGGTGGAGCCGGTGAATGCCACGCCAGCTACCCGGGGGTCGTTGGTCAAGGCTGCACCGACAGTGGCGCCATCTCCAGGCAGGAACTGCACTGCGGCTTCCGGGACGCCAGCGTCGTGCAGCAACTTCACTGCCGCATAGCCGATGAGATTGGTCTGTTCGGCGGGCTTGGCGATCACGCTGTTGCCGGCCGCCAAGGCGGCGGCCACCTGACCAAGGAAGATCGCGAGCGGGAAATTCCAGGGACTGATGCAGACGAAGACGCCACGGCCATGCAATTGCAGCTCGTTGGATTCGCCGGTCGGTCCGGGCAGGCGTTCGGGCGCGCCGAATTGCGCGCGCGCCTGGCCGGCGTAGTAACGCAAGAAGTCGACCGCCTCGCGCACTTCGGCCACGGCATCAGGGAGGGTCTTGCCCGCTTCCTTGACGCAGATGGCCATGAACTCGGGCATGCGCGCTTCCAGCAGGTCGGCGGCGTGCTCCAGGATGGTGGCGCGGCTGGCCGCGGGCGTGCGGTTCCACCCGGGTTGTGCAGCCGCGGCCGCAGCGAGTGCCTTCTGGACCGTGGCCGCATCGGCTGGCTGCCAGTGACCCACCGTCTCGCGGCGATCTGCAGGATTGAGCACGGCTTCGCGCGGCGTGCTGATTACCGCACCTGGAACCAGCGGTGCGGCTGTCCATGGCTTGATTGCGGCGTTGAGTTGCTCGGCCAGCTGCCGCAGATCGTTGTCGTTGGCGAGGTTGGCGCCCATGGAGTTTTTCCTGTTCTGGTTCTGGCTGCGCAGCAGATCGGTCGGCAGCGGGATCTTTGGATGCGGGATGGATGCAAACGACGTGACAGCCTCGACCGGATCGCGGATCAGGTCTTCGATGGCAACGTCCTCATCGGTAATACGATTGACGAAGCTGGAGTTCGCGCCGTTCTCGAGCAGGCGACGAACCAGGTAAGGCAGCAGATCCTCGTGCGAGCCGACCGGCGCGTACACACGGCACGGCAGGCCCAGGCGATCGGCTGGGATCACTTCGGCATACAGGTCGTCGCCCATGCCGTGCAGCTTCTGGTGCTCGTAGGTCTTGCCGGCGGAAATGGCGCGCACGGCGGCAATCGTCTGCGCGTTGTGCGTGGCGAACATCGGGTACAGCGCATCGCTGTGCGCAAACATGCGACGTGCGCAGGCCAGGTAGGACACGTCGGTGTTCTGCTTGCGGGTAAACACCGGGTAGCCAGAATGGCCTTCAATCTGGGCGCGCTTGATCTCCGCATCCCAGTACGCGCCCTTGACCAGCCGTACCGGGATGCGGCGGCCAACGCGACGCGCCAGGTCGGCCAGGAAATCGATCGTGTACGGCGTGCGTTTCTGATACGCCTGCACCGCCAGGCCATATCCTTCCCAGCCCTCCAGCGACGGGTCGGAGAAGGTGGCTTCGATGATGTCCAGCGACAGCTCCAGACGGTCGGCCTCTTCGGCGTCGACGGTGTAGCCGATACCGTAGGACTTGGCCAGCTGGGCGAGTTCCAGCACGCCTGGAACCAGTTCGGCCATGACGCGCGCGCGCTTGGCGTGTTCGTAGCGCGGGTAGAGCGCGGAAAGCTTGATCGAGATGCTGGGTGCAGCGAACACATCGGTGCCGACAAAGCTGCCGCTGCGGCCGATCGCATGGATGGCATCGCGATATGCCTGCAGGTAGCGCTGTGCATCCTTCATGGTGAGCGCGCCTTCGCCGAGCATGTCGAACGAATAGCGGTAGTCGGCGTTGTCGCCCTTGCGCGAACGCGACAGCGCCTCGCCGATGGTGCGGCCCATGACGAACTGGTGGCCCATGATCTTCATTGCCTGGCGCACTGCCAGGCGGATCACCGGCTCGCCGACGCGGCCGATCAAGCGCTTGAAGGCGCCGGGCACATCGGCGCGGGTGAGGTCGTTGAGCTGCACCAGCCTGCCGGTCAGCATCAGTCCCCAGGTCGAAGCATTGACCAGCACCGAATCGCTGCCGCCCATGTGCTTTTTCCAGTCCGCATCGCCGAGCTTGTCGCGGATCAGCTTGTCTGCGGTCTCCTGGTCCGGAATGCGCAGCAGCGCTTCGGCGACGCACATGAGCAGCACGCCTTCCTCGCTGCCGAGATCGTACTGCCGCATGAAGGCTTCGATCGCGCCCTGGTCCTGCGCACGTGCACGCACGCGGGTGACCAGATCGGCGGCCAGCGCCTGCACCTTGGCCTGCTCGGCGGCGGGCAGGCGCGCCTGGTCGAGCAGTTCGCGGACGTGTTCGGCCTCGTCCTTGAGCCAGGCAGCGGTGATGGCGGCGCGCAAGGCGCCGGATGCGGCCGGCAATTCGGGGGCGAGCAGCGGATGTGGAACGGCGGCGGAGGCAAGCGGGTCGAGCTGAGCGTTCATGCGAAAGATGCCTGGAGATCCATGCCCATTCTAGAGAGCGAGGGTGCGTGCGCACTTGTGTGGAAGCGGCAGCTTTCCCGCCGTTTTGTGCAGGTCGCCACTGGCTGTGACCGCAGGCCCCGTCGTTGGGTTGTGCCGTCGTGGGTTTTCGGAAGTGATTGATTTACGCGTGTTTTTAGCTGCACTGCAGCAAATTCTTGATCGCCGGAAATGCTTGCCGCATGCGTTCGCGCGGGTCTACCATCGGGCTGTTCCCGCAGCCCGCTGCGTGTTGCCATGATCGAAGTACTGCCGTTGATGTCCGAAGGGGTCGGGACGCAATTGCGGTTGCGGCCTCCGCGGGCGCTGTCGGCCAGGCAATTCGTGATGTTGTTTGCGGTGCTGGCAGGAACGATGTGGTTGTTTGCGGGCCTGGGGTGGTGGACCGGCAATGCATTCGCGCCGGTATTCGCCCTGTTGCACAGTGGTGTGGTGGCGCTGGCGCTACGTCAGTTGTGGCGAAGTGGCGAGCGCGAAGAGGCGATCCGGGTGGGGGAGACCGCCGTTGAGGTGTTTCCGTCCGGACAGGCGCCACCAGCGTTTCAGGCACATCCGCACTGGGTGCGGCTATGCATGGAGCGCGACGACAGGGTGCTGCTGGTGAGCAGCGGCAGGCAGATCGAGATCGGAAGTTTTCTCGGGCCGGCCGAACGTGTGGAACTGGCAGATACGCTGAAACGCTTGCTCGCGGCCGCCAATGGCCGTCACCGATGACGTAAGGGTCTAGGCAATGACGCAACGCAGCAGCTGGAAGTCGACGTATTCACGCTTTGGCCTGGCGATGGCGGCGCTGTCGTGCGCACCCGCCGTGTGGGCGCAGTCGGCCGATCCAAAGGAGTGGCAGCTCAATATGGGGCGCGGCGTCACCCAGACTGCGCGCATGGCCTACGAGGCGCACATGGTGGCGCTGTGGGTGTGCGTGGTGATCGGCGCGCTGGTGTTCGCGGCCATGGGCTATGCGATGTTCAAGTTCCGCAAGTCCAAAGGGGCCGTCGCTGCGCAGTTCAGTCACAACACGCAGGCCGAGGTACTGTGGACCGTGATTCCGGTGCTGGTGCTGATTGCGATGGCGTGGCCGGCGACCGCCAAGTTGATTGCGATGTACGACACCCGCGAATCGGAAATGACCGTCAAGGTGACCGGTTACCAGTGGATGTGGAAGTACGAATATCTGGGCCAGGGGGTGGAATTCACCAGCCGCCTGGCGCGTGAGTCGGACCGCATCCGCCAGAGCGGCGAGCGGCCCACAGTCGCTTCGCAGCCGCACTACCTGCTGGATGTCGACAATCGGCTGGTGCTGCCGGTCAACACCAAGATCCGCTTTGTCATCACCGCCGACGACGTGATTCATGCCTGGTGGGTGCCGGCGCTTGGCTGGAAGCAGGATGCGATCCCGGGCATCGTCAACGAGGCCTGGACCAATATCGAGCAACCGGGCGTGTATCGCGGCCAGTGCGCCGAATTGTGCGGCAAGGATCATGGCTTCATGCCCATCGTGGTCGAGGCATTGCCCAAGGCCGAATTCCAGCGTTGGCTGGCGGCGCGCCGCGCTGCCGGTACCGCACCCGCGGCAGCGCCCGTGCCCGCGGGTGCCCCGACACCCGCTGCACCCGCGGCCGCACCTGCTGGTGAAGCCGCGCCTGCCGCAGCGCCGGCAGCGCAACCTGCCGCACCGACCGCCGCTCTCTAACACCGCTCGCAACCGCACCGCTTCGTAGAGGTCGTTCCGTCATGGCGCATACCGCAGTCGATCACCACGGACACCACCAGCCCGGCTTCGTCGAGCGCTGGTTCTTTTCGACCAATCACAAGGACATCGGCACGCTGTACCTGCTGTTTTCCTTCGTGATGTTCATCATCGGCGCGGCGATGAGCGTGGTGATCCGCGCCGAACTGATGCAGCCCGGCTTGCAGTTCGTCAAGCCGGAATTCTTCAACCAGATGACCACCGTGCATGCGTTGGTGATGATCTTCGGCGGTGTGATGCCGGCGTTCGTCGGTCTGGCCAACTGGATGATCCCGCTGCAGATCGGCGCACCGGACATGGCGCTGCCGCGCATGAACAACTGGTCGTTCTGGCTGCTGCCCGTCGCCTTTACCCTGCTGTTGCTGACGCTGTTTTTGCCGGGTGGTGCGCCAGCCGGTGGCTGGACCTTGTATCCGCCGCTGTCGCTGCAGGGCGGCTACAACGTGGCCTTCAGCGTGTTTGCGATCCACGTGGCCGGCGTCAGTTCGATCATGGGCGCGATCAACATCATCGCCACCGTGCTCAACATGCGTGCGCCGGGTATCGATCTGCTGAAGATGCCGATCTTCTGCTGGGCCTGGCTGATCACCGCCTTCCTGCTGATTGCGGTGATGCCTGTACTCGCCGGTGCTGTGACCATGTTGCTGACCGACAAGTTCTTCGGCACCAGTTTCTTCAACGCGGCCGGCGGCGGCGACCCGGTGATGTACCAGCACATCTTCTGGTTCTTCGGGCACCCGGAGGTCTACATCATGATCCTGCCGGCGTTCGGCGTGGTCAGCGAAATCATCCCCACCTTCAGCCGCAAGCCGCTGTTCGGGTACCAGGCGATGGTGTATGCGATTGCGGCGATCGCGTTCCTGAGCTTCATCGTGTGGGCGCACCACATGTTCACGGTGGGCATGCCGCTGGGCGGCGAGATCTATTTCATGTTCGCCACCATGCTGATCTCCATTCCGACCGGAGTGAAGGTGTTCAACTGGGTCAGCACGATGTGGAAGGGCTCGCTGACGTTCGAATCGCCGATGCTGTGGGCAGTGGCGTTCGTGATCCTCTTCAGTATCGGTGGGTTCTCCGGTCT
Source organism: Xanthomonas sp. NCPPB 1068 (assembly GCF_041479385.2). Classification (NCBI taxonomy): domain Bacteria; kingdom Pseudomonadati; phylum Pseudomonadota; class Gammaproteobacteria; order Lysobacterales; family Lysobacteraceae; genus Xanthomonas; species Xanthomonas sp. NCPPB 1068. Next base: position 4,357,003 of record NZ_CM192986.1, on the reverse strand, counting down.
GATGCTGGCAATCGTGCCGGCCGACTTCCAGTATCACGACACCTATTTCGTGGTCGCGCATTTCCACTACGTGCTGGTGACCGGCGCGGTGTTCGCGTTGATCGCGGCGGTGTACTACTGGTGGCCGAAATGGACCGGCCGGATGTACAACGAGACCTGGGCCAAGGTGCATTTCTGGTGGACGATGATTTTCGTCAACCTGCTGTTCTTCCCGCAGCACTTCCTGGGCCTGGCCGGCATGCCGCGGCGTATTCCCGATTACAACGTGGTGTTTGCCGACTGGAACCTGGTCAGCTCGATCGGTGCGTTCGGCATGTTCGCCACCCCGTTCCTGATGGCGGCGATCTTGTTCGCTTCGCTGCGCAGCGGTGCCCGCGCCGATGCGCGTGCGTGGGAAGGTGCCAAGGGGCTGGAATGGACGGTGCCATCGCCGGCGCCGGCGCATACCTTCACCGTGCCGCCGGTGATCAAGCCTGGAGATCTTGCGCATGAAGACATCGGCCACTGAGTCCGCGCCGGCAGCGGCCGTGGCGCGTTTGCTCTCTGCAGCCGAACGGCAGGCACAGCAGCGCCGCGCTGTGCGCCGTACGGCGATCACGGTAGGCATCATCGCGGTGTTGATCTACGCAGGCTTCATCGCTTCGGGAGTCATCGGTCGGTGAATGCACGCGCGCCCGCACCTGCACCGACGTCAGGCTTGTTCAAGCTGCTGGGCGTGGTGTTGGCCGTGTTCGTGCTGACCTTTTCGTTGGTGCCGCTGTACCGCATCGCCTGCGAGAAGGTGTTCGGGATCCGCATGGAGCGTGCGCCGGGCAGTACACGCGCGAGTGCTGCTGGCGCAGGTGGTGCAGTCGCGGTGCCGGGCAGGCGCACGGTGCGCGTGGAGTTCGATGCGGGGGTCAATTCGAAGTTGCCCTGGACCTTCCATCCCGAGCAGATGACGATGGATGTGGTGCCCGGCGAACTCAACGAGGCGTTGTATTTCGCGCGCAACGACAGCAAGCGGGCGGTGGTCGGCAGCGCGGTGCCGTCGGTGGCGCCTGCACGTGCTTCCGGGTATTTCAACAAGACCGAATGTTTCTGCTTTACCGCGCAAACCCTGCAGGCCGGTGAAACGCGCGACATGCCGCTGCGGTTCATCGTCGACCCTGCGTTGCCGCCGGAAGTCACCACGATCACCTTGTCGTACACGTTCTACCGCAACGACGCGCTGACTTCGCAATTGCCGGGCGGCGGTGCATCCGGCGCGCCGCGCGCGGCGCCGTAACCTTCATCCACCGCTCCACGACACGGAAGCAACGCCATGGCCGATCACAGTCCCAACGCCGATGCGTATTTCGTCCCGACGCAAAGCAAATGGCCCTTTGTCGGCTCGATTGCGATGTTCGTGATGATGATTGGCGTGGCCAGCTGGCTCAACGATGCGGCCTGGGGGCGCTGGACCTTTTTCGCCGGCATGACGATGTTGCTGGCGACCTTGTTCATGTGGTTTGGCGATGTCATTCGCGAGTCCAACGCCGGCAATTACAACCGCCAGGTGGACGGCTCGTTCCGCATGGGGATGGTGTGGTTCATTTTTTCCGAGGTGATGTTCTTTGGCGCCTTCTTCGGCGCCTTGTTCTACACACGCGTGCTGACGCTGCCCTGGTTGGGTGGCGAAGGCGATGGCGTGATGACCAACGAGCTGTTGTGGAACGGCTACTCCGCTGCGTGGCCGACCAATGGCCCGGGCACGATCGGCGGGCAATTCCAGACCATTCCCGCCTGGGGCCTGCCGCTGATCAATACACTGATCCTGCTGAGCTCCGGCGTGACCTTGACCATCGCCCATCACGCACTCAAGGGCGGGCGACGTGGGGCGCTGTTGCTGTGGCTGGGCCTTACCGTGCTGCTGGGCTGCGTGTTCCTGTTCCTGCAGGCCGAGGAATACATCCACGCCTATACCGAACTCAATCTCACGCTGGGATCGGGCATCTACGGCTCGACCTTCTTCATGCTCACCGGCTTCCATGGCATGCACGTGTTGCTGGGCACGATCATGCTGGCGGTGATGTGGCTACGCGCTGCCAAGGGACACTTCAGCCGCGACAACCATTTCGCATTCGAAGCGGCTGCCTGGTACTGGCACTTCGTCGACGTGGTGTGGCTGGCGCTGTTCCTGTTCGTGTATGTACTTTGAGGGCGGGGATTCGGGATTGGTGATTCGGGATTCGCAAAAGCAATCTGCAAGCGCGATCCGTTTTTGCCCTTACGAATCCCCAATTCCGAATCCCCAATCCCGTCGGCCGCGTCAGCGGCCGATGCCATGCGGCTTGATCCAGCCGGTGTAGATGCCGATGATCACGATGACGATCAACGCGACCGATAAGCCGATGCGCCAGGTGAGTGCGTTGACAGTGCGCTTGGTCTGGCCGCGGTCGGTCAACAGGTAGTAGAGACCGGCACCCAGGTTCCACAGGATCACGATCAGGAAGGCGACAATCAGCAGCGTCTTGAGCGAATCGTTCACAGCAGCCCCGGGAGTCGTCGGCGTGGTGGGGGCATTGCACGCCTTTTTGCGCCGCTTGTCATGACGCGCAAGCACACCGCCGTGATCGGGTGGGTGCTGGCGCTGCTGCTGAGTGCCGGGTTCGCAGCGCTCGGGCAGTGGCAGCTGCACCGCATGCACGGCAAGGAAGCACTGCTGGAACGCGCCGCGCATGTACGCGAAAGGCCGCTGACCCTGCGCCAGGCCGTGCAGGCTCAGCCCGGGTTGTGCTGGGTAAGCGGTCGGGTGCGGTTTTTGCCGGCGCAGGTGTTGCTGGACAACCAGTTACATGCGGGGCGTGCCGGCCTGCGCGTCTATCAGCTGGCCGCCGTAGAGGGCACCGCCAGCACGCTGCTGGTCGATCTGGGCTGGCTGCCGCTGCCGCCCGATCGGCAGTTGCCGCCCATCGCGGCACATGAGGGTGTGCAGGCAGTGCAGGGTCTGTTGAGCGCGCCCCCATCGGCGGGCCTGGCCATCGGTCCTGCAATGGCGCCCGCCGCGACAGCGCACACCTGGCTGGCCACGCGCCTGGATACGCAGGCGCTGCGCGATGCGTTGGGCAGGCGCGACATTTCGTCGCAGGTCCTGCGCCTGGATCCGGCGTTGCCGGTGGGCTACGTGCGCGATCTGGATGTGCTGCCAAACACGCTGCCACCCGCGCGGCACTTGGGTTACGCGGTGCAATGGTTCGGGTTGGCGGCTGCCGTGCTGGCCACGGCCACGCTGCTGACATGGCGTGCGCGACGCCGCCGTCGGCGCGGGCACTGACGCCTGCGGCATGAGAAAATCGCCGCCATGACCTCTTCCACATCGGCCACGCCGCACTCGGTCAAACGCGGCCGCAGGATGCTGATTGCGCTGGCAGTGCTGTTCTTCGGCTCGATGTTGCTGGCCGGCGTGCTGCGCTTCTCCGGTTGGCAGCCAGCGGCGATGCGCAACAATGGCGAACTGCTGCATCCGCCTGCCGACCTGCGGGCGATGACGCCGTTGCGTGCGGACGGGCAGCCGTACCTGTGGGCGCCGGGCGAGCGCATCTGGCGGATTGCGCTTGCGCCACCGGCAGACTGTGCGCAGCGCTGCGTGGCGCTGGCCGCCGAGCTGGACAAGGTGTGGCAATTGCTCGGGCATCGCGCCGACAAGGTGGAGGTGCTGTGGATCGGCGCGCCACCGGCTGGCCTGCCGCCGATGCCCGCCCTGCGTGTACTGCGCGACGACGCGCACTTGCGGCAAGCGCTGCCGCGCGCCAACGATGCCGCCGGCGTGCCGGTGTATGTGATCGACCCCAATGGCTTCGTGATCCTGCGCTACGCCCCCGGGTTCGCCCCGGCCGGCTTGCGCGCGGATCTGGTCAAGCTGCTGAAACTGATGTGAGCCCGATGAATCTGTTTGCGCCACCGGCGTTGTTCCGCCACTTCCACCGCATGGCCTGGCTGGCGGCGTTGTTCACTGCGAGCACGATCCTGTTCGGGTCGTTCGTGCGCCTGTCCGATGCCGGCATGAGTTGCCCGGACTGGCCGACCTGCTACGGCCGCGTGACCTGGCCGCAGACCACCGACGAAGCCAACACCCACGTGGCCAGCAAGATCCGCCCGCTGGAATCGCACAAGGCCTGGCGTGAGCAGGTGCACCGCTTCCTGGCCGGTGCGCTGGGTGTGGAGGTGCTGGTGCTGTCGCTGCTGGCCGCGCGCCGACGTCGCATGGGCATCGCCCAGGTGGTCTCGGCCGCGGTGCTGGTGGCGCTGTCGATCCCGTTGTACATGTCCGGCTGGCACATCCCGGCGATGGGCGTGGCGATTGCCGGTGAGGCGATCCTGCTGCTGGCGGCCCTGCGCTGGAGCAATATCGATCTGGCGCGCGCGGCCGTGCTGACGCTGGCGGTGGTGATCTTCCAGGCGCTGCTGGGCATGTGGACGGTGACCTTGCTGCTCAAGCCCATCGTGGTGATGGGCCATCTGCTCGGCGGCATGCTGATGTTTTCGCTGCTGGTGTGGATGGCGTGGCGCGCAACGCACCTGCCGATCACGTTGGCCGACGCGTCGCGCTTGAAATGGCTGCTGCGCCTGGGTGTGGCAGTGCTGGGCCTGCAGATCGCGCTGGGCGGCTGGGTCAGTGCCAACTATGCGGCGCTGGCCTGCGGTGGCGGCAGCTGGTCGGCCGACAACTTCCCGCGCTGCGTCAGCCAGTGGTGGCCACCACATGACTTCCGCGAGGGCTTCACGCTGTGGCGCGGCATCGGCGTGGATTACGAAGGCGGCGTGCTCGATGGCGCGGCGCGGATCGCCATCCAGATGGCGCACCGGCTGTGGGCGATTGCGACCGCGCTGTACCTGTGGTGGCTGGCGTGGCGTCTGTCGCGCTCGCCGGGGATGCGGGTGTGGGCCAGCGCGCTGGCGGTGCTGGTGGCCGTGCAGGTGACGCTGGGCATGCTCAACGTCAAGCTGGCGCTGCCGCTGGAAGTGTCGGTGCTGCACAACGGCGGCGCGGTGGCCTTGCTGTTCGTGCTGGTGTCGCTGCTGGCGCGGCTGCGCGCGCCGGAGTGAGCATGGCTGTCAGTGCACGCGATTACTGGGATCTGACCAAGCCAAAGGTGGTGGCACTGATCGTGTTCACCGCGTTGGTCGGCATGTTCCTGGCCGTTCCCGGCCTGCCCACCTGGGCGCAAGTGCGTGCCGGAACGCTGGGTTTTCTGGGCATCTGGCTTGCCGCCTCGGCGGCAGCGGCGATCAATCAGTTGCTCGATGCCAAGATCGATGCACAGATGGCGCGCACCTCGTGGCGGCCGCTGGTGGTGGGCAAGGTGCGGCCGTGGCAGGTGCTGGTCTTTGCCGGCGTGCTGATCGTGATCTCCATGACCATTCTGGTGGTCTGGGTGAATGTGATCACCGCGGTGCTGACGTTTGCGTCGATGATCGGTTACGCGGTGATCTACACCGTCTACCTGAAGCGGGCGACCTCGCAGAACATCGTGATCGGTGGGCTGGCGGGTGCCACGCCGCCGATGCTGGGCTGGGCGGCGGTGACCGGGCTGCCGACCAGCGCCGACTGGATCAACTCCGCGTTGCTGGTACTGATCATCTTCATCTGGACGCCGCCGCATTTCTGGGCGCTGGCGATCTTCCGGCGCGCCGATTACGCCAAGGCCGCGATTCCGATGTTGCCGGTGACCCACGGCGTGCCGCACACGCGCAAGCAGATCCTGGTCTACACGGTGCTGCTGGCCATCGTGACCCTGCTACCGGTGGCGGTGGGCATGAGCGGGGTGTTCTATCTCGGCGGGGCGGTGGTGCTCAACGCGGTGTTCCTCTGGTATGCGTGGCGCATGCTGGACCCACCGGACGAGCTGTTTTCGATGAAGATGTTCGGGTATTCCATCGTCTATCTGATGGCGCTGTTCGCCTTTCTGATGGTTGATCACCTGCTGCTGCCCTGGGTGCGCTAAAGGGCTTGCGCAGGCCTGCAGCCTGCCTGCGGCAGGCAGCAGGCGGTTGCAGGCATCTGCTCTCAGCTCAGCCAGCCGGCGCAGTCGCTGGCATTCTTGCTGTCGCAGCTGGACTGCATCTTCTTCTGCAACCTGGCCAGGACCGCGCTGCCGTCCCGGCGATGCTGCTTGCTCCAGCCTTTCAGGGCAGCAGCGAGCGTGTCGAACCGTTGCCGGGTCCGTTGGCGGTAGCCGTCCGGTTGCCCGGCCAGCTCGCCGATCACCTGCGTGGCGGCGGTCTCGATGGCTGCCGTGTCGTCCGGGCTGAGCCGGATCAGGCCATCGACATACAGCACGCCCCATTGCACGCGGGTGGCCGGGCCCTGCGCGCCCTCGTAGGCCTTCCTGAGCCATTCCAGCGCGGTTTTCTTGTCGCCACGGTGTTCGGCCAGATCTGCCAGTTCGGGCATGTAGTAGTACGGCGTCCGGGTCCGCGAGAGTTCTGCCAGCAGCAGGTGCTCGGCGCCGTTGTGGTCGCCCACCTCGCTCAACAGGGCCGCAGCCGTGCTGATGGTGGACTGACGTTCTTCATCGGTCCTGGCGGTTTCGCTGGCCCACTGCACGCGCTGGCGAACGCTATCGACCAGCTCCTGCGGAAGCGGCGGCGGATCTTTGGGCTCGGTCTCGGTTGGCTGGCCTTGCGCCAGGCGGGCCAACTGGATGCGTGCGAAGGCAGTGCCGAGCCTGTCGGAGACCGGCAGCGTGGGGTCGGCGTAGGCCTTGTCCAGGGCGTTGACCACCGCGGCGGACAGGGTGGCGCGTTCGCCGGCATCGGCGCTGGCGGCAGCGACCAGGCGTGCCGGCATGTAGTTCAGCGTGCCGAGATTGGCGCGCACCTCTGCCGGATCGGCCAGCACCGACTCGAGCAACGTGCGATAGCCCGGAGCGGGGGCGGGCGGGTCCTTGGCGGCAGTGAGTGCCGCCAGCGCAAAGCTGCGCTGCAACGCCGGCTGTGGCGCCACCTTGGACAGCCGGGTCAGCACGTCCGCTGCCTCCTCGCGCTTGAGCAGACGGTCGTCGGTGCCCCAGGCGTAGTTGCCGAGCACCGACCAGTCGTCTGGAGTCAGGGTCTGTGGCGCATGCAGGGCGGTGTCCAGCAGCTGTCTGGCGGTGCTGGTGCTGCGTGCAGCCACGCGCAATACGTCGACCAGGCGGGCAGTGTCGGCGTCGCCGGCCAGGCGGGTGATCTCGCTGCGGTCCGGGCGCAGCACGATGATGGTGGGATAGCCCTTGATGCCGAAACGCTCGCCCCAGGCCTGCGCGCCTTCCGAATCGCCATCCAGGTGCACGGCAACGAATTGCTGGGTACGCGCAATGAACGCCGGGTCCTTGAACAAGGTGGCCTTGAGGCGGTTGCAGGGCGGGCACCAGGCTGCGCCCCAGTACAGCAGGACCGGCTTGCCGCTGTCCTTGGCCTCGGCGAAGGCATCGTCCACGTCGCCCTCGCGCCAGGCGATGCTGGACGCGGGAACAGGCGTTGTGGCTGCCTTGGGCGCTGTCGCCGGTGCCGCCGGGGGCGCGGGCTTGTTGCAGCCGGCCAGGAGCGCCAGTGCTGCCAGCAGCGCGGTCGCGCGCGGGGAAGGGCGTCGGAACGACAACGTCATGGCAGTCACCGTGGGGTTGGCAAATGTCGATCGCCTACGCTAGCGCACGCTGGCGCGTGGGCGTCATAACCGTTGTATCTGTGCTGACAACCGGCAGCAGCCGGCCAGGCGAACCGGTGTCATGCAATGCGCAGTGGGCCGCGCCCACCATCCTCAATGATGGCCGGCCTGGCCCTGCGCGGCATCCGGCGCGGTACGCGCATAGCGCGCTGCCACGAAGGCGCACACGATCAGCTGCACCTGGTGATACAGCATGATCGGCAGCACGATCGCGCCCAGCCCGCCACCGGCGAACATCACCTTGGCCATCGGTACGCCGGTGGCCAGGCTCTTTTTCGAGCCGCAGAAGACGATGGCGATTTCGTCCGCGCGGTTGAAGCGCAGGCGCCGTGCGATGAAGGTGATCGACAGCATCGCCACCGCCAGCAGCAGCGCGGCGGCGCCCAGGACGGCGAGCAATGCCGGTAGCGGAGTCTTCTGCCACAGGCCTTCATTCACCGATGCACTGAAGGCGGTGTAGACCACCAGCAGGATGGTGCCCTGATCTGTGTAGCGCAGTAGGGCGCGATGCCGCTCGACCCAGCCACCGATCCACGGGCGCAGGAAATGGCCGGCCAGAAACGGCACCAGCAACTGCAGCAGGATCTTGCCGATGGCTTCGGCGGGATGCGCCATGGCCCCTTGGCTGCCGACCAGCGCGCCCATCAGCAGCGGAGTGAAGAACACGCCCAGCAGGCTGGACAGCGAGGCCGCACAGACCGCGGCGGGCACGTTGCCGCGCGCCATCGAGGTGAAGGCGATCGACGATTGCACCGTGGACGGCAACGCGCACAGGAACAGCACGCCGATGTACAGCTCCGGCGTCAGCACAAGATGTGCCAACGGCTTGAACAGCAGCCCCAGTAGCGGAAACAGCACAAACGTGCAGGCCAGGATCACCAGATGCAGCCGCCAGTGCAGCGCGCCGGCCTTGACCGCTTCGCGCGACAACCGCGCGCCATGCAGGAAGAACAGCGCGGCGATGGCCACATCGGTGACATCGTCCATGACCGCCGCGGCCGTGCCCGAGACCGGGAGGAACGAGGCGAGCGTGACCGTGCACAGCAGCGCGAGGGTGAACGGATCAATGCGCAACCGCGCCAGCAGCTTCTTCATCGAGGTGGGAGGTGTCGCGCGATCACGCGCCTGGAGCGGGCCATTCTACGACGCGTGCGGGCGCAGCCTGTGCCGCCGTGTCACCATCGTCTGCGCGCGCCAGTGCAGTGATGCGCCCTGCGTCCCCTGCCACGACGCCGGCAGCCACGACATCACAGTGCGGCGAGCGCCTTGAGCAACTCGCGCATTTCGTATTTATCGGTGTGGTCCAGGCCTTGCGCGCGCTGTTTGGCCTGCAGTTCTTCCACCCGCTGACGCAGCAATTGCTTGTCGAGCTGGGCAACGACGTCGTGCAGTTCGATCGCCCAGCTGTGCTCGTCGCCGGGCAGCTCCTGCGCGGCCAGTTTCTGCAGGGCCGGCAGCTCGTCGCGGTCGGTGAAATGCTCCAGCAGCGCTCCGGTGCTGATTTCCGGGCGTTGCCGCACCAGCGCCAGCAGCTCCATCAACAACTCGATGCCGGGCAGGCGCAGGCCGGAAAAATCGTGGTCGCCTTCCAGGCTCATCGCCAGCGACGGTTGTTGCAGCAGGATCGCGATCGATGCACGCACCAGGCTACGCTTCTGCGTGGGGGCCACCATACGCGCGGGTGGCCGCGCTTTGGCCGGGGACTGTTGCGCAGCGGTGCTCGCGCCGACGCCGGTCATGCGCGCCAGTTCCTGCTTCATCAGATCGCCGAACGCACCTTCCGGGATCTGCGCCAGCATCGGACGTGCGCGTTCGGCCAGGCGTGCCTTGCCGTCCAGCGTGTGCAGGTTGATCTCGCGCGACATCTCGTCGAAGAAGAACTGCGACAGCGGGGTGGCCTGTTTCAGGCGCTGATCGAAGGCCTGCGCGCCTTCCTTGCGCACGATGGTGTCGGGGTCTTCGCCATCGGGCAGGAACAGGAAGAACGCCTGGCGGCCGTCCTTCATGCGCGGCAGCACCGATTCGAGCGCACGCCAGCCAGCCTTGCGCCCGGCGTTGTCGCCGTCGAAACAGAAGTACACATCCGGCGCGTTGCGGAACAGCAGCTCGGCATGTTCGGGCGTGGTCGCCGTACCCAGCGTGGCCACCGCCTGGGTGACGCCGAACTGGAACAGCGAGACCACGTCCATGTAGCCCTCGACCACGATCAGCCGTTCGATCTTCTGGTTGGCCTGGCGCACCTGCCACAGGCCATACAGCTCGCGGCCCTTGTGGAATAGTGCGGTTTCCGGCGAGTTGAGGTACTTCGGGCCCGGGTCGCGGCCGTCGGCCGGCGCGCCCATGATGCGGCCGCCGAAGGCGATCACGCGGCCGCGGCGGTCGAAGATCGGGAACATCACCCGGTCGCGGAACTTGTCGTAGACGTGGCCGCGATCGTTCTTGGAAAACAGCCCGGCGCGTTCGAGCACGCTCATGCGGCGCGCATCGGTGCCCAGGGTGTCCTTCAAGGCGCTGTAGCCGTCGGGAGCGTAGCCGATCTGGAAGCGTGCCTGGTTGTCGGCATCCACGCCGCGCCCGTCCAGGTAGTCGCGGGCGCGGTCGTTGCCTTCGAGCTGGCGCTGAAAGAACTTGGTGGCCGCTTCCAGTGCCGAATACAGCTCGCGGCTGTCGTCCTGCTGTTGCGGCGTGCGCTGCTGGGTGTCGCGCGGGATGTCCATGCCGGCACGCTTGGCCAGCTCGTCGACCGCATCGAGAAACTCGAGGCGGTCGTAATTCATCAGAAAACTAATGGCGGTGCCGTGCGCGCCGCAGCCGAAGCAGTGGTAGAACTGCTTGGTGGGCGAGACCGTGAACGAAGCCGAGCGCTCGTCATGGAACGGGCAGCGCGCCGAGTATTCCTTGCCCTGGCGCTTGAGCGGCACCCGGCCGCCCACCACCTCGACGATGTCGGTGCGTGCGAGCAGTTCGTCGATGAATGCGTCGGGGATGCGGGCCATCCCGCTAGGATATCCCAGCCGCTGGCACCGGCTGGCGCCAGCGGTCTACCGGTGGCGCAGCAGTCAGGCGTGAGGCAGCGTGCGGCGCGGTCTCAGGGGCGCGCCGCTGCCTGTGGCGGGTTCGGCGGCACCACGGCATCGGGCGTTGCAATGACCTGCGGCGGATGCTCCGGGTCGACCCCGGCCTCGCGCAGCTTGCGATGCGAGCGCACGCGCTCGTCGATCACCGCGGTCAGCAATGCGCCGACGAAGAACACCACCGAGGCGTAGTACATCCACACCAGCAGGATCACCAGCGTGCCCATCGACCCGTAGGCGCTGCCGGGCGCGGCCTTGGCGATGTACACGCCGATGGCATAGCGGCCCAGCGCAAACAACAAGGCCGTGATGACGCCACCGACAAAGGCCTGTCGCCAGTTCACGGTGCGATCGGGCAGGTAGCGATACAGGAACGCAAAGGCCAGCGAGTACAGCGCCAGCGTGGTGACATACCCCACCGCAGGCAGCACCGAGGGCAGCCGCGCGAACACCACCTGCAATGCGGTGGTCGCAATCATCGACACGATCAACAGGAAGCCCAGCGCCAGGATCACGCCGAACGAAAAGACGCGCTTCTTCAGCCACGCCATGAGCCCTTCCAGGCGCTGCTTGTCGGTACGGAAGATCAGGTTCAGGGCGTTCTGCAGCTGCGCGAATACCGCAGTTGCACCGACGAACAGCAACAGCGTGCTCCACAGACCCGCCAACGATCCGACCCCGGGTTGATCGGTGGCGTTGCGGATCACCGTATCGGCCACTTCGGCGGCGCTGCCGCCGGCCAATTGCGCGATCTGCTGCACCAGTGCTTCCTGCGCCGGCGGATACAGCGATGCGGTCAGCCACAACAGCAGCACCAGCAGCGGTGCCAGCGACAACAAGGCATAGAACGACAGCGACGCGGCCTGCGTCATCACGTCGATTTCGAGAAAGCGATTGAGCAGCGCCATCGGCAGACTGCGTTGCAGGCGGCCCAGATGTTTCTGCAGGTGTTCGGTCGAGAGCTTCGTCACCGGCGAGGGTCCTTGAGGCAGACGGTCATGCGCACAGAGGTCGTCAGGCAGTCCCGGGTGCGGCATGCCTCGCCCGCGTCTGCGCTGGCGACCCGTTCTAGCAGGGCACTATCGAAGGTCTGGTGAAAGCGCCGGCAGTGGCGTTGCTGTGTGCGTATGCAAGCATGCCCGCAACCTGCCTGTTGCACGTCGCGGCTGTGGCGCGCGCAGACGGCGGTTCGATCCGCTGCACTGCGCCTGCACTGTCGCGATGGGGCGGCTCTGGATGAGCCGTGAGGGAATCTGCACGCGATCTGCGCGCAACGCTGCACGTTGCCGCGGGGCAACACTGCGCTGTGCCTGCCGGTGGACTGCGCGCAGGTTGCCGGCACTCAGCTACAACGGCGCGTGCATCAGCTGCAGAGGTGCACTGCGCATCACGCCTTGCGCATCAATTGCAGGCGCACCCTGCAACCGCCCGGCGAGTGTCGCGGCGATCGTGCCGTGTCGCGGCCGAACGACCACGACACGGCATGGCTCAGCCGGCCAGCTGTTGCTTGACCAGCGTGGAGACCAGACCCATGTCGGCCTGTCCGGCGAGCTTGGGCTTGAGCGCACCCATCAGCTTGCCGATATCGGCCGGGCTGCTGGCGCCGGTTTCGGCGATGGCGGCCTGGATGGCCGCCACGATCTCGGCTTCGCCCATCTTGGCCGGCAGGTAACGCTCGATCACCACGATTTCCTCGCGCTCGATCTGCGCCAGGTCTTCGCGCGCGGCGCCTTCGTATTGGGTGACCGAGTCCTTGCGCTGTTTGACCATCTTGTCGAGCACGGCGATGACGGCGGCATCGTCCATCTCGATGCGCTCGTCCACTTCCTTCTGCTTGATCGCGGCGTTGATCAGCCGGATCACGCCCAGGCTGTGCTTGTCGCCGGACTTCATCGCGGCCTTCATGTCATCGGTGAGCTGCTGCTTGAGGGGCATGGGGTGACTCCTGGGTGGCAGGTGAGGAGAGGTGTCGACGCGCGCTGTCGGGCGCCTGCGTCGGCATAGAGGGAATGGGGCGGCGGCGTCCCGCGCCGAGTACCTGGCGGGACGGCCGCAGGCCAATACAAAAAGCCGGCGACGCTTGCGCGTGCCGGCTCTTGGGTTCAATCCCGCTGGGCCGCGCCTACAGCGCATGCCCGGCGGCAAGGAACCGCGTTCGATCAGTACAAGCGCTGGCGCTTGGTGACGTCGCGCGAGGAACGACGCAGCTGACGCTTCACGGCAGCGGCAGCCTTGCGCTTACGCTCCTGGGTCGGCTTTTCATAGAACTCGCGCTTGCGGGTCTCGGCCAGCACGCCGGCCTTTTCGCAGGTGCGCTTGAAACGGCGGAGCGCAAATTCGAAGGGCTCGTTCTCGCGGACTTTAACGCTGGGCATGTGTTCTCCAGAAGTGGGATTTCCGTCCGGGAGCCCCGGGCGGGTGCGAGCGGACTCGCGTGACGGAATTTCCGGGTTGCCCCGGCGAGCCGCGCATTATAACGACTTGCAAGCGGCCTGCAAGCCCCGGGTGAAAATTGCCGGGAACGGTGCAGCAGAGCGTGCGTCGGCGCGCGTTTCCCGGCAGCGACGCATGCTCTGCGCACCTGCGGGTCGGCGCATCTGCGCAATCCAAAAGCTGCGAAAATACGGGCCTGTTCCTTGTCTGCCGAGTTGCCGTGAAAGTCCTTGGGATCGAATCATCGTGCGATGAGACCGGCGTGGCGGTCTATGACACGGCCTTGTCCGGCGTGCCGGCGCTGCGCGCCCACGCGGTCTACAGCCAGATTGCGCTGCATGCCGAGTATGGCGGCGTGGTGCCCGAGCTGGCCAGCCGCGACCACGTGCGCAAGCTGCTGCCGCTGATCCGCCAGACCCTGGGCGAGGCCGGGCTGCGGATCGACGAACTGGACGGCGTGGCCTACACGGCCGGACCCGGGCTGGTCGGCGCGCTGCTGGTCGGTGCCGGGGTGGCGCGGTCGCTGGCCTGGGCGCTGGACGTGCCGGCGATCGGCGTGCATCACATGGAAGGTCATCTGCTGGCGCCGCTGATGGAAGACGACCCCCCGCAGCCGCCGTTCGTGGCCTTGCTGGTGTCGGGCGGGCATACCCAATTGGTGTCGGTGAAGGCGCTGGGCAGCTACGAAGTGCTGGGCGAGACGCTGGACGATGCGGCTGGCGAGGCCTTCGACAAGACCGCCAAGATGATGGGTCTGCCGTATCCCGGTGGCCCGCAGCTGGCGGCGCTGGCCGAAACCGGCACGCCGGGGCGCTACAGGTTTGCGCGGCCGATGACCGACCGGCCCGGGCTGGATTTCAGTTTCAGCGGACTCAAGACCCAGGTGCTGCTGGCCTGGCGAAACAGCGACCAGTCAGACACTACCCGGGCGGACATCGCGCGCGGCTTCGAGGACGCGGTGGTGGAGACGCTGGCCATCAAATGCCTGCGCGCGCTGGATGCGGCCGGCTGCGACACCCTGGTGGTGGCCGGCGGGGTGGGCGCCAACAAGCGCCTGCGTGCGCAGCTGCAGGAGGCCGCGCAGCGCCGTGGGGGCAGGGTCTGCTTCCCGCGTCCGGCCTTGTGCACCGACAACGGCGCCATGATCGCCTTCGCCGGCGCGCTGCGCCTGGAGGCCGGCGAACGCGCCGACGCGGCGGTGCATGTGACGCCGCGTTGGGATATGGCGAGCTTGCCGCTGTTGGCGGCGGCGGAATCGGGAATGGGGAATCGGGAATAGGAAGAGCGTTACTCCGATCCTGTCCGTATCGTGTGTTGTTGCCCTTGCTCTCCCCATTCTCCATTCCCGACTCCCGATTCCCATGGATAAAGTGTTTATTGAAGGTCTCGACATCGATGCGCTGATCGGCATCTACGATTGGGAGCGGCGCATCCGCCAGACGCTGCGGTTCGATCTGGAGATGGGGTTCGACAACCGCATCCCGGCCGCCAGCGACGACATCGCCGACACGCTGAACTACAAGGCGGTGAGCAAGCGGCTGATCGAGTTCGTGCAGGCGTCGGATTTCGGGCTGGTCGAAACCCTGGCCGAGCGCTGCGCGGCGATCGTGCTGGACGAATTCGGCGTGCAGTGGCTGCGGCTGAAGCTGAGCAAGCCCGGTGCTGTGCGTGGCGCGCAGGCAGTGGGCGTGATCATCGAGCGGGGACGCGCCGCCTGAGTGTCGCGAACCGCCCGCCTGGCTTGCATGCCTGGATCCCGGAGTATCGAAGGTTGCGGCGGACCAGGCGCTGCGCCGTTGCCGCTCCGGCGGGCAACATGCCGTACAACCGGCCTCTACAAATCCCGAATCTCGAATCCCGGCCTGCAAAACTTGCCCCCCCGCAGTCGCGTCAGGCTAGAATTGCCGGCCATGTAAACGTTTTCTCAAGGATCTCATGGCTGCTGATCGCATCGAAACCCTGATTGCCCGGATGACCGTCGAAGAGAAGGTCGGACAGTTGGGTGTGTTCGCCGACATGGTGCGGCCGTTTGCGCCGGACGTGAATCCCGAGGCCAATGTGCGCAATGCCGACGAGGTATTGCAGCAGGTGCGCGAGGGCCGGGTCGGCTCGCTGTTCAATGGCGTGGGCGCCGCCCTGGGCGTGCAGATCCAGAAAGTCGCCGTGGAAGAAAGCCGGCTGGGCATCCCGGTGATCCTGGCGGCGGACGTGATCCACGGCATGCGCACGGTGTTCCCGATCCCGCTGGGCGAGGCAGCCAGCTTCGAGCCGGAGCTGGCCGAGCGCACCGCGCGCGCCACCGCGATCGAGGCGACCGCCGCCGGCCTGCACTGGACCTACGCGCCGGCCGTGGACATCGCGCGCGACCAGCGCTGGGGCCGCGGTGCCGAAGGTGCCGGCGAAGACGTGGTGCTGGGCGCGGCGTTTGCCGCCGCGCGCGTGCGCGGTTTTCAGGGCAGCGACCTCACTGCCGACGATGCGTTGCTGGCCACGCCCAAGCACTTTGCCGCCTATGGCGCAGTGGCCGCAGGCATGGAATACAACACCGTCGATATTGCGCCGCAGACCCTGCGCGATGTGCATCTGCCGCCGTTCAAGGCGGCCTTCGATGCCGGCGCATTGACCGTGATGTCGTCCTTCAACGACATCAATGGCGTGCCGGCCAGCGCCAACCACGAGTTGCTGACCGAGATCCTGCGCGGCGAGTGGCAGTTTCCCGGCGTGGTGATTTCCGATTACACCGCCGACATGGAACTGATCGCGCACGGCTACGCCGCCGATGAGCGCGATGCGACCAAGAAGGCGTTCCTGGCCGGGCTGGACCTGAGCATGCAGAGCGGGTTTTATGCCGCGCATCTGCCGTCGCTGGTGGACAGCGGCGAGGTGCCGATGGCGACCCTGGACGCCAGCGTGCGACGCATCCTGCAGCTGAAAGAAGCGATCGGCTTGTTCGACAATCCGTACCGCTCGCTGGACCCGGCGCGCGAAGCCGATACGACGCATCTGCCGGCGCACGACGCACTGTCGCGCGATGCGGCGCGCCGCTCGATCGTGTTGCTCAAGAACGAAGGCGCGGTGCTGCCGCTGAAGAAGAGCGGGCAGCGCATCGCGTTGATCGGCCCGTTCGTGCAGGACCGCGAAAACATCGAGGGCTGCTGGACCCTGTTCGGCGACAAGGAACGCTACGTGACGCTGGAGCAGGGCGTGCGTGCGGTGGTCGGCACCGAAGATCTGAGCGTAGTGGCGGGCTGCGGCCTGGAAGAAGCACTGCCGGGTGGCATTTCCGCCGCCATCGACGCCGCACAGGCTGCCGACGTGGTGGTGCTGGCGCTGGGCGAGCCGCAGCGTTTCAGCGGCGAGGCGCAGTCGCGGACCGAAATCACCCTGCCGCCCGCGCAGCAGGCGCTGGCAGAAGCGGTGGCCGCGACCGGTACGCCGGTGGTGGTATTGCTGCGCAACGGCCGCGCGCTGGCGCTGAGCGGTGCCGTGCGCGACGCCGATGCGATTGCCGTGACCTGGTATCTGGGCACCCAGACCGGCACCGCCGTGGCCGATGTCTTGTTCGGCGACTACAACCCGTCGGCGCGGCTGCCGATCAGCTTTCCGCAGGTGACCGGCCAGCAGCCGTACTTCTACAATCATCTGCGCACCGGCCGCCCGGAGTTGCCGACGTTGTCCGAGTACAAGGCGCGCTGGCGCGAGATGCCCAATGAGCCGCTGTATCCGTTCGGTCATGGCGTGAGCTACACCACCTTTGCCTACGCGCAGCCGCAGCTGAGCACCGTGAAACTGGGCTGGGACGACACGCTGACCATCACCACCCGGGTGACCAACACCGGTGCGGTGGCAGGTGAGGAAGTGGTGCAGCTGTACGTGCACGATCGCGTGGCTAGCCGGGTGCGGCCGGTGCGCGAGCTCAAGGGCTTCCGCAAGATATTGCTGCAGCCGGGCGAGAGCGTGGACGTGGCATTTACGCTGACGCGCGATGCGCTGGCATTTACCAATCACAAGGGCGTGTTCGGCGCAGAGCCGGGCCTGTTCGATGTGTGGGTCTGTGCATCGGCTATCAGCGGCGATGCGGTCACGTTCGAGCTGCTGGACGCCTGAGGCGCGTCAGATGACGCAGGTGTACGCGCCTGCACCGGCATCACCAGCGCTCAGCGAGCGCTGGTGATGCTGCAAGGCAGTCCTGGATGCGCGCGGTGCGTGTCGCACGACCGCACCCCACCACGCTTACGCGTCGTTTTCGACTGCGGCCTTGCTCTTGGGGGTCAACTTGAGCAGGCGCCCGGTGCTGCCGCTGGCTTCGTCCTCCAGCAGCCACAGGGCGCCGTCCGGTCCCTGTTCCACTTCGCGGATGCGTGCGCCCATGTCGTAGCGGGCAACCTCGCGCGGCTGGTCGCCCAACGAGACCTGCACCAGCGCCATCGATGACAAGCCACCGATGAAGCCGTTGCCGCGCCACGCGGGGAATTGCTTGCCGCTGTAGATCACAAAGCCGGCCGGCGAGATCACCGGGGTCCAGCTGATCTTGGGCGCGGCAAACTCCGGGCGGGTGTTGTGGTCGGGGATCGGCGTGCCGTCGTAATGATCGCCGTTGGAAACGATCGGATAGCCATAGTTGGCACCGCGCTGGATCAGGTTGAGCTCATCGCCGCCGGCCGGGCCCATCTCGTGTTCCCACAGGCGGCCCTTGCTGTCGAAGGCGATGCCCAGGATATTGCGGTGACCCAGCGACCAGACCTGCGCAGCGACACCGCCCTGCGCGGCGAACGGATTGTCGGCCGGCACGCTGCCGTCGTCGTTGAGGCGGATCAGCTTGCCGAGATTGGCCTTCATGTCCTGCGCAGGATCGAACTTTTGCCGCTCGCTGGAAGTGATCCACAGCTTTCCGTTCGAGTCAAACGCAAGCCGATGACCGAAGTGACCGTTGCCGGAAACCTTGGGCTCCTGTCGCCAGATCACCTTCAGGCCGGACAAGGTGCCGCCACCGGTGGCATCCAGCGTAAGCTTGGCACGCGCAACCGCCGCGCCGCGCGTGTCGCCCTGGCCCGGCTCGGCGTAGCTCACATAGACCAGGCCGTTTTTCGCAAAGCGCGGGTGTGCGAGCACATCGCCAAATCCGCCCTGGCCGCCATAGGCGACCGCAGGCACGCCGGTGACCGCGCTCTTGCGCTTGGTCTTTGGATCGAACCGCATCAACGCGCCGCGCTTTTCACTGACCAGCAGCGTGCCATCGGGCAGGAAGGTCATCGCCCAGGGCTCGTCGAAATCGGCAACGGTGGCGGCCTGGAACGGCCATTGCGCCTTGGGAATGGATGCTGCCGGTGCGGCGGCAGGCGCGGCCAGCGCGGCGCCGGAGGTAAACAGGGTGGCCGAGCAGGCCAGGGCAAGCAGACGACGGATAGACATGAGGTCCTCCAGGGGATGGGACGGTCACGCTGCAGCCCTCCCGCAACGTGTTCCGCGTCGGGTTTTTATTACCTTACACGACGCTGCGCGGCTCACCCTTGTCGCAGATCACTCTCTGCAGGGCAGGCACGTCGCACATCGTTGTTCACGAACGGATAGTTCATAAAGCGGTTCTGACAGCGGTACAAACCTGTATGCGTTGTCGCCGTCCGGCTGGATGCCGCGTTGCGCGATCACGCTGCCGATCCGGTCCGCATGGGAATGCATGGTGTTGCTTGGTTAAAAGCCCACGGCCTTGTCCAATGCTGGTTCGGCCTTTGTGCCCCTGTGTTGCAACAATAAAGTGTGCTCGTGTGATGAAATTTCAACACCCGGGCTGCGTTCTGCGATTGCTGGCTCACTGAGCATCTTGCGGGTGCCGCTGGCGAGAGGCTCTCAAGGCGATCTTGCTGCCGAGCAGAAAAAGATTTCATGCACTGCATATGTGCTGAATCTGCCCGCAGGAGTAGCAGTGCAAAACGACACCTGCAATGCGATGCAATCGAGGCCGGTGGCGCCACGTGCAACTCACCTGTGGCGCCGCCGACACTGGAGTGCTCTTACACGCCAAAAAACAACGCCACCTCGACGGTGGCGGTGTCTGTCTACGGTTTTGACTTGTCGCCGGTGACGAAGTCGGTTGCATTTTCCCAGGCACGCTTGACCGCATGACGGGCCTTGCTCCAACTCAGGCCTTCGGTGCCGCGCTTGGCTTCCCAATCACGGTGCAGTTCGGCTTCCACCTGATCATAGGCGCGGGCATTTTCGCGAATTCGCGCTTCGTGCCCGGCCAGATAGGCGCCCTCGTAATCTTCGTAACGGTCGCCTTCGGTGTAATACGGTTCTTCGGTGAAGCGCTCGCGCCAATAGTTGGATACGTTCTGGCTGCGGTCTTCGTCCGGTGCGCGGCCCGGAATCTGGTACGGCACGTTCATGCTCGTCTCCATCATTGCGAATGTGCAGATCAACTTAGGCAGCGAGGTGTTAACAGCGCGGCACGCGAGGTGACGACGGGATCAAGGCAACGCTGCATTGCAGGCGGATAGCCGCCGCCTTGTTGCCAGCCCAGCCCCCGGCATTGGCGTCATACCGCAGCAGACGCCGCTTCATACGGCAGGGGAGTTGCTCCGGCGGTCAGCAGCGCTGGCTCGGACGTGTGGAGTGTCTGCTCGTCGGCGTCGATGACCACCAACACGCGGCCGGATTCGATTTCATCTTCAAATTGACGCCGTACCGGGTCGGGCACGGTGGCACCGACCAGTGCCGACGACCAGCTGCCCACCAGTGCGCCCGCCAATGCCATGACCCCCACGCCGGCCAGGGTCAGACCGATCGGCGGCACGGCGACCGCCACCAGCCCTGCCACCAGACCGGCAGCACCGCCGGTTGCAGCGCCACGTGCCGCAGCCGGAACGAAATCGGTCTTGGCGTCCTTGCTCTCGTCCGGGACATCATGCAGTTCGATATCGGCACACGCGATCAGCGACAGCGCATCGTTGTCGATACCGGCACTGCGCGCTGACTGCAGCACGCGTTGCGCGCTTTCAAGATCGGGTGTGCTGTAGACGCGGCGCAGTTTCATCGCAAGCTCCCAGGCAGGTGAGAGCCGCAGCGTTGGGCGTGCGCGGTTAGGCGTGCGTGAGCGCGGCGCGAGTGCATTGCGAAGCTGTCAGGCAGGTGTGCGCGGGAACAGATAAAACGCCCACCCCACCAGCACTGCCGCACCGGCCGCTGCCAGATTCTGCCAGCTGGCGCTGGCCAGCAGCCCAAGCGAGAGCACCAGCGCGGCGACGGGAATGAGCGGGCCCCCCGGCAAGCGCAAGGTGTCGGTGCGGTGCCGATAGCGACGCGCCAGCACGATGACGGCGGCGGCAGTGCCGATGTAGGCAAACAGGCGCGTGACCATCGACAACAGCGCCAGCTGCGTGAATGAGCCCGACAACGCCAGTGCCAGCGACAGCACGCCCTGGGTGAGCACGGCCGCCGCCGGGGTGTGGAAGCGCGGGTGCACACGGGCCAGAAACGCCGGCCCATACCCGTCCTGCGCAAGCGCAAACAGGAAGCGCGGGCCCAGCATCACCGTATTGCTGGTGGTGCCCAGGATGGAAATGGTGGCGCCCACGGTAAGGATCAGCGCCAACGCCTCGCCACCGAAGCCGCTGGCCGCATCCGCCAACGGCGTGGGCGAAGCGGCCAGGTTAGGCAGCGTGCCTTGCGCCACCACCTGCACGGCGGAATAGATCAAGGTGACCGTGACGATCATGGTGATCAGGGCGAACGGGACGTCGCGGCGCGGGTTGCGGTATTCGCCCGCTGCGGCGGGGATGTTCTCGAAGCCGGCATAGGCAAACAGCAGCAGCAATGCGGCCTCGCCGAGATTGCCCATGTCGCGCAGGTCCGGCGCAGTGCCGGCAAACGCCCACGACCAGTCCACATAGAACAGGCCGATGGTCACGAACAGCAGCAACGGCACCAGCTTGCCGATCACCAGGGCGATCCCGGTGCGCGCGGCCGATCTGACGCCAATGACATTAATCGCGGTCAGCACGCCCAGCGAGCCGACCACCACCAGCGTGCGCGCCCAGGTCTCGGTGGACGCGGTCGGCCAGAACCGCGCGACCGCATCGGCCAATCCATTGCTCAGCGCTGCCGCCGAACTGATGCGGGTCAGCCAGATCATCCAGCCGATCTGGAAGCCGACGAACGGGCCGAAGGCTTCACGTGTGTAGAGATAGCTGCCGCCGGGCGTGTCGAAGTAGCTCGCCGCCTGCGCGTAGCACAACACCAGCAGCGCGACCGCCAGGCCGGCCAGCATCACCGCCCACAGGCTCATCGGACCGAGCAGCGCAGCCGTGGCCGCGGGCAACAGATAGATGCCGCTGCCGATGACGTCGTTGATCGACAAGCCGACGATCTGCCAACGGCTGACCACCCGTACCAGGCCGGTGGCATCGGGTGCGGGGGGCGGCGTACTCATGGTGCGGCCTCGGCCAGCAGGGGAAGCTGCCACTGCGCCTGCAGGCGCGCGTAGTCCGCGCGCGGCAACAACACGAACAGCGGGTGGTCTTCCGGTTTCAACCACGCCAGCAGGCGCTGCATGTCGGCAGGCGCCATCGCAGTGCAGCCGGCGGTGAACTGGCCCGGCGTGCGCCACAGATGCGCGAAGATGCAGCTGCCGCGGCCGGGCACGTTGCCGGGGTTGTGCGCGATGACGAAGCCCTCGCGGTAGCGCGTATCGCCGGGTTGCCGCAGGTCCAGCCGCATCGGCTCGGTGGAACCGGCGACGGCGCGTTCGCCGACCTGCGCGGCGTCGACGATGCGGTTGTACAGCGGCGAGTCGGGCACATCCATGCAGTAATGGGTGGCGCTCATCGCCTGATACGGCATGGCGCTGTCGATACGGGCCGCATCACCGAATGCCGGGCCGATGGCGAAGACGCCGGCCGGGCTGCGGCCATCGCCTTCGCGCTTCTGCGGGCCCTGCGGCTGGGCGGGGTGCAGGCCATCGCCCCAGGCGCTGCCGTGCCGGCCGAGCGCCACCGCGAATGCCGGCGCGGCCGGTGCCCATCCACCGTCCACTCGCGTAAAGGTCTGCAGGCGCGCCTGGGTGCTGTTCCAGTCGGGAGTGGTCACTACGATCAGTGCACGTGCCTGCTGCAGCGCCTGCATCGGTTCACCGGCGTGGGCGGCGCTGCCGCACAGTGTCAACGCCATCAACAGGGTGGATCGCAACAGGATGGCAAGACGCATGCAGGCTCCGGAGGCTAGGGGTGAGCTGAAACGAACGCGGTGCGTCCGTGCCGATCGCCGTGTGATCGCGCGAGGCAGAGACCGCGCAGGGCAGGTGCCGATGAGCGATACTGTACCCAGCAATGCGGCCGCGTGGCGCATGCCCGTGCATCGTGCACGCGTGGTTTGCCGCGCAGGCGGGCATGCGGCTGGCACGGCCCCGTCTTGCCCGCTGCCCGCGCTGGTGGCTGACGGGCGCCATATCGGCACGACCGACCTCGCCGAGGACGCGCTTAGTCCGGCAACAGCTCCAGCCCGCGGATGCGGCGGATGCCCAGCCCCGGCGAATCGTCGATGTGGATCTGCGCGTGGTCGAACCGGACGCCGCCATCGGTGGGGTCGAACTGGCCAAGTGCCGGCGCGTCCAGGTCGGCCAGGGTGATGCTGTGGGCCTTGGCCACGGCCAGATGCACGGCGGCGGCCACGCTGACACTGGATTCGATCATGCAGCCGATCATGCACGGCACGTCGTACACGGCCGCGATATCGGCGATGCGCATCGCGTTGGACAGGCCGCCGGTCTTCATCAGTTTGATGTTGACGATATCGGCGGCGCGGCGCTGGATCAGGTCGATCACCTGCGATGGCGAGAACACGCTTTCGTCGGCCATCACCGGGGTGTCGATGCGCGCGGTGACGAACGCGAGCCCGTCGACGTCGGCTGCCTTGACCGGCTGTTCGAGCAGCTCCAGCGCGATGCCGGCGTCTTCCAACGTCCGCATGCTGCGCACCGCCTGCTTGGGCGTCCACCCCTGGTTGGCATCCAGGCGCAAGGTCGCGCGGCCATCGACGGCCGCATGGATCGCCTTGATACGTTCGACATCCGAAGCGCTGTCCTTGCCGACCTTGATCTTCAGCGCCCGGTAGCCACGTGCAAGCGCCTGCTGCGCCTGCGCGACCATGATGTCGATGGCATCGGCGCTGATGGTGAGGTCGGTGGTGATCTGTGGCGTGCCGCCACCCAGCAACTGGTAGAGCGGGGCGCCATAGGCCTGCGCCCACAGGTCGTACAGCGCGATCTCCACTGCAGCCTTGGCGCTGGTGTTGCGTTCCAGTGCGTGCTGCACCAGCCCGCACAGGCGATTCAAATCGGCCACGTCCTGGCCGATCAGGCGCGGGGCGATGCACTGCCGGATCGCGGCGACGATGCTGCCGTGGGTTTCGCCGGTGATCGCAGCAGTGGCCGGAGCGGAACCGTAGCCGATCTGGCCGCTATCGGTCTGCAGCAGCACCACCACGTCCTCGATTGCGTGCACGGTGCGCAGCGCGGTCTTGAACGGGGTGTGCAGCGGCACGCGCAGCATGCCGAGGGTGAAGCCGGTGATCTTCATGGGGAATCGATCGGTGCGATGCGCTGGATGCGGGTGATGTGGTCGATGAAGGCGGTGCCGTCGGTGGCCAGCAGGGGCAGCAGCGGCGTCACCGACACGCCATTCAGGCGCGCGCGCTGCACGCTGCCGTCCGCTGCGCGGTAGCTGGCACCGGCGACATCGTGAATCACCCAGGGCGCACCGTCTGCGTGCCCGATCACCATCATCACGTGGCCGGGAATATAGATCAGGTCGCCGATACGCAACTGCGCCAGCTGTTGCAGCCGTTGTTCCAGCGGTGCGTCGGCGGTGAACGCGACGCCGCGCAGGACGCCGCTGCGTGCCTGATCGCCGGTGTTGCGCGGCAGCGCAATGCCCACGCTGCGATAGACATCCAGCACGAACCCGCTGCAATCGCGCGCGTGGTAATCGTTGCCCCAGCCATAACGCTCGCCAAGGAATTTGAACGCCTGGCGCAGCAGTGCCTCATCGGTGGCCGGTAGTGGACCCATGCGCACGTCGGCACCGCGTGGCACCAGCGCAGGGACCAACTGCAAGCGGCCATCGTTGCCACGCAGCGGCAGCTGCACCACATAGGCGGCCAGCGGTAACTGCCCGTTGACCGGCTGCTGCGGTGGCCAGGTGCGCTGCAAGGGCAGGCTGGTGCCCATGTCCAGCCACAGGGCAGAGACGGCCGGCAGCTCCGGCGTGTAGGCCGTCTGTACGCGTGCGCCGGTCACCATCAGGCGTGGGCGGCGCTGGGCATACTGCAATACGTCCGCGCGCGGACCTTCGGCAATCTGGTCGCTGGCGATCCATGCGGCGTAGTTGGACGCAAGCACGAACGCCCATGCGCCATCGGCACTGCTGTGCAGGACCGCGACCGGCGTGCCGGGGTAGAGCGCCGATTCCTGGAAGCGGTCGATGTCATGCTCGTCGGGGCCGCTGAACACGCGCAGCGCGCTGGGGAAGGTCCGTAGCGCGGCGCGCTTCACCACCAGCGCAAAGCGCGGCGCGACCTGGGCCGGGAGCGTGTCCAGTGCGAGCAGGCGGCGCAGCTCCGTCAACTGCGCTGGCTGGATCAGCTGCCCGTCTGCAGCGTAGAGCGTGCGTGTCGGTAGCGCCGACAGCGCCTCGATCTGCGCGCGCACCGTCGCGCCGGTCAGCAGCGCGGGCAGCTGCGCCAGATCGCGCATGGAGGCATCGTCGCGCAGCAAGCGTGTGGTGAACGCGTCGATCTGTGCGGCGTTCAGATGCGGCCGCTGCGCGTCGGGGCTGCGCCGGATCCAGTGGTCGGGGGTCAGCTGCGCATCGCCGACCGCAAACGGTGCGGCCGGCGGCGCCTGCACGCTGGCACGCGTGGTCGCTGCGCCGCAGGGCAGGGCAAGGGCGATCGACAGCAACGTCAGCAGGCAGCGCGGCAGGAACATGAAGAGCTCGGGATCAGGGCAGGCGTGGGCGAACTGCAAGGCACGTGACGCAAGCGGCAGCACGGCCGCACTGTGCGGTGGCGACCATGGCGCAGTGTACGCGGGGCGCCTGGCGCTGCGAACGCAGCGCAGGCGGATGCGGGCGCCGACCCCGCTGGCCGATATCCCGACGCAGTGCACGGCCACGCCATCAACGGCGATCCCGGTGCGGCGCAATCGGCGCGTTGCAGCGTCGCCACGCGCAGGCCCGCGTTGCCGACCACAGCGGCGACACTCGGCAGATAATGGCCGCGCCGGACGTAGCGCGGCCAACAGCGACGGCGCGGGCCGCGCGATTCCTCCAGGAGACAACGATGCTGTCCAGCTTCCCTCTACGCCCATCGGCCTGGCTGCGCGCAGCCATCTGCGCGGTGGCGTTGTCGCTGGGTGCCTGCGCCCATGCGCCGCAGCGCAACGCCCTGGCCGAGTGGGTGCCGTCGCCGAACTTCGATGCCCGGCGCCCGATCCTGATCGTGCTGCACTTCACCGACCAGCATTCGGTCCGGCAGAGCCTGGGCACGCTGCGTGGGCGCAACAGCGGGGGGCGCGTGAGTGCGCATTACCTGATCGGCGAGGACGGGCGTCGCTACCAGCTGGTCAGCGACGAGCAACGCGCCTGGCATGGCGGCGCCGGCCGCTGGGGCACCATCACCGATATCAACTCGGCCTCGATCGGCATCGAGCTGGACAACGACGGCAGCGAACCGTTCGCACCGGCGCAGATCGACAGCCTGCTGGTCCTGCTGGAAGACCTGTGCACGCGCCTGCGGATTCCACGCACGCAGATCGTCGGCCATGAAGACGTGGCCCCGACACGCAAGAACGACCCCGGACCGCGCTTTCCCTGGAAGCGCCTGGCCGACGCCGGTTTTGGCCGCTGGCCGGCTGCCGATGCGCCGCCCGCACCGGAAGGTTTCGATCCCTGGCAGGCGCTTGCCCTGCTCGGCTACAGCCTCGACGACCCTGCCGCCACCCTGCAGGCCTTCCACCATCACTATCGCGGCAACAGCGCCAGCACGCTGGATGCCGAGGATCTGCGGATCCTGCATGCGTTGACCGGGCCACTGCGGCCCTCGACGTCACCCGGTAATGTGGCATCAGGCGAGGGCGAGAGCCCATAGCGCCACGACGGCAAGAGTGTCTGGCCCGATAGAGGAGCAGCCGTGCATCACATCCACCACAACCGGCGTGCAGCTGACCTGCCGCGCTCCAGTGCCCGCGCCGTAGTGGTGCTTCTGGCCTTGCTGTTGTCGGGCGTGGGCGCGGCACAGCCGCATGTCTCACCCGCAACGACCGCTGCACAAGCCGGGTTGATCGATGCGCAGCGCCTTGCGCCCAACCTCGTAGTGGACCTGCGCTACGCGGGCAGCAACAACTTTACCGGGCGCGTGGTGCCTGGATATCTTGCGCCGCGGTGCTATCTGCTGCGTCCGGCTGCCGAAGCGCTCGCGCGGGTGGCGCAGCGGCTCGAATCCGATGGCTACCGCTTGCAGGTGTTCGACTGTTACCGGCCGGTGCGGGCCGTGCAGGCGTTCGTGGCCTGGGCGGCTGACCTGGGCGATCAATCGACCAAGGCCCAGTATTACCCGCGCGTGGACAAGCGCGCGCTGTTGGGCGACTACATCGCCGAGACGTCCGGGCATAGCCGTGGCGCGACGCTGGATCTTGGATTGCTGGACTGCCGGCACGGCGCCTGTGCGGCGGTGGACATGGGCACCGCGTTCGATTTTTTCGATACGCGGGCACATACCGATGCGCCCGAGATCACCGACGCGCAACGTGCCCAGCGCAGGCGCCTGCTGCGCGCCATGGCGGCCGAGGGATTCGCCAATTATCCGATGGAGTGGTGGCACTTCACCTTCCGGCCGGAGCCCACGCCGGACACCGCCTACAATGTGCCGGTGGAGTGATCGCGGCGGCCTTCCTGCTCGCATTGGAAGGGTGCGCGCGCCCGATGCCTGCACCTGCCCGAACGCTCGTACACTTGCGCTCCCGTGTCGTGATTGCCGATCTGGCGCATCCGATCCGGCCTGCCCGCTGCCGAGGAACCCCTCATGTCCGATCCGGAACGCTTTGTGGATGTCGCCTGCCCGTACTGCGGGGAGTGGATCACGCTGACACTGGACCTGAGCGGCGGTGATCAGCAGTACATCGAGGATTGCCAGGTGTGCTGCAAGCCGATCTCGGTCAACGTGGGCTGGGATGAAGAGGGCGAGGCGCAGGTGACTGCGCGCGGGCAGGACGATTAGGGCGCACCCCACGGCCTCCAGTTGATTGCATGCGCATGGTGCAGCGCTCGTTCCCCGGCATGAGCGTCGTCATGCGGCGGTGCGCGCGACCAGGGCGGCTGGCCTGTTCGCGCCTTCGTGTGTCGATCTGGATTGCAGCCGGATCCATGGCCGTAGCGGCTAGACTGGCACGCCAGCTGCCCGGATCAACACGATGAATCTGCCCCTGCACTTCGGCCTGCTCGGTTCGCTGGAGGCCGGCCTGATTGCGCTGGTGCTTGGTGTCCTGATCTTCGCCATCATCGAACATGTCGGGCGGCGTCTGCACTTCACCCATGGCCACACCCTGGGGATTGCCTGTCTGTTGGCGGTGGCGGTCGGCGCCGGTTACGACATCTGGCACCTGGTGTACACCAGCATCGTGCGACTGGAATCGCCGTTGTATGCACGTCTGGCACTGGCCAGGATCCATGACCCGAACGAACTGGGCTCGCGCGTCATCCTCGAGATTGCCGGCGCACTTGCAGGCGTGGTGGTGGGTTGGAAACTGTTCAGTTCCGGAAGCTGGGACGATGGCGCGCCCGGCGCGCAGCAATAGCTGAAAAAAGGCGGCGTGGTTCGCATAAATTTCCTTGTTGAATGCTCTGCTTCTGTTTGACTCACCCATGCCTAACACCCGGCTAGCGGCAACGCTGCCGGTTGTGGTTAAGAGGACGTTTTGCAGGAAATTGCGCCGGGTTGGGCGTTCATTTGCGATCGGTACGGTAGTGCCATGTGCGGCGACACCGCGCATTCCAACGCCCAAGGAGACCACCCAAATGAAGAATCGCAACCGCACCTCGCTGCTCGCTGCCACCGCCGCTCTTGCCGCCGCCCTGGCGCTGCCGGCCATGGCGCAGAGCACCTCGCAGGACGCCGCAGCGCAGGCGGGCAGTCCTGCTGCCTCGGCACAGTCGGGGAGCTCTGCGACCTCTGCCCAGGGCGGTGCCAGCTCCGGCGGCGGGCAGACCTGGGCCAGCGTGGATACCGACAGCGACGGCGCCATCAGCAAACAGGAAGCGCAGGTCAACGCGGGGCTGGTCCAGATTTTCGACCAGGCCGACGGCGACACCGACGGCAAGCTGACGCCGGACGAATACAAGGCCTTTGTCGCCAAGCAGCAGAGCGGCGGCGCAACGGGGTCGCAAGGTAACTGATCGAGTGTCTCGAAAGCCGTCGCCGTCCGTAGCGCTCCGGATACGAAGCTGCGAAGGGCTCGGCATCGCAACAGCGCGGGTCTGCACGCCAGGCACGCGTGACTGATCAGGATGGACACACGGGAGCGGCCTGCCAGGGCCGCTCCCGTTTTCTTTACGTGGTGCGCGTTACGGTGACGCCATTCGCTTCTGGTCTCGTCTTCATGCTGCAAACGCGCCTCAGCTTGCTCGCCGTCCTGTGCAGTCCACTGCTCGCGTCTGCCGCGCCACCGGAGTTGCCGCCCGCCACCCAGCAGACTGCAGCACCGTTCACCGGCGGCACCAACGCTGCGGGCATGGGGCCCTTGCCCATCGAGCCGCCGCCACCTGCCACGACCCCATTGTTGCCCGCCGATCCGTCGGGGCCGTCCCGCGGCAAGGGGGGCGCTGCGCCGTCGGGGGCACCCACCGCCGGCACGTTGGCGCCGCGCAGCTTCGACAGCCTGGACAGCGATGCCGACGGCTCGCTGACGCCGGCCGAAGCCGGCGCCGACCCGATCCTGCGCGAGAACTTTGCCGGCTTCGACAGCAACGGCGACGGGCGCCTGTCGCGTGACGAATTTGCCAGCTATCAGCCCGGCCCCGGCGACGTGGCAGGCGACTGACTGCAGCTGCGCGTCAGCGCGCTGCTAGACTTGCGCAATGACTTCTCTTGCACAGCGCGACGGCCAGGCGATCCAACTGGTCGGCTTCGACGGCGACGATACCCTCTGGAAAAGCGAGGACTACTACCGCACCGCCGAAGCGGATTTCGAAGCGATCCTGGCCCGCTATCTCGACCTGGGCGACAGTCGCATGCAGCAGCATCTGCTGGCAGTGGAACGGCGCAACCTCAAGGTGTTCGGCTACGGTGCCAAGGGCATGACGCTGTCGATGATCGAAACCGCCATCGAACTCACCGACGCGCGTATCGATGCGCGCGACATCCAGCGCATCGTGGAGATCGGCCGCGCCACCTTGCAGCACCCGGTGGAGGTGATTGCCGGTGTGCGCGAGGCGGTTGGCGCCATTGCCGCCCACTGTGCGGTGGTGTTGATCACCAAGGGCGACCTGTTTCACCAGGAGCAGAAGATCGAGCAGTCCGGTCTGGCCGACCTGTTTCCGCGGGTCGAGGTGGTGTCCGAAAAGGACCCCAAGACCTACGCACGCGTGCTGGGCGAATTCGACCTGCCGGCGCAGCGCTTCGTGATGATCGGCAACTCGTTGCGCTCGGATGTGGAGCCGGTGCTGGCGATCGGTGGCTGGGGGATTTACACACCGTACGCGGTGACCTGGGCGCATGAGCAGGAGCACGGTGTCGCTGCAGACGAGCCGCGCATGCGCGAGGTGCCCGATGCGTCGGGCTGGCCGGCGGCGGTGCAGGCGCTGGATGCGGTGGCGCGGCAGCAGCTGCCAGGCTGAGGGCTGCGGCGGCTGCGGCGGCTGCGTCAGGCGGCCGAGGCAGGGCCGGCATGTCCACGCCG
Organism: Xanthomonas sp. NCPPB 1068; assembly: GCF_041479385.2. Classification (NCBI taxonomy): domain Bacteria; kingdom Pseudomonadati; phylum Pseudomonadota; class Gammaproteobacteria; order Lysobacterales; family Lysobacteraceae; genus Xanthomonas; species Xanthomonas sp. NCPPB 1068. Next base: position 4,326,882 of record NZ_CM192986.1, on the reverse strand, counting down.
GTGGTCTTCATCGGCCACCGGCGCGCCGGCCTGGCAAGGTGCAAGTCGGCGGGCCGGCCGCGCAAGACTGGCGCCTGGCCGGCGGCTCTGGCGCGAAGTGCCCATTGCTGATGTAGTGACGATGCGGGCGCCCGACGGCGCCCGGTAACAGGACGTTCCGGCCAGCACGCATGGCCGACCTTGGAGGGAATGCCCATGAACATGTTGTCCGTGATCCGTCGTGCAGGGCGGGCCGTCGCGCTGGGTGCGCTGATGGGCGTCGCGCCGCTGGCGGCTGCCGAACTGGAAGAAGAAGTCATCAATCCCAGCGAGGTGATCTTTCGCAATGGCCAGCCGTATTACGACGATGCAGGCCAGCATGTCCGCCTGCACACGCGGCAGGTGGGCAATGACGTGGTGTATTTCCGCACGGTGCGCTTCGATCGCGAACAAGGCTATGTGGATGCGCAGGGGCAGAGCATCGCCACCCTGCAGTCGCGACCACGGGCAAGTGACCGCGGCACTGCGTTCGTGGGCGACCGCGACGGGGGAAATGTCGGTGCCTACAGCGGCTACGGTTACGGCTCCGCACTGCGGTTGGGCGCGTCGCGCAACCGCCCCTACGGCCAGATCTATTACGGCAACGGCCTGTATGGCCCGGATCCGTACAGCAGCCCGCACAACCGCGATGCACGCCAGCGTTATCTCGGGCCCGGCTATGTGGGCGCCTGCGATCTGAACGGCTGCCGCGAGGTGCACTACCTTGGCATCTACGACCTGCGCTGACCTGTTCTGCATGCCTGACACCGGCACGGGCATGCGGCATCATCGCGGCATGTCTGCCTTGCGCTACTTGCTGTTGCGATCGCTGCCGTTGCTGGCGGCGTTGCTGGTTCCGTCGCTGGCGCTTGCCCAGGCTGCCGCTGCGCCGGCCGCCAGCGGCGTGCAGGACGCGGCAGTGCCCGCGGTGATGCCCGGGACCGGCGATGCGTGGGTGGACCAGCATCTGGCCGACATGGGCAGCTACGCGCAACGCTACCCGGACAGCTTCATCGACGAGGTGGCGCGTTACACCGGCACGCCGCGCGGTTACGTGCAGGCGCTGCTGCAGGTGCACGGCTGGCACGCGGGGGACATCTACTTCGCCTGCGTGTGGGCACAGACGGTGCAGCTGTCGTGTCGCGACAGCGTGCGGGCCTATAGCCGCGATCATCACGATGGGTGGCAAGGCGTGATCACGCGGCTGGCGGTGGCGCCGGACAATGCCCACATGCGCGCGTTGCGGCACGCCATCGTTGCCAGCTACGACCGGTGGGAGCGGCCGATCACCCTGGACGCGCTGTTGCGTCGCCAGCTCGGCGACCATGCGCAGCGGCTGGAGGCCGCGCGTCAGGCCAGCGAAGCGGCCGAGGCGGCGGCGCAGGCCGGGTTGTAACGCCGGCGGTGCGCGTACACCTCGCGCAGGGCTGTCTGCATGCCAACGCGCGCACGCGATGCTGCCGTGCAGCTGGTCGCCGCAGGGCACGGTCGGCGAGAATGCGACCAACGCCGGCGTTGGCCGGCCTCTGCCAAGACCAGCCCATGCGCGATACCGTGTTTGTCTCTCCCGATCACATCCGCAGCCTGTTCGCCCAGGCGATGTCGGACATGTATCGCGCCGAGGTGCCGTTATACGGCGACCTGATGACGCTGGTGGCGCAGGTCAACGCGCAGACGTTGCAGGCCGATCCCGCGCTGGCGGCGAGACTGCAGCGCAACGACGAGCGGGCACGGCTGGATCTGGAGCGGCATGGCGCCATCCGGGTCGGCACGGCCGCAGAACTGGCCACCTTGCGTCGGCTGTTTGCGGTGATGGGGATGCACCCGGTGGGGTATTACGACCTGTCGGTGGCCGGCGTGCCGGTGCATTCCACCGCGTTCCGCCCGATCGACGATGCGGCGCTGTCGGCCAACCCGTTCCGCGTGTTCACCTCGCTGCTGCGCCTGGAGTTGATCGAGGATGCCGCGCTGCGCGCGCAGGCCGCGCAGATCCTGCAGCAACGGCAGATCTTTACCGCAGGTGCGCTGGAGCTGATCGACCACTGCGAACAGGTAGGCGGCCTGGACGCCGCACAGGCGCAGCAGTTCGTCGCCGAAGCGCTGGAGACCTTCCGCTGGCATGGCGATGCCACGGTGTCGCTGCCGACCTATCGCGCGCTGAGCGAGGCGCACAAGTTGATTGCCGATGTGGTGAGCTTCCATGGCCCGCACATCAACCATCTGACTCCGCGCACGCTGGATATCGATGCGGCGCAGGCGCAGATGCAGCGCGCCGGCATCGATGCGAAGGCGGTGATCGAAGGCCCGCCGCGTCGGCGCGTGCCGATCCTGCTGCGCCAGACCAGCTTCAAGGCACTGGAAGAGCCGGTGCGGTTTGTCGGCGATGGCGGGCAGCCCGAACACGGCACGCATACAGCGCGCTTTGGCGAGATCGAGCAACGCGGGCTTGCGCTGACGCCCAAGGGTCGTGCGCTGTACGACGCGCTGCTGGCGCAGGCGCGCGATGCCGACGGTGCCGGCAGCACGGGCAGCGATTACGCCACCCGCCTGCAGACCGCGTTTGTGGCCTTTCCCGATGACGAGGCGCTGCTGCGCCAGGAAGGGCTGGGCTATTTCCGCTACACACTGACCGAGGCAGGGCGTGCCGATCCGGCGCAGGTGGCCGCGATGCCGGCAGAAACCGCGATCGCGCTGGGGCTGGTGAGTGCCGACCCGATCATTTACGAAGACTTCCTGCCGGTCAGCGCGGCCGGCATCTTCCAGTCCAACCTGGGTGGGGCCGAGCAGCGCGCCTATGCCGCGCATTCGAGCAAGCGCAGTTTCGAACAGGCCCTGGGCGCCCAGGTGCACGACGAGTTCGCGTTATACGCGCAGCTGGAGCGCGCCTCGCTGCAGGCCTTGGTGGCCTGAACCCGCGTACGTCGCCGCGCGGTGCGGCGGCGACTGGTGTGCTGCCTCGCCTCAGTGCGCCGACGACGCAGCCGGGCGCCGTGCCGCCGTGCGCTCTGCCCGGCGTGCACGCGCACGTGCGCGACGCGCCTTCCAGCGTTCGCTCAGGCACGAGAAAATCACGTACAACGCCGGCGTGCTGAGCAGGGTCAGGCCCTGCGAGAACACCAGCCCGCCGATCATCGCGATGCCGAGCGGGCGGCGCAGCTCCGAGCCTTCGCCCAGGCCCACTGCCAGCGGCACCGCGGCCAGGATCGCCACCATGGTGGTCATCATGATGGGGCGGAAGCGCACGATCGAGGCTTCGCGTGCGGCCGCGCGTGCATCCATGCCGTGCACGCGCTGCGCCACCAGCGCAAAGTCGATCATCATGATGGCGTTCTTCTTGACGATGCCGATCAGCAGCACCAACGCGATCATCGAGATCACCGACAGCTCGGTGTTGCTCAGGAACAACGCCAGCAGCGCGCCGACGCCGGCGGCCGGCAACGTGGACAGGATGGTCACCGGGTGGATCAGGCTCTCGTAGAGCATGCCCAGCACGATGTAGACGGTGAGCACCGCGGCCAGCAGCAGCACGCCCATCGAATTGGGGCTCAGCTGCACATTGAAGCCGCCACCGTCGCTGATGCGGATGCCATCCGGCAGGCGTAGGCCTTCCACCGTGTTCTTGATGATCAGGTCCGCCTCGCCGGTGCTCACGCCCGGTGCGAGGTTGTAGCTCAGGTCCATCGTGGTGTACTGGTTGTCGTGGGTGATCTGCGGCGGCGCCAGCCCGGGCAGCTGGGTGGCGACCGCGGTGATCGGCACCATCTGACCGGCACGGTTGGGCACGAAGACCTGATCCAGCGCCTTGGGCGTGGCGGTCTGCGAGGGCAGTGCGTTGACCACCACGCTGTACTGGTTGAGATCGGAATAGATGGTGGAAATGGAGCGCTGGCCGAACGCGCCGTACAGCGCGCCGTCGATGGCGCCCACCGAGATGCCCAGGCGTGCTGCCCTGGCGCGGTCGATCACGATGTTCTGGCGCAGGCCCGAGGTGTCCACGTCGGTGCCTACATCGCGCAGACGCGGGTTTTTCTTCAGCGCGGCCTGCACCTTGGGCAGCCATTCCTGCAGCTGCGCCAGGTCGTTGCCCTGCAGCGACACCTTGTACTGCGCGCCCTGGCTGGTGCCGCCGCCACCGTCGCTGGGCAGGTCCTGGATCGCGCGCAGGCGCAGGTCCAGGTCCGGGTAACGGTCGGCCTTGGCGCTCAGGCGCGCGACCACCTGCGCGGTGGTATCGCGGCGGCCCTCGTCGCGCTTTTTCAGCTCGATATTGAACGATGCGCTGGAGCCCTGACGGCCGGAGCCCAGGCGCGCACCGACGGTCTTCACTGCCGGGTCGGCCATCAGCATGTCGGTGATGCGGCGCTGGCGGCTGACCATGTCGGCAAACGACACCGTGGCGCTGGAATTGGCGCGCCCCCAGATCAGGCCGGTGTCCTGCGGCGGGAACGACCCCTTCTTGACCGCGCCACCCAGGAAGATGGTGGCGGCGATCAGCAGCAGCGGCGTCAGCGACAGCAGCAAGGCGTGCCGCAGCGAGAAATCCAGTGCCACCGTGTACACCGCGAGCATGCGCGCGTGCATGCGGTCCAGCCAGGCGCCGAAACGGCCGGGGTTTTCCGGCTCGGTATGCGCGGACAGGAAGCGGCTGCACAGCGCCGGCGTCAAGGTCAGCGACACCAGCATCGACACCACGATTGCCGCCACCAGGGTCACGGTGAACTCGCGGAAGAACGCGCCGATCATGCCGCTGGCAAACAGCATCGGGATGAACACCGCCACCAGCGAGGCGGTGATCGAGACGATGGTGAAACCGATCTCGCGCGCACCGGCCAGTGCCGCGTCCAGGCGCGGCATGCCTTCATCGAGATGACGCATGATGTTTTCGATCACCACGATCGCATCGTCGACCACGAACCCAATGGCGATCACCAGCGCCAGCAGGCTGAGGTTGTTCAAGGTGAAGCCGAGCACGTACATCACCAGTGCCGAACCGGCCAGCGACAACGGCACGGTCACCGCGGCAATCAAGGTCGGCGCCAGCCGGCGTAGGAACAGCGCCATGGTCAGCACCACCATCGCCAGGCTGATCATCAGCGTGGCCTGCACCTCGTGCAACGACGCGCGAATGGTGGGCGTGCGGTCGAAGTAGGGCGTGAGCCGGGTGCCGGGTTGCAGGTAGTTGCGCAGCTCGGGAATCTGCGCTTTGACCTGGTCCACGGTTTCGACGATGTTGGCCCCGGCGCGGGTGAAGGCGTACATCACCACCGCCGGCTTGCCGTCGAACCAGGCCGCCTGGTACGCATCCTGCTGCCCGTCGTAGACGGTGGCCACATCGCCCAGCCGCACGATGCGTCCGTTGGACTGGGTGGAGATCGCCAGCTGCGCAAAGTCGGCTGCCTTGGCCACCGCATCGTTGGCGATGATGGCCATGGTGGTGTTGCCATCGGACAGGAATCCGGTGGGCGAGGTCACGTTGGCCGCGCGCACCGCGTTGCGCAGATCGTCCGGGGTCAGCCCCAGCGCGTTGAGCGCACGCAGGTCCACGTCCACGCGTACCGCAGGGGTGGAGGCGCCGGCGATGTCGACCGAGCTGATGCCGGTGATCTGGCGCAGCCGCTGCGCCAGCAACGAGTCGGCCACGTTGTACAGCTCATCGGCCGACTGCGTGTCCGAGGTGAGCGCAATGGCGATGACCGGGTCGTCGTTCGGATTGGCCTTGGAGTACATCGGCGTGCCAAGCCCGGACGGCAGATCCGATTGCGCCGCATTGATCGCGGTCTGCACGTCCTGCGCGGCCGAATCGATGTTGCGGTTGCTCTGGAACACCATGAACACCATGCTGCTGCTCTCCGAACTGGAGGAGCGCATGCGGTCGATGCCGGGCAACTGGCCCAGGTGGCGTTCCAGCGGCGCGGTGACGGTGGAGGCCATGGTGCTGGCATCGGCACCGGACTGGGTGGCGTGCACGAAGATCACCGGAATCTGGATGTTCGGCAACGCCGCCACGCCCAGCCGCAGGTAGCACATCAATCCGATCACGAACAAACCGATCGCCAGCAGCGAGGTGCCGATCGGGCGCTTGATGAAGGGCGCGGAGATGTTCATCGGGAAAATCCCGGGACCCGGGACCCGGGACCCGGGACCCGGGCAAGCAGAAGCAAATGCAAGGGCGCTTGTGCCTGCAACTGCATGCCCACGCTGCCCGCTCCGTCCCAGACCCGACGTGCTCGGCTTGCGTACTTGGCTTCACCACGGGACCCGGGACCCGGGACCCGGGCAAGCAGAAGCAAATGCGAGGGCGCTTGTGCCTGCAACTGCATGCCCACGCTGCCCGCTCCGTCCCAGACCCGACATGCTCGGCTTGCGTACTTGGCTTCACCACGGGTCCCGGGTCCCGGGGCCCGGGTCCCGCTCACGTGGCCCCCGGTCCCGACAGCGGCGCTCAGATTCATACCCGCCCCTCCACATGCCGATGCGCCGTCGCCGCACGGCGCGCACGCCACGCACGCAGCCGCTCGCCGGCGCGTTCCATGTACAGATAGATCACCGGGGTGGTGTACAGCGTCACCAGCTGCGAGAGCAGCAGGCCACCCACAATCGCGATGCCGAGCGGGCGGCGCAGTTCCGAGCCGATGCCCGTGCCCAGCGCCAGCGGCAGCGCGCCCAGCATGGCGGCGGCGGTGGTCATCATGATCGGGCGGAAGCGCAGCAGGCAGGCGCGCCGGATCGCATCGTGCGCGTTCGCCCCTTCGCGGCGTGCGTCGATGGCGAAGTCGATCATCATGATGGCGTTCTTCTTGACGATGCCGATCAGCAGCACGATGCCGACGATACCGTCCACCGACAGGCTCAGCCCGCACATCATCAACGCCAGCAACGCACCGACACCGGCCGGCGGCAGCGTGGAGATGATGGTGAGCGGGTGGATGTAGCTTTCGTACAGCACGCCCAGCACGATGTAGATCACCACGATCGACGCCAGCAGCAGCCACACGATGTCGGTCTGGCTGCCGGTGAATTCGGCCGCCTTGCCGACGAACTGCGCATGCACCTGGCTGGGGATCTCGAGATCTTCGCGTGCCTTCTCGATTGCCGCCACCGCCTGCGACAGCGAATGCCCCGGCGCCAGGTTGAACGAGATGGTCACCGCCGGCAGCTGCTGCTGATGGCTCACCACCAACGGCGTGTTGGTGACCTTGGCTTCGGCCAGCGCGGCCAGCGGAATGATGTTGCCGGCGCCGACCACGATGCCGGTGTTCTGCGCGCCCACGCCGGTGGCAGTGGACGAGTTGGACGAGGTCACCTGGCCGAAGCTGGTGGCATTGGTGCCGGTCAGTGCGCCGCTGCCATTGCTGGCCACCGCCAGCTGGTTCATCAACGCGGTGCTGCTGCGGAATTCCGGCGCCACTTCCAGCACCACCCGGTACTGATTGAGCTCGGTGAAGATGGTGGAGATCTGGCGCTGGCCGAACGCGTCGTACAAGGTATCGTCGATGGTCTGCATCGGCACGCCGAGCATGCTGGCCTTGTCGCGGTCGATGCTCAGTTCCAGTGCACGCCCCTGGTTGGCCAGGTTGTTGTCGACATCCGCCAGCTCGGGCAGCTTGCGCATCGCCTCGGTCATGCGCCCGGCCCAGGTGGCCAGTTCGTTACTGTCCACATCCGACATCGAATACTGGTATTCGGTGGCCGCCACGCGCGTGTCCAGGGTGACGTCCTGCACCGGCTTGAGGAACAGCGCCACGCCGGGGATGCCGGCCACCGCGTTCTGCAGGCGCGGCAGCACCTCATCCAGCCCATCGCGGTCGCCGCGTGTCTTCAGCACGATCGACAGCTGGCCCTGGTTGATGGTGGGGTTCATGGTGCCGGCACCGATGAAGGCGGCCACGCCGGTCACCGCCGGGTCCTTGCGCAGCGCCGCGGCCACCGCCTGGGTGCGCTGCTCCATCTGCGGAAACGCCACGTTCTGGTCGGCCTGCACCACGCCGGTGATCAGGCCGGTGTCCTGCTCGGGCAGCAAGCCCTTGGGAATGGCCACATACAGCACCACGGTCAGTGCCACCGCGCCGATCGCCACCGCCAGGGTCAGCGGCTGATGCGCCAGCACCCAGTCCAGGCTGCGCTCGTAGGTGCCGACGGTGCGCGTCCACAGGTTGGTCTTGCCGGCGGCTGCGGCGCGCTCGTGCGCGTCTTCGCCTTCGGGCAGCGCATCGGGCTTGAGCAGGTAGGCGCACATCATCGGCGTCAGCGTCAGCGACACCAGCATCGAGATCACCACTGCAATCGACAGCACCCACGCAAACTCGTGGAATAGCCGGCCGGTGACACCGGGCATCAGCAGCAGCGGCAGGAACACCGCCACCAGCGACACGGTCAGCGACAGCACGGTAAAGCCGATCTGCTTGGCACCGATCTCCGCCGCTTCCGGCCCGCTCTTGCCCTGCTCGATGTAGCGCACGATGTTTTCGATCATCACGATCGCATCGTCGACCACGAAACCGGTGGCCACCACCAGCGCCATCAAGGAGAGGTTATCCAGCGACATGCCCGCAAATGCCATCACCCCGAAGGTGCCGGCCAGTGACAACGGCACCGCCACCGACGGAATGATGGTGGCCCACAGCCGGCGCAGGAACACGAAGATCACCGCCACCACCAGCGCGATGGTCAGCACCAGGGTGAACTTCACCTCGTGCACCGAGGCGCGGATGGTTTCGGTGCGGTCGGAGAACACCTCCAGATGCACGTCGGCCGGCAGCACCGATTGCAACTGCGGCAGGATGCTGCGGATCTGCTCCACCGTCTGCACGATGTTGGCGCCGGGCTGGCGGCGGATTTCCAGCAGCACCGCCGGCTTGCCATCGGCCCAGGCGGCGAGTTGGTCGTTCTCCACCCCGTCGACCACCTTGGCCACATCGGCCAGCCGCACCGGGCGGCCGTTGGCGAAGCTGATGATGGTGTCGCGGTATTGCGCGGCGTCCACCAGCTGGTCGTTGGTGCCGATGCTGTAGGACTGGGTCTTGCCGTTGAGCGAGCCCTTGGGCGCGCTGACGTTGGTCTGGGTCAGCGCGCTGCGCAGCGACTCCATGGTCAGGCCCATGTTCGACAGCTGTGCCGGGTTGACCTGGATGCGTACCGCAGGGCGCACGTTGCCGGCGATCGACACCAGGCCCACGCCCGGCACCTGCGACAGGCGCTGGGCCAGGATCGCATCGGCATAGCGGTTGACCTCGCGCAGCGGCAGCGAATCGGAGGTGAGCTTGAGCGTGAGGATCGCCGCATCGGCCGGATTGACCCGGTTGTAGACCGGCTGGTACGGCAGCGACGAGGGCAGCGTGGCCTGGCGGATCGCGGCCTGCACGTCCTGCGAGGCGATGTCGATATCGCGGTCCATCGAGAACTGCAGGATGATCGTGGACAACCCCGCCGACGAGTCGGAGGTCATCATCTGCAAGCCGGAGATCTGCCCGAACTGGCGCTCCAGCGGGGTGGTCACCAGCGAGGCCATGGTGGTGGCGTTGGCGCCGGGGTACTGGGTGGTCACGACCAGGCTGGGCGCGTCGATTTCCGGCAACGCCGAGACCGGCAACTGCCGGTAGCCCAGGATGCCCAGCAGCAGGACGCCCGCCATCAACAACGAGGTGGCGATCGGGCGGCGGATGAAGATGGTCGAAAAGCCCACGGGGGGTGTCCTTGCTGAAGACGTCAATCGATGCCGGCGCACACGGCGCCGACGCGCACTGGCGACGGGGCAGGCCCGTCGCCAGCGGTCAGGCCGGCATCAACGCGGGCCGCCGCCGCGACGGCCACCGCCGCCGCCGCGCTCCTGCTTGTTCTGGGCGGCCTTGAGCTCGGCTTCGGTCGGCTCCGGCGGGGTTTCGCCCGGCTTGAGCGCACTGACCTTGCTGCCTGGCTTGAGCCGGAACTGGCCCTCGGTCACCACCCGCTCGCCGGGCTTGAGCCCCTTGGTGAGCTGCACATGGCTGTCGTCCACTTCCACGCCCTGCACCACGGTGCGCATCTGTGCGGTGTTGTCGTTGCCCACCACGTAGACGTAATCGCCATCCGGGCCGCGCTGCACTGCCTGGGTCGGGACCACGGTGCCGCCGGAGATGGTGCGCAGCTGCAACCGCACGTTGACGAACTGGCCCGGCCACAGCGCGTTGTCGGTGTTGTCGAAGATCGCGCGCGCACCGAAGGTGCCGCTGTCGGCAGCGATGCGGTTGTCGATCACATCCAGCTTGCCGTCGCCGCTGATCACATGCGCATCGCCACGGTCCAGCGCCGCCACGCCCAGCGGTGCCGCCGCCTGGCCGCTGCGCACGGCCTGCAGCTCGCGCTCGGGCAGGTTGAAGGACACGTAGATCGGGCGGATCTGGGTCAGCGTCACGATGGTGGAGCTGGTGCTGACGATATTGCCCACGTCCACGCCACGGATGCCGGCGATGCCGTCGATCGGCGCGGTGACGCGGGTGAACTGCAATTGCACCTGCGCCGAGCGCATCTGCGCATCGTTGGCGGCCACGGCGGCCTCGTACTGCGCCACCTGGTTGCGCTGGGTGTCCAGATCGGTGCGCGAGACGTATTGCTTGTAGGCCGGGTCGTTAGAGCGCTGGTAATTCACCCGCGAGGTCGCCAGCAACGCCTGGTTCTGGCGCTTGGCCGCCAGCGCCTGGTCGTAGCTGGCCTGCAGCGTGCGCGGGTCGATCTGCGCCAGCACCTCGCCCTTCTTCACTTCCTGGCCTTCCTTGAAATTCAGGCTCATCAGCTGGCCGCCCACCTGCGGGCTGACCGTGACCGTGTTGAGCGCGGTCACCGTGCCCAGCGCGCTGGCATACACCGGCACGTCCTGGGTGGTGGCGGCCACCACCGTCACCGGCACCGGGCCGCTGTTTTCGGTGCCGGTGCCGTCCGGCGCGCCTGCGCGCTTGCCCTGGTTGCCCCCACCCATCATCCGCATTGCGACGAACACCACGACAAGCACCGCGACAACCAGCAGTGTGATCTTCCAAAAACGCGACATGCGACAACTCCTGATGGCGGGCCGGGCGCGTGGTGCGACCGTGGGGCGGCTGTGCGCAGCATATCGTTGCGTTCCACCAATTGAGCGTTACTGAAGTAACGGCTCGGCCGGTGAAACGACCGCAACGGTCATGGAGGCACTGCAGCGGCAACGCGCCACGGCCGCGGCGGTTGACCGCCGGGCTGAATCGGGCCCCACTGCAGCCCATCGGGCGCGCACCTGCACTACATTAAGCAACCACCTTGAGAGGATTGCCGATGCGCCACTCCCGCCTGCTGACCAGCGCGCTGCTGCTCGCCCTGCCCACGCTCGCCGCCGCGCAGACTGCGCAACGGCCCGAAGTCCAGGCCGCCGCCGCCCCGCTGCAGGCCAAGGTGGTGCAATGGCGCCGCGACTTCCACCAGCACCCGGAGCTGTCCAACCGCGAGGAGCGCACCGCCGCCACCGTGGCCGCGCAGCTGCGCAAGCTGGGCCTCAAGCCGCGCACCGGCATTGCCCATCACGGCGTGGTGGCCATCATCAAGGGTGGCAAGCCCGGCCCGAAGATCGCCCTGCGCGCGGACATGGACGCGTTGCCGGTGAAAGAGCAGACCGGGCTGGCGTTTGCCTCCAAGGCCACCGCCGAGTACCGCGGCGAGCAGGTCGGGGTGATGCACGCCTGCGGCCACGATGCCCATACCGCCATCCTGCTCGGCGTGGCCGAGGCGCTGGTGGGCATGCGCGAGCAACTGCCCGGCGAAGTGATGCTGATCTTCCAGCCCTCCGAAGAAGGCGCGCCCGGCAACGAGGAAGGCGGCGCCTCGCTGATGCTCAAGGAAGGCCTGTTCGCCGACTTCAAGCCGCAGGCGGTGTTCGGCCTGCATGTGTTCTCCAGCGTGCAGGCCGGCAAGATCGCGGTGCGCAGCGGCCCGCTGATGGCGGCCTCGGACCGGTTTGCGATCAAGATGATCGGCCGCCAGACCCACGGCTCGGCGCCCTGGAACGGCATCGACCCGATCGTGGCCAGCGCCGACATGATCGGCGCCGCGCAGACGGTGATCAGCCGCCGCGCCAACCTGTCCAAGCAGCCGGCGGTGCTCAGCTTCGGCGCGATCAAGGGCGGCATCCGCTACAACATCATCCCCGACGATGTGGACATGGTCGGCACCATCCGCACCTTCGACGAGGGCATGCGCCAGCAGATCTTTGCCGATCTCAAGAACGTGGCCGAACACACCGCCGCTGCCCATGGCGCCAAGGTCGAAGCGCAGGTGCCGGACCAGCCCGGCAACCCGGCCACCGTCAACGACCCCGCACTGACCGCCAGGATGCTGCCCAGCCTGCAGGCCGTGGTGGGCGCCGATAATGTGTACGAGCCGCCGTTGCAGATGGGCGCGGAAGATTTCTCGTTCTATGCCCAGCAGGTGCCGTCGATGTTCTTCTTCGTCGGCTCCACCGCCAAGGGCATCGACCCGGCCACCGCGCCCAGCAACCATTCGCCGCAGTTCCTGCTGGATGAGTCCTCGCTGGATGTGGGCTTGCGTGCGCTGTTGCAGGTGTCGCTGGATTATCTGCAGCAGGGGTGAATCGGGAATGGGGAATCGGGTGCAGTTGCGCGATTCCCCACTCCGTTGGCGATCAAGTAGGGCGATGGGCTGCGTGAAGAGGTCAGCTGCTCCTTTCGTCGGCTCGGTGTTCCAGCGGCTGCCATACACCTCACGGCCAGCCCGTGCGGCCTAAAATGGCGGCATGAATACCCCAGAAGATTCCACCCTTGGTCGCGAGGTTGCCTACCCGAGCGGCTACGACCCGTCCTTGCTGTTTCCGATTCCGCGTGCGGCCGGGCGCGAGGCGATCGGGCTGACCGGCGCACTGCCGTTCATCGGCCGTGATCGCTGGCATGCCTATGAGTTGAGCTGGCTCGATGCGCAAGGCAAGCCGTGCGTGGCCACGGCCACCGTGCATGTGCCCTGCGAGTCGCCATCGCTGATCGAATCCAAGTCGCTCAAGCTGTATCTCAACTCGCTCAATGCCACCCGCTTCAATAGCGCCGAAGCGGTACGCACACGCATCGCCACCGACCTGTCCACGCGCGCAGGTGCCGATGTATCGGTGGAGTTCGGGCTGCCGCCGATCGATGCGGTGGGCGAGGGTGAGTCGATCGATACGCTGGATGTCAGCATCGACGACTACGGCCCGCCCAACGCCGATTATCTGCGTGCGCATGCAGGCGCTGCAGTGGACGAAGTGCTGACCTCCGCGCTGCTCAAATCCAATTGCCCGGTCACCGGCCAGCCGGATTGGGCCAGCGTCACGCTGCGCTATCGCGGCGCGCCAATCGATCGCGAAGGCTTGCTGCGGTATCTGGTGAGTTTCCGCGACCACGCCGAGTTTCATGAGCAGTGCGTGGAGCGCATCTTCAATGACGTGCTGATCCGTTGCGCACCCGAATGGCTGGTGGTGGAAGCGCGTTATACCCGTCGCGGTGGGTTGGACATCAACCCCCTGCGCAGCTCGCCCAGCGTGCCAACACCGCTGTCGATCTTCCGCGACCTGCGCCAGTAAGTCGTGCCTGCACAGGATCGCGCCGGCTTCACGGTGGCGCGATCCACGCTTAACAGCCGCTCGCGCACCCTGCAGCCATCGTGAGGCACAAGGGTTGCAGCAATGAGCGCCGATAAAAAAGCAGATTTTTCCAACGTCACCGCATCGGTCGACAGCACGGCCGAGGTAACGCCGGCAGCGGATTTTTCCAACGTGCGCACCAGCGTGCAAAGCACAGCGCAGCTGGTCGACGAGTCGGTCACCGTGCAGGCAGGCGACACGCTATCCAGCATCGCGAAACGTCACCTGGGTGATGGCGCATTGTGGCCGGGTATTTTCGAAGCCAACCGCGAAACGCTCAAGGACCCGGACAAGATCTTCCCGGGCCAGGTGCTGCACCTGCCACCGAAGGCTTAAGCAGCTGCCGCGTCATTCATGCATTCGATTTAGACAAGGCGAGTCATTCGCCGCCACCCATTCGCTCTTTGGAGAACGATCCATGCGTAGCAAAGCCGTTTCCAGCTCCCTCGTACTCGCCCTTGCCGGCGTCCTGGCCTTGTCGGGCTGCCGTAAAGAAGCCAACGACGATTCCAACGTGTCGAAGGATCCCACCTCCGGCGCTGCCACCGACGCCATGCCGGGCCCGGCCGCGACGCCGCCGGCCAGCGACCAGGCCGGGCAGAGCACCGCGACCGGCGCTGCAAGCACCGATACCGCAACGGGCACCGGCGCTGCCGTCACCGTCTCCAGCGTTGCGGTAGGAACCAAGGCAGCTGCCGACAAGACAGTGACACCATCTGCCAACATCGGCACCAAGGACACCATCATCGTCTCGGTCAAGACCAACGGCAGTGCGAGCAACGTGCCGGTATCGGCCAAGCTCACCTATCAGGATGGTCAGGTGGCGGGCGAACAGAACGCCACCTTGACCACGTCCGGGGCCGAGACCACCAATCTCAGCTTCAGCAAGCCCGATGGCTGGCCGGCCGGCACCTACACCGCGCAGGTGATGGTGGATGGCAAGCCTGCCGGCAATCCGCAGACCATCACCGTCAAGTAAGCGGCGCTGGTTGAGGCATCGGATGGTGTGCAGCGCTGTATCGCACACCTTCGTAGCAGACACCCAGTTCTGCAGGGCACCAGACAGGGCGCGGCCGCAAGGTCGCGCCTTTTCCATGCACGTCGCATTCGTTACAGCTGCATCCATCCCATTGGCCACGTGACGGGATGAAGCGTCCGCCCGTGGTCGCTTTACCCGGGCGCGGCTCAGACGCGACAATGCCGTGCTGATCCAATGCCGCGTCCAATGCGCTGGCCGATCGGCGTGCCATCACCGACCCCCGTCGCGCACGCCAACCTCGCCATCGCTGGACGTCGGCGCTCCTCCCGACCACAAGAGCCATCGCACCTCATGTCGAAGACACCGAAGATCCTCTACACGCTCACTGACGAAGCTCCCTTCCTGGCCACGCAGTCGCTGCTGCCGATCATCGATGCCTACACCGACACCGCCGGGATCGTGGTCGAGACGCGCGACATCTCGCTGGCAGGTCGCATCCTGGCGCTGTTTCCCGAGCACCTGAGCGAGCAGCAGAAAATCGCCGACGACCTCGCCGAGCTCGGCGAACTGGCCACCACGCCGGAAGCCAACATCATCAAGCTGCCCAACATCAGCGCATCGGTGCCGCAGCTCAAGGCCGCGATCAAGGAACTGCAAGGGCAGGGCTATGCACTGCCGGCGTATCCGGACGAGCCCAAGGATGCCGCGGAAAAAGACATCAAGGCGCGCTACGACAAGGTCAAGGGCAGCGCGGTGAATCCGGTGCTGCGCGAAGGCAATTCCGACCGCCGCGCACCGCTGTCGGTGAAGAACTATGCGCGCAAGCATCCGCACCGCATGGGCAAGTGGAGTGGCGAGTCCAAGTCGCACGTGGCGCACATGGACGATGGTGACTTCTTCGGCAGCGAGCAGTCCGCCACGCTGTCCGAGGCCGGCAGCCTGAAGATCGAATTTGTCGCTGCCGATGGCAGCAGCACCGTGCTGAAAGACAAGGTGGCGGTCAAGGCCGGCGAGATCGTCGATGCCGCCGTGTTGAGCAAGCGCGCGCTGGCCAGCTTCATCGACGCGCAGATTGCCGATGCCAAGGCCAGGAACGTGCTGTTCTCGGTACATCTGAAAGCCACCATGATGAAGGTCTCCGACCCGGTGCTGTTCGGCGTGGTGGTCGGCGAGTTCTACAAGGACACGCTGAGCAAGCATGCCGATGCGCTCAAGTCGGTCGGCTTCGATCCCAACAACGGCATCGGCGATCTGTACGCACGCATCGGCACGCTGCCGGAAGACCAGCAGGCGCAGATCAAAGCCGACATCCAGGCCGAATACGCACAGCGCCCAGGCCTGGCGATGGTCAATTCGGACAAGGGCATCACCAACCTGCATGTGCCCAGCGACGTGATCGTCGACGCATCGATGCCGGCGATGATTCGCGATTCCGGCCAGATGTGGAATGCCGATGGCAAGCTGCAGGACACCAAGGCGGTGATCCCGGACCGTTGCTACGCCGGCGTGTATCAGGCGGTGATCGACGACTGCAAGGCGCACGGCGCGTTCGATCCGGCCACCATGGGTTCGGTGCCCAACGTGGGGTTGATGGCGCAGAAGGCCGAAGAATACGGCTCGCACGACAAGACCTTCCAGATCGCCGCTGCCGGCACGGTCAAGGTCACCGATGGCAATGGCAAGACGGTGTTCGAACACGCAGTGGAGGCCGGCGATCTGTGGCGCATGTGCCAGGTCAAGGATGCGCCAATCCAGGACTGGGTGAAGCTGGCCGTGGAGCGCGCACGCCTGAGCGACACGCCGGCCGTGTTCTGGCTGGACAAGGCTCGCGCGCACGACGCGCAGGTGATCGCCAAGGTCGAGACCTATCTGAAGGATCACGACACCAACGGCCTGGATATCCGCATCCTGCCGCCGGTGGAAGCGACCACCTTCTCGCTGGAGCGCATCCGCAAGGGCCAGGACACCATCTCGGTCACCGGCAACGTGCTGCGCGATTACCTCACCGACCTGTTCCCGATCATGGAACTGGGCACCAGTGCCAAGATGCTCTCCATCGTGCCGCTGATGGCTGGCGGTGGCCTGTTCGAAACCGGCGCCGGCGGCTCGGCCCCCAAGCACGTGCAGCAGTTCGTCGAAGAGAACTGCCTGCGCTGGGATTCGCTGGGTGAGTTCCTGGCGCTCGCGGCCTCGCTCGAACACCTGGGCAATCGCTACGACAATCCGTCGGCCACGGTGTTGGCCAAGGCGCTGGATGTGGCCAACGGGCAGTTCCTGGACAACAACAAGTCGCCGGCACGCAAGGTGGGCGAGCTCGACAACCGCGGCAGCCACTTCTACCTGGCGATGTATTGGGCGCAGGCCCTGGCCGCGCAGACCGAAGACACCGCCTTGCAGGCCAAGTTCGCACCGCTGGCCAAGGCCCTGACCGAGAACGAAGCCACCATCGTGGCCGAGCTCAACGGCGCGCAGGGCAAGCCGGTGGACATCGGCGGTTATTACCATCCGGACCTGGCCAAGGTCAGCGAAGCGATGCGCCCGAGCAAGACCTTCAATGATGTGCTGGCGACGCTGAAGGCCTGAGTCCACGCACCGCCTGTCGGTGCGGAGCACGCTGCCATCAAGGCCCGTCTCGTCAGAGGCGGGCCTTGTCGTTTCAACGGAACGGCGACAGCGCCGTCATGGCCCGAAGCAGGCGTCGGCTGAGCCGCTCCATGCGCCGCTCGCGCCGGAGGCGCTGTCGTGCTTCGGCCGTCAGCTGCGTGTCCTGCACTGTCGGCGCAAGGGGCGTCGTTGATTCCACGGACTCAACCGATTCAACCGATTCAACTGGCGCATCGGCTTCTGCCAGGCATCGAGCGAGCGCCGCGTCGGCAATGTGGCCGTGCTGGAACAACAAGTCGGTAAAGATGCGCATGCCCTGGCCTCCACTTGAGTGAAACCCACAGTAGGTGCAGGCTAGGGGGCGTAAAAGCGATGCTTTTGCAAGTGAGTGTTGAATCCTATTCAAGGGTTGGCCATGGCGCGTCCTCCGCTTCACGCATTGCAGGGTTTCGTCAGCGCGGTGCGCCTGGGCAACCTGTCGCGCGCCGCAAGCGCGATGCATCTCACCGTCAGCGCGCTCAGTCATCAGATGCGCGCGCTTGAACAACGGCTGGGGTATCCACTGCTGCAGCGGCATGCGCGTGGCGTCACCGCTACACCGCAGGGCCAGCAGTTGCTCGATCGCATCGCACCGCATCTGGATGCGATTGCCGAAGCGTTCGAGCCCTTCGGTGCGCGCCGCGAAGACACGCTGACGCTGAGCATCACGCCGTCGATGGCGTCGGCCTGGCTGGTACCGCGGCTGGGCGAATTCCTGGCGGTCCATCCCACCATCGAAATCAATCTGCTGTCGAGCGAGCGACTGGTGGATTTCGAACGCCAGCAGCAGGTGGACGCCGCCATGCGCATCGGTGCCGGGCAATGGGCGGGCGTCATCGCCGAACCCCTGTTCGACGAATGGCTGGTGCCGATGGCAAGCCCGGCACTGATCGCGCGCATGGGCGGCGTGGAGGCGCCCCCCTTGCACCACTGGCCATTGCTGGGCGACCCGGATGATGCCTGGTTGCGCTGGTTTGCCGCGTTCGGCGGCGATGCTCCGCGGCGCTATGTCGCCGTCCTCGACGAATCGGAGGCGCACCACCGCGCTGCGCTGGATGGCGTCGGCGTTGCCTTGGGTCGCGTGACGCGTGCGCGCCTGTTGCTGGCGTCCGGCCAACTGGTGGCGCTGTCCACGCAACGGCTCAAGACCAGTTGGTCGCATTACCTGGTGTATCCGCCGCGTTCCAGTACGCATGGCGGGTTTCTTGCATTTCGTACGTGGCTACAGGGCCAGGCGCGCGAACACGCCGCGCACGCGCAACAGGCCACCGCCGTGCCACCTGCCGCGCGTGGTCGCAAGCGCACACGGACGGTGCAACCATGAGCCACCCACCGTTGCCGCCGCAATCCGAGCGCCGCGCGCTGGCGATCGCCCAGGCCGTGTATGAAGCATTCGAGGACTATCACGCGCGGTTTTCCGAGATCACCGCACGCGCCAAACAGCGGTTCGAAACACACGATTGGAGCGGCGCGCGCGACGACGCAGTTGCACGCATCGCGCTCTACGATCAATACATCGCCGAATGCATGCTGCGGCTGCGTGCAGTACTGCTGGGCCAGGCGCACGACCGTGCGCTATGGATGCGCGCGCGCGATCATTACGCCGCGTTGCTGAGCGGGTTGATCGATCAGGAGTTGTACAAGACCTTCTACAACACCCTGACCCGGCGTTACTTCGGCACCCATGGCGTGGACGCCGACATCGAGTTCATCGCGCTGGATATCGAGCCCACCGATGCCATTACCGTGCCGGTGGCGCGCCACACCTATGCGGTCTCGCCAGGCCGATTGACCGACATGCTGGTGCGGGTGCTGGGCGACTACGCATTCGCCGTGCCGTATGCGCATCGCACCCGCTGCGCTGCTGCGATTGCGGTGCGCCTGCTCGACGATCTTGCGCACTGGGGCGAGCATCCGGTACGCAGCGTGGAGCTGCTGGAGACCGTGTTTTATCGCGAGCGCCGCGCCTATCTGGTCGGGCGCGTCTTCGGCGAGCATCGCTTTTCGCCGTGCGTGATCGCCTTGATCAACGACGATGCCGGCCTGCGCGCCGAAGCGGTGCTGACCCGGCGCAGCGATGTCGCGCAATTGTTCAGCAATTCGCGCAGCTATTTCCAGGCCGACCTGTCGACGGTCGGCGATGCGGTGGTGTTCCTGCGCAGCCTGCTCACCCACAAGCCGGTCGACGAGCTGTACACGATGCTGGGCCGTGCCAAACAGGGCAAGACCGAGCGCTATCGCACGTTCTTCAGCCATTTCCAGGCGCAGCCGTCCGAGCAGCTGGTGCATGCCGACGGCACGCCCGGCATGGTCATGGTCGTGTTTACGCTGCCCAGTTATCCGCTGGTGTTCAAGCTCATTCGCGACCGCTTTGCCTATCCCAAGACCATGAGCCGCGCCCAGGTGGAAGGCAAATACGAGCTGGTGTTCCAGCTGGATCGCATCGGCCGCCTGCTCGACGCACAGCCTTACCGGTTCCTGCGGTTTCCCAGGTCGCGCTTTTCACCGGTGCTGCTGGAAGAGCTGCAGACCAGCTGCGCGATGAGCCTGAGCGAAGATGGCGACGATGTGCTGATCGCGCTGTGCTACGTGCAACGGCGCCTGCGCCCGCTCAATCTGTACCTGCGCGAACAGCTGCCCGAGGCCGCGCATGCGGCCGCACTGGACTACGGCCAGGCGATCAAGGACATGGCGCGCAACAACATCTTTCCCGGCGACATGCTGCTGAAGAACTTCGGCATCACCCGGCACCAGCGCGCGGTGTTCTATGACTACGACGAGCTGTGCCTGATCACCGAATGCACGTTCCGCGACTGGCCCGCGCCCACCACCTACGAAGAACAGATGGCCGCCGAGCCCTGGTTCCACGTCGGCCCGCGCGACGTCTTCCCCGAACGTTTCGCCTTGTTCATGGGCTTGCCCCCCTCGCAACTGGAAGCGGTCAAGCACATCCACCCCGAGCTGTTCGACCCGCAATGGTGGCGCAACCTGCAGGCCCGGCTGCGCGAAGACGATTACCCGGACACGCCGCCCTACGCGGAGTCGCGCAGGCTGGCGTGATGGGTCTGTCTGTATCGACCGGTCCTGAAATGGGCGGGTATTGCCGATGCTCGTTGTCGCCAGCTTATGGCAGCACACCCACAAAAAAGCCCCGCAATGCGGGGCTTTTTTCTCGTTGACGCAGACCGGAATCAGCGCTTCATCGAGCTGAAGAACTCGTCGTTGGACTTGGTGGTCTTCATCTTGTCCAGCAGGAATTCCATCGCCGCGATTTCGTCCATCGGGTGCAGCAGCTTGCGCAGGATCCAGATCTTCTGCAGCAGCTCCGGCTCGATCAGCAGGTCTTCGCGGCGCGTGCCCGAGCGGTTGATGTCGATCGCCGGGTACACGCGCTTTTCGGTGATACGGCGGTTCAGAT
The DNA here is from genome assembly GCF_041479385.2 of Xanthomonas sp. NCPPB 1068. Lineage (NCBI taxonomy): Bacteria > Pseudomonadati > Pseudomonadota > Gammaproteobacteria > Lysobacterales > Lysobacteraceae > Xanthomonas > Xanthomonas sp. NCPPB 1068. The sequence goes on along the minus strand of NZ_CM192986.1, from coordinate 4,306,197 downwards.
GCACTTCGCTGTTGCCGGTGCCCTTGAACTCTTCGTAGATCACCTCGTCCATCTTGCTGCCGGTTTCCACCAGCGCCGTGGCGATGATGGTCAGCGAGCCGCCTTCTTCCACGTTACGTGCCGCACCGAAGAAGCGCTTGGGCCGGTGCAACGCATTGGCGTCCACACCACCGGTGAGCACCTTGCCGGAGCTGGGCACCACGTTGTTGTAGGCGCGCGCCAGGCGGGTGATGGAGTCCAGCAGGATCACCACGTCCTTCTTGTGCTCGACCAGGCGCTTGGCCCGCTCGATCACCATCTCGGCGACCTGCACGTGACGCGCAGCCGGCTCGTCGAATGTGGAGGAGATGACCTCGCCGCGCACGGTGCGCTGCATTTCGGTCACTTCTTCCGGGCGCTCGTCGATCAGCAGCACGATCATGTGCACTTCGGGATGATTAGTGGTGATGGCCGTGGCCACCTGCTGCATCATCATCGTCTTGCCGGCCTTGGGCGGGGACACGATCAGCGCGCGCTGACCCTTGCCCTGCGGCGCCATCAGATCCAGGATGCGGCCGGTGATGTCCTCGGTGGACCCGTCGCCACGCTCCAGCCGGAAACGACGACGCGGGAACAGCGGGGTCAGGTTCTCGAACAGCACCTTGTTCTTGCTCGCTTCCAGCGGCTCACCGTTGATGGTGTCCACGATCGACAGCGCGAAATAGCGCTCGCCATCCTTCGGGAAACGAATGCGGCCGGACAGATGATCGCCGGTGCGCAGGTTGAAGCGACGGATCTGGCTGGGCGAGATATAGGTGTCGTCCGGGCCGGCCAGGTAGCTGGCTTCGGCCGCACGCAGGAAACCGAAGCCGTCGGGCAGGATTTCCAGCACGCCATCGGCAGCAACGCCTTCGCCATGACGGGTCAGCACCTTGAGCAGGGCGAAGATCACGTCCTGCTTGCGCGCGCGCGCCACGCCTTCCTGGATGTTGAGCTGGTCGGCGATATCCAGCAGCTTCTGCGCCGGCATCCGCTTGAGGTCGCTCAGCGAATAGACGGGGAAGCCTTCCGGCACGGCCGGATGCGGACGCGCGATGAAGGGCTCGTTGCTACCGTCGGAGGACGGCATGCCGCCGCCTTCATTGCCGAAGCGGTCGCGCGGACCGCGGTCGCGACGGTTGCGGAACCGGTCGCGGCGATTGCCCTGCTGGTTCTGCCCCTGGCCCTGCTGATTCTGGCCGCCCTGATTCTGACCTTGGCCCTGGTTCTGGCCCTGGCTTTGCGCCTGATTCTGGTTCTGCTGTTGCTGCGCCTGATTGAAGCGCTGCTGCTGCGACTGGCCGCCCTCGCGGGGCTCGCCGTGGCTGTCGCTGCCCTGGCTGGCGCTGGAAGCGCTGCTGGTGCCTGCGCCATCGCCGGACGTCTGCGCCGGTGCCGATTCGGCAGCGGGCGACGGTGCCTGCGGAGGGCGTGGCGCGTCGGGTGCGGGACTGGCGGGCAAGGGCAGGTTGGGTTGCTGCGCGCCGGCATCGTCATGGGCGACGGCGGTCTTGCTCACGCGCGGCTTGCGCACGCGCTTCTCGACGGGAGCGTCGACGCTGCTCCCGGTATCGGAGGAAGGATGATCGGACAAGTGCGTGATTCCTCGCTAAGGTGCGAGCGCCCGGCTGGGGGGCGAACTATTGGTAGATGGGAGTCTAGAAGAGGGTTCTAGAGGGGTACGGCGGCGCACGAACGTGTGCCGGACCAACTGACACTATCACCGCGGCGCGCAACCGCGCAAGCATCGGCCTTGGCCGGATTTAACTGCCGGCCTACCACGGCAGGCGCCCATCGCTGGACGCCCGCTCACTCAGGCGGCCGCGCCGCCCAGGGTCTTGTCGATCATCTGGGTCAGCTGGCCCTTGCCAACCGCCCCGATCTGGCTGGCCTGGACTTCTCCGTCCTTGAACAGCAACAGCATCGGGATCGAGCGCACGTGGTACTTGATGGCCAGGGCGCGGTTCTGGTCCACGTTGACCTTGGCAACCTTGAGCCGACCCTGGTATGTATCGGCCAGATCGTCCAGCACCGGTGCGATCATCTTGCACGGGCCACACCATTCGGCCCAGAAATCCACCAGGACCGGTTCGCCGGATTGCAGTACAGCTGTCTCGAAGTCGGCATCGCCGACGTGTTGAACCTTGTCGCTCACGTTGGGTCTCCTGGAAACCAAACGGCCCACCCGATCGGGCAGGCCGCCACATTGCGTTAAACTGGGGCATTGCGCGACTGAATCAAGTGTCAGTCCTGAAGCCGCGCTGTCCGCCACAACTGCCGCAGTTTGCGACGCTGTCGGCATCGATGCAAGCCGCGCCCGGGCTGCCCAGGGCGCCTTACGAAGACGGAATAATGAGCGACAAACCGCTGACCGATTTGACCTTTTCCTCGTTCGACCTGCATCCGGCGCTGATCGCCGGGCTGGAGAGCGCCGGATTTACCCGCTGCACCCCGATCCAGGCGCTGACCCTGCCGGTCGCGCTGCCGGGCGGCGATGTCGCCGGCCAGGCCCAGACCGGCACCGGCAAGACCCTGGCGTTCCTGGTGGCGGTGATGAACCGCCTGCTGATCCGCCCGGCGCTGGCCGACCGCAAGCCGGAAGACCCGCGCGCGCTGATCCTGGCGCCCACCCGCGAGCTGGCGATCCAGATCCATAAAGACGCAGTCAAGTTCGGCGCCGACCTGGGGCTGCGCTTTGCGCTGGTCTACGGCGGAGTGGATTACGACAAGCAGCGCGAGCTGCTGCAGCAGGGCGTGGACGTGATCATCGCCACGCCGGGCCGGCTGATCGACTACGTCAAGCAGCACAAGGTGGTCTCGCTGCATGCCTGCGAGATCTGCGTGCTGGACGAAGCCGACCGCATGTTCGACCTGGGCTTCATCAAGGACATCCGCTTCCTGCTGCGGCGCATGCCCGAGCGCGGCACCCGTCAGACGCTGCTGTTCTCGGCCACGCTCAGCCACCGCGTGCTGGAGCTGGCCTACGAGCACATGAACGAGCCGGAAAAGCTCGTCGTCGAGACCGAGACCATCACCGCTGCGCGGGTGCGCCAGCGCATCTACTTCCCGTCCGACGAAGAGAAGCAGACGCTGCTGTTGGGTCTGCTGTCGCGTAGCGAAGGCGCGCGCACCATGGTGTTCGTCAACACCAAGGCGTTCGTCGAGCGCGTGGCGCGCACCCTGGAGCGCCATGGCTACCGCGTTGGTGTGCTGTCGGGCGATGTGCCGCAGAAGAAGCGCGAGTCGCTGCTCAACCGCTTCCAGAAGGGCCAGCTCGAAATCCTGGTCGCCACCGACGTGGCCGCGCGCGGCCTGCATATCGACGGGGTCAAGTACGTCTACAACTACGACCTGCCGTTCGACGCCGAAGACTACGTGCACCGTATCGGCCGCACCGCGCGTCTGGGCGAAGAAGGCGATGCGATCAGCTTCGCCTGCGAGCGCTATGCGATGAGCCTGCCGGATATCGAGGCCTACATCGAGCAGAAGATCCCGGTCGAACCGGTGACCACCGAGCTGTTGACCCCGCTGCCGCGTGCAGCACGCGTGCCGGTGGAAGGCGAAGAGGCCGACGACGACGCTGGCGACAGCGTGGGCACGATCTTCCGCGAAGCGCGCGAGCAGCGTGCCGCCGAAGAACAGCGTCGCGGTGGCGGGCGCAGTGGTCCCGGCGGCGGTTCGCGCAGCGGCAATGGTGGCGGGCGCCGCGATGGCGCCAGCGCCGGTGCCGACGGCAAGCCGCGTCCGCGCCGCAAGCCGCGTGTGGAAGGGCAGGCGCCTGCCACGGCTGCACCGAGCGAAACACCGGTGGTTGCCGCTGCAGCGGTGGACGCGCCGTCCACCATCGCGGCCGATGCCGAGCGTGCACCGCGCAAGCGTCGTCGTCGTCGCAACGGCCGTCCGGTCGACGGTGCAGAGCCGGTCGCGTCCACGCCGGTGCCCGCACCTGCTGTCCCGCGCAAGCCGACCCAGGTGGTCGCCAAGCCGGTGCGCGCCGCAGCCAAGCCGGGCGGCAGCCCGTCGCTGCTGAGCCGCATCGGTCGCCGCCTGCGGTCGCTGGTCTCGGGCAACTGACGATCGCTTCGCTGCAATCGCATCGCCGTTACGCGGCGATGCGACGCAGGCACGGGCGCTCCGGCATAATCGACGGATGACCGTTCTGCGTTTCGACAACGTCAGCAAGCACTACGCCGGGGGCCACCAGGCGCTGACCGATGTCAGCTTCGAGGTGGCCGATGGCGAGATGCTGTTCGTGACCGGCCACTCCGGCGCCGGCAAAAGTACCTTGCTCAAATTGATCCACCTCAGCGAGCGGCCCAGCCAGGGCGCGGTGTTGCTGGGTGAGCGCAACCTGCTCAAGGTGCGCGGCCGGCAGATTCCGCTGCATCGGCGTCAGGTGGGTGCGGTCTACCAGGACCACCGTCTACTCAACGACCGCAGCATTGCCGAGAACGTGGCGTTGCCGTTGATCCTGCGCGGCACCCGCCGCGCCGAGATCGGCAAGCGCGTGCGCTCGGCGCTGGAACGCATCGGCCTGGCCCATCGCGAAAAAGCCCTGCCATCGCAATTGTCGGCGGGCGAGCAGCAACGCGTGGGCATCGCCCGCGCCATCGTCGGCGAACCGCGCCTGCTGGTGGCCGACGAGCCCACCGGCAATCTCGACCCGTCGCTGGCGGCCGAAATCATGCAGTTGTTTGCCGAGCTTCCTGCGCGCGGCACCAGCGTGCTGGTGGTCAGCCACGACCTGGCGCTGCTCAAGCAGATGCGCAAGCGCGTGCTGATCCTGGACCACGGCCGCCTGGTCGACGACATCTCGCCGCAGGACCTGGCCGAATGAGCAAGCTTGCCAATACCGAAGCGGTGGCACCGTCGCGCTTCGGCGTCTGGATCGACCACCATCTGCACAGCATCGCCTTCAGCCTGGGCCGCGCCATGCGCAAGCCGTGGGCCACGCTGCTGACCATCGTGGTGATGGCATTGGCGCTGGCCTTGCCGCTCGGGCTGTCGATCGCGCTGGACAACGTCAAGCTGCTGGCCGGCAGCGTGCAGCAATCGCGCGAGATCAATCTGTTCCTGAAGGTCGATGTCGCGGCCGAGGCCGCGGAGGCGCTGGCCACCGAGCTGCGAGCCCGCCCGGATGTGGCGCAGGTCACGCTGCGCACCCCCGAACAGGGCCTGGCCGAGTTGCGTGAGAGCGCCAAGCTCGATGAAGCTGCCGAAGCGCTGGGCGAAAACCCGCTGCCCACGCTGCTGATCGTCACGCCCGCCGACACGGCCGACGACGCGCAACTGGCCGGCGCACTGCAGGCCCTGCCGCAAACCGACCAGGTGCAGCACGACGCGCTGTGGCGCAAGCGCCTGGATGGCTGGCTGCACTTCGGCGAGCGCCTGGTACAGGTGCTGTCGGCCCTGCTTGGCATCGGTGCGGTGCTGGTGGTCGGCAACACCGTGCGGCTGGACATCCAGTCGAGGCGCGAAGAGATCGGCGTGCTGCAGCTGCTCGGCGCCAGCGATGGCTTCATCCGTCGCCCGTTCCTGTACCTGGGCGCGTGGTACGGGCTGGGCGCTGGCGCCGTGGCGCTTGCGTTGATTGCCGCTTCGGGCCTGGCGTTGCGTGCGCCGCTGGCGACCCTGGCCGACAGCTATGGCAGTTCGTTTACGCTGCACGGGCTGGATCTGCTGCATTCTGTGATGGTGCTCATCGGCACCCTGGTGCTGGGCTGGCTGGGCGCCTGGCTGGTGACCGGCCATTTCCTTCGCCAGACCCGTCCCACCGAGACCTGAGGCCTGCCATGCATCCACCAGATCTCAAACACCTGATCAGCGACGCACCGCGCGTGATGGTCGTCGATGGTTCGAAGCTGGTGCGCAAGCTCATTGCCGACGTGCTCACGCGCGAGCTGCAAAATGTGCAGGTGATTGGCTGCGCCAGCATCGCCGAAGCGCGCGATGCGCTGGAAGCCGGCGCGGTGGATCTGGTGACGACCTCGCTGTCGTTGCCCGATGGCGATGGCCTGGCCCTGGCGCGCAGCGTGCGCGAAGCGGCCGGGCAGGCGTATGTGCCGGTCATCGTGGTGTCCGGCGATGCGCAGCAGCACTTGGTCGAGCGCCGCTTTACCGAATACGTCACCGACTATTTCGACAAGGCGCTGGGCCATGAGGCCCTGGCTACCTTCATCCGTGGCTATGTGCAGCCCGAGCCGGTGGTCGGCGCGACCGTGCTCTATATCGAAGACAGCCGCGTGGTGGCCGAGGCGACCAAGCGCATGCTCGAGCGCCAGAGCCTGAAGGTGGTGCATGTATTGACTGCCGAAGATGCCTTTGCGCTGCTGACCGCCGAATCGCTGGGCCGGACCGAGCGACGTATCGACGTGGTGCTGACCGACGTGACCCTGAAAGGCGAGCTCAACGGCCGCGATGTGGTCGAACGTATCCGCATCGATTTCGCCTACGGCAAGCGCCGCCTGCCGGTTCTGGTGATGACCGGCGACACCAATCCACGCAACCAGTCAGAACTGCTGCGTGCCGGCGCCAATGACCTGGTGCAAAAGCCCATCGAGGAGCGCTTGCTGGTGACCAAGGTCTTGTTCCAGCTGCGCCTGGCACGTCTCGAGGATCAGGCTGTCACGCTATGAGTGAAGTGGAAGGGCGCATCCAGCTGGAACCGTCGTGGAAGGCAAAGGTGGGCGATTGGCTGCTGCGCCCGGAGATGCAGGAGCTGTCGGCCTTCCTGCGCCAGCGCAAGGCGGCCGGGGCGCGGGTGTTTCCGCCAGGGCCGCAGATCTTTGCCGCCTTCGACGCGACCCCGTTCGATCAGGTCAAGGTGGTGATCCTGGGGCAGGACCCGTACCACGGCGAAGGCCAGGCGCATGGGCTGTGCTTTTCGGTGTTGCCCGGCGTGCCGGTGCCGCCGTCGCTGCTCAACATCTATAAGGAGATCCAGGACGATCTGGGCATCCCGCGCCCGGACCACGGCTATCTGATGCCGTGGGCGCGCCGCGGTGTGCTGCTGCTCAACGCGGTGCTGACGGTGGAGCAGGGCCGGGCGGGTGCACACCAGAACAAGGGCTGGGAAGGCTTCACCGACCATGTGGTGGAGACCCTCAACCGCGAGCGCGAAGGCCTGGTGTTCCTGCTCTGGGGCAGTTACGCCCAGTCCAAGGGCAAGGTGATCGACCAGGCGCGCCATCGCGTGTTCAAGGCGCCGCACCCGTCGCCGTTGTCGGCGCATCGCGGTTTTCTGGGCTGCAAGCATTTCTCCAAGACCAACGAGCATCTGCAGCGCCGGGGTCTCCCTCCGATCGACTGGTCGTTGCCGCCGCGCGACGGGTTGGACACAACGTCGGCCGCCGGCTGAACAGCCCGGGCCGGGCGCCGCGTCGTCGCGGGTTTTGTCACGGTCTGCGCAGGCATGGGGTGCTAGTTTGTAGTCAGAATTCGGGGAGCTTTACGGTAGAACGCCGGCAAGCATGGAAGCCCGAACGTCCTATAAATGGAACGCTGGGAACTCTTTCTATACCCGGCAGTCCAATAGTTCGACTGCTAAGATGGTGCCTATGAACCAGACTACTTCGACTGCCCTCGTGGCAAACAATCTCCCGATTCCCAGTGCGCTCGGTTCGCTGGACGCCTACATCGGTGCCGTGCACCAGATCCCGGTGCTGTCGGTCGATGAGGAGCAGAATCTGGCCCGCCGCTTCCGCGACGAGCTCGATCTGGACGCCGCGCGCGAACTGGTCCATTCCCACCTGCGCTTCGTGGTGCACGTGGCCCGCGGCTACAACGGCTACGGCCTGCCGCTGGGCGACCTGATCCAGGAAGGCAATATCGGCCTGATGAAGGCGGTCAAGCGCTTCGACCCGGACATGGGCGTGCGCCTGGTCAGCTTCGCAGTGCATTGGATCCGTGCCGAAATGCACGAGTTCATCTTGAAGAACTGGCGCATCGTCAAGGTCGCCACGACCAAGGCGCAGCGCAAGCTGTTCTTCAACCTGCGCAAGTCCAAGACCCGCCTGGGCTGGCTCAATGCCTCCGAGGTGACGGCGGTCGCAAAGGACCTGAACGTCTCCGAACGGGAAGTGATGGAGATGGAGTCGCGCCTGTCCGGTCGCGATATCGGTTTCGACGCGTCCTCCGACGAAGACGATGACCACGGTCCGCCGTCGCCGGTGAGCTACCTGGTGGCCAACGACGAAGATCCGTCGCAGGCCTACGAGCGGCACGACAGCGAAGACAACCAGCTGCAGTTGCTGCGCGAAGGCATGGCCGGTCTGGACACGCGCTCGCGCGACATCGTCAAGCGTCGCTGGCTGGATTCGGAGTCCAAGGTGACGCTGCAGGAGCTGGCCGACGAGTACGGCGTGTCGGCCGAGCGGATTCGCCAGATCGAGGCGAACGCGCTGAAGAAGATGAAGGCGCTGTTCGTCGCCTGATCTTTTGCTTCCGCAGTTCATGTCGCACAAACGGCCCGGTTATCCGGGCCGTTTGCGTTGGGGTGTCTGCGGGTGCGAGCAGCCGTCTGACGCCGCTGCCAGGATCACGCCTGCGCGACAATGTGTCAGTCGGGCAGGCGCGCCACCGGCAGATGCCAGCCGTAGCGGATCGCCATGAAGCGCAGTCCGAAACATACGCCGGCGCCGATCGCCAGTGACCAGGCCTGCGGCACGCCGAGCACATGGCCGATGGCCACCAGACCGCCACCGGCGAGCGCGGCGACGGCGTACAACTCGGCCTGCAGCACCACTGGCGTGCGTGCGACCAACAGATCGCGCGCAATGCCGCCGCCGATGCCGCTGAGCATGCCCAGCAGCGTGGCACTGAGCGGGCTGAGCTGATAGTCCAGCGCCTTGCTGGTGCCGTAGACCGCAAACAACGCCAGCCCGGCCGCGTCGAAGATCTGCACCGGGTTGCGCAACCGCTCCACCGCTGCATGCCAATAGAAACCGGCAACGCCGGCCAGGCAGGCCGTGAGCAGATACTGCGGGTGCACCAATGCGGCCGGCGGGGTGGCGCCGATCAGCACATCGCGCACGATGCCACCGGACACCGCCGCCGCGCAGGACAGCACCAGCACGCCGAACAGATCCAGGCGGTTGCGCACCGCCACGGTCGCACCGCTCAGGGCAAACACGAAGGTGCCGAGCAGATCCAGCAGGAACAGGACAGTTGCCACGGTCAGGTCGTCGCATCAGGCCGCACAGCATCGCGCACGGCCTGTGGCGCTGTCATCCGTCCTTGCTGCTGGGCGGCGGGTCGTCGGTGGCGCCGCCGAAGATGATGCGTGCGGCGCGCTGGTAGCTCCAGTACGCCATCGCCCAGTTCACCAGCACCACGAAACGGTTGCGGAAGCCGATCAGGAAGTAGACGTGCGCGGCCAGCCAGAACCACCACGCGACGATGCCGGACAGCTTGAGCTTGCCGACATGCACGATGGCGGCCATGCGGCCGATGGTGGCCAGGTTGCCGAAGTCCTGATAGCGGAAGGCGGCCGCGGCCTGGCCGCGCTGGCGTGCGCGGATGGCCTTGGCGATGTGCTTGCCCATCTGCTTGGCCGCCGGTGCCACACCCGGTACCGGGCGGCCGCCCTGCTGCACCGACGCCAGGTCGCCGCCGACAAAGATCTCCGGATGGCCGGGCACGCTCAGGTCCGGCTCAACCAGCACGCGCCCGGCGCGATCCAGCGGCACGCCGAGCGTGCGCGCCAGCGGCGAGGCGGCGACGCCGGCCGCCCACACCACGGTGCGCGCCGGCACGAAGGTCTCGCCGAGCTGATAGCCCAGCGCATCGATATGACTGACCGGCGTGCCGGTGTGCACCTCCACCCCCAGCCGCTCAAGCTGCTTGCGCGCCTTGTCGGTGAGATCTTCCGGAAACGATGGCAGCACGCGCGGGCCGGCTTCGACCAGGCGTACCCGTGCCTGACGTGGATCGATATGGCGGAATTCGTTCTTGAGCGTGTGGCGGGCGATCTCGGCCAGGGTGCCGGCCAGCTCGACCCCGGTCGGGCCACCACCCACGACTGCGAAGCTCAGCCAGGCGGCGCGCGCCGCGGGGTCGGATTCGGCCTCGGCGCGCTCGAAGGCGAGCAGCAGCTTGCGGCGCAGGACCAGCGCGTCGTACAGGGTCTTCAGGCCGGGCGCGTGTTCGGCCCACTGGTCGTTGCCGAAATAGGCATGTGTGGCGCCGGTGGCCAGCAGCAACATGTCGTAGCCCAGCGACGTGCCATCGGCGAGCACCACTTCCCGGCGGGTCGGCGCAATCTCTGCGACGTCGCCGAGCAGCACCTCGACATTGCGCTGCTCGCGCAGGATGTGCCGCAGCGGTGCGGCGATGTCCGGTGCCGACAGGCCGGCGGTGGCCACCTGATACAACAGCGGCTGGAACAGATGGTGGTTCTGGCGATCGATCAGGGTGATGCGGATGCCGGGGTCGTCGAGCGCACGGGTCGCCCACAAGCCGGCGAAACCGCCGCCGACCACGACCAGATGCAAGGGAGCGGGAGAGGGGGAAGAGGTCATCGTCAGGTCCGATGGAGTGCGACGCGGGCGCGACAGCATGCCAAATCGCCAATGAACATGACGCGTGGGCGTCGCACGCCTGCGGCATCATGTCGCATCTGCCGCTGACGGTCATTGCATGTCTTCACTGCCACCGCCCTTGCCACCGCTGCCGCCTGCCCCGGCGCACAGCGCAGCAGCAAACATTGCTCCTGTGGCTGCGGTCAGACAGCCACGCAGTGGCGTGGCCATCGGCCTGATCGGCATCCTGGCCTGTGCGAGCGTGTTCGGGATGGTGGTGCTTGCTGCGGGCCTGTGGCTGGTCGGTACCGGCTGGTCGATGTTTGCCGACCAGGCGCGCACTGCGCTGCAGGAAGACGCCGTGGTGCAGGAACACATCGGCCAGATCCGCAGCATGCGCGTGGATCTGCTGCGCACCGGGATGGCAGCGGGGGGCGAAGAGTTCGTCTTCGACGTGGAAGGCGATCGCGGTGCTGGTCGCGTCGCAGCGACCTGGGTCAGTGCCGGTGCCGATCAGGAGATTCTCAGCGAGGGGCTGCTCACCTTGCGCGATGGCACCGAGTACACCTTGCCGGCGGCGGCGACTACGGACGTTGAGACGCCCGATACCCCATCAGAAATGGACAGCGATCCCGCACTCGATACCGCCCCTGAGACAATAGTGGAGCCATGAGCATGACCGACAATCCCGACAAGCGGATCGCCTTGCTGATCGATGCCGACAACGCGCCGGCGGGCAAGATCGATGTGGTGCTGGCAGAAGTGGCACGCTATGGCGTGGCCAACGTGCGCCGTGCCTACGGCAACTGGAAGAGCCCGCACCTGAAAGGCTGGGAAGCCGCGTTGCACGATTACGCGATCCGGCCGATCCAGCAATTTGCCTACAGCTCCGGCAAGAATGCCTCGGACATGGCGATGGTGATCGATGCGATGGACCTGTTGTATGCACGCAATCTGGACGGCTTTGCGATCGTCTCCAGCGATGCCGATTTCACGCCATTGGTGATGCGCCTGCTGACCGACGGCATGAAGGTCTATGGCTTTGGCGAGCAGAAAACCCCGGCGCCGTTCGTCAATGCGTGTTCCAAGTTCACCTATGTCGAAGCGCTCGGCGAGCAGGCTGCGGCCGCCAGCGACAGCGCGGCCGGCCGCAAGGACGCCACTGCATTGCGTAGCGACACGCGGCTGGTGCAGATGCTGCGCAATGCGATCGTCAGCGCTTGCGAAGACGATGGCTGGGCGCTGCTGAGCGCGGTGGGCAAGCAGGTCGCCAACCAGGCCTCGTTCGATCCACGCAATTACGGTTACCGCAAACTCAGCGACCTGGTGCGCGCGATCGGCCTGTTCGAAATCAAGCAAGACGAGCAGGCATTGTGGGTGCGCGATATGCCCAAGGGTGGGCGCGGCAAACCGACGCAGCCCGCCACTGCGACGGCGCAACCGGCGGCTGCTGCCAAGCGCCCGGCGCGCGCGCCAGCCAAACCTGCAGCAGGGGGCTGAGCATGACGCATGACGCAAATATGCCCGCTGCCGCGATGCCCGCCATCACGATTTGGGGACGTCGGAATTCAAGCAATGTGCGCAAGGTGTTGTGGTGCGCGGAAGAAGCCGGCGTGGCCTATACCTCGATCGAGGTGGGCGGTGCATTCGGCGGTAACAACACGCCGGCGTATCGCGCATTGAACCCGAATGGCGTGGTGCCGACCTTGCAGGACGGCACGCTGGTGTTATGGGAATCCAATGCGATCGTGCGCTACCTGGCGGCGCAGTACGCACCGGCGTTGTACCCGCAATCACCAGCCGAGCGCGCGCTGGGCGACCGCTGGATGGACTGGACTACATCGACGTTTGCCAGTGTGTTTCGTGATTTGTTCTGGGGCGTTGTGCGCACACCGGAGGCCGAGCGCGATGCCACACGTATCGCCGCGGCACTGGCGCAATCGGGCGAACTGCTGGCACGTGCCGATGCGGCGTTGGCGCAGCAGCCGTATCTGTCTGGCGAGCGCTTCGCGATGGGCGACATTCCGTTGGGCAGTTTCATCTACGCCTGGTTCGAAATGCCGATCGAGCGATCGGCGCTGCCGCATCTGCAGGCGTGGTACCAGCGCTTGCGTGCGCGGCCGGCCTACCAGCGTGGCGTGATGACGGCGCTGACCTGAGTTTGGGTCAGGGCTCAGGGCAGCGTGGTGCGTGGCAGGCAGCACACGCCGACCCACACGCCGCTCCAGTACGTGGGCCTTGTACATTGCGCGCCAGGTAGCTCGCGTTGTCCGTAGGAGCGCACTGGTGCGCGAGGGCCTTCCCGGTAACGCCACATCGCGCCCAGGTGCGCTCCTACGAAACCTGGGGGACACCGCGCAATGTGGGTCTGGCTGATGCCGCGCGCTGCACTAATACAAATCGATCGGATCCACATCCAGCGACCAGCGCACGCGGCGCGCCTGCGGGAGTGCGTAGATCGCCGGCAACTGGGTGTCGAGCAACCGGTGCAGCGCCGAGCGTTGCTGTGCGGACAGCAGCAACTGGGTGCGCTGGAACCCGGCGCGGCGTGGCATCGGGGCAGGCATCGGGCCATAGCATTCCACGGCCGCAACCGCCGGCGACTGCGCCGAGCTCTCGTCGGCGGTCAGCCCGCGTACCGCCAGCAGGAACTGATTGGCGGCGGCGACATCCTTGGCTTCGGCGCGGAACAGCGCCAGATGCGCAAACGGTGGGAAGCCGGCGGCCTCGCGCTGCTGCAGTTCGGCATCGGCAAAGGCGTGGTAGCCGCCGTTGACCAGGGTCTGCAGCAAGGGGTGTTCGGGGTGATGGGTCTGCAGCCAGACCTCGCCGGGGCGGTCGGCGCGTCCGGCGCGTCCTGCCACCTGGATCAGCTGCTGGGACAGCTTTTCGGCGGCGCGGAAGTCGGCCGAGAACAGGCCTTCGTCGATGCCGACCACCACCACCATGGTCAACCGCGGCAGGTCGTGGCCCTTGGCCAGGATCTGGGTGCCGACCAGGATGCCGGCGTCGCTGCCGAGCCGCGCGAGCTGGGTCTCCAGTGCGTCGCGGCGCTGGGTGGTGCTGCGGTCGATGCGCACCACCGGCACATCCGGGAAGGCCTCGGTCAGGCGCTCTTCCAGCCGCTCGGTGCCGATGCCCTGCGGCTGCAGCGCCAGGCTGGCGCAGGCCGGACAGGCCAGCGGTGCGGGTTGGCGCGCGCCGCAGTGGTGGCATTGCAGGCGGCGGCCGCCGGCATGCACGGTCATGGGCGTCTGGTGCAGCGGCGTGCTGCAGCGCTGGCAGGCGGCGGTCCAGCCGCAGTCGTGGCACAGCAGCACCGGTGCGTAGCCGCGGCGGTTCTTGAACACCAGCACCTGCTCGCCACGCGCCAGGGTGGCGCCGATGCCAGCCAGCACCTCTGGCGACAGTCCGTCCTTGAGCGGGCGCTTGCGCACGTCCAGCACCCGGACCCGCGGTGGGCGCGCCTCGCCGGCACGCCGCGACAGCCGCAGGTGCCGGTAGCGGCCGGAATAGGCGTTGTGCAGGCTTTCCAGCGAGGGGGTGGCGCTGCCCAGGATCACCGGCACGTCCAGCGCCTTGCCGCGCACCAGGGCGAAATCGCGGGCGTGATAGCGGATGCCGTCCTGCTGCTTGTAGCTGCCGTCGTGTTCTTCGTCGATCACGATCAGGCCGGCGTTGGGCAGCGGGGTGAACACCGCCGAGCGGGTGCCGACGATCAGCTTGGCCTCGCCGCGCCAGGCCGCGGCCCAGACGCGGGCGCGTTCGCCATCGGAGAGCCCCGAGTGCAGCGCGTGCACCGGCACGCCCAGGCGCGCGCGGAAACGGCCCAGCGTCTGCGGGGTCAGGCCGATCTCCGGCACCAGCACCAGCGCCTGCTTGCCGGCGGCCAGGCAGTCGGCGATCGCCTGCAGGTAGACCTCGGTCTTGCCGCTGCCGGTGACGCCGTCGAGCAGGTAGGTGGCAAAGCTGCTGTGCGCGCGGATCGCGGCGGCGGCGGCCTGTTGTTCGTCGTTGAGCGCCGGCCCGCTGCCGGGGCGGGCCGGGATGGCATTGGCCGACACTGCCACGCGTTCGGCAAGCTCACGTTTGGCCAGGCTGCGGGCGGCCTCGCGCCACTGCGGCAGCAACGGGTCCAGCTGCTCTTCGCCCACGGCGCCGGCCTGCAGCAGGCCGGCCAGCAACGCCGGCCGGCTGCCGGCGCGCAGGCTGCTGGCGGCGGTGTGCCCGGCCTCGGTCAGCTGCCAGGCCCAGGCGTGGGTGTCGGCCAGGGGCTCGCCGCGGCGCAGCGGGCCGGGCAGGGCGCTGGCCTGGGCCTCGCCGAGCGGGGCATGGGTATAGCGGGCCAGCCACTGCAGCGAGCGAGCCAGTTCATCCACCAGCAGTGGCGTGTCGTCGCACCAGGCCAGTGCCGGGCGCAGGCCCTCGGCCGACGGCTGCCGGCCGATTTCCACCACCACTCCGATCAGCTCGCGCGAGCCGAACGGCACGCGCAGCCGGCAACCGACCCGCGCCGGATCGGCGCCCGGCACGTCTGCCGGGGGCAGGTAATCGAACAGCTGGGGCAGCGGCACCGGCAGGGCGACGCGCAAGGTGGGCACAGTCGAAGGCATCCGCCAAGTCTACCGACTGTGTCCAGTGGACCTGTCCTGCGCAATTCGGGGTGTGAAGGCCGCGTGATCACTTGCAGCGTCTTTCTGTGACCCAAGTGATAAATACGACGTAAACCTATGTGAGGATTGAGGAAACGGGTTTATCCACACTGCCTGTGGATAAACCTGTGAATTAACCGCGTGCTCCACGCCGTGAAGGCGGATTCACTTGCCTTGGCAACCTCTTGGACATTTTTTCGCCATCCGGTGAAATCCAATATGTATCAATCACTTAGGCGTGAAACACGATTGCAACAAAGAAAAAACAACAGTTGACAGACGGGGGCGTATCGGTATGCCTGCCGCTGTGCACAACGTGCGTGACCAGCGGTCGCGACCGGAGCAACGGCCGCGCGATCTGTCAAGCGGTCGGCGTGGCGGACCTGCGTCGGTATCATGCCGGCCGATGCTGGAGTTCACATGACCGTAGTCCCCGACGCCCCCGTGACACCTGCCGCGCTGTCAGCCTTCCTGCGGGGCGTGGAACGCCGGGGTCTGGTGCTGGCGCAGTTGCAATGTGGCGACCTGGCCGCCGCCGAGCGAGCGCTGGCCGCCACCTTGCGCGCCTTCAGCAGCCAGGCGGCGGGACGCCCGATGGCTGGCTGGCCGATGCGCTTCTGGAGCCTGCTGGCCACCGCGCCGCCGCTGCGCCGCGAACCCATGCCCGGCACCTGGCTGCCACCGTTCACCGCGCTGGGCCGGATGCAGACGACCGACCGCCTGGCGCTGTTGCTGCGGATCGTGGCCGGGCTGGAAGAAGATGCCGCCAGCGAGGTGCAGGGCATCGCGGCGGCCGACTACCGGCAGTCGCTGGCACGGGCCTGCCCGCGCGATGCGGCCGGCAACCCGGACGCGCAGGCCTGGCGGGTATTGGCGGAAGCGGCCCAGCAGGAACTGCGCGAGCTCGGTCCAGCCCAGCTGACCCGGCTCAGCCAGTTGCGCGATGCGGCCCTGGCCGGGGTGCCGTTGCAGCCCCCGGCCACACCGGTACAAACCGCACCAGCAGTGGAGCGCCCGTCGCGTGTGCGCGCACAGCGGTCGTGGCGTTGGCCGCAGGTCACCCGCCGCCACGCCGGCATCGGCCTGGGCGTGCTGGCACTGGCCCTGCTGCTGGCGGTGGTGGGCTGGTGGTGGACGCATCGCCGGCCGGCGCTGCCGCCCGAGCCGGTCTCGCAGGCGCCCGCCGGCGTGCTCCACGTGACCGACGCCGCGCCAGTCTTGGTGGAGGAGCTTCCGGCCGCCGACCTGCCGGACTCCGCCGCGGCCGCCGGCCCGGACCCGCGCGATCAGGCCATGCTGGCCGACCCGGACCTGGAGCTGGCGCGCTCGGCGGACTTCTATGCCTGGTACGCCGCCGGCCACCCGGTTCCCAAGGACGAGTCCGGCGCGCATGCCACCGCTGCCGAGCTGCCTTCTGCACCACTGGAGACGGTCGATGACGATCAATAAGTGGTCCGGCCTGTTGATGCTGGCGATGACTGGCATTGCCTGTGCGCAGGCCTTGCCCGCAGCACTGGACGAAGGCAGTGCTGCGGCTGCCCCGGCCGCGCCCAGCGCTGCGCAGCAACGGGCCCGTTGGGCGGCGCTGACCCCGGCACAACAGGCCGACCTGCGCGCGCGCTACGCGGCCTGGAAGGATCTGACCGCCACCGACAAGGTGGTGCTGCGGCAGGCGCGCGAGCGCCTGCATGGGCTGCCCGACGACCAGCAGCGTGCGCTGCGGACCCAGTTCACTGCGATGGACCGCCTGCACCGCGACGGCTGGCGTCTGGGCTCGCAGCTGGGGGCGTTCTACCCGCAGCTGCAGCCGCTGATCGGCTATGTGCCGGTGGCGCAGCGCGAGCGTGTGCTGGCGGTCCTGCGCAACCTGGATGCCGGCCAGCTGGAGCAGCTGGCGGTGCTGGCACAACGCACGCCGCCGCAGGAGCGCGATGGCCTGCGCGAGGCCTTACTGGCCGAAACCCCGGCCACCCGCAGTGCCTGGCTGAAGCGGCAACTGGCGCGCTGATCGCCGCAGGGTGCCGGGAGGCGACGCGTGCCTCGTCCTGCGCCGTGCGACTGCACGACGGCCAGCGGGCTGTCCCGGCTTGGTGGGTGTCACCGAGGCGGTACGGCCGATGCGCGGCTCGCCACTCGGAATCGTCCGCGGCCAGGTCGCGCCGTTGCTGCGTCAGACTGTGGGCAACCAGAACACCATGGCGATGTCACGCATGCCGTGTTCGATCACAGGCGCGCCAGGCTCGCCACCATCAGGAATGCGGCTGCCAGCGCGACGACGACGAAGTACACGCTGCCCAGGCCGAGATATTTCAGCACGGTCACCGGCCACGACTGTCCGTACACCCGTCGCTGCATCCACAGCAGATAGACCGGCATCCACAGCGCCAGCCCGAACTGCACCAGCCCGATGCTCCAGGCAATCGGGCTGGCAACCTGCGCCACCGCGTCGCCAAGCAGCGACAGCAGCAGCATCGCCAGCAGGTTAAGGCACAGAAACGCATGGCTGTAGAGCGCCACCACCAGGTGTTCCAGATACACCCGCCCGCTGCGCAGGTAAAACACCCGTAACAGCAACGCAAACAGCGGCACCAGCACCAGCAAGGTGGATGGCACCGCCGCAAAGAACGCGTTGTAGAGCAGCTGCGGGTTGCTGCGCAGGCGCGGCAGGTTGGCGCGGATATGGCCGAGCTGGGTGTTGAGCCAGCGGTTGGCAAACGGCGGCAACGGCGCCACGGTCAACGGATTGCTGACCGGATCCCAGGGGGTGCCGCCGACCGAAAAGAACGTGCTGTTGTCGGGTGCATCGACCACCGGGGCCGCACTATTCAGGCGCGCGCCCTGGTGCAGTTGCGCCAGCCGCTTGCTCGCTTCGCTCTCGGCACGTGCAATGCCGGCATCCACGCCGTCGCGTGCGATGCCGGCTGGCACCACCGTGCGGGTGCTGGTCAGCGCACCGACCATCTGCGCACGCACCGCTTCCACCTGCGCCGGCGTGCGCGCATGCGCGAAGTCTTTCGGTGTGGCGCTGTGCGGTGCCGCTCCCGCCGCGACATCGGTGTCCTCGTCGGACGCGTGCACGGCGATGCGTGCGATGAAGAAGGTCAATAGACTCAGCACCAGAAACAGCCGCATCGGTGCCACATAGCGCACGCGTTGCCCGCTCAGAAACCGCAGTGCCACGCGGCCGGGCACCAGCAGGTCGTGCAGGGTGCGGAAGATGCGCCCGTCCAGGTGCCAGAACGACTCGAATACTTCTTCCACCGCATGCGCAACGCTACGCACCGGGTTGTGGGCGCTCTGCCCGCAGGCGTGGCAAAAGTCACCGTGCAGGGCGGTGGAACAGTTTTCGCAATCCGATGGGTGCGGCGCGGTCGGGTGCAGGGGCATGGCCAGGTCCTGTTGGCGGTTCCAATGGGCCGCAGCGGCTGGCACGGCCACCCGAAGGGCCATGTCACGCGCACGGTACCGCATGATCGCGCGGCTGGCCGGGATTGGCGTGCCGCATTGTATTGCCCCGCATGCGCGAGCGAGCGCGGCGGCAGTGACCCAGGCGCGCGTCAGGCCGCTGTCGGAAACTGCGCGTAAGATAGCGGCCCCACGCGACCCGGTGCCAGCGCCTCCCGGTACGGCCGTAGTCCGCGCAGCGATCGGTTTGTCATGTCTGTTCCTTCTGCACCCACGTCCGCGACGCCAGGCTTCGCCGCGGAAGTGCGCACCACCGGCCTGCTGGCCTTGCCGCTGGTGCTCGGCCACGTCTCCACCGGCCTGATCGGCTTCACCGACAACGTCATCGCCGGCCACCACGGCACTGCCACGCTGGCGGCGGTCACCATCGGGACCTCGCTGCTGTGGCTGCCCATGCTGGTGCCGATCGGCACGCTGATCTCGCTGACCGCCTCGGTCTCGCAATTGCTCGGCGCCGGGCGCGAGCGCGAGATCGGCCCGTTGTTTCGTCAGGCGTTGTGGCTGTCGCTGGGCTTGAGCGCATTGATGTTCGCGTTTCTGAGCGTGGTGCCGCCGCTGCTGCCCACCTTCGGCATTGCGCCGGACATCGTGCCGGGGGCCACCGACTTCCTGCATGCGGTGCGCTGGGGCGTGCCGGCGCTGACGTTCTATTTCTGCATGCGCTATCTCAGCGAAGGCATGCACTGGACGCTGCCGACCATGCTGCTGGGGTTTGGCGGGCTGCTGGTGCTGGCGCCGCTGGGCTATGCGCTCACCTACGGCAAATGGGGCCTGGCCGAGCATGGCGCCGAAGGGCTGGGCATGGCCTCGGCGATCACCATGTGGGTGCAGGCCGGTGTCTTTGCGCTGTACCTGTGGCGGGCGCGTCGCTTTGCGCACCTGGAACTGTTCACCCACCTGGAAGGGCCGCGTTGGCGCGCCATCGGCGATCTGTTGCGCACCGGCCTGCCGATCGGTATCACCGTGTTGATGGAAGGCGGCCTGTTCATCGTCACCGCCCTGTTGATCGGCCGGCTGGGCTCCACCGAAGCGGCCGCACACCAGATCGCCATCAACGTCGCGCAGCTGTGCTTCATGGTGCCGATGGGCGTGGCCGAAGCCACCACCGTGCGCGTCGGCCATGCGGTGGGCCGTGGCGACCCATTGGCGATACGGCGCGCCACCTGGGCCGGTTACGCCATCGTGCTGGGCACCCAGGCTTTGTCGGCCAGCGCGCTGCTGCTGGGCCACGACGCCATCGTTGGCGTTTATACCAACGATGCGGCAGTGGCCGCGCTGGCCTCGGTGTTGCTGCTGTTTGCCGCCACCTTCCAGTTCCCGGATGGCATCCAGGTGCTGTCGGCCGGCGCGCTGCGCGGGCTCAAGGACACCCGCGTGCCGATGTTCCTGGCGATGGTGTCGTACTGGGGCGTGGGCATGCCGATCGGCGCCGGGCTCGGCCTGGGGCTGGGCTGGGGGCCGCAGGGCATGTGGATCGGGTTGATCCTGGGCCTGACCGTGGCGTCGGTCCTGATGGGCTTGCGCTTCCGCCATACCAGCCGGCGATTGACCGCCCGCGTGGCCCCCTGACTTTCAGCGCATGCCGCGCGCGCAGCGCAGCCGGTATGCTGCACACCATCATCTGTACGCAGCGTCTTTTCGACGGAGTTTTCCATGAACCACCCCGTGCGTCGCAATCCCATCGCCAGCTTCTTCGTCGGCCTGTGGGACGTGATGAATTTCACCCGGCGCCTGATCTTCAACCTGGTGTTCTTTGGCTTTCTGTTCCTGCTGTTGCTGCTGTTCGTGGTGGCGATCGCGCGCGGCGACGGCACCAAACCCCTGGCCGAGCGCACCACCCTGGTGATCAACCCCGAAGGCACCCTGGTTGAGCAGTTCAGCGCCGACCCGGTGAGCCGGTCGTTGGCCAAGGCGGTGGGCGACAAGAGCGCCGAAGAAGTGCAGCTGCGCGACCTGGTGCGGGTGATCGAGGCGGCCGGCAAGGACCGCAAGATCGAGCGGGTGCTGTTGAACCTGGACAAGCTGCAGCCGGCCGGCTTCGCCTCGCAGCGCGAAGTGGCCGCCGCGCTGCAGAAGCTGCGCGCCTCCGGCAAGCAGATCGTGGCCTTCAGTGAAAGCATGAGCCAGGGCCAGTACCTGCTGGCCGCGCAGGCCAACGAGGTCTATCTGGACCCGATGGGCAGCGTGCTGATGGAAGGGCTTGGCCGCTATCGCCAGTATTTCCGCGAAGGCCTGCAGGACAAGCTCGGCGTGGACGTGCACCTGTTCCGTGTCGGCGAATACAAGTCTGCAGCCGAGCCGTACATCCTCGACGCGGCCTCGGCCGACGCCAAGGAAGCGGACCTGTTCTGGATGAACGATGTGTGGCAGCGCTATCTGGCCGATGTCGGCGCCGCGCGCAAGCTCACGCCCGCGCAGCTGGCCGCCGGCATCGACACCCTGCCGGAGGGCGTGGTGGCCGCCGGCGGCGACCTGGCCAAGTTTGCGCTGCAGCAGAAGCTGGTCGACGGGCTCAAGACCCGCGAAGACGTCGATGCCCTGCTGACCAAGCGCGGCGTGGCCGACAGCGATGCCGACAGCGGTTTCCGCAACATCGGCTACAACGATTACCTGAGCCAGTTGCAGGCGCAGCGCTCGCCGATGGACAGCCGTCCGCAGGTGGCCGTGGTGGTGGCCGCCGGCGAAATCAGTGGCGGCGAGCAGCCGGCCGGGCGCATCGGTGGCGAGTCCACCGCGGCGTTGCTGCGCCAGGCGCGCGACGACGACGAGGTCAAGGCGGTGGTGCTGCGGGTGGATTCACCCGGCGGCGAAGTGTTCGCCTCCGAACAGATCCGCCGTGAAGTGGTCGCGCTCAAGCAGGCCGGCAAGCCGGTGGTGGTGTCGATGGGCGACCTGGCCGCGTCCGGCGGTTACTGGATCAGCATGAATGCCGATCGCATCTACGCCGACCCGTCGACCATCAGCGGCTCCATCGGCATCTTCGGCATGGTGCCCAACCTGACCCGCGCGCTGGACAAGATCGGCGTGCACACCGACGGCGTGGGCACCACGCGATTCGCCGGTGCGTTCGACATCACCCGTCCGTTGGACCCGGCTGCTGGCCAGGTGATCCAGGCCGTGATCAACAAGGGTTATGCCGACTTCACCGGCAAGGTGGCGCAGGCACGTCACCAGTCGGTGGAGGCCATCGACAAGGTCGCGCGCGGTCGTGTGTGGAGCGGGGCGCAGGCCAAGCAACATGGGCTGGTGGATGCCTTCGGCGGCATGCAGGACGCAGTGGCCGATGCGGCCGACCGCGCCAAGCTGGGCCGTGGCAAGTTCCGCGTGCGCTATGTGGAAAAACCGGCGACGCCGTTTTCGCAGTTCATGAGCGGGTTCGCCGGCAGCCGCATGGGCGCGTGGATGCTGGGCGACTCGGGCATGGCACGTGCATTGCTGGCCCGCTCGTTGCCGGAAGTGGACACCCAGCTGCGCTTCGTCGAAAGCGCCATGCACGACAGCAAGGCAGGCGGCACGCCGGTCAAGGCATTGGCCTACTGCTTCTGCGGGTTCTGAGCCGTCGCGCTTGGACGGCGATTGCTGTATCGACAACGCCGGCCATGTGCCGGCGTTGTTGTTTCTACTGCGTGGCTGCGTCGATTGCCTTGCGCTGGTCTTCGGCGGCCTGATCGGTCGCGGCCTGCACTGCGTGAGCCTTGTTCAGCGGTTGCTGGATGCGGTCGCGCAAGGCGGTGGCCTGCGGTTCGGGTTTCTGTTCGGTGGGTGCGGGCTGCGGCCGCTGACAGGCGCCCAGCGACACCGCCAGGCAGGCTGCAAGCATCCAATGCGTCTTCATCGTCGTGACCTCGCTCGGGGTGGCGGTATCCTAACGCTCGGCCCACGCATGCGCGTCAACTGCGCTGCAGCGGCCGTTTCCCAGCGTCTTGAAGAGGATCACCCACGTGACAATGCATCGCTGGCGGCTGGATGGACAGACCGCGCTCATTACCGGCGCCAGTGCCGGCATCGGTCTGGCCATTGCGCGCGAGCTGCTGGGTTTTGGCGCGGATCTGCTGATGGTGGCGCGCGATGCCGATGCCTTGGCGCAGGCACGCGATGAACTGGCCGAGGAATTTCCCGAGCGCGAGCTGCATGGCCTGGCGGCCGACGTGGCCGACGATGAGGAGCGCCGCGCGATCCTGGACTGGGTGGAAGATCATGCCGACGGCCTGCATGTGCTGATCAACAACGCCGGTGGCAACATCACCCGCGCCGCGATCGACTACACCGAGGACGAGTGGCGCGGCATCTTCGAAACCAACGTGTTTTCGGCGTTCGAACTGTCGCGCTATGCGCATCCGTTGCTGACCCGGCACGCCGCATCGGCCATCGTCAACGTCGGTAGCGTGTCCGGGATCACCCATGTGCGCAGCGGTGCGCCGTATGGCATGACCAAGGCTGCCCTGCAGCAGATGACGCGCAACCTGGCAGTGGAATGGGCCGAGGACGGCATCCGCGTCAATGCCGTCGCGCCGTGGTACATCCGCACGCGCCGCACCTCCGGGCCGTTGGCGGATCCGGATTACTACGAGCAGGTGATCGAGCGCACCCCGATGCGCCGCATCGGCGAACCCGAAGAAGTGGCCGCCGCAGTGGGCTTCTTATGCCTGCCGGCGGCCAGCTACATCACCGGCGAATGCATCGCGGTGGATGGCGGCTTTCTGCGCTACGGGTTCTGAGCACAGCGCCACGGCAGGGCGACGTTGCCGGTCGTTGCACTGGCGGGCGAGTGCACAGCGTCGCTGCGCGGCGTCGCGCTCTATGCGGCGCCCGGGTTCCGCCCGGCGGCAGTGCACATGGGGGCGATGGGGCACGTCGTGCGGGGTCTGGCCGGCGCATTTGAGCGCGCCGCCTCGCGCCTGATCGAGATGCAGCGCGCGTACTACCTCGCAACACCTGTCGATATATGCCGCTCAACGTTCGTTGCATCGATGCATTGCAGCCCATGATCGGGAAGAGCGCTGACGGCATCGCGGAAGGATTGGCGCGGCGGTGGCCATCCCGCGCACGCCGCATCTGGTCGTAGCGCGGTTTGCGTAACGCATTGCAGCCGGTGATCAGGCCGCGCGCTCAGGGCGTGGCGGCGGGATTGGCGCAGCGACTTTCATCCAGCACGCGCCGCATCTGGTCATAGCGCTGTTTGCGCTCGGCCGATTGCGCCTCATCGGAGAAGCGCCAGGTGGATTCGGCCTGCTCGGCACGTTTGCGCCAGGCCTCGCACAGGCTCTGGTCCGGCACCGGCGCGCAGCGGTCGGTGACCACTTCGCAGGCGCTGCCGCCACCGGTGGCCGGCCCGCCGGCCAGATTGGTGGTCTGCATCGGCAGGCAACGCGTGGCCGGTTCGCGGTCTTCGGTGAAGTACCGTCCGTTATCGTGCGCAGTGCACTCAAACAGCGGTGGCGGTGGCAGCGTCGAGGTGGAGGTCGCTGCCGGCACTGGCGTGGTGGGAGGTGTCGCGGCTGGCGCGGCAGGCGCCAATGCAGCGGTTGGCGCAGCGGCGCGTGGCTGCGTGGCACGTGCAGGCGCAGCGGTTGCCGCTCCGGCTGGCGCGAATGGCACTGCGGCCGGGGCTGTCATCAGCTTCTTCTGTTGCTGCATGCCTTTCGGGCACGGCATGTTCTGCACCGTGAGCGCGCCGGTGGGATCGGTGCAACGGTAGATGGCCACTTCCTGGGCGCTGGCGCCCCACACCCCGCCCAACAGCAGGCATACCACCACGGTGCGGTTCATGCGCCGCCGCAATCGCGTTGCTGACGCGCTTCGATGCCACGTTGTTCGCGGCTGAGGTCCTGGCGCTCGCTTTGCAGTGCGTTGTTGTACCGGCGGATCAGCTCCCAGCGGCGGTCTGCCAACCGCGCGCAGACTTCCTGTTCCGGCAGGGCGTGGCATTCGTCGCGGACCTGCACATTGCCGTAGGGCACGATCACGGTGCCGCCATAGGCGCCACCGTGGTATCCGCCCTGATAGCCACCTTGATGACTGCCACCGCCAAAGCTGGCGCTACCGCGCAGGCTGCCGCGTCCGGAACCACCCTGCACCGAGATCGCCGGGCGCGGGCTCACCGGTAGCGGCGGGCGCAGGGTGCCAGCGGGGGGCGGAGGCGGGGCGATGCCATTGCCCACATAGGCCGGCCCCCAGGTCGGCACCCAGCGCGGATTGCCTTCGGGGCTGTCGCTGGTATAGCGCTGGCCGTCTTCGGTGGTGCACTCGTACATCGGCTGCGGCGGTTGCACGGTCACGATGCGCACCTCGCGCGCGGGTGCGGCGGCGGCCGGGGCGGGCGCCTGAACGCGTGCCGGGCGTGGCGGCGGATCCTGGGGGCGCTGCATGTCCAGCACCTGCTGGCGGCCGCCGCTGCACGGCGCATCCTGCAAGGCGACGGTACCGGTGCTGCTGACGCAGCGGTACACGCGCACGTTGGGGTCGGGCTTGCTGGCCGTGCTCGCTGCCGCTGCGGGAAGTGCGCAGGCCAGCAACAGAAGAGTCAGGGGAGTACGCATGGCCTGAGTGTGCGCGCTCGGCGGCCGCGCCGCCAAGTGGCTGGCGGTCGCCTGCGACGCCGTCGCGCCGCGGCATGGCAGCGTCACTGAAGGCGATGAGCTTGCCTGGCTGGGCACTGCCGCAGGTGCCCGGGTGCTGCTTGTGGCGGAGCCCGGCCGCTCCAGGAGACCGCTCGTTGATCGATACCCGGCCGAGAGCGCAGGGCCTGCCGCGCCGGGTCGTTACCGCGGACGTGCCGATCAGGCGCAGCTGGCTGGCTCCGTTGCATGCGGGCACAGCCGTCGAAGACCGAAGAGGGGCGTGGGGACCGAACACGGCTAGGACAGGCCTCCGGGCCAGGCGCGCGCCTGATGCAGACCTGCATGGCAGCGAGCAGCAACCGCCAGACGGGCGCTTTCAGTGGACCATGACGCCGGCTTGTTCGGCCGGCGGTGGCTCAGTCGCGCAGCACCTGACCGGTCCGTGCGTCGCGGATCTGGGTGGGCTGCGCCTGCCCGCCGACATCGCCGGCCACCACGCCGTCGATGGTCGCCAGCAGGGCCGGGTCCAGGGCCTCGCGGCTGCGCGCGGGGGGCTCGCCTGCCAGGTTGGCGCTGGTGGACACCAGCGGGCCGCCCCAGGCCGCGCACAGCGCAGCCACGACCGGATGCGCGCTGATGCGCACGGCCAACCCGTCGTGCGTGCCGGTGACCCAGCGCGGCGCGCGGGACGTGACCGGCAGGATCCAGGTATGCGGGCCGGGCCAGCTGGCCAGCACGTCCTGCCGGCGCGCCGGCGCCAGCGCATCGAGATCGATCCAGTCGTACAGCCGCTCGATGGCGGACGCCACCACGATCACGCCCTTGTCGACGGGGCGCCGCTTGATCTCCAGCAGCCGCAGCACCGCCGCTTCCTGTGCCGGGTCGCAGCCCAGGCCCCAGACCGCTTCGGTCGGGTAGGCGATCACGCCGCCCCGTTGCAGGGTAGCGACCGCGCTGTCCGGGCTCAGCGTGTGGTCCATGCGCTGCCTCAGCCTGCCGCCTTGCTCACGGTTTTCTTGACCACGCGCTTGGCCGCCTTTTTGGCGGCGGTCTTCTTGGCCGGCGCTTTCTTCGCTGCCGTCTTGGTGGCGGTTTTCTTGACCGTGGTCTTCTTGGCGGCGTCCTTCGCTTCCTTGGCCGAATCCTTCACCGCATTCTTCTTCAGCGTGGCCTTCTTAGCGCCAAAGCCCTTGCGCACCGGCTTGCCGGTATCGGCCAGCAGTTGCTGCACCTCGGCGAGCGTCAACGACGACGGCTCGCGCTCCTTCGGGATCTTGCCATTGAGCTTGCCATCGCTGATGTACGGGCCGAAGCGGCCGTTGAGCACCTGGATGTCGCTGCCCTCGAATTCCTTGATCACGCGGTTGCGCGCGATCTCTTCCTTCTCTTCGATCAGGAATACCGCGCGTTCCAGATCGATGGTGTACGGGTCGTCCTCTTTCTTCAGCGAGGCGTACACGCTGCCACGGCGCGCAAACGGGCCGAAACGACCGATGCCGACGCTGACGTCTTGATCTTTGTCCTGGCCCAGCGCGCGCGGCATCTTGAACAGTTCCAGCGCATCCTCGATCGAGATCGAGTAGATGCTCTGCCCCGGACGCAGCGACGCGAACGTCGGCTTTTCTTCGTCTTCGACGGTGCCGATCTGCACCATCGGGCCGAAGCGGCCGATGCGCGCACTCACCTCTTTGCCGCTGACCGGGTCGGTGCCGAGCACGCGCACGCTGCCGGCGTCGGTCTTGTCCAGCGAATCCTTCTTGTCCTCGACCAGTTCCTTGAACGGGCCCCAGAACTTCTCCATCAACGGGATCCACTCGGCTTCACCGCGCGACACCGCATCCAGATCGTCTTCCAGGTTGGCGGTGAAGTCGTAATCCACGTAGCGGGTGAAGTGCCCGGACAGGAACTTGGACACCGCCCGGCCCACGTCGGTCGGGCGGAAGCTGCGGCCTTCCATTTCCACGTACTTGCGGAACTGCAGGGTCTGGATGATCGAGGCGTAGGTGGACGGACGGCCGATACCGTATTCCTCCAGCGCCTTGACCAGCGCCGCTTCGGTGAAGCGCGGCGGCGGCTGGGTGAAGTGCTGGTCGGTGACGATGCGGTCCAGCGGGATGTTGTCGCCGGCCTTCATCAGCGGCAGCTTGCGGCCTTCGTCCTCGTCCTCGCTGCTCTTGGTGTCCTTGCCTTCTTCATAGACCGCCAGAAAGCCCGGCACCACCACGGTGGTGCCGCTGGCACGGAACACGTGCTCGCTGCCGGCCGACAGGTCCACGCTGACGGTGTTGAGCGTGGCCGGAATCATCTGGCAGGCCACCGCGCGGCGCCAGATCAATTCGTACAGGCGGCGCTCGTCGTCGGACAAAAAGCGCGCTACCTGGGCCGGTGTGCGCAACGCCGAGGTCGGGCGCACCGCTTCGTGGGCTTCCTGCGCGTTCTTGGATTTGGTGGTGTAGGCGTTGGGCTGGTCCGGCAGCGAGGCGGTGCCGAAATCGCGCGCGATCACGTCGCGGATTTCCGCCAGCGCGTCCTGCGACAGGTTCACCGAGTCGGTACGCATATAGCTGATCAGGCCGACCGAGCCTTCATCGCCCAGCGCCACGCCTTCGTACAACTTCTGCGCCACCTGCATGGTCTTGCGGGTGGTGAAGCCGAGCTTGCGCGAAGCTTCCTGCTGCAGCGTGGACGTGGTGAACGGCGGGGCAGGGCGGCGCTTGCGCTCCTTGCTGGCCACGTCGGTCACATGCAGCACGCCTTGCGCGGCCTGCTGGATGCGCAGGCGCGCCGCCTCGGCGGTGTCGCCGTCGGTGACGGTGAACTGCTCGAACTTCTGCCCGTCAAGCTTGATCAGTCGCGCATTGAACGCTTGCGAAGGATGCCGGCAGTGCGCATCGATGGACCAGTATTCGCGCGGGATGAAGGCTTCGATCTCTTCCTCGCGCTCGACGATCATGCGCAGCGCCGGCGACTGCACGCGGCCGGCAGAGAGCCCGCGCTGCACCTTGCGCCACAGCACGGGCGACAGGTTGAAGCCCACCAGATAGTCCAGCGCGCGACGGGCCTGCTGCGCATCCACCAGGTCGGCGGCGATCGCGCGCGGCTTGAGCATCGCTTCCTTGATCGCGCGCGGGGTGATCTCGGTGAACACCACCCGCTGCATCGGCTTGTCCTTGAGCAGGCCACGCTCTTTCAGGATCTCGGCGATGTGCCAGCTGATCGCCTCGCCCTCGCGGTCCGGGTCGGTCGCCAGAAAGATGTCGTCGGCGCCCTTGGCGGCGCGCGCGATGGCCTCGACATGCTTCTCGTTCTTCTCGATCAGGTCGTAACGCATCGCAAAGCCGTTGTCCGGATCGACCGCGCCCTCCTTGGGAACGAGATCGCGCACGTGCCCATACGAGGCCAGGACAGTGAAGTCCTTGCCGAGGTATTTATTGATCGTCTTGGCCTTGGCGGGCGATTCGACGATGAGCAGGTGCTTGGGCATGGTGGCAACTTCTTGGGGCAGAGCCCGGGGGGCGGGTAGCGTGGCCTAATTGGCCGGTCGAGGGAAGCAGATCGGCCGTTTCCCACACGTTAACGCCCGGGGAGTACTCCCGGGCGTTCAGTCGTCTTATTAGAAAGATCACGGCGGACGCCGCCGTGTCAAGCGCCTGGCGCGGCGAACTGCTAGCTCTGGCTCATTCCGATGGTTGCCAGCATGATCGCGACGACCACGATGGAGAGCACCAGCAGCACCGCATAAATGGCCAGCACCACGATCGTGACCGTGTCCAGGCCCCGCGACTGCAGCTCCGGGCGGTCGGTGAAGGCCCAGCGGTCCACCACCAGGGTGTCGCAGATCTTGTCGTGCGGGGTCTGTTTGCGCTGGGTCATGCCGGCCATGAAGGCCGCCACGACCGCGCCGATCCCCAAGGTCAGGACGCTGATCAGCATGTAGGCCAGGTACCGCAGCACGTTGCGCCAGAACCCGACCCGGGCACCGTTGCTGTCGGCGCGCACCACCTTGATGCCACAGGCGAGCTTGCCCAGGCTGGCCTGCAACCGGCTGGACTGCATCCAGGCAAAGTACAGCGTGGGGATGGCCAGGCCGATGCCGTAGGACATCACCAGGATCGCAATGCCGAGCGCGCTGCCGTCGTCCAGGGCCGAACCGGAGTCGCCGCGGGTGGTCATCAGCGCCACCACGAACACCAGCGGGATCACGATCAGGTACACCGCGAAGGTGGTGATCAGGCTGTCGAGGATGCTGGCCGCCACGCGCCGCCACAGGCCGGCGTAGACGACCGGCGCATCCTGCAGTGCACCGCTTGCCGCGGGCGCGGCGAGGGCCGGGTCACCCCAGGCGCCGGGAAGCGTCGTCGTCGCACTTGCCGGTGCGTTTCCGGGTGCCGAAGCCGCTCCGGCGGTCTCGCTCAGGCTCGGGCCCGAGGCTTGCGGTGGGGTAATGGCGTCTGCCGGCGGGGCAGACCATGCCGGCCGGCCCGGTGATGGGGCGTGGTCGCGTGGCGGGTGGTCTGGGGAATCGACCGAGGGAGATTGACCGGCAAGACCGGTGGCCACGGCGGCATCAGCGGCGGCGCTGCCGCTGGCGTCGGCAACGGCCGTCTGCGCGGGCGATGACGTGGCAGCGAGGTCATTGATCGGCCGGGCCGCGACGGGCGACGCCGTGCCAGGCACGCCGTCGGCGCTATCGGCGGCCGACAGCGGTGCATCGGTCGGTATTTCCACGCGCGGCGGCCCGACGGCCTCGGGCACCGCAGGCCCCGTGCCGTCGAGGCCCAGTTCGGCGGCGACCTCATGCAGGGCCACCCATTGCGGCAGGCCTTCGCGCCAGACCAGGCTGGAGCGGTCGATGATGCCCTGCGACAGGCGCGCGGCAAGCGTGTCCGTGTCCACCGGTCCCTGGCGTTGCCGCTGTGCGTCGGCGTAATACCACTGCGTCATGTCGTCCCCTTAACGTGTAGCCATTGGCGTGCTGCAGGCGGTCAGCCGCGGCAATGCGGCGGAAGTTGGGCGTCGTCGATCTCGGAACTGCAGTTCCAGCTCCCGGCATCCGCATCCAGATCCAGCCACAGCGCCTTGCCGTCGATTCTGGCCGACTTGGGCGCGTGGATGACCGCTTCGATGCCGCACTCGGTCGTCTCGAAACGGCCGATGCGCACGCTGCTCAAGCGCTCGCTCGCGTACTGCTCGGGTGGCTTGAAGCCAGCGTCGTCGTTGACCGGGCAGCGGCCTTCGCTCGCGAGAAATTCGGCGATCTGCGGCTTTAACGGTGCCAACTCGCCAATCGCCTCGGCCACCCTGGCGCGGTTGAGATAGTCGTTGTAGGCCGGGAACGCGATCGCGGCAAGGATCCCGATCACGCCGACCACGACGAAGACGCCGGCCACCGCGCCCAGCACTGCAATCAACGGCCAGCCAGTGGTGTTGCCGCGTGGGTGCAGAGGCGGTGCGGGCGCATGAGTCGGCGGAGCGTGCGCCGCAGCGGGCGGCAATGGCGGCGGAACCGATGCCGCACGCATATCAGTGGAAATTGGCGGGCCAAGGGTGTCGGCACAGGCGGACAAGGGCAGCCACTGGTCCAGCCCTTCGCGCCAGACCAACGTATCCAGGGCGATCAGGTGATCGCGATACAGACCCAGCAAGGCGTCTTCGGCCACCGGCCCGTGCCGATGGCGATTGCCATCGGCGTAATACCAACTGCGCATCCCCGTTCCCCTGCACGCACGTCCGTGGCGGCTTCAAGGCTCAGTGTACGGGTTCAGGCTCGTCCAGGAACATCTGGGTTTCCATCCAGGCATAGGCCGCTTCGGCGCCGGGCTGGTTGAACAGCACCATCAGCACCACCCATTTGAGGTCGTCCAGGTCCAGCTCGTCCTGGTCCAGCGCCATGGCGCGGTCCAGCACCAGCTCGCGCTGATCGGCATCGAGAATGCGGTGTTGCTCGAGGAACAGCAGGAACCCACGGCAGTCCACATCCAGCTTGTCCAGCTCCGGCCCGTGATAGATCCGCACCGGCCCATCGACATGCGGGCGCGCGACGCTGGGCCGCTGCTCGGAGAGCGCGTCCAGCCAATCGAAGGCCTTGCTGATTTCTGCGGGGCTGAAACCGGCCTGGATCAGGCCATTTTGTAGCGAGTCACGGTCACGGACCAGGTCCGCGTCTTCGCTGAAGTAATGTTCGAACAGGTACAGCAGTACATCGAGAATGCTCTCTTTCATTGCCCTCGGCCTGCGTCGCGCGACGCTGTGGAGGTGAAGAAACTAAGGATTGCGGGTATAGCGACCGTGCTCGGTGACCACGTCTCCCTCCAGTTCCATGATGAGCAGCATGGAGGACAGCGCGGCGGCCGTCAATCCGGTGCGCTGCACCAGGGAATCCATAGGGGTTGGGTCGTGGCCCAGCGCCTGCCACAAGCGCTGGTAGTCCGGGTCCGAGCGCACGGAAGTGGCGGTGCGCACCGGCCTGGCCTCCTGAGTTGGGGCGCTCAGGCGTTCGCGCAAGGCGCTGGCCAATTCGCCCGACAGCAGGCCCAGCCCGTCGATGACCTGGGCCGGTTCCTGCGCGAGCGTGGCGCCCTGGCGGATCAGGTGGTGGCAGCCGCGGGCGAGCGGGTTGTGCAGCGAGCCGGGCAGGGCAAACACCTCGCGGCCGGCTTCTGCCGCCAGGCGTGCGGTGATCAGGGCGCCGGAGCGCATCGCCGCTTCCACCACCAGCGTGCCCAGAGCCAGCCCGGCGATGATCCGGTTGCGGGCCGGAAAGTGCGCCGCTACCGGGCCGGTGCCCGGCAGGTATTCGCTGACCACCGCGCCACGTGCGGCGATGCGATCGCGCAAGCCGTGGTGCCGCTCGGGATAGGCCACGTCGGTGCCGGTGCCGACCACTGCCACGGTGATGGCTTCGCGGTGGGCCAGCGCGGCCTCGTGTGCGATCGCGTCCACGCCTGCGGCCATGCCGCTGACGATGCTCAGCCCGGCGCCCGCCAGGCTGGAGGCGAACACACGGGTATGGTCGCGGCCGGCGGCGGTGGCCGAGCGGCTGCCCACCACGGCCACGCCCGGGTGCCAGAGCGCATTGGGGTCGCCGTCCACGAACAGGGCCATGGGCGGATTGGCGATATGACGCAGCAGGGCCGGGTAGTCCGGATCGTGCCAGCCGATCAGGTGGTGCCCGGGCTGTGTGCACCAGTGCAGCGCCGCATCCAGTGCCTGCTGGTCGGGTGTGTGCAGGCGCTGCGATTGCACCTCGTCGCAGCCGGCGGAGCGCCACGCCTCGGGCCCGGCCGCCAGCATCTGGGCCGCCGACGCGAAGGTGGTCAGCAATGCCTTTCGCGGTGGGCTACGGCCGCCTGCCAGCAGCAGGATCAGCAGGGCGCGCAGGTCGGGAGCAGTCAGGGCCATGCATTCAGGCTAGGCCGCAAACGACGACGGCGCCCTCGGGCGCCGTCGCGTTGATGCATCGGAATTTTTGCTTACTGCGCGTCGGGATGCTTGACGAAATACCCCAGGCCGGTCGGCTTGACGCTTTCCATCACCAGCGCATAGCTGACCTTGTCGAAGGTGCGGAACACCATCGCATGCGAGGCGTATTCGTCGGGCAGGCCGACGGTGGAGCCGGCCGGGCCGCTGAAATCGTCATCAGTCCGCGAGAAGCGCGCGTGCTTGACGCGGTCGCTGACCGTGCGGCCCTTGCGCCAGATCGAGAACACCGTGCCGTTGTTGATGCCTTCGCGGGCACCGCCGGAGATGGCGATCACGTCGCGGGTGCCGCCGACGATGAAGGCGTCGGAGATGGCCAGCACGCGCAGTTCGGTCTGCAGCGCCTGTTCGGACGGCGGGTGCGGGATGAACTGCAGATCGTAGGGCTGTGCTTCGACCGCGACGATGCGATCGCCGGCGCGCACTTCGCGGCCGCTGTCCTGCAACAGCAGGGTTGCCGCCTTGGAGTTGCCGCCTGCCGCGCTGCGGGTGATGGTGCCGACGTTGACCTGCGCCAGCTCATAACCGAGGAACTCGCGGCGCTTGCTCGGCGCGATGAAGTTCTTCCAGATGTTGCCGGAGCCGGCGGTGATGTTGCCCGCCATGTCCAGGTCTTCGTTGTGCTTGGGCAGGCTGAACTTCACGGTCGGGCGAACCACCGCAAAGCGCTGGCCCGGCTGCGCGTTCTCCAGGCCGACCACGTAAGCGACCTGGCCGGTGGTGGCGCGCGTGCGGCCGCCTTCCAGGCCCACCACGTAAGGCAGCTGATCGAAGTCGTCGACCACGCGCAGGTTCTTCAGGAACGGCTCGACGTCGGCCAGCGGAATGGCGTTGATCGGTGCTTCCTGGCGCGGGCCGGGCTGGATGGTGCCTTTGCCGACGCGATCCAGATAGGCCAGGCTGATCACGTCGCCGGGATAGATCAGGTGCGGATTCTGGATCTGCGGATTGGCCTGCCAGATTTCCGGCCACAGCCATGGTTTTTGCAGGAAACGCCCGGCGATGTCCCACAAGGTATCGCCCTTGCGGACCACATAGGTATCTGGATGCTCGCCCACCGCTTGCGCGGCAGCGTAGGTCGCGACGGTCAGCATCGCCGCAGCGACGACCGTACGAAGTCGGTTCAACATGAGTGCCTTCTTGCCTGATTCCCCAACAGGTCCGCGCACTATAGTCCAGAAACCGGGGCGCCACGCAAGCATTGCGCTAGAATGACACCGTCTTGCCGGCGCCGCGCCGGTGTCCCAGACGGGTAACCCCATGGCTTTGCTCCCTATTCTCGAATTTCCCGATCCGCGGCTGCGTACCAAGGCCGTGCCGGTCGATGCGGCCGAGGTCACCAGCCCGGCGTTCCAGAGCTTGCTCGACGACATGTTCCAGACCATGTACGAGGCGCCCGGCATCGGCCTGGCCGCCAGTCAGGTGGACGTGCACAAGCGCTTCATGGTGATCGACGTCAGCGAAGAGAAGAACGCCCCACAGGTGTTCATCAATCCTGAAATCGCCACCCGCCAGGGCGAACAGGTGTACCAGGAAGGCTGCCTGTCGGTGCCGGGCATCTTCGCCGATGTCAGCCGCGCCGATGCGATCACCGTGCGTTACCTGGACCGCGACGGCAAGGCACAGGAGCTCAGCACCGACGGCCTGCTGGCGGTGTGCATCCAGCACGAGATGGACCACCTGGACGGCAAGCTGTTCGTGGACTATCTGTCTCCGCTCAAGCGCGAGATGGTGCGCAAGAAGCTGGCCAAACAGCGCAAGCATGTGGCTTGAGGGCTGGGATTGGGGATTCGGGATTGGGGATTGGTAAAGGCGGGTTTTTGCACGCCTGTGAGCCGGCTGGTTTCAAATCGTTGAGCGCTGATCTCGGTGCGATCTGAGGGCTATGCCGGCACATTGCCATTGCGGCAAGTCCCGGGGGGGATGGCCTTGAAACCTCGGGCGCGGATTCGTGACCGCCAAGCCGCTGCCCGTTGCGGGCATCGAGTCCCGGATGCAACTTCCGCTCCTCAGCGTACCCATCGATGATGGGGCATGCGGGTGCCGGCGCCGGTTAGCCCAATCTCCAGCGTAAATCCCGCTCCGCCCCTTTCAGCTCCACGCTACTCCCGCCCCGGCCAGCACTCCCGCCGTTGCCAATCCCGAATCCCAAATCCCGAATCCCCGCCCTATGAGAATTATCTTCGCCGGTACACCAGACTTCGCTGTCGCCTCCTTGCGCGTGGCCGCGCAGCGGCATGAAGTGGTGGCGGTCTACACCCAGCCGGATCGGCCGGCCGGGCGCGGGCGCGGGCTGACCCCCTCGCCGGTCAAGCTGGAAGCGATCGCGCACGGCATTCCGGTCTACCAGCCGCAGACCCTGCGCTCGCCCGAGGCGCTGGCCACGCTGCGCGGGCTCGATGCGGACCTGATGGTGGTGGTGGCGTACGGGCTGATCCTGCCCAAGGCGGTACTGGCCGCGCCGACCCATGGCTGCTGGAACGTGCACGCCTCGCTGTTGCCGCGCTGGCGTGGCGCCGCGCCGATCCAGCGCGCCATCGAGGCCGGCGATACCGAAACCGGCGTGTGCCTGATGCAGATGGAAGCCGGCCTGGATACCGGCCCGGTGCTGTTGTCGCAACGTATCGAGATCGGCGAGCAGGAAACCGGCGGGCAGCTGCACGACCGCCTGGCTGCGCTGGGCGCGCAGGTGCTGGCCGACGGCCTGGGTCTGTTGCGCGCCGGCATCCGTCCGGTGGCGCAAGCCCAGCCGGCCGAGGGCGTGACCTATGCGCACAAGCTGGACAAGGCGCAGGCGCAGCTGGATTGGGCGCAGCCGGCGCAGGAACTGGCGCGGCGCGTGCGCGCGTTCAACCCCTGGCCGGTGGCCGAGGCGGTCCTGGCCGGCGAGCGGGTGCGCCTGCATGGCGCGGTGGCGCTGGAGCTGGCGCATCAACAGCCGCCGGGCACTCTGCTGGCCGCCAGCAAGCAAGGCATCGACATCGCCTGCGGGCGGGGCGCGCTGCGGGTGCGCGTGTTGCAGCGTGAGGGCGGCAAGGCGATTACCGCCGCCGATTACCTCAACGCGCGCCGCGACCTGCCGGCGCTGCGCTGATGTCGGCCGATACGGTGGCGGCGGGCGTTGGCTCGCGCCTGGCTGCGGCGCGGGTGCTGACGGCGGTGTTCGACCAGGGCCGCTCGTTGAAGGCCGAGCTGGCCGCCACCTTGCCCGCCATCGGCGATCCACGTGATCGCGCGCTGGTGGAGGCGATCTGTTTTGCGGTCATTCGCCGGCGCCCGGCGTATGACGTGGCGTTGCGGCAATGGCTGGAACGTCCGTTGCCGCCACGCGATGCCGAACTCAAGGCGTTGCTGATGGCGGGCTTTGCGCAACTCGATGTGCTGCAGCTGCCCGCGCACGCGGCGTTG
Organism: Xanthomonas sp. NCPPB 1068; assembly: GCF_041479385.2. Classification (NCBI taxonomy): domain Bacteria; kingdom Pseudomonadati; phylum Pseudomonadota; class Gammaproteobacteria; order Lysobacterales; family Lysobacteraceae; genus Xanthomonas; species Xanthomonas sp. NCPPB 1068. The sequence continues at coordinate 4,270,098 of NZ_CM192986.1, read as the reverse complement.
TCGGCTACCGTGGATGCGTGCCGCGCACTGGGCCGGCCCCGTCAGGCCGGCATGGTCAACGCGATCTTGCGGCGCGCGCAGCGCGAAGGCTTTCCAGCAGTGGCCGACGATGCCGGCTGGCCGTCGTGGCTGCGCAAGCAGCTGCGTGCGGACTGGGGCGAGCGTGCCGAAGCCGTTTTTACCGCCAGCGCGCAGATGGCGCCGATGTGGCTGCGGGTCCATCGCGGGCGCACCGACCCGGCCACCTATGTGGCACGTCTGACCGACGCGGGCATCGCTGCGCAGGCCGACCCGGTGCTGCCGGATGCGGTGCGCCTGTCCACGGCCGTGCCGATCAGCCAGTTGCCCGGCTTTGCCGAAGGCGAGGTCTCGGTGCAGGACGGGTCGGCGCAGCAGGTGGCCGATGCGTTGCCGCTGGCGCCATCGGCACGCGTGCTCGATGCCTGCGCCGCACCCGGTGGCAAGGCGGCGCATCTGCTGGAGCGGCATCCAGCGCTGCAGCTCACCGCGCTGGACGTGGATGCGCGCCGCCTGGAGCGCGTGCAGCAGACCCTGCAGCGCACCGTGCCGACGGCGCAGGTGGCATTGCACGCGGCCGACGCGGCCGATACGGATGCGTGGTGGGACGGCCGGCCGTTCGATGCGGTGCTGCTGGATGCGCCGTGTTCGGCTACCGGGGTGGTGCGGCGTCAGCCGGATGTGCTGCTGCATCGCCGGGCCGACGACATCGATGCGCTGTGTGCGCTGCAGGCACGCCTGCTGGATGCGAGCTGGCGTACCTTGCGGCCGGGCGGGCAACTGCTCTACACCACCTGCTCGCTGCTGGCGCGCGAAAACCAGGCGCAGATCGACGCCTTCCTGCAGCGCACGCCCGATGCACAGGCACAGCCGCTGGGGGCGCAGTTCGGCCACGCGGCGGGGCCGGGGCGGCAGCGCTTCCCCGGCGAGCAGCACTGCGACGGGTTCTTCTACGCACGTTTGCTAAAAGCCTCCTGATCGCGCGCCGGTTCCGGCGCCCCCTCCCGCATCCCGCTGCTGCCCGCCATGCTCAAGACCCGTGCCTCGAAGGATTTCTGGCTGCTGGCCATCACCGCTGTGCTGGTGATCGGTGCCGGCCTCGGATTGCGTGACCCGTGGCCGTCGGACGAGCCGCGCTTTGCCCTGGTCGCCAAGCAGATGGTGATCAGCGGGGACTGGCTGTTCCCGCACCGCGGCAACGAGTTGTACTCGGACAAGCCGCCCATGCTGATGTGGCTGCAGGCGCTGTTCTACACGCTGCTGGGCAACTGGCGGGTGGCGTTTCTGCTGCCGTCGCTGCTCGCGGCGCTGGGCACCCTGGCCTGCGTCTATGACTTGGGCCGGCGGTTGTGGACGCGGCGGGTGGGTGCTTACGCGGCGTGGATGCTGTTGTTCACGCTGCACTTCACCTTCCAGGCCAAGAAGGCGCAGATCGACCCGCTGGTGGTGTTCTGGATCACCCTGGCCAATTACGGCTTGCTGCGGCATCTGCTGATGGGCCCGGCCTGGCGCTGGTGGACGCTGGGCTGGTTCGCTGCCGGGCTGGGGGTGATCACCAAAGGCGTGGGCATCATCGCACTGCTGATGCTGATCCCGGCCGGGATTGCCGCAGCGCGCGGCTGGCCGGGCGTGCGCGTGCATGTGCGCGACCGCCGCTTCTGGCTCGGGCCGCTGTTCTTCTTCGTGGCAATCCTGCTGTGGTTCGTGCCGATGATGGTCACCGCGCTGACTGCCGGCCAGCCCGAATACCGCGTATATCTCAACGACATCCTGCTGCGCCAGACAGCCAAGCGCTACGCCAGCTCCTGGGACCATGCGCAGCCGGTGTGGTACCACCTGCAGAGCATGGCCACAATGTGGCTGCCGACCATCCTGCTGCTGCCGTGGGCGGTGCCGGCGTGGCGGCGGCGGTTGCGGCGACGCGATGCGCGTTATCTGCTGCCGCTGGCGTGGTGGCTGCTGGTGCTGGTGTTCTTCACCATTCCCAGCGGCAAGCGCGATGTCTACATCCTGCCGGCGCTGCCGATGTTCTGCCTGGCGCTGGCGCCGTTGGCAGCAGGGCTGCTGCGCCGGGCGGGTTTGCAGCGGCTGTTGTTCGCCTTCGTGGTGCTGCTGACGGTGGTCTTCGCTGCGGGTGGGGCGGCGATGCTGATCGGGCATCCGGGGTTCGAGCAGAAGATCATGGACAGCCGCGGTGTCGGCAGCGAAGCGACCGACCCGCTGGGCTGGCTGCTGCTGGCGGTCGGCGGTTGGGGCGTGGCCAGCCTGCTGCTGTTGCGCGTGCGCCGCTCCGCGCTGGCGGCCGCCTCGCTGCTGGGCGCGTGGTGGGTGGCGTTCGGGTTGGTCTGCTACCCCGTCTTCAACGACTCCAGTTCGGCCGGTTCGGTGATGCGCGAGGTTGGCCGGCGCATCGGCCCGGACGCACAGCTCGGCCTGGTGGCCTGGAAGGAGCAGAACCTGCTGATGGCCGACCGCCCGGCACAGACCTTCGGCTTCAAGGTGCCGTGGGAAGAACAGCTGCGCCGCGGCGTGGCCTGGCAGGCCGCGCAACCGGGCCAGCGCTGGCTGATGGTGCAGGAGACCGCCTTGCTGGGCTGCGTGGATCGCAGCCGCAGCCAACTGGTCGGCGTGGCCAATCGCCGCCGCTGGTGGCTGGTGCCGGCCGATGCGGTGCAGGGCGACTGCGTGGCCAGCTCCACCGAGAAGGCAGTCGAAGAAAAGGAGCAGGGCAACCTGGACGTCGAGTGAGGCGCGCATGCCCGCGGCCCGTGCGGCAGGCGCTGCGTCAATGCGCGCGCCGGTGGCCGTCTAGCAGGGATTCATGCGCCGCATCGTTAGCTTGGCCGGCGTCGCTGACGCCCCCTGCCTGTTCCACCTCCCTTTTGCTGCCGATCTGTCGATGACTTCCTTGCACACCCCGCCTGCCTCGCGTGACATCACTGCGCCCGTCGTATCACGGGCGGGGGTGGGGATGGCCGAGCTGGGCGTGTTTGCGCTCACCGCCCTGGTGGTGAGCATGCCCAGCGGCCTGTTGCCGTTCGGCCTGTGCCTGCTGCTTGGGTCATTGCTGGGGTGGCGCAGCCTGCGGGGCGGCATCGCCGCGCGTGATGTGACCTTGCGTACGCTGGGATGGCTGACGGTGGTGGTGATTGCGATGTCGCTGCTGTCGATCGCCTTGTTCGAGCATGGCCTGCGCGATGTAGGCAACCGTTCGCGCTTTCTTGTGCTGCCGTGGGCGGCGTTGTGGGCCTATGCCTTGCAGCCGCGCCAGATCTGGCTGTGGCGTGGCGCGCTGGCCGGCTTGGCGGCGGCCATGGTGATCGCGATCGTGCAGGTGATGCGTGGCGCCGACCGTGCCGAAGGCTTCACCAACGCCATTGTCTTTGCCGACATCGCAATGATGCTGCTGGTGGTGGTGGCGTTCTGCCGTCCCACCGGCGCCGTGCGCTGGCTGGTGGGCGCGGCCATCGCCACGGTGGTGGTGATCGTGCTCAGCGGCAGTCGCGGGGTCTGGCTGGCCTTGCTGGCAACCGTGGGCGTCCTGATCTGGGGCGCGCCCTGGCACAGCGCACGCATACGCCTGCTCACCTTCGTCGGCGGGGCGGTCGTGGCCGTGGGTGTGATCGCCAGCGTGCCCGCCTTGACCGACCAGATGCGCGTGGGAGAGTTGCAGCGCGATCTGCAGCGTTATGAGGTCGGCGACAGCGATTCTTCCGCCGGTGCGCGCATCGAACGCCTGCACGTGGCCTGGGACACCTTGCGTGCGCATCCGCTCGCCGGCGTCGGCGTTGGCCGTTTCGACGATGCGATGCACGAGTTGCCGGCGTGCGCGGCTGACAACGCCCTGTTTCGTTGCCATCTGGGCCATGCACACAACGACCTGGCCGAGTGGGGCGCCACCCAGGGCGTGCCCGGGTTGCTGTTGCTGATTGCGGTCTACGGCGTGCCGCTGTGGCTGTTCGTGCGCCTGCATCGGCGCAGTGGGCAGGTGCAGTTCCGCGGACCGGCCGCGGCCGGGGTGATGTTCGTGATCAGCTACGTGCTGTGCGGGCTGACCCAGTCGATGTTCGCGCACCAGGTGGCGGCCAGTTTCTATACCGCGATGGTGGGCGTGCTGGCGGGGCTGGCAGCGCGCCAGGCGCAGCAGGCCGCACCGGGATTGCATGTCACCCGTAACGGGGTGTGATCCGGCAGCGCCCGCGCACTCAGTCGCCGCGCGGTTCCGCTGCGCGTGGCGGGTCCTGCACCGGCTGCTGGTGCTGCAACAGCCACAGCATGATGGTCTTCTGGCGCACGTAGTTGGCGCGCACATAGGCGTAGATCAGCCCGTGCCAGCCGTCGCGAAAGCCGCCGCGCAGCAGATAGCCGCGCCAGAAGCGCCACGCCGGCGCCAGCACCAGCTTGCTCCAGGTGGCGCGCTTGCCGCGCGCGTAATCGTGCTCGGCCATCATCTGTGCGTAGCGCTGGGTCTTGGACAGCTGCTGCATCAAGGAGCGATAGGGGTAGTGGATCAGGTCGCCGGCCAACGTGATCACTGCACCATCCACGCTGGCCGCCTCGTGGATCTCGCGCTTGCCGCGCCAGCCGCCGCGGCGTCGATCGAACAGGCGCAGCACCCGGTCCGGATACGCGTTGCCATGCCGCAGGAAGCGGCCGAAATAGTCCGACAGCCGCGCGAAGCGGTAACCAGCAGCAGCAGGAAACCCGGCATCGCGTGCGGCGATGATCGATGCGCGCAAGCGCTCGCTGATGCGCTCGTCCGCATCCAGGCACAGCACCCAGTCGTAGCTGGCCTGCTGCACGCAATACGCCTTCTGGCTGCGGTAGCCATCGAAGGCGCGTTGCACCACGCGCGCACCGTGCGCGCCGGCAATGGCCGCAGTGGCATCGGTGGAGCCGGAGTCCACCACCACGATCTCATCGCAGAACGCCAGCGAGGTCAGACAGTCGCGTAGGCGATCGGCCTCGTTGAACGCGATAATGCAGGCGCTGATGCGAGGCCGTTCGTCGGGTGCGGTCGAAGAGGACATGTGATGGCCGATTACCTGCTGTTCGCAACGGAGCGTTACGCGTTGCCTATTCTGGCGCCATTGGCGCAGGCATTACAGGCCCGCGGCGACACCGTGGCGGCCTGGTACGAAGGTGGTGCCCGCGGGCTGGTGCTGCCGGGGGTGCGCGAGGTCGGCCTGCGCGATGCGCTGGCCTTGCGCCCGCGCGCGGTGTTCAGCGCGGCCAACTGGGTGCCGCCATTCATCGCCGGTGCCAAGGTGCAGCTGTTCCATGGCTTCAACGTGCAGAAACGCGAAGACAACCGCGGCCACTTCCGTGTGCGCGGGCTGTTCGATCTGTATTGCACGCAAGGCCCGGCCACCACCGGGCCGTTTCGCGCACTGGCCGAGCGCGAAGGGCATTTTGCCGTGGCCGAAACCGGCTGGCCCAAGCTCGACCCGGTGTTCCGCGACGATGGCGGGCACAGCGCCGCGCTGCGTGCGCCGGCCAATGGCCGCCCTGTGCTGCTGTTCGGTTCCACCTTCACCGAGCGCCTCAGCGCAGCACCGGTGCTCTACGAGGAGATCGCCGCCGACATCGCGCGCGGTGCGCACTACTGGCTGCTCACCCTGCATCCCAAATGCGCGCCGGAGCTGTTCGACCGCTATCGCGCGCTGTCCGGTGCCAACGCGCGGTTCGTCGAGCCCGAAGAGGTGATTGCCGCGCAGCGTGCGGCCGATGTGCTGGTGTCCGATACCTCGTCGATCGTGTCCGAGTTCGTGGTGCAGCACAAACCGGTGGTGACCTTCCGCAACCGCGTGCCGCAGCCGCATATGCTGAACTTCGAGCAGCCCGAGCAACTGCCGCAGCAGCTGGCACGCGCGCTGGCGCCGGACGCCGAACTGCGCAGCGCGCTGGCCGCGTATGCCGATGCGATTCATCCGTATCGCGACGGGCAATCGTCGCAGCGGGTGATTGCCGCCACCGACGACTTCATCGCCGGCAAGCTCGGGACGTTGCGACCCAGACCATTGGGTGCGCTCTGGCGCGGCCTGCAGATCCGGCGCGAACTCGGTTATTGGGGGCCGGCGCAGCGCTGAGCACCGTTAGCCGGCGCTTGCGCTACCAGCGCAGCGTGCGACGTGCCAGTGCGGCGGCCAGTTGCCCCTGCAGCCGTTGCGCCTGCGCCAGTGGCACAAAGCGCAGCCGCAACGCCGGGCCGGTGGCGCTGGCACCGGCGGTATCCAGCCACAGCGTGGCGGTGCCGGTCAGCCGGTCCAGCGGCGAACGCCGCAATTGCAGCGCCTGCAGCTTGTCCAGTTCGGCCAGCCGCCACCAGCGTTTCCACCAGCCGCCACGCACCGCCACATAGCGCGTGTCTACCGCATAGCCCATGCGCTGCACCTGGCGATACGCCTTGAACCCGCTCCACGGCAGCCAGAGCAGCAACCATGCGGCCTGGCTGCCGATCTGCCATGCCAGCGCGGCCACCAGCGGCACCAGCATCAGCACCGTGGGCAGGCTCAGGCGCCACCAGCAATGGGTGGCAACGGCCTGCCACTGCTGCGGCGGCCAGGCGATGTCGGGCAACAGGCGCTGCAGCAAGGCGTCACAGCGCTGCGGTGGGGCGATGGGTGCCAGTTCCTTGAGTGCGCTGTCGTGGGTGTCGCCGGTGCCGGACACTGCGGTGTCCACACGCAACTGGCGGCGGCCGAACAGCCGGTGCAGACGGCTTTCGTACAGCGTCCACGACTGGATGCGCCGCAATGCCACGCTGCTGCGGATGCGCGTCAGCAGACCACGCTCCACGGTCAGGCGCCGCTCCGATTCGCTGAGATGAAACCCGTGGTATTGCGTTATCGCCAGCGCCACCGAGAGCGCGCGCATGGCCAGCAACACGGCCAGCATGGCGATCACCACCAGCGTGGCGGTGACTGCTGCGCCCGGATGGACCTGACTGACGTAGCGGTAGGCCAGTTCGCCGTTGGTCTCGATGAACGTGGAGGCCACGCGGCGCGGAATCATCTGGTAGATCACACCGATACTGGCGGCCACCACCACCATGCCGCGGTTGGAGATCAGGCCCAGGCGAATCACTTCGGCCATCGGCAGACGTAGCAGGGTGCTGCGGTCCTGCGCCTGCATTTGCAGTTGCACTTGCGCGGTGTGCGGGTGCTGCGCACGGCGGCGGATCAGGTCTTCCAGGGCCAGGGCCTGATCCAGCCGCAGCACGCGCATTTCCGCTTCCGGCTTGTGCCCGCCCGCCGACTCCAGCCGCACTTCGGCCACCCCGGCCAGCCGATGCAGCAGCGACTGATGCACCACCACGTTATGGATGCGCGCGAACGGAATATCGCGCCGGCTGCGCTCCAGCAGCCCGCTGCGGATCGCCACGCTGTCTTCGCCGATGCGGTAGCGATAGGTGAAATAGCGCAGCACCGAGATCGCCACCAGCACGGCCATCACCACGCCGGTGGCGATGTGGTCGGCAACGTCGCGGCTGCCATCGCGGCTGCCGAACACGATCAGTGCCACCAGCGGGATCAGGAACTGGCGGATCTGCTGCAGCAGCACGAACACCCACGACAGCGGATGCAGGCGCTGCTCGTCATCGCCGGAGTGCTGCACTGCGCTCACAGCGCGTCGTCGTGGTGATCGAGCTGGCGGGCCAGGCGGTCGCGCAGCTGTTCGGCATCGGCCTGATCCAGCCCGGACACCGCCACGGCGTTGAGCCGGCTGCCGGCAGTGTGTACCACCAGCGTGGTCAGCCGGGTGGCGCGTTCGATCGGGCCGCGGCGCAGGTCCACGTGCTGCACGCGCGAGATCGGCACCCGCGTATCGCTTTGCCACAGGTGGCCACGTTGCAGCGCCAGACCATGCTGGTCGAGTTTCCACAGCGTGAGCCGATGCCGTTTGACCGCCAGCCACGCGCACAGCAACGCGAGCACCAGCATCACGCCCGGCACCACCGGCCAATAGCGCCAGGCATGCAGCGCGGTGAGCGCAACGCCGGTGGCAATCAGCCCGGCACATCCGCCGCCGAGCACACCGTTGGCCGCCGCCACATAAGCGCCACGCCGCGGCAGTTGCTGCCACTGCGCGTGGTCCGCGGCCGCAAGCTGGGCAGGCGCGGCGGGGACCAGGATGTCGGGGTGCGGCGGTGGAACGTCGTGCACGAGGCGGGCCTGCAGAAGCGGTCCGCAAGCATAGCCGGGCGCCGCGTGCAGGCGCACCCGGCACTAGGCGCGCTATTGCGCCGCCAGGATCAGCGCATCCACATCCAGCGCATGGCCGGCACGGGTGGCCTTGGTGCGCAGGTAGTGTTCGTTTTCCGGCGTGATGTCGCCGGTGACCGGAATGCGGTCCTCCACGGCGATGCCGGCTGCGCGCAGGCGCTCGGCCTTGGCCGGGTTATTGGTCAGCAGCCGGATCCGGCCGATGCCCAGGCCGCGCAACATCGCCACCGCACTGCCGTAGCGGCGCTCGTCCGGGCCGAAGCCCAGCTGCGCATCGGCGTCGATGGTGTCCAGCCCAGCGTGTTGATAGCCGTAGGCGCGCATCTTGGCGGCAATGCCGGTCCCGCGGCCTTCCTGGTCCAGATACAGCAGCACACCGCCGCCCAGGTCCTTGAGCTTGGCCAGCCCGTGCCGCAGCTGGTCGCCGCAGTCGCATTTGAGCGAGCCGAACAGGTCGCCGGTAAGACAGGAGGAATGCACGCGCACCGGTACGGCGGCGGTCAGATCCGGCTGGCCGACCACGATCGCCACCTGGTCGCGCTGCGCCACGCCGCCGCGGAACACCACAAATTCGCTCATGCCCAGGCCGCGCAGCGGCACCGGGGTGCGGGTGACCAGCTCGAAGCCGGCGGCGGCCGCCGTGGCGCAACCGCTGCCCAGATCGTCCAGGGCCAGCGACTGGCAGCCGGCGAAGGCGGCATGGTCGTGCACATCGCGCAGCTCCACCGCCAGCATGGCCGGCAGCAGCAAACCCAGCCGCGCGATCTCCGCGCCACCGGCATCCAGCGCATCGCCGGCGGTCCACTGTGTCGGCACCGGGGTGTCGCGCAGATAGGCCAGCCCGGCCAACTGGTCGTAGCTCTGGTCGGCCAGCGCAACCCGTGCACCCTGCGGCGCGGTCAGCCCCAGCACCTGGGCGCGGGTCGGGGTGACAAACAGATAGTGGCGGCCCTGCGCGGCGCGTGCGAAGGCGGCATACGACTGTGCTGTGCTGCTGTCCAGCGCCAGCACCGCACGCGACCGCCCGCCTGCGGCGGTCAGCAGCACCGGCCGGCCGGCGCGCAGTTCGGATGCGGCGCGCTCGCAGCGGATCGCCGCCGGATCGCCGAAGGCCTGTGCGCTGGGGGAGGGGACGGGGCTGCTCATGCACGACTCCAGATGGGGATTGCCACGGCCGCTTCAAGGCGGACGCCGCCGCGCCGCGACCGGACGCATAGCGCCATTGTCGCGTGGTTCGCCGCCGCCAGTTGCCACCGCCGGCTGGAACGCTGCATCCAGCGGCCGCGCATGAGTGACCACGCGGGTAGCGGTTGGTTGCGCACCGGCCGCGTTGTTCAGCGCCCGGCAATGCTTTCTAATCGGGCGATCTTTCAGCCCAGCAGATCCCATGCGTCTTATCGACTGCAGCGAAGCGCGTCATGCCAGTGCGATTCTGGACATCTTCAATGAGGCCATCGCCCATTCGACCGCGCTGTACGACTACCGGCCACGGCCACCGGAGAGCATGGTCGGCTGGTTCGCCACCAAGCGCGCCGGCGGGTTTCCGGTGATCGGCGTGGAAGACGACGACGGCACCCTGATGGGGTTTGCCAGTTACGGCACCTTCCGCGCCTGGCCGGCGTTCAAATACAGCGTCGAACACTCGATCTACGTGCACCAGGACCATCGCGGCAAGGGGCTGGGGCGCACGCTGCTGCAGGCCCTGATCGCCGCGGCCGAGCAGCGCGGCGTGCACGTGCTGGTGGGCGGCATCGATGCCAGTAACCAGGCCAGCATCGCCTTGCACGAACAGTTCGGCTTCACCCACGCCGGCACCGTGCGCGAGGCCGGCTTCAAGTTCGGGCGCTGGCTGGATCTGGCCTTCTATCAGCGCATCCTGTCCACGCCAGCGGACCCGCACGACGATTGAGCGTGGTGGTGATGCGGCGTGACACGTTCTGCGCGCGAACCTGCCGTAAGCGGTTGATGGGAGCGCGCGTCGTGGCGCGTTCTCCTGCGCGTGCGGGGCCGCAGGACGCGTGATGCGCCGGACCCGATTGCAGCGTCGTTTCGGTGGCTGCACGGCATCTGGCACAACGCCGTCATCCACGCCCGGTAGCTGTGCCCCGCCGCCGGGACGGCCCGGGCGCCGATGGGGACGGGTGTGCAGGCAGCACCGGCGCCCGTCTCGCAAGGCGAGTGGCCGCTGGCGATCAATGGCCTAGTGCGGGTGCCGCGCGGTAGCGTAGGGATTGGCTTCGCCACTGCCCGGCGGGCGCAGCGTGTAGCGCTTGTAGGTCCATTGATATTGCGCCGGGTCGCGCCGGGCGATCTGTTCGATGCCGGCATTGAGTGCGCTGGCGGCGCGCACCGGGTCCGGGTCGGCCACGGCCGGGTCGGCCGGCTGCACATGCAGCGCAAATTGCAGGTCGTCGCCGGCGCGCTCGCACCAGCCGTACAGCACCGTGGCGCCGGTGCGTTCGGCCAACCGGTTGACCAGGGTCATGGTCAGCGCCTGCATGCCGAAGAACGGCGCAAACACGCCGTCGCCCATCTTCGGCTGCTGGTCGGGCAGGATGCCGACCGCGCCGCCGTCCTTGAGCACCTTGAACAACTGCCGCACGGCCGGGCCTTCGGCGCGCACCTGGCGCACGTTGTCGCCGCCGCGTGCCAGCTGCAGGAAGCCATCCACCGCCTCGGACTCCGGCGGCCGGTACACAATCGCGATCGGCCCGCGTTCGGACAGCCACTGGTTGAGCAGCTCCCAGTTGCCGAAGTGCGGCGCGGCCACGATTACCCCGCGGCCGGAGGCCAGGGCCGCGTCGTAGAGCTCCTGGCCATTGCGCTGCAGACGCGCCAGGTTGTCTGCCGGCGGGCGGGTCCAGGTGCGCAGCACTTCCAGGGTCTGGCGTGCGGTCGATTGCAGGACCTGTGCATGCAGCTGCGCGCGCTGTGCCGCGCTCAACTCCGGATACGCCAGCTCCAGGTTGCGCCACGCCACGCGCGCCTCGCGTGCATTGAGCTTGCGCCAGCTCCAGGCCAGCGCATCGGCCACGCGTTTGAGCAGCGGCCAGGGCAGGCGGCCCACGGTGGCGGCGGTGGCATACAGCAGGCGAGCGCGAAGATCAGGTGTCATCCGCGCAATTCTAAACAGCGCGGCCGGTGAAGACCCGCAGGTGACACGGCCGGCAGCGCTGGGCATGCTGCGCGGCACAGTTTGCCGCCCGGGATGCCCATGCTTGCCTTGATCCAACGCGTTACCCGGGCCTCGGTCACCGTCGACGGACAGAGCGTCGGGCAGATCGGCCCCGGCCTGCTGGCCCTGGTCGGGGTGGAGCCCGGCGACAGCGATGCGCAGATCCGGCGCCTGGCCGAGCGCCTGCTCGGCTACCGGGTATTTGGCGACGACGCCGGCAAGATGAACCGCTCACTCACCGACACCGGTGGCGGCCTGCTGTTGGTCAGCCAGTTCACCCTGGCTGCGGATACCAGCTCCGGCAACCGGCCGGGCTTCAGCACGGCTGCGCCGCCGCAGGAGGCTGAACGGGCGTTCAATCAATTGGTGGCGATCTGCCGCGAAAAACATCGCGGCGGGGTGGAAACCGGGCGCTTCGGGGCCCATATGGTTGTCGACCTGGTCAACGACGGCCCGGTGACCTTCCTTCTCAGACCCTAGATACAACACGTCCACCAGCGGTCCCGTCTTGAATCCGGCAGACCGGGCTTCACGCTGGTATAATGCTAGGTTCTCTTTCCAATCTCAAAGCCGGTGGCGCGAGCACTCATGGCCAACGAACGTCCTGCCCAGCAATCCGACATCAAGCTACTGATCAGCAAGGGCCTGGAACAGGGCTATCTGACCTACGCCGAAGTCAATGACCATCTGCCCGACGACCTCGTCGACCCGGAGCAGATCGAAGACATCATCAGCATGATCAACGGCATGGGCATCGATGTCCATGAAGTTGCACCCGATGCCGAAACCCTGCTGCTCAACGATGGCAACACCGGCAACCGCGAGGTTGACGACACCGCCGCCGAAGAAGCCGCCGCCGCGCTGACCGCGCTCGACACCGAAGGTGGTCGCACCACCGACCCGGTGCGCATGTACATGCGCGAAATGGGTACCGTCGAGCTGCTGACCCGCGAAGGCGAAATCGCCATCGCCAAGCGTATCGAAGAAGGCCTGAGCCAGGTCCAGGCAGCACTGGGCGTGTTCCCGCTGTCGACCGAAATGCTGCTGGCCGATTACGAAGCGCACAAGGAAGGCAAGAAGCGTCTGGCCGAGATCGTGGTCGGCTTCAACGACCTGATCGAAGAAGCCGACGCTGCCGCCGCTGCACTGGCCGCCGCCGGCCCGGTCGCGGTGGACGAAGACGCCGTCGATGAAGACGACGACGAAGACGGCGATGACGACGCGGCCGAAGAAGAGGCCGGCCCGACCGGTCCGGACCCGGTTGAAGTTGCCACGCGCATGGAGAACCTGGCCAACGAATACGCCAAGTTCAAGAAGATCTATGCCAAGAACGGCGCCGAGCACAAGCTGGTAGTCAAGGCGCGCGAAGACATGGCCGCCATCTTCACCACGCTCAAGCTGCCGCTGCCGCTGACCGACGCGCTGGTCACCCAGCTGCGTGGCGTGGTCAACGGCATCAAGGATCACGAGCGCAAGGTGCTGCACCTGGCCACCACCGTGGCACGCATGCCGCGCAAGGACTTCATCCGCTCCTGGGAAGGCAACCAGACCAACCTGGAATGGGTGGAAGACGCACTCAAGCGCAAGCAGAAGTGGTCGTCGGCGCTGCGCGACGTCAAGGACCAGATCGTCTCCGAGCAGCAGGGCTCGATCGAGATGGAGAAGGCCAACTACCTGACCCTGGCCGAGATCAAGGAAATCAGCCGTGCGATGGCCTACGGCGAAGCCAAGGCACGCAAGGCCAAGAAGGAAATGGTCGAGGCCAACCTGCGTCTGGTCATCTCGATCGCCAAGAAGTACACCAACCGCGGCCTGCAGTTCCTGGACCTGATCCAGGAAGGCAACATCGGTCTGATGAAGGCCGTGGACAAGTTCGAATACCGTCGTGGTTACAAGTTCTCCACGTATGCAACCTGGTGGATCCGCCAGGCCATCACCCGTTCGATCGCCGACCAGGCGCGCACCATCCGTATCCCGGTGCACATGATCGAAACGATCAACAAGTTGAACCGCATTTCCCGCCAGATGCTCCAGCAGTTCGGCCGCGAGGCCACGCCGGAAGAACTGGCCAAGGAAATGGACATGCCGGAAGACAAGATCCGCAAGGTGATGAAAATCGCCAAGGAGCCGATCTCGATGGAAACCCCCATCGGCGACGACGAGGATTCGCATCTGGGCGACTTCATCGAGGACACCAACGTGGAGTCCCCGATCGACAACACCACCAACATCAATCTCTCCGAGACGGTGCGCGATGTGTTGGCCGGCCTCACCCCGCGCGAGGCCAAGGTGCTGCGCATGCGCTTCGGTATCGACATGAATACCGATCACACGCTGGAAGAGGTAGGCAAGCAGTTCGACGTCACCCGCGAGCGGATCCGCCAGATAGAGGCCAAGGCGTTGCGCAAGCTGCGTCACCCCAGCCGCTCGGAACAGCTGCGCTCGTTCCTGGATATCGACTGACCTGTCAGTCGCGTCCTGATGGTGGTCCCAACAGCCCCGCACACGCGGGGCTGTTGCGTTTCAGGCGCCGGCCCGGCGACGCCGCTGCAGGCTGCACTGGATGGAGGAGATCGGCTTCACACCTTGGCGACGAAGCCGCACGGCAACGCACTATTAAGTGGATGTTTCTTTCGATCTCACGTGGTATTCCAGCCAGCGCTTCTAAGTTGGTCCACGAAAGCAAACGAGGCCATCCGATGAGTAGACAAAGCCGCTACGAAACCACCACCTACCGCGATCACGAGATCCGCGTACGTGCCGAACAGGCCACGCCAACGGCCAAGTGGACGCTCTGGGTGGACGTCTATGCCGACGGAGGCAGCACGCGCCTGCCCCGTATCAACGACCGGACTCAGACCTGGGACACCTACCAGGATGCCATTGCGCAAGGCTTCCGCGAAGGTCGCCAGCTGATCGACAGGCAGCAGCAGACCGCGGATGCGTGATGGTTGCCCCGCCGGGCTACGTGTGCCGATCGAAGTGTGCCGATCGAACAGCACGTACAGCTTGAACGGCCCGGCCATCTCCGCAGCGTGTGCAACGCGGTTCGCGTGCAGCGCAGTTAGGTAGGGCTTTCGGAGCGGACGAAGGATGCAGCAAGTAAGCAGGTAGCAGCAGGCATCCAGCAGACAAGCTTGTTGGCAGACAGGTAAACTTGCCCCACTCCTGTTGGCCCGACGCATTGCATGCGGCACCAGCGAGCGCTGTGCAGCAGGGCCTATAGCTCAACGGTTAGAGCAGAGGACTCATAATCCTTTGGTTCCAGGTTCGAATCCTGGTGGGCCCACCAAAACGCAGTCCGGGGACGTCCGGCTCAGTCCGAGAATCCGCAAAAATCAAGATAAATTAGCTGGCCTGCGTCCTCTGAAGTTCAGCGACGTCCAGTTGCGTCCGGCAATAAAGTGAGTCAGGCTGTGAGTCGTGGAGCGGCAATGGGCGGCTCCGACTCACAGCTGTCTGACTCACATGCTCACTGATGCCAAGCTTCGCGCGTTGAAACCTAAAGTGGCAGCCTTTCGGGTGGCTGACTCGAATGGCCTCTGCATAGAGGTCCGTCCCACTGGCTCGAAAGCTTGGCGCTACCGCTATCGTTATGCCGGCAAGCCAAGCATTGTGACCATCGACGAATACCCGGCCATGTCATTGATGCAGGCACGCGTGGAGCGCGACAAGCTGCGCGCGCTACTGAAGGGTGGAGCCAATCCGGCCCACATCGCACGCGTCGAGAGAGCTGTCCAGACCGAACGCATTAACACCACATTTGGCGCCATCGGACTGGAGCTATTGAACAAGCGCGCCAGGGAAGGCCTTAGTCCCGGATCGGTGAAGCGCGAGCGCCGGCTGATCGAGAAAGATTTGGCGTCCATTGCCGACATGCCCATAACCAATGTGAGCGCTCCAATCCTGCTGGCTGCCCTACGGAAGCTGGAGCAGCGGGGCATCATCGAAACTGCTCATCGGGCCCGTGCACATGCCGGACGAGTGTTCCGCTACGCCATTGCCACGGGCCGCTCCGAAAGTAATCCGGCCGACAACCTGACAGGCGCGCTGGAGCAACCCCAGACAAGGCACTTCGCCAGTCTCACTGACCCCAATCAGATTGGCGATCTGCTGCGCGCACTCTGGGCTTATCAAGGTGCCGCAGTGACGCAGGCAGCTCTCAAGCTTGCTCCCATGCTATTTGTGCGTCCGGGTGAGCTGCGGCATGCCAAGTGGACCGATATCGACCTGGATGGCGCCGAGTGGCGTTACGTCACCAGTAAGACCAAGACGCCGCATATCGTTCCACTGTCCATTCAGGCCGTGAGCGTGCTGCGGGATCTACAACCGCTTACCAAGCGTAGCGACTATGTTTTCCCTGGCGTCCGCAGTTCAGACCGGCCGATGAGCGAGAACACAATCAACGCCGCTTTGCGTAATCTAGGATTCGATGGCGCGACTATCGTCGGTCACGGTTTTCGTGCGATGGCGCGCACCGTACTGGATGAAGTTCTGGGCTTTCGCCCTGACTATATCGAGCACCAACTTGCGCATGCCGTGCGCGATCCGCTGGGACGTGCCTACAATCGCACCGCGCACTTGCCAGAGCGCATGAAAATGATGCAAGCGTGGGCTGATTACCTGGATAGTCTGCGGAGTTCCGAGAGGAAACTCCTGCCCATTCGCAAGCAGATGGCGTGAGCCCGCATTGGGTACAGGCATCGGCTAACGGCATTTTTTCGCGCCGGGTGCGCCTCCAGGCAGTACATCTGAAGCGCTAAGAAACTGATGTAGCGGCATAGTGAGATTCTGCTGATCGTTTTTTTTCTTTTCGGATGCTCTTGCGGGAGATTGTCAGCAAGTTCTCCAAGGCGACGTTCCCGGATGTCATTACGACTACGTTCGCGAAAAGATTGCCCGCGAGGTCTTCTTTATCACCTTGATATCAATGGTTCTGCCCAACACTCCGTCAGGAAAGCGCGCTGCTCCCATAACGAGCAAGCGCAGCGAGATAGTCGATCCCGGTAGGTACCACGAATGATCTTTGATCCTGCGTGCCTGGGTTGGAAGTCCAGGGCTCCGCAGTATGCGCCTCTCCCATTCCCCGTATCGACCTGCGGAAGATTCACAGGTACCGACGCCTGAGGTCATTCGGACATTGTTCTTCGACTTAATGTCCCATCAATGCAGTGCGTAGCGTGGTCGATTTAGCCACGCCACGCACCCTGCGATGCCTGCAATCAATCACTGGATAGCAAGATCTTTCAACCACTGGTCGACACTGCGCGGTGTGATGCCAAGCAGGTGCTGTGCACTGGTCGCTGAGTCGATGGTGTTGGCAGGCGTCTGCCACAACGCTTGGTAGAAACCGGCCACCGCCGTTGCCGCGGGGCCGAGCAGCGGCTCCAGGTGCTTACCGAAATCCGCTGGCAATACGCTCTGGAAGCAGACATCGCGCTTCAGATGATGGGCCAGTGCGGCAGCGAGGTCTGCGCCGAGCAGGCCAGGTAATTGGCCGACGCCGACCACGCCGGTCACGCCAGGACGGTCGAATAGCTGCGCGGCGACATCGGCGACGTCCAGATGCGAGCTCCAGGACACCGGGAACTCTTCGCGTATCGGATAACCGAGGACGCCGTCGCCATGCACGCCGCCAATGACCATGGGCAGCAGCAGGTTTTCCAGATACAGGCGCGGGGCGATGACAGCGCTCGACACGCTGCTGCGTTGCACGCCGTCGATCAGAATGGCGATGGCCGAGTCGGGTGCTGCCTGCAGCGCGCTGCCCGGTGCATCGACGATGCTGCCGCTGGTAGAAATCAATACGCGCGCCGGCTTCGCGGTGTCGATGGCCTGGACGATGTTGTTTGCGTAGGCAACGCGCACGTCCTCGGGTGCCTGAGGCAGGTGGACGAAGACGCCATCCGCACCGCGATAGGCATCGGTCAGCGATCGGACGGAAAGATGATCGACCTGTACCGACGCCCCGGAGACCGCATCGGTGTTGCGTACCGCGGCCACGGCATGCTTGCCGGCCTGCGACAGCGCATTGAGTAGCGGCGCGCCTTGTGCGCCGGTGGCACCATGGATGATGTAGGTCATTGGCATACTCCTGTGATGTGGGCAAGCTGTGGAGCCGGAGCATGGGCGACGTGCTTCGGTTACTTCAACTGCACTAATGGCGCGTTGCTGAATGCAAGTCGGCATGGAGAACGAGATGGCATCCAGGCAAACCATCGAGGTCGGCGTGGTGCTGTATGCGGATGCGCAGCAGGCGGCCGTGCTTGGCCTGACCGATCTGTTTGCGGTGGCCAACCGGTTCTCGGGAGCGAACGGGGCGGGCGCGACGATCCGGGTCACGCATTGGCAGCAGCCGGCGCCCGCCGCAGCACCGTTGCGTGTGTCCGGGAACGACATGCACGCCGACACGCGCCTGTGCGCGTTGATCCTGCCGCCAAGCCTGGGCGATGCGCCGGATGCGGCGCGCAATGCCTGCCTGATCGACTGGCTGCGCGCGCAACATGCCCAGGGCGCGGTGTTGTGCTCGGTGTGCGCGGGTGCGTTTCTGTTGGCCGGCACCGGCGTGCTGGACGGACGCCGCATGACCACGCACTGGCTGCATGCGGAAGCATTGCAGCAGCGCTTTCCGGCGGTCCAGGTGGACCCGGACGAACTGCTCATCGACGAGGGCGATGTCATTACCGCCGGTGGTGTGATGTCGTGGACGGATCTTGGGCTGCGGCTGGTGGATCGCCTGTTGGGGCCGGCAGTCATGCTGGAAACCGCGCGGGTGCTGCTGGTCGACCCGCCGGGCCGACAGCAGCGCTACTACAGCGTGTTTTCGCCGCGCCTGACGCATGGCGACGCGGCGATCCTGCGGGTGCAGCACTGGCTGCAGGAGACCGGTGCGCGAGATGTGGCGTTGACCAGCCTGGCCGCACAGGCCGGGCTGGAGGCGCGCACCTTTCTGCGCCGGTTCCAGAAGGCGACCGGCATGACCAGCACGGACTATGGCCAGCGGCTGCGGATCGGCCGCGCGCGCGCGCTGCTGGAAGCGCATGCAATGACCATCGACGCGATTGCGTGGGAGGTCGGCTATCAGGACGCGGCGGCGTTTCGCAAGGTGTTCAAGCGCATTCTCGGGCTATCGCCCAGCGACTACCGGCAGCGGTTTGCAGGTGCGCTTGGTGGCTGACTGCCTTGAGCCGTTGACCACCTTTTGCGGCCGGGTACGCGCGGCGGATACCCGCGGCAGCGATGAGATGTCGCTCCCGGCCCGGTGATGTCGGTGGTGCCACTCGTCGCGATGAGCGCGCCGGCGCATGCTCTCCGATGACATCCCACGCGAGAACACCATGACCAAGGCCGTCATCGTCATCGACCTGCAGAACGATTATTTTCCTGGCGGGAAACTGCCATTGACCGGCATCGAACCGGCCGCAGAAAACGCGCTGGCGGTGATTACCGATGCGCGCCGCACGGGTGTTCCGGTGTTTCATGTGCGCCATGAGGCGGGTGCGGATGCGCCGTTTTTTGTAGCCGGCTCGCACGGCGCGCGGATCCGCGATGCGCTCATGCCGCAGGACGGCGAGGTGGTCATCGTCAAGCAGCATGTCAACGCCTTCCGTGACACATCGCTTCAGCAGCAGCTGCAGCAGCACGGCATAACGCAGGTGACGATCGTCGGTGCGATGAGCCACATGTGTGTGGATGCCTGCGTGCGCGCTGCTGGGGACATGGGCTATACGGTGACGGTGCTGCACGATGCCTGCGCCACGATGGATCTGCAGTTTGCTGGCACCAGCGTGCCTGCGGCGCACGTGCATGCGGCGATGATGGCAGCGTTTAAGTTCGGCTATGCGGCGGTGCTCTCCACGCAGGAGTATCTGCAGGCCTGATGAAAGAGTAGGGCGCGCGTTGCGATGTGTGCGCCGCGAGCGCGCTGCGCCGGTAGTGCCTCAACCGGGCGCGGCGCGCAGTGCATGCAACGCGCGTGGTGCGAACCCAGGCGTCGGGCTGCGACGAAGGGTCGCAGGTGGCCTGCGGTTTTTTCATTACACTTTGCCGGTGCGCCTACTTCCCTCGCCCCTGTTCAGCCTGATGCAGCGCCTGGCCTGTTTGGCGGTGCTGCTGTTGCTATGCGCGCCCTTGGTGAGCCGCACGCTCGTAGACACATCGCGCTTCCTGGACGCGCCTCTTTGCCACAGCCAGCCCTGGCAGCTTGGCGACGCGCCAGAGACCGATGGCAGTAGTGTTCACGCCATGCAGCGGTTGGCAGACGCGCAGGTTGGTGCAGCTCACCAGGAGCTGAGTGCCGAACACAGGCTGCACAACGCCGGTGGCGGCGATGCAGTGGGCTGCGAGTACTGCCTGCTTGCCACGCGCCTGCTGCCGTTGTTGCTGATGGCGTGCCTGGTGCTTGCACCGATTCGGGACCGACTCGCGGTCGCGCGTCGTGCCGTTACTGGCCCTATGGCCGCGCGCTGGTGGGCGCATGCACCACGCGGGCCGCCACTGGTTGCCTGAAACGTCGGTTGTTGAGCTGCACCCGCGAACGGGTGTGCTTCTGGATGTTTTGGAGCAGATAGATGACGTATTTTGTTTTGCCGCCCCAAGCGGCGGCGACGCCGTGCCTTGCGCTTGTGACACTGTTGCCAACGCTGGCGCTGATCACCCCTGCGCAGATGCGCCGGCTGACTGCAGACGAACCGCAACTCCCGCCTCGAACGGCACCGATCGATGCCGCATCGCATCCGCAACGATGCGACCGGGCGGTGGGCCAGCAGCTGCACGGTCCTCGATGCAAGGCGCGGCGTTGATGCGCGCGGCAAGCTTGGCGATGACCGCGCGATCGGCACGACATGGCGTACGCCAGAGCGGCAGGCAGCAGGCCGCTCGCAATGGATGGATGAAAATCACGATGCGAACGATGCGATGTAGATGGAAGCGACGGCTAGTGCAGCTGATGCTGATGTGCCTGCTCGGCATGTTGGCCGGGTGTGGGAAGGGGAGTGACGGGTTCGCTCCCAATGGCGCGGACCTTAGCCCGATGGCGCGCGGCATGGATTTTTATCTCTACGACACCGAGGGCGCGCCGCGGCCGTTACGCAGTTTCCGTGGCAAGGCGCTGGTGCTGTTCTTCGGCTTTACTCATTGCCCGGACGTGTGCCCGACCACGCTGGCACGTGCGGCGCAGGTCAAGCGCAAGCTGGGTGCGGATGCCGCGCAGGTGCAGTTCGCGTTTGCCACGCTGGACCCGCAACGGGATAAGCCGAATGTGCTCAGGACCTACGTGAAAGCATTCGATCCGGACTTCATCGGCCTGACCGGTAGCGAGGGCGATATCCGGGTAGCGGCGGGCAATCTGAAAGTGAGCTACGCGAAGGTGCCGATGGGGCCGACCTATACCATCGACCACTCCACGCGCAGTTTTCTCTTCGATCGCGAAGGACAGCTGCGCGTGGGCCTTGCGCACGAGCAGAGCGTGGACTCGGTTGTGCACGATATCCGGCAAGTGCTCGCACTCAAGTAACGGCGGTCTGCCGGCTTCCCGAACATCAACGTCGATGACGATAAGCGAGACGCTGCGGCGCACGCGTCGGTCGACCCAAGGAGAAAGACATGAAACTGCATGTGCTGATGATGGCTACGTTGTCTGCCTTGACGCTGGTGGCGTGCGAGCGCGCGCCGGCGCCCGAATCCAACCCGGCGCCTGCCGCCGTGACGCCCACTGCGACCGAAGCGCCCGCTGCAGCCGCTGCGGTGGTGGCGAGCGATGCGTGGTCGCGCGCAACGCCGCCGGGTGCGCCGGTGGCGGGCGGCTACCTCACGCTGCGTAATCAGTCGGCAACGCCCGATCGCCTGGTGGCGGTGGAGTCGCCGGCCAGTGCGCAGGTGGAGATCCACGACATGCGCATGGATGCCGGCGTGATGAAGATGCGCCATCTGGAGCAGGGATTGGTCTTGCCGCCGGGTGAGCAGGTGGTGCTCGGCCCGGGCGGCATGCATTTGATGTTCATTGCGCCGCACGCGCCCTTTGAAGAGGGCAAGCCTGTCGTGGCCACGCTGGTGTTTGAGCATGCGCCGCGCATAGATGTGCACTTTGCGGTTCGTCCAATGGGCGCGTCTGCACCTGATGCGGATTCACATGGGCAGCATATGCGCTAGTGGGCGCCCGTGAGATCGCGTACGCCGGCACCACGGCGTGCAACGCGGCCGTAGCGCCGTTCAATCGCAGAATCAGATAGCCAATGGAAACATCGAACGCTTCGTGCTGTGGGGTGGCCCGTTTTTTTCAATTGTTGGAGGGACCATGGGCGTCGCTGATTGTGCGCGAGCTGCTTGTGGGTCCGCGCCGTTTCACTGAACTCAGGCAGGCATTGCAGGGCATCAGCGCGCATACGTTGACCAGTCGCCTGAGGCAGTTCGAAGCCTCCGGGCTGGTTGTGCGGACCGCGTATGCGCAGACGCCGCCCCGTGTGGTGTATACGCTCACGCCGCTGGGCGAGGGGCTGCGCGGTGTGTTCGAGGCGCTGCGCGAATGGGGCGAGTCGTTGCCGGCAGACAGCGTTGCGGTTGCGCCGCCCAAGGACGGCGTTGCGATGACCATGCGGGAGATTGCAGCGGGCTGCCCGCTTGCAAAATCCTGAGCGGAACTGGAGTAAGCGCTATGGCACCTTCTGTAGTGGGAAACGATGCCATGGTGTTCTCGATGCGTGGCGCAATGACCGCTGCGAACGTAAAGCTGAACGTGCCGGGAGACGTCGGGAACGCATGCGCGCATGCATCCGGTGGCTGCAACGATGCCAGCACGCTGCAACGATATGGCGGCCTAGACGAGATGGGGCTTGATTTACGGCGGCCTACGTACCCCGGTTCCGTCGGATGCTCCTCCGGCGTTCGTTGCCGGTGCCGCCGATAATGACTATCAGCCTGACGATCCCATCTTGCTTTACAACGCGTGGCGCAAGGCGGGAGTGTCGGCCGAACTGCATGTATATGAGCGCGGCGGACACGGTTTCGATCTGCATCCCAAGGGGACGACAAGCGATCACTGGTTCGGCCAATTCATAGAGTGGCTGGAGATGCGTGGGCTGCTATGTCGGACGTAAGTAAGGTCCTAGGGTCTAGAAAGCCCGCATGGCCGCGTTTTGCGCCCCGGGCCTATACGCTACCTGGAGTAGCTATAAGTTCAAAACCTGCTTGAAGGCTATCGCAATCTTGTTTAGCGCATTATTTGGCGAACTGACTTGTCGTTGATGACTGGCCATTAGCGCTCCAAGTCAAGCTTGAACTGAAGCTCCGCACGTGTGGCGGAGGAGCTGTCTCAGCTGGGAGACGCCCGATTGAGAAAATTGATCGTCAGCAGGGGATTCGCTGATTGACAGCTTCTTAACAGTCCCAGATCCTATTCCGACACTTGAGCCCGGCTTGGGCTCTATAGCAAGGAACGCGTATGTCAGGGGGAAGTGCGTCGCTCTCGTTGGTCGAGGGCGGCTCGTCGGTGCATGATCGGCCGGATCTGGGGCTGCAGGGGCTTGTCCTTCTGGCGCAATTTCATGGTATTGCCGCCGATGCGACGCAGCTGGCGCATGGCTTTGGCCGTGGGGGTGAGCCTTTCGATGAGACCACGCTGCTGCTGGCGGCCAAGCAACTGGGCTTGAAAGCCAAGGTGGTCGCCCAGCCGGCCGCGCGGATCGGCATGGCTGCACTGCCGGCTCTGGCACTGGTGCCGGGAGGTGACGCGTTCATCGTGGCCAAGGTCGGAGCGGACCAGATCCTGATCCACGATCTGGTCGAAAAGCGCCCGCGCTCCATCTCGCCTGCCGAATTCGAAGCGCGCTACCAGGGGCGGTTGCTGCAGGTCGCCTCGCGCGCCTCGGTGCTCGGCGATCTGGCCAAGTTCGATTTCAGCTGGTTTATCCCGGCGGTGGTCAAGTACCGCAAGTTGATGATCGAGGTCTTCGTCGTCTCGTTCTTCATTCAGCTGTTCGCGCTGATCACCCCGCTGTTCTACCAGGTGGTGATGGACAAGGTGCTGGTGCATAACGGCCTGACCACACTGGACGTCATCGCAATCGGGCTGGTCTCGATGGCGGTGTTCGATGTGCTGCTGTCCGGCCTGCGCACCTATGTCTTCGCCCATACCACCAGCAAGATCGACGTGGAGCTTGGCGCGCGGCTGTTCCGGCATGTGTTGTCGTTGCCGTTGGCGTACTTCGAGTCGCGGCGGGTCGGGGACACCATCGCGCGTGTCCGCGAGCTGGAGAACATCCGCAACTTCCTGACCGGGCAGGCGCTCACCTCGGTACTGGACCTGTTCTTTACGGTGGTCTTTCTATCGGTGATGTTCTGGTACAGCGGCTGGCTGACCTTGATCGTGGTGCTGTCCTTGCCGCTGTACGCCACGATCTCTGGACTGATCACCCCGGTGCTGCGCAAGCGCTTGAACGACAAGTTTGCGCGCGGCGCCGACAACCAATCGTTCCTGGTGGAGACGGTCAGCGGTATCGGTACGGTCAAGGCGATGGCGGTGGATCCACGCGTGACCCGTACCTGGGACAACCAGCTGGCCGGCTATGTCAGCGCCGGTTTCAACGTCACCCGCATTGCAACCTTGGGTCAGCAAGGCGTACAGCTGGTACAGAAGCTCACCGCCGTGGCGGTGCTGTTCTGGGGCGCCAAGCTGGTGATGGAAGGCAAGCTGTCGATTGGCCAGTTGATCGCTTTCAACATGTTGTCCGGCCAGGTTACCGCGCCGATCATTCGCTTGGCTCAGTTGTGGCAGGACTTCCAGCAGGTCGGTATCTCGGTCGAGCGGCTGGGCGATATTCTCAATACGCGAACCGAGGTGCCGGGCAGTCGCCTGGCATTGCCGCCGATTCGCGGGCAGGTGACGTTCGAGCGGGTCACGTTCCGCTACCGGCCGGATGCGCCCGAGGTGCTCAACGGGATCGAGCTGGACATTCGCCCAGGCGAAATCATCGGCATCGTTGGCCGTTCCGGCTCCGGCAAGAGCACGCTGACCAAGCTGGTGCAGCGGCTCTACACGCCCGAGCGCGGGCGGGTGCTGATCGATGGCCAGGACCTGGCGCTGGCCGATCCGGCCTGGCTGCGTCGTCAGCTGGGCGTGGTGCTGCAGGAAAACTTCCTGTTCAACCGCAGCGTGCGCGAGAACATCGCGTTGACCGATCCCGGCATGCCGCTGGAGCGGGTGATCCATGCGGCCAAGCTGGCAGGTGCCCACGACTTCATTCTGGAATTGCCGGAAGGCTACGACACCAAAGTCGGCGAGCACGGCACCGGTTTGTCCGGTGGGCAACGGCAGCGCATTGCGATCGCGCGCGCACTGATCGGCGATCCGCGCATCCTGATTCTCGACGAGGCCACCAGTGCGCTGGATTACGAATCGGAACACGCGGTGATGAGCAACATGCGCGCGATCTGCAAGGGCCGCACCGTGCTGATCATCGCCCATCGCCTGTCCACCGTGCGGCAGGCCAACCGCATCGTCGTGGTGGAGAAGGGGCGCATCGTCGAGAGCGGCTCGCACGCCGAGCTGGTCGACCGGCCGGAAGGCCAGTACGCGCATCTGTACAAATTGCAACAGGGGACACCATGAAGCACCAGATCCAGGGATGGCGCGATTTCTTTCTCCGCTATTTCAAGATCTTCAAATCGGCCTGGGCGGTGCGCCGCCAGCTCGACCCGCCTGCGCGCAGCGCCGACGAGCGCGCGTTCCTGCCGGCCCATCTTGAATTAACCGAAACGCCGGTCTCGCCCACTGCGCGCTGGACGATGCGCATCATCATCGGCTTCTTCTGTGTCGCGCTGCTGTGGGCATGCCTGGGCAAGCTGGACATCGTCGCCGTGGCACCGGGCAAGACCGTCGTCGATTCCCGAACCAAGGTGGTGCAGACCGCAGAAACCGCGGTGGTGCGCAGGATCCTGGTGCGCGATGGACAGGCGGTGAAGAAAGGCCAGTTGCTGGTCGAGCTCGACGCCACCGCCACTGGTGCCGAATTTGCCCAGGCAGGTGACGCCCTGATCAATGCACGGCTCGCCGTGCTGCGTCAGGCTGCTCTGGCAACCGCCATCGCCACCGGGCAGCCACCGCAGCTTGGGCCGGCTCCGGATCTTCCCGCAGAGCGGGTTGCCAACGAGCAGCAATTGGTCAGCAGCCAATTCGACGCTTTCCAGGCCCGCCGGCATAACCTGCAAGCCAGCATCGCCCAACGTCAGGCCGAACTGCAGACCACCCAGGACGCGATCGCACCCCTGGCTGAGTCGGCGCGCATCTCGAAAGTGCGCGCGGAAGACTACGGCCGTCTTGTCGAAGGCAAGTACGTCGGCCGTCACGACTATCTATTACGCGAACAGGAACGCATCGCTGCAGAAAGCCAGCTTGCCACCCAACGCAATCGCCTGCAGGAAATCCGCTCGGCCATCAGCGCAGCGCAAGAGGAATTGCGCGTGCTTGTCACCGACACCCGCCAGCAGGCACTGGGCGTCTTACGCCAGGCCAGCGAGCAAGCCGGCCAACTGACCCAGGACGTCGCCAAGACCGGACAGCGGGACAAGTTGATGGCTCTGCACGCGCCCGTGGACGGCACCATCCAGCAGCTGGCCGTGCACACCGTAGGCGGTGTGGTGACGCCCGCACAGCCGTTACTGGTCGTAGTGCCTGCCGAAGAGGCACTGGAGGTTGAAGTCACCGTCTTGAACAAGGACATCGGCTTCATGCGCCCGGGTCAGCCAGTCACCGTCAAGGTCGACAGCTTCCCTTACACCCGCTACGGCTATCTGACCGGGACAGTCGCCAGCGTCTCCCACGATGCCGCGCAGGACGAAAAGCTGGGTTTGGTATTTCCTGCACGCATCAAATTAAACGGCAGCACGTTGGAGATCGATGGGGTCAAGGTGCGGATGAGTGCCGGGATGAGCTTGAGTGCGGAAGTGAAAACAGGGAAAAGGCGGGTTATTGATTATTTATTAAGTCCCTTGCGAATACATGGCTCGGAATCTTTGAGAGAAAGGTAACGCCAATGTGGGGGCGGCACCAGCGTAGCTATACTCGGAATTTTTGGCGTGGGAATCTTTTGGCGGAACGGTCTTAAACATTTCTACCGTTTACGCCTGCTTACAAAAAGAGGTTGCCCAATGTCTGTAACAGCATAAAACCCAGGAGCAGCTTGACCATGTCTGAAACCATAAGCGCGCGCTGTCTGATACAAGCGCAAGCACTGCAAACGTGTCCAGAGCGTCGTGCTGCATACACACACGTCCAGATAGGGGCTGTTATGCGTGGGTGTGTGCTGTTGCTACTGTCGGTGCTCGCGGCCGCCTGCTCCAGGAACAGTCCGTCGGATAAAGCCAACCGGCCGGATCTGGTCGGCACGATCGGCCCTAACGTCATTCGTGTACCGGCACAGGATCTCCTATTCTACGAATCCGAGCCGGGCACGAAGGAACTGAAAGGCAAATGTGAGCGTCCACTGCGTAGCCTAGTCATACGGCTACGCTGGCCTGAGATGGAACCGCTCAGTGAAAAGAACGCCGAGGACTACCGCGTGCATCACAGTCGATCGACGGGAAATTCCCAGTGGATCGAAATCGGCATGAGCCGCCTTGCGCCTACTGAGAAGGTCTCGCTCTCTGGCAGGCGAGATTTCAGGCTTTATCGAAATCGAGAGGTTTCCGAATATCCCTGGGGTGTCCCGCTGGTATACGGGGAAGATCCAGCGCTGCAATTGAAGTTTGGACATCTCCGCACCCCATTGCCGCATAGGACAAATTTTATTGTGTACTCCGATCAGATGGAAGTCGGGCAGGAGCCAGCGACATTAATAACATGCCTGCACGGCGAGAGATTCGACCCTCCACGTTGGACTTCGCTATGCGAACAGTTAATTATTGAGAGCGAATTCCCACAAGTGGAAACTAGTATTTCTTATCGTGCTAATCTCTTGCCGGAATGGCCAAAGATCACATCTGCGGTCCATTTCTACCTGCAAAAAATAACTGCTAGATGCCCAAAAAAAACAGGACGTAAAGGAACTTGATCATGGTTGATATGATGAATGCGGATAATCTAGTTCAGGCCCGTACCCTACTAGAGGCGGGTCGAATCGAAGAAATGTATGCCTATATCGCGGCATTCGGCCATCGTTATTCTCGACTGGCTAGCGGCGTGGCACGTGGCAATATGTTTTCGGGCCTATCAGCCTTAGAATTTCTCGAAGAAACCGCCAGCGCAGCGGGAGCTCCGGTAAATTCTGCTGGCATTCAAGAGATAAGAAGGCGGATGGCTGAAGCTTTTCTAGGTCAGTTGGATATTATCGCTAGAGGTAACGGCGGGAGCGTGGTGCGAGAAGTTACAGCCAGGGAAGCATGGGAATTCCATAATCAGGTCTTCCGCGGTTTGAACCTTCCCACCGACGCGTGGACCATGAACACCCCATTCGAACTGCTGGACGAAGACCAGCGAAACGAACTGTGGGATGTTTTGCTCGAAAGCAATGGGCGTTGGCCCTTCGACAGCGCATCCGGAATCCGGCTGGCCCTGACTGTCTGGCAGAACAGCGACGGCAGCGGCAAGGCTGCCTCCTGGTTCGATCGGCTGGGCTATAACCCGGACATCTTCTCCGCGTGGTTGGCGCGCGTCGGTACCGAGAGTCTGGAAGACAACCCGCTGTCGTTACTTAATCCGTCCGCTGCGCTGGCCGAGTTCCTTGTCGCCATGGGGCTGGACAGCACTGACGGCGAGATCAACCAGGATCAGGTGCGCGAGTTCATGGCGGCGCTGAGCGCCCCCTTGCGCATCTTCACCGGCCCCGACAAGGGCGCCGCGGTCTATGGCAGCGTCCAGGACGACATGCTGGCCGGTACCGACATCGGCGACCTGCTGTACGGCATGGATGGGAGCGATACATTGGAGGGCCGCGCGGGCGACGATATCCTGGCCGGGGGAATCGGTAACGATGTGCTGCGGGGCGGCGTCGGCAACGACACGATATTCGGCGAGGACGGCAACGACATCCTTGATGGTGGCATCGGTAGCGACCGCCTGCGCGGCGGCGCAGGCACGGACACCTATGTGCTGTATGCGGGCGCGCCAGGCGATATCGACCGCATCACCGACGCCGACGGCATCGGCGTGCTGGAGATCGAAGGCAACAGCGGCTGGGCCGCCGGGTTGGTGGCAACCTCAGAGAACACTTGGGAAGCTGCGGACGGGTATATCCGCGTCACCGTGGCCTCGGCGGGCGACGGCAAGCAACTAGTGATCCGTCTAGGAACCTCGGGCGGTACCACGATTGTCGAAAACTGGACGCCCGGCACGTTCGGTATCGTGCTTCCTGGGTACCAACCGCCAAGCGATCCAACCGTTGGCACGGATCAATCCGACTATCTGAATCCCTACATCGACGCCCTTCCGAGCACGCCGGTCCATCTTGCCGGAGGTGCCGGGCGGGACATGATCCTGGGAACCTACAGCGATGGCGCCGATCTGCTGGAGGGTGGAGAGGGCAGCGACATCATCAATGCCAATGGCGGCAGTGACCTGATCCTTGCAGGCGGCGGTAATGATTTCGTTTCCGGTTTTGGCGACGAGGCGACCGCTTATGGCGGAAAGGGCGATGACGTCCTGAGCGCTAGGCATGCATTCGGCTTCAACTTCCGGGTGTCGCCAGAGCTGCCGATGGACGAAAGCACCGTCTGGCGCGACATCGAGTCGTACTTCAGCTGGCAGGGCGCCAAGCAGATGACGACTGATGAGACTGGGGGATTGGTGGGCTACGCCACTTTCACACTTGGAGGTGCTTTCGACTTCAGCGGTAGGTCAGGAGTCGCTGGCTGGACTTATCGTTTTCAACGGATCGACACATCTCGCTATTCCCTGCAGTACTTCAGCGCTGCTGAACCCGATGGTGTTACCGGTACAAACGGCGTGTTCGCGTTCGGGGGAGGCGTCGGTGACACTCATACCATCGGCGTTTCGCTCTACGGCGAGGAGGGAGACGACGTGCTGATCGGCGGTGCCGGCAGCGATCTGCTCGATGGCGGCACCGGCAACGACGTGATCTCCGGCAGCGCAGGGCAGGATGTGGTCTTTGGCGGCGATGGTAATGATCTGCTATCTGGTGGCACCGGGAACGACCGTCTGGACGGTGGCGAGGGTACGGATGAAATATATGGAGAGGCTGGCGCTGACGTGATTGACGGCGGCGCCGGCAACGACCTGCTCTGGGGTGACGGGCAGTCCGACCAACTCGCAGGTGGCGACGACATTCTGCGCGGAGGCGCGGGCAACGATCAGCTGGTTGGGCAGGATGGCGATGATGTTCTTTCCGGTGGGGCCGACGACGATTTGCTGGCAGGCGGAACGGGACAGGATCGCCTGCTCGGCGAGAGCGGCAACGACGAACTGCAGGGCGGAGATGGCGACGATCTGCTCGATGGCGGCGTCGGTGACGATGTACTGCACGGGCAGGCCGGCAAGGATGTGCTGTTTGGCGGCGACGGGGCGGACCAGATGGCTGGCGGCGATGACGATGACCGGCTCGATGGCGGATCCGGTGACGATCTTCTGCTGGGACAGCAGGGCAACGACATTCTGCTCGGCGGCGCGGGATACGACGAGTTGCAAGGTGGCGAAGGCGACGACAGGCTCACTGGTGGTACCGGAAATGACCGCCTGTTCGGCGAAGCCGGCAGTGACATACTCGACGGTGGAGATGGCAACGACTTCTTGAATGGCGGCGGCGACAGCGACAAGCTCAGTGGTGGCGCCGGCGCGGATACTCTGAATGGCGGCGACGGCGACGACCTTCTGGAGGGTGGCGACGCCAACGATATTCTCGACGGCGAGGCTGGCAACGATACGATCTACGGCGGGGCTGGCAACGACACCATCGATGGTGACGACGGCGGCGATCTGATCCAGGCCGGCATCGGCGACGACAGTGTCTACGGTGGAGCAGGCAACGACGTCATCCATGCCGAGGACGGCAATGACAATGTCACCGCTGCGCAGGGCAATGACCTTGTCTACGGCGGAGCCGGCAATGACTATCTGGAGGGGAGCGAGGGGGACGATGTCCTCTCAGGCGACGAGGGCAACGATATCCTGCTCGGCGATGCTGGCAACGATACCCTCGATGGCGGCGAAGGCCAGAACCAGTATCGTTTCCGCCGGGGATTCGGCACCGATACCGTGCTGGTGAAACAGGGCAGCACCGATCTGCTGTACTTTCTCGATGGCATCACCGCGGACGAGCTGCGGTATGTACGCGAGGGACAGGATCTGGTCGTCTCGCTCGAGAGCGGCGACAGCGTTCGCATCGTCGGCTACTTCGCCGCCGCAACGGCGGTGCGGATCCAGACCGACGACCTTCAGGTGGTGACGCGTTCCCAGTTCGACACCGGCATCATGTATGGAACACCGATCCGTGGTGGCAACGACGCGGATTCATTGAATGGCACCAAGGACAACGAACGCCTATACGGCTTGCACGGCAATGACACGATCGACGGAGGCGAAGGCAACGACCTCATCGAAGGCGGGGCTGGCGATGACACGCTGACCGACGGACGCGGCGGCGATGTGCTGCTTGGCGGAGATGGCAACGACACCATCCATCTGGTAGCCGATGGCATGGCGGACGGGGACCTGGTTGACGGTGGAAGCGGTGACGATACCTATCAAGTGGCATTGGGATCCGGTTACGACGTGATCGGCCGGCTTGATGCCGCCGATGCAGGACGCGACGTGATCCGTATGATCGGGGTGAACTCCGACGCGGTCACCAACTTCCAGATTAGCGGAACCACGCTGGGCGTTATGATCGCCAGCGGCGGTTGGTCCAACGCCAGTGTTTCCAACGCATTGATGCTTGAAGGCTTTCTCGCCAACAATAATCACCGCATTGTTTTTGCCGATGGCGTGGAGTTGACAGCTGCCAACTTCCAGACGCGGTGGTGGAGCGGCACCAGTGGCGACGACGTGCAAACCGGTACCTTCGCACCGGACTCCATGGATGGCGGTGCCGGAAACGACACGTTGTCCGGCATGGGCGGCAGCGACATGTTGCAGGGCGGCGACGGCGACGACATCCTGGATGGTGGCGAAGACAACGACACGTTGTATGACGGTGCGGGCGCGGATATCTTGCTTGGCGGCGCGGGCAACGACCGGATCTACGCCAACGTGGACAGTTCAATCGACCGCTTCGTTGGTGGTAGTGGCGACGACAGGTACTACTACAACCACACGTTCTCCTGGTCCTCCTGGAGAACGACCGTCAACTCCAGCGAGATCGAGGAGCTGGAAAACGGTGGCATCGACACGATCTACTCCAATTACCACGACGTGATCCTGGGTGCGAACATCGAGAACGCCGTGATCACGCCCTCCAACTATTGGTGGCCGGGAGCGCCCAACCGCATTACCGGCAATGCGCTGGACAATGTCATCCAGATAGTGCCGAACAGCATTTCCGACACACAGGAATACATTCTTGATGGTGCCGGAGGCAAGGACACACTGATTGGTGGCGCCACGCGCGATACCTTTATCGTTGACAGCTTGGACGATGTGATCGTCGAGAATGGATTCTCGGATAGCAGTGACACCGTGCAGGCAAGCGTCGACTACTCGATCGAGGGCCGCCAGGAGCTTGAGAATCTGCGCCTGACCGGAAACGCCGTCCGCGGTACCGGCAACAGCGACAACAACATCATCGAAGGCCATCTAGTCGATGCGGTGAACCAGCTGGCTGGATTGGATGGCAACGATACCTACTTGATCACCCGGAAGGACCAAGTGATCGAACAAGCTGGCGGCGGCAACGATACGGTGATCATCGCCGGCTGGGATGAACTGACCTCGCAGGCGATGTGGGTTTCGGTAGCCGACTATGCGAACGTAGAGAATCTGCGTCTCTACAACATTGGTACTCAAGGTCCTAACGGCATCATCGGGCTGCGCGCCAATCTGCAGGGCGACCTTGGCGACAATGTGCTCACCGGCAACATGTATGCCAACGAGATCCGTGGTGGAGCCGGCAACGATACCATTCGCGGAAACCACTTCCTGGCAGAGTTCAATCTTGCCACCAGCAATAACGAGGCCGACACGCTGTATGGCGAGGAGGGTGACGACACCATCCATGCGGCACTGTACGGCGCCGACATCTACGGTGGCCGCGGCAACGACGTGCTGTACGGCACGGTCGGGTTCAACGGCGACGGCAGGACCTACGGCACGCGCGCAGGAAGCGACAACTTCTTTTATGAAGCCGGCGACGGTACCGACCGCATCATTTCCGTCAACGGAAGTCGCGATACCGATCGGGTGATCTTCGGTGAGGGCATCATCGCCGAACAGGCGACCTGGACCCGTGACGGGTTCGATCTGATCGTCCAGCTTGGCACCGCTGCCGACGATCGCTTGATCATCGAGGGTTATTGGCGCGAAGACTGGAACAATCCCGGCGAGCTGGTGCTGGTGCGGACCATTGACGAGTTCGTGTTCGCCGACGGCACTATTCGCCGTGGCGATCTTGCGCAACTGCAGATCACCAACGATCCGCCGGTGGCCAATTGGTTCCAGTACGATTCCAGCCCTCGCACAGGCCAGGCTTTCAGCTTGGCGCTTCCTGCCGGCAGCTTCGTCGATGATGCAGACGACACGCTCACCTATGCGGTGGATGGGCCAGAATGGCTGCAGATAGATTCCGCCACCGGCACCATCAGCGGCACGCCGCCCTTGGGTTTGGAGTGGTTCGGCTTCAATCTGATCGCGACCGATCAACACGGCGCCTCAACCGCGATGTACCTGGAGTTGCGCACTGTCGCGGTGATCGAGGGAACCGCAGACGACGACAGTCTTGTCGGTACCTGGCAGCGTGAAGAACTGCTGGGGCTTGATGGCAACGATCGCCTCGCCGGCAATGGCGGCGACGATGTGCTGCGGGGTGGGGCGGGCGACGACACCTATGTCTTGGACAGTCAGGACATGACCACCATCGTCGAGCTGGAGGGAGAAGGTACCGATACCGTCGAGAGCAGCCTCTCTGTCTATGCCGCAGACGAGAACATCGAGCGCGTTGTATTGGTCGAGGGCAGCAGTGCCCAGGCGGCCTACGGACGCGACGGCCATCAGACCCTGATTGGCAACAGCCAGAACAATACGTTGGATGGCGGCAGCGGTGCCGACGACATGCGTGGCGGCGCGGGCAACGATAGCTATTATCTCGACGACGCCGGCGATACGGTGGTGGAGTTGTCAGCCCAGGGCACTGATACGGTCTACACCACGGTGTCTGCCACGCTCTCAGCCAATGTCGAAAACGGCTATCTGGATGGACAAGGAAACCTGTCGCTGATCGGCAATGCATCGGCTAACCGGCTCTACGGTAATAGCGACAACAACGTGCTCGATGGTGGTCAAGGAAACGACATCATGGAAGGTTACGGCGGTGACGATACCTATTACGTCGATACCGACTCGGACCGGGTCACCGAGTCCAACAATGCGGGCATCGATACTGTCGTGCGCTCTGCTGGCTCGCAGGTGCAGTTGGCAGGCAACGTCGAGAATCTTCGCCTGACCGGCAGTGGGCAAGCAACCGGCAATGCGCTGGACAACCTCATCGAAGGCAGCGAAGCGGCCAATATCCTGCTTGGCCTTGCCGGTAACGACACGTTGAACGGACGCGGTGGTAACGATCAGCTGACCGGTGGCGCCGGCAATGACCGGCTGATTGGTGGTGCCGGCGACGACACCTATGTCATCGATGGCAGCTCTGGCAGCGACATCATCAACAACACCGGTGGCGGGAACGACACCTTGCTGGTGAATGGCGTGGCCAGCAGCCGTCTGTCATTCAAGCGCGATGGCAACGATCTTTTGGTGCACATCGATGGTGCAACGATCGCTGCAGCGCGCGTCAGCGGCCACTTTCTGGGCGGTGATGCGGGCATGGATGTCGTGCAGGCCAGCAACGCACGCTATACCGCAACGCAGATCGCACAGCTGATCAACAGCAGCAGTCCGGACCGGACCGTCAATGGCACCGCCTCCGGAGAGCAACTGACTGGCGGGACTGGCAGGGATCTGATCGACGGACTGGGTGGTAACGACACATTGCTGGGCATGGGCGGCAACGATACCTTGCGGGGTGGCGCCGGCAACGACACCTTGTCCGGTGGCAGCGGCAATGGAACCGGCAGTGGTGACGACACGCTAGAGGGCGGCGCTGGCAATGACACACTGCGCGGCGAGGATGGCGATGATCTCATGCTGGGCGGCGCTAACGACGATACCTATGTATTTGGCAGCGGCCGCGATGTCATCGACAATACCGGCGGCGGTATCGACCGTCTGCAATTCCAGGATGGACAACCGGTCAGCAACCTGCGATTCACCCGCGATGGCGATGACCTGGTGATTGCATTGGCCAGTGGCGCCAATAACAGCGTGCGAGTGACCAAACACTTCCTTGGTGGCGATTTCGCGTTGGATGTCCTACAGCCCGGCAGTGGTACACAGCTGGACACCGCGGCGATCAATGCCCGTGTCTCCAGCAGTGACGGCGAGGCCAATCTGGCCGACTATGCGCGTGTGCTGACAGGCACCGCCACAAATGATCAGCTGATCGGCAATGCAAGCAAGGAACTGATGCGCGGCCTTGCCGGCAACGACACCCTGTTCGGCATGCTCGGCGATGACCGCATCGAAGGCGGTGATGGCGATGATTCTCTGTGGGGTGGCAGCGGTTCCTTCGGCGGATCGGGCAACGACATGCTCTACGGCGGCGCAGGCAACGACACTCTCGTTGGCGAGGACGGCAACGACCTGTTGTTCGGTGGTGCGGGCGACGATGTCTACACTTACCGTGAGGGCAATGGCGTGGATACGGTGAGTGTCGGTGGCGGCAGCGATTCCATCTTCATGGCTGGTATCGAGCGGACGCGTCTGAGCTTCCATCGCAACGGCGACGACCTGATCGTACGGGTGGACGGCGACGCCAATCAGCAGGTAAGTGTGCTCAAGCACTTCCTGGGCAGCGACAACGCTCTGTGGATGATCCAGCCCGAGGATGGTGGACACGGCATTCCAGCGTCGGAGTTCGAAACATTGCTTACACCGATGCAAGCCGGAAATACGACGGCATCGGCTAGCCGCACCTCAAGCATTGATCGTTTGATGGCTTCTGTGTCGACCGAGATTGTGGCCGCTGACCAGACCAAGGATCTGCTGGCCACCACTGCGTCCCGACGTCCGATGCAGCGTGCAGTATTGGCCGAAGTCAATCAATTGGTTGATGCAATGGGCGTGTTTCAAACCGGCGCTGCGAATCTCGACGTCGGCTTGGCGCGTGACGTCGAGGCTGGCATTTTGGGCGGAGCAAGATCTTGGTTGGCGCAAGATGCTAGTAGTCGTTATCAGATCCAGTAATTTGGCTGGGTCGTCGATGGCGTTTGGGAGGCAACACGCGCATGCGTGCTGCCTCCAACACTTACGCCGAAGAAGTGATGCATGGTTTCTGGAAGCGCAGGCCCGGTAGGAGGCCAAGAAGAACGGCACGCGCCAGGCGCTGGCGCCGTTGCCCGGGAGCTTGGCGCTATTGGATGACGGCTGGCTCAGAACGTCCTGACATCCCGCAGGGCTTGAGACCTAGAGCTTATGAAAATACCGTTGGTGCAATCTGATGTTGTCGGACGCGGGACCGATGGTCGCTCACCTCGCGGGACGCTTGAGCAGCGTCTTGCCGGCACCCAAACAAACTCGTTGCGAAAAACGTAGTCTCGCGTGTCGGCCCCATAGCTCCATCCGGGTTAGCCGGGGCGAAGCTGCAGCCTACCTCAGCTTTCGCTGTCAGAGGGCTCGCCATGTGTCTCAGGCACTGCGACAGCGCTGCCGATACTTGTGCCTATGGACAGAGCCGAGCTGCGCCTTCATCTCGAACGCCTGGATGCAGCCGTGCCGACATTGCGGGCTTCCAGTCCTGGCCGCCGCCACTTTTGGCAAGCCTTCGCCAGCATGGCCGCCGCCATAGAGAGCAAGGCAGAAACGAGCGAGGACGTGCAGTTCGTCGGCCGTCGAGCCGAGGAAATCCTGTCGTGGCATGGGCTAACAGACGTGGACGATTAAGGCTGAAGATACGCGGTTCTTGTTAGGCCGCGGCCACCGAGCCTGTGTTCGACACGTAGCACGTGGCCATCCAGTGCTTGGCGTAGTCGTACGCCGCGTCTCGATCAGGGAACGCGACACCAGTGACCGGGTGGCGATGAAGCGTGATGCCGCCGGGCCTGGAAATTAGCAGCTCTGGTAGGAACTTACCGTCAGACGGGGTGATGTGGGCTGTAAGCAGGTAGTCGCCCACATGCCGAGTTGCCTTAGCGCCCAACAGCGATCCTCCTTGATGGTGTTAAGAGTTCCTGGGTGTCTAACGCCATGGCCGGACACAGACAGGCAGAGCCCGCCTTGGGCGGAACATCATCATGGAGAAAAAGGGCGAAGGCACTATCAGTGAAAGGCAGGCTGGACGGTAGGTGTTTTCCTACCCAGGTTCGAATCTTCGAGAGCAGGCGCTGGCACCTCTCGGCATTTGGGTGCTGGTTCATCTGTTCATCGGTGGCAGGCAGCATACGAGTAGGGCGGCAAGTGGAATGTAGCCTCTCCGTTGCCTCATGGCTTGGGTCGGCAAAGCGACCGAGTTAAGCTCTTTCCGTCAGCTGAGACCACAGCACACGGTAGGGATGAAACGCATGCCATCAACAACACCCAATCAGCCGACGCCTGGTGACTTCTACATGCTTGAGCCGGACGTGGAGAGCAATCGCTCAGTCTGTGGGGTGCAGTTCACCAACAAGCGCCAGCTTCTGTCACCGCCGCGGTTGATCTTGCGGCCTGACGAGGGTGGCTTTCCGCCGTTGCGAGAACTTCCGCTGCTGACTCTTGAACCCAGCGCGGGGCCGGAGCCCCGAGACCTGGAGGCGGGGTTCAGTGGCTACTGGCTGATATCCGGGCGCCTTCATGACGTGATGGCAGCGGTGGATCCTGAGGCGTTTGCCTTTGCAGAGGTGGATTACCGCCTGACTGATGGCACTCCGGGACCCCGTTACTACCTCTGCGACGTGGTGCGCGAGCGAGACGCACTCGACGAGGCTGGATCGCGGTTGAAGATCAAGATTGATGACGATTACGTGCGTGGGAAAT
Organism: Xanthomonas sp. NCPPB 1068; assembly: GCF_041479385.2. Taxonomy (NCBI): domain Bacteria; kingdom Pseudomonadati; phylum Pseudomonadota; class Gammaproteobacteria; order Lysobacterales; family Lysobacteraceae; genus Xanthomonas; species Xanthomonas sp. NCPPB 1068. The sequence goes on along the minus strand of NZ_CM192986.1, from coordinate 4,232,471 downwards.
TCTATTCCTTGGCTGGCGGCGCAAGCTTGGCTTTCCGCAACGAGGCGCTGAAGGGGGCTCACGTCTTCAGGACGCCCTTCAACCCCACGGCTTTCTGCGACCAAGTGTTCAAGGCCGCAGTCCTTCAAGCCGGCATCCCGGATAACTCCGAAGCTAGTGGCATCTCTTTTATTGACGCATCGGATATTTGAGGCCGCCAGGCGACAAGGAGGGAGCCTAAGCCATGCCAAAGAAGGACATCCCTTTGTTTCAGGGTCACCACGCCCTTGAGCAACAGACGTTTGCAAGAGATCCGCTGCTAGAAGCCTTGGTGGATTCGGGTCGGTTCAACAAGGACGCGGCCACGAACCTGATCAACATGCCCAAGGACAGGGCGCTTGCCCATGCCTTGGGAGTCTCGCCACATTCGGGCGGACCGCTGAAGGACTACAAGATCGGCTCGACGCAGGTATTGAAGGATCTGGCTTCAACGAAGGACGGCATCGCCGCGTTGGCCGGCGATGCGGGCGCGCTGGACCGGATGGCGATGAAGGTTCAACGGTTAAGCGATGCAGCGCAAGTGGCTTTGGTCAATGGTGAACTACACACCAACGCTGGTCTGAATCAAACCAGGGACCAGGCACGCGCTATCACCAACGCTTTTTTCGATGACCCGATCAGCAACCTGACGACGAGCTACGCCTCGAAGAATGTGGCGCAGATGGACGCGCACGGGCAGGCGAGCTGGAACACACGGCAATGGGCGGTGGTCACGCACAACGAAGGCCGGATCGTCTCCACGCTCAACCACTTTCAAAGTTCAGGGCAGCCGTTGACCCGCGGCGGCCACACTGATCTTCAGCGGCAGGGCTTAAGTCAGGCCATCTCCGACGCTTACCACGGTGGAAAGCTGACGCTGTCACCTGGTGGCGTGGCTATCGTCGAGAACACCCTGGGCGAAGAAGCCGCCAGACCTCTGCGAATTCCTCGCGGTCAGAGCGGTGCGGCGTCCATGGAAGTATTGCTGGGCAATGCGTCGGCCAGCACCTTGGTGCGATCGGGCGGCTTGTTGGCGACGGGGGCAGACGCAGTGCTGACCGCCCGCCGCTCGGCCGGGTTGCTGGAACAAGGCAATGCCACCGCCGCCCACTCCGAGGTCACCCATGCATTGGCTCGCAACGTCGGCGGTTGGGCCGGTGGTGCATCCACCGCCGCCGCGATTGGTGGCAGCGGCTTCGTGCCTGCGGCGTTGGTGGTGGGCGATGCGCTGTTGATGAGCAAGGCGTTCGACAAAGGCGCCGACTTGCTGGACAACCGCGCCATCTATCACCAGACCGACAAGGCCGGTGTGGAGTGGCAATTCAACGGTCGCAACTGGCAGCGCGACACGGCCATCGACCTTGCCCAGGACGGCGGCCGCACATCGGGCGAGCAGCCCGTGGTCGCCAGCTATGAGAAATCGCAGGAACTGGGGGCGCTGGCCAACGCCAAGGCGGTGGAGCTGGCGCTGGGCAAGGTGCCTGCGCCCCGGGACCCGTTCAACCTCCCTGCAAGGGCCAGTGACCAGGTTGGGCTAGACAACCAAAACTGGCATCGCAATCCGGAAAACCAGGCATGGGAACGCCAAGTCAAAACCGCCGTGTCCGGTGCCAATGACCGGGGCAGCTACGAACACCAAACCGCTTCCCCGGAACGCGCGCAGCAACTCAACCAAGAAGCGCTGGGCCGTATAGAAAGCAACATCGCCACCGGGCGCGAAGCCATCGCTGCCGCCTACCTGGAAAACCATGCTGCTCAGCGGGCCCAGGCTTACGGTGTCGAAGTGCCTGCGGCCGTCCAAGCCGCCCAGGCCAAGTCCGGTGCGGTGCTTGGGTCGGACGCTCAGCTTTACCAGCGCACAGAGTCAGGACAGTGGGCCGGCAAGGATGGCGTTGCCAGCGGTAACTTGGCGGTGGAGCTGGAACTGACTGACCAGATGCGGCAACCCTCGCTGGAACGGTCACAAGAAGCCCTGGCGGCGATTCAAGCGCTCCCCGCTCTCACAGCGGCGCAGATGGAGCACAACGAGCTGCTGCACCGTTACCGGGCGGCAGGCGTTGATTTGAACGTCAACCCAGATACTCAGCAGGCCGTGGAGCTGGCCTCCCAGCGGACCATGAAGGCCAACGGCATCACCGGGCCGACCATGCAGCAGTTGCAGCGCAATGAGTCGGGGCAATACGGTTATGACAGCCCCATTGCCCACTTGCAGCGCGGCAGCGACGGGATCACTCGGGTGGTAGGCGTCACCAGCAGCGATGACATCCGGCATGCGTTGAGTGAGACGCAAGGCTACCGGCGAGAATCGCCGATCCTTGGGCGCGTGACCGAGGGAACTGCAGACGCGGAAACATCGACCTCCGATTCTTCCAATCCGCAGCAAGTGCTCGATATCCAAGCACGAATGCAGGCCTCTGTCGCGGCGCAGGCGCGGCAAGAACGCGAACAGCAAGATCGCCTCGCGCAAGAGCAACACGCCGCGCAGGTGCGCGAGCACCTACAGCAGGCACAGCCTGAGCACGAGCACAGGTCACAAAGCGAACAAACGGTCCAGGCGCACGCGGTGTTGGAAGGTCAACGCCAAGCAGAGCAGCAACGCGAACAGGAAGAGCGCCAGGTGCAGGAGCGCCAAGCGCAGACCAGCCAGCAACGTGAGCTGCGGGAGAGTGAGGAGAGGGACGCCCAGCAGCGGCAGGCGCAGGAACGCCAAGCCGAAGACAACCACCAGCGGGAGCAGCAAGACCGCCAGGCTCAAGAAAGCAGGCAAGTTGAGGTCCAGGAAGCTCAGGCTCGGCAAGCACAGGATCAGCAGCAACAAACTCAAGCACTCGAACCGCAGCAGGACCAACGTCAGCAAGCCTCGCAGCAAGCCAATCCTCAGCCGCACGCTCCGGATGCCGCGCTGGCTCAACAAACGCCACAGCCTGAGTCGCAGCAGGAAGACGCGCCTCAGAAGCCCGAAACACAGACCCAACATGCAGGCGAACACCTAGCTTCTGGCATCCAGGACTCGCTGAAGCAGACGCCTGGTCTAAGTGACGCAAAGCCAGGTCAAGCACAAGAGGCAGAGCGCGCGCTGGAAATGCAGGCACTCGAGAATCGCGCCGCCGCCCGCGTCCAAGTGTCTTCCTCCGAAGGCCCGGAGCCGGATAGCCAACCTTCTCAGAGTGCACAGGCCGATGCGGGGCCTTCAGCGCTGCATTACCAAGTGCAAACGCAGCAAGTAGAGATGGATCAAGCGCCGGTCCGCCAGGAAGACATGGCGCGTGAGCAGGAGGCAGAGCCGGTTCGCGTCATGGCCCAAACAACGCCTGCGACAGCAGAGCCGTTGAGTGCATCGCAGTCCACAGCGTCTACCAATCCTGAGCAAGAAACGACGTCAGAGCAGAACCGTCCTTCGGACACGTTTTTCGCTGAGCATGACACGCCAGCGCTATCGCCTGCATACCTCGCGCAGGCACACGGGCAATCGCTGGGAGGTAGCGCAGAGAATCGCTTTCCCAAGGAGCCAGCAGACGCGGAAAAACAGCAGGCCCAATCGATCCCTGTGCAGGAACGCAGCGTCGCAGACCCAGGTGGCGCCCTATTCCTGGAAGAGACCATGCGCTCGCTCCGCCAGCTGCAACAAGAGATTGAGGCGGCGGATAGGGAAGACGAACGCTTCCACCAGAAGTGGAAGGAGTATCGCGACCGTGGAGAACCCTATCCCTTCGTTCGCGGCGACACACAAAGCTTAGACGGCGCAAGCTTCGATGGGTTCCCGCAGCACGAACAAACGCGTCGCTCTCCCAGTGAAGCAGCTGAGCAAACCGATGCCTTCCCACCTCTAGCCCAGCGCTCCATCGGGCCAGGTGTAGAGTCTGCGCCAGAGGATTCGCAGGTTGCGCGGAAATCCATTACGGGTGACCCGGACGTGGACGAGGTGCTCTATGCGCTCGACAGCAAGAACGAGCTGGCGATCGAGCAGGCTTTGAATCGGGTGGCCAACAGTGCAGCGACGCAGGCGCTGATCAAAAGAGGCAACGAGTTCCTTGATGCGCAGGCCCAGCAAGAGGCCCAGGAACACGTCACCACACGCCAGGCATTAGGGATGGATGTCTCCGCGGAGATCAACACCAGCCGCGGGCCGGTGATGGTGATGACCTTGCCCGAGTTTGCCAAGGGGCCGATGCAGAGCGGTCCCCAAGGAGACGGCGGTGGAGGTGGAGATGGTGGGGGAGGAGGGGGTGGTGGTGGAGGGGGCGGTGGTTAGTCAGAATCTCTCCCATGACCAGCCACGTTTAGGAGACCTCATGGACAGGCAAGACGCCGCCGCAATGGCGGAAATGATGGCGACGTTGAATGCATCGAACGCCTCGTTGCAGGAAACGGTCAAAGTGCTAACGACGCTGGTGGCATCCATGCAGCAGCGCGAACAACGGCTGCGCGAAGTGGTCGCCGAGCAACTCCAGCTGCTCCAGCACGCGGCCAGCAACGCCGATGCCAAGGTCAATCGGGTATTGGACAACGCACTGCCGAGGCTGACGCAGCTGACCAATCAGGCGTTGACGCAGACGCTGGAGCCAGCCGCCAAGCGGTTCAACAAAGAAATGGCCCACGCGGACGAGACATTGCAGCAAGCCACGCGACGTTACGCGCAGGCCCAGCAGTCCTTGGAAACAAGGATCACGCGGCGCATAGGGATAGCCTCCGCCACGATGCTCGTGGCGGGCGTCTTGGGGCTAGGTGTAGTGGCTTACTCAGTCGGCATCATCCATGAGAAGCACAACGAACTGGTGCAGCTGCGCACCTCGATCAACTATTGGGAACGCGTCGCGCAAGCAGACCTGGCGCCCTGTGGTGAGGGGCGGCTCTGTGCCACCTTTGAGAAAAACGGGCCGCGTTATGGCGGCCAGCGGCAATACAGAGCGATCAACCTGCGCACGACATCGGCTGCGCGGTAACGCTCTTCGCTGCCGATAGAGGAGCGCCATCTCGCCAGATTAAGGAAACGCCGGCTTCATGGCCGCCGAGCACATGACGCAGCCCGGCGTGCTTCCTCAAAGTAAAAATATTTCAAACCCTTAGTACCTACATGAGCGCTAGGAGATGCCTGGCCTTGCGTAGGGGTGGTCCGCACTGATCCGTCCGTTGACTGGGTGATCTGATGAGGGACAAGTCTGAGTTCCTGTACTGCGTTTTTATTGTGGCGGCCTCCATCCTGGCAGCCGTCGCACGCTGTTCCTTTGCTCCCGGTGGTTCGGAGTTCTTCCGTAACGACTGATCCATCATCCATAGGCACCGCACAAGGCCCGGCATCGTCCGGGCCTTGTGCGTTTATGCCGCCGCATTTAGGAGAGACACGTGCATCTTATTGAATCGATGGCATACAAGGGCCAGACCCCTTGGCATGGTTTGGGTAACAAGCTGGGCAAGCACCAACCCATCGAAGTCTGGAGGCGCCAGGCTGGTATGGAATGGGAAATAAAAGAATCAGAGGTGCGTTACACCACGCAGGGCCGCGGCTCAGATGGCGCCAATACCTTTCCTGAGCAGAAGGTGCTCTATCGATCGGACACCCAGGCGCCGCTAGCGGTGGTGTCCAAGCGCTTCCAGGTTGTACAGCCTGGCGAGATCCTGGAGTTCTACCGCGACCTCACAGCACTTCACGGGTTTGAACTTGAAACCGCTGGCGTCCTGCGGGGGGGTAAGAAGTTCTGGGCCTTGGCCCGGACCGGACAGAGTACCGCCCTAAAGAAGCGGGACAGAGTTGATGGATACCTGCTGCTCGCCACAGCGTGCGACGGGACACTCGCAACGACAGCGCAGTTCACGTCCGTTCGCGTGGTATGCAACAACACGCTACAGATCGCTATGGATCAGAGCGCTGGGGCCATTAAGGTGCCACATCGCAGTCAGTTCCAGCCCGACGCTATCAAGCGGCAACTCGGCATCGTCGTTGGTGGGTGGGACAGCTTCGTGGATAGGATGAAGGCATTGTGCGATGTGCCCGTCCCTCCTGATTCTGTCGAGGGGCTACTGCGTCGTGTGTTGGTGTATGGAGGCTCGACGCCGGGCTCGGCAGTTGTCAATGAACAGGCTGTGGCAAGAGTGCGCGCGCTGTACGAGGGTGGTGGGCGCGGGGCAACCCTCTCCTCCAGTCGCGGGACTGCATGGGGTGCGCTCAACAGTTTGACCGAGTTCGTTGACCATCATCGGCGTGCGCATAGTGATGACAACCGCCGGGATGCCGCCTGGTTCGGGTTGGGGGCTGCAATCAAGCGACGTGCTTGGGAAGAGGTTCTGGAGCTGACCCCATGATGGCGCTACCGCAACTCCTGGAAGGGTCTGGGATTGGCGCCATTGCTGCAGCAAGGGTTCGGGAGAACCGGACAATCACTCGCGCGCTGAAGATCATCGAGCGGCGTGCGGCTGAACGTGACCAACTGATGAGTAGCCCTGACGCCGGCGGCAAATTCTTCCGGCTTCGGCTGGCAGACGAGCCACGGGAACACTTTGAGGTCGCCTTCCTGGATGTCCGGCACCGGCTCATCCAGGCAGAGCGGCTGTTCTCCGGTTCCGTCGACCAGTCCACGGTGCATCCGCGCATCGTTGTCCAGCGCGCGCTGTCGCTGAACGCGTCGGCAGTGTTGGTGGCGCATAACCATCCAGGTGGTGATCCGGAGCCATCGGCCGCAGATCAGGCTGTGACCAAACGGCTTGCGCAGGCCCTGGCATTAGTGGATGTCAGGCTGCTCGACCATTTCGTCGTGACCAATCGAGCGGCGCTGTCCATGGCGGCACGCGGACTGATGTAAGTGTGAGGAAACGAGGGGGCAAGAATGCTTTGCGGCGGCCTTGCTCAATACCTAGCGCCAGCTGACTTCAACAGGGCAAAGCACCCCGACCCGGTAGATTTGGCGGGAATACAATGGCGCATCGTGATCCGGCGTGCCTTGGCCTCGAAAGCGTCACTGGTGCACCACCGCAGTGGCTTGCCGGATCCTTCGTGGCCGATCATGCACCCACGACGCGAATGATACTTGCCTTGAGACTGGTAAATATCCAGCAACTGGGCCACTTCGTAGTCACTGTCGGCGAAGCGTTTCCTAGGGCGGCCAGACGATGGGCGTTATGCAATGCCGAGGCGGGCGAGTTGCGGCTTAAGCTTGGCCAATGTAGCTCGGCAGTTGGCAGCAGGTGTCGGCCGCTTTAAACCCAGAACGCCAGCGGTCAACGCTACTCACTCCAGGAGTAGCCCCGGGCGAACCTGCAGTGCAAGCGCAATGCGTTCAATGTTGTAGATCGTCACGTTCTTCTCGCCGCGCTCGATCATGCCGACATACGTGCGGTGTACGCCGGCCGCCTCCGCCAAGTCCTCTTGGGACAGCCCGCGCTCCTTCCTCAGTCGCCGGACGTTGCCGGCGAAGACGGTGACTAATCCAGTTTCATGAGCTGCCCGGGCCATTGCGAAATGGTCCCGGTTTGAATACTACTGTTCGACATACTACGATTAGCATTCGGGGGCGGCTGGATTGGTCCGGCCGCTCAACGCATCTCGATCGCTTAACAAACACAGGGGAACCAAATGAAGAGAATTTTTTCAGCCAGCATGGTGCTGGTGTCTGTCTTGTTGTCCGGCTGTGCCGGCGGCACGCCTGACTGCGGTGATAGCGAAACCATGGAACTGATCCATGGAGTGATCGTCAAAGCAGTGGAGAAGCGTGTGACGTGGTACGAGAACAGCGCGGAAGCCAAGAGGTACATGGACATGTTCAACGTTGAGGCCTTCCGGAAAATCCCGGAGAATTACGAGGTGTCCAAAATCCGCGTCCTGAGCCATGACAAGGACACGGACGTTTACGAATGCGAAGCCACTATCGCTTACGACTACCAATCAGGCCGCGAACGCACGTTTCGCTATCGGGTGGAAACGGACCAGGGCGATTCTCAGACACTTCTGTCCTACGAAAAGTCGATGCTAGGGCCCATCTTTTAGCATTTCCTAGCGGCTGTTCTCAGATTTCGTTGGAAAATCCAAAGCCCAAGTTCAGATCGTCTCACAGCGCCCTGGAAGGGAACGCAGTTGTGCTGTATTTCGCGCACAACATCAAGTGGCAACCCAGGGCCTTCGGCTGCAGAACTCACGCTGAAACTTAGCTCGATCGTGCCATTGAATGCTGATCCAGTCGTCGGGCTGGCTTCGCATGCAGCAGCAAGGTCGAAAAGGCGCGAAGTGTGTTCGTAGGCAACTGCGCCGGCAGTGGAGGACAGGAGTCTGCCTGTGAATATGCGTTCGATAGGCTGAAAAAGCGCTATGGAGAGGCGGAAATTGTTGCAATTCATTCTGAAGGTTCTCCGCCTTCGGACTCCATTGATCGATTAGCCAATGCCGCACAGCAGAGCAGGATCAAATAAGGAACATGATGAAGGCAATTTCTAGGTCAATGATGACCCTACTAGTTGCGCTAGCCGCTACGGGATGTAGCAAAGTTGACGAGGTAACGAAAGCCGGCGAGCTCAATCTAGCGGGTTGCGAGGTCCAGCCAGGGACTAAGCGAGCTGAGGCTGAAGCTATTCGGTGCGATGCCGTAAAGACAACTGTACAAACCGTTGCAAGAGCGGCGATGCCGTCACCGCCGGGAGCTGTGCAGGTTACGCCAGATGCTGAGGTCATCAATGCGGCCATTGCCGACGCAGCGAAGAAGGCTGACAGCGCGACAGAGTACAAAGAAGCGCGGAAGATAGTCGAAGGCGATCTGACCGGAGACGGCAAGTCAGAGGTGGTGGCCCTATACACCTTGGAGGGCAGCGGAAACGGCAATGGCGCGGGTGGCTATTTGGCAGTATTCCAACGTAAGGACGGTCCGCAGCTGCAGTTGGTCGGCACGACATCGGTCTCTGGCTACGGCGTGGCAGCTCAAAAGGTGAGCTTGAAAGACGGCATCGTGCATGTGACGTTGCTCGTCCCAGGGCCGGATGATCCGGGCTGCTGTCCCTCTACGGAAGAGGAACGCTTGTACGTCTTCCACGGAGGGAAGTGGCTGCAGGTGCAGCCATCTCCTTGACCTGTACCTGACTTGCCGCGCAGAGGGAGCATTTGCTCCCTCTGCGCGGTGGGGACACGAATCTATTTTTTTTCAGGCGCTACTGCCAGTGGAGGAGGTGGTGGTGGCTGGGGGGAACGTTACCCCACCGCTGAGTAGCGGCCGGACTTAGAGCCCCGAGCGTCGATGTGACTCGTACAAGGCGGCGGAAGGCAGAGTTTGTGCAAGTAGAGCGGGTGGACGGTCGGCTTGGGTGCGGTTCGGGATCTTCCGAGGCATCTGCAAGAACGTTGAATTTATTTGCAGTGAGGTTCCGGAGGAGGGCGCATAAGGTGCGCAACGCGGTTGATATGCACCGCGATCCACTCCAATTAAAGGACCTTTAGATGAACATCAGTATCGAATCCACGCCTCACAAAGGTGATGCGCCCCGCCGCCGCTCTCCCGCCATCCGTATCCCCCGGGTCTGCAATTTGATCGGCGACTGTGGCCGCAGCAGCCTTTACGAACTGATCAATCGCGATCCGACTTTCCCGCGTCCGTTCAAATTGACGTCTTCAGCCACCGCGCCGACGCTGTTTCTTGAGGACGAGGTGCTCGAGTGGCTGCACGCTCGTGCTGATGCGGCCAAGGCTCAGTGAGGGAGACGATGATGACGACTATGAGTCAGAAAGCGACGGTGAGCCTCAACGATGCGCAGGCCGACGATCGCCTCGCCCAACTGGCCGCTGCGCTCGAGCACGCCGACCCCAATCGTAAGGAACGCAAGCAGGCCTTGTTCCGCGAAGCCTACGACCTGATCGTTCCGGCCATCGCACGCAAGGTGCCGCAGAAAGTGATTCTGGCCGCGCTGGAGGACAAGTACGGTCTGAAGCTCCACCCGGCTCGCTTTCGCGAACTTCTGGACGCGGAGACTGAACGCCGCAAGCGGAACGGCGATGCTATGCACTGCAAGACGTGCAGGCACCCCATTTCGCCAGCGAAGCACAACACGATGCCAGATTTGCTGGCCGGCATGCCCGGCCATCCCATTCGTGAGGAGGCTTCCGCATGAAGATGTATTACGACTCCTCGCTGTTGCCCGCTGGTGTACTCGTGCATGGTCAGGTCACGTGCTCGACGAGTGTGTCCTCCACTGGAGCTTTGCGACTCAGCGATGCCGAGTACGCTCCCATGGCCGATAAGCCGTACGCCTTTCCCTTCGGGGGGGTGCCCCAATTTGGCCAGTTCCGTTTGCCTACCTACCAGGCCGCCGTCCTGGAGGCGACGGAGGACCATCAGACCCCCAAGAAGATGGCCTACTACATTGCCGCTACCGCCTGCTGTGCAGCAGCGCAGGGCATGTTTGACGTAGAAAAGCCCAGGGGAGGCCGGGTCGGCCTATCCATGTACACCCTGATCTGCGCCAAGTCCGGCGAGCGCAAGACGGTACTGGATAATGAATTCTTCCGCGCATTCACTGACATGAATGATGAGTTGTCGGCGCTGGAGGCGGCGCATGTCCAGCAGCTTCAGGGCAACTTGCGGGCCTGGACGCGCAAGTACCGTGCCTTGAACGCAAAGTATGCCGCCTTGGCTAAGGAGGGACGCGACACGGCGGACATTGATGATCAGATCCGCCAGCACGAGATGAACAAGCCAGAGGAGCGTGGCCGGATGAAGCTGATGTTCAAGGACGCCAACGTTCAGGTGGTCAAGAACGGGCTGGCTGCCCTTCCGTCAGTCGCTTGGCTATCCGGTGACAGCTGGAAGCTGCTCAATGAGGTCATTCTTCCCAGTGATGCGGACTTATGCGATATCTGGAGTAACCAGCGTATCGATGTGGCCCGGATCACGACGGACAGCTTCGTTGTCATGGAGCCGCGCCTGGCAAAATGCCTAATGCTCCAGCCTGACAAGCTCAAGGGCATCATGGCCGGACGCGGCAAGGCGAGCATCGACTCCGGCTACATGGCACGTATTCTGTTTAGCTGGGTTGGCACTACGCAGGGCCAACGCCTATCCCGTATTGGTACGGTGTCGAAAGCGTGCCGTGATCGGTTCACGCAAAATCTCAAGACACTACTGGGTCAATACATTGACTTGGCGCGTGCAGGTGAATGCACCCGCACGACGTTGAAGTTCAGCCCGCAGGCGGCTTACGTGTGGATGAAGTATTTAGACTATGTCGAATATGAGATACGGGAGGGCGGTCGTTACCATTCGGCTACTGATCACGCTTCCAAGCTTGCAGATGTTGTCGCGCGTCTGGCAGCTGCCTTCCATGTTACCGAACGCTTCGAGTCCGACATCGGCGAGGACTGCGTGCTGGCCGCTATAGCCCTGTGCGACGAAGGCTCCAAGGACTACATGGAGTATATAGTGCCAAAAGATCAGGAGGGTTTGGATGCCCTGAAACTCTACGACTGGATGGTCAAGAAGTTCCGCAATCCGATACGCAGAACCCGGATCAATCGCTTCATCGACCTGCGCGAAATTAGCAACCTCATGAAGTTCTGCCCATACAAGCTGCGCGGCGCACATGTCCACCGACTGCTGGGTCGGCTAGAGGATATGGGGCGCGTGCGTATCGCCGAAAAGCATACGGATAGGGGAGGGTTGGCTGCCACGGTTGAGTTGCTCGCGGCGGAAGACCAGCGGCAGCAGCTCCGCTGATCCTGTTAAAAAAAAGGGCTGGGGGTGCGAATTCCTGCTAAGGATGCTAATGCAGGAGCAAAATTTGCGGAATTTTGAAGGTGATACCCCGGCCCTAACTGGTTTGGATGCCTAGCGCGACGACTGCGCCGGATGCTACGCGAACCACGGAGTGCCCGGTTGTGCCTGCCCGTCCCGAAGTAACGGGCAGGCACAGTTCTGCCTAGTCGTTAGTCCTCAGCGTCATGCATCCAATCCAATGACGTTCCCACCTCAGTCTGTGACAGGCGCGCATCGCGGCGTGCTGCCACGTAGGCAACCTTTTCCCGCTCTGACATGCTTCTGATCCGAGCCGGACCCAGGTGGCGCTCGGGCTGCCGTTCGATGCCTTGCTCCTTCAAGCTACGGTGATCCACGCGAACATCGTATCCATAACGGGCCAGCGCCGCGTTCTGGATGTCTGCGCTGTGCTTACGCAGGGTAATCAGATCGGCTCTAACCTGAAGGGGACTGCGCCCACCACCCTCCTTCTTGCACCCACCCCGCGCCGGGTTGACAGGATTGTGCCGGGCGAACATCTGTGCCGGGCCTCGATCGAACCCGTCAGGGATGCGCCCGGAGTACATCAGGTGTAGGTGCGCATTCGTTACGCCCTCCAACGCCGAGTCGGGTGCGTGGATCGCGTATTGATAGGCCTTGTCACCGATCAGCTCTTGAACCAGCGTCTGGGCCAACTCGATCTGCTGCTCGCGTGACAGTACTCCTGGCAGGGCGATCTCGTGCTCGCGATAGACCGCGCCATTGGCACGCTCGTGCGCATCGGCCGTTCTCCAGAAACGAATCGGATCATCCTGGGACCAGGCAGGTAGGTTGCCGTGCCCAGCACAAACCAGGTCTTCGCGGTGCCGGTGCTTGCCCTGCCGGGCGATATAGGTGGCGTGTTCTGTTGCGGTTCCCTTCTTGCCGCTTTTGACTCGGTGATGAAAGCTTGCCATGTGCGTACTACCCTTTCCTGAGGATCAACAAAAAAACCAGCGAAGTGTTCCTCGCTGGCTGCTCTCGGATCGGTGCATTTATGAAGCTTTGAAGGAAACGGTAAGTGCGCGTACCAAATACCCCACCCTATGTGGTGGAGTACCAGTAGCCAGTTGCCCTCGCTGTCAAGTCATCTCAACTGCATCTTTCCTCATAGACATAGGCCGGCAGTAAGAAAATACATACGCACGCCATGTCTGTCGTCGGATAGGTGTAACGATATCGGGTAATGATCGCTATTGTCTGAAGAGTGAACACGCCATCTCAACCCGACTGGATCCGATGTCCAGCCCATGAAGTTGATGAGCGTGGCCTTGCTATAAGGACTGGTCAGCGGCTGAGAGCCGCTAAATGCCTTCCATCACGATCAGGTCGTTGACCACGTCATGCCCCTTACGTGTGAGTTTGATGACCCATACCTTGAAGCTGAAGTCGTCAACGTACTCCAGTTGGACTAGGTCCTTCTCAGCCAGATAGTGCAGGTGCGTCAGCAACTCATCATGAGCCATGGGTAGCCCGACGTGCGACAGGCCTGCGTGCATGATGTCATCGTTCCCACAACGGCTGGGACTGGCGTCAAGAATTCGCAGCAGCCACAGTCGAGTGCAACGACTACGCGCCGCTGCGAATTCTTCCATGGTGCCTGGGTTGCCCTGATCGAAGGAGGCTGGATGCTCGTTCACTTCAGTATGCTTCGACTGGCGCTGAGCCAGATCCGCGATTCCTCTGTGCGGTCTCCATGGTTACTGACTGCGCTCAATTGCGGATTAGCGTAGCTTTCTCAGTGCAGTATTGATCAAGCCGTTGGAGTTCTGCACGGATCAGGGTTGCGTCGTTGAATCGAAGAATCTTGGCGTGCTGCTTAAGGCGGGAAAGTCTGAACGCCATCCGCGCTTCGTGTATTTCTCCAATTCCAATCAATGCGCTCAACATGTTGTTGTATCGCTGGTACAGGATCTGGTTGACCCCGTGCGGCACGTAGTCGTCCTGATAGAGGGACTCGATGCTACGTTTCGCGTTCAGATGCATCAGCAGATTGTTGCCCTGTGACTTCTGTCCATACCAGTAAGGGCTGTATTGGGTCTTGACTGCCAGCTCGTGTCGGATGGTGCACAGCGCGGCAACGCAGTCCCAGACTGAAAGAAGCTTGGCATCAAGATCACGGGTGCGGTGCTCGAAATATGTGTACAAGTTTAGGAGCTTTTCCGCGTGTTTGATTTGATCGGCGTTGCGGGAACGGGTCAGTCCCGTAGCGCATTCAACCAGGGCGAGCAGTTCCGGCTTCCATTGCTCAATGAAGTCCGGCAGCGCATTGATGGAAAGTACTTTATTGTGCAACTCAAGGCGAAATCCCCATCTATCACTGATCTGATCGCACAGTGCGCTCATCTCCTGGGCGATGGAGGTGACCGTTCCTTTGATCACTGCCAGAGCCATGGTCTGCTCGAAGCCCCCAACGTAGTGCCGGAAGCGCAGAGTGCGCAGGTAGGTATAGAGAGTCTCGTCCAGCCGGCTCTGCGTCGGCTGAGGCGATAATGTATACGCGTCGATCGCTGAGGTAAGAGAGTTATAAGCGGCGGCATGCTGGCTTTGTTCTCCATTGCCATGACCCCGCAGCTGTCGGCCGAGCCTGGCGTTCTGATTCTCAATCATCTGGAGTATTTCAGGCAATGGCGGCGTGGCATCATCAATCTGCGCAAGGCGGATGCTGTCGATCTCCGCGCTCAGATACGCCATCAGGTCGGCGATCAGGAGGGTGGCATCTGGGTTCCGTGAATCAGGATAGGCGTCCTTGAGCTCAAGCGTATGGGACGTGACATGCCTGGCGCGCTTGGTCCGATTGACGTGCTCGGGTGGGTCGATGAGCTGAAACAGACGGTTGCTGCGGGTTCGGGTCAGTTGGTGCAGCAGGTTGATGACCTTGAGGTTGACCAGCGGCTGCTCGGATTGACCGATGTCGATCACACGTTCAGTGGTCTCCCGTATGCCCTTCAGTACGGTGTTCAGATCCCGCTTGCTGCGTCGTGTTAATTCGCCCCTGAGCTTGGATGCTGATGTGCGCCCTGACCGTTGCTCCTCATTGATTGGCTGGGATTCCTTCTCGAGGTGTTGGATCAACTCGCTGACTGTGGCGTGTTCCGCCGTACCTCCCGATGGATGACCAAGGTCAAAGCGGCTTGGATAAAGGGCGCGACGTGACTCGGGGGTCAGGGCATGGCGCAGTAGCACCGAGAGCCAAGGGCGGCTCAGATCGTCGGGATAGGGTACGTGACGGTCTTTCGCATACTTGCGGTGGAAGATAAAGGTACGGGAAAGCGGATCAACGCCTATCTGTTCCTGGAGACGAACAAGGTGTTCCCGGAGATATATGTTCAAGATTGTCACGCTTCTAATTTTGAAGCTGCTGAGACCATAGGACGCGTGTTCATTCCGGCGCTCAGTGGCCAAAGTGCTGAAGAAGATAGTTGGTTGCGGTGCGCGCGCGCATCTCATTCTTTCGATTGCGCGGCCTGACTTTGATGCTGATGCCGAGATAATCGTGCAGGACGATGAAGAACGTCGTGCCCTTGGACCAGATCACGCTTTGACCGGGCTCAATTACCTCTGAACGAGGGTTGGTCTCCAGATCCCTGACGGGTCGGGTGCCATGCTTGGTCTCATAGGCCTGCTCAAAGGATGCCAGTACTTGCTTGTTGTGCAGGTCAAACAGCATGATCTGACTGGAAGACCGCAATGGCTTCTTGAATTTCTTGAAGTAGGAGCCCTTACCTAGGAAGGTGAGGTACTGGATCAGTTCGGGTCCGGTGAGGGGCATGTCAACGTGCACACCGTCCAGATCAGGCCGAGCCGAATCGAGCATTCGCGCATAGCGTGCAGGCAGGCCCTCATGACGCGTAACAAGCTTGATCAATGCTGACGCCGCCAACTCGCTATCGGCCGACTGGGCCTTTGCCATGGCGCCGATGATCTCGTCAACCTTGCTCTTCTGGGAGTTGCATCGACGGCATGCATAGAAATCACCTTCGTCGTTCTTGCGTTTCCGCGTCAGCGCGGCATTGGGGATTAGGTGCTCGACCGAACGGCTGTTATCCAGGTTCTCGGCCTTTACCATGATGACCAAGCAGTATGGGCACATCTCGTTCGTAATCACGGGTTCAAAGAGATGGGCTAAAACGGCGTTAGCGCAGTTGCCATGAATGGGGTGTCAGGACTGGGCGTAGTCTAGTGGCTAGGTCCGAAAACACCGGAAAGATGCTCGACTGGAAAGCACTTCGTCTTGGCGCGCCTACTCTGGGCTCATGAGGTAAGCGTTTAAGGCAGCAGGTCCAACATGATAGCAACACGGCAACACCAGTTGCATATTGCCAGCCAACTGACCAGCGATTGCCAGCGGAGCTGACCGGGATCGGCGTTGGTATTGACCATGGTGGGTTCTCAAATTGCCAGAAGCCGGCAGCGGCCCGACCGTCAGAAAGCGACCCGTTGCTGCCGTTCGCTCCGCCAATCTGAAAGACAGCTGTACTGCGTAAGGTGTCAGTCGCTGTCCGAATGCGAACTCACGGTCATCGCCACAATGTCTCGGCAACCGGAAACCTACGGATTCGCGGAAAGTTACTCGCAGGGCAGCCGCGGCAACTCTTCCGGCTCCCAGCAGACGTTGTGAAAGACGCAGGCCCGGCAGCACAGGTGAGTCTCCAATGCTGTCAGCTGACAACGGCCCTCCGGCCTGCGCTGAGACAGTAGCGTCTGATGCTCGCAATGATGCAGATCTCCTGACGCTGTGTAGGAATCGGGCCGTTCGCCCATGCTTGCAGTTTGACTAGCGAAGCCTGCTTTCCTTGCTGCTGGGTAGTTGTGAAACTGGCAATCGCCGGCAAACGGTGCTGGGGCCTTGTAGAACCACACGTCCCCCGTGATCGCAAGGAAGTCAGCCGCTCCCCCAGATTCGTCGATTTCCATCACTAGTGTTGGCCGCTTGGGTTGTCTGGCGGTCGCCCGGGCCGCAGTTGACGCGATGAGCGGCGGATGCGCCGACTCCACAAACGTTCTGGCCGTCAGTGGGAACAGAGTCACGGGAGAGGGACGGAGATCCTCGCGACCAAAATCTCGTAACACTGCGGCTTCGAAAGCATCGCCCTCGGTCGCTAGCCGTTGGAGAAAGTCACCTAGTCCGTTGATAGTGATGGGCTCCACGACGGGCTCACCACCGTATCGGGTGACCGCAAATTCCCGGTTGCCAACTAAAAATGTGATGGCAGGAATCACCGTTCTGTGCGGGTAGCTGGCGCGTTTTGGTCCCACTCGCTGCGTTGACACGACGACACCACGGAACATGGCCTGGATGTCGCCTGGCTGGATCACCGCAAGCGCTTCGCCGATATCCATCGTCAGTGGCAGGGTATCGATGAGACGCGCACGGTTTAGCAGGTCGAAGATTTCGTTCGACCTCGTCTCCATTTCTTCGAAGGAGCTGAAGCAGACTACGTCATCCGGGTCCAGAACAGTGTCGGCAACAAAGCTCGAATACGGCCGCTTGAAGACAATGAGCCACTGCCCTGCCGTGATGACGACGCGGGCGAGCCCCTTCTGCTCGCTATCCGAGAGCGACTTGACATAGCCAATCAGATCAGTGAGCCAACCTTTCCAGGACGAAAGAAGTTCGAGTGCGTTCTTGCCGCCCTTCAACTGCGTCAGCCCGTCACAGATGAGGCGCGTTATCTCGTGGCTCGAAGAAACTTCCCCTCGAGGTTGCCGCGGGAGATCAGCGTCAAATCGCTTTGCTTCTACCAGCAGTGCTGGCGATTTGTCCTGCGCCCGGCCGAGGTAGTCGAAGAAGAGCGGCTGCCTGCTATCCTTGTCGCGGCTACGCACCTCTTCAACAACTTGGCTCGGCATGTCTGGATTCCAGTCCAGCGCCTTCAGGAGGCTGTCGATCAGGAACCGGCGTGTCGGACGCTCAAGCAGTTCTTCGATCGTCACTTGGCCAGCTCCGAGCTCTCCTGCGTAAGTTTCTCGCAGAATCGGCTCTTCTGCGCGAAAGCGATCAACGGACTCGCGCCAAGCGCGCCGGAAGGCTGACCTGCCGTTGCCGCTCACCGCAACAGGTCCGGAAGCTCGAACATCAGGCGCAGGGCCTCTGGCCAGCCAGCCCCAGAGAAAAGCTCCAGGATCTTGATTAGTTTGCCGCGCCTCTGCGCGTCATCAAAGATGCCGCGGTGGTCGGCCAAGTAGCGCCTGACCAGCTTTACCAAGCCCTCGGATCCCAGGTGCTCATAGTGATACCCATCCTGGGCGCCGGCACCGAGCAGCAGATTTGCCACGTTATCAAAGATCGCGCCTGGATTTCCTTCCGCAAGGAAGCCATACAAGCTAACTAGGTTGTAGGTGGTGCGGGCCTGGGAATAGCTATTGAGGATGTCGAGGATGGGCGCGTAGTCGACGATGAATCGTTGCTTGGATTCGGGATCGGGAAGGCCCGGCTGTTCCCTCTCGTCCCGGTTTCCAGAATTGAACGCGCCAGCCCCAAAGTAGAGTTGATTACAGATCTGGTTGAGAACCTTGTCTGCAGCATCAAACTGGGGCCGCCAGCGTTCGGCCTCGTCAGTGGATGTACCGCGGAGATACGGCCACGCTGCATTCTGGTCAGCCGCCGCACTCTTGGCTGCAGCTTGGACTAGTCGCTGAAGCCGCTGCACCATTTGCAGATCCTCTGCGCTTGGCGTTGGTCGGTAGGCGAAGAAGAACACCTCCCGCAGGCCGTGTAACATGGCCGTGAGGAATCTGGCGCCCTGCTGCAGGTCGGTCACCCAGCGCTCGATCCATTGCCAGGCGATGTCACTGCCGTGGGCCACGTATAGAAACGCGATCAGGTCCGCCACCGCGTCAGTGAACCCATCACGCTCTTCGGGAGGGCTCCCCTCGATTGTTGGCCAGTTCTTGCTCAGCAACCGCGACAGAATCTGCGCGATGCGGTCCGGATACTTGTGAGCTATTGACCACAAAGGACCAGACACAAAAAAAGCTAGGGCAGCTCTATGGGTTTCGTGCTCCACGACCTTTTCGACCAATTGCCACATGCGGTCAGGTGCCACATTCCAAATCACGTTCAGGTGAGCTGATATCTGATGTCTGACAGTGGGCGCTGTGTCATCGAGGCAGCGCTCCATCCTGTCTAGTAAGTCTGGACGGTTCAAAGCGAATCGAGGCGCTAGAGACGTGATGCTCTCTGCTGCGTACACGCGCACATCCCAATTGCCCCAGCCGATGCCCTTGGACGTATCATTGGCAGACTCCGGGTATGGGCTCGCAGACAAACGATCAATCAGGTCAAGCAGTTCTTTCAGTTCTGGCAAGCCGCTGGTGCCGGGCTCATAGGCTTGACTGGCGGCAAGCTTTTGAACTGCGTTGCTCAGCGCTCCCCAGCTCGAATGAGTCAGCTGAGGATGAGGGGGCGGCGTAGGTTCCTCATCGAGCAACCCGGCTAAGCTGGCTGCATGTTCCCAAAGGATGACAAGAGCCGATGCATCAGCGTTCTCCGGCAGCCCCTTGACCGCATCCTCGACCAGCCGGCTTGCGGCTCGGATTTCTCGGTTTGGACTTTCCTCCAGATTCGCGCCGCTACTCTGCAGCATGCTATCGACGATATTGTCAGTCGGTGCCCAACCAAACGACATCTCCATCGCGGGCCGGTTCCCCTTCAGATGACCAGCCATGTTAAATGCTGTGCGCTGCGCGCGCATGGCCTCAGTTGCCAGTTGTTCGGCGGGCACGTTAGAAAGCAATCGGCTCAGCAGACGTGCTTGGCCCTCGTCATCGAGGAAGCTGTCTTGTAGGAAATACTCCTCCAGCGCTCGGCGTTGTTCTTGCGCCAGCCTGGGGTAAACGGCGGCCAAGAATATGATGGCGTCTCGCGTCACGCCCGATATCTCGAGAAACCGGGGCTGCAGCACGAGTGGTGCGAGGAGGTTGTCTGCGGCCGGCCCACGATCGGCGGCGGTGCCCAATATCCGCGACCAGACCGCCGCGTTGGTGGTTTCCTGCAGGGCCGCCTCGACGACCGTGCGGAATGCCGCGTCTGAGCAATCATTGAGGAAGCTAACAAAGCTGGTGAGAACCTCGGAGTCATAAGACTTCCTCGCACGCCAGTCCTGCAGCGTCAGGTAGTCGTCGATAACCCTGACGAGCCGACCATCAACGTCAACGTCGGTAACCGCCTGCGGCGTCTGGCCACGTCCGCTGCGGCGCTCCAGGTTCAGCCCCCGCACTGCACTGATGACGGCGCGGGTTGCTGCGGCTGGATGGTCCTTTAGGAACGGCGACAGCGACTGGCCAAGCTGCCAGCGGGCGTGTTGGTAGTCCTGGCGATGGGTGGACGTCAGTGGGAGGATGCGACTCGCAGTCCCACCTATCCATGTCTTGCTCTGGTCCGTCACGTCTCGCTCGAAAAGACTGCCATAAATGTGAACCACAAAGTCTGGGTCGTGGGGATAGATGTTGCGCACGCCATCGGCGAGCCACGGGGCCTCGTTTGATGCGTGCTGTTCAAACCGGTCTTCCAGAATTCGCTTGAGCAAGGCGCGCGACGCCGCGCAATCGGCCCCGTAAGATCGCGTCACGAAGCTAATGGCTGCAGACGCCAGCGCGGGATGTGTCACGTCGGTTGACCACACGGCGCTTAGTAGCGTCCGCGCGGCCTCTCCGAACTCCGCGAGAACCAACGCATCGTTTAGCTCGATCCGGTCGGAGTACGCCATGAGCAACATGCGTGCGGCATCAACGGCTTGCGGATTTGTCGATGCTGCGGCAAATCTCGCCACGCGCATCCAGGCGAGCGCGGCCGGTGCCGCCGCCTCGTCCGGTGCGACCTGAGCACTTGTCATTCCCACAAACCGCGAGAGCTGTCCAAGCAGTTTGCCGGGCGCCGTTGCATTCTCGGAGGCCCTCAGCGCCAGGAGCAGTCCGTCTATGTCCGATGGCACCACTACCTGTTCAGCAGCGGTCCGCAGTGCCGTGCTGAGGAGCACGGGGTCAGCTTTGTCTTCAGAGGCGAGGTTCAGCAGAAACAGCCAAGTGCTGTCATGGCTGGCGCCACCTTCCTTCCACAGTCGCTCAAGCGCGAAGCGCAGCGCCGGCCCAAGCAAGAGCGCCGTGGCCGCATCGCTCGGCAGCTGTCCGCGCAACGCCTCGGGGTCGCTCGCGTCAAGATAAAACCTGCCAGCGATATGGTCGAAAAGAACGTGGTGCGCGAAGGCAACTCGATCGCGGCCGGCGGATACCAACACGCCGGACGCGCGAACATCGTCTACCGCATCATGCTCGATAGCGGTGGACGGCACGATCAGACGGCGCCGCTGGATCATCTGCGTCACGGCGGCCTTCGCGGCGCGTTGCATCCGGTGTCCTGTCAGTCGCACGTCCTCATATCGCGAGATCAGCTCCGACTGCGTTGCGAGATGGCGTATTGCTTCCGCCTCCACCCCTGAGGCGAGCAGTTCTGCGGCAAGCGACAGGTTGAAGATGTTGCGCAGCAACTCCTTGACCTTATCCGGCGCGGTCGACTCAAGGTCCTTCAGTTCAGGCGATCCTGCAGCGATGGCAGCGAGTTCGCGAGCAGACAAGCGCGCGACGTGGAAATGCCGTACGTCGGCCAACTCCTTCTCCATGAACCTCTGGTCCGGCGGGCTGCCCCGCATCAGGTCACGGAATCGCCGCCCATTGCGGAGGTCGAAACTGCGGATCGAGGCGACGATGGACCAACGCACGCCGATTTTCGCCACCGCATCGGCAATGAAGGTCGCCAGCACCTGCTCTGACGGGCCGCCTCGCGAGGCGTCCAGGGCGTCAATGATGAGTAGCCCCGGTGTGTCGCCCGGCCATGCAGCCAGCACGTCCAGGAGGTCGTGGACGATGCCGAGCTCGTCCCGGAAGTTGCGTCGGTGCGTGAATCCTGAGAACCGCTCGACGGAAAGAAACAATACCGGGCCAGACTCTTGCTCAGCCAGATCTGCCAAGCGCAGCTGGACCCCTGTTTTGCCGGCACCAGGCTCGCCAGTGACCAGCAGGCTTCCATCCCTGGCAGCGTCCAGTAGTGGTTTCAGGCAGTCCCGCTCAAGCGGCGCGATGCCGTCGAGCGGTAGCACCGTGTGCTTCTTTAGCCGCTCCCGCTCATGCGTTGAGTAGGTGAGGACGGTCGCGATGTCTTCGTCGAACCCAGGGGCGGCGACTTCCAAGTGGCCCGCGGACCGGAGGCTGCGAAGCAGCCCGTTGCGATCCTGCGGCGCGCCCGACCTGATGGCACGTCGGCTGATGTCGAGTAGAGCGAGCATCGGCTGCTCGCCTTTGTCAGCACTGCCGTACAGCCGTCCGCCCAGCAGATGACTGGCGAGACGCCATTCCGCCCCTTCTCCGGGCTCAGAAAAACGCGCGATGCGGAATAGCCGCGCCATCGCCACCAAGTCGTCGTCGCTCGGCCCGACGGGCTTCCGCACCGCCCACGCAGCGCGAACGTGGTCCTCGAACAAAGCCAGCGCTTCGCGTTGCGCCGCCGACAGCAGAGCCAAGACGGTGGGCCATGTCCCGCCGGCATCGAACATACGGCATGCCCCTTCCAGATTGTCGAGCGAGCGCGGCGCCGATTCCTGTACTGCGA
This sequence comes from Xanthomonas sp. NCPPB 1068, assembly GCF_041479385.2. Lineage (NCBI taxonomy): Bacteria > Pseudomonadati > Pseudomonadota > Gammaproteobacteria > Lysobacterales > Lysobacteraceae > Xanthomonas > Xanthomonas sp. NCPPB 1068. The sequence goes on along the minus strand of NZ_CM192986.1, from coordinate 4,210,109 downwards.
GCACGGCGACGATTTGCGCGGTCCCCACGGCCTGAGCGACGTCGAGATACAGGCCGACGAGCTGGGAAATCGTGCGCCCGAGGGCGCTGTCGTGCGTTCTTGCCAACCCGGCCTGCGTTTTGCACTGAACGTAGATCTTGCCGCCGTTGGCCAGACGGGCAACGACGTCATCCATGGGGTCGGCGGTCTCGCACTGAAGTTCGACAAGGCGTGTGTCACCAGCCATGCCGACCTTCTCGCCAACCGGCATGTCCGCAACAAGATGGGCGGCGAACCAAGCGGCAACGCTCGCCTGAAAGGACATGCCAGCTTCCGTTGCCCGGCCGCCCGCGGTGGGTGACGGGCCGCTCATCGGTCGAACGCCGGGGTTGGCCGGCGGGTCATGCTGCTGATCGTCGGCGCGCTGCGCCATGCCTTTGTCCGATTCATTTGCCCGCCCCGTCTTGTGATGTTCAGTCGACTCCTAGGATCGATGTTAGCCGCCCACGGCGTGTCAGCGTGGCCGTCGGGTCGGGGATTAGGGGGCTCGTTCCCTTGCCAACAACGCTTGACCAGCGTGCCGGTTGCTGGGAGTCCGGTCACGGACACCTCCGACTTCGCAGACGGGAAGCCGCCGACGGCAGCGAGTCTGGACCTGACAGTTGCTCCCGTGGGGCGAACGATGGCAACTGGCCGAAAGCCGCCGTTCTCTAGGTCTACCGTCCAGCGTCGGCCGGCGCTCCCGGCGGATCGGTCTTGGTGATCAATCCCATCGGTGCGCGCGTGAGAGTCGGCCAAGAGCCTAGATGCTCGGGCTTGGGAGGCGGGTGCTGTTTCTGTAGAGCTCGCAGAGCACACACGAGCGACACTGGCGTGCTTGGTCGTAGGCAGCTTTGCCCTCAAACTGTCTGAGGTCGTCCAATGATGTCCGATTCACGTCGACTTAAAAGTGAGTCAAAAAGTGAGTCGATGTTCTAGTTTGTTCAAGGAAAGTCCAGTAAAAACAATTGGATGCATTTTTTATTCGTGTGCTGGTGGGCCCACCAATAGATAGCAGGCACTTGGGATGCCCGCCCAAGTGCCTTTTTTGTTGCCGTCGGAACACTGTCGATAGTCTTCAGAGACCTATCGGAGAAGGTCTTTTTGCGTAGCTAATCGCGGCGTAGGCGGGTTCTCGATAAACGGCTGCGTGTGCGGGCTTCGTCGTCGCGCGTCAGCGCAATGCGCTTGCTTGCGCAGCCAAGTGGATTTCGGTCACCACCCTCGCTCTTACGTTCGCGCAGGAAGCCATGATCTTTTCTTCGGAAAAACAAGGGCCACATGCCGCTTGATCGCCGCGCGTCGGTGTTGCCCGGCGTGATCCATGAGTCGGATGGTCGTGTACTTGACCTCTTTGCTGGCTCAGGCACGACATTGGTCGCAGCGCAGCTGGAGGGCTTCGAAGCGGTCGGCATTGAGATGACGGAGCAATATGCCGCTGTGACCTGCGAGCGTCTCCACCACCTCTGAGGTAAAAGAGGGCGCTTGAGCGCCCTCCCGCCTTACATCTTCAACGAGGCATCGCGCGGAATTTGGTCGATCCTCAGAAGGTCGTGAACAAGTTCCCAGACTGCATGAAAGGGCAATACCGACTGCCCATATTTCCTTCTACGCGTCAGGTGGACATGGCCTTATCCAACGGCAACTAAGCCGCCGCGTCAGATCCATCGATGCTCAAGCGAACCGCGCGTTCAAGGTCGCTGCGGGTGAAGGGCTTGACGAGGATGGCCGCGTCGCTTCGCGAGATTTCCTTGGCGTTGAAGTCGCGCGGGTATCCGGAGGCAAAGAGGATGCGTAAGGCCGGCAGTTGGGCTTTCGCCTTGCGTGCAAGCTCCCAGCCGCTCATTCCAGGCATCACGATGTCCGAAAGCAGCAGGTCCACCTTGACATCGCGACGTTCCAGCAAGCGCATTGCCGAGGCCCCATCGTGTGCCTCGAGCACTTTATAGCCCAGCTGGCGCAACGCTTCGACGGTGTATGCGCGCACGTCATCGTTGTCTTCGGCGACCAGAACCGTTTCCTCGCTCGTGCGATACCGGTCGTGCTCGTGCCTGGCAGCCGATGCAACGCCGGACAGCGGCAGCGATGAGCGTGGAAACAGCATGGTGACGAGCGTGCCGCGGCCAGGCGTGGATTCGATCAGCACATGACCACCCGATTGCTTCACAAAGCCGTAGACCATCGACAGCCCGAGCCCGGTACCGCGCCCGACGTCTTTGGTCGTGAAGAATGGCTCGAAGACACGCGATATCACCTCTTCCGACATCCCGTGACCGGTATCGCGAATGCGCAACATCACGTACTCACCCGGAGGCACGTCGGCGAGTACGTTGGCGTAGTCATGCTCCAGATGCCCGTTGCCGACCTCGATGGTCAACTGCCCTCCACTGGGCATGGCGTCACGGGCGTTGACCGCCAGATTCAGTACAGATGCCTCGACCTGGCTTGGGTCGACCTCGACGCACCAGACGTCCGGGGCCGTCAGGATTTCCAGGTACACCAATTCGCCCAGGGTCCGCCGCAGCATGTCCTGCATCCCGAGCAACTGTTCATTGAGATCGACTGCCTGGCTCTGCAGCGGTTGCTTGCGGGCGAATGCCAACAGGCGCTGGGTCAACGAGGCAGCACGTGTCACGCCCTTCAGCGCATTGTCCATCGCCCTGGACGGAACGGCCGCCGCCTCACCCATGCGGTCGATGTAGAGCTTGGCGTGCTCGACGTTGCCGGCGATGACGGTCAGGATGTTATTGAAGTCATGCGCAATGCCACCAGTGAGTTGTCCCACTGCCTCAATCTTCTGACTTTGCCTTAGCGCTTCTTCGGCTTGACGTCGCGCAGTGGTCTCGACAGCTTCCGATACCACAGCGGTGATCGTGCCCTGGTAGTCAGACAGAGGGCGGAAGGAAAAGTCGAACGACCGCAACCCGGTTGGAAGGACCAGTTTGAGCTCGTGCTGCGAGGCGGTTCCTGCTGCTGCAGCGGCAATCGCGTCGGCGACCAGACTGCGGATGTCCGGCGTTTCGGAAAACCAGGGGGCATCGCAAAACAGCGTGCCGCAGACATCGTCCTTGTGCGCCAGGATCGCTGAAAGCGATGCGAGATTGGCATCGAGGATGTAGCCGTCTGGAGAGAGCAGATTCTGGTGCTGGAAACTGGATTCAAACACCGCTTGCAGGCGGCTCTCGCTGCTGCGCAAGTCTGCCGTGCGTTCTTCCACCTGACGCTCGAGCGATTCGTTGGCTTCTCGGAGCGAAATCTCCGCGTCCTTCAGGTCGCTGATATCCCGCACCAGCGAGTAATACCCGTTGACCTGCCCATCGCGGTCCGTCTCGGGGACGCAGTCGACCAGTGCGTAACGAAACCCGCCGTCCTGTCGCGGCAGACGCGCCTCGAACTGGACGCGCTCGCCCTCCGAAGCCTTGCGCAGGTAGGGCGCTATCTCATCGAACATCGTGTGGCCGACGATATCGCGCACATGCATGCCCACCAACTGCTCCGCCTGACGGCCATGCCACAGGGTGTAGGCATTGTTGACGAAGCGATAGCGGTGCTCGATGTCCAGATGTGCAATCAGTGCCGGCAGCGAATCGGTGATGAGCTGCAGGCGCTGACGGCTTTCCTGCAGGTCGTTTTGGGCCGCAAGCAGCCTTGTCTGTTCGCCGCTTTCCCTGATGCATCGCATGATCGCATCAGGCAGGCGCTGCAGGCGCTGCTTCACCACGTAGTCGCGCGCGCCGCGCGTCAGCGCCTGAACGGCCAACTCCTCGGTCAGCGTGCCGGAGACGAAGATGAAGGGTATCTGCGGGTAGAGCGTCTGGGCGATCTGCAGCGCAGCGTCGCCGTCGAAGCCGGGCAGGACATGGTCGGCCAGGATGACGTCGTGCTGCTGCGTGGCCAGCGCCTGCACAAACGCATCGCGTGTCCACACCCGGGTGATGTCGACCTTCAGCCGTGCGGCTGCCAGCTGCGCGCCGATGAGTTCGGCATCGAGGGCATTGTCTTCCAGCATCAGGACGCGAACCGGCGCGTCCGTCCTTGGCTCAGTCATTCTTCGGGCTCTTGCCAGGCGGTAGCGGACGATGCGGTGGTGGCTGGTTGGTGATGCCCCAGAACATGCCGAGCCCCTGGATGGCTTCGAAGAATTCCTTGAAGTCGACGGGCTTGACCACAAAGGCATTGACGCCCAACTGATAGCTCTTGATGAGGTCCGGCTCCTCGCGTGAGGAGGTCAGCATCACCACCGGCGTGCTGCTGAGCGCGGGATCGCCGCGAACCTCAGCCAGCACCTCGAGCCCGTTCACCTTCGGAAGCTTGAGGTCCAGCAGCACCACCACTGGACCGCCATGTTGCGCGCCGGCGTAGGCACCTTCACAACGCAGGTAATCCAATGCCTCCGCGCCATCCCGCACGTGCGCGACATCGTTCAGCAGCTGGCAACGTGCCAGGGCCGCCATGGTCAGCTCCGCGTCCTTGGGGTTGTCCTCCACGAGCAGAATGGGACGAAGATCTCTCACGAGTTGCCTCCGAGGAAAAAGGGAATGGTGAAATAGAACGTCGCGCCCGTGCCGATCTCGCCCTGGGCCCAGGTCCGGCCGCCATGTCGGCCAACGATCCGTTGCACGTTGGCCAGCCCGATGCCCGTGCCCTCGTATTCGTCGGAGTGATGCAGGCGCTGGAACACCCCGAACAACTTGTTGACGTAGCGCATATCGAAGCCACAGCCATTATCACGGACGAAGAAAACGTCCTCGATGTCGGTGCGCTCGTGCCCGACCTCGATGCGCGGGGTAGCGCTGTCGCGGGTGAACTTGATCGCGTTGGCCAACAGGTTCTGCCAGACCAGGCGCAGCATGGCCGGGTCGGCATCCACTCTGGGAAGGGGCGGCAACACCCATTCGATCGAGCGGCCGCTGTATTCCATCTCCAGCTTATGGCGGACATCGTCGACCAGCGTGCGCATGTCGATGCTCAGCCGCCCCAGCGTGGAGCGGCCCATCTGCGAGAAGCTCAGCAGGTCGTCCACCAGGATGCCGGCCGACTTGGCCGATTCGGCAATGGTCGCCAGATAGCGGCGTTCGGTGTCGGTCAGGCGCTCGGCTGCCGAGGAGCCAAGCAGTTCGGAGTAACCGACGATATGGCGAAACGGCGCACGCAGGTCGTGACTGACCGAATACGAAAACGCCTCCAGTTCCTTGTTGCTGCGGAGCAGTTGCTCGTTGAGCTCGGCCATTTCCTCGGCCTTGCGCAGCACGATGTCGACGATGGCCACACGCAGTTCCATCGCCGCGTCCTGATCGACGTCCTCCCAGGGCAAGGCCTGCTTGTGCACGATTTCCTTCCAGGCCTCGAACGACATGCGAGGGGACAGCACCTGGCCGGATGCCTTCTTGCGTGGGTCGCCGCCCCAGCGAACCGTCCGCACGACCTCGGGCCGAAACCACAGCACGAAGCTGTCGTGCAACTGGGAGATCGATAGCGAGAGCACGCCACTGGCGACATCGGAGAACGCATCCGCGTCGTCCCATACCGCAGGCAGCCGGTCGGTGTGAAACAGATCCTCGCTCCCCTGATGGGAGGTCAGCCACTGCACCAGCTTCAGCACCTGCGGTTGGGTGGGGCATTCGCCCAGCAGCACGCACTCGTCGCGATGCACGATGGCTGCGCCATTGGAGCGCGTCAGTGCCAGCAGGCTTTGCGGGTCGCGGCCGAGTGCGGCCATGAAGTTTTCGTCGCCTGCCATTCGGCCCAACAGCTGCACTTGGATTGCGCGCCGGCTCACACGCTCTTCCACCCGCATCGCTCGCTCCTTGAGCGACACCTGCAGCGAGAAGATCTGCCCGATGAACTCGCACGCCGTGCGCACCGGATGGGACACCCGCAAGGGCGTGTGGTGGTGGCAGGAAATCAGGCCCCATAGGCGGCCTTCGCACACGATGGAAATCGACAGCGATGCGGCGGTGCCCATGTTTCGCATGTACTGCAGATGCACCGGCGACACACTGCGAAGCACGGCCAGGCTCAAATCGGTCGGTCTGTCGCGCACGTGACCAGGGGCGACGACCAGGGGTACCGGCACATAGGCGTTGTTGGCGATCAGCCGTACCCGGTTGCGCCGGTACAGCTCGCGCGCCTGTGCGGGGATGTCGGACTCGGGAAAGCGCAGATCCAGATAGGAGGGCAGGACATCGTTGCGATCCTCCGCCAGGACCGCGCCATTCCATTCGTCGTCGAATTTGTAGATCAAGGTCCGGTCGAAGCCGGTCAGTGCGCGGATGTGTGTGGCGGCGACCTGGCACAGCTCGGTCGGTGTGGCCGCCTTCTCGATGGTCTCGATGAACTGACGGATCGTGGGATACATATCTTCGAGCGCCCCAGGTGCGCCTCCCACCGGTTCCTCGAGTTCGACCAGGATGTCTGCGTCGGAGCGGTGGGCCAGGGCGGGATACGTGCCGTACTCGCCCAACGCAAGCATGCCCAGGAAGACCGACGCGCCAGGCTGGAGCGCCGAGAGTTGCGCGCAGGAAAACGCGAGTACGCCGTTCAGCACGGTCGAGAGCGCGGCGCCCAACGGGTCGCCGAAGTGCTCGAGCAGCGCAGGATTGGAGGCGGCGCGCTCGACGACGCACAAGCTGGATGGATCGACGACCAGCAAGATCCCGTGAGGCTGGATCGCGCCCGGGATGTGGATCGGCTCCCTGGCACAGCTGGACAGATCCAAGACGGGCTCAAGAGTTGATTCGGACGACAATGCCTGCTCCTGCTGCTACACGGTTGAGGATCGGCAGCTCGAAAGCGACACCAGCACTGCCGCTGCGGGAGATCGCATCACCGTGTGCCGAGCCCGCTTATGTTGCCCGAAATGGGCATGGGTGCCTACTCGAAGACGCGGTCCTGATGTGAAGGAAGTCGAAGCAACGTACCAAAGGCTGACAGGCCAAGCATCTTGCGATGGCGGCGATGCTGAATGACTCAGGCGGATCGTCACATCGCGCGGTTACTGCGCCTGGCAGGAGCGCCGTCCACTGACACCGGGCATGATGCCGACGCCATACCAAGGCAAGGCATCAGACGCAGCACGCGGATGCGACAGCACACGCCATGCCGTCTTCAGGTGAGTCAGGTCAGCGTTTTTCAATGACGGCTATGCAGAACGTCGCTCACACGAAAGCAGCTGTGCTCGCGATGCGCTAACGGCGATGCCAACGTGGTCGACATCGCAGCATAGGAGCGTAGGGGCAATACGATGCAAGCCGGGCGAAAGGTTTGCGCGTGGAGCGCCATCGTGACCATCGAGCTGCCGTCGCATTCAGGTGTTATCTCTCGGTTCGATTGACTGGAGCGTCAGCAGGCATTGCCGTAGGCCTGCCCAGAACAATGCTTGAGCATCGAGTGCTGAATCGGTTTCGGGTCGCTCCAAGGGAGCGATGTTTTTGCCAGGCAAGGTATTCAGCCGCTCAACAGCGAGTCGATATGGGCAGAGCAAAGGCACTGCACACGTGGGGGCATGCCTGTCTCTTGGCATACCTCTGGTCGAATCTTCTGTGCTGCCGGGCTTGCTGGTGACCACGGGCCTCAGCGCGATGGCCAGCGCTTGTACCGAGGTGACGCCATCGTCAAGGTCAACGTCGCCAAGATGCAGCTGAGCAAGTGACAGAATCGCCGGCCGCCCTCATCGGTCTTTGCCGAGCGCGGCGCAAGCCGGCGGCGCACCGCTGTTGGCCTTGTGGATGGCTGAACCACGGCACGGAAAGCCGAGCTAGATCAGAAGCGCGCTGACCGGCAGCCATGAAGGCGCCGGATTGAAACAGGCCGGGCCGAGTAAGAGGGCGTAGGTGAAGGCGGCAGAGATGGCATGGCTCAACCTCTCGCCAGCTATGGGGTCAGGGCAAGAGACGGGCCAGGTGTTAGCATAATGACTAATATATATTCTTTGCTCGTCGGAATTGTTCAGGTCGCTCTAGGCTGCGCTCGCAGTCTTTCAGTACCATACGAACGGGTACTCACCGTGACTTGTTTAGGAAGAGATCGCAGCGAGCGGGCCGCGTTGCGCTGGCGACATCTTCGCCTTACCTGGGCCGCGTGGTCGACATAGGAAATGTCGGCATCAATAGACCTGCAAATACGGATATGGGTCGGGTCATACCGAGATGCTTTCTTGCCAAATCCACCGTTGCAGGCTGTTGCTTACGTCAGCGAGGGGCGCCGCCCCATGTCGATGGGCGAAGTCGATCGCCTTCTGATCTCCTCGAGTGCACATAACTCGCAAGCTGGCATCACTGGCGTGCTGTTGTATGACGGAGCTCGATTTTTCCAATACTTCGAGGGTTCGCCCGCAGGCGTGCGGGAGACCTACGATCGCATCAAGCAGTCGTCCCGCCACGTGGTTATTGCCGAGGTGTACAACGGGTCGATCGTCGAGCGCCACTTCCCCGACTGGCAAATGGCATGCAGGAAGGTACTAACGGGATCAATTGTTGAACTCAGTGCGCAGCGCTGGTCTAGGACACGGATGGCCCTGTCGGCCGCAGGCAGGAAGCCTGAGGCAGTGTCTCAGCTGATCAAGTTCTGGGAAGGCGGGGAAATCTCGGTTCCGTAGAGGGGCTATGGCGAGAGCAATCCGCTGCCCCACGTGCACCGGCAATTAGCCCGTCAGCCGGCATGCGTCTTTCTGCTGCTGTAAGCGCGCCAGGTTGGGCGCGCTTCGCCCAGATCCAGCATCTTCGTCCACTGCTCCAACCGCTTGTATTTTTCTTCCTGCGAGTGGCCGTCGTAGTGGCCGAGGTAAGCTGGAAGCCCTTGGAAGTAGTCGGCATCCTCTTCCCCAAAATGCCAGGAAATCTGCCCTGTGGGCAGGTCGATGAGCACACAATTTTGTGCTCTTCCATTGTTGTCCTGAACACGTGTCTGCGAAATGCCTGCGGGAAATAGACGCGCCAATAGCGCTATGACCTTGTTGCGCTCCTGAACCGCCTCATCACGCTTTCTCAGTAGCTCGTTGTTGTCACGATTGATGTCCAGAGTGACGTACTCGTGCGCGGGAAGGGGTTCGTTGTAAGCCGAGTGCTGCGAAGGGAGCGTGCAGCGGAGCTTTCGAGAGGATGCTCCAGGGTGTGATTGGTTGTAGTCGGCCAGCCAGTGTTCGGTCTGTTCGCGAACCTCGCTCAGCGTGCGGAACAGATGCATGTCCAGCACGCGCCGGTAGCTGCCGTTGAAGCGTTCGATAAACCGTTTTGCATTGACGCGCCGGCTCGATGAAGTCCAAGGCGATACCCTTGCGCTCGGCCCGTTCGGCCAAGGCCACTGCGACAAACTCCGGGCCATTGTCCAAACGAAGCTAATTGGGATAGCCGCGCCAGGCCGCGATGCGTTCCAAGGTGCGGATGACGCGGGCGGCCGGAAGATTCAAGTCCACTTCGATCGCCAATGCTTACCGGCTGAAGTCGTCGATGACATTGAACGTACGGAAGCGTCGACCATCCCACAACGCATCGGACATGAAGTCGATCGACCATCCGGCATTGGGGTGTGCTCCGCATGCCAGCGGTTGTGGATGACGGGTTGGGACTCGGCGCCTGCTGCGACGACATTGATTGAGCTTCATCAGGCAGTACACGCGCCATAACCGTTTATGATTCCACACATGTCCGCGACGGCGGATGATCTGAAAGAGCTTTCCAAAACCACGCTCGGGAAAGCGCTCGGCCAATTCGGAAAGCAGCGCAATGACTTCCTCGTCGCGATCGGGACGGCGCCGATAGCGGGCTGTCGAGCGAGCCACGCCAACGACCGCACAGGCCCGGCGCTCGCTCCAGCCATGCTGCTCGACGAGCCAGGCAAGAAGCGGGCGTTTGTGCGCCGGGTCTACAGCTTTTTTGCGATGACATCCTTCAATGCATGGTTTTCCATCGCGAGCTCGGCGTACATGCGTTTGAGCTTGCTGTGCTCGGTCTCCAGGTCGCGAAGGCGCTGCACATCAGCTGCCTCCATGCCACATAACCCGTTGGTTGCATGTTCGAATTCTGGTGGGCCACCATAGAGAGTAGGCACGTGGACGCGCATCCAAGTGCCTTTTGTCAGTCGGAAAAGTGTCGGGAACATTCGGAGGCCTATCGGAAACAGTCTTTTTTTGAGCTGATCGCGGAGTCGGCGTGTTTCTCGATAAGCGTTTGCGTGGGCGGTATTTATTGTGCAGGTCCATTGCGGTGCGCTTGCCTGCGCAGCCAAGTGAGGACATCAACTGCCGGGTCTTCATACATGCAGACATGCAGCCGGCCCAGCACGATGCTCTGCGTATCGCCGCCCGGCAGAACGTCATCAAAGCCGGTGGCTTCGCAGGCGATGAGGACCGGCGGTAGATCGGGCTGCGCATCGGAATGCAGCATGGCCAGCACGTAGCCTTGCATCATCTCGAAGCTGAGGGTGACGCCGGTGCAGACGCGGAAGTGTTTGCGCGTACTCATCGCCGCACCTGCGCAGACAAGATATCGACGGTAGCGATTGCTGCATCACCGTCGGCAAGCCTGATAGGTTGAATGGCTTCGCCTGCCTGTGCGAAGAGTGCTATCTGGCCCAGCCATGGGGCATGGCCGCATTCGGAGGTGTTGGCGATCAGGTCGACATGGTGGACGGTCTGACGCGCAGCAGATGCGGGCGTTTCTTGGGTGTCGTAGGACATATGGATTTCCTCAGGTTTTGGAAATCCGTCACCCCGACGCCAATCCGGGTGACGGACGGTACGCGGTTGGCGTGCCGGCCTGAGGACCGGTGGGCCTTGCGGCCCCCGCGCACCGCCCGCCATAAAGCTGGCCGGCATGCGCCAGCGATCACGCTGGCGATAAAAAAAGCGCCATGCATCGATCGATGGGCGCTGGTGCGCCTCAGGTTCCGGGACGCCAATCCCGGTCGCCGATTGTGCGGCGACGCCCGAATACTCGCTCTAGCTCACGGCGCGTGTCAACGGAAAAGCTTTGGAGTCGGCGTAGCTCATTTCGAGAATCTCCGGCACGACGTGGTCGTGCCTGACGCTCTTTCAGATTGGGCGCTGTAGCCGGCGAGCGAGCACGCGCGGCGCAGTTCAACGCAGACAGCCGTCTCGCCCAATCTCTTGTGCCAAGCGTTGGCCGAAGCGCCTGTTTGCCGCTAACGGCTGTCACGCGCAACGCTTGTCTGCTGTCTTGTCCAAGCTGCCCAGGTCGTTGAAGGTCAACCACAACGCCCGCCAGGGGCAGGGAGGTCATTTGACATGAATGGCATGTACGGTAATATTCCGTACAAGATAGGAGCCTGCCATGACCAACGCCGCTGCCCGCCTCGATCTGCGCTTAGACCCTGCCGACAAGGCGCGGATTTCCCGTGCCGCCGATCTGCGTGGCGTGCCGCTTTCGGCCTTTGTGCGCGATGCGGTCATGCGCGAGGCCGAGAGCGTCATGGCTGCCGAGTTGACGGTGACGTTGTCGGCAGAGGAGTCCAGGCGATTCCTGAAAGCCTTGGATGCACCCTTCCAGCCCAACGCCAAGTTGAGGAAGGCGCTCGCCCGCGTTGCGCAGGGCTGAGTGCGTGCTCATCGTTGAGCAACTCCAGGCAAAGCGGCATGACCGCAACAGCTTCAGCTGTGGGGAGCCGACACTGGATGCTTATTTGCGACGGCAGGCGGTGCAGCACCATCGCGATGGCATCAGCACGACCCATGTCCTGGTGGATGATGAGGTTGCTGGCAACATTCTGGGCTACTACACCTTGTCAGCGGCTCAGCTCTTGCTGACAGCGTTACAGGAGCAGGATCGCAAGCGCCTGCCCAACTACCCGGTGCCCGCGATCCGGATGGGACGCTTGGCGGTTTCATCAGCAGAGCAGGGTAAGGGGTATGGGGATTACCTGCTGGCACATGCGGTCGCTCGCTGCTTGGGTTTGCGAGAGCAGTTGGGCGTGCGGGTGCTGCTGGTGGATGCCTTGCATACGAAGGCAGCCGGGTTCTACAAGAGCTACGGATTCCGTGAGGCTGCTGAGAGTGCGATGACACTGTATCTGCCGTTGGGGACTTCGTAATCCGACCCAACGTCGTTGTTGAGGCGCTCCGCCGCTGCAACGCGTGAAAGCTGCCGTGTGGCAGATCGGAGATGATGTGCTCGGAGTTCGCCGGCGTTGCTCAAACGCGCATTGATTGCTGGACGGAGATACCCGCCGTCGCGCCCTGCCATGATGCGGTGGTGACGCAGGCCATTCCAATAGCGGTGCTCCAGCGGTGCAGGGCTGAAATTCTCCCGCCTTCGAGGTGTGCACGGTCTCGCCTTATTGCGTGCGGGTGGCAGGTCAGACATCGAAACGGTTTGACAGCCTCGGCATGCATGCACCAAATCGGGCGAAAGGGCGTCTACGCGCGCAGCAACCATCTGGCGCGGCCGCGGCGGCGTCGCGGCGTGTCCTGGTTGGGTGCGGTGCCGATGGCCGGGCGGCGCAGATGCGACGGTGGCAGGCAGATCAGCACGCAGGGGGTCTTGGCCAGGGTGGCCTGCAGCGAGGAGCGCCAGACACCGCGGCGGACGACAGCGTCGTGTTCGACGACGAGCACGTCGGCACAGGCGCGTTTGAGCAGGCCGGCGATCTCGCGGCGTGGGTTGCCCACGGCCACATGCAGCCGCACGCGCAGGTCATCATCGTGCAGTTGAAGGGCCAGGTCGCTGAGCCAGCTGGCGGCTGCGGCTTCGGTCAGGGGCTTGTCGTTGAACAGGCTGTCCACCAGCAGGCCTTCGCTGATGTCCGGCATGACGTGCAGCAGGTGCAGGTCCGCGCCGCGACGGCGCGCCATGGCGGCGGCATCGCGCAATGTGTCGAGACTGGTCTCGCGGCCGGTGATCCAGCAGGCGACATGGCCGCCGCCCGCGCCGTCGCGCGGGATGGCGTCGGCGTAGGGAAGGGTGAGCATGGGGGTGGCGACGCGTTCGAGCACGCGTGCACGCAGCGAGACATGCAGCGGCCGTGGCAGCCCAGTGCGTTCGGACGGCGGCATGATCAGCAGTGCGTCGTCGCGGCTGCGGCAGAACGAGACGATACCGGCGGCGGCCGGGCCGCTGGCAAGCGCGCGCTCGCAGCCCGGGTAGTTGGAGGCTTCGGCAAAAAACGCGTCCAGCGATTGCCGGGCCTGCGCGCGCTTGCCCTTGGCATGCACGTGCAGGATGGTGAGGCGGGCGCGCAGGCGGTCCACCAGTTGCGCCACGGTGGGAATGGCCGCGTGGCAGGTTTCGGAAAAGTTGGTCGCAAAGATCAGGTGGGTTGGCGTGGTCTGCATGGCACTCTCCGTGGTCAGTAGATGAAGCCGTCGATGGCGCGCACTTCGCGCAGTGGCACGCGCTGGCCCAGCATTTCGCGCAGTGTCAGCTCGATGCCGCGCGACAATGCGGTCATCGGGGTGTCGTGCACGGTGTTTTCGAACGGGTCTTCGATGGCGCTGCTGGCGCTGTCGATGGCGATCAGGGTGAAGCTGATCAGGACCGAGGCGATCGGCATGGCCAGGCCCATGCCGGCGATCAGGCCCAGCGGCACCAGCCAGCAATACATGTTCACCAGCGTCCTGGGCAGCGATGAAAACTGCCGCGGCAACGGGGTGTTCTTGATGCGCTCGCAGGCGCCCTGGATATTGGCCAGCGCAGTGAGGTTGGCGTCCAGCGACGACCAGCGCAGGCTGTCGAGCATGCCGTGGTCGCGCGCCTGCTGCAGCTGCTGGCCCAGGCGCAGGGTGAGCGCGTTGGGGATGTTGGCGTAGCTGCGCAATGCGTCGGCACGTGCCTGCCCCAGCAGGCCGGTGAGTTCGGGGAAGGGATTCTGTCGGCGCAGGTGGCAGCGCAACGCATGGACGAAGGCGACCTGGTGGACGACGATGTCATCGCGCAGTGCGCGCTGGCGCGGGTCGTCGGGGTCCACATCCAGTGCGGTCAACGCCTGGCGTGCGATGGCACGCGAGGTATTGACCAGCGCGCCCCATAGCTGGCGTGCCTCCCACCAGCGGCCATAGGCCGCATTGGCGCGAAATGCCAGGAAAATGGTGAGCGCCGAGCCCAGTTGTGCCAGCGGCAGCGCTTCGATGGACAGCCAATGCCAATCGAAGAAGGTGTACAGCACGGCCACGGCACAGTCGAAGGCCAGCAGCACCAGCAGGCGCTTGTAGGTCTTGGGCCAGATGCGCCGCAACGGAAACGTATCGCGGGTGATCATGGAGGGGCAGCCAAGGTGGGGTGGCCGCATTACACCCGGCCTGCACGGTTGTGTCTGCCATCCTTGCGCCGGCATCGGACAGGCTGCAGGCGGTCCGAACGATGCGGCCGGGCTATCTTTCGATAGGGTGAAATCTGCGTCCCAGGCCGGCATGTTGTGGTGTTGAGGATGTGGCGAGGAGCGAATTTGCAGCGCAAGTGCACCGGTGGGCGATGGACAGACTGAGGCTGCCATTCAAGTGGCGCGGGCAGGTGGTCAAACTCAATCGCGGCCCGACGCTGTGGGCATCATTGGCGATGCTGGCCTCGCTGGTGTGGGCCGAGTGGTATTCGCACCTGGGCGTCTCGCTGGGGCTGCTGTACATCCTGCCGGTGGTGCTAGCCGCCACGGTGTTGTCACGACGCGACATCGTCATTGCCGCAATTGCCTGCGCCGTGCTGCGCGGGTTGTTCGTGACCGAGGAGACCCTGGTCGAACAGGCGCTGCGGTTTTTCATGGCCACGATCGCCTATGCCGGCTGCGGCCTGCTGGTGGCAGAGATCAGCCGCACGCGGCGAGTGATCCTGGCCCATTACGTGCAGCTGCGTGCCGAGCAGCGGCTACGCCGACGGCTGGAGCGGCAACTGCGCCTGCTGGCCGAAAGCAGCCCGGCAGCGCTGCTCACCGTGGCCGGCGACGGCCGCATCGTGGCCGCCAACCGGGCCGCGCACGAGATCCTGGACATGGCCGACGACGGTGGACTGGAAGGCCGCGCGGTGCGCGAGTTCCTGCCCTTGCTCGACGATGCGCTCAGCATGAGCGCCAACCTGGATGGCATGCGTACCTCGGCCAGCACCTGGGGCTGCCGCAGCGACGGCACCCGGTTTCCGGCCACCACCTGGTTCTCGGTCTACGAAGACAGCCAGGAGCGCCATCTGGCCGCGATCCTGGTCGACACCAGCGAGGAAGTGCGCGCGCGCGAGTCGGCGCATTTTGACGATGTGTTGAAGAACAACCGGCTGTTGGCCGGTGCGGTGTCGCACGAGATCCGCAACCTGTGTTCGGCCGCAGGCGTGGTCACCTCCAACCTGGCGCGACATCCGGCCATCGGTGCAGACCCGGATCTGGCTGCGCTGCGCAGCCTGGTGGCGGCGCTGATGGAGCTGGCGTCGTTCAACCTGCGCCGGCAGCTGCCCGACGAGGTGCACGAAACGCGGCTGCAGACGTTGTGCAGCGAGCTGGACGTGATCATCCGCTCCGACTGGGAAGACATCGACGGCCAGCTGATCATCCAGATCCCGGCCGAGTTTCCGTCGCTGCAGGGCGACCGCCATGCGTTGCTGCAGGTGCTGCTCAATCTGGCGCGCAATTCGTTGCGCGCGGTACAGGGGCTGCCGCCGCACCGCCGGCAGTTGATCGTGAGTGCGCGCCTGGAGCAGGGCCGTGCGGTGGTGAGCGTGCGTGACACCGGGCCGGGCATCGCCGAGCCGGCCCGCCTGTTCCAGCCGTTCCGCAGCGACAGCGATGGCTCCGGGCTGGGGCTGTACATCTCGCGGGCGCTGATGGCCAACCAGGGCGGCCTGCTACGCTACGCGCCCGGCGGGCAAGGCGCGTGTTTCGAGCTGCATCTGCCGCTGGCGCACGCACCGCATGCGGAGCTGCCCGATGGATGAGGCGCCGCGCCCACCGGTCCGGCTGTACCTGCTGGACGACCACACGCTGTTCCGCGAGGGGCTGCTGCGCCTGCTCGGCGCCGATGCGCGCTTTGAGGTGGTGGGCCAGTCCGGCGCGCTGGCGCAGGCCATCGTGCAGATCGCATCGCTGGCGCCGGACGTGGTGATCCTGGACTACGACATGGGCGAGTACAACGCGCTGGACTACATGCGCCGCCAGGCCGAGCAGGCGCGCCGCCCGGCCACGCTGGTGGTCACGGCCGGCCTGCCCGAGCGCGACGCGCTGGCCCTGATCCGCCTGGGCGTCTCCGGCATCTGCCGCAAGGATGTGTCTACCGATGAACTCATCGACAGCATCCATGCCGTGGCGATGGGCCGGGTGCTGATCGACCAGCGCTACCTGCAATCGCTGGTGGTGCAGGGCACCCAGGAAAGCCGTCCCAGTTTCACCGATCGCGAGCGCGAGGTATTGCGGGGGCTGTTGCGCGGGCAGTCCAACAAATTGATCGCACGTCAGCTGGGCAGCTCGGAAAGCGCGATCAAGGCGACCTTCCAGCAATTGTTCAACAAGCTAGACGTGCGCTCGCGCAGCCAGTTGGTGATGGTGATCCTGCAGGATTACCGCGACCTGGTGTAACGGTGCCGCTGCACGGCCGCCAGGCGCTGTCGCGTGTGCGGTTCTAGCAGCGTGTCTGCCGGCTTGGTCTGCCGCTGGCCGGCAGCCAGGGCAGGCCGACGTTGCTCACTTGGATGCAGACACCGGGCGCTCTTCGCCGCCATGCCGTGCGAGATGAAGTGCCAGGCAGGCGGCAAGGCTGGCCGCCAGCGCTGCCGGAACCAGGAGAACCTGGAAGCCGAAGCGACCGAAGGCCGTGGCGGTAAAGACGCCGCCTGCGACGAATGCGGCCAGCACCAGGCTGCCCAATGACAACCTGCGCCATGGCAGGGCATCGCCGCGCAGGCCTTGCCCCAGCAGCAAGCCCAGGTCGGTGAAAAAACCGGTGAGATGCGTGGTGCGGATCGCCGAGCCGTTGTAGAAGGTGGTCATCGCGTTCTGCAGGCCGCACGCCGCTGCCGCCAGGCAGCCACCCCAGCCATGGCCACTGCCGAGAAGCGCGCATGCGGCGAGCAGCAAGGCGGCCTGCACGCAGAGCAGGCCGACGTAACGCCACGAGAGGGCGCGCCCGCGCAGGACCAGCCCGACCAGCAGCCCGCCGCCCACGAAGCTGGTGACGATCGCGGCCAGTTCTGCGGCCAGGCGCCAGTGCCCGGCTCCCATGGCAAGCGCCCCAAGCGACGCTGTTCCGGTCAGATGGCTCAGCGCCTGGTGCTTGAATCCCAGATAGCCGGCAGCATTGACGATGCCGGCGGTGAATCCCAGCACGGTTGCCCCCAGCCAGACGCGCCGCGGCAGATACAGTCCCACGCTCCGCTCCTCTTCGACTCAGGCGCCTATCTTGCCAGCGTGGGCGCTGCGGGCGGCCATGCTGATCCCGTGCTTCCACAGGTTGATGGGTCTGGTCTGCATCCGCAGCATGAGACAGGAAGCACGCACGTAGCTCGGGCCGACATCGGCGGCGATCGGCGCGACATATCACGCCGCCGGTGGCAACGCCCGTGCAAGGCCTGTGCGCCGCCAGACTGACTGACGGCCCACTCGTGGCGATCCACTCGCTCAAGAACTGCGCGGTCGCTGCCGCTAGCGGGGTCTCCCCAGCAATTGAAGAGACCGCCATGTGGTTTGCCAAGACACCCAACACCGAGCAATGGGGCCGCGCACTGGACACGCTGCAGCAGGCAGGCGCTCCGCAATGGCCGTCGGTGGTGCCCGAGGGCGTGGCCAGGCGCTTGTCCGAGCAGTTGGCCACCCTGCAGCGCGAACGCGCGCAGGCGCAGGCAATGGCGCAAGACGCCACACGGGCACTGCAGCATCTGCAGGGGCGCTTTGACCTGGTCGCCGACGGCACCACCGATGGCCTGTGGGACATCGGTATCGTGGCTGGTGACCCGGGGCATGCGGACAACCCGGTGTGGTGGTCGCCGCAAATGCGCCGGCTGCTTGGCTTCACGTCCGAGCAGGACTTTCCCAATGTGCTCGACAGCTGGGTGCAGCGTCTGCATCCGGACGATCTGCAGCGCACGCTGGATGCCTTTGCGGCGCACCTGACCGACCGCAGCGGCCGCACGCCCTACGACGTGGAAAACCGCATCTGCCTGAAGTCCGGCGAGTACCGGTGGTTCCGCGCCTTCGGTACGACCGCGCGCGATGCAGACGGCACGCCGTTACGCGTTGCCGGCTCCATTACCGACATCACCGAGCGGCGCAAGCGCGACCGCTTCCTGGATATCACCCTGACGCGCTTCGAGCTGGGCTCGCAGATGCTCAGCGACGGCCTGTGGGACATGAGCGTGATCGCCGGTGATCCGATCAACCCCAGCAACGAATTCTGGTGGTCGCCGCAGTTCCGTAACCTGCTCGGGTTTGAGAATGAGCAGGAGTTTCCCAATGTGCTCGACAGTTGGGCCTCGCGGCTGCATCCGGAAGACAAGGCGCGCTCGCTCAATGCATTCGCGGCGCATCTGAACGACCGTAGCGGCCGCACCGGCTTCGACATCGAATACCGCCTGCAGCTGAAGAATGGCCAGTACCGCTGGTTCCGGGCGCGTGGCCTGACCAAGCGCGCGGCCGACGGCACGCCGCTGCGTGCGGTGGGTGCGTTGATGGATATCCAGTCCGGACGCCAGCTGGGCGAAGTGGCGCAGACCCTGAGTCAGGCCGCGGGCGAGATCGTGCAGAGCAACGACAACCTGTCCCGCCGCACCGAGCAGCAGGCCGCCGCACTGGAAGAGACGGCCAGCTCGATGGAGGAGATGACCAGCATCGTGCGCAAGAATGCCGAAGGCGCGCGCCAGGCCAACACGCTGGCCAGCGGCGCGGCCAGCACGGCGCAGCAGGGCGGTGAGCTGGTCAATGGCGTGGTCGACACGATGACGCAGATCGAGGCGTCATCACGCAAGATCGGCGAGATCATCACCGTCATCGACGGCATCGCCTTCCAGACCAACATCCTCGCCCTCAACGCAGCAGTGGAAGCGGCGCGGGCGGGAGAGCAGGGCCGCGGGTTTGCCGTGGTGGCCTCGGAAGTGCGCAGCCTGGCGCAACGCTGCACCAATGCCGCCAAGGAGATCCGCGACCTGATCGCCGACTCCGGCGCAAAGGTGAAGCAGGGCGCCGAGCAGGTGGCGGTGGCCGGCCAGACCATGCAGGAGCTGCTCGCGTCGGTGAGCCGGGTCAACCAGATCATGGGCGACATCGCCAATGCCAGCGCCGAGCAGAGCGCCGGTATCGAGCAGATCAACCAGAGCATCATCCAGATGGATACCGCCACCCAGCAGAACGCGTCGCTGGTGGACACCATGGCTGCGTCGGCACGCGCGCTGGAAGACCAGGCCTCGCTGCTGGTGCAGAGCGTGGCAGACCGTGGGCGCGGCACCGCTGCCAAGCCGGCGCTGGCGCTGGTGGGCTGATCGAGTGAGCGATTGCGGCGATGTGCGTGGGTTGCGCGCATCGTCGCCGGTGTCATCTGCGTGGCACGTCATGGCAAGACTCGGTCACCGCCGTGCCGAGCCTTGTAGTTGTACATGGCGTATCCAATGGTTCTCACGCCGCCAGCGCGCAGGTCACCGCCGTGGCGTCGCCACCCGTCTGTCCGCGACGCATGGCGTTAATACCATCCCAGATACAAGGTGGCGATTCCCCAGGTGTCGATGAGTCCATGCGCCACTACCAGCGCATAGAGGTTGCGCCCGGAGCGCAGATAGACAACGCCCAGCAACGTGCCGACGATTCCTGTCAGCAGCACGCCGGAGATGCCTTGCGCGGCGTGCATCAGGCCAAACACCACGCCTGCGGCCAGCGCCGCAAGCAGCCGCCCGCCGCGATGGCGGCCCAGCATCTGATCGAGCTGGTGCAGCAGGAACGCGCGAAAGACCAGTTCTTCGCCCACTGCGGCACTGAGCCAGGCGCCACCGGCCAGCTGGACGGCCGCCGCCATATTGCCGCGAAGCGCGCCGTAGGCGCTGTAGTCGGTCCGGGTTGCGGTCAACGTATCGATGAGTGGCTGCACCACCGGATTGATCAGTCCGATGACCAACGCCAGCAGCAATAGTGTCCAACCCAGCACGGCGCGAAACGCGGTTGGCGCCAGTCCGCACGCACGCGCCGAGCGCGTTTCGACCCAGACCAGCGCAAGACCAGCGACACCGACCAGAGGCATCCGCCACGGAAACGGCAGCCAAGGAAAGTGCGCCAGAAACAGGATGGCCGCGATCATGACAAGCCGCGAAAGAGGATGCCGCAGCACGGCAAGGCCCGGTTGCACGGCAGGATGTGATGGATCTGGATGATGCATGCCTGATGACACGTTGAACGGTGTCATCGACGTTAGCGGCGACACGCTGTGCGCGTCGCATGCCAGAAGTGATGGTCGTGCCGTTCGCCCCGTCAGCGGGCTTGCTTCGCGCGGTGCGTCGAGCGGTGATTGCAGTGCATCCAGACGCTGTCATCGCGGCTGGACGTTGCACGGCCGCTGTCTGACCAGAGCGGCGCTTGCAGATCAGGCGCCTGGAGATGCGCCGGACGATGCGAAAAACCGATTGTCACTACCTGATTGTCCGGAGCCCTGCAGCGATGAGCAGCCGCAAGCACACCGGCCCCGCGCTTGGCTGCACTGGTCCGATGGCCAGCAGCATCATGTGATCGAGTCGGGCCACGCCGGTCGCGGCCCGGTTGCGGCCCACGCATGCGCGCCGGCCCTAAAACTCCTGCCAGTTGCCGCCATCGGATGCAGCCACCGCCACGTGCGTCTGTTTGGTCGCGTGTCGGTTGGAGGTGACGGGGGCGGTCGTTTTTGCCTTGCCGCTGCCGGCCTTGCGCGCCGGTGCGACCGCCGCCGGTGCGTGCGCTGGCCTGGTCACGCCGCCATCGACCTTGAACACTGCAACGGCCTCGGTCAGCTGGACGGACTGCTCCTCCATCGCGCGGGCAGCCGCGGTGGCTTCTTCCACCAGCGCAGCGTTCTGCTGGGTGGTTTCGTCCATCTGGGTGACGGTGAGGTTGACCTGCTCGATCCCCTTGGATTGTTCCTGCGAGGCGGCAGAGATTTCACCCATGATGTCGGTCACCCGCTGCACGCCGGCAACGATGTCGGACATGGTCGCCCCGGCAGAGTGCACCAGCGTCGAACCCTCGGCCACGCGCTGCACGGAGTCATCGATCAGTGTCTTGATCTCCTTGGCGGCAGCGGTGGAACGCTGGGCCAGGGTGCGCACTTCCGATGCCACCACCGCGAACCCGCGCCCCTGTTCGCCGGCACGCGCCGCTTCCACGGCGGCATTCAACGCCAGGATGTTGGTCTGGAAGGAGATGCCGTCGATGACGCTGATGATGTCTGCGATCTTCTTCGACGAGGCTTCGATACCGGCCATGGTGCCGACCACCTTGCTGACGATCTCGCCGCCCTGCGATGCCACCCCTGCGGCGCTGATCGCCAGCTGGTTGGCCTGGCGTGCGTGCTCGGCGTTCTGGCGCACGGTGGAGGTCAGCTCTTCCATCGATGCGGCCGTCTCTTCGAGATTGGCCGCCTGCTGCTCGGTGCGTTGCGACAGATCCTGATTGCCCGCCGCGATCTCGCTTGCGGCCAAGTTGATGGCGCCGGCCGACTGCTGGATGCGCCCGACAATCTCTGCAAGCTGCGCCGCGGTGGTGTTGGCGTCGTCGCGCATCTGCGCAAACACGCCCTGGAAGCTACCCGTCATCCGCGCGGTGAGATCGCCGGCGGCGATGGACTTCAGCAGGGCCGACAACGACTGCAGATTTCCGTCTGCGGTGGACATCAGGGCATTCAGGCGCTCGACCATGGTGCGGAAGTCGTGCTGGAAGCGCGCGGTGTCGCCACGTACGCCAAAGTCGCCGGCCGCCGCTGCCGCGGCCAGGTGGCTGATTTCGTGATTGATGGCGGTCAGGTTGCGCTTGACCTGATCCATGGTCTCGGTCAGCACTGCCTTCTCGCCAGGCAGCCGGTCCATGTCTTCGGACAGGTCGCCGACTGCATAGCGGCCGGTGATCTGGGCCAGGCGCGTCATGACCTGCACATGCGAGTTTGCCAATGCATTGGCATCGCGCACCATGTGGCCGTATTGGCCCGGGAACGCGCTTTCATCCATGCGGTAGCTGATCTGGCCGGCATCGTGCTGACGTGCCATTTCCACCTGTGCTGCGATGACGCCCTTCAGCCGGTCACGAATGCGGTCAACGGCATTGGCCAGTTGCACGGTCTCGTCCTTGCCGGTCGCCTTGGGGCCGGCATCTGCGTCGAGGACGCCATTGGAGAGTTTTTCGACCTCGCCGACCGCGCGCCGGATGGCACGGGAGATCGTGTTTCCCAACACCAGCGCAGCGCTGATGCCACCCACCGCGATCAGGGCCAACGCAATGGCCGAGAGGATCATTGCGCGCGTGTTGGCTTCCTGCTGCTGCTCGTAACGGAGCTTGGCGGACCTGCCCAGCTCGTCGCGCAAGGTGGAGAGCCCGGCGAAGGTGGCGTTGGCGTTGTCCTTGACCTGGGTGCGGTTGACTTCTGCGCCGGCCGGAATGTCGCCGGCTTCGATCAGCTCGACCTGACGCCGCATGCCATCGTGCATCAAGGCGTAGCTGGCGGTGATCTTCTGCAGCTGCGCAGTGTGGTCGCTTTCATTGCTCAGCAGGCGCTTGAGCTGCGCGATGTTGGATTCCACCTGGGTGAAGCGCGTCTCGTTCTCCTGCTTCCACTGGGCGATCGTGTCCGGCGTACCGATGGCGATCATGCGCAGGATGTTGATGTCGACGCGGGTCAGCTGGCCATCGATGCTGCTCGCCAGGGCCGAACCGGTGAAATCCCGGTTGTAGAGCGTGCCCACCCGGTCCTTGGAACCATGCAGGCTATGCAGCAGGAAGAGGCAGAGCAGGATGCTTGGGATCAATGTCCCCAGCAATGCCAGCAGGAACTTGCGCTTGATGGTAGCGAGCATGGTGGACCTTGGTGAGTGGTGGATCTGCGTGTCGGAACAACGACCACCAACTGACCATCCGAAGGCGTCGTCCGCTCCGGTGCGAGGCTCATCAGCGTTCGGCTTCACCGGTTGGCACTGGTACCGGTGGCTACACGGATTAGCGGCTGTCGGCAGGAACTCTTGATCGGCGACAGCGGCTGCGCGATCGCGGCCGGAGATGATCCTGGCCCGTCGTCCCATATCGATGGGGGAGGTGGGTCGCCTGCTGACTTCTTTCGAGCGCGCACAATGCGTTGGCCGCCATCGCTGGCGTACAGGGCTCACGCCGCTCGTGTGGACAGGCGCACTCCCGGCGCTTGGTCGTAGCCCGCCGTTGTCGGAGCGTCAGGCCAGGCTGACGTTCGACAGGGTCACCAGGCCCGTACTCGACACCTGGCACAAGGCCATCGATTGCCGGGCATAGTCATATGCCGTGTCGCGGTCCGCAAACGCAGCACCGGGCAGGCAATGGCGACGCAGGGTGATGCCGCCGGGCCGGGACACCAGAAGCTCCGGCACGAACTTTCCATGCAGTGGGCAGACGTGGGCGGTGAGCAGATACTCGCCCACGTCCCGGACAGTCGGGGTATCCAAAAGCAAGCCCTCTTGAAGACAGCGGCCGGTGCTGACGGTGCAGCAGCGTCAGCGGATGAGCGCCCGGTAGCGAGCGCGACAAGGCCGCAGTATCGAAGGGAGGGGATGAAGGTTCTGTCGGCGTGGGTGAGCCCGCTTGCAGGGGGCGCCTATCGATCCACGTCGGGCGCTCGACATCGCAGTGCCTGGCGCATGCCGGAACGTTGCGCGTCAGTTGACCGGCGCCACGGCTGGCGCATCGCCGACCGGGCTGGATGGCAGCAGCGGCCCGACCTTGATGAGGTGGTCGATGTTGTTGAGCTGCCCCATCTCCTTGAACCAGCTTGCGCCCCACTTGGCGCTCAGGCCCTTGGAGCGCAGCGACGACTGGATGCGTCGTGCCACCGACAGCAGGCCGGATTCGCTGCTGCCCGGCAGGAACAGCGCAAACTCCCCGTGCGCCAGCCGCGCCAGACTGTCTTGCGGCCGGGTGGCCTGTTTCAGCACGCCGATGGCCGCCATGACGTCCTGCTCGGCGCCGAGCGGGTTTCCCGAGCTGCTGGTATCCAGATCGAACAACAGGACGCCGCCCTGTTCGGTGCGATGGCGGTGATCCGCCGCTGCCTGAAGCAGCTCACGGAAGGCGCCGAGGTCGTAGAGGCCGGCCAGCGTCTGTGTGTCGTCCACGGCCGCGGCATCTGCCGCGGGCTGCGGTAACGCCCCGAGGTGCTGGGCCCAGGAGCCGGCCAGGACGCGCCCGAAGGTCTCCACCAGAGGCAGGAGATGCTCCACCTTTCCCTCCACGACGCGGTCGTCCAGGCCGCACAACATGCCCTCCACCCTGCCGGGGATGCGGATGGGAACGCCCAGGTAACTTGCAATGCCGAGTCTGCTGGCCACCGGCGACTGCGCCAGGTGCTCGAACTTCTGCAGGTCCGGTGCGAACTGCGGCCCGCCCATGACCATCATGCTGCGGCAGACCGATTCGGGCCAACTCAAGAACTGGTCCACCGCCAGGCCGAAGGACGCGTCCGTGCAGGCCCGGATGATCCAATGGTCGTTCTTGATTTCTGCAAGCACCCAGGTTTTCAGCGGTGTCAGCTCCGCAAGGCGCTGCAGCAGTTCCCCGGCAGTGTCGTCCAGGCCAGCGAAGGGCACCTGGGTTGTGAGTTCGTTGGCCATGCAGGCTCGCTCCATTGATTCAACCCATAGCGGCAGGATCGATCGGAGCTATAGCGGATGCACCCTCGACTTTATGAACCGAGCAGGCGTCAGTGCGCGGGAACTGCCCGAACGCCCGATCGCTGGCGGTGTCGTCGTGTGCACCATGCCCTGCGCATTCACAGCGGGCGAGTGAGCAGGGCAACGCTCAGGCCGATCATGAACACGGCGATCCCTGCATCGAGGACGCGCCAGGCCCGTGGGGCGTTGAAGACGGGCCTCAGCCACCTCGCACCGAAGCCGAGTGCGGTGAACCAGGTCACGCTCGCCAGGCAGGCGCCCAGCGCGAAGAACCAGCGGTGCTGGCCGGCATAACGGGTGGAAATGC
This sequence comes from Xanthomonas sp. NCPPB 1068, assembly GCF_041479385.2. Classification (NCBI taxonomy): domain Bacteria; kingdom Pseudomonadati; phylum Pseudomonadota; class Gammaproteobacteria; order Lysobacterales; family Lysobacteraceae; genus Xanthomonas; species Xanthomonas sp. NCPPB 1068. The sequence goes on along the minus strand of NZ_CM192986.1, from coordinate 4,185,020 downwards.
TGCCCAGCAGCACCATCGTGTCCAGGTAGACGTGTGGATTCAAAAACGTAAACGCCGCGCAGGTCAGCAGCACGCGATACGGGCCGGCTTGCGCTTCGGGTGCCGCGGACAGGCCGCCCGATCCGCGCCAGGCACGCCTGGCGGCGAGCACGCCATAGCCCGCCAGGAAACAGGCGCCGCCCACCCGCAGCACCTCCAGCAACCCGGCATAGCGGTGGACCAATGCACCGATGCCGGCAACGCCAAGCACGATCAGCAGGATGTCGCCCAGGGCACAGATGGCCACCACGCGTGCGACGTACTGCTGCTTCACCCCCTGTCGCAGGACGAAGGCGTTCTGGGCGCCGATCGCGATGATGAGGCCGGCGCTGGCGAGGAAGCCGGCCAACAGGGCAGTGATGGACATGTGGGGCACCGATCTCAATGACAGGTGCCAGCATTGGCGCAGGTCGCGCATTAGACAAACGATCCATTCTTCTACAGCATTAGCGTGTCTAATGGAGCGCCACGATGATCCTCATGCATCCACAGCTTGCGGCATTTTCGGCGGTTCTGGATGAGGGCAGTTTCGAGGCGGCGGCGCGCCACCTGTCCATTACCCAGTCGGCGGTCTCGCAGCGGATCAAGGCGCTCGAAGACCGGCTGGGCCAGATCTTGATCGTGCGAGACGCACCTTGCCGCCCCACTGCGGCGGGCGAGCAGTTGTTGCGCCGCGTGCGCCCGTTGCAGGCGCTGGAGTCCGAAGTCGAGGACGTGTTTGCGCGCTCGGAGAAACGCCGTGGCACCCAGTCCGTTGCAATTGCGGTCAACGGCGATTCGCTGGTCACCTGGGTGATCCCGGCCATTGCCGGGTTGCATGCCGCGCATGGCTATCTGCTGGATGTGCGGGTGGATGATCAGGACCACACGCTGCGCCTGCTGCGCGACGGCACGGTGCTCGGCGCGGTGACATCCGAGCCTCGCCCCATCCAGGGCTGCAACGTGCATGCGCTGGGCGTGATGCGGTACGTGGCGATCGCTTCGCCGGCATTTGCAGGCCGGCACTTCGCTGACGGCGTGTCGGCCGCGTCGCTGGCGCGGGCGCCGTTGCTGGCCTTCAACCGCAAGGACGACCTGCAGGCACGATTCATCCGCCATGTGACGCGCGCCAGGCTGCAGCCACCGGTTCATTACCTGCCCACGTCCACCGGCTTCGTCCGTGCCGCTGCCAGCGGGATGGGCTGGTGTCTTGCGCCGGATGCACTGGCATCACCCGCCGTGGATGCCGGGGATGTGGTGTTGATTTCGCCCACGCGTCATATCGATGTGCCGCTGTACTGGCAGTATTCGGCGGTCAGGTCCAGCACGCTGCAGCACATCACCAGCGCCATCCGCGACGCCGCCGCCACGGTGATGCATTCGAAAAAGGCACGCAGTTCCACCGTGCGCCGTTGAGCCGATCCTTCCGGACGATACCCACATGCACGCTCTGCGCATCAGCACCGACACTGCCGACATCGACATGGATGTCGTGCATGGCTACCTCTCCTGTCCACATGCCTGCCTCTGAGGCCGGTGCCGCTGTACAGCGCTTGTCGGTGCGCGGTGGTGACCCCGCGTGCGCGACTGCGCCGATGATCACACCCAGAAGTCATGGTGCCGCCCAGCACACGTGGCGCGCCGACGGCTGCGGCAAAGTGGTCGTGCGTCAGCGCATGGCGACGCAGGGCGCGCAACGACCACCACCAGGAGAGCACGGATGGCACAGCGGGACAGATCTTGGTGGCGTTGGGGCATGCCGTTGCTGGGTGTGCTGGTCGCCATCGCGCAACTGGCGTGGGAGCACAGCCACGGCGGCGTGCGTAGCCATCACCTGCTGAACCGCGCAGACCTGCCTGCCATCTCCAACTGGTGGGGGCTGCTCAGCCTGCCGCTGGTGGGCTGGCTTGCCGTCAGCGTGGTGGAACGCCGGGCCGCTGGCGATGGTGCGGTGTTCCGCAACGCGGTGGCAGGCGCGGTCGGCGCGTGGGCGGCTGGCGGGTCGCTATCGGTCGCCTTCGTGCTCGGCAACGAATCGGTCGCGTTCGGTGTGCTGGTGACGCTGCTGCTGTGCGCAGTGGTGGTCCGCGCGTACCGTGCCGAATATCTGTTCGGCTTCGTGTTGGGCATGACCTTCGTGTTTGGCGCGGTGCTGCCCTGCATCGTCTTTGTGGCGATCGCCAGCGTCTCTGCAATTGCTCATTTTGCGCTGTGGCCGGTGCTGCGGCGGCTGATTGGCAAGACGCGCCGGCGTCAACCGCAGGTCCAGGGCGGCGCCGTGCGCGACTGATCAGGTCCCCGAGCGATCGTCGCCGTGCCAGGCCTGCCGGTTGAAGGTGGGACGTGCAGCGGCTGTGCCGTTGGTGCTGCCGTGCAGGACTGCAGCAGCACCGGTGCCATCGATCCGCATGCACGTCCGGGCCATCCTTGGTGATCGCTTCGCCAGCGGACTGCGCCTGCGCAGGCGGCCGCCTGTCCGGACCGGGCGGCCCTCGCTTCCCTTGCGATGTCGCGCCGCAGGAGATCAAGCGATGTCATGCGTGTGAACCACGCATGCGCGCGGTGTGCCAGTGCACTGCACGTGCTGCAACGCGCTGCCAGGTCATGGTGTTGCACAGGCGCTGATCTGCGCTGGCCGTGCATCTAACGAACCATGCACGGCCGCGCGTGCAGGTTGGTGACCTCAGGTTTGGGAGAGAGGTCTGCAATGCAACGCGATATCGTGGTCATCGGCGGCTCTGCGGGCAGTGGCGCGGCACTGCGCGCGTTTCTGGGCGAGCTGCCGCACGATCTGCCCGCGTCGATCCTGATCGTCATGCATCTGTCTGCGCGCGGCGATGGCATGGACAGCGTGGTGCGTCGCGCCGCACCGCAGTTCGCCGTACACGTGGCCGAAGACGGGCAGGCACTGCTGCCAGGGCACATCTATGTGGCGGTGCCGGATCGGCATTTGATGCTCAACGGTGAGCGCCTTGCCCTGGGTGTGGGGCCGCGCGAGAACATGTCGCGTCCGGCCATCGATGCGTTGTTCCGGTCGGCCGCGCTCGCGTTTGGCCCGCGCGTGGTGGGGGTGTTGCTGTCCGGCATGCTGGGCGATGGCGCCGCCGGGCTGGAGGCGATCCAGGCCTGCGGTGGTGCGGTGATCGTGCAGGATCCGGCCGACGCCGATGCCGATGAAATGCCGCGTGCCGCCCTGCAGCGGCTGAGGCCCGATCGCATTGCCTGCGGCGCGGGATTGGCAGAGGCCATCGTGCAATTGCTGCAGCAGCGCCCGTCGCCGAACCAGGCCGATCTGGGTGCGCTGACGCTGGAGGTGGATATCGCGCTCGGCCGGCCGTCGACAGGAGAATTGATCGCACAGATCGCATCTCCCTCCACGCTGAGTTGCCCGGCCTGTGGCGGCGTGCTGAGCCAGATCGCAGGTGACGGCGGGCTGCGTTTCAGGTGCCAGGTGGGGCATGCGTATTCTGCGCAGGCGCTGGAAATGGAAAAGGAAGGCGCGGTGGACGAGGCCTTGCGGGTGGCGTTGCGCGTGATCGAGGAGCGTGTCGATCTGGTGACGCGGTTGGCCAGCAAGGATGGCCGGCGCCAACCCTCGGTGGCGGCAATGTATGCCGACCGCGCGTCCGAATACCGCAGCTATGCGGACCTGTTGCGCGGCGTGCTGCTGGGTTCATTGAAGCCGACGGTGGCCGCGGACAACTACCAGACACGCCAGCGTGAGGCGGTTGCCGACAAAGAAGTCATGGGCACGCTCGATGATGAGCGCACCTCGAGACGATGAGTGTTCATCGAGCCAGTTAGGTTGTGCCCACCGGAGTGACGCGCAGTAGGTGGCGTGTGGCGATGCTGAGTTTTTGCAGTGTCCTGTCTGATGCCAGGGAGCGCGGCCGAAGCGACGCTCGCTAGCGGCTGCTTGCTGCGAATATATGTTTCATATACGTTGCGTATATTCACGATCAGGAGATTACCGATGGGCATCGTCAATATCGACGACGAGCTGCATGACCAACTGCGCCGCGCCTGTACGGTGAGCAGCCGGTCGATCAATGCGCAGGCCAATTTCTGGATCAAGGTCGGCATGCTGTGCGAGATGCATCCGGCGATGTCGTTCCAGGACATCGTGGCGCAGGAGTTGCGCGCGGCAGGGGTGCGGCCACAGGCCTTGAAGCCGCAGGTTTTGAAGCCTGGGCGGGCATGATCAAGCAGCCGGAAGAGGTCGCAGCGATGGCCACGGCCGGCCAGCTGCTGGCGCAGGTGTTTCATGCGCTGGACCAGGTGCCGCTGGAAGGACGCAGCACGCTGGAACTCAATGCGCTGGTCGAGCGCATGATCGTGCAGGAGCTGGGTGCGCGGCCCGCCAGCAAGGGCCAATACGGCTTCGAGTACGTGCTCAACGCGTCGATCGACGATGTGGTCTGCCACGGTGTGCCATCGGCCGATGACGTGTTGCGCAGCGGGCAGATCGTCAACCTGGATATCACGCTGGAAAAGCACGGATTCATCGCCGACTCCAGCACCACCTATCTGGTGGGCGAGGTGTCCTATGCCGCCAGGCGGCTGGTGCACACAGCGTACCGGGCGATGTGGAAGGGCATTGCCGCGGTGCGGCCGGGCGCGCGCGTGGGCGATATCGGGCATGCCATTGCCCGGCATGCGCACGAGCACGGTTACAGCGTGGTCAAGGACTACTGCGGGCACGGCATCGGGCGGCAGATGCACGAAGAGCCGCAGATCCTGCATGACAGCCACCCGGGCACCGGCCTGCACATGCAGGAGGGCATGGTGTTCACCATCGAGCCGATGATCAATCAGGGACGCGCGGCGATCCGCTCGCAGCCGGACCAGTGGCCGGTGTACACGCGCGACGGCAAGCTGTCGGCGCAGTTTGAACATACCGTGGCGGTCACGCGCACCGGTGTGCGTGTGCTGACGTTACGGCCCGGCGAAACACCGCTGTGCCCGGTGGGGTGAGACCGCCGACCGCGCCAGGGCAGGTCGCCTCGGCCGGCGCCACCCGCCGTGCCTGATTACAGCGTGGTGGTGGGCTGCGCGTGGGCAGTCACGGCCACGTCGGCCGTTGGCGGGTGCGCGCTGTGGCTGCCCAGCAATGCCGAGAGCCGGCGATGGCAGTCGCGCAAGGCCAGGGCAGAGGCGGGCATGTCGCAGGCATCAAAGGTGCGCGCTTCCGCCTTCCAGGCGGCGAGCAGGTCTTCCAGATCACGGTGCAGGCTCGGCATGGTGGGTGTCCCGATGAGTGTCCCCTCTCTACGCAGGCAGCTGACGCGCAGATGCAGGGCGGGCCTGCGGCGCGATGACGCAGTTCAGCCGCAGACGCGTGCAGCCTGCCGACGCGTTGCGTAACGCGAGGCTGCGGCTGTCGTGACCGGCCGGGTGCGTGCGCCGGCCGGATGTGCGGGCATCGCCTGATGGCGCTGGTTCACCAGGCGGCTGCGTTGTGACGGCCATGCGTGCCTGCGCGCTGCGTATGCGCACGGCACACGTCCACATCACGGCGGCGGGGGGAAGGTGGCTGCGCGGCCTTCTGCCGCAGGAGAGCAGCATGCGTACCCAAGACAGCGGCGCGACACGGATCGACGACCCCACCCCGCCCAATGGCGTCAAGGCGCCGGGCAAGAACGAAGACCTGCTGCAGGATGGCCCTGCCCAGGACAGCGAGATCGACGACGACGATGGCATCGAAGACGACGTCGACGAGGACGAAGACGAATAGGCACCGCAGACGCCGCTCCAGGTGCCGCGTCGCGGCATCCGGAGCCGCGTGCGTGCCCGGTCCGGGTGCGCACGCCTGCAGGTGCGGTGGATGCCTGCCCGGTGGTATGTGTGCCGGTGCCACGGCCGTCATGACTTCGTTGGGCCACTGGAACGAAGATGCGGCACCGCTGCGGCACCGCTGCGGCGTCGCCTGGCGACGCAGTCCATGCTGCAGGTGAACGACGATCGGCGCATGCGCGCGCGCCAGCTCGTCAGCAGCCGCCACCCGGCCTACACTCCACAGCCCTCGCTTGCGCTGACGACCATGCAGACACTCCCACCGCTACCGACTATTGCACTGGGCGAATATCGCCACTTCAAGGGCGGCCGCTACGAGGTGCTGGGTGTGGTGCGTAGCAGCGAGACACTGGAACCGCTGGTGCTGTACCGGCCGTTGGACAACGACGTTGGCCTGTGGGTCAGGCCGTATGCGATGTTTCTGGAACAGGTGAACGTGGATGGCGCCATGCGCCCGCGCTTCGCACCGGTTGCCTGAGCAGGCACGCCGACCGCCGTGTCCCGGACACCGCAATGAGCACGACCGACGTGCCGCTGGTCACACCGGACGGGCGCTATCTCATCGTGCGTGGCCGGCTCTGGCGGACGGCCAATCCGCATCTAAGCGAAGAGGCCCGTGCGGCGCTGGTGAGCGAGTTGATGGACGCGCGGCGCGCGGTCAAGGCGGCCAAACGCGCTGACGATGCACACGCCCTGACGGCGGCACGTCGCCGGGTCGATGCTGCCAAGGTGGCTCTGGGAGAACGCGGCCCGGTGTGGTGGACCGACGGTGCCGACGATCTCAATCGGCATCTGGTCAGGAACACGCCCTACGCCGCATGGTTTGCCGCACGCGATGGCGCATGACCCAACCCGGCGCATGCCGGGCTGGGTGCAGTGGCGTGGATGCAGGGCGGCTCAGCCCAGGTCGCAGTTGCTCGGCTGCGGCCAGGTGGTGGCAGGCAGCATGGCCTTGACGGCGGCCGGCGCGGTGATGCCGATGGTGCTGGCGCCGTACAGGTCTTCGAGTTCGTCGATGCTGACGATGTAGCTGTCCAGCGAGCCGAGATTTTCGCGATTGGGAATCAGCCAGCTGATGGCGCGCGTGCCGCCGCCCGGGTTGGCGGTGATGATGGTCTTCCAGAAGAAATCCGGGGTGCGGATGCCGTGGCTGGTCAGGAAGTAGTCGTTGCTGGTGTCGCTGTAGATCACCCCGCCATAGACCTGCACGCTGGCGATATCGCGGTAGCACTCGGCGACGTTTTCGGCGCGCACCCAGATGCCCTGGTTGAAGCTGGCCACCTGCGGCACGATGTTGGACATCAGGTTGGCGCGACGGATGTAGGTGGCGTTGTAGTCCATGTGGTTGGAGGTCACCAGATGGCCGCGGTCGTAGCCGCTGCGCACGCTGGCGTAGGAGGCGGTGGAGGTCTGGCCGGCGCAGCCGCTGGGCAGCTCGGTGTCCAGATTGAAGCCGGACGGGCGCGCGGCCGAGCCGGTATCGGCTTGCAGCACGTATTCGTAGCGCAGCGTGGTGTGGTTGGTACAGTCGTAACGCAGCGTGTAACCGCCTTTGTTGAGCGTGACGACCTGTGCCTGGGCAACGGCACTGAACGCGGTAAGAAGCACGACGGCAAACAGGGTCCTGAAACGCATGCGGCAAATCTCCTTCGAATCGGTCGGACGCACGACGCCGCCGCCGATGTGCCAGGAGCAGACCGACGTGATGCGCAGTGCGCTGAGAGAGGTCAATGGCTCGCCCGTCCCCTAGCGAGCGCGACAGCTATCGCATGCCAATGTTGCTTGCGTGTGACGAACGTGACAACACACCTGCGCCAGGCGCGCCGCAGTGCCAGGCTGTGACGCACTTGGCATCCAGCGATGTGCCGGGATGGGTGCATCGTCGCGATGCTGCCGGTCATTGCGCAACTGCCGCGCATGCGGGTGACGTCGTGTCACGTCGAATGGCGTAGGTCCTAACCGGCGTCGTGCCTCGTCGCCGCGCCTGCCTGCCGGGCCTGCGCTATGCACTTGCCAAACGGCTCCCTCAGGCTACGCAGCCCCGGTCGCTGCGGTCGCCCGCGCGGTCGTCATCCAGCGTACAAAAAAACCCCCTGCTGCATCGATGCAGCAGGGGGTCGTTGACGATCCAGCGAAACGATCCGCACGGCGGATCGCGATCTGCTATGCGACTTCTTCGAGCGCACGTTCTTGTTGGGTTGCCGCGTCCAGCTGGAACAACGACACCAGCTGGGTGAGGGTGCTGGACTGCTTTTCCATCGCGCGGGCGGCGGCCATGGCCTCTTCCACCAATGCCGCGTTCTGCTGGGTGGTTTCGTCCATCTGGATGACGGTCTGATTGACCTGCTCGATGCCGGCCGACTGCTCGCTGGAGGCTGCGGTGATCTGCCCCATGATGTCGGTGACGCGATTCACGCTGGCCACGATCTCGGTCATGGTGGTGCCGGCCTTGTGCACCAGCGCCGAGCCTTCGGCCACCTTGCCCACCGAGGCGTCGATCAATTCCTTGATCTCCTTGGCGGCGCCGGAGGAGCGCTGTGCCAGCGTGCGCACTTCGCTGGCCACCACCGCGAAGCCACGGCCCTGTTCGCCGGCGCGCGCCGCTTCCACCGCCGCGTTCAGGGCCAGGATGTTGGTCTGGAAGGCAATGCCATCGATGACGGAGATGATCTCGGCGATCTTCTTCGACGACGCTTCGATGCCGCTCATGGTGCCGACCACCTGGCTCACCACCTCGCCACCCTTCGACGCCACGCCGGCGGCGCTACGTGCCAGTTCGTTGGCCTGATGCGCGTGTTCGGCGTTCTGCTTGACGGTGGAGGTGAGCTCTTCCATCGAGGCAGCGGTTTCTTCCAGGTTGGCTGCCTGCTGCTCGGTGCGCCGCGACAGGTCCTGATTGCCGGCGGCAATCTCGCCGGCAGCGGTATCGATTTCCGCCGACGACTGCTGGATGCGCGCGACGATGTCGGTCAGGCGCTCCACCGTGGTATTGGCATCGTCGCGCATGCGCGCGAACACACCGGCGAAGTTGCCGTGCATGCGCGTGGTCAGGTCGCCGTTGGCGATCGCCTGCAGTACCTGCGACAACGCACCCAGGCTCTTGTCGGAGGTGCCCATCAGGTGGTTGAGGTCCACCACGATCTGGCGGAAGTCGTACTCGAACGCGGTCTCGTCGCCACGCGCGCTGAAGTCGCCCGCCGCCGCGGCCGCCGCCAGGCGCTTGATCTCGCCATTGATCGACAGCAGGCTGGCCCGCACGTCGTTGATCGACTGGCTGATCACCGCCTTCTCGCCCGGCAATGCCTCCAGTTGCTGCGACAGGTCGCCGGCCGCATAGCGCTCGGTCAATGCCACGATCTGCATGGTGACCGCGATATGGCTGGACACCAGCGTGTTGCTGGCGCGCACCATGGTGCCGAACTCGCCGGGGAACTCCTGCTCGGCGATGCGGTGGCTGACGATGCCGGCCTCGTGCTTGTCGCCCATGTCGGTTTGCGCCTGGATCACGCGACGCAGCTGGCGCTGCATGCTGTCCATGGCCTGCAACAGCTGGCCGACCTCGTCATTGCGGTCGATCGAGATGGCGTTGTCCAGCCGGCCCGACGACACCGCATGCGCAATGCCCACCGCGCGGTTGAGCGGCTGGGTGATGGCACGCGCCACGATCCAGCCGAACGCGATGCACACCACCGCGCCGACCAGGCCCAGCAGCAGGCCGGTCATGCTGGCGGTGACCGAACTGTCCACCGCTTCCTGCACGGTGCCGCGAAAGCGCGCATCGGCGCGCTTCTGCATGGCGGTGAGCGTGGTGCGATAGGTCTCCAGCGCCGGCGCCATGGCGCTCATCTGCGCGGCATCGGGTTCACGTTGCTCCACGAACGCCGCGGCCACGCCATGCGCCAGGCTGTAGTACTGATCGAACTGCTTGCCCAGGCGTGCCAGTTCCTGCGCGTTGGCCGGGTCGGATTTTTGCAGTTTCACGTAGGAGCTGTGGATGTCGTCGGCCACCGGTTTGGTGGCCGCCAACATGTCCGCATCGCCTGCGGCGGCCGCGCCATTGAGCCCGCTGATGAGCTTGTCCAGCGCGGCCACATTGCGCGTCATCGCGTCGAGCATCGGGAAATGCACGTCGCGCACCGCTTCCAGGCGGTCGTTGTTGCGATGAAACACCAGCGTGCTGAAAGCCACATAGCCCGATAGGCAAATGATTGCCACCGCTGCCGGCATCAGGATTTTCCAGAACAACGGTAGCGACAGAATGCGTCTCATGAGAGGGCTCTCGAGCAGGTGGCGGGTCACGGCTTCAGGACGACCTTGACGCTGGCGTCCACGGCTGCGGCACTGATGTAGCCGATCGCGCCCGGCGTGGCCGCCACGGCCTTCTTGACCGCGTCGTCGCCGCTGACGCGCTTGGGGCGTTGCGCCTTGCCGGTGAACATCAGCTGCGACCAGTACGACTTCAGCTGCGCCGCATCGCGCGAGGCGACCTTCTTGTAGAACTCATCGCGCGTGGCGGCACCTTCTTCCTGGTCGATCGGCACCGCTGCGCCGCCGCCGGGCAGACTGTTGGACTTGGCCAGGAAGATCTGCGAGACCTGCGCCGCGCTCAGGCTGTCCGGGCCGCCCTTGGCCGCCATCACCACCACCACGTCGGCGTTGGCCGAGAATGCAACCAGCGACAACAGCGCAAGCGCGCAGCCTGCGGAATACTTGGAAAGTTTCATGGGGGCTCCCTTAGAACACGAAGTCGACGGACGCCGACAGCAGGTTGTAGCTGCCGCCCGGACGGAAGCCCGGCTGGATGTTGTTCAACGAGCCGAACGAGCCGGCGTTGTTGTTGATATGGCTGGCCTGCAGCTTGAACGCCATGCTCTCGCGCGCATCCCAACGCAGCGAGGCGGTGACGCTGTGACGGCCGCTTTCGGCCTGCGCCAGCGCACGGGTCATGATGCCGACCGGGTCCTGGCCCGGGGCGATGCGCGAGGCCTTGCGATCGACGCTGCCGAAGGTGACCGACGGGGTCAGCGTGCCGAACCGGCCGCCGACGCTGAGGTAACCGGAGGTGGTCTTGCCGTTGAGCGAGGGCGAGTAATCGGCCTGGATCACTTCGGTGCGCAGGAACCAGTTGCCCGGGTCGTAGGCGTAGCCCACGCTGGCGAAGCTGCCGTCCACGCCATAGGTGGTCAGGCGATTGGCCAGCGCCGGGTTGATGCGCTGGTAGGCGGTGAACAGGCGGTCCAGCGACGGCGAATCGAAGTCGGTGGTGCCGACGATGTAGGCCGCACGGAAGGTCGATGCACCCGATTCCAGGCCCAGGGCCAGGCCGCGCATGGCGTACACGTCGGCCTTCTTGGAATTGATGCGGCCGTAGAAGCCCTGCACGCTGACCACGCTTTCGCCGGCATTGATGGTGTACACGCCTTCGATGCCGTCCATCGGCAGCAGGTAGTTGTAGACCTCGTACGGCGGGCGCACCCACGGGGTGGCATAGCCCACGCGCTGGTATTCGGAGAGCATGTACAACGGCGCGGTGATGCGGCCCAGGCGGGCGGCGAACTGCGGGCCGAACTGGTACTTCACGTGGGCCAGGGTCACCTTGGGCGCGTAGTCGGCGCGCTCGGCGTATTCGCTGGTCACCTGCAGCACGCCGGTGAAGTTGTCGGTGAAGTTGGCATTGACCTGGCCGGCGATGCGCGAGTCCGGGCGGGCGGAGGTGGAGTGGCTTGCGCCAACGCCTTCCACGGTCTGGATGTCGGGCGTGAAGTCGGCCTGATCCTCCGTCGAGTGCACCACGCCCAGCGTGCCGAAGCCGCTGAAGGAAAACATCGAGTCCTCCTGCGCGTAGGCGCAGGTCGACGAGGCCAGGGCGATGGCGCCACTGAGCAGTTTGACGGTCAGGTTCATTGCGGTCTCGCTAGGAAGATGATGGACGCCGCGCCAGGAGCGCAGCGGGCAGAACGGCGATGCGCATCTGGTGGCGCTGATCCCCGGTAGCGGCCGCCTCTGGCATCGCTTTAGCGAGTTTTTTACGAATTTAAGAAACGGTTAATTCGCCGGAGACAGTACGGAAATGAACGATAGCCCGGCGCTATCGGAATGCCTGGATTACCCAATCGCCACGGGTGGATGGACGTTTTTGTCCGGCACCGCTTCGATGTTGAGCGCAGCCGATGGCGCAGGAGTTGAAGATCGCGGGCGCACGGCGCTACCACGCGTGCCCTGCGCGCTGGCCTGACGCATACGACAACGCCACGCGTGGGCGTGGCGTTGTCGTGTGGTGGTCGGCCAGCGGGAGTCATCCGCGTCGCTGGCATCGTCGCGGTCACCCGCTTGGTGCTCGACGGCCGTCAGCTCGTTGCCATCATGGCGTGGGAGCCCACGCCGGGATCAGGCAGCCGACGCGTGATCGGTCGCCGGCGACTTGACGACCACCTTGATCTCGAACCGGAAGCCGGCCAGCCAGGTCACCCCCACGGCGGTGACGGTGGGGTAGGGGGCCGGGCCCCAGTAATCGGCCCACCGGTTCCAGGCAGCGTCGAACACCACCTCGGGATCGACCATGAACAAGGTGACATCCACCACGTCCTGCGAGGTGCAGCCGGCCGCGCTGAGGATGGCGTCCAGATTGCTGAAGGCGCGCGCGATCTCCGCGTCCAGGTCGGGCTCGGGCGAGCCGTCTTCGCGGCTGCCGACCTGGCCGGCGACGAAGAGCAGGCCATCGGCACGTACCGCCGGCGAATAGCGATGGCGCTCATACAAGGCGTGGCGGCCCGGCGGTAAAACAACGTCACGTGTGGCCATGGAGGTCTCCTTCGAAGTGCGACAGAACGGAGCTCCACCCTAAACGCGTGGCCGCGTGCGATAAATCCGCAGCCTTGACCAACACTGTTTGTAGAATCCAAACAATCTGGGTGCGGGAGTGGCGATGGATCGGTTCGATGCGATGCAGGCGTTTGCGCGGGTGGTAGAGGCCGGCAGTTTCACCAAGGCCGCAGACACGCTGCAAATGAGCCGGGCCAGCGTCACCCAGCTGGTGCAGCAGCTCGAAGCGCGCCTGCGGGTGACCCTGCTCCACCGCACCACGCGCCGGGTGCAGGTGACCGCCGATGGCGCGGCCTACTATGACCGCGTGGTGCGCCTGCTGGCCGACATGGACGACGCGGAAACCAGCCTGTCCGATGCCTCGACACTGCCGCGCGGGCGCCTGCGCGTGGATGTGCCCAGCCCGTTGGCGCGGCTGATCCTGATGCCGGCGGTGCCGGCCTTTCATGCGCGCTATCCGGATATCCAGCTGGACATGGGCGTCAGCGACCGTCGCGTGGACCTGATCGGCGAGAACGTGGATTGCGTGATACGCGGGGGCACCATCACCGACCAGTCGTTGATCGCGCGCCACGTGGCCGACCTGCAGGCCGGCGTCTACGCCGCGCCCGCGTATCTGCAGCGGCTGGGCATGCCCACCCATCCGTCCGAGCTGGAAAACACCCGGCATCGCTGCGTCGGCTTCATGCGCTGGGGCACTACCACGACGGTTCCCTATGTGATGCAGCGGGGCGACGACGCGGTGCGCGTCCACGGGCGGCACGTTGTGGCCGCCGACGATGGCAATGCGTATCTCGCCGCCGGGCTGGCGGGAATGGGCGTGCTGTGGCTGCCGGTGTACATGGCCAACGCGCATGTCGCCAGCGGCGAGCTGGTTCCGATCTTTGCAGACTGGCAACTGGAGCCGATGCCCTTGTCGATTGCGTTCCCGCCCAACCGCCACGTCAGCGCAAAATTGCGGGTGTTCATCGATTGGGTGATTGCGCTGATGGCCGAGCATGCGCCGCCGATGGCGCCCGCTCTGCGATAAGCGCTGCGCATAGGCGCGGCGCTATTGCGTCACTTCGCGCCGCACCGGATACCGCCAGCCAGTGATCGCCGCGTAGGGTGAGCGTGCGTAGATCCACTGCAGTCGCGCATCGCCATCTGCGCGGAACGCAGCATCGCTGGCCAGCTTGTGCTCGAATTCGCGGCGTAATGCGGCGTCGCTGCGCAACAGGCGTTCGGTAAAGTCCACCAGCTCGGCGCCGTATAGCCCGCTGTCGGGGCTGCCGGCGTTGCGGAACCGTCCGCTGGCCAGCAGGGAATCGCTGCTGAGCGGCTCCAGCAATGCGGCGGCCAACATGCGCATCGATTGATCGGCGGGCACGCGGATGCTGCCGGCAGGAAGGAGCTCGTCCACGCTGTCTGTGCGCGCGACCTGCTTGCTGGTGGCGTCGGTACTGGTATTGGTGATGCGAATCTGCTGCACCGTGTGCTGGCGCGGCTGCTGCAGACGTTCGTACTGGATGCCATGCGTGTCGAGCAACGCAAGCACGTCGTCGTAGCCGGGGGGAATCCACCAGGCCACCGGATACTGCACCGCCTGCGTCTGGCGGTAACCGATCACCGGCATCGTCCAGGTTTCATCGCGGCCTTCCCAGCGCAATTCCTGCCGGCCGGAGACCGGCGACGGCGCGCGGGTATAGGTCACGCCCTTGAACGCGATGTGGTCGATCGGCTGCGGCAGGCGTTCCCAGGCCACCATCAATTCCTGCGGACGTGCGGCACGATCGGCCCGCTTGGCGGCAGCGATCTTGTTTGCATCGCGACCGACCAGGCGCAACGCTTCTTCGAGCAGGACGTAGTCGCCGAGCACGCGCTGCCGGTACGACTTCAGCCGGTGGTTTTCCACCAGCACGGTGGGAATGCCGGCGAAATCGCCGTAGCCGGTGGAGTAACGCGGGCCTTCCGGCGAATAGCGCAGGCCCGAGCGCGGCGCATCTTCGTCGATCAGGCTGGGGTAGATCGCAGGTGTGTGGCCCTGGTTGCGCAGCGCGGCGTTGACGGCCGGCGTGAAGCGTTGCTGCAGCCAGCCGGCAGTGGCGCGCGAACGTGCATATGTGCCCCAACCGGCGAAGGTAAAGGTGATGTCGTACTGATGATCGAGCCCGCCGCTGACATGCAGGTCGATGTACAGCGCGGGGTCAAGCGTGTGCAGCAACGTGACCATCGCGCGCGTCTCCGGCGCCTCCAGGTTGAGATAATCGCGATTGAGGTTGATGCCGCGCGTGGTGGTGTTCCAGCCCATCTGTTGCGGGCCACGCAATGCGGCGCCGACCAGCGGGCCGCGTTGTTCGTGGCCGTCGCTGTTGAGGATGGGCACGAACACGAAGTCCACCGCATCCAGTAGATCGTCCTTGCCGCGTTGGGCGATGTCGCGCAGCAGCATCAGCCCGGCGTCCTTGCCATCGATCTCGCCGCCATGGATGCCGGCCTGCGCCAGCACCACCGGTTTGCCCGGCTCGCCCTTGCGCGCGCGCACCAGCAGCAGGTCGCGCCCTTCGCTGGTCTTGCCGAATACTTCAAGCGACAGCAGCGGCGAGGCCGCGACCAGGCGCTGCAACCACGCACGCGTTTCTTCGTAGCTGGGCGTGCTGACGAAATCGCTGCGCTCGGCCGGCGTGATCCACGGATCGGCTGGACCGGCGATCAACGCCTCGCTCGCCCCATGCCAGGCGCGCACTGGCGGCAACAGGGCAGTGGTTTCCAGTGGCTGTGCGCCAAGCGGCGCTGCAGCAAGACATGCGGCCGCGAGCAGGCAGGCAGAGGCGGCACGTGTCGTGCGGTGAAAGCCGGGGCGCGGGGAGCAGGGCGAGGCGACGCGGTGACCGGCGTGCGTGGAGTCGGGGCAAGTGCGTGGATCGGAACTCATGTGGCGTGCGCAATCTCGTGTGGAGGTGGTGACAGTGATGGGGCTGATGAAGGCGGTGGCCGTGCGGTCTGCCGCCAGTGTCGAGTGACGGGCGCGGCACTGGTCGCGACGGTCCGCTGCAGCCTGCGCAAGGCCATGCGGGCGTCGCGCGCGGCCGGGCATCTCAGGCCTGGGCCGGGAATGTGATAACGTATCATTTTACCCATGATCGGCACGATGTCCCCATCTCCACAGCCAGCGCCGGCGATCTCGATCGACAACCTGCACGTCGCCTACCGCGGACGTGCCGTGCTGCGAGGCCTCACGCTTCAGGTCGCCGCCGGCAGCGTCTACGCCTTGCTCGGTGGCAACGGTGCCGGCAAGTCCTCGACCTTGTCTGCCTTGCTGGGCTTTGTGAAACCAGCATCGGGAACGCTGCTGGTGGATGGTGTCGACCCGGTGTCCGCGCCCGGCAAGGCACGTGCGCGGCTGGCTTATCTGCCGGAAAACGTGGCGCTCTATGAGCATCTCAGTGCCATGGAAAACGCCGACTACCTGCTCGCACTGGCCGGGCAGCGCTGCGCCCATGCCGAGATCGGCCAGGCATTTGCCGCCGCAGGCCTGCAGCGCGAGGCGTGGGCGCAGCGCCTGGCCGGGTTCTCCAAGGGCATGCGCCAGAAGGTGGCCATCGCCGTCGCCAGCTTGCGCCAGGTCCCGGTGCTGCTGCTGGATGAGCCCACCTCCGGGCTGGACCCGCGCGCCATTGCCGACTTCAACCGCCTGGTCGGCGGCGTGCGCGAACGTGGCGGTGCGGTGTTGATGGTCACGCACGATCTGCTCGGCGCGGTCGACGTTGCAGACCGCATCGGTTTTCTCGAAGACGGGCGCATTGCCGAGCAGATCGGCGCCGGCGACAGCGGGTTCGATGTGCGCTCCCTACATGCGCGCTTTGCGCGTCCGCAGGATCACGCTGCATGAGCCGCCGCGCATGAGGGCGGTGTGGTTGGTCGCCCGCGAAGAACTGCGCTTCATGGCACGCAATCGCTCCGCCGCCATCGGCGTGGTGTTGCTGATGCTGCTGACGCTGGCGGCCACGCTGACTGCCGCGCATCACCAGCGCCAGGTCACCGAGTTCCGCGCACGTCAGCAACAGGCCGCGCAGCAGGCCTTCGAGGCCCAGCCGGACCGGCATCCGCATCGCGTGGTGCATTACGGCCACTTCATCTATCGCCCGTTGCCGGCGCTGGCCGCCTTCGATGCGGGCGTGGATGCGTTCACCGGCAACAGCATGTTCCTGGAAGGCCATCGCCAGAACACCGCCAACTTCGGCGACGTACGTCAGAGTTCGTTGCTGGTGCGGTTTGGCCAACTGACCCCGGCGTTCGTGTTGCAGGTACTGGCACCGTTGCTGCTGGTGTTCCTGGGCTATGGCGCGGTGGCGCGCGAACAGGAGGCCGGCACGCTGCGCGTGTTGCTGTTGCAGGGCACCACGCGCCGGCAATTGCTTGGCGGCAAGTATCTGGCACTGGCTGCGGTGGCCGGGGCCTGCCTGCTGCCGGCGCTGGTCGGCCTGATACCGATTGCCCTGGTGCCCGGCCAGGCCGGGCCGGTGGCGCTGCTGGTGCTGGCGTATGCGGCGTATCTGCTGCTGTGGTGCGCGTTGGTGCTGGCGGTCTCGATGCTGTGCCGGCGCGGGCGCGATGCGCTGCTGGTGTCGCTGGCGCTGTGGGTGTGGCTGGCCGTGCTGGTGCCGCGGGTGGCGCCGGATGTGGCCAGTGCGGCGTACCGGCTGCCCACGCGGCTGGAAACCGATGTGGCCATCCAGCGCGATCTGCGCACGCTCGGGGACAGCCATAACCCGGATGACCCGCACTTTGCTCAGTTCAAGCAGCAGGTGCTGCGCCGCTACGGTGTCCAGCGCGTGGAAGACCTGCCGGTCAATTACAAGGGCCTGCTCGCACTGGAAGGCGAGCGGCTCAGCGCCAGCCTGTTCGAACGCTACGCCGCGCGCGATGCCCGCATCCAGCAGGACCAGAACCTGCTGGTGCGCAGCTTCGCGGTGCTGAGCCCGACGGTGGCGCTGCGCGAGGTGTCGATGGCGTTGGCACGCACCGATCTGCGCGCGCACGCGCACTTTCTGGCGCAGGCCGAGCGCTATCGCTACACGCTGGTGCAACAGCTCAACCAGTTGCAGGCCGATGCGGTGCGCATGGCCGACGACACCGCGCAGGATGCCGGTGCGGACCGGCGCAAGCGCATTTCCGCAGCGCACTGGCATGCGATTCCGGTATTCGCGTTCGTGCCGGCGTCCACCGACGAGGTGATCGGCGCGACGCGCATCCCGCTGGGACTGATCGGGGCGTGGTTGCTGGTGGCGCTGTGCATGCTGGTCGTCGCCGGCCGACGTGTGGGAGTGACGCGCTGATGCTGCTATGGAAATACGAACTGCTGTTGCTGCTGCGCGCGCGCGCTGCAGCGGCCGGCCTGGTGCTGCTTGCGCTGTTGACCGTGTGCAGCCTGCTGTCCGGGCAGCACGTCATCGCTGCGCAGCGCGCCAACATCGCACGCATTGCAGCGCTGCAGCAGGAAGACACCGCGGCGGTGGCCGCCTATGTCGCGCGCAGCAACGATGCCGGCAGCGCGGCCTACTACAGTTTTCACCCGACCTGGGATGCGCCCGCGCCGCTGGCATTCGCTGCGGTGGGCATGCGCGATGTGGCGCCGTACATCCTGCGCGTGCGCGCGCTGGGGCTGGAGGCGCAGATCTACGATGGCGACAGTTACAACCCCGAGCTGGCGCTGGCCGGCCGCTTCGACTACGCGTTCGTCCTGGTGTTCCTGCTGCCGCTGTTCGTGATTGCGCTGCTGTTCGACCTGCGTTCCGGCGAGCGCGAGGCAGGGCGCGCGCGCATGCTGGCGGCGCTGCCGGGTGCCGGCGCCAGGGTGTGGATGCGACGGGTGACGGTGCGTGCATTGGCGGTACTGCTGTGCCTGGCCGTGCCGTTCTTCATTGCCGCCGGCGTCAGCGGCGTACCGCTGCTGCAGCAACTGGCCGTGCTGGCGCTGACCTGCGCGTACCTGCTGTTCTGGGTACTGCTGGCGGTGGTGGTGGGCCGCCTGCGCTGGCGGCCCGCCGCGCATGCCACGGCACTGGCCACCTGCTGGGTGCTGCTGGCCCTGGTGGCACCGGCGCTGGCGCATGTGGCGATCAACGAGGCGGTACCGGTCACCCAGGGCACCGAGATCGCACGATTGCAGCGCGAGGCGGTCAACCACGCCTGGGATATTCCGCGCCAGGCCACCATGCAGCGCTTCTACGCGCGCAACCCGCAGTGGGCCGATTCGGCGCCGTTGACCGACGCCTTCCACTACAAGTGGTATTTCGCCTTCCACGAAAACGGCGACCAGCAGGTGGCCACGCAGGTGGCCGCGTACCGCCAGGGGCTGGTGCGTCGCGAAGCGCTCGCGCAGCGTGCCGCCATGGTGCTGCCGCCGGTGGCGCTGCAGGCCGCGTTGACGCGGCTGGCGCAGACCGACCTGCGTGCACAACTGGCCTACCAGGACCGCATCCGCGCCTACCATCAGCGGTTGCGCACGTTCTACTACGGTTACCTGTTCCGCGACCGCCCGTTTACGCGCGCGGACTTCGAGCGCGCGCCGCGCTTCGATGCCATCGCCGAGCCGGCGTCGTAGGACCATGCCGCGCTGCACGCGCTGTGCAGCGCGGTGTTGGCGAAGCCTGCCGCAGGCTGCATGCGCAAGATGGCGCGCAGTGCGCGCAGGATGAACACCCGGCCGTGCTCGATGAGCAAGCGGATCGCCCACCACGGGCTGCCGCACCGCGCACAAACTTACGCCGGGCTGCGCCGCTTGGTGGTGCCGCTGCGGCTGCGCTTCCTGGGCGCTGGCAGCGGCGCGGCCGCGTCATCGGCCAGTACGCCGCCGCTTTGCATCTGCTCCAGCCACGACAGCGCGTCCACATAGCCGAGGAAGTGCTGCAGATAGCCGGGCGAGCGTTCGCGCATCAGGGTGATGCAGCGGTGCACCAGTACGCTGGAATTGAGCGGGCCGGCGTCCTTGGGCGCATCCTGCAGCGACTGCCGCACCTGGCTGGCAGTGCGCACGGTGGTCCAGGTACGGCGGAAATCGTCCAGCGCCGGCAGTTCCGGGAACAGCTGCGCATCGGGCGCTGCGGTCTTTCTGCTGTCCACTTCCATCAAGGCGGCATGGCCTGCCAGCTGGTCGGTCACCGCGCGCAGGGCACTGCGTTGCAAGGCACCTGGATCGGCAGGGCCGGTGGCACGACGACGCGCCGCATCCTTCAGCGTGGCCGCATATGCATCGACCAATGCATCCAGCCTGTCTTCCAGCACCGCACGCACCGCATCGGTCTGCGTCTGCGCGCGTGCGGCCAATGCCTGCATCAGATGAAAGCGCACCGGGTCGAGCTGGTCGGCACCGTCGTTGCGCCAGCGCGCCAGCCGCGCGTAGGCGGATGTCGCCGAGGTGGTCATCGCGTGGCCGCTGCCGGTGCCGGCGCTGCGGACGAGGGCGCACGCGCGGTCGCCGGGCGTGCGATCGGTGCGATTTCCACGCGGCGGTTCCTGGCGCGGCGCGCTTCGTCGGCGTTGGAATCCACCGGTTGCTGCGCGCCGAACGCGGCGGCGAACACCGAGGCGGCCGGCACACCGTCGGCGATCAGCGCCCGGGTCACGGTGAGCGCGCGCTGCGCAGACAGTTCCCAGTTGTCGGCATAGCGGCGGTTGCCGCCCAGTACCGGGCGGTCGTCGGTGAAGCCGCTGACCATCAGGATCTCTTCGCGGGCGCGCAGGTACTGCGCCAACGGGGCGGCAAGCGACTTCAGGACCTCGCGGCCGTCCGGCTGCAATTCATCGGAGTTGAACGCAAACAGCACGTTGCCGCGAATGCCGATGCGGCCATCCACCAGCGTCACGCGGCCGGCGGCCAGCGGCGCGGCCAGCGCCTGTTCCAGCGTCTTGCGGCGCTGCGCTTCGGCCTGGCGCTGCCTGACCTCCTGGTCCAGGCGGCTGGACAGCTGCAGCTGCACGCCGATCACGCCGACCAGGATCAGCACGAACGCGCCCAGCAGTACCGACATCAGGTCGCCGAAGGCGGCCCAGATCGGCGTGCCGGACTCGCCGTCGCTTTCGATCTCGTCGCTCATGCCGGCTCCGCTGCGCCGGCATCGCTGCGGCGGCCATCGAGCTGACGCAGTTCTTCGATGATCTGCTTCTGCGACAGCATGCTGAGGTCCACCACCTCACGCGCCTGCGCCACGTAGTACGCCAGTTGGTCATCGCTGCGCGCGAGCGAGGCATCCAGTGCGGTGGCCACGTGCTGCAGGCGCTCGTTGAGCTCGCCGGTGGCGCCGCTGAACAGCTGCACCGCCACGCCGAAGGCTTCGCCCAGGCTGGCCACTTCCACTGCGCTGCCGCTGACATGCGCGGCCACTGCGCCGAGCTTGCCGGTTTCGCTGCCGATCTGCTCGGTGAGCTGGGTGCCCACCCGTTGCAGCAGGTCTGCCGAGGTGGTGACCAGCGCGTCCACGGCCTGGCGTTGTTCGGTGGAAGCGTGATTGACCGCGTCGAGCAAGGTGTCCAGCGTGGCCAGCAGGCGGGTGCGTTCTTCCAGCATGGCGGTGTCGCGCACCATGCTCTCGGACAGGTTCTGGC
Source organism: Xanthomonas sp. NCPPB 1068 (assembly GCF_041479385.2). Lineage (NCBI taxonomy): Bacteria > Pseudomonadati > Pseudomonadota > Gammaproteobacteria > Lysobacterales > Lysobacteraceae > Xanthomonas > Xanthomonas sp. NCPPB 1068. The sequence continues at coordinate 4,163,801 of NZ_CM192986.1, read as the reverse complement.
GCAGCTCGGCCACCACGTCGGCGGCGGCCTTGGGCGCTTCGGCGGCGATCTGCATCAGGCGCGAGACCTCGCTGATGGTGGCGCTGGCCTGCGCCTGCGCCTGCGTGGACAGCTCGCTGGCGGTGCTGGCCAGGGTGTCGCAGATGGCCTGCTGTTGCCGGGTGACGCGCTCGCCGGTCTGTTCCCATTGCGCGGTGAGCGTGGCGCTCATCGCGGTGAAGCGCTCGCTCCACAGGGCAAGACGCTGCGCATCGCGCGCTTCCAGCGCGGCCTGCAGATCGCCATGCGCGTGCTGCAAGGTGCCCACCAGCGATGCGGCCTGTGCGTCGAAGCTGGCGGTGGCGGCGGCCAGTGCGGCCTGGTGCTGGGTGGCCAGCGCAGCGCTGGCCTGCTGCTGCTGTGCCAGTGCGTCCGTCCATGCGGTGGCGGCCTCGCTGCTGGACTGGTCCATGCGCGTGGCCACCGCATCGACCAGGGCGCCGGAGCGCGCCTGGAAGGTACTGGCGAACTCGGTCAATGCATGTTGCAGGTCCTGCGTGAGCGCGTGGTTGCTGCGCTGCTGCTCGGCCACCGCAGCGGTCCAGCTGGCCGCGGCCGCGGCCGTGCTGGTCTCGAACCCGCTGTTCAAGCCCTCCAGCTGCTGCTGCACGGCCTGCTGCACGCCGTCCTGCAGGGCGCTGGTCTGGCGGGCCAGCTGTTCCAGCGTGGCCTGCAGCTGGGTGCTGAGCGATTGGGTGGCGCGCTGTTGTTCGGCAAGCACCGTGGCCCAGTGCGCGGCGGTGGCGGCATGGCTGCGTGCAAGGCCATCGTCGAGTGCGCTCAGTTGCTGCTGCACCGCGCGGGTGACGCTGTCCTGCACGGCGCTGCTGCGCTCATCGACCTGCGCCAGCAGTGACTGCATTTGTTCCGTGAGTGCCTGCTGCGCGCGCTCCTGCGCGGCCAGGGCGGCCTGCCACTGGTCGGCGGCGGTGCGTGCGCTGTCCTGGAAGCCGGCACTGAGCCCGTGCAACTGCTGCTGCACGGCCGTGCTCACGCCTTCCTGCACGGCGGTGCTGTGGTGGGCGACCTGCTCCAGGGTGTCCTGCAGCTGGGTGTGGAGCGCGCGCTGCGCCTGTTCCTGCGCGGCAAGCGCGCTGGCCCAGTGGCTGGCCGCACTGCTCGCACTGCGATCGAAGCCGCTGCTGATGCCGTCCAGCTGCAGCTGCACGGCCTGGGTCAGGCGTTCGTGCAGTGCGGCGGTGTCGCGCGCAATGCCGGCCATGGTGGCTTCCATCGCCGGCTGCAATGCCGCGCCGACCGCGCGCGCGCTGTCGGCAACGCCGGCCTGCAGCGACTGTTCCATCGACGTGGCCAGCCGCGTGTACGCCGCCTCGGTTCTGGCATGGAAGTCGGCCTGATGCGCGGCCAGGCGCTGGTCGGCCGCGATGCTGTGCTGCTCGATGCTGCTCATCAGCGCCTGCATCCGGTCGATCAGTGCCGGCATCAACGCGCTCTGCTGCTGCTGCAGCTTGAACACTTCATCACGCTGGTGCGCTTCCGAATGCGGGTGCAGCTCGGCGGCGATCTTCAGGTCCAGCCGCTGCACCGCCTGCAGGCGCTCGCGCCGGCACAGCGCCGACAACAGGCCCAGCATGGCCGAGCTGGCGACGCCGGCGATGGAGGTGCCGAATGCAAACGCCAGGCCTTCCACCGGTGCGGCCAGCGAGCCGCGGATGGCCTGCAGGTCGGTGGCGCTCTGCAGTGCAAAGCCGGTGCCCTTGAGCGTGGCCATCATGCCGAGCAGGGTGCCGAGCATGCCCAGCAGCACCAGCAGGCCCACCAGGTACGGGGTCAGCACGGGCGCCGGCAACGCCACGCGCGCGCCCTGGATGCGCAGACGCACCGCATTGCGCAGGCTCGGGTGCAGCTGCGCCAGCCATGCATCCAGTGCCGACGGCGCGGCGCTCAGCCCGGACACCGCGGTGTCCAGCGTGGCGCTGGCCTGGCGATAGCGATACAGCTCCAGCGCACCGGCCAGATAGCAGGTACCGATCACCGCGGCGATGCAGGCGCCCAACGGATTGGAGCCCAGATAGCCGAACCCGACCCAGCAAACCGCCAACAGGCCGACGAGAAACACACACACGTGTACAAGAGTTTTGAACATGACGTCCCAGTTAGCGGGTACGAAGCGCTGCAAGCAGGCCTTCGATCGGGTGAAAACGAACATCCAGTTCGGCGAGCAACACGCTCTGCATGTCCTTGCGAAAAACATCCAGCCAGCCATCGGACACCGCGCGCGCGGCGGCCTGGTCATCGCCTGGCGGGTGATGCGCCTGCGCGGCATGGCGCAGGCGTTCGAAATGCGCGCCGAGCAGGCTGGGCACGGTGTTCAACAGGGTCTGCTCGCGCGGGCTCAGGGTCAGCTCCATCACCGCATCCACTTCGGCCAGCCGTGCCATTTCACTGGAGACCAGCGTCAGCAGGTCGCGCAGCCGCCCGCGCAGATCGCCGGTGGCAGTGCGCATGGCGCGCTGCATGGCCAGGTAATGCTGCCGGAACGGGGCATAGTCGGGCATCGGCGGCGCCGCGCCCGCCTCGGTGGCAGCACGTGCTTCGGTGCGCAGGCGTGCCACCAGCGCATCCAGATCGGCCACGCTGCTGGTTGCCAGACCGGCGCGCACGCGGGCGCAGGCGTCGGCATCGAGCGGGCGCGGCTCGGGCAGGTCATCGGTGTCGGGCAGCTTGCCATCCAGCGCCTTGGACACGGCCACTGCACGCGTCCAGTCGATCCATTGGCTCAGCCGGTCGGCCAGCGCGTGGTTGGACTGGGCGACGCGGACATCGCTGAGGCGTGCGAGCAGGCTAATGAACGCCGGGCCCGAGAGGGGCGCCCGTGGAGCAGCTTTCGCCATTGTTCCGGTCAAAGACCGCGCATTTTACACGGGAATGCGCGCGCCACAGCCGCCGCGCCAAGGCCCGCGCTGCCTGGGCTGGCGGCATTCAGCAGGGGCTGGCGTGCAGTGCTGTCAGGGGGCGCTGCGGGGCAGCTCCAGGTCGCCGGGCGCGCAGGTGGCGGGGCACATGCGCCACCGGCGCCGATCAGCGCGTCACCCGCTGCCATGTGGCGCGCGTGCCCCCTGATGGCCCGGGCGCAGCCTTGCCACAGGCGCGCCACTCACCGCCGGGCGCGGTGCACCAACGGAATCAGCACCACCCCCAGCACGGCGACCGCCGCGGCGACGTAGCCAATGCTGCCCAGCCCCCAGGCCGGAATCGCCAGCCCGCCGATGATGGCGCCGACGCCGATGCCGGCATTGGCAGCCGACACGTTGGTGGTGCCGGCCAATGCCTGCGAATGGCCGACCGACTGCATCACCCGCACCTGGCTGATCGGAAACAGCGCGGTATACGCAATGCCCCAGACCGCCAGGGTCAGACAGAGCAGCACGCCGGTGCCGGCCGCCGGCACGCACAACGCCATGCCCAACGCGAGCAACAGCAGGAACACCGCCGTGGCGCGCAGCGGTGAGCGGTCCACCACCCGGCCACCCAACCAATTGCCGATCAGGCCGACCGCACCGAACCCCATCAGCCACCAGCCGACGTTTGCCGCCGGCACGCCCACGTTGCGTTCGAGCAGGTCGGCCAGATAGGTGTAGGCGGTGAACATGGCGGTGAACACCACCACCGACAACGCCACATTGGCCAGGAAGAAGCGCTCGGTGAAGATCCCGGCCTGCTGGCGCAGGTTGACCCGCTCAGTGCGCGCCACAGTCGGCATCCACAGCGCCAACGCGGCGGCCATCGCCAGCGACAGCGCCGCCAGACTCCAGAACGCGCCGCGCCAGCCGATGCTGTTGGCCGCCACCGTGCCCAGCGGAATGCCGAACAGCAGCGCCGCCGAAATGCCCAGATACACCCGCGACACCGCTTGCCCGGCCTGTTGCGGGCCGGCCAGTTGCCCGGCGGTGTCGCTGGCGGTGCCCCAGAACACCGGCAATGCCAGCGCCGGGAGAAAGCGCGCGACCGCCAGCACCCAGATGTTGGGCGCCAGCGCAGCCACGGCGTTGGACACCGCGAACACCAGCAGGATCGCCACGAACAGGCGCTTGCGGTCCAGGTGCGACAGCCAGGCGGTCAGCGGCGGGCCGGACAGCATCACCGTGAAGGCGAACAGCGTCACCAGCTGGCCGGCAGCGGAGATCGAGATGCCCATGTCGCGCGCCAGGCCGGGCAGCAGACCGACGATCAGGTACTCGGTGGTGACGATCACGAATGCGGCAAACGCCAGGATGAAGATCGCCAGCCCGCTGCGCCCGGTGGCGGCGGGGCTGGTCGCTGGAAGGGAATGGAGAGCAGGCATGGCATCGGCCGGAATGAGGGCTGACCATGGTAAGAAAGAACTGAAGTCGTATATCGGGAGTATTTTCCGTAGATTACGGACATCACTTCTGTAATGGGTCAGCATGCATTCCTCCGAACGCGTCAAGGGCATCGATGTCTTCGTTGGCGCTGCCGACGCCGGCAGCTTCACCGCCGCCGCCGAGCGCCTCAGCCTGACCAGCTCAGCGGTCGGCAAGGCGATTGCCCGGCTGGAGGCGCGCCTGGGCGTGCGCCTGTTCGCACGGACCACCCGGCGGCTGGAACTGACCGATGCCGGCGCGGCGTTCTATCGGGTGTGCGTCAAGGTGCTCGACGAACTGGAGGAGGCCGAGCACGTGCTGCGCGCCGAGGGCCAGGCGCCCACCGGCCGGTTGCGGCTGGATGTGCCGGTGAGCTTTGGCCGGCGCAAGGTGCTGCCGGTGCTGTTGCCGTTCTTTCAGCAGCATCCCGGCCTGCAGCCGAGCCTGTCGTTTACCGACCGCTTCGTCGACATGGCCGAGGAGGGCATCGACGTGGCCGTGCGGATCGGCGGGCCGGAGCAGTGGCCCGGCAGCCTGGGCCACCGCTATCTCGGCCACGAAACCTACGTGTTCTGCGCGGCCCCGCAGTACCTGGCGCAGCGCGGCACGCCGCAGCGGATCGACGAGGTGGTGAACCACGCGGCGGTGATCTATGCCAAGGCCGATGGCAGCAGCAGCCCCTGGCTGCTACGCCACGGCGAAGGGCCGGTGGAGCAACGGCCGATGCACGGACGCGTGGTGTTGGGCAATGCCGAGGCACAGGTGGATGCGGTGGCCGCCGGCCTGGGCATCGCACAATTGCCGACCTGGCTGATCGATGACCATCTGCAGCGCGGCAGTCTGGTCACGGTGCTGCCGCAGTGCGATACCGATGGCCTGCCGCTGCATCTGGTGTGGATGCGCGCACGGCAGTTGCTGCCCAAGGTGAGCCGCTTGCTGGAATGTCTGGAGCAGGGACTGCGCGGCGCCACCCGGGCGGCACGCATGCATGCCTGAGCCGCAGCGAATGGCGTGGCGCATGGGAGGTTCCGCCACGACGATGGCGTCGGCCGCGCTGCGTGACCCATTCAGCGCCGCCCGCCCGGTCGTCTGGCTGACCCGGTTCTGTCAAATGAACGGGTATAAGCTGCGGGCCGGGGAATTTCCAGCGAGGTGACGCAATGGACCACTCCGACATGCAGGTGTCCGATCTGCTGGTCTTGGAGCTGCAAGGGTTCCATGCTGCGTACGGCAGCGGCCCGGACTTCTGGGATGCGTACCAACGCATCATGGGCATCGCGGCGCAGGCCGGCGGCAACCTGATCGACCTGGCCAACGAAATGGCCTCTCTGGCACAAGGGCTGGGCGCGATCGATCACGCGCAGTTGCTGTAACCGCCTGGCGTCACCTGCGTTATGTCCCTTGATCGCACGATCCGGGCACGCCATCACTGAATTTTTCTGCCGTGTTCACGCACGCCTGCTGCGCCCGTTTTTATCGTAGCGCCGTCGATGGCATCGCGTGGTCTGGTTCGATCACGTGGTGCCGATCGGGGCGCCATCGGGCGATGCGCTGAGTGTGAGGCTGCACACGGAGGTGTTGCAGTCCCCCGCAATGGCGCCCCCAACACCCGTGCCGGATGCGGACGTCCGGCACCTCGTTGAGGAGCTTGGTTGTGAACGAAGCAGGAGAAGGCGTGCGGGTGCATCTGGTTGGCGGGCCGCACGACGGGCAAATGCTGTGCGGTGCCACCCTCCCCGGGCTTGCGCTGCCGCAAGGCTACCGGATGGCGCCCTGGCCGGGCGGGCAAACGGGCATCCACTGGCACCGTGAGTTCAATCTGGCCAGTGCACACGAGTCGCTGGTAGCCGAGCAGCTGTGTGATGCATTGAATGCGCGGTGGCGGCACTACCTGGCGACGCGGCGGCAGCAGAAGGCGGGGTTGCGCGAGGGCAATGTGAACAGCGGCTGTGCAGACGCTGCGCTTGCGTAAGGCCCGCTGATCGACCCGGCACACGTGCGCCGGCTACGGCGCAGTACCTATTCGCAGAATAAGTCAGTGGGCCCTCAAGCAGGCGCTAGCGTTGGAGCCACAACGCAGCGTGGCGAGATGCCTACCGCCTGTGCTCCAACACAGGTCTATTCCGTGCAGCGCAGTGAGATGCACGACACCCGTGCTCCACGCAGTTCTATTCCGCGTCAGTGGCCGATTTGACCGGTGTCGCCGGTGTCGCGGTCGACGCACCGCGCGTCTTTTCGCGCCGCAGCGGAGTATCGCCCAGGCGTTCGATCGCACCGCCTGACTGCTGGAAGGCTTCCAGATCGGCGGCCAGGCGCTGTTCGGACAGGCGCGGCTTGCCGGGTTGATTGCTGACGGTCATCGACTGGCGGCGGGAGTTACTCATCGCGAATCCTCATGCGTTGTAGAGCGTCAAGGGGATGCCCCGCCGGCGTTGATCGTCGTAGGTGGCACGCACGTCGCGGCAATACGGGCCGGACATGACGAAACGCCGGCAGATGGCCGGTCGCGTGTCGTAGATCGAGCAGCACATCCGCGCCGCATCGATCGCCACGCACCACCCTTCTTCATCGCGCGCCATCACGTGCCAACCTTCCGGTGTCACGCTGGTCAGGTGGTTGGGGATGCGGTCGGATGGATCGACCATGACGGTGAGCCGGCAACAGACGGCGTCGCAGCGTTCGCAGAGATTCTTGATGGGGAGGCCAGAGAGAATGGGGGCGGCGCCGGGCGTCAGGCGCACTGGCACCATACACCTTGGGCGCGCCAGGATGTGAACCTGCGCCTGGTGGCGCGCATCTCCGGCGGCAGCGACGCGGGGCGAACATGCAACGTCAGGGGACACATCGCACCATCCGGCGTGCCGCACATGGGGGATTGCTGCGTCCATCGCGATCCCGGCGAATGTATCGGCGACGCATCGTTGCCGCCCGTTTGTCGCTGGTCATGCCGTCTGTCACGCGGAAGCCGAAACGCACACTACGGCGGCGTTGCCAACGGTTGCCTTTGTCGCGCCCATGCGAAGACGGTTTTCACCTGTGCGATCGCTGCGGCGCCGTAGCGTGGGCAGTACCGATGTACGTCACAGGAGACAGGTATGAGCCCATCCAATCAGATTCCGTCCGCACACGATCAGGCCACAGGCCACGATCAGGACCACAGCGACAAGAAGAAGCAGGACGCGCTGCAGGACGAGGCGGTGGAAGAAACCTTCCCGGCCAGCGATCCGGTATCGCCGTTCGTGCCTGCAAAGCCGCTGGACTGAGCGGCTGCGCACAGACGCCGCCTGCGCGTTCTTGCGCGAGGCGGCGTGTGCGCATCGCTCTGCATGCAGGTGTGCCGATGTTTGCTTGGCGAGTTTTACGCCGCATCGCACCGCAGCAGTTGAAGCGCGAAAACAACAAAGACGCGGTCGGTGACCGCGCCTTTGTTCGTCCGCCTGGCCGAGATTTACGGCGTCAACACCACCTTGCGGCAATCGTCCTGCTTCTTGTCGAACACCTCATAGCCGCGCGCTGCATCGGCCAGCGGCATGCGGTGGGAGATGATGGCGCTGGGCTTGAGATCGCCATTGCCGATGCGTTCGAGCAGATGCGGCATGTGCTTTTGCACATGGGTCTGGCCCATCTTGAAGCTCAGTCCCTTGTCGAATGCGTCGCCGAACATGAAGGCGTGGATGAAACCGGCGTACACGCCCGGCACGCTGACCACGCCGCAGCGCCGGGTGGCGGCGATGCACTGGCGGATCGCCACGCCGCTGCTGCCCTCCAGCTTCAAGTTGGTGAGCGTGGTTTCCAGCGCACTGCCCTCGGCCTCGAAGCCGACCGCTTCGATACTGGCATCCACACCGCGGCCATCGGTCTGCGAGACGATCACATCGGCCGGGTCGTCGATCTCATCGAAATTGATCGGAATCACGCCATAGGCCTTGGACGCGAAATCCAGGCGATAGGCATGCCGGTCGACCATGAAGATGCGCTCGGCGCCGAGCATGCGGCAGCATGCCGCGGCCATCAGACCGACCGGGCCGGCACCGAAGATCGCCACCGTGGAGCCTTGTTTGACCCCGGCGTCGACCACGGCCTGATAACCGGTGGGCAGGATGTCGGACAGGAACAACACCTGCTCGTCGTGCAGTGCATCAGGCACCACCAGCGGCCCGACATTGGCCTTGGGGACGCGCACATATTCGGCCTGGCCACCGGAGAGCCCGCCGTACAGATGGCTGAAACCGAACAAGGCCGCAGGCGGGCGCATGTCCTTGTGGTTGAGCGCGGCGCCCTTGCCGGTGTTGGTGGTTTCGCAGGCAGAAAATTCCTGCAGCATGCAATGGAAGCACTGCCCGCAGGCCACCACGAACGGAATCACCACCCGGTCGCCGCGTTTGACAGCGGTCACGTCCGGGCCGACGTCCTCGACAATGCCCATGAATTCGTGGCCGAGGATGTCGCCATGCCGCAGATCCGGAATCTTGCCGCGGTACAGATGCAGATCCGATCCGCAGATGGCAGTGGCGGTGACGCGCAGGATCAGGTCATCGCGTTCCACCAGCACCGGGTCCGGCACGGTTTCGACCCGCACATCGCGTGAGCCGTGATAGTTGAGGGCAAGCATATCGATCTCCTGTTGGGCCGTGGGTTGCGGCAACGCACAACAGTGTTCGGGCAGGCGCGTTAAGGGCGTCAGCACGGTGCGTGGGCATGGCGTGCACGGCGGCCGGCGGCCACGCGCCGTTGATGCGCAAGTCACGGCTGGATAACCCGTGCGCTCGCACGCTAAATGTCCACGCCGTTCTGCATGCGAGCCCGTCTGCAGTGGGGCGAACCGACAATCAACGATCGCCAGATGGCGACCACTCAAGGAGACATGCATGGGACTTTTCAAGATGGTGACCGCCGGCGCCGTGGGCTATGTGGCCTACAAGGCGTGGCAACGCCGCCAGGGCCAGGCGAATGAAGGCGCACAGCAGGATCGGCAGAGTGGGCAGGCCGCCATCGGCGCAACGCCGCCGCACGGCGACCCGTTGCGCGACAGCGTGGGTGATGCGCGCGACCGCAAGCAGGCGCTGGGCGCACTGGCCATCTTCAACGAGCAGGAGCGCACGCTGGCGCAGCTGGCCGTGGTCAAGGGCGTGGAGGGCGAAGTGCTGGACTTTGCGCGCAAGATGGACGAAGCGCACAGTGCCGCACTGACCGATCTCAGCCGCTTCGCACCCGATCGCAGCGGCAGCCTGGGGCAGGCGGCGTCCGTGCGTTCCAAGGCAGCACGGGACCAGCTGGAACCGCTGCATGGCCAGGCGTTCGAAAAGCAGTACCTGCAGACCGCCATCAGCAGCCACGAGCAGGCGTTGGCGCTCCTCGATGCGCAGCTGAGCAGCGAGCCTGGTTCCAGCGACCTGGGCAAGGAGCTGCAGCGTGCACGCGAGACCATTGCCGAGCATCTGGAACATGCCAAGACCCTGAGCACCAAGCAGACCCCGCCGCACTGAGGCGGGCTTGGACCTTCTGCTTCGATAGCGGAGATCGCCATGGGCGAACCACAGGACGCAAACCGGCAACCCACCGACATGCACACGGTCAGCATCAGTGAGGAATGGGAGTTGCAGTACTGGGCGCGCGAATTGGGGATGTCCGAAGACGACCTCAAGAAAGCGGTGCAGGAAATCGGCAACGTCACCACCAAGCTACGCGACTACCGACCACCGCACTGAGCGGAGCGATGCACACAACAGGCAGCCTTGGCTGCCTGTTGTGTGTGCGATGTTCAGTGAAATAGCAGACTGAAGCAGCGGCAATCGTTGCCGCAGTGCACTAGGTCGCGGCGGACAAGGGTTGTTCGAAGCCGGCAGCCTGCCGCTGCCACAGGCCATCGAACACACCGCCACGCCCACGCAGCGCCGCCGGTGCGCCGTCTTCCACCACGCGGCCATCCTGCAGCACCACGATGCGGTCGAAGCCGATCACGGTGGACAGGCGGTGCGCCACTGCCAGCACGGTACGGTCGCGCATCAGGTGATCCAGCGCCGCCTGGATTTCCGCTTCCGACTCGGTATCCAGCGCCGAGGTGGCTTCGTCGAGGATCAGGATCGGCGCATCCTTCAGGAACGCGCGCGCAATGCCCAGCCGCTGGCGCTGCCCGCCGGAGAGCATCACCCCGCGCTCGCCGACCTGGGTGTCGTAGCCCTCCGGCAGCTGACGGATGAAGCCATCGCAGAATGCATGCCGCGCGGCCTGGTGGACCTCCGCGTCGCTGGCGTCGGGACGGCCATAGCGGATGTTGTCGCCGATGCTGCGGTTGAACAGCGCCGTTTCCTGCGGCACCACCGCGATCTTTTCGCGCAGGCTGTCCTGGCTGACGCCGCGGATATCCTGCCCGTCGATCAGCACGCGGCCGGATTCCACGTCGTCCAGACGCTGGATCAGCGCGATCAGGGTGGATTTGCCGGCACCGGACGGGCCGACGATGCCCACCTTCTGGCCGGCGGGAATATGCAGGTCCAGCCCATCCAGCACTGCCTCGCGCTCGGGATAGGCAAAGCGCACCTGCTCGAAGCGCACATCGCCTTCGGCCAGCGCCAGCGGCGCATCCGTATCGACGATGGCATGCGGCTGCAGGATGATCTGCAAGGTGTCGGCGATCGCGCCCAGCTGCTGGGTGGTGTCCACCAGGGTCAGCGCCAGGTCGCGCGAGCCGTGCAGGATGCGGAAGGTCAATGCGCTGACCAGCACCACATCGCCGGCACTGACCGCGCCGCCGCGCCACATGCTGATCGCCCACAGCAGCATGCCGCCGGCCATCAGCGACAGGCAGATGTCGTGGATCACGCGGGCTTTTTCCACGTACATCCAGCTGCGCCGATGCGCGACCGCTTCATGGCCGATCTGTTCGGCCAACCGCGCGCTTTCGCGGTCGCGTGCGGCAAACGCCTTGATCGTCCAGACATTGGACACCGCATCCACCAGCTCGCCACCCACCCGCGCGGCCTGCGCGGCAAACCGCTGATGCTTGGCACGCCCGCGGATGCCGAAGCTGGTGATGATGGCCGCCACCAGCGCAACAAAGCCGATCAAGGTGGCCGCCATGCGCCAGTCCACGGTGAACAGCAACACGACGGCACCGATGAAATCCACGATGGGCGGCAGGATCTTCCAGGCCAGCCCGCCGTAGATCTGCCCGGCCGCCCCGCCAAGTGCGGAGATGCGGTTGCCCAGCGCGCCGGCAAAGTGCTCGGTGAAATAGCGCATCGGGTGGCCGGTGAGGTGGCGGAACAGGTCTACCCGGATATCCACCACGCTGGCCACCACGGTGCGGCAGCCCAGCCAGCCGCCCAGCCGCCAGAACAGGTTTTCCACTGCGATCAGGCCGATGAACACGCCCAGCGGCAGCCACACATCGGCTTGCTCGCGCTGTTCGGTGGCCATCGCATCGACCAGCATCTTCATGCCGTATTGCACCGTCACCGCGCAACCGGCCGCACCGATGATCAGCACCAGCAGGCCGCCGAAGTGCCAGGGACGTTGGCAGATGTAGTGCCACAGGAAGCGCGCCGGCGTATCCGGCAACAGGTCCGGCTGCGTGGATGTGCTCACGTGGCCATGTCCGCGAGCGGGAACTGCGGTGCACGCAGGCCGAAGCGGTCGTGTTCGCGCCTGAGCTGCGCCGCCAGGGGGGCATCGACGGGGCGCTGGCCGTGTTCATCGGCGTAGCCGAGCAGGCCGGTGGGGCAATGCCGGTAGTTGTCCCAGCCCGGGTAGTCCAGCACCGGATACAGGCAGATCCCTTCCATGGCCACGCCGTGCTGCAGGGCCAGCGCCACTTCGTCGCAGACATGCGCAAGCCAGGGGGCGCGTTGGTCGGCCTCGGCGCCGGTTTCGGCCACGATCATCGGGCGTTGGTAGCGCTGCCAGAATTCGCCCAGGATGGCCGAAAACGCGCGGTGATCCGGCGAACTGCGCAGGATCGGCGTGCCACCGGGGTACCACTGGTTATCGGAGTAGTAATTGACGCCGATGATGTCCAGATACTCCGGCGCACCGCCCAGCCCCGGCCATTGCCGGCCGCAGACCATGTCCCAGGCCTCGAATTGCGCCAGGCGCAGGCGTTCGGCTTCGCGGCGCGGGCCGGGGCGGTCGTTGGGGGCGGCCACGTGGATGGCCGGATCCACCTGCACGAAGCGTGCGCGCGGCTCGACCCGGCGCACCGCATCGATGGCCGCGATGGTAGCGCGCACCAGCTGGTGCTTGAGCTCGAACCCGCGTCCACGTGCCATCGGATGCATGCGCGCGTGATCGCCGCCATTCCACGCCCAGAACGAGATCTCGTTGAGCGGCGCATAGAACGGCACCGCATCGGTTTCGTTCCTGATGCATTGCGCGGCTGCCGCGGCAAACCGCGCGAAGCGCTCGACGAACTGCGGGGTCCAGATGTCCACATCGTCCGGCCAGCCGTAATGGCACAGGTCCCAGATGACCTGGGTGCCGGTGGCCTGGGCGGCATGCAGCATCGGCAGGAAGCTGGACCAGTCGTAGTGGCCGGGACGCTGCTCGATCAGGTGCCAGCGCAGGCCGTCGCGTGCGGTGCGCAGACCGTGCGTGCCGACGGCGGCATAGTCGTTGGCCGCCCAGCGGTCGTGCCGGGTGCCGGCCAGCAGATCCAGCCGGCGGCCGTCGCGACGGCGATGGCTCGAACACTCGAACCCCGCCATGAAGAAACTGTCGAACACTGTGGGGGTGTGCATCTACCATCCTGCTGCACGCGCACCGCTGGTAGCGGCATCGCGTCGATAACGGCCCTGCAGCGGGACTGCTGCAGGGCAGGGGAGCCGATCAGACCGCCAGCGCGGCCGGCGCGTGCTGCTCGCGTTCTTCGATGCGCTTGTACACCGCCAGCGCCTGGCCCACCACCTGATCCATGTTGTAGTACTTGTAGGTGCCCAGGCGCCCCAGGAAGGTGACATCGGGCGTTTCCGCTGCCAGCCGCTCGTAGCGGCGGTACAGCTCGGCGTTCTCGGCACGCGGGATCGGATAATACGGGTCGCCCTCGGCCGACGGGTATTCGTGGGTGAGGCTGGTGCTGGGATGCTGCTGGCCGGTGAGATGCTTGTACTCGGTGATGCGGGTGTAGGCCACATCCTCGGCCGGATAATTGACTGTCGCCACCGCCTGGAACCGTTCCTGCTCCACCGTGCTGTGTTCGAAGCGCAGCGAGCGGTACGGCAGCTTGCCGTAGCAGTAGTCGAAGTATTCGTCCACCGGCCCGCTGTACACCAGCTGGTCGTACTCCAGCTCGTCGCGGATCTCGCGGAAATCGGTATTGAGCATCACCTTGATGTTGGGGTGATCGAGCATGCGCTCGAACATGCGCGTATAGCCGTGCAGCGGCATCTGCTGAAAGGTGTCGGTGAAATAGCGGTCGTCGTCATTGGTGCGCGTGGGCACGCGCGCAGTCACCGACTTGTCCAGCTGCGATGGGTCCAGGCCCCATTGCTTGCGCGTATAGCCACGGAAGAACGTCTCGTACAACTCGCGCCCCACCTGGTTGATCACCACGTCCTCGCTGGTCCGGATGTCCGCCACCGGCTCGGCGCGGCTGGCCAGAAACGCTGCCGCCTCGTCCTCGCTGGTCAGCTGCACGCCGTACAGGCGATTGAGCGTGGTCATGTTGATCGGAATCGGCACCTGTTGCTCGCCCACCTGCGCGAGCACGCGATGTTCGTACGGGCGCCACTGGGTGAAGTTGGACAGGTAATCGACGATGCGCTGTGCATTGGTGTGGAAGATGTGCGGGCCATAGCGATGGATCAGCACGCCGGCATCGTCATGAAAATCGTAGGCGTTGCCGCCGATATGCGGGCGCTTGTCGACCACCAGCACGCGCTTGCCCAGCCCGGCGGCCAGGCGTTCGGCGAGTACGCTGCCGGCAAAGCCCGCACCGACGATCAGGTAATCGAAGCCGCGCCGCGTCCGGGTGCGCGGTGGCGTGCCGTGGAGGGTGGCGTTGCCGTGAGGCATCACTGGTTCCAAGAGAGTGTCTCCTTCATCAATGCGTAGGTGTGGTCCCAGGACATGTCGCCCAGCACCTGGTCGGCGGTCGCGTACAGGCGCTCGGTGTCGGCGCCGTCCTGCAATGCGGCTTCGCAGGCGGCAATGAAGGCGTCGGCCGTGTCGGCAATGCGCACCACGCCGGTATCGCCATAGGTACGTACCACGTCGTGGATGGGCGTGGACACCACCGGGCAGCCACCGGCCAGGTATTCGGGTGTCTTGGTCGGGCTGATGAAGCGCGTGGACGCGTTCATCGCAAAGGGCATCAGTGCCACGTCCCAGCCGGACAGATACGCAGGCAGCTCGTCATAGGTCTTGCCGCCCAGGTAATGGATGTTGTCCGCGCGCGGCAGCTCGGAGGGGTCGATCTTGACCACCGGGCCGATCATCACCAGCTGCCAGTGCGGGCGCTGCGCAGCCAGGCTGCGCAGCAGCGCGACATCGAAGCGCTCGTCGATCACCCCGTAAAAGCCGAGCCGCGGATGCGCGATGCCGGCCTGATCGGCGGGCTCGGTTTGCGGCGCACGTGCGGCGGCAAAATGCGCCACGTCCACGCTACTGGGAAAGGCATGCGCGTTGCCATGCAGTGCGCGTTTGGCCTCCCAGATGCTGTAGCCGCCGGTAAACACCACGTCGGCACGTTGCAACAGCGTGCGTTCGTGTTCGACCAGCTCCGGTGGCGCACCGCGGAACGCCGACAGCTCATCCATGCAGTCGTACACGGTGATGCGCGGCTGCAGATGCGCGCTGAAGCCCAGGCTCATCGGCGTGTAGTACCACAGCAACAGATCGGCAACGCCCAGTTCGGTCAGGTAGCCATCCAGCAACTGGCGTTGCACACGCACCGCCGCCTCGCCCTCGCAGCCGGCCGGCAGGCGCGGTACCAGCACGTGCACGCCGCCGTCCTCGCCACGCACCTGCAGCCATGGAGTGGGCTCGTCGCAGGCGATGGGTTCTTCCCAGAACAGCACGTTCGCATCGTGCGCAAAGCGCGACATCAGATGCTGGGGGCGCTGGTAGACAAAACTCCAGCGCAGGTGCGACAGACATAACAGCGTCGGCCGGCCTGGATCGAACTGCGGTGCGCTGTCGGAAGCGACGGCACGACGTGTCTTGCCGATAGCGTATTGAAACTGACCTGCCCAACTCATGAAATGCCCTCGCTAGGAAAGAAGTGACTGCGCCTCATGCGCGCGACAGGCCGTCGGCAAGGACCAGGGCGCGTGACGGCTCGCTGCGGCGGCGCGTGTCCGGCGCGGGCAAGGCACGGCATGCCGGGGCCGCCAGCTCACGCGCGGCATCGCGCCCGGGCGAAGCGGACGGCATGGCAGATGGCGTGCGTTGTCGCGCAAGACGCGAGTTGGCGTAGCCCTGCGGATGCATCGACTGCCAACGCCAGGTGTCGCGGCACATGCGGTCCAGGTCGTACTCGGCGGTCCAGCCCAGCAGCCGGTTGGCCAGTGCGGTACTGGCGAAGTACACCGCCACATCGCCCTCGCGGCGCGGCGCGATGCACAGCGGAATGCGCCGGCCACTGGCGCGCTCGAATGCGGCCGCCACCTCGCGCACGCTATAGCCGCGCCCGGTGCCCAAGTTCACCACCAGGCCGGTGCGCTCGCGCTGCAGGTAGTCGATGGCATCCACGTGTGCGCGGGCCAGGTCCATCACGTGCAGGTAGTCGCGTACACCGGTGCCGTCGTTGGTGGGGTAGTCGTCGCCGAAGACCTGCAAGGCGTCGCGACGACCGACCGCTACCTGCGCGATGTAGGGCATCAGGTTGTTCGGAACCCCGCGCGGATCCTCGCCGAGGTAGCCGCTGGGATGCGCGCCGACCGGGTTGAAGTAGCGCAGCAGTGCGGCGTTGAATTCCGGCCAGGCCGCACTCAGGTCGCCGATCATCTCTTCCATCATCAGCTTGGTGCGGCCATACGGGTTGATCGCCTTCAGCGGTGCGCTCTCCTCGATCGGGCTGGTATTGGCGTCGCCGTACACCGTCGCCGACGAACTGAACACCAGGTTGGCCACCTTGGCGGTGCGCATCGCGCGCAGCAGCGCCAGCGTGCCGGTCACGTTGTTGTTGAAGTACAGCAAGGGTTCGCGGACCGATTCGCCCACCGCCTTGAGCGCGGCAAAATGCAGCACCGCCTCGATGCGTTTGCTGCGCATCAGCTCGGCCAGCTCCGGCGCACGCACATCCATGCAGTGGAATTCCGGCCGATAGCCCATCAGGTGCTGCAGATGGTCGAGCACGCGCTCGGACGAATTGCTGAGGTTGTCGACGATGCACACCTCATGACCACGCCGTGCCAGTTCGACGCAGGTATGCGAGCCGATATAGCCGGTGCCGCCGGTGACCAGAATTCTCATAGTTGTCTGCCTTGTGGGGAGCGCGGATGCGCTGGCCTGCCTATGGCGCGGATGCACCACCTCGCATGTCTCGATGCGTGTTGCGTGATGTCGCGCCAGCCGTGCAGAGCACCTGTGCCACGCACATCGGCGGGCAGGTCTGGGCAAGAGGAAGGGGTGTGTGCATCACGGTCCAACGCCACCTACGGTAGGCCGCCGGGCGTGAGAACCGTCGCAGCGGTGGGTGTGTGCCACGCGAGTGCGACGTTGACCGGAACCTCATCTGCACGGTACGTTGACGATCGCCCGTGCTACGCGACCGACCGATGCAGTGCAGGTCGCGCAGGCCGGCGCTGCACATCGGTTATGTGGTCGATAAGGGCCGGCGTGATCGCGCGCGCCCTGTGCTTGGCACGACGTTGCGAGCAACCGCGACCGGGTGGAATGAATCTCTGCAGACAAAAAAAAGCCCGCATCACCTCATCGGTGATGCGGGCTCTGCAACGCGCAGGCGTCAGAGCGTGACGGCGCCGCCGGCAATGGTCAGCAAGGTGCCGGAGGTGTAGCTGGCCGTGTCGGACGCCAGCATCACGTAGGCCGATGCCAGTTCCACCGGCTGACCGGGCCGGCCCATCGGCGTTTGCGAGCCGAAATTCTCCACCGACTCATCATCCATGCCGGAGGGAATGAACGGGGTCCAGATCGGCCCCGGCAGTACCGCGTTGACGCGGATGTTCTTCTCCGCCAACACACCGGCCAGGCCGATGGTGAGGTTGGCCAGCGCCCCTTTGGTGGCAGCGTAGGGCAGGATGTTCGGCGTGGGTTTCTTGGACTGCACCGACGCGGTGTTGATGATGGAGCCACCATCGGTCATCAACGGCGCAGACAGGCGCACCAGGTTGAATACGGCATGCACGTTGGTGTCGAAGGTCTTGCGCCATTCGTCCAGCGTGATGTCCTCGAAGGTTTCGAAATACTTCTGGTAGCCGGCATTGTTGACCAGGATGTCCAGCCCGCCGAAGGTGCTGTCGACCTTGTCGATCAACGCTGCCGCCTGGCTCGGGTCGCTGATATCGCAACCGACCAGCAGCGCCTTGACGCCGGCCTTCTCGATCAGCGCGCCGATCTTGGCCGCATCTTCCTGCTCATCGGGCAGGAACGCGATTGCCACGTCTGCACCTTCGCGGGCGTAGGCAATGGCCACCGCCGCGCCGATGCCGCTGTCGCCGCCGGTGATCAGTGCACGCTTGCCCTTGAGTTGCCCGTGACCGACATAGCTGTCTTCGCCATGGTCCGGACGCGGGTCCATCTGTTCGGTGCGGCCGGGGAAGCTCTGCGGCTGCGGCTTGAAGGGCGGGCGCGGATAGTTGGGTACGGGCATGGTCGTCTCCTGACGGTTGCGGTGGAAGCTCGGGTTGACGGCCAGTGTGGACATGCAGACGTAAACATCCGGGTGAGGCGATGTCAGCGGCGCGTGTGCTGGCAGCCCCACACGCGCCGCTGCATTCACGCCATCGGTCGTACCGCGCAACGCACTGCTGGCGCTTGACCAAACCTTCATGCGCTTTTGCCGGCAGCACTCGATACTGCGCGCACCTGCAGGAGGTCACCCATGTTCTTTCGCCGTAACGGGCTGTCGTTGTGTCTGCTTGCGTTGACGCTGTTCTTTATCGGATGCCAGATCTACGCGGGTCTGCATGCCTATAACGCGGAACTCCGCGAACAGGGGCTGCCCACCTTGCAGCTGGCGGCCTATCTGCACAGCCCGCACTTCATGTCCGCGCTGTTCGAGAACTGGGAGAGCGAATTCCTGCAGATGGGCATGTACGTGCTGCTGACCGTCAGGCTGCGTCAGGTGGGGTCGGCCGAATCGCGTCCGCTCGATCCCGACGAGGAGCGTACCGAGATCAAACCCGGCACCACGCCATGGCCCGTACGCGCAGGCGGCGTATGGCGACGGCTGTACGAGCATTCGCTGGCGATTGCGTTCGGCGCGCTGTTTCTGATGAGTTTTGTGCTGCATCTGATCGGCAGCTGGCGGCTGGAACTGCTGGAGCGTGCACAAAAAGGTTTGCCGCCGATCAGCGTGTTCGCGCATTTCACCGACGCCGGCTTCTGGTTCGAGTCGATGCAGAACTGGCAGAGCGAGTTCCTGGCGGTGTTCTCGCTGGTGGTGTTGACCATCTGGCTGCGGCAGAAGGATTCGCCCCAATCCAAGCCGGTGCGGGCACCGCATTCCCAGACCGGCGGGTAACCGCAACGGCACCCTCGCAGGGCGCCGCCAGGCGGGCGCGGCCGTTGGTGTCGATACGCACCACTTCACGCCGTCACCGGGCGGCGTTCACCGCGTTGCAATGCGCGCCTGCCTAGGTTGGGGCCACGACGAACGCGCAGGAGACGAACATGGGTAGCGAACCGAAAAAGCCGTGGGGCCCTGACGACGATCAGAGCAAGCCGTTTACGCCGCAGGAAAAGCGCAACGAGAACGTGGAGTGGAAGGTGCACGACATGCCCGACGAGGACCCGGATGTGAACAAGGCCGACCCCGAGCACGATTACGAACGTCCGGACGGCTCGGAAAAGCGCTGACACCGCACAGCGCGCAGCATGCACGGTGCCCGCAGATGCGGGCACTGTGCGTTTTGGGCGCATCGCCCGGCGCCATGCCTGCGGTACCACGATCGATGCACTGCGGCCGCACTCAGCGGCCACTTTTAGTGATGGTGGTGATATCCCACATCGGCCGCGATCTTGCCGCGGAACACGCGGTACGACCACACCGTATAGCCCAGCACCAGCGGCAGCAGCACGATCAGCCCGACCATCGGGAACATCTGCGACGACGTGGGCGCGGCCGCCTGCCAGATGGTGTAGGTCGGTGGTACCAGATACGGCCACATGCCCAGCACCAGCCCGATGAAGCCCAGCACGAAGATGGCCAGCGTGAGCAGGAAGGGCACCGCGTCATGGCGTGAGCGGTCGCTGCTGCGCCACAACGCCAGCGCCACCGCTGCGGTGACCACCGGAATGGGTGACAGCCACCAGAAGTTGCCATGCGCGAACCAGCGCGCCATCACGTGCGAGCTCAGGAACGGCAGCCAGGCGCTGACCAGCACCACGAATGTCACCACCACCCCGACCAGCGGCTTGGTGAGTTGCCGTGCCAGGGTGTGGGTGCGGCCGTCGGTCTTGAGGATCAGCCAGGTGCTGCCGAGCAGGGCGTAGCCGAACACCAGCGCCGCACCGGTGAGGATGGTGAACGGACTGAACCAGCCGAATACCCCGGCCGTGTAGCGGCCGTTGTCCAGCGGCATGCCTTCCACCAGCGCGCCCAGGATGATGCCCTGTGCGAAGGCGGTGAGGATCGAGCCGCCGATGAATGACAGCGTCCACAGCCGGCGCGAGCGCTGCGCCTTGAAGCGGAACTCGAACGCCACGCCACGAAACACCAGCGCCATCACCATCAGCAGCACCGGCAGGTACAGTCCCGACAGGATCACCGCATAGGCCGCCGGAAAGGCGGCGAACAATCCGGCCCCGCCAAGCACCAGCCAGGTCTCGTTGCCATCCCAGATCGGCGCGGCGGTGTTCATCATCAGATCCACCTCCTGCTCGTCGCGTGCGAACGGTGCCAGCATGCCCAGCCCCAGGACGAAGCCATCCAGCACCACGTACATCAGCACCCCAAAGCCGATCACGCCAAACCACACCACCGGCAACCAGTAGCTCAGTTCCATGGAGTGTTCTCCTGTTCCAATGCGGTATCTGCTGCCGACAGCGGGCGCGCCGGCGTGTGCTCGCCGCCGGCCACATCCGGGCCGTCGCGGCTGGCTTGCGGGCCCGCACGCACCAGCTTGACCAGATAGAAGATGCCGAACCCGAACACGAAGGCGTAGCCCAGCACATACACCAGCAACGACACCGCCACGGTGGCGGTGGACTGCGCACCCACCGCGTCGGCGGTGCGTAGCAGCCCATAGATCACCCACGGTTGCCGCCCGATCTCGGTGACGAACCAACCGGCCACCAGCGCGATGAAACCGGCCGGCAGCATGACGTTCCAGGCCAGCACCAGGGCCCTGGCATGCAAGCGCCCGCGCCACCAGGCAAGCGCAGACACCCAGGCCAGCAACAACATCGCCACCCCCAACCCCACCATGATGCGGAAGGCGAAGAACACCGGCGCCACCGGCGGTCGCTGATCGCGCGGTACCGAGGTCAACGGCGTGATGTCGCCATCGGTCGTGTGGGTCAGGATCACGCTGCCCAGCCGCGGAATCGCCACCTCGTAGTCGTTGCGCTCGGCCTCGGCATCGGGCACGGCAAACACCACCAGCGGGACGCCGGCGCCGTCGGCCTGCCGATGCCAGTGCGCTTCCATCGCCGCCACCTTCAAGGGCTGATGTTCGAGCGTGTTCAAGCCATGCTGGTCGCCGACCAGCACCTGGATCGGCAATACGATCGCCGCAAACGCCACCGCCAGCCGCAACATGCGCGCCGCGGCGTCCACATGCAGGCCCCGACGCAGGTAATACGCTCCCACGCCGCCCACCACGAAGCAGGTGGTGATGAACGAGCCCAGCGCCATGTGCGCCAGGCGATACGGAAACGAGGGGTTGAAGATGATCTGCATCCAGCGCACCGGCTGCACGATGCCGTTGACCATCGCGTAGCCCTGCGGTGTATGCAGCCAGCTGTTGGACGCCAGGATCCAGAACGTGGACACCAGCGTGCCGATCGCCACCATGCAGGTGGCAAAGAAGTGCAGCTTCTCCGAGACGCGTCCCCAGCCGAACAGCATCACGCCCAGGAAGCTGGCCTCCAGGAAGAACGCGGTCAGCACCTCGTAGCTCAGCAGCGGCCCGATCACACTGCCGGCGATGCGGCTGAGTTCGGGCCAGTTGGCCCCGAACTGGAATGCCATCACGATGCCGCTGACCACACCCATGCCGAAGGACACCGCAAAGATGCGCAGCCAGAAGAAATACAGCCGCTTCCAGAGCGCGTCGTGCGTGCGCAGCCAGCGCCACTCCAGAAACCCGAGCAGATTGGCCAGCCCGATGGTGAACGCGGGGAACAGCACGTGAAACGAGATGACAAAGGCGAACTGGATACGGGATAGCAGCAGCGCTTCCACGGGGGTCTCCCTAATGCCGGGTGCGCGTGAGCGTGGTCACGGTGGTCAAGGCAAGGTGGTCAGGGCGGGCGCGAGATGACACCGGCGCATGTCGGTGCCGCCTGCATGGGACGCCGCGCGCGCCGTCGGGCGTCTGTCGCCAGCGTGCGCGCATGCGACCGCAAAAAGCGTGACCTGCTGCACCGGACGCGGCTGCGACGCAGGGAATCGCCGGTGACCGTGCACGGGCCGCACCTCAGCGCAGGCGACCTCAGGCGCTGCGCAGATGACGCAGGCAGCGTGGCGCCAGCCAGTCTGCCAGTGCAGCGTTCATCGAGCCCGGGGTCAGGCACAGCGCATCGCGGACTGCCTTGATCGCCTCTTGTTCGCTGAGCTGCGGGCGGGCGTTGTAGGCCGCGCACACTGCGCGCACGGTGGCATCGGGCACGCCGTCGAACGGGTAATACCCGAGTTGTCCGCGGCGATGTTCGCCGCGCCAGTACTCCAGTTGGTCTTGCACATCGGCCGGGCGATGTGCGGAAACTGCCTGCATGGGACACCTCTTGCGACGCAATGGCGCCACTGTCTGCGGCAACACGGAACAGGCACGTGAGCGCGCCGTGCACGCGCTCTCCACACGGTGTGCGTAGGCTGTGGGTAACCCAGCGGGCCCGACATCGTCATCGAACGGGCTGTTCCGGCTGCAGCTGCGGCCACTCGCGTCGGCAACGGCCCACATCCCGACGCCCTGCAACACGCCAGCGAGCTGATCCACTGGCTCGATCACATGACCTGACGCCGACGGCGCGCTGCAGCAGTCGCAAACCTTGCACTGTTTGGCGTTTCGACATTCCCGGAACGGCGACCGGCCCCGACCATGACCCTTGGCACTGGCAAATTCCAGCGCAGCCGTGCGTACTTCGGGCACATCAACCCGGCGAGCTCGACTTGGGGGAAGGGCGCCGTACGATCACGATGGTCGTGACCGCAACGTGCAATCTCGTGGTGACACGCAGGCGCTTTTTCGCGCCGCCGTCACAATTCTCAACTGAACATGTATTAGTCATTGCGGACAGAAGCGCTCATGGACCGTCTTTCCTGCGCCATCATCGACGACGACGTGGAGTTCTGCGATCAGGTGGTGGAGTTGGCCACCGATAGCGGCTTCCGTGCCAAGGGCATCCACACCCTTGGCGAAGCCAGCCGTTGGCTGGACAGCAACTTTCCCGACCTGCTGGTCGTGGACGTTGGCCTGCCCGACGGCAGCGGTTTCGATCTCATCGAACGGCTCGACCCGGACCACACCCCGCAGATCGTGGTGGTCTCGGGCGATTACGCCTGCGAAACCCAGGGCCGCGCCCACCAGTTCGGCGTCAGCGAGTTCCTGACCAAGCCGTTCGCGCCCGAGCGCCTGGAGCGGGTGCTCGGCGGCCTGCGCGAAGCGCAGCAGGGCAACCTCGGCATCGTCGGCAACAGCGACAGCATCGTGATGCTGCGCAAGGACATCGTGCGCGTGGCGCCAACCGATCTGAATGTGCTGGTGACCGGCGAAACCGGCACCGGCAAGGATCTGGTGGCGCGTGCCATCCATCGGGTGTCCGGCCGTCGCGGCCGCTTCGTGCCGGTCAACTGCGGCGCGATCCCGGAAGAGCTGCTGGCCAGCCAGTTGTTCGGCCACGAGCGCGGCAGCTTCACCGGCGCCGATCGCCGCCATGCCGGATTTCTCGAGCAGGCGGCCGGCGGCACGCTGTTTCTGGATGAGATCGGCGAGATGCCCAAGCGGCTGCAGGTCTACCTGCTGCGCGCGATCGAGTCGCGCAGCTTCATGCGCGTGGGTGGGAACGAAGAAATCCCGCTGGACGCGCGCGTGGTGGCGGCTACGCATCAGCATGTACAGCGCGAGCAGGCGGTATTGCGCGAGGACCTGTTCTATCGTCTCAACGAGTATCCGATCCAGGTGCCGCCGCTGCGCGAGCGGCGCGGCGATGCGCGCGTGCTGGGGCTGCGGGTGATCGACGAGCTCAACGTCAAGTACGGCAAGCGCAAGCTGCCGACCAAGTCGCTGCTGCGCTATCTGGCGTACCACACCTGGCCGGGCAACGTGCGCGAGCTGCGCTCGTTCATCCACTATCTGTATCTGCGCTCGGACGGCGATCAGCTCAGTGCACCGGATGTGGAGCAGACCGTGCCGCAGGCCGACGAAGACGGGTTGCTGATTCCGGCCGGCTGGACCATGCGCCAGGCCGAGGACGCCATGATCGAGTCGGCGCTGGCACGCACGCGCTTCAACAAGAAGGCGGCCGCACGCGAACTGGGGATCAGCGTGCGCACCCTGCACAATCGCCTCAGCGACAAGGACGCCTAGTGGTCGACGCTTCACAGGGACGGCGGCGCGAGCTGCTGCATCAGTTGCGCAACCGGCTCAATGTGATGGGCTTTGCGTTGTATGCCTTGCGCAGCGAGGCCTCCAAACCGCTGGAGACGCTGCGCAACGCACATCAATCGGCCACCGAGCTGCTCAACCAACTGGGTGAAGAAGAGCGCGCGCAGCACCGCGCCGATGGCCTCCAGGCGGAGATGCTGCCGGGCGACCTGTCCCGCAACGATGCCGCCGGTCAGTGATGCTCGGCCGCTTGCGCCTGGTCGCTCAATAGCGTGGTGATGGTGCGCGGGTTGTAGGGCTTCATGCAGTACGACAGATGCGCAAAGCGCGGCGGCAAGGTGTAGCGGTCGTAGCCGGAGCAGAATGAGAAGGGCACGCCACGCTCGAGCAAGGCGTCTGCCACCGGAAATACCGCCTGCCCCCGCACGTTGACGTCCAGCAGCGCGCCATCGATGGCCTGGCCCGACGCGACCAGCGACAGCGCTTCGGGAACGTTGCCCACCGGTCCCACCACGCGGACACCGGCTTCCACCAGCAGGTCGTTGAGCGATTCGGCCAACAGGTAATCGTCTTCCACCACCAGGATGCGACGGCCGTTGAGCGGATTGTCGAGCATGTGACCTCCTGAGCGACGCGCAATCAGCCGATGCGCAGCACATGGTGCGCGTAGCGGCGGTTAACGCAGTGCGTAAGCAGGCGCTTCCAAGACCGGTCTGTGCAACGCAGTCGGCACACCTGAGGTTTGCTGCAAGTGCCGCGTGTGCGCGATCATCCCGGCTTGCGCTTGATCACCGGCGCCGACGATATGACGCGGACATGATCGAAGACGACGCTTTGCCCGACGACACCGTGCCCGAGTCCTCCAGGCACGCACCATTGTTCATTCTTGGCGTGGGTGCGGCCGGCCTGGATGCCGCGCGGCTTGCCGAGCTGCTGGACGCGGTTGCAGGCGCGGCCAACCTTGCGGTCATGCTGCTGCTGCGCGACCGGCAACTGCTCGACCAGGTCCGCCTGCGCGAACTGCTTGGCGCGCAGGCCAGTCTGTTGCTGGTGCCCGAAGATGGCGACCGCCTGCAGCCAGGGCGTTTCTACCTGCCGCCCGACCGCACCGTGGTCACCCTGGAAGAGGGCTGCCTGCGGTTGCGGCCGCTCAATGGCGAAAGCGAGCACGGCCTGGTCGACAGCTTCTTCGTGTCGATGGCGCACGACCAGGATGGCAACGTGATCGGTCTGATCATGGGCAATACCGAAGGCGACGGCACCCTGGGCACCGCAGCGATCAAGGAGTGCGGCGGGCTGGCGCTGGCGGTGGACGACCCCTCCCTGCACGAACTGGATCTGCGCAGCGCCAGCAACCCGGCCGCAATCACCGACGACATCCTGCCGTTGCCACGGGTGGCTGCGCGCATTGCCGCGCACATGCAGCGTCACCACAGCTTCGGGCACGCGCTGCCGGTCGGCGTGCGCAACGGCAGCGAAAACGATCAGTTGAGTCAGGTTGCCAGCATCCTGCGCAACACCACCGGGCACGACTTCCACGGCTACAAGCGCGCGACCTTCCTGCGGCGGGTGCAGCGCCGCATGCAGGTGGTGCAGGTCGAGGCACTCGAGCACTACCTGGATGTGCTGCGTAACCGTTTCGACGAACCGCTGCTGCTGTTCAACGATCTGTTGATCGGGGTGACCCAGTTCTTCCGCGATCGTCGCGAGTTCGAGTTTCTCGAAGAGCAGGTGATTCCGCGCCTGTTCCAGGGCAAGCACCTGGGCGATCATCTGCGCGTATGGGTGCTGGGATGCTCCACCGGCGAGGAGGCCTATTCGCTGGCGATGCTGCTGCGCGAACATGCCGAAACGCTGGACGCACCACCGCGCATCCAGATCTTCGCCAGCGACATCGACGGGCGGGCACTGGCCACCGCGCGGGTAGGGCGCTACTCGTCGAGCATCGTCGGCGAAGTGGCACCGGAGCGCCTGCGGCGCTGGTTCGTCAAGGAAGGCGATACCTACGTGGTGCGCAAGGAGCTGCGCGAGCTGTGCGTGTTTTCCCAGCACAGCATCGTCAAGGACCCGCCCTTTTCGCGGCTGGATCTGGTGTCCTGCCGCAACCTGCTGATCTATCTGGATGCAGAGCTGCAGAACCGGGTGATCCCGATCTTTCATTTTGCGCTCAAGCCAGGCGGCTACCTGTTCCTGGGCAATGCGGAAAACGTCTCGCGGCACGCCAAGCTGTTCGCGCCTGTGGAGCGCAGCTTTCGGGTGTTCCAGAAGATCGATGCCGACAACCGTGTGCATGCCACCTTTCCCACGTTGCCGCACGCGCCCGCCAGCCGGGTGCTGGCACCGCCGCAGCCTCAGCGCAGCTCCAGCAATGCGCTGGTGCGTGCCGGCGAGCGGATTGCCGACCGTTACGCGCCGGCGTATGCAGTGCTCGACGAGCATTTCGACGTGCTGCATTTCTCCTCGCAGGCCGGGCGCTTCATCCGTCCCGGCGGCGGCGCGCCCAGCCTCAACCTGGTCAACCTCATCCATCGCGACCTGCGACTGGACCTGCGCAGTGCCTTGACCCGCGCCGAAGCGGAAAAGGCACCGGTGCAGATCAGGGGCATCCAGATACACGAAGATGCCTCGGCATGGGCGGTGGACCTGTTCGTGGAGCCCACCTCCGATTCGGAAGTTCCGCGCGGCTATGTGGTGCTGTTTCAGGAGGTGGAAGCGCGCGAGTTGCTGGAACTGACCGGCCCGCGCGATGCGGCTGCCGACAGCGGTCACGTGCAGGTGCTCGAGAACGAGCTGCGCATCACCCGTGAACGGCTGCAGTCGATGATCGAGGAGCTGGAGAGCACCAACGAAGAGCTCAAGTCCTCCAACGAAGAATATCAATCGCTCAACGAAGAACTGCAGAGCGCCAACGAGGAGCTGGAAACCTCCAAGGAAGAGCTGCAGTCGGTGAACGAGGAAGTCACCACCGTCAATGGCGAGCTGGCGCACCGCGTGCAGGAGCTGGCGCATGCCAACAGCGACCTGAAGAACCTGCTGGAAAGCACCCAGATCGCCACGGTGTTCCTGGACAACGATCTGCGCGTGACCAACTTCACCCCGGCGGTGACCGACATCCTGCCGCTGGTGGAAAGCGATATCCACCGGCCGATCAGCCATATCAAGCTGCATGTGGCCTACGACGAATTGCAGGACGACGTGCGACGGGTGATCCGAACCCTGGCCGTGCTCGACCGCGAGGTCGAGAATCCGTCCACGCGCGCGCGCTACATGGTGCGCGTGCTGCCGTACCGCACCGTGGACAACTTCATCGGCGGCGCGGTGCTGACCTTCATGGACGTCACCCCGCTGACGCGCGCCGAGCGCGCGCTGCGCAGCAGCGAGCAGCGCCTGCGGACCCTGATGGAAGGCATCCCGCAACTGGTCTGGCGCTCGCTCGATGGAGGCCACTGGACATGGTCGAGCCCACAGTGGTCCAGCTATACCGGGCAGAGCGATGCCGAAAGCCTGGAGCTGGGCTGGTTGCAGGCGGTGCACCCGGACGAGCGCGAGCTCACCATGAACGCGTGGCACGCCAGTGCACGGACCGGTGGGCTGGACGTGGAGCACCGCCTGTTCAATGCGGCCGAGCGTGGCTATCGCTGGTTTCATACGCGCAGTGCAGCGGTGCGTGACGAGCGCGGCCAGGTCCTGGAGTGGCTGGGCACGTCCACCGAATCGGACAACCTGCGCCGGCTGCAGGAACAACAGCGTGTGCTGGTGACCGAGCTGCAGCATCGCACCCGCAACCTGATCACCGTGGTGCAATCGGTGGCCAAGCAGACCATGCAGAGCAGCCACGACATGCCGGACTTCGCTGCCAAGTTCGAGGACCGGCTATCGGCGTTGTCGCGCGTGCAGGGGCTGTTGTCGCAATCGGACAACGAGCCAACCACCATCGGTGCCTTGCTGCGCATGGAGCTGGATGCGCTGGGCGCCGCACCGGATCAGCATCGCATCATCGTCGATGGCCCGGATGTGGCCTTGCGCAAATCCACCGTGCAGACGCTTGCGTTGGCGTTGCACGAGCTGGCGACCAACGCGCTCAAGTACGGGGCGCTGGCAGTGGACACCGGCACCTTGGTGATCCGCTGGGACGTGGTCACGACCGACGACATCCCGGCGCGCCTGGTGTTGCGGTGGATCGAGGAAGGTGCCAACCAGCAGTTGCGCGACGACCGCGACGAGGCCGGCGGGTTTGGACGCCGCCTGATCGAAAAAGCACTGCCTTACAGCCACGGCGCGCAGACCCGCTACGAGCTCAGCGACACCCGGCTGGAGTGCGAGATCCAGCTGCCGCTCAATCCCGTGAATGGGTAAGCCGGCGGGCATTCGCTGCGTGTGGACGGATGAGGGTGCAGCACCGCAGGTTGCCTGAGCGCCCGGTGGGAGGCCGTGCGCGTCAGGGGTAAAGGCTGCCTGCCTTGTTGTCTGTGACTGCACGCGAACGCACAACGCGCGTGCATGCCGCAACCTGGCCATCGTGTTGCTCAGCCGAGGCCAGCGAGCGCTGCGGGCAAGGTGCGCGCAACGTTGGTGCTGCGTCATTGCTGCGCTTGATGAGCAAGGCGCTGCCGTCGCGTTCGGCGCTGCGGTGGAGCGGCATGCAGCGTACGGTTGTGCCGGTGTCCACGGCAGATCCTGCAGCTGCCGTCCGCCACAGCAGCCTCTGCTGCGCGAATCTGGCACACCTGCTCGCGGCAGGTGTGCTCGATGCGGAAAATCCTGCGCTGCGGTGCATATCTTGCGACCCATTCGCGCGTCGCGTTGACAGCGTGCTGGGTGAAGCAGGCGCAAACGCCTGCACCGTCAAGGTCTGCGCAAGTCAAAAACTTGGCGCGCATTGTGCGTAAGCACTGATGTCATCTAGATGCACAGTGGAGTAGTCATGATTACCCGCATTTTTCAGTTGTCTGCCCGTGTGGCGAGCAACGCGTGGGTCGAGGTCGGTGTGGGGGCCGATGCCGACATCCTGGTCGCCGATCGTGGTGGCAAACTCGAAGAGCGCGCCACCTTCGGACGGCGTCCGCCCGGGCAGCAACGTTCGATCCATATGCAGGAGCCGGCCTGGCTGGGCGGTGTGGATCTGGCCATCTGGGAGACCCAGCGCTGCGCCATTCCGTTGTGCGGATTTGTCTGCACGGCGTCCGCCGATGGCACCACCGCAGCGACCTGGCTGAGCCCGGATGGCGGCGCGCTGTATGCGGCAGGCTTGCGCAACGTGATGGACATCGGCGGTCGTCTGCAGATGGGATTTTCGTTGTTGGTGGCCTCGTCGGCGAGCATGCCCACGCATCGTCCGCTCTGCATCGCTGGCGACGTGCGGTCATGGTTGCAGATGGGCGGCACCGAGGCCATGCGGCATCTGGCGCCGTGGCGGCTGGAGCGTTGCACGGCAGCGGCGGGCGTGCGGCCGGAATGGGCGAACGAAACACGTCCGCCGTCCGTGGCTCGCGCGTGAGCATGCCGCCACGCAACAACGACAAGGGGCCCGTCGGGCCCCTTGTTGATTGCGGTAATGCCTTGCAGTGACGCCTGCCACGGCGAGCGGTCGTGACCAACAGTGATGCGCTCGGTCCCTCAGGCGATGAGGTTACGCAATCGGTCCGTGCGCCCGCGCATCGCGGCGCAGGCTACGTCTGCGACGTGTCGTCGTCGGTTTGCTCACGCGCCCGCTGCTGTGCGTCGATGTGCTGCTGCTTGCCATAGGTGCCGCTCTGGCCAAAGTTGGGCTGCGTGCTGCCATCGTGCTCGGCGTGCCCGTCGGGCTCGCCTTCGCCCAGACTGCCGCCACGGCCATGGCCACGCTGCGTAAGTTCTTCCGGCTTGCCGTCACGCGGCGGCATGTCGCCTGTCTGCGACGCAGAGGGATCGGCGCGGCCGCGGCCATCTTCGGACGCGTCGGTTCCGCTGCCGCGGTAAGCCGATTGACGCGCGTCGTGCGTATCGAGTGTGGTCTTGTCGTTCATGCCAACTCCTGAAGGGTGCCAATAAAAAGCCCGGGTCGCTGACGGCCCGGGCCGAGATGGGCACGGTGGCGCCCATCGGGTCTAGCGCTGAATGTCGCCGGTGGTGGAGCCGGCGCCCGGGCCTGCCCCCAGGTCTGCACCGGTCACCCGATCCAGTTCCGGGTTCGACAGCAGACGCTGCGACATCGCATCCAGCGCAGCGGTCTGTGTCTTGTCCAGTGCCACCGTCGCCGAGCCATCGCCACCGTCCACTGCTGCCTGCTGTTCGCGGTCGGCCACCACTTCCCACTGCTCGCCCGCATTCCACGGGCCAACCATGTCGCCTTCGCCCTGCGAAGTGTTGTAGTACTTGTCGGTGAAGCGCGGGTCGCCCGGCAGCTTGCCCGGCGGGAAGTTGGGTTCGATCGAATACAACGCCTTCTCGAACGACTTCTGGTGTGCCACTTCGCGCGTCATCAGGAAGCGCAACGCATCCACGATGCCCGGGTCGTCGGTGACGTTGATCAGGCGCTCGTAGACCAGCTTGGCGCGTGCTTCGGCGGCGATGTTGGAGCGCATGTCGGCGGTGGGACAACCGATGCTGTCCACATACGCCGCCGTCCACGGCACACCGCTGGAATTGACCAGCGCCGGGCCGCCACCATACAGAATCTGCTGGGTGTGGCTGGTGCTGTTCTGGGTCATGGAACGCATCTCCATGGCCTCTTCCATGCCTTCGGACAACACCGCCTTCGGCCCCTTGTTGAGCATGGCGATGATCGAGCCAATGATTTCAAGATGGCTGATTTCTTCGGTGGCGATATCGAACAACAGGTCCTTCCGGCCCGGATCGTCTTCACCCAGCGCCTGGGTGAAATAGCGCATCGCTGCGGCAAGTTCGCCTTGCGGTCCGCCGAACTGTTCGAGCATCAGCGTGGCCAGATCCGGATTGGGCTGGGCGACGCGGACGGTGTACATCAACCGCTTGTTGTGCATAAACATAGAGATGCTCCATGGCTGGCGCCCGGCAACTACAACCACTCAGGGAGCGGGCAGAAACGTGGGGCTTGGCTTTCGGGGTGACCGCACGGGGCGGCAAACGCAGGGCGGCAGGGCCGCCCTGCGCGATGACTCAGGCCGCTTTGCTGGCCTTGGATGCCTTCTGATTGCCGCCCTGTTCTGCAAGCAGGGTCAGCTTCTCGTCGGTGGCTTTTTCTTCTTCCAGCGTGGCCAGCAACAGCGGCAGCGCATCGGCATAGCCCAGCTGCTTGGCCATCGCGGCAATGGTGCCGTACGAGGCGATCTCGTAATGCTCCACCTTCTGCGCGCCGCCGATCAACGCGGCATCGCGCACCGGGCCGGCTTCGATTTCGTCGATGACTTCGCGGCTCTCTTCCACCAGGCCTTCCATTGCGGCGCACTTGATGCGCTTGAGCTTGATGCCCAGCACCTCGACCACCTGGTCGATGCGTTCGATCTGGCCCTGGGTTTCTTCCAGATGGGTTTCAAAGGCCTCTTTCAGCTTCGGCTCGGTGGCAGCACGTGCAAGCCGCGGCAGCGACTTGGTCAGCTGCTTCTCGGCGCTGTAGATATCGGACAGTTCGTGGATGAAAAGCTCTTCGACAGTCTTGATCGCCATGGATGGCTCCTTTCGGTTGGTCAGAGGTTGAAACGCGGCACTTCACCGCTGGGCGGTGACGCCTGACTTGTTGTGCGCGTTCGAGAAGCGCGAGCACGATGACTGCCGTCAACTCGAAGCGTTGCTGCGTGATGGCTAAGCTAGTCCTGCGAGTGTTAGCGCGATTGGTGGAAACGGTGATCCCGATGCGATGCCGGCCTGGGCCGTGACGCGATGCGCGTCACCCAAGGGTGATCGAGCCGGAGCGTGCGAGGCTGGCGTGGAAGCCCTCCTGCAGCACGGTGCGTGCGCAGCTCTCGCGCGTATCGGTCTCGGCCGTCGTGCAATCGCGTGGCACCGCAATGGACAGGCCGCGCGCAACGGCGTCGACGGCGGTGGCCAGCACGCACACGTCCAGTGCCACGCCGGTGATCACCACCTGGTCGACCTGCAGGTCTTTCAACAGGGGCGCCAGCGGCGTATGCCCGAACGCCGAATGCGTGGGCTTGAGCATCCGGTAGTCCTGCGGTTGCGGCGCGAGCAGCCGTGCGATGTCGCAACCGCGCGCGTCGGGCTGCGCAGCAACGGCGATGATGCTCGGCAGGTCGGCGTGCCAGTCTGAAACATTGTCGTTGATGTAGATCACCGGCCGCTGTGCCTGGCGGAAGCGCGCAGCCAGTGCGTGGATGCTGTGGGCCGCACCTTGTGCACGGTGTGCGAGCTGCTCGCCGCCGTCGAAGTCGAAGCGGTTGAACATGTCGATGATCAGCAAGGCCGGGCGTGACAGGCTCATGCGGCACCTCCGGCGCAACGCGGTGCGCTGGCGTTGTGTCGTGCGGACGTGGCTGCGTGCGTCGGCAGGGCCGTGCCTGCGTGCAGCGTGAGATCGAACACCATTGCGCGTGCACCTCATCGTTGGGGATGTGGGCAGGCTATGCGCGCGGCGTACATCGGCAATGAACGTCTTGTCGAGGATATGTCTGCGCATGCCACGCGCAGATGCGCTACAACCGTGTTTCCTTATGCCCGGGAGATGCGCATGACGCCACTGGATAAACCGCTACGCCGCGAGCTGCAGATCGGCGAGCAGGCCTATACGCTGATCATCGATCCGGACGGCCTGAAGCTGGTGGAGAAAGGCAAGCGCAAGGGCGTGACCTTGCGCTGGGACGCGCTGGTCAGTGGCGATGCGGCGCTGGCCACCGCGTTGCAGGCATCACTGGGCGAAGCATGAGCCCGCCGCGCAGTGCAGCTCAGCCCGATGCGAACAGGCGCGCCAATTCGCGTACCGCCGCTTCGGAGGCGGCCCGGTCCGGTGCGGCATCGGCATTGTTGAAGTCGTTGGCACCTTGCGACTGCACCAGCAGCCCGTCGCGCCGCGGCACCACGTTGAGATTGTGGCCGCGCCAGACCAACCCGTAGGTCACTTCCGGTTGCGGGATCAGGCGCGCGGTCTGCCCGCGCACCGGGATCACGCTCTCGTCGCCCAGCAGGGCGCGTGCGCCATAGCCGGTAGCGTTGATGAGGATCTTTTCGCGCAGGTCGTCGAACTGGCGCGGACTATCGAAGTTGCGCGTGACCAGCTCGCCGCCGGCCTGCAGGAAGTCCTGCAGCAACAGGCGTGCATAGGCGCTGATGTTGAAGGTCAGTTGGCTGTAGCGGCGCACGAACGGCACCGGAAACGGATGGCTGCCGGCAGCGACCGGTTGCGAGCGCGGGCCCAGATCGTGCAATAGCGTGCGTTCCAGCGCGGGATAGTCCGGCTCGTGCGCCTCGGCCGAGGCGACCGGTTGGTCGAACGGCACATCCGACAAGGCGTAGCCATCGCGCCCTTCGATCGGCTCGCCTGGCAGGCCCAGCAAGGTCTGGTATCGGCGAAAGGACATCCGCGCCATCTCCTGCCAGCGTGTCTTGAAGTCCGTCGTGGCGTACTCACTGGTGCACACGCGCGAATCCGGCGACCACACGCCGGTGGCATAGAACGAGCGCACGTCCGGCAGGCGCTCGCGGGCATAGATGCGCACTCGCAGCCAGGCGCGTTGCGCCACCAACGCCGTGGTCAGCCCGATAGCGCCGCACCCGATCACCGCCAGCTCGCGCGCATCCGCATCGGCAGCACGCACCAACCGGACTGCGTGCTCGGCAGCACCCCACGACAGCGACCAGCCGCTGCCACCATGGCCGTAGTTGTGCACCACCGTCTTGCGCCCGATGCGCTCGGCCTCGATGCGCGGGCCCTGCGCCCGGAACGGGCGCGTGCAGCCATCGATGGCGATGATGCGATCGACCGAGGCGCGGATCGGTACCAGTGCAGGTGCGGCGGCGAAGGGCAGCGGTGCGCCGATCGGCAGCGCAGCAGAGGGCAGTGCTGCGGCCGCCGGCGTGCGGCTCGCGGCCAAGCCACCGGTCGATGCAGCCGCAAGCGCCACGCCGGCGCTGCGCAGGAAGTGACGGCGGTCCATGCGACTCCTTACGATCTGATCGGGTGTGGGCGGCACGCTGCAGCGTGCGGCAACGCCGCTCCGCCCGGCATGATACGCGCGCTGGCGCGGCCGCACCGGATGACCCACACGGCCGCGTCGGCTGCGCATGCCGGGCTGCCCTGCGGGTACGCCGCCGGGGTTCGTCGCCCGATCGCGGCACTTGAGGCGGCGCTGGCGGCCATTCGTCGCCTCGGGCGTTGGCGACGGCACGTGCCGGCTATGCTCGCTCCCGTCCCAGCCCTGCGAGTTGCCCGTCCGTGTCTGCCAGCGTCTTCCTGATCGTGCGCATCGTGTTTGCCTGGGCTGCCGCCTTGGTGGTGGCCGCCATCATGTGGGCGCAGCTGTTCGGTTCCACCGGGGCGTTCTTCGGCCTGATCTGCACCGTGCTGCTGACGCTGGCGTTGATGAGTTCGATCACGCATGTGCGACGCGTGCGGCTGATCGCCGGGCGGCTGGATCACGACACCTTGTCCACCCGCCAGCGGCGCCAGATCGAAGTGCCGCTGGATGTGCGGGCCAGCTTTGCGGTGGTGGAAGAGGCGGTGCGCGCCCTGCCGCGCGTGCAGGACATCGAATGCGCGCCGGGCAGCCTGCTGATCCGCGCCAAGATCCGGCGCATCGACCCGTACGAAGGGCGCCAGCCGTCGCGCTGGAATCTGTTCGCGCGCTTTGCCATCACCCACAACACGGTGCTGGTGACGATTGCACCAGGGCAGGGCACCAGCAGCGTCACCGTGCTGTGCGAGCCCGACGCCGGCGCCTGGGTGGACCTGTTTGCGGTGGACGAGGGCAGCAACTTCGAAAACGCCGAGGCGATCAATCGCGCGGTGGTGCGCCGGGTCGGCGAGCAACGTCGCGACGAACAGGCTGCGGCCGAGCAGTCGGTGATGGAGAAGGAACTGGCGGTGGCGCGCCTGAACCTGCTGCACGCCCAGGTCGAACCGCACTTTCTGTACAACACCCTAGCCAGCGCGCAGGTGCTGGCACGTACCGACCCGCCACGCGCCGACATCATGCTCGGGCACCTGATCCAATACCTGCGCAGCTCGCTGCCCAGCGCCGACGGCGCCATCTCCACCTTGGGCGAAGAACTCGAGCGCACCCAGGCCTACCTGGAGATCCTGCGCATCCGCATGGGCACGCGGCTGGCCCTGCAGGTGGAAGTGCCGTACGAGCTACGCGGCCTGCAGTTGCCGTCGATGATGCTGCAGACGCTGGTGGAAAACGCCATCAAGCACGGCCTGGAGCCCAAGCCCGGCGGTGGCACGGTGTGGATCCTGGCGCGTCGCCTGGACGACCACGCCACGCTGACCGTGGCCGACGACGGCCAGGGCTTCAACACGCACAGCCAGGGCACCGGCATCGGCCTGAAGAACCTGCGCGAGCGCCTGCAGCTGATCTATGCCGGCAAGGCGAGCTTTGCCATCGTGTCCAATTTTCCCAGTGGCGTGGCGGCCACCCTCACCCTGCCGCTGCCGGCGCAGCTGGTTGCGATGCGGTGGCCGCCGCCGTTGCCCGGCACCGCAGCCGCACCCGCTCCGCAGGTGCAGGCATGAGCGCGCTGCGTGCGGTGATCGCCGAGGACGAGGCGCTGCTGCGGCAGTCGCTGCTGACGTTGCTGGGCGAGGTGTGCCCGCAGCTGCAGGTGGTGGGCGAATGCGAGGACGGTGCCGGCGCGCTGGAGACCATCGCCACCGAGCAACCGGATGTGGTGTTTCTGGATATCCGCATGCCCGGCCTCACCGGCATCGAGGTGGCGCGTGGCATGCGCGAGGTCAGCCCGCGCACGCAGGTGGTGTTCGTCACCGCCTACGACCAGTACGCCATCGATGCGTTCGAACACGGCGCGGTGGACTACCTGCTCAAACCGATCAGCCGCGAGCGGCTGCAGGCGACCTGGCAACGCGTGCAGCAACGTGCCGCCGCCGGCCAGCCGGACAGCAGCCTGCTGGAGGTGTTGCTGCAACGCCTGTCCGCGCGTCCCGCCACGCCCGCGGCCGCGCCGCCGCTGGCCTGGCTCACCGCCAGCAGCGGCCGCGAGACGCGTCTGATCGCGCTGGACGAGGTGGCGTATTTCCAGGCCGATCACAAATACACCACGGTGATGACCGCCGCCGGCGAAGCGCTCCTGCGCACGCCATTGCGCGAGTTGCTCGACGTGCTGGACCCGCAGGTGTTCAAGCAGATCCACCGCTCGACCATCGTCAACATGAAGGCGGTGGCCTCGGTGATCCGCGAGGACACCGGCAAGGGTCGCCTGGCGCTGCGCGGGCGCAGCGAGACGCTCACCGTCAGCCAGCCGTTCATGAGCCTGTTCCGCGGCATGTAATCCCGCCCATCCCCCATCCCCCATCCCGCATCGATACGAAGGACTGCCTCCATGCGCCTGATCGCCTCCCTGGTGTATTGCCTGCTCGCCCTGGCCGGTTGCCACGAACGCAACGGCACCACCTCGATCACCCGCGCCATCAGCGATGGCCGCGAGGTGATCTTCAGCAAGACCCTGGTCACCGCCACCGAAACCAACGTGCATTGCCTGGCCAGCAGCAGTGGCCGCTGCCACTACCTGATCTACGAGGAGCACTGCCCGCCGGCCACGGTTGCCGGCAACGTCCCGGCGCCGGCCTGCGTGCGCCGGACCCTGGACAGCTTTGCGCTGACGCCGGGCCAGGTCCGCGCAGTGCGTGGCATCCCGGCAGCGGCACACACCTGCGTGGATTCGAGCGTGCCCGGCGCCGATTGCCACGGCTGAGCCGCAGCGCGCAGCCTGCGTCTGGTACCCCCGTGGAGCCGATGCCCCGTTCCGGGCACGCGGCCGCATAGCCGTCTCGAGACAAGCCTGAATACGCACTGACGATCAGCGGCCGCTTCTGCGATCATTGCCGGCTTGTTGCCGTTTCACGGCGCCCTCACTGCCAGGCTACTCATGTCCGAACACTCGTTGCGCCGCGACGTCGGCCCCTTTGCGCTCATGCTCACCGGGCTGGGCTCGATCATTGGTTCCGGCTGGCTGTTCGGCGCCTGGCGCGCGGCCGGCCTGGCCGGGCCGGGCGCGATCTGGGCCTGGATTCTGGGCGCGGCGATCATCACCACCATCGCGCTGTCGTATGCCGAGCTGGGCGCCATGTTCCCCGAATCCGGCGGCATGGTGCGCTACAGCCACTACTCGCATGGCTCGCTGGTGGGCTTCATCGCCGGCTGGGCCAACTGGATCGCCATCGTGTCGGTGATCCCGGTGGAAGCCGAGGCCTCGGTGCAGTACATGGCCTCCTGGCCCTGGGCGTGGGCGCAAGGGCTCTACGTGCAGGCACCTGGCGGGGCCGGTGAATTGTCGGTGCCGGGCCTGCTGATCTCGGCGGTGCTGGTGCTGGTGTACTTCTTCCTGAATTTCTGGAGCGTCAAGCTGTTTGCGCGCTCCAACACGCTGATCACCGTGTTCAAGCTGGTGGTGCCCGCGGCGACCGGCGTGGCGCTGATCGCCAGCGGCTTCCACAGCGAGAACTTCAGCGTGGGCATCCACGGCGATGCGCACGTGATCGATCTGGCCGCGGTGCTCACCGCGGTGGCCACCGCAGGCATCGTCTTCAGCTTCAACGGCTTCCAGAGCCCGGTGAACCTGGCAGGCGAAGCGCGCAATCCCGGGCGCAGCATTCCGTTCGCGGTGCTCGGTTCGATCGCGCTGGCCACGGTGGTCTACGTGATCCTGCAGGTGGCCTACATCGGCGCGGTGCCGCCGGACCTGCTGGCCAAGGCCGGCTGGCACGGCATCGATTTCCGCTCGCCGTTCGCCGAGCTGGCCATCATCGTCAACCTGCATTGGCTGGCGATGCTGCTGTACATCGATGCCTTCGTGAGCCCCAGCGGCACCGGCATCACCTACACCGCCACCACCGCGCGCATGGTCTACGGCATGGAAAAGAACGGCACCATGCCGGCCGTGCTGGGCAAGCTGCACCCGGTGTGGGGCGTGCCGCGCATGGCGATGTTCTTCAACCTGGCGGTGTCGTTCGTGTTCCTGTTCTTCTTCCGCGGTTGGGGCACGCTGGCCGCGGTGATCTCGGTGGCGACCATCATTTCCTACCTCACCGGGCCGATCAGTGCGATGGCGCTGCGCCGCCACGCACCGGAGCTGCACCGCCCGCTGCGCATCGCCGCCTTGCCGGTGCTGGCCGGCGTCGCGTTCGTGATGGCCACCGAGCTGCTGTACTGGGCGCGCTGGCCGCTGACCGGCGAGATCATCCTGCTGATGGTCGTGGCCTTGCCGGTGTACTGCTACTACCAGGCCAAGCAGGGCTGGCCGGACCTGCGCCGCAACCTCAAGGGCGCGGCATGGATGATCTGCTACCTGCCCACCATCGCGCTGGTGTCCTGGGCTGGCAGTACCGACTTCGGTGGCCATGGCTACCTCAGCTACGGCACCGACCTGGCCGTGGTCGCCGCAGTCGGCGCGGTGTTCTACATCTGGGGCGTGCGCAGCGGTTGGCGCACTCCCTCGGTGGAGAAGGCGGTGGCGCAGGCGTGAGTGGTCACAGGTTCGGGTGCGCAGCCAGGAGCCGGCGCCCGTCAACCGGCTGGCAGTGACCGCTGGGAATCAACAAGAACGGCCGGTGCAGTGCGCACCGGCCGTTCTTGTTTGCAGCGAAATCATTGCTGCAGGCAGCGCGTTTACCGGTCAGCGCGTCGCTGCATCGCCATGCGGCCCTGGTCAGGAATTGACCACCAGCCGTGGTGCGCCGTCGAAGCGGTCGAGGTCGCGCAGCAGCTCCGTATAGCGGCGCAGCCGGCCCATTTCGCGCATGTTGACGATGTCTTCGTGGCGCAGCTCGCGCTTGGAGGTCACTTCCTGCTTGTAACGCAGCACTTCCGGGTAGCGGCGGGTCATGTCCAGTGCGTCGGCAACACATTCCACCGAGTCGGCGTCCGGCGTCACCCGGGCGCGGCTGTTGAAGGCGCGCAACCAGCGCTCGAAACCGGCGCTGTGGTCGAACAGGTCGGCGATGTACCACATGATGAACAGGATCGACACCCACGAGGTAAAGATGATGACGATGCGACTGAAGGTGAGGTGGTAGTCGTTCTGCCACAGCTGGTGCGTGATCACGCCCAGCAGCACCAGCGAGATCGCCTGCCAGCCGATGATCGAGGCGATCACCCATTGCTTCTTGGCCACCTTGAGCAGATCGAGCTCTTCGTCGAGCTGCGCGTCGGTCTTGTCGCGCCAGTAGGCCACCTGCTCGTCGAAGGAGCGCCGATGGAGTGCATTGTCCTGCAATAGCAGGCCCAAACCCTGGAACAAAGCGATCATGACAAGCTCCTGACGGATGGCTGGTACGAACGGCTTGCTGCAACGGCGGTTGCCGTGCCCTGAAGCGACCGGTATGCCACTCGCGCGGCGTGCCGATGTCGGACGGCCCTAGTTCTAGCACTTTCGCCGTGCATGGCAATGCCCGAGGCGAACCGGTGGCCGCGAAATCCTGCGCACCTGCGCCCAAAACGCTGAATTCAGGCGAATTCGGCGCGGCGGTGCTACATCGCGCATGTTCCGCTTGCCCGATCTTGTTGCACTGCACACCAGGTGATGCGGCAATGACGCGTTGCGGCGGAGATGGGCAAGCCGCATTGCCGGTATCGTCGCGACGAAGTGGCCTGTGTTTGCGTGGCGCACTCGCCGAGCCTGCTTCGGGCCGTACTGGGTTGCTTCGCGCGCGACTGAACCGGTCGAAGGCCGCGATGCCGTGCCGGGCACACCGACGTGGCGTTGCGACTGCCTGCGTATCATTGCGGCATGTCAGCCGTCCTGCGTACGCTCACCGCCCCCGCCGCCGAACAGATCCGCCGCTGGGTGCTTGGCGCGTTTCCGCGTGGTCAGAGCACCATCGAATACGACCAGCCGCTGGGCGACCCCGGCCTGTTCGGCCCCGACAGCGTGACCTGGCGCGTGCACTCCGAATTTCCCGGCATGCTGTCGGGCGGGTTATGCGCCTTGATGTTGCAGCTGCTACACCCGCGCGCGCTGGCCGGGGTCTATGACCACTCCAACTTTCGTGCCGACCTGGTCGGGCGGCTGCGCCGCACCACCAACTTCGTTGCCGGCACCACCTACGCGCCGCAGGCCGAAGCCGAGCAATTGATCGCCCGCGTGCGGCGCATCCATTCGCATATCCGCGGCCACACCGCCGATGGCGTGCCGTACGAGGCCAACGATCCGGCGCTGCTGACCTGGGTGCACGTCACCGAGGCCTACGGGTTCCTGCACGGCTGCCGCCGTTATTGCCGCGACGTGCCCACCGCGATTGCCGACCGCTACTACGACGAGGCGCGCCGCGTGGCCGAAGCATTGGGCGCCCGCGACGTGCCCGCCAGCGAGGCTGGGGTGGACGCGTATTTTGCGTCGGTGCGTGGCGCGCTGCGCATGGACGCGCGCTCGCGCGAGGTGCTCGACATCCTCACCAGCATCCAGTTGCCGGTGCCGGCTGCAAGCCTGTCGCGCGGCGTGTTCCTGGGTGCCGGTACCGCCCTGTTGCCGGGCTGGGCCAGCGACATGCTGGGCCGCACTGCCACGCAGCGTGTCCAGGCGCGGGCATCCGCGCGCGTGCTGCGCAGTCTGGCGCCGCTGTTCCGCACTGCGTTGCGCGACGGCCTCTCGGCACGCGCATGCAGGCGCATGCAGCTGCCCCCGGCGATGTTGCTGAAGTGGCCTGACAAGGCCTGATATTGCATGTCAGAGTTGCTGAGCGTTCTATCGCGGCAAGCGACGTGGCGTGTTTTAGGAGCGGCTGACACACCTGCTGCAGCGTGGTGGAGCAGGTGCGGACGGAGTGTTTGGAGTGGAGCACTGCTCATCGGAGCGTGCGCGCAAGCGTGCCGTTTTTTGGGCGCCATCGGCAGCTGCGTTGCGGCGCGCGCGCGTGTTTGCGGTGCAGGACTGACGCACCGATGTATCGCGTTGTTGTCTAGCTTAAAAGCTGGGTGACACGCGTGGGCGGGAGAGGGGCGGGTCTCCGCGGCACGCGGCGCTGTACGTGGCAGCCGCAGCAGAGGTCTAAAGCCCCTCTCCCCCTCGGGAGAGGGGTTGGGGTGAGGGTAGGGCGCAGGTCGAGCGGCAGTCCATGCATCACGGGTGTCGGAGCAAGGACTCCAGCACAGGCATCGTCCGTGCCGCCTCTTACCAGATCTTGACCCGCTGCTCCGGTGCCAGATACAGCTGCTGCTCCGGCTTCACGTCGAACGCCGGATACCACGCGTCCACATTGCGCACCGTCTGCGCACGGAAGCGGCCAGGCGCGTGTACATCGGTCAGCACGGCGTTGCGCAGCGCTGCATCGCGATACTTGCCACGCCAGGCCTGCGCGAAGCCGAGGAAGAAGCGCTGGTCCGGGCTGAAGCCATCGATGGTCCGTGGTTGCTTGCCCTGCAGCGACAGCTGATACGCGTCGTAGGCGGTGGCCAGGCCGGCAACATCGGCGATGTTCTCGCCCAGCGTCAGCTTGCCGTTGACGCTCAGGTCGTCGAACGGCTTGTATGCGCTGAACTGGGCGGCCAGCGCATTGCCGGCGGCCTCGAATTTCTTCAGGTCCTGCGGCGTCCACCAGTTGTGCAGCTCGCCGTGTTCGTCGAACAGCGCACCCATGTTGTCGAAGCTGTGGCTGATCTCGTGCCCGATCACCGCGCCGATCGCGCCGTAATTCACTGCATCGTCGGCGGCCGGGTCGAAGAACGGCGGCTGCAGGATCGCGGCGGGAAAGATCAGCCGGTTCTCCAAGGGCACGTTCAACGCGTTGACTTCCTGCGGCAGCATGTACCACTCGCGATGGTCGACCGCCTTGCCCAGCTTGGCGAGGTTGCGGCGATACTCGAACAGCTGGGCGCGTTCCACGTTGCCCAGCGCATCGTCGCGACGCACCTCGAGCGCGCTGTAGTCGCGCCAGCTGTCCGGGTAGCCCACCGCCACCGTCAGCCCGGCGATCTTAGCCTTGGCGTGCTGTTTGGTCTCCGGGGTCATCCATTCCAGCGCATCGATGCGCCGGCCGAATGCGGTGACCAGGTTCTTGACCATCTCTTCGGCGCGGGTCTTGGTCTGGGCGCTGACGTATTTCTGCACATAGCGCTTGCCGACCGCCTCGCCCAACGCGGCGTTGGTGGCGTCGATCCCGCGCTTCCAGCGCTGGCGCTGCTGCGGCGTGCCTTCCAGGGTGGTGCCATAAAACGCAAAGCGCTCGTCGGCAAAAGCCTTGGACAGATACGGCGAAGCCCGGTCCAGGGCACGGAAGCTTAGGTAGTCCTTCCAGGTCTGCAACGGCTCCGACTGCACCAGGGCCGACAAGCCGCGCACCGCCTCCGGTTGCCAGACGATGAAGTCCTGCTGCGCCTTGAGCCCGGCGGCATCGAAGAACAGCGCCCACTCCAGGCCGGGGGCATTGTGCGCAAAATCGGCCTGTTTCCAGGCGTTTGCGCCGGCCTGCACGTTGTTGGTCCGTTCGGGCGTGGCATGCACGCGTGCCATGGCCGTTTCGAGCGCGACGATGCGCTCGGCCCTGGCCGCCGCGTCGGCGATGCCGGCCAGCTCCAGCACCTTGACGATGTGCGCGCGGTAGGCCTCGCGCAGATCCGCCATGCGCCCGCCGTCCAGGTAGAAGCTGCGCTCGGGCATGCCCAGGCCGCCTTGCACCAGATACGGCGCGTAGCGGCCGGGATGGTGCAGATCCTGCGACACCCACAGCCCGAACAGGCGGTCGGTGTAGAAGTTGGTCGCGTTGAGCAGGTCCACGTCGGCGCGCAACTGCCCGCCCAGCGTGCGCGCCAGCGCCTGCTTGTCGCCCAGTTGCGCGATGGCCTCCAGTTCCGGTTGTACCGGACGCACGCCCTTGGTCTCGATGCTGGCCTCGTCCATGTAGGCGGCGTAGTAGTCGCCGATCTGCTTGTCTTCACCGGTGACGCGGTCGTTGGCGGCCGCGCCTTCGATGATGTCGCGGCTGTGGCGTTCGGTCTCGATGGCGATGCTGACGAAGCTGTTGAAGCTGGAGCGGTCCTCGGGAATCTGCGTGGTCCTGACCCAGTTGCCGCTGGCATAAGCGAAGAAGTCATCACCCGGCGCGACGCTGCGGTCCATGCCGGCCGCATCGAAGCCGAAATCGCCGAGCTTGGGTGTGCTGGGGGCGTGCTCGGCGTGACTGTCGGCGGCAGGCTGCGCGCCCTCGCGGTGACACGCTGCGGCGGTCAATGCCGCAGCGGCCATGGCGGCGATCAGGACAGGGCGATGCAAAGAGGCCATGCGGCGCGACTCGAAACCGGGACAGGTGTCGCAGTGTAAGTGGCCTGCGGTGCCACGTCCCGATTTGAGGGCAGGCACCGCCGCGTCACGCGCCGATGCGGACACGCTCGGTTCAGCGCCGTCGCTGGTACCAGAAACCCAGCGCATCGCGGGTCTGCAACATGCGCCGTCCGCGCCACAGAAACCGCAGCAGCAGGCCCAGATGCTCGCGCTTGGAAAAACTGCGTAGCTTGCGGTCGGAGGTGTGCACGGTCTGGCGCAGGATCACAAAGCGCCCGCAGCGTGCCAGCGCGCGGCTGAGCGCGACATCTTCGCCGGCGTAGTAGCGCGTGTCGAAACCACCGGCGGTGGCGAAGGCGGCGCGTGTGCAGAACAGAAAACACCCCGGCGCGATGCCGGC
This sequence comes from Xanthomonas sp. NCPPB 1068, assembly GCF_041479385.2. Classification (NCBI taxonomy): domain Bacteria; kingdom Pseudomonadati; phylum Pseudomonadota; class Gammaproteobacteria; order Lysobacterales; family Lysobacteraceae; genus Xanthomonas; species Xanthomonas sp. NCPPB 1068. The sequence goes on along the minus strand of NZ_CM192986.1, from coordinate 4,119,774 downwards.
AATGCGGAAGAACCAGCCGAACACCGCTTGCGCGGTGCGTTCGGACCACACCCGGCTGCCGTGCAGGTGGACTTGCGCGCCGCCGCCCACCGCACCGGCGTCCAGCGCTGACAGTGCGGCGCCGACCACCTGCGGATTGATCAGGGTGTCGGCATCCAGGAACAGCAGCCGCTCGCCCTGCGCCGCCTGTGCGCCGGCGTTGCGCGTGGCCGCAATGTGCCGCAGCTGGACCTCCAGCACCTGCGCGCCGTTGCTGCGTGCAATGACGGCAGTGTCATCGGCGCAGGCGTCGGCCACCACGATCACTTCATAGTCCAGCTGGAGCGCGCGTGCGCAGGCGTGCAGGCACTGCAGCGTGTCGCCGATCAGCGCGGCCTCGTCATGGGCGGGGATCACGAAGGACAGCATGGGCGTGCGTGGTGTGAGGTGCTGCCAAGTGTGCAGGCGCCGGCGATGCGATGGTGTGAGTAGTCGCAGTCAATCCGGTGGCGCGACGGCGAAGCGACCGCAACGGCCGCGCACCCGCACCGGGAACGCGGCCATCTTCCACGGATGGCAGGCACCCACGCCTGCATGCTCGAACGCGCTGGCCCAGCGCGCCGTTACGGCCGGATGGCGGCAACCAGCAACCAGCAACCAGCAACCGGTTGCGACGGTTTCTGTCACGGCCCGGTACCACTGCCATGTGGTCCAGGCGCAATCACGCCGCGTCGGCTCAGCGGTTGACCGCGCCCATCATCGCTTCCGGGTAGCGCGTACCGGCGGCGGCCTGCGGCGGGAAGATCGCATCGATGCGCGCCAGTTCGTCGGGCATCAGCGCCACGTCGAGCGCTGCGATGTTTTCCTCCAGATACGCCAGACGCTTGGTGCCGGGAATCGGGACCAGGTCCTGGCCCTGTGCCAGGACCCAGGCCAATGCCAGTTGCCCGGGCGTGACGCCCTTGTCCGCCGCGATCGCCTTGACCTGCTCCACCAGCTGCAGGTTGCGGGTGAAGTTCTCGCCCTGGAAGCGTGGCGAGTGACGGCGGTAGTCGTCTGCGTCGAAATCGTCCGGCGAGGAGAACGCCCCGGTCAGGAAGCCGCGCCCCAGGGGCGAATACGGCACGAACCCGATGCCGAGTTCGCGCACGGTGGCGAACACGCCGTTGTCTTCCGGCTCGCGCGACCACAGCGAATACTCGGTCTGCACGGCGGTGATCGGATGCACCGCATGCGCGCGCCGGATGGTGGCGGCGGCCGCTTCCGACAGCCCGAGGAAACGCACCTTGCCCTGTTCGACCAGCCGCGACATGGCACCGACGGTGTCTTCGATCGGCACGTTGGGATCGACGCGGTGCTGGTAGTACAGGTCGATGTGCTCCACGCCCAGGCGGCGCAGGCTGGCTTCGCAGGCAGATTGCACATAGGCCGGGCTGCCATCGATGCCACGTACCGACGGATCGCCGGGGTCGAGCTTGATGCCGAACTTGGTGGCCAGAAACACCTCGTGCCGGCGCGAGGCGATGGCCTTGCCGACCAGCACTTCATTGGTATGCGGGCCATACATGTCGGCGGTATCGAGCAGGCTGATGCCACGGTCGAGCGCGCGATGGATCACCGCGATCGAGGCAGCTTCGTCGCTGCGGTTGCCATAGAACGCGCTCATGCCCATGCAGCCAAGGCCGAGTGCGGAAACGGTGGGGCCGGAACGGCCGAGGGTACGGGTTTGCATGGTGGGGGAGGCTCCGTGCAGCAGGGTAGGCGGGGAGAGTGGCGCGGTATGCGTTAGCGCGGCGTGGCCCACGCGCTAACGCCTGAGGTCGGTGTGCGGTGGTGCAGGTGTGACACGGCACAGCAACGAGTGCGCTGCGACGCCTGGGAGTGCAGCGCGAATCGAAGTGGACTGCATGGTTCCAGCCTGCGCCGATGGCGGAGCGGCTGCGATGGGCAGGCGCATGCGATGCGCTGGTGACCGGGCCGTGCACACGTCCTGCGTGGCGCTGGTGACGGTGGATGCGGCAGCGTTGGCGTATGGCGGCGTGGCGATGCTGTTCAACCACACCCGCGCGCATCGCCTTGTTTCGGCACGCGCGCGGGTGCGGTGAGACGCCAGCTCAGCCCTTGAGCCTGTTGGTGAATTCGGCGACGCGCTTGCCCAGCAGCCGCGCGGTTTCCAGATCGCCTGCGCGCGGGGCTTCGTCCGGCGAAGCGTCCGATGGCGAGATCGCCAGCGCGCCGCCCCAGCCACCGGTCCAGTTCACGTCCTGCGGCCCGTGCGCCTTGGTGTTGGCTGGCGGCAAACCGGTGCCCACCCAGATCTGGCCGTGCTGCTGGGACAGGGTCCAGAAATACTGGATGGTGGTGGCCTTGTCGCCATTGACCGAGGCCGAGTTGGTGAAGCCGGCGGCGATCTTGTCCTTCCACGCCTGCGTAAACCACGGCTTGGAGCTGCCGTCGGCAAATTTCTTGAACTGCCACGCCGGCCCGCCCATGTAGGTGGGGCTGCCGTAGATGATGGCATCGGCGGCACTGATCGCATCCCACGCGTCGTCGGGCAGGTTGCCGTCCTGGTCGATGCGGTACAGCGTGGCCTCGGCCACACTGGCGGCCCCGGCATGCACGGCTTCGGCCTGCTTGACGGTGTGGCCGTAGCCACTGAAATACACGATGGCAATCTTGCTCATGGATGCTCCTGCTCAACGAGGGGAGGGGGATTGTGTGCATACCGGCCGCGACAGAAGAATGACCACGCGCGGGACGAACTGTTGCCGGGCCCGTTCAGCCGGGTGCCGGTGCGGCCAGGTGCTCGAGCAGGTAGTCGATGAAGCTGCGCACCTTCGGCGCCAGGTGGCTGCGGCTGGTGTAGACGGCAAAGATGCCGATCTGGCCGAGTTCGTACGCCGGAAGGATGCGCACCAGGCGGCCTGCAGCCAGATGCGCGTCGGCCAGGAAGTCCGGCTGCATCACGATGCCCTGGCCGGCCAGCGCCGCCGCATTGAGCACATGGCCATTGTTGGCGCGCAGCCCACCGTGCAGGCGCACATCCACATCGCCATCGGGCCCGTGGAAGCGCACCGCGTCGCCGGTGGGCGAGTAGTGGTAGAGCAGGCACTCGTGGCCAGCCAGATCGGCCGGGTGTGCCGGCGTGCCCGCCCGCGCCAGGTAGGCCGGCGCCGCGCACGGTACCAGCCGCACCGTGCCCAGCTGGCGGGCGATCAGCATCGGTGCCGGCTCGCGGGTGATGCGGATGGCGACATCGAAGCCTTCCTCGACCATATCGACCAGGCGATCGGTCAGCGACAGGTCCAGCTCCACCTGCGGGTAGCGCGCACGAAAGCCCGGCAGCAAGGCACCCAGGCGCTCGATCCCGTAGCTCACCGGGGCATTGACCCGCAGCACGCCGGCCGGCTCCAGCGCCTGCGCGCCGATGGTGGCCTCCAGGTCGTCCAGGTCGGCCAACAATTGCAGGCAGCGCTGGTAATACGCGGTCCCGGCGCTGGTCAGGCTGACCCGGCGCGTGGTGCGATTGAGCAGGCGGGTGCCCAGGCGTTGTTCCAGCGCAGCCACCTGCCGGGTGACGCTGGCGGTGGAGCGGTCCAGTGCATCGGCCGCGGCGCTGAAGCCGCTGCGTTCGGCCACGGCGGTGAAGACGCGCATCGCATCCAGGGTATCCATCCGGGCTCCGATTATTGCTTGTGGTGCAATAAATTATCCGACCTCGCGTCCTTTATCAGAATGCCGTGGGTCATAGGCTAGTGCGGTCCTCAACGGAGTGCTCGCATGTCCACCACCCTTGCACCCCCGCGCACCGCGGCCTACGGCGCGGCCTTGCTGCGCATCAGCCTGGGCGCATGGAGTTGCCCATGAGCTGCCTGCCATCGTTGTACATTTCGCATGGATCGCCCATGACGGCGTTGCAGCCGGGCCAGGTGGGGCAGCGGCTGCAGGAACTGCGTCAGCAGCTGCCGCGGCCGCGCGCGATCATCGTCGCCAGCGCGCATTGGCTGGGCCGTCGCCCGCTGGTCAGCGGTGCAGCGCGGCCGCAGACCATCCATGACTTCGGCGGCTTTCCTGCGCCGCTGTATGCGCTGGACTATCCGGCGCCGGGCGAGCCGGCATTGGCGCAAAAGGTCGTGCGCCGCCTGGAGCAGGCCGGGCTGCATCCGCACCTGGACCCGCAACGCGGTTTCGACCACGGCGTCTGGGTGCCGCTGCGCCTGCTGTACCCGGCGGCCGACATCCCGGTGGTGTCGGTGTCGATCCAGCCCGAGCTCGGGCCGGCGCACCAGTTCGCGCTGGGCCGCGCGCTGGCGCCGTTGCGCGACGAAGGCGTGCTGGTCATCGGCTCCGGCAGCATCACCCATAACCTGCACGACTTCGGCCAGGGCTACAGCGCCGAGCGCGAAGCGCCCTACGTGCGTCCCTTCATCGCATGGACCGAGCGCGCACTGGCGGACAACGACATCCCGGCATTGCTGGACTACCGCCGCCAGGCACCGTTTGCAGCGCGCGCACATCCCAGCGACGAGCATCTGCTGCCGCTCTACGTCGCGATGGGTGCGGCCGGGGGCGACCAGCTCGGCGCGCAGCGCATCGATGCCGGCATCGATGCGGGCTTTCTGGCGATGGATCTCTATCGCTTCGATGGCGCCGCGGCTACCGCAGTCTGACCGGGCCGCAGGACGGTGCCGGCGTGTGCGCCGGCAGCGCTGCGCTCTGAAGCGTTCACGATCGGCTGCCGCGCAGTCTCATAGGCTGAGACGCCCCGGCTGCATGCTGCTTGCGTGAAAATCCTCGACAAGCTCGCCGTCCTTGCCGACGCCGCCAAATACGACGCCTCCTGCGCCTCCAGTGGCGCGAACAAGCGCAACTCGCTCGGCACCGGCGGGATCGGCAGCACCGAGGGCATGGGCATCTGCCACTCGTACACGCCGGACGGCCGCTGCGTGTCGCTGCTGAAGATCCTGCTGACCAACTTCTGCGTGTTCGACTGCGCGTACTGCGTCAACCGCGTCTCCAGCAACGTGCGCCGCGCACGTTTCACGCCCGAAGAAGTGGTCACGCTGACGCTGGACTTCTACAAGCGCAATTACATCGAGGGCCTGTTCCTCTCCAGCGGCATCATCCGCAACTCCGACTACACCATGGAGCAGCTGGTGGAAGTGGCGCGCCAGCTGCGTGAAGAGCATCACTTTGCCGGCTACATCCATCTCAAGACCATTCCCGATGCAGCGCCCGAACTGCTGGCGGCGGCCGGCCGCTATGCGGACCGTCTGAGCATCAACGTGGAGTTGCCCACCGAGCAGGGGCTGACCCAGCTGGCACCGGAGAAGAGCGTCGGCGGCATCCGCTCGGCCATGGGCGAGCTGCGCTGGCGCATCGAAGAAAACCAGCTCGAACGCAAGGCCGAAAAGGTACGCCGGGCCAAGCCGCCGCGGTTTGCCCCGGCCGGGCAGAGCACGCAGATGATCGTCGGTGCCGATGATGCCAACGACCGCAGCATCCTGGACACCAGCCACAACCTGTACGGCAATTACCGCATGCGGCGGGTGTATTACTCGGCCTTCAGCCCGATCCCCGATGCCTCGTCGAAGCTGCCCTTGCAGGCACCGCCGCTGCAGCGCGAGCACCGGCTCTACCAGGCCGACTGGTTGCTGCGCTTCTACGAATTCAGCGTGGAAGAAATTGCGCCCGCGCAGTCCAGCGGCATGCTTGATCTGGATGTGGACCCCAAGCTGGCATGGGCATTGCGCAACCCGGAGCGGTTTCCGGTGGATCTGAATCAGGCGCCGCGCGAGATGTTGCTGCGGGTGCCGGGGCTGGGCACCCGCAACGTGGAGCGGCTGCTGTTGTCGCGGCGGCACGCGCGGTTGCGGGTGGGCGACCTTGCCCGCTTGCGGGTACCGATGAAGAAGCTGCTGCCGTTTGTGAGTGTGCTGGATCATCATCCGCGGCAACGCCTGGACGACCCGGTGCGCCTGCGTGCACAGCTGGCGCCTGCACCGCGGCAGGCGAGCCTGTTTGAGTGATGCTTCATCGTCGGCAGGGCGCCGCCTTCTCCCCGGACGAGGGTGCCCGACGGGCGGATGAGGGGCAGGCCGCTCGCCGGCCGTGCGGCGCACGGCCGTGTGTTGACGCAGCAACATGGCGCTGCCTTGCAAATTCCCGCTCCCGTCATCCCACGCTCTGCCCCAGGCGCTGCGGCACCTGGCGGCGTGGGGCGCTCCTGCGTCAAGGCGGGTTGGGACAGCAACCTCAGGGGCGCGCGCAGTCACGGTCGCGGAGCAGCGCTGGCGAGATCGGGTGCAGCCGCGTCGGAGGCTGGTTGGCCAGTGCGCGTTGCTGCGTGGGAACCAGGATGATCGGGTGTGAGTGATGTTCAGCGCTGAGGTGGATCCACCGTGGAGTTTCGAGGCATGGCGTGCCTTGGCGCGGGCCGGCTGGTGTGCGCAGGCCGAGCCGGATGACGTGGCATGGAACGGCGGGGCGCAGGGCGGGTTGCTGATGGGGCAGCGGCTGCAGGACCTGCCGGTGGTGGTGGCACCGCCACGGGTGTCGGCGGACTTCATGCAGTTGGCGGCGTCGGTGCTATGCCATCGTGACCCGCAGCGGCATGCGGTGTTGTATCGGTTGCTGTGGCGGATCGCCTCCGGCGAGAAGGCGCTGCTGGAGCGCGCCACCGACGTGGATGTGCATCGTTTGCGGCAATGGCAGAAAGCGGTGCAGCGCGATACCCACAAGATGAAGGCGTTTGTGCGGTTTCGCCGCCTGCCGGGCGAGGTGGAGGATTTCGTTGCCTGGTTCGAGCCCGATCACTGCATCGTGGACCGCGTCGCCCCGTTTTTTGCGCGGCGGTTTGCCGGTATGCAGTGGGCGATCCTGACGCCGTATCGCAGCGTGCGCTGGGATGGCGAGGCATTGTCGTTCGGCGATGGTGCGGTGCGGACGCAGGTGCCCGCCGACGAAGCGCAGGAAGCCCTGTGGCGCACCTATTACGCGCATATCTTCAATCCGGCGCGGCTCAATCCCACCATGATGCGGCAGGAGATGCCGCAGAAATACTGGAAGAACCTGCCCGAAGCGGCACTGCTGCCGGAGCTGATCCGCGAAGCCGGCGTACGGGTGCGCGAGATGGCCGAGCGCGCGCCCGAGCCGGTGCGACGGCGGGTGCCGGTGGCACCCGTACCAGCCGTGGAAGTGGCAACCCAAAGCCTTGCGCAGCTGCGTGTGGCAGCGCGCGATTGCCGGCGCTGCGAGCTGTGGCAACCGGCCACCCAGACCGTGTTCGGCGAAGGGCCGGACGATGCAGCGGTGATGGTCATCGGCGAGCAGCCGGGCGACGAAGAGGACCTGAGTGGGCGTCCGTTTGTCGGCCCGGCCGGGCGTCTGTTCACAATGGCACTGGGCGAGTTGGGTGTGGACCGCACAACCTTCTACGTGACCAATGCGGTCAAGCACTTCCGGTTCGAGCAGCGCGGCAAGCGCCGCCTGCATCGCAACCCGGAGCGTTCGCATGTGCAGGCCTGCAGCGGCTGGCTGCACGCCGAACGCGCGCAACTGCGGCCGGCGCATATCGTCTGTCTGGGGGCGACGGCCGCACAGGCGGTGTTGGGAAGCCGCTTTCGCTTGATGCAGCAGCGCGGCCAGTGGCAGGTGCTGGACGATGGCACGCCGGTGCTGGCCACCGTGCATCCCTCGTGGGTCTTGCGGCAAGGCTCGGAGGCCGCGCGCGAGGAAGGCTACCGCGGCTTTGTCGACGACCTGCGCCAGCTGCTGCATGCACCGGTCGCCGCAGATCGCACCGTGGTGACATAAAAGATGCGCGTGCATCTGCACGCGCATGGTGTCGGAGAACGATGACACCAATCGGGGCCACTGGCGAACCGGTGGTCCCGCACCGCCTCTTCGCGGTGTGGTGGCGCCGCCCGACGTCTGGTGCCCGGACGCGTGCGGATTCGCTGTTCACTCGTGTCTATGTGTCGTAGCGGGAAGCGGACGCGATGGCGCCGGAGTGCAACGCCATCGCATCCAGACAGGTCACTCAAGTGCAGCCAGTGGCTGCTGAGCCATCATCGAATGGTGTCGGGATCAGCGCTTACCACCAGTGCGCTCCGGCTTTGAGCGCATCTGTCGGAACACACTAACCGCCGAGTGCTCGTTACGACTAAATTCCCTGAAAGTGCCGCATGCACGGTCGGCGTCGACCATCGACGGAACGTGGCTCCGTTCCGCCGGTGACGTCGCGCGCAAGCCACTTGCAGGCGTGCAGCAACTGCCGTTACGGCATCAACACCTTGTCGATCACGTGGATTACGCCGTTGCTCTGGTTGACATCGGCGATGGTGACGGTGGCGGTATTGCCCTTGACGTCGGTGAGGGTGACCTTCTTGCCATTGAGCTTTGCGGTGAGCGGCTCGCCCTGCACCGTGGTCAGCGTGGCGCTACCGCCGCCGGCCTTGATCTTGGCGATCAGCGAGGCGGCGTCCACCTTGCCCGGCACCACGTGATAGGTGAGCACCTTGGTCAGGGTCGCCTTGGACTCGGGCTTCAGCAAGGTGTCCACCGTACCGGCCGGCAGTGCGGAAAACGCCGCATTGGTCGGCGCAAACACGGTAAACGGGCCCGGGCCCTTCAAGGTCTCGACCAGTCCGGCGGCCTTCACCGCGGCAACCAACGTGGTGTGATCCTTGGAGTTGGCGGCGTTGTCGACGATGTCCTTGGTGACCAGCATCGGCGCACCACCCACCGTCGGGTTGGACGCAGCGTAAGCAGGAGCCATCGCGCTGGTCAGGGCAATGGCGGTAGCAATGGCAAGCGACTGCAGTGACGTCTTCATGAGGCATCGATCCTTTGGGTTGGCGATCGCCTGGATGGCAACCGTAGGGTCAATACGCCTGCCGGTGCGGGCCGGATGCATCACGTGGTCTTGATGTTCATTACGGTGTTTGGCGTGGTGAGTGCGGCGTCAGGAACAACGTCGAAACGCTTCGCCCGGCTGTCGACGCGATGGCTGCTGGTCGCGTGTGCAGCGCGCTGCCGCCGGTTGCCCGATTGGTATCGGTGTTGCGTGCCTGTCTCACGTCCCGGGATGCGGCAGTCTCCGCAGCATTGGCGGACTGTTCGTATCCGGGCGCTGCGCAGGTCACCTGCGATCGCGTGGCGGAGGACAGGCGGTGCGATGGGCTGGCAGGGCCGATCGATCGCGCCTGATGGTTTCATCACCGGTTGCAAACCGGTATGTTCCCGTCAGTGCGTTGTTGTGCGTCGCAAGATGATGCCGCACGTGCGGCCGTTTCTTCTTCCGGGTTTTACATGCATTCGATCGATGTCGTCCTCGCCATGTTGCTGGCGGTCGCGGCCAGCGGTTATCTGATCCGCATCCTGCCGTTCTCGCTGCCGTTGCCGTTGGTCCAGATCGCGCTGGGCGCGGTGGTCTCCGGTGTGTTCGATGCCGGGCACGAGCTGGAACCGGAATTGTTCTTCCTGCTGTTCCTGCCGCCGCTGCTGTTCCTGGACGGCTGGCGCATTCCCAAACAAGGCCTGTTCCGCGACAAGGCGGCGATCCTGGAGCTGGCGCTGGGCCTGGTGGTGTTCACGGTGATCGGTGCCGGCCTGTTGATCCATTGGCTGATCCCGGCCATGCCGCTGGCGGTGGCGTTCGCGCTGGCTGCCATCATTTCGCCGACCGATCCGGTGGCGGTGTCCTCGATCGCCTCCAAGGTGCCGATTCCCAAGCGCCTGATGCACATCCTGGAAGGCGAGTCGCTGCTCAACGACGCCTCCGGCCTGGTGTGCTTCCAGTTCGCCGTGGCCGCGGTGTTGACCGGCACGTTCTCGGTGGCGACCGCTTCGCTCACCTTTCTGTGGGTGGCGCTGGCCGGGTTGGCGCTGGGCGTGGCCACCACCTTCGGCCTGAGCCGGATCCAGGCCTGGATCTGGCGCCATTTCGGCGAGGAGCCCGGCTCGGCGATCCTGGTCAACCTGCTCACACCGTTCGCCGCGTACCTGCTGGCCGAAGCCTTCCACGCCTCCGGAATTCTGGCCGCGGTGGCCGCCGGCATCACCATGAGCTACGTGGAAATGGCCGGCAACGCGCCGGGCAACATGCGCCTGCAGCGCTCGGCGGTGTGGGACACGGTGCAGTTCACCTTCAACGGCATCATCTTCGTGCTGCTGGGCGAGCAGTTGCCGGGCATCCTGGACGGGGCGGTGCGCAGCGTGCAGGAGGCCGGACACCTCAATCCGTGGTGGCTGGCGGTGTACGTGGCCACCATCAGCACCAGCCTGATGGCGCTGCGCTTTGTGTGGGTGTTCCTGTCGCTGCGCTGGAACATCTTCAAGGCGCAACGGCGGGGCGAGGCGCATGTCAGCCCGCCCTGGCGAATCGTGGTGGCGGTGTCGCTGGCGGGCGTGCGCGGGGCGATCACCCTGGCCGGCGTGCTGACGCTGCCGTTGATGCTGGAAGACGGCTCGCCGTTTCCGGCCCGCCAGCTGGCGATCTTCCTGGCGGCCTCGGTGATCCTGGTTTCCTTGCTGGTGGCCAGCGTGGCATTGCCGCGGCTGTTGCGCGGGCTGGAGTTGCCGGAAGAAGAAGACGAACAGCAAAAGGAAGACCTGGCCGTCAAGGCCGCCTCGCAGGCGGCCCTGGAGGCGGTGGAAAAGCTGCGCCAGCGGCTGGTGGAAGACAGCGCGCATGCCGAGCGCTACAACGCCGCCGCCAACCAGGTCAGTCAGCGTTACCAGCGCAAGCTGGGTGCCGTGGACATGGCCGAAACCGATCCGGAAGAGGCCGGCGCCTACGAGCAGGCCTTGCGCCAGTTCCGTCACACGGCCCTGGTGGCCGAGCGCAACGAGCTGTTCAAGCTTGCGCGCCGTCGCGAGATTTCCGACGACCTGTCGCGGCGGCTGGTGCGCAATCTGGACCTGATCGAGTCGCGCAAGCGCGCGTGAGCGCGCGGGAATGGGGAATCGGGATTGGGGAATCGTAAAGCCACGGCGCTCGTGCAGTCGTGGTTGCGTAGGAGCGCGCTTGCGCGCGATGGGGCTTTCCCGCCAACGCCCCATCGCGCGCAAGCGCGCTCCTACGTGGAGATGCGCCATCACACGGACGCAGCGAGCGTGCGCGGCTGGGTTCGCTGACGCTCCTTGGCGGGCGTCGGGAGACACCATCCCATCAGCCCCCCTCCCATCGTCACGGCGCAGCGCCTACCCTGTGGCGCTTCTGGTCCCCCGTGCACAACCCATGACGCCCATCGTTTCCATCCAGGGAGTGAGCAAGACCTACGCCGGCGGTTTTCAGGCGCTCAAGCAGGTGGATCTGCAGATCCAGCGCGGCGAGATCTTCGCGCTGCTTGGCCCCAACGGTGCCGGCAAGACCACGCTGATCAGCATCATCTGCGGGTTGATCAACCCCAGCACCGGCACCGTACTGGCCGATGGTCATGACATCGTGCGCGACTACCGCGCGGCACGTGCCAGCATCGGGCTGGTGCCGCAGGAGCTGGCCACCGACGCCTTCGAAACGGTGTGGGCCACGGTGCGTTTCAGCCGCGGGCTGTTCGGCAAGCCGGCCAACCCGCAGTACCTGGAAACGGTGCTGCGCGAGCTGTCGCTGTGGGACAAGCGCAACAGCAAGATTTCCACATTGTCCGGCGGCATGAAGCGACGCGTGCTGATCGCCAAGGCACTGGCGCACGAGCCGCGCATCCTGTTCCTGGACGAGCCCACTGCCGGCGTGGACGTAGAGCTGCGCCACGAGATGTGGCAGATGGTGCGCCGGCTGCGCGAGCAGGGCACCACCGTCATCCTGACCACCCATTACATCGAAGAAGCCGAAGACATGGCCGACCGGGTCGGGGTGATCAACCGCGGCGAGCTGGTACTGGTGGAAGACAAGCACACGCTGATGCGCAAGCTCGGCAAGAAGCAGCTCAGCCTGAGCCTGCAATCGCCGCTGCAGGCGGTGCCGGCCGGACTGGCGGATCTGCCGCTGGAGTTGTCGGCCGACGGCAGCAGCCTGATCTACACGTTCGACACGCAGGCCGAGCAGACCGGCATCGGGGCAGTGTTGCGCCGGCTCAACGAGCAGGGCATCGACTTCAAGGACCTGCATTCCAGCGAGAGCTCGCTGGAAGAGATCTTCGTCACCCTCGTGCATGGCGCCCGTCAGCCGGAGATGCGCGCATGAACCTGCATGCGATTGCCGCGATTTATCGCTTCGAAATGGCGCGCGCATTCCGCACGCTGACCCAGTCGATCGCCTCGCCGGTGTTGTCGACCTCGCTGTATTTCGTGGTGTTCGGCGCAGCCATCGGCTCGCGCATGGGGGATATCGACGGCATCAGCTACGGCGCCTTCATCATTCCCGGCCTGGTGATGCTGTCGTTGCTCAATGAGAGCATCTCCAACGCCTCGTTCGGCATCTACATGCCGCGCTGGGCCGGCACCATCTACGAGGTGCTGTCCGCGCCGGTGGCATGGTGGGAGATCGTCATCGGCTACGTGGGCGCGGCGGCCACCAAGTCGGTGATGCTGGGCTTGCTGATCCTGCTTACCGCACGGCTGTTTGTTCCGTACGAGATTGCACATCCGGTGTGGATGCTGGGCTTTCTGGTGCTCACCGCGCTGACCTTCAGCCTGTTCGGCTTCATCATCGGCATCTGGGCCGACGGCTTCGAGAAGCTGCAGGTCATCCCGCTGATGGTGGTGACGCCGCTGACCTTTCTGGGCGGCAGTTTCTATTCGATCAACATGCTGCCGCCGGTGTGGCAGAAGGTCACGCTGTTCAACCCGGTGGTCTACCTGATCAGCGGGTTTCGCTGGAGTTTCTACGGCAAGGCCGACGTGCACATCGCGGTGAGCACCGGCATGACGTTCCTGTTCCTGCTGGTGTGCCTGGGCGTGGTGGCGGCGATCTTCCGCAGCGGCTACCGGCTCAAGGCCTGAGCGGGTCGCGTGTGCGGTGTCCTCACCGCTTGCTGGCTGTTTGATCAAAAGCCATGCGCACCGACCAACGTGACTGGTCCTTGTCCGCTCACCGTCGCGGGATCGTGAGCGGCATGGGTGCCGCGCCAGAGCCTCCAGGGACGGATCCACGGCGTGTCCTGCGATGGTGGGCGGGCAAGGGCCCTGCAGCACACGCAAAGACGTCGAGTGCGCGGTGCCCTCACCGCTCGCGGGACACGCCGTTAACCCGTCCATGGGGGCTCGTTGGCGGCATCCATGCCGCCAACGGTCCCGCAATCGGTGAGGACACCGCACCAGACAGTTGGCTGGTGGTTTGTTGAAGAGCGAGTACATCGCGTCGCAAGTTCGCGAATCGCTTGTTGAAGACTCTGCACGCCGACCATCTTGACTGGTCCTTGCCCGCTCACCGTCGCGGGACCTTGAGCGGCATGGATGCCGCGCCAGAGCCTCCAGGGACGGATTCACGGCGTGTCCCGCGATGGTGGGCGGGCAAGGGCCCTGCAGCCAAGTCGCAGCTCAGCAGCTTCGCAATAGAACAACGTGAAGCAGTTTGGTCAGCCGCGCTTACTCGGCAGCAGGCGCGGCGTCGTTCTTGGTGTCCAGGTAATACGCCACCACCTCGCCCTTGATCTTCATCGTCATCGGATTGCCGCGGCGGTCGCGGGCCTTGCCGACCTGCACCTTGATCCAGCCTTCGCTCACCGAATATTCCTCCACGTTGTCGCGTTCGATACCGTTGAAGCGCACGCCGATGCCGCGGTTGAGGGCGTCGGCATCGTGGAACGGACTACGTGCGTCGATGGCCAGGTGATCGGGAGGGGTATCGCTCATGGGGAAGGCGCCATGACGGGCCGGATGGCCGTCTTCGGCCGCACAGGATACGGACCTGCGCCGGGAAGACCAGCCCTGCTGGCGCAGCGGCGGGCCGGCCTCGGTTTGCTTGCGCCGCCGCAGGCCTCACACTTGGCGTCTGCAATCCTTCAGCGAGACCGCCATGCCCGACAACAGTGCCGATTACGAAGACGACGAAGGCCTGCAGCCCGAAAGCGACGAAGACGATGTCGACGACCATCCGGCGCGGGTCTGGAATCTGCTGGTGTTGATCAACCCCGGCGACGAAGACACCGCGCTGGCCCAGTTCGATGCCTGGCGCGAAGCGCAGGCCGATGCAGACGATGGCGACGGCGACGATGCGTGGCTGTGGACGCTGAAAGACGTCATCGACTGGCGCTCGGGATTCTATGTGGACTGGAAGGACACCGACTCGTTCATCGCTGCCATCGACGAACTCGGCGCGCGCTGGAACCTGCGCATCGACTGGGGCGGCGACCTGGACGACGAAGACTTCGCCCGCGATCTCGATGTACCCGACCTGATGGCCGTGGCGTTCGACCGCCTGCGCGAACACGGCTACTCGCTGTGGAACTGGAACACCGGCGGCGACGCCTATGCCGGCTGGATCGCCCTCAGCCGCGACGACGACGCCATGCTGGCGCTGACCTCGTTGCTGGGCGTGGAAGTCCGGCTGGGCAACGAGGCATTTTGAGGGCCGGGAGTAGGGAGTCGCGAGAGCGGTCTCCGGGTGCGTGGGTCTGGCAGGCATTGTCCGCGGCCAGATGACTGCCCCGTAGGAGCGCGCTGGCGCGCGATCGGGCGTTACCGGGACAGCTCCTCGCGCTCGGGCGCGCTCCTACAACGGCGTGGCGTCATGGTGCAGAGGGGGATGCCGCCGTCGTGAAGTTGCAGGCCTCCTTACCAGGAGGCTCACACGGCCCAGCGATGGCCACGTAGGAGCGTGCCTGCGCGGGACAGGCGTTACCGGGACAGCTCTTCGCGCTCGTCGCGCGCCTACAAGGCGCGCCGCCAATCAGGTTGGGGCCACCGCCGTTGCGAATTCCCAATCCCCAGCCCCCAATCCCCGCCTCAAGGCGCCTCGCCTCGCGCCTGCGCACGCGCATTGGCGATCAACGCCTTGAGCAGGACGCGGTCGGTGTGGCGGGAAATGGGAATGGCGCCCAGGGCGATCGCCTCTGCGCGCAGCGGGGCGGGCACGTCGTAGTGCGCGCCGCTGAGTTTGTTCTGGAAGGCGCGGCGGGGAATGCCCAGCCGCGCCGCCATGGCATGCAGCTCGTCCAGCGTATCGCCGAGCAGGTGCGCCCAGCGCTGGTCGCGCCACAGGTGCACCGCATCGTCGACGTAGACGGCCATTTGCCGGGTCAGTCCTGCTTCTTGGACTTCTTCGGCTTCTTGCCGGCGCTCTCGCTGTCGGCATCGTCCGCGACGGCGTCGGCGGCCTCGTCGCTGGTCGCCTCGTCTGCAGTGCTGTCGTCTTCGGCCGTCGCGGCATCTTCGGCAGCGTCATCGCCGTCGGCCGCAGGTGTTGCATCGGCGTCGTCGGCGTCTTCATCGCCGTCTTCATCCGCATCGGCGTTCTGGAACTCGGACACCAGCTTGGTCAGGTATTCCTCGGCGGTCTGGCCTTCGTCGGCGGCCAGGTCGTCGATCATCTGCTGCAGCTGGGTCGAATATTCCAGCGAGATGGTCTTGCCTTCGGCTTCCTGCAGGTTGGCCAGGTGCTTGAGCATGGCCAGCATCGGCACCGGGTTGTCGGCGCTGCCCATGGTCTGGCCGCCGATCGACAGCATCCACTCGCTGCCACCTTGCAGACCGATCGCCGCGACCACACGGCCGTCGGCATCCTGCAGCACGGCATGGTTGCTGACCTGGGGCGCCTGGCCCAGACGGGCGAAGGGGCGCTTGGGTTGCTGCTTCTTGCGCTTGTCGCGCTTGGCCTTGGAATTGCGGGACACGGTGTTCTCGACGCTGGGAATGGCCGGCCATTCTAGAGCGTGCGCCGCACGATGCGATGAGCAGCCGGCTTCGGGGTGACCAGGCGCAGGCGGCCCCGCCTGCTGTCGATCACAGTGTCGATCGTGATGCCGCGGCAATCCTCGCTCGCCGCGAGCCTGGATGAGGCGGGCAGCAGCGCCCATGGTCCGGCAAGCGCCGCACCTGCCAGGCCGGTGGCAGGGCGCCAGCCTGGCCTGCAGGGAAGACGTCGCGTGCGCCAGACCTCCCCATCGCCGGCCCCGCAGCAGGCGTGGAGATCGGGTTCGCCGCGTTGCCGATGGATTCGGCAAGGCACGTCTGGTGGACGGGCAACCAGAGCATGCCGCCGTCCAGGCACGTCAGCCGCAGATCACCGGCTCGACGACACCGCTGGCAGCGATAGGTCAGTCAAGCAGACCGGGCATGCATCTGGAACTCCAACCCCGGCCTCGCAATCAATGCGCTTCGACCGCCACGCGCGGCGCTGCCACGGCGGCTTCGGCGGCCTTGGCGAGTGCGGCGGCCGAGGCGACCTGAGCGCTGGTGGACACGCGCGGTGCCGCCGGGCGTGCGGAAGCGGTGCCCGGCGGGGGCGAGGGCGAGCCGCCGGCGGCGCCTGGCGCAGCCGCGGAGCCTGTCGCAGCCGCAGCCGCTGGCACCGTAGCGCCCAGCATGGGGCCACTGGCCGGTGCACCCACCGTCGCGGTACCGGTGGCAGCGGCGCCGCTGAGGTCTGGCACCTGGGTGTCGGCGTCATGGACGGGCTTGCCCAGCGCCACGCCCTGGCCGGCGCCGGCCAGCGCCGCTTCTTCGGCGTCCTGGGTCATCACCACGATGCTGATGCGGCGGTTGATCGGATTCTGCGGGTCGGTCTTGTCGAACAGCACCGAGGACGACAACCCAACCACGCGGGTCACCTTGGCATCGGCCATGCCACCGCCCACCAGCGCGCGGCGCGCAGCATTGGCACGGTCGGCGCTGAGTTCCCAGTTGGTGTAGCCGGCATCGCTGCTGTAGGCGGTGGTGTCGGTATGACCGGTGATGCTGATGTGGTTGGGCACCTGATTGATGAAGCTGGACAGCTCGCGCAGGATGTCCACCGTGTACGGCTTGAGCTGGTCGCGGCCGATATCGAACATCGGGCGGTTCTGCTTGTCCACGATCTGGATGCGCAGGCCATCGGGCGTGAGATCCAGCAGCAACTGGTCCTTGAACGGCTCCAGCGCCTGGCTCTTGTCGATGGCCTCTTTCAGGTCCTGCATCAACGCTTCCAGGCGCCGCTTGTCCTTGGCGCGGCTGTCCACGTCGGTGTCGGCCGCGTTGTCGCGCTTGCGGCCCATTTCGTCCTTCTGCCCCTTGGCCATGTCGGCGGTGCCGCCGAGCTTGATCATCGAGGTGCTGGCGCCGCCGGGGCCATTCATGCCCGGCGAGGGCGCCGGCGACTTGCCGGACAGCGGGCTGGGATTGCGGAAGTATTCGGAGATCGCCGCGCGCTGCTCCTTGGTGGTGGCGGCCATCAGCCACAGCACCAGGAAGAAGGCCATCATCGCGGTCACGAAGTCGGCGAACGCCACTTTCCAGGCGCCGCCGTGATGGCCGCCGCCCTGCACCTTCTTGACCCGTCGGATGACGACGGTGGATTTGCCCTCGGCCATGACCGCGGTCCTACTTGATCGTCTTCAGGTGCGTTTCGAAATCGCCGAAGCTCGGACGCACGTTGGAGGGCAGGGTCTTGCGCGCAAATTCAAGCGCAATCTTGGGGTTGTAGCCGCGCAGGCAGGCCAGCAGCGCGGTCTTGACCGCCTCGTAGATGCGCCCGTCCTGCTCGGCACGCGCTTCCATCGCCGCCGACAACGGCGACACGAAGCCGTACGCCAGCAGGATGCCCAGGAAGGTGCCCACCAGCGCGGCGCCGACGTGGTGGCCGATCTCTTCGATCGGCCCGCCGATCGAGCCCATGGTGATCACGATGCCGAGCACTGCCGCCACGATGCCGAAGCCGGGCAGGCCGTCGGACACCTTGCTCAGCGCATGCGCCGGCGCCAGGGCCTCGTGGTGGTGCTTTTCCAGTTCCAGTTCGAGCAGCGGTTCCAGTTCGTGCGGCTCGATGTTGCTGCCGATCATCAGGCGCAGGCAGTCGGTGATGAAGTCCAGCAGGTGATGGTCGGCCACCACCTTGGGGTAATTGCCGAAGATGGTGCTGTCCTGCGGCTTTTCGACGTGGTCTTCCAGCGCCATGAAGCCGTCGCGACGGGCCTTGTTCAGCAGCTCGTAGATCAGGCTCAGGGTGTCCTTGTAGTCGTCGGACTTGTACTGCGGGCCCTTGAACACGCCCAGCACGCCGGTCAGCGTTTCCTTGACGATCTTGCCCGGCGTACTGACCAGGAACGCGCCCAGGGCCGCGCCGCCGATGATCATCAGCTCGTACGGCTGCCACAACGCACCCAGCTTTCCGTGCGACAGCACATAGCCGCCGAGGACGCTGACGATGACGACGATGAAGCCAACGATGATGAGCATGGCGAAGCCGAAAGCAATCTGGGAGTGCTAGTGGTTTCGGCTTGCGCGGCGGATTCTTGAAGCGCACGGCGTGAAGATGTGCGCTGTGACTGAACAATCAGCCGATTGTCATTGCGGCCTCATGCACGCATTTGACCGCATCGCCGCCTGCCAGCGACAGCGTCGCCTCGCCGGCATGCTCCCGGAACCGGTTGCCGTGGGCGTCGGCAAACCGTGGGCTGTGCCTGGACCGTCAGCCGATCGTGGTTGCGGCCTCATGCACGCACTTGACCGCATCGCCGCCTGCCAACGACAGCGTCGCCTCGCCGGCATGCTCCCAGAACTGGTTGCCATGGGCGTCGGCAAACCGCGCGCCGGAGGCGGACTGGGCACTGAGCAGGGTCAGCGCACGGCCGTCCAGGGTCAGCCGCAGGGCATCGGTGGCGGGGTCGAAGCGGGTAGTGATGGCGCGCTCGCCGCAGCGCCAGGCCACGGTATCCGGCGCCTGGGTCGGGGCGGGTGGCGGCGTGGCCGGCCCCGGATGGCCGGCATGGGGCAGCGGGCCGGTCACGCTGGCGTCGGTGGCCATCGGCGGCGGGCTGTCGTCCGGGCCTGCGGTTGCGATGGGCGGTGGGTCCGTCGCGGTCGCAGGTGCGGTGTCGGCAGAGCGATCGCCTGCGGTGCAGCTGGCCAGGGTGGCGGCCAGCACTACGGCGAGCATCAGGGTCGAGGACGTGTGCATCTGCGTACTCCTGCCTGGATCGGGCCGTCGCCGGCGTGGCGACGGTTGGGACATGGTGTGGCCAGTGCTTAAAGGATCTGGCGCTGCGCATGGTGCCCTGCGACGTCAGTGGGTGCCAGATCGGCGCCACGCGTGGGCGCTGCCGCCGACCGGCACGTGGTCTGGCCTCAGGCCGGCTGCGCCTCAGCGCCATCGCGGTGCAACGGGTTGGGCAGTGCCTGGCCGTCCTCGGTGAAGCCCAGCGAGACCGAGTTGAGGCAGTGCCGTTCGCCGGTCGGCGGCGGCCCGTCCGGGAACACGTGGCCCAGGTGGCTGTCGCAACGCGCGCAGACGATCTCGGTGCGGATCATGCCGTAGCTGGTATCGCGGATCTCGCGCACATGGGCGGTGTCGTAGGGCGCGAAGAAACTCGGCCAGCCGGTGCCGGAGTCGAACTTGGCGCTGGAGCGGAACAACGGCAGCCCGCACAGGCGGCAGGTGTAGACCCCGTCCAGCTTGTTGTCCAGAAAGACCCCGCAAAACGGCGCTTCGGTGCCGTGGTGCAGCAGCACGCGCTGTTCCTCATCGCTGAGCCCGGCGATCAGGGCGTCGCGCTGGGCGGGGGAGGGAGGGGTCAGATCGAACTGGCTCATGAGGCTCTCGCATGCGCTCGCCGGCGGGGTGCCGGCGCCTGCCCCAGTGATGTGGGCGCTGCGCGGGTGGTTCAACCGGTCGACGTGTTCGAGCAAGTCACGCATGCGCTGGAAAGCCCGAGGCTGCGCCCGTACCTCATCCGGCGCTGCGCGCCGCCTTCTCCCCCGTGAAGGAGGACAATGTCCTGGCGGGAGAAGGGGACGGCCCGGCGGGGAGACTGGCGTCTTCGCAGTGCAACGACCTGACCAAAGCGTTCATCCCCCGGCTGGTTGCGTGCATTGCTGCCGCCTGGCCGCGCCCCCATCGATTAACCACTCCCGATCAATCACGGTGCCTGTCATGGCGATCCATTCCTCAACGCGCGGCCTGCTGTTCTGCGGTCTGCTGGCGATGGCCGGCGCGGCGGTGGCGCAGTCGGCCACCACCACGCGTTCGTCCAACACGTTGCAGCCCATCACCACGCCGACACCGGTTCAGCCCACGGTGACGCCGCCGCGCGCGCTACAGCCGGCTAACTCGACCGCCCCCGTGCCCTCGCAGCTGGGGCAGCGCCCGGTCGCGCCGAGCATCCCCACCCGTGGTCCGGCGCAGACACCGGTGGCGCCTGCCGGCAGCCAGGTGTCGCCGACGACGCCGATGGTCTACGACCGCAATGGCCGCTTGCTGCAGGGCATGCAGCCGGCCGGTGCCAACCGGGTGCTGGATACCAAGACCGGCCGCTACTACGACGCAGTACCGGCAGGCGACGGCATGCGCGTTGTGCGCTGACGGCAGCGATCCGGTCTATTGCCGAGCGCCGAGCGCCGAGCGCCAACCGCCAACCGCCAACCGCCAACCGCCAACCGCCAACACCGGCCACCACCGCTAGCGATTCCCCCCGATGCCACGGGTACCGGCAATCCACAACTCTCGAAACCCCAGTCCCGATTCTCCAATCCCATTCCCAATTCCCGATTCCCGATTCAATCGGCAATCGGCAACGCCAGCGTCTCCTTGACCTCCTCCATCACGATGTAGCTCTTGGATTCGCGCACATGCGGCAAGGTCAGCAAGGTGCTGCCGAGCAGCTTGCGGTAGGAGGCCATTTCGCTGATGCGCGCCTTGAGCAGGTAGTCGAAGTCGCCGGAGACCAGGTGGCACTCCAGCACATTGGGCAGCTTCAGCGCGGCGCGGCGGAATTCTTCGAAGATGTCGCCGGATTTGTAGGCCAGGCTGATCTCCACGAACACCAGCAGGCTGGCCTTGAGATAGTGCGGGTCCAGCCGCGCGTAGTAGCCGGTGATGGCGCCGTCGCGCTCCAGCCGGCGCACACGCTCGGTGCAGGGCGTGGTCGACAGGCCCACCCGCTCGCCCAGTTCGGTGAAGGAAATGCGGCCCTCCTGCTGCAGGATGCGCAGGATCTTGCGGTCGATCTTGTCCAGCTCGCGGGTGCGGGTGGTCATGGGGTCTGTCTCGGCAAGGTTTGGCAGGAAGTTTCACTACAAAGGCGTGCCGATTCCAGAAATGGCACTGCCTGCCTCGCAATATACTGCGGCTAACTGTCCCTCTCAGTGTCTTGTTGTGGGGGAATACCCTTTTCAGGAGAACGACATGCGGGTGCTCATTCTCGGTAGCGGCGTCATCGGCGTGACCAGTGCGTGGTACCTGGCGCAGGCCGGGTGCGAAGTGACCGTGGTCGACCGCCAGCCAGCGGCGGCGCTGGAGACCAGCTACGCCAACGCCGGCCAGCTGTCGTTCGGCTACACCTCGCCGTGGGCCGCGCCCGGCGTGCCCGGCAAGGCGATGAAGTGGCTGTTCGAGCAGCATGCGCCGCTGTCGATCCGCCCCACCCGCGATCTGCGCCAGCTGGCGTGGCTGAGCCAGATGCTGCGCAACTGCACCGCCGAGCGCTATGCGGTGAACAAGGCGCGCATGGTGCGCATGTCCGACTACAGCCGCGATTGCCTCAACGCATTGCGCGCCGAGACCGGTATCGAATTCGAGGGCCGCCAGCTGGGGACCACCCAGTTGTTCCGCACGCAGCAGCAACTGGACGCCGCTGCCCAGGACATCGAAGTGCTGGCCCAGTACGGCGTGCCGTATGAGCTGCTGAGCCCGGCGCAGATCGCGCAATTCGAACCCGGCCTGGCCGGCGGCGCGCAGATGGCCGGCGCGTTGCGCCTGCCCGAAGACCAGACCGGCGACTGCCGCCTGTTCACCCAGCGCCTGGCCGAACTGGCTGCACAGGCGGGCGTGACGTTCCGCTACGGGCAGCAGATCGAGCGCCTGGAGCACGCCGGCGGCCAGGTCACCGGCGTACAGATCGACGGACGCATCGAAACCGCCGACCGCTACGTGCTGGCGCTGGGCAGCTATTCGGCCGATCTGCTGCTCTCGCTCGGCCTGCATCTGCCGGTGTACCCGCTCAAGGGCTATTCGCTGACCATCCCGATCGTCGATGCGCAGCGCGCGCCGACCTCCACCGTGCTGGACGAGAGCTATAAGATCGCGCTGACCCGCTTCGACGACCGTATCCGCGTCGGCGGCATGGCCGAGGTGGCCGGCTTCGATCTGTCGTTGAACCCACGCCGTCGCGCCACCCTGGAAATGGTGGTCAACGACCTGTTCCCCGGCGGCGGCGATCTGGCCCAGGCCGAGTTCTGGACCGGCCTGCGCCCGGCCACCCCGGATGGCACCCCGGTGGTGGGTGCCACCCCGTACGCCAACCTGTTCCTCAACACCGGCCACGGCACCCTGGGCTGGACCATGGCCTGCGGCTCCGGGCGCTACCTGGCCGACCTGATGCAGGGTCGCACGCCGGAAATCGATACCGAGGGCCTGGACGTGTTCCGTTACCTGTCGCCGCGCAGCGCGCGCCCGCAGCGGGAGGCCGCGTAGTGCGTCCTGCGCAAGCGTCGATCGATCTGGATGCGCTGCGCCACAACTACCGCCTGGCCAAGCGCCTGGGCGGCAGCAAGGCGCTGGCGGTGGTCAAGGCCGACGCCTATGGGCATGGCGCAGTGCGCTGCGCGCAGGCGCTTGAGCCGGAGGCCGACGGTTTCGCAGTGGCCTGCATCGAAGAAGCGCTGGAACTGCGCCAGGCCGGTATCCGCGCACCGATCCTGCTGCTGGAAGGTTTTTTCGAATACGACGAGTTGCGCCTGATCGCCGAGCACGACCTGTGGACGGTGGCGGCCACCCCGCAGCAGGTACGCGCACTGGCCGAGTTCCAGAGCCCGCGCCCATTGCGTGTCTGGTTGAAGATGGACAGCGGCATGCACCGGCTGGGCCTGCCGCCGGACGATTTCCGCGCCGCCTGGCTACGCCTGCGCGGGTTGCCGCAGATCGCTTCGCTGGTGTTGATGACGCATCTGGCGCGCGCGGACGAACTGGACTGCAGCCGCACCGACGAACAGGCCGTGGCGTTCGCACTGACCGCCGGCGGCATGCGCGCGGAAACCAGCATCCGCAATTCGCCCGGCCTGCTCGGCTGGCCGGCGCTGCGCAACGACTGGTCGCGCCCGGGCCTGATGTTGTACGGCGCCAACCCGTTCCCGCAGGACACCGAAAACACTGCGCAACTGCGTCCGGTGATGACGCTGCGCTCGCGCATCATTTCAGTGCGCGAGCTGCCGGCTGGCGAACCGGTGGGGTATGGCGCGCGCTTCGTGGCCGAGCGCCCCACGCGTGTGGGCGTGGTCGCGATGGGCTATGCCGACGGCTACCCGCAATTCGCGCCCAACGGCACCCCGGTGCTGGTCGACGGCCAGGTCTGCCCATTGATCGGGCGCGTTTCGATGGACATGTTGACGGTGGACCTCACCGATCACCCGCAGGCCGGGATCGGCGCGCTGGTGCAGTTGTGGGGCGATGCACCCCAGGTCAGCCCGCTGGCCGCGCAATGCAACGTCAGTGCGTACCAGCTGCTGTGTGGGCTCAAGCGCGTGCCGCGGGTGTATGCGGGTGAGGCGGCGGTGGGCAAAACTTCAGCATAGATGCATTCCCTTCCTCCGCCGGGACAGTGTCCCCCTTCATGGGGAGAAGGTGCCCCGTAAGGGGCGGACGAGGGTACGGGTGAAGCCTCGTGCGGTTGGAGCGGCAAGTGGGCTACGCCCCATACCCTCACCCCAGCCCCTCTCCGGCGGGAGAGGGGCGTGATCGGTAGCTGCGGCGTTCTTCCCTTCTCCCGCCGGGAGAAGGTGCCCCGAAGGGGCGGATGAGGGTACGGGCGCAGCCTCGTGCGATTGGAACGGCATGTGGGCTTCGCCCCGTACCCTCACCCCAACCACTCTCCTGGCGGGAGAGGGGCGTGATCGGTAGCTGCGGTGTTTTTCCCTTCTCCCGCTGGGAGAAGGTGCCCCGAAGGGGCGGATGAGGGTACGGGCGCAGCCTCGTGCGGTTGGAACGCCACGATGGCTTCGCAACGTATCTCACCCCAACCCTCGCTCCGCCCCCGGCCTGCGCTTGCGCCACAGGCGCTCCAAGGCACACGCGCCTGTGGCGCGAAAGTCATGCCTTCTCGTCCCGCAGAGAGCGGGCTTTAGGACGCAAATCTCGCGTTGGGGATGCGTCACTGTTGTTGCGCGTCCATAAACAAAAACGGCGCGTTGCCACGCGCCGTTACCCTTCGAGGCCTAGCTGGTTTGGCGGCGATATCCGCGCCAAACCATCACAACCCGGCCGTACTGCGATCGCCACGAAACTGTTTACGCAGCCAGTCGTCGATCATGGCTTTCTCGAAGCGCAGCGGGTCGCTGTCGGTCAGCCGCGGGCCGCTCATCAGGAAGGCCGAATCCACCAGCTTGCGTTCGCCCTGATCGATCACCCGGCCATCGGCCCCGGTCAGCGTGTAGCTGAAGCTCAAGCGCGGCGGGTAGATGTCCTTGACCACGCGGACGTCCTGCATGCGCGGGCCGTGCCACGGCTCGTACTGGCCGGCGCGGCGGATGTCGGTGATGGTCACGCTCAGGTGCTGGCCATCGGGCAGCTGGCGTGCGGCGCTCTGTTGGAAGTGGGTGGCCAGCTGGGTCACCCAGTCACCGCGCTGCGCCTCCCAGCGATTGCCGCTGAAGCGCACTTCGGAAAATTCGGCCGGGTCGGTCCAGCGCACATCCACCTTGCCGTCGCTGCTCAGCGCGCGCGGCGCCTGCGGGTCGGTGACGTTGCGTACGCGGGCCTGCACACCGGTCGCTGCGAGCAGTCCTGCCAGCAACAGGCCGGCGCCGGAAACACTGGAAAGTCTCATGGAAAGCCTCCAAGCGGTAGGTACGTCGCGTACCGGGCGTGCAGGCAGTGTGGGGGTGCGCAAGAGCGCCCGCAACGCGCGCTGCGCCCGGGGCCGCCACGGCATTGCCGCACGGTTAATCGCGCCGTGGCGGCCATGACGGCGGGTTCACTGCGCCTGCGCCCACGCTTCACGGCACAGCCCGGAAGATCGGCGCCATGGACACCCACTCTTTCCGCACAAAGTCAGTTTCTTCGGCGCCGGCGCATATGCCGGCGGACGTGCGCCTGCAGTTCATCGACTGGGCAAAACAGCACGGCCACAACCCCGCCACCGGGGCCGCCGCCTTCGTCTCGCTGCAAAGCGATGTGGATCTGGATCTGGCCACGCGCACGCTGCGCCTGGAACCGGGTGCCGACCCACGCGATGTCCTGCGCGAGCATCTGGCCGGGCTGTCACGCCAGGTGGATGTGGCGGTGCAATTTCCGCCGGTCTACGCCTACACCGCTGCCAACGGGCTGGAGTATCGCTATTCGCTGATGCTGGTGATTGCCGAAGACTGCGTGGAGTGGACCGGGCGGGTCTGGCAGGACCTGGATTACCAGGGAATGCTCACCGGTCGCGGGCAGGGGCCACGTGCCAACTACACCCAGCTGGCGCGCATGGCGCTGGAACACGAGCTTGACCAGGAGCGTCCCCGTTATGTCCAGGCATGAACTCGAACTGGAGCTGCCGCTTGGCGCGCAGGTCGCCAGCGGTGAGGACGGCTTCAGTCAGCGCTGCCGCAGCGAATGTGCCGCGCTCGGGTTGTCGCGCGTGCGCCTGTTGCTGCTCGATGCCGACTATGCGCGCTCCACGGCCTGGCGAGAGGAAGCGCAGCGCTGGATGGATGAACAGCTACGCCGCGAGGGCGAATGGGTGTTCCGCGGCGTGATTGCCGGCATCGTGCTGATCACCGCCTGCATCGCATTGGCGGCGGCAACCTTGTGGTGAATGCCCGCCGGGGGTGACCGACGTGCGACGGAGGCGTGATCGCCTGGGTCCGCCCGTGCACCCGCTGACGACATAGGGCATGGTCTCATCTGTCCGTCATCCGCACTGGCAGCACCCGTGGCCCCCGATTTGCGTCCTTCGCCCCCCAACCTCGATCCGAGCAGCCTCGATCCGAGCGCCGGCCTGCCCGCTGCCATTGCCGAGCCGTTTCTCGATCCGGCGATGTACCACGAGATCTTCCACAACATCGATGCCGGCTTCTGCGTCATCGACATGGTGTTCGAGGGCGATCAGGCCGTCGATTACGTGATCCGCACGACCAATGGCGCCTTCGAGCGCTACACCGGCCTGTCCAACGCGCTCAACGTGTCCATCCGCAACATGTTGCCCGAGCATGAGCAGGAATGGTTCGACCGCTATGGGCAGGTTGCCCGCACCGGCAACCGTATCCACTTCGAGATGCAGGCCAAGGCGTTGCGTCGCTGGTATTCGGTGGACGCATTCCGGGTGGGGCAACCGGAGCAGGCGCGGGTGGCGGTGTTGTTCATGGACATCACCGAACGCAAGCGCGTGGAGCGCGAACTGGCCGAAAGCGAGGCGCGTTTCAGTGCGCTGGCCGACGGCCTGCCGATGCCGGTCTGGGTGCTGGATGCGCAA
Source organism: Xanthomonas sp. NCPPB 1068 (assembly GCF_041479385.2). Classification (NCBI taxonomy): domain Bacteria; kingdom Pseudomonadati; phylum Pseudomonadota; class Gammaproteobacteria; order Lysobacterales; family Lysobacteraceae; genus Xanthomonas; species Xanthomonas sp. NCPPB 1068. The sequence continues at coordinate 4,093,273 of NZ_CM192986.1, read as the reverse complement.
GGCGTGGTGCGCTTCGTCAACAGTGCCTATGGCGAGTTCTTCGGCCTGGACATTTCCAGCGGCACCGTGTCGGCCTGGAGCGAGTTGCTGCATCCGGACGACCTGCCGATTTTCCAGTTCGAATTATCGGCCGCACTGGAAGAACAACACGGCCTGCGCGCCCTGGTGCGTGCGCGCCGCCACGACGGGCAGTGGCGCTGGATCGAAATGACTGCCACCCCGCGGTATTCGGCCGATGGTCGGTTCATCGGTCTGGCCGGCAGCAGCCCGGACGTGACCGAGCAGCGCGAAATCGAACTGGCCCGCGAGCAACTGCTGGAGTCCGAGCGCAGCGCGCGCAACGAAGCCGAGAGCATGGCGCGGCTGAAGGACGAGTTCCTGGCCACGCTGTCGCATGAACTGCGCACGCCACTGACCACCATTCTGGGCTGGAGCGAATTGCTGCTGCAACGGGTCGAAGAAGGCCACCCCAACTACAAGGGCCTGTCGGTGATCGCCAGCAGCGCACGCGCGCAGAAGCGGCTGATCTCGGACATGCTCGACCTCAGCAGCATGCTGCTGGGCAAGGTGCAGCTGGAAGTCGAATCGCTGGATCTGGCCGAGCAGGTGCGCGAGGCCCTGAATACCCAGGAATTGGCCGCCGAAGGCAAGGACCAGGTGCTGGAGCTGCACGTGCCGCCAACGCCGTGCCTGGTGCTGGGCGATGCCACACGGCTGCAGCAGGTGCTGTGGAACCTGCTCTCCAATGCCATCAAGTTCACCCCGGCCCATGGCCGGATCGATGTCACCATCGAGCGCGACGACGGCCACCTGCTGGTGGCGGTGCGCGATTCCGGCGATGGCATCGCCGCCGAATTCTTGCCGCACCTGTTTGGCCGCTTCCGCCAGGCCGATGGCACCACCACCCGTCAGCATGGCGGCCTGGGGCTGGGCCTGGCGATCGTGCAGCAGCTGGTGGAAATGCATGGCGGCCAGGTCGGCGCCACCAGCGGCGGCCGTGGCAAGGGCGCCACGTTCACCGTGCGCTTGCCCGAGCATGTTCCCGACCAGGCCAAGCGCCCGCGGCGCGAACTGCGCCGACGCCTGATGTCCGAACAGATCGTCGAGGCGCGTGCGCTCAACGGCCTGCGCCTGTTGGCGGTCGAAGACCAGCCCGACATGCTCGATTACCTGCGCCGTCTGCTCGAAGAGCAGGGCGCCGAAGTGGTTACCGCCGGCAGCGCCACCGATGCGCTGGCATTGATCGACCACCGCGGCCATGCGCGCTTCGATGTGATGCTGACCGACATCGGCATGCCCGGCATGGATGGCTACGGATTGATCCGCACCGTGCGCGACAACCTGGGGTTGGATGCCAATGCCCTGCCGGCGGTTGCGGTGACTGCGCTGGCGCGCGATGACGACCGCAAGCGCGCGCTGGAATCCGGGTTCCAGGAGCATCTGGCCAAGCCGTACAGCGTGGCGCAACTGGTCACCGCAGTGCGCGCCGCGCGCGAAGCGGTGGAATGACGCGTGGCGCGGCGGCAACGCCGCGCAGTGCCACGCTCGCAAGTGCTGGCACGATCGGCGATGCGCCCTGCCGCCGATCGCTCATCGCGTGGTGCCCATTACCTGCATGCCTGCAGGCTGGCAACGCCGTGCAGGCGTGCTCACCGTGACATCGAGGCGTTTGCTGTGTCTTTCACGCTGCCTGGCCTAGCGTGAGGAGCTCCGTTGATGGAGAAATCGCAATGCCAAAGTACGCCCCACACGTGTATTCCGAACAGGTGCAGATCGCCACGCTGGAGCATTGGGTGTCCTTGCTCGATGGGCAGGAGCGGGTGCGGATCGAACTGGACGACGGCAGCATGCTGAGCGGCACGGTTGCGGTGCGCCCCAGCATCCAGACCTATCTCGACGACAACGACAATGAAGGGCTCAACGGGCAACTGCGTCTGGACCAGTTGGACGCCTCGCAGGAGCCGCAGTGGATCTGGATGGATCGCATCGTGGCCGTGCATCCGCTGCCCCTGGGGGCCGATCCGCAAGTCATGCCGTGAAGGCAACGTGTTGACGATGTGTTTACTTCTTCCTGGCGTGTTGCCGGCATGATGTCCGATTGCCGCAATCGTTCAGGAATCGTCTGCAATGACAGCCTTTCTGCCCTCTCGCATTCGCTGGCCGCTATCGCTGATGGCGGTCGCCGTCCTGGCCGGCTGTGGTGACACCGCCACCCTTGCCATCGAACAGGGCACCGGCCCGAACCCGCAATTGCCCGAGCCGGTCAAACGCCTCATCCCCACGGTGAAGGTGGCGCCGGTCAAGCGCTGGGCCGCCACGGCCAAGCCAATCGCTGCCGACGATCTGCAGGTCAATGCGTTCGCGCGCGACCTCGATCACCCGCGCTGGGTGTATGTGCTGCCCAACGGCGACGTGCTGGTCGCCGAGACCGCGCAACCGCCCAAGCCTGAAAACGCCGAGAGTGGCGGCGGGCTACGCAAGAAGGTGCAGGGTGCGGTGATGAAGAAGGCCGGTGCGGTGGTGTCCAGCGCCAACCGCATCACCTTGTTGCGCGACGCCGATGGCGACGGCGTGGCCGAGGTGCGCACCCAATTCATCAGCGGGCTGTTCTCGCCATTCGGCATGGCCCTGGTCGGTGACCGCTTCTATGTGGCCAATGCCGATGCACTGGTGAGCTTTCCGTATACGCCGGGCGACACGCATATCACCGCCAAGCCCACGTTCGTGGCCAATCTGCCGGGCGGGCTCAACCATCACTGGACCAAGTCGCTGCTGGCCAGCCCGGATGGCAGCAAGCTGTACGTGGGCGTGGGCTCCAACAGCAACGTGGCCGAAAACGGGATGGAGGCCGAGCTCAATCGCGCCGCGATCCTGGAGATCGACCCGGCCACCGGCAACAGCCGCGTCTTTGCCAGCGGCCTGCGCAACCCGGTGGGCACGGCCTGGGAGCCGCAGAGTAAGGCGCTGTGGGTGGTGGTGAACGAGCGCGATGAGATCGGCAGCGACCTGGTGCCGGATTACCTGACCTCGGTGCGCGATGGCGGCTTCTATGGCTGGCCATACAGCTATTACGGCCAGCACGTGGACGAGCGGGTCGAACCGCAGAATGCCGAGCTGGTGGCCAAGGCGATCAAGCCGGACTATGCGCTGGGCCCCCATACCGCATCGCTCGGCCTGAGCTTTGCCAGCGGCACGCTGCTGCCGGAACGCTTCCGCCAGGGCGCCTTCATCGGGCAGCACGGCTCGTGGAACCGCGACCCGCCCAGTGGCTACAAGGTGCTGTTCGTGCCGTTTGCCAACGGCAAGCCCAGCGGGACGCCGATCACGGTGCTGGATGGCTTTCTGGATGCCGAAGGCAACGCCCAGGGGCGCCCGGTCGGCGTGGCGCCCGACAACAGCGGTGCGCTGCTGGTGGCCGATGACGTGGGCAACGTGATCTGGCGTGTGACACCGAAGACGCGCTGACGCATCGATTGACAAAAAAACCGGGCGGCTGCCCGGTCTGGTTGGCTCTACATGCGTTGCTCGACGTCTATTGCTTGAGCTTGTCCGTGAACGCGGCAAGCTACTGAATATGTGTTCGAGTCGCCGGCATGCCTGATGATCAATTGGCATTGCACACTTCGAGCGCCCTTCACGGAGCAACGTGAGAGCACGTGCGGCACCACTGTGGGCTAGCGTGGCGCTTCGGGCGTTGCACTGAAACGGCGTGCGTAGTCGCGCTCTTCGGTGATGCGGTTGATCTCTTCGTCGGCCATTTCCGGAGCGCCGTAGACCGCATACGCCACGGTGCCGTCTTCGCGCTCACCTACCTGGTGCAGCCGGTAGCGGGGACGGCCGGCGCCGGTGTTTTCGGGGTAATGCATCGGTGGTGGTGTGTCGTCCAGATCCATTTCGCTGTTGTCGACTACTCCCCCTACGAACAAGGCTCGCATCGCGTCTCTCCGGTGTGGGCTTGGATTCCAGCCTAGGCGGGCGGATGTTGCGTGCGCATCAATAGTCCGTATACACATTGGAAGGCGCGTGGCGGCGATGCACACACGCAGGCAACCCCGCGTCGGGCGCGGCGGGCGGGCGGCACCGGTCCCTTACAATGGCGGCCTGTTCCCGACCCGATGATCCGATGGCTGGCCCGCCCGATGCCCCGCTTCAAGCCCTGTTCCTGCCCTTTGCCCAGGGCGCGCTGCCATGGCCGCAAGGCCCGGTGTTGTTCCTGCGCGCACGCGACGGCTTTCCGCTGCGCGAACATGCCACCGCCGAGGCGTTGATCTGCGAGCAGAGCTTCCGTCCCTTCGCCCAGGCGCTGGAGCGCAGCGGCTGGAGCGTGCGCGAAGAAAGCCAGATCGAGGCCGACACCACCCGTTATGCCCTGGTGCTGGTGCTGCCGCCGCGCCAGCGCGACGAAGCGCGTGCGCTGTTCGCGCGTGCGGTGGCCCTGACCGCGCCCGGCGGCCGCGTGGTCGCCTGCCAGTCCAACAACGAGGGCGCGCGCTCGGGCGAAGCCGATCTGCGCCAACTCACCGGCCTGGCCGGCAGCCTGACCAAGCATCACTGCCGCACCTACTGGACTGCGCCGCTGCCTGCCGAGACCGATGCGGCGCTGCAGGCGCGTTGGGCGGCGCTGGATGCGCCACGCAAGATCCTGGACGGGCGTTTTGTCAGCCGCCCGGGAGTGTTCGCCTGGGACCGCATCGACCCGGCATCGGCGTTGCTGGTCGAGCACCTGCCCGCCACCCTGGCCGGGCATGGCGCCGATCTGGGCGCCGGGTTCGGGTATCTCTCGGCCGAGGTGCTGGCACGCTGCCCCAAGGTCACTGCGCTGGATGTGTATGAGGCCGAAGCGCGTGCGCTGCAGCTGGCGCAGCGCAACCTGCAGGGCCTCGCGCATCCGGCGCAGCTGCACTATCACTGGCGCGATGTCACCGCCGGGCTGGAGGCGCAGTACGACTTCATCGTCAGCAATCCACCGTTCCACACGCCGTCCCGTGCCGATCGCCCGGATATCGGGCAGCGCTTCATTGCCGTGGCCGCGCAGGCGCTGCGCCCGGGCGGGCAGCTGTTGCTGGTGGCCAACCGCCATCTGCCCTACGAACAGGTGCTCAACGACAGCTTCGGGCAGGTGCGCGTGGCTGCCGAGCGCGACGGATTCAAGCTGATCGCCGCCACCCGTGGACGCGGAGCGCGCGCATGAAGCTGGTCAAGCACATCGCCAATCTCGGCTACGGCAGCCGCAAGCAGGTGACCCAGCTGTTCCGCCAGGGCGCGGTCACCGACGCGCAGGGCGAGGTGCTGTACGCCGACGACCAGGTGGAACACGACGCCATCCGCATCGATGGCGAGCCGCTCGATCCGCCCCCGGGTTTCAGCCTGTTGCTGCATAAACCCAGCGGTTACACCTGCTCGACCAAGGACACCGGCCGGCTGATCTACGAGCTGCTGCCGCCACGCTTCCGCTCACGCGCGCCGGTGCTGGCGCCGGTTGGGCGGCTGGACCGGGAAACCAGCGGCCTGTTGCTGATGACCGACGACGGCGCGCTGCTGCACCGGATCATTTCGCCCAAGTCCGCGCTGGACAAGGTCTACGAGATCACGCTGGCCGAGGACCTACGTGGCGACGAAGCCGCGCTGTTTGCCAGTGGCACCTTGCTGCTGGAAGGCGAAACCAAGCCGTTGCTGCCGGCCGAACTGGAAGTGCTCGGCCCCCGCCAGGCACGCCTGACCCTGCACGAGGGCCGCTATCACCAGGTGCGGCGCATGTTTGCCGCCGCCGGCAATCACGTGGTGGCGCTGCATCGCAGCCGCATCGGCGGGTTGGGACTGGATGCGCTGCCGTCCGGGCAGTGGCGCGCGCTGGAGGCGAGCGATCTGGAGGTATTGTTCGGCCGTGGAGCATCTGCATGACGGCGGTCGCACCGCTGCCGTTCCGTCCGCAGGCGGTGATCTTCGATATGGATGGCCTGATGCTCGACAGCGAGCGCGCCATCACCGCCTGCCTGGCACAGGCGGCCGGTGCGCAGGGGCTGCAGATCGAGCCGGCCTTCTGGCTGCGCATGGTGGGCACGGGCGATGCGGCGTGCCGCCGTCTGCTTGGCGAACGCGTCGGCGATGCCGCTGCCGAGCACCTGCTGGCGCGCGCCCAGCCGTTGTATGACGCTGCGGTGGAACGCGGCATCCCGCACCGGCCCGGCATCATCGCGCTGCTGGAGTATCTGGCGGCGCAAGGGCTGCCGCGTGCGGTGGCCACGTCCACCCAACGCCCGCTGGCCTTGCGCAAGCTGGAGGCTGCGGACCTGTTGTGGCGCTTCGCAGCGGTGTGCACCGCCAGCGACGTGCAACATCCCAAGCCGGCGCCGGACATCTACCTGCTGGCCGCGCGCACGCTGGACGTGGACCCTGCGCGGTGTCTGGTGCTGGAAGACTCGCCCACCGGCGTGCGCGCCGCCCTGGCGGCCGGCATGACGCCGATCCAGATCCCGGACCTGCTCGAACCCGATGCCGACGTGCGCGCGCTCGGTCATCGCATCCTGCCCTCGCTAAGCGATGCGCAGCACCTGCTGGAAGCGCAGCTGGCGGGCTGATCGCCGGATGGCGGGAGCGCGCGGACACGCATCAGGGCCGCATCAGCGGTACGTTCTCACACGTACTGCATCTTGCGCGACATGCCGCCGTCGACGACGAAATCCTGCCCGGTGACAAATCCGGACAGCGGCGGCGACAGCAGGTACACCGCCAGCTGCGCGATATCTTGCGGGGTCCCCACGCGTCCGGCCGGATGCTGCGCATGGTCGCGTCGCGACAGCTTGGGCGCACGCCGGCGCTGCGGTGCGCGCCAGGCATCGGTACTGATCCAGCCCGGGCTGATGCTGTTGACGCGTACCTGCGGGCCCTCGCTCAGCGCCAGCGCATGGGTAAAGGCAACCAGGCCGCCCTTGGCGGCGGCATAGGCCTCGCTATGCGGTTCCGACTGCCAGGCGCGGGTAGAGGCGATGTTGACGATCGCGCCGCCGCCCTCGGCCTGGGCCAACGCGGGCAGTGCCTGTTTGCTGCACAGAAACGCGCCGTGCAGACTCGCAAGACGCCGGTTCCACTCGTCCCATGCCAACTGCGGCAAGGGCGCGATGTGCGGATCGGGGACGCCGGCGTTGTTGACCAGGCCATCGAGCCTGCCGAAGCGTTTGAGCGCGGTGGCGATCAAGCGCGCCGCCTGCGTCTCGCGCGCGGCATCGCAGCGCACGAAGGCGCTGCGTCGCGGCAGCGCCCACTCCTGCAGGCAGGCCTTTCCGGCATCGGCGTCGAGATCGCCGATCACCACCGTGCCGCCGGCACCGAGCACTGCCTGCGCAATGCCGCGGCCAATACCTTGCGCACCGCCGGTGATCACGACCACGCGGTCCTGCAGGGGGGAAGGGTTCCATGCGGAAACGCCGGGAGTCAGGGCCATGGCATGCGCACCGTGCGAAAGAAGGCGGCACTGTAGCGCGCACGCTGTCAGCGTCGTAGCAACACCGCGTGCACCGGCGCGCACGATGCGCTCGCGCCGCCTTGCGCTCAACAGTTGCCGAACGGCACCGCGCGCGCTCGGCTCCGCTGCATGCCGGCGCGCGCAGCGCGTTGCAGGCTCAGTGCTCGGCGCCGTTCAAGACGCGTTCCCAGCCAGCGTGGCCCAGCCGTTCCAGCGTCTGGATGTTGCGCTCGACGATGACGTCCGGATCCGGGAACGCGGCCACCGCACGCTCCACGCTGTCTTCGCGCAGCAGGTGCAGGGTGGGGAAGGGCGAGCGGTTGGTGTAATTGGCCACGTCGTCCGGCGCAGCGCCTGCAAACTGGTAGTCGGGATGAAAGCTGGCAACCTGCAGGACACCTTGCAGGTCCAGCGCTTCCACCGCCGCGTCGGCGTTGTCGAGAAAGTCGTTGTAGTCCAGGAAATCGCTGAGCACGTCCGGGTGCACGATCAGCGTGGTGTCGATCTGCTCGGCCGGCGTATCGCGCAGCAGCACCAGCTCCTCGGCCAGTTGCTCCAGCAACGCCTCGGGCGTGCTGGCATCGCTGAGCACCAGCCGCACCTGCTCCTTGACGTATACCGCCTTGGCGAACGGGCACAGGTTCAGGCCGATCACTGCGCGTTCGATCCACGTGCGCGTGGCGGTCAACGGATCGGTCGGGGCAGGCGTGGTGGTCATCGTGGCGGCGGCGTGATGGCGCGCCAGTGTATGCGATCGCTGTGGGCGCAGCGGCGCATCCACCCACGGCGAATGACCCGGCAGACGCAAGCGCCGTTGCGGGCGGCAATGCTCCAGCGCATGCGCGAAGATCAACGCTTGCTTGCGCTGCTGGCCTCGCCATGCCTCGCATCGCCGGGAGGTGCGCCCACCTGCGTACGCAGAAATTCCACTGACACCTGTGCGACGTGGTCGGCCAGCGGCGTCTTGTGCGGCGACCCGATCGCATGCGCGCCCGCATCGAATGCCATCGCCTGCCTGTGCGAGGGCGGCGTGCCCAGTGCCTCGAACATGGCCAGCATTGCCGGCACCGAGGCGATCTGATCTTCGTCGCCGTTGGGCGCGCGGTAATAGCCAAGCAACACCGGGCAGCGCACCTGCGGCCACGGCGGCGCAGCGGTCACCGCGTGGAACAGGCCACGCAATGCACGAAAACCGTCCGGGTGGATGGTGTCCGACCAATACGCCAGTGCCGCCGCCGTGCGCGGGTACGGGTCGGTCACCGGCACCTCCGCAGCGCATAGCCGGTCGAGAAATCCCGGGTTGGCAGGCTGCACGCCGGGCGACCAGGCGACCACGGCCGCGATGTGCGCCGGATGCTGTGCAGCCAGCCACAGGCCCAGCGTGCCGCCCATCGACGAGCCCACGATCGCCACCCGCTCGCCCATGCGCTGCGCCTGCGCAAGCGCCTCCACCGCCGAAGCCTGCAACGCCGCTGTGGTGAGCCCGTGCATCGCGTCCGCTGCGCTGTACCCGTGCCGGGGCCAGCGGTGCACGTAGCAGTTGGCCTGCAGCGCATCGGCCATCTGCTCGGGTAGCGTGCCGGCTTCGCCCGGGCTTGCGGAAAACCCGTGCAGGTAGAGCAGCGCCAGCGGCGTGCGCGCCTGCGCAGCGGTGCGCCAGTGCCGGCGCGCCGCATTGCCCGGTTTCAGTTCAGTGCGGTGGTCGGTGGGCATGGCGGGCAAGCAGCGCGAGCAGTTCGTGCGCGTTGATCGGTTTGGACAGGTATCCGGCCACGCCGGCAGCGGACGCCTCGCGCATCGAGTCGGTACGCGTGTCGGCAGTCAGCACGATGATCGGCGGCAGCGTGGCAATCGTATCGCGTGCCTGCCCCAGCGCATCCCAGCCGGAGGTGCCGGGCATGTGCAGATCCAGAAACACGATGTCGGGTGCGGCCTGTGCGATGCGTTGCACCGCATCGGTGCCATCGACATGGAAACTCACACGATGCCCGGCGCGGGTCAGCAGGTTGCCGATCACCAGGCGGTTGGTATCCAGGTCCTCGAACACCAGGCAGTGCAACGATGGCACCGTCTGCGCGTGCTGCGCCAGCGCATCGCGCAGGTCCAGCGTGCGGCTGCCCTCGGCGGCGGTGGCAGGCAATTCGAAGATCCAGCGGAAGATGCTGCCACCGGCGGGGTTGTCGCTCACCGTCAGGCTGCCGCCCATCGCATCGGACACCGACAAGGCGATGTACAAGCCCAGCCCCACACCGCCCTCGACGCGATTGAAGCCGGTGCTGAGCTGGGTGAACGGCGTGAAGATGTAGGCCTTCTTGTCGTCGGGCACGCCGATGCCGGTATCGGTGACGGTCACCTCGATGGTCCAGCGCGCGTGCGCCAGGGTGGCGTCCACCAGCAGCTCGACCGCGCCGCCGGTCGGAGTGAACTTGATCGCGTTGATGACCAGGTTGCTGATCACCTGCTCGATGCGGCCCTCGTCGCCCAGCACGTGCGGCGGCTGCGCAGCCTCCAGGCGCACGCCCAGCGACACGCCCTTGGTGGACGCGGCGGTCGCGCACACCGCCTTGACCGTGGTCAGCACGTCCAGCAGGCTCACTGGCTTGCTGTGCAGCTGCAGCCGTCCACCGTCGATGCTGGCCACGTCCAGCACCTCGTTGACGCGATGGCGCAGCGCCGTGGCGTTGACCGTCACCGCCTGCATCAGGTCGCGCTGGTCGGCCGGCATGCGCTGGGTGTCGATCAGCTGCGCGCAATTGATGACCGCATTCAACGGCGTGCGCAGTTCGTGGTTCATGGTGCTGATGAAGCGGCTTTGCGCATCGCGCGAGGCCAGCGCCTGCAGCGCCACTTCCTGCATCGCAATTACGATGCGGGCCACCAGGAACGGCAGCACCATGCTGAGCGCCACCGCATACACAAAGTACGCGGGCCGCGACAGCCAGTAGCCGGTGGGCGCGGTCAGCAGCATCAGCACGAAGGTGCTCAGCAGCACCGGGACCATCGCGCGTTGCCCGTAGCGCGCTACGGCAGCGATGGTGATGAAGGGCAGGAACGCGTTCAACGACATCAGCAGGATGAAGGCCTGCGAGGTCTGGATGCCGATGAACAGCAGGCTCATCGCAAAGCCGAAGGCATCCATCCATTCGCCCGGCGCAATGCGTTTGCTGCGCACCACCACCATCCATGCCACCGCCACCACCCACAGCAGCACCGCGGTGAGAAAGACGTTGTGCGCGTCTTTCACCAGCACCGGTTGCGGCCCGTACAGCCAGCCCAGGCACCACAGCATCACGATGGTCTGCACGATCACGCGGCCCACGCAGGCCCGGTATTCCAGGAACGACTCGAGCAGCTGCACGAGCCTGTCGTTGCGCAACTGCCTGGCCGCCGGAATCAGGCCGGGCGCAGCGCGATGGGAAGTACTACGCATGAGGTTCCGCGTCGTCGAGGGGAAGGGTGCGCCGGTAGTGCCTGACCAGTAGACCAGCGGCGGTCGCCACCGCGGTGAAGCGGTGCGCAAGCGTGTCGCTCAGGGCGTCGCGCTCCACGTCGCGGCGCAGCTGGTCGCAGGCCCTGAGCAGTTGCTGCGAGCCGGTCAGCGAGATCGTGTTCTTCAACGCATGGATCTGCTCCAACGCCTGCTGCCGGCTGGTGGCGGCCTGGCCGAGCGAGCAGCGCGCGATGGCATGCTCGATCTCCACCGCGAAGGCATCGGCAAAGGAGGCTGCCGCCACCGGGTCCAGGCTGGCCATGGCGTGCAGCGTGGAGCCGGCTTCGATGCGGGGCTGTGCCTGGACGGCGGCCGCCTGCCCCCCACTCGCGACAGCCGCGCCCGTCTGTTTGGCGACGCGCAGGCGATTCAACAGACGGCCGAGCAGTGCGCGCATCGGGCTGCTAGACCAGCGGCCCGATGCAGCGTACGTTGCCGCACGCTGCCTGCGGCGGGCGGGGGCGATGCGCCGTCACGCGACCGACGTCAACCACGGGCATGGCCTGGCGGCTCGACGCGTTCACCGGCATGCCCGCCGCGCTCAGTCGCGAAAGTTGTCGAACTGCAGCGGCAGCTCGAAATCGGCCTTTTTCAGCAGTGCGATGGCGTCCTGCAGGTCGTCGCGCTTCTTGCCGGTCACGCGCAGCTTGTCGCCATTGATCTGCGCTTCGACCTTCAACTTGGCCTCCTTCAACTTGGCCACCAGCTGCTTGGCCTGCTTCTGCTCGATGCCCTGCTTGACGGTGACCTTCTGCCGCGCACCGGCCAGGTTGGTTTCCACATCGCCAAACTCCAGGCAGCGCACGTCGATGCCGCGTGCCAGCAGCCGCGCGCGCAGGATGTCGGTCATCTGCTTGACCTGGAAATCGCTAGGTGCGGACTGGTTGATCACCTTGCCGTCTTCCAGCTCGAACCTGGCCTCGACTCCCTTGAAGTCGAAACGCGTGTCCAGTTCACGGTTGGCCTGGTCCACCGCATTGGTCAGTTCGTGCTTGTCGACTTCGGACACCACGTCGAAGGAAGGCATGCAAAGCTCCTGCTGTCTGAAAACAGCGGCCATTCTAGGGCATCGCACCGGGCTGCCCGTCACCGGCGCATGGCGGTCGATGGGGCGCGGCGGCGATAATGCGGCCATGCCCACCACCCGTTCTCCGCTCCCCGCCATCGCCTGGATGGTGGCCGCCGTGGCCTGCTTCTCGCTGATGGATGCGGGAATGAAGCTGCTTTCGGCGCATTACCCGCCATTGCAGGTCACCTTGCTGCGGGGCGCGGCCTCGTTGCCGTTCGTGCTGGTGTGGGTGTTCGCCACGGCCGGGCCGCGCGCGATCGTGCCGGTGCGCTGGGGCCTGCATCTGCTGCGCGGAGTGCTGGGCATGGTGATGATCGGCTGCTTCGTCTATGGCCTGAAGCGCATGCCGCTGTCCACCGCCTACACGCTGTACTTCGTGGCGCCATTGCTGGTGGCGGCGTTGTCGGTGCCGCTGCTGGGCGAACACGTCGGGCCGCGGCGCTGGACGGCGATCAGCATCGGCCTGGTCGGGGTGATCGTGGTGCTGCGCCCGGGCGTGGACGGGCTGATCTCGCTGCCCGGCCTGATGGTGCTGCTGGCGGCCACCGCCTATGCCATCGCCGCGGTCACGGTGAGCCTGCTGACCCGCACCGACACCCCGCAGGCGATGGTGGTGTGGTTTCTGCTGTTCATGGCCATCGGCGCCGGGCTGCTGGCCATTCCCGATTGGGTACCGCTGCAGCCGCGCCACGGCTCGCTGATCGCCGGCATGGGCCTGGCCGGGGCGCTGGGGCAGATCGCGCTGACCCAGGCCTTCCTGCGCGGCGAAGCCTCGATGATCGCGCCGCTGGAATACACCGGCCTGGTCTGGGTGATCGGCTGGGACTGGCTGCTGTGGCAGACCCTGCCCGACGGCTGGACCTGGACCGGCGCCGGCATCATCGTCGCCAGCGGGCTGTATTTGTTGCGGCGGGAGCGCATACGCAAGGCGGATCGCCCGTTGCCGCTTGAGCGGCCGTGAGAACGGGATTGGGGATTGGGGATTCGGCAAAGCAAGGCGCGCGCGCTCCGATGAGTCCCAGATCTAGCGTTTGGCAGCCGGAGATAGCGGGCGCTTGGGATTCGCAAAGGCGAGGGCCGTCGCCTTTGCGAATCCCAAATCCCGACTCCCGAATCCCAACCGTTAGAACCTAATGGAATGACGGCCCTAAACATTGACTGGTAGGCTTCACGACCCCCCAATCGGCCACGCGCGGTGATCCAGTTTCAGCGCCTGCACAAGTCCTACTCCGTTGACGGTCGCCAGATCGTGGCGCTGCATCCGCTCGATCTGCGGATCGGCCCCGGCGAGGTGTTCGGCATCATCGGCCATTCCGGTGCCGGCAAATCCACCCTGATCCGGCTGATCAACCGGCTGGAAGAACCCAGCGGCGGCCGCCTGCTGATCGGCGACGAGGACGTCACCGCGCTGGACAGCCAGGGCCTGCGCGCCCTGCGCCGGCGCATCGGCATGATCTTCCAGCACTTCAATCTGCTGTCCTCGCGCACCGTGGCCGGCAACGTGGCGTTTCCGCTGGAACTGGCCGGCACGCCGCGCGCGGAGATCGATGCGCGGGTGGCCGAGCTGCTGGCCCGGGTGGGCCTGCAGGACCACGCCAACAAGTATCCGGCACAACTGTCCGGCGGACAGAAGCAGCGCGTCGGCATTGCGCGCGCGCTGGCCACCCGGCCGCAGATCCTGCTGTGCGACGAGGCCACCAGCGCACTGGACCCGCAGACCACCGCCTCGGTGCTGCAGCTGCTGGCGCAGATCAACCGCGAGCTGGGCCTGACCATCGTGCTGATCACCCACGAGATGGACGTGATCCGCCGCGTCTGCGACCGCGTGGCCGTGCTGGATGCGGGCCATCTGGTGGAAACCGGTCCGGTCACCGAGGTCTTTTTGCACCCCAAACACGCCACCACCCGGCGCTTCGTGTCCGAAGCCGAACATGTGGACGAAGCCGAACTGCACCGCGATTTCGCCGCGGTCGGCGGGCGCATCGTGCGGCTCACCTTCCTGGGCAACGGCACCTACGAACCCGTGCTGGGCCGCATCGCCCGCGAGACCGGGGTGGACTACAACATCCTGTCCGGGCGCGTGGATCGCATCAAGGACACCCCCTACGGTCAGCTCGTCGTCGCGCTGACCGGCGGCGACCAGAACGCTGCACGCGCCGGCTTCGTCGCCGCCGGCGTGCATGTGGAGGATCTGCGCGTATGAACCCGATCGTTGCCGCTGCCGGCGGCTTCTTCCGCAATCTCGATGCCGCCAAGTGGGGCGACATCGGGCAGGCGACCCTGGACACCTTGCTGATGCTGGCCGGCGCGCTGCCGCTGACCCTGCTGATCGGCCTGCCGCTGGGCGTGGCGCTGTTTCTATGCGGCGCGCCGCAGCTGCGCCGCCGTCCGGTGCTGTACGGCGCGCTGGCGCTGGTGATCAACCTGCTGCGCTCGGTGCCTTTCATCATCCTGATGATCGCGATGATTCCGCTCACGCTGATGCTGATGGGCACCTCGCTGGGCGTGCGCGGCGCAATCCTGCCGCTGGTGGTCGGTGCCGCGCCGTTCTATGCGCGCCTGGTGGAAACCGCACTGCGCGAGGTGGACCGCGGCATCATCGAAGCCAGCCAGGCGATGGGCGCCACCACCCGCCAGCTGGTGCTGCGGGTGCTGCTGCCCGAAGCGCGCCCCGGCCTGATCGCCGGCGCCACCGTCACCACCATCGCGCTGATCGGCTTCACCGCCATGGGCGGTGCGATCGGTTCCGGCGGGCTGGGCGATGTGGCCTATCGCGAGGGCTACATGCGCTCGCATGCAGATGTGGCGCTGATCACCGTCATCGCCCTGCTGGTGCTGGTGCAGCTGCTGCAGATGCTGGGCGACCGCCTGGTGGCGCACTACAGCCGGCGCTGAGCCGCGCAAGGCAGGGCGGGGCGGCGGACGCTGGTCGTGCGCCCTGGCCATGGCCGCGCTGGCCGCAGTGGGGGCAATGCGCGCGCCTGTCTGCACGGCGTCGTGCGCCGCGCGTTGCCGCGGCGCGCTGCATCGCCGCCGCCGCCACGGTCTGCTAGGTTTAACGTCTGCGGCCTTTCCGCACTCCTCCTCCCACGGATCCCTACATGAGCACATTCGCGTTTCGTTCCCTCCTGGCTGCGGCCACGCTGGCGTTGGCGTCCTGCGGCGGCACCGGCGGCAGCAGTGGCGGCGACACCCTCACCGTGGCGGCCACGGCGGTGCCGCATGCCGAGATCCTGGAAGTGGTCGAACCGCTGCTGGCCAAGCAGGGCCTGACACTGGACGTGCGCGTGTTCAACGACTACGTGCAGCCCAACGACCAGGTCGTGCAGAAGCAGATCGACGTCAATTATTTCCAGACCGAGCCCTACCTGGACGCGTACAACCGCGACCGCAAGAGCCAGCTGGTGACCGTGGTCGGCGTGCATATCGAGCCGTTCGGTGCGTACTCGCGCCGCTTCAAGGCGCTGGCCGACCTGCCCACCGGTGCCGATGTGGTGATCCCCAATGACCCCAGCAACAACAGCCGCGCGCTGATCCTGCTCGACAAGGCCGGCGTCATCAAACTCAAAGACCCGAGCAATGCGCTGTCGACCCAGCGGGATATCGTCGACAACCCCAAGCAGCTCAAATTCCGCGAGCTGGATTCGGCAATGCTGCCGCGCGTGCTGGATCAGGTCGACCTGGCGCTGATCAACACCAACTACGCGCTGGATGCCGGGCTCAATCCGACCCGCGATGCCCTGGCGATCGAAAGCAAGGAGTCGCCCTACGTCAACTTCCTGGTGGCGCGAGCGGACAACAAGGACGATCCGCGCGTGCAGAAACTGGCCAAGGCGCTGACCAGCCCGGAAGTGAAGGCTTTCATCGAGCAGAAGTACAAAGGCGCGGTGCTGCCCGCTTTTTAAGAGCGGCCGACACTAAGGCGTACGCAGCCGCCAGGTAAGCGCGGTTGCGATGCCGGAACTGCGGCGTCGATAGCGCCGAACACGCGCAGCTGCGCGCCTGCGTAGTAGCGTGGTCGGCCATCTTTCCCCGGCCACGTCCCGATGCCCTTGCTGCTTGCCATTCCGCTGGCCGTGATCATTGCCCTGGCAGTGTTCGCGGTGTTGTTCCCGTTGTCGCTGCTGCAGCGCTTCCGGGTCGGTACCGCACGCCGGCAGGCACGGGGCTGGCTGCTGATGGTCAACCTGGTTTCGGCCGGCATCTCCAGCGCGCTGTTCGTGGTGTTTACCCTGATCGCCGCCGCGTTCTGGCCCGGCGCGATCAGCCATGCCGCCTTCGGATGGGCCTGCGGGCTGGCGCTGGGCGTGCTGGCCTTGCGCCTGACCCGCTTCGAGCGCACCGCGCAGGGCCTGTTCTATCGGCCGAATCTGTGGCTGGTGCTGGGCTTGACGACGCTGGTGGTGGTGCGGGTGATCGCCGGGATGGTGCAGGGCTGGCGCAGTACCTGGCAGGGCGCCACATGGCCGGTGGACGGCTGGCTCAGCCACGCCAGCCTGCTCGGCGCAGCCGGCGTGCTGCTCGGCTACGCGCTGGCCTACGCCACCCTGTTGTGGTGGCGGTGGCGCACCGCGCGCCTGCGCGGCAGCGTCTACTGGCGTTGAAGGCAGCGCCACGCTCAACTGCCTGCGCGACGATCAACGCTGCTGCGGCGTTGCCGTGGCCATCGCCCGTGCGCTGATGGGCGAGCTACGCACCAGTCACCGCCTGGGTACCCCGATGTCGCCGCTGGCCAAGCCAACGCGCAGGGCAGGTACCACGACCCGCGCAATGCGCAAGCGACGCGCACAAAAAACGGGCCTTGCGGCCCGTCTTTCGTCAACTGAAACATCGCGTACGGCTGGTGCGTGCTTAGAAGCGCGCGCCGATGCCGAAGCCGACGGTCCACGGATCCAGTTCCAGCTCGCTGCCGGTGCCCTGGCCGCCAACGCGCAGTTCCGGACGCGAACGCATGTAGCGGGCATCGGCGCGTGCGAACCAGGTGGAGTTGATGTTCATGTCCACACCAACGGTGCCGATCACGCCCTTGGCGGTATCCACGCCGACGTGCTGGCCGCTCGGCGAGGCCGCGTCGATCTTCTCGTTGCTGAAGTTCGACTCGTAGTAGCCCACGCCCACGAACGGACGGAACACGTTGTCGGCTTCGCCGAAGTGGTACTGGCCGCTGATGGCGATCGGCTGCTGCTCGACGGTACCGACCTTGCCCACGCCATCGGCGTTGACGCGGTGGTTGAACTTGTCGGCAGCGCCCCACAGTTCAACGGCCCAGTTGTCGTTGATGTAGTAGCTGGCGCTCAGCGTCGGTGCCGGGCCGCCATCGACGTCCAGGCCCGGAGCCGGATCGTTCTTCGGGTTCAGCAGTGCCACGCCACCGACCACGGCCCAATGCTTGCCGGAGGCAGTTTCAGCAGTGGAGGAAGTCGAGGAGGTGTCACTGGAATAGGTGGTGTCCTGCGCGAACGCGGACGGTGCAATCGCAAGTGCAGATACAGCAGCCAGGCTCAGGATGGAAATGGAACGCATGAGGATCTCCTCGTCTTGTTGTTAGGCCCGTGGAGTGGGCCGCGCCAAAACTATTCCTAAAAATCTGAATCCACGCCCACCTGCGGCTCGCTAAAATTTCGTGTGTTCAGGAACATTCCCAAGAAGGCCGTGGTTGCACGATGAAGGCAGAAAAAGACATTCACGCAGATGCGAGTGCCGTGACGAAAAGCGGCACATGTGAGGGCTTGCCAGCGCACGTTCGTAACGATTGTCGCGTGCTGGTGCTCGGCTCGATGCCCGGCATCGCCTCGCTGGATGCTGGTCGCTACTACGCGCATCCGCGTAATCGGTTCTGGCCTGTCATGCATGCCCTGTTGGGCATCGATACGGCCTTTCCCTATGCCTTGCGCATGCAGGCACTGCTTCACGGCGGCCTCGGTCTGTGGGACGTGATCGGCCAGTGCGTGCGTCCCGGCAGCCTGGACACCGCCATCGTTGCCGACAGCGTCGTGATCAACCCGCTGCCCATGTTGCTGTCCACGTTGCCGCAACTGCGCCTGGTAGCCTGTAACGGCGCCGCTGCCGCCAAGGCCTGGCAGCGGCATGTGCACCCGTTGCTCCCGGAGCAGGCGCGCGCGGTGCCGATGCTGGCCTTGCCTTCCACCAGCCCGGCCAATGCTGCCTGGTCGTTGCCGCGCCTGTGTCAGGCATGGCAACCCGTGCGTGATGCGTTGAAGTAAGCCACGCGCCAGCGTATCGCCGCTGGTGTGCAACCGGTGCAACACACAGAGCGCGCGGGTACGTCGGCGGGCGCCATCGGTCACGCCAGCCTCTGGCACAGGTGCAGCGCAGGCAGGGGCGGCACAGTGCAGGCAGCACACGGGAGCGACGCAATGGCGATCAGGCATGCAACAACGGGACTGGCCGTGCTGGCCCTGGCGTTGTTCGGTGCAGTGCCAGCGGCTGCTGCGGCGGAGCTGCACTGCAATGTCAGCAGCGATTACGAGGTCACGCTCACTGCGCGCAGCGTCGTGCTGATCCGTGCCGCCGGTGCGCCGCAGCGCCTGGTGATGCGCCAGGGCGCATTGTTCGTGGACGACCGCTGGGTTGCGCTGAGCGCTGACGACCGCACTCGGCTGATCCAGTTCGAGCGCCAGACGCGCGAGGTGGTGCCACTGGTGCAGGACGTCGGGCGCGACGCCGCCGATATCGCGCTCACGGCGCTGGGTGAGGTGGCGGCCGGCTTCAGTCGCAGTCCCGAGGCAACCCGCAGGCAGCTGGCGGGCGTGCGCGAGAAGCTGGGCCGGCGTTTGACGCAAAGCTTCAGCAAGCGCCAGCTCACGCCCATCGATATCGACCAGCAGATCGGTGCGCTGGTTGCCGAGCTGCTGCCGCAGCTGATCGGCGATGTGATCGCCGCGGCGGTGCAGTCGGCACTGACCGGAAACGATGCGCAGCTGCGCTCGCTCGATGGCCTGCAAGCGCGCATCGAGCGCATGGTCGAGCCGCGGGCGCGTGCATTGCGGCCTCGCGCGCAGCAGCTGTGCACACGGGTCCACGCCCTCGATGCGCTGGACAATGCGCTGGCGTATCGTTTGCCCTCGGGCGAGCCACTGCAACTGTTGCGGGTGGATCGGCGCATGTCGAAATAAGCGTGCAGGTGCGCGTGCGGACGCTGCATCCTGCCGGGCGCGCGATTTTTTCCGCGGCAATGGTTGGCGCTGCGGCCCGCAGCCGGCCACAATAGGGGTTTCCCCATCTGTTGCCGGAGTTCCCCGTATGGCCGAAATCAAGGAAGCACTTGTCCCCGATATCGGTGACTACAGCGACGTCCCGGTAATCGAGGTGCTGGTGTCCGTCGGCGATACGGTCAGCAAGGACCAGAGCCTGGTCACGCTGGAATCGGACAAGGCCACGATGGAAGTGCCCTCGTCGGTGGCCGGCGTGGTCAAGGAGATCAAGGTCAAGGTCGGCGATTCGCTGTCGCAGGGCGCCCTGGTGGCGCTGATCGAAGTGGCCGATGCCGGCGCAGATGCCGCCGCCAAGCCGGCCCCCACCGCCGCACCCGCCGCACCCGCCGCACCCGCCGCACCCGCCGCACCCGCCAAGGCCGCGCCCGCTGCGGCGCCGGCACCTGCCGCCAAGGCCGAGCCGGCTGCACCGGCGGCCGGTTCGGAAGGCGGCCTGATCGAGGCCACCGTGCCCGACATCGGCGACTACACCGACATCCCGGTGATCGAAGTGCTGGTGGCCGTGGGCGACACCGTTGCCAAGGACCAGAGCCTGGTCACCCTGGAATCGGACAAGGCCACGATGGAAGTGCCGTCCTCGGCCGCCGGCGTGGTCAAGGAACTCAAGGTCAAGGTCGGCGACACGCTCTCGCAGGGCAATGTGGTGGCGATCATTGCCGCCAGCGATGGCGGCACCGGTGCGGCGCAGTCGCCGGCCAAGCCGACCACCGACACCGCCGAAACCGCGGGCAAGGTCGAGCCGGTTGCCGTCCCGGCCGAGCCGGACAAGCTGGCCCAGCGCGAAATCGCGCAGGTGCAGGGCGCGCGTTCCGGCGCTGGCACGCAGGCAGCGCAGGGCGGCCAGCCGTCCTCGGGCAAACCGAGCAGCCCGCCGGTGACCTTCGATGCCGACAGCGTGCTGCCGTCCAAGGTGCCGTATGCCAGCCCGGTGGTGCGCGTGTTCGCACGCGAACTGGGCGTGGACCTGAACCAGCTCAAGGGCAGCGAAAAGGGCGGCCGCATCACCCGTGAAGACGTGCAGCGCTTCGTCAAGGCCGCACTCAGCGGCGGCGCACCTGCCGCAGCCGGCGCTGCACCGGCCGGTGGTGGCACCGGCCTGAACCTGCTGGCCTGGCCGAAGGTGGACTTCAGCAAGTTCGGCGACACCGAAACCCAGCCGCTGTCGCGCATCAAGAAGATTTCCGGTGCCAACCTGGCGCGCAACTGGGCCATGATTCCGCACGTCACCCAGTTCGAATCGGCCGACATCACCGACCTGGAAGCCCTGCGCGTTGCCCTCAACAAGGAAAACGAGAAGGCCGGCATCAAGCTCACCATGCTCGCCTTCCTGGTCAAGGCCAGCGCCGCAGCGCTGAAGAAGTTCCCCGAGTTCAACGCCTCGCTGGATGCGGCCGGCGAAAACCTCACCCTGAAGAAATACTTCCACATCGGGTTTGCCGCCGATACGCCGAACGGCCTGGTGGTACCGGTGATCCGCGACGTCGACAAGAAGGGCGTGCTGCAGATCGCCCAGGAAAGCGGCGAGCTGGCCAAGAAGGCGCGCGACGGCAAGCTCGGCCCGGCCGACATGAGCGGCGGCTGCTTCTCGATCAGCTCGCTCGGCGGCATCGGCGGCACCGCGTTCACGCCCATCATCAATGCGCCGGAAGTGGCGATCCTGGGCGTGTCCAAGTCGGCAATGCAGCCGGTCTGGAACGGCAAGGACTTCTCGCCCAAGCTGATGCTGCCGTTGTCACTGAGCTACGACCACCGCGTCATCGACGGCGCGCTGGCGGCCCGCTTCACCACCTACCTCAGCCAGGTGCTGGCCGACATGCGTCGCGTCCTGCTGTGAAGCCTGCGCTGCTGACGATCGTCCTGCTTGGTGTGTTGCCGTGGACCTGTGCTGCGGCGCGCGAGTGCGCCAGCACGCTCGGGCGCGGCTGGCCGCCGGCAGTGGGCAACTACGGCACTGCGGTGACCACGCTGCTCGATGGCGCCAGCAAGCCGGCCTTGTCGTTGCTGACCCTGCCCACACGTGGGGTGGAGAGCGGCGTGTCGCTGGTGCCGGGCAAGGACGGCACCGACTGGACCCTGCGGCACAGCCGCGCCGACGAGCGCGTCTACAGCTGGGTCAGTCAGGCCGATCGCGGCAGCGTGCAGTTCCGTACCGAACAGACCCCGGAAACGGTCGAGATCCCGATTCCGGCGGCCCTGGCCAGGCGCCTGGTCAGCAACTGGACCGCTGCACTCACCCAGCTGGCGCCGACCGGCCGTACTGCGCCGGTGACCGAGGGCGAAGTGGTGTCGTTCCAGGTCGAGGGCGTGCGCTACAGCGGCACGCGCCCGAGCTGCGGTGCCGGCGAGCTGCTGCTGCAACAGGCCGCGCTGCTGATCGAAGCCAGCGACGGCAAGGAAAAGAAGCGCGACAAGCGCTGGACCCAAATCGAATCGTCGCTGGATGAACTTCAGCAGACGCTTGCCGGCATGGCCGGTTGAGCCACAGGAGAAGCAAATGGCGGTCATTGAAATCAAGGTTCCCGACATCGGCGATTACAGCGATGTCCCCGTCATCGAAGTGCTGGTCGCCGTGGGCGACAGCGTGGCCAAGGACCAGGGCCTGGTGACGCTGGAATCGGACAAGGCCACGCTCGAAGTGCCGTCCTCGGCGGCCGGTGTGGTCAAGGAACTCAAGGTCAAGGTGGGCGACAACCTTTCCGAAGGTGCGGTCGTGCTGCTGCTCGAGACCGAAGGTGAGGCCGCCGCGCCGGCAGCGCCTGCCAAGGCCGACACCAAGGCTGCCCCGGCCGCTGCAGCGCCTGCCGCCGCTCCGGGCAGCAAGCCGCCGGTGACGCCGTCGCATCGCGCTCCGGCCGAGCCGGCAGCGCCCAAGCCGGCGCTGGCCAGCGGCAAGCCCGCCGATATCGAATGCAAGATGGTGGTGCTCGGCGCCGGCCCCGGTGGTTATACCGCCGCGTTCCGCGCGGCCGACCTGGGTCTGGACACGGTGCTGATCGAGCGCTACGCCAGCCTCGGCGGCGTCTGCCTCAACGTGGGCTGCATTCCGTCCAAGGCGCTGCTGCATGCGGCAGCGGTGATCGACGAGGTCGCCCATGCCGGCGATTTCGGCGTGGACTTCGGCCAGCCCAGGATCACCCTGGACAAGCTGCGCGAGTACAAGGAAAAAGTGGTCGGCAAGCTCACCGGCGGCCTGGCCAGCATGGCCAAGCAGCGCAAGGTACGCACCGTCACCGGCGTGGCCAGCTTCGTCTCGCCCAACGAGCTGGAAATCGTCGGCGACGACGGCAAGACCCAGCTGCTGCGTTTCGAGCACTGCATCATCGCGGCCGGCTCGCAGGCGGTGAAGCTGCCCAACTTCCCGTGGGACGACAAGCGCGTGATGGACTCCACCGACGCGCTGGAGCTGCACGACATTCCCAAGACCCTGCTGGTGGTCGGCGGCGGCATCATCGGCCTGGAAATGGCCACGGTGTACAGCGCGCTCGGCAGCAAGGTCACCGTGGTCGAGTTCATGGACCAGCTGATGCCGGGCGCCGACAAGGACCTGGTCAAGCCGCTGGCCGACCGCCTGAAGAAGCAGGGCGTGGAAGTCCATCTCAAGACCAAGGCCACCGACGTCAAGGCCGACACCAGCGGCATCACCGTGTCGTTCGAAGCGGCAGTGGAAGGCGAAAAGCCGGGTCTGCAGGCCACCGCCTACGATCGCGTGCTGGTCGCCGTGGGCCGTACGCCCAACGGCAAGAAGATCGGCGCGGAGAAGGCCGGCGTCACCATCACCGAGCGCGGCTTCATCCCGGTGGACCGGCAGATGCGCACCAATGTGCCGCACATCTTCGCCATCGGCGACATCGTCGGTAACCCGATGCTGGCGCACAAGGCCACCCACGAAGGCAAGCTGGCCGCCGAAGTGGCTGCCGGCGAGAAGAAGGAATGGGTGGCGCGGGTGATTCCGTCGGTGGCCTACACCAACCCGGAAATCGCCTGGGTCGGCGTCACCGAAACCGAAGCCAAGGCCAAGGGCCTGAAGGTCGGCGTGGCCAAGTTCCCGTGGGCCGCCAGCGGCCGCGCAATCGGCATCGGCCGCACCGAAGGCTTCACCAAACTGATCTTCGACGAAGAGACCCATCGCGTGATCGGTGGTGCCATCGTCGGCGTGCACGCCGGTGACCTGCTGGCCGAAATCGGCCTGGCCATCGAGATGGGCGCCGAAGCCGAAGACATCGGCCACACCATCCACGCGCATCCGACCCTGAGCGAATCGGTCGGCATGGCGGCCGAGGTCTACGACGGCACCATCACCGACCTGTACATCCCCAAGAAGAAGTAAGCGCCGTTCCGCACGGCCGTGCCGCCACGTGTGGTGCGGTCGTTGCGGTGGTGAGTCGACGCATGGAGGTCGTCATGGGGCAGGGCAATCTGTGTCCTGAACTGCAGGCGCTGCTGCAGCGCGAACTGGCCAGTGGCAACCGTATCGCCGAGCCGCCGCAGCGAACCGACTGGCCACATCCGGGCTCGGTGTTCGTCTCGCTGAAGTGCGACTTGCGCAGCGACGTGGCGTCGCTGCCGGCAACGGTGCAGCATGCGATCTGCACCGATCCCCACTACGGTTGGCACGACGAGTGCTACTGCACCACGCACCGGCATCTGTTGGTCGCGGGTGCGACCAAGCCGCCCTGAGCGTGTGTCCGCTGCTGCCATGGGTTGCAGCCGCGTCGGTTACTTGCCATGCATCCGTAAAACGACAGAACCCCGCATCGCTGCGGGGTTCTGCATAAGGCTGCTTTTGCGGGTCCCGGGTACCGGGGGCCCGAAAGAATCAGAACGCGAACGTCACGCCTGCGACCGGGCCCTTGAACTCCTGCTTCAGGCCGATCAGGCCGTCGCTGCCGCGCTGGTCGACGTCGAGCTTGAACCAGTCGTAGCCGGCGAAGATGCCGAAGTTCTTGGTGAAGCGGTATTCGGCCATCGCGTTGGCGCGGCTCAGGTCGCCGTCGTAGTCGCCGAAATCGCCCCAGCTGGTGTTGAGGTACTGGCCCTGCACGTTGAACAGCCAATGCTCGCTTGGGCGTGCGGTGAAGCGGATACCCACCACCGGCGCGGCGCCGTCTTCGCTTTCGTCCAGCACGTCGCCGGAGAACACGCTGCCCAGATCGGCATACGCATTGGCTTCGACCTTGGCGTACTCGGCACCGATCTGCAGGCCGAGGCTGAATTCAGGGGTGTCGATCACCGAGTAGTCGTACACCAGGGTCGCAACCTGGTACTTCAGCTCGCCCTTGATGAAGCTGCCGGTCGGCACGGTCACGCCACCGGCGCTCAGATCCTGGGTCAGGGTCTCGCGGCGGTCCTTGTCGTACTTGAAGTAATCGAAGATCAGGCGCTGACGGGTGCTGATGCGGAACACGCCATCCACGCGCGGCTCCCATTCCTTGCCGCCGAGCTTGAAGTCTTCGTTGACCGACACGTTGTTGCCAGCCACCAGCGTGTTGCCACGGATGGTGTTGTCGTTGTCGACGTTCATCGCACCGAGGCGAAGCTGGAAGCGGTCGTCGGTATCTTCGGCGTGTGCGGGCGCGACATAGCCGACGGCCAGAACGCACGGGATCGCCAGTGCGAGAAGGTGTTTCATGGGGAGCTCCGAATTCTTGGAATGGTCAGGCCGTTGAGCCAGTGCGGCGCATGTTCGATAAGGCGGCGTCGTCCAAAAGTGAAGAACCCGTCGCATGACCGTGAAGGTGCGCATAGCAATCGGACAAAACGGTCCGCAACGCCAACAGGCACAGGCACCGCCGCTGTCCAGCCCTGAAAACGCTGCCGGTTGCGATGGGCCCAAAGTGTGCGGCAGTGCATACCCTGCGGTACGTTTGACTGCGCAGAGTGCGCAAAGTGACCTCCCGATGTCGCCGGGCCATCGCTCATTCCGCGCGCTGGCGAAGCGAGTGCTCGTGCACCGCAGCGGATTGGACCGCGGATGGGAAAGTGTCAGGGTGCGACAAAATGCGTAAAAAGCAGGAGCCCCGGTTTCCCGGGGCCCCGAGACGCGGCCTGCGGCGCGACCTTTCGACGAGGATGTGCAGGCCTCGCCGGTTATGACCGTCGGTTTGTGGCAAAGTTCCCACCCGTTGCCGCTGCCGCCACATGGTGCGTCGCAACAACGAATGACCTTTGCCGGTTGTCTCGCAATTTGTCCCATTGCTATACTTTCGCGGCTCGACGAGGCGCAACTGCGCTTCCCACTCATTCACACGTAAGGTAACCGTAGTGCTGAACTCCGTTGACGCGGGTCGGCGGTTGATGCTGCGCGCTGCGGTATATCCGCTTGCCGCCGTAGCTATAACCAGTCTGGGGTTGCTGTTGGTCGGTCCCCGTTACTCTGCCGGTCTGGCATTGACCGGGTTTGCGACGGTGCTGGGTGGTTGGGTGGCGGCACGCACGGCGCTCGGTGGCGGCATCCAGGCAGCCGGTATCGCCATGGTGCGGTTGGTGCTGGCGATGGTGCTGAAGTGGGTATTGGTATTTGCGGCGTTGTCGCTGGGCTTTGCCCTGTGGCGGCTGCCTCCTCTGGCTCTGTTGGCGGGTATCGCCATCGGGTTGATTTTTCAGGTTCTGGCCTTGGCCAGACGTTGATTCGAACTTAAAGGGCTCCAGACACATGGCGGGCGAGGCAGCAACCCCTACCTCCTATATCCAGCATCACTTGCAGAACCTGATCTATCCGGTTCGCGAGGGTGGCGGCACGTTTTGGACCATCCACGTCGACACCCTGGTCATGGCCGTGTTGATGGGCCTGGTGATGGTGCTGGCATTCTGGACGGCGACCCGCAATGCCACTGCCGGCGTGCCGGGCAAGTGGCAGGCATTCGTGGAAATCTGCCTGGAGTTCGTCGACCGCCAGGCCAAGGACACCTATCACGGCAGCAGCAAGCTGGTGACGCCGATCGCGATCACCATCTTCTTCTGGATCCTGTTGATGAACCTCATCAAGATGATTCCGGCCGATTTCATCGCCATTCCGCTGGGCTGGGCCGGTATCCATGCCTGGAAGCCGGTACCGACCGCCGACGTCAATGCCACCTTGGGCATGTCGATCAGCGTGTTCTTCCTGATGATCGTGTTCTCGCTGCGCTCCAAGGGCGTGGGCGGCATGACCAAGGAATTCCTCACGGCGCCGTTCGGCAAGTGGATGATGCCGTTCAACCTGCTCTTGAACATCGTCGAGTGGCTGAGCAAGCCGATTTCGTTGGCGATGCGACTGTTCGGCAACATGTTCGGCGGCGAGATCGTCTTCCTGCTGATCTGGGTGCTGGGCGGTGCGGGCATCGCCGGCATGGTTGCTGGCGGCGCGTTCGGCCTTGGCTGGATGCTGTTCCACCTGCTGGTGATTCCGCTGCAGGCGTTCATTTTCATGATGCTGTCGATCGTGTATCTGAGCCTGGCTGAAGACAGTCACTGAGTTTGCGTCACCCCTTCATCTGCTTCATTCCGCTTCATCCATCACCCTTAGAAACTTTCGTTCGGAGATCACCATGTACCTCGCCGTCCTGACCAACCTCGCTCAAGTCCAGAGCTCCACCGTCCTCGCCGTCGGCATCATGATCGGCCTGGCCGCGCTG
This sequence comes from Xanthomonas sp. NCPPB 1068, assembly GCF_041479385.2. Lineage (NCBI taxonomy): Bacteria > Pseudomonadati > Pseudomonadota > Gammaproteobacteria > Lysobacterales > Lysobacteraceae > Xanthomonas > Xanthomonas sp. NCPPB 1068. The sequence continues at coordinate 4,066,404 of NZ_CM192986.1, read as the reverse complement.
GGTGCCGGCCTCGGTCTGGCCATCATGGCTGGCAAGTTCCTGGAATCGGCTGCGCGCCAGCCGGAACTGATCCCGGTGCTGCAGGTGCGTATGTTCATCACCGCCGGCCTGATCGACGCCGCGTTCATCATCAGCGTCGCTGTCGGCCTGCTGTTCGCCTTCGCCAACCCGCTGGCCCAGGTGTTCATCGAGCGTCTGTCGCAGGCCGCCGGCTGATCCAGCGGTAGCAGGATGTGGAGGCAGCCGCGCGCGGTTGCCTCCGCGGATGAAGGTCGGAAAGCGTCGCCCGTGCGGCGGCGCTTTCACCCCTAAACAGCGATTGAGCGACCCATGGATATCACCCTTACCATCTTTGCCCAGGCGTTGGCCTTCGCCGGTCTGATCTGGATCGTCGCGACCAAAATCTGGCCGCCGCTGTTGCAGGCGATCGAAGAGCGTCAGCAAAAGATCGCTGAAGGTCTGGCTGCGGCCGATCGCAGTCAGAAGGATCTGGCGCAGGCGCAGGAAAAGGTCAACGAAGCATTGAAGGACGCACGCACCAAGGCCAACGAGATCATCGATCAGGCCCATGCGCGCGCCAACCAGATCATCGAAGCGGCCAAGCTGGAGGCAATCGCCGAAGCCAACCGTCAGAAGGATCTTGCCCAGACCGAAATCGACGCATCCGCCACCCGTGCCCGCGAAGAACTGCGCAGGCAGGTCTCGGTGCTGGCCGTCAGCGGTGCAGAAAAGCTGCTCAAGCGCGAAATCGACGCCAACGCCCACAAGGCGCTGCTCGACGAGCTGGCGGCGGAGATTTAAGCGATGAGTCAGGCCCTCACACTTGCCCGTCCCTACGGCCGTGCCGCGTTTGCGATCGCGCGTGAGGGCGGCACATTCGCGCCCTGGTCCGATGCGCTGGCGTTTTCGGCGCAGGTGGCTTGCGATCCGCGCGTGGCTGCGCTGCTGCTCAACCCGGCCCTGGGCCAGGAACAGGCGGTAACGTTGCTGGCGCCACCGCAGGCAGGCGAAGACTATCTGCGCTTTCTCGGCCTGCTGGCCGATGCGCAGCGGTTGTCGCTGCTGCCGGAAGTAGCGGGGCTGTACGAACAGCTGCGCGCCGAAGCCGAACACGTCGTCAAGGCGACCGTGACCTCGGCCACCGAGATGAGCCCGGCCGAGCTGGACACGATTGCCGTCGCGCTGAAGAAGCGTTTCGGCCGCGAGGTGGACATCACCACCGCGGTGGATGCGTCGCTGATCGGCGGCGCGGTGATCGACACCGGCGACGTGGTCATCGACGGCTCGCTGAAGGGCAAGCTTGCGCGTCTGCAAAGCTCGCTCGCCCACTGAATTCACATAAACGCATGGCCCTCGCGGCCGGCACCTAGGACTGAACGATGGCAACCACGCTCAACCCCTCCGAAATCAGCGACCTGATCAAGACCCGCATCGAGACGGTCAAGCTGTCTGCGGAGTCGCGCAACGAAGGCTCCGTGACCAGCGTGTCCGACGGCATCGTGCGCATCTTCGGCCTGGCCGATGTGATGCAGGGCGAAATGATCGAACTGCCGAACAACACCTTCGCCCTGGCGTTGAACCTGGAGCGCGATTCGGTCGGCGCCGTGGTGCTGGGCGATTACGAAAACCTGCGCGAAGGCGACGTGGCCAAGACCACCGGCCGCATCCTGGAAGTGCCGGTGGGCCCGGAACTGCTGGGTCGCGTGGTCAACGCACTGGGCGAGCCGATCGACGGCAAGGGCCCGCTGGGCGCCACCCAGACCGCACCGGTGGAGCGCGTCGCGCCCGGCGTGATCTGGCGTAAGTCGGTCGACCAGCCGGTGCAGACCGGTTACAAGTCGGTCGATGCGATGATCCCGATCGGCCGTGGCCAGCGCGAACTGGTCATCGGTGACCGCCAGACCGGCAAGACTGCGCTGGCGATCGATGCGGTGATCAACCAGAAGGGCACCGGCATCAAGTGCGTGTACGTGGCGATCGGCCAGAAGGCCTCGACCGTCGCCAACATCGTGCGCAAGCTGGAAGAGAACGGCGCGCTGGCGCACACCGTGGTGGTGGCTGCGACCGCGTCCGAATCGGCCGCGATGCAGTACATCAGCCCGTATGCCGGCTGCACCATGGGCGAATACTTCATGGACCGCGGCGAAGACGCATTGATCGTGTACGACGATCTGTCCAAGCAGGCCGTGGCCTACCGCCAGATCTCGCTGCTGCTCAAGCGCCCGCCGGGTCGCGAAGCCTATCCGGGCGACGTGTTCTATCTGCACTCCCGCCTGCTCGAGCGCGCTGCACGCGTGTCCGAGGAATACGTGGAGAAGTTCACCAACGGTGCGGTGACCGGCAAGACCGGTTCGCTGACCGCGCTGCCGATCATTGAAACGCAGGCCGGCGACGTGTCCGCGTTCGTGCCGACCAACGTGATCTCGATCACCGACGGCCAGATCTTCCTGGAAACCGACCTGTTCAACGCCGGTATCCGCCCGGCCGTCAACGCCGGTATCTCGGTGTCGCGCGTCGGTGGTGCGGCCCAGACCAAGATCATCAAGAAGCTGTCCGGCGGCATTCGTATCTCGCTGGCGCAGTACCGTGAGCTGGCCGCATTCGCGCAGTTCGCCTCGGACCTGGACGAAGCCACCCGCAAGCAGCTCGAGCGCGGTCAGCGCGTCACCGAGCTGATGAAGCAGAAGCAGTACGCGCCGATGTCCATCGCCAACCAGGCGCTGTCGATCTATGCCGTCAACGAGGGTTATCTCGATGACGTGCCGGTCAATAAGCTGCTGGCGTTCGAAGAAGGCCTGCACGCGCATTTCGCCAACACCCAGGGCGAGTTGATCAGCAAGATCAACAGCACCGGCGGTTGGGACAACGACATCGAAGCGGCGTTCAAGAAGGGCATCGCAGAGTTCAAGACCACGGGCACCTGGTAAGTCAGTAGCCGGGATTGGGATTGGGCATTCGGGATTCGTAAGAACGGTGGATCGAGGTCTGTTGATCCTCGACCATCGTTTCGAATCTCCAAATTAGGTATTCGGAAGTCGTGGTGCGGGACGTGGGAGGCTTTGGCCAATCCCGAATCCCGATTCCCGATTCCCACGAGCGAAGCGAGCGAGCAATGGCAGGCGGACGCGAAATCAAAACCAAGATCAAGAGCGTGCAGAACACCCGCAAGGTGACGCGCGCGCTCGAAATGGTCTCGGCCTCCAAGATCCGCAAGGCGCAGGACCGCATGAAGACCTCGCGTCCGTATGCGCAGGCGATGAAGCAGGTGATCGGGCATCTGGCGCAGGCCAGCACCGATTTCCAGCATCCGTTCCTGGTCGAGCGTGAGCAGGTCAAGCGGGTCGGCTACATCGTGATCTCTTCCGACCGCGGCCTGGCCGGTGGTCTGAACAACAACCTGTTCCGCAAGATGCTGGGCGAAGTGCGCCCGTGGCAGGACAAGGGCGCCGAGGTCGACGTGGTGACCATCGGCCAGAAGGCCTCGGCGTTCTTCCGTCGCATCAAGGTCAACATGGTCGGCAGCGTGACCCACCTGGGCGACAGCCCGCAGGTGGAACAGCTGATCGGCGTGATCAAGGTGATGATCGATGCCTTCATCGAGGGCCGTGTGGATCGCGTGTACTTGGTCTACAACCGTTTCGTGAACACCATGACGCAGAAGGCCAGCTTCGATCAACTGCTGCCGCTGCCGGCCGCCGAGCACAAGGTGGCGCAGCACGATTGGGACTACCTGTACGAACCCGATGCCGCCACCGTGCTGGAGCACGTGATGACGCGTTACATCGAGTCGCTGGTGTACCAGGCGGTGCTGGAAAACGTGGCCTCCGAACATGCCGCGCGCATGGTGGCGATGAAGGCCGCCAGCGACAACGCCAACAAGATGATCGGCACCTTGCAACTGGTCTACAACAAGGCGCGCCAGGCGGCGATCACCCAGGAAATTTCGGAAATCGTCAGCGGCGCGGCCGCTGTGTAGCCGGGAATGGAGAATCGGGAAACGGGAATAGGCAAGGCCATCGGTGCTCTTGATCTTCCCATTCCCCATTCTCGATTCCCCATTCCCGACACCAGAATCGAACAGACATTAGTGGAGTTATCCAAATGAGTCAGGGCAAGATCGTTCAGATCATCGGCGCGGTCGTCGACGTCGAATTCCCGCGTAATGAAGTGCCGAAGGTGTATCACGCGCTCAAGGTCGACGGCACCGAAATCACCCTGGAAGTGCAGCAGCAGCTGGGCGACGGCGTCGTGCGCACGATTGCGCTCGGCTCCACCGACGGCCTGAAGCGCAACCTGGTCGCCACCAACACCGAACGCGCCATTTCGGTGCCGGTCGGTGCCGGTACGCTGGGCCGCATCATGGACGTGCTGGGTCGCCCGATCGACGAAGCCGGCGACGTGCAGGCCTCGGATCACTGGGAAATCCATCGCGGCGCACCGTCGTATGAAGACCAGTCGTCCAGCACCGAATTGCTGGAAACCGGCATCAAGGTCATCGACCTGATGTGCCCGTTCGCCAAGGGCGGCAAGGTCGGCCTGTTCGGCGGCGCCGGCGTCGGCAAGACCGTCAACATGATGGAACTGATCAACAACATCGCCAAGGCGCACTCGGGTCTGTCCGTGTTTGCCGGCGTGGGCGAGCGTACCCGTGAGGGCAACGACTTCTACCACGAGATGAAGGACTCCAATGTTCTGGACAAGGTCGCGATGGTGTACGGCCAGATGAACGAGCCGCCGGGCAACCGTCTGCGCGTTGCGCTGACCGGCCTGACCATGGCCGAGTACTTCCGCGACGAGAAGGACGAGAACGGCAAGGGCAAGGACGTGCTGCTGTTCGTGGACAACATCTACCGCTACACGCTGGCCGGTACCGAAGTGTCCGCGCTGCTCGGCCGCATGCCGTCGGCCGTGGGCTATCAGCCGACCCTGGCCGAAGAAATGGGCGTGCTGCAGGAGCGCATCACCTCGACCAAGAGCGGTTCGATCACCTCGATCCAGGCCGTGTACGTGCCTGCGGACGACCTGACTGACCCGTCGCCGGCGACCACCTTCGCCCACTTGGACTCGACGGTCACGCTGAGCCGTAACATCGCTTCGCTGGGTATCTACCCGGCGGTGGATCCGCTGGACTCCACCAGTCGCCAGATGGATCCGCTGGTGATCGGTCACGAGCATTACGACACCGCCCAGCGCGTCCAGCAGACCTTGCAGAAGTACAAGGAACTGAAGGACATCATCGCGATCCTGGGCATGGACGAGCTGAGCGAAGAAGACAAGCAGTCGGTGTCGCGCGCACGCAAGATCGAGCGCTTCTTCAGCCAGCCCTTCCACGTGGCCGAAGTGTTCACCGGCTCGCCGGGCAAGTACGTCTCGTTGAAGGACACCATCCGCGGCTTCAAGGCGATCTGCGACGGCGAATACGACCACCTGCCGGAGCAGGCGTTCTACATGGTCGGCAGCATCGAAGAAGCGGTCGAGAAAGCCAACAAGATGAGCGCCAAGGCGTAAGAGCCGGGATTTGGCATTCGGGATTCGGGATTTGCTACGGCGGTGATCGGGGTGCGGCGATGAGGAAGGGAACGACGGTGAACGCCGCTGTTGCCAATCCCCAATCCCCAATCCCCAATCCCCGCTTCACAGAGTGAGGCACCATGAGCACTATCCGTTGCGACATCGTCAGCGCCGAGAAGGAGATCTTCCACGGTGAGGCGACGCTGGTCGTGGCTACCGGCGAGCTGGGCGAGCTGGGCATTGCGCCCAAGCACGCGCCGCTGATCACCCGCCTGAAGCCGGGCAAGGTGGTGGTCACCACCGCCAGTGGCGAACAGCTGGACTTCGCCATTTCCGGCGGCATCCTGGAAGTGCAGCCGCAGGTGGTGACCGTGCTGGTCGACACCGCGGTGCGTGCGCAGGACATCGACGAGGCCGCCGTCCGCAAAGTCAAGGAAGAAGCCGAGCGGCTGCTGGCCAACCGTGGCGACACGGTGGACGTGGCCCAGGCGCAGCGTCAGCTGGCCGAGGCGACGGTGCAGTTGCAGGCGCTCGAACGCCTGCGCCGTAATCTCAAGCACTGAGCGCTTGCCTGGCCCGTCAAGGGTCAGGCAACGCGACGCCCGTGTACTGCCGCACCCAGGTGTGGACTGCAAACGCCGACCTTCGTGTCGGCGTTTTCGTTTCTGGAGCCGCGGTTGCGGGACAGCACGCCATGTTCTGTGGGTAACAGGCACACTGCGCGCTTGCGCCGTGGTGCGATGCGGGATGCGCCGTTACGACGGTTTGTGTGCCTTGGTTGACGCTGGCGCGTCATCGCCGCAGGCGACCTGTCGTGGAGGAACGTTACATGACCTACTGGGTGGATGGCTTCCGTCGTTACGTCATGACCGGCATGCTGACGGCCGCACTGCTGGGGTGCGCATGGCCGGCGCGCAGCCAGCCTTCGCTGGATCCGCTGCTGGACCGCATCGTGGCGCGCAATGCCATCGGCGATGCCGTGGCGTTGAGCAAGTGGGACAGCGGCAAGCCGGTGCTGGACCAGACGCGCGAAGCCGCAGTGTTGCTGAGCGTGCGCGATCAGGCGTCCCACCATGGGCTGGAGCCCGATGATGCAGTGCGTTTTTTTGCCGCGCAGATCGAGGCCAACAAGGCCGTGCAATATGCACTGCTGAATCGCTGGCACGAGCGCGGCCGCGCGCCGGATACCGCCCGGCCGGATCTGGCTGCGTTGCGCGCACGGCTGGACCAGCTGCAAGGCGAGTTGCTCGATGCACTGGCCGCCGCAGGTCCCGCACGCGCGGCGCGCGAGTGCCCGACCGACACCGCGCGCGCGGCCGCGCGCTATGCCGCGCAATGGCAACTGGACGCACTGCATCGCGCGGCACTGGTGCGCAGCCTGGGCGACTTCTGCCAGCAGGTGGGCAACAAGACCTAGCGGGCGGCAATTCGGCGCGATGGGCTTGATTCAGGCGAGCAGACGATTCAGTGCGTGTGTGGGTCTATGCGCTTGCAGCGTGTGCTGGAACGAGTGACCGTATCTGCGGTCAGGCGGATGACCGCGCGGTCAGCGATTGGGCCGCGTGGTCTGGCGACCTGTGGGTGAAGCGGTTGTTTGCCAATAGCGTCCAACGACGGCGAAGCCGGTTCGTGCGCGGTCGTCAGCCTGAGGTCCGGGGGCGCCGCTGCGCGGGCGTCTGCGACGGGAAAAGCGGGGGTTGAACGACATGCCTGTCGCATGGCGGCTGTTCGCCAGCGCTCCCCAGGCGAAGGCAGGCGCACTGTGCAGGACAGGTCGCGCCGGCGCGGAGCGTTTGATGCGCCCGGTCGCCGTGATCGCTTGCCTGGCCTCAGCGATACACCACGTGCCGGCCCAAAAAGAACGACACGATTGCCAGCCCGCCTTCGACCAGCGGTTTGGCCAGCCAGGCCTGACGCAGGCCGACCAGATCGACGGTGACCGACAGCAGCCAGGTGCTGATCAGCGTCAGCGCCAGCCACATCACCGCAAAGCGTCGAAAACGCTGCCAGCCGAGGCGTGCATCGCCTTGCCGGGCAAAGGTGTAGCGGCCGTTGAGCCAGAAGCCGAGCACCGCACCGCTGATGCGCCCGAGCAGATTGGCCGGCACTGCAGGCATGCCGGCGGCGGTGGCCGCGATGAAGATGCCGCAATCCACCGCCAACTGCAGCGCGCCAATGAGGATGAACTGGCTGCCTTGGCGGAACAGGCTCATGCGGACCGAAGAGGAAGAAAGGGCGCCCATCCTAGCGGTCGCCGCGCTTAACGGTGTGTCATTGCCTGCCGATCCTCTGTGACGGGCACGCCGTGTTGCACCGCTGCGACTAGAATTTACGCATCTATTGCCTCGGGAACTGTTGATGACCCTGCCTTTGCACGTTGTGATCCTGGCCGCAGGCGAGGGCAAGCGCATGCGCTCGTCGCTGCCCAAGGTGCTGCAGCCGCTGGCGGGCCGGCCGATGCTGGCGCACGTGATCGCCACCGCACGGCAGCTGCAGCCGGCGGCGATCCATATCGTGTACGGGCACGGCGGCGACCATGTGCGGGACGCATTCGCTGCGCAGCAGGATCTGCAATGGGCCGAGCAGCGCGAGCAACTGGGCACCGGCCACGCAGTGCAGCAGGCAATGGATGCGATTCCGGATGCGGCCACGGTGCTGGTGCTGTACGGCGATGTTCCGCTGATCCGCAGCGAGAGCCTGCTGCAGCTGCTGCACGCGCCGGGGCGCATGGCGGTGCTGGTCGCCGAACTCGCCAACCCCACCGGTTATGGACGCATCCTGCGCGATGCCGAAGGCAAGGTGGCAGCGATCATCGAGCAGAAGGATGCCAGCGAGGAGCAGCGCCGTATCCGCACCATCAATACCGGCATCCTCACCGCCGAATCCACCGCGTTGCGCCGTTGGCTGGGTGGGCTGTCCAACGACAACGCGCAGGGCGAGTTCTATCTCACCGATGTGTTTGCCAGCGCGGCCAGCGATTTCACGCCGGCCGACATGGTCTACGTGGCCGACCCGCAGGATGTGGAGGGCGCCAACGACCCCTGGCAGCTGGCCCAGCTGGAGCGTGCGTGGCAGACACGGGCGGCGCGGGCGCTATGCCTGCAGGGCGTGCGCATGGCCGACCCTGCGCGCGTGGAGCAGCGCGGCAGCGTGCAGGTGGGCCGCGATGTGCAGCTGGATATCGATGTGATTCTGGAAGGCGATGTGACCCTGGGCGATGGTGTGGTGATCGGTCCGTTCGTCCGGTTGCGCGACGTGAACCTGGGCGCGGGTACGCAGGTGCGTGCGCACTGCGACCTGGAAGGCGTGGTCACCGAAGGTGCGGTGCTGGTGGGCCCGTTCGCACGGCTGCGCCCCGGCACCGTGCTTGCCGATGGCGTGCATATCGGCAATTTCGTCGAGACCAAGAAGGTCACGATGGGCGTGGGCAGCAAGGCCAATCACCTCACCTACCTGGGCGATGCGGTCATCGGCAGCAAGGTCAACATCGGTGCCGGCACCATCACCTGCAACTACGATGGCGTGAACAAATCGCAGACCACCATCGGCGATGGCGCCTTTGTCGGCTCCAACAGCGCGTTGGTGGCACCGATCGAGATCGGCGCCAATGCGACGATCGGCGCGGGATCGGTGATCACGCGCGACGCACCGCCGGGCCAGCTCAGTGTGTCGCGTCCGCGGCAGACCGTGATCGAAGGATGGGAGCGGCCCGGCAAAAAGTAGGCCGCCCTGTTGGCGGACAATACAGTGCGCTGCGGCCCCAGATCGACTGCGTAGGAGCGCACCCGGGCGCGACTGACAATGCCGGGAAGCCTGTCTCGCCCGGGTGCGCTCCTACAGCTGCACGACGGCGTTCTGATGCGGACGGTCTGATGCAACGATGACGCGTGCTGATCCTAGGCGCTACCAGGCGTGGACGGGGTGCTGCTTCATGCGGCCAATGGCAGCAACAGGGTCACACACAGCCCGCCATGCGCGCGGTTGTGCAGCGAAATGCGCCCGCCGTGCGCTTCGGCGATTTCGCGGGTCAGTGCGAGCCCCAGGCCGGTGCCGTTGCGCTTGGTCGAATAAAACGGCATCAGCGCATTGTGCAGCACCGCTTCGTTCATGCCATTGCCGCGGTCGAGCACTTCGATGCGCAGCCATTGCGGCACGCGGCTTACGCGCACGGCGACCTCGCTATTGGCCGGCTGCGCTTCGCTGCAGGCTTCGTGCGCGTTCTTGAGCAGGTTGAGCAGCGCCTGTTCGACCTGGGCGGCATCGATGCGGCTGCTGACATCGCTGAGGTCGCCCTGCAACTGGAACGGGATCTGTTGCCGCAAGCGTTCCAGAAATGGTTCCCAGGCGATTGTCTGCAGCTGCGGCTGCGGCAACTTTGCGAACCGCGCATAGCCGCGGATAAACCCTTCCAGATGGCGCGCGCGTTCTTCGATGGTTTCGAACACCGTGCCCAGGCGGTCGGTGCGTTCGCGGCGCAGCAGCTCCGCGCCGGAATGCGCCAGCGAGGCGATCGGAGCCAGCGAGTTGTTCAATTCGTGGCTGATGACGCGGATGACCTTCTTCCAGGTCTGCACTTCCTGGCGGCGAAGTTCGGTCGTCAACGTGCGGATCAACAACAGTTCGTGGCCGCGCCCATTGAGGTGGAAGCTGCGCCGCGACAGGTGATAGATCTGCTCATCGTCTTCGTCGTCACCCTCTTCGCGTACCGCAAACAGGCAGTCGCCGCCGCGGGCCAGGGCATCGCGCAATTCGCCCGGCATGCGCTCCAGCACATCGTCCAGATGCTGGCCTTCGAGCTTGCGCCCGCCATGCAGCAGTTTGCGTGCGGCATTGTTGGAGAAACCGATCCGTCGCAGGCCATCGCCGCCGGCCACCACCAGCAGCATCGCGACCGGCGTGTTCTGCAGCATGGTGTCGAGCATCAGTTCGCGTTGCACCAGGTCGCGGCGTTGCGCACGCAGCACATCGCCGAGTTCGGCATGCGCCTGCACCAGTTGCGCCAGTTCGTCATTGCCGCGCCAGTGGACACCGAAGTTGTATTCGCCGTCGCGGTAACTGCTGGTGGTGCCGGCCAGCGCCCGGAACAGCGAGCGCATCGGCGCGGTGGCGCGGCGCAGGCTCCACCACATGGCCGACAGCAGCGCCACGGCCGAGACCAGGGCCACCTCCCAGCTACGGTCCAGCCAGTACGCGATCAACCAGGGCAGGGCAGCGGCCAGCGCGAGTACCGGCAACAGCCGCAAGAACAGGCCAAGGGTGAAGGAGCGATTCCACATGCGGTGGCTCATTCGGCAGTGATGCCGTAGCGGTCCATGCGCCGATACAGCGCCTGGCGGCTCAACCCCAGCTCGGCGGCGGCTTGTGCGATCACACCTTGCGCGCGTGCCAGCGCCTGTTCGATACGCGCGCGATCCGGTTCGCCTGCAGCCGGCGCCACCGGCCGTGGGGCGGGTGCACGTGGCAGATTCAGATCGCCCGCTTCGATGCGTGCACCCTGCGCGAGCAAGGCGGCGCGTTGCAGCACATTGCGCAGCTCGCGTACGTTGCCGGGCCAGGCATGCCGTTGCAATGCATCGCGCGCCTGCGCGGACAGCGGCTTTTCGCCGGCAAGGAAGTGCTCGGCCAGGGGGCCGATGTCGCCGGGGCGTTCGGCCAGTGCAGGCAGTGCGATTTCCACCGTGTTGAGCCGGTAATACAGATCCTCGCGAAAACTGCCGTCGCGGATCATCGCCGGAAGATCGGCATTGGTGGCGCTGATCACGCGCACCTTGGCGTGGCGTTCGCGGTTGGACCCCAGCCGCTCGTAACGGCCGGTTTCCAGCACGCGCAGCAACTTCATCTGCCCCGCCAACGGCAGGTTGCCGATCTCGTCGAGAAACAGCGTGCCGCCGTCGGCCGCTTCGAACTTGCCTTCGCGCGCCTTGTTGGCGCCGGTGTAGGCGCCGGCTTCGGCACCGAATAATTCGGCTTCGATCAATTCGCCTGGCAAGGCGCCGCAGTTGAGTGCAATGAACGGGCCGTGTTTGGTGGCCGAATTGGCCTGGATGATCTCGGCAATCTTTTCCTTGCCGCTGCCGTTGGGGCCGGTGATCAGCACCGGCAAGTCCGAGCGTGCGACCTGACAGGCCAGCGCGATCGCGCGCTCGCTGGCAGGGTCGGCGAACACCGCGCCGCGCAGGTCGTAGCACTGGGTCAGCTGCTCGCGGCCGCGCCGTTCGCGTTCGCGCCGACGTTCCAGCTCGCGGCGTGCTTCGGACAGTTCCAGCAGGTTGTTGACCGTGGTCAGCAGCTTGGTGTCGTCCCAGGGTTTGGCGATGTAGTCGGCCGCGCCGGCCTTGACCAGGCCCACCGCGCTGCCCAGATGCGTCCAGGCGGTGAGCAGGATCACGGGCAGGTCCGGATGACGCTGACGCAGTTGGGCAAACAGCGCCTCGCCTTCTTCGCCGGAAGTGGTATCGGCGGTGAAGTTCATGTCCTGGATCACCAGATCGAACGCCTGCTCGTCCAGCAGCGCCAGCCCGGCCTGCGGCGAATGCGCATGCCGCGCCTCGATGTCGTGCAACGAAAACAGCACCTCCAACGCAGTGGCCACGGCCGTGTTGTCGTCGATGATCAGGATGTGCGGCATCGCGGTGCTCAGGAAGGCGCGGGAAGAGGGATCGACACAGAATACTGTGCAGGACGGTGCTGCAAATGCGGAGCGTGATTTGCAGGCGATAGCAATGCCGACGGACTCGACAGTGCGCGCGATGGAGACTTGGCCGCTTGTCAGCCGGACGTGGGCGGCGAAGGAGCCCTCGGCGGGAGGAGTGGCGCGTACGCTGCTGCGGCCCAGGTCAGACGCACCTGGACGCCGTCGCGTAGCACGTGCACTTCGATCGGGGCGTTTGCAGCGGCACGCAGTGCGGCGATCAGCTGGGCGACGCTGGTGATCTGGGTACGCCCTGCCGTGCGTAGCCGATCGCCACGGTGTAACTGCAGCGCCAGTGCCGCGCTGGCCTTTGTCACCAGCAATCCGTCGCCGGTCGAGACGAGTTCCAGGACCTGTTCGTTACGTCGCCAGTCCAGCCGCGTGTCTTCGATGACGAGGACATCGCGGGTCGAGGTGGTTGGCACGGAGGTCGCCTGCGTTGCGGCACTGGCCTGCCCGGCGTGCAATAGGCAAGAGACTGTCAGCAGGATCAGCGCCGGTGTTGCAACAAAGGGATGCATGGAATGTGTCCCGATCAGTGAAGTTGCCGCACGTGCGGGCGATGGCAAGGAGGCGCCGACGCTTCGTCCCGTCCAACTCGCAGCAAGGAAGAGGTGTCGTTGATCATGCACTGCGAGTGGCGACAGCCGGTGGCACTGCAGCCGCACGGCGCGCGGGCCAGAATACCGCCACCTGGCCAAGTGTCCACAACAGCAAGGCGCCGATCGGCAGGTAGATCGCCGGCAGCCGCGGCAATTCGTAGCGCGCCATCAGCCACACGTTGATCGAGTAGGCCATGAGCATGCCGAGCATGATGCCGATCGAGGCGAGCAGGAAATTCTCCATCTGGAAGTAGCGCAGGATCTGGCTACGCGTTGCACCCAGCGCACGGCGGATGCCGATCTGCTTGGTGCGCTGCTGCACCCAGAAGCTGGCAAGACCGACGATGCCCAGCGCAGTGACGATCAGTAGCGCGATGCAGACTGCGCCAAGCAACCAGATCATGGCGCGATCGTTCTCGAAATAGTCCGCGCGGATTTCGCTATAAGTCTCCTGTTTCAGGACCAGCCGACTATTGTCCAATTTCATCAGCGCAGCGACGGCAGATTGCAAGACCTCTGCCCGACGCGTTGGATCGGTGACACGGATGATGTATTGGCCTGCGGTGTAATTGATGCGCAGTGGCAGCAACATCGAGTAATTGCTCTGATCAACACCGGCTGCGGTATTGTTGGTGGGGCGTGCCAGTGTCTGCACGATGCCGATGATGTGTAGTGCAGTATCGCCTGCGTAAACGGTCTTTCCCAATGCAGTTTGGGCGGGGAATAGCTTGTTGGCCATGTGCTGCGTAATGATCATCGAAAGGCCTTTCTCATCGATGGACCTGTCCTTGTTGGCCTGCGACACATCCATGAATTCGCCTGCAGTGAAATCGCGCCCTGCCAGCAATTGCAGACCAAGCGTGCCAAGCGTGCCTTCGCTGACCATGTATTGCGCGGCATTGAGTGTCGGGCGCTCTTGTTCTCGAGTAAGAGAGACACTGCTGTTCCATGAGTAATGAACAAACGGAATCTGATTGATGACGGTCGCGCTGCGGACACCGGGCAGGTTGCGGAGTGCCGCCAGATCTTCACGCGTGCGCGCTTCTGCATTGACCTGGGTGCCGATACCCCCAAGCTGGATGCTGACCAGTTCCGATTCGGCAATGCCACTGGGCTGCTGCAGCGTTTCGATGCGGTTGCCGATCAAAAACAGGGAATTGCAGATAATCGCGCAGGCAAGTGCTATTTCGAGCACGATCAATGTCGCTGCGGTCTTGTGACGGCGCAACGTGGAAACGATAGGGCGAATGTCCATGGGCGGTACCTTCGGATAAGAGGCCGTGCCCGCCTTAGCGCGGCGGGCTTGGTGATCAGGACGCTTTGAGCTGTAGCGCGGGGGCAACCTGGATGGCGCGCCAGGACGGCAGTAAGCCGGCCAGCAGGCTGGCAAGCAGCGCCAGTGCGAAGGTCAGCAGCAGCATGGTCGGATCCAGATGTGCCAGCTTGGCGTAGTCGACGGCCTGTTGGCGCACCGCCCACAATCCCAACCATGCCAGCCCCAGTCCCGCAATGCCGCCTGCAAGTCCGATGGTGCCGGCTTCGACCAGGCATTGCGCAAAGATGGCACCGCGCGATGCGCCCAGTGCGCGACGCACACCGATCTCGCCACTGCGGCGCAGGAACTTGGCGAGCAACAAACCGACGGTATTGAGCAGGCACACCAGCAGGAAGCCCATTGCCAGCCACAACTGCAGGCGCACGTCGCCGGGAACCACCTCTTTATAGTCCAGCCACTCCATCACGTTGCGCAGGCGGGTGTTGTTCGGGCGCTGGAAACGTCCGGCAGCGCGTTGTTGATCGGAGTAGTTGTCCAGGTAGGCCTTGTAGTCACCAGCCTTCGCCGGGCTTTCCAGCTCTGCCCAATACTGCATCCAGGTGCAGGACGCGTTGAGCGCGGTTTGATCGCTATTGTCGTTCTTGCCAAAGCAATTCATGCCGCCGTAATGGTCCATCTTCAGATCGATCGCCACCGAGAACGGCAGGTATACCTGTTCGTCTGAGCCGTAGCTATTGCTGAGGTCATAGAAGCGCGGATTGACATTCCATTCATTGAGTACGCCAACAATGCGGAAAGTGCTCTTGTCCATGCGCAAATCGCGACCGACGCTGTTGCTCCCGTCGAACAATTTGTCGTTGAGTTTCTTGGTAATGACTGCAACGCGTTCGTGTTTTTCGTCGCTGCCGGCCGACCAGCCCTGTCCGTACAGGAATGGTGTTTCGAACATCGGAAAGAAATCTGCCGAGGTAAAGCGAGCTTCCGACTTGAATGCGCTGATGCCCTTCTTGTCTGGCTCGATGGCCACTTGCCCGCCGGTCATCAGTGCCTGGCGGTTGGCACGTTTTTCACGTAATAGCGCCTCGGCATCAAAGCGGGTTACTTGATCATCCGGCTCTTCGCCTGGCTGAAAACCGGCTTTGGGTTGTGGGTCGACCAGCACGTTGAACAGCCGGTCGCTCTTCTGCGGAATCGGATCGCCTGACAACACGTAGAACACCGTCAACGTGGTCATGCTGGCGCCGATGCCCAGCGCGATGGCCAGCACCATCAGGGCGGTGAGCACCTTGTTGCGGCGGAAGCTGCGGAGCGCCAGAGTGAAGTAATAGCCGAACATGGGCGGGCTCCTTAGTCGGCCAGGGTTGCAGCGGCGCTGGGCGCGCGCATCAGGCTGGGGTTGCGTTCCAGATCGGTGGCCTGGCCGTCGACGATGTGCACGTTGCGCTGCGCGCGCGCGGCCAGTTCCGGGTCGTGGGTGACCATGACGATGGTGGTGCCCTGGCTGTTGATCTCTTCCAGCAGTTCCATCACCCCGCGCGCCATTTGCGAGTCGAGGTTGCCGGTGGGTTCGTCGGCCAGCAGCAGGCGTGGGCTGCCGGCCAGTGCGCGCGCAATCGCGGCGCGCTGCTGCTGGCCGCCGGAGAGCTCGGTGGGGTAGTGCTTTAGGCGCGAGCCCAGGCCGACCTTGGTCAGCGCCTCTTCGATGCGCTGCTTGCGCTCGGCCGCGGCCATGCCGCGATAGCGCAGCGGCACATCGACGTTGTCGAACAGGTTGAGGTCGGGAATCAGGTTGAAGCCCTGGAAGATGAAGCCGATCTTCTGATTACGCAGGCGAGAGCGCGCATCGTCGGAGAGGTGGCTGACGTCTTCGCCATCCAGCAGGTACTGCCCGCTGGTGAAGGTTTCCAGCAGCCCGGCCAGGTTGAGGAAGGTGGTCTTGCCCGAGCCGGAGGGGCCGGTGACCGCGACGAATTCGCCTTCGCGTACATGCAGGTCCAGCGAGCGCAGCGCGTGCGTTTCCACCTGTTCGGTGCGGAAGACCTTGGAGACTGCTTGCATCTTGAGCATTGCCGATTCCTTTGCGAAGAGAGAGTGCGACGAGGTGGAATGACTGAATCAGTGGACGGTGACGCGCGGCGCATCGCCGAAGTTGTCTGCGCCGGACACCACCACACGGTCGCCAGCCTGCAGCCCGGACAGCACCTGCACTTCGCCCAGGCTGCTGACGCCCATGCGCACGGGGCGGCGCACCGCGGTGTTGCCATCCATCACATAGGCATAGCTGCCGCCGGATTGTTCGACGAAGGGGCCGCGCTCGACCTTGAGCACGTTGCGGCGCGTGTCCATCACCACGCGTGCGCTCATGCGCTGGCTCTGGCGCAGGCCCGGCGGCTGCTTGTCGGTGAAGCGGATGCGCGCGGTGACTTCGCCGTTGACCACTTCCGGCGACACCGCCGAGATGGCGCCGGGGAACGGTTCGCCGCTGCCGCTGGTGAGCTGGGCCGGCATGCCGATCGCCAGATCGCGGGCGAAGCTTTCCGGCACCTTGATCTCGACTTCGAACTTGGACAGATCCACCACGCCCAGGATCGGTGCGTTCGCGGCGACCTGCGTGTGCTGCACCGCCTGCACCTGACCGACCTGGCCATCGAACGGCGACAGCAGAGTGAGGGCATCCACCTGGCGCTGCACCTCGGCAACCACCGCGCGTTGGCGGTCGGCCAGCAGGCGCTTGTTGCGCGAATCCAGATCTGCGCCCTGGCTCTTCAGCGCCGCATCGCGCTGGGCGTGCTGCAGGTCGATGTCGGTCTTCTTCAAGGTGTCCTGCGCCTTGGCCAGCTCCACCTGCGGCACCGCACCGCCATCGTAGCCGCGCTGGTAGCGCTCCAGGTCGCGTGCGGCAGCCTGCTTGTCGATTTGGGCCTGGTCGGTGAGCTTGCTGGCGTTGGCGCGGGCCAGCGTGGCATCCAGGGCGGCGCGGCTGGATTCGGCCTCCAGGCCGGCCAGCGTGGCCTGCTCCTGCGCCAGCTTGCTGCGCAGCTCCGGGCTGTCGATGCGCGCCAGCTCCTGGCCCTGCTTGACCACATCGCCGGCGACCACGCTCAGCGTTACCGTGCCGGCGGAGATGGCGTAGAGCACGGGGCTGTTGGCGGCGATCACCCGGCCGTCGGCGGCGATGTCGCGGACCAGGTCGCCTTGGGTGACCGTAGCAATGCGCACCCGGCTGGCATCGAACGAGCGGCTGCCGGCGCTCCACGCAGTGACCGCCCAGCCAATACCGGCCAACACGGCGACCGCAGCGATGCCGGGCCATAGCCAGCGGCGCCACGGCGTGCCCTGGGTGGGGGTGCTGAGAACCTGGTCCTGGGCAGAGGTGTCACGAATCATGGTCGGCGGGCTCGGTGGCGTCACGATGACAAAGCAGGACACGTGCCAACCGGCAAGTGGCTGAAATGGTTGCACTTTAGGGTCGCAGCGCAGGGTGTCCGCAGTGTCCGCGGACACCTGCGCGGACATGCTGTCCGGGGACGGTCATGCAGTGGACAAGAGCGGACACGCTAAAATGCCGGTCTTCTTCCTAAAGAGCTGTCCCTATGTGCGGCATTGTCGGAGCGATCGCCGGGCGCGATGTGGTCCCGGTCCTGATCGAAGGACTCAAGCGGCTGGAATACCGCGGCTACGATTCCTCCGGCATTGCGGTGCTCGATGGCGATCAGGTGCGCAGGGTGCGCCGTACCGGCCGCGTGGCCGAAATGGCCCAGGCCGCGCAGGCCGAACAGTTCGGCGCCACGTTGGGCATCGGCCACACCCGCTGGGCCACGCATGGCGGTGTCACCGAAGCCAACGCGCACCCGCATATCAGCGCCGGCGTGGCGCTGGTGCACAACGGCATCATCGAAAATCACGAAGCGCAGCGCGAAAAACTGCGCGCGCTGGGCTACACCTTCGAGTCGCAGACCGACACCGAGGTCATCGCGCACCTGATCCATCACCATCTGGGCAGCGCGGGCGACCTGCTGACCGCGCTGCAGCGCACAGTCAAGGAGCTCACCGGTGCCTACGCGCTGGCGGTGATGAGCCAGGCCGAGCCGGAACGGTTTGTCTGCGCGCGCATGGGCTGCCCGTTGCTGATCGGAGTGGGCGAGGGCGAGAACTTCGTCGCCTCCGATGTCTCGGCCATCGTGCAGGCCACCCGCCAGGTGATCTTCCTCGAAGAAGGCGACACTGCCGAACTGCGTCGCGATGGCGTGCGCATCTTCGATGGCAACGACGCGCCGGTCGAGCGCCCGTTGCACCTGTCGGACGTGTCGTTGGCGTCGCTGGAGTTGGGCCCGTTCCGCCATTTCATGCAGAAGGAAATCCACGAGCAGCCGCGTGCGCTGGCCGACACCATCGAAGCGGCCATCGATGCCAAGGGTTTTCCGGCATCGCTGTTCGGTGCCAACGCGGAAGCGGTGCTGCGTGACATCGAAGGCGTGCAGATCCTGGCCTGCGGCACCAGCTACTACGCCGGCATGACCGCGCGTTACTGGATCGAAGCCATCGCCGGCCTGCCGTGCAGCGTGGAAATCGCCAGCGAATACCGCTACCGCGCCGCGTATGCCAACCCCAAGCACCTGATCGTCACCATCTCGCAGTCCGGCGAAACGCTGGACACGATGGAAGCGCTGAAATACGCCAAGTCGCTGGGGCATCTGCATACGTTGTCGATCTGCAACGTGCCCGAAAGCGCCATCCCGCGCGCCAGCGAACTGGTTTGCTATACGCGCGCCGGCGCCGAGATCGGCGTGGCCTCGACCAAGGCGTTCACCACGCAGCTGGCGGTGCTGTTCCAGCTCACCATGGTGCTGGGCAAGCTGCAGGGCCGCATCAGCGAGGCCGAAGAAGCCGATTATCTGGAGCAGCTGCGTTTCCTGCCGGGCAGCGTACAGCACGCCTTGAATCTGGAGCCGCAGATCATGGCCTGGGCCGAGCGGTTTTCGCCGAAGGAAAATGCGCTGTTCCTCGGCCGCGGCCTGCATTACCCGATCGCGCTGGAAGGCGCGCTCAAGCTCAAGGAAATCTCCTATATCCATGCCGAAGCGTATCCGGCCGGCGAGTTGAAGCACGGCCCGCTGGCACTGGTGGACGCGGCGATGCCGGTGGTGGTGATCGCACCGAACGATCGCCTGCTGGAGAAGGTCAAATCCAACATGCAGGAAGTGCGTGCCCGTGGTGGGGAGCTGTTCGTGTTCGCCGACCAGGACAGCCACTTCAGTGAATCCGAGGGCGTGCACGTGATCCGTACCCCGCGCCACGCCGGCGTGCTGTCGCCGGTGATCCATACCATCCCGGTGCAGCTGTTGGCGTATCACACCGCCCTGGCACGCGGTACCGATGTGGACAAGCCGCGCAATCTGGCCAAGTCTGTGACGGTGGAGTAAGCGCGCGAGTGGGACGACCGCGCCCGCCGTCAGGCAGGCGCGGTCAGTGCGTTGTTTCTGCTTGGCTTGTACCACGCGAATACGGTGCCTGCCTGCCGCCAGTGCCGGCCTCAGGCCGATGATTTGCGTGCCTTAGCCACATCGCGCCGCTGCACCGAAGCGTGAGCTGGCAGCCATGGTGCAACGGCGGTGCGCAGCCAGGCCGCGTGGATGCCTCACTGCTGCTACGCAAGAGATAGCGGCGATCGTCGTCCCCGGGCAGCCAGGCGGCAGGCCGCCATCAAGGCGGCTGCGTGTAACGCCGCTTAGCAGCCGCGCTCCGAGGCTGCCAACGCTTTGGCCCAGGTTATGCATAAGCTTCTTGCGAGGGTCACACCACGCAGGAGGACGTATGCACGAGTCTTTCAAACAGGGGGCGCCAGCGGAATTGTGGCAGGCGTTGGTGCGCGAGGCGGGGCAGCGGATCGCACGTCCGCTGGACGAGTCGCGTGAGCATTATCTGGTGTTTGTTTTGTTGCGTTTCCAGCGCGATGCGCATCTGCTGTCGCGCACGCAGGCACTGGCATGGTTGCATGCGCAGGATCAGGTCGGCAGCGTACGGGCCGATGCATTACGCGATGTGGGCGACGGATGTCTGCTGATTGCAGGCCTGTTCCCAGGCGTGGCGCAGCGCCGTCGGTTGAGTGTGGACTACTTCATCGACCTGGGGCGCGGCGCATATTCTGAAGTAGCCGACACCCGCTACAGCGATGCAGGACTGTTCGCACAACTGGCCGGCAGCTATCGCGAGCTGGTGCGCACACTCGCTGCATTGCGCACGCCACACGATTGGCAACCGAGCGCTGGCGGGATCTTGCATGCGTAACCAGTGAACGCGCGCAGGGGCGGTCCCCACATCGGCGTCGGGACCGCCCCGACTGCGATGGCTGCCTCGTGCGGGCACACTATCCCTGCAGGACGATCTGCGGGTGCGTTGTGCCATTACCTGTCGATCCGAACCCTGCAGTGTTGGAAGCCATCGCGTGCAAGCGTTGGTGCATTGGTCGCGCTGCATGGGGGACATGCAGCGCGTCGCAGTCATCCATAAGGACAGGGATCCATGAAGACGTGTATCGCGGCGGTGCTGTTGGCACTGCCTGGGCTTGCCGTTGCGCAAGACCTGCCGCTGGGCTATGCCGGTCAGGGTGGAATGACGCTGCAGGAAATCGACCCTGCCATCTATGCGTATCACTACGACCACGGGTTCGTGGGCGAAGATGCGATGGGTTGGGACCCTGCGCTGCAATTTGCCTGGTCGCGTATCGCCGCCGCCAAGGTCTGCGCACAGCAAACGCCATCTGATGCAGTGATCGGCAAGTTGGTGGAGCGGTACGGCAAGGATGCCGATGTGCACCAGATCAGCGGTATCGGCTTTCATGAAGCGCAGATGCGTGCAGCTGGGACGTTTTGTACGCCTGCGCGCGTGACCGAAGCCACGGCAGTGGGGCCTGCGTTTGCAGGCGGTGATTTCTCTGCGGCAACTGCCTATGCGGCGGCGGCTGAAGCGGGGACGATTGTGGTTGCGGCAGCCGAAGGGCAGCCATCGTCACAAACGCAAGCCGATGCAGATGTCGTCATTGCAGCATCGGCTGACTGGGCCTTGCAGCTGCCGTTGCATGCCAGCATGCGCGTAGGCTCCAACGGGCTGCCCAATGGCGATGAAATGTTGCGCGTGGTTCGTCGCGGGCATACCGGGGCGGTGGTGGGATTGCAGATCGCCACCAGCTTGTTTGCGCGTGGGGGCGTGGTCTCGGCCTTCAACAAGGGACAGTTGAAAGGCGAGAAGATGGAAGGTGTAGGCAATCCGGGTTATCAATTGCAGCGCGATGCGGTCAACGCGCACTTGAAGACCTATTTCACCGGGCATCCGACTGCGCTGCCGGTGGATCCGTTTCCATTGCAGGTGCTGATGTCCGACTGGCTGCTGGTGTATCAGAGTCTGGCCGATACCAAATCGCCCTACGAATTGCGCTATGCAGTGACGATCGGCGGAGAGCGCACCGGCCTTCTCAAGCGCAAGGCGAGCCCGGTCAGCATGGACTGTACGCCGACACCGCGGACTGCTTCTCTGGAGCAGTGGGAAGCCAACGATTACGCCTTGGTCAAAGAGGCCGCACAAGCCTACAGCGACGAATGCGCAGCGAAATTCGCCGAGCGGTTGCCACAGTGGTTCCCCGATAGAGAGGCTGTTGCGACGTCCAATTGAACGGCCGGATCTGTCGATGCCGGACATCGGGCACCCGATGTGCTCTGACAAGAATCACGCTAAACATATCGCTAAACCACAAGGGGCACTGATCCATTGATCAGTGCCCCTTGTGTCTTTCCATTGCAGAGCGATCAGCCTACGCTGCGCGCCTGGTTGCGTTGCTGCTCGTGCTGATCTTGTGCCTGCGTCTGCGATTGTGCTTCCTGCCGCACGGCATTGCTGCTTTGCTCCAGGGGACGTTCCGCAGCGGTTGCCTTGTCGGTGTAGATCCGCTGATGCGCTGGGTCGCTCGGCTGGCCCTGTACGGCAAACAGCCCGCTGCCGTCCTTGCTTTGCGCCACCATGTCGATTCGCTGTAGGCCACTGACTTTTGCTTCGAAGGTCATGTGGCCGGCAGCGTTCACCAACTGCTGCCGGTTGGCGAATGCATTCGGACCCAGTTGTTCCAGCTTGCTGACAGCCTGGTTGAATAGCGGGTGGTCGGGGTTGGTTTTCTCCGAGAGCAGCGGTGTTTTTTCTGCCTGCTTCAGCGCATTGAGCGTATCGCGGCCAACCACGCCATCGTCCTGTAGCCCGTGTGCACGCTGGAATGCCTTGACTGCCTCGCCCGTCCGCTGGCCATAGGCGCTGTCGGCTTTGAGTTCATTGCCGTTGGCGTCCTTGTAGCCCAGCTGTTGCAAGGTTTGCTGCAATTTTTGAACATCGGCACCGTGCGCCTTCTCGCGCAGCACGCCGGATGTTTCGGCCGCAGCTTGTGCATGCGCGGGCTTGTGCGCGTTGCTGTCGTGCGACTGCTGCTTGGTCTGGCTGCGGTCCTGCAGCAACTCGCGCGCCTCGGAGAGCGGGTCGCTGGCATAGAGCTTGACGCCCTTGGCGTGCTTGCGCTCAAGGTAGGAATCCAGCGAGCTGAGTTCGACACCCTCGCCACCACGCGACTGGCTGATCTTGAGCTCGCCATCCTTGGGGTCGCGCACCACCATGGTGATGTGGTCGATGCCCTTGTAACGCCCTTTGTCCCATCCCAAGGAACCATTGTCCTCGCCGATGATCATGCCCTCCTTGAGCTTGTCGGCGGTGACGTCCTTGCCTTCGATCAGAGGCCCGGAACGCTGCTCGGACTTGCGCAGTAATTCAGAGGCACTGTCATAGCCTGAAACAAATTTTTGCTTATCACTGAATACTAATTTCCCGGCGCCCTGATTGATCTCATCCATGGTGGCGTTCTGCAATTTTACGACCCAGCCGGAACAGTCGACCTTTCCTTTGTCTGGGTCCTTCGAGCCCATGCCGTACTTGACGTGGTCATACTTAATACTCAGATCGTACGCTGCGCTCAGCGCGACGCCGTGTGCGGCAGGCGCTTGCTGCTGCGGCGATGCCGACTGCGTCGGCGATTGCACCTGCTGACTCTCCGAAACAGGAACAATGCCTTTTTCGGGAATGCGGATACGGTCCATCTTCGTATCCCAATACTGGACAAACGTTTGCGCCATGTCTTTGTCGGACATGCGCTGAAACGTCGCAGCATCCACGCCGGTCAGCGCCTTCATTTCTTTCTCGCCAACATTGTTGAGGATGTTGGCGCGTGTACTATCGAGTCCGAAAGATCCGGTGGCAATCGCGGTCTGAAGAGAGCGGTAACCGCTAACGCCCTGCTGGTGGGCCATATACATGTCTAGGCCGTCAGGCGCCGGTTTGCCCGAAAGATAAGGGCGGCCATCGCGTTCGTGCCGGTCAACCAGGCTCGTTCGGTTATTCAGATACAGCCGTGCGGCTGCGTCGGTATTGACCACTGCATCCAGTTCGCGTCCAGCGATGCCGTATTCGCCAGCGGTTCGGGGGGTGAATTGGAACAGCCCCTTCGCACCACTTGCCCCGCGGTTGGCCAACTCGTCGAAGTTGCCGCCAGTCTCTACGTGCGCAAACCGCAGGAAGTCGTCACGCGGAATATTTCGTTCGGCAGCTTCGCGTTCAATGATATCGAGCACTTGGGCCCGTGAATAATTTGTTGGCATCGCTCAAGGTCCTTGATTGAGTGCTGCAGCCCAGTAGCTGCAGCGGTACGCCGCCCGAACCAATTCCTTTGGTTCTGTATTAAGGGGTCGGCAAATACGATTTCTGTGTCGCATCGTAACGGTAGACAACCGTTTCGTCAGCCCCGCTCGTCTTCGGGTCAGCCGAAACCGTTACCCGTAATGCGGGCAGGCCGCCCTGTGGAACGAACTCAAGCATGCTGGTGTTCTTGATGCACTGGATCTTCCCAGGCGCGTCCTCGCCGCAATTTGCACTATTGTCTTCACCGGCCGGGAGATTGCCGATGTAGGTCCAATGCCTGTCATCGACATCCTTGGTTTCCTTCGGGTCGTACACAAGTGCGTCGTACGAAAGGATCCGTACGCCCGACTGCAGGCTCCACGTTGGCACGGCTAGCACCAGTCGACCGTCGTCGGTGACGCTGGTCTTTGCTTTGCGCGTCGTATCGACCGTGTTGCCCTTTTCCATCCCGCCGAACTCCCCGATGTAGGGCTCAGCGCCGAGAAACTTCCACGGCGATTTGCTGCCCGGTTCGCTGGTCACGAAGGTCGCGTGGGCCAAGGTTACCTTGGTGTCGGGCGCGGGGTAGTGATTTTCGCGCTCCGCCCCGAACAGCTGGGGGGTTTTCCAGGCAAAGCCGGTGTAGTACTGCGTACCATCAAGTTCGAACTGGAGGCCGTACCAGAAATGGATCCAGCTGCCATTGGCGATTTCGTAAGAAAGTGCGCCATCGCCATCTACATCACTGATGAAGTACAGCACGCTGTCCGGGCGGGGCGGCTGGAGCTGTTGAGTGGAACCCTGGGTTGCGTCCTGCATGGGAGAAGCGTCCTTGTCTGAAGATATGGTGGCGCCGCTGGCCGCGGTGGCGGCTGTCTTTGGAGGTGTGGTATCCGGTGTCGCCGGCTTGCACGCGGCGATGGTTGCTAGCGCAAGGATCAGTGGAATCTTCCTGACGAGCATTGGGATGCATCCATTGCGGAGGGCGGCGAAAGTCTACTCCAGCCCGCCGTTGTGTCCAGTCGTCGCGCCGCGCCTGGTGGTGCCGGCTTTCCGCCGTGGCGTGGGACCTTGCGGCGGCATGGGAGGAGTTTTCATGTCTACTCCCATCCGCTGAAACGTCAGGGTTGCCGAGCGTGCCGCTCTTAGGCCAGCGGCGTATTGGAAATGATCTCTACCCAGTATCCGTCCGGGTCCTTGATGAAGGCCAGGTGCTTCATGCGGCCGTCTTCCAGGCGTTTTTGATACGGCACCTCGAGGCTGTCGAAGCGCGCGCAGGCGGCGTGGATGTCCGGCACCGAGATGCAGATGTGGCCGAAGCCGCGCGGGTCGCTGTTGCCGTCGTGATACACGGGACCGTCTTCGGTTTCGGTGCCGTGGTTGTGGGTCAGTTCGAGCACGCCGGGGATGCCGGCCATCCACAGGCGACGCTGTGCGTCGTCATCGGGAATGGCAGTGTCTTGCGGCAACAACGCGAGAAAGTACAGGCTGAATTTTGCTTCTGCATAGTGACGTGCATCCAGCAGGCGGAAGCCGAGCACGCGCGTGTAGAAGTCCAGCGAGCGCGGCGCGTCCTTGATGCGCAGCATGGTGTGGTTGAACACGAAGCCGTGGGTCTGTGCCGGCGCCGCACTGGCACCGGGAACATGCTGCAGATCGGTCAAAGGCATGGTGATCTCCTGTTGAAAGTTGAGTGCGCAGGGTGAGCGCCGGGCGGCGATTTTAGCGGGGGCGGGGTTGTGTGCGTGTCATGGCAGCGCGCTGCCACCGTCCGCGCGCCCGTCAGCGGCAGGGGCCAGATAAGCAGTCTGGGCCCCCTTGCCACTGGCTCAGAACCAGATGCGCACGCCGGCGACGAAGCGACTGTCGCGTGCAGGCTCCTCGTCCATCGTGGCGTTGGCCCGGTCACCGAAGCTGCGGTGATGCACCCAGCCGATGTAAGGCGCAAACCGCCGGGTGATTTCGTAACGCAGCCGCACGCCTACTTCGACCTGTTGCAGCCCGCTGTCGATACCGCGTCGATCGTCATCGGTCACTGCGATGGTCGCCTCTGCACGTGGTTGCAGGATCAGGCGGTTGGTGAGCAGCACGTCGTACTCACCTTCCAGCCGCATGGCGGCGCGACCACTGCCGACAAACAGCGTGGCTTCGGTTTCGAACTTGTACGGCGCCACTCCCTGCACCCCGAACGCGGCCCAGCTGCGATGGTCTGCACCCAGGTCCTGACGCACGCCTGCCAGCAGATCCCACCACGGTGAGATGGCATGACCGTAGAACGCTTCGACCGATGCATCCCGGGTGCGGCCGCGGTGTCGCTCGCCTTCACTGCGGAGCCAGAGCCGGTTGATGTCGCCGCCGACCCACGCCCGTGCTTCCCACGCTTGCCCGCTGCCACGATCGGTGTCGAAGGCTTCCAGGCGATCGAGCAGCACATACCGGTTGATGCCGGTTCCGTGCATCGCATGGCTACGCAACGAGGCAAAGGCTGCCGCGATGTCCTCGGTGGTGGGCTTGGGAATTGGCTCGCGTGGCAGTGCGGTGTTGCCACGCGGGGCAGATGTGGGCGCGGGCGTGCTCGTGGCTGTTGCATGACCCATCGTTGCGTGATCCATCGCCGTATGATCCATCGCCGCGTGGTCGACTGCAGCGTGCTCCATCGCGGCATGATGCGTCGGCCCATGATTCATCGCGCCATGGTCCATGCCCTCGTTCGACATCTGGCGTTGCTCTGGCGACGAAGGCGATGCGGCTTGCTGCGGTGTTTGCGGGATGTCTGCATGCTGCGGGTGCGCTGTGCCGTGGGCATGCGCCGGGTGTCGTGCCGGAGCGTGCGTGGCAGCATCCGGCTCCATCGAAGCGGCGTCATCGCTGGCGTGCTGCGCATGCGCATGCGTCATGTCCATCGCGGGCGCCGCATCGCGCGCAGACGACGGCGCTTCCGGAGAGGCTGGCGCCTGCGTGCCGGCTTCGCCGGGCTGGTCTGCTGCCTGCATCGAATGGGCATGATGGTCGTGCGCTGCCATGTCCACCGCAGCATGCACGTGCTCCTGCGCCGCCAGCGGCGCACTGAACAAGACGCTGCCCGCTACCAGCGCGGTGAGCCGAAGCGCGCTCATGCCTCCACCCGCACTTCGCGCATCATGCCCGCTTCCATGTGATACAGCAGATGGCAGTGATACGCCCAGCGGCCCAGCGCATCGGCGCGCACGCGGTAGCTGCGGCGGGTGCCCGGCGGCATGTCGATGGTGTGCTTGCGCACCTGGAAGTTGCCGTCGGCATCTTCCAGATCGCTCCACATGCCGTGCAGATGGATGGGGTGCTGCATCATGGTGTCGTTGACCAGCACGATGCGCAGCCGCTCGCCGTACTGCAGTCGCAACGGCTCTGCAGAAGCGAAGGCGATGCCATCGAAGGACCAGGCGAATTTTTCCATATGCCCGGTCAGATGCAGCTCGATCTCGCGCCCGGGATCGCGCCCATCCGGGTCGTCGAACAGGCTGTGTAGGTCGCCATAGCGCAGCACGCGGCGGCCGTTGCCGCGCAGGCCCACGCCGGGGTCGTCCAGCCGCGGTGCGGTGGCGTTGCTGCGCATGTCGATCAGTGGGTTGCCGGCCTCGCTGGCGGGGTGGTGAGGGGTCTTGTCGTGTGCCTTTGCATCGTCATGCGAGTGCATGTCGTGCATCGCATGTGCGGCCTGCATCCCGGGTGCGCCATGCATTGCGGGCAGTGCGTGATGCATCCCATCGCCATGCCCCATGTCCTGCATGGTCAAAATCGTACGCGGGTCCAGTGCAGGAATCGGCGCCTGCAGGCCGTGCCGTACCGCCAAGGTGCCGCAGGCGAAACCGGTACGCCCCATGTCCTGCGCAAACAACGTAAATGCATCCTGCCCGATCGGTTCGACGATGACGTCGAAGGTTTCGGCTGCGGCAATGCGCAGTTCGTCCACGCTGACCGGATGGACGTACTGGCCATCGGCGGCCACCACCGTCATGCGCAGCCCGGGGATGCGGAGGTCGAAGTAGGTCATCGACGAGCCATTGATGAAACGCAGCAGCACCTTTTCGCCGGGGGTGAACAGCCCGGTCCAGTTGCTGGCCGGTGGCACGCCGTTGAGCAGGTAGGTGTAGGTGTTGGCGTTGACGTCGGACAGATCGGTGGGGGTCATGCGCATGCGCCCCCACATGCCGCGGTCTGCCAGCGTTGCCCGCACACCGTCTTCGCGCGCATCGCGCAGGAAATCGCCCACCGTGCGCTGCGCGTAGTTGTCGTGGCTGGGCATCTGCTTGAGCCGGCGGAACAGCGCGGCCGGGTCCAGGTCGGTCCAGTCCGACAACAGCACCACATGCTCGCGATCGTAGCGATACGGCGCTGGCGTCAGCGGGTCGATGACGATGGCGCCGTATAAACCCGCCTGCTCCTGGAACATCGAATGGCTGTGGTACCAGTAGGTGCCGGATTGGCGCAGCGCGAAGCGGTAGTGATATTCCTGCCCCGGCGCGATGCCATCGAAGCTCATGCCCGGCACGCCATCCATGTTGGCCGGCAGCAACAACCCATGCCAATGCACCGAGGTGGGCTGGTCGGGCAGCGCGTTGCGCACGCGCACGCTCACCGTGTCGCCCTCGCGCCAGCGCAGCGTGGGTGCGGGCAGGCTCTGGTTGACGGTGATCGCCGGGCGGGTGCGCCCGGTGATGTTGACCGGCAGGCGGCCGATCTGCAGCGACTGGCTGTTGCCGCGCAGGACGGGCGCAGCCATGGCGCCGGCTGCGTGTGCATTGTTGCGCCACAGCCCGGCGGTGGCGGCAACCCCGCCCAGGGCCAGGCCCTGCACGAAGCGGCGCCGGCTCAGGCCTGGCGCGGAGGGTGGATCGAACACATGGGAATCTGAAGACATGATACCTCCGGTGCGTCTGCGCCAACTGGCGGACGCAGCGCATCGCTGGGAACTCCCGCATGCAGGCACGCAGGGCGAAGGGCATAAGACGTGGCTGACAGACGATGCGGAGCCGGCATCAGGCTGCGGCGAGGGCGCGATTGCACGCGCAGCGCGCATGCACGACCTGACGACATCGGGTGACGAGCATGCCCGCCTGCTGGCGGGCACAGGGTCCGTCGGCCGCTTAGCCGATGGGAGGTCGCACCGGTTGCTCGTGCGCCGGGCTGCTGCGGCCTTCGTCCAGGGCGGCAGGCACGGCAAAATGGCCCGGCATCGCTGTCGGCACCGCAGGCAGCGTCAGCAGGGCCAGGCTGCAATGCTGCAGGCAGTCGCAACTGCCCAGCTTGCAGCAGTCGGCCGCATGCGGTTGGTCGCCCTTGACCTGCGCGGCCAGTGCGTCGGGCGCAGCGTTGTGCGGCGCCGCCA
This sequence comes from Xanthomonas sp. NCPPB 1068, assembly GCF_041479385.2. Lineage (NCBI taxonomy): Bacteria > Pseudomonadati > Pseudomonadota > Gammaproteobacteria > Lysobacterales > Lysobacteraceae > Xanthomonas > Xanthomonas sp. NCPPB 1068. The sequence continues at coordinate 4,037,254 of NZ_CM192986.1, read as the reverse complement.
TGGCGTCGTGGCATGGCATGGCCTGTGCGGTCGACGGGTGCGCCGCCATCGCATGCGCCGCGGCCTGCGGCATGACCGTGTCCGGCATCGCCATGCCTACCGACGCCCACGCGCCGGTGGCCGTATTGGCGACCAGGCACAGGCACAGCAGCAGGCGGAGCAGGCAACGCGGCACGGGCAGTGGAGGCGGCGGACAGGGGCCACGAGCATACCACCGGCCTGGCAACTGTCCGCCGGATGACCGCCCGCCCCGGCAGTGCACCTGGCGGCGTTAGAATTGCGTTCTTCCTTTGCATCACGTCCCTGCCCATGTCGCAGCGCCAGTGGGTGGCCGCCGCCATCCAGAAGATCGAGGCCGATTTCAATCGTTCGGCCGACACCCATCTGATCCCGATGGACCTGCCGGGTTATCCGGGCATCGACCTGTACTTCAAGGACGAGTCCAGCCACCCCACCGGCAGCCTCAAGCACCGGCTGGCGCGCTCGCTGTTCCTGTACGCGCTCACCAACGGCTGGCTGCGTGCCGGGCGCCCGGTGATCGAGGCCTCCAGCGGCTCCACCGCCATTTCCGAAGCGTATTTCGCGCGCCTGCTGGGCGTGCCCTTCATCGCGGTGATGCCGGCGTCGACCTCGCCGGAGAAGATCGCCGCGATTGAATTCCAGGGCGGCCGCTGCCATCTGGTGGAGCGCGCCTGCGACCTGGACAGCGCCTCGCATGCGCTTGCGCGCGAGACCGGCGGGCACTTCATGGACCAGTTCACCTATGCCGAGCGCGCCACCGACTGGCGCGCCAACAACAACATCGCCGAATCGATCTTCAAGCAGCTGTCCGAGGAGCCGCACCCGATTCCGGACTGGATCGTCTGCAGCCCCGGCACCGGCGGCACCAGCGCCACGTTGGGGCGCTATGTGCGCTACCGCCGGCATGCCACCCGCATCCTGTGCGCAGACCCGGAAGTGTCGGTGTTCTTCGACGGCTACTGCCGCGCGGTGGACGGGCAATGCCCCAAGGAGCTGGCCATCACCGGAGGCTCGCGCATCGAAGGCATCGGCCGGCCGCGGGTGGAATCGAGCTTCATCGCCAGCTGCGTGGACGTGATGATCAAGGTGCCCGATGCGCTGAGCCTGGCGGCCATGCGCCATGTCAGCGCCACCCTGGGCCGGCGCGTCGGCGGCTCCACCGGCACCAACTTCGTCGGCGTCCTGCAGGCGGCGCAGCGGATGCGCGAGGAGGGCCGGCAGGGCTCCATCGTCACCATCCTGTGCGATGCCGGCGAGCGCTACGCGCACAGCTATTACGACCCGGCCTGGTACGTGGCGCGCGAGCTCGATGTCAGCGGCAGCGATGCAGCCATTGCGCTGGCCGTGAACGGCGGCGATCTGCCGGCCTTGCCTTGTGCCGCGCTGGAATGACCGCCATATCCACCACGCAGTGACACGCAACGTATCGGTACGTGTCCCCAGACAACTTCGTCATTCCTGATCCAGTCCCCGCCGGAGCGCCCCATGACCAACCCGCTGCTCGACCTGTCCGGACTGCCGTCCTTCGATGCGATCCGCCCCGAACACGTGGGCCCGGCGATCGACCACTTGCTCGCCGATGCCGAAGCGGCAGTGAAAGCGGCCGAACAGGTCAGCCCGGTGAGCTGGGACAGCTTCGTGACCCCGCTGGACGATGCCACCGAGCGCCTGTGGCGCGCCTGGGGGCAAGTTGGTCATCTGCAGGCGGTGATGAACACCCCGGAGTTGCGCGAGGCCTACAACAGCAACCTGCCCAAGGTGAGCCGCTTCGGCAGTGCGCTGGGCCAGAACCTGGCGCTGTATGCGCAGTACAAGGCGTTGGCGCAGTCGCCGGAGGCGGCGTCCTACGATGAGGCACGTCGCAAGGTGCTGGACAACGCGCTGCGTGATTTCCGCCTGGGCGGTGCCGAACTCGATGATGACGCCAAGGCGCGTTTTGCGCAGATCCAGGAAGAACTGTCGGCACTGGCGGCCAAGTTTTCGCAAAACGTGCTCGACGCCACCGATGCCTGGTCGCACGTGACCGAGGACGAAGCGCAGCTCTCCGGCCTGCCGGCCGAAGTGATCGCCGCCGCGCGTGCTGCCGCAGAAAAGGACGGCGTGGCGGGCTGGAAGTTCACCTTGCAGATGCCGTGCTATCTGCCGGTGCAGAGCGATGCCGACAGCCGCGAACTGCGCGCGCTGCTGTATCGCGCCAACGCCGAGCGCGCTTCCGAATTCGGCGATGCCGCGCTGGACAACAGCGCCAATATCGACCGCATTCTTGCGCTGCGTGCGGAACTGGCGCAGCTGCTCGGCTTTGCCAGTTACGCCGACTATTCGGTGGCCACCAAGATGGCGCAGAGCCCGGACGAGGTGATGGGCTTCCTGCGCGATCTGGCCGTGCGCGCCAAGCCCTATGCGCAGCGCGACCGCGCCGAGCTTGAAGCCTTCGCACGCGAAGAATTGGGATTGGACGAACTGCAGGCCTGGGATCTGGCCTACGTCAGCGAAAAACTCAAGCAGGCGCGTTACAGCTTTTCCGAGCAGGAAGTGAAGCAGTACTTCACCGAGCCGAAGGTGCTGGCTGGTCTGTTCGATGTGATCCACAGTCTTTACGGCTTGCGCGTCACGCAGGACAGCGCGCCGGTGTGGCACCCGGATGTGCGGTTCTACCGGCTGGAGGATGCGCAAGGTGCGCTGGTCGGCCAGTTCTATCTGGATCTGTATGCACGCGAGGGCAAGCGCGGTGGCGCGTGGATGGACGACTGCCGCAATCGCCGCGAAACGGCCAACGGCGTGCAGACGCCATTGGTGTACCTGGTGTGCAACTTCGGCCGCGGCAGCGGCGACGCACCGGCCACCTTCCGGCATGGCGAAGTCACCACGCTGTTCCATGAAATGGGCCACGGCCTGCATCAGCTGCTGACCCGCATCGGCGAGCTGGGCGTGGCCGGCATCAACGGCGTGGAATGGGATGCGGTGGAGTTGCCGAGCCAGTTCATGGAGAACTTCTGTTGGGAATGGGAGCGCGTGCAGGTGATGACCGCGCATGTGCAGACCGGCGAGCCGCTGCCGCGCAACCTGTTCGACCGCTTGCTGGCTGCGCGCAATTTCCAGAGCGGCATGTTCACCGTGCGCCAGCTGGAATTCGCCTTGTTCGACATGCAGCTGCACAGCAGCTTCGACCCGGCGCAGGACAGCGTGCTGCAGTTGATCGAGCGCATGCGCGACGAAGTGGCGGTCAATCGGCCACCGGCGTGGAATCGCTTCCCGCACCAGTTCAGCCACATTTTTGCCGGCGGTTATGCGGCCGGTTACTACAGCTACAAATGGGCCGAAGTGCTCAGCGCCGATGCCTATGCCGCGTTCGAGGAAGCACCCGAGCAGGTAGCCGAGACCGGCGCCCGATTCCGCCACGAGGTGTTGTCGCGTGGCGGCAGCCGCAGTGCGGCCGACAACTTCCGCGCCTTCCGTGGCCGTGCGCCCCGGATCGACGCGTTGCTGCGGCATAACGGCATGGCCGGCTGACCCGGGAGTGGGGAATCGGGATCGGGGAGTGGCAAGAGCGATCTCCCGGCACACCGATTCCCCATTCCCCATTCCGCGCGGCGTCTAGCGCCGCGTACTTACACCCGGCCGAACACCAGCGTGCCGTTGGTGCCGCCAAAGCCGAAGCTGTTGGACATCACCGTGTTCAAGCTGGCGTCCTGGGTTTGCCGCAGGATCGGGAAACCTTCCGCGCGCGGGTCCAGTTCTTCGATATGCGCCGAGCCGGCCATGAACCCATCGCGCAACATCAGCAGGCTGAAGATCGCCTCGTGCACGCTGGCCGAGCCCAGCGAATGGCCGGACAGTGCCTTGGTCGAGGACAGCGGCGGCACGTTGTCGCCAAACACCTCGCGCACCGCTCCCAGTTCGGTGACATCGCCCAGCGGTGTCGAGGTGCCATGCGTGTTGAGGTAATCGATGGGGCGATCCAGCCCCTGCATGGCCATGTGCATGCAGCGCACCGCGCCTTCGCCGCTGGGGGCGACCATGTCCGCGCCATCGGAGGTCACGCCGTAGCCCAGCAATTCGGCATGGATGCGTGCGCCGCGCGCGATGGCGTGGTCGTAGTCTTCCAGTACCAGCATGCCGCCGCCGCTGCTGATGACGAAGCCGTCGCGCTGCGCGTCGTACGGGCGCGATGCCACCGCCGGACGATCGTTGAAGCCGGTGGACAGCGCACCCATCGCATCGAACATCACGCTCATGGTCCAGTGCAGTTCTTCGCCGGCGCCGGCGAACATCACGTCCTGTGCGCCGTGCCGGATCAGATCCGCCGCCGCGCCGATGCAGTGCGCCGAGGTCGCACACGCGGCCGACAGCGAATAGCTCAGGCCGCGGATCTTGAACGCAGTGGCCAGCGATGCAGAGACGGCCGAACTCATCGTGCGCGGCACCATGTACGGGCCTACCTTGCGCACGCCACGTGCCCGCAGCAGATCGGCGGTTTCCACCTGCCACTGGCTGGAGCCGCTGCCGGAGCCGGCAATCACGCCGGTACGCAGGTCGCTGACCTGCTCGGCGCTCAGGCCCGCATCGGTGATCGCATCGCGCATGGCCAGGTATGCATAGGCCGCGCCATCGCCCATGAAGCGCTTGAGCTTGCGGTCGATCAATGCCTCCAGGTCCAGCGCCACCGCGCCGCCCACCTGGCTGCGCAGGCCGGCTTCGGCGTGATCGGGCAGCGCGGTGATGCCGGAGCGGCTTTCGCGCAGTGCAGTGGAGACGGTGTCCAGATCATTGCCCAGACACGAATTGATGCCCATTCCGGTAACGACAACACGGCGCATCAGAAGCTCTCCGTTGAAGTGAACATGCCCACGCGCAGATCCTTGGCGGTATAGATCTCACGCCCGTCCACGAGCATGCGTGCGTCGGTTTGCGCCATCACCAGCTTGCGGTTGATCACGCGGCTGACATCGATCTCGTAGCTCACCAGGGTTGCGCTGGGCAGCACCTGTCCGGTGAACTTGACCTCGCCGCAGCCCAGGGCGCGGCCACGCCCGGGCGCACCGATCCAGGTGAGGAAAAAGCCGGTGAGCTGCCACATTGCATCCAGGCCCAGGCAACCGGGCATCACCGGGTCACCGATGAAGTGGCAGCCGAAGAACCACAGGTCCGGGCGGATATCCAGTTCGGCGCGAATCACGCCCTTGCCATGCGCACCGCCGGTGTCGCTGATCTCGGTGATGCGGTCGAACATCAGCATCGGATCGTTCGGCAGCCTGCCGCTGTCGGGCCCAAACAATTCTCCACGCGCGCTGGCCAGCAATTGGTCGCGCGAGTACGCACTTTGACGAGTCATGACGAACGTGTCCTGCAAGGAGCGAGAGGCAAGGTCGGCAAGGGTGCATGAGCCTGCGCGGTTCAATCAAACGTTTTATCCGTACGCATGCGTGCTGTTTTCAGCCGCTTGCGCCGCTCATCAGGGCCGGATTGCATGTGGAACGGCGGCATGCCGGCATGCCGTCTCTGGGGAGCTGGCGCGCCCGCATGGTTGGCTCTGCAGCTGTGCCTTCCAGGCGTGATCGCTGGTGTTCGATGGCCGGTCGCGCCCGTTTGCCGCTTGCATCGTGCGCGATCGCCGCTCAAGGCATGAGACGGCGCTGGCTTATCATGGATGCAGACCTGCAACAGAGAAACCCGCTTGATGCGCAAGATCGTGCACGTGGACATGGATGCGTTCTACGCATCCGTGGAGCAACGTGACGACCCGAGCCTGCGCGGCAAGCCGGTGGTGGTGGCCTGGCGCGGTGCGCGCTCGGTGGTGTGCGCGGCCTCCTACGAAGCACGCACCTTCGGCATCCGCTCGGCAATGCCGGCCCTGCGCGCCGAGCGCCTGTGTCCGGATGCGGTGTTCGTGCCGCCGGATTTTGCCCGCTACAAGGCGGTGTCGCGGCAGGTGCGCGAGATCTTCCATCGGCATACCGACCTTGTGGAGCCGCTGTCGCTGGACGAAGCCTATCTGGATGTCACCCAGGCCAAGACCGGCCTGCAGCTGGCCACCGAAATCGCGCAGCTGATCCGCACCCAGATCCGTGAAGAAACCCAGCTCACCGCATCGGCCGGCATCGCGCCGAACAAGTTCCTGGCCAAGATCGCCTCGGACTGGCGCAAGCCCGATGGCCAGTTCGTGATCGCGCCCAGCCGCGTGGACGCCTTCCTGCTGCCGCTCAAGGTCAATCGCATTCCCGGTGTGGGCAAGGTGATGGACGGCAAGCTGGCGGCGTTGGGCATCGTCACCGTGGCCGATCTACGCCTGCGCCCGCTGGAAGAATTGCAGGCGCATTTCGGCAGCTTCGGGCAGAGCCTGTATCGCCGCGCGCGGGGCATCGATGAGCGCCCGGTGGAGCCGGACCAGGAAGTGCAATCGGTCTCTTCGGAAGACACCTTCAGCGAAGATCTTGCGCTTGATGCGCTGGACCCGCACATCCTGCGCCTGGCCGAAAAGACCTGGCTGGCCACGCGCCGCACCGAACGCATTGGCCGGACGGTGGTGCTGAAATTGAAGACCTCCAATTTTCGTATCCTGACGCGCTCCCACACGCCCGAGCAGCCACCGGCCTCGTTCGAGGCGTTGGCGCAGATTGCGCTGGCGCTGACCCGGCGCGTGGAGCTGCCTGCCGATACGCGTTACCGCCTGGTCGGTGTCGGGCTCAGCGGTTTCAGCGATGTGGAAGAGGGCGCGGTGCAGGGGCAGTTGTTCGGCGAGGTCTCGCAGGCACCGTGAGCGCGTGCCTGCCGGTGTTGCCGCGCGCGTAGACGGGTAAAACGGCTGCGCTCGCGCGGTGACGCGGCCTGAATCCCGCACTGCATACACTGCCGCGTTCCCCGCACGAGGCCATCCGAATGTTTGCGTATCCGCTGGTGATTTTCGATCTGGACGGCACCCTGGTGGACAGCGCGCCCAATATCGCCGAAGCCCTCAATGACACCTTGCAGGAGCTGGGGCTGGAGCAGTTCAGCGAATCCACCATCCGCGGCTGGATCGGCGAAGGGGTGCAGGTGCTACTGGCTGCCGCACTGCGCGAAGCCGGCAGCACGGACGATGCGGCCACGGTCATGCCGGTGATGATGCGGCATTACGAAGCATGCCTGCTGCACGACCCGCAGCTGTACCCGGGTGTAGCGCAGGCATTGCACGGCCTGCGCGATGCCGGGGCGACGCTGGCGCTATGCACCAACAAGCCATCGCGATTCATCGCACCGCTGCTGGAGCACCTGGGCATCGCCGCGTCCTTCAGCAGCGTGCTTGGTGGCGATTCGTTGCCGCAGCGCAAGCCCGACCCGACGCCGCTGCTGCACCTGGCCACGCAGTTCCGGTACACGCCGCAGCAATGTTTGATGGTCGGCGATTCGGGCACTGACGCGGCAGCGGCGAATGCCGCCAACATGCCGCTGGCCATGGTGCGCTACGGTTATCTGCGCGGCTTCGACGTGCAGGGCTCCGGTGCGGTAGCCATTGTCGATGACATGCGGGAACTGCTGGCGTTGACGTAGTCTGCGCGGCGGGACCAGCGCAGGAACAGGCATCGCCCACCACGCCGTGCAGCGACGACCATCGCCGGAGCTGGCGGCGTTGGTCGCCCTGGGTGATGGTCTTTCGCTTGATCGCCGCCTCGGCCAGCTGCCAGGTGCCGCCACTGCGATCCACGCGCGTCATCGGTGGTGGATGAGCTGCGCCACGCTGCGCAGCCCGTACACGGCCACGCCCGCATGGCGTTTCGTTTTGAGAATGAATCGCATCTGTGTAGAATGCGCGGCCAGGCTTGACTGCATCGGCCGCGCCCGCACGGCGTTACGCCTGTTTCACGCATTACCCCCACCGTGTCACCTCAAGCTGTCGCCAGAGGTCTATCTCCTGTCGAGAGGTTTGAGAATGTCCGCATCACGCCGGTCATGGATGTCTGCGTCCGCATGTCGTCCCGTGTTGTCCCACCTTCAGCTGGTCCAGGCTATTGCGCTCTGCTGTGGCAGCGGCATTTTCAGCGCGTTGGCTGAAGACGTTGCGGCTGAGCCGCGGTCGCTGGACACCGTGCACGTCACCGCCGCGCAGATTGCACGCCAGGCCTTGGGGTCATCCGTGATCACCGCCGAAGACATCGAACGGCGGCCACCGGTCAACGACCTGTCGCAGTTGCTGCGTACCATGCCGGGCGTCAACCTCACCGGCAACAGCGCCTCCGGCCAGTACGGCAACAACCGCCAGATCGATCTGCGCGGCATGGGCCCGGAAAACACGCTGATTCTGGTCGATGGCAAGCCGGTGGGATCACGCGATGCGGTGCGCATGGGCCGCAGCGGCGAGCGCAATACGCGCGGCGACACCAACTGGGTGCCGGCCGAAGCGGTGGAGCGTATCGAAGTGCTGCGTGGCCCAGCCGCGGCACGGTATGGCTCGGGTGCCTCCGGCGGCGTGGTCAACATCATCACCAAGAAGCCGACCGGCGATCTGAGCGGCTCGATGAGCATGTTCGGCCTGGTGCCGCAGCACAGTGCCGAAGGCGGCGGCCAGCGTGTCGGCTTCCAGCTCAGCGGACCGCTGACCGATACCTTCTCCTTCCGCCTGTATGGAAACCTCAACAAGACCGATCCGGATTCGCTGGAGCTCAATCGCCGCTTCGCCAGCAGTACTGCGGCGGTGCCGCCGGCAGGGCGCGAAGGCGTGCGTAACAAGGACATCAACGGCCTGCTGCGCTGGGATCCGAGCGAAGGCCAGGTGATCGAACTCGATGCCGGCCTCAGCCGCCAGGGCAATCTGTATGCCGGCGATCGCGCGGTCAGCGCCGATGGCCTGGCCGGTGCCGATCTGGGCGCACTGTTCGGCAGCGAAACCAACACCATGATCCGCCGCACCGCCTCGCTGACCCATCGCGGCACCTGGGCGCTCGGCACCTCCCGCCTCACCGCCGCGTATGAAGGCACCGACAATACCCGCCTCAACGAAGGCCTGGCCGGCGGACCGGAAGGCTCCATTGCCGCGGGTCTGCTGGACTCCACCGCCACGCTCGACAATCTCAATATCGATGGCGAATTCAATCTGCCGCTGCAGGCCTGGGCCGAGCAGGTGCTGACGTTGGGCTTCGAGCGCCGCCAGAGCCGCCTCAGCGATGCGTATTCGATGTCGCAGACGGTGAGTGCCGGCGGTGGTTTCCCCGGCCTTCCCAACGGGACGCGCAGCCCGCGCAGCGAGGCCACGCTCAGCGCGGTGTATCTGGAAGACAACATCTACGCCAGCGAGCGGCTGACGCTGACGCCGGGTGTGCGGCTGGATCACCACAGCCAGTTCGGCAACAACCTCAGCCCCAGCCTCAACGTGCAGTACAAGCTCAGCGAAGACTGGTTGCTCAAGGGCGGCATCGCGCGCGCCTTCAAGGCGCCCAACCTGTATCAGTCCAACGCCAATTATCTGTATTACACGCGTGGCAATGGCTGTCCGGTGCTGTTCCCCAATCTTGGCTCGGGCTGCTATATCCAGGGCAACGACGATCTCGATCCGGAGACCAGCATCAACAAGGAAGTCGGTATCGAGTGGGCCCCACAGACCGGTCACCATGCCTCGCTGACGTACTTCCATAATGCCTACGACGACAAGATCGTCGCCGGGATGGTGCCGGTCGGCGTCACGGTCGACAGACGCGGGCAGGTGTTCCAGTGGACCAATGCATCGGAAGCGATCGTGCAAGGGGTGGAAGGCAATCTCACCCTGCCGCTGCTGGGCGAGCAGGGCCGCGTGTTGAAGTGGAATACCAATGTCACCTACATGATCGAGAACAAGAACACCGCAACTGATCAGCCGCTATCGGTGATCCCGGAATACACGGTCAACACCACGCTCGATTGGCAACCGACCCAGGCTTTGTCGTTGCTGCTTACCGGCACCTTCTACGGCAAGCAGGAGTCGGCCACGCAATCGAGCACCAGCGGCGGCGCCATCGCCCCCGACGCGCGCGACCCCTACGATCTGTGGGGCGTCAGTGCGCGTTACCGCATTACCCGCAAGGTCAGCGTGGGCATCGGTGTGGACAATCTGTTCGACACCCGCCTGTTCCGCGAAGGCACCAATAACACCGGCGGTGCGGCGGGTGCAGCCACCTACAACGAGCCCGGTCGCGCGTATTGGGCGAGCCTGAGTTTTGGTTTCTAACAGCAATTCAGCACCGCGCGCGAACATGGGCGCAGGACAAGGAGAGCATGCAGTGACGCGACATGATTCCTGGCGGCTTGCGTGTGCCGGTGTGCTGATGTGGATCGTCGGCACGGTGCCGGCATTCGCACAGCCGGACCTGAGCCGCACGATCGGCAGCACAGTTGCCGATCGTCCCAGTGCCTCGTATGTCTTCAGCGCGTTGCGCCTGGATTCGGCCGATGGCCAACGCCACTACCGCGTGCGCATTGCCACCCCCAAAGCGGCGCCGCCGGCCGCGGGATATCCGGTGGTGTATCTGCTGGATGGCAATGCGGCATTGATGGAAATGGATGAACGCCTGCTCGACAACCTGTCCACCCACGGCGATGCGCCGGTGCTGGTGTTCATCGCCGACGACAGCGCGTTGCGCATCGATGCGGTGGGGCGCAGCCTGGATTACACGCCTGCGCGCTACGGCGACGGGCGGGTGGAAACCGATCCGCTGAATCCGCAGCGCAGGACCGGCGGTGCGGCAGCATTCACGCAGCTGATCGCAACACGCATTCGCCCACAGGTGCAAGCGCGTGTGGCGGTGGATCGTCAGCGGCAGACCCTGTGGGGCCATTCGTATGGCGGGCTGTTCGTGCTGCAGGTGTTGCTGACGCAGCCGCAGTTGTTCCAGCACTACGTCGCGGTCGATCCATCGCTGTGGTGGGGCGATGGGTTTGTCGTTCAGCAGGCACAGCGTGTGGTCGCCGATGCGCGGGAGGGTTCGGCAGGCACGCAGCCATCCAGGCGTCGGCTGACGCTGATGGCAGGCGAGGGCGCACCATCAGCGAACAATGCAAAACCGGATCGTCCGGAGCGGCCGCGTGCAGATCCACAGGCCACACAGCGCCTCGTCGTGTTGCTGTCGTCGTTACCTGGCCTCACCGCTGACTATCAACCGCTGCCAGGCCTCAGCCATGGCCAGACGTTAGGCGCATCGCTCGCGCCAACGTTGCAGGATGTAGCGACGCATCGATGACCTTCCATCAAGCAGGCGCTCGAGGATAACCCGCTCGACAAGCACGCTGCTGCGGATCGCAGTGTTGGCGTCCACGCATGCTGCGGTGACACCTCGGCGTAGGCACTTAATCCTCGCGCGTTTCGCTCAGGTCCGCAGTATCTGCGCCTGCTTCGCCCATGTCGCCATGCGCGTCGTCATTGTCGGCACGCGCGTAATGCACGGTTTCCACCGGTCCGCCAACCGCGCGGCCGCGCACCGGCAATAGCGCGCTGGCCGCTTCGTATTCGGCCAATAGGGCATGGCGGCGCGCTTCCGGCACGTCCTGCCAATGGCAATCGGACAGCGCGCCTTCCAGCGAATACAGCAGATTGAGGCTGGGCTTGAAGCCGGCACGGCGTACTTTCACGAATGCGCCCACCGCACCGACGGCTTGCAGGTCCTGCTGCGTGCGCAGCCCGACCTGGCGCAGCCACGCCGCGCTCTTGGGGCCGATGTTGCGCAGCCGTTCGGTGGTCACGTCAGCGCGTCCACAAAGACCTGCGCGATCGCTTCCAGGCCGCGCTGGTCGTCCGCATCGAAGCGGTCCAGCTCCGGGCTGTCCAGATCCAGCACGCCGATCAACGCATCGCCCTTGACCAGCGGAATCACCAGCTCCGAGCGCGATGCCGAGTCGCAGGCGATATGCCCGGGAAACGCATCCACGTCGGCAATGCGCTGGCTCTGCCGGGTGCTGGCCGCTGCGCCGCACACGCCCTTGTCCAGCGGAATGCGCACGCATGCAGGCAGACCCTGGAATGGCCCCACCACCAGCTCGCGGCCGTCGTAGAAATAAAATCCCGCCCAGTTGAGCGAGGGCAGGGAGTTGAAGATCAGCGCGGCCAGATTGGCGGCATTGGCGATCCGGTCCGGCTCGCCGTGCACCAGTGCCTGAGCCTGGGCGGTGAGCTGGGCATATTGTTCCGGCTTGCTGCCGGTCAGCGAGGAGGTGGCGAACATGGGCAAAGTTTAGCAGCGGCGCTCTGTGGCGGCATGGCGCGCCAGCGCAGGGCGGCGCTGGCGGCGCTTGCCCGCATGGCAGCCGTGCGACTCGGCGCTTCGCGGCGCCGCCCGGCGCCCGTGGCCGGCGCGACGCCTGCCGCAACAACTGCTTGCCGGCTCAGCGTCGAGTACGGATGCGCACGCTATGCTGCGCGCCCTCACGGCAATGGCGGCGCGGCCGCAGGACCTGACCGATGCAGCATCCGGCGTTTTATGTCACCGGCACCGATACCGGAATCGGCAAGACCATGGGCAGCACCGCGTTGCTGCACGCCTTACGGGCGCGAGGGCGCACGGCGGTGGGCATGAAGCCGGTGGCCAGCGGGTGCGAGCGCACCGCGCAGGGCTGGCGCAACGAAGACGCGCTGGCCCTGCAGGCCGCCAGCGACCCGCAGCCGGACTACGCCACCCTTAACCCCTACGCCTTGCCCGCACCGCTGGCACCAGAGCTGGCGGCAGCCGATGTCGGCGTGACGCTGTCGCTGGACCCGATCACCCAGGCCTTTGCGCAATTGCGCACGCAGGCCGACGTCGTGGTGGTGGAAGGCGTCGGTGGCTGGGCCGCGCCGCTGAGCGCCGATCTGGATCAGGCCGATCTGGTGCGCGCGCTGCAGCTGCCGGTGGTGCTGGTGGTCGGCGTACGGCTGGGCTGCATCAATCATGCGCGCCTGACCGCCGCCGCCATTGCCGCCGACGGCCTGGACTGCATCGGCTGGATCGCCAACGAGGTCGATCCGCAGATGGAGCGCGCCGAAGACAACATCCGCATGCTGCACGCGCGTCTGGCAATGCCGTGCTGGGGACGGATCGCCTGGCGACCTGGCGCCGATGCCGCCAGCCAGGCGCAGGGGCTGCAATTGCCGGCCTAGTGTCACGGCCGGCAAGCTACGCGAGCCTGCTGACACGCCGCGTGATCGGCTTGCGTTGATCCGCGCCCGGCGCGCGTGCCGCGGCCAGCCAGGGAGTACACCGCGCTCCACTCGCGTGGGGCAGTGCGCGCCGTCACTCCGTTGCAGTGCGGCCGCCGCTTACATGGTCATTGCGGCCAATGCGCGCTCCGGCAGCGTCGCCGTGTCATACCTGGGCATCAATGCCTCCAGCGATCGGACAATAAAAAAGCCCGACAGAGGGAGGGATCTGTCGGGCCGGATTGCACGGGGGGAGGGACCCATGCAAAGACGCTGAATTTATTGGCGGTTACTTGCGCCGGGTCTTGCCTGCTGCGCCGGCCTGATCGCTGCCGGTGTCGAACTGCTGCTTGGCGAATTGCCCAAGCTCGCTGGACATCTTCAACCCCATTCCCACCACTTCCTGATTGACCGAAGCCAGACGTTCCAGGTTGTCGCGGGCCAGTTGCAGTCCTTTCGGCCAGAGCGTCTGGTAGGCGCCCAGGTCGCGTGCCTGCGCAAACTCACCGAAGAAGCTGGTGGTCGCGTTGACGTTCTGTTCCAGCGTGTCCAATGCCAATTGGTTGGCACGTGCTGCAGCAGAGGCGAACTGACTGGTGAAGCTGTTTTCGAACTGCGCCGACATTGCGAACCCCTTGGGGAAGCGTGTGACCGTTTGTTGCGTTGCAGCATACGCCGATATTGTTGCGATGCAACACGTTTGCTGAAGATTTGCCAACTCTCTGCAGAAGCTTTTCTAGATCAAATGGTTAGAGAAGTTCCGAAACGACGGAAGCCGCCCAATGGGCGGCTTCCGGACACGGGACTGCGCTAACTGATTAGCCGCGGTAGCGGCAGCCGGACGTGCAGGTCTCATGCACCACGATCTCGCTCAGCTGCGGCAGCGCCGGCTTGAGTTGCTGCCAGATCCAGATCGCCAGCCGCTCGCTGGTGGGGTTTTCCAGCCCTTCGATGTCGTTGAGGTAATGGTGGTCCAGGCGGTCGTAGATCGGTTGGAAGGCGGCCTTGATGTCGCCGAAGTCCATGATCCAGCCGGTCTCGGCACCGGGTTCGCCGCTGACGTGCAGTTCGACCCGAAACGAATGCCCGTGCAGGCGGGCGCATTTGTGCCCAGGCGGCACGTTGGGAAGACGGTGCGCGGCCTCGAGCGTAAAGACTTTGAAGATATCCATGCGCGGCATTGTAAGTGCGCCGGGCCGTCTGCAGCCGACGGCCAGCGCAACGCGCAGCGATATGGCCGCGTCACGGTGCCAATCGGCGATCGCCTGGTTGCACTCCCCCACATGCAGCGCAGCGCCGAGGTTCGATGCGCTGGCCAGCGCACCCGTGTGTCTGTGTGCGTCACCGCAGCGCATAACCGTATGCAGATATGTAATTTTTGTTAGTAAAACGCACATGGCTCACTGCACAGCCCCCTGTTCATGGATGCCGTACGTGAAGCGCCCTACGCCTTACCTGCTGTCTCTTGCCGTGTTGTCGGCGCTGATTCCCCTTGCACACGCCGACGAGGCGCCACCGGAAACGGGCAAGACCCTGGCCACCGTCAGCGTCACCGGCTCCAACATCAAGCGTAGCGACAGCGAAGGCCCGAACCCCGTGCAGGTGATCGACCGCCAGCAACTGGAGCAGTCCGGCAAGGTCACCGTGGCCGACGCGCTGCGTTCGATCTCGGCCAATACCGGCAACGCCACCAATGAAACCACCAATAACGGCTGGGCTTCCGGCTCGGCGGGCATCGGCCTGCGCGGGCTGTCGCAGAAGAACACCCTGGTGCTGCTCAACGGCCGCCGGCTGGCCAACTACGGCTTTCCTGCCAACGGCCTGGGCGACACCTTCGTCAATCTCAATGCGCTGCCGCTGGTGGCGGTGGAGCGCATCGAAGTGCTCAAGGACGGCGCCTCCGCCGTATACGGTTCCGATGCGGTGGCCGGCGTGGTCAACATCATCACCCGCCAGGATTTCCAGGGCGCCGAGCTGGGCGTGAGCGGCGGCACCTCCGATCAGGGCGGCATGGACACCCAGCGCGCCAAGTTCATCGGCGGCATCGGCGACCTGGATAGCGACGGCTACAACATCCTTTTCAGTTTCGACGCCTACAACCGCGACCGGCTCGATCAGGACCAGCGCGCGCTGACCCGTTCGGGCATCTATACCGATCTACCGGGTGGGCGCTGGAACGGCTGGTCGGCCAAGGGCGCCCGCTATCTGATCGGTGGCCGCTCGGTGCCGCTGCTGGATGCGCAAGGCAATTGCCCCACCGGCACCGTGCTCACCGCCAGCGCGCCCATCGACGGGCTGGCCGGCGACACCTGCGGCTTCAACCAGGCCCCGTTCACCACGCTGATTCCCTCGACCAAGCGCTATCAGGCCTACACCAACGCCACCTTCCGGCTCAGCGACACCGTCGAAGCGTTCGGCGAGGCGCTCTACAGCGAGGTCAAGGGTGTGTCGATCTTCGGCTCCAGCCCGTACTTCACCCTGGAAGGCGGCCGCTTTGCATTGAACGCCAGCACCGGGCTGGCCGAGCCGGTGTCCAACCTGCTGCCGGCCTCCAGCCCGTACAACCCGTACGGGGTGGCAGTGCCGATCGAATACACCTTTTTTAACCTGGGCCAGACGGTCAAGACGAACCGCTCGCAGTCCTACCGATTTCTTGGCGGCGTGCGCGGCAAGACCGAGCGCTGGGACTGGGAAGCGGCCGCGTTCACTGCGCGCAGCACCGAGCACGAAACCGTCTCCGGTGGCTTCGCCAATCGCTTCACCCTGGCCCAGGCACTGGCCGACGGCAGCTACAATCTGCGCAACCCATCGGCCACGCCGCAAGCGGTGATCGACGGCATCAACCTCAGCACCTTGCGTCCGGCGCAATCCACCTTGCGTGGTGTCGATGTCAAGGCCTCCGGCAACCTGTTCGCGTTGCCGGCCGGCAACGTCGGGTTCGCCGCCGGAGCGGAGTGGCGGCAGGAGGAGCTGGTCTCGCGTAATCCTGTGCAGATCGACCAGGGCCTGCAGATCCGCCCGGCGATCGCCGCGGTGGATGGCGAGCGCAAGGTCTCGGCGCTGTATGCCGAAGTCAACGTGCCGCTGCTGCAATCGCTGGAACTGCAGCTGGCCGGGCGTGGCGATCATTACAGCGATTTCGGCAATGCGTTTTCGCCCAAGGCCAGCCTGCGCTGGCAGCCGCTGGACGCGGTGCTGGTGCGCGCGGCGGCCTCGCGCGGGTTTCGCGCACCGTCGTTGTCGGAGAATGCGGCCAGCACCAATATTTCTTACGGCTCGGTGGTCGATCCGTTCGATCCGGACGTGCCCGGCTCGCGCCAGAATCCCACCTTCTTCACCGTCGGCAACACCGACCTCGACCCCGAACGCACCCGCAGCTACAACCTGGGCGTGGTGCTGTCGCCGTGGGCCGACACCAGCCTGAGCGTGGACTGGTACAAGATCGAACTGGACAACCTGGTCGGCACCGGCAACAACGCCACCATCGTGCAGAACAACAACCCGGCCGATGTGATCCGCAACGAACGCGGCACCCTGGTGGCGGTGTACAACCGCTATCAAAACCTCAGCGAGCTGACCACCTCCGGGATCGATGTCGAATTGCGCCAGCGCTGGCGCACCGAAGCGGCCGGCAACATCGGCCTCAACACTGCTTACACGCATGTACGCGATTACCGCCGCCCCACCGTGGTCGGTGGCCCACTGCAGGATTACGCCGGCAGCAATCTCGGCCCATCGTTGCCGCGCAACAAGGCCACCACCACGCTGGACTGGAACCTGGGCACGATCAGTGCGGCGCTGACCTGGTACTACACCGGCGGCTACGACCAGAAGGCCAGTGCGGCGGCCAGTGCGGTGCAGTCGCGCGTGGGTGATTACAACCAGTTCGATCTGTATCTGGGTTACACCGGCATCGACAAGCTCACCCTGTACGCCAAGATCGAGAACCTGGCCGACAAGCAGCCGCCGGTGGATGCCTCGTTCCCGGGCATTCGCGCGCCCTACGACTTCACCCAGTACGACCTGCGCGGGCGCTATTTCACGGTTGGACTGGATTACCGGTTCTGACCCGCAGTGCAGCGCCGATGCGCGCGGTGGTGGTTTGCCGTCAAACCGCCGTCGCGCCATCGCCTGTTGGTTGCGCGTGCCTGGCCATGCGATGGTGGCCCTGGCTGCCATCGCCTCGAACGATTCCACTCGCTCTTCGCCCTGAACACTCTCAAGGACGCACGATGACCTCTTCGCAGCATGCCTGGCTGATCGCCTTGGCCTTGGCCGCACCTTCGCTGACCGCACAACCCGCCGCAGATCCCGCAGCGCCACCGGCCGCGCTGCCCGGGTACGATGCCGCTGCCGCCCAGGCGCAACGCGCGCTGGAAGCGCGTTTCGACGGCGGCTTGAAGGACGCCGATTATCGTGGCTGGTTGAAGCAGTGGTCGTCGGCGCCCAACCACGTCGGCGCCCCGCACAACCTGGAAAACGCCCGCGATCTGCAAACGCGCCTGCGTGCCTACGGCTGGGATGCGCGCATCGAAACCTTCGAGGTGCTGTGGCCCTCGCCCAAGACCTCGCAGCTGGAATTGCTGGGCTCCACGCCGTATGTGGCGCGCCTCAAGGAGCCGCCGCTGGCGGGCGACAGCACCTCCGCCCAGACCGAAAACGTGTTGCCACCGTATGTAATCTACGGCGGCAATGGCGATGTCACCGGCGACCTGGTCTACGTCAATTACGGCATCGCCGAAGACTACGAAGCACTGGCGCGCAACGGCGTGGATGTGCGCGGCAAGATCGTGATCGCGCGCTACGGCAAGGGCTGGCGCGGGCTCAAGCCGCGGCTGGCGCAGGAGCATGGCGCCATCGGCGCGATCATTTATTCCGACCCGCGTGACGACGGTTATTTCCAGGATCAGGCCTATCCGGATGGCCCGGCGCGCAATCAGTGGAGCGTGCAACGCGGCTCGGTCGCCAACTTCGCCATCTATCCGGGCGATCCGCTGACGCCGGGCGTGGGCGCAAGCAAGGGCGCCAAGCGGCTGAAGATCGAACAGGCCGGCAGCGTGTTGAAGATCCCGACCCTGCCGATCAGCTGGGGCGACGCACAGCCGCTGCTGGCCGCGTTGGGCGGCCCGGTAGCACCGGAAGACTGGCGCGGCGCCCTGCCGATCACCTACCGCATCGGTGGCGACGACACCGCACGCGTCCATCTCAAGGTCGATGCGGAGTGGGGCAGCAAGACCATCTACAACGTAATCGCCACCTTGCGCGGCAGCGAGTATCCCGACCAGTGGGTCGTGCGCGGCAATCACCGCGACGGCTGGGTGTTCGGCGCGGCCGATCCGCTCTCAGGCACCACCGCCTTGCTGGCCGAAGCCAAGGCGATCGGCGAGCTTGCCAAACAGGGCCAGCGCCCCAAGCGCACGCTGGTGTATGCCAGCTGGGATGGCGAAGAAGCCGGGCTGCTCGGCTCCACCGAATGGGCCGAGCAGCACGCCGACGAGCTGCGTCGCAAGGCGGTGCTGTACGTCAACACCGACGGCAACGGGCGCGGCTTTCTCAATGCCGGTGGCAGCCATGCGCTGCAGCGGTTGGTCAATGGCGTGGCGGCAGACGTGCGCGACCCCGACAGCGGCGTGAGCGTGCTCGAACGGCAACGCGCGCGTGCGCGCATCGACGCGTTGGCGCCCACCGCCAAGCCAGCGCAAAAAGAGATCGCCAAGCAGGTGGCCGCCGGTGGTGACATCCCGCTCAAGGCGCTCGGTTCCGGCAGCGACTACAGCCCGTTCCTGCAGCATCTGGGGTTGGCGACACTGGATCTGGGCTATGGCGGGCAGGGTGGCGGCAGCGGTGTTTACCACTCGCTGTACGACTCCTATGATTACTTCGCGCGCTATATCGATCCGGATTTCAGCTATCTGCCGTTGCTGTCGCAAACGGTGGGGCGCACCGTGTTGCGCGTGGCCAACGCCCCGGTGTTGCCGCAACGTTTCGGCGACTTCGCCGATGCGGTGGCCGGCTATGCACAGGAGCTCAAGCAGCAGGCCGATAGCGACCGCACCGCGGCGCGCACGCAGGCCGAGCTGTTGCAGGCCGGTGCGTACGCGGCGGTCGATAACCCCAACCGTCCGCAGCGTGCCCCCGAGCCCAAGGCGGCGGTGCCGTCGATCGACTTCGCCGCCTTGGATCAGGCGATCACGCGGCTGCAGACCAGCGCCAAGCGCTACGACGCTGCACTGGCCGCGCGTGGCGGCAACCTGGATGCGACCATGCGCGGCAAGCTCAATGCCTCGCTGCAACGCATCGATCAAACGCTGCTGGTCGCGGGCGGTTTGCCGGGCCGGCCGTGGTATCGCAACCTGATCTACGCACCGGGCCTGGCCACCGGCTACGAGGTCAAGACCTTGCCCGGTATCCGCGAAGCGCTGGAAGACCGGCGCTGGGACGATCTGCGCAACTACATCGTGCAGACCGCGGCGGTGCTGGATCGGTATCGCGAGGCCATCGATCGCAATACCGCGTTGATCGAGGGCTAGCGGAGCGCTGCACGGCAAGACTGGCAGCGCGCGACCTCAGCGATGCCGCCGCAGCTGCCAGTCTTGCCTGATGCCTGATGCTTGTTGCGCGCAGCCGGTTCGCTACAGCGCATCCTCTGCACCGCGCACAAAAAAGCCGCCCGGAAAGGGCGGCTTTTTCAGTTCAACGCCAACCTTAAGTGCCGGTCGCACCGGCGCGCAGGAATCAGCGCGTGCCGCTCGGACGCTGGCCGCCACGGCCACCATCGCGACGGCCGGCGCCCGCACCGGCGTTGGCCTGACGCGGCCCGCTGCTGCGCTGGCCACCCGGCTTCTTCGGGCCGGCATGCGCATGCGCCTGGCGCGGGGCATCGCCATGCGGACGACGCGCGTGGCTCTTGCGCGGTGCGCGGTCGCCGCCCGGCTGCTCGGCGCGGCCCGGCGCGCTGTTGCCCCAGCGGATCGGGGTCTGCGGCTCGTAGCCCGGCACGTCGCGGATTTCCACATCGCGGCCCAGCATGCGCACGATCTGGCGCAGCAGCTTGGCTTCGTCCTGCGCCACCAGCGAGATCGCCTCGCCGGTGGAGCCGTTACGGCCGGTGCGGCCGATGCGGTGCACGTAATCCTCGGCCACCATCGGCAGGTCGTAGTTGATGACCTTCGGCAGCTGGTCGATATCGATACCGCGCGCGGCGATGTCGGTGGCCACCAGCACGGTGACGCGGCCGGCCTTGAAGTCGCTCAGTGCACGCATGCGCTGGCCCTGGCTCTTGTTGCCGTGGATCGCCGCGGTCTTGATGCCCGACTTCTCCAGGAACAGCGCCAGCTTGTCGCTGCCATGCTTGGTGCGCGCGAACACCAGGGTCTGCTCGCGGCTGTCCTGCGCCAGCAGGTGCAGCAGCAGATCGCGCTTGCGCGCGCCATCGACCGGGTGCACGCGGTGGGTGATGCTCTCGGCCACGGTGTTGCTCGGGGTGACCTGGATCTGCATCGGGTTGCGCATGAACTCCAGCGCCAGCTGCTTGATGTTCTCTTCGAAGGTGGCCGAGAACAGCAGGGTCTGGCGGTTCTGGCGCGGCAGCTTGGTCAGGATGCGCTTGATCGACGGCAAAAAGCCCATGTCGAGCATGCGGTCGGCTTCGTCCAGGATCAGCACTTCGATGCCGGACAGGTCCACGCTGCGACGCTCGATATGGTCGATCAGCCGGCCCGGGCAGGCGATCAGCAGGTCCACGCCACGGCGCAGCGCGTCGAGCTGGTTGCCCATGCCCACGCCGCCGTAGATCACCGCGCTGGGAATGCGCAGGTACTTGCTATAGCCGCGCAGGCTGTCATGCACCTGGGTGGCCAGCTCGCGGGTGGGGGTCAGGATCAGCGCGCGCGGCTTGCGCGGGCCGTTGACCGGCTGCGGCGAGGTGCCCAGGTGCTGCAGCAGCGGCAGGCCGAACGCGGCGGTCTTGCCAGTGCCGGTCTGTGCGCCGGCCAGCAGGTCGTGGCCTTCCAGCACCAGCGGGATCGCCTGCTGCTGGATCGGGGTAGGGGTTTCATAGCCCTGCTCGGCCAACGCGCGCAGCAGGAAGGGCGCAAGGCCCAGGGATTCAAAAGACATCAGGAAGCTCCAAGTAAAGCGTCGCCGCCAGGCACAGCCCGGAGCGCAGACGCATTGCAGATGCAAAAAGGTGAGGCTCGGAGCGTTCCCGTGAACCGCGCTGCGAGATGGTGGAACAACCCGATCAAAGAGCGATGGGTTTGTCGGCACCACGAAAGGCGTCGGGTGGGGCGGGCGAGCGGATCGATCGATCCTGGCCTCGCCGGCGGTCCCAAAGGGAAACGGACGGCCGCATGCAGACCCGGCAAGTGTACGCGGGTTTGGCGCGCTGCACAAAATTCACGTGGTGCGGTTGTGCTGCGGCTCAGTTGTTTCAGGTGTAACGGCTGCTGCAGCAGGTCGTACAATCGGCCGATCCGTCACTGCAGCAGGAAGGTCATGAAGCTAGGTTCCCTGAAAGAAGGCGGCCGCGACGGCAGCCTGATCGTGGTCTCCCGCGACCTGGGCAAGGCAGTCCGTGCCACCGGCATTGCGCCGACACTGCAGCGCGCGCTGGAAGACTGGAGCAATGTCGCGCCGCGTCTGAACGCCTTGTCGGCCTCGCTCAATGACGGCAGCGCCGACGGCGTGTTCGATCTGGATATGCAGGCCCTGGCCGCGCCGCTGCCGCGCGCCTACGAGTTCGTCGACGGGAGTGCCTACCTGCCGCACGTGGAGCGCGTACGCCGCGCGCGCAACGCCGAGGTGCCGGAGAGCTTCTACACCGACCCGCTGATGTACCAGGCCACCAGCGCCGGCTTCTACGGCCCGCGCGATGCAATCAAGGTCATCAGCGAAGAGCACGGCATCGACCTGGAAGCCGAGCTGGTGGTCATCACCGATGACGTGCCGATGGGCGCTTCGTCCGAGCAGGCGGCTGGGCACATTCAGTTGGTCGGCCTGGTCAACGACGTCTCGCTGCGCAACCTGATTCCGGCCGAGCTCGCCAAGGGCTTCGGTTTTGTGCAATCCAAGCCGCGCTCGGCGCTGTCGCCGGTGTTTGTGACCCCGGACGAGCTGGGCGATGCCTGGCGCGACAGCAAGGTGCATCTGCCGTTGGTGACCCACGTCAACGGCACCTGGTTCGGTGCGCCGGAAGCCGGCAACGACATGCAGTTCGACTTCGCCCAGCTGATCGCCCATGCCGCCAAGACCCGCCCGTTGTCGGCCGGCACGATCGTCGGCTCGGGCACGATTGCCAACCAGGACACCAGCCTGGGTGCCTCGTGTTTTGCCGAGCAGCGCGTGGTCGAGACCCTGCGCGACGGCAAGCCCAGCACGCCGTTCATGGCCTTCGGCGACGTGGTGCGGATCGAAATGTTCGCGGCCGACGGCACCAGCATCTTCGGGGCGATCGAACAGCGCGTCGAACGGCAGCCGCTGCCGTGAGCTGCGCTGCCGCGTCGCGTGACGTCGCCACCGGCGCCCGCGCATGAGCACGCCGCTGGAGCTGTTTTCGTACTGGCGCTCCAGTGCTGCCTATCGCGTGCGCATCGGCCTGCACCTGAAGGCGTTGGACTATCGTGCGCATCCGGTGCATCTGGTGCGCGGCGGTGGCGAACAGCATGCGCCGGCCTATGCGCAGCTCAATCCGCAGGAACTGGTACCCACCCTGCGGCATGGCCCGGTGGTGATCGCGCAATCGCTGGCGATCCTTGAGTATCTGGAAGATACCTTCCCCGAGACGCCTCGTCTGCTCCCGGCGGCGCCTGCCGAGCGCGCCCGCGTGCGTGCGCTGGCGCAGGTCATTGCCTGCGATGTGCATCCGCTCAACAACCTGCGCGTCATGCAGTTGCTGGAGCGCGAGTTCGCGCTGGATGCGGCGCAACGCCAGCACTGGACGCGGCACTGGATGGAGCGCGGCTTTGCCGCACTGGAACAGCAGCTGGCACGCGACCCGCTCACTGGCCGCTTCTGTCATGGCGATGTGCCAGGCCTGGCCGATGGCGTATTGATCCCGCAGCTCTACAACGCGCACCGGTTCGAGGTCGATCTGGGCCCGTATCCTACCCTGCAGCGCATCGAACAGGCCTGCCTGGCGTTACCGGCCTTCGACGCGGCACGGCCGGAAATGCAGGTGGATGCGGTGGCGTGAGGGCTGCGCATCGAGGCCCTCATCCGCCCTTCGGGCACCTTCTCCCGTGGCACGGGAGAAGGGAAAGCCGGGCGTCTGGCCCGAACCGGGCCGTTGCGATGCTGGTTGATGTTGCGACGTGAAGCCGTAGGGCCAAAGCGCCAGCGCCAAGGCACCGCACGCTCACTGGTGTCCCTTCTCCCGTGGGGCGGGAGAAGGGCAGGCCAGGCGTCTGGCCGGAACCGGGCCGTTGCGATGCTGGCTGATGTTGCGACGCAAACCCTTACGGTTCAAAGGCCAGCGCCAAGGCACCGCACGCTCACTTAGGTCCCTTCTCCCGCATGCGGGAGAAGGTGGCGCGCAGCGCCGGATGAGGGCGCTTGTCGCATCGATATCGCGAATGAGGGGCTCGTCGCAGCGTCCGCCTGACAGTTTAGGAGCCGGCAACGCGAGCGCCGCAATGACCGACCCTCGCTGCCAGACCGATCAGATGAACCCGTGACTGATCTTCGGCGAAGCCGCCGCTTCGTAATCCGCGTAAGGGTCGTGCTCGCCCGAGCCACCTTCCGACAGGCGGAATTTCAGCGCCAGGCCATCGCGTGAATCGGCCGCGCGCAGCGCCTCTTCCTGCTCGATCTCGCCGGTCTTGACCATCCGGAACAGGCATTGGTCGAAGGTCTGCATGCCTTCTTCCAGCGACTCCTCCATCGCCTGCTTGACCTCGTGCACCTGCCCGCGCCGCAGCAGGTCGCGGATCATCGGCGTGTTGAGCAGTACCTCGGTCGCCGGCCGGCGGCGTCCGTCCACGCCCTTGACCAGGCGCAGCGACACCACCGCGCGCAGGTTCAGCGCCAGATTCATCAGCACGTTCTTGTGCGCGCTCTCCGGGAAGAAATTGAGGATGCGCTCGATGGTCTGGTCGGCATTGTTGGAGTGCAGCGTGGCCAGGCACAGGTGGCCGGTTTCGGCGAACGCGATGGCCGCCTCCATGGTTTCGGCGTCCAGGATCTCGCCGATCAGGATCACGTCCGGCGCCTCGCGCATCGCGTTCTTCAGCGCGCTCTGGAAGGCGTGGGTGTCCAGGCCCACCTCGCGCTGGTTCACGATCGACATCTTGTGCTTGTGCAGATATTCGATCGGGTCCTCAATGGTGAGGATGTGCCCGGTGGTGGTGCTGTTGCGGTGGTCGATCATCGACGCCAGCGAGGTCGACTTGCCCGAGCCGGTGGACCCCACCACCAGCACCAGCCCGCGCGGGGTCATGATGACGTCCTTGAGCACCTGCGGCAGGTTGAGCTCTTCGATGCTCGGGATGCGGCTGCGGATGGCACGGATCACCATGCCCACTTCGCCGCGCTGCTTGAACACGTTGACGCGGAAGCGGCCCGCGTCGGGCAGGGCGATGGCCATGTTGAGCTCGAGCTCGCGCTCGAACTGCGGCACCTGGCCCTCGTCCATCAAGGAATAGGCGATTTTCTTGACCATTCCCGGCGGCAACCCCGTATTGCCGAGCGGGTAGAGCTTGCCTTCGATCTTGATGTACACCGGCGCGCCGGTGGTCAAGAACATGTCCGAGGCATTCTTTTCGGTCATCAGCTTCAGGAAGTAGCCGATATCCATGCGCAATGGTTCCCCAACAAACAGCAGCGTCTCGTTGCAAGTCCGCCGCAGGCTTCCGACAATGGCCGTGCTCGAGACTTCCTCGCTACGGCTCCCCTAATGACGGCTAGCTTCGCATACTTGCGGCGATCCCTGTATGGCATCGCCTGTTTCATGGTTCTTTCCTCTCCGGCCGCCGCCCAGGTGGCCCCGGAGCTCACCGCCGCCGAACAGGCCGTGCAACGCGCCACCCAGGCCGATGCCGACCAATACGCCCCGGATCTGGTCAACCTGGCACGCCAGGAATTGATGCAGGCTCAGCAGGCGCAACTGGACAAGCGCCAGCGCAAGCAGGTGCCGCAGATCGCCCTGCGCGCTGCCGCCGACGCCGATCTGGCCAAGGCCCGCAGCGAAGAGGCGGTGGTCACCGCCCAGCTGGAACAGCGCAAGCGGGAAGTGGCGCAGTTGCAGAACAGCCTCAACACCGGGGAGGGTGGCCGATGAAACTGCGCCCACTGCTCTACATCGGTGTATTGAGCCTGGCCAGCTTGCCGCCGCTGGCGATGGCGGCCAAGGACGACCCGCAGGCCGACGCGCTCAACCGGCGCCTGGCCGCGCTGCAGAACGACCCGAAGACCAGCGACCTGGCCCGCTTCGAGCGGCTGCAGGCTCAGCAAAGCGTGGCCGCACTGGCCGAGGCCAAGCGCCGCGACCGCGACGAGCTGGTGTTCCTGGCCGACCGCCGGGTCGAAATTGCCGAGCTCACCGCCCGCACCGCACTGGCGCGGCGCGAGCTGGATCGGCTGGAAGGCACCCGTAACGATCTGCTGATCGAAGCCAGCCGCCGCGATGCCTCGCGCGCGCGCCAGGAGGCCGAGCGCTTGCGCGTGCAGGCGCAGATCCAGGCCGAAGAGGCCGAGCGCATGCGTCAGGCCGCCGAACAGGAGACCCTGGCCCGGCAGGACGCCGAGCTGGCGCTCACCAGCGTGGCCGGCAAACAGACCGCCAAGCTCAATGCGGCTCAGCAGAAGGCCGTGCAGCTGGCGCACGAGGAGGCCGAACTGGTGGCCGGGGCCAAGTTGCCGGCTGCCAAGTTCGATAGCCGTGGCGAGGTCTTTTCCCTGGGTAGCGGTGCCTTCGGTGGCAAGACGGCGTTGTCCGGTGATGCGGCCGGGCAGGCCAAGGCCCTGGCCGAATACCTGAACATCGGCAAGAAGGGCCGGGTCAGCATCGTTGGCTTCGACAGCGACGCGGCCACGGCCAAGAAGCGCGCCGAGGCGGTACGCGATGCGTTGGTGGCCGGCGGGGTGGCTGCGTCGCGGTTGCAGGTCAGCGGCGCCAAGGGTGCCGCCAGCAAGACGCGGGCAGCCGAGGTCGTTGTTGCGCCCTGACGGCAAGTGGTTGGAAGTTAAGGTCTTTTAACTCCGGCATGACGCCCGGTTGAACCGCGGTCACTGATTCACGCCAAGAAACGGCGGAGCGGCCCTTTCGGCCTTGAACCCCCTGCGCGACCGGCGTAGGGTCGTACCTCCAGGCAGCAACTCCGCTGCCTGGAAAGTACGGAGGGCCGGGCCAGTGACGCAAGGGCACGCAGCGACGCAACGTGGTGGAAGAGCAGGTGGTCTCGCCAGTGCGTGTGCCGTTGTCACCTTTGCCACCGTGACTCGTGGGTCTTCCATCCCCAAGCAGCGCCCCGTGCCGCCCTCGGCCGGGGCGTTCTTGTTTTAAGTGAAGGAGGTAACGCCATGTTCGAAGGGCAACCGCAGACCGAAATCGACGCATTGATCAAGTCCGATCCCGAGTTCAAGCAGCTGTACCAACGCCACAAGCTCTTGAACAAGAAATGCATGGATGCCGAACTTGGGGTGCTCCCCATCGACGACGTGACCTTGGGCCAGATGAAACGCGAGAAGTTGCAGGCCAAAGAAAAGCTCACCCGGATGTACGACCAGCTCACGCACTGATCCTTCCCCACCGTTAGAACAAGTTCACCGTCGCGGGCGGTGGCGGCCTCCTCGTCGGCTTGCCACCGTCCGCGTCTTTATTTGGCCAGCGCCGGTTGTTGCATGTTGCCAGGGCGGTTGAGCACGCTTGTTCATGGGGGCGCGCAATCGCTTCACGCCTGAATGAGCATTCCCCGCCGGTTCGTCGGATAATGACCGGTCTAGCCCGCGCGGCGCAGCGACGATATCCCGATGGCGATTCATTCCTCCGTACTCGAACTGATTGGCAACACGCCGATCGTCAAGGCCCAGCGCCTGGACACCGGCGTCTGCGAGCTGTTCCTCAAGCTGGAGGCGAACAATCCCGGCGGATCGATCAAGGACCGCATCGGCCTGTCGATGATCGAGGCAGCTGAACAGCGCGGCGACCTGAAGCCCGGCGCCACCCTGGTGGAAGGCACCGCCGGCAATACCGGCCTGGGTCTGGCCCTGGTGGCGCAGCAGAAGGGCTACCAGCTGATCCTGGTGGTGCCGGACAAGATGAGCCGCGAGAAGATCTTCAACCTCAAGGCCATGGGCGCCAACGTGGTGCTGACCCGCTCGGACGTGGCCAAGGGCCACCCGGAGTACTACCAGGACCTGGCCGCCAAGATCGCCGCCGAGACCCCGGGCGCCTACTTCATCAACCAGTTCGGCAACCCGGACAATCCGGCCGCGCACGAATTCGGCACCGGCCCGGAAATCCTGGCGCAGATGGACGGCCAGCTGGATGCGATCGTGTTCGGCTGCGGCAGCTCCGGCACCATGACCGGCCTGTCGCGCGCCTTCGCCAGCGCCTCGCCGCACACCGAACTGGTGCTGGCCGACCCGGTCGGCTCGATCCTGACCCAGTACATCGAAGAGGGCACGGTTAGCGAAAAGTCCGGCAGTTGGCTGGTCGAAGGCATCGGCGAGGACTTCCTGCCGGATATCTCCGACTTCACGCGCGTCAAGAAGGCCTATTCCATCAGCGATGCGGAGAGCTTCCATACCGCGCGCGAGCTGTTGGCCAAGGAGGGCATCCTCGGCGGCTCGTCCACCGGCACCTTGCTGGCCGCCGCGCTGAAGTACTGCCGCGAGCAGACCACGCCCAAGCGCGTGCTGGTGTTCGTCTGCGACACCGGCAACAAGTACCTGTCGAAGATGTACAACGACTACTGGATGCTGGACAACGGCTTTTTGGAGCGCCCGCAGCACGGCGACCTGCGCGACCTGATCCTGCGTCCGTACAACAAGCGCGACACCGTCGTGGTCGGCCCGAAGGACCTGCTGACCACCGCGTACCAGCGCATGAAGCTGTACGACGTCTCGCAGTTGCCGGTGATCGACGACGGCGAGCTGGTCGGCATCGTCGACGAGAGCGACGTGCTGCTGCATGTGTATGGCGACGAGGCGCGCTTCCGCGACCCGATTTCCACTGCCATGGTCAGCAAGCTCGATCGCCTGGATGTCGCGTCGCCGATCGAAGCGCTGCTGCCGGTGTTCGACCGCGGCCAGGTTGCCATCGTCATGGACGGCAAGCAGTTCCTGGGCCTGATCACCCGTATCGACCTGCTCAACTACCTGCGCCGCCGCGTGCAGTGATCGCATGCAGTGATCAGCCAGCGCCGCGCGCCGGATGAGACGCGCGGCACCGGCCATTCAGACCTGCTTGCTACAATCCGCCACTTTTTCCGGGAACCTCCATGTCCAATCGCACCACCAATAGCCATGATGGCGAGCGCGCACTGTCGCTCGCGACGCTGGCGATCCATGGAGGGCAGTCGCCGGATCCCAGCACCGGAGCGGTGATGCCACCGATCTATGCGACGTCCACCTATGCGCAGTCCAGCCCGGGCGAGCATCAGGGCTTCGAGTACTCGCGCACCCACAACCCCACGCGCTTTGCCTATGAGCGCTGTGTCGCATCGCTGGAAGGGGGCACGCGTGCATTCGCCTTCGCCTCCGGCATGGCCGCCACCTCCACGGTGATGGAACTGCTGGATGCCGGTAGCCACGTCGTGGCGATGGACGACCTGTACGGCGGCACCTTCCGCCTGTTCGAGCGCGTGCGCCGCCGCACCGCCAGCCTGGATTTCAGCTTCGTCGATCTGACCGATGCAGCCGCATTCGAAGCCGCGATCCGCCCCGACACCAAGATGGTGTGGATCGAAACCCCGACCAACCCGATGCTCAAGCTGGTCGACATCGCCGCCATCGCTGCGATCGCGCGCAAGCACGGTCTGCTGATCGTGGTCGACAACACTTTCGCCTCGCCGATGCTGCAACGCCCGCTCAGCCTGGGCGCCGACATCGTCGTGCACTCGGCCACCAAGTACCTCAACGGTCACTCGGACATGGTGGGCGGCATCGCCGTGGTCGGCGACAACACCGAACTGGCCGAACAATTGGCGTTTCTGCAGAACTCCATCGGCGGCGTCCAGGGCCCATTCGACAGTTTCCTCGCGTTACGTGGATTGAAGACGTTGCCGCTGCGCATGCGCGCGCATTGCGAGAACGCCCTGGCGCTGGCGCAGTGGCTGGAAACTCACCCTGCGATTGAAAAGGTGATCTACCCCGGCCTGCCTTCGCACCCGCAGCACGCGCTCGCGAAAAGCCAGATGTCCGGCTTCGGCGGCATCGTCTCGATCGTCCTCAAGGGCGGTTTCGACGCGGCCAAGCGTTTCTGCGAGAAGACCGAACTGTTCACCCTGGCCGAATCGCTAGGTGGCGTGGAAAGCCTGGTGAACCATCCAGCGGTCATGACGCACGCCTCCATCCCCGTGGCCCGCCGCGACCAGCTTGGTATCAGCGATGCGCTGGTAAGGCTGAGTGTGGGGGTTGAGGATGTGGGGGATTTGCGGGGGGATCTGGAAGAGGCGTTGCGTCAATAACACCTTGTTTAGGCTCTCGTAGTGGCATGCCTGATACTCCAAAGCAAGAGACCGATTAATGCAGAAGTTTCATACATCACCATTGGTGATGTTCTCGGCGATTGCCGGGAACCGCCATCTAACATGGTCATTGGTAAAACGTGAGGTACTTGGCCGTTATCGTGGGTCGATGTTCGGAATCCTTTGGTCATTCTTCAATCCACTGCTCATGCTGCTCATCTACACGCTTGTTTTCAGCGTGGTGTTCAAGGCACGCTGGGCAGGTGGGTCAGGCAGCAAGATCGAATTCGCTATGGTCCTGTTCTCAGGATTGATGGTGTTCAACGTGTTCTCCGAATGCATAAACAGAGCACCCAGTCTCATCCTCATGAACATCAACTACGTGAAGAAGGTGGTATTTCCGCTGGAGATTCTGCCGGTCGTTTCCCTGGGTAGCGCGCTTTTCCATGGTGCAGTGAGTTTTCTGGTCTGGCTGATTTTCTACTGCGTGTTCTTCGGCATGCCCGCCGCTACAGCGTGGTTGTTCCCGATTGTTCTGCTACCCATGCTGTTCATCATGACGGGGCTCAGCTGGCTGCTTGCCTCGCTTGGCGTTTATCTGCGCGATGTCACCCAGGTGGTGATGTTGCTCACGACGGCACTAATGTTCCTGTCGCCGATTTTCTATCCGGTCTCGGCACTCCCCATGGAATATCAGCACGTCATGCAGTGGAATCCTATGACGTCAGTCATTGAAGATGTCCGGGCGGTGCTGATCCAGCGTTCGATGCCAGAATGGGGGGGCTACTCGCTTCGTCTGGCGGGTAGCATCCTGGTCGCATGGGTGGGATTTGCATGGTTCCAGAAGACCAGGGAAGGTTTCGCCGATGTCCTCTGAAGTCGCGATCTCAGTCAACAACCTAAGCAAGTCGTTCTCGATTTACGAAACTCCCCGGGATAGGCTGAAGCAATTCATCCTGCCTCGCTTGCAGCGCGCAGTCGGCATGCAGCCGCGTCGCTACTTCAGGGAGTTTCGTGCACTCGAGGACGTGAGCTTTATCCTCAACCGCGGCGAGACCGTAGGCATCATCGGACGTAACGGCGCGGGGAAGTCTACCTTGCTGCAAATCATCTGCGGCACCCTGGCTGCTAGCCACGGTAATATCGTTGTCAATGGGAGGGTGGCGGCCTTGCTGGAGTTGGGTGCCGGGTTCAATCCGGAATTCACCGGGCGGGAGAACGTCTTTCTGAATGGCGAACTGTTGGGATTGTCCTCGACCGAAATGCTGCGACGATTTCCGGAAATCGAGGAATTCGCCGGCATCGGTCAGTTCATCGACCAACCCATCAAGACCTACTCAAGTGGTATGTACGTCCGCTTGGCGTTTGCCGTGCAGGCGTGCGTGGATCCGGAGATCCTCATCGTCGATGAGGCGCTGTCCGTCGGCGACATTGGGTTTCAGTACAAGTGCTACAAGCGAATGGAGGAATTGCGCAGGAAGGGCGTGACCATCCTGATGGTCACCCATTCCACCGGAAGCATCCTTGAATACGCGGATCGTTGCATCGTGATGGACGGCGGGAAGATCCAGGCCGATACGCGTGATGTGCTCGCGGCGGTGTTGACGTACGAGAAGGGGATGATCGCGGCTCGCGAGAGCAAGCCGCTCAAAAACTTGGTGATTGGCGACGCCCTGACAGTGGGGGATCTGACTGAAATCCAGCGCTCCAGCGTCAATGAGCATGTCTCTGAGAAGCGCTTCGGTTCGGCCCGGGCGATCATCGAATCGCTGGAGATCGTGCGATCCGACGGAACTACGTTTAATGAATCACCCGTCATTCGCTCGGGCGAGGAAGTCATCTTCAGGTTCACCCTTGCTTCTTCGGAAACTATCAGTGACGTTGCTCTTGGCATATCGATCACGCGTACCCAGGGCGGGGACGTGTGGGGTGATAACAACATTCGTGCCGGTCACCCCATTACCCTCGAACGGGGGCGTCAGCGGATCGAGTTCACGGTGAAGCTTCCCATCAGTGCGGGTGATTATCTTGTGCACTGCGGTCTGGCGTGCATCGCCAACGGTACGCGCGAGGAACTTGATCAGCGTCGGCCCATGCAGAGCATCAAATTCTGGTCTGCCCGGGAGCAAGTGGGCGTTGTGTTTGCGCCGATCAAAGTCACCGGAGAGGCGCAATGATCGCCGTCTTCCTTTCTCCATACGCGTTCCGCGGCGAACCCGCGCCTTATCTCTGGGTGTTCTACAAGTTTCTGGCCAGCATCGAAGAGCCTATCTGCTTCTTGCTGTCCGCAGACTACCTCGCGGCCCCCGGCAGCCCGATCCTGGATGGGCGGGCCGAGCTTGATCCGGCTCGTGTCTCCGCACTGGGCTACGCCAAGCCGAGCGCGGAAGTACTCGCCCGCCACCACTTTGCGCTGATGGACAGCGGGCTGATGCATCAGCTCCTTCCGCGCTACGGTGGCAATCCGCTCGCGTTCTTCAAGGCGTACCTGAGCGAGAAGATTCCGGAGCTGATGCAGGAGCTGCGCGATCGCCTCGCGACGCTTCCATCGGATATCGAAGCGATCGCAACCTGGAGCAACTGCCCTTCACTGGCGGCGGTCGCGGCAGAGCGAGGGATCCCAGTTATCTACATGGAGATCGGTCCGCTCCGCAGTCCGCAATACCGCTCTACCGGTTATCTGGATTTCAGCGGTGTCAACGGAAACACTGAGGCGGAAGCCAGGAATGCAAAGGCCAACGACTTTCCCGAGATTGCCGCGACCATCGATGACCTGCGCCGCGGGTTTGCGTTGCAGCAACTGGAACGCAAACCGAAGGGCCACATGCTGGGAGTCGTGCTGCAGGTGGAGGACGACTCCAATTTGCTCAGTTTCAACAACGGATACGATAACATCGGACTCATCACTCGTGCGCTAATCGAGGGGAGCGAGGACCAGTTGCTGATCAGGGCCCACCCTGGCAGCCGTTTTGATCTCAAGCCGGGCAAAGCAGCGCGCGACCTTTCGCCTTCGGTGGTGGCATTCCTCGGGGAATGCCGGAAGGTGTTGAGCATCAATTCCAGTGTGGGTCTTGAGGCTATTCTCTTCGACGTACCTGTCGACGTTTTTGGAGAGGCCTCTTATCGCTATGTCGCCGAGGAAAGTGATCCAATCCAGCGACTGCGTAAGCTTTCCTTCTATCTGTTTGCTTATCTCGTCCCGTTTGATCTGATGTTCTCGTCCAGCTACATCCGGTTCCGGTTGGATAAGCCGACAGAATCGCAGATCGTTGCCCGGCATCTAGAGGGTTATGGAGTCAGCACGGTGGCGGAGCTGTTATCTCAAGGCGGCTCGCATGCGTCGCCCACCGGCATTCTCCGTGCCATGTCGGAGAACATCGATGGAGTAGCGGTGGAACCTGTGGTCGACGACCTGCAGGCCAAACAGGCGTGTCTGAAGCTCTACTACCGCGACGCCGATGACCACTACCAGGAAGAATTCTCGCGAAACGGGGTGGCCATCAGAAGCGACGGTTTCTCGCAGCGCATACGTTTCACATTGCCTGCGGGGCTGAAGCCGGAGTTCGTGCGGTTCGACCCAGGTTCGGATGAAGGAACGTACGAGCTTGCCGAGGTGCGCTGGGGCTGGAAGCAGTCAGCGGATGACGCCGCACTGTTTCCACTGTTCGATCTGTCCAATCGGCTGGTCGCGTTCAACGGCATCAGAGTAGACGCAGGCGACAAGGTCAAGCTGCTTTCAGCGAACGGGCACCCCTTCTTCGAGCTGTCCGTGGGTGACCTTTGGGCGTCGGACCATGTTGCGGGCGAGGGAGCTGGAGTCGTCGAACTGTGCTTCACCCACCACAGTTCCCAGTTTGAAACGTTATTGGAGGCGCTACGCCAGGGCGAGCGCCTTGCCCGCGTAGAGTCGCACGACACCTCCGAACGCCTCCGTGAAGCGATGAAGCTGCTGGACAGTGTCAACAAGAGCAGTGGCATGCAGCTCCAGCTTATGGAGCGGCTGCTGGATGCAATGGCCTCACTGTCTCACAAGCTTGGGAAGGAAATGAATTGAGCGGAACGATGGGGCGCAATGTGTCATCGCTCGTCGACTTCCTGCGCAACCGCCGCACTTTGGTCGAAGATCAAATGGTGAGACAAGTGAAGGGCCACTTTAGTAGTGGTAGTAGAAGCAGTATCCAGGGGATTTCTAAATGCGGTTGATCAAGGAAATGAAGCGAGGCGTGCAGAAGTATTTGTGGCGCGCGATGCCGGTTGTGCGGCGTCGCGCGGCTAGCGTGCCCCTGCTGCGAAAGATCTACTTTGGCTCGCGCCATGTGGCGTGGCGCGCCAAGTGCACCTTCCATCTCGTCATGGGATTGATGCGCAGCTCAAGCATCGAGTACGAAGGCGTGCGCGCGAGCGGCCTGTTCCATGATGACTGGTACGCCGAGCGTTACGCGAACCATCTTGCTGGCGTGACCGACTATCTGGCGCACTTCATGAAGGAAGGCGCCGACAAGGGATTCTGGCCGAATCCGCTTTTCGATCCTGAGTGGTATGCGCGCAGCAGTTCTGACGTCGCGCGGCTGCATATCAACCCGCTTGCGCACTACATCTATTACGGCGCGTCCGAAGGACGCCGGCCGGTTCCGCTGTTCGACACGGCGTTCTATCTAGGCGCGTATCCGGATGTTGCTGAGTCAGGGATGAATCCCCTGGCCCACTTCCTGGCCCACGGCGCGCGTGAGTTACGTGACCCGCATCCCTTGTTCTCGACGCAGTGGTACATATCCAACTACCAGGACGTGGCACTGGCAGGGCTCAATCCGCTGGTTCACTACATGGCGTCGGGCGCCTATGAAGGGCGCGACCCGAACCAGTTCTTCAACAGTGCGTGGTACCTGTCCAAATACCAGGATGTGGCGCGTGCCAAGAAGAACCCCCTGGAGCACTACGCGTTTAGCGGCTATCTCGAAGGGCGCCAGCCCGGCCCAGCGTTCGACACCCGGCGTTATCTTGCCGACCACCCCGATGTTGCCGTGGCGGGCATGGACCCGTTGCTGCATTATCTGCGTATTGGTCGTGCCGAGAGTCGCGCGCAGCCGCTACGACTGATGACTGTTGACGATGTCGCGCCATCGCGCGAGCCCGCGCATGAGGTGGATGTATCGCGTCGGATGATTGACGTGATTATCCCGGTTTACCGTGGCATTGAAGAAACATCGCGTTGCATCGAGAGTTACGTTGCTGCAAGTGCAAGCAACAGCACTCCGGCCCGGCTGGTCGTCATCAATGACTGTTCTCCGGATCCTCAGATGCATGTCTATCTTGAGGAGGCCGCGGCCAGGTTCGGGTTCCTGCTGCTCAAAAATGAGGTTAACCTCGGGTTTGTCGGGACGGCTAATCGGGGCATGGCACTCGGTCTTGAGAATGACGTCCTGCTGCTCAACAGCGATACTGAGGTGGCCAACGACTGGCTCGATCGAATCGTCGCGCATGCCGATCTGGATCCGCGCGTCGCGACGGTCACCCCGCTGTCCAACAACGCGACCATCTGCAGCTACCCGGAGTTTTCCGGGCGGCGGAAGCTGCCGGCGGGCGTCTCCGTGAAGGAAATGGATCAGGTCTGCGCCGACGCGAATCGCGGGCGGAGTGTCTCCATCCCGACCGGCGTCGGCTACTGCATGCTTGTCAAGCGCGCATGCCTTGATGAGATCGGACTCTTCGATGAGGACGCGTTCGGCAAAGGCTACGGCGAAGAAAACGACCTCTGCATGCGCGCCATGGAAAACGGCTGGAAGAACATCCTAGCGATGGATACGTTTGTGTTTCACGCCGGCGAGGTGAGCTTTGCCGCCGGGGCGGCCGCTGGCAAGCAGGCTGGCGCCACGGCGTTGCTGCGCAAGCATCCCCGTTACAATCTCGAGGTTGGGAGCCACGTCGCAGAAGATCCGGGTCGTGTGTATCGTCTCGCCATCACGGCGCAGCTCTGGAAGGTGCAGAGGGCGAAGGTGATGCTGCTGGTGAGCCATGGGCTCGGCGGTGGCACCGAGCGGCACGTGCAGGAACTGACCAAGCGCTATGCGAAGGACTACAAGATTTTGACTATGCGGCCATCGGCGATCTCGTCTTCGTCAGGGATCGCGCTACGGGCGTGGGACGACTACAGCGACATCACGGTCGATTTTGCGTTCTCAAACGGGGATGAGCTGGCTGCGCTGCTTGTCGTGTTCCCCGTGACGGCGGTGCACGTGCATCATCTTTACGGCTACGGGCCAGAGGTCGAGCAGGCGCTGGTTGCGCTGGGTGTCCCATTTGACTTTACCGCCCACGACTATTTTACGGTCTGCCCCCAGATCAACC
Organism: Xanthomonas sp. NCPPB 1068; assembly: GCF_041479385.2. Taxonomy (NCBI): domain Bacteria; kingdom Pseudomonadati; phylum Pseudomonadota; class Gammaproteobacteria; order Lysobacterales; family Lysobacteraceae; genus Xanthomonas; species Xanthomonas sp. NCPPB 1068. The sequence continues at coordinate 4,001,152 of NZ_CM192986.1, read as the reverse complement.
TGTCCAGCGACGGTGTCTCGTACTGCGGAGAGCCCGATCCGGCCGGATGCAACGCATGCATTCTGCGCAACGACAGGCGCGGCGTAGGCGATATCCGCTCGTGGCGACTTCGTTACGAATGGGTACTTCGCGATGCGCGCCGCGTCATCGCGCCCAGCATCGACGCGGCGGAACGCATCAGGGGCTACGCGCCGGATGCGAATGTGACGGTTGTTCATCATGAAGAGACGCCGCAGAAGTGGCGTCACGCACGCCCGCAGCGCTGCTTGGGCGCGCAGGATGTGCTCCGGGTCGGCGTCATCGGCGTACTTGCCCGGCACAAGGGGCGTGAACTGCTGATCAATGCGGCGATCATCTCCCTGGAGCGGAACCTACCCATCGAGTTCATCGTCATCGGTGACCCGCAGGGAGAGCTTCCGCCTTCGACCGTGGCGGCGGTCCGGACGACCGGGCGGTACCTTGAGGATGAGCTTGCCTCTATTCTGGACAGCGAGAAGCCTGACGTACTGCTTTTCGCATCGCGTTGGCCAGAGACCTATAGTTATACGCTCAGTGCCGGTCTCGAGGCAGGATTGCCCGTCATCGTGCCTGACATCGGGGCGTTCTCCGAGCGCGTCAGCGGGCGCCCCTGGTCGTTCGTGATTCCTGCAGATGTTGCGCCTGACGCGCTTGTGACGCGGCTTCTGGCACTCCGTGACGTTCTCGGTGAGAACACCCACACCGAGACACTGCTTCCCGAACGAACGGCATTGATCCCCACGTCTGGACCTGACGCGGGCTATTCGCAGGAAGCGATGCAGCGCCTGCCGGTGCCTCAGCCACGACCGCTCGGCGATCGGTTGCGCATCGTGGTGGTGATGGAGATTGGGCACGACATACCTAGCCCATGTGCCCACATTCGCCTGATGGCTTTCTTCGACGCAATGCAGGCTCGAGGGCAGGCGTGGGTTCGCTATGTCCGGGCAAGGGACGTAGTCCGCTATCGAGCTGACGTCATCGTGACCCACCGGACCGCCGTAACCACGTTGGCTGAAGCGGAAGCGCTTTCCGCGTACGCCGCCCGGCACAAAATTCCTCTGATCTACGATCTGGACGACAACCTAACTGCCTTGGATCCGCACGCGGAAAATGGCAGATACCAACCGCTTCTGGCCGTGGTGCATCACTTCAGCGCAAGCGCGGATGTCATCTGGGCATCCACACCTGCACTGTGCAGTGAGCTCCAGGCGGCGGGCGCCTCCAACGTGGAGGTTCACCGCAATGCGCTGGATCCCACTGTATGGGAAGCCGCCCTGAAGCGGTCGCCGACGTCAGGCCTGTCCGATCCGGTCCGTATCCTCTACATGGGAACCATGACGCACAACGACGACCTTATGATGGTCTCGGACGGACTGAAGGAGCTTAAGAACAAGCACGGCGGCGGTGTGGATATCTCTCTGATCGGGGTTAAGGAGGGCGCGGTGACCCGGGAGTGGTATTCGGCCCTTGCCGTTCCCCCATCTGTGGGCGGCTCGTATCCGGCGTTCGCGTCCTGGATCGGTTCAATCACGCCGTTCGACATTGGCATCTCGCCTTTGCGCGATACTCGATTCAATAGAAGCAAGAGCGAGATCAAGGTGCTCGATTACGCTGCCCTGGGCTTGGCGCCCGTGGTATCGGATCTAGAGCCCTACCGGTCGACCGTCACCCATGGGGTCAACGGCATGCTGGTGGCTGAACAGTCCAGCGACTGGTTCGAGGCCTTGGACCGCCTGGTTTCCAACCGGGATCTGCGCCACCAGATGGCGGTTGCCGCAAGAGCCATCGATTTCGGTGGCGATTTCGACAGGGCCGTCGCTGATCGCTTTGCATCGATGCGCAGGGCGGTGGAAGCCCATACATCCGGGTAGGCGTGGATCCGCCGCCCCAAAAAAGAGCCGGCTGTCGCCGGCTCCCTATTCTTCCTTAGCGGCAGTGTTCGTACAGTGCCAAGTCAGTCCTCGATCTTCACGGTGGTCTTGAGGTCGCAGGCCTTGTCGGACGCTTCCATACCCGTGGCAAGCCACAGCGCGTACTCGCCTGCGGTCACGCTGGAGATGTCCACGACGGTGGTGAAGCCTGCGTTACCTAGCTCAGGACCAAACGCACTTGCAACGTCCGGTCGCGCGGCACCGGCCTTCAGCTTGGCGTGATACGACCCGGCGGTGCCTTGGAACACAAGCTGGCTATCTGCCAGCACTCCTTGGCCTTTCTCGAACGCCCACCCTTCGAAGGAGGCGCCCTGACCGCGGCGAACCACCACGGGACCGGAAACCGGCAGACCCGATGCAAGATCGAGGTGGCATTGGAGCGCATCGTGATTGGTGGCCTTTAGGCCCGCATCCAGCTTGACGGCCGGGTTATCGGTACTCGCCGGCGCCGGCGCGTCCTTGCTGGCGCCGCGGTTCTCTACTTTACAGCTGGTCACCACAAGACTGAGGGCCAAGGCGATCGTCAGATACAGTCGCGTTGAAGAAAGCAATGGAGAATCTCCTACGAAGGTTGATGGGCGGCGCGTTCGGACACGGACGCCTCGGGAGTAGCGGTGCGGGAGGGTCGCTTCAGTGAGAGGGCGCGCTTCTCCACAAGCCTGAACGAAATCCAGCCCGCAGCTGTGGAAAGCGCAAGTGCCAGAGCGATGGTAGCCCAGCCCGACAGCGACGAGGGCACGATCTGAACCAGCGCAAGGGCGATCGCAAAGTGGTAGATGTACATGCCGTACGAGATATCGCCGAACCAGTCAGGGATCCGCAGCGTGAAACGTGAGGCCATGCCCACTGCCAGAATCACGACAGGAAGCGTTGCGAACTCGACCATGTCATAGACCCGCCTGTCATGGCCAGTAAGCGCGAGCAGCCAGATGGGGAATAGCACCCAGCCGAGCTTCTTCAGTTTCTCTGGCGACGGGCCGACAGTGGCGAGCAGGCATCCTGCCAGTAGATAGTAGACACAGGTAAACCCTAAGCGCACGGGGAAGAAGAAGGTGACAAGGTCGCCGGTGGAGACAACGAAAAGATGCGAGAACGGGAGCGAGCCATAGTCAGTTCTTACAAAGATGGCAACTACCGCAACGAACAGGAGCGCGACCAGTTTGGGGAAATGGCGCCAGCCCCCGAATAGTCCAACCAGAATGTAGAAGCCGAGTTCGGCGGTCAGAGAGTACAGCTGGCCCACCAGCGGAGCGCCGCCGAACGTGCCAGGCAGACTCGGATTTAATGGGAACACAGCGGCCGTTGCGAGGAAAGACCGGGTACCTGGATGGATAAGGTACTCGCGCAGCGGGAGCGCGGAGAACATCGGCCCTAGTCCAAACGCAAGCAACGGCAACGCCACCCAGAGGGCCGGGAAGATGCGTAGGGCGCGGGCCTCGAAGAACGGCAGTGTGTCGTTCCTGAACCTGCTCTTGGCAATAAGAAACCCACTGATGGTGCAAAAGATGTTCAGTCCGAGTCCGCCGAAGCTCTGATTGTTGGTGGCCCTGCCGAGCCCGTCGTACCCCAGGGCGATGTCCATTGAATGACCCAACGCCACCAGCAGCGCGCCGAGAAGCCTGAGTGCATCGAAGTTGTTGCTGCGCGCGTTTGAGCTCATTGGCCGCTCTCAGAAGGTTTCGAGTCGATGATCACTCCCCATCCCTGGGGATTCAGCGGAACCGTATACGAACCAGGTGTTTTCAGCTGCTTTGCGTGGCTCTGCCAATTGAAATCGACAAACGCGGGGCGACGCAGGTACTGCTGGTTGGTCACTGCCACCAGGCAGAGCAGCGCTGTCGTGGCGACTGTGGCGTTCCATCGATTCTGGCGGCTGCCACCTGTCATCGACAGCCATACCGCCCACCACAGTACAACCTTGATCAGATAGAAATAGCGGTCAGCCAAGAAAAATTGGTACAGGGGAGCGACTTCCTTCAGTCGCACAGGCGCAAATGTTTCTGCCGCTGCGAAGGCGGCGAAGCCGAGTACGATGAGGCGAGAACGTCCTTCGATCCGCTTCGATAAAATCAACGTCCCGACGATCACAGCGAACAACACCAACCATGCGGTCGAGGTCAGGAAAGAGCTGCCGAAGGTATGAATGGGGACCAGCTCGCCGAAGGTGATCTTGAGCAGCGAGAGGAGACCCTCTTGGCCTTCCTCCTTGACCGGAGGGTGCGTGACAACGATGGCAGCTTGGACGATGGCGCCGGCGCACGTTGCTGCCAAGGCCACCCAATCGCGGGTTGCAGCGAACTCACCCAACGCTCCATTGAACGGGTCCAGCTTGATCCGTCGCGACAGATAGGCCGTGGCCAGCATGCCCGCAATGATCAACGCCAGGACGATGGAAAAAGGACCGGTGAGCGCCATGGCAAGGACTGCCAGCGGGCGCATCCAGATCATCCAGCCGTGCGCGACCTGCATCGGGGTGAGGCAAACAGCTGCCAGGGCAAACTGAAGAAACCACTGCGCGTTGGTGATGGTGCCCAAGATCTCGCCGCTGTTGGGAACCGCCAGAAATGACAGCGCCACGATCCACATGGGCACATATGACTTCATGCGCCTACAGGTCACAACGATGGCTGCGGTCGTCAAAAGAATTGCCGATGCGTTGTAGATCAGCGGCGCTTTCGCGGCGGGAAGCCATGACGCAATCCAGGCAACCAGCCTCGGCACAAAGTGCAGATACCCCGCGTAAGGACTGAAGAGCTGAGGCAGATACGTGCCGAACTGTCCCTTAAAGAAGACAGTGGCGTCCTCCGCCCAGAACTGCGGATTGCTCAGCGCATCATTGCTCTTGTAAGCCATTACGACCAGGATGACTAGGAAGAACGCGGCTTTGTCTGCTGTGATCCAACTGCTCTTTTTCGCTGCCGTGGCGGGTTGGGTGCTCATTGTTGGATTTTCCGTAGTTCTGTATCCGACGACTGGCGGATGGAATGGAGGCGGCAGGCAGGCTATCGGGTCGAGAACGAAAGATACTTATGCCCGAAGTAGCTGGTAACCACAGGCACGGCGACGCCCACCGCATGTGCAATGGTCTCTGCATGTTCTTCGAGCCCCGCGCCGGGCAGTGCCCAGCGTGCCAGTGCCAGGCTGACCAATATCGTCTGGAGTACCGCCAGCAGGTTGATTGCAACGAACCATGTGGCTTGGTGGTGGAGGGGCTTGCTGGCTGATTTGAACACGATTGCGCGGTTTAGCACGAACGCGGTCACCATGCCAAGGCAATACGCGACGATAATCGAGGGGACGTAGTTGAGCACTGCGCCCAGTGCGATTCTCGAGCCAAAGTTGACAGCCGCGGCCAGGCCGCCGACAAGAAGGAACAATGTGAACTGTCGGCTCAACATATCTCAGGCTCACGATGTATGTGACGCGGCGACAGCGGCCAGCTTCGCACCTACGTCGATGCTCTCGTTGATCGAGCGATCTTCCGGGTAGTAGTACGCCGTATCCGCCATGTAGAAGCCTTGCAGCGGCGTCTTCATTGGCGGCAGCATGTCCTGGAAGCCTGGCGGGCAGATGGTTTGCGCGTACTCGTATCGATGGCAATGGGTGGCGCGGATCCACTCCGGCTTGAAGTCCGGGTTGATCATCGGTAGATAGCTGATGACTTCGTCGATCAGTTGCTGATTGCTCCACTGCCACTTCGGGTGAGTCTTAGGCATGTAGTAGGGTGCGTAGACGATATGCTCGCCGTGGCCCTTGCCGGGATTGAGATTGCTGTACTCAATTAGGCCGGGGATAGAGATGCGGTCGTCACTGATGTTCATCCAGAAGTTCTCGCTGACCGGCTTGGACAGCTTCAGGATCACGCAGGCAACCGGGATGTTCTCGATCGCGGCCACCTGGTCGGCGAAGGTCTTGGGCAGGCCGGGCACCATGCCAGGCACGTATTGGATTGGTGCCGTCGATACCACGCCGTCATAGGCATGATGGCCGTCGCGGGTGCGGATGCCCGTGACCTTGCCGTCGGCCGAGGTGACCTCTTCGATCGGTTGTGACAGCAGAATGCGTCCGCCGAGGCGCGTCACTTCCGCGGCCATACGTTCCAGCAGCACGGCTGAGCCACCTTCCAGATAGCCCATGCTTTCGTTAAGAAGATTACGCCGCGACAATGCCACGCGCTTGATTCGGGTGCCGATCCACGAAGCGGACAAGTCGTTCTGGTACTCGAAGAACTTCAGTGCGAAAGCCTTCTCCCACATCACCTTGTAGGCTCTCGGGCCGATCCAGCGGGTGATCCAGTCGCGTGCGTTCTCCTTGTCCAGCGCGGTCCAGTCGCTGATGCTTTTGGTGTGCATGACGTGCAGCGCATAGCGGATCTTGTCGATCAGCCCCAGATGCGGGAAACCGAGTAGCGCGAACGGCGTGCCCCATTTGTGCAGCTTGCCCTGATAGTAGTAACCCATCTTGGTGTCGGTCCAATGCAGGCGGTCGGACAGCTTCAGGTCCTCGAGCAGCTTGAACAGCGGGAAATCGGTCTTGCAGATGAAGTGGTAGTAGCGCTCGATGCGCAGACCGTCGAAATCGAAGTCCGCTGACATGCCGCCGATGCGGTCGTCGCGTTCGTACACGTCGACCTGATGGCCCTTCTTCAGCAGTTCCATGGCGGCCATCAGGCCCATTGGGCCGCTGCCGACGATCGCGAATGTACTCATAGTTTTAAGTCTCGTATGACGGTTCAGCGCTTGAGCACAATATGGCTGTAGCGCGGGTCGGTATAGCTTTCGCGGATCGCGTCCTCGAATGGCGTTTGCCGCACTCCGAACACCGCCTCGGTATCGACGCCCTTGAAGTCGTCGCCGGCGCTGAGCGCCTTGAGCTGGTCGGCGGTGAATGGTGGCTTAGAACTGAAAAGCGAATACACACGCAGCAGGAAGGCGAAGAAGCCGATCGGGATATGCAAGATCAGGGTATGCAGTTTTTTAACCCGCTTGATCGTCTTGATGATGTCGACGTAGTCCACGCGCGTATCGCCAACGATATCGTAGACATCGCCGTCGGGCTCGCGTTCGATGCACTTGGCGATGCAACGGCAGAAGTCGCGCTCGTACAGCGGCTGGCGCATGAAGCGGCCATCGCCCGGAATCGGGAACACCGGCGTCCTGGCCATGAAGCGCGACAGCCAACCGAGGTGTTTGGGATCGAACCAGCCGAACATCAGGGTTGGGCGTAGCACGCAGTGGCGCAGGCCGCTGGCGACCACCATCTCTTCCTGTGCGCGCTTGGTGTTGGTGTAGTCGTCCTTGGCCACCGAGTTCACCACAGAGGAGCTGATGTGCACCAGATACGGCACCTCCGCCGCGCGGCAGGCATCGAGCACGTGCGCGGTCGCAGTCAGATTGTTGCGGGTGAATAGGTCAGTGGTCTTGCCGGTGATCTGCGCGTGCAATTGGGCGACACAGGCTGCACCCCCGAACTCGCGTGCCCAGTCGCCGGGCTCGGCAAGGTCTGCCTGCACCACGCGCACGGCCGGGTGCAGCTCGCGCAGGATCTGCAGGTTGTGCGCGTGTTTGTCGATTGCTACCAACTGGGTGTAGCCCTGCTGTTCGAGTTCGACGATTAGGTTCTGGCCGACCAGGCCCGCGGCGCCGGTGATGACGATCTTGGCGTGTTTGTCCGTCATGTCAGAGCTTGATCCTGCGAAAAATGAATTCCGGGATGTTCTTGATTACCAGCATGATTACCCACCAGAAACCAGGCAGGTAAGCCACAGCGCGACGGCTGTCCACCGCGCTGAGTATCCCCTTGGCAATCTGGTCCGGCTTCGCCCACAGTGCGCCCTTTTTGAAGGCCGCAGTCATGGGGGTGTCGACGAAGCCCGGCTTGATCGTGAGGACGTTGATGCCTTGCGGGCGCAGGCGTTGTCCCAGGCCGCTCAAGTAGGCGGTCACGGCGGCCTTGGCACTGCCATAAAGGTAGTTGCTGGCTCGGCCGCGATCGCCCGCCACAGAAGAAATGACGGCCAGCGTGGCACCCGACGTCAGTCGCGTCACAATCGCTGCGCACAGCGCAATCGTGGAGGTGCCGTTGGTGGCGAATTCGCGCAGCGACAGTTCTACCGACGCGTCACACGCAGCCTGATCCGGCAGCGTGCCGTGTGCGATCAACGCGACATCGACACCGCCCAAGGCAGCCCAGGCTGCATCCAGAACTTCGCCATGATGCGCATTGTCGTTGACATCCAGCACGCCAATGCTGCTTCGCGCGCCGCGGGTGGTGAGGTCAGCCGCAATTGTTTCCAGGCGCGCGGCCTGCCGGCCGAGCAGGTGGATGGCCGCCCCGCGTGCGGCGTAGCGTCGGGCGGTTGCTTCGGCAATGGCCGAGGTGGCCCCGATAATAAGGACGCGTTGCATGTCTACTCCGTGACCCGGCGCCAGAAGCCGGAAGAAAAACGTGGGTCGAGATAGCTGCCGAACTCGCGCCAGCGGCCATAGGCACGCTGAAACGACTGCGCTGTCATACGTGCGTCCTTGGCAGGGTACAGAGCACCGCCGGCTTCGTCGACGATGCGGTCCAGTCGCTCAAGCAGGCGGAAGACGTCAGGACCGGTATTGGGAAAGTCCAGCGCCAACGTCGTCCCCGGCCTCGGGAAAGACAGCATGCCGATGGAGGGCGTGTTGCCGAACTCTTTCAGCACTGCCAGGAAAGAGCCGCTGCCGCTACGCGCGATCTCGGCAAGTAGCGCGTCGACCCCGTCCCGTGCGGCTGCAGGCGGTAATACACATTGATATTGCAGAAAGCCGGACGGGCCGTACATGCGGTTCCAGTCACGGATGCCGTCCAGCGGGTAGAAAAAGGGCAACAGGTGGCTGACGAAGCGTTTGCGCGGAGCGGGCTGGCGCCAGTAATAAAGCGCGTTGAAAGGCCGCAGAGATAACTTGTTTACCAACGAAATCGGTGGCGTGACAGGCATAGACAAGCCTGCGCCTGGCGTTGTCGGTCGCTCTTGGGCAAGTCCGGTGCAATGATCAGCGCGAGTAAAGTGCCCGCGTCCGCGTGACTTGCCGCTTGCCAGGCAATCGATCCAGGCCACGCTGTACTCGTGGCTGTCGGCAGATGCCGCCGATAACTCGAAGAACTCGCCGAGCGAGCCGAAGCGGACATTCTCTGCTTCCAGCGCGGGACTGCCGACGCGGCGCAACTGAATTTCGGCCCATGTGATCAGGCCGGTCAGACCCAGCCCTCCTACCGTGGCAGCAAACCAGTGATCGGCGTCGTCCGGGGTGCACAGCCGCCGTTCGCCGTCGCTGCGCAACAGCTCGAACGCGCGCACATGATGGCCAAAATTGCCGGTGCGATGGTGGTTCTTGCCATGCACGTCGTTGGCGATTGCACCGGCTACGGTGACGTAGCGCGTGCCGGGCGTCACGGGCAGAAACCAGCCTTGCGGCAACACCAGCTCGATGATGTCGGCAAGGGTGACGCCTGCCTCGCAGCGCAGGACGCCATTGCCCGGATCAAAGGCGATAAATCGATCGAGCCCGCGTGCGCACAGCAGTGCACCATCCGGGTTCAGGCAGCTGTCGCCATAACTACGTCCATTGCCACGGGGCAGGGCAAAGCCATCAAATACCGGCAGGCTTGCCACGCGATCGTGGATCGGTAGCAGCGTCTGCTGTGCTTTGGGATAGCGTCCCCAGGACTGCCCCGCTGCCATCAGATGGCGCTCAGGGCGAACAACCCGCACAGCACGACGACGATCTGGCTCACGCGATCGGTGGCAGCGAACACGATCGGGTCGTCGTGCATCTCTCCGCGATGGGCGATGATCCAGACCCGGCTCACCCAATACAGCAGCACCGGACACACCAGCCAGAGCAACTTGGGATTGCGGTACAGCTCCACGCTCTCGGGACTGTTGATGTACAGCGCCATCACCATCACCGCGATGTAGCCAGCCGCCGCGCCCATGGATTGCAGCAGCGAGAGATCCTCCACCGAATAGGCGCGACCGCTGGCCCTGGTCTTGCCGCTGCTCAACATGGCATGCAGTTCGGTGTAGCGCTTGAGCAGGGCCAGCGACAGGAACATGAACATCGAAAAGGCGAGCAGCCAGAACGACAGTTCGACGCCGATCGCCATGGCGCCGCCGATGATGCGTACGGTGTAGAGCGCTGCGAGCAGGACGACATCGATCATCACGATGCGCTTCAAGCGCAGCGAATACGCCAAGGTCATGACGTAGTAGGCAAGCAATACCAGGGTGAACTCGATGCTGCATGCCAGCGACAGCAGCAGCCCGGCGACGGTCAGCGCAGGGGCGACCAGCAGACCCTGCAAGAGAGGAAGCCGACCTGCCGCAAACGGGCGCTTTCGCTTGCGCGGGTGCTGGCGATCAGGCGTCAGGTCCAGCAGATCGTTGAGCACATAGACGCCGGAGGCGCATAGGCCGAACGCCACTAACGCAAGCGCGGACTGCAACACCGATGCCAGATCCAGGAAGCGGTGCGCGGTCAGCAAGGGAACGAATACCAGCAGATTCTTCAGCCACTGATGCAGGCGCAACGCCTTCAGCCATGCACGGGCACGCGGTGGTGCCGGCCAATGCGCATGCACCGTGGTGCGCTGCGCTGCGGCCCGGGCGAGCGTGGCGCCATTGTTGACGACCCAGGCGCCACCGGCCTTTTCCCACACGTGCAAATCCACACTGCCGTTGCCTGCGTAATCGAAATTGCCCTGACCAAAGGCGTCGACCAGCACGTCCGCCTTGTTGCGACCAGACAGATTGCGTTTGCCATCACTGGCGATCACCTGCTCGAACAGGCCCAGATGGTCTGCAATAGGCTTCACCAAGAGTGCGTCGGACGCAGTACACAGCACGCGCGGGCGCTGTGTCGTGGCGCGCAGCAGCTCCAGCACCTGGTGGTTATAGGGCAGGGTCTCCGCAGGCAGGACGACGCGAGAGGCAAGTTCCCGCTTCAGCGCCGCCTTGCCACGCAACAGCCACAGCGGCAGCAGGAACAGGTACAGCGGATTTCGCGCCAGTAGGGCTAGCACCGATTCGTAGAGGATGTCGGAATTCAAAAGCGTGCCATCCAGATCCACGCAAAGGGCGCGTCCAGAAACCGCCGGACGGGTGGAGCTGATGGTAGGGGCGGACATCGACTGCCTGGCGATCCATTGCGGGGCCGCGATTATACCTAGTCGATCAACCCGCTTCTTCCCGCGATGCAAATTCTGCGATCAGCATGGCCGCAGCACCGACGACAATGGCGTACCAGAGCGTGACCAAGCGCGCCGCGACGGCGGCCGCAATTGCGTCCGGGGTAGAGATCCCAAGCCGATTGAGCATCAATACGATGGCTAGTTCGGTGGTGCCGACCCCACCGGGAACGAACGACAATGCGCCGATCAGCATCGCAAGTGGATAGATACCGAGCGCGACCATGGGGTTCAGCTGCAAGCCCATACCAGCGCACAGGCTCACGAACACAGCCGATGTCAGTCCCCAGGCGACGAATCCGGCGAACATGCTTTGCCCGAACGCGCGCAGATCCAGGCAACTACGCAGCTCCAATGCGGCTACAAGGCCGAAGCGGGCCAGGCGTCGCAACCAGCGGCCGGGAAGGCGTTCGCTCACGCGTGACAGGCTATTCAAGAGTGCAGGCCATGCCGCCGCGCCGAACAACACACAGACAAATCCCAGCACCAGCGCCACTAGGGTGCCCAGGGTGGGGAACACCGACGCGGCCAACAAGGACAGCGACAGGATGACCAGCAGATCAGACGCGCGCTCGAAGATGAAGACGCCCAGCGTGCGCTCGGCCGGAATGCCCATGCGCGCGAAATAGCGGATCCGCATCAGTTCGCCGGCCTTGCCGGGCGTTGCTGTCAGGGCAAAGCCCGCCAGATAGCCAGCCAGGCCAGGTAGTACTGGTACGTGATGCCCCTTGCGGCGGAGGAGCCAGTGCCACCGCCAGTACCGGAACAGATACGTGATGGAGACGGGCACGATGGCGAGCGCCATCGACTGCCAGACTTCGCTCAGCCGCGAAAACGTCCCGTTTCCGTGGTCCACCCAGACCAAGACGGCGACGTACCCCGCGCACAGCAGCAACACGAAGGCGGCCAGATAATCCAGGCGGTGCCGCAATCTTGCGGCACTGCCAATGCTGGGTGGCGAAGGTGAATCCATTGCAGCAGAAGGGCCTCAGCCCAGCGCAGCCTCCAGCTCCGGCAGCAGGGCGAACAAATCCCCCACCAACCCGATGTCGGCAATCTCGAAGATCGGCGACTCCGGGTCCTTGTTGATCGCCACGATCGTGCCGGCGTCCTTGATGCCGGTCAGGTGCTGGATTGCCCCGCTGATGCCGATCGCCACATAGAGCTCGGGGGCGATGATCTTGCCGGTCTGGCCGACCTGCAGCTCGTTGGGCACGTAGCCGGCATCGACCGCGGCGCGCGAGGCGCCCACGGCGGCGCCGAGTTTGTCGGCCAGGCTGTAGATGTGCTGGAAGTTCTCCGCCGAGCCGACGCCGCGGCCGCCGGAGACCACGCGCTTGGCGCTCTGCAGGTCCGGGCGATCGGAGCTGCCTGCGGCCAGGCCGACGAAGCGGCTGTGGGTCGGCAGCGTGGCGTCAACCGAGACGGATTCGACCGCCGCACTTCCGCCCTTGGCGGCCTCCGGCCACGACGCGCTACGAATGGTCGCAACCACGATCTGGTCGGCCGGGGCCTTGACGGTGATGATGGCGTTGCCCGCATAGATCGGACGCTTGAAGGTATACGCGTCTTCGACGGTCATCAGATCGGAGATCTGGTTGACGCCCAGCAATGCCGCCACGACCGGCATCAGATCCTTGCCAAAGGTGGTGGAGGGGCCGAAGACATGGGTGTAGCCCTGACCGGCCAGTTGGGCGATCTGCGGTCCCAGCACCTGCGCGATGGCGTGTTCGTTGGCCGCGTTGGCCACGGTCAATACGCGCGCGACGCCGGCCAGCTGCGCGGCCTGTGCGGCAACGCCGGTCGGGTCGGCGGCCAGCACGACCACATCGATGGAGTCGGCCGAGATCGCCTGCGCGGCGCTCAGGGTCTTGGCAGTAGCCGCATTGAGCTGGCCGTTGAGATGTTCGGCAACGATGAGAACCTTGGCCATTACAGCAACCCCTTCTGCTTGAGTGCGGCCACCAGCTCGGCGGCATCCTTGACCATCACACCACGGCTGCGCTTGGACGGCGCCGCATAGTGGGTAGTGGTCAAGCTGTCATGCGCCGCGACCCCGAGATCGGCAAACGCCAGCGTTTCCAGCGGCTTGCTTTTGGCCTTCATGATGTCGGGCAACTTGATGAAGCGCGGCTCGTTCAGGCGCAGATCGGTGGTGATCACCGCCGGCAGGTCCACCTCCAGCGTTTCCAGGCCAGCGTCCACCTCGCGGGTCACCGTGGCCTTGCCATCGGCAACGACGAGCTTGCCGGCGAAGGTCGCCTGCGGGCGGCCCCACAGGGTGGCCAGCATCTGGCCAGTCTGGTTGGCGTCGTCGTCGATGGCCTGCTTGCCCAGGATGACTAGGTCCGGCTGTTCCTTCTCCACCAGCTTGAGCAGTGCGCGTGCAGCGGTCAGCGGCTGGATCGCCGCGTCGGTGACCACGTGAATGGCGCGGTTGGCGCCCATGGCCAGCCCATTGCGCAGATGCGCGGCCGCATCGGCTGGCGCCAGGGTGGCGACCACCACCTCGGTGGCGATGCCGGCGTCGCGCAGGCGCAGCGCCTCTTCCAGGGCGATTTCGTCAAACGGGTTGGGCGAGAGCTTGACGCCCTCGGTCACCACGCCGGAGCCATCCGGCTTGACCTGAATGCGGACGTTGTAGTCCACCACGCGCTTGTAGGCGACGAGGATTTTCATCGTGTACGAGATCCTTCAGCTGTTGCGGGAAGGCCCGGCCGCGGCGGCAGGCTCGGGAGTGGGGCCATTCTAACCGGGCAGGGCGCACCATGCGATGGCGTATGGATGGTGCAGTGCAACGCTTGCGCGTGTCGTTTGGGCCTGGGATTGCTCCGACCGTATATCCTGTGTGGTTTGAGAACGCAGCGCTGCGCGCGCGACCAGGAGGGGTAGACAGTGGCGACTTGGCTAGTAACCGGCGGGGCCGGCTTTATCGGCGGAAATTTTGTTCTTGAGGCAGTCGCGCGCGGGATCCGCGTGATTAATCTTGACGCGCTCACCTATGCGGGAAACCTGAATACCTTGGCGTCGCTGGAAGGCAATGCCGACCATGTCTTCGTCAAGGGCGACATCGGCGACGGCGCGCTTGTGGCCAGCCTGCTGCAGGAACATCAGCCGGACGCAGTGCTGAATTTCGCTGCCGAAAGCCATGTGGATCGCTCGATCGAAGGTCCTGGCGCGTTTATCCAGACCAACGTGGTCGGCACCCTGGCATTGCTCGAGGCCGTGCGCGATTACTGGAAAGCGCTGCCGGACGCGCGTCGCGAGGCCTTTCGGTTCCTGCATGTGTCCACCGACGAGGTCTATGGCACGCTGGGCGAGACCGGCAAGTTCACCGAGACCACGCCGTATGCGCCCAATTCTCCGTACTCGGCATCCAAGGCGGCCTCCGACCATCTGGTGCGCGCGTTCCATCACACCTATGGGCTGCCGGTGCTCACCACCAATTGCTCGAACAATTACGGGCCGTACCACTTCCCGGAAAAGCTCATTCCGCTGGTGATCGCCAAGGCGCTGGCCGGCGAACCGTTGCCGGTGTATGGCGATGGCAAGCAGGTGCGCGACTGGTTGTTCGTCAGCGACCACTGCGAGGCGATCCGCACCGTGCTGGCCAAGGGAAAGGTCGGCGAGACCTACAACGTGGGCGGTAACTCCGAGCGCCAGAACATCGAGGTCGTGCAGGCCATCTGTGCGCTGCTGGATCAGCATCGTCCACGCGACGACGGCAAGCCGCGGGCAAGCCAGATCACCCATGTCACCGACCGGCCTGGGCACGACCGTCGTTACGCGATCGATGCGTCGAAGTTGAAGAACGAACTGGGTTGGGAGCCTGCCTACACCTTCGAGCAGGGCATCGCGCAGACGGTCGAGTGGTATCTGACCAATCAAGTGTGGGTGCAGGGCGTGCTTGACGGAAGCTATCGCCTGCAACGCATTGGCGCCACCGCCTGATACTCATCTTAGCGTCCGTACATGCTGTGCGGACCTCCAAGGACGCTCTCATGACTCAACGTAAAGGCATCATCCTCGCGGGCGGTTCCGGCACGCGTTTGTATCCGATCACCAAGGGCGTCAGCAAGCAGCTGCTGCCGGTGTACGACAAGCCGATGATTTACTACCCGCTGAGCGTGCTGATGCTCGCGGGTATCCGCGACATTCTGATTATCAATACGCCGCACGAGCAGGCGCTATTCCAGTCGCTGCTGGGCGACGGCTCTCAGTGGGGCGTCAATATTCAGTATGCCGTGCAGCCCAGCCCTGACGGTCTGGCGCAGGCCTATCTGATCGGTCGCGAGTTCGTCGATGGCAAGCCGAGCTGCCTGGTATTGGGCGACAACATCTTTCATGGTCATGGTCTGACCGACACGCTGCGTCGCGCGGATGCGCGTGAGCAGGGGGCGACGGTCTTCGGATATTGGGTCAATGATCCCGAGCGTTACGGCGTGGCCGAGTTCGACCAGCACGGCAAGGTGATCGACATTGCCGAAAAGCCGGAAAAACCGCGTTCCAATTATGCAGTGACCGGTCTGTATTTCTATGACGGAAAGGCCAGCGATTATGCCGCTGCCTTGACGCCTTCGCCGCGCGGCGAGCTGGAGATCACCGATCTCAATCGCTGTTATCTCGATGCCGGCGACCTGCATCTCGAGCCCTTGGGGCGCGGCTATGCGTGGTTGGACACCGGCACGCACCAGTCGTTGCACGAGGCAGCCAATTTCATCGAAACCATCCAGATGCGTCAGGGTTTGCAGGTGTGTTGCCCGGAGGAGATTGCCTTTGGGCATGGCTGGATCGATGCCGAACAACTGGAGCGACTGGCTGCGCCATTGCGCAAGAACGACTACGGTAAGTATCTGCACGAATTGGCTGTGAGAGGAGTTGTTCCATGAAGGTGATTGAAACGAAGTTGGCTGGCTGTGTGGTGATCGAGCCGGCGGTGTTCGGCGACGAGCGCGGATACTTCTTCGAGACGTGGAATGCCGAGCGCTTTGGTCAGCACAATCTGCCGACCCGGTTCGTGCAGAGCAACGTGTCGACCTCCGCCAAGGGCGTACTGCGTGGCTTGCACTACCAGTGGCCGCGTCCGCAGGGCAAGCTGGTCAGCGTTCTGGAAGGTGAGGTCTATGACGTTGCTGTGGATGTTCGCCACGGCTCGCCAACCTTCGGGCAGTGGGCGGCGGTTGTACTGAGCGCGGAAAACAAGAAGCAGTTCTGGATTCCGGAAGGCTTCGCCCATGGGTTTGCTGTGCTGTCGGAGCGTGCAGTGTTCAGTTATCTGTGCACTGACGTCTACGTCAAGGAAGCAGATGCGGGCGTGCGTTGGGACGATGCGGCGATCGGCATCGACTGGCCGATCAGCGATCCGGTGCTCTCGGCCAAGGATGCCGCAGCACCTTTCCTGGCAGATGTGCCGGGCGAGCGTCTGCCGGTCTTTGCACCATGACGACGTTGGTACTGGGAGCCAATGGACAGGTCGGCACGGAATTGCTGCGCGCATTGGCAGGCGATGGTCCGATCCTTGCCACAACCCGCAGTGGTCGGTTGCCGGACGGTACCGCGTGTGAGATGGCCGACTTCGACGCACCGCATCGCCTGAGCGAATTGCTGGATCACCTTGCGCCCACCCGCGTCGTCAATGCGGCTGCCTACACCGCCGTCGATCGTGCCGAGCAGGAGCGTGATGCGGCCTTCCGTGCCAATGCCGAGGCGCCGGCGGTCATTGCGCAGTGGTGCGCGCGCGCCGGCGTGCCGCTGGTCCATTATTCGACCGACTACGTCTTCAATGGGCAGGGCACTCGCCCCTATCGGCCGGACGACGCCACCGCGCCGCTCGGCGTCTACGGGCAGAGCAAACTGGCTGGCGAACAGGCGGTGCAGGCGGCCGGCGGCCGGCATCTGATCTTCCGCACCGCCTGGGTCTACGCCGCGCACGGGAACAATTTCCTGCGCACGATGCTGCGCGTGGGAGCCGAGCGCGACGTGCTGCGCGTGGTCGCCGACCAGATCGGCACGCCAACGCCGGCGGCGTTGATCGCTGACATCACGGCGCACGCGCTGCGCCAGCCCGGTGAACCCTCCGGTCTGTGGCATCTGACCGCCACCGGGGAGACCAGCTGGCACGGCTTCGCCGAAGCCATCTTCGCCCAGGCGCACGCGCGCGGGCTGATTGCCCGTGCGCCGCGCGTGGAGGCGATCACCACCGCCGACTATCCAACGCCGGCCACGCGCCCGGCCTATTCGCGGCTGGATACCCACAGCCTGCAGGACACGTTCGGCGTCCGCCTGCCCGACTGGCAGGATGGACTGAGCCAGGTGCTGGACACGCTCGCCCAGGGTTGAGCGGCTTCAATAGCGGCATAGATCGGTGCGGCTTCAGCACCGACTCATAGCTTGCCTCTCGCTTCGGCTACCATCGGTGACTGGTCCGCGCCAGGCCGGCGACCTGCTCTGCGCAGGTCGTGGCCAACGTGGATGTGCCGCTGAAGCGGATGCGATGCGTGATGCATGGGCTGGATGCGTGCATGTGTGTGCGCTACGTCGCATCGGTTGGCACCGTGCAGGTTTTCGCGTGTCCCCCAGCGGGCGCGCCGGCCCATGACGGGCTCGGCCGTACCGTCATCACGCCACGACCTGCGCGCAGCGCGCTGCCTCCTCCCCCCTTCCAAAAATCGCAAGGAATCCCAATGAAGATCGCTGTCGCGGGTACCGGCTATGTCGGTCTGTCCAATGGCGTGTTGCTCGCCAGGCACCATGAGGTCGTGGCGCTGGACATCGTCGAGGCCAAGGTCAAGCTGCTCAACGAAGGCCGCTCGCCGATCGTCGACAAGGAGCTCGAGGCTGCGCTGGCCGAGGGCGGCCTGAACTTCAAGGCCACGCTCGACGCCAACGAGGCATTCGCCGGCGCAGAATTCGTGATCATCGCCACACCCACCGACTACGATCCGGATACCAATTACTTCAACACCCGCTCGATCGAGGTCGTGATCGCCAAGGTACTGGAGATCAACCCGCAGGCGACGATGGTGATCAAGTCGACCATTCCGGTCGGCTACGTGGCCAAGCTGCGCGCGCAGTTCGGTACCGACAACATCATCTTCTCGCCCGAATTCCTACGCGAAGGGCGGGCGTTGTACGACAACCTGTACCCGTCGCGGATCATCGTCGGCGAGCGCTCGGCGCGCGCGGAAACCTTCGCGCGGCTGCTGCAGGAAGGCGCGCTCAAGCTCGACGTGCCGGTGCTGTTCACCGAGCCGACCGAGGCCGAGGCGATCAAGCTGTTTGCCAACACCTACCTGGCGATGCGGGTGTCCTACTTCAACGAACTGGACACCTACGCGCTCACCCATGGGCTGGACAGCCGCCAGATCATCGAGGGCATCTGCCTGGATCCGCGCATCGGCAGCCACTACAACAATCCGTCCTTCGGCTACGGCGGCTACTGCCTGCCCAAGGACACCAAGCAGTTGCTGGCCAACTACCAGAGCGTGCCGCAGACCATCATCCGGGCGATCGTCGATTCCAACACCACCCGCAAGGACTTCATTGCCGCCGACGTGCTGCGGCGCAATCCCAAGGTCGTCGGCATCTACCGGTTGATTATGAAGGCGGGGTCGGACAACTTCCGTTCGTCCAGCATCCAGGGGGTGATGAAGCGCCTCAAGGCCAAGGGCGTGGACGTCATCGTGTACGAACCGACGCTGAGCGAGCCGGAGTTCTTCCGCTCGCGCGTGGTCAACGATCTGGAGGCCTTCAAGCGCGAGGCCGACGTCATCATCAGCAACCGCATGGCCGACGCGCTACAGGACGTGCAGGGCAAGGTCTATACGCGCGACCTGTTCGGCGACAACTGAGTCGGGCAGGCCCTGCGTCTGGCGGGTGGCAAATGCCACTCGTCCAGGCCATCCATGATGTTGTCTTGGGCTACGGGGCCGTTCGCGGCCTTGCAGGCGAACGCCACGGGGCGGCAGTGGCATTGCCCGGTCGCATCCACGTGCGATGCAGCCTGCGGAAGCAGGCGACCTGTGACCTGCCTGCGCAGCGTGTTGTGATCGAAGCGAGACAGGGATAACGCAAAACGGCGGCCATTGGCCGCCGTCGATGTTGCCGTCTACGTGAAGTGCGCGATCAGGCGCGGCCGTAGGTGTCCTCGAAACGCACGATGTCGTCTTCGCCCAGATAGCTGCCGGACTGCACTTCGATCAGTTCCAGCGGCAGTTTGCCCGGGTTGCGCAGGCGATGCGTGACGCCCAGCGGGATGTAGGTACTCTGGTTTTCGGTCAGCAGCAGCACTTCCTCGCCACGGGTGACTTCGGCAGTGCCGCTCACCACGATCCAGTGTTCGGCGCGGTGGTGGTGCATCTGCAGGCTCAGCACGGCACCGGGCTTGACGGTGATGCGCTTGACCTGGTGACGCTGGCCCATGTCGATCGAGTCGTAGGCGCCCCACGGGCGATACACCTTGCGATGCCAGGTGGCCTCGGAGCGACCGTCGGACTTGATCCGGCCGACCACATCCTTCACTTCCTGGATGCGATCACGGTGGCCGACCAGTACGGCATCCGGCGTCTCGACGACGACGACGTCTTCCAGGCCGACCATGGCGATCAGGCGCGAACCATAGGCGTAGGTGTTGCGGCAATCCAGCTGGATCACATCGCCATGATGCGCGTTGCCCTGGCCATCCTGCTCGGACACGTCCAGCAGCGACGACCACGAGCCGACGTCGTTCCAGCCGGCATCCAACGGCACTACGACCGCATCGGCGGTCTTTTCCATCACCGCGTAGTCGATCGAATCCGACGGGCTTGCTGCGAAGGCGTCCTTGTCCAGGCGGGTGAAGTCGGCGTCGCGCTTGCCGTTCTGCCACGCGGTCTGGCAGGCATCGGCAATGGCCGGATGGAACTTGCGCAGTTCTTCCAGGTATCGCGAAGCACGGAACAGGAACATGCCGCTGTTCCAGTAGTACTCGCCGCTGGCCAGGTAGCCTTGCGCGGTTGCCAGGTCGGGCTTCTCGACGAAGCGTTCGACCGTGCTCGCACCGGTGCCCGAACTGGCCTTGATGTAGCCGTAGCCGGTTTCCGGTGCGGTCGGCTTGATGCCGAAGGTCACCAGCTTGCCTTGCTCTGCGGCAGCGACTGCCACTGTCACCGCTGCCTGGAACGCAGCTTCGTTCTGGATGACGTGATCTGAGGGCAGGACCAACAATAAGGGGTCGGCGCCATCGCGGCTGGCTTCCAAGGCTGCGACTGCAATTGCCGGGGCAGTATTGCGGCCTTTGGGTTCAAGCAGGATGGCAGAAGGTTTGACTCCGAGCTGCTGCAGCTGCTCGGCGGCCATGAAGCGGTGCTCCTCGTTGGCCACCACGATGGGAGCATGGCCTGCAACGGGAGCCGCGCGCAGCCAGGTGGCCTGCAACATGCTCTTGTCGCCGACCAGCGGCAGGAATTGCTTGGGATAGGACTCGCGCGACAGCGGCCACAGGCGCGTGCCGGAGCCGCCGGACAAGATAATCGGAAGGACGTCGCTCATGAGCGGGGGAAACTCCAGTGCGTCAAAGTGGGGGAGGAGGGTAAATCAGCCGCGCAGCAGATCGGAAATCTCTTGCGTACGGCTTTCCAGCAATGCGGCATCGCCGCGGGTTTCCACGTTCAGACGCAATAGCGGCTCGGTATTGGAGCTGCGCAGGTTGAAGCGCCATTGGCCAAAGTCCGCGCTGATGCCATCGGTGTAGTCCAGCTCCGGCGACAGATCGGCGTAGTGCTCCATCACGCGGGCAACCGCGGCCTTGGCATCGGCCACCTTGAAGTTGATCTCGCCGCTGCAGGGGAACTTCTGCATGCGCGCCTCGACCAGATCGGCCAGCGAACGACCGGACTGCGACACCAGCTCGGCAATCAGCAACCATGGAATCATGCCGGAATCGGCGTAGGCGAATTCACGGAAGTAGTGGTGCGCGCTCATTTCGCCGCCATAAACGGCGTTCTCGCTGCGCATCTTTTCCTTGATGAAGGCGTGGCCGCTCTTGCACAGCACCGGAATGCCGCCGGCTTCTTCGACCTGCTCGACCGTGTTCCAGGTCAGGCGCGGGTCGTGCACGACCTTGCCGCCCGGCTGCTTGGCCAGGATGGCTTGTGCGAGCAGGCCGACCAGGTAATAGCCTTCGATGAAGCGGCCGGTGTGATCGAAGAAGAAGCAACGATCGAAGTCGCCGTCCCACGCGATACCAAAATCGGCGCCGTGGTCCTTGACCGCCTTGGCGGTGGCGTCGCGGTTTTCCGGCAGCAGCGGGTTGGGGATGCCGTTGGGAAAGTTGCCATCGGGCTCATGGAACACGCGGACGAACTCGAACGGCAGATGCGGCGCAAGCAGATCCACGATCAGGCCGGCGCCGCCGTTGCCGGCATTGACCACCAGCTTGAGCGGCTTGAGCGTGCTGCGGTCCACGTAGCTGAGCAGGTGCTCCAGGTAGGCAGTCTTGTCGGTGCGGCTCTGCTCGGCGGCTGTGGGCTCGCCGGGTGCGGCGGTATCGGCCGCGACGGTGTCGCGGATGGCGAACAGGCCGGTATCGGAACTGATTGGTCGCGCCTGCTCGCGGACCAGCTTCATGCCGTTGTAGTCCATCGGGTTGTGACTGGCAGTGACCATGACGCCGCCGGCGGCCTTGAGGTAATCGGTCTGGAAATAGACCTCCTCGGTGCCGCACAGGCCGATGTCGATGACCTCGCGGCCGCTGGCGCGCAGGCCGGCCGAGAGCGCTTCCTGCAGCGCCGGGCTGGCCAGGCGCACGTCGTGGCCCAGGACCACCGGCCCCTGATCCAGCTGCGCCGCCAGTGCCACACCAATGCGGCGGGCCAAGTCCTCGTTGAGTTCATCCGGCACGCGGCCGCGAATGTCGTAGGCCTTGAAGGCGGGTAGCGTCATGGGCAATTCCTGGGGTGGGGGACACCCGAGTTTAGCGGGTGCGCCGTGTCTTGGGTGTGGCGGAATTGCGACCGAGGACAGGGAACAGTCAGCGGATAGAATGGCCGCTTCACATCAGCGAGGTGAGGGCGGTGATGCGCAATGGTGGACGTGACAAGGCAGCTGGCAAGCGCTACGCCGGTGCCGAGGCGGCGCTCGAGGGCGTGCTGGCCGATGGCCAGACCCTGGCAGTAGGCGGCTTCGGGTTATGCGGGATCCCCGAGGCGCTGATCGCCGCCGTGCGCGACAGCGGGGTGGGCGGGTTGACGGTGATTTCCAACAACGCCGGGGTCGATGGATTCGGGCTTGGTCAATTATTGGCCACGCGGCAGATTCGCAAGATGATTTCGTCCTACGTGGGCGAGAACAAGGAGTTCGAGCGTCAGTATCTGGCTGGCGAGCTCGAGCTTGAGTTCAACCCACAGGGCACGCTGGCCGAGCGCCTGCGTGCGGGCGGTGCGGGAATTCCTGCGTTCTACACCGCCACCGGCTACGGCACGATCGTGGCCGAGGGCAAGGAAACCCGCGAATTCGACGGCAAGCACTATGTGCTGGAAACCGCACTGCAGGCCGACGTCGCGCTGGTCAAGGCGTGGCGAGCCGATACCGCGGGCAACCTGGTGTTCCGCAAGACGGCGCGCAATTTCAATCCGGCCTGCGCCATGGCCGGTCGTGTCTGCATTGCCGAAGTCGAAGAAATCGTGGAGCTGGGCGCCATCGACCCGGACCACGTGCATCTACCCGGTATCTACGTCGACCGCTTGGTACTCAACGCTACGCCGGAAAAACGCATCGAACAGCGCACCGTGCGCGAAGGACAGCAGTAATGGCCTGGACCCGAGACCAGATGGCCGCCCGTGCGGCGCGCGAACTGACCGATGGCGCCTACGTCAACTTGGGAATTGGACTGCCGACGCTGGTGGCCAACCACATCCCGGAAGGCGTGGACGTGTGGCTGCAATCAGAGAATGGACTGCTCGGCATCGGCCCGTTTCCCACCGAAGACGAAGTGGATGCGGACTTGATCAATGCGGGCAAGCAGACCGTCACCGCGCGCGCCGGTGCCAGTTATTTCGGCAGCCACGATTCGTTCGCGATGATCCGCGGCGGCCATATCGACCTGGCGATCCTGGGCGCAATGCAGGTCACCGACCGCGGCGACCTGGCCAACTGGATGGTGCCCGGCAAGATGGTCAAGGGCATGGGCGGTGCGATGGACCTGGTGGCCGGCGTCAAGCGCGTGGTGGTGCTGATGGAGCACGTCGCCAAGGACGGCAGCCACAAGATCCTGCGCGAATGCGACCTGCCGCTGACGGGCGTCGGCGTGGTGGATCGCATCATCACCGACCTGGCGGTGTTCGATGTCACTGCCGACGGGTTGATCCTGGTGGAGATTGCAGAAGGGGTAAGTGAGAAGGAAGCGCGGGCTAAGACAGGAGTGCCGTTTTTGACGGCAGCGACTTGAACTAGCTTTTATGCGCGTATTTGTACGGAGCCAGGGCCTGTTCCTTGGCTCCGACGATGGAGGCGGCACTGGCTAATGCATAACCTCTGTCAATTGTAGAGAGACTTAGTAGGCGTTCAATTGCATGTGCCATTGTGCCGTCTACCTGACCTGCTTCTTTTTCAAACTCACTTGGTCGCAGATGACAATCTAAAATTGGCTGAATTGCTTGTAGGCGCAGCCAGAACATGCTTCCGCATGCGAAGCTCGCAGAGCCTATGTCTGGTTGAGTTATCCCTATCCGGGTGGCTAGCGACCGCACTGCGGACTCATTTGCTCCCCAATAGAAGCTCAGCGGCTGGATGTGGCCTTCAGGTGCAACCAGTCCTAAATTAGGCCGCTGATCAAATGCATCGATAATGCTCCTGACACGTTCGCGGGCGAGCAGGCTGCTAACCATATCTCGTCGCCATTGATCGCCATCTCGGCGATGTGTGGAGCGCTTGGTGTGTAACTTGAGTATCACCGATACACCCGCATCGATAAGCCGATCTGCAACCCTCAAAAACGGCAGGATGTCACGACCGTGATTTTCATGTACTACTACCTCTGCCTCCATTCCCTGAAGTTTGATGATGCGATTGACTGCAAGGAGGTTATTATCCGTTGTCGTAATAATAAGGTGATGATCGAATGCCGCTTCGCGTAGTTGTATCAAAAGTTCTTCTAGAACATCAACGTACCAAGCGTGGATGATCACATGAGGTAGTACGTTGCACAGACGTCGCGGTTGCAACGCCCTACGGGTCGCCTCAAGCCAAGCATAACCGAGTCGCGCGTCTGGCTCTAGCACAGCACCTTCTGCCCATTCGTTCCAAGCATTGATAAATACCAGGTTCCTACTGGCTGGAACGGCTGCGAGCCGCTCGTGAATGGTCTGAGATAACCATGCTTGATAGCCGCGTGGCGAAGAGTGGTGATACACGCGGCCGTTCCCAGAGCGACGCGGCTCATTGTCCCAACCAGGATTTACGCCCGGATAAAGCGTGTATTTCGGTAAAGGCCTAGCCGCCATTTCGGCAGCGAGAGCACGCCAATCCAACACTTCCCCTGAAAAATCAGGGTTTATCAGCAGCTGCGCCTGAGATAACGACGGCGGAGAACTCATGTTTGGGGGAAATTCCACTGCCGCATCGAAGCCGATATCCCGAGGGTCAGGACGTTCGAATCCTTGGACGTATGCGAGGTGAATTTCGCCAATGCCGTGAGTCATGCACCACTCGCGCCACCGCAATGCAGTTGCGCTAGGGTCCGGCATCAAGTTCGGGCGATAAACGAGGAGCAGTGGCTTCCCATCTACACGCAAGTATCGAGGGTCGCTGAGGTAGGTGCTAACGTGAGAAATGAACGCTAGATCATCTTCAAGACTATGTTGCTGTTCGATCAAGATATCGGCGTTGCGCCCATCCCAACGACGGGCCCAATTCTCGTTGGCCCAGCATAGACAATAGGGCAAAGGGATGCTTGCATCATCGCGCCATTTGCGTACGGGCTCCTCAAGCAACGTTTTTCCCGCAAACCAATAAAAGTAAAAACAAAACGCGCCAATTCCGTACTCTGATGCTAGCTCGGCCTGCTGACGCATAACGTTCCGGTCCCGAAGATTGTAAAACCCGAGATCTGCAGGAATCCGTGGCTGCATGTGGCCATAGAACTGCGGTAAGGCGCGGCTGACATTGCGCCATTCGGTGAATCCTTTGCCCCACCATGCGTCGTTTTCCGGAATCGGATGGAATTGTGGTAGATAGAACGCGATCAACGTCGCTGGCATAGGCACTGGCAGAACATCGTATCGGTAGGGAGTGTGGCCGATCGCTGCTTCATCGCTTCGCTGTAGCAGGCGCAGAGCCATGGTGCCTATCTCTGCGGCTCGACCCTTTAGAGGGGCCGGGACCCAATCGGTGTATCTCTCAAGAAACCAGTTCCTACAGCGGTCACGCAAGCCATCCGAAATTGGCACTACGCGAAAGCCAGCACGTAGCATGTAGTAACCAATGGTGCGGAGGCGTTTAAAAAAGAACTGGCTCATACGTGATAATTCACAGATTCTGGTAGTTCGGGCCCGAACCACCCTCCGGTGTGACCCAGTTGATGATCTCGTAGGGGTCCTTGATGTCGCAGGTCTTGCAGTGCACGCAGTTGGCGGCATTGATCTGCAGGCGTTTGCCGGAGGGGCTGGCGGTGTCTGCGACCATCTCGTAGACGTTGGCGGGGCAGAAGCGGGTGCAGGGGTTGTCGTACTCCTCCACGCAGCGGGTGGCGCAGATGTTGGTGTCGAGCACCTGCAGATGCACCGGCTGGTCTTCGTCGTGCTCGGTGGCGGCGAAATACACCGCCTGCAGGCGGTCGCGCGGGGCGAGCTCGCGGCTGACGTAGTCGCGCTTGGGTTGTTCGTAGTCGCCGATCTTGCGCAGGGCCGACCAGTCGGGCTTGTTCTTCAGGGTCCATGGCGAGGCGCCCTTGAGGGCGGTCTCCCAGGCGGCGTTGAGCAGGCCGAACCACAGCCCCTTCTTGAAACCGGGCTTGATATTGCGGACGGTCTTCAATTCGGCCATGGCATCGGAGGCGCGCAACTTGGCGTCGAAGCCCTGCGGGGCCAGCTGCGATTGCACCAGATGCTCGGCCGCCAGCATGCCGCTGCGGATCGCCTGATGGGTGCCCTTGATCTTGGGCACGTTGAGCAGGCCGGCAGTGTCGCCGATCAGCAGGGCACCCGGCATCTCCACCTTCGGCAGCGACTGCCAGCCGCCGGTGACGATGGCGCGCGCGCCTGCCGACAGGATGCTGCCACCCTCCAGCAGCGACTTGATCAGTGTGTGGTTCTTCCATTGCTGGAAGGCTTCCCACGGCTGGTATTCGGGGTCGCCGTAGTCCAGTCCGCTGACATAGCCGAGCGCAACCTGGTTGTTGTCCAGGTGATACAGAAAGCTGCCGCCGTAGGTTCGATTGTCGGCCGGCCAGCCGATGGTGTGCACGATCTTGCCTGGCGTAACGCGGCCTTCGGGCACCTGCCACAGCTCCTTGATGCCGATCGAATACCCTTGCGGGTCGCTGTCGGCAGTGAGGTCGAAGCGCTTGAGCAGCCGCTTGGTCAGGTGACCGCGCGCGCCCTCGGCCAGTACGGTGACCTTGGCGCGGATGTCGATGCCGGCGGTGTAGCCGGGCTTGTGCGACCCGTCCTTGGCCACGCCCATGTCGCCGATACGCACGCCCACCACCTGGCCGCTGTCGTCATGCAGGGTCTCGGCAGCGGCAAAGCCGGGGTAGATCTCCACGCCCAGCGCTTCGGCCTGCGGCGCGAGCCAGGCGCACATCGCGCCCAGGCTGACGATGAAGTTGCCGTGGTTGCGCATGCCCGGCGGCACCACCGGGAACTTGCGTGCGCTGTCCTTGCCGAGAAACCAGAATTCGTCGTCGGTGGCGGCCACGCAGATCGGCGGCGGGTTGTCGCGCCAGCCCGGCAGCAGGGCATCCAGCGGGCCGGGCTCGATCACCGCACCGGACAGGATGTGTGCGCCGATGGTGCTGGATTTTTCGATCACGCAGACGCTCAGCTCGGGGTTGAGCTGCTTGAGCCGGATCGCGAACGACAGCCCGGCCGGACCGGCACCGACGGTGACGACGTCGTATTCCATGACGTCACGCTCGACCGCCTCTGACGCTTGCGCGCCGATTCCCGCTTCCGACATTGCTCCGCTCCCGTTGGCTCGATGGCTGGTGCGCATTTTCCGGGATTGCATGTGATGGCGGCAAATCGCTGCGATTCATCCGCCGTGGACAGCGCCGCCAGGGGCCTGCGTGCTAGCGTTCGGAGATGAAGATTCCGGTCCCATTGCCGGGCGCGCAGGTGCAGTGGTGGCGCGGCTGGTTGCAGGCGGCGGCGGCCGATGCGCTGCTGCAGACATTGCTGACACAGGTGCAGTGGGAGGTGCACCGCATCCGCATGTTCGGGCGGGTGGTGGATTCGCCGCGCCTGAGCAGCTGGATCGGCGATCCGGAGGCAAGCTATCGCTATTCGGGCACGCAGTTTTCGCCGCAGCCGTGGCTGGACGCATTGCAGCCGTTACGTGCTCGTCTGCAGGAAGACACCGGCCGCCCGTTCAATAGCGTGCTGGTCAATCGGTATCGCAGTGGCAATGATGCGATGGGCTGGCACAGCGACGACGAGCCGGAGTTGGGCGCCCAGCCGTTGATTGCCTCGGTGAGCCTGGGCGCAACGCGACGCTTTGCGTTCAAACATCGCGACGATGCGGCCTTGAAGCAGACGCTGGAACTGGGGCACGGCGATTTGCTGCTGATGGGTGGCGACACCCAGCGCTGCTACAAGCACGCCCTGCCACGCACGGCGCGGCAGGTGGGGGAGCGGATCAATCTGACTTTTCGGCAGATTGCATCGGCTGCGGCAGGATGACGGTGTTCCGCGGCAGGCGTGAGATCAGGCTTGGGGCATTGCGTGCCCTCATCCGGCGCTGCGCGCCACCTTCTCCCGCTTGCGGGAGAAGGGAGGCGGGTGGATCCCGTCGCGTGCAAAGTGCTGGATCTGATGCCGGTGCAAAGTGCTGGATCTGATGCCGGGTGAGATGCGTCCAGGCTGCAGGTCGACGTGCCGGCTTACGGTGTGCGTGGCAGCGCCGCACTGTCCTGTTGCCCGGTGGTGAGCGTCCAGCCCACCAGGTCGGTGGTGACCTGGGTCAGCGCCTGCTCGAACGCCGCGGCAACCGCTGCCACATCGGTGCCGCTGGAAGGGCGGGCGACCAGGAAGGTCCGCGAGGCGACCACGCGCTGATCCGAGGAGTGCAGCAGCTTGGCGTTGAGTTCGATGGTGGCCGATGGCACCGGCTGGCCGGCGTAATCGGACTCGAAGCGGCGCAGGTCGATCGCCAGTTTGTAGTCCGAGCGGATGCCGGTGCCGATGCGCGCGACCGCCGCGATCTTGCCGGAGTCCTCGAACCCGCGCACGACGCTGTCTTCCAGCATGTCGGTGGCCGGTTGCGCCCAGCCGGCGCCGTGGTAGATCTGCAATTCGCCCGGCGTCGGGCGCACGTTGATGCGCGGGCTGTCGATCACGCGCGCAGCGCTGGGCTTACTGATGGCCAGCTGCCAGGTGACCTGCGGCCAGGACGGATTCGGCGTCACGCGCACGGTGGGCGCGTAGATCGTGGCCGGCTTCTGGTCGCCGCCGGTCAGGACCGAGCAGCCGCCCAGCGCCAGCAACGAGATGCACAGCAGGGGACGCAACAGGCGCATGGCAGTCATTTCGGTTCGAACTCCTTGGGTGCGTCGCGGCCGAGCAGGTAGCGCGCAGGGTTGTTGTCCAGTTTGTCGCTGACCCGGCGCAGGTCGCGGATCAGGCCGCGCAATTCGGTCAGCGTGGGGCCGAGCTGGCCCAGCCCGTCGTTGGCAAAACTGTTGATGGCCGCGCGGTTCTCGCCAAGGATGTTGTCGGCATTGCCGGCGGCCGAATCCAGCTTGACCAACGTTGCATCGAGCTTGCTCAGGATGCCCGGCAGCTGCTGCACCAGGTTCTGATCCAGCCGCTTGATGGTGCCGTTGGTGGTGGTCAGGGTGGTGTCCAGATTGCGTGCGGCATCGCGCGCGCTGACGATCAGCGCCTGCATGCCTTCGTCGCGATCGGCGATGCCGCCGCTGATCTTTTCCAGGTTCTGCAGCGTGGCCGAAATGCTCGCCACGTTCTTGTCCGAGAGCATCTCGTCCATGCGTTCGACGATGCGGTTGGCGGTGTCGGTGATGTTCTGCAGTGCCGACGGCGTGGTCTGGATGATCGGCGCATCGCTCTTGTCGATGGTGGTCAGCGACGGCGCCTCGGGCGTGCCGCCGGAGAGCTGGATGATCGACGGGCCGGTCAGGCTGGTGATGGCCAGCTTGGCGCGGGTGTCGCTCTTGATCGGCGTGGTGGAATTCACCCGCACGTGGGCGACCACCTGGCGCGGATCGTTTGGTGCCAGGGTCAGCTCGGTGATCGAGCCGACTGCGATGCCGTTGTACTGCACCGGGCTGCCGACCGACAGGCCGGTGACCGCCTCGCGGAACACCACCCGGTATTGCTGCCAGGTGCGGTCGGAGGAGTACTTGGCGGCCCACAGCCCGAAGAGCAGCAGGGCCAGGCCAGCCACGATGGTGAAGGCGCCGATCAGGACGTAATTGGCTTTGGTTTCCATGCTCAGGCGGTCTCGGTGGAGTCGGTCTTGGCTGCGCGTGCGGCGCGGGCGCGCGGACCGTGGAAGTATTCCTGGATCCAGGGGTGGTCGAGTTGTTCGACCTCGGCCAATGGCGCGTTGGCGATCACCTTGCGATCGGCCAGCACGGCGATGCGGTCGCAGATGGCGTACAGCGTATCCAGGTCGTGGGTGATCAGGAACACCGTCAGGCCCAGGGCCTGCTGCAGGGTACGGATCAGGCGGTCGAAGGCGGCCGCGCCGATCGGATCCAGCCCGGCAGTGGGTTCGTCCAGGAACAGCAGCGGCGGGTCCAGTGCCAGCGCACGCGCCAGGCCCGCGCGCTTGCGCATGCCGCCGGACAATTGCGAGGGCAGCTTGTCCAACGCATCGGCCGGCAGGCCGGCCAACTTGATCTTCAGCAGCGCCAGCTCGAAATACCAGCGCTCCGGGAACTCGCCGTGATGTTCCTTCAGCGGCACCTGCACGTTCTCGCCCACGGTCATGGAAGAGAACAGCGCGCCGTCCTGGAACAGCACGCCGGTGTTGCGGGTGATCAGCTGCCGGTCGGCGAAGCTGCCCGAACGCGCATCCGCCCCCAGCACGTGGATGCTGCCGGCATCCGGCTCGCGCAGGCCCAGGATGCTGCGCATCAGCACCGACTTGCCGGTGCCCGAGCCGCCGACCACGCCCAGGATCTCGCCGCGACGCACGTCCAGATCCAGTTCCTCGTGCACGGTCTGGCTGCCGAAGCGGTTGGTGAGCCCGCGCACTGAAATCGCCAGTTGCTCGTCGTCGGCCTCTGGGGCGGGATTGGGGAGTGGGGATTCGGGATTGGTCAAAACACTTTTCTCCCGAATACCAGTGCAAGCGCTTTGCGCCTGCTCCGCACGAATCCCAAATCCCGAATGTCCAATCCCGGCTCCATCACCACCCCATCTTCATGAACCACAACGCCGCAATCGCGTCGAGGATGATGACCAAGGAAATCGTCTGCACCACCGAGGAGGTGGTGCGTTCGCCCACCGACTGCGCGGTGCCGCTGACCTTGAGCCCTTCCAGGCAGCCGATCAGGCCGATCACCAGCGCGAACAGCGGCGCCTTCGACAGGCCGACCAGGAAGTGCCGCAACTGGATGGTCTCGTGCATGCGCGCCAGATACATCTGCGGCGGGATGTCCAGGTCGAACGCGCCCACCGTGACGCCACCGGCCAGGCCGGCGATCATCGCGATGAAGGTCAGCAGCGGCAGGGTGAAGATCAGCGCCAGCAGGCGTGGGATCACCAGCAGGTCGATCGGGTCCAGGCCGAGGGTGCGGATGGCATCGACTTCCTCGCGCGATTTCATCGCACCGATCTGCGCGGTGAAGGCGCTGGCGGTGCGTCCGGCCAGCACGATGGCGGTCAGCAGCACCGCGAACTCGCGCAGGAAGGCGATGGACACCAGTTCCACCACGTAAATCTCTGCGCCGAAGTCGCGCAGGATGGTCGAGCCCAGGAACGCGATCACCGCGCCGACCAGGTAGGACAGCAGCACCACCAGCGGCACCGCGTCCAGACCGACCTGCTCCATGTGGTGCACGGTGGAGGTCAGGCGGAAGCGGCGCGGCTCATGGATCAGCCGCATGATCTTGACCAGGTTCTCGCCGAGAAAACTGTTCAATTCCAGGATGCCCTGGCCGACGCCATGGGTGGTGCGGCCCAGACGGTCCAGCGCGGCGACGAAGCCGTAATCGCGCTTGGGCTTGGGGCGTTCGTCGTTGAGTTCCTCGATGGTGCACACCAGTGCCTGGTGCTCGTCGCGGAAATCGATGGCGTCTTCCTTGAGCCCCATGCGGCCGGCAAAGCGCAGCAACTGCAGCACGCCGGCCGAATCCAGTTGCCCGATGCCGCGCGCGTCGATGCGGCGCACCCCATCGGGCACGGTCTGCAACAGTTCTGCCTGGGGCAGGGCGGTCGCCAGGACCCAACTGCCGGCGAGGCGGATCTGTGCCTGATCCTGCGAGTCTTGTTCGATGCGGGGAGGTTGCGGTTTGATCATGGGTGGCCTGTCCGTGGCACCAGCATACAGGGCCGGCGTGAGCGAAAGATGGGGACGCGGCGGCGGCGATCGCCTTGCCCCCGGCAATCGGGGCGCCGGCCACGCGCGCTGCGGCATACACTGGCGGCCTCGCCACACGGCGTTTCTCCGGCCCGACCCGCCACGCATGTCCGCTGCCACCGTCGTCTTACCGTCCGCCAGCGCCACCTACGCCCAGCGCGTCGCCTTCGTATCGGAAATCGCCGGGCGCCTGCATTCCTATGGCACCACTGCGCAGCGCCTGGAGGCGGCAGTGGTCGGGCTGTCGCAAAAACTCGGTCTGGACTGCGAACCCTGGTCCAACCCCACCGGCATCATCCTGAGCTTCAGCGACCCGACCAAGGCGATCGGCTCCAGCGACATCACCCGGGTGATCCGGCTCGCGCCGGGCGAGAACGATCTGTACAAGCTCAGCGTGGCCGACTACGTGGCCGACAGCGTGGCCAATGGGCGCATGAGCATTGCCCAGGGGCACACCGCCTTGCGCCGGTTGGACCGGGAGGTCGATCGGCGCGGCAAGACCATGCAGGTGCTGGCGTTCGGGCTGGCCGCCGCCGGCGTGGCCGGGTTGTGGAAGCTGCCCTGGCTGGACATCGCCACTGCCGGCGCCATCGGCATGTCGATCGGCCTGCTGACCCAGTACACCGACAAGCGGCCGGCGACCAAGGAAGCCGGCGAAGCGCTGGCCGGGCTGCTGGCCGGCGTAGTGGCGGCAGTGGTGGCCTCGCTGGTCGGGCCGTTGAACCTCAATACGGTGATCATCGCCTCGCTGGTGGTGTTGCTGCCCGGCATGTCGCTGACCAACGCATTCAACGAGCTGGCCAGCCAGCACTGGGTGTCCGGGACTGCGCGCCTGGCCGGTGCGGTCACTACGGTGCTCAAACTCACGGTCGGCGCGGTGATCGCGGTGACGCTGACCCAGCTGGTCGGCCTGCACCCACGGGTGGCGGCCTTGCGTCCGCAGTCTGGATGGGTGGAGTGGGCCTCGCTGCTGGTGGCCGCGTACGCGTTTGCGGTGTTGTTCAAGGCCAATCGGCGCGATTATTTATGGATCATGGCCGCGGCAATGTCCGGTTATGTCATCGCGCGTTATGCCGGCCATGCCTGGGGTGGCCCGGCCGGTGTATTCGCCTCGGCCATGGCACTGACCGCCGCCGGGAATCTGTTTGGGCGGGTCGTTCAAAAACCCGGTGCGCTGATCCGGTTGCCGGGCATCATCATGCTGGTTCCCGGGAGTGTCAGCCTGCGGGGATTTTTGACCCTGGTGCAGCAGCAGGATGTCAGTGTCGGGCAAGCGGCATTGTTGGCGGTGACCAATATCGTGATGGCATTGATGGCCGGCCTGCTGTTCGGCAATCTGCTGATTCCGGCGCGCAAGAATTTATGAATAAGCCGATCATCGCCCAATAAAAACGCCGGCAATGCCGGCGTTTTTATTGGTCTGGATTTAAGCGGCCTTGGCTTTCTTGCTGGCGCGCTTGGTTGCCGTCTTGCGCGGCGTGGTCTTTTTTGTCGCTGCCTTTTTTGTAGCACCGCCCACCTTGCTGATCAGAAAGTCTTCCACTTTCTTGCCGGCAGCGGTCAATTCGGCCAGCCAGCGCGGCTGCTTGCCACGGCCGGTCCAGGTCTCCTGGGCATTGGCGGGGTTGCGGTATTTCGGCGGAACCTTGCCCAGCTTGCGGCCGGCACGCGGGCCCGGCTTGCCGGCAGCGGCGGGACGACCTGGCCCGGCACTGGCGGCGCTACCGAACAATTCTTCGATGGAATACCCCTGGGCTTTTGCCGCACGGGTCAGCTGAGTGCGAACCTTGGCGATCGGGGCGCGCTTGGCAACCACGGTCTGTTGCTTCTTTGCGTTTTTGATCAAGGCGCCCAATTGCTTGGCCGACAGGCCGGTGAGATCGATCGACATCACTACTCCGGAAGAATGAGAGAGAAAGAATGCCGGTCCGTGGCAGCGGCGGCCATCATAATGTCAGAAAACCGGTATGACAAATGCGCCGAAATACTTCGGCGCCTTGCGTTCATCCAATTGGAGCGGGGGCGCGTTGTTTGATCAACGGCCCAGGCGGGAGAATAATCCGGCCTTATCCAGGTTTTCTGCCGAATCGGCGGTGCGGGCGCGATATTCAAATGTGCCGGCGGCCAATCCCCGTTCCGAGACCACCACCCGATGCGGAATGCCCAAGAGTTCCATATCGGCAAACATGGCACCCGGACGTAGACCGCGGTCATCCAATGCTGCATCGATGCCGGTGGCAATCAATTCGTCCAGCAATGCCTGGGCGGCGGCCACCACGCTGGGGTCCTGTTTGGGATTGATCACGCACACCACCACCTGCCACGGCGCCATCGGCGCCGGCCAGATGATGCCGGCCTCGTCGTGGTTCTGTTCGATCGCTGCGGCCACGATGCGCGAAATGCCGATGCCGTAGCAGCCCATCTTCATCACTGCGGCCTTGCCGTTTTCGTCGATGACGGTGGCCTGCAGTGCCTGCGCGTACTGGCTGCCCAGCTGGAACACGTGGCCGACCTCGATGCCGCGCGCCAGGCGCAGTTCGCCGCCATCGGCGGCGCGCTCGCCTTCGACCACGTTACGCACATCGGCCACCGTCTCCGGTTCCGGCAGGTCGCGGCCCCAGTTGACGCCGACCAGATGCGCGCCGACCACATTGGCGCCGACCACGAAATCGGCCATTGCCGCGACATCGCGGTCGGCGACCACGCGGACCGGGCGCGCAGTGTTCACCGGGCCCAGGAAACCCGGCTCGCAGCCCAGGTGCTCGCGGATTTCGGTTTCATTGGCCAGGCGATAGTCGGCCAGGCCAGCCACCTTGCCCAGCTTGATCTCGTTGACCGCATGGTCGCCGCGGACCAGCACCAGCACGAAGCCGGCCTGCGTCATCACCGCCACCGACTTGACCGTCCGCTGCAACGCGATGCCCAGCAGCTGTGCGACGTCGTCGCAGGTCTTCTGGGTGGGCGTTGCCACCTGCTGCATCGCTTCGCTCGCGTCGGGGCGCGCGGCAGGCAGTGCGGCGCTGGCGGTTTCCACATTGGCCGCGTAATCGGACCCGGTGGAGAACGCCAGCGAGTCTTCGCCGGAGGCGGCGATGACGTGGAATTCCTGCGAGGCGTCACCGCCGATGGCGCCCGAATCGGCCTGCACCGCGCGGAACTCCAACCCCAGGCGGGTGAAGATGCGGGTGTAGGCGGCGCGCATGTTGTCGTATTCGCGCGCCATGTCCTCGTCGGTGAGATGGAAGGAGTAGGCGTCCTTCATCAGGAACTCGCGCGCACGCATCACGCCAAAGCGCGGGCGGATTTCATCGCGGAACTTGGTCTGGATCTGGTAGAAGTTCAGCGGCAGCTGCTTGTAGCTGTTGATCTCCTGGCGCGCGAATTCGGCCGCGGCTTCTTCGGCGGTGGGGCTGTAGCAGAACTCCTGCTCCTTGCGGTCCTTGATCTTGAGCAGCTGCCCGCCGAACTTTTCCCAACGGCCGGTGGCGTCCCACAGCTCGCGCGGCTGGATGGTGGGGAACAGCACTTCCACCGCCCCGGCACGGTTCATTTCCTCGCGCACGATCGCCTCGACCTTGCGCAGCACGCGCAGGCCCAGCGGCGACCAGGTGTACAGCCCGGAGGCCAGCTTGCGGATCATGCCCGCGCGCAGCATCAGACGGTGGCTGACCAGCTCGGCGTCGGCCGGGGTTTCCTTGGTGGTGTGCAGGTGGAACTGGGAAAGACGCATCGGGCTTCGCTTGGGCGGAAAGCCCATAGTTTGCCAGTCTCGCGCCCTGCCGGTCATCGCCGGGCGCGCTTTGCCGGTGGTCGCCGGCCGGCAGGGCGGCTGCCCGGCGGCTCTCGGGCGCCCTGGCCTGCGCTCGCGAGTGCCTCGCCAGGGGAGCGGCCGCGCGCAGACATCGGCAGTGGGCGAGCCATCCGATGCCGGTTCAAGGTGGTCATCACGCGAGCCCGGAGATCGTGCAATGGGTCAGGCCACTGCGGCCATTCCGGTATTGCAGTCGTGCTGCCAGGACGTCAGCCGCGTGGATGCTTCCGGTATTGGCAGCATGAGCGGTGCATGGGCCTCGGTCCGCAGGCAGGACAGCGCCGCTCGTGCGCTGGCGATGCCGTCCGGCTCAGGTGGCCGGGGTGCCGGTGGCTGCCGGCTTGCAGTAGGCCTTGACGGCGGCGTCGGCAAGATTGCGCTGCGCGGCGCGGGCGTCCGCATCCAGCACCGCGCCGGGCTTGCCGTCGGCGCCGGCGCTCATGCTGACCTCGCCCTTGCCGCTGAGCAGCTCCAGGTTGCGGCGGGCGGTCAGGCAGTCGGCCGACTCGGGCGCGGTGGTCTCCGGGGCCGCAATGGCGGCGGTGCCGCTGCGCGCATCGATCCGGCGCGCCTCATAGCGCTGGCCGGTCGGTGGCGGGGTTTCGGTGTAGTGGGTCACGCCCTTGGCGTCCTTCCACTTGTACAGATCGGTAGCGCCGGCGGTGGCGCTTACCAGCAGCAACAGGGCGCAAAGCCCGGACGGCAGGTGCATGTGGCTTTCCCCTGGATGATTCCCGCCGCGATTGCAGCATCCGGCGCCTGCCCTGGCAAGTGATCGCGCGTGCAGGGCGCGCTACCGCCGGACGGACCTCAGGCCCTACACTTGGCGGATGGATGAAATGAGACCGCCTCCGCGCTCGCGCACGATTTACCTGCTGCCGAACCTGTTCACCACCGCCGGGCTGTTTTCCGGGTTCTACGCCATCATTGCCGCCGCCAATGGCCAGTTCGTGCAGGCGGCGATGGCGGTGTTCGTGGCTGCGGTGATGGACGGGCTGGACGGCCGGGTGGCGCGCCTGACCAACACCAGCAGCGAGTTCGGCGTGCAGTACGACTCGCTGGCCGATCTGGTCAGCTTCGGCATGGCCCCGGCGCTGGTGATGTACCACTGGTCGCTGTCGGCGCTGAAGTACGACAGCAACGTGATGGGCCGGGTAGGCTGGTCGGCTGCCTTTCTGTATGCGGCCTGCGCGGCGCTGCGGCTGGCGCGCTTCAACACCCAGGTTGGCGTGGTCGACAAACGCTGGTTCATCGGCTTGGCTAGCCCGGCGGCGGCGGGGCTGATGATGTCTTTTGTGTGGGCCTTTGCCGACGACAGCCTGGGCTTCGATGGCGAGCAGCTGCGCTATGTGGCGCTGGCCGTCACGGTGGTGTCGGCGCTGTTGATGGTCAGCCGGATCCGCTTCTGGAGCTTCAAGGGTGGCGCACGCGGCCCGCGTGCCGACCGTGTGCCGTTTCTGGCGTTGGCCATCGCCACGGTGGTGATCGCGTTGCTGGTGATCGATCTGGCGCGCTCGCTGCTGGTGATCGGCGTGTTGTATGCGTTGTCCGGCCCGGTGATGTGGCTGTGGCGGCGCTGGCGGCGCGTGCCCGAGCTCCCGTGAGCCGGCGTCCATGAACCAGGCAGCCAGCGAACCGGTGTGGTCCGATCTGCAGGTGTCGTGCCTGCAGGCAATGGGGCACACCGTGTATCTGGACCGTGATGCGGCCGATGCGTTGCCTGCACCGGTGGACGTGGCCGACAGCGCGCCGCTGTCGGCGCCAGTGCGTGCGCCACGCGCACCGCAAACCGCGCCGGCTGCCAGCGCATCGCCGCGGCGTCCGGCGCCTGTTGCGCCGGCCGAGCCGCCGCGCGTGCCGGACACCACCGCCACGACCGCGCCCCAGCGGCGCAGCCGTGTCGGTCTGCCCGATCGACTGCAGATGGCGCTGTTGCGCGCGTCCGGTTGCAACCCCGGTGATCCCAGCACCCAAGCCTTGATGGCGTCCTGGCCGTTGGCCGAATTGCGTGGCAACCCGGCCGCCAAGCGGGCGCTGTGGCCGCAGCTGCGCGCGTTGCGTCGTCGCCAGGACCCGGCATGAGCGCGATGAACGCGCCGCTGCCCGCCACGTTGCGTGCCATGCGCGAAAGCGATCTGGACGTGGTGATGGAGATCGAGCTGCGCGCCTACCCGTTCCCTTGGACGCGCAGCATCTTTCGCGATTGCCTGCAGGCCGGTTACCCGGGATGGGTGATGGAGCAGGGTGGCCAGGTCATCGGCTATGGCGTCATCAGCGTCGCTGCCGACGAGGCACATGTGCTCAATGTCTGCATTGCGCCCGAAGCACAATCGCAAGGGCACGGGCGCGTGCTGTTGCGCGCGCTGATCAAGGGCGCCTGCGACCGCGGCGCGCGGCGCGCATTTCTGGAAGTACGCCCATCCAATCCGTCGGCGATTGCGCTGTATCACTCCGAAGGCTTCAACGAGATCGGGCGGCGTCCGCGGTACTACCCCTCCCACACCGGCCGCGAGGATGCGTTGGTGATGGCGATCGAGTTGTTCTTCGAAGGCTTCTCCTGAGCGAGCGCGGCAGTCCTGCCATGGCGGGGCGCTGTGCGTTGACTTGAGTGCGGATCTGGCGCGCATCGGTGCGATGCGAGAGGCGCAAGCGTACGCGTGAGAAGACCACGATCCTGGCGATGGACACGGCTCGCCATGCGGGTAGAGCAGCGAACGAGACGGCTACGTGCACCGCCAGGCGGGCGCGGCC
Organism: Xanthomonas sp. NCPPB 1068; assembly: GCF_041479385.2. Classification (NCBI taxonomy): domain Bacteria; kingdom Pseudomonadati; phylum Pseudomonadota; class Gammaproteobacteria; order Lysobacterales; family Lysobacteraceae; genus Xanthomonas; species Xanthomonas sp. NCPPB 1068. The sequence continues at coordinate 3,962,686 of NZ_CM192986.1, read as the reverse complement.
GGTGCCCGAGATGGACAGCTATCTGTCGATTCCGGACCCTATATGCCGCCCGCACCACATGACGGCTGCTCGCGACATTTCGCTGGGCGCTCGTGAAACATATGTGCACCGTCGCGCCGCATGCGTGCCGCTACGGATGCTGCGCTTGGTCGCAGGCGAGACGGTCCAAACGCGCTGATGGACCGCATCATCGCCAGCAGTTGCGGTGAGATGCTTCGTCTGCGATCACGGCGTCTCTTGCGTGCCTTGCGTCAAGCACCCGTGCGCAGGATGTCTCGGCCGGATCGCGCACGCCACGTGGGTCTGTCAGGATACGTGTCGCTTATGCAGCGCGTCGACGAACTTCCAACGCGTACGGCATCACCGGTCGCGTTATCGCGGCAACCACATGCGCAGCGATTGAACGCGTGGCAAGCGACACGTCACTGTGCACCGCACGCAGGTTGACGCAGCCTGCGTGTGATCGCAGCGACACCCGGTATCCGACCCATGCACGGCTGCACTGCGACACGCATCATGTTGCGTTGCAGTGTCCTTGGCGTTGTCCTCGCGTGTCTTGATTGCAGCGTTTTGTCCTCTCTCGTGTGTCTCGCAACCGTTTGCGTGACTGCGCGTGCATATCGATGCATTGCCTAGATACAAGCGATTGCGATGCTCCTAGTATCGGTGGCGCGGAACTGAAAATTACAAACCTGAAAAGTACGTTCCGTAGTCGATAGACGAGGGATGTGCCGCTGCGCGGTGCATCGAACCCATTCGAGGGAGACATCCAAGATGAAGCCGAAATTATCAACGGCGGCCGCCGCGTCGCTGTTTGTCGGGTCGTTGCTGCTCACCGGCGTTGCCTATGCCGACCCTGCGCTGGAAGTGGCAACCACCGGGTGGGCAACGCAGAACGGTGGCACCAAGGGCGGTTCGAAAGCCGCCGCCGCCAACATCTACACGGTCAAGACTGCTGCGGAATTGAAGAACGCGCTCAAGGCCAGCGTGGGAAGCAACGGACGCATCATCAAGATCAGCGGCATCATCGATATCAGCGAAGGCAAGGCCTATACCACGACGGCCGATATGAAGAGCCGCGCACGTCTGGACATCCCGACCAAGACCACGCTGATCGGCATCACCAGCAACGCCGAGATCCGCGAAGGCTATTTCTACGTCAAGGCCAACGACGTCATCATCCGCAATATCACCATCGAAAATCCGTGGGACCCGCAGCCGGTGTGGGACCCGGATGATGGCAGTGCCGGCAACTGGAATTCCGAGTACGACGGCCTGACCGTGGAAGGCGCCACCAATGTGTGGGTGGACCATGTCACCTTCACCGATGGTCGCCGCACCGACGACCAGAACGGCACCGCCAATGGCCGCCCCAAGCAGCACCACGACGGCGCGATGGACGTCAAGAAAGGCGCCAACTTCGTGACCATCTCGTACTCGGCGTTCAAGTCGCACGAGAAGAACGACTTGATCGGTTCCAGCGACAGCGCTTCCAGTACCGATAGCGGCAAGCTCAAGGTCACCATCCACAACACCTTGTTCGAAAACATCTCCGCGCGTGCGCCGCGGGTGCGCTTTGGCCAGGTGCATCTGTACAACAACTACCACGTGGGCAGCACCAGCCATAAGGTGTACCCGTTCTCGCACGCACATGGCGTGGGCAAGGAGTCGAAGATCTTCTCCGAGCGCAATGTGTTCGACATCAGTGGCGTGAGCAGCTGCGACAAGATCGCCGCCGACTACGGCGGCAGCGTGTACCGCGACCAGGGCTCGCTGCTCAACGGCAAGGCACTGAGCTGCTCGTGGAACAGCAACATCGGCTGGACCCCGCCCTACACCTACAGCCTGTTGTCGGCCGACAAGGTCGCCGCCGACGTCAAGGCAAAAGCAGGCGCCGGCAAGCTGTAAGCGATCGCACCTTCGACATGACGTGCCACATGCAGTGCGCGACGTCGCGTGCTGCATGTGCTGCGGAGTCATTCCAAAAACGCAGGTGCAATATGTGCGAAATGTACTGTTAAAAAATGTACATACGCATTAGCATCGGACGGGCTCGCTAGGGGACTGGCCTGATGGCCTGGGCGAGCGCACGGGGAGCACACCGCATGGCGGTGTGCCATGCACCACTCATTCAAGAGATTTGATCACCATGTCGAAAGCATCGACTGTTGTGGGACGTACCGTTGTGGGCGTCATGTTGAGCGCCACGTTGTTGTCGACCACGGCCCACGCCGCCGACCCTGCGCTGGAGGTTGCCACCACTGGTTGGGCCACCCAGAACGGTGGTACCAAGGGCGGTTCCAAGGCAGCGGCCGCGAACATCTACACCGTCAGCACCGCAGCACAATTGAAGGCCGCATTGAAGGCCAGCGTCGGCAGCAACGGGCGCATCATCAAGGTCAAGGGTGTCATCGACATCAGCGAAGGCAAGCCCTACACCAAGACCTCGGACATGAAGACGCGTGCGCGCCTGGACATCCCGACCAAGACCACCTTGATCGGCGTCGGCACCAATGCGGAAATTCGCGAGGGCTATTTCTACGTCAAGGCCAACGACGTCATCGTGCGTAACCTCACCATCGAAAATCCGTGGGATCCGGAGCCGAAGTGGGATGCCGACGATGGCGACAAGGGCAACTGGAATTCCGAGTACGATGGCCTGACCGTGGAAGGCGCCACCAATGTGTGGGTGGACCATGTCACCTTCACCGATGGTCGCCGCACCGACGACCAGAACGGCACCGCCAACGGCCGCCCCAAGCAGCACCACGACGGCGCGATGGACGTCAAGAAAGGCGCCAACTTCGTGACCATCTCGTACTCGGCGTTCAAGTCGCATGAGAAGAACGACTTGATCGGTTCCAGCGACAGCGCTTCCAGCACCGATAGCGGCAAGCTCAAGGTCACCATCCACAACACCTTGTTCGAGAACATCTCCGCGCGTGCGCCGCGGGTGCGCTTCGGCCAGGTGCATCTGTACAACAACTACCACGTGGGTAGCACCAGCCATAAGGTGTACCCGTTCTCGCACGCACATGGCGTGGGCAAGGAATCGAAGATCTTCTCCGAGAACAATGCCTTCGACATCAGCGGTGTGAGCAGCTGCGACAAGATCGCTGCCGACTACAAGGGCAGCGTGTACCGCGACCAGGGCTCGCTGCTCAATGGCAAGGCGCTGAGCTGCTCATGGAACAGCAACATCGGCTGGAAGCCGCCGTACACCTACAACCTGCTGTCTGCCAACAAGGTCGCTGCAGACGTCAAGGCCAAGGCCGGTGCCGGCAAGCTGTAACCAGGTGCAGGCAACGCTGTGATGGCTGCAACGCCGAACAGCAACACCCAACGCCCGCAACACTGCGGGCGTTGGTCATTGTGAGCCTGGGTATTCGCTACGACACGCTGCGCACTGGCGCAGCGCAGCCATTCAGCCCCATCGCCGCCTTGTCTGCTGGCCGACGCGTCCTCAGTCCTGCGCAGCGTTGCTCGGGCCCTGGCCCGGCGCGCAGACCGGCTTCTGGCGTTTGTCCACCAGCTTGCCCATCAGGCGATCGCTGAGCGGGAGCATGTCGCCGTTGAGTTGCCAGTCGTAGATCACGCTGAAGGCCAGCACGCGCGCAACATAGTCGCGGGTTTCCTTGTAGCTGATGGTCTCGATCCAGAAGTCCGGCTCGAAGCCGGGGCGCTGCGATAGCCAACGGCCGGTCGGGGCGGGGCCGGCATTGTAGGCGGCGATGGTGAGATAGGGCAGGCCGTAGGTGTTGAGCAACTGACGCAGGTAGGCGGTGCCGATGGCGATATTGGTGTCCGGCTCGTACAGGCTGGCGGCACCGGCATAGCCGGGCAGGGCGATCCCCTTGGCCACCGCCGCGCCGGTGCCCGGCAATACCTGCATCAGGCCCATCGCATTGGCGGGCGAGCGCGCGCGCGGATTGAAGATGCTCTCGGCACGGATCTCCGCGGCCACCCAGGCCGGGTCGATCGCATTCTTGGCGGCTTCGCGACGAATGCTGTCGTCGTGATGCAGCGGGAAGCGCAGCGAATACAGCCGCTGCTCGTCCGGTTGCTTGCCAAGTGCAAACACCGCGCGGTCGAACCAGCCGTTGTCACTGGCCACTTCCACGGCCAGACGGCGCTGGGTGTCATCGAAGCGGCTGGCGGCATCGTTCCATTCGGCCACCGCCCAGCCGGGGCGGTCGATCTGGAACAGGGCGATCGCGCGCATCAATGCGGGATCGCGTGCCACCGCGGCCTTCGCCTGCGGGCTGTCCTTGGGCTCCCATGGGCATAGCCGATACGGTTGCTGCAGCCGGTCGGCCGCCAGGAAGCCGTGAAAGGTGGGCGACTGCGCCGCTGCGCGATACAGCGGCTGGGCAGCGGCGGCCGCGCCGGTCTTTTCGGTGAGGCGCGCTTCGAAATACTGCCAGCGCGAGTCGGCGCGTTGGCTGGCCGGCATCTTGCGGATTGCGGCCAACGCCGCGGGCCAGTCGCCACGCGCCATCGCCTCTCGCGCGCGCCATTCGTGCAGGCGTTCGTCATAGGCGCCGTCGGGCACCGCGTTGAGCCGGCGCGCCGAGTCCGGCAGGTAGGAGGCGACTGTCCAGAGCGCGATCTGATACAGCACCTGGCCGCGTTGTGCGTCGCTGAAATCCAGCGCGCTGGCCAGCGGCGGCAACTGTTGTTCGGCAGCATCGGGGTCGCTCTTGGCGAGCTTGGCCAGGCCATCGACGGCGATGCGGCGGCTGCGTTCGGTCCTGGGCCAACCCAGTGCACGCGGGTGGACCTTGTCGAGAAAGGCAGCGTAATCGGTTGCCAGTGCCAGATCAGCCGCCGGCAAGCCGCGCGCCGCGGTACGCATCACCGCAGGCAGCTGCGCATCGGCGGCGGCTTCCACGCGCTCCCAGCGCAGCGCCGGGGTCAGATCGCCGCGCGCATCCAGGGCGGCGATGACGGGTTCGCAGGCATCGGGCAGGGCCTTGCCGTTGCGCCACAGCCCCAGCGCGTCGCGGCTCCACTGCGCGTCCATCCGTCCGGTGGCCTGCCGCGCAGTGAGGTGTGCGCAGCGCAGGCCGGTATTGTCGGTGTTCTTCCAATTGGCCAGCAGCGTGGTCCAGTCCTGACGCCGTGCCACTGCCGGCAGCCAGGTGCTGCGGAAGCTCTCGGCCACCGGCTGGCCGGCGTAGCGCTGCAGAAAGCTCTGCGCCTGCGCGTTCGAGACGGTGTCGATGCTGCGCTTGAGGGTGGCGAACTCCAGCCAGCCATACAGCGGATGGCGGTTCAAGGCAGTGAGCTGGGCGGGATCGGACTGGCCGCGCTCTGCCGCGGCGATGGCGTCGCGCATCGCGGTCAGCTGGGGATCGAGGATTTGCGCATGCAAGGCGGTGCTGCCAAGGCACAGCAGGCCGGCGAGGAGAGCGGCGAAACGGGGGGCAGAAGTCATCGCGCGATGATACCGAAGCAGGGCTGGGCACCTGAGTGAACGCACGAGACAATCATGTCGGCGAACCATGCAGCCCTGACCATGATCCCCACGCTGTGGCCGCAGCGCGGCGTCATGGCGATCGCCCAATCGCCATGACGCGGAATGTGCAGGCGCTGGCGCCAGGCCCAGTCCCAGGCCGGCCCCGAACGCGACACGCATCGCAGTGCTGCACCGCCAGATTGCGATGCGTTAAGGTTTCGTTTACAAGTTGGAGCGGGACCGCAGGGCACGGGGGCGTGCGGACACTTTGAAGAATCCTTCCGGAGAGAGAAAGGATGAAGCGTCTGATTTGCCCGTCGCGGTCGCGCCTGGCCGTGCAGTTGTCGTTGTGTTTGATTCCCACACTCGCCTGGGCGCAACAGCCCGAGGCCGCACCCGGCACGCGCACGCTCGATAGCGTGCAGGTCACCGGTACCCGCATCAAGACGGCCGAGCTGCAAGGCCAGGTGCCGATCCAGACGCTCAACCGCGCCGATATCGAGCGCACCGGCCTGACCTCGATCGGCGAGGTGCTGCAGGAGCTCACCGCGTCCGGTTCGGCGCTCAACGCCAAGTTCAATTCGTCCGGCAATTTCGGCTTTCCGCCCGATGGGGGCGGGGTGGGCGCGGGCTCGGCGCAGGTGGATCTGCGCCATCTCGGCTCCAAGCGCGTGCTGGTGCTGGTCGATGGCATCCGCTGGGTCAACGAATCCTCGGCGTCCGGCGTGGGATCGTCGACCGACCTCAACACCATTCCGCTGGCGATCGTGGAGCGCATCGAAGTGCTCGAAGACGGCGCCTCGTCGTTGTACGGCTCCGACGCGATCGCCGGCGTGGTCAACATCATCACCCGGCGCACCTTCGATGGCGCGCAGGTCACGCTCAACTACGGCCAGTACGGCAAGGGCGATGGCGCCAACCAGGGCGTGGATCTGGCCTGGGGCACCAGTGGCGAGGATTTCAGCCTGTTTTTGGGCGCCAGCTACGTCAAGCAGGATCCGATCTATGCGCGTGACCGTGCGCAGGCGCGCTTCCCGATCCCCGGCACCGGGCTGACCTTCGGCAGCTCGGCCACGCCGGACGGGCGCTTCCAGTTCGTCGACCCGAACACCGGTGTGCGCCAGAACCTCACCCCCAATGCCGGTGTGGGCACGCCGCAATACGATGGCAGCGCCGGTTGCACGCGCAGCGATGATTACCACTGCTTCGGCACCGCCGATCGCTACAACTTTGCCGAACAGAACCTGCTGCTGACGCCGTCCGAGCGCAAGGGCGTGTTTGCGCAGTTCCGCTATTACTTCAACGACGATGTGCAGTGGTACGTCAAGGCGTTGGGCAATCGCCGCGAGTCGACCAACCAGGCCGCACCGGAGCCGATCTTTCTCGGCCCCGATGCAGGCACCGGCAATCCGCTGGCCGACAACATCCGGATCTCGGCGCTCAATCCGTTCAATCCGTTCGGCTTCGATCTGGATTCGGCCACCAATCTGATCCAGATCGGCCGGCGCCCGGTGGAAGGCGGGCCGCGGCGCTACCAGCAGCAGGTGGATACGCAATACGTCGGCACCGGGCTGGTGGGCACCTTCGAGGGCGCCGCGCGGACCTGGTTCTGGGACGTCAACGGCATGTACAGCAAGAACAAGGCCGAGCAGACCAATTACGGCAGCTACAACCTGTTCAACATCAATCTGGCGCTCGGCGACCCGGCTGCATGCGCGGCAGTGGCCGGCTGCGTGCCGCTTGATATCTTCAGCGGCGCCGGCAGCATCACGCCGGACATGTTGCGCTGGATCCAGCCGGTGGTACGCGACCGCAGCCAGAACGAATTGAGCCTGTTCACCGCCAACCTCAGCAGCGAACTGTTCCAGTTGCCCGGCGGCGCGGTGTCGTTTGCCACCGGCTACGAATACCGCAAGTACGAAGGCGCGTATCAGCCCGATCCGCTGACCGTGGCCGGGCGCTACAACGGCGTGCCGTCGTTGCCCACCTCCGGAAGCTACGACGTCAACGAGGCCTATCTCGAACTCAACATCCCGATCTTCGCCAACTCCTCGCTGGGCGACAAACTCGATCTGAACATCGCCGGGCGCTATTCGGATTACTCCACCTTCGGTGGCGAGTTCACGCCCAAGTACGGCCTGCGTTGGCAGGTGACCGATGAGCTGGTGTTGCGCACCAGTTACGCCGAAGGTTTCCGTGCGCCCACCATCGGCGAGCTGTTCGGTTCGGCCGCACGCGCCGACCTGCAGCTGTCGGACCCCTGCTCGATCGGCCTGGGCGGCACCGCACCGCGTGGCAGCGCCGCCAACTGCGCCGCACTGGGCGTGCCGGGCGGGTACCAGCAGGCCAATCAGCAGATCTCGGTGACCACCGGCGGCAATGAACAGCTGGACCCGGAACGCTCACGCAGCTTCAGTGCCGGCTTCGTCTTCAGCCCCGGCTTTGCCAGCAACGCTAGCTGGTCGGATCGGCTCGATCTGGAAGCCACGTTCTATCGCCACCATGTGGACGGTGCGATCCAGGCGATCAACGCGCAGACCCAGCTGGATCTGTGCGTGGATACACTGGACGCGCTGTATTGCGACGGCATTGCACGCGCCTCCACCGGCGGCATCAATGCGTTCAACAACCGCCTGACCAACCTGGGCTCGATCAAGACCGACGGTTGGGACGTGGACGTGTTCTGGACATTGCCGGAAACCGCGTTCGGCCGCTTCAAGCTGTCGTGGCAGAACACCTTCGTGGGCCGCTACGAGGCGCTTGGCGCAGCGGGCCAGCGCCAGCCGCAGGGGCCGGGCATCGAAGTGGTCGACAGCGCGATTCCCGAGTGGACCAGCAACGCCGTGCTGGATTGGTCGCTGGGTAACTGGACGGCGTCGTGGACGGCGCGGCACATCTCCAAGCTCACCGAGCAGTGCGGCGATGCGGTGGAGTTTGCGGTGTGTGGCAATCCGGCCGAAGGCACCAATCAGCTGGATGCAATCACCTATCACGATGCGCAGATCGGGTATCGCGTCGATTGGCTCAAGGGCCTGCAGCTCACGGCCGGCTTGAACAACGTGTTCGACAAGGACCCACCGATCTGCCTGTCGTGCTCCCTCAACGGCTATGATGCCTCCACCTACGACATTCCCGGCGGGCGTTTCTGGTACGCGCGCGTGGACCTGAAGTTCTAGGGGGCGACCAGACGCCGCGTGGTTCTCAGGGAGGCCCACGTGTGCTGACATGCAACGGCGGTCATGCACAGGCATGATCGCCGTTGCGCCTTGCTCCTGGCATCGGGCCTGGGAGCCGGCCGCCAGGCGTCATATCGATGGACGGAGCGCTGCCGTGCAGTGGTTCGACGGACCGGCGGCAACGGCCGCTTTAAAGGGTTGCTATCGGGCGATAGTCGGGCAAGGCAATCCTGTTTGAATCGCGTGCGAAGCCGTCAGTGATGAGACGGCTAACAATCGGCATGCCTGCCACGCGCATCGCCCCACGCAATAGCGTCAGCCCGGCTGCGGAGTGCGGCCACAACAGGCGCGGCACGAGCTTGGGAATGTTCTGACCTTCCTTGACGAACGGGCGCATGATCCGTTCGTAGCGCATGCACGCGTGCATCGGCGAGACGGCCTGGGCAAGTTCGCCTGCCAGCACGTAGCTGCCGACCAACGCCAGCGTCGTGCCGATGCCCGACAGCGAGGTGGGGCACCAGGCGGCATCGCCCGTCAGCACCACCCGGCCGGTGGACCACCGCGGCATGTGCACCTGGCGCAACACATCGAAATAGAAATCGTCGACGTCCCGCATCGCGGCGAGAATGCGTGGAAATTCCCAGCCATCGTTGGCGAACCGGGTTTCGATGAAGCGCCGCTGCCGCTCCGGCGTCCAGGCGTTCTCGCCTCCGGGCTTTTTTTGTATGCCCAGGTAAGCGCCAAGCTTGCCGTCGAGTGCGGGTTTGAGCGTTGCGCCGCGTCCGCCCACCGTGTTGTATTGCCTGGCATAGGCACTGTCGTGCGATTGCCGGGGGATGCTGAAATACGCAAGGGTCAGGTCCATCCAGCGCGGCACGTTCTCGCCGGGAAACACCTGCTCGCGGGTGTGCGACCCAACGCCTTCGGCGACGATGACCGCGTCGTAGTGGGCGCATCGACCACTGTGGAAGGTGATCTCGACACCGGCCTGGTCCTGGGCGACACCGCACACGCTGTCGCCGAAGCGATAGGCCACGCGTTCGCACGAGGCCTCGTACAACATGCGCGCAAGGTCGCCGCGACGGATTTCCAGGTCGGCGGTGGGGCCGCTGTCGGTGTCTGATGCGTCTGCCTTGAACCGCGCAATGACGCGATCGTCTGCGTCCACCCAGTCGGTGCCGAGCTCCCTGGTGCTGCGTTCGAATGCGCGGGCTTCCAGTCCCATGCGGCGCAGCACGTCGCGCGCACTGCCCCGGACATCGACGTTCTGGCCGCCGTCGCGAAACGCCGGTGCGCGTTCGACCACCTCCACCTCGACCCCGTACGCGTCGAGCCACCACGCAGCGGTGGTCCCGGCGACGCTGGCGCCTGTAATGAGTATCCGGCGGGACATGCGACCACTCCTGCAGTGAATTTACATCACGCATGATACGTAAATATCATGCGTGATGCTATTCGCCGGCAGCGGATTCCAGGTTGGCGATGAGCCGGCCGAGAAGCGCCGTCAGCAGGCCGGCGTCCTTGCCGGAAAATCCCGAGACGCCGAGTGCATTGACATCGAGCAGGACGGTGCGCCCGGTTGCGGCGGCGTCTTGCCCTGCCGCGGTCAAGCGAACGGTGGCGGCGCGCTTGTCGGTCGACGATGCTTCGCGTGCGATCAGCGCCATCGCTTCAAGCTTGTCCAGCAACGCGGCCATCGCCGGCTGCTTCACCGCGGACTCGCGCACCAGGTCCCGCTGCAGCATCGGGCCCTTCCAGGACAACAGCAGTAATGGCCCGATCAGCGCAAGCGTCAGTCCATGCTCGCGCAGGCGGGCATCGACCAGACGATTGAAGACGCGCGCGGCATGGTTGGCCAGATAGCCGGGCGCGATGGCGGCTTCCGGGTGGATGTCCGAGGTCATGCGCAAAGCATAGCCCACGTGTGCCGGGCTAGGTGCTTGCGTCAATGGCGCTGCGGCCAGCTTGCAGGCAGCAGTACCGTTGACGATGAAGTGGCGCCCGGTGCTGCCGCCGAGCGCCTGCAACGCGACGCGTCGCTGCCGATGCGCGTGGTGCCCGGCGCGCTCGCGCTTACAGTTTCAATCAAGCGCTAGGCTCAACGGCGCACCGGCGCATCGCCTGCGATGTAATAGTCGGCCGTGCTGCGCGGCAAGGGAGTGCGCCCCCGCATGCGGTCGGCGATCTTCTCGGCGATCATGATGGTGGTCGCATTGAGGTTGCCGGTGATGATGCGCGGCATGATGGACGCGTCGATCACGCGCAGGCCTTCCATGCCGTGCACGCGGCCCTGCCCATCGACCACGGCCATGTCGTCGGTGCCCATCGCACACGAACACGACGGGTGGTAGGCGGTTTCCGCACGCGCGCGGACGAAGGCATCCAGTTCCGCATCGGTCCTGCAATCGGCGCTCGGGCTGATTTCGCGGCCGCGGTACGCATCGAGCGCGCGCTGGGCGATGATCTCGCGGGTGATACGGATCGCGTCGCGGAATTCCTGCCAGTCCTGGTCGGTGGATTGGTAATTGAACAGGATGGACGGATGCTGATGCGGATCGCGCGACTTGGCATGCACGCGTCCGCGGCTGGGCGTGCGCATCGAGCCGACATGCGCCTGGAAGCCGTGCTCCTTCACCGCATTGCTGCCGTTGTAATTGATGGCGACGGGGAGGAAGTGGTACTGGATGTTGGGCCAGTCGAACTCATCGCGCGTGCGGATGAAGCCGCCGGCTTCGAACTGATTGCTGGCACCGGTGCCGGTGCCGGCGAACAGCCATTCGGCGCCGATCGCAGGCTGGTTCCACCATTGCAAGGCCGGGTACAGCGACACCGGCTTGGTGCACGCGTACTGGATGTAGACCTCCAGATGGTCCTGCAGATTCTGGCCCACGCCTGGCAGGTCGTGCACCAGCTGTACGTCGAGTGCACGCAGCAGATCGGGCGCGCCCACGCCGGAGCGCTGCAACAGTTGCGGCGATGCGATCGCGCCGGCGCACACCAGCACTTCGCGGCGGGCATGCGCATCGATGCCTTCGCTGCTGTTGCCGACCAGGTAATGCACGCCGATGGCGCGCTTGCCGGCAAACAGGATGCGGTCGGTGGTGGCGTGGGTGACGATGTGCAGGCCATCGCGCGGCTTGGCCATGTCCAGGTAACCGCGCGCAGTGCTGGCGCGGCGGCCGCGCGGGGTAACGGTGCGGTCCATCGGCCCGAAGCCTTCCTGCTGATAGCCGTTGAGATCGTCGGTGCGTGGGTAGCCCGCCTGGACGCCTGCCTCGACCATGGCATGGAACAACACGTTGTTGTCGTTCTTCGGCGTTGCCACGCTTACCGGGCCCTCGCCGCCGTGGTAATCGTTGGCGCCGATGTCGCGCGTTTCTGCCTTGCGGAAGTACGGCAGCACATCGCGGTAGCTCCAGTCCTCCAGGCCGGGGCGCCTGGCCCAATGGTCGAAGTCCAGCGCGTTGCCGCGGATGTAGCACATGCCGTTGATCAGCGAGGAGCCACCCAGGCCCTTGCCGCGCCCGCACTCCATCCGCCGGTTGTCCATGTACGGTTCCGGCTCGGTCTCGTAGGCCCAGTTGTAGCGGCGGCCCTGCAGCGGAAATGCCAGCGCTGCGGGCATCTGGGTGCGGAAGTCCAGGCGGTAGTCCGGCCCGCCCGCTTCGAGCAACAGCACGGTCACGCCCGGGTCTTCGGTCAGGCGCGCGGCCAGCACGTTACCGGCCGAACCTGCGCCGATGATGATGTAGTCGTATTCGCGTTGCATGGTGGTCTCCTGAAGCATCTGCGGTGCAGCGGCAGTCGAGGTGCTGCGCAGGTGTGCGGGCTTGCCGCGGCGACGTGTAGCCACGCCCCGCGCCTGGTTGGCAGGAGGCAGCCGCCGAGCGACTGCGACCTGGGGCGAACCCCTCAGAACACCGAGGCGTAGCGTTCCAGCTCGACCTGGACCGATTTGGTACGCGTATACGCCTGCAAGGTGGCCAGGCCGTTCTCGCGCCCCACGCCGGATTGCTTGTAGCCGCCCACCGGCATCGGTGCGGGCGATTCGCCCCAAGTGTTGATCCAGCAGATGCCCGCTTCCAGGCGATGGATCAGCCGGTGCGCACGGACCAGATCCGGGGTGACCACGCCGGCCGCCAGGCCATAGCTGGTGGCATTGGCGCGTGTGATCGCTTCGTCCTCGTCGTCGTAGGTGAGCAGGCTCAGCACCGGCCCGAAGATTTCTTCGCGCACGATGGCCATCACGTCGGTGCAATCGCTGAAGATGGTCGGGGCCACGTAATAGCCCTGCGCCAGCGCACCATCGCGCAGGCGCTCGCCGCCGCACAGCAGGCGTGCACCCTCGGCCTTGCCCTGTTCGATGTAGTCGAGCACCCGCTGCATGTGCGTCGCACTGACCAATGGGCCGAAGGTGGTGCGCGTATCCAGCGGGTCGCCGATATGGATGCGTTGCACGCGCGCCAGCAGCCGCGCTTCGAAGGCGTTGCGCAGCGCGCGCGGCACGAACACGCGGGTGCCGTTGGTGCACACCTGCCCGGAGCTGTAGAAGTTGGCCATCATCGCGATGTCGGCGGCCAGATCCAGGTCGGCATCGGCACACACGATCAACGGCGACTTGCCGCCCAGTTCCATGGTCACGTCCTTCAGCGACGAACTCGATGCGCTGGCCATCACCTTGCGGCCGGTGGCGGTACCGCCGGTGAAGCTGATCTTTTCGATCTGCGGGTGTTCGGTGAGCGCGGTGCCCACGCTGGCGCCATCGCCGGGCAGCACGTTGAACACGCCATCGGGCAGGCCGGCTTCGGTGAACAGCTCGGCAAGCTTGAGTGCGGTGAGCGGGGTGACTTCGCTGGGCTTGAAGATCATCGCGTTACCGGCCGCCAGCGCGGGTGCGGCCTTCCACAGCGCGATCTGGATCGGGTAATTCCACGCGCCGATGGCGCCCACCACGCCCAGCGGCTCGTGCCGCGTATAGAAAAAACTGCCCTCGCGCAGCGGCACCTGCGCACCCTGCAGTGCGTGCGCCACACCGGCGTAGTACTCCAGCACGTCGGCGCCGGTGACGACGTCCACGCTGCGGGTTTCGCTCAGCGGTTTGCCGGTGTTGAGCGTTTCCAGCTCGGCCAGCGCATCGTTGCGCTCGCGCAGCAATGCCACCGCGCGCAGCAGGATGCGCGAGCGCTCCACCGTGGTCAGTGCTGCCCATTCGTGCTGGCCGGCCCTGGCGCTGTCGACGGCGGCATCCAGGTCGTCGGCACCGGCATTGTGCACGTTGGCCAGCACCTCGCCGGTGGCTGGGTTGACCACTTCGAACGTGTGGCCGCCGCGGGCGGGAACATGACGGCCGCCGATGTACAGCAACTGGTCGGGAAAACGTGGCATGACAAACCTCCTGGGGGACAGGCGCCGTAGTGCTGCAACTCAGCGGGTGAGGTGCAGGAACTGCAGGTGACGCTCGTATTGATCGATGATGTCGTTGATGATCTGCTCGCGGCTGTAACCGACCAGGTCGTAATCCTGGCTGCCTTCGTACAGATACACTTCAGCGCGGTAATAGCGCTGGTTGCGCAGGCGCTGTGCGGCAAACGACGGAGTGAGATACCCGCGCAGGACCACCTGGTAGCGGAAACCCTGCTGCTCGCCATGATCGACGCTGATGTCCATGTCGCCGTCGTCGATGCGGCTGCTGACGTTCCAGCCTTCTTCCTGCAGCTGTGCGGTCACCGCCTCGATGGCTGGGCGCACCTGGTCGCGCATGAAGCGATAGACCTCGTCGCGCGCCGGGAAATGCATGGCCTGGCCCAGGCGTTGGCGCCAGCCGCCATGATGGCGCGATTGCCCGATCAACGGACTGGGGCTATGCAGCTGCGCACGTTTGCGCTGCGATTCCTCGCTGAGCGCGCGCGACAGCCCCCACGCCATCAACAGCAACACCGCCGAGAACGGCAACGATGCCAGCACCACCGCCGATTTCAGCGCGTCCATGCTGCCGGCCAGCAACAGGCCTGCGGTGACCACGGCAGTGAGCACGCCCCAGAACACGCGCAGCCAGCGCGGCCCGTCGTCGTGCGGTTCGCCGCCATGCGAGGACAGCGTGGACAACACCACCGTGCCGGAATCGGCCGAGGTCACGAAGAATACGAAGCTGATCGCCACGGTCACCGTGATCACCGTGCGGCTCCACGGGTAACTCTGCAGCAGCGAATACAACACCGTTTCAGGGGCGTCGATGGCCTGCTGTGCCCATGCTGCCTGGCCATGGTGCAGAAGCTGATCCAGTGCGCTATTGCCGAAGATCGACAGCCACGCCAGCGTGAAACCGAGCGGTATCAACAGCACGCCCAGCACGAACTCGCGAATGGTGCGCCCGCGCGAAATGCGCGCGATGAACAAGCCCACGAATGGCGCCCAGCCGATCCACCAGGCCCAGTAGAACACCGTCCAGTTGCCCAGCCAGTCGGCGCGGCCGCCATAGGCATATACATCGAAACTCTTGCCGACCACGCTGCCCAGGTAGTCGCCCAGGTTCTGCATCAAGGCATTGAGCAGGTACTGCGTGGGGCCGGCAAACAGCATGAACAGCAACAGCGCGATCGCCAGCAGCATGTTGATGTCCGACATCCAGCGCACGCCTTTTTCCACGCCGGAGACCGCGACAATGATTGCCGCGCCCATCATTGCCGCGATCAGCGCGACCTGCACCCAGTGCGCATGCGGCACGTCCATCAAGGTGCCCAGGCCGGCGTTGAGGTGCAGCACGCCAAAACCCATGTCCGCGCCCAGGCCGAACACGGTGGCCACGATGCCCAGTGCGTCCACGGTGTAACCGATCGGCCCGTTGATACGCTTGCCGATCAGCGGATACAGCGCCGAGCGCAACGCCAGCGGCAGATTGTGGCGGAAGGCGAAATAGGCCAGCGCCATCGCGGCGAGTGCGAACACGCCCCAGCCATGCAGGCCCCAGTGCAGGAACAGCAACTGCATGGCCTGCCGGGCGGATGTTTCGCCGTTGCCGGTGCCGCCCTGGGGCGGCTGCAGATAATGGGTGAGCGGTTCGGAGACGCAGAAGAAGAACAGCGTGATGCTGATGCCGGCCGCGAACAACATGCCGGCCCAGGAGAGATAACTGAATTCCGGTTCGTCGTGATCGGCACCGAGCTTGATGTTGCCGTAGCTGGACAAGGCCACGCCCAGCACGAACACCAGGTACACCGTCATTGCCAGCAGGTAGTACCAGCCGACATTGCGCGAGGCCCAGGTCTGCGCATCCAGCAGCACGCGGCCTGATTCAAGCGGAAACAACGACACCAGCACGGCGAACGTGCACACGACCGTGGCCGCCAGCACGAACACCGGGCGCAGGGTACGCACCGGCTGGGTGTGCGGCGCTGTCGCACTCATGGCAACGCACTCATACGATGCGTATCACGTGATGTGCTCCCAACAAAAAACCGCCTGCGTTATCGCACAGACGGTGTCGAGGGGGTGTCATCGGTCGAGTTCGCCAGTGCGAACCCGTTGGCAGCTTGCGTGCGCTAGCGCAGCAGCTGCAGTGGCACGCGGATATCCATGCCAACCGCTAGATGATCCGAAAACGCTGCCGGTATGGCTTCGGTGTGTTCGATCACCAGGCTGTCGCTGACCAGGATATGGTCGATCGCCCGGTCCGGCCGCCAGCTCGGGAAGGTATGCACCACGCAACTTGGCGGCTGCAGGCGCGTGTGGCGGTAAAGGGCCTGCATTTCCGGCCGGTCGGCCACGCAGTTGAAGTCGCCCATCAGCATGGCGTTGGGATGCTCGGACAGGAGCTCGGCGATGAAGGCCAGTTGCGCCATGCGCGAATTGGCGCCCAGCGACAGATGCGCCACCGCCACCGCAAGCCCCTCGCGGCCCTGCCCGAACTTGGCCAGCAGGATGCCGCGCCCGCCGATGCGGCCGGGCAAGGCATGGTCCTGCACTTCCAGCGGTTCGAGCTTGCTGAGCAGGCCGTTGGCGCTGGAGGCCACTCCACCCATGCGGCGGTTGGGTTGGTGGCTCCAGTAATGGAAGCCGGCGCGTTCGGCCAGGTAGTGGGTCTGGTTGGTGAAGCCCGAGCGCAGGCTGCCCGGGTCGGCTTCCTGCAGGCCGACGATGTCGCGTTCGCCGGCCAGCTTGGCGATGCTGTCCAGGCTGGTGCGCTTTGCTCCCAGCGGCAGCGCATGCGACCAGCTGCGGGTCACGTAATCGCTGTAGCGGCGGGTGCTGGAGCCGGCCTGGATATTGGCGGTCAGCACCCGCAGGGTGCGCGAGTCCGAAGCGTTCACGGCGTTGTGGTCGTCCGGCTCACTTGGCCAGCGTGGCGCGTTCGCGCGCGATCAGGTGATCGGCGATGCGCAGCATGTCCGGGAAGCTCTGGCCCTTGACCAGGTACTTGCCGTTGACGATCAGCGACGGCGTGCCGGTGATCTTGCTGCGGGTGGCGAACTGCTTGGCGCGGTTGGTCTTGGCCGAGACGCCGAAGCTGCTCATGGTGTCGATGAAGGTCTTGGAGTCCACGCCGTACTTGGCGTAGAACGCGGCGATGTCCTGCACCGAGTCCTTGCCGCGCTCGCCCTTCAGGCTCTGGTCGACATGGATGGCCTTGTACAGCGCTTCGTGGGTCTTTTCCTGCACGCCCAGCGTTTCGGCGGCGTAGAAGGCGCGCGCGTAGTCATCCCACGGACCACCGAACATCGCCGGCACGTAGACGAAATGCACGTCCGACGGCAGCCCGGCCTTCCACGGCCCGATCAGCGGCTGGAACGCGTTGCAGGCCGGGCAGACATAGCCGAACACCTCCGCCACTTCGATCTTGCCGGCGGCCTGCTGGTAAGGCTGGCCACCGTCGATGTCCAGATAATCGGTGCCGGCGACCGGCTCCGGGCCATTCGGCGCGCGCGGGGCGGCGCTGGATGCGGCCGGTGGCGGGGTGGTGGCGCTTTCGCCCACCGCTGGCGGGGCGGCCGGGTCGGCGGCCGGTGTGGCAGCGGCCGGAGCGGGCGCCGTCTCGGCCGCCGGCGTGGTGGCGGCGGGCGCAGTGTCGGACGAGCCGTCCTGGGCCTTGCAGGCGACCAGGATCGGCAGCAGCGCCATCAGCGTCAGGGCGAAGCGGGTCTTCATCGGATTGGATCTCCAGCGTGGGGCGAGGAAAGGGCCGGACGGCCGCGGGGCGCATGATGCCACGGGCGGCTGTCGGTGGCGGTTACGCGGTTCAGCGCTTGGCAGGCGCGGCATGTTCGCGGGCGATCAGGTAGTCGGCCACGCGCAGCATGTCCGGATAATTGCGCGCGCCGATCAGATAGCGGCCGTTGACGATGAGGGCCGGTGTGCCGGGCAGCTTGCTGCGCAGGGCGAACTCGCGTGCGGCCTTGAGCCTGGCGTCCACCGCCTCGCTCTTGAAGGTGTCGACGAAGCGTTGCTGCGGCACGCCGTAGTCGGCATAGAACACGGCCAGTTCGTCTGCGGACACGTTCTGGGTCGGCACGCTCTGCTTTTCATGGATGGCATCGAACATCGCACGGTGGCTGCGCTTGGCCACGCCCAGGAGGTCGGCGGCGAAATAGGCCCGCGCAAACGCATCCCAGAACCCGCCGAAGGCCGCCGGCACCGGGGTGAAGCGCACATACGCGGGCTGCTTGGCGGCCCAGGCCTCCAGCGTGGGTTCGAAGTGCGCGCAATGCGGGCAGGTGTAGCCGAACACCTCGACCACTTCGACCTTGCCGGCCAGCGGTGCATACGGCTGGCCGCCGTCGATCAGGGTGTAGTCCTCGCCTTCGACCGGTGGCGCCGTCTTGTCGGCGGCGCAGGCCGCCAGCGGTACCAGGATCAACAACAGCAGGGACAGGCGGGAAAGCAGATTCATGCGGGCTCCGTGGGGCGAGGGGGAGAGCGGGAAACGACGACGCCGGTCTCGGGACCGGCGTCGTGACACGGTGGGGCAGGTGCGACCGTCAGCTCATGAGCGTGCCGGGGTGCCGGCGGGCATCTGGGCGGCGGCCGCATCGTCGGCGCGGTCGTGCAGACCTTGCAGATAACTGGCCAGCGCCTGGATCTCCTGCTCGGTCAGCGGGTGCGCTACCTGCGCCATGATATTGAACAGCGCCGGATTGCGCTCCTGGGTGGTGCCGGCCTGGTATTCCTTCAGGCGCCGCGCCACGTACTCGGCATGCTGGCCGCCCAGGCGCGGGTAGGCCGGGCCGGGATTGCCGCCGCCGGACGGGCCATGGCAGGCCATGCAGGCCGGTACGCCGCGCGCGATGTCGCCGCCGCGGTAGAGCTTTTCGCCGACCTCGTAGAACTTCATGCCCTGGTACGGGCCCTCGGCAATGGCCGCATCGTCGGCCACCCCGGCGGCGGACTTCTGGGTGGCGAAGTAGGCCCCCAGGTCGCGCATGTCCTGCGCCGTGAGGTCCTTGACGAACGGCACCATGACCGCCGACATGCCGGTGTTGCGTTCGCCGCTGGCGATCAGCGCGACTTGATGCGCCACGTAGCGCTCGGTCTGGCCGGCGATGCGCGGGTACATCGCCACCGCCGGGTTGCCGTCCGGGCCGTGGCAGGCCGCGCAGGCCGCCGCCTTGGCCTGGCCGGCCTTGGCATCGCCCCAGGTGGTCTTGGCCAGATCCACCTCCAGCGGCGCAACGCGCACGGGCGGCGGATCGGGGATCGGCGTGACCGCCGACTGCGCAAATGCCACGGCCGCGATGACCGGCACGGCGAGGGTGGCGAGGACTAGCACACGAGCATGGCGCATCAGCTAAAGCTCCGTATGGACCCGGCCCGCGCGCGTTGGGTGCTGGCTGTGGCAGGCGTGCTTCGATTATCGACACGCCTTTGCGCCAGGGTCAACGAACAGTGCAGCAAAACCGGCAGAGCCCGAACGTGCGATCCTAGGGGGATGTCGCTCCTTATCGAACAAGCCCGCTACCACCTGTCCGCCCACAACGCCCGGCAATTGCCCGACGATGGCGGTTACGAGGTGGCCTTCGCCGGCCGCTCCAACGCCGGAAAATCCAGCGCGCTCAATGCGCTGACCCGCCAGAATTCGCTGGCGCGCGTGTCCAAGACCCCTGGCCGCACCCAGCAGCTGGTGTTCTTCCAGATCCAGCCCGAGCGCTACCTGGTGGACCTGCCCGGCTACGGCTACGCCAAGGTGCCGCAGGACCTGCAGGCGCACTGGCAGGCCTTCATCGACCGCTATTTCCGCACCCGCGAGGCGCTGCGCGGGCTGGTGGTGGTGATGGACATCCGCCACCCGCTCAAGGATTACGACCTGCAGATGCTCGGCTATGCCGCCGAACGCGGCCTGCCCGCGCACGGTTTGCTGACCAAGGCCGACAAGCTCGGCCGTGGCCAGCAGATGCAGACGCTGCAGAAGGTCAAGAAGGAAGTGACCTCGCGCTTCGGCGACAGCGTGACCGTGCAGACCTACTCGGGCGAATCGCGCCAGGGCGTGGATGAACTGCGCGGGATTGTCGGTGGCTGGCTGGGGCTGGATGTGGAAACGCCCGCCGCCGAGTGATGCCCGGCGGCCGTGACGGCTGCGGCCCATCGATACGATGCGCGACGGCGGGCGAAGGCTCGCCGTTTTCGCAGCCACGGCTGGCGACGGCCGGCGTGACAGTGTGTCGTCAGCCAGGCGACGCCCCGGTAGGCGCCATGCCCCTGCGCATTCCGTACCTGGACCACGCCATGCGCATGGATGGAAATCTCAGACCCGGCCGATGGCGGCAATTCTTCCATGCCCTGCGGGTATAGTGCGGGCCTTGCGGTGGCTGGGGAGGACCCCCACATCGTCCCACCCCCTACGTTTGCGAGCCTGCCCTTGTCGAGTCCCAGCCACGTTGCCGAAACGCCGATCACCGAACGCGCGGAACTGGTCCAGGTGCTGGCCTCCGGCGAAAAGCCGAGTGCGGACTGGCGGATCGGCACCGAGCACGAAAAGTTCGGGTTCCAGCTCGACGACCTGCGTGCGCCCACCTTTGAAGGCGCCCGCGGCATCGAGGCCTTGCTGACCGGCTTGACCCGTTTCGGCTGGGAGCCCGTGCAGGAAAACGGCCACACCATCGCGTTGCTGCGCGACGGCGCCTCGGTGACCCTGGAGCCGGCAGGCCAGCTGGAGCTCTCCGGCGCGGCGGTGGAAACCCTGCACCACACCTGCGTGGAAACCGGTACCCATCTGGACGAGGTGGCGCAGGTGGCCGGCGAGTTGCAGCTCGGGTTCCTGGGCATGGGCTTCCAGCCCAAGTGGCGCCGCGACCAGATGCCGTGGATGCCCAAGGGCCGCTACCAGATCATGAAGAACTACATGCCCAAGGTCGGCTCGCTCGGCCTGGACATGATGACGCGCACCTGCACGGTGCAGGTCAACCTGGATTACGCCACCGAAGCGGACATGGTGCAGAAGTTCCGCGTCTCGCTGGCGTTGCAGCCGATCGCCACCGCGTTGTTCGCCGATTCGCCGTTCACCGAAGGCAAGCCGAACGGCTACCTGAGCTACCGCTCGCACATCTGGACCGACACCGACGCCGATCGCACCGGCATGCTGGATTTCGTGTTCGAAGACGGCTTCGGCTACGAGCGCTACGTCGATTACCTACTCGATGTGCCGATGTATTTTTCCTACCGCGATGGCGTCTATCACGATGCCAGCGGGCAGAGCTTCCGCGACTTCATGCAGGGCAGGCTGCCGGCGCTGCCGGGTGCACTGCCGACGCTGCGCGACTGGTCCGACCACATGACCACCGCGTTCCCGGAAGTGCGTTTGAAGAAATATCTGGAAATGCGCGGCGCCGACGCCGGCCCGTGGGATCGCCTGTGCGCGTTGTCGGCGTTCTGGGTGGGCCTGTTGTACGACCAGACCGCGCTGGATGCGGCCTGGGACCTGGTCAAGGATTTCAGCCCCACCGAGCGGCATGCGCTGCGCGACGGTGTGCCCAGGCACGCGCTGGGCCTGCCGTTCCGCAACGGCACTGCGCGCGATCTGGCAGTGGAGGCGGTCAACATCGCGCGCGAAGGCCTGCGTCGTCGCGCACGCCTGAACCGCGACGGGCAGGACGAGACCGGGTTCCTGGACGTGATTGCCGAGATCGCCGAAAGCGGCGTCACCGCCGCCGAGCGCAAGCTGGCGCTGTATCACGGCGCCTGGAAGGGCGATATCGACCGCGTGTTTCGCGAGTTTGCTTACTGAGTGAGCGGTACGCGCTGGAAGGCGTGCCGCGAGGCGGGACGCGTTGCCGTGCGTGACGGTGCGCGCAATGGATTGCCGGTAGCGCAAAGATTGCGTTTTGCGGTGCGCCCTCCATGCGCATCGCACAACTGCTCGCCAGGCGTTGTCGCCACCGCCGTCACTGGTCCCGCGCACTGATCCGCCGTTGGCCGGCCCGCTCTGCGCTCAGCGCCGCTCCGGCATGCACGGCAGGCGCACGGTCACGCGCAATCCGCCCTGGGCGCGATTATCCAGCCGCAGATCGCCGCCGTGCGCCAGCACGATGCTGTGCGCCACAGACAGGCCCAGGCCGATGCCGCCGGTGCCGCGGTTGCGCGAGGACTCGCCACGCACGAACGGCAGCAGCAGTTGCTCGCGCTGGGTCGGGTCGATGCCGGGGCCGTCGTCGTCGATCCACAGCACGCCGTCCTCGCCGTCGCGCTGCAGGTGCAGGCGGGCGCATTTGCCGTATTTGAGCGCATTTTCGAGCAGGTTCATCACCGCCCGACGCAACGCCAGCGGGTCGCCGTCCAGGGTGATCGCCGGGCCCGGCAACAACACCGCGTCGGCGCCGATATCGGTGGCGTTGTCGACCACGCTTTCCACCAGTAGGCGCAGGTCCAGCGGCGCGCGCTCGCCGCGATGACGATCGTTCTGGATGAAATCCAGTGCGGCAGAGATCATCGCCTTCATCTCGTCGATATCGGCCAGCGCCTTGTCGCGGAGCGGCGGTTGCAGGTCGTCCAGGCGAAACGACAATCGCGCCAGCGGCGTGCGCAGGTCGTGCGCGATCGCTGCCACCATGTGGGTGCGCTCGTTGATCAGGCGGTTCAGGCGTGCCTGCATGCCGTTGAACGAATCGGCCGCGCGCACGATCTCCGGCGGGCCGCTGCGTTGCAGTGCAGGGGCATGCGGGTTGCGGCCCAGCCGGTCGGCGGCTTCGGCAAAGCGCTTGATCGGCGCCGACAGCGCGCGCGAAAACCACCACGCCAGCGGTACGTTGGCGAGCAGGCCTGCCAGGAACAGCAACACGACGTGGGTCTTGAATTCGGCCGACAACCGCCGGCGCGGCGACTCCACCGTCCGCCAGCGGCCATCGGGCTGCTGCAGGGCGGCGGTGAAGCCGTCCAGCAGTGGCACGCCGGGTGTCAGCCGTTCGTTTTTCCAGTCTTCCGGCGCCTGGCCCGGCGCTGCTTCACTGCCGAAGGGCCGGCCGTCGGTCGTGACCGCACCCGCACGGGCGGGCGGCCATTCCGTCGGCCGCTGTCCGTGGTCGCCAGCGGCGGCATCGGCCATCTGCGGCAGCCTGCGCGCGCGCTGCAACGGCTGCTCGTCCAGGCGCGGGATCTGGCGCTCGTCGGCGCTGCGATAGAACCGCACATGGCGTGCGTCCACGTCCAGCCAATGCGCCAGCAGCATCTCCGCGAATGGGTCGCGCACCTGGCCAGACGGCGGTGTCGGCGCCTGCGCACCATCGTGCACCTTCAGGGTCTGGGTACCGGCCGGCATGCGCGTGGACAGCAGCGCCACCACCTCCGGCGGATGCACCGGTGGCTCGTACACCGGCGTGCGCATCACCAGCAGGGCGATGCCGATCACCTGGGCGGTGAACAGGGCCACCGCCAGCAACACGAACGTACGGGCAAAGATCGACAGCCCGCGCCGTGCCGGCTTGCTCACAGGCGCGAGACGCTCGGCAGCAGCATGTAGCCTTCGTTGCGTACGGTGCGAATCAACTCGGTATGGACGCGCTCATTGATCTTGCGGCGCAGGCGGCTGATCTGGCTGTCGATGGCGCGGTCGTAGACGTCGGTGTCGCGGCCGCGGGCGTAGTCCAGCAACTGGTCGCGGCTGAGCACCCGCTGCGGGTGCTCGACGAAGGTGCGCAGCAGGGCGAATTCGCCGTCGGACAGGTTGATGAAGATGCCGGTGGGGTCGCGCAGGTCGCGGCGTACCACGTCCAGCCGCCAGCCGGCGAATTCGTAGACGTTGCCGCGCTGGTCGGCCTGCTCGCTGCTGGCCTGGCTGCGCCGCAGCAGCGCGCGGACCCGGGCCAGCAACTCGCGTGGATTGCAGGGTTTGGCCAGGTAGTCGTCGGCGCCCACTTCCAGGCCGATGATGCGGTCGGTGTCGTTGCCCAGCGCGCTGAGCATGATGACCGCAGGTGAACCGCGCTCGCTGGCCAGGGCACGTGCCGCACTCAACCCATCTTCTCCGGGCATCATCACGTCGAGTACGATGAGGTCCGGGCGGTGCTGCGCCATGCGCGTGCGCATGTCCGCCACGTTTTCGGCCACGTCCACCTGGTAGCCGTGGGCGCTCAGGAATTCGCCGATCAGCTTGCGCAGGTCGGGGTCGTCGTCGACCACGAGAACGCGGGGTTGTTGCATATCCATGGAGGTCATCGTCGGTGGCGCGGAGGTTGGCCCGCGCAGGGTGGTGGCTACCGGATACATGGTGCTCGCAGATGCAAGGCTGGAACAAACATAATAATGATGGAATTTGTCAACCATTGGCACACGTGCAAGGCACCATGACGGGACGGGACATCGCGCAGGACATCATCGCTTCGACACCGCGCCAGCCCGACGGTGTGCGTGCGCAGGCCAGGGCGTTTCCGATGATGCGGGTGATCAGCCGCGACAACGGCGTGGGCCTGACCCGCGACATGGTGCTGATGGCGCAGACCCTGCGCGCCGGCGGCGTGCCGGTGCAGGAACTGGGGTTCACCAGCCAGCGGCTGCAGGACACCGGCCGCGAAGCGCGGCTGTGGGCCAGCCGCGCGCTGTTCGGGCGGGTGCCGCTGCAGATCTTCTCCGAACGCGTCTACGCGCGCTGCCTGGCGCTGGGGCAGATCAATCTGCTGGTGCCCAATCCGGAATGGCTGCTGCCCAAGTGGCTGCCGTTGTTGCCGCGCTTCGATGCGGTGCTGTGCAAGACCCATCATGCCGAGCGGATTTTCCAGAACCTGGGTTGCACCACGCGGTTCATCGGTTTCACCAGCCCGGATCGCTACGACCCGCAGGTGCCGCGGCAGCGCGCGTTTTTCCACCTGGCCGGGCGCAGCACCGCCAAGGGCACCCGCGTGCTGCTGGAGACCTGGAAGCAACACCCCGAGTGGCCGCTGCTGACCGTGGTGCAGAACCCGCGCACCGCCGGCAAGCCGGTGGTGGCGCCGAACATCGATCACCGCGTCCGTTATCTGGACGATGCGGAACTGCGCCGGCTGCAGAATGCCCATCTGTTCCATCTGTGTCCTTCCGAGGCGGAAGGATTCGGTCACTACCTGATGGAGGCGCTCAGCGTCGGCGCGGTGACGCTGGCGACCGATGGCGAGCCCATGAACGAGTTGGTGCGGCCCGAGCATGGCGTGCTGATTCCTGCGGCGGAGGTGCGCCAGCGGCGCCTGGCCTCGTATTACTACGTGGACGCAGCGGGCATTGCGCAGGCGGTGGATACCGCACTCGCCATGCCGCAGGTGCAGCTGGATGCGCTATCGGCCAATGCGCGCGCCTTCTATCAGGCCAACGATGCCGCATTTGCGGCCCGCTTCCGGAATGCGGTGCTGGCATCGCTGCCCGGGCATGTGGCAGACGACGCGGTCGGTGTCGAACCGGTCGGTGTCGAAGCAGTGGTGGTCGAGCGTTGACGTTCGACGTCGACGTCCTGCATCGCTGCACATGCTGCAGCGCCTGCGTGTGCCGAGCTGCCATCGATCGGTGTGCGCATGCGCGTGACGTGCTTCCACCTCTCCGCCAGATTGCCGGTCGGCTGATCCTCATCAGCATCTGACTGCATCGCAACGCCTGCGGCGGGCGGCAAGCGGACGTTGCCGTAGGTGCGCCTTGCGTGGTGTATCGCCAAGCGCCGATGGGTTAGGGTGCCTGGACTGCGCTGATCGAGAACGCGCTGCAGCTGCCGTCATCGTGCAGCGCTTGTTCCGTGTCGAGCACGCTGCTGACAACCTCTTCGCTGTTGATCACGCATTGTGGTTGCCAAGGATTGCGAGTGATCGATCATGGCTCCTGCAGGAAAGATCCCGTCACAATGAAGAGTCCCTCCGGGCCACAGGTCGAGAGTGAGGTGGCGTTGCGCGACGAGCTGGCGGGCATGCGCCAGCTGCATGCGTTGCAGGTCAGCCTGGCGGCGCAAGCGGACGCGCGCGCTGCGTTGAGCGAGATCACCGCGCTTGCCTGCGCATTCGCGCGCACAGCCTGTGGCTGCGTGCAGCTGGTCGATGCGCACAGTAGCGAGATGGAGTTGCGCGTCTATCAAGGACACGACGAAAACAGCCCGTTCGTGCAGCATTTCCTCAAGGACGGGTTTCAGGCGACCTGCCAGGCCATGCGTCGCGAACGCCGGCAACTGGTGATCGAAGATATCGAAACGTTCGCGCCGCTCAAGCACACGCCGGACTACGACGCAGCGCTGTGCAGCGGCATCCGCGCCGCCCAGTTCACGCCGTTGTTCAGTCGCGACGGCACGCTGCTGGGCTTGCTCGGGACGCAGTTCAGCGTCCCGTATCGTCCCGCCGACCATGAGCTACGGCTATTGGAGCTGCTGGCATGGACGGCGGCCGATTTCATCGAGCGCTACCGGTCCGAGCGCGCGCTGCGCGCCAGCGAATCGCGATTGCTGGCCCTGTCTGCGGCAAGCTCCGAGGTGCATTACCGGGTGAGCCCGGACTGGAGCGAGATGTGCGGGCTGGGCAGTGCGGACGCGTTCGCGGGGGTTGTCGATCCGGACCGGCGCTGGATCACCGACTACATCCCCGAGGAGGATCAGGCGCAGGTACGCGATCGCATCGATGCAGGCATCCAGGGCAGGAGCGCGATCATGCTCGAGCACCGTGTCCGCCGTAGCGATGGCAGCGTCGCATGGATGTCGACCAAGGCCGTGCCGGTGATGGAGGCCGATGGCCGCATCCGCGAATGGTTCGTGGCGGGTGTCGATGTCACCGCTCGCAAGCAGGCCGATGTGCAGCTGCGCGCCAGCCAGGCGCGGCTGGCCTATGTGCTCGATCAGGTTCCCATCGGCGTGGGATTGTTCGATACCGCCGGCATCTTCACTTACAAGAATCCGCGCCTGCACAGCCAGCTCGGTGACCGGATTCCGTCGCGCGACGACGTGCATGGTGGGCACTGGAAGGGCTTCGACCAGCAGGGCTGCCCGGTGGCAAGCGAGGACTTTCCAGGCGCGCTGGCCTTGCGTGGGGTGGACTCCACCTTGCCGGTGGACTTCGTGCATGTGGGGGGCGACAGCGAGCGCTGGCTGCGCGTCACCGCCGTGGCGCTGCGCGATGGCGACAAGGTGACCGGCGGGCTGACCGTGGTGCAGGACGTCACCGAGCAGCGACAGGTGCAGGCAGCGCTATGGCAGCTTGCCGAGCGCAACCGCGACATCCTGGAAAGCATTTCCGATGCGTTCTACGGCGTGGATGCGCAGTGGCGTTTCACCTACGTCAATCGGCAGGCCGAAGCGGTGTTGGGGCGCACGCGTACAGCGTTGCTCGGCAAGGTGCTGTGGGACCAATTCCCGGAGATGGTGGGGTCGCCAACGCACCGTGCGCACCTGCAGGCGGCGCAGAGCGGCCGCATGATGCGCCTGGATGCCGCATCGCCGGTGCCCGGGCACTGGGTCGACATCAGCATCTATCCCACCGGCGACGGCGGCCTGTCGGTGTATTTCCGCGACATCACCGATCGCAAGCATGCCGAGCAGCAACTGCGTACCAGCGAGGAACGCTTCCGCACCGCACTGACCATCGAAACGGTGGGGGCCACGTACTTCGACATGGACGGCCGCCTGATCGATGCCAACGATGCATTCCTCAAGATGACCGGCTACAGCCGCGCCGAGGTGGAGGCGGGTGGACTGACCTGGCAGAACCTGACGCCGGCGGCGGCAAGCGCGTTGTCGGCGCATGCCTTCCACGAGCTCAAGACCAAGGGAAGTGCCACACCGTACGAGCGCGAATATCGGCGCAAGGACGGCAGCCTGCGTTGGGCCTTGTTCGCCTCCAAGCTGCTGCCCGACGGGACCGGATTCGAGTTCGTACTGGATATCACCGACCGCAGGGCCACCGAGGCGGCGCTGCGCGAAGTGCAGGACCGCAACGCCTTCCTGCTGAAGCTCTCCGATGCACTGCGGTTGCTGTCCGATCCGGCGGCGATCCAGAGCAAGGCAGTGTGCCTGCTCGGCGAACACATGAACGCCGGATGCGCCTATTACGTGGAAGTGGACGGCGATGGCGGGCGCCCGCTCGTCGCGCGCCACTGGCATCAACCGGGCCAGGCCAGCCAGGCGCGTGGCGCGGTGCTGACCGCCTGGCCGCTGTCCTGGCCGAGCGAGCCGGGTACCTGGGTGGTGCGTGACATCCGCACCGACGGCGCGCTGCCCGACGACCAGCGCGCGGCGGCCGGTGGCAACGACATCGGTGCGCTGATCGCGGTGCCGTTGATCAAGCGCGGGCAACTGGTGGCCGCGCTCGTGGTCAATCAGCGCAACGCGCGCGACTGGACGGTGGCCGAGGTGCGGCTGGTGGAAGAGACCGCAGCGCGCACCTGGGAGGCCCTGGAACGTGCACGTGCGCAGGATGCATTGCGGGACAGCGAGGAGCGTCACCGGGTGATCCTGGAGAGCGCGCTGGACTATGCCATCTTCACCGTCGACCCCGGCGGGCGGATTCAGACCTGGCCACCCGGCGCCGAAGCGGTGTTCGGCTGGACCGCCGAGGAAGCGGTGGGGCAGGACATGGCGATGACCTTCGTGGCCGAAGACCGGCTGGCAAAGGTGCCGCAGCACGAGCTTGAGCAGGCGCGCCGTAGCGGCGTGGCCCCGAACATCCGCTGGCATCAATGCAAGGACGGCCGCCGGGTGTTCATCGAAGGTGCCACGCGCCCGTTGCGCGATGGCAACGACGAGCCGCTGGGCTATCTCAAGATCGGCCAGGACGTGACCCGGCGACGGCAGTGGGAAGATCGCCAGCAGGTATTGCTGGCCGAGCTGCAGCACCGCACGCGCAATCTGATGGGCGTGGTGCGCGTGGTCTTCAACCGCACCCAGCGCAGCAGCAAGAGCATTGCCGAGCTGGCCCTGGTCTACAACGACCGTCTGGATGCGCTGGCGCGCGTGCAGAGCCTGTTGTCGCGCTTGAACGACGGCGACCGCATCGTGTTCGACGAGTTGCTGCAGGTCGAACTATCGGCGATGGGCGCAATCGATGCGCAGGGGCGCGGTGAGCGGGTCGTGCTGGAGGGGCCGCGCGGGGTGCGGCTGCGCTCCAGTACCGTGCAGACCTTTGCGCTGGCCCTGCATGAGCTGGCCACCAATGCCAACAAATACGGCGCGCTGGCGCAGCCTGGCGGGCACCTGCTGGTGCGCTGGCGGCTGCATCGCACCGACGATGGCATGCGCCTGCGCATCGAATGGCGCGAATCCGGCGTGGACATGCCGGCACCGGGGGCCGCCCCGCAGGGGTCCGGCTACGGCCGCGAACTGATCGAGCGCGCGCTGCCGTATCAGCTGCAGGCCGAGACCACGTATGTGCTTGGCCCCGATGGCGTGCATTGCACGATCGCGCTGCCGGTCTCGGAAAGCATGCGGCTTGCAGCCGACGGCAGCACGCCACCTGCCGCCGGCGACGAAGGACGTGCTGCCGGCGATGCGTAGCGCACGCGGGTGCCGCGGCCCGACGCACGCTGCCGTGGTCCCGTCGGGACCGCACCTGTCGCATGCGGTTTTGCGGCGCAGGGCGGTGCGCGAAGGCATGCGGCAACGCAACAGTCCACCGACGCAGGCGGGTTCAGCCTGGCACGCGACAACCATCCCCGTGCTGACCTGAAAACCATCACGGCGGCACCGAAAACCGTCTGCGCGCCTAACGCACCCGGCGGCGGCATCGCTTTTCTGCTGGAAATGCCTATACTGCCCCCCAGTATTTTGGCCGGAGGCCGGCATGCCGCATTCGCCGCTGGAAAAGAAGCGCGCCCTGGCGCGGGTACGGCGCTTGCGCGGGCAGTGCGACGCGCTTGAGCGGGCGCTGGAGTCGGGCGCAGACTGCGCCCCGGTGTTGCAGCAGATCGCTGCGATCCGCGGGGCCGTCAACGGGCTGATGTCGCAGGTGCTTGAAGCGCATATCCGCGAGGACTTCGGGCATGCCGCCGCATCCGATGCGCAACGCGCCGAACGGGTGCAGGACCTGCTGGGCCTGGTCCGGTCCTACCTCAAATAAATCTCCCACCGGGCCGGCGCTTGCCGGCTCCGTCCTTGAACATCTCGTCAGGAGCGCTACCCCATGAAATCCCGTGCAGCAGTCGCATTCGGACCCGGCAAACCGCTGGAAATCGTCGAAATCGACGTCGCACCGCCGAAGGCCGGCGAAGTGCTGGTCCGCATCACCCACACCGGCGTTTGCCACACCGATGCCTTCACCCTGTCTGGCGACGACCCGGAAGGCATCTTTCCCTCGGTGCTGGGGCATGAAGGCGGCGGCATCGTCGAGCAGGTGGGCGAAGGCGTCACCAGCGTCAAGGTCGGCGACCACGTCATCCCGCTGTACACGGCCGAATGCCGCAAGTGCAAATTCTGCCTGTCCGGCAAGACCAACCTGTGCCAGGCCGTGCGCGCCACCCAGGGCAAGGGCCTGATGCCCGATGGCACCACGCGCTTCTCCTACAACGGCGAGCCGATCTATCACTACATGGGCTGCAGCACTTTCAGCGAATACACCGTGGTGCCGGAGATCTCGCTGGCCGTGGTCAACCCCGATGCGCCGCTGGAAAAGGTCTGCCTGCTCGGCTGCGGCGTCACCACCGGCATCGGCGCGGTGCACAACACCGCCAAGGTCAAGCCGGGCGAAAGCGTGGCGGTGTTCGGCCTGGGCGGCATCGGGCTGGCGGTGATCCAGGGTGCGGTGCAGGCCAAGGCCGGGCGCATCATTGCCATCGACACCAACCCGGGCAAGTTCGATCTGGCGCGCAGCATGGGCGCCACCGATTGCATCAACCCCAAGGACTACGACAAGCCGATCCAGGAGGTCATCGTCGAGCTGACCGATGGCGGCGTGGACTTCAGCTTCGAGTGCATCGGCAACGTCAACGTGATGCGTTCGGCGTTGGAGTGCTGCCACAAGGGCTGGGGCGAGAGCGTCATCATCGGCGTGGCCGGTGCCGGCCAGGAAATCAGCACCCGTCCGTTCCAGCTGGTCACCGGCCGGGTGTGGCGCGGTTCCGCGTTTGGTGGCGTCAAGGGACGCACGCAGTTGCCGGGCATGGTGGAGCAGTCGATGAAGGGCGAGATCGATCTCGATCCGTTCATCACCCACACCATGCCGCTGGAAGAGATCAACGAGGCCTTCGACCTGATGCATGAAGGCAAGTCGATCCGCACCGTGATTCATTTCTGACCAGACGGCCAGGAGCGGCGCGCGGCCGCCTCCGCGCACGTGGTACCCGAGACTCCCGGGAGGGACATGATGACAAACGTGTCGATTCATCCTTCGGTAGATGGTGGTGTTGCGCGTGGAGGTGCGGAGGGCTTTCAGGGGGGAACCCTCGAATGCCACTGCGCGACCGACAAGGTGACCGTGGAGGTGGCCGCGCAGACCGCGCACAACCACGCCTGCGGTTGCAGTAAGTGCTGGAAGCCTGCGGGCGCGAAATTTTCGGTGGTGGCGGTGGCGCCGCGCGACAAGGTCACGGTGACCGCGCATCCCGAAAAGCTGAAGATCGTCGATGAAAGCGCGACGATCCAGCGCCACGCATGCACCGGATGCGGTGTGCATCTGTATGGCCGCATCGAAAACAAGGACCATGCGTTCTACGGTCTGGACTTCGTGCACACCGAGTTGTCCAAGCAACAGGGCTGGTCGGCACCGGGCTTTGCGGCCTTCGTGTCGTCGATCATCGAAACCGGCACGCCACCGGAGCAGATGGACGGCGTGCGCGCGCGGCTGACCGAGTTGGGGCTGACCCCATACGACTGCCTGTCGCCGGGATTGATGGATGCGCTGTCGACCCAGGTCGCGCGCCAGAAAGGCCTGCTGCATTGATTGTCCAACCCTGCGGCCGGTGCACCGGCTGCAGGGTTTCTCTTCGTAAGGAATCTTCATGGAACGTATCGAACACCGCGCCTGCTTCGGCGGCTGGCAGGACGTGTATCGCCATCAGTCGCAGACCTTGAATTGCAGCATGCAGGTGGGCGTCTATCTGCCGCCGCAGGCTGCCGATGGCCCCTTGCCGGTGCTGTACTGGCTGAGCGGCCTGACCTGCACCGAACAGAATTTCATCAACAAGGCCGGCGCGCAGCGCTACGCGGCCGAGCACGGCGTGATCCTGGTTGCGCCCGACACCAGCCCGCGCGGCGACGATGTGGCCGACGCGGACGGCTACGACATCGGCAAGGGCGCCGGTTTCTACGTCGATGCCACCGAGCAGCCCTGGGCCGCGCACTACCGCATGTACGACTATGTGGTGAACGAATTGCCGGCATTGATCGAAGCCAATGTCGCCACCACCGGTGCGCGCGCGATCAGCGGCCACTCGATGGGCGGGCACGGCGCGCTGACCATTGCATTGAAGAACCCGGGCCGCTATCGCAGCGTATCGGCGTTTTCGCCGATCGTCGCACCGAGCCTGGTGCCGTGGGGCGAGAAGGCGTTTGCGCAGTACCTGGGCGACGATCGCGCGACGTGGAAGGCCTACGACGCCACCGCGCTGATCGCGCAGGCGCAGGAACGGTTGCCGCTGTTGATCGACCAGGGCGATGCGGACGAATTCCTTCAGAACCAACTGAAGACCGCGCTGTTCGAAGATGCCGCCAACGCGGCCGGCTATCCGGTCACCGTGCGGATGCAGCCAGGCTATGACCATAGCTATTACTTCATCGCCAGTTTTATCGGCGAGCACATCGCGCACCATGCGGCGGCGCTGCGCGGCTGATGGGGTGCGGTTGCGGGCGGTCGAGGATGTGATTGGGCGGGGCGGGGCGGGATGGCGCGGCACGGCAAAGTGGCAGACATCTCGTAGTCCCGGGGTTACACCGATTGGTGGCAACGCACACGAGCGCAGACCGCAAGTGATCCCTTCTCCCTTCGGGAGAAGGTGCCCCGAAGGGGCGGATGAGGGCGGGGCGAAGCCGCATGCGGTTGAACGTAGCGAGGGCTTCGCCACGTACCCTCACCCCAACCCCTCTCCCGGCGGGAGAGGGGCTCGCTACTTCGCTGAACGTTAGTGGCGCGTTGGTGCGGGTATCGTCGTCACCCAACACCAACCAAGCTGATGCCTGCAACGCGCTAGCGCGCCACCTGGGCTGCCAGCTTCCCCAATCGACGCATTGCGCGTTCCAGCGTCTCGCTCCATGGCTGGCCGCAGGTCAGGCGGATGTGATCCGCGTAGTCGCCGCGGCTGGAGTACAGATGGCCGGGCGAGGTGCCGATGCCTTCGGCCAGTGCGGCCTCGAACAATGCTTGGCCGCTTCCACCCTCGGGCAATTGCAGCCACAGCGATAGACCGCCAGCCGGGTCGCCGATGCGTGTGCCATCGGGCCAATGCCGCACGACCGCATCGCGCAGACGTTGGCCGTTGTCGGCCAGGGTGCGGCGCAGCTTGCGCAGATGCCGTTCCAGGTCGTGCTGCGCCAGATAATCGGCCAAGGCCAGTTGCGGCAGGCTGGCGCTGCCCACGGTGGAAAAATACTTGGCGCGTACCAAGGCCTCGGTCCAGTCGCCACCGAGCAACCAGCCCACGCGCAAGCCGGGTGCCAGCACCTTGGAAAACGACCCGCAGGTGATCACATTGGCATGGGTGTCGAAGTGGCGTAGCGGGCGCGGTCGCTGGGCCGACCAATCCAGCTCGCCGTAGATGTCGTCCTCGATCACCACGGTGCCATGGCGGGCGCAGCTGTCGAGCAGTGCGCGCTTCGCGCTGTCGGACGTCAGGCTGCCATTGGGATTGTTGAAGTTGGGCACCAGCACCGCCGCGCGCACCGGCGTGCGTTGCAGCAGCGCGTCCAGGCGCGCGACATCGATGCCCTGGCCTGCGCGGTTGGGCACTTCCAGTACCTTGAGCCGCAAGGCGGCCACCGCCTGCAGGA
Organism: Xanthomonas sp. NCPPB 1068; assembly: GCF_041479385.2. NCBI lineage: Bacteria > Pseudomonadati > Pseudomonadota > Gammaproteobacteria > Lysobacterales > Lysobacteraceae > Xanthomonas > Xanthomonas sp. NCPPB 1068. The sequence continues at coordinate 3,928,731 of NZ_CM192986.1, read as the reverse complement.
TGCCGTGATAAGTGGGCGTTTCCACCAGCACCACGTCGCCCGGTGCGGTGAGCGTGCGCAAGGCCAGGCTGATGGCTTCCATCGCACCGGCAGTGATCACGACTTCTTCCGCAGCCACGGTGGTTGCGCAGTGTGCATAACGCTGTGCGATCTGCCGGCGCAGTGCGGCATAGCCTTGTGGCGGTGCGTAGTCCAGTGCGGCGGTACGTTGGCGACGCAACTGACGCGAGAATGCTGCCGCCAACTGTGCAGCCGGCAACAGCGCCGGCGCGGGAGTGGCGGTATGCAAGGGCACCAGGTCGGTACGCGCCAGGGTGTCGAGTACGCGCTGCAAGGCCGGGTTGTCCACCATGCCGGGTTTACGCCGACGCGTTGCAGGTACTGATACAGGCGATGCAGAGGCGGTGGTGCGCACGAAGTAGCCGGAGCGCGGCCGCGCCTGCACGCGTCCTTCGCGTTCCAGCTGCAGGCAGGCCTGCACTGCCGTTGCCGTGCTGATGCCGTGTGTGGCGGCCAATTGCCGGATCGAGGGCAGACGCTCGCCGGCACGCAGGGTGCCACCTTCGATCTGCTGTCGCAGCTGCATGGCGAGCGATTCATACAGAAGCATGTGCTGGTGCCTTTCATCTGTATTGGTCAATTTGCAGCGTATCTGAATCTGTCATGGTCGTGTCGTGCATTGCAGACTCGCTGTGCCCGGTGAATGCGCCAGGCGTGTGTCCTCTTCTGCGAGGTTGGTCGTGCTGCTTCCCGTGTTTATCGTCGATGCGTTCACTGCGGCGCTTCAAGGGCAATCCTGCGGTAGCGAAGATCCGGTGACCGGGTCGATCCATGCCGCGCTGGCGCCGCCATGGGCGGGCAGGCTGGGCAGGACGCAGTTGACCGCACTGCAGGCATCTGCGCGCGCCGGCGAACTTGCATGCCGGGCGGAGCCGCGGCATGTGTCTGTGCACGGCAGCGCTGTGCAGTATCTGCAGGGAACGATTGCGCTATGAGCATCGCCTTGTCTGTTCAAGCGACATCCGTCGGCACTGCGCGACGTGCGATCTGGCAATTGCTGGTGGCCGAGGTGTTGATCGGGTCGGTGGGCGTATTCGTGCACGAAAGCGGGCAGGATCCGGTGACGGCGGTGTTCTACCGCTGCCTGTTCGGCGCGCTGTTTCTCACCATCTGCGGACTGATCGGCGGACAGTTGCGTGGGGTGTGGCGCGACCGCACGCTGCTGCGCGATGCCGTCATCAGTGGCGTGCTGCTGGTGCTGAACTGGGTGGCCTTGTTCGCCGGCATGGCGCGCTCGTCGATCGGCGTGGCGACGATGGTCTACCACGTGTTTCCGTTCGTGATGTTGCTGCTGGCGGCGCTGCTGCAGGGCGAGCGCACCCGTCGCGCCGACCTGGGCTGGACGCTGCTGGCGTTTGTGGGCGTTGCGTGTTCGGCCGACCCGGCGCGGCTGTGGCAGGCCGCCGACCGCGGCTATCTGCTCGGGATTGCGCTGACCCTGCTGGCCGCGCTGCTGTGCGGCGCCTCGCTGCTGATGTCACGCCGCATCAGCCGTGAGCGGCCGTTGGCGGTGGTGACGGTGCAATGCTGGGTCGGCACGTTCCTGCTGGCGGGATTTTCCAGCAGCAGCGCGTTGCATCCCGGCCTGCACTGGGTCTGGCTGGTGGGGCTGGGCGTGATCCACAGCGGCATCGTGTACGTGCTGTTCTATTCGTCGTACCGGCATCTGCAGGTGGCCACGATCGCGGTGCTGGCGTTCGTGTATCCATTGGTCACGCTGCTGCTGGACTATCTGCTGTACGGCCACGCCCTGGTGCCGGTGCAGTGGCTGGGCCTGGCACTGATCGTGCTGGGCACGCTGGCGGTCAACCTGAAGTGGCACTGGCCACGCCGTGCCTCGACACAGGCGTGACCGTACGCCGCCACGCGTCCCGCATGGCGGCGCACAGCCTCAACGCACGTCGCGCATCTGCCAGTGCGACCCGGCCAGGGCCTGCATGCGCTGCTTGAACAGGTCGCCGGGAATGCTGGTGGTCGCAACCAGATCGATGCGCAGGTCCTGCTGCTTGCCGGTGACCGTGGCGGCCGGGTCGGTGATGCCCAGGCTCGGGTCCACCTCGTCCGGGTCGGCCTGCAGCTGGCGCCAGCGATCGAACCACGCCGGATCGCGCAGGGCGGCCTGTAACTGCTCGGCAAACGCCTCGGCGCCGTTGGCGGTGAAGCTCACCGAGGGCGCGCTGCCACGGGCGAGATTGGGGTCGGGCAGGCTGATCGAGTAGCTGACAGGCATGGACACGCTCCGTTGAATGACGGCGGCACACTAGCCGAGGACGGGTGAGAACGCCGTCGAAGGCCAGGTGCCGCCAGGCACGTGCCTCAGGCGGAAAAACCATGCGGCTGGGCCGCGAAGGCCACCGCCAGCGCGCCCTTGCCGACGTTGACCATGCCGGTCAGGCTCATCACGCTTTCGAACAGTTCCACGCCGTGGCTCTGGCAGGCGCCCTGCAGTGCCGCGTAGCCGGGCAGGGCATGCAGCTCGGCCAGCTCGCCGCCATAGCCCACGCACACGGTCGGGGTCATCAGGCCGTCGCGGATCTTGCGGACGGTGAAGCCAAACAATTTGTCGGCCGATGGCTCGAAGCCCTTGAGCTTGGCCACCGGCTCGGTGACGCCGCGGTACGCGCGCAGCACCGGCTTGATATCCAGCGCGCTACCCAGCGCCGCACCGATCAGGCCCACGCTGCGGTCGCCCTTGGTGCGCGCCCGCGCGCGCAGGTAGTAGAGATCGCGCGGGATCATGTAGCCGTAGGTGTGCTCGGCCAGCTGTTCCAGGCGGGTGCGGATCGCCGCCACGCCCTGGCCCTGCTCGCGCAGGCGCACGGCCTCCACCGCGGTGATGCCCTGGCCGGCAAACAGGTTGAGCGTGTCGATCACGCGCAGTGCAAACGGCGAGCCGTGGCCGGCGGCCTGACGGATCGGCTTGTAGTCGTTGAGAATCGCAAAGCTGGCCTGCATCGCGTTGTCGAAGATCTGGCTGCGCAGCTTGGAGATGGTCAGGCAGAACACGTGGTCGTAGTCGATGACCAACCGCTGCAGAAACAGGTCGCGGATCTGGTTGACCGAAAACGGCGTGGTTTCGGCTTCGTGGCCGCGCTCGGCCACATGCGCCTGCAGAAAGCTCAGCGTGGCCTCTTCATCGCGGTGATCGGCCAGCACCGCCTCGCCGATGCGCACGCTGATCGGCAGCACGATGACGTTGTTGCGTTGAAGAAATTCCTGCGGCAGGTCGCACGCACTATCCACCACGATTCCGATGCGCATCGTCGCCCCCTCCGGCTGTTGCGTCGTCTGTACTGCGAACGCTATCGCAAAACCGCCGCCGCGCGTAGACCCGTTGGCGCGCGGCGTGCCGGCAGGCTGCTCGCGCGCCTTCAGCCGCGCCTGCCGGCCCCTTGCATGCCCATTGTCCGGCAGCCCGGGCCACGCTGCGGTGGCATCACACTCGTCGGCGGTGCGTTGCCTGCCATGCCGCCCTGCAGCATTCCCCCTCGCGGGTGCGCCCAGGTGCCTGACCGATACATGTCGCCACCGCCGGGAGATGGCAGCGAACTGCGGACCAGGACACGCTTGGCTTGCCAGGTAGCGCCCGCTATCGCGCTTGGCCGCTCCGGCCTGCCGGAATCGCTATAGCTCCTCTCACAGCACCGCTGCTAGGGTCGGTCACGACCGCTGCAGGGCGGGTCTTGGTGGCGCCGCACTGGCGCCGCCGCGCCGAACACAATGGAGACAGAGATGCAGACCACCCCATCCAACACCCTCACGCAGGCCGCGCCCAAGGCGACCACCACACGGCGGCGCGCATCGCGCTGGTGGAAGGCGGCACTGGCCCTTGGCCTGGTGGCGCTCGCCCCCGTGGCCCTGGCCGGCCCGTACAAGATCTTCGGCAACCACTACGCGTGGGTCAACAACTTCAACGACCCCAACAACATCATCCAGGGCACCTTTGGCACCGGCAGCACGCCGGAGTTGACCGTCACCTTCAACTTTGCCGACTACAACCTCTACGGCTACCCGGCCATCGTACGCGGCTGGCATTACGACTGGAATCCGACCACCGACAAGCTGTTCCCCAAGCAGATCTCGTCGATCAGCTCGCTGCCGTTCAAGTTCAATTACAGCGCCGGCGGCAGCAATCTGGCCGGCGACTTCGCTTACGACATCTTCTTCCGCTGGGATACCGCCAAGGGCAATCCGCAGCTGGAAGTGATGATCTGGGGCGACCACAACTCCTGGCCGATCGGCACCGTCACCGCGACCAAGGTGATCACCGCCGGTGGCCGCACCTTCGATCTGTGGGAAGGCTTCAACTCCGGTGCCGGCTATTACGTCTACACCTTCATCCCGACCGGCACCGCCGGCCAGCCCACGCTCAAGACCAGCGGCAGCCTCAACATCGACGCCAAGCCGTTCCTGACCTGGCTGCAGAACAACCGCTCCAAGGATGGCCGATACAACAACAGCATGTATCTGCATGCGGCCGAGGCGGGCTTTGAAGTGGTGCGTGGCAATGGCTGGGCCAAGGTCAGCGCCACGATGGATGCCAAGTAACGCGATGGGCTGAGGTGCGCGTGGGCCGCCAGTGCGGCGGCCTGCGTGCGCGCTGCCTGTTCGCGTGTGCATCTCGCGTGTGCATCGCCGGCAGCTGCGTGAGGCACTACCTGCTCGCAGCTTCGCCGGGCATGAGGTGCATCACGCCAATGAGGTGGCCGTCTGCGCCGCGCCTGTCATGCAGGTGGCGCGCATCGGAGGAGGCCACGGTGATCGGTCCGCATGGATGGTCGTGTCTGCGCCCCGTCAGTGCGTGGACATCCGCTTCGTGACGCAAATCTGTTGCGCAGGCGGATGACGCAATGGTCGTGTGTCCGGCGCCTGGCGTCCTGCCAGGTTGCAGGCGTCCCCATCCCTGATCGGAGCTCACCCATGCACCGGCAGCGCGTACCTGGCGATTACGTAGTCGTGTTCACCGCTGTTACATCGCCACCAGCTGGATGCTGTCGAACACGACGGCCGGGCTGAGGAACCCATTATCCGGCGATCCGGAGGCAAGCCCGATCTCGATGCGGTTGCTTCCGGCCTGCAGCGCCGACGCGGGGATGTCCACCTCATACAGCGTGTTGTTGCCGCGTGTGGTGCCACGGGTGATGCCGCGCGTCTTGGGCTGGTTGGGAGCAGCGGGCACCGGGCCGTTCCAGCGGGCATTCACGCTGATCTGCGGGCGTGCGCTGACCTGGGCCAACGGCACGAAGATGCGCAGGCGATAGCCGCGCACCTCGCTGGAGGCCAGGGCGAAGTCGATGCGGGTGGGGTGTTGATGCTGCGCCACTGCAACGCCGGAAAACTGCTCATGCTGCTGGCGCCCACGGTGTAGGTCAGCGGTGACCAGCTCATGCGCCGGTCGGACGGGTGCGCGCGCGGCAGCAAGTCGGCATGTCGAAATCCGGCCGGGGTGCCGTCGGGCACGCCGATCTGCCACTTCACCGTTCCTGGCGCTGTCACCGCCTGCAACGCGGCCTGCGCCGTGGCATTGGCAAACACTTCGACATCGCGCTGCGCCACCTCCAGCTCGCTCTGGTACAGCGTCATGCGATAGCGCCCCGGGCGCACGCCGGCAATCTGGTAATCACCGCTGCCATTGGCTCTGGCCCAGTACTGCGCCTGCTCGTTGCGCAGCCCGATCACGGCCGGCTGCCCGGAGAGCACGCCGCCGACGCGGCCGCTCACCGCACCCCGCCCGTCAGCGGCCAGATAGCCGTTCAAGCCCAGCGTGGCATCGACGAAGTCGGTGCTCAGCTGCGCGCTCGATGGCGCGCCGCCATCGGTGAACAACAGGCCGTAGACACCATGCAGGCCGCCGCGGAAGGCCTCGGTCTGGGTATGGTCGGAATACATGTAGTTGTAGAGCTCATGGGTCACGCGGGTTTTCTGCGTGGCGATGTCCTTGAAGAACGGCCCGCCGGAACTGCGTTCGCGGTTGCCCATCAGCATGAACACCGCAACCCCGGAGCCGCTGACACCATGCACCTGGTCGTCGAGCATGCGCCGCGCCGAATAGAATTTGGAGCTGGTGCGGCCGTCCGGCAGCAGGAAGACATCTTCGCCTTCGATCGCCGTGCCGACGCTGGAATCGGGTTCCTGCTGGGCAGTCGGCAACTTGGACACATTCAGGCGCGCGATGAAGCGCAGTTCGCCCACCGGCAGCAAGGTCGGCGCATAGGTGGCCATGTAGATCGCATTGCGGCCCTTGCGCACGATGTAGTACTGAACCAGATCGCCGGCCTTGGCCGATACCACGATTGCCCCGCCCACCACGCGCGCGTCCACGCTGGCACTGCCCAGCCCGGAGGCGATGTGCGAGCCCTTCGATTCGGTGGTCTGCAGCTCGTTGTCGCGGTAGCGCATCGACACGATGTCGCCATTGTTGGCGTTGACCGAAAACACCAGCTCGGCGCCGCTGTCCACCACCACGCGGTCGCCGCTGCGGGTGAACCCGAATGCCGCCATGGCCGGGGCGCTGACGCCGGCGTACAGGCACAACGCGCACGCCAGCATGCGCAGGGTCGGGCAGAACATGTGGGTCTCCATGGCGACGTGAGGCGGCAAGCCGGATGCCGATGGGCGATGCTAGGCGGGCTGGACCACGACGGCGAGCGCGCAAGCAGCAGAGCGTGCGGCGCGTTCAAACTTCAGCAATGAACCTAAGTGCCGGTCACGCTTCGGCTGCGACCGGCAGACGTATGGCATGTGCCGCAGCACCTGCCGCCTGCGTCGATCTGCGTCGCGATGTGGCCGGCTTGGCGCAGCACGTCGCAATCGAGCCAACGTCATCCGCCGGGCCGAACCAGCGGGGCCGCGGTCGTGCAGCAACGGTGCCCGCAGCTGGCAGCTGCCAGGGAACGAAGGCTGCCGGGTAGTGCCAGCCGCCAAACCGGCAACAGGCGATAAGCCCGATGGCTGCATCACTGCGACGAATGCCGCCGGCGGCACGCGGCGAGACGCCACGACAGCGCAGCGTCCATGTCTGCCAGTCCACCGCCCTCCCACGTGCAACAGCAGGTCGTGCAGGGTGGCGGTGTTGCCGAGCGCGCTTTGGGCGGCGCTGCCAGGCCGCTGCATGTGCGGGTTGCGGGTGTGATGGCAGCGCTTTGCGGCGTACGCATCAGCGCACGCCGCACGCACTCACTTCAGGTACGCACGTGGCAGCTGCCCGGCCTGCTGCAGGTAGCGGTCGCGCAGTTCGCTCTGGCGCGAGCGCATCGGCATCTCGCGCCCGCCCAGCCAGACCTGCTCGGCGTAATGGGCGACATCCAGCGGGTCGCCTTCCCACAGCACCAGGTCGGCCTGCTTGCCCACGGCAATGCTGCCGATGCGATCGCCCACCCCGAAGATCTCCGCAGGCACGCGGGTCAGGCCGGCCAGCCCCGATTCCCACGGCAAGCCATTGGCCACCGCGTTGCCGGCCAGCTGACGCAGCTTGCGGGCGTTGTGCGAGGCGTCGCCGCTTTGGCTGAAGCTGACCTCCACACCGGCCGCGCGCAGGCGTGCGGCGTTTTCCAGCGTCGCGCCGATCTGGTCGAAGGTCGCCGGCAAATCCGCCAGCGCGTTCACCAGCACCGGCACCCTGGCCTGCGCCAGTTGCGGGGCCAGCTTCCACGCCTCGGCGCCGCCGGCGATGGCAATGCGCACCTTCTCGCGTTGCGCCCAGCGCAACAGCTGACGGATGTCGGCGGCACGTTCGACCTGCACCACGATGCGGCCTTGCCCGGCCAGATACCGGGCCAGCACGCTGCGCCCCATCGGCGTCAGCAATGCATGCGGCGACTCGGCGGGCACGCGGCCGCGTGCTTCGGCCACCAGTTGATCCAGCAGCATCCATTGCGCGGCACGCGAGCTGCCGGTGAGGTCGGACGCCGCTGCACCGATGCGGATGAACAATGCATGCGGGCCCACCGGGTCCGGGCTGCCATCCAGCCGCACGATGCCGCCCTGGCCGGCGATGAAGGCGCCGCTGGTGGTTGCGCCCAGCGCCGTGAAGCCGATGCCTTCCACGCGCGCCACCGGCACCAGCACCGAGTCGGGGTTGTAGGCCAGGGTGACATCGAACTCCGGGCGCATCGGTTGATCGGCCAGCTTGACGCCGCTGTCCACGGTGCTGTCTTCGCCGGAGACTTCTTCGATGCCGATCTCGGTAATGCCGCCGAACAAGGCCGGCGTCAGCGGGCGGCCCTTGGCCTCGATCACGCGACCATCGGCCGGCGCGGCCAGGTTGCTGCCGATCGCGCGGATCACGCCGCCCTGCACCAGCACGTCGGTGTGCTGCAGCGTGCCCTGCGTGGTGGCGGTGTGCACGGTGGCATCGCGGATCAGCACCTGCTGTGCCAACGCCGGCAACGCCAGCGCGGCCAGCACCAGCGCCGACAGGGCACGCCGCTGCGGGCGAGTCAGGATGCGGCGGCTCATCGTGCCACCTCCTGGCCCAGCATGAAGTCCGACACCGGTTGCAACGCGCGTTGATGCCGGTCGTAAACCTGCGCGCCGTCGATATACACCTGTTCGGCCAATGCGTAGGAACTGAAGGGGTTGCCATTCCACACCACCACATCGCCCATCTTGCCCGGCTCCAGCGCGCCGGTCTGCTGCTCGATGCCCAACGCCTTGGCGGCGTTGCTGGTGAGCCAGCGGATCGCGCGCTCGGGCGCAATCTCCATGCCGCTGCGGCGCGCAGTGGCGATCACCTTGGCGGCCTCCTGATTCAGGCGCTGGATGCCTTCTTCCGAATCCGAATGCACGATGGCGCAGCTGTTGGCAGGCCGGTCGACCATGGCGATGTTCTCCTGGATGCCGTCGAAGGCTTCCATCTTGAAGCCCCACCAATCGGCCCATAGCGCGCCGCAGACGTTTTCCTGCGCCAGCCGGTCGGCCAGCTTGTAGGCCTCCACGCCATGATGGAAGGCGGCGATGTGGAAGCCGAATTCCTTGGACAAGTCCAGCATGGTGGCCATTTCGTCGGCGCGGTAGCAGTGGATGTGCACGCGGATATCGCCATTGATGGCGCCGGCCAGCGTATCGAGCTTGAGATCACGCTTGCCGCCGGCATCGCCGCTGCTGTCGTTGTCGCCACCACGGCTCCACCAGTGACGTTTCTTGGCGGGTTTCTTCTTCGGTGCGTTCTTCTGCAGGTACTCGGCCGCATCGATGAACGCAGCGCGGTAACCGGCCACATTGCCCATGCGCGTACCGGGGCCGCCCTTTTCGCCGTAGACGCGTTTGGGGTTTTCGCCGCAGGCCATCTTCAGGCCCCACGGTGCGCCGGGGAACTTCATGCCCTGGTAGGTCGTGGAGGCGACGTTCTTCAGCGTGACGCCGCGGCCGCCGATCAGGTTGGCCGAGCCTGGCAGGATCTGCAGCGAGGTGATGCCGCCGGCCAGCGCGGTGCCAAAGCCCGGGTCCTGCGGCCAGATCGAATGCTCGGCCCACACGTTGGGCGTCACCGGTGCGGTCATCTCGTTGCCGTCGCTGTGCGCGCTGACGCCCGGGCTTGGGTACACGCCCAGATGCGAGTGCACATCGATGATGCCGGGCGTCACCCACTTGCCGGTGCCGTCGATGCGGCGTGCATCGGCCGGTGCCTGGAGTGCGCGGCCGACGGCGGCCACCTTGCCGTCGCGCAGCAGCACGTCGGCATCGTCCAGCCGCTCGCCGGTGCCGGTGAGCACCGTGGCGTGCTGGATCAGCACCGGACCGGACGCGAGCGCGCGGTAGGTGCTGGGGTAAGGGTCTTGCACGAACCGCGATGCCGCAGACGCAGGCCCGCACAGCAGCGCCGCGCCAAGGGCGGCGAACAGGATGGAACGCATGGATTTCCCCGGTGACACGAAAGCACAGGCCGCAAACCTAGCTGCCAGCGCCGTGCTTGCCAAGTGCTGGAGGTTGCGGTCGCGGCTGTCTCATCACATGCCAGAGCGCATGCTGTGCCGTATTCCTCAGGGGGGACGTCGATGATTGCCAAGACAGAACGCAACAAACAGGCCGACGTGGTGTTGGCCTTCTGGGAACTGGCCGGCTCGGCCCGCTGGTTCACGCACAACGATGCCTTCGATGCCAACTTTCGCCAGCATTTCAGCGAGCAGCACTTTGCCGCCGCACGGGGCGAGTATGCGCACTGGATGGCGCGCGCCGAAGACGCACTGGCCTTGTTGATTCTGCTGGACCAGTTTCCGCGCAATGCGTTCCGTGGCAGCGCGCATGCCTATGCCACCGACGGGTTGGCGTTGCAGTGCGCAAAGCAGGCGGTGGAGCGCGGCTTCGACCAGCAGGTCTCGGCGCAACTGCGGTTGTTTTTCTATCTTCCGTTCGAGCATGCCGAAGACCTGCAGGAGCAGGCACGCGCGGTGGAGCTGATCAGCGCACTGGACGATGCGGAAACCACCCACTGGGCGCTGGAACATCAACGCATCATCCAGCGCTTTGGCCGGTTCCCGCACCGTAATACCGTGCTGGGGCGCGCGACCAGCGCAGCGGAACAGCAGTTTCTCGATGACGGCGGGTTTGCCGGCTGAAGGCCGCCATCCACGCGCTGCATGGCGGCGGGTAACGGCTGTACACCGTGTCTGCATGCCAGCGTGATCGCCGAACAGCTGCGGGTACTGCAGCGGGGACGGGCACCACGCGCGATGCCGCCACCGGCACCGCGCATGCAGTCAATCGATCAGCAGCCGCCTGGCAAACCTTCCGACCGCCAGCTGGCACCTCCGCCGAGCAAGAGATAGAAGCCGTAGCTTTCGTAGCCGCTTTCCGACAGCACCAGATCGAGCGTGCCGTTGCCGTCGATATCGCCGAACTGCAGCAGATGGGTGCGCTGCGGCAGGTCTTCGCAATCGTCGCAGCCGCTGGCGGCGTGGCCGTGGCGGAACTGCCAACGGCTGCCGTCATGGTCGAAGATCGCAAGCACCGCGAGCACGCCGGTCGGGTTCTCCGGATTGCCGGTCTTGGTCGGGTGGTTGGAAGTCAGCACGGCCACGCGCCGCTGTGGCTGCTGCGCATCGGTGATGATCTGCAGCGCGGCCAGATCCTGCGTGCTGTCGGCATTGAACGCGGCCAGTGCCTGCGCCAATGCCGCCGGCTTGACGCGCTTGCGCAGCTGCGCGGTGTCGCTCACCTGGCGAAACAATTCGCTCTGTTCGGTGGCGGTGGCTGCACGCGACGCAAAGCGCTTGCCGGGGTTGAGATCTACCGTCGACAGCAGCGGCGAATCGGACAGCGCGGTGCTGCCCTTGATGCGCAGCTTCGCGGTGCCGCCGCACATGCTGTTGTCGTCCACCGTCAGCGACGCAAGCCGCACGGTGCCAGTGGATACGCCGGTATTGAAGACCTGCAGCGGCTGGCCCAGCAACGCCTTGGGCAGGGTCGATTCCTTTGCCACCGCCTTGCCGAGCCACACTGGAATGTATTCCAGCGGATCGTCGGATGGCTGGCTGTCGTAGGTCTGGACCAGCAGCACCGCGCGCGACGGTTCGGCAGCGTGGGCGGCCAGCGGTAGCAGCGCGGCCAGGGCGAGCGGGAGCAGGCGGGTGTGCATTGCGGCGGTGTCCTTGTGCGGGTTGATCCATGAAAAAACGGACGCTCCAAGGAGCGCCCGTTTCGGTGTGCGGTGTGCCGCAGCTGTGCAGGCCGTGGTCACACGGGTCACGCAAGCGCGGCAGGCTGCACGAGCAGCCTGACGCCTGAGCGCTACCGCGACCGCTCGCGTCTGCTCAGTATTTCGCCACGCCGTTGTCCACCTCGTCCGACCACGCATCGATGCCGCCGGTGACGTTGTAGACGTTGGTGAAGCCCAGGCCGCGGAAGTGCTCGGCGGCCTGCAGGCTGCGCCCGCCGCGGTGGCACAGGAACGCCAGCGGGGTGTCCTTGGGCAACTGTTCGATGGCGGCGCGCTCGTGCGCATCCAGGGTGCGGAACGGTGCGGCCACCGTGGCCAGCGCACGCTCGTCGGCCGGGCGCACGTCCACCAGGGTCAGGCTGCCGGCCTTGAGGCGGTCGTCGGCATCGCGCACCGACAGCTCCTGCACCGGCTTGGGCGCGTTGGGGTTGTCGATCGCCAGGCCGCGGCCGCGGATGTCGTCCACCCAGTCGATGGTGATGCCGTCTGCGCGGCGCGCGCTGGCCAGGTCGAACTGCACGCGCAGGCCGTTGGATTCGGCGGCGATGGCGTTCGGGTTGGTCGGCGCCAGCTGGAAGTTCGGCTGGAAGTTGGCATCGATGGACAGCGTCAGCGACGCGTCCGGCGCATCGGCCAAGGCGCCCTTGAGCATCTCGACCGCGGCCGGGGTGATGGTGATCTTCGGTGGGCTGCGGTCGGGCGCCTGCAGGCCGAGCATGTTGCTCAGCTCGCCGCTGTCGGCCATCTGCACGATGATGTCGCTGCCGCCGATCAGCTCGCCGTCCACGTACAGCTGCGGGATGGTCGGCCAGTCGCCGTAGGCCTTGATGCCTTCGCGGATGTCCTGGTCGGCCAGTACGTTGACGTGGGCATAGTCGATGCCCAGCCCGTCCAGCACGCCGACCGCCTTGGCCGAAAAGCCGCACTGCGGCATGCCGGGCTGGCCTTTCATGAAGAGCACCACGCGGCTGGATTGCAGCAGCGTATCGATACGGGAACGCAGAGCGGGATCGAGGGACATGGCAGCACTTCGGTCAGATCGTGGAGACCGGACATTCTACGCCGCGTGGCATCATGCGGCATGACCACGCCGGAAACGCTGTATCGCATCCCCTCCCGCCCGTACCGCTGGGTGGGCTTGTTCGCCCTGTCGCAGCTGGCGGTGGCGGTGCTGTGGTGGCATCTGGGCTGGGCGTGGGGCCTGCCGACGCTGCTGGTGTCGCATGCGTTGTTCGTGGTGCCGGTGTTCCTGCCGCGTGCGCGCCTGTATGCGCCGGTCCTGGCACGGCTGCCAGGCCGCGCGCCGCAGGTGTGGCTGACCATCGACGACGGCCCGTCTGACGACACCCTGGCCATGCTCGACCTGCTGGACGCCTACGGCGCCAAGGCCACCTTCTTCGTGGTTGGTGCGCGCGCCGAACGGCGGCCCGAGCTGGTGCGCGAGATCGTGCGACGCGGCCACGGCATCGGCAACCACAGCCATACCCATCCGCAGGCCTGGTTCTGGGCGCTGGGGCCGCGCCGCATGGCCCAGGAAATCGGGCTGGCGCAGCGCACCCTGGCCCGGATCACCGGCCAGGCGCCCCGGCTGTACCGCTCGGTGGTCGGCATGACCAACCCGTTCGTCGCCTCGCCGCTACGCGCGCATGGCCTGACCCGCGTGGCCTGGAGCGCGCGCGGTTTCGACGGCGTGCGCTGCGAACCGGACACCACCGTGGCGCGCATCGTGCGCGACCTGCGGCCCGGTGCCATCGTGTTGCTGCACGAAGGCGCCGCACACGGCCACAACCTCACCATCCTGCGCGGCGTGCTGGAGGCGATGCAGGCGCGCGGGCTGGTGGGGCAACGTCCGGATTGAACGCTGCCTCGGCGCGTGGTGTGGCGGGTGCAGTGCTGCTGCGCTGCTGCGTTGCGGTTGGTCTGTGTTGATCGCCGGTGTCCAATGCGGCACTGGCGCAGCGCCGTAACGCACTTCGCCGCCGGTATGGCAGCGCGCCAGGGACGCTGCGTACGAGCGCGGTGTCGGGCGCTCTTGCGTCAGGATGAAGCGACATCGCGCGGCAAGGAATGGATCGCGGGCGGCCGCCAATCGGTTGCCAATGCGTGGCAACCCAGCGTGCAAACCAGACGGCATTTTTCTCGCAATTTGCAGCTCCCCTGTGCCGGCGTCTATTGACAGCGATGGGGCATGGATCGACCATGCGCGCCCAGCCAGCCAACGGGCCGCACCTCGCACGGTGTGACCGCGCCAGCCTCAGCGGCCGTCTTCGACGGCAGTGTTTCGATCATGAGGCTGACACCAATGTTCTCTCGTCCCGTGTCTGCGCGCGCTGGTGCGCGTGCCGATCTGCGCCTGTCGCGCGTGACCCCCCGACGCGCCGTGCTTGCGCTGGCCTGTGCCTGCCCGGCGCTGGCAAGCGCGCAATCGCATCCCGGAGATCCGGTCGATCTGGATCGGCTGCAGATCCAGGCGCACCGCAGTGCCACCACCGAGGGCAGCGACTCCTACACCGCCGATATCGCACGCAGTTCGGCCAAGTTGTCGCTGTCGTTACGCGACACGCCGCAGTCGGTCGTGGTGGTGACCCGCCAGCAGATCGTCGACCGTAACCTGCAATCGCTGCAGGACGTCACCGACACCGTGGCCGGTTTCAACTCGCCGACCTGGGATACCGAGCGCACCTACATCACCGCACGCGGCTTCGAGGTGGATTACTACCGCATCGACGGCATTCCCACCGATTACAGCGGCGATGTGCAGCAGAACATGGCCATCTACGACCGCGTCGAGATCGTGCGTGGTGCCAACGGGCTGACCTCAGGTGCCGGTAGCCCGGCGGCATCGATCGACCTGCTGCGCAAGCATGCCGACAGCGACGTGTTGACCGGCCGCGTGGATCTGTCGGCCGGCCGCTGGGACCGCTATCGCGGCACGCTCGATCTGCAATCGCCGCTCAACGCCGCTGGTACGGTGCGCGGCCGCGTGGTGGCCAGCTATGAAGACAAGCAGTCCTTCCGCGATTACTACGGCAAGCAGTCGTCGCTGTTCTACGGCATCGTCGATGCGGATCTGAGCGAGGCCACCAGCGGCTACATCGGCATCAACAAGCAGCGCAACGATGGGCGCGGCACCACCTGGGGCGGCGTCCCGGCGTATTTCAGCGACGGCAGCCGCACCGATTTCGCGCGCTCGGACGCGTTCACGCCACGCTGGGCGCGGGGCGTGGCCGATACCACCAACGCCTTCGCCGGGCTCACCCATCGTTTCGACAATGGTGCGCAGCTGCAGGTGGAGTACGCGCACCAGCGCTTCGAAACCGACTGGAAATCGGTGTTGTTCGGCTACCTGGATTATCCGGACGCACAGACCGGCCTGGGGCTTGCCAGCACCTTTGGCGGGCGCTACCCCGCGCTCAGCGCGCAAAACAGTCTGGACGCCTACCTCACCCTGCCGTTGACGCTGTGGGGCCGCGAACACGAAATCGTGGCCGGTGCCACCTGGCTGAATCGCAATGTGCGCAACTGGTCCAACCTGCCGCTGCAACCGTTGATCGCACAAAGCGTCTTCGCCTGGACCGGCACCATGGCGCAACCGCAGTGGACGCCGCTGAGCAAGGGGGAAGACCGCGATGTGCGTCAGGTAGCCGCCTACGCCGCCGGACGATTCCAGCTGACCGACACGCTGAAGGCCATCGTGGGTGCACGCGTCACCGACTGGAAAAGCACCGACCAGCTGGTGCCGGAAAATTCGTACGAGCGCCGGGGCCGCACCACGCCGTACGCCGGCCTGATCTTCGATGTGGACGACCACCATGCGCTCTACGCCAGCTACACCGGCATCTTCAAACCCCAGAACAACCGCGACCGCGGCGGACGCTATCTCGACCCGCTGGAAGGCGATAGCTACGAGGTGGGTGCCAAGGGCGAATATTTCGGCGGCCAGCTCAATGCCGCGTTGGCGCTGTTCCGCATCGAGCAGGACAATCTGGCCGTCAACGACCCCGGGCAGCTGGTGCCAGGCACCACCAATCAGGCCTATCTCGCTGCCAGAGGCACTGTCAGCCAGGGCGTGGAGTTCCAGCTGGATGGCCAGCTGTCGGAGCAGTGGCGTCTTGCGTTCGGCTTCGCGCAGTTCGATGCCAACGACGCCAGCGGCGCGGACGTGAACCCTGCCAGCCCACGCCGTGAGGCGACGCTGTTCACCAGCTGGCAGACCGGGCCGTGGCGGCTGGGTGGGGGACTGAGCTGGCAGTCGGCCATCCACGAGCTGATGGCCGCGCCGCAGGGCAACACGCAACGGCTGACGCAAGGCAGCGTGGTGCTGGCCAATGCCATGGCACGCTACGACTTCAACCAGGCCTGGTCGGCACAACTCAACGTGCGCAACCTGTTCGACCGCCGCTACTACGCCAACATCGTCTACCAGAGCCAGCTGATCTACGGCGACCCGCGCGATGTGGAGCTCACGTTGTCCTGGAAGTTCTGACCTTGCTCCAGGCGACACGCGTTGCGGCGTGGATGCCGCCATCGAGCCTCTGCGGACGGATTTACGGCGTGTCCCGCAAACGATGGGGGCATCACGCCCTCGACCAGACTTGACGCGTGAAGATCGCTAAGTGCTCGCGACACGCACGATGCAGTCGTCGCTAGCTGATTGCTCAATACTGGAAGATCAGGCGCAAAGCGGATGGTCTGCGCCGTTGCTGCAGGACCCTTGCCCACCCACCATCGCAGGACACGCTGCAAGTACGTCCTTGTAAGCTCCGTGGCGGCATCCATGCCGCCAAGGGTCCCGCGACGGTGGGCGGGCAAGGACCAGTCGAGATGGTCGGTGTGCATGGATCTCAACCAGCGACTAGCAAGCTGGTGCCGCGGTGTCTTTGCTCTTCAACAAAACCACCAGTCAACTGTCTGGCGTGGTGTCCTCGCCGCTTGCGGGACCGTGTGGCGGCATGGATGCCGCCACCGAGCCTCCACGGACGGATTCACGGCGTGTCCCGCGAGCGGTGAGGGCACCGCGCGCTCGACCAGACTTGAAGATCGCCAAGTGACCGCGATAGGCGCGATGCAGTCGTCGCTACCTGATTGCTCAATAACGGCAGATCAGGCGGAGAGCGGATCATCTGCGCCTTTACTGCAGGGGCCCTTGCCCGCCCACCATCGCAGGACATGCTGCGAGTACCTCCATGTAGCTCCGTGGCGGTGGGCGGGCAAGGACCCGTGAGGTTGGTCGGTGTGCATGGATCTCAACCAGCCCGCATGTATACGCGTATGTCCCGGTCTCTGCGTGCCGTCCACATGCGTCCGGCGACCGCGCGTTACGTCTGGCAGCCATTCTGAATCGAGCAAGCCTCGTTGTGTACGGCTCAGCGCGGCTCGGCCACGATCAACCAGTTGTTGAACGGCGTATTGCCGTACAGCGGTGCAAACGTGGCGCGCAGGCCGGCCGCGTCCAACTGCGCCTGCAGGCTGTCGCGGGTGGGGTAGCTACGCGGCATGCGCTGCATCCAGCCGCTCAGGTGCGCCAGTACGTCGGTGACGCGGCTGGTGCGGCCGCGGCTGCTGGCATCGCCCAAGGCGCTGCGGATCACCAGTTTGGCGCCGGGCGTGAGCATCTGCGCCACGCTGCGGAGCAGGCCGGCCTGCATGTCCGCTTGCAGATACTGCAGCACGTCCAGGATGGTGACACTGCCCTGATGCTGCGGCCAGGCCAGGCTCAGGTCGACCACCTCGAACCTGGTATTGCCCAGTGCCGAGCGCTGCGCGATATGTTGCGCGCGGCGGATCTTGGACGCATCCACATCCACTCCGTAATACGCCAGCGCCTGCCCGTCGGCGCGCAAGGCATGCGCCAGCAGGCCCAGCCCGCAGCCCAGATCCAGCACCGGCGCGGTGGTGGTGCGCAGCTGCGCCAGTACACCCGGGTAGAGCGGGTCGGTGCGCAACTTGGCGTGCGTGTAATAGTAGTCGTAGCGGTTGCCCAGCGGGTGCTTGGGCAAAAACGCGCGTGCGATCGCCAGCGCTTGTGCGCGGCTCATCGGCTGGGTGGCGGTGCTGTGCAATGTCGTTCCTTGGCAATCAGGCGTGCTGCGCGGGTAGCTTAGGGCCTGCCGGCGTGATTGCGGTAGGCCCGGTTGGCGTTTTCCCAGTGCCTGGTCACGCGCAGCCCTGCCCGGCGTCGATAGTGCGCTTGTTGCGCCCTTGCCGCGCGGCGCGCCGTGTCGGCGATGTGCGGCAGCGCCGACCAGCTGGGCGGTTGCGAGACGGCGGCAACTGCCACCCGTGCCTCGGGCCGATGACCATGCAGCGCCAGACCAGTACGCGCGCCTGCTTCGCCCAAGCGCAAGCGCACGCCGTTGGCTCAGGCAATCGTGTCGACAGATCCCAATGCGCCCAGCGCATCGCGCGCCGCAGGCAGCGCCACGGCTGCCCAGCGCGCATACATCGCAGCCGAGGGATGCAGGCCGTCGTCGACCAGCATCGCGATCGCATCGCCGCCGTCGCGGCTGGTGGCGGTGATATCGATGAAGCGGACGGCGCGCTCGCCGCAGCGCTCGGCCGCCACACCGTTGAAGGCATCGATCTGCGCGGCGATCAGCCCGGCATCGCGGCCTTGCGCGCGCGCAAAGGGCGTCAGCCCCCAATCGGGAATCGACAGCACCAGCACGCGTGCCGCGTGGCCGCCGGCCAACGCAATGGCCTGCTGCAATAATGCATCGAACTGGCTGCGGTAGTCGTCCAGCGCCAGCCCGCGGTATTGATTGTTGACGCCGATCAACAGGCTGATCAGGTCGTAAGGACCCTGCGGCGCCGCAGCGTCGATGCCGGCCTGCAGTTCGTCGGTGGTCCAGCCGGTGGTGGCGATGATCTGCGGCGCCTGCACCGGCCAGCCGTGCGCGCGCAGGCCCTCGACCAGCTGCACCGGCCAGCGCTGCGCGGGGTCGACGCCTTCGCCAATCGTGTACGAATCGCCCAGCGCCAGATAGCGCTGCGGCGTGCCGGGCGCGGCCATCACGCCACGCTGCGCGACTTGAGCGGCACCACCTTGGTCACCGCCTCAGCGCGGCGCGCCAGGGCACGGTTGATGCGTGCGAACACATCACGCATCACGCTGGCCTCGGGCATCAGGGTCACGCGGAAATGGTGGCGATACGGCACGTTGAAGCTGGAGCCGGGCACCACCAGCACGCCTTCCTCGTTCATCAGATCGAGTGCGAACTCGTGATCGTCGAAGTTGCGTGCCGCCGCACCCACCACCGCCGGGAATGCGTACAGCGCCCCGGCCGGTGCCACCAGTTGCAGATGCTCGCTGGCCGCGCAGGCCTCGATCACCGCGCGGCGGGTTTCGTACAAGCGGCCACCCGGCGCGCACAGCGCCGAAATGGTGTCCGGCCCGTTCACCGCGGCATCGATGGCGTACTGCCCCGGCACGTTGGCGCACAGGCGCAGAGCGCCGAGCAGGTCCATCGCGTTGCGCATGTCGTTGATGCGCGCCTGCTCGCCGGACAGCAGCGCCCAGCCGACCCGCCAGCCGCAGGCGCGGTGCACCTTGCTCAAGCCGCTGAAGGTGATGCACGGGTGCGCGCCGGCCAGCGGCGCCACCGGCACGAAGGCCGCGCCGTCGTAGAGCACCTGGTCGTAGATCTCATCGACCATCAGCAGCAGATTGTGCTTGGTGGCGATAGCCACGATGCGCTCCAGCAGCTCGCGCGAATAACTGGCGCCGCTGGGGTTGTTCGGGTTGATCAGCACGATGGCGCGGGTGCGCGAAGACACCAGCGTCTCGATCTCCACCGGGTCCGGCTGGAAGCCGTTTTCCGGCGCGCAGCGGTAGTACACCGGGCGGCCATCGTTGAGGATGGTGGCGGCCGACCACAGCGGATAGTCGGGCGAGGGCACCAGCACCTCGTCGCCGGGGTTGAGCAGCGCCCGCAGCGACAGGTCGATCAACTCGCTGACGCCGTTGCCGACAAAAATACGATCCGGGTGCGCGTCCGGGTGCTGGCGGCGCGAATACGCGGTGGCGATCGCCTCGCGCGCCTCCGGCAGGCCTTGTTGATGCGTGTAGGGATCGGTGCGGCCCATGTCATCGGCGATCGCGCGCTGCAGATGCTCCGGCGCCCGGAACCCGAACGCCCCCGGGTTGCCGATATTGAGCTTGATCAGCTTGCGGCCCTGCGCCTCCAGCTCCCGCGCTCGTCGCGCCAGCTCGCCCCGGATTTCGTAGCGGACTTCGGACAGACGCTCGCGGATGGCGAGCGGCTTTTGCGGGGCAGTGGACATGCGACGGGCCGGTTGTAGGCGTGAGGCTTGGCATGGTAGCGGAAATGCGCCAGGCGGACATGCTTGCATCGGCAACGATGTCAAGGGGCGGCGCCCCCTGCTGCTCACTATTAGCAGGTATTGCCCTTAGGGAATGACCGGGTCCGCATCAATGGCTGCGTCTCAGCCCGAGAGACGGCTGATTGAGAAAATAGATCGTCAGCACGGGATTGGCTGATTGACAGGTTCTTAACATCCCAAGATTCTATTCCGTCACTTGAGCCCGTCGGCTCTCAGCAAGGATCGCGTTATGTCAGGGGGAAGTGCGTCGCTCTCGTTAGTCGAGGGCGGCTCGTCGGTGCACGATCGGCCGGATCTGGGGCTGCAGGGACTTGTCCTTCTGGCGCAATTTCATGGCATTGCCGCCGATGCGACGCAGCTGGCGCATGGCTTTGGCCGTGGGGGTGAGCCATTCGACGAGACCACACTGCTGCTGGCGGCCAAGCAACTGGGCTTGAAAGCCAAGGTCGTTGCTCAACCAGCCGCGCGCATTGGCATGGCTGCACTGCCGGCTCTGGCACTGGTGCCGGGAGGTGACGCGTTCATCGTGGCCAAGGTCGGTGCGGATCAGATCCTGATCCACGATCTGGTCGAAAAGCGGCCGCGCTCCATTTCGCCGGCCGAGTTCGAGGCGCGTTACCAGGGCCGGTTGTTGCAGGTTGCCTCGCGGGCCTCAGTGCTCGGCGATCTGGCCAAATTTGATTTCAGCTGGTTCATCCCGGCGGTGGTCAAGTATCGCAAGTTGATGATCGAGGTCTTCGTCGTCTCGTTCTTCATCCAGCTGTTTGCTCTGATCACCCCGCTGTTCTACCAGGTGGTGATGGACAAGGTGCTGGTGCATAACGGCCTGACCACATTGGACGTCATCGCGATCGGGCTGGTCTCCATGGCGGTGTTCGATGTGCTGCTGTCTGGCCTGCGCACCTATGTTTTCGCCCATACCACCAGCAAGATCGACGTGGAGCTGGGGGCGCGGTTGTTCCGGCATGTGTTGTCGTTGCCGTTGGCGTACTTCGAGTCGCGGCGCGTTGGCGACACCATCGCGCGTGTCCGCGAACTGGAGAACATCCGCAACTTTCTTACCGGGCAGGCGCTGACCTCGGTGCTGGATCTGTTCTTTACGGTGGTCTTTCTGTCGGTGATGTTCTGGTACAGCGGCTGGTTGACCTTGATCGTGGTGCTGTCCTTGCCGCTGTACGCCACGATCTCTGGACTGATCACCCCGGTGCTGCGCAAGCGCTTGAACGACAAGTTTGCGCGCGGTGCGGACAACCAATCGTTCCTGGTGGAGACCGTCAGTGGTATCGGCACGGTCAAGGCGATGGCGGTGGATCCACGCGTGACCCGCACCTGGGACAACCAGCTGGCCGGCTATGTCAGCGCCGGTTTTAACGTCACCCGCATCGCCACCCTGGGACAACAGGGCGTGCAGCTGGTGCAGAAGCTCACCGCAGTGGCAGTGCTGTTCTGGGGCGCCAAGTTGGTGATGGAAGGCAAGCTGTCGATCGGCCAGCTGATCGCCTTCAACATGCTGGCGGGCCAGGTCACCGCACCGATCATCCGCCTGGCCCAGTTATGGCAAGACTTCCAGCAGGTCGGTATCTCGGTCGAGCGGCTGGGCGACATCCTCAATACCCGCACCGAGGTGCCGGGCAGTCGCCTGGCCTTGCCGCCGATTCGCGGACAGGTGACGTTCGAGCGGGTCACGTTCCGCTACCGGCCCGACGCGCCGGAAGTGCTCAATGCCATCGAGCTGGACGTTCGCCCGGGCGAGATCATCGGCATCGTCGGCCGGTCCGGCTCCGGCAAGAGCACGCTGACCAAGCTGGTGCAGCGGCTCTACACGCCCGAACGTGGGCGGGTGCTGATCGATGGGCAGGATCTGGCATTGGCCGATCCTGCCTGGCTCCGCCGGCAGCTGGGCGTGGTGCTGCAGGAGAACTTCCTGTTCAACCGCAGCGTCCGGGAGAACATCGCCTTGACCGATCCCGGCATGCCGCTGGAGCGGGTGATTCACGCCGCCAAGCTGGCTGGCGCGCACGACTTCATTCTCGAATTACCCGAGGGCTACGACACCAAGGTTGGCGAACATGGCGCTGGTCTATCCGGTGGGCAACGCCAGCGCATCGCAATTGCACGTGCGTTGATCGGCGACCCGCGCATCCTGATTCTCGACGAGGCCACCAGTGCGCTGGACTACGAGTCCGAGCACGCGGTGATGAGCAACATGCGCGCGATCTGCAAGGGCCGCACCGTGCTGATCATCGCCCATCGCCTGTCTACCGTGCGGCAGGCCAACCGCATCGTCGTGGTGGAGAAAGGGCGAATTGTCGAGAGCGGCTCGCATGCCGAGCTGGTCGACCGTCCGGAAGGCCAGTACGCGCATCTGTACAGACTGCAACAGGGGACACCATGAAGCACCAGCTCCAGGGATGGCGCGATTTCGTCCTCCGCTACCTCAAGATCTTCAAATCGGCCTGGGCGGTGCGCTGCCAGCTCGACCCGCCCGCGCGCAGCGCCGATGAGCGTGCATTCCTGCCCGCACATCTTGAGCTGACCGAAGCACCGGTCTCGCCCACCGCGCGCTGGACAATGCGCATCATCATCGGCTTCTTCTGTGTGGCGCTGCTGTGGGCATGCTTGGGCAAGCTCGACATCGTCGCGGTGGCACCAGGCAAGACCGTGGTCGATTCGCGAACCAAGGTGGTGCAGACCGCGGAAACCGCGGTGGTACGCAGGATCCTGGTACGCGACGGACAAGCCGTGAAGAAAGGCCAGCTGCTGGTCGAACTCGATGCCACCGCCACCGGCGCCGAGTTCGCTCAGGCCGGCGACGCACTGGTCAACGCACGTCTCGCTGCGCTGCGTCAGGCCGCCCTGGCAACCGCCATCGCCACCGGGCAGCCACCGCAGCTGGGCGCGGCACCGGATCTACCCGCAGAGCGCGTAGCCAACGAGCAGCAATTGGTCAGCAGTCAATTCGATGCATTCCAGGCGCGCCGACACAACCTGCAAGCCAGCATCGCCCAACGCCAGGCCGAGTTGCAGACCACCCAGGACGCGATCGAACCGCTGGCCGAATCCGCACGCATCTCCAAAGTGCGCGCAGAGGACTACGCCCGCCTGGTCGAAGGCAAGTACGTCGGCCGCCATGACTACCTGTTGCGCGAACAGGAACGCATCGCCGCAGAAAGCCAGCTCGCCACCCAGCGCAATCGCCTGCAGGAGATCCGCTCGGCGACCAGCGCGGCGCAAGAGGAGTTGCGCGTGCTTGTCACCGACACACGCCAGCAGGCACTGGATGCCTTGCGCCAGGCAAGCGAGCAAGCCGGCCAGCTGACCCAGGACGTCGCCAAGACCGGCCAGCGCGACAAGCTGATGGCGCTGCACGCACCCGTTGACGGCACCATCCAGCAGTTAGCCGTCCACACCGTAGGCGGTGTAGTCACGCCCGCACAGCCGCTACTGGTCGTAGTGCCTGCCGAAGAAGCACTGGAGGTTGAAGTCACCGTCTTGAACAAGGACATCGGCTTCATGCGCCCGGGCCAACCGGTCACCGTCAAGGTCGACAGCTTCCCTTACACCCGCTACGGCTATCTGACCGGAACGGTAGCAAGCGTCTCGCACGATGCCGCGCAGGACGAAAAGCTGGGCCTGGTATTTCCTGCACGCATCAAATTGAACGGCAGCACGCTGAAGATCGATGGGGTCAAGGTGCGGATGAGTGCCGGGATGAGCTTGAGTGCGGAAGTGAAGACGGGGAAGAGGCGAGTGATTGACTATCTGCTTAGTCCACTTCGTCATCACGGATCCGAGTCGTTAAGAGAACGGTGAGAGCCTAGGAATTCTATCGAAGTCTATGGAGATTAATAAATTGAATGCCTTAACTAAAAAAAAGAGTGGATTTTTGCTGTTTGTCTTCTTCTTTCTCCCAATTCTAGTTGGAAAACTCTCTCTATTATTAAAAATTCACGACTTGCAGTTTATTGATGGGTGGAAAAATTTCTATAAGGCTGCATGGGGTGATGCAGGCGGATATTACTTCACTGTCCTCTCTTCTCTGATTCTATCTCCCCTTGTTGTAATTTGGGTGCGTGCAAATTCAGATGTTAAAGAGATTGATAATAAATCAAAAGCATTTGCATTGGGCGTGTGCGGATTATTTATTGCTTCTATTTTATCAGTAGTCTTGGTTTTAGCTCTCCCCGTAAGTTCAATTGAAAATCCAACTAAGGGAGTAAGGCTTATTATACTTTTGGGGAAATCGCATTTTCTATTTGGTCTTGGCTACGGGATTATGGTCGCAGCTTGTGTCGTAATGGCTTACGGTTCTGTCGCCATACTGCGGCAGGTAATTAAAAAATAAAAAGGAATGATAGCGATGACTAGTCAAGAAGGTAGCAGCAATAGCAATAATAGCAGTGGTAATAATAATGGTGGGGGTGATTCAAAGCCGGCCGATCCTTTTGGATTTGAAGATGCCAATAAGCTAGGGAGTGCGTATCGGTCGGCCACTTTCGCCTTTGTAGCTCAATACGAGAAACAGTACGCGCAATCGGTTGCGGATGGGGCGGATGCTCAAGCTGCAATCAGGCAGGCACTGGTAGCTGGGCATAATAGACAGTCCCAAGTTTTTTTGGACTATGCTAGCGCGGCGGAATCAGTTAGTGATCCAAGATGGAAGGCTGCTTATTCAGAGGCTGCAGTTTCAGCTGCGCGTGAAGCGAGTGCTTTGGCTGGTGCTCAAGGACCAATGTCTGATGTGTTGAATGCATATTATTTAGAGTCAACTTCAAAATATGCATCTTTAATGAATGCAAGTCCCGCTCTGCGGTTTGCTGCAAAACACGGGGGGCCAGTGGGGGATTTGGTGGATATTGGTGCTGCCACTTTGTATGGTACACCTGGAGATGTGGCTAAAGCGGTTGTAGGCGCCGCAATGGGAGCAGCTGCAGGAACTATTGCGACCGGAGTCCTCGGATTCTTAGGAATTACTGGAGCTCCTGCTATAGCAGTCGTCGCCGCTGTAGCTATTGGTGTAGGAGTATTGGCTCCGGATTTTGTTCCTGACAGTGAATGGAATAAATTGGGAGACTGGGGTAAAGAAGCAATCAAAGATGTGGCAGATTGGTTTGAGGACGCGTGGAGTGATACGGCTAAGTGGTGGGGCGACCGTTTTGATGAGTTAGGCGACTCACTAAGAGATATGTTCGATCGTGCAAGAAACTTTGTGCCACGCCGCGATCCTCTGGTTATCGACCTTGACGATGACGGAATCGAGACAGTAGAAGCGAACGGCTCAATCCTTTTTGATCATGATGGTGACGGTGTAAAAAGCGGAACTGGGTGGATTAAGTCTGACGACGCATTTGTAGTTATGGATAGGAACGGAAATGGTAGGATTGATGACGGATCCGAACTTTTCGGAGCGGATACCGATCTTTCGTCTGGAGTGAAGGCTTCCTCTGGGTTTTCTGCGCTTGCCGATCTAGACAGCAATAAGGATGGTGTTTTTAGTTCGGCTGATAGTCAATTCGGTGACGTCCGTTTATGGCGCGATTTGAATCAGGACGGTATTTCGCAGTCCAATGAATTATTCGCATTTGAAAGTTTGAATGTTTCTAGGATTACATTGAGGCCGACTGTTACTGATGATTTGGATCTCGGTAACGGAAATGTAGTGGATAATCGGGGTGCTTATGAGCGTGTTGATGGGACTATAGGGCTCGCTGGCGATCTTCAGCTTGCTATGAATAATTTTTTTCGTGATTTTAGTGGGTCGCTGAATCCTATTGACGCGACGAGTAAAGCTAGCTTGCTGCCAAACCTAAAGGGTAGCGGTGCCGTACGAGATTTAAAGGAAGCTGGGAGCTTATCTGTAGAGTTGTTGGCTTCTATACAAGCGATTTCACCTGGAACATCTCGCGATTCGATGAGAGCCTCGCTTGACGCTATCCTCACCCAATGGGCGGCGACCTCCACAATGCAGAGCAGTGAAGAGATGCTTGAATCTGTCGGGGGCGCGCGCGAGCTGCTTTATCGTGGCGTTCTCCCAGCCGATGTCGCGGCCCAGAGCCCCGAAGCTATAGATGCTTGGATTAAGCAGCAGCATGCAGAGCTTGGTCCAATGATTGCCATCTTGGAAAAATTCAATGGCTCCAGTCTGATCAGCTATCGTTATGACCAAGCGTCGACCGGGGGCAGTTCCTATTCATGGAGCGAGTTGTCCAAGTTGGACGGAACTAAGTTTTTTTCTATGAGTATTTTATTGCAGCCCGAGCAGATCGAAGCGCTCAGAGCTGCCTATGCGAGCTTAAAAGAGTCGGTGTATGCAGGCTTGGTGATGGAGACGCGTCTGAAAGGTTATTTGGACGGCGTTAGCATTAAGCTCGTGGATGGTGAATTCAAGTTCGATGTCCTCGGATTGACAGCCAAGCTTTCGGATAAGTGGAAAGAAAGTAAGAGCGAGGCTCTGCAAGACGCTATCGATTTGTATCGCTACGGCGGAGGCTTTCTTGCGGACACAGGCTGGAACGGTGTTGATGCTCTTCGGGCAATGATCGATCAAGCCAAAGTTTCGCCGGAAGGACTCGCTGCACTGGTAAGCTCGGATATTAACCTCGTGTCTGGGGTCGCGCAGCTGGGGTCACGCGATGACATCATCTGGGGAAGTGCTGGCGGCGATGATTTGCGAGGAGGACTTGGTGACGACCTCATTGTCGGTGAGCGTGGCAATGATTCGCTTTACGGCGAGTCCGGAGGCGATAAGGTGTTTGGCGGAGATGGAAATGATGTGCTATTCGGTGGGGAGGGCAATGACTTGCTGGATGGTGGGGTCGGAAATGACACGCTGTACGGTGGTGCCGGTACGGACCGTCTTGACGGTGGCGCGGGTGACGACTATCTAAGCGGGGATGCTGGTAGTGACGTTTACCTGTTCGGCCGAGGTTCTGGTAGGGATACTGTCTCCAACTATCACTCTGCCGGCGAGGAGGATCGGATTCTGATTGCAGACGATTTGTCTGCAGCTGATATCAAGGTTTCCCGTTACAGTGACGATCTGATCATTGAGATAGCTGGGACTAACGACCGCTTGGCTGTGTCGAACTATTTTTATAACGATGGAAATGGTCCTTACTCGGTAAAAGAGATTCGATTCGCTGACGGTACAATCTGGGACGTTGCAAAGCTCAGAGAGATGGTGCAGGTCGCAGGTGACGGAAGTGATCAATTGACCGGCTACCAAGGCAACGACAGCCTTTTTGGTGGGCGCGGTGATGACACCATCAACGGACAAGGTGGCGACGATCTGCTTGAGGGTGGTGAGGGGGGCGATAGCCTGTCTGGTGAGGCTGGCAATGATCGCCTATTCGGTGGTACGCAGAACGATACGCTCTATGGCGGTGAGGGTGACGACCAGCTCGATGGCGGAGCGAACAATGACACGCTTTATGGTGGCAGTGGCAATGACCGCCTGGAGGGCGGCGCCGGCAATGACTACTTGAGCGGGGACGCAGGAAGCGACATCTACCTGTTTGGTCGCGCTTCCGGACAGGACACGATCAGCAACTACAACTATGACGGTGGTTCCACTGATGTGTTGGAGTTGGCTGCGGATGTTGCCGTGTCAGATGTGACGATTTGGCGCTATAGCGATGACTTGGTGCTGACGATCAATGGGACGGATGCTCGCGTTACTGTCAGTAGCTACTTCTATAACGATGCTAACGGTCCATATGCGCTCAATCAGGTGCGTTTTGCTGATGGGACAGTTTGGGATGCTGCACAGATCAAGTCGTTGGTGCAGGCCTCGACGTCCGGGAATGATCAGCTGACCGGCTACCAAGGCAACGATAGCCTTTCAGGTGGACGTGGGGACGACACTATCTATGGCCAAGCCGGAGACGACCTGCTTCAGGGTGGCGACGGTGGTGATAGCCTGTCAGGCGACGCGGGTAATGACCTGCTGTTCGGTGGCGCGCAGAACGACATGCTCTCCGGTGGCGAGGGCGACGATCAGCTGGATGGCGGGACAAACAATGACACGCTCTATGGTGGCGGCGGCAATGACCGACTCGATGGCGGTACCGGCAACGACTACTTGAGCGGGGATGCAGGAAGCGACATCTACGTCTTTGGTCGCACTTCTGGGCAGGATACGATCAGCAACTATACCTATGACAGTGGTTCCACTGACGTGTTGGAGTTGGCAGCGGATGTTGCCGTCTCAGATGTGACGATTTGGCGCTATAGCGACGACTTGGTGCTGGCGATCAAGGGCTCGGATGCTCGCGTCACGGTAAGCAGCCACTTCTACAACAATGCCAATGGGCCATACGCGCTCGCTCAAGTGCGTTTTGCCGACGGAACGGTTTGGGATGCTGCACAGATCAAGTCATTGGTGCAGACCTCGACGGCCGGGAATGATCAGCTGACCGGCTATGATGGCAATGACGGTCTTTCCGGTGGACGTGGCGATGACACCATCAGTGGGCAAGGCGGAGACGATCTGCTTGATGGCGGCGAAGGTGCTGACAACCTTTCCGGGGAAGCGGGCAACGATCAATTGTTTGGTGGTACACAAAACGACACGCTTTATGGTGGTGAGGGCGATGATCGACTTGACGGAGGGGCAAATAACGACACGCTATACGGTGGTGGCGGTAATGACCGTCTGGATGGCGGTAGCGGAAATGACTATTTAAGCGGAGACGTCGGAAGCGATACCTATGTTTTTGGCCGAACCTCCGGTCAGGACACGATCTTCAACTACACCTATGACAGTGGTTCCACTGACGTTCTGGAGTTGGCTGCAGATGTTGCGGTGTCAGATGTGACGATCTGGCGCTATAGCGACGACTTGGTGCTTGCAATCAATGGGACCGATGCGCGCGTTACGGTGAGCAGTCACTTTTATAACGATGGCAACGGGCCATATGCGCTCACTCAGGTGCGTTTTGCAGATGGAACGGTGTGGGATGCGGCACAGATCAAGTCACTGGTGCAGATCGCGACGGCCGGAAACGATCAGCTGACCGGTTACCAGGACAATGACAGTCTTTCCGGCGGACGCGGTGACGACACCATCAACGGACGTGGCGGAGATGACCTGCTTGACGGTGGTGAAGGTGCCGACAATCTTTCTGGCGATGCGGGCAATGATCGACTGTTCGGCGGTATGCAGAACGACACGCTTTATGGTGGCGAAGGTGACGACCAGATGGAGGGCGGAGCCAATAGTGACACTCTGTATGGTGGCGGCGGCAATGATCGCCTGGAGGGCGGTTCCGGCAATGACTATCTGAGCGGTGATGCCGGAAGCGACACCTACGTGTTCGGCCGCGACTCAGGCCAGGACACGATCAGCAACTATAGCTATGAAAGCACGTCTACCGACGTCATTGAGCTAGCTGCGGATGTTGCTGTGGACGATGTCACCATTTGGCGCTACAGCAACGATCTCATGCTGACCATTAAGGGAACCGATGCGCAGGTCAGAGTTGGCAGTCACTTTTACAACGATGGTAGGGAGCTGTATGCAGTCAGCCAGATACGTTTTGCTGATGGAACGGTGTGGGATGGTGCACAGATCAAAGCATTGGTGCAGGTCCCCACAGCAAGAGATGATCAGCTAATTGGTTACCAGGGCAGCGACAGCCTTTCTGGGGGGCGTGGCGATGACACCCTCAACGGCCAAGGTGGAGACGATCTACTCGATGGCGGTGAGGGCTCGGATAGCCTTTATGGTGAAGTCGGCAATGACTTGCTGCTCGGTGGTGCCCAAAACGATAGGCTGTACGGTGGAGAAGGCAATGACCGTCTAGATGGCGGCGCCGGCAATGACTACCTGAGCGGAGACGTCGGAGCTGACACCTATGTGTTTGGTCGCACCTCTGGGCAGGACACGATTAGCAACTACAGCTATGACAGTGGCTCCACTGACGTGCTGGAGCTGGCTGCGGATGTTGCTGTGGCTGACCTTATGGTTTGGCGTTATAGCAACGACCTGATAATAGCAATTAAGGGGACAAATGCGCAGATCACAGTGGGTAGCTATTTCTATGAATCTGGAAGCACTTCCTACACAGTCGGAAAGATCAATTTTGCTGATGGAACTTCTTGGGCCTATGCGGACGTACTTAATTTAGTAATGCAGCAACCAGTTACGCAAAGCTACATTTATGGCACGGCCGAATCAGATATCCTCCAGGGTGCGTCGTCGCTTGATTATGTATATGGGTACGGCGGAGACGATGTGCTGGATGGTGGGGCTGGCAATGATACGCTCGACGGCGGCTACGGCAACGACGTGTATCGTTTTGGTCGTGACTCCGGCAACGACATCATCACGAATAACGATTGGGCCGCTGGTAAGCACGATGCGATCGTCATGGGTGAAGGCATCTCTACCGGAGACGTTTCGGTAGCACGGGACGGCGATAGCTTGGTGTTGAGCATCAAGGGCACCTCTGACAGTGTCCGGGTCAACAGCTACTTCTATGCTGATGCGACCTACGGCTATCAGGTAGAAGAGGTCCGCTTTGCCGACGGCACAGCTTGGGATATCGCTGCAATCAAGGCGCTGGTCCAGGCGGCAACGGACGGCAACGATGCACTGGCCGGCTATGCCACTGCCGATGTGCTCAACGGTGGTCTGGGTGATGACACCTTGTCAGGCTATGGAGGAGACGATGTTCTCCAGGGCGGGATCGGTGCCGATACGCTCTATGGCAATGAGGGTAATGACACGCTCGATGGCGGTGATCAGAACGATCGCCTTTACGGCGGCAGTGGGAACGACCTTCTGCTCGGTGGCGTCGGCACTGATAGTTTATCTGGCGAGAATGGCGACGACCTTTTAGACGGTGGTGCAGGCAACGATACCCTTGACGGTGGCTTCGGCAACGACGTCTACATCTTCGGACGTGGCTCTGGTAACGATCTCATCGTCAACTACGATTGGACCGCAGGCAAACGCGATGCGATCCTCATGGGTGAGGGCATCTCTACTGGAGACGTTTCGGTAGCACGGGACGGCGATAGTTTGGTGTTGAGCATCAAGGGTACCTCTGACAGTGTCCGGGTCAACAGCTACTTCTATGCTGATGCGACCTACGGCTATCAGGTAGAAGAGGTCCGCTTTGCCGACGGCACGACCTGGGATATCGCTGCAATCAAGGCGCTGGTCCAGGTGGCAACGGACGGCAACGATGCACTGACGGGCTATGCCACTGCCGATGTGCTCAACAGTGGTCTGGGTGATGACACCTTGTCAGGCTATGGAGGGGACGATGTTCTCCAGGGCGGGATTGGTGCCGATGCGCTCTATGGTAATGAAGGTAATGACACGCTCGATGGTGGGGATCAGAACGATCGCCTTTACGGCGGCAGCGGGAACGATCTGCTGCTTGGCGGCGTCGGTAACGATGGTTTGTCCGGTGATGAGGGCGATGACATCCTGGACGGCGGTGCTGGCAATGACGCACTCGACGGCGGCTACGGCAACGACGTGTACCGGTTTGGTCGCGGGTCTGGAATTGACTCCATCACCAACTACGATTGGACGGCAGGCAAGCGCGATGCGATCGTCATGGGCGAAGGGATCTCTGCCGGTGATGTTGCGGTAGCACGGGATGGCGATACGCTGGTGCTGAATCTCAAGGGCACGTCTGACACCGTGCGCGTCAACAGCTACTTCTACGCTGATGCCACGTACGGCTACCAGGTGGAAGAGGTTCGCTTTGCCGACGGCACGACCTGGGATATCGCTGCAATCAAGGCGCTGGTCCAGGTGGCAACGGACGGCAACGATGCACTGACCGGCTATGCCACTACCGATGTGCTCAACGGTGGTCTGGGTGATGACACCTTGTCAGGCTATGGCGGGGACGATGTTCTCCAGGGCGGGATTGGTGCCGATACGCTCTATGGCAATGAGGGTAATGACACGCTCGATGGTGGGGATCAGAACGACCGTCTTTATGGTGGCGTCGGCAGCGATGTGCTGCTTGGCGGCGTCGGTAACGATGGTTTGTCCGGTGATGAGGGCGATGACATCCTGGACGGCGGTGCTGGCAATGACGCACTCGACGGCGGCTACGGCAACGACGTGTACCGGTTTGGTCGTGACTCCGGCAACGACATCATCACGAATAACGATTGGGCCGCTGGTAAGCACGATGCGATCGTCATGGGTGAAGGTATCTCTACCGGAGACGTCTCGATAGCACGGGACGGTGATAGCTTGGTGTTGAGCATCAAGGGCACCTCGGACAGTGTCCGGGTCAACAGCTACTTCTATGCTGATGCGACCTACGGCTATCAGGTAGAAGAGGTTCGCTTTGCCGACGGCACGACCTGGGATATCGCTGCAATCAAGGCGCTGGTCCAGGTGGCAACGGACGGCAACGATGCACTGACGGGCTATGCCACTGCCGATGTGCTCAACGGTGGTCTGGGTGATGACACCTTGTCAGGCTATGGAGGGGACGATGTTCTCCAGGGCGGGATTGGTGCCGATACGCTCTATGGCAATGAGGGTAATGACACGCTCGATGGTGGGGATCAGAACGACCGTCTTTATGGTGGCGTCGGCAGCGATGTGCTGCTTGGCGGCGTCGGTAACGATGGTTTGTCTGGTGATGAGGGCGATGACATCCTGGACGGCGGTGCTGGCAATGACACACTCGACGGCGGCTACGGCAACGACGTGTACCGGTTTGGTCGTGGATCTGGAGGTGACTCCATCACCAACTACGATTGGACGGCAGGCAAGCGCGATGCGATCGTCATGGGCGAAGGGATCTCTGCCGGTGATGTTGCGGTAGCACGGGATGGCGATACGCTGGTGCTGAATCTCAAGGGCACGTCTGATACCGTGCGCGTCAACAGCTACTTCTACGCTGATGCCACGTACGGCTACCAGGTGGAAGAGGTTCGCTTTGCCGACGGCACGACCTGGGATATCGCTGCAATCAAGGCGCTGGTCCAGGTGGCAACGGACGGCAACGATGCACTGACCGGCTATGCCACTACCGATGTGCTCAACGGTGGTCTGGGTGATGACACCTTGTCAGGCTATGGAGGGGACGATGTTCTCCAGGGCGGGATTGGTGCCGATACGCTCTATGGCAATGAGGGTAATGACACGCTCGATGGTGGGGATCAGAACGACCGTCTTTATGGTGGCGTCGGCAGCGATGTGCTGCTTGGCGGCGTCGGTAACGATGGTTTGTCTGGTGATGAGGGCGATGACATCCTGGACGGCGGTGCTGGCAATGACACACTCGACGGCGGCTACGGCAACGACGTGTACCGCTTCGGTCGTGGGTCTGGTAGCGATCGTATTTCTAGCTACGACTATTCGTCTAGCGGCGACAAAGTTATCTTTGGCGACGGAGTTGCGATTGATCAGATCTGGTTGGCGCGGACTGGTAATGACCTCGTGCTTTCGATTGCCGGGACGAATGACCAGCTATCTATCGCAAACTGGTTCTCCGATTCCGGCTATCAGGTGGATCAGTTGCAGACGGCTGAGGGGAGGGTCCTTGACGTAAGTGAAGTAGCTAACTTGGTAGCCGCAATGTCCAGTTACAATGCGCCTGTTGGTGGTCAGACGACACTAAGCTCGCCAGAGTACGAAAAGCTGATCCCCGTGATCGTAGCTAGCTGGTAATTAAAAAGCCCCGCTTATGCGGGGCTTTTTTTGGCCACCTGAGGCCACTAAGGAAGTGTCGACTCCCCGTAAAATTGGTCCATCCATACTTAAAGGTCTCCGGGCACACTAGCCACTGAGGAGACCAACGATGCGCAAGAGCAAGTTCACCGAGAGCCAGATTGTCGCCACGCTGAAGCAGGTTGAGGGCGGCCGCCAGGTCAAGGATGTGTGCCGTGAGCTGGGTATTTCCGACGCGACGTACTACGTCTGGAAGTCCAAGTACGGTGGCATGGAGGCTGCTGATGTGCAGCGCCTTCGCGACCTGGAGACCGAGCACAGCAAGCTCAAACGCATGTACGCCGAGCTTGCGATGGAAAACCACGCATTGAAGGATGTCATCGCAAAAAAGCTGTAGACCCGGCGCACAAACGCCCGCTTCTTGCCTGGCTCGTCGAGCAGCATGGTTGGAGCGAGGGCCGGGCCTGTGCGGTTGTTGGCGTGGCTCGCTCGACAGCGCGCTATCGGCGCCGTCCCGATCGCGACGAGGAGGTCATTGCGCTGCTGTCCGAATTGGCCGAGCGCTTTCCCGAGCGTGGTTTTGGAAAGCTTTTTCAGATCATCCGCCGTCGCGGACACGTGTGAAATCACAAAAGGGTGTGGCGCGTGTACTGCCTGATGAAGCTCAATCAACGGCGTCGCAGCAGGCGCCGGGTCCCGACCCGTCATCCGCAGCCGCTGGCATGCGGCGATGGACCCAATGCTGGATGGTCGATCGACTTCATGTCCGATGCGCTGTGGGATGGCCGACGCTTCCGTACGTTCAATGTCATCGACGACTTCAGCCGGGAAGCCTTGGCGATCGAAGTGGACTTGAATCTTCCGGCCGCCCGCGTCATCCGCACCTTGGAACGCATCGCCGCCTGGCGAGGCTACCCCGGCAAACTTCGCTTGGACAATGGCCCGGAGTTTGTTGCATTGGCATTGGCCGAGTGGGCCGAGCGCAAGGGCATCGCCTTGGACTTCATCGAGCCGGGGCGTCCAATGCAAAACGGTTTCATCGAACGCTTCAACGGCAGCTACCGGCGCGGCGTGCTGGACATGCATCTGTTCCGCACGCTAAGCGAGGTTCGCGAACAGACCGAACACTGGCTGGCCGACTACAACCACCAGATCCCGCATGACAGCCTGGGCGGGCTAACGCCCGCCGAGTTCCGCGATCAACATCAACCGCAGACCTCTAGTTTTGGCTGGCACTGAATTAAGGGGAGTCGACAGAAGGTCTGATCAACTCACTACAGATGCGCGACACTACCGCCTCATGTAGAGGATTCATCCATGCAGCTGACGTTCGGTGACGCTGAGGGCCTGGGCAAGGGTAAGCAAACCCGGCGCGAGATATTTCTGGCCGAGATGGAGCAGGTCGTTCCGTGGCAGCAACTGCTTGCGCTGATCGCGCCGCACTATCCGGTGTCGGGGCGGCCCGGTCGGCAGCCGTACGCACTGGCGACCATGTTGCGGATTCATCTGTTGCAGGAATGGTATGCGTTGAGCGATCCGGCGATGGAAGAAGCGCTGCACGAGATTCCGACCTTGCGGCGGTTTGCCCAGCTCGGTGGGTTGGACGACATTCCCGACGAGACCACGATTCTCAATTTTCGGCGCCTACTGGAGACCCATGGCCTTGCCACGCAGATGCTGGAGGCCGTCAACGCGCATCTGGCGCGCAAGGGTCAAAGTTTGCGGTCGGGCACGATCGTCGATGCAACGCTGATCGCTGCGCCCAGCTCAACCAAGAACGCAGACCATGCGCGTGATCCTGAGATGCATCAGACCAAGAAAGGCAACCAGTGGTATTTCGGGATGAAGGCGCACATCGGTGTGGATGAGTTTTCCGGACTGGTGCACCATGTGCATTGCACAGCGGCCAATGTCGGCGATGTCACGGTGACGCACGCATTACTGCATGGCAAAGAAGACAGCGTGTTCGGCGACAGCGGCTATCGCGGCGCGGACAAACGCCAAGAACTGCAGGACTGCCAAGCGGCATTCTTCATCGCCGCCAGACCCTCGACGATGCAACGCATTGGCAACAAACGCGAGCGTGCTCGGGAACAGCGTTGGGAACACTTCAAGGCCAGCGTGCGCGCGAAGGTGGAGCATCCATTCCGGGTGATCAAGCGCCAGTTTGGCTACACCAAGGTCCGCTATCGCGGCCTGGCCAAGAACACGGCACAAGTGCTGACCTTGTTTGCGCTGTCAAACCTGTGGATGAAGCGAAAGCAGTTACTGCCTGCGATGGGGAGCGTGCGCCCGTAACCCAGGAAATTCTACGAAAAACGCCATAAATGGCGAGAAATCCGAAACTTCAAACCCGACTCTCCGGAACGATGCCACCTTCCGCCCTGTCAGGCATCGTTGTTCAGACCTTCCTTAGGTAATGTAGTGGCATGCCACCGGGCTGGAGCATGAGGGCTTTTGTTGTTTGTTTCTATAGAGGCTTGCTACGCATACCGACATTGGTATCGGGTGCAGGTCGGGTAGCGCCGCCGAGATTCAGACTAGAATTCCCCCATGAGCAACGCACCTCCAGATTACCCCACCCTCCAATCCATCGGCTGGCCCTGGCCCGGGCCGCCGGAGGAGGCGACCTGGCAGGCGGTGTTCGCTGCGCATCCGCAGGCGTTGCCGGCGCGGGTGGTGGAACAGCATCGCACCGGCTATGTGGTGGCCGATACGCCGGAGGCGAGCCTGAAGGCGGAGTCGTTGCAGGAGTGGCAGCGGCCGCGCTTTCCCAGCCATGAGCGGGCGGCGGTGGGCGATTGGGTGCTGATGGAGGGCAAGCGCATCGTGGCGCTGCTGCCGCGGCGCACCTCGATCAAGCGCGGTGCGGCCGGCGAGCATTATCACCAGCAGGTGATCGCGGCCAATATCGATACGGTGTTCATCGTGTGCGGGCTGGATGCGGACTTCAATCCGCGCCGCATCGAGCGCTATCTGCTGCTGGTCGGCGGCGGCGGTGCGGAACCGGTGGTGGTGCTGACCAAGGCCGACCAGACCGAATACGCCGAGGATGCATTGGCGGTGCTGGAGGAGCTGGAGGCGCAGAACATTCCGTTGCGCGCGGTCAACGCCAAGGACCCGGACAGTGTGGCCGCGTTGCGGCCGTGGCTAGGCGATGGGCGCACGGCGGTACTGGTGGGCTCGTCCGGTGCTGGCAAATCGACGCTGACCAATACGCTGCTCGGCACGCAGAAGATGAAGACCAATGCGGTGCGCGAAAACGATTCGCGTGGCCGGCATACCACCACGCATCGTGCGCTGATCCCGCTGCCCACCGGTGCATGTCTGATCGATACGCCGGGCATGCGCGAGCTCAAGCCCACCGGTGAAGAGGATCTGGCCGAAGGCGGCTTTTCCGATGTGGAGGCGCTGGCGGCGCAGTGCCGCTTCAATGACTGCGCACACATCGCCGAGCCCGGTTGCGCGGTGCGTGCGGCGATCGAGGCCGATACGCTGGATCCGGAGCGGGTGGCCAACTACATGAAGCTGCGCGTGGAAGTGGCCGCCGCCGCCGAAAAGCTTGCCACTCGGGTCGCGCAGAACACGCGCGGCAAGGGATCGGGCAAGCGACCGGCCAGCGTCGATCGCCCCGGGCGGCGCTGAGCATGCCTTCGCGCAAAGGCCCGCCGGACATCGTCCATCACGCGGCGCTGGACGCGCGTTTGGTCAAGGCGGTGCGCGGCGTGCGCCTGCTGGCGTTGGCCAGCTGGCCGCGCTCGCTGCAGGAACCGTTTCTGCACAGCGTGGCGCGTGGGCAGCCGGAATTACCGCAGGTGGAGTACCCCTCGCTCGATTTCGGCGACACCCGGCGCGAACTGTCCGCCATCGCAAAAGCCGCCGACCCGCATCATCCCATCGGTGCGTATCTGATCGATTCGACCCATAGCTGGGACCTGGCGGCCGGACTGCTGGAGTCGCTGGGTACTGCCGCGGTCAGCGATTACTCGGCGCAGCTGTTCGGCGTGCCCGACGACCCGATGCCGGGCAACGGCCCGACCACGCGTGAGGCGGCGCGCCATTTCATCCAGATCGCGCAGGAACTGGACCGCGAGCTGCTGGCGCCGGAAGAGCAGGTGCCGGTCTCGGC
The DNA here is from genome assembly GCF_041479385.2 of Xanthomonas sp. NCPPB 1068. NCBI lineage: Bacteria > Pseudomonadati > Pseudomonadota > Gammaproteobacteria > Lysobacterales > Lysobacteraceae > Xanthomonas > Xanthomonas sp. NCPPB 1068. The sequence goes on along the minus strand of NZ_CM192986.1, from coordinate 3,890,889 downwards.
CACCGCCTTGCGCATGCAGCTGCAGAACGACCTGGACGCGTTCTTCGACGGACGCGTCATCACCGTCACGCTCGACCCGGATCTGCTGGCCAAGGCGGCCGCCGGTGCACACCGCATCCGCCTGCGTACCGGCGCCACCTTCAGCGATTACGACCGCGCGCAGTTGTTCCATCACGAAGCGCTGGTGCATTCGCTCACCGCGCTCAATGGCCGCGCGCAGGTGCACCTGCCGAGCCTGGGCATTTCCTCGCCGCGCACTACCGCCACGCAGGAGGGTCTGGCGACGTTTGCCGAGCAGATCACCGGCAGCATCGATATCGAACGCATGAAACGCATCAGCCTGCGCATCGAGGCGATTGCGATGGCGCGCGCGGGTGCCGACTTCATCGAGGTGTTTCGCTATTTCACCAATGGTGGCCAGAGCGCGGCGGAGAGTTTTTCATCCGCCCAGCGCGTGTTCCGCGGCGTGCCCACCGGCGGCGGCGGTGCATTCACCAAGGACACCGTCTACCTGCGCGGCCTGGTGGCCGTGCACACCTTTTTCCGGCATGCCTTGCAGCGCGACCAGCTGCAGCTATGCCGTTACCTGTTCGCCGGCAAGATGGCGCTCGGGGATGTAGCGCGTTTTGCGCCGTTGTTCGACAGCGGCGTGCTGGTCGCCCCACGCTGGCTGCCGCCGTGGGTGAGCCGGGCCAGCGGGCTGGCCGGCATGCTGGCGTTCTCGTTGTTTGCCAATCGCATCCGCATGGATCAACTGCAGCCGCCGGCGATCAATGTGTGAAGCGCCGCAGTGGCAAGAACGCAGCGATGACATTGGTGAATATTGCATCACACACCCACGCGCTCTACACGAGGCTGCAACGAGCTGGACTGCACACTGCCTGCCTCGCCCGAGACGGGCAACGACGCGAGGCAATGCGATGAAAATCCTGATGGTGCTCACTTCCCACGACCAGCTCGGCGATACCGGCAAGAAGACCGGCTTCTGGCTGGAAGAATTCGCCGCGCCGTATTACGTGTTCAAGGACGCGGGTGCAGACATCACCCTGGTCTCGCCCAAGGGCGGCCAGCCGCCGCTGGACCCCAAGAGCGACGAGCCAGACGCCCAAACCGACGCCACCAAGCGTTTCAAGCAGGACCCGGATGCGCAGAAGGCGTTGGCAAGCACGCACCGCCTGGCCGACGTCAAGGCCGACGACTTCGATGTGCTGTTCTACCCGGGTGGCCACGGCCCGCTGTGGGACCTGGCCGAAGATGCGCATTCCATCGCACTGATCGAGGCATTCGCCAAGGCCGGCAAGCCGCATGGGCTGGTTTGCCATGCACCGGGCGCGCTGCGCCGCGTCAAGGGCAGCGACGGCAAGCCGCTGGTCAACGGCCGCCGCGTCACCGGCTTCACCAATGGCGAAGAAGAAGGCGTGGGCCTGACCAAGATCGTGCCGTTCCTGGTTGAAGACGTGCTGACCGAACTTGGTGGCAAGTACGAAAAGGGCGCGGATTGGGGCGTGCACGTGGTCACCGACGGCACCCTGGTCACCGGGCAGAACCCCGCTTCGTCCGAGAAGACCGCAGAGACCTTGCTTACGTTGGCCAAGCGCTGATCTTGCGAAAGCCCCTCTCCGTCGGGGCGAAAAGGCACAGCTTGCGCGCCACAGGCGCGCGTGCCTTGGAGCGCCTGCGCCGCGAGCGCAGGCCGGGGCGCGGAGCGGGGGGTGGGGTGAGGGTACGGTTTGCCTGTAACGCGGCAAGCCGCTGCTCAACGCACCACCGCCCGCTCGCTCAGGCCCCACGCTGCAACCAACGCACCCCATAAGCCGGGAGCAAAAGCGACACGTTATCGCTCGGCGTTGCAACGTCCACCTCGCCGCCGGTCTCCAGCAGCGTCCAACCGCCACCGTCGATCGCCGCAAGCTCAACCGCAAGCGGCTGCTCGCAGAAATTATGCACGGCCACAAAGCTGTCGCCACGCGTCAACGCAAACAGTTGCGGATTGCCCAGCGCAACGCTGCCAAGCGTTTGACCGGCAGCCAATGCGGGAAGTGCGGCACGCTGCTGGATCAACCCACGCAGACGGCGATAGACCGCACCACTCAAGCTATCTGCATCGTGGCGTTGTGCGGCGGCCTGCCAATCCATCGCCGGCCGATGCAGCCAGCGGCCTTCGTGCTGGCGCTCGGCATCCGTGCGGTAACCGATGTCGTTGACCAGTGCCAATTCGTCGCCCATGTAGATCAGCGGCACGCCCGGCATCGCAAGCGCAACCGCGTACAGCAGCACCAGCCGGTTCACCGCAATCGTCAACGCCGCCGCATCGTCTGCATCGTGCGCCGCCTGGATGCCAGCCAACGCAGCGGCCATGCCGTTGGTGCCGTGCACGCCATCGCCGCTGCTTTGAAAGCTTTCGCCGCGTGCGTAGCTGCCCGGTACTTCATTGGCATAAAAGCGCGCGACATCGCGCAGTGAAAACGGCGGCTGCGTCGCGTTGCCGGCCGCTTCGTGCTGCAGCACGTTCCAGCCGATGTCGTCGTGGCAGCGCACATAGCTTAGCCATGCACAATTGGCAGGCAATGGCGGGCTGTGCGCGATGACGTTGTGCAGGATGTCGCCGCGTTGCAATGCCAGTGCCGACCACCCGGCTGCCATCAGCGTGCTGTGGTAAGCCAGATGACATTCGTGGCCCTGGTCCATGCCGCTGCCGAAGTACGGCGGCAGTTGCGTCATCGGCACGATCGCCTCGGCCTTCATTGCGACCGTCGGCGCCACGATGTCGGTCACCGCGCGCAACGCCACCAGCAAGGTGTGCGCCTCGGGCTGGTTCATGCAGTCGGTGCCGGTGCGCTTCCACAGGTACGCAGTGGAATCCAGGCGGAACGCTTCCACGCCCAGATTGGCCAGCTGCAGCATGGCCAGCGCCATGTCGCCGAACACGGCTGGGTTGCTCCAGTTCAAATCCCATTGGTAGGGATAGAACGTGGTCCACATCCATTGCGCGGTGTCGTCCACCCAGGTGAAGTTGCCCGGCGCGGTATGCGGGAACACTTGCCCCAGCGTGCGTTCGTACTGGTCGGGCAGGGAGCGGTCGGCGAAGTGATGGTAGTAGTCGAGATAGCGTGCATCGCCCGCGCGTGCGGCCTGGGCCCAGGCGTGATCGTCGGCGGTGTGGTTGAGCACGAAGTCGGCGCACAGGCTGATGTCGGCTTCGCGCAGGCGGGTGGTGAGTGCGACCAGGTCGTCGTTGTTGCCCAGGCGTGGTTCCACCTGGCCGTAATCGCTGACCGCAAAGCCGCCGTCATTGTCGCCGGCGCGTGCACGCAGGAACGGCAGCAGGTGCAGGTAACGCACGCCCAGTTCCTGCAGGTACGGCACGCGTTCTGCCACGCCCTGCAGCGTGCCGGCAAAGCGGTCCGAGTAGGCGCTGTAGCCCAGCATGTGCTGTTCGCCGAACCAGCCCGGCTGGCGTGTGGCATCGAGCTGTTGCAATGCCGCCGGCCGCTGCTGCGCGCTGTTGCCGAGCGCGCCCAGCCAGGACGTCAACCAGGTCGAGAAATCGCCGCGTTCGCCGTACAGCGTCTGCAGGGCATCCAGCAGGCGGGGCGCATGTGCATCGAAGCGCGCCAATAGCGTATCGGCACGTGATGCGTCCAACGGCGCAGCGAATGCTGCGCGCGCAGTGGTCAAACGGATAGGGGAGGTGCTCATCGGCAGACGCCGGGCCTGGGCCCGGCGTGGGGTCCTTAGAAGTCGTAACGCAGGCTGATGCTGGTGGTGCGGCCGGCAATCGAGCGCGCGCGGATGATGCCGTTGGCCGGAATGCTGGCCTCTTCGGCTTCGGTCAGGCCGAAGGTGTTGAACAGGTTGTTGACGTTGAGTGCGACGGTGAGCGCATCGGTCACGCGGTAGTCGCCGAACAGGTTCACCTGCGTATAGCCGGGCATCTTGAGCTGGTTGGAATCCTGGGTGTAGGCATCGGTGGTGCCGATCAGGTTCACGCCGAACTGATAGCCGTCGCCGCGGTAGCTGGGCGTCAACTGCCACACCACATCGGCCTGCCGGCGCGGCACATTGCCGGTGTTTTCCGGGGTGATCTGGTCGCGGGAGATTTCTGCATCGGTCCAGGTCAGGCCGCCGTTGACGGTGAAGCCTTCGTAGCGGTAGCTGGCTTCCAGCTCCACGCCGTGCGCTTCGTAGCTGCGGTTGAAGAAGCGCTGGCTGGTGACTTCGAAGTTCTGTTCCTGGGTGCGCGCGGAGAACGCAGTGGCGAACAGGCTCAATCCATCGCGGCGCCACTTCAGGCCTGCTTCGGCCTGGCGCACCACGTTGACGCCTTCATCGGACGACACCGAGCCGTCGTCGCGCACCACGCCGAACAACAACCGGTCTGCGTTGGCGCGTGCGCCGCGGCTGATGCGCGCGAAGGCGCCCAAATCGTCGGTGATCAGGTAGTTGCCGCCCAGCGAGTACGACAGGTAATTCCAGTCATAGTCCACCGGGCGGGAGTTGGCGGTGTCGACCGTGGCCACGCGCTGCTCTACCGGCTGGATCACGCCGTCGCCGTTGACGTCCAGGTTCTGTGCGATGGCGGTGCCGTTGTAGCTGCCGCGCGCGTCGCCCATGTCGTAGCGCAGGCTGCCGTCGACGCTGAACTTGCCGCTGTCGAAGGTAAGCGCCACATACGGTGCGTTGACGTCGTAACGCACGTCGTAGCTACGGGTGATGCAGCAGTCGCCCCAGAACGGGGTGCCGTAGGCGTACAGGCCGTTCTGCGAGCGCGACACGCCGGCAGCGTCGACCACGTTGAGCAGGCGCGAATCGCGGCCCAGGCTCTGCACGTAGGAGTTCCAGGTCCAGTCCATGTCGATGGTCTGGCGCGAGCTGTAATAGCCCATGCGCAGGTTGAGCGTGCGGCCGTCGCCGCCGAACTCGCGCGAGACGCTCAGATCGTTGGTGACATTGCCCAGGTCGTTGATGGCGACATTGAACAGATGCGTACGGATGGCGTTGCCGGTATAGGCCTGGCCGGCATCGGCGCCGCTGGCCTGCACCAGCTGCGCACCGGCACCGCCGATGGAGGCCGCCAGCGTGGCCGCATCGGTGACTTCGGCCGGGAACGGGCTGACGAAGCGGCCGCTGTTGTCGGCGATACGGAATTTCTCGCTCAGGTTCCAGCCGTTGCCCAGGTCGAACCAGGCTTCGGCGCCGATGGTGCGTGAGATTGGGTGCATACCGTCGCCCAGGTCGGTGCGGCGCGGCCGGTTGTTGCCGTCCAGGCCGACATCGCTGCGGAAATTGCGGCTGTACAAGGTGTCGTTGCCGGGGTCGAAGCCGGGGAAGCCACCCAGGTCCGGCGAGCCGTCGCGGCCACGCACGGAGGTGGGCACCGGCAGGTAGCCGGCGGCGCGGTCGTTGAGGTATTTGCCGTACAGGCGCACATAGCCGTTGTCGAACAGACGGGTGAGGTTGGCCTTGATCTGGCCGCCCTTGTCGGTGGTGTAGCCGGCATCGCGCACGCCATCGCCCTGGCGGAAGAAGCCGCCGATGTTGAACTGCCATTGCTCGGCGAACGGCGTGCCGTAATTGAAGTCGATGCGGGTGTTGTCGTAGTCCAGGCCGCGGCTGACGCCGACGCTGCCGCCTTCGGTATCACCGGTCTTGCTGATGAAGTTGATGATGCCGCCGGGCGCGTTGCTGGTGAACGTGGACGCCGAGCCGCCGCGGATGGCCTCGATGCGGTCCAGGGTGAAATCCGAGCGCAGGAAGATGTCGGCATTGCCGAAGGCGATATCGCCGAACTCCATCACCGGCAGGCCGTCTTCCTGCAACTGCAGGAACTTGGCGCCGCCCGATGCGACGGGAAGGCCGCGCACGGCGATGTTGGCATTGCCTTCGCCACCGCTGGACTCGGAGCGGATGCCGGGGATGTTGCGGAAGATTTCGGCGGTGCTGCGCGGCGCCGATTGTTCGATGGCCTCGGCACCGACGGTGCTGACCGAGACGCTGGATTTCAGCTTGGTGGTGGCGGTGGAGGTGCCGGTCACGAACACCGAATCCAGATTGACCGCGGCGCTGTCGGCGGCCGGCGGAGTGGCGGGTGCGGCAGCGGCGTCCTGGGCCAGCGCGGCGGGCGCGCACAGGCAGGAAACGATCGCGCAGGCCAGGGCATGCAGGCGCAGGGTGTGTAAGGTGGACATCGCGATTCTCTCTCTCACAGGTGGTGGTGTGCCGACGCCTGCATCGTCCCCTCCCAGGGAATGGCCGTGCGGCCTGCAGTGCGAGCGCAGTAATACGCGTCAATACAATCGATTGCAATCGTGCATTGCAGCATTCGGATGGCTGCCCGGCCGCCCGTAAGGCAAAGCACCAACGTGCTGCGGCGCAGCGTTACAATCGATTGCAAAGACGGCAGGGTACAGTGCGCTGCGGCCGCTGGGAGCCGCACCGATGCCCAGGGCCCTGCATGTCGTCGACCGCTCCTCCGCTTTCCTTTGCGCGCATCCTGGCGCTCAACGCCGGCTTCTTCGGCGTGCAATACAGCTTCGGCTTGCAGCAAAGCAACATGAGCCCGATCTACAACTACCTGGGCGCCGACCACGCCAGCCTGCCGTACCTGTGGCTGGCCGGGCCGATCACCGGGCTGGTGCTGCAGCCATTCGTGGGTGCATGGAGTGACCGCTCGGTCACCCGCTGGGGCCGGCGCATGCCGTACATGGTCCTGGGCGCGCTGGTGTGCAGCCTGTGCCTGCTGGCGATGCCGTTCAGTACCGCGCTGTGGATGGCGGTGTGCCTGCTGTGGATCCTGGATGCGGCCAACAACGTGGCGATGGAGCCGTACCGTGCACTGGTCAGCGACGTGCTGGCGCCACCGCAGCGGCCGCTGGGTTATCTGACCCAAAGCGCCTTCACCGGTCTGGCGCAGACGCTGGCCTACCTCACGCCGCCGTTGCTGGTGTGGATGGGCATGAACCAGGATGCCGCCAACGCCCACCATATTCCGTACGTCACCATCGCTGCGTTCGTGATCGGCGCGGGATTTTCGGCCGCCTCCATCCTGCTCACCGCTCGCAGCGTGCGCGAGCCGGCGATTGCGCCGGCAGAGATCGCGCGGATGCGCCAGCGCGGCGCCGGCCTGGGCGCGGTGATACGCGAGATCGGCGGTGCGTTGCGCGACATGCCGCCGACCATGCGCCAGCTGGCCCCGGTGATGCTGTTCCAGTGGTACGCGATCTTCTGCTACTGGCAATACATCGTGCTGTCGTTGTCGACCACGTTGTTCGGCACCACCGACCCCACCTCGCACGGGTTCCGCGAGGCGGGGCTGGTCAACGGGCAGATCGGCGGCTTCTACAATTTCATCGCGTTTCTGGCTGCATTTGCGATGGTGCCGGTGGTACGCCGCTTCGGCCCGAAGTACACGCATGCCGCGTGCCTGCTGGCGGCGGGCGCCGGCATGTGGCTGTTGCCGGGCATCGAGAACCGCTGGCTGTTGCTGCTGCCGATGATCGGCATTGGTCTTGCCTGGGCCAGCATGATGGGCAACCCGTACCTGATGCTGGCCGACAGCATTCCGCCCGAGCGTACCGGCGTGTACATGGGCTTGTTCAACCTGTTCATCGTGCTGCCGATGCTGATCCAGATCGTCACCTTGCCGCTGTATTACGAGCGCCTGCTGCACGGCGACCCGCGCAACGTGATCAAGCTTGCCGGCGCACTGATGCTGGCCGCCGCGGTAGCGATGCTGTGCGTGCGCGTCCGCAAGCCGAAAGTGATCCTGCCAGATTCTTAGGAATACCTAGGGAATCTCTGAACAACGGGCCACAAAAGCGCGACACTACCGGTTTGGAGCGAGGAGGCATGCATGCAACTGACGTTCGGTGACGCCGAGGGCTTGGGCAAGCGTAAGCAAACCCGCCGCGAGATCTTTTTAGCCAAGATGGAGCGGGTCGTTCCGTGGCAGCAATTACTTGGTCTGATTGAGCCGCACTATCCGGTGTCAGGGAGGCCCGGTCGGCAGCCGTACGCACTGGCGACAATGTTGCGGATTCATCTACTGCAGCAGTGGTATGCGTTGAGTGATCCGGCGATGGAAGAGGCATTGCACGAGATCCCAACCCTGCGGCGTTTTGCCCAGCTCGGCGGCTTGGACAACGCTCCCGACGAGACCACGATTCTCAACTTTCGGCGCCTGCTGGAGACCCATGACCTTGCTGCACGGATGCTGGAAGCGGTCAACGCGCATCTGGCGCGCAGGGGCCAGAGCCTGCGGGCGGGAACGATCGTCGATGCGACGCTGATCGCTGCGCCCAGCTCGACCAAGAATGCCGATCATGCGCGCGACCCTGAGATGCATCAGACCAAGAAGGGCAACCAGTGGTATTTCGGAATGAAGGCGCACATCGGCGTAGATGAGTTTTCTGGGCTGGTGCACCACGTCCGTTGCACGGCCGCCAATGTGTCCGATGTGACGGTGATGCACGCGTTGCTGCATGGCAAGGAAGACAGCGTGTTCGGCGATAGCGGCTATACCGGTGCGGAAAAACGCGACGAGCTGCAGCGCTGCGAGGCTGCATTCTTCATCGCCGCCAGGCCTTCGACAGTCCAAGCCATCGGCAACAAACACGAGCGTGCTCGGGAGCAGCGTTGGGAACACTTCAAGGCCAGCGTGCGTGCGAAGGTGGAGCATCCATTCCGGGTGATCAAGCGGCAGTTTGGCTACACCAAGGTGCGCTATCGCGGTTTGGCCAAGAACACCGCGCAGGTGATGACGTTGTTTGCGCTGTCGAACCTGTGGATGAAGAGAAAGCAGTTACTGCCGACTGCGGGAGGCGTGTGCCTGTAATCCGGAGATGACCTCCGGACTGCGCCGGAAATGGTGTAAATCCGCCTATCCGGACGCGACTCCTCGGAGCAACGCATGTTGCTCATCCTCAGGTCTCGTTGATCAGACCATCCCTAGCTGACATCGCCGGCTGCCTGCCCCCCTCATCCGCCCTTCGGGCACCTTCTCCCGCAGGCGGGAGAAGGAAGCGGGCTGCCGGCTGGTATCTCCGAATCGGCAATCCCAATCCCGAATCCCGAATCCCGAATCCCGAATCCCGAATCCCCGCTTCACGCCGACTCGCGCACCACCAGCTTCACCGGCATTTCAACCGATTGCACCGTTTCGCCGGCAATGAGCGCCAGCAGGCGGTCCACCAGCAATCGTGCGGCCAGGCCCAGGTCCTGCCGCACCGTGGTCAATGGTGGCTGGCTGTAAGCCGCCAGCGGAATATCGTCGAAGCCCACCAGCGAAATGTCCTGCGGCACGCGGTGGCCGGCTTCCACCAGAGCGCGGATGGCGCCCACGGCAATCACGTCGGAGGCGGCAAACAAGCCGTCCGGCGGGTCGGTCTTCTTGAGCATGGCGCGGGTCAGCCGGTAGGCGTCTTCGCTCACGAAATGGCTGCGCGCATGCAGGCGGGTGTCGAATTCCAGCCCGTGCTGCTCCAGCGCGTGGCGGTAGCCGGCAAAGCGCGGTGCCACTTCCGGCAGCTGGTCGTCGCCGAGAAAGGCGATGCGCTGGCGGCCGCTGGCGATCAGATGTTCGGTGGCCAAAGCGCCGCCCTGGAAATTGTCGCTGCCTACGCTGATGTAGGCCTGCCCATCGATGCGGCTGCCCCAGACCGCCATCGGCAGGCCGTCGCGTGCGGCCTCGTCCAGTGCGGCATGCTCGGAGCTTTGCCCCAGCACGATCACGCCATCGGAGCGGTTGCCGCGCGCCAGCTGCTCCACCCAGCCGTCCTGGTGCCGGTCCAGCTTGGACAGCAGCATGCTGTAGCCACGGCCGGTGAGTTCTTCGGCCAGCAGCGCCAGCATGGTCATCAGGAACGGATCGGACAGCGGCTGATCCAGCGCATGCATCATCGGCACCGCCACGCTCACCGTGTTGGAGCGTTTGGCGCGCAGGCTGCGCGCGACCGGGTCGACCTGATAGCCGGCATCGGCGGCAATCTGCTTGATGTAGGCGCGGGTGCGCTCGGCCACCACCGGGCTGCCGGCCAGTGCACGCGACACGGTGGACTCGGAGACGCCGGCCATGCGGGCGATGTCGGCCATCTGCGGGCGGGCATTGTGCGTGGTGCGTTCTGAAGGTTTGGCCATGGCAGCGCACTGCGGAAAAGCCAGAGTGTAATCAGTTCGCACTAGAGGCGGGTTGTTCGCGTAGTGGCGGCCGCTTGTGCGCGGATGCGCTACGTCATCGCGCACCCATGTCCTAGCGTTTGCACTCGATCGGTCGACGCGCGTGGCAGGCGGACACGACGGCTGCGTCGCCGTGGCCTGTGCCCGAGCCACCGAAGAGATGCCGGCAGTGCATGCGGCGGCGGCCGTCAGCCCATGTAGAGGCCGCCATTGACCGCGTAGTCGGCGCCGGTCACGTAGGCGGCCTCGTCGGAGGCCAGCCACGCGCACAGCCCCGCCACTTCGGCCGGCTTGCCCAACCGGCGCACTGGCACCGAGGTGGCCAGGCGGTCGAGCACATCCGGCGGAAAGCTGCTGATGGATGCGCTGGCGATGTAGCCGGGCGAGATGGTGTTGACGGTCACCCCGCGCGAGGCGACTTCTTGCGCCAGGGCGCGGCTGAAGCCATGCATCGCCGCCTTGGCGGTGGCGAAGTTGATCTGTCCGATCTGGCCCTTGTGCGCGCTGACCGAACCGATATTGACGATGCGCCCCCAGCCGCGCGACGTCATGCCATCGACCACCTGCTTGGTGATGTTGAACAACGAATGCAGGTTGCTGGCGATCACCGCGTTCCAGTCGTCGCGGGTCATCTGCCGAAACAAGGTGTCGCGGCTGCCGCCGGCGTTGTTGACCAGCACATCGATCTCGCCGACTTCGGCCTTGACCTTGGCAAACGCGGCCACGGTTGACTCCCAGTCGGCGGCGTTGCCTTCGGAGGCCACGAAATCGAAGCCCTGTTCGCGCTGTTCGCGCAACCAGGCCGACTTGCGTGGCGAATTGGGCCCGCAACCGGCAACCACGGTGTGCCCGCTGCGCGCCAGCTTCTGGCAGATCGCGGTGCCCACACTGCCCATGCCACTGGTGACGTATGCGATGCGGAGAGTCATTGAGTAACTCCTTCGGAGTTGGGATTCGGGATTGGGGATAACGGGACTCGTAACAGCGGGCAGTGATTCGCTCTGGCTTGGCGAATCCCCAATCCCGAATGCCGAATCCCGGCGCGCGGCTAGCGCGCCAAAGGAAACAAGCCAAACACCAACCCGCCGCCAAGCATCAACAGCGAGATCAGCACCGCCCACTTCAGCGTGAAGCGTTGGTGGTCGGCGAAGTCGACCTTGGCCAGGCCGACCAGCAGATAGGTCGATGGCACCAGCGGGCTGAGCAGATGCACCGGCTGGCCGGCGAGCGAGGCGCGGGCCATTTCCACCGGGGTGATGCCGTAGTGGCCGGCCGCTTCGGACAGGATCGGCAGCACGCCAAAATAGAACGCGTCGTTGGACATGAAGAACGTAAACGGCATGCTGACGATCGCGGTGATCACCGCCAGGTACGGGCCCCAGCTATCGGGGATCACCGCCAGGAAACTGCGCGACATCGCCTCCACCATGCCGGTGTTGGACAGGATGCCGGTGAAGATGCCCGCGGCGAAAATCAGCGACACCACCGACAGCACGTTGCCGGCGTGGTTGACCAGGCGGCGGCGCTGTTCGGCCAGGTTCGGGTAGTTGATCATCAGCGCCAGCGCAAAGCCGATCATGAACAACACCGGCATCGGCAGCACGCCCACCACCAGCGCGCCCATCAGCGCCAGGGTCAGGATCAGGTTCACCCACAGCAGCTTGGGCCGCTTCATGTCTTCGGTATCTTCCACGCGCGGCAATGCGTCGTTGTCTTCGGGGATGCTGGTCTCCAGCCAGTTGCCGTCGGCCGGCAGCCGTACCACGCCCAGGCGGCGACGCTCGCGCATGCCCAGGTACCACGCCAGCGTCAGGATGCCGGCAATGGCCAGCAGCATGGCCGGTACCAGCGGCACGAACACATCGGCCGGGTCCACATGCAAGGCAGTGGCGGCGCGCGCGGTGGGGCCGCCCCAGGGGGTCAGGTTCATCACGCCGCTGGCCAGGATGGTCACGCAGGTGAGGTTGAGCGCGTTCATGCCCAGGCGCTGGTACAGCGGCAACATCGCCGAGACGGTGATCATGTAGGTGGTGGAGCCGTCGCCGTCGAGCGAGATCAGCATCGCCAGGATCGCCGTACCCATCACGATCTTCAGTGGGTCGCCCTTGACCAGGCGCAGGATGCGGCCGACCAGCGGGTCGAACAACCCGGCATCGATCATCACCCCGAAGTAGAGGATGGCGAACATCAGCATCACGCCGGTGGGCGCGATCTTCTTGATGCCTTCGAGCATCATGTCGTTGATGCCGGTGCCGAAGCCGCCCAGCAACGCGAACACGATCGGCACCGTGATCAGAGCCACCAGTGGCGACAGCCGCTTGCTCATGATCAGGTACATGAAGGTGATCACCATTCCGAAACCGAGCGCGGTCAGCATGCGGGCAAATCCTTTGAGGCGTACAGCAGGGGGAGGGCGAAGCGCAGCGCTGCACAGGACGCGCAGTGCTGGTGATGCGGTGATGTGGGAACCACCGGTGTTACAAGCGCACGCGCATTGCAACGATGCAGCGACTTGCGAGGACCGCGCTGCACACGCGCAGCGATGACATGCAAAGCGCTCACTTCACTGCAAGGTGCGGGTGGGCACCGCATCAGAAGTCGTACTGGAAGCGGCCGGTGACCGCCAGCGTGTGATCGACCACCGCATTCATGGTGCGGTCGCGGTTGCGGCTGTCGATGACATTGAGCATCACGCGCAGGTTGGGCTTGAAGTACCAGTTGCCGCCCAGCGTCCACGACTGCGTGCTGGCATCGATGAAGTTGGGCTGCCCATCCAGATGCTGGTCGCCGCGCATGTAGTCGTAACGCAGCGCCAGCTCGAACGCGCCGCTTGGGCGGTTGGGCGTGGCGATGCGGCTGAAGCGGCCGGTCTTGCGGTCGTAGCCGCGCGATTCGCCGGTGACGAACCAGCTGACCAGCCCGTAGCTCGCCAACACCTTGGCATGCTGGCTGCCATCGTCGAGCAGGCCGCCGCTGAATTCGCTCTGCCACGACCACGGGCCCATGACTTCGGCATATTCCAGCGACCATTTGTCGAAGTCGGTATCGCGGCCGTCGGCAAAACGCGCCAGGGTGATGCGGCTGTTGTTGGCCAGATCGTTTTCGGGGCGTGGCCGGATCAGCAGCGGTGCTGCGCCGGCGCTGCCCGGGTGCGAATAACGCTCGTGCGCCAGCGAGATGCCCAGGTGGCGCAGGCGCGCTTCGCCCATCTCCGGCGCAAAGGTCAGCCGGGTGCCGAGCGCACCGCCCTTGGTGGCGGAATTATCGATGCTTTCCAGGCTGTACAACGCCGTGGACCAGGTGGCATCCGGGCGGTTGGCCTGCCAGGAAATCGCCTTGCGGTAGATCGGCGCCAGCGTGGTGGAGGCATAGCCGCGCTCCAGGAACGGGCCGTAATTGGAGCCGGTGCGGTCATCGAGCGAGAAGTACTGCTTGAACTGGCCCACGGTCAGCGTACCGGCAGAAAACTTCCTGGCGATATAGACATCGCGCGCCAGGATGCCGCGGCTGCCCGGCTCGTACTGCAGGCCGGCAAATTCCGCCTCGGCCTTGTAGTTGAAGCCGTAGAACTTGCCCGCCACGTCCAGCCACGCGCGGCGGAACTGGGTGTCGTTGCGCTCGGGCGTGCCGCGATCATCGTTGTCGAACACGGTGAAATCCCAGTGGATACGCCCGCCCACTTCCGCAGTGACCGGGCCTTCGCCATCGGCCGCATGCACCGCCGGTGCCAGGCAGAGCGCCGCACAGGCGGTGAACGCACGCAGGCGCAAGGTGTCGTTGCTCACAGACCCTCCCAGGTACATGTGTGAATCACGTTCAGCGATGCGCCGCACAACCGCCGCGGCGCGTTGGCAGCAGCCTAGTCCGGTGAAGCTGTCATGGACCTGTCGTTGCTGGGCGGGGATTGGGGAGTCGGGATTGGGGATTCGTAAGAGCAGAACTGCAGCAGCGGCAAGCTTTTGTGCGCGCGGCCTGTTACCTTCCGGCCGCAGCCAACCGCTGTTACGAATCCCCAATCCCTATTCACGAATCCCTGCCGCATGCGCCTGCTGCTAGTCGAAGACAATGCCGATCTCGCCGATGCCATCGTGCGGCGCATGCGCCGGAGCGGGCATGCGGTGGATTGGCAGGCCGATGGGTTGGCGGCGGCGAGCGTGTTGCGCTATCAGAGTTTCGATCTGGTGGTGCTGGATATCGGTTTGCCCAAGCTCGACGGGCTGCGGGTGCTGGCCGGGATGCGCGAGCGCGGCGACACCACGCCGGTGCTGATGCTGACCGCGCGCGATGGCATCGAAGACCGCGTGCAGGCGCTGGACGTCGGTGCGGATGACTACCTGGGCAAGCCGTTCGATTTTCGCGAGTTCGAAGCACGCTGCCGCGTGCTGCTGCGCCGCAATCGTGGCCAGGCCAGCGAGGTGGTGCAGATCGGCGGCTTCGTATTCGACAACGCGGCGCACACGGTGGCACTTGACGGTGCCCCGATCGACCTGCCCAACCGCGAATACCGCCTGCTGGAGATATTGATCGGGCGGCTGGGCCACGTGGTGGGCAAGGACGAGATCGGCAACGGCCTGTTCGGCTTCGACGACGACGCCGGGCCGAATGCGATCGAGCTGTATGTCGGCCGGCTGCGGCGCAAGCTGGCCGGTGCGCCGTTGCGCATCGTCACCGTGCGCGGCGCCGGTTACAAGCTCGAGGAAGCCGACCCGCATGCGCCCGCAGAGCCGGTCATCGATGGCTGAGCCGCTGCCGGTAGCGCCGTCGATCCGGCGCACCTTGCTGCTGTACCTGGGCAGCCTGTCGCTGCTGGGCGCAGTGGTGCTGTTCTTTGCGGCACGCGATTACGGCGAGCGCGCGGCCAACCGGTCCTACGATCACCTGCTGGTGTCTTCGGCGCTGTCCATCGTCGACAGCGTGGCGCTGGTCGGCGGCGACTGGCAGGTGGACCTGCCGTATGCCTCGCTCGACCTGCTCGGCATGGCGCCGGAAGACCGTGTGTTCTACCGCGTGTTCGACGCGCAGGGCCGCACCATCACCGGTGAAGACACCCTGCCGTCGCCGGCACGTGCGCCCGGCGATGAGCGCCCGGTGCTGTTCGATGCCCTCTACAGCGGTGAGCCGGTGCGCTTTGCGGTGGTGATGCACCGCGTGGCCTCGGCCTCCGGGCAGGGCGAAGTGCGTGTGCAGGTGGGCCAGACCCGGCGCGCACGCGATGCGGTGGCGCGCGATGTGGTGCTCAATGCCCTGGTGGCGATCGGGGTGTTGTCGCTGCTGGCGCTGGGGCTGGTGTGGCTGGGCGTGTATCGCGCACTGCGGCCGCTGCAACGGATCGAACGTGACCTCTCCCGGCGTGAACCGTCGGAGCTGAAGCCGCTCACCGTGCCGGCACCGCAGGAAATGCAGTTGATGGTGGCCGCGCTCAACCGCTTCATGGCACGGCTCTCGTCCAGCAACGAAACCCTGCGCGCCTTCATGGCCGAAGCCGCGCACCAGATGCGCACGCCGCTGGCCGCATTGCGCGCGCAGGCGCAGCTGGCCATGGACGACGACGACCCGCGCGAGATGCAACGCAGCCTGGTGGCGATCGAGCGCAACGCCAGCCACATGAGCCGGCTGCTCAATCAGTTGCTCAGCGATGCCAGCGTGATTCACCGTGCAAACCTGCAGCGCTTTGCCACCGTGGATCTGGCCGAGGTGCTGCACCAGGCCCTGCACGAAGCGCTGCCGCGCAGCGAGGGCGCACCACGCGTGCAACTGGCCATCGACCCGCAACCGGCGTTGTTGCGTGGCGATGCGCTGCTGCTGCGCGAAGCGCTCAAGAACCTGATCGACAATGCCTGCAAATATGGCGCCGGCGCGCCGCTGCAGGTGGCGCTGACCACCGACGGCAGCCATCACGTGCTCACCATTGCCGACCACGGCCCGGGTATCCCGGCCGCCGAGGCCGAGCGCGTATTCGAGCGTTTCGTGCGTGGGCCCGATGCGCCGGCCGGCGGCGCGGGGCTGGGGCTTGCCATCGTCAAGCGCGTGGTGGAGGCGCATGGCGGGCGTATCGATCTGGCCAACCGCATCGGCGGCGGGTTGATCGCTTCGTTGCATTTTCCTGGAGGAACGGCGTGATGCGTGTGCTGTGGCTCATCGTCTTGTTGCTGATGCAGGGGGTCGCGTGCGCGGCGCCAGGCGATGTGCGGCGCTTCCCCGCGCAGGGGCCGGTGCATGCGCAGCTGCGCGTACAGGGTTCCACCGATCTGGAAGTATTCGGCGCCGTCATCCAGGACTACCAGCGCCTGCATCCCGGCACCGAGGTGATCTACGAAGACGTGATCGCCTGGGATATCTACGCGCACTATCTGCAGCCCGGCGCCGGCACCTCGACCGCAGACATGCTGATCAGCGCCAGCATGGACCTGCAGACCAAGCTGGTGAACGACGGCCATGCGCTCGCTCACCGCTCGGCGCAGACCGAGGCATTGCCTGCCTGGGCGCAGTGGCGGCACGAGGTGTTCGGGATCAGTTACGAGCCGGTGGCCATCGTCTACAACACCCGCAAGCTCGATGCGGCGCGGGTGCCGCGGACCCGGCGGCAGTTGCTGGCCTTGTTGCGTGCACCCGATGCGCCGTTACGCGGCAAGGTGGGCACTTATGATGTCGAACGCAGCGGGGTGGGGTATCTGTTCGCCACCCAGGACGGGCAGGTGGGCAGCATTGCCGGCGCGTTGCTGGCCGCGTTGGGGGCCAACCAGGTCAGGCTGGAAGAACGCACCGGCACCTTGCTCGACCGCGTCAGCCGTGGCGACCTGCTGCTGGCCTACAACGTGCTCGGCTCCTACGCGCAGACCCGCATCGATGCCGGCGCCCCGCTGGGCATCGTGCAGCCGCAGGACTACACGCTGGTGGCCTTGCGCACCGCGGTAATCCCCAAGACCGCGCCGCATGCGCCGGAAGCACGCAGGTTCCTCGACTATCTGCTGTCGCCACGCGGTCAGCAGGTGCTCTCGCGCGAGGCGCGCCTGATGCCGATACTGCCGGCCGCCGGCGGCCGCGGCGGCTCGGCGCAACCACCGTTCCGGCCGATTCCGCTCGGCCCCGGCCTGCTGGTGTATCTGGACAAGCTCAAGCGCCGCCAGTTTCTGGACGCCTGGCGTGCGAGCACGCATCCGCCGCGTTAGGCAAGGCAAGGCGAGGCAGCGGCGGCGGCCATGTGCCAGACTTGGCGCATGGCCGATCTCACCATTCTCGTCGCCGACGACCACCCGCTGTTCCGTGCGGCGGTGATCCATGTGTTGCAGCAGACCCTGCCGCAGGCGCAGGTCGTGGAAGCGTCCAGCGCCGCCACGTTGAGCGCGATGCTGCGCTCGCACCCGCAGGCCGAGCTGGTGCTGCTGGACCTGGCCATGCCCGGCGCGCGCGGCTTTTCGGCGCTGCTGCATGTGCGTGGCGAGCACCCGGACATCCCGGTGGTGGTGATCTCGTCCAACGATCATCCGCGGGTGATCCGGCGTGCCCAGCAGTTCGGCGCGGCCGGCTTCATTCCCAAATCCACTCCGGCCGAATCGATCGGCACGGCGGTAGCCAGCGTGCTGGATGGCGGCACCTGGTTTCCGCCGATGACCGCCGAGCGCTCGGAAGCCGATGCGCAGCTGGCCGCCAAACTCGCCCAGCTCACCCCGCAGCAATTTCGCGTGCTGCTGAGCCTGGCCGATGGCCTGCTCAACAAGCAGATCGCGCACGAACTGGGCCTGGCCGAAAACACCGTCAAGGTGCATGTCACCGCGATCCTGAAAAAGCTCGACTGCTATAGCCGCACGCAGGCGGCAGTGCTGGTCAAGTCATTGGAGCCGGAAGGCGAGGGTTGATTGCGCGTGCGCTGCGGGTTGCGGCCTGCAGCCACACCACACATGGCGCACCGCGCACGCAGCCAGTGCGCCCGCCCGTCAAGTGCGACTGCAACACCGTAGCGAGCAATCGTCAGGTGGTTATGCACAGCGCGCGCAGAGCCGCAATGTACGCGTGGTCCATGCCGCACCGGGCACCGGCCGCGCCCGCCTGACGACTGCGCGGCCGTTGTGCTGGTCGCTCTACGCTGGCGGCTGCCGATAGAACACCATGCCGCCGTGATGCAGCTCGTCGTCGGTGACGAACTGGCCATCGGCGGTGAACCCGGTGTCGTCCCAGTAATCGATGTGAGTGCCGGTGATTTCGTAGCGGCCCTGGTAGGCGCTCTGGCGTGTGCCGCGGGCCTCGTCGTAGCGGCCGTTCGGCAGTAATTCCTGCCGGATCCGTCCGTCGCCGGTGACCCACATGCCGATATACGGGTGCGCTTGCATGGTGTGTCCTGAGTGTTGTGGCGATGTGCTGGTGGCCTTGGCCGGCTGCGTGGCCACCACCGACGGGCAGGCGAGCGCACAGCCGGCGCCAAGCGCCACCGCAATGGCGGCTTTCATCGGCATGTCGCTCATGGGCTGGCCCTGCGTTGCATGGGGCGTTGACCGCGCTGCAGCACGGCGTCGTAGGCGGGCAGGTCCAGGAACGCGTTGACCTCGACAGCCTTGCCGTCGCGCATCCGCATGATCCATGCGTAACGATTGCGATAGCTGCCGCCGTCGCGCAGCGTGGCCACGCCTTCCCACTGCGCGATGACATGCTCGCCATCGGCCCAGATGCGTTGCTGCACCGGGCGCAGTGGCGAGGCCAGGCGCTCGGCCAGCGGGCGGACTGCGGTGGCGATCAACACATCGCTGCCGCGCAAGCTGCCTGCGCTTGGGCCGGAACCTTCGATGGTCCACACTACCTCGGGCGACAGCAGCGTTTGAAAGAGGTCGCTGCCGCCGGCCTGCCACTGCGCAAATGCCGCTTCGACGATGCGCTTGTTGCACACGTGTGCCGGCTGCCCCGCGCAAACCTCTGCGGATGCAGCGTCCTTCGAGATGGCACCGGCGTTGCCTGCGAACGTTGCGGCGACAAGCAGCGCTGCCGCCGCGATGGCTGAAGGTCTGGTCATGGCTGCTCCGTGGCGATCAGCTGCGCAGCTGCAGCGGATGGGTGCCGTAGATCAACTGCTGCGCCATCGGCCTGCCGATGAAGCGTTCGGGGAAGATCGGCGGCAAGGCGCTGACGCTCTCCAGGCGCGCAAGCTGGTCGTCGCTGAGCCCGATGTCCAACGCACCGAAGTTGTCTTCGGCCTGCTGCAGGGTACGTGCGCCCATCACCGGCGAGACCACTGCCGGGTGGCGCAAGGTCCAGGCCAGCGCCACCTGCGAGCGGGAAGCGCCCACTTCAGCGGCGACCGCACCGACCGCATCGGCGATGTCCAGCGAGCGCGCATTGAGATGCCCGGTCGAGGCAATCACGCCCTTGCGGCTGCTCGACACATCTGCCGAATTGTCGTCGGACAGGTCCGCGCGGCTGTATTTGCCGGTCAGGATGCCGCCGCCCAGCGGCGACCACGGCAACACGCCCAGGCCGAGTTCGCGCGCCATCGGCATCAGTTCGTGTTCGACGCTACGCTCGACCAGGCTGTATTCGATCTGCAGCGCCACCAGCGGCGACCAGCCACGCAGGTCGGCCAGCGTCTGCAGCTGCGCCACCCGCCAGGCCGGCGTGTTGCAGATGCCGATGTAGAGCACCTTGCCCGCCTGGACCAGATGGTCCAGCCCGCGCATGACTTCCTCCGGCGAGGTGGTGAAGTCCCAGGCGTGCAGGTACAGCAGGTCGATGCGATCGGTGTCGAGCTGACGCAGGCTGGTCTCGACCGAGCGGATCAGATTCAGGCGATGATTGCCGCCGGAATTGATGTTGCTCGCGTCGCGCGCCATGGTGAATTTGGTGGCAAGCACGAAGCGTTCGCGGCGGCCTTTGATCAACTCGCCGAGGATGCGTTCGGAGCCGCCGTTGGTGTAGTTCACCGCGGTGTCGATGAAGTTGCCGCCGCGGTCTGCGTAGGCATCGAAGATGCGCCTGGCTTCGCCCGCATCCGCGCCCCAGCCCCACGCCTCGCCAAAGGTCATGGTGCCCAGCGCGAGCGGCGACACCCGCAGCCCCGAGCGGCCGAGCAGGCGATAGCGATCCAGCGAATGTGTCTGTGTCATGGGGTGTCTCCCGGCAGTGGCGTTGTGCGTCATGCGATGCACTTTGCCGCTGGCAGTGCGACCAGCGTGAGCCCGGTTATCCGGGAGTCTTGCCTGATCGTCCGGATCCACGGTCCCGACCGCGCCGCCACGTTGATTGCGTGACCCAGCGACGTGGCTGGGTGCGTGTTGAGGTCAGGAGGCGAGGTTCAAGCGGACGCAGGCGCGGACGCAGGCGCGGACGCAAGTACAGACGCAAGTACAGAAGCCCAAGCTGTCCTGCTCCTGTAGGAGCGACCCTGGTCGCGAGGGCCTTTCCCGTGACGGGCAAGCCCTCGCGGCCAGGTCCGCTCCTACAACGGCCGCATAATCCCAGGCTGCCCTTGCTCCTGTAGGAGCGACCTTGGTCGCGAGGGCCTTTCCCGGTGACGGGCGAGCCCTCGCGGCCAGGTCCGCTCCTACAACGGCCGTCGCAATAACCACGCAAGCCAACGGGTATGACAGCGCTCTGCGCGCGTGGCGACGTCAGGGCTTGGGCCGGTAGACCACGATGCCGGCGGTCCTGGCGACGTACTCCAGGAATGGTGAGTCCACCACCTTGTTGTTTTCCGGCCGCGAGGACGCATTGCGCAGCACCGGGCCGGCGTCGGTCATCAGGAAGATGCCGACATGGCTGACATCCAGCCCGGCCGCGGGCGAGTATCTGCCGACGTAGTCGCCGGTGCGCAGCTGGCGCACGACGTTGCTGTCCACGGCAGCGGCCGGGATGTAGGTGATGGTCCGCTGCACGATCGGCAACCCGGGCAGGTAGTTGCTGCCATCGGCCTTGAGATTCAGCGCCTTGTCCACGCTGACTGCAGCAGGGCTGAGCGTGGCGGTGATGTCGTCGGCCAGCTCGTAGGGGCGGGCGACCCAGTCGGAAAAGAAATGCTTGCGATAGGGAAAGCCGACGATGCCATCGACATAGCGGGTGAGCACCAGCCGATCAACGAAATCCTGCTGCGAAGACGCCCTGCGCCCGGCTTCGACATAATCCAGATAGGTGAAGCAATCCAGACCGGTGAAATCGATGATCAGCTTTTCCGGCGTCGTCGCCGAGCCCTGCAGCATGTTGGCCTGGTAAGGCGTGTCGAGAAAGAGGGCGGAAATGCGCTTGATCAGATGCCCCGCGCTCAGGCCGCGGTGCCGGGAAACCTGGTCCAGCACCGTGTTCAAGCGCTGCACCGTGTAAGGGTTCAAGTCCGCACGGATCGGCCCGACGGGCTGCACGGTCGCCGCAGGCGTGGCCGCCTGTGCGGGCAGGCTCGCCGCGCAGCCTGCAGACAGCAACGAGGCCGCTAGCAGTGACGTGTGTCTGAACATGGTGACTCCATCGTCCGGGGGGAGGAAATCGACCAACGCGCAAGCGTGGAATCTAAACCAGCAACACTGCAAAGGCGGTGCACGGTGTCGCAATCGTCTGCGTGTTTATTCGCTGAGAAAGCGCGCGCTCGGTTGCCACTGTAGCGCAACAGGCGACAGGAAACCCCGCATAGCAATTATGAGAAACACCGAGATAATGTCGCGATTTACACAGTAAAGAAGCCGACATTTGCACACGGAATCAGCGCAGGCGCGCGACGCGACATCGGTCGGGACGTGGCACGCGGCTTCACCCGCGGCGCAACAGCATCTGCGTCATCAGCGCGCGTAGCGCGGGCGGGCGCACCGGCTTGGAAAGAAACCCCCATCCCAATTCCTGCGCATGCTCGCGCAATGCCGGGTCCGGCTCTGCGGTGATCAGGATGATGCGTGGCTCGCGTTGCCAGCGCTCCACCAGTTGCGGCAACAGCATGGGGCCGTAATGCCCACCCATGCGTACGTCCAGCAACACCAGCTCAGGCGCGTCGTCGGCGCTGGCAGTGGCAAGCGCCTCATCCGGGCCGCCGGCAAAATCCACGCGGCATTCCCAGCGCTCCAGCAGGGCACGGGTGGCCTCGCACACGCGCGGGTCATCGTCCACGCACCACACGCGGCAGCCGTGCAGGATGGGGTCGTTGCCGTGTTCGGCCGTGGGTGAGGGCGGCGGCAACCCGGCGGCGATGGCGGCGCGGTCGCCCAGCGGCACGCTGACCGAAAACACGCTGCCGCTGCCGAGGGTGGAGCGTAGCCCGATCCGGTGGCCGAGCAGGCGGCCGATGCGCTCGACGATGGCCAGGCCCAGGCCGGCGCCGCGGTCGTTGGCAACCCCGTCGTCCAGGCGGCGGAATTCCTCGAAGATTTCCTGCTGCAACGCCTCGGCAATGCCCGGGCCTTGGTCGTGCACTTCGATGCGCAACCAGCCGCCACGGCGACGGCAGCCGATCAGCACGCGCCCACGCGGCGTGTAGCGGATCGCGTTTGACAGAAAGTTCTGCAGGATGCGGCGCAGCAGGTTCTCGTCGCTCAGCACCACCGCCGAGGTGGGCACCCAGTCCAGCACCAGGCCACGGTCTTCGGCCAGGATGCCGAACTCGCGCGCCAGGGTCTCCAGCAGGGGCGCGAGGGCGAAGTCGCGTACCTGCGTGTTCAGGCTGCCGGCCTCCAGGCGCGAGATGTCCAGCAGGCTGTTGAGGATGGCGTCCTGTGCGGCAAGGGCGCCATCGATGTTGTCCACCACGCGCGCGCTGCCGGGCTCGCGCACCTGCCCGCGCAGCACCGACACGAACATGCGCGCGGCATTGAGCGGTTGCAGCAGGTCGTGCACGGCCGAGGCCACAAACCGCGTCTTGTAGCGGTTGGCGCTTTCGGCCTCGCGCTTGGCGGCGGCCAGGTCGCGGGTGCGCTCTTCCACGCGGTGCTCCAGCGCATCGGCCAGCGAGCGCAGTTCGCGTGCGGCGTTCTTGTAGCTGGTGATGTCGGCGTAGCTGGTGACAAATCCGCCATCGGGCAAGGGGTTGCCGCGGATCTCCAGCACCGTGCCGTCTTCCTTCTCGCTTTCGCGCATATGCGGCTTGCCGCTGCGCAGGTGATTGAGCCGCCGCTCGATCGCCGCTTCGATCGGCCCGGGCCCCAACAGCCCGCGACGCGCATTGAAGCGGAACAGGTCTTCGATCGGCCGGCCGATCTTGAGCAGCTCCGGCGGGAATCGGAACAGCTCCACATAGCGCGAATTCCACGCCACCAGATTGAGCGCCTCGTCGATGACCACCACGCCTTGCGGCAGATGCTCCAGGCTGCGGCTCAAGCCGGCATTGGACTGCTGCGCGGCGGCGACCACGCCGTCCTGCGCGGTGCGCAGTTCTTCGGCATGTTGTTGCAACAGGGTTTCCAGCTCGTGCCGGCTGCGCTGGCGCAGTGCCGACAGGCGGCGACGCTGCTGCACGAACAACCACAGCAACGCCAGTGCCAGCCAGGCGCCTGCGGCCGCAATGGCGGCGGCGCGGCCGGCGGCGGCGCTGGCGCGGGTGTCGTGCAGCAGATGCAGGCGCCAGCCGCTTTCCGGTACCTGCTGCGTCTGCCACAACACCGGCGCGCCCAGCGGCGGGTCGAGCACATCGGCCAGCACGCCGCCATTGCCGGTCTGCTCGATCAGCCGGCGCCGCAGTGGCAGCAGGCCCTGGTTGGCGTACTGGCGGGTGCTCTGCAATTCGTTGCGGTCGCGTGGGGTCAGCGGTGCCAGCATGCGGTAGCGCCAGCGCGCGCGGCTGGCCAGAAACACCACGCCGTGGGCATCGGAGGCCAGCACGATATCCGGCGTCTGCAGCCATTCGCGCTCCAGTGCGGCCAGCGCGATCTTGATCACCACCACGCCCTGCACCTGGCCAGCCGAATCGACGATGGCCTGCGACAGGAAATAGCCCGGCTCGCTGGTGGTCATGCCGATGCCGTAAAAGCTGCCGCTGCCGGTCGCCAGCGCCTGCTGGTAATACGGGCGGAAGGCGTAATCCACGCCGACATTGCTGCGCGCCGCACGCCAGTTGCTGGCCGCCAGCGCAATGCCGCCGCGGTCGATCAGCGTCAGCGTGGACGAGCGGGTGACGTTGTTGGCGCGTTCGAGCTTGCGGTTGAGCTGATCCACTTGCGCGGCCGACAGCGGGCCGGAGACGGCCGCGCGCAGCTCCGGGTCCAGCGCCAGGATCTGCGGCAGGGTGCGATAGCGGTCGATGCGCTGCTGCAGCGCCTGCGCATACAGGCCCAGTTGCCGGCGCACGGTGGCGCTTTCCTCGCGCAGTGCGCTCTGTTCGACGAAGTGCCCGGCCGCCAGCATGGCCACGACCATGCCGCCCAGCACGATGACCAGGGTGAGCAACAGGCGGCGGCGTTGCGAGGCATACATGCCGGCAAGTATGGGGGGCTGCCGCCGGATCGCGCAGCCATCGCCTCAGCGCGCGATGCACAGGCGCCCAAACGACAACGGCCGCACCCGTGAGCGGATGCGGCCGTGTCGAACACCGAGTGCGCTACGCGATGCCTGCGAAGCACCGGCGAACCGCTGCCCGGCAATGACTCCGCTGCAGTTGGCGCCGGAGCGAATGGCCGGCGCCTCGCAGCGCCCCGGCGCTGCTTAGAACTGCACCTGCGCGCGCAGTTCCATCACGTGCGGGGTCTCATGCACGCCGTTGCGCGAGGAATCCACCCAGCTGTAGTTGGCCTGGAACTTGAAGTGGCTGGTGAGGTACCAGTTGGCGCCGATGGTGGTGTCGTGCTGGCGGCCGCCGTGCACGTTGTTGTCTTCCAGGTTCAGGCGGCTGTAGCGGGCGGTCAGCTCCACCGCGCCGTAGTCGTGCGCCGGCTTGAGGTTGCCCGGCACGCCGCCGGCATAGCTGCGCGACTCGCCGGTCAGCGACCAGGTGCCGTACACGTACTGGCCCTGCGCGATGAAGTGCGGCTGGCCGGCATTACGCGCCACTTCGGCACGCAGCGCTTCGCTCTGCAGCGAGAACGGGCCATGGATCCACACCGCTTCCACGCCGCTGCGGATCACGTGGTCCACATCCAGGATGGTGCCGGTGTCGATCAAACGCACGTCGGTCAGGCCGGCTTCCGGGCGGGCACGCAGACGCACGCGCGGGCTGAACGACACGCCGCGGCCGTCGCTGAAGCCACGCGGGTTCTCGATCGAGCCGGCGATGCCCAGGTGCAGCACGTCGCCTTCGGCCTTGACCGGGGTCCACGCCGCATGCACGGCCTGGGTGGTGCCCGGGTTGTCGCCCTGCAGGTCCTTGCCGCCGTAAGCGCCGGCCTGCAGCAGGTACTGCTGACGCTCCAGCGTCCATTCCACGCCGGTCCGGCGGCCCTGGAACACCGCCTGCACCGGCAGGCCCAGTTCCATGAAGCTACCCGCACGCGAGCTCTGCACCGCTTCCAGGCCCACCGGCACCTTCATGTAGCCCAGGCGCACGCGGCCATAGTCCTGGCAACGAGAACGGCCGCACCCGTGAGCGGATGCGGCCGTGTCGAACACCGAGTGCGCTACGCGATGCCGGCAATGCACCGGCGAACCGCTGCCCGGCAATGACTCCGCTGCAGTTGGCGCCGGAGCGAATGGCCGGCGCCTTGCAGCGCCCCGGCGCTGCTTAGAACTGCACCTGCGCGCGCAGTTCCATCACGTGCGGGGTCTCATGCACGCCGTTGCGCGAGGAATCCACCCAGCTGTAGTTGGCCTGGAACTTGAAGTGGCTGGTGAGGTACCAGTTGGCGCCGATGGTGGTGTCGTGCTGGCGGCCGCCGTGCACGTTGTTGTCTTCCAGGTTCAGGCGGCTGTAGCGGGCGGTCAGCTCCACCGCGCCGTAGTCGTGCGCCGGCTTGAGGTTGCCCGGCACGCCGCCGGCATAGCTGCGCGACTCGCCGGTCAGCGACCAGGTGCCGTACACGTACTGGCCCTGCGCGATGAAGTGCGGCTGGCCGGCATTACGCGCCACTTCGGCACGCAGCGCTTCGCTCTGCAGCGAGAACGGGCCATGGATCCACACCGCTTCCACGCCGCTGCGGATCACGTGGTCCACATCCAGGATGGTGCCGGTGTCGATCAAACGCACGTCGGTCAGGCCGGCTTCCGGGCGGGCACGCAGACGCACGCGCGGGCTGAACGACACGCCGCGGCCGTCGCTGAAGCCACGCGGGTTCTCGATCGAGCCGGCGATGCCCAGGTGCAGCACGTCGCCTTCGGCCTTGACCGGGGTCCACGCCGCATGCACGGCCTGGGTGGTGCCCGGGTTGTCGCCCTGCAGGTCCTTGCCGCCGTAAGCGCCGGCCTGCAGCAGGTACTGCTGACGCTCCAGCGTCCATTCCACGCCGGTCCGGCGGCCCTGGAACACCGCCTGCACCGGCAGGCCCAGTTCCATGAAGCTACCCGCACGCGAGCTCTGCACCGCTTCCAGGCCCACCGGCACCTTCATGTAGCCCAGGCGCACGCGGCCATAGTCCTGGCCCAGCAGCGCCTTGGTCTCGAAGCGGTAGAACACGTCCAGCCACAGCTTGGCCTCGAAGTCGAAGTACACCATGGCGTCGTAGACGCCCTTCTTCTTGATGGTGGCGCCGAATTCCTTGCGACGGAAGTCGGTGCGGTCTTCCAGGCGATCGTCGCCGGAGAAGTTGTTGTCGTCGTAGGCGTAGTTGCCGGTCAGACCCAGCTCGGTGCCATCACCGAAGGTGTATTTGGTCGGCCAGTTTTCGATCGAGGTGGCTGCAGTGGCAGCGGCGGGGACGATGGCGAGAGCCAACGCCAGGACAAGCAGGTTGAGGCGCATAGGAATGGTCTTCGGCTAGGAAAGGGGCCGGGCGTCCTGCCATGGCGATCGCGGTGAACAGCTTCAGCAAGCGCGCAGGTTCCGGACGGCGACTGCACAGAAACATCGGTGTCTGCGTTAAACGCAATTAACGGCCTGCGGCGGCGCGGCTGAAGTGTAAGACCAGGGTCATCCGACGGACAGTGCTGCAGCTGGGTGCCCGCGGTGTCCACGCGCCCCCCGCCGGCGCGGCAGGTCGTGCAGAAAGTCCTTGTCTGGCACGGGGTTGCAACGCATGCCGCGCGGCACCGGGCAGGCGCCCGCGGCGCTGCGGCGCATCCGTAGTACCAATGGGTTATCGGCCCGGGCTGTGACGTGCGGCCAGAATGCCCGCACCGGGTGCCTGCTCAGGCACCCTCCAGTTCCCTCGGAGTGGTGCCATGCACATCAGCAAGCCTGCCGGCCCGTTGCCGGCGTCCGTGCCCTTCTACCGCCAGCTGTACTTCCAGGTCGTGGTGGCCATCGTCCTCGGCGCCCTGCTCGGCCATTTCGAACCGGCCTTCGCCGAAAGCCTCAAGCCGCTGGGCGACGCCTTCATCAAGCTGGTGAAGATGATCATCGCCCCGGTGATCTTCCTGACCATCGTCACCGGCATCGCCGGCATGACCCACCTCAAGACGGTGGGCCGGGTGTTCGCCAAGGCGATGACCTACTTCCTGTTCTTCTCCACGCTGGCGTTGATCGTGGGCATGATCGTGGCGCACGTGGTGCAGCCCGGCGCCGGCATGAACATCAACCCGGCCGAGCTGGATCAGAGCGCGGTCAACACCTACGTGCAGAAGTCGCACGAGCTGAGCCTGGTCGGCTTTTTGATGGACATCATCCCGGCCACGCTGATCAGCGCCTTCGTCGATGGCAACATCCTGCAGGTGCTGTTCGTGGCGGTGTTGTTCGGCATTGCGCTGGCCCTGGTGGGCGAGCGCGGCCGTCCGGTGCTGAGCTTCCTGGAAGCGCTGACCGCCCCGGTGTTCCGCCTGGTGCACATCCTGATGAAGGCCGCCCCCATCGGCGCGTTCGGGGCGATCGCCTTCACCATCGGCAAGTATGGCGTGGAATCGCTGGTCAACCTGGCCTGGCTGGTGGGTTCGTTTTACCTGACCTCGCTGTTCTTCGTGCTGGTGATCCTGGGCGTTGTCTGCCGTCTGTGCGGCTTTTCGGTGCTCAAGCTGATCCGCTACCTCAAGGCCGAGCTGCTGCTGGTGCTGGGCACCTCGTCCTCGGAGTCGGCGCTGCCCTCGCTGATGGAAAAGATGGAAAAGGCCGGCTGCGAGAAGTCGGTGGTGGGCCTGGTGGTGCCGACCGGCTACTCGTTCAATCTGGATGGCACCAACATCTACATGACCCTGGCGGCGCTGTTCATCGCCCAGGCCACTAACGTGGACCTGACCCTGGGGCAGCAGATCACCCTGCTGGCGGTGGCGATGCTCAGTTCCAAGGGCGCGGCCGGCGTGACCGGCGCCGGCTTCATCACCCTGGCCGCCACGCTGTCGGTGGTGCCGGACGTGCCGGTGGCCGGCATGGCACTGATCCTGGGCGTGGACCGCTTCATGAGCGAGTGCCGCTCGCTGACCAACTTCATCGGCAATGCAGTGGCCACCGTGGTGGTGTCGCGCTGGGAAAATGCGCTGAACCGCGACCAGCTCAAGCTGGTGCTGGACGGCGGCTCGCCGCCGCTGCAGGCCCCGGTGGGCTCGACCGACGTCGTCGCCCCGATCAGCGCGCGCTGATGCTTCCTACGGCCCTGTTCTCCGTCGGCATGTCCGGCGGGGTACAGGGCCGTTTTACATTGATTTAGCCGCTCTGCGCTGCAACCCGGCTACGCCGAACGCCGCGCTGCAGCATGAATCTCCCTGCCGCGCTGACAGCTGCGCGACAGGCCCTTGTTCAGGCAGGGGGGTAGAATTCAGCCCTCCTGCGCCTTCGAGACCCACACAGCCGATGTCCACCGACGACTTCAAACAGGCCGCCCTCGACTATCACCGCCAGCAGCCGGCCGGCAAGATCAAGGTCACCGCGACCAAGCCGATGCTGACCCAGCGCGATCTGTCGCTGGCGTATTCGCCGGGCGTGGCCTTCGCCTGCGAAGCGATCGTCGAAGAACCCACCCAGGCCAGCGAGCTCACCGCGCGCGGCAATCTGGTGGCGGTCATCACCAACGGCACCGCGGTGCTGGGCCTGGGCAACATCGGCCCGCTGGCGTCCAAGCCGGTGATGGAAGGCAAGGGCGTGCTGTTCCAGAAGTTCGCCGGCATCGACGTGTTCGATATCGAAATCAACGAGAACGACCCGGACAAGCTGGTGGACATCATCGCCAGCCTGGAGCCCACCTTCGGCGGCATCAACCTGGAAGACATCAAGGCGCCGGAGTGCTTCATCGTCGAGCGCAAGCTGCGCGAGCGCATGAACATCCCGGTGTTCCATGACGACCAGCACGGCACCGCGATCATCGTCGGCGCCGCCGTGCTCAACGCGCTGGTGGTCACCGGCAAGAAGATCGAAGAGGTCAAGCTGGCCACCACCGGCATGGGCGCGGCCGGCATTTCCTGCGTGAACATGCTGGTCTCGCTGGGCCTGAAGCCGGAGAACATCCTGGCGCTGGACCGCGACGGCGTGATCCACACCGGCCGTACCGACCTGGACCCGGACAAGCAGCGCTACGCGCGCGACACCGACAAACGCACCCTGGCCGAAATCGTCGAAGGCGCGGACATCTTCCTGGGCCTGTCGGCGGCCGGCATCCTCAAGCCGGAAATGGTCGCCAGCATGGCGCGCCAACCGGTGATCTTCGCGCTGGCCAACCCCAACCCGGAGATCACCCCGGAGGCGGCCAAGGCGGTGCGCCCGGACTGCATCATCGGCACCGGCCGCTCGGACTACCCGAACCAGATCAACAACGTGCTGTGCTTCCCGTACCTGTTCCGCGGTGCGCTGGACGTGGGCGCCACCGGCATCAACGAGGAAATGAAGATCGCCTGCGTCAAGGCGATCGCGGCGATGGCGCGGCGCGAGGCCTCCGACCTGGGCGCAGCCTACGGCGGCGAGACCCCAAGCTTCGGCCCGGAATACCTGATTCCGCGTCCGCTGGACCCGCGCCTGCTGGTGGAGCTGTCGTCTGCCGTGGCGCAGGCGGCGATGGACTCGGGCATTGCCACGCGCCCGATCACCGACATGGAGGCCTACCGCGACAAGCTCGGTCAGTTCGTCTACCGCACCAGCCTGATGATGAAGCCGGTCTACGACCGCGCCCGCGCCGACAAGCAGCGCGTGGTGTATGCCGAAGGCGAAGAAGAAGTGGTGCTGCGCGCGGTGCAGAACGTGGTCGACGAAGGCCTGGCGTTCCCGATCCTGATCGGCCGCCCGGACGTCATCGAAGCGCGCATCCAACGCATGGGCCTGCGCCTGACCGCCGGTGTGGACTTCGAGATCACCAACATCCTCGACGACCCCCGCTTCAACGAATACTGGCAGTACTACCACGCGCTCACCGAGCGTCGCGGCGTGACCGTCACCGCCGCCAAGGAGTTGATGCGCTCGCGTCCGACCCTGATTGCCGCGGTAATGGTGGCACGCGGCGAAGCCGACGCGATGCTGTCCGGCGTGGTTGGCCGTTTCCACAAGAAGCTGGGTTATGCACGCAGCGTGATCCCGCTGGAACCGCGCGTGAGCTCCACCTCGGCGATGACCGGCGTGATCAACCAGCTGGGCGTGTTCTTCTTCCTGGACACGCATGTGCAGGAAGACCCGACCGTGGAGCAAGTGGTCGAAGCGACGCTGCAGGCGGCGTATCGTCTCAAATTGTTCGGTATCGAGCCCAATATCGCGCTGCTGTCGCATTCCAACTTCGGTAGCCACGACTCGCGCGACGCACTGAAGATGCGCCAGGTGCGCGAAGCGCTGCTCAAGCGCAAGCCCGAGCTCAACATCGACGGCGAAATGCAGGGCGACACCGCCTGGGACGAAGCGCTGCGCAAGCAGATCATGCCCAACAGCACGCTGAAGGGCCGCGCCAACCTGTTCGTGCTGCCGAACCTGGAAGCGGCCAACATCGCCTACAACCTGGTGCGCGTGTTCACCGACGGCGTGGCGATCGGCCCGATCCTGATGGGCATCTCCAAGCCGGTGCACATCCTCACCACCAGCGCCACCTCGCGCCGGGTGATGAACATGACCGCGATCGCCGCCGTGGATGCGCAGATCCGCAGGCAGCGCGACGCGGAAAAGGCGGCAACCGAGAAAGGCAACGACTGAGTCAAAGACTTGGTTGACCGAGCGTTGCTTGAGTTGAAGCGACAAGCGCTCGGTCGACAAGACAACGGCCAACAAGTCTCGCGCACGACATGGTGTTGCAGGGCGCCCAACAACTCAGTGCCCAGCCCGCAGCAACGACTCAAAAGCCCCTCTCCCCGCGGGAGAGGGGTTGGGGTGAGGGCAAGGCCTACCCTTGGTATCGACTCAGCGTCGACCACCCAAAGCGATGGAGAGCGACACAGGCGCCAGGCGTCGTGCATCGTCGTCATCCCAACCGATCACGTTCAAGACCTCAGGCCTCAGCGCCCATCCGGCACTGCACCCAGTAACTCGATTTCCGCCACCTGCGCACGCGCGGGCGCCGTCCAACGCAGCCGATACTCCGCATACGAACCCGGCGTCGCGATCCGGAACGGACGCGTTTGCAGCGGCCATTGAAAACGCTCCTCGCGGCGCGCATCGACGACGCGCCACGTGCCTTCTGCTGTGCGTGCTTCCAGCGTCCAGCCGGCCGACGCAATCGCGGCGTTGCCGCTGCTCAAGGTGTAAAGCGTGGCCTCACCGCGATCAAGACCGCTCAACGTCAGTACCGTGGCCGGCGACACCGCGCTCGCGCTGCCGGCATCATCGTCATGCAATGCCGCCAGCACGCGGCCATCGGCCGACGTCACGCGTGCGTTGGCGCCCAGCAGGTCATGCAACGGAGCAGGGCGGTGCCCGGCTGGCGTCAGCGACGGTGGCGCAGCCTCCGGCTCGCTCCCCCAGCGTGAAGGCGCCGGTCCCATCTCGAAGTCCAGCCTCGCACCGTCGGCAATGGCCGAATGCGGCAACCAGGTCTTGCGCCAGGGTTTGCCGTTGACCTTTAGCGATTGCACATACACGTTCTGCGGCGAATTCTGCGGTGCATTGACGACCAGTGTCCCGCCATTGGGCAACCGCACGCTGGCATGCTTGAACAGCGGCGAGCCGATCACGTATTCCGGCGCGCCCATGCGCAGCGGATACAGCCCCAGCGATGCGAACAGGTACCACGCCGACATTTCGCCGTTGTCTTCGTCGCCCGCATAGCCCTGGCCGATCTCGCTGCCCAGGTACAGGCGCGCCAGGATCTCACGCGTCAGCTGCTGTGTTTTCCACGGTTGCCCGGCATACAGGTACATCCACGGGATGTGGTGCGCCGGCTGGTTGCTGTGCGCATACATGCCCATGCGCACGTCGCGTGCCTCGGTCATTTCGTGGATGACGCCACCGTAGGACCCGGAAAACGCGGCTTCGCCGGTTTCGGGCGTGGCAAAGAAGCGGTCCAGCTTTGCCGCCAGGGCATCACGGCCACCGTAGAGCGCGGCCAGTCCCTGGCCATCGTGCGGTGCGGTGAACGCAAAGGTCCAGCCGCTGGATTCGGTGTAATCATGGCCCCACACGCGCGGGTCGTAGTGCGCGGCATCCACCCGCCACTCACCATCTGCCGTGCGGCCCTGGAAGAAACCCACGGAGGGGTCGAACAGGGCCGCATAGCCGGCCGCGCGATGACGGAAGTACACCGCTTCGGTTGCGTAGCGCTCACGCTCGTGTGCGGTGGTTGCCTGCCTGGACAAGGCATCGGCCATGTTGGCGATACCGAAGTCGTTGAGCGCGCCTTCCATCGACCACGACATGCCTTCGTGCGTGTCGGTGTCGGCATAGCCGCGGAAGGTCGAGCGCGCCATGCCCTTGCGGCCCACATGCCGATCCGGCGGCACCACGGTGGCGTTCTTCAGCGCCGCAGCGTACGCCTCGGCCGGGTCGAAGCCGCGCACGCCCTTGAGCCAGGCATCGGCAAACGCCACGTCCGAGCTGGTGCCCACCATCAGGTCGGCGTAGCCGGGCGAAGACCAGCGCGCAATCCATCCCCCGGCGCGCGCCTGCTCGATGAACCCCTGTACCAATGTTCCGGCCTGGTCGGGTGCAAACAGCGCATACGCCGGCCATGCGGTGCGAAAGGTATCCCACAGCCCGTTGTTGACGTAGACCCGGCCATCGCGGATCGGCGCAAAGCTGCGCACCGCGCTGCCATCGATGTTGTCGTCCGACCAACTGTTCTGGCTGGCGTAGCGCCAATCGGGCGCGTCGGCGCTGCCGACGTTTTCGTGTGCCGAGTTCGGGTACAGGTGCAGCCGATACAGGTTGGAATACAGCGTGGTGGCCTGATCGTCCGTCGCATCGGCAACCTCGAAACGGCCGAGCAACGCATCCCAGGCATCGCGCGCACGCGCGGCGACCTGCTCGATACTGGCCTGCGGAGCGATTTCCAGCGCCAGGTTGTGCCTGGCCTGGTCGAGCGATATCAGCGAGGTGGCGATGCGCATCTGCACCTGCCGCGCGCTGCCGGCATCGAACTTGATCCAACCGGTGGGCCGGCCGGTGTCGATGCGGCCGCTGCCCTTCCACGGGCGATCGAAGGTGGCATACACATACATGCGCGTCGCCCCGGTGGACAGCCCGCTGCGCACATCGGTGTAACCAGCCAGCGTCTGGGTAGCCGCATCCAGGCGCAACCCGCCGCGTGCATCCACGTTGTCGAACAGCAGATTGGCATCGCCTCGCGCCGGGAAGCGAAAGCGGAACAGCGCCGCATGATCGGTCGGTGCGATCTCGGCATGCAGGCCGTTATCGAACTGCACCGCATAGCGGTACGGGCGCGCTACCTCGTTGGCATGCGAGAACGCCAGCGCGCGTTTGCCGCGATCGGCCTCCGGCACCCCGGCAGTGAGCGAAGGCATGACCTGGAAGGTCTGCCGGTCACCCATCCAGGGGCTGGGTTGATGGCTGAGCGACAGCGCCTGCAGGCGCGGCCGGTTGTCCGCATCGTTGTGTTCGTTCCACCGGTACAGCCAGGTCAGCGTCCCGGCATCGGTCACCGGTGTCCAGAAGTTGAAGCCATGCGGCACCGCCGTCGCCGGGAAGTTGTTGCCACGCGAAAACGTGCCGTTGGAGTGCGTGCCACGTGTGGTCAGCACCCGATCCGATGGCCGCGCGGGCGCGATCACGGGCACATCGGCAATGGCCACGTCGTCGATCCAGCCGGCAGCGGTTGCGCCAGCAGGTGGTGCGAGATCCAGCTCGATCGCACGCACACGGCGCCCGCGCAAACCAGCCACCTCGCCGAGCCGCACCTGCTTGCGTGCCCACTGCTGGGGGTACAGCGTCTTCGACAGCCCCTGCGCACGCGCTCCCACGGCCACGCCATGCTGGTCACGCGCCAGGGTGTCGGACAACCGCGTGCCGTCGTCCAACACCAGATCCAGCGACACATACGTCGATGCCACATGATCGCTGCCGACGCTTTCCGGCAGCACCATCCACGACAGCGTGGTCTGCGCATCGATTGCAAGATCGGTGGCAAACAACACACGTCGGCCGCCGGCACCGCTGCTGTCGTAGCGCAACGCGCGTGCGCCGCTGTACCCGGCACCTGGCCTGGCCGCAGAGGGCGCGGCAGGACCATTGCCGAGCGCAATCTGCACCCCGCCAGCACTTGCCGCGGCGGGCACGGGCTGGCCCTGCTCGAACGAGCTTGCAAAGCCGGTGGCGGCCCCTGCAGGCAGCGAGGCGACGGCCAGCGCCGCAACCAACGGCAAGTGCCGCACAACGACAGACAGACTCACGTGCTGATTTCTCCTGGGGGCGTCCGAGGGCGCGCAGTGTTGCGCGGAGCCGCAGCGCCGAGTTGCAGCGCTCGGACCTGCGCGTGGCGATCCAACCAGGTCCTGCCGGCGTGGTCGCCGCAGCGCCGGTGCTGGCCGATCGTGGACAAAACACGCAAGGCACGCAAGCGAGCTGTGCACTGCCTGGCCCGGCGCGCGGCGCGCGTGTGGAGGAGGCACCGCGGGCAGATCCGATCGGGGCTGCGCAGGTGTCACCGTGTGTCTTGACCGGCGTCTGGCACTCAGTGGCTTGCGACGCGGAAGCTGCCACGCCGCTGATCGACTCGGCTGACCATCTCGCAGCGCAAGGAGGAGGGCATGATGCGCATGGCAGGCAAGGCCGCGTAGTCACCAGCCATGGCGTTGCGTCACTGCAGAAGGCAGTACGCACATCAAGCGACGTCGTGCTGCAGATCATCGATGCGCGTCAATCGACATCATCCATGCATGGCCCATGCCGCTTCAGGCGCCCAGGCACCGCGTCTGCCCGCGGCAACACGCCGTCTCCACCCCAGGCCTGCCGCGGGCCGTCGAGCACACCGCATGCCGGTAGGGCACAGCGTCGGCAACCGCGCCACCCTGCGGGTGCGGGCAGGCTGCTAGAATCCGCGCTCTGTCTTCGTTTCCCGACTGCACCGCCATGAGCCAGACCGCCACCGCGCCCGCCAATGCCGAAACGCGCTACACCGTGCAACGGGCAGACCTGCCGCTGAGCTGCCCGACGCCGCAGATGGCGCTGTGGAACTCGCATCCGCGCGTGTACCTGCCGATCGAAGACGAACCCAACGGCGAAGCCAAGTGCCCGTACTGCGGCGCGTTGTTCGTGCTCGCCGACTGATCCTGGCCGGATGCACCGCCTGACCGTGGTGCAATTGCTGCCGGCGCTGCAGTCCGGCGGCGTCGAGCGCTCCACCCTGGAAATTGCCGCGGCGCTGGTGCGTGCCGGGCATCGTGCGGTGGTGGTATCGGCCGGCGGGCGCCTGGTGCAGCCGTTGCTGGATGCCGGTGGCGAGCATCTCACCCTGGATATCGGCCGCAAGTCGTTGCTGACCCTGCGGCATGTGGTCGGCCTGCGCCGGTTGTTTGCCGAGCTCGGTGCCGACATCGTCCATGCGCGGTCGCGCCTGCCGGCCTGGCTGGGCTGGTACGCGTTGCGCGGAATGCCGGCCGCGACCCGGCCACGCTTTGTCACCACCGTGCACGGGCTCAATTCGCCCAGCCGCTACAGCGCGGTCATGACCTATGGCGAGCGGGTCATCTGCGTCTCGCAGACCGTGAGTGACTACGTCCGCGCGCATTACCCGCAGACCGACCCGGCGCGCGTGCGCATCATCCCGCGCGGTGTGGATATCGCGCAGTTTCCGCGCCGCCTCGGGGCCGACCGGCGCGCGCGCGCCTGGGCGCAGACACTGCTGCCCGGCCTGCCGGCCGACGCATCGTTGCTGCTGCTGCCCGGGCGCGGCACCCGTCTGAAGGGCCATGCCGACGGCCTGCAACTGCTGGCCGCGCTGCGCGCGTCCGGCGTGCCGGCCTGGCTATGGCTGCCGGGCGCGCGCGAGCCCGGGCGCGAAGCCTATGTACGCGAACTGGAAGCCGAGGCCGCGCGCCTGGGTGTGGCCGCGGCGGTCGCCTTCACCGAGCCCACCGCACGCATTGCCGAGGCCTACGCCGCCAGCGATCTGGTGTTGCAGCTCTCGCGCAAGCCCGAGGCCTTCGGCCGCACTGTCGTCGAAGCGTTGGCGGTGGGCCGCCCGGTCCTGGGGTGGGCGCATGGCGGCGTTGACGAATTGCTCGCCGAGCTGCAGCCTGCCGGCGCGGTGCCGGCCTTTGATACCGCCGCGCTGCACGCGCGGGCGCTCGGGCTCCTGCAGCGCCCGCCCGCGCCGCCGGCGGTGCTTCCCTATACGTTGCAGGCCATGCAATCGGCCACCTTGAAGGTCTATGACGAACTCCGCCGCTGAGCCCATCGCGCAAGCGCCTGTCTTGACGCCCGACGTCGGGCGCTGGGCGCCGCTGTGGGTGATCCTGTTCGTCGCCCTGTGGCCCACGCCCGGGCTGGCCGAAACGGTGCTGTCGCTGGGCGCGTTGTTCGCGGCCTACCGCCTGGCGCATGCCCGCTTCCGTGGCGGCACCGGCCTGCTCAGCGGCGCCGCCTGGGCGCTGACCAGCGTGCTCTTCTTTGCCTACTGGCTGCCGCAGATGCTGTCGGCGCTGGATGCGGTGGATGCCGGGCGGGCGCTGCGCAAGTCGGCCACCGACCTGCGCTATCTGCCTTTCATGTGGCTGTGCGCGATTGCG
The DNA here is from genome assembly GCF_041479385.2 of Xanthomonas sp. NCPPB 1068. NCBI lineage: Bacteria > Pseudomonadati > Pseudomonadota > Gammaproteobacteria > Lysobacterales > Lysobacteraceae > Xanthomonas > Xanthomonas sp. NCPPB 1068. The sequence continues at coordinate 3,853,671 of NZ_CM192986.1, read as the reverse complement.
GTGGCCAATGCACAGCGCCGCCGCCGGACCTTCACCGGCCTGGCGGTGATCGGCGCGGTATGGACGCTGGATGCGTTGTTGCAGGCTGCCTTCGGCATCAGCCCGTTGTTCTTCGCGCTGGATGAACTCAAGCAGCTGATCAGCGGTCACGGACTGTGCACGCCGCAGGAGCTGGCGCTGGTGGACCGCCTCAGCGGCGTGCTGGGGCCGTGCAATCTCAAGTTCGGGCAGACCCTGGCCAGCCTGTCGCCGTTTCTGTTGCTGGCGCTGGGGCGGCGCAATCGCTGGGCCTGGGCGGGCGCGGCGGCAGCCGTCGGCGTGGTGCTGGTGCTGGCGGGTTCGCGCGCGTCGTGGATCACCTACGGCGTGATCGTGCTGCTCTCGGGCTGGCAATTGCTGGGCGGCCGCCGTCTGGTGGTGGTGGCCGTGGCCGGTGTGCTGCTGGGCGGGGCCGTGGTGGCGGTGGCACCGCAGGCACGCGAGCGGCTGCAGCGCACGGCACTGGCATTCGGCAACGGCGAGCAGGGCGTGGACCACGCGTTGTCCGGGCGCGGCCAGATCTGGGGCGCCGCGCTGTGCATGATTCGCGAGCATCCCTTCAACGGCGTCGGCGCGCGCGGGTTCAGGCAGGCGTATCCGGCCTGCAATCCGGCGCCGTCGCAGCCACCGGCCTGGGGCGATGGCCCGGCCTTCCATGCGCACCAGATCGTGCTGGAAATCCTGGCCGAAACCGGGGTGATCGGCCTGCTGCTGTGGCTGGCCGGGGCGGCGCAGGCGTGGCGTGCGTGGCGCTATTCCAGTGTGGGCGCGCGTGAGCAGGCCCGGCCGGCGATGATTGCGCTGGTGGCCACCGTGTTCCCGCTCAATACCCACCTGGCGTTCTATTCCAGCTTCTGGGGCGGGCTGAGCCTGATGCTGGCGGGCCTGTATGCGGGTGCGCTGCTCAACGACAACGCGGAGCAGGCACCGCCGCGCTAGCGACGCCGGCCGATCGATCACCTGCACCTGCACCTGCAGCACGCTACAGGGCCGCGGGCGTCACTGGTAGAACGCGCTGCGGCCGCCCGGTTGGCGCTTGAAGCGGCGATGGATCCACAGGTATTGGTCCGGCGCCTCGCGCACCATGTCCTCGATCGCCGCATTGACCTGCGTGGTATCGGCGATCACGTCCTCGGACGGGATGCCTGCCAGCGGCGGTGCGATCTTGAGGAGGTAGCGGCCGCCTTCGCGGCGATGGAAGTAGGGCACCACTGCGCAACCGGTCAGCCGCGCCAGCTGATGGGTGGCAGTGATGGTGGAGGCCGGGTGCCCGAAAAACGGCACGAACACGGTGTCCTTGCCGCGCATGTCCTGGTCCGGCGCGTACCACAGAAAACCGCCGCGCTTGAGATGCTTGATGGTGGCGCGCAGGTCCTCGTTGGCGAACATGTGCGTGGCATAGCGCAACCGCCCGCGCTTGACCGCCCATTCGAACACCGGATTGCGGTGCCTGCGGTACATGCCGGCCAGCGGCACGTGGTCGCACAACAGGCGCCCGCACATCTCAAGCGTCATGAAATGCCCGGACACCAGCAGCACGCCACGCTTCTGCTCCTGCAGCCGCTGCAGATGTTCCAGGCCTTCGATCTGCACCCCCGGGCGGATGGCGTCGATGCTGCCCCACCAGGCGCGCGCGAACTCGAACAGGCCCACGCCCAGCGCATCGAAGCTGTCGCGCAGCAGTCGTGCCCGCCAGGCATCGTCCTGCTCGGGGAAACACAGCTTGAGGTTGACCTCGGCAGCGCGTCGCCGCGTGCCCGCCGCGCGCATCGCGATCCAGCCCACGCCGCGGCCCAACGCGCGTTGCAGCGTCCAGGGCAGGCGCCCGGCCAGCACCATGACGGCCAGGCCCAGATACATGGGCCAGTGCCTGGGATTGCGCAGGGACGGGCGGACGGCGACGTTGGCGGGTTCTGACATGCGGCAATTCTAAGGGATCGTGCACATGCGCACCTGCGGACGCTCCCGTATCCTGCACGCATGCGGAAAGACCCGATCGAATGGCTGTTGCGCGGGCTGTACTCGGCGCTGCTCTACCTGTTGTTGCCGGTCACGGTGTACCACCTGGTGTGGCGAGGCTTTCGCGTGCGCGAGTATTTCAACCGCTGGAACGAGCGCTATGCCTCGTACACGCATGCCTGTGGCCGTCCACGGGTCTGGGTGCACGCGGTGTCGGTGGGCGAGGTCAACGCCGCTGCGCCACTGGTCAATGCCTTGCGTGCGCAGCGGCCGGACATCCGCTGGGTCATCACCACCATCACCCCCACCGGCTCCGAGCGCGTGCGCGCCGTGTGGGGCGATGCGGTCGATCATGTGTATCTGCCTTACGACGTGCCCGGTAGCGTGGGCCGGTTTCTGGAGCATTTCCGGCCACGGCTGGCGCTGATCCTGGAAACCGAGTTGTGGCCGAACATGCTGTTCGGCTGTCGCGACCGCAAGATTCCGTTGTACATCCTCAATGCGCGGCTCTCGGCGCGGTCGTTGCGCGGTTATCGCGTGCTGGCCCCGTTGATCAGCCGCGCGCTGCGCACGGTGACCTGCGTGGCGGCACAGTCGCAGGACGATGCGGAGCGTTTCATCACCCTTGGCGCGCGTCCGGACCAGGTGGTGGCATTGGGCAATCTCAAGTTCGATATCGCTGCGCCGGCGCAGTTGCAGGCGCTGGTCGCGCAGTTTCGCGCGCATGTGCCGGCCACCCGCCCGGTGTGGATTGCCGCCAGTACCCACGAAGGCGAAGAGGCAGCGGTGGCCGATATCCATGCGCGGCTTCTGCTGCAATGGCCCGACCTGTTGCTGCTGTGGGCGCCGCGCCATCCGGAACGCTTTCCCAAGGTCGAGGCGCTGGCGCGCGAACGTGGCTGGGCCGTGTCCACGCGCAAGACCCAGCAATGGCCACACGCGCGCGACAAGGTGTTTGTCATCGATACCTTGGGCGAGCTGATGAGTTTTTATGCCTGCGCGCAGGTGGCCTTCGTCGGCGGCAGCCTGCAGCCGATCGGCGGGCATAACCTGCTGGAGCCGGCGGCAGTCGGCACGCCCGCGGTTACCGGCCCGCATCTGCATAATTTTTCCGAAATCTCGCGGCGCATGCGCGAAGCCGATGCGGTGGCCATCTGCGAGGACGCCGAGTGCGTGTACAACGACCTTGCCCGCTTGTTGGGCGATCCTGCACAGCGTGACGCAATGGCCGCCGCTGGCCTGGCCTTGGTCGCCAATGGCAAGGGCGCCGTCGCGCGCACGCTGCTGCACATTGCGCCGGATCTGCCGCCGGTGGCGAACGACGGCGCTGCTGCGTGAGGCTTGTTGATCCGCATGTGGCTGCGTGCATGACATGCCGCGGTCCTGCCGCCGCCAGCTGCCAGATTGCAGCGTCGTTGCGTTCACCAGTGAGAGCGTGCAACGGTGACTGACGCGAGCCTGGCTTTATCCAACGCATCGCGTCGGGCGTCGTAACGACCGCTTTACCGTACTAACCGTACTTGCAGCAGTCGCCACGAAAAGCGCACATGCAATTGCCTGGCGCGTACAAAAAAGGCGGGCCTGGGCCCGCCTTTCGCGTTACCTGTGGTTCGTCTTACTGCAGCGAGCCACTGCCCTGCAGCCTGGACTCGGCATCCTGCGACAACAGACGGTTGACGTCCTGCAGATCGGTGATATCGAGCTTGCCGATGGCCTGGCCCAGCAACAGCCGGTTCTGCAGGAAGGTGTAGCGCGACTGTGCGTAGTTCAGCTGTGCCTGGAACAGCGTGCGCTGGTTCTGCACCACGTCCAGCACCGTACGGGTGCCGACTTCCAGACCGACCTGCGAGGCGTCATAGGCCGCCTGTGCGGAGACCACCGCCAGGCGGCGCGCTTCCACTTCGCTGATGCCGGCAACCACGGTTTGATAGGCATTGCGCGTATTGCGATCCAGCGCGCGCTTCTGCTGCTCGTAGGTGTCCTGCTGGATGTCACGACGTGACAGCGCCTGACGCACGGCCGACTGGGTTGCGCCGCCAGCGAAGATCGGGATCGACAAGGTCACGCCGATCGAATCGGTATCGATGTCGCGGCCGTTGGTGGTGAAGTTGCCAGCTGCCTGATCTACCGTTCCTTGGCCACCCCAACTGTTGCTGCGGCCGATATTGGCGCCGAGATTCAGGGTCGGGTAATGCCCGGCACGCGCGGCGTTGACCTGCGCTTCGGCCGCGCTGACCTGCAGTTGCTGTGCCTTCAATGCCGGGTTATCGGCAATGGCGGTGGATACCAGTTGATCGACATTGCTGTAGGCCGCCGGCACTTCCGGGCGGAAGTCTTCCGGCAGCGCACGTAAGCCCACCACCGGCTGGCCGGTGAGTTCGGTCAGCGCCTGGTAGTAATCCTTCAGCGTATTGCGTGCGTTGATGGTGTCCGCGCGCGCCTGGTCGTACTGGGCACGGGCTTCGTGCACGTCGGTGATCGGCGCCAGGCCAACCTCCAGACGCTTGTCCGCGTAGTCGAACTGCTTCTTGGCGGCTGCTTCGTTGGTCTCTGCTGCCGCGAGCGATTCGATGCCCACCAGCACCTGGAAGTACGCCGCCGACGTACGGGTGATCAAATCGTTGTTCGCCGACGCCAGCGTGAAATCGGCTGCCTTGGCGATTTCGCGCTGGGCGCGCAGGTTGGCGAACTGGGCCCAGTTGAAGATGGTCTGGCTGCCCTGGATCGCGTACTGCCGCTGCTTGGTCGTCGAACGACCGTCAACCCCTTCCAATTCGCGATGCGCCTGGGTGAATCCGGCAGTGCCGTCCAGCTGCGGCAACAATGCCGCGCGCGCCTGTACCTGGCCTTCCCGATTGACCAGGCGCGTGGACTCGGCCACGGCCAGCTGCGGATCGCCGTTGCGGGCCATTTCGTAGACCTGCAGCAGGTCGGTGGCGTGCGCAGCCATGGGAGACAGGGCGGCGGCCAGGGCCAGAACGAGGGATCGGCGAATCATCGGGGAAGCTTCCTTGGGAATCAGAATTGGAATCGGGGCGTGGGTGCGGCGCCCTGGAGATAGGCGAGGTCGGTTTCGAACAACGATTCGATGCGCGGGGCGTTGACATCGCCACGGACCAGGACCGCTTCCATCACCGGTTCGTGACCGCGCACGACAAACAGCCGGCCATTCGGGCGCAACCATTGCAGCCACTGGACGGGGAGGGTGTCGACTGCGCCGGTCACGCAGATGGCATCGAAACGGCGTTCGCTCTGCCAGCCGAACACATCGGCGGTGTCGATCCGGACATTGCTGCCCAGGCCGGTTGCGTCCAGATTGGCGCGCGCGGCGCTGGCCAGCGCGGGGTCGATTTCCAGGCTGACGACCTCGCGCGCGAGCGCCGCCAGGCAGGCGGTGGCAAAGCCGCTACCGGTGCCCACTTCCAGTACGTCTTCGCCCGGCTGCAGATCCAGCGCCTGCAACATGCGGCCTTCGACCACCGGCTTCATCATCTTGTGGCCGGCCGACAGCGGAATCTCCACATCGACATAGGCCAGGGTCTTGTAAGCCTCCGGCACGAAGGCCTCGCGCGGCATGCGCGCCAGCACGTCGAGCACGCGCAGGTCCAGCACGTCCCACGGCCGGATCTGCTGCTCGACCATCTTTTCGCGGGCCTGGGTGAAATCGATCGTCATGGTGCGGTTATCCAACGCGGTGGGGCGGACATTTTACCGGTGCGCGGGGCAACTGGCGCATCTAGCATCGCCGCGCATGGACCACCGGCGCAGTGCCGGAAGTCATCGCCACCAAAGGCCGGGGGCGGTCAGCGGGGTGCATAGGCCCTCAAAAAGAAGTCCACGCTGGATTCGATGTGTTCGTCCACCTGCGCACGGCTGGGCTGGCCGTGCAGGCCGCACATCATCAAGGCGTACAACTCGCCCTTGAGCAGGCAGAAGAACTGCGACGCCGCGCGGGCCAGGTCGGTGATCTCCAGCTGGCCATCGGCCACCCGTGCGGAGAGGAAATCCGCCAGCGCCTGTTGGGTCCGCTTGGGGCCGGCGTCCCAGAACATCTCGCGCACATGCACGTCGCCGGTGCCGGGCGCCATCATCATGCGGTGGGTGGAAATGGCCGAGTCGGTACTGACCATGGCAAAGAACGCATGCGCGATCTCGATCAACTGGTCGCGCAATGCACCCTCGGGGGCATGGTCGAACAGGTCGTCCGGCATCATGTGCTGGCATTGCGCGCGGATCGCCTCGGAAAACAGGCTCTCCTTGTCGCCAAAATGGCTGTAGACGGTCAGCTTGGAGACGCCGGCCTGTGCGGCGATCCCATCCATGCTGACCCCGGCATAGCCTTGCTCCATGAACATGGTGCGCGCAGCGCCCAGGATGGCGGCGCGTTTCCCAAGATCCTTGGGACGCCCAGGGCCGTTGCTCTTGGCCTTGGACTTGAGGGGGGGCGAGCTGGACATGCCGCCAATACTAGACCATCGGGTTCTATATTTATACTCGGTGGCCTGAATGCATCAGCGCGCGCGTCGCAAATCCACAGGTCTGCACCGCGTGGAAGCGGGCGGCAGATGCCCACGCCCCGCGCGCCCGTTGCCGCTGAAATAGTGATGGGCCATCACCGTCCCGGCCGAATGCCTCCCGGTGTCATGGTGGTCCCGGCAGCTGTGGGGAATCCACCTAGGGCGGGCCGAAAACCCCGGTGATAGATTTGCCGCAGGCCTGTCAGTGCATACCGGCAGGCGGGGCCAGCAGGCACGGACGAGGGGACGGAAGCGTGGACAGGGTCGGGGCGCAGACGCATGCAGGCTGCGTTCGCAGCACAGGTGTGCTGCGGGCGGCGCTGCTGTGGCTGTGGGTCGCGCTGTGCTGCGCGACGCTCGGGTTGCCGCTGGCTGGCGCGCAGGAGCTCGACCACACCGCCTATCACACCGTCACGCGCTGGAACATGGACGACGGCCTGCCGCACAACCTGGTGCATGCGGTAGCCCAGGGCGAGGACGGGCTGATCTGGCTCGGCACCTGGGAAGGCGTGGCGCGGTTCAACGGTCGCGACTTCACCGTCTACGACCGCCAGAACACCCCGGGCGTGGAACTGGGGGGCGTGTTCGTGGTGTTGCGCGACAGCACCGGCGGCATGTTGTTCGGGACCGCCTTCGACGGGGTCTACCGGTACCGGGATGGCAAGTGGCAGCAATTGGGCGATGCCTCGGCGCGCCATCTGGCGGTCAGCGCGTTGCTGCGTCGTGCCGATGGCGCGTTATGGGTGGGCACGCCGCAGTCGCTGTACCGGATCGAGCCGGATGGGCGCCTGGTCGATGTCGGGCGCCAGGCCGGGTTGCCGCACGCGCGCATCACCGCGCTGTCGGCCGACGACACCGGCGAGCTGTGGGTGGGCACCGAAGTCGGCTTGTACCGGCTGCCGCGCACCGGCGGTGCAGCAGAAGCCTGGGGCAAGGCGCATGGTATGCAGGCCGTACCGGTCCGACGGCTTGCCAGCGATCGCCAGGGCGGCCTGCTGGTCGCTGGCGACGATGGCGTGTGGTGGTGGGGCCGCGCCGGCGGGCTGCAACGGTTTCGCCAGGGCCAGCGGGTGGATGCGCTGTTGCTGGATCGGCGCGGGCATCTGTGGATGAGCATGCCCAGCGGCACGCTGCTGGTGCATCGTAGCGCCGGGGTGCCCGACGAACAGGTGCAGATCTCCGGTGTCGCCAGCCCGGCATTGCTGGAAGATGCCGAGGGCCTGATCTGGGTCGGCAGCACCCATGGCCTGTTCCGGATTGCCGAAGGCGCCGCGCACGGCGTCACCCAGGATGACGGGCTGGCCTCGGATTACGTGCGCACGGTGTTGCAGACCCGCGATGGCACTGTGTGGGTCGGCAGTGCGGTCGGCCTGGACCGCTGGCGCAACGATCAGATCAGCCGGGTGTCGCTGTTGCCGTCCGAAGGTGGCCGGATCCTGGAGCAATCGGTGCTGTCGCTGGCCGATGCCGGCGACGGCGGGGTCTGGGCCGGCACCTACAGCCAGGGCGTGCTGCGGCTGGACGCGCAGGGCAGGGTCTTGGTGCGCATCGGTGCGGACGATGGGTTGCCCTCGCTGTCGGTGCGGGCGGTATTGCCCGATGGCGAGGATCTGTGGATCGGCACCACCGGCGGGCTGGTGCGCTGGCGGCATGGCAAGGCGCGTCGTTACACCGCGGCCGACGGTGTGCCTGATGGTTCGGTGCAGGCGCTATACCGCGATGCACAGGGCATCATCTGGATCGGGACCGATCGCGGCATGACCGGTCTGTCGCCGGGTGGCAGCACGCGTGCGTGGCTGGGCGAGCAGGATTTCCCTGGGCAGAACGCCTTCGACTTCCTGCGTGACGCCAGCGGCGATCTGTGGATCGCCAGCGATCGTGGCCTGCTGCGCCTGCATGGCGAGCAGTTCCGCGTCTACGACCACCGCGTAGGCCTGCCGCGCGACAAGGTGTTCCGCGTGATCGACGATGGCCGCGGCTACCTGTGGCTGTCCAGCAATCACGGCGTGTTCCGCATCGCGCGCAGCGACTTTGACCAGATCGATGCCGGCACCCGCGAGCAGTTGAGTGTGGAGGTGGTGGACCGCAGCGACGGCATGCCCGGGAACCAGGGCAACGGCAGCAGTTCACCGGCCGGTTGGCTGACCTTGTCCGGGCAATTGCTGTTTCCCACCGCCGCCGGCCTGGGCGTGATCGATCCGGCGCGCGTCGGCACCTTGCAAGGTCACCGCGTGCCCATCGTGTTCGAGCGCTTGCTGGTCGATGGCATGGTGCAGCCGGTGAGCGGCCCGCATCGCTTTGGCGCCGAGACGCGGCGCATCGCCATCGGCTATGCCGGGCTGAATTTCCGCGGGCCCGACAAGGTGCGTTACCGCTATCGCCTGGAAGGCTTCGACCCGGAATGGGTGGACGCCGACACGGCCACCGAGGCGGTGTACACCAACCTGCCGCCGGGCCGCTTCCGTTTCCGTGTGCAGGCGATGTCGCTGCCGGTGGACTGGCGACAGACCGCGCTCCTTGGCGAATCCAGTCTGGTCATCGCACTGGCTCCGCCGTGGTGGCGCCGTGGCGAGGTGATCGCGCTGGGCGTCCTTGCGCTGGCCAGCCTGATTTACGGGTTTTACCTGTGGCGTACGGCCAGCTACCGGCGAAGCCAGCGCCAGCTCAATACCGTGATCGACCGGCGCACACGCGAACTGCGCGAGAAGAATCTGGCCCTGCAGCAGGCCAGCGCGGAGCGTGAAGCCCTGATGCAGCAACTGGAATACCGTGCCAGCCATGACGTGCTCACTGCATTGCCCAACCGGCGCGAAGCCGAGCGTGTGCTGCAGCAGTGGTTCGACGCTGCACGCAGCGGTGGCCCGGCACTGGCGCTGGCGCTGATGGACATCGACCACTTCAAGCACATCAACGACGCGTACGGCCATGACGTCGGTGACGCGGTGTTGAGCGCGCTGGGCGATGCCTTGAGCGCCCAGGATCAGGCGCAGTGTTTCGCCGCGCGCCATGGCGGCGAAGAGTTCCTGCTGGCCGCCACCGGGCTGGACGCGGTGCAGGCACGCGCGCTGTTCGAGCGCATGCGGCAACGCCTGGCGGCGATCGAAGTGGATGCGCACGGCACCAGCGTGCAGTGCACCGCAAGCATGGGCATGGCGATGAGCCACGAAGCGCCGACGCGGCGCGAACTGCTGGCATTGGCGGACCGTCGCCTGTACCAGGCCAAGCGGCAGGGGCGCGATCGGCTGGTCGACCACTGACCTCGTGCCGGCGTATTACGTTGTCTGTCGCGTATAGCAGTGCAGAACAGCGGTGGCTGGATGCGCCTGTTCTTGCGTGCGATGCGTGAGCGCTCCGCTAATGTCTTTATCCTTGTGACACTGTGCGGACCAGCGGCGCAGCAGTGCTGGCATGTGGGTGCGGATGCGAGCGGAGCATGTCGTGCACCATGCGCTCCAGGGAACGCGTCACGTCTGGTCTGCCTGTGCGTTCAACAACGCCACAAACGCCTGCGCCGCACGTGACAAGGTACGCCCGCCGTGCGTCACGCAGCCCAGCTCGCGCGACAGCGTCACATCGGCCAGCGGCAGCGCGACGATCTGATGGTCGATCATGCGTTCGGGCAACACGCTCCAGGCCAGCCCCACCGATACCAGCATCTTGATCGTCTCCAGATAATTGGTGGTCATGCGCAGGTGTGGCGCCAGGCCCCGCTCGGCAAACAGCCCGGCGACGATGCGATGGGTGAACGTGCCGGGGTCCGGCAGCACTGCCGGGTGCGCGACCACGTGTTCCAGGGTCACCTCCCGCAGGGCGGCCAATGGATGGTCGGGCGCCACCACGAACTGCAGACGGTCGTGCCAGATTGGCCGCGCGCGCAGCGGCGCGCGCGTGTCCGGTGCCAGGGTGGTCACAGCCAGTTCGACCTCGCCGCGTAGCACCGCCGCATATGCCAGTTCCGAATCCAGAAACTGTATGTCCAGCGCGGCTTGCGGGTGCTGCGCAGCGAAGCGACGCAGCAACGCCGGCAGGCGGTGCAGGCCCACGTGGTGGCTGGTGGCCAGGCTCAGGCGCCCGCCAACCGAGGCCCCGAGGTGCTCGAGCACGCGGCGGGTGTCCTCTAGCTCGGCAAGTATGCGTTGGGCGCGCGGCAACAGGGCCTGCCCGGCCTCGGTCAGCACCACCTGGCGGCCCAGGCGATCGAACAACCGCGCCGACAACTGGCCCTCCAGCAAGGCGATGCGCTTGCTCACCGCCGGTTGGGTGAGGTGCAGCGCCTCGCCGGCCGCCGAGAAGCTGCCGCTCTGGGCAATGGCCACGAATGCGTTGAGGCTTGCGAGATCCACTGGCATTCCTGAAATTCATTTGTTGAATAAACAATATGAATTTGCGTTATCCAAGGCAAGCTCCTAGCATCGATCTCAGCCAGGTGGGCGCACCCACCATTCGCCACCCGGATTGCCGCGATGACTGCCAAGACGCTGTACGACAAGCTGTGGGAACTGCATGAGGTCGCCCGTCGTGACGACGGCTCCTCGCTGATCTACATCGACCGCCACATCCTTCACGAGGTGACCTCGCCGCAGGCCTTCGAAGGCCTGCGTCTGGCCGGGCGCACGCCATGGCGCATCGATGCCAACATTGCCACCCCCGACCACAACGTGCCGACCACACGTGCCGAGCGCCAGGGTGGGCTGGAGTCGATTTCCGATGAAGTCTCGCGCCTGCAGGTGCAGACCCTGGACGAGAACTGCGACGACTTCGGCATCCTCGAGTTCAAGATGAACGATGCGCGCCAGGGCATCGTGCACGTGGTCGGCCCGGAGCAGGGCGCCACGCTGCCGGGCATGACCGTGGTCTGCGGCGACTCGCACACCTCCACGCATGGCGCATTCGGTGCGCTGGCGCACGGTATCGGCACCTCGGAGGTCGAGCATGTGCTGGCCACGCAGTGCCTGATCGCCAAGAAGATGAAGAACATGCAGGTGCGCGTGGAAGGCACGCTGCCGTTCGGCGTGACCGCCAAGGACATCGTGCTGGCGGTGATCGGCAAGATCGGCACCGCCGGCGGTAACGGCCACGCACTGGAATTTGCCGGCAGCGCGATCCGCGACCTGTCGATGGAAGGGCGCATGACCATCTGCAACATGTCCATCGAAGCCGGCGCCCGCGTGGGCATGGTGGCGGTGGACGAAAAAACCATTGCCTACGTCAAGGGCCGCCCGTTCGCGCCCAAGGGCGCCGACTGGGATGCGGCTGTCGCGTTGTGGAGCACGCTGGTCTCCGATTCGGACGCGCACTTCGACACCGTGGTGGAGCTGCGCGCCGACGACATCAAGCCGCAGGTCAGCTGGGGCACCTCGCCGGAAATGGTGCTGGCGGTGGATCAGCAGGTGCCGGACCCGGCCGCCGAGCAGGACCCGACCAGGCGCGACTCGATCGAGCGCGCGCTGAAATACATGGGCTTGCGTGCAAATCAGCCGATCACCGAGATCCGCCTGGATCGCGTGTTCATCGGCTCGTGCACCAACTCGCGCATCGAAGACCTGCGCGCCGCCGCCGCAGTGGCCAAGGGCCGCAAGGTCGCTTCCACCATCAAGCAGGCGTTGGTGGTGCCGGGCTCGGGTCTGGTCAAGGCACAGGCCGAAGCAGAAGGCCTGGACAAGGTATTTCTGGAGGCCGGTTTCGAATGGCGCGAGCCGGGTTGCTCGATGTGCCTGGCCATGAACCCGGACAAGCTCGGCAGCGGCGAACATTGCGCCTCCACCTCCAACCGCAACTTCGAAGGCCGCCAGGGCGCCGGTGGACGCACGCATCTGGTCAGCCCGGCGATGGCCGCTGCCGCGGCGGTGAGCGGACACTTTGTCGATGTGCGTGGCTTGCAGGGAATCGAGAATCGGGAATAGGGAATCGCCAAAGCCCGCTTCCTGCTCTGCCTATTCCCAACTCCCCATTCCCCATTCCCGGCACTCCAATGACTCCTTTCACCCAACACACCGGACTGGTCGCGCCGCTGGATCGCGCCAACGTCGATACCGACCAGATCATTCCCAAGCAGTTCCTCAAGTCGATCAAGCGCACCGGCTTCGGGCCGAACCTGTTCGACGAATGGCGGTATCTGGATATCGGCGAGCCCGGCCGCGACAACAGGCAGCGCCCGCTCAATCCGGAGTTCGTGCTCAATTTCCCGCGCTATCAGGGCGCCAGCGTGCTGCTGGCACGCGAGAACTTCGGCTGCGGCTCCTCGCGCGAGCATGCGCCGTGGGCACTGGACGAGTACGGTTTTCGCGCCGTGATCGCGCCCAGCTTCGCCGACATCTTCTTCAACAACAGCTTCAAGAACGGCCTGCTGCCGATCGTGCTGGCGGAAGCGGAAGTGGATGCCTTGTTCGAGCAATGCCTGGCCACCGAGGGCTATCAGCTCACCGTGGATCTGGCCGCACAACGTGTGCGCCGTCCCGATGGCGTGGAATACGGTTTCGACATCGACGCCTTCCGCAAGCACTGCCTGCTCAACGGGCTGGACGATATCGGCCTGACCCTGCAAGACGCCGATGCAATCGGTCGTTTCGAGCAAGGGCATCGCGCACGCCAACCGTGGTTGTTCGGCGCGTTGCAGTAATGCTTGCGTCGTGAACGCCGCAGCACAATGAAAAACGGGTGCGGTAGCGCCCTTCCACGAGGATTGCATGAGCAAGCAGATTCTGATTCTTCCCGGCGACGGCATCGGCCCGGAAATCATGGCCGAAGCGGTCAAGGTGCTGACGCGCATCGATGCGCAACACGGCTTGGGCTTCACCCTGGTGTACGACGAACTGGGTGGCGCGGCCTACGACAAGTACGGCAGCCCGCTGGCCGATGAAACGCTGGAGCGTGCGCGCGCTGCCGATGCGGTGCTGCTGGGCGCCGTCGGTGGCCCGCAGTGGGACACCATCGACCCGTCGCTGCGGCCGGAGCGCGGCCTGCTCAAGATCCGCTCGCAGCTGGGCCTGTTCGCCAACCTGCGCCCGGCGTTGCTGTATCCGCAATTGGCCGATGCGTCCACGCTCAAGCCGGAGGTGGTGTCCGGGCTGGATCTGTTGATCCTGCGCGAGCTCACCGGCGGCATCTATTTCGGTCAGCCGCGCGGCACGCGCACGCTGGATAACGGCGAGCGTCAGGCCTACGACACCTTGCCGTACAGCGAAAGCGAGATCCGCCGCATCGCCAAGGCCGGCTTCGACATGGCGCGCTTGCGCGGCAAGAAGCTGTGCTCGGTCGACAAGGCCAACGTGCTGGCATCGAGCCAGCTCTGGCGTGCAGTGGTCGAAGAAGTCGCCAAGGACTACCCGGATATCGCGCTGTCGCACATGTACGTGGACAACGCGGCCATGCAATTGGTGCGTGCGCCCAAACAGTTCGACGTGATCGTGACCGACAACATGTTCGGCGACATCCTGTCCGACCAGGCATCCATGCTCACCGGCTCGATCGGCATGCTGCCGTCGGCCTCACTGGATGCCAACAGCAAGGGCATGTATGAGCCCTGCCACGGCTCGGCGCCGGACATCGCAGGCAAGGGCATCGCCAATCCGCTGGCGACCATCCTGTCGGTGGCAATGATGTTGCGCTACACCTTCGCGCAATCGGCTGCAGCGGACGCCATCGAGCAGGCTGTCGGCAAGGTGCTCGACCAGGGCCTGCGCACCGCCGACATCTGGTCGGAAGGCACTACCAAGGTTGGTACCGTGGCTATGGGCGATGCAGTGGTGGCCGCGCTGTAAAGCGCCTGCTTCCGACGCGTTGTAGCTGTTCTGGTGGCTATCGTTCTTCGGGCGATAGCCACTTTCGTTTGGTGGCTCTCCATGTGTGATCACATCAGTCAAGCGAAGCACTCGCATGGAAATTCTAGATGCTGTGCGCAAGATTGATCGGTGCGAAGTTGGTCGGCAGCGCGGCGCCGCATCCAGTGTCGGGACACGCGGTGAATCCGTCCGTGGAGGCTCGGTGGCGGCATCCATGCCGCCACACGGTCCCGCCCCCGGACGCGACACCACGCTTCCACCATTGCTATCGTTGATCGGCAAGCAATGCTTCAAGCACGTGTTGATGCCTGCAGACTTCCCAGCCGATGTGATCGGCAAGCCATCTATCTGCTCACGTCGCCAGGATGGACGCTCCAAGGACCTTCAGCTCAACATGCCCTCTGCATTTCTTTCCGCAACCGATAGCAATTGGTGGTGCTTGCGCGGGTGCCGGTGTGGGACCTTGAGCGGCATGGATGCCGCGCCAGAGCCTACATGGACGTACTTGCGGCGTGTCCCACGCCGGTACACGTGCACGCGCCCGCAGTAGCCCGACGCACTTGCAAGAAAGTTGGAACACCAAAACCAAAACGGCCAGCAGATCACTCTGCCGGCCGTCAGGTTTGCATCGTCCAGCGAATGAGCAGTGTTATGCCACCGCCGCGGTCTTGCCGGCGATCACGCCGCGCTCGCGCTGACGCAGCAGGCGGTTGGCCACATCCAGCCACGCCAGGGCGCTGGCTTCGATGATGTCCTTGCTGGTGCCGGTGCCTTCGTATTCCACGCCGTCGTGGCGCACGCTCAGGCTGGCTTCGCCACGCGCATCCGCGCCGATGCCTACGCTGTGCACCTGGTAGCTGTCCAGCTCCAGCTTCACGCCGGTCGCCGAGGCCAAGGCCCCGAAGAGTGCATCCACCGGCCCGTTGCCCTGCGCCGTCTCGGCCACGCGGTTGCCTTCCGGGTCGGACAATTCCACCAAGGCGTTCGCACGGCTGCCCACATCGCTGATGGTCATCGACGCCAGGCGGTAGCCTTCCTGCACGGTGGCGTCCTGCATCATCGCCTGCAGGTCGGCGTCGGTGACCACGCGCTGCTTCTCGCACAGCGCCTTGAACTGCTCGAACACCAGCTTGACTTCTTCTTCTTCCAGCAAGTAACCCAGTGCACGCAGGCGCTGTTCCACCGCGGCGCGGCCGCTGTGGCGGCCCAGCACCATCTGCGACGACTCCCAGCCCACGTCTTCCGGACGCATGATTTCGTAGGTGCCGCGATGGCGCAGCATGCCGTGCTGGTGGATGCCCGATTCGTGCGCGAACGCATTGCCGCCCACCACCGCCTTGTTGCGCTGTACCGGCATGCCGACCAGGCGCTGCAGCAACTGCGAGGTGGAGACGATGCGTGGGGTATTGATGTCGGTATCGATGTTGTAGAACGCACCGCGCACCTTCAGTGCCATGGTGATTTCTTCCAGCGCGCAGTTGCCTGCACGCTCGCCGATACCGTTGATGGTGCACTCGACCTGGCGTGCGCCGCCTTCGATGGCGGCCAGCGAATTGGCCACGGCCAGACCCAGGTCGTTGTGGCAGTGCGCGCTGAAGATCACGTTGTCGGCAGCGTCGACGCTGGCGATCAGCCGCGAGAACATGCCGCGGATTTCTTCGGGCGTGGTGAAGCCCACCGTGTCGGGCAGGTTGATCGTGGTGGCGCCGGCCGCAATCGCCACGCGGGTGACCTCGATCAGGAAATCTTCCTCGGTGCGTGTGGCGTCTTCGGCAGAAAACTCCACATCGTTGATATAGCTGCGCGCCAATGTCACGTGCTTGTGTACCGATTCCAGCACCTGCTCGCGGCTCATCCGCAGCTTGTGCTCACGGTGCAACGGGCTGGTCGACAGGAAGACATGCAGCCGCGGATTGGCAGCCGCTTCCAGCGCCTTGGCCGAGGTTTCGATGTCGGTTTGCAGGCAGCGCGACAACACGGCCAGCGTCGGGCGACGCAGCTCGCGGCCGATCATCGCCACCGCTTCGCGGTCCGACTGCGAGCTGGCCGGGAAACCGGTTTCGATGATGTCCACGCCGAGTTCGTCCAGCGCGCGCGCCATGACCAGCTTCTGCTGGGGCGTCATGCTGCAGCCGGGGGATTGCTCGCCGTCGCGCAGGGTGGTGTCGAAAATTCGGATACGCGGGGTCTGGTTGGATACGTTCGTGTTCACCAGGAAGACTCCTCTACGGCGATGGCGGTGACAGGCGTTGAAGCGACTGCGGATGGGCGGGAAAGAGCGGGTGGTTGGTTGGGTGGCTTGACGCTGCGTTCGTTGCGAAGCCGCTCGGTGTTGCGACGACGCGGTTTGCGTGGCGGACGCGGCCGCACCTCGGACAAGAGTGTGGCCAACACGGTTGCGTCGATATTACCGCCAGAGACCACCGCACATTTGCGTTTGCCTGCCACACGGCGACCGGCGGCCAGGGCCAGGGCACCGGCGCCTTCGGCAATTACGTGTTCTTCCAGTGCCAGGCGCACCAGGGTTTCGCGTAATTCGGCCTCGCGCACGATCACCACGTCGTCGAGCAGGCTCGAGCACAGGCGGCGGGTGAGGAAGCCCGGGATCTTGACCTTGACGCCATCGGCCAGCGTGGGCACGGGGGCGATTTCGCGCAGGTCGCCGCGCACGGCGCGCGCCATGGAGTCCACGCCTTCGACCTGTGCGCCGACCACGCGCACGCCCTGCGACTTGAGCGCCAACGCAATACCGGAGGCCAGCCCACCACCGCCGATCGGCACGATCACCACGTCCGGCGCATGCGCCGCCAGCTCGATGCCCACCGTGCCCTGGCCGGCGATCACGTCCGGGTCGTCGAAGGCGGACAGGAAACGATAGCCGTTCTGGTCGGCCAGCTCGCGGGCAAAGGCGAAGGCCTCGTCGTAACTGTTGCCATGCTGGCGCACGGTGGCGCCCCAGTGCGCCACGCCGGCGATCTTGGTCTGCGGCGCGCCGTGCGGCATCACCGTGATGGCCTGCACACCCAGCCGATAGGCCGACCACGCGACACCTTGCGCGTGATTGCCGGCCGAGGCGCAGATCACCGGACGTTCGTCGCCGCGCTCCAGTCCGGCCAGCAAGGCATTCAATGCGCCGCGCACCTTGTAGGAACCGGTGCGCTGCAGGTTTTCCAGCTTCAACCACACGCCGAAGCGTTCGGCGTAATGCAGCGGCGTGGGCGAGAGGTACTTGCGCAGGCGTGCCTGTGCAGCCAGCACGTCGGCCACACTGACGGCCACGTCGCCTACGTCGGGCTCCTGCGTGGTGGGGCGGCCGGAATCAGGCATTGCGGCACGCGCGCGGCCGATCCGGAAGAAGACACCTCCGGACAGCGGTCTGGTGGTCACGCGAGGTCTGCATGCGCGGAGCCTGGGTGCTCATGCAGCGGCCTCGACCGATTCCAGCGTGGTGATGCTGACCGATTCGCAGTCGTAGACCTTTTCCAGCTGCAGGCGCAGCGTCTCCGGTGGACGGCTGCTGTCCACGTCCAGTTGCAGATGCCAGCGGCCGGCATCGTCCGGCGCCGCAGCGCCCTGGATGGCGCACGGGCGGAACCCGCGGCGCTCGGTCATGCCGATCACCCGCACCAGTGCGCCTTCGGCCGGCTTCAGCACCAGATCAAGCCGGTAACGCATGCGTCGTCTCCTTGGCCGCGTATGCGGGGTTGCTGTCCAGCATGGTGCTGTTGGCGTTGTTGGGCGGCACCAGTGGCCAGACGTTGGCACGCGCATCGATGGCCACATGCAGCAGGCCTGGGCCCGGTTGCGCCAGCAGGTCGGCCAGCGCGGCATCCACGTCGCCACGCGCGATGATGCGCTTGGCCGGGATGCCGAACACCTGCGCCAAGGCCGCGAAATCCGGGTTGTCGGACAGATCGATCTCGCTGTAGCGCTCGGCGAAGAACAACTCCTGCCACTGCCGCACCATGCCCAGCGAACTGTTATCCAGCAGCACGATCTTCACCGGCAGCTTGCAGCGCGCGATGGTCACCAGCTCCTGCACGTTCATCATGAAACTGCCATCGCCGGAGACCAGCACCACGGTGCGGTCGGGGCAGGCGAACTGCGCGCCCATCGCCGCCGGCAGGCCGAAGCCCATGGTGCCCAGCGCGCCGCTGGTGAGGTGATTACGCGGATCGTTGAAGCGGCAATGCTGGGCCACCCACATCTGATGCTGGCCGACATCGCAGGCGATGATGGTGTCGGCCGGCGCCACTTCGCTCAGGCGCTTCAGCAGCGCCGGCGCATAGATATCGGTGCCGGGCGCGTCGTAGCGCGCGCCAAATTTTTCGCGGTTGGCAAAACAGCGCGTGCGCCAGGCCTGGCAGTTGCCACGCGCCGCACTCAATGCTTTCAGACTCGTTGCCACGTCGCCGGGCACCGCGATATCGGCGGTGCGCAGCTTGGAGATTTCATACGCGTCGGCATCCAGATGGATGACACGCGCAAACGGGGCGAACTCGCTCAGCTTGCCGGTGGCACGGTCGTCGAACCGTGCGCCCACCACCACCAGCAGGTCGCATTCCTGGATGGCCATATTGGCCGCACGGGTGCCGTGCATGCCCAGCATGCCCAGGTAATCCGGATGCGCATGCGGTAACGCGCCCAGGCCGCGCAAGGTGAGCGCGGTCGGGATGCCGGTGGCTTCGACAAAGCGCCGGAATGCGTCCACTGCGCCGGCCAATGCGATCCCGCCACCGCCATAGACCACCGGGCGCTCGGCACCGGCGATTGCCGCCAGTGCATCGGCCAGTTTCGCGTCCGCAGGTGCCGGCGGCGGCAACACGGCCGCTGGCACGTGCTCAGGCAGGTGCGACGCATCGGCAATCTGCACGTCCTTGGGCAGATCGATCAACACCGGGCCCGGGCGACCCTCGCGCGCAATGCGAAATGCCTCGCGCACCATCTCCGGAAGATCCTCCACACGCCGCACCAGGAAGCTGTGCTTGACGATCGGCATGGTCATTCCGAACACGTCCAGTTCCTGGAACGCGTCGGTGCCCAGCAACGGCGTGGCGACCTGGCCGGTCAGGCACACCATCGGCACCGAATCGAGCATGGCGTCGGCAATGCCGGTGACCAGGTTGGACGCGCCCGGGCCGGACGTGGCCACGCACACGCCGACCCGGCCGCTGGCACGTGCATAGCCGTTGGCGGCTAGTGCGGCGCCCTGCTCGTGACGGACCAGGATGTGCTTGAGCCTGGAATCCACCAGGGCGTCGTAGAACGGCATGATGGTGCCGCCCGGATAGCCGAAAAGCGTTTCCACGCCTTCGGCTTCCAGGGCCTGCGTCAGCCAGCGCGCGCCGTTGCGGGGCGTGCTGTGTGCGGAGGTGTTCATGCGTTGCGGACCTTCGGTGTTAAGCGGTGGGGGATGCGGCGGCGTTACGCCGCCTGTTGATTCGCCGGTGCGGCGGCGGCCTGCTGTTCGCCGTTGAGCCACACCATCTTGGCGCGCAGCTTCTTGCCCACTTCTTCGATCGGGTGCTCCAGATCGGCCTGCTTGAACTTGCTGTAGTTCGGCAGGCCGGCTTCGTATTCGGCCACCCAGTTCTTGGTGAAGGTGCCGTTCTGGATGTCAGTCAACACGTCCTTCATGCGCGCCTTGGTGCTGGCGTCGATCACGCGCGGGCCGCTGACATAGTCGCCGTATTGGGCGGTTTCGGACACGAATTCCAGCATGCGGGTGATGCCGCCTTCGTAGAACAGGTCCACGATCAACTTCAATTCGTGCAGCACTTCGTAGTACGCGATTTCCGGCTGGTAGCCGGCTTCCACCAATACTTCGAAACCGGCCTGCACCAGCGACGAGGCGCCGCCGCACAGCACGGCCTGCTCGCCGAACAGATCGGTTTCGGTCTCTTCCTTGAACGTGGTCTTGATGATGTTGGCGCGCGCGCCGCCCAGGCCGCCGGCATAGGTCAGCGCGAACTGCTCGGCCTTGCCGCTGGTGTCCTGGTACACCGCATAGATGCACGGCACGCCGCGGCCGATTTCATATTCGCGACGCACCAGCGCGCCCGGGCCCTTGGGCGCGACCAGCACCACGTCCAGATCGGCGCGCGGGGTGATCATGTCGAAATGCACGTTCAGGCCATGCGCGAACAACAGGCAGGCGCCCTGCTTCATGTTCGGGGCGATGACCTCTTCATAGAGCTTCTTCTGCACCATGTCCGGGGTCAGGATGGCGACCAGGTCCGCGCTCTTGACCGCCTCGGCCGGGGCCACGACGGTGAAGCCGTCGGCCTGGGCCTTGGATTCGGTCGGGCCACCGGCACGCAGGCCGACGGTGACGTCGAAGCCGGAATCGCGCAGGTTCAGCGCATGCGCGCGGCCCTGGCTGCCGTAGCCGATGATCGCGATTTTCGGTTGGATGTCGTTGCTCATGAAGGTGTCCTTGCGGGGTTGGCAGTGGAGATGGGCAGTGGAAAGAGATCAGCCGGCAGTGCAGACACTGGCCGGCTGAGCAAAGCGGGGATGAGCAACGCCGCCGCACATGCAGGCGCAGACAGCAGCACCGGTGCGGGCATTGCTGGAAGACGTTCTGGCGATGTTGGTGATGTCGTTCATGTCATTCATGTCATTCGAAACTTTTGGTGATCCCTGAAACGCGAAACCCCGCGCCGTTGCCGGCGCGGGGTCTGATCGAAGCCTTGTGTGTTTGTTGCCTACACGAAGTCTCGTCCCGCACCGGTTGGCGAGGTAATAAGTACGAGCACGAGAAGCGACGCTGCCGGCACGCCGAAGGGCGCGGGCATCGGAGCGTTCGAGGTGGTGTGGCGGTGCGGCATGGGCCTGAGATAACCACCGCGGCCGGTGAGGTGTCAACCCTTGCGGCTGAAACATCCGCATTCATGCGGCCGGCGGTGCGCCAGGCCGCATGACAGCAGCATGGTTGCGGCTGAAACCGGATCGCCCGCGCGCCGGAATCGTCAACGGACATCACCAACTGCGCGGTTTTTCCGTGCGCGATGGCATCGAACGAGCGCCGCGACAGAGGCCGCTGGTATGGTGAGTCCTTCATCCGTCGTGTCATGGGGAGCTGTTGATCATGCGTCGCGTACCTGTCTTGCTGGTGTCTGCCCTGGCCCTACTCGCGCCGCCTCTCGGCGCCGCCGACCGGATCACCGGGCAGCCCTTCGCCACCCGCTCGGAGGTCATTGCGCCGCATGCCATGGCCGCGACCTCGCAACCGCTGGCGACCCAGATCGCCCTGGACGTGATGAAGAACGGCGGCTCGGCGGTCGACGCGGCGATCGCGGCCAATGCGGCGCTGGGCCTGATGGAGCCCACCGGCAACGGGGTGGGCGGGGATCTGTTCGCGATCGTGTGGGACCCCAAGACCAGCAAACTTTACGGTTACAACGGTTCGGGCCGCTCGCCCAAGTCGCTGACCCTGGCCGAGTTCCAGCGTCGCGGCCTGAAGGACATTCCGCCCACCGGCCCGCTGCCGGTCTCGGTGCCGGGCGCGGTGGACGGCTGGTTCGCCCTGCATGAGCGCTTCGGGCGCAAGCCGATGGCGCAGAACCTGGCGCCGGCCATCCGTTACGCGCGCGAAGGCCATCCGGTGGCCGAAACCATTGCCTATTACTGGGACCGTTCGGTACCGCGCCTGTCGCAATACCCCGGCTTCAAGGAGCAGTTCACCATCGACGGCCACGCCCCGCGCAAGGGCGAGCTGTGGAAGAACCCGAACCTGGCCAACACGCTGCAGCAGATCGCCGACGGCGGCCGCGATGCGTTCTACAAGGGCGAGATCGCGCGCACCATCGGTGCCTACTTCAAGGCCAATGGCGGCTACCTGAGCTACGAAGACATGGCCAGCCATCAAGGCGAGTGGGTGGAGCCGGTCAGCACCAACTATCGCGGCTACGACGTCTGGGAACTGCCGCCCAACAGCCAGGGCATCGCCGCGCTGCAGATGCTCAACATCCTGGAAGGCTACGATTTTTCCAAGATCCCGTTCGGCTCGGCCGAGCATGTGCACCTGTTCACCGAGGCCAAGAAGCTGGCGTTTGCCGACCGTGCGCGCTTCTACGCCGACCCGGCCTTCCAGCCCGCACCGCTGGCCAGGCTGGTGTCCAAGGACTACGCGGCCCAGCGCCGCGCGCTGATCTCCATGGATAAGGCGCTCAAGGAAGTACAGCCGGGCACACCCAAGCAACTGGAAGAGGGCGACACCATCTACATGACCGTGGCCGATGCCGACGGCATGATGGTGTCGCTGATCCAGTCCAACTACCGCGGCATGGGCAGCGGCATGGCGCCGCCGGGGCTGGGCTTCATCCTGCAGGACCGCGGCGAGATGTTCGTGCTGAAGAAGGATCACCCCAACGGCTACGCGCCGGGCAAGCGGCCGTTCCAGACCATCATCCCGGCCTTCGTCACCAAGGACGGCAAGCCGTGGCTGAGCTTCGGCGTGATGGGCGGTGCGATGCAGCCGCAGGGCCATGTGCAGATCGTGATGAACCTGGTGGACTTCCACATGAATCTGCAGGAAGCCGGCGACGCGCCACGCATCCAGCATGAAGGCTCCACCGAGCCGACCGGCCAGGCCACGGCGATGAGCGATGGTGGCGAGGTCAATCTGGAGACCGGCTTCTCCTACGACACCATCCGTGCGTTGATGCGCAAGGGCCACCGGGTGATCTTTGCCGACGGCCCATATGGCGGCTATCAGGCGATCTCGCGCGATCCTGCCAGCGGGGTGTACTACGGCGCCTCGGAAAGCCGCAAGGATGGGCAGGCCGCCGGATATTGAGCGGGCTGGCGCGGTGCCGCGCGACTCAACTCCAGGCCCGGCGCGCCGCTAATGCTATCGATGGATTAGGAGTCCCCATGAGCTCGATGCAATCGCCCGACCCGCCGTCGCAGATACAGGCGGCCCAGCTTCCCGACGCGCCGGTGGCCCTGCTGCGGCTTTCGGCCGAGGCGTGTCTGGTGGCGTGCAACCGCGCCGGCCTTGATGTACTGGGCAAGACCGCCGGCGAGCTGCAGGGCGCGCCGGCATCGGTGCTGTGGGGATTGAGCGCAGCGGATCTGGTCGGCGAAGAGGGCGTCTGGGCGGCACCGGGCGACGATCCGGCGCGGCGCGTGCGCTACGTGCGCGAGCGCGCGCACGGCGGCTGGATGCTGTCGCTGCCGCACGTGGAAACCGCAATCCTGCTGCGCGAAGCCACCCGCCTGGCCGATGACAGCCGCCCGGTGCCGATTTCGCCGCTATTGCAGCCGTTGGTGGCGCGCCTGCAGGCCGAGCATGAAGATCGTACGGTGCTGGAGCGCACCGCGCAGGCGCTGGCCGGCTGCGAACTGGAGTTGCTGTTGCCGCCCGGCCTGGCGGAGACCGAGATGGGACGCCGGCTGCAGGCCGGCTTCGGCAATCTGGCCGAAGCGATCCGGCAGGCTGTGGCGCTGTCGGTGCAGATCGCCGCTGAAGTGCCGCCGCTGGTAGCCGAAAACGACGACATGGTGCGCCAGTCGCAAGCACAGACCGAAGCGCTGGACGGCGCGCGCATGGCGGTGGAACGGCTTTCGTCCAGCCTGCACGACGTCAATGCCGAGCTGGGGCAGGTGATCGCGCTGGCGGCCAGTGCCGATGACAGTGCGCGGCAGGGCGTGGCGGCGGCGCACGCGCTGGGCCAGGCCATGCACGAAGTGGAGCGCCGGGCCGCGCGCGCCGGCGAGGTCATCGAAGTCATCGATTCGGTGGCGTTCCAGACCAACATCCTGTCGATCAATGCCAGCATCGAAGCGGCGCATGCTGGCGATGCCGGGCGCGGCTTTGCGGTGGTCGCCACCGAAATCCGCCGCCTGGCAGAGCGCGCCGCAGCGGCGGCACGCGACGTGCGCGCCATCCTCGCCGAAACCAGCGCCGCAGTAGGCGAGGGCGCGGCCTCTGCGCGCGGCACCGAAGCGGTGCTCGACGGCATCACCCGCGTGCTTGGGCAGGCCAGCAGCGCGATGACCACGGTGGCCGGGCGCATCCAGGCGCAGGACGGCGAGATCCGCGGCATCGAGCGCGCCGTGGATGGCGTGGTGGCCCTGGGCCGCAGCAACCTGCAGCACGCCGCGCATGTGGCCGAACGCAGCGAAGCGCTGGAGCGCGGTACCGAAACCCTGCGCGACTGCGTGGGGTTGTTCCGGTTGCCGGCCGACCCGCTGCAGGTGCCCCGGCACGCGCGCGTCAAGGAGCTGGCCGTAGCCACCGCGGGCAAGATCGGGGCGGCATTGGCGCAGGCCATTGCGCGCGGCCAGATCGATGAAGCCGCATTGTTTGCCCGTACCTACACGCCGATCGCCGGTGTCGAACCGCCCAAGTTCACTACCGACTTCGACGCGCTCTGCGATCAGGTGTTGCCGCCGTTGCAGGAGCCGCTGCTGGATGCGCACCCGTGGATCGTGTTTGCCATCTGCGCCAATCCCGACGGCTACGTGCCCACCCACAACCTGCGCTTCACCCAAGCGCTGACCGGCGATGCCAAGCGCGACCTGGTCGGCAACCGCACCAAGCGCAAGTTCACTGACCGCGTCGGCCGCAGCGTCGGCGCACACACCGACCCGTACCGCCTGCAGGTCTACCGCCGCGACACCGGTCAGATCATGTTCGACCTGTCGGCCCCGATCTTCGTCGATCGCAAGCACTGGGGCGGCCTGCGGGTGGGTTACACGCTGGAGTGACCGGCGGCATCCGGCCGGACCCTGGCTGCCGTGCGTGAACGCGGCAACCTAAAAAAAGCCGCCGGAATCGGCGGCAGGGAGAGAGAGCAGGTTTCTTGTTGTAGTGCCGGCAGGCTAGTTGCACGGTGTGCCGCGGAAATGTCTGCGCATGTCAGCGAGCAGGCACCAAGCGTCCTGTTCAGCTCTTGGTGATCTGCAAGGTCGCTTCGTATTCAGACTGCTGCCGATCGCGAATCATGGTCGCCGGCCGTCCGGGATCGTTCGGCAACAACAAGCGCGTCCAGCTGGCTACGCCTCATCCGGTTAACGGGGTGAACGCTGCCTCCCTGCGGATGCGCTTTCTCGTCAGTCCCTCCCGCAAAGCTGCGCGCGCGCCGTGAGCGCAGGCGATGTGGTTTAATCGCCGCCGAAGTGGGGGTACCGCAGCGCGCTGCGGTTGAGATAGTCCCTTCGAACCTGATCCGGCTCATACCGGCGTAGGGAAGCTTCGTTAGATGCGAGGGTCCGTGCCTGCACGGGCACCTGAGTGTTGAGCGCCGCCGCTTCGTCCGCACTGCGACTCCTTCGCAGGGCCAGCACACAGGACGAATGCCATGAATGCCGCGCCCACCGTTTTGCAGCAACAAGCCCAGTCGCTGTCGCAGGCTGTGACTCAGCCGATTCCCGGCTCACGCAAGATCTTCGTGCAAGGCTCGCGCGCGGATCTGCAGGTGCCGATGCGCGAGATTGCGTTGACGCGCACGCCCACCTTGTTCGGTGGCGAAGACAATGCGCCGCTCAGCGTCTACGACACCTCCGGGCCCTACACCGACCCACAGGCGGCCATCGATCTGGCTGCCGGTCTGGCACCGCTGCGCACGCAGTGGATTGCCGAGCGCGGCGATACCGTGGCGCTGGATGGATTGAGTTCCAGCTTCGGGCGCGGACGCGAGCACGATGCGCGGCTGGATGCGGTGCGTTTCCCGGCGCGTCGTCTGCCGCGCGTGGCTCGGGAAGGCGCCAACGTCACCCAGATGCATTACGCACGGCGCGGCATCATCACGCCGGAGATGGAGTTCGTGGCGATCCGTGAAAATCAGCGGTTGGAGGCGGTGACCGATGCGATCTTGCGCAAGCAGCATCCCGGCGAGTCGTTCGGTGCGGCGATCCAGCAGCGCATCACGCCGGAATTCGTGCGTGACGAGATTGCACGCGGCCGCGCGATTCTGCCCAACAACATCAATCACCCGGAAAGCGAACCGATGATCATCGGTCGCAATTTCCTGACCAAGATCAACGCCAACATCGGCAACAGCGCGGTGTCTTCGGGCATCGCCGAAGAAGTGGAAAAACTGGTGTGGTCGATCCGCTGGGGCGGCGACACGGTGATGGACCTGTCCACCGGCAAGCACATCCACGAAACGCGCGAGTGGATCATCCGCAATTCGCCGGTGCCGATCGGCACGGTGCCGATCTACCAGGCGCTGGAAAAAGTGGACGGGCGCGCCGAAGCGCTCACCTGGGAGATTTTCCGCGACACCTTGATCGAGCAGGCCGAGCAAGGCGTGGATTACTTCACCATCCATGCCGGTGTGCTGTTGCGCTACGTGCCGCTTACCGCAAAACGCGTCACCGGTATTGTCTCGCGTGGTGGCTCGATCATGGCCAAGTGGTGTCTGGCGCATCACAAAGAGAATTTTCTCTACACGCACTTCGAAGACATCTGCCAGATCATGAAGGCCTATGACGTGGCGTTTTCGTTGGGTGACGGCCTGCGCCCGGGCTGTATTGCCGATGCCAACGACGCGGCGCAATTCGGCGAGCTGGAAACGCTGGGTGAGTTGACCAAACTGGCCTGGAAGCACGATGTGCAAACCATGATCGAAGGCCCGGGCCATGTGCCGATGCAGTTGATCAAGGAGAACATGGACAAGCAGTTGCGCGAATGCGGCGAAGCGCCGTTCTATACCCTGGGGCCCTTGACCACTGATATCGCGCCCGGTTACGACCACATCACCAGTGCGATCGGCGCGGCGATGATCGGCTGGTTCGGCACGGCGATGCTCTGCTACGTCACGCCGAAGGAGCACCTGGGTCTGCCCAACCGGCAGGACGTGCGCGACGGCATCATGGCCTACAAGATCGCCGCACACGCGGCCGACCTCGCCAAGGGGCATCCCGGGGCGCAGGTGCGCGACAACGCCCTGAGCAAGGCGCGTTTCGAATTCCGTTGGGACGACCAGTTCCATCTCGGGCTGGATCCGGAAAAGGCCAGGGAGTTTCACGACGAAACCCTGCCCAAGGACGCGCACAAGCTGGCGCACTTCTGCTCGATGTGCGGGCCGCACTTCTGTTCCATGAAGATCACCCAGGACGTACGCGACTACGCGGCCGAGCACGGCATGGGCGCCGAGCACGCGTTGTCGGCCGGCATGGAAGAAAAGGCGTCGCAGTTCCTGGCGCAGGGCGCACAGGTGTATCGCGCGTCCTGATGCCGCCAGGCTCCCGCCGCCTGGCTCGCGCGACGAGGTCGCTTAGCAGGAATTCAGGTTATCGCGCGCAGATCGCATCGTGGTGCGCAAGTGCCATGGTGCGATCGCGCTGCAAGCGATTACACAACACAAGGCTCTTGACGCTTCTACCTGAATCGCAGATAAAAAAATCGCGCCAGAAGGCGCGAAGGGAACATCGTCGTTATTTGAATTCGTCGGCGAGAGAGAGAGAGCCTGACGTCGCCGCCTGTCATAGGAAGCAACGGGGCATAGGGTAAAATTTGCAACAAATGGATGCATGACACAGTTGGTCGTGGTCCTTTGCTGAATTTGGCGTTTCGCGCGGATTGCGTGATGCGTCCTTTGTTGTCCTTGCATGCCGATGCGTGTTTTTTGCCGATGAGTGTTCCTCCCGTTACTGCAATGCCCTCTGGCCGGCTGCGTGTCGGCCCGTGCGTGGTCGACGTTGCCTCGCGCGAAGTGCATGCGCCCGGAGCCAGACGTGTGGCGCGGCTGGCGCCCAAATCCCTGGCGGTCTTGCTGAGCCTGGCGCGGCAGCCGGGGCAGGTGGTCACGCGTGAGCAGCTGCTCGCTGACGTGTGGCCCGATACCTTGCCCACCAACGATGTGGTTACCCAGGCGGTGACGCAGCTGCGCAAGGCGTTGGCCACTCATGGGAGCCAGCGCTCGGAGCACATCGAAACGATTGCCAAGACCGGCTATCGGCTGATGGCGCCGGTGGCGTGGGAGACGGAGAGTGACTCGCTGGTGGCGCAGGTGCCTGGCGCGCAATCGCCGTCGCATGCGCAGGCGCCCTCAGTTCTGGATGCAGCGCTGCCCGCGCCTGCAGCGCGCGTGAGTGCAACAGCGCCGACCATCCCTGTTCCCGCACCGGCGGCAGGCCCATCTTTGCGCGCTGCTGCGATGACGCCGCGGTGGCGGCGCTGGATGGCCTTGGCGATCGCGGGTGTGGCCTTGCTGGCGGTGCTCGGGCTGGCGCTGCGCGCGCTCTGGCTGCATGTGCCGGCCGACCCGGTGGCGACATCGAGCGCGGTGCCGGGCAGCCCCAAACGACCGTATCAGGTGATTACCGCAGGCGGCGGATTCGATCTCACTCCCAGCCTGTCGCCGGACGGCCGCATGGTCGCGTATGCATCGTTGACCAGCGATCGTCCGGGGACGTCGATCCTGGTCAAGACGACCGACAACGCCTACCCGCGCGTGCTGGAAACACCGGCGCCCGGCATCTCCGATCGCCTGCCTGCGTGGTCGCCGGACGGCCGTGAGATTGCGTTCTCCAGGCAGGCTCCGGATGGAAGCTGCAGGGTCATGATTGCGGCGGCAAGCGGCCCGGCCGCAGCGCGCGAGGTGGTCCGCTGCGATGGCGCGGACATGCTCAGTTTCAGCTGGTCGCCCGACGGGCGTGCGTTGTTGTTCGGCAGCATGACCGGCGCACAGGAGGGCGCGCGGATTCGGCGCCTGGATCTGGACACCGGGCAGTGGCAGGCGCTGCGCTACAGCGCGGAGCCGGGCGACTTCGACTACGCGCCGCGCTATTCCCCGGACGGGCAGTGGATCGTATTCCTGCGCAACCCGCAGCTTGGCGACCTGTGGCGGATGCCTGCGCAGGGCGGCACCGCCGAGCGGTTGACGCATGACAATGCCGATATTCGCGGTTGGAGCTGGTTACGCGACGGGAGCGGGCTGGTATTCGGGCGCCGCGTGGATAGCGAGGCGCGTTTGTATCGGCTGGATCTGGTCGATCGCAGCCTGCATGACCTGGGCGTGGACGATGCGCAGGCGCCGGACGTGGCGCACGACCACCTGGTCTTCGTGCAGCGCAAGCCGCAGTTTGGTGTGTATCAGGTCATTCATGACCCCATGAATGGCGGCTACATCCGGCGCCGCCTGT
Source organism: Xanthomonas sp. NCPPB 1068 (assembly GCF_041479385.2). Lineage (NCBI taxonomy): Bacteria > Pseudomonadati > Pseudomonadota > Gammaproteobacteria > Lysobacterales > Lysobacteraceae > Xanthomonas > Xanthomonas sp. NCPPB 1068. Next base: position 3,824,276 of record NZ_CM192986.1, on the reverse strand, counting down.
TTCCCTCCAGCGGGCGCGATGACCAGCCGATGATCGCGCCGGACGGTCGCCAACTCATCTTCGCCTCCAACCGCTCCGGTGCATATGGGCTGTGGTGGGGCGACGTCACCCAGCCCAGCTCGGTGCGGCTGATCGAAGGCCTGCGGCCAGATGCGCGGCAGGCGGCGGATTGGTCCGCCGACTCGCGCAAGGTGCTGGTCAGCGGCAGCGATGCCGACGGGCATGCGGCGCTGTTCGAAGTGACCCCGGGGACTGGCAAGGCCGTGCGCCTTGCGGTGCCCCAGGCGCGGCCGTTGCAGGCGATCCATCTTCCCGATCCTGATCGCTTGCTGGTCGTGGCTGCGGCCGACGATGGCCACACCTTCGCCACGCTGTACGACCGCCGCAGTACGCCGTGGCGCGCGCTGGCCACGCTGGCGGACGTGTCGCAGCTACGGCTGGACCGGGTCAGCGGGCAGGTGCTGTTCACGCATCTGAGTGGCGGCGGGCTGTGGCAGATCGCGCCGACGCTGGCGGCCGATACGCTGCGGCCGGTGGACCCGCAGCAGCCGACGCGTTGGCGGTATCGCAGCTGGGCGCCCGGAGCCAATGGCCAGGTGCACTACCTGTCGTCCAGTGACAGTTGCGCGACGCATGACAGCGAGCTGCGCAGCCAGCATGCGCAATGCCTGGACGTAGCGAAGTTCACCACCATCAACGGTTTCAGCCTCGACCAGCGCAGCGGCGCGATGTATGTCGCGCTGGCGGAAGAGGACGGCAGTTCGATCGCCTATATGGCACTGCCCGAACGTTCGTCAGTCTCTGTCGGCTTCATATCCAACTTGTTGACGATATTGAGAAAAGTCGCCTCGTAATTTATTCGGAAAGGCTTCGGATCGATTTCGGCACACCTTCGTCGGAACTTCCTGACTCACGCCAGATTCGGCAAAACACTACGCCCTCTTTTGTAAACGGGGCTGCCAACATGCAACAGGTCATCACTGCCGATCGCGGGCTCGCGCTGTCATTGGACGGCGCCGGCGAGTCGACCTCGACCACGTGTCTGGCAGTGTCGCGTCTGGGCAGCATCCGCACGACGTCCGCCACCTTCACGCTGTGGGTGCAGCTGCGCGGCCGTGCCTGGGTGGAATCCAAAGAGGGCCGCTTCCGTTTGCGTGCCGGCGACTGGATTGCCTTCGACAAGGATTCGCACCCCACCGTGCAGGCCGATCGCAGTGCCCTGTGCGTGGGCGTCAGCCTGGATGGCGACAGCCTGCAGTCGCTGGCCGAGTTGACCGATGCCACGCTCTACCCGGGGCGCAGCCACTTGTCGCGCAGCGATCTGCGCATCGCGTTACGGCTCTGGCGCAATGCGGCCCTGCAGAACGGTGGCGCGTCCGCGCGCCCGTTGTTGCTGCACCTGGCGGCGATGCAGCGCGACTTCATCGAACAAGAGCAGCGTTGCCCAGGTCGCTCGCGTAGCCGCCGCCGTCAGGTGTTCGGTCGCATGCAGCGTGCGCGGCTGTACCTGGAAGGCAACAGCGACCGGGTAGTACGCATCAGCGAACTGGCGCAGCTGACCAACTTCTCCAGCTGGTATGTCTCCAAGACCTTCCAGAGCCTGTACGAAGAGAGCCCGCAGGCCTTATCGGCCCGCTTGCGCCTGGAGCGCGCCTCCGACTTGTTGCGCGATACCTCGATGATGATCGGCGAAGTGGCAGCCGCCAGCGGCTTCGACAATTGCTGCAGTTTTGCGCGTGCATTTCGTGCGCGCTTTGGTGTCTCCGCATCGCACTACCGCGACCAGGCGACCAATCCGCCAGATTCGGCAAAGCCACGTAACGTGACGCGCAAAGCGACGGCGTTCACGCAATCGTAATTTGCACAGGGGCGCTTAACGCGCCACTAACGAACCCTGGAGAGATTGATGAACCTTCGCACTTCCGCAGTGCGGCTGGGCCTTTTGCCCGCCGGTATTGCGATCGCGTTGACGCCGGCTTTTGCCGCCAATGCACAAGAGCAGTCCGCCGCCCCGTCGACCACGACGCTGGACCGCATCGAAATCACCGGCTCGCGCATTCGCTCGGTCGACGTCGAAACCGCACAGCCGGTGTTCACCGTTACCCAGCAGGACATCCAGAAGTCCGGCCTGGTGAGCGTTGGCGATATCCTCCAGAACCTGTCGATTGCCGGCACGCAGACTTACAGCAAGGCTGCCGTGCTGACCTCGGACCCGGAACAGGGCGGCCAGTACGTCAATCTCTACAACCTGAACGAAAACCGCACCCTGGTGTTGGTGAACGGCAAGCGTTGGACCAGCAGCCTGAACGGCCTGACCGACATGTCCACCATTCCCAGCTCGCTGATCGAGCGCATCGAAGTCCTGAAGGACGGCGCCTCGGCGATCTACGGCTCCGATGCCGTTGCCGGTGTGGTCAACATCATCCTGCGCCAGAACTATGACGGCGCGGAAGCGTCGGCGTATTTCGGCCAGAACGGTCGTGGCGACGGTTCCAAGGAGCAGTACTCCTTCACCGCCGGCACCACCACCGACCGTGCCTCGCTGGTGTTCGGTGCCAACTACACCAATGAAGATCCGGTGTGGGCCAAGGATCGCGCGCTGACCCGTTATTCGGCCGGCCCGAACCACATCGAAGACAGCCTGAGCGCGACCGGTCCGTGGGGCCGTTTCACCTCTAACGGCGAAACCTACATCCTCAACCACACCGGTTCGTTCGACGGCCGTGGCGTGGGTGCGGATTCGCGCAACATCGCCAACTACCACAACGACATCACCACCGACGACTACTACAACTCCGTCGACCAGATGATGTTGCAGCAGTCCAGCCGCAACAAGTCGATCTTCACCACCGGCAGCTACAACCTGACCGACAGCCTGACCTTCAAGTCGACTGCGATGTACTCCGAGCGCGACTCGAACCGTCAGATCGCCGGCTACCCGCTGCAGGCGTCTTCGCAGCCGCAGTTCCCGGTCGCCATCAGTGGCAGCAGCTACTACAACCCGGTCGGCCAGGACATCACCAGCTGGTTCCGCCGCACCATCGAACTGCCGCGCACCACCGAAAGCAACGTCAAGACCCTGCATTTCGATGCGGCGCTGGAAGGCGTATTCGACGTTGGTAGCCACGGCTGGAACTGGGACGTGGGCTTCAACTACAACAAGTACGATGTGACGCAGGTGTCGCGCGGCAACATCAACTTGCTGGCGCTGCAGAAGGCACTGGGTCCTTCGTTCCTCAATGCGCAGGGTCAGGTGCAGTGCGGTACCGCAGCGGCTCCGATCGCCCTGGGTACCAGCAATGCGCTGGGCCAGTGCACCCCGTTCAACATCCTGGGTGGCCCGTCGGCCTCCACGCCGAACGCGCTGCAGTACATCAATGCGCTGGGTCAGGCAACGCAGCAGAGCCTGAGCAAGCAGTGGACCGCCAACGTCACCGGTGGCCTGTTCGATCTGCCGGCCGGTGAGCTGGGCTTCGCCGCAGGCGTCGAGCACCGCGAAATCAGCGGTTACGACTATCCGGATCAGCTGTCCAGCGCCGGTTACACCACCGACCTGGCTGCACAGGCCACCGAAGGTCGCTACCAGACCAATGAAGCCTACCTGGAGCTGTTGATCCCGGTGTTGAAGGATCTGCCGGGCGCCAAGGAACTGTCGTTCGACGTGGCTGCGCGCTACAGCAACTACAGCCGTTTCGGCGACACCACCAACAGCAAGTTCAGCTTCACCTGGAAGCCGATCGACGACCTGCTGGTGCGTGGTACCTACGGCACCGGTTTCCGTGCGCCGACCCTGTCGGACACCTTCGGTGGCGGTTCGCAGACGTTCGATACCTTCACCGATCCGTGTGATGCGACCTTCGGCTCGCTGGGCAACGCAGGCGTGGCAGCACGCTGCGCCGGCGAAGGCCTGCCGGCCGGTTACCGTCAGACCGACACCGCGGGCAACCCGGTGACCCGTCGCGACGTGCAGGGCAACGCGCCGTTCAATTCGGGCGTGGGCAACGCCGAGCTGGAGCCGGAATACAGCATCACCCGTACCGTGGGCATGGTGTACAGCCCGCATTGGGTGCAGGGTCTGGATTTCTCGCTGGACTGGTATCGCATTTCGATCTCCAACATCATCACTTCGCTCACTGCCAATGATGTGTTGAACAACTGCTACCTCAACAACCTGGCCAGCTACTGTGCCGACTACGGTCGCGACCCGATCAGCGGTCAGGTCACCACGCTGAGCCGCGGCAACGTCAACCTGGGTCGTCTGGAAACCGAAGGCTACAACTTCGGCGTGCGTTACCGCATGCCGGAAACCGCCTACGGCAAGTTCGCCGTCAACCTGGACACCAACTACCTGGCAACCTACAAGTCGCAGGCGGAAGCCGGCGCCGAGTGGGCAAACGCGGCCGGTTACTGGAACTTCCCGCGCGTGCGTGCCACCTTGGGTCTGGACTGGTCGCTGGGTTCGCTGTCGGCCAACTGGAACCTGCGTTACTACGGCGGTTTCCGTGATTACTGCTGGGATGCAGCGGCAGGCATCGAGTGCAACAACCCGAACTACCAGACGCCGAATCCGGGCTGGGGCGGCGGCACCGGTTCCAACAAGAAGGGCTCGATCTCCTACCAGGACGTCTCGGTCACCTGGCAGGCTCCGTGGGATGGCAGCGTGACCGTCGGCGCCCGCAACATCTGGAACAAGCAGCCGCCGATCACCTACTCGATCACCAACAGCAGCACCGCGGCGATCGATCCGATGCTCGACTACGACCGCTTCCTGTTCGTGCAGTACAACCAGCGCTTCTGATCATCGAAGCGATGTAAGTGTGTCGAAAGAAAGCGGGCCGAAAGGCCCGCTTTTTTTGTGCCCGCCACTGAGCGTGCCTTCCGTGCGGCGGGCCTATGAGGCGCGCTGGTGAGCGCCAAGCTGCTGCATCTCCGGTGCGATGCGTACGCGCTGCTCCAGCGCCTGTGGAGGGCTTGCTGCGCACACCACTGCGGTGCGTGGGGGATTTACTAGCATCCGACTGCGTACGAGCAGTCCGATATGGACTGATGCCGGTTACCAGCGTCACCACCGCAGGTGCCTGAAGCCATGGCTGGTGCCATGCTTGGTCCAAAGGCCAATCGCTACCGCGTTGGGATGGATTCGGCTGCATCATTGCAGGGTCTGCATGTCCGTTGGGTCCTGCCACGCGCGGAGTTGCTGACCCTGCAGGCCGGCGCCCTGCAGATGCGCGTCGTGCATCCTGCCCGCGTCACGCTGTGGCGAAACGCCAAAGAAAAAGGCGCGATGTCATCGCGCCTTTCATCCTTCAATCGCTGCGTTTACCGCCGCCGCTTATGCCTCGGCAAGCCCCAGCAAGGTATCGGCCTGCTCGCGCCAGGCCGGCAGGCGGGTGATCACGCCCACCTTGGACAGATACTCTTCGTCCACCGCTTCGCCGCTGGCCAGGGCGGTGGCCACGTGCACCGCGCCGGTGACCCAGAAGCTGCGCAGGCTGGAGCGCTGCGGATGCCGATGGAACGCCACTGCCTCGATGATCGGCATCGGCAGGCCCCACAGGCCCAGCAGATACGCGCCGGCTTCGGTGTGGCCCAGGCGCTCGTCGCCGCCTTCCAGCAGCGGCTCGCGCTCGTCGCGCACGCCGGGCAGCAGCAGGCCGATATCGGCCAGCAGGGCCGCCGTGGACCCCAACTCTGCACTGGTCGGTGGCAACACCTTTGCTGCCAGTCGCGAAGAGAGCAGGGCGCGACGCTGCATCGCGCTACGCTCGGCCGGGGTCAATGTCTGTACCGAGAAGACTTCGCTGGCCAGCACCAGATCGCGCAAGGTCGCCACGCCCAGACGGGTTACCGCGGTCCGCAGGTCGGTGATGCTGCGGCCGCCGGAAAAGAACGCCGAATTGCACAATTGCAGCACCTTGGCCGCAATCGCCGGGTCGCCGGCGATCAACTTGGCGATGTCGGCCGCATCGGCGCCATCGTCTTCTTCCAGCGCGTGCATCAGACTCAGATACAGATGCGGCGGCGAGGGCAGTTTTTCGATGCGACCGATGGCAGCGCGCAAGCGCGGGTTGCTGAGCAGGTCGCGCAATTCTTCCAGGCTGGTTACCGCCTCGAGCAGCACTTCCGGGGCCAGTGGCATCGGCAGGAAACGATGGGCCACGCCGATGATGCGGGCCGGCGGCGTGCGCTGGCCATCCTGCGCATCGATCAGCGCGATCCGGATGGTGTCCGGGCGCAAGGTGCGGATCTGCCCCAGCAAGGTGGCGGCAGTCAGGTCCGGCAACACCGGTGCAACGATGACCGCATCGAACGGCGACAACGCGGCAGCTTCGATCGCCGAATTTCCATCGGCCACCTGCTGCGCCTGCCACTGATCGCCGAGATCGGCGACATAGTCGATCAGGTCGGACGGAAGACTGGCTTCGTCCCCAACAAACAGAATACGCAAGACACTTCCCCAGAAGTCACCGGCGGCGGACGCCGGCCAAACGCAGTCGGCAAATGTACCCAATCTGCCGAAGGCGGTCACCGGGATCACGGCAAAAGCGTGATCCCGGTCGCTCCGCAGTGCGGAGCAGTGTCACAGCCAACGGCTCAGGGCGCGTCGGAATTATAGCGTTCGACCGACTCGACCAGGATGCGCTTGGCCTCGGCCGCGCCGCCCCAACCGTCGAGCTTGACCCACTTGCCCTTCTCCAAGTCCTTGTAATGCTCGAAGAAGTGGCCGATGCGCTCCATCCAGTGGCTGGAGACCTGGTTGATGTCTTCGATGTGCGCGTAGCCGGAGAAGATCTTCTCGATCGGCACCGCCAGGATCTTTTCGTCGCTGCCCGCTTCGTCGCTCATGCGCAGCACGCCGACCGGACGGCAACGCACCACCGAGCCCGGGACCAGCGGCAGCGGCAGCACCACCAGCACATCGGCCGGGTCGCCATCGCCGCACAGGGTGTTGGGCACGTAGCCGTAGTTGCAGGGGTAACGCATCGGGGTCGACAGGATGCGGTCCACGAAGATCGCGCCGCTGGCCTTGTCCACTTCGTACTTGACCGGTTCCGAATCCTTGGGGATTTCGATGACTACATTGATTTCTTCCGGCAGATTCTTGCCAGAGGTGACCAGTTCAAGGCCCATGCGGGTAGCTCCGAGACGTCAGCAGTGTGTGGAGCGCGATTCTACGCGTTCGGCTGTTGCGCTGCAGCGACACTGAATGGGCAGTCTTCTGAGGGGGCGATGCGGCATAGCCCGCATTCATCGCGAGTGGCTTCCCGATCGTTGCGAACGGGCCGGCGGCGCAGGCTGCAGGCTCATCCACCGCTCGGGAAATCGTCATGACCAGGCTCACGCGTTTGCTCGTCGTCTTGCTGCTGTCTCTCGCTGCACAGGTTGCCGCCGCGGCAACACCGCCGCTAACGTACGTCGATGCGGTGGACTGGCCGGCCAACGGCGAGGGCTGGGAGCCGTTCATCGATCTGGAGCAGCGGCTCGACCGGGATTTCGACGACATCTGCGGCGACACCTTCTGCGGTGGCGAATTCAGCGACTACCAACCGCTACGCTTTCGCTGCTCGGTCCACCGCGTCACCGGCGTGGTGCGTAGCTGCATCTGGACCTTCGGTGCCAGCGAGGTCAGCGTCGACCCTGGCAGTGGCTACCTGCGTTCGAATAGCCGAGTCTGGCGTTGCACGGCGCCCTTGAAGGCCGGTACCCACCTGGACGAGCTGTATCGCACGTTGGCGGTGACCAATCCGCTGTTCGAACCGTTGCCGGGCGGCGCACCGCCGATTTACGACGGTTTGATCGGCTGCCTGTGACCGATGGTCGCGGCGCGCGCCTTTTGGGCAAGTCAGGGCTCTCCAGTCAGAGCCGCGTGTCCGGCGGCAGGTGAGTGGTGACACGACGGGACCATCGTCATGCGGGTCGGCCCTGCCTGGACGCAGGCGCGGGCAGGGACCCTGCCTCCGTCCTGGCGCTCCAAGCGTTGCCGTTGATCGCCATAGGGTTTGCACAGGCCGCAGGCTCCGTGCCTGCGGCCTGTGCAGCCGGTAACGTGGCGCTAGGTCACGCAACCCCGGTGACCACCTGCCTACAGCAGCGGCACCAGCAGCAGGGCCACGATATTGATGATCTTGATCAACGGGTTGATGGCCGGCCCTGCGGTGTCCTTGTAAGGGTCACCCACGGTGTCGCCGGTGATTGCCGCCTTGTGCGCCTCGCTGCCCTTGCCGCCGAAGTGACCATCCTCGATGTACTTCTTGGCATTGTCCCAGGCGCCGCCGCCGGTCGTCATCGAAATTGCCAGGAACAGGCCGGTGACAATCGTGCCGATCAGCAAACCGCCCAGCGCGCGTGGTCCGAGCAGTAATCCGACCACGACCGGAACCACGACCGGCAACAGCGAAGGCACGATCATTTCGCGGATGGCCGAGCGGGTCAGCATGTCCACCGCACGGTCGTATTGCGGCTTGGCGGTGCCGGCCATGATGCCGGGGATTTCGCGAAACTGGCGGCGTACCTCTTCCACCACTGCACCTGCAGCGCGGCCGACTGCTTCCATCGCCATCGCACCGAACAGATACGGAATCAATCCACCGATCAGCAATCCGATGATCACCGTGTGGTCGGACAGGTCGAAGGCGAAAACCTGGCCGGGATTGGCTGCCTGCAGGTTGTGGGTGTAGTCGGCAAACAACACCAGCGCTGCAAGTGCGGCCGAGCCGATCGCATACCCCTTGGTGACCGCCTTGGTGGTGTTGCCCACCGCATCCAGCGGGTCGGTGATATCGCGCACCTCCGGCGGCAGCTCGGCCATCTCCGCGATGCCACCGGCGTTGTCGGTGATCGGGCCATAGGCGTCAAGCGCCACGATCATGCCGGCCATCGACAGCATTGCCGTGGCGGCGATCGCAATGCCGTACAGGCCTCCAAAGTGGAATGCACCCCAGATGGCCGCGCACACCGCAATGACCGGTAGCGCGGTGGACTTCATGGAGATGCCGAGTCCGGCGATGATGTTGGTGCCGTGGCCGGTGGTACTCGCCGCTGCAACGTGCTGCACCGGTGTGTATTGCGTGCCCGTGTAGTACTCGGTGATCCACACGATCAGCCCGGTAAGCACCAGGCCGATCAGCGCGCAGGCATACAATGCGGCAGCGCCATGGAGGTTGTCGCGCATCAGCGATTGGGTGATCGGCCAGTAGGCCAGCGCAGCCAGCACGCCGGACACGATCACGCCCTTGTAAAGCGCTCCCATGATCGAGCCACCGGCTTTGACCTTGACGAACGTTGCGCCCACGATCGACGCGATGATCGACACGCCACCGAGCACCAGCGGATACAGCACGGCGTGCGGGCCGGCCTCGGCCAGCGTCAGGCTGCCGAGCAGCATGGTGGCGATCACGGTGACCGCATAGGTCTCGAACAGATCCGCGGCCATGCCGGCGCAGTCGCCCACGTTGTCGCCGACATTGTCCGCAATCACCGCCGGGTTGCGCGGGTCGTCCTCGGGAATGCCGGCTTCGACCTTGCCGACCAGATCCGCACCCACGTCCGCGCCCTTGGTGAAGATGCCGCCGCCCAGGCGCGCGAAGATCGAAATCAACGACGACCCGAAGGCCAGCCCGACCAATGCATGCAGGTTCTGCTCCAACGGCAGTCCCATGGCCTGCAGCACCGCGTAGTAGCCGGCCACGCCGAGCAGGCCCAGCCCCACCACCAGCATCCCGGTGATCGCGCCGCCGCGGAAAGCCACATCCATCGCCTTGCCGATCCCCTGCCGCGCGGCCTCGGCGGTGCGCACATTGGCACGCACCGAGACATTCATTCCGATATAGCCGGCCAGCCCCGACAACACGGCACCCAGTGCGAACCCGATTGCGGTGTACCAGCTCAGAAAAAGTCCGACCAACACGAACAGCACACCACCGGCAATCGAGATGGTGAGGTACTGCCGGTTGAGATACGCGCGCGCACCTTCCTGGATCGCCGCGGCGATCTCCTGCATTCGCGTGTTGCCGCTCGGCTGGGCGACCACCCAGCGCGCCGACACGATTCCATAGACGATTGCCAAGACCGCACAACCCAGCGCGAGCAACAACCCGTAGTGTTCCAGCATGACCCCTCCCAGAGAATGGATGTCATCCGGTCGGGATGAACCAGGGGCGATGCACACGACGAGTGACAGCCAATACGGACTCGACGGCCGCAAGGGCCACAATGCGCGTCGCGATGTTCAGGTGGCCGGATCGCGACCGAGTATGCGCCGCGACTTGCAGACCTGCCACCCTCAGGGTTTTGGCGCGTGGTTCAGTTGCCGCGTGACAGCCTGCGGCCAACGTGATCGAGCCGATCCAGGAGTCTCCATGTCGAACCCTACCGCGTCCAGGCATGCCGCGCTGCTTGCCACCCTGCTGCTGACCGGCAGCGCATTCGCCGCAGAGCCTGCGCCAGAGTTGAAGGCGCGTGCGCCCGGTACCGCGCAAGCTGTCGGTGCCGTGCATACCTTGCGACAGATCCCGGAAGCCTGTGCACGCCTCGAAGGCGTGTTCACCGGCAACGCCGCGCAGCCGTACACCTTGTCTGTCGTGCGGAGCAGCCCCAACTGCCAGCCCCGCGCACGCTTCGTTGACTACGCCAAGGCCGCTCCCAGCGTCGCGTCGGGCTGGATTTACAACGACGTGATCCGCGTCCCCAGCGCCGCCTGCCCAACTCAGCAGGCAGTGGTGCGCATCTGGCGCAAGCCGGTGGACGCCAAGCCGCAACTCGATGGCCAGGGCCAATCGCGCATCTATCTGGAAGACGCCAAGCAGCAGGCAGCCGCAGGCAAGATGCCGCAGGTGCCGATGTTCGCCGCGCAGCAAGTCATGGAAGGCAAAGCCTGCCAGTGAGGTAAGGCTGGGTGACTGCAGTGATACCGCCTCTGGCGCGCCCGTGGAGCAGGGAAGCCCCCTCATCAGACGGCCCATTCCCTGGCAGTAACGCCAACCCAATGCCCGGTTGATGCCTGCTGCCAGGCAGGGCCAGGCCCGGCGACGTGTCTGGACCTGCCTGTTGCGATGCCGAGCCGGCGGTCTGTGTCACGTCGATGGCGGTCCAGTGCGTCTTTATCGAATAACCCGCATGAAGCAATTGCGTCATTTCCCCGTGCTGCTGGTGGCCCTCGCGCTGTGGCATCCGTTGTCGGCGCGTGCAGCGGCCAGCATGGTCGTCGACGATGCGAGCGTTACGCCGCGTGGCCAGTGTCAGTTGGAGGCGTGGTGGCGGGCGATGCCGGCCAGTGCGTCAAGCACGCTGGTGCCGGCTTGCAATGTCGCTGGCACGGAGATCGCCATGGGCCTCAGCACTATGCGGCACGGTGCGACGTCCGTGGATATCGGCGCAAAGCGGGTCCTGCGCGATCCCGATCACCACGTCCTGGGCCTGGCGTTGTCAGTGGGCATGCAACGGTCGTGGCAGGATCCACACCAACGTGCCAGCTACATCACGGTGCCGTTGACCTGGTCATTCGGCGAGGCCGCGGCCACGCGACTCCACCTCAATGCCGGCCTCGTTGCATCCCATGCCGGGCCAGACACTACCAATGCCGGTATCGGAGTCGAGCGCACCGTCACCGCGCCATGGATCGTGCTGGGCGAGGCGTTCGTCGACGATCATCGCGGGCAGGGGGGGCAAGTCGGACTGCGCAGGCTGGTCGGCAAGGCATCCAGCATCGATCTGGTCGCCGGCCGTGACCGTCTCAACGCACCACGCGGATGGATCACGCTGGGCATCAACGTGGGGATGGCGCCATAACGCCGCTCGCCGGATCGAGGCGCGAGACACAGCTGGGTGGGCATCTGTCGCTGCCGGCGTCCTGGCGCCGAGCTGCAATGCGAAAACATCGGCGCGCCGCTCGGCTGCCTGCTACTGGTCTAGCCTGAAGGCGTCCCTGAAAGGGAAAGGCCGATATCGACGGACCATCAAACTGCGTTACCGACGCCACCGTATGCCAGCGTCTGTCGATCCTGGTGCCGACGCATCGGCCCCAGGAGCAGAGCCGCCTGCCTGAGCTCAGCCCTCCCACACCGGCAACTTCTTCGTCACCGCCACATTCTTCAGGCTGACGTATTTGGGCAACCCATCGCTACCGTAGGCCAGCGGGGCTTCGCCCTTGATCAACGGAGCGAAGTAGCGGCGCGCCTTCTCAGTGATGCCGAATCCGTCCTTGCGCAGGAAGCTGGGCGGCATCTTCTTTTCATGGTTTGCCACCTTGTGCAGGGGGGCGGGCACGATCTTCCAGCGGTACGGGGCATCGCTGACGCGTTCGATCACCGGGATGACGGCATTCATGCCCTTGAGCGCGTATTGCACGGCGGCCTTGCCGACGGCTTGCGCCTGTTCCCAATCGGTCTTGGATGCGAGGTGGCGTGCGGAACGTTGCAGGTAGTCGGGCAGCGTCCAGTGCACCTTGTAGCCGAGTTCCTGTTTGACCTGCGCTGCCAGGAACGAGGCGACGCCGCCGAGTTGTGCGTGGCCGAACGAGTCGGCCGCACCGCCGGCATCGGCGACGAACTTGCCGTGCGCGTCCTGGATGCCCTCGCTGGCCACCACCACGCACCAGCCGACCTTGTCCACCACCTGCTTCACCTTGGCCAGGAACGCGGTTTGATCGTAGGCCCGTTCGGGCAGCAGGATGATCTGCGGTGCGTCGTCGGGGCCTTGCCCGGCCAGGCCTGCCGCGGCGGCAAGCCAGCCGGCGTGGCGGCCCATCGCTTCATAGATGAAGACCTTGGTGGAGGTGTCGGCCATGGCGGCGACATCCAGTGCGGCCTCGCGCACCGATACCGCGGTGTACTTGGCCGCCGAGCCGAAGCCGGGGCAGGTGTCGGTTACCGCCAGGTCGTTGTCGATGGTCTTGGGCACGCCGATGCAGTGCAGCGGGTAGCCGTAGGCCTTGGCGAGTTGCGAGACCTTCCAGGCGGTGTCGGCCGAGTCGTTGCCGCCGTTGTAGAGGAACCAGCGCACGTCGTGCGCGCGTAGCACCTCGAGCAGGCGCTCGTACTTGGCGCTGTCGTCTTCCAGCGACTTGAGCTTGTAACGGCAGGAGCCGAAGGCGCCGCCCGGTGTCTGCGCCAGGGCGGCAATGGCTGCGGCGGATTCCTTGGATGTGTCGATCAGCTCCTCGCGCAGCGCGCCCAGGATGCCGTTGCGGGCGGCCAACACCTTGACCTTGCGCGCACGCGCCTCGGTGATCACGCCGGCGGCGGTGGCGTTGATGACGGCGGTGACGCCGCCGGATTGGGCATACAACAAGTTGCCAGTGGTCATAGGGGGACAGGCTCCTCACATGGAAACATGGCGCAGGGGACAGTGCCGGGACATTCCCCGGATGCGGTAAGCTGCACGACCATACGGTCAGCGCTGGCGAAGGCTTGAGTCTAACGCCGCCAACCGCAACGCGTTTTTTTTCGAAAGTGGAGTCCACTGATGCGATTGGTTCTGTTGGGACCGCCCGGTTCGGGCAAGGGCACCCAGGCGACACGTCTCAAAGACACGTTTGACATCCCGCATATTTCCACCGGCGACCTGTTGCGCGCCGAAGTGGCCGCCGGCTCGCCGCTGGGTCTGAAGGCCAAGGAAGTGATGGCACGCGGCGACCTGGTCTCCGACGACATCCTGCTCGGCATGCTGGAAGCGCGCCTGGGCCAGGCCGATGTGGCCAAGGGTTTCATCCTGGACGGCTACCCGCGCAACGTGGCCCAGGCCAATGCGCTGGATGCATTGCTCAGCAAGATCGGTCAGCCGCTGGATGCGGTGGTACAGCTGGACGTGGCCAGCGAGCTGCTGGTCGAGCGTATCGCCGGCCGCGCCAAGGCCGAAGGCCGCGAAGACGACAACCCGGAATCGGTGCGCAAGCGCCTGCAGGTCTATACCGATTCCACCGCGCCGGTAATCGGCTTCTATGAGCAGCGCGGCAAGCTGGCACGCGTGGATGGCGTGGGCTCGCTGGATGAAGTGCTGGAGCGCATCAGCAAGGCGCTCGGCCGCTGAGTCGACACGGACCGGGCGCAAGGCCCGGTCCTTTACAGTCGCCACGCCCGCCGCGCCGCTATTGGCGCTCGCAATCGGTTCGCCCAAAAGAAAAACCCCGGTCGTACAAGACGACCGGGGCAGAATAACGCCAGTAATGGGCTTGCTCAGAGCCCCGACAGCATGAGCTCCCTGGGGATTTGGCCTCTTGGGGAGTAGGACCAAAGGGTGCTGCGACTGGCGTTCAGCATAGTGATGGATGTGACGCAGTTCGCATATCGGGAAATTCCCGACAGTACGGTAGGGGTTTCCTGACGTCTAGAGGTGGCGCGGACTGGAATGTCCCGCAACTCCGGCGATCGGCGACAATGTACGGCATGACCAAACTCCACATCCTCGGCATCGCCGGGACTTTCATGGGCGGTGTGGCCGCCCTGGCACGTGAGCTGGGCTGGCAGGTGGAAGGCAGCGACCAGGCCATCTATCCGCCGATGTCCACCCAGCTGGAAACGCTGGGCATCGCGCTGACGCAGGGGTACGCGCCCTCCAACATCTCGCCGGACGCCACCGATGTGGTGATCGGCAATGCGCTGTCGCGTGGCAATCCGGCTGTGGAAGCGGTACTGGATGCCGGCCGCCGCTACACCTCCGGTGCGCAGTGGCTGGCCGAGCGGGTGCTGCCGGGCCGCGACACGCTTGCGGTCGCCGGCACCCATGGCAAGACCACCACCACCACCATCCTGAGCTACCTGCTGGAGGCGGCCGGGCGTGCGCCGGGCTTTCTGATCGGTGGGGTGGCCGAAGATTTCGGCGTGTCGGCACGGCTGGGCCAGGGGCGCGAATTCGTAGTGGAAGCCGACGAGTACGACACCGCGTTCTTCGACAAGCGCAGCAAGTTCGTGCAATACCGGCCGCTGGTGGCGATCCTCAACAATCTGGAATACGACCACGCGGATATCTTCCCGGACGTGGCGGCCATCCAGCGCCAGTTCCATCATCTGGTGCGCACGGTACCGGCGCGTGGCCGTCTGATCGTCAACGGCGAGGACGCGCGCCTGGCCGAGGTGTTGGCGATGGGCTGCTGGACGCCGGTGGAACGCTTCGGGTTCGACGCAACGCTGGAGTGGAGTGCACGCCTGATCGAAGCCGATGGCAGCGTGTTTGCGGTACTGCATCGTGGCGTGGAGATCGGTCAGGTGCGCTGGCCGCTGGTGGGCCGGCACAACGTACTCAACGGCCTGGCTGCCCTGGCGGCCGTGCATGCGGTGGGCGTGGATCCGGCGACGGTGATGCCGGCGCTGGCACGTTTTCAGAGCGTCAAGCGGCGGCTGGAAGTGCTGGGCCGGGCGCGCGACATCACTGTCTACGATGACTTTGCACATCATCCCACCGCCATTGCGACCACCTTGCAGGGGCTGCGCGCGAAAGTGGGTGCGGCGCGCGTGCTGGTGGCGATGGAGCCGCGCAGCAACTCGATGCGGCTGGGCGCGCACGCGCAGGCGTTGGCGCCGTCGTTGCACGACGCCGATGCGGTGGTGTTCCTGCATCGGCCCGAGTTGCCCTGGGATGCGGCGCCGATCATCGCGCAGGTGCGTGGCGATGCACGCGTGGCGCACGATGTGGACGCATTGCTGCAGACACTCGGCAACATTGCGCAGCCGGGGGACCACGTGGTGTTCATGTCCAACGGCGGGTTCGATGGTGCGCCGCGTCGTTTTCTGGCGCAGTTGTCCTGATGGCACCGGTCACCGCCAGTGCCGAAACCAGCGCCCTGCCGCTGTTTCCGCTGCACAACGTGCTGTTGCCCGGCGCTGCGATGGGGCTGCGCGTGTTCGAACGCCGCTACCTGGATCTGGTGCGCGAATGCGGGCGCAACGGCACCAGTTTCGGTGTGTGCCTGATTCTGGACGGCAACGAAGTCGGGGCACCGGCGACGCCGGCCGCGTTTGGCACCGAGGTGCGCATCGAGGATTTCGATGTCGGGGCCGATGGGGTGCTGGTGCTGCGGCTGCGTGGCACGCGGCGCTTTCATGTACAGCGCTCGCGTATCCGCGACAACGGTCTGGTGGTGGGCGAGGTGAGCTGGTGCGAGCCCGATCCCGACGACGAATTGCGCCCCGAGCATGGCCTGTTGGCAACCGTGCTGGAGCGCATGCTCGAGCAGGTCGGTGGCGAATTCGCATCGGTGGGCCCGGGCCTGCTGGATCAGTCTGCGTGGGTGGGGTGGCGGCTGGCCGAGCTGTTGCCGCTGACCGAGCAACAACGTCTATCGCTGTTGCAGCAGGACGATCCGCATCGGCGCCTGGACCAATTGCTGGACTGGATGCCGTAAGCGAGCCATGCGCCTGCGCGCGTGCTTCCCTCACCGCGCTTGCACCGCTGCAACGGCACACTCGCCGCGCTTGAGTGCGCTAGCGATGGCATCCACGCACCGGATGCGCGTCATCGCGGCACGCGCTATCGATCCACGGAGTGAGCCTTGATCATCGATGTCAAACCGCGTGTGGCGGATGTGTTCAACCAGGTCTGGCGGACTCTGGCCGTCTTGTTCGTCTGGGACGTATTGATCACGATCATCTATTACGTGCTGCCATTCCGGGCGCCTGCCTTGCCGTTGACCATCTTCGGTTCGGCGTTGGCGTTGTTTCTGGGCTTTCGCGCCAATTCCACCTATCAACGCTGGTGGGAAGGGCGGGTGCTGTGGGGCCAGATGATCAACGCATCGCGCAACCTGGTGCGTCTGAGTGTGAGCATCCTGTCCGCGCCGGAAGCTGCAGCGCTGGGGCGCACGATTGCGCTGCGACAGATCGCCTATGTCAACGCATTGCGCTGCCAGCTGCGTCGCCTACCGGTTGCGATGGCCCTGGAGCCGCGCCTGGACGCCGATGAAGTGGCCGCGATAGTCACGCGTACCAACGTGGCCAACGGTCTGCTCGACACCACCGGACGCAGTGTGGAGCAGGCGCGACGTGATGGCTGGATCGACAGCATCCAGCAGGCCAGCGTGGAGCGCATCCTGGTGGACATCGCCAATGCGCAGGGCGGGATGGAACGCCTGAAAAATACGCCGCTGCCGTATCAATATCGCTTCTATCCCAACCTGTTTACGCGGCTGTTCTGCGTGCTGCTGCCGATCGGCCTGGTGGAGACGTTGCAGTACGCCACGCCGGTGGGATCGACAGTGGCCGGGCTGATGTTCCTGGCCGTACTCAAGATCGGCGACGAGCTGGTCGACCCATTTGCCAACACCATCCACGATCTGCCGCTGGACACCATGTGCCGCACGGTCGAAATCGATGCGCTGCAGGCCATCGGCGAGCAGGCGCCGGAGCCGATGCAGCCGGTGGATGGCGTGTTGTGGTGAGTGTTCGCGCTTGCCCAACGGGATCGTCCGAACGGCGCTGAGGCGCATTGGCCTGTTGCCTCAACAGGTGGTGCGGACGGTTGTAGCGCGCCGGATCTGTTGCTTGGCTGCAGGGCCAGTCGAAATGGTGGCTCTGGATGGATCTCAACCAGCGATTAGCACGCTGGCGATGCGGTGTCTTTGCTCTTCAACAAGACCGCCGGCCCACTGTCTGGTGCGGTGGGGGCACCGCGCACTCGACCGGACTTGAACATCGCCAAGCGATCGCTATAAGCACGATGCAGGCATCTCGACCTGATTGCTCATGACGGACAGATCAGGCGCAGAGCGGATGGTCTGCGCCTTCGCTGCAGGGCCCTTGCCCGCCCACCATCGCAGGACACGCCGCAAGTACGTCCATGTAGCAACTGTGTTGTTGGAGTGGCTCTGGCTAGTCCATAAGCCGGGCACGGTGGTACCGGCCGCTGGTCGGCAGCCGTCGCCCCGTCCAGCGCATGGACACTCAGGTCGGGATGGCTTGGGCCACTCCAGCTAGAGTGTCTCTGGCGCGGGCGTTGAGGATGACCAGCATCTTGCGCATCGCCGCCACGACGGCGACCTTGCCTGGCTTGCCGCGTGCTCGCAGGGACCGATAAAACTCACGGATCCGTGGCTCGTGCTGATGGCCGACAGGCACGCCATGTACAGCACGTTGCGTACCTCTATGCGCCCGCCGCGGATCCGGCGGACGCCGCGCATGCTGCCGCTGTCGTGGGCGATGGGGGCGACGCCGACCAGCTTGGCAATGGCCTTGCCATCGAGGGTTCCTAGCTCTGGCAAATAGCTGGCGATCACGGCTTGCAGGGTCGCTCCCACGCCTTTGAACGCGCGCATCGCCTCCAATTGCGGTTGCTGGCGGACCTGTTCGGCAATGTGCTTTTCCAATCGCAGGCAGTTCTTTTTCATCTGGTTGATGTTGGCCTGCAATGCGCGGCGCAACGTCGTCTCTGTTACGTGTTCCAACTGGTTTTCTGCGCTCATCGTCAGGTCCACGAGCTGCTGTCGTGCGCGCACGAACTCGCGTAGCTTTCGCCGCCAAGGTTCCATCGGCTGATAGGGACGCAGCTCCAGCGTGGCGGCCATGCAGGCCAGATTCGCCGCATCCAGGCGATCTGTTTTTGCCGACACACCGGTGGCAGCAGCGAAGGCATGGCAGCGCCGCGCATCGGCCCGCACGACCTGGTGACCGGCGTCGAACAGGGCATCCAGCACCCGCTGCTCATAACCGCCAGAGGCCTCCAGGATAATCTGGCCAGCTTCCCGCCTGGCCAGCCAGGACAACAGCTTTCTGTGACCGGCAGGGGTGTTGTGAAACCGTGCGAAAGGGCCGCAATGGACGGCCACATCCAACATGGCCTTGGACACATCAATCCCGATGCCATTCATAGCGAACTCCGTTAGGCTTGAAGGGTCGAGAGCTCCCCTGCCTGCCCAGCCTTACGTCTACGAGCGTCAACTCCGGCAACTGTTCGGGCGACACAGGGGAGATACCGACGTGGGCACCCTGCTACAAGACGATCGGCAAGGATCTAGGCTCTCACGGTGGCCCACGTCGGCTCTCGACACCCACACTGGCAGAATTCCAACAGATAAGGCTCGGTGGCGGCATCCATGCCGCCAAGGGTCCCGCGACGGTGGGCGGGCAAGGACCAGTCGAGATGGTCGGTCTGCATGGATCTCAACAGCGACTGGCAAGCTGGCGACGCGGTGTGTTTGCTTTTCAACAAAACCACCAGCCAACTGTCTGGCGTGGTGTCCTCACCGATTGCGGGACCGTTGGCGGCATGGATGCCGCCATCGAGCCTCCATGGACGGATTCACGGCGTGTCTCGCGAGCGGTGAGGGCGCCGCGCCCTCGACCAGGCTTGAAGAGAACCAAGCAATCACGATACGAAAGATGCAGTCGTCGCTACCTGATTGCTCAATACCCGCAGCAACGGCGCAGAGCGGATGGTCTGCTCCGTTGCTGCAGGGCCCTTGCCCGCCCACCATCGCAGGGCACGCTGCAAGTACGTCCTTGTAGCTCCGTGGCGGCATCCATGCCGCCAAGGGTCCCGCGACGGTGGGCGGGCAAGGACCAGTCGAAATGGTCGGTGGGCATGGATCTCAACCAGCGACCAGCAGCCTTTCACCCTGAAAGTTCAGTTGCATCCGGACGACGCCAGGACGTGACCGCTACCGAGACAGCCTTCAAGAGTTAGTGCTGCCAGCTCTTTTCAAGCGGCCTCCGCGAATGCAGGCCGCTAGCGATTGCTGCCCGATCAATCACCGCGCTGTGGCGGTCCTGATGCCGCCGGCCTGGACGCAGTGATTTCTGTCTGCGGTGCAGGGTTGTCCCTGTCCTCGCCACGTACCGCATTGCCCGAGGTGCTGTCTATCAGGATCACCGGGAACTTGGAGCGTCGCCGCTGTTCGACGCGATGCGGAAGCGGGCTTAGTGCATCGCGCAACGCGCTCAGGGCAGGGTCCACGCCGCGCAGCGGATACCACAGGCCGATCAGGCTGAAGTGGCGGCTGTAGCGCAAGGTCTGCGTGCTGCCGACCCATAGCGGTTGTGCGCCGGGCTGCAGGCGCGCGGCCGCGGGCCACAGGCGCAGCACATGCACGTGCCCGGGCGCCGCGTGGCGCACCATCAACAAGGCTTCGACCTGGGTATCCAGCGTGGCCGGCAGGATCGGCACTTCGTCCGGGCGACCGCTGGCATCGAGCAGATGCAGTGCCTGTTCCCAGCCCGCCTGCGGTTGGGCCCGCCAACCGCGCGATTCCAGCTGGCGCTGCAGCGGTGCGAGCGGCCCGGCGACTTGCACGTCCAGCGGCCAACGCTGGTCGTCGTCGAACTCGTTGCGTCGCGCCGGCAGCAGGCGCCATTGGCCGTTCCACCAATCGCTGGCGGGCAGATCCATCAGCAACGGCGGCGGCGGTTCGAACTTGGCCAGCTTGGTCTCGAGATTGCGCGGCGCAAAGAAGATCGCGCAGCTCACGAACACGCCGTAAAAGATCCACGACACCGGCTTGACCCAGAACGCGCGCGTGGCGCGGCGGCGGTAGGCGATACCGAGCACCAGCAGCCAGAAGATGCCGAACAACATGCCGCCCACCACGTCGCTGAGCCAGTGCGCGCCGAGATACAGGCGCGCAAAGCCGATCAGCGAAACGATGGCGCCGCTGACCAGGTACGGCCATACCCGACGACGCCCGGGCAGCTCGCGCGCGATCAGCAGCGCGAAGAAGCCGAAACCAATGGTGGCCATGGTCACCGCTACCGACGGAAACCCGAAGCCGCTGCTGGCTGCCGGCGGGCGCACCACCTGCACGGTGGCGCCCAGCAGCTGGGTCAGCGCCAGACCGAAGGCCAGCGCGATCACCCAGTGCGTCACTGCCATCCAGCGCTGGCGCCAGGCCAGATAGCCCATGGCCGCGACAATCGCCGGCAGCAGCACCTGCCAGTCGCCCAGCGAGGCCAGCGCCACCATCGGGTAGTCGGCCAGCGGGTTGCGTAGCGCCAGCATCAGGTCGTGCACGGCCAGGTCCACGCGCAGCGGTTCGCCATGCGCCAGCACCACCATCAGCAGCACGAACCAGCCCCAGCCCAGCAGCAACAGCATCAGCGCCATCATCGCCAGCGGCACGGACTCGCGACGGCGCGGGTCGAACACGCTGACCGACCAGTTGCCCAGCACCGGGTGCCGGTGCGACCACTCCAGCAAGCGTGCCAGCAAGGCATCCAGATGGCCTGCCGACCAGCGATACGAATACAACACCACCGCCCAGGCCAGGCCGATGACCGCGGCCAGCAATGTGACGACCACGAACAAGCGCCCGGCCACGGCCGCCACCGCGTCGTAGGCGGTTCCCAGCACCCAGCCCGGGACCAGAAACAGCAAGGCCCACGACACGCAGGCAAGGCCGCTGGCAACCAGGTAGCGCTTGAACGGCATGTGCGACATGCCCGCAATGGCCGGCACGAACGGCCGCACCGCACCGACGTAGCGGGCGATCAGGATGCTCTTGAAGGCGTTGCGCCGGAACAGCAACTCGCCGCGTTCCAGCAATTGCGGATAGCGGCGAAACGGCCAGTAGGTATGCAGTTGATGGCCCCAGCGGTGGCCTACCCAGAAGCTCAGCGCATCGCCGACGAACGCGCCCAGCGTGGCGCAGACCACCGCATACGGTCCGTTGATCTGGCCAAGCCCGATCAGCACGCCGATGGCGAACAGCAGGGGCAGCGCGGGCACGATGGCGCCGAGCACGATCACCGCATCACAGAATGCGATGGCAAAGATCACCACGCCAGCAAAGGTGGGGTGGTGTCCGATCCACTCCAGCGTGGCGTCGATCCATGAGTTCATCCCCGAATTATAGGTGGGCACGGCGACGGCTGACTTGCGCGGTGCTCACATCCGGCTGTCCGCTTCACCTGAGGTTGCATCCAGGCGCCGGCGCCTGCCGGTGCCACCTGCAGGCACGCCCGGGGCGGTATGGCGATGCACGGCGCCCGCCTACAATGGGGGATGAGTGACGACCGCGCCGGCAATCTGCCACTGAAGTCCGATACGTTCGGACGCATCCTGTTGATCCGCGACGCCGGCCGGGTGTTCGTGCGGCGCGACCTGAGCGTGGCGCCGTGGCTGTTGCGCGGCGTGGCCTGGTGGCTGGCGCGTCGCGAAGCGCTGGCCTTGCGCCAGCTGGACGGGCTGCCGCGCACGCCACGGTTGCTGCACTGGGACGGGCGCCATCTGGACCGCAGCTATCTGGCGGGCGATGCCATGTACCAGCGTCCGCCGCGTGGCGACCTGGCCTATTTTCGCAGTGCGCGGCGGTTGCTGCAGCAGTTGCATCGGCGTGGTGTTGCCCACAACGATCTGGCCAAGGAAGCCAACTGGCTGGTACAGGACGACGGTAGCCCGGCGGTGATCGATTTCCAGCTGGCCGTGCGCGGCAACCCGCGCGCGCGCTGGATGCGCCTGCTTGCACGCGAGGATCTGCGCCATCTGCTCAAGCACAAGCGCATGTACTGCCCGGCCTCGATCACGCCGGTGGAACGGCGCGTGCTCAAGCGTACCTCCTGGGTGCGCGAGCTGTGGTTCGCCACCGGCAAACCGATCTACCGCTTCGTGACCCGTCGCGTGTTGCACTGGGAAGACAACGAGGGGCAGGGGCCGAAGCCCTGAGGGGCGGGGATTGGTTGTTCGGGATTGGGGATTCGTAAAGGCGGATGGTGCAGGGCTGGTGGCTGGTCGGTTGAATCCAGCAGCTGCACATGACGCGTTCCGATTCGGCGCCGGTCACCGGCTGTAAGCTCTGACAAATCCCTAATCCCGATTCCCCAATCCCATGACCTTAAAAGGCAAAACCCTCTTCATCACCGGCGCCTCGCGCGGGATTGGCTTGGCGATTGCGCTACGCGCGGCGCGCGATGGGGCCAATGTGGCGATCGCGGCCAAATCGGCGGTGGCCAATCCCAAATTGCCCGGCACCATCCATAGCGCGGCCGCGGCGGTGACTGCGGCCGGTGGGCAGGCGCTTGCGCTCAAATGCGATATCCGCGACGACGCGCAGGTGCAGGCCGCCGTTGCTGCAACCGTGGAGACGTTTGGCGGGGTCGACATCCTGGTCAACAACGCCAGCGCGATCTGGTTGCGCGGCGTCCTGGAGACGCCCATGAAGCGCTTCGACCTGATGCAGCAGGTCAATGCGCGGGGTAGTTTTGTGTGCGCGCAAGCCTGCCTGCCGCATCTGTTACGGTCATCCAATCCACACATCCTCACCCTCGCGCCGCCACCTTCATTGAATCCGGCATGGTGGGGTGCACATACCGGCTACACGTTGGCGAAGATGGGCATGAGCCTGGTCACGCTGGGGCTGGCCGCCGAGTTCGGCCCGCAAGGCGTGGCGGTCAATGCGTTATGGCCGCGCACGGTGATCGCCACCGATGCGATCAACATGTTGCCCGGCGTAGACGCCGCTGCCTGCCGTCGCCCGGAGATCGTGGCCGATGCGGCGCATGCGGTGCTGACGCGCAAGGCGGCCGGATTTCATGGCCAGTTCCTGATCGACGACGACGTCCTGGCCAAGGCCGGCATCACCGACCTGCGCAGTTATGCGGTCGACCCGTCGCATGCGTTGTTGCCGGATCTGTTTCTGGATTGAGCGTGGTGCACGCGATTGCGCGAGCCTGGTTCGCCTGCTGGGATCGCGCAGTGCTGACGTGCGTTGCGGCACCGCGCCTGCCGATTGCGCGCGGTGCCTGGCTGCGTAGTCGCTTCAGCCGTTCGCGAGCGCCGGCAGCGGCTCGGCGCATTGCCGGCAATAGCGTGCGTCGGCCGCGTGGCCTTCCAGCCCGCAGCGGGCGCAGTTGCGCGTAGCGCGCTTGCCGGTGTGGCCACCGTCGCGCAGCGTGCTGGCCAGTTCGGCGGTGTAGATGCCAGTGGGCACGGCGATGATGCTGTAGCCGATCAGGATCAGCGCCGAAGTGACGAAACGGCCCAGCGTGGTCTGCGGCACCAGGTCGCCAAAGCCCACCGTGGCCATGGTGACGATGGCCCAGTACATGCTGGTGGGGATGCTGGTGAAGCCGTGCTGCGGGCCTTCGATGACATACATCGTGGCGCCGGCGATCACGG
The DNA here is from genome assembly GCF_041479385.2 of Xanthomonas sp. NCPPB 1068. NCBI lineage: Bacteria > Pseudomonadati > Pseudomonadota > Gammaproteobacteria > Lysobacterales > Lysobacteraceae > Xanthomonas > Xanthomonas sp. NCPPB 1068. The sequence continues at coordinate 3,800,246 of NZ_CM192986.1, read as the reverse complement.
TGATGGTAAGCACGCTGAACAGGAAGACCAGCACCTTGCGGCGGCTGCGCCACAGCGCGTCCACCAATTGCCCGCTTTCCTGGATGTAGCGGGTGAGCTTGAGGATGCGGAACAGCCGCAGGATGCGCAGCACGCGCACCACCAGCAGCGTCTGTGCGCCGGGCACGAAGAACGACAGATAGCTGGGCAGGATCGAGAGCAGGTCGATCACGCCCCAGATGCTGAGCGCGTAATGCAGCGGGCGCCGCACCACCGACAGCCGCAGCGCGTATTCGACGGTGAACAGCACCGTGAATGCCCATTCCAGCGGGACCAGCCAGTGCGCCGAGTGCGCATGGATGCGCGGCACGCTGTCGATCATGATCACCACCACGCTGGCCAGGATGGCCGCGACCAGCAACAGGTCGAAATTGCGCGAAGGGCGGGTGTCGTGCCGGTAGATGATGTCGAACCACTGCCGGCGCCAGCCGTCGTCGGTGGCGGGGGTGAGCTGAGGATCGGAGAAGGGGCGCATGCGCGCATTGTGCCGCAGCCGCGCGAATGCGCGAGAATGCCGGTCTCCCTTCCGCGTCTGTGACCCACCATCATGAGCACCGCTGCCGATTCGCCCCTGTCCCTCGCGCATTACTACCTGCCGGTGTATCGCCCGCGTCAGGTGGTGCTGGAGCGCGGTCAGGGCAGTCGCGTGTGGGACGATGCGGGGCGCGAGTACCTGGACCTGTCCTCGGGCATTGCGGTCAGCGGGCTGGGCCATAACGATCCGGACCTGGTAGCGGCGCTCACCGAGCAGGCCGGCAAGCTGTGGCACACCAGCAACATCTTCTACAGCGCGCCGCCGCTACGTCTGGCCGAAGAACTGGTCACCGCCTCGCGCTTTGCGGAAAACGTGTTCCTGTGCAATTCCGGCACCGAGGCCAACGAGGCGGCGATCAAGCTGGTGCGCAAGTGGGCCAGCAGCCAGGGGCGCCCGGCCGACAGGCGCGTCATCGTGACCTTCCGCGGCAGCTTCCATGGCCGCACGCTGGCCTCGGTGACGGCCACCGCGCAGCCCAAGTACCAGGAAGGCTATGAGCCGTTGCCGGGTGGATTCCGTTATGTGGATTTCAACGACGTGGCGGCGCTGGAAACGGCGATGGCCTCCGGCGACGTGGCAGCGGTGATGGTGGAGCCGATCCAGGGCGAGGGCGGGGTGATGCCGGCCGCGCCGGGCTTCCTGGCCCGTGCGCGCGCGCTGTGCGATCAGCACGACGCCTTGCTGGTGCTGGACGAGATTCAATGCGGCATGGGCCGCACCGGCACGCTGTTTGCGCATTGGCAGGAGCAGGTGACGCCGGACATCGTGACGCTGGCCAAGGCGCTGGGCGGCGGTTTTCCGATCGGTGCGATGCTGGCCGGTCCCAAGGTGGCGCAGACCATGCAGTTCGGCGCGCACGGCACCACCTTCGGCGGCAATCCGCTGGCCGCGGCGGTAGCGCGGGTGGCATTGCGTAAGCTGGCCTCGCCGGAGATTGCAGCCAACGTGGAGCGCCAATCGGCGGCGTTGCGCGCAGGGCTGGAAGCATTGAATGCCAAGTTCGATGTGTTTGCGCAGATCCGCGGACGCGGCCTGATGCTGGGCGCGGTGCTGGCACCGGCGCATGCCGGTCAGGCGGGGGCAATCCTGGATCTGGCCGCCAAGCACGGCTTGCTGGTGCTGCAGGCTGGACCGGATGTGCTGCGCTTTGTGCCGGCACTCAATCTGACCGATGCCGAGCTGGCTGAGGGGTTGGCGCGTTTGCGGCTGGCGATTGCCGAGTATGTCGCGCAGTCGTGATGGATGCCTGCGTCCTGCGAAGTGCAGGATGATGGGGCTTGGCTTGGGGTGAGCGTGCGCAGTCTGGCGGGCGTGATTGCGTGGTCTGTCGCTTATTTGATGTTGAGGTTCCGGCGTAATGCGGGGGCTCAGCTCGCTGCTGCGAGTTGGGTGTCGTCCTTCGTACCCTCACCCCAACCCCTCTCCCGAGGCGAGAGGGGCTGAAGGCATCGCGGTGTTGTCTGGTGGCGTGCGCTGGGTTGTCGGAGCTGCATGCAGTACCGCTCTTGGCTGCGGTTTGCGACGCTTCGATTCCCGATTCCCGATTCCCGATTCCCGATTCCCGATTCCCGACACTTATCCCACGCCGTGCCGCTTCAACACCCGCCGCAAGGCGCGGGCGTCGCGCACGGTGTCGGCGTGCAGGCCGGCCGCGCGTGCGCCGCGCACGTTGACGAACAGGTCGTCGACAAACAGCGTGCGCTCGGCGCGTTCGCCGAGCTGCGCAAGCGCGCGCTGATACACCTGTACATCTGGTTTGCGGCCGCCGAGTGCGCCGCTGCATAGCACGCGGCCCTGCAACAGCGGGAACAGCGGCGGCACGATCCGCTCGATCGCGTCCATCATCAGCGGGCCGTTGTTGGTGAGCACTGCCACTGCCGTGGTCGCCGACACCGCCAGTACCTGCGCCACGACCGATGGGTCGGCGCGGCAGGCGGCGACGCGGGCCGCGAGCCAGGTGGCGCGATCGATCGTGTGCCCAAGCCCCTGGCTCACCTGCGCCAGATACGCCTGCGTGTCGATCGCGCCGGCATCGTAGGCGCGCTCCAGACCCTGCACGAACAGCACCTCGTGCACCCGCTGCAGTGTGCAGCCCGCCGCCGCCGCCAGCGCGGCCATGCGCCGTGGCCGCGCGTAGTGCGCGAGCACGCCATCGAAATCGAGCAACAGCAGCGACGGCGGTGCGGGCGGCATAGGTGTGCTCATGCGGTGGCTGCGCAGCGTTGTCGATCTGTCGCGGCATGGCAAGCGCGCAAGACCTGTTATGCCCGAAACCGCGCAGGTAGGTCGCTGCGAGACCTATTCAGAGTCTTGAATCCGGCAGGAACCTACCCGCCTGCGCCAACCCTACCCTCCGCACCGCGGTTGCGGCGGAACTGTGCTGGTTATGGTCGATGCATGCCGCATTTGCGGTGTCAGCCGGTCTCGGGGGAGCGCCCGGTCACTCAGCACGCTACACGTCTCCAGGGGTTTGATTGCATGCGAAAGTGCCTGAATACCGATCACCTGGCGGCCTCGGTCGCCGCCATCCTCAGCACCACCCGCTCGCGCCACACGCTGGCGTCGATGACCTTGTTGCTGGCCGGCGCACACAGCCTGCCAGCCGCCGCCCAGGATGCGCGCACGCTGGATGCGGTCAGCGTGGTGGGCACCGGCTCCACGCGGACCACCGCATCGATTTCGGTTGCCGAGATCCAGGCACAGGTCCCGGGCGTTGCACCGCAGCAACTGCTGGCCAGCTTGCCCGGCGTGAATGTGCAGACCACCGACCCGTTCGGGCTATACGAATTCGGCGACTCGATGACCATCCGCGGGTTCTCCGCCAACCAGATCGGCGTGACGCTCGACGGCATTCCGATCGAGACCTTCGACACCCGCGAAGGCGGGCCGATCACCCGCTATGTCTCCAGCGAGAACCTGCTCGACGTCACCGTGTCGGCCGGCTCGGGCGATGTCACCCAGCCGTCGTATCACGCACTCGGTGGTGCGATCCGCTACACCAGCCTGCCGCCGAAGGGCGGCGACAGCTGGAGCGGCAATCTCACCCAGACCATCGGTTCGGACGATCTGGTGCGCAGCTTCGTGCGCCTGGACACGCCGCAGTGGTGGGATGGCGGCCCGACTGCGTATGTCTCTGCCTCGCGCACCCAGGGCGGGGTGTGGGACATGGAGCCGGCCACGCAGAAAAGCGATCACTTCGAAGCCAAGATTCGCCAGGCCTGGGACGCGGGCACCCTGACGCTCGGCTGGATCTACAACAACCGCAAGGACTACGACGTGCAGTCGTACAACTCCGACGGGTCGGTGGCGTGGGACCTGCACGAACGCATCACCGGCAACCCGGAAGTGGACGCCGAGCATTACAGCGAATGGCAGAACGGCCGGCGCGATTCGCTGCTCAGCCTGCACGGCGACTTCATGTTCAACGACGCCATCGGCGCCACGTTCACCGGCTACTACGAAAACAAGCATGGCTACGGCGTCGGGGGTACGCCGCCCAGCACCGCCACCGGCCTGTACAACGATGCAATCGCCGGCACACCCGGGCGCACCGATATCGCCATCAACGACCCGCAGATCGTCGATGCCAACGGCAATGTCACCCGCGTCGGCGCCATGACGCGGCGCGAAGAGATCATGGGCGGCGACCGTTACGGCATCACCGGTGCGGTGGCGTGGGAGACCGAGCACAACAAGCTCGAAGTCGGTGCGTGGTACGAAAACTACGATTTCGATCAGGTGCGCCCGCTCTACAACCTCGACCCGGCGACCGGTGCCTTGCTCAAGGGCTTGCGACCGATCGTCATCTACTACGACAACCACTTCTCCACCGAAGTGAAGCAGCTCTACATCAAGGACACGCTGCGCCTGCTCGATGACCGGCTCACGATGGAGTTCGGTGCCAAGGGTCTGGATGTCAAACGCGACTACAACGGCATCGCCAACCTGGACGATTTCAATATCGGTGTGCGGCGCAATGTGACCATCAAGAACAGCGACTGGTTTCAGCCGCAGGTGGGTGCAAGTCTCCAGCTGGCCGATGGTGTGCAGGTGTTTGCCAACTACGCCGAAAACTTCAGCTCGGCGCCGCGCCTGGCGCTGACCTCCGGCGCGTTCAATCCGGACATCGCCCCGGAGGAGTCCACCAACATCGATATCGGCATCCGCGCCGAATCCACGCAATGGAGCGGCTATCTGGCCGCCTACAAGATCGACTACGAAAACCGCATCATCGCGCTGACCGACCCGGACCCGCTGGTGGTGGCTCCCACGGTGTACGCCAATGTCGGCGACGTGCAGACCTATGGCGCGGAACTGTCGGGCATGTGGAAGCCAGCGCCGGGCTGGCGGTTGGGTGCATCGTTGACCTGGAACAGGTCCGAATTCCAGGACAACTATTTCGGCCCGGTCAGCGGCAATCTGGTACAGGTCAAAGGCAACGACGTGCCCGACGCACCGAAGGTGATGTTCAGCGTCAACGGTGGCTGGGAAGGCGAGCACTTCTTCGCCAACCTCGATACCAAATACACCGGCAAGCGCTACGGTGACACGCTCAACACCGATCAGGTGGATGCCACCTTCATCGTCAACGGCAGCGTGGGCTACCAGGGCGGCGACGCGGGATTCCTGGCAGGCGGCAGGTTGCAGTTGTCGGTCTATAACCTGTTCGACAAGGACGATGCGATCGGTGCGGTGTTTCCCAACGAAAGCTCCGGCTCGTATCAGCTGATCGCGCCACGCCAGTTGTTCGCCAGCCTGTCCTACCGGTTTTGAAACACAGCCGCGACCGGCCGTGCGGCCGATCGCGTGCGTTTGTCCACGACATGCAGGGGACTATGCAGTGACGCAAGGCAATTACTCTGGGGCGATGACGCGGCGGCAATTGCTGGCGCGCATCGGCATGACCGCCGGCGGCGCCATGATGTACCAGGCGATGAGCAGCCTGGGCATGGCGGCCGAATCCAATTTCAAAGGGCCATTGCAGCTGGATGGCGACCCCAAGGGCGCATCGGTGTTGATCCTGGGCGCCGGTCTTGCGGGCATGAGCGCCGCCTTCGAGTTGCGCAAGGCCGGCTACCGCGTGCAGGTGCTGGAATACAACGGCCGGCCCGGCGGGCGTAACTGGACCCTGCGTGGCGGCGACCGCTACACCGAGCTGGGCGGTGCCGCCCAGCACTGCCAGTTCGACGACGGGCTGTATCTCAACCCGGGGCCGTGGCGCATTCCGCATCACCACAAGGCGGTGTTGAGTTACTGCAAGCAGTTCGGGGTGGCATTGGAAGCCTTCAACCAAGTCAATTACAACGCGCTGTTGCATAGCGAAAAAGGCTTCGGCGGCAAACCGCAGCGCTTTCGCGCCATCGATGCCGATTACAAGGGCCATGTCTCGGAGTTGCTGGCCAAGTGCACGCAGCAGCACGCCCTGGACACGGCCGTCAGCCGCGAGGATCAGGAACTGCTGCTGGAATCGCTGCGCACCTGGGGCGCGCTCGATCAGAAGTTTGGCTACGTCAAAGGCAAGGACAGCAGCGAGCGGCGCGGCTTTGCGCGATATCCCGGTGGCGGTCTGTCGGGCAAACCGGAGTTCTCCGACCCCTTCAGCGTGCAGGACGTGCTGCGCTCGCGCCTGTGGACCACGCTGGCGGCCGGCAACAACTACGAAATGCAGACCACCATGTTCCAGCCGGTGGGCGGCATGGACCAGATCGGCAAGGCGTTCGCGCGTCAGCTCGGCGATGCCATCACCTACAACGCCAAGGTCACCAGGATCGACCAGGACGGCAGCGGCGTGCGCGTGTCCTGGCAGGATGCGGCGCATGGCGGCGATGAACGTATCGCCAGCGCGGAGTGGTGCGTCTGCACGATTCCGTTGTCGGTACTCAGCCGCATTCCGGTGACCGCCAGCGACGCGATGACCACCGCGATCGGCAAGGTGCCGTACGCGGCATCGATGAAGGTGGGGCTGCAATTCAAACGCCGTTTCTGGGAAGAGGACGAAGCGATCTACGGCGGCATCAGCTACACCGATCTGCCGATCACCCTGATCAGCTACCCAAGCACCGGCTATCACAGCCCCGGCAAAGGTGTATTGCTCGGTGCCTATGTCTGGGGGCTGGATGCCTACCAGTTCACCTCGATGACGCCGGAGCAGCGCGTGCGCAAGGCGGTGGAATACGGTACGCAGCTGCATCCGCAGTATCCGCGCGAATTCGAAAACGGTGTCGCCGTCGGTTGGCACCGTGTGCCGTTCACGCATGGCTGCTTCGGCATGTGGACCGAGCAGGCGCGCGCCGAACATTACGAACCGCTGTGCCAGATCGACGGGCGCCTGGCGCTGGCCGGCGAGCACGTGTCGTACATCCCGGCCTGGCAGGAGGGCGCGATCCTGTCTGCACACGATGTCGTCGGCCGTCTGCATCGCAGGGTGCTTGCCGCAGGAGGCCGCGCATGAGCCTGTTGCCACGCACGCTGGTCGCCGCCGTCGCGCTGGTCATTGGCGCGTTGCTGTTGCCGCCGGGTCTGCGCGATGCGCGGGCGCAAAGTTCCGATGCCACCCAGCTGTTTCCGCAGCAAGGCTTTGCCAAGGCATCGGGACAGGAGGTGTACCAGGCCATCTGCCAGGGTTGCCATATGCCGGCCGGGCACGGTGCGCAAGGTGCGGGCGAGTATCCCGCGCTTGCCGCCAACCCCAAGCTGGCGGCCGGCCCCTATGTGACCATGATGGTGCTCGACGGCCACGCCGGCATGCCTGGCTTCGGTGACATGCTCGACGATCGCCAGGTGGCCGAAGTGGTGAGCTATGTGCGCACCCATTTCGGCAACGACCACAGCGAACGTGTCACCGCCGACGACGTGAAGCTGCTACGCCATTGATCTTTCCCTGCCAAGGAGTTGCCATGTACCGTCCCATCGCACTCGCCCTCATCGCCACCCTCATCTGTTCTGCGGGTGTTGCCGCCGCCGACGCGGCCGAGGTGATTCGCCACAAGATTCCCAACAGCGATTTCCCCATTGCCGCGGCGGTGGAAATCCCCGCTGGCAAGGCCACGGTGTACGTCAGCGGCAAGGTGCCGGCAGTGGTGGATGCCAGTGCGCCCAAGGACTCCGCTGCCGCCTATGGCGACACCAAGGCGCAGACGGTGAGCGTGTTGAACCAGATCAAGCAACAGCTGGCCGCGATCGGGTTGGGCATGGGTGATGTGGTGAAGATGCAGGTCTTTCTGGTCGGCGACCCCGCGCTGGGCGGCAAGATGGACTTCAACGGTTTCATGGAAGGGTATCGCCAGTTCTTCGGCACCAAGGAACAGCCCAACCTGCCGGCGCGCTCGGCGTTCCAGATCGCGGCGTTGGGCAACCCGCTGTACCGCGTGGAGATCGAAGTGGTCGCCGTACGTCCCTGAGCCGTTATCGGCGCCTTGCTGGAGGTTGTGATGAAACCTGATATGTCGCGCCGCATGTTCCTGCGGGACTCGGCCCTGTTCGCCGGTGCTGCGGGTGCCGGCACGGTGCCGCTACTGGCCAGTGCCGCCGAACGTTCCGTCGTCGTTGCACCGACCGCGGCCAACACGCTGGCACCGGTGATGATCGGCTCCAACGAGTTCCCCGACGGACCGTCGGCGGCCGCAGTGAAGGCCATCGCGCAGATCGCACCGCAGGGCGGGCGTTATTTGCGCGATGTGCAGATGGAACTGATGAACACCCTGGCCGCGGAACTCATGTTGCCGGTCGACCACTTGATGGCCTACGCCGGCTCCACCGAACCGCTGGACTACACGATGCTGGCCTTCACTTCGCCGAGTGCGGCGTTGGTCACCGCCGACCCGACCTATGAATCGGGCTGGCGCGCGGCAACCCGCAATGGTGCACGGCTGATCAAGGTGCCGTTGCGCAAGGATTTTTCGCACGACGTGCAGGCCATGTGCGCGGCCGACCCCAACGCAGGCGTGATCTACATCTGCAACCCCAACAATCCCACCGGCTCGGTGACTGCGCGCAAGGACCTGGACTATGCGCTCGCGCACAAGCCCAAGGGCAGCGTGCTGGTGGTGGACGAGGCCTACATCCACTTCGCACAGAGCACGCGCAGCGTGGTCGACATGGTCGCTGCCGACGAGGACGTGGTGGTGCTGCGCACCTTCTCCAAGCTCTACGGTATGGCCGGCATCCGCTTGGGGTACGCGGCCGCACGCCCGGAGCTGCTGGCCAAACTGATGTTCTACAGCGTCAACAGCCTGCCGGTGACCGCAGCGGCCGCAGGCCTGGCCAGTCTGCGCGATCCGGCGCTGGTGCCGCAGCGGCGTGCACGCACCGCGGCCACCCGGCAGGATGTCATCGAGTTCCTGGTCCGGCAGGGCTATGCCTGCACGGCCTCGGAGAGCAATTGCTTCATGGTCGATGTGAGGCGGCCGGCCGCAGGCTTCAAGGACGACATGGCAACGCATGGAGTCTTCATCGGCCGCAGCTGGCCGGTGTGGCCCACGTGGTCGCGGATCACGGTGGGTACCGAGGCGGAGATGGCACGCTTCAAGCAGGCCTTCGTGCAGGTGATGGCCGGCAAGCGCGGCCCCTTGCCGGTGCCGCAGGCCGCGGCGCATGCGTCACTGGATGGGTGTTTCCATTACGCCTGAGGCAGGGATTGCGCGCTGGCATGGTGTGCGCGGTGGCAGGCGCGATCTGCAACATGCGATGCCCCGGTGGCATCTGCTCGCTGCCCGTGCTCGCTACGCGCACGCGAGCTGCAGCCGAGGTTCTGTAGATCGCGGCCAGGCAGTACCCTGGCAAGGCCGGCGCAGCGCGAGCGTCGGTGGGGTTGGATGCATCGCGTATTTCTTACCGCAGGAGTGTGCCTTGAAGCTGTTTTCGACGATTGCTGTGCTCGGCCTGGTGCTGATGGCACCTTCGGCCTGGGCCCGGACATGTGCGGTGACCATCACCGGCAACGACCAGATGAAGTTCGACCAGAGCGCCATCAAGCTGGCGCCCGACTGCACGCAGGTGGACCTGACGCTCAAGCACTCCGGCAAGATGGCCGCCACGGTGATGGGCCACAACTGGGTGCTGACCAAGTCCGCCGATTTCCAGGCGGTTGCCAACGCCGGCGTGCGCTCGACCATTGCCGACAGCTACCTGCCCAAGGCCGATGCGCGCGTGATCGCGCATACCAAGGTCATCGGCGGCGGCGACAGCACCACCGTCAGCTTTCCCACCAGCGCATTGACCAAGGGCGGCGCGTACACGTTCTTCTGCTCGTTTCCCGGGCACTGGGCGATGATGAAGGGCACGCTGAGCTTCGGATGACCGCGGCGCGCCACGGGGCCGGTCCCTGTGGCGCGGTGCATCGGTTGGCTGCCTCCGGCATCGTGTGAACGACGCTGCTGCATCGCTACGTGGTCGCGCGCCGTTCCCGCCATGTCAGGCGCGCCAGGCAGGCACCATGACGTGCACGCCCCTCACGGTGGCGGTGCGTCCGTTGCGTGCTGGACGTCCCCGCTGCGTAACACACCGCGCTGCAGCGCCTGCGCCAATGCGCCTTCGCGGCTGCGTGCATCGAGCTTGCGGTACAGATTCTTGAGATGGAATTTGACCGTGTTTTCCGACAGGTGCAGGTGGCGGGCGATCTGCTTGTTGGAATAGCCACGCGCCAGCTGTGCCAGCACTTCCAGCTCACGCTCGCTGAACACGTCGCTGGAAGGATCGTCGTCGCCGCTAAGGCGTTCGAGCAGGGCCTGGATGGTCAAGGCACGCGTGGTGCCGCCCACGGTGTGCGGGTCGTGCTGCCGGAGCGAGCGCAGCATCGCCTTGGCGGGCAGGCCGAGTTCGACGATCGCCTGCCAACTCTGTGTCAGCGCCACGTGGTCCAGGGCGCTGTACAGGTAGGGCAGGGCGGCGAGCAGTTCGCCGCGTTGCTGCAGCACCAACGCGATGCGGGCACGGGTGCGCGCGAGATGGCACAGGTTGTCGTTGCTCAGGCAGGCCTGCTCGATCTGGCCGAGGATGACCAGGGCTGCGCTGCTGCGTCCGGCCAGGCGGTGCCAGCGTGCCAGTGCGAACCCCATCGCCGCGCGATCGCGCCACCGGTGCGCCGCGCGCAATGTGTGTGCCAGCGAGGATTCGCCGCCGGTGCGCGCGATCAGCACATCGATGGCCGCGTTGCCGGGATGTTCCAGCAGCAGCATCAAGCGCCACGCCGACGCCAGCTCGGACAGCCGCATCAGCTTGCGCCCGTGGGCGATCTGCTCGATATGGTCGAGCACCGCCAGGGCGCTGCGTCCGCTATGGTCGCGTACGCGCTCCAGTCCCAATGCGGTGTCGTACGCGGCTGCCAGCACATCCACGCCGGCATCGTGTTGCTCGAGCGTTTCCAGTGCCGGATGCAGCAGGTCCGCCGCGTCGTCGTGGTGGCCACGCTCGTAATGCAGTTGCGCGAGCAGGCACTGGCCGGCCGCCTCCAGCACGCGGTCTGGCTGTGGCGTGTGCGCGCACCCGTGCAGCGCTTGCCGGTAGCATGCCTCGGCGTCGCCGAGCTGCCCACGGTAGAAAAAACTCTGGCCCAGCGCCAGCAGCGCCTGGCCGGCGCCCGCATCGCTGCCGCCGCGCTGCATCGCCTCGCGTGCCGCCAGTGCGTAGCGTTCTGCCACTGCAAACGCCCCCTGTGCGATGGCGGTGGTGGCGCAGATGCAGAGCAGCATGCCGCGGCCAAGCTGGTCGTCCTCGTCCAGTGCGCGCGCCTGTGCCGCGATCTGGGTCAGGCCATGGGGGTTGCCGCAGATTTCGTCCAGGCGGTCGCGCAGCACGGCCACCACCACGGTGTAGTCGCGCTGCAGCGGTTCGCGCAGGGCCGCCGGGAAATCGCGGAAGCGTTCCAGCAACAGGCGCGCATGGCTGAACTCGCCCAGCTTGATGTGCAGATGCGCCTGGGTGAGGTTGAGCGCCGGCGTCTCGCGGATGGTGCGGTGGTCGAAATGGCGCAGCAATGCACGCACCTCGTGCAGTCCGTGCGTCAGCAGCAACTGCCAGGTGCCGGCGCGCGCGATGTAGCTGGCCGCCAGATCGCCGCACTGGCCATGCGCGGCGTGTCGTACCGCGTCGGCCAGGTGCTGATGGTCGCCAAACCAGCGGGCTGCACGCTGATGCAGCTGGACGGCCTGGCCAGGGTGTTCGCGATCGAGCAATTGCTGCAGGAAGTCGGCAAACAGGGGGTGATAGCGGAACCATTCGCGCTCGCCATCCAGCGGCACCAGCAGGCCGTGGAAATGCTCCAGCCGGGCGAGCAGCCGTCCACTGTCGTCGCGCTGGCGCAGCGCATCGGCCAGCGAGGCGTTGAGGCGTTCCAGCAGGCTGGTGCGCAACAGCAGGTCGCGCGTTGATGCATCCAGGTCGTTGACCACTTGCTCGGCCAGATACGCGGCAATCTGCGTGCTGCGCCCGGAGAAGCGTGCGGTCACTTCCTGCTGACGTTGTGCATCGCCCTCCAGCCACAGCCGCGCCAGATGCAGCGCTACCGGCCAACCTTCGGTGTAGTGCAGCAGGGTCTCCACCACCGGCGCCGCGACCTGCGGCCCCAGCAGCGTGCGCGCTTCGTCGGTGTCCAGTGCCAGTTGCGCGCTGCCGATGCGACCGAGCTGTGCCTGCAGTTCCAGCCGCGCCAGCGGCAGCGCCGGCACGCGACGGGTGGCAAGCAACAGATGCAGGCGCCCGCCGCTGTGTTCCACCAGGCGCAGCACCAGCTCATCGACCAGGCCGCTTCCGAGCCGGTCGTAGTCGTCGACGATCACGCTGATGCGCCGCGGTGCCGCGCGCAGGGCGCGAATCAGCACCGCGACCGCATCGCGCGGGTCCTGCTCGCAGTGGTGCATCACGCTGGTGCACAGCGCGGCATCGGCGCCTGCACCCTGCAGCGCCAGGGCGAGATGACCCACAAAGCGCGCGGCATCGGCATCGGCTTCGTCCAGCGACAGCCAGGCCACCGACGCCGCATCACGCGCGCGCAGCTGCGCATGCCATTGCGCCAGCACCGTGGTCTTGCCGAACCCGGGCGGGGCCAGCAGCAGGGTCAACGGACGCATCTGGCCCTGATCCAGTGCCCTCAGCAATGCCTCGCGCATCACCGCGCCCGGGTGCGGCGAAGGCGGCTCCAGCTTGCTGGCAAGCAGCCAATCCGGAAGAGCGGGGTCGCGCGGCGGTGACGGGCGCGGAGTGAGCAACGCAACAGGCTTGAGCATGAGGCGAGGGCGGCCGTGGCAAGCGTCAACAGCGCGCCGGCTCGACACGCTGCACAACGTGATGAAACAGCGGCGACGGCACGCAGGTCACCGAGACGGCGACAACGACGGATCGGCTGCTTCGCGGGTCCCCACCCATGCCCGTCCCTGAGCACCTTTCAGAAAGGTATGACAGCCTCACGACAAAAGCAAAGTGTGTGGCGGTTTTCACGCCATCGCCGCCAGGGTCGAGGCGGGCCATCGGGTGGATCGGGTTGTGGTGGCGTCTGCCCGCGCCAGCGGCGTGCGTAGAACAGGTGTGTCTGATCCGGCGTCACCGACCGGCGCGCCCAGCCCGCGGCGTGCGCATTCACTTCGGTCCCTGCGGTGCATGCCCGGCCCCGCTGGGCCCGCGCCGGCATCCACGTCCGGCGCCATCGGGGCGGCCGTTATCGGCTGCGGGCGTCTGGCTTGGCTGGCTGTCTCAGCGCCGCACCTGCGCCCTCGGCACGTGCTGAAGGCGAAGCGCGGCGCGGACGCCGTCTTACCCCATGACGCGTCAGCGTGCGACGTCTGCAAACGCCTCGCGTGCTGCGGCGAGCGTGGCCTCGATCACGGCCTCGTCGTGCGCGCTGGACATGAAGCCGGCCTCGTACGCCGACGGCGCCAGGTACACGCCCCGCTGCAGCATCGCGTGGAAGAAGCGGTTGAAGGTGGTGGTGTCGCAGGCGGTGGCCTGCGCGTAGCTCTCCACGATCTCGTCGCTGAAGAACAGCCCGAACATGCCGCCCACCTGGTTGGTGGTGACGGCAATGCCGGCCGCGCGCGCGGCATCTTCCAGGCCTTCGCACAGCACGCCGGTCGCCTCGCTGAGGCGGGCGTGGAAGCCCGGTTCCTGCACCAGTTCCAGCATCGCCAGGCCGGCGGCCATGGCCACCGGATTGCCCGACAAGGTGCCGGCCTGGTAGATCGGCCCGGCCGGGGCGATCTGCTCCATCAGCTCGCGCCGGCCGCCGTACGCGCCCACCGGCATGCCGCCGCCGATGATCTTGCCGAAGGTGGTCAGATCCGGCGTGACGCCATAGAGCGCCTGCGCGCCACCCAGCGCCACGCGGAAGCCGGTCATCACTTCGTCGAAGATCAGCAGCCCGCCATGCCGCGTGCACAACGTGCGCAGGTGCTGCAGATAGCCCGCCAGTGGCGGAATGCAGTTGGCATTGCCCACCACTGGCTCGATGATCACTGCCGCCACGTCGGCGCCGATCTCGTCGAACAATGCGGTGGCGCCTTCGAAGTCGTTGAAGCTCAGCGTGGCGGTCAGCTCGCTCAAGCCGGCCGGCACGCCCGGCGAGGTGGGCACGCCCAGGGTCAGCATGCCGCTGCCGGCCTTGACCAGGAACGAGTCGCCGTGGCCGTGGTAGCAGCCTTCGAACTTGATGATGCGGTTACGCCCGGTGGCGCCGCGCGCCAGGCGCACCGCCGACAGCGTGGCCTCGGTGCCGGAGTTGACCATGCGCACCATCTCGCACGAGGGCACCAGCCGGGTGATGGTCTGCGCCATCGTCACTTCCGCCGCGCACGGCGCGCCGAACGACAGCCCGTCGCGGATCGCGCGTTCCACCGCCTCGCGCACCGTCGGGTGGTTGTGCCCGGCAATCATCGGACCCCATGAGCCCACGTAGTCGATATAGCGGTTGTCGTCGACGTCGTACAGGTACGGGCCGTCGGCACGGGCCACGAAGAACGGCTCGCCGCCCACCGACTTGAACGCCCGCACGGGTGAGTTGACGCCGCCGGGCAGCAGCGTCTGCGCCTGGGCGAACAGGGCGTGGGAGCGGGTGTGGTTCATGCGCGCAGATCCTTGAGGAATACCAGTGGGGACATCGATGCCCGGCAGCGGGCATCGCGTTCGCCATTGTCAGGCCTGCGGCCTCGCGCGCCTACCCGGCAGAGGCCTGCCTACCCGTCGGAGCCGGCGGGTAGGGCAACCCGGCTGCCTATGATCGGACACAAGGGGACCGGGCGTTTGGGCATGAGCTGATGGCATGCGGTCATTGGCGCCCCGCTGCAGATGTTCAGAAAGTGTGATTCCGGTGGCCGTTGGCCCCGTTCATCCAGTCGCCTTGCCGACCGTTCCAGACTTGGGGAGAAAGCATGAACCGTAGTATCCAGAAGCGTGCGCTGGCGTTGGCCCTGGTGGTGGCCATCGGCGGTGCACACGCGCAGTCGACCACCGGCAGCATCGTCGGCAGCGTGGGGCAGGGCAGCGGCACCAGCGTGGTGGTGGAAAACAACAGTGGCCTCAGCCGCGAAGTGCCGGTGGACGCGCGTGGCCGGTACACCGCCGGCAATCTGCCGTTGGGCACCTACAAGGTGACGGTCAAGCGCGACGGCGCGGTAGTGGAAACCCGCGAGAACGTGGCCATTACCGTGGGCGCCAACACCGACGTGTCGTTCGCCGCCAGCGCCGCGGGGAGCGGCGTGCAGACCCTGGACAGCGTCACCGTCAACGCGGCCAGCCTGGCCACCATCGACGTCAGCAGCGTGGATACCCGCACCGTGGTCACTGCAGAGCAGCTGGCGCAGCTGCCGTTGGGCCGCACCGCCGAAGCGATCGCGCTGCTGGCGCCGGGCGTGGTGGTCAACAGCGGCGGTTTCGACAACGGCCCGCTCGGCGGCTCGCTGCCCAGCTTCGGTGGCTCGGCCGCCAGCGAAAACGCGTATTACCTCAATGGTTTCAATACCACCACCATCAGCAACAATCTCGGCGGCCTGACCCTGCCGTACGGAGCCATCGACCAGCAGGAAATCTTCACCGGCGGCTATGGCGCACAGTACGGGCGCGCCAACGGCGGTGTGATCAACCAGATCGGCAAGCGCGGCACCAACGAGTGGAAGTTCGGCGCGGCGGTGATCTGGGAGCCGAACGGCCTGCGTGCCAACCAGGGCGACATCTACTGGCGCCCGGACAGCCAGGCCAGCACCGTCAACAACGCCGCCTACCGCTACGCGCGTGCGGCCAATGGCCTGTACCAGCCGGCCAGCGAAGCCGAGGCCAACCAGACCACTTACAGCGCCTACGTCGGTGGCCCGATCATCCAGGACAAGTTGTTCTTCTTCCTGGCCGCAGAGCAGGTGGATTCGGATGGCGTGCGCGTGGGCACCAATCGCGACACCGACAACGGCCGCACCGGCGGCCTGACCGACTACGACTACAAGCAGAAGCGCTGGTACGCCAAGGTGGACTGGAACATCACCGACAACCACCTGATCGAGGTGACCGGTGCCAGCGACGAGGCGGAGACCAACGGCTCGATTTATCGCTACGACTATGTCAACCGCACGCGTGGCAGCTATTTCACCGACGAATCCACCTGGAAGACCGGCCCAACGCTGTTTACCGGCAAGTACACCGGCTACCTGGGTGACAACCTCACCGTGACCGCGCTGTACGGCAAGATGCGCACCCCCGACGAGCTGACCCCGTTCAACTACAACGCGGCCGGGGGACCGGTGATCAATAGCGCGGCGTTGCAGAATCCGGCCTACACCGGCGGCACGCCGCGTATCGGCAACCAGCTGGTCACCTCGGTCAGTTCGCCGGATCGCGAATACAAGAAAGACAATCAGCGCCTGAATCTGGAATGGCGCCTCGGCCACCACACGCTCAATTTCGGTATCGACAACCAGAAGTCCGAAGGCATCGACGTCGGCTCGGTGCTGTCCGGCCCCGGCTTCGCCTGGACCTACGGCCAGACCAACGACCCCAACGGGTTGGCCACCGGCGGGCTGGTCAGCCAGTCTGCCAACGAAGCCGGCGGCATCGGCGCGCCAAGCCCGGGCCTGGTCGATCCGGTCAACGGGTCCAGTGGCTACTACGTGGTGCGCAACATCAACACCAGCCTGTACTCCTACGAGGCCAAGCAACGCGCCTATTACATCGAAGACAAGTGGCAGGTCACCGACAACCTGTTGTTGAGCATCGGCCTGCGCAAGGACGAGTTCACCAACTACACCCCGTTCGGCGACCCCTATATTGAAGTGGATAACGCGTGGGCGCCGCGCTTGGGCTTCAGCTGGGACGTCAATGGCGATTCCAGCCTGAAGGTGTTCGGTAACGTTGGCCGCTATTACCTCGGTCTGCCGCTGTCGGCCGTCAGCTTGTTCACACCGGCCACCACCACCGATACCTATTTCACCTACAGCGGCATCAATGCCGACGGCACGCCGGTGTTGGCGCAGCAGCTCGGCTCGGCCGTATCGGCCAATTCGCGCTTCGGCCGCATCGCCGATGTGCGCACCGCAGTGGCCAAGGACATCGAAGGCGAGAACCAGGATGAAGTCATCCTGGGTTTCACCAAGCAGCTCGAAAGCGGCTGGGTGCTCGGCGTGCGCGGCACCCACCGGCGTCTCAATGCCGGTATCGACGACCAGAACTACGACGTCTCCAACACTGCGCTGATCAACGCGGCCGCCGCGCAGGGCGTGACCATCGATTTCTCGCAAGTCGCAGGCGCCTCGCTGATCAATCCCGGCCAGACCAACACCTGGGGCGTGATCGGCACCGACGGCCAGTTCCACGAGGTGTCGGTCAGCCGCGAAGCGGCGGGCTTCCCGAAGTTCAAGCGCAACTACTCGGCCGTGGAGTTCAACCTGGAGCGTCCGTTCGACGGCCAGTGGTACGCCAAGGTCAATTACGTGTGGTCGCATAGCTACGGCACCACCGAAGGCCAGGTGCGTTCGGACCTGTGGCGTACCGGCGGCGCACTCGGCAGCTATCAGGGTCAGGCGTCGGTTTCCACAACGCAGAGCTGGGACCACGCAGCACTGATGGAACATTTCAACGGCGATCAATCCAACGATCACCGCCATCAGCTCAAGCTGTTCGGCTTCTACCAGTTCAACCCGCAATGGGGCGCCTCGGCCAATTTCAGCCTGATCTCCGGCGCGCCGCATAACTGCCTGGGCAATTACTACGGCACCGAATACAGCGGCCGCGATCCGGCCGGCTACGGCGGCAGCGCCATCACCGGCGGTCCGTACCACTACTGCTACAACCCGGAAACCGGCACCGGCGTGGCATCGCCCCCGGGCTCGCAGGGGCGCCTGGGCTGGATCGCCCAGCTCGACATGGGCGTGACCTACAAGCCGGCCTTTGCCGACGGCAAGCTGGCCTTGCGCTTCGACGTGTTCAACATCACCAACGAGCAGACCGCGACGAACATCTATCCGTTCTCGCAGCTGCCCGACAACACCACCAACCCGCTATGGAATCAGGTGGTGGCCTACCAGGCACCGCGCTCTGGCCGGGTGACGTTGAGCTACGATTTCTGATCGGATCACGCGACAAAGGCAGTCCCGGCAGCGACGCGTGAAAGCACGCGTCGCTGTTTTCGTTTTGGGTGATGGCGGCCGAATTGACGTCACCGTGATGAGTGAAGGCAGGCAGCCTGGGTGATGGCTTGGCTAAGCGGATTGTCCGATGTAGTCGAACAGCCCCGACGCGCAGGTTGCAGCAACTTCGCAGAGCGGATGATCTGCGAATTGCTGCAGGGCCCTTGCCTGCCCACCATCACGGGACACGCTGCAAGTACGTCCATGTAGCTCCGTGGCGGCATCCATGCCGCCAAGGGTCCCGCGACGGTGGGCGGGCAAGGACCAGTCGAGATGGTCGGTGGGCAAGGCTCTCAACCAGCGCTTGGCAAACTGGCGACGCGGTGCTTTTGCTCTTCAACAAAACCACCAACCAACTGTCTGGCGTGGTGTCCTCGCCGATTGCGGGACCGTGTGGCGGCATGGATGCCGCCACCGAGCCTCCAGGGACGGATTCACGGCGTGTCCCGCAAGCGGTGAGGGCACCGCGCATTCGACCAGACGTGAAGACAGCCAAGCGATCGCGATACGCACGGTGCAGGTGTCTCAACCTGGTTGCTCGCTACGGACAGATCAGGCGGAGAGCGGATCATCTTCGCCTTTGCTGCAGGGCCCTTGCCCGCCCACCATCGCGGGACACGCTGCAAGTACGCCATGTAGCTCCGTGGCGGCATCCATGCCGCCAAGGGTCCCGCGACGGTGGGCGGGCAAGGACCAACGGAGATGGTCGGTGCGCACAGGTTTCAACAAGCAGCCGGCAAGCTGGCGACGCGGCATCTTCGTTTTTCGACAAAACGACCAGCCAGGTGTGTGATGCGGTGTCCTCACCGATTGCGGGACGCCAAGGGTCCCGCGACGGTGAGCGGGCAAGGCCCCGTCACGATGGTCGGTGTGCCTGGTGCAAGCAAGGCATCAATCCTGCGCGACGGCGTACGACGCAGCCAGCATCGATCGTCTTCAACGCTTGCCGCATTATCACGCAAACCCTGCGCGGTATGCCTGCACTGCTGCGACCGGATCTGGCGCCGCATACACGCCGCTGACCACGGCAATCAGGTCGGCACCTGCAGTCACCAGCGCGGGCACCTGCGCAGTTGCGATGCCGCCGATCGCCACCCGGGGTAGACCAAGCTCGGCCGCTTGCTGCAGTAGCGCCGGCGTCGCGCGCCGGGTGGTCTGCTTGGTGGTGGTCGGGAAAAACGCACCGAACGCGACATAGCTGGCACCCGCGGCGGCGGCGGCGCGCGCGCGCTCGATCTCGTCGTAGCACGACACCCCGATGATCGCCTGCGGCCCCAGCCGCCCGCGTGCGGCTGCCACCTCGCCATCGTCTTCGCCCAGATGCACCCCCTGCGCACCGACCTGCGCGGCCAGTTGCGCATCGTCGTTGATGATCAAGGGCACACCGTGCGCCGCGCAGGCCTCGCGCAGGGCGCTGGCCTGGCGCAACCGCAGCGCCCCATCGGCCTGCTTGTTGCGATATTGCAGCCAGGCGATTGCTGGCAATAACGGCACGGTGCGCAGGAGCAGGCGCTGGGTATTGGGCTCGTCCGGGGTGATCAGGTACACGCCGCGGGCGTCAAGGCGTTGGGGCATGGCAGCGCTTCCGAAAGCGGTGGATGGGATGGGACAATGCTGGCCCCACCGTTGCGTGACCGCGATTATCCGATGAGCGACACATCCACCACCACCTACCGCACCTGGATGTGCGTGGTCTGCGGGTTCCTCTACCACGAGGCCGACGGCATTCCCGAAGAAGGCATTGCGCCCGGCACCGCCTGGCAGGACGTGCCCGAGAGCTGGACCTGCCCCGATTGCGGTGTCACCAAGGACGACTTCGAAATGGTGGAAGTCGACTGACCGCTTGCCTGCCCGGACCGGGCATCGACCACCTGCCGCGCCATGCCGTAGCGGCTGAGCGGGTAGAAGTGCGCGGGGGGCTCAGTGCGCCCGCGCGCGCTGGCTGTTCAGTTCCACCAGGTGCTCGTGCAGATGGGCCGCGTCCTGCGCGCTCGGGTTGAGTAGCAGGTAGCGCGAGAGATCGTGGCGGGCGCCATTGCGATGGCCCAGATGCAGATAGGCCATGCCGCGGTCGCGCAGTGCTTCGGGTTGGTCGGGCACCAGCTTCAGGATGCGGTCGGCGCTGCGTGCGGCGCGGTCCCAGTGCTCGGCATCGGCGTACACGCCGTGCAGGTTGCGCAAAATGCGGATCAGGATCGCGCGGTGCGGTGCCGGGTCGAGAATTTGCGCCAGCGCACGGTCGTCGGGGATTTCGCCGCCCAGGTGCGGGCGCGCGCGCTCGCGCAGCTCGTCCACGCCCAGCGGGCGACCACCGTTGAACGGGTCCATCACCAGGACCCCGTCGTCGACCGGCAGGCGCACCAGGAAATGTCCTGGAAACGACACCCCCGCCAGCGGGATGCCCAGGCGCCGGGCCACCTCGATCTGCACCATCGCCAGCGAGATCGGATTGCCCAGCCGGCGCTCGAACACCTGGTTCAGATAGCTGTTGCGGGGGTCGTAGTACTCGTCGTGATTGCCGGAATAACCCAGTTCATCGAACAGGTAGCGGTTGACTGCCGCCATCTTCAGCGGCCACAGATCGATCGCCTCCACCTCGCGGCGCAGGTGCTCGACGTGGCTCTGCACCAGCGTGTCATACAGCTCGGCATCCAGCTGTGGATACTCGTCGCGTGCGATCAGCAACGCGGTGGACATCAGTGGCACCGCATCGTCGTCCAGGCTGGCGAGCGCGGTCCAATGGGGAAGTGGGAGCATGTCGACCATGCTGACAAGAGTGTCGGCAAGCGGCGCGGGGTTCAAGTCCGGTACTTCCTGACAGGAGACACCGCATCGCTGTGAATCACTTCAGCTTGGGAATATCCGGGCTGAAAGTGAGTTCGGCGCCGTCCTGCAGGTTGAGCCTGGCGGCCTGGCCGGCATTGAGCTCCAGCACATAGCGGGCCGGCGCCTTGCTGGGGTAAGGCGGGCAGGCGTCGCCGGCCGAGCACGGCGGCACATCGCGCTGTTGCGACACCAGCCGGCGCTGGTTGTCGAAATACAGGATATCCAGCGCGATCTTGGTGTTCTTCATCCAGTAGGCCATCGGTTCCTGGCGGTCGTGGATGAACAGCATGCCGCGGTCTTCGTCCATGGCGTCGCGGAACATCAGCCCCTTGGTCCGGTCGGCATCGTTCTGTGCCAGTTCTACCTGATAGCGCGTACCGGCCAGTTCCACCCAGGAGCCGCCGCTGGCGCAGCCGCCAAGCAGGAGCAGACAGGCAAGACCAAGGAAGCGGGCAGGGCGCATGCGGCAAACCGATGAGGCGGGGATGGCGCACCTTCTGCCATGCACCGGCGTGCGTCAAGTCGCGGCGGCAGGCGATGCAGTGCGGTGCCGGGCAAGGCATCGGGACGGGCTGATTGCCCGCTGCGCATCGCGCGGCCACGGTGCCGCCTCGCCCAGCGCGCGGGATGCGGGAAGGTCGCTCCGCAACGGTAGCGCACTGCATCCGCCTGCGAGCGGGGAGACACGTTCCGCTTACAGATGCGCCGCGTGCGGACCTCTGTATGTAGACAGCGAGCAAGTTGCGCCGGGCGTGCAGCGTTCGAGAGTCGCGGCACTGGCCACCGCTGTGAAGAGACCATCTGCAACGCTGCGCTGCCGGCGCGGCCCTGGTGTCGGAATGTCTGCGCGCCGTCGGGCGCACGAACATCGTCCGCGTCGTGCCTCAGAGCACGCGCGGCGGTGTGCCGCCGACGATCACCACATCGGCCGGGCGGCGCGCAAACAGGCCCACGCAGACCACGCCCGGAATCTGGTTCAAGCTGCGCTCCAACGCCACCGGATCGGTGATCTGCAGGTTGTGTACGTCCAGCACCACGTTGCCGTTGTCGGTCACCACGCCGTCGCGCCACACCGGCTGGCCGCCGGTCAACGCCAGGATCTGGCGAGCAACCAGGCTGCGTGCCATCGGAATCACCTCCACCGGCAGCGGAAACTTGCCCAGCACCGGCACTTGCTTGCTCGGGTCGACGATGCAGATGAAGCGTTCACTGGCCTCGGCAATGATCTTCTCGCGGGTCAGTGCCGCACCGCCGCCCTTGATCAGGCAGCGGTTCGGGTCGCACTCGTCGGCGCCGTCCACGTACACCGACAGATTGCCGGTGTGGTTGAGATCCAGCACCTCGATGCCGTGCTGGCGCAGGCGTGCGGTGCTCTGTTCGGAACTGGAGACCGCGCCCTTGATGCGGTGGCCGATACGGCCCAGCGCATCGATGAAGTAGGCCACCGTCGAGCCGGTACCGACACCGACGATCATGCCGTCTTCCACGTAATCGAGTGCCTTCTCGGCGGCCAGGCGTTTTGCGTCGGACATTTGGGAGCTCGGGATTAGTGATTGGAGATTTGGGATTCGTCTAGGCGGTGCAACGCGGGCGGGCATTGAGCGAATCCCCAAGCCCCAATCCCGGTTATTCGAGCCCTAAAAGCAACTTCCACTGCGCGGCGGTCACCGGCAGGATCGACAGGCGATTGCCGCGCGCGATCAGCGGGAAGCCTTCGCCCAGTGCATCGGCGTGTTGCTTGATTTCATCCAGCGAAATCGTGCGCTTGAGTTTGCGCTCGAACGCCACGTCCACCAGCATCCAGCGTGGGTCTTCGCGCGTGGACTTGGGGTCGTGGTAGTCGGATTTTGGGTCGAACTGGGTGTCGTCCGGATACGCAGTGCTGGCGACCTTGGCGATGCCGACGATGCCGGGCACCTTGCAGTTGGAGTGATAGAAGAACACCCCGTCGCCCACCTGCATGCCGTCGCGCATGAAATTGCGCGCCTGGTAGTTGCGCACGCCGTTCCACGGCTCGGTGCCGACGCGTTCCAGATCATCGATGGAGAACGTATCCGGCTCGGACTTCATCAACCAGTAGCGCTTGCGGGCAGTCATGCAGAGAGGCTGTCGTCTTTCAGGAAAGTGGCGTGTTCGGTGCAAATGGCGTCCACGCCCACGTCCCAGGATTCGGTCGGCAAGGCAGGCACCTGCTGTGCGGCAAAGCCGACGCCCACCAGCCAGGGCGGCGGCGCTTGGCGATGCCGGAACGCGAAGCTGCGATCATACCAGCCGCCCCCCATGCCCAGCCGCCGGCACGCCGCGTCGAAACCGGTCAGCGGGGTCACCACCAAGGCCATGTCCTGTGGCGCCAGCGTATCGGCCAGATCCACGTCCGGCTCGGGAATCCCGTAGCGATTGCTGACCAGTCCCTGGCCCGGCCGCCATGGCGCAAAGCGCAGCACACGTCCGTCCAGCACCGGCAGGCAGTAGCGCACGCCGGCCGGCAAGCTCAGCTGCCAGCGGTGCAGTGCGATCTCGCCATCCATCGCCCAATACCCGGCCACCGCACCGGCCCGCGGCGCGAACGGCAGCGCCAGCAAGCGTTCGGCCAATACATCGGCGGCGGCCAGTCGCTGCGTGGCCGGCAGGCTGCGGCGTTGCGCACGCAACTGCTGACGCAGCGCGTCTCGGTCCTGGGTCATCGGTGTCTCGCAGCGGTCGAAGGCGCATATTGTCGATGGCCCAGGTCCAGCTGCCTAGCGCCATGTCGCAATGTTCAACATCTCGTTCGAACGTCCGGCGTCCGGTCGGAACGTCGGGCACCAGGTCTGGACGTGCCGCCGGGCAATCGCCTCGTGGCCGGTTGGCGGAGCGCGGTGCTCACGCGCTTGGCGTAGAGAACATGTCTTCGTGCGTTCCGTCCGATGACATGCTGCGCACGTGCGCTCCTGAGGCTGCCCTCCAGGGTGTCGCATCATTGACAGGCCAAGTCCGCATCAGCGCCCCAGGACACAAAGGCTGCATCGCTGCGCGCGGCAGGCGTCATGCCCAAACGCTTCGCCAAACACACAAAAAGAAACGACGCCCGAAGGCGCCGTTTCAGATTTGCATTCTCCGCGGTGACGATGCGGGCGAAACGACCTTGAACCCGGGGTTCAAGTGGGGACGTTGTGAGGCCATCGGGCTTCCCGCTACAAGGCGGACTTGCACACCCGGCTTCGTCGCGCCCCCGTGGTCGTAATTAAGGGACAAGGCGAATGTTTTGCACGCTGTCGTTTACAGCAGAGAACGCAGGTGAAGTATAGACCTCTGCTGCGCGATGGCTAGCCCATTCGTCGGCACGCGGTCGCAAAAATTCATCTTTGCGACGGCAGTGCGACGTCGCGCTCAACGTGGTGTGTCGGCCAGGCCGTCCAGGCGACGGTTCAAGCTGTCCAGCGTATTCGCCAATTCACGATCGTAGAGCGCTTGTTGGTCGCGCAACTGCTGCAACTCATGTGCAAGATTGAGCGCAGCCAGCACCGCCACACGATCGACCGCTGCCATGCGGTTGCTGCCACGGATCTCGCGCATGCGCAAATCCAGCAGGCGTGCTGCAGCGGTGAGGCTCTCGCGTTCTTCGGCAGTCACGCCAACCGTGTATTCACGATCCAGAATACGCACGCTGACCGGTTCGTTGCTGCTCACGTGTGCTGCTCCAGTGACTTCAACCGCACGATCATGGCTTCCACCCGCGAGCGTGCCTGCTCGTTCTTGGTCAGCAGTTGCGAACGCTCGCCGATCAATTGTTCCTGCTGATGGCGCAGGCTACGGTTCTCGTCGGTCAACCGTTGCGTCCGCTCCACAAGCGCCTCCACGCGGGCGGCGAGTGCGCGGATCTGAGCGAGGGCGGCAGCGTTGTCCATGCGCTCACGATAGGGGCGCGCGCGCGTCACGGTCAAGCGCCGCTCACAGGCCGGTCACGCGCCATGAAGCCAAGCCTGCCAAGGGCTGCCGCCGGCCTGACCCGCTGCAGCGCGTGGCCCCTGGAACGCTGCATGGAGCGACCGGATCGCGGTTGGGACGGGCGGCCTTGATACACTGGAAAGTCTCGTCGCCCGCCTCGCGCGGGTGCCTTCTGTTCCTAGCCTGGATGACCCGATGGATCTGCCTGACGTAACCGCTGTGCAAACTGAAAGCCGTCAGCTTGGGCTGGCGTCCTCTGCGGCGGAGTTGCACGGTGGGCTATGCGGGTGGTTGTCCGGTGGTGGGGCCGACAGCGGCGACTGGCTGGCCCGCATCCTGGCCGACAACGCCCAGGCGGCGCCCAGGCAGGGCGGCGCGCTGGATCGGTTGCACCAGGCCACCGTGGCACAGCTGGAAGACCGCGACTTTGCGTTCGATCTGCTGCTGGTCGAAGATGGCGCCCCGTTGCCGGCGCGTACCGATGCGCTGTTCGATTGGTGCCGCGCGTTTCTGGGCGGCTTCGGGTTGGCCGCGCAGCAGCGCCCGGCGCTCACCGAAGAAGGCGAAGAAGCGCTGCAGGATCTGGCCCGCCTGGCGCAGGCATCCAGCGACGATTTCGATGCCGGCGAAGAAGACGACACCGCCCTGGCCGAGATAGAGGAATTCGTCCGCGTGGCGGTGCTGTTGCTGCACGGCGACTGCGTCATGGGGCCGCGTTTTCGCCAACGTCTGAACTGATCGTCGTTCCGTCATGAAGAAGCTCACCGGGATCGGCGCGGCCGAGTATGCGCGCCGGCGCAAGCAACTGATGCAGATGGCCGGCGAGCACGCCATCCTGATCCTGCCCGCCGCTCCCGAGCGCGTGCGCAGCCACGACACCCATTACCCGTACCGGCAGGATTCGGACTTCTGGTATCTGAGCGGCTTTCCCGAGCCCGAGGCGGTGCTGGTGCTGGTGCCCGGTCGCCGGCACGGCGAAGCCATCCTGTTCTGCCGCGAGCGCGATGCCGAGCGCGAAGCCTGGGACGGCCCGCGTGAGGGGCAGGAAGGGGCGGTGGAACGCTACGGCATGGACGACGCGTACCCCATCGACGATGTGGACGAGATCCTGCCGGGTCTGCTGGAAGGGCGCAGCCGGGTCTATTACCACTTCGGCCGCGATGTCGATTTCGATCTGAAGCTGATCGGCTGGCTCAAGCGGGTGCGCGAGCAGGTGCGTCATGGCGCGCAGCCACCGCATGAATTCCTGGAGCTGGGGCATCTACTGCACGAGCAGCGCCTGTTCAAGTCGCGCGATGAACTCGCCTTGATGCAGCAGGCCGCCGACATCAGCGTGCGTGCGCACCTGGCCGCCATGAGACTGGCACGCCCGGGCGTGCACGAGTACGAACTGCAGGCCGAAGTGGAGCGCGAATTTCGCGCCGCCGATGGGTGGCCGGCCTACGGCAGCATCGTCGGCACCGGCAGCAACGCCTGCGTGCTGCATTACCGCGCCAACAACGCGCGCAGCCGCGACGGCGATCTGGTGCTGATCGATGCCGGTGCCGAATACCGTGGGTATGCGGCCGACATCACCCGCACGTTCCCGGTCAACGGCCGCTTCACGCCGGCACAGCGCGCCCTGCACGATCTGGTCGGTGCGGCGCAGGCGGCGGCGCTCGCGCAGGCGTGCCCCGGCGTGGCCTATGAGGCCGGGCATCTGGCCGCGGTGGAGACCTTGACCGAGGGCCTGCTACGCCTGGGCCTGCTCAAGGGCAAGCTGGAACGCAACATCGCCGAGGGGCATTACAAGCGCTTCTATCGACACAAGACCGGCCACTGGCTGGGCCTTGACGTGCACGATGTCGGCGATTACCGGCTGGCCGGCGACTCGCGCCTGCTGGAACCCGGCATGGTGTTCACCATCGAGCCGGGGCTCTATGTCTCTGCCGACGACACCACGGTGGAGCCCAGGTGGCGCGGCATCGGCATCCGCACCGAAGACAACGTGCTGATCACCGGCGATGGCCACCGCGTGCTGACCGATGCACTGGCGCGCAGCGCCGACGAGATCGAAGCGGTGATGGCCGGCAGCGCGTAACCGCCGGCGCGCGGCAGGGTCGCAGCGGCCAACACACCGCAGTGAGCGTCATGAAGGCGCAGGCAAAACGCAGTCGCCGCAATGGACGCGTGCTTACGCCGATCCCAGGCACCAGCTGCGCCCGCCTGGCGACTGCACAGGCGTTTTGTCGGCTGCGTTTATTGGCCCAGCTGCGGCGTCTGGGTGCGGTCGGGGTGCTGCACCGGCTCGCTCGGCCCGGCGAGTTGACGCGCGCGCTCGAAGGATTGTTCTTCCGGTGTGCCCAGCGCCTGTTCGGTTTTCATGTGCGCACGCAGGTGCGCCGGATTGGACGGGTCGCCTTGCACCACGAACACGTTCTCGCCGCCGTGCACGCCGCGATGGTTTGCTTCGCTCATCAGCACGTGATCCACGCGCGACAGCCCGCCTTCCTTGGCCAGCGGCAACAAGGCGGCGGTGAGACGTGCGCTGGTCTGATCGGGCGTGCGACCGTGCGCCGCATCGATCGCATGCACGCCGCGTTCGATCTGCTGGTACATCGCGTGGTCCGGGTGCGCGCTCTGGCGTGGGTCGTTCATGGCAGTGTTCCGTGTGGTGGTGCTGCAGCGTAGCGGGGCGTGATCGGGTGGTGGATGGCGCGGTTGGGCGCCCATTTCAGGTCTTTCGCCATTGTGGCCCGGCATTGCACACCGTGGTGTGGTCGGCCGCGCCTGCTGCTCAAGCGGCGGCGAAGACCGGGCGGGTCAGGTTTTCCGGCGCGTCGTCGGTGCACGCCACTTCATCTTCGATGCGAATGCCGCCGTACGGTTTGAACTGCTCCACGCGCTGCCAGTCGATGCTGGCGGCGTGGCCGTTCTTCTTCACTTCGTCCAGCAGCATGTCGATGAAGTACACACCCGGCTCGATGGTCACCACCATGCCTGGTTCCAGCACGCGGGTCAGGCGCAGGTAGGGATGGCCTGCCGGGCGTTCGATGCGGCCGCCGCGGTCGCTGGCGGCAAAGCCGGCCACATCGTGTACCTGCAGGCCGATCAGGTGGCCCAGGCCATGCGGGAAGAACGCGGCACTGACGCCGGTGGCCAGCGCGGCCTCCGGCGACACGGTGATGATGCCGAACTGCTGGAGGATGCCCATCAACGCCAGATGCGCATCGATGTGCAGCTGCTTGTAGTCCACGCCGGCGCGCACGGCCTGGCCCATGCGGGTCTGCGCGGCGTCGACTGCATCGATCAGGGCCTGGAATTCGCTGCCGGTATCGGCGGCGTACGTGCGGGTGATGTCGCTGGCATAGCCATGTGCCGACGCGCCGGCATCGATCAGGAAGCTGCGCAGCGGCTGCGGTGGCTGCTGGCCGAGCTCGGTGTAATGCAGCACTGCGCCATGCTCGTTGAGCGCGATGATGTTGCCGTATGGCAGCGTGTTGGCATCCTGGCCCACGGCCGCGCAGTAGGCCATATGGATGCCGAATTCGCTCTGGCCGGCGCGAAACGCCGCTTCGGCGGCACGATGGCCGCGCACTGCCAGCTGCTGGGCGATGCGCATCAACGCCAGCTCGTACGGGGTCTTGAAGGCGCGCTGATAGTCCAGGTAGTCGAGCACCGGCTGCGGGTTGTTCGGCACGTAGGCGCCGAGTGCGCTGCGCGCCTCGCCGAGGATGGCGCAGCGCTCGACCTGCCTGGGCAGCAGCGCCAGCGCCTGTTCCGGGGTGCGGATGATGTGGATGTCGCAGTGCTCCACCCACCAGCCGCTGGGCGCGTCGGGCACCACGTGCCAGTAGTCGAACGGTTGGTGGAAGATCACCGTCGGCCGCTGGCCCGGGGTGTAGACCAGCCAGCTGTCGGGCACCCGCGTCAGCGGCACCCAGGTCTTGAACTGCGGGTTGACCGCATAGGGGTAATCGCGGTCGTCGAACACCTGGTAGTGCGTGCTGCCGCTGGGGACCACCAGATGATCGAAGCCGCCGCGTTGCAGCGCCTGGTCGGCACGCGCGGTCAGCGTGCGCAGGTGGTCGGAATACAGGTGGCTCAAGGAGGGCTGGGTCATGCGGGACTCGATCGGCAATGCGAAGCAATGCGCAAGTTTGCCGCAATCGCACTGCGCTGCGTCAGCCGACCATGTGTTCTTCGGCGATCCAGGCGCGCAGGCGCTGGCGATGCGGCTCGGACATGCTCAGGAACCGGAAGCCGGCCCAGGCCTGCCCGGGCGCATGCGCCGGCTCCGACCACAGCAGGTGCACGCCGACGTCGATCTCGGTGGCGCGGCCAACGCGTTCGGGCAGGCTGAAACGCAGCTGGTACAGCGCGTCGTCGTGCAGGGCAACCGAGGCCAGCAGCAGCATGCCGGTTTCCGAGACATTGCCGACCCGGCCGATCTGCGCTTCGCTGAGCATGTCGATCACCGGCACCATGTCGTTTGGTTGGCGGCGCGGCGCACGGCGGGTGTCCTGGATCATGGCAAGGCCTCTGCGGGAGCGTGGCCGGCCAGGCTGCGCAGCGTACGCACGGTGGCATGCCAGGCACGGTCGATCAGGCGGGATTTCTCTTCGACCAGCAGGCGCGCCTGGCCGCCGGCCATCAGCCGCGCCAGCCCGTCCAGCGAGTGCTCGCCGATCTTTTGCCCGCGCTGATTGACGAACAATGCATGGCCGGTCATCGGGCTGTACCAGGACAGGCGTTGCCGGCGCAGGTCGCCTTGCTGGTTGATCACGAATTCGAACCAGGTCCCGAACGGCAGGCTGCGTAGCTGCGTGTAGCAGGCATCTTCGGCCGGCGTGCGCGGTATGGCGGCGGGCTTGTGCGCTGCAGTGTCGGCCTGCTCGCCCAGGCGCGCGCGCGCCTTGAGCTTGGCGGCCAGTTCGGTGCGCGAGCTAAGCGCATCGTCGCCGCCGGGTGTGGACAGGCGGCGCGCAATCGCGGCCGCTTCGTCGTGGTGATAGCCCACCTGCAGCAGCGCGGTTTCGACATCGGTGCCGAGCGCAATGTCGGTGGGCTCGCCCTTGTTGCGGCAGGTGACCTCGGCGATGCGCGTGGTCAGCGCCAGGCGCTCGTCCCACTCCGGCGACTGCTCGCCTTGCCGCAGCAGGGTGAGCGTGAGCACGTCGGACCAGGCCTGGCGCAGCAGCGATTGCACGAACCGCGGCGGTGCGCTGTCGTCGCACACCTGCTCGATCCGCGCCTGCGCCTGCTGTTTGGCAGTTTCCAGCCGTTCCTTGCCGCGCGCGGCATCCACATGCCGGCGTTCGGCCACGTCGGCCTTGCGCGCCAGGGTGCGCAGATGCGCCTGGATGTCATCGTTGGCGGCGGCAAAGGTCGCCTCGTCGCCCTGGTAATCGTTGACGATGGTGTCGACCGCGGCGCCCAGCTTGTGCAGCAGCTGCGGGTCCACATCGTCCTCGCCCAGCCACACCGCGCCGGACTCGGCCACGGTGTTGAGTAGCTCGCGCACCGGGTGCTGGTCGCGCACGAAGAAATGCGTGTCGGCCAGGGCTGCGCGTACCACCGGCACCTGCAGCCTGGCGAGCAGGGCCTGCGCAGGTGTGTGATCGCGCACTTCGCGTTGCATCTGTGCGTAAAGCAGACCAAGCAGGTCGAAGGTGTCGTTGTCCTGCGGCGACAGCGTGGCGTCTGCGCCGTGCTCGGCGCGCAGCAGCTCCAGCACCTGGCGCTGCACCGCATCGATACCGGGTGCCGGCGACAATGCACCGGGGCGTGCGCCCGGCGCGCCCTGCAGGCTGGCCAGTGCCTTGCCCAGCGCGGCCTTGGGCACGCAGGGCGCAGCGCTGGCTGCCGGCGCTGCAGCCGGCTGGGCGGCGGCCTGCAGCAAGCTGCCCGGGGCGGTAGCGCCATGCGCGCCAGCGGTGCCGGCTGCCTGCCAGTGGCGTGCCGAGGACATCAGGCCGCCAAGTGCGTGTGCGGCCTCGTTCAACCCGGGCGAGGCCGCGTGCATGCTGCTGGTAGCACCCGACGCTGCAGGGGGCAGGCCTTGCGGATCGAGCAGGGCACTCTGCCAGGCGTTCGGAGCGGCGTGCCCGTGCCAGCCGTTGGCCGGCCGCGGGGGGCGCTGCGCGCTGCCGTGTGTGCCTGCTGCGGCGTTGCCTGCAGGTGTCGCCGCACCGGCTGGCGCGGTGCGGCGCGTCTGCACATGGGTGGGCTTGACCAGGTAGGGGTGATAGATCAGCCCGGGCAGGATGCCTTCCTGCGCGAGCGTGGCATTGGCGCTCTCGTAGACATCGCCCAGGCGATCCATCACCTGATGCTCGAAGACCTTGTACAGCGCGAGCTGCCCATCCAGGCCGAGACCCAGGCACTGGCCGCACTCACGCACGATCCGGCACAGGGCATAAGGCCCGAGCGGCAGGGCGTCGAGCTCGAATTCCGGCACTGCGCCGATCACTGCCAGACGTTGCGCGAGCAGTTGCAGCGCATCGGCACGCCGCGAGGTCTCGCGGCGGGCGATGTCGCTGAGCACGATGTCGCGATCGATGTCGGTGTCTTCCACCAAGGTCAGCGTCTGCGGTGGCGTGGACGCATCGGCGGGCGGCATCAGCGCAGGGCGCTCCTGCAATGCCGCCAGGTCCTGCGCCAGATGCTGCAGGAACAGCTGCGGAAAGCGGTCGATATGATCGCGCAGGCCGCGCATCTGCGCGTAGGTATCGGCCTGAATCTGGCTGTTGCGTGCGTGCTCGGCCTGATGCAGCAGCGCGCGTTCCAGCTCGACGATGGTCAGCCGTAGCGGGCCGCCGAGCGCCTGCACGCACTGCGCATGCAACATGCCAAGCAGGCGCCGGCCGCGCGCGGAAACGGGCGCGTCGGCGATCGGGCCGCTGAGCGTGGGCTGCAGGGAGGACAGGGGCGTGGACATCCGGGGAGATGGGCTCGGTGCGAAGCGTGAGCTATGTAGCATGTTTTCCGGCCGCGCAGCGATCATCGCGATGCGAGGTGCCAGGAGCCCGGTGCCGGCCGCGCCGTGTCAACGGGGCACGAGCCCACGCTGGCGCATGTTCGCCGCACCGCAATCTTGCCGGCGCAGCAGGGGGCGCGTGCTCAGGGCAAAAACAGCTCGACCACATCGTTGGTGAAGCGGCGGCCCAGCTCGGTGGGCAGCACGCGCCCGTCCTGTTCGACCAGCCAACCCTGTGCCACCGCACGCGCGACCGGTGCGGCGATGGCCGACGCGGCCAGGCCGGTGCACGCTTCGAAATCGCCCAGGCGAAACCCTTCGTGCAGCCGCAGCAGGTTGAGCATGTATTCGAACGGTAGCCGCTCGCGCGGCACGACCTCGTCGCCACCGACCGATGCGGGCGTGCCGGCGCTGGCCAGGTAGCTCTGCGGATGCTTGTGCTTCCAGCGCCGCAGCACGTGTTGTTCGGCGCCGGAACTGATCTTGCCGTGCGCACCTGCGCCGATACCCAGGTAGTCGCCAAACCGCCAGTAATTGAGGTTGTGCGCGCACTGCCGGCCCGGCTTGGCATAGGCGCTGACTTCGTACTGCGCATAGCCGGCCTCGGCGAGCAGCGCTTGGCAATGTTCCTGGATATCCCAGGCCGCATCGTCGTCGGGGATGCCCTTGGGCGGCCGCGCGAAGAACACCGTGTTCGGCTCCAGCGTGAGCTGGTAATGCGACATGTGGGTGGGCTGCAACGCGAAGGCGCGTTCAAGGTCGCGCTCGGCCTGCGCCAGGGTCTGCTCGGGCAGCGCGTACATCAGGTCGATATTGACATTCTCGTAGCCGGCATCCTGCGCCAGCTTGATCGCACGTTCGGCCTCGGCGCTATCGTGGATGCGCCCTAGCCGCTGCAATGCCACATCGTCGAAGCTCTGCACGCCGAAGCTCAGGCGGTTCACGCCGGCGGCGCGATAGCCGTCGAAGCGGCCATGCTCGGCGGTGCCTGGATTGGTTTCCAGGGTGATCTCCAGATTCGGTGCAAAGCGCAGCCGCGCGGCCGCCGCCTGCAGAAACCGGTCGATCGCCTGTGGCGGAAACAGGCTCGGCGTGCCGCCGCCGAAGAACACCGAATGCACCACGCGCCCCCACACCAGCGGCAGGTCCGCATCCAGGTCGCGGATCAACGCATCTACGTATTCCTCGAACGGCAGCACGCCCTTGGCCGCATGCGAGTTGAAATCGCAGTACGGGCATTTGCGCACGCACCAGGGCAGGTGCACGTAGAGCGACAATGGCGGCGGGATCAGTTGGGGCATTACGCTAGGCGTGATTCACAACGCCAACGCATGCAGCTTGTGCTGCAGCGTGGCCAAGGCCACCGCGCGATGGCTGAGGCGGTTCTTCAAGGCGGTGTCCATCTCCGCGGCGGTCAGGCCGTATACCGGATCCAGAAACACCGGGTTGTAGCCGAAGCCGCCATCGCCACGCGGTTGCGTGGTGATCACGCCCTCCCAGCTGCCTTCGGCGATCAGCGGCTGCGGATCTTCCGGGTGACGCAGCAACACGATCACCGCATAAAACCGCGCGCTGCGGCGTTCGGCGGGCACGTCGCGCATGGCATCGAGCAACTTGGCGTTGTTGGCCTGCGCATCGGTGGGGCTGCCGGCGTAGCGCGCGCTGTACAAACCGGGCGCACCGCCCAGCGCATCGACGATCAGGCCCGAATCATCGGCCAGCGCCGGCAAGCCGGTCACCGCGCTGGCATGGCGTGCCTTGATCAACGCGTTCTCGACGAAGGTCAGGCCGGTTTCCGGCACGTCTTCCACGCCCAGCTCGCCCTGCGCGACGATGCGCAGCGGCAGTGCCGCCAGCATGGCGCGCAGTTCTTCCAGCTTGCCGGCGTTGCCGCTGGCCAATACCAGTTGCTTCATTGCTTGGGCTCCAGCAGATCCCACTTGGTGCCGTACAGATCGCGGAACACCACGACCGTGCCATACGGCTCGTCGCGCGGGGTTTCCAGGAATTCCACGCCGAAGGCCTGCATGGCCGCATGGTCGCGCCAGAAGTCGTCGGTGTAGAGAAAATGATCCACGCGCCCACCGGTCTGATCGCCGATGCGCGCGCGTTGCGCGGCGTCGGCCGGCTGCGCGAGCAGCAGGCCGGCATCCCGCGTGCCGCCCGGGCCGATCACCACCCAGCGTTTGCCATCGCCCAGTGCGCGATCTTCCAGCACGTGGAAGCCCAGCGCGCCGGTGTACCAGGCAATCGCCGCATCGTAGTCGGCAACCAGCAAGGTGGTCAGGGCGATGCGACGGCTCATCCGGCCAGTGCGGCGCGTTGCAACGCGAACAGCTCGCCCATGCCCTTTTCGGCCAGCGACAGCAGCGCGTTGAGTTCGTCGCGACGGAAGGCATGGCCTTCGGCCGTGCCCTGCAGCTCGATGAAGCCGCCGCCATCGTTCATCACCACATTCATGTCGGTATCGCAGTCGCTGTCTTCCGGGTAATCCAGATCCAGCACCGGTTCACCACGATAGATGCCGACCGACACCGCAGCCACCGCGCCAATCAACGGGTGCTTCTTGATGTCGCCGCGCTTGAGCAGCAGGTTCACTGCGTCGGCCAGCGCCACGTAGGCGCCGGTGATGGCCGCGGTGCGGGTGCCGCCATCGGCCTGCAGCACGTCGCAGTCCAGGGTGATGGTGCGCTCGCCCAGCGCGTTGCGGTCCACGCAGGCGCGCAGTGCGCGGCCGATCAGTCGCTGGATTTCCAGCGTGCGCCCGCCCTGCTTGCCACGGGCGGCCTCGCGATCGGAACGGGTGTGGGTGGAGCGCGGCAACATGCCGTATTCGGCGGTGACCCAACCTTCGCCCTTGCCGCGCAGGAAGCCCGGCACGCGGTTTTCCACGCTGGCGGTGCACAGCACGCGGGTGTCGCCGAAGCTCACCAGCACCGAGCCTTCGGCATGGCGGGTGAAGGCGCGTTCGATGCGCACCGGGCGCAGCTGGTCGGCCGTGCGGCCGCTGGGACGGGAAAAGGTCATGCGATGAGTCCGGAAGTCGGGAGGTGGGTCGGGCGTCAGTGCGCGGCGTGCAGGCAGCCGGCAAGGGCGGCTAGGGTACCATTCGCGCTTTGACGGCACGGGATTCACGATGATCCGAAGCATGACCGCGTTTGCTGGCGGCGAACGCATCACGCCCTGGGGCACGCTCGGTTGCGAGCTGCGCTCGGTCAACCACCGCTTTCTGGAAGTGGGCACGCGCCTGCCGGAAGAATTGCGTGCGCTGGAGCCGCTGCTGCGCGAGCGCGTGGCTGCCAAGAACAGCCGCGGCAAGCTGGACCTGACGCTGCGCCTGCGCGCGCCGGAAAACGCACAGACTCTGGCCGTCAACGAAGCACTGCTGCAGGAACTGGGCGCGCTTGCCGCGCGGCTGCAAGGCGTCTTCCCCAAGCTGCAGGTGGGCTTCACCGACCTGCTGCAGCTGCCGGGCGTGCTGCAGGTACAGGACGTGGATGCGCCCGCGCTGCAGGCGCAGGCGTTGGCCTTGCTGGACGAGGTGGTCGACAGCTTTGTTGCTGCGCGCGAGCGTGAGGGCAGCAAGCTGGCCGCGGCGATCAGCGAGCGGGTGGATGCGATCGAACGTATCGCCGCCGAGGTGCGCACGCTGATTCCGGCAATTCGCGAAGGGCAGCGCGTCAAGCTGGCCGCACGCCTGGCCGATCTGCCGCATCCGGTGGACCCCGGCCGCACCGAGCAGGAGCTGGTGCTGTGGCTGCAGAAGCTGGACGTGGACGAGGAGCTCGACCGCCTGTCCAGCCACATCGCCGAGATCCGTCGCGTGCTCAAGCAGCGCGAGCCGGTGGGCCGCCGCCTGGACTTCCTGCTGCAGGAGTTCAACCGCGAAGCCAACACACTGGGCTCCAAGTCGGTAGACAGCCGCACCTCCAACGCCGCCGTGGATCTGAAGGTGTTGATCGACCAGATCCGCGAGCAGGTGCAGAACATCGAGTAGCCGGGATTCGGGATTCGGGATTCGGGATTCGAGATTCGGGATGGGGCAGTTGCCGGTTCCCGATGTCTGCGGGCTGCGGCCAATCCCGGTAGCATGTCGACCCCGGTGGTACCGGTCCGCAGTCCGTTCGCGAATCCCGACTCCCCAATCCCGAATCCCTGATCCTATGCGCGGCACCCTCTATATCGTTGCGGCCCCCTCGGGCGCCGGCAAGAGCAGCATCGTCAACGCCACCTTGGCGCGTGATCCCAAGATCGCCCTGTCGATCTCGTTCACCTCGCGCGCGCCTCGGCCGGGCGAGCGGCATGCCGAGCACTACCATTTCGTCTCTGCCGACGAGTTCCAGGGCATGATCGAGGCGGGCGACTTTTTCGAGTACGCGCTGGTGCATGGCGACTGGAAGGGCACTGCGCGGCAGTCGGTGGAGCCGCAGCTGGCCGCCGGGCACGACGTGTTGCTGGAGATCGACTGGCAGGGCGCGCGCCAGGTGCGCCAGAAGGTGCCCGATGCGGTGAGCGTGTTCATCCTGCCGCCGTCGCGCCAGGCGCTGGACGAGCGCATGCGCAAGCGCGGGCAGGACAGCGAGGACGTGATGGCACAGCGTCTGGCTGCCGCGCGCGAGGAGATGCTGCATTTCGAAGAGTTCGACTACGTGATCATCAACGAAACCTTCGACACCGCCGTGTCGGAGATGTGCGCCATCTTCACCGCCAGCCGCTTGCGCCGGCAGGCGCAGCAGCAGCGGCATGCCGGGCTGATCCAGGCCTTGCTGGACTGACGGCGCATGCGTGACCGTCGCCCGCAGCGTGGGTGGCGTGGCGGGCACTGATCCGGCCATGCGGCAGGGCGCCAGGCGGCTCGCATTCGGGTGCAGTGGACGCGCTCAGCGGGTGGGCAGGGGCCGGGTCTGCGCACCGGCAAGGATTCCCTGGCCTGGTGCACGGGTCCAAGTCGCTGATTCCAAAGGAAACTGAACGGCCATCGGTTGCCCGCTCAACCGTGCAGGCGTACACTCCGCCCCCTTTCCCTCATTCGATGCGCGGCCGTTGCTGGTCGCCGGGAGCCCGCATGGCCCGCATTACCGTAGAAGATTGCCTGGAAGTCGTGAACAACCGTTTCGAGCTGGTCATGATGGCCTCCAAGCGCGCCCGTCAGCTCGCCAACGGCGTGCAGCCGCTGATCGAAAACGCCGACGCCAGCGACAAGCCCACCGTGATGGCACTGCGCGAGATCGCCGCACGCCGGATCGACAACGCGCTGATCGACGAAGTCGAGAAAGCCGAGCGCGAGCGTGCCGAGCGCGAAGCACTGGAATGGGCCGCCGCCGAAGTGGTCGCCGACGAAGACATGTCCAAGAACGACGATTGATTGCCCGCGTCACGGCGATCGATTCGAACAGCCCGCATCCACGCGGGCTGTTTTCGTTTGGGGCTCCGGCAGTACGCCGGGGTGTGCAAACGTTTGCCGTCACTGCGCCGCTGGCATAGTCTTCCGCCATGAACCCAGGCCCCACTGCCCAGGCGACCGTCGTGACGTCTCCGTCTTCCGACCAGGCCATTCCCGACTACGTCCTGCACTTCGAACGCGCCGCCAGCTACCTGCCCAGGGAGCAGCTGCCGATCCTGCGCCGTGCCTGGGAGGTTGGCGCCACCGCGCATGCCGGCCAGACCCGTAAATCCGGCGAGCCCTACATCACCCATCCGGTGGCCGTGGCCGGCGTGCTGGCCGAGCTGGGCCTGGACATGGAATCGCTGATCGCCGCGATCCTGCACGACACCATCGAAGACACGCCGCTGACCCGCGAGGAGCTGGCGTCCGAATTCGGCGAAGCGGTGGCCGAGCTGGTCGATGGCGTCACCAAGCTGGACAAGCTCAAGTTCCGCGACCGCCAGGAAGCGGCGGCGGAAAGTTTCCGCAAGATGCTGCTGGCGATGTCGCGCGACCTGCGCGTGATCATGATCAAGCTGGCCGACCGCCTGCACAACATGCGCACGCTCGGCGCGCAAAGCACCGAAGCGCGCGGCCGTATCGCACGCGAGACGCTGGAGATCTACGCACCCATCGCGCAGCGCCTGGGCATGAGCCTGATCAAGTCCGAGCTGCAGAACCTGGGCTTCCGCGCGCTGTATCCGTGGCGCCACGCCATCATCGAGAAACACATCCGCAGCCAGCCGGTGGTGCGGCGCGAATCGATGGCGCAGGTGGAAGTGCAGCTGTCGCAGCGCCTGGCCAAGGAAGGGCTGGAACATCGGCTGGTCAGCCGCATCAAGACGCCCTGGAGCATCTATTCCAAGATGCACGAAGAGAACAAATCCTTCGACCAGGTGATGGACGTGTTCGGCTTCCGCCTGGTGGTGCGTTCAGTGGCCGATTGCTACCACGCCCTCGGCGCGGTGCATGCCACATTCAAGCCGCTGGACGGGCGCTTCCGCGATTTCATCGCGATCCCCAAGGCCAACGGCTACCAATCCCTGCACACGGTGTTGTTCGGGCCCTACGGCTCGCCGATCGAAGTGCAGATCCGCACCGAAGAGATGGACCTGATCGCCGAACGCGGCGTTGCCGCGCATTGGACCTACAAGGTCGGCTCGGCCTCGCCCAATAGCGCGCAGAGCCGCGCGCACGACTGGATCGTGGAGCTGATCGATTCGCAGCGCGCCGCCGGCTCGTCGCTGGAATTCCTGGACAACGTCAAGGTCGACCTGTTCCCGGACGAGGTCTATCTGTTCACGCCCAAGGGCAAGATCCTGGCGCTGCCGCGCAATTCCACCGCGCTGGATTTCGCCTACGCGGTGCATACCGACGTGGGCAACCGCGCGGTGGCCTCGCGCGTGGACAAGAAGCTGGTACCGCTGCGCACCAAGCTGGTCAGCGGGCAGGCGGTGGAAATCATCACCGCGCGCTCGGCCACGCCCAAGCCGCAGTGGCTGGAATTTGTGGTCAGCAGCAAGGCGCGCACCGCCATCCGCCATCAGCTCAAGCAGCTCGAGCACGAAGATGCCGTGCAGCTGGGCCACCGCATGCTCGATCGTGCGCTGGAGGCGATGGACTCCTCGCTGGAGCGGCTGCCCAAGGGCCGCCTGGACGCCTTCCTCAACGAGCACCGCTACCCACGCCTGGAAGCCTTGCTGGCCGATGTTGCACTTGGCAACTGGATGCCGACCCAGGCCGCGCAGGCGTTGATGGCTTACGCGGAATTGCGTGGTGGCGGCCATTCCAAGCATTCGCACGAAAAGATCCTGATCGACGGCAGCGAACGCGGCGTGATCAGTTTCGCCAACTGTTGCCAGCCGATTCCTGGCGACGAGATCATGGGCTACCACACCGCCGGCAAGGGCATCGTGGTGCACCGGCTGGATTGCCCGAACCTGGCCGAGCTGCGCAAGTCGCCCGAGCGCTGGGTGCCGATCGACTGGGATTCCAGCGTGACCGGTGACTACGACACCGCGCTGGTGGTGGAAGTGGAAAACCGCACCGGCGTGCTGGCGCAATTGGCCGCGGCCATTGCGCAGAGCCAGTCCAATATCGAACGCGTGGATTACCTGGACCGCGACTTCAACGCGGCCGTGCTGCGTTTCAATATCCAGGTGCGCGACCGCCGCCATCTGGCCGAAGTGATGCGCCGGCTGCGCCGCCTGCATGTGGTGCAGAGCGTGGGGCGGCAGTAAGAGCTGGCCGTCGTCAGCGAGTCGCGGACGAAGTGAGTCACGGACGATAGGCAGCAACTGCCGTGCATGCGTGGCAGATGCGGCAGGGGTATCGCACGCGCTCGCCTGCCGGTGAGCGCCGTCGTTTTGTTTGCCGCTCGACGTTGCTGCCGGTGAACATGCGCTTCATTCGTTGCGCTCAGGCAATCAACCGGCGCAGCGCCGGGTTGTCGTTGTCCTGCTTCCACACCAGATGCAATTCCACCGGCGTGGCCGGCGTTTCATCGCGCAGCGGCAGGTAGACGATGCCGGCGTAGCGCAGGCCGCTGGCGCCTTCCGGTACCAAGGCCATGCCCATGCCGCCGCGCACCAGCGCCAACACCGAATGGATCTGGCTGACGTACTGCACCGAGCGCGGTGCGATGCCGCGTGCGCCGAACAGCTGCGCCAGCAGGTCGTAGAAATAGCGCGCTTCGTCTGGCGCGTAATTGACCAGTGGCTGGCCGTCGAAATCCTGCAGGCGCAGGCTGTCGTGTTGCGCCAGCGGCGAGTCTTCCGGCAGCGCGGCGATCAGCGGTTCGCGGGCCACGCAGCGGCTGTGCAGGCCCTGGCGCTGGATCGGCGGACGCAGCAGGCCGATATCCAGCCGCCCGGCGTCCAGCGCATCCAGCTGCGCCAGGCTGACCATTTCCTTGAGTTGCAGGTCCACATCCGGCGCTTCGCTGCGCCAGCGCGCAATCGCCTCGGGCAGGAAGCGGTAGCTGGCGCCAGCGGTAAAGCCCACCGATACGCTGCCGGCATCGCCGGTGCCGATCCGCCGTGCACGCAAGCCGGCGTTTTCGGCCATGCGCAGGATCGCGCGCGCTTCGGCCAGCAGGCTGCGCCCGGCCTGGGTCAGTCGCACATGCCGGCTATTGCGCTCCAGCAGCGCGGTGCCAACGCTGTGCTCCAGCAGCTGAATCTGCCGGCTCAGCGGCGGCTGGGTCATGTTCAGGCGCTCGGCCGCGCGCCGAAAGTGCAGCTCGTCGGCGACGGCCACAAAGCAACGCAGTTGCTGCAGATCGAACATGGCGAAGGTCTTGGCTGTCGAAGTGCTGGAATTGGATGCTGCACCCGCAACATCTGCGTATCGCCAGCGCCGATGAATGGGCGCATGGGCAGGCGTGCAGTGGCTGACGGGCGCAACCATTGGTAATTACAAAGACTCGAGAAAACCGTTGCAAAGCAGTCATTTGCGGCTCATTGCGGCGGCTGGTGAGGCTATTGATTCAATTGATGTATCAAACAATACGTCCTTTGGTTTGGACCGGCAACGATCTGCCGTCCCAGGATCAATCGCATCCCCCGCCCAGGAGCGTTTGTCCAATGAGCAGCAGATACACCCCGACCGAAATGGCCCAGGCGCTTGGCTCCGGTCTGTTGTCGTTTCCGGTCACCCATTTCGATGCCGACTTCGCCTTCGACGAGCCCGCCTACCGCAGCAACCTGGACTGGTTGTCCTCGCACCCGGCTGCCGGCCTGTTTGCCGCCGGCGGGACCGGCGAACTGTTTTCGCTGACGCTGGATGAAGTGAACCGCGCGGTGCGTGCCGCCGTGACCCAGACCGCCGGCCGCATGCCGGTGATTGCGCCGGCCGGCTACGGCACTTCGATCGCGATCGAGATGGCGCAGGCCGCCGAACGCAACGACGCCGACGGCATCCTGCTGTTTCCGCCGTACCTGACCGAGTGCGATGCCGACGGCGTGGCCGAGCATGTCGAGCGCGTCTGCAAGGCGACCTCGCTGGGCGTGATCGTCTACGGCCGCGCCAACGCTCGGCTCGACGATGTGACGCTGGCGCGCGTGGCCGAGCGTTGCCCCAACCTGGTGGGCTACAAGGACGGCATCGGCGATGTGGACCGCATGACCCGCATCTACGCGCGGCTGGGCGACCGCTTGCTGTACGTGGGCGGCCTGCCCACCGCCGAAACCTTCGCGCTGCCGTATCTGGAAATGGGCGTCACCACGTATTCGTCGGCCATCTTCAATTTCCTGCCCGAATGGGCTTTGGACTTCTACGCTGCCGTGCGCGCGCGCGACCACGCCACCATCTACCGCGAGCTCAACGACTTCGTGTTGCCGTACACGGTGCTGCGCAATCGCCGCGCCGGCTATGCGGTGTCCATCGTCAAGGCCGGCATGCGCGCGGTCGGCCGCCCGG
Source organism: Xanthomonas sp. NCPPB 1068 (assembly GCF_041479385.2). Lineage (NCBI taxonomy): Bacteria > Pseudomonadati > Pseudomonadota > Gammaproteobacteria > Lysobacterales > Lysobacteraceae > Xanthomonas > Xanthomonas sp. NCPPB 1068. The sequence goes on along the minus strand of NZ_CM192986.1, from coordinate 3,758,523 downwards.
CCGGGCCGGTGCGCACGCCGCTGGCGGACCTGACCGATGAAGAATCCGCGCAGCTCAAGCAACTGATCGGAGGGCGCCGCTGATGCATGCCATCACAGGTCAATCGCTGATCGGGCAGCGCTGCGTGCAAGGCACCGGCGCGCACTTTCATGGCGTGGATGCGGCCAGCGGCGAATCGCTGCAGCCGGCTTTCGGCTCGGTGAGCGCGCAGGAGCTGGAGCAGGCTTGCGCGTTGGCGCAGTCGGCCTTCGACACTTACCGCGAAACCACGCTGGAAGCACGCGCGGTCTTTCTGGAAACCATTGCCGAGCAGATCCTGGCGCTGGGCGATGCCTTGATCGAGCGCGCCATGCGCGAAAGCGGGCTGCCGCGCGCCCGGCTCGAAGGCGAGCGCGGTCGCACGGTCGGGCAGCTGCGCCTGTTCGCCACCGTGGTGCGCGAAGGCAGCTGGTTGCAGGCGCGCATCGACCCGGCATTGCCGCAGCGCACGCCGTTGCCGCGTGCGGATCTGCGCCAGCGGCATATCGCGCTGGGGCCGGTAGCAGTGTTCGGTGCCAGCAATTTCCCGCTGGCGTTTTCGGTGGCTGGCGGCGATACGGTGTCGGCGCTGGCAGCCGGATGCCCGGTGGTGGTCAAGGCGCACGGCGCGCATCCGGGCACCTCCGAACTGGTGGGCCGCGCGATCCAGGCCGCCGTGGCGCAATGCGACCTGCCCGAGGGTGTGTTCTCGCTGCTGTTCGACGCAGGCATCGAGATCGGGACGCAGCTGGTGGCCGATGCACGCATCAAGGCGGTGGGCTTCACCGGCTCGCGCGCTGGCGGCCTGGCGCTGGTCAAGGTCGCCGCCGCCCGCCGCGAGCCGATTCCGGTGTACGCGGAAATGAGTGCGATCAACCCGGTGTACCTGTTGCCGCAGGCATTGCAGGCGCGCGCGCCGGCCCTGGGCAAGGCCTTCGTCGGTTCGCTGACCCTGGGGGCCGGGCAGTTCTGCACGAATCCCGGCTTGCTGCTGGCGATCGATTCTCCGGCGGTGGATGCCTTTATCGCGTCTGCGACACAGGCGCTGCAGGACGTCTCGCCGGCGGCGATGCTGACCGCAGGCATCGGCGATGCCTTTGCGCAAGGCGTCCAACGCCTGGCGGCACATCCACAGGTCGCCACGCTGGCGCGCGGCGCTGCGGCGGAATCCGGGCGCTGCCCGGCTGCGTTGTTCGGCACCGATGCCGATGCATTTCTGGCCGACGAGGCACTGCAAGCCGAAGTGTTCGGTGCCTCGTCGTTGCTGGTCCGCTGCAGGGATATCGATCAGCTGCGCGCGCTGAGCGAGCACCTGGAAGGCCAGCTCACCGCCACCTTGCACATGGATGCCGACGACACCGCGCTGGCTGCCACGCTGCTGCCGGTGCTGGAACGCAAGGCCGGCCGCATCCTGGTCAACGATTGGCCGACCGGCGTGGAGGTCTGTCACGCCATGGTGCACGGTGGCCCGTCCCCGGCCACCTCCGACAGCCGTAGCACCTCGGTGGGCACGCTGGCGATCAATCGCTTCCTGCGGCCGGTCTGCTACCAGGACCTGCCCGCCGCGTTGCTGCCTGCTGCCGTGGCGCACGGCAATCCGCTCGGCGTGTGGCGACGCGTCGACGGCGCACTGGGGCACGACTGACAGCACCGGCGGCAACCATGCCTGAGGCGTGCCGGAGGAGGGTCCGGCATGCCAGCTGCAGGCGCCATTTGGAGTACCGAAGCGCACTGCGCTTCCATCGTCATAGGTGAGGAACGATGATGGCTACCGATTCAACGACTGTCGGTTCGACGACAGTTCCGCGCAGGCGCTATTTGATCCTGCTGATGTTGTTCGTGGTGACCACGATCAACTATGCCGATCGCGCCACCTTGTCCATCGCAGGTTCCGCGGTCCAGGATGCGCTGGGCATCGACGCGCTGCAGATGGGCTTCATCTTCTCTGCGTTCGGTTGGGCGTATGTGGCCGGGCAGATTCCCGGTGGCTGGCTGCTCGACCGCTTCGGCTCGCGCCGCGTGTATGGCCTGTCGCTGCTGATCTGGTCGGTCTTCACGGCATTGCAGGGCTTCATCGGCTGGGTGCCGGTGGCCTGGGCGGTCACCACGTTGTTCGTGCTGCGCTTTCTGGTCGGCATTGCCGAAGCGCCGTCGTTCCCGGGCAATAGCCGCATCGTGGCGGCCTGGTTTCCCACCGCCGAGCGCGGCCTGGCCGCGTCCATCTTCAATTCCGCGCAGTACTTCGCCACGGTGGCATTTGCGCCGCTGATGGGCTGGCTGGTGCATGCCTGGGGTTGGGAACACGTGTTCCTGGTGATGGGAGGCGTGGGCGTGTTGCTGGCAGCGCTATGGCGCAAGACCATCTACGCACCGCGCGAACATCCGCGCCTGAGCGCACAGGAGCTGCACTACATCCAGCGCAACGGCGCACTGGTGGACATGGAGCAGGGCAACAAGCCCGGCAGTCAGCCCAAAGGCACCCAGTGGCATTACGCCAAACAGCTGCTGTGCAACCGCATGTTGCTGGGCGTGTATATCGGCCAGTACTGCATCACCACGCTGACGTATTTCTTCCTGACCTGGTTCCCGGTGTACCTGGTCAAGGAGCGTGGCATGTCGATCCTGGAAGCGGGTTTCGTGGCCTCGCTGCCGGCGGTGTGCGGCTTCATCGGTGGCGTGCTGGGCGGCTATGTGTCCGACCGCATGGTGCGGCGCGGCTATTCGCTCACCGTCTCGCGCAAGACGCCGATCGTGATCGGCATGCTGATGTCGGTGACGATGATCGGCTGCAACTACGTGCAGGCCGAATGGATGGTGGTCGGGCTGATGGCGCTGGCGTTCTTCGGCAAGGGGATCGGCGCGCTGGGCTGGGCGGTGGTGGCCGACACCTCGCCCAAGGAGATCGCCGGCTTGTCCGGTGGTTTGTTCAACACCTTCGGCAACATCGCCGGCATCACCACGCCAATCGTCATTGGCTACATCGTCTCCACCACCGGCAGCTTCGAGTGGGCCCTGGTGTTCGTCGGGCTCAACGCATTGCTGGCGGTGGTGTCCTATCTGGTGATCGTGGGCGACATCAAGCGCGTGGAACTGAAGGCGCCTCCCGGCGGCCCGTCCATGCCCGTGCCCGCACCGCTGTGACCATCCTCGGAGAATCCTCATGACCATCCACACATCACCTGCAGCCATCGGCACCACGCCACGCATCACCGACGTGCGCGTGGTGCCGGTGGCCGGCCAGGACAGCATGCTGCTCAACCTCAGTGGCGCGCATGCGCCGTACTTCACCCGCAACGTGCTGGTGTTGCGCGATTCGTCCGGGCGCATTGGTGTGGGCGAAGTGCCGGGCGGCGCTGCCATCGCCGGGTTGTTGAACGAAGCAGCCGCACTCATTCGCAACCGCTCCATCGCCGATTACCAGCGCATCCTCAACCAGGTGCGCACCGCCTTCGCCGATCGCGACAGCGCCGGACGCGGGCTGCAGACCTTCGATCTGCGCATCACCATCCATGCGGTCACCGCCATCGAAGCGGCGTTGCTGGATCTGCTGGGGCAATTTCTCGATCAACCGGTCGCCGCACTGCTCGGCGAAGGTCAGCAGCGCGATGCGGTCGATGTGCTGGGCTATTTGTTTTTCATCGGCGACCGCCGCAAGACCGGGCTCGATTACCGCGACGGCAGCGATGCGAGCGATGCCTGGGAAGCGGTGCGCGACCAGGAAGCCTTGACCCCGGCAGCGGTGGTGCGGCTGGCGGAAGCCGCGTACGAAAAATACGGCTTCCGCGATTTCAAGCTCAAGGGCGGCGTGCTGCGCGGGGAAGCCGAAATCGAGGCCATCCACGCCTTGCATGCGCGCTTTCCGCAGGCGCGCATCACGCTCGATCCCAACGGCGCATGGTCGTTGCAGCAGGCCATCGCGCTGTGCCGCGACATGCACGGGGTCATGGCGTATGCGGAGGACCCGTGCGGCGCCGAGCAGGGCTATTCCGGTCGCGAAGTGATGGCCGAATTCCGCCGCGCCACCGGCCTGCCCACCGCCACCAACATGATCGCCACCGACTGGCGGCAGATGGGTCACGCCATCCAGCTGCAGTCGGTGGACATCCCGCTGGCAGATCCGCATTTCTGGACGCTGCAGGGCTCGGTGCGGGTGGCGCAACTGTGCCGCGACTGGGGCCTGACCTGGGGCTCGCATTCCAACAACCATTTCGATATTTCGCTGGCGATGTTCACCCACGTGGCCGCCGCAGCGCCGGGGCAGGTGACGGCGATCGATACGCACTGGATCTGGCAGGACGGCCAACGGTTGACGCGCAACCCGTTGCAGATTGCAGGCGGCCAGATCCAGGTGCCGGCCAAGCCCGGCCTGGGTGTGGAACTGGACCTGGATGCACTGGACGCGGCGCATCGCACCTATCAAAGCCTGGGCTTGGGCGCGCGCGATGACGCGGCCGCCATGCAGGCGCTGATTCCCGACTGGACCTTCGACAACAAGCGGCCGTGCCTGGTGCGCTGAAGCGTGCCGACGCCTGCTGCCCGCGCGTGGGCAGCAGCGCCTGACCGCGTGGTCACCGCAGGTGGAGAACCGAGCAATGAAAAGCATGATGGCACTCAGCGGCGCGGCGCTGCTGGCGGTCGGTGCGGGCGGCCGTGCGCGGGCGCAGGAACCGGACGCGGGATTCTGGAACGGCGCAACGGCCGAGGTCACCGCGCTCAACTTCTACTACAACCGCGATTTCCGCAGCGGCGACGGGCAGGGCAAGCGCGCCGAATGGGCACAGGGCTTCGTGGTGGATGCCAAGAGCGGTTACGCGCGCGGCCCGATCGGTGCCGGGCTGGATCTGCTCGGCATCGGCGACTTCAAGCTCGATGGCGTGCGTGCCGAAGGCGGCACCGGGTTGCTGCCCAACAATGACGACGGCACCGCGCAACATGCGTTGGTGCGCGTGGCACCCACGCTCAAGCTGCGCGCCTCGCAGACCGAGGTGAAATGGGGCAGCTTCATTCCCAACGAGCCGCTGGTACGCGCCAGCATCACCCGCATCATGCCGGAGACGTTCCAGGGCGTGACGCTGGAATCCAAGGACATCCCCAAGCTCGACCTGCTGCTTGCCCGCTTCACCAGCGCCTGGTATCGCGATGGCGACTCGCGCGTGCCGATCACCTTGACCAACAAGAACCGGCGCTTTCTGGGTACGCCGGATTCGGATGCGCTCAACCTGGTATCGGCCACCTACACGCTGGTGCCCGGAACGCAGCTGCGCTATCAGGGCGCGGTGATGGAAGACATCTACCGCCAGCAGCTGTACAACCTGATCCAGACGCACACGTTCGGCAAGGACCAGCTCCGCGTCGACCTGCGCTATTTCCGCACCGACGACATCGGCCAGTCACGTGCCGGCCTCATCGACAACCGCATGTTCAGCAGCATGCTGTCCTGGCGCACGGGTGGGCAGGAATTCGGTGCCGGCTATCAGAAGCTGACCGGGCTCAGCGCCATGCCGTGGCCGGGCGGCACCGACGGCAATGTCTTCAACTGGACCTTCATCAACGACTTTCTCGAACGCGGCGAACGCAGCTGGCAGCTGCGCTACAGCATCGATGGCAAGAGCATCGGCATCCCCGGGCTCAGCATCATGGCGCGCTACATCAGTGGCGACAGTGCACGCCCGGCAACCTATGCGGGCGAAGGCCGCGAATGGGCGCGCGATGTGTTGACTACATATCAATTCCAGGGCGAGCGTTTCAAACATGTGAGCGTCATCTGGTTCAACGGCACCTTCCGCTCCAATTACCAGCGCAATGTCGATGAGAACCGCCTGATCCTGCAGTACCAGCGCCAGTTCGACAGCCCCGACCGGTAATGCAGTCCACCCCACGTTTGCAAGGTAGCCCCACGATGTCCGCAACCCGGCAACCCACCCGTTGGCTCAGCATCCGCGCCCATGCGCGCGACAATGTCGCCATCGTGGTCAACGATGACGGCGCGCCGGCCGGTGCCGCCTTCGCCGATGGCTTGACCGCCATCGAGCACATTCCGCAAGGCCACAAGATCGCGCTGGTGGACCTGCCCGCGGGCGCAGCGGTGATCCGCCTGGGCGCGGTGATCGGCACCGCCAACGCCGACATCGCGCGCGGCGCGTGGGTCAGCGAGCAGCTGCTGGCGATGCCCGAGGCCCCAGAGCTGGCCGCACTGGATCTGGCGCTGCACCTCGCGCCGGAGCCTGAGCCGCTTCACGGCTACACCTTCCAGGGCTACCGCAATCGCGATGGCAGCGTGGGCACGCGCAACATCCTGGGCATCATGACCAGCGTGCAATGCGTGGTCGGCGTGCTCGAACATGCGGTAGAGCGCATCCGCACCGAGCTGCTGCCCAGGTATCCCAATGTCGATGACGTGGTGGCGATCAACCACGTCTACGGCTGCGGCGTGGCGATCACTGCGCCGGAGGCGATCATTCCCATCCGCACGCTGCGCAACATCGCCCGCAGTCCCAACTTCGGTGGGCAGGCGCTGATCGTTGGGCTTGGCTGCGAAAAGCTCGCCCCCGAACGCCTGCTCCCGGACGATGCCAGCGCCGACGATAGCGGCGTCTACCGGCTGCAGGAAGCCAGCCTGGGCTTTGCCGACATGGTTAGCTCGATCATGACCATGGCCGAAGAACGGCTGCGCCATCTGGATACCCGCCGCCGCGAAACCGTGCCGGCCAGCGAGCTGGTGGTGGGCATGCAGTGCGGCGGCAGCGATGCGTTTTCCGGCGTCACCGCCAATCCGGGTCTGGGCGTGGCCGCCGACCTGCTGGTGCGTGCCGGCGCCACGGTGATGTTCTCCGAAAACACCGAAGTGCGCGACGGCATCCACCTGCTGGTGCCGCGCGCGGCCAATGCCGATGTGGCCAAGGCGCTGGTGCGCGAAATGGCCTGGTACGACGCCTATCTGGCACGCGGCCAGGCCGACCGCAGCGCCAACACGACACCGGGCAACAAGAAGGGCGGGCTGGCCAATATCGTGGAAAAGGCGATGGGCTCGATCGCCAAGTCCGGCTCCTCCCCGATCAATGGCGTTGTCCCGCCGGGCGAGCGCGTCAAAGGGCGCGGCCTGCAGTACTGCGCCACCCCGGCCAGCGATTTTGTCTGCGGCACGCTGCAGGTGGCGGCCGGCATGAACCTGCATGTGTTTACCACCGGGCGCGGCACGCCTTACGGCCTGGGCATGGTCCCGGTGATCAAGGTGGCCACCCGCAGCGAACTGGCGCAGCGCTGGTCCGACCTGATGGACATCGATGCCGGCGGCGTGGCCACCGGCACCAAGACGCTGGAGCAATTGGGCTGGGAGTTGTTCCAGCGCTATCTGGATGTGGCCAGCGGCCAGCGCACCTGGACCGAGCACCACCGCCTGCACAACGACCTGGCGCTGTTCAATCCGGCGCCGATTACCTAGTCCTGGCCCTCTCACGGGAGAAGGCGCGCCTCCCTTCTCCCGTCGGGACATTGTCCCCCTTCATGGGGGAGAAGGTGTCCCGAAGGGGCGGATGAGGGTACGTGCGCAGCCTCACGCACTACGCCACAAGCGTCCAGCAGCGCACACCCACAGCCTCACTGAAGCCATGGCGCGCGCAAGCGAAAGCCAGCCGCAACCAATACCATGGCAAGACGCCCAGTCCACCGAGCAACGCGCCGCTAGTCCGCCAGCTACCGCCCGCGCGCAGCCATCCCTCATTCCCCCATTCGCCCGTCAACCGCATGCGCCGATACAATGCGCGTTCGTTTTCAGCGTTGACGGAGTCGCCATGTCCCAGATCATCCATACCGACCAGGCGCCCGCCGCCATCGGCCCGTATTCGCAGGCCGTGCGTGCCGGCAACACCGTGTATTTCTCCGGCCAGATTCCGCTCGACCCGGCCACCGGCGAGATCGTGCCGGGCGATATCGGTGCGCAGGCACGTCGCGCGTTCGACAACCTCAAGGCGGTGGCCGAAGCGGCCGGCGGCTCGCTCGACAAGATCGTGCGCCTGGGCCTGTATCTCACCGACCTCGGCCAGTTCGCCGCCGTCAACGCGGTGATGCAGGACTATTTCCAGGCCCCGTTCCCCGCGCGCTCCACCATCGAAGTGTCCGGCCTGCCCAAGGGCGCCGGCTTCGAAGTCGATGCGGTGATGGTGCTCGAGTGATCGTGCGCAACTGAGCCGATTCGATCCGTCGTGCCGCGCGCGCGTCCCGTCACCCCGGCCCTGGCCGCCGCCGGCCAGGCACCGCTGTCCAGCCTGCCCGGGGTCGGCCCGAAGGTGGCCGACAAATTCGCCGCGCGCGGCATTCTGAGCGTGCAGGACCTGTGGCTGCATCTGCCGCTACGCTATGAAGACCGCACCCGCCTGACCACGATCGCGCAGCTGCAGAGCGGCGTGCCGGCGCAGATCGAAGGGCGGGTCGATGCGGTGGAACGCGGCTTCCGCTTCCGCCCGGTGCTGCGCGTGGCGGTCTCGGACGATTCGCACGGTAGCGTGGTCCTGCGCTTCTTCCATTTCCGCGCCGCACAGGTGGCGCAGTTTGCCGTTGGCACGCGCGTGCGCGTGTTCGGCACCCCCAAGCCCGGCCAGCAGGGCTGGGAAATCGTGCACCCCAGCTACCGCGTGCTCGCGCCGGACGAAGACGCGGGTCTGGGCGACAGCCTGGACCCGGTCTATCCGGTGCTCGAAGGTGTCGGCCCGGCCACGTTGCGCAAGCTCATCGGCCAGGCGCTGGAGCGTCTGCCGCCGGAAGCGGCGCTGGAATTGCTGCCGCCGCACTGGCTGCAGGACGAGCAACTGCCATCGCTGCGCGAGGCATTGCTGACCATGCATCGCCCGCCGGTGAATACCGACCCGCAGCAGTTGCTCGCCGGCGGGCATCCGGCCCAGCAGCGCCTGGCCATCGAAGAACTGCTGGCACACCAGCTCAGCCTGCGTCGCCAGCGCATCGCGCTGCAGCGGTTTCATGCGCCGGTGTTGCCCGGCAATGGCACGTTGGTGCAGCAATTGCGCAGCGTATTGCCGTTCCAGCTCACCGGCGCGCAACAACGCGTGTTCGCACAGATCGCGCACGACCTTGCGCAGCCATCGCCGATGCTGCGGCTGGTGCAGGGCGATGTCGGCAGCGGCAAGACCGTGGTTGCTGCGCTGGCGGCGATGCTGGCGGTGGAACAGGGCAAACAGGTCGCACTCGCCGCGCCCACCGAACTGCTGGCCGAGCAGCACCTCACCAATCTGCGCGGCTGGCTGGAGCCGTTGGGCGTGCGCATCGTCTGGCTGGCCGGCAAGGTCACCGGCAAGGCGCGCGCTGCGGCGATGGCCGAGGTCGCCTCCGGCCAGGCGCAGGTGGTGGTCGGCACGCATGCGTTGATGCAGGAGGCGGTGGTCTTCCATGACCTGGCGTTGGCCATCATCGATGAGCAGCACCGCTTCGGCGTGCATCAGCGCCTGGCATTGCGCGACAAGGGTGCGGGCGCCGGCAGCGTGCCGCATCAGCTGGTGATGACCGCCACGCCGATCCCGCGCACGCTGGCGATGTCGACCTACGCCGATCTGGACGTCTCGTCCATCGACGAACTACCGCCTGGCCGCACGCCGGTGCAGACCATCGTGCTGAGCGCAGAACGCCGCCCCGAGTTGGTCGAACGCATCCGCGCCGCCTGCGCCGAAGGACGGCAGGCGTACTGGGTGTGCACACTGATCGAAGAAAGCGAAGACCCCGGCAAGGGTGCGCCAAACGGGCCGCCACGCATCGAAGCGCAGGCCGCAGAAGTCACCTTCGAGGCCTTGTCGGCGCAACTGCCCGGCGTGCGCGTCGCACTCGTGCATGGCCGCATGAAGCCGGCTGAGAAACAAAAGGCCATGCTCGATTTCAAGCAGGGCCGCAGCGATCTGCTGGTGGCCACCACCGTGATCGAAGTCGGCGTGGACGTGCCCAATGCCTCGCTGATGATCATCGAAAACGCCGAGCGCCTGGGCCTGGCACAGTTGCACCAGCTGCGCGGCCGGGTCGGTCGCGGCGCGGCCGCTTCCAGTTGCGTGCTGCTGTACCAGGGCCCGCTGTCGATGATGGCGCGCCAGCGTCTGGAAACCATGCGTCAGACCAACGACGGCTTCGTGATCGCGGAAAAGGATCTGGAGTTGCGCGGCCCCGGCGAACTGCTCGGCACACGGCAGACCGGCCTTGCCAGCTTCCGCATCGCCTACCTAGCGCGTGACGCCGGCTTGCTGCCGCGCGTGCAGGTGCTGGCCGAACGGCTGCTCGCCGACGCGCCGGAAATCGCCGACCGCGTCGTCGCGCGCTGGATCGGTGGCGCGGTGCGGTATGCGGCCGCTTGAGCGGCCGGGAATCGGGAGTCGGGATTGGGGAATCGTCAAAGCGGATTGCTGCGACCTGGGCGTCGTTGATTCGCGTGGCCGGCCGATCCTTGCGAAGATGCGGTAACGAATCCCGAATGCCCAATCCCGAATCCCATGACAAAAAGAATACCGCTGCTGATCGACACCGACCCGGGCGTGGATGACGCGCTGGCGCTGCTGATGGCCTTCAACGACACCCGCCACGAGGTGGTCGGGCTGACCATCGCCGCCGGTAACGTCGGCCTGGATCACACCGTGCGCAACGCCTTGAAGGTGTGCGAGATCGCCGGGCGCACCGATGTGCCGGTCTACGCCGGCTGCCCGCAGCCGCTGCTGCACCCCTCGGTGGATGCGGCGCACGTGCACGGTATCGACGGCTTCGGCGACGTGGGGCTGGCACCGGCCAAGCGCACTGCCGAGGCCGAGCATGCGGCGCTCGCCATCCTGCGCCTGTCGCACGAACACGCCGGCGAGCTGCTGCTGGTCGCGCTTGGCCCGCTGACCAATCTTGCGCTGGCGCTCACCCTGGACCCGACCCTGCCGCAGCGCGTGGCACGGCTGGTGGTGATGGGCGGGGCGCTGACTGGGCACGGCAACATCACCGCGGCGGCCGAATTCAACATCGGCTTCGACCCGGAGGCCGCCCACATCGTGTTCCGCGGCTTCCCGCAGTTCGACGTCGCCGACTGGGAGGCCACCATCGCGCACGGCCTGCTGCACCGGGACGTGGAGCAGTGGCTGGCCGCCGACACCCCCCGCGCCCGCTTCTACGAGGAAATCTCGCGCAAGACCCGGCTGTGGTCGGAAGACAGCCGCGGCGAGTACTGGTATGCGGCCGATGCGCTGGCCATGGCGTTCGCCCTGCATCCGGAAGGCGCGCAGAAGCTGGAGCAGCGCCCGGTGCACATCGAGCTTTCGGGCACCCATACCCGCGGCATGACCCTGGTGGACTGGAACCGCCAGGGTGGGGCGCCCGACAACGCCAACCTGCTGCTGGCCTATGACCTTCAGCAGTTCTACGGCCTGGTCGGGGCCGCCCTGGCCGCCAGTTAGGGCCCGCCTTGCGCCGGGCAAGTGGGGGCCGCTATAATGCCCGGCTTATCCAGGCAGCCCGGCGCCAAGTCCATGAAAGATAACGTGCATCCCAACTACAAAGACGTCGTCTTTCACGACGTGACGTCCGATTTCAAGATTCTGACCCGTTCCACCATGAGCTCGAAAGAGACCGTGAAGTGGGAAGACGGCCAGGAATATCCGCTGGTCAAGGTGGAAATTTCCTCGGCGTCGCACCCGTTCTATACCGGCAAGCACAAGGTGATCGACACCGGCGGCCGTATCGACAAGTTCCAGAAGCGCTACGCGCGCTGAACTTGCAGGACGGGCTGTACCGGCAGCGGCCGCGCATTGCGCGGCCGTTGTTTTTTGGGTCGCCCGCGCTTCGTTTGCGCGCCCCCGGCCAGTGCGTCTACGACTTCTGTCCAAGCGACGGCCAAAATGCTGCTGTGCGATAATGACGTGATCCGAGGCGACCCCTTGGACTTCCATCACGTGCCTGCCCATGTGGGATCAGGCGCCTTCCACTGAAGGAGCGTACACAGTGTCCGATCTTGATCAGGTCACGCTCAACGCCGGCGACAAGTCGGTCGTTCTGCCGGTTCTCAAGCCCACGCTGGGCAATGACTGCGTCGATATTTCCAAGCTGACCAAAGAAACCGGTCTGTTCACCTACGACTCGGGCTTCACCGCCACCGCCAGCTGCAAGTCGGCCATCACCTATATCGATGGCGACAATGGCGTGCTGTTGTACCGCGGCTACCCGATCGAACAGTTGGCCGAGAAGTCCAGCTTCCTGGAAGTTTCGTACCTGTTGATGAACGGCGAACTGCCGACGGCGGACGAATTCAAGAAGTTCGACCACGAAGTGACGCATCACACGATGATGCATGAGTCGCTGAAGAACTTCCTCGGCGGTTTCCGCCACGACGCGCACCCGATGGCCATGCTGGCCGGCTCGGTCGCTTCGCTGTCGGCGTTCTACCACGACACCCTGGACCTCAACGATCCGGAGCAGCGCCGTCAGGCCGCCATCCGTCTGATCGCCAAGGTGCCGACCCTGGCAGCTGCCGCGTACCGCTATTCGATCGGCTGGCCGATCCGCTACCCGCGCAACAACCTGAACTACGTCGACCGCTTCCTGCACATGATGTTCGAAGTGCCGAGCGAGCCGCTGGAGATCAACCCGGTCGTGGCCAAGGCGCTGGATCTGCTGTTCATCCTGCACGCCGACCACGAACAGAACGCCTCCACTTCGACGGTGCGCCTGGTCGGTTCAACCGGTGCCAACCCGTACGCGTCGGTGGCTGCCGGCATCACCGCACTGTGGGGCCCGGCACACGGCGGCGCCAACGAAGCGGTGCTGAAGATGCTCGAAGAGATCGGCACCGCCGATAACGTCGAGTCCGCCGTTGCCAAGGCCAAGGACAAGAACTCCTCGTTCCGTCTGATGGGCTTCGGTCACCGCGTCTACAAGAACTTCGACCCACGCGCCAAGATCATCCGCGAGATGACCCACAAGGTGCTGGGCGAGCTGGGCGTCAACGACCCGTTGCTGGAAGTGGCATTGAAGCTGGAAGAAGCCGCTCTGAAGGACGACTACTTCGTGCAGCGCAAGCTGTACCCCAACGTCGACTTCTACTCGGGCCTGATCTACAAGGCGCTCAATATCCCGGTGGAAATGTTCACCGTGATGTTCGCCATTGCGCGTACCGCCGGCTGGGTGTCGCATTGGCTGGAGCAGCAGGTCGACCCGGAAATGAAGATCGGCCGTCCGCGCCAGATCTACACCGGCTACGACAAGCGCGACTACACCGACAGCGCCAAGCGCTAAGCGGTTTCAAGTTGTCTGCGTAAGCAAACGCCCCGCACCGCGGGGCGTTTTGCGTCGTGGCTTGCGGTCTGCCGGATGAGTGACTGGGTCTGCACGCCTGGGCCCGGTGGCGCCGCGTGTTCGGTACGGCTCAGGGCAGTTGCTGTACGTAACCCTGGCGCTCGTCATCGGCCAGCAGCTGCCGCACCTGCGCCGCCGAGGCGCGCGGCATCGGTTTTTCGTCCAACTGCGACAGCGGTGCCTGCCGCAACGCGTCGTAGGGCAGCACGGTCAGGTCGAAGGTGAGCTCCTCGGCACTGAACAGCCACACCGGGAAGTCACCAGTGCGGTCGCGATCCAGGCGCAGACGGCGGGTGCGCGCCTCGGCCGGAATGCGGTGGTCTTCCAGAAACCGCTGCACTGCATCCGTGTCGTCGCTATGCAACTGCAATTGCACCGGCGCGTTCGCATCGGCGGTGCCGTCCAGCACCGGGCCGGTCAGTCGCGGTTGAAACGGGCTGAGAAATTCCAGTGCACGCACGGCGGCTTCGCGGCGTTGGCGTAGACGCATGCCATGCCCGGGTCCGGCGAACAAGCGTTGGTATTCGCGCAATGCATCTTCGATCTCGCGGTTGCGCGGCAACGAGGCATCGTCATGAATGCCGAGCCGGCTGGCGGCCTTGAGCTTGGCCTGATGAAAATCGCGGATACCGCCCTCGGCCATCAGGCGGGCGGCCTCATGCGCCAGACGATGGCGACGCTCCCGGGTGCGTGTATCGGCGTGCTCGCGTGCGTGTTGCATGACCCGGCTCCCCTGATGAACCTGGGTTCGACTCTACAACAGCTGCATGAAGACATGGCGAATGCGTCGCGCCATGTCGCGCACGAACCGCGTCGTACTGCCGATTTCGCTCAATCAGGCAATCAGCCACAACGGCAGCTGCCTGTTCGCGTCACTGCACCTGCCTCACCCGCCCAGGAAAAAGGGGAACCGGAGCAGCCCCGCTGTTCCGATTCCCCATTCCTCAATCCCGACTCCCGATTCCCGGTCGTCAGAAAATATCGAAGGCCTTCTCGTCCTGCTGCTCCTGCAGGCCGTAGTCGTAATCCTGCAGGCGATCCAGGTCCTCGTTCTTGACCCATTCGACCGCTCCATTGATGGTGGCCTGGGTCATGCCATCGGGCGGGTCGTTGGCGGCGATCGGCTTGTCCTTGAGTGCCACGCGCATGTAGTCGATCCAGATCGGCAGGGCGGCCTTGCCGCCGTATTCGCGATAGCCCAGCGAGCGGAAGTCGTCGCGGCCCACCCACACGGTGGTGGCGTAGGGGCCGCCGAAGCCGGAGAACCAGGCGTCGCGGTGGTCGTTGGTGGAACCGGTCTTGCCGCCGACGTCCTCGCGGCCGAGCACCTTGGCCGCGGTGCCGGTGCCGCGCTGGACCACGTCGCGCATCATCGACACCAGCTGGTAGGCGGTGCGCTCGTCGATGGCGCGCGGGGCGATCTTGGTTTCGGCAATCGGTGCCGGCGGGGCGTCTGCCGGCGTGGGTGCGGCATCGGCTACCGGTGCAGGCGGTGTTGCCGGTGCCTGCGCGCCGAAGTTGAAACCGTCCACCACCTGGCTGACCGGGGCGACATTGCCGCCCTGCAGTGCGCAGGTGCGGCAGGCCACGGCAGGCACTTCTTTGAAGATGACGTTGCCATCGCGGTCCTTGATCTCGTCCACGATCCAGGTGTCCACGCGTGAGCCGCCGTTGGCGAACACCGCATAGCCGCGTGCCACCGAGAGCGGGGTCAGCGATGCGGTGCCCAGCGACATCGACAGGTTGGGCGGCAGCTCTGCTTCCTGGAAACCGAACTGGCTGATGTATTTGCGTGCAAAATCGACGCCGATCGCATCCAGCAGCCGCACCGACACCAGGTTGCGTGACTGCACCAGCGCCTCGCGCAGGCGCATCGGGCCGCGGAATCCGCCGCCATCGTTCTGTGGCGACCAGGTCTTGCCGCGGCGGTCGCGGAACACCACCGGCGCATCCAGCACGATCGAGGCCGGGTTGAAGCCCTTTTCGAAGGCCGCCGCGTACACGAAGGGCTTGAAACTCGAGCCTGGCTGGCGGCGTGCCTGGGTGGCGCGATTGAACTTGTTGCCGGCAAAGCTGAACCCGCCGACCAGTGCGCGCAGTGCGCCGCTGTTGGCGTCCAGCGACACCAGGGCCGCCTGGCCACGCGGCAGCTGGTCGATGATCCACTCGCCGTCCTTTTCGCCTGGCCGGATGCGGGTCAGGTCGCCGCGCGTCAGCAGCTTGGCGGGCGTCCTGCCGGTCCAGCGGCTGGCCGAGGCAGGCAGGGTGAGCTCGGTCTTGTCGTGCTGCACGACAGTGACGCCGCCATCGGGGTTGCTGCGCGCCACGATCACCGGGCGCAGCCCGCCCTGGGTATAGGCGCCTTGCAGATGTTTGGCCAGCGCGGCCGCGTCGGCTTCGGCGGCGACGTCGAAATGCTGCTCCACGCCATGCCAGCCGTGGCGGTGGTCGTACAACCGCAAACCGTCGTTGATGGCCACGTCCGCGCCCGTCTGCAGGGTGGCATCGATGGTGGTGGTGACGTGGTAGCCCTTGTTGAGCACATCGCCACCGTACTTGGCGATCATCTCCTGGCGGACCAGTTCGGCCACGTACGGCGCGTAGACCTCGACCGGCGGCTCGTGCGGCTTGGCATGCATCGGCACCGCCTTGGCCGCATCGGCTTCGGCCTGGCTGACGAAACCCAGGTCGGCCATGCGCTGCAGCACGTAGTAGTCGCGCCGTTCGCGGGCGCGTTCCGGGTTGCTGATCGGGTTGCCGCTGGACGGGAACTTGGGAATGCCGGCCAGCGAGGCCATCTCGTCCAGGCTCAGCTCACTCATCTTCTTGCCGAAGTAGTACTCGGCGGCCGCACCCACGCCGTAGGCGCGATTGCCGAAAAAGCTCTTGTTGAGATAGAGCTCGAAGATCTCGTCCTTGCTCAGCTCACTCTCGATCTTGCGTGCCAGCAGGATCTCGGCGAGCTTGCGGGTGTAGCTGTACTCGGAACTGAGGAAGAACTGCCGCGCCACCTGCTGGGTGATGGTCGAGCCGCCCGGCACGCGCTTGGCGTCGGTGGTGGCCAGCAGCCACACCGCACGGCCGATGCCCTTGTAGTCCACGCCCCCGTGCTCGTAGAAGCGCGCGTCCTCGGTCGCCAGGAATGCCTGCTTCAGCCGCAACGGCACCTCCTTCATCTGGATCGGATAGCGCCGGGTCTCGCCATACACGGCCATCAGGCGGCCGTCGCTGGCATACACGTACATCGGCTCCTGCAGCTCGACCTGCTTGAGCGACTGCACATCGGGCAACTTCGAGGAAATGGCGTAATACAGGCCGCCGGCAGCGATAGCGCCAAGCAGTGCGAGCACGACGAGCGCGGCCAGGATCCAGCCCAGCCAACGGCGAATACGGGGCATGTAAGAGAGATTCCGATTGCAGATTTCTTGGTCACAGAGTATAGATGACGCCGGGTTTGGCTGGGGCCGAACTCTGGGGATCGCAGAAGACAGCAAAGGGGTCACGGTCGCGGGGTCATTGCCTTGCGCGTGAAGGGCTTGTCAACTGTTAAAATTTGATTATTAATACGAGGGCGCAGACATGCGTCCAAGTGCCCGTCGGCAGGGGAGTTACCGTGGGGCTTCTACCCAAGAGTCAGTCGCCACTGATTGGTGTCGATATCAGTTCCACTGCGGTCAAGCTGTTGCAGCTGTCGCGCAGCGGGAATCGTTTCCGCGTGGAGCACTACGCGGTTGAACCGTTGCCGCCCAATGCGGTGGTGGAAAAGAACATCGTCGAAGTGGAGGCGGTCGGCGAAGCCATTCGCCGCGCCATCAACCGTTCCGGCAGCAAGGCCAAGAACGCGGCAGCTGCCGTGGCTGGCTCGGCGGTGATCACCAAGTTGATCCCGATGCCGGCCGACCTGGACGACAGCGACATGGAGGCCCAGGTCGAACTGGAAGCCACCAATTACATTCCGTACCCGATCGAGGAAGTGAATCTCGATTTCGAGGTGCTGGGCCCGATGCCCAACAGCCCGGACATGGTCCAGGTGCTGCTGGCCGCCTCGCGCTCGGAAAACGTGGAACTGCGCCAGTCGGCGCTGGAACTGGGTGGCCTGACCGCCAAGGTGATGGACGTGGAGGCCTTCGCGGTCGAAAACGCGTTCGCCCTGGTCGCCAGCGAACTGCCGGTCGCCGCCGATGCGGTGGTTGCGCTGGTCGACATCGGCGCCACCATGACCACGCTCAGCGTGCTGCGCTCCGGGCGCAGCCTGTACAGCCGCGAACAGGTGTTCGGTGGCAAGCAGCTCACCGACGAAGTGATGCGCCGCTATGGCCTGACCTACGAAGAAGCCGGCCTGGCCAAGCGCCAGGGCGGGCTGCCGGAAAGTTACGAGGTCGAAGTGCTGGAGCCGTTCAAGGAAGCGACGGTGCAGCAGATCAGCCGTTTGCTGCAGTTCTTCTATGCGGGCAGCGAATTCAATCGTGTCGACTGCATCGTGCTGGCCGGCGGGTGCGCCGCGCTGTCACGCCTGCCGGAGATGGTGGAAGAGCAGCTGGGCGTGACCACCGTGGTCGCCAACCCGCTCGCACAGATGACGCTGGGCCCGAAGGTTCAGGCCCATGCGCTGGCGCTGGATGCGCCCGCCTTGATGATCGCCACCGGCCTGGCCCTGAGGAGCTTTGACTGATGGCAAGAATCAATCTATTGCCCTGGCGCGCCGAGCGCCGGAAGGCGCGTGAGCGCGAGTTCTATTCGATGCTGGGCTTCGCCGCATTGGGCGGGGTGCTGTTGTCGGCGTTGATCTGGTTCTACTACGACGCGCAGATCACCGGCCAGACCGAGCGCAATGCGTTCCTGACCACCGAGATCGACAAGGTCAAGGCGCAGAACGAAGAGATCAAGGAACTCGACAAGAAGAAGGACCGCCTGCTTGCGCGCAAGAAGGTGATCGAGGAGCTGCAGGCCAACCGCTCGCAGATGGTGCACCTGTTCGATTCGCTGGTGCGCACCATTCCCGATGGCGTGGCGCTGACCAACATCAAGCAGGACGGCGACATCCTGACGCTGGAAGGCCGCTCGCAATCCAATGCCCGGGTCAGTGCCTACATGCGCAACCTGGAAGGTTCGGGCTGGATGACCAATCCGGACCTGTCGATCATCGAGGCCAAGAGCCAGGACAAGGCCGGGCAGCCTGCCACCTCGTCGATGGACACCAAGACGCTGCCGTACGTGTTCACGCTCAAGGTCAAGCTGGCCAACCCGAACGAAGCTGACAAGAACGGCACGACGCCGGGCGTGGTGGATCCGGCCGCGCCGGGTACCACTGCACCGGGTGCAGCACCTGCCGGTGCCACGCCTGCTGCCCCGGCAGCGGCGCCTGCACCGACGCAGGCAGCACCGGCGCCCGCCAACCGGCCGCAGGAGGGGGCGGCGTCATGAGTAAGAAATCATTCAAGCTCAGCGATCTGGATTTCAACAACATCGGCGGTTGGCCGCAGCAGGCACGCATCGTGTTCTGCGTGGTGGTTGGCCTGTTCATCCTGGTGCTGGCCTGGTTCCTGTTGATCAGCGGCAAGCGCGATGAGCTGGAAGGGCTGGAAGGCACCGAATCCCAGCTGCGCGCCGAGTTCGAGACCCAGCAGGGGCGCGCGGTGAATCTGGAGCCGCTCAAGCAGCAGCTCGCGCAGATGGAGCAGGTGCTGCAGCAGATGCTGCGTCAGCTACCCAGCAAGACCGAAATGCCGGATCTGATCATCGACATCTCGCAGACCGCGTTGTCCAGCGGCCTGTCCAACGAGCTGTTCCAGCCGGGACCGGAATCGCCGAAGGAGTTCTATGCCGAGAAGCCGATCGCCCTGCGCATGGTGGGCAGCTACCACCAGTTTGGCGCCTTCGTCAGCGGCGTGGCATCGCTGCCGCGCGTGGTGATCCTGACCATGCACGACATCAACCTCAAGCCCAAGGATGCCAAGGCCGGCATCACACCGCGCGGCGCGCTGGAGCTGTCCGGCACGGTCAAGACCTATCGTTATCTGGACGATGAGGAAATGGCCGAGCAGGAGAAGGCGGCGGCCGACGCGGCGAAGAAGGGCGGCCAATGACCATGAAACTGCTCAAGATCCTGTCCTGCGTGGCGCTAATTGCTGTATTGCCGGCGTGCACGCGCGGTGTGACCAGCACCCCGGGCGATGCGCCGAATCTGGAAGCCTGGGTGGCCGAAGTGCGCGCGCGCCCTGCGCCGCCGCTGGAGCCGTTGCCGGTGATGCAGCAGTTCGAGACGTTCGAATATGCCGCACAGGTGATGCGCGACCCGTTCAGCGACGCCTGGGTCAGTGCGGAAGGCGGCAACGGCACGCGTCCGGATCCGAACCGGCGCAAGGAGCCGTTGGAGGCCTTTCCGCTCGACGCTCTCGACATGGTGGGGACCATTGGGGGCGGCTCGGGTCTGATCGCGCTGGTGATGGCACCGGACAAGGTGACCTACCGCGTGCGGCCGGGTGTGTATCTGGGACAGAGCGATGGCCGGGTGACCGGGGTCTACGAAGACCGCATCGAGCTGATTGAACTTGTGCCGGACGGTGCGGGTGGATGGCTTGAACGGCCGGCCGCGCTCGCATTGGATGATCAATAAAGTGATAGGGGATAGCACGATGACGTTTTCCAATGCCCAGCGGCTGCGTCCGGTTCGACGCCACGCGATGCTCCAGGCCTGCGCGTTGGGATGCGCGCTGGCGCTGGCCGGCGGCAGCGCGTTTGCCGCCGCCGCGCTGACACAGCCCGCGCAGGACCCTGCCAAGACCGCTCCGGCGAGCCTGGCGGTGTCCAAGATCGATTTCAAACGCGGTGACGATGGCGCGGGCCGCCTGATCCTGAAGTTCGACGGGCAGGGCGCCAGCCCCGATCTGCGCACCCAGGGCGACAGCGTGCTGGTGGACATCAGCAACGCCAAGCTGCCGCCCGAGCTGCAGCGCCCGCTCAACGTCACCGACTTCGCCACGCCGGTGCAGCGGGTGGAGGTCAAGCCGTCCGGTTCCGGTTCGCAGCTGGTGCTGTCGACCAAGGGCGCCTTCGACTCGCTGGCCTACCAGACCGGCAACGAATACGTGGTGGAAATCACTCCGCGCAAGGGCCAGCCGGCCGTTGGCGGCGTGAGCGCCGCGTCGGTCACCCAGGCCGCCGCGCAGATTGCCGCGCGCGGCTACAGTGGTCGCCCGGTGACGTTCAACTTCCAGGACGTGCCGGTGCGCACCGTGCTGCAGCTGATCGCCGAAGAGTCCAACCTCAACATCGTCGCCTCCGACACCGTGCAGGGCAACGTCACCCTGCGCCTGATGAACGTGCCGTGGGACCAGGCGCTGGACATCGTGCTGCGCGCCAAGGGCCTGGACAAGCGCCGCGATGGCGGCGTGGTCTGGGTCGCCCCGCAGCCGGAGCTGGCCAAGTTCGAGCAGGACAAGGAAGACGCGCGTATCGCGATCGAGAACCGCGAGGATCTGATCACCGATTATGTGCAGATCAATTACCACAATGCGGCGGTGATCTTTAAGGCGCTGACGGAGGCGAAGGGGATTGGCGGTGGTGGTGGTGGGCAAGGCGGGCAAGGTGGTGCCGGTCAGCAAGATAATGGCTTTTTGTCGCCTCGCGGACGTTTGGTTGCTGATGAACGCACCAACACCTTGATGATCAGCGACATTCCGAAAAAGGTCGCGCAGATGCGCGAGCTGATCTCGCATATCGACCGCCCGGTGGATCAGGTGTTGATCGAAGGTCGTATCGTGATTGCAACCGATACGTTTGCGCGTGATTTGGGTGCGCGATTCGGGCTGGGCGGTACGCATACTTATGGCGATAACGTTGCGACTATCGGCAATACCGTTAGCGGCGGTGGAACTGCTGCGGGTCGAGGCCTGAACGTTAATCTGCCGACGGGCGCCTTTACCAGCGGCGCTTCTGCGCCGAGCCTCGCCTACACGCTGCTGGGTTCCAATTTCAATCTGGATCTTGAGCTCTCCGCCCTCCAGCAGGAAGGTCGAGGCGAGGTGATCTCCAACCCTCGCATCGTGACGTCCAATCAGCGTGAAGGTGTGATCAAGCAGGGGCGTGAAATTGGCTATGTCACTATTACCGGCGGTACTGCGGGCCAGGCGGCGACGCCCAATGTCCAGTTCAAGGAAGTGCTCCTGGAGCTGAAGGTAACGCCGACGATCACCAACGACAATCGCGTCTTTCTCAACATGAATGTAAAGAAGGACGAAGTTGATCAGCTGATCGAACTGCCCAACTACGGCACGGTGCCGTCGATCAACCGTCGCGAAATCAACACGGCCGTGCTTGTGGACGACGGGCAGACGGTCGTGATTGGTGGCGTGTACGAGTTCACTGATCGCGCCAGTGTCAACAAGGTTCCGTTTCTTGGTGACGTCCCGTTCCTTGGCAATCTGTTCAAGAGTCGCGGCCGCAGCAAGAGCAAGGCCGAACTGCTGGTGTTCATTACACCGAAGGTGCTCCGCGTCGCGTCCGCGGTTCGCTGATCTGCTGGCTTAGACAAAGCCTGGCATGCGACTCGCTGCCAGGCTTTGTCGTGTATGGATGCCTGCAGCTGGCTAATCCCGGGCATGACCCCCGTCACTCACTGAACAATGCGTGGGTTGAAGGTGAACCAATCGCGTTCGAATCGGTCACACTGGACCTATGAACGCACCGCCGCTCCTCCCGCCAGAAGCCGCCGCCGCGCCCGCCGAGGACCGGCTGCATCGTCAATTCACCTCGCTGCGCGAGTCGCTGGCGCAGCGCATCGTTGGCCAGTCCGCGCTGGTGGAACGGCTGTTGATCGCCCTGCTGGCCGATGGCCATCTGCTGGTGGAGGGCGCGCCGGGCCTGGCCAAGACCACCGCGATCCGCGCGCTGGCCTCGCGGCTGGAAGCGGATTTTGCACGGGTGCAGTTCACCCCGGATCTGTTGCCCGCCGATCTGACCGGTACCGAGATCTGGCGGCCGCAGGACAGCCGGTTCGAGTTCATGCCGGGGCCGATCTTCCACCCCATCCTGCTGGCCGACGAGATCAATCGTGCGCCGGCCAAGGTGCAGTCGGCGCTGCTGGAGGCGATGGGCGAACAGCAGGTGACCGTTGGCCGGCATACGTACGCGCTGCCGCAGCTGTTCCTGGTGATGGCGACACAGAATCCGATCGAGCAGGAGGGCACGTTCCCGCTGCCCGAAGCGCAGTTGGACCGTTTCCTGATGCATGTGCGCATTGGCTATCCGCAGGCCGATGCCGAGGCGGAAATCCTGCGTCTGGCGCGCGAGGCGGCCCGCGACACTCTGGAAAAGCACGAGACCGTCCCCGACAGGATTCCGTTGGACGACGTCTTCGCCGCACGCCGCGTGGTGCTGGATGTGCACCTGGCGCCGCAGCTTGAGCGGTATCTGATCGAGATCGTGCTGGCCTCGCGCGACCCGCAGCGCTACGACCCGGCATTGGCGCGGCGCATCGCCTGGGGCGCGAGCCCGCGCGGTTCGATCGCCCTGGAGCGCTGCGCGCGTGCGCGCGCGTGGCTGGCCGGGCGCGACTACGTCACCCCCGACGACATCCGGGCCATTGCGCCGGACGTGTTGCGCCACCGCGTATTGCCCAGCTACGAAGCCACCGCCGAAGGGTGGGATGGCGAGCGCCTGGTCACCGCGTTGCTGGACAAGATTCCGCTGCCCTGATCGGGCAGCGTGCTACCGAGGTATGCGGCCCTCCCGCCCGAGCCCGATGTCTTCGATTCCGTCCTTCCTCCCAGCGAACCCACCGGCATCCGTGGCCGGTGACGGCCTGCGGCCCAGTCTTGCCGAGTTGATCGCGTTGCGCGGCACCGCGCAGCATCGCGGGCAACCGGGGCGTGGCCGGCATGGGCTGGTGGGGCCGGTGCCGGCCGCCACGCGCGGGCGTGGGATGGAATATGCCGAGTCGCGCGAGTACGTGGCCGGTGACGATGCGCGGCATATCGATTGGCGCGTCACCGCGCGCACCGGGCGGGCGCATACCAAGCTGTTTCAGGCCGAGCGCGAGCGCTTGAGCCTGATCGTGGCCGACACCTCGCCTGCGCTCTTCTTCGGTACCCGCGTGCGTTACAAGTCGGTGCAGGCCGCCCGTGCCGGCGCCGTGGCGGCATGGCTGGCGCAGCGCCAGGGCGACCGTGTCGCGGCCTTGCGCGGCACCGCCAGCGAGGCGCCGATCGCGCCGCGGTCGGGGCAGCGCGGTGTGCTGCCGGTGCTCGATGCCCTGGCGCGCTGGTATGCGCAGCCGCCTGCTGGCGACGCCGGGTTGGAGGTTGCCCTGGATCATGCGGCGCGGCTCCTGCGGCCAGGCGCGCGCCTGACCGTGCTGGCCGATGCGCGCAGTGCGAGCCGGATCTCCGCAACGCGCTGGTCCGGCCTGGCGTTGCATCACGAGGTGGTGGTGATCGTGCTGGTTGACCCGCTGGAGCTGTCGCCGCCAGCCCGCGCCCTGAGTTTCGATGTGCGCGGTGAGCGCATTGCGGTGGATCTTGCCAGCCAGGCTGCGCGCG
This sequence comes from Xanthomonas sp. NCPPB 1068, assembly GCF_041479385.2. Classification (NCBI taxonomy): domain Bacteria; kingdom Pseudomonadati; phylum Pseudomonadota; class Gammaproteobacteria; order Lysobacterales; family Lysobacteraceae; genus Xanthomonas; species Xanthomonas sp. NCPPB 1068. Next base: position 3,734,653 of record NZ_CM192986.1, on the reverse strand, counting down.
CGCGCTGGCAGGCCGAGTTCGTCGCGCCGCTGGAGCAGCTGGCCACACTGCTGCAATCGCGCGGCGTACGCGTGCATCGCCTGTCCACCGACGATGCCAGCGACGCGTGGCTGGGCGGCAGCACCCTCATGCGGGGCGCATGACGATGAGCCCGCAGGCACTGCCGCTGCGCGATGTTCATCTGCCGCCGTCGCCGCCGTGGTGGCCGCTGGCGCCGGGCTGGTGGCTGCTGATCGCGGCATTCGTGCTGGTGCTGGCCGGTGTGTGGTTCTGGTGGTGGCGTCGCCGCCAACGGCAACGTCGCTGGCTGGCGGCTTTCGATGCAGAGCTGCAGCGTGCCGCAACGCCTGCGCAGCGTCTGGCAGCGCTGTCGGCCCTGCTGCGCCGCGCTGCGCGGCGCGTCGATGCGCAGGCCGATCGGTTGCAGGGCGATGCCTGGCTGAAGTTTCTGGATGGCCGCAACAGCAAGACGCGCGCATTTTCGCAAGGGCCGGGTCGCGCGCTGCTCGACGGCGGCTTTCAGCGCGCCCCGGCGGTGGCCGACCTGGACGCGGTGCAGGCACTGGCGCGTGCCCGGTTTCTGGGTCTGATGCGGGGCCAGCGATGAACTGGCTGCAGTGGTCGCAGTGGCAGGACGCGCTGGCGCATTGCGCCTGGCCCTGGGCGTGGTGGTTGATGCCGCTGCCGCTGCTGATGTGGTTCTGGCCGCAACGCGGCCAGGAGTCTGCGGCGCTGCGCGTGCCGTATGCCGATCAGCTGCATGCGGTAGCCCAGGCGCAACGCGCGCCGTCGTTGCGCATGCCGCGCTGGCTGGCGTGGCTGGGCTGGTTCTTGTTGTGCGCCGCGCTGGCGCGTCCGCAGCAGCTGGGCGAGGTGATCCAGCCGCCGCGCGAAGCACGGCAGATGATGCTGGCGGTGGATCTTTCCGGCAGCATGAGCGAACCGGACATGGTGCTCGGTGGCAACGTGGTCGATCGCCTCACCGCCGCCAAGGCGGTGCTGTCGGACTTTCTGGATCGGCGCGACGGCGATCGCGTCGGCTTGCTGGTGTTCGGCCAGCGCGCGTATGCACTGACGCCGCTGACCGCGGATCTGACCTCCGTACGCGACCAGTTGGCCGACAGCGTGGTGGGGCTGGCCGGGCGCGAGACTGCGATCGGCGATGCGATCGCGTTGTCGGTGAAGCGGCTGCGCGAGCAGAAGCAGGGCCAGCGGGTGGTGGTCCTGCTCACCGATGGCGTCAACACCGCCGGGGTGCTCAACCCGTTGAAGGCGGCCGAACTGGCCAAGGCCGAGGGCGTGCGTGTGCACACCATCGCTTTCGGTGGCAGCGGCGGGTACTCGCTGTTCGGCGTGCCGATTCCGGCTGGCGGAAACGACGATATCGACGAGGATGGGCTGCGCAAGATCGCCGAGCAAACTGGCGGACGTTTTTTCCGTGCCCGCGATACCGAAGAGCTGGCGGGCATCTATGCCGAACTCGATCGCCTGGAGCCGGTGAAGGCCTTGGGTCCGTCGGTGCAGCCGCGGGTCGAACGCTACTACTGGCCGCTGGGCGCAGCCATGGTGATCGCGTTGCTGGCATACGTGTTGCCGCGGAGATGGCGATGAGCGCGCCCACCGAACTGCTGGCAGCGTTGCATCTGTTGCGCCCCGACTGGCTGTGGGCGTTGCTGGCGATCGTGCCGGCGGCGCTGCTGTGGCACGTGCGCCGGCGCAGTGCCGATGTGTGGCGTCACAGCGTGGACGCGCACCTGCTGCCGGCCTTGCTGGTGGCCGGCGGGCGGCGCGGATGGCTGGGTTTCACGCTGGCCGCGCTGACCTATGCGCTGGCGGTGGTGGCGATGAGCGGGCCGAGCTGGCGGCAGACCGAGCGCCCGGTGTTTCAATCCAGCATGCCGTTGGTGGTGGTGCTGGATCTGTCCTCCAGCAGCCTCGCCACCGACCTGCCGCCCTCGCGCCTGCTCCAGGCGCGCGCGAAACTGGCCACGTTGCTGCGCAAGCGCGCCGGTGGCGATGTGGCGTTGCTGGTCTATGCCGGCGAAAGTTTCACCGTCGCGCCCCTGACGCAGGACGCCGCCAACGTGGCCGTGTTTCTGGATGCGCTGTCGCCGTCGGTGATGCCGGTCGATGGCAAACGCGCCGATCGGGCGATCACGGCGGCGAGCCAGTTGCTGCAGCAGGCCGGCTTCAAACAGGGCGACATCCTGGTGGTCAGTGACAGTGCCGATGGGTCGGCAGAAAGCGCTGCCCGCACCGCACGCGCACGTGGGTTCCGTGTCTCCGCCCTGGGCATCGGCAGTGTGCGTGGTGCCGCTTACCGTACCGGTAGCGGCGAGATCGCCCAGGCAAGACTCGACGAGGGCAGCCTGCGCGATCTCGCCGGTCAGGGTGGCGGGCGCTATGCGCGCATTGCCCCGGACGACTCGGATCTGCAGGCGCTGGGCGTGCTCGATCCTGCCCAGCAGCCGCTTGCCGATGAGGCGGCCGAAGCCGGCGGCGGCAAGACCTGGCTCGATGAGGGTTACTGGCTGGTGATGCCGGTGATGCTGTTGGCGCTGCTGGCGTTTCGTCGGCGCGCGGTTGTGGCGGTGCTGGCACTGGTGTGCATGTTGCCGCTGGCGCAACCTGCACGGGCGGCGGACGGCACCTTGTGGCAGCGTGCCGATCAGGTGCAGCAACGGCGTCTGGATGCCGGGGTGCAGGCGTATCGCAAAGGGGACTTTGCCGCTGCGCAGAAGGCGTTCGAAGCGGTGCCGACCGACGAGGGCTTGTACAACCTGGGCAATGCGCTGGCGCGCCAGGGCCGCTACGACGAGGCAATTGCAGCCTATGATCGCGCGCTCAAGCAACATCCCAACCAGCAGGATGCGATCGCCAATCGCGCGGCAGTCGACGCGGCGCGCAAGCGGCAGCAGCAGGACAACGAGGACGGCAAAGGTCGGGACGGCAAGAGCCAGTCCAAGGATCAGAAACAACCCGGCCAGGATGGAAACGGGCAACAGCAGGCGGGCCAGAATCAGCAGGACGCGCAGTCCGGCCAGGATGGGCAGAAGCCGCAGGACGGCAAGCAGCAGCCTTCCGACGCGCAGATCCCGCAGGACGGCAAGTCGCAGGATGCGCAGTCCAAAAGCGGGCAAGGCGAGCAGAGCAGGCAGGACACGCCACCGCAGTCTGCCGATGCCAGGGCGCAGCAGCAGGCCGATGAGGCGCAGCGTCGCAAGATGCAACAAGCCATGGCGCAGGCGGGCGACAAACAGGCGGACGCAGGCGGCACGCAGGAGGCCGCCGCCGCAAGCGAGACGCCGCAGCAACGCGAGCAACGCCAGGCGGTGGATGCGTGGTTGCGGCGGGTACCGGACGATCCGGGCAGCTTGCTGCGGACCAAATTCAGGCTGGAATACGAACGCAGGCAACGGGACGGACGATGATCGGCAGACACCACTTGCGCCGCGCGGCGATCGGCATGCTGGCCTGCATGATGCTGCTGGTTGGCGCACCAGCGGGCGCGGTCACGCGTGCGTGGCTTGATCGCGATAGCGCCAATGCTGGCGACGTGGTGATGTTGAACATCGAAACCGACCAACGCGGCGTCGATCCGGATTACACGCCGCTGCGCACCGATTTTTCGCTGGGCGCCAAGAGCGCCAATCAGCAGATGCAGGTGACCAACGGTTCGGTGACGGTGCGTGCCTTGTTCGGTGTGGTGCTGACGCCGCGCAAGAGTGGTGAACTGATCGTGCCGGCGATACGGGTGGGCAATGAGCGCACCGAACCGCTGCGCCTGCAGGTGGTTGGAGCGGCGAACGATGCCGCCAGCAGTTCCAGCGGCGCTGCCGGCGGGCCGAGTGCGGCGCAGGGCAATGAAGAAGCTTTCGTCGAGACCCGGGTGGACGACCCGCAGCCCTATGTGCAGCAGAGCGTGGGGGTGGTGGTGCGCTTGTACTTTGCCAATCAATTGGCATCGGGCGAGCTGGATCTGGAAGCGCCCGATGGCGCGTCGCTGCAACGCATCGGCGATGACGTCAGTTCGGTCAAGCTGGTCAACGGCCGCCAGTACAACGTGGTGGAGCGGCGCTATCTGCTGGTGCCCGAGCGCAGCGGCCGGCTGGTGCTGCCCCCGGCGCGATTCAACGGGCGATCGGTCGGCGGATTCTTCGACGATTATTTCGGTCGCGGCAATGGTGAGCTGAGCGCGCGCAGCGCCAGCATTCCGCTGCAGGTGCGCGCCCAGCCGGCCAACGCGCCGCAGCCCTGGCTGCCGCTGCGCAGCCTGCAGTTGCGCTACACGGCCACGCCGCAACGCGCCACTGCCGGGGAGGCGACGCAGTTCGTGGTGGAAGCCAGCGCGCGCGGCGCCACCCAGGCGCAGTTCCCCGAGTTGCCCACGCCAAGCGTGCCCGATGCGCAGGTGTTCGCCGAGCCGCCGCAATACGAAGAACGCTTTGTGGACGGCTCGCCGCAGCTGCGCCTGACGCGCCGCTATTCGATCGTGCCCAACCGCGCCGGCCCGCTGGTCGTGCCTGGGCTGCAGGTGGCCTGGTGGGATGTCGGCGCAGGCGCGGCCAAGACTGCAGCGGTGCCGGATCTGACATTGGATGTTGCGGCGGGCAGCGGGGCCTTTGCGGCACCGGCCCCGGCACCTGCGCCGACAGGCAGCCCGGCAAGCAACGACGCGGCGCCTGCGCCAGCAGCCAGTGCGCTGACGTTGCAGCAGCAGCCGTCGCCAGCTACGCAACAGCCGTGGGGATGGATGGCCGCCGCCGCAGGCTTTGCGATGTTGTGGGTGGTGACGTTGGTATGGGCGTTGCGGCGCCGGTGCGGCACGGCACGCAGTGCTACCGAGGCCGCCGTCGGCGACGCGCCCATGCCCGGCAAGCGTGCAACCCATGGCGTGGCCGAGCTGCGCCGCGCGCTGGACAGCGGGGGCATGGACGATGTGGCAAACGTGCTCTGTGGCATGGCCGGTGTGGCCGATATCGACAGCGTATTGGCCGCCTTGGCCGATCCCGCCCAGCGCGACGCCGTGGCGCGAATGCAACGTGCGCGCTGGGGTGGCGACGGGGATGTGGCAGGGGCACGCGCCGCGCTGCGCGACGCATTTGCCAAGGGTCCCCGCTGGCGGCATGCGAGCGCGGCGGAGCCCGAGGTGCTGGCGCCGTTGTATCCGCCGGCGTCTTGATCGGCTGCAATGAAGCGATGGCGGTTGACGGCGACGATTTTTCATCACTTCTACGTCGCTCTAGTTTTTTGAGTTCCATGCGTCTGGTTCGCAAGCCGTGTCGCCGAGAGCAAAGCGTGACTACTGCGCCTTTGCTGCAGGGCCCTTGCCCGCCCACCATCGCGGGACACGCTGCAAGTACGTCCATGTAGCTCCGTGGCGGCATCCATGCCGGCAAGGGTCCCGCGATGGTGAGCGGGCAAGGACCGGTGGAGATGGTCGGTATGTCAGTGCAGGCGAAAGGCGACGTTCGCTGGCTATATCACTGGGCGCGGCCAGCTTGCAGCACCCAAACGCGAAGCCGTGCCCTCGACTCTGCGAGTTTGCTGCAGCGCCCTTGCCCGCCCACCATCGCAGGACACGCTGCAAGTACGTCCTCGTAAGCTCTGGCGCGGCATCCATGCCGCTCAAGGTCCCGCGACGGTGAGCGGGCAAGGACCAGGGGAGTTGGTCGGTGCGCAACGTTTTCAACAAGCTGCCAGTAGTGGTCTGGCGCGGCGCCTCTGTTCTTCAATAAACCACCAGCCAACTGTCTGGTGCGGTGTCCTCGCCGATTGCGGGACCGTTGGCGGCATGGATGCCGCCACCGAGCCCCCATGGACGGGTTGACGGCGTGTCCCGCGAGCGGTGAGGGCACCGCGCACTCGATACACCAGGCTTTCGACCTGAGGCATCTGACGACATAGGAGGCGCCGCTACGACTTGAGATTTCCGTTGTCGCGCAGGTGGGAACAGTCAGGTGCAAAGCGAGTTTCAACGCTTGCATCAACCAAGATTGGGAGGCGCACCTACCCGCAGCAGGCGCGCAGGAGCACCCGGGTAGGTGGCCGCATCCTTGGCGTTTGTTAAGCTCCGGCCTTTGTGTCCAGAACAAGGCCGACCAGATGACTGCATCCCCAGCCGCGCGCCGCCCGGGCCTGCCCCTGCATTGGAAGATGGGGATCGGCTTCGCCGTCGGCCTGTTGTTGGGTCTTGCGGTCTATTACCTGGCCGGCAGCGACGCCGAGTGGGTGCGTTTGGTGACCAAGTACGTCACCACGCCGTTCTCGCAGGTGTTCCTCAATCTGATCTTCATGCTGATCGTGCCGCTGCTGTTTTCGGCGTTGGTCATGGGCATTTCCGAGATGGGCGACATCCGCGCCCTTGGACGGGTGGGCTGGCGCACCCTGGGCTATACCGTTGTGCTGTCCGGCGTGGCGGTGTTGCTGGGCCTGGTGCTGGTCAACGTGCTCAAGCCCGGCGCCGGCGTGGACCCGCAGCTGGCCAACCAGCTGATCCAGGAAAACGCCGACCGCACCCGCGAAATCATCTCCAGCTCCGGCACCCAGCCGCAGGGCATGGACATGCTGCTGTCGATCGTGCCCAACAACGTGATTGCCGCCGCGTCGAGCAATGGCGCGATCCTGTCGCTGATGTTCTTCGCGGTGATGTTCGGCGTGGGCATGGTGCTGACCGCCGATGAAAAGGTCGCCACGCTCAAGCGCGGCATCGAGGGCATCTTCGAAATTTCCATGACCTTGATCGGGCTGGTGATCCGCCTGGCGCCGTATGCGGTGGCCTGCTTCATGTTCAACCTGGCGGCGTTGTTTGGCTTCGATCTGTTGATCCGCCTGGGCGCCTACGTGGGCGTGGTGGTGCTGGCGCTGGGCCTGCACATGGTGGTGAGCTACGGGCTGGCGGTGAAGTTTGCCGGGCGCTCGCCGCTGGGCTTCTTCAAGCAGACCCAGGCGGCCACGATGATGGCGTTCTCCACCGCGTCGAGTAACGCCACCCTGCCGACTGCGCTGCGCGTGGCCGACGAGATGGGCTTGCCGCCGCGCGTATCGCGCTTCGTGTTGACCGTGGGTGCCACCGCCAACCAGAACGGCACCGCGCTGTTCGAAGGCGTGACGGTGATCTTCCTGGCGCAGTTCTTCAACGTGGACCTGAGCCTGGGCCAGCAGTTCATGGTGATGCTGGTCTGCATCCTGGGCGGCATCGGCACTGCAGGCGTGCCGTCGGGCTCGCTGCCGGTGGTGGCGCTGATCTGCGCCATGGTCGGGGTCAACCCGGTCGGCATCGGCATGATCCTGGGCGTCAATCACTTCCTGGACATGTGCCGCACGGCATTGAACGTGACCGGGGATCTGGCGCTGACGACGTTGGTGGCCAAGAGCGAGGAATAGGGAGTCGGGAATCGGGAATCGTTAAAGCGGGCTGTTGCGAGGATAAGGAGTGATGCGTGGTCTTGCCGCGTCGCCGAAGCGGCCCGGCCCGGTGCGGAGGGGAGTCCATCGACCAACCCGCAACGCTGCATCCGATTCCCCATTCCCGACTCCCGATTCCCATAACGCCGTGTATGGGAGAATAGGTGTCTCCGCTTCCAGCGGTGTTCCCCTCCGCTTCCATAGACGCCCATGACCCAGCCCACCCGCCGCCAGCTGGCCAACGCCATCCGTTTTCTTGCCGCAGATGCGGTCGAAGCCGCCAAGTCCGGTCATCCCGGCATGCCGATGGGCATGGCCGATATCGCCGAAGTGCTGTGGAACGATTATTTCCGGCACAACCCGAACAACCCGCAGTGGTTCAACCGTGACCGTTTCGTGCTGTCCAACGGGCATGGCTCGATGCTGCAGTACGCCTTGCTGCACCTGTCCGGTTACGACCTGCCGATCGAGCAGCTCAAGCAGTTCCGTCAGTTGCACAGCAAGACCGCCGGCCACCCCGAGCGCAGCGAAACCCCCGGCGTGGAGACCACCACCGGTCCGCTTGGGCAGGGCTTTGCCAATGCGGTCGGGTTTGCGCTGGCCGAAAAGTTGCTGGCGCAGCGCTACAACCGCCCGGAACTGGAGATCGTCGATCACCGTACCTGGGTGTTCATGGGCGATGGCTGCCTGATGGAAGGCATTTCGCACGAAGCCGCCTCGCTGGCCGGTACCTGGGGCCTGGGCAAGCTGGTCGCGTTCTGGGACAACAACCAGATCTCCATCGACGGCAACACCGCCGGCTGGTTCAGCGACAACACCCCGGCACGCTTCGAGGCTTACGGCTGGCACGTCATCCGCGACGTGGACGGGCATGACGCCGACAAGATCAAGGCCGCCATCGAGGCCGCGCTGGAAAACAGCGACAAGCCCACGCTGATCTGCTGCCGCACCAAGATCGGTTTCGGTGCGCCCAGCAAGGCCGGCAAGGAATCCTCGCACGGCGCGCCGCTGGGCAAGGAAGAACTGGAAGGCGCCCGCAAGGCGCTCGACTGGCCATACGGCCCGTTCGAAATTCCCGAAGAGATCTACGCCGGCTGGCGCGCCGGCGGCACCGGCACCCTGCGTCAGGCCGAGTGGGAGCAGCTGTTCGACAAGTACAGCAAGCAGTACGGCAGCGAAGCCGACGAGCTCACCCGTCGCTCGCACGGCGAACTGCCGGCCGACTTCATCGCCAAGGCCGATGCCTACATCGCCAAGGCGCAGGAAGACGGCCAGACCATCGCCTCGCGCAAGGCCTCGCAGCTGGCGATCGAAGCGTTTGCGCCGTTGCTCCCCGAGTTGATCGGCGGCTCGGCCGATCTGGCGCATTCCAATCTGACCTTGTGGAAGGCCAGCAAGTCGGTCGCCACCGACGACCCGGACGCCAACTACGTGTATTACGGCGTGCGCGAGTTCGGCATGACCGCCATTGCCAACGGCCTGGCGCTGCATGGTGGCTTCATCCCGTTCGATGCCACCTTCCTGGTGTTCAGCGATTACGCGCGCAACGGCGTGCGCATGAGCGCGTTGAACCCGGCGCATGCCATCCACGTATACACGCACGACTCGATCGGCCTGGGCGAAGACGGCCCGACCCATCAGCCGGTGGAACACCTGGCCTCGCTGCGCTACATCCCCAACAACGATGTATGGCGCCCGGGCGATGCGGTGGAGTCGGCGGTGAGCTGGAAGGCCGCCATCACCCGCAAGGACGGCCCGAGCTGCCTGATCTTCAGCCGCCAGAACCTGCAGCACCAGCCGCGTAGCGCCGAACAGATCAAGCTGATCGAACGCGGTGGCTACGTGCTGGCCGATGCCGAAGGCGGCACGCCGGACGTGATCCTGATCGGTACCGGGTCGGAAGTGGGTCTGGCGGTGGAAGCCAAGAAGACCCTGGACGCCGCGGGTCTGAAGACGCGTGTGGTGTCGATGCCGTCCACCGATGTGTTCGACCGCCAGGATGCGGCGTACCGCGAATCCGTGCTGCCGAAGGCAGTGCGCAAGCGCGTGGCGGTGGAAGCCGGTGTGACCGGCTTCTGGCGCAAGTACGTGGGCCTGGACGGCGATGTGATCGGCATCGATACCTTCGGCGCCTCGGCGCCGGCCGATCAGTTGTATGCGTACTTCAAGATCACTGCCGAGCACGTGGTACAGGCAGCGAAGGCGCTGTAAATCCGCGCAGTGTCGCAACAAAAAACGCCGGCGTTTGCCGGCGTTTTTTGTTGATTACCTCAGCGCGTCGCGTGTCCTGTGCGGGCATTGCCATGGGCCGATGACGCCGAGCGTGTGCATGCCGGGGCGCTTGAATGCACGCTGCGTGCGCGCGCGCGCGCGGGGGGGTGTCGGTGCGGGCGTAACGTGGGCTTGCAGGGACGCTGAAGCGACAACCACTGCTACGTCGCACTCAGGCAGTCAGGCAGGTGGAGGTGATCCTTCACCCAGCGTGTTACAGCGTGCATGGAGTACACCCGGTCACTGGCCGCGCATGCCCGAGCTGCCGGCGCACTAGCCGCCAGCAACATAGATCGAAGATCCGGGCATCGACAGGCTGGTGCCGCCGGTCGCGGACCCGGGTGAAATCTCCCCCTCGGCAAACCGGGACGCAGGGTTGCTGTCTCGGTCGCCTCTGCGCCGGAGACGTTGGCACGGGTGGACCTGATGGGTCCGGTCGCGGCGCCAGACGGCGTTCTCACCGGGGGGTAAACACGGCCCGGCAAGGCCTGCGCGGCCCGAATCCTGCTGAAGCGTTCGCTTCGACGCGCAGCCGCACAAGGCGATGTGTGCATTGCCTGTTTAAAATGTGAATCATTCCCATTAAAATGCGGCGCTGCCACGGGTCCGTGGTGTCCTTCCCCCTTTTGTCTGCCGCCGCACATCCTGCGGTGGCCGCCCTCGATTGTCTGCGCCGGAGCTGTGATGAACCGTCCTACCGTAATGCGTCTTCTTCCCATCGCGGGGCGCCCGCGCGCGCTGTCGCATGCGGTGTTTGCCGCGCTGTGCACACTGGCCGCCGGCCAGGCACTTGCCGAAACGCCGGCCGGCGAAGCCGAGGTCACCACCCTGGACCGGCTCAACGTGCAGGGCGAGCAGGCCAAGGGCTACACGGTGGAAAAGACCACTGCCGGTACGCGCATGAACCTGGCGCTGCGCGAGATTCCGCAGTCGGTCACCGTGATCACGCGCGACCGCATGGACGACCAGAACCTGCAGAGCATCACCGACGTGCTCAACAACGTCACCGGCATCTCGGTGGCGCAGAGCGACAGCGAGCGGCTGGAGTTCTACGCACGCGGCTTCTACATCGACAACTACCAGTTCGACGGCATCCCGGCCTACATGGAGCAGGCCTGGAGCTACGGTGACTCGGCGCTGGACGTCGCGCTGTACGACCGCGTCGAAGTAGTGCGTGGCGCCACCGGCCTGCTCACCGGTTCGGGCAACCCGTCGGCATCGATCAACCTGGTGCGCAAGCATGCGGTGAGCCGCGACTTCACCGGCACCGTGTCGGTGGGCGGCGGCGACTTCAACAAGACCCGCAGCGTGGCCGATGTCACCGTGCCGCTGAGCCCCGAGGGCACCGTGCGTGCGCGCGTGGTGGGCGTGTATCAGGACGGCGAGTCCGACATGGACCGCTACAACCTGCGCAAGAAGATCGGTTCGGTCATCATCGATGCCGACCTCACCGACAGCACGCTGCTGAGCGTGGGTTATGAGTACCAGAAGAAGGAATCAGACGATGTCACCTGGGGCGGCTTCCCGCTGTTCTACAGCGATGGCACGCGCACCAACTACGACCGCTCGTTCAACCCGGCCGCCGATTGGACCTTCTGGGACACGCGCCTGCAGCGCACCTTCGCCAGCCTGCAGCAGAGCTTCGACAGCGGCTGGTTGCTGAAGGCCAACGTGAGCCACGAGAAGACCGAAGCGGCCAATCACCTGTTCTATCCGTTCTACACGATCTTCGGCTTCGACCGCGCCACCGGCGGCGGCGTGGTGCCGTATTCGGGCAACTACCAGACCGAGCGCAAGGCCGATGGCGCCGATGTGTACGCGGAAGGTCCGTTCCAGCTGTTTGGCCGTGAGCATCACCTGGTGGCCGGCGCCAGCTACAACCGCCGCGAGTACGTCAACAACGGCACCTTCGATTTCCCGGCGCCGCTGGACAGCTACTTCGGTTGGACCGGAGCCTATCCGGAGCCCAACTGGAGCCCGCGCTCGGTGCAGAGCGACGGCACCATCACGCAGAAGGCCGCCTACGTGGCCGCACGTTTCTCGCTGGCCGACCCGCTGACGCTGCTGGTGGGCGCGCGCTACACCGACTGGCAGATCGATGGCCGCAACTTCGATGCGGTGCAGGGGCTTGTACCGTTCTCCGACACGCAGACCGAAGTCACCCCGTACGCCGGTCTGGTGTACGACATCGATGATGTGTGGTCGACCTACGTCAGCTACACCGAAATCTTCAATCCGCAGACGCTGCGTGACGCCAATGGCGGCTACCTGGATCCGCTGAGTGGCAAGGGCTACGAAGCAGGCGTCAAGGCGGCCTGGTTCGATGATCAGCTCAATGCTTCGTTGGCCCTGTTCCGCATCGAGCAGGACAACCTGGGTGTGGCCACCGGCGGTTTCGTGCCGGGCAGCAGCGAGTCCGCATTCGTGGCTGCCAGCGGCGTGGTCAGCGAAGGCTTCGACTTCGAGCTCTCCGGCCGCCTGACCCAGGGCTGGAACGCCACCTTCGGCGCCTCGCACTACACCGCACGCGACGACAGCGGCACCTCGATCAACACCCACCTGCCACGCACCACCATCAAGCTGTTCAGCAGCTACACTCCGCAGGGTGCGTGGAACGATCTCACCGTCGGTGGTGGCGTCAACTGGCAGAACCGTGCGTACTACGTGGACCCGGTCTACGGCACCTTCCAGCAGAGCGCCTATGCCTTGGTGAGCGCATTCGCACGCTACCGTCTGTCGCCGCAGTTCTCCGTGCAACTCAACGTCGACAACCTGCTCGACAAGCGTTACTACGCGCAGTTCAACGGCGGCTATGGCGCATGGGGTGCATCGCGCAACGGCATGCTGACCTTCAACTACACGTTCTGATCCACGGCCACGCCGGGCGCCCTGCTGCCCGGTCTTGTCGAGCAAAAACACAGGCAGCCGGAACGGTGCCTGTGTTTTTTTATACCCGTCCACGCAGTGACGGGAATGACGGGTCTGCCGTGGAGCGGCGCGCTTTGTCAGTGGCAGCCTGCTGTCGCGCTGGAACGGCGTGGTGCGGCCGGGAACGCGCACGATCCGGTTGGCATGCCTGCGGCGCGCCATGCCTGCAGCACTCCAACGACACTGCGCCGCATCGCTGCGGTGACCATCGCTCAACGCACCACCGGTTCCAGTTGCGGTGCCAGCACCTGCGCCACCCATTCCATGAAGGCGCTGACGCGTTGCGGCAGATGGCGGCGCTGCGCATACAACAACGTCACCGGCATTGGTTCGGCGGGGTGGTCGGCAAGCACGACACGCAGCGCGCCGCTGTCCAGATACGGGCGCAGCGGGCTGGCCGGCGCCTGGATGATGCCCAGCCCTGCGAGCGCGGCGGCAAGATAGGCATCGCCGTTGTTGACCGTCACCGGGCCCTGCATCGGCAGCAGCCGATAGCGCTGCCCGTCGTGATATTCGAAGCCGGGCGAGCGCTGCCCCAGTGTTGGCACGTAATGCACCAGGTCGTGCTGGGCGAGATCGTCCAGGCAGCTTGGCGTGCCGCGGCGGGCAAGATAGTCGGCGCTGGCGCAGCTGACGATGCGGACCGCACCCAGCGGGCGGGCGACCAGGCTGGTGTCTTCAAGCGTGCCCACGCGCAGCACGCAATCGAAGCCTTCGCGCACCACATCGACGCGACGGTCGGTGCTGCTGATCTCCACGTCCAGCTGCGGATGCCGGGCCAGAAACGACGGCAGCGCCGGGATCACGAAGTTGCGTGCGATGCCGGACGACATATCCACCCGCAGGCGACCGCGCAGCTGGCCGCGTTCGCGCTGAAACATGCCGTGCAACTCCTCCATGTCGTCGAGGATGTCGCGGGCGCGTTGGGAGAACGCGGTGCCATCGCCGGTGAGCTGCACGCGTCGCGTTGTGCGATGCAGGAGCTGGGTACCGAGCGAGGCTTCCAGTCGTTGCACGGCGGTCGAGACGCTGGCCTTGGGCAGGCCCAGGGTGTCGGCGGCACGGGTGAAACTGCCCAGCTCGGCAACGCGCAGGAAGGCGCGCAGCGACTCCATGGTGTCCATCGATTGGTCGGCGATCTTGAACGGTGAAGTCAGATTGAGCTGATTTATGCGGCACGGCAAGCGCACTAGCCTGAGCGCGTTCGTAACGCATTGCGCGATCGTCTCATCTGATCGTCGCCACGCCACCTATCGCCGTCATCACCCCAGGAGTTTGCCCATGTCGACCACCACCACACCCATCACCGTGATCACCGGCGGCAGCCGCGGGCTGGGGCGCAATGCCGCGCTTGCGCTCGCTGCCGATGGCAACGACATCGTGCTGACCTACCGCAGCCAGGCCGACGAAGCCGCAGCGGTGGTGGCGCAGATTCAAGCGTTGGGCCGGCGCGCGCACGCGTTGCAGCTGGATGTCGCCAAGGCCGATGACTTTGCCGGATTCGCCGCGCAGCTGAAGGCGGTGCTGGCCGGGTGGGAGCGCATCCAGTTCGATGCGCTGGTCAACAACGCGGGCACCGGCCTGCATGCCGCCATCGCCGACACCACGCCGGCGCAGTTCGACGCGCTGGTCGACACCCATCTCAAGGGGCCGTACTTCCTGACCCAGGCGTTGTTGCCACTGATCGCCGACGGTGGGCGCATCCTCAACGTCTCCAGCGGGCTGGCGCGTTTCGCGCTGCCGGGTTCCTCCGCCTACGCGATGATGAAGGGCGGGGTGGAAGTGTTTACCCGCTATCTCGCCAAGGAGCTGGGTGCACGCGGCATCCGTGCCAACACGTTGGCGCCGGGAGCGATCGAGACCGATTTCAACGGCGGCACGGTGCGCGACAACGCGCAGGTCAACGCGATGGTGGCTTCTGTCACCGCGTTGGGCCGGACGGGCCTGCCGGACGATATCGGGCCGGTGGTGGCGGCCTTGCTGGCGCCGGGCACGGGCTGGATCAACGCGCAGCGCATCGAAGTCTCCGGCGGGATGCTGATCTGAGGCGTCTCCGCAGTGCGGCGATGTCGTCGGTCAGAACGCCATCGCCGCGTGCGGCAGGTCCAGCTGCGATGACGCTGCACTCCGGTATGAGGGCGCAGCGTCAGGGGAATCACTGCAGTGGCTGGTCGCCATGCAGGATGGGATAGGGATTGAGCACATCGCCTTTCCACCACTGCTTTTCCGGTCCCAGGCGGTGAATTTCGAAATGCAGATGCGGCGCGGCCGGATTTGCGTTGCCGGTGCTGCCTACATAGCCGATGACCTGGCCTCGCTTGATGGATTGCGTCTCTGCCAGCCCATCGGCATAGCGTTCCAGATGGGCGTAGTAATAGCAGTACGTGCCACCCGGCGCGAACTGATACACGGTCAGGCCGCCGCGTTCGCTGTTGAACAGCTTTTCCACTGTCCCGTCGGCGACCGCAAGTACAGGTGTGCCGGTCGGTGCCAGGATATCGATGGCGTCATGCACCCGGCCTTCGCTGCGCGCATCGGTGAAGGTGTCCTGCAACTGCTCGCGGCCGATGCCTTGCACCGGAATCAGCAGGCCGGCGCCGGTGGCCGACTCATCGGCCGCCGGGGCTGAGGCGGCAGGCGCCGGGGCAGCGCTCACGGGCTCTGCCGCGGCCGGGACGGTGGGTGCGGGTGCGGGCGCAGCTGCCGACACGGCCGCGGTCGCCGTGGACGGCGCTGCAACGGCCGGTGCAGCGGTCGCTGGCGACGGCACCTGCGCTTCGGGCGCGCTGCGCTCCAGCCACCAATAGCCGCCTGCGCCGATCGCCACGCCTGCGATCAAGATCATCAGCAGTTTCATGCTTACTCCTGCATCACCACCGGCATGGAGGGACCGACCACGCTGGCCAGGTTGACCACGTCCCAGTTGGTCAGGCGCACGCAACCATGCGATTCGGTCTTGCCCACGTGGCCCGGTTCCGGCGTGCCGTGCAGGCCGTAGTGCGGCTTGGACAGATCGATCCACACGCGCCCGACCGGGTTGTTCGGGCCTGCCGGCAACGTGGCTTTTTTGTCGTCTTTCTTCGCGTCCCAGAACAACTTGGGGTTGTACTTGAACACCGGGTCGCGCGCGACGCCCAGCACCTTCCAGCGGCCGATCGGCAGCGGATCGTGCTTGCTGCCGGAAGACACCGGGAATTGTGCATACACCTTGCCGTCGGCATCGAACAGGCGCAGCGTCGATTCGGACTTGTCCACCACCAGCTTGGCCGGCTTGGCCAGGGGCGCGACGCCGTCGATGTTCGGCACCTGAATGACGCTGCCGGCCTTGCCCAGATCCACGCCGGGGTTGAGCTGGCGCAGCAGTTCCGGCGCGGCATGGAAACGTTCGCCCAGCGCCTCGTCCACCGATGCGTAGCCCAGCGCAGACAACGTGGCCTGCTCGGCCGGGCCTTTGGGAATCGGCTGGAAGGGGCCGGCAACGTCGGCGTCGGTCAGCGTGTACTGCACCAGCGCCGGCGTGCTGTCGGCCTGCAGCGCCTGCCAGGTGGCGTCATCCAGCTCGCCGGTCACCTTGATCTTGTGTGCAGCCTGAAAGCCGGACACCGCCCGCTTCTGGTTGGAGCCACGTTCGCCATCGATCTCGCCCGGCGAAAAATGCGCGCGGTCCAGCAGCACCTGCGCATGCAGATCCGATCGCGGCCCGGTGTCCACCGGCTTGGCGGCGGGGGCCGCTGCCGGTGCCGGCGCAGCGGCCGCCGCAGGTTGCTGTGCCTGCGCCAGCGCAGGCAGCGACGCGCTCAGCGCCAGGGCAAGCAAGCAGACACGAGCGTAGGAGCGTGATGGCATGTGCAGATCCAAGGGAGACATGCGCGCACCTTGCCGCAGCCGGCTGCGTTTTCTGCGTGAAATGGCTGCACCGGAACTGAGCGGTTGGGCAGGCGGTTTGGCTTCGACAGGGCATGGCTGGCGGGAATCGGGAATGGGGAATGGGGAATGGGGAATGGGGAGAGCCGGGGATTGCGCCGGCGGATGCATTGCCGGGAATCAGGCACGCCGGCGGGTGTCAGTAGGTGTAGCCCAGCGTGAGCATGTAGACGCGCCCGGTCTGCACATAGGCACCGTCGGCGCCGGGATCGTAGGCCATGTAGCGCCTGGATTTGCCCTGGGTCTCGTAGAAGGTGGCGGCGTTGAGCAGGTTCTTGGCCGACACGCCCACCTCCACATGGTGCGGCAGGTGATAGGTGGCATTGAAGTCCAGCGACTTCACCGGCTGCAGGTAGTAGTTGAGCCGGTCGGTGGTCAGCCCCAGCAATTGCAGGCCGGTGTAGTTGTAGCTCAGGTCGGTGCGCAGGTGCGTGTCGTCGTAGAACAGGTCCAGGTTGTAAAGGCGTTCGGGCGCACGTGGGAGCCAGGTCTTTTCCGGCTGGTCGCTGCGTCTGCTGTCTGCCTGGCTATGTTGCAGTGTGAGGTTGGCGGTGACGCCCAGGTTGCTCAAGATTCCCGGCAATTGCTGCAGCCGTTTGCTCGCTGCCAACTCCAGGCCGTAGAGCGTTGCGGTGCCGCCGTTCTGCGGCATGGTCACCGGGACACCGTTTTCGAAGGTGGTACCGGTCGGCACCAGGCCGCCCAGCGTGTTGTCGTTGCTGGTGGCCGATTGCGAGGTATAGATGAAGCCGGAGATGCGCTTGTAGTAGGTGGAGGCGCTGAGCACACCGCCGCTGTGGTCGTAGAACTCGGCAGACAGATCGGCGTTGTCGGCCTTGCTTGGCTGCAGATCCGGATTGGGCTTGGAGATGCCGACCACCTGTTGCGTGTCGTCGATGGAATACACGGTTTGCCCGGAAATCAGGCCGAACGCCGGGCGGCTGAAACTGCGCCGGAACGAGGCGCGATACACGGTGAGATCGTCTGGGCGATAGTTGATGCTCACACCCGGCAGCCATTGCCCATAGGTGCTGCCGGTCCCGACAAAGCGGCCGGTGACGCCATCGCCGCTGGACTGCCACGCATCGGCCGAGTAGCGGGTCAGTTCGTAACGCACGCCGGGCAGGATGCTCACCGAACCAAGGTGCAAGGCGGCCATCGCATAACCGGCGTAGATCGCCTCGGTACTGGAGGTGGTGTTGGCGTTGTAGTCGTTGGCGGTGTAGCGGCCGGCGCCGTTCGGATCGTCGATGTATTTGTACGGCACCGCCTGGGCGCGCATCCAGCGGCGATCCAGCAGCTTGAACGGGCCGGCATAGTGGCCGTCGAATGCGTTGTAGGTCAGCCGCCCGGGGATCGCGCTCAGCGGCGGGCCGCCGGCGGTGGGGAATGCGTAATTGGGCCCGCCGAAATAGGGGCCGTTGGTGACGAAGTTGCCGTCCTTGTGGAAGAACGGATGATCGTACGCCTCCCGTGCCGAACGATCGGCCGACAGGCCCAGCTTGACGCTGTCCAGCACCGCACCGTCGGTGCGATAGGTGATGTCGGTGTGCGCATTGGCGCGGTTATCGTGGCTGCCGGCATCGTGGCCCTGCACCTTCCACAGCAATGAAGAATCCAGGTCGTAGAAGAAGTCCTTCAAGGCCGGCGTGCTCGGGCCGATGCTCGGGTAGGCGGGGTCGCTGAGGTCGAAGGCGAAGCTGCCGGGAGTAAAGCCATACAGGCTGGCCGACACATAGTCCGGTCGATTGCGGGTGCCGCGACCGAACGAGCTGCCGTAGTCCAGGCGCAGACGATCCAAGGTGGTCTGCCCGCCCAGCTGCAGCGTCGCCAGGGTTTCGTCGATGTCGTGGGTGTTGAAGTAGCCGCCGCGCACGGCGGTGGGCTGGGTGCGAATGGTCTCCAGGCGCGCACTGGACTGATCCTGCTGGCCGGTGACGCCGTAGCTGCCATAGATGGCACGCGCATACAGCGCGCTGGTGTCGCCTTGCCAGTCCAGCGAGAGGCTGCCGCCGTAACGCTCGATCTGGCTGGTATAGAGGCTGTATTTGTAGCGGGTGCTGATCAACGGGCCGACGTTGCGCAGGTCGCTGGCGTCGGCAAGCGCCGGGTCGGCCGGAACGTATTTGCTGTTGGGCGCCGGGGCCTGCGCCATGTTGTTGTTCCTGCCGTAATACGCCGAGGCATACAACCCGAACGCGTGCCCGTCGCCGAACATCCAGGCCAGCTCCTGCTGCACGGTGCCGCCGCCATCGGAACCGCCCAGATGCGAGGCCAATGCATTGAGCTGGCCGCGCGCGGTGGTCCTGGCATAGACATCCTGCGCGAAATCGAAGGCGTTCGGCGTGCGCATGTCGATGGCGCCGCCGATGGAATCGCCCGGCATATCGGGCGTGGGCGATTTGGACACCTGCACCGACTGGATGCCGAACGGCGCGAGCATGTTCAACGAGATCGCGCGCGTGGACGAGTCGGTTTCAGGCATGGCGAAGCCATTGAGCGTGTAAGCGTTATAGCTTGCGTCCATGCCGCGGATGCTGACGTAGGCATTTTCGCCGGTGGTGGCCTGGCCCAGATGCATGTCGCTGTAGGCCGACAGGCCCGGCATGTGCGAGACCACATCGGCAATGCCACCGGAAGGAATCGCGTCGATCTGCTGCTTGCTCATCACGCTGTTGACGCTGTTGGCCACGCGCTGCTCGTTCAGCGATCCCGGCGCCGCGGCGTGGGTGGCTTGCACGTTGACCGAATCCAACGTGGTGGTCAGCTCTGCAGCGTGTGCAAACGCTGGTGCGGAAAGCACCACGGCAATGGCACAGCTCAGGCGATGGAAGGGACGGAAAGACTGCATGCTGAGGGCTCGCGGAAGTGGGGAGGAGTGCCCGCATCTGGTGAACGGGCGCGGGCTTAGATCGCCGACGCCTTCCATTGCGACAGGTCTGATGCGTGGGGCAGCTGGCGCGTGTATGCGCGGCGCGGCGCTCAGTGGCGCAGGTCGAGGCCGCTGCAGTGCACGCGCGGTCGCTGCGGATTGCAGCGCGCCACCGCAGCGTGATCGAAGCGCACCACGTAGCCGTTATCGGCCGGCTCATTGATCGGGAAATCGGTACTGAGCAATTGCGCGCCGCTGGCCAGCATGGCATCGCGCCGGGAGGTGTCGTTGCGCTGCGCTTCTTTCAGGTCGGCATCGGTACGCGTACGCACCAGATAACCGGCCTTGACCAACTGCGCGATGTCATCGACGGGGCCGTCGTTGCGCTCGACAAATGCCGCATCGTCCTCGCCCGGTACCGCGTTGGTGAAACACACGCGGCCGCGCAGCGATGGATGGCCGGGCAGGTAGCTGGCGCCTGCAGCGCGTTGGTCGAGCAGAAACACCACTTTGCCGCGCGCTTGATCCAACGACGGCCAGCCATGCGCGAGCACGCCTGCATTGAGGGTGCGCGCGCTGCCCCGCACCTGATCGGGGCTGATGTACTCACCGGGCTGGAACACCGAGCGTAGTTCGGCATCCAGCGCATCCATCGCTTTTGTGTCGAACGGTTCGGGTTGCGTGGTGGGGAATGCCAGCGCTATCGGCGTCTGCTTGGTTTCCAGCAGGATGAAGATCGGCACATGACCCGGGTGCTGCTTCGACCAGGTGCGGATGTCCTGCAGGCAGGCAATCAACGGTTGGCAATTGCTGCGCTGGTCAAGATCCTGCACATGCATGACCTTGAAGCCCGGCGTCTCCATCACCCCGGCCGGCGCGCTTGCCGGTGCGGCCGATAGTCCGGCTTTGGCGATCTGCGCGACGATGGACGGGTGCGCATAGCGCCCGCCCTGTGCATCGGCGAAGACGTCCAGCTCGAGTTGGCGCACGCCAGCGTCGAGTTGTTGCGTCAATGCGGGATGGCGGTAATCCAGTGCAGCAAACAGTGCCGGGTCCAGTTGCTTCAACACAGCCGCTTCGCTGGGTGCAAAGCCGGCGTGGTAGCTGTTGTGGCTGCCGATGTACTGCAGATCGGTGAGACGCGGCGCAGCTTGCGCGGCAACATTGCTCAGCACCAACGCGGTGAAGAAGACGATACGCGTGGTGGTTCTTCGCTTCGCGCGCACCAGCTTCGGTTTGCGGGTGATGCCTGACGTGACAGCAGTAAAAGCGCCAAAAAGATGCATGCAGCACAGCCGGAAAGCGACGAGGTCGCCATCATCGCGGCCCAGCTTGACGCATATCTTTCCGCAGTGTGTCCGTGATGCGTCAGGTCTTGCTGCAATCGGTTCGTGTCGTTTGCAACATCGTGACACTGTTTTTCATGACGGGGCGGTCTGTTGCAGCGCATAGGTCAGCAACCGCGCCTGCACGCGGTCGCCCAGGCTGCGTGGCGCACGCAGCGCCATGCGTTGCAGGCAGGCAACATCATTCGCATCCGACGCTTTGCGTGCGAGCAGTGCGCGGCACACCGTGGCGATTTTTCCGCCGGTGCCAGCTGTTGCGCATTTGAGCCAGCTCAATGCACGCAGCAGACGTTGCTCGATCTCAGTGAAGTCGCTGCCAAGCGGGTAATCGGGCAGGCTGCCGTCGCGTCGAAACGGCGCCAGCGCCTGTTCCAGTGCCTGTGGCGTGTTGCGTTGCGCACGTGCCGGCAGCACCGGGTCGGTGCGCAGCTTGCGCGACTGTTTCGCCTGGGCAAGCAGCTCGTCCTGGAAGCGCGCATCGCAGATGGCGGCCATTTCCACCACGCAGTCCTGGTCGGTCTTGTGGCGCAGATCGGCGATGCCGTACTCAGTGATATAGAGGTCGCGCAGGTGGCGCGGGATGGTGGTGTGGCCGTAATTCCAGCGCACATTGCTGGCCGCATGTGCGCCGGTCTCGCGGGTGGCACGAAGCATCAACGTGCTGCGTGCCTGCGGCAAGGCATGCGCCATCGCCACGAAGTTGTACTGCCCGCCCACGCCGGAGACCACGCGGCCATCGTCCAGGCCGTCGGACACCGCCGCGCCCAGCGCGGTTGCCATCATGCAGGAATTGAAGAAGCGCGCATCGTGGCGCTGCAAGCGCTCCAGCGCTTCATTGCCGCCGTAGAGCTGGTTGATCTGGCTGATGCGGCGCATGCCGATGGCAGCGCGCGTGGCGGGCAGAAGGTCGCGCAGCCATTGATAGAAGTCCGGCGAGCCAAGATAGAACGCGCCATGCAGGAACTCGCCCTCCTGCGCCAGCCGCGCGTGGTCGGCAGCGTCGGCGCGGCCGTCGGCCATGCGCTGCATCAGCGGTAGATCGTCGTGCACCTTGCGGCGGATCACGCCACTGTCCACCAGTTGCTTGAAGCCTTCGTTGAGCATTTCGCTGCAGCCGTACAGGCCGACCTCAAACGGCGCCAGGCCACCGCTGGCGCGTACGGCAGGGTGCTGTTCCAGATCCGGATCCAACGCCTGCAGCACACGCCGATAGGTGGCGTTGTCGGTATGCCGCAGGACCAGCGCATGGCTCAGCGCGTCGGCCAGGGTGCCGATGCCGATCTGCAGCGTGCCGCCATCGCGTACCAGCGTGCTCGCATACAGGCCGATGGCGTAATCGACGCTGGTGACCGGCTGCCGCGGCAGTCCGAACAGCCGCGGCGATGGGCCGGGCAGGTCGATGACCAGGTCGAAGAACGCCGCATCCACCGCCGCCGTGCCGCCGATCCACGGCAGCTGCGGGTCCACTTCGGCCACCAGCAATGGACGCGGCAGGCCCAGCGCCTGCACCGCGTCCAAGGTGTCCTGGGTGATGTCGTTGTTGCACGACAACGACAGCCGCGCGCCGCCGGGTTCGCGTGCGACCTTCTGCACGATCAGGTTCGGCGCACGCTGTGCCACTGCCGCGGCGGCGTGGGTGTAATTGAGGCTGGTGTAGTCGGCCTGGGCCTGGCTGGAATGCAGCAACCCGCCGGACTGCATGTAGAACTCTTCCACCTGCACATGCGCGGGCAAGGCGTCGCGCAGCATCGCGTCCACATACGCCAGACGCGGGAACTCCTCGCCGAAGTGACGCGCAATGAACGGTGCGGCAAAACGCCCTTCCAGCCCCGCGCCCGGCCTGGGCGGGTTGAGCGAGAGCGCGGTGTACAGCGCCAGTGGCCGTGACGGGGTGTCCTTGAGTTGCGCGTACAGCGCGTTCAACAACCGGTGCGGTTTGCCGATGCCCAGTGGCGCGCCCACCCGGAGCGGGCCATCGATGCGTTGCAGGATCCGCTCCACGGCGGCGGACAGGCTGGTGAGGTGTTCGGTCATCGGTGCAGGGTAGCCGAGCCGATGGGAGAGCGCGTGTTGCAGAACCGGCGCGCGACAGCCGCACGCGATGGGCCTGGGTCAGCGCTTGACATGGGTTTCGTTTACGCGCGTAATCGAAAAAAATGACGGGCGTCATTGCATGGCGATCAGCGAGGCAGAGGCAGTTGTGATGCAGGTGCTGTGGGACCGGGCACCTCGGACCGCGGAGGAGGTGGTGGCGGCACTGGCAAGCACCGACTGGGCCGAGCCGACCATCAAGACCCTGCTCAACCGCCTGCTCACCAAGGGCGCCATCGCGGCGCAGAAGGACGGACGCAGATACCGTTACACCCCGGTGTTGCAGCGCGAGCACTGGGTGCAGCAGCAAAGCGAAGGATTGCTGCAGCGGTTGTTCGGTGGACGAGTGGCGCCGCTGGTGGCGCACTTCAGCGAGCGTGGAAAGCTCAGCGCGTCCGACATTGCCGAATTGAGGCGGCTGCTCAAGGAGTTGGACGATGAGTCTTGATCCCGTGCTGTGGCTACGCGCCGCGCTCTACACCACTGCAGCGCTGCTGGCCTGCCTGCTGCTGCGCTGGCCGCTGCGTGGCCGGCTCGGGGCAGGGGCCGCCTATGCACTCTGGGGCGCGGTGCCGCTGGCCCTGGTGGTGGCGTTGCTGCCAGGTCCCTCGATGGAGATGGCGCTGTTGAAGATGCCGGCGCTGGCGCCCGTGCCGGTTGCGGCGCATCCGGACGGGCAGGGCGCCGGCTGGCAGCGCATGTTGCTCAACGTGTGGCTGGCCGGTGTGCTGCTGACGGGCCTTTCCCTCTGGCGTGGACAGCGGCGTTTCGTGCGCAGCCTCGGGCCATTGCGTGCGCTGGACAGTACCGTGTGGGTGGCCACGCACGACGGCGGCCTTCCGGCGTCTCTGGGCATCTGGCGCCCGCGGATCGTGCTGCCGGGGGATTTCACCACGCGTTACAGCGCCGGGGAGCGTGCGTTGATCCTGGCGCACGAGCGCCTGCATCTGCGCCGCGGCGATCTGCATGCCAATCTGCTGGCCAGCGTGCTGCTGTGCCTTGGCTGGTTCCACCCGTTAGTGCATCTGGCATGGCGCGCGTTTCGCCTGGATCAGGAGCTGGCCTGCGATGCAGCGGTTCTGGCACGCCATCCAGGCCAGCGCCGCCGCTATGCCGGTGCGATGCTCAAATGTCAGCTCGCCGGCAGCACCTCGCCGCTGGCCTGCCACTGGGCGGCGAGGCCTGCGTTGTTGCAGCGGCTGGCGTCCGTGCATGCGCCAGCGCCGGATGCGCGGCGAGCACGCCGGAACCTGCGCAGCGTGGTGGCGCTGACGCTTCTGGTCAGCGCCGGCGGCTGGTTGCTCCAGCCTGCGCCCGTGCAGGCCACACACGGCTCGGCGGCTGCCTTCGACTACAGGACGATGCAGGCGCCGCGGTACCCGGCGAACGCGATCGCCGCCAATCTCGGTGGCGTTGTCGAACTGCAGATTGCGGTGAGCCCGCGTGGCGCGCCCGACCACATCGCCATCGTGCACAGCCGGCCCGCCGGCGTATTCGATCAGGTGGTGCTGGAGGCCGCGCGTCACTGGCGCTTCCAGCCCGCGCTGGTGGATGGGCAGCCAGTGGCCGCGCAGATACGCGTGCCGGTGCGGTTCGATCCGGACCCGCCGGAATCGCCGGCCACTGACGCCGGTGCCGGCGGTGATGGTCGGCATGCTCCAGCGTCCGGGCGCCTTGCCGCCTGCGCGACAACCGGGTGCGTACCGCAGGGGATGCTGCAATGAACGACCGGCGCGGGTAGTGGATTGTGGGTGTGCTGTTGATCAGCGGATGCGCCAGCCAGCGCGTGGCCGAGCCGCAGCGCCACCAGCGCGAGGATTCGGTGGATCAGCGCATGCTGCCGTCGCAGTCGGGTGCGGGGAGCGCTTCCACCGCCTCCTACACGCTGTTGCAGACGCAGCGCTTCCGCATGCCACGCGCGCTGCGCAGCGAAACGCCGGCGCTGCCGCCGGACTCGCCACGCCAGACCCTGCCGCCAACCACCGTGTGTGCGCATGTGATCCTGTCCGCCGACGGCGCCGTGCAACGCGTGGCCCCGATGTCTGATCGCGACGAGTGCGCCGCCGGGCTGTTGCCGAGCAATGCGGATCTGATGCAGGCCGTAGGCAGCACGGTGCAGCACTGGCAGTTCGTCCCGGCGGCCCTGTGTACGTACGCGCCCGGCGCGGCGCAACCGTCCGCCCTGGATGACTGCACCGGGGCGACTCGGCAGGAACCGGTGCCGGTCACGCTGTCGTTTGCATTCACCTTCGAGGTGCGGCAGGGCAAGGTGAGCGTGCGTACCGGCAAGGTTGCACGGTGACGGCAACCTCTCGCAGGCCTGCGTCAGCCGGTGTTGCGTCGGTCTTCGGTACGCGGATGCATTACGCCGTCCTGCAACGGGGCTCCTGCCGGGGGCGCTCACGCCAGCACGTGCACGCTGTCGGCAATGCGCTGCACTTCGTCCGGGTTGTGGCTGACGTAGAGCATCGGCAGGCGGATTTCATCGCGCACGCGCTGCAGGTAAGGGATCAGCTCTTCGCGACGTGCCTGGTCCAGCGCCGACAACGGTTCGTCGAACAACAGGATGGCCGGTTGCGATAGCAACGCACGCCCGATCGCCACCCGTTGCGCCTCGCCGCCGGACAGGTTGCGCGGCCGGCGCTGCAGCAGCGGCGCGATGCCGAGCAGGGCCACCACATCGTCGAACCCGAATGGCGCCGCCCCCCGTGCATGCCGGCCATAGCGCAGGTTGCGCCGCACATCCAGGTGCGGGAATAGCCGCGCATCCTGGAACACGTAGCCGATCCGGCGCTTGTGCGTGGGCAGGTCCACGCCGTGCCGGTCGTCGAACAGGCAGCGCCCATCGATGCGGATATGCCCGGCATGCGGGCGCACCAAGCCTGCGATCGCATTGAGCACGGTGGTCTTGCCGGCGCCGGACGGCCCCACCAGCGCCACCACCCGCGCCGCATCCTGGATGAGGATGTGCCGCCGGAACTGGCCACGCTGCAGCTGCAGATCGATCTCCAGCATCAGTCCTCCTCACGCGGGTGCGGCCGCCGCACCAGCCATTCGGACAGCAGTAAGGCCGCCAGCGAAATCGCCAGCGCCACGCCGGCAAGACGCCACACGCCCGATTCCATGCCCGGCACCTGCATCAAGCCGTAGATGGCCGACGACAGCGTCTGCGTCTGGCCCGGAATATTGGAAACGAAGGTGATGGTGGCACCGAACTCACCCAGCGCCTTGGCAAAGGCCAGCACCATGCCGGCCACCAGGCCGGGCCAGGCCAGCGGCAAGGTGATGCTGAAGAACACCCGCCACGGGCCGGCACCCAGCGTGGCGGCGGCCGCTTCCAGGCGGCGATCGGTGGCTTCGATCGACAGCCGGATCGCGCGCACCATCAGCGGAAATCCCATCACCGCGCAGGCCAGCGCCGCACCGGTCCAGCGGAACGCGAACTGCACGCCGAAGTGTTCCAGCAACCAGCTGCCGACCGGACCCTGCGTGCCCAGCAGGACCAGCAGCGCATACCCGGTCACCACCGGTGGCATCACCAACGGCAGATGCAACACCGCGTCCAGCACTGCCTTGCCCGGGAAACGCCGCCGGGCCAGCAGCCAGCCACAGGCAATCCCTGCCGGCAGGCTGGCCAGCGCGGCCACGCCGGCCACCTTCAGACTCAGGGCGATGGCGGTCAGCTCTTCCGGGGTGAATATCGACAAACGGTGCGCCTCAATCCTTCGGCAAGAAGCCGCGACGGGTGAAGATCGCCCGGGCAGGTGCGCTGCGCAGCCACTGCACGAACGCTGCCGTCTGCGGGTTGCGGCTGTTCTTCAGCGCGGCCACCGGATACACGATCGGCGCATGGCTGGCAGCGGGAAAGGTGGCCACCACGCGCACCTTGGGGTCGGCGCGCGCGTCCGAGCCATAGACGATGCCCAGCGGCGCCTCGCCGCGCGAGACCAGCATCAGTGCTGCCCGCACACTCTCCGACTCGGCCAGGTGCGCGCGCAGCGCGTCCCACTGGCCGAGCGTGCGCAGCGCGGCAGCCGCGTATTTGCCGGCCGGCACGCTGGTGGTCTGGCCGACCGCCATGCGCCCGTCCTTGCCCAACGCCTTGGCAATGCTGCCTGGCGTACCCAGATCCAGCTGCAGCTTGCTGGCGGCCGGTGCGATCAGTACCAGCGTGTTGCCGAGCAGATCGTGGCGTTGCGCCGGCGCGACCAGGCCGCGCTGTTGCAGATAGTCCATCCATTCCAGATCGGCCGAAAAAAACACATCCGCCGGCGCGCCCTGTTCGATCTGGCGTGCCAACGCCGAGCTCGCCGCGTACGACACGCGCACCGGCGTGCCGGTGGCCTTCTCGAACGCGGCCGCGGCCTCGTCCATCGATTCCTTCAGACTGGCCGCCGCAAATACCGTCACCGGCGCAGCTTGCGCAACGGCCAGGACGGGCAGGGCAAGCATCAGCACGCACAACGCGCGCTGCCAGAAACCGATCGTGCGCATGGGCAACTCCAGCAGGGGCAGACACCGATCATAGCGGCTGCGCCGTGACCGGCGTGGCGAACGCCAGCGAATGCTACCGAGCCAGGTCGTCGCAGCGGCCGGCCTGCAGGTTGGCCTGCAAGGCCGGGCGGATCAGCCTGGGCTCCGGCAGGGTGGCATCGCGGGCCTGGCGCTGGGCCACGAAACTCTCGATATCCACGCCGTCGCGCACATGGATGTTGCTGCGCCGCTGCACGCCAATGCTGGTTTCATGCGCCACGGCCCGACCACCGGGGCCATAGTCGTGGCAGACGAACACCCGCGTGTCGTCCGCCAGCGCGTACAGCCGCTGGATCGATGCATACAGTTGCCGTGCATCGCCGCCGGGGAAGTCGCAGCGTGCGGTTCCCGCGTCGGGCATGAACAGCGAGTCGCCAGGGAACAACGCATCGCCGATCAGGTACGCGATGCTGTCGCTGGTGTGCCCGGGCACGGCAATGACGCGTGCGGCGATGCCGCCGAGCATGAAACGCTCGTCATCGGCAAACAGATGATCGAACTGCGAGCCATCGGCACGGAAGTGCTGCGGCAGCGCATAGCGTGGTGCAAGCGTCTGCTGCACCTGGCGGATGCCTTCGCCGATCGCGATGCGCGCCTGCGGCCAGTGCTGCTTCAGCCACTGCGCTGCCGACAGGTGATCGGCATGCGCATGGGTTTCCAGCAGCCAGTGCAGGTGCCAGCCGCGCTGCCGGATGGCATCGGCGATGGCCTGCGCGGCACGGGTTTCGATGACGCCGCTGTCGGCTGCATAGTCCAGTGCCGGATCGATCACCGCGGCCGCGCCGGACGCCGGATCGGCGACCACGTAGGTGAAGGTGTTGCTCTCGGCATGGAAGAACGCAAGCACCTCGGGCTGCATCGGTGTCTCCAGGTCAGGGGGTGGCCAGTGCGGCGTTGAGCACGGCGGCCAATCGGTCGCCGGCCAGGCGCAGCTGTGTCTCGGCCATCGGTCGATAGGTGGCGATGTAGCTGGCCGGCAGGACGTGCGTGGCCGGATAGACGCCAGGGGTCACGGCGATCCTGCACGAGGCCTGCGCCCACGCGGCGGCGGGCGGCGGCAGGACCGGCGACACGGCGGAGGCCGCCGGCAGGGCCAGCAGCCGTTGCAGGTAGTCCGCGTCGCCGAGGTGACGGTCGTTGAGCATGCCGCTGTCCCACAGCGCGTGCAGGTTGCTGCCCTTGCCATCGACCTGCAGCTGGAAGTCGTTGCCGCCCTTGTCGTGCGCGTAGCCGGCGTGCATGGGCTGATGGATATCGCCGACAAAATGCACCACGAACTTCAATGCCTGACGACGCACCTCCAGCGGCTGGCTGCGGTCGGCCAGCAGGGCGGTCTGCCGATCGAGTGCGGCGATCACGCAGTTGCCATCCGGGCAGTCGCGCGGCGGCGCATAGCTGCAGTCGTGTTCGCCCAGGTTGACGTAATGCCACGGCCCGGAACGCTTGCCCAGGTCCGGGTCGTGCTCGCGCAATTCATCGGCCCAGGTCGCGACGCCATGCAAGGTCGCGTCGGGCTCGCCGGCAAGCAACTGCGCCACCTGCGCGCGTGCCTGCGGGCTCAGTTCGGTCTCGGCCACGCGTGCCACCAGGCGGTGCCCCTGCGGGCCCCAGGCGAACGCGGTGATGGGCTGGATCGCCGTGGTCAGCGCCACGGCAAGGACAACGAAAGCGGGGGAGAAGGTCTTCATCCCCCGATTGTACGCGCCCGCCCGGGACGGTTTGATGGCGGTTGCAGTCATGTCGCCGCCGCGCAATGGCGACGGCCTGCACGATCAGTAATAGAGCAGGTAGGAGATGCCATAGGTCAGTGGATCGACCCGGGCCTTGCCCAGCCGTGCGCCGTTGAAATCGACGTTGCTGCGCGAGTCGGTCCAGCGTGCGTCGATGCGCAGGCCGCTGCGCTCATCGAAGATGAAGTCCACACCGACGTGCGCGGTCGCGCCCACCGAATCACCGAAGCGCAACTCGCCGTTGCCGATGCCTTGCGCGGTGTCTTCGCCCACGAAGGCGGTGTAGTTGATGCCGACGCCCACAAACGGGGACACCGTGCCATAGCCGTTGATGTGGTACTGCAACAGCACGCTGGGCGGCACCGACCAGTAGCTGCCCACCTTGCCGGCACCTTCCAGCTCGATGTCGTGCTTGCCTGCCACCGCCGCATGCACTTCGATTCCCAGATTGTTGCGCAGGAAGTATTCGTAGGTGAACGACAGCGCAGGCGCGCCCTTGATCTCCCCGCGTGCACCACCGAAGGTGCCGCTGTCTGACTTCGGCGAGACATAGCCGGCGCCGTAGCCGGTCGTCCAATGGCCGGCCGATTGTGCAAGAGCGGGAGCGGCCGAAGCGGCCAGTGCGATGGCGAGGGCGGTGCGGATGAACGTGCTCATGGAATCCCCGGTAGGTCGGACAGGCGTTCGACGTGACCGACCTGTCCGCAACTCCGGCGGTGGATGCACGTCCCTGGATCGCCAGTGTGCCAGAGATGCACCGCGCTTGCCGCTGTGACTCAGAAGCGGTGCACGTACGCCGCGCCATAGACCAGCGGATCGATGTTGACCGTGCCGATCCGGGTGCCATTGAGGCGGGCCTCGCTGTCGATGTCGATCCAGCGCACATTCACGCGCAGGGACCCGCGTTCGCTGAGTTTGACGTCCAGGCCCGCGTGCAGGGCCAGGCCCCACGAATCGTCCAGCTCCAACTCGCTGCCGGCCAGCGCGCCGCGGGTGTCGGTGCTGAAGAAACGGGTGTAGTTGATGCCCGCGCCGAGGAAGGGCGACACCTTGCCCTGGCTGTTGAAGTGGTACTGCAGCGACACCACCGGCGGCAGGTGCTTGGTGCTGCCGACGCGGCCCAGTCCACGCAGCGCGATGTCGTGCTCGAACGGCAGCGCGGCCAGGACCTCGATGCCGAGGTTGTCGGCGATGAAGTATTCGGCGGTGAAGGTCGGCTTGATGTCCTTGCCTACGTCTGCTTCCAGCGTGCCGCCAACCAGGCGGCCATTATCGGATTTGGGAGCGACCTGGTGGGCGCCGACGGCAACGGTCCAGTCGCCTTTGGATTGAGCCAGTGCGGGGACGCTGGCGGACGTGGCGGCCAGACCGGCGAGCAGGAGGGTAGAGCGCATGCGCATGGAAACTCTCGTTGTATGCAGGGGATGGACGAAGTCTTGTCGGTTTGGCCCGGCGACGCCTTGATCCTGATCAAATCAGGGCCGGTTGCGTGCGATGGATGCGCGCGCTGCCGGCGGTCGGGCACCGGCTGCTGCGCTGCGTCGCAGGTGTGGCAGCAGCGCTCGCCGTGGAGCAGATCAAGTGCGCGCGGCGCATCGGGTGCGGCGTGCGCCGCGGGTCGCGCCACCGTCGGCATGGGAGGTGTGCTGACGGTGACGCGCGCCAGGGCGCAGTCAGCGGGTGGCGTGTCGCGATGCGCCCGCACTCACTTGGCCCTGGCGACCTTCGGTGTATCCACTTCCGGCATCGCCGAGCTGTGGTGGTTGATGATCAGCCACTTGCCGTCGCGCTTTTCGTACACGAAGGTGTAGCGCGCCTGCACGTCGCTCTTCTTGCCGTCCTTGTCGGTGAGCGTGAAGGTGTAGACACCGGCGTCCACGGCGCTGTCGTCATCGAGCACGCGCACGGTGCGGTAATTGACCACGCCCTTGGGCTTTTTGGCCAGGAACATCTCGAAGTACTTTTCGATCTGCGAGCGTGACGCGCGGACTTCGTTGGAGACCGTCGGCAGCAATACGCCATCGGGGGCATACAGGTCGGCCACCTTGTGCGGGTTGCCCGAGGCCAGGGCCGCGTTCCAGGTGTCGAACAGCGCAGCGACTTCGCGCGCTTCACCGTCGGCGGGCAGCGAAGCCTTTTCGGTGTAATGCATCACGCCAGCGGCCAGCGCCGGGGTGGCGGCCAATGCCAAAGCGACAGAGAACAGGGTGCGACGCATGGGGAATCTCCGTGTGAGTGAGTGGGTGCCTCAGCAGGCAGGGCCAGTATCGAAATCCACGGAGTGCCGAAATGCTGCTGGTCGGCATATGCCTGAATACGCTTCTCGGCATAGTTGGTTGAAAGGTAAGTTATTGGAAAACAAAGTAGACCGGTGCATGGCGTGGTGCGCCCGCGCCTGCGTTGGTCATGCAAGCGGGCATCGTCCGGCCTGCTTGGCAGGCAGGTGGCCCGTCACCAACCGCATCGCGCGCCGGAACGTGCCGATCTCTACCGAACCAGAACAGGCGTTGCCACCTCTTCTGCGGCTCTCCTTCCGTTTCCCCCTTCGCACTGCCAGCGCTGACGCGGCTGCACGGCCGTACCAGAAGGACGCTGCTAGAATGGCAGCCCCTTTCCATCCGCCGCGCTGTCGCGGCCGCAGGAGCTTGTGAACATGGCAATCAAGGTTGGCATCAACGGATTCGGTCGCATCGGACGCAACGTGCTGCGCTCTGCGGTGCAGAACTTCGCCAATGACATCGAGATCGTGGCCATCAATGACCTGCTCGAGCCCGACTACCTGGCCTACATGCTGCAGTACGACTCGGTGCACGGCCGCTTCAAGGCCGAGGTCTCGGTCGATGGCAACACGCTCATCGTCAACGGCAAGAAGATCCGCCTGACCCAGGAACGCGACCCGGCCAACCTCAAGTGGGACGCTGTCGGCGCCGACGTGGTGATCGAATCCACCGGCCTGTTCCTGACCAAGGACACCGCGCAGAAGCACATCGATGCCGGCGCCAAGAAGGTGATCCTGTCGGCGCCGTCCAAGGACGACACCCCGATGTTCGTCTACGGCGTCAACGACAAGACCTACAACGGCGAAGCCATCGTCTCCAACGCCTCGTGCACCACCAACTGCCTGGCGCCGTTGGCCAAGGTCATCAACGACAAGTGGGGCATCAAGCGCGGCCTGATGACCACCGTGCATGCGGCGACCGCAACCCAGAAGACCGTGGACGGCCCGTCCAACAAGGATTGGCGCGGCGGCCGCGGCATCCTGGAAAACATCATTCCGTCTTCCACCGGCGCGGCCAAGGCCGTGGGCGTGGTGATTCCCGAGCTCAACAAGAAGCTCACCGGCATGAGCTTCCGCGTGCCGACCTCCGACGTTTCGGTGGTCGACCTCACCGTCGAACTGGAAAAGCCGGCCACCTACGCCGAGATCTGCGCCGAAGTGAAGGCACAGAGCGAAGGCGCGCTGAAGGGCGTGCTGGGGTATACCGAAGACAAGGTCGTGGCGACCGATTTCCGCGGCGAAACCTGCACCTCGGTATTCGACGCTGACGCCGGCATCGCGCTGGACTCCACCTTCGTCAAGCTGGTGTCCTGGTACGACAACGAGTGGGGCTATTCCAACAAGTGCCTGGAAATGGTGCGGGTGGTTGCCAAGTAAGTTTTTGGCTTGAAAATAAAAGGGCCCCGGCATGCCGGGGCTTTTTTATTTGGCCACGAATTTTCGTGTGTCCTGCATTGTTGCCCCTTGCCTGGCTGCTCAGAAGTGGACTTTGACCGACTCACGTGCGCTAATTCACCCGCACGGCGGCCGTTCCCGTGTCGTGTACGAAGGATCGGGGAACTCCATGGATCGAGAGAATGACGATGAATAAATTTCTTGCGGGCGCACTGGCGTTCGGTGTGGTCATTGCGGTTTCAGCTCCGCTGGACAGCTGGGCGGCCAAGAAGCAGACCGGTACGCCGGCCTGGATGAATGCCGATGGTGAGGTGATCAAATCGTCCGATGTCGAAGCCGGCTACGGCGAGACGGTCAAGGGCGTCAACGATTACGAAGGCGAGATCACCGGCAAGCCTGCACCGGACAGCAAGTTCACCCAGTTGAAGATCGGGATGCCGATGAAGCAGGTGACCGATCTGATCGGGCAGCCAACCGACCAGGGTTCGTATGTCACCGGCAAGGCCTTTATCCCGTTTTTCTATGGTGGCGACCGCTATCGCCATGAGATGGCCTACAAGGGTCAGGGGCGTCTGGTCTTCGCTGGCAAGTCGATGGATACCGGCGGCAACCTGATCTGGATCATCCATAACAAGAACGACAGCGGCTACCGCGAATAAGTGTTCAAAGCGCCCGGTTCTCCGGGCGTTTTCTTATGCAAGGTGCCACTGCAGCCACGCGTAACGCCGCTGCTTGTCCACTCTCCAACCAGCGGCATGATCTGCAGATTGCTGCCCAGCCGCGGCCCGAGGCTGTATGGTTCGCGCATTCGGCTGGACGCCGGCTCGGGGATTGCTGCGTTGGAAACGATGATCGTGTTGGTGGCCCTGGTGCTGCTTGCCGTGCCGGTGGGTGTGGTGGTCGCGCTGGTGTGGATTGCCGGGCTGCGGCGCCGGGTGGAGACGCTGGAGCAGCGGCTGGCGCAGTGGCAAGCCGGAACTGACGAGGGCGCGGATGCGCGAACGGATGCGTCCGTGGACGCGCAGGGCAGGGCGTGGGAGCGGCCCGGCACAGCGCCCGATCTCGATCCCACTTTGATTGCTGGTGCCTACACGGATGCACCTGGGTTCGGTAGGTCTGGCGCTGTTCGACAGGGCGACGGCGGGAGCGCGCCTGCCGTTGCACATCCGCCTGCGGATCTGGGCGTGATTGATGCGGCTTCCTGGGCGGTGCCGCCCCCGTTGCCTGCGCAGGCCCCTGCAGATGCGACGGCACGCGGTGCGCACGCGGCGTCGGCGTTGCCAGACCAGCACGCTCAGGCAACCCGGTCTCAACCTGCGCAACCGCAATCGCCGCAGTCACCCCCCATCCCGGCCGAGCCGGGTGCCGTCGCGCGCGCGGCCAGTGCGTTGAAGCGCTGGTTCACCGAGGGCAATGTGCCGGTCAAGGTCGGCATGCTGGTGTTGCTGGCCGGGGTGGCGTCGCTGCTGAAGTACGCCAGCGATCAGGGCTGGATGCGCATGCCGATCGAACTGCGCTTGGCCGGCATCAGCGTGCTTACCTTGGCCGGGCTGGTCTTCGGCTGGAAGCAGCGCGGGCAGCGGCCGGGTTTTGCACTGGCATTGCAGGGCGGGTCGATCGGCGGTTTGTTGTTGACCGTGTTCGCCGCGTTCAAGCTGTATGGATTGCTCGGCGCAGGCCTGGCGATGGGCATCAGCGTGGTGCTGATTGCCGGCATGTGCGTGCTGGCGGTGCTGCAGGAGTCGCGCACGCTGGCCGTGTTGGGTGTGCTGGCCGGCTTCCTTGCGCCGATCTGGTTGTCCACCGGCAGCGGCAACCATGTCGCGCTGTTTTCGTATTACGCCGTGCTCAACGCCGGCATCGTGGCGATTGCATGGGCGCGGCCGTGGCGGGTGCTCAACCTGCTCGGATTCGCCTTCACCTTCGGCATCGCGACGTTGTGGGGCGCGCTGCAGTACACCCCGGCAAAGTTCGCCAGCACCGAGCCGTTCCTGCTGCTGTTCTTTGCCATCTATGTGGCCATTCCGGTGCTGCATGCGCGGCGTGGCGATGGCAGTGCGGGCAGGCTCATCGATGGCAGCCTGTTGTTCGGAACGCCGTTGGTTGCCTTTGCGTTGCAGGCACGCCTGCTGGACGGCGAGCGCCTGACACTGGCGTTGTGCGCGGTGGCGGTGGCCGGCATGTACGCCGGTCTGGCAACGTGGCTGCTGCGTCGTGCATCCACGCGCCTGCTTGGCGAGGCGCACGCGATGCTGGCGGTCGGTTTTGCGACATTGGCCGTGCCGTTGGCGTTGTCTACGCG
Organism: Xanthomonas sp. NCPPB 1068; assembly: GCF_041479385.2. Classification (NCBI taxonomy): domain Bacteria; kingdom Pseudomonadati; phylum Pseudomonadota; class Gammaproteobacteria; order Lysobacterales; family Lysobacteraceae; genus Xanthomonas; species Xanthomonas sp. NCPPB 1068. The sequence continues at coordinate 3,699,576 of NZ_CM192986.1, read as the reverse complement.
CGTCACCGCCAGCGTGTTTGCGCTGGAAGGCGCCGGGCTGTTGTGGCTGGGCGTGCGTCAGCGGCGGCGCATCTCGCAGGTCAGTGGCGTGGCGTTGCAACTGCTGGCCGCCGTTGGCGTGGCCTTCGGCGTGGACGCGTGGCGTAACGACGCCATGGCGGTGGCCAACGCCACCTGCATGAGCACCATGCTGCTGGCGGTTGCCGGCTGGGCCAGTGCCTGGTTCCTGCGCGATGCAGGACATCCGCGGCGTGCGCTGGTGGCGTATCTGTGGGGCCTGGGATGGTGGGTGCTGTGCGGCGTGCACGAGATCCTGCGCTTTGCCGGCGACCTGCGCAGCGAGCCGGACCTGCTGCTCGGCTTTGTCGCGCTCAGCGTGTGGCTGGCGGCCGAGGTGCACCGCCGTCGTCCGGCAGCGGCGCTGGTGTGGACGGTCATGGCCGGCCTGGCGTTGGCCGCGCCGTTGGCGCTGTGGCAGGAGCATGCACACACGCAGCCGTTTGCGCACTGGGGTGCACTGGCCTGGTTGGGGTTTGCCCTGGCCGGCACGCGCGCGTTGTGGTGCCTGCGCATGCAGCCGGGCGCCGGCGCGATGCTCGCGCAGTTCATCTGGTGGTTGCTGTGGCCGATGGTGGCGTCGTTGGGGATTGCCTGGCTGGCCGATGCCTTCGCGCTCACCAATGGCTGGCGGTGTGCGTTGCTGGCAGCACCATGGCTGGCGGTGGCGGCGACCGCTCTGCTGCGCTGGCGCTGGCTGGCATGGCCACAAGGTGTGCGCTTCGATGCGGCCCGCACTGCCTTGCTGGGCTGCGTCCTTGCGGTGCTGGGGGTCGGCTGGTTGCTCGCATTGGTCGATCCGGTGAGCGCTGCGCCGCTGCCATGGGTGCCGTTGCTCAACCCGGCCGAACTTGCACAGCTGGCGGTGCTCGCGCTGGTTGCGCGCTGGGCATGGTCGGCCGCTGCGCCGCCGATGCTGCAGGCACGGCGCGTCACTGCGCTCGGTGTATTGGGCTGGGTGTTGATCACCGGCAGCACGCTGCACAGCGTGCATCACTGGGGCGCGGTACCGTGGGATGCCACGCTGCTGGGTGCGACGGTGTCGCAGACCAGCCTCACCATCGTGTGGAGCGTACTGGGTGTGCTGGGCTGGGTGATCGGCTCGCGTCGCGGGCAGCGCGGGTTGTGGCTGGGCGGTGCGTTGTTGATGGGGCTGGTGCTGGCCAAGCTGGTGCTGGTCGATCGCCAGCATCTGGGCAATCTGCTCGGCATCGGCTCGTTCATGGCCTATGGCCTGTTGTGCACGGTGGTGGGGTATCTGGCGCCGGCGCCACCTCGTCCGGTGGTCGAGGAACGCGCCGTCGACAACGCTGACGCGGCAAGGGATCAGGCATGAGTAACAAACGGTGGGGATGGGTGTTGCTGGTGCCGCTGGTGCCGCTGGTGGCGCAGGCGGCCGATGTGCGGCAGGACTATCGGCAGCAATGGCCGTTGCAGGTGGCCGGCTCCGACGCCGGGCTGTACCAGGTGAGGTTGAACGAGGCGGTGTATCGCAGTGCCGTCGACGCCGGGCTGCGCGATGTCGCGGTGATCGATGCACGTGGCGAAGAAATGCCCACCGCGCCGCTGGCCGCCGACGCTGCGCCGGCCGCAGCGCCACGTCGGCAGGGGTTGCCGTTGTTCGCGTTGCCCGAAGGTGCAGCGGCGGCCAACGGCGACCTGCAGCTCATCGCCGAGCGCGATGCCAGCGGTGCGGTGCGGCGGCTGGAAGGCCGCTTCGCCACCGGTGCGCCCGCGGCACCCGGCAGTGGCGGCAGTTGGTTGCTCGATGCCAGCGCACTGCGCGACCAGCCACGCGCGCTCTGGCTGGACTGGGCGGGCGAGACACCGGTGCAGGCCCGTCTGCGCGTGGAGGGCAGCGACGATCTGCGCACTTGGCGCGTGCTGGCCTCCGATGCCACCGTCATGGCGCTGGACAACCAGGCGCAGCGGCTGCAGCAACGCCGCATCGCGCTGGAGGAGGGTGCACGCTACCTGCGTCTGGTGCCCGTGTCCGGCGCATTGCCGACACTTCGCAATGTCGAGGCAGAACTGGACGGGCGTACCGCACCCACCCCGCTGTCGTGGCTGGAGCTGCCGGGCACCGCACAGGACACGGGCGTGACCTACCGCCTGCCCGGCCGCTTTCCCGTCACGCAGCTGGATGTCGGCGCGGGTCAGGCCGAGGCCGTGGAATGGACGGCGGACAGCCGCGATGCCGACGACGCCGCCTGGCTGCGGCGGGCAGGGCCGTGGCTGGCGTATCGGCTTGGCACCGGTGCTTCGCCGCCGCAGCGGTTGTCCGCGCCGGTGCGCGATCGTCAATGGCGCCTGGCGGCGGCACAGGGGCGCAGCCCGGCGGTTCCGAGCTTGCGGGTGGGCTATCAGCCGGAGCGGCTGATGTTTCTCGCCCAGGGCCAGCCCCCGTATGCGCTGGTGTCCGGCAGCGCACGCGTGCGACGCGGCGACGCACCCTTGGCGTCCATGTTGCAGGCGCTACGACGTGAACGCGGCGCACAGTGGCAGCCGGCCACGGTGCGCCTGGCTGCAGAGGCGCAGCCATTGGCAGGCGACGCAGCGCTGCAGCCCGCCACCACCCCGCGCGACTGGAAGCGCTGGCTGCTGTGGGTGCTGTTGATCGGCGGCGCGTTGCTGGTGGGCGGCCTGGCGTTGAGCCTGCTGCGCACATCCGGCACCGATCGGCGGGCCTGATCCTTTGGCCAGATGCGGTTGCCGGCCGCGTCCGGGGATGCGGGTTTGCCGCATCGAGGCGAAGGCCGGACAATGGGCATCCCCCGTCGCCAAGGCAGCCGCATTGCCCGTCGTGTTCGACCGACCAGAGTTTGCGCCCTCCTCAGTTGCGGTGGCGCCCGCCCAGCGCACCGCCGGGTTGCGGTGCGGCGGGCCGATTCCGAGCGTTGATTGCCCGATCCCCGCCGCCAAGGCAGTCGCCTTGACCGTGGTCTCCGAGCCACTGCCGTCGGCGTCTGCCGCAGGTGCAATGGCGGCAGCGTTGTGAACGACGGCGCCACGCCAAGCTGGCGCAGTAGCGCCATTCCTCCGCGCGCAAGGCATGTACCCACGCGCGGCGCCGTGTACCAATCCCCAATCCCGATCCCCTAATCCCCAGACTCAGCGAGCCAAGCCCATGTCCATCGTCCGTATGACCGACCTCGATCTCTCCGGCAAGCGCGTGCTGATCCGCCAGGATCTCAACGTGCCGATCGACAACGGCCAGATCACCTCCGAACAGCGCATCACCGCCTCGGTGCCCACCATCAAGCTGGCGCTGGAAAAGGGCGCCGCGGTCATGGTCACCTCGCATCTGGGCCGGCCCAAGGAAGGCAGCTGGACCGAAGACGATTCGCTGGCGCCGGTGGCCGCGCGCCTGACCGCGCTGCTCGGCGTGGACGTGCCGCTGGTGCGCGACTGGGTCGACGGGGTGGAGGTGGCGCCGGGCCAGGTGGTGTTGCTGGAAAACTGCCGCATGAACGTCGGCGAAGGCAAGGACGACGAGACCCTAGCGCGCAAGTACGCCGCGCTGTGCGATGTATTCGTGATGGATGCCTTCGGCACCGCGCACCGCGCGCAGGCCTCCACGCATGGCGTGATCCGCTTCGCGCCGGTCGCCGCCGGTGGCCCGTTGCTGATGGCCGAACTGGACGCGCTGGCCAAGGCGCTGGACAACCCGGCCAAGCCACTGCTGGCGATCGTGGCCGGCAGCAAGGTCTCCACCAAGCTGGAGTTGTTGTCCAACCTGGTCAACAAGGTCGACCAGTTGATCGTCGGCGGCGGCATCGCCAACACCTTCATCGCCGCCGCCGGGCACGACGTGGGCAAGTCCTTGAACGAACCGGACCTGATCCCGACCGCCAACCAGATCGTGGCCGATGCCAAAACGCGTGGCGCGGAGATTCCGCTGCCCACCGATGTAGTCGTTGCCAAGCAGTTCCTGCCCGATGCCGAGGCCAGCGTGAAGTCGCTCGATGCGGTGGATGCGGACGATCTGATCCTGGACATCGGCCCGCAGACCGCGCAGCGCTACGCCGAGTTGATCGCCAATGCCGGCACGGTGGTGTGGAACGGGCCGGTAGGCGTGTTCGAATTCGAGCCCTTCAGCCACGGCACCGAAACGCTGGCACGTGCGATCGCCGGCTCCAAGGCGTTCTCGATCGCCGGCGGCGGCGACACCCTGGCGGCAGTGGACAAATACGACATCGCCCGGGACGTCACCTACATCTCCACCGGTGGCGGCGCGTTCCTGGAGTTCCTCGAAGGCAAGACCCTGCCGGCCGTGGCCGCGCTCGAGGCCCGCGGCAAGTGAGCGCAGCCACGCTGTTCTTCGATCTGGACGGCACCCTGGTCGATTCGGAGCCGGGCATCGTCGCCAGCATCGTGCATGCCTTCGATGAGATCGGGCAGCCGCGTCCCTCTGCGCAGACCTTGCGCGCCTGGATCGGCCCACCGTTGCGCGACAGTTTCACCGAGTGCTTTCCGGATGACCCGGCGCTGGTGCAGCGCGCGCTTGGCCTCTACCGCGCGCGCTACGACGCGGTGGGCTGGACCGAACTCAGCGTGTTCCACGACATCGGCGATGTGGTCACCGGCCTGCATCGCGCCGGTCATCGGCTGGCCGTGGTGACCTCCAAGAACGAACGCTACGCGCGGCGCATCGTCGAGCATCTGCCGTTCGGTGCGTGCTTCGACAACGTGATCGGCGCCAGCGAGGATGGCGAGCGCCGCTTCAAGCCCGACCTCATCGCCGAAGCGCTGCGCCGCCTGCAGATCGACAAGACCGGCTGCGTGATGATCGGCGACCGCCGGATGGATATCGAGGGCGCCAACCACCACGGCATTCACAGCATCGGCGTGTTGTGGGGCTTCGGTGACGAGGCCGAACTGCGTACTGCAGGTGCCGGCGCGATCGCGCAGACGCCGGCGCAACTGCGGCAGTTGATTAACGCGTGATCCGTGTGCATCGGCCGTCGCGTTCGCTTGGTCGTTGCCGGCGCCTTGCACGGCGCGACCCGGCACGCAGCTCTTCACCGCCATCGGGTTAGGGTGGCGACCGCACACGTTGCCAGGCGCAACGTGTGCGTAGACGTACGTACTGTCCCGCACTGTCTGTAAGACATGCCGGAATAGGAGGGTGGCTATGCCGCAATGCCATCCTTGGTGCGTGACGTGTGTGTTAAGTTTCGCGGCTTTTACAGGGAGGCCATCATGAAAGAACGTCAACGCCGCACCAAGATCCTCGCCACCCTCGGACCGGCAACGGATGCGCCCGGGGTGCTGGATAAGCTGTTCAAGGCGGGCGTCAACGTGGTGCGCCTCAACTTCAGTCATGGTGATCCGTCCGGCCAGGCCAAGCGTGCTGCCGAAGTGCGTGCCGCCGCGGCACGCGTCGGTGCCGAGGTCGGCATCCTGGCTGACCTGCCGGGCCCGAAGATCCGCATCGAGCGCTTTGCCGAAGGCAAGATCAAGCTGGCCATGGGCGATCGCTTCGACCTGGTGGCCGACGCCAATGCACCGGCCGGTGATCAGCAGCAGGTGGGCGTCAGCTACCTGGGCCTGCCGCAGGACGTGACCGCAGGCGACGTGCTGCTGCTGGACGATGGCCTGGTGCAGTTGCAGGTCACCGACGTGCAGGGCACGCGCATCGTCACCACCGTGCTCAACGACGGCGTGCTGTCCGATCGCAAGGGCCTGAACAAGCAGGGCGGCGGCTTGTCGCTGGGCGCGTTGACCGAGCGCGACAAGGAGCTGATCGGCATCGTCGCCAAGATCGGCGTGGACTTCATCGCGGTGTCGTTCTGCCGTAATGCGCAGGACATGCACGACGCGCGGCAGATCGCCCAGCAGCACGGCTGCGATGCGCAGCTGGTCTCCAAGATCGAGCGCACCGAAGCGATCGAGAACCTGGTCGAAATCGTCGAAGCCTCCGACGTGGTGATGGTGGCGCGCGGCGATCTGGGCGTGGAAATCGGCGATGCGGAATTGCCGGGCCTGCAGAAGAAGATCATTCGCGAGTCGCTGGCGCAGAACAAGGTGGTGATCACGGCCACCCAGATGCTGCAGTCGATGGTCGAAAGCCCGATCCCGACCCGCGCCGAAGTGCTGGACGTGGCCAACGCGGTCATCGACGGCACCGATGCGGTAATGCTCTCGGCCGAAACCGCCGCCGGTGCCTATCCGGTGCGCGCGGTGGAAGCGATGGCGCGCATCTGTCTGGGTGCAGAGCATCAGTTCGAGTTCGATACCGATTTCGAAGCAGCGCAACGCAACCTGCAGCGTGCCGACCAGGCCATCGCCATGGCGACCATGTTCCTGTCCGAGCACATCGGCCTGGGCGGCGTGGTGGCGTTGACCGAATCCGGCGGCACCCCGCGCTTCTTGTCGCGCTTCCGTTCCAACATGCCGATCTACGCCTTCACCCGTCACGACGGCGCGCGTCGCCAGATGGCGATGATGCGCGGCGTGTTCCCGATCAGCTTCGACAGCCGCGGCCTGACCCCGCGCGAAGCCGCGCGTGCGGCCATCCGCCTGCTGGTGGAAAATGAGCGCATGGGTCCTGGCGACCGCGTGGTGTTCACCAGCGGCGAGCACATGGAAATGCACGGCGCCACCAACACGCTGCGCCTGCTGGAAGTGGGCGAAGACGGCCGCGCCACCGGCCTGGGCGAGCTGTAACGCCTGCTGATGCCATCCGGCGCATGACCTGAGCCGGAAGACGCGACACACGACGGCGGCCCCAGGGCCGCCGTTGTGCTGTGTGGAGATGCCGGGCGCGGGTAAGTGCTTGGCCTGGGTCGGCGGGTTGCTCAACGGCCGGATCCGGCGACTGCACGGCCAGCACACGATCGCCGCCGCGTTGCGTCACGGTGTTGATACGGCGCGCCATAAGTTCCACAAGGCGATGCAGCCCACGAAGGCGATTCCGCTTTCCCGCTCGTCGACGCAACGGAGCGAAGGCGAACGACGCGCGGTGTGACCGGATAGGTGACGAAGAGGGTGAGCTTCGTCGTGACGTGAGTAGCCCATGCCGCAGGCAGCTCCATGCAACAGGCCAACACCCATGACGCAATCAACGCATGCGTGGTGCAGGTTCGCCGCGCCGCCGCACGTTGTTGGTGCCACGCATCACAGCAAGCAAGCAACAAGCTGCACGACATGCTCAGCTTCAACGATTCCCGATTCCCGATTCCCGATTCCCGATTCCCGCATGCGAGCGGCGCCACACATCCCGTCATGCGCGCACGGTGTAATCGGTTGCAGGCATTCCGTGAAGGAATGTGTACGACTTTCGTCGCTATACTTTCGTTCTCCCCCGCAGCTGCCACAGGAACTACATGAGCATCGAACAGCTTGCCGAAACCGCCCAGGCCATGGTCGCCCCGGGCAAGGGCATCATCGCCATCGACGAGTCGACCAGCACGATCGCAAAGCGTTTTGCCAGCGTCGGCATCGAGAACATCGAAGAAAACCGTCGCGCCTACCGCGAACTGCTGCTGACCACGCCCAAGCTGAGCGATTACATTTCCGGCGCCATCCTGTTCGACGAGACCATCCGTCAGAAGACCAAGGACGGCGTGCCGTTCGCCAAGTACATGGCCGAGCACGGCATCATCCCGGGCATCAAGGTCGACAAGGGCGCGCAGCCGCTGGCCGGCATGCCGGGCGAGCTGGTCACCGAAGGTCTGGATGGCCTGCGCGCACGTCTTGAGGAGTACTACACGCTGGGTGCACGGTTCGCCAAGTGGCGTGCGGTCATCAACATCGGCGAAGACATCCCCTCCGGCACCTGCATCGAGGCCAACTCGCATGCGTTGGCGCGTTATGCGGCGCTGTGTCAGGAACAGGGCCTGGTGCCGATGGTCGAGCCGGAAGTGATCATGGACGGCGACCACGACATCGAGACCTGCTACGAAGTGACCGAAGCCACGCTGCGCTCGCTGTTTGGCGCGCTGTATGAGCAGAACGTCGTGCTCGAAGGCACCATCCTGAAGGCCTCGATGGTCATCTCCGGCAAGGGCTGCGAAGAGCAGGCCAGTGTCGAGGAAGTGGCCGAGTCCACCGTGATGTGCCTGAAGTCGACCGTGCCGGCGATCCTGCCGGGCATCGTGTTCCTGTCCGGCGGCCAGACCGACGAGCAGTCCACCGCGCACCTCAACGAGATGCACCAACTCGGCAACCTGCCGTGGCCGCTGAGCTTCTCCTACGGTCGCGCCATGCAGCAGGCGGCACTGAAGCTGTGGGCCAAGGACATGACCGGCAACTTCGCCAAGGCGCAGCAGATCATTTACGAGCGCGCCAAGGAAAACGGCCTGGCTGCACTGGGCAAGTGGAAGGGCTGATCGGCTGATCGCGGCTGCAAGGCCGGGCCAAACCCAGGCATGAAGACGCCGGCAGCGATGCCGGCGTTTTTTATTGGGTGTCGATGGCAATGCATGAGCCGATGGCAATGCATCGGCTGGTCGGGTGAGCAGGCCGCGCAGCGGCGGTGGGCGGCGCTTCAAATGCGGCGGCGTGACCGGCGCAAAGCATTGGCGTGCCGATCATCCGCCGCCGGCCGGGCTTGCAGCCTGATGCATGGGCTCAAACGCAACGGGCGCCTTGCGGCGCCCGTCAGTGCAATGCGCGTCTCGTGGCGTCAGGCCGCTGCGGTCTCCTGCGTTGCCAATGCCTGCTGATAGGCCTTGTAGGTGGCGTCGTTATAGGCCACCAGCACGATGTGCTTTGGCACCTTGTGCGAGCGCTGCCAGTCGCGTGTCTCAGTGACCGCGATGCGTGCGGCCTGATGCAGCGGATAGCCGTAGATGCCGCAGCTGATCGCCGGGAATGCGATCGAGTGCAGCAGCATCTGCTCGGCAAGCTTGAGCGACTGCCAATAGCAGTTGGCCAGCTGTTCCGGTTCGTTGTGCTTGCCGTCGCGCCACACCGGGCCCACGGTATGAAACACGTGACGCGCCTTCAGGTTGAAACCGTCGGTGACGCGGATTTCGCCGGTAGGGCAGCGCACGCCCGGGCGTACCTGCGGCAGGGCTTCGCAGGCCTGCAGCAAACCCGGGCCGGCAGCGCGATGGATGGCGCCATCCACGCCACCACCGCCCAGCAGTGATTCGTTGGCGGCGTTGACGATGACGTCAACGTCGAGTTCGGTGATGTCGCCTTGCCAGACTTCGATTTTCATGGCGAGATAGTTATGGGATTTGAATGATGAACACGTGATGGGGATCAGGCGTTGCGAAGCCCCACGCTAGCGGCCATTCATCTCATCGGCTGCGACCACGCCGGACCTCGCGAACCCTGCGGCAGGCGCACGCGAAATCGGGCGATCCAGGCGGCTTTGCGCTACCGCCGATTGGAACAATTTATCGCCGATGCGCGACGGTCCGGGATCTGCACGGTTGCCCGGCGAGGGATGGCGCGGCTCCACGCCAGCCTGCGTGCCGCCGTTCAGAGCCAGCGGCGGACGCGCGCGCAGTAGTCGGTGTAATGGCGGCCGAATTCTGCGCGCAGACGCGCCTCTTCGAAGGGAATGACATACAGCCGCAGCGCGAGCCACGGCAGTGGCACCAGCGCGACCGCCCACAGCAGCCCAAGCTGCAGGCACAGGCCGACGTAGCTCAGCACCAGCGCCATGTACATCGGGTTGCGGGTGAAGCGATATGGGCCGTCCAGCACCAGGCGCGATGGATGGCCGCTCGGCATGATGGTGGTGCGCCGACGTGCGAACAGGATGAAGCAGCTCACCGCCAGCGCCAGGCCGAGGCAGGCGATGACGCCGCCGGCCAGTTCGATCCATGCCAGTGGCGTGGGAGCGGGCAGGGGGAGCTCCAGCGCGTCCTGCAGCCACGCGCCCAGACCCAGGGCGAGCGCGAAGTGCACCGGCGAGGTCATCTTCACCAGCCATGGCGCCCGCGAGGCGCGGGTGTCGCTGTGTCCATACGGCTGGTTGCTCACGCATCTCTCCCTACATCACGGCCGTCATCCTAACGTTTCCTTGACATGGGCGGGAGTGCGGGCAGTCGAAGCTGTGACCCAGAAAGCCAGGCTGTGACCCGGAAAGCTGGCACGCAGATGGCGAGCAGCGAGTGCCTGCCGTGAACTGGAAAATGCGAGCGCACCGTGTGTAGCGCTACAGAGCATCCCGTCCGCCCGCCAGTGTGCGCGCTGCAATCGATACTACCCTCAGCATCCGCGCGGCAACCTCGCTCCCAACGCAAGCCAGGCAGTCGATCCAACGGACAGATCGCACACCACGACGCCTTCACGCTTTCCCGGTTCCCCGGTCCCGGTTCCCGGTTCTTGGTTCTTGGTTCCCGGGTCCCGGGTCCCGGGTCCCGAAAAAAGCCCGAGTCCCGAAAAAAAGAAGGCCGCGCATCCGCGCGGCCTCCACATCGCGACCCTCTCATGACCGATCAGGGCAGGCCAGCCAGCCAGTCGTCGTCGGAGCCTTCGTTGATGTCGGCGAACAGCGGCGTGGAGAAATAGCGCTCGCCGGTGTCGGGCAGCATGGCCAGGATCACCGCGCCGGGTACCGCGCCTTCTGCCACGCGCAGTGCAGTGGCGACGGTGGCGCCGCCGGAGATGCCGGTGAAGATGCCTTCTTCGGCGGCCAGGCGGCGCGCCACGGTGATGGCGTCGGTGTCTTCCACGCTGAGCACCTCGTGGGCGACCTCGCGGTTGAGCACCTCGGGCACGAAGTCGGGCGTCCAGCCCTGGATCTTGTGCGGCTTCCAGTCCTGGCCCTGCAGCAGCGCCGCGCCGGCCGGCTCGGTGGCGGTGATGCGCACTTCCGGGCGGGCCACGCGCAGCACTTCGCCCACGCCGGTGAGGGTGCCGCCGGTGCCCCAGCCGGTGACGAAATGGTCGAGCCGGTGGCCGGCGAAGTCGCGCAGGATTTCGGCGGCGGTGGTGTTGCGGTGGTAGGCCGGGTTGGCCGGATTGGCGAACTGGCTGGCGAGGAACCAGCCGTGCTGTTCGGCCAGTTCCTTCGCTTTACGCACCATGCCGCTGCCGCGCTCGGCGGCGGGGGTCAGGATCACCTTGGCGCCATAGGCGCGCATCAGTTTGCGGCGTTCGATGGAGAAGGTTTCCACCATGGTGGCCACGAACTTGTAGCCGCGTGCGGCGGCGACCATGGCCAATGCCACGCCGGTGTTGCCGGAGGTGGCTTCGACGATCGTGTCGCCGGGCTTGAGCAGGCCGCGCTGCTCGGCGTCCAGGATGATGGCCAGCGCCAGCCGGTCCTTGACCGAGCCGCCCGGATTGAACGATTCCACCTTGACGTAGAGGGTGACGTTGTCCGGAGCGAGGCGGTTGAGTTTGACCACCGGGGTGCGGCCGATGGTGTCGAGGATGTTGTCGTACAGGGCCATGGGGTCTCCGTCGGAATCAGGCTGCGTGGGCCAGTGTGGGCGTGTCGGGCGTTGCGATGGGTGAGTGCGACGGCGCGGCGTGCAACGGGGCGGCGCCGTACCAGTGCAGGGACCGCGCCAGCGCGGTGACCTCGCCCAGGATCAGCAGGGCCGGAGCCTGCACGGTGTACTGCCGTGCGGTGGCGGCCAGGGTGGCGAGCGACCCGGTGATCACCCGCTGCTGCGGGCGCGAGCCGTTCTCGACCAGGGCAAATGGCGTGTCCGGTGCGCGGCCGGCCTGCAGCAGGCGCTGCTGGATGCCTTCCAGGCCGGCCACGCCCATGTAGAAGGCCAGGGTCTGGCGCTCCTGGCCCAGCGCCTGCCAGTCCAGGGTGTCCAGCGAATCCTTGCAGTGGGCGGTGATCAGGCGCAGCGACTGCGCATGGTCGCGGTGGGTGAGCGGAATGCCCGCGTAGGCGGCGCAGGCGAGCGCGGCGGTGATGCCGGGCACCACCTGGAAGCCGATGCCGTGGTCGCGCAGGAACTCCAGCTCTTCGCCGCCGCGGCCGAACACGAACGGGTCGCCGCCCTTCAGGCGGACCACCCGCCGCCCCGCACGGGCGTGCTCCAGCATCAGCGCGTGGATCTGCTCCTGCCGGGTGCTATGGCCTTGCGCGGCCTTGCCGACTTCCACGCGCAGCGCATCCCGACGGGCCAGGCGCAGGATCTGCGGGCTGACCAGACGGTCGTACAGCACCACCTCGGCCTGCCGGAGCGCGCGCAGGGCATTGCGGGTGAGCAGGCCGGGGTCGCCAGGGCCGGCACCTACCAGCGTCACGCTGCCGGGGGACGGCGTGGCAGGGCGGGTGGGCTGCACCGGGGGCGGTGCCGGAGGGGACGCCGACGCGGCGGGCACCACGCGATGGGTCAGCAGGCGGTGGCTGCTGGCCGCTGCGCACAATGCCGCGTTGAGCTCCGGCAGGTCGCTGGCGGCAATGGTGAGCCACAGCGGGGCGGTGTCGGGCTGCAGCAGCCACGCCGGGTCGAACGGGCCGGGCAGCCAGCGGATCCTGCCGGCGCGCGTCCACTGCTGCAACTGCGGGGTCAGTTGCGGCGCGCCCACCAGCGGCAAGGCGCCGGCCTGCAACAGCTGGGCGGTGGTACGTTCGGCATCGACGCCGCCGCCAACCACCAGGACGGCACGGCCATGCAGGTCGGCAAGGAACGGAAACGCAGAGGTCACGGCCGGGGTATCGAAGGGGAGGGCCAGACCGTAACGCCGGCATATAGCCGTCGGAAATGACTTCATACACCCTGAAAATAGCGTTCGGTTATAAGCTGGCCCCCGGAACTCCTCTACAGTCGAAGTCCTTGTAGCGCCTCGCGCTTTTTTGGATATAAGCCCATGACGCTGACCCAACTTCGCTATCTGGTCGCCATTGCCGATGCCGAGCTGAACATCACGCTGGCCGCTGCGCGGGTGCACGCGACCCAGCCCGGTCTGTCCAAGCAACTCAAGCAGCTGGAAGACGAGCTCGGTTTTTTGTTGTTCGTGCGCAAGGGGCGCAGCCTGGATGCGGTCACGCCGGCCGGGGTGGAAGTGATCGAGCGCGCGCGCGCGGTGCTGTCGGAGGCCAACAACATCCGCACCTATGCCGCCAACCAGCGCCGGGAGAGCCAGGGCCAGCTGACCTTGACCACCACCCACACCCAGGCGCGCTTCGTGCTGCCGCCGGCGGTGGCGCAGATCAAGCACGCCTACCCGCAGGTGAGCGTGCATCTGCAGCAGGCCGCCGAGAGCGCGGCGCTGGACTTGCTCAGCCAGGGCGATGCGGATATCGCGGTGGTCAGCACCGCCGGCGGCGAGCCCAGTGCCGGCATTGCGGTGCCGCTGTACCGCTGGCGGCGGCTGGTGGTGGTGCCGCGCGGGCATGCACTGGACAACCCGCGTACTGCGCCGGACATGCAGGCGCTGTCCGAACATCCGTTGATCAGTTATGAGTCTTCCACCCGGCCGGGCTCGTCGCTGCAGCGGGCGTTTGCGCAGGTGGGGCTGGAACCGAGCATCGCGCTGACTGCGCTGGATGCCGACCTGATCAAGACCTATGTGCGCGCCGGGCTGGGTGTGGGCCTGGTGGCGGAAATGGCAGTCAACGCCTTCGACGAGGATCTGCGCGCCTGGCCGGCGCCTGCGCCGATCGCCGAATGCATCGCCTGGGCGGTCTTGCCGCGCGACCGGGTGCTGCGCGACTACGCGCTGGACCTGGTGCACGTGCTGGCGCCGCAGATCGACAAGCGCGATTTGCGCCGCGTGCTGGACGGCAACCAGGCGCCCAACTGGCCGCTGCCGCCAACCTGGGAATCGCTGACCCAGACCATCACCAGTTGAGCCGCGCGCGATGAGCGATCCCGTGCGTCCCCCGCTCAGCAGACTGTGGTCGCCCGACCCGGACGGCGGCATGTCGCTGCAGGTCTCGGCCAACATCGACGGCCGCGAGCATGCGGCGTTGACGGTGCTGGCCGACCCGCAGGACGAATCGCTGTGGGTGGCGCTGCAGGTTGGCGGCAGGATCGTGCAGATCCCGCTGACGGTGCTGCGTCAGGTGCTGGAAGTGGCGGCAGACGAAGTGCACTCGGCGCAGTGGTTTGCCGATCAGGACGATGTGGATCCGTTCGGGGTGTGAAGGCGCAGTCAGGCAGTCCGGACTGATGGAGCCCGTGCCGCATCCGCCCGTTTGCGGACGCGTTATGCCCAGTTGTTGTTGTGCTCGCCACATGCGAACGCCTGCTGCATTGCAGCGTGTGCCCGAACCAATTTATTCAATCGAATCAGGGCGATACGCGAACGACTCAACGCGATGCCACGCGCGCTGTCGGTGATTCTCCCTACACGTGTCAGGGCCGTCTGGCCGGCGTCGCCGGCCTCCATCAAGTTGGGCGTGGCGCTGTCGTAAACAGTGATAGCAACCATGTCACGACATCTCCGAACGTCTAGGGGTGGACGGCGCAGGACCGGCGATGCAGACATCGCCTCACCGGTCCGACTCAGCGGTGTCGTCGATGGGTTGCTAGCGCTGTCGCATCACTGTTGCGCGAGGCTGCGCACACAGCGGCTGGCGCACCCGGGTCCCTGGGGAGAGACCTGGCGTGTTTGGCGGCGGATCCGGGTCGGGAGCTCGGGTCCGCCTTTTTTTTGCCAGGCCAGCGGAATGCGCATCGCTCGGCGCGTAATGCGTCAGGCCAGCGGAATGCGCACCGAGAAACAGGTGCCGCCTTCCGAGCGCGGGCGCACCGTCACCTCGCAGCCCAGCGTCTCGGCGGTGCGATGCACGATCCACAGCCCGATGCCCAGACCGTCGCTACGCGGGTCGGCCTGGCGGAACGCCTGAAACACCTGCTCTGGCTGCTCCAGATTCAGGCCGATGCCGCTGTCGATGATTTCCACCACCGCGTAACCGGGGCGGCGACGGGTGCCCACCAGCACACGCCCGCGTTCGGTGTACTTGATGGCATTGCCGACCAGGTTGCCGATCAGGGTGGTCAGCAGGGTCGGGTGGCTGCGCACGCGCAGCGAGGTCGGCACGTGACGCAGCGCCAGGCACTTGTCGCTGGCCTGCTGGCGCCACACGCCCAGTACCGAGTGCAGCACGTCTTCCAGCTGCAACGCTTGCAGGTCCGGCATCGCCGCCTTGCTGGCGGCGGCCAGCGTGGCCAGTTCGTCCAGGCTGCGCCCGACCAGGCTGATCGCATCGCGCGCGGTCACCAGGGTGGGGATGGAATCGACGTTGGCGTGCCGGCGCATCTTGTCGATGGCGTAGGCGGCGGTGCGCAGCGGGGTTTTGAGATCGTGCCCGGCAATGGCCATCAGCCGGCTGCGGTAGCGGTCGGATTCTTCGGCGATCAGCAGCGCACGGCGCAGTTCCAGCTGCGCCATGGTCTGGCGCGCGAGCGCACGCAGCGCTTCGACCTGTTCGTCGGTGAGCTCGCGCGGTTGCCGGTCGAGCACGCAGACCGTGCCCAGCGGCAGGCCATCGGGCGTCTTCAACAAGGCGCCCGCATAGAAGTACAGCGGGGCGTCGCCGGTAACCAGCGGGTTGCGCGCAAAGCGCGTGTCCTGGCGCGTGTCGGGCACCACCAGCACGTCGTTGTCGAGCAGCGCATGCGCGCACATCGACTTGAACAAGGGGGTCTCGCGCTCGCCCATGCCAAGCTCGCTCTTGAACCACTGGCGGTCGGCGTCGACCAGGCTGATCAGCGCGATCGGGGTCTGGCAGATGATCGACGCCAGCCGGGTGATGTCCTCGAAAGCCGCTTCGCGTGGCGTATCGAGAATGCCGTAGCTGCGTAGCGCCTGGAGCCGAAGCGCTTCGCTCGGCGGCTTGGGCGCGCAGGGCAGTGGCTCAGCCGCTGGTTCGGACAGGACGGTACTCATGCGCGCGCAGGATGAATGGGATGACACGCAAGCATAGGGCATGGCCGTGCGCAACACGCATCGCCGGCGCGTTGCACCGGAAAAATTGTGACTGCCAGCCTGGACAAGGCGGCGCATGTGAGCATTGGGTGAGGGCCGCGCCGGCTGGACCGGCACTCGCATGCTGGTTCCCGAAGTGCCGACCCCTGCGGGTCAGTGCAGCGGCTGGGGCGGGATCGCGCGATGCATGTCCTGGCGGCACGGGCATGACAAGGGGTGCGACATCCGGTCGCGCACCGGCCGCCACCATCGCTCCCGGAGAGAGGGCGGCTTACACTGCGGCGATGCTGCATACCGTCCGTCGCCATCGCCTGTTGCACCTGCTTGCCTGCGTGGCGGTGGCACTGATGCTGGTGGCCCCGCTGGTCAGCCGCTGGAACCAGGTGCGCACCTCCGAACCGATGTGCACCAGCGGACCGGCGCTCGATATTGTCGCCGCGCAGCATGCCGGCCATCTGCCGGCCCAGCACGCCGGCCACTCGCAGCACGGCTCTGCAGCCAGCCATCGGGTGGGAGACCAGGATGCCGGCCTGCATGGCGAAGCCTGCGATTACTGCGTGCTGGCGGCACGCCTGCTGCCCTGGCTGGCGCTGCTGGTGCTCTGCCTGCTGCGGGTTCTGCCATCGCCCACGCCGGGGCATACCCGCCTGTCGGCATGGTCGGCATTGCGCTGGACAGCGCTCGGGGCACGCGGGCCGCCGCTGTCCGCATGAGCCCGGGAGCAACTGACGCGGCCTAACGGATCGCCGTCAGGTCTAGGCGTCGAGTGCGTCAACGATGCCGGGTTGCCCACTCGAGGCGTGTCCGGTTCGCGCGCCAGCCAGCATCAAACGCAGGCGTGTCGTCGGGTTGCTCCCCACCCATTGCGGGTCTTCGTTGTGCTGCGTCTTGCAGGCAGCGTTGTGCGCCCACGCGCACCCAACGGAGCACGCGTCCTCATTGAATGAAGCCGGTTCCCGCCGCCTTGCGGCAGCGCGCGGCTGCAGTGCCGTGGTGTCACGGCGAAGGGTTGGTCATGCAATTGCGATTGTTGAAGACGTTCTGGTATGTGCCGTCATTGGCGCTGGTGTGGGCGCCTGCCTGCGATGCGCAAGCGCAGGATGCGGCATTGACGCTGGGCCAGGTGCAGGTGCGCGAACACGCCCAGCGCACCCCGGGTACGGCGCGCGTGCTGAGTTCGGTGGATGTGATCGACGGTGAGCTGCTGCACGATCAGCACGTGGATTACAGCTGGGAGCTGCTGATGCGCGCGCCCGGTGTGCAGGTCACCCAGTTCCGCATGGGCACCGATGCGGGGCGGTTTTCGTTCCGGGGCTTCAATGGCGAAGGGCGGATCAATGCGGTCAAGCTGCTGATCGACGGCATTCCCAGCAACGACAACGCCGGTGGCATGCCGTATCTGGATGCAGTGTTTCCGCAGGACATCAGCGCCATCGAGATCGTGCGCGGCACCAACGACGCGCGCTACGGGTTGAACGCGATTGCCGGCAGCGTGGACGTGCTGACCCGCACCGGTGGCAACGATGGCCGTCTGAGCATCACCGGCGGCGGCTTCGGTGCGCGCGAGGTCCAGCTGGGCAAAGGCATCGAGCGTGGTGCCTGGAGCCAGAACTACGTGCTGGCCTGGCGCGACTCCGACGGGTATCGCGATCATGCCGATGCGCGCAAACGCAGCGTGGCCGGCAAGTGGTTCTACACCGACCCGGACGGCGCATTCCGTGCCGGGCTCACCACGCGCTACTACGACAACCAGGCGCTGGAAGCCGGCTACCTGGACGCCGCCACCGCACGTGCGGCGCCGCGCAGTTCGCCGGGCTATGCGCAGGACGACCGTAGCGAGCGTCGCGTTCGTCAGACCGCGTTGCACGCCGACGGTGAGCTCGGCGCGCAGGCGCAGTGGAGCGCCAAGGCCTACCGGAACGACTACCGCAACCAGCGCTGGGTGCGGTTTTCCGCTGCCGGCCTGCAACAGGAGCGCGATACCGATGAAACCCATCGCGGCCTGCTGCTGCGGGGCAACTGGCAGCCTGAGGGGGGCATGTGGAACGCGGCACTGGAAGCCGGGGCGGACGCGCAGTGGCAGGACAATCAGTCGCAGCGGTATCGCACCGTGGCCCGCGTACGCGGCGCGCAGTTGCGCAACTGGGATTACGACCTGCGCACACATGGTGCGTATGTGCAGGCGGTGCTGACGCCGGTGGCGCGCTTGCAGCTGGTGCCGGGGTATCGCATCGATCGCGTCGATGGCCAGTTGCACGACGTGCTTGCCGGAGTCGTCGCGCCCACCTACGACTACGGCACCATCAAGCAACCCAAGTTCAGTGCCAGCTACCGCGTGGGCGAGCAGAGCAGTGTGTATGCGAACTGGGGGCGCACCTTCCAGATCGGCAGCGGCGATGGCGCTTACCGTCGCCAGCCCGGCAATCTGGGACCGTCGATCAACGACGGCTGGGAGGCCGGCTTCAAGTTCGCACCGTCGGCGATCCTGGACGGGCGCCTGGCCTATTGGGAGCAGCGCGCCTCCGGTGAGGTTGCGACCATCCTGGGTGTGAATGGCGTGGCGGGTGCCGGCGATGTGGCCAATGTCGGTCGCACGCTGCGGCGCGGTTGGGATGCCCAGCTCAACCTGCAGCCGGTCGAACACTGGCGCGCGTGGGTGTCGTATTCGCGGCAGAAGGCCAGCATCGCCACGCCCGATCCGAGCGCGCCTGCCACGCGCGGCAAGGAGATCGAGAACGTGCCGCACTGGTTGGCCACCGCCGGGCTGGAGTGGCAGGTCAGTGCGGCTGTGCAGTTGAGCGCCTGGGGCAACGCGCAGGGCGACTACTACCTGGAGCGCAGCAACACCCTGGGACGCACCGGTGGCTACGCCTTGCTCAATCTGGGCGCGCGCTGGACCGTGGATGCCCGCAATGCGCTCAGCCTGCAGCTGCGCAATGCCACCGATCGCGCGTATGTGTATGCGTGGTACGACAGCGGCAGCTCCGGCTATTCGCCGGGCGATGGTCGTGTGCTGTCGTTGTCATGGGACTGGAGCTTCTGATGCATGCACCCACGGCTGGTGGCGACGTGATCGAGGCGCACAAGGACCGCCGCTGGCGCTTCTATCGCGCGGTGTGGCGCTGGCATTTCTATGCCGGATTGCTGGTGCTGCCTTTCATTAGTTGGCTGGCGCTGACTGGCGCTGCGTTTTTGTATCAGGACGCGATCGATCGCAGCGTGCACCATGATCTGAAGGTGGTTGCAGTGGGCGCTGCGCGCATGCCTGCACAGCAGTTGGTTGCTGCTGCACAGGACCGCTACGGCGGCAGGTTGTTCGTGTACACCACGCCCAGGCGGGCAGATGGCAGTGCCGAGGTCGGCTTGGTGGATGCGCGCGGCGTGCGGCAGGTGGTGTATGTCGATCCATATCGTGCACGCGTGCTGGGCGCCTTGCCGGAGCACGGCACGCTGAGTTGGACGATCCGCCGGTTGCACAGCCTTGCGTTGGTCGGGCCGTTTGCGCGTGGGTTGATCGAGATTGCCGCCGGTTGGGCGATCGTGCTGGTGCTCACCGGTGTGTATCTGTGGTGGCCGCGTGGGCGCCGCGGTGGGGTGATCAGTGTGCGGGGCAAGCCCAGGCAACGGCTGTTCTGGCGCGACCTGCATGCGGTGACCGGTGCGGGCGTTGGCGCAGTGCTGTTGTTTCTGGCGCTGACCGGCATGCCGTGGTCGTGGCTATGGGGCGCGCAGGTCAATCGCTGGGCCAATGGGCATGATTTCGGCTATCCGGCCGGGCTGCGCGTGCAGCAGCCGATGTCGCAGCAGCGGCTCACCGACAGTGGCGACGCCGCGTGGTCGCTGCGGCAGGCGCGTGTGCCGGAATCGGAGTTGCCCGAGCAAGGATCCGCCGGACTGGACAAGGGGGTGCAACACGCGCACTCGACTGACAGCGAGCACGCAGCTCACGGCGGCGCGGGCAGTGTGGCTGCGCCCGGGCACAGGGCGATCGGGTTGGACGCGGCAATGGCGCGCTTCGACGCGCGCGGCATCGCGCCGGGTTACAGCGTGGCGCCTCCGCGGCGTGCCACCGGCGTGTACACCGCTTCGGTGTATCCGGCCGATCTGCAGCGGCAGCGAGTGATCCATCTGGATCAGTACAGCGGTGCGGTACTGCTGGACATGCGCTATCGCGACTACGGGCCGCTGGCCAAGCTGCTGGAATGGGGAATCAATGTGCACCTGGGGCAACAGTACGGCACTGCCAACCAGCTGATCCTGTTGGCTGCCTGCATCGCGATCGTGTTGTTATGCGTCAGCGCGGCGGTGATGTGGTGGAAGCGTCGCCCGAGCGGCGGGTTGGGCGTGCCACCGTTGCCGGCCGATCCCCGCACACTGCGCGGCTTGATGGTGCTGCTGGTGGTGTGCGGGCTGATCTTCCCGTTGGTCGGGCTGTCGTTGCTGGTGATGTGGCTGTTCGACCGTTATTGGATGCAGCGCGATCACACACGGTTTACGGCGCCCTGAGGAGTCCCGCGCCACTGTCATGGTGCTGCGTATTGGCTCACACGCAGACGCACTCCATGACGTGTCCACCGAAAGAGCGCAGGCGGCGTAGCGCCTGCACCCTGCAGAACGAGACGTGATTGCGCGTGGCTCAGATATCCTCGTGGATGCCGCACTCGCGCTTGAGTCCGAAGAAGCGGGTGTCTTCCTCGCGCATGCCCGGTTCCCAGCGCCGGGTAGTGTGGAAGTCGCCGATCGACACGTAACCCTGCTCCCACAATGGGTGATACGGCAGGTCGTGCGCCTGCAGGTATTGCCAAACGTCGCGGTCGGTCCAGTCGGCGATCGGGCTGACCTTGTAGCGCTCGCCGCGCTTCTGCACGATCGGCGTCTGCGCGCGGCCGCCAGACTGGCTGCGGCGCAGGCCGGTGAACCAGGTGCCCACGTTGAGTTCGTCCAAGGCACGGCGCATCGGTTCGACCTTGCGCAGATTGTTGTATTGGTCGATGCCGACCATGCCCTGTTCCCACAGCCGGCCATGACGGGCTTCCATCCAGGCGCGGCTGACCAGCGGGCGGTACACCTTGAGGTTGAGCTTGAGCCGGTCGGTCAGGGCGTCGGCAAAACGGTAGGTCTCCGGGAACAGGTAACCGGTATCGATCAGGATCACCGGGATGTCCGGGCGCTGCTGGGTCAGCAGATGCAGCGTGACCGCCGACTGCGCGCCAAAGCTCGACGACAGCGCCGCCTCCTGCGGGCCGTGCTGCAACGCCCAGGCCACGCGCTCGTCGGCACGCAGGCCTTCCAGGTGCACGTTGAGCGTGTCCAGGTCGTCCAACGCGGAAGACGTGTTCGATGCGGCAGGCAGCGCAGTCATGCGAGCAATTCCAGGTCGAGGTGACGGTGCGTGGGGTAGGGCGGCAGCGCGATCAGGCCGCTGCGGTGCAGGAAATCGCCGAAGCCTTCATCGTTGGGTTTGTCGCGTTCGGCGGCGTAGCGCGCCAG
Organism: Xanthomonas sp. NCPPB 1068; assembly: GCF_041479385.2. Classification (NCBI taxonomy): domain Bacteria; kingdom Pseudomonadati; phylum Pseudomonadota; class Gammaproteobacteria; order Lysobacterales; family Lysobacteraceae; genus Xanthomonas; species Xanthomonas sp. NCPPB 1068. The sequence goes on along the minus strand of NZ_CM192986.1, from coordinate 3,678,219 downwards.
CAACGGGTCCAAGGCGGCCAGGATGTCTGCTTCGGTGATGTTTTCGCGGTACAAGGTGTTGAGGCGCTGGCCACGGCGGTCGCCACCCAGCATCAGGTTGTAGCGGCCGGGTGCCTTGCCCACCAGCGCGATCTCGGCCAGATACGGGCGCGAACAGCCGTTGGGGCAACCGGAGAGACGCAGCACGATCGGTGTCTGGGTCAGCCCGTGTTGTTGCAGCAGCGGCAGCAATGCAGCGCTGAAATCGGGCAGATAGCGCTCGGCCTCGGCCATCGCCAGGCCACAGGTGGGCAGCGCCACGCAGGCCATCGCGCCGCGCGCCAGGGCGCTGGCGGCCTGGTTGCCGGCATCCAGCGCGTACTGCGCCACCAGCGCGTCGACGCGTGCGCGCTCGCTCGCCAGCACGCCGGCGATCACCAGGTTCTGGTTGGGCGTCATGCGGAACTCGCCAACGTTCAATTGCGCAATCGCACGCAGCCCGCTCAGATGCGCTGCCGTTTCGGTATCGGCAATGCGGCCGGCCGGCAGCGACAGGGTCAGGTGCCACAGCCCGTCTTCGCCCTCGACCCAGCCATAGCGGTCGCCGTTGTGGTCGAACGCGAACGGCTGCGCCGGCTGCAGCGCAAAGCCGGCGCGGCGTTCGATCTCGGCCACGATGGTGTCCAGGCCATGATCGTCGATGGTGTACTTGAAGCGTGCGCGCTTGCGCACTGCGCGGTTGCCGAGGTCCCGTTGTGTGGTGACCACTGCGGTGGCGATATCGAGCAATTGATCGCGGGTCACAAAGCCAATCACGTTAGCCACGCGCGGCCAGGTCTCGGTGTCGCCGTGCGAGGCACCCATGCCGCCGCCGATGCTCACGTTATAGCCCAGCAACTGCCCATCGCGCAGGATGGCGATGAAGCCCAGATCGTTGGCGAACACGTCCACATCGTTGAGCGGCGGCGCGGCGAAGCCGATCTTGAATTTGCGCGGCAGGTAACGGTCGCCATAGATCGGCTCGTCTTCGCTGCCGGAGCCGGACACGCGCTCTTCGTCCAGCCAGATTTCGTAGTACGCGCGGGTGTTGGGCAACAGATGCTCGGACACGCGCGCGGCATCGGCGTACAGCGTGGCGTGCGCCTTCGAGAGCAGCGGGTTGGCCGCCACCTGCACATTGCGATTGACGTCGCCGCAAGCCGCCAGCGTATCGATCAAGGTGGCATTGATGGCCTGCATGGTCGCCTTGAGCTCGCGCTTGATCACGCCATGGAGCTGGAACGCCTGGCGCGTGGTGATGCGCAGCGAATGATTGGCATACCGGGTGGCGATGCCGTCCAGTGCCAGCCACTGCGTGGGCGAAATCACTCCGCCCGGCGTGCGCGTGCGGATCATGAACTGATACGCCGGCTCGAGCTTCTGCCGACGCCGCTCGTCACGGATATCGCGGTCGTCCTGCTGGTAGCTGCCGTGATACTTGATCAGGGTCTGATCGTCCTCACGCAACGCCCCGGTCACCGCATCGGCCAGGCTCTGCTCCAGCGACCCACGCAGGCGACGGCTTTCGGATTTGATGTCTTCGACGGAGTGAGTCATGGGAATCGGGAGTCGGGAATGGGGATTCGTAGAAAGCGGGTCGTTCCGCCAGGAGAGCTCAGTTGCGGGCAGTGCCGAATCCCGATTCCCCAATCCCGATTCCCGGCATTAATAGACATCGCGCGCATAGCGCCCCTCCACCTGTAGTTGCGTGAGGTACGCGGCGGCGTCCTCGGCGCTGCGTGCGCCGTGGGTGGTGACGATGTCCAGCAACGTGGCGTGGACGTCCTTGCCCATGCCGATGGCGCCGCAGACATACAGATGTGCGCCGCCCTGCAGCCAGGCATAGACCTCGGCGCCGCGCGCGCGCAGGCGGTGCTGCACATAGACCTTTTCGGCTTGGTCGCGCGAGAACGCCAGGTCCAGGGCGTGCAGCTCACCGCGTTGCAGCGCCTGCTGCCACTCGGCCTGATACAGGAAATCGGTATTGAAATGCTGGGCGCCGAAGAACAACCAGTTACGGCCCCGGGCGCCGGTTTCGGCGCGTTCCTGCACAAAGGCGCGGAAGGGCGCCACGCCGGTGCCCGGGCCGATCATCAGGATGTCGCGATCGGTGTCGGCCGGGACGCGGAAGCGTTCGTTGGGTTCGATATAGACCGGCGCGGTCTCACCCTCGGCGAGCGCGGCGAGAAAGCCGCTGGCCGACCCCAGATGCGCATGCCCATGGGCCTGGTAGTTGAGTTCGTCCACGGCCAGATGCACTTCATCGCCCACGCGCTTGCGGCTGGAGGCGATGGAATACAGGCGCGGGGCGAGTGGACGCAACGCGGCCAGCAGGCCGGCGTGGTCCCAATCCGCCGGCCAGCGCCGCAGCACGTCGATCACTTGATGATCGGAGAGCAACGACGCCAGGCCGGCAGTCTGGGTGGGGGCCAGCAGCGCGTGCAGATCGGCTGCAGCGGCGCGCTCGGCGTGGGCGGCGAGGAATGGCCGCGACAGCTTGGTCAGTTCGCGTCGGGTGGTCAGCCACTCGTGCAAGGCCAGCGTCTCGTCGCCGACGGTGACGGCGGCACCACCGTCCAGCTGCAGGCTGTGCAGTAGCGCATCCACCAGCGCCGGCGGATTGCGGTGGACGATGCCCAGGGCATCGCCGGGCTCGTAACTCAGGCCGCTGCCGTCCAGCGAGAACTCCAGATGCCGCACGCGCTTGCCGGGCTGCGCATAGACGCGAAAGCCCGGGCCCTTGAAGTCGCGCCCGCTGATGATCTGGTTGGCCAGTACCTCGGCGGCAAACGGATGCTGGTGCGACCACGCCGGGGCAGCGGGGCTGCTGCGCAGCGGGGTGATCGTGGCCGTGTGCGGGGCGCTCTTGAGCTGCTCGCGTGCATGCTTGAGCGCCTGCACGCGCCAGGGGGCGGCGATGCTGTCGATGTCCAGATCCGCTTCGCCACGCGGCTGCACACGGCTGGCGCCGAGCTCGGCCAGGCGCTCATCGATGCGCCGCGCAATGCCGCAGAAGTCTGCATAGCTGGAATCGCCCAGGCCCAGCACGGCGTATTTCAGCTCGGGCAGCTTCGGCGCGCGGCGGCCGGTCACAAATTCCACCAGGCCGATCGCATCGTCCGGCGGGTCGCCTTCGCCCTGGGTGCTGATCACCACATACAGCAGGCGCTCGTTGGCCAGCTCGCGGGTGGGGTAGGCGTCGGCGCGCAGCAGGCGCACGCTGAGCCCGGCGGCCTCGGCGTCGGCGGCCAGTTGCTCGGCCTGGCGGCGGGCGTTGCCGGTCTGGCTGCCGTAGATGACGGTCAGGCGTTGGCCGTCCTGGGCCAGGGCCTGTGGCTGCCCACCCGGCAGCACCGCCAGCGAACGCGGCGGGTGGCCCTGCGCCAGCCCGGCGGCATAGCCGGACAACCACCACAGTGCCGCGGCATCCAGGCCGTCGACCAACCGGTCCAGCAGCGCCTTGCGCTCGTCGGGCAAGGGGCTGGGCGGTAGCGCGGAGCTGGCGGCAGTCATTCGGGTCCGGGGGCTTTGATGAGACCGACGATGTTAGAGAAGCGTTGCGGCGACCAGAAAGGAGCAGCCGTTATCGTGTTATGCCAGCCGCTTATTTCGGGCTGGCATAAGGCCGGGACACACTGCGGCGCCTTGGCCTACCATCGATTGGCGAGCCTGCCGATCCCGACGACACCCCGATGACCCTGCTGCCGCTGTCCCATCTCGACCGGCTCGAAGCCGAAAGCATCCACATCCTGCGCGAAGTCGCCGCCGAATTCCGGGTCCCGGTGATGCTGTATTCGGTCGGCAAGGACAGCTCGGTGCTGCTGCATCTGCTGCTCAAGGCGTTCGCGCCGTCGCCGCCGCCGATCCCGCTGCTGCACGTGGACACGCGCTGGAAGTTCCGCGAGATGATCGCCTTCCGCGACCGCCGCGCCGCCGAAACCGGTGTGGACCTGCGCGTGCACATCAACCCCGACGGCATCGCCCAGGACATCGGCCCGATCAGCCATGGCGCGGCGGTACACACCGACATCATGAAGACCCAGGGCCTGAAGCAGGCGCTGGAGCAGGGCGGCTTCGATGCGGCGATCGGCGGGGCGCGGCGCGATGAGGAGAAATCGCGGGCCAAGGAGCGGGTGTTCTCGTTCCGCAATGCGCGCCATCGCTGGGACCCGAAGAACCAGCGCCCCGAGCTATGGAATCTGTACAACGCGCGCACCAGGCCCGGTGAGAGTGTGCGCGTGTTTCCGCTGTCCAACTGGACCGAGCTGGATATCTGGCTCTACATCTACCGCGAGAAGATCCCGGTGGTGCCGCTGTATTTCGCCGCGCCGCGCCCGGTGGTGGAGCGCGACGGCGCGCTGATCCTGGTCGACGACGCGCGCCTGCCGTTGCACCCGGGCGAAACCGCGCAGCTGCGTTCGGTGCGCTTTCGCACACTGGGCTGCTACCCGCTCACCGGCGCGATCGAGTCCAGCGCCGGCACCCTGGAGGCGGTGATCGCCGAAATGCTGGTCAGCACCAGCTCCGAGCGCCAGGGCCGCATGATCGACCACGCACCGGGCGCATCGATGGAACAGAAGAAGCTTGAGGGGTATTTTTGATGGGCAGTGAATGGGGAATCGGGAATGGGGAATCGCAACAGCGGTTGCCGGCAAACGTCACCATGGAAGAGGACGCCTTTGCGATTCCCGATTCCCGACTCCCGATTCCCGGCAGCATCGCGGCCTACCTCCAGCAGCACGAATCCAAACCGCTGCTGCGCTTCATCACCTGCGGCAGCGTGGACGATGGCAAGAGCACGCTGATCGGGCGGTTGTTGTACGACAGCAAGCGCTTGTTCGACGATCAGCTGGCGGCGCTGGAAAGCGACAGCCGGCGGCATGGCACGCAGGGCGAGGGTATCGATTACGCGCTGCTGATGGACGGGCTGGCGGCCGAGCGCGAGCAGGGCATCACCATCGATGTGGCGTACCGCTATTTCGATACCGACCGGCGCAAGTTCATCGTGGCCGATTGCCCCGGCCATGAGCAGTACACGCGCAATATGGCCACCGGCGCATCCACCGCCGATGTGGCGGTGGTGCTGGTGGATGCGCGCAAGGGCCTGCTGGCGCAGACGCGCCGCCACAGCTATATCGTGTCGTTGCTGGGCATCCGGCACGTGGTGCTGGCGGTCAACAAGATGGATCTGCTGGACTACGACGCGCAGGTGTTTGCCGGCATTGCCGAAGGCTATCGCGCGCTGGCCGCGCAGCTGGGCATCGCCGATGTGCAGTGCATCCCGCTATCGGCGCTGGCTGGCGAAAATCTGTCCAGCGCCTCGACGCGGATGCCGTGGTACCAGGGCCCGCCTCTGTTGCAGCATCTTGAAACCGTGCAGCTGGAGCCGCCGGAAGCCGGCAGCGGCCTGCGGCTGCCGGTGCAGTGGGTCAATCGCGCCAACTCGCAGTTCCGCGGCTATGCGGGCACGATTGCTGCCGGTCAGGTGCGTGTGGGCGATGCGGTGGTGGTGGTGCCGTCCGGGCGCCGCACGCAGGTGGCGAGCGTGCTCGATGCCAACGGGGAGGTGGACAGCGCACGCGCCGGGCAGGCGGTGACGTTGACCTTACGCGACGAGATCGACATCAGCCGCGGCGACATCATCGCCGCCATCGACGACCCGCCCGAAGTGGCCGACCAGTTCGCTGCGCATCTGCTGTGGATGGACGATGCCGCGCTGCTGCCGGGCCGCCCGTACTGGCTCAAGATCGGCACCCGCACTGTCACGGTGAGCATCAGCGAGATCAAGCACAAGGTCGATGTGAATACGCAAGAGCGGCTGGCCGCCAAGCGGCTGGAGCTCAACGAAGTGGGCTACTGCAACCTGGCGCTGGACGAACCCATCGCGTTCTCGCCGTATGCACGCAACCGGGTGCTCGGTGGCTTCATCCTGATCGACCGGCAAAGCAATGCCACGGTGGCGGCCGGCACGCTGGAATTTGCGTTGCGCCGCGCCGGCAACGTGCATTGGCAGCATCTGGATGTGGATCGCAGCGCACGTGCGCGCATCAAGGGGCAGGCGCCGCGCGTGCTGTGGTTCACCGGCCTGTCGGGTGCGGGCAAATCCACCGTGGCCAATCTGGTCGACAAGCGCCTGCATGCCCTTGGCTATCACACCTTCATCCTGGACGGCGACAACGTGCGCCACGGGCTCAACCGCGATCTGGGTTTCACCGACGAAGACCGCGTGGAAAACATCCGCCGGGTGGCCGAGGTGGCGCGGCTGATGGCCGACGCGGGGCTGATCGTGCTGGTGAGTTTCATCTCGCCGTTCCGCGCCGAGCGGCAACTGGCGCGCGAGCGCTTCGATGCGGGCGAGTTCGTCGAGGTGTTCGTTGACGTGCCGCTGGCCGTTGCCGAGGCGCGCGACGTGAAGGGGCTGTACCGCAAGGCCCGTGCCGGGCAGATCCCGAATTTCACCGGGATCGACTCGCCCTACGAGGCGCCCGAAACGCCGGAGATCCATCTTCACGCCGATGGTGAGAATGTAGAGGCGCTGGCGCGCCACGTGCTCGAGTTTCTGGGGCTGGAGCGCTGAGCGCGGGCATCAGGGCGCTGCAAGCGGCCCCCGGCGCGTCATGGGATTGGCAGGAACCGGCAGCACGTTGCCGCCCGGTTCTGCGCCGGCCTGGCGCGCAGGGGGTCGCACGCGGCATCGATGACGGCGCTGGCCAGCGCATCGTGGCGGCGACGGCAAGGGTCGTTGGTCATGGTGCAAAGCGCGCCCTTTCTGTCAACGCATGGCGGCCAGGTCGGTAAACTTTCGAGGTACCCCGCCAGGATGTTCTGATGCTTGTTCTGCCCAGCGCGCGCCACTGCGTCGCGCTCTTGTTGGCCGTGTGGCTGTCCGGTTGCGCCCGTCAGGCGAGTGCGCCGGCGGTGGCCAAGCCGATTCCGGTGGTGGTGCAGCCGGTCGCGGTGCAGCCGTGGAATTCCACCGTGCAATCGATCGCCACCGTGCGTGCGCGCGAATCGGTGGCGCTCACTGCTGCAGTGAGCGATGTGGTGGAGCAGGTGTATTTCGAGAGCGGGGATGAGGTCAAGGCCGGGCAGTTGCTGCTGCGGCTGCGTGGCAATTCGCAGCAGGCGGCGTTGACCGCCGCGCAGGCCACCTTCGAAGAAACCGACCAGCTGTACCGCCGTCAGTTGAGCCTGGTTGGTCAGCAGCTGGTGGCCAAATCCACGGTGGATACGCAGCGCGCGCTGCGCGATGCGGCGCAGGCGCGGGTGCAGCAGATGCGCGCGGAGATCACCGACCGCGAGGTCCGCGCGCCGTTCGCGGGCGTGCTTGGCATCCGCCAGATCAGTCCGGGGTCGTTGATCACCTCCAGCACGGTGATCGCCACGCTGGACGATGTGGCGCGCATGTACGTGGACTTCCAGGTGCCGGAATCGCAGTTCGGTCTGGTGCAGCTCGGCAACGTGGTGAACGGCACGGCGGCCGCTTACCCGGGCGCGCGCTTCGACGGTGAGGTGGCGGCGATCGATTCGCGTATCGACGAAACCACCCGCTCGGTGACGGTGCGTGCGGATTTCCCCAACGACGACCGGCGCCTGCGCCCGGGCATGCTGCTGGATGTGCGGCTGTTCCAGCCGGCGCGGCAGGCGGTGGTGATTCCGGAAATTGCGGTGGTGCAGGTGGGGCGCGAGTCGTACGTGTTCCGGGTCAAGCCCGACAGCAGCGTGGAGCGCGCCGATGTGCGCCTGGGCGAGCGCCGCGATGGCAAGGTGGAGATCCTGGAGGGCGTCAAGGCCGGCGAGCGCATCGTGGTGGATGGCACCGGCAAGCTGCGTCCCGGGCTGAAGGTGGTCGACCAGGCCGCGCCCGCCTCGGTGCGCCCGCAGGCCGCCGCACAATGAAACTCTCCGACCTGTCCATTACCCGCCCGGTGATGGCGGTGGTGATGAGCCTCCTGCTGATCGTGCTGGGGGTGATGTCGTTCACTCGGCTCACCTTGCGCGAGCTGCCGGCGATCGACCCGCCCATCGTGTCGGTGGACGTGGAATACACCGGCGCCTCGGCGGCGGTGGTGGAAAGCCGCATCACCCAGGTGCTGGAAGACGCGCTGGCCGGCATCGAGGGCATCGAGACCATCGAGGCGCGGAGCCGCAATGGCTCCTCCGACATCAGCATCGAGTTCGTGCAATCGCGCGATGTGGAAGCCGCCGCCAACGACGTGCGCGATGCGGTGAGCCGCGTGTCCGACCGCATGCCCGACCAGGCGCGCCCGCCGGAGATTTCCAAGGTCGAAGCCGACGCCGACCCCATCCTGTGGCTCAACATGAGCTCCAGCACGATGGACACGCTGCAGCTGTCCGACTACGCCGAGCGCTACGTGGTGGACCGCTTCTCCAGCCTGGATGGCGTGGCGCAGGTGCGGATCGGCGGACGCCAGCGCTATGCCATGCGCATCTGGCTCGACCGCGACCAGCTGGCCGCACGTGCGCTCACTGTCGCCGATGTCGAGGCCGCGCTGGAAAACGAAAACGTCGAGCTGCCGGCCGGCAGCATCGAATCGGCGCAGCGCGATTTCACCCTGCGGGTGGAGCGCAGTTATCTCAAGCCGGAAGACTTTGCCAAGCTGCCGCTCAGCAAGGGCGAGGGCGGCTATGTGGTGCGGCTGGGCGATGTGGCCAGGGTCGAGCTGACCTCGGCCGAACGCCGCGCGTATTTCCAGAGCAACGGTGTGCCCAACGTGGGCCTGGGCATCGTGCGCAACTCCACCGCCAACGCGCTGGACGTCGCCCGCGAGGCGCGCGCGCAAGCGGAGGAAGTGCAGAAATCGCTGCCGCAGGGCACCAACATCTTTGTCGCCTTCGACACCACCACCTTCATCGATGCCGCCGTGGAGCGCGTGTACCACACGCTGGTCGAAGCGGTGGTGCTGGTGCTGGTGGTGATCTGGGTCTTTCTGGGTAGCGCACGCGCGGCATTGATTCCGGCGGTGACGGTGCCGGTGTGCCTGATCGCCGCGTTCATCGCGCTGTACGCGTTCGATTTTTCGATCAACCTGCTCACCCTGCTGGCGCTGGTGCTGTGCATCGGGCTGGTGGTGGACGACGCCATCGTGGTGGTGGAAAACATCCAGCGCCGCATCGACCTGGGCGAGCCGCCGCTGGTGGCGGCCAAGCGCGGCACCGGGCAGGTGGCATTCGCGGTGATTGCGACCACGGCGGTGCTGGTGGCGGTGTTCCTGCCGGTCGGCTTTCTGGAAGGCAACACCGGGCGCCTGTTCCGTGAATTGGCGGTGGCACTGGCGGCGGCGGTGGCGATCTCGGCCTTCGTGGCGCTGACGCTGACGCCGATGATGTCGTCCAAGCTGCTGCGCTCGCATCGTGTGGCCAAGCCCAATCGCTTCCATCGCTGGTTCGACGGGCGCATGCAGGCGGTGTCCGGCGCATACGGGCGCTCGCTGGAGCGGCACGTGCAGCGCACCTGGATCTTTGCGCTGCTGATGCTGCTGGCGCTGGGCGCAAGCGCATGGCTGATGAGCCGCATTCCTTCCGAACTGGCGCCGGCCGAAGACCGCGGCAACTTCCAGATCATGATCGACGGCCCCGAGGGGGCCGGCTTCGATTACACGGTGGGGCAGATGCATCAGGTCGAAGACATCCTGCGGCCGTATGTGGGACCGGACAAACCCATCGTGCGCGCCAACCCGCGCGTGCCCGGCGGCTTCGGCAGCAGCGAGGAAATGCACACCGGCCGCGTCAGCGTGTTCCTGCAGGACTGGGAGCAACGCACCCGCCCGACCACCGAGGTGGCCGATGAGCTGCAGCAGAAGCTCAACGTGCTCAGCGGCGTGCGTGCGCGCACGCAGGTCAGCGGTGGGCTGGTGCGTAGCCGTGGCCAACCGTTCCAGATGGTGCTCGGTGGCCCGGATTACGCGGAAATCGCGCAGTGGCGCGATCGCATCCTGCAGCGCATGGAGGCCAATCCCGGTTTGGTCGGGCCGGATTCGGATTACAAGGAAACCCGCCCGCAGATGCGCGTGAATATCGACCGCCTGCGTGCGGCAGATCTGGGCGTGCCGGTGACGGCCATTGGTGGCGCACTGGAAGCGATGATGGGCTCGCGGCGCGTCACCACCTTCGTCGACAACGGCGAGGAATACGATGTCATGCTGCAGGCCGGGCGCGAAGGCCGCATGTCACCGGAAGACCTCACCGCCATCCGCGTACGCTCCAGCCGTGGCGAACTGATTCCGTTGTCCAACCTGGTCACGCTCAGCGAAGTGGCCGAGGCCGGCACCTTGAACCGCTTCAACCGGCTGCGTGCAATCACCATCACCGCCGGTCTGGCGCCGGGTTACCCGTTGGGCGACGCCATCGCCTGGGCGCAACAGGCCGCACAGGAAGAACTGCCCGAATACGCGCAGCTGGACTGGAAGGGCGAATCGCGCGAGTACCAGCAATCCGGCAGTGCGGTGTTGCTGACCTTTGGCATGGCCTTGCTGGTGGTGTATCTGGTGCTGGCTGCGCAGTTCGAAAGTTTTGCGCACCCGCTGGTGATCATGCTCACCGTGCCGCTGGCGGTGCTGGGTGCGTTGGTCGGCTTGTGGGTCACCGGCGGCACGCTCAATCTGTTCAGTCAGATCGGCATCGTGATGCTGGTCGGCCTGGCCGCGAAGAACGGCATCCTGATCGTGGAATTCGCCAACCAGTTGCGCGACGAAGGCCGCAGCGTGCAACAGGCCATTGTCGAATCCGCCTCGGTGCGGCTGCGCCCGATCCTGATGACCTCCATCGCCACCGTGGTGGGTGCCATCCCGCTGGTGGTGGCCGGCGGGCCCGGCTCGGCCAGCCGCGCCACCATCGGTGTGGTGGTGATCTTCGGGGTGTCGCTGTCCACGCTGCTGTCGCTGTATGTGGTGCCGGCGTTCTACAGCCTGATCGCTCCGTACACCAAGTCGCCGGAAGCACTGGCTCGCCAGCTGGAAACCCTGGAAGCGGACACCCCATCGGTGGGCGGGCACGCGTAGCGTGCCTGGTCACGCTGCACCGCCGCACGTTGGGTTCGGCTGTGCGGGGCGGTCATGCCACCTGCATGCGAATGCCGGTCTGCGCGCTGGTGCGCAGCGCCAGCATCACGCCGTGACACGCAACGATGCCAATGCCGCGCAGACGAGCCGTTCTTGCGGAGCTACGTTGGTTGCTGCACCGGTTGCAGCGGCATCTTCAGGTGCACATGCCGCCGGCCGCCACGGCACGATGCGACCGCCATCGTTGCCACTGCGGGCAGGCAGCCGGCGCCTGCCCGCCCGCAGCAGCCGTCCCGCCCATCCAATGACTAAGGTCACATGACACGCATGCCCGGCTGTGATCGACTTCGGCGGTTACCCTGACCGGAATTGCCCATGCGTCGTCTTGCCTGTCTGCTCGCTCCTTCCCTTCTTGCGCTGTGCTGCGGTAGTGCGCTGGCGCAAACGTCCAGTGAGGCAGTGCCCAATGGGCGCCTGCCGACCTGGGCGGTACCCGAGCGTTACAGCCTGTCGTTCAAGATCGATCCGAAGCAGACGCAGTTCAGTGGCCGCACCACCATTCGCGTGCAGCTCAAGCAGGCGTCCGATCACCTGTGGCTGCATGGCAAGGAACTGGTGGTCAGCAAGGCCACGGTCAAGCCCGCCAAGGGCAAGCCGCTGACCGCGCGCTACGTGCAGGCCGATGCACAAACCGGCGTAGTGCGCCTGGACTTCGGCCGCACGCTGCAGCCGCAAACGCTCACCGTCGACATCGTCTACAGCGCGCCGCTCAATCAGCAGCTGCAGGGCCTGTATCAGGTGAAGTACCAGGGCAACGCCTATGCGATGACGCAGATGGAGCCGATCAGTGCGCGCTACGCGTTCCCCGGCTTCGACGAGCCGGCGTTCAAGACGCCGTTCGACCTGAGCCTGACCGTGCCCAGCGACGACCAGGCGCTGGCCAACACCATCGCCACCTCGACCAAGCCGGCCGGCAAGGGCTGGAAGACGGTGACCTTTGCGCCCACCGTGCCGCTGCCCACCTATCTGGTGGCCTACGCGGCCGGTCCCTGGGATGTGGTGGATGTGCCGGCCATGCCGGCCACCCCGCAGCGCCCCACGGCCACGCCGTTGCGCGGTATCGCCGCCAAGGGGCAGGGCCCGCGCATCACGCCCGCACTGGACCAGACCCCGGCCATCATCGCTGCGCTGGAGGACTACTACGCGTTCGGGTATCCGTTCGACAAGCTCGATCTGGTCGCCGCCCCGGATTTCAGTGCCGGCGCGATGGAGAACCCGGGGTTTGTCACCTTCCGCGATTGGCTGTTGCTGTTGGACAAGGACTCGCCGGCGGTGAACGTGCAGCGTTCCTTCAACACCAACGCGCATGAGCTGGCGCATCAATGGACCGGCGATGCCGTGACCATGGCGTGGTGGGACGACCTGTGGCTCAACGAGGCCTTCGCCACCTGGATGCAGCAGAAGATCACCATGCAGCTGCATCCGGAATACCACGCCAACCTGGACCGGATCGGCGGTGCGCAATATGCGATGAACAACGACAGCCTGGTCAGTGCGCGCAAGATCCGCCAGCCGATCACCGGCAATGGCGATATCGAAACCGCCTTCGACGGCATCACCTACCAGAAGGGTGCGGCAGTGCTGGCGATGTTCGAAGCCTTCGTCGGCGAGGATGTGTTCCGCGAGGGCATGCGCGCCTATATCGCCAAGCACAAGTTTGCCAATGCCACCGCCGACGACCTGGTCGATGCGATCGCCGAAGCGGCCGGCAAGGGCGCCGATTTCAAGGCCGCCTTCCGCAGCTTCCTCAATCAGCCGGGCGTGCCGTACCTGCAGACCCAGGTGGCCCGCGAGGGCGGCAAGACCGTGGTGAAGCTGCAGCAGCAGCGCTACCTGCCGCTGGGCTCGGCCGGCTCCACCGCGCAGCAGTGGGGCGTGCCGGTGTGCGTGAAGTACGGCAAGGAGAAGAACCAGGTCGGCACTGCCTGCCAGCTGCTGGACAGCGCCAGCGGCAGCATCGTGCTGGAAGGCGCCGGCAAGAACACCTGGGTCTTCCCGAACGCGCGTGGCGCCGGCTATTACCGTTTCAGTCTGCCGAAGAAGCAGCTGGCCGCACTGGGCAAGCAGATCGGCCAGCTCGACGACAGCGAGCAGCTTGCCTATGCCGATGCGATCGACGCGGCGTACCGCCATGGCGATGCCGACAGCGATGCAGTGCTGGCGGCGATCAAGCAGCTGGCGCCGTCCGCATCGGCCGATGTGTCCACCGCGCTGGTGGATCGCTTGGTGTGGATCTGGCAGTACCAGGCCAGCACCGAGGCGCAGCGCAGCGCCTTGCGCAAGGTGGCCGAGCAGGCCTACCTGCCGCGCCTGCGTCAGTTGGGTTACACGCGCCGCAGTGGCGAGTCGGTCGACGACGTCGCGTTGCGGAGCGCGTTGACCAGCCTGTTCGGTTTGCGCCTGCAGACGCCGGAGGTGCGCAAGGCCTTGCTCGCCCAGGGCGACGCCGTGCTGGCCGGCGGCAACGGGGCGCTGGAGTTCTCCGCAGCCAATCCCGACCTGCTCGGCAGCGCGCTGTCGGTGACCGTGCAGGAACGTGGCGCGGCCGCGGTGAATGCCTTGATCGCCGCGCTGCGCACGCATGCCGACCCGGCGCAGCGCAACGCGATGATCGATGGGCTGGGCGCGGTGCAGGACCCGGCGCTGCTCAAGCAGGTACGGGATTTCGCGCTCACCGATGCGATCAAGGTCGGCGAGATGAAGAGCCTGCTGCGGCGTGGCCACGCCGAGCAGGCCTCGCATGCGTCGATGTGGCCCTGGTTCACCGCCAACTTCGACCGTATCGTGCAGCGCAGCGGTTCGTTCGACGGCGGCGGCTTGCCGGCACTGGCTGCCAGCGGCGGCTGCAGCAGCGAGGAAGCCGACCGCCTGGAGGCCTTCTTCAAGCCGCGGCTGGCCACCCTCAGCGGCGCCGACCGCGGCCTGGCCCAGACAGGCGAAACCATCCGCCTCTGCGCCGCGCTCCAGCAGGCGCAGGCCGCCAAGCGCTGAGTTGCGGCGCGGGTCTGGTGTGCGCAGTATCGGCGGTGTCGATACTGCGCCCGCCAGGACCCACCCGATGCATGAATTGCTGACGCTGCAGAGAGAAGGCTTCGTGCTCCGCCGCTGGCGTCAGGACGACCTGGCTGCCTTGCTGCGGCATGCCAACGACCCGCTGGTACCGCGCGGATTGAGCGAACGATTCCCTCACCCGTATACGCGTGCCGATGGGGAAGCCTTTCTAGCTGGGCGGGTAGTCAACCTGCAACATCCGGTGCTGGCCATCGAGATCGACGGCCAGGCCTGCGGCACGATTGGGGCATGTCCAGGGCAGGGCGAGCGCCGTTTCTCGGCCGAGTTGGGCTATTGGATCGGTCGCACGCACTGGGGCCGCGGCTGGATGACACGCATCGTGGGCACCTATGTCGCCTGGGCGATGCAGACCCTGCCGCTCTACCGCGTGCAGGCCACCGTTCTCGACACCAATCCCGCATCGGCTACGGTGTTGTTGCGTAACGGCTTCGTCGAAGAGGGTGTCAGCCGCTGTGCGCTGATGAAGCCGGACGGGCTACACGACTTACGTGTGTTCGCACGGGTGAACCCGCCCGCTTTAGCCTGAATGCCTGTTCGTATTGTCTTGCCGGGCATCGTTGCACGCGCGTGATTGCGGTCTGCAGCAGGCAGATACGGTACAGCTGCCAAAAGCGACCGCGCTCGCCACCAGGCGGGCGCGGCTGGTGCTGGTGCGGCATGTCGCACTGCGTAGATTGCGGTTGCTGCGCGCCGTCCACACCACCTGACGACTGCTCGCCAGGTGTATTAGCCGCTCCACCAGGGGCACGCAGAAGCTGCGTGCGTTTCGTCTCCTCGACAGCGCTCCTCTACGGGACGGCAAGACGTCCGCAGTGGCTCAGCCCGGCCGCCGTATACGCCCTATCGCGTCGGTGGCTTACCATCGTCGTCACTCTTCCTGCGGCTGCGGCCCTGCCGGTGCTGCAGCACGACCAACACCACACTGCGGAAGGGGCCGAAAAACCTGATCCGCACTGCAAGCAACACCCACATCTGGATACGACGATGACACAGCACGATGGACGCGGCCCACGGCCGCCACGCGATGGCGGCTCCGGCGCCTCGCACAACCCGTGGGGCCGCGCCGCGCCGCGCACATCTGCACCGCGCAGTCCCGCACCCCGCGCGCCGGCCCAGCATACGCCCGCCACCGCGCCACCTGCCGCTGCGGCAAGCGGCAGCGCGCGCGAGGTGCGGCTATACGGCATCAACGCCGTGCAGGCCGTGTTCAAGGCGCGCCCGCAGGCCATCCGCAAGCTCTATCTGAGCGAGGCGCGGATTCCGCAGTTCAAGGCCTTGCTGGCCTGGTGCGTGGCCGAGCGTATCGGCTATCGCGTGGTGGAAGACGCCGATCTCAGCAAGCTGGCCGCCAGTGCGCACCATGAAGGCGTGGTGGCCGAGGTGCTGCGCGTGGCGCCGCAACCGCTGCAGGAGTGGCTGGCCGCGTTGCCACCGGGCCCGATGCTGGCGCTGTGGCTGGATGGCGTGGGCAACCCGCACAACTTCGGCGCGATCCTGCGCTCGTCCGCGCATTTCGGTGTCGGCGGCTTGCTGCTGCCGGCCGGTTCCACGCTGGGGCTGTCCGGCGCTGCGGCACGCGTGGCCGAAGGCGGTGCCGAAGCGGTGCCGCTGGTGCAGTTGCCCGACACCGCGCAGGCGCTGACCCAGTTGCGGCAGGCCGGGTTTGCGGTGGCCGCCACACTTGTTGATGGCGGCCAGGACGTGTTCGCTGCCAGCCTGCCGCAGCGCCTGGTGTACGTGATGGGAGCGGAAAGCGAGGGCATGGACCGCCAGTTCGCGCGCGACTGCGATCTGCAGCTGTCCATCGGCGGCAGCGGCAAGGTCGAAAGTCTCAACGTGGCCTCAGCCACCGCTGTCTTCCAGGCCGCATGGCGTGCCCGTGTGATCACCGGAGATCTCTGATGCGTGTGTCTGCCTGGCTACTGGCTGCTACCTGCGTTATCACCGGCAGCGCTGCTGCCACGGCGCCTACACCTGCCGCACCACCGGAAGTGCGCACCGATCACGGTGTGGTGCGCGGCCAGTGGCAGGACGACGGCAGCGCGGTGTTCCGCAAGATTCCGTTCGCCGCACCGCCGCTGGGCGCATTGCGCTGGCGGCCGCCGCAACCGGCGGCCGCCTGGACACAGGTACGCGACGCCACCCAGGCGGCCACGCCGTGCGTGCAGCCGGCGCTCGGCTGGAACGACGCGATGGCCAGGCGCGGCAGCGAAGACTGCCTGTACGTGGAAGTGCAGACCCCTGCGTTGCATCCGGCCAAGCCCTTGCCGGTGTTCGTGTGGATCCACGGCGGCGCCAACGTGGCTGGCGGGGCCGATGGGCATCTGCCCACCAACCTCGTCGCGCAAGACATGCTGGTGGTGACGCTGCAATACCGGCTGGGCGCGCTGGGCTTCCTGTCGCTGCCGGAATTGCGCGATGGCGACAACGAGGCCGCCGGCAATTACGCCCTGCTCGATCAGATCGCTGCGCTGCGCTGGGTGCGCGACAACATCGCGCAGTTTGGCGGCGATCCGGCGCGGGTGACCATCGCCGGGCAATCGGCCGGTGGCCAGGACGTGGGCCTGCTGATGCTCAGCCCGCTGGCACGCGGCCTATTTTCTGCGGCGATCGAACAGAGCGGCACCGCCGGGTTCGGCTTGCCCGCGCGCAGCCTGGAGGACAATCGCGCGCTGGGCGTTGCCATCGCCAAACGCGCAGGCATCGAGGATCCGGCAACGCGCCTGGATCAACTGCGCGCGCTGCCGGTGGAACAGTTGCTCAAGGCCGGGCAGGGCGTGGATGTGCCGGCGCTGGACGACGACGGTTACATCTGGCTGCAGGCTGTGGTCGATGGGCGCGTGCTGCCGCGTGCACCGGCCGAGCTGCTGGCAAGTGGCGCACAGGCCAAGGTGCCGCTGCTGATCGGCTATGTGGTGCAGGAGCTCACCTACGGTGGCGAGCAGGGCGCGCAGGCGCGTCTGCGCCGCGACTATCCCGATCATGCCGATGCGGTGCTGCAGGCGCAACGCGCACATGCGGCGCAGCGTGCTGCGCGCCAGGGCAATGCGGCGATGCAGCTGTCCACCGATCTCACCTTCCGTTGCCCGGCAGTGACGGTGGCCCAGCACCAGGCCGCTCTCGGAGTGCCGGTGTGGCATTACGTGTTCGACACGGCTGCACCCGGCGCGCAGGTCACGCACAGCGCCGAGTTGCCGTTCCTGTTCAAGAATCTGCCGGTCGGCCAGCCGCCGGTGTCGCTGCAGCGCTACTGGGCTGCCTTCGTGCAGCGCGGTAACCCGAATGCCAAAGGCCTGCCTGCCTGGCCGGCGTTTGCACCCAAGCATGCGGCACTGCAGTTCGATGCACGTGGCGTGCAGCCCATCAAGGACGCGCGCCCGGCCGTGTGTGCAGGGGTGGATTTGCCGTAATGCCGGCTGCCGTCGCCGCGACGACCACGCGTTGAGTCACGGCAAGCCGCAGCGCTTGCCATGACAGTCAAACATCCGAAGTACTGGTGCAGCCGTCTGTGCATTCCGGCGGTACACGCGATGGATTGAATGCCGCCTTGCGCGGCTGCCAGGCCGCAGGTGCTGCAGCGGTATCGAGCGTACGATTGAAGCTGTCCGCTGCTCACTACGCGGCACTGCGTTGCGTCGCCTGCGTGGTTGTTTTCACGAATAAAGCGCGCGCACGGTAACAGTGCGCGCGCTCGGCTCGACTCAAGGTGCGCAGCCCGGTCCGCCGAAGTAGAAGCCACCATTCTGCATCTCTGGCGACAAACTGGTGCGCGACACACCACTGCCCAGTGCGTACGGATAGGTGTAGCCGGCAAGCGCCAGCGTGTAGCAGGAAGGGTGCTCCACGCGCAGCGAGGACAGGCGCTGCACGGGATGGGTTGCCATCGCCGCGTCGCGATAGAAGTGATTGGCCTGAAACGCGGCCTGGCGGTAGCCTGCGGTTGCGAACTGGCCGCTGCCCATGCGCGGACTGACCGCGCCACTGTCGGTCGAAACTTCGCCGCCCGCACTCAGATACGCAACACGTCCGTTGGCAAAATCGCCCGAATACAGGGCCGCCTTGTAGTAGCCGATCCATTCTCCATCCAGGCGCAGCCACCAGTTGCCGTCCGTGTTGCGCTGGAATTCCACGCTCAGCATGGTCTGCTTGCCGCCCGCAGTACTGAATCCGGCTGCCGGCTGAGCGCCCAGCACGTGTTTGGTACTGGTCTGCACGAAATCGCTGCAGTCCAGATTGTGGCAGCCGGTTCTGACGTACCCATCCTGCGTGGAGTAGATGAAGATGATCGGCTTGTCACCCCAGCCTGCTGGCTGTGCCTCCCAGCCTACTTCAAGTGTTTGCGTCTGCTTGCTCGCGCTTTCTCCAGCGATCCATATCTGGCTGATGGTCTGCGTTTCATCGGCACTGCGTAAGGCTGGCGCCCATAGATTGAGATCGGCACCTGCGCCGGTGACCGCCGATCCGGCGGTGTCCAGATAGACTATGGAATAGGCATGCCCATCCGACGCTGCCGCAGGGGCCGCCGCCGTTGGTGCAGCGGAGACGGGGCGTGCGTTTGCATGCAGGAAGGCATTCAAGTCTGCATGGCGGATTAACTCGGCCATTCCAACCCGTTGCAACGGAATCGTTCCGGCAGCGCAGCGCAGCGCCGCTGGATCGGAGTCGCCTGGTGTCTTGGCCGGGGCGATGCTGGGCGGCAGCGCGATGTGGTCGCCGTTGCGTAGACCCGGTTGCTGAGCCTGAGGAATGCAGTCGAACACCTGTGCGCCGTCGTGCAGGCTGCTGATCACGGTCAGCCCGTTGTAGCGGTTGAATAGGTAGCGCTGCATCTCGGCGAATGCAACCGGGTCGGCGACCTTTGCGGTAGCGCTATGCGTGGCGTAAGTGATGTGCGCCTGAGCGTTCAGAAACTGCTTGAACTCGGCAGTGATCTGCGGAAACGCGCGTGATGCGGCGGCACTGCTGTGGTGTACGGCATCGGCGTGGGCGTCTGTCACCGATGCCGTGGCAGGTATGTGCGACAGCGGCGGCATCAGCGCATCGATACTGCGGTCGCGGGCGGGAGAGATCGACGGTGGGACGAGCGTGCTGGCGACGCCGGCAGGCGCCAATGAACAGACGACGAGCGCAGCGATGGTGCGGCCGATCAGCATCGGCCGGGTGGGATAGAAAGTCATGCGTAATTCCCCTTGCGCCGGAACGAGACTGCCTGCACGCGGCGGACGTGCAGTGCAGTGCCGTCATTGCGCAGGCCTGACGCTGCACGGTGGCATCCAGACCTGCGATGAGGGCGTGCGCATGCTAGCGGCTGCCACTGCGCACGCAGAAGCAAATATGCATTGCGTGATATCACACACACGCAGAGCGCAATGCATTGCTCGGACGCCGTGTCGAAAGTCACGCCCGTCAGTGCAGACGGCAGTTGCCGCTGCGCAAAGGTGCGTGAGGTCACGTCACTTCGGCATGGCTCTACTTACTTTTTCTGCAGTCTGATTGCCGCGCCGCCATTCGCTGCCAATGCCAACTGCAAGGTGTCGTTGCGGGTGAGTGTGCGGGTGTCGATCCGCACGTCGGTCGGGGCCTGGCCGTCGGCATAGATCGTCGCCGTCCAGCTGCCTTTGCCCAGGAACGACAGCGGCAGGGTCAGCGTGCGTGCCTGTTCGTTGGTCATCGCGCCCAGGTACCAGTCCTTGCCGCTGCGCCGCGCCAATGCGATGTGTTCGCCGATCGCACCGTCCAGGGCGCGGGTTTCGTCCCAGCTTGCCGGGACATCGCGCAGGAATTGCGCGGCCGGCACGTTTTCGTACTGCTCCGGGCTGTCGGCCACCACCGCGAACGGGCTTTCGTACACCACATACATCGCCAGCTGCTGCGCACGCGTGGTCATGACCTGCGGTGCGATGTGCTGCATCTTGAATTCGGCCGGGCGCACATTGCGGAAGCCGCCCGGGGTGTAGTCCATCGGCCCGAGTAACATGCGCGTAAACGGAAGCGTGAGGTTATGCGTGGCGGTGATGCGGGTGGTCCACTTGTTGTATTCCGCGCCCAGCACGCCTTCCTGGGTCAGATAGTTGGGATAGGTGCGGGTCAGGCCGGTCGGGTGATACGCACCGTGCAGATCCACCAGCAGCTTGTGCTCGGCAGCCTTGCTCAGCAGGCGATGATAGAAGTCCACCATCTGCTGGTCGTCGCGGTCCATGAAGTCGACCTTGATGCCCTTGATGCCGAGTTGCTGGTACCACGCCAGTGCGTCGTCCATGTGTGCATCGAGCGCACGCCAGTGTGCCCACAGCCACAGGCCGACATCGCGCTTGCGCGCATAGCCGACCAGACCCGGCAGATCCAGTTGCTCCACCGGCCGGCGGATATCGGCGTCTGCGTTGTATTGACCATCGCCGGTGCTGCCGTAATACCAGCCGTCATCGATCAGCATATATTGCAGCTTCAACTGCTGTGCGTGGTCGATATAGCGCTGGATCGTGGCGGTGTTCATGCCCGGGTTGGCCACCCCGCTGGCCAGATTGCCCGACCACCAGTCCCATGCCGACTTGCCCGCGCGCACCCAGCGCGCATCGAACGCCGGCGGTGGATTCAATGCGGAAATCAGGTTGGATTCGATCAGGCTGGCAGGCGTGTCGCCCAGCATGATCACCCGCCACGGCGTTGCGAAATCGCGTCCCTTGGCGTCGATGCTGACCGCCAGCCTGGGGTTGTCCAACTGTGGCGACAACCTGGCCGAGACGCCCAGGCTGCCATCGGCGCGGCCAGTGAGGTAGAGCCCGGCGTAATCGCGCAGGTTCGCTTCGGCAATCGCCAGCGTGGTGCCTTTGGCATCGGTCTGGCAGACCAGCGGCAACTCGAGCAGGTTGTGCGGGCGCAATCTGGACGCAGCGATGGCGTCGTATTCGCCCTCGTGGCTGGTTCCGAACCGGCCCAGATTCAAGCTCCAGCAGGGGTAGTCGCGTGGAAACGCAAAGCTGGTGAGTTCGTCGCGAATGCGCACCTCGCCAGCCTCCGGCAATACGTAACGCAGTGCCACGCCGTCGTCGTATGCGCGTAGTTCGATGGTGAGCCGGCGTTGCTGCCGATCGGACAAGTGCACACGCAGCGCACGGTAGTGGTCGCGGCCCTGCTGTGTCTTGCCGACCTGCAAGGCAAACCGGCTGTCATGCGTTTCGGTGGTGCTGTCTTGCACGCGCATGTCGCTGCCGAGTTTGCCGGCGTTGCCCAGATCCAGCCCGAGCGGTGCGTCGTCGAGCACCAACGTGTTGCGGTACAGCACGCGATAGCTGGGCACGCCGCCCTCGCGCAGGGTGAATTCCACTTCGGTGCGTGCGTCGGGCGATTGCACGCGCAGGCGCTGCGCGGTTGCGGGCGTTGCGATCAACCACAGCAATGCGCATGCCGCCGGTAGTGCGGACTGGATCAGGTTTCGCATGAGTCCCTCCTCCTGGGAGCGCCAACCCTAACGCAGAAAGGTTGTCGTCGATATCACCTTGGGGTAACGTTACCTCGCACCATGGCCGCTGAAACAGGGGCGGCAGCCACGGGCTGCATCACCAAGCGCGAGCGACGCACTGTCCGGATGGACGCTGGTCGGTTGCACGGACGTGGTGTGCACCGTTGCGTGGCAGTAGAGCTTGGGAGAGGCCTCTAATGCTGATGGTTCGCAAGGCGTTCCGCCGTGGAGCGCTGTGGTTGTTGTGTGGTTGCATGAGCTGGACTGCAGTGGAGGCTGCGCCTGCCGATGCGAATCCGCCGGGGCCTTACGATGTCCGCGTGCTCGCGGGCGGGATGGGACTGGCAAAGAAGCTCGCCGCCGATGCACCGCTGCTGGCCGCCAACGCGGACTGGAGCCTGTCGGCGTGGGTACGCCCATCGCGCGCGAGCACCGGGCCGGCCCTGATTGCCGGTGTCGGCGATCCCAAGGATGCAGGCCGCTACTTCGCGATCGATGCCGGCAAGCTCGGCTTCGTGCAGGGTGCCGATAGCGTGCTGCGCAGCAAGCAGGCGCTACGCGCAGGCGAGTGGACGCAGGTGGCCGCCGTCGCCCGTGGCGGGCGTCTGACGCTGTACGCCAACGGCCGCCAGGTTGCCAGCGGTGCCGCCCGGCAACGTGCAGTGGCGCCGGTGCTGATGTTCGGCCCGCGCGAGCAACCGGCCGCCTACACGCAGCATTTCGGTGGCGAGATCGCCGGCTTCACCGCGCAGGCGCAGGCACTGGAAGCGGCCGCCGTCGCGCAGCTGGCCGCACAGACGCCGGACCCGGCGCTGCAGCGCTTCGAGGATGCATCGCCAGCGTGGCAGGTACAGGTCAAGCAGATGGCCGGGCAGGTGGCGCCACAGGCGCCCGCAACATTGCCGCGCAGTGCAGCGGCGTTTTCTGCGCCGGTGGCCAAGCCGGTGCCGAACGCTCCGGCATTGCAGCCGCTGGATGCCGCCGCGTGGCGTGTGGGCGCGTGGCAACTGGCTGCCGCGCCCGATCTCGGGCCCGCCACCGGCGCCACGTTGTCGCGTGGCGACACGGCCGTTGGCGGCGCCTGGCGTGTGGCCACGGTACCGGGCACGGTGCTCACCACGCTGGTCGATCGCGGCGTGTATCCGGATCCGGATATCGGCCTCAACAACATGGCCATTCCCGAATCGCTGAGCCGGCAGGACTGGTGGTACCGCAGCAGTTTCGATCTGCCCGCCGACGCGCAAGGCAAGCGGCTGGAGCTGCTGTTCAACGGCATCAACTATGCCGGCGAAATCTGGGTCAACGGCACGCAGGTCGGGCGCACGCGCGGTGCATTTGCACGCGGTCGCTTCGATGTCAGCAAGCAGCTCAGGCCCGGCCGCAATGTCGTCGCAGTGCGCGTATCGCCACCGCCGCATCCGGGCATTGCGCATGAGCAGTCCATGACCGCAGGCGTCGGCGAAAACGGCGGCGTGCAGGCGCTGGACGGGCCCACCTTCATCGCAAGCGAGGGCTGGGACTGGATTCCGGCCGTGCGCGACCGTAATGCCGGTCTGTGGCAGGACGTGCAGCTGCATGCCACCGGGCCGGTCACCATCGGCGACACCCAGGTGGTCACCGCGCGCCTGGCGCCGGATCACCGCCGCGCCGAGCTCGAAGTCAGCGTGCCGCTGCGCAACGACAGTGCTGCGCCCGTGCAGGGCACCGTGCAGTTGGCCATTGGCGATGTGCGCATCCAGCGCGAGGTCAACGTGCCGGCAGGCGGCACCACGCTCAAGCTCAGCGCCGCCGACACCCCGCAATTGATCATCGCCAACCCGCGCCTGTGGTGGCCCAACGGCTATGGCGAGCCGGCGCTGTACACCCTGCAGGTGGGGGTGGAGGTTGCCGGTGGGCACTCGGACACGCAGCAGTTGCGCTTCGGCATTCGCGAGGTCACCTACGAGTTGTCGCTGTTCGATGAGGATGGCGCGCTGCGGCGGGTGCTGGTGGATTTCAACAAGGCGCGCCTGCGTGGCGAGCGCATTGTGGATGCGCGCCACAGTGCAATCCGTCCCGTGCCCGGTGGCGATGCGCAATCGTTCTATCCCGGTGCCGCCGTGTCGCCGGCGGTCACACCACTGAAGGACGATGCGCTGGCGCCGTACCTGGCCCTGCGCATCAATGGCGTGCGCATCGCCGTCAAGGGCGGCAACTGGGGCATGGACGATTGGCGCAAGCGCGTATCGCGCGAGCGGCTGGAGCCGTACTTCCGGCTGCAGCGCGATGCGCATTTCAATGTGGTGCGCAACTGGGTGGGGCAGAACACCCAGAGCAGCTTCTTCGATCTGGCCGACGAGTACGGCATGCTGGTGCTCAACGACTTCTGGCAGTCCACCCAGAACTACAACATGGAGCCGGCCGACGCGGCGCTGTTCCTGGACAACGCGGCCGAGGTGATCAAGCGCTTCCGCAATCACCCTTCCATCGTGCTGTGGTTCGGCCGCAACGAAGGCGTGCCTGCCCCCATCCTCAACGAAGGCCTGGACAAGCTCGTGGCCGAACTTGACGGCACGCGCTGGTATACCGGCAGTTCCAATCAGGTCAATCTGCAGGGCAGCGGTCCGTACAACTACCGCGAGCCGGTGGGCTACTTCAACGCCTTGGCGCAGGGCTTTTCGGTAGAGGTGGGCACGCCGTCGTTTTCCACCCTGGAGTCGTTCAAGGCCTCGGTCCCGGCAGTGGGCGATCAGTGGCCGATCAGCGATGCCTGGGCGTACCACGACTGGCACCAGTCCGGGAATGGCGACACCGCCAGCTTCATGCGCTCGCTCACCGAAAAGCTTGGTGCGCCCACCAGCCTGGAGGACTTCGAGCGCAAGGCGCAGCTGCTCAACTACGACACCCATCGTGCCATCTTCGAAGGCTTCAACGCGCAGCTGTGGACCAAGAACAGCGGGCGCCTGCTGTGGATGAGCCATCCCGCCTGGCCCAGCAACATGTGGCAGATCTACAGCCACGATTACGACACCCATGCCGCCTACTACGGTGTGCGCAACGCGGCTGAGATGCTGCATGTGCAGATGAACCTGCCGGGTCACGAGGTGGTGGTGGTCAACAACGCCACCGACCCGGTGCGCGGCTTGCGGGTACGGGCGGAGATCTATGGCACCAACGGTGCGCTGCTGCAGCAACGCGAACAAGCGGTCGATGCCGCCGCTGTTGCGGTCTCGGCACCGGTGATGCAGCTGGCGCCGTTGCTCAAGGACACCCACGGGCTGGGCTTTGTGCGCTTGCAGTTGCTTGATCATGATGCGGTGGTGCGTTCGCGCAACTTCTATTGGGTGGCGCGCGATGCGGCTGCCATGCGCGGCCTGGATGCGCTGGCCGCGGTACCGGTGCAGCTCACCACGCGGCTGGAAGACGGCGCAGAGCCGGTGTTGCGTGCCACCGTGCGCAACCCCTCGCAGCAGGTGGCGCTCAACACCAAGTTGACCCTGGTGGATGCGCAAGGCCAACGCATCCTGCCGGCGTACTACAGCGACAACTACCTGAGCCTGGTACCGGGCGAGCAGCGCGAGGTGGAGATCCGCGGGCCATCGGCCGCCACCTTGCGTAACGCCACGCTGCAGGTGCGCGGCTGGAATGTCGAACCCTCAACCGGCGCTGCGAGCGGGCTTCCGTAGCCGCGCCGATACCTTGCCACGCCGTGCGCGCTGCACGGCGTTTGCACTGGCGCGTCAACCGGCGTGCCAGCCAACACCGCAGTGCCCCCCGGCATTGCCATTCGAAACGGTCGTGGATTGTCGTCATCCCTGGGAGGGGACCATGAACAAGCTGCATCGCAGTACCCGCCACACCCCGCTGGCCGCCGCGCTCGCGGTTGCACTCACCCTGGCGGCTGCACAGGCCGCCGCGCAGGACGCCGGTAGCACCCCGGGCGTCACCGAGTTGGACAAGGTCATGGTCAAGGGCGTGCGTGGCGCGCAGGCCGAGGCTATCGAGAACAAGCGCACCGCTGCGCAGATCATCGATTCGATCTCGGCCGAAGACATCGGCAAGCTGCCCGACGTCACCATCACCGACTCGCTGCAGCGCGTGCCTGGCGTCCAGATCCGGCGCTCGGCCGGCGAAGGCTCGCAGCTCAACATCCGCGGCATGCCGCAGGTGCAGACCACCATGAACGGCGAGCTGTATCTGAGCGCCGGTGGCGGCGACCAGTTCGGCCAGCCCAACATCGGTCGCGCGCAGCCGGACTTTGTCGATATTCCGCCGACCTTGTTCAGTGGCGTGGATGTGATCAAGTCGCCCACCGCCGCCGACCTGGATGGCGGCATCAGCGGCACCGTCTCGCTGAAGACGCGTCGCCCGTTCGATCTGCCCGAAGGCTGGACCTTCAGCGGCCAGGCCGAGGGCTCCTACGGCGATCGAGTGCAGGAACTCAACGAACTGTACTCGGGCCTGGCCAGCTTCCGCACCGAGCGCTGGGGCGCCTTGCTGGCGGTGTCGTATTCCGATGCCACGCTGGAGAACAAGCACCCCAGCGTGTATTCCAACGGCGCGCAGAAATCCACCGAGCAGAACGTGGGCTTCGACTTCAATGGCGATGGCCGTATCGGCAGCAATACCGATCCGTCCAACCTGCCGCGCGATTACTTCTACAACTGGGTGGCGACGGAACTGGACAACCGCAGCACCGATCGCCAGCGTACCGGCGTCAACGGCTCGTTCCAGTTCAACATCAACGACTCGTGGACGGTACTGGCCGATGCGGCCTACACCAAGCTCGAAGACCAGGACACCTCGGTGGCCGCGCAGCTGCACACCGGCTGGGCGACCAACCAGTTGCAACCGGGGTCGGTGGTCGATTCCAACGGTGTGCTCGAATACGGCCAGTTCCGCTACAACCGGTTCCAGGCGCACTCGATGGCCGGCGTTGCCGATTCGGATTCGCTCAATACCAATCTGGAACTGCGTTTCGACGATGGCGGCCCGTTCCGTGCATCGTTCCGCTGGGTGCACGGCGATGCGCAGCGCACCTACGACGAAGCGCGTGCCGATGCGGTGGTGACGCGTGGCGACCAGATCACGCGTGCCGGTGGTGTCACCCAATGGGCCAATGCCAATGGCCTGCCCACGGTGGATGCGTCGGTGGATTTCCGTGGCACCTACCCGGCGGTCAACCTCGGCACCGACGTGTCCAACCCGGACAACTGGCAGCTGATGTCCACCTGGGCGCAGGGCAACAAGATCGAAGCGACGATGGACGCCTTCCGCGCCGACGGCACCTTCGAGTTCGATGAAGGCGTGGTGCGCGGCTTCCAGTTCGGCATTCGCTATGGCGAGCGCGAGGTCAAGCTGGACACCTATCGGTACCTGTCGCCGGTGTCCACCAGCTGCGCCGATCCCAACCGTTCGCTGTATTACTTCAAGGACCCGCTGATCGTGGACACCTGCAGCGGTGTCTCGGAAGCGCGCCTGCTGCCGTTCAATTCGATTCCCGGCTACTGGGCGTACTTCAACGACTTCGATCCGCTCAAGGTCACCGGCCTGGGCAGCCAGGGCTTGCCGGCAATCAATCCGCAGGTCATGAAGGACCCGGTGGGCTATCTCAACAGCCTGTACCCAGGCAATGTGGCGTACCAGCAGGCCGCCGACTCGTACAAGGTCACCGAGAAGAGCACCGCGGCGTATTTTCTGGCCAACCTGGAAGGCGGAACCGGCAGTGCGGTGCCGTGGACGGCCAACATCGGCGCACGCATCGTGCAGACCAAGCTGGCGATCGACCAGTACCTGAGCAGCGGCAATGTGTTTATCGGCAACGTGGAATGGAATGGCGTCAGCCCGGCGATCGGGACCAATCGTTTGAACCGTCAGTACACCGACGTGCTGCCCACCGCCAACCTGTCGCTGGACATCACCGACGCGCAGAAGCTGCGCTTTGCCTACAACAAGGCTGTCGCGCGTCAGGACCTGCCCGATCTGGGTCGCGGCCTGGTCAGCTTCTATGCTGTCAACGGCACACCGCCGCGCAACCCGGCGCTGCCCTCCGATGCGGTGCTGTTCCTCAACGGACGCTCGGGTAACCCGGATCTGGATCCGTACCGCGCCACCAACTACAACGCCTCGTGGGAATGGTATTTCTCCGACGCGTCGTTGATCAGCGTGGGTGCCTTCCTGATCGATGTGAAGTCGTTCCCGACCACGGTGACCAACATCGAGCCCCAGCCCGACGCCGATGGCGTGGTGCGGCTGGGCGGCCCGGTGGAGCGCATCGTCAACGGCGGTGGCGGCAAGATCAAGGGTTTCGAAATCGGCTACCAGCAGGCGTTCGACTTCCTGCCGGGCTGGTTGAGCGGGTTCGGCACCAACATCAACTACACCTTCTCCGACGCCGACACCGACAACACCGATATCGAAGGCAATACGTTGCCCATCGGCGACAACTCCAAGCATCAGGCCAACGCGGTGTTGTGGTACCAGAAGGACAAGTTGCAGGCGCGTGTGGCCTATAACTGGCGCAGCAAGCGCTTCAGTCAGGTCAACAGCGGTGCGTGGGGCGATGAGCTGGCCATCTGGAACGACGACGTCGGCTACCTGGACGCCTCCTTCAGTTACGACGTCAACGATCACCTGACGCTGTACGCGCAAGCCACCAACCTCACTGGCGAAAGTGAGCGGCGTTACGCGCAGTGGACCAACCACTATTACGACCAGAACATCTTCGAGCGTCGTTACTACGCCGGCCTGCGTCTGCGCTTCTGATGTGACGGTTTGATGCGATGTACCAATGTGCGACACGGCTCACCCCTGCGCCGTGTCGCACATGGTTTTCTGTTTCTCCCTCTCCAAGCGGTCATTGCGCTTTCTTCCCGTCACCGGTTTACCGGTGTTGCAGTACGCCCGACGGCAAAGTTGGGTACCCTCCCATTCGGCCGCATCGTCGGGAAGCGATGTGGCCGTTTTTTTTGTGCGTAATGGCACATCCATTTGTGTAGTACTGCCTGCTGTTGAAACTCGGTCGCGGGCAGTGGCTGGATCTGTGTGCAACCGCAATGTTTGACGATTGCTTATGCTTGTTATGCAGCGTAGTTTCCGCATGGCGAACCCGACCCCCCGGTTCGCAGGCACAGCGTCCCACGCTGATCGCTCATTCGCTCCCTGGAGATACTCCGCACATCACGGTGGCCAGCATCGCAAGGATGATCGCGTTGCGAGCGCGCTAGCCGCCAAATCCGAGGTCTTGGGTGCTGTCCTCAGAGACAAACAGGCCATTGGCCTGCGTTTCTGCCTGGGCATCATCAACGTAATGCCATGCAAATGCTCTTCGGCGGGACGCCGACGGAGCGTGTTTGAGTGGCTCCAGCTATCTCCGATGGGTGCCCCGACAAAGGAAGAACGCAAGCCAAAGACAGGCAGTGCTGCAGTGAATCGGCATAAACACCATCCAATAAAACCAGGTGAATATCATGAATTCCAGCAAGGGCATCCATCGTCACGTCAAGCGCGCCATGGCGTTATCGCTGTTGGCATTGAACCCGATGGTCGTGGCGACGGTCTGCGCGCAGGCCCACGTCGATAATCCATTCGTTGGTGCCACCGGTTATGTCAATCCGGATTACGCCAAGAAAGTCGATGCATCGATCGCGAAGATAAAGGGCGTTCCGTTGAAGGCCAAGATGGGCGTGGTCAAAACCCTGCCGACCGCAGTGTGGCTGGATCGTATTGCGGCAATCGCCGGTGGTTCGCAAAATGCCGGGCGGCTCGGTCTGAGGGGGCATCTGGATGCGGCGCTGGCGCAGAAAAAGGCCAATACGCCGATTACTGCCAGCTTCGTCATTTACGATCTACCCGGGCGCGATTGCCATGCACTGGCGTCCAACGGTGAATTGCCGCTCACGCCCGCTGCGCTGGAGCGTTACAAGAAAGAATATATCGATGTGATTGCGGCCATCTTTGCCGATCCCAAATACAAAGATATCCGCATCGTCAATGTCATCGAGCCCGACAGCCTGCCCAATCTGGTCACCAATTTGAATGACATGCGCTGCGCGCTTGCCAATTCGACCGGGATCTACGAAGAAGGCATCAAGTACGCGCTCAATAAACTGCACGCGATACCCAATACCTACAATTATCTGGATATCGGCCACTCCGGCTGGCTGGGCTGGGACAGCAACCGCGGTCCGTCCATCTCGCTGTATACCCGGGTGGTGCAGGGGACGAATGCGGGTCTGGCAAGCGTGGATGGCTTTGTCACCAATACCGCCAACACCACGCCGCTGAATGAGCCGAATCTGCCCAATCCCGAGTTGAGCGTGAATGGTCAGCCGATCAAGTCGGCGAAATTCTACGAATGGAATCCGTATTTCGACGAGACCGATTTCACCCAGGCCCTGTACAACGGATTTGTCAGCGCGGGTTGGCCCAGCACGATCGGCTTCATCATCGATACCGGCCGTAACGGCTGGGGGGGTCCGAATCGCTCCACCAGCGCCTTCGGTAGTGACATCAATTCGTACGTCAATACCGGCCGCATCGATCGCCGCCTGCATCGCGGCAACTGGTGCAATCAAAGTGGCGCGGGCATCGGCGCGCTTCCGACCGCCGCGCCGGGCCCGCATCTGGACGCGTATGCCTGGGTCAAGCCGCCGGGCGAGTCCGACGGGTCCAGCACCCTGATTCCGAACAACGAGGGCAAGGGCTTCGACCGCATGTGCGACCCCACGTACACCACGGCCGATGGCGTGTTGACCGGCGCACTTGCCGGTGCGCCGATCTCCGGTGCGTGGTTCCATAACCAGTTCATCGAACTGGTGAACAACGCGTACCCGGTCATCGCAACTGCCAGCACCGCGGTGGCCACCGCGGCACCGGTCGCCGCGCCGAGCGCAACGCGCGGCCTCACCGCCGCCGTCGGCGACAGCCGGGTCAGGCTGAGCTGGTCGCCAGTGGCCGGCGCGACCAGCTACACGGTGCAGCGGCGTGCCGGTGGAGCCGGTGCATTCACTACGGTGGGTGCCAATGTCGCAGCGGCATCGTATGTCGATCAGTCGGTCAGCAATGGCGCCGACTACGACTATGTGGTGACTGCAAACAGCGCGGCAGGAGCGAGCACACCGTCAGCTGTCGTGCGAGCCAAGCCGAACAGGTGATGCGGCAGGCGCACGCAGGGCGCCCGCATCGTCGATCGTGAGGTCTGCGATGGCGTCCACTGCAAGGGTGCTACCGCTGTGTCGCTGATGTTGTGTAAATGTCCCCGGCAGCCACGCGGCTGCCGGGGATACCGCAGATGTGGTTGGCCCATTGCTTCGCTCGATCGGTGGTCTGTCTGCGCATAGACCGAGCAAGAGGCGATACGGATCCAACACCATACCGATTCTGTCTCTATGAGCCACCCGTATCGCACCAATGACGCCTAGCTCGCAAGTTCATAGGCGTGTGTCGCCAGGAAGGCCAGTGCGATGATTCCGGGCAGCAGTATCTTCTTTGATGACATTGCGTCGCTGCGGCGCGCGCGCACTGCCAGTGCAGTGGCTATCCCTTTGGCGGCGCAGCCGTCGAACCGCGTTTGACCAGGGTGTATTTCATCACCTGATGCACCCCGTGGGCGGCATCGCCCTTGCGCCGTTGCCGAATGGCGTCGGCAAGCAACGACACCGCCGCACGGCCCATCGCGGTGACCGGTTGATGCACGGTGGTGAGTTCCGGCCAGATGGTGGTGGCGACCGGTGTGTCGTCGAAGCCGGCCACCGACACGTCTTCGGGCACGCGCAGGCCCAGACCATGCGCCACCGCCACCGCTGCGGCAGCCATGTCGTCGTTGCTGCAAAAGATCGCAGTGGGTGGGTGCGGCTGCGCCAGCAGGCTACGCGCTGCGAGCAGACCGGAGTGGTAGGTAAACAGCCCGTCGGCGATCAACGCGTCGGTGATCGGCAGGCCGGCGGCCTGCAGGCTGTCCAGGTATCCGTTGGCGCGCAGCGCGCTTGGGGTGTGTTTCGGGTCGCCCTTGATCAGCGCGATACGGCGATGCCCGAGCTCGATCAGGTGCGCGACGATGGCGCGTGCGGCCTGATAGTCGTCGATGCGCACCGAGCTGATTTGTGCCATTGGCGCGCCGCTGGCCACGGCCACCACCGGGATGCCGCGCGCATCCAGTTCGGCAATGGTCTGCCGCGAATCGCACAGTGGCGGCGGCAGGATCACCCCATCCACGCCGGCGGCGAGCAGGCGCTCGGTCGCTGCACGCTGGCTGCGGATGGCGCCGCATTTTTCCACCAGCACCTGGCTGCCATTGAGGCTGCTCTGTTCGAGCAGCCCGAGCATGAATTGATTGAGGTAGGCCGCACTGGGATTGCTGTACAGCACGCCGATGCGCAACAGGCCGCTGGTACGCAGCGAGCGGCCTGCAAGATTGGGGCGGTAGCCCAGCGCCTGCACCGACGCTTCCACGCGCGTGCGCATGTCCTGGCCGACATGCGGATGCCGGTTGATCACGCGCGATGCGGTCATCGGCGACACGCCTGCATGTTTGGCGACGTCCAGCAACGTCGCCGCGTTGTTTGCACTGCGTTGCCGCTTGGCCACCATCGTGTGTGCTCGTCCTGGAGTAGAAACGCCAACGCCGTGCTGCGTTCCCAGATTACTCGTTCGGCGGTTGCACAGACTTTGCGCGGCTGCCGAAATCGCCATCTGCCTCGGCTGCCAGATAGGCGAACACGGTGTAGGCGGCCACGTTCTGCGCGAGCGCCTTCGGGTCGATCTTGTCCAGCGTGTCGTCGGCGGTGTGGTGCAGGTCGAAGTAATCGGTGCCGTCCTGCGCCAGCCACGCCCAGGCGCCGCCCTTGGCGGAGATCGGCCCCACATCCGGACCGGGACCGCCCTTGTCCGGCGCATACGCGATGCCCAGTGGTGCCAGCACCTCGGCAATCTGCTTGGTCGCGGCACGCGAGTCGTCCGGGGCGGCAGAGCCGGTGTTGAACGCATAGATGCGCCCGGCGCCGAAGTCGCTCTCTGCGCCAATCTGATGCAGCGCCAGGTCCTTGGCATCCCTGCCGTGCGCGGCGGCATACGCCTTGCCGCCGTACAGGCCTTGCTCCTCGTTGGCAAAGGCCACGACACGAATCGTGCGCTTGGGTGCCTGCTTGAGCTGGCCGATCAGGTGGCCGGCAGCCATGGTGATCGCCACGCCGGCGCCGTCGTCGATCGCACCGGTGCCCAGATCCCACGAATCCAGATGCCCGCCGATCACCACCACTTCCTTGGGCTTGCTGCGCCCGGTGATCTCGCCGATGACGTTGTACGAGGTGGCCGTGCCGTCCCAGCCGCAGTCCAGCGCCAGCCGCAGGCGCGTCGTGCCCAGCGCAGCGAGGCGAGCCAGTTGGTTGGCATCGGGTACCGACAGCGCCGCGGCCGGCACCGGCGTCAGACCCTCATCGAAACGGGTGATGCCGGTATGCGGCACCCGGTGCGAGTCGGTGCCGGCCGAGCGCATCACAAATCCAATTGCGCCCTTGCGAATCGCTTCCGACGGCCCTTTGCTGCGCACGGCACCGCCATTGCCGTAATCCTTGCCGTCGCGCGCCTTGACCATCTGGTAATCGACGAATGCGATCTTGCCGGCCAGCGATCCGGCCGGCGCGGCCTGCAGTGCGGCCAGGTTTTCAAACCGCACCACCTCGCCTTCGACCGTGCCGCCGGGGCTGCCGCCCAGCGCGGTCACGGTCAGTGGCTGCGCGTGCGCGCCGACGACCGCCGCATGTTCGCTGCGGCGTTCCCACTTGGGAAAGCTCACCGGCTCGGTCCACACCTCGTCGAAGCCCAGCGACTGGAACTTGGCCTTGGCCCAGGCCACCGCACGCGGATCTGCTTCGCCGCCGGCAATACGCGGGCCTACTTCGGTGGTGAGCGATTGCACCACTGCAAAGCCGGTGTCATCGGCCAGTGCCTGCTCGCGCAACTGCGCCGCGGTGCGCAATGCGCTGTCGGGAATGCTGGTCTGTGCGGCGAGCGCGCAGGAGCAGGCGAGTAGGGCAGAGATGGCAACAGCGAGGCGACGCATGCAGGACGCTCCAACGACGAGGGGACCCTGAGCTTATCAGCGCAAGGTCCCCGGTCGGCGTGCGAAAAGTCATCCCTGCGCGCGAAGCGCGCGTTGGTTGCGCCCGCTTACAGCGCGCCCGGCGTCTTGAGCGTGTCGGTCTTGAGCGAGTCGCGAATCTCGCGCAGCAGCAGCACTTCTTCGCTCGGGCCCTTGGGCGCGTCGGGCTTGCGATGGCTCAGGCGGTTGATCAGCTTGACCACCAGGAAGATCGCAAACGCGATGATCACGAACTGCACCACGGTGTTGATGAAATCACCGTAGCCGACCACCACGGCCGGAATCTCCTTGCCGGTGGCATCCACTTCCGCAGGCTTGAGCACCCACGCCAGGCGTGAGAAATCCACATTTCCGATGGCCCAACCGATCGGCGGCATGATGATCTTTTCCACCAGCGCGGTGACGATCTTGCCGAACGCCGCACCGATGACCACACCGACAGCCAGGTCGATGACATTGCCGCGCATCGCGAATTGCTTGAATTCGCTGACCATTCCCATATCGCACTCCTGATGCGGTCGCGGACCAACTGCCGCGGCCCGATCGTAGCCCGGCCGATGTCAGCCCGCGATGATGCCGTGGCGTTCGGCGACGTTTTCCAGGCGAGCACTGAACTGATCACCCGGCAGCAGCGGGCCGACGCCGGCCGGCGTGCCCATGAAGATCAGATCGCCCGCACGCAGTGCATACAGCTTGGACAGCTCATGCAAAATCTCCGGCACGTTCCAGATCATCTGGTCCAGCAACGATTGCTGGCGCACCTGTCCGTTGACCTCCAGCGACAGATTCAGCGCCTCCAGCGCGCCGACTTCGCCGGCATGCACCAACTCGCTGACCGGTGCGGAATGGTCGAAGCCTTTCGCGATATCCCACGGCAGGCCCTTGGCCTTGGCAGCGGCCTGCAGATCGCGGCGGGTCAGATCCAGGCCCACGCCATAACCGTAGATCAGGCGCTCGGCCTGCTCCACCGGCAATTCGCCCTCAGGTGCATCGCTGCCGAGTGCCACCACCAGCTCCACCTCGTGATGCAGCTCCCTGGTGCCGGGCGGGTAGGGGATCTGGTCGCCGTGACCGACCACGATGGCATCGGCAGGCTTCATGAAAAAGGTCGGCTGACCGCGCTCGGCCTTGGACGCCGGCGCACTGGCGCCCATCTCGCGCGCGTGGTCGGCGAAGTTACGCCCCACACAATAGATGCGGTGCACCGGAAAACTGCCGCCACCCACCACCGGAATGCGCGGAACATCGGCGGCGGGAATCACATCGTGGGTCATGCGCGCATCCTCGAACGGGGGACGCGTGAGTCTAGCCGCTTGGCTGTGTACGACGGAACCTTCACTGCTGAAACGCGCGTGGACGACCGCCGGCACGGCGAGGACCAACATGTTCAGGCCCGCAATGCAGATCGGCATGTGCGAGCACATGCCGATGCAGGTAGCGGGGTTTCATTCCCGCGGCGAGACGCTGCGGGATGTAGAGCGCAGGCGTGTGGACGCTCAGTGCGACATCGGCAACGCGGGCTTGCGTACCACGCGGTACTCGGCATCGACCACGCGCGCCTGCTGCGGGGGGCTACGGTGCGACTTGCTCAGGACCTTCCAGGCAATACCGCCCAGTATCATGGCCGCGCCGACAAACACGCTGAAGAAGATCAGCACCGCAAGAATCGCCAGGCCTGCCAGGCCGGCAGCAACGCGCACCAATGGGTGACGCGGCTTGCGGGGCGCAAACAGGGAATGGAGGTTGCCGTATTGGAACAAGCGTGCAGGCATGGCGGTGGGCTGCCGGGCAGGAAACAAGCGCGAAGTATCGTTGCGGTTTCATGTCATTGAGTGAAAACTTCGTTAATCCAACGCCAGTTTTGTTAAACGCATCACATGCGGCGCGCCGACCGAGGTCTGCCGTAGCCAAGGTGTACGGGTTATCGCCCAGTCCTGCGGTCACTCACGCCCGGCACGCAGCGCGCCGACGCGCGCGCAGTCGCATGCCACAATCGGCGGCCACTCTTCACTCTTTCAAGGTCTATGTCCTCGTCTTCCTCGACCACACGCATCGCGTTGACGCAGATTCCCGATGCTGGAGTGCTGGAAGTCGAAGCAGCGTTGGGCGAGGGCACCGAGTCGCTGGTGGTGTATCGCCAGGGCCTGCAGGTGCGCGCGTGGTTGAACATCTGCCCGCACGCCGGCCGCCGGCTGGACTGGGCACCGGGGCAGTTCCTCACGACCAAGGATGGCCACCTGGTCTGCGCAGCCCATGGCGCCGCGTTCGAGCTTGATGCCGGCGAATGCATCAGCGGGCCCTGTCGCGGGCAGTCGCTGGTAGCGGTGCCGGTGCGTGTCGAGGGCGAGCAGGTGGTACTGGGGTAGCGCCGCATCAGGTGCGTGAGCGCCGGCAACTGGCGCACGCAGGGATGTGCGCTGCATTGCAATGCTGTTCAACGCGACGGTGCCGCGCAGGGGGCGTTACTGCGCGCTTGCCTGCGATATGCCCGGCGCGATCGAAGACGAGCGCCAGTATCATGGCCTTGGGCCCCGGCTCTAACGCGCCGCCCACCAGAACATCAGGTTGATCATCGACACCATCACCACGATGTAGATCAGCGACAACGGCGCGCCCACGCGCCACAGTTCGCGCGGTTGATAGTTGGCCGGGCCGGCCACCATCGAGATCACCGGGTTGGAGGCGGTCATCAGATTGTTGGAGGCCGACAACGCCACGATCAGCGCAAACGCCGTCGGGTTGCCATTGGCGGCCAGCGCCAGATTCACCGCAATCGGCACCATCACGATGGTCGCACCCACATGGCTGATCACCAGCGAGAACGCGGTGGTCAGCAAGGCCAGGCTGATTTCCAGCGCCCAGACCGGAATGCCTTCGGGCAGCCGGTCGATGGTGTGGCCGGCGACCCAGGCCGCAGTGCCGCTGCTGTCCATGGCCCAGCCGAGCGGGATCAGCCCGGCCATCATGAAGATGGTCTTCCAGTTGATCGAGGCGTAGGCCTCGTCCATGCGCAGCACGCCGCTGACCAGCATGCAGGCCACGCCGGTCATCAGCGTTAGCGCCACCGGCAGGCGCGAGGTCAGTGCGATCAAGATGGTGAAGGCAAAGATCGCCATCGCGATCTTGAACTTGTGCGGGCGCTGCTCGCCTTTCGGGAAGTCGGTAACCGGCACGAAATCGCGGCTTTCCGCCGCCTGCGCCAGGTCCTGCCAGATGCTGTGGAACACCAGCATGTCGCCGGCGCGCAGCGGCACGTTGCGTACGTCCTCGCGGATGACCTGCTTGTCGCGGTTGATCGCAAGCAGGCTGATGCCGGCCTGCTTGCGCAGCCGCAGCTCGCCAGCACTCTTGCCGATCAACCGCGAGTTGGGCGGGATCAGCGCCTCGGAAATGCCTGCAAGACTGGGGTTGAACAGGTCGCCCAGGTTGCGCAGCCGCGAGGACATGCGCAGGAAGTGGTTCTGCGCAAAATCGTTCACCTCCTGGCGCGGCCCCATGGCGCCGAGCACGCTGCCCACCCAGATGCGCATGTCCGCCGGTGGGGCCAGGCGAGTGTCGTTGCCGGTCTTCAGGGCCAGCAGCAACGGCGCGTCATGGATGGCCTCGGCCTCGCCAAGAGTCATGCCGACCAAGGGGCTTTCGGCGGTCACGGTGAGTTCGAACACGTCGCCGTCGATGCCGTAGGTCTTGGCGAAATAGCTTTCGGTGCGCGAGGGCGTGACGCCTTCGTTGATCAGGCGTTCTTCTTCGATCAGCTTGCGGTCGCCGTAGAAGCGGAAGTACAGCAGTGCGGCGATCAGCAGCGCCACACCGATCGGCAATGGCGCAAACATGGTCAACGGTTCGATGCTGGCCATGCCCGAGGGCAGGTTGTTGTTGGCCGAGACCAGCAGGTCGTTGAGCAGGATCAGCGGCGAATTACCCACCATGGTGAGCGCGCCGCCCATCACGATCGCCGCGGCGATCGGCAACAACATGCGCTGCAGGGTGAGCCCGGTACGCGCGGCCAGCCGCGAGGCGACCGGCAGATACAGGGCCATCACCGACGGGTTCTGCATGAACGACGAATTCAAGCCGGAGATCGCCAGCGTCATCATCATCAGGCGCTGCTCGCTGCCGTGCGAACGCCGCAGCAGCCAGGTGGCCAACCGGTTCAATGCACCGGTGCGCTCCAGCCCCGCGCCAAGAATGGTGGTGGCGATGATGCTCATCACCGCATTACCGGAAAAACCACCGAACAGTTCTTCCGGCGCCACCAACCCGGTGACCCCGAGCACCACCAGCACGATCAAGGCCACCACGTCGGCGCGGATTCGCTCGAACAGAAACATCGCCATCGTGAAACCGACCAGCCCGAGGACGAGCTTCATATCGTTGGTCAGCGTCAGCGCGGTGTCCATTTGGGGGCCGGGAATGGGGAGTCGGGAATGGGGAATTGGCAGAGCGAAAAATGCTGACGCTGTGGGTTACCCGGGCGACGCGGGTATCTGCCCTTGCGATTCCCGATTCCCAATTCCCCATTCCCGGTCATAAACCAGATCCCACACGCCGTGCCCAAGCTTCTGGCCGCGGGTTTCGAAGTGGGTCTGCGGGCGCCAGGCGGGGCGTTCGACGTGGCCGCGCGGGCCGGCGCGGTTGACCAGGCCCGGTGTGGCGTCGAGCACGTCCCACATCTGCTCGGCGTAATCGGCCCAGTCGGTGGCCGCGTGCAGGCGGCCACCCTCGCGCAGCTTGCGCACCACCAGCTGCACGAACGCCGGCTGGATCAGGCGACGCTTGTTGTGGCGCTTCTTGTGCCACGGGTCGGGGAAATAGATGCGCACCTCGTCCAGCGCGCCATCGGCGATCTCGTGTTCGAGCACTTCCACCGCATCGTGGTGATACAGGCGCACATGCGTGCTGCCATCCTCGTCAAGCGCGTTGAGCAGACGGCCCACGCCGGGCGCATGCACCTCGATGCCGATGTAATCGCGGCTGGGGTCCTGCTGCGCGGCGAAGCGTAACGCCGCACCATTGCCGAAGCCGATCTCCAGCACCTTGGGCGCGTCGCGTCCGAACGTGGCAGCCAGATCGCGCGGGGCACCGGTGTAGTCCAGCCCGAAACGCGGCCACAACTCATCGAACGCACGCTGCTGCGCAGGCGTGAAGCGGCCCTGGCGCAGCACGAAGCTGCGCACCTGTCGGCGGCCTTCTTCGATGGTGAAAGGTTTGGGCGGCATCTTGGCGCCGTCGCTGGTGAAAGGGTCAGTCATGAATTAAGTCATCGGCGAAACGAGAGCCCCTCTCCCACCGGGGCGAGGAGGCACAGTTTGCGCGCCATGGGCGCGCGTGCCTGGGAGCGCCCGCGACGCAGGCGCGGGCCGGGGCGCGCGGTTTGGGGTGAGGGTACGGCGTGAGGGGTGCGCTCGCAGCAACGCGCGATCTGGCAGCGGTCATATCCGGCACTCCGCACTGCCAAT
Organism: Xanthomonas sp. NCPPB 1068; assembly: GCF_041479385.2. Taxonomy (NCBI): domain Bacteria; kingdom Pseudomonadati; phylum Pseudomonadota; class Gammaproteobacteria; order Lysobacterales; family Lysobacteraceae; genus Xanthomonas; species Xanthomonas sp. NCPPB 1068. The sequence continues at coordinate 3,639,051 of NZ_CM192986.1, read as the reverse complement.
CATTGCGCCTCGGCCGCAATGTCAACGCAGACCACCCACTCATCCAATCACACCATCCACCGGGCTCGATGCCGATGCATAGCGCTTGCGCGGAATCCGCCCGGCCAGAAACGCTTCGCGCCCAGCCTCGATCGCCTTGCGCATCGCGCTGGCCATCAGGATCGGGTCGCGCGCGCCGGCAATGGCGGTGTTCATCAACACGCCGTCGCAGCCCAGCTCCATCGCGATCGCCGCGTCCGAGGCGGTGCCTACGCCTGCGTCGACAATGATCGGCACCTTGGCGTTCTCGATGATTTCCAGCAGGTTGTACTTGTTCTGGATACCCAGGCCGGAGCCGATCGGCGCGGCCAGCGGCATTACCGCTACGCAGCCGATCTCTTCCAAGCGCTTGGCCAGGATCGGATCGTCGGAGGTATAGACCATCACCTCGAAGCCATCGGCCACCAGCTGCTCGGCGGCCTTGAGCGTCTGCACCACATCTGGATACAGCGTGCGCTCGTCGCCCAGCACCTCCAGCTTGGTGAGGTTATGGCCGTCCAGCAGCTCGCGCGCAAGCCGGCAGGTGCGCACCGCGTCGTCGGCGGTGTAGCAGCCGGCGGTGTTGGGCAGCAGGGTGTAGCGCTCCGGCGGCAGCACGTCGAGCAGGCTGGGCGCGTTGGGGTCCTGGCCGATGTTCACCCGGCGGATGGCCACCGTCACGATCTCGGCCGCGGCGGCCTCGGTGGCCAGGCGGGTCTCGTCCAGATCCTTGAACTTGCCGGTGCCGGTCAGCAGGCGCGAGCGATAGCGTTTGCCGGCGATGACCAGCGCATCAGAGGGGGCGGGATTCGTCATGCGGCAATTATCACCGATCGGGCGCGGATGCGCCGGCCGCGCGGGGCATCAACCGCCGCCCAACGCGTGCACGATCTCCACCACATCGCCCTCGCGCAACACATGCTCGGCGTGCCGCCCGCGCGACACGATTTCGCCATTGACCTCCACTGCCACGCGTCGCTGGGTCAGGCCTTCCTGTTCCAGCAGGGCGGCCAGCGGCAGGTGCTCGGGGAGCGAGCGCGGGGCGCCGTTGAGTTGAATGTTCATGTCATCATTGTCGCATCGCGCGCCGTCAGGGCGCGCGTTTTTGCGTTATGCGGCGATGCAGCGTGAGCGCGGGCGGCGAGGGTGAAACCATTGCCATTCGCCGGCGTACGTATGCAGGCCGGTCCGGTCCCATCCACTTTCAAGCAGGCACTCCCATGGCTTCAACACTTCGCCCGATCCGCTCCCTGATGGCGGTCGCCATCGCTATCGCGGCCACCCCGGCCATGGCCGAGCAGGCCTTCGACCAGACCGTGTTCTTCGGTGACAGCCTCACCGACAGCGGCTACTACACTCCGTTGCTGCCGGCTGCTTCGCGCCCGGTCACCGGCAAGTTCACCACCAACCCGGGTTGGGTGTGGGCCGAATATGTCGGCGACCACTTCGGCACCAACGCTGCGCCCAACGGCAATGGCCAGACCGGCGACAACTACGCTGCCGGCGGCGCGCGCATCCAGGCCAGCTCGGTCAGCGCACTCGGCGCCGCGCCGTCGGTGACCAGCCAGATCAACACCTATCTCACCGCCAATGGCGGCCGCGCCAACCCGAACGCGCTGTACAGCGTGTGGGGTGGCGCCAACGACCTGTTGGCCGCGGCCACCGTGCCGGCGCAGGCACAGGCCATCATTGGCAGCGCGGTCACCGCCCAGGTGGGCGCCGTGGCCACGCTGCAGACTGCCGGCGCGCGCTACGTGATGGTGCCGACCATTCCCGATATCGGCATCACCCCGCGCTTCCGCGCCGGCGGCGCAGCCGCCATGGCCCAGGGCACCGCAGCGGCCACCACCTACAACACCGCGCTGTTCAACGGCCTGCAATCGGCCGGCCTGCGCGTGATCCCGCTCGACACCTTCCACATGCTGCAGGAAATCGTCGCCGCGCCGGGCACCTTCGGCTTCACCAACGTCACCAACACCGCCTGCAACCCTGCACTGCCACTGCCGGCCTGCAACCCGACCAGCCTGGTCGCCGCCAACGCACCGACCACCTACGTCTTCGCCGACGGCATCCATCCGACCACGGCGGTGCACCAGATCCTGGGCGAGTACGCGATTTCGCTGCTGGAAGCGCCGCGCCTGCAGCAGGTGCTGACGCACTCGGCGCAGGCCGGTGGTCGCGCCCGTGCCGATCAGGTGGCCTGGCATCTGGACGGCAAGCCGGACGCCGACGGGCTGCGCTGGTGGGGCAGCGTGCGCGGTGACATGCAGCGCTACGACCACGCCGACCTGTACGACGGCATGGCCCCGGCCGGCCTGTTCGGCGTGGATTGGACGGCCGGCGACCTGGTGTTCGGCGGCTTTGCCGGCTTCGGCCGCATGGACGCGGACTTCGGCAACCGCAACGGCAGCTTCAAGCAGGACGACACCACCCTGGGTGGCTTCTTCGGCTGGTACACCGGCCCGGTGTGGGTCAACGCCCAGGTCAGCTACAGCTGGCTGAGCTACGACGTGGACCGTGAAGTGCAACTGGGGCCAGCGACCCGCGTGCACAGCGGCTCGCCGGACGGCAGCAATCTCACCGCCGCGCTCAACGCCGGCTATTCGCTGGGCGAAGGCAACGTCAAGTACGGCCCGGTGGCCGGCCTGACCTGGCAGAAGATCAAGCTCGACGGCTACACCGAAAGCGACGCCAGTGCCACCGCGCTGGGCTATGCCGACCAGGATATCGACTCGCTGGTCGGCCGCGTCGGCTTCCAGGTGCGCCTGGACGGCGCCGCGATCAAGCCGTACCTGCAGGCGACCTACGACCACGAGTTCAAGGACGGTGGCGAAGCCAGCGCCTGGCTGCAGTCGATGCCGGAAGTGGGCATGTACACCGTCCCGGGCCAGAACTTCGACCGCAACTACGCCACCGTGGTGCTGGGCGCCCGCACCGGCCTGTGGGGCCTGCAGAGCAACATCGGCCTGAGCACCACCACCGCCCAGCGCAGTGCCCGCGATGCGACGCTGTTCGTGAACTTCAGCGGCAATTTCTGAGCCACGCCGAACCGCTGCAGGCAGCACCTTGCAAGACACGAGGGCCGGGCAACCGGCCCTCGTCACGTCTGCGCATTGCGCCCGATGCCTACACCCGCCTAAACTCTCCCAACGCCGTGCGGGCGTAGCTCAATGGTAGAGCTGTAGCTTCCCAAGCTACTGACGTGGGTTCGATTCCCATCGCCCGCTCCATGTGCCGTAAGGCTTTCAGCGATTCGGGCCGCTCCGCAATATCCGGTGCGCTCCGCAATTCACCTCGTCGGCGTCGTCTTCGCGCCTTTGCGCTTCCGCACATAGTGCTCGGTCATCGCAACCGACGCATGCCCCAGCTGGGCCTGAGCTTGTCGGATATCGCCGGCCGAATCGGCCTTGTCCGTGCCCGCCTTGGCGCGCAGATCCCGAAACTGAAAGTCTCCCTTGTCCACGCCGGCGGCCTTGCGCGCCTGGTCGAATCGGTAGCGCAGCGCAGCCCGGCCGATCGCCAGCCCGTCCGCATCTACGATGAAGCGCGTGCTGCGCAGGGTCAGCCCTCGCTTGCGCGCAGCGATCCGATCCAGCAGCGCCGCCAGCTCGCCGGTGACGGCCATCGTCAGCTTGGTCCCGGTCTTGGCCTGCCGCACCACCAGCTCGCCCGCGCTCAGCTGCCGCTCGTCCATCGACCACACGTCGCCCACGCGCTGCCCGGTGAGGTAGGCCAGGTCCAAGGCATCGCGCAAGGTCTGGTCGCCGCGTTCGTAGACGGCGCGGAAGGTGGCATCGTCCACGTACACGTCCCGGCCGGTTTCCTTGTTCCGGCGGATGCCCTCGCAGGGGTTGGGAAGGTCGGTCAGACCCTTGCCGCGCGCCCAGTTCCACAGATGGGAGAACAGGGCGACTTCACGATTCGCGATCACCTTGGAGGCGCGCCAATCGAGATATTTCCGGATGTGCAGGGGCTTGATCGCCTCGAATGGCGCGGGCGGATCGTCGAAGAACGTCAGCAGCCAGGTCAGACAAAGGTTGTGCAGCCGCTGCGTGCCCGGCGCCTTGGTCGGGATCACCTCGGCGCGGTAGCGGTCGGCGACGTGTCGAAGGGTCAGCTGCGCATGCGCGGGGATCACGCGCGCATGCTCGATTTCCGCCCAGCGCTTGATAGCCGCGCCATAGTCGGCACCCAGCGGCGTCTCCTTGCGCGGCTTGCCGCCGTGGTCGTAGTAGTAATGCACCACGCCCGACTTCTGCTTGCGGGCGCGCAACCGCGGCACCGCGCCCGGCCTACTTGGCTTCCTACCCATCATGCGGCCTTATTGGGCGACCAGGCCGCGACCGTGCCGGCCTTCTTCTCGGACGGGTCGATCGCGCTGCGCAGCACCACCGGCCAGCCGTGCGCATCGAGGTAGTGCCGCACACCGTTCTGCTGCAGGAATCGGGCTTGCTTGGCTCGATGCGTTGTGCGGCACAGCTCGGCCACTTCGTCGCGGGATAGGCAAAGCTCAGGCATTTCCCACCTCCGGCTTGGCCTGCTGGTCGATCACCTTGAAACCGATGACCCACACCCAGGGGTTGGCGTCCCAGTCGCCGCCGGTGCTGGTCCAGATGTCGCGGAAGTCGTCGCGGTAGGTGCGGTTGCGCGTGTAATCCACGTTGTCGCCGGCGCCCTCGCGCTGTGCGTCAGCCTCGCTGATCGCCTGCAGCCGCTCGACGCGCACGTCGGTGACCTCCAGCACCAGGCGGCACGCCGAGCGCGGCATGCTCGTGCTGGAGCGCCAAGGCTCCCGATTGATCTCGCCGCCGCCCATATCCGGCTGATCGCCATCGGCTGCGTACCACAGGAAAGGGCGCAGCCCTCTCTCGTAAAGGCCGGTGGTCGGGTTCTTTTTCTCCCATGGCCTGCCGTGTGTGGCAGTGAGGTCGGCCCACGTCTCCCGCACCCACAACCGGTCGCCTGGCTGGCCGAATGGGCAGGGCACCCAGCCATCCCATTCGCCGCCGGTGACGTAGTCGGGAAACCAGGGCCAAAGCGATCCATCGTCGCGCTCCTCGATCTCGCACGGATAGCGGGGCTTCACCGCGCGCCGCGTCTGCGACTTCGCGCCGGACAGGATGGCGCGCACCATGGCGCCGTTGAAAAGGATCGTGCGCTCACGCATCGTCCTGCTCCTTCGCCGCTGCCGGCTGGGGGTGGGCTGCAAGGGTGGCAAGGGCGGCGCCTGCCCTCAGCATCAGCAGGGCATGGCTGTCAGCCATGTCTGCTCCGTGGTGCAGGCCGGCGGCAACGTCGGTAGGCTCGTCGGCGGTATACCCGGCGCTATCTTCGATGCCCTGTTCGATTTCGTCGGCCGTCTCGCGGTCGTTGGCGGCCATCTTCTGCAGAGAGTTTGCAGTTTCCGTCAGCTCACGCAGCAATCCATCCACCGGCACAGCAGCCGGCGCGGTCAGCTGCTCGAGCATCTCCGCCCAATTGCGGATTGCGACCGGTGCGTGTCCCTGGGTGACCTCGCACGTGTCCGCCACTCCCGCGTAGTTGAGCATCGAGGCAATGATTTCGGGCAGGCGCATGGATTCCGTGGCATCAGCGTTCATGGTTATTCGGTCTCCTGTTTCGCCAGGGCAGCGCGCATCTGATCGGCGCTGCCCTGGCAGGTGTTGATGGCATCCGCGCAGATGGCGCGCAAAGCCTGGTTCTCGGCGGTGACCCGCTCGATGTGGTCGGCGGCCATGGCCAGCTGCTGCCGGAGCAGATCCTTGGCCGGCTGCTTCATCCGCCGCGGCTCACGCGGGAACAGCTGCGGCTTCATGCGGCCTGGTCCTGCGCCTGCGGCTCCATCGTCGCGAACAGATCCGGCATCGCCATTTCTCGCTCGGCGGCCTGCAGGTATTTCACCCCGTCCATGAAATAGGACGTGGACAGCTCGGCGGCGCGGCCCTGGCGGCCCAGCTTCAGTGCCCGATACGGCACGGTGAACAGGCCGCCGAACGGATCGAACACGAGCTCGCCGGCATTGCTGAAGCGCTGGATCAGGCGGTCGACGATGTCGAACTGCAGCGGGCAGATGTGGTTTTCCAGGCCGCGCCGTGTCTGCTCGCCGTTGAGCGTCAGCATGCGGTTGACGTCGTGCCACACGTCCGGGTCATGGCTGCCCGGCGCCAGCGACATGAACGTGGACGGGAGCGCGCCGCGCGCCTCCAGCTCCTCGCCGATGCGCACGTGGGTCTCGTAGTCGTAGACCTCGCGTAGCGAGTACTCGGTGAACAGCTTGGCCAGCTTGTGCGGGCCCAGCTGCGCCAGCTCGTCGGCCGTCAGCTGCCGGCGGCCGCTCGAGCGCCAGAACGCATGCGCGTCCACCTGCCAGCGTGCACGCGTGTAATCCGCCTTCTGCTTGCGCACCGGCTCGTCGGCATAGCCGCGGCTGCGATCGGTCTGCGGCTTGTGCAGCAACACGATGTACTCCGGCGAGCCCACGCCCATCTTCGTGCCGTCTTTGCACTGCTCCGACCAGCCCAGGCGGTAGGTCTGGTTGTTCTCGCGCACTACGTCGGTCACGACCGTGATGAGGCCCATGTAGTCGAAGCCGTGCGAGCGGTAGTGGAAGATCGCCTCGGCGTGGAACGGGCTGACGGTCGGTACGCCGGCGCCGGTCACCGCGCCGAACTGGATCCGGTCTTTCACGTGGATGGCGGCGATGCGGCCGGGCTTGAGGATCCGCAGCAGCTGCGTGCTGAGGTGGTCCATCTGCGCCCAGAAGTGCGCGTTGTCGTCGGTGTGTCCGAAGTCGTTGTAGCTCGGGCTGTACTCGTAGTGGTTCGCGAACGGAATCGATGTCACGATCAGGTCGACGCTGTCATCGGCCATGCCGCGCGTCTCCACCACGCAGTCGTTGTTCGCGACGGTCCAGCCGGTACCGCTGGCCTCGATCCGCTCCACGCCGATCGAGCGCTGCAGCACCTGTGCCATGGCGGCCTTGCTCAAGCCGTATTCCCTGATGATCTCGCTCATTTTCTCTACCATCTCCTCGTGGCGCGTCCACTTCGCCTGCAGGCTGGCCAGCACCTCGCGCTCGCTCTCGGCGTAGATGATGTGGGCCACGCAGGGTCGTTCCTGGCCATATCGCTGGATGCGATGCATTGCCTGGATTAGGTCGTTAAATTTGTAGGTGATGCCGATAAAGACGGCTTTGTTGCACTGCTGCAGGTTCACTCCCTGTCCCAGCATCACCGGCTTGCCGATCAGCGCGTAGGTATGCTTCGCGCGCCACTCGGCCATGCGTCCTTCGTTTTCCTCGACCTCATTGCCGCCGTGAATCGAGGAATAGGTCAAGCCTGCTTTCTGCAGCGCAGCCTCGATTGCGTCCTGCTCTTCGTTTAGGTCGCACCAGATGATGATCTGGTCAGATACGACGCCGCCCGAGCCAATATCTCCGGGTCGTCCTGAAACAATCCCAGCGCCCGATTGCAGCGGCCGCAGAGGATCCCCCGCACCTGATCCGTCTTGTGGCAATGGTCCACTGGGAATCGCTTCTCCCCCGGTTTGGGCTGCGTTCCACATATCGCGCACGCTCCGGCCTGTGCCGCCAGCATCTCCGCATAAGCTACCGGCGTCAGACCGAACTTCGACCTCAGCGCGTTCACTCGCTGCCGCTCGTTGTAGCGCTGTTTGTTCGCTTCGTAATTTGCTCTGCTCCTCGCTCGCTGCTGCTCCAGCAACCGTTCCCGGTTGGCTGCGTAGTACTGTCGACGGTAGGCCTTCTGAGCTTCCGGATCCCTCATCGCATCGCGGGCTTTCTGGCTCTCCAGTGCCGCGGCTCGGTTTCGACAGTAGTAGTCCTTCGAGTATGCCTTCCGTTCCGCTGGCTTGCTGTGTGGCATTGACGATTTCCATGAGCTGGGTGAGCCGCGCCGGCAGCGTATCGCGCTTCTCGCGCGCAGCGTTTTGAAGGCCAATGGCCGAATCCCGAAATAAGTTGCCCTGTCCGTCCCGATCAGCGCCTGCACTCTTGTGATCGACGGCTACCTCTGAATATCGGACAGACAGTTCAGGCAGGTCATAGCCTTCGTCGCTGTAGCCCAGGTCCGACGGTTTCTGCAGGAACAGCGCCCAGCTGGCCACCCATAGCCAGAACTCACGTTCCTTGTGCGGGTACAGCGTCAGGTTGTTGGCCTGAGTGCTGTCGCGCTTGAACCAGCGGGTAAGCGCCTGGCCGGTATCCATGACGCCCAGGAAGCCGGCGTAATGGATCAGCTCTTTGTAGCGGTTCGGGCTGGGCGTTGCCGTGGCGACGAAGCGGTACCGGACCTCATCGAACAGGGTGAGGAACTGCTGGTAGGTCTTCGACCCGAAGCTGCGCAGCAGCGACGCCTCGTCCAGGCTCGCGGCGGTGAAGAGGTTGGGATCGAGCTTGCCGTCTCGCACGCTCTCGTAGTTGGTCAGGTGAATGCCGTCGAAGTCCGGATCCACCTCGGCGCTGGTGCGCACGAAACGCGTGTCCAGCCCGAGCTTGCCGGCGTCGCGGCGGAACTCCTGGCGCACGCCGAGCGGCACCACGATGCCAACGGCGCCGCCGGCATGTGCGCGCGCCAGCCGCATGATCTCCAGTTGCTGCATGCTCTTGCCGAGGCCGAAGCGCTGGAAGAGGGCGCGACGCCCGCCGGAGCATGCCCAAACCACGCTGTCGCGCTGGTGCGGCTTGAGAATCGGGTGCACATCATCGGGCGAGACGTCGAACCCAAGCGACGGCGCGACGCGCACCTTGCGCTTGAGGAACTCGCGATAGGGGTCAGTCATGCGGCCACCTGCAGCGGCAGCGGCTTCGTGTCGAGGTTTGCCCGCGCCAGCGCGACCAACGGCGGCGGGCTGACGCTGTTGCCGCACATGCGCACCGCAGCACTGGTGCTGATCGCCCGGCCGTCGGCGGTGTGCGTGATCCGGTAGCTGGTGGGGAAGCCCTGCGCGCGGAACAGCTCGTGCGGCTTGAGCATGCGCAGGCCGATATCGACGATGACGTAGGGCGTGCCCTGGATCACGACGGTGACCAGCGCCAGCCGGTCCTTGGTAGTGACCGTGTCCAGCGGGTCGGCCAGGGACGGCACGTTGGCGCCTGTCCCGTAGTACTTCACGAGGAACGCGGCCACCTGCAGCGCGCCGGCCTGCTGCTCGGCGCTCAGCGTGCACTCGATCATGCCGTGGTGCACGGTGCTGGCGCACACCGTGCCCAGCGGCTCGTCTGCTGCCCGCCCATGGGTGTTGTTGCGCATCGTCACCACGTGCGCCGTGGCGAGCTGCTGCTGGCTGCCGGTCGCGGTGATCGTGCTCATGGGCTCGCGCGCATCGCGGCCCCCACCTTCGTAGAAGCCGCCGTTCGCCTGCTCAAGAAATGCGGTCATCAGGCCTTGCCCGCCGCCGCTGGCGACGATGGTGCCGATCGGACCCTGGATATCGTTGATGCCGTGGCTGAAGCGCTTGCCGGGCGTCTTCCCCTCGCCATGGCCCATCTGCACGAGGCACGGTGCGGCAACGGCGTGCTTCACGCCGCCGGCAACGACGGTGCCGAGCGGTTGCTGCAGGTCCAGTGCACGCGGTGCTTGTCCCTCTCGCTCGCCATAGCCGGTCTGCACCAGGGTCGGCGCGATCAGGCCTAATGCGTGCGCGGCACCTGCAGGGCGCTTGGCGCCGCCGCCGGCAGTGATCGTCGGTACCGGGTCGGTGACCGGGCGTCCGTCGCTGTCGCCGCGAAATTTCGCCAGCACCGGCGCCGCTGCCGAGAAATGGCCGCCCTTCACCCCGGCGCAGATTGTGCGCAGCGGCTCGTCGGTGCGCATGGTGCGCTGATTGCTGGCATTGGAGTGCTCGGTGATGAATGGCGCCAGCTCCGGCGCGACCAGCATCAGCTCGCCGCGGTGGGCGGCGGTGATCGTCGGCAGCGGCGCCTGCACGTCGTTGACCCGGTCCGAGCCCTGGTGCGTGGCCGGCACGATGAAAGGATCGGCCGACTGCAGCACGTGGCGCATGACGCCCTTGGCGATGCGGCGCAGCGTGGCGTCAGCGAGCGGCCGCTTGCGGGTAAAGATGGATGGGCAGGGCAGGGAGAAGTCCAGGCAATCGGCTGCGCGCACGCGCGGCTGCTGGCCGGGTGCGGTGCCGTGCGTCGGCGCCGGCCATACGATCGGCTCGCCGTCGCGCCGCGCCAGCAAGAACAGTCGCTCGCGGCTGGTGCCGGCGCCGTAGTCGCTGGCGTTCAGCTTGCGCCACTCCGCGCGGTAACCCTTCGACTCCAGCGCCGCCACGAACTGACGCCAGGTGCGGCCGCTGTGGCGCTTGTCCGGCACCAGCTGCTGATTCGCCACCGGCACGCGCTCGCCACGTGCTGCCACCGTGCCGTCCATCTTCAGGACGCGGCCGGTCGCCTTGCAGCGCTTGGCCACCAGCGGACCCCAGGTCAGGATCTGCCACACGTTTTCCAACGAAAGAATGCGCGGCGCGGTGTTCGTGCCGTCTCGCAAGTCGGCGCGTAGCAGCTGGCCGATCCACTTCAGCGCGACCCATGAGAGCGCCCGCGTCTTGTGGCTGCGCGGCTGGCCGCCCTTGGCCTGGCTGAAGTGCGTGCAGTCCGGCGAGGCGTGGAACCAGCCGATCGGGCGGCCGGCCACGTCCTTGCGCGGGTCGGCGTGCCAGATGTCTTCGCGGTGGTGGATCGTCAGCGGGTGGTTCGCCGCATGCATGCCAATCGCCCACTCGTCGTGGTTGTAGGCCAGTGCGGGATCGACACCCAGCGCCTGCTTTAGCGCCTCGCTGGCGCCGCCGCCGCCGGCGAACAAGTCGACCACGATCTCGCCCGGGCGCAGGCACGAGACCTGCGGAGCGGGGAAGTTGAAGGAGTGCGAGCCGTCAGCCACCGCGAGCCTCCCGCTGCGCTTCGTCGCGCAGTTCCTGCAGGGCGGGCACGTGCGTCAACCGCACCAGCTCGTCGGTCTTGCCGGCCTCGCGGGCACGGGCCAGCGCCCATTCCAGAGCAGCGAGGCGGTCGTTCGGATGCATGGTCATGCGGTAACTCCCATGGCGGCCAGGTCGATCTCGTCCACGCGGTCGCGCAGGTTCCGGCACGCGTTGCGCAGGCGCTGCGCGATATAGGCGCGCGGTTCGGCGTTGGTGAACTGCAGCGAGGACATATGGATCGCGCCGCGGTGGTCGCGGCGGAACAGCTGCCAGGTCACGACGGTCCCGTTGTCGTTGGGCGCGCGGCCCCAGCACAGACCGCGTTTGCGCTTCGGCGTGCGGCGGGTGAGGAAGCGAGACATCAGGCCTGGTCCTCAATGTAGGTTTCGACCGCAATAACGGGATCTTCTCCGTTGTCTGCTGCGCGCAGCCCAACCGTCACCATTTCAGGCGGATATCCGTGGAGGTCGTGCAGTTGTTCGATGCGCATACAGGCGTCGATATCGCCCGAGATCATCGCTTTCGTGTATCGGGAAAGCTCGCTCATGCCGCATACCTCAGCAGGTGAGTGCGCCGCACCGGGCCGTGCCACAGCGCAGCGACGTTGTTGAGCCGGATCTGCTCGGGATCACGGCGGATCGGTGCGAGCTTGGCCTGCGCCCGCTTGATGTCGTTCCGGCAGGGCGCGCAGACGCTGACGACGCGACCGCCCTGCCTTGGGAACTGGCTTTCGCGCAGGCGGCGCGCGCAGCTTGTGCAGGTGCGCAACATCAGGCGGCCTGCTGGTAGCTGTCGGTGGCGGCGCGCGCGAACACCTGCTGCATGGCGGCGAACATCGCCGGCAGCTGCGCGGCGTCGTACAGCTTCGAGGCACGTTCGATGGTCACCGGCAGGAAGCCCAGCTGCGCCAGGCCGTCGGCGGTGATCGTCAGCGGGGCAATCTTGGCGTTGATGTCGCCGAGCTTGATGCGCACCACCTGGGCTGGCGCTGGCGCGGCCAGAGACTTCACCGCCTGTGAGAGAGCGGGGGAGAGGGCAGCAGGAGCAACCGCCACCGGTGCCGACGGCGCGCGAGCAGCGGACGCAGGTGCAGAGGCAGCGACATGAGCTGCCTCGGCCTGGGCATCGGCGCGGCGCGGCGCTGCCTCGCGCTCCTCCTGCTCGCGCGCCAGCTTGTCGGCTTCTTCCTGGCGGATCTTCTCGCGCTGCGCTTCCAGCCGCTGCTCATCGACGCGCTGCTGTTCGTTGATGCGCGCGGTGATCAGGTTGCGCAGATCCTCCGGCGACTTCGTGGCGCACAGCTGCACGCGGTCATGGAACAGGCCGGCGAAGGTGCCCATCTCCATTTCCAGCACGCGCACATTGGCGCGCACGCGCTCGGCCTGCTGGCTGGCGGCGATCTTGGCGTTGGCGGCAGCGGTGCCCACGGCGTCCTGCATGCTGCTAATCGACTTCTTGCCCTTGATCACCGCGCCGATGTCGGCCGCCAGCGTTGCCGGTACCGCCAGCGCATGCGCATCGAGTCCCGCATTGATCGACGCATAGTGATCCCGCACCGACTGCACGCCATTCGCGACGATCTGGCCGCGGCGGTTGTCCTTCTCGACCTTGACCAGGTTGTGCAGCTCCAGGCGGACTCGGCGAGTTTCGGAGGAGATGTCGTCCATCGTGCGGAACACCGCGTCGATGTCGGCGGTCTGGCCGAGGATCTGCTGCTTGGTGGCCTCCAGCCGATCCTCGACGCCCTTGCACCACTTCACCGTCTGCTCGGCGTCGGCGAAGTCCTCATCCGTCTGCAGATCGCGGTTGATGCGCGAAAGCACAGACATCGCCGAGCCACGGAACTCGGCCAGGTTGGAGGCCGTGACCATGCCGGTCACCGCGATGTGCAGCGCGGGGAGATGTTGGGGAGCGCGGCCGACGGCAGGCGCAATGGCCGGCTTGTCTTCGTAGGAGCAGACGTCCCGCTCGAACTGATCCCAGCCAGCGACGACGCGCTCACGATGTTCCAGGTTGGGCGTGTACCAGCAGTGGCGCTCTTCAACCAGGTTGCCATCGGCGTCCCATTCCGATGCCATGAACAGCACCCGCTCGCCGCCGGATACCATCAGCTGCTGCTCCATCTGGATCTGGTGATAGATCGGCAGGTCGGTGCCGGTGCAGCCTTCGGTCATGCACGCGCGCAGCGTGGCGTTCAACATCTTGTGCTCGAAGAGCACGTCGCCAAGCAGCGTGAGTCCGTCAAACGACGCGGATAGCTTCCCATCCACGCCGACGCACGGGTACAGGTCTTCGCCCACAATCGCCTCTGCCAGCGGTCGCGCGAGCGCCTCGAAGCGATGGCCATCATCGAAGATCTGCTGCAGAAACCAGCTGATCTCCGATTCAACGCCGGTCGCGCGGACCTTGAGGAGCTCGCTGCGAGTGACGGACGGAAACTCGCCCAGCATCACCGGCGCCTCACTGGCGTTGAGGTGGGTTGCGCGGTGCGAGTGCCACTCGGCAGAACCCTGTATCAGGTCGACAGTATTCATGCTTTCTCTCCTTGCCCTGGGGCATCCCAATCGATAGGACCTGCATCGGCGTCTGCGCCGACTTCAGTGGATTCGTCGGCGACGTCTTCAGCCTGGTCGAACGCCTCGATCGCGATCATCTGCTCTTCGGTGAGCGAGCCCTTGGTCTTCACCATGTTGATGATCTGGCTGGCCGTCTTCTTGCCGGCCTTGATCAGCTCACCCCATGCAGGCAGGTTCTCAGCGAACTTGTCGGCCGGGTAAGCGGCCAGCTCGGTGGCGATCTGCTTGGGCGCCTGCTCTTGGCGGACTGCCGTCGCTTCGCCTTCCAAGACGCGGCCTTCCATTTCTTCGGCAGTGGGCTGCGCGCCGACGGCTTCCGGAAACGCTTTGCGTAGCGCCAGCGCCTCGGCGCACTTTTCGAGCTGACCGAAAGGGCGCTTCTTCCACATCGCGTTGGGGGCATCGCTATCGCGCTTCTGCGTGGCGTAGCTTTCGAGCCAGTAAGCCTTGGCCGAGTAGCGCACCGGATTGCCGGCGACGAGGCGGTAGACCGCGACGCTGCACCACTCCGGGTAACGCACGCGGACGCCGCCTAGGGTTTCTTCAATGGTGGGTCCGAACGTTGCTTCATCCTGGCCTGCGTATTCGCCGGTGCGGTGCGCCTTGGTGCGATACAGCTCGATGCCGGGCATGATCACATCGCGCATGCCCGCGGGACTGATCAGGCGGTTGCCTTGCTTCTTCTCCGGCACCCACATCGGGACGATGTGCACGGGCTTTGTCATCGGGTCCAACGCGCCGGCGCGGCAGTACGCCAGCACCATGTCGACCGATTCGTCGGTGGCGCCCGGGTACAGGCTGGTCTTCAACGCGGTACGAATCGCCTCGGCCTGTTCTGCGGTAACCAGCTGGCCGCCGGAGGGCTTGATCTGTGCAACTGCGTTCACTGCAATCTCCTGCCGGCAGCGCCGGCGTGTTGTCGATGGGTGGAGGGGCCGGCGGTGTAATCCCGGCTTGCTACCGCATGCTGTGGCTCCGATTACCGCGTGCGCCCGGCTAGGTTGATGCGCACGTCTCCGGCCGGCAGGTCGCCTGTTTCCCGGTTTTTGACGGAAGGCCGGAACCTTCTTTCCCATGGGCGGTGTCCCGCTTTGGGCGCTCCCAGTTGCCTAGGCATTCGCGCATCACCACTGCGCATTCCCTCCATAGCGGAGCGGCCTGGTCGTCGATACGACAGACAAGAACGCTCGTTGATCGCAAGCCGCTCCGCTATGGATAGAGGCCGGTCTTTCCCGGCGGTCAGCGGCGTTGCATCCGCACCACTCGTTCACCCATGAGCTTTCGCTGGGGCCGGTCTTTCCCGGCTGCATAGGCTTTCGCCTTCCGCTCCTTCTTGCGCACGTATCGGCGGTGCGGGCGGTTCCCTTCCTGCCTTTAACGTCTGACCTTCGAGAGTCAATGCGCGGTGCGATCGCGTCCGTGGACACCTGCCATGGATCAGGGTTCGGGATCAGGCCGCGTCGGCGAGCGGGCGGTCTTCGACCTTGCGGTAGGGCCAGCGCACCGGGTCGGCCTTGATCACCTTGTTGAAGTGGCCACCCTTCGACTCGGCCGCCTGCAGCGCGGCGAAGTCCTCGGCGGTCACGTTGTCGTAGTGGTAGAGCGAGGTGACTTCGCCCTTCCAGTTCTTGAAGCGCACCGCGAGGGTTTGGGTGTCTGCGTCGTGGCCGATCGCCGCGATCTGGCGGCTCTCGACATCGATCAGCGGAATGCGGGCGGGCGCGTTCATGCCGCAGCCTTCTGGCCGGCTTCGGCCAGGCGTGCGAGTTCGGCGGCGGCATCTGCCGAGTCCTGCGCGTCGAGCGTGTCGCTGCCTTCGCTGAGGTCTTCATCCGTGGCCTGGCGAGTAGGCGGGACGATGGAAATCTGCACCTCGCGACGCTGCATGTGGCACAGCAGCCCGGATTCATCGGTGTCCGGATGAGCGATAAGCGTGAACTTGATTCCCACGCTGCCGCCATCCAGCAACTTGAAGCCGATGTTCTTGAGCTTCGCGTCGACCAAGACGATCGGATCCTCCAAGCCGAGGCCATTGCTGATGTGTGCCTCGTAACCCGGATACTCGCCTGACCACGATGTCTCCAGGTGGGAGAAGCGAACGGCGGTCAGGTCATCCTTTTTGCTGGCCTGTAGCAGAGAGCCCTGATCACCGGACGTGGGCGCGCGGTACAGTGCTTCACGCAAACCGGGCTGGAAGTCGTTGAGCACTTCGCTGCTGGCGACCACTTCAAGGGTGATAGAGCCACCGGGCACGATCTCCGGTCCGTGCTTCTCAGAAGTCGGGTTGAACTTGACCACCTTCGCGGTGGCATCTTGTAGCTGGAACATTGGAACCTCGTCGGGTGGTGCCGGCGCGCCGGCGGGGATCAACGGACGCCGCGGCGCGGCTGTTCGGGAAAGGAAATGGAGGGATCGACAGCCGGCGGCGGCTCAGCGCGGTGCGCACGTGCTCGGGCATTGCTCCAGCTCTGGCGCAGGTGCAGCGACAGAACGAAGCCGACAACCAGCACCGCCGAGCAGATGCCGTGCGCGCTCCGGACGTAGGCGAATAGCGCCAGCGCAGCCAGGAACAGCACTGACGCACACAGCCAGGCAAAGCCGGCGTAGCTGCGGCCGGTCACGAGAACACCACCTGGGCCAGCAACGTCAGAACCGCGCCGATGACCATGCAGATCAGGGCGAACGGCACGTCCTCGCGCAGCATGTGGCGCTGAAATTCTTTCTCGTCCATCTGGTCCATCACGCAGCCTCCGGGCCGTCGAAGTAAGTCGTTGCCGACTCGTCCGGATCGCGCACGTGCTGCGATGCCTGCACGCGCAGAGGGCGCACGCTGTCGGGCTGGAAGGTGCGCACCAGCTGCGCCACGGTGATCGCGCCGTAGCCACGATCAAGCGCGATGTCGCGCACCAGGTCGGCGCCGCGCGCAGCCGTGGGGAAGGGGATGACGGCGCTCATGCGGCACAGCCGGCGCGGGTGAGAAGCTCGCAGCGTGTGCAGGTGACAGCGGGCAAGCTCGCGCCATTGCTCAGCTGCGTGGAGACGGAGCAGTAGCAGGGCAAAGCCCGAACAAAGTCGGCAAGTTCGGCCACGGCGGCGTGGGCGGCTTGGCACTCATCGGCTGTGGGGTATGCGCACAACGTGGTGTGGTGCGCGACGTCGAACCGACGAATAACCGCCAGCACATCGACAAGGGCGCTCATGCGGCCACCTGCCACGGCATCACGGCGACCGGCGCCGGCTTGGCCTCGTACACGGTGAGGTAGTGCTGCACCGCCTCGATGCGCGAGCAGTCCACGTCATCCATGCGGCCGGTGATCAGCTGCGACAGGTAGTCGGCGATGGCGGTGCGCAGGATTTCGGCAGCCGCGGCGTCGTTGCCGTCGGCGATGTGGCCGGCCATGAGGGCCAGCTGCTCGGTCGTTAGCTCGCCCAGCGCTTCGCTCAGGACAAAGCCAGAGCGGTGCAGGGCACCGGCCAGGACGTCGGCGCGCTCGTCCGACAGCTCATGCCGGCTGCAGGTCGCGCAGCCGCATTGCGGGTGGTACGGGTGGCGGCAGGTGCTGGACATCTACGTTCTCCGTCGCACGTCCCCGGCGGGATCCGGGTAGGTCGATGCGATGGAGAGACGATACAACTAAGGTTGTGGAATGGCAACAACCAAAGTTGTTGTTCACTAATCAATTTTATGAATTGCCGTGCGCGTATCGATAGCTTTTCGTTAACGGCCACACTTCAGATCACCATTGAGCCAGTTCTTTATGCTTTGGGAGTCGGCGTACACATGCCTCGCACTGGTTCCGGTAACGCGGATGACCGATCCACCGTTACTACTCGGCTTGACAACCATTTGGGTGGCTGCAGCCGCATTTTCATGCACGCCTGTCAGGCCCTGCGAGTAGTAGTCGATTCGGCCTTCCTGCGCGTCAGTGTCCAAATCAGACTGCACGTCGTAGCCGTTGCCAAAGACTCCTATCACGCGCTTACACGCAGTGAACTGACGGCTGATAATTCGGTAGGCTTGCTTGTAGTCGACGTCCGATTCAAGCACCTGAGAGTCCGATTTTTCTGCAGACTCGGGAGCACTGGCGCAAGCGGCCATCAGGGTAAAAAGTGGTAATGCAATGAGTGCTCGCTTCATCGGTGATTCCGTTGTGGTTACGAGGGCCGTGGGCTATGCAATCCAGTTTAGGGATGCGCCTTTGACGATGCCCACCTCTGCGAATGGAACGCCGTCATGGATGGCCTCTACTGCCCGGTCCATTTTCCGCAGGAGTTCACATAGGGCTTCGTCAGTCAGACACTCCATGATGCCGTTGCACTCCAGGCACTCTTGTCGGATGAGCCAGTTCAGCTGATACATAGACCCCAAATCGCGAATTCGCGCGTACATCGAGTCGCGCTGCAGAGAATTTAAACTCGCAGAATTATGAAGCGGCGCCTTGCCCACAATAGTTAGCCTACGCGGCGGCTCGCTTGTCTCGATTCCCATGCTGGCGGCAACCTGCCGCGCCATTGCTTCCAACTGCTGCCTGTTAAATGTCATGCCTTTGCGATCACCCTATGGAACGAAGTCTGGCGGCGACCTCCCTCGCTGCGTCATCTAGAGACGCTGCACTGAGGGGTTGCTCCGAACCGTGTTCCTGGTAGATCAAGGCCGCTTCAGTAAGAAGCTTGATAAAGCGCTCCCCCTCGATCGGCTCAATAGCCATGTCCTGGACTCGGCGGGCAATAGCGACCGCTGCCGCGATCGTGTCGCGGATCGATCTCTCAGGCTGAGATTCACCGCCTGACTGCACACCCGCAACCATTGGGCCATCACCGGCAGCAAGCCATTCGGGCCGAACTCCACACGCGAGTGCAATTTCTGTGAGGCGTCGCGAAGTCTGAGATTTGCCCGACAGAAGCTTGGCGACAGCTTGCTGACTGATGCCAACACGTTTAGCTAGAGAGTCTTGCGTGTCGCCACTGTGGCGCATTGCGGCTGCGATTCGAGCATGAAGGTCCATGCCCAGAGCCTGACAACGAGCGTTGTAGCCGGCAAACAACATTGGTTGTTGACTAATACAACTAGAGTTGTATTCTGCTCGCATGGACATGACCCCCCTTGAGCGCGCAGTAGCAGCAGCCGGCGGACAGAGCGCCCTGGCTCGGACCCTCTCGACCGCCGAGCGCGTCGTTAGACAGGGCCACGTCTGGGCATGGATTAATCGTCCACTGCCTGTTCCCGCTGAGTTTTGTCGACCAATCGAGGCAGCCACCGGGGTCTCTCGCCACGACCTGCGCCCGGACGTCTTCGGCCCGCCGCCCGCCAGCCCCGCAGGGGAGGTGGCCGATGCTGCCTCCCGGCAGGAGGCCGCCTGAGATGGTTCTTGAGCGCAGATCAGACCAGGGTGTAGCGCTATTCCTGGCCATGACCACGTTCTTTGGCGGCGTCGCCGTTGGCAGCATCGCTCAAGATCATTTCGGACAGCCGAGAAGCGGCCAGCATGATCCCGTAGAGCACCATGGGTGCGAACGCGTAGCCACCCCATATCGGAAGCCCAGAGTCGAGGCTGGTGCGCACGGCTTCAACCGCCTTTTCACCACCTACGGCCAAAGCGGCGCGGTGTTGCTCAATCGCCCCCGCGACGATCGCCCGTGCAGCAACAAATCCCAGCAGCGCGGAAGCGCCGGCGAACGCTGCCCCGAGACACAGGGGTTGGAAAAACTCGGCCACACGGATGCACACCCGAGGTTTGTTCATTGCGAGCGGGAGCAAGAGACCCGCCACTCCGAGGCAAGCGGTGCCGAGTGTCGCAATCCAGTTCATAGGTCCCTCTCCGGTCGATGTGATGGTTGGCACCTCGCATCGTACCGGTGGCGGACGCCCACCTAAGTTCCCTTCCGTAGCAGTCGAACGTCCATCCGTTCGTTGACCCACCGCAGCGCAAAGACGCTGCCCTTCCACCGAATGATCGTCGTGACATTCGGCGCCCGTTTCCTCGCTGCTCTGAGCCGTTTCTGTAGTGCGTCCATGGCGCACATCCTGGCCAGGGCAGGTGTCCCAAACCACGTTCAGGTATCCCGCCCGTGAACATCGCTGACGCAGCACACAAAACCGTTCTGGACTATCCCGGTGGCAGCGTGGCCCTGGCCACCCGCCTCATCTCCACCAATGACCGCGGCGAAGAGAAACCGATGTCGGCTGCAGTACTTCGCAGCAAGGTCAACCCGAATACTCGCACGCACCACCTGACCCTGGCCGAGGCCAGCGAGATCATGGGGCTGACGGGCGACTATCGGATCCTGCACGCGTTGGCCGCCGAGCACGACTTCATCGTGCAGCGTGCCGACGCGCCGGCCGCCGGCGACGTCATCGCTGCGCTGCTGAAGGCGTCCTCGCTGAAGGGCATGCTATCTGCGCTGATCTGCAAGGCCATGGAAGACGGCCGTATGACCCCGAACGAGGCGAAGGGCATCGCCGAGCTCTGCGGCGACCTGCAGGCGATGGTGGCCGAGATTGCACAGCAGGCTTGGTCGGCGGCGAACCAGAGGGCCGCAGCATGATCCTGCAGCTGCTCGAAGACTGGCGCCGCGAGCGTCGCATCCGCCGCTTGGCGGAGCTGCTGCGGCAGGCGCAGGGGGCCGGCAAGAAGGCCGTCGCGCGCGCGTACTGGCTGGACATGAAGCGCGAATGCGAAAGCCGCAGCACCGGCCAGGTGAAGCGCATGGAGCGGGCAGGGCGCCTGGCATGAGCACGCTGATCATGTCCCAGTGCTGGCCGATGACCATGCCGCCGTCGCCCAAGGCGGTGCTCATCTCGCTTGCCGACAACGCGAACGATCAGGGCCACTGCTGGCCGTCGATTCCGACCATTTGCGAGCGCACCTGTCTGAGCGAGCGAACAGTGCACGGCGCCATCCGCTGGCTGGAGTCGGTCGGCCTGGTCACCGCTGACCGCGCGAACGGCCGGCACACGCGGTACGTCATCACTCCGGACGCCTACCAACCCCCGCAGCAGCTGCACCCCCGCAGTGGCTGCACCCCCGCAGCTGCTGCGGTGGAACCCCCGCAAAATTTGCACAAACCACCGCAAATGCCGCAGTCACCCCCGCAGCAGCTGCGGTCTAACCGTAAAGAACCTAAAAGCAACAACAGCGAAGCAACCGCCAGTGCTTCGCCGAAGACCCGCATGCAGACTTTCGACAGCTGGAACGCGTCGCTCGGTGACGAAGATGCGATCCGTGCTGATGACCCGGTGTTCGCCTGGGCGGAGAAGGCAGCGATTCCGGAGGAGTTCATCGAGCTGGCCTGGCTGTCGTTCGCCGACCGCTACAGCGGTGCAGCAAAGCGATATGCCGATTGGCGCGCAGTCTTCCGCAACGCGGTGCGCGGCAACTGGCAGAAGATCTGGTTCCTGCACCCGGCGACCGGCTACACGCTGACCACCATCGGCGAGCAGTACCGGCGTGTGCGCGACGCTGAGGCGCAAGCAGGGCAGGTAGCCGCATGAGCACGGTCCACGACTACGACCACCACGCAGACGAGTCGCAATTTCTCGACCAGCTTGCCGCCGAGCGCGCCGAGAGCGCGTCTATGTGGCACGGCCGGCCATCGGATGCGTTGCGGTTGCCTCCGCACAGCGTGGAAGCCGAGCAGGCTGTCCTCGGTGGCCTGATGCTGGTCAACCGCGCATGGGATGACATTGCCGACCTGGTGGAGGAAGGCGACTTCTACCGCCGCGACCATGTGCTGATCTTCCGCGCTATCCGCGAGATGGCGACCGCAAACCCGCGCCGCCCCTTCGACGTTGTGACGCTGGGCGATTGGTTCGAGGCCCAGGGGCTGCTCGACCAGGTCGGCGAGGGCGCGTATCTGATCGAGCTCGCCAACACGACGCCGTCGGCGGCCAACATCCGCGCATACGCTGAGATCGTCGCGGACAAGGCGCGGTTGCGCCGCCTGATCCAGGTCGGCACCGACATCGCCAACGCCGGCTTCAATCCAGAGGGGCAAAGCAGCATCGAGCTGATCGGCGCCGCGCAGTCACGCATCGGCGCGCTGATGGACAGCCAGCCGTGCGAGTTGGAATCCGTCGCACCGGTGATGGATCGCGTGTTCGAGCGCCTGGGCGAGCGCTCCCGTGACGGCGGCGGCATCCACGGCATCACCACCAGCATCGACGACCTGGACACGCTGCTGGGTGGCCTGAAGCCGGGCGGCCTGTACGTCCTGGCGGCGCGCCCGAAGATGGGAAAAACCACCCTGGCGCAGAACATCGCCGAGCACGTCGCACTGCATCTGCGCAAAGCGGTTGCGGTCTTCAGTTTCGAGATGCAGGCCGAGGAACTGGGCGATCGCATGCTGGCATCGGTCGGCGGCATCGATGGCAACCGGATCCGCTCCGGCGACCTGGACGACGTGGACTGGACGAACGTCACCAGCGCGATGCGCAAGCTGCGCGCCGCAGACATCTTCGTCAGCCGGCCGCGCCGCGCACGCGTCGAGCACGTCAGCTCGCAGGCACGTCGGCAGCACGCCCGTAAGCCGCTGGGCCTGATCGTCATCGACTACCTGCAGCTGATGGAGATTCAGGGCGACAACCGCGCCAACGGCGTGGGCGATATCAGCCGCGGCCTGAAGCTGCTCGCCGGTGAGCTCGGCGTGCCGGTCCTGCTGCTGTCGCAGCTCAATCGCAAGCTGGAGGACCGCCCCGACAAGCGCCCGCAGCCTGCGGATCTGCGTGACTCCGGATCGATCGAGCAGGACGCCGATGCGGTGATCTTCATCTACCGCGACGAGGTGTACCACCGAGACAGCCGCTGGAAGGGCACCGCCGAGCTGCTGGTGCCGCTGCAGCGCAGTGGCCCGCCTGGCGAGGTGCGCGTGCTCTACATGCCGGAGCGCTTCAAGTTCCAGAACCTGCCCGAGTACTGGGAGCCGGCGCCGATTGAAAGTGACGACGGCAAGCCGGTCCCGCGCCCGCGCGGTTTCCGCACACTCAAGCCGCGCGCGCCGCGGCAGGACGTCGATGCATGACCATGACCGCCGCAGCAAAGAAAATCCGGGCCAAAAGGGCATCGCGTCCGATCTATGCGCTGATCGAGCACGTGGTGGTGATGGACACCGGTGAGGAGCGGCTGGCCATGCTCGCCGAGCACCCGGTCGACCGCGAGCTGATGAAGCAGCGCGGCTATCGGCGCGGCCAGGAGGTGCGGCTGGAGATCAAGGCGCCGCGTGACGCCTGGCGCCACCGGCTGCTGCACAAGATCGGCCAGCTGATGGTCGAGAACGTTGAGGGGTGGGAAGGACTGGACAGCCACGAGGCGATCAAGCAGCTGCAGCGCGAGGCGAACGTCTGCTGCGAGCAGATCGACATGGACGCCACGCCGGTGGTCGCCGCAGTGCTTGCCGCCTCAGATGCAGCCTTCGGCCCAGGCGCGGCGAAGCTGCTGCGCGAGGTGCTGCCGAAGATCGAAACGATCCCAGTCACCGTGGCGCGTTCGTTGGCATTCGATTCGATGGATGAGGACGAGTTCCGCCGGCTGTTCGAAGGCATCACCCGGCACATCGGCGCGCACTACGCGCACGTGATGCTTGACGAGGTGCTGGCCGAGTTCTGGTTGATGGCCAACGGACGAGAGCAGCCGGCGCTGGCGCGGAGGGCTGCATGAAGGCCGCGGAGATCAAGGCAGCATTCCCGACCGAGGCGTCGCTGTGCGACTGCTTCCTGGCCAGCCTTCGCAAGGTTGGCGGCTGGACCGCGTACCCGGAGACCGCCGGATTCGACATCCTTGCGGTGTACGACGCCACCGGCCACCAGCTCGGCATCGAGGCAAAGCTGGCGCTGAACGCGAAGGTCGCCGACCAGATCCTGCCGGATCACTACATGGGGTATAGCAACGAGGGGTGTGAAGGGCCGGACTTCCGTGCAGTCGTCGTCCCGGCCATAACCGACGCGTCGGCTGGGATCGCGAAGATGCTCGGCATCTTGGGCGTGATGGTGTGGGCGCCGGAACCGGGCTACAGCCGTGGGTGGAATTTCGAACGCTGCCTAGACCGCTACAGCGGCGCGCGCCATGACCGGCGTGCCTACGACACTGAGGCCGGCCCGCTCAACGAGTGGGACATGGCCTGGCACGACTGGAACCCGGCGAGGCGCTGCACGCTGCCAGAGATCGTGCCAGCGGTGCGGTGCGGAGTGCCGGCGCCGCTGCGGCTGACGCCATGGAAGATCGGCGCGCTGCGCGTGCTGGCGCATTTGGAGGTAGAGGGCTTCGTAACGGCGAAGTCGGTCCGCGACTGCGGAGTGGATGCGCGCCGGTTCTGCGCCAGCGATGGCTGGTTGGAACAGCTCGGCGGCGGTCGCTGGGGCCGCGGCAAGATGCCGGCCTTCGATGTGCAGCATCCGGAGGCATATGCGCAGGTGCTTGCCGAGGCGCGCGCGAAGCGCCAGCAGGCCGTGGCATGAAGCGCGCGATCAAGCCAGCAACGCGCGCCGAGCAGGCCTACCAGGACGCCGCGCGCGCACTCGGCTGCGTCGTCTGCCGCTGGCGCATCGCAGCCGGCCTGCAGCGCGCCATCCAGTGCGGTCACACGCAGGTCCATCACAGGAATCTCGGCGACCTGCATGGCCAGAAGCAGATCGGCCAGCACGCAGTCGTCGCGCTGGGCGCATGGCACCACGACGGCGACCAGATGCCCGGCATGACCCGCGATCGCATGCGCGAGGTCTTCGGACCCAGTTTCAAGCACCACGCCCGCGAGTTCCGCGCCTGGACGTTCGACGTCCTGGGCGGACGCGGCACTGAAGCCTGGCAGGACTACCAGGACCAACTACTCAACATCACGAGGGCGGCATGAACCAGCACCAATACGAACAGGCAGTGGACACCGGCCGCCGCGCGCGCCAGGCCGGCAAGAAGCGCGATCAATCGCCGATGTATGGCATGGGCAAAGATGGCCAGCTGCAGCGCGATGCATGGCGCGAGGGCTGGGATGCCGAGAACGAAAGCCGGAAGCAGGCCGCATGAGTACCACGCCGATCCGATTCGAAGGCAGGGTTTTCGATAGCGTGGCGGAGTTCGCCACCGCATTTCCGGCATATGCGCGCTGCATCGAGGCCATTCGCGACGGCGCGGAAACCATCGCCCAGGTGGAGCGCCGCGTCGCCGCCGGGAAGCAGAAGGCTTTTGCCAGCACGCGCGCCCGCGCACAGAAGGCGTACGCGCTGAAGACGGGTGCCCGATGACCCTGCGCGTGACGTTTGGCATCGATCCCGGCATGTCCGGCGCCGTGGCCGCGCTGGTCGATGGTGAGGCCGGCCCGATCCTCGACATGCCGACGATGACGGTCGGCAAGAAGCAGGAAGTGGATGCGCGCGCGATTGCGGTCTTCATTCGCGAGATCCGCAGCCAGCATCCCGGCGCGGTGTTCGCCGGCTGCGTGGAGCGGGTGCGCGCGATGCCGCCCAAGGACGGCCGGCAGGCCGGCGCGCAGTCGTCGATGAACTTCGGCGAGAGCTACGCCAAGGCGAAAGCGGTGCTTGAGGTAATGGGCATTCCCTTCAGCCTGGCTGAGCCGCAGAGCTGGAAGCGTCATTTCGGGCTGATCGGTCGGGACAAGGATGCATCGCGGCAGCTGGCCACCCGTCGTTTCCCGTCCGCCGCACCGCAGCTGCAGCGCAAGAAGGACGACGGCCGCGCCGAGGCGCTGCTGCTGGCGCTGTGGCACGAGCAAAAGAGCCAGCCGGGAGCCCTCGCTACATGACGCTCAACCCGACGAACCTGAGCCGGCCCGAGGCCTACTACGAGAAGCTCCTGCGGAAGCGGTACGCGGCGGCAGTGCGCAAGCGCGGGCTGTGCGCGTTCTGCAGCTGCCGCGATCGAACGCTGGGGATCGTGCACTGCCATGGCAACGAGAGCAGGCAGATGGGGATGTGCCAGGACGACGGCAGGCTGCCGCAGTTCCGGCTGGATGATGAAACGTTGGAGGAATTTCGCCATGCGGCGTAACGAGGATCCGCTGCTCAATGAGCTGCGCCGTTGGGGATACGCCCACGCAAACCGGTACACACTGAGCCGGGCCGACCGTAGCCGGCACGTGCTGGAAAACGCTAAGGACTATGCGCCCAAGACGGTGGAGCAGGCCTTCTGCGAGCTGGTGGAGCGCGACGGTCGCCAGCGGCGGCGTTTCATGGCCGAGCGGGCAGGGCTGAAAGGGCTGGGCGAGATCCCGGCATGGGCCGTGGATCCGGTGCGCGCGCGGAACGACGCTGACCGCCCGCACGACAATCCGGAGGTCGCCGTCGACATCGGCATCCCCGACGACCTGCGTTGGATCGACAGGGCGCTGGCTTCGATGTCGAGGCAGTTCCCGCTGCGTGTTCTGGTCGTGCGCACCGAGTTCACAGTGGCGGCAAGCCAGGCAGTAAAGGCCCGACTGGTCGTGGAGCAGTACGGCGGCACTATCT
Organism: Xanthomonas sp. NCPPB 1068; assembly: GCF_041479385.2. Classification (NCBI taxonomy): domain Bacteria; kingdom Pseudomonadati; phylum Pseudomonadota; class Gammaproteobacteria; order Lysobacterales; family Lysobacteraceae; genus Xanthomonas; species Xanthomonas sp. NCPPB 1068. Next base: position 3,613,059 of record NZ_CM192986.1, on the reverse strand, counting down.
CCGTATGGCAGTACCGCCGCGAGTTACAACGAGGGCTTGATTGGCTCGGCGGTCTAGCTGTGGCGGCTTAGCGGTTGAGATCCGGATCAGGGATGCCAATTGCTCGGCGTACGTCGATGTAATTCTCAAGCATCTCGGACTCGCTTCCGCTGAGGTACATCTTTGATCCATTGCTGAACTCGATGGTAAAGCCAGAATTCTCATCGTTACGAACAAGTGCGCTTACAAGCACGATGTATTCGGCATTGATCATTCGGCCGTCTTTGAGCTTGATTCCCTTAGCCACGTGGTCATCCTTTAGAGCATTAGAGGTGGATCGGATTCTGCCGCTTGACAAGTTGCACACGCAAATGCCCTAATTCTGCAACTGTCAATAGTTCCCCCTGAAACCCGGCCAAGCGCCGGGTTTTTGCGTTTTTTGGGCCCCAATACCGACCGCTGCCAGCGTGCCAGGTCCTCGTCGAGAAGCGAGGCGCTGCGCGCCGGGATCGCGCACGGGCCGGCGACATGACGCCGCCCACCAATCCGCTGGCGGCGGTCGGTACCTATCGGAGAGCACTGCCGCGATCTGCCCAGCTGGACGGGACCAGCGCGGCGCAGCGGACCTGCTGAAGGGACAGGACCACTGCGGCGGTGCTCGCCGTTCTTCAATGCCCCAGCCGGCAGCGGGGCGGGCACCTATCGCCGCTTGGACTGGGAGTACCCGGTCGCGGCACCTCCGGCTCGTCGAGAGACGCCCGGGTGACGGCTGCGCATGCAGCGCCGGAACCGTAACCGGCACCTATTCCTGCCGCCGACGCGCGGCTCCAGCCCTGCCAGCCGGCGGGGCTTTTTGTTTGGAGGCAGCAATGGCGGTCATCACGCCCGAACAAGCCGGTGGCCGCAACGTCGTGGCCTTTTTGGACATGCTCGCGCACTCAGAGGGCACGTCCACCAGCCCGGCCACGAAGAACGCCGGGTATGACGTCATAGTCACCGGCGCTGATCGCAAGCCGGAGGTCTTCACCGACTACACCCGGCATCCGTTCGCCGGCGGCCGCAAGTCGAAGGCGATCAACACGAGGGGGCTGACCAGCAACGCGTCTGGCCGCTACCAGTTCATGCTCAAGGATTACGCGCACTACCGAGACCTGCTGAGGCTGCCGGACTTCGGCCCACTCTCGCAGGACAGGTGGGCGCTGCAGCTGATCAAGGAGCGGCGCGCGATCGCCGACATCCAGGCCGGCCGCTTCGTGGAAGCGGTGGCGAAGGTGCGCAACCTGTGGGCCAGCCTACCGGGCGCCGGCTACGGCCAGCCCGAGCACGCGATCGAGAAGCTTATCGCTGCGTACAAGAAGGCCGGCGGCAAGGTCGGGAGCGCATGACGATGCCGGACCTGGACGACGAAGCCCTGCTGACCGCAGAGCGCGAATCGCTCAACGAGGCCGTGCTGCTGCTGCAGGAATGCTGGGGCCGGACAACCCGTCCACGTCGCGACAGCCGGCACGTGCTGCGTCTGGGCTACGGCCGGGCGATCGAAACCCGTGAGCAGAGTGAGCGCGCCGCCACCCTGGAGCTGACCGAGGACGTCATGGAAGCCCAGGAGACCTTGCGCGGTCGATTCTTCGAGCTACTGGCGGTGCACCCGGAAATGCGCGGCTCGCTGCCGTACATCATCGCCATCGCCGACATCATCGGCGCCACCGTGGTGCGCGACAGTGCCGACCTGTGGGCAGCGGCACGCAAGGGCGATTGGCTTGAGTTCGGCTCAGTGATCCAGGAGTTCCGCTGGGAGATGTTCAGCGATGCCACCGAGCGCGATAAGCGCGCAGTGTCGCGCCTGGTCATGCGCTTGGTGATGGGAGCATCGGCGGTCACGCCATGACCTTCATCAGCCGAAACATGGGCACAGCACGACTCGGCATCGCCCTGATCGTGTTCCTGCTCTACGGCTTGGCCATCGCGGTGCTCGTCAACTCGGAGATCCCGGCGGGCAATAAGGACGTACTGATGCTGCTCCTGGGGAATCTGGGGCCGCTGATGGGTGCCATCGGTGGCTACTACTACCGGGCGCAGCGAGAGGCGGGCTCCTGACATGACCGACAACTGGGACCGCGGCCTGCCGCCGCCACGCGATCCACCTGGCTGGCTGATCACTGTGCTGTGCGGAGTGCTGCTCGCGATGCTGGCCTGGATCTGGATCACCTACAGCAACACGAGGATTTGAGCATGTACGGGAACTCGTTCGACGGAATGATCGGATGTTTCGCGACCGTCTGCGCCTTGGTTGGTGGCGCCATTTTCGCCGTGGCCTTTTGGCTAATTCCGTGGCTATGGCAGATGGTAGAGCCGTGGTTGCACACGGTGACCGCATGAACCGCGCGGCGATCGCGCTCATCGTTGCGCTGTTGTGGTCGGGTGCCATGTTCGGTGCCGGCTGGGCCTGGCGCGGCGACCGCGCCGAAGGTGCCACCAGCGAGCAGAAAGCGGGCGATGCCCTCGGCGCGCTTGCCGGTGAGCAGGCCGCCCGATCCACCGAGCACAAACAGGCCGAAGCACTGGCCGACATCGGAGCGAAGCATGAAGAAGACCGGCAAGCGGCCCAGGCCGTCCCTGATGCTGTTATGGCTGACCTGCGCGATGGCAATCTCAAGCTGCGCAACGATCTCGCGACCTGCAACACCGACAAGCTGTCCCAGGCTGCCGCCGGCGCCGTCGAACGTGATGCGCCCGCCCAGCTCCGAGCAGAAGTTGCGGGAGCTGCTATTCGAATCGTCGTCGACGCCGACGACCAGCTCCGCGCCTGCCAAGCCGTGGTAAGAGCTTGGCAGGCGGGTAGCTGACGTGGCGTTGCCTACAGCCCGCGCGAAATGTAGTTGGAAAAGCTTGATGGCGGAGCGATGTTTACATCCGAGCAGGAACTCGTCCGGGTCAGCGGCCATTGGAGTGTGAAAAACACTGCCCGTCCCATTCCAGGAATTGCAGCTGCCATCTCTGATGCGGAGCTGGCATCGTTGTAATACGACTCGCCGATGACGATGCCCTGCGGATATCTGATCCGCGCAAGCCCAGCATCGATAGCGCGCAATTGCTGTGCTTCTGCTCCGTATAGGTGGAAGTCGAGCACGTATGGCGGGTTCGCTCCGTAGATTTCCGGCAGTACCGCAATGCGGTCTGCACTATTGGTCGGAACCGAAAAACCTACCGTCTCAGAGAGGCCAAAGACATGGCTGAAGTTCCACCAAAGCTTAGAAGCATATTGCTTCCAGAGCACTGACGAACTTTGGGCCGGGACTCCTTCGTTACCCAGGTCTACCAAAAATTTTACATTGGCCGCGCGCATCACTGGCATCAGGTTAAAAACGAGATTCCAGTTTTCTTGGAAGTACTCCTCGTGCCAGGGGGTCCAAGTGGTACCTGTCCAGGTATTGGGAGCATTATCAAGCAGGGGGAAGAACCCCACGATTATCTCAACGAAGCCAGCATCTTTTGCCGCTTTCATAAGGTTGAGAAGGTTCTGGCGTTGTTGTTCCGGAAGGTTGCCGCCAGCCGATGGGATGACTGTGCCGGTGTTCGCGTTGCGTGCATGGAAAATTCCGATACGAAGCCGCTGCTGTCCGTTGGCCGCCATCTCGGCCAGTTGTGCTTTGACCACGTCTTCCGCCACGTGGTAGTTCGCAACAACCCCATACGGTTCCCGACTACAGCCGTCGATTCCGAACCAACCGTAATTCGAGCCGCCGCGATACGGGGCGGCGTTGGCTGCCGAAGCAAGGCCAGCAATTAGAAGAGCAATGGCGCATTTTTTAAACATTGTGTTCCTCCTTGAATGGAGGTCGTTTTTAGCACGTGCGGATGAGATCCCGCACTCAATCATCATCAGATAACTGTGCTTCCGTGACCCATGGCCAAAACAACGCCCGGGCGCCGTAGCGCGCTCACACCAAAGCTGCAGCAATTCGTCGCTGAGTACCTGAAGGACCAGAACGCCGCGCAGGCGGCGATCCGCACCGGGTACAGCGAGAAGACGGCCAAGCAGCAGGGTTCGCGCCTTCTGAAATTGCCGGCCGTTGCCGCGGCGGTACGCGCCGGACAGAAGCGCCTTGCCGCTAAGGCGGAGGTGACCGTCGACAGTCTAATGGCAGAGCTTGAGCAGGCGCGCCGCATGGCGCTGAAGGAGAAGCAGCCCAGCGCTGCGGTCACCGCGACCATGGGCAAGGGCAAGCTGGCCGGCCTGCTGGTCGAGAAGCGGCATCACACCGGGGCGATCGGCACTTACGACCTGACCAAGATCACTGACGATGAACTCGACCGCCTTGAACAGATCCTCGGTCCGCTTGCCGACGCTGGCGGAGATCCGAGCGGAGAGGGCGCGACGGGCAGCTGAGCGGGAGCGCCAGCGCATTGCCGAAGATGTCGAAGGCATCAGGGCGCGTTCGCAGTCGCTGGAAGGGTTCATCCGAGAACATTGGCGCGTGCTGGAGCCGACGCGGCCGCTGAAGATTGGCTGGGCGCTGCGGGCGATGTGCCAGCACCTGGAGGCGGTCACAGAAGGGCGCATCCAGTTCCTGCTGATCACCGTGCCGCCGGGCATGATGAAGTCGCTGGTGCTGGTGTTCTGGACGGCTTGGGAGTGGGGGCCATGCGGTCGCCCTGATCTGCAGACGTTGGCCACCTCGTACAGCCAGCCGAACGTGCTACGCGACAACATCAAGTTGCGCCGGCTGATCGATAGTGCGCAGTACCAGGCGGCCTGGCCGATGAAGCTGCGCGGCGACCAGAACGCCAAGGGCAAGTTCGAGAACACCGACAACGGCTTCAGCGAGGCTCGCCCCTTCAGCTCAATGACCGGCGGCCGAGGAGACCGAGTCAAGGTCGACGATCCGCACTCGACCGAAACCGCCGAAAGCGACGCCGAGCGCAAGACCGCGGTGCGCATCTTCCGCGAAGGCATCACCGACCGCCTCAACGACATCACGTCGTCGGCCATGGTCATCATCATGCAGCGCCTGCACCAGCGGGACATTGCCGCGGTGGCAATGGAGCTGGATCTGGGGTTCGTCCACCTCAACCTCCCGATGGAGTTCGAGGAGGAGCGGATAGACAACGACGGCAAGAAGACCGGCGGCCCATGCCGGACCTACGTCGAGGGGGAGCTGTTTTTCGAGGATCCGCGCACCCAGGACGGCGAGCTCCTGTTCCCTGAGCGCTTCCCGCGCGCCGAGGTCGATCGACTGAAGCGCGCAAAAGGCAGCTACGCATATGCCGGCCAGTACCAGCAGCGGCCGACGCCGCGCGATGGCGGCACGTTCAAGCGGGAATGGTTCGAGGTTGTGGAAGCGGCGCCGGCTATCTCGGCGGCGCGCAAGGTTCGGCGCTGGGACTTCGCGGCGACCGATCCGAAGGAGAAGACCAGCAGCGACCCGGACTACACGGTCGGCCTGCTGCTGGGGGAGGTCGCGGGCATCTACTACGTGCTCGATGTCGTCCGCGACCAGGTGTCGCCCGCCGGCGTGGAGCGGATGCTGACGAACACGGCGCGGCAGGACGGCAGGACGATCAAGGTGCGCATCCCGCAGGATCCCGGCGCAGCCGGCAAGTCCAATGCCGCGCATCAGATCAAGCTGCTGGCGGGCTGGGACATCAAGGCAGCGCTCGAATCCGGATCGAAGGAGGTCCGAGCGACGCCGGTGGAAGCACAGGCCGAGGCCGGGAACATCAAGCTGGTGAGCGGCCCCTGGGTGGCGGCCTTCCTCGACGAGATCGCCGAGTTCCCCAACGCCAAACACGACGACCAGGTGGACGCGCTATCTGGCGCATTCGCTGAGCTGGTCACCGGCAGCACCTACAACCTTGGAAACGCACTCTGATGGGCAAGCTCGCACAATTTAAGGACGGGCTGGTCAATCTCGTGGCCAACCTTGGCACTGCACGCGACAAGGCGGTGCACAGCCATTACGCGCTCGCACCGCTGAGTGATTTGGATGCCAGCAACGCCTACCGCGGCACGTGGCTCGCTCGCAAGATTATCGACATCCCTGCGCTCGACGGCTGCCGCAACTGGCGGACATGGAACGCCGATCAGAGCCAGATCAGCGCCATCGAAGCGGAGGAGAAGCGGCTGGGGCTGCAGGTGAAGCTGCTTCAGGCGCACACCAAAGCGCGGCTGTTCGGTGGCGCTGCGATTTACATCGGTACCGGCGACTCGGATGTCAGCAAACCGCTGGACCCGACGCGCGTAAGGAAGGAGGGCGTCAAGCACCTCAACGTGCTGACCAAGCGCATCCTGAGCGCAGGCGAGCTGGATCGCGACGCTGAGTCGCCCAGCTTCGGCCAGCCTGCGTTCTACACGCTCACCTCAGCCCGAGCTGGCCAGGTCCAGATTCATCCCTCGCGGCTGGTCATCCTGCACGGTGCCCATCGACCAGATCCGGACATCGATAACGGTGACGGCTGGGGCGACTCGGTACTGATGGCGGTGAGCGACTCGGTAAAGCGGGCAGACAACACGAGCGCCAACATCGACAGCCTGGTGTTCGAGGCGAAGGTCGATGTGCTGAACATCCCGAATCTCATGTCGCAGCTGGCAGATCCTGCGTATGAGGCGCAGCTGCTTCAGCGCCTGCAGCTCGCGGCGATGGCCAAGGGCATCAACGGCATGCTGGTGCTGGATGGGGAGGAGACGTACACGCAGAAGTCGGCCTCCTTCAGCGGATTGGTCGACGTGATGCTGGCCTTCCTGCAGCAGGTGTCGGGCGCGGCGGATATCCCGTTGACGCGTCTGCTGGGGCAGTCGCCCGGCGGTCTGAACAGCACCGGCGACAACGACATCCGGAACTACTACGACCGCATCAAGGCAAGCCAGGAGCTGATCTACACACCGGCCATGTCGGTGCTGGATGAGTGCCTGATCTACTCGGCGCTCGGCAGCCGACCGAAGGATGTGTTCTACAGCTGGCGCAGCCTGTGGCAGACCAGCGACACCGAGCGCGCCACCAACGGCAAGACCACCGCCGACACGATCAAGACCCTCGCCGACACCAAGCTCATTCCCGACGAGGTGCTGGCCGAGGTCGCCGTAAACATGCTGACCGAGGCAGGCGTAGCGCCTGGCCTGGAATCGGCGATGGACGACTTCAGCAGGGAGAACCCGGACTGGCAGGAGGAACAGGCGGAAGAGGAGCGTGCGGCGGCGCAGCTGGCTGCCACCGCGAGGAGCGAGGGCAACGCGCTGAACGACGCCGAGCTGCGTTCGTTGTATGTGCGCCGCGATGTGCTCAATGCTGCAGAGATCGGGGCATGGGCACGGGAGCAGGGCATCACCGACATCGCCGACGACCTGCATGTCACGGTGGCTTACTCACGTCAGGCCTTCGACTGGATCAAGGCGGGAAATGCGAGCGAGTGGAGCAACGATGGGAACGCCGAGCTGATCATTCCGCCCGGTGGCCCGCGCGCCACTGAGCCGCTGGGCGGCATGTCGGCGGTGATCTTGTTCGCATCGACGCAACTTGCATGGCGCCATGAAGAAATCGTCCGCGCAGGGGCGTCTCACGACTTCCCGGACTACACGCCGCACATCAGCCTGACCAAGGCGCCCATCGATCTATCGAAAGTCGAGCCATACCGCGGCCGCATCGTGCTGGGCCCGGAAATCTTCGAAGAGATCCGCGAGGACTGAACCATGTTTCTGACAGATCGAGTCTCGGTGTCGGCGCCACGCCGCACCGCGGACGGCTACCTCGTGGCCGACGCAAAAGTGGCGCGCACCGGCATCCAGACCTATCTGGGGTCGGAGGTCGGCAAGCCGGATATGCCCATCGTGCGGCTGTACCGACCGCCCGAGGAGGTCTTCTCCGACGGCACGCTGCGCAGCTTCGCGCACCGGCCGATGACCAACGACCACCCACCGGTGATGGTCGACGCCAGCAACTGGAAGCAGTACGCCGTCGGCCAGACCGGCGACGAGGTGCGGCACGACGACAAGTTCGTGCGCGTGCCGCTGGTGCTCATGGACAAAGACGCCATTGCCGACTGGGAGGCCGGAAAGGTTGAGCTGTCGCAGGGCTACACCGCGGAGATTGTCTTCGAGGACGGCGTGACGACCGAAGGCGAGCCGTACGACGCGGTGCAACGAAACATCCGAAACAACCATCTCGCGCTAGTCGACCGGGCGCGCGGCGGTGAACACCTTCGTATCGGCGACGACAACCCACTGAGGAAATCAACAATGCCTGACATCAAGACCCGGACCGTCCTGGTCGATGGGCTGTCCGTCGAAACCACCGACGCCGGCGCCCAGGCCATCGACAAGCTGCAGCGCCAGCTCAACGACTCCAACATCGCCGCCGTGCGACAGACGGCCGACCACACCGCAGCCCTGGCGCTGAAGGATGGCGAGATCGCCAAGCGCGACGCCACCATCGACGACCTGCGCACCAAGATGCTGACCGACGCTGCACTGGATGAGCGCGTGCAGGCGCGCGGCGATCTGCTGGCCACGGCCAAGGCGATCCACGACGCCGACTATCGCGGCAAGAGCGACGCCGACGTCCGCAAGGCTGCCGTCATCGGCAAGCTCGGCGATGCCGCCATCGCCGGCAAGGGCGACGCCTACATCGAGGCGCGCTTCGACATCCTCGCCGACAGCGTCAAGCCGTTTGATCCGGTCGCGCGCGCACTCAGCGATGGCGCCGCACACCGCACCGTCGTGCAGGACAACGGCTACGCCGCGTCCGTCGCCGGCCTCGATTACCGCACCAAGAACCAGGGGGCCTAAGCCATGGCACTGCAAACCAACTATCCGGACACCCAGCCTGCAGCCACCCTTGGCATGCAGGCCACGATGCTGCCGGCGACGATCATCTCCCGCAACGTCGAGGATGTCGCAGGCCTCGCGTTCGGTCGGGCCGCGGCACAGGGAGCTGCGGACAAGGGCATCGTTGCGTTCGGCGGCGCCAATCTGAAGTACGTCGGCGTCACGCTGCTGGATCGTTCCGCCACGGGCCTGGATCTGTTCCCGCAGCGCGCATCGGCGCGCCTCATCACCAAGGGCGACATCTGGGTGACTGCTGCCGTCGCCGTCGCTGCTGGCGACCCGGTGTACCTCACCGCAGCCGGCGCGTTCACCAACGTCGCCACCAACAACACCGCCATCAACGGCGCCCGCTGGGACACCAGCACCACCGCGGCGGCCCAGCTGGCCGTCGTCCGTCTCGGCTAAGGAGCCCAGCCACATGCGTGCACATCCACTCTTCGACGCCCAGGTAGTCATGGGCTTCGTGGTCGCGCAGACCACGATCATCGAACCCGGCGTTTACCGGACCGTCTACCCGGACATCCAGTACCGCGACCTGATCCCGGTCGACACCTCCGGCAGCGAATTCGCCACGTCGGTCACCTACTACTCGCAGGACCAGTACGGCAAGGCCGACTGGATCAACGGCAACGCCGACGACATCCCGAAGGCCGGCACCAACCGCTCGCAGTTCCAGACCGGCGTGCACACCGCTGGTATCGGCTACGGCTATGGCTGGGAAGAGATCGGCCGCGCTCAGCTGCTCGGCATCAACCTGCCCAACGAGGACGCCGCCGTCGCGCGTCGTGCATCGGAAGAGATGGTCGATCGCGTCGCGCTGCTCGGCGATGCCAGCAAAGGGTTCAGCGGTCTGTTCAACGCGGCAGGTGTCACTCCGGTAGCGGCACCCACTGGCGACTGGCCCAACGCCACTCCCGACGAGATTGTCGGCGACATGAACCAGTCGCTGTTGAATGTGTTCAATGGCACGAACACCGCAGCGATCGCAGATCGACTGCTGCTTCCCTGGTCGCGCTACCTGCTCATCGCCACTCGCAAGATGAGCGACAACAGCGACATGACCATCCTGCAATGGTTCTTGGCGAACAACGTCTACACCGTGCAGACCGGGCAGCCACTGACCGTACGCGGCCAGCGCGGCCTGGACACTGCAGGTGTCGGCGGCGTGCCCCGCTTGATCGCGTACCGCTACGACGCGAACGTGCTGAAGCTGCACATGCCGATGCCGCACCGCTTCCTGCCCGCGTGGCAGTCCGGCCCGTTGCGCTGGGACATCCCGGGCGTGATGCGCCTGGGCGGCCTGGACGTGCGCCTCCCCAAGCAGGTCGTCTACGTCGACGGCATCTGATCCACCACGGCCCCGGGCGTCATCGCCGGGGCCATACCGGAGTCACCACATGCAAATCAGCAACAACCACATGTCGCCCCTGACCCTGCCCGACGGGACCACCCTCGTGCCGGGTTCGCCGGCAACCGTCCCGAACTGGCCGACCATCAAGAAGAACGCCGTCGTCCAGGCGTGGCTCGCTGCCAATGTGTTGAGCGAATCGAAGGACGACGCGGAGCCGTTCCTGCTCGGCACCTTCAACTTGCCCGAAACCATCCTGCTCATCGAAGGCGGCGACACCGTCACCCGCGACGACGTGGTGCAGAACGCGTTCAAGGCCTCGGCACTGTCCCTGGAGGACTGGAACTCGCTGCCGGAGCTGGAGCGCGAGGCGAACATCAGCACCGCACTCGACACGCTGAAGGCCGACGCCGCGGCAGCCGCCCAGGCGGTGATCGATGCGCAGACCGCGGCCGACCAGCGGAAGGTCGACCTCATCGCCAAGCTGGAAGCCGGCGGCATCAAGCACGACAAGCGCTGGGGCGTGGACAAGCTGCAGGCCGCGCTGGACGACGACGCGAAGACCAAGACCGGGAGCTGACCGATGTACGGCACGCTGGCAGGAGCAGACGACTATCACCTGGCCCGGGGTAATGCCGCCTGGGCCGCGGGCAGCGAGGCAGCACGCACTGCAGCCCTGGTGCGCGGTACCGACTACATCGACGGCCGGTACCGAGTGCTGCTCGCGTCGGGCCGGTGGCAGTCGCTGTTCCCTGGCGTGCGTACCGCAGGGCGGGGCCAGCGGAACGAGTGGCCCCGCACCGGTGCAACCGACAACACAGGCGCCTCCATTGGTCCGGAGGAGATCCCGGGCGAGGTGGAGCGGGCAACGTATGAGGCGGCCCTCCGGGAGCTGGTCAAGCCGGGGAGCTTGTCGCCTGACTTCGTGGCGAGTGCCCAGGCGATCCGCAAGAAGGTCGGCCCCATCGAGGTGGCATATAGCGAGAAGGGCGCCGATGACGGTGTACCGAATCGCCCGGTGGTGACAGCAATCGATGAGATCCTCGGCCCGCTGTTGCGGACCCCGTACGTAGGCCCAGCGGTGATGGTCGTATGAGCGAGTTCTACGATGAGATGCGGGCGGTAGCGGAGGAGCTGATCGCCGAGTTCGGTTACACGGCGCAGCTGCAGCGTGCAGGCGCCCCGACAGGTCCACCGCACAACCCACAGCCGGGCCCAGCCACGCAGCACGACTGCAAGGTGGTGGAGCTGGAATACAGCCTCACCAACCGGGACGCCACCCTGGTGCTCAAGGGCGACAAGCTGGGATTGATCAGCACCGCGATCGATACCGTGCCCGCCCTGAGCGACCGGATTGTGCTGGGTAACGATCTGTTTACCTTTATTGACCTGCAGCCTCTGTCGCCCGGCGGGCAGGTGCTGCTCTACGAATTCTTGGCGCGGCGATGAAGCAGAGACACAGCAAGCGGATCGAATGGCTCAAGGCAAATGTTCAACACGATGATCCCAGTTGCTTGCAGTGGCCCTTCGGTCGAAACAGCAAGGGCTACGGCGCAGTCACCTTCGGCGGCAAGCAGATGGTTGCGAGCCGCTTCATGTGCGAGCTGGCGCACGGGGAGGCTCCGTCCGATGCCCACCAAGCGGCTCACTCCTGCGGTAATGGGCACCTCGGGTGCATCAACCCGCGGCACATCAGATGGGCAACAGTTTCCGAGAACCAAATGGATTCGGTCGCCCACGGCACACACGAAGGACTGAAACACAAGGGAGAGGGTCACCCGCTGGCGAAACTAGACGATGTGACAGTCCTGGCGATACGCGCCTCTGCTCGATCTGGCAACGCCCAGGCACGCATCTGCGAGCGTTACGGACTTAGCTCGTCCGCCGTGTCACGAATAATCAACCGAAAGTCCTGGAAACACATCTGATGGCCACTGCAACCGCCCGCCAACTTGACCAGCTGGCGACGCGGCTGGAGCCGGCGATCCGTGACGCGTTCCTGCGCGCCATCCGGGAGGTGACCAACCAGGTGGGCGTGCAGCTCATCACCGACCTGCTGCAGGCCGGCCGGGTAGACGACGTGCTGACGGTCATGGGGCTGGACGAGCCGCGCTTTGCCGATCTGGCGGAAGCGCTGCGCAGTGCCTACAGCGCCGGGGGACAGCAGGGCGTGTCGGAGCTGCCGAAGCTGCGCCTGTCCCTCGATCCGATCATCACCGGCAACTACCGCCCGAGGATGGCCGTGCAGTCGCCGGCGTTGCGTCCGAAGTTTGATCTGCGGAACCCAGCAGCAGAGCGGCGGCTGCGCGAGGCGTCGTCAAGGCTGGTCACCGGCATCGTGAACGACCAGCGTGAGCTGATTCGCGGCGTTCTGGTGCAGGGCATGGCGGCCGGGCAAAACCCGCGACAGAGCGCTCTGGACATCGTGGGCAGGGTAGGGACCAACGGCAGGCGCAGCGGCGGCATGGTGGGGCTCACCGCCCAGCAGGGGCAGTTCGTCACCAACATGCGCCAGCAGCTGGCCAGCGGCGACCCGCAGGAGATGGCGAAGTACTTCGGGCGGCAGCGCCGCGATAAGCGCCTGGACGGCATCGTGAAGCGCGCCATCGCCGCCGGCAAGCCGGTGTCCCAGGCCGACATCGACAAGATCGCCGGGCGCTATGCCGACCGGCTGCTTCAGCTGCGGGGCGAGATGATCGCCCGCACCGAGTCGATCGCGAGCATGAACGCCGGGCGGGAAGAGGCCTACCGGCAGCAGATCGAATCCGGCGCCCTGGCAGCGGAGAACGTGATCGGCACCTGGTCGGACACGGGCGACAAGCGCACCCGCCACACGCACAAGGCCATGAACGGGCAGCGGCGGATGTTCGGCGAGCCCTTCGAATCGCCCAGCGGTGCGCGGATGAACTACCCGGGCGACACCAGCCTCGGCGCTGGCCCGGATGAAATCGTGGGCTGCCGCTGCACGAAGCAGTTCCGGATCGACATGACGGCGGAGGTGCTACGTGGCAAGCAAGTTCGGTGACCAGGTGCGGGCATTCGCGGAGAAGGCGAAGCAGCGGCAAGAGGCCATCTTTCGCGAGTCCGCGCAGGCTGTGATGGATCAGGCGAACACGCCCGAGGGCAGGGGCGGGCGTATGCCGGTGGATACCGGCTTCCTACGCAACTCGGCAGTGGCGTCGAAGGACGGGCCAGCCACATCGGAGGGCGGCGACCCGGCGCTGGTCTTCGCTGCCCTGCAGCTGGGCGAATCGGTGTGGGCCGGTTGGACCGCTGCCTACGCACTGCGCATGGAGCATGGCTTCAGCGGCAAGGACAGCTTGGGCCGGCAATACGAACAGGGGGGCAAGGGCTTCATGCGCGCAGCCGCGCAGAACTGGGATTTCATCGTCAACGAGATCACCGCGAAGGTGAAGGCGCGCATCCCATGAGCAACACCGAGATCTACGACGCCTTCGCCGATCTGGTCGGCGCCTTCGCCGTAGCGCAGGGACTGCCGTGTTCCTATCCGGGGCTGGCGTTCACGCCGCCGGCAGATGGCGCATGGCTGGAGCTGCAGTGGTTCCCGAACGAAACGCAGAACTACGGCATGGCCGACGATGGCCCGTCGCTGCTTCAGGGCTTCGGCCAGCTATCAGCGTGCTACCGCCCCGGCAACGGGATCATGGTGGGCACGCGCATCACCGATCAGATCATCACTGCCTTCGCCAAGGGGACGACCTTCGCCGGCATGCGCGTGTACCGCATGCCCTGGACCTCAACCATCATTCAAGACCCGGAGCGGCACATGCATCCGGTGACCATCATGTGGCGCGGCTTCCGCTGACGCCGCCCAAAAGCACGGCATAGGGTCGCTCCCGAAAGGTGGACTGTCTCCATCCGCCTTGCCGTGCGCCTTTCCTCGGAGACGCATCGGAGCATGCACATGAACAACGTCATCCAGCTGGCGGTCGCCGCCGGCGAACCGCGCGTGGACAGCATCCAGATCGCGCAGAACCTTGGCACGGACCACGCCAGCACGATCAAGCTGATCAGGCGCTACCTACCCGACCTGCAATCTTTCGGGTTGGTCGGATTTGAAATCCGGGCAAGACCCAGGGGGCAGCATGGCGGCGGCGATCAGGAGATCGCATTGCTCAACGAGGACCAGTGCTACCTGCTGCTGTCTTTCAGCCGCAACACCGACCGCGTGCGGTCCCTGAAGATCGCTCTGGTCCAAGCCTTCAGTAACTGCCGCCGCAACGGCGCGGCGCACGCGCTGAGCTACTGGCAGCAGCTGCAGCAGGTCGACGCCGACGATCGCGAGTCGAAGGCGAAGGCGTCGGCTGGCGCGCTGGCCATGCTTGAGCGCCGCCGCGCTCTGCCGCATTTGCGGGCGCGGCGCCTAGCCCTGGAATCCAAGGTGACGCCGCAGCTGTTCGCAGCCTGATACGCCAGACCCATGCAACACCCCAAGACCCCGCCCCGTGGCGGGTTTTTTTATGCCCAACGCGAGGAGATATCAGCAATGGCTGAGGCACAAACCAACAGCGGTTCCAAGCTCTACATCTGCGTCACGCCGCAGAACGAGGATCTGACCAAGACCCAGTTCGAGGCGTTGACCTACGTCCAGGTGAAGAAGGTCGGCAGCGTCGGCGAGCGCGGTCTGACCACCAACATTGTCACCTACGACACGTGGGACACCACGGTCGCCCTGAAGGGGAAGGGCATCTCGAACGCCGGCGATCCCGAGGTGGAGATGGCCCGCAATCTGGCGGACCCGGGACAGATCGCCATGCGCGCCGCAGGCCGTCCGAATGTCGCCAGCGCTTACGCATTCAAGGTCGAGCGCCCCAGCGGCGAAACCGAGTACATGCGCGGCCTGGTCGCCGGTCCGCGCACGCCCGGCGGCCGCAATGAGGACTTCGTCCTGCACGTCTACTCGCTCGCCCTGAACCAGGAACCGATCGAGGTTCCGGCGCCCGTCACCCCGTAACCGAACAGCAGGGGATAGGGCGGCCGCCTGACATGCCGGATCTGATCCGGCCGGCTTCTCCTGCTTCACCTCCAGGATCGATCGCAAAGGATCACTCATGACCGAATTGACCACCATCGTGGCCGCCGAGCGCGCCATCGACATCAAGCACCCCGCCACCGAGGCTCCAGTGGGCCTGCGCATCACGCTGCTGCCCGACACCCACCCGAATGTGCGCGCGGCCAGCCGCAAGGCGCTGGACGACCGCCTGCAGGGCAAGGGCAAGGTGACTGCCGCCAAGATGGAGCAGGGCCGCACCGACATGCTGGTCGCCTCCGTGGGCGCCTGGGACTGGCAGGGCGACCTGACCTTCCACGGTGCCAAGCCGCCGCTCACCGACGAAGCCCTGCGCAAAGTGCTGAAGGAGCTGCCGTGGATCGGCGACCAGCTGGAGGTGGAGCTGGGCAATCGCGCGGAGTTTTTTCGCAGCGCTGAAGACGCGGATAGCTGACGCCACGTATCTGACCGTCCGGTACGACATGCCGGACGCGAAGGGCGAGACACGACGCGCGCGCAATGCGCGCTTCGAGCAGCCAACGCCTGACGTCGACATGCCGGAAGAGGCGGCGCATGTCTGGGATTGGTTCTGGCTGCTCTCCGGACGGCGCCGTAGCGGTCCTGAGGCCCTGTCCTATGCCGAGTTGCGCGCGTGGCAGGAGATGGCCGCCTGCGACGTCCTGCCGCAGGAGGTGGCAATGCTCATGGCGATGGATGACGCCTACCTGCGCGCTGTGCGCGAAGAACAAACAGCGGCCCGTGAGCGGTCGCCCGAACCGAGCAACACCTGGAGCTGATTGATGGATATCGCCGAACTTGGCTTTCGGGTCGATTCGAGTGGCCTTGTGGAAAGCACGAAGGCGCTGGACCAGAACGCGGCCGCCGCCGACAAGGCCAGCGGCTCGGCGGACCGGCTGGAGCGCTACTTCCAGTCCATGTCGCGCTCAATCGACCGCTCGGCGGTGGTGCTGGGCGACCGCCTGGGTGGCGCGCTGGATCGCATCGGCGTCGGTACCGGCACGGTCATTGCCGAGCTGCAGGGCATGAACCGCGCACAGGCCGAGATCGTCAGCGCGCTGGTGGCCATGGAGGGCCGGCTGGCCGGTACTGCTGCCGGTCTGCAGGCGTACAGCGCTGCGGGCAAGGACGCCGCCGCCGGTGCCATGGCCACCGCCAGCGCATCGGAGAAGCTGGAGCGTCAGCTGGCCGAGCAGGAGGCGCGCTACCGCAGCGTCGCGCAGCAGGCCATGGCGTATGCGCAGGCGCAGAGCACGGCCAACGTGTCGGACCGTGCGCTGGCCGAGGCGGCTCGCGACTCGGCTGCCGGCATAGACCACCAGGCGGCAGCGCTGTCGCGCGCAGGCACGGAACAGGAACGCATGGTCGCGCGGGCACGCGCACTGCAGGAGGCAGAGGCGCGCACCACCAATCAGGCCAGGGAGGCGGCGCGCGCGGCGGAGGTGCAGGAACTCAACCTCAAGCGCCTGCTCGCCCAGATCGATCCCACCGTGGCCGGGCTCAATCGCCTGGCCGAAATGGAGGAGAAGCTGGAACGTGCCGGCGACCTGGGCCTGATCAAGCCGCAGGTGATGCAGCAGTACCAGGCGCAGATCGAAGCAAGCCGGCAGGCGCTGCTCAAGTCGAAGAACACCAACGAGCAGTACGCCATGTCGGCACGCCAGACGGCAGCAGCGATGCGCATGATCCCGGCGCAGATGACGGACATCGTCACCAGCATCGTGAGCGGGCAGCCGATCTGGATGGTGGCGATCCAGCAGGGCGGCCAGCTGAAGGACCAGCTCGGCGGCATCGGCCCGGCAGCGAAGGCGGTGACGTCCTACGTGATGGGCATGGTCAATCCGTTGACGGTGTCTGCCGCCGCCGCGTTGGCGCTGGCGGTGGCCCTGAAGCAGGGACAGGATGAACTGTTCGACTTCCAGAAGAACCTGATCCTCACCGGTCGCAATGCAGACATCAGTGGCGGGCAGTTCCGCGGCCTGGTGTCGGACCTGGACAAGCTGGCCGGTGTGACGCGCGGCGGCGCTGTGGACGCGCTGACTGCCGTCGCTGCGTCGGGCCAGTTTGCGGGCAAGCAGTTCCTGATGGTGTCCGAAGCAGCGGCACGCATGGAGGCGTCCACCGGACAGGCGACCAGCAAGACCGTCGAGGCATTCCAGCGCATCGCACGTGATCCTGTGGATGCGTTGGTGGAGCTCAACAAGCAGGAAGGCTTTCTCAACACCGCACAGCTGCAGCGGATCATCACGCTGCAGGAAGAGGGTAGGCAGCAGGAGGCGGTGGCTGAAGCACTTCAGCTCTACTACGAGCGGTCCATCAACGTTGCGAACCAGACCGAGGCCGTCATGCCCGGGATGGCGCAAGGTTGGCGCACCATCAAGGACGAGATCAGCGGCGCATGGGGCGCATTGGTGAACTTCAGCGGGGCGCTCGGTGAGGTGAGCCGCGCCAATGGGCTTCAAGATTCCTGGATTGCAAAGCTGGCCAGCGCAGGACCGCGCACCGGCTTCGCCTTCTTGGCCGGCCTGAAGGAAGAGATGAACCGGCTATCGGCCCAGGCGCGCAATCCGTACGGGTTGCCGGCCGCTATCAACGAAGAGAGGCCCGACAACCGTAAGTACAACGAAGAGCTGGCGGCAGTGGCGAAGGAGCAACAGGCAGCGGCCGCCGCTGCACGGGAAGCACTGGAGGGAAGGCTCGCCGGCCTTGATCGCGAGTCCGCCAAGCTGGCAGCACGCAATAAAATCATCGAGATCTACAACAAGCTGGAGGGCTATCGCGACAACGAAGGCAATCCAGACTCGCGTCTGACCGACGGCTCCATGCAGCGCCTCATCGCGCAGTCCAACGCCCAGATCGACAAGCAGTTCAACCAGCGAGAGGGCATCGGAAGAAAGGACACGTCGTTCGCGACGCTGATCAACCAGATCAACCAGCAGACGGCGGCGATAGATGCTCAGGCGTTGTCGACGGACAAGCTGACTGCAGCAGAGAAGTTCGCCGAAAGGACACGGGCCGGGGATACGTACCAGAAAGCCACGAGGGCCGAAAAGGATCTGGTCGACGCGAAGCTTGCTCACTTGGTGACGCAGGAGAAGATAAACGACGCATCGCTCCGCACTCAGCGCGAGCTGGCAGCCCAGGCAGCTCTCACCGAGCGACTAAAACAGCTTGAGAAGCAGCGACAGGAGCAGTCCAATGTCGATCTCATGGGCATCGGCCGTGGCGCCGACGCCACGCAAATGCTGCAGCGTCAGTTGGAGATTCAACGAGAGTACTTGCGCGAGCGCGAGAAGCTCGAAAAAGCACAGCTGGACAAGAACACTGCGCTGAGCCCCGGCGCGTACAACTCCCAAATTGCGGAACTAGATGGGAGCCTCGCGCGGTCGCTCGACATCGAGCGCAACTACCAGCAGCAGCGCATGCAGCTGCTCGGCGACTGGCGCACCGGCTTCACCCGCGTCTGGGAGGACTACGCCTTCGCCGCGCAGAACGCATCGGAGCAGGCCGGCTCATTCCTGTCCAACAGCCTGAGTGCTGGCGAAGACGCGTTCGTGCAGTTCGCTCAGACCGGGAAGCTATCCTTCAGCAGCTTGATCGATTCGATGATTGCGGACCTGTCTCGATATCTCTACAAGCAGGGAGCAGTCAGCCTGCTAGGTAGGTTCATGGGTGGCGGAGCGGCGTCCACATGGACTGGCACCAGCGCCGGAGCTGGCAGCAACCTCAACTTCGGCAGCAATGCCGATTCGTTCGCCGGCGGCGGCTGGACCAGTTTCGGTGGCGGCAGGGCGAAAGGCGGCCCGGTTTCTCCGGGCTCTCTGTACGAAGTTGGAGAGGGCGGCAAGCCTGAGTTGTTCCAGCAAGGCGGCCGCAGCTACCTGATTCCTGGCAATCGCGGGCAGGTCGTCCCCGCTGCACCAACTGCAGCAGCTTCCGGAGCTGCGACCGTTGTGAAGCCGATGTTCAACCTGGTTATTCAGAAGGGCGCCGACGAAGACCGTGCGGTGTCGAGCCCCAATGAATCTGGCGGCTTGGATATCCAGGCATTTATCAAGAACCAGGTGAGCCAGGCCATCGCTTCAGGTGGTGTCGATAAATCAATGCAACAACGATTCGGCGTCGTGCCGAAGGGGGCAAGGCGTGGCTGACCTACAAAAATGGCCATCCTCCCTTGGCGCGCCGCTGCGGCAGGGTTCGACGTGGGTTCCGACTAGATCCAACGTTGTTTGGTCAGAAATGGACGCGGCCGATAAGGGACGTCGCCGCTTCACCAGCACTACGGAAGACGTCACGTTTGCCATGTTGCTGCCGGCATCTGGGGTACAGGTCCTGCTGGACTTCTTCTCGATCACATTGAGAGAAGTTCATCGATTTGAATGGGTGGACTTCAGAGACCCAAGTCGACGCCCCGCGATCTATCAATTCAAGCAGCGGCCCTCTATCTCGGACGAAACTCCATGGCTCTTCCGCGCCTCGCTCCAACTGAAGTTATTTAGCCAGCTCAATGGGAAGTTCCTGCTCAGCGATGAAAATCGCAGTGTGCTGATTGACGTCGACAACAATGGGTTGACCACCTGATGCGAACCCTCTCTCCTGCTGCAACCCGCGCGATTTTGGCAGCCGATACCGACGAGGTATTTCTCCAGTGCTTGACGATCAACCATCCGGATATTGAAACCATTCGCATCGTGCATAACACCGACGCCGTGATGCGTGCGGTGGGCCAATACGTGCCGTATCCGTTCACGGCAGATTTGCCCGAAGACAGCGAAGAGGCACCCAGCAGCATCACGATCAGCATCGACAACATTGATCGGGAAGTGGCGCGCCTGATCAGAAACCTCAGCGGCATCCCCACGTGCACGCTGGAGGTGGTGATGGCTTCGTCGCCTGATGTGGTTGAGATCGGCCCATTCGACTTCTCGATTCTCGGCTCCGACATCGACGTGATGACCGTATCGCTGACGGCCGGCTACATCGAGAACTACGCCAATCAAGGCGTCCCCGCGCAGACCTACACGCCAAGCAACTCGCGGGGTCTATGGCCATGAATCTCGGCAGCTACGTTGGCCGGCCGTATACAGGAGATAAGTATTGCCGCGTGCTCGTCGCCGAGGTGTTGGCTGACCAGGGAAGGGCGCTGCCGATCGTTGACTCTCCGGCGCAGGCGCAAGGTTGGATCGCCACTGCATCCCCGCAAGAGGGCGATGTGGTGGTTTTCAACATTGCAGGCAAGCCGGGGCACGTTGGCATCTGCGACGGCCGGGGCGGATTCCTGCACTGCGAAGAGGGCCGCACCTCACGCATTGAACGACTCAACTCGCCGATGTGGTCCTCCCGGATCGAAGGCTTTTACAGGTGCATCGACTAGTGGACATGATTCTTCGCACGCACCCGCTGGCAGAGCCTGGATGCGTGCCCGTCGCGGCTGGCCAGACGCTGCTGCAAATGCTCAATCAAGCCAGTGGTGGGGCTGAGATATCGGACGACATCGAGGTTCGTGTCGCCGGCTACATCGTTCCTCGCGCATGGTGGGGGAAGCTGAGGCCGAAGGCGGGGGCATGCATCACCGTTACCAGAAACTCACTGGCTGGGAGCGGCGGTGGGTGGAAGCAGATCCTAGGTGCAGTGGTGCTGATCGTCGTGGCCTGGTTCGCGCCGTACCTGGGCGGGGCAGCTGCCAGTGCAGCCGGTTTCGGTACCGCTGCAACGTGGGGCGCTGCAATCACCTTGGCTGCCTCGCTTGCAGTGAACGCGCTGATCGCCCCGCCCACGCCGTCCGGGGGATCTAACGCAACTGCAGGGCAATGGAACCAGCTCACGGGGTCGTCGAACTCATACAACCCTTGGGGCGTGATCCCGTTCGTAATCGGCGACTGCCGCTTGTTTCCCACTATCGCGGCCGTGCAGTACAACGAGGTCGTGGGCGAGAACGCCTATTTCCATTGCATGTTCGATCTTGGTCACGGGGACATCGAAGTATCGGAGATCAAGATTGGGGATACCTCCATCGAGTCTTACGACGATGTGCAGTACGAAGTCACCCGCACGCCGACGCTGTACACCAATGATGTGTTCGAGGCCTCCGTCGGGTCTTCGATGGAGAATGGAGACGTTGTTCAGCGCACCACCTCGCCTGGAACGCAGGCAATCAGCATCGATATCGTTCACCCGCAGGGTCTGTTCGGAGTTGGTACCAGCAACAAGACCTTCGGGTTGTCGAACGCATTCAAGGTTCTCTATCGGCAGACCGGGACGACTGCGTGGCTGCAACCCACCAACGTCCGCTGGGGCGGGCTAGCGCCTCCCTACGCGAGCGAGAACATCCCCGGTTGCAACGCTTTCGTTAGTAAGGAAAGCAAGAAGCCATTTTCAGCCGGCATGGCCTGGGACGTGCCGGCGGGGCAGTACGACGTGCAGGTCACGCGGCTTGCCGCGCGGCGAGGTAGTGCTGACAACACCTACGTTGATGCCTGCACCTGGGCAATCCTTCGCTCGGTGAAATACACCAACCCGTCGACCACTGGGACTTGGAAGCTGGCCATGCGGATCAAGGGCACCGACCAGTTGACCGGCACGTTGCAGACAGTGAGTTGCAGGGTGCGGCAGCGAGTCAAGATCTACTCGCGGGCAGTCGGCACTTGGTCGGCACCACAACCATGCACCAACGCGGCGTGGAACGTGTACTGGCTGATGCGCGAGTGCCCGGCACTGTCGGTGCATGTCGATGCATCACGCATCGATCTGGACTCGTTTGCCGACTATGCAGAATGGGTCGAGGCAAAGGGCTTCACAGCGAGCAAAGTCTGTGACAGCGCCACCACCGCGTGGGAGCTGATCAAGGGGTTATTGGCGGGGTCGCTCGGCCGTCTGGGTAACCGCAACGGGAAGTATTGCATCGTGTACGACAGCGGCGAGCAGGTGCGCAGCATGAGCTTCTCTCCGCTGGACACGAAAAACCTATCGATCAGCCGCACGTTCACTGATCTGCCGCACGCCCTGCGCGTGCAGTTCAAGAACCCGGCGGCCGACTGGCAAGAGGATGAGATCATCGTGCTGGACGATGGTTACAGCTACCGCGGAGTGGACGCGCGCGGCAATCCCTCCACCGCACCGGAGCCCAGTCTGTACGAGACGCTCAAGATTGAGCAGGAGATGGATGCATTCCAGGCTTGGCAACTGGCGCGCTACCACATGGGTCAGGGCAAGTTCCGTCAGAACAACATCACCTGGCGCTCTGACATCGCAGGGTTAGGCGTGACCAGCGGCGATCTGGTCGATGTTGCCCACGACGTGACGGAATGGGGCACCGGGTGGGGCAGGGTGCTGAGGTTAGAGCAGGTCACAGACATCCCCGGGGCAACGGCGCTAATCGTGTTGGATGAGTCGATAGAGACCGTTGCCGGCAGCAGCTACAGCGCCCAGCTACGGCTATCGACCGGAGACGTGGAAGTGGTTCGGATTATCGGTGCCGGGGGCCTGTCTAACGTGTTCGCACTTCAAGAATTACCCACCGATGTAAGGCCCGGCGACGCGTGCATCGTAGGGCTGACCAACCAGGAAACGAAGTCGCTGCTGGTTACATCCTGGAAATGCGACAAGGACTTGAACACCACCTTCAGTGCGGTGGAGAACGACCCGCGCATGGGTCCGTATTGGGCTGATCCTCCCACTGAAATCACATCTGAGATATCCGGCGCGCTGTACGACGGCCCCGATGACCCCGAGGTGATCGCTGTTGTATCGAACCTGGTCAATGGCACTACAGACGATGCAGGTATTCGCACACCACGCGTCTCGATCGGCCTACGCAAAGGCTCGGGGTTCGAAGTCAGCATGGTGATGCAATGAGTGCTCCCGCGCAGTTTCATGAAGTCCGCTATCGCATCATCGGCGCTGAACCAACGGAGTGGGTGGTTCAAGTAGTTGCCGCAAGCAGCGATGTCACCTTGGATGGTCTGACCCGAGGTGCTCAGTATGAAATCCAGATCCGTGCCGTCGCTAGAAATGGACGCAAATCCAATTGGGTCAATGTGACAAGCACAGTGGCGACGACGAACAGGGAGGGTGCCGCCGCTTTGCCAACGAACGCGGTGGCGAATCAAGCCAGCATGTGGGGGCTGGCGACCTCAGTGACCTACGCTGCCAGCACTACAGCTGAGGGCGTTGCAACTGCCACGATCAGTGCATCCGCTGGCAGCCTCGTAATCGGAAGCAAGACGATCAACTATGGACCGTCCAGTGCAACCGTGAGTGGAGCAGCAGGGCAGGTCGTTAAGTACTACCTGTACTACGACGACCCTCAGCTGACGGGTGGAAGCAAGGTCATGGGCCTGGCGAGCAACATCGTCGATTCTGCAAATGTCGACGGTCGGATCGCGCTAGCGCCGATCACGGTCACGTTTCCAGCTGCTGGCCAATCAGGTAGCGGTGGCGGCAGTATCGGCGGTGGCGGCGGATCAGGTGGCGCTGGGTCATGCCCGTCCGTCAACGCATGGGTGATTGAGCGCGCGCGAGGAGTTATCCGCGCGCATGAGGTGCAGGTGGGCGACTTTCTGCGCGGCGTCGGCGATGCATGGGTGCGAGTGACCTATAGCCAGCGTAAGCAGGCCGAAGGCGTGTGCATCACGTCAGAGATCGGGAGGCACCAGCTCACGTGCTCTATGGATGCGCCGATTTTGGTGTGTAACGGCGACTTCATTCCCGCCGAAGACCTTCGCGGCAAGCTCGTGATGATCGATGGCTCCGGCGCCGATGAAATTCTTAATGTCGAAGCGCTGGGCCACATCGAGGTGCAGCACATCAGCTGCGCCGGTGAATGGTCGGATCGTGTTTTTCTCGTCGGCGACGACCAGAAATATTTATTTCCCCATCACAACGCGAAACAGGCCCTATGAGCTACAGCAAACGAGATGACGTGCCTGTGCGACTGCTTGAGGCAGCGATCGAGCTTGATGCAGGCATTTTGGTAGCCGTTATGTGCACGCGAGCCGCCGCAGGCGCGGTGATTATTTTCTCGGCTAGCGCCAGAGCTATCCACCCTGATGGAAGCGCGCAACTCAGCGCATTGGGAATTCCGATCGAGACAAGTTTGACCCACCAGGGGCGCGACGCAGCTACGGCCGACGCGGTTGCTCGCGACTGCCTACTGGCGGTGCTGGGCGAGCCGGTCTCGGTAGTTCAGTGGGGTGAAGACCTACTCCGCGACGTCAGCATCCGAAATGCCATTTCCATCAACAACGTCACCTCTACGGTCGACGCAGCACAGGTGCTCTGATGAACCTCAATGACGTGATCCCCGAAAGCGATCTAGGTCTTGTTGCTCCCGCATTGACCGACGAGTTGCGCTTGCTGCGCGACGGCAAATCGGTCCGAGCCCGGCTTGCGCTGCTGCCGCCGGCGCCTGGCATGATCGAGGCGATCGAGGACATCTCGATCGGCCAGGCCGCTCTTCAGGAGTCGGTGGTCGAGTACAACGGCCTCAAGGTTAACAGTGCTGTGGCGCTGTATCCGGCAGCGCAGGCAACCCGCAAGCTGGACGTGGCGGGTTCACTGGACATCCCAGAGACCGACGGCAATTTGTCCAGCTACATCGATACGGTCCTTACTGGATCCGGCCGCGTTAGTGGGCTCTATCGCAAGAACGTGATCCCCGATTCAGCGCCGGATTTCACGTTCTCCGCGCGGGACCTGCTGCCCAAGCACCTGCCGCAGCTTCAGGCCGCGGCGGCGCCGGTCGTGGTGATCGTCGGCGACAGCATCAGCACTTATTATGCCAACAGCAACGCCAACGTGGTCGGCATGCTCACCGAGTGCGTTCGCACCGAGATGCGTCAGCAGCTCGCCCCCAAGGCGGTGACGTTCTACGACCGGGCCATCGGCGGGACCACCTATACCGACCTGGATGGCAAGCCGACCCTGGCGACCTATCCGGAGTGGTACACCAACACCGCAAATTCGTGGCTGTCGTACATCCAATCGCTCAATCCCGATGTGGTGATCTTCTCCTTCGGCATGAATCCGGCCGGAGGTATCAGGTCCGCGATCGAGTCGATCGTTTCCAAGATGGCTGCGTGGGCCAAGGTCCCGGACCGAATCTTCTGCACCAACCTTGTGCCGAATCCGGCCACGTCCCACAACAGCATCGAAGAGCAGGAGGCACGTGACCGCTCCGCTGGCTTGATTCGCAGCTACGCGCGGCGCAGCGGGTTTGGCCTGCTCGATTTCCACCGTGCCACGTGCATGGCGCGCGACGGGTTCGACCCGACCCGCGGCTATGTACAGCAGCGCAACCCCATTGCTCCGGTGGCCGGCGCATTCCCGGCGCCCATGTATTCCACGGTGGGCTTCACCGCACAGCTGGTCATCGATGGCACCAAGATCCCCGCCCAGGGAGCCACCTATCAGCCGGTCACGGTCAAATACGGCTATGGCAGTGAGGAGGCGTTGCACATCTACCGGGATGTGGCGTCGGGCCAGTATCGGCTGCGGGTCTACTACGGCAACTCGGTTTACGGCGATGCCGGTGTGCAGCAGCTGGATCAGGCCGTAACGCTCAACAACACCGGCGGCCAATTGGTCATCAAGGTCGAGCGGTTCGGCTCGAACCTTGCCGTCTACGACATGGTCGGAGCCTACAACTCAGGCGAGCATCGCGACCCGGTGTTGGAAGTGGCCCTGGTGAGCATGGGCGGGCGATTCCAGTTCTCTGCCGGCGGCGTGCAGGCCGGAGCGCTAGTGTCTTGCGACTTTGGGCAGATCTACCCGGCGCTCAATAAGCCGACTGTGAAGAGCAACGATCTGTTCGGCAGGCCGACGAGCCCAAACCCGAATGGTGAGTTCGGTGGCTCAGGCTTCAACCACCCATCCTCGTTGGTCGCGGACACGATCTACCGGCCAGTGCTCTCTACCAGCCAGTTCGCCGGTGAAGTCGTCCGACGCTTCGGCAGCGGCTTCGAGCAATATGAGGCAGTGGTTGATGGCCAGAGGCGCTTGGTCACACGCAATTTCGGGCGTCTGGCCATCAACGTCACGGCTGCAGGCACCTTCAACTGGACTTCGGCTTTACCGGTTGCCCTGGCTGGAAAGGTGCTGTCGGCGCGTTGCGGCCTCGGCAGCCTTCCCGGCACCACCACGGCCAGCATTTACACCAACAGCTCGTATGGAACGATCGGAGCCCAGGCGAACGTGACGGGCTCGTACACCACCACGGCCACGTCCGGCACGCTGTTGATCGACTGGGAAGTCACGGGGTACTAGCTGGCCGCAGGCGGTGATCAGGATAAGCCTGATGTTGCAGCGGGTGGCTTTCTGATGGCCTAGGCTGCGCCAGATAGGCATCCTGGCCATACCAGCAACGCCACCTGCTGCTGTGACGCCTGACGAAAGACGGGCAATGCAAAGATGGCGCGCCGCTTCCGGGGCGGCGGCTGGGTCCATGGGGAAACATCCAACCATGAGATGGATCAACAACGAGCCTGGCGCTTAGACGAAGCCTTGCAAGTCTTCGCGCGACAGTACGCCCAGGCGATGGCCCCATGATGCCACCAACTCAACGATGATTGGCGCGTCAGCAGGGAATGCATAGAGCAGCTCAGCTTCGAACTGATTGAGCACCTCCAGCGGTTCAGAGGCACAGGCCAGGCGCTGCTGCAGTTGTTCGAACAGGCTCAGGGTGCTGGTTTCCATGAAAATCAGTGTACGGCCCAGCGTCTCAAGCCGTGAGACGGTCCAGTCGATACTGGCGGCATGGACAGAACCGAACTCCGAACCCACCTGGAAAACCTCGACGCGGCGGTGCAGCCGCTGCTGAAGAGCAGCCCCGACCGTTGCCATTTCTGGCAGGCGTTCGCCGGGATGGCAGACGTTGTCGGCGACGGCGCCATCACGGCGGAGGATGCCCAATTCGTCTCCCGGCGGCTCGATGAGATCTTGGCTTGGCATGGCCTTGAGCACTGCGACCGCGACTGTTGAGAGGCTCCCATGTGCTACTCCGCTGAGATCCAGGCCGACTACCGGAAGCTGGTGCGCAACTTCGGCGCGATCATGTCGATCGAGGAGTTCTCGAAGCTGTGGCTGCGGCAGGGCGCGGCGGAGAAGCGTCCCAAGACCCCGAAGGCATTGGACGATGCATTTCGCGCGGGCGGGGAGGGCGGGGTTGCCGCGATCGCTGCCGAGCTGTCCGCGTGGGACGCCGAGGACATGCAGGCCTTGGAGCAGGAGCTGTTCAAGCAGGCCCGGCGCTTGGCGGATGCCGAGCGGGTGCTGGCCAGCGGCAAGCCAACCAAAAAGGCGGCGACAGACCAGCGCATCGCCACCACCAAGATCGAGCAGATCAAGGGCCGCATCGCGGACCTGCAGCGGACCGAGCCCAAGGCGCGGGATTACCGCATCTTCCCGGGCTACTACGCACCGGTGATCATCTCTGAGGGCGGCCAGCGCGTCATCAAGCCGATGCGCTACCAGTGCCGCCCTGCTGGCAAGCCCCCGATCTACGACACAAAGTATCCCGGTACGTACAACGCCCGCCGGGATAACCTGCAGGGCTTCTGGCGCGAGCAGTTCGGCTATACGCACGGGCTGGTGGTCGTCGGCCGCTTCTACGAGAACGTTGAGGGGCCGGACGGCAAGAACCGTGTGGTGCAGTTCCAGCCCAGCGACCGCGAGCCAATGCTGGTGGCCTGCCTGTGGTCCCGCTGGACAGATCCCGCCGGCGAGCAGCCGGACCTGCTGAGCTTCGCGGCCATCACCGATGAGCCTGAGCCCGAGGTAGCAGCGGTGGGGCACGACCGGACCATCATCAACATCAAGCCCGAGCACGTCGACGCGTGGCTCAATCCGGATCCGGCCAACCTCCAGGCCCTGCAGGAGATCTTCGACGACAAGCGACATCCGTTCTACGAGCATCGGCTGGCGGCATGAGCGCCGAGGATGACCGAGTGCCGGTTTCTCCTGACCCAGCTATGCACTGGAAGCGGTGGGAGGAGCGGCTGGATTTGATCTACCAGGGCATACCGGTAATTCGAATTCACGCTCAGGAGGATGGAACTGTCCTCATACGGACGCGCGCCTACAGTGAAGGGCCTACCGTGCAACGCCGCATGGCGACTGAGGCTGGCGCTCTTCGCTATGCGAACGCTTGGTTATTGAAGTGGCATGGGATAGCGAAGAGCGAGGTAAACAACGAGGTTGAGTCCTCCCGGCTGCAGATGGCTGCCGCAGCGGCTGCACGTGCCCATCCTGAACTCGATCCGGCGACTTTCACCAAGCGGCGCCGCCGGCGGTGATGTGTTGATGAACTGTCTGCCTGATTCGCCATGGGCACGTGCCTCACGGCCAGGCATCGTTGGATAGGACGTAGGGCGGCAGGTGGGACGCTTCCATAGCTATCAGGTCCTCCTGGCAGCTACCTCGATACCTTATTGCTGGGCCGATCGACTTCCTAGCCGGCCAACCGGCAAGCAGGAGCCACCGCTGGCTATCGTCTGGTCTACGGCGTGGCGCCTTCCTGACACCAGGCAGGCCGGTCCGCGCCGCAATCCATCGCTCAGCGAAACGCATTCCCTGACGAAGGCTGCCGCGATGAGGCTCGTTGATGGTGATCCCGCGCCAGCGCAGCCATATCTGCCCTGGGGTCACATGGGCCACGGACCCGAAGTTGAAGTGCATCAGCGCCTCATCGGCGGAGACATGGACCCAGCGGCAGGCGGGTTGCAGGGGACGGCGAGGCATGCAGGCAGGCTGACCGATCGCCGTCTCAGGGGTGGATACAGCGCTCCGCAAACCGTCACGATCCTATCGCAAACACGGGGATTTATTGCCAATCGAGCCACGGTTTGCGGAGCATCAAATTCACTCAAGCCCTTGATCTGAACGATAAATTCTGTAGCTTCCCAAGCTACTGACGTGGGTTCGATTCCCATCGCCCGCTCCAGAGCTTCCACTCAGTCCGCAAGTGATTGATTGAGTTGGAAAATTAGGCCGATTGATGATTCCGAGCGATGCCCTTCGAGGTATCAATTGAGGTATCAATCTTGCCTAAGCCTCTGATGATGTCGCGCTCGGCTGGCCTGTATGCGCGCTTCTTTGTCCCTACCGATCTCCGAGCCTCGATTGGCTCGCGTTACCTTGTCCGATCGCTGGGAAACCGTCGTGGTGACCACGCCAGGCTGGCGGCGGCCACGATGGGGATGGCACTATCGATGGCATTCGATGCCATGCGGAAAGGGATGACCGTGGATCTGGAAGAGTTGCTGGAAAAGGTTCGCAATGGGGACATCAAAGAGCTGACCCTGAAAGATGTGACGCTGCCGGACGGCACGCGCATCGCGCAAGCGCAGCTGGACAACCCCGCCGATGCTGGGTTGTTCGGAGACCTGATGGTGCGGGCGCGCCAGACAGAGCCCACCGAGGTCATGGCGGCCAGGCTGGCCAAGCGTCGGCAACAGTTGCGCGAGGGCAGTCAACGCATCTCCGGCGATGCCCCCAAGGCGCTGATGCTGTCCAAGGCGATGGCCGATCATTTGAGGGACTTGGCCGGGGCCCGTCTGCATCAGAAGACCGTGCTGGAAAGCCGCCACACGCTCAGGCTGTTTGAAGGGCTGGTTGGTAAGGACATTCCCGTTGCCTCGCTGACCCAGGATCACGTGCGGGCCTTCTTCGAGGGCGTGCGTTACTGGCCCTCGAACGCGACCAAGCGGCCGGCCTATCGAGACCTGTCGGTGCCCGAGGTCATCAAGCTGGCCAAGAAGAACCAGGAACCGGAGCCGGCGGCGTGGACCATGGCGAAGCACCGGCAACGGTTGAGCGTTTTTCTGGTGTCGCTAGTCCAGGGCAAACATCTGGCGGTAAACCCGCTGGCGGGCATTCGGGCGATTTCCACGCCGGACTCGGAAGACACCGGTTCGCCTTTCACCGACGCCGAGTTGAAGGCGATCTTTGACCCGGTGGAGTTCCCGAAGTGGGCGTCGAAATACCCCCATCGGTGGTTTGGCCCGATCCTGGGGCTCTACTCAGGCGCTCGCGTCAACGAGATCGCGCAGCTCCGGCTGGAGGATATCGACACCATCGACGGGGTGCCCGGCTTCTTCGTCCGGAAGATCGGGAAGAAGCAGAGCATCAAGAACAAGCACAGCCGGCGGTTCATCCCGCTGGCTCAACCGGTGATCGATTGCGGCTTCCTGACCTACGTGGAAGAGGCCCGACAGGCTGGAGTGGAGCGGCTATTCCCGGACCTGCCCAACTCGACAGGACTGGGCTATGGGCGGCAGCTGAGCCGCCAGTTCTCCGTCTACATCAAGCGGCAAGGGGTGTCGGAGAAGGGGCAGGGCTTCCACGGGTTCCGCCACACCATTGCTTCAAAGCTCGACGAGGCGGGGGTGTCAGCATCGGCCATTGCAGCGATTACAGGCCACGGGACCGGGCAGACGGTGCTGGAGAAGTTTTACATTGATCGCAGGAGCTTGCCGGATCGGGTGGCGACGCTCGCTAAGTTCAGCCCGCCCGTCATGCTTCCCGTATATTGCCTTGGGCAGTTTTCGGGCAACTTATAGCAATTCAGTGGCCTAGGCTCGCATCTATGGTGTCTAACATGCTGTGCGGCCGCGAGCATGGCGCTCAGGAGGCGACGAGGCGCTTGTTGGGGATGATGAGTGCAGACTCATCTTCGAACTTGACCACAATCTGCCTCAGATCTTGGCGTTCACGCCTCAGGCCATATCCTTGATATCGCTGGTATTGCCAGGTTGGCAGGTTCTGTGATAGATTCGGGGTGCAGATAAGAGGATCAGCTATGTTTTTTATGCCATCCATTCCTACGCGTAGCAGCGAGCGTCAGGATGCTGAAGATAAGAAGGCTATTCGCGCTCTTAAAGCCAATAAGGCGCTGCGCCTTTCTGGCGGCATGATGTATTTGGAAGCGGGAGAAGTTGAAGAGCAGATGCGCAAGCTTCGCGAAGATATGTTAAGGAATATGAAGAAGTAGGCGGAGATGGGATTACTTCTAATCTTGCCCCTGCTTGTTAGTGGTTACATTTTTTGTTTTAGAAATCCGATTATAAGGTTCAGGCTTCATAGATACGAAGGGCAGCTCCTCTATCTATTGGTGGCCTATAATGGTTTTATTTGCTTACTTGCTGCATTATTTTCGGTGGCAATCCTAAGCTTGTTGTTTTCTCATGATTGGCCATTGCGGTGCTTGTTTTTTTCTAAATCTATTTGCACCCCTGCCTTTTCCACCGACTACTTGGCGTTGGGTGCGAAAGTTTTTTCTTCTTTTGGTCTGGTGGAATTAAATAAGGGTCAGTTTTATACGTTCATGATCCTTGCGGGTTTGGGGACTTTGGTTGCTCCATATCCATTGGCGTGGATGCAGTATAGGCGTTACAAGAAAAGGCTGGAAAAAAAGACCGGTGAGGTGGTTGATTACGACATTGTCGACAGATTTCTACTGCAAAGCTCAGTAAGCCACTTGCCGATGTTGCGCTTGCTAATGGACAAGCTTATCGCTGCGGAGCTTGAACCTGTAATGATCTCGATGGCTGACCGAAAGATCTATGTTGGCGTAGTTTCCTCAATTGGGTCTCCGACAGAGGCTTCTGGCGTAGATGAAGATGTCGCTATCTGGCCATTAATGAGTGGATACAGAGATAAAGACGACTTGTCGGTAAAATTTCAAAATGTTTATCCAGATTTCGATAAATCCACTTCGATTCCAATATACTTCAAGCAGAAAAACATAGTTTCGATAACACCTTATGATAGTTCGATGGAGCGTAAGGTGGTCATCCGTAAAAATGGATCCACTATCCTGTCGACAATTCGTTCATCTCCCTTTTTATATTTTTATTTAGGGGTGTTCGCTAAAAGAATTTTGAGGTTGGCCGGTAAATTTTTGGATAGGGTGTAAATTGCAATTTACTTGCTTATTCTGTGAGTTTTTTGCGAAGTGGCCTGATGCAGACGACGGCTGCCTTCGAAGAGTGCTTGTATAGTCACCTGGTTAGCTGCAGCCAAAGCACCACCAACACCATGGGCAGCCCGCTCAGCACCGAGGTAACCCAAAAAGCCCCCATGACGGTCAGCGGCGTCATGATCCACCACTGCCACCAGCTGAAGCCACGATCACGCTGACGTGCCATATGGGCCTCGAAAGCGTAAAGGTGCTCCACCCTCCGCAGGCCCCGGCGAGCCATGAGCGGCCCGACGATAAAACCAAGCGGACCCATGAAGAGCAGGGTCAGCGAGAACCACCAGAAGAATCGGTTGTGAGGCGTCATGGTTTTCTTGGGAGCAGCGCGCTGCGCGCCGTCCCCATCCCCATCAATCCTACCCGCAGCGCTGGCTGACGTTCCCATCATCGAGTTCGGTTGAGTCTTCATTTGGCGTAGGCCCTCCAGGTGCCATCGCTCTTGGCGTAGCGCAGGTTCTTGCTCACGGGGATGGGGACTTGCCGGCCCTCCATGTTGAGCACGGCTTGGCCGCGGGTGTCGCAGCGGTAGCCGTCCGCGCCCTCGGCTTCCACACAGCCGGAAAGTTCGAATTGATGGATATCGGTGACCTGGCCGGCACCGCTTTCTTTCAAAAGCCGGACGAAGGCTTCCTTGGCGTTGTCAGACGAGGGCTTGCCGCCGCAGGCAGTTAGGCCCAAGGCCATGGTCAATGCGACCAAGCCGATCCATGTGTTCTTCATGTCGTTCCTTTGCTGAGTGAGATGGAAAGGGAGAGAGCGGGCCTTACTTGTCGCGGTTGCCGTCGGGCTTAAAGCCCGCGATCCAGAGCCTGGTGTCTTTGAAAGGCGTCAGCATTCCGGAGGGTCCCGGGTGCAGGTCGGCAGTCTGAATAAAGCCGGCGACCCAAGCGATGCGCAGCGACACGTCCACGGCACGGTCAGCAACCCCTGGCCGGCTTACGTTGACGACAAAGGGCTGGGCCGGGGGTTGGGGCCGGTCGAGCGCTGGGCGCCCGTGTTGGGCTTGCTGGGAGGCACGCGGACGCCGTTGAGGGTATCCCTGCCTTTCCACAGAGCGGAGGTGTTGAGCTCCGCGGTCTCGCCCAAGTCATCGGTCTCCGTCACGGCTGCATCGAAACAGGTGCGAAACGTCTCGGTGCTCGAGGCAGTCGGGCTGGTCCAGATGCGCGCTTCCACCGTCCAGCAGGGCAGGGAGGCGCCCCACTCAGTAAACGTGAGCGCGACACGGGGCCACTCCAACTTTCCGAGCTGGGCCTGCTGGTGGTTGTCGCCTTTGAAGAGCCCGGGCAGCTTCCCGGCGCCGTTAAGGGAAGCGTAGATGGCGCCAGTGCCTTGCGCGCGTGTTTTGCTGCCCGGGTTCGGCTGGATACCGACCATCTGCTTGCCAGAGTCGGCCAGGCTTTTTCCGAGCTGACGGAAGAAGCCGGGCTTCTGCGGCTGGGCGTCCTGAGCTTGAGTGGTGAACGGCGAGACGAGCGTCAACGCCAAGAGCGCAGCGAACGCTCCTTGTCCTGTGTGCTTCATACGAAAAGCCCCTGTAGACCGCCGGTCTGGCAGCATTTACGATAATCGCAGATGAGAAGCCCGCTTCCAAGCGGCACACTGAGGGAATTCAGCTTTCGTGCAATCTTCTCGATGCCCAAACCCAAAACACCGGCCACGGTCTATGGCACGCGTCTGCGCCATGCGCGGATGGTCATGGGCTGGACCCAAGCCGAGTTGGCGGAGCGCATCGGGATGGTGGACTCGGTGTCCGGAGCCACTCGCGTGAGCCGCTACGAGACGGGGCAACATGACCCTGACCCGGCGACAGCCGAGGCACTAGCGAAGGCGTTGAATCTTCCGGTTGCTTATTTCCATGCCACGTCCGACGTGCTGGCTGACATCATCCTGATCGTGTCTCGGTTGCCTGTCGCCAAGCAAAAAGAGGCGCTGAAGCGTCTGCGCGAGATGGCGGAGTCGGCGGGAAGTTGATGTTAGCTGCGCCATATCAGCGCCGGCTGTCTTTACGCCTAGCAACCTGAGACGCTACTCGTCAATCCATGTGAATATCACTGCGGCATCTTAATTACGTCTTCTGCCGCAGTTACAGTGTCCACAGCCTGGCCGCTTCTGCCGCAGTTACAGTTCCACAGCCTGGCCGCGCGTCATGGTTCAAGAAGGCTTGGGACATGCTGAGCAAGCTCTGCGCGATTCAGGAGAACGATTTGCTGTTCGTTTCCTGGTAAGTCTTCCGTTCGACGATGAACTCCAAGACGCCGCAGGAGATAGTAGGCCAAGCATTGGCGAGTTGGGATAGCCAGCTGCCCATCGGCCATTTCGTAGTCGAGCTCGATAGCCCTTCGCTGCCCTGGTGACAGCCCCGGGTGAGGTCCGATCACGATCGTAAGCAGACGCTCCCATTCCTCATCTACTTCTGGAACGTGCTGGGCGGGCAGCGGAGCGACATAGTCCATCACGCGAGCGAAGACAAAGTCGCAGAAAGCCTCACGTTTGTGGCAAAACGCGCGCACATGCCAGCGGGCCCCATCGTAAGCCAGCCCGCGGGGGCTGATCTGACGCCGCGTTGGCTCAGGTCGACTCATGGACTGGTAGTTGATCTCAATGCTATCCCCCGCTCGAATCGCGGCCAATACCGCTCGCAAGAGGTCGGTTTGGACGGATCTTGTGGGATGTCGCACAACTGCCGTCTTTGGAACGTCCGTTAGAAAGCTAACGTCGGCGCGAATCATGCCCGTATTTAGCGCGTAAAGCTCAGCTAGATATCTGCTGCTTGTGGGGTCTATGAGTAGGGGGCGGAAGTCGGGTGTAGCGCGATACAACTTCTCGCTTCGATCGTAGACCATGTTTCCCGGCGCTTGAGCTTGGTATTCGCTCAGGTCTAAGGAGGCCTGAGGAATCGAAATGCCGAAAAATTCAGTCAAAGAGGAACGGTTCAAACGCCCACTCCACTGCAGGCGGGAGTCGATGAACTCTAGGCGCCGGTCTTGACCCCAACGGCCTCGACGGTTTGCTGCAATCGGTTGCATAGTCGCAATATCAAATGAGAAAGGGGTGATTCACTATTCGCGTATTGACTAGGTGCATCTAGTGAGTGTACTTATTCTACACCGCGGGCCGATGCGACGCCCGCCTCAGGAATAGGCAGGTTTCATATGACCCCGATGCTCACCTTCTTCCCTGTTGGGAACGGCGATATGACGTTGGTTCAACTTGTCGACGGGAGCGCCATCCTGATCGATTGCAACATCCGCCTGGCCGCCGATGACCCTGCCGACTCCACGGCGCGCGACGTCGCCAAGGACCTCCGGCAGCGACTCAAGCTGGACGAAAACGGGCGCCCGTATGTGGATGCCTTCTTGCTGAGCCATCCGGATGAGGATCATTGTCGCGGGCTCCGCAATCACTTCTACTTGGGCAAGTTGGAGGACTACCCCGACGACAAGAAGCCGGCCGCCGAGAAGCGGATCGTCATCCGGGAAATGTGGTCGTCGCCCATTGTGTTCCGCCGGGCTTCCAAGCTGCATGTGCTGTGCGACGATGCGAAGGCTTGGGCAACCGAAGCCCGTAGGCGCGTAGCTCACTTCAAAGAGTTCGGATGGGCCGGTGCGGGTGACCAAATCCAGATCATGGGTGAAGATAAGGGCGAAAAGACCAAGGGTCTAGAGGCCATCCTCGTCCGCAGCGGCGAGTTTGTGACCAAGCTCAATGGTGTTAAAAACTCCAATTTTTCTGCTCATTTGCTGGCGCCGAGCTTGGT
This sequence comes from Xanthomonas sp. NCPPB 1068, assembly GCF_041479385.2. Classification (NCBI taxonomy): domain Bacteria; kingdom Pseudomonadati; phylum Pseudomonadota; class Gammaproteobacteria; order Lysobacterales; family Lysobacteraceae; genus Xanthomonas; species Xanthomonas sp. NCPPB 1068. The sequence goes on along the minus strand of NZ_CM192986.1, from coordinate 3,577,153 downwards.
TTGCGACGACGACGAGGAAGTCTTGCTGCGAGCGAAGAACCAGTCCAGTGTCATCCTTAACATTGAAATCAATGCGACCTGGGCCGGCCACGCAAAGTTCCGCTTCCTAACGGCCGGTGATGCAGAAGTGGCCATCTGGGAGCGCTTGTGGAACAAGCACAAGGATGCGCCAGAAGTGCTGGCGTATGACGTTCTACAAGCTCCTCATCACTGTTCTTGGCACGTGCTGTCGTGCGACAGCTGGTCCGAGTGCGGTGAAGACGCCGAGGTTTCTGCGGACGCGCGTTCTGCGCTGGGCCAGGCGCGCTACGGGGCTAAGATCATTGCCAGCAGCAAGCCGGTAAAAGACGACGATGGCGATCCGCCTTGCACACGTGCTAAGCGGGAATACGAAGACATTCTCGACGACAAGTGCGGCAAGTTCCTGTGCACCGGGGAGACGCCATTTACCTGGTCGCCCAAGCCTATTGAGATCGAGATCACCACCGACGGCCCACGGGTTTGTCCGGTGGAAGCAGCCACCGCTGCAGCCGCCACTGCCGCGGCCGCCGCGCCGCGAGCTGGCTCCATTTAAATGGCTGACTACTACGAATGGGGACAGCCGGCGGAGATGGCCGATGCTGAGGCTGAAGGCCAGCGATTTCTTGAGCTGCTGGAGGCATGCCAGCAGCACTCGGATGTAAGGGTTGTTGGACTGCTTCGACGAGGAAGCCCAGGCCAGCTTGGGATCATCGTTGACGTAGGCGACGGCAGCGTTGCCCCCGGCAATCAGGTTGGCATCCAGCCAAGGGAGCGGCTCTGGCTAAGTTTCGATCCATCTGGCAAACGGCCGCCAGAGGTTCGCGCATTGCGGTGCCAGTTTCCCAGCTTGCTCCATCTCAATGCGGTCGCTAGCAATGAGCCGGCGTCCCTTTGTTTGTATGAGAACTGGGCTCATGAAGAGCGTCAGTGGACTGCCCAACGTCACTTGCGCCGAATTCTGTGGTGGCTACGTGAGACTGCCAGGGGATCTTTGCATGCCGCTGATCAGCCGCTAGAGCCATTGTTCTACGGCACTGGCCATACCGTCATATTGCCGGCGGCTTTCCAAACCCAGTCGGCCGACGACCTGGGGGCCATTTGCCTATCAGCACTGGAAAGAAATCGCCTGGGCCTATGCCTTGTTGCATCAGACCCAGCGCATATTGCTAACCGAGTGCCAATCCAGCCGCTGCTGGTAGAGCTATCGCCTGTCGAGCACCTCCCGATTCAGCGCCCGCCTACAGACTTAGGTGGACTCGATGAAGCACTGTCTTCCTTTGGGATATCCATACTTGAACCCTTGCGCGAGGCGGTGCGTCGTCAGTTCCGAAGCAACCTGTCGGCAGGACGTCCGAGCGGAAAAGCTCTGTTGATCTTGCAGTTACCCCGACTTCGAAACGGTCAGGTGGAGCGCATCGATACATGCGCCTTTCTTACAACTGTGGACATCAATAGTCTGGGACTTCAGATTGGAAGTCTGTTCCGGCCCACTCCCGGCGGTGCTCCATTCGCCGTTGATGGACTTCTGGGAGCCGCCGCGGAACCACCCGATGAGCGGTGGAAAGCGGCGGAGATTGTGCTTGCCGACATCAAGACCATTCCCCTTCGCTCGGACGCCCTTCAATTCTCAGGAATATCGGAAACAGGAGCCAATTTCTCCGCTGTATTGGCCGGAGTAGGGGCCTTGGGTAGCGGGCTGGTCGACACGTGGGTCAGAGAAGGTTGGGGGCGGTGGACGTGTGTCGATCCCGATTATGTTGAGCCACATAACCTGATTAGGCACATTGTGAATTCCAAAGCGGTGGGGCATCCCAAAGCCGTATCAGTTTGTGCTCAACTAGGCCTTGTTTTTGGAACAGAAGACTCTACGCCCTCTGCCATCGTGGCTGAAGCTAACGATTGGTCTAACCCAGCAGTGACGGCGGCATTGGAGAGTGCAGATCTCCTTGTGGATGCCTCTACGACCATCGATGTGCCTCGTGACTGGTCCGAGCGTGAGCTTCCTCGAAGTGCATCTGTGTTTTTCACCCACAACGGCTTGAGTGCCGTGATGCTGCTTGAGGATGCTGGACGCACGATCCGCCTTGCATCACTTGAGGCGCAGTATTACAGGGCGGTAATCAACGAAGAATGGGGAGCTAACCATTTGCGGCAAGGAGATCAGGTGCGAGTTGGTCGCGGGTGTCGCGATCACAGCATTCGATTGCCCGTCGATCTAGCAAAACTACACTCCGCCCACCTTGCGCGGCGTCTCCGCATGAGTGTCGCTAACTCGGATGCTTGCGCCCAAGTCTGGACGTTGGACGATGCCACAGGCGCCCTCTCCACTGACTGCATCCAGTTAAGCAGAACCAAGGAGGTGCAGAGAGGAGATTGGCGTGTCCGCTGGGACGATGGCCTTGAAGAAAAGCTCCGCCGGATGAGAATGGAGCAACTGCCGAATGAGACGGGGGGAGTCTTGGTTGGAGTGGTCGACCAAGTTTTGCGGACTTTGACAATTGTGGATGCTTCAGCGGCCCCGACTGACAGCGTTGCCGACAGCGTCAGCTTCGTGCGAGGCAAGGAAGGGAGTCAAGAATATGTTGAACGGTGTGAGGTGCTGACGGCAAGGATGGCAAGCTACGTGGGAGAGTGGCACGCTCATCCCGAGGGATGTTCCGCCAACCCTAGTCCAACAGACGTAGTGCTGTTGAGCACACTCGCCGACCGGTTGGCAGCCGACGGTGTTCCGGCTCTGATGGTGATCGTTTCCGCTGATGCAGTCAGCATCTCGCTGGGTCAATCTGTTGTTCCCGTAAGCGAGTAGACGCTGCGGATCAAGTGTCACTGGGTAAGCCGGAGCCTGAATGTCCAATACAAATACGCTAACCGAACTGATTCCCTTGGTGACCGATCCCTACGATCGGAAAGCGAGGCTTGCGCCAGCTCTCATTGTGCTGATGCCCTTGAGTGTGTCGTTCATCGTGGCGTGCCGTGAAGACCTTGATGCTATGAGGATTCTGGCTGCCATGATGGTGACCTTCTGTGCTCCATTTCTACTTAGCAGTATCGCGAGATTTCAAGGAAAGCAGCTGGAGGCGAAACTGGTAGAGAAGTGGGGAGGTATGCCTTCTACAATTCTGCTCCGTCATCGGGACGGGCGTCTGAATCCGCAGACAAAGGCGCGCTACCACGGCGTGATTAGGGACAAGCTTGGGTTGACCGTGCCCACGGCGGCGAGAGAGCGCCTTGATCCCCGCAAAGCGGACCATACATATGAAGCGGCAGTGGCGGTCCTTCGGGATAAAACCAGGGCGACCGAACCGCTGGTTTTGAAGGAAAACGTCTCCTACGGCTTCTTTCGAAACATGTCCGCGTTGCGGCCATTCGGCATTGCTACCTCTGTGATTGGCCTAGTCATTGGACTTTTCATGGCTAACGTTTTTGCGCTGAACCCATTGGGAGCCAGTTGGGGATCCTTACTGCACCCTGGTTTTGAAGGTGGGGTCACTCTGGCTGCGTCAGGGATTATGCTGTTGCTATGGGTCACCAGCTTTAGCCACTCCCGGGTTGAAAGCGCTGCTTATACGTATGCCGAGCGTCTCTTGAGCGCTCTCGATAGGGTGCCCTGATGTGCCCGTGGCTTATAACTAAGTATGAGGATAGTTGGCCCTGCCCGCGTAATTCGGCATGACCGTTTCAAGGCGACGCCGAGCGGCCTTTTTTAAATGCCGGCGACAAGTGGAGTGTGTTCATGAGCATCAAGCCAGGTCCAAAACGCATTGCCAAGTCGACCGGCAAGCCAGATCAGCGTCAACGCGATAACAAAGGCACGCCGGGAAATACTCCCGGGCTTAAGCCCCATAAGCACAAGAAGGGGGCATAGAGAAATTATAGAAGAGCTCGTTGTTATGATTTTTTGGGCATGGCGTGGAGGGAGCCACAGGGCGGCGCTGCCACGGATCATTTTCTGATGCCTAGGCCGGCCGAATTATATTTCGGCCGGCCGCTTCGCGCGGCTACGGGTAGAACTTGCTCGGATCAGCCAAGCAAGTGGCAAACTGCCCCCGCTGGTAGCGCGGCAGCTCCACGTTGGGCTGATACAGTTCCAGTGCGCTGATCTGCTTGCTGCGCGTCGCCTGCGATCGCTTGTGTAAGTAGTGCTTGCGCAGCACTGGAACCCGTTCGCGGGGATCGGTGCTGTGGCCCGTGACCATGGCAATCTCCTTCTCGGGGACGTCGATTGCATCGAGTTCGGTGGCCAAGGTGTGGCGGAAGGCATGGAAGCCGATTCCTTTCTCGAACCCAAGGGTCTTCAGGTAGCGGCCAAAGTCCACCACGAACTGCTGGCTGTAACGCGCATTGGTTTCGCCTGTCCTGCGGTTCACACCAGCGGAAAGCAGCGGGAACAGTCGGGGATGGCCGGTGGCTTTCATGTCTTCCACGAATTCCAGGAATCCTGCTTCCAATAGCGGCTTGGCGATGGGGACGATGCGCATGCAGCCCGCGCCCTTCATGCTTTGCCGGCTGCGCCGCCGGCGTTTCGGGTCCGCGGCCAAGTCGTGGTCCAACGTCTTCTGGAAAGCGATGCACCAGACCCCGCGTTCCTCAATGATGTCGGTCAACTTCAGCTGGCAGACTTCGTTGACCCTGGCACCGGTATACAAGCCTAGCATCGGCGCCCACCAATACTGGGGTTTCTTTGCCCAGGAGATGAATGTCTCGGGGTCGAAAATAGCCTGCAGGTCTTCGTCCTCGAACAGCCGGATGGCCTTCTCTGGATCGATGGTGTCGTCCTGCTTGATCTTCCGGAAGGCTTTCATGGGCGAAGAAACGATGGCCTGTCCGTTGACCAGGTGGTTGAAGAAAGCGACGAGGAACCGGCGATGACGCTCCTCAGTGGCAGGCGCCCGCGGTGGCACGTCCTGCGCTTTCCCCATGGCGATGGCTTCGTCGAAGGTGAGGTCCTTGAGCAGCGGATCCGACACCAGGTTCCTCGGAGCCCAACGCAGCAGCGTCCAGAGCGCTTGGATGTGGTGATAGTCCACTCGAGCCGCGGAGATGTTGCCGCAGGTCAAAAGGAGCAGCTTCAAGGTGCGCTCGGTGGACTGGACGGTCTTCGGGTCAAGCTGGCGGCGACGCATGTCCTCCAGGTGATCCTCGATCTCCTTGGCCAGAGGGCGCGACGGGGTGCCCATAGGGAGCTGGGCGGGATAGCGTGTGTTGTTCTTCAGGCCGCTCTTCCGCCCGGTTTCGTCGAGCGCGGCGAGGATGCATTCTTGGAGATTGATGGCGGCTTCCCGGCCGCGGACGATGGCGCGGTCGATGCGAAACCGTCCAACGTGGATGCCTTCCAAATGCAGGAGGCCGAAGGGCGAAGCGATGTAATCGTTGAGTGCTGCGGAGGGTAGAGCGGTCATGGGTCACTTCCATCGGAGATGGAAGTAGGGATATGACAGGACGAAAATTCGTCAACGGGGTCGATACAAAAATTTGCGGCGGCGGCGCAGTCCTTAGGTGTTGGGATATTCCCAATGGAGTGCTTCCCGGGTCCGCCAATTCGTTATCCGGTGAGAAGCCTTGTAAGCCAAGGGTTTCAAGAGAATTTGTATCGATTTATCGCAGTCAATTGCGTACTGTTTGCATTAAATAAGCTAACTAAACAGTGTTGAGAATGCGCATTTAAGATGAATATATATTAAATGTTAGCCTATTATTGTTAGTTTTATTTAATTTTATGAGGATGGAAGCGATGCTGCTGGCTTAGAAATTCCTGATGCCTGGAGTGGGACACTTGGTGATTCACGAAGCGCCCTTTGTGCGGAGCTGGACTAATAGCTGCTCATCCTACAGATCGTCTGAGCAGCGCTATGCCGGTGCCTTTAGGTTGAGTGCCATATCCCACCGGTCCAAGCCCGCACCATAGCCTTCTGGCACTACTCGCTTCACGACAAAGCCGAAGCGAGCGTAGAAGGCCTGGGTGTGTTGGCTGGTGTCCAACACGACTTGTTTGATGTCCTGCCTCAGGCGCAAGGCTTCCAGCCGAGCCAAGAGCAGCATTGTCCCCAGCCCTTGTCGCTGCAGCTTCGAGTGGACCATGCCCCAGCAGAGGCTGGCCGTCTTCCCATCCGTGCTGATTGAGTAGCCCGCGCATGCAATCACTTCGCCCGCACGTCCAATGACTTGGTAGTGCCAAGCGGCAGCATGGTGCATTAGAAATCGCACGAAGCCAGGGCGTTCCTCCGCGCTGAAGAACGCCGGCACGTTGCCATCGAACAGCGCCAGGCAGGCGTTGAAGTCGTCAGGATGGTAGGTCCGAATCATATCCATGCGTCCAGTTTGCCTCAGGCACGCAAACGCGCCGCAAATTCAACGCGCAAAGGCCAAGTCCTCAGGGCGCTGACCCATCAGCTCATTGGCCGAGAACTCCTGCCGTCCTCCTGTCCACTGGGGTCGGTACTGCTGCTTGGGTTGGGTTTCAGCGCATTTCATCTCTACCAGCGCTGGGCCTCTTGAAGGGAATCCTAGCTTCGCTGTCCCTATCCGCAAGGACAGGCCTCCTTCTCGACGCTGACGCTTTGTTGCGGCCCTTCGCTGTGCGCCGCTTGCGCGGTGCTCGCTCTCGGGTGCGGTAGGGCCGGACGCTTCGCCTGTCGGTTCCCACGAGGCGCCTGTCGCGCCGGTGGAGACAAACCGATGAAGCGCACCCAAGACCTGAAGCCTCAATATCAACTTCAGATGGACGAGGAGGGCATCTTGCTCGCCGCCGCGACCATCCTGGAACAGCGCCTTCAACGCCAAGGCCGCATTCACAGCCCCGACCAAGCCGGCAGCTACCTAGTGGCCCGCTGCGCACATTTGAGCCACGAAATCTTCGGCGTCGTCTTCCTCGACAATAAGCACCACATCCTGGCCACCGAGCATCTCTTCAGCGGTACCATCGACGGCTGCGAAGTTCATCCCCGAGTCGTTGCCAAGCGCGCGCTGGAGCTCAACGCGGTCGCGCTCATCTTGTTTCACAACCACCCTTCGGGCACTCCGGAGCCGAGCGAAGCAGACCGTAAGGTCACTCAGCGTCTTCAGGAAGCCCTCGGCCTCATGGACATCCGGATCCTCGACCACCTGGTCATCGGTGGACGGCAGCACGTCAGCCTGGCCAGTAGGGGGTGGGCATAGCCCGCCCCCTCATACCTGTCCCTAGAAGCAGACGACAGCGGCAGTCCCGTGCTGCCGCCCTCAAGGTTCACATCCACCAAGCCACGGCTCCTCTTAAGAGCCTTATTTCTTGCTCGGAATAAGGGCCACTACAAGCTTGGTCCCTTTGGGTAGTTCCGCGCGCAGTTGCGCTTCCATGACTCCATCTTTCAAGTCGAACCAAGGGTCCATGTAGCCGCCTGGAACCTTGAGCAGGTAGTGATAGCTCTTATATCTGCCCCGGCTATGGATACACACGATGGTGCCACTGGGCAGCTTCGCGGGAGGGTTCCAGTCTGCAACGACCTTTACGCCTTTCTTGTAAAGAGCATTGGCTATCTCGTCTATCTCAAAGCCTTCCGGGTGGTCGTCTATTCCGCCCGATTTTTCCTTCTCCAGTAAGCGCTTTGCCCGCTGGTATGGGATGTCCAAGATCGATGCCACGCAGGCAGCCGCACAACCCCATTCGTCTTCCTGCGATACAAGTGCGTCTGCAACCCTTCGACGCGCGATGGGCAGGGCAGGCGAGCAGGCTCAATGCGTGCTGTGACCTTCTTCGGCGTTCGAGATTTCCATTCGCAACGCGCCGAGGGAGCTCGCTTGGTTACGGATTGCCGCGTCACTCCGATTTCCTACGTGGGCCAAAAGCGCACCCACCAACTCGGCATCCTCCAGGGATTCTGCTCCCGCAAGAAACACGAGCTCTGCCACCCGCGTGCGTCGCTTGGCTTCTTCGCGGCGTTGCATCTCCTTGGCCTTCACCGCTTGGCGCTGTTGCGCTAAAAGCTCGCGCGCTTGATGCTGAGCCAAGCGTTCCGTGGCTCTTTGGATTTGGTCTCGGTAGTGATTCGTTGCGGTCATGCGTTTCTCCTGCCTGGTGGAAATGAGTCAACCAGGAAAACGGCTTGCGTCAAGCGTTGGGCTGGTCTCGAATTTCGTCCGCCCCGAGAATCAAAAAAGCTGAAAAACGAGGCTTGAAAGAAAGAAGCAAGAGCGCACCTAGGTGTCACTGCGTGACACGTGCGCAAGGGTCTTCGCCCCTTGAACCCCAAGTGCTTTCAGCCCTTGCGAAAATCTGAATCCACGGCATAAACGAAGCGAACTCAACCGCTTCGGGACCCATGCTTCATGGCCATCTACCACGCCAACGTCAAAACCTTCAGTCGCGCCAAAGGGCATTCCTCGATCGCAGCGGCCGCTTACCGCGCCGGCCTGCTGCTTGAGGACGCCATCACTGGCATGCGCCACGACTACCGCCGCCGGGACGGCGTGGTCGAAACGCGCTGCATCGCACCCGAAGGCGCACCCGACTGGGCCCTGGTCCCCGCCCAGCTCTGGCCGGCGGCGGAGGCGGCTGAGCGCCGCAAAGACTCCACGGTTGCGCGCGAGTTTGAATTTGCCTTGCCCCACGAACTCGATGACCTCCAGCGTTCCGACTTGGCCGTGGAAGTCACCCGTGCGCTGGTCGGTCGCTACGGGTTCGCGGCCCAAGCGAGCATCCACAGCCCAGGCAGCAAGGACGGCTTGAACTGGCATGTCCACGTCCTGGCAACGACTCGGCGCATGGGGCCAGACGGTCTCACGGACAAAACCAAGGAACTGGACGGCGGGCCGTCGGGACGTGTCGAGGTGCAGTGGGTGCGCGAACTCATTGCCTCCATTATCAACGCCCACCTCGAGAAAGCCGCGCTTGAGATTCGGGTGGACCATCGCAGCCTGGAAGCACAGGCAAGTGACGCCTTGGCGCGTGGCGACCTAGCCGCGGCTGCCATGCTGTCCCGCGAGCCGACCCAGCACGTCGGCAAAAACGGCACCGCGCTGGCTCGACGGGGCCAGCCGTCGGAGCGTTCGGACGCAAACCGTCGAATCGAAGAAACCAACGAGACGACGTTTAAGAAGCTGATTGCGGCGTTCGAAAAAGAAGGGCGCGCCATGCCGGTGCCCGACGGTCACAGCCAGGCCCAGGCCGAGCGCGAGGCTCGCCGCCCTTCCGACGCTATCTCTCTGCCATTGGGCCGCGGGGCGGGGCACATCGAGATGTCGAGCAGCATGGCGCCCATCGCCCGTGGGCTGGGACTGATGGAGGCGGAGGAGGCCAAGCCGTCGCGCGAGCCACGTTCGGTCTCCGAGCTCGCGGAGGAGGCCAGCGACGAATGGGGAGTCGTTGTTCAAGCGGATCCCCGCTTGGCTCAGACGCTCCAGGCCACACTGACCTTGCTTCAGTGGATCAGGGAACACGTGGCTGCCTTCGCCGAAGAGGCCCGGCTACGCCCGGACCTCAACGAGTTGCTCCGTCGACTGCGGCGCTTCAAGGCCGCCGCCATGAAGTTCGCCCGGAGGCTATTGGCGGTGCGCCGAGCCGAGAAGCTGCACCACATGGCCGAGAACGCGTGGCACGACTTTTTGGCGAACAATCCCGAGCCGGGTCCATCGTGGATGCAGGGGGAGTGGACGCAGCGGCGTGGGCGCCGGTTGAGCACCTTGGAAAGCCGGACCGCAGAGCTGGCCGATGCAAGGGCTCGGGTGACCCCGGAGGAGCAAGCCCTCTGCGAGAGAGAGGCGTCGGCCAGCGCGGCGCACCTGGAGGTGTGGAGCCAAGACATGCTCCAGCGCTATTCCCTCCAGCTCGACATGGCACCCAAGCAGGATGGGCCCGGTCCAAGCCATGCCGTCTCCGCCCCTCCTGCCCCTGCACCTGTCTACGTTCCCAAACCGCCGCGCCTCCACTGAAACCAAAGAGCCCCGCACTGCGGGGCTCAATGTTTGCGGGCGCTTGGCCGGCTCAGTGGAGGGTCGGGCGCTTCTTGCTGCGCACTGGATCCAGCTGGGAGTCTTTGGGCGTCCGGCCTGCGCGCCATTCGTCTATCGATGGGAGCTCCCGAACGATGACGGCCTCCCGGGTGCGCACAGCCTGGGATGGCTGGGGCGGGGCATGCTCCAAGGATTGGGCGGCGGCGCTCCCACTTGGTGGCTTCTTCTGGCTGTAGACGATCAGTTCGCCGGCGGACGCCCAGGCATTGCAAACATTTTTTTGGCGCACCAGTGGCTCGTCGGAGAGGGTCTGGCTCATCAGCCCGGCGAGCAAGTGGCCGGCGATCTCAAGTTGTTGGGGGTTGGTGGTCATGAAAACTCCTGCGTGTGGGGAAGTCCTCATCCAATCAACAATTCCTGGCTGCGCAAGAGCTCGCTTGTGGGCTTATTTCACAAATTTGAATACGAGGGAGGCTTTCATTTTTAGTATGCCCAATGCTGATAGGTAAAGCGGCGTCGCTCTCCTGGTCAGCTGGGAAATAGTGGGTTCTGCATTGCTGGAGGAGACGCGCCTACCAGGCTTGGGAGACCGGGCGGCTACCCTCTCTTCGGGGCCTAACCGGTCCCCAAGAAGTCCAAGGTTCGCGGGCCCAGGGCCTTGAAGCGCTGCCGCTCGCTTGGCTATGATCGGGTATCACGCGGGGTATCATTTTTGGATCACCCCATCTCGGGATAAGTTAGGAAAATCAATTGGTTGGCGCGGGAGGATTCTGTTCCCATCGCCCGCTCCACTGCCGCAATGGCGTGTGGTTGGGTCATCGACATTCCCTTGAAGATCTTTGGTTGCCACCGACGTAGGCGTGCGCTGCACGCTGCATGGTCGAGCTGTGGCTGACGTCACCGAGACTCTTGCAAGGAGTCATCGGAACGTGTGGGCGTCCTTGTCCGACGTACTCGCGGGCCAGGCTGCCATTGCCGCCTGGTGTATCGCGTAAGTCCGGGAGCACAGGATTTCGTCCGGCATGGATCGGGGCATCTGGCGAGTGGCTTGAGGCAGTGTGCGTCCGGAAGCTGAGTGGTCGGGCCTCCCGGCCTGAGCAGCGCGTCGGCGCAGGCCAACCAGGTCATTGGCGATCTCCGCACCATGGCGGTGGGGCGCGGTTGATTCCGGTTCCGTTCGGAGTCGAGCGTCTAGCGTTGGCCTCGCACGGATGTCTGTGTGTTTCGGGTGCTGTCATGTCTGCTGTTCGCCGTCGCTTGTCCTCGATCGTCATTGCAGTGGGTGCTGTTATGTGTGCCGGGCCGGTCATGGCTGCCTGTCAGCCTGGGCCGTTCACGCTTGCGCTGTCGGCGCAGCGGCTGGACGAACGATTGCAGGATCTGGCCCACCAGACGGGATGCGCGGTGGAGGTGGATCCGTCGCTGCTGCAGGACAAGCGCGTACAGGCCTTGAGTGGAACCTTCACCGCCGATCAGGCATTCATCCAATCGGTTCGCGGGAGCGGTCTGGAGGCGGACTACGCCAGCGATCACTGGCGCGTCAATCGCGCGCAACAGCTGTATTTTGCCGAGCGTGTCGAGACCTTGCAGAGCGCGATTACAGATGCGCGCAAGAGCAACGCGATTACCGGGCGTCAGGCAAAAACCATGAACGCGCAACTATCGAAGATGGCGGTGGAGGTTCCCAAGCGTGTCCGTCAGCAGGGTTTTCTGAGCGCAGCCGAGCGCGCCTCCTACGAGCGCACCTTGAAGGAGATCGAAAAGATCCTCCAGGGCTGAGGTCGGGCGCAGCGAAGATGTGCGCCGCGGTCACGTAGGGGGCAGATTGGCGGCACCTTTGGTCCTTCGAGGTTCGGGTGCCCGTGGCCTGTCCATGCGCACTGGGCGGCGATGGCGCTGGCAGAGCTGCGCGCGGATCGTGCTGGTGCGCTTTCCCCTGCGAGCGGGTCGCTGCGTTGTGGCCCGGCGTTGCGCCATCCGGGCATGATGCGTGTATCGCACATCCCGTCGAACGAGTTGCAATGACGACGATTGCAGGCGGTTTTCCCGGTGAAAATGGCACTACAGCTTCGTCATTTCCTTCCTGGCAGTCAGGAAGCTCCTGATTGAGCAAGCGCGGGCTGGCAGCCATAGTGTCCCCATCATTTGGCGGTCATCATGACAACGACTCATTCACAGCTGGTTGGTGCGCTGATCAAGGGCATGCGTCGCGCCGAATCCGCGCAGGCGGCCTCGATCGCCCATCGCCCGGGCCTGCCGGCGAAGGCCAGCATCCCGGGCACGCCTGACACTGCCGGCAAGGTGCTCGAAATGTTCAAGCTCGACCCCGAACAGATTCGCCACATGGGACTGATCGGGGTGGAAGAATTGGGCGAAACGGTCTGCCACGCGTGGTCGATCAACGCCGGTCAGCTGGACCGGGTGGTGCAATGGTTCACCGCCCCCCGGGTGGAGTTTGTCGGCAAGCATTGCAGCGAGCTGATTCGCGCCGGACGCATCGGGCCGGTGCTGACCATGGCCCGTGAACACGCCTTGCTGCGGCATGGCTGAGCGCAAGTCGACCCGGAAAGGGCCGGGCGCTTTACGCTGGACGGCATAGCGGCAATACTCGTTGACCCGCCTAACCTCAGTTTTTGTCAATGCGCCAGGTTCCGCCCGCTTCATCCTCAGCTGCCGCCAAAGCCCAATTGCTGGAAGAGTTGCGCAAGCTTGAGCAGGAAGAAGCTCAGCTCAAGTATGCCCAGACCCTGGAAGCCTTCGACCAGGTGGTCGAGGTGCTGACCCAGTTCGGCAGCCGGTTCAATGCAAAGCAGAAATCCCAGATCGCCTCGCTGGCCATGACCGGCAAGTCCAAGGGGCCGCTGACCTCCACCGGTGAAGTGGCCGCCAAATACTGGCTTCCGCACTCGGGCGAGACCTGGTCCGGGCGTGGCCGCACCCCGCGGGCGTTCAAGGCGTGGGAAGGCACCAGTTCCTACAAGGAATGGAAGTCCAAGCATCCGGACAAGCGTTTTCCGCTGTATCCGGGTTGAGTCTTCAGTCAACCGGATAGCGGATTCGTCGAACACGTTCTGGCTTGCTGTGGCCTCCACCGTTGGTCCGGTGCATGTCGTTACGCAATACGCAGGTTGCCTCATCGGCGCTGGGGAAGTGGCTTGGCGATTGCATCAGCGCATGAATTGGAGCGCACACCATGCGCGCATCGATGATGCGCGGCCTGGCAATGCTGCTTTGGCCAGGTTCGAAAGCCGGATGACCAACGTTGGATCGTGCGTGAGCAGTTACCCGACCAACTTCAACGCCGTATGACCGTTCCCTGCACATAAAAAAGCTCGCTGCCCACCTCCCGGCAGACAGCGAGCCACATCAGCAAGCGCGCTTTACTGGTCGCTCTTGCACTCGAACACCGACACGCTGCGCGGCGGCGCCAGGAATTCGCTGGCGCCTGCCGGCATCATGTCCACCTCCAGCGCTTCGTCGGTCGACAGCACCAGCTTCCAGTGCACCGGCTCATCGGTGGAGGGCAGGGTGAAGGTCACGCCCTCGTGGTAGGCATTGATCACGATCAACAAGGTGTCGTCGTTGGCCAACTCCTTGACGCCGGAGGTCTGCGCCTTGCCTTCCAGGAGCAAACCGACCGAACGCGCGCCTGCGTCGGTCCAGTGCGCATCCTCCATCTCGGTGCCGCCCGGATTGAGCCAGGTGAGATCGCGCAGGCCGGCTTCTTCGTTGTACTGCCCGTTGAGAAAACGGCCGCGCGACAGGATCGGGTAGCGCTTGCGCAGCCGGGTCAATGCCTTGACGAAGTCGGTAAGACGGCCGTCGGTCGGATCGTTTTCCCAGTCCAGCCAGGTGATTTCATTGTCCTGGCAATACGTGTTGTTGTTGCCGCCTTGCGACTGCGCACGCTCGTCGCCGGCCAGCATCATCGGCGTGCCCTGCGACAACAGCAGCGTAGCCAGCAGATTCTTCATCTGCCGCTCGCGGATCTGCAGGATGTCGGCGTTGTCGGTCTCGCCTTCTTCGCCGTAGTTGCACGAGCCATCGTTGGACGAGCCGTCGCGATTGTCTTCGCCGTTGTCGATGTTGTGCTTCTCGTTGTAGCTGACCAGGTCGCGCAAGGTGAAGCCGTCATGCGCGGTAATGAAGTTCACCGACGCCCACGGGCGGCGACCCCGGCGGTCGAACAGGTCGGCCGAGCCGGTGAAGCGGGTGGCAAACTCGGCCAGCTTGCCGTCTTCGCCTTTCCAGAATTCGCGTGCGTTGTCGCGGAACTTGTCGTTCCACTCCGACCAGCCCGGCGGGAAGTGGCCTACCTGGTACCCGCCCGGGCCACAGTCCCACGGCTCGGCAATCAGCTTGACCTCCGACAGCAGCGGATCCTGATTACAGGCATCCAGGAAGCCACCACGTTGGTCGAAGCCGCTTGGCTCGCGGCCAAGAATGGTGGCCAGGTCGAAACGGAAGCCGTCCACGTGCATCTCGCCGGCCCAGTAGCGCAGCGAATCGTTGACGAACTGGATCACCCGCGAATTGCTCAGATTCAGCGTATTGCCGGTGCCGGTGTCGTTGATGTAATAGCGCTTGTCTTCGGCAAGGCGGTAGTAGCTGGCGTTGTCGATACCCTTGAACGAAAGTGTCGGGCCCAGCTCGCTGCCTTCTGCAGTGTGGTTGTAGACCACGTCCAGGATCACTTCCAGGCCTTGCTTGTGCATGGCCTTGACCATGTCGCGGAATTCATCGCGATGGCCGCTGGAGAGGTAGCGCGACTTCAGTGCGAAGAAGCCGATGGTGTTGTAGCCCCAGTAGTTACGCAGGCCCTTGTCCAGCAGATGCTGGTCGTCCAGGTAGGCGTGCACCGGCAGCAGTTCGACCGCGGTGATGCCCAGGTCCTTGATGTACTGCAACACCTGCGGCTGCGCCAGGCCGGCGAACGTGCCACGTACCGCTTCGGGCACCTGCGGGTTGCGCATGGTGTAGCCGCGCACGTGGGTTTCGTAGATGACCGTCTCGTTCCACGGCTTGAGCAGGCGTGCATCGTCGCCCCAATCGTAGGTGTCTTCGACCACCACGCATTTGGGCATGAACGGAGCGCTGTCACGCTCATCGAAGCTCAGGTCGCCGTCCGGGTGGCCGACGGTGTAGCCATAGAGCTCGTCGGCCCAGATCAGGTCACCTTCCAGTTCACGCGCATACGGGTCGAGCAGCAGCTTGTTGTGGTTGAAGCGATGGCCTTCGGTCGGCTCGTAGGGGCCATGCACGCGGTAGCCGTAGCGCTGACCGGGTTTGGCATCGGGCAGGTAGCCATGCCAGATTTCGTTGGTGTATTCGGGAAGGTCGACGCGGGTTTCGTTGCCGTGTTCGTCGAACAGGCACAGCTCCACACGTGTGGCATGCGCGGAGAAAAGCGCAAAGTTGGTGCCCTTGCCATCGAAGACGGCACCGCGGGGGAACGGGCGCCCCTGACGGATGCGGGAGGGGTTGGCATAAGCCGCGCTTGCTGGACGTCGCATGGAGAGTCTCGGGTGCGCCGGCATGCCGGCATTGAGGAGGCTCAAGCATTGCGGTTTCAACTGTGCAAAACGCGTTACGGCAATACGGGTGCGGCGTGAGGGCGGGCGCCAGACCGTGCGCCGTCAAGGGCATTGTCACGCAGTGGAGCAGTGGCGCTCGCTTGTGCGTCACCAATGGCAGCCGCAAGCGAGCAGTGACGCACGACGCGCCGCGACCGGCAATGCGCAGGCTGCGGGCCGTCGACCGAGTCGAAGGGTGCGTGCTGCTTGAGCGCTGCGCGCGCGCCCTGCTAGCATCGATCCGGTTGAGGCTGCGCAGCGTTTGCGTTGCTGCAACACCGCCGAAACGCTTGCGCGTTTCCATCCTCGGGGCCGTCGCATACCGGGTCACGCGGCGCGAGCAGGGCATAGGCGTCCTGCGCGCGCGCGACCGGCATATGCGTGGACTTGGGTCACCTCGTCATCAGACTCCGACCATGTCCAGGCCGCGCCGTGTCCCTGCTGCGATGAAAATCGCCATTCTTTCGCGCAACAGCAAGTTGTACTCGACCCGGCGGCTCATCGAAGCCGCACGCAAGCGTGGCCACACCGTGCGCATCCTCGACCCGCTGCGCTGCTACATGCGCATCGCTGCCGACGGTTTCAGCCTGCACTACAAGGGCAAGCCGATCACCGGGTTCGATGCGGTGATCCCACGCATCGGGGCCTCGGTGACGCGCTACGCCACCGCGGTGCTGCGCCAACTTGAATTCATGGGCACCTACACGCCCAATCCCTCCGACGCCATCCTGCGTTCGCGCGACAAGTTGCGTGCACACCAGCTGCTGGCCGCGCAGGGCATCGACATGCCGGTCACTGTGTTCGGCGACAACCCCGACGATACCCAGGACCTGTTGTCCATGCTCGGCCCGCCGCCGCATGTGGTGAAGTTGAACGAAGGCGCCCAGGGGGCCGGGGTGATCCTTACCGAAAAGGCCAGCGCATCGCGCGGCGTGGTCGAGGCACTGCGTGGGCTCTATGCCAACTTCATCGTGCAGGAGTTCATCGGCGAAGCCGAAGGTGCGGACCTGCGCTGCTTCGTGGTCGGCGACCGGGTCGTTGCGGCCATGCGCCGGCAGGCGGCCGAGGGCGACTTCCGCTCCAACCTGCACCTGGGCGGGACCGCCGCGGTGGCGCAGGCCACCGAGCAGGAGCAGGAGGTCGCGGTACGCTCGGCGCGCGCGCTGGGCCTGGCGGTGGCCGGGGTAGACCTCATTTGCTCCAAACGCGGTCCGCTGGTGCTCGAAGTCAATTCCACCCCCGGGCTGGAGGGGGTGGAAGGGGTCTGTGGCGTCGATGTGGCGGCGGCGATCATCCAGCACCTGGAGCAGTCCGTCCATTGATCTGCGCCTCGATGGCCTTATCGAAAATTTAACTAAAATCTAATCCTTTGCTCGCTAGCCTCTCCCAACCGTAGCTCCGCTCTCGGCAGTGACGGTGATCGGGATGAACTTTTGGCCCAAGTGCGGTGTCGCACTTGGGCCTTTTTGTGGATGGCTTGCTGCTCCGGAGGTTCGCGTCTACATTCCCCAATTGTTAAATCCGGTCAGACGCAGGGAAGGGTCGTATGGCGAGGCAATTGAACGTGTTACTGCCGTGCGCGCGATCAGCGCGCGTCACGTCGGTGTCGCCGACCGCGCAGGCACGCTGCCGGCTGCGGGTAAGGCACAGGCATAGCGACAGGGGGCAAGCAAGTAATGGCTCCGATGTCAGTCAGGAACAGCGCGCTAAGGTAGCGGGGTGCCTGGTCGGAGTGGGAGCGGTATTGGTGGCGCAGCCGGAGCGACAGGAGCTGCAGCCAAACCAGCCAATAGCCACCTGCAACCCTCCGGAGCTCGTCACCCGAATTTTGTCCAGGGCAAGCGAAGATGGCCGGCAGAACGCTGGCGCGAGCGAGCACCTGGTGTGCAGATGAGTACGAAGCAGTGCATGACGCTCGCCTGGCGTGCAGTCTGACCACTGTGAATGACACGATATTTCTCGGCGCCAGCGCTAAAAACAGTTTAACGAATGAGGTTCCAGTGCGAATTCTAGTGATTGAAGACAACAGCGATATCGCCGCCAACCTGGGCGATTATCTCGAAGACCGTGGGCACACCGTGGACTTCGCCGCCGATGGCGTGACCGGCCTGCACCTGGCCGTGGTGCACGAGTTCGACGCCATCGTGCTGGATCTCAACCTGCCCGGCATGGACGGCATCGAAGTCTGCCGCAAGCTGCGCAACGAAGCACGCAAGCAGACCCCGGTGCTGATGCTTACCGCGCGCGACTCGCTGGACAACAAGCTGGCCGGCTTCGACTCCGGTGCGGACGACTACCTGATCAAGCCGTTCGCGCTGCAGGAAGTGGAAGTGCGCCTCAACGCACTGTCGCGTCGCGGCAAGGGCGTGCACACCCGCGTGCTGGAAACCGGCGACCTGGAATACAACCTGGACACGCTGGAAGTGCGCCGCCGCGGCAAGCTGCTGCAGCTCAATCCGACCGCGCTGAAGATCCTGCAGGCGCTGATGGAAGCTTCGCCGGCCGTGGTCACCCGCCAGGAGCTGGAAACCCGCGTCTGGGGTGAAGAGCTGCCGGATTCGGATTCGTTGCGCGTGCATATCCATGGCCTGCGTGCGGTGGTCGACAAGCCCTTCGACGTGCCGATGATCCAGACCCGTCACGGCATCGGCTACCGCATCGCGTCGCCTGATGCCTGAACGCACAAGCGCGCGCCCGGCGCGCAGGCGTGGCCGCTACCGGCGGCGCCTGCGTAGCCGCATCATCCTGTCGTTCGTGTTGTTGGGCTTCTGCCTGACCACACTGTTCGCCTTCGCCACCAACTGGGCACGCGCGCGCGTGGAAAATCAGTTGGTCGAAGACGTGATGAACCGCAACATCGACGCATTCGCGCAGCGGTTCTATTCCGACCCGCTGCACAATCCGGATCTGCCGGTACAGCAGATGCGTGGGCGCGTGGTCAAGAGCGACAAGTTCGAAGCGCTGCGCCTCGAGCAGCCGGAGTGGTACCAGTTTCCCGATGGCATCCACACCATTTCCGGCGTAGACGAAAACGGCAATGCGTACTCGTACAAACTGGCTGTGCGCAAGACGCCCAGCGAGTGGTTCTTCCTTGCCTATGACATGACCCAGACGCTCAAGGGCGAGATTCAGCTCAAGCGCACCCTGATGCTGTCGGTACTGGTGTTCAGCGGGTTTTCGCTATTGATCGGCTGGTGGTCGGCGTCCAAGGTGATGCGCCCGGTGTCGGACCTGGCCGCACGCCTGCGCGCCTACCGCGGCGGCACCAGCGAGCCCAAGCCGCTGGCCGCGCATTTCCCCGATGACGAAGTGGGCCAGCTCGCCGAGGCGCTGGACGATTACTCCGCGCGCCTCACCGAGGTGGTGCAGCGCGATCGCGAGTTCAATGCCGATGTCAGCCATGAACTGCGTACCCCGCTGGCAGTGATCCGCGGCGCCACAGAACTACTGCTCACCAAGCCCAATCTCGACGAAAAGGTGCTGCAGCGGTTGCAGCGCATCCAGCGCGCCGAACAGCAATGTAGTGACCTGATCGGCTCGCTATTGCTGCTCTCGCGCAACGAACGCGGGCAGGGCAGTAGCAACGTGGCCAAGGTAGCCGAACAACTGATCGACGCGCACCGCGCCCAGCTCGGCGGCAAACCACTGGAGTTGCTGCTGGAAGGCGAACGCGACCTGGTCATCGACGCCCCCGAATCTGCCCTGTCGGTGGCGCTGGGCAACCTGATCGGCAACGCGGTCAAATACACCCAGGACGGCCAAGTGCGCGTGCGCGTATTGGCCGATGCCGTCGAGGTGATCGACTCCGGCCCCGGCCTGAGCGAAGAAGACGCCGCCAAGCTGTTCCAGCGCGGCTACCGCGGCACCCACGCCGGCCACTCGCAAGGCGGCGGCATCGGCCTGTCGATCGTCAGCCGCCTGTGCGACCTGTACGGCTGGCGCGTCAGCGTGCGCCCAGGCCAGGAGCGCGGCGTCATCGCCACACTGGCCTTCCATCGCTGACCAACCACCCGCACTCCCGTAGGAGCGCACCCGGGCGCGACAGCCTTGCCCATAGCGCCCCAAGGCAGCGGCTTCAGCCAACAACCGCACCAAAACACAGCTCAGCGCTCGACCACCGTCACCACCAGTTCGCCCTCGCGCGCCGTGATCTGCAGCTTGCAGCCAACCGAAAACCCCAACTGCTCCGGCCACAGCCCGCGCAGGCGCACGCTGGGAACCCGCTGGCTGTGCGACCGGCCGCGCTCTACTTCGTAGACACTCTACCTGCCGTGCACCGCGTGGGCGTGCACGCTGTGCGAGGCGGCAATGACTGCAGATTCACCGCAGCGGAATTTCGAATACAGAGTTTTCAGGCGCTCAGAGCTGGCTTCGACGTGCTTGAAGCGCGTTTCTGTAAACCGCATCCAATCGTTGAGCGCTTTGCGCTAACAGTTCCGCATTGCCCTCGTTGCTGACGATGTCGTCGGCGATGGCCAACCGCTGTTCGCGAGAGGCTTGGGCAGCAATCATCTGATCAGCCAGTGCCGATGTACCGCCATCGCGCTGCATCAGGCGAGCGTGTTGAAGTTCCACCGGCACGTCGACGACAAGAATGCGGTCCAGCCAGGAATAAGTTGCTCGGCCACCCGCTTCGGTCAGCAAGGGGATTGCGACGATGGCGTAAGGGCCCACAGCTTCCTGTGCGGCGCGTTGCAGCTCAGCGCGGATGGCAGGATGAGTGATCGCCTCTAGTGCTCTGCGTTGGGCTGCATCGCCGAAGACGATTTTGCGTAAGGTCTGCCGGTCCAGCGTGCCATCCGGCAACAAGATGCCTCGACCAAAACGGGCCGTGATTGCATCAAGGATGAGGCCCGGCGCGACAACCTGCCGTGCAACAGTATCGGCGTCGACAACCGGCGCGCCCAGCTTCTCGAACTCGGCGGCGAGGGCGCTCTTGCCGGAGGCAATGCCGCCAGTGAGGCCGACGATGAAGTCGCTCATCGTCGTGCCCTGGTCAACGCAGGCCTGCGAAGTGCAGGTAGCCGTCCACCAGGTCGTTGCCCCAGAAGAACACCACCCAGCCGGCGATGGCGAGGTAGGGGCCGAACGGGATCGGGGTGGCGCGGTCGCGGCCCTTGGCCACCAGCCAGGCCGAGCCCAGGATGGCGCCGACCAGCGAGGAGATCAGGATGATCGGCAAGATGCCTTTCAACCCGCACCACGCACCAAGCGCGGCCAGCAGCTTGAAGTCGCCGTGGCCCATGCCTTCCTTGCCGGTGAGCTGCTTGAACAACCACCACACGGTCCATAGCGACACATAGCCTACCGCCGCGCCCAGCAGGGCGGGTTTGGCCGGCATATAGAGGTTGTCCATCGAGCCGACCAGGCCCAGCCACATCAGCGGCAAAGTCAACTGGTCCGGCAGCAGCTTGTGGCGCAGGTCGATGCCCGACATCGCCACCAAAAAGCAGCTCAGAACGATCGCGCCGAAGCCTTGCCAACCGAAGCCGAAGCGCCAGACGCTGGCCACGCACAGGATGGACGTCAGCAACTCCACCAGGGGGTACTGAATCGAGATCGGTTTGCCGCTGTAGCGCGACTTGCCGCGTAACATCAGCCAGCTGAAAAGCGGGATGTTCTCCCACCACTTGAGCTTGTCGCCGGTGACCGGGTCGTGCGAGGGCTCCACCACGATCCCCGGCGGCGGTGGCTCATAGATGTCCGGCAGCTCCAGGATCTCGCGCGCATCGCGCCGCCACTGCCACTCCATGCGCTTGGGCAAGCGCAGGATCACCACGTTCAGGAAGCTGCCGATCAGCAGTCCCAGTCCGGCCGCGGCAGGAAAGCCGAGACCGGGATGCTGGTCGAGAAATGCCATTACGTCTTATCCAACCACTGCGCCGAGTTTGAAGATCGGAAGATACATGCCGATGACCATGCCGCCGACGATGGTGCCAAGGAAGACCATGATCATCGGCTCTAGCAGACTGCTCAACGCGTCCACAGAATCGTTGACCTGTTGTTCGAAATACTCGGCAACCTTGAACAGCATGGTGTCCAGCGCACCGGCCTCTTCGCCGATAGCGGTCATCTGCACCACCATGTGAGGGAACAGTCCGATCTGCTTCATGGCCATGTTGACCGGGTAGCCGACCGATACATCATCGCGCATGCGCAGCACGGCTTCTTCGTAGACCTTGTTGCCAGTGGCGCCGGCGACGATGCCTAGCGCTTCCACCAATGGGACACCAGCTTTAAAGGTGACGGCCGTAGTGCGCGCGAAGCGCGCGACAGCGCTGTTATGCATGATCTGTCCGATCACCGGCACCTTCAAAATCACCCGGTCCATGCCATGCTGCATTCTTGGCGATCGCTTATAGGCAAAGAGGAAGCCGACCACGGAGCCTACACTTAAAATCAGCATCACCCACCAGTAAGACACCATTACATTCGAGGCAGCAACGATCATCTGCGTGAACGCTGGTAATTCGGCGCCGAATTCGCGGAACACGGCCTCGAACTGGGGTACGACGAAGATCAATAGGATGGCGCTTACAATGATCGATACTGCGACGACCATTGCGGGGTAAAACAAGGCTTTCTTGATCTTGGATTTGAGTGCTTCCAGATTTTCCTTGTACGTCGCAATTGTATCTAGAACCGTCTCGAGTACGCCAGCGCCTTCGCCAGCGCGGATCAGGTTGCGGTAGAGCTCGTCGAACTGGACCGGGTGCCTGCTGATGGATTCGTATAGGGATGATCCACCTTCGATGTCGGTGCGGATTTCCCCGACCAGCTTTTTCATCCTTGGGTTCTTTTGTCCATCGCCAATGATCTCAAGCGAGCCGACAATAGGCACGCCCGACTTCATCATTGTTGCCATCTGGCGGCTGAAGAACGCGATGTCCTTCGGTTTGATTGGCTTGCCAGCACTGCCGAAAAGTGGTTTTGGCTTGGGCTTAACGATGCTCGGCACAATCCCTTGGCGTCGTAGATCGGCCCGGAGGAAGTTGGCGTTCTTTGCCAATTGCTCGCCCTTCATCTTGACGCCGCGTTTGTCTATGCCCTCCCACACAAAGGTCTGCACCAAGCTTGTGCTGCGGTCGATAGGCTGTTTTTTGATGGCACTGCGCGTTGCGGACATGTTCATTCCCCAAGTCCAGCCATCCCCAGGCCGGAGTAAGTGCTCATGGTAGCTGGTTCCTGCGAGCCTGGCACGGGCGGGCCTTAAAACTTACCCACGGTTGCTCTTGCCGAATTGGTCGACATGTTTAGTAGGCCTACAGTGACCGCTCTTTACCACCCGTTTTGTCGGGAAGTGACGCTTGGCGTCACTTCGTAGGGTGAGTAGCAGATTTTTCCCATTCGACTTACATTCCTTGCCACAACTGCCGAACATCGGTACGACATCTCTTCCCGGTGTATCGGTGTAAAGTTGGCACGCAATTTGCTTTAATTTTTGGCAGGACCTCCCGCAGGGCGCGATGTTGCTGACGTCGGAAGTCCCGCAAAAGCCGTTTCACCAACTCACTCTCTAGGGGATGTACTCATGAAGAAGAATCAGCAGGGCTTTACCCTGATCGAATTGATGATCGTTGTTGCGATCATCGCCATCCTGGCTGCTATCGCGCTGCCGGCCTATTCCGACTACACGAAGAAGGCGAAGGTGTCCGAAGTGATCTTGGCTGCTTCCTCGGCTCGTACCGCTGTCGCCGAGTTTGCTGCCGGTACCGGCGCGCTGCCGAATGCCAGCTGGACACCTGAAACGCAGTCCTCAAAGTATGTCAATGGCATCGCCTGGGATGGCTCTAAGATCACTGCCACAGCACAGGGCATCCCGAGTGTGTCAGGTAATATCACTCTCACTGCCAACATGAACGCTACCACCCAGCAGATCGATTGGACTTGTGGTGGCTCGATTCCCGCTAAGTATCGTCCGGGTACCTGCCAGGGTCCGTGATCGTTTGACGGTAGCCTGTGCAGCCAATTTTTAATATGCACTTGAAAATCGGGTAATCAAAAGAGCCCCGCGATGCGGGGCTCTTTTTTTGCGCTGTATCAGTGCTCTGTAACGATTAGGAATTTCAAGATCGGACTCTTTCTGATGGCTCCAGGAATTCAACCGCAAATTTCCAAACGACTTTCCTGGCATAGGCCAGAAGGTTTTGCGCTGTATTGCACGTTCATTGTCCTTGCTGCCATGATTTTAGTACTCAAGGCCGGTCGTGACACGCCCTGGGATTACTTGAGCTACCACGCATATTCGGCCTACCTGTTGTTCCATGATCGGCTGGCACAAGACTACTTCGCGGCCGGCCTACAAGGTTATATGAACCCGATCGGGTTCCTGCCCTTCGCGTTGACCCAATTGGCCGGCTTTAACAGCATCGCCACTGGCTTGCTGCTGGCGACGTTGCATGCCATGAACGGCATTTTCTTGCTGCTGATCTGCAGGCATTTGGCGCGCCTTAGCCCTTCACTGACCAGTGTGCTGATTCCGGGCTGTGTGTTGGGCATGGTCTCGCCCCTCCTGCTTTCGCATCTGGGTAGCACCTTTACCGAT
The DNA here is from genome assembly GCF_041479385.2 of Xanthomonas sp. NCPPB 1068. NCBI lineage: Bacteria > Pseudomonadati > Pseudomonadota > Gammaproteobacteria > Lysobacterales > Lysobacteraceae > Xanthomonas > Xanthomonas sp. NCPPB 1068. The sequence goes on along the minus strand of NZ_CM192986.1, from coordinate 3,553,090 downwards.
CCCATCGGTTCAGCCTGTGTGCTGGGCGCCGTCTGGTTGGCCCTGTCTCCCTCTACGCCGCGGCGGCAATTTGGCGCCGGGGTCTTCATCGCCGCCGCACTTGCCATCAAGCTTTCCAATGTTGTTTTTGCAATGGCGATGCTGCCAGTGCTGCTATTGGCGTTAAGGCACTTGGGGGCGCGCGAGGGCGTGCGTCAGTGCGTCTACTTTGCTGCGGGCGGCGCGCTGGGTTTAGCGGTGTTCCAGGGGTATTGGAGCTACAAGCTGTATGCCTTGACCGGCAACCCGGTTTTTCCTTTTTTCAATGGCTTGTTTCAGTCGCCGTTGATTCCCACTCAATCCCAGTCGGTGGGCCGGTTTGTACCAGCAGATTTCCAGGAATTCGTGACCATCCCGCTGGATCTGGCGCGGTACACCTCTTGGGCGCATCTGGAGCTGCCAGCCCCGACGATCGTGCCTTTGGCGGTTGTCACTGTTGGTCTCGCGTTGGCCGGGAAGTGGCTACTCGTGTTGATGCGCTGTCGTCGTCCGGTGCTGGAGGCAGCTACTCCCACGGTACAGTTGCTCCTGTTCTGCGTAGTTTCTGCGGTGCTGTGGGCTTTTACCTCAGGCAATGCCCGTTATGGGTTGCCGCTGTTCTTGTTGGCTGGTCCAGTATTGGCTTTGCTGCTCAATGCATTGTGTGTGAAACGCTTCGCGGTTCTTGTGGTGTGGTTGGTGTTGCTCTTTCAATTATTCATGACCTGGGATGCACGGATCATCCGCTGGCGCAGCCAAGAATGGGCACAGGAGTGGTTGTCAGTTGATGTGCCGGCTAGCCTGCGGAATCGTCCGGCGCTGTTCATTTCGCTGGCGTTGCAGTCGCAATCGAATCTGGTGCCGTATTTGCATCCAGACTCGTCTTTCGTCCATTTGAACAATGGGCATTTTACTGTGCCCAGCACTGGTCCGGCTTCTGTTCCTTTTTGGCGTCTTTTAGACAGATTTGGCGGCCGAGCCAAAGTGGTCCTGCAGAAGCCTGAATTGCTGGACCAGAAAATTGGTGTTCCGCGATTGGTGGAGCAGGGGGACAGCTACTTGGACCGGGTATCGTTGCGCATCGTGCCGGGTAGTTGTATTGCTGTGGCCGTGAACAAGGCTCCCGGTTATCGCATAGGTCTCAATCGTAATTTATCCATGCCGCGCGGCCAGGACCTGTTGATCTGCGATGCAGTGCGTTCGCCAACGCGGTACGCTGTCCCAAGGGCGAGGGCCGAACAGATCATGAACGCTTTTGAGGATAAATGTGGAGATCTGTTCGTGCCGCGTCGACCTCAGATCGAGCTAGTAGGGGACGTATGGGTGCGCGTATATCCTAAATACGACAGTGCAGTGCTCATCGTCAGTTATGACAAGCATTACATCTCCTATCTGCTTACCGGGCAGTTCAACGGAGTGGTGCTTGGCACCCCAGAGACGTGGAAAGAAGACCTCAAGAAGTTTGATTGCCGACTACCCTATGGCGGGTTGCGCGGCTACAAGGGATTTGCAGCGGAGGTAGGGCAGCATGAGTGAGATTGCAGAAGAGGCGGCGGTCGATGAGGCATTCGAGTTGACGGTGCTGATGCCGTGCCTCAATGAGGCTAATAGCGTAGCGCTGTGCGTGCACAAGGCACTCGGCTTCTTGGCCACTTTTGGCGTGAGAGGTGAGGTATTGGTAGCGGACAATGGTTCCACCGATGGGTCTCAGGCATTGGCCGAGTCGGCGGGCGGGCGGGTGGTGTCAGTGGCTCGACGGGGTTACGGCGCTGCGTTGCGTAGCGGGATCGCGCATGCGCGCGGTCGCTACGTGATCATGGGCGACGCTGATGACAGTTACGACTTCTCCGCACTCATGGGTATGCTGCAAGCACTGCGTAATGGTTCTGACTTGGTGATGGGCAATCGCTTTCAAGGCGGTATCGAGTCGCAGGCGATGCCTTTCCTGCATCGCTATCTCGGCAATCCAGTACTGAGTTTCCTCGGTCGGCTGTTTTACCGTAACAATATTGGCGATTTCCACTGCGGTATTCGCGGTTTTCGTGCCGATGCGATTCGCAGTTTGCGCCTAAACTCGGACGGTATGGAGTTCGCCAGTGAGATGGTTGTCAAGAGCGCATTGCATCGATTGCGTATCAATGAAGTGCCCGTGACCTTACACAGAGATAAGCGTGGTCGTCCTCCTCACTTACGGACTTGGCGTGATGGTTGGCGACATTTGAAATTTCTGCTGCTGCATAGTCCGCGTTGGTTATTTCTACTTCCCGGTGCGCTTCTGACCCTGATGGGACTGGTGGCGATGATCGCTATCGGCGCACATTCGTGGCTTGTAGGAGGTCTTGGACTGGATATCCATACCCTGTCTTACTCAGGTGCTGCCATTACACTTGGTGTGCAAATGCTACTGTTCGCCTTACTCACTCGCTATGTGGGTGCCCAGCGCGGTTGGTTGCCCGAAAGTGACTTTACCAAGTGGTTCGCTACGCATTTTAGCCTGGAAGTTGGGCTGCTTCTGGCAAGTGCGGCATTTCTGGCAGGTTTGGGGCTGTCCGGCTATGCATTAACTACCTGGGCGGCGCATGATTTTGGAGCGCTAGATCCGCGAGCGATGATGCGCCTCGTTATCCCGTCGGTGACTTTACTGGCGGTTGGAGGCGAGTTGGGGCTTTCTGCATTCGTCATCGAGGCTATCCGCCAGCCGTCGCGTACCGAGACTTGAAGTGCCGCTGACACATAGCTTTGTCGTAGTCGCGCACGGGCAGTCGCCGCATCTCGTCGATTGCCTGCGTTCGTTGGCCGCGCAGACGCGGCCTTCGCCGGTGGTCATCTCCACTTCGACCCCGTTTGATGGGCTTTCCGTGATTGCCAGTTCATTTGGTGCGAGTCTTCACGTGCATGGTCCCAATCGCGGAATCGGTCGTGACTGGAATGAGGCGCTCGATGCTACCGATACGGATCTAGTGACATTGGTGCATCAGGATGACCTGTATTCTCCCAGCTTTGCCGCCCAGACACTGATGGCATTTTCCAGGAATGAGAAGGCGGTGTTCGCTTTCTGTGATAGCGATGAGGTATGGGGGGACGGTAGCAAGCGCAAGTTTCCATTCAATCACTGGGTTAAGCAGGTGATGGTGTCTTTGGCGACTTGGCCTGGGCATCAAGTGAGGGGGCGCATAAAACGGCGTCTTTTGCTCGGCTTCGGCAATCCTGTGATATGTGCTTCAGTCACACTCAATCGCAGGCAATGCAGAATATTTCGTTTTCGCGAAGATCTGCGTACCAACATGGACTGGATAGCTTGGTTGCAACTATCTGAGCGAAAAACTGTTGTTCGCCTCAAGCATTGCTTGCTCACTCGTCGCGTTCATATGCAAAGCGCTACTAGTCAGTGTATATCCGATGGGGCGCGCCTGACTGAGGATCGGCTAGTTTTTGATTCGCTATGGCCGTCCTGGTTGGCCTCACTCATTTTGTTTTTCTATCGGTTCTCTCATTCCGGGTATGACAGTTGAAGAGTTTTCTCTACTTGCTTGTGGCCGCTAGTACGATGTGCACGTTGGTTGCCCAGTTGCTGCTGAAACGCGTCGTGGGAGCGCCAGAGGCCCGGCTTGCCATGCAGGGGGGGGTGTTGGATTTTATCCCTCATGTCGTGAGTAATCCGTTCGCTTGGTTGGCGCTCGCAATCCAGGTCTGCGGCTATGTGATTTGGCTATTGGTGCTAAGCAGGGAGAAGATGGCTGTAGCTTTCGCAATTTCTGGTTCGTTCTTTTACTTGGTTGTTGGCTTGGCAGGCTGGATTTTTTATGCAGAGCGGCTATCCATGGCGCAGTGGTTGGGCATGTGTCTGATATCTGCGGGCGTATTGCTGATTGCCTATCGCGGTTGATCCTTAGTCCACGATGCGCGCGGTCACGATGTTCTCGTTATAGGTAAACCAACTTCCAGCCCATTCTGGGAATGGATACGAAATGCCTTCAATTTCCTGTAAGCCCAAGCGATCTGCAAATTCCATCAGCGCCGCCAGGTTGTAGTAGCTCAAGTGAGTGGGGTCTGCTCTGTAGCCACGTGCTTGAGGGGTGATCAGCAAGACCTTGCTGCCAGGCCGTAACTTGGTCAAATACCCCGACAAGATCTCGTGCCCTTGCTGAGCGGTTAGGTGTTCGACCATATGGGCACAGAGGAGACCGTCGAAACAAGCCCCCGATGCATGGAATCGTTGACCGAAGGCTGTTGTATCGACCACGTCCAGGCCGCGCAAGCGCGCAGCACCTACCATGTCGATATTGTGATCAACGCCAACGGAGCCTGGCGGGAGAACTTTCAACAGTCGCCCGAAGCCACAGCCGACATCCAGAATGCATCCTTTGGGGAAGATACGACGCACGAGCCGTTGATATGGGTACTGCACTGGCAGGACCCGCTTCCACCAAGCGGAAGAGCGTGATTGCAGGTGGCTTGAGTATGACGCGTCTTCAGTTTTCAATGGGGGGCCTGCAGGTCTCAGTGGAATATGCTGGCTAAGGGGTGCCGGCTGCTCGCAGGCTGCCCAGTAGTGGACGAAAACAAGAGGTCGTTCAGCCCGACTCTCTGCACTGAGTGGGCATTAGAAATCGTGCCAGCTTGACTGCTGAGCCTACAGTGGTCAAGGAAGGTAGGGGCGACGGGTCGATGAGCGTTGCGGCAGAATAGGTTTGTCAATGGGGCAATGCGCAAATAGGGAGGGGCGTGACGTCCGTCGCCAGCGCTAGTAGATATTTTACGGAAAGTAATCTCGTGCACCCTTGCCACAGCTAGTATCATTCGACGGTGGGAGGCCGAGATGGTGATGGATCAGATTCTGATCGTTAACGATGGCAAGGGTCGCGTGTGATCAGCTGGCTTGGAAGGGTATGCCCACGCACAGGTTAAAGCAGCGCCAAGTAGTGAGCGGCCCCCTAGCTGGGGCGATATGCAGAATTCTAGGGAATGATTGACCGAACGTGGAGTCAGCCAGATGTGGAACGTCCTTGTCTGTGGGGGGGCTGGGTACATCGGCAGCCATATGTCGCAGTGGCTAGCCGACCAAGGGCACTCAGTGACTGTGCTGGACAATCTTTCAACCGGCCATCGGCAGGCAGTGAAGTGGGGAGAACTTATTCAGGCAGATCTGCTGGATGAGGCGTCGCTCGCGCCCGTTTTCGCAAAACGTACTTACGACGTTGTAATGCATTTTGCCGCTAAGTCGCTGGTGGCAGCATCCGTGGACGATCCACTGACGACCTATCAAAACAACGTGACGGGCACATTGAACCTTCTCGCGCAGATGCGCCGGCAGGATGTCGGCAAGTTGGTGTTCTCTTCTACTGCGGCGGTTTTTGGGCAATCACCGATGGTGCTGATCGATGAGCAGCAACCGATGCATCCGATCACGCCATATGGCTCCAGTAAGTTAATGGTAGAACGTATTCTGGCCGATGCGTGGATGGCCTATGGCCTGTCCTCAGTGTCACTCCGCTACTTCAATGCCGCAGGTGCATTGGCTGAGCATGGCATTGGTGAAGCACACGTATGCGAGACTCACCTGATCCCCAACGCTTTAAGGGCAGCCGCGGGACGAGCGCCACCGCTGAAAGTATTTGGCACGGACTACCCCACGGAGGATGGCACCTGTATCCGTGATTACTTGCACGTCCAAGACATTGCTAGTGCTCATGCGCTTGCAGTTTCTTTTCTTGAGCGCAGTCCAGGGGCGCATCAATTCAATTTGGGCAGCGAGCAGGGCTATTCCGTCATGGATATCGTCGCAGCGGCTGAGCAGGTTGTAGGGCGACCCGTGCCATTTGAACTGGTCGGACGACGGCCCGGTGACCCGGCGCGACTTGTGGCATCCAGCGCTAAGGCCCGACATGTTCTGGGCTGGAGGTGCCAATGGCAGAATATGACCAGCATCATCGATAGTGCCTGGCGTTGGCATCGTGCGCAGATCTTCTAGGGCTGTTGGATGGTTTGCCAGAGTACATAAGGGATTAGGCGGTTACGATGTCATCTCAGATTCGATGCCTCGGTCGCCATGCACGGCGCCTCGGACTCAGTAAAGGATACGAATGAACGTTGTCAGTACCGCTAACCTTGTCGGAATCACTGGCCTAGCGCGCCGCTTGGTCCAAGACGGAGCGCTGGATGAAGCCGTTGCTCGCGATGCAATGGAGAAAGCAGCTGCAGCCAAGCTGCCACTCCCAATATGGCTTGCCCAGAACAAGGTCGTAGGCGCGGCACAGCTGGCCGCCGCGAATGCGGTTGAGTTTGGCATGCCCTTGCTGGACGTATCAGCGTTCGACGCCAGCCAAAGTGCCCTCAAGCTGGTTAGTGAAGAGTTGCTCCAAAAGTACCAAGTGCTGCCGCTGTTCAAGCGCGGCAACCGGTTGTTCGTGGGGGTGAGCAATCCGACTCAGACCCGGGCGCTGGATGACATCAAGTTTCATACAAACCTGGTAGTTGAGGCGATTCTTGTTGACGAGGATCAGATCCGCCGGACACTTGAGCAATGGCAGGCCAGCAATGCGTCGCTTGGTTCGTCGCTGGGAAGCGACGACGACGACATGGGTGATCTGGATGTGTCGGCCGGGGACGAGGACATGGGCGCCGGCGGGGATTCCGGGGTCGATGCCAAGGGGGACGACACGCCGGTGGTGAAGTTCGTTAACAAGGTGCTGGTGGATGCGATCAGGCGGGGAGCCTCCGACATCCATTTCGAACCTTATGAAGACGACTATCGGGTGCGCTTGCGCATCGACGGACTGCTGAAGAACGTGGCGAAGGCGCCGGTGAAGCTGAACCAGCGCATCGCGGCGCGTTTGAAGGTGATGTCGCAGCTGGATATCGCCGAGAAACGGGTGCCGCAGGACGGGCGCATCAAGCTCAATCTGTCCAAGACCAAGCAGATCGACTTCCGTGTGAGTACCTTGCCGACCTTGTTTGGTGAGAAGGTGGTGCTTCGTATCCTGGATGCCAGTGCGGCCAAGTTGGGTATCGAGAAGCTGGGCTACGAGGCGGATCAGCAAAAGCTGTTCCTGGAAGCGATCCACAAGCCTTATGGCATGGTGCTGGTGACCGGACCGACTGGTTCGGGCAAGACGGTGTCGCTGTATACGGCGCTGGGCATCCTCAATGATGAGACCCGTAATATTTCCACGGCTGAGGATCCGGTCGAAATCCGCCTGCCTGGCGTCAATCAGGTGCAGCAGAACGTCAAACGCGGCATGACGTTTGCTGCGGCGCTGCGCTCATTCCTGCGCCAGGATCCGGACATCATCATGGTCGGCGAAATCCGCGACCTGGAGACGGCCGAGATTGCGATCAAGGCGGCGCAGACTGGTCACATGGTGCTGTCGACGCTGCATACCAACGATGCGCCGCAGACCATCGCGCGTTTGATGAACATGGGGATCGCGCCGTACAACATCACCTCGTCGGTGACCTTGGTCATCGCGCAGCGCCTGGCGCGGCGGTTGTGCAACCATTGCAAGCGCAAGTCGTCGCTGCCTGAAAATGCGTTGCTTGCTGAAGGCTTTACGCCAGAGCAGATCGCTGCCGGGATCGAACTGTATGAGGCGGTGGGCTGCGACGAATGCACCGAAGGCTACAAGGGGCGCACCGGTATCTACCAGGTGATGCCGATGACCGATGAGATTGGCGCCATTGTGCTGGAAGGCGGCAATGCAATACAGATCGCCGAGGCCGCGCAGAAGATTGGTATCCGCGATCTGCGGCAGTCGGCGTTGATGAAGGCTGCGCACGGGGTGACCAGCTTGGCTGAGATCAATCGGGTGACCAAGGACTGAGGGCCCTCATCCGCCCTTCGGGCACCTTCTCCCGCAGGCGGGAGAAGGGGGGTAATGCGATGCAATCGCCGCGGCGTCGCAGGAGATTGGTATCTGCGATCTGCGATCTGCGGCAGCCGGCGTGATGAAGGCTGCGCACGGGATGACCAGCTTGGCTGAAATCAATCGAGTGACCAAGGACTGAGCGCCCTCATCCGCCCTTCGGGCACCTTCTCCCGCAGGCGGGAGAAGGGAGCGGGCGGCATGCGATGCAGAGTGTCGAGGCGTCGCAGAAGATCGGTATCCGCGATCTGCGGCAGTCGGCGTTGATGAAGGCTGCGCACGGGGTGACCAGCTTGGCTGAGATCAATCGAGTGACCAAGGACTGACGGCCCTCATCCGCCCTTCGGGCACCTTCTCCCGCAGGCGGGAGAAGGAGGCGGTGGTAAATGCGATGCAATCGCTGAGGCCTTGCAGAAGATCGGTATCCGCGATCCGCGGCATGCGGTTTTGATGAAGGTTGCGCACGGGTGACTCGCCTGGCCAAGATCGATCGCGTAATCAAGGACTAAAGGCCGGGGATTGGAATCGAGAAGGGATTGGGGATTCGGGAATGGGGAACGGGAACTGGAATGGGAAAAGCCTGGGATCTGTACGTCCTGGGCCTTTTTGGCTGGATAAGCGTCAACCATTGCAGCGGGCTACAGGCAAGGTGATGCATGCATGAGCCGAGCCATGGCGGCGTCTCCCGCGGGAACCACTGCGGCCTGCGCCTGCGCTGTTACGATTCCCGATTCCCGATTCCCAGCTTTCCTACTCCATCCCCAACTTCTTCAACTTGTAACGCAACGCCCGAAACGTGATACCCAGCTGCGCGGCAGTCTTGGTCTTGTTCCAGCGGTTTTCTTCCAGCGCTTTCTGGATCGCGGCGCGCTCCAGCTGCTCGATATAGGAGGGCAGTGCGGCGGACGCCGGGTCGATGTCGTGGACGGCTTCGCGCGGTTCGACCGCGGCGCTGCCGGGGGCGGCGGCGTGGCGGTGGCCGCCGTGGGCGGGCAGGCGCAGGTCGCTGGCGCTGATCTGGTCGTCCTCGGCCAGGGCCAGGGCGCGTTCGAGGATGTTTTCCAGCTCGCGCACGTTGCCGGGGAAGCCGTACTGGTCCAGCGCGTCGAGCGCCGAGGGCGTCAGAAGCGGGATCGGGCGGCCATGGCTGTGCGCCAGCCGGGCGATGATGGCAGCGGCCAGTTGCGGCAGGTCGCCACCGCGTTCGCGCAGCGGCGGGACGCGCAGTTCGATCACGTTGATGCGGTAGTACAGGTCGTGACGGAAGCGGCCGTCGGAGACCAGGTCGCCCAGGTCCTTGTGGGTGGCCGACAGGATGCGGACGTCCACCAGGGTTTCGCTCGACGCGCCGACCGGGCGCACCGACTTTTCCTGGATCGCGCGCAGCAGCTTGACCTGCATCTGCAGCGGCAGCTCGGCCACTTCGTCCAGGAACAGCGTACCGCCGTGTGCGGCCTGGAACAGGCCCGGCTTGTCGGCATGTGCGCCGGTGAAGCTGCCTTTCTTGTGGCCGAAGAACTCGCTTTCCATCAATTCGGCCGGGATCGCGCCGCAATTGACCGGCACGAAGGGGCCGGCCGCGCGCGCGCCCTGCTCGTGGATGGTGCGCGCCACCAGCTCCTTGCCCACGCCCGATTCGCCGACGATATAGACCGGCGCCTGGCTGCGCGCCACCTTGCCGATGGTGGCGCGCAGGCTTTCCATCGCGGTCGAATCGCCCAGCAAGCGGCTGGCCTGTTCCGGTGGCGGCGGTGGCGGGGTGGGGCGGTCGCGGTTGTTCAATTCCAGCGCGTGCTTGACCAGGCCACGCAACACGCCGATGTCCACCGGCTTGCTCACGAAGTCGAAGGCGCCGGCCTTCAGCGCTTCCACGGCCAGGTCCATGCTGCCGAAGGCGGTGATCATCGCCACCGGGGTCTGCGGGTGGTACCTGGCGATTTCGGTGACCAGTTCGATGCCGTTGCCGTCGGGCAACCGCATGTCGGTCAGGCACAGGTCGTACGGGTTGTTGGCCAGTAACTCGCGCGCTTCGGCCAGGTTGGCGGCGGTGCTGATGCGCAGGCCCATGCGGCCCAGGGTGAGAACAAGCAACTCGCGGATATCTCGCTCGTCATCGACAACCAGGGCGCTTTTGGGTTCGTTCATCCTGCGCACGATAGCCCAGCGCGATGACAATCGACAATTGCCGCGCCCTTCGGGCTCAACGATTCACTTGGTGCACGCAGCTCGACTGCGCTTCATCGCTGTGAGACTCGGCGGCGGCGTGGGCAGCGTATGCGGAGCCCAAGCTGCGGAAGAGCCGGTGCTTTCCAACGCTGGGTCAGTCCACCTCCGCAAGGGACGTGCGGGCGTGAGCCATTTCAGGCTTCACCACTCGGGCCGGACCTGTGTCGCGCGATGCCGCGCGGTGAGCGGCTGATTCTGCTCGCTGGCCCGATCATCGCCTTGCGGGATGCGCCGGAACTGGGTGCGTAACACGCGCTGCAACTGGCGCGAGCTGCGCTCGGGCGGCAGCCCTTCGGCCCTGGTCTGGCGCAGCGAGAGGTGCGGCCACCGCTGCAGCTCACATGCTCAATGCGGCAAGGTGTCGCCATCGTTTGCGGCCATTGATGCCCACGGCACTGACGATGCCCGGCACTGCGAACCAGCCAATCCCGCCAGCCGAACGTGCGCATGTCGCTCCTTACCGTCCTGCTTATTTCCCGAGCAAGCCGTTGGGTGCCTGCAGGACGATCCGGAAACAGGCGCCGCCACCCGGCACCGAGACATAGTCCAGTTGTGCCTGGTTGGCGCGGCACAGCTCCTGGGCGATGTACAGGCCTAGCCCCGTGCCATGTTCGGAGGTGGTATAGAACGGGCGGAACAGTTGTGCGGCAACGGTTTCCGGAATGCCCGGGCCGCGGTCGATCACGTCGATCACTGCGGTGCGCTCCAGGCGTTCGACGCGCAGCTTCACCCGCGCCGGTTCGTCCAGCACACGGCCGTACTTGAGGGCGTTGTGGACCAGGGCGGTGAGGATCTGGTGCAGATGCTTGGGGTCGACCAGGGCATGCACAGAGCTGCCCTGGATGCTGGCTTCCAGGATGTCGGTTTCCATCGATAGCGTCTGCCGGTACTCGACCACGAAGCGACGCACGAACGCGGCCAGGTCCAGATTCTCCGGGCTGGCGCGTTCGCGCCGGGCCAGGCCGAGCACGCTTTCGACGATGCCGTTGGTGCGTTGGCACTGCTGGTGGATGATCTGCAGCAGCCGGCGGTCGGCGTCGCCGATGTCCGGCGATTCTTCCAGCAGCTGGGAGGCGTAGCTGATCGCCGCCAGCGGGTTGCGGATTTCGTGCGCCAGGCTGGCAGAGAAGCGGCCCATCGCCGACAGGGTCAGCGATTCGGCGCGGCGCGAGACCACCGTGGCATCGTCCAGGAACACCAGCACCAGGTCGCTGTCGGCCAGCAGGCGGACGAAGCGTGGCTGCACCTCGGGGCGGTCGGCGCCGAGCTGCAGTGGCGCTTCCTCCTGCCGCCAGCCGCTGCGCCAGCGTTGCAGCCGGCGCGCCAGTTCCGGGGTGAGCGCGGCCAGCGACAGGTCGGTCGGTGCCTTGCGCTGGTCGCCATCGCCCAACAGCGCCAGCGCCGCTTCGTTGGCCAGGCTGATGTGATTGTGCGCATCCACCACCAGCACGCCGGTACGCATGCGCCGGATGATCAACTCGTTGATCTCGTACAGATTGGCGACCTGCGCGCCGCGTTCTTCGGCCAGCACCTGGTTGCTGCGCGCGCGCGAGGCGATCTGTTCGCAGATGAAGGCCACCGCGACGTAGCTGGTGGCGAACATGGCCAGCTCGGCCAGCGGCCGGGTGGCGCCGCCGCCTTCGAGCAACGTCCACAGGTATTCGAGCACCATGCCGCTGCTGGCGAGCACCGCGATGCCCATGCCGTAACGCAGCCGCAGCAGGATCGAGGCGGCCGCCACGTTGAACAGCAGCATCATCGCGATGCCCGCACTGGCACCAGGCAGGGCATGCGTGGCCAGGGTCGCGGCCAGGATATCGGCGATCACCGCACACAGGACGGTGGCGGTCAGCCGGCGTTCGTTGCGGCCCCAGAACAGCAGCGGGATGGCCAGGCACAGGTAGCCGATCGCCACCGCCGCGCCCAGCCGGGGGTAGCGCGGCTCCGGGATGGCGTCGGACAGGGGGCTGAACACCAGCGCGGCGATCAGGCCGGCCACCAGCACCCGGTACAGCGAGAAGAAGTACAGCTCGCGCTGCGGCGCGGACTGGATCCGGTCGATGAGCGATGCGCTGGATGCCAAGCCGATTCCCCGCCGTAACAAGCCGCGAGTATAGGCAGGTGCGGCGGCATGCACAGCGTGTGCGCACATTGCCGGGCGGCGCGCAAGCTGTGCGATTGCACGGCCAATTCCGGCGAATTTTGCGCCGCACGGCGTGGTCGGCCACAATAGGCGGCCCGTTCGCGTCCCATGACGTGCCGCCTAGGCGGACTGCGTTGCACGCAGCGGTCGTTTCCTTTTCCCACGGTGACGCATGAATTTCCACGAATACCAGTCAAAACAGCTGCTTGCCGAGTACGGCATCCCCGTTCCGGCCGGCAAGGTCGCGGCGACCCCGGACGAAGCGGTTGAAGTCGCCAATTCCCTGGGCCAGGGCCCCTGGATGGTGAAGGCGCAGATCCACGCGGGCGGCCGCGGTAAGGCTGGCGGCGTCAAGTTCTGCAAGACCACCGACGATGTGAAGGCCGCAGCGGCCAAGATGCTCGGCACCAAGATGTCGACCTACCAGACCGCCGGCGTCGAGCTGCCGATCAACCTGGTGCTGGTGACCACCGCCGGCGAGATCGTCAAGGAGCTGTACCTGTCGATCCTGGTCGACCGCGGCACCAAGACCATCACCTATATCGCCTCGTCCGAGGGTGGTGTGGAGATCGAGCAGGTGGCGGCCGAAACGCCGGAGCTGATCCACTCGCTCAACGTCGATTTCGTCGAAGGCGTGCAGGGCTATCACGGCCGCGATTTCGGTTTCAAGCTCGGCCTGAACGCCAAGCAGGCCGGCCAGTTCGCCAGCATCATGGTGAACCTGTACCGCCTGTTCAACGAAAAGGACCTGGCGCTGGTTGAAATCAACCCGCTGGCGATCCTGGACGACGGCAACCTGTACGCGCTGGACGGCAAGTTCGACAGCGACGACAACGCCGCGTTCCGTCAGAAGCAGCTGGTCGCCATGCGCGACAAGACGCAGGAAGACGAGACCGAAGTGACCGCTTCGGAGCTGGACATCAACTACGTCACCATGGACGGCAACATCGGTTGCATGGTCAACGGCGCAGGCCTGGCCATGGCCACCATGGACGTCATCAAGCTCAATGGCGGCGAGCCGGCGAACTTCCTGGACGTGGGCGGCGGTGCGAACAAGCAGCGCGTCATCGAAGCGTTCAAGCTGATCCTGTCCTCGGACAAGGTCGAAGGCATCTTCGTCAACATCTTCGGCGGCATCGTCCGCTGCGACATGATTGCCGAAGGCATCATCGCCGCGGTCAAGGAAGTGGGCGTCAAGGTTCCGGTCGTGGTGCGCCTGGAAGGCACCAACGTGGAAGAAGGCAAGCAGCTGCTGCGCGACAGCGGCATGGCCATCATCCCGGCCGACAACATCAACGACGGTGCCAAGAAGGTCGTCGAAGCTGTCAAGAACGCCGCCTGATTCACGACACCGAAGGAACTATCCATGTCCGTTTTGATTAACAAGAACACCAAGGTGATCGTGCAGGGCTTCACCGGCCAGCAGGGCACCTTCCACGCCACTCAGATGGTCGAGTACGGCACCCAGGTCGTCGGCGGCGTGACGCCCGGCAAGGGCGGCACCACCCATATCAATCTGCCGGTGTTCAACACCGTTGCCGATGCGGTCGAGGCCACCGGCGCCGATGCATCGGTGATCTACGTGCCGCCGCCGTACGCGGCCGACGCGATCCTGGAAGCGGCTGCGGCCGGTATCAAGGTCATCGTGTGCATCACCGAAGGCATTCCGGTGCTGGACATGCTGCGCGTCAAGAACGTGCTGACCCGCTCGCATCCGGACACCGTGCTGATCGGGCCGAACTGCCCCGGCGTGATCACCCCGGGCGAGTGCAAGATCGGCATCATGCCGGGCCACATCCACAAGCCGGGCAAGATCGGCATCGTGTCGCGTTCGGGCACGCTGACCTATGAAGCGGTCAAGCAGACCACCGAAGTGGGCCTGGGCCAGAGCACCTGCATCGGCATCGGTGGCGACCCGATCAACGGCCTGAACTTCGTCGACTGCCTCAAGCTGTTCAACGAAGACCCGCAGACCGAAGGCATCATCATGGTCGGCGAAATCGGTGGCGACGCCGAGGAAGCCGGTGCCGAGTACATCAAGAACCACGTCAAGAAGCCGGTCGTCGGCTTCATCGCCGGTGCCTCGGCGCCGGCCGGCAAGCGCATGGGCCACGCCGGTGCGATCGCATCGGGCGGCAAGGGCACTGCCGAAGGCAAGTTCGCGGCGATGGAAGCCGCCGGCGTCAAGACCGTCCGTTCGCCGGGCGATCTGGGTGCGGCGATCGCTGCGCTGGTGAAGTAAGCAACGTCCCGCGCGCGTACGCGTGTGAGCGTTAGAGAGGCCGCCTTCGGGCGGCCTTTTTTGTGGGTGTTTGGAAGCGTTCCCTCATCCGCCCTTCGGGCACCTTCTCCCGCAGGCGGGAGAAGGAAGCAAGAGCAACAGCAAGAGCAACAGCAACAGCAAGAGCAACAGCAACAGCAAGAGCAACAGCAACAGCAACAGCAACAGCAAGAGCAAGAGCAAGAGCAAGAGCAACATCAACAGCAACAGCAACAGCAACAGCAACAGCAAGAGCAACAGCAAGAGCAACAGCAAGAGCAACAGCAAGAGCAACAGCAAGAGCAACAGCAAGAGCAACAGCAAGAGCAACAGCAAGAGCAACAGCAACAGCAAGAGCAACAGCAAGAGCAACAGCAAGAGCAAGAGCAAGAGCAAGAGCAAGAGCAAGAGCAACAGCAAGAGATGCTGCTGGATCGTGGTCCAAGAAATGCCGGGCCGATCGTTGCCTGCTTGATAGACAGAGCACGTCACGGCCACGCAACTTTCGCAGCTCAACCCCCGCCGGCTGCGACATCCCCTCTCCCACTTGCGGGAGAGGGGTAGGGGTGAGGGCAGCCTCCCACGAGGCGATCTCCCACGCCAAAGCGCCATCAACACCGATAGCGCCACCCGGGCGGCGCAAGCCATCTTGGCCATCCTCCTGCCGGAAATGTCCATGCGCCACGCCGCCAAGACAGGATTCGCCAAACACCTGCGTCGTGAAATGACCGCCGCCGAGCGCGCGCTTTGGTATCGGTTGCGAGATCGACGCCTGCTCGGCTTCAAGTTCCGGCGTCAGTTTCCGGTAGGGCCCTACATCGTCGATTTCGTCTGCCTCGCCCGGGCGTTGATCGTCGAAATCGACGGTAGCCAGCACCTGCTGCCCGGCGCGGATGCCACGCGCGATGCCTTCCTGCGCTGCGAGGGCTTCCAGGTGCTGCGCTTCTGGAATAATGCAGTTCTGGCCAGCGGCGACGACGTCTGCGAGATGATCGCGCGGGGTCTGCTTGCGGCTCGTTCCTCCCTTCCCGCTTCCGTGCTTCGGAAAACACACGCACAAGGCCGTTGACATGTCCCAGACGCTCCGCATCGCCATGGCCCAGTTCGACTTCCCGGTCGGCGCGGTGGCCCAGAACACCGATCGCATCATCGACTTCATCGCAGCCGCACGCGACGAGTTCGATGCGGACATCGTGCTGTTTCCCGAACTGGCGATCAGCGGCTACCCGCCAGAAGACCTGCTGCTCCGTCCGGGGTTCCTGGCGCATTGCGAACAGGCGCTGGCGCGGATCGCCGCCGCCACGCGCGGCATCGTGGCGGTGGTCGGCTGGCCGCAGAGTGCCGGCAGCGTGGTCTACAACGCGGCCAGCGTGTTGCGCGACGGGCGCATCGAGGCGACCTACCGCAAGCGCGAATTGCCCAACTATGCGGTGTTCGACGAGCGCCGCTACTTCGACGTGGATCCGGATGGCGACAGCTGCGTGGTCACGGTCAAGGGCGTGCAGGTGGGCGTGGTGATCTGCGAGGACCTGTGGTTCGCCGAGCCGCTGGCCAAGACGGTGCAGGCCGGCGCCGAGCTGGTGCTGGTGCCCAACGCCTCGCCGTACGAGCGCGGCAAGCACGCCCAGCGCGATGCGCTGCTGGCCGAGCGCACCCGCGAGAGCGGGGCCGCGATTGCCTACCTCAACGTGGTCGGTGGACAGGATGCGCTGGTGTTCGACGGCGCGTCGGTGGTGGCCGATGGCAACGGTACCGTGCACCCGGCCGCTGCCGCGTTTGTGGATCAATGGCTGGTGGTGGACTACGCGGCCGGCGAGCGCAGCTTCACCCCGGTGGTGTGGGTGGACGACGGCGACGAAAGCATGGACGCGCTGGCGTGGCGTGCGGTGGTGCGCGGGCTGCAGGACTATTGCCGCAAGAACGGTTTCAGCAAGGTGTGGCTGGGCCTGTCCGGCGGCATCGATTCGGCGCTGGTGCTGGCGATGGCGGTGGATGCGCTGGGCGGGGAGAACGTGACCGCTGTGCGGCTGCCCTCGCGTTATACCGCCAACCTGTCCAACGACCTGGCCGACGAGCAATGCCGCGCGCTGGGCGTCAAGCTGGAAACCATCGCGATCGAGCCGGCGTTCGAGGGGCTGCTCGCCGCGCTGGGGCCGATGTTCGAGGGCACCCAGCCGGACATCACCGAGGAAAACCTGCAGTCGCGCAGCCGCGGCGTGATCCTGATGGCGTTGTCCAACAAGTTCGGCGGGCTGTTGCTGACCACCGGCAACAAGAGTGAATACGCGGTGGGCTACGCCACCATCTACGGCGACATGTGCGGTGGCTATGCCCCGCTCAAGGACCTGTACAAGACCGAAGTGTTTGGCCTGGCCAAGTGGCGAAACACCGTGGGCGGGGCGCCGGTGATTCCGCCGGCGGTGATCGCGCGCCCGCCCTCTGCCGAACTGCGCGACAACCAGACCGACCAGGATTCATTGCCGCCGTACGACGTGCTGGACGGCATCCTGTATCGCTATGTCGATCAGGAGCAGTCGCGCGATGACATCGTCGCTGCCGGATACGCGGCCGACACGGTGGAGCACGTGCTACGCCTGGTGCGGCTGAACGAGTGGAAGCGTCACCAGGCTGCGCCGGGGCCGAAGGTATCGCGGCGTGCGTTCGGGCGCGAGCGGCGCTACCCGATCACCAACGGCTATAGCGGGCAGTAACGCTCCCAAGGCCCCGTTGCGGCAATGTCGTAGAACTGGTTGCCGGCGCGCGCGTGGCGGCGGCCTCCCTCACGCTGGCAGGACCTGCCCAATAAACAAAGGGGCCTTGCGGCCCCTTGTTGTGCTTCACGCGACGGTCGAAGATCTCAGTCGCGATTCATCTGTGCGTTGCGCTGCCCGGTGGCGGCGGACTTCTCGCCGGCGAACGGGTTGAGCTTGCGGATGGCCCAGGGGTACTTCGGCCAGTTGCCGGTCAGCCACGGGTGCTGCGGGCTGTTGAGCTCGAGCACGCGGCGTGCGTCGGCGGCCAGGGTCTTGTTGCCCAGGTGCGTGTAGGCCTCGGCCAGCACGGCGACCGCATCGTATTGATAGGCGCTCTGCGGATAGGTTTCCAGCAGGTAGTTGGCACGGCCGGCCGCCGACACCCACGCGTTGCGGCGCAGGTAATACAGCGCATTGTCCAGCTCATGCTGGGCGAAGATGTCGCGCAGCTCGATCATGCGCTTGCGCGCATCGGCGGCGTAACGGCTGTTCGGGTAGCGGTCGGTGACGGTGTTGAAATCGTTGTAGGCCTGCTGCGGCGAGGACAGGTCGCGGCGGCTCGGGTCCAGCGACCACACCCGGCGCAGGAACACCGTGTCGCGGTTGCTGTTGGCCAGCCCGCGCAGGTAGTACAGATACGAGATGTTGCGATGGGTCGGGTAGGTCCGGATGAAGCGGTCGACGCTGGAAACGGTGTCGTCGTGCTTGCCGGCCTTGTACTGCGCGTAGGCGGTTTCGATCATCGCCTGCTCGGTGTAGGGCCCATACGGGTACTGGGCGATCAGCCGCTTGTAGCTGGCTTCGGCGCCGGCCCAGTTGCCTTTCTCCATCAGACCATGGCCCTTGCCATAGAGCTGCTCGACCGGCATGCCCTCGTCGGGATTCTTGTCCTTGGCGCCGCGGTGGCAGCCGGTGACGACGAACGCCATGACCAGCATGAGGGCAATCAGGCGCGCAGGCGCGGAAAACGTGGACCGTCGGATCATGGGTCTGGGCAGGACGCATCAGGAAAACGAAAGCGCGATGATAGCCTAGTGGCCTGTCCGGCGACTGACTCCTGCCGTCCGGACCCCCAAATTCCCGTTTTTGCCTGAGTGCCCGTGTCCATGTCCGACCCCTCTGCCGACTTCACCGACCCGTCCATCCGTCAGGCCACCGTGCCCGACAGCGCCGCAGGGCGCCGTTTCGATGCGGTGCTGGCCGAGCTGTTTCCCGAATTCTCGCGCTCGCGGCTGGCGGAGTGGATCAAGTCCGGCGACGCGTTGCTGGATGGCGAAATCGCGCGTCCGCGCGACAGCCTGCGCGGCGGCGAGAGCGTGCAGCTGCAGGTGGTGCTGGAAACCCAGACCCACGCCGCGCCGCAGGACATCCCGCTGAACGTGTTGTACGAGGACGACCAGGTGCTGGTGATCGACAAGCCGGCCGGCTTGGTGGTGCATCCGGGCGCGGGCAACCCGGACGGCACCCTGGTCAATGCGCTGCTGTTCCGCGACCCGGCGCTGTCGGCGGTGCCGCGCGCCGGTGTGGTGCACCGCCTGGACAAGGACACCAGCGGCGTGATGGTGGTGGCGCGCACCGTGCAGGCGCAGGCCGCGCTGGTGGAGCAGCTGTCTGCGCGCGATGTGCATCGCCAATATCTGGCGGTGGTGGTCGGTGCGCTGGTGTCCGGCGGCACCGCCAATGCGCCGATCGACCGCCATCCGCGTGATCGCCTGAAGATGGCCGTGCGCGACGACGGCCGCGATGCGGTCACCCACTACCGCCTGCGCGAGCGCTTCCGGGCGCATACCGCGCTGGAATGCCGTCTGGAAACCGGGCGCACCCATCAGATCCGTGTGCACATGGCCCACCTGAAATCGCCGATCGTCGGCGACCCGCTGTACGGCGGCGCGCTCAAGCTGCCAAAGGGGGCCACCGACGCGCTGGTGCACGAGCTGCGGACCTTCAAGCGGCAGGCGTTGCACGCCGAAACCCTGGAATTCCTGCATCCGGTCAGCGGCCAGCCAGTGCGCGCCACCGCGCCGGTGCCGGCCGATCTGCAGCGCCTGATGACCGCCCTGCGCGAGGACAGCGCACGCGCGGCCGAACTGGCGCGTCGCTGAAGTGACCGGGTCCGCGCCGTTCGTCCTGCCCGCCGACTGGCCGGCGCCCCCTCGCATCCGGGCCCTGACCACCTTGCGCTACGGCCTGGGCGAATCGGTGCCCCCGTTCGACACGCTCAATCTGGGCAACCGCAGCAGTGCCCAGGGCGATGCGCCCGAGCGGGTGCAACGCAATCGGGCGCTGCTGGCGGATGCGCTGGCCTTGCCCAGCGCGCCGTGGTGGTTACGGCAGGTGCACGGTGTCGAGGTCTTGCGGGTGGAGACGCCACCGCCCGGGTTGGTGGCGCAGCCAGGGGGCGGCGGCGATGCAGTGCCGGGCGCGCACGAGCCCAGCGCCGATGCGGCGGTGACCGCGGTGCCGGGCGTGGTGCTGGCGATCCTGACCGCCGATTGCCTGCCGGTGGTGCTGGCTGCGCGGGATGGCAGCGAGGTGGCTGCCGCCCATGCGGGTTGGCGCGGGCTGGCCGACGGCATGCTGGAGCGCAGCGTCGCCGCCATGCGCACGCCGGCAGCACAGGTCATGGCGTGGCTGGGACCGGCGGCAGGGCCAGACATGTACGAGATCGGCGAAGACGTGTTCAACGCCTTCGTCGGCGGCGACGCGCAGGCGCAGGTGGCGTTTGTCGCCACCCGTCCGGGCCATTGGCGGGTGGATCTGTATGCGCTTGCGCGGCAGCGCCTGCAGCGTGCCGGCGTGCCGGCTGCGGCGATTCATGGCGGCGGGCTGTGCACCATTGCCGATGCCGGGCGCTTTTTTTCGCATCGCCGCGATCACCGCAGCGGGCGCATGGCCACGCTGGCCTGGATCGCGCCCTGAGCACGCCACTGTTCGCGCAGGTGCTGGGCCAGGCCGCATTCGCGCAATTGCCCGCGCCGGTGCGTGCGCTGCATTCGGTGCAGCAGCGCCAGACCTTCGCCGGCAGGGCGCAGATCCAGCGCGGGCGCCATGCCCTGGTGCCGTTGCTGGCGCTGCTGAGCCGCTTGCCACGCAGCGGCACGGTCGCGGTGGACGTGGAGTTTCTGGTCGATGCGCAGGGCGAGCGCTGGCATCGCCGATTTGACGGCCTGCCGATGCATTCGAGGTTATGGCGGCATGGCCGTGCACTGCGCGAGCACCTTGGCGCGGTCCGGTTCGAGTTTGCGCTGCACGCCGATGCCGATGCGTTGTACTGGCAGGCGACCGGCGTGTGGGCGTTTGGCTGGATTCCGCTGCCTGCACGCTGGTTCGAGCAGGTGCGCTGCCGCGAGCATGCCGACACCGGCCGCTACGGATTTTTCGTCGACGTGCACCTGCCGCTGGTAGGGCCGTTCATTCGCTACGAGGGCTGGCTTGAACCGCGTTGATCCGCCGGGCGTTGAACGCGCCCACCTGGAGCCGGCGTGCCCGGAGCCGCCTCGTGGGGCGCCGCCCGGCGGGGAGCCACGCGCTGCGCCCGTAACCATCGTGTTCGATGGCGTGTGCCTGCTCTGCAACGGCTGGGTCAAATTTCTGTTGCGCCACGATCGACGCGGGCGCTATCGCTTTGCGGCGATGCAGGGCCAGGCCGGGCGCGCGTTGTTGCAGCAGCACGGGCTGGATCCGGACGACCCGCTGTCGTTCCTGCTGGTGGATGCCGACGGTGCGTGGACCGACAGCGACGCGATCGTGCGGGTGCTGTCCGGGTTGGGCGGCTTCTGGCGGCTGGCCACGCTGGCGCGCGTGCTGCCGCGCGGTGTGCGCGACATCGGCTACCGCCTGATCGCACGCAACCGCTACCGCTGGTTCGGTCGCACCGAGCACTGCATGCTGCCGACCCCGCAGCAGCGCGAGCGGTTTATGGACTAGCGCCCCAACTAGACGTAGGAGCGCACCTGGGCGCGATCGGGCATTACCGACAAAGCTCCGTCGCGCCCAAGCGCGCTCCTACGACTGCGCGCTGATTTCTATGATGGCTTGTTGATACGGAGTGCTGTTCGGCCGCGTGCGTTGGATCTGTGGTGGCGGACAGGCACGTCAGTCTGGTGTAGGAGCGCACCTGGGCGCGATGCGGCATTACCGGGAAAGCTAATCGCGCCCGGGTGCGCTCCTGCGGTGATTCTGCGCGTGGGGTGACGGCGGCTTACGCGGCTGCGTGTTTGAAGCTTGCGTGCACTGCTTTCGGGTTGCCGCTGTGCGCGGCCTGCAGGCGGAAGATCGACACCGCATCGGCCAGTTCCACTGCCTGCTCTTCCAGGCTGCGCGCGGCGGCGGTGGCTTCTTCCACCAGCGCGGCGTTGCGTTGGGTCACTTCGTCCAGCTGCGCCACGGTGCGGTTGACCTGCTCGATGCCGCTGGACTGCTCGGCGCTGGCCGAGGTGATCTCGCTCATGATGTCGGTGACGTGTTTGACCGAGCCGACGATCTCGCGCATGGTCGCGCCGGCGCGGTGCACCAGGCCCGAGCCCAGTTCCACCTTGTCGGTGGAATCGGCGATCAGCGTCTTGATCTCCTTGGCGGCATCGGCCGAGCGCCGCGCCAGGGCACGCACTTCCGAGGCCACCACTGCAAAGCCGCGGCCCTGTTCGCCGGCGCGCGCAGCTTCCACCGCGGCGTTGAGCGCCAGAATATTGGTCTGGAACGCGATACCGTCGATGACGCCGATGATCTCGCCGATCTTGCGCGAGGCGGTGCTGATCTGGCTCATGGTGGCGACCACGTCGTCCATCACCTGGCCGCCGCTCTGGGCGACGTCACCGGTGCCCACGACCAGGCGATTGGCCTGCAGCGCGCTTTCGGCGTTCTGCTTCACGGTGGAGGTGAGCTCCTCCATGGAGCTGGCGGTTTCTTCCAGGTTGGCGGCCTGTTGTTCGGTGCGCTCGGACAGGTCGGTATTGCCCGCGGCGATTTCCACCGCGGCCTGGCGGATGGTGTCGGACGCGGTCTGGATGCCGCCGATGATTTCGGTCAGGCGGCTTACGGTCTGATTGGTGTCGTCGCGCAGGCGCGCAAAGATGCCGTGCGCGTCGCCCTCCACGCGCTGGGTGAGGTCGCCTTCGGCCAGCGCACCGATCACGCGCGCCAACGCGGCCAGGTGGGTTTCCACCGAGTCGTAGATACGGTTGATGCCCTGCGCCAAAGACAGCAACACCCCGTCCATGCCATCGATCTGCATGCGCCGGCTGAAATCGCCGGCTGCGGCGGCATCGATGATCTGGATCAGCGCCTGCTCGGCGTTGACCTGTGCGGTGACGTCCATCCACTGCGCAATGGTGCCGAGCTTGGCGCCGTCGGCCGCGATGATCGGGCTGTACACGAAGTCGATCTGACGGCCGAAGAACGGCGCACGCACGGCCTTGGATGCAGTCAACGCACGCATGCGGTCGATCGCGGCCTGGCTGTCCGGATAGATGTCGCCAATGCTGCCGCCAACGAAGCCTTCAGCGTGGAAGCTGGGGCGGAAGCTCTGCACGTCCGGCTCGATCAGCTTGAGCATCGCGAGCAGTTTGCGGTTGGCGAACAGCACCTGGCCGTCGTCGTCGGCGATGCGGATCATGGTGTCCAGATCGTCGAGAGCCTTGATCACGAACTGGCCGTGGCGCAGGCCTTGTTCCATCACGTCGAGGCGGATGGCGAGCTTGTCCTGGGTGTCCTGCAAGGCATGCAGCAGCGGCGCGAGTTCGCCGGAGGCGCTGCGCAGGTTCAGGCGGTGGAAGCGGCCTTCGCCGATTGCGATGATCGCGCGCACGGCCTGTTGCAGCTGCACGTTGCTGCGACGTCGCGCCCACCACCACAGGCCGGCGCTGGCCGCGCCCAGCACCAACAGCGCGGGGAGCAGCTTTGCCAGGGCGCTTGCCAGACCGCCGGGCACCAGCGTGGCGGCGTAGAGCGTCAGCAAGGCCAGCAAGCCGATCTGCGCAGCGGCGGGCAGCCCGGCAGCCCAGCGGGTGCGCGCGACGTCGGGGCCGGCCGATGGGCGGGCAACGTGGGCGGCATCTTGTGAAGGCGACATAGGCTGAGTCCAACTAGGTGATCTGAGGGAATGGATCGGTGTCCGGCAGTGCGTGGCTGCAAGGGGGGTATCGGCGGCTGAGCCCGAATCATGATGGCGTGAAGGTACCGTTTGTCGGAATAAGGCCGAGCAGACCGTAAAGTGCTGGAAATCCTTGATTTGGAAGCGGTTTCAGTCATTGTCGAGGCCGCAGCAGCGGACGGGGGATGTGTTTGCGCTAACATCAAAATGTAAATATCGGGTGAAATCACGATGTCGCTCCGTGCCGTTCGACATCGTCCGGCAGAGCATCGTTGATGGTGTGCCGCGCGCTTTGGATCGGTCGAGCCACATTCCTGCAGCGCTTGCAGTGCGTGGCCCGGTAGTGCCGACCGGCTTGTGACGCGGCAGCGGTGCGTACCCGACGCCCGATGCGGATACGGCAACGTATCGGTCCGCTGAATCGGGGGCGAGGTGCAGGGATGAGCCGGAGCGCGCCAAGCGCCTGGCCTGCGGCTGGCAACAGGCTGCGTGGCGTCCGCGGCCATCGCGCCTGGCACTGCATCGACCGGGGCGACGGGCAGGGCGGTTCCTGCTGGCGGAGATGCGACGGCGGTGCCACCCAATGCCTACAGGAGCGGCGACATGCAGCCGACCTTGCGTCGCCGGGGCCAGCAACTGCTGCGCGGCAACGTGCAAAGGTCCACCCGCCAGAAAGAGGTCGGGAAGATTGCATGGCGCGCTGCTCTGGCACCCGAGCCCATGAAGCAATGCATCCGCTCGGTGCGGCAGACCCATAAAAAAGCCGGCCGTCTCACGACGGCCGGCTTGTGTGTCACTGCATCGTCCGGCAGGCGCTTATTTCGCCGGCGCGGCCGGCGCATCGTCCGGCAGCGCCCAGGCGATCACGCTGTCGCCGGATTTGGTTTCCATGCGGTCGTGCCCACCCACGGCGGCCACGATGTATTGCTTGCCATCGATGGTGTAGCTCAGCGGGGCCGCCTGCGGGCCGGCCGGCACGCGGGTCTCCCAGACCTGCTTGCCGGTGCGGGTATCGAAGCCGCGCAGGAAATCGTCCAGCGTCGCGCCGATGAAGGTCACGCCGCCAGCGGTGGTCAGCGAGCCGCTGTTGTTGGGCGTGCCGATCTCGAACTTGGTCTTGGACGGGATGCCCATCGGGCCCTGGTCGTAACCGGTGCCCAGCGGACGGCGCCACAACACCTGCTGGGTACGCAGATCCACGCCGGCGATATAGCCCCACGGCGGTGCCACGCACGGCGTGTTGAGTGGCGACATCCAGGGCTCCTTGCGGGCGCCGTAGGCCAGACCCTTCTGCGCCATGTAGCCCGGCGTCTTGCTCTTGCCGTCGAACACCGACACCACGCCCAGCTCGTCCATCTTTTCGCGGGTGTAGACCTGCAGGGTGTAGGGCAGGCGATTGCTGTTCATCACCATGATGCCGCGCTGCAGATCGACCGAGACGCCGCCCCAGTTGATGCCGCCGTGGTTGCCGGTGAAGGCCAGCGAACCCTGCAGGGTCGGCGGGGTGAACATGCCTTCGTAGCGCAGTTGCTTGAACTGGATACGGCAGGCCAGCTGGTCGAACGGCGTCATGCCCCAGGCATCGGACTCGATGATGGTTTCGAACTCACGGCTCGGCGCGCCCACGGTATTGGGCATGCCCGGCGAGATCGGCTGGGTGGCAGCGGTCCAGTCGCCATGATCGGTGCCCTGCGGCACCGGGATCTGCTTGACCGGCATGATGGGCTCGCCGGTGGCGCGGTCCAGCACGAAGACCTGGCCGGACTTGGTGGCCTGGATCACCGCAGCACGCGTGCCGCCGCCAGCCACCGGCCAGTCGACCAGGTTCGGCTGCGGGCCGATGTCGTAATCCCACAGGTCGTGGTTGACGGTGCGGAAGTGCCAGCGCTCCTTGCCGGTGGCCGCGTCCACGGCCACCAGCGAGGCGGTGTATTCCTCGTCCTGCGGGGTGCGGCCCTTG
The DNA here is from genome assembly GCF_041479385.2 of Xanthomonas sp. NCPPB 1068. Taxonomy (NCBI): domain Bacteria; kingdom Pseudomonadati; phylum Pseudomonadota; class Gammaproteobacteria; order Lysobacterales; family Lysobacteraceae; genus Xanthomonas; species Xanthomonas sp. NCPPB 1068. The sequence continues at coordinate 3,527,777 of NZ_CM192986.1, read as the reverse complement.
CCGAAGAAATCGCCGGACGCATTGCCGGTGGGCAGGTAGACCAGGCCCAGCTCGTCGTCGGCGGCCATCAGCGACCACACGTTCGGGGTCGAGCGGGTATAGGTCTGGCCGGCCGGCGGCTCGGCGGTGATCGCCGGGTTGCCCAGGTCCCAGGCCCAGCGCAGCTGGCCGGTGAGCGCATCGAAGCCACGCACCACGCCCGACGGCGCATCGCCTTCCTGGCCGTCTCGCACCTGGCCGGTCGGCTGGATCACCACGCCGCGCATCACCACCGGCGGCGAGGTCGGGCCGACGAAGCCCGGCTTGGTGTTGCCGGTGCCGGCATTCAGATCCACATAGCCGTTGTTGCCGAAGCTGGCGCACAGCTTGCCGGTCTGCGCGTCCAGCGCACCCAGGCGGCCATCGACCATCGGCCAGAAGATCCGCGTCGGGCACTCGGCGGTGCCTTCCGGCGCCTGGTAGTACGACACGCCACGGCAGGTGGTGGCGGCAACGCCAGCCATCGCCTTCGGGTTGGTTTGCGGATCGAAGCGCCAGCGCTCCTTGCCGTTGGCGGCTTCCACCGCGATCACCTTCTGGGTGGGCGTGCAGATGTAGAGCAGGTCGCCGACCTTGAGCGGGGTGTTCTGGAAGGCGTAGCCCAGCTTGGAGTCCTTCGGCTTCAGGTCGCCGGTGTGGAACTCCCAGGCAATCTTGAGATTCTTGACGTTGTCCGGGGTGATCTGGGCGCCTGGCGTGTAGTGGTTGGACAGATTGGAGCCGGCATAGGCGGTCCAATTGCTGGCGTCGTGGTTGGCCGCCACATTGCCGTCCGGGCTGGGTACGCTGCCGCGGCTGAAGGCGGTCGGGTTGGCGGCCTGCTTGGAGGCGTCGGCCAGCTCGACATTGCGCGGCAGGAACAGCGGCCACAGGATCAGGCCGGCGCCCAGCACCGGCAGCACGCCGGTGACAATGGCGTAGCCCACACCGGACAACGGCTGCATGCGGCGACGCGCCACGCCCCAGAACGGCAGCAGCACCAGCCCCAGTACCGAAATCCAGGCCAGACGCGGGACCAGGCCCCAGCCGTCCAGGCCCACTTCCCACAGCGCCCAGGCGATCGTTGCAGCCAGCGTGGCGCCAAACAGCCACAGGCCGGCGCGCTTGCCCAGTGCCAGCAGCACACCGGCCGCCAGCAGGGCGATGCCCGCGAGCAGGTAGTACCAGGAACCACCGACGGCCACCAGGCGGCCGCCTTCGTAGGCGAGCACCGCACCGAGCACGGCGATCACCACCGCATAGGCCACCAGCAACCAGGTGCCTAGCCCACGTTTTGAGGATTGATCAGTCATTTTGAGATGTCAGGAAGGACTTGGGGCCGCACCGGGCGACAAGTCGTGGAGGGAGAGAGGTCGCCCGTTGGCACAGGGCTGCCGGCGACCTGGATATGAACGCGCAGCCCCTCCCAGGGTCCTCAGCGCTACTCATGTGAATATTTTAGACCTCCGCGCGCCGCCTGTCCGTGACGGAATGGGAACCACCGTTCCAACCTGCACGCCCGCTGCACCGGATTTGCATGGAAGTCGAAGATCCCAACGCGGTGTGGGCACGCATCGGGTTGATGACCGGCGCCTACTCCGGAGGATGGTGGCTGCAAGCATCGCTGGGTGCAGCACCAGCGTCGGAAGGCATCGAATCGTTTGATCCGGCGGTGGTCTTGCTTGAGGCCCCGCGTTGTCGCGTTTTGGCGACAAACGTCGGGCGCCTTCTTCAGCCGTACCCTCATCCGCCCTTCGGGCACCTTCTCCCACCGGGAGAAGGAAGCGCTATCGCATCGGGCACCTTCTCCCGGTGGGAGAAGGGAGCGCTATCGCATCAGGCACCTTCTGCCGGAGGGGAAGGGAGCGGTATCGCATCGGGCACCTTTTCCCGGAGGATCCCGGAGGAGATGGGAGCGTTATCGCGTGCGTGTCGTGCAGCGGGGGGCAAATGGCGCGGGCTCCGCCGCAACGCTGAGACAGTACCCTCGTCCCTTATCGGCCCTGCAGCGCCCTCAGCTGCAGGAAGAGAGGTCAGACGTCGGCCAGGGCCTGCAGATAACGCTGGCGCCAATCGTTGATGTTGTTCTTGCGCAGATGATCCATCATCGCGCGCCACCGCTCGATACGCGTTGCCAGCGGCATGCTGGCCGCTGTCGCGATTGCATCGGCCACACCGTCCAGATCGTGCGGATTGACCAGCAGCGCTTCCTTCATCTCGTCGGCTGCACCTGCCAACAGCGACAGCACCAGCACGCCCGGGTTCTCCGGATCCTGCGCCGCGACGAATTCCTTGGCGACCAGATTCATGCCATCGCGCAGCGGTGTGACCAGGCCCACCGACGCGGCGCGATAAAAGCCGGTCAGGGTGGCGTGGCTGAAGTTCTGGTTGACGTAGCGCAACGGCGTCCAGTCCGGACCCGCATGCCCACCGTTGATATGTCCGGCAATCTGTTCCAGCTGCCCGCGCAACTGACGATATTCGGCCACATCGCCGCGCGACACCGGTGCGATCTGCAGATAGGTGAGGCTGCCGGATTGGTCCGGATAGCGCTCCAGATAGCGCTCGAATCCCTGGAAGCGTTCCGGCAGGCCCTTGGAGTAGTCCAGCCGATCCACGCCGATGGCCAGCTGCCGACCGCGCAGGCTCTCGCGCAGGTCGCGTACCGCCTGCTTGCCGACTGCGGCCTTGGCCTGGGTGGCGATCAGATCGGTGTCGATCCCGATCGGGAACGACGATGCGGTGAAGCGACGCCCGCCCGGACCTTCCACCAGATCGCCTTCCAGGATGCGCCCGCCACCGAACAGGCGCACATAGGCCTTGAAGCGTTCTGCATCGCGCTGGGTCTGGAAGCCGACCAGATCGTAGGCATAGAAGGTACTGAACAGGCGCGCGTGATCGGGCATGGCCTGCACCAGATCGGCCGAGGGCATCGGCACGTGCAGGAAGAAGCCCATCTTGCAGCCCACTCCCAGCTCGCGCAGCATCGCGCCCAGCGGAATCATGTGGTAATCGTGGATCCACAAGGTGTCGCTGTCTTTCAGCAACGGCGCCAGTTTTTCCGCGAACAGGCGGTTGACGCGCATATAGCCTTCGCGCGTGGCGCGGTCGTAATCGACCAGGTCCAGGCGGAAGTGCAGCAGCGGCCACAACGTGCGATTGGCGAAGCCGTTGTAGTACGAATCGATGTCGCGCTTGTTGAGGTCCATGGTGACGAACTTGATGTCACCTTCGGTCTGCTCGTGCATGCCGCCGCTGTCGCCGCGCACGGTCTTGCCGCTCCAGCCGAACCACACGCCGCCGCGCTCCTTGAGCGCTGCCAACAACCCGACCGCCAGACCGCCTGCGCGATTTTCGCCGGGCACTGCAACACGATTGGATACCACCACCAAACGACTCATGACGCCTCCTGCCAGCTCCGCGACAAGCGCATCGCTGCGATGATCAAACCGACATGCGAATAGGTCTGAGGGAAGTTGCCCCAGGCTTCGCCGTCTTCGAACGATAGATCTTCCGACAGCAAGCCGAGGTGATTGCGGCGCGAGAGGATGCGCTCGAACAATTCACGCGCCTCGTCCTTGCGCCCGATCGCGGCCAGCGCATCGATGTACCAGAACGTGCAGATGGTGAAGCTGGTTTCCGGCTCACCGAAGTCATCCGGTGCGATATAGCGGTACAGCGCATCACCATGCTTGAGCACGCGGCCAACAGCTTCGACCGTGCGCACGAAGCGGGTGTCGTCGTTGGCCACGATGCCGATATCGGCCAGCAGCAACAACGAGGCATCCAGCCGATGGCCGCCGAGGGTATCGGTGAAATGGCCGTGTTCGTCGCTCCACGCCTCGGTCAACACGCGTTCGCGGATGCTGTCGGCGCGTTCGCGCCAGTACGCCACGCGCTCCGGCAGCACCAGTCGGTCGGCGATCTTGGACAGGCGGTCACACGCGGCCCAGCACATCGCGGCGGTATAGGTGTGCACTTCGGCGCGGCCGCGGAATTCCCACAAGCCGGCATCGGGCACGTTGTGCAGCGCGTAGGCACGCTCGCCCAGCGGCTCCAGCCGGCGGAAGGTGTCGGCATCGCCCTGGTCCTTCAGGCGCAGGTCGAAGAACAGCTGGGTGGAGGCCAGCACCACGCTGCCGTAGACATCGTGCTGCTGCTGGATCCAGGCCAGGTTGCCGCGTCGCACCGGACCCATGCCGCGGTAACCGTCCATGGTGTCGACTTCATGCTCTTCCAGCTGCGACTCGAAGCCGATGCCGTACAGCGGCTGCATGGTGCCGTCGCTGGTGGCGATGTTGAAGATGTAGCCGATGAACTGCTCCATCGTGCGGGTGGCGCCGAGCCGATTGAGTGCGCGCACCACGAAGGCGGCATCGCGCAGCCAGCAGTAGCGGTAGTCCCAATTACGCGGGGTATGGGGCGCTTCCGGAATCGATGTGGTCATTGCGGCGATGATGGCGCCGCTGTCTTCGTACTGGCACAACTTGAGCGTGATGGCGCTGCGGATCACCGCTTCCTGCCAGTCCAGCGGGATGGACAGATAGCGCACCCATTCGCGCCAGTATTCTTCGGTGCGCTCCTGCGCTTCCTGCACATAGCCGGTGAGCGAGCGGGTCAGCGACTCGTCCACGCCCAGCACCAGGCTCACCGGATGGCTGAGCACGAACGGCAGCCCGTCGCGGACGAAGCGTACCGGCACGTCGGTGGTCAGGCGCAGGGTGAACTCCGGCAGCACCCAGCGGATATGGTTGCTGCCCCAGGTGGTGTCCGGCGTGCGGCCGCCCCAGTCGGCCAGCGGGCGCGCGCGCACCACGATGCGCGGGTTGCCGGCCAGCGGGCGGATCTGCCGGATGATGCTGACCGGCCGATAGAAACGGCCGTTATTGCGCCAGCGCGGAGCGAAGTCGATGACTTCCACCTCGCCGCCGTGGCGATCGCGCAAGACGGTGCGCAAGACGGCGGTATTGGGCAGGTAGTGCTGCTCGCTGCTGGCGAAGTCTTCCAGCTCCACGGCAAAGTCGCCGCCTTCGGTCTTGGGCGAGAGCAGCGTGCAAAAGGCCGGATCGCCATCGAAGGCGGGCAGACAGCTCCACACCACGCGTGCCTGCCGATCGACCAACGCGCCAAAGCTGCAATTGCCGATGACGCCCAGATCCAGGTTTGGCTCGGTCATGAAGTGCAAACGTTCCTGTAGTGACGAAAGGAGGCGCGCCTGCGGTTATGCGGTGCGCGCGTTGTGTTGCAGCCAGGCGTGCACGGCGGCGGTACCTGCGACGCGGAAGCGCGCGCTGGTCTGCACACGATCGCCGACCAGCACGCTCCACCCGCCCAGGCGATTGGCCGCCTCGAAGCCGAATTCATCGGTGAGGTCGTCGCCGACGAACACCGGGGTGCGGCCGGCAAAGGCGCCTTGCTGCATTAGCTGTTCGACGGCCAGGCCCTTGTTGCTGCCTTCGGGCACGAACTCGACGACATGGTCTCCGGGCTGCAGGCGATAGCCGGGCAGCTGGGCGATTTCCTGCTGCGCAAATGCCAGCACGTCGGGGCCGGCAAGCGGTTGCGCGCGCCAATGCAAGGCCACGCTGACGCCCTTGTCTTCGACCAGGACGCCCGTGTGCGTATGCGTGAGTGCAGCGGCCCGCTGATGCAGGCCATGCAGAAAGGCGGAGGTGTCCTGCGGCATGGCGGCGCGCGCATCGACGTCGCTGCGCAGTTCATGTCCGTGCAGGCCGGCAGCCGGGAGCACCAGCGGCGCGAACAAGGCGTCGAGCTGCGACAGCGGTCTGCCGCTGACCAGCGCCACCGCACCGTTGAGGCGATCGCTCAGGCGCCCGATGGCCTCGCGGACCTCGGGCAGCAGCCGAACAGCCTCGGGGCTGTCGGCAAAGTCGATGAGAGTACCGTCCACGTCCAGAAACAATGCGCAGGCATCGTCCAGCAATGGCGGCGAGGGAAGGGGGGAGTGCACGTCTGCCATCGCGCTAGTGTGCGCAAGGCAGTGTGATATTCAGGTTATGCAACGGCCGGGATTGGGGATTCGGGAGTGGGGATTCGCGACGATCTGCGCTTGCCAATCCCGAATCCCGAATCCCGAATCCCGAATCCGCCAATCCCGGCGTCAGTTAGAACGAGTACCGCACCCGCCCATACCAGTACGCGCCATTGCTGCCGATCGGCGAGAGCACGTCGTAGGGCAGGTTGCCGAAGTAGGCGATGTCGTCGATGGAGCGGTCCGAGTAGTTGTCCAGGATGTTCTGCCCGCCGATGGCCAGCGTCCAGTGCGTGCCCAGGTGATATTCGGCTTCCAGATCCAGCTGCCATTCGGCGCCGTAGGTCTGGCGCGGCACGAAGCCGCCGCCGAAGTCGAACACACGCGTCGCGCTGCCGTAGCGGTTGACGCGCGTCTGCAGGTTCCAGCGTTCGTTGCTCCAGTTGGCAGCGAGCGCGGCACGGGTGCGCGGTGCGGCATCGGTGAGCGTATTGCTTTCTTCCACGCCGAACAGCACGTAGTCCGGGTTCAACGCCAGCAGCTGCGCCGGGGTGGCGATGATGTTTTCCAGTTCGGTCTTGGCGTAGCTGTAGGTGCCGGTGAGCAGCAGGTCGCCGCCGAAGGCGTACTGGCGCCAGTTGGCGACCAGCTCGGCGCCGCGGGTGCGGGTGTCGGCGGCATTGAGGAAGTAGCTGGCGCTCTGCACGCCGGTGACGCCGAAGTTCTGCTGCACGAAGCTGGTCAGCGCATCGCCGGTGATGTCTTCGGACAGCGCGATGCGGTCGTCGATATCGATCTGGAAGAAGTCCAGCGACAGGTCGAAGTGATCGCCCAGCTTGCTGGTGAAGCCCAGGCTGTAATTGACGGACTTTTCCGGCTTCAGGTCGGTGGCGCCGAGCGCGCGGGCGATGGGGTTGTTGACCGACAGCAGGCGGCCCTGGGTGAGCCGGCCGGCGGCGTCGTAGCCGGTGGAGGTGGCTTCGTAGCCGATCTGGCTGAGCGAGGGCGCACGCACGTTGTTGGAGATGGCGCCGCGCAGCGCAAACGCCGGGGCGAACGCATAGCGCGCGGCCAGCTTGCCGGTCCACTGGCTGCCGAAATCCTGGTAATGCTCGTAGCGGCCGGCCAGGTCGGTGGAGAACTTGTCGCCGAACTGGCTGGACACGTTGGCGTAGGCGCTGGCCACGTTGCGCGACAGGTCGGCTTCGTCCTGCGGGGTGAGCCCGCCGCCAGCCTGCGAGCCGGTGGGACGGTCGGTGAACGGGCCGGCGGCGTAGCTGGCCGGGTCGCCGGCATGGGTGCGGTACTGCTCGCGGCGGAACTCGGCGCCGGTGCCGAAGGTATGGGTGCCGCCGGCCGCATCGAACACGCGGGTCAGGTCCAGGTTGCCCACCGTCTGCGAAAACGCAAAGTCGCCGGTCTTGAAGCGTGTGGTGCTGGTGGGGCCGAGCGAGGCATTGAGCGAATTGCGCAGGCGGTAGGTGAAATCGTTGCGGCCGTGGTTGACGCTGGCGTCATAGTCCCAGTTGCCCCACTGCCCACGCGCACCGGCGACGATCTGCAGGTCGCGGTTTTCGCCTTCGGAAATCGGCCGGTAGCCGTTGGGGTAGATCTCGCGCCAGTTGGCGCTGCTGTCCGGGTAACGGAAGTAGTTGGCGCCTTCGGTGTCGCGCTGGTTGTAGGTGCCGAAGGCGTAGAACTCGCCGCTGTCGCTGAAGGGGACCTTGGTGTTGAGCCAGGCATTCAAGCCCTTGGTGGCGCCGTCGCCGAGCACGTAATTGCGCTGCCCGGCCAGCGCCAGGTTGGCCGGGGTCTGCTCCTCGAACGGCGGGATCTGATCGAAGCCGGCGCGGTTGGTCGCCTCGCGGTTCTTCAGCTCCAGGCCCACCTTGAAGAAGCCGCCGTCATCGCCGAGCAGCGAGCCGACCTTGGCGCTGGCGTAGCTGGTCTGGCCGTCGGTGACGCGGCGATTGATCGGTTCCACATCGGTGTTGTAGGCGCCGAAGCTGGCTTCCAGCTCGCCGCGCTCGGGGTTGTCGTCCAGGATCACGTTGATCACCCCGGCAATGGCATCGGAGCCGTATTGCGCGCCGGCGCCGTCGCGCAGCACCTCGATGCGCTTGATCGCGTTGATCGGGATGGAATTGAAATCCACCGGCGTGGTGCCCTTGCCGATCTTGCTGTCGGTGTTCACCAGCGCCGAGGTGTGGCGGCGCTTGCCGTTGACCAGCACCAGCACCTGGTCGGGCGAGAGCCCGCGCAGCTGGGCGGCGCGGATGTGGTCGGCGCCGCCGGAGTTGGACTGGCGCGGGAAATTGAACGAGGGCAGCAGCGCCTGCAGCGCACTGCCCAGTTCGCCGTTGACCACGCCGGCCTTGCGGATGTCTTCGGCGGTGAGCACGTCCACCGGCACGGTCGATTCCAGCACGGTGCGGTCGCTGGCCCGGGTACCGGTGACGATCACGGTGTCCAGGGTGGTGGCGCCGGGGTCGGCTTGCTGGGCCTGCGCATTGGCGCTCAGTGCCGCGGCCACTGCCAGGCCGATCACCGAAAGGGTGGGGCGGGTCATGCTCTCTCTCCTGCAAATGCAACGCGCCACGCGGTTGGCATCCGGCCGGGCTGGGGCGCAAAGGGGTCGGATTGTCCACATTCATCCGGATGGAGAGATATTATCGCGTTGTTCAGGCCGGCGCGAGGTGGCACAGTGCGCGCACGCCGGCATCAGCTGATGCCCGGCCCGCATGAGCCTGCCCCCCGATCCGGAGAAGTCGATGAAGCTGCTGCCGTCCTGCCTGCTTGCCGCCACGCTGGCGTTGTCCGCCTGCGCCACCACGCCCGGCGGTGCGCCCGCAGCGGCCACCGCCAGCCTGCAGGGCGATGCGGCGCGGCCGGCGGCGGCGCGGGGTTGGGTGCGCAGCGAGTTGTATTTCGGCGTGGGCGAAGAAACCGGCCCGGCCGACCGCCCGCAGACCCGCACCATCGACGAAGCCCAGTGGCGCGCCTTCCTGGACAAGGAAGTGACTCCGCGCTTTCCGGACGGGCTGACCGTGCTCGATGCCTACGGCCAGTGGTTGTTCCGCGGCGCCAAGGAGCCGAACCGGTTGGGCACCAAGGTGCTGGTGATCCTGCACGAAGACACCCCGCAGCGGCGCAACGACATCGAGGCGATCCGCCTGGCCTGGAAGCAGGCCACCGGACACCAGTCGGTGCTGTGGTCGCGGCAGGCGGTGGAGGTGTCGTTCTGAGGACATCGCGCATGGTGACCAACAGGCCGCGATGGCGTTGGCCGCACGCCCATCACTGCGGGCCCGCGTTCCTGTTCGTGGCGCTGGGAGTGTCCACCGGCGCGGCGACTGCGGCCGACGACACCCGCATGCAGCTGCGCATCGATGCGCACACCCAGGCCACCGCCACGTTGGTCGGCACGCGCCTGCAGGTGGTGCTGTCGCCGGGTGGCAGTTCGCAGTGGCTGGACGCGGATGTGGATGACGGCGAAGGCGGGAGCGCTCTGCGCAGCGACGACTACGACTTCGACGGGCACCGCGATCTTGCGGTGACCGCGATGCTGGGCCAGGTCAATGAAGCGACGCTGGTGTTCCTCTTCGACCCGGTACAACGGCGCTTTCAGCCGCTGGCCGCGCCAACGCGCCCGGCGGTGCAATGCGATGGGCTGTGGAATCTGACCCCCGATGCCAAGGAGCGCAGCCTGACCAGCTCCTGCCGTAGCGGGCCGATGTAGTACAGCGACCAATATCGCTATAGCGCTGGCCGGCTCTATGTCTATCGCTCCCAGCAGCCGATCAACGCGCCTGACATCCAGGCGTTGCTTGGGCGCGACGACGACGACGCGTACCCGCTGTCGGTAGGTCCACCTTCGACCCGCAGGGCGTCGTGATCGCCACTGCCATCGGCGAAACTCTGGAGTCGCCGATGCCGGTGCAACTGCGGGTGCAGGTGGCGCGCCTGCCCTTCTACGCTACGGCAACCGCGTCCACGACGCGGCGTTATCTGGTGCGCGGCGATCGCGCCGACGCGCTGGATGTCAGCGCCGATGCCACGCGCATCAAGCTGCGTTACCGCAGCGCCACGGCAGGCGACATGCTGGGCTGGGTGAGTGTGGACGCCTTGCGCCAGCAGTAGCGCGCAGGCATCCCAGCTGATTGTCGGGGCCGGCGCGGCTACGGCGGTGAATCGGCACTGGCAGCCGTGCGATGCGCTGCAAGCGAGCCTGCATGTAGCTGGCGACTGTGCAATGTGCCGGCTCTGTCGCATCGCTGGCACGGCCTGCGCAGCGGATTGCTGGCTGATCGCGCAGGCGGATCCTGCAAGCCGTCGTAACGCGCTGGCAGTGTGTGCAAGAGCCCGTGCAGGATCCTGCTGACGGCCGTGCGCGTCCATACGGGGTGCGCCAACACCTCGTTCCATCGGGCCGCTGTCGCCCGTACCAGGCAGCGGCTACCATCGCCTGTCCCCACGTCTCGCAGACCTCCATGTCCGCTCCCTCTTCGCGTCCTGCGGCCTCGCCGCGCTGGTTCGTCGCCGGCGACCTCAATGGCTTCTTCGGCCTGGTGGTCGACAATCTTTCCATCCTCGGCTTCATCGCGATGGCGCTGGTGGGCATCTTCCAGTTCCCCGCGGAAGTGGTGTTCGGGCGCATGTTCCCGGGCACCGCGTTCGGCGTGCTGGTGGGCAATCTGCTCTATACCCTGATGGCGCGGCGGCTGGCCGCACGCACCGGGCGCGACGACGTCACCGCCATGCCGCTGGGGCTGGATGCGCCCACCAGCATCGGCATGGCGCTGCTGGTGCTGGGCCCGGCGTTCGCCGGTTTCAAGGCGCAGGGACTGGACCCGCAGGCGGCGGCAATCGCCACCTGGAAGCTCGGCATGGCCGCGCTGGTGGTGATGGGCCTGCTCAAGCTGGTGCTGTCGTTCGTGGGCGAGGCGGTGACGCGGGCGTTGCCGCGTGCGGCGCTGCTCGGCTCGATCGCCGGCATCGCGCTGGTGCTGATGGGCCTGTTGCCGCTGCTGGAAACGCTGCGCTCGCCGGTGGCCGGTTTCGTCACCCTGGGCCTGCTGCTGTACGTGCTGCTGGCCAAGGGCCGCCTGCCGACCAAGCTGCCCGGCGTGCTGGTGGCATTCGTGATCGGCACCGCACTGTATTACGGGCTTGGCCTGGCCGGATTGGGCGCACCGGGCTTCACGGTGCCGGCGTGGACGCCGCCGCAGATCGTGCTGCCGCTGCCGAATCTGGGCTTCATCGACGGGCTGCCGGCGACGGTGGCGTATCTGCCGTTGCTGCTGCCGTTCGGGCTGTTGATGGTGGTGGGCGGCATCAACGTCAGCGAAAGTGCACGGGCCGCCGGCGACGATTACCGCACCCGCGACATCCTGCTGGTGGAAGCCTTCGCCACCCTGGTGGCCGGCGTGTGCGGCGGCGTGGCGCAGACCACGCCCTACATCGGCCAGCCCGCCTACAAGCACATGGGCGCGCGCTCGGGCTACACGCTGCTGACGGGGCTGTTCGTCGGCATTGGCGGCATGCTCGGAGTGATCAGCGGGCTGGTGCAGTGGCTGCCGCTGGCGGTGCTGGCGCCGATCATCGTGTATGTGTCCATCGACATCACCACCCAGGCCTTCCAGGCCACGCCCAGGCATCACGCTGGCGCGATGGTGCTCGGGTTCCTGCCGTCGGTGGCGTACCTGCTGACCATCAAGGCACCGGGCTGGATCGCGCCGGAGCAGCTGGTGGCGTTGACAACCAAGCTGGATGGCCATGGCTTGCCGGAGCTGGCAGTGATCTTCGCACTGGGCAATGGCTTCATCATCACCGCGATGCTGTGGATCGCCACGGTGGCGGCGATGATCGATGGCCGGCTGCGGCGCGGTGCGGTGTTCCTGCTGGTCGCCGCGGGGTTGACCCTGTTCGGGTTGATCCATTCGGTGGACCCGCGTGGCGGCATCTATCTGCCGTGGTCGCTGCACGGCCTGGCGCGGGTGATCAGCTGGCAGTTCGTCGGTGCCTACGTGGCGCTGGCGGTGACCTTGCTGCTGCTGTCGCTGCTGCCGGTGCGCAAGCAGGCCGTGCAATGACGCGCCCGGCACTCGCGCTGCGGTGGCTGCTTGGCGGTGCCTTGGTGCTGGGTGCCAACGGCGCGTGGGCAGCGTCGTTCGACTGCAAGCAGGCGAGCACACTGGTGGAAAAGCGCCTGTGTGCGGTGCCTGCGCTTGGCCTGCTGGACGAGCAGCTGGATGAGAGCTACCAGGCGCTGGTGCAGACTGCGCCGCGTACTGCAGTGGCCGGCATACGCGAGCAACAGCGCGGCTGGCTGCGGCAGCGTAATTCCTGCGCGCAGGACGCCAAGCCGGATGACTGCCTGCAGCGCAGCCTCACGGCCAGGGCCGATGTGCTGAGCAAGGCGCTCACCGCCCAGCAACAGGGGCTGGACCGCATCATCGCCAGCATTCCCGCCGCCCCTGCCGACGCGGCGCGCCAGTTGCAGGGCTACGACGCGCCGCTGGCGTCGGCGTGGCTGGCGTACCTGCATCAGTTCGTGCCGGCCGCCGGTGTGGATGCCGCGCTGGCAGATGCGCGGTTTGCACATGCACGCACGGCGCTGCGCAAGGTGGATGGGTTTGCGGCGTCGCTGCTCGATGACGTGGCCGGTGCACCGCCCAGCTCACCGCAGGAACGCGTCTTGACCCTGCTGCGGATGTGGATCGAGCGCGACAATGGCGATCAACGACCCTACGTGCACTGCTTCATCTTCGCGGCAGTGGGCGAGCCGGCGTACGACGCATTCGGGCCGTTGTACGGCTCCACGCGCGACGGGTTCGCGCCGATCTGCGCGCCGCCGGGCGGGCTGTTCGCGCTTGCCAGCTGGAAACAGCTCGATGCCGGCTTTGCGGGGATGATCGAGGCCATGAGCAAGGACGCCGGCACCATTCGCTATGCGAGCTACGCCGAGTGGGAAGTCGTTGCGCTACGGGCGTCGGTTTCGCCATTGCTGTACCTGCAGCCGGCACTGCGCAAGCGCTACGGCAATGACCCGGACAAGGCGATTGCGGCGTGGAGCGGCGATGACAGCGATTGGCCGGCCGCAGATCGCAAGGCGGTGCGCGCGCTGTTACCGAAGGTGCGCGCAGACACCGCCGCATGGCTGGTGCGCGAAAAGCAGCTGCCGCCAAAACAGGCCGAGCAGGCCGCGGCCGCCATCGTGGCGGCGTGGGTGAATGCGCGGCTGGATTTCGCCGGATGAGCGCGGCCGGGCGCCGGTAACGCTTCGTTTGCAGCGCCATGCGTGCGTGCGCCCATGCACCATGGATGCGTGGCCTGCAGCGTGGTGCTGCAGGTCCCAGGTCGGGATGACGCGGTTTTGCGCTGGAATACGGGCAACTCCGTGCATGCCGCGGTGCCCTGCGTGGGCCTGCGTGCGCGATGAATGCGCGTGCGGCCATAGAGCGATGGAACCCTTGCGCCATCCCATGGTCACACCCTGGATGTTGTCGACGTAAGGAGTTCCACGATGCAAACACCGTCCTCGCGCTGGCCATGGCTGCTGGCCGTGCCAGTGATCGCCGGCGCTGCCTGGTGGCTGTTCAGCGGGCCATCCGAGCAGGCGGGCGCACTGCCTGCGCCCATCAGCCGAACCGCCACCGCAGTGGCGGCGGCGGTCACTCCGGCAACGCCGGCGCCGGCCGGGCCCCGCCATCCGGTGCAGACGCCACCGCCCGATGCGGCGGACGCAGCGATTCCGGCATTGGCGCAAAGCGATGAGGCCGCGTGGCAGGCACTGCAGGCATTGGTGCAGCAAGACGACGCGTTGTCGATCGTGCTGCGTGCGCACCTGATCGAGCGCGTGGTGGTGATGATCGACAATCTGACCCAGCCCAGCATCAGCCGGCGTGCCCTGGTGCTGCAGCCGGTGCCGGGCGAGTTCCAGGTCAGCAGCGCTGCCGATCACAGTGTCATCGATCAGGCCAACGCCGCGCGCTACGCGCCGTATGTCACCGCGTTCACCACGGTGGATGCGCAGGCACTGGTCCGCAGCTATGTGCGCTTCTACCCGTTGTTTCAGCAGGCCTATGCCAACCTGGGCGCGCCCGACCGTTACTTCAACGATCGCGTGATCGATGTGATCGACCATCTGCTGCGGACCCCCGAGCCACGCCAGCCCATTGCCGTCGTGCGCGACGAGCGTGGCCGCTACCGCTTCGTGGATCCGGCGCTGGAAGGCTTATCGGTCGGGCAGAAGGCGATCCTGCGCCTGGGGCCAAGCCAGGCGCAGGCAGTGAAGGCGCAGTTGCGCGCCATACGCGTGGCACTGTTGCAGGGACGCTGATGGCAGTGATGGGTGCGTTGTACCAGCGGCGCACACGTGCGGCCCGGTCTGTCATGTCTTCGAGCGGTTTGAAGACAGCGGCGGCGAGTGCGATGAGCGCATTCGACGCACGCGTCAACGATTGCAGGCCGCCATGCGAAGGCTTCAGGCAGATGTCTAGTCGGCATCCAGCTCCGGGTAGTGGCGGAAGATGCCGTTGGTGTTGAACGCCACACGGCGCTCGGAGGCCAGATAGGCCGCAATCCGCGGCCGTTCGGCCACGCGCTGCTGCAGGGCCTTGAGGCCAGGCAGGTCCTTGGCAAGCGTCGCCATGCGCCTGGGGAACATGTAGTCCAGCCCGCTGACCAGCTGAAACAACGACAGGTCCACGTACGAGTGCACCCCCAGCGCATGCGCGCCACCCGCGTGCTGCAGCACCTGCTCGAAATAGCCCAGGAACTTGGGCAACCGGTTCTCGCGCAGGTCCGCAGCGCGCTTGGCCGCTTCGGCTTTCTGGTCTTCGTAGTACAGCCCGACGCCGATCGGGTGATGGGTGTCGTGCACTTCGGCCACCAGGTCGGCAATGGTCATCTGCAGTTGCAGCGCCTGCAGCCGTTGGGCCTCGGCCTCGGGCACCAACTGCAGCTGTGGCCCCAGGAAATGCAGGATCGCCGCCACCTGTGCCACCACGACATCGCCCGCACGCAGGAAGGGCGGTGCGAACGGCTGTGCACCGTCCTGCCGACCCTGCAGGAATGCTGTCATGGCCTCATCGCCGTCGACGCGCGCCACATCGGTGTAACGGGCGCCTGCATCCTCCAACGCCAGACGGACGAATTCGCCGCGTCCCTGCAGGCCGGTCCAGTAGTAGAGCTGATAGTGCATGCGCTGCTCCGCGTTCGAATGGCGCTGCAGCCTAAGCAATGCGCGGCTAGTCGGGCGTGACCGCAGCGTCAGCGGGCTGTGACCCGGCCACAGCCGCCGGCTGCGCCAGCAGCCACGCCAGCTTGCGCGCACGCGGCTGACGCTTGAGCGCGCACTCCGCGCGCGAGGCGCTGCTGCGGTCCGGGTAGCGGTGGCTGGCCATGATCTGCAGTGGCGGATTGGCACGCGTGTAGCGCGCGCCGGTGCCTTGCGCATGCGCCTGGAAACGCCGCTCCAGATCATTGGTGATCCCGGCGTAATAGCTGCCGTTGCGGCACAGCAGCAGATACAGATACCAGGGCTTGGGTGCATCCATGGCCGCATTATCGCCGCTGGCCGGCGCCTGCACAGCGTCAGCGCACCGACGATGGCGGTGCGGGCCGGCCCGACCACGCAACGCGCGAGTGAATAACCACCTAAACATTGGTTATTTGACGCTCGCGGCGCCGGCAAACAGCATGCCCTACTGCCATGCGCGGTCCGGCCGGCTTGGCGACAGAACGCCAAGCGACGCGCGCACAACTGGCCGCAACGCGCTCGGAATACGCCATATCGCCCACCCACAAGGACCTCCATGCCTGTGCAACACCGGATCCCCGCCGGGATCGCTTCTGCTTCAAGGTGGTTGGCTACCCCGCAACGATTGGCATGGAGCCTGGCGCTGGCGTGTGCGCCGGCCATGGCGGATGAAGTAGGTGAACCCGCGACGCCGGCCGGCGCGGCGCAGACGCTCGGTGCAGTGACGGTCACGGCCACACGGCGCGAAACCACCTTGCAGCAGGTGCCGGTGGCGGTGTCGGTGGTGCAGGGCGAGACGCTGGAGCGCGAGAACCGCAACAGCGTGGCGGACCTGCCGGCACTGGTGCCCAGCCTGACCTTCCGCACCGGCGCGTCGAACAAGGACACCTCGTTGTTCCTGCGCGGGGTGGGCACCATTTCCACCTCGCCGGGGGTGGAACCCAGCGTGGCCACGGTGATCGATGGCGTGGTGCTGGGCAGGCCCGGGCAGGCCACGCTGGATCTGCTCGATGTCGAACGTATCGAGGTGCTGCGCGGGCCGCAGGGCACCCTGTTCGGCAAGAATGCTTCGGCCGGGGTGCTCAACATCGTCAGCAAGCCGGCGCCGGAGACAGTTGGCGGTTATGTGGATTACTCGCACTTTGGTGGCGGCGACGAAGACCGCGTGCGTGCCAGCATCGGGGGCGCGTTGCTGCCGGAGGTGCTCAAGGCCAGCGTGTCGGCGTTGTGGGCCGAGTACGGCGGCAACGTGCGCAACGTGGCCGATGGGCAGACCGTCAATGGCTACCGACGCGCCGGTGCACGGCTGCGGCTGGATCTCACCCCCACGCCCGACTTCACGGCGACCCTGTTGGCCGATTACCTGCAGTCACACAGCGATGCGCCCAGCGGGGTAGTGGTGGCAAGCACGCGTGCCGACTTTGCCGCCGCCCTGGCGCCGGTGCGGGCCGGGGCCGACAACCGGCAGATCAACAGCGATTTCCCCACGTCTCTGGACGACATCAACAAGGGCGCCTCGCTGCAGCTGGATCAGCACATCGGCGAGCTGGTGCTGACCTCGATCAGCGCATGGCGGCAATGGGACAACACGCAATTCCAGGATGGCGACCGCACCGCCCAGCGCAGTGCGGCGTTTCCCGCATCGCATGACCGGGGCGATCTGGGCTACACGCAGTACTCGCAGGAACTGCGCGTGCAGACCCCGCGCGACCGCGCCGTGGAGGCGGTGGCCGGGCTGTATTACCTGCACGCGCGCAGCGATGAAACCTATCGCCGCACCGTCACCTCGCCCACTGCCAGCACGGTCGGCGTGGCCGACTACGCCACCCGTGCGCAGACCTATGCCGCGTTCGGCGAAGCCACCTGGCATTGGCGCCCGGATCTGCGCGCCTTGCTGGGTGTGCGCGTCACCCGCGACACGCTGGACTATGACCATCGGCGCGCGTCCACGTCCGCAACGGCGGTCACCGGCATCCAGCCGGCCACCGCAAGCAGCGGCAGCACCGCAGAAAACGGCGTCTCGGGTCGCACCGGCCTGCAGTACGACTTCGATGCGCGCACCACCGGCTACCTCACCTATTCGCGCGGCTACAAGGGCCCGGCCTACAACGTGTTCTTCAACATGCAGCCGCGCGACACGCCGGCACTGAAGCCGGAAACCTCCAACGCCTGGGAGCTGGGCTTGAAGGCGCGCGCCCTGGATGACCGGCTGAGTGCGAACGTGGCGTTGTTCCATACCGAATACGCCAATTACCAGGCCAACTTCTTCGACACCGTGGCCGGGCAGGTGGTGACGCGGCTGATCAACGCCGGCCAGGTGCGCACGCAGGGCCTGGAGCTGGACCTGGACTACCGCCCGACCGAGCGGCTCAGCCTGGCCGCCTCGCTGGCCTATACGCAGGCACGCATCCAGCGCTTCGCCTGCCCGGCAGCGGCTGCGGCCAACTGCAATGTCGATGGCCGGCCGCTGCCGTTTTCGCCGGACTGGAAGGGCAATCTGCGCGCAGGTTATCGCTTGCCGCTGCATGGCAGCCTGGCGCTCGAATTCAACGGCGATGTGAGCTGGCAGGACAGCGTGCAGTACGACCTCAGCCAGACTCCGCAGACCATCCAGGGACCGTATGCGATCTGGAACGCCAGCATCGCGCTGGCCGACGATGCGCACGGCTGGCGGGTGGCGGTGCTGGGACGCAATCTCGGCGATCGGTCGTACGCGCCGCTGCTGGCCAACGCCACCGGCAATGTCTATCGATTGGTACCGCGCGACGATCGGCGTTACCTGGGCCTGCAAGTGCGCAAGGATTTCTGACGATGGGTTTGAACGTGACGGTGAGTTGCGACACGTGCGGTGGTCCACGATGAGTGCGCCACGTCAGCTGTCGCTGGGTGCGTTCCTGATGGCCACCGGTCATCACGTGGCGGCGTGGCGGCATCCGCAGGTCAGTGCGCAGACGCTGGATTTTGCGCAATATCGCGAGATGGTGCGCATTGCCGAAGCCGCCAGGTTCGACGCGGTGTTCGTCGCCGACAGCCTGGCCGCAGCGGGCGGGCCGGTCGCCCCGCAGATGGCGCGTTCCAGCCTGTTCGAGCCGCTGACCCTGCTCAGCGCGCTGGCAGCGGTGAGCGAGCGCATCGGCCTGATCGCCACCATGACCACCAGCTACAACGAGCCGTATCACGTGGCGCGCAAGTTCGCCTCATTGGATCATCTCTCCGGCGGGCGTGCCGGCTGGAACCTGGTCACCTCCGATGCCGCCGACGAGGCGCTCAATTTCAATCGCGATGCGCATTACGTGCATGCCGAGCGCTATGCGCGGGCGCGCGAGTTCCAGCAGGTGGTGGCCGGGCTGTGGGACAGCTGGGACGACGATGCCTTCATCGCCGACAAGGCGGCCGGCCTGCATCACGACCCGGCGCGTGCGCATGTGCTGGACCACCGCGGCACGCACTTCCAGGTGCGTGGCCCGCTCAATATTGAGCGTGCACCGCAGGGCCACCCGGTGCTGGTGCAGGCCGGCTCGTCCGAGCCGGGGCGTGCGCTGGCCGCCGAGACCGCGGAGGTGGTGTTCACCGCGCAATCGTCGCTGGCCAAGGCGCAGGCTTTCTATGCCGACATCAAGGGACGACTGGAACAGTTCGGCCGCACGCGCGATGCGCTGAAGGTGTTGCCGGGCGTGTTCATCGTGGTGGGGCAGAGCCAGGCCGAGGCGCAAGAAAAATTCGAGCAGTTCCAGGACCTGGTGGAGCCGCAGGTCGGCATCGCGCTGTTGTCGCGGATGCTGGGCAACTTCGACCTGTCCGGCTATCCGGCCGATGGTCCGCTGCCGGAATTGCCGCTCACCGAAACCGGCCAGCGCAGCCGCCAGCAATTGTTCACCGAGCTGGCCGGGCAGGAACAGCTGAGCATCGCCCAGCTTGGCCGGCGCATTGCCGGCGGGCGCGGCCACTACAGCCTGATCGGCACGCCCACGCAGATTGCCGACGAGTTGCAGGCCTGGTTCGAACAGGGCGCTGCAGACGGGTTCAACGTGCTGGTGCCGCATCTGCCCGGCGGCCTGGCCGATGTGGCCACGCACGTGGTGCCGGAGCTGCAGCGGCGTGGGCTGTTCCGGCGTGAATATGCCGGGCGCACGCTGCGCGATCATCTGGGGCTGGCACGCCCCGTCAATCGCTTCAGCGCTCGCTGATCAATCGGAACCACTCATGCGCTATCTCGCACATCCCGACCGTTACGACCGTATCGCCTACCGCCGCGTCGGCCGCAGCGGCCTGGTGTTGCCGGCCCTGTCGCTGGGCCTGTGGCACAACTTCGGCGACAGCACGCCGATCGACACCCAGCGCGCATTGCTGCGCACCGCGTTCGACCTGGGCATCACCCACTTCGATCTGGCCAACAACTACGGCCCGCCGTACGGCAGCGCGGAGATCAACTTCGGCCGGCTGCTGCGTGAAGATTTCAGGCCGTATCGCGACGAATTGATCATTTCCACCAAGGCCGGCTGGGACATGTGGCCGGGCCCGTACGGGCAGGGCGGCAGCTCGCGCAAATATCTGCTGTCCAGCCTGGATCAAAGCCTGCAGCGGCTAGGCGTGGAGTATGTGGACATCTTCTATTCGCATCGCTTCGATGCGGACACCCCGCTGGAAGAGACCGCCGGTGCGCTGGCCAGTGCGGTGCAGCAGGGCAAGGCGCTGTACGTGGGCGTGTCGTCGTATTCGGCAGCGCGCACGCGCGAGATTGCCGCGCTGCTGCGCGAGTGGAAGGTGCCGCTGCTGATCCATCAACCGGCCTACAACCTGTTCAACCGCTGGCCGGAGCAGGAGTTGCTGGACACCACCGCCGACCTCGGTGCCGGAGTGATTGCGTTTACGCCGTTGGCGCAGGGTCTGCTTACCGGCAAGTATCTGGAGGGCATTCCCGAGGATGCGCGCGTCAATCGCCCCGGCGGTCAATCCTTGCGGCCCGAACACCTGTCCGACGACAACCTGCAACGCGCACGCGGCCTGAATGCCATTGCGCAACGGCGCGGGCAGAGCCTGGCGCAGCTGGCGCTGGCCTGGGTGCTGCGCGATCCACGGGTGAGCTCGGCCCTGCTGGGTGCCAGCCGGCCGGAGCAACTGGTGGAAAACGTGGCGGCATTGCAGGCGCCTGCGTTCACTGCAGAAGAGTTGGCCGAGATCGACCGCCATGCGGTCGAGGGCGGGATCAATCTTTGGGAAAAACCCTCCACCGATTGGCAATGAGGAAGCTGCCGATGCGTCACTGCGTTTCAGTAACGACAATCGAAACGGCCACGCAGCCGTTGGCCGCGCGTGGCGGCGAAACGCAGGCGGCGGGTAGGGTAGGTGCAAAGCGCTGGCTGCGTGCGGCGCGCCGCCGGCTGACAGCTGCGCGCGCGGGCTGGGTGGCCGTGTGGGTGTCTGCGTTGCTGTTCTTCAGCATCGTGTCTGTGCAGCCTGCGCTCGCAGCCGAGCCGGCGCAGTTGCGCATCGGTTATCAAAAGGCGGTGTCGAGTCTGGTGCTGGCCAAGCAGCATCGCTTGCTGGAACAGCGCTTTCCCCGCACCAGGATCACCTGGGTGGAATTTCCGGCCGGACCGCAATTGCTGGAGGCCTTGAACGTGGGCAGCATCGACCTCGGCGGCGCCGGCGACATTCCGCCGTTGTTCGCGCAGGCTGCCGGGGCCGACCTGCTGTATGTGGGTTGGGTACCACCCACGCCGAAGGCCGAAACCATCCTGGTGCCGGCCAAGAGCACGCTGCGCACCGTGGCCGACCTCAAGGGCAAGCGCGTCGCGTTTCAGAAAGGCTCCAGCGCGCACAACCTGTTGTTGCGCTTGTTGGCCAAATCCGGCCTGGGCCTGCGCGACATCACGCCGTTGTATCTGTCGCCGGCCAACGCGCGTGCGGCCTTCGCGGCCGGGCAGGTGGATGCGTGGGCCATCTGGGACCCGTGGTATTCGGCCCTGACCCTGGATGGCAGTGCACGCCTGCTCGCCAACGGCGAAGGGCTGGGGCTGACCGGCGGGTTCTTCCTGTCGTCGCGCCGCTATGCCACCGCGTGGGGTCCGTTCGTGCAACAGGTGATGGTGCAACTCAACCAGGCCGATGGCCTGCTGGAGCGCGACCGCGCCGGCAGCATCAAGGTGCTGGCGCAGGTGAGCGGGCTGCCGCCTGCGGTGGTCGAACGCACACTGGCGCACCGCCCGCCGGCCAGCGTGCAGCCGCTCAATGCGCAGGTCATCAAGGCCCAGCAAGCCACCGCCGACCTGTTTCATGCACAGCGCCTGCTGCCCAAGCGCGTGCTGGTGGCACCGGCGGTGTGGCGCGCGCCTGCACCTGCCGCTGCACAGCCGGCGGGCAAGTGATGCGCTCGATGGCATGCACGTGTGCAATGCGGCACCGGAAACCTGCGCGCGCGCAGGTGAGCGCCCACGTGTCGATGCAACACGCGGTAATGCGATGCGCCGCCGCCACGGTGCTGCAATGAGCGCCCGCGCACGCCGTCTGGGCACTGGCTTGGTGCCCTGGTTGCTGCCGCTGGCATTGCTGCTGGCATGGCAGATTGCCGCGGCCACGGGCTGGCTGCCGCAGCGCATTCTTCCTGCGCCCGATGCGGTACTGCGTGCCGCCATCACGCTCGTGCGAAGTGGTGAGCTGTGGCAGCACCTGGCCATCAGCGGTTGGCGCGCGGCGGTGGGCCTGGCCATCGGCGGCAGCATCGGCCTGGCACTGGGCCTGTTGACGGGCGTGTCGCAGGTGGCGGAACGGTTGCTCGACAGCAGCCTGCAGATGCTGCGCAACGTGCCGCATCTGGCGCTGATTCCGCTGGTGATCCTGTGGTTCGGCATCGACGAGGGCGCCAAGCTGTTCCTGGTGGCGCTGGGCACGTTCTTCCCGATCTATCTCAATACCTATCACGGCATCCGCAGCGTGGACCCGGCCTTGATCGAGATGGCGCGCAATTACGGCCTGCGTGGGCCGCAGCTGTTTGTCGATGTGCTGCTGCCCGGCGCGCTGCCCTCCATCCTGGTCGGCTTGCGCTTCGCGCTGGGGCTGATGTGGCTGACCCTGATCGTGGCCGAGACCATTTCGGCCAGTTCCGGCATCGGCTATCTGGCCACCAATGCGCGCGAGTTCCTGCAGACCGACATCGTGGTGGTGGCGATCGTGCTGTACGCGCTGCTCGGCAAGCTGGCCGACCTGGCCGCACGCGGCCTGGAAGCCTGGTGGCTGGGCTGGCACCCGGCACACCAGCAGCGTGCGCAGGTGCGCCGATGAGCGCGACCGACACCGGCCTGCCGCTGAGCCTGCGCGGCATCGGCAAGCGCTATGGCGACAGCGAGGTGCTGCGCGGCATCGATCTGCAGATCGCCCCCGGCGCCTGCGTCGCGGTGGTGGGCCGCAGCGGCTGCGGCAAGAGCACGCTGCTGCGGGTGATTGCCGGGCTGGAAGCGGCCGACAGCGGCACCGTGGAGAGCGGCGCTGCGCCGCTTGCCGCGCAGCGCGATGCAGTGCGGCTGATGTTCCAGGACGCGCGGTTGCTGCCGTGGAAGCGGGTGATCGACAACGTGGCGCTGGGGCTGGGCCGTGCCGGCCGCATGCAGGCCCAGGCCGCGCTGGATGCGGTGGGGCTGGGCACGCGTGGCGGCGACTGGCCAGCGGCGCTTTCTGGCGGCCAGCGGCAGCGCGTGGCGCTGGCGCGCGCGCTGGTGCATCGGCCACGGCTGCTGCTGCTGGACGAACCACTGGGCGCGCTGGATGCATTGACCCGTATCGAAATGCAGCAGCTGATCGTGCAGCTGTGGCGGCACTACGGCTTCACCCTGGTGCTGGTGACCCATGACGTGGCCGAAGCCTGCGCGCTGGCCGACCGCATCGTGGTGGTCGAGCAGGGTCAGGTCGGCCTGGATGTCGCGGTGCCGGTGGCGCACCCGCGTGCGCCCGGGTCACCGGCCCTGGCGGCGATCCAGGCGCAGGTACTGTCGCGCCTGCTGGGAGCTGCGCAGACCTCCGAGCAGGCGGCTGCGGCGAAGGCCGATGTGCGGCGCGACGCCACGCGTGAGGCTGCGCGACACGGAGGGGCACCGCTGCAGCGGATCGTCTAGCAGCCGGCGTCGGGCGCGAAGGCTCCGCCGCCGCGCCCTGCGCTACGCGTCCTCCCTCAACCAGCAGGCAAGAGGCTGCGGTGCGCCATCGCAACCGCACACCGGCTGCGTGCGCCGCCTGGCACTGCTGATTGGAGCCGGGCACCGGCGTCGCTGCGGCCCGGCTCCGGCACCGGCAAGCCTTGAAACCCCGCCCGGCAACCGCATCTGCACGGTATCGCCGGCGTCGCCGGCCACCCGTTCAGAGGATTTCCCATGCGGATGGACAAGCTCACCTCGCGGTTCCAGCAGGCACTGGCCGACGCGCAATCGCTGGCCGTGGGCCGCGACCACAACATCATCGAGCCGGTGCACGTGCTGGCCGCGCTGCTCGACCAGAGCGGCGGCAGCACGCGCCCGCTGCTGTCGCAGGCCGGCGTCAACGTGCCGCTGCTGCGCGAGCGCCTCGGCGAGGCGCTGGACACGCTGCCCAAGGTCTCCGGGCAGGAAGGCAACCTGTCGATCGGCAACGACCTCAATCGCCTGCTCAACCAGACCGACAAGCTGGCCCAGCAACATGGCGATGCCTTCATCGCCAGCGAGTGGTTCGTGCTGGCTGCCGCCGACGATGCCAGCCCGCTGGGCGTGGCCCTGCGCGCGGCCGGTGGCGACAAGAAGAAGATCGAAGCGGCCATCGACAAGCTGCGCGGCGGCGAAACCGTGCAATCGGAAAACGCCGAGGAACAGCGCCAGGCGCTGGAGAAATACACCATCGACCTGACTGCGCGTGCCGAAAGCGGCAAGCTCGATCCGGTGATCGGCCGCGATGAAGAGATCCGCCGCACCATCCAGGTGCTGCAGCGCCGTACCAAGAACAACCCGGTGCTGATCGGCGAACCCGGCGTGGGCAAGACTGCCATTGTCGAAGGCCTGGCCCAGCGCATCATCAACGGCGAAGTGCCCGAAGGCCTGCGCGGCAAGCGCGTGTTGTCGCTGGACATGGGTGCGTTGATTGCCGGCGCCAAGTTCCGCGGCGAATTCGAAGAACGCCTGAAGGCGGTGCTCAGCGACCTGTCCAAGAACGAAGGCCAGATCATCCTGTTCATCGACGAGCTGCACACCATGGTGGGCGCGGGCAAGGCCGATGGCGCGATGGATGCCGGCAACATGCTCAAGCCGGCGCTGGCGCGCGGCGAGCTGCATTGCATCGGCGCCACCACGCTGGACGAATACCGCAAGTACATCGAGAAGGACGCCGCACTGGAGCGGCGTTTCCAGAAGGTGTTCGTGGGCGAGCCGACGGTGGAAGACACCATCGCCATCCTGCGTGGGCTGAAGGAACGCTATGCCGTGCATCACGGGGTGGAGATCACCGACCCCGCAATCGTGGCCGCGGCCACGCTGTCCAACCGCTACATCACCGATCGCCAGTTACCGGATAAAGCCATCGACCTGATGGACGAAGCCGCATCGCGCATCCGCATGGAGATCGACTCCAAGCCGGAGGAACTCGATCGCCTGGAGCGCCGCCTGATCCAGCTCAAGATCCAGCGCGAGATGCTGAAGAAGGAAAAGGACGACGCCTCGCGTCAGCGTCTGGCCGATCTGGAAACCGACATCGATAAGCTGGAGCGCGAGTTCTCCGACCTCAACGAAGTGTGGAAATCGGAGAAGGCCGCGTTGCAGGGCACCACCAAGATCAAGGAGCAGATCGAGCACGCCAAGCTGGAATTGGAGGCCGCGCAGCGCCGCCAGGACTACGCCAAGATGAGCGAGATCCAGTACGGCGTGCTGCCGCAGCTGGAGAAGCAGATGCTGCTGGCCAACGAAGTCGAACACCACGACTTCAAGCTGGTGCAGGACCGCGTCACGGCCGAGGAAATTGCCGAAGTGGTGTCGCGCTGGACCGGCATTCCGGTCAACAAGATGCTTGAAGGCGAGCGCGACAAGTTGTTGCGCATGGAGGAGGAGCTGCATCATCGCGTGGTCGGTCAGAACGAGGCGATCAAGGTCGTCTCCGACGCGGTGCGGCGTTCGCGCGCCGGCCTGTCTGATCCCAATCGCCCCAGCGGCTCGTTCCTGTTCCTGGGGCCGACCGGCGTGGGCAAGACCGAGTTGTGCAAGGCGCTGGCGGATTTCCTGTTCGACAGCACCGAGGCGATGATCCGCATCGACATGAGCGAGTTCATGGAGAAGCACTCGGTCTCGCGCCTGATCGGTGCACCCCCGGGCTACGTGGGCTACGAAGAGGGCGGCTACCTCACCGAGGCGGTGCGCCGGCGCCCGTATTCGCTGATCCTGCTGGACGAGGTGGAAAAGGCGCATGCCGATGTCTTCAACATCCTGCTGCAGGTGCTCGACGATGGCCGCCTCACCGATGGGCAGGGCCGCACGGTGGACTTCCGCAATACCGTCATCGTGATGACCTCCAACTTGGGCTCGCACCAGATCCAGGAGCTGTCCGGCGACGGCAGCGCCGAGGCCTATACGCAGATGAAGGCGGCGGTGATGGGCGTGGTGCAGGCGCATTTCCGCCCGGAGTTCATCAACCGGCTGGACGACATCGTGGTGTTCCACCCGCTGGACAAGGCGCAGATCAAGTCGATCGCGCGCATCCAGTTGCATGGGCTGGAAAAACGCCTGTCCGAGCGCGGCCTCAAGCTGGATCTGGACGATGCCGCGCTGGAATTGTTGGGCAATGTCGGCTTCGACCCGGTGTATGGCGCACGCCCGCTCAAGCGCGCGATCCAGTCGCAGGTGGAGAACCCGTTGGCGCAGCAGATCCTGTCGGGGCAGTACCTCAGCGGCGACACCGTGCAAGTGCGCGCGCAGGGCGGGCGGCTGGAGTTCGGCAAGAGCTGACAAGCCGATGACGGGGCGCTGTAACGCATGTGCGGGATGCGTTATGAATTGCCTCGTCTGTCCACCTCTTCCGTTCGCGGGAGAGGTGCAGTGGGATCGCATGTGCTTGACCGTTGTTGGTACGCACGGCGCTTGGAGGAGACTGGTCGGCATAAGCTGATAACGCTCGGTTAGCACGGTTGTTGTGCAACGTCGCTATCGTCGCTGTCTTCCGTCCAGCAGCGAGCCGTGCCATGACCGATCCGCAGTGGAAGCCTGAAACCATCGCCGTGCATGGCGGGTATCGCCCCGACCCGACCACGCGCGCGGTGGCGGTGCCGATCTATCAGACGGTGGCGTATGCGTTCGACGATACCCAGCATGGCGCGGACCTGTTCGACCTGAAGGTGCAGGGCAACATCTACAGCCGCATCATGAACCCCACCAACGACGTGCTGGAGCAGCGCGTGGCCGCGCTGGAAGGCGGCATCGGCGCCTTGGCGCTGGCATCGGGGCAGGCCGCGGTGACGTATGCGATCCAGACCATCGCCGAGGCCGGCGACAATATCGTTTCGTCCAGCGCCTTGTATGGCGGCACCTACAACCTGTTCGCGCATACGCTGCCGCAGTTCGGCATCAGTACGCGCTTTGCCGACTATCGCGACCCGCAGGCGTTTGCCGGCTTGATCGACGAACGCACCAAGGCAGTGTTCGTCGAGTCGATCGGCAATCCGCGCGGCAACATCACCGATATCGAGGCGGTGGCGGCCGTGGCGCATGCCCACGGCGTGCCGTTGATCGTGGACAACACCGTCGCCACGCCGTCGCTGCTGCGGCCGATCGACTTCGGTGCCGACATCGTGGTGCATTCGCTGACCAAGTATCTAGGCGGGCACGGCAACAGCATCGGTGGGGCGATCGTGGACAGCGGGCGCTTTCCGTGGGCGGCGCACAAGGCACGCTTTCCGCGCCTCAACGAACCGGATGTGAGTTACCACGGCGTGGTGTATACCGAGGCCTTGGGCGAGGCGGCGTATATCGGGCGTGCACGGGTGGTGCCGCTGCGTAATACCGGTGCGGCGCTGTCGCCGTTCAACGCGTTCTTGATCCTGCAAGGCATCGAAACATTGCCGCTGCGCATGGAGCGCATCAACGCCAATACCTTGGCCATTGCGAGGTATCTGCAGCACCACGCACGCGTTGCCTGGGTCAACTACGCCGCGTTGCCGGATCACCCCGAGCATGCGTTGGCGCAGAAATATCTGGGCGGCCACGGGTCCGGGGTGCTCACGTTTGGTCTGCCAGGCGGGCGTGCGGCCGGCGCGCGTTTCCTGGATGCGCTGCAGCTGTTTACCCGGCTGGTGAATATCGGCGATGCCAAGTCGCTGGCGACGCACCCGGCGTCCACCACGCACCGCCAGCTGGGCCCGGCCGAGCTGGAGCATGCCGGGGTGAGTGAAGACACCGTGCGGCTGTCGATCGGCATCGAGCATATCGATGACTTGCTGGCGGATCTGGAGCAGGCGCTGCAGGGGGCGTGAGGTTTAGCCCCTCTCCCCATGAAGGAGGACAATGTCCCGACGGGAGAAGGAAGCGGTCATTCACCGCCCAGCGCGTGGAGACGCGCTTGGCTTGGCCGGTGGTCGCAGACCTCTGAGGCGCCTGCTACCATGCGCGCCCCTGAGGTGACTGCCGCAGTTGCGGTGGTTTAAACGGGAATCCGGTGCGCGGCTCGCCTTGGGCGGGTCGCAATTCCGGAGCTGCCCCCGCAACGGTGGGCGAGATAAGGGTCTGCACGTCACGCCACTGTGCTTGCATGGGAAGGCGCAGGCCTGGGAAGCGTCCGCTTCCACTCGCGAGCCCGGAGACCGGCCTGAGGGACAAGACCCGGCACGCGGTGGGCGTGGCCTTGATCGTCTGGCGCTGCGGCGTTGGGCGCCTGGCCCGTTGCTGTCTGCCGCCCCCATTGCCCCCGCGCGGGTAGGCGCGGTTCCAGGAGCAGCAGTCGATGTCCGTTTCTTCCGTTTTGCCGACCCGCGCCGTGCTGGCCGTGGGGCTGTCGCTGTGCATGGCCAACCTGGCCCGGGCCGAGGCCGCCGTCGATCTCGACGAAGTCGTGGTCACCGCCTCGCGCACCGCGCAGACCCAGGACCAGACACTGGCGCCGGTCACGGTGATCGACCGCGCGCAGATCGAGCGTCGCCAGGTCACAGCATTGCAGGATCTGCTGCGTGGCGAAGCCGGGGTGTCGCTGGCCAACAACGGCGGGCCGGGCAAGCCGACCTCGCTGTTCCTGCGCGGCACCGAATCCGACCAGGTGGTGGTGCTGATCGATGGCGTGCGCATTGGCTCGGCCACCTCCGGTGGGGCGGCCTTGCAGGACCTGCCGATCGAACAGATCGAACGCATCGAGATCGTGCGTGGCCCGTTTTCCAGCCTGTATGGTTCCGAAGCGTTGGGCGGGGTGATCCAGATCTTCACCCGTCGCCCGCAGGGCAGCTTCGTGCCGATGCTCAGCGTGGCTGCCGGCAGCAACACCGCGCGCCGCTACGGTGCCGGCCTGGCCGGGCGGAGCGAGGGCGATCTGGGCGAGGCCGGCGGGTGGTATTCGGTCAACGCAGTGCATGACGAAACCGACGGCATCAATGCGTATCTGGACACCAGTTCCAGCGCCTACGACCCGGATCGCGATGGGTACCGCAATGATTCGCTGAGCGTGCAGGGCGGCTGGCGCTTCAACCGGCAGTGGGATGCCGACGTGCACGCGTTGCGTGCGCAGAGCCGTAACGACTACGACGGCTCTGTCTTTGGCGGCAACCTGTCCAAGGGCGTGCAGCAGGCGGTCGGTGGCCGTGTGCGTTACGCACCCACCGATGCGCTCAAGTTCACCGCCAGTGTCGGCGGCAGTTCCGACTTCAGCGATGCGTATTACGACGGTGCGTACGTCTCCACCTACGACACCCGCCGCAAGCAGGGCTCGTTGCAGGCCGACATCACCACGGCGCCGGGCCTGTTGACGGTCGGCTTCGACTGGCAGCGCGACGCCATCGCCAGCAGCGACAACTACGACGCCGACAGCCGCATCGACCGCGCGGCATTTGCGCAGTGGCAGCAGAGCTTCGGTGCGCAGTCGGTGCAGGCCAGCCTGCGTCGCAACGACAACAGCCAGTTCGGCGGCAAGACCACCGGCAGCCTGCTGTGGGGTTGGGACGTTGCCGAGCACCTGCGCCTGACCGCCAGCTACGGCACCGCGTTCAAGGCGCCCACCTTCAACGAGCTGTACTACCCGGACTTCGGCAACCCGCTGCTCGGGCCGGAGACGTCCAACAGTGCGGAGCTTGGGCTGCGGGGGCGCTACGACTGGGGCACCTGGACGCTCAGCGCCTTCCAGACCCGCATCAGCGACCTGATCGCCTATGACGCCTCGCTGGTGGATGCTGCCCACCCCTTTGGCCAGCCGAACAACATCGACAAGGCGCGCATCCGTGGCGCCGAAGCCGGTTACGAGACTGCGCTGGCTGGCTGGACGCTGCGTGGCGCGCTGACCTGGCTGGCGCCGCAGGCCGATGGCGAGGTCGGGCACGGCAACTGGCTGCCGCGTCGCGCCCGCCAGAGTGGGCGCATCGATGCCGACCGCACCGTCGGCGCGTTCGGCGTGGGCGCAAGCCTGTTCGGCTCGGGCGAGCGCTTCGATGACCTGGCCAACACCGAGCGCCTGGCCGGTTACGGCCTGCTGGACCTGCGCATGAGTTATGCGATCAACACGGACTGGAAGGTGCAGTTCACCGCCAACAACGTGTTCGACCGCCGCTACGAAACCGCGCGCTGGTATGCGCAGCCCGGGCGGAATTACCTGCTCACCTTCCGCTACCAGCCAGCGCAATAACGCGATCTTTCGTCGCGCGAAGGCGGGATGCGCTGCGGCGGGTGCCGACGGTCCGCAGGCGCTGGCCGCTTTGCCGGGCTGGGGGGATTGGCCGTGCTGCGTCCCCCGGCTCATGCCGCGCTGCATGGCGGCTCGCTCGCCCGTCCGGGTGACGCGCTGCAACGCCTCCGGAGACCGCCGCCCTGACGCAGCCCGCCCGCCTGCCGGGACACCCGGATGCGGGGCGCCTGCATGCGCGAATGTGACCTGTTGCACACCGCTGCCGCAGTTGCCCGGGCAGGGGGTGCTGGTCAGCAACGCGGGCGGGCACGGCGATGTACCGCCGGGCGAACTCACGCCTCGTTTTGTCGATGAAGCCGGCCGGCGGCGCCAGGCATTGGCGCTACAGTGCGGGCCTGCGATGGTGGTGGTGGCAGGTTTGCCCATGGTGCTGACGGGAGAAGCGGTGTGAGTAGCGACTGGATCCTTGCTGCATGCGCAACGCCGGATGCGCGCGTGCGCGCTGCGGCGCTGGCGCGGCAGGAACAGCTGACCAAGCCGCACGGCGCGCTGGGGCGGCTGGAGCAACTGGCGGTGCAGCTGGCCGCCTGGCAACGCAACGCGCACCCGACCGTGCAGCGGGTGTGGATTGCGGTGTACGCCGGTGATCATGGCGTTGCCGCCGAAGGTGTCTCGGCCTTTCCGCAGGCGGTCACCGGCGAGATGGTGCGCAACTTCGCACGCGGCGGCGCAGCCATCGCGGTGCTGGCGCGCGAGCTCGGCGCACGGCTGGAAGTGGTGAACCTGGGCGTGGTCAACGACCCGGGCGAGCTGCCACGGGTGCGACGTGCGTGGATCGCGCCGTCCACCGCCAATCTCTGCGAGCAGCCGGCGATGACTCAGGCGCAGTTGCGCGATGCGCTTGCCGCCGGCGCCGAGAGCATCGCGCAGGCCAGGAGTTGCGATACGCAGTTGTTCGTCGGCGGCGAGATGGGGATCGGCAATACCACCGCCGCCGCCGCGCTGAGTTGCGCCTTGCTGTCCCAATTTCCGCAGGCGATGGCCGGTGCCGGCACCGGCCTGGATGCCGAGGGCATCGCGCACAAGGCCACGGTGATCGCGCGTGCGCTAGCCGTGCACGCCGATGCGGCTACCCCGCTGGAACGGTTGCGCCGGCTCGGTGGCTTCGAGATCGCCGCCCTGGTCGGTGCGTATATCGCCGCTGCGCAGGCCGGCATCCCGGTGCTGGTGGACGGCTTCATTTCCACCGCTGCGGCATTGGTCGCCACCCGTCTCAACCCTGGCGTGCGCGAATGGCTGCTGTTCGGGCATCGCTCGCAGGAACGCGGTCACGCTGCGCTGCTGCGCGCACTCGATGCCGAACCGCTGCTGCAGCTGGATCTGCGCCTGGGCGAGGCCAGCGGCGCGGCGGTGGCGATTCCGCTGCTGCGCAGCGCCTGCGCCTTGCACAACGGCATGGCCACCTTTGCCGAGGCCGGCGTATCCGACGCATGAGCGTGCGGACCACCTTGCTGCGGCATGCGATACCGCCAGCGCAGTGAGCGCGGCCAGTTCGAGGACCCGCTGACCGAACCGGGGTGGCAGCACCTACGCATGGCTACTGCAGCGGGTGATTGGAATGTGGTGGTGGCCTCCGCACTGCAGCGGTGCGTGGCGTTCTCCTGAGTGCGCTTTCACGGAGAAACCGGATGCGTTCTGCGTCTCTCTCAAGAAACTTCAGCTGTGCCGGAGGGATAAAGTTGCGCTTGATCACTGCTTCGAAATCTGGAGCGTTGCACAGCCCAGATATACAAGCGGCGTCCATGCGGAATGAGCCGGGGCCACAGCTTGCGCCCGCACGACAGGCCGCAAGCTCCCATGCATACTCGGAATAATCCGCGCCCGCCGGATGCCCATAGTTTCCAAGCTCGATCGGTATCTTCGCCAAGGACAGCATGTCGCCGAGTGCGAAAATTGCGTCAGGATCTTTACTTTCGAACGCCTTTTCGACGAGCGAGCGATAAGTGGCCTCGTCCGTTTGGCTGTCTGGAGCTGACGCAACCTTGATTTGTGCTATCAGGTCTCCCCGCTTTGCTGCCTCCGCGTACCACAGTTGATGAGCGATCAGTGGAATTTTCTTGCCGTTGTCAATCGAGTTGCAGTAGTGCGAAAACCGCTTGCCTGTGGCGAAGTAGCGGCCTGCATTCTGTTTGTCCGCATCCGCATACATTTTCAACATGCTGTTGAAATTTTCTGGAGAAATGCTGTACAGAGCGCAGCGCTCGTACATCTCGGCAAGCTGCCGCTGTGCGACTGGGTCGCCTGCTTCTGCTCTGGTCCTGGTGTCGTGAAAATCTTGATCGATCTGTCCGCTGGATGCCGATGCCCAGCTCTTCTGGCGGTGCGCAAGAGAATTTCCATCGACTTGGACAGAATTTAGAGTGCTATCGTCGTTGGTCGCACCCTGTGGAGCTGATTGAGATGGCATTTCCCCGGCAACCGGGGTTGTGCGCATGAGAAAAACCGCAAGTGCCGTCAGGAACAGCGCTGCCAACGAGATCGAAACACGCTTCTTCACCGAAACTCCATTTATCGGCCTCTAGGACCTGGTCAGTTGGCGTGATTTGCCCGGGAAATTTCTATGAAGATCAATAAAGCTATGTCGACCGACTGAGCTTACTGCAGCCGCCAATAGATCGCAGGGCAGGCTTGTCAGTTGCAGCCTCGAGCATTATTTGTGCGCGATTCGTAAGTCAACCCACCACCGGCAAAAACAGCTGCTGCGGTGGCGGGTGCATCAGGAACTGCTGGTGCGAAATATTCCAGGCGTAGGCGCCGGCCAGCGGAAAGGCCAGGCAGTCGCCGGGGGCCAGTGCGGCGACGGGTTGGTTGCGGGCCAATACGTCCTTGGGCGTGCAGAGCTGGCCGACCAGGGTGACCGCGGTGTCGCTGACGACCGGCGGGTGCGCCCCGCGCAGCACGCGGACCGGGTGGTCGTGCGCCTGCGCGGCCGGCGTGCGGAAGTGATGGGTGCCGCCGCGCGCGATTGCAAACCAGGCGCCGTGGCTGCGCTTGAGGTCGAGCACTTCCATCAGGTACCAGCCGCAACTGGCGCTGACATAGCGGCCCGGCTCCAGGCGCAGGCGCACCGCATCGCCGTGCTCGCGCAACAACGCCGGCAGCCCCGCGCAGAAGCCGGCCCAGTCGAACGAGGCCTGCGGCGTCAGGTAGTCCACGCCGAAGCCGCCGCCCGCATTCACCCTGAGCGGCCCGAGACCGTAGGCGTGTCGCCACTGCTGCACGGTGCGCAGGTAGGCGGCGATCAGGTGCAGCTGCGCGCCGGCATCGCGCTGGTGCGACATCAGGTGGAAATGAAACCCTTCCAGGCGCAGCGCCGAGGTTGCGCGCAGCAGCTGCATGGCGGTGTCCAGGTCCTGCGGGTCGAGCCCGAACGGCGAGGGCTGTCCGCCCATCATCAGGCGCGTGCTCTTGGCGCCGGGCACGGCGATGTTCATGCGCAGGAACACCGGCACGCAGCGGCCGGCAGCCGCGGCGATGGCCGCCAGGCGCTGCAGCTCGCCGAGGCTTTCCACGTGCACGCTGCAGTCGGGCAGGGTCACCGCCTGGGCGAGTTCGCTGTCGAGTTTGCCGGGCCCGCCAAACAGCAGCGCTGCCTGTGGTTGCTGTGCATGCAGCCAGGCCAGTTCGCCACCGGATGCGGCCTCGAAGCCGTCCACAAGCGGCGCGAGCGTGCGCAGGATCGGCGGCTCTGCATTGGCCTTGGCCGCGTAGAACAGCTCGCACGGCGCCGGTAGCTGCGCGCGCATCCACGCCGCATGCGCGTGCAGCGCGGCCAGATCGTAGACATACGCGCAGACCGGGCCATCGCTGCTGGCGCGCAGTTGCGGCAACGCAGCGATGACGCGGCCCGTGTCGATCTGCAGGCTCACGCCGCCACCTGCCGTGCGCGGACGAGCGGCGCGATGGGATTGGGCAGGGCGGTGTAGTCGGATTGACGGTCGGCGCGTTGCAACAGACGGGTGCCGAGATTGTTCTTGCCCGGCAGCGGCGCGCCGTCGATCAACCCCTGCAGCGCGGGCTGTGCGCCGTGGCGCTGCTGCCAACGCACGGCAATCTCTCCCACGCGGCGCCACAGCTGCGCTTCGAGCGTGCCGTCGCCTTCGGTCAGATGGAAGATGGCCTCGGCCAGGTTGTTGACCAGGGCGCAGTAGGCCACGCGGTTCCAGCCTTGTTCGGGCGTGTAATACAGCGATTGCCGCGCGCGCTCGCCGACGCCGTGCAGCCGTGTCGGTGGCCAATGGTGGGCAAGCAGCTTGGTGCCTTCCAGGTCGCGAATCCACACCCGCGTCGGCCACCCGTCGGCAAACCCGATCACGGTGTTCTGCAGATGCGGCTCCAGGGCGATGCCATGCTGGAACAACGCGCTCCACACGCCGTCCAGCAACACGCTGGCATAGGCGCCGAACCAGCGCAGTGTGGCGGTGCGGCGATCCATCGGCGTGCGGCTCAGCGCCTGCAGCTGGCGGGCGCAGACGCTATTGCCCTGCGCATCGCAGGTAAACAACGCTGCCGCCACCTGTGGCTGCCAGTGCGCGCGCTGCGCGGCGGGGATGGTCTTGCGGTACAGGATGCCGAAGCTCTCCGACAGGTTGCGTGCGGCGTGCGGGTCGGCGTCGTGCAACGCGCGATCGACCTGCGCCACATCCAGCGAGGTTGCCGCAGGTTCCAGCATCACATCGAAGCCGGGCACCTGCGCGGCCAACGCTTGCCAGCTCGGCGCCAGCAGCTCGGTGAGGGCGACCGCACTTTCCAGTTCGTACCAGGCGTTCTTGCGCACGCAATTGGTCAGGCGCACATGCACCGAGCACTTGAGGAAGTACTCCAGCGCCGGGTGATACAGCGTGCGTACCGACGAGGTGGGGCGCAGTGCAGCGCCACGCAGGCCGACCGGTGCGATGAGGCCGCGCGATTGCAGCGTGCGTAGCAAGGGGTCGTCCAGCAGGCGTTGCGCCTCCCACGGATGGCAGGGATACAGCGCCGGGTCGCCGGACAGCTGGGCCAAGCTGGTGCGCACGTCCTGGCCCTGAACGCGCAGCAGGCGCGGGTCGATGCGGAACCAGAACAACTGGAACTGCGCGCGCGCTTCCGGGGCGCAGGCCAGCACCTGCTCCAGTGCGACGCCTTCGCGGCTTTTGGGCGTGGGATGCAGCGCATGCCCCCACAGCATCGATTGCTCCGCATCGATCATGGCCTCGCCGCTGGCCGCGCTGCACTGGGCCTGCCGCAACAACGCCGCGGTGACCGCCACGCTGTTGGCGCTTTGTGCCAGCAGCTCCGGATTCACCGCCTGCCTGCTGCCCAGCGATTGCAGCAGGCAGCGTGCCAGGGCGTGCGCATCCAGGCTCTGCCACGGCTGGCCGGCGCTCTTGAGAAACGGCGTGGACGCAAAACGGCAGCGGCCCAGCCGGTCGGCATGGGCAATGCGCACGCACAGCGTGCCGGCGGCGCCCAGCGCGATGCGCAGCCAGCGCTGTTCGGCAACCCGCGGGCCGGGGCGATCCAGCCCGCGGTAATCGAAATCGGCGGCATGTTGCGGGATGGCGAACTCGCGCAGGTAGCAGTTCAACCAGCAACTGCAGGCCTGGGCGTCGGCCATGCTGTCGTACCAGGGGTCATGCATCGTGTGCAGCGACATCGGCAGATCTCCTCGAAGGAAAGCGCACCAGGACGGTGAGCGCAGCAGCGGCGGCCGCCAGCGCGGCGGCCAGGAAAGGGCTGGCCGGGCCGGCGGCCTGGGCCAGCGCACCGGCGGCGGCGCCGGCGGCCACGCCGGCCCACTTGCCGCAGGCATCGAACCGGCCGAACAGGCGCCCGGCGCCGTGGCCGTTGGCGACCAGGGCCAGGCTGCGGTTGAGCCCACGCAGGCCGAACAACATGCCAAGGCCGAACAGCAGCCGCGCCGCCACCAGCGCGATGGCGTCGTGCAGCAGCGCCTGCCACAGGCAGGCAAGCGCAAACAGCAACAGCCCGGGCACCAGCCATGCATGGCCATCGCCGCGCCGCCACCACGGCAGCACCACCAGGTACACCAGGTGCGGCAGGCTGTAGAGCAGGCCGGCGAGCGCATCGTGGCCGGCGCCACGCGCGAGTGCGTAGGGAATGAAATACGGGAAGGTCACCACCATCGCGAAACAGAACAGGAACTGCGCCAGCAGCAGCGCAGGCCATGACGCTGGAGTGGCCTGCAATGGCGCCGGACCCGACGCGGCGCTGCGTGCGGCCACTGGCCGTGGTGCCGGGTGATCCGCCGGCAACCGCCAGGTCAGCGCGAACGCGATCAGCGGCAGCAGCGCGAGCGCGCGGTACAGCGATTGCGCCGGGCCCAAGGCAAGGGCCAGCCCCAGCAGCGCGGGTGCGCTCACCATTGCCAGCCGTGCCGAATACTGGGTCCAGTCCAGTGCACGCGCCAACGGGCCGGCCTGCGGCTGGCTGGCCAGATAGGCGTTGGCCGCGGCCAGCGAGCCGCCGCAGCCGCCCTGCACGACCAGGCCAACCACCAGCCAGGGCAGCGACGGTGCGAAGCCGGCGATGGCAAAGCCCAGCGCCAGCCCCAGCTGCGCGCGCAGCAACGAACGCTTGCGCCCGTAGCGGTCGGCCAGCCGCCCCCAGGTGCCGGCCGTCAACGCGGTGCACAGCGTCGGCAGTACGTACAGCACGCCGCTCCAGCCCACCGCCGCGCCCGGTGCCAGTTCGGCCAGCACCTGCGGCAGGAACAGCGGCATGCCCAGGGCAGTGAAGGCGGCCAGATAGTGCGCTGCCAGCACCGGGCCGAGAATGCGCTTCATCGCCCACCACCGGCCTGATGGCGCGGCTGTTGCGCAAACGCAATGCCGAACGGATTGGGCGCGCTGTTGCCGTAGAACTTGTTGATGTCGCTCGCACCGGTGAGCTGCTTGCTGAGCAGGCTGCCGGCACTGAGCAGGTACTTCACCGGCAACCGGGGCATGGCGAGCAGGTCACGCGCGGGCGCGGTATCGATGCCCTCGGCGTGCAGGTGTTCAAGCGTCCGCGCGAGCTGCGCCTGCAGCTGCGCCGCCAGCGGCGCGCGCAGCGCCGGCTGCCACTCGGCCAGGCCTTCCAGCACCGCCTGCAGATCCAGTTGCAGCACGATGGTGCAGAACATCTGCGCCAGCGCCTGCGCATCGTCCACCGCAATCCGCGCATCGTGCAGCGGGCCCAGCGTGTCGATGTCCGGCAATTGGGCGCGCAGTTGCGGCATGGCGATCCGCGCGGCGTCGTTGTCCTTCATCAGCAGGCGGGTGCGTTGGCCGTGGGCATACACCAGCACGCTGTTCTGCTGATTGGCTTCCAATGCAATGCCGTAGCGCAGCCATAGCCGCAAATGCACCGCAAGCAGCAACTCGGTGTAGTCGCGCCACCAGGCCTGCACGTCGCCGTGGGCGAACTGCTCGGCCAGGTGGATCGCCATCGGCCGGCCATCGGGCAACAAAGCGCACAGCGCGGCCACCGGCACCAGCGTGGCGTCGTCCAGGGGCGGATACCGCCGCAGCAGATAGGCCAGGTGCCGGGTCTGGCCCACATGCCCGCCATGCGACTCGTCCACGAACACGCACCGGCCCCGTAGGGCGCTGTCGTGCGCATCGATGCGACGCAACGCGCGCTCCAGCCAGTGCCCGTCGTACAGCGTGGACGGTTTGATCAGACGCAGGTTCAGTGCGCCCAGCGTGCGCATCGGGATCGGCAGCTTGAGGTGCAGGTGCGGCTGCTGCACTGGCACCAGCGTGCGCACCGACAGGGTGGGGCGCACCTGCAGCCATGCCCGCGGTGCACGCACCGCACCGGCCGGAAGCTCGAAGCCGGGCTGTTCCAGTCGTTCCCACACCAGCGGATGTACCGGCCAGGCCAGGTGGGTGTGCGCAAGCGCCGGCGGCAGGCCGAGCGTGGCCATGTCCGGCCACAGCGCGGCCGGCGGCGTGCTGGTGCAGCTGGCCAGTGCATGCGGGATCGCCAGCCAGCGCAGCGCGAAGGTGGGCGCAAACTCCGGCGCGTAGTCGCGTAACTCCGATGCCTCCAGCCCGGCCTTGGCGCGCGCGGTGGGATAGAACGGATGGTCGCGGTAACTGGCCAGCTGGTCGCAACGGTAGGCGCGTTCGGCCGGGTCTGCGTGCTGCAGGGCGGTGGCCAGCGCCGGTGCCTGCGCATCATAGGCCTGGCGTGCCAGGCCGCGGTGCGCTGCGGCGCAGTCGGCCTCGTCGGCATAGGCGCGGTGCAGCTGCATGGTCTGCGCATCGAGCTCGGCGCCCATGCGCTGCAGCCAGGCCCGCGCGCCCTGTTCGAGTTGCGCAGCGTCGGCCGTCTGCACCACCCAGCGATCGCTGCAGGCGCTGAAGTCCTGCAGCACGCCGCCATGGTGGATCGGCAGCCACAACGTGCCACCGGGCAGATGCGTGATGCGCCACCAACCGCCCACCGGGCCGGGGTCGGGCCACTGCGCCAGCACGCCCGGGTCGGGCGTGGCCGCCTGGCCGCGGCTGACGATTCCGCGCAGATCCTCGCGCAGGCAGGCGTCGATGATGCGGGTGGTGATGTAGCGCTGGTCGTCGGCGCGGCTCATGCGTGCACCTGCGCGGTGTCGATGCGCCAGTGCAGACCGGCCTCGGCCTGCACCACCGCCTGCTCCAGCGCCTGCGCATTGCTGGCCACCGCACTCAGCACGCCCAGGTAATCCTTGTTGGAATGGCTCAGCTGGATGCGTTCGCCCGGTGCGCGCATGCGCCGGTACTGCACGTCGCTGTGCGCGTCGCGATGGCGGCGGTCTTCGCTGGCGGTGACCAGCTCGCCTTCCGTTTCGGCCACGTAGTAACGCAGCAGGGCATGCGCACGCTCGCTGCGCAGCTGCGGCAGCGGTTGGCCCAGATGCGGCGCCAGCGCAGCGGCGAACCAGTGCCCGCCGAACATGCCGTCGAGCAGGAATTCGCGTCGGTCGCCGATGCTGCGGTAGTTGATTTCCACCAGCACCGGGCCCTGGTCGGTGAGGATGAATTCGCTATGGCACAGGCCGAAGTTGACGCCGAAGGCACGCAGTTGCTGCAGCGCCTGCGCAACCACTGCGGTATCGACCCGGGCATCCCACTGCGCTTCGCACTCGACAAAATGCGGTGGCGGCGACAGGCGCACCCTGAAGCCGCCGATGGCCTGCAGCGTCTGCCCGTCGCCCAGCGTTTCCAGCGTGAACAACGGCCCCTGCAACATGCCTTCCAGCAGCACGGTGCGCTGCGGGTGGCGCTGCCAGACCTCATCGAGATAGTCCTGCAGGTGCGTGGCATCGGCGCAATGGCGCACATCCAGGCTGGCCACGCCTTCGCGCGGTTTGGCCACCACTGGCCACGGGATCTCGTCCGGTGGCGCGGCGCCGGGCGCCAGGGTGCAGAACCACGGCGAGGGCAGGCCGCGTGCACGCAGGCGCTGCCGCATCGCGGCCTTGTTCTTGGCCGCGTAGCAGACCTGCCAATCCTTGCCCGGCAACCCCAGGCCGGCCGCAACCAGCGCCGTGCTGGTCTGCAGATGATCGCTGTTGCTGAAGACCGCGCGTGGCCGCAGCGCGGCGTCGTGCAGCACATCCAGCACGCCGAGCGGATTGAACACGTCGCATTCGATCACCCGCTGCGGCGCATGCGTGGGGTGGTCGCGGAAATAGGCCAGGTGATCGAGCCGATGGTCGGTCAGCAGCCACACCGGAATGCCTTGCGCGTGCGCGGCCGGCAAGAAGCCATCGGTGATGGCCGGGTGGCAGACATGGGTGAGGATCACCAGGGGGGCGTCGGGTACAGCATTCATGGCAGCTCTCGTTCGACAGGGCGGTGGGGAAACCGATAGGTAAACGGGCTGCCTGGCGCCGCGAACGGGCGTTGGGTGGCCTGCGATCCAGCGATCGCACTGCCGCATGCTGCGGCGCTGATGCGTGCCTCATGCACGCCATGTGGTGGGCGATGGCGATGGCGTGAGCGCCATGGCCATCGTGGTCGACCACTGCCCCTGCACAGTGGTCGCGTCGTGCCGCTGCGGGTTGCTGCAGCGACGCCGATCAAGCGATGCCGACATCGGCCAGGTGTGCGTGCCGGTGCAGAACCGCAACGCGTCTCACGCCGCGTGCGGCTTGCTGCGGCCCGCACCGCGCACCGGGCGCAGTCGTTAGAACGTGTACTCCAGGCCGGCAGTGACGGTGCGGCCGGGCGCGGCCTGACGGCCCCAGGGGCTGGTGTCCACGCCACGGAACCAGTACTGCCGGTCGAACAGGTTGTTGATCGCCAGCGAGGCGCTGAATTTCTGCCCATCGCGTTCGAACAAGGTATGGCTCACCTGCGTGTTCCACACCATGTACGCCGGCAGCTGGCCCACCGAGGCGATGGCGTTTTCCTGCACGGTGTTGGCGGCATCGCTGAAGGCCTTGCTGAAGTAGTACCCCGACAGCGCGACAGTGGTATGACCGAGCGCGTAGGTGCCGCCCCAGGTGATCTGATTGCGCGAGGTAAACGGCACGCGCAAGCCACGGAATGTTCCCGATTCCTGGCTGGCATCCAGATACGCATAGCCGGCGTTGAGGGTGAGCGCGCGCAGGTTCTCCGGGCTCCATTGCAGTTCCACCTCGCCCCCTTGGTGGCGGGTCTTGCCCAGATTGCGGAACACGCGGGTGGTGTTGTCCAGCTGGATCTGCTGATCGAAGTCGATCAGGTAGGCGCCGACCTGGATACGGGTGCGGTCGTTGGGCTGATAGCGCGTACCGGCTTCGTAATTCCACGCCAGCTCGGCATCGAGATTGTTGCCGAAGATGATCTGGGTGACCTGTGGCGCGCGCATGGAACGTTGCCCGTCCGCATACAGGAACCACTGTTCATTGGCCTGGAAACCCACCGTCAGCCCCGGCAGCACGTCGCGAGTCTGGTTGAGCGTGCTCACGCCGGTGGCGTGGTTGAAATAGCGCGAATCCAGGCGCTCGTAGCGCAGGCCGGGCGTGATGGTCAGGCGCTCGTCCGGCAAGGTGATGGCATTGCTGACATACGCCGCGAGCGCGCGGTCTTCGAACTGCCAGTCGCGCACCGTGGTGAACAGGCCATCGCGCAGCCGCAGGTTGCCGACCAGGAAATCGATGTCCTCACGCACCGCACGCACGCCGGCCGTCCATTGCTGCCGCACGCCGCCGGCACTGCCCATGCTCCAGCTCAGGCGCGGCTCGCTGCCCACCACGCGGAAGTCGCGCGGCGCGGTCTGGCGCAGTTGCGGCGGCAGGTCCGACCGCCAGGTTTCGGTGGCGGCCTGGCGCATGCCGACGATGAAGTTGCGGCTGCTGCGCGCGCCGAAGTTGGTCCAGTCCAGGCGCACGTCCTGCAGCGGGCCCCAGTCGCCCAGCAGTTGCTCATAGCTCAACGACGCGCGCGTGGTGCGGCCGTTGAAGGTGTCCAGCGGGCGCGTGGCCTGGCGCGGATCGCGGCGATAATCGGCCGGGCTCAGGGCACCGGCCAGATCCATGTCCACCAGGTAGCGCTGCACGCTGGCCTTGAGCGACTTGGTGTCGTCCAGCCACCACTCCGCACGCACGCGCAGACTGCTGATGTCGGTGTCGCTATGCGCGCGCCAATAATCGCCGTAGGTGCGATTGGCATCGACCTGCATGCCGAAATTGTCGCTGAGGTAACCGCCGCTGCTGAGCGCGCTGTCCTGCAGGAACTGGCCCTGGCCGCCGGCGGTGACCTTGTGCGCCAGCGTGGTGCTCCACTCGCTGGGGATCTCCTTGCTGACCAGATTGATCACCCCGCCCACGTTGTTCGGCCCGTATTGCACCGCCGCGCCCGCGCGCACGATGTCGATGCGGTCGATCTGATTCAGCCCCACCGGAAACAGCGACAGGCTGGTTTGCCCGTACGGCGCCAGTGCCAGCGGGATGCCGTCTTCCAGCACCTGCACGCGGCCGCTGCGGCTTTCGTACAGGCCGCGCAGCATGAGCTGCGGCAATGCGCCGGTGCCGGTTTCGTCGAAGATCTTGATGCCAGGCACGCGCTGCAGGGCATCGTCGAGCGACCGGTTGCCGCCATTGCGCAGCTGCTCGCGGTCGATCACCTGGCGGCTGCCCGCGTAGCGTTGCACGTCGTCGGGTCTGGAGCGGCCGAGCAGGCTGCCCTGCACCTGGATCGCGTCCAGCGCACGGATCGGCGTCTCGCCATCGAGCCCGGCGGCATCGGGCGTATCGGTGGCGAACGCAGACGGCGACACGCTCAAGGTGAGCGCGGCCATGACGGCAGTGGTCAGGGTGTGGAAACGGAACGTCGACATCTACGGCGTGCTCCTGCAGGCGGGTAGGGAGGCGGGCGCGTCGAACGTGGCCAGATGGCCGCGCAACGCGCGCTGGATCAGGGCGCGGTCTTCGCCGGCCAGCAGCCAGCGCAGATCCGGTTGTTGCAGCCAGTGCGCGCGTTGCGCGTCGGTGCGTGGATTGGGGCAGAACGGCACGCCGGCCGCGCGGCAGTGCGCCTGCAGTTGCAGCAGCAACTCCCACACCTGCGCATGGGTGGGTTGCGGACCCAGGCCCAGATCCAGTGCCAGATCCAGCGCACCTTCCATCACCAGCGCCACGCCGGGCACGGCAAGAATGTCGGGCAATGCGGCCACGCCAGCAGCGCTTTCGATCATCGGCACAATGCGGATGTCGCGGTTGGCCTGCGCGATATAGGTCGGCAGGTCGGTGTTGCCGAAGCCGGTGACGCGACCGCCGGTGATGCCGCGCCGGCCCAGCGGCGGAAAGCGCGCGGCGGCGACCGCGCACGCCATCTGCTGCGCCGATTCGGCGCGTGGCACCACGATGCCGCGCGCACCGGCGTCCAGCACGCGGCCGATCAGTTTTTCGTCCACCTCCGGCACCCGCACCCAGGCTTCGCAGCCGGACAGCTCACACGCGCGGATGGCATGTTCCAGTTGCTCCGGCGCACGCAGCACGTGCTCCAGATCGAGCACCACGAATCCACAACCGATGCGGCCCAGCAGCTCGCACAGCTGCACGCTGGGCAACGCATTGAGAAGGCCGACTGCATACGCCATGGTAGAGGCCGCCAGGGAAACGGGCGCTCATCCTGCGCTTGATGGGAATGATTATCAAGTGTGTCTTTCGGTCTTTTTGGGTAACCAGGAGAGGTGGCTTGACTCGTTGGACTGAATTTGGAGATAGGCATCGATACCGCCGGAGCTATGCCGCCCGATTCGATTAGCAGCACTGGCGTTGCGCCAGGAAAAATATTGTTGCTGTCCAGGAAAGGACGTAGCTTTGTAGAAACAGGGCGTTTATCGGCCAACTACACGATGTATCCCACTTCAGTCGCGCTGCTATGCATTTCCCTC
Organism: Xanthomonas sp. NCPPB 1068; assembly: GCF_041479385.2. Lineage (NCBI taxonomy): Bacteria > Pseudomonadati > Pseudomonadota > Gammaproteobacteria > Lysobacterales > Lysobacteraceae > Xanthomonas > Xanthomonas sp. NCPPB 1068. Next base: position 3,484,284 of record NZ_CM192986.1, on the reverse strand, counting down.
GCGACTTTACTGTGCGCCTGCGGAGCAGAGGAGGCCGCCATGCAATCCAAGGACGTGCAGGCTCGCGACGCTGACGGCGATCCGATCTATCGAAAGAACCCGTATCCAAAGCAGGCCTATCGGGTCACCATGACCATCGAGAATGCGCCAGGACCGTTTGGGTCAATGTCAGGTACAGCCTTTTATGACATGACAAATCGCGGTGAACGTGCGCCGTTCGATCCCGCTTTGGGCATGTCGACAAAACCGAAATAAAACGGAATTTCAATAGTTTTTCAAAGAGTAGACAACGGGGCGTACGTTGCGATCGTTTATTCGGATGGAATGTTGGGTGCGGTTTATTATGGAAAAGGGATTTGTCATTGGGATTTTGGCGGGGTAAGCGTTTCGCTCAAGGCGACCGGTGCACGGGGTGAGGCAAACTTCATGCTACGTCTGGATAAGAAGGATTTTTTTGCTTTTGAACCAATGGCTGTTTTTTTGATCTGGTGGGTATCGTAAGGAAGATGTGGCGGACTACCCGGATACAGTGCTTCCTAGTGTTAGAAGCGTTTAAGAAGGAACTGCGCGACAATCTCTTCAAGGTCACCCTGCAATCTGTAAAGGAATCGCCATGAGTTTTAAAAGTCAGTAATAGGCGGTGCTTGCTCGCGATGGGCCGCGTGAGACTGGAGAAAGAAGCCAGATTATCGATATTGGTGGGGTTCCTTGCCAGCGGCTAATGTATGTGGGCCATCCATCTGGTATCAAGGTATCATTTACCAGAGAAAGGATACCCGCAAAATAGTCGTCGCTCACCGCGGCACCGAGCCTGATCGATAGCTTTCCAAGGATGGAGCTTGCGCTGATGGCAGCATGGTGGTTAAGCGGCATAATCCCTAGGTCGACGATGCAATCGAGCTGATCCAACGGTCAATCGACCGGCGGAGCTTCAGGCAGAGCGCGATGGGCCAGCGGCTGAATCGCGTCCCTGACGAATCTTGTTGAGACGACTATAAAAACGGCGTAGGCTCTGCTATCAAGCATTTATTGGCCAAATCCAATCGTGTATCGCGCCTCCATCACACTGCTATGCATCTCCCTGGCCGCATTGCTGTGCGCTTGCGGAGCAAAGGAGACCACCATGCAATCCAAGGACATGCAGGCCCGCGACGCTGACGGTGATCCGATCTATCGAAAGAATCCGCGCCCTACGCAAGCCTATCGAATCACCATGACCATCGAGAATGCGCCAGGACCGTTCGATTTTGTAGATGGCGCGGCTTTTTATCAGATGACTAACCATACGCTGTGCACCCCGATTGAGCCGATTGCCGGCGTCTGGTCAAAGCAAAAAGAAGATAGTATTCCTGCAGTTTTCAAGAAAATCGATGCCACGACCTATGTTGCGACGATTTTTGCAGACGGCATGATTGACGCAGATTATTATGGAAAGGGCGTGTGTCATTGGGAATTGATGGGTGTCGGCATTTCTTTAAAGGCGAATGGCAAGAAAGAGGAGACGAACTTTTCGCCTAGTCTGGAAAAAGATCAGATTCTAAGTTCAGGCAAAAAGACGACTTATTTTTGGAGGGGTGGCTACCCGCGGGACGAGTTGGAAGACTTTCCAGATACTGGTGAGGGCGATCCTGCTAAATTCAAGGATGAGTTGCGGGGAGAATTGTTTAAGGTGACATTATCTGCCAGGAAGGAAGTGCCGTGACTCTAACTGACCGAGATTACGCAGCGCTGGCAAATGATTCTTATAATCGGCCTGATATGGTTGGATTAAAGAGTCCCGTTATTTCAATTGGAGAGGGTCGATATCAGCGCCTCGAGTATATGGATCGCCCTTCGGGATATCAGGGGGTCGTCTATCGGAGCGTGGATACTAGGGAGGTAATCGTTGCACATCGCGGTACCGAGCCTGATAGACAGCTCTTGAAAGATGGCGCTTATGCTGATGGCAGCATGGTGGTGAAGCGTCATAATCCCCAGGTCGACGACGCCATCGAGCTGACACAACGGGCGATCGAGCTGGCAGAGCGTCTAGCGAAGCGCGATGGGCATAAGCCCGAAGTCACTGTCACCGGGCATTCCCTTGGCGGCGGACTGACTCAGGTCACGGCGCACCATTTCGGGTTGAAAGGACAGACATTCAACGCCTACGGAGCGACGAGCCTGGATCGGCGAATTCCCGAGGGTGGTAACGAGGTAATTAATCACGTAATGGCTGGCGATGCGGTCAGCGCCGCCAGCCGGCATTACGGGCGCGTGGAGATATACGCTACGCCGCAAGAGATCGCCACGCTGAAGAGAGCTGATTACGCCAACGACAATGAAGTGCTGGATGCGCGCCTTCCGTTATTAGCGGCAGCCAAGCTGGGCGATTCGCACGTTATGCATAACTTTCTCCCCGTCGATGCGGACGGCAAGCCGGATCGTTCCGTATTGGACGATCCCGCAACACGTCAGCTCGCGCAGCAGTACGCGCCAATGATCGAGAAGTATCGCGGCGACGTCGAAACGCTGCGGGCGGGCTTGACGTTGTATTCGCGTGGAATCCCTGGCCTTGTCCGTGATGGCGTCGACCAGCTGCGCGGTCCAGCGGAGTCGGGCGCCGGGCGTCGGGAAATGGATGCGCCCAGCTGGCAGCAGCAGATGCAACAATTTCAGCAAGACCGCGAGCGCAGCCATGCGCCACAGACCTGGCAGGTCCCGCTCAAGCAGGATACGCAGGAGGTGCGCGCGGCGTCGCCGACACACGGCGGCAAGCCGTCCTCCCTGCAGGACGACCCCGGCGCATTTCTCGACCGCATGTTGGCCGCCGCACAGAACGGCGACCGTGATCAGTTCCGTCAGATGACTCATACCCTGGCCAACGAACCGCCCGGCCGCGGCTTGCGCGCCGAGGCGGTCGAGGCGGTAAACCAGCAGGAACAACAGGCGGCCCAGCAGGCGATGCAGGCACAGCGGCAACAGGCCGAGTCGCAACAGCAGGAAACCATGCGCGTCGGTGCGCGCAGCCTGTAATCGTCATCACCAGCAAGGCAGGACGCACGATGAGCACACACGACCCGATGGAGCTGGCCAGCAAGACCGCTGCCTTGATGGAACAGTTCGAGCGCCGATGTGCCGAATTGGAGCAACTGCAACGCCGTCTTGCGCAGCAGTTGGAGCAGGTAGCGCAGTCGCTGCCAAATGTAGTGACGCGTTCGGCCGAACAAACGCTACAACGCGTGCCCGACACGTTGATTCGAAGCATCCAGCAGGGGTTGGACCAACCTGTCGCCGGGTTCGAAAAGCGGCTACAGCAAGCGGGCGGTTTGATCGGCGAAGGCGCGCAGTCGCTGTCTGATCAACTCAAGCGTATCGAACGCGGGCAGCGCCTGCTGCTCTGGAAAGGCGCGGCAGTTGTCCTGGGGAGTCTGCTGCTGCTGCTGGTAGGCGGCGGATGGTTACTGAGCCAGTATCGCCAGGAGATCCGCGACAATCAGTTGCGTGCGGAGCTGCTGCGCGCCTACAACGCCGCAGACGTAGTGCTATGCGGCGACCGGTTATGCGCCAATGTGGAGACCAAAGGTGCCGCTTACGGCGACCGTCGTCAGTATCGACCGGTCAAATCCCGCTGATGTCGGCGTCGACTGCGGTCTTGCCTATCGCCTTGCAAAGCGTTGCGCAAACGCTCTGCGCAAAGTAGCTACAACATACTCCATCGCCGACGCCTTGCTTCATGCGCATCAGTTGGTCTGGCGATGAACTAGACGCTACCGAAACAAGCCGCCGGCGTCACGACGCCGGCACATTCAACGCCCGGTACGGCGGGGTGGACATCACCATCTCGGCCAGCGAATAGGCCAGTTCGCGCTCGGCCAGCACTGTGCCGTCGGCGCCGTGTTCGAGCAGATGCTTGACCTCGGTATCGCTGTGCGCGCGCGCCAGCAAGGTCAGCGACGGGTTGATCGCGCGCAGCTTGGCCAGCGCTTCGCCGGCTTCCAGTGGCTGCGGGATGGCCAGGATCGCGATCTTGGCGTGCTCGGGGCGGGCCTCGGCCAGCACCCGATCCGCTGCCGCGCTGCCCCGGATGCCGGGAATTCCCGCTGCATGCGCCTTGGCCACGTGGTCGCCGTTGTCGTCGATCACCAGCACCGGCACGCCGCGGCTGCGTAGCAGCTGCGCCAGCGCGCTGCCGACGCGGCCGTAGCCGATCACGATGGCATGGCCGTCGGCCGGCAACGGCGGGCCAGGCGGCAGCTCCGGTTGCGCCGTGGCCGGTGCGTCCTGCGCCTGCTTGGCCTGCCAACGGTCCAGCCATGAGAACAGGAACGGGTTGGCCACGATCGACAACAGCGCGCCGGCCAGGATCAGATCGCGCCCGGTCTCCGGCAGGATCGCCAGCTGCACACCGAGCCCTGCCAGGATGAAAGAAAACTCGCCGATCTGCGCCAGGCTGGTGGAAATGGTCAGCGCGGTGCCGGTCGGGTGGCCGAAGGCGCGCACGATCAGGAATGCCGCCAGCGACTTGCCCACGGTGATGGTCAGGAACGTGGCCAGCACCTGCCAGGGGTGGGCGATGAGGATCATCGGGTCGAACAACATGCCCACCGACACGAAGAACAGCACCGCAAATGCGTCGCGCAACGGCAGCGAGTCGCTGGCGGCCTTATGGCTGAGTTCGGATTCCTTGAGCAGCATGCCGGCAAAGAACGCGCCCAGCGCAAACGACACGCCGAACAGCGTGGCCGACACGAACGCCACGCCCAGCGCGATGCCGAGCACGGCCAGGGTGAACAGTTCGCGCGAGCCGGTGGCCGCGACCTTTTCCAGCGACCACGGAATCACCCGGCGGCCGATCACCAGCATCGCCGCGACGAACGCCACCATCTTGAGCAGGGTCAACCCGAGCGCGGCCAGCAGCGAAGTGGACTGGCCGTCGTGCGCCGCCGACGGCGCGCCGGTACCGAGCACATCCGCCAGTGCCGGCAACAACACCAACGCCAGCACCATGACCAGGTCTTCGACGATCAGCCAACCCACCGCGATGCGGCCACGTTGGGTGTCCAGCAAGCGGCGTTCTTCCAGTGCGCGCAACAGCACCACGGTGCTGGCCACCGAGAGCGCCAGGCCGAACACCAGGCCGTGGATCAGCGGCCAGCCCATGCTCCAGGCCAGCGCCCAGCCGAGCAGCGTGGCCACCACGATCTGCGCCAATGCACCGGGCACCGCGATCCACTTCACTTCCATCAAATCTTCGAGCGAGAAGTGCAGCCCTACTCCGAACATCAGCAACATCACGCCCAGCTCGGACAGCTGGTTGGCCATGGTCTGATCGGCTACGAAGCCCGGCGTAAACGGCCCGACGCACACGCCTGCCAACAGGTAGCCGACCAGCGGCGAGAGCTTCACCTTCTGCGCGAGCGTGCCAAGGATGAAGGCGACCGCGAGGCCGACGGCGATGATGTCGATGAGGCTGGTGTCGTGATGCATTCCAATCCGTTGTGAGAGTGTCCGGGAGAACGAGGCGGGCAGGCCCAGCCAACGGCACTGCGCCGGGCGTCGCCTGCGGGCATTGCATGGTCATGGCTGAGATCGGCGCGAGGGGAACAGGACCGCGTTGCTGGTCCGGTTGGCCGGACGCCCATAGTACACAGCACATGATTAACGCGATGCGACATGCGGCGCAGGCAGGCAATGCAGCTGCCTGCGCCGCGCAGCGTGCGCAGGGTGGCAACGCACCGGTGGGCATCAGGGTAGTGGCAACTTTTTCGCCACGCCTCGGACCCTCGCCAGGTGCACGACTGGTGGCGCAAGCCAGTGCGCGTGGCGCAGCGCGGCATGACCTGGCGATTTGCGGATGCGCAGGTGACACGCCCGTGCACAGGGTGCGGTTGCGCACACAGTGCTGCATGAGCACTGCGCTGGATGTAAACAGTGCACTTCACGGTGGCGGCCGGTTGCCCACACGCGCCCGACGCGCGCGCCGTCGCCTGCGGCCGCAACGTGCTGCAACCGCGTGTCCGGTCCACGCGCTCGATCACGCAACTGCATCGCTGCAGCACATCGATTCAAGTTTGACGACAAGGCTTCGCGCCCGGGCATGGCGCATGCGCGACGGCGGCCGACAATCCGGGCGTTGCGGCGCACACGCCTCGCATCTTCCCCACGTCCACACCTTGTCGCCGCGCCCGGCGACCAGGCCCCACGAGCCCAGGCCATGCACCTTCGCGATCTCGCTACCCCACAGTTTCGCCAGGACCCTTATCCCACCTATGCGCGCCTGCGCGACGAGGGGCCGCTGGTGGAAGTGGCCGAGCGCCGGCTGATGAGCGGGCGTTACAGCGTGGTCGACAGCCTGCTCAGCGACCGACGCGTGGGCCGCGATTATCTGGAGAGCATTCGCCTGCGCTACGGCAACGATGCGCCGCAGATGCCGTTGTTCCAGGGAATGAGCCGCATGTTCCTGCTGGTCAATCCGCCGGCGCATACGCGCCTGCGCGGCCTGATGACCCAGGCCTTCAGCGCGCGGCAGATCGAGTCCGTGCGCCAGGTGGCCAGCGACACCGCCGCTGCATTGATCGCCAGCTTCCACGCCAACGGCCATTGCGATGTGCTGCAGGAGTTCGCATTCCCGCTACCGGTGCGCATCATCTGCCGCATGCTGGATATCGATGCGGCCGACGCCACCACGGTGGGGCATGCCACCAGCGCGCTGGCCAAGGTGTTCGACCCGATGATGACGCCCGATGAGCTGCAGGCCACCAGTGCGGCGTACCTGCAGTTGGAGCGTTATTTCCAGGACGTGATCGAGCAGCGCCGGAGCGCCGACGGCGATGACCTGATTTCGCGCTTCATCCGCGCAGAGGACGACGGCTGCCGCTTGAGCAACGACGAGATCGTCTCCAACGTGATCCTGCTGTTCTTCGCCGGCCACGAAACCACCTCCAACATGATCTGCAATGCGCTGGTGGCCCTGCATCGGCATCCGGACCAATTGGCATTGCTCAGGCAGAACCCCGCCCTGATGCCCAATGCGGTGCTCGAATGCCTGCGCTACGACAGCTCGGTGCAGATGGCCACACGCACGGTGCTGCAGGAGTTCGAAGTCGATGGCGTGACCCTGCACGAGGGCGCCATGGTGTATCTGATGCTGGGTGCGGCCAATCACGATCCCGTGCAGTTCACCGACCCGCATCTGCTGGACATCCGCCGGCAACAGGGCCGTGCCTTGTCGTTCGGTGGCGGCATTCACCACTGCCTGGGCAACCGGCTGGCCTTGATCGAACTGGAAGCCGCGCTTGCGGCACTGCTGCAACATCTGCCGGCGTTGCGCCTGGATCAACTCGACACGCTGACCTGGAACGACCGCTCCAACCTGCGGGGCGTGGACGCCTTGCTCGCGTCCTGGTGATGCCATGGCAAGGCATGGCCGCTCGTAGCGCGCAGGCCGATGCAGGCGTCGACGCGAACAAACAGGCATCACCGCCGACCGGTGATGCCTGCACCCCTGCGCCGACCGACGTGTCGGTCAGCGCAGGCGACTCGCTCGCCGATCAGAACCGGTAGGTCACGCGGCCATACCAGTAACGGCCATTGAAGCCGAACGGCGATAGCGACGAATACTGCAGGCCGCCGGCGCGGTCGTCGTAGGCGGTGGTCAGCTGCGCCTTGGTGGGGTACTGGTTGGTGAGGTTGTCCGCGCCCACGGTGAAGGTGAAGGCGTCCCAGGTCTGGCTGGCGGCCAGATTCAGCAGCCAGCGTGCGTCGTAGGTCTGGTCCTGGCTGCCATCGGCCGGGTCGCTGATGCGCTTGATCGCGCCGTAGCGGGTGGCATTGAAGTTCAGCGCAAACCCACCGATCGACCAATCCGCGGCGGCCATGTACTTGGTGCGCGGCGTGGCATCGGTGAGCAGGCCCTGGCTGGCGCGCCCGAAGTTCGGGTTGGACAGCTCCAGGATGGTGGTCTTGTTGTAGTTGGCGCTGGCACTGAGATTGAGCTTGCCGTAGCTGCCCAGGTCGGCCTGGTAGCTGTTGATCCAGTCCACGCCGCGGGTGCGGCTGGTGGCGCCGTTGACGAAGAACTGCACCGCCGCCACCTGGCCGATCGGCTGCGCCAGCTGCAGCTGGTCCGAATACAGGATCTGGTCCCAGATGCGGATCTGGTAGACGTCCAGGCTGGAAGTGAAGTCCGCGGTGGGCTGCCACACGCCACCCAGGCTGTAGTTGGAGGATTTTTCCGGGCTCAGCGGGCGTGCGCCCAGCGCCACCGCAACCGGATCGGAGGTGCGGTAGGTGCCCACCTGAACCAGCTCGCCGTCCTGGATCAGGGTCACCACCGAGGCGTAGTTCTGCTGTGCCAGCGAGGGCGCGCGGAAGCCGTTTGAGACGGTGGCGCGCAACGCAAACGTATCGGTGAAGGCATAGCGCGCCGACAGCTTGCCCGAGCGGGTGGAACCGGCATCGCTGTACTTCTCGTAGCGCCCGGCGATGCCGCCGGAGAGCTTGTCGGTCAGATCCGCTTCCAGGTTGGCGTAGACCGCATTGCTGTGGCGGCCGAAGCGGCCTGCCACCGACGGCTCCAGGCCGGAGAACACCTGCGCGCCACCGGGGTAGGGGGCGCCGGTGTCGGGATTGATGGTGTTGGGGTCGAAGAAATACGAGTCCGGCGAGCCGGCGGTGATCTCGTAGCGGTCCTGGCGATGCTCGGCACCGAAGGCGACATTGACCGGATAGGCCAGGCCCCAGTCGAAGGACTTGTTGATGTCCAGATTGACCACGCCCTGCTCGGTCTCGAAACCGCCGGAATTGAAGCGGGTCGGCGAGCTGCCGGTGGTCCAGTACAGGTTGGTATTGATACTGTCGAGGATGTTGAAGCTCATGTCGTTCTTGCCGTACGTGGCCGACACGTCCCAGTTCCACTCGCTGGCGGTGGTGCCCTTCAGGCCCAGCACCGCGGAGCGGTCGTTGACCGGGTTGTAGATCTGCGGCAGGAACCCGTTCGGATACACCGCCTGCACGTTGCGGCTGGTGTTGTCGAAGGCGCGGTAGTAGCCGTTGGAAGTGACTTCGCGCCGGCTCGCGCTGACATGGCCGTACAGCTCCACGTTCGGCGAGAACGCGTAGCCGAAGGCGGCCAGCCCCTGGTAGAAGGTCGAATCCGGATCGCCGTGGCGCTGGTAGGGCACGCCGCCGGGGTTGGCCGCACCGGCGATGGTGGTGGCGCGGTTGGTGTTCTCGCTGCGGTTGGTGTCCATGGTGTTCTGGTAGTTCCAGGACAGCCGCACCCAGCCCGGTGCGCTATCGCCACCGGTGCCGCCGAACGGCAGGCCGATCGAGCCGTCGATACCGTTCTGCGCGCCATCGCCCTTGTCCATCAGGCCGCCGTTGATCGACACGCTGTTGCTGCCCGCATCGGCCCCGTGCTTGAGCACGATGTTGACCACGCCGGCGATGGCATCGGAGCCGTACTGCGCCGAGGCGCCGTCGCGCAGCACTTCGATGCGTGCAATCGCCGACATCGGCAGCGAGTTCAGATCCGCCGGCGCCGAACCGCGGCCCACGTACGGGTTGTAGTTGATCAGCGAAGAAGTGTGATAGCGCTTGCCGTCCACCAGCACCAGTACCGCGTCGGGCGAGAGCCCGCGCAGCGTGGCCGGGCGGGCGGCGTCGTTACCGTCGGAAATCGCCGGGCGCGGGAAGTTCAGCGAGGGCAGCAATTTGCCCAGCGCGGTAGCGATGTCGGTGGCGCCGGTGGCCTGCAGCGATTGCTCGGTGATGATGTCGATCGGCGATTCGGATTCGGCCACGGTGCGGTCGCTGACGCGCGTGCCGGTGACGATCAGGGTGTCCAGGGTTTTCTGCGGTTCGGTCGATTGCGACTGCGCACTGGCAGCGAACGAACAGACCGTGAGTGCGACTGAAATCGCCAGCGAAAGTGCGTTGGAGGTGTGCATGGGAATCAAGGCTCAAAGGGGATGATGGAACAGCGGTGACGCGTGTGATGCAGGGGAATGCAGCGGAGTGCGCAGGCTGGCCTGCCTGCAAGCCGCGCGTTGCAGTGGCGCAGACGGAAGCAGCGGCGGCGATCTGCAACGCAGGTGTGACGCGGCAGGCATCCTTGCCGGGCGCATCCGTGCGGGACATGACGATCCATCTGCGGTGTGACGCAATGGCCGGCACGTGCATGGCGCACGCGCGACGGCGTTGGCAACGCATGGTCCTGCGTTGCCGTGCAAGGCAGGCGCCGGTCGCTACCGACCGGCGCAGCCCATCACCACTTGTAGTTCACGTTGGCGTAGACCAGCGCACCGTTGAAGCCGAACGGCGAGGCGCTGCTGTAGGGCAGGTAGGTGCGCGTGCCCAGGCCCGCTTCCTGGCGGTCGGGATATTCGTTGAGCACGTTGTCGCCACCGACGGTGAAGTTCCACGCGCCCAGCTTGTAGGACGCGGCCAGGTCCAGCGTCCACTTGGCTGCATAGGTCTGGTCGCTGCCGGCGTTGGTGCCGAAGGTGCTGAACTCGCCCCAGCGCGTGGCGGTGCCGGTGAACGACCAGTTGCCCGGCGACCACGTGCCGCCCAGGAAGAACTTGTCGCGCGGCGTGCCTTCGGTGATGCGGCCCAGTTCTGCGCGGCCGATGCGCACCGCTCCCTGGTCGATGGCTTCCAGTGCAGCCGGGTTGGCGGCGATGCGCTCGACTTCGGTCTTGTTGTAGTTGTAGCCGGTGGTCAGCTCCGCGCTGCCGCCATCCAGGGCCCAGCGGTAGGTGCCCACCGCATCCACGCCCTGGGTCTTGGTGTCCACCGCATTGGTGAAGTAACGCCCGCCACCGATGCCCGGGAAGCCGTTGGCCTGCAGATAGTTGCGCGCAGCGGTGGAGGTGAGGTTCTCCGACAGCACGATGCGGTCATCGATATCGATGCGATAGGCATCGACGGTGATGTACAGGTTATCCACCGGCTGCAGCACCACGCCCAGGCCGTAGTTCTTGGATTCCTCGGCCTTGAGCGGTTCGGCGCCCAGTGCGATCGCGGCCGGGTTGTCGGTGCGGAAGGTGCCGATCTCGAACGGAATCGCCGTCACGCTGCCATTGGGCTGGGCTACGTTGAGGAACTGCGTGGCGATCGACTGGAAGTTCTGCTGCTGCAGCGACGGGGCACGGAAGCCGGTGGACGCGGTGGCACGCAGCGCCACCTTGTCGGTGAACGCGTAACGCAGCGACAGCTTGCCGGTGGCGGTGTCGCCGAAGTCGCTGTACTTCTCGTAGCGCCCGGCCAGGCCGGCCGACAGCTTTTCGGTGAGGTCCGCTTCCAGGTCCACGTACGCCGAGTGGCTGTTGCGGTTGTAGTAACCGGCATCGGAGAGCTTGAAGCCCGGGAACACCTGCGCGCCCGGAATCAACGCCCCGTTCGCGGAGGGAATCCCGCCGTTGGCCGATGACGCCGCATCGCCCGGCGACTGGTTGAACTTCTCGCCGCGCCATTCCGCACCGAACGCCAGCGTGACCGGATAGGCCAGGCCCCAATCGAGCGTCTTGGTGAAGTCGGCGTTGAGCACGTTCTGCGTCACTTCCAGCGTACCGGCGTGGAAGTCGGTAGGGCTGGCCAGACCCAAGCTGTTGTTCAAGCTGTTGCGCACATCGAAGGTGAGATTGTTCTGGCCGTAGTTGTAGCTCAGATCGATGTTCAAACCGCCCTCGGTGGAGGTCTTCAAGCCGCCCACCCACGACACGTCCTTGCTGACGTTGTAGATCTGCGGCAGGAAGCCGTCCGGATAGATTTCCGGGCGGTTGCGGTTGTCGCCGGCAAAGCGGAAGTAGCCGTTGGACAGCACTTCGCGGCGGCTCACCATGCCGAACGAGTAGAAGGTCAGGTAATCGGTGGGGCTGTATTCGCCGTTGAACGAGATGGCGCCCTGGTCGATCTCCGGATCGCCGTAGCGCTGCTCCACGCGGCCGCCGAACGGCAGCGCGCGGTTGGTCTGGTCCGAATGCCCGGCCTGCGCGGCCAGGTGCACCTTGCCGGTGCCGGCGAAGCTGAAGCCGGCATCGCCGGAGAGCTGATATTGCTCACCGTCGCCGGCGCTGTACTTGCCATAGCGGCCATTGACGCTGCCGCCTTCGCCGCTGCCCTTGAGCACGACATTGATCACGCCGGCAATCGCGTCCGACCCGTATTGCGCCGACGCGCCATCGCGCAGCACTTCGATGCGCTCCACCGCCGCGATCGGAATGGTGTTGAGGTCGGCCGGCGAAGAGCCGCGCCCCTGGGTGTCGTTGAGGTTGATCAGCGCAGTGCTGTGATAGCGCTTGCCGTTGACCAGCACCAGGACCTGATCCGGCGACAGGCCGCGCAGCTGTGCAGGACGCACTGCGTCAGAACCGTCGGAGATGGCCGGGCGCGGGAAATTCAGCGAGGGGATCGCGCGTGACAGCGCGGTTGCCAACTCGGTGGTGCCGGTCGATTCCAGTGCCTGTGGCGAGATGATGTCGATCGGCGATGCCGATTCGGCCACGGTGCGGTCGGCCACACGGGTGCCTGTCACGATCAGCGTGTCGAGGGTTTTCTGCGCAGGAGCCTGTGACTGCGCGGCTGCGGTTGAAGCGGAAAACGACAAGGCGACAACGACAGCGACTGCGAGTGGACTGGACTTGCAATTCATGCGGTGACAACTCCGAGTGGGGAACGGATGCAGCGCAGTGGGCCCCCTCCCAGGCCGCGTCCGTGGCGGCAGCTGCGGTGCGTTCCCAACCATTAACCACGTGTAACCGCATGTCAAATTTTGGTTACGTTGCGCGTGCAACCGTCATCGGAAATATGCGCATGAAAACGGTGCCAGCTTGCACCACGGTGATGCATCGCTTGCACCGGACCTACTGCCCCGCGGGTTTGCTTGCACCATCATGGACATCGATAACAGATATGAAAGTTCTGCATCAGAACGTGATTTGCACCATCTCGGCACTGCGTTGCGCAGGCCCATGGAAGACCGCTTCGATGTTGTTGCCATCGGGATCGAGCGCAAACGCCGCGTAATAGTTCGGGTGATAGGGGCGCACGCCCGGCGCGCCGTTATCGCGGCCGCCGTGGGCGAGTGCGGCCTGATGGAAGGCGTGCACCATGGCGATGTCGCGGGCCTGGAAGGCCAGATGGTGGCGGCCGGTCAGGACGCCTTGCGCGACGGTGTGCCGGTCGGAAACGAACAGTTCGTCGGCCCAGAAGAACCCATCGCCCTCGCCGCCGATCGGGACGCCGAGCGCATCGAGCACGGCCTGATAGAAACGTCGGCTTGCCGGCAGGTCCTGCACCACCAGATGCAGGTGATCGATCAAGCGACCGCGACACACGTTCGATGCGTCCATCTGCATGCTCCGGCAATGACAGGAACACCGCTCATAGCACGGCGCAGGCGCAGGCGCCGTCATCGTTCCGGCTGGTATGCGGACGGGGCGGGGCGGCGGCGCGGTGCCGCGTGCTAATGGAAGCGCCGTGTGTACGTCTACTCGTGCGATGCAGCCCTCAGCAGGCGCCTGCGGCCGCTGACGCGTGTGTCGCAATCGCCTGAACGCACACGCCCCGAACAGGGCCGGGGCGTGTGGTCGAACGACAACGGCGAAGCTGCAGCGCTGACGCCAGCAAATGCGTCAGCCTGCCCGCATCGCAAGGCACGGTCGGCGTTGCCAGATCCGCTGCGCCACGCGCAGTGCAGGCCGTCGTTGCCGCACCTCGCGACGGCAGCGGCGCTTGCCGCTGCCTGTGCGCATCGCTTACCAACGGTAGTTGATGCGCCCGTACACGTACGCACCGTTGAAGCCGAACGGCGACAGGTTGCTGTACGGAAACTGCCCGCTGGTGGAGTTGGCGAAGTTGTTCTCGTCCGGGTATTCGTCCAGCAGGTTGTCCGCGCCCAGCGTCAGCGTCCAGCGGTCGACCTTGTAGCTGGCCGAGGCATCCAGCACCCACTTGGCACCGAAGGTCTGGTCGTTGATCGCCGCCGCCGGGCGGGTGCTGTACTTGCCATAGCGCGTCGCGCCCAGCGCCAGCGTCCAGTGCTCGGAGTTCCAGCTGCCGTTGATCAGGAACTTGTCGCGCGGGAAGCCTTCTTCGATACGGCCACGCTCGGTGCGGTCGATACGCTCCAGGCTCAGCCCGTTGGCCGACAACGCCGCCGGGTTGGCCGCCACGCTGCGCACCTCGGTTTCCGAGTAGTTGTAACCGGCGGTCAGGTCCACGCTGCTGGCTGCAAGCTGCCAGCGATAGCTGCCCACCACATCCACGCCACGCGTGCGCGTATCCACCGCGTTGGTGAAGTAACGCCCGCCGTTGATGCCGAAGATGCCCTGCGCTTCCAGCAGGCTGCGCACGCCGGCACCGGTAAGGTTGGACGACAGTACGATGCGGTCGTCCACATCGATCTGGTACGCATCCACGGTGAGGTAGAGCGCATCGGTGGGCTGCAGCACCAGGCCCAGGCTGTAGGACAGCGAGGTCTCGGCATCCAGCGGCTCGGCACCGAAGGCACGCGCCACGTTACTGTCGGCCGGGAAGGTGCGGATCTCGAACGGGTTCGGGTTGCCGGCCAGGAAGGTTGTGCTGGTGGACTGGAAATACTGCTGCGCCAGCGACGGTGCACGGAAGCCCGACGACACCGTGCCGCGCAACGCGATCTTGTCCGTGAACGCATAGCGGCCCGACAACTTGCCCGAGGCCTGGCTGCCGAAGTCGTCGTAGTCCTCGTAGCGGCCGGCCAGGCCGGAAGAGAACTTGTCGGTGAAATCGGCTTCGATATCGGCGTACAGCGCATAGCTGTTGCGCGAGTACTGGCCCGACACACTCGGCGCGAAGCCGCCAAAGCCCTGCGCGCCGCCGGCCAACGTGCCCGCCTGGAAATACGAGCCCACTTCACCCGGCGACTGGTTCCACTTCTCGTTGCGGTATTCCGCACCGAAGGCCACCGTCACCGGATAGGCCAGGCCCCAGTCGAAGCCGCGCTTGACGTCCAGGTTGACGATGTTCTGCGTGGTCTCCAGCGCGCCGTCGTAGAACGAGGTGGGCGAGGTCGGCCCCAGGCTCACGTTGAGCGTGTTGCGGGTGTGGAAATCGATGCGGTTGTAGCCATAGTTGTAGCTGGCGTCCCAATCCCATCCGCTGGCGGTGGAACCGCGCACGCCGGCCACCAGCGAGCGGTCCTTGGCGTAGCTCTGGATCTCCGGCAAAAAGCCCTGCGGATAGATCGACAACAGGTTCTGCGAACTGCCCGGCGCGCGGAAGAACGCGAACGAGGTGATGTCGCGGTTGCTGGCGGTGGCAAACGCATAGCCGGTGATGCTGTCGCTGAACTGGTACTCAGTGTTGAGCGAGGCGGCCTGGGCATTGACGTCCGGGTCGCCGATCTTGAACGCCTTCTGGCCCACGGCCGGCTGCGAGACGCTGGGCGCGCCGGCATAACCGCGTGCGCGGTCGGTCGGGTCCTGCTGGTTGAGCTGGGCCGCCACATGCAGCCAGCCGCGGTCGCCGCCATACGCCACGCCGGTGTCGCCGGACAGCTCGTAGTTGTTGCCGTCGCCGGCCGAATACTGGCCGAAACCGGCCTGCAGGCTGCCGCCCTTCTCCGCTCCCTTGAGCACGATGTTGACCACGCCGGCGATGGCGTCGGAGCCGTACTGCGCCGAGGCGCCGTCGCGCAGCACTTCCACCCGCGCGATCGCCGCCACCGGGATGGTGTTCAGATCCACCGCGGCGGCGCCGCGGCCGATGGTGCCGTTGAGGTTGAGCAGCGAGGAGGTGTGGCGGCGCTTGCCGTTGACCAGCACCAGCACCTGGTCCGGCGACAGGCCACGCAGCTGCGCCGGCCGGATCGCGCTGGTGCCGTCGCTCAGCGCCGGGCGCGGGAAGTTCAGCGAGGGCAGGGCACGCGCCAGCGCGGTGGCCAGTTCCGGGGTGCCGGTGGCCTGCAGCGACTCGGCGCTGATGATGTCGATCGGCGACTGCGACTCGGCCACGGTGCGGTCGGACACGCGGGTGCCGGTGACGATCACCGTGTCCAGGGTGTTGGCGGTTGCCGGGGCGGCGGCGTCCTGCGCCAGGGCCGGCGCGGCAAGCAGTGCAGCGACCACGGCGGTCGCAAGCGAGGAAAGGGGGATGGTCATGACAACTCCGAAAACTGTGGGGCCGTGTGCGGCCGCTAAAGGCTAGGCAGGGGTGGTCGCGAGCGGGCGAAGACGGCGGCGGCCTACCTGAAGGCGCTAATTATTCGTTAACGCTAGAATGGCGTCGCAGGAATGCTGCTCATCTGCTCATTCCTTTTCGTTCTATCGGACTGTCCATCAATGATTTCCCTGCGCAACTTCTCCATGCGACGCGGCGAGCGTCTGCTGTTGTCCAACGTCGACCTGACCATGCATGCCGGCTACCGCGTCGGCGTGGTGGGCAGGAACGGCACCGGTAAGTCGAGCCTGTTCGCCGCGGTGAAGGGCGAGCTGGAGGCCGACAAGGGCGACGTGGACCTGCCCGGCAAGGTGCGCACCGCCAGCGTTTCGCAGGAAACCCCGTCGCTGCCCGACCCGGCGCTGTCGTTCGTGCTTGGCGGCGATATCGAGGTGTCCGCGGTGTTGCAGGAAGAGGCCGACGCGACCGCGCGCGAAGACTGGGAAGCGGTGGCCAACGCGCACCAGAAGATGGCCGAGCTTGGCGCGTACGACGCCGAGGCGCGTGCCGGCAAGTTGCTGCATGGCCTGGGCTTCCCGGCCGATACGCACCACCGCGCGGTCTCGTCGTTCTCCGGCGGCTGGCGCGTGCGGCTGAATCTGGCGCGCGCGCTGATGATGCCCAGCGACCTGTTGTTGCTCGACGAACCGACCAACCACCTGGACATGGACGCGGTGCTGTGGCTGGAGCAATGGCTGCTCAAGTACCCGGGCACCTTGTTGCTGATTTCGCATGACCGCGAGTTCCTCGACAACGTCGCCACCCACACCCTGCACCTGCACGGCGGCACCGCCAAGCTGTATGTCGGCGGCTACACCGATTTCGAACGCCAGCGCATCGAACACCTGCGCCAGCAGCAGATCGCCCACGACAAGGAACAGGCAGAACGCGCGCATCTGCAGAGCTTCATCGACCGCTTCAAGGCGCAGGCCAGCAAGGCGACGCAGGCGCAGAGCCGCATGAAGCGCCTGGCCAAGATGGCCGGTACCGAAGCGGTGCGCGCCGAGCGCGAGTTCCGCATCCAGTTCGCGCAGCCCAATCGGCTGCCGTTTTCGTTGATCCGCTTGAATCATGTACAGGCCGGCTATCCGGCTCCGACCTCCCTTCCCTCGCGTGCGGGGGAAGGTGCCCGCAGGGCGGATGGGGACGACGCTGCCACGGTCATCCTGCACGACGTCGGCTTCGGCCTGGAGGCGGGCGACCGCATCGGGTTGCTGGGGCCCAATGGCGCGGGTAAGTCGACGCTGGTCAAGACCTTGGTGGGCGAGTTGGCGCCGTTGGCGGGGGAGCGCAGCGCGCATCCGGACCTGCGCATCGGCTACTTCGCCCAGCACACGGTGGAGTCGCTGCATGAAGGCCAGTCGCCGATGGACCACTTCCGCGACCTGTCGCCGGATGGTTCCAACCAGGCGTTCCGCGATTTCCTGGGTAAATGGAATTTCGCCGGCGACCGCGCGTTCGAGGTGGTGGATGGTTTCTCCGGCGGCGAGCGCGCGCGTCTGGCGCTGGCGCTGATCGCCTGGCAGCAGCCCAACGTGCTGTTGCTGGACGAACCGACCAACCACCTGGACCTGGAAATGCGCGAGGCGCTGGCAGAAGCGTTGAGCGACTTCGAAGGCGCCATCGTGATGGTCTCGCACGACCGCCATCTGATCGGCCTGGTCTGCGACAGTTTCTGGCGCGTGGCCGATGGCGTGGTCGAGCCATTCGCCGGCGATCTGGACGAATACGCCGCCTGGCTGCGTAGCCGCCCGGCGGCGCAGGGCACCAAGCAGAAGATGGCCGAAGTGGCACCGACCCCGCCACCGCCGACCAAGCCGTTGCCGCCGAAGAAGGCCGTCAACCCGCACAAGCTGGCCAGCGCCGAAAAGCGCGTCGGCGAGCTGGAGGCGGCGCTGGCCGCGCTGGATCGTGAGCTGGCCAACCCGGGCAACTATGCCGACAGCGACAAGATGGCGGTGCTGGGGCGCAACCGCGAAACAACCGCCCAGCAGCTGGCCGCCGCCGAAGCGGCGTGGATGGAGCTGATCGACGGCGCGTAAGGCGGGACGAGATGATGCTGCTGCGTGTTGATCGTGCTGATCGATTCGCGCTTGCGGTAGGTGGTTTTCAGCGGTGCACGGCTTTGATGTTCTGCATCATGCGTCGACGGAGCAGTGTCTGGACCGAGCATGTGTGCTGCTCATCGGGTGTGTCTGGATCCCAGGTGGGTAGGGCAGTCGCCGCAGAATGCGTTGCGCTTCGCGCCCGTACCCTCATCCGGCGCTACGCGCCACCTTGTCCCCCACGAAGGAGGACAATGTCCCGGCGGGAGAAGGGCGCAAGCCGCAGCTCTGGTGATGAAAAGCCCCTCTCCCTGCGGGAGAAGGGTTAGGGTGAGGGTACGGCGGAAGACAGCCATCTTGATGGAGGGGCCAGATAAGGTGCGGCCCAGCCATCGCATACGGTCAAGGCTGTGTCGAGCATACGCACGCAGTCAACACACCACGCATCCAACGTCACCCCAGCCTTTGCTCCACCAGCAACCACGCAAGCAACCTCCTCCCCGCCTCACTCTCAGGCCGCGAACGTAGCCGCGTCAGCCAATAGCGTCCCGCATCGATCGTGATCGGGAACGGGCAGACCAGGCGCCCGGCATCCAGGTCCTGGCGAAACATCGGCAATGGCAACAACGCCACACCGGCGCCGGCCGCCGCAGCGCTGGCCAACGTCAACGACGAATCGAACATCGCCCCACGCGCGGGCACGCTCGCCGCTCCCGCGGCACGAAACCACTGCGGCCACTCATCCAGCCGATACGAGCGCAGTAACGGCACCCGCGCCAGATCGGCCGGCGTGTGCAGGCCGCGCGCCATGCTGGGCGCGCATACCGGCGCAAACGGTGCCTCCATCAGCGCATGCGCGATCTGGCCCTGCCAGTCGCCATCGCCGAAACGGATCGCCAGATCCAGCCCTTCGCCGGCCAGATCGACCCGGTTGTTGTGGGTGGACAGGCGCAATTCGATATCCGGATGCGCGGCATGAAAGGTCGGCAATCGCGGCAGCAGCCAGCCGGTGGCGAAGGTGCCCACCACGCCCACGCTGAGCACCTCGCGATAGCGCCCATCGGCGAAGCGCTCCAGGGTGGCGGCGATGCGGTCGAAGGCCTCGCCCAGCACCGGCGCCAGCGCCGCGCCCTCGTCGGTCAGCGCCACCCCGCGTGGCAGGCGGTGGAACAGGCTGGTGCCCAGCTGTTGCTCCAGCGCCTTGATCTGGTGGCTGAGCGCGGCCTGGCTCACGCACAGCTCGTTCGCCGCACGGGTCAGGTTTTGATGGCGTGCGGCGGCTTCGAACGCGCGCAGGGCATTGAGTGGGAGGCGGGGGCGGGGCATCGGAAGAGATTAGTTCAATTCATGCCTGGGATCGAAACATCGCGATGGTCGGCTGCGCCATGCGCATCGATACTGCGGGCTCCCTCAAGGAGGCAAACGCATGTTGAATCGGCGAGAGTTCTTGTACGCAACCGGCGCGGGCATGCTGTTTGCGGCGTCCAGACCCGCACTGGCGCTCAGTCCGGCGGTGAATATGGACGACATGCTGCGGGCACAGTGGGCGGACATCGAACGCGGCACCGGTGGTCGCCTGGGCATCAGCCTGCTCGGCAGCGCCCCCGGCTGGCGCCTCGGGCAGCGCGAGAACGAGCGCTTTCCGATGTGCAGTACCTTCAAATTTGTATTGGCTGCGGCGGTGCTGCGGCGGGTGGATCAGGGCAAGCTCACGCTGGCGCAACCGGTCAAGATCCGTGCCTCGGACATGCTTGAGCATGCGCCGGTCACCAAGCGGCATGTCGGCGGCACGCTGAGTGTCGGCGAACTGTGCCGGGCCACGATGATCCATAGCGACAACCCGGCCGCCAACCTGTTGTTTCCGCTGGTCGGCGACCCGGCCGGATTGACCGCTTTCCTGCGCAGCATCGGCGATGCCAAGACCCGCAGTGACCGCTACGAGCCGGAGATGAACGGGTTCGCCCCCGGCGAGCCGCGCGACACCACCACGCCTGCTGCGATGGCGTCCACGCTGCGCACGCTACTGCTTGGCGATGCGCTGCAGCCTGCCTCGCGCAAGCAGCTGACCGACTGGATGATCGACAACCGCACCGGCGACGATTGCCTGCGCGCGGGGCTCACGGCCGACTGGAAGATCGGCGACAAGACCGGTAGCAACGGCACCGATACCCGCAACGACATCGCCATCCTCTGGCCGCCGAAGGGCCAGCCGCCGCTGCTGCTGACGACATACTTGAACGGAGCCAAGGTCGACGCTGCTGCACGCGATGCGGCGCTGAAAGCGGTGGCGGTCGCGGTGCGGGAATGGTTTGCAAGGTGAGCCTGCCGACGCGACACGTGGCGATAGCGGCGCATGTCGATTGGGCAGGCACAATTCCGGCGAAGTTGCGACGTTCCTCCACGCAGCAGCGGTGATGCGGAGCGATGGTTGCCGCTGGCCAGCGGCAACATTCAACCTGGCACGGCCACTCAGCCCAGCGCATCGATCGCGACAGGTCTTTCCTGCTGCAGCCGCGCCGGTCCACCCATGGCGGGATCGCTGACGCTGTCGGCGCCGGTTTCGATGCGACCTGCCAGGCGCTGGGCCGCGCCGTGGTGGTGCACCCACAGGTCGTACCAGCCGCCGGTTGCTGCCGCTTTCCAACGGCGTTGCTTGGTCGCGCCGGGTGCAATGCTTAGGCGTTCGTGCGGCTGCGCGGCTGCATAGGCGCCTGGTTGCAGCTCCACCTGCACGGCAGCGCTGCCGCCATTGCGCAGCGATAGCAACACGGATGTGGCGTCGTCCGGATCTTGGCTGATCTCGGTCATCAGCAACGGGGCGCTCAGGTCGCCGCGATAGTGACGATGGAATCCGTTGGGGCCGATCAACCACAGATCGTAGCGGCCATCGCAGGTGGTCCAGTCGCCTTCCAGGATGGCGCCGGTGCCCACTGTGTAGCGGCGCGGCACCGCCGCCAGGTCGTAGCGGTCGTAGACCTGCAGTACCACCGTTGCACCGCTGTTGCCCATGCGTAGCCGCACCTCGCCGCGCTCTTGTGCATGTGCCAGTTGCACGCTCGGGCGATACGGTACGGCGCGCGAGCAGCGCAGGCCGAATGGCTGCGTGGGCGGCTGCAAGGTGGCCGGGAGTGGTGGCAGCGTGTGCTCGCGCAGGGCCGCTGCACGCGCTGCGGCATCGCCCACATCGGGCAGCGCCGCGGCGAACGGGCGTGCATCGGCACTGCGGAAATCGAACGCGTTGGTCAGATCGCCACACACCGCACGCCGCCACGGCGTGATCTCCGCTGCGGGCACGCCGAAGCGGCGTTCCAGCAAACGCAGCACCGAGGTGTGGTCGTACACCTGCGAGTCCACCCAGCCACCACGGCTCCATGGCGAGATCACATACATCGGCACGCGCGGCCCCAGCCCGTACGGGCGCCCGCGCAGCTCGGGCAGATCCACCTTCTGTTCGCCTGGCGCCGGGTGACGGTGGTAGTCGTCGTCGGTGGCGATGCTGGATGCGCCGGCAAATCCACCGGCGGCACGCGGATCCGGCGACGGCGGTGCGGGCGGCGGCATGTGGTCGAAAAAGCCGTCGTTCTCATCGAACATCAGCAGCAAGGCCGTGCGGCTCCATACCGCCGGATCGGCGGTGAGCGCATCCAGCACGCCTGCGGTGTAGGCCGCGCCCTGGGCGGGGCTGGACGGATCGGGGTGCTCGCTGCCGGCCGCATCGGCGATGACAAAGCTCACCGACGGCAGCCGGCCGCCCAACACGTCTGCGCGTAGCTGCTGCACACCACGCGTGCTGATGCCACGCGCACGCAACTGCGCGTCGTGACCAGGGCTGTTGCGGTACGCCTGCCGGAACGCGTCGAAGCCGGCCAGCGGGTTGTCGGTGAAGTTGTCGGCCATGTCCTGGTAGATCTGCCAGGACACACCCGCGCGCTGCAGCTGTTCGACATAGGTGGCCCAGCGATACGGCTCGGCAAAGCCGCCCAGTTCCGGAAAGTTGTCGTGCGAGTTGCCGATCACCGGCCCGCCATGACGCGCCTGCGGGTCGTTGCCGCCGGTCCACAGGAACACGCGATTGGAATTGGTGCCGGTCTGGATCGAGGCGTGGTACGCATCGCAGAGGGTGAACGCATCGGCAAGCGCGTACTGGAAGGGAATATCCGCACGCCCGTAGTAGCCCAGCGCGTGATTGTGCTTGGCTGCCGCCCAGTGCCCGAGCCGGCCATGGTCCCAGGCCTGCTGCGCATCCGGCCAGCTGTGCGGCGTGCCCTTGACGCGCATGAAGCCGAACTGCGCGGCGGTGTCCAGTGCAAACGGCGTCAGCCATTGCTTGCCGTCCTCGCTGGGTTGCAGCCACACCGTCCGCGCTGGAGCACCCGGCAACGGCGGCGCCGGAATCGGAAAGCGGTCGCCGAACCCGCGCACGCCGGGCAGGGCACCGAAGTAATGATCGAACGCGCGGTTTTCCTGCATCAGGATCACTACATGCTGCAGATCTTCCAGCGTGCCGCTGCGGCGATCGGGCGCGATGGCTGCGGCCCGCGCGATGCTGGGTAGCAGTGCCGTCGTGCCGGCGCTCAGTCCGGCCTGCAGAACGCGGCGGCGGGGAAGATCGATCATCGTGTCACCTGATTGGCTGAACCCTCACGAGTCCCTTCCACTGCCTGCGGGGGAAGGTGCCCGAAGGGCGGATGGGGGCGCAGTACCCGCACCTAAAAATCTCTGACTAGCGTAAGTCAGCAGCAGCGCCCGTGCACCGCGCACCGGTCGATCCGCCGTTACAGATCCAGCGTCAGCGTCAAACCGACCGTGCGCGGCGCCGCGATGAACGCGCTGTCGCTGCCATCCACGCCTTCCAGGTAGCGTTTGTCGGTGAGGTTGCTGACGTTGAGCGCCAGCTGCAGGCCGGTGAGCTGCGGCGAGAGCTGCGCCAGCTCCAGCCCCAGATTCGCATTGAAGGTGGTCACACCATCGAGCGCGGCGCGGTTGGACGCGTCCAGATAGCGCTTGCCCAGATAGCGTCCGGAGATGCCGAAGCGCCAGGCCTGGCCGCGCCAGTCGGCCGAGACCACCAGCGTATTGCGCGGTTGGCCGATGACCTGCGCACCGGGCGTGATCTCCAGTGCGGTATCGCGCGCGGCATCGCCGCTGCCCAGATAATCGGCCTTGTTGTAGGTGTAGGCACCATTGATGCGCCAACCGTTGTCCCAGCCGTAGCCCAGCGCCGCTTCCACGCCGCGTGCATGCACGCCACCGAAGTTTTCGTACACGCCATCGGTTTCGCCCAGGTAGTCGATACCGCTGACGAAGTTGGCCGGCACATACACGATGCGGTTGTCGAAACGGATGTCGTACAAGGTCACGCTGCCGGTCAGCGGCCAGCGGCTGATGCGCAGGCCAAGTTCGACGTTGTCGGCGGTTTCCGGTTTGACCCGGCTCAGTGCGATCGGGTCGGTTTCGCCCAGCACCCCGGAGGGGATGGCGGCAAAATTCTGCGAGTAACCGGCAAAGGCTTCCAGGCCCTGCAGCGGCGTGGTCCAGGTCAGGCCGGCGGACAGCAGCGGGTCCGAATGCGCATCCGATTGCACATGCTGCGCCTCGCCGATGCGGCGGTCGCGGGTCTGGTCGAGAAAGAACTGCTTGACGCCGACGCGCCAGGCGAACGCGCCGTAGCGCATCACATCTTCCACGTAGTACATCTGTTCGTCGGTCTGGTAGTCGTCCTTGAACTGCACCCAGTACGGCTGGTGATCGAAGCTGATATTGGTGCCGACATTGAGCAGGCGGTGCCAGTCGCGGGTGACGCTGCGCTCAAAGCGCTCCAGCCAGGCACCGGCGCGCACGGTGTTGTCGATGGCGCCGAGATCTGCACGCCATTCCACATCGGCCATCGCGCCGGCGCGGCGGTTGTCGTAGTGGCTGTGGCGGTACGACTGCACCGGTACCGAGCCGGCCGGGTAGCAGGCCGGATTGGATTCGGCCGGCACCGCATCGCTACCGGCGCAACCGGCCAGCATCGTCGCGGCCGCACCGCCGGGGGTGAGGTAATACAGCTTGCCCAGGTCGCTGCCGGCATACACGGTGTTGCCACCGCGCGCCTCGGATTCCACTGCGCCGGCGCCGTCGTTGGTGACGTCCACCAGATACGGCGGAATCCAGTCGCCACGGCCTTGCATGCGGTGCGCGTAGCCGGTCAATGTGGTCTTGAAGCCGTTGCCGCCATCGAAGGCGCCGCGCAGGTAACCGAAGGTGTTCTTGCGTAACGCGCGCGAGCCGGAGCGGTAGTTCTGGTCCAGATACGGAATGCCGGTGAGCGTGCCGGTCAACAGATCGTGCTCGGGGTCGCGTGCGAACTGTTCGGGTGTCACGCTGGTGTATTCGGATTCGTCGGCATCGTCGTAGGACGCGTAGCCGCTGAGCATCCACTTGTTCAATGCGCTGACGAATTTGCCGGCCAGGTGATCGCGGCTGGTGTGGCCGCTACCGTCGATCCAGTCGTCGTTACGCGCCGACGAGCCGCTGATCCAGGCGCGCGTAGTGCCGCCTAGCAGCCCGGTGTCGTAACGGGCGTAATACTTGCGTGCCTGGTTGTCGCCGATGCCGCCGATCACTCGCACACGCTGGGTGTCCAGCGGTTCGCCGGTGAGGTAATTCAAGGTGCCGCCCAGCGCTTCGTTCGAGCGCGATGCGATGTCGGCGGTGCCCTGGCTCACTTCCACCGTTTCCAGATCCGGCATGTCGATGAAGCGATTGGCCTTGGAGCCGCCGCCATAGGCCGAGCCGCCATTGGGCACGCCGTCGATGGTGGTGCCGATCTGTTGGGTATCGCGATTGCTGACGAAGCCACGCATGCTGATTTGGGTACCCCAATCCGACGAGCCGAATGCATCGGCCTCGGTCACCACCACGCCGGGCAGTTCGTTGAGCGCATCGTTGACGCTGCCCAGCACGAACTGGCGGTCCAGCATTTCCTTGCCGACGGAGGTCTTGGAATACGTCATCGCCTGGCCGACCACCTGCACCTGATCCAACGTGGACACTTGCTCGCCAGTGCCGGTCGGTGCGTCGCTCGCAACCCGGCCTGACGTTGCCCCGTCAGGAGCTTGCTGCGCATAAGCGGGCACGGCGAGTGGAACCAGCAGTAACGCAAGCGTGGCCGGGTGGCGCACGCGCGAGGAGGACGTCGAATCCATTGCAATCCAGCAAGCGGGGGGGTGTTCAAAGACTGCCGCGCTTGCGTTGCGTGATGATGACCGCGCTACGGATGGGGCTGCGATCACGCATAGCGATGCGTCGAGTTACAGCGACAGGATGATGTCTAGGGAATCTCTGAACAACGGGCCACAAAAGCGCGACACTACCGGTTTGGAGCGAGGAGGCATGCATGCAACTGACGTTCGGTGACGCCGAGGGCTTGGGCAAGCGTAAGCAAACCCGCCGCGAGATCTTTTTAGCCGAGATGGAGCGGGTCGTTCCGTGGCAGCAATTACTTGGTCTGATTGAGCCGCACTATCCGGTGTCAGGGAGGCCCGGTCGGCAGCCGTACGCACTGGCGACAATGTTGCGGATTCATCTACTGCAGCAGTGGTATGCGTTGAGTGATCCGGCGATGGAAGAGGCATTGCACGAGATCCCAACCCTGCGGCGTTTTGCCCAGCTCGGCGGCTTGGACAACGCTCCCGACGAGACCACGATTCTCAACTTTCGGCGCCTGCTGGAGACCCATGACCTTGCTGCACGGATGCTGGAAGCGGTCAACGCGCATCTGGCGCGCAGGGGCCAGAGCCTGCGGGCGGGAACGATCGTCGATGCGACGCTGATCGCTGCGCCCAGCTCGACCAAGAATGCCGATCATGCGCGCGACCCTGAGATGCATCAGACCAAGAAGGGCAACCAGTGGTATTTCGGAATGAAGGCGCACATCGGCGTAGATGAGTTTTCTGGGCTGGTGCACCACGTCCGTTGCACGGCCGCCAATGTGTCCGATGTGACGGTGATGCACGCGTTGCTGCATGGCAAGGAAGACAGCGTGTTCGGCGATAGCGGCTATACCGGTGCGGAAAAACGCGACGAGCTGCAGCGCTGCGAGGCTGCATTCTTCATCGCCGCCAGGCCTTCGACAGTCCAAGCCATCGGCAACAAACACGAGCGTGCTCGGGAGCAGCGTTGGGAACACTTCAAGGCCAGCGTGCGTGCGAAGGTGGAGCATCCATTCCGGGTGATCAAGCGGCAGTTTGGCTACACCAAGGTGCGCTATCGCGGTTTGGCCAAGAACACCGCGCAGGTGATGACGTTGTTTGCGCTGTCGAACCTGTGGATGAAGAGAAAGCAGTTACTGCCGACTGCGGGAGGCGTGTGCCTGTAATCCGGAGATGACCTCCGGACTGCGCCGGAAATGGTGTAAATCCGCCTATCCGGACGCGACTCCTCGGAGCAACGCATGTTGCTCATCCTCAGGTCTCGTTGATCAGACCATCCCTAGTGGACGCTGGTGTTCCCAGCCTTCCGGTGAGATCTCCGATACGAGACGACGTCATCTGTCGTCGGAGGTCTGGTTCAAAGCCGAGCCGGGCGAGCGCGCGGCGGATTCACCGCGCGCGGGACACGCGATGAATCCGTCAGCGCCGGCTCGGTGAGGACACCATGCCAGACAGTTGGTTGGTGGTTTTGTTCAAGAACTGAGGGCGCCGCGCCACTAGGTTGCTGGTTGCCTGTCGCTTGTTGAAAACCTTGCGCACCGACCATCGCAACTGGTCCTTGCCCGCCCACCGTCGCGGGACCCTTGGCGGCATGGATGCCGCGCCAGCGCCTACATGGACGTACTTGCGGCGTGTCCTGCGATGGTGGGCGGGGCAAGAGCCCTGCAATCAAGCAGCAGATCGAGTGCTCCACTGCTGATCTACCCACCAGGTTGTCTACCAGCTGCTCTGCCTTGCGGGCACGTCTCGCGCTGGTGAGCAGGCAAGGTCATACAGCAAAGGACAACTCATTCGCACTGTAGATGACGACAGCGAAGAGGTGTGTCAGCCGCCCTTGATGTGCGGCGATGCTTCGGCCTGCTGCGTTTCCGGCATCAGCTCCAGCGCCGATGGCGTGGTACGCAGCATCGGGCGGAAGGAGATGGGATGGGTGCGGCGGCGGGTGAAGCGCAGCAGCCGCGACAGCGTGAATCCGGCCAGCGCCAGCAGCATCACCGCGAAATACACCGGCAAGGCTGCCGGGCCGAACTTCTGCATTGCACCGCCGGCCAGCGCCGGGCCGATCGCCGCACCCACACCGTGTACCAGCAACAGACTGCTGCAACCGGACAGCAGGTCTTCGCGCGGCAGGTAATCGAGCATGTGCGCAACCGCAAACGGGTACAGCGAAAACGCCAACCCGCCGTAAACGAAAAACAGCACGAACAACACGGTGGTCTGCGTCTGCACTATCGGCATGGCGGCAGCGATGGCGATACCGGCGGCCAGTACGCTCACCGTGACCAGGCCGATGCGGCGGTCATGTCCGTCGCTGATGCGCCCGATCGGCCACTGCAGCACCGCACCGCCCACGATGGCAGCGAGCATGAACATCGCCACGCCGTCGGCATCCAGCCCGATGCGGCTGGCGTAAACCGGCAACAGACCCCAGAACGCACCCATCGCCAGTCCGGAAAGGCCGGCACCAACCGTCGCCACCGGCGCCAAGGCGTACAGCGTTTTCAGTCGCAGGCGCGAGACCTGCGGTACCTCGGGCGGGATCAGCCGCGTGGTCATCACCGGCATCACCGCCGCGCAGATCAGGATCGCCGTCAGCGTAAACATCGCCGGTGCACCTGCATCGCCGATGCTGAGCAGGATCTGGCCCAGCGCCAGCGCCGATAGATTGATCGCCATGTAGACCGAAAATACCCGGCTGCGCCGACGCGCATCCGGCTCGGCGTTGAGCCAGCTTTCGATCACGGTGTACAGGCCGACCAGCGCCGCGCCGGTGACCAGGCGCAACACGCCCCAGCCCCAGGGATCGAGCCAGATCGGATGCAGCAGCACCGCAATCGCCGCAAGCGATGCGTAGAACGCGAATGCACGGATATGTCCGATGCGGCGGATCAACGGCGGCGCGAAGAAGGTGCCGAGGAAGAAACCGGCGAAGTAACCGGACATGATCAGGCCCAGCGCACGCGCATCGAAGCCGGCCTGGCCACCGCGCACGGCGAGCAAGGTGCCAAGCAGCCCACTGCCGGTCAGCAGCAGGGCAACGCCGAGCAATAAGGCAGTCAGCCGCAGCATGGATGCGGCCCTCGTGGGGGGAAAGGCGCGTCGATCACGTATTCGAGTGTAGCAGCCCGGGCAATGCGGCTCAGTCCGGATCTCGCCGCGCGCAGCCTGCAGCGACGGTCGCCCGCACCGGCATGAACTACATCGCATGTGGGTGCGGATGGGCGACCCGCGCACGCGATGCCCGTGTTGCCACGGAGCAGTCGGACCGGATGATCGCGTGGCGGCTGTCGTACTTGCCGGCGTGCTGTCTCAACCGGCTGGCCACTGCGGCATCGCATCGCGTCGCCGGCGTCTCCGCGCATCACGCAGTGCGACGTGCCAACGCATCAGGCCCCATCTTCGCGCGCACCGGTTGGCCATTGCGCCGACGCACCCGCATCCGTCTAGAATCTGCGCCCCTGCATCGTCTTCCTCATCTTCTGCCATGCCCATCTACGCGTTCCAGTGCACCACCTGTGGCCATTCGTTCGACCGCCTGCAGAAGATGGCCGACCCCGATCCGCAAAGCTGCCCGGCCTGCGCCGCGGCCACGATCAAGCGCCAGGTCACCGCGCCGTCGTTCCGGTTGTCCGGTAGCGGCTGGTACGAGACCGATTTCAAGTCGGCCGGCGAAAAGAAGAAGAACCTCACCGACAGCAGCAGCGCAGGCGGCGAGGCCAAGCCTGCCGCGGCCGGCGACAGCAAGCCAGCAGCTGCACCGGCCGCAGCAGCGGCGAAGCCGGCATCCGGCGCGGCGTGACGGCGACCCTGCCAGGCGGCGACACCTGCACGACTTGCGCGACGAAAACGACGCAGGCCGGCCCACGCCGGACCGACCTGTGGATTCCCGCCTGCAACGGCCCCCGTTCAACCCTCAGCGGGCATCGAACCGCGCGCGGCAGCCATCGTTGACCCAGACCGTCGAGCGGCGCGAGTCGTAGCCCCAGGTGCGGCCTTCCTCGCAGCGCGTGTCCGATAGCTGGCGGGTCAGCATCGGGCGGCCGGCGTCCGCGTCCCACTTGCAGGTGCGCAGGCGGCGGTCGTCGCTGTTGCAGGTCACCGAGTAATCGCCGCGAGGGCCGCCGCCGCGGTCATCCCGATCCCAGCCGCCGCCACGGGCCTGCGCAAAATCGGCCCGGCAGCCGTCGTCCACCCAGATGCGGCCTTGTTCCTGATGCCAGTTGCGGCCCTCCACGCAGGGGGTGCCGGAGAGCTGGCGCACGATCATTGCGCGCCGCCAACCGGTATTGCAGACCGCCTGGCGCTGGTCGCGGCTCTCGCAGCGCACCGTGCCGGCTGCGGCGTTGCCGGGGCGATCGTCGCCACCATTCCAGCCACCACCGCCCCAGCCGCCGCGGGCCTCGGCAAAACGGCCGCGACAGCCGTTGTCCACCCAGATCCGGCCGCGGTCGCTGCCCCAGTTGCGCCCTTCGATGCAGCGCGTGCCGGAAATGTTTTCCACCAGCGCCGCGCGGCCACGGAAAGGGGTGTCGCATTCGCGGCGGCGGTTGTCGTTGCTGGAACAGGTGACGGTCTGGCCGTTCCAGCCACGGTCCTGCGCGGCGGCGGGACGGCTGGCCAGCGCGCCACCGAAGGCGAGGAGGCTGAAGCCGGAGATCAGCAGGGCGGTGCGCAGCATCGTGGCGTCCTTGGTGCGGGAGGGGCGTGGCGCCTATTCAGCCGGGCGCCGACTTAAGCGCCGGTGACCGCCGCCGCATTTGCTCCTGCCGCCCGCCGGCCCCAGAATATCCGGCTTTCCGGCGCTGTCCTGCGTCGGGTTTTCAGCGGAGCTTTCGATGCGTACCCACTTCTGCGGCCTGGTCGACGAGACCATGATCGGCCAAACCGTCACTCTCGCCGGCTGGACCGACGTGGCCCGCAATCTGGGCGGGGTGTGCTTCATCGACCTGCGCGACCACGAAGGCATCGTGCAGGTGACGGTGGAGCCGGTGGCTGGCGACGACGTCAGCGCAGAGTTGTTCAAGGTGGCAGCCAGCCTCGGCTACGAGGACGTGCTGCAGGTGGAAGGCGTGGTACGTGCGCGCCATGCGGTCAACGACAAGCTGCGCACCGGCAAGGTGGAAGTGATCGCCACGCGCATCAGCATCCTCAACAAGGCCGCGCCGCTGCCGTTCCACGCGCACGAGAACCCCGGCGAAGACACCCGCCTGAAATACCGCTATCTGGACCTGCGCCGTCCGGAAATGCAGCGCATGCAGCGCACTCGCATCAAGCTGGTGCAGGCGCTGCGCCGGCACCTGGATGCACGCGATTTCCAGGACATCGAAACCCCGATCCTGACCAAGGCCACTCCGGAAGGCGCGCGCGACTTCCTGGTGCCGGCGCGCATGCATCCGGGCGAGTTCTACGCATTGCCGCAGAGCCCGCAGCTGTTCAAGCAGATCCTGATGGTGGCCGGCTTCGACCGCTACTACCAGATCGCACGCTGCTTCCGCGACGAAGCGCTGCGCGCCGATCGCCAGCTGGAATTCACCCAGCTCGACATGGAATTTGCCTTCGTGCGCGAACGCGACGTGCAGGATTTCGTCGAGGACATGATCCGCGCCATCTTCAAGGAAGTGGTGGACGTCGAGCTGGCCGCGCAGTTCCCGCGCATGACCTGGGCCGAGGCGATGCGTCGCTATGGCTCGGACAAGCCGGACCTGCGTATCGATCTGGAATTGGTCGATGTGGCCGAGCTGGTCAAATCCAGCGAATTCCCGGTGTTCACCGCGGCCGCCAACGATGCCGACGGTCGCGTTGCCGCGCTGCGCATCCCCGGTGGCGCCACGCTGTCGCGCAAGCAGATCGACGAATACGCCGCGCATGCCGCCAAGTACGGTGCCAAGGGTCTGGCCTACGTCAAGCTCTCGGAGACCGGTGAGGTCAGCTCGCCGATCGCCAAGTTCTTCAGCGAAGAGGCGTTTGCCGCGCTGCTCAAGCGCGTGGGTGCAGGCAATGGCGACATCGTGTTCTTCGGTGCCGGCGGCTACAACAAGGTGTCCGATTTCATGGGTGCGCTGCGCCTGAAGGCCGGCAAGGAGTTCAACCTGGTCGCCGATGGTTGGGCGCCGCTGTGGGTCACCGATTTCCCGATGTTCGAATGGGACGACGAGGCGCAGCGTTACGTCGCCTTGCATCACCCCTTCACCGCACCGGCGGTGGACGACATCGCCGACCTGCGCGCCAATGCCCGCACCGCGGTGTCGCGTGGCTACGACATGGTGCTCAACGGCAATGAAATCGGCGGCGGCTCCATCCGTATCCATCGCCCGGACATGCAGAGCGCAGTGTTCGAGCTGCTCGGCATCGGCGCCGAAGAAGCGCGCGCCAAGTTCGGCTTCCTGCTGGATGCCCTGAACTACGGCGCCCCGCCGCACGGCGGCATCGCCTTCGGTATCGACCGTATCGCTGCACTGATGGCCGGCACCGAATCCATCCGCGACGTGATCCCGTTCCCCAAGACCACCGGCGCACAGGACCTGATGACCGACGCCCCGTCGCCGATCGCCGCCGAACAGCTGGCCGAGGTGCACGTGCAGGTGCGCCCCAAGCAGGCCTGACCTGCGCGAAAGCACGGCCACGCCCCGCGCGTGGCCGTGTTGACCTGCCAGGCGCCAACGACCTTGGCGAAGTAGTGGCGACCCATCCGTGCGCCGCGCTCAGGCGCCGCATTTCCGGATTCCCGATTCTCCACTTGCAGCAGCGCCGCCGCATGCGAGAAGCTGCCACGTCCCATCCGGTACGAGAGGCCCGCATGACCCGCATCCGCCGCGCCACACCGGACGATGCCGAAGCGCTGTCGCTGTTGGCCGCACAGACCTTTACCGAAACCTTCGGGCATCTGTATCCAGAAGAAGACCTGCGTGGTTTTCTCGAAGAAACGTATGCGGTCGAGCGCGCGCGCATCGTGCTGGCGCATCCGGACTACGCGATCTGGTTGCTGGAGATGGACAACTTGTTGGTTGGCCATGCCGCCGCCGGCCCCTGCGGGCTGCCGCACGCAGACGTACGCCCAGCCGATGGAGAACTCAAGCGGCTGTATCTGATGAAGGACTACCAGAACAGCGGTTGGGGCAGCCGGCTGTTCGAAACCGCACTGGAGTGGCTGGAGCGCGACGGCCCGCGCACCCTGTGGATCGGCGTGTGGTCGGAAAACTTCGGCGCGCAGCGGTTCTATGCGCGCTACGGTTTCGAGAAAGTGGGCGAGTACGACTTCCCGGTTGGCAAAGTTGTCGATCGCGAACACATCCTGCGTCGCAGGCCGCTGATCGCGGCCGATTGACGGCATGCCGGCACCGTCCGCACTTGCCCGGCGATTGCGCGCCACCTGCAGGCAACCGCGCTGATGCCCGGCGCGGCCGCTGCATTTCCAGGTGCAGCCAGGCGCGCCTCGCGCGAGCCGGCGACCACCGCCACCGCCGACGTGCTGCTGGTCCACGGCATCTGGAACACCGCCCACTGGCTGCTGCCGCTGGCCCGGCGGCTGCGGAGCGAGGGACTGGCGCCTGCAGTGTTCGGCTATGCCAGCGTGTTCGGCGGTCCGGCGCAGGCAGTGCCGCAATTGATCGCGCGGCTGCGCGCCAGCCGTGCACAACTGTTGATCTGCCATAGCCTCGGCGGCCTGGTGGCCCTGCAGGCATTGCAGGACGCGCCCGATCTGCCGGTGCGTCGGGTGGTCTGCCTTGGCTCGCCGCTGCGCGGCAGTGCCGCCGCGCGCAGCCTCGCCCGGCGTGGCGGCGTATGGGCCATGGGCCGCAGCGCCGCGCTGTTGCAGCACGGGTTCACCCGTTGGGACGGGCCGGCCGAGATCGGCCAGGTGGCCGGCTGCGTGCCACGCGGCGTCGGCCGCTGGCTGGCGCCACTGGACGCCGGCTCCGACGGCACCGTTGCGCTGGCCGAGACCCGCCTGCCCGGCCTGCGCGACCATTGCGTGGTGGAGGCCAGCCACAGCGGCTTGTTGCGCTCGCCCGAGGCGGCCCGGCAAGCCCTGGCCTTCCTCCGCAACGGCCACTTTGCGCCTTGAACATCCGCTGGCGCATGTCGGCGCCCCGGTGCGGGCGAGCAATCAGGTAAAATCCGCGCCCTGTCATCCAAGCCAGTCTGGAACCACCCATGGGTAGAGGCCCCTCGATCGAAGGCCGCAAGAACGCCTCCGACGCCAAACGCGGCAAGATGTTCACCAAGATCATCCGCGAGATCAGCGTGGCCGCACGCGCCGGCGGCGGCGACCCGTCCAACAATCCGCGCCTGCGCACCGCCATGGACAAGGGCCTGTCGGCGAACATGTCCAAGGACGTGATCGAGCGCGCCATCAAGAAGTCCACCGGCGAGCTGGAAGGCGTGGAATACGAAGAAGTGCGCTACGAGGGCTATGCGCCCGGCGGCGTGGCGGTGATCGTGGACTGCCTGACCGACAACCGCGTGCGCACCGTGGCCGACGTGCGCCACGCCTTCAGCAAGTGCGGCGGCAACATGGGCACCGACGGCTCGGTGGCCTTCATGTTCAAGCGCCTGGGCGTGCTGAGCTTTGCCGCCGGCACCGACGAGGACACCCTCACCGACGCGGCCATCGAGGCCGGCGCCGACGATGTGGTGGTGTACCCGGAAGACGGCGCCATCGACGTGCTAACCGCCCCGGACGTCTTTGCCCAGGTCAAGGACGCCCTGGTCGCTGCCGGGCTGGAACCGGCGCATGCCGAAATCACCTTCCGCGCCGACAACGACATCGCCGTGGACGGCGACACCGCCGTGCAGGTGCGCAAGCTGCTCGACATGCTCGAAGACCTGGACGACGTCCAGGACGTGTATTCGAACGTCGACCAAGCGGCGCTGAGTGGCGGGGGCTGATCTTATGAAGGCCGGGACCCGGGACCCGGGACCCGGGTCGCGCAACGGCAGTTCACTGACGCCGGAGGCTGCACATGCGCATGCCGCACCCAGTCGCGGCGGCCGGGCTGTCATTGCTTCTTCGGGTCCCGGGTCCCGGGTCCCGGGGCCCGGCCCCATCCGCATCCTGGGCATCGATCCCGGCTCGCAGCGCACCGGCATCGGCATCATCGATATCGACGAAGGCGGGCGCAGCCGGCATGTGCACCACGCGCCGCTGGTGCTGCTGGGCGAGGGCGACTTTGCGCAGCGGCTCAAGCGCCTGCTGCACGGGCTGGGCGAGCTGATCGAGACCTACCGGCCGGACGAGGTAGCGATCGAGAAGGTGTTCATGGGCAAGAGCGCCGATTCGGCGCTCAAGCTCGGCCATGCACGTGGCGCGGCGATCTGCGCGGTCGTCATGCGCGATCTGCCGGTGCACGAGTACGCTGCCACCGAAATCAAGCTGGCGCTGGTCGGCAAGGGCGGCGCGGACAAAGTGCAGGTGCAGCACATGGTCGGCATCATGCTCAACCTGAAAGGCAAGCTGCAGCCCGACGCCGCCGACGCACTGGCGGTGGCCATCACTCACGCCCACGTCCGCGCCACCGCGCAACGTCTGGGCGTCAATACGCAACAGGCCTGGAGCCGCAAAAGATGAGAATCGGGAATCGGGAATCGGGAGTCGGGAATTGCAAGAGCAGGGTCCAGAGCAGCGCACGCTGTTTCGATTCCCCATTCCCGATTCCCCATTCCCGGCACCGCCAAGGCGGTGCCGCGTGATCGGCCGTCTGCGCGGGATCCTGGCCTACAAGCAGCCGCCGTGGCTGGTGATCGACGTGGGCGGGGTGGGCTACGAGCTGGAGGCGCCGATGAGCACCTTCTACGACCTGCCCGACGTCGGTCGCGACGTCATCCTGTTTACCCATTACGCGCAGAAGGAAGACAGCGTGGCGCTGTACGGCTTCCTGCGCGAGGGCGAGCGGCGGCTGTTCCGCGACGTGCAGAAGGTCACCGGCATCGGCGCCAAGATCGCGCTGGCAGTGCTATCCGGCGTCAGCGTGGACGAGTTCGCCCGCCTGATCACCAGCGGCGACATCACCGCGCTCACGCGCATCCCCGGCATCGGCAAGAAGACCGCCGAGCGCATGGTGGTGGAGCTGCGCGACCGCGCCGCCGACTTCAGCAGCGGTGCGCCGATCACCGGCCAGCTCGGCCCGGATGCGGTGTCCGAAGCCACGGTGGCCTTGCAGCAGCTGGGTTACAAGCCGGCCGAGGCCACACGCATGGCACGCGAGGCCGGGGCAGAAGGCGACGACGTCGCCATGGTCATTCGCAAGGCTCTGCAGGCCGCGCTGCGTTAAGCAGCCTCGACCTTTCCCATTCTTCACGCCCTTCGGCGATACCCTGCCCACTCATGTCACAGACCTCCACTCCTGCAGCGGGCCACGGCCACGCGCCCGCCAACAGCCATATGGCCTTGGTCATCGGCGCCATCGGCGTCGTGTTCGGCGATATCGGCACCAGCCCGCTGTACACCCTGAAGGAGGCGTTTTCGCCGCACTACGGGCTGAGCAGCGACCACGACACGGTGCTGGGGGTGCTGTCGCTGGCGTTCTGGGCACTGATGATCACGGTGACGCTCAAGTACGTCACCATCATCATGCGCGCCGACAACGAGGGCGAGGGCGGCATCATGGCGTTGATGGCGCTGACCCAGCGCACCCTCAAGCAGGGCTCGCGTTCGGCGTATGTGGTGGGCATTCTCGGCATCTTCGGCGCCTCGCTGTTCTTCGGCGACGGCGTGATCACCCCCGCCATTTCGGTGATGGGCGCGGTGGAAGGCCTGGAAATCGCCGCGCCCAGCCTGCATCCCTTCATCGTGCCGATCACCGTGGTGGTGCTGCTGATCGTGTTCATGGTGCAGCGTTTCGGCACCGAGACCGTGGGCAAGGTGTTCGGCCCGATCACCTGCCTATGGTTTTTGTCGCTGGGCGCGATCGGCGCCTGGAACATCGTCGACGCACCGGAGGTGATGAAGGCCTTCAACCCGTGGTGGGCGATCCGCTTCTTCATCGAGCACGGTTGGCACGGGGTGTTCATCCTGGGCGCGGTGGTGCTGGCGGTGACCGGCGGCGAGGCGCTGTACGCGGACATGGGGCACTTCGGCGCAAAGCCGATCCGCCACGGCTGGTATTTCTTCGTGCTGCCGATGCTGCTGCTCAATTACCTGGGCCAGGGCGCGCTGGTGCTCAATCACCCGTCCGCACTGAAGAACCCGTTCTTCGAAGCGGTGCCCGGCTGGGCGTTGTACCCGATGATCATCCTGGCCACGCTGGCGGCGGTGATCGCCTCGCAGGCGGTGATCACCGGCGCCTATTCGGTGGCCCGTCAGGCCATGCAGCTGGGTTATATCCCGCGCATGCTGATCAAGCACACCTCGCGCGACACCATCGGCCAGATCTACGTACCCGGCATCAACTGGCTGCTGATGGTGATGGTGATCGCGCTGGTGCTGATCTTCCGCAGCTCCACCAACCTGGCGGTGGCCTACGGCATCTCGGTGTCGATGACCATGCTGATCGACACCCTGCTGCTGGCCCTGGTTGCCCGCGCGCTGTGGCCGCGCTGGCGCAACTGGGTGCTGCCCCTGTGCGTGGTGTTCTTCATCATCGAACTGGCCTTCGTGATCGCCAACGGCGCCAAGCTGCTGCAGGGTGCCTGGTTCCCGCTGGCGCTGGGCATCGTGGTGTTCACCCTGATGCGTACCTGGCGCCGCGGCCGCGCGCTGCTGCGCGAGGAAATCCGCAAGGACGGTATCCGCATCGACAGCTTCCTGCCGGGCCTGATGCTGGCCCCGCCGGCGCGCGTGCCGGGCATGGCGGTGTTCCTGACTGCCGACCCGATGGTGGTGCCGCATGCACTCATGCATAACCTCAAACACAACAAGGTGCTGCACGAGCGCAACATCTTCCTCAACGTCGATACCCTGCCGATTCCGTATGCGCCGGTGGACAAGCGCCTGCAGATCGAATCGATCGGCGACGAGTTCTACCGCGTGTATGTGCGCTTCGGCTTCATGGAGACGCCCGACGTGCCGCTGGCGCTGATGCGCTCCTGCGACCAGGGCGGTATCCATTTCGATCCGATGGACACCACCTTCTTCGCCAGCCGCGAGACCATCGTGGCCAGCGCCAACCGCGGCATGCCGATCTGGCGCGACAAGCTGTTCGCGCTGATGCATCGCAATGCCGCGCCGGCCACCGGTTTCTTCCGCATCCCGGGCAATCGCCTGGTGGAGCTCGGCGCGCAGGTGGAGATCTGAGGCCGCCGGTGGCGGCCCGGGATCGGGGATTGGACAGTCGGGATTGGCAAGAGCGTAGCGCCGGAGGCGCACTGCGGCCCATACTAGTGTGCTGCCAATCCCGTCTGCCGAATCCCCAATCCCCGCCCTGAATGGACCGCATCATCGCCAGCAGCTCCACCCGCGAGGACGAAGCCGCCGATGCGAGCATCCGTCCCAAGCGCCTGGCCGACTATCTCGGCCAGCAGCCAGTCCGCGAGCAGATGGAGATCTACATCCAGGCGGCCAAGGCGCGCGGCGAGGCCATGGACCATGTGCTGATCTTCGGCCCGCCCGGGCTCGGCAAGACCACGCTCAGCCATGTGATCGCCAATGAGCTCGGCGTGAGCCTGCGGGTGACATCCGGCCCGGTGATCGAGAAGGCCGGCGATCTAGCGGCGCTGCTGACCAACCTGCAGCCGCACGATGTGTTGTTCATCGACGAGATCCATCGCCTGTCGCCGGTGGTGGAGGAAGTTCTGTATCCGGCGATGGAAGATTTCCAGATCGACATCATGATCGGCGACGGCCCGGCTGCGCGCTCGA
This sequence comes from Xanthomonas sp. NCPPB 1068, assembly GCF_041479385.2. Taxonomy (NCBI): domain Bacteria; kingdom Pseudomonadati; phylum Pseudomonadota; class Gammaproteobacteria; order Lysobacterales; family Lysobacteraceae; genus Xanthomonas; species Xanthomonas sp. NCPPB 1068. The sequence goes on along the minus strand of NZ_CM192986.1, from coordinate 3,446,068 downwards.
TCAAGATCGACCTGCCGCCGTTTACCCTGATCGGCGCCACCACGCGTGCCGGCCTGCTGACCGCGCCGCTGCGCGACCGCTTTGGCATCGTGCAGCGCCTGGAGTTTTATTCGCCCCAGGAGCTGACCCGCATCGTGATCCGCTCGGCCGCGATCCTGGGCATCGACTGCACACCCGAGGGCGCCGCCGAAATCGCGCGCCGCGCCCGTGGCACCCCGCGGATTGCCAACCGCCTGCTGCGCCGGGTGCGCGACTACGCCCAGGTCAAGGCGGCCGGCCACATCGATCTGCCAGCGGCGCAGGCCGCCATGCAGATGCTGAAAGTGGACCCGGAAGGCTTCGATGAGCTCGACCGCCGCATGCTGCGCACCATCGTCGAGCATTTCGATGGCGGCCCGGTGGGCGTGGAATCGCTGGCCGCCTCGCTGTCGGAAGAGCGCGGCACGTTGGAAGACGTGATCGAGCCCTACCTGATCCAGCAGGGCTTCCTGATCCGCACCGCGCGTGGCCGCATGGTCACCACCAAGGCCTATCTACACCTGGGCCTGAAGCCGCCACGCGACCGCGCCGCAGGCATCGGCGAACCGGGAGAGCTGTTTTGATGGTGCTCCATTGGTCGCCCGCCCGGGCCGTCCCGACCGACATTCCGTGCCCATGACCACCGAATCACGATTCCCGGATCCCCAATCCCCGCCTGTATTCAGTTGGCCGACACGCGTCTACTGGGAAGATACCGACGCCGGCGGGGTCGTCTACCACGCGCGCTACGTCGCCTTCCTGGAACGTGCGCGCACCGAGTGGATGCGCGCGGCCGGTTACGGGCAGGACCTGATGCGCCAGGACCACGGTCTGGTGTTTGCGGTCCGCTCGATGCAACTGGATTTCCTCAAGCCGGCCCGGCTCGACGACGCGCTGTCAGTGTCGGCGGTGCTGTTGAAGTGCAGACGGGCCAGCCTGCAGTTTGCGCAGTCGGTCCGCCGCGAAGGCGAAGTGCTGCTGACGGCCGAGGTGCGGATTGCCGCACTCGCTGCCAGCGACTTCCGCCCGCGCGGCATGGACGATGCGGTATACGACGTGTTGAAAGCTTTAGAAACCACAGAATCCGATTACTGAGGAACGAACGGATGTCGATTGCATTGCTCCTGGCCCTGCAGGACACGGTAGTGGAAGCACTACCGCAGGACGTCACCGCGGCCGCGGCGCAAACCGCCACGGCGGCGCACAACAGCAGCATCAACTACGTGGATCTGATCCTGCGGGCCAGTATCCCGGTGAAGATCATCGTGCTGTTGCTGTTGATCGGCTCGTTCATCAGCTGGGTCATCATTTTTCGCAAGGCGCGCGCGTTCAAGCAGGCCAACCGCGAGGCCGACGAATTTGAAAACCGCTTCTGGTCCGGCGCCGATCTGGCCAAGCTGTACGCGTCGGCGACCGATCGCAACCGCACTGTCGGCGGCCTGGAATCGATGTTCGAGAGCGGCTTCCGCGAGTTCTCGCGGTTGCGCGACCGCCGCCGCCTGGACGCACGCGTGCAGCTGGAAGGTGCACAGCGCGCCATGCGTACCGCCTTCACCCGTGAGGTCGACCAGCTCGAGCGCAATCTCGAACTGCTGGCCAACATCGGTTCCACCGCGCCCTACGTCGGCCTGGTCGGCACCGTGTTCGGCATCATGGTGACCATGCACGACATGGTCAGCAGCGGTGAGCAGGCCGGTATCGCAGCGGTGGCACCGGGCATCTCCGAAGCCCTGTTCGCCACCGCCATCGGCCTGTTCGTGGCGATCCCGGCCGTGTGGGCCTACAACCGCTTTACCACGCGCGTGGAACGGCTGTCGGTGCGCTACGAGACCTTCGCCGACGAGTTCAGCTCCATCCTGCAGCGCCAGGCCGGCGCGGACGAGTAATGCGTGCGCCTTGCAAGCCTGTGACGGTTCGCGCATCCGGCCATGGGCGCCGCGCCGCAGTGGGTGGAGCCCGCCGCGCGCAAGCCAGCGCACGGACGTGCGCATCGGCCTGCACAGGCGAGCCACTCGCGACAGATCGCACATGCATGTGCGAGGGATTAATTAGGAACGTTTCGCGATGATCTCCGGTATTTCCCGCCGTAAGAAGCGCAAGCTCAAATCCGACATCAACGTCGTGCCGTACATCGACGTGATGCTGGTGTTGCTGATCATCTTCATGGTGACCGCACCGCTGTTGACCCTGAGTACCGACGTCAGCCTGCCGAGCTCGCGCGCCAAGGCGCTGGAGAGCAAGCAGGACCCGATCGTGGTGGTGGTCGCCGCCGATGGCCAGCTGGCGTTGCAGCTGCCCAAGGGCAAGCCGCAGGCGATGGACGTCGCTGCCCTGCAGGCGCAGCTGGCCGCCATCGTGGCGCAGGACAAGGACGCGCGCGTGGTCGTGGCCGGCGATCGCGCCGCGCCGTACCAGAAGATCATGGACGCCATCGACGTGCTCAAGCAGGCCAAGGTCGAGAAGGTCGGCCTGATCTCCGACTCCGGCGGCACTGCAGGCAGCGATGCACGCTGACGCACTCCCGACCCAAGGCATGCGCGAGGATGGCTGGCTGCGACCGGTCATGCTGGCCCTGGTCGTGCACATCCTGGTCGCGCTGGTGTTCATCGCCGGCTGGCTGTGGTCGCCCGAACGCTCGGTCGAGCCGGCCGCGGGCGACCCCAGCATGGAAGCGTCGCTGGATGTCTCCGCCGCGGAGGCGCGCGTCGCGCGCCAGGCACTGAAGGCCACGCCGGTGGAAGCACCGCCTCCGCCGGCCCCATTGCCCGAGCCCGCGCCGGAAGACACGGTGCCGCCACCGCAGCCGATCCCCGAGCCGCGCCCGCAGGATGCGCCCACGCCGCAGCAGGCGCAGGCGCAGGAACGCGTGGCCCAGCCGGACAAGGTGGACCAGGAGAAGGTCGACGCATTGGCCATTTCCGCCGAGAAGGCCAAGCAGGAGCAGGAAGCCAAGCGCCGCCAGGAGCAGATCGACCTGACCGAGCGCAAGCGCCAGGAAGAGGCCGAGCAGAAATTGCGCCTGGCCAAGCAGCAGGAAGAGGCCGACGCCAAGAAAAAGCAGGCCGCCGCGCAGCAGGCGGCCGCCGATGCCGAGCGCGAAAAGAAGATTGCCGACATCCGCCGGCAGCGCGAGCAGGCCACCAAGGAAGCGGCACTGGCAGAACAGAAGCTGCGGCAGGTGGCTGCTGCGCGCGCCCAGCAGGCGTCAGCGGCCGCGGCGAGCAGCGCGCAGCCGACCGCGGGGCAGGACGGCACCAGTACCGATCTGTCAGCCAAGTACGCCGCCGCGATCCAGCAGAAGGTGCTGGCCCAGTGGGTGCGCCCGCCGTCGGTGCCGCCGGGTCAGAAGTGCACCATCAACATCCGCCAGTTGCCCGGTGGCAGCGTGATGGAAGCCAAGGTCGCGCCGGGTTGCCCGTATGACGAGGCCGGCCAGCGTTCGATCGAAGCCGCGGTATTGAGTGCGCAGCCGCTGCCGTACCGTGGTTTCGAATCGGTGTTCCAGCGCAATCTGACCTTCGTGTTCACCGCGCAGGACCAGTAACCGGCGTCGGTACTGGCCGGGCCGCGGCTGCCTGCGCGCGCTGTAGCCCGGCGACGAGGGCAGGGCCGTCGGAGCCGGTGTACGCGTGACGGCCGCCGCCAGGCAGTGGCGCAGTCGCTGCGCACCGGCGACTGGCCGGCAGTGCCATCCAATTCGCTACACGATCAATCGCTCCATTTTCACGTTGTCTCGTTCACGATTGCGAGTATGTTCACTCGCTGATTGGTATCCCTTGCCCACTTTTCCTGCCCGATCCGAGCCGTCCATGAAAAAACCGCTGCGTTGGCTAGCTGCCCTGACCGCCCTGTTGTTGCCGCTGAGCGCGCTCGCGCAGCAGCAGGGTCTTACCATCGACATCGTGGGCGGTAGCGCCTCGGCCACGCCGATCGCGGTCATCCCCATGCCGTATCAGGGCTCCGGCGCTGCGCCGCAGACCGACGTGTCCGCCGTGGTCGGTGCCGACCTGGATCGCTCCGGCCAGTTCCGCACCTTGCCGGCCGCGCAGATCGTCGAAAAGCCGACCCGCGGGACCGAGGTGCAGTTCCCGACCTGGCGTACCCTCAAGCAGAACTACATCGTCGTCGGCCGCGTGATGGATGCAGGCGAGGGCGCGTATCGTGTCGAATACGAACTGTTCGACGTGGCCAAGGGCGAGCGCCTGCTCGGTCTGGCGATGACCGCGCGCGCCAACGCGATGCGCGATGTTTCGCACCAGATGGCCGATGCGATCTACGAAAAGATCACCGGCGTGCGCGGCGCGTTCTGGACCCGCATCGCCTACGTCACCGCCAGCGGCAAGGGTGGCGCCATGCGCTATGCGCTGATGGTGGCCGATTCGGACGGCTACAACCCGCAGACCATCGTGCGTTCGGCCGAACCGCTGCTGTCGCCGAACTGGAGCCCGGACGGCAAGAAGCTTGCGTACGTGAGCTTCGAGCGTGGCAATTCGTCGATCTATCTGCAGGACATCGCCACCGGCGCCCGTGAGCTGGTGTCCAGCTTCCGCGGCATCAACGGCGCGCCGGCGTTCTCGCCCGACGGCCGCCGCCTGGCGCTGGCCCTGTCGCGCAGCGGCAACCCTGAGATCTATGTGATGGATCTGGGCAGCAAGCAGCTGACCCAGCTGACCAACCACTTCGGCATCGACACCGAGCCGACCTGGGCGCCGGATGGCGGCAGCATCTATTTCACCTCCGATCGCGGCGGTCGCCCGCAGATCTACCAGGTGGCCGCCAGCGGCGGCAGCGCCAACCGCGTGACCTTCCAGGGCAACTACAACGCGACTGCCAGCGTGTCGTTCGACGGCAAGAAGATCGCCGTGGCGCAGGGCAGCGGCAACAGCTACCGCATCGCCATGATGGACCGCAGCCTGGGTTCGCCCAGCTGGAGCACGCTCTCGCCGGGGTCGCTGGACGAGTCGCCAAGCTTTGCGCCGAACGCCAGCATGGTGTTGTATGCGGCACGTGAGGGTGGTCGTGGCGTCCTTTATGCGGTGTCCGCCGACGCTCGGGTCCGCCAGCGCCTGGTTCTGGCCGACGGTGATGTGAGAGAACCTGCTTGGGGGCCTTACCGAACCGCGCATTAATGTTAATATTTCGCTGCGTTAAACCACTCATTGGCCCAGAGCCTCCATAGGTATCCCATGAACAAGTCCACCCGCGTCTTGCTTGTCTCCCTGTTGTCCGTTGCCGTGCTGGCTGGTTGCTCGAAGAAGGTGAAGGAAACTCCGCCTGCTCCGACCGACACCACCGCTGGTTCCTCCGTTCCGACCGGCCCGGCCACCTCTGGCCTGTACGGCCCGGGCGACCTGGATACCGATGCCTGCCTGCGTCAGCGCGTTGTCTACTTCGATCTGGATCAGGACTCCCTGAAGCCGGAATTCCAGGCCATCATGGCGTGCCACGCCAAGTACCTGCGTGACCGTCCCTCCTCGCGCATCACCCTGCAGGGCAATGCCGACGAGCGCGGTTCGCGCGAGTACAACATGGGCCTGGGCGAGCGCCGCGGCAATGCCGTGTCCTCCGCACTGCAGGCTGCCGGTGGTTCGGCCAGCCAGCTGACCGTCGTCAGCTACGGTGAAGAGCGTCCGGTCTGCACCGAAACCAGCGAAAGCTGCTGGTCGCAGAACCGTCGCGTCGAAATCGTGTACACGGCTCAGTAAGAAGCGATGCGCTTTCGAGTGACATCCCTGTTCGTCGCGGCGGCCCTTGTGGTCGCCGCGCCGGCTCACGCCCAGCGAGCAAGTCTCGCTGATCGTGTGGCGGTGCTCGAGCAGCAGCAGGCCAACAGTCAGGCCAACAACGATCTGCTCAATCAACTGCAGCAGGCGCGTTCCGACCTGCAGGCGTTGCGCGCGACCGTTGAACAGCTGCAGCACGACAACGAGCAACTCAAGCAGCAGTCCAAGGACCAGTATCTGGACCTGGACGGACGTCTGAACCGGCTGGAAGGTGCAGGTGGCGCAACGCCCCCGCTGCCTCCTGCCACCGGCAGCGTCACCCCAGCCCCGGCTCCGGCCGCGCGGCCTGCAACGGCGGCTACCTCCGAGAAGCCGCCGAGCGTGCATGGCGACCCAGGCACCCTGGCCGTCAGCAATGACGAGCGCACGGCCTATAACGTGGCGTTCGATGCACTGAAGAACGGCAAGTACGACGATGCGTCCCAGCTGTTCCTGAGCTTCCTGGAGCTCTATCCCAATGGCGTCTACACCCCCAATGCCTTGTACTGGCTGGGTGAGAGTTACTACGCCACCCGCAATTTCCAGCTGGCCGAGGCGCAGTTTCGCGATCTCGTCGGCCGCTATCCCACGCATGACAAGGCCGCCGGCGGTCTGTTGAAGCTCGGCCTGTCGCAATATGGCGAAGGCAAGAACAACGAAGCCCAGCAGACCCTGCAACAGGTCGTCGCGCAGTATCCCGGTTCCGATGCCGCGCGCGTCGCGCAGGAACGTCTGCAATCCATTCGTCTCGGCCAGCAGCTGCGCTGAGCCCGCGCGTCGTTGCCGGTTGGCGCGGCGCATACCTTGCCCATGAACGTCGCCGCCGTCCCCAGCGAGATCGTCCAATCGCCATTGCCGCGATTGAAGATCACCGAAATCTTCCTGTCCCTGCAGGGCGAAGCCGAGACGGCCGGCTGGCCGACCGTATTCGTACGCCTGACCGGCTGTCCGTTGCGCTGCCAGTATTGCGACACGGCCTACGCCTTCCATGGCGGGCAGTGGCATGACATCGACGCGATCGTTGCCGACGTTGCAAGCCACGGCGTTCGCCACGTCTGCGTCACCGGCGGCGAGCCGCTTGCGCAGAAGCGTTGCCTGGTGCTGCTGCAGAAGCTTTGCGATGCCGGCTTTGATGTCTCGCTAGAAACCTCCGGTGCGCTGGATGTGTCCGAGGTCGATGCGCGCGTTTCGCGGGTGGTCGACATCAAGACGCCGGCATCCGGTGAGGCGCATCGCAACCGCTGGGACAACCTGGCATTGCTGACGGCACGCGACCAGATCAAGTTCGTGATCTGCAGCCGCGCCGACTACGACTGGTCGCGCGAGATCGTGGCGGCCCATGCGCTGGATCGCCGCTGCACGGTGTGGTTTTCGCCCAGCAAGAGCGAGGTGACGCCGCGCCAGCTGGCCGACTGGATCGTGGCCGATCGGGTGCCGGTGCGCTTCCAGATGCAGTTGCACAAGATTCTCTGGAACGACGAGCCGGGGCGCTGATGCCCGATCACGCGGCGAGGGTCGGGAGCGTCGGTTCCTGACCCTCACCGTTCACATGGTTCTTGGTCCGGATGATCGAGTCCGCATGACCGTCGCGGACCATGGCGTGTGCGGGTCTGTCCTTTGCGGGGTGGCGGACAGCATCTACCACATCGTCGCGGCGCCTGTTGGATCGGCGCGTCGTCCACCGAGGCTTCTTGCAGCTGGACATGGCGTTGCCTGTCGATGCCGCTGCACTGATGCCTGCGCGCGGGATCGCGCGGTAAGCGTTGTCGCTACCTGTCGACTCGACGCGTCTTGATGGTCGCGACGGGATGGGGCCGCGTCATCGACCAGACGACCAAAAGTCGTCGGCGCCATCGGCTGCGTTAACCCATCGCGGACCGAGCCTGCTAGCCTTCCCTTTCTGTTGTCATCGTCTGATTGGTCATGAAAAAAGCTGTCGTGTTGTTGTCCGGAGGCATGGATTCTGCCGCCGTCATTGCGCTCGCGCAGGAGCAGGGCTTTGCCGTCTACGCGCTGAGCGTGCGCTACGGTCAGCGCCATACCTCCGAGCTGGATGCGGCCGCACGGGTGGCGGCGGCGCAGGGCGTGGCGGCGCACAAGGTGGTCGATGTGGACCTGCGCAGCATCGGCGGCTCGGCGCTGACCGACGACATCGAGGTGCCCGATGCAGGCGGCGAGGGGATTCCGGTCACCTACGTGCCCGCACGCAATACCATCATGCTGTCGCTGGCGCTTGGCTGGGCCGAAGTGGTGGGTGCCAACGACCTGTTCTGCGGCGTCAATGCCGTGGACTACTCCGGCTATCCGGACTGCCGGCCCGAGTTCGTCCGCGCCTTCGAAGTGCTCGCCAATCTGGCCACCAAGGCCGGTGTGGAAGGTGCAGGCTTGCGCGTCCACGCCCCGCTGCAGTTCCTCAGCAAGGCCGACATCGTGCGCGAAGGCGAGCGCCTGGGCGTGGATTTCGGGCTGACCGTGTCCTGCTACCGCGCCGATGCCGACGGACGTGCCTGCGGCCACTGCGACGCCTGCCGCCTGCGCGCAGCCGGCTTCGCCGACGCGGGAGTTCAGGATCCCACGCACTACGCGATTTCGTCTTGACGCCGGTGTAGGGTAGAATGCGCACCCCGACGCACAGTCGGGCAATGGGCCGTTAGCTCAGTCGGTAGAGCAGAAGACTTTTAATCTTTTGGTCGATGGTTCGAATCCATCACGGCCCACCAATCGAATCACCAGCTTGAAAGGCGCCTTGGGCGCCTTTTTTGTGCCCCGCGAAATCTTGCCGTAAGGACTCCGCGACGAAGCGAGTGGAGCAACGTCATGGCCACTCGTTGCGCCGGGGTCGCTCTGCCACTGGCACACGTTGCGAAGGCCGATGCGGCATCAAAGTCCCCGATCAAGCTGCGCCTCAGTTTGATCCTTGTTTTTGTACGAGAAACTGAAAGCCGCGTCGCGCTGCGCGACTGCAGCAAGCGTGTTGCGTGGATGGCGCACGTGCCAGGGCTCGGGCTTACACCAGCATCGACTGCTGGGCAGAGATGCCCGCTGTCGCGCCATGCGCGACTGCCAGGGTGACCGAGGCCATCGCGGGATTTGCAAGATCGCCCGCGGCGTAGATGCCGGGCGTGCTGGTTTCGCGGCGCTCGTCGACCTTGATGGCGACGCCTAGCGGGGTCGTGACCGTGTCCAGCCCGAGTGGCTCATGCAGGCTCGCGGACGGCGTGTTGCGCGGATGCGCGAACAGGATGTCGACCGGGACGGCAGCGCCGGTATCGACGTTGACGATAGCGTTGTGGCCCCCCTGATGAGCAATCTCGGTGATCCGGCCATCGACGACAGGTCGCTTGCGGCGCGCCAGGTCCGCCCGGACCTCGGCTGGAATGTCGTGACCATCGGCGAAGACCGTCAGCGTGTCAGTCCAGTCGCGGTAGAGGCGGACATGATTCAGCGACTGCGGGCCGGACCAGATGAGGCCCCAGTGCCTGTCGGCGACTTCATAGCCATCGCAATAGGGGCAGGGCACGATGGACTTGCCCCAGCCTTCAGCAAAACCCGGAATATCCGGCATCTGATCGGCGACGCCATAGCTCAGGATCAGGCGGCGCGCGGTGAGACGGCCTTCCTCACCAACACGCACGGAGAAATCGTCGATGGCGCCGGAGATGCTGTCGGCGCGGGCATTGACCAGCCTGATCGTGGGATAGCGCTCCAGCTGTTTGCGTGCTTCCGCCAGGATGTCCGATGGCGGCTTGTGATCGTGGCCGAGCAGGCCATGCGAGTGGCCGGCGAAGCGGTTGCGCTGCAGGCCGGTATCCAACACTGTGACCGCCCGGCGGGCACGACCCAACTGCAGCGCGGCGGCGAGACCGGCGAAGCTGCCGCCGATGATGATGACGTCATCCATAGAGAGTTCCGTGTTGCAGCGGGAGGGAAATGAGTTGGCACATGATCGTTGGCTGCTGCTTGCCCAGACAGCGATGGCAAGACATGGTGATCCGGGCAGAGACGTCCGCCGATACCCTTGACGAGGTCGCCTTTGATGCCGCAAGACGGTTCAGTAGCGACTTCGAGGACAGCATCGATCCACCGTAAGACGTCCAGATTTAAGAAACTGCGTGGTATCCTAATTGCGGAATTCGGATACTGTCAAGGACTCAATTGTGGCGAACAACAGCGCTCAGCCCCGGCGTGGCCGACCCGCCAATGCGGCGCTCGGCCAGACGATTGCCGACGCGGCGTTCGACCTCTTCATGGAATTGGGTTTCGAAGCGGCGACCTTGGACAAGGTGGCCCAGCGCGCGAAGATCTCCAAGCTCAGCATCTATCGGCACTTCGAGAACAAGGAAGCGCTGTTCAGCGCTGCCATCGCCGCGCGCTGCCATCAGCTCGTACCTCAGGGGCTGTTTGAATGCACCGACGGCTCAGCCGAGGATCAGCTCGTGGCGGCGGGATCATTGTTGCTTCGCACATTGATGCGTGCGGATGTGCGCGGTGTCGAGGCCATGGTCATGGCGGACAAGACCAATCAACGGGAATTGAGCAAGCTGCATTACGCCGCCGGCGCCGGCCATATCATTGCCAGCATCGAGACGCTGTTGCGGCAGCTGCACGCGAAGGCGGCCCTGCACGTGCCCGATCCTGCCCGGTCTGCCCGCTTGTTTGCGGCGCTCATCAAAGGATCCGATCTTTTGATGATCGCGCGTTTTGATGAGGCAAAGGCGCAGGACGCTACCGAAATCCACAGCTATTGCCGGTCGGCCGTGGCCATGTTTATCGCCGCGCATGGCGGCAACGGCGATACGCGCGACCAGCCTGCCGCCGTGCGAGGGCGCAGTGATCCTGTCGGGTAGAGCATCGTGCCGCCGATGGATGCATGGCGCTTCATCATGAGACGGAAAACGCTGGCCACGGTCGTGGCATGCGTGACGCCCGACGGCGATTGGGATCGGGCCGTGCTTGCAGGTCATGTGATTCGATGCACCGCGGCCCCACGCGCTGACACTCACTGGACGGGTGCGCGGCGACCGCTGCGCTGCGCTGCGTCTGCAGGCACAGCACAAGCGCCGGGGGCGATTGCATCACCAGGGCATGCATCAGCTCGACGGGCATGGCCACCGACTGCCGAGCGATCAACCCCTGCAGATCCACTTTCCGGTGACCTGAAACGTTCTTGCATTGATCGCGCGGCTGTCGACCCGGCCCAGCTGCACCGATGTGGTCTGCGGAAAGGACTCACGGCATTGCGCTGCGCCTTCTGCCCATTGTTGATGGAAGACTTCGGATCTGCTCGGCCCGCCGGTTTTGAATGACCTCATCTGATCGGTACGGGAAACGGCATGCAACGATGTCGCAGAGGCCGCGGTGGCCAACGTAGCGGACATCAGGACGCCGAACAGCATGGCGTTCTGAAAGAAGTTTCTGGACGAACACGCGCATGTTTTCATCTGGGCGACCCTGCTGAGTGGGTGGAGACACTGAATCCAGGCGCGAGGCTACGGCGCGGACAAGTCGCTCATATGACGATGGCTTTGCCTTGGCTAATGGGTTATTCGGGCATTCAGAGCACGGCTGCTTTGGCGTCGGCAGAGGCGATAAAACTACGGATTAGGCGGTCGCTGGCCAAGCCCGATCGACATCTCACGCTGAAGGCTGTATGCCGGCGATGCGATTATCTGGCGCAACGATGTAGCGAAAAACGGCGCGTCGCTGATTCGCATATCGCAACACCCTATCTGTCGCGAGGATTTGTTTGAGGCAGAAAAAAAACAGGCTAGCCCCGGTAATTGCATTCGATGAAGCAGGCGGATGCGGTTGGTAAGTCGTCAGGTTGAGTGACCAACCGGAACCCTCCCGGCGTGATCGGGTCGCGTCGATGAACCGGCGCCGCGTTGGCTCCCAATGCTGGGTCAAACGTGTGCATGCCGCGTATCTGGCGTCGATGGCTAAGCGAGGTTGCGCGCACGGTGCGACAAGGCGTCATGTCGCTACAGGGTGTCGTGCACAGGTGCGGCGTAGTGTGGACCAAACCGATTTGTTGAGTCCGCTTCATTCGGAGCGAACCGAATTGATATAACTATAAAAGCATATTAGTCAGGATAAGGCCTGGCGCGTCGGCCCCTGCTGATGCCGATATAGGCATGATCGTGCGTTCACGGCAATCGCATTATTGTGCCGTCCAACTTCAGGACCACGACGTAAATGGCCGAGCACCAGGAAGACGCCGCAAAGTCTCGTATCTACGAGGCCTTGTTGCAGGCAACGCCGGACCTTTTATATGTGTTCGACACCCAGCACCGTTTCGTCTACGCAAATCAGGCGTTGCTGACGATGTGGGGCATGCGCTGGGAAGAGGCATGTGGAAAGACCTGCCTGGAGATCGGGTATGAGCCCTGGCATGCCGCGATGCACGACGAAGAAATCGAGCGCGTCATCGCAACCGGCCAGCCGCTGCGTGGCGAAGTGCCATTTCCGCATACGGTCAAGGGATTGCGGATCTACGATTACATCTTTACGCCGGTCTTCGGGCCCGATGGCGAGGTGGAGGCCATTGCCGGCGCCACGCGCGACATCACCGAACACAAACAGCACGAGCAACACCTGCAGCTGTTGATCAACGAGCTCAACCATCGGGTCAAGAATTCGCTGGTGATGGTGCAGTCGCTGGCGCGGCAGTCATTCAACAATGCCGACAGCCTGGCCGATGCGCAGGAGAAGATCGATGCGCGCCTGCTGGCGCTGTCGCGTGCGCACGATACGCTGACGCGGGAAAACTGGGTCAGCGCCGATATCCTGGAGCTCACCCGCGATGCGGCGACGCTCTACGAATCGCGCGACAGCCAGCGCTTCACCCTGCAGGGCGAGTCCTGCCGTCTCGATCCGCGGCGCGCACTGGCCTTGTCGATGGCGCTGCACGAGCTGTGCACCAATGCGCTGAAGTACGGTGCGCTGTCCTCGTCCGAAGGTGCGGTGCGGATCGTGTGGGAGCGCCACGTCCGCGATGGACAGGCGCTGCTCGAGCTGGTCTGGCAGGAGTCCGGCGGGCCGCTCGTGCAACCGCCGACGCGCAAGGGCTTCGGCTCGCGGTTGTTGGAGCGCGGCTTGAAGCATGATCTCAAGGGCGAAGTGGAGCTGTCGTTCGACCCTGCCGGCGTGTGCTTCCGCGTATCGATCCCATTGCCGGTCGAGCTTGCCGAGGTGCAGCCGTGACCATGCGCGTGTTGCTGGTCGAAGACGAATCGCTGGTTGCGATGCTGCTGGAAGATTGTCTGGCCGAGCTGGGCTACGAAGTCGCAGCGACCGTCGGTGACGTCGATGCGGCACTGGCGGTCGTGCAGCAAGGCCACCTGGATCTGGCGGTGCTGGACGTCAACCTGGGCGGAACGCTGTCGTTTCCCATCGCAGAAGAACTGGATGCGCGCGGCGTGCCGTACATCTTCGTGACCGGCTATGCGCAGAGCGGAATCCCGGAGAAGTTCCGGCACCGGCATGGGCTGCAGAAGCCGTTCCAGTTCCGTGACCTGCAACAGGCGTTGTCGCTTCTGGAGCAGGGCATCAAAGTCGGATGATCGGGTTGCCGTGCACGCACGTCAAGACCGTGCGCGCACTGGCCCGGTAGAGAATCAGAGCGACTCAGGCGCCGGCGCGTGAGCCCATTCCCAGCGCGCGCATCACCGCTGGCAGCTGCGTCTGCCCCCGATCACGCGCCGAGTGCAGACGGAAAGGCGCTTGGACCGGTGTGTTGTCGACGCCCGCAGCTGGCAGCGATGTCGGCCAGCGCCGACATCGCTGCCAGCCAACGCAGCGCCGCGGCGCTAGGCGCTGCGGACCTTGCTCAACAGCTGCGCGACCGGTGTGGCTGCGCGCGGGTCGGCTTGCCGTATTGCGGCTGTTTCGATCCGGAAGATGGCCACCGCATCGGTGAGCTGGACGGCCTGTTCTTCCATGGCGCGTGCGGCGGCAGTGGCTTCTTCCACCAGCGCCGCATTTTGCTGCGTGGTTTCGTCCATGTGGGTGATGGTCTGGTTGACCTGCTCGATGCCGGCAGACTGTTCCTGCGAGGCTGCGGAAATTTCGCCCATGATGTCGGTCACGCGTTGCACGCTTGCGACCACATCGCCCATGGTCTTGCCGGCGCTGTGCACCAGCGCCGAGCCTTCGGCCACGCGCTGCACCGAATCGTCGATCAGGTCCTTGATCTGCTTGGCCGCACCGGAGGAGCGCTGCGCCAGCGTGCGGACTTCCGATGCCACCACCGCAAAGCCGCGGCCCTGCTCACCCGCACGTGCGGCTTCCACCGCAGCGTTCAACGCCAGGATGTTGGTCTGGAACGCGATGCCGTCGATGACGGAGATGATGTCGGAAATCTTCTTGGACGAGGCTTCGATGCCGCTCATGGTCTCGACGACCCTGCCCACCACTTCGCCGCCCTGCGAGGCCACGCGTGCGGCGCCGATGGCCAGCTGGTTGGCCTGGCGCGCGCTCTCGGCGTTCTGTCTGACCGTGGAGGTCAGCTCTTCCATCGAGGCAGCGGTTTCTTCGAGGTTTGCGGCCTGCTGTTCGGTGCGTTGCGAAAGATCCTGATTGCCCGCCGCGATCTCGCTGGCCGCCGCATTGATCGACACCGCCGATTGCTGGATGTTGCCGACGATCTGCGCCAGCTGGCTGGCGGTGGCATTGGCATCGTCACGCATCTGCGCGAAGACGCCGCGGAATTCGCCGCTCATGCGTGCAGTGAGGTCGCCGGCGGCGATTGCCTGCAGCAGCGACGACAAGGACTGCAGGTTGCCGTCTGCGGTGGACATCAGGTGGTTGAGGCTTTCGACCATGATGCGGAAGTCGAACTGGAAACGCTCTACATCGCCGCGTGCGCTGAAGTCGCCATTGGCCGCGGCCTGCGCCAGATGCTTGATCTCGTGATTCATGGCCGACAGGTTGAGTTTGACCTGCGACATGGTGTCGCTGAACACGGCTTTTTCGCCTGGCAAGGGCTGCATGTCTTCGGACAGCTCGCCCACCGCGTAGCGGCCCATGATGCGTGCCAGATCGGTCTGCACGGCGACGTGCGAGGCCACCAGCAGGTTGGTGTCGTTGGCCATGCGGCCGTAGTCGCCTGGAAATGCGCTGGCGTCGATGCGGAAGCTGATCTGGCCGGCGTCATGGCGCCTGGCCATGTCGGTCTGTGCGGTGATCAGGTTGCGCAGCTGCAGCTGCATCTTGTCCATCGCCTGCAGCAGACGGCCGGTTTCATCGTTGGCGGTGGTGTGGACGTCGTTGTGCAGGTTGCCGGCGGCGATGGCTTCGGCAGTGCGGGTGGCCTGGCTCAGTGGCCTGGTGAGGCTGCGGGTGATCAGCCATGCCAGCAAGGTGCTGATGACCAGCGCCGCGATGCCGCCGCTTGCCAGGATGACCTTGCCACGATGCATCGATGCGACTGCCACTGCATAGGCGTCCTTGCTGAGGCGTCGTTCCAGCGCGGCATTGGCGCCAATGGCCGCCTGCTGTTCGTTCATTGCGGTGGCGGCAGCGCCCTGCAACAGCGCCTGTGCCTGCTGATTCTGGTCGTGGATGCCGTAGTCCAGGATCTGGTTGTTGAATTTGACCGAGACGTCGCGCTTGTCCTGCACCAGCTTGAGCGCATCCTTTTCCCGAGCGTTGCTGGGCATGGCCGCCAACGCATCGTGGGCCTGGCGGTAGCGCGTGCGATTGTCTTCGATCATCTGCATGGCGCGGCGGTTGGCCGCCTCGCCGGAGACCATCACGATGTCGCGCAGACCGATCGCCACATTGGTATTGGCATCGAGCATGTCGGAAGAAAGTCGGATCCGCTCCATGTTGTTGTTGACGATGGTGTCCAGCTCATAGCGGGCGTTGGACATGGTGATCAGGCCGGCGGCCACGAGCAGGCCAGAGAGCAGGATCAGGATGCCGAAGGCCGCGCCCAGGCGACGGCCGACGTTGAGGCGTTGCAGATAATCGTTCATTTCCACATCCAGGTAGTGCAGCTTCGCCTGGCGGATGCGGGGTGCGTCCGCTCTGGCGTCTTGCCCAGCTAGCGGCAGAATCTGGACGAGCTAAAGCTTCCGTTCTGAAAATAGTTAGAGCGGATTCACCCCGCGCAAGACATTCCCCGACAGCTGTCCAGCTGGCCCTGACAGCGCCTGATCCGGCAGGCGCGTTCGATGTGTTTGCATGGGCCGTAGCGTGCCAACTGCAGAACGATGGACAGTTTGCTGGTGGCCCAGAACAGCGGTTTTGCCGCACCCACGGGCGACAACAGCATCAGACGGCACCGCATTGCACAACGCGCGTCAGGACAGCGGGCGAACGCATTTCACCGAGCAGCGTGCCGCCCTGCTGCGATAGGGCGAAAACCTCAGCTCCATGCAGCGCGATGCTGGCGCTGATCTGCAGCGCCAGCCGGCGCGCGCGATGCAATGTGGTGCCGGCAGGTCAGCCTTCCAGCGCCTTCAACACGTCGGCGTGGAGCTGCTGTGCACCGGCTTCGCTGTTGAAACGTGCAAAGACCTCTTCGCCGGAGATCAGGCCGACCCGCACCGAGTGGCAGTACGAGCCGAAGTTTTCGCCTGCGTTGAACGGATCGCTGATGACGGAAATATGGTTGAGGCGGACCCGGGTGGTGCCGAACTGGATGAACATCTGCGATCTCCTGTGTGAGCGCCGAGTTTCCCATTTTGGCGTGCATGGAAGAAGCATGCACCGGCGTACGCGGCAGGCAGGCAAGGGCGGTACATGAGCGGCTTCGCCATTGCCATGGCGGGCGCTGCAGACCGGTGCCTCACGCATCCGCAGAGCCAGCACGTACACTGCCGTGTCCTGATGCTGAGCTCGCCCGATGTCCGATCCGATCCGTCTCGACAAATGCGTGGCTGCGCGCTACGGCTGCTCGCGTGGCGAGGCGCAGCAGTACATCGAAGGCGGCTGGGTCAGTGTGGATGGCGTGGTGGTCGAAGAGCCGCAGGCGTTGGCGACGGCGGAGCAGGTGACCTTGGCCGCCGACGCTGTGCTGGCACCGGCGGAGCCTGCCACCTTGTTGCTGCACAAGCCGGCCGGCATGCCCGCCGACGCCGCGGTGGCCTTGGCGAGCCCGCAGTCGCGTAGCGAGCTGGACCACTCCACGACGCGCGTGCTCAGGCGCCACTTCCTGCGCCTCACTACGCCGTTGCCGTTGGAAGACGAGGCAAGCGGCCTGCTGGTGCTGACCCAGGACGGGCGCGTGCTGCGCAGGTTGAGTGCCGATGCCAGCGCGATCGAGCAGGAATTCCTGGTGGAGGTGCGTGGCGCATTGCGTCCCTATGGCATGGCCAGGCTGGCGCAGGGGGTGGTCTATCAGCAACGGACCCTGCCGCCGTGCAAGGTGAGCTGGCAGAACGAAGAGCGGCTGCGCTTTGCCATCAAGCACGTGCAGCCTGGCCAGCTGCGTTTCATGTGCGGCGAGGTGGGGCTGGAGGTGGTGAGCATCCGCCGCTTGCGCGTGGGTCGTGTTTCGTTGGGCAAGCTGGCCATCGGCCAGTGGCGCTATCTGCCGGCAGGCGAGCGCTTTTGAGCAAGCGCGGCGGAGGTTGCATCTGGTGTGCGCAGACGGCGTTGACGCTGTCCGCTGTTCCGGCAGTGTTGCCGGCTTCAACAGGCCGGCGGTGCCGGCAAGCAAGTTGTCGCCACTAACCGCGACGTTGCTGCCGTGCTGGAAGTGGCCAGACCAAGGCCGACTGCTGTCGACCGGCGCCTGACCGGCCGCGCGTTGCATGCACGGCGGCATGCGTTGCGGGCCGGTGTCCGAACGCTTACTTCTTGTTGCGCTTTTTCTTGGCGCGGGTCACCAGCCAGAACACGACGGCGATGATGCCGATCACCAGGATGACGAAAGCCGGTGATAGAAACGAATTGTCGCCCATGAGGATCTCCTGAAGTCGTCTGCAGCGAAGCACTGCACTGGCGTTAGCCTAGCGAGCGGCCTGCTTGATAGCGTGAAATACGCTGCAGGTGCAGATCGACGCGCTGCGTTGGCGCGACGCAGTGGCAGGGCTGGACGCACTCCAGCGAGGCCATCCGCCCATGGGTGACGGAGCGCTGCGTGCAATCACGCATGCGGGATGACCCATTCCCTGCACCGCGCATGGCGCGTCGGCGCCGATCGTCCAGCAGCTGCGCAGATCCGCTCGGATCGCCTGCGTGAGGCGTCGCTGCGCTGTACACGGCGCGACAGGTCGGCGGATCGATGCGATCGGCCTGTCCGACAGGCGATCGAGAGATGAGTCGAGGGAGCAGCATGCTCGCCGGATCACGCGCGCGCTAGCGACAGCGTCCGCACGCTGCCTGCATTGGCGGGGCATGCGGACTGACAGCGCGTCGCCCACGTGGCGACAGATATGTGTTGCCTGGCGCCGCTGCAAGAAACACGACATGGCGCTGGCACTGCCATGGCAGTGTCCCGGCAGGGGCGTGCTCGGCGCCTCGCGAGTTGAGCGGCCCAACAGGCCTCGCGTCCGGTCGCTGCAGTTTAAATGCGAGCTGCGTCACGTAAATCGGGAAGGCGCCGACAGCCTATCGGGGCGATCCCTACGATGGATTTCCCTCGCCATGTCGGCCTCCGGGCGTAACCGTTGCAGGTTATCGCAGGATCGAAGTGCGGCAGAGTCCGTAGCAATCGATCTGGACAGTGCGGCGCCATGGCAGGCCGCAGTGAAGCTGTCATCGGCAAGCTGCAGTGGCCCACGCAGCCCTGGCACGGCGTGTCGTGCTCAATCCGGTCGCCGCCGCATCGCGCGACGTTGAGGCGTCATGCCGGAAGCGCGGGCCGCGGTCCAGCCGGGCCCGACGCATCAAGCGCTTGGCGTCGTCGCAAGCACGCGGCGCTTGGCCATCACGCTTCGGATCGCGGTCAACAATTGCTCGGGGGTGTAGGGCTTTTCGAGGAAGGCCACGCCGTCGGGCAGGATCTCTTCGACATATTCCACCGCCAAGCCGGACGTCAGCAGCACCGGCAGGTTGTACGGTGCATGCGC
Organism: Xanthomonas sp. NCPPB 1068; assembly: GCF_041479385.2. Classification (NCBI taxonomy): domain Bacteria; kingdom Pseudomonadati; phylum Pseudomonadota; class Gammaproteobacteria; order Lysobacterales; family Lysobacteraceae; genus Xanthomonas; species Xanthomonas sp. NCPPB 1068. The sequence continues at coordinate 3,427,269 of NZ_CM192986.1, read as the reverse complement.
CGTCTTCAGCGCCAGATCCACACCGGTCAGGCCACCGGGAAAATGGATGTCCGAAAACAGCACGTCTACGCGCGGGTCGCTTTCAATCAGGGTCAGCGCTTCCTCGACCGAGCCGGCACTGCGGCAGGTAAAGCCATAGCTTTCCAGGACAAGGCAGCTGAGTTGTCGGGTGCCGTCGCCGTCCTCGACAACGAATACAACCGGCCGTTCCTTGTTCTGTGACATGAGCGCGTCTCGTAAGGCAAGCCACATTCTCAGCGATGCGGCAGTGAACCCCTCGTCAACGCAAACGGAGCCGTATGGTTACCAGCCGAACGGGCCCGGACCATAACCACCGGGGGCGTAACGTGGGCCGAAGACCGGGCCTTCGCCGCGCCCGACGCTGATGCTGACGCCGATCTGGTGCGCCTTGCCGTCATCGTCGTAATAGGTCTTGCAGGAATTCAGATTGGCGGCCTGCCAGTTGCTGTTGCCGCCGCGACTGGAGTAGCCCATGCCGGTCTCCACAGCGCCATGCAGCTTGCCCTGGCATTGCTCGGCGCGTTCGGCGGCGATCGATGCCGCACTCGGGCGCGCCAGGGCAGGCCGTGGCCCGCTCTTGTCGCCGTAGTAGGTGCCCGGCGGGTCGGTGCTGTATTCCGGGTCGGACCGATACTGCACCGGGGCCTGCGGAACGCTCAGGTCCAGCGACCGCGCACTGGCGGGCTCGGCGCTGCCGTCGCCAGTCTGGGCGAGCGCGCTGCCGGCAGCAAACAGAGTGACCAGGAAAAGCAGGCTGCGTTTCATCGGGTGGACTCTCATCAAGAGGGACTGACAGCGCGTGCTGGATCGCCTTGTGAAACTAGCAACGGCCGATTGAATGCGCGCTGTCGATTCCGTGGATTTTTTGCGCCGGCCCCGCCACCGCGATGACGCACGCTGTTGCATCAACCCTGCTCGCGCACGATCTCGATCAGTTGCGCGCCATAACGTGCCAGTTTGCCGCCGCCGATACCGCCGACGCGCGACAGTGCGTCGATGCTGGTAGGCCGTTGTTCGGCGATATTGCGCAGGGTGCTGTCGTGGAAGATCACGAAGGCCGGCACGTTCTGCTCCTTGGCCAGTTCTGCGCGCAGGCCGCGCAGGGCATTGAACAGCACCAGGTCCTGCGGCTGCACCGGCAGGCCGGTGCGCTGCGCGCTGCGCTCGCGCCCGGCGGCCGGGTTCTCGCGCCGCATCATCACCTGACGCTCGCCCTTGAGCACCTGACGGCTGGCATCGGTCAGGCGCAGGCCGCCATGGCCTTCGCTGTCGACCTCCAGCAGGCTGGCCGCCACCAGTTGGCGGAACACGCCGCGCCAGGTGCGTTCGTCCAGATCGCGGCCAATGCCATACGTGCTCAGCTGGTCATGGCCGAGCTGCTTGATGCGCTCGTTCTCGCTGCCGCGCAGGATGTCGATCAGATGGCCCACGCCGAAGCGCTGGCCGCTGCGATACACGCAGCTGAGCGCCTTCTGCGAGGCAACGGTGGCGTCCCAGGCGGCGGCCGGGGTCAGGCAGTTGTCGCAGTTGCCGCAGGGCTTGGGGTAGGTCTCGCCGAAGCCGGCCAGGAGCACCTGGCGGCGGCACTGCATGGATTCGCAGTAGCCGAGCAGGTGGTCGAGCTTGGCGCGCTCCAGGCGCTTGCGCTCCTCGGCCGCTTCGCCCTGTTCGATCATCTGCTTGAGCAGCACCACATCGCCCAGGCCGTAGCAGAGCCAGGCCTCGGCCGGGTCGCCGTCGCGGCCGGCGCGGCCGGTTTCCTGGTAGTAGCCTTCCAGCGACTTGGGCAGGTCCACGTGCGCCACGAAGCGCACGTCCGGCTTGTCGATGCCCATGCCGAACGCGATCGTGGCGGCCATGATGATGCCGTCCTCGCGCAGGAAACGGCGCTGGTTTTCGGCACGGACCTCGGCCGGCAGGCCGGCGTGGTAGGGCAGCGCATTGAAGCCCTGCGCGCACAGCTGCTGGGCGGTCTCTTCGACCTTGCGCCGCGACATCGCGTAGACAATGCCGGCCGAGCCACGATGGCGGGTGAGGAATTCCTGCAGCTGTTTGCGCGCGTTGTCCTTTTGCACCACGGTGTAGCGGATGTTGGGGCGGTCGAAGGAGCTGACGAAGTGGCGCGCCTCGACCAGATCCAGGCGCTCTGCGATTTCGCGCTGGGTCGGCGGGTCGGCGGTGGCGGTCAGCGCCATGCGCGGGATGTGCGGCCAGCGCTCGTGCAGCACGGTGAGCTGGCGGTATTCGGGGCGGAAATCGTGGCCCCACTGCGATACGCAGTGCGCTTCGTCGATGGCGAACAGCGCAATGCGGCTGCGTTCCAGCAAGGACAGGAAGCGCTGGGTCAGCAGGCGCTCGGGTGCGACATAGAGCAGGTCCAGATCGCCGGACAACAAGGCGCGCTCCACCCGCTGCGCGTTTTCTGCATCCAGCGTGGAGTTGAGGAACTCGGCGCGCACGCCGAGCTGGCGCAGGGCTTCGACCTGATCCTGCATCAGCGCGATCAGCGGCGAGACCACGATGCCGATGCCATCGCGCAGCAGTGCCGGCACCTGGTAGCACAGCGACTTGCCGCCGCCGGTGGGCATCAGCACCAGGGCGTCGTTGCCGGCAGCGACGTGTTCGACAATGGCCTGCTGCGGGCCGCGGAAGTCGTCGTAACCGAAGACGCGGCCGAGCAGTTCGTGAGCGGGGGAAGACATCCGCTTAGGATACCGTGCGGGTCAAGCCCTGGTTGGTGCGATGCTGTGCGGGATTGCGCGATGCGGCATCAGGGATTGCCGTGATGCGGCTACGGGGATGGCCGGCAGTGTGTGAAGTCTTGTGCGGAGTAAGCGCCATGAGGCTTCGCCCCATACCCTCACCCCAACGCCGCTCCCGCTGGGACAGCGGCTCAATTTCCGGTAATCGATGCAGCGGGTGTGGCAGAAGACCGCTGCGTCCTGCAGGCCTGTACACCATGCGCTCTCGTCGTGAACCTAACACCAATAGCCCCCTGAGTCAGGGGGCGCGCCGAAGGCGCGGGGTGTGGAGATGCGTAGCGGGGCCCAATGTTTGCAACGCAAATGTTGGGGGACATGTCCGCGAAGCGGAGATGGCTGCGCCCCCTGAGTCAGGGGGCGCGCCGAAGGCGCGGGGTGTGGCAGGCAATTGAGCAGGGGCCCAAGGTTTCGCAACAGCGAAACCTTGGGCAAACCCGAAGGGGCGAAGCCCCAAGGGTTTACTGCAGCAGCGAGCGCAGCATCCATGCGTACTTTTCGTGGGTCTGCAGGCGCTGGGTCAGCAGGTCCACGGTCGGATCGTCGCCGGCGTCGTCGGCGGTGCCCAGCACCTTGCGGGCGGTGCGGCAGACCGCTTCATTGCCGCTGACCAGCTGGCGCACCATTTCGCGCCAGTCGGCGCTGTCGCTCAGGCCCGGTTCTTCCGGGATCGAGGTCAGCGCGACGAATTCGCGATACGAGCCCGGCGCGTTGTAGCCCAGGGCGCGGATGCGCTCGGCCACTTCGTCCAGCGCGCCCCACTGCTCGGTGTACTGGGTCTCGAACATGGTGTGCAGCGAGTTGAACATCGACCCGGTGACATTCCAGTGGAAGTTGTGGGTCTTCAGATACAGGGTGAAGGCGTCAGCCATGTAGCGAGCCAGACCGTCGGAGATCTGCTTGCGATCGGTGTCCTTGATCCCGATATCGATATGCGGCGCCGAGGCGGCTGCAACCGGCAGGGCATCGTTGACGATGACGGGCTTGTTGGCGTTCTTTTTCTTGGACATGGAATGGTCCCTCTGAGGGTTGGTGTCTGACAGAACAGTTATGGCGTCACAATAGACAGGCTAAAGGATCAAACGTCATTCAATCTTTCACATTTTCCGATCAATGAGCGCTATCGATACCGACCTTGCCAATACCTTGCGCGAGCGCCGCCGTGCCGTGGATGGCGCGATGAGCCGCGACCGTGGCCGTTTGCTGGGCCTATGGTCGCGCTGGCAGGGCAAGCCCGGCAATGTGCAGGTGCGCGAGGCGTTCGAGCAAGCCCTGGCGGCATCGCAGGCGCAGCGCCAGGCGCGCGCCGAGCAACTGCCCGCCATCACGCTGGACGAGCAGCTGCCGATTGCGCGCGAGGCCGAACGCATCATTGCGCTGATCCGCGACCACCAGGTGGTGGTCATTGCCGGCGAGACCGGCTCGGGCAAGACCACCCAGTTGCCCAAGCTGTGTCTGGCGGCCGGGCGCGGCGCGGCCGGCATGATCGGCTGTACCCAGCCGCGCCGGATTGCCGCGCGTGCGGTGGCGGCACGCGTGGCCGACGAGTTGAAGACCCCATTGGGCACCACGGTGGGCTTCCAGGTGCGCTTCACCGACCGGGTGAGCGAGCAGTCGCGCATCAAGTTCATGACCGACGGCATCCTGCTGGCTGAAATCGCCAGCGACCGTTGGCTGTCGTCCTACGACACCATCATCGTGGACGAGGCGCACGAGCGCAGCCTCAACATCGATTTCCTGCTGGGCTATCTCAAGCAATTGCTGAGCAAGCGCCCCGATCTGAAGCTGATCGTCACCTCGGCCACCATCGATACCGAGCGCTTCGCCCAGCACTTCAACAATGCGCCGGTGATCAGCGTGGAAGGGCGCACCTTCCCGGTGGAAGTGCGCTACCGCCCGTTGGAGGGCGAGGCCGGCGGCGAGGAGGACGACGGCAACGGGCGTGACGGCGAACGCACCGTCAACGATGCGATCGTGGCGGCCATCGATGAAATCACCCGCATCGACCCGCGTGGCGATGTGCTGATGTTCCTGCCGGGCGAGCGCGAGATCCGCGATGCGCATCATTCGCTGGAGCGGCGCAAATACCGCGACACCGAAGTGGTGCCGCTGTATGCGCGGTTGTCGGCGGCCGACCAGGACCGCGTCTTCAACCCCGGCCCGCGGCGGCGCCTGGTGCTGGCCACCAACGTGGCCGAGACCTCGTTGACGGTACCGCGCATCCGCTATGTGGTGGACCCGGGGTTTGCGCGGGTCAAACGCTACAGCCCGCGCCAGAAGCTGGACCGCCTGCACATCGAACCGATCTCGCAGGCGAGCGCCAACCAGCGCATGGGCCGCTGCGGACGCATCGCCGAGGGCATCTGCTACCGGCTGTATGCCGAAGCCGACTTTGCTGCGCGCCCGGCGTTCACCGACCCGGAGATCCGGCGCTCTTCGTTGTCTGGCGTGATCCTGCGCATGTTGCAGCTGGGGCTGGGGCGGATCGAAGACTTTCCGTTTCTGGAAGCGCCGGACGAACGTGCGGTGGCCGATGGCTGGCAGCAGTTGCTGGAACTGGGTGCGATCGATGCCGAACGCCGTCTGACCGCGATCGGCCGGCAGATGGCGCGCCTGCCGGTGGACGTCAAGCTGGCGCGCATGCTGGTGGCCGCGCAGCAGCATGGCTGCCTGCGCGAGATGATCATCATCGCCTCCTTCCTGGGCATCCAGGACCCGCGCGAGCGCCCGCCCGAAGCACGCGAGGCCGCCGACAACGCGCATGCGCTGTTTGCCGATGCGCGTTCGGAATTCGTCGGCATCCTGCGCCTGTGGGAAGCGTACCGGCAGGTGCACGAAGATCTCACCCAATCCAAGTTGCGCGACTGGTGCGGCCGGCATTTCCTCGGCTTCTTGCGCATGCGGGAGTGGCGCGAGCTGCATCGTCAGTTGCGGCTGCTGTGCGAGGAGCTCGGCTGGAGCGAAGAGCCGGCCACTGCGGTGCTGGCGCCGCTGCTGGCCGGTGCCAGTGCGCCGGCACGCGAAGACGGCCACAACGCCAACCGGCCCACGCGCGGGCAACTGCATCGCGCCGCGCGCCTGGCGCGCGAAGGCAAGCCCGATCCCACCGCGCCGGCGCTGCAGCGCACGCCTGCGGCGGCGGGCCGGCAGGCCGACGCGGCCGAGGTGTCGGCACGCACCAGCGAGCGCGAACGCGCGGCCGCCTATCAATCGCTGCATCGCGCGCTGCTGGCCGGCCTGCCCACGCAGATCGGCCACCGCACCGAAAAGGGCGACTTTCTGGCGGCCCGGCAGCGGCGGTTCGTGCCGTTCCCCGGCTCGGCCCTGGCGCGCAAGCCGCCACCGTGGATCCTGGCGGCCACGCTGCTGGACACCCAAAAGGTCTGGGGCATGACCAACGCGGCGATCGAGCCGGACTGGGCCATCGCCGAGCTGGGGCACCTGCTGGCGCGCAAGCACTTCGATGCGCATTGGTCGCGCGCCCAGGGGCAGGTGGTTGCTTCCGAACAGATCAGCCTGTTCGGCCTGGTACTGGCACCGAAGAAGCCGGTGCACTACGGCAAGATCGACCCGGCCGGCGCACACGAGTTGTTCGTGCGCCAGGGCCTGGTGACCGGCGAGATCAACACGCGCGCGGCCTTCGTTGCCGACAACCTCAAGGTGCTGGAGCAGGCACGTGAAGAAGAAGCAAAGCTGCGGCGTGCCGGCATCATGGCCGACGAGGGCTGGCAGGCGCGCTGGTATCTGGATCGCATCCCGGCCGAACTGCATTCGGCCAGCGGGCTGGATGCGTGGTGGAAGACCCTGCCGCCGGACAAGCGCCGCAGCCTGCATTGGAGCTTGAACGACCTGCTGCCGGGCGAAGGCAGCGAGGCGGACCGCTTTCCGAAGTATTTCCCGCTTGGCGATGCGCGGCTGCCGTTGCACTACCGCTTCGAGCCGGGTGCCGTCGATGACGGTGTCACCCTGGAAGTGCCGCTGCACCTGCTCAACGCGCTGGACCCGGCGCGCCTGTCGTGGCTGGCACCGGGCTTTGTGGCCGACAAGGCGTCGGCGCTGATCCGCAGCCTGCCCAAGGCGTTGCGGCGCAATTTCGTGCCGGCGCCGGACTTCGGGCGTGCGTTCTACGAGGCCTACAGCCTGCCCTCGGCCGACGACATCCGCGGCGAGCTGGCGCGGTTTTTGTCCAAGGCCACCGGTGTGCAGGTGGCGGCGCTGGATTTTGATGAGGAGTCGCTGGACACGCATCTGCTGATGAACCTGCGCCTGCGCGACGACGACGGCAAGGTGCTCACCGAATCGCGCGATCTGGACGGGCTGCGCGCGCGCTTCGGCGAGCGCGCCGGCCAGGCATTTGCCGCTCGGGCCGGGCGTGCGCTGGCCGCCGAAGGTCTGCGCGATTTTCCGGCCGCCGCGATCCCCGAGCAGGTGGCCGGCGAGGCCGGTGTGCCGGCCTATCCGGCACTGGTGGATCAGGGCGACAACGCGGCATTACGCATCTTCGCCGACCGCAACGAGGCGGCGCGCGCGCATCCGCGCGGGGTGCGGCGTCTGCTGGAAATCGCGCTCGCCGACAAGATCAAGCAGGCGCGCAAGCAATTGCCGGTGTCGCCCAAGACCGGCTTGCTGTACGCGGCCATCGAATCGCAGGAGCGCCTGCGTGGCGATCTGGTCGATGCCGCGCTCAATGCGGTGCTGGCCGAGGGGCTGGCTGCGATTCGCGACCCGGCCGCATTTGCGCAACGTCGCGACGATGCCACCAAGCGGCTGTTCGGCGAGGCGATGGCGCGGCTGACCCTGGCCGAAAGCATCCTGGGGGCGGTCGCCGAGCTCAAACCCTTGCTGGAAGCGCCGTTGATGGGCTGGGCACGCGGCAATCTGGACGACATGGAGCAGCAGTTGCGTGCGCTGGTGCATGCCGGGTTCTTGCGCGACACGCCGGCCGAGGCGCTGGCCAACTATCCGCGTTACCTCAGGGCGATGATCCTGCGTACCGAGCGGGCCAAGCGCGACCCGGCGCGCGACCAGGCGCGCATGCTCGAACTCAAGCCCTTCGTGGATGCGCTGGATGACGCGGCCGCGCGCGGCTTGCAGCAGCGCGAGGAATGGCAATCGCTGCGTTGGGATCTGGAAGAGCTGCGTGTGTCGGTGTTTGCGCAGGAACTGGGTGCCAAGTCCGGCGTGTCTGCGAAGAAGTTGTCGCAGCGCGTCGCGGCGCTGCGGGGCTGAGCGGCAATTGACGTGTGGCAGCGCGTTGCCCGTCGTCGGGCGCGCACGCCGAACCAGGAACGCACCCCCAGCAGGCGTGCAGTTCACACGGCCGAAGCGTCGTGGCGTGGTGTCGGCGGCAATGGCTTATGCGCGCACACAAGACACGCAGCAAACCCGCGCCGGCTGCCAACCCATCAAGCAACGGCCGCACCGACCCATGGCTGGTGCGGCCGTTGCTTGCCCGTTTCAGAACTTCACATGCAGGCTGGCCATGTAACGGCGCCCACTCCTGTAACGGCCGGCCAGGTGATCCTTGTCGCCCAGATACTGCAGGTATTCTTCATCCAGCAGGTTCTGCGCATCCACCTGCAGCGACCAGTTGGGGCTGAAGGCATAGCCGATGCTTGCCCCCAATTCGGCATAGTCGTCCACGCTGGCCGGTGCCGCGCCGGCGACATAGCCGCCGGCCAGGTAGCTGTCGCGCCAGTTGTAGGTCAGCCGCGCATTGAGCGGGCCTTTTTCGTAGTACGGACTGAACGCCACGCTGTTGCGCGATTGGTAGGGCAGGGCGTCGCCGGTGTTGTTTTCGCCGTTGGCGTAAGTGTAGTTGGCGGTCAGGCCGAAGCCACTGTCGCCGAACGGTTGCTGGAAGGAGATGTTGAAGCCCTTGACCTTGCCGTCGCCGGCATTGCGCGGCCGCTGGATGCTGTAGTCGCAATAGCCGTCGGCGGTACAGCCGTTGCTGCCGAGCAATTGCGCCCAGCTTTGCGGCGCGGTGTCGCGGAGCGCGTTGTACTGGCGCTCCACGCTGGCGCTGGTGTCGATGTAGTTGTCGATCTTCTTGTAGAACACCGACCAGGCCACCACCGATTGCTGCGCGAAGTAGTACTCGGCCGACAGGTTGAAATTCCACGATTCGTAGGGCGACAACTCCGCGTTGCCGCCGCTGCCGGTCAAGGTGGTGTCGTTGAGGAAGGTGTTGTTGACCATCTGGTTGTAGGGCGCCCAGGCGATCACCTTGGCGGCCGCAAAGCGGAACACCCAATCGTCGGCGGCGTCGTACGACAGCGTCAGCGAAGGCAGCAGAAAGTCTTCCTTGCGGGTGCGGGTCTGCCACAGGCTGTCGGCGTTGGCCAGCGAGGGCGTGCCGCTGTAGACGAAACCGCTGCCCTCGGTCTTGGAATCCACATAGCGCACACCCAGGTTGCCGCGCACACCGCCGCCGGAAAAATTCAGCTGCGCATAGGCTGCGTTGTTGGTCTGCTCCAGCGCCCAGCTGTTGTTGAGATAGCTGGCCGGATCCGGTGCGCCGTAATCGACCGGGCTGTTGCGGATCCAGTTCAGCACATTGTTGCGGCCCGCCTGCACATGCCGGCCATGATCGGGATGGAAATCCTGCAGATCGGTGAGCCCGATGGTGCCCACATCGGCCAGGGTGCCCGGGGTCACACCGCCATAGACATTGAGCTCGAAGCGCTCTTCATGCTTGCCATGGCGCACGCCCAGCAGCAATTGGTTGAACACGCTGTCGAACTGCAGGTTGAGGTCCAGCTGGCCGTAAGTGTCCTTGCTGTCAGTGGAGAAGATGCCGTTGTTGCCGAACCAACCGCCGGCCGAGCCCCAGTTGGCCGGGTTGCGCGCCGCTGCAGGGTCGTCGAAGCGGATGCCACGGCGGGTGTCCCAGCTGAAACCGCCGTTGTAGAACGGCTCGATGAAGTATTGCGACAGATCGGTGTTCTCCGATTTGCTCTGGCCCACCTGTCCGTTCAAGCCCCAGCCGTCACCGCGGAACGCGCCGCGCAGGTCCAGGCCCTTGGTGGTGACTTCCGATTCGCGCACGTTGTTGTCGTAGATCACCGTGCCGCCAAGCGGATCGGCATTGGCGCTGGAGTGGCCGCTGGTCACCACGCCATTGCGCACGCTGCCCAGCTGGTCCACCGCCGCCACCGTGCCGGCGTTCCAGGTGAGAAAGCTGTACATCGACTGGTTGTAGTTGTCGAAATTCTCATTGATGTACAGGCCGCTCAGGTTGAACTCCAGCGCATCGCTGGGCTTGAGTTGCAGGTTGACCACGGCACTGTCGCGCTCACGGTCCTGCTGGAACCAGGCGGCATTGATCGAGTTGGGTACGTCCGCATCAGCCAGCACCGTACCTGCGGCATTGGCGAAGGTACTGGCTGGTGCGTAGCCGAAGACTTCCATGCCACGGCGGTCGACGCGCTCTTGGTAATGCTGCGCGGAGACCGCGATACCGAAGGTGTCTGCAGCGTTCTTCCAGCTGTAAAGCAGCGCCGCGTTGGGTTTGCCCGTGCTGGCCTGGTCGCTGTAGCTGTAGCCGATGGAACCGGCGATCTCGTTGGCCTCCAGGTCCAGCGGCTGGCGCGTATGCATCAGGACCGTGCCGCCCAGGCTGCCTTCGGTCAGTCGCGCTTCGGAGGATTTGAGGATTTCCGCGCGGCCCAGGATTTGCGGTGCCAGCAAGGTGTAGTCGAAGCCGCGGCTGGGTTGTTCGCCGTACAGCCAGATCGCCTGTGCCACCGGGTGACCGTCCAGGAACGACAGGTTGAGGCTGGGATCGGTGCCGTCGATGCTTACGCGTTCGCCTTGTCCAAAACGGCGATCCAGGGTGACGCCAGGAATCTGCGACAGCGCTTCGGCCACGTTGGTGCTCGGGAATTTGCCGATGTCCTCGGCAGTGATGGCCTCGGAAATGCCGGTGTTGTTGCGTTTGGTGTCGAGCGATTTTTCCAGGCTGGCACGGATGCCGACCACCTGGACCGCATCCAGGTCGGTGGCGTGCTGGCCATCGCTCTGCTGGGCATGCGCACTGAATGTCAACGACAACGCAATCGCACTGGACAGCAGGGTGGTGCTGTATTTCATGATGTCTCTCCTCATCACGCACAGGGATGGACGGCGGGCGGCTGCTCGCCGGATGCGGGGTGTTGCCACCGCGCGTTCTCAACAACGCGCGACAGATCGCCTACGACACGTCAGCGTGGTGCTGCAGGTACCAATTGGCCGCACCGAGCACGCCCAGTTGCCCGTGCTCGACCAGCTTGACCGGGATGCGTTCGAGCACCTCGCGCATGTTGCCCTTGGCCAGGAAGCGCGCACGGAACTGGCTGGTGGTCAGGAAGTGCCCGATCGTCGGCAGGATGCCGCCGGCCAGATAGACGCCGCCCGCGCCATAGGCCAGCGCCATGTCGCCGACGGCATGCCCGAGCAGCGCACAGAACACCTGCAGGCATTCGCCGGCCAGCGCGTCGTCCTCGTGCAAGGCGGCCTGGGTGATGGCAGCAGGCAACTGATGACGTGGCGAGGCGCCATGGAGTTGGCAGACAGCGGTGTAGAGCCGGAGCAGACCGGGGCCGGACAGTACGTGCTCCAGCGGCAGATAGTGCTGACCGCGCAGCAGGATGTGCAGCAGCTGCAGTTCGTGGTCGTGGGTGCTGGCCAGCGCGACCTGGCCGGCTTCGGTGGCCAGCACCAGCGGTCTGGGTGTGGCATCGATCCACACCGCCGCGCCCAACCCGGTGCCGGGGCCGACCACCAGGATCGGGCTGGTGCTGCGGACATGCCGGGGCGTGGGGCCGCTCAGCTGCAGCACCGCACGCGGCTCCATGTGCGGCGCCGCGTATGCGACGGCTTCGAAATCGTTGACCAGGTGCACGCTGCGCAGCGCCAACGTGGTGCGCAGGCGCTTGGGTGACATGCTCCACGGCAGGTTGTTGCTGATGAAGGTGTCCTCGTCCAGCGCAACGCCGGCGCTGGCGATGACCACCGCCTCCACACGGCTCACCTGCGGCAGGAACTCGGCAAGGATGGCGTCGAGGCTGGCGTATTCGGCGCAGCGATAGGTGCGGTAGTGCGACAGCTCCACCGCGCCGTCGTCGGCCTGCATCACGTGGGCAAGCCGGACATGCGTGCCGCCGACGTCGGCCGCGACGAAGCCGGTGGCAGCGGACACCGCGGGCGAGGTAGAAGCGTGAGCAGAACGCGAGGTCGCAGCCACATGCAGTCCTTTGATCCGTCCGATTGGCCGATGCCATCAGCGCGTCACGGCTGTTTAGGAGTTGGTGACAACGATGTCAATGGTCCAGTCGGGTTGGATCGATCTTGCTGGCGGGCTCAAGTGCCAAATCGGGGCTTGGGTACGGTTCTGTGCGGACTTCGTTGCGCAAGTCGGTCAAGAGTGTCCACTTGGTCAACCGCAGCGGTACCGCCAGTCGGCAGCAAGCCAACCTGGCGGTTGCCATTGGTGCGCATGCAGCGGGTGCGGCGGCAGTTCGGCCGTCGCCGCGACAGCACGCAGGCAGGTGGAATGGCGACCTGCGCAGTCACCGCTACGACATCTCACTGCCGTTCGGAAGCCGCGGGCATCGGACGCACACGCGGATCAGCGCCACCCAGGGCTGCGCTTCGCTGGCGACACCTGCGGCAACGCTGTCTCAGCCAGGTTGGCGGTGCACGACATCAACGCGTAGACGCACTGCTTTGCATGCCCGGCAAGGTGCTGCAGGCGGCGTTGTCGGTCGGCGGCGCCTGCTGCGGATACTGCTGTTTGCCGAGGATGTAGGTCTGGCTGGTGGCGACAAAGCCATCGGCATAGGTGGCTTCGACGAAGTACGCGCTCCAGCCGGTCTCGGGCACCTGCACCGGCACGGCGATCGTGTGGCCGCGGCCCGCAACGAGCGGACTGGCGTGATAGCGGATGCCACAGGCGTAGCGGAAGTCGCGTGCCTGCGGGTTGCTGGCCGTCCACAGTTGCAGCCGCGTCGGTCGCTCGGAAGAACGCAGGCGGATCTGCGGCGCGGCGCCCCTGCGCAAGGTATCGCTCAGCTGCGGAAGCGGGCGCTGTTGCTGCAGCCGCGTCACGAAGGGCACCAACGTGTCGACGACTGCGGCACGGATGCCGTTGTGCGCGCTGTTCGGCACCACACGCAAGGCCTTGCTGCCAGGCAGCGCCGCATAGAAGAACTGCGTGTTGTCGGGCAGGAAAAAATCATCGCCGCTGGCATTGACGATGTATTTGGGCACCGACAGCCGCTTGCGGTACGGCGAGTGCAGGTAGCTCAGCGGGTCCTGCAGTTGCACCAGCTGCGCAAACGCCGGCGTCTGCAGCTGCGTGGTGATGCCTTGCCGGGCGTAGGCATTGAACGCAATCGGCCAGTTGCCCCCGTATGTCCGGTACATGTGGTCCAGCACCGCCGGCATGTTGAGGATGTCGATCACGAACGGCACCACGGCTTCGACGCGCGGGTCGGCGATCGTGGCATGCCAGCTGGCCCAGCCGCGCTTGGACGCACCGGCAAGGATGAAGCGGTGGATCTTCAGTGGCGCCAGCTCACGCTCGGCCAGGCTCATGGTGCGTGCGATTGCCGCGGCCATGGGCACATGCAGCGGCATGGTCTTGCGTTGCTGTGGCGCCTTGAGAAACAGCGACCAGGTGTAGGCGACGCTGTCGTCCTCGCGCCGTGGCGCGGCGTCGCCCTGATAGCGCAAGGCCTGATTGGGAATGTCGCTCAATGCGATGACCACGGTGCGGCTGCGTTGCGCCAGCGCAGCCAGCGCCTCCGGCGGCAACTCGCTGGCCGGCTGCGCCGCGCCGCCGTCTGCCGGGTGACGCGTGCCGTTGGTGGAGATCAGCACCGCGCGGGTCGGCAAGGCATCGGACGGCACATAGATCGCCACATCGTGCTGCCAGATGGCCGGCGTGACACGCGCCTCGGGCGACCAGGTCTGCGAGGTGAGCAGGTAGTCGCGCCGTTCCACGCCAGCAACGCGGCTGGTGCCCACCCGCGTGTAGACCAGCGGCTGCTGTTCCACCGCGTCGTGATAGCAGACCAGGGCCTGATCAAACCCGACCTCCGTCGAGGTGGCGCATCGCTCGGCCGCGGTAGAGGCCAACGCCGGGCAGGAGAGCAGGGCCAGCAGGGCAAGACCGCAACGTGTCATCAAGCGCATCGGTGTCCTCCGGAAGCGGTGCAACGCGCCAGCGCAGTCATGGGCAGGTCGAGCGGAAAGCACATGGCGCGCCGGGACGTAACGGCAAGTCTTGCACGTTACGAACGTCCGGGTCGCGGTGCCAAGGCCGCCAGCGGGGTGGGACGAAGCCCACGCTGCCATTGCACGGCAGGACTCACCCATGCCGCGCAGTTACCAGTGCTTACTTGATTCGCCGTACCTTGGCCGGGGTGTTGTAGCCCTCGATCTGCAGATACCAGACGCCGACCAGGCCGGGCTTGATCCTGACCTTGGGTGCGTCCTTGCGCACGCCGGACAGGCTGGCGGCATCGGTCTGTTCCCAGTCCTGACCATTGGCCAGCGTGTAGACGCGGCCCTTGGAGAAGCCCTTGAACTCGCCGACGATGCTGCTTTCGATCGGCTCCTTGCTGCCGAAATCGAAGAAGCCGCGATTCTTGACGATGACCTCCTGGCGGCCGGCCTCCTTGGCCTGCTCGACCACCACGGCCGCTTCCTTGGCCACCTTGCCCTGCAGCCAGTCGTTGAGCGCGGCCAGTTCGCTGGCGTCGAGCTTGTCCAGGCCGGCGGCCTTGAACTGCTCGGCGCTCATCTGCGACTGCAGATCGCCCTGGACGGCACGCTGCGCCAGGGCCGGGGTGGCAGACAACGCAAGGGTCAGGCAGACCAGCAGGGGAATGCGGCGCGCGAGCGACATGGAAGCCATCCAGGAGGAAAGAGGTGGCTAGTGTAGACGCTGTTCTGCGCCGGCCACCGCAGGTCAGTCCGTGCCGCTTGCAGTGGCAGGTTGTGCACGCGCGGGGCGGGCAGGCCGGCGATAGACGAAGTCCGGCGCTGGCGCGGCGGCTTCGCGTTCGGCGGTGGCACGCACCTGCGCATGGGTGGGCGAGCGTTCGCACACCGGGTCCAGCGTAGCAGCATCGCCGCTGAGCGCCAGCGCCTGGCAACGGCAGCCGCCCCAGTCGATCTCGCGCTTGGGACAGCCCTGGCAGACCTCGGGCATCCACGCGGTGCCACGGAAGCGCACGAACGCCTCGCCGTTGTTCCAGATATCGGCCAGCGAGCGCTCGCGCAGATTGTCGAAGCGCATGCCGTCGATGGTCTCGGCGGCATGGCAGGGCAGCACGTCCCCGCGGGGGGAGATGTTGACGAAGCGCTGGCCCCAGCCGCCCATGCAGGGTTTGGGCTGGCGCGCGTAGTAGTCGGGGGTGACGAAGTCGATCGCCAGGCGGTCGCCGAGTTCGCGGCGTGCGGTTTCCACTGCCTCGATGGTGGCCATCAACTGCTCGCGGCTGGGCATCAGCGCCGCGCGATTGCGCAGGCCCCAGCCGTAGTACTGGGTATGGGCGACTTCGATACGCTCGGCCTGCCATTCCAGCGCGAGCGCGATCATGCCGGGCACGCGCTCGGCGTTATGCCGGTGCAGCACCGCGTTGAGGGTCAGCGGGAGGCCACGCGCACGCACGGCGCTGGCGAACTCGCGTTTCTTCGCCAGGCTGTTGCGATAGCCGGCAATGCGGTCGGCGCCGGCCGGGTCGACGTCCTGCACGCTCAGTTGCACGTGCTCCAGCCCGGCGGCCTGCAGCTGGTCCAGCATCGGCTCGCCGCCCGCCACGCCGGAGGTGATCAGGTTGCTGTACATCCCGAGCGCGCGCGCATGCGCCACCAGTTCGGGCAGGTCCTTGCGCAGCATCGGCTCGCCACCGGAAAAATGCGCCTGCAGTACGCCCATGTCGGCGGCCTGCTGCAGCAGCGAGCGCCAGCCGGCGGTGTCCATCTCCTCGCGCAGTGCAGCCAGTGCAATCGGGTTGGAGCAATACGGGCACGCCAGCGGGCAGCGATGGGTCAGCTCCAGCAGCACCGACAGCGGCGGCGGTGCACTGTTCATGGCCGCAGCAGACGCTTCTGATGCAAGGTAGTCGTCAGTTCGATCACATCGGCTTCGATCTCGGTGGCGTCGGCGTCGAACTCGGCGGCCAGTTCCACCGCAATCTGCGCCAGCGACCTGACGCCATCGAAGCGCTGCGCCACCACCAGGGCGATGTCGTCCAGCTCGACCACGCGTTCGGGGGCGAGCAGCACCCATTGGTCGCGTGCGCGGTCATGCTGCAGACGTACGCCCGCGCGCAGGGCCGGCTGGCTGTCGCGCGTGATGCTGCTCACGCGGCGGCCCGGGTGGCGTCGCGCGCCGGCACGAAGGCGTCCGGCCACACGATGCCGGGCGCAACATAGGCCACGTGCAAGGCATCCAGTTGCGCCCAAAGCACCGAGCATTTGAAATGCAGCGCGTCCTTGACCAGCTGTTGTTTCTCGATGGTGTCGGCGTGCTGCTTGACGTAGTCCAGCGCGAAATCCGAATCGCGCGGCGCTTCGGTCAGGCGATGCTCGAAGTAGGCCAGCGCCTCGGCCGAGACGAAGTCGTAATGCTTGAGCATGCCGGCCACGCGCTGACCGATGATGTTGGGGGCGAACAATTCCGTCAGCGACGATGCGATGGCCTCGAGCAGGCTCTTTTCGCGCACGAAGTGCAGATACGCCTGCACCGCAAAGCGGGTGCCGGGCAGCAGCGCACGCCCCGATTCCACCAGCTGGCGGTCCAGGCCGAGGGCGTCGGTCAGATGCAGCCAGCGGGCGATGCCGCCATCGGCCGCGCTATTGCCGTCGTGATCGAGGATGCGCTGGCGCCAGATGCGCCGCAGCGCCGGGTCTTCCATGCGCGCCAGGATCGCAGCGTCCTTCAATGGAATGCAGCGTTGGTACTCGAAGCGGTTCAAGGCCCACGCCTGCACCTGGCCGCGATCGAGCTTGCCGTCGTGCAGCAGCGCGTGGAAGGGGTGCTGGTCGTGATACAGGCGTGCTCCGATGGCACGCAGGTCTGCTTCCAGCTGGTCGGGGGTGAGCAGGGCGGTCACAGCGTGATCTCCAGGCCGTCGTGGGCGACATCCCAGCCGCTGGCACGCACGCTGGCGTACTCCGGGGAGTGGATATCGAGCACGGGATTGGTGGTATTGATATGGATGAAGATCTTGCGCGCCACGTTCAGCGCTTCGAACGCGGCGATGGTGCCCGCGGGTCCGTCGATGCTGAGATGGCCCATGCGCTGGCCGGTCTTCTGGCTGACGCCCAGCTGCACCATTTCATCGTCGCGCCACAGCGTGCCGTCGAAGAACACCAGTTCGGCGCCTTGCAGGCGCGCGCGCAGTGCATCGGTCATGGCGGCGCAGCCGGGAATGTAGTGCACCCGGTGCCGGCCGTCGTCGATGGTGAGCCCGAGGGTTTCCTCGTTGGAGCCGGCGAGGTCGCCGCCACTGCGCGATTCCATGAACAATGGCACCTTGCCCGGCACCGAGAACGGTGTGAGCTGCAGGCCGAGCAGCGGTAAGGGTGTATCGAGCGCGAAGGCCGTGCGCGTGACGTAGTGCGGGTTGACTGCGTCGAAGATCGGATTCTGTGCCAGCAGATCAAGCACGCGGCTGCTGGCATGCAACGAGAATGGTTGGCTCTCCCGCATCGACAGTAGCCCGGCGATGTGGTCGATTTCGCCACTGGTCAGCAGCACTGCCTCGATCGGCGAGTGACGCAGCCCCTGCTGTGGCCATAGCGCGGGCGTGGCAAGGATCTGCTGGCGGAAATCAGGAGAGGCATTGATCAACACCCAGCGCTGGCCATCTGCACTGACGGCGATGCTGGCCTGGGTACGACGTTGGGCACCGTCTGCTTGTTGCCACGCCCGCTGGCTGGCGGGTGTGTGGCAATTCCACTGCGGGTGCCCACCGCCGGCCGCCGATCCCAGAACAATGATGCGCATGGAGAACTGTTACCTAATCTGCCGGCAACTGCCGGACATGCATCAAGAAGGAAGGGCGGCAGGTGTGTGTGAAACGGGCCGGATCAAAACTCGCCGGAGACGTAGCAGTTGATTTCGGCGCCACAGTTGACTTCACGAACGACAGGCTTCTTCCAGGTTTTCATCGGCTACCTCGCAGTTGGGTGAGTGACGTCGCCGCTGCGCACGGCAGCGACGACGTGCAGGGAGCATAGGCAGCCGGTTTGGGCGAGTTGTAAAGAGCACGTAAAAAGCGGCGGATGCGGCGCAGATGGACCATGATGGAGCCTGACGCATTGCGCCGAGCGGTTGCGAATCAAGACGTTGGCGCGTGAACCGACCATAAGCACGGCGGTCGTGCGGCAACGCACGGGCACCGAAATTTCGCGTTGTGGAGAAGGTGACGCGCACGTTACCGTAGCTATCAGCCCCTTGTTGTTGCCGCCACCGTGTCCACCGTTGTGACCAGTTCCTCATTTGAACGCCTGCAGGCAGTGCTGCAGCGCCCGGCTGTCGCCTCGATCGCACCCGCCCTGCGGGACGCGCTTGCGCAGGCCTGGCAGGACATGCCGCCCGCGCCAGCCGATAGCGTGCCGTGGTCGCTGCTCGGCGACACGCTGGATGCGCTGGCCCTGCTGGCGGCTGACGAGGCCACCCTGATTGCGGCGCTGCTGTTCGACCTGCCGGCGTTGCGCGGCACCGTTGCCGCCCTGCCGTGGCAACCGGCGGAGCGGCGCGTGGCGGTGGAGGGACTGCTCGATGGCCTGGATGCGGCCGACCAGGTCTGGGCGCTGCATGCCGGGCGCGAGGCAGGGCGCAACAGCGAGGGCCTGCGCCGCTTGTTGCTGTCGATCATCCACGACCTGCGGGTGGTGCCGATCCTGCTGGCGCGGCAGTTGGCGCGCATGCGCGTGGCCGACCGCCTCAACGAGGAACAGCGCCGCGCGCTGGCCCAGCTCACCCGCGACATCCATGCCCCGCTGGCGAACCGGCTGGGCATCTGGCAGGTGAAGTGGGAACTGGAAGATCTGGCGTTCCGTCACCTGGAGCCGGAGACCTACCGCCGCATCGCCCGCGAAGTGGATGAAACCCGCGTTGCACGCGAGCGCTATATCGAAGCGGTCAAGCGCAGCCTGTCCAGCGCGTTGGCCGGGCAGGGGCTGCGGGCCGAGGTGAGCGGGCGGCCGAAGCACATCTACAGCATCTGGCGGAAGATGCAGAAAAAGCGGTTGTCCTTCGACCAGTTGTATGACGTGCGCGCAGTACGCGTGATGGTGGACGACGTGGCGGCCTGCTACGCGGCCTTGGGCGCGGTGCATTCGCTGTGGGCGCCGGTGCCCAGCGAGTTCGACGATTACATCGCCCGTCCCAAGGCCAACGACTACCGCTCGCTGCACACCGCTGTGGTCGGCCCGGAAGGGCGCACCATCGAAATCCAGATCCGTACCTTCGAGATGCATGCCCAGGCCGAACTTGGCGTGGCCGCGCATTGGAAATACAAGGAAGGTGGCAAGGGCGCCGAAAAGGCCTTCGACCGCAAGATCCTGTGGATGCGCCAGTTGCTGGAGCAGGTGCAGGAAGGCGAGCACGGCGAGCTGGCCGGCGCGCTGGATGCCGAGCTGATCGAAGACCGCGTGTACGCGCTGACCCCCAAGGGCGAGGTGATCGATCTGCCACAGGGCGCCACGCCGCTGGATTTTGCGTATCACGTGCACACCATGGTGGGGCATCGCTGCCGGGGCGCGCGCGTCAACGACCGCATCGTGCCGCTGACGTATCGGCTGCGCAGCGGCGACCGCGTGGAGATCATGACCGCCAAGGAAGCCGACCCGCGCCGCGACTGGCTGCTGGCGTCCAACGGCTTTCTGGCCAGCGGGCGGTCGCGCGACAAGGTGCGTGCGTGGTTCCACAAGCTCGACCGCGCGCGCAACGTGCAGGCCGGCAAGGACCTGCTCGATCGCGAGCTCAAGCGGTTGGGCCTGCAGCATGCCGATCTGGGCGTGGCCGCACGCAAATTCCACGCCGAGAACATCGACGAGCTGTATATCCAGGTGGCGCTGGGCGATACCGGCCCGAACCAGGTCAGCCGCGCGTTGCTGGAAGCCGAGCGCGCCGCGTCGCAACCGGCGGTGCCGGCGCCGCCACGCCCGACTGCGCGTCGCGATGGATTGGGCAAGTCCAAATTCACTGTGCAGGGCGTGGGCAACCTGCTGGTGCAGCTGGCGCGCTGCTGCCAGCCGGTGGCCGGCGAACCGATTGCCGGCTACCTCACCCGCGGCCGCGGCATCACCGTGCACCGTACCGATTGCGCGGCATTGGCACGCCTGGCCGCCGCCCACCCGCAGCGCGTGTTGCCGGTGGAGTGGGGCAAGGCCGGCAGCGGCTACGAGGTGGATGTGCAGGTGCGTGCGGTGGACCGCCGCTGGCTGCTCAAGGACATCACCAACCTGATCGCGCAGGAAGACGCCCACGTGCTGGAGATCAACAGCGACAACGTGCGCGACACCGGCAGAGCGCAGTTGCGGCTGCGGCTCAAGGTCAGCGACTACGACCAGTTGTCGGCCCTGCTCGGCAAACTGGACGCCTTGCCCGGCGTCAACGAGGTCCGGCGCCTGGGCTGAGGCTGGGTAATGAGGCGGTGGCATTCGCTTGACGGGCGCCGCACAGACGAGCGGCGTCATCGTCAGAGCGCATGCCGTGGCATCCATCGATGGTCAGCAAGCGGACGATGGAGGCCATGCGGTGCAAGTCGCTGCGCCGCCATGCTGTCCGTGTCACGACCGTTTATCCGTGGATCTGCAAAGCCCATCAGCCGATCAGCCATCTTTGCCTGACGATTCCCGATTCCCGATTCCCGAAACGCACATCGTCTTCGCAGCAGGCAGCTACCATAGTCGGGTGAACGCGTCCCCGTCAGGTCGCGCCAAGGATGGACGCCACCGCATGTTCCCGCTGCCGCGCTGGGCCAGGTCGCCCCGCCTCTGGGCGCCGTTGCGCAGCCGCGCGCTGTGGCGCGTGGTGTTGGCGCTGTCCGCGTGCCTGCTCCTCAGCGTCATCGTGCTGCGCAAGCCGCTTGCCGACTGGCTGTGGCCGGATACGCGCATCCAGCAGCTGCTGCAACGCGGCGATGCGGCCTTGCTGCGCGGCCGGCTCAGCGCAGCCGACGGCACCGGGGCGCGCGAATTGTTCAACGCTGCGCTCGCGCTGGACAGCGATCGCACCGAGGCGCGGACCGGCCTGGCGCGTACCGGTGCCGCCGCCGTGGTGCAGGCGCGTGCGGCCATCGCGGCCGGCGATGCGCCCGGCGCGCAGCGCGCGCTGACACTGGCAGGTGCGCTGGAGGTGCCGCAGGCGCAGACCGCCCCGGTCGCGCTGCGTTTGCGCGACCTGCAGGCGCGCCGTGCCGGACTCGATGCCTTGCTCGCGCAGGCGGTGGTCGCCCAGCAACAGGGGCGCCTGGATGGAACCCCCGACAGCGCGCTGCCGCTTTACCAGCGCATCCTGACCCTGGCCCCGGACCGCACCGACGCGCTGGAAGGACGCGAAGATGCCCTGACCGATCTGCTGGCGCAGGCGCGCCATGCGCTGGCACGCGACGCACTTGCCGATGCGGCCGCCCTGCTGGCCGCTGCCAAGCGCTACGACGCCGGGCATGCCGACCTGCCGCTGACCGAGGGGCACTATCACCGTCTGCTCGAGCAGCGCCGTCAACGTGCACAGGCCTTGCTGCGCCGCGGCCGGTTGGCCCCGGCAGCGCGCGATTTTGCCGCGGTGCTGGCCGCCGAGCCGGCAGATGCCGGGGCGCAGCGCGGGCTCGAACGGGTGGCCGGCGAATACGCCGCACAGGCGGGTCGCCAGGCTGCGGATTTCCATTTCGATGAAGCCATGCAGTCGCTGCAGCAGGCGCAGGCCCTGGTGCCGGGCGCTGCATCGATCGCGCAGGCCGAGCAGGCGATCGCGCGTGCGCGCGATGCGCAACGCGGCCCGCAGACCGGTCTGTCGCGCGCAGTGCGCGAGCGCCGCCTGCGCGTGTTGCTGCAACGCGTGGCCGACGCCGAAGCACGCCAGCAGTGGATGACGCCGCCCGGGGCCAGTGCATACGATGCCGTGCGCGCCGCACAGGCGCTGGCGCCGCGCGATCCACGTGTGGTGCAGGCGGCCGCGCGGGTGGTGCCTGCCAGTCAACGCTGTTTCGAAGACGAACTGCGCAACAACCGCCTGCGCGCGGCACGCGGGTGTCTGGATGCCTGGCAGGCGCTGACGCCCAACGGCGATGCGCTGGCCGGCGCACGTCGGCGCCTGGCGCAACGCTGGGTTGCGGTCGGCAGCGAGCGGCTGGGGCAGGAGGATGCAGCGTTCGCCCGACGTGCCCAGGACCAGGCGCATCAGCTGGATCCAGGCTTGCCGGAGCTGGCCGAGTTCACGCGGCGGGTGCGGGCTGTGGCCGAGCAGCGCTGAGGCATGCGTCGACGGGGAGTGAGTGAAGGTCGGTTGCAGAGCCCCGGCCGGCCAGGCGACACGCGCGACACCGCCCGGTCAAGGCGCGATGAACAACGCGCGCACCGTGTCGCGTGCGGCCTCCAGCGAGAAATGCCGGGCTACGTTGCGCAGGCCGTTGTCCGCCAGGCGCTGCCATAATGCCGCATCCTGATACAGCCGCACGATGGCGCTGGCGAACGCGTCGGCGTCGTCGGCCACGCAGACATCTTCGCCGTCGCGCAGGTGCATGCCTTCCACTGCACAGGTGGTGCCGACTACCGGTTGCCCGTGCGCCATGCTCAGGTTGATCTTGCCCTTGACGCCGGCGCCAAAGCGCAGCGGTGCCACCGACAGGCGCGCGCTGTCCATGAACGGCACCAGGTCCGGCACATGCCCGTGCAACTGCACGCCCGGGCATTCGTCGGCCAGCAGCTTGAGCGCTTCGGGCAGATCGGCGCCGATGCAATGAAAGACCACGCCGGGCAGTTGCGCGCGGACCTGCGGGAAGATGGCGCTGATGAACCACTGCACCGCGTCCACGTTCGGCGCGTGACGGAACCCTCCGACGAACACCAGGTCACGGCGTTGTTCGAAACGGTGGCCGCTGCCGGCGACATCATGCAGGTTGGACAGCAGGGCGGTGCGGATCTGCGGTGCGTCCGCGCGCAGCTGCGCCTGTTCGGCGGCCGACACCAGCAGGGTGACATCGGTGGCGGCCATGATCTCCAGTTCGCGCACCCGGGTGCGCTCTGCGCTGCGCAGCAGGTTGGCATCGCCGGCAAGCTCGGCACCGCGGCGTTCGCGCAGGTAATGCAGGTCGACGGTATCGAACAGGGTGCGTGCCTGTGGCGCGTATTGCTTGAGCAACGGCAGGCAGGCATGCGCCACGTGATGACGCACCAGCAGCACCACCGCAAAGCGCGACCCATGCGTGCGCAACCAGCTGCCGATGCCCTCCAGGAACGGCGCGTACCAGACCTCCACGCCCAACTGCTGCAGCGCCTGGGTGTGGCGTCCGGCATGTTCGCGGCGGGTCGGCACGAACACCACGTGCGCGCCTTCTTCGCAGAGCAGACGGATCAGGTTGAACTGCCGCAACGAGCCGGAGTCGCGGTCCGGCTGCGGCACGCATTCGTCCAGGATCAGTACCTGGCGCTGCCCGCGATGCAGCTGCGCGGGGCCGGGCACGCGGCCGACCGGCAACTGCCGGGTCAGCACCTGCTGCCATTTGTCCGCAAAGACCGCCTGATTGCGGACCTGGTAGGCCTTGACCCCGGTACGGGTATCGGTGCCATTGCTGGTGCCTTCGTCATGCACCACCACGCTGGCCGGCTGTACCAGTACCTGATAGCCGGCGGCGCGCACCGCAAACGCCAGGTCGGTATCTTCGTAGTAGGCCGGCATGTAGCGGCGATCCAGCCCGCCCAGTGTCTGCAACAGCGCCCGTGGCAGGGCAATCGCCGCACCCGAGCAGTAGTCCATCGCGCGCACATAGGCGTAGCGCGGGTCCTCGGCCGATTCGAAGCGGCCATAGCTCCAGGCGCTGCCATCGGCGAACACCACGCCACCGGATTCCTGCAGGCGTCCGTCCGGGTACACGAGCTGCGCGCCGACCAGCCCGGCAGCCGGGTGCTGGTCGAACGTGGCGATCAGCCGGTCCAGCCAGCCGGGCTGCGGGATGGTGTCGTTGTTGAGCAACACCACGTAATCGCCGCGCGCAAGTTCAATGCCATCGTTGCAGGCTGCGATGAAACCGCCGTTGCTGGCGCGCAGGTGATAGTGCAGGCCCTCGACCTGCGGCAGCTGCACCGCGGTGGCATCGCTGCTGCCATCGTCCACCACGATGATCTCGATGGCGAGCCGTGGCGGGTGCGCGGCGAGCGCGCGCAGGCAGGCCAGCGTATGGGCGATGTGGTTGTACACCGGAATCACCACCGTCACCCGTGGTGCGGCGCTGTGCGGTACCGCAAGTACGTCGAACGGCGTGGCGTCGGGCAACCAGAGCGGGGTGCCGAGCGCGACCGGCGGCGCCTGCGTGTGCACGCGAATGCGCTGCCAGGTGGCGCGCCACCCGCGGGTGCGCATGCTCGCCACGCTGCGGTGGATCAGGCCAAGCACGCGATTGAACAGGTAGCGCGCATCGGCCAGGGACATCGACATTCCGTTGGAACTCCAGCGTAGAGACGGGTGACACAGGGCGAGCCGTCGCCGGATGGGGCAAGGCGGGCCTGAGCGCGCAGTGTACCGAGCGGGCCATGCCGCGCCGAGCATCGCCGGGACCACAGCGCAGGGCGTGTCGGCGTTTGTTAGCCGCGCTTAAGTCGCCAGGCCCGGTGAACCGCAACCATGACACCGCTGCGCTAGACTCGCCGGACTCTACATTCTCGCATTCCCGTGCCCCGACGCTACGACCACGACGATTCCGACGATTTCCAGGACGACACCGACGAGCAAGGCTCCCGCTGGCAGCGCAGACTGATTGTCTGGGGCTTTGCCGGCATCGCGCTGGCGCTCGGTTTCCTGATTCCTTACACGGTGTATCTGAACAAGCAGGTCAGCCAACGATTCGGCGAACTGCGCTGGCAGATTCCGACCCGCGTCTACGGGCGGCCGTTGGTGCTGGCGCCCGGCAATGCGCTGGATGCGGCCACCTTGAAGACCGAGCTGGATGCGGCGTCCTACCGCGACGACGGCCAGGCCAAGCTGGCCGGCACCTACCAGCAGGACGGCAGCCGCTTCACCATCGCCAGCCGCGGCTATATCGACGTGGACGGACGTGTGCCCGCGCGGCGTGTCGAGGTGGCGCTGTCCGGTGGCCGCGTGGCCAGCCTGCGCGATGCCGGCGACCGCAAGGCGCTCAAGAGCGCACGTCTGGACCCGGCACGCATCGCCACCCTGTACGGACAGAAGCAGGAAGAGCGCCGCCTGGTGCGCATGGAGGAAGTGCCGGAGTTGCTGGTGACCGGCTTGCAGGCGGTGGAAGACCGCGACTTCAACAGCCATCACGGCATCGATCTCAGCGGCATGGTGCGTGCGGCCTGGATCATGCTGCGCTCCGGCGGCCAGGTGCGGCAGGGCGCGAGCACCCTGACCCAGCAGCTGGCCCGAAGCGGCCTGCTCGGCATCGGCAAGGAGCAGACACTCACCCGCAAGTTCAACGAGATCCTGTACGCGGTGATCATGGAGGCGCGCTACGACAAGCGCACCATCCTGGAGGCCTATCTCAATCAGGTCTACCTGGGCCAGCGCGGCGGGCAGGCCATCCACGGGGTGTCGTCGGGCGCGGAGCTGTGGTTCGGTCGTGAGTTGAATTCGATGACCACCGAGCAGATCGCCCTGCTGATCGGGCTGGTCAAGGGGCCGTCGTATTACGACCCGCGCCGCAACCCGGAACGCGCGCTGGACCGGCGTAATTTCGTACTGGGCAAGCTGCACGAAAACAGCCTGATCAACGATGCCGAATACAAGCGCGCGCTGGCCGCACCGTTGGGCGTGCCGCAGGAGCCGGGCCTGGTCGCGGCCAACCGCTTCCCGGCCTATGTGGATCTGGTGCGCCGCCAGCTGGCGCACGACTACCCGGAAGGCGTGCTGCAGGGCGCCGGCATGAGCGTGCTCACCGGCATGTCGCCGTCTGCGCAGGCGTATGCCGAAGGCGCGGTGACCGGCACCATCAAGCGCCTGGACAACAAGAAGCGCCCGCCCTTGCAGGCCGGCCTGGTGCTGACCGATGTGCACAACGGTGACGTGCTGGCGGTGGTCGGCAGTCGCGACGTGGCCAAGCCGGGGTTCAATCGCGCGGTGGAAGCGCAGCGTCAGGTCGGCTCGCTGCTCAAGCCGTTCGTCTACCTGCTGGCCCTGGCCTCGCCGGATCGCTGGGCGCTCTCCAGCTGGGTCGACGACTCGCCGGTGACCGTGCAGCTCAGCCGCGGCAAGACCTGGTCGCCGGGCAATTCCGACAACCGCAGCCACGGCACGGTACGGCTGATCGATGCGCTGGCGCATTCCTACAACCAGGCCACGGTGCGGGTGGGCATGCAGGTCGGTGCCGACCGCATCGCCCAGCTGATCCAGGTGCTGGCCGGGATCAAGGCCGACCCCAATCCTTCGCTGATCCTGGGCGCCACCGACCAGAGCCCGTACGGCATGGCGCAGCTGTACCAGTTCCTGGCCGCCGGCGGCGAGATCCAGCCGCTGCATGCGGTGCGTGGCGTGCTCGACCCACAGGGCAAGCTGCTCAAGCGCTACGACAAGACCCCGGCACCGGCACAGGAAGGCGATTCGGTGGCGGCCAACCTGATCAGCATCGCGCTGCAGCAGGTGGTCAGCGGCGGCACCGCGCGTCAGTTGCTGAGCGACGGGCTGGGGCGGCTGTCGCCGGCCGGCAAGACCGGTACCTCCAACGATGGCCGCGACAGCTGGTATGCCGGCTACACCGGCGATCATCTGGCGGTAATCTGGATGGGCAACGACCAGAACGAGCAGACCGGCCTGTACGGCGCCACCGGCGCGATGCGGGTGTGGTCGAGCATCTTCGCGCGCCTGCCCAGCGCGCCGCTCAAGGTCAGCGGCAAGGGGCTGGACTGGCAGCCTGTCGATGCCGCCGGGACCGGCGTGACCGACGCCGGTTGCCCCGGTGCGCGGCAGTTCCCGTTCGTGGTCGGCTTCACGCCCGCGTATGCTCCCTGCGCCGGCAACGCGCCGTCGATCGAGGGCGTTCCCGGCGAGGCCACCGCACCCGCCGAGCAATCCAGCGGTGGCGGCTGGCGCCGCTTCTTCGGTCTGGAGAAGAAGCCCGAAGAACCCGCCCCCGCACCTGCCACGGCCCCACCTGCGCATTGACTGGAGTGACCCCATGATCCGAATCCACCGCTTGCTTGCCCTGGTTGGCGTGTTGACCGCACTTACCGCCTGCGTCAGCGCGCCGCCGCCGCCGCCGCCGGCCCCGGTGGACCCGACCACCCCGACCCAGCGGTTTTTGCTGATCGAACGCGAGGCCGGCGTGGACGACACCGAACTGTCGGTGCAGCCGCTACGCGACCCGCAGGTGGACGATCTGCGCGAGACCGCCAAGAGCAAGCGCCAGGCCGGCGATCTGCCCGGCGCCGCTGCCGCGCTGGATCAAGCGCTGGGACTGGTGTCCGGCGACCCGGCGATCCTGCAGGAGCGCGCGGAAGTGTCCGTGCTGCAGGCCGACTGGCCGGCCGCCGAGCGCTTCGCCAAGCAGGCGATCGAGCTTGGCTCCAAGACCGGCCCGCTGTGCCGTCGCCATTGGGCCACCATCGAGCAGTCGCGGCTGGCACGTGGCGAAAAGGAAAATGCAGCCTCTGCCAAGGCGCAGATCGCCGGCTGCACCGTGCCGGGTGTGAAGCGGTACTGAGTGCGCACGGCAGCGGTCGTGCTGCCAGCAGCGCGACCGGCTCGGTCGGCTGCCTCCTGTGGGCGGGCAGCGTCGCTTCGTGAGCCAGCCCGCGCAGCACAACGCAAGACGAGCGCCCTCGGCCTCTTTGGTCCTGGGTCTGACGTGCCTGGATGGGGCGGGGCATCTGTAGCAACGAAGGTGCAACAGCCTGCCGGACCAAGCGGATGACGCAAGCGCCATCGCGTGGTCCGGCATCGAAAGGCGCCTGAACCTTGTCGGCAGTCATCGACCGCTGTCGCTGGCATGGCGCAATCATGAAATCGATGCGCCCCGCGTCCACCGCAGTCTCGTCGCTGCGATGACATGTTTACCGGCTGCTGCAAGCCGGACCCAGGCAGCATCACTGCGCACGCGCTAGGCTGTCGTGCTTCCTGTCCGCTCTTCGTTCGGTCCCATGTCCCAACTTGTCACTGCCAGCATCGAGGCGCTCAGCGAGGGCGGGGCGCTGGCGCGTCAGCTCGATGCGTTTGCGCCGCGCACGGCGCAGTTGCGCCTGACCGGCGCCATTGCCGAGGCCTTCGAGCAGCGCGATGTATTGCTGGCCGAGGCCGGCACCGGCACCGGCAAGACGTACGCGTATCTGGTGCCTGCGCTGTTGTCCGGGCTCAAGACCATCGTCTCCACCGGTACGCGTGCGCTGCAGGATCAGCTGTTCCATCGCGATCTGCCGCGCGTGCGTGCCGCACTGGGTGTCGGGCTGCGCAGCGCACTGTTGAAGGGCCGCGCCAATTATCTGTGCAAGTACCGCACCCAGCAGGCGCGTGGCGAGCCGCGCTTTGCCACGCCCGAGCAGGTGTCGCAGTTCCAGCGCATCGTGGCCTGGAGCGGGCGCACCCAGTACGGCGACATGGCCGAGCTCGAAGCCTTGCCGGACGACTCGC
Source organism: Xanthomonas sp. NCPPB 1068 (assembly GCF_041479385.2). Taxonomy (NCBI): domain Bacteria; kingdom Pseudomonadati; phylum Pseudomonadota; class Gammaproteobacteria; order Lysobacterales; family Lysobacteraceae; genus Xanthomonas; species Xanthomonas sp. NCPPB 1068. Next base: position 3,398,688 of record NZ_CM192986.1, on the reverse strand, counting down.
CGCTGCTGCCGATGGTGACCTCCACCGTCGACAACTGCCTGGGCACCGAATGCCCGTTCTACAGCGAGTGCTTCGTGGTGCAGGCACGTCAGCGCGCGCAGGCGGCCGATCTGGTGGTGGTCAACCACCATCTGCTGCTGGCCGATCTGGCGCTCAAACAGGAAGGTTTCGGCGAAATCCTGCCGGGCGCGCAAGCCTTCGTCATCGACGAGGCGCACCAGCTGCCCGAGCTGGCGGCCAATTTCTTCGGCGAAAGTTTCGGCATGCGGCCTTGGCAGGAACTGGCGCGCGATTGCATGGTGGAAGCGCGGCTGGTGGCCGGCGCGCAAGCCAGCCTGCAGGCACCGATCCTGGCGCTGGACGAGGCATTGCGCGCGCTGCGTGCCGGCATGGAGGGGCTGCCGCCACGTGGCACGCAATGGCGTGCACTGGCCAAGCCGCAGGTGCGCGAAGGCTTCGATGCAGTGCTGTCGGCCCTGGCGCGGTTGGGCGAGGCGCTGTTGCCGCTGCGCCAGGCGTCGCCGGGTTTCGATGGCTGCACGGCGCGTGCGCAGGACGCCCTGAACCGGTTGTCGCGCTGGCTGGGCGAGGATGTGCCGATCCCCGATTTTGCGCAGGATCCGCCGGAAGAGACGGTCGACAACGATGTGCTCTGGTACGAACTGAGTCCGCGCGGATTCCGTTGCCAGCGCACACCGCTGGATGTCTCCGGCCCGCTGCGCGAACACCGCGAAAAATCGCAGGCGGCCTGGGTGTTCACCTCGGCCACGCTGGCGGTGGGCGGGGAGTTCGACCACATTGCGCTACGGCTGGGCCTGAGCGATCCGGTGACCCTGCTGCAGCCCAGTCCGTTCGACTGGGCGCGCCAGGCGCTGTGCTATCTGCCGCCGAATCTGCCCGACCCGGCCGCGCGTGGTTTTGGCACCGCCTTGATCGCGGCACTGACGCCGGTGCTGGAAGCATCCAACGGCCGCGCGTTCTTGTTGTTCGCCTCGCATCGGGCGCTGCGCGAAGCGGCCGAGGCCTTGCGTGGCGCGCCGTGGCCGTTGTTCGTGCAGGGCGAAGCGCCGCGCGCGACCTTGTTGCAGCGCTTCCGCGATTCCGGCAACGGCGTGCTGCTGGGCTCGGCCAGTTTCCGCGAGGGCGTGGACGTGGTCGGCGATGCCTTGAGCGTGGTGGTGATCGACAAGCTGCCGTTTGCCGCACCCGACGATCCGGTATTCGAAGCGCGCCTGGATGCGATCCGCCGGGACGGCGGCAACCCGTTCCGTGACGAGCAACTGCCGCAGGCGGTGATCGCGCTCAAGCAGGGTGTGGGCCGGCTGATCCGCAGCGAAACCGACCGCGGCGTACTGGTGCTGTGCGACCCGCGGCTGGTGAACAAGAGCTACGGACGCACGTTCATGAAGTCGCTGCCGCCGTTTGCGCGCACGCGCGAGATTGCCGATGTGCAGGCGTTTTTTGAGCCGCAGGGGGCGGGACCGGGGACTGGGGACCAGGAGCCCGGATAAACGCAGGGCGCGCTGGTGGTGCCGTCGCATGTGTCGGGTTGCTGGGTTGCCGGCGCGGTGCGATCTGCATGCCGCGACTCGCCGGGAACCCGGCTAGGCACAGAGCGAAGTACGCAGGGGCAGCCGCGAATGCCGCATTGCTGTGCAATGGCCGTCTCGAATGCCGCATTGCCGGTCGGCCCGCGCAGTCGCTTGCGCATACCTACCCGCATGGATCGTTGGCACGCGCGGGCACGGGCCCGGCCCTTCGAATCGATCAGTTAAACTTTGCCCCTTTCCGGGTTCCCAGTCCCGGGTCCCCGGTTCCGGCTCTCCCATGAACATCCTCGCATTCGAAACGTCCACCGAAGCCTGCTCCGTTGCGCTACATGTGGATGGCCGCGTGATCGAGCGTTTCGAACTGGCGCCACGCCGTCATGCCGAACTGGCACTGCCGTGGGCCGAGCAGCTGTTGGCCGAGGCCGGTATCGCGCGCCGCCAGCTCGATGCGATTGCGGTGGGCCGTGGCCCCGGTGCGTTCACCGGCGTGCGTCTGGCGATCGGCATCGCGCAAGGCATCGCCCTGGCGCTGGATCTGCCAGTGCTGGCCATCTCCACGCTGCAGGTGCTGGCCCTGCGCGCGCCGGCCAATGCACCGCATGTGCTGGCCTGCATCGACGCGCGCATGGGCGAGGTGTATGCCGGCGTGTTTGCGCGTAGTGGCGACACCTTGCTGGAACTGGCACCGGAAGTGGTGTGCGCACCGGACGCGCTCGTGCTGCCCGACAGCGCCGCGCGTATGGCCGGTGTCGGCACCGGTTTCGCCGCGGCCGACGCACTGCTGCAACAGCGTTTTGCGGCCCGCCTGACCAGTGTCGATGCCACCGCGCTGCCACGTGCGGCCGATCTGCTCACGCTCGCGGTGCCGGCGTTGCGGCGCGGCGAAGGCGTGGCGCCGGAGCGGGTGGAGCCGGCTTACCTGCGCGACAACGTCGCACTCACCCTGGTCGAGCAACAGGCCGCCCGCGCCGCCAAGGCGGCCGGCGCGACGCCATGACCGGCGCTGCACAACGCGCCCGTTTTCGCAGGTGCCTGCTCGGCCTGGCACTCGGCGATGCGCTGGGCGCCACGCTGGAATTCTGCGCGCCGGGTAGCTTCACGCCGATCGACCGCATGCGCGGCGGCGGCCCGTTCGCATTGCGCGCCGGGCAGCACCGTCACCCCATTCGCAGCGCGGCACCGTGCGCGCATCGATCAGGCGCGCACCGCCTCACCGGTCGTCGTGTAGCTCGCCACCGGGCAGGAACAGCCAGGTGCGGGTGACTTCCAGGATGTCCACGTCGTCCTTGGTCGTGGGAAGCGGCGGGAACGGCTGTGCCAGCTGCACCACGCGCAAGGCGGCATCGTCCAGCGCCGGCACGCCGCTGGAGATCAGCACGCGGCTGCTTTCCACGCTGCCGTCGCGGCGCACGCCCACGCTGATCACCACCTTACCGCCCAGCCGGCGGCGCCGCGCCTCGTCGGGGTAGTTCAGGTTGCCCACGCGCTCGGCACGGTCCACCCAGGCGCGCAGATAGTTGGCGTAGGCGTATTCGCGGGTACTGGCCGAGACGAACTTGCGGTTCGGGCGCTTGGCGTACTGCTCGGAGCGTAGATGCACTTCTGCTGCCAGCCGGGCCATTTCCGCATCGCGCTGCACGCGTTGTGCATCGGCCGGGGTGAGCGGGTCGGTCTGCGGATTCGGTTGCGGGTTCGGCACCGTCTGTTCGCCGCGGCGGCTGCTCACCACCCGGGTCTGGGTCGGCTCCGGCGCGTTCACGCTGGTGGCGCGTTGCGCCTGAGGGGCCAGGCCAGTACGGTCCTGCGGCACCACGCCGGGCTGGCTGTCGCGTGGGCGCTGCGCGGTGGCGTGGTCGCCGCCGCCCTGCTGGTTGGCCTGGGCCAGGAAGTCGGCCTGCTTGGGCGTCAGCGGCGTGCTGGTCTTGCTGAAGATCACATCCAGGGTCGGCACCAGCGGCGCGTCCTCGCTGACCGCAAAGCCCACGCCCAGGATCAGCGCGCCGTGCAGCAGCAACGAGATCACCAGCGTGGTGGTCAGCCGCCGGCGTTGGTCCATGGAAGCAGGCAGGGCCGCCGCCGTGCTCATTGCGCGGCGCCGGCCTCGATGGCGTCGAACAGCAGCCCGGCGATGTTCAGGCCGAACTGCGCATCCAGCTCGCGCACGCAGGTGGGGCTGGTGACGTTGACCTCGGTGAGGTAATCGCCGATCACGTCCAGGCCGACGAAGCGCATGCCGCGACGGCGCATTTCCGGGCCAACCTGCGCGGCGATCCAGCGGTCGCGCTCGGACAGCGGGCGGCCTTCGCCGCGTCCGCCGGCGGCCAGGTTGCCGCGGAACTCGTCGCCCTGCGGAATCCGCGCCAGGCAATAGTCCACCGGCACGCCGTCCACCAGCAGGATGCGCTTGTCGCCGGCGGTGATGTCGGGGATGAAGCGCTGCGCCAGGGTCAGCTTGCGGTTGCCGTCGGTCAGCGTTTCCAGGATCACGTTGAGGTTGGGGTCGCCGGTGCCGCTGCGGAAGATCGAGCGCCCGCCCATGCCGTCCAGCGGCTTGAGCACCGCCTGGCCGTGCTCCAGCACGAAGGCCTTGAGCGCGGCCGCGTCGCGGCTGACCAGGGTCGGCGGGCAGCACTGCGGAAACAGCAGCGCGGCCAGCTTCTCGTTGTAGTCGCGCAGGCCTTGCGGGTCGTTGACGATCTGCGCGCCGGCGCGCTGCGCCACGCTCAGCACCTGGGTGTCGTAGACGAACTCCGCATCCACCGGTGGGTCCTTGCGCATCAGCACCACCTGGCCGGGGCCGAATGCCAGTTCGGCGAACTCGCCCAGGGTGAACCAGCTGGTCTTGTCCTCGCGCACGCTCAGCGGCGCAACCTGCGCCACCGCGCGGCCTTCGCGCAGGCTGAGTCCGCCGGGGCGCACGTAATGCAGGCGATGCCCACGACGCTGGGCTTCCAGCAGCATGGCGAAGGTGGTGTCTTTTACGATCTTGATGGAGGCGATGGGATCCATCACCACAACGACGTCGAGCGACATGGGGCTAAACCTTTCGAACAGGCTGCCGATGGTAACTTCAAGCGGTGGGCGATGGCGTGCCTGGGCGGTCGCAGATGCGCGACTCGTCGGTTTGGACGCGCCCAGACGTGGTCGGAACGTCCGCCTGGCGGGGCCCCGGCAATGCGCCCTTGACAGTCGATGCGGGTCTTGGGATATACATGCAGTTTCGTAGCGACGTCGGAAGGGATGAAGCGTCGCGCGCCCGGGGATATTTGCATGAGTGAAAACATTGCTGCGGGTGGGGAACTCGCAGGACTGAAGGTGATGGTGATCGATGATTCGAAAACCATTCGCCGCACCGCCGAAACGCTGCTGAAGCGGGAAGGGTGTGAAGTAGTGACAGCAACGGATGGTTTCGAGGCACTGGCCAAAATTGCGGACCAGCAACCTCAGATCATTTTTGTCGACATCATGATGCCGCGCCTGGATGGGTACCAGACGTGCGCGTTGATCAAGGGCAACCAGCTCTTCAAGTCGACGCCGGTCATCATGTTGTCGTCCAAGGATGGCCTGTTCGACAAGGCACGCGGCCGCATCGTCGGTTCCGAGCAATATCTGACCAAGCCGTTCACCCGTGAAGAACTACTGAGCGCGATCCGCACGTACGTCCACGCCTGACCAGGGGGAAAGGCAACATGGCTCGAATTATATTGATCGAGGACTCGCCCACCGATCGGGCAGTCTTCAGTCAATGGCTGGAAAAAGCTGGCCATACGGTCGTCGCCACCGACAACGCCGAAGCGGGACTTGAGCTGGTTCGCAGCCAGGCGCCCGATCTGGTGCTGATGGATGTGGTGTTGCCCGGCATGAGCGGCTTCCAGGCAACGCGTGCACTTGCGCGCGACCAGGCCACCAAGGACATCCCGGTGCTGCTGGTCAGCACCAAGGGCATGGAAACCGACAAGGCCTGGGGTTTGCGACAAGGTGCCAGCGATTACATCGTCAAGCCGCCGCGCGAAGACGATCTGATCGCACGCATCAAACAACTGGTGCGTTGATGCGTTCTCCATTCGATATTCTCGAAGACTACGAGCGTCGTAGTCTTGCGCACGCCACGCCGCTGCCGGAACGTCAGTTCTCGGCCGATATCTGGCGCGGTGTGGGTTATCGCGTCGGTACCCGGCGCCTGGTCTCTGACTTCCGCGAGGTAGCGGAAATCGTGCCGATGCCGCCGGTCACCCCGGTGCCGGGCGCACAGCCCTGGCTGCTGGGCGTGGGCAACCTGCGCGGCAATCTGTTTCCGGTGATCGATCTGAAGCAGTTCCTGGAGGGCCGTCGCACGGTGCTGCAGGAAGGCCAACGCGTGCTGATCATGCGTCAGAGCGGCGGCGACGTCGCGCTGACCATCGATGAGCTCTACGGCCAGCGCAGTTTCGAACAGGCGCAGGCAGTCGAGCCCGGCGAGCTGGCCCAGGGCCGCTACGCCCACTTCATCGAGCGTGCCTTCCGCAACGAGACGCAGGACTGGGGTGTGTTCTCCCTGGCATTGCTGTCGCGCACTCCTGAATTCCGGCAGGCCGCGGCCTAAGCCGCGACCCCGCCACGTCATACAGATCGAGGTCGAACCATGAGTACCGCCCCGGACGCCCGCAAGACCAACAAGCTCGGCAGCGTCAGCACCAGCTTCTGGCTTGGCTTGCTGGTGTTGTCGATGATCGTGTTTGGCGCCAACACCGGCGTCGCCACCTGGCAGGGCAGCCGCCTGGCCGGTGCCGGCACCGGCGCGGCCGACCTGCAGGTGCTCTCGCAGCAGTTGGCCAACCAGGGCCGCGAAGCGGTGTCCGGCGACGCCAAGGCATTCGCCGCGTTCAAGGAGACCAAGGGCCGCATCGACAGCACGGTGAGCGAACTCGATGGCCGCTACGGCCAGGAAGGTTCGGTGGCCAGTTCGATGGCGCAGCTCAAGGCGACCTGGGTGCCGCTGAGCAAGAACGCCGATCAGGTCATCGCCAGCGAACCGGCGGTGCTCGGCCTGGCCGGCAACGCCGAACGCTTCTCCGGCAGCGTGCCGCAGCTGCAGGCGCAGTTGAACGAAGTGGTGCGCGCGATGACCGTCAGCGGCGCGCCCGCCGCGCAGATCTACAACACGCTGCAGCAGGTCGTGGTCGCCGGCACCATGGCGCGCCGGGTGACCGAAATGCGTGCCGGTGGCGCCAATGCGGCCGCCTCGGGCGACGCGCTGGCGCGTGACTCGGTGGTGTTCACGCAGATGCTGGACGGCCTGCGCGCAGGCAACGAAGAACTCGGCATCGCCGCGGTGCGCAACCCGGCCGCGCTGGCGGCGCTGGAGCAGTCGCAGGCGCAGTGGGCGACGATGAAGAAGGACATCGACGCCATCCTCGCCAGCTCGCGCAACCTGTTTGCCGCGCAGTCGTCGGCGGCCGCACTGACCGCCGGCTCGAACAAGATGCTCGACGACAGCAAGAAGCTGTTCGATGCGTTTTCGGCGTTCGGTTCGGTCCGCGACACCCGCCTGTTCCCGAATTTCTGGCTGGGCGTGGTGTCCGGCCTGGTCGCGTTGCTGGCCATCATCGGCTTCGTATGGAGCTCGGTGCGGGTACGCACCCGCGAGCAGGACGTGCGCTACCAGGCGCAGGTGGAATTCAACAGCCGCAACCAGCAGGCGATCATGCGCTTGCTGGACGAAATCAGCTCGCTCGGTGAGGGCGACCTGACCGTCAAGGCCTCGGTGACCGAGGACATGACCGGCGCGATTGCAGACGCCATCAACTACGCCGTGGACGAACTGCGCCACCTGGTGACCACCATCAACGACACCTCCGCCAAGGTGGCCGTGTCGACCCAGGAAACCCAGGCAACGGCCATGCAGCTGGCCGAAGCGGCCGGCCAGCAGGCCAACCAGATCACCACTGCGTCCGAGCGCATCAGCGAAATCGCTGCCAGCATCGAACAGGTCTCGCGCAACTCCACCGAGTCGGCCGAAGTGGCGCAGCGCTCGGTGGTCATCGCCGCCGAGGGTGCCGGCGTGGTGCGCGAGACGATCCAGGGCATGGACCAGATCCGTGACCAGATCCAGGAAACCTCCAAGCGCATCAAGCGCCTGGGCGAATCCTCGCAGGAGATCGGCTCGATCGTGGAACTGATCAACGACATTTCCGAGCAGACCAACATCCTGGCGCTCAACGCCGCGGTGCAGGCGGCATCCGCAGGCGAGGCCGGTCGCGGTTTCGCGGTGGTGGCCGACGAAGTGCAACGCCTGGCAGAGCGCACCTCGAGTGCGACCCGACGCATCGAAGGCCTGGTGCAGACCATTCAGGCCGATACCAACGAAGCGGTCAGCTCGATGGAACAGACCACCTCCGAAGTAGTGTCCGGTGCGCGCCTGGCCGAAGACGCCGGCACCGCGCTGACCGAAATCGAGCGCGTGTCCAACGCCTTGAACAACCTGATTAAGAACATCTCCATCGCGGCGCACCAGCAGTCGGCCGCGGCGACGGACATCACTCAGACCATGGGTGTGATCCGACAGATCACCAGCCAGACATCGCAGGGTGCGGAGCAGACGGCCGAGTCGATCGGCAACCTGGCCGAGCTTGCTGCCGATCTGCGCCGTTCGGTCGCCGACTTCAAGCTGCCGGCGTGACCACGACGCGGAACGGGAAAGGATCAGCAGATGGCGCGTAGTCGCATTACGTCGATGCAGGAAGTGACCGGTGACCGTAGCAGCGGTGAGCCGGCCGTTGTCAGGGGGCTGCAATGAGCGCGCTTCGCGATGCGATGAGCCACGCCGCACTGGGCTGGGTCAAGCCGGAGCTGGACGAGACCTTGCGCCAGGCGCGCAACGAGATCGAATACTTCGCCGAAGAACCGTCCGATACCAGCCGGATGCGCTTCTGCGCGGGCTATCTGCACCAGGTGCAGGGCACGCTGCGCATGGTGGAGCTGTATGCGCCGGCCATGGTGGCCGAAGAGCTCGAACTGCTGGCCCAGGCCGTGCAGGTCGGCGAAGTCGCCGACCGCGACGAAGCGTGCGCCATGCTGATGCGCGGCACCGTGCTGCTGCCCGATTATCTGGAGCGCCTGCAGAACGGCCACCGCGACATTCCGATCGTGCTGCTGCCGCTGCTCAATGAGATCCGCGCCACCCGTGGCCAGCCCGGCCTGAATGAAAGCGTGTTGTTCGCGTTCGACCCGCAGGCCGGTGTTGCCACCGAAGCCGAGCTGGATCACGCCCGCGGCAGCCTTTCCGGGCGTAACCGCGAGCTGCTCGACACCGTCGGCAGCGCGGTCAAGGAAGAACTGCTGCGCGTCAAGGACGCGCTGGACCTGCATCTGCGCACCGGTGGCGACATCGCCGAGCTGCAGACCCAGGTCAAGGATCTGGGCAGCGTTGCCGACACGCTGGGCATGATGGGCCTGGGCGTTGCGCGCAATGTCGTCGTGCAGCAGCGCGACGCGCTGGCGCGCGTGGTCGACGGCCAGGTGCAGATGGACGAAGGCGTGCTGCTGGATATCGCCGGCGCGCTGCTGTACGTGGATGCGTCGCTGGACGATCAGGTCGCCAGCCTTGGCGCCGATCTCGGCGATGGCAACGAAGCCAGCAACAGTGCCACCTCCTCGGAAGTGCGCCGCACCGTGGACGTGCTGGCGCAGGAAGCGATCGCCAACTTCGGTGCGGCGCGCGAACATTTCGTCGCCTTCATCGAAACCAATTGGGACCACGCGCGCCTGGCCGATGTGCCGCATCTGCTGGGCGAAGTCGGTGGCGCACTGCGCATTCTCGAATTGCCGCAGGCCGCCGATTACCTGGAAGGCGTGCGGCGCTATGTCGATCTGGAGTTGATCGGCAAGCAGCGCGTGCCCAGCGGCCGTCAGCTGGACACCCTGGCCGATGCGATGGCCAGCCTGGAGTACTACCTGGAAGCCCTGCGCGAGCGCCGTCCCGGCCGCGAGGAGATTCTGGACATCACCCGCAACAGCCTGGAAACGCTGCGGTATTGGCCTCTGCCGTCCGGGCAGCCGTCCGAATTGCCGGTCGGCACCGACCAGCCCGGCAGCGTTGCCGCATTGCAGCCGCTGGCAGCATCGCCTGCTGCGCATGCCGGCGCGCCGGCTGCGGCGGCCAACGATGCGGTGCCTGCCGCGTCGCTGGAATGGGCCAATGAAACCGTGGTCGAGACGCCGTTTGCCGCCAGTGTCGTGCACGACACCGGCGCAGCGGCCACCGATACGGTGTTCTCGTTCGACCCTGTCGCTGCGGAAGAAACCCGCTCCGGCCAGGCGCACGTGCCGTTTACGGTCGCACCGCTGGAATTGTCCGACGACGACGGTGCGCAGGCGCCGGGCGACTGGCACCTGGAGACCACCGGGCAGACGGCGCCGATTGCAAGCTCCGCCTTCGACCCGGTCTCGGCCGAGCAGGACAGCCACGTCGCGAGCGAGGCCGCGCAGGTCAGCTATACCGTCGACCTGAGTGCGCTGGAACAGGAGCAGGCCGCCGTCTCCGTGCCCGCCGACGAGGCACCGCTGCAGATCACGCACATCGATCTGCCGGGCGATGCCGACCAGGCCGACGCGCCGCTGGACTTCATTGCCGACAACCAGGCGCGTCGCGCGCAGGTCAGCATCGACGATGCGTTCTCGCCGCCGCCGAGTCCGCCGGTTGCACCGCCGGAACACGACGACCCGTTCGTCGAGTCCACCCCTGAGGCAGACGACGCACCGGCCGAAGCGAGCGCCGAGCAGACGCTCGCGCGGGTGCAGCAGGCCACGGTCAGCGAATTCGAGCTGGACGATGCCTCGGCCGCGTTCCTGGCCCGGCTCGACGCCGCTGCTGCGCAATTCGATGTGGAGCGGCCGCAGGATGCGCCCGTGCGCAACGACCAGGCTGCAGAGGTCGCGCCTGTCGCGTTCAGCGAGCCGGCTCCGGTGGCTGCCGATGCCGGCATTTTCGGCGGCTTCGGCGACAGCGATATCGATGACGACATCCGTGATGTCTTCCTTGAAGAGTTCGACGAGGAACTGGTCAACCTCGGGCAGTTGCTGCCCATCTGGCGCGCCGCCCCGAACAGCCCGGACAACCTGCGTCCGATCCGTCGCGTTTTCCACACGCTGAAGGGCAGTGGGCGACTGGTCGGTGCCAGCGTGCTCGGCGAGTTCAGCTGGAAGATCGAGAGCATGCTCAACCGCGTGCTCGACAATTCGCGCTCGGCCAGCCCGGCGGTCGTGGCGATGGTGGAACTGGCCTACGAGGTGCTGCCGCAGTTCAATGCCGCGCTGCGCGACCAGGGCCGCATCAGCGCGGATCTGCCTGAAATCCAGGCCATTGCCGAGCGCGTTGCAGCCGGCGAAGAGGTCTATTACGTGCCCGCACCGGCCACGCCGGCCGTGCCCGAGATCGCCCCGATCTCTGCACAGACCAGTGCGGTTGCTGCGAGCGGTGGCACGCCGGCCTCGGTGGACAGTGTGCTGCGCGAGATCCTCGAAGCCGAGGTCGCCACGCATCTGGACACGGTCAATGCCTGGCTGCAGGCCACCCGCGTCGCGCCGCAACTGGCGACCGAAGAATTGCTGCGCGCCGTGCACACCATGAGTGGCGCGTTTGCGATGACCGATGTGCCGGAAATCACCCTGGTGACCACGCCGGCCGAAAGCTACGTCAAGCGCCTGCTCGCTGCATCGGCCACACCGTCGTCCGAAGGCATCGACGCGATCGCGGCCACCGCCGCAGCCATCGCCACCACGGTCACTGCACTGCGCGCCGACGCGCCGTTGATCCCGTCGTTTGCGCCGTTGACCGAGCGCCTGCGCGCCCTGGTCGAGACGTTGCCGGAAGCGCAGTGGCCGCCGCAGGCGTTCCTGGAAGAGCTCGACGACCTCGATGCGACCAGCGACGCGGCTGCCGGGCACGCTGTGCCGGTCGAACTGACCGGCGTGGAAGATCTATCGCAGTACCTGGATTCCAGCGCACTGCCGCCCGAGACCGCCGCACCGACGCCCGATGCCGAAGACGCGCAGCCGCAGTCGGCCGATGCGCCGATCGCAGTGGACGAACTGGCCGAGGCTGAAGCCGAGCACGATTCGGCGCTTGCATTGGACGCGCCTGCACCGCACGCCGTCGACGATGCCGGTCACGCTGCGCCGCACGAACACGAACACGAACACGAACACGAACACGTCGACGCGACTACCGACGCTGCGCACGCAGCGAGCGATGATGCGCTGGTGCCGGTTGCCGATTCCGGGCAGCCTACCGATGCGCTGCATGGCGATGCCGCGCAGCACGAGCAGGCAGACCAGGCCGTAGCGCAGGGTGCCGACGCACACGACACGCCGGCCGACGAGCCGCTGGTCGAGGCCGACGCCTGGGATGCGACCGAGCTGCAACATGCGCAGACCGCGCCGCACGATCAAGCACCGGGCGAGCACGCTGCAGAGGCGCCGAGCGAGGCAGTTGTTGATGGTGTGTCCAGCGAGCACGACACTGATGCGACCAGCACGCAACCAGACAGCGTTGCGGTAGACGAGCTGGCCGACGCAGAAGCTGCGTTGGGCCAGGCGCAGACGCTGGCCACCGCAGATGCCGATGCCGAGCAGGCAATGGATGCGCAGGCCGCGCATGCGCAGACGCACGACGAGCACGCAGCAGCACGCCCGGACGACGCGGTCGAGACCATCGAAGCATTGGAAGCCGTGCACGCCGACGTTGCGTTGGACGCACAGCCGCAGGCAACCACCGCAGAAGACTGGACGCCGGAAACCGCGGCGCTGGACAGCGTGCCGTCCGACCAGGACGGCCACGCGGTCGATCAGGACGTGCACGCACAGGCCGACACGCAGGAATTGTCTGGCGAACAGCCGGCGGACGAGGCGTTGCAGCACAGCGATGCAGCACTGCCACATGCTGGTGAAACGCTTGCGGGCGAACAGCCGCATTCTGCGGACCTCGCGCAGTCTGACGAGCATGCAGCGGCGGCAGAACACGCGTCGACTCAGCACGCGGATGCGGACCAGGACGCGGCTTCGGACGCGCAGCAGTACGCAGGCGGGCAGATGCAGGCGGAGCAGCACGTCGATGCCGGCGAGCAGTCGCAGGCGGACACGTCTGCGCACGAACATGCGGCCGAAGCCGAGCAGACTGCCGCGCACCAGCACACCGACGTCGAGCAGTCCGAAGCACTGCACTCCGACGCCGAGCAGGCCGACGCGGAGCTTGCGCACGCCGAGTACGCACAGACTGCGCAGGCCGACGCCGACGCCCTGTCTGATCACACCATCGAATCGGTGCAGGCGTTCGAAATGGCGCATGCGGCCGACCAGGTCGAAGAGACAGGCGATCCGCAATCGGACACCGCGCCGGACCTGCACGACGCATGGGCTGTCAGCGCCGACGCTGCAGCACATGCCGACGCGGATGTAGCCGGGGACGTGGTTGCCGCGACCGGGAATGCAGCACATGCCGATCACACGGATGCCGGCGTCCACACCGACGCCGATCAGCATGCCGGCGCCGACGACGCTGCAGACCAGCACGCAGCCGCCAGCGCGCACGAGCCAACCGACCACAGCACCGTCGTGCCGGAAGACACCGCCGCCGCCTTCAGCGCACCGGTGGAAGATGCCGCACGCGTGGAGACCGCAGCCAACGACGTGGGCGCTGCGTTCGATATCGGCCCGCTCAACTTCGATCAGCTCGATGGCGAATTGGTCGATATCTTTGTCGAAGAAGGCCGCGATCTGCTGGACCATTGCGATGGTCTGATCGCCCGCATGCGCGAAGTGCCCGAAGACCGCGATGTCCTCAACGGACTGCAGCGCGATCTGCACACGCTCAAGGGCGGCGCGCGCATGGCCGGCATCAACGCGATCGGCGACCTGGGCCATGCGATCGAATCGCTGCTGGAAGCGGTGGCGGCCAACCGCACCGACATCGACCGCGATGACGTGCGCCTGTTCGAGCGTGGCTTCGACCGTCTGCATCAGCTGCTGACCCGTACCGGCATGCACCGCGCGGTGGCAATGCCGACCGACCTGGTGGAAGCCTTCGAAACCCGTACCCGTGGCCGTGATGCGGCCCCGCCCAGCGACGCCGATGTCCGCGCGATCGCCAAGGCGTCGGTGGAGCCGGCACCGTTGTCGGCGCCGATCCCGGTCGAAGGCCAGGCCGAAGAAGAGCTGATGCCGCGTACCCAGCAGGAACAGGTGCGCGTGCGCGCCGACCTGCTCGATCGCCTGGTCAATCACGCCGGCGAAGTGGCGATCTACCGCTCGCGTCTGGAACAGCAGATGGGCGCGTTCCGTGGTGCCATGGGCGAACTGGATCGCACCAATGCCCGTCTGCGCGACCAGCTGCGCCGACTGGATCTGGAAACCGAAGCGCAAATCGTGGCGCGTTACCAGCGCGAGCAGGACCAGGGCGATCGCACCTTCGATCCGCTGGAACTGGACCGCTTCTCCACCCTGCAGCAGCTCAGCCGTGCGCTGAACGAGTCGGCGGCCGACTTGGGCGGCTTGCAGGGCGTGCTGGAAGATCTCTCGCGTCAGTACGACGGCCTGCTGCAACAGCAGTCGCGCGTCAGCTCCGAGTTGCAGGACGGCCTGATGCGCGCGCGCATGGTGCCCTTCGATGGCCTGGTGCCGCGTTTGCGCCGTGTGGTGCGCCAGGCGGCCAGCGACACCGGCAAGCAGGTGCATCTGGTGCTGGAAGGCACCCAGGGCGAACTCGATCGCAACGTGCTCGATCGCATGGTCGCGCCGTTGGAACACATGCTGCGCAACTCGGTCGCGCATGGGCTGGAAAGCCCGGAACAACGTCGCGACGCGGGCAAGCCGGAAGAAGGCAGCATCGCGATCCGCCTGCGCCGCGAAGGCTCGGAAATCGTGCTGGAAGTGGCCGACGACGGCGCCGGGCTGGACCGCGAGGCGATCCGTCGCCGTGGCGAGCAGCGCGGCCTGATCGAACCCGGGCAGGAGCTCAGCGATGTCGAACTGGATGCATTGATCTTTGCCTCCGGCTTCAGCACCTCCGAGCAGGTCAGCCAGCTGGCGGGCCGTGGCGTGGGCATGGATGTGGTGCGCAACGAAGTGCGTCAGCTGGGCGGCTCGGTGGATATCCACTCGGTGCGTGGCCAGGGCGTCACCTTCACCTTGCGCCTGCCGCAGACGCTGGCGGTCACCCAGGCGGTGTTCGTGCGCATCGGCGAGACCACCTTTGCGGTGCCGGTGGCGTCGGTCAGCGGTATCGGCCGTATCTCGCGCACCCGCTACGAGTCGGGCGAGGGTGGTTACCACTACGCCGGCGAGGAGTACGTGCTGCACGATCTCGGCTCGCTGGTCGGCCAGGCCGCCGCGCGTGCCGATGGACAGGCGCAGGTGCCGTTGCTGCTGGTGCGTGCGGGCGATCTGCGCGCGGCGGTGGCGATCGACCAGGTGCTGGGCAACCGCGAAATCGTGGTCAAGCCGGTGGGCCTGCAAATTGCCTCGGTGCCGGGCATCTACGGCGCCACCATCACCGGCGATGGCCGCGTGGTGGTGATCCTGGACGTGGCACCGCTGGTGCGTCGCTACCTCAGCCAGCCGGCGCGTCCGGCGCTGGAAAGCCCCGCCGAAGCACAGCGGCAGGTGCCGTTGGTGATGGTGGTCGACGACTCGCTAACCATGCGCAAGGTCACCAGCCGCGTGCTGGAACGCCACAACCTGGACGTCACCACCGCCCGCGACGGTGTCGAGGCACTGGAATTGCTCGAAGAGCGCGTGCCCGACCTGATGCTGCTGGATATCGAAATGCCGCGCATGGACGGCTACGAGCTGGCGACCGCGATGCGCGCCGATCCGCGCTTCAAAGCGGTGCCGATCGTGATGATCACCTCGCGCAGTGGCGAGAAGCACCGCCAGCGCGCCTTCGAGATCGGCGTGCAGCGTTACCTGGGCAAGCCTTACCAAGAGTTGGATCTGATGCGAAACGTGTATGACCTGCTGGGGATCGCCCGTGTCCGAGACTAATGGCGCAATGGGAACTCCGGTTGCCCTGCTGGGCCGGCCCGGTCAGGCGCGCGAGCGCCTGCGCGAAGCGCTCGGCCTGGCCGGTGCGCAGGTGGTGCTGGAAGACGAACCGTCTGCAGTCGACGTGCAGATGCTGCGCGACGCCGAGCCGGTGGCGGTGCTGGTTGCACTGGAGCCGTCCATCGAAGACGCGCTCGAAGCGCTGGAGCCGGCCTTCAACATGCCCGGCGTGACGGTGATCTTCGACGAAGCCGAGCTCACCGTGCGGCGCGAAGGCTGGGAAGCGCAGCGCTGGGTGCGCCATCTGGCTGCCAAGCTGCACGGCCACGCCGACGTGCTGCCGCCGGGCACCGAAAGCGAGCCCTCGCTGCAGCCCGAGCCGGGCCTGGCGCTGGAACCACGCCAGCATTCGGACCTGCAGCTGGATCAGCATCTGGAAGCCGCCGCGCACGCATTCGAGAACATGCCGGGCGATGCGTTGTTTACTCGCACGGTCGCGCAGGCCGGGACCCCGGCCGCCGCCGACACGCCCGGCCTGACGCTGGGCGATTCCAGCACCTGGGGCCTGGTGGACGACGTCACCGTGGTGGTGCGCCCGCGCGCCGAGCTGGACGTTGCAGCCTTGTCGACCGGCGGATTGTCGCTGGTGGATCTGGAACACAGTGGCGAGGTGACCGGCGCGGTGCTGGTGATGGCCGGGATCGGCGGACCGGATGCGATCCGTCGCCTGCTGGCCGCGCTGCCGCCGCAGTTTCCACGCGCGGTGCTGGTGCGCATGACCCTCGATGGTGGCCAGTACGGCAACCTGGTGCGCCAGATGGGGCGCGTGTCGGCGCTGCCGGTGGAGCTGGGCGAGGCTGGCCAGGTGGTCGCCCCGGGCAAGGTCTATGTGCTGTCCGACGACGTCGGTGTGCAGCAGCACGCCGGCGCGCTGGCCTTCGTGGCGCACAGCGATGCTGCCGGGCTGATTGCCGCGCTGCCGCCCGGCGACAGTGCGGTGCTGCTGCTCAGCGGCGCCAACGAGGCGCTGGTGGACGCATCGTTGGCATTGGCCGGGCAGGGCGGCTGGCTGGCGGGTCAGTCCGCCGATGGCTGCTACGACCCGGCCGCTGCCGCGCGCCTGGCCCGGCAAGGCATCCTGACCGGCGATCCCGCGCAGTTGGCGCAGGCGTTGGCACAGCGTTGGCCGGCGTAAGCCGGGCGCTCCCTTTCAGATCGGAAACCTGCAATGAGCTACGCCAACAATGACGAAATCCGCGGCGTCCTGATTCAGGCCGGCACCGAACGCGTGCTGCTGCCCAACGCCACGGTGGCCGAGGTGATGTCGCGCGTGGCGGTCGAAGCGCTGCCGGACATGCCGCGCTGGGTGGTCGGGCGTATCGACTGGTACGGCTGGAAGGTGCCGCTGCTGTCGTTCGCGCGCTTCAGCGGCCTGGGCGATGAACCTACTGCGGTCAACAACAAGGTCATCGTGCTGAAGGCGCTGGGCGGCAATCCTGCGCTGCCGTATTTCGCCTTGCTGACGGCTTCGTTTCCGCAGCTGATCTCGGTGCCGCGCGACGGCCTGCTGGCCGACGCCTCGGAAGAGGCGCTGCCGGACGGCGTGCACATGCGCGTGCTGCTCGGCGAGCAAAGCGCGTTGCTGCCGAACCTGGATGCCATCGAGTGGCAGGTGGCGCAGGCGCTTGACTCGGCTGCTGCCGCCTAAGAGCGTCCAACAAGACCACGGCGCTCGCCGCCATGCGGGCGCGGCCGGCGCGTGGAGTGGGCATGGACCACGCGGACACGGCGGTCCTGTGCGCCGTGCGCACGTGGTTGGCGACGGCTGGCTGGGGTGTGTCGGGCACTCCAGGGTGGCAGGCAACAGCTCCGCACCACAGCTGCCAAGCCTGCGCAAACGCGGCCCGCAGCGGCCACGGCTCATCTGCACAGCGCGCCTGACGCATCGCCCTCGTGCCACGCTGGCCGGTGCTGACCAGGCGTTGCTGGCCACGCCGTTTGAAATCCGGATCGATACGGCGGGTGCATGTCGGCGCGCAGGCGTGTGCCCGGGTAGCCGGCGCAATGGCCGTGTCGTGGCCGCATCTACGGCGTGCTGCTTGGTGGATGGCCGGCTTCGTGGAGCAGATATCCAACACGCGAGCACGTGCCTGGGCGGGCGGCGCGATAGCCATATCGTGGCCGCATCTACGGCGGGCTGGTTGGTGGATGGCCGGCTTCGTGGGGCAGATATCCACACACCGGCGTATGCCTGGGTAGCCGGCGCAATGGCCGTGTCGTGGCCGCATCTACGGCGCGCTGGTTGGTGGATGGCCGGCTTCGTGGAGCAGATATCCAACACGCAGGCGCGTGCGTGGGTGGGCGGTGCGATGGCCGTGTCGTGGCCGCATCTGCAGCGTGCTGGTGGATGGATGCCGGGCGTCGTGGAGCAGACAGTCAACACGGGAGGGGGGCGGCCATGAGCCTGCCCGCTTTTCGCCCGGTGTGCCGCGACGATGGCGTGGTGCTCTCCGACCTGTCCGGTGTGGATCCGCTCGCCGTGGCCGGGTATCACGCACGTAACCGGGCGCACCTGGTCGAGGCGATGCCGTTGCGGCCGCCCGCGTTCTACACCGCCGAAGGGTGGCGCCGGATATGCAGTGCGTACCGCATGTCGGTGCCCGGCGAGCGCGAGTTGCAACTTGTCCTGCAGGCCGGGCAGGAGGTGATCGGCACGGTGGGGTTCACCCAGATCCAGCGGGGCGCATTTCAGGCCTGCCATCTCGGTTACGGGCTGGATGCCGGCTGGCAGGGGCGCGGTGTGATGCAGTGGGCGGCCACGCATGGCATCGCTTTCGTGTTCGGCCCGCTGGGGCTGCACCGGGTCATGGCGCAATACGTGCCGGACAATGTGCGTAGCGCCCAGGTACTGGCGCGGCTGGGCTTCCAGATCGAAGGCCGCGCGCGTCGCTACCTGCAGTTGAACGGCGTCTGGCGCGACCATGTGCTGACCAGCCTGTTGCGCGAGGATGCGGAGGGTGGCGAGGGCTGATGCGCGATGCGCTTCGTGCGACCGGCAGATCGCGCCGATGGCGCGGCTCCTCATGAGTCGTATCGGAAGTACTGCTTTGCGTTTCGCGTGTGCCGCGTGCGCTTGGGCAACTGCTTGGCTTTGATGACGAGGTGGCGCAGTGCGCCCGCGCAAGCGTGCGCAGGTCCGGCGAAGGTGCGTCGACGGCAGCCCAGACGGTGCGCTGCATCGTGATTCGGGCGCTGCATCCTGCGGGTGCCGCATCTCGGTGTGGTCGAACATAGACAGCCTGGTTGCAGCGATGCTGCGGCGACATCTACCAACTCGGGGTCACTGCGTCGCAATAACTGGATACGGCAGCGCTCCACGCATCGGTAGACGCATCGCGCTTGTCTGGCGCCACATTCGCGCAGCGCGCATATGCCCGTACCTGCGTCCGGTTGGACCAGGCGCGCTTATGGTTGCGCCGTGCTGATCACTTCGATGCGGACACGATCTGGCGGCAGGCGTGGTTCACGGATGACGTCCACCGGCGTGGACCAGTCGTGTTGTCGAGCTGCCGCGCGCAGTCGATCGAGCCACTGCCTGAAGGCCGTGGCCTCCGGCTCGCCCGTCCAGATGCGCAGTCGCGCGGGTGCACCTGGGTGGGTATGCAGATACTGGTCGACCCACGCATCCGGCGGCGCCGATAGCGCCACCAGCTGTGTCGATGTGCCCGGCGTGGGGACGCTGCTCTCAGTAGCGGCTGTCGTGGAGGCGCCGGCTGGCGCCGCCGGCTTGGCGGCAGCGGATGCTTTGGCATCTTCCCGAGCGCCCGGTTGCACCGCAGCGTCCTTCGGCACCGGCATGCGCTCGTGCGGCGCCGGCAGCGACAAGCGCCGCGCGTCCTGCAGTGCCTGCGGTGTGGTCGCGCCGTGCTGCGCGGAGGACACCAGCGTATTGGCGTCCATTGCCTGGGAGCGTTGCACATCGACGGCCGATGCCGCATTGCTCCGCGTGCCGACCGGCATCGGGGCTGCCTGGGGCGTCGCAGTACGCGGCGACGCCAGCGTGCCATCGGCCATCGACGCAGGCGCAACACCGTCGGTATTTGAAGACTGCCTCTGCTCGACTGTGGTGCTGGCGATCGGCGCTGGCGGTGCCGGCAGCGCTGGCGGCGCCAACGCAGCTGCAGGTGGCGGTGCAATCGGCGCGGGCGCGGCGGCAGGCGATGGGCGCGCGATGCCGATGGGCGCCGCGCGCGAAGCGGGTGCAGGCATCGGGGGGGATTCTGCAACCGCTGCGGGTGCAGGCATCGGCGGCGGTGCAGCCATCGGGGAAGGCGCAGGTTGGGGCATGCGCTCAACAGCCTCCCCCTGGTCTGGTGGCGCGGGCAGGCGCTGGCCTGTCGCAGGCTGCTTGCCGTCGGCTGCCGTCGCCGTTGCTCCGGTTTCGGTTTCGGCTTCGACTTGCGCTGAAGCCGGCGCCGGCTCGTACGCGTCGGCCGGGGCCTGCTGCGGCGCAGTTGACTGCCAGCGCAGGCCAACACCGACCACCAGCGTGACCGAGGCAGCCAGTGCCACTGCCGGCATCCACCGCTGGCGGCGCGCGCGACCCGGGGCATGGCCGTGCAGCGCAGCATGTGGCGGCGCGGCGCCACCGGGCGCCGCCGCTGGCGAGGTGAACGACGGCGTTGCCGCGGCCTGCGGCGGAGCCAGCGAAGCCGTGCGTGGCGAGCTATCGGACGACGCGCGATTCGCCGCCTGCTGTACACCGGCTGGCGCAGTGCCATCGCCGGCCGGTGTCTGGTCATCAACGCTGCCCTGCAACACCGGAGCCACAGGCATCGCGGCCGTGGGTGGCGACGGCGTGTGCTGCTGCAGCCACGCACGCGTGGTGTCGTGCAACGGGGCGCCCAAGGCCTGCGCTGCGTCTTCGCCGTCGCTCATGCGTGCTTGAATGGCTGCACGCTGTGCAGCCTGCGCCTGCTCGGCCTGCGCGGCTGCGGCAGCAAAGACGGCGTTCATCGATGCGGGCGGTTCGAACTGCAGGGTGCCGGGATCTTGCGCTGATCCAGATCCAGATCCAGATCCAGCGGCGCTGCGTGCACGGTCGGCATGCCTGGCGGCCTGCGCAAACCATGCCTGCATGCTGGCCGGCGGTGTATGGGTGGGCAGGGCACGCAGCAGCGTGGCCATGCCGTCTTCGCCCGCGATGAAACGTTCGACGACCGGCTTCATTGCGCGGCGTCCAGGCTCAGGCGCAGCTTGGCAAACGCATAGCGCAGCCGGCTCTTGACGGTTTCGAAGCCTTCGCCGACTACCTGCGCGATGTCTTCGACGGACAGGCCGGCGAAGAAGCGCAACACGATCACTTCGCGCTGCGCGTCGGGCAGCGCCATCACCGCGGTGCGCACGCGCTGTTGCTGCTGGCCGAGCATCGCCATCTGTTCGGTGGACAGGTCCTCGTCGGGCAGCTGAAGGTGGCTGTCCTCCAGCGGCACCGAGGTGGTGGTGTCGGCGCGACGGCGCGTATCGATCCAGGCATTGCGCGCGATCTGGAACAGGAAACTGGTGAATGCGGATGCGCCGGGGCGGTAATCGCTGCAACGGGTCATCAGCTTGACCCAGGTTTTCTGCGCAAGGTCTTCGGCCTCGCTCAGATTGCCTTCGCACAACCAGGCAAGAAAGTTGAACAAGGCGCGGTTGTGGCGCGTGAACAACTCGGTTGCCGGTTGTTCGACAAAGCCATTGGCGACGAGGAGCATGAGCTCCTCGTCGGGAAGATGCGCAAGATCGGCAGGGTGCATGCGCGCAGTATAGGCAAGCGCCGCGCGCATCAGTCGGTGGTGGCAACGGGCCGGGTGCTCAGCGCGTTGGCCTGCTGCACCATCTGCAGGAAGTCGGCGCGATAGCCGAAGCGGTCCTCGCCCAGGCTGCTGGCGGCCAGTGCGCGTACCTGCGGGTAATCCCAGCCACGCAGCTGGTTGCCACCACGCAGACGCTGCCCGAACCCGGCCACCGCCGCAGAAAACCGGAAGGCATCGCTGGTGGCGCTCAGTGCCCGGCGTTGATCGCGGCGGACCACCGTGTCCAGCAGCCGGCTGCGCTGCGCATCGGGCAGTTTGTAGCGCAGTTTGACGTGCGCCAGCTCGCCGTTGAGGGCGCGCGCCTGCGGACGTGCCGCGGCGTTTGCATAGCGCAACGGGTCCACCGATGCGTTGCCGTTGGCGTTGGCGGGGGTGATTTCGTACAAGGCGGTGACGGTATGGCCGGCGCCGATGTCGCCTGCATCGACCTGGTCGTTATTGAAATCCTCATCGCGCAGCGCACGGTTTTCATAGCCGATCAGGCGGTATTCCTTGACGGTGTCCGGGTTGAATTCCACCTGGATCTTGACGTCGCGGGCGATGGTGGCCAGCGTGGCACCCAGCTCGTGAGTGAGCACCTTGCGCGCTTCCAGCGGTGTGTCGATGTAGGCATAGGCACCGTCGCCGGCATCGGCCAGCTGCTCCATCAGCGTGTCGTTGTAGTTTCCGGTACCGAAGCCGAGCGTGGACAGGGCGACGCCGGAGCGGCGCTTTTCGGCGACCATGCCCTTGAGCTGATCGAAATCGGTGACGCCCACGTTGAAGTCGCCATCGGTGGCGAGCAGGATGCGGTTGATGCCGCCACGCAGAAAACTTTGCTGCGCAGCTTTGTAAGCGAGTTCGATGCCGCTGGCGCCTGCGGTGCCGCCGCCCGATTGCAGGGCGTCGATGGCTTCGACGATCCGGGCTTGCTGGTCGCCCGGCGTGGGCGGCAGCACCACCGCGGTGTTGCCGGCGTAGGTCACCAGGGTGATGCGATCTTCGGCACGCAGCTGCCGCACCAGCAGTTTGAGCGAGGCCTGCAGCAGCGGCAGCTTGTCCGGCGCGTCCATCGAGCCGGAGACGTCGACCAGAAAGACCAGGTTGGCCGGCGGCAGATTCGCGGTGGCGATGTCGCGGCCGGCGATGCCGACGCGCAGCAACAGGCTGTCTTTATTCCAGGGTGTGGTCGCCAGTTCGGTGCGCACGGCGAACGGTTGGCCATTGGTGGGCGCCGGGTCGTCGTAGCGGAAGTAGTTGATCAGTTCTTCCACGCGCACCGCATCCACCGGCGGCAGGCTGCCTGCGCTGAGGAAGCGCCGCACATTGCTGTAGCTGCCGGTATCGACATCGATGCTGAAGGTGGAAATGGGCTGTTGGGCGGCCTGCACGATGGCGTTGTCGTCGATGTGCTGGTAGCGCTCGCGGTCTTCGGCAGGTGCCGGGATCACCGGTGGCATCGGCATGCGGTTATCCAGCACCGGGCGATGCGCCATCAACGTGGCGGCGGGTGCCTGACGTGACAGGCTGCTGCTGACCGGCGCAGGCATCGCTGGCATCGCAAGGACGGGCGGCTGCGGGGGGCTGGGGGCCGATGGCGCTTCCAGGACATGTGCAGGGGCGGGTGCTGCGAGCTGCGCTTGCGGCCTGACCTCCGGGAGCGAGTCGATCTGGTCGGGTTGCTGCGGTTGCGCGGGCTGTGGCAAGGATTCGGCGCGTGACGGCTCGTCGATCGCTGCAGTGGGTTCGTGCGAGCAGGCGCTCAGCAACAAGGCGAGCGCGATCAGGCTATGACGTGGCATGGGAACTCCTTTGCGTGACGAAGTGGGATGAGTGAACAACCGGGCAGCCCGAGGTCGCCGTGCACTGCGCCTCTGTCAGTGAAACGGGCCAGCGCAGCGAATGGGGTTAACCGGACGAAAGATTTTTTCGCCGGGCCTGGATGCGCTGCGGCAGTGCAGCTGGACCGTTGCCGGTAACCGTGTCGTGACCGGCCTCACTCCCTTCTCCCACCGGGAGCAGGTGGCGCGCAGCGCCGGATGAGGGCGCGGCGAAGAGGACAGCGTCGGCTGCCTCATCTGCGCGGCCAGGCGCGATTCGGCATCGCTGCGCACGGCGCCCTCCGTTGCCGGCCGCCAGTTCGATCCACGCATCGGACACGCGGCGGCCCAGGCAGGCTCGGCCCAGTCACGCGACAGTTGTGCGCGGATCCGCACACGACAGCGCCGCAATACGGTTTATCCGCACGCCACGCTGCCGCATGATGGAAGGCTGGTGCCGCACTGCGCGGCCGTTCGTTTCCATCATGGAGTTGCCCGGATGATCCAACGTCGTCACTTCCTCAAGAGCGCCACGCTGGGCGCGATCGCTTCCGGGCTGGCCGGCTGGGGCGCACGCGCGCAGGCCGCAGTGGGCGCCACGCCGGGTGTGCCGCCGTCAGCGCTGCCGCGTGGTGCGGCGCGGGTGATTTCCACCTGGGACTTTGGCGTTGCCGCCAACCAGGAGGCCTGGAAGATTCTCGGCAGCGGCGGCATTGCGCTGGATGCGGTGGAAGCCGGTGTGCGGGTGCCAGAAGCGGACCCGACCAATCCTACCGTCGGCCTGGGCGGTTATCCGGACCGCGACGGGCGGGTGACGCTGGACGCCTGCATCATGGATCACCTGGGCAATTGCGGCGCGGTGGCATCGCTGGAAGATGTGGTGCACGCCATTTCGGTGGCGCGCGCGGTGATGGAAAAAACGCCGCACGTGATGCTGGTGGGCGATGGTGCGCGTCAGTTCGCGCTGGAGCAGGGCTTCCCGAAAACCAGGCTGCTCACCCCAAGCTCGGAAGCCGCCTGGAAGGAATGGCTGAAGACGTCCAAGTATTCGCCGGAAGCCAATGTCGAAAACCGCGCCTGGCGCGATGCCAAGTTGCCCGGCGGCAAGGACAACCACGACACCATCGGCATGCTGGCGCTGGATACGCACGGCAACCTGTCCGGTGCCTGCACCACCAGCGGCATGGCGTGGAAGATGCACGGCCGGGTCGGCGACAGTCCGATCATTGGTGCGGGTTTGTACGTGGACAACGAGGTGGGTGGTGCGACCTCCACCGGCGTGGGCGAGGAAGTGATCCGCAATGTCGGCAGTTTTGCGGTGGTGGAAATGATGCGGCAAGGCAAGTCGCCTGCCGACGCATGCCGCGAGGTGGTGATGCGCTTGATCCGCCGCAAGCCGGAGCTGACGCGCACCTTGCAGGTCGGCTTTCTGGCGATGAACAAGCGTGGCGAGGTGGGAGCATTCGCCATCCAGAAAGGCTTCAGCTACGCGGTGTGCGATGCGCAGCGGCAGGATCTGCTGGTGCCCGGTGAAAGCCACTACACCCAGGAGCGCGCGGCATGAGCGCGGCCGGCCTGGAGGTGGCTGCCGATTCCATCGGTTCGGCAGTGGCAGCGCAACAAGGCGGCGCGATGCGCGTGGAACTCTGCGGCGGTCTGGACGGCGGTGGGCTGACGCCCTCGTTCGGCACGTTGGCGGTGGTGCGCGAGCGCCTGCAGATCCCGTTGTATGTGCTGATCCGCCCGCGCGTGGGCGATTTTGTGTTCAACGCCGACGAGGTGGAGGTGATGCGCCGCGATGTGGAGCAGTGCGTGCGCATCGGTTGCGACGGCGTGGTGCTGGGGGCGCTGGATCGTGATGGCCAGGTCGATCTGGCCACGATGCGCGTGTTGATCGCCGCAGCGGGCACGCTGGGCGTGACCTTTCATCGCGCGATCGATGTCAGTGCGGACCCCGCGCGTGCGCTGGAGGATGCGATCTTGCTGGGCTGCGAGCGTGTGCTGACTTCCGGTGCGCGTCCCAGCGCCGTGGAGGGGGTGGACGTCATCGCCGCGCTGGTGCAGCAGGCGGCCGGCCGCATCGGCATCATGCCGGGTGCCGGCGTGTCCGAACACAACATCGCTGCCTTGCGGACCAGGACCGGCGCCTGCGAATTCCACGCCTCCGCACGCGGGGCGGTCGCGGCGCAGGTGCCTGGGCCGCATCCTCATATCACCGATCTCGGCGGCGACTATCAGCGCACCGACGTGGCGCGCGTGCGGCGGATGGTGGAGCTACTGCGGCAGCCGGGGGATTAAAGCGTCCCCGCCACGCACCCGCCGCAGCAGGCCGGTCTTGCCTCTACCAGAGGCCCAACAGCTTCCACCATGCATTGCCTACCGTTGCGTAGATCACCAGCTCGACCACGCACATGGTCAGGCCGACGCGCCACCACATGCCAAGCGGGACGTAGCCGCTGCCGAAGATGATGGGGGAGGTGCCGGTGGCGTAATGCGTGAGCGTCATCATGATCGTCGACCCGGCCACCATCATCAGCAGGAACGGGATCAGATAAGCAGGGGGCACCAGCGCGGCGCCAACTGTCAGAAACGCAAGCAGCATTGCGCTGATATGCGCGGTGGTGCTTGCAAAGAAATAATGGGAGAACACGAACAGCAGGACCAGCACCGTCGCTGCGGTCTCCCATCCCATGCCCGAGGCCTGGATACCGTCGCGCAGCAAAGCGGAAAACCAGGCGATGACGCCGGTTTTGTTCAGTTGCTCGGCCATCATCACCAGGGCACCGAACCAGATCAGGGTATCCCATGCGCTTTTCTCGGCGAGCACGTCGTCCCAGTCGATGGTCCCGGTAATGAGCAGCACGAACAGGCCTGCGAAGGCCACGACGGTGGGGTCCAGGGTCAACGCCGGTCCGAACAGCATGGCCGGTACGTTTGCCCACAGGGTGAGCAGCAGCAGGAAGGTCGCGATCATGACCCGCTCCTTGCCCGACATCGGGCCCATGCGCGTGAGCTCGGTCTTGGCATATACGACGGCATCGGGCGTGGATGTGACTTCCGGCGGCGCAATATGCAGCAACAACAACGGCATGAGTGCGAGGCAGAGCAGGCCCGGCAGTGCCATGCACAATGCCCACGTTGTCCATGACAGGTGGAAGGTCTGGTTGGTGACTTTCGCCACATAGTCGACCACCAGCGGATTGGGCGCCGTTGCGGTCAGAAACATGCCGGAGGTGATGGTGTTGGCGTGCATGTTCACCAGCGACAGATATGTACCCATCTTCCGTTCGGTCCCTTGCGCCGGCTCGGAGCCAAATGCAGACGCAATGGATTTCATGATGGGGTGGACGATGCCGCCGCCCCGGGCAGTATTGCTTGGCGTAAAGGGCGCCAGGATCAATTCGCATGCAGCTAGTCCATAGCCGATGCCCAACGTCCTGCGCCCGAGCAGCGAGATGAAGATCAGGCCGATCCGGTTTCCCAATCCCGTCTTCTTCAACCCTCTTGAGATCAGCACCGCCACCACGATCAGCCAGATCAGCGGGTTGGACAGGCTGGCCAGTGCGTCGGCGATCGCCCCCTTCGACGACTCCGAGGTGACCTCGGACAGCGCGATGATCGTCATGGCCATCATCGCCATGACACCAATGGGCATCACCTTGAGCACGATCGCAACGATGGTGGTCAGGAAGATCGCCAACAGTGACCAGCCGTTCTCGCTCAGCCCCTGCGGTGTGGGGATCAGCAGCAAGGTGATCAAGACTCCCGTGGTCGCCACCGCAGGTGCGATGCGAAACGGGACAACACCCGAAAAATACTGCACTGCAGCCTGCAGACGCCGGGGGATTTTCATATGCGGTTCCTCATGGGGTGTCACGGGATGCACGCCTGTCCGCGAGGCCCCGCCATAGCGTCTGGCCTGCGCGGATCGGCGCATCGCGCACGACCGCAACGCGTCGGTCGCATGCCGTCAGGCGGCCTGTCATCGTGGAGTGAATGCCGGGCGCGCCGATTGCTTCAGGCAGTCCGCTCGCCGGTTGCCCTGCCCGCAAGGGCACCGGCCATCGGTGATTGATCCATCGACGCTGCCACTGCCAGGCGGCCCTGCGCGATGGTCTGCGATGGAGCGGCAAGTTCCGCGATGACCGTGACCTTGTCTGGCTGCACTTCCACCACTCCTCCAGACACGTAGATCCAGAGCGCCTGCGCGTCGGGCAGGCGGATCATGGCCATGCCTTCTTGCAGGGTTGCCAGCATGGGCGCATGCCCGGCCATGACACCGAAGCGGCCGGCCGTGCCGGGGAGCTCCACCTGCCGGGCCTGGCCCGTCCACACGGCGCCGCCCAGGCTGACGATTTCGACAGCCAGCGTCGGCCTGTCCTGCGAAACAGGAGGATGGGGGACTGTGGACATGTTCGATCCTGCGTGGAGGGGAATTCCAAGCTACGTCGCCGGATCGCAGCCCGCATTGATCGAACGCAAGTCGCTGGCCTTGCGCATGCCTTGTCGTGCGAGGGGGCTTGCCGAACCCGACCCGGACTGCGGCAGCCGGCTTGCGAATCCCTTGGTCTGCCGTCGCGGGTGCGCGTGATGGATCGGGCAGTGCCGTCCTGCTGAGCCCAGCCAGGCCACGCATGACCAACGTTCCCCACGGCATGCGCGCGTGCAGGCGGCACGTGCGAGCGATCAAGGCATCGCGTGTACCGCGATCACGCAGGCGCGATCACCGGCGTAGCGGCAGTGCAGCGCCGTTGGCAGCGCTGGCATCGTCGCCAGAGCCCAGCCGTGCCGGATCGATCACCACATGCCTGATGCGCTGGCGTTTCCAGGTGTAGCTGATGTGCACCAGGCCATCACGGGTCTGGATCACTGCGGGATACGAGAATTCGTCCTTGGCGCTGTCTTCCAGCGTCAGCACGCGCCGCCATTGCAGGCCGTCGTCAGAGACGGCCACGGCCAGGGTGCCGCGTCCCTCCCACCAGTCCTTGCCGGCAACTGCCGGGTTGTAGACCAGCAGGGAGCGGCCATCGCGCAGCAGCACCGCATCGGTGCCGGAATTGGGGTTTTGCACATCGAGCAACTGCATTGGCTGCCAGTGCAGGCCGCCATCGTCGGAGAACGTGCTGAAGAGCTTGTTCTGCTGGCTGCGGCCCAGCGCCTGCACGCGGCCATTCGCATGCAGCAACAGGCTGGGCTGGATCGCGCCGATCAGCGCCGGGTCGTTGAGCGGCATGCCGCGTTGCCAGTGCGCGCCATCGTCGTCGCTCCATTCCAGATGTGCGCGCCAGCCGCGGTCTTCGCTGCTGCTGGGTGCCAGGATGCGCCCGCCGGGCAGTTGCACCGGCTTGTTCTTGATCGGCCCGAGGATGCCGTCGGGCAGGCATTGCGGAGACGACCAGTGCGCACCGTCGTCGCTGGAGGTCATGCGCAGGCCCCACCACTGCCGCGGGTTGGGGCCGAGTTTGTAATACAGCTGCACCGGCCCGCTGGCCGACTGGAACAGCACCGGGTTCCAGGCCGGCACAGTCGCGCCATCGGTGCCGGCACGCGCGCCGTCGGCGATGCGGCGGGGTAACTGCCAGTGCTGCGCGTCGCGCTGGCTGAGCCAGATGCCGACGTCCGCTGCGCCTTCATGCGCACCGCCGAACCAGGCGGCCAACAGGTGGCCATCGCGGGTTTCCAACAACGTGGAGGCATGCGCCTGCGGTGTGGGTGCGGGGTCGGCGATGAACTCGCTGAGCACGATTGGCGGCAGCGGCGCCTGTGCGTGCGCAGTGCATGCGGCAAGGCTGGCAACAGCGCTGATCAGCAGGCATGGCAGACGCATCGTGGTCGAGTCCCGTGCGGATGTGAAGCCTCTTATCATCCATCAAAGACCGCGTGTAGTCAGTATTCCCGGAGCATGTGGTCGCCGACCACGGCGCACGTCACGATCGCATGACACCCGCTCATTCCGCTGCGCCGGCTGGCCGCACGTGGCAGTGGCGGTGCATCGCCGTCAGCGTCTGAATGAAAACTCCATTGCATGAAGCGCGCAGGCAGGGCGATGCGCCGGGCAGTCGTCGCCGGTCGCTCTCGATTGCGGTGAGGTGACTCGCGCGGCCGTCACCGTGGCTGGATGTGTTGGCCGTCAGCACGCTGGGCCGGCGTCAACGCCTGTCTGCACGCGCCGTGTTCAAGCACGGCGTTCGTACGTGTGAGTGTGCCGCCCACGCACAGCCCGCCACAGGCCTGGCCTGCGGCGTCCGTCATCGAGACGACTGCTCAGGCGTTGCTGTCGTCGCGCACTTGCGGCGGCAACAGTGTCTGCGGCTTCCTGGCCGACTGGGTCTGGCACAAGAAGGTCATCATGTGCGCCGCTTCGGTGCTGCCCATCGGCTTGCTGTGGACCTGCTCTGCGAACGCGTGCTGGGTGTGCTCCGGACCTGCGGGAACGGATTCTTGCGTAACGGTGGACGAGGACATGCAACGCTCCTGGAACCTGCAATCAAGCCGTCCACGTAGCAACCAGAGCGCCCCCGTAACGGTGTCAGCCGGTGATCTTGCCTGGAATCTGCGCCGTCCGATACCTGGTGGTACGGGCGGCGCAGCGGCACCGGACGTTCTGATAACGGCGGGTGCGGCGCGGTCTGAAGGCCGCGTCGGGTGCTGCTGTTGCGGCAGTTGCCTGGTGTTGGGGGTGGCGTGGGTGCCTGGGCACGCCGGCTGCTGCGCGTGCGCCGGGTTCACCACTAGCCAACCACCGATAGCCGCAGACCTTTAACGCGCGATTTGGCCGGGCTTTAGTCCTTCGGTTTGATCCACACCTGCTGCTTCACGCCGCGCACGACCGGCTTGACCGTGCTGTCCAGGTCGAACACCACCACGGTGTTGTCGCCCTTGCGCTGGAACGGCGCAGGGAAATACAGCGCGGTCTGCGGGCCGATGGCCCAGTGGCGGCCGAGGTTGACGCCGTTGGCCCAGGCGAAACCCTTGCCGAAGGCGCGCATGTCCAGGTAGGTGTCGGTGGGCGTGCCGATGCGCAGCGTGCCGCGATGGAAGGCCGGGCCTTGCACCGGCTTGCGGGTCCAGCCGCGGATGCTGTCGGGCGCGCGCATCGGCAGCGGGAAGGCCTGCCAGCCAGTGAGTGGCTGGTTGTTTAACAGCACCGGGTCGACCAGGCCGGCGCGGCCGTCGGCCATGCGCGGTCCGTAGTTGATGCGGCCGCTGTTTTCGACCAGGACATCCAGGGTGTGTTGGCCGGCCGGAATATCCACATCGATGGAAACCTGTTGCAGCCGGCGTTCGACGCTACCGACCGGTCGTTGATCCACATACACACGCGCCACGTCGCGCACGTCGCCCAGATACAGCGGACCCTTGCGCGGGCCGGTGATGGTGGTGCGGTAGAGGATGTAGCCGTAATCCTGGCCGAAGTGCTCCATCGGCTGCGGGGTGTCGATGGCGATCGGGGCGGGCAGGTTGTCCCACAGCGAGGCGGATTCACGCAGCGGGGTTTCCGGCAGGGCGGCCATGGCGATCGGCGCGGGCAATGCGGGCGGTTGTACGCCGGTGACGCGGGTGATGGCGTCGCGCATCAGCGCGAACTTGGGCGTGGGCTGCCCGGCCTCGTCGAGGATGGCGTCGTAGTCGTAGCTGGTGGTCTGCGGCGCGTAGTGATCGCTGGGATTGCCCTGGAAATTGGCGCCATTCATGAAGCCGAAGCTGGTGCCGCCGATGAACATGTAGAGGTTGGCGGAGTGGCCCTGGCGCAGGATCCATTCCAGTTCTTCGGTCTGTTGCCTGGCATCGGTTGCCGCATGCGGCTTGCCCCAATGGTCGAACCAGCCGGCCCAGTATTCGCCCACCATGCGCGGTTGCTCGGGGCGGAACTTGATCAGCTTGTCGAACGCGCTCTTGGCTTCGCCTGGCGCAAAATTCACCACCGCCAGGGTGTCGGGCAAGGTGCCGTTGGCGAGCATGTCGGCGCCATCGGAGGTGAACAGCAACGCCTTGTCGAAGCCGGCCTTGACGTACATGGCGCGGTTGTCTGTCATGTAGGCGTGGTCGTCGGCGTAGGAGCCGTATTCGTTCTCCACCTGCACGGCGATGATCGGTCCGCCGTTGTGGTTGAGCAGCGGCTGCACCTGTTTGGCTACCGCGTCCAGATAGGCCTGGCTGGCGGCGAGGAAGCGCGGGTCGCGGCTGCGCACGCGGATATTGTCCTTGCCGAACAACCAGGCCGGGTAGCCGCCGGCTTCCCACTCCCCGCAGGCGTAGGGACCCGGGCGCAGGATGACGTTGAGGCTTTGCGCGGCGGCCTCGCGCACGAACGCGGCGACATCGTTGTTGGCGTCGAAATCGAACTGGCCTTGTTGCGGCTCCACCAGGTTCCAGAACACGTAGGTCTCCACGGTGTTCAGGCCCAGGGCGCGCGCCTTCTGCAGGCGGTCTTTCCAGTAGGCACGCGGGATGCGCTGGAAGTGGATGGCGCCGGAGAGGATCTGGTAAGGCTTGCCGTCGCGCACGAACTGCGTGCCCTGCGTGCCGAAGGCCGGCCAGGATTGGGGCGTTGCAGCAGCGGCGGGCAGCGCGAGCGCCAGGGCCAGGACCAGGGGAGCAAGAGTGGTACGCAGCATGGAGGTCTCGATGTAGGTGGGGCCGGTGGTGCGGGTGGATGGAGGCACTGGTGTTTGCGTTCTGCCCTCATCCGCCCTGCGGGCACCTTCTCCCGCTTGCGGGAGAAGGAAAGGCAATGCCCCGCTTGCGGGAGAGGGGAAAGCAATGCCCCGCTTGCGGGAGAAGGAAAGGCAATGCCCCGCTTGCGGGAGAGGGGAAAGCAATGCCCCGCTTGCGGGAGAAGAAAAGGCGATGCCCGCTTGCGGGAGACGGGAAAGCAATGCCCGCTTGCGGGAGCACGCGGCAGTTGTGCAATCACGTTACGCAAACGACGGTGGCAGATCCTTCTTGTCAGCGCCGAAGGCCGGGTTCGGTTTGGGTCCCATCGCAAATTCCAGCGTGCCACCGGCGGCCAGCTCGGTGTGGCGCAGCCAGGCGCGGGTGAGCGGCTTGCCGTTCCAGGTCAGTGATTGCACGTACACGTTCTGCGCGCTGTTGTTGTTGGCCACGATGCGCAGGGTGCGGCCGTTGCCCACATCCAGCGTGGCACGCTTGAACAGCGGGCTGCCCACGATGTAGTTGCCGCTGACCGGATCCACCGCATACAGGCCGAGCGCGCTGAGCACGAACCACGCACTCATCTGCCCGCAGTCTTCATTGCCAGACAGGCCGTTACGCGCGTCGTGGTACTGCTCGCGCAGCAAGCGGCGCACCATCGCCTGGGTCTTGTACGGTTGCCCGGCGTAGGCGAACAGATACGCCACGTGGTGACTGGGCTCGTTGCCGTGCGCGTACTGGCCGACCAGGCCGTCGATGTCCGGCGGTGCGTCGGCGGGCAGTTCGGAACTGGTGGAAAACAGCTCGTCCAGCTTGGCGACGAAGCCGTCGCGGCCGCCGTACAAGTCCATGTAGCCGTACAGGTCGTGTTGATTGAGGAAGGTGGCCTGCCAGGCATTGGACTCGGTGAAATCGCGCCACTTGGCGATGTGCCCCATGCCGCGCGGGTCGAACGGTGTGGCCCAGCTGCCGTCGGCAAGCCGCGCCTGCACGAAGCCGCTGTCGCGATTGAAGACGTTGCGGTAATTGCGCGAGCGTTCACGCAATGCGCGTGCATCGTCGCTGGCGCCTGCGGCTTGCGCCAGATGTGCGCAGGCCCAGTCGTCGTAGGCATATTCGAGCGTGCGGCTGACCGCTTCGTCCACCTTGTCGGCAGGGATGTAGCCGAGCTTGCGGTACTCGCCCAGGCCGTGCGTGGTGTCGTCCATCGCCCGTTTGCGGTACGCCGGCCACGCGGCCTTGTAGTCGATGCCGGTGAAGCCCTTGGCGTGCGCTTCGGCCAGGACCACGGCCGAGTGGTAGCCGATCATGCAGCCGGTTTCCACGCCTTGCAGCGGCCAGATGCCCACGCCGTCCGGGCATTCGTTGGCGCCGCGCACCAGGCATTGCACCAGGTCGGGCAAGCGCTCGGGCTGCACCAGCGTGAGCAGCGGATGCGCGGCGCGGTAGGTGTCCCACAACGAGTAGGTGCTGTAGTTGTGGTAGCCGGCAGGCGCGGTGTGGATCTGCAGGTCCATGCCGCGGTAGCGGTTGTCCACGTCGGAGAACAGCGTGGGCGCCAGCAGGCTGTGATACAGGCCGGTGTAGAAGATGCGCCGTTGCGCGTCGTCGTCGCTGTCGATGCGTACGCGGGCCAGTTCTTTTTCCCAGGCGGCCACGGCTTGTGCGTGCACGCGGGCGAAGTCGAAGTCGGGCAATTCGGCGTCGAGGTTGGCCAATGCGTTGTCGGCACTGACCGCGGAAATGCCGACCTTGATCAGCAGCGGGGCGTCGGATGCATCGAGGAAGTGCAGTGCGGCCTTGAGATGCACGCCGTCGCTGCTGCGCGCATCGGCAGCCAGCGGTTGGTCTTCGTTGTACAGCTGCACGCGCGCGAATGGGCGTGAGACGCGCAGCGCGAAGTAGATGTAACGCCCCTTGGCCCATTGATAGACGCGACGCCCGCCGGTGAGGGTCTGCGCATCGACCACGCGTAGCTGCGCATCGCTGACGCGGGTGGGGATGCCCGGTTTGTCCTGCATGCCGTGGCACAGGTCCAGCAGCACGTGGGCCGGCTTGCCCTTGGGGAAGTGGTAACGGTGCAGGCCTGCGCGCGCGGTGGCGGTGAGCTCGGCATGCACGCCGCTGTCCTTGAGGCGTACGCGGTAGTAACCGGGCGATGCGGCTTCATCGGCATGGTCGTAGCGCGAGCGGTAGCCGGCGTCCGGATTGTCGAGCGGGCCGGGCACCAGCCTGACTTCGCCGGTGGCGGGCACCAGCAGGAAGTCCAGCATGTCGCCGATGCCGGTGCCGGACAGATGCGTGTGCGAGAAGCCCATGATCGAGCCGTCGGACTCGTGATAGCCCGAACACGAATCCCATACCGCGTTGTAGGTGTCCGGGCTCAGCTGCACCATGCCGAACGGCAGCGTGGCGCCGGGGAAGGTGTGGCCGTGGCCACCGGTACCGATGAACACATCCACATGGCGGGTGAGATCGGCGCGGGTGCGCGCGTCGGCCGGCAGCGCGTAGTTGCCGGCGCGCGCGCGGGCCATGCCGGGCAGGCCGACGCTGCCGAACAGGGCGGCGGCGATGGCGCCTTGGAGAAAACCGCGTCGTGTTGCCATGTGTGTGGTCTCTGATGTCGCGAAGTGGGTGCGCCGTCCCCTCATCCGCCCTTCGGGCACCTTCTCCCGACGGGAGAAGGGAAGATCAAGCGCTGCGCGGTGACGCATGCGAAGGGCGGTCGAGCCCTTCGCAACATCAGGCGCTACGCAGCAGCTGGGGTTTGCGTTGATGCAGGTCGATGATCAGTTCGCCGAACAAGGTGTTGGCCCAGGCGAACCAGTCGCGGGTGAAGGTGCTCGGGGTGTCCTTGTCGAACGCCTCGTGCATGAAGCCGGTGCCGGCGTGGGTGGTTTTCAGCCACTGCAGGCATTGGCGCAGCTGTGCGTCGTCGTCGCTGACCAGCGCGTACTGCACGATGGACATCGGCCAGATGGTGCCCATGCCGCTGTGCGGGCTGCCCACGCCTTCTGCGGCGGTGCCGCGCGAGAAATATGGGTTGCGCTCGCTCCAGGCCAGCTGGCGCGTGCGCAGGAACACCGGGTCGGCGCGATCGCAGCAGCCCAGGTAGGCCAGGCTGAGCAGGCCGGGGGCGTTGGCGTCGTCGATGAAGAGCTGGTTGCCGAAGCCGTCCACTTCGAATGCCCAGTACGCCTGCCCATCGCTGTCGCGCAGCTGCCCGAACTGGCGGGTGGCGGTTTCCACTTCATCGGCCAGTGCGGTGCAGTCGGCGGCGAAAGTCGTGTCGCGATGCAATGCCGTGCTCATCGCGGCCAATTGCCGCAGCGAGGTCACCGCAAACAGGTTGGCCGGCACGAACAGCGGAAACACGCAGGCGTCGTCGGACGGGCGGAACATCGAATGGATCATGCCGTTGGGTTTGGTCGGCTGGCCGTAGCCTTCCAGCACCAGGGTTTCGGTGGCCAGCGGGGAGGGGCGCTGGAACACATACGGGCCGCGGTTGTCCTTGCGCTGCTGCTCGCGGAAGGTGCGCACCACCACGTGCATCGCTTCGCGCCAGTCGTCGTCGAACGGTGCGGCATCGCCGGTGGCGCGCCAGTATTCGTGCGCGATGCGGATCGGGTAGCACAGCGAATCCACTTCCCACTTGCGCTCGCCCACGCCGGGCTTCATCTCGGTGATGTCGTTGAGCGACCACTTCAGGCGCTGGGTCTGGCCATCGGGGAGGAAGGCGTTGGCGTAGGGGTCGAGCTTGATGCACGCGGCCTGGCGCTGGATCAGGCCATGGAACATGCGGCGCAACGCCGGGTCGCGCCTGGCCAGCGGCACGTACGGGTGCACCTGCGCGGACGAATCGCGCAGCCACATCGCATGGATGTCGCCGGTGATGACGAAGGTGTCCGGCTTGCCGTTGCGGGTGCCGGTTTCCACGGTGGTGTCGAGCGTGTTGGGGTAGCAGTTCTCGAATAGCCAGGCCAGTTCCGGGTCGGCGATCTGCGCCTTGATCTGCACGATCTGCTGCTCGACCGCCTTGCTGACGAAGCGGCGCTGCGCCTTGGGCGGGCGCTTGCTGACGAATGCGCCGCCGGCAGCGGACGCACCTGCGGCAGGCGCGGCCGCGAACGCAGGCAGGGCGCTGGCCAGCAAGCCGGCGCCGGCGCTGGCGCCGAGCAGCTGAAGGATGTCGCGGCGGGTATGCATGACCTCAAGACTCCATGGTTCGACCTGCGATCCGCACGACCCTCATCCCTGCGCTGGCGGCCGCCACACGGCAGCCGGCACGATGAGACCTATGCATGACCAATTCTCGATGACCATACAACGTGTGCGCCGAATGTGCATAGTGCGTCCGCACAATTCGTCGCCGTATGCGGACCGTTTCGATGGCGGAGTGGCGGGCTGGTCCGCGGCTGCCCACCTGCACGCAGGCCGCGACCCGTCTTCGAGAACGCCCGCCGGGCGCCACGGCCTCCGGGCTGCAGCCCGCACATCGGCACTCGCTCCGGCCGCCTTGCAGCGGGCATCGTCAGTGCCGATCAACGCGCCGACAGGGGGGCGTAGGCATGCACGTCGCTGCCTCCAGCAGGCGTGGTGCGCCGTCGACACTTCACCGACGTCCGCGCACCTGTTGTCCACCTGCGCCGGCATGGCCGGCGACCGCGTGCGTCCGCTCGATGCGGCGCCTACTTCGGCAACGGCGAACGCCCCGAGATCGAGAACGCCGCCGCATCGCCGGCTACGCCGGTGCCCGGCTGCCCGCCGCCGACAAACAGCGTGTAGTTGCCGGCTTCCACCGCGCGTTGTCCGGCGCGGTCCACGTCGCTCAGCGCACGCGCATCCAGCGTGAAGCTGAGTTCGCGCTGTTCGCCCGGTTTGAGGTGCACGCGTTGGAAGCCGACCAGGCTGCGCAGCGGCGACTGTGGGCGGTCCGGGTATTGCAGATACACCTGTGCCACTTCATCGCCAGCGCGCGTGCCGGTATTGCGCACGGTGGTGGTCACCTGCAGCGTGCTGCCGGCCTGCAGCGTGGTGGTGGACAGGCGCGGCGGCGCATACGCAAAGCTGGTGTAGCTCAGCCCGTAGCCGAACGGAAACAGCGGCTCGCCCTTGAAGTAGCGATAGGTGCGGCCCTTCATGTCGTAGCTGACGTACGCCGGCAGGTCCTTGGTGGAGCGGTAGAACGTCACTGGCAGGCGCCCGCCGGGGTTGTCGTCACCGGCCAGCGCACGGGCAATCGCGGTGCCGCCGGACTGGCCCGGGTACCACGCGGCCACGATCGCATCGGCGTGGGTCTTGGCCCAGTTCACCGCCACGGCGCTGCCGCTCATCAACACCACCACCAGCGGCTTGCCGGAGGCCTTTGCGCGTTCAAGCAGGGCTTGCTGCGGGGCGGGCAGGGCGATGTCGTTGCGGTCGCCGCCGTCGAAGCCGGGCACATCGATGCGCAACTCTTCGCCTTCCACATCCGGCGACAGTCCGACAAACGCCACCACCGCGTCGGCCTGTGCCACGGCCTGCTCCGCTTCGGCCAGTTGCGCCGCGGCAGGAGCCAGCCATTCCAGGCGCACGCCCTGGTCCTGGCCGCGGTGTTCCATTTCCAGGCGGATCTTGCGCGGGCGGGTATCGTCGAAATGCAGCACGGTTTCCACGCTGCGGCCGTCGGCGTTGTGCATGCCGGCCGGCACGTGCTTGTCTTCGGCATTGCCGGCAACCACCAGCTTGTCGTCGATGTACAGCCGCACCGGGTCGTGGCCGCTGCAATCGAAGCAGCGCGCCACGCGCACCGCCAGGGTGTAGTCGCCGGCACCGGGCGGCAGCAGTTCGCCGCTCCAGCGCACGGCGTAACGATCCGCCGGTACGCCCTTGGCCGGGGCGACCTGGTCCCAGTTGAAGCTCACCACGCGGTCCTGCCGCACCACGCGTGCCGCGCCGCTCATGTCCACGTTGTCGAAATATTCGCCACGCAGCCCCGGTTTGCCGTCGCTGCGCAGTGCGGTCTCCGGAATCATGCCCGGCACGCCGGCAGCCAACGGCGCGCCTTGCGCGTAGCTCACCTGCTGGATGCCGAAGCGCTCGCGCAGGCCGAGCAATGGCGTCACCGGCGCAGCGGAGGTGCCCTGGTAGTTGGCCTCCAGTGCGGCCAGTGCATCGGCATTTGGGCCGACCACCGCCAGCCGCGTGCCGGCGTTCAGCGGCAGCGTGGCATTGGCGTTTTTGAGCAGCACGATCGATTCGGCAGCCGCCTGCAAGGCCAACGCACGGTTGGCGCGGCTGTCGATGTCCTTGGCACCCAGCCGCGCATACGGATCCTTGCGCGGGGCTTCCAGTTCGCCCAGCCGATAGCGTGCGGAAAACAGGCGCACCAGCGATTGATCCAGCAGCGCCTCGTCCACTTCGCCGCGTTCGATGGCGGTCCCGAGGTCGCGATAGGCATGCCCGCAGTTGAGATCGTGCCCGGCCTTGAGCGCTGCGGCGGACGAGCCGGCATTGTCGGGGCGGAAGTAATGGAACTGGGTCATGTCGTCCACCGCATCGCAGTCGGAGACCACAAAGCCCTTGAAGCCCCAATCGCCACGCACGCGGCCGTTGAGCAACCAGTCGGCCGCGCACGCCGGGGTGCCGTGCAGCGAGTTGTACGCACACATCACCGAGCCGGCCTGGCCCTCGACCAGCGCCGCGCGGAAGGCCGGCGTGTAAGTCGCCTCCACATCGCGCGGCGAGACATCCACATCGAACCCATGCCGCCCCGGCTCCGGGCCGCTGTGCACGGCGATGTGCTTGGGCGTGGCGATCGTGCGCGGGTGGTCGAGATCATCGCCCTGCAAACCGCGGATGAAACCGACCGCCAGTTGCCCGGTGAGGAAAGGATCCTCGCCGTAGGTTTCCATGCCACGGCCCCAGCGCGGGTCGCGGAAGATGTTGATGTTGGGCGACCAGATGGTCAGCCCGGCGTAGCGCGGGTGGTCCTTGCCGGGGCCGCCGGCCTGGTTGAACTTGGCGCGCGCCTCGGTGGAGACCACAGTGCCCACCTGCTGCATCAGTGTGGTGTTCCAGCTCGCCGCCAGGCCAATGGCCTGCGGAAACACCGTGGCATAGCCATTGCGGGCGATGCCGTGCAGGCCTTCGCTCCACCATTCGTAGGCGGGGATGCCCAGGCGTGGAATCGCCGGTGCATCGTTCATGGCCTGGGCGACCTTTTCGTCGCGGCTCATCTGCGCCACCAGCGCGGCGGCGCGCTGTTCGGGCGTGCTGCCGCGGTCGGCGGGCGTGGCGAGTGCGAGACAGGGCAGGCCAAGGCTCAGGCTCAGTGCCATGGCAAGACGCGAGACAAACACGGATGACATCGATCTACTCCTGCGCAGCGGTGAGATCCGCCGGGCGTTGTTCTGTGAGTGCCGCAAGGGGCTGCGGCAGGGTGGGGATGCGGCGCGGCGGTGTCATGCGCGCCGTTGGGTGGGTGGCTGTTGCTGGCGGCGCGGTGCGCCCTCATCCGCCCCTGCGGGGCACCTTCTCCCGCCAGCGGGAGAAGGACATCCAGCGCGAGACGAGGCACGCGAGCGAGGAGGAAGGCAGGCATCCGATGGCACGCAAGTGAGGCGCAAGGCATGCATCCGAGCGCACGCATGGCAGAACATCGCTTCCTTTTCTCCCGCCAGCGGGAGAAGGACATCCAGCGCGAGACGAGGGCACGCGAGCGAGGAGCAAGGCAGGCATCCGAGGGCACGCGAGCGAGGAGAAAGGCAGGCATCCGATGGCACGCAAGCGAGGAGCAAGGCACGCATCCGAGCGCACGCATGGCAGGACGTCGCCTCCTCCTCTCGCCTGGCAGGTCATCGTCTCCTTCTCCCGCCTGGCGGGAGAAGGTGCCCGAAGGGCGGATGAGGGCCATTCCGTTCCTCAAGATGAGGGCCATCCCATCCCTCATTTCGCCGCCGCTGCCTCCGGTGGCTCCGGCGGCGCACCGGCCAGCGTCGATGCCAGGTCGCGTACCTGCAACGCAGCCTGCACCTGCGCCATCGGCAGCTTGCTGGCCACGTGCAGCGTCAGCGGCTCGCCCGGCAGCAGGTCGAACGCGTTGTCGGCCACGGTCACGTCCAGATCGCCGAACGACAGCCACACCTCGCGCGCCAGCGTGTCGCTGGTCAGGGTCAGCGCGTAGCCATCGCCATCGGCGCGCCATTGGCTGTCGATCTTCGCAGTCGGCAAGGCCAGCTGCTTGGCTGGGGCGAAAAACACCACTTCGCGCGAGAGCAGCGTGTCGCCTTCCAGCAGCTCGAACACCGCATAGCTGCGTTTGGGGTCGGCCTTGCCCAGCAGTTGCGCATCGCTGAAGTCGCCTACCTGCAGGCTGCTCAGCGGCTTGAGGGTGGCCTTTTGCTCGCGCTTGCTCAGCACCTTGCCGTCCATGCCCATCACCCGCATGCGCCAGCGCGCATCCAGGGCCGTGGTGCGGTCGGACACCAGCGAGACCTTGGTCTGGCCCTTGTCGTTGCGCAGCGCGGCGATCATTTCCGGCGCGTAGAAGCGGCGCGCGTGGTACTGCAGCGCCTTCCAGCGGCCGTAGTAATCCACGCTGGACCACGACGCGCCCGGCCACACGTCGTTGAGCTGCCAGTACAGCGAGCCCATCGACTGCGGGCGCGAGGCGCGCAGATGCGAGGCGGCCAGGTTGATGCCTTCGGCCTGCATCAACTGGCTCAGGTAGACGAAGCTCTCGAAATCCTTGGGCTCGCCAAACTCGCGGCGGATGTACAGCATCAGCCGCTTGTTGCCATTGCCCTTGTCGAACTTCTGGTGCGCGCGCATCACCGGCGATTCCGGGTCCATGTCGGCCGCATCGGCGAACACGCGCACGGTACGCATGTCCGGGAACGACTGCAGTCCGTACTCGGACATGAAACGCGGGGTGACGTTGAGGTATTCGGTGACCGGCAGGGCAGGGCCGCCCCACACCTTCCAGTAATGCATGTCGCCATCATTGGTCTGGTCGGCAGCGCCATCGAAGTTGGTGCCCGGCGAGGTCGCCCAGTACGGCACATCGCTGTCGTAGGTGGCCACCACTTCGCGGAACACCGTGCCGAACAAGGTCGTCATGCCGCGTTCCACCCGGGCGCGTTCTTCCGGGTCCAGCGATTGCTTGAACTTGACCCGGTCACCCCAGTTTTCCCAACCGGTCTGTACTTCATTGTTGCCGCACCACAGCACCACGCTGGGGTGGTCGCGCAGCCGCTTGACCTGTTCGATCGCCTCCTGCCGCGTGTTCTCGCGGAACTCCACGTCATACGGCGGCACCGCGCCGCCGAACATGAAGTCCTGCCAGATCATGATGCCCAGCTCGTCGGCCACCTCGTAGAAGTGATCGTCCTGGTAATGCCCGCCGCCCCACATGCGCAGCATGTTCATGTTGGCATCGCGCGCGTCCTGCAGGGTGCTGCGCATGCGCTCGGCGGTGACGCGCGAGGGGAAGGCGTCCAGCGGGATCAGGTTGGCGCCCTTGGCGAAGATCGGGATGCCGTTGATCACGATCTCCATGCTCTTGCCCCACTTGTCCTTCTCGCGGCGCAGCTCCACCGAGCGCAGGCCGGTCACGCGTTTGATCTGTTGGCTGTCGCCATCGGCGTCGCGCACGTTGGCGACAAAGGTGTAGCGGTCCTGCGCGCCGTAGCCGGCCGGGAACCAGCGCTTGGGCTTGGCGATGCGCACCGACAGATCGATGCGGTTCTGGCCCGGGTCGACCACCGCGTCCTGGGTGAACTGGCCGACTTTTTGCCCATCCGGGCCCAGCACATCCAGCGTCACCTGCACCGGGCCGCTGCGGCCGGCCTGCAGTTCCAGTTGCGCCTGCAGTTGCGCAGCGTCGGCGTCCACGCGTTGCTGGGCGATATGCAGCCCGTCCACGCGCACCGCATCCCACGCTTCCACGCGCACGTCCTTCCAGATGCCGGCATTGACCATGCGCGGGCCCCAGTCCCAGCCGTAGCTGTACGGCGCCTTGCGCACATAGGTCGAACTATGGCGGCCATCGGGCTCATCGCCGAACGCCGAATCGTAGGCGCCCGGCAGCGCATACGGCTGCTTGGCCAACCATGGCTGGATCTTCTTGATCGGCGAAAGGAACTTGATTTCCAGCACGTTGTCGCCGCGCTTGAGCAGCGGCTTTGCGTCCACGCGCCACTGCCGGAACATGTTGTCGGCACTGAGCAGCTTCTTGCCATTGAGGGTGACCTCGGCCAGCGTGTCCAGGCCGTCGAACACCAGTTCCACATGCTCGCGCTTGAGCATCGCCGCATCCACAATGAAGCGGGTCTGGTACTGCCAATCGCTTAAGCCCGCCCACTGGATCTTGCCTTCGTTGTCGCGCAGGAACGGGTCGGGCACCACCTTGGCGGTGATCAGATCGGTCTGCACCACGCCCGGTACCTGCGCCGGCATCCAGCTGGCGGCCTTGGGGTAGGTCTTGGCCTGTTCCTGCCCCGGCACCAGGCGCACCTGCCAGCCGCTGTCCAGGGTCACGGCCGTGGGCGGTGCCGCCCAGGCCTGTGAGATCGCGAAGGCCAGGGCAAGCCCGAGCCGGGCGGGCGTCAGCATGGACGAGGCGGGGGCAGTGCGGTGCGACAGGGGCATGGGTGGATCTCCTTGGATGGATCAGCGCGTGGCGGCGGGGGGCGCCTGCGCGGTGGTTTCAATCAATTGAACGGCGCCGATGGCATACAACGGGCCGCGAATGGGCGCGGTGAAGCGCAGGCAGAG
The DNA here is from genome assembly GCF_041479385.2 of Xanthomonas sp. NCPPB 1068. Lineage (NCBI taxonomy): Bacteria > Pseudomonadati > Pseudomonadota > Gammaproteobacteria > Lysobacterales > Lysobacteraceae > Xanthomonas > Xanthomonas sp. NCPPB 1068. The sequence continues at coordinate 3,356,055 of NZ_CM192986.1, read as the reverse complement.
ATCGTGGACGCCGGTGCGTGCAGGCAGTGGCGCTTCCAGGGTGAATTGCTCGCCCACGGTGTCGCTGCGCGGCAGTTGCACGCTGGCGATCAGCTCGCCCTCGCAGCCCTGGCGTACTTCCAGTTCACCGCCGCGGGTGTTGGCCGGGTACTGCACCACCTTGGATTGCTCGTGCGCCAGACCAAAGTTGTTGGGCAGGCGTGCGGCGTCGATGCGGATGGCGCCGACGCCATCCAGGCGTGCCTGCGGATACATGCGGCAGGCATGGAACAGGTCGACGTTGTAGACCGGCGTGTCGGCGCCGGTCATCTCCGGCAGCAGCGGCAGGCGCAGGCCGAGTACGCCCTGCGCGACGCAATGGCGCAGTCCCTGCGTGTCCACGCGCAACAGTGAGGTGCGATCGAAGCTACGGCTGCGCGTCGCCGCCAGCGGCATGCCATCGGCGGTGAACGCAGTGGCCTTGACCGTGGTGGGCAATTGAATCGCGAAGGGTGCCTGGTAGCGCGGCGATGCAGGCGTCGGGTCGCTGCCGTCTACGGTGTAGTGGAGCACGCCGGCGCCGGTCTGCGTGCTCAGCGCCACCTTGGCCGGGCCGCCGGCCAGCACCGGGTTGGGGCCGTTTTCCAGGGCGATCTCCGCGGCGAAGGCACCGTCGCTGTAGTCGATGCCCAGCGCCTTGTAGCGCTGCAGCTGTGCCGGCAGGCGCGCCAGAAAGTTGTTCCAGTCGCGCGCTGCCACCGGCGACCAGGTCATCTCTGCTACCGCGGACAGACGCGGAAACAACGCGTGATCCACATGCCAGCGCGAGGGGATGTATTCGGACCACAACGCGCTCTGCGCGCCCAGCACGTGCCTGGCCTGGTCGGCGGTGAGATCGGCCGGCACCGGGTCGAACGCGTAGACCTTGGACAACGGCAGCACCGTCAGGCGACCGTTCGGTTCGTCGCTGCGCGTGGTCTGCAAATTGTCCAGATACAGCCAGTCGCCCGGTGCCAGCACCACATCGTGGCCTTGCCTGGCCGCGGTCACCGCACCTTCGACGCCGCGCCACGACATCACCGACGCACTCGTCGGCACGCCGCCTTCCAGAATTTCATCCCAGCCGATCATGCGCCGGCCGTGCCGGGTGAGGTAGGCGGCCAGCTGCTCGTTGAACCAGCCTTGCATTGCGTGGGCGTCCTTGACCCCGAGCTTGCGCATCTGCGCGCGCACCGCAGGCGAGGCTTCCCACTGATCCTTCACCGCCTCATCGCCGCCGATGTGGATGTAGGTCGAGGGGAACAATGTCAACACTTCGTCCAGCACATTGGTGATGAAGGTCAGGCTGCGTTCGCTGGTGTTGAACAGATACGGGTTGACGCCCCAGTCCACGCCCACCTGGGTGCGCACACCGGGCACGCCCACTTCTTCCGGATAGGCGGCAACGGCTGCCTGCGCATGGCCGGGCATGTCCAGCTCGGGCAGCACGGTGATATGCAGGCGTGCGGCATACGCGACGATTTCGCTGATCTGTTCCTGCGTGTAGAAGCCACCGGAGCGCTCCGGCGTGCCGTGCCGGCCGGCACCCGGCGGCGTGCGCCAGGCACCGACCTCGGTGAGCTTGGGGTACCGCTTGATCTCGATGCGCCAACCCTGGTCGTCGGTCAGATGCCAGTGCAGGACGTTGAGCTTGTGCACGGCCATCGCATCGAGCACATGCTTGACCGTGTCCACATCGTGGAAGTGACGGGCCACGTCCAGATGCTGGCCACGCCAACCGAAACGTGGCCAGTCGCGGATGGCGACCGCGGGCACGGCCACCGCGCCCTTGCGCGCATCCGGGGTCATCAACTGCCAGGCGCTGATGGCGCCATGGAACAGTCCGGCACCGTCGCGCGCGTCGATACGGATGCCGTTGGCATCCACGTCCAGGCGATAGCCTTCCGGGTGTGTCACCGCGGCCTGCGCGTTGCGTTGCAGACGGATGCTGGCGGGCGAGGGCGTTGCTTCTGCACGCACTTCCAGTGCGAGCCCACGCGTACGCTTGAGCAGGCCGGCAAGATGCTCGGCACTGCGCCGCGTGTCGGCATCGCCAGCGGGGATCGAAATCACCGTGCCGGTGCCGACGGTAAAACTGCCGGCACTGCGTTTGGCCTCCACCGGTGCGGGAATCAGCGGCAACGGTGCCGTGGCGGACGCCGGCGCCACCGCAGCGCCCGCGCTTGCCACCGCCGGCGCCGTGCCTGCCTCGCGCTTGCCGCATCCGGCCAGCGCCAGTACGGCCAGCGACAACGCAAGCAACCGCAACGGTAATGTCGTGAGTGACGGCAGGTACGCTGCTCGCCTGTCCATCAACAGCGCCTTCGACAACAGCATGCGCGGCGTACGGCTGAGGTTGGACATCATGCAATCACATCCCGGGATGACGGAGAGCGTATGGCCGCACTGTTGCATGCGCGCAGCCAAGTGGAACGACACCATATCGCATCGACAGCCTTGCTCGATCCTGCCGAAGACATCGAAGCGCGGCAGCCCTGCACAGTAGCAAGGCCGCCACGGATCACGCAGGGACTGGCGCACGCTTCATCGCCGCGCGCCCGCCTGCAGTCGATGATCAACGCTGCGCAGTCGGCAGCTCGTCCCACACCTTGGGGTCTTCGGCGCCCAGCACCCAGCAGCTGAAACCTTCCAGGCCGTACTGCTTGGTCAGCTCGTAACGGGCCTTGAAGCTGCGTGCGTCCGGGCGGAACACCCACTCGCGCATGTCGTCGCGATAGAAATAGAACCACGACTCCTGTTCGACTGGATCCCACTGCACGGTGGCGTTCTGTTCGATCGCCAGCGGGAAGGATTCGTCGGCATCGATATACGCGGCTGCGATGTTCGACGCTTCGGTGCCGTCTTCCTTCACCGGGTTGCCGGTGTACCAGCGGTAGCCGTAGGTGGCGATACCCAGCGACAGCTTTTCCTTCGGCACCTGGGTGATGGCGTAATCCAGGTGCTTCTTCATCCACACCATGCCATCGACCGGGCCGGGCGTGGTCCAGCGGGTGTGCTGGTCGTAGGTCATGATGCTGACCAGATCCGCAGCCTGGCCCAGCGCCTTGAGGTCGTAGGCACCGCGCCAGTATTCCCACATCCACTTGGAGAACTGGCCACCTTCGGCATGGCCCGGTGCATTGGGCACCACCGCCACCGACATCTTGAAACCGGCCTTGTGCAGCGCGTCTGCGGTCTGCTTCACCATCAAGGTGTAGGCATCGCGATCGGTCCAGGCGATGTTTTCGAAATCGAACTGGAAGCCGTAGTACTTGTGCTGCTTGGCGTGGATCAGCAGCGATTCGATCATGCGCTTCTTGGCGGCTTCGTCGTGCATCAGCTTGTGAAAGCCGTCGCGGCCGGTGGTCATCGACAGGATCGGCATCACCCGCAACTTGTGCTGCTTGGCGATGTCGTACAGGTACATATTGGGCGTGCCGTTGACCAGGCCGTTCTGGTCAACGCCGTACCAGGTGGGCACCACCACATCGATCTTGTCGACATTGGCAATGAACGAGTTGGTCGATTTCTGCGTGTTCATCAGATAGAACAACGCCGTGGGATTCTTGGCCAGGGCCGGGGCGCAGGCCAGTGCCAGCGCAAGGAACATCCAGGTCAATCGCTTGCTCATGAAAGACAACATCCGTCAGGGAGTGGGGGAAGAGAGGTCGATGCGGAACACATACGCGCTCTCGCCGACCGGCTTGACCGGAAGCCGCAGGTGCAGGCCATCGGCGCGCTGTTCGAACGGGATCTTCTTGCCGTTGGCCAGCAAGGTCACTGCGCGCACGCCATCGGCGGCGTTGAGCGAGCGGATCACCGCTTCGCCATTGCTCGGCCAGCCGAGCTCGATCGCATACAACGCGCCATCGCGGGTGGTGAAGCGGAAATCTTCAGCCGTGTACGGCTTGGTCTTGACGTCCTGGAAGGTGCCGCCCACCACTTCGGTGGGGCCTTCACCATACACGCGCCACGGCGTGCTGTCGTAGATCGCGCCGCCATTGGTCTTGAGCCAACGACCGATCGCCAGCAGGATGCCGCGCTCGGTGTCGGGTATCGAGCCATCCGCACGCGGGCCGATGTTGAGCATCAGGTTGCCGTTCTTGGCCACCACATCGGCCAGCATGTGGATGATGAAGGTGGGCGACTTGTAGGTGTCGTTTTCGATATAGCCCCACGAGGCGTTACTCACCGAGGTGTCGGTCTGCCAATGCGTGGGATGGATGCCGGTGAGCTGGCCGCGCTCGATATCCAGCGTGCCGGCACCTTCCGGGAAGGCGCCCAGCTTGTAGTTCACCACCACTCCGCGGTCGGCCTCGGTACGCGCCGCGCCCTGGTTGTAGTAATACGCCAGCATCGTCGGCAGGCTGCGGCGGAAGGTGGGATGGGCAATCCACCAATCGAAATAGATCAGGTCCGGTTGATAGGTGTCGATCAACTCGGTGGTACGCGCCAGCCAGTCGTCCAGCCAGGCCTGCGAGACCGGCGTCCAGTCGTTGGCCACGTCGGCGTCGTCCTTGCCCGGCAAGCGTACCTGCGCCGGGCCGTACAGCGCGGCATAGCGTGGGTCGTTGACGTCTGAGTCGAACTTGCGCCCGCCATCGAAGAACCAGTTGTGTTCGGCGCGGTGCGAGGACAAGCCGAAGTGCAGCCCCTGCGCGCGAATCGCCTTGGACAACTCGCCCAGCAGGTCGCGCTTGGGCCCCATTTTCATCGCGGTCCAGTCGGACAGCTTGGAGTCGTACAGCGCAAAGCCGTCATGGTGCTCGGCCACCGGCACCACATAGCGTGCGCCGGACTCACGGAACAACTTGGCCCAGCCATTGGGGTCGAACTTGGGCGCGGTGAACTTGGGGATCAGATCCTTGTAGCCGCTGCTGGCCTGCGGGCCGTAGGTGGCCACGTGATGGGCAAATTCCTTGGAGCCTTGCAGATACATGTTGCGCGAATACCACTCGCTGCCGAACGCCGGCACCGAGAACACACCCCAATGGATGAAGATGCCGAACTTGGCATTGTCGTACCACGACGGCGATTGATACGCCTTCAGCGCGGCCCAGTCGGGGCGGAACGGTCCCCTGCGTGCGCCGGCCTCGGCTTCGTGCACCAGGCGTTCGCGTTCGGGCGCGTACTTGGCAGTGGCATCAAGCCACTGCTGGTCGATCACCTCAGGGCTGAGCGTGGTGGCGGTCGACGCGGTGGGCGATTGCGCGACACTCGCATGCACGGCGGGCAACGCGAGCAGCAGACCGAGCGCGAGCGCTAGACTCCTGGGTGCAGCTCCGGCGTGGCGGCGGGATGGAGCCGCAAACACGCGGCTATCGGTCGTCATGGGAACTGCACTCCTGTAAGCGAAACGCGTCGGCCATGTTGCAACCGTGCGTGGATGGCAAAAGCGGGCCTGGCCATGCTCCCTCAACCGCGAAGGGGCGTGGCCAGTACCACTCCTTGTTACAACATCGCGCTGTGCGCTGCATGCAACGCACAGCTCAAAAAAAGCGCGCCACCGTGGAGGGTCGGTGGCGCGCCGGTGCTACATCAGAACTTGAAGTTGAGCTGGGCTTGATAGCCGCGGCCGTTCTTGTAGAACGCCGTGGGGGTATCACGCGTGTTGCTGAAGACCCGGTAGGTGGAATCCAGCAGGTTGGTCGCTCCGAAGGTGATGCCCATGTAATCGGTGATCTGGTACGAGGCATTCAGATCCAGCTGCTTGTAGGCATCGGCAAAGTCACGCGATTCCAGGCGGCCGATCTGGGTGAAGTACTTGGAGCGGTAGCTGTAGTTCACACGCACGGTCCAGTCGCCGTGTTCCCAGTACGGGATCACGTTGTAGGTATCGCGCGACAGGTACGGCAGGTTCAGACCGGAGCTGGAGTCGGACTCGGCGAACGTGTAGTTGGCCTGCAAGCCGAAGCCCAGACCGAAGGTCTGCTGGTAGTTGACCGCCACGCCCTTGACCTTGGCATCGGACACGTTCACCGGCGTGGTCACCTGGTACAGGCCAGCGATGGCCGGCGGTGCCGGATTCAGCTGCTGGGTGACCGTGGTGTTGACGATGTAGGAGCTGATGTCGCGATAGAACACTTCACCGGACAACATGCTGGAGGGTGCGAAGTACCACTCGGCCGCCAGATCGTAGTTGGTGGATTCGTACGGATTTAGATCCGGGTTGCCGCCGTTGGCAGTCAGGTTGCCGTTGCCGCTGTTGACGGTGAATGTACCGGCCAGGTCGGCGTAACGCGGACGTGCGATGACCTTGGCCGCCGAGAAGCGCAGCACGGTGTCGTCGGTGATGTCGTAGGCGATGTTGAAGCTCGGCAGCGCCTTGCGGTAGTCGTTGGTCTCGGCAACGCGCTGGAAGCTGGTGCCGCCGTCGTTGCTCTGCCAGAACTGCGACTTGTCGGTGGTGTCCACCAGACGCACGCCGACGTTACCGCGCCACTGGCCCGACTCGAAGTTCAACTGCGTATAGACGTTCTGGGTGATTTCCTTGACGTCGAACGAGGCGCCGAAGTCGGTGCGGTATGCGCCCTGCGGCTGCGACAGCAGGTAGCTGCGCACGGCACCCAGGTTGGCGGTCGGCCAGGTGGTCAGGTCGCCGCTGGCGCCCAGGCCGTCGTACAGGCTGCTCGGCGTGGTGCCCGGATTGAACTGCGTCAACGATACCGGGTCGGTGGTGTTGATGCGGTTGCCGCGCGCGTCCACACCGTTGTTGTGGTTGATGTACTTGTAGCCGAACTGCAGCTTGGTGAACGGGCCCCATTCCAGATCGCGCGAAGCGTCCCACTGGAAGTACTTCTCATCGTCCTTGCTCTTCTGGTAAGCGATACCGCCGGCCTGCATGATGCCGGTGTTGGTGCCCGGGATATTGCCTTCCTGGCCCGGCGCAAGACCTGCAGGGTTGCCCGGCAATGCCCAGTTGGAGGCGCCGCCGTTGTCGTAGTTGACCGAGGTGTTGCGGCCGTCGAACGCGTAGTTGTACCCGCCGTCCTGCATCAGGAACTTCATCAGGTACTCGGGGTTCTTGCCGCCGGTCGCTTCGGTGTAACCGGCCTGGGTGGTGAACACCCACTTTTCGCCGGACCAGTCGTGACGCAGGTTCAGGCTCTTGGTGGTGACGGTGCTTTCGCGGTAGTTGGCATCCAGCTGCGCATACGGCTGACCGGCGGCACCGTCGCTGACGGTGGCCGAGGTTACCACGCCGTTCTGTACGTTTGCCTGGGTGATCTTCTGGCGGTCGTCGTTACAGGCCGGGCACACATAACGCGCCTGGCTGAAATTGTTGTACTTGCCCTTGATGTATAGACCGGTCAGGTTGAACTCGTTCTGCTCGTCGGGTTTCCACTGCAACGCGCCCTGCAGGCCACTGCGCTCACGGGTCTGCTGGAAGAACGCGCTGCTGATGCCGGCGGGCACACGTGCGGTAGCCACATCGCTGCCGTCGCCAGTGATGGTTGCGGTCGGCGGAATGCCGGCACCGGTGGTGTAGCCGAAGTATTCGATACCGGCGCGCGCCAGGTCCTGCTTGTCGTGTGTGGCGGAGATCAACGCGCCGAAGGTCTCGTCGTCGTTCTTCCAGCTCCACAGCGCCGAACCGCGCGGATTGCCTTCTTCCGAGCGATCGTTGTAGTTGTAGCCGATCGAGCCGCGGATGGTGTTCTTGGGCAGCTCCAGCGGCTTGCGGGTATGCACGATCACGGTACCGCCGATCGAGCCTTCGTCGATACGCGCCTCGGGGGTCTTGTAGACCTCCATCAGGCCGATGATTTCCGGCGACAGCAGGGTGTAGTTGAAGGTACGGCCGCTGGTGTCGGTCGGGTTACCGCCCCAGTCACCGGACGCGATGGTCTGGCCGTTGAGCAGCACGCGGTTCAACGCCGGGTCGGTGCCGTTGATGCTGACCTTTTCGCCTTCGCCGAACTGGCGGTCGACGCTGATGCCTGGCAGGTGCGACAGCGATTCGGCCGCATTGATGTCCGGGAACTTGCCAATGTCTTCGGCGCTGATGGCATCGACGATGGAGTTGGCCGAGCGCTTGACCGCCTGGCTCTTTTCCAGCGATGCGCGATAGCCGGTGACGGTGATGGTGTCCAGCTCGGTGGTGGCCGAGGATGCGCCCGCAGGCGCCTGTTGTTCTTGTCCGGCAGCCATTGCAGAGCCGGAGCAGTACAGAGCGGCGGTGATACAGAGTGCTAACGTCGTGGTGCGGCTGTGCATGGCTAAACCTCGTTGGTTAGTGCTGTGAGCGCGCACCGTGGAAAGGCATCGCGCTCGGCGTGGCCGGCAAAACAACACGCCCTGACCGATCGCGGTGATCGCAACTCCGTGCTCGGCAACGGCAGCGGGCGGTGTCGATTCGCGTGGTAGAGGAGGTGTCCCCCGTGTGGTGAAGCGGTGGAGCGAACGCGATATCGGCGAGCCCGGCGTCTGATGACGCAGGACCCGCGAACCTGGAATCAGCAGGGAAGGGAAGAGCCGTTCTTCAGTACCGAACAGTCCATGGCCCCTCCTGCCAGAACCCCGATTTGGACCGAGTCTCGCGTAGCGCTGACAGCGTTGTCAACACGTCGTCACAGATCTCTGATGCAGCTGCGATTGCGCTGCAATGCAGCATTTTTGCAGCGCGATCGTCGACTTAGTCGACCAGCCGCGCGTGCCCGTGCGTCTGCCGTGCCGGGTCGATTGGCGCTTTCAATGCTGGAAACGTTTTGTGTCGCAGCGTCTGGCGAAATTTGTGCCGGAATCGTTGTCATGCGTGCGGATTTTTCGCGGATGATGGGGGCGGCCCTGGATCGCCGTGATTGTGCGCTCCACGGTTGCGTTACACGGCAATTACTGACAACGTTGTCTACCCGCTGCCGTTCGTCGGACAACGGGACTCGACGCCAGCCCGCTGCCACTTAACAGGAGAATGCGTGAGCGCAAGCAGCCCAATGGAAGCGGTGGCCTTTCCGCGCCCCGACACCTTCGTTGCCGCAGACGTGGGAGGGACGCATGTGCGCCTGGCGCTGGTCTGCGAAAGCGCCGATGCAGGCAAGCCGGTCACGGTGCTGGACTACCGCAAGTACCGCTGCGCCGATTACCCGGGCCTGGCCGACATCATGTCCGCGTTCTTCGCCGAACTGGGATGTGCGCCGGTGCAGCGCGGCGTGATCGCCAGTGCCGGATACGCGCTCGAAGACGGCAGCGTGATCACGGCCAACCTGCCGTGGGTGCTGGCACCGGAACAGATCCGTCGCCAGCTCGGCATGCAGGTGCTTCATCTGGTCAACGATTTCGAGGCGGTCGGCTACGCGGCCAACTACATGACCGGCAGTCAGGTGATGCAGCTCTCCGGCCCGGCGCAGGGCGCGCCCGGCCCGGCGCTGGTGCTGGGCCCGGGCACCGGCCTGGGCGCGGCGGTATGGATCCCCAATGGCGCCCATCCGGTGGTGTTGCCGACCGAGGCCGGCCACGCGGCGCTCGCCGCCGCCAGCGATCTGGAAGTGGCCCTGCTGCAGGAACTGCGGCGCACCCGCACGCATGTCGGCACCGAGACCTTGTTGTCCGGCCCGGGGCTGCTGAATCTCTATCACGCACTGGCCGTGTTGCGCGGCGAGCGGGCCACCCATGCCGGCCCGGCCGATGTCACCGCCGCTGCGCTGGCCGGCAACGACGTGCTCGCGCGCGACGCGCTGCAGGCGTTCTGCGGCTTCATGGGCAGCGTGGTCGGCGACATGATGCTGCTGTATGGCATTCGCAGCGGCGTCTATCTGGCTGGCGGATTCCTGCCGCAGATCGCCGACTTCATCGCCGCCAGCGACTTCGTCACCCGCCTGCTCGACAAGGGCACGTTGCGCCCGGCGCTGCAGCAGGTGCCGGTGCGCATCGTCGAACACGGCCAGCTCGGCGTCATCGGCGCGGCCAGCTGGCTTCTCCAGCACGCTCGCTAGGCCAGAACCCCCGGATCGCATCCACGCCGCAGGAGCGCCTGCGGCCGCAGGGGCCTTACCGACAAACGCCAGGACTATCGGAAACGTCGCTCCGCGGGAAGGCCCCATCGCGCCCGGGTGCGCTCCTACGCCTTACCAGGGCGCTGCCTGCATCGGGCTGTCCCACGGACCTACAAACTCGCGACCGCAAAAGCTTCGTAGGAGCGCCCTTGGGCGCGAGAGGCCTTACCGACAAACGCCAGGACTATCGGAAACGTCGCTCCGCGGGAAGGCCCATCGCGCCCGGGTGCGCTCCTACGCCTTACCGGAGCGCTGCCTGCGTCGGGCTGTCCTACGCCCTACAAACGATCCATCCGCCACGTCGGCGCCCTACAGATCCCCGAACCGCGACTGCAATGCGGCAATGGCGGCCAGCCCGGCGGTTTCGGTGCGCAGGATGCGCGGCCCCAGGCGCAGGCCGGTGAACCCGGCGTCGGCCAGTGTCGCCCGATCGCGCGGTGACCAGCCGCCTTCCGGCCCGATCGCCACGATGACGTCCCGCTGCGTGCCCGCGCTCAAGCTGCCCAGGCGATGCTCGCCCTGCGGGTCCAGGGTCAGCCGCAGCGCCTGCGGGTCGCTGGCCACTGCCGCCTCCTGCAGGCCGGTCGGTGCTGCCAGCGCCGGGACGCGCGCCCGGCCGGATTGCTCACAGGCAGACACCACCACACTGCGCCAGTGCGCCACGCGTTTTTCCAGGCGCGCCGCATCCAGCTTCACTTCGGTGCGTTCGGCGTTCACCGGCACGATGGCTGCAACGCCCAGCTCGGTGGCTTTCTGCAGGATCAGATCCATCTTTTCGCCGCGGGCGATGCCCTGTATCAGGGTGATGCGCAGTGGCGATTCGTTCGCCAGCGGCTCGGCACGTTCCACCATCGCGCGTGCCTCGCGCTTGCCGGCCACGGTGATGCGTGCGTGGTAGTCGCTGCCATCGCCATTGAACAGGATGCAGGCATCGCCCTCGCGCAGCCTCAGCACGCGCAGCAGGTGGTTGGCCGATTCCTCGGGCAATGTCACTTCCTGGTCGCACTGCAGCGGCAGCGCAACATGGGAGCGGGTCACGCGCATGCGACGGCCTCCTCGATGGCCTGGCGCGTGGTTGCCGCCAGCAAGGCAAGCTGCGCCTCGTCCACGCAGTACGGCGGCATCCAGTACAGCACGTCGCCCAGGGGCCGCAGCACCACCCCGCGTTCCAGCGCGGCGCGATACGCCTTCAGGCCGACGCGCGCGGCCGCGGGGAAAGGCGTGCGCTTGTCGCCGCCATGGGTGAGTTCGAAGGCGACGATCATGCCGGCCTGGCGCACGTCGGCCACCGCGTGGTGTTCGCCGATCTGCGCGGCCAGGGTGCTCATGTGCGCGGCGGTGTGCTGGTTACGCGCAATCACGTCGTCGTCTGCGAAGATCTGCAAGGTCGCCAACGCGGCCGCGCAGGCCAGCGGATTTCCCGTGTAGCTGTGTGAGTGCAGGAAGGCGCGTTCGCGCGAATCGTCCAGGAACGCGTCGTACAACTGCTGGGTGGCCAGCACCGCCGCCAACGGCAGGAAGCCGCCGGTCAGGCCCTTGGACAGGCACAGCAGATCGGGCATCACACCGGCCTGCTCGCAGGCGAACAAGGTGCCGGTACGGCCGAAGCCGGTCGCAATCTCGTCGGCAATCAGGAATGCGCCGTGCGCATCGCACAAGGCGCGTGCGCGGCGCAGATACGCCGGGTGATACATGCGCATGCCGCCGGCACATTGCACGCGCGGTTCCAGGATCAGCGCGCAGATCTCGCCGGGCGCTTGCTCGAACAGTGCCTGCAGCGCATCGGCGGCCTGCAGCGCGTACGCTTCTGCGCTTTGCCCGGGCTCGGCCAGGTAGGCATCGGGCGAGGGGGCGAAGGTCGCTTCCAGCAACAGCGGCGCATACACGCGCCGGTAGAGCGGAATGTCGCCCACCGACAACGCGCCGATGGTCTCGCCGTGGTAGCCGTTTTCCAGCGCGATGAACCGCGTGCGGCGATGCTCGCCACGGTTGTGGAAGTAATGGAAGGCCATCTTCAAGGCCACTTCCACGCCGGCCGAGCCATTGTCGGCGTAGAACACCTTGGACAACGGCGCGCGGTCGGGCTGGCGTGGCGCAATGGCCAGAAGGCGCTCGGCCAACTGCACCGCCGGTGCGTGCGTGAAGCCGGCCAGCATCACCTGCTCCAGCGTGCCGGCCTGTTGCGCGATGGCCGCACCGATGCGCGGCTCGGCGTGGCCGAACAGGTTGGTCCACCAACTGCTGACCGCGTCCAGATAGCGGCGGCCATCGTGGCCGACCAGCCACGCGCCGCTGCCGCTTGCGATCGGCACCAGGGGAAGCGTGTGCGGATGCTCGCGCATCTGCGTGCACGGGTGCCACACCACCGCAAGATCGCGTTGCCGCCACTGTTGGGCAGCTTCGGAGGCTGCAGGGTCTGCTAGGATTTCGGGCTCATGAACATGTCGATGCATCTGCCTATTCTATCGGTCCGCTCCGCGGCTGCGTGCCACGCATGAGCCCGCGTCTGCCGACCATCCACAAGATCACCGATCTGGGGGACGGGCCGTTCCGTCGCCAGCAGCTGGATCTGGAGTTTTCCAACGGGCAACGCCGCCTGTACGAGCGCCAACTCAGCCAGGGTCATGGCGCGGTCGTGGTGGTGCCGATGCTCGACGAGACGACGGTGCTGCTGGTGCGCGAATACGCGGCCGGTGTGCATCGCTACGAGCTGGGCCTGGTCAAGGGGCGCATCGATGCCGGCGAGACCCCGGAGCAGGCCGCCGACCGCGAGCTCAAGGAAGAAGCCGGCTATGGCGCGCGCCAGGTCCAGGTGCTGCGCGCGATGACGCTTGCTCCTACTTATATGAGTCACCAATCCTGGCTGGTGCTCGCGCGCGATCTCTACCCGGAGCGCCTGGTGGGTGACGAACCGGAAGAGATGGAAGTCGTGCCCTGGCCTCTGGCGCGTCTGGACGAGTTGATGCTGCGCGAGGATTTCTCGGAGGGGCGCTCGCTGGCGGCATTGTTCATCGCGCGCGAGTGGCTGGAGCGCAACCGGTGATCCGCATCCCGATGGAATTGCGCGAAACCGTGATCGCCATCGCCCGTGAGGCCGGCGAGGCCATCATGCAGGTGTACGCGCAGGATTTCGCAGTCGAGATCAAGGACGATGCCAGCCCGCTGACCCAGGCCGACCTGGCTGCCAACCGCGTCATCGTCGACGGCCTGCGCCGGGTCACACCCGACGTGCCGGTGCTCTCGGAAGAGTCTGCGCATGTCGCCTGGGAAACACGGCAGTACTGGACCAGCTATTGGTTGGTCGATCCGCTCGACGGCACGCGTGAGTTCGTCAAACGCAACGGCGAGTTCAGCGTCAACATCGCACTCATCCACATGGGCGCGCCGGTGCTCGGCGTGGTCCAGGCGCCGGTCGATGGCCGGGTCTGGTACGCCGCGCGCGGCGAGAATGCCTACCGCCGCGACGGCGATCGCGATGAGATGCTGCAGACCCGCACCCCGGCCGCCACGCCATTGCGGGTGGCGGCCAGCCGCTCGCATCGCGATGCGCGCACCGCCGCCGCGCTGGAGCGCATGGGCGAGATCGACGTGGTCGCGCAAGGGTCGTCGTTGAAGTTCTGCCGCATCGCCGAAGGCGACCTGGATGTCTATCCGCGCTTCGGCCCCACCTCCGAGTGGGACACGGCGGCCGGCCAGTGCGTGCTGCACGCCGCCGGTGGCGTGCTGCTGGCGGGCGGCTCCGGCAAACCGTTCCGCTACAACCGTCGCGACACGCTGCTCAATGGCGACTTCATCGCGATGGGCGATCCCAATCTGCCCTGGCGCGATTGGCTGGCGTAAGCATGCCCGGCGATGGCCGGCAGCGTCGGTGTGCCGGTCTGTTAACGCATGCGCGCCCGTCGTGGCACGCCGCACCCGCACGCCGAGCGCTCGGGTGCGGCCCGTATCGCGTTTGTGCGGCGTGCCTGCGATGCTACCCGCGCATCGACGGATACGTCAGCCCCGTATCGGCCGACAGGTACACTGCGGCAGCCTTGCGCGCCTGAGGTTCATCCGCTGCACGCATGCGCGATCGCCACGCTGCCGCCGCATTGCGCATGGAGCATCGCGGCGGCGCTGTGCGCCTGCCCACCGTTTTCAGGAAGACACCATGTCACAGACTCCGCCCACCGGCGACATCCAACGCCTGCTGCAGCTGATGGCACGCCTGCGCGATCGCGAGCACGGCTGTCCCTGGGATGTGGAGCAGACCTTTGCCAGCATCGCCCCGTACACCATCGAAGAAGCCTACGAAGTGGCCGACGCGATTGATCGCAGCGACTTGCCGGGGTTGCGCGACGAGCTGGGCGACCTGCTGCTGCAGGTGGTGTTCCATGCGCAGATGGCGTCCGAGCAGGGCGCGTTCGGGTTTGCCGAGGTGGTCGCCACGCTCAGCGACAAGCTGGTGCGTCGCCACCCGCACGTCTTCGCAGCGCAGGCGGCCGACGACGCCCAGGCGGTGAGCGCCAACTGGGAACAGATCAAGCGCCAGGAGCGCCGCGCCGCCGGGCATCAGGACGAGTCGGCGCTGGCCGGCATCGCGCGCGGTCTGCCGGAGTGGCAGCGCTCCACCAAGCTGCAGTCGCGTGCGGCGCGGGTCGGCTTCGACTGGCCGGGCCCGGCGCCGGTGCTGGATAAATTGCAGGAAGAGCTCGACGAGTTGCGCGTGGAATTCGCGCGTGGCCCGGTGGCCGACAATCAGGCGCGTCTGGAAGACGAACTCGGCGACGTGCTGTTCGTCTGCGCCAACCTCGCGCGGCATGCCAAGGTGGACGTGGGCGCGGCACTTCGGCACGCCAACCTGAAGTTCGAACGTCGCTTCCGCGCAATGGAAGCGCTGGCGCATGCGCAGGGCGCCGGACTGGACGCGCTGCCGCTGGGCGCGCAGGAAGCATTGTGGCAACAGGTCAAGCGGGACGAAGCGGCTGCAGCCCCGATGCCCGATTCCGACCCTGTGGCACGCCGATGAACTCCGCGCTGGGCACGCTGCTGCTGTTCGTCGCCACCGCCGTGGCCGAGCTGGTGGGCTGCTACCTTCCTTATCTATGGCTGCGCAAGAGCGGCAGTGCGTGGTTGCTGCTGCCCACCGCACTGAGCCTTGCGTTGTTCGTGTGGCTGTTGAGCCTGCATCCCACTGCCAGCGGACGCACCTACGCAGCCTACGGCGGGGTCTACATCGCCAGTGCGCTGCTGTGGTTGTGGTGGGTGGACCGCATCACGCCCACGCGCTGGGACCTGCTCGGTGCCGGCTGCTGCCTGCTGGGCATGGCGGTCATCATGTTCGCGCCACGCAACGCCTGAGCCGGGTAGGCGCTGGTCGCGCACGCCGGCCGACGTAGCGCTGCGCAGCCTTGTCCGTTGCCGCCAGTGTGGTGTGTGCAGCGGGTGCATACTTCGCGCAGGACCGACTCGTCACTGCAAAGGGGCTGCACATGTTTCCAACTTCGTTTCTGGCCATCGCCGTTCTGGTTGCCGGCGTCATCGTGTTGTTCAAGACCGTGCGCATGGTGCCGCAGGGATTCCAGTGGACGGTGGAGCGCTTCGGCCGCTACACCCACACCATGAGTCCCGGGCTGCACTTTCTCGTGCCGGTGGTCTACGGCGTGGGCCGCAAGATCAACATGATGGAACAGGTGCTGGATGTGCCCAGCCAGGACGTCATCACCAAGGACAACGCCGTGGTGCGCGTGGACGGGGTGGTGTTCTTCCAGGTCCTGGATGCGGCCAAGGCCGCCTATGAGGTCTCCAACCTGGAAATCGCCACGATCGCGCTGGTGCAGACCAATATCCGTACCGTGATCGGTTCGATGGACCTGGACGAATCGCTGAGCCAGCGCGAAACCATCAATGCCCAGTTGCTGAGCGTCGTCGACCAGGCCACCAATCCTTGGGGCATCAAGGTCACTCGTATCGAGATCCGCGATATTCAGCCGCCGCGCGACCTGATCGATTCGATGGCGCGGCAGATGAAGGCCGAGCGCGAAAAGCGCGCACAGATTCTCGAAGCCGAAGGCTCGCGGCAATCGGAAATCCTGCGCGCCGACGGCGAGAAGCAGGCCGCCGTGCTTGAAGCCGAAGGCCGCAAGGAAGCCGCCTTCCGCGATGCCGAAGCACGCGAGCGGCTGGCCGAGGCAGAAGCCGGCGCCACCCAGGTGGTGTCCGATGCGATCGCCAACGGTAGCGTGCAGGCGATCAATTATTTTGTTGCACAAAAATATGTGGAGGCGTTCAAGGCGCTGGCCACCGCACCCAACCAGAAGTTCGTGCTGATGCCGATGGAATCCAGCGGCATCATCGGCTCGATTGCCGGCATCGCCGACCTGGCGAAGGAAGCGCTGGGCAAACCCGATACCGCCGGCGTACGCGTGCCGCCGATGCCGCCGCGCGCGGGAGTCTGAGCCATGCGTTGGGATGTGGTGGTATGGGCGGTGCTTGCGTTGCTGTTGATCGCCGCCGAGACCTTGGTGCCGGGTGCATTCCTGTTGTGGATGGGCATCGCCGCGGCGGCGGTGTGCCTGCTGGTGCTCGCAATGCCGGGCATGTCGCTGTTGGTGCAGATCGTGGCGTTCGTGCTGCTCAGCTTCGTGTCGGTGCAGGTCTATCGCAGCTGGTTTCGCGGCAAGGGCCGGCAGAGCGATCGGCCGTTGCTCAACCGGCGCGCCGAGCAATTGATCGGCCGTCGCGTGCTGCTCGATCAGCCCATCCACGATGGCCGCGGTCGCGCCAAGGTCGACGACGCGTTCTGGGTGGTCAGCGGTCCGGAGCTGCCGGCCGGCGCACCGGTGCGTATCGTCGGTGTGGATGGCATGACCCTGCTGGTGGAAGCGGCCGGCTGATGCGTGTGCAGATAGCGTGCTGCTCCGGATGCTGCAGTGCGGGGTGGCAGTGTCAGGCACGCGCGCCCTGGATTCCGGCTGTGCGGATGCACGGCTTCCCCGCAAGTGCGGCTGGGCGGCGATAATGGGCGTCTTTCCCTTGGACCGGCGCTCATGACCCAGAAGACCATCCTCAACGACACCCATCGTGCGCTCGGCGCCAAGATGGTCGACTTCGGCGGTTGGGACATGCCGATCCATTACGGCTCGCAGCTGGACGAGCACCATCAGGTGCGTCGCGACGCCGGCATGTTCGATGTCAGCCACATGACCGTGGTCGACCTGCACGGTGCGCGCGTGCGTGAGTTCCTGCGCTACCTGCTGGCCAACTCGGTGGACAAGCTCAAGGTCGCCGGCAAGGCGCTGTACACCTGCATGCTCAATCCGCAGGGCGGAGTGATCGACGACCTCATCGTCTATTACATGCGCGAAGACTTCTTCCGCCTGGTGGTCAACGCCGCCACCCGCGAGAAGGACCTGCAGTGGATCGGCGAGCAGGCGGCCCGCTTCGAGGTGCGCGTGGAAGAGCGCGGCGACTTCGCGATGATCGCGGTGCAAGGCCCCAACGCCCGCGCCAAGGTCATCGACCTGCTTGATCCTGCCGACACCGCCGCGGCGAGCAAGCTCAGCCGTTTTGCCGCATTGCAGACCCGATCGCGCGATGGCATCGAACTGTTCCTGGCACGCACCGGATACACCGGCGAAGACGGTTTCGAGATCGTGCTGCCGCAGGATGCTGCAGTGACGTTCTGGAATGCGCTGCTCGCGCAGGGCGTCAAGCCGGCCGGCCTGGGAGCACGTGACACCCTGCGGCTGGAGGCTGGCATGAACCTGTATGGCCAGGACATGGACGACGCGGTCACTCCGTATGAGGCCGCACTGGCCTGGACGATCACGCTCGACGAAGGCCGCGACTTCATCGGCCGTGCCGTGCTCGAATCGCAGAAGGCGCAAGGTGCGCCGCGCCAGATGATCGGCGTGGTGATGGATGAGAAAGGCGTGCTGCGGCACGGCCAGACCGTGCTCACCGCTGCCGGTCAGGGCGAAATCCTGTCGGGCACGTTCTCGCCGACGCTGGGCAAGGCGATTGCCTTTGCACGCGTGCCGGCCGGCAGCATCGACCAGCTACGCGTGGACATCCGTGGCAAGCAGGTGCCGTTGCGCGCAGTGAAGTTCCCGTTCGTGCGCGACGGCCAGGCGCAGCCCGGCGTCCTGGGCGAGTGAGCCCGACGATGTCGGCCGTCGCTGGCCGGCATCATGCAATCGCATGCAACCCAGCCATACCGCCGCGCGTGCACCTGTCTTGTCGCGCGGTCTAAACTAACCACCTGTCCCGACCCCATTCCCTGACCCAACTTTCCCGGAGCACACCCATGAGCGAGATTCCTGGCGACCTCAAGTTCCTCAAATCCCACGAGTGGGCCCGCGTCGAGAGCAACGGCCGCGTGACCGTCGGTATCTCCGATCACGCACAGGGCTTGCTGGGCGATCTGGTCTACGTCGAACTGCCGGGCGTCGGCGACACCGTGCAGGCCGGCAACGGCGCCGCGGTCGTCGAGTCGGTCAAGGCGGCGTCCGATGTCTATAGCCCGGTCAGCGGGACCGTGGTCGAGGTCAACAGCGCGCTGGGCGACAAGCCGGAAACCATCAACGAAGACGCCTACGGCGAAGGCTGGATCTTCGTCGTCGAACTCGACGACAAGGACCAGCTCAACGAACTGTTGTCGCCCGACGACTATGCCGAGCTGCTCGAAGACGACGATCACTGAGGCGATCTCGCCTGCTGCACTCCAATGGCCGCTCCTGGAGCGGCCATTTTTTTGCGCGATGCGGGAGATGCCGATGCGCGAGCATGACCGGGTGGGCGCTTGGATAGTCGCCTGTGCGCGCGCTCGATCGGCCATGCGCATCAAGCGCCGACGGCAACGCGACCACGTCGGATGGCGGCATCCATGGCGCGGTGATCCGATGCCAACACAAGCGGACACGCGCGTCGGATTTCTGACGTGAGTCACCCGTGAGGATCTGGCGTGCGCCTGGTGAAAAAGTTGCCCGTGGCAACGCGCGTCGACCAAGCGAGCCAGCGCGCGCTGCATGTGGCGACCAGCGCGTAACGACACGCATGCGGCGATCAAACGACGCAATAAGTTTGCGCATTTGGGCGTGTGCGACACCGGAAGTGGAGTCGCCGGACAAAAAATTTTCAGCTGGCGGACAGGCGGCGAACAATGCCGCCAGGTGCAGTGCACCGCCGTAGCGTCGTGGCGGCGCACGACGCGCGTCGTTGCAGCGATTTAGAAAAACAGCAGAAAAGAAGTGCTTTTTTGATGGCAGCGACGCAGCGGTGCGCGCGTTGGCGGTGCGCCGTGCCGCGCGCATGGTGCGCTTGCCGGACGTCGATGCCAGGCATGGCGATGGCGAACTGAAAAAAAAATGCAAAAGAGTGTTGACAGTAAAAAAAAGCGTGATTAGGTTTCGCCCAGCAGACATTGCTGCGAAAGAGAGTGAGCAGAATCGACATCAAGCCGACACGCTTGTTCAAGACGTCCACCGAAGCACGATCACTGGTGGAGTCGGGTCCGCTTCTCTCCAGAAAAGCAGTTGTCGTTTCGATCACGCACCCGTGTCGCCGTTCGATGCGGGTGTTTCTGTATCCGTCCCGTCGCGCATCATCTGCGGACGGTTCCCGACGACGGCATGCCGGCGCGGGGTTTGGTTCAACTGGGCGTTTCATCTCCATAGTTCACTGACGAGGAGCCAATTACATGGCCACTAAAAAAGCTGCGAAAAAGAAACCCACCGCCAAGAAGGCAGTGAAGAAGACCGCCGCCAAGAAGGCGACCAAGAAGGTCGCGAAGAAGGCAACCGCCAAGAAGGCAGTGAAGAAGACCGCCGCCAAGAAGGCCGTCAAGAAGACTGCGAAGAAGGCAACCGCCAAGAAGGCCGTCAAGAAGACTGCGAAGAAGGCAACCGCCAAGAAGGCAGTGAAGAAGACCGTAAAGAAGGCGACCAAGAAGACTGCCGCCAAGAAGGCCGTCAAAAAGACCGCCAAGAAGACTGCGAAAAAGGCCGTAGCGAAGAAGGCGACCAAGAAGTCCGCCACCAAGAAGTCCGCTACCAAGAAGCCTGCAGTGAAGAAGGTCGCCAAGAAGAAGCCGGCCGCTCGCAAGAAGAAGGCCGCTCCGGTCGCGCTGCCCGCCACCCCGGCACCGCTGATCTGATCTGCAACACCCGATCGCCGTAAACATCGAGCTCTCTCCCCGACGCCCAGCGGGGAGGGAGCTTTTTTATTGCACGGCCGTCCGGGCCGGGCGCGAGGCCGTGATCACGCAGTGACCGTCGTCGGCACGGCGGTCGATCATGCGTTGGTGCAGGGCAGGCGTGGTGCGGGCGAGCCTTGCGTTGGTTTGCGCCGTCATGGTGGCTTTGCAGCGCCGTGCAGCCATGGCTCTTCCAGCAGTCACGACATCTGCCAGCGTGAGTCCCTCGGTCGTAGCCGGCACGCAAGCCGGAGCGGCAGGCGGGCAGGGTTCGTCGTTTGCGGCGCCCAAGCGCTCTCTCACGACATTCGTCGTGCGGGACGGCCGGTGCGCGCGAAGCAGCGAGCAAAGGCCCAACGTGGCCAGCGTCGAGGATTCTTGGATTCAATCGAGCACGCACGTCCGATCCGGTACGTGGGCGGACCCAGCGCATCGTTCTCGACGGCAGCACCGCGGCCCCGCAACATCCATCGCGCGGAACGCTTGTGCGTGCATGGACTGCCCGGAGCAAAGCGACGGCGCTGCGGTCAACGTTCGAAGGGGAGTCCACGCCCGGGATCCCGACCATGCAGATCGACATCGACCACTTCCCAAGGCGCCCTCGGGCTCAGCGTGGAACCAGGCGTAGCGCGGCGACAGCCAGAAACAACGCAGGCGGCCGAAGCCGCCTGTGTCTGAGCATGCAGCGCGCTACCGCTGCAGGTATGCAGTGCCGGCGCGGCAGGCGGCTCAGCGCGGCGATGCCACCGACTTGCCGGACGAGGTGCCCTTGCCGGCCGGGTCGGGCTTTTCGGCCAGCATGTTCTCGCTGCCGAAGTCACCGTCCACATCGATATCCAGCCAACGCTTGGCCGGCAGGCCAAGTGCGCGATCGAGGATGGTGGGCAGCATGCCTGAGGGCAGGCCGCTTTCGCCGTTCCACATGATGGCGATGCCGAGGTCGCGCTCGGGCAACAGCGCCACCAGTCCGCGGTAGCCCTGCACCGCACCGGCATGGAACACCACCTGATGGCCCGCATAGTCGAACACACGCCAGCCCAGCGCATAGCTGGCTGCATCCACACGCTCGTGACGCCAGCCCGAGCGCATTTCGCCCGGCGTGGAGATCAGCGGTGCGTGCAAGGTGGCCAGCAGGGGCGCCGGCAGCACGTCGGTGCGATGGCCGGTGTGCGCGAGCAGCCATTGCGCCATGTCGCTGGCGCTGGCGTTGACGCCGGCGGCAGGCGCCAGCCGGTAGTAGGTGGGCTTGGGCGTCAGTGACACCCAGCCGTTGCGGCTGCGCACGTGCGGCCGCGCCCAGCGCGGGCTGGCCTGGATGCCGGCCAGGCCCATGCTGGCATCGTTCATGCCCAGCGGCTTGAAGATGCGCCGCTCCACCGATTGCTCGTAGAAGCTGCCCGAGGCGGCGAACACCACATCGCCGACCAGGCTGAAGGCCACGTTCTGATAGGCGTAGCAATCGCCCGGCGCGCAGCGCAGCGGTGCGGTCGCCAGCTTGTGGCTGAGCGAGTAGTAATCGACGTTGGATTCGATATCGCGGTCGTAGGCATTGCGGGTCAGGCCGACGCGATGGCTGAGCACTTCGGCCACCGTCAGCTGACGGGTCGCGAGGTTGTCGCTGAGCTGGAAGCCGGGCACGAAGTCGACCACCTTGCTGTCCCAGCGCAACACGCCGTCGTTGACCAGCAGGCCGGCCATGGTGCCGGCAAAGGCCTTGGACAGGGAGGCAAGACGGAACACCGTGTGCGCATCGACCGGCTGCGGATGATTGACGTCGGTGACGCCATAACCGCGCGCGCTAAGCACCTTGCCGCCCTGCACGATGGCCATTGCCATGCCCGGCAAGCGATTGCCGTAGGTCAGCTGGTCGGCCATCGATTCGAAGGCCGCCACATCGAAGCCGGCGGCCGGCGCCAACACCTTGCTGGCGGGCAGCGAAGCGCGGTACGGGAGCGGGGCAGTGGGCGATTGCACCACGGTTGCCGGCTGCAGGGTCGAAGCGGTGGGCGCAGGCGTCTGTGCCGTGGAAGAAAGGGCCAGAGGCAATAACGCCCCGAGCAGCCCGATGGCCAACGGACGGAACCGTCGGTGCCTGCGCATTACTGTCATGGTTTTCCCGCCTGATCCACTGCCTCCGGCGATTCTAGCGCCGCGCTTCGCAATAGCACAAACTGCCGGAAGATGAATGGGCATCATATTGATCCTATTGACGATTTGGGTTCAGAAAGCGAGCCGATCGCAGAGCGTTGGCGATCGGCAGTGGCCGCTGAGTTGAAGGTTGCAAGCCACGTGCCGCAGGCGCCGTCCGCGGGCATGGCCGCAGCGGGCCAGCGCTGCTGGTGGTGCAGCGCGGCATCGGCTAACGTGCGCGCTACTTCTAGTCGGGTACCACCACCGCCATGGTCTTGCTGTCGGGTTCGTTCGCGCAGGCGCTGACACCATGACCGCTCCGTCTGCGCCGCGCTCTGCGGTTGGCCGTCTGGGCGCAGCGCTGCGCAACTCGCCGCCGCTGGCGTGGTCGTTCCTGTATTTTTTCTGCCTGCTCAGCGGGTATTACGTGCTGCGCCCGGTGCGCGAGGCGATGGGCGCCTCGGCGGACCTGCAGGCGATCTTCCCCGCCGGCATGATCGCTTTCTTCGCCGCGCACGGCATGCCGCTCAAGGATCTGGCCCTGCAGGTGTTGTTCACCTGCACCTTCCTGATCATGTTGTTGCTGCAGCCAATCTACGGCGCGTTGGTCAGCCGGTTCCCGCGTCGGGTGTTCCTGCCGACGGTGTACGGCTTCTTCATCGCCACCCTGTTGCTGTTCTACGCGCTGTTCAACAGTGACGTACCCGGGCGCGGCATGGCGTTTTTCCTCTGGGTGACCGTGTTCAACCTGTTTGCGGTGGCGGTGTTCTGGAGCTTCATGGCCGATGTCTTCAGCAATGCCGAGGCGCGCAGCTACTACGGTTACATCGGCGCGGCCGGCACGCTGGGTGCGTTTCTCGGGCCGATCCTGACCCGCACCCTGGTCGAGCGCATCGGCATCGCGCATCTCATGCTGGTGTCGGCCGGCTTCCTGTCGGTCTGCGTGGTCTGCGTGCTGCGCCTGCGGCTGTGGGCGGTGGCGCGCGAACAGGAGCTTCGGCTCGATTCCGGCGAAGTGCCGATGGGCGGCGATGTGTTTGGCGGGCTCAAGTTGATCGTACGCGAGCCGCTGCTGCGCTGGCTGGCGCTGATGACCTTGTTCGGCGTGGGCGTCGGTACCTTGCTGTACAACGAGCAGGCTGCGCTGGTGCGGCGCCTGTACACGGATGCGGCAGCGAGCACCGCGTATTACGCCGGCATCGACCTGGCCGTCAATGCGCTTACGCTGGTGCTGCAATTACTGGTAACCCGCGCGCTGCTGTCGCGCTTCGGCATTGCGCCGGCGCTGCTGATTCCCGGAGTCGCCATCACCCTGGGCTATGCGGTGCTCGCCGCGTCGCCGCTGCCGATGATGATCGCGATCGTGCAGGTGATCACCCGCTCCAGCGAGTTTGCGTTGGCCAAGCCTGCGCGCGAAACGCTCTACACACGCGTGCATCGCGAATGGCGCTACAAGGCCGGCGCGGCAATCGACACTGTGGTCTACCGCGGCGGCGACCTGAGCTTTGTCTGGATCCACAAGCTGGTGTCGGCCCTGGGCTCGAGCGCCGTCTTCGTCGTCGGCCTGCTGGCCGCCGCCGGCATGACGCTGGGCGCGTTCGGGCTGCTGCGTGAGGCACGCAAGCTGCCGGCAGAGCGCGATGGCGGAGCGGGTGAGCGCGTGGCGGAATCGCAGGGCTGATCAGTATCGGGTCGTGCAGGTGCGTGTCGTTGCGTCTGTCGGCTCCGGCCAGGGTGCCATCGACAGGGTGCTGAGGCTGTGCGGTTGATGGTGCAATCGACGTGCCCCCTGCCGTCTCCATGCCTCGACCCAGGCCGTCCTGCCGAGGGCAAACGACTGACAACGCGCGGGCGCCGATCATGCTTCGGTGGCTAGCTCGGAGTGCCGTCCGCGCCGCTTCTTAGCGGCTGCAGGCCTGCGCCCACGGTGATCGATCGATGGCCCAGGCAACCTGGTCATTACGCGCGGGTTTGCCGAGCTGGTGACGCCATCCGGTCACCAGGCATCGCGTCTTGCCAGACAGCCGCAACGGCATCGCGGCTATGCTTGCCGCACGTCCATCAGATCTTTTCGCCATGTCCCTGCTCGCGATCGTTGCCGGTGTCCTTGTCGGCCTGCTGCATGTCTACATCCTGGTGCTGGAGATGGCGCTGTGGACGCACCCACTGGGCCTGAAGACCTTCCGCAACACGTTGGAGAATGCCCGGGCCACACGCATACTGGCGGCCAACCAGGGGCTCTACAACGGCTTTCTGGCCGCCGGTCTGCTCTGGGGTGCACTGGCGGCACGCGCCGATGTGCTGAGCTTCTTCCTGGGCTGCGTGATCGTGGCGGGTTGCTATGGTGCCTACAGCGTCAATCGCCGCATTTTTTTCGTGCAGGCCCTGCCTGCGTTGATCGCACTATGCCTGGTGTGGCTGCCGCACTGAGGCATGTCCGGCAGCGAGTCGCCTCGTGCAGGCGCGAGCCTGACCGCGATCAGGCATGACCAGCGATCTCCCACACTGGCGTTTTCGGCAGCGGGTCGTCTCCCGTGGAGCGGGCCTGACCGCGACAGCGTGTTACCAGCGGCCTCACTCAGGCGTATAGCAACAATGCCTCATCGTGGGGCAAGCCCGCCTCCGTGTGTCGAGCGGCAAGAGACCTGACCACTTGCGGCCCACGGCTGCAGCCGGCGCGTAGCGCGCGGCCCTACAAACGACAACGGCGGGCCAGAAGCCCGCCGTTGCCCGCATCACCTGGCCGTGCCGTTATGCCGCTTCGCGCGGCTGCTGCATCTGCGGCTTGTCGTAGAAGCTGGCCGCACGCAACTCATGCGGATCAAAGTCGTCGACGGTGATCGTGTCCATCATGATCTCGCGCAATTCTTCCAGCAACTTGCGCTCTTCCAGGGTGATCACCCCCTCGGCCACTGCTTCGTCGAGCTGTGCGGTGAAGTCCAGCGCCTCGATACCCTTGGTCTTGAGCGCCTTGAGGAACTTGCGCTCCACCGGCTCGGCCATCACTGCCTTGGTCAGGTAGCTGGCGATGCGGCCGCCCGGGTTGTTGGCGCACGGGGTCAGGAATACGCCCTGCGCCAGACGGTCGCGCGCCTCGTTCGGCGCCATCAGGATCGACGCGACGCGGTGGCCCAGACGGTCACCCGGCGCTTCGGCACGACGGCCCAGCGGGAAGATCAACACCCACATCAACCAGCCCACCGGGCGGATCGGGAAGTTACGCAGCGCCGCAGACAAGGCGGTTTCGATCTTGTGCACGCTGTCGTGGAAGGCCCAGGCCAGCAGCGGCTGGTCGGTGGCCGGCGCGCCCTCGTCGTGATAGCGCTTGAGCATCGCACTGGTCAGGTAGATGTGGCTCAGTACATCGCCCAGGCGGCCGGACAAGGACTCCTTGAACTTCAACTTGCCGCCCAGCATCAGCATCGACACGTCGGCCATCAATGCCAGATTGGCCGAGTAACGGTCCAGCTTGCGGAAGAAGCGGCGGGTGTAGGCATCGCCCGGCGCCGCGCCGATACGCGCACCGGTGATGCCGAACCAGAACGAACGCACCGCATTGGAAATACCGAAGCGGATGTGGCCAAACAGGCTCTGGTCGAAGACTTCCAGGCCACGACGCGTGTCCGGATCCTGCGCCGCCTGCATCTCCTTCATCACCCACGGATGGCACAGGATCGCACCCTGGCCGAAGATCAGCAGGCTGCGGGTCATGATGTTGGCGCCTTCCACGGTCACACCGATCGGCGCAGCCTGCCAGGCACGGCCAGCGAAGTTGCGCGGCCCCAGGATGATGCCCTTGCCGCCGATCACGTCCATCATGTCGCTGACCACTTCGCGGCCCATGGTGGTGCAGTGATACTTGGCGATCGCCGACGGCACCGACGGCACATCGCCGCGATCCACCGCTGCGGCGGTCGCCTGCGACAACGCACTGATCGCGTACGCCTTGCCGCCGATACGCGCCAGCGCCTCTTCCACGCCTTCGAAACGACCGACCGACAGGCCGAACTGCTTGCGGATACGCGCATACGCACCGGTGACCACGGCCGCAGCCTTGCTACCGCCGCTGGCGGTAGAGGGCAGGGTGATCGAACGGCCCACCGCCAGGCACTCGTTGAGCATGTTCCAGCCCTTGCCGACCATCTCCACGCCGCCAATCAACTGGCTGAGCGGAATGAACACTTCTTCGCCGTGGATCGGGCCGTTCTGGAACGGCGAGTTGAGCGGGAAGTGGCGACGGCCGATTTCCACACCGGGCGTTTCGCGCGGCAGCAATGCCAGCGTGATGCCGATGTCCTTCTTGTCGCCGATCAGGCCTTCCGGATCATAGGCGCGGAACGCCAGACCGATCAGCGATGCGACCGGCGCCAGGGTGATGTAGCGCTTGTCGAAAGTGAGCTTGACGCCGAGCACGTTGGCGCCATTCCACTCGCCCTTGCACACGATGCCGTAGTCCGGAATCGAGGTGGCATCGGAACCGGCGAACGGGCCGGTCAGGCCGAAGCACGGCACTTCCGCACCGACCGCAAGGCGCGGAAGGTAATAGTCCTTCTGCTCTGGCGTGCCGTAATGCAGCAGCAGCTCGCCCGGCCCGAGCGAGTTGGGCACGCCGACGGTGGAACTCACCACGCTGGAGATCGAGGACAGCTTCTGGATCACCTTGTGGTGCGCCAGCGCACTGAAGCCCAGGCCACCGTATTGCTTGGGGATGATCATGCCGAAGAACTTGTTCTTCTTGATGAAGTCCCACAGCTCCGGCGGCAGGTCGGCGTGGACGTGGGTGATCTCCCAGTCGTTGACCATCTTGCACAGCTCTTCCACCGGGCCATCCAGGAACGCCTGCTCTTCGGCGGTGAGCTGCGGCTTGGGATAGTTGAGCAGCTTCTGCCAATCCGGATCACCGGTGAACAGCTCGCCTTCGAAACCCACCGAGCCGGTTTCCAGCGCGATGCGCTCGGTCTGCGACAGCGGCGGCAGCACCTTGCGGAAAAAGGCCATCAACGGCGTGGTCAGCAGCGGCTTGCGCAGGAAGGGCAACAGCACCGGAGCGGCCACCAGCACCACCAGCGCGGCGGCGGCGATCGTCGCGGTGAGATTGGCACCCAGCAACCAGCACCCCACCAGCACGCAGGCGCTGATCGCAACCCAGGTGGCAAGGCGCATGCGGTGATAGGCAGCGATACCCGCCGCCAGGATGACGAGGAGGAACGGTGCAACGATGCTCATGGTCTTGCTCCAGTGACATGCTCGGTGATGTTGGACGCTGCAATGGTGCCAACCGAGGGCAGTGCGTCCAGATAATGCAACACGGTGGCGGTAAACGTGGTGTTGTCGTCGCCGGCCAGCATGTGCGTGGCATCGGCCACCTGCACATGCTGCGCGTGCGGCGCAATCGACAAGAATTCGGTGATGTTGGCCGGCGTTACCAGATCGCTGCGCCCGCCGCTGATGAGCAGCATCGGGCACCGCACCTGCGCGGCGGCTTCCAGCAAGGCCTGTTGCTGCAGCTGTGGATCCTGCCCCGCCAGTTCGTCGACCAGGCGCGGGTCCCAGTGCCACTGCCAACGGCCATCGTCGCGTAGGCGCAGCAGGCCCTGCAGCTGGCTTGCCGTCTTGCGCGGGCGATGCGGCAGGTACGTGGCGATGGCATCGGCAGCGGCGTCAAGCGAGGCAAACCCGTCCGGATGCGCGGTCATGAAGCGCAGAATGCGCTCCACGCCGGTGGTATCCCAGCGCGGGGTGATATCCACCAACACGATCGCCCGGAACAGGCCCGGCCAGCGTGCCTCCGCAAGCAGGCCGAACAGGCCACCCATGGAGGCAGCCACCAATACCGGCGGTTCGGGTTGCTCACCTGCCAACACGATCAGGTCGTCGGTGAACTGGGTGGCGGAGTAGGGCAGGGCAGCGTCATTGAAGCTCGAATCGCCATGCCCGCGTGCGTCATACGACAGCGCACGGTAGCCGGCGTGCGCCAGCGCTGTTGCGGTCGCCTCCCAGGCATGCCGGGTCTGTCCGAACCCATGCGCGAGCAATACCGTCTGCCGGTATTCGGCGCCTTGCACCGACACCGCCAGCGCTGCGTCGCCAACGCTGACAGGCGACACGGGCGCAGGGTGTGCAAGCGTAGAGGGGACGGTGACCATACCTAATGGTATGGATGCCGCCTGTTCCCTGTCAATACTCCTTGGTATGGACGGTTAAGCCGTTGAATCGTGGCGATTGTGTGGCGTTTTTGTGATGCATACTGCAACTGACCCAGGCGTATGGTTAAATCGCGCCATGAACGACATTACCGACGCCAGCCCCACCACGCCCCGCGCCAGTTCCGGTCGCGGCAACCGCCTCAGCGCGGACGATTGGGCGCAGGCCGCGCTGGACCTGATCGCCGAACAAGGCGTGGGCGCAGTTGCGGTGGAGCCGTTGGCACGCCGTCTCGGCGTCACCAAAGGCAGCTTCTATTGGCATTTCCCCTCGCGTGACGCCCTGCTGCAGGCCGCCCTGGAGCGCTGGGAGATCTTCGAACAAAAGGAAGTGTTCGGCAGCCTGGAAGACGTACCCGACCCCAGCGCCCGCTTGCGCGCGCTGTTTCAATTGGTCGCGCACGAAGTTAAACCGCATGTCATCTATAGCGAACTGCTCAAGGCGCTCGATCACCCGGCCGTGCGCCCGGTCATCGACCGCGTCTCGCAACGCCGCCTCGATTATCTGATCGCCTCGTTCCGCCAGGCCGGCCTGTCCCGCACCGACGCCCAACACCGCGCCCGCCTTGCCTACGCCGCCTACGTCGGCTTCCTGCAACTATCGCTGCAGCTGCAACAACCCAAACAAGCACGCGAAGAATTCGAATCCTACGTCGAGCATGTGATTCAGACGTTGATTCCGGGCTAGAGGATTCGGCTGGCATATCGCAGAACGCGCCCAGGCAACTCAAGCCGACACTCACAAAAAAGCCGCGACTCTTTCGAGTCGCGGCTTTTTGATTACAGATTACGCAAGCTGCTTATCAGAACTTCTGGGTGTAGCGCATGTAATAGAAACGACCCGGGATTTCGTACTGCGAGTCGAAGCTATTTGCAAACGCTGTTGCGGCCTGCGGCGGATCGCGGTCGAAAGCGTTGTTCACGCCGACGGTAACGCGGGCATTCCACGGAGCCTTCCAGTAAGCGGCCAGGTCGGTGTAAGTGACGCTCGGGACGTGGTTACGCGGAGCAGCGCCAGCATCAGTTCTACGATTCGGATCCGAGCACAGCAGTGCAACGTTGGCCGGAGTAGCGACATTGGCGCCGGTGCAGTTTTCAACCTGCGAGCTGTAATAGCGCATGGATGCCGAGCCGCCGACATCACCCAATTCCCAGTTCAGCATCAGGTTGGAGCGGATGCGCCAATTGTTGTCACGTGCCGAACCGCCACGGTACAGACCAACGCGGGTTTCCGGATCCTGCAGCGGCTTCTCAACCACGAACTTGCTCATGTAGGTCGAGTCCCACACCACGCTGAAGCTGCCCCATGCGGTATCAGGCAGGCGATAGCCCACGGTCAGGTCGTAACCTTCCGCTTCGATCCTGGCGATATTGTTGGGCACTGCAAGCAGGTTGGAGACTTCGCCAGTCGGCTCGCGCTGGATCAGCGAGCAGGCGTTGGCGATGCCGGCCAGGTAGCAGCTGTCCAGGGTCTCCTGCACGGTCTGCGTGTCGATGGCATCTTCGATCTCGATGTTCCACCAGTCGAGCGAGATATCCAGGCCGGTCACCCAACCCGGGCTATAGACGAAGCCCAAGGTCTTGGATGTGGACGTTTCCGGCTGCAGGTTCGGGTTGCCGCCGGTTGCAGTACGTACCTGCGGGTTGGCCTGAGCGTAAGCCGGCACTGCGCCGCACGAGCCCGGACGGGTGCCATTGACGGAGCCATCGCTGAAGGAGCCCGCGCAAGGATCGCGTACGTCTTCGAAGGTATCGCTCACGCCCTGGAACAGCTCGTTGATCGACGGGGCGCGGAAGCCTTGCGACCAGTTACCACGGATCATCAAGTCGGTGATCGGCTTCCAGCGGAAACCAAACTTGCTGTTGGTGGTGTCACCGAAGTTGCTGTAATCCGAATAGCGCGTTGCCAGGCTGAAATCGAGCAACTGTGCGCCCGGCAGGTCGGCCAGCAGCGGCACGGCGAGTTCGAGGTAGGCTTCGTCCAGCTTGTAGCCGCCGTTGGTGGCGGTACGCGCATTGCCGGTGGTGTCGCCGGAGTTGATCAGCGCGTCCGGATCATCAAAGCCCGACTCTTCGCGGTGTTCAGCGCCCAAGGAGAATGCAAACGCGCCTCCCTGCAGATCGAACAGTTCGCCGCCGATGTTGCCGAAGTAGGTCTTCTGCTCATAGCCGTACAGGTCATGCGCATTGAATCCGGCATAGCTCAACATTTCAGGGGTCAACGAGCCGGGGCCGCTCAGCATGTCCATCGGGACGCAGCCATCAATGGTGCTGGCGGCGGTGCCGCAGCGTGCGACACCACCTGCATCGACGAACGACGGGCCAAGTGCATTGCGCAGCGCAGAGATATTGAACAGGCCGGTAGTGCGATCGGTCTGGTCATTTTTGCCGTAGAACATACCGGCTTCCCAGCTGAAGAAGCGCTGGCCAACTTCGAAGTCGCCTTCAAAGGCGCCACTGAAACCGAACGTCTTGACGTTCTGGGTGAAGATACGACCACCCGTTTCTTCTGCGCGGTACTGGATGTAATCGATATCGCGGCCGGTGTTGTTGTAGATGTTAGCTGCCGAAATGACGATGTCGGCACCATTGGTGCCCGGCGCGGAACGGCCCAGCACGACCGGCATCGGCGCGAGGATCTGGCTCGACTCACGCTCGTTGTAGGTCACGGTGGTCTTGAAGCGCACGTTGTCGGTGATCGACAGGCCGGCGTCGGCAAACACCGACTTGCGTTCCTGCGGGGTCACCAAATAATTGGCCGGTGCAAAGTTGTAGCTGTCGGCAGCCGTGTAGTTGCGCTGCGTGGTGCCACCATCGTTGGTGATCGAGAAGCCGGGCGTGCCGTTGAAGCGCGTTGCGCCGAAGGTTGGTGTGCCGGTGGCGCTGGTGCCGGTCGGCCCGAAAATGCCGAAGCGACCACCAGGAATCGTGGTGCTGTTGCCGGTTCCGGCAACGGCGCCGAACACGGGGACCGACGAGATTTCGCGATCGCCCGCCCACACCGGCTCTTCCTTGACGTAGCCAACGCCCAACGTGGCGTGCCAGCGATCGCCAGTGGAGCCGATCGTGAAGTCGTAGGACTCACGGCTGCCGTCGCCCTTGTCGTACTGGCCGTAATAAGCATTTGCTTCGGCGCCATCGAAGTTCTGGCGCAGGATGATGTTGATCACGCCGGAGATGGCGTCGGAACCGTAAATCGTGGAAGCGCCGTCCTTCAGGACTTCGATGCGCTCAACGGCAGCAGTCGGAATCGTGTTGAGGTCGACCGCACCGCCCAGACCCGTGCCGCCGACCCAGCGACGACCGTTGACCAGCACCAGGGTACGGTTGGAGCCGAGGTTGCGGAGGTTGACACGGGTTTCGCCGTTGCCGCCATTGTTGACGTTGCTGTTGAGCGCCGAACCGCCCGAGCTGATGTTCTGGATCACGTCGCCGATCGAGGTCAGGCCCTGCGACTCGATCTGCTGACGGCTCATGCTGAAGACCGGCTGCGACGTTTCGACGTCTGCGCGCTTGATACGCGAACCAGTCACTTCGATCTTGTCGAGGTTGGTGGTGCCGGCGTCTTGAGCGATGGCGGTACCGGTACCGCCCACGCCCACGACAAGCGCGAGGACAACTGCATCGCGCAGCTTGTTGGACTTGCAATTCATTAGCTCTCTCTCCAAGTGATCTTGGGTACTGCCAAGGGTTGTTTGCCTGCCGGGGGTTCCGAAAGTGCGGATCCAAAACGTCAGGGTGAACCGATGGTATATGCGTTGTGCGGGAAATTAAAGTCCCGTTAACGAAAAAGAAGAAAGCTGTGAAAGGATGTGCAGTGGAGGGAGGCCACAACGCAAAACGCCACCGGCGGAAGCTCGGTGGCGCATTTTAAAATCTTTTTAAATTAATGGGTTAGAGGTCCTGCTCGTACCTGACGTACGGGATGGTGCCGTCGCTGTTGCTGTCGTTGTTCGGGGCAAAGGGGTTCTTGCCGCGGGAGATCACGTTCTCCGCGCCGACGGTCAGCTGGCCGCTCCAGGGGGTACGCCAGGTCAGGCCCAGGCCAAGACCTTCCCATTTTTCCGGTTGGCCGGGGACGTCGACCACGCGGCCGATCACATTCGCGCTGAAAGCCCCATAGCCACCGCCCACGCTGAGGGTCTTGCTGTCCCACTGGTCGGCAATCGCCGGAGAGACGTCGGCCAGCGGAACCAGGCGGGCGCGCGCATAGGTGCCGCCGATCGAGACGAAGCCTTCGCGGCCGATGTTCTTCTGGCCGAAGACGGTCAGGTCGTTCTGTTCGACCCGGGTCAACGGAGCCTTGCCTGCGCCGACCAACCAGGCGGGCAGGGTGTCGCGACCGGTTCCTGCAGTGACCCCAAGGCGGCCACCGGCACGGTTGAAGCTCAACGTTCCGGAAACGCGACGCGCGGCAGCGGCGCTGTCTTCTTCCTCGTCGCCGATCCCGGCGAGCAGGCAGTGGCTGGCCAGCCCGCTGATGTTGGTGCCACGGCTGCTATTGCACAGCAGGCCGAGCGAATCGCCCGAGGTCAGGCCGAACGCAGCGTCCAGCGAGTTACGGCCGAAATGCCAGCGCGCACCGGCTTTTTGCTCGCCTGTGGGCTCCAGGTACAGAAAGGCTTCCACCTTGCCGCTGCCCTTGTTCCACACCGGCAGGATCGTACTTTCGCGGAGCTGCTGGGACGTCGACTGCGCATGCACACCCGTGGCTGCCGCAAGGGCAACCAGCAGAGCGAGCGGAAGGCGCAGAAGGTGTCGCATACCAGAGATCAGACCCAGGGGCAGTTGTTAAGTTCCCGAGAGCGGGCAGGGAAGATGCTAGGGTGTTTATGATTATTTAACAAGTAGTCACGCTCCCCAGAACGCGCCCGCGATGCTCTCTACTGCAACCGTTCCGGCGCCTGCTGGGAGGGCTGCGCTGCGCTGAAAAGTACGTCCAGTTCGGTCAACGGAAAGTGATACTCACGGCCGCAGAACTCGCAGCGCACCTCTACCTCGCCGGTGTCTTCGGCGGCGGCGCGCGCTTCGGCCTCGCCCAGCGATTGCAGCATCGAAGCCACCCGTTCGCGTGAGCAGGAACAGCCAAAGCTGAGCGGCCTGTTGCCCAGCAGCTGGACGTCCTCTTCGTGGAACAGGCGATGCAGCAGGTCCTCACCGGCCACCGACAGCAATTCCGGCGCGCCGAGGGTGTCGAATAGTGCACCGATGCGGGTCCAGCCATCGTTGTCGCCTTCGTCGCCGGGCAGTTTCTGCAGCAGCAGACCGGCAGCCTGATCCGGGCCGGCCGCCAGCAGCAGGCGTGTTGGCAGCTGCTCGGACTGCTGGAAGTAGGTTTCGAAGGCTTCGGCCAGATCGGGGGCCTGCAGGCCGACCAGACTCTGGTAGCGCTGCGGCTCGCGCGGGTCCAGGCCGGGGTTCTCGATGGTGATGGCCAACAGTGCGCTCTCGCCCAGCTCGCGCAGGTCGGTGGGAGCATCCGCGCCATCGGCCAACTGCACGATGCCGCGCAAGGTGCCGGCAGCGGTGCATTCGGCAAACAGGGTGCGCAGGGTGTCGTTGCCGCGCAATTGCACCGACAGCCGCCCGTCGACCTTGGTATGGCCGGTGAACAGGGCCGACGCCACCGCCGCTTCGCCCAGCAGCTGGCGTGCCGCCGGCGGGTACTCGGCGGCGCCCTGGATGTCGTGCCAGGCCTGGGTCAGACGCACATGGACACCGCGTACGCCGGCGGCGGGCAGCAGGAAGCGGGAAAGCTGATCGTGATCGGTCATGGAGACATCGGACGTAAGGGACGCCGGTTGCCGGATAATGTGGCAGGCATCGGGATTGAAGGTCGAAGCACACTAATGGGGACGGATGCATTGGATGGCAAGCAGGGTGCGCCCGGGCGGCGCAGGCGCTGGCTGCGCTGGATACTGGCGGCACCGCTGCTGTTTGCGGCGGCCAGCGTGCTGCAGGTGCTGGTGCTGCGGGTGGTGGATCCACCGGTCAGCAGCATGATGGTGGGCCGCTATCTGGAGGCGTGGGGCGACGGCGACTGGAGTTTTTCGCTGCACCAGCAATGGCGCGACTACGAGAAGATCGCCGCCAGCCTGCCGATTTCGGTGGTGGCTGCAGAAGACCAGCAGTTTCCGATCCACCACGGTTTCGATCTGCAGGCCATTGAGAAAGCGCGCGATCACAACGCGCGCGGCGGGCGGGTGCGTGGTGCCAGCACGATCAGCCAGCAGGTCGCCAAGAACGTGTTTCTGTGGCAAGGCCGCAGCTGGGTGAGAAAGGGGCTGGAGGCCTGGTACACGGTGCTGATCGAACTGCTCTGGCCCAAGCAACGCATTCTGGAGATGTACCTCAACGTGGCCGAGTTTGGCGACGGGGTCTACGGCGCACAGGCAGCTGCGCGGCAGTTCTGGGGCAAGGATGCCGCCGGCCTGTCGGCCGCCGAGTCGGCGCGTCTGGCAGCGGTGCTGCCTTCGCCCCGTCGCTATGACGCACGCCGCCCGGGTGCCTATGTGCAGCGGCGCACGGCCTGGATCCAGCGTCAGGCGCGCCAGCTGGGCGGCGCTGCGTATCTGCAGGCGCCGTGAGCATGCACATCGTCGACGCAGCCCAGCCACCGGATGCCGCCGCGCGCCTGACGGTGGTGATCGCGGCCTATAACGAAGAGGCCAGCATTCCGTTGCTGCATCCGCGGCTGTGCGCCGTGCTGGCGGGCCTGCAGGACCTGCAGACCCGTGTGCTGTATGTCGATGACGGCAGTACCGATGGCACCTGGGACGTCGTGCAGGCGCTTGTTCAGGCCGATACGCAGGTGAGCGTGGTGCGGCTGTCGCGTAATTTCGGCAAGGAAGTGGCGGTCTCTGCCGGTCTGGACCATGTGTTGCCGGGTGCCGTGGTGCTGCTCGATGCCGATGGCCAGGACCCGCCGGAATTGATCCCCGAATTCGTCGCGCTATGGCGTGCTGGATACGACAACATCTTCGGGACGCGGGTGTTCCGCGAAGGCGAGAGCTGGCTCAAGCGCAGCGCAGCGCACGCGTTTTACCGGGTGATCCGGCGCCTGTCGCGCACGCCGATTCCAGCCGATACCGGCGATTTCCGCTTGCTGTCGCCGCGTGTGGTGCAGGCCTTGCAGCAGCTCCGCGAACGCCACCGGTTCATGAAGGGATTGTTCGGCTGGGTTGGATTCCGTCAGGTGGCATTACCGTACCGGCGCGCGCCGCGGCTGTCGGGGCGCAGCAAATTCACCGTGTGGCGGTTGTGGAATTTCGCGCTCGACGGCATCACCAGTTTTTCCACCGTGCCGCTTCGCGCCGCCACCTATCTCGGGCTGCTGACAGCGCTGGCGGCCTTTGTGTTCGGGGCGTGGGTGGTGGTCAAGGCGGCGCTGATGGGCGACCCGGTGGCCGGCTGGCCGACCATGATGTCGGTGATCCTGTTCCTGGGCGGGATCCAGCTGATTGCGTTGGGATTGATCGGCGAATACCTGGGGCGCTTGTATGACGAAGCCAAGCAGCGCCCGCTGTACCTGGTCGATACCCACCACGGCGCGGTGGGAGTAGGCTGCGACGATCAGACCAAGCGCGGAGCGGGCCATGCAGACCGTACGACAGCTGTTGGGGACCAAGCAGGTTGAGGTATTTGCCGTCGCGGCCGATGCCGCGGTGATCGAGGCGATCCGGCTGATGGCCGAGAAAGGCATCGGTGCGGTGCTGGTGATGGACGGGCAGCGCCTCGTCGGCATCGTGTCCGAGCGCGATTACGCGCGCAAGGTGGTGCTACGCGATCGGTCGTCATCGACCACCAGCGTTGCCGAAATCATGAGCACTGAAGTGGTGACGGTTTCGCCATCGGACTCGGTGGAGCGTTGCATGCAGCTGATGACCGACGGGCGCTTTCGGCATCTGCCGGTGGTCGAAAACGGCCGCGTGCAGGGCGTTGTCTCGATCGGCGATCTGGTCAAGGCGGTGATCGAGACCCAGCAGCGCGATATCGATCAATTGCAGCGTTATATCGCCAGCTGATCCCGCTGCGTTGTCGCGGTCGAAGCAGCTTGAACGCCTGAGGCGTGCTGCTGATTGGCGGCGTATCTGACGATGGCAGCGTGGCACCGGGCGTGGCTTGCATCGCCCGGTTGCAGGCAGATGTCGTGACGACGACTGTGCCGCCGTCCGTTTGCTCGCTGTTACTGCGCGTACTTGCCGCCGCAATCGCTGTCCTGCCCCGGGCCGGGCTCGAAGGTCGCCAGCAGCGCCGCCGGCGGCGCGATGCTGCCCAGCGCCACCGCAATGGCGCCGCGGACGCCAAGTGCCTTGAAATCCGGGCGGAAGCTGGGGTCTTTGAAGGTGCCGGCAATGCGCAGCGGCGAGCGCAGGCTCAGGATGCTGCGGTCCTTGGGGCGCGGGCGCAGCAGCAGGTCGAGCGTCTCGTTCTTGAGGCTGATGGTGCCTTCGCCGACGATGATGGTGTCGGTGCTGTCGAAGGCCAATGCGCGCGATTGCATCAGGCCGTCCTGCACGCCGAAGTCGCCGAAGATGCAGCGCACCGGAATCTGGCGGTCCTTGGTGACCAGGTATTTCAGCGATTCGGCAATGTCCAGGCCCGCCAGTTCCATGATCAGGTTGCCCACATGGCCGCGTCCCATGCCAACGCCGATCGAGCCGTCGGCAGTACCGAGCATCGCAGCGATCGAGTTGCCGCGACCGCGCAGGTCCAGCTCGCCGCCGATCGCACCGGAGGCCTGCTTGGCGAGCGTGGCATCGGGGAACAACTGGTCCAGGCGGATGCCACGAATGCCGGCTTTCAGCTGGGTCGTAATGACCTCGTTGCGCGCATCCATGCGGATGGTGGAGCGGATGTCACCACCGGCAACGCCGAAGTTGAGCGGGTCCAGCTGCAGCAGACCGTCCTTCAGCTTCAGCGTCGCATCCATGTCGTCCAGTGGCCAGGAAGGCGCATTGATGCGCTGCGCGCGCCAACGCACCTGTGCATCCATCGCGCGCAGCTTGGACAGGTCGTAGGGCGTGGTGGGCAGGACGCGCGCGCTGGCGGCCAGTTGCGCGGCCTGCTTCTTTTGCTCGGCATTGGCCGACTCGTTGGAACCGGTCTTGGGCGGTGCACCGACGAAACCGGCCAGGTCGTCGAAATCCAGTCGTTTGGACGCCAGGTCGGCGCGCAACAGTGGACGCTTGTTGCGCAGGTCCACTTCGGCAGTGCCGGACAGGTCGCTGTCGCCAGCGGTGCCGGTGAACTTTTCGTAGCGCCACACGTCGCCATCGCGGCGCAGCCGGCCGTCGAGGGTGTAGGGCGGTGTGGACGGCATGGCCACGCCGGTCAGGGGGTACAGGTCTTCCATGTCCTGGCCGCTGAGCGCCATCTGCAGATCGAACACCCGGAACTGGAACGGATTGGTCAAGGTGCCGCGCACATGCGTACGGGTGGCGCCGGCGCTGCCGCGCAGATCGATGCGGAAGGGGTGTTCGCTCTGGCTCAGCTCCAGCGGCGAAGCGGTATCGCCCTTCAACGTAAACGGGTAGCCCTTCCAGCGGCCCTTGCCACCGATGCCGATCGGTGCGGCGCGCTGGTCGCTGCGAGGCGGTGCAAGGCTGTTGATTGCCACGTCGATGTCCGAGCGGTTGGCATCGTCGACGTATTGCAGCCGCCCGTTGCTGACCAACAGACGGCCCAGGCGCGGCATGCTGCCGCCGCCATCGTTCTGGTCGAACACCCAATTTCCCGGATGTGTGTCGTTGCCGGCTTCCAGCAGGACGGACGGCTGCTCGAGACGAATCTCCGGCAGGCGCACCTTGCCGCGTAGCAGCGGCCATAGCTCGACATCGATCTCGGCAGCATTCACTTCCGCCATTGCGCCACGCTTGGACCAGGATGCATTGCCCAGCCGCATGCGCTCGCCGCGGACGGTGGTGGTGCGGCCCAGGTCCACATCCAGGTGCCCCAGCCGAAACTCGCGACCGGTCTTGGCGCTGACCACGCGCTCGACCGGGCCGCGGAGCCAGTTCCAGTCGAACACCAGCACGAAGATCACGATGATGGCGGCAACGATGCCGGACCCGATCAGCCAGCGGCGGCGACGCGGTGGGCGGGAGGTGTGGGCAGCAGCGGCAGGGGTCACGTTGTTCACGTGCGCATGGTTGGCGATGCCTCGTGCACGGGGCGCGAACACGCCGCGCGCCATCACACCACTTGTTCGATCACCGCAACGAAGTGGCAAGCGCTACCGGCAAGCACGAACAGGTGCCAGATGGCATGGAAGTAGCGCTGCGTATCGCGTTGATAGAAGTACGTTCCAAGGGTGTAGAAGAGCCCGCCGGCCAGCAGCCAGCACAGCGACCAGGTGTCGACCGAGGCAAGCAGGGGCTGGATCGCCACGATGATCAGCCAACCCATCGCCAGATACAGGACGGTCGACAGCAACCGGAAGCGCCCGGTAAAAAACAGCTTGAAGATCACGCCTGCCGCGGCAATCGTCCAGATCGCGGCGAACAGGCCCCAGCCCCAGGGGCCGCGCAGATTGATCAGCGTAAACGGGGTGTAGGTGCCGGCGATCAACAGATAGATCGCGCAGTGATCGAGCACCTGCAGACGCGCCTTGGCGCCTGGATGCGGAATGGCATGGAACAGCGTGGAGGCGACGTAGAGCAGCACCAGCGTGGCACTGAAGACGATGGAGGTGGCCAGTTGCCAGCCATCGCCATAGATGGCGGCCAGGGTGATCAGCACCGAGCCGCCCGCCAGGGCGGCGATGGCACCCAGGCCGTGGGTCACGGCACTGGCAATTTCGTCGCGCAGGTCGGTCGAGGGGGAAGCGTCTGCATTCATGCCAAAAAGGTACCGCAACTGCGCGCAATTCGCATTGCAGGCAGTAGCGTACGCTTGCGAAAGTTCAAGCGTGGGTCAATCGACTGCCTTGGCATGCGCATGTTCGCGGGTGGCCGAGAAGCGCACGTCCGGTGCGCGTTCCTGCGCGAGCTGCAGGTTGACGCGGGTCGGTGCCAGGTAGACCAGCTCGCCGGCCGCATCGATGGCCAGGTTGCCGGCATTCTTTTCGCGGAATTCCTCCAGCTTCTTGGCATTGGCGCAATGCACCCAGCGTGCGGTGGTGACGCTCACCGGCTCGAAGATGGCATCCACGCCGTATTCGTCCTTGAGGCGGTAGGCCACGACGTCGAACTGCAGCACGCCCACGGCGCCGAGAATCAGGTCGTTGCTCATCAATGGGCGGAAGAACTGGGTGGCGCCTTCTTCGGACAGCTGCGCCAGGCCCTTCTGCAATTGCTTGAGCTTGAGCGGATCACGCAGGCGCGCGCGCCGGAACAGTTCCGGCGCGAAGTTCGGGATGCCGGTGAACGACAGCGATTCGCCTTCGGTGAAGGTGTCGCCGATGGAAATGGTGCCGTGGTTGTGGATGCCGATGACATCGCCCGGCCAGGCTTCGGCAGCGATCTCGCGGTCGGAAGCCATGAAGGTCAGCGCGTTGGCGAGTTTGAGGTCCTTGCCGCTGCGCACGTGCAGGGCTTTCATGCCGGCGGTGAACTTGCCCGAGCACACGCGCATGAACGCCACGCGGTCGCGGTGCTGCGGGTCCATGTTGGCCTGGATCTTGAACACGAAGCCGCTGAGCCTGGCCTCGGTCGCTTCGACGCGGCGGCCGGTGGTGTCGCGTGCCTGCGGCGGCGGCGCGTGTTCGACGAAGAAGTCCAGCAGCGGCTGCACACCGAAGTTGTTGACGCCCGAGCCGAAAAACACCGGCGTCTGCTGACCGGCGCGATAGGCCTCCAGGTCGAACGGATTGCTTGCGCCCTGCACCAGCTCCAGCTCATCGCGCAGCTCGGCCAGCATCTGCTCGCCGATCTTTTCGGCCAGGCCGGGTGCATCCAGCGACGGAAAGATGGTCGAGTCCTGACGGGTGAAATTGCGCCCCTGTTCGTACAGATGCACTTCGCCCGTGATCAGATGAACCACGCCCTTGAGGCGCTGGCCCATGCCGATCGGCCAGGTGACCGGCGCGCACTGGATGCCGAGCACGGTTTCCACTTCATCCAGCAGCTCGATCGGGTTCTTGCCCTCGCGATCGAGCTTGTTGATGAAGGTCATGATGGGGGTGTCGCGCAGGCGGCAGACTTCCATCAGCTTGATGGTGCGTTCTTCCACGCCCTTGGCCACGTCGATCACCATCAGCGCCGAGTCCACCGCGGTGAGCACGCGGTAGGTGTCCTCGCCGAAGTCGGCATGGCCGGGGGTGTCGAGCAGGTTGACGATCTTGCCCTCGTACGGGAACTGCATCACCGAGGAGGTCACCGAGATGCCGCGCTCCTTTTCCAGCGCCATCCAGTCCGAGGTGGCGTGGCGGGCGGCCTTGCGGCCCTTCACCGAGCCGGCCATCTGGATCGCGCCGCCGAACAGCAGCAGCTTTTCGGTCAGCGTGGTCTTGCCGGCATCGGGATGGGAAATGATGGCGAAGGTGCGGCGGCGCGCGGCTTCGTTGGAGACTTCGGACATGGGCTGGGCGCGCC
Source organism: Xanthomonas sp. NCPPB 1068 (assembly GCF_041479385.2). Lineage (NCBI taxonomy): Bacteria > Pseudomonadati > Pseudomonadota > Gammaproteobacteria > Lysobacterales > Lysobacteraceae > Xanthomonas > Xanthomonas sp. NCPPB 1068. The sequence continues at coordinate 3,315,005 of NZ_CM192986.1, read as the reverse complement.
CGGTCGGACGCCTGCGGAAACTGAGGAAGCCGATGATTATAGCGGCTTCGGCGGGCAGGCCCTGCCGGGTGATCTGCCGAGGCCGGGTGAGTCGCCGCCCGGTGCAAGGCCGCTCAGGGGGCGGGGGAGGGAAACTGCAGTTCGCCTTGCGGGCCCAGCATGCGGAACGGCACCGACACCAGCTGCAGGCCTGCGTTGCGTTGCACCGAAAAGTGCAGGTGCGCACCGGTGCTGTAGCCGGTATTGCCGGAGGTACCCAGCCGCTGGCCGCTGTCGATGCGCTGGCCGGCGCCCACTTCCACCCCGTTCGGAGCCAGATGGGCGTACAGCGCCATGCTGCCGTCGGCGTGCAGCACCCGCACCAGGTTGCCGCCGCCGGCACGCGGGTCGTGCGCACGGCCCTCGCTCACGTCCTGGCGCACCTCCATGATCACGCCCTCGCGCGCCGCCAGTACCGGCGTGCCCTGCGGCAGGGCGAAGTCCAGGGCGTACCAGTTGGGCAGATCGGCGTGGCTGAACTGGCCGCCAAACCCCTGATCCACCAGGATCGGCACGTCGCGGAACGGTAGTTGGTAGTGCACCGGTCGGGGCTGGGCGCGCGGATCGCCGGGGACGAGGTCCAGCTTCAGGCCCAGCCCGTCCAGCGTGCGTTGGTTGCTGGCCGGATACAGCCGCGTGAGCAGGCGACGCTCGCGTGCGGCCAGCGACAGGGTCTGCGGCAGCTGCGGCACGGCGCGATAGTCGTCGGTGGGTGGCGCACTCAGGCGCACTTGCGCCGGCCCGTCCAGCGGATTGGTCACCCACGCCAGATAGACCGGCGCCTGCCATTCCAGCTGCAGGGCAGGACCGGCGCCGGTCGGGGCAGCGCCAGTCGGCGCCGGGATGGCCGCCGCCGGCTTCATGGTCGCATCGCTGCCCCAATGCCAGCGCTGCTGCGCTTGGACAGGCAGTGCAGCGCTCAGCAAGGCGGCCAGCCACACCGCCAGACGCACGGGCGAACACGGGTAAGAAACGCGGTGAGGCACGCGATTGGCTTGGACGAGTGGGGGCGCAAGTATGCCGCCCATCACAGTGCTGGGTGGTATCGGATGAAAATATATCTTTCCATCCGCATGAAGAGATTGACATCGCACAAGGCCGGTGGCATCTTTGCCTCACCATCGAGACCGGCGGAGGGACAGGCCCTTTGATGCCGGGGCAGCCAGCGGAGCGCGCAAGCGCCCGCGTTTGGTGCCAAATCCTGCGGGGACCTTCGCGTCCGCCGAAAGATGGTTCGACTCGTGCCTTCCGCACGTCGAACGCGAGCTCCCGCGAAGCTCGATGGCCGATCCACCCCGGATATCGCCATGAGCCTCGTGACCACAGCATCGCCAACTACCACTGATTATCCAGATACCCACGCCGCCGAGATCGACGGCCCGCTCGCTGTGCGCGGCGACATTGCCGTGTCCTTGCCGATGCGCCATGCCGGCATGCGCGAGGTGCGCCTGCGCTACGAGTTGATCGGTGCTGCCACTGCGCCGGTGGTGTTCGTGGCCGGCGGCATCTCGGCGCACCGGCATCTGGCCGCCAGCGAGGTCTTTGCGGAGAAGGGCTGGGTTGAGGGTCTGGTGGGCGCGGGCCGTGCACTGGACCCGGCGCGGCGCCGGTTGCTGGCATTCGATTTTCTTGGCGCCGATGGCACGCTGGATGCGCCGATCGATACCGCCGACCAGGCCGACGCGATTGCCGCGTTGCTGGATGCGCTGGGTATCGCGCGTCTGCACGGCTTTGTCGGTTATTCGTACGGTGCGCTGGTCGGCCTGCAGTTTGCCACCCGTCATTCCGGCCGCGTGGGCACCTTGATTGCAGTGAGCGGGGCGCATCGTGCGCATCCGTACGCGGCGGCCTGGCGCGCATTGCAGCGTCGCGCGGTGGCGCTGGGCCAGCTGCAATGCGCGGAGCATCACGGGCTGGCGCTGGCACGGCAGTTCGCCATGCTCAGCTATCGCACGCCGGAAGAATTCAGCGAACGCTTCGACGCGCCACCGGAAGTGATCAATGGCCGTGTGCGTGTGGCGGCCGAAGATTATCTGGATGCCGCCGGCGCACAGTACGTGGCGCGCACGCCTGTCACCGCTTACCTGCGCTTGTCCGAATCGATCGACCTGCACCGCATCGAGCCGGCGCAGGTGCGCGTGCCCACCGTCGTGGTAGCGGTGGAAGGCGACCGTCTGGTGCCGCTGGCCGACCTGGTCAGCCTGGTCGAAGGCCTGGGCCCGCGCGGCAGCCTGCGCGTGCTGCGTTCGCCGTATGGGCATGACGCCTTCCTGAAAGAAATCGATCGCATCGACGCGATCCTCACTACTGCCCTTCGCAGCACCGGAGAAACCGCATGAGCTTTCGTGACCCTGCCGACGCCCCTTGTACCGCCGCTACCGCCGCCGTGCGCGCAGGCATCGACCGCGACACCGCCTACGGTGCGGTGACCCCACCGATCGTGCTGTCGTCGAACTTTTCCTTCGACGGGTTCGGCAACAAGCGCCAGTACGACTACACCCGCAGTGGCAATCCCACCCGCGACCTGCTTGGCGAAGCGCTGGCCGAACTGGAAGGCGGCGCGGGCGGGGTGATCACCTCCACCGGCATGGGCGCGATCAACCTGGTGCTCAACGCGGTGCTGCAGCCCGGCGACACACTGGTGGTGCCGCACGATGCCTACGGCGGCAGCTGGCGCCTGTTCAATGCGCTGGCCAAGAAAGGCCACTTCGCGCTGATCACCGCCGACCTCACCGATCCGCGTTCGCTGGCCGATGCACTGGCCCAGTCGCCCAAGCTGGTGCTGATCGAAACCCCGTCCAATCCGCTGCTGCGCATCACCGATCTGCGCTTTGTCATCGAAGCGGCGAAGAAGGTCGGCGCGTTGACCGTGGTGGACAACACCTTCCTGTCGCCGGCGCTGCAGAAGCCGCTGGAATTCGGTGCCGACCTGGTGCTGCATTCCACCACCAAGTACATCAACGGCCATAGCGACGTGGTGGGTGGCGCGGTGGTGGCACGCGATGCCGAGCTGCATCAGCAGCTGGTGTGGTGGGCCAACGCGCTGGGCCTGACCGGCTCGCCGTTCGATGCCTTTCTCACCTTGCGCGGCCTGCGCACACTGGACGCGCGGCTGCGCGTGCACCAGGAAAACGCCGATGCGATCGCTGCATTGCTGGATGGGCACGCGGTGGTCAACCAGGTGTATTTCCCGGGACTGGCGGCGCATTCGGGCCATGCGCTGGCCGCGCGCCAGCAGAAGGGCTTTGGCGCGATGATGAGTTTCGAATTGAACGGTGGCGAAGCGGCGGTGCGCGCGTTTGTCGATGGTTTGCGCTATTTCACCCTGGCCGAGTCGCTGGGCGGGGTGGAAAGCCTGATCGCGCATCCGGCCTCGATGACGCACGCGGCGATGACCGCCGAAGCGCGCGCTGCGGCCGGAATTTCCGATGGGTTGCTGCGGTTGTCGATCGGCATCGAATCGGCCGAAGACCTGCTGATCGATCTACGCGCCGGTCTGGCGCGCGCCGAGGCCACCCTGACCACCGACACCCGCAAACAGGTCGACGCGTGAGCAGCGTGCTGCCCGAGTCGCGTCGTGCATCGGCTGCATCGGTGACCCCGACCCCACGCCTGGCCCTGCTGGGTACCGGCACCGTGGGCCGTGCCTTCGTGACGCGCTACACCGCGTTGCAGCAGCGGCAGCTCCGGCTGCCGCGCTTCGACTGGCTGGCCAATTCGCGCATTGCCCACGACTGTGGCGTAAGTGCGGAACAGGCGCTGCAGCAGGCCAATGCCGCCCCGCGCGGGCAGGCGGTGTTGCAGCCCTGGGCAGAAACGGTGGCGCTGCGCGCCGGCGATGTGCTGGTGGACGCGACCGCCAGCGACGTGGTGGCCGACTGGCATGTGGAATGGCTGGGCCGCGGCGTCCACGTGGTCACCGCCAACAAGTTGGGCCAGGGCACGGCATTGGCGCGTGCGCAGGCGCTGCAGGCCGCGCGCCATGCCACCGGCGCGCATTACGGCGACAGCGCCACCGTGGGCGCCGGCCTGCCGGTGTTGAGCAGCGTGCGTGCGCTGGTGGCGGGCGGCGACCATATCCATTCGATCGAAGGTGTGTTGTCGGGATCGTTGGCATGGCTGTTTCACCGGTACGACGGCAGTGGTGGGTTTTCCGGCTGCGTGCGTGAAGCGGTGGCAGCCGGCTATACCGAGCCGGATCCGCGCATCGACCTGTCTGGCGAAGACGTGCGACGCAAGCTGTTGATCCTGGCACGCGCGGCCGGTTGGCAGCTGGAGGCCGAGCAGGTGCATGTGGAATCGCTGGTGCCTGCCGGCCTCGCCAACGTGCCGTTGGGCGAACTGCATGCGCACCTGGAGGCGCTGGATGCCGGGCTTGGTGCGCGCTGGCAGCAGGCGCGCGCCGCAGGGCGCTGCCTGCGCTTTGTCGGCCGGGTGGACGCGCATGGCGCAAGCGTAGGCCTGCGGGAGCTGGCGCTGGATCACCCGCTGGCAGGTGGTGCCGGCACCGACAATCGTGTCGCCATCAGCAGCGATCGCTATCGCGCGCAGCCGTTGCTGATCCAGGGACCGGGCGCGGGTGCCGAGGTAACGGCGGCCGCGTTGCTGGATGACGTGTTGCGGATCGTGGCCGGGTAGCTGATTGAGAAAGCGTGGGCGGCGCGGCTCCCCTTGGGGTCTATCGTCAGCGCGCATGCGGTCGATGGCGTCATCGACTGCGCGGATGACCTGGTTGCACGCCGCGATTGCAAGCGTCTCCAGCAGCAGCTCGCCGGTACGCGAGCTGTTGCTTTCAAGGACGCGTTGGTCATGCAAGTGGTGTTGCCGCCGGTGCTGCTTACCGCGTCACCGCCTTGAGTAACGCGGCATTGAAGCGTGTCGGGTCCTGCACCTGCGGCGAATGTCCCAGGTCGGCGAATTCGACCAGTGTCGCATTCGGAATTGCGGCCGCCGCGCGCTTGCCCAGCGTGGTGTAATCGCCGACGCGCGCCTTGACCTGCGGCGGTGCGGCGTCCTTGCCGATGGCGGTACGGTCCTTGAGGCCGATGAACAGCGTGGTCGGCACCGCCAGTTTTGGCAGTTCGTAGACCACCGGTTGGTTGAACACCATGTCGTAGGTCAGTGCCTGATTCCAGGCGACCGCCTGCTTGCCGCTGCCCAGCGACATGCCGGCCTGCATGCGCGCCCAGCGCTCAAATTCCGGCTTCCATTGGCCGGCGTAGTACACGTCCATCTGGTACTTCTTGATCCGCTCGAAGCTGGTTTTCAGTTCGTTGTCGTACCAGGCGTCGACGCTGCGCCAGGGGATGCCTTCGGCTTTCCAGTCTTCCAGGCCGATGGGGTCGACCAGCGCCAGATGTTCGGTGGCTTGCGGGTACATCAGCGCATAGCGAATCGCCAGCATGCCGCCCATCGAATGGCCGACCACCACCGCATGTTCGATGCCGAGCTTGGCCAACAGCGCATGCGTGTTGTCGGCCAGTTGCGCAAACGAAAACTGATAGGCCGCCGGTTTGCTGGATTTGCAGAAACCGATCTGGTCCGGTGCGATCACGCGGTAGCCGGCCTTGCTCAGGGCCGCGATGGTGGTTTCCCAGGTGGCGGCGCAGAAGTTCTTGCCATGCAGCAGCACCGCGGTGCGGCCATTGGGTGTGCCGGTTGGCGCAACATCCAGGTAGGCCATTTCCAGCGGCTGCCGTTGCGAGGTGAATGCGTAGGTCTTGACCGGGTGCGGGTAGTCGAAGCCTTCCAGGCGCGGGCCATAACTGGCTTCCTGCGCCATCAGCGGACTGCAGGCCAGGGCGAGCGTGAGGGTGCAAGCGCGCTTTTGCATCGTGATCTCCATCCGAATCCAGCCTGTGACGGTACAGCCGGAGATGTGGTGGGGACGTACAGCCGGGTAACGTTTGGCGGGCGCTGCCGGCGCGTTGCTGGCGATGGCTTGGGTGACCAGTGCAGGCGCCGATGCCTGTTGCCCTCATCCGCGCTTCGCGCACCTTCTCCCGCGTGCGGGAGAAGGGGAGTGGATCGGTTCGCGCAGGGTGCTGCCTCGTTGGCGCTCTGCGCCCTGTGCTGACTGCGCGGGAGAAGGGGAATGCACCGGTTCGCGCTAGGTGCTGCCACGTTGGCGCTCTGCGCCCTCTGCCGACTGCGGGAGAAGGGGAGTGCAGCTGTTCACGCCAGGTGTTTTGTGATTCGAGCTGTGCGCCCCTCTTCTGCTTGCGAGACAGGGGCCTTACATCAACGCGCGCCTGGCAAACCTTCGCCTGGAGATCGGCGCGCGCCTGTGTGGTGGATTGTTTCGACACTCCAAGCGCTCACTCGGTGCCACTCTCGCCCACGACTGACTCAGCATTCGATGACGTTTACCGCCAGGCCGCCGCGGCTGGTTTCTTTGTACTTGTCCTGCATGTCGCGGCCGGTGTCGCGCATGGTCTTGATGACCTTGTCCAGCGACACCTTGTGCTTGCCGTCGCCGCGCATGGCCATGCGGCTGGCGTTGATGGCCTTCACCGCGCCCATTGCGTTGCGCTCGATGCACGGGATCTGCACCAGCCCGCCGATCGGGTCGCAGGTCAGGCCGAGATTGTGCTCCATGCCGATTTCGGCGGCATTTTCGATCTGTCCCGGGTTGCCGCCGAGTGCGGCAACCAGGCCACCGGCGGCCATCGAGCAGGCCACGCCCACCTCGCCCTGGCAGCCGACTTCGGCGCCGGAAATCGAGGCGTTTTCCTTGTAGAGGATGCCGATGGCCGCGGCGGTGAGCAGGAAATCGAAAATGCGTTGCTCGGAGGCGCCGGCGCAGAACCGGTCGAAGTAATGCAGTACGGATGGAATGATGCCGGCCGCGCCGTTGGTGGGCGCGGTGACCACGCGCCCGCCGGCCGCGTTTTCTTCGTTGACCGCGAGCGCATACAGGTTGACCCAGTCCAGCGTGGTCAACGGATCGCGCATGGCCGCTTCGGGTTTGGACGAGAGTTCGCGGTATAGCGCCGGTGCGCGGCGCGAGACGTTCAGGCCGCCCGGTAGCGTGCCTTCCTCGCGGATGCCGCGCGCCACGCAGGACTGCATTGCACTCCATAGCTCGCGCAGGCCTGCACGAATCTCGTCCTCGCTGCGCCAGCTTTTTTCGTTCTCGAACATCAGCGCGGCGATGCTCAGGCCGCTGCGTGCGCATTGCGCGAGCAATTCGTCGCCACTGAGGAATGGGTAGGGCAGCGGCGTCTCGTCGGCCACGATGCGGTCGTCGGCAGCGTCGTCCTGATTGACCACAAAACCGCCACCCACCGAGTAGTAATCGCGCGTGGCGATCACCGCCTCATTGGCGTCGTAGGCGGTAAAGCGCATGCCGTTGGTGTGGTACGGCAGCTTCTGCCGCTTGTTCATCGGCAGGTCGCGCTTTTCGTCGAAGCCAATCGCGTGCTGGCCCATCAGGGTGATGCGCTTGCTGGTGCGGATGCGCTCCAGCGTGGCGGGGATGATGTCCGGATCGATCAGGTTCGGGCGATGGCCTTCCAGCCCGAGCAGCACCGCCTTGTCGGTGCCATGGCCGCGGCCGGTCAGGGCCAGCGAGCCAAACACTTCGGCACGGATGCGCACCACGTCCTGCAGGCGCCCGGCATCGAGCAGCCACCGGTGCACGAAGCGCTCGGCGGCACGCATCGGCCCCACGGTGTGAGAGGAACTCGGACCGATACCGATCTTGAACAGGTCGAACGTGCTGACAGCCATGCGTGCCGGAGAGGTGAGCGTAAAGCCGGCTATTCTAGTCGCTCGACGATTGCGGCACGGCTGCAGCGCAACATGAGACCTGTCCGGTGGCTCTGACCCTGTACCAGCGCGACGATTGCCATCTATGCGACCAGGCGGTGGAAGTGCTGGCGCAGGCGCGCGCGGGCGAGTTCGGCAGCGTGTTCATCGACGACGATGTGGCGCTGGAGTCCGCTTACGGTGCGCGGGTGCCGGTGCTGCGCGATGCCCGCGGACGCGAGCTGGCGTGGCCGTTCGATGTACCCACGCTACGGGCGTGGCTGCAGGGCGCCGGCAGCTGAGCCAGCCGATCCGGCGCCTCAACGATCTGCAGGTGGCAGCGCAAGGGGCGACGGCGAAGCTGGTTGACGGCGAGGCCGGCCAGTCTGCTCGCGTCAGCGGCACCACTGGTCTTCGCAAGGCACGCCGTCGCCGTCGCCATCCATCCGGGTGTCGGGGCAATGCTGCAGTACGTACCTGGCATCGGCGCAGGAGTTCATCTGCGAGCAATGCGTGCGTCCTGCGCAGCTGAACTGCGGCGATGCCGCAGCGGCGGTCGCTGGTACGCGTGACGGTGCGGGTGTCTGGTCGGGGACCGCTGTTGGTGCAACCAGGTCGGCCAGCCGATCGCGCTGCTGATAGGCCACTGCGCCGCCACCGACCAGCAGCATGAGCAGCAGCACCTTGCCCAGGCTCAGTCCTTGTGCGGGATTGGCGGGCGAGGCCGCGCGTGGCGCGGAGCGGACGGGTCCGGCGCCATGCCCAGCGGCGCGCATGATGCGCACTGCGCGGCGGCGGCCGTCGGGACCCGGTTCCGTTTCGAAGGAGATCAACTCGCCCACGCGCGGCGGCTCCGGGCTGCGTGGGAATGCGGAGACATGCACGAACACGTCATCCCCGGCGTGGGCGGGCGTGATGAAGCCGAACCCACGGTCGGTATTCCAGCGGGTCAAGGTTCCGTGGGTGCGCATCGTCGGCGTCCTGAAGTGGTGGCCGAGTCTAGCTGTCTTACGGTGTCATCCAACGTATGGGCAAAAAAAGCGGCGGACCCGACGAGTGGCCCGCCGCTCAGTGGCCGCGTCCGGTTGCGGCCTGCGGCGTTACTTCGCCTTCAACACGACCTTGGTGCTGATCGCAGTCTCGTTGGGGATGGTCTTGGTGTCGGCCCAGTCGCCGCCGCCCACGCCGAAGTCCAGCCGCTTGACCACCGCCTTGCCGGCCAGCACCGGCTGCGCGCCGGGGGTCCAGGTGAAGGTGAGCGTGACCGGCTTGCTGACGCCGCGCAGTTCAAGGGTGCCGTCGGCGGCGTACTGATTGCCGCCCAGGGCGCGGAACTTGTCGGCGCGATAGCGTGCGGTGGCGAACTTGGCGACATTGAAGAAATCCGGCCCCTGCAGGGTCGAGTCGCGGTCGTTGTTGCCGCTGATCGCGCCGGCCAGCGGAATGCGCACATCGAGCTTGGCACCGGCGAGATTGGCCGGATCGAAACTCAGCGTGGTGTCGAAGCCGGGAAATTTGCCGGTAAACACTTCCCCGTCGTACTTGCTGGCGAATACCAGGGTCGAGCCAGGGGCCTGGACATAGTCGGCCGCCAGCACCGGCACGCTGGCGAAGGTGGCGACCAGCGACGCGGCGACCAGCAAGGGAGAGGCGAACAGCTTGGACGTCATGGGAATTCCTCAGGATTTGGGGGAGAGCCAACCGCGCGGCAGCATCCGCGACAGGGTGGCATCACGCTGGAACAGATGGTGGTACAGCGCAGCGCCGGCGTGCGCCAGCACCACGGCAATCAGCAGCCAGAAGCCCCACTCGTGGATGGCGTGGGAGGTGGCGCGTAGTTGCTCGTCCGGCGCGCTGAGCTTGGGCACCGGGAACAGGCCGAACCACCGGAACGGACGCAGGCCGCTGCTGGAGTCGTATAGCCAGCCGGACAGCGGCAGGGCGAAGATCATGGCGTACAGCAGCCAGTGGGTCAGCCCGGCGATGCGCTCCTGCCAGCGCGGCGTGCCTGCCACCGGTGGCGGCGCCCCCGCATGGAGCCGCCAGCCCAGCCGTACGATCACCAGTGCCAGCACGGTCAGTCCGAGCGACTTGTGCGCGGTGTAGACCCAGAAATATTTCGGTGTCTTGGGCAGCTCGCCCATGCTCAGGCCAACGATGCCCAGGACCAGGATCAGACCTGCGATCAACCAGTGCAGGGTCTGGCTGATGCCGCCCCAGCGTTCGATGTTCTTCAGGCTCATGTGCCGGATTCCTGGCTGGCGGGCGGTGCTGGGGAGGTGGCTGGCGGTGGGGCCGCGTCATCGTCGGCGCGGCCTTCGCGGACGGCTTCGGCTTCGATGCGCAGTTCGACCGTGTCGCCGATCATCGATTTCCACGCATCCACGCCGAACGCCGCACGGCTCAGCGTGGCCGTGGCCGAGAAACCGGCGGTGCGGCGGAACGGTGGCAGCGGGTGGCGTTTGAGCGCATTGAGGGTGACGTCCAGGGTCACGGGGCGGGTGACGCCGCGCAAGGTCAGGTTGCCGGTGACCCTGGCACGGTTCTCGCCGCTGGTTTCCACGTGCGTGGAGACGAAATGCGCGTCGGGGAACCGCTCGGCATCGAGTAGGTTGCGTGCCAGGGTGGCCTGGTTCCATTTGGCATCGCCCAGGTCGGCGCGCTGCAGCGGCACAGTGACGTCCAGCCGCGCCGACGCCCAGTCTTCGGGGTCGAACACCAGCGTGCCGCTACTACCGGACACGGTGCCCAACGCCTTGGAAAACCCGGCATGTTCGACCGCGAACAGCACCCGGGTGTGCACGGGGTCCAGTGCATAACGCACCGGCGCGGCGGTAGCGGCCAGGCTGGTCAATGCCAGGGCGGGAAGGAGCAGCAGGCGGGCAAGAGGCGTCATGGGCGGATTCTAGACACATCCCGGCGGCACGCGCGCGGCTTGCGCTTGCAACGATCCATTGCGAGCATGCCGGCTGGACGAGGAAGGGATTCCTGCATGCGTGGTGTGTTGCTGGTGCTGGTCTTGCTGCTGACGGCGTTCCCGGTGCTTGCGGGAGTTCCGGCTATCCCACGTTTCCGGATCGTGGGTGCCGCCGAGGGCCTGCCCTCGACCATGATTACCGCAATTGCACAAGACCGTGCCGGCTATCTGTGGATGACGACCTCCGATGGGCTGGTGCGCTATGACGGCGCCGACTTCAAGGTATGGCGCAACAATCCGACCGACCGTTATTCGCTGCGGAGCAATGTTCTGCAAGCGATGTATATCGACGATCAGGACCGTATCTGGCTGGCGCTGGCCGGCGCCGGGCTGGCGATGTTGAGCGCCGACCGCAGCAAGCTGACCGCCTATCTGCCTGACGACGTGCCTGCACTGTCGCAGGGGGACATCTACGCCATCGCCGGGCGGGGGGATGAGATCTGGCTTGGCATGTCGACCGGCAACGTCTTGCGGCTGGATGCCAAGGGAAATTTCAGCTCGCTCGATCTGTCGAAGATGGACCATCCGCTGGAGCCCAGTCCGGTCTATGCCCTGACGCTGGACGAACGTGAACGCATGTGGATCGGCACGCTCGCCGGTCTGGCGTATCACGACGGGCAGGCGGTGCACCGCGTTTGGCCAGATGGGGATGCCAGCGGTATCAATGCACTGCAGTGGGTCGGGCAACGACTGTGGGCCTCCATGGATTCGGGATTGCGCTATATGGATGCCTCCAGCGCTTGGCATACGCCGAGCTGGGCATCGATGTTTGCGACGGGCAACCGTGTCTGGACCGTGGCCGATGCAGGGGATGGCGAATTCTGGCTGGGCACCGAGCAGGGGCTTTGGCATACCCGACCCGGTCATCCACCGATGCCGGTGAACAACGGCGACGACCCGTTGGTATCCAATCGACATGTCGCCACCATCTGGCGCAGTCCGCATGGTGGCATCTGGGTGCCGTTGCATGGTCGCGGCCTTGCCTACCTGCGTGAAGATTGGCGTCGTACGGCAGTCTTCAAGCAGGTGAACGATCAAGGCAAGGGGATCAGTTGCAGTCTTGCGCCAGCCAATCGTTCTGGCGGGCTGTGGCAGTTCGATAAAAACGGGCGGCTGCTGCGTTACGACACCTCGTCCGGTGCACTGATACAGACCGGTATCCAGCATGATGACCTGGGCGATATGGAGGTTTCATCAGCGCTGGAAGACAGCCGCGGACAGCTATGGCTCGGTAACGGGCGCCATGCGTTGTCGCGACTGGACCTGACCAGCGGCGAGCTGACCCATTTCAGCAGCGATGGGCCAGGCGAGGCTGTGCTCTGGCTTGGAGAGCCCGGTGACGGCTCTATCTGGGCCGCTTTCGAGCAGGTGATACAGCGGCGTGACCTGGCAACAGGGCGTGTTCTGGAGACCATTTCTCAAACGGATCTGCATGGTCTGCAGGAGGCGGTTCATTACCAGATCGGCACCGGGCCCGATGGACGCGTCTGGATCAGCGGAAGTGGCGGACTCCGTGCCTGGGACACGAGAAGCCATCGATTTACGCGGCTGCCAGGACTGGATAGCGATTTCATTCAGCGCTTTGTCGTCCAGGATCAGAATCACGTCTGGCTTTACATCCCGGGAAGCATCGAGCACTGGGAGCTTCGTGGCGGAAGCTGGACACGGGTCCGTCGCATACCTGCTGCCGAAGGCTTTCCGGCCATGGACGCGTATGGTCTTGAACTGGATATGTACGGTCGCGTGTGGCTGGCCGGCGCGCGTGGCCTGTGGCGTATCGATCCGCGAACGGCACGCGCCAAGATTCGCAGTTTCGGTGCGCGCGATGGACTGACGAGCCAGGAGTTCAGTCGTCGCTGTTTGTTGATGTCCAATGACGGTGTCCTGGTCGGTGGGACCGCGGACGGGTTTACCTTGTTGATCGATACCAAGGCGCCTGACATTCCCTCGTTCACGCCGCAGATGCGTCTGGAGGCAGTAAGCGTCTTGCAGGCCGACAGACGTCGTGCGTTGCCGATCGGTGGTGGCTTCTCGCTGGCGCCAGACGATCGTCAGTTGCGCATTAACCTAAGGCTGTTGTCGTTCGTCGATCCGATGGCAAATCACTACCGCACCCGGCTGCAGGGCTTCGACACCGAGTGGGTTGAGCTTGGCGCTGCGGGCATGCGCGAGTTCTCATCATTGCCGCCGGGCAACTACGATCTGGAGATGCAGGGAATCGATCCGCTCGGCAATGCTTCGCAGGTGCAATCGCTGCGGTTTACGGTGTTGCCGCCCTGGTGGCGCAGCGAGGTGGGCATTGCGTTGATCTGCATGCTGGGTTTGTTGCTCGGTGCGCTGCTGGCCGCGGCCTATCGGCATCGCGTGCGCATGCGCGCGCAATGGCAGCTGGCGCAGCACAAGCGCGAGCTGGCCGAGCAGGCCTCGCTGGCCAAGACGCGGTTCCTGGCCACCTTGGGCCACGAGGTCCGCACCCCGATGACCGGGGTGCTGGGGATGAGCGAGCTGCTCTTGCAGACGCCGCTGGACGCGCGCCAGCAGGGCTATGCCGGGGCGATCCAGTCCGCTGGCAAGCATCTGCTGCGATTGGTCAACGATGCCCTGGACCTGGCCCGCATCGAGGCCGGCAAGCTGCCGCTGGATTACCGCGATTTCGATCTGCGGCAGTTGATCCGGCAGGTGGTGGAGCTGGTGCGCCCCAGTGCCGAGCAGAAGCAGCTGGCGTTCGAGTGCGACCTAGACGACGCGCTGCCGCCGGCCCTGCACGGCGATGCCAGCCGGGTGCAGCAGATCCTGCTCAACCTGTTGTTCAACGCGGTCAAATTCACCGAGCGTGGCAGCGTGCGCCTGCGCGTGCTGGCGGTGCCGCACAGTCCTGGCCAGGGAATTCGGGTCGAGGTGCGCGACACCGGCCCTGGCATGAGCGCGGAGCAGCGCGGGCGGCTGTTTCAGCGATTCGAGCAGGCCGAAGGCGCATTGACCCTGGCCCGGCACGGCGGCAGCGGGTTGGGCTTGGCGATCTGCCGTGAGTTGGCGGCGGCCATGGGCGGTGCGGTGAGCGTCAGCAGCGAACTGGGGCAGGGCGCGTGTTTCGTGGTGGAGCTGCCACTGCGTTGGGTGGCCGCATTGCCGGTGGCGGCAGCGGCGGCACGTGCGGTGCCGGCCAGCGAGCAGGCACCGTTGCACCTGCTGCTGGTCGAAGACGACCCGACCGTGGCGCAGGTGATGATCGGCCTGCTGCAGACGCGCGGGCACCAGGTGACCCATGTGCTGCACGGTCTGGCCGCGTTGGCCGAGGTGAGCACCCGCAGCTTCGACGCCGGCGTGTGCGACCTGGACCTGCCTGGCATCGATGGCGCGGCGCTGGTGGCGCAGTTGCGCGCGCGCGGAGTGCGCTTTCCGATCGTGGCCGTCACCGCGCGTGCCGATGCCGATGCGGAGCCGCAGGCGATGGCGGCCGGGTGCAATGGCTTCCTGCGCAAGCCGGTGACCGGTGAGTTGCTGGCCACGGCATTGGCGCGCGCGCTCGCCGACGCCGAGGATGCGCAGGGCGGCGACACTCGCGGTTAGACCGCCAGAGGCGGCAGAGCAGGTACAGTGCAGTCCGGCGCGGGAGTGCGCGCAACCGTGCGAATGGCCGGGACAGGGATGACGATGAAGAAGGGAGTGCTGTTCGTGCTTGCGGCGATGGTGCTGTTGATCGGCATGGACGCGGCGGCGGTGACCCAGATCGAGACGCCACGCATGCGCCGGTTCGGTCCGGCCGAGGGGCTGCCGTCGCGCATGGTGCTGGCGCTGACGCAGGACCGGCAAGGGGCCCCAACGCGGGCCATGCGGGGCCCTGCATCGCGACCGTACATCTAGCCGGTCGCGTGTTGCCAGCATGGTGCGCTGTCCGCACTATGGGCCCAAAGGAAACAACAACCGCATGTCGCCCCCCAACTGCCTTCCCTGTCGCGTGCTGCCGGCCTCGCTGATGACGCGATGCATGCTGCTGTTGTGCCTGGTGGCGGTGTGCGCATGGCCGGTACGTGCATTGGGCGGTGTCCCGGTATTGCCGCAGCCGCGTCAATTGACGGTGGCCGACGGTCTGCCATCCAACGTGGTGTATGGCTTCGACGAGGATGCCAACGGCTATTTGTGGCTGGCCAGCAGCGATGGACTGGCGCGCTATGACGGCCGCAACTTCCGCATCTGGCGAATCGAAGATGGGCTGCGCGACAACCAGGTGTGGGCGGTGCACGTCGACAGGCACAACCGCGTCTGGGTCGGCACCGGGATGGCGGGCCTGGCCATGCTGGACCCGTCGCGGCACCGGTTCACCTTCTACGACGGCACGCGCTACCCCGCACTGCGCGGCGCAGCGATCTGGAACATCAAGTCCACCGACGACGGCAGCATCTGGTTCGGAACTGAAAGCAACGGGTTGTATCGGCTGCGGCCGGACGGGGCGCTGGACCACTTCGTGCATCGCGCCGACGATCCACGCAGCTTGCCCGACAACGCCATCTACCGGCTCGAGGTCGACACCCGCGGCGTGCTGTGGGTGGGAACCGCTGACGGCGCTGCGCACTGGACCGGCACGGATTTCGAGCGGCAGGCGGTTCCGCGCGGCACGTCGCAGATCATCACCCGGCTCACTGCCGACACCGACGGCAGCGTGTGGATAGGAACCGGTGACGACCAGCTGTTTCGACGCGACGCCGAGGGCTCCCTGCATTCGCATCAGTGGAAGGTGTCCGCCAAATTTCCGGTGCTCGGCCTGCTGCTGCGTGACCACGACGGCAGTTACTGGCTCGACACCATGGATGGGCTTGGCCACGCCATCGGCGAGGAGGTGAGCAACGTGCCGTTGTACAGCCTGGCGGCGCATGGTCGCATCCGTCCCAACTGGGAGTCGGCCTATCAGGATCGCGAAGGCGGCGTGTGGTTCGCCAGTCCCAACGGCGGGCTCTGGCATTTACCCTCGAACTGGCGCCGATTCGCGGTGGTGTTCAATTCCAAGGAAGACGGCAACCATGGCGGCAACCTGGCTATCCAGGCCGCAGCCAAATCCAGCGATGGGCGGTTCTGGCTGGTAGGAACCTCCGGCGTGCTCGAGCGGGTCGATCCTGCGGTGGGCAAGATGGAGCGCGTGTTGCCAACCTTGGGAGTGAGCAGCTGGTCCTACAGCGTGCTCGAAGATCGCAAGGGCCGGGTCTGGGTTGGCCATTTTGGAGAACTGGTCCGGTACGACCCGTCCAGCGGCGCGCTGCGGCGCTGGAAGATGGCCGACGAGCAATCGCAGGGCGACGACGAGGATGAAACACCGGATGCAGCGATGGAAGCGCTGCAGCAGACCGCCGATGGACACATCTGGGTGCGCACCACGACCGGGCTGCAGGAACGCGACGAGGAGGGACGCGTGCTGCGTCAATTGCGGCGCGGCAGCCATGGCCTGGACTACGACGTGGTGGTGCACGATCTGCAGAACGGCCCCGACGGCGTGCTGTGGCTGGCCGGAAGCCGGGGCCTGCAGCGCTGGAATGCGGCCAGCGACCGCTTCGAGGCGATCGTCGGTGCGCCTGAAGAGCAGATCTTTACCTTTCGCTTCAGCGACAGTGGGGTCGCCTGGCTGGCCGGCCTGGGCAAGCTGCAGCGTTACCTGTGGAAGGACGGCCGCCTGCAGCACCTGGATACGGTCGGTGCCGAGCAGCAGTTTCCGGCACTGGCACCGCAAGGTCTGGTGATCGATGCCGACGGAGTGGCCTGGTTGTCGAGCATGCGTGGCCTGATCCGCGTCGATCCGGCCACACGTGGCGTGCGCGTCTTCGGCGTGCATGACGGGTTGCCCAACCCGCAGTTCGTGGCGCGTTCGCTGGTGCAATCTTCCAAGGGCATGATTGTCGGTGCCACCCCCGACGGGTTGGTGATCTTCGATCCCCGCGAGCTCAAGCCCAACGAGCACCGCGTTCCGCTGGTGATCGAGCGGGTAGGGCTGCGACGCGGCGAGAGCGGGCTGGATGTCAGTCATGTCCAGCCGTTGCTGGTGCAGGACGGCGATCGCGACCTGCATATCGTGGCGCGCCTGCTGAGCTTTGCCGATTCAGAATCCAATAGCTACCGCTTCCGCCTCAGCGGCTACGACCCGGACTGGATCGACGTCGGTCCCAGCGGTGAGCGCCTGTTCTCACGCCTGCCCGCCGGGGACTACACGCTGGAAGTGCAGGGACGCACCGCCGATGGCATCTGGTCGGAAAGTCAGACGCTGCGCTTCCGCGTCATGCCGCCGTGGTGGCTGTCACCCTGGGGTCTGACCGCGCTGGGGTTGCTGCTGCTCTGCATCATCGCCGCCGCGGTGTTGCTCTACCGCCGTCGCCTGCGCCGCTTGAACGCGTGGCAATTGGCGGTGCACAAGCAGGAACTGGCCGAGCAGGCATCGCTGGCCAAGACGCGTTTTCTGGCCACACTGGGCCACGAAGTGCGCACGCCGATGACCGGCGTGCTGGGTATGAGCGAATTGCTGCTCAAGACCACGCTGGATACCAAGCAACGCAGCTACACCGAATCCATCCGCCGTGCCGGCGCGCACCTGCTGCGGTTGGTCAACGACGCGCTGGATCTGGCACGCATCGAATCGGGGCGGCTGGAGCTGGATTTGCAGCCGTTCTCGGTACGCCAGCTGGTTGCCGAGGTCGAAGGCCTGATGGCACCGCTGGCGCAGGAGCGCGGGCTGCGTTTCAGTCTGGAAGTGGGCTTGCTGGGCGACATCACCGCCAGCGGCGACCCGACCCGCATCCGGCAGATCCTGCTCAACCTGCTCAACAACGCGATCAAGTTCACCGAGCGCGGTGTGGTGGGACTCAAGCTGACCACGTTGGGCTCGTACCAGGGCTTGCGCTTCGAAGTGGCCGACACCGGCCCCGGCATCAATGCCGACCAGAAGGCGCGTCTGTTCCAGCGCTTCGAGCAGGGCGATGGTGCCAAGACCACCTCGCGCTATGGCGGCAGTGGCCTGGGCCTGGCGATCTGCCAGGAACTGGCGCTGGCGATGGGCGGGCATATCGAAGTGATCAGCCGGCTCGGGTCTGGCACGCGATTCGTCGTGGACCTGCCACTGCGCTGGGTAGCCTCCAATGCATCGCTGGGCGGCGAAGTGCCGCGCGCCAGCGCTGCGGTCGCCCCGCAGCGCATCCTGCTGGTGGAAGACGACCCCACGATTGCCGAGGTCATCGTTGGTCTGCTGCGCTCGCAGGGGCATTCGGTGGTGCATGCACCGCATAGCCTGGCCGCGCTCACCGAGGCCGCGGACAACACCTTCGACCTGGCGCTGCTGGATCTGGATCTGCCCGGATTGGACGGGTTTGCACTGGCGCGGCAACTGCGCGTGTTCGGTTACCAGATGCCGTTGATCGCGGTGACCGCGCGCTCGGACGAGGCGGCCGAACCTGCGGCCAGGGAGGCCGGGTTCGAGAGTTTCCTGCGCAAGCCGCTGACCGGCGACATGCTGGCCGACACCATTGCAGACGCGTTGCGAAAGGCGCGGCCGTACGATGGCGCCCGCTAGTCCACCCGCACGACAGCGCTGCGGGAAGCCTGCGGCGGGGTGAGTGAGTGACACGACGGTTTAGCATCGATGCGATGTGGCGATTATTTCGCCAGGCATCGGCCCTGTTCAGGCAGCAGTCGCCTTGCACGCCTGGCTGCGGAGCGTTGCAGCACTGACCAAGGGCAGCGGTCAGCCCTGTGCGTGCCGCCCCGAAACAGAGGGATGAGTCGCACACGCGCATGCGCGGGCTTGCCCGTACCGCGCGTGGCCCCCACTATGCGCCGACTTGTCGTGAAACTCTTCCGGTGCGCCTCTCATCCCGCTTCGCCTATCGGCTGCATGCTGCGCTTTGCTTGTGCCTGTGGCTGATTGTGCTTCCGGCACAGGCGCGCATGCCGGCTACACCGGCGCCCGTGCAGTTGACGGTTGCCGACGGGCTGCCGTCCGACACGGTCAATGACTTCGCCGAGGACAAGCAAGGCTATCTGTGGCTAGCCAGCGATGACGGGTTGGCCAGATTCGATGGCCGCAATTACCGCATCTGGCGAATGGAAGATGGCCTGCCCAGCAACGTGGTCTGGGCCGTCCATGTGGATGCCAGGGACCGGGTGTGGATGGGCTTCGAGGATGGCGGCGTCGGCTTCCTGGAAGCAACCACACGCACCTTCAAGCGGCTGGAAGATCCGCAGTTTCCGGAACTGCGCGATGCCATGGTGTGGGCATTGGCGCAGACACCGAACGGCGACCTCTGGATCGGGACCGGCAAGCAGGGGGTGTACCGCTATCGGGCGGACGGGCGCATGCAGCATTTTGCCGCCACCGGTGCCGATCCCAACAGCTTGCCGTCCGACAGCATCGTCAATTTGGAGGTTGCGTCCGACACGCTATGGATCGGCACCTGGGGCGGACTCGTGCGGTGGGACGGCGAACGCATGCAGCGCGTGCCGCTCCCGGTCGCGGACCAGTCCGTCAACAGGATCTACCTGGAATCGGGCGGAAGGGTGCTATGGGTCGCCGATCTGCTGGGCAACACGTTCCGGCTGGACACCGCCACGCACGCCACATCGCGTCCGTGGCAGATCGCTGCCACCGGGCCGCAGGTAAGAGGTGTCTTGCTGCGCGACACGCGCGGGCGTTACTGGTTGGACACCAGTGCTGGTCTGGGCATCAGCAGTGGCGACGCGCCCATCAAAAAAGTGCCGATCTACAGTGCCTCGGCGCACGGGCTGGTCAACCGGAACTGGATCGCCTCCTATCAGGACCGGGAAGGGGGGCTGTGGTTTGCCAGCCTCGAGGGCGGGCTGTGGCATCTGCCGCCGCGGTGGGACACCTTCGCGGTGTTCTCGCATCATGAGGATGATCCGCAGTCGCTCTCCAATCCGTCGATCGCTGCGATGGCGCCTTCGGCGTCGGGCGGTGTCTGGATGGCGGGGACGCGAGGCGTGCTGGAGTACTTCGATCCGCTGAGCGGAAAGGTGACGCGGCATGTGGCCAAGATCGATCCAACGCGCGTCCCCGATACCGTCTTCGAAAGCAGGCAGGGGATGGTCTGGATCGGCGTACAGGAAAGCCTGATGCGCTACGACCCGCGCACGCGTCAGGTCAAGCGTTGGCCGCTGCTGCAGGATATCGATCCCACGGTCGACCCCGACAATGCGGGCAGGCCGGGCAAGATGGTCGAAGATGCACAGGGACGCATCTGGGTGGCGCTGATGACGCAGGGCATCCAGCAGTGGAGCGACGCGGGGCAACTGCTCAGGACGATCGACTACGGAACCCATGGGCTGAAGGCGCTGACCGTGCTGGACATGCGGATCGGGCCCGATGGACAGGTCTGGCTGAGCAACAAGGCCGGCCTGTGGCGCTGGGACCCGAAGGCGGACCGCTTCGTTGCGGTGCCCGGCGCGGCTGCCCTGCCAACGTATGTGTTCCGCCTGGGAGATGGCGGCATCGTCTGGGTGGGGCTGGCCGGCGAATTGCGGCGGTATCTATGGAATGGCGCCCAGCTCAAGCACCTGGATACCGCAGGAAGGGAGCAGGAGTTCCCGAAGGTGGCACCGACCGGCATGGTGATCGACGCCGGTGGGGTGGCCTGGGTGTCCAGTCACCGTGGGCTGATTCGCGTCGACCCTGCCAGCAGGCTGGTACGCGTGTACGACGTGCACGACGGCCTGCCCAGCTCGCCCATGCAGATCGCCACGCTGGTGCAGGCCCGCACCGGGCAGATACTGGGTGGCACCTCCGATGGGGTCGTGGTGTTCGATCCGTCCACGATGCGGCCGAACGTACGCCGGCCGCAGCTGCTGATCGAACGTGTGGGCCTGCGGCGTGGCGAACGCAGCCTGGATGTCACCGGCACCACGCCGCTGCAGATGCAGGACGGCGACCGCGACCTGCACATCGTCGCGCGCATGCCCACCTTCACCAATCCCGAGTCCACCAGCTACCGCTTTCGCTTGAGCGGCTACGACCCGGACTGGATCGATGTCGGCTCCAGCGGCGAGCGCCTGTTTTCGCGCCTGCCCGCCGGACACTACACACTGGAAGTGCAGGGGCGTACCGCCGACGGCATCTGGTCGGAAAGCCAGCAGCTGCGGTTTCAGGTGTTGCCGGCGTGGTGGTGGTCGCCCTGGGGCATGACCCTGTTTGGCCTGCTCGCGCTCAGCATTGTGATCGCATCGGTGCTGCTCTACCGCCGTCGCCTGCGCCGCTTGAACGCGTGGCAATTGGCGGTGCACAAGCAGGAACTGGCCGAGCAGGCGTCGCTGGCCAAGACGCGTTTTCTCGCGACACTGGGCCACGAAGTGCGCACGCCGATGACCGGCGTGCTGGGCATGAGCGAATTGCTGCTCAAGACCACGCTGGATACCAAGCAACGCAGCTACACCGAATCCATCCGCCGTGCCGGCGCGCACCTGCTGCGGCTGGTCAACGACGCGCTGGATCTGGCACGCATCGAATCCGGGCGGCTGGAGCTGGATTTGCAGCCGTTCTCGGTACGCCAGCTGGTTGCCGAGGTCGAAGGCCTGATGGCACCGCTGGCGCAGGAGCGCGGACTGCGTTTCAGCCTGGAAGTGGGTTTGCTGGGCGACATCACCGCCAGCGGCGACCCCACCCGCATCCGGCAGATCCTGCTCAACCTGCTCAACAACGCGATCAAGTTCACCGAGCGCGGCGTGGTAGGGCTCAAGCTGACCACGTTGGGCTCGTACCAAGGCTTGCGCTTCGAAGTGGCCGACACCGGCCCCGGCATCAATGCCGACCAGAAGGCGCGTCTGTTCCAGCGCTTCGAACAGGGCGATGGTGCCAAGACCACCTCGCGCTATGGCGGCAGTGGCCTGGGCCTGGCGATCTGCCAGGAACTGGCGCTGGCGATGGGCGGGCATATCGAGGTGATCAGCCGTCTTGGGCTGGGCACCCGCTTCGTGGTCGACCTGCCGCTGCGCTGGGTGGCCTCCAATGCCACACTGAGCGGCGAGGTGACGCGTGCCAGTGCACTGGTCCCGCCACAACGCATCCTGCTGGTGGAGGACGACCTGACCATCGCCGAGGTCATCGTCGGCTTGCTGCGCTCGCAGGGGCATTCGGTGGTGCACGCACCGCATGGCCTGGCCGCGCTCACCGAGGCCGCGGACAACGCCTTCGACCTGGCCCTGCTAGATCTGGATCTGCCCGGATTGGACGGCTTCGCCCTGGCGCAGCAACTGCGCGTGTTCGGTTACGAGATGCCGTTGATTGCGGTGACCGCGCGTTCGGATGAGGCGGCCGAACCCGCGGCCAGGGAGGCCGGCTTCGACAGTTTCCTGCGCAAGCCGCTGACTGGCGACTTGCTCGCCGACACCATTGCCGAGGCGCTGCGGCGTGTGCGTACGCGCGACGAGATCTAGTTGGCCGCTCAACGATTGACAACGGCGGTGATGCAGCACGGCAGCGTCCTGTTGATGGGTGATGGGCCATGGGTGGCGAGCGATGGGCGAGCCGGCATCGGTGCAGGCCGGCGTTGATTGCACCGGGTCTTGAACAAGCCGTCGGCCATCCTCGTGCAAGGCCGTGACCACTGCGCCAGTCGGGCAGTGACTTGCGAACACACCGCGTCCCGCTGCCCGCACCAGCCACGGTGGCGGTGTCTACTCCGCCACTGCCTCCACGTCCCTGGGATGCGGCCGGGTCTCGGCCAGCTGCCAGAAGATCAGCGTAGAGGTCAGGGTGATGCCGCCCACGCACAGGAAGGTGGCATGCAGCGCGGCGGTGGCGCCGTGCGTATCGCCCAGATGCGTGTTGAACGCGGCCAGCAGGCTGCCGGCTGCTGCGGCGCCGAATCCGGTCGCCAGCATCATCACCATCGACAACAAGCTGTTGCCGGGGCTGGCTTGCTCGCGGTCCAGATCGCGCAGGGTCACGGTATTCATGACGGTAAACTGCAACGAATTGACCCCGCCAAAGCAAGCCAGTTGCAGCAGGCGCAGCCACAGCGGCTGGCCGGCCTCGATCAGTGCAAAGCTGGCCATCGCCAGGCCTACCAGCACGGTGTTGACCATCAGCGTGTTGCGGTAGCCAAAGCGCCCCACCAGTTTCACCGCGGCGCGTTTGGCGGCCATGCCGGCCAGCGCTACCGGCACCATCATCAGCCCGGCGCGCATCGGGCTCATCCCCATGCCGACCTGCAGCAACAACGGGATCAGAAACGGCATCGAGCCACTGCCGATGCGTGCGAACAGGTTGCCGAGAATGCCGATGCGGTAGCTTGCCACCTTGAACAACGCCAACGGAAACAACGCATTGGCGGCCGTACCGGCATGCAACCAGTAACCGGCAAGCGCGGCCAGCCCGCCGATCGCCAGCAACATCACGAAGGCATGGCGCATGCCCGGTTCGGCGATGCCATCCAGCGCCAACGACAACGCCACCATGCCAAACGCCAGCATCAGATAGCCGACCAGATCGAAGCGCCGGCGTGCATCGCCGTAATGGTCCGGCATGATCTTCAATGCAGCGATAAAACCGATGATGCCGATCGGCAGGTTGATCAGAAACACCCAATGCCACGAGGCGACTTCGACCAGCCAGCCACCCAAGGTCGGGCCGATCAGCGGGCCGATCAGCGCGGGGATCGCGATAAAGCTCATTGCACGCAGGAAGTCTTCGCGCGCCACCGTCTTGAGTACCGCCAACCGCCCGACCGGCAGCAACATCGCCCCGCCGATGCCTTGCACCACGCGCGCGGCCACCAACTGCGGCAGCTGTTGCGCAGCGGCGCATAGCAGCGAGCCCAAGGTGAACACGATGATCGCGGCAAGAAAGGTACGCCGCGTGCCGAAGCGGTCGGCAATCCAGCCCGAGGCCGGGATGAACATCGCTACCGCCAGCGCATAGCTGAACACCACCGACTGCATCTGCAGCGGGCTTTCACGCAGGCTGCGCGCCATCGACGGCAACGCCGTGTTGACGATGGTCGCATCCAGCATCTGCATGAAGATCGCCAGCGACACCAGCCACAGCAACGGCTTGACCTCGGCGTAGGCGCGCACGGCAGGGGCGGAAGAGGGCATGGGCATCGCTATCGGGAGGGCAGCGCATTATCTCCGCGCGCGCGTGCAGAGCGTTGCAACACGCTGTACTGCCGCGCTGCTTGAGTCCGCCGCAGCGCGCCTGGCCCCATTCGCGGCGAGTGAGACGCACCTCACTCAATCCAATCGCGGGCAAGCCGGATGCCACGAATCATCGGGAACGGACGGCGGGCGCGTGCTAATGCCAGATCTGGCTTGCACCAAGTGGTTGCGTTGCTGGCGAAATCTTTTTGCGCCTGTCGCCGGACCTGTCACCGCAAGCGAGCGTCGTCTCACATGAGGGGGAACGACCGAGTGCGGGCGAGGGGAGCGTTCGATCAAGAGCCGAATGCACGCTTGGCGCTTTGCCGACGGCAGGGCCGACCAGGCTGGCGACGCTTGCGGCACGCGCGCTTGGCTGCATGACGGGGCACTAGCCCTGCACTCTAGGCCAACGACGGCCTGCGCTGTTCAATGCCAGCCGACGCCGAGAACAGCACGGTGTTTTGTGGCTCGTGCTTGCCTGCGTATTGCAGGGCAACGCCATTGCGCACGGATTCCAGGAAGGCAAAATTGCCGTGCGGCACATCGATCACGCCGTCCAGCTTCTGGCGATACACCAGCGGCTGCACACCGGGAATCAGTGGAAGAATTCCGTCGAACTCGACGTTCATCACTGCCTTCTGGTGCGGCGCGAAGGTCGCCACGATGGTGCGGCCCCTGATCAGTCTGACGAAGACGTCCAGGGTGTTGGACGTGGGGATATGACGTAGTTGCAGCATGGGGCGTCCTTTCTCGATTCGGCCGGCGAACTGCGTGTGAGTTTTATGGGTCTGGCATATCGAACCAGGCGCCGCTCACCCTGTGGCAGCGGCGCCTGGCTGCCGATTACCTGAGCCCGGCGCTCAGGATTTCCCGGGTGGCGACGCCATCGGACGCGGTATCGATCGAGTACAGGGTGGACACGCCCTGGGTGGTCGATGCCTGCATCGTCACGTAGGACTGCTGCTGGTTGTTGGTGGCGTTGTGCGCGGCGTTGGACAGCGCCTGGCTGGTGGCGACGAACAGGTTGCCCATTGCAATCGCCGGCGCATCGCCGAGGACCTTGGTGTTGACCTGGGAAACGGAATCGGTGATCTGGCTGTTGACGGCGGTCGGAAAGGCCATGGTGATAGCTCCTTGAGGTAGTGAAAGAACGAAGACGCTGCGGCGTTAGCGGTTAGCCGAGAATCTTCTTGGTGGCGGCACCGGTGGTGCCGGTATCGAGCGAATACAGCAGCGAAACGCCCATGGTGGTCGCTGCCTGTGCGGTGACATACATCTGCTGTTGCGCGAGCGTGGCGTTGTGGGCCGCGTTTGCCAGCGCCTGCGCGGTGGCCTGGTACAGATTGCCCATGGCTGCGGCGGGCGAGCTTCCCAGCACCTGCAGGTTGGCCTGGGTAACCGAGTCGGTGATCTGGTCGTTGACGGCGGTGGGAAATGCCATTGGTGGATGTCCTTGGCGTTAGCCGGGCCTTCAGACGCCCAGGATCTGCTTGGTAACGACGCCGGTGGTCGCGGTATCGATGGAGTACAACGTGGCCACTCCCATCGTGGTAGCCGATTGCGCAGTGACATAGCTCTGCTGCTGCGCGTTGGTTGCGTTGTGGGCAGCATTGGCCAACGCTTGCGCGGTTGCCTGATACAGATTGCCCATCGCGATCGCCGGTGCATCACCCAGGACCTTCGTATTTACCTGGGTAACGGAATCGGTGATCTGATTATTGACTGCGGTTGGAAATGCCATTGCTTGCTCCTTATGTGCCAGAAATCACGATTGGCTTAGCCCAGGCCCTTCACGCCAGTGCTCAGAACCTGCTTGGTCGCCACTCCGGTGGTGGCGGTATCGATGGAGTACAGGGTGGCGACCCCCATCGTGGTTGAAGACTGCGCGGTGACATAGCTCTGCTGCTGCGCGTTGGTCGCGTTATGGGCGGCATTGGCCAGC
The DNA here is from genome assembly GCF_041479385.2 of Xanthomonas sp. NCPPB 1068. NCBI lineage: Bacteria > Pseudomonadati > Pseudomonadota > Gammaproteobacteria > Lysobacterales > Lysobacteraceae > Xanthomonas > Xanthomonas sp. NCPPB 1068. The sequence goes on along the minus strand of NZ_CM192986.1, from coordinate 3,289,179 downwards.
GCTTGTGCAGTGGCCTGGTAAAGATTGCCCATGGCGATGGCAGGGGCATCGCCCAGCACCTTGGTATTGGCTTGTGTGACGGAGTCGGTGATCTGGTCGTTGACGGCAGTTGGAAAGGCCATGCTTTTCTCCCTGATGTACGGATGATTGAAGCGCTGGAACAAACGTGACGGTGTCGAGGTTGTGCAGGCGGCCTGCCTGGCTGGAGATGTGTTGCGGTGGCACCGCATCACCGTGGAGCAACAGTAGATCGCTGTGCTTTCGAAGAATTGGCGCAAACGACGGCAATGCCGGGGTTATCGACGTGAAGCCGAACCGGCTTGAGAGCGGCAGGCGAGGGGGCGATGCGATCTGGAACGCGGTGCGGTGAATTCATCGGCAAATCGCAACCGGGTTTACAAAAACACCCAGCGAAATGCGCGAGGACGTGCATCGTCTGGGCCGGCTGCCAGCGGGCTTCGCGTTGCGCTGTCTTGCGCCAGCCGCACTACGTGCCGCTGGTGAGAGATCAGACGAATCGGCTGTGACGCTGCAGCCGCAGCGCATCGACTGACAGCATGAGCGCCGTCACAAATCGGTACGCGTATGCAGAGGCCGGCTGTGGGCTGCCTGCCCTGGCCTGCGGTATCGCCTGGCATGCGCGTGTGGGCAGCGCTTGGCATGGGTGGGATGCCACGACCGACGCCGCGGCGTCGGCGGGAGCGAGTCCAGAAGGCTGACGCATCGGCGTTGATGCGCGGCGTTACGACGACCCGATGCTGGTGATGAAGACAGCGTCCGACGCGGGCGGTGTCGGCCCGTCAGCGCGTACTGGATGCTGCATTACTCGGCCAGCACACGAACGTGTTCCGGCCTGATTTTGCGGCAACCGACAGCACGCGCGGTGCCGTTGGTTGCAGGGGCCCGTCAGCGCTTGCTCAAGCTCTGCACTGCCTCGACCAGCACGCCTACGTGTTCCGGATTCATGTCTGGCGACATGCCGTGGCCAAGGTTGAAGACGTGGCCTTCGCGCGAGCCGCCGTTGCCTTGGGCGTAGCTGTCCAGGGTCTTGCCGACCTCGGCGCGGATCGCGTCGGGCGAGCCGTACAGGGTGGCCGGGTCCAGGTTGCCCTGCACGGCGACGCGGCCGTCGGCGCGCTGCGCGGCATCGGCCAGCGAGATGGTCCAGTCCACGCCCACCGCTTCGGCGCCGCTGGCGGCCAGATCGGCCACATAGGCACCGTTGCCCTTGCCGAACAGCACCAGCGGGGTGCGCTCGGCGCCATCGCCGCGTTCCAGCTCACGCGCGATGCGGGTGAGGTAGGGCAGCGAGAATTCGCGGTACATCGCCGGCGACAGCACGCCGCCCCAGGTGTCGAACACCTGCAATGCCTGCGCACCGGCCGCGCGCTGCGCGGACAGGTAGGCGATGACCGCATCGGTGACGGTGCCGAGCAGGTGGTGCAGCAGGTCCGGCGCGTTGAAGGCCATGGCCTTGATGCGCGCGTACTCCTTGCTGCCGCCGCCTTCGATCATGTAGCAGGCCAGCGTCCACGGGCTGCCGGAGAAGCCGATCAGCGGCACGGACCCGTCCAGCTCGCGGCGGATCACGCGCACCGCGTCCATCACGTAGCGCAGTTCGGTTTCCATATCCGGCACGCCCAGGCGATGGATCGCGGCGGCATCGCGCACCGGGTGACGAAACTTGGGGCCTTCGCCTTCGACGAAGTACAGCTCCAGGCCCATCGCATCGGGGATGGTCAGGATGTCGGAGAACAGGATTGCCGCATCCAGCGGGAAGCGCTGCAGCGGCTGTAGGGTCACTTCGCAGGCGATGTCCGGGTTCTTGGCCATGCCCAGGAAGCTGCCGGCGCGCGCGCGGGTGGCGCGGTACTCCGGCAAGTAGCGGCCGGCCTGGCGCATCAACCATACGGGGGTGCGGTCCACGGGCTGGCGGTTGAGGGCGCGCAGCAGACGATCGTTCTTGAGCATGGGAAGGTGTGTCCTCAGCGCGGCGCGTCGGCGCCGCCGGTGATGAGTTGGAAGCCGCGCTTGAGCTGGGTGTCGCGGGCCTTTTCGAAGGCCCGGTCTGCCTCGTCCTGCAGCAGGTACTGGTCGCGCCGGAGTTGCGTGCGTCCACCGATCTGGCCGCTCTCGCGCAGCAGTTCCCAGCCCCCGAACAGATCCGGTTGCAGGGTCAGCTGGACATAGCGGAGCGGCTCGTTGCCGCCGGAATCGTGTTGCAGGAGGATGCGCATGTCACCGATTGTAGCCGGGCGCTGCTGAAGGCTGGGAGGCAGTGGGCACGCCGGGTTGCGCCGGGAGCGCTGGCAAGCAGGGATTGCCTAGGTGCGCTCCTACAAGGAGCGGGCGTCGGGGCGGTCGACGGCAGTTGCGTGCGGCCATGCAGCGTTGCGTGCCTGCCTGGCCGGCGGGCCTCAGCCGGCCAGGATCTCCAGCACCGCAGCCTCGTCCACGTCCGGCACCACTTCGGCCTTGCCGATGCCGCGCCAGAGCACCAGGCGCAGGCGGCCGGCGACGTTCTTCTTGTCCAGCCGCATGCGGCCCAACAGGGCGTGCGGCGCCAGGCCGGGCGGGATCTCGGTCGGTAGCTCGAACTCCTGCAGCAGGGCGCGCAGCGCCTCGGTGTCCTGCACATCGCTCATGCCCAGCGCGGCCGACAGTCGCGCGGCCAGCACCATGCCCACCGCGACTGCTTCGCCATGGTTGAGGTTGTCGTTGCCGGGCGCGCCGTAGCCTTGTTCGGTCTCGATCGCATGGCCGAAGGTGTGGCCCAGGTTGAGCAGGGCGCGCTCGCCCTTTTCCAGCGGGTCGCGCGCCACGATGTCGGCCTTGTGTTCGCAGCTGCGTGCGATCGCCTGTGCGAGGGCGTCGGCATCGCCTTCCAGCAACGCCCGGCGTTCGGCATGCAGCCATTGGAAGAACAGCGGGTCGCGGATGGCGCCGTACTTGATCACCTCGGCCAGGCCGGCGCGCAGCTCGCGCGCGGGCAGGGTGTGCAGGGTGTCGGTATCGGCAATCACCGCGCGTGGCGGGTGGAAGGCGCCGACCAGGTTCTTGCCCTGCGGGATATCCACCGCGGTCTTGCCGCCGACCGACGAATCCACCATCGCCAGCAGGCTGGTGGGCAGCTGCACGCAGTCCACCCCGCGCATCCAGCAGGCCGCGGCGAAGCCGGCCAGGTCGCCGACCACGCCGCCACCGAGTGCGAACACACAGGCGTCGCGGGTAGCGCCGAGCTCGGCCAGTGCGGCAATCGCAGCGCCAAAGTTGTCCAGCGTCTTGGAGGCTTCGCCGGCGGCGATCACCAGCTCGCCCAGCTGCAGGTCCGGGCGCGCCTGCAGCAGCGCGCTGCGCACGCCGGCGGCGTAGTGCGGTGCCACCTGGGTGTCGCTGAGCACCAGCACGTGGCGACCGCGCACATGGCTGGCCAAGCGTGCACCGTCGGCCAGCAGGCCGGGCGCGATGGTGATGGTGTAAGGCTGTGCACCGTCGACATCGACGCTGCGGCTGGAGCGGGGGAGTGTCATGCAGGGGTACTCGACATGCGCCATTGCGCGGCCAGGCGCAGCACCAGCTGCGCGGTGGCTTCGGCGGGGGAAAAGTGATCGGTTTCCAGGGTGAGGTCGGCCACTTCCTGGTACAGCGGGGTGCGATGCGCGGCCATCGTGTGCAGCACCTGCTCGCGGTCGGCGCGCTGCAGCAGCGGGCGGTTGCGGTCGCGCGCCAGGCGGGTCAGTTGCGCCGGCACGCTCACGTGCAGATACACCACGAATCCGCGCGCGCGAATACGCTCGCGGTTGAGCGGATCCAGCACCGCGCCGCCACCGGTGGAAATGAGCTTGTTGTCCTGCTGCAGCAGCGCCTGCAGGGTCTGCGCCTCATGCTCGCGAAAGCGTGCTTCGCCGTGTTGCTCGAAGATGGCCGCGATGCTGCTGCCCACGTGGTCGACGATGGCCTGATCCACATCGACGAAATCCAGCCCGAAGCGCTCGGCCAGGCGTCGGCCGATACAGCTTTTTCCGGCGCCCATCGGGCCGACCATCACGAGATTGGGAGCGGGGTTCATGCGCAGGGATCCTAGCATTCACGCTTGCGCACCGGGCCGGTTGACGCGCGCCGAATCCATCGCGGCCGCCAGCACGCCGCGCGGTGCGGTAGCCCTGCAACGCCGCATGTCGCGCGCCCGTGCCCTGGGCCAGCCACGCCGGCTGCGACAGCCGGGCGTAGGACAAGTGCCGGCGATGCGCCCACAATGGACGCCCCCTCCTGCCGCCACGCACCGCCATGCCCGATCTGTACGCAGAAGCCCTTGCCACCTTTACCGCGCTGTATGCCGAGGCGCAGGACAGCGCCGAGCTGGAAGCCAGCGCCATGACCGTGGCCACCGCCACCGTGGATGGGCGGCCGAGCGCGCGCACCGTACTGCTCAAGGCCTTCGATGCGCGCGGATTCGTGTTCTACACGCATCTGGACAGCGCCAAAGGGCGGGACCTGCAGACCCATCCGCAGGCGGCACTGCTGTTCCTGTGGCGCAGCCTGCGCGAGGCCGGCATCCAGGTGCGCATCGAGGGCGGCGTGCAGCTGGTCAGCGCAGACGAAGCCGATGCCTACTTCGCGTCACGCCCGCGCATGAGCCAGATCGGCGCCTGGGCTTCGCTGCAATCGCAGACGCTCGGCTCGCGCGCCGAGTTCGACGCGGCGATCGCCAAGGTCGAGGCCACCTTCGACGGGCGGCAGGTGCCACGGCCGGATGGCTGGGGCGGCTTCCGGGTGGTGCCGCAGGCGTTCGAGTTCTGGTACGGCGCCAAGTTCCGCCTGCACGAGCGTTGGCGGTACGAGGCCGATGCGGCCAGCCACTGGACCAAGCGGATGCTCTACCCGTAACGCCCGCCCGACGCGGCGGCGCGCACGCTGGCGGCCGCATCGTTGGCGCGGCGGTGCCGGGGGCCGCTGCCGCACCCAATGCGTTCGCCTGGCAGGGCCGGCACGCGCGGCGGCGTGTGCAGCGGCCACGCGGCGCAGCGCTATGCGGCATGCGCCGGAACGGGGCGCACCCGGGCGGTGCCAGCGGTCGAACGCCGGCACTTGATGCCGCCTGACCGGTGCCGAACGGCACGTTCTGCCGGTCGCGAACAGTCTGTAGTATGTCCGCCCATTGCTTGACCACTGTTTCCAAAGGACAGGACATCGTATGACGCAGTACACCACTGTCGAATTGCACGGCCTGTTGGCCGAGCGCTACCGCGGCCAGCCGATCGAGGTCGAACTCATCGACGGGCTGGAGCCGGCGATCAACCTCACCCTGGCCGACCACGGCGACATGCAGATCCAGGTGGCCGCCTCGGGCTCGCAGGTATTCGTGTCCACGCTGCTGGCCAATGCCGATCAGGTCAACGACCGCGCCGCGTTCAACGACGCCTGCCTGCGGCTCAATCCGCTCAATCCCCTGTCCAACCTGGGTCTGGTGCAGGTCGACGGCAAGGACAGCTACGTGGTCTTCGGCGAGCTGTCGGCGTCGTCCACGCTCGACCAGATCGATGAGGAAATCCAGACCCTGGCGGCCAATACGCTGGATGCCGCCGAATCTCTCAAGCCGTTCTTTTCCTAAAGGCGTGTTGTCATGAGTATTTTTTCCAAACTGATCACGCTGCTGCGTGGCACCGCACACGAGACCGGCCAGAAGGCGGTCGATGCCAATGCATTGCGCATCCTGGACCAGGAAATGCGCGATGCCGGCGCCCAGCTCACGCGCTCGCGCGAAGAACTGACCAAGCTGATGGCGCAAAGCAAGCTGGCCCAGCAGAAGATCGACGCGCGCGCCGGCAAGATGGCCGAGTACACGCGCTATATCGAAGGTGCGCTGGCCAAGAACGATGAAGCGCTGGCGCACGACGTGGCGGTCAAGCTGGCCGCGCTGGAAAGCGAAGACGCCGGCGACAAGGCCTCCAAGACATCGCTGGACCAGTCGGTGGTGACGCTCAAGGCCACCATCCAGAAGACCGAAAACCAGCTGCGCGGCATGCGCCAGCAGATCGACACGGTCAAGGCCACCGATGCGGTGCAGAAGGCGCAGGCGGCGATCGCCGCGCGGCATTCCGGCGCCAGCAGCAAGATGGGCTCGGCACTGGAATCGCTGGAGCGCATCAAGGCGCGGCAGGCCGAAACCTCGGCGCGCATCGAATCGGCCGAAGAACTCGAAGCGTCCAGCGGCGACGGCGATCTGAATCGGCGTCTGGCCGCGGCCGGGCTGATGGAAGGCGAGTCCAACGCGGCCGCCGTGCTGGCGCGCTTCAAGAAGCCCGCCGCGCAGCTGGGCCACGACACCACCAGCGGCACGGCGCCATTGATCGGCCAGGTGCGCGACGTGCAGCAGGTTCCGCGTAGCGACAGCTGACCGCAGCGCCACGGCACAGGACGCGCCATGATCATTGTCGGCCGGTTGTACCGGGTCTTGCGGCGGCATGTGCGCCGCGTCAGCTGGGGCATGGTGGCGCTCGCGCTGCTGGCCCACATGGGCCTGAGCTGGGCACTGTTGCGGTTGGCCGGCGAGCACAAGCTCGTCGGCCTGGACGCGTTTCCGTATTACTACATGACCACCGCCACCACGATCGGCTACGGCGACCTGTCGCCGGGCTCGGTGGCCGGGCGCTATATCGCCGCGTTCGTGTTGATGCCGGGCGCGGTGGCGTTGTTTGCCACGGTGCTGGCCAAGACCAGTGCGGTGCTCATCACCTTCTGGAGGCGTCACTACATGGGCAAGATGGCCTACGACGCGTTGCGCGGGCACACCATCCTGATCGGTTGGCAGGGCGCCGCGTCCAGCCGCCTGCTGGACCTGCTGCTGTCCGATACCGCCACCGACGATGAAGGCGTGGTGCTGATCGCCGAAGGCATCAGCGAAAACCCGATGCCCGACCACATGCGCTTCGTGGCGGCCGAGTCTTACACCCACACCGAGGTCTATCTGCGAGCCGGCATCGCGGGTGCCGCGCGGGTGATCGTCAACCCGCCGTCCGACGACCAGACCCTGGCCGCGGTCTTTGCGTTGATGGCGCATGCGCCGGCTGCGCATGTGGTGGCGCATTTCGATTCGGCCAGCGCCGCACGCCTGGTCAACTGCCATTACCCGGCCATCGAGTGCACGCGCCCGATGACCGCCGAGATCCTGGCCCGCGCCGCGCAGGACCCGGGCAGCGCCGCAATCACCGCCGAGCTGCTGTCGGTGGACGATGGCCCCACCCAGTTCAGTCTTGCCGTGCCCGCCACTGTCGAGACGCTGGACTACAGCCGGCTCGCGGCCGACTTCAGCCAGCGCGGCGCCCTGCTGCTGGGCCTGCGCGCGCCCGACGGCGCGCTGCGCTTGAACCCGCCAGCACGCACCGCTGTCGCCGCCGGTGCCATGCTGTACTACCTGGCCGAGCAGCGTGTGCCTGCACAGGCCATCGCGTGGGCCGCGCTGCGCGCCGAATCCCCCATTTCCGCATCGCCACGAGGTGTCTGACGATGAGTTTTTTCAGCAAGTTGTTTGGCCAACCGCAACCGCCGCCGCTGCCGACCTCCGGCACCGGTGCGATCGGGCACGCGCTGCCGTTGGGCCTGCGCGTGGGCGGGCAGGTCGAGATCGACACCACGCTGTACCGCATGGCGCCGGACGCCATGACCGCCGAGCTGCCGGGCGGTCACCAGGGCATTCCGTGCTACGGCCACGTCAATCTGGGCGATGGGTATTCGCTGCACCGCTTCTATCTGGATGACGATGCGTTCCTGCAGGTCACCACCGTGGGCGGCGATCTGGAAGCGATGAAGGCGTTCGTGTACTGCGAGACGGTGAACCCGCCCAGCAAGCAGGCGTTTCAGGAGTTCGTGATGCAGCACCCCCACCTGGGCGCGGCGCAGATCGACTACGCCGGCAAGCGCTGGCAACGCGCCACGCAATCCACCGACGACACCGCGCGCATCCCGCCCATCGCCTACGACGAAGTGCTGTACCGCTACCAGCCGCCACGTCGCGATGGCGACCTGACCCACTACGCCATGCTCTATAGCCGCGAGGTGCCCGAGCTGCAGCGCGAGGAGTTTCTGCTGGTCACCGGCGAAGATTCCGGCCCCAACGAATTCTGCGTGACCTACGCAGTCGGCATCGATGTCACCGTCGCCGATCTGGATATCACCTGAGCGTGCGCTCGCCCTTCACTCAACCGGTCCTGTCATGAACCCGATCAACCTGCAGAGTTTTCTCGCGTTTCTTTCGTATTTCGGCACCGGCCTGGGCGTGTTGATCGTCTCGGTGGTACTGGTGACCCTGGTGACGCCGCACAAGGACTTCACCCTGCTGCGGCAGGGCAACGTGGCCGCTGCCACGTCGCTGGCCGGCAACCTGATCGGCGTGGCACTGCCGCTGCATTCGGCCATCACCCACTCGGTGAGCCTGGTCGATGCCTTGATCTGGGGCCTGGTGGCCTGCGGCATCCAGGTGGTGGCGTATCTGCTGGCCAATCTGGTCGCCGGGCGCATCTCGCGCCAGATCACCGACAACGTCACCGCTGCGGGCATCTTTTCTGCGGGCGTGTCGATCGCCGTGGGCCTGATCAACGCCGCGGCGATCACGCCGTAACGGAGCCTGCGCCATGAAGCGATCACGCAATCTCAAATTGACCCTGATGGCCGCCTTGCCGGCGGCCCTGGTCACCGGCTGCGGCTCGGAGCCGGAAACCGGCGTGGTGTTGCAGTCGGCGTCCGACTGCTACCAGGTCAAGCAGGAACAGAGCGACATCCAGCAATGCCTCAAGGCGTATGACGAGGCGGTGACCAAGCATCAGCAGGCCGCGCCGCGCTTCAACACGCGCTACGAGTGCGATGAGCAGTTCGGCAGTTGCACGGCCGTCCAGAACCCGCAGGGTCAGCAGAGCTGGATTCCGCCGATGGGCGGGTTCTTGCTGGGCTATGCGCTGGGCAACATGACCGGCGGTGGCGGCTATCGCTATGGCGGTGCGATTCCGCTGTATCGCGATTACCGCAGTGGCGGTTTCTACAAGCCCAATGGCGATCTGGCCAGCAACCGCATCGGCACCGTGCGCGGGCGCAGCGGTGCGATCGACATGCCGACGCGCGCCATCACCGTGTCGCGCTCGGGCTTTGGCTCCAGCGCGGCGGCACGCAGTTCGTTCGGTAGCGGTGGGCGCAGCTCCGGGTACGGCGGCTGACATGCAACGCATCCTGATCCCCGAACGCGCGGACTGGCGCACGCAGGCCGAATCGCTGGGCTTCCACTTCCACACCATCGACGGCGCGCCGTATTGGGACGAGAGCGCCTACTACGCGTTTTCATTGCAGCAGATCGAAGAGGACATCGAAGCGCCCACCCAGGACCTGCACGACATGGCGATGCAGCTGGTGGACGAGGTGGTGGGCTCCGAGCAGCTGCTGACCCAGCTGGCCATTCCGCCGTTTTACTGGGACTGGATCGCCACCTCGTGGAAGAACCGCGACCCGCACCTGTACGGGCGCATGGATCTGGCCTATTCGGGCAATGGCCCGGCCAAGTTGTACGAGCTCAATTACGACACGCCGACCTCGCTGTATGAGGCCGCGTATTTCCAGTGGCTGTGGCTGGAGCAGCAGATCGCCAGCGGTGTGCTACCCAGGGGTACCGATCAGTACAACCTGATCCAGGACCTGCTATGCGAGACGCTGGGCGCGCTGGCGGTAGATGGCGCCATCGGGGCGCAGATGCATTTCGCTGCGGTCCGCGATTCGCTGGAAGATCGCGCCACCGTGCGTTACCTGCGCGATTGCGCGCATCAGGTCGGCATCGCGACGGAAGAAGTGGCCATCGAGGACATCGGCCTGAGTGCCGAGGGCTGGTTCACCGATGAGCAGGACCGGGTGATCCAGACCTTGTTCAAGCTGTATCCGCTGGAATTCATGATGGAAGAACGCTTCGGCCCGGCGTTGATCGCCAACCGCGTGCGGCTGATCGAACCGGCATGGAAATCGGTGCTGAGCAACAAGGGCATCCTGCCGCTGCTGTGGGAGCGCCACCAAGGGCACCCGAACCTGCTGGCGGCGCGTTTTGCGCAGGCCGGCGAAGCGCCGGCTGCGGGGTGGGTGCGCAAGCCGCTGCTGTCGCGCGAGGGCGCCAACATCGCGCTGGTCACGGCACAGGGCGACGCCGCGCAGACCGACGGCCCGTATGTGGATGGCCCGGCGATCCTGCAGGCGCACCATCCGTTGCCGGTGTTCGACGGCCGCCATGCACTGGTGGGCAGTTGGGTGGTGGCCGATCGCCCGGCCGGGCTGGGCATGCGCGACGACGATGGCCCGATCACCCGCGACACCTCCCGCTTCGTGCCGCACGTCATCGTCGATTGACCGGCAGCTGCGCGGGCATCGCCACTGCCAGGTGGCGGTGTGACGTGCGTGATCCATCGTCTTGTGTGGTGCACCGGACCCCGGTGTGCCGGAGGTTGGCGAGGACTGCTGCCAGTGCATGTCACCCAGCGGCGCAGGCCGTGCGTATCGTGCGTGACACAGGCGCCGGCGTTGCGCAAGGCCTCGGTTGGCTGCAGGGCGCTGCATCTTTTCCACACCCCCTGTGGATGGAACTTGCACAAGGCTGTGGACAACTGCGTGCAGGCCCCGGCCTGCAACGCTGTCAAGATGGGTGGCGAAAAAATGACCAGTCGTTCGCATGGAACGATTGGCCGTGGTTTTCGCAGCGATCCCGGCAGAATCGGCAAAGTCCTGCGAGGCGCACCCGGGGTCGCAGCGGTGCGCTGCGCCAGCCAGGCATGGCAGCTCTGCGAACCGCGCGCTGTTTCCGTCCAGCCCTGCCGCACACCGCCACCATCTCCACACGCGTGGGCACGGCCACACACCACGTGCAGCAGCGCTGCGGTGATCACACCCGCCGCGCCACCACGAAGCTCGCTACCGCCAGTAACCAGGCCAGTGCGAAGACGCTGAGATAAGCAGCCGGCGTTGCCGAAGCCAGCAACGCGGCAAACAGCGCGCCGGCCAGGGCCAGCATGCCGGCCACCGCGATCGCCTCGCTCAACTGCAGTGCCGAGCTGTTGGCGCCTTGCTGCGCGGGCGGCGACAACGAGAGCGTCAGCACCGACAGGCTGGGATACAGCAGCCCCATGCCCAGGCCGGTCAACGCCCAGCCGGCCACGGCCACCGGCACCGGAATCACCGGCCAGACCGCGCCCGCGCTGATCGCGATGCCGAGCATCATCAGCAAGGCGCCGGTCTTGAGCAGGCGCGGGCGCGACCAGCCGGCGCGGCTATGGCCCTGGTACCACGAGCCGCTGAACCACCCCAACGCGCCCACGCTCAACGCGATCCCGGCCAGCAGCGGCGACAGCCCGCGCTCGCGCGACAGCAGCAGCGGCAGGAACGCCTCGAAGCCGAAGAACGCCGCCGCCGCGATGCCGCGCAGTGCGATCACGCTGGGCAGCCCGCGTGCCAGCGTCAGCGTGCCGGCGGGCAGCAGGCGCCAGGCACATGCCACGGTGAGCACCAGCGCCGGCACCATCGCCATCAGCGCCGGCAGGCCATGCAGCTGGCCGCCCAGGTACACGCCCAGCACGCCCAGTGCCGCGCCGATGGCCCAGCCCAGCAGTGCGCCGGACTGGCTGGACCGCGCGCCGGACCAGCGCCGCCCACGCAGCGCCGGCCATAGCATCAACCCGGCCGGAATCGCCAGCAGCGGCACCGAGAGGAACACCCAGCGCCAGCCGATGTGCTGCACGATCAACCCGCTGATGCCCGGGCCGATCAACGAGGGCACCACCCACCCGGCAGAGAACGCGGCAAACACGCGTGGCCGCAACGCTTCCGGATACAGCCGCCCGACAATCACGTACAGGGCCACCGAATACGCACCGGCGCCCAGCCCCTGCAGCAGGCGCCCGGCGATCAGCCAGTGCATGTCCGGCGCCAGGCCGGCGATCAACAGGCCGATCACAAAGCACAGCAGGCCGCTGCCCAGGGCAGCGGCGGGGCCGTGGCGGTCGCTCCAGCGGCCGGCCGCGGTCATGCCCACCACGCTGGTGGCCAGCGTCCCGCCGAAGGCCAGGGCGTAGAGCGGCAAGCCGTTCAACTCGCGCGCCACGGTCGGCATGGCGGCGGCGACGGCCAACGATTCGAAAGCGTTGAGCGAGACCAGCGCAACCATGCCCAGCGTGGCAGCGCGATAAGGGGCTGCCAGGATCGAGGTGGGCGGCGCGTCGTCGCGGGGGGCGGCGGGCAAGGCGGTATCGGTGGGCATCGAACATCCAGAGCGAGTGAGCATGGGCGTGACCCGAAGCGCTTGCGTCGGTCACGGCCGCGCAGCATCCTGCCTCAACCAAGGTTGAGGTCAAGGCAATGCAGCGTGAGTTGTCCGTGGGCGAAGTGGCCAGGCGCAGCGGTGTGGCGGTGTCGGCGCTGCATTTCTATGAGCGCAAGGGGCTGATCCGCAGCCTGCGGACCGCGGGCAATCAGCGCCGTTATGCGCGCGATGTGCTGCGGCGGATTGCGGTGATCCGGGTTGCGCAACGGCTGGGCGTGCCGCTGCAGCAGGTGCTGGACGCGTTTTCGGTGCTGCCCGATCAGCGCACGCCCACGCGGGCGGAATGGGCGCGCATGTCCGCGCGCTGGCGCGGCCAGCTGGATGCGCGCATCAGCGAGCTGCAGGCCTTGCGCGACCAGCTCACCGATTGCATCGGCTGTGGCTGCCTGTCGCTGCGCCGCTGTCGCTTGAGCAATCCCGACGATGCACTGGGCGACGATGGCGATGGCGCGTTACGACTGGGTAGCCTGACGCCGGGCTAGCCGGGCGCGCGGCAGCGTGGTGCTGCCGTGCGGCAGGAGCGATGGCCGCAATCGGCACGCCTGCCTTCTGTGTCTGCCCGCGCTGCGCATGTCTTCCATCGACCTCAGCACTACGCGTACCTCGTCCGCATCGGTGTGGTGATGAATTGATGATCGGGCGGTCGCGTGTCGATCACCGCCGTCGATCGCAGCGATGCCAGGCGATGGCCGCCTGCATCAAGCGCCTGAAGGGCGCTGGCGCCGTCATCAACGCGCCTCGGCGCCCCATCGCGCGCGGGTTCTCCGTGTCATGGCCGGCCCGCCACCTCGCATGCCGCCAACCGGGACCAATGGCAGTGCCGTGCCCGGCGAGCGGCGCCGTAGGATGGGTGTCCCCCCGTCGCAGGACCCGAGCATGTTCCCCACCATGCGCCGTTTGCTCACCGTTGCCGTATCGCTGGCGTGTGCCAGCGCACCCCCGCTTGCGGTTGCCGTGCCAGATGCCGCCGCGCCGTCAGGCACGTTCGACCCGCTGGCGTTGTTCGCACCGCTGCAATTGCCGGATGCGCCCACCGCCTACCGCAGCGGCAGTGGCGTGCCGGGGCCGCTGTTCTGGCAGAACCGCGCCGATTACCAGCTGGAGGCCACCATCGACCCGGCCGGCCACACGCTCACTGGCGAGGCCGCCATCCACTACACCAACCACAGCCCGGACGCACTGGACGTGCTGTGGCTGCAGCTGGACCAGAACATGTATCGCGCCGACGCGCGCGCGGCCGCCAGCCGTCCTTCGCGGCGCACCGAGTTCAGCGATGGCATGCAGATCGCCGGTGTGGAGATCGACACCGGCGGCCGTCGCACGGCCGCGCACTTCATCGTCGACGACACCCGCATGCGGGTGGATCTGCCGCAACCGCTGGCCGGGCAGGGCAAGGCACTGACCCTGCATATCCGCTACCGCTACCGCATTCCCGGCACCTGGGGCGGGCGCACTGCCTACAGTGCCAGCAAGCACGGCGAGATCTACGAGATGGCGCAGTGGTACCCGCGCATGGCGGTCTACGACGACCTGCGCGGCTGGGATACGCAACCGTACCTGGGCTCGGAGTTCTATCTGGAATACGGCAACTTCGATTACGCGGTGACCGTGCCGGACGGGTTTGTGGTGGCCGGCTCCGGTGCGTTGACCAACCCGGAGCAGGTGCTCAGCCGCGCCCAGCAACAGCGCCTGCAGCAGGCCAGCAACAGCGACCGCACGGTGCTGATCCGCACGCCATCGGAGGTGGCCGCACAGGCCGCTCCACGGGCGGGCAAGGGCACGCGCACCTGGCGCTTCCATATGGAGCACACTCGCGACGTGGCGTTTGCCGCATCGCCGGCGTTCGTCTGGGATGCGGCGCGCATCAACCTGCCGGGCGGCAAGCAATCGCTGGCGATGTCGGTGTATCCGGTGGAAGGCGTGGGCGCGGACAAGTGGAACCGCTCCACCGAGTACGTCAAGGGCGCGATCGAACATTTCTCGCAGTGGTATCCCTACCCGTGGCCGGCGGCGATCAACCTGGGCGGTTACGGTGCGGGCATGGAATATCCGGGCATCGTCTTCGATGGCTTCGAAGATGGCGGCAAGGACCTGTTCTGGATTACCGCGCACGAGATCGGCCACACCTGGTTCCCGATGATCGTGGGCTCCAACGAACGCCGGCATGCGTTCATGGACGAAGGCTTCAACACCTTCATCGATGTCTATGCATCGGACGCCTTCAACAAGGGCGAGTACGCGCCCAAACGCGATTCGGAATATGCGCCCAAGGGCGGTAACCCGGTGGAGGAGATCCTGCCGTTGCTGGCCGACCGCAGGGCACCGACCTTGATGGATATCGCCGATGCCACCAGCGAAACCTACCGCCACCCGCTGACCTACTTCAAGGGCGCGCTGGGCCTGGTGTTGTTGCGCGAGCAGATCCTGGGCCCGGAACGGTTCGACCCGGCGTTTCGCAAATACATCGCCACCTGGGCCTACAAGCATCCGACCCCGTCGGACTTCTTCCGGCTGATGGAAAGCGAAAGCGGCGAAGACCTGAGCTGGTGGTGGCGCGGCTGGTATTTCAACAACTGGCAGCTGGACATGGGCATCGCCAGGGCACAGTACATCGATCACGACCCGGCCAAGGGATTGCAACTCACCCTGCGCAGCCGGCAGCCGCTGGTGATGCCGGTCACCGTGCGCGTGGATCTGGCCGATGGCAGCCATCTGGACCGTCGCGTGCCGGTGGAGAGCTGGCTGCAGACCACCACGCCGACGCTGACGCTGCCCACCACCCAGAAAGTCCTGCACGTCACCCTGGATCCGGATCACGCAGTGCCCGATGCCGATCGCAGCGACGATCGCGTGGATGTGATCGGCTGATCGTCGCCAGCATGCGTTGCCGGCAGGGACAGGCGTTGCCGATCCCGGTCGGCAACGCCTGTTGCCACCAGGCGCTGCACGCACCCCGTGGCCCGCAATCGATTGCGACGTGGCTGCCGTTCTCACCAACGCGATGGACCACGCTGCGCCGTTGCACGCCTGCGCCTGTCGATGGCGATGGCATCGCGTCCACCGCGTGCGCGCCACCGCAGCCATGCGAACGCGGGCGTCGCTGCCGCAGGCCTTTTCGACATTTGCGCAGTCGCTGCGTCGCGCTGCGCCAAGGCCGTTGCATTGTGCAAAGTTCGCCGTGTCTGTCGTCGGTTTTTGCGCAATCCGTTGATAACGCTTACAGCCGCGCCGCCATTGAAAACGGCTTGCGGACTCAAGCGGCTACCGTATCGGCTGTAACCGTGCAGGCCAATCACTATGCTGCAACGCACGGTGACAAGGCCTTTATCGCCTGACTAGGCTGCGCGGCGTGTTAGCGCTATCACTGGCTGGCATGCAGTGCAGGGCATGCATCGCGGATGCGCCGCCGACACCATGGGGTGGGTGACGCCCGCAGCATGCACCGCACAACGCAGGGCGACGATCGAAGGGGCGATCGCCGGCATGCGCGTCAGGGGACCTTATTCAAAGCAGTACTGTTCGCCACTGCCCCGTCGGGCAGTGGTCATGACACTGCCGTGTCGCATGCCGCGACATCGGCCGTAGGCGGTTGGACTCCACTCCCGAGGACACATCGATGCGTCGTACGTTGAACAGCTTCAAGTCGAAGGCCATGTTCACCTTCGTTGGTGGCCTGTTGGTCATCAATCCCGCGTTTGCGCAGGATGTCGCTCCGCCGACGCCCGCGCCGCAGTCCAGCAGCGATGCCGCCACCACGCTCGACACCGTCAACGTCACCGGCATCCGCAGCAGCCTGGATCAGTCGATGGGCATCAAGCGCGATGCCGCCGGTGTGGTGGATGCGATCAGCGCCGAAGACATCGGCAAGTTTCCGGACACCAACCTGGCCGAGTCGTTGCAACGCATCACCGGTATCTCGATCGAACGCCGCGATGGCGAAGGCGCGCAGGTCACCGCGCGCGGCTTTGGGCCGCAGTTCAATACCGTCACCCTCAACGGCCGCCTGATCCCCGGCGCCGACGCATTCGGCGCGCCCGGGCAGACCCCGATCGGCGGCGTGGACGTGGGCACGCGTGCGTTCAACTTCGCCCAGCTCGCCTCCGAAGCCATCACCGGCATCGAGGTGTTCAAGACCAGCCGCGCCACCGCGCCCAGCGGCGGTATCGGCGCGACGATCAACATCCAGACCGACAAGCCGTTCAATCACGAGGGCGTGGTGGCCAATGCAGGCGCCAAGATGGTGTCCGACCGCTCGCAGCCGTTCGGCGACTCGCTCACCCCGGAAGTGTCGGGCATCTTCAGCTACACCAACCCTGACAAGACCTTCGGCATCGGCTTGAGCGCCAGTTACCAGAAGCGTCACGGCGGTTCGGTGCAGGCCACCGAAAACCGCTGGAACATCCAGCGCTGGACCGGCACCGACCCGGCATTGCGGCCGGACACCGTGGTGACCAACGCACCGGCGATCGGCCAGCTCTACGGCATGCCCAACGACATCCGTTACGCGTTTGCCGATTTCCAGCGCGAGCGCATGAACGGCCAGGCGGTGATGCAGTTCGCACCGACCGACAGCCTGACGCTGACCCTGGACTACACCTATTCGGCCAACGAAATCCGCGAAGAACGCGGCGAGCAGGGCATCTGGCTGCAACGCGCCAACAGCTTCACCAACCTCACCTTCGATACCGGCCAGACCGTGGCCACGCCGGTGTACCTGCGCGATGTGCCCAACGGTGCCAAGGACTTCGGCATGGAGCAGCAGCGCAACGAGCAGAAGTACACGCTCGGCTCGCTCGGCTTCAATGCGGACTGGCAGGTGAGCGACCGCTTCCAGCTGACCTTCGATGCGCACAACTCCAAGACCCAGAGCCTGCCCAACGATCCGGTCACCGGAGGCAGCGCGACCTATTTCAGCTTTGCCGGCACCAACAACTGCGTCAACGGTCCTTCGTGCGGCGGCCAGTGGGGGCAGGAGCTGTGGTTCAACAATTCGCTGCCGATCGGCGCGCGCACGTGGTATCCCACCGTCGCCGATTCGCTGGCCGGCACCAACGGCGTGGTCAATCCGGATTTCACGCCCAACAATCTCGGCTCGCAGGTGCAACGCATCTACTATCAAAAGCAGGTCACCGAAACCAAGGAAGGCCGCCTGGACGGCAAGTTCGATTTCGATGACGGGCGCTTCCAGTTCGGCGTGAGCTCGTCCAACACCACCATGCACCGCCTGACCAGCGACAACTACTCCACGCTGGGCGACTGGGGCGTGGCCAATGCCGGCAACGAGCCGGGCATGGTCGCGTTGCTGCAGCCGGTGAGCATCGTGGGCATGTTCGACGACTTCAATGCCAACGGCGCCGCGCGCAATGCCTGGCGCGGCGATGCCAGCCAGCTGGCGTTGTGGGGTGGCAGCCAGTACGGCGCGCAGACGCGCTACAACCCGCTGTACAGCGCCAACAACCAGGTCGAAGAAAAGACCCGTGCCGCCTACGTGCAACTGGAATTGACCGGCGATATCGCCGGCATGACCGCCAACACCCGCCTGGGCCTGCGTTACGAGCGCACCGATGTGGAATCCACCTCGCAGGTTGCCACGCCCACGGCGCTGCAATGGCAGGCCAACAACGACTTCCAGCTGCTGCGCTCCACCGAGCAGCAGCCCTTCAGCGAGAAGACCAGCTACAACTACATCCTGCCGAATCTGGATTTCAGCCTGGACATCACCGACCAGCTGAAGGGCCGTGCGTCGTTTGGCCAGACCATTGCGCGCGCACCGTACAACAACCTGCTCGCCGGGCCGACGCCCAATACGCCGGCCGGCTCGATCCTGATCAACCCGTCCAACCGCGCCAGCGGCGATTCGCAGACGCCGACGCTGGACCCGCTGGAATCGGACAACCTCGACCTGGCGCTGGAATGGTATTTCGCCGATGCCAGTTACGTGTCGGCGACCTTCTGGAACAAGCGCGTCAGCAACTTCATCGGCACCACCGTCTCGCGCGAGACCCTGTACGGGCTGACCGACCCCACCTCGGGCCCGGATGCGCAGGCGGCACTGGCCTTCCTGCAAAGCGGTGCCTGCGCCGCGCAGGTCGGCGCGGCCGGCAATGACGTGGCGGCGGCCTGCTCGGCCAACGACACCTCCCTGTTCGCCGCTACGGCCCTGCTGCGCAACGCCGCGGCCACCGGTGGCCTGGGCGCCTACAACGGCAGCTCTGCGCAGAGCCTCGCCCTGGAAAACGCCTACGACCTGGTCGGCACTGCGGCCGACCCGCTGTATCAGTTCGACGTGTCGCGTCCGATCAACCAGAACAAGGCCAACATCCACGGCTGGGAACTGGGCGGGCAGTACTTCTTCGGCAGCACCGGCTTCGGTATCTATGCCAACTACACCATCGTCGAAGGCGATGTGGCCTTCGACAACAACGTCATCGACCGCGACCAGTTCGCGTTGCTGGGCCTGAGCGATACCGCCAACGTGATGCTGATGTTCGAGAAGTACGGCTGGAGCGCGCGCCTGGCCTGGAACTGGCGCGACGAGTACCTGATCGCGGCCAACCAGGATGCCTCCAACCGCAACCCGTACTACGTCGAGGCGTACCAGCAGTTCGATCTGAGCGTCAGCTATGCGCTCAACAAGCAGCTGTCGGTGGGCTTTGAGGCGATCAACCTCACCGGCGAAGACGTGCGTTGGCATGGTCGGTCGGAGAAGCAGATCGTGCGTCTGATCGATCAGCAGCCGCGCTACACCCTGGGTGTGCGTTACGCGTTCTGACACCGCGTCGCAGGCGCGCACCGGCAGCTCGGGGTGGCCGTCCTGTTCGGATGGCGGCCGCGACCGGGTGACTGCGGCGGGGTTCGCCTGCCTGCGTTCGTCGTGCGGCCGCAGTCGTGTGGCTGCACGGCGGATGCAAGCAGCCCCAACGCGATGCGCGGGCATTCGCTCGCGCATCGCGCATGCTGCCCTGCGGCTTGCCGGCCTCCTTGTTTTTGGCAATGCTCGGCGTTCGCAGGCGCGCCGGGCGTGCGATCGATCCCTTTCCCACTGCAGTGCGCCGATGGATGCCTGCCGGAGTACCAGATGACGCGATACGCCGTACTCAACAACGTGACGCATCACGACCTGCGCGTCATCCTGCGCTTCGGCCCCGAGTTCGGTGATGCCATTGGCCTGGTGCCCGCGTTCGTGACCGAATACGCCGACCTGCAGCGCGAGTACCCGCTGTTTTTCCGCAAGGACCCCGCCGGCAGCGGCTACCAGTCCGTGGCCTTGCTGGGCTTTACCCAAGACGAAAACCTGTTCCTGCAGGAAGGGCGCTGGAACGCCAGCTATCTGCCCGGCATCGTGGCCAAGGGCCCGTTTCTGATCGGCTTCCAGGAGCAGCGCATCGACGGTGCGCTGGTGCAGGAGCCGGTGATCCACATCGACCTGGAACATCCGCGCGTCAGCCGCAGCGAAGGCGAAGCGGTGTTCCTGCCACAGGGCGGCCACAGCCCCTACCTGGACCACATCATCGGCGTGCTGCGCGGCATCCGCGAGGGCGTGGACGCCGGGCAGGCCATGGCCGCCGCGTTCGACGCGCTCGGTCTGATCCAGCCGGTGCGCCTGGACGTGGCGCTGGACGCGACCCACGCCGCGCAGCTGGAAGGCCTGTTTGCCATCGACCGCGAGCGGCTTGCCGCGCTCGATGCGCAGGCGCTGCAACAGCTGCACCAGGCCGGCTATCTGGAGGGCGCGTTCCTGATGCTGGCATCGCAGTACAACCTGCGTCGGCTGATGGCCGAGAAGCAGCGCCGTCTGCTGCAGGCGCACGCCGCGCCTGCAGCTGCATACGCCTGATCGCATGGCCGCCGCTGTCTTGCATCCGCCCGCTGCAGCGATCGCCGGCATTGCCGAGCGCAACGACTGCCGGCCCGACGCCTTGCCGCTAGCCGCGCTCTGCGCAGCAGCCGAGCCGGTGGTATTGCGTGGCCTCGCACGCGACTGGTCGCTGGTGCAGGCCGGCCTGCGCAGCCCGGAGCAGGCCATGGCGCAACTGCGCGCGCACGATGACGGACGCACCTTGCAGTACTCCTACGGCGGACCGGAGATTGCCGGCCGGCCGTTCTACACCGACGACTGCAGCGCACTGAACTTCGAGGTAAGGCGCGGCAGCATCAGCGCCTTGCTGGATGCCATTGCCGCGCATCGCGATGACCCGCAGCCGCCTACGTACTACCTGGCCTCGCTGCCCATCGACGCCCACCTGCCCGGCCTGCGCGCGCACAACGACCTGGCGGTTGCCGCCGGCGGCATCGCCGTGCAGCCGAGCATCTGGATCGGCAATCGCGTCATTGCCTCCTGCCATTACGACGCGCCCGACAACCTGGCCTGCTGCGCGGTGGGGCAGCGCCGCTTCACCCTGTTTCCGCCAGAGCAGGTCGCCAACCTGTACCCGGGGCCGCTCGAGCCCACGCCCGGCGGCCAGGTGGTGAGCATGGTGGATGTCGCCAACCCGGATCTGCAGCGCTATCCACGCTTCGCGCAGGCGCTGGCGCATGCGCGCACCGCGGTGCTGGAACCGGGCGATGCCCTGTTCATTCCCGGCATGTGGTGGCATCACGTGCAATCGCTGCAGCCATTCAATGTGCTGGTCAATTACTGGTGGAGCAGCGCGCCCGCGCAGCTGCCCGCCGCGATGCCGGCGCTGTACCACGCGCTGTGGGCCATCCGCGACCGGCCGGCCGCGGAAAAGGACGCATGGCGCGCGCTGTTCGATTACTACGTGTTCGGGCCTGCGGAACGTGCCGGTGCGCATCTGCCCGAGCAGGCGCGGCAGGCGCTGGGGCCCATCGATCCGATCCTGGCGCGCCAATTGCGCGCCATGCTGATCGGCAGGCTCAACCGCTGACGGGCGGCGCGTCCTGCATGCAGGTGGTCAGGCAATCGGTCGTCCTGCCGGGAGAGCAGGCAGCATCGCACGCCCGTGCTGGACCCTGCGTCAGCGGCCTACGCACCGGCTGCTTCAGCCGCCTTGATGCCCTGCATCGCTTCAGCCACCTCTTATCCATCTACGGGAGTTCGCAGTGACCCAGGCTCAAATTCGCAAGGTCGTCATCGCCGGCGGCGGTACCGCCGGCTGGATCGCTGCATGTGCGCTGTCGCATCAGTTCCGCAACCTGCTCGACATCACCCTGATCGAGTCCGAGCAGATCGGCACCGTCGGCGTGGGCGAATCGACGGTGCCGCCGATCCGTACCTTCCATCGCTTCCTGCAGATCGACGAACAGGAATTTCTGCGCGAGGTGGCCGGCACCTTCAAGTTGTCGATCTCTTTCGAACATTGGCTGCGCCAGGGCGAGCGGTACATCCACCCGTTCGGCATCACCGGGCAGAGCACCCTGGTGTGCGCATTCCATCATCTGTGGCTGGAAAGCCAGCGCCGCGGCATGCGCGGCAGCTTTGGCGACTACTGCCTGGAGACCGTGGCCTCGCGCGAAGACCGGTTTGCGTTGCCGCGCGAGCCGGCGGTCAATTACGCCTATCACCTGGATGCGGCGCTGTACGCGCGCTTCCTGCGCACCCGCAGCGAGGCCTGCGGCGTGCAGCGGATCGAAGGCAGGATCCAGCAGGTGACGCAACATCCGGACAGTGGCGATGTCGCCAGCCTGGTGCTGGAAGACGGCCAGGCGATTGCTGGCGATTTATTCATCGACTGCAGCGGGTTCCGGGGGCTGTTGATCGAGCAGACGCTGCATACCGGCTACGAAGACTGGAGCCATTGGCTGCCGTGCGACCGCGCCGTGGCGGTGCAGACCGAAGCGCTCGGCCCGCCGGTACCGTACACCCGCGCCATTGCGCACGAAGCCGGCTGGCGCTGGCATATCCCGTTGCAGCACCGGGTCGGCAACGGCCTGGTGTTCTCCAGCCGCCACCTGTCCGACGACGAGGCCCACGCCAAGTTGCTGCGCGATGTTGCCGCCCCGGCGGTGAAAGACCCCTGGATGGTGCCGTTCCGCACCGGCCGTCGGCTCAAGGCATGGAACAAGAACGTGGTATCGCTGGGCCTGGCCAGCGGCTTCATCGAGCCGCTGGAGTCGACCAGCATCCACCTCACCATCTCTGCGGTGGTGCGGCTGCTGACGCTGTTTCCGGCAGAGGGCATCGCGCCATCGCAGGTGCAGTTGTTCAACGACGTCAGCCGCGCCGAGATGGAGCACGTGCGCGACTTCGTCACCTTGCACTACCACGCCACCCGGCGCGACGAGCCGCTATGGCAGCAATGCCGGGAGATGGAACTGCCCGAGTCGCTGGCACTGCGCCTGCGCGCATGGCGCGAAAGTGCGCATGCCTGGCAGGCCGCAGATGAACTGTTCCGCGTCGATTCCTGGACGCATGTGCTCATGGGTCAGGGCCTGATGCCGGAACAGCACCATCCGCTGACGCGCGCGTTTTCCGACCGGGATCTGCAAGGCCTGCTCAACGGCATCGCGCAGCCGATCCGGCATGCGGTGGATCAGTTCCCTTCGCAGCAGGCCTTCATCGAACGCTATTGCCAGGCCAGGCCGGAGGTCTGGGGAGCGCGCAAGCCGGCCATCGCCTAGCCCGCGTCGTGCAGCGCGTGGCCTGCCGATTGCCAGGTCACCGTTGCGCTACAGCCGCATCAGGTCGGTGCCCACCACGATCGGCCCGCTGTAGTGCTTGCGCGCGCCCTCGCTCCACATCGCATCGGTGATGGTCGGGTCGCCGCCGGGCACGAAGTGTGTGAGCACCAGCTGCCGTGCACGGGCGGCCGCGGCGATCTTTCCGACCTCTTCGCTGGTGGAATGGCTCTTGAGCAGATGTTCGAGCAAGCTGGGCGCGTTGTCGTTGGTCTTGAGCATCCTTTCCAGTGCGGGCAGGTACATCACCTCGTGCACCAGGATGTCGGTGTTCTCGGCAAACGCCGCCAGCGCAGGCAGGTAACGCGTGTCGCCGGAGAACACCACCGTGCGGTCGCGCGCGGCGAAGCGGTAGGCAAAGGCCGGCTTGAGCGTGTAATGGTCCACCAGGGTGGCGGTCACGGTGACCTGGTCGTTCTGCAACACCGTGCCGGGCTGATCGAACTCGTGCACATGGATGAGCTGCTTGAACGGTGGGCGGCCTTCCTCGCGGATGCGCGCGTCGATGTCGATGGCGTTCATCTCGACAAACGCATCCACCATCCTGGCGATTCCCGGCGGCCCGTAGAGATGCACCGGTGTCTGCAGGCCGCTGGCCCAGGCCAGCCACACCACGTTGAGCAGATCGGCGTTGTGATCGGAGTGATGGTGGGTGAGAAAGACATCGCGCAATGCCGGTAGCCGGATGCCGGCCTTGGCCAATTGCTGCGCTACGCCATTGCCGCAATCGATGAGGTAGGGCTGCCCGTCGATCACCAGCGCATTGGCCGCCGCTGCGCGCAGTGACGATGGTGTTGGCCCGCCCTTGGTGCCCAACAACACCAGCACGCTGCCCTTGGCCGGAAACGGCACGGGGGCTGCCGTACTGCCGCTGGCGGGCGCGTGGCTGGCGCCGGATGTGGACGCCGCCGCGAGCGGGCCGACGGCGGTCAACAGCCCTGCGGACAGTGTCAGCTGCAGCACCGCGCGACGGGAGCAATGCGGAAGAGGCTTAGACATGACACTCCTTGGGCGCCGGAGGGGTGAGTGTGCCGGGAGTGGTGCCGCGCCGCCATCGCGGTGCGCCCACCTGGACAGCAGCGTGGCCGTGCCACTACAGCAGATGCAACACGCCGTGGGCGCAAGCGGGCGGCCCTGGGTGATGCGGGCCGGCGGGCGGTCTGGCTGCAGCAACGCGGGCCAGCGGGGCCTTACGCTGTGCGATGCACCACGGCGACTCGCTTCACAGCTGGCGAGCGATGAAGTCGGCCAGTGCCGGTGAGCGGTAAAAGCCCATGCAACGCGCAAAGATGGCGTTGAACGGGCCGCGGCGTGCTTCGTCCTTCATCGGTACTTCGCTGCGATCGAACTCTGCGGTGCTGGCATCCACGAATCGATGCAGGCGATCGGTCGCCCCGGCCTTGGCATTGTCCATTGCGTAGGTGGTCAGCAGGTACGAGCGGTCGCGCAACTGGTCCTGCGCATACTTGCCGCTGCGCACGTAGTTGGTGTCCAGGCAGCGCTGCAATGCATAGGCCTTGACCTCGTCCGGGTTGGCCGGTTTGCCTGCGGCCAGTGCGTTGCCCTGCAATGTCAGTGCTGCCAGTGCAGCGATCCACACCACGTGGCGATGACGATGAAACGGCATGGGGCATCTCTCCGCGAACAAACCCCAAGTCTGCCCGAACCTGATGGCCTGTTGCAGCGGTGCATCGCGCTGAGGCCGCGTGCCGCACGTGACCGCGTTGCGCATCGGGCAGCGCCACCAATGCCGCCGCCGCCATGACGCACGTATAGCCGCACGCTCGGCAACCCGCAGCGCAGCCGCCGTGCTGCCCATTGATCGCGATGCTGACGGCATCGCCGGGGGGACAGGCCTGGTCTGTGCACCATCCCGGTGAGCGCGCTTTCCCGCTGGATCGCAGTGCCCGGTGACCGAACGGCCGGGGAAGAGGGCCGCATGCGTTGTAGAGAGTGCAGCCGGTTTCGAGATGCTGCACCGCAGGCGCGATGGATCACCGTCGCGCAGTGACGACGCTGCAGGCCGGGATGCCCCGCTGGCTACCGTCGGCAATGGGGCCGCAGGATGCATCGTGCTCGCGTGCTGACATGCGCCAGCCAGGGGTGCATGTGGACCAACGTGGCAGGCGGCACGGCGCCTGCCACGCATCGCGCGTGCTTACTGCCCGAAGAAGGTGGAGATCGACGAGTACACGTCCGAGAAGCGCGAGTAGTAATCAGGATCGGTCTGCGCGGTGCAGTACGAATAGCCGCCATACAGGCCGCCGCGCAGCTGATACGCACCGCCGCTGGCGATGGTGAACAGACCCGAGCCGGACGAGCCGCCTTCGGTGACACCATCGTTCCAGGCAACGCGATAGAACGGGCTCTGGCCGTCGATGGACGTGTTCAACCCGGTGACCGTGCCCAGTGAATACTTCTTGACGTCGCCGGAGGGGTGGTGGATGCCCACGATCGAGGTCCCGGTCGCGCCGATCGCCGCGCTGTTCCAGGCTGCGTAGAACGCGCCGCTGGGCGGTGCAGTCTTCAGCTCCAGCAGCGCGGTATCGCGCGTGGTGTTGGCATGGCGCAGGAACGCGCCGCCGGTCAGCGTGGTGGCCTGCGAACTGGCGGTGTTGCCGTTGCAGCTGGCCGCGTCGTAGAACCAGTAGGTCTGCAGCGTATTGGCCACGGTCTGGGTGCTGATGCAATGCGCGGCGGTCCAGAACAGGTTGCGCTTGGGCGTATTGGTGTTGTTGAGCAGGGTGCCGGTGCACAGGAACGAACCCTGGCTGGTGGTGAACACCATGCGCGCCACCGCTTTGGCGGCGCTGGTGAAGCCCGTGGTGGGGTTGGCGCGGCACACGATGTCGTTCTGGCAGGAGTCGCTCTCGCCAATGGCAATGGTCATCATGTCGCGCGGGCTGGCGGTGGGGCTGATGTCCAGATGCGACAGCTGCGGAATGCTCAGGCTGAAGTTTTCCGGATACAGGCCGGCCGGCAATGACAGCTCCACCAGCAGGTGTTCGCCGCTCACGGTCGGCGACCAGCCGATGGCATCGCCGGTGCCGGTGAAGCTGGCGCCGGATTGCTCGAACACGCGGCCATCGTCGCCGGCAAAGCGCAGCGTCACCCGGGAAGGATCCCCCGGCGTTGCACCGGCACCACCCAAGACCAGTGCCGCGCGCAGCGAGGCGGCCTGTGCAGAGCCGAGCTTCAGGGTTGCCACGCGTGAGCCGTCGCCGGCCATCTGCCAATCGAGCTTGGCCAGGTTTACCAGCGGCTGTGCAACCGCGCGCGAAAAGCCGATCTGCAGCGGTTGGCCGTGTTTGACCTGCGCAATGCGTCGTTCACGCACGCTGCCGAGTTCCTTGCTGCTGGGTGCGGCCAGCTGCGCCACCTGTGTGGGCAGGATGCCGCCGCGCAGGCCTGCCGACTGCAGCGTGGCTGCGCCGAGCTTGGCGGCCTGCGGCGCAGTGCTGACCGGTGCGGCATCCATCTCGGTGGGCGGCGCGGCCAGCGCGGCGCCGGAAACGGCAGAGAGCAGCGCGAGATACAACGCATTCTTGCGAATCATGGGTAGTCCTTCTCGTCAGGGAACGGCAGGCGACGGCGGGGGCCGGCAGCTGCGGCGCCATCGGTGGCGCGGAACGAGACTAGCGAATGTTTAAAACTGAATATGTGCTGAAAATCTCGTTCGGAGATCGACAGTCAATAAAAATAGCATCGCGTTTGCATGCAGCGAACGGGCGCAGCGCACACGTTGTGCGCGTGGCACTCAAGCGAGTGGGCGCACGCGTATCGGCTTCGCGCGTGGCTGCTCCAGCGAAAGTGGATCATCATGCTTGCAAGGCGATGCAGTGCGCCTGCACTTGCACACGCATGGTGTCGTCTCGTTTCGTGCAGCAACACGCACGCAGCACGCCCGCAGCGCAGCAAATGCGAGCTGGGCGCAGGCAACGCCACGATGGTTTTGCCGGCGCTCCTGCGCATCGGGGGTGCGCAACGCACGGCACCACGTCAGCGAGCCGGTGCATCAGCGCCGCAGCGCAGCGGCCGTTATTCCAGCGCGTCGCTGGCGCGGAATTCGGTCGAGCGACCGCTGATTTTCAGAAAGGCCAGAACCGTCAGCCCCACTACCATCCACGCGGTGCCGCCAAGTTGCGCGTGATGGTCGGCGTTGATCAGTACGTACGCCAGGATCACGATACCGATCAACGGCACCGCTCCGTGCAGCACACGCCTGCCTTGCTGACGAAAGTGCCAGAGCACCGCGACATGCAGCAGCACGAATGCGGTCAACGCGCCGACGTTGCACAACGACGACAGCAGCGCGATCTGGCCGACGAACACTTCGCCCAAGACCATGCTCAGTGCCGCCACCAACACGATGGCGCGCTGCGGCACGCCGGTGCGGGGGTGGATATAGCGCAGGAACGCCGGCAACTGGCGGTCGCGCGCCATCGCAAACAACAACCGCGAGGTTGCCGCCTGCGCCACCAGTGAGTTGGCGATCGCGGCACTGATGGCCACTGTCAGCGCGATGACGATCTGCAGCCATGGCCCGGCAACCAGCCGTCCGATCTCGAAGAACGCATCGTTGGACGCCTGTACGCTGGGATAGCGCTGCAGGTGAGGCTGCAGCAGCGCGGCCAGCCAGGTCTGCAGCACGAACAGGCCCGCGACCAATACCAGCGCCAGCAGCGTGGCACGGCCGACCACGCGATGGCCACCGCGGGCTTCCTCCGACAAGGTGGAGATCGCATCGAAGCCGAGAAACGACACCACCGCCACCGATAACGCGCTGAAGATCAGTTGCGGCGAAAAGGCCTGCGGGTTGTAGAACGGGCGCAGATTCCAGTGCGCGCCGTTGACACCACGCTGGATGGCGAGCGTGGCCAGCACCACGAAAATCGCCAGCACCACCAGCTGCGCCAACAGGAAAAACCGGTTGGCGCGCGCGGTGGTTTCGATCCCGCGCAGGTTGACCACGGTATTGAGCACGACAAAGAACGCGATCCAGGCCGGCTGCGGCACCGCCGGCAGCACAGTGTGCATCGCATTGGCACCGACCACGTAAAGCAGCGTCGGCACCAGCAGGTAATCCAGCAGGATCGCCCAGCCGGCCAGAAAGCCCATGCCGCTGTGCAAGCCTCGGCCGACATAGGCGTACACCGAGCCGGCCACCGGAAACGCCTGCGACATCTGCTGATAACTCAACGCGGTGAACAGCATCGCCACGAAGCCGACCAGGTACGTCAGCGGCACCATGCCCGCGCTGATGTCGAACACCCCGCCGAAGATCGAGAACGGCGCTGTCGGCACCATGAACACCAGGCCGTAGATCAGCAGATCCTTCAGCGTGAGCTGGCGTTTGAGTTCCTGGGCGTAGCCGAAGCGTTCCAGCGTGGCTGCATCGTCGCGGCGGGGTGAGTCGGTCATGCAGATGTCCGCTAGGAGAGGGCCGTTGGGTGCAGGCGAGGGCACGGCGATGTCGCTGCGGCACTGCAGCCGTGTGACCGGCATTGTGACGATAATGTGGCCGGCAAGCCCATCCATTGGTAAAAGTGCTAGGTTTTCCGTGCTGGATGTCATCCAGTGGCGTCACTCGCTTCGAAGGACCCCCATGTTCGACACTCTGGCCAGCCTGGGCCGTGACCTGCAGGCACTGCACACGCTCAACGCCTGTCTGGACCGGGTGTTCAGCGACGTCTGCGCGCTGGGATTCCAGTCGCTGGTGTACGACTACGCGCCAGTGCCGCTCAGCATGGAAGGCGCGCTGATCATCCCGACGGTGTTCATGCAGCGCAATGCGCCGGGCGACATGCAGCACGTGTGGTGCGAACACGGCTACTACCAGCATGACCCGGTCCAGCAGCGTGCCACGCGACGTACCACGCCGTTCGTGTGGTCGTATCGCACCGATGGCGACAGGGACGGGGTTGAATACGTTGGCGCGCAGCACCGCCAGGTCACGCGTTACCTGTGCGATAGCGGCATGGCAACCGGTGTCACCGTGCCACTGCACCTGCCTGGTGGCGCATTTGCGACCTTCAGTGGTGCGGTGGATGCGGTGGCCGCCGAAGCGCCACGCCTGGCAGAGGCGCAGCTGTCACCCTTCCTGTTGCTGGCCCATGCCTTCCAGGCGCGCGCGCAGGAGTTGCTGGACCCGCAGGAGCGCCGCTGCCACCACATCGCACTGACCCGGCGCGAGCGCGAGTGCCTGCAGTATTCGGCCAGGGGGCTGACGGCCAAGAGCATCGCCGCTGCGCTCAATCGCTCCACGGCGACGGTGAACCTGCATCTGAACTCGGCCGCGCGCAAGCTGGGTGCGCGCAACCGCGTCGAGGCGGTGGTACGCGGCATGCACTATCGGTTGCTGGAGCCCTGAGCGGATGAGCGGATGCGTACGGCGTGCCGGCTGAATGCGGCAGCGCAAAGTCCTCTGATCGATGCACGCGGGCGTGCGCAGCGCAGCTGGCCTACATTGGCCCACGTGCGCAGCGCCAGGCTCAGCTGCCGTGTGGCGAGCGGCGGCCCCCAGGCAGCTGGCGCGAGGCGCATATCCGCACTTGTGGAGCACCACGCGGCGATTGCTGCTTATGCAGAACGCACGCTGGCCGATCGACGCGCGCAATCGCCAGGCTGCATCGCCGCTCCCGGCTCCGGTCTCTGTAGCCTGCCCATCTGCCCATCTGCCCATCTGCCCACCTGGCGCGTGCCCGCCTGGCTGCGAGGTGGCACGACCGCACAAACCTGTGAGATTTGCCAGTTAACGCGGGCCGTGCCGCTCGCTAGGCTCGGCGCTCATCATTGCCGTAAGCAGGCGCAGGTCATGCAGTCCACCGAAGGTTATGTCGAATTTCGCGGCTATCGCACCTGGTACCGCATCACCGGTGACCTGCGCAGCGATGCCTGCCCATTGGTGATCGCTCACGGTGGGCCCGGCTGCACGCACGACTACGTCGACAGCTTCAAGGACCTGGCCACCGGCGGCCGCGCGGTGATTCATTACGACCAGCTCGGCA
Source organism: Xanthomonas sp. NCPPB 1068 (assembly GCF_041479385.2). Lineage (NCBI taxonomy): Bacteria > Pseudomonadati > Pseudomonadota > Gammaproteobacteria > Lysobacterales > Lysobacteraceae > Xanthomonas > Xanthomonas sp. NCPPB 1068. The sequence goes on along the minus strand of NZ_CM192986.1, from coordinate 3,259,197 downwards.
ACGGCCGTTCGACGCACCTGCCCAATGCCGACCCGGGATTCTGGAGCGTGGGGCTGTTTCTGGATGAATTGCAAATGCTGATCGACCACCTGGGGCTGTCGCAATACGCCTTGCTGGGCCAGTCGTGGGGCGGCATGCTGGCCGCCGAACATGCGGTGCGTCGTCCCGGTGGGTTGCGTGCATTGGTGATCGCCAATTCGCCGGCATCGATGGGCCTGTGGCGTGCGGCGGCCCTGCGCCTGCGCGCCGGCTTGCCGGAGCAGGTCCAGGCCGCGCTGGACGAACATGAAGCCGCCGGCACGCTGGATCATCCGGCCTACCGCGCGGCCAGCCAGGTGTTCTACGCGCAGCATGTGTGCCGCATCGTCCCGTGGCCCGACGAGGTGGCGCGCACCTTTGCCGCCATCGATGCCGACCCGACGGTGTACCACGCCATGAACGGCCCGACCGAATTCCACGTGGTGGGCAGCTTGCGCAACTGGAGCATCATCGAGCGCCTGCATCGCATCACGGTGCCGACGCTGGTGCTGTCGGGCAGGTATGACGAGGCCACGCCGGAAACCGTCGAACCGTATGCGCGCCTGATTCCCGATGCGCGCTGGCATGTATTCGCCAACTCCAGCCACATGCCGCATGTGGAAGAACGCATCGCCTGCATGCGCCTGGTGGGCGATTTCCTTGAGGACCATACGCCCTGGCCGGGTGGCGAACTTGCCCACGTGCCGGCGCTGGCCAGTCGCGCGGTGTGAGTGGCTGCGCCAACCATTGGCGTGCCTGTTGGTGGGCAGCACGGTAAACGGCGCCGTCGGCGTCGGTGCGCGGCCGCAAACATGGCGTTGGCATCCAACCTGTGTCGCTGGCATCTGGTGTCAATCGCGTGGTGCGCCTGACACAAGTGCATCAGTCAGCGGCGGATCGGCGGCCTTGGGCGTTCGCTGGTTGCGCTGCGCTTGACGCTGCAGTGATCACGCCACCTGCAACGCGCGCACCTTTACCGATCAAGATTCCAGTCCGGGTGCCACCCGACCTCTGGCGGTCGGGCCGTATCCGGGCTGCCTGATGCTGCGGCCTGCGCCCCAGCGGCTGTGTGCATGATTGAACGCGGTTCGGATCGAGCGCCGGCCGTCCGCGTCCCTCGTCCGGTGCAGCCTCATGCCGACAGCTCCACAGCGGTGGTGCCGGACTCACACTGTCCCGCGCGCCTGTCGCAAAAAAGCGGTCCTCATGCATCGTCACCGATTGGATCTGGTGATGTCGAACGCATCCACGCCGGCTGCATGGCACATCCATCGACGTGCGTGCTGGTGAAGGTTGCGCGGCAGTGCAGCAACGCGGTGTGCGCCGGCCGTGTTGCCAGCTGCGCCAGCTTCAGCTGTTGATGAAGCTGCAGTCGCATCTGCACTGCCGATAAGCGCTGCAGTCAATCGCTCGCGTTACCGCAGCCGTTGCTGCAGCGGTGTCCTGTCCTGCCTGTCCCTCGCTGTCTCTTTTGCATGTCCTGCAAAGAGAACACCGTGGTGCGTCAAACTTTCAAAGATGGATAATTGTTTTATGTTTTAAATCGCGCGAAGAATGCGGCCCCCACGCCCGCTTTGTCGTCGTCGTCGCCACTGCGCAGACGGCACGCATCGCTTATCGACTTCTTTGGGAGAGGCTGCATGATTAGCAAGATGCTCCAGGGCGCACTCGCGCTTGCGCTGTCCACGTGCGCAGCAGGCGCCATCGCCGGCCCGGTCGGGTACGGTGCCGCCACCACCGGCGGCGGCAACAAGACACCGGTCAATGTCGCTACCTTCGAGGCGATGCAGGCGGCCATCGACAGTTACTCCGGCAGCGGCGGGCTGGTACTCAACTACACCGGCAAGTTCGACTTCGGCACCATCAAGGACGTCTGTGCGCAGTGGAAGCTGCCAGCCAAGACCGTGCAGATCAAGGACAAGAGCGATGTCACCATCAAGGGTGCGAACGGCTCGGCAGCGAACTTCGGCTTGCGCGTGGTGGGCAACGCGCACAACGTGATCATCCAGAACATGACCATCGGCCTGCTGCAAGGGGGCGAAGATGCCGATTCGATTTCGCTGGAAGGCAACTCCAGCGGCGAGCCGTCCAGGATCTGGGTCGACCACAACACCGTGTTCGCCTCGTTGACCAAGTGCTCGGGCGCCGGCGATGCCTCCTTCGATGGCGGCATCGACATGAAGAAGGGCGTGCACCACGTCACCGTGTCCTACAACTACGTCTACAACTATCAAAAGGTCGCGCTCAACGGCTACAGCGACAGCGACACCAAGAACTCGGCCGCACGTACCACCTACCACCACAACCGCTTCGAAAACGTCGAGTCGCGCGTGCCGCTGCAGCGCCGCGGCTTGAGCCACATCTACAACAACTACTTCAACAACGTGTTCACGTCCGGCATCAACGTGCGCATGGGTGGCGTGGCCAAGATCGAATCCAACTACTTCGAGAACATCAAGAACCCGGTCACCTCGCGCGACAGCAGCGAGATCGGCTACTGGGACCTGATCAACAACTACGTCGGCAGCGGCATCACCTGGGGCACCCCGGACGGCAGCAAGCCGTACGCCAATGCCACCAACTGGGTCAGCTCCAAGGTGTTCCCGGAATCGCTGGGCTACATCTACACCGTCACCCCGGCCGCACAGGTCAAGGCCAAGGTGATTGCCACCGCCGGCGCAGGCAAGAATCTGGCGGAGTAACGTTCGCGCGGTACTGCAGTGACAGATCCCCGGCCTGCCCGGGGATTTGTCTGTGCAACGCCGCCGTCCGCCGTGCCATGACCGGGCTCAGGTCATGGGCGCGTAGCGCGTGCCGGTGAGGCGCCGGTTCCCCGATCCCGCGTGGTTCCGGTCGGGACGTCGCTGCAAGCTGCAGTGCAGCAGCGCCCCGCACCCCGGTCGCTGGCATGCCGTCAAGAGGCGCGGCAGGCGTCGCGACGCGGTATCGTGTCGCGCTGCCACTTCTCAAATCCCGTCCATGTCGCTTCCGAACGATCCTGTTGCCCAGAACGCTTCGACCGCCGCGCCTGCCCTGCGCCATGCGCTCAAACCCCGGCAATTGATGATGATGGGCCTGGGCACGGCAATCGGCGCCGGGCTGTTTCTGGGTTCGGGGGTCGGCATCCATGCGGCGGGGCCGGCGGTACTGGTGTCCTACCTGATTGCCGGGGCGCTGGTGATCATCGTGATGAATGCGCTGGGCGAGATGGCGGCCGCCAAGCCGGCCAGCGGCGCTTTTTCGGTCTATGCGGCCGATGCGATGGGCCCGACCGCCGGCGCCACGGTGGGCTGGCTGTGGTGGTTGCAGATCGTGGTGGTGATCGCGGCAGAAGCGGTTGGCGCAGCGGGCTTGCTGGCGACGGTCTGGCCGTCCCTGCCGGTGCCACTGCTGGCCTCGCTGTTCATGGCCACGTTCACCGCGATCAATCTGTTGGGCGTGCGCAATTTTGGTGAGTTCGAATTCTGGTTCGCCATCCTCAAGGTCGTGGCGATCGTGGTGTTCCTGCTGATCGGCATGGCCTTGCTGGCGGGCTGGTTGCCCGGTGTGGCCTCGCCGGGGCTGTCCAATTTCACCCAGAACGGTGGATTTGCGCCCAAGGGCCTGGCGGGTGTGGGTGCGGCCTTGCTGGTGGTGGTGTTCGCGTTCGGCGGCACCGAGATCGTGGCCGTGGCGGCGGCGGAGACGGCCGACCCGGGGCGCAGCCTGGCACGCACGATTCGCACCGTGGCCTGGCGCATCCTGGTGTTCTACATCGGCTCGATCAGCGTGATCGTGGCGGTGGTGCCGTGGACCAGCACGGCGCTGAGCTCGCCGTTTGCGGCGGTGCTGGAAGTGGCGCGCATCCCCGGTGCGGCCACCGCCATCACCTTGGTGGCCGTGGTGGCGCTGCTGTCGGCGCTCAATGCCAACCTGTACGGCGCCTCGCGCATGATCTTCTCGCTGGCGCAGCGCGGCGAAGCGCCGCGCCTGCTCGCCAGGACCAGTGGCGAGCAGGTGCCGCTGGTGGCGGTGATCGCCAGTGTGCTGTTCGGCTTTGCCGCAGCCGCGCTGGAAATGCTGTATCCGAACAAGGTGCTGCCGATGCTGCTCAACATCGTCGGCGCGACCTGCCTGCTGGTGTGGACGATTTCGCTGGTGTCGCAACTGATCCTGCGCGCGCGCGCCGATCGCGACGGCATCGCGCTGCCGTTCCGCATGCGCGGCTATCCGGCTCTGACGGTGCTGGCCCTGGTGATTCTGGCCGTGCTCTTCGTGCTGCTGGCCAGCTCGCCCGACACCCGCGCGCAGTTCCTGTCGATGGTCGGTTTGACCGTAGCGATTGCGTTGGTCAGCGAGCTCGCACGGCGGATCCGTCGCCAGCACTAAACAGCCATACCGTTTAGTTGCAGCGCGCTGGCGCGCGATGGCGCGGCGCGGGTAGGTCCAGCGTCGAACGCTGAGTGAATGAGCGCGCAGTGCTCTCACCGCTTGCGGGACAGGCCGTAAGCCCACCCCGCAATCGGCAAGGAGGCCGCATCAGACAGCTTGCTGGTGGTCTATTGAAGAACGAAGAGCGCGTCGTGGCTTGCCGGTTGCTCGTTGAAAACCATGCACACCGACCATTTCGACTGGTCCTTGCCCGCCCACCGTCGCGGGACCTTGAGCGGCATGGATGCCGCGCCAGAGCCTCCAGGGACGGATTCACGGCGTGTCCTGCGATGGTAGGCGGGCAAGGGCCCTGCAGCAAACGTGCAGCGTCGGTCGAGGGCGCGGTGCCCTCACCGCTCGCGGGACACGCCGTTAACCCATCCATGGGGGCTCGGTGGCGGCATCCATGCCGCCAACGGTCCCGCAATCGGTAAGGACACCGCACCAGATAGTTGGCTGGCGGTTTTGTTGAAGAGCGAGGCGTGCGTCGCAGCTTGCCGGTTACTCGTTGAAAACCATGCACGCCGACCATCTCCACTGGTCCTTGCCCGCCCACCGTCGCAGGACCTTGAGCGGCATGGATGCCGCGCCAGAGCCTCCAGGGACGGATTCACGGCGTGTCCTGCGATGGTGGGCGGGCAAGGGCCCTGCAGCCAAGCCGCGGATCAGCGTCCCTCAGCCAAGCCGCAGATCAGCCGGCCCACAGCAGACCGGCATAACGTAATTTGTCAGACGCTCCAAAGCGCACAAGCGACGTTTTGCCGCAGATGCGACGCCGTGTCGCATCGGGAACGGGCCCGACCGTCCCTATCATTATCACGTAGCGCAGCAGCGCCACATCGACCACCGCAGCGTCTACCGGCGATCGATGTGCGACCTGCACGCTGACGGTTAACCCCACTTTCCTGGAGGGCTCTCCATGGACGCTCTGCTGTTGTCGCGGATCCAGTTCGGGTTCGTCATCGCGTTCCACGTGCTGTTTCCGGCCTTCACCATCGGGCTCTCCAGCCTGCTGGCATTTCTGGAATGGCGCTGGCTGCGTACCCGCCGGCCGGTGTGGCGCGAGCTGTATTTTTTCTGGCAGAAGATCTTCGCCGTGTCGTTCGGCATGGGCGTGGTCAGCGGCATCGTGATGGCGTTCCAGTTCGGCGCCAACTGGCCGGAGCTGAGCCGCATTGCCGGCGGGGTGATCGGCCCGCTGTTGAGCTACGAAGTGCTCACCGCGTTCTTTCTCGAAGCCAGCTTCCTGGGCGTGATGATGTTCGGATGGGGGCGCGTGTCCGAGCGCCTGCATTTCTTCGCCACCTGCATGGTGGCGCTGGGCACCTTGATCTCTACGTTCTGGATTCTTTCCTCCAACAGCTGGTTGCAGACGCCGGCCGGCTACGAGGTGATCAACGGCATCGTGCATCCGGCGGACTGGGTGAAGATCATCTTCAATCCGTCGTTTCCGTACCGCTTGGCGCATATGGCGCTGGGCTCGTTCATCACCACCTGCTTCGTGGTGGGCGCGGTGGGGGCGTGGTACCTGCATCGCGGCGTGCATCGCGACGCCGGGCTGCGCATGCTCAAGCTGGCGGTGGCGTTTGCCGCCATCACCGTGCCGCTGCAGATCTTCGTCGGCGACATGCACGGCTTGAATACGCTCAAGCACCAGCCGATGAAGATCGCGGCGATGGAAGCGCACTGGCACGCCGAAGAAGCGGGCGAGGGCGTCCCGCTGGTGGTGTTTGCGCTGCCCAATGCGCAGGCCGAGCGCAACGACTACGAGCTGGCGATTCCGCGCCTGGGCAGTGTGATTCTCACCCATAGCCTGGACGGCAGCATCGCACCGCTGACGTCGGTGCCGGCGAGCGAGCGCCCGCCGGTGACGCCGGTGTTCTTCGCCTTCCGCATCATGGTCGGGATCGGCTCGTTGATGCTGCTGGTGGCCTGGGTGTCGGCCTTCGCCTGGTGGCGCGGCAAGCTGGTGCAGTGGCGCTGGTTGCTGGCGACCTGGCGCTGGATGTTGCCAAGCGGCTTCATCGCGCTGATCTCGGGCTGGTTCGTCACCGAGATCGGGCGGCAGCCGTATGTGGTCTACGGGCTGCTGCGCACTGCCGATGCGGTCGGCCCGCAGTCCGCCTGGATGACCGCGATCTCGTTGGCGGTGTATGTGGCCGGGTACGCGTTCGTGTTCGGCTGGGGCATCTGGTACCTGGTCAAGATCGGCAAGCAGGGCCCCACGCCGCACGCCGACGCACCGCACCTGGACCATGGCGAACACACGCCGGCGCGCCCGCTGTCGGCGGCCGATGCACCAATCGACGGAGCTGCATGATGGACATGACGACCGTGTTGCCGGTGGCCTGGTTTGCGGTGATCGGCTTCGGCGTGCTGATGTACGTGGTGCTGGACGGCTTCGTGCTCGGCATCGGCATCCTGGCGCCGTTTCGCCGCGACGAGCAGCAGCTGGACCTGATGATGAACACCGCCGCGCCGATCTGGGACGGCAACGAAACCTGGCTGGTGCTGGGCGGGGCAGGGCTGCTGGCGGCGTTTCCGAAGGCGTACGCGGTGATCCTGTCGGCGCTGTACCTGCCGGTGTTGCTGATGGTGATGGCACTGGTATTCCGCGGCGTGGCGTTCGAGTTCCGCTTCAAGGCGCAGCGGTCGCGGCGGTTGTGGAGCAATGCCTTTGCGGGTGGCTCGATCCTGGCCGCCTTCGCCCAGGGTGTGATCCTCGGCGCGCTGGTGCAGGGCTTGCCGATCGAGAACGACCGCTATGTCGGCGGCATCTGGGGCTGGTTCAGCCCGTTCGCGATGCTGACCGGCGCGGCGCTGGTGTTCGGCTATGCCTTGCTCGGCAGCACCTGGCTGATCCTCAAGACCGAAGGCCACGTGCAGCAGCTCGCGCGTCAGCTCACCCGGCCGTTGACCATCAGCGTGCTGGTCTTCATCGGCCTGGTCAGCGCCTGGCTGCCGTCGTTGCAGTCGCATGTGATGGAGCGCTGGTTCGCCGGCGCGCATTACCTGTGGTTGCTGCCGGTGCCGGTGCTGGTGGCCGTGGTGGGGTATGCGCTGTGGCGCTCATGCGATGCCGGGCGTGCGGACACGCCGCCGTTCCTGCTGGCCATGGGCCTGTTCGTGCTCGGCTTCCTGGGCCTGGTGCTGGGCATGTGGCCGTACCTGGTGCCGCCGGTCTACACCCTCTGGCAGGCCGCCGCGCCGCCGTCATCGCAGCTGTTCGCCATGGTAGGGCTGGTCATGCTGCTGCCGCTGGTGCTGGGCTACACGGTGTGGTCGTATCGCGTGTTCCGCGGCAAGATCACCGCCGACACCGGCTACCACCATTGATTGCCTGCGCTCGACGCCGTGCGTGCGGGCCGTGCGCATCCCTGGTCACAGGCGCCGCGCACACCACGGGGCGAGCGGTTTGCATGCGCGGCGGCGCAGGGTGATCGGCCAGCGCCGGCCTGCGCCAGGCTCACATGCAGCGGTGTTCAGCGCAGCCGCTGCGCGAACATCCACGTCCACATGGCCGGGTCGGCGTAGGTCGTGTCCCACACGTTGTGGCTGCCTTCGGGATATTCGCTGTAGCGCAGGTTGGCGCCGATGCCCTTGGCCGCGCGATACAGGGCGCGGTCGTCGTGCGGCGGCACGGCGGTGTCCTTGGCGCCATGGAAGGTCCAGATCGGCACGTGCCTGAGCTGGCTGACTGCCGCCGTGTACGGGTCGGCTTCCTTGAGCACCAGGCTGACGTACAGCGTGCGGCGCTCATCGCGCGGCGCCTTGAGCGCGCCGCAGATCGGCACGATTGCGGCAAACCGCTGCGGCTGCATCAGCCCGATTTCCCAGGCGCCATAGCCGCCCATCGAAATGCCGGTGAGGTAGGTGCGTTGCGGGTCGGCAGCGAACTCGGTGCTGGCTGCATCGAGTGCCGCGATCGCCATGCGCGCGTTGATGCCCAGCCATTCTTCGTTTTCGGGCACCTGCGGCAACACCACCAGCGCAGGGAAGTCGGCGCCGTGTTCGCTCAGGTACGGGCCCAGGCCCACCTCGGCCTGGTCGCGGCCGTTGTCGCCGCGTTCGCCCGAGCCGTGCAGGAACAACACGATCGGCCGCGGCTGCGGCGCGCTGGCCGCCGGCACGAACACCTGGTAGCGATACAGCCGGCCCTCCAGCTGCAAGGTGCGGGTGACGAAGTGGCCGCGCCGGCCGTCATGCCGGCGCTCAGCCATGCTGGAGCAGCCGGCAAGCACCAGCGCCAGGATTCCCACCACCAGGCAACGAACGATCACGCACTACTCCCCATCGATCACAGTGCTGCAGTATCACCGCATGCATCCGCACTGGCACGTCGCGCTGCGGCGACCGGCGACCGGCGACCGGCGACCGGCGTCCAGGCGTCACGCGCACGTGCTCACGTGCCTGCGCTCACGGCAGCAGCACCAACGTGGCCAGGCCGAGAAAGCTCAGGAAGCCCATCACATCGGTCAGGGTGGTCAGGATCACGCCACCGGCCAATGCCGGATCGAAGCCCAGGCGTTTGAGCGTCACCGGCACCAGCACGCCGCCGAACGCAGCGGTGAGCATGTTCGCGGTCAGCGCGGTGCCGATCACCAGCGACAGCATCGGTTGCCGGAACCAGGCCAGCACGATCAATCCAAGCCCCACGCCCAGGCACAGGCCGTTGATCAATGCGACGGTGAGTTCCTTCTTGAGCAGGGTCATTACGTTGGACGAGCCGATCTGGCCAAGCGCCAGGCCGCGCACCATCAGTGCCAGGACCTGGGTGCCGGCGTTGCCGCCCATGCCGGCCACGATCGGCATCAGCGCCGCCAGCGCCACCAGTTTTTCGATGGTGCCCTCGAAGCGGCTGACCACGCTGGAGGCCAGGAACGCGGTGCACAGATTGATGCCCAGCCAGATCAGGCGGCGGCGAAACGCACGCCGCGCCGGGCTGAACATGTCCTCGTCTTCGTCCAGACCGGCCGCACTCATGGCCTGGTGTTCGGCCTGCTCGCGGATGATGTCGACCACGTCATCGATGGTGATGCGGCCAAGCAGGATGTTGTTGTCGTCCACCACCGGCGCAGAGATCCAGTCGTGGTCGGAGAAGCGCCGCGCGACTTCTTCGGCGCCATCGCCCACATCGATGGCCGGCTGCTCGTCGTCGATCAGCCGGTTGACCGGCGTGCTGTCTTCGTGGGTCACCAGCGCGGCCAGCGGTACGCGGCCCAGGTACTGGTGGCGCCGGCTCACCACATACAGGTGATCGGTGTGGTCGGGCAGCTCGCCGCGCAGGCGCAGGTAGCGCAGCACCACATCGACATTGACGTCGGCGCGCACCGTGACCACGTCCGGGTTCATCAGGCGGCCGGCGGTGTCTTCCGGATACGACAGCACCTGCTCCAGCCGTTCGCGGTTCTCGCGGTCCATCGACTTGAGCACTTCGTCGATGACGGTGTCGGGCAGATCCTCGACCAGGTTGGCCAGATCGTCGATGTCCAGGTCTTCGACCGCGGCCACGATCTCGTCCGGGTCCATGTCGGCCAGCAGGCTCTCGCGGACTTCGTCGCCGACGTGCAGCAGCACCTCGCCATCGTCCTCCGGGTCGACCAGCCCCCACACCACTTCACGCTTGCCGGGCGGCAGCGATTCGAGCAGGTTGCCGATCTCCGCCGGCGCCAGCGTATTGACCAGCCGGCGCACTGGTCCCAGGCGCCCGCTGTCCAGCGCGTCGGACAGCAATCGCAGCTGGCGCGCAGTCTTGTCGTGGCGGACGGCTTCGGCCATGCGCGGCTCCCCGGAAGAGTGGACGCGCCGTCAGTGGAAGACGCGGTGCTGGGTCAGCACGGCATTATCGCTTGCGCATGGTGACGAAACATACAGTGCCGGCGCGCTTGCGGACGGTCGATCGGCGCTGCCGGCTTGCTGGTGCGCTTGGCAAACGCTGCGTGCAGCCACGACGAACCCGAGTTGGCTGTCAGCATTGACCGGTGATTGATTGCCAGGTCGATGATCGGCGCAGCGCCCACATCCGCGCTGCGGGCACCTTCCCCCGCACGCGGGAGAAGGACGTGCAGCAGCGCTGGTCTAGCTGCTTTTGCAGCTGCCGCCCTGTGCGATGACGGCCAGCCACTTCTCGATGCTCTTGCGGTCGCGCGCGCGCAGCAATTTCTCGCCATGCACGCGCAGCTCGCCCAGATGGATGTCGCGTACCGCGCGGCGCACTTCCAGCAAGGTGGCCGGATGCAGGCTGAATTCGGTCAGTCCCAACGCCAGCAACATCGGCACGAAACGCGGGTCGCCGGCGATTTCACCGCACACCGCCACCGGCTTGCCGTAGGCGCGCCCGGTGGCGATGACCTGCGCAATCAGCCGCAGCACCGCCGGGTGCAGCGGCGAATACAGTTCGCCCAGGGCTTCGTTGTTGCGATCCACCGCCAGCAGGTACTGCACCAGATCGTTGGTGCCGATCGACAGGAAATCGATGTCGTCGATGAAGCAGTCCAGCGCCAACGCCGCTGCCGGTACTTCGATCATCGCGCCCAGCGGAATGTGCTCGGCAATCTCGTGGCCCTCATCGCGCAGCTGCGCGGCGAGCTTTTTCAGTTGCTTGCGCAGCAACTGGATTTCTTCGCGGCCGCTGACCATTGGCACCAGGATGCGCACCTGCCCGTAGCCGGACGCACGCAGGATCGCGCGCAGCTGCGCCTGCGCCACCGCAGGGCGGGCCAGCGACAGCCGCACGCCGCGCAGGCCCAGCGCCGGGTTGTCCTCGTCGCTCAGGGTCAGCCCGGTGCGGTCGGCCTTGTCGGCGCCCAGGTCCAGCGTGCGGATGGTGACCGGGCGGCCGCTCATGCCCAGTACCGTGTCGCGATAGGTCTGGAACTGTTCGTCTTCGTCCGGCAGCTCGTTGCGCTGCAGGAACAGGAATTCGGTGCGATACAGCCCCAGCCCGCTGGCGCCCAGCGCATGCGCACGCGCGACGTCTTCCAGCGATTCTGCATTGGCCAGCAGGGTGATATCGACGTTGTCGCGGGTGCGCGTGGGCTTGGAGCGCAGCCGCCCGAGTTCGCGTTGCTCCTTGGCCAACGCGCGCAGCCGCTCGCGGTAATCGCGCAGATGCTCGGGGGTGGGGTCGACGATCACCTGGCCGGAGCCGGCATCGACGATCAACACATCGCCATCGTCGATGCGCTGGACGGCGTCGCTGACTCCCACCACCAGCGGCAGGTGCAGGCTGCGCGCCAGGATCGCGCTATGCGACAGCGCGCTACCGGCGGTGGTGACGATGCCGACCACGCCCTGGGCCTGCAGCTGTGCCAGTTCGGACGGCGCCACGTTGTCGCAGACCAGGATCTCGCCGGCCACGCCTTTGAGGTCGGGGGCACGCTTGTGCAGGAATGCATGGATGCGGCCGATGACGTGATCCAGGTCGTCCATGCGGCTCTTGAGGTAGGCATCCTCCATGCCGTCGAACACCGCCGCCAGGCGGTCGCGTTGCACGCGCAAGGCATAGTCGGCGCTATAGCGGTGCGTGCGGATCAGCTCGTCCAGCCCCTGCAGCAGCTCCGGGTCGTCCAGCAACAAGGCATGCAGCTCGAGAAATTCACCTACCTCGCGCGCCAGCGCGCCGTGCAGGCGGTCGCGCAGTTGCTGCATCTCGACCCGTGCCGATTCGATGGCCGTGTGCAGGCGCTGCAACTGCGTTTCCACCTGGTTGGCAGGCACGCGTTGTTCGGCCACTTCCAGGGTGTGGCTCTGGCGCACGCGCGCACGCCCGAGTGCATTGCCGCGCGAGGCGCCGTGTCCGCGCAAACGCAGGCTCATGCGCGTGCCTGGCGCGCTGGCGCCGTGTCGGCTGCAACCGCACCGACGCCGCGCATGCTCAGCTGTCCTCGTCGAAACGACGCTCGAACAACTCCACCAGCGCCTGCAAGGCCTGCGCTTCGTCTTCGCCATCCAGCCGCACCACCACGCTGGTGCCTTGCCCGGCGGCGAGCAGCATCACGCCCATGATGCTCTTGGCATTCACTTCGCGGCCCTTGGCCGCCAGCGTGGCGTTGCTGCGATAGGACGACAGCGTCTGCACCAGCTTGGCGGTTGCCCGCGCATGCAGTCCGAGTCGGTTGGACACAATGAGTTCGCGTTCAAGCATCGTCGATGATCGCTCCGTTGCGGGTACCGGCCGCCGCAGTGGCGGGCAGCTCCTGCAAACCTTGTTCGGGGTAATTCATCACCCGCAGCAGCATCGGCAGGCTCAACGCGGACACGCGGCGAACCGGCGTGCCCAGCTTGGCCAACCGGCTGGCGAGATTGCTGGGGCTGGCGCCATACAGGTCGGTCATGACCAGCACGCCGTCGCCGCCGTCGACCCGGCGCATCGCCGCCGAGGCCTGGGGCAACAACGCGTCCAGGTCTGCATCGAACGGCACATCGAACGCTTCGGTCTTCAGCGGCAAATGCCGCAACAGCCCCGTCGCCACGTTCAACAACGCCGCGCCGATGCCGGGATGGGTAATGAGGAGAATGCCACAGGCCATGCCGAAACGTTAACAGGTCAGCATGACCGCGCGATAGCGTTTGCCCGCACCGATGTGTTGCGAACTGAATAGCCGTTTAGGACCGCTGCAGCGACTCCGCTGCACCGATACCGTGAGCGCGTCGCAACGTGCGGCACTGCTCCGCGACATGCACAGCGCCAGCAATATGGCCAACTGCACAAGCGGGCGCTGCTGTTGCCGCGGCGACCGGCAGCGGTGTGGTCATGCAGTCCGACACGCCGCCGCCGCGTTCGTCGTGCCGTGTTGCGTGGGGATTGAACAGACACGGCACGCGGCGTTGGGACGTCGCTGAGTCAGTCGCGTCAGGTGCAACGTTGTCGCCCGGCATAGCGCCCATCAGCCGCAAGCCATCCGCACGCAATCGCACCCCACACTAAGGCACTGCAAAAAGCACTCTCTCAACGTGGCTGCAGCACACACAGTTCGCAGAATGCCGCTGTAACGATTCCCGATTCCCGAATCCCGAATCCCGAATCCCGGAATTTCAGTCCTGCTCGCGATGAAACGTCGCCACTTCCGGCCAACCCTGCTCGCGCGCATGCCGGGCCATGCGTTCGGCCATGTAGACCGAGCGGTGCTTGCCACCGGTACAGCCGAAGGCGATGGTCACGTAGCTGCGGGTGTCGTTGCGCAAGCGCGGCAGCCAGGTGTCGAGCAGGTCCACGATCTGCGCGCTGTAACGCTGCACGTCGGCTTCCTTGTCCAGATACTCGCGCACCGCGGCATCGCGGCCGGTGAGCGGGCGCAGCTCCGGGTCCCAGTGCGGATTGGGCAGCACGCGCGCATCGAACACGAAGTCGGCTTCGGCGGGTACGCCGCGCTTGTAGGCGAACGATTCGAACAACAGCGACAGGCGATCATTGGAGCCGAGCGCAAACTCGGTCACCACACGGCGGCGCAGCTGATGCACGTTGAGCGTACTGGTGTCGATGATGGCATCGGCCTGCAGTCGCAGCGGTTCGGTCAACTGGCGCTCGCGGGTGATCGCTTCCGGCAAGGCCAGGCCAAGATGGCTCAAGGGATGGCGGCGCCGGGTGTCGGCGTAGCGCTTGATCAACGCCTCGTCGCTGGCCTCGAAAAACAGCAGCCGCGCCTCGATGCCGTATTCCTGCGCGGCCTGGCGCCATTGCGCCAGCTGGGTCAGGTCGCTGCGGCTGCGTACGTCGATGCCCACCGCCAGCCGCTGGTCGCCGAGCGGGTTGCCACGCAGGCGGCTCTTGACGAAGTCCGGCAGCAACTCCACCGGCAGGTTGTCCGAGCAGTAATAGTCCAGATCCTCGAAGGTCTTCAGCGCGACCGATTTGCCCGAGCCGGACAGCCCGCTCACGATCATCAGCGTGGAGGGCGCGATACTCATGGCGTGCGTCGCTCCAGCAGGTTGCTGTGGCGGGCGATGAACATCGCCGCCGGGTCGATGCCCTTGGTGCGCAGGATATGCAGCCGGGTGGCCGCCTCGGTGAGCACGGCCAGGTTGCGGCCGGGCATCACCGGCAGGGTGATCAACGGCACGTCCAGATCCAGTACGTGGCGGCTGCCGGAATCGCCGGTCAGGCGCTCGTAGCCGGACGGCGTGGGCTCGGTCATCGGCCGGGTCAGGTGCACGATCAGGCGCAGGTACTTGTTCTTCTTCACCGCGGTGTCGCCGAACATGTCGCGCACGTTCAACACGCCCAGGCCGCGCACTTCCAGCAGGTCCTGCAGCAGTTCCGGGCAGGTGCCGTCGAGCACGTCGGGGGCGATCTGGGTGAACTCCGGCGCGTCGTCGGCCACCAGCCGGTGACCACGGCTGAGCAGTTCCAGCGCCAGCTCGCTCTTACCCGAGCCGGCTTCACCGGTGATCAGCACGCCGATCGAATAGATCTCCATGAACACACCATGCAACGTGACCCGCGGCGCCAGCGTGCGCGCCAGGTGGTAGGACAGGTGGTTGAGCAGTTCGTGGCCGCGCTTGGGCGAGATCCACAGCGGCGTATTGGATTCGTCGGCCGCCGCGCGCAGGTCTTCCGGGCAGGACTGGTTCTTGCTGATCGCCAGCGCCAGCGGCTGTACCTGGATGATCTTCTCGATGGTTTCCCAGCGCTGCCGCGCATCCAGCGAATCCAGCCAGGCCAGTTCCTCGGTGCCCAGGATCTGCACCTTGTTGGGGTAGATCACGTTGAGATACCCGGCCAGCGACGGGCGCCGCGCATTGTTGCTGCCGGCCTGGATCTCGCGGTGCTCGCCCTTCTGCCCGGCGACCCAGCGCAGCGCCAGCTTGTCGCGCTGCTGGTCGAACAACTCGCGTGCGGTGATGCTGGTATTCATGCCGCGCTGGCCTGTGGTGGCGGGACCTCGGTCAGCAACGCGAGCAGGGCATCGGCATTGGGCGCTGCGCGCAATTGCTGGCGGAAGTCGGCATCGGAAAAGCGCTCGGCCAGTTCCGACAACAGCATCAGATGCTGGTGGGTGTAGTGCGCAGGCACGGCCATCGCAAAGATCAGGTCCACCGGCTCGTCGCCGCCAAAGCCCACCGGCGTGTCCAGCCGCAGCAAGGCGCCGCGGGGTTCGGTCAGATTGGGGCAGCGCCCATGCGGAATGGCGATGCCGTGGCCGATGGCGGTACTGCCCAGGGCCTCGCGCTCGCACAGGTTGGCGTAGAGCTCGTCTGCGCCGGCCTGGCGGCAGGACAGCAGATCGGCGGCGGTGTGCAGGACGGTGTCGCGATCGGCGGCCGGCGACACCACGGTGCGCACGGCCGCCATCAGATCGGTTAAAGGCATGAGGGCATCAAGCGGGAAGCGTCATGCGGGATTGTCGCGCACCTCGCGTGCATGGTGGTTACATTTCTTTTCTTTGTGCTTGAGCACCAGGCGGTCGAGCTTGTCGACCAGCAGGTCGATGGCGGCGTACATGGTGGAGCCGCTGGCATCTGCGTGCAGCGTGCGACCGGGAAGGTTGACGGTGGCGACCACGTGGTGGTCCGGCTTGCGGACGGCCAGCTGCGTTCGGACTTCACAGTGCTGGTCGAAATGGCGCTGCAGTCGCTGCAGCTTGCTTGCCACGTACTCCCGCAGGGCGGGGGTCACTTCAAGCTGGTGGCCATACGTCTCGATGCGCATCGGATACCTCCATTGGTCGGTGGGCCAATGAACCGTTCCGGTGATCCGACAAACCCGGCGCAGGCCGGCGTTGCGGTGGTTGCAACGTCAGGCGATGCGGACGCGTTCGTGGGAGGCGGAAATGTTCATGGCCTCACGATACTTCGCAACGGTGCGCCGCGCCACTGGGACGCCGGAGGTTTTCAGCAGATCGGCCAACTTGGCGTCGGATAGCGGCTTGCGCGGGTTTTCCGCCTCGATCAGGCGCCGGATCATGGCCTGGATGGCGGTGCTGGAGGCCTCGCCGCCGCTGTCGGTGTCGATGCCGGAGGCAAAGAACGAGCGCAACGGGATGGTGCCGCGCGGGGTGCGCACGTACTTGCGCGCAATGGCGCGGGAAATGGTCGACTCGTGCAGGCCGAGCTCGCCGGCGATCTCGCGCAGGGTCAACGGCCGCAGCGCCTGCGCACCGAATTCCAGGAACCCGGCCTGGTGGTGCAGCAGGCAGCGCACCACCCGCAGCAAGGTCTCGCCGCGTGCTTCCAGGCTCTTGAGCAGCCAGCGCGCTTCCTGCAGCTGCCCGCGCAGGTAGCCGGCGTCGGACTCGCCGCAGCTGCGGATCAGGTTCTCGTAGCCGCGGTGGATGGTGACCTTGGGCTGCGCACGGCCAGCCAGCGAGGCCCGCCAGACCCCGCGCTGGCGCCAGATCACGCAATCGGGCACCACATAGGTGTCCTGCGCCAGTTCGCCGATCTGCTTGCCCGGGCGCGGGTCCAGCGAGCGCACCAACTGCACCGCCTGCTCGACATCGGCGGTGGAGCGTTTGAGTTCGTGTGCCAGCCCGGCCACGCCGCTGCGCGGCAGCCGTTCCAGCGGGCCGGCGACGATCTGCTGGGCCAGCTCGCGCCCGGGAGTGGCGGGGTCGAGCACGGCCAACTGCAACGCCAGGCATTCGCCCAGGGTACGTGCACCCACGCCGACCGGATCGAAGCGCTGGATCTGGTGCAGCACGGTGAGCACTTCGGCCTCGTCCACCGCCGCGCCCAGCGCCAGCGTCTCCAGAATGGCCGACAGCGGCTCGCGCAGATAGCCGTCCTCGTCCAGCGCGTCGATCAGCATCGCGCCGATCTGGCGGTCGCGCGGCGACAGCGGCGACAGGTGCAGCTGCCATAACAGATGGTCGGCCAGCGTCTCGGACTCGGCCACACGTTCGGCGGCGTCGCCGGACTCGTCGTCGTCGAAACTGCCGCCGCTGCCCGAGCCGCTCCACTGCAGTTCGTCCTGCGACCAGTCGTCGTCGCGTTCGGCAGGGGCCGGATCTTCGCGCTGCGGTTCTTCGCTGGACGACGATGCGCTCGCCTCGGGCGCCGGCTCGTTGGCCGCATGCGCCGCTTCATCGGCCCATTCCAGCAGTGGATTGGTTTCCACTGCTTCGGCGATCTCCACTTCCAGCTCCGTGGTGGACATCTGCAATAGCTTGATCGCCTGACGCAACTGCGGCGTCATGACCAACTGTTGTCCTAGCGATGTCTGGAGCCGGGCTTTCATGCGGGCACTGACTGAAAAAAGCGTTGGCGCGGCGACGCGCTCAAAGGCGGAAGGTTTCCCCCAGATACACGCGACGGACGTCGGGATTGGCTAGCAGCGCGTCCGGTGCCCCCTGCGCCAGCACGCCCCCCTCGGCGAGGATATACGCGCGGTCACAGATTCCCAAGGTCTCGCGCACGTTGTGATCGGTGATCAGCACGCCGATGCTGCGTTCCTTGAGGTGGATGATGATGCGCTGGATCTCGCCGACCGAAATCGGATCGACGCCGGCGAACGGTTCGTCCAGCAGCATCATGCGCGGCTTGGCCGCCAGCGCACGCGCGATCTCACACCGACGACGCTCGCCGCCGGACAGGCTCGCACCGAGCTGATCGGCGACGTGGGTGATCTGCAATTCGTCCAGCAGCGAAACCAGCTCCTTCTCACGGCCGGCGTTGTCCAGCTCCTCGCGCAGTTCCAGCACCAGGCGGATATTGTCGGCCACGGTGAGCTTGCGGAAGATCGACGGCTCCTGCGGCAGGTAGCCCACGCCGAGTTTGGCGCGTGCGTACATCGGCTCGGCGGTGAGGTCGCGGCCGTCCAGCTCGATGCGCCCGGCATCGGCCTCGACCAGACCCACGATCATGTAGAAGCAGGTGGTCTTGCCGGCGCCGTTGGGGCCGAGCAGGCCGACCACTTCGCCGGCTTCCAGCGTCAGGCCGAACTCCTTGACCACTTCGCGCTGCTTGTACTTCTTGCGCAGACCGGTGGCGACCAGCATTACTTCTTCCCCTGCGGCTTGGCCGCGGGCTTGGCGGCCGGCGCCGGCGTGGCTGCGGCAGGCGCAGCGGTCTTCGGCTGGATGATGGTGCGCACGCGGCTGCCATCGCCACCGCTCTGCATGTTGCCGGTCTTGGTGTTGTAGACCATGCGCTGGCCGGCGTTGGTGCCCTTGGGCGAGTCGACCTTGTAGTTGCCGGTCAGGACGATGACTTCGTTGGCGACCTGGTATTCGATGTTGTCGGCCTGGCCGTTCATCATCGCGCCGTCGTCCATCTGCTGCTTGAGCGTGGCCTGCTTGCCGGTGAGCACCACGCGGTCGGTCTGCCCGTTCTTCTGGAAGATGTCGGCGGTGTCGGCATGGATTTCCAGCGTGCCCTGGGTGATCACCACATTGCCGCTGAAACGGCACCTGCCGCTGTCGTCGAGCATGTTGCAATCGTTGGCATTGGAGTCGATCGCCATCGGCTGATTGCGATCGCTGGTCTTGGCCATGGCCATCGCGGGCAACAGCAGCGCGGCAAACGCCAGTTTAGCGGGCAGCATTCGGTTCATAGCGGGTCTTGACCTGAGAAAGGAGCTTGTACTGGCGTGATTTGAGATCGGCCTCGAAGCCGACCCCGCTCTGCATGATACCCGGCCGGCTCATGCTCACCGGCGCTGCGGTCTTGGCGAGATTCTGCTGCGGGAACACGTCCAGGCTTTCGGTGCGGAAAGTGGTTGGCGGGGTAGTGCCGGTGGTGGGGCTGTCGCCTTCGACACTGCCGCGCAGGCGCAGTTCGTCGCCCTTGGGGCTGACCCAGCCGGTCTTGGCGCGCAGCGTCCACGGCTGGTTGGCGTTGTCGGGCAGCAGGAACACCGGTGTGGTGATGTCCGAGGTCTGGTCGGCGCGGTTGCGGTGCATTTCCGGCGCGCGCAGCGTCATCGATTCCTTGCCGGTCTGCTTGTCCAGCGCGATCAGCTCGAAGTCGCGCAGTACGTAGTCCGCCTTCGACTCGTCCACTGCCGCCGCGACCGGGCGCGCGCGCTGCTGCCAGGCCGACCAGCCGGAGATCACGGCGGCGGCGAACAGCACCACGCCCAGGGTGGTTCTCCAGTTCCAGTTCATGCGGAAAACCTTTCGATGATGCTCTCGACCTGGCCCTGCGCGGCCAGCACCACGTCGCAGACTTCGCGGGCCGCGCCTTCGCCGCCACGGGCGCGGGTGTGCCACTGCACGCGCTCGGCAATCCAGGGGTGTGCGTTGGCCGGGGCCACCGGCAGGCCGACCGCCAGCAGGGCGGGCAGATCGGGCAGGTCATCGCCCATGAACAGCACCTGGTCCAGCGACAGGCCATGTTCCTGGCACAGCGCCAGGACCGCCAGTCGCTTGTTCCTGACCCCGATCTGCACATGCAGGCCGAGGTCCTGGCCACGTTTTTCCGCCGACAGGCTGGCACGTGCAGTGATCAGTGCCACATGGATGCCGGCATGCTCGAGTTGCTTGAGGCCCTGGCCGTCCAGCACGTTGAACGCCTTGCTCTCGTTGCCGGCGTGGTCGTAGTACAGGCGCCCGTCGGTCAGGGTGCCGTCGACGTCGAAACAGGCCAGGCGGATCCGCGCGGCGCGGTCGATCAGGTCGGCGGGAAGGTGCTGCAAGGGAGAGTAGGGCATCGGCACGAATCGGTAAGAACGGGGTCCGGCGGTTGAAAACTGAACCTGTTAAACCACCTTGGCGCGCAACAGGTCGTGAATGTTCAATGCGCCGACCGCGCGCTGTTGTGCGTCCACCACGATCAGGCCGTTGATCTTGTAGTCCTCCATCAGCCGCGCGGCCTCGGCGGCGAGCTGGTCGGCGCCGATGGTGCGCGGGTTGCGCGTCATCACCTCGGCGATGCCGGCATTGCGCACATCGATATCGCTGTCCAGGGCGCGGCGCAGGTCGCCATCGGTGAACAGGCCGATCAGGCGGTCCTGGCCATCGACCACGGCGGTCATGCCGAGGCGCTTGCGGCTCATTTCCATCAACGCCTCGCTCAGGCTGGCGTCCTCGCGCACGCGCGGCAGGTCGTCGCCGGCGTGCATCACGTCGGTGATGTGCAGCAGCAGGCGCCGGCCCAGGCTGCCGGCCGGGTGCGAGCGCGCAAAGTCGTCGGCGGTGAAGCCGCGGGCGTCGAGCAGTGCCACGGCCAGCGCATCGCCCATGGCGAGCGAGGCGGTGGTGCTGGAGGTTGGGGCCAGGTGCAGCGGGCAGGCTTCGGCGGAGACGCTGACATCCAGGTGCACGTTGGCGGCCTGGGCCAGGGTGGAACCTGCGCGCCCGGTCATGGCGATGATCGGGTTGCCCTGGCGCTTGAGCACCGGCAGCAGCATGCGCACTTCGTCCGATTCGCCTGAATACGATAGCGCCAGCACGATGTCGGCCTCGGTGATCATGCCCAGGTCGCCGTGGCCGGCCTCGCCAGGATGTACGAAGAACGCCGGGGTGCCGGTCGATGCCAGGGTGGCGGCGATCTTGCGTGCGATATGTCCGGACTTGCCCATGCCGGTAGCCACCACGCGCCCGCGCGAGGCCAGCACCAGCCGGCAGGCGGCAGCAAAGTCGCTGCCGATCCGCTCGCCCACGCTGGCCAGTGCGTCCTGCTCGATCTGGAGCACGCGCTGGCCGCTGGCGACCAGGCTGGCGTCGCTGACGGTGGCGATGGGCAGGGGCGAGACAGCCATGCAGGACTCGGGTGAAGAGTAGAATGTGCGCTCATTTTATGAGGAAACGCCCTTTGGACGCCGAAACCATCCGTAAACTCATCGAATCCGGCTTGCCCGAAGCCCGCGTCGACGTGCACGGCGACGATGGCGTGCACTTCGAGGCCACCGTGGTCAGCCCCGCATTTGCGGGCAAGGCCCCGCTGGCGCGCCACCGCATGGTCTATGCGACCCTGGGCGAGCTGATGGGCGGGGCGATCCACGCGCTGCAGCTCAAGACGCTGACCCCCGAGGAAGGCTGAGCCCGGCAACCGCGCTCGCCGCCAGGCGGCCCGGGCCGGGACGGGAATCGGCATGCAGCTGCATCCTCGGCTCCCTGGCTTGGGTCCACGATCACCTCGTGCCGGTGTCCAGCGCGTCCCGGGCAATGCCCAGCGTGGCGCTCGGTTTCCCGTCTCAGCGCCGTTCGCCTAAAGGCCGTCCGGCCGCACGTCCTTCCCCCGACATACCCTTACTTCGGACTTCTCAGATTCCCATGGCAAAAATCGTAGTGACCGGCGGCCAAGCGCTGCACGGCGAAGTCAATATTTCCGGCGCCAAGAACGCCGTGCTGCCGATCCTGTGCGCCACCCTGCTGGCCGACGCGCCGGTGGAAATCAGCAACGTGCCGCACCTGCATGACGTGATCACCACGGTGAAGCTGCTCGGTGAGCTGGGCGCCGAGGTCACCATCGATGAAGGCACGCTGGCCAAGGGCCGCTCGATCCTGGTCGACCCGCGTTCGGTCACCCATCAAATCGCCCCGTACGAGCTGGTCAAGACCATGCGCGCTTCGATCCTGGTGCTGGGCCCGCTGCTGGCGCGCTACGGCACCGCCGAAGTCTCGCTGCCCGGCGGCTGCGCGATCGGCTCGCGCCCGGTGGACCAGCACATCAAGGGCCTGCAGGCGCTGGGCGCCGAGATTAGCGTGGAGAACGGCTACATCAAGGCCACCAGCAACGGGCGCCTGAAGGGCGGCCGCTACGTGTTCGACATGGTCAGCGTCACCGGCACCGAGAACGTACTGATGGCCGCCGTGCTGGCCGAAGGCACCACGGTGCTGGAAAACGCGGCGATGGAGCCGGAAGTGACCGACCTGGCCGATTGCCTGATCGCGCTCGGTGCGCAGATCGAAGGCGCCGGTACCCCGCGCATCGTGGTGCAGGGCGTCGAGCGTCTGGGCGGCGGGCACCATGCGGTGCTGCCGGACCGCATCGAAACCGGCACCTTCCTGGTCGCTGCAGCCATGACCGGTGGCAGCGTCACTGTGCGCCGTGCGCGCCCGGACACCCTGGATGCGGTGCTGGACAAGCTCACCGAAGCCGGCGCCACCATCACCACCACCGCCGACAGCATCACCCTGGACATGCACGGCAAGCGCCCGCGTGCGGTCAACCTGACCACCGCGCCATACCCGGCGTTTCCCACCGACATGCAGGCGCAATTCATGGCGCTCAACTGCGTGGCAGACGGCGTAGGCGTGATCAACGAAACCATCTTCGAAAACCGCTTCATGCACGTCAACGAGCTGCTGCGCCTGGGCGCGGACATCCAGGTCGAAGGCCATACCGCCATCGTGCGCGGTGCCGAACGCCTGAGCGGCGCGCCGGTGATGGCGACCGATCTGCGCGCGTCGGCATCGTTGATCCTGGCCGGCCTGGTGGCCGACGGCGACACCACCATCGATCGCATCTACCACCTGGACCGTGGCTACGAAAACATCGAGGAGAAGCTGGGGGCGCTGGGCGCGACCATCCGGCGCAGCGCATGATCCTGCGCGGACGCTTCACCACCCGGCGCAAGATCCTGCTGGGCGTGATCGTGCTGATCCTGGCGTGGCTGGCCTACGCATGGAGCGTGGGCATGGCCATCACCCAGGGCGTCGAGTTCAAGGACATGGACTGGAACGGCGACGGCACCGCCAGCCGCAACGAGATCGCGCAATCGTTCTATGCAGTGGCGGTAAAAAAGACCGTCGAAGGCAAGCGCCATTGCGACCTGTTCTATTGGCGCGGCACGGATGAGCAGATCCGGGTGGACTGCCGCACCGTATTTACGACCGGCGACGACAAGGCTGCCGGCAAGCCTTGAGAAGCGCTCGGCCTTGGTTGAAAGAGTGATTGCGGAGCCGCTGGATGGTCCTTGCCCGCCCACCATTGCAGGACACGCTGTAAGTACGTCCTTGTAGCCCTGGCGCGACATCCATGCCGCTCAGGGTCCCGCAATGGTGCGCGGGCAAGGACCAGTCGAGATGGCTGGTGTGCAAGGTTTCAATAAGCAGCCAGCGAACCGCGCGACTTGGTGTTGTCGCTTTTCACCCAAACCATCAGCCAACTATCTGGTGCGGTGTCCTTACCGATTGCGGGACCGTTGGCGGAATGGATGCCGCCACCGAGCCCCCATGGATGGGTTAACGGCGTGTCCCGCGAGCGGTGAGGGCACCGCACACTCGACGCTGCGCCTTGCTGCAGGGCCCTTGCCCGCCCACCATTGCGGGACGCGCTGCAAGTACGTCCGTGTAAGCTCTGGCGCGGCATCCATGCCGCTCAAGGTTCCGCGACGGTGGGCGGGCAAGGACCAGTCGAAATGGTCGGATAAGCGCAGAGCGCTCAGCGCAGCAGCGACTTGATGGTCAGGTCCAGCGCGTCCTGGCCCTTTTCCTTCTGCAGCAGGCGCGCCGGTACCGGCAGGTCCTTGACCACCCAGGCGATCAGTTCCTTGTCGCCGTCCACGCGCGAGACCTTGGTGGCCTGTTCCTGTTTGCCGTTGACGGTGATGGTTTCCTTGCCGACCACCTTGTAGCTCATCGGCTTGATGCGGCCTTCGTCCACCATGCGGTAGTTGAGCGGCTTGCCGGCGGCTAGATCGCGGGTGATTGCCAGGTTGATCAGCAATGCGTCCATATCGCCAGGCTGCAGCTTGACCGGACCGCGACGGTCCGGCTTGATGTCGCCGCCCCAGGTGGCCTGGCTGGTTTTCCAGTCGTAATTGGCGGTGACGTTGCGGCGCTTGACCATCATCGACGAGGTGTCGTTGCTGCTCACCGGGCGCAGTTGGCCGTTGGCCTCTTCGAATACCGTGCTCTGGGTGAGGTTGGCCAGCTGGTTCTGGATGGTGAGCGTGTAGCGCCACTGGTTGGAACCGGCCGCGGCCAGGGTCATGGTGCCGTTGGCCTGCATGCCCATGTAATTGGCCGAGTAGTCGGCCTGGAAGGGCTGCACGGCAAACGCTGGCAGGCTGGCCACGGCCAGGGCGGCGGCGGCGATCAATGCGCTGGGGCGGAAAGAGAATGTCATGGTCAGGCTCCTTGGTATTCGACCAGGCGGAGATCGACCTGATCCTCACCTTTGTCACGTTGCAGGATGCGCACCGGGGTCGGAACCCCGTTGGCGATCCAGAGGATGGTTTCGTTGTCGCCGCCGTTGACGCGATACACGCGCAACGCGTCGTAGCTCAGGTCGCCGACCTGCACCACCTCGGTGGTGTCGGCGGCGCGGTAGTCGTACTTGCGCACCTTGCCCACATCGACATAGCGATAGCTCAGGCTGCGGCCGGGCTGCGCGTCGCGCATCAGCGACAGGTTCAGGGAGAGCGCGCTCTGGTCGCCGCGCTGCAGCGGAATCGGTTGTTGGCGTTCCTTCTTCAGATCGCCATCCCATTGCGCGGTGCCGGCCTGCCAGTTGTAGACGCCGGTGACCTTCTTGCCGAAGAACACCGCCTTGCGCACGGTGCTCTGGCTGAGCGGCACGTAGGTGTCACCGTCGACACGGAACACCGTGCTCTGCTCCAGGTTCAGGCCCAGGATGCTGGCGAAGCCTTTACGGCCGCGTACCGACATGTCGATGCGCCACTGGCTGCCGTCGCCGTGGCTGACCTGCATCGTGGCGTCGCCCGCTTCCTTGCCGCGATAGAACGCCTGGTAGGTCGCCACGAACGGCTCCAGCGGTGGCGGCGTCCAGGTGCTGGCGGGCAGGGTGGCGGCAGATGCCGGTGCCGCCGCAGCAGGGGGCACTGGCGTTGGCTGGGCGGGCGCGGGGACTTGGATGGCCTGTTGCGCGCGGCCGGGGCCGGCCTGGGTGAGCAGGGCGGTGGTCAACAGCGCGGCGGCGATCGGAAGGACGTTCATGCGCTGATTGGGGCACAGGGCCCACAAGGATGTCCGAGGCAGGATGAGGGGGGCGTCTGGCGCATTCAGGCGAATGCGGTGTCAGCGGACTCTAGTCGTAGTGGCGTAAACAGGCACTGACCGTCGAGGTGGACCGCATCGCCGTGGATCTGCACACGCCCACTGGCCAGCAGGTCGAGGGTGGCAAGCAGCAGCGGATGCTCGCGGGCCAGTACACGCGCAGCCAGCTGGTCGGCACTGTCGCCAGGCAGCACCGGCACGCGGGCCTGTGCGATCACGCTGCCGGCATCCAGCTCGGGCACCACCAGATGCACGCTGGCGCCATGCTCGGCATCGCCGGCTTCAAGCGCGCGCGCATGGGTGTGCAGGCCGCGATACTTGGGCAGCAGCGACGGGTGGATATTGAGCATGCGGCCGGCAAAGCGGCGCACCAGCGGCTCGCCGAGGATGCGCATGTAGCCGGCGCAGACGATCCAGTCCGGCTGCACGGCGGCGATCGCATCGCCCAGCGCAGCATCGAACGCGTCCCTATCGGCAAACGCGCGCGGGCTGGCGCTCCAGCGCCGTGCCGCCTCCACCTTCTGCAGGGCCGGCGCCTGCGGGCGATCGGAGAACACCCCGACCACGGTTGCGTGCAGGCGCCCGCTGGCGATGGCATCGAGCATGGCCTGCAGGTTGCTGCCGCGGCCGGAGGCCAGTACGGCCAGGCGGAGCGGGGCGTCAGTTGCGTGCATTGAGCAATGTCCTCACCACGGGGTAGGCCGCCAGGCTGCCGAGGGTGGCCAGCAGCATGTCGGTATGCGCGTCCCAGGGGTCGCCCTGCTGGCCGTTGTAGGCTTCGGCGGCCTGCGGCGACAGCAGCAGCGCAATGCCCCATTCGAACCACTCGTAAATCAGGCTGACGCACATGATGCTCATCACCGTCAGCGCGAAGGCCTGCCGCCGCGTCAATCGCGGCCATCGCCGCAGCGCCAGCTGCATCACGGCCGGGGTAAAGCACAGCCCGAACAGCAAATGGATCAGCCGGTCGAAATGATTGCGCGTCCAGCCGAACGCCGCAGCAGGCGACCAGTGCAGCAGCTGCCGGCTCCAGTGTTCGTAGGGCACGTTGGAATACAGCCAGCGTGCGCCGATGCAGTGCATGCAGATGAATATGCAGATCGCTGCAAAGGCACCGGTGTCCATCGGCCAGCGACGGTCGACACCTACCAGCGCAATCAGCCCGGCCACGGTCAACGTACTGTGCAGCGCCTGCTCGAGCGGCCACAGCGGGGCGAGCCAGCTTGCTGCAAACACTGCCAGCGTGGCGACCAACGCGGCCAGCTTCGGACGGCGCATGGCGCGTGGGCTCGCCTTCATTTCAACCTGCGGCAGGCGCAGCGCCGAACAGTGCCTTGACCTGGGGGCGCAGCAAGGTGACCAGCGTGAAGACTCCAAGCACGGTCCCGAACGGCATGAAGCTGCAGGAGATGCCCGCCACGATCAGACAGAGCAGATGCCACCGGCGCTGGGCGATGCAGCGCCCGGCATAGGCCATGAACCCGGCCAGGGTCAGGCCGCCGGTGATCAGGGCGGCCGCGAACACCACGAAGATCCAGCCGAACAGGCGCATCTCGGCAGGTGCGGGTTCCCCATTGCTGCCCTGCATCGGCAACTGCCCGGTGACAATGGCCAGCCCCATGACCAGATGGATCAGCGGGAACAGCGAAAACAGCCCGGTGATGCCGGCCAGCACGTAATGAAAGATCGACAGCAGCTTGAGATGCTGCAGGTCGTCGGCGCTGGCCGACGGAGCCGGCAGGGGTGGGGAAGCGTCCATGCGAGGTTCCTGGTCAGCCGATCTGCACGCGTTCGTCGCCGTGCGCGGCGACCACCTGGCCGATCCGCCAGTGGGCGAGCGACTGGCCATCCAGCGCCTGTTCCAGCGCCGCCGCCTGATCGGGCGATGCGACCAGCACGAACCCGATCCCGCAGTTGAAGGTGCGCCACATTTCGGCATCGGCCACCGCGCCTTCGCGCTGCAGCCAGGCGAAGACCGGCGGCAGCGTCCACGCCTTGGCATCGATCTCCAGGCCCAGGCCATCCGGAATCACGCGAATGATGTTTTCGGTCAGCCCGCCGCCGGTGATGTGCGCCATGGCGTGGATCGATTCGCCATGCGATTTCAGCAGCGCCAGCACCGGCTTGACGTACAGCGCGGTGGGCGCCATCAATGCGTCGATCAACCTGGTGCCATCGTCCAGTACGTGTTCGGCCGGCGCGCCGGCACGCTCGTAGATCTTGCGGATCAACGAATAGCCGTTGGAATGCGGGCCGGAAGACGCGATGCCGATCAGCACGTCGCCGGCGCGTACCTGTGCGCCGTCCAGCAACTGCGACTTTTCCACCGCACCGACGGTGAAGCCGGCCAGGTCGTATTCGCCGGGCGGGTACATGTCGGGCATTTCGGCGGTTTCGCCGCCGATCAAGGCGCAACCGGACAGCTCGCAACCGCGTGCAATGCCGCCCACCACCGCAGCCGCAGTGTCCACATCCAGCTTGCCGGTGGCGAAGTAGTCCAGGAAGAACAGCGGTTCGGCGCCCTGCACCAGCACGTCGTTGACGCACATGCCGACCAGGTCGATGCCGATGGTGTCGTGGCGGCCCAGTTGCTGTGCCAGCTTGAGCTTGGTGCCCACGCCGTCGGTGCCGGAGACCAGCACCGGCTCCTTGTACTTGCCGGACAGGTCGAACAGCGCGCCAAAGCCGCCCAGGCCACCCATCACCTCCGGCCGGAAGCTGCGCTTGACCAGCGGCTTGATGCGTTCGACCAGGGCGTTGCCGGCATCGATGTCGACGCCTGCGTCGCGGTAGGTCATGGGCGAGGGAGTAGAAGGCGTTGGGCTGGTCACGGGCGTGGGTGGCTCGGCAGTAAAGGCGGCGATTTTAACAGCCACGTTGGCGCTAGCGCCCCATTCGGGCAACAATTCACCCGGATACGCCTACGCCATGGAACCGTCGATGCGCCGCAGTCTTGCTTTCTTTCTCGCCCTCGTGGTCGCCATGCCCGCCGTTCCGGCCTTTGCGCAGGCCGATCTGCGTACCGAAGGCGACGTCGCCAAAGCGCAGAGCGCCTACGATGCCGAAGTGCCGGTCAACAGCCAGAGCGAATCCGATCGCCCCGGTGCCCTGGCGCGCGCGCTGGGCGCGGTGCTGGGCAAGGTCTCCGGCGATCGCGCGGTGATGAGCCGCCCGGGGGTGCCGCAGGCGCTGCGCAATGCGCCCAATTACGTCGAGCACTACGACTACCGCCAGGATCAGGGCACTTCGCGCTCCGGTGCGCCGACCTTCCGCACCACCCTGGTGGCACGGTTTCGGCAGTCCGATGTCGATGGACTGATCGCGGCGCTGGGTCTGCCGGTCTGGCCGCTGCCGCGGCCCAAGCCGGTGCTGTGGTTGGCCATCGATGACGGCAGCGGTCCGCGCCTGGTCGGGGTTGCCCAGGCCAACGCCGCCCGCAGCGTGCTCGACCGCGCCATTGAGCGTGGCTACCGGCTCGGCCTGCCGGGCGGCGCCGCTGCCGAGCAGGTACTGGCCGGTGCGATCTGGCGCAAGGACACCGCCGCGGTGTCGCGCGCCTCGGCCAAGTACAGCCCGCCGATGCAACTGATCGGCAAGCTCTACCGCAATGCCGCCGGCTGGACCGCCGACTGGGTGTTCGTGGACAACGGCAATGTGTTGTCCAGCTGGACCAGCAGCGATGGCGATGCGCGGCGTGCGATGGCGGCCGGTGCCGACGGCGCGGCCGATGCACTGGTCAAGCGCTATGCCAAGCGCGTGGACTCGGGGGTGCCGGGCGTATACCGCGCGGTGATCACCGGCATCCATAGCGCCGACGATTACCTGCGGGTTGCCGCTGCGCTGCAGGGCGTGTCGGTGGTGCGCAGCATCCGCCCGGTCAGCGCCAATGGCGACCGAATCGAAGTGGATCTGGAATTGCTCACGGGCATTTCCGGGCTCAACCGTATGCTCGGCGACAACAGTCCCCTGGTCTCGGTGTCGGTCCCGACCGAGGGCCCGATCATTCTCGAAAACGAGCACGCCGAGTACCGCCTGAAATGACTTTGACTCCCGAAGCCGAGATCGCCTTATTCCTGCGTCGCCTCAAATGGGCGGCGGTGATCGTCGGTGTGCTGTGGGTGATCTCGCTGCTGGCGCCGATCCTGACGCCCTTCGTGCTGGCCCTGCTGCTTGCGTGGCTGGGCGACCCGCTGGTGGACCGCATCGAGCGCGCCGGGCGTTCGCGCAATGTGGCGGTGGCCCTGGTGTTCGTGCTGGCCACGCTGTTGTTCGTGCTGGCGCTGATGATCCTGGTACCGATGATCGAACGCCAGATCATGACCCTGATCGATGCACTGCCGCAAATGCGCGCCTGGGCGATCAGCACCGCCATCCCGTGGCTGGAAGCCAAGACCGGCGTGGAGCTGATGGGCTGGCTGGACCCGGAGCGGCTGATCGACTGGATCCGCAGCCATTGGGAACAGGCCGGCGGTGCCGCCAAGACCTTCTTCGGCTACGTGTCGCGCTCGGGCTTTGCGATGGTGACCTGGGTGATCAACCTGGCATTGCTGCCGATCCTGGCGTTCTACTTCCTGCGTGACTGGGACCGGCTGGTCGAGCGCGTGGCGGCGGTGATACCGCGTGCCTACATCGGCACGGTGAGCCGGTTGGCGCTGGAATCCAACGACGTACTGGGCGGCTTCATTCGCGGCCAGTTCCTGGTGATGCTGGCGTTGGGCGCGATCTATGCCACCGGCCTGTCCATCATCGGGCTCAACCTGGGGTTGTTGATCGGCATCATCGCCGGTTTCATCAGCTTCATTCCGTACCTGGGCGCGACCACCGGCATCGTGCTCGCGCTGCTGGCGGCCATCGTGCAGGCGCAGGGCCTGGACCTGAAGCTGCTGATCGGCGTGGGCGTGGTGTTCACCGTTGGCCAGTTGCTGGAAAGCTACGTGCTCACCCCGCGCATCGTCGGCGACAAGATCGGCCTGCATCCGGTCGCAGTGATCTTTGCGGTGATGGCCGGCGGCCAGTTGTTCGGCTTCCTCGGCATGTTGCTGGCATTGCCGGTGGCGGCGGTGGCCAATGTGCTGCTGCGCTATGCGCATGAGCAGTACACCCGCAGCGACCTGTATGCAGGCGAGCGGGCCGGCATCGTGCTGCAGTCCACGCCCGAGCGCAGCATCATCATCGACCCGAGCAAGGACGCAGATCGGTCGTGAGCGTGCCGCAGTTGCCATTGGCGTTGCGCGCGCCATCCGACCAGCGTTTCGACAGTTACATCGCCGCGCCCGACGGCCTGCTTGCGCAGTTGCAGGCGCTGGCCGCCGGGCAGGTGAGCGACTGGCTGTACCTGGCCGGTCCTGCCGGTACCGGCAAGACGCATCTGGCACTGGCGGTGTGCGCTGCGGCCGAGCAGGCCGGGCGCGCAACGGCGTATCTGCCCCTGCATGCGGCCGCTGGACGGCTGCGCGACGCGCTCGAAGCGTTGGAAGGGCGCAGCCTGGTCGCACTGGATGGCGTGGACAGCATTGCCGGGCAGCGCGATGACGAAGTGGCGCTGTTCGATTTCCACAACCGTGCGCGCGCGGCCGGCATCAGCCTGCTCTACACCGCCCGGCAGATGCCCGATGGCCTGGCCCTGGTCCTGCCGGACCTGCGCTCGCGCCTGTCGCAATGCATCCGCATCGGCTTGCCGGTACTCGACGATGCCGCGCGCGCGGCGGTGCTGCGCGACCGCGCGCAGCGGCGCGGCCTGGCTCTGGACGAGGCGGCGATCGATTGGCTGCTGACCCATAGCGAGCGCGAACTGGCCGGCCTGGTGGCCTTGCTGGATCGGCTGGATCGCGAATCGCTGGCCGCCAAGCGCCGCATCACGGTGCCCTTCCTGCGGCGGGTGCTTGAGGATCGTGGGGCTTAGAGCGGCTGACAGAGTTACCACGCTCACCGCTACGCAGGCCCGAGCTGCTTCGCGATTCCCATCAGCATATCTATGGCAGTGTCCAGGCGTTTGAGGCACAACGCCTAGAGCTTACAGAGCGTAGGGTCTGGGACTCTGCTGCAAGGCCCTTGCCCGCCCATCATCGCGGGACACGCCGCAAGTACGTCCTTGAGGGCTCTGGCGCGGCATCCATGCCGCTCAAGATCCCGCGACGGTGGGCGGGCAAGGGCCCGTCGGGATGGTCGGTGCGCATGGATAAGAGTAGGTGCGACGGCCCTCGGGCTGGCTGCAAGGCCCATCGAGATGATCGATGTGGGTGATTCACGCAATGCGCAGTGCGCGGCCGGGCGTTGTAGCGGTGTGGTTGCGATCAGCCGCCGTCGTGCAGCAACTGCGCATCCAGCGCCGCCAATCGTTGCGGCGTGCCGACATCGGTCCAGCGCCCGGCATGGTGGATGCCAACGACCAAGCCTGCTGCCATCTGCGCGCGCAGGATCGGCGCCAGCGCAAACCGCGGCGCCGTGCTGCCCTGTGCTGGCAGCGGGCCAATCACTGATGGCCAATCGCGTAGCAACGCCGGCCGATAGACACCGATGCCGGCGTAGGTATGCGTCGCAGGGAGATCGGCGCGTACCTTGCCATCGGCGTCCAGCGCGAAATCCGCACGCGCTGCATATGCAGGTTGGTCGACCAGCACCAGCTGCGCCAATCCCTCCGGCGCACGCGACAGGCGGGCAAAATCGAAATCGGTCCAGATGTCGCCATTGACCAGCAGAAATGGTGCATCGCCCAGCAGCGGCAGCGCATGCAGCATGCCGCCGCCGGTTTCCAGTGGCGTCGCACCTTCGTAGGAATAGGTCAGCCGTAGACCGAACGTGCTGCCGTCGCCCAATACCTGGGGAAACTGCTCGGCCAGCCACGAGGTGTTGATCACCACCTCGTCCACGCCCAGTGCCGCCAATTTGCGTAAATGCCACACGATCAACGGCGTGCCGCCGACCGAAAGCAGCGGCTTGGGCGTGCGCTCGGTGAGCGGGCGCATGCGCTCGCCGAATCCGGCGGCAAAGATCAGCGCTTTCATGCCGTGACCTGCTGCGCGCGTGCAGCCAGTGCGGGCTTGATCACCTCGTCCAGCAGGCCGAGCAACGGCGCAAGCTCGGTGTAGCGAGGCAGTACCTCGTCGAGATACGTGATGAAACGCGGCACGTTCTCCAGATACCAATGCTTGCCATCGCGATGGCTCAGCCGCGAAAAAATACCCAGATTCTTCAAATGCCGTTGCACACCCATCCAGTCCGCATCGCGCAGAAATTGCGCCAGCGCCGGAACCGGCAATCCGGCTGCACCTGCGCGCGCGTGGTAGCGCTGCAGCCAACCGTCCACGCGGGCAATCGGCCAGCTCACCGAGGTGTCCTTGAACAGGCTGATCGGGTCGTAGGCGATCGGGCCGATCACGCAATCCTGAAAGTCCAGCACTGCCGGGCCATCGGCCACCGGCATCAGATTGCGCGGCATGAAATCGCGATGGGTGAACACGCGTGGCTGCGCCAGGGCGTTGTCCATCAAACGGCGCTGTACCAACTGCAGTTGCTCGGCATGGCCACAGTCCAGCTGCACGCCGAGATGGCGTCCCAGAAACCATTCCTCGAACAGTCCCGCATCGCGTTGCAGCAGCGCCTCGCCGAACACTCCGCTGTCGGCAGGCGGCGGAATCTGCTGCAGCAACAGCAACTGCGCGATGGCACCATCGATCAGGTCATCGGCGTTGGCGTCGGTCAACACCTGCGCCAACGTCGGCACGCCCAGATCCTCCAGCAGCAGGAATCCGCTCTCCAACTCCTGCGCCAGCACCTGCGGCACGCGCACGCCGTGCTCACGCAGCACGCCGTGCATGCGCAACCACGGCGCTACATTTTCCAGCGCTGGTGGCGCGTCCATCACGATCCGATCGACGCCACTGCCCTGCGTGCGCCAGTAACTGCGAAACCCGGCGTCCATGGATGCGCGCTGCAGCGTGGCGTGTGGATCGTTGAGGGCCTGGCGCGCCCAGTGCAGGCGCAGCGCGTCGCGTGCAGTGTCCGAAGGTGATGACGTCATGTGTTCTGAGCTGTCGTGTCGTGGTGGGTCAGGCGCGCGGGCAGCGCTCAGCGTTTGCTGCCGCTGAACAACCGCAGCAGCGCGAGGATGGCGATGGCACCGAGCAATGCGCCAAGGAAACCGGCCGGCTCGCCTGCGCGGTACCACCCCATGTAGCGCCCAAACCAGCTGGCAACCACTGCGCCGGCGATCCCGAGCACGATGGTCAGCAGGCAGCCCAGGCGCTGGGTACCGGGCGTGATGAAACGCGCCAGCAGCCCGACCACAAAACCGACCAGCAGGATGTAGAGCCAGCTATCGCTACCAAACAGATTGTTCATCGCAGCACCGCGAGTGGACGGGATCGGCAGCCTAGCATTTCGGATGTCGCCACCTGGCGCAGCGGGCGCAGCGGGCGCAGGAGCGACCGCGCCGATGCAACGGCTTCAGAGAGCATAGGGATCGGCTTCTGCCGCTGTGCGCTCTTGATTTCGTGCGAAGCCATCTCCCCGACCAGTCGCCTCCCAGGAGATATGTCCGCTGAAAAATGTCGCGGATGAAGTTTGCAAACCTAACGGCATCGCAGGCGACGCTTCAGGGGGAAAACAACGGCTCTGCATCGGCCAGCCACTGCCAAATCCTCCCCGACGAGCAGATCCTAAGCCCCTCTCCCATCGGGAAAGGGGGTGGGGTGAGGGTACGGAGCCAGGCGACGCGTGACGTCAGGCGGCCAAGTCGCACCAGGAGCCTGATCGCCAACCAGCCAGCCAGACCACCACAGGCAAGCACCCGCACGAATCGCCACTCAGCTTTCCCATCAACCGATGCAAGCCAACCGCATGTATCGGTTCAACCGCTAACTCAACAGCAACCGTGACCCCCATGCCGGGTGCCGCTGTCGGCTGCCACCGGCGAGCCACTGGTTTCGCCTCGCAGACAGGCCGCGTGATGGTCGGCGATCACCTTCGATACGCAGGCGGTGACGCGCTTGCCCATCGGGATATGCAGGAACTCGTTCGGACCGTGTGCGTTGGAGTGGGGGCCCAGCACGCCGGTGATCATGAACTGCGCGCCGGGGAACTTCTCGCCCAGCATGCCCATGAACGGAATAGAGCCGCCTTCGCCCATGTACATCGCCGGCTTGTCGAAAAACGCCTGGCTGGCGTCGTCGATGGCCTTTTCCAGCCACGGCGCCATGGCCGGTGCATTCCAGCCGGACGAGGCCTTCTCCAGCTCCAGCGTCACCTGGGCGCCGTTGGGCGGATCGCGCAGCAGCGCTTCCTTGAGCAACTCGCCGCAGGCCTTGCCGTCGGCCGTCGGCGGTAGCCGCAGCGACAGCTTCACCGCCGTCTGCGGACGCAGCACGTTGCCGGCCGAGGCCAGCGGCGGCATGCCGTCCACACCGGTGATCGACAGCGCCGGGCGCCAGGTGCGGTTCAACACCAGCTCGGTGAGGTCCTCATGCATCGGCACCAGGCCATCCACCATCGGAAACTTATCGAAAATGGCAGTATCCAGCGTTGCCGCTGCAGCCTTGGCCTGGGTCAGCCGTTCCGCCGGCACCTCGACATGCAAGCCGTCCAGCAGGATGCGGCCGCTGGTTTCGTCTTCGATGCGCGAGAGCAGCTGACGCAACAGCCGGAAGCTGGACGGCACCACGCCAGACGCATCGCCGGAGTGCACACCTTCTTCCAGTACCTTCACCGTAAGGTTGCCGCCGGTCAGGCCGCGCAACGAGGTGGTGCACCACAGCTGCTCGTAATTGCCGCAGCCCGAGTCCAGGCAGACCACCAGCGACGGCTTGCCGATGCGCTGTGCCAGGTGGTCCACGTAGGCCGGCAGGTCGTAGCTGCCGGACTCTTCGCAGGCCTCGATCAGCACCACGCAACGCGCATGCGGCAGGCCCTGCGTGCGCAGTGCCAGGATGGCCGCCAGCGAGCCGTAGATGGCGTAGCCGTCGTCGGCGCCACCGCGGCCGTACAACTTGTCGTCGCGCAGCACCGGCTCCCAGGGGCCAAGGTCGGCATCCCAGCCGGTCATTTCCGGCTGCTTGTCCAGGTGCCCGTACAGCAACACGGTGTCGTCGCCCGATTCCGGGCCGGTGGCCGGGATCTCGATGAAGATCAACGGCGTGCGGCCTTCCAGACGCACTACCTCGACATGCATGCCGTCGATCGCCTGTGCCCGCGCCCAGCTTTCCATCAGGGTGACGGCCTGCTCCATGTATCCGTTGACCACCCAATCGGTGTCGAACATCGGCGACTTGTTGGGGATACGGATGTAATCGACCAGCTGGGGGACGATCTCGCGGTCCCAGGTGTCGCTGATGAATTGGTCGATCTTGGCGCTGTCCATGGAGGCTCCGAATGCGTGACGTAGCAGCACATTCTACGCCGGTGACATGGGGTAGGGATTTCCCTACAAGGCGGCGCGCAGTTCACCGGCTGTGTGAAAAGTTCGTTGGCGATAGGATTGCTGCATGTGGCGCGGGACACTGGCTCCGCCGGCAGGAATGCTGGCTAGGACCATCACCCAAGCCACAAGGAGCGTTGCAATGAAGTCATTTACCGTAGTCCTGAAGTCCCTGCTACTGGCGTTGCTGTTGTCCTCGAATGCGTACGCGCTTGAGAAGGTCGATATCAACACCGCGTCTGCTGAGGAATTGGACAAGGTGCTGACGAATGTCGGGCGATCAAAAGCCGAGGCAATCGTCGAGCACCGTCAGGCAAACGGTCCCTTCAAAAGTGCCGAGGAACTGGCACTGGTCAAGGGCATCGGACTCAAGACGGTCGAACGGAATCGCGACCTGATCGAGGTAGGAGCCACGATGGCTCCCGCCAAGAAGGCTGCCAAGGGGGCGGCGGTGAAACCGGTGGGACGGCGTTAAGGGGAAGGGATCCGAGATACGGTTCGACGCGAGGATGCGTGGCCGCAACCTAACTGGACAGGATGTCTGGGGGATGGCTGGAAGCCGACAAGGACGTGGAATCGCCCGGTGTTGCACTTGGATGTGCAGCCGGGCGTTTTTCGTTGGGGCAGGCGGAACTGGTGGCTCCGCGGAAACTGGTCCACTCCATGAGCGAGGGCCGTGCCGGGCAGGCGGGGCAGGGCAGCGGTGATGTCTGCGTGCCCGGCCATCGAGGGCGGGTGACGCTGTGACGGCAGGGCTTCGGGCACAATGCGCCGATGCAGCTGACAGACCTGAGCAGCCGGGTGATTCCGGCCACCGACTACCGCCGCGAGCGCTGGCGCAATCAATTGGGGTGGACGCGCGAGATCCTGCGGCTTGGGAACGCCGAGCACTGGGCGCTACGCCTGTCGATCGCCGAGATCGAGCAGGACGCTGCGTTTTCTGCGTTTCCGGGCGTCGACCGCGAACTGGTGCTGCTGCACGGTAACGGCATGCGGCTGAAGTTTGGCAACGGCGAGCACGCCGCCGATGGTGATGCCGGCCATGGCGATGCTGCAGGGGCAGATGCAGATGCAGGTAGAGATACGGGTCAGAGCGGCGACCTTCTGATCAACGCGGCTACTGGCGTGGCCGCCTCTCGTGCGGGCCGTCGTGTGGCGTTGCTGCCGCCTTACCAGCGCGTCCGATTTGCGGGCGAAGAGACGGTGAGTGCCGAACTGCTCGACGGGCCGACGCAGGACTTCAACCTGATGTGGCGGCGCGATCTGGTGCGGACCGAGCTGCTGCATCGGCCCCTGGTCGGCACCATGCTGTTTTTCGCCGACCCTTCCAGCGCCTGGGCGATCCATTTGCTGACCGGTCAGGCCAGTTTTGGCCGCGATAGTGCGCTGCCGCCGTTGGCGGCCGGCGATACCGCCTGGCTGAGCGCCGCGGCACGCAGTCGCTACGTGCTGGATGGCGGTGGCGAGTTGCTGGCAATTCGGGTGAGCCCGTATCCGGGAGCGGCCGAGTAGGCCACAGGTTCAGTACACGTCGCGGCGGTAGCGGCCGCTGTCCAGCAGCGCCTGTCTGAGTTCGGCTCCTAAAACGGTGTCGAGTGCGCGATCGACATCGGGTGCCATGCCGCGCAGGCTGCCGCACAGATAGAGGCAGGCGCCGCGGTCGACCCAGTGGCGCAAGGTGTCGGCAGCGGCGGTGAGTACGTGTTGTACGTAGCGCGGCGCGGCGTTTTGGTCGCGCGAGTACACCAGATCGAGACGGGCGATCCAGCCCTCACGGCGCCACTGCTGCAATTCTTCGGCGTAGAGCGCGTCGTATGCGGCATTGCGTTCGCCGAAGATCAACCAGTTGTCGCGCGCGCCCGCTGCAATGCGTGCGACCAGGTGCGCGCGCAACCCGGCGATGCCGGTGCCATTGCCGATCAGCAGCATGGGGTGCTCCGGTGCAGGTGGATGAAAGCCCGGATTGCTGCGCACACGCAACGCGATGTGCGCACCGATCGGCGCATGCAGGCAAAGCCAGCCGCTGCCGACGCCTGGGCGTCCATCGGCCTGCCGGTGTTCGCGGATCAGCAGTTCGGCGTGTCCTTCCTCGGGGATCGATGCCAGCGAATACTCGCGATGCGGCAACGCAACCAGGTTGTGCACCAACACGTCGAGGTCTGCATTGAATATCGCGGCATCGGCATCGGCATCTTCTGGCAAACGCGCGCCGCTGAGCCAGTCGCGCAGCGAGCGGCCGTCGATCATCCGCGCGCCATCGTATTGGTGCTGCTGCAGCCAGGCCTCCACCTGCTCCGGCGGGTTTTGCGGGGCGATCTCGGCGATGTCGCCAGCCTGCCAATGCGGCAGCGGTCCCTCGCAGGGCGTGAGCCGAAGCCGATGGACCGGTGCGCCGGCACTGCCGGGATTGACGTGGCAACGGTCGCGCAGCTGCCAGGCGGCATAGGTCGGCAGGCTCCAGTTCGGCTGCGCATCGAGCGCAGGTGTGAGTGCTGCCAGCTGGTGCTGCCACCGTTTCAGCGCTTGCGGGTCGGCATTGTCGACCTCGATGCGCTCGAACAGACGGACGCCGCCACGCGCCTGCAGGCGATGATCGAGGCGACGACCGAACGCGCAGAACTGCGCGTATCGCCGATCGCCCAGCGCCAGTACCGCGTACTGCACGGCTGCCAGCCCGTCGTCGCTGAGCCAGTCGCGCTCCACTACCTGTGCGTGATCCGGCGCATCGCCCTCGCCGGTGGTGCTGACGATGCACAGCAACCGCGGTACGCGCGCCAGTTGCTCTGCACTGACCGCCTCCAGCGGCAACGCGTGGGCGCCAATGCCTGCCAACTGGAATGCCGCTGCGCTGCGTTCGGCAAGCTCGCGTGCGAACCCGGTCTGGCTTGCCCACGCGATCAGCAGGCTGCTGCCGCGTCCGTGCGGCGCACCGGTCCGCGTGCGGCGGCGGAGGAAGATGGCGGTGCACAATCCTGCGTAGCTCGCCACGCCAAGGCCGGCCCACTGCCAGCGATGCGGAGTGGGCGCGCTCCACCATATGCCAGCATGCAGGCTGGCAAACCATGCACCCAGTGCGGCCAGGGCGAGCAGCAGCGCGCCATTGCCAAACCAGATGCGGGCAGGTGCGCCGCTCATGACGCCGCCAGGTGCCGCTCGAACGCGGGGCTCATCGCTTCGCTCAGGGCGCCGTCCTGTCGGGTCAGAAAGCGCACGGCCAGGTCGGCGTTGCGTGCGTAGGCCAGCCCGGCATCGGCGCCGAGGACGGTCATCGCAGTGGCCCAGGCATCGGCATGCATCGCATCGCGCGCGAGCACGGTCACGGCAGCGGGCGCATGCGCGATCGGGGAACCCGTGCGCGGGTCCAGCGTGTGCGTGTAGCGCGTTCCCTCGGCGTCGAAACGGTGCCAGCGATCGCCGGAAGTGGCCACGGCCAGTCCGTCCAGGGCGACTACGCGGGGCGGCAGTGCAGCGCCAGCCTCTTCATCGGGCGCGGATTCGACCAGCACGCGCCAGGCGCTGCCATCGGGCTTGCGTCCATAGCCGAACAACTCGCCGCCGACCTCGATCAGGGCGCTGGCGATATCGGCCTTGATCAGCGCGTGGTGCACACAGTCCACGCCGAATCCCTTTGCGATGCCGGACAGGTCCAGCGACACGGCACCTGGCTGTAGCAGCCGCTGGCCATCCAGCTCCAGCCGCTGCCACCCGCAACGCAGGCTGGCCAATGCGATCTGCTCGGGGGAGGGCACGCGTCGCCGGCCGCCGGAAGGGCCAAAGCCCCACAGTTCGACCAGCGGCCCGATGGTCGGGTCGAACGCGCCACCGCTGGCCTGCGCGATCTGCAGTGCGGCGTGCAGCACGCGCTGGAAATCCTCCGGCAAGGGATGCCAGCCTCCCGCAGAAGCGCGGTTGTAGCGGCTGATGTCCGAGCCCGCTTCCCAGGTGCTCATCTGCGCCACCACCCGGTCGAGCGCAGTCTGGATGCCTGCATGCAGGGGATGCAGGTCGCGCGTGCGTGGCGCCACCAGCTTCACGCTCCAGGTGGTGCCCATGCTGCGGCCGCCCAGGGTGGCAAGCGTTGCGTCTGCGGGAGTCGGTGAGTTCATACGTGGACTGGTGGGCGGGCGCTGCGGCAGGAACGCCATGGTGAGGTGCGGCGCAGCCGATTGCATCCGTATGTTGGCGGTTCGGCGATCAATGCCCTCTGCTGTGCGCAGCATCCCAGCATCCCCGCGTGGACCGTTGCGACGCGGACGGTAGCGGGGGGCGAAAGGCTCCCTCGTGCACGGTCCTGGTATGTCACCAGAACCGTTGCGCGCGCTGCCGTCACTGCGGCCAAGACAGATGGCAAGCAGTGGCCAGTTGGGCATCGACGCTGCACAGGAGCCGAAAGTGCACGAGGACAGACAGATGCCGAGCACCGACCGCGTCTGCCGGATGGTGCGCAGCAATGGTGTCAGCCGCTCTTATTGCGGCAGCACTTCCAGCGTTGCCACATAGCCCAGGCGACGCTGCTTGGCCTGCGGCAGCGAGGTCCTGGTGTCTTCGCTGGTGGTCTCCAGCCAGTACATGCCCGCTTCCGGCCAGGTCACGCTGAAGTTGCCCTTGGCGTCGGTCTTGAGCTTGATTTCATGTTGCGCATCGCGATAGCGGGTGCCGCCACGCACGATTTCGATCTCGAGGCCGGCTGCCGGCTTGCCATCCAGCTGCAGAGAGAACAGCGCCGCTTCGCCGGCCACCAGGTCGTTGGGGTGGGTGACCGGTAGCAACTCGATGCCCTTGCCGGTGGGCTTGAATACGGTGGTGGTGGGAGCGCCGCGGGTGACGAAGGTCTCTACGCGGTTGAGCGATTGCGAGACCTGCAGCTCCTGCGCATTTTTCGGCACTTCGGTGGCGAAGCTGGCTTCGTTGCCACGCCAGCGCTTGGGCTTGCCGTCTTCCTTCCAGCTGGCGAACAGGCCGGCGTTGACGATGCCGAGCTTGTAGGTGCCCGGCTGGGTGAGTTGCAGGTCGAACACGCTGCGGTATTTGCCGGTTGCCGGATTTTCCGGCTTGAGCGTGCTGCCGTCCGGCGCAGTGATGCTCAGGTTGTCCAGGCGCAGCGGCACGTGATTGAAGTAGAACAGGTCGTTGGAGACCGCCGCATCGACGGTGATCCACGGGGCTTCCCCGGCCAGCACGGTCTGCGACGGCAGCAGCCAGGCCTTGTGGGCCAGCGCGCTGACAGGAAGTGCGGCAAGCATGGCGATCAGGGCGAGCGAACGTGTCATGACAACTCCTTGAAGACGATAAGGTCGAGGGGGCGCGTGGTTGAGCAGCACGCTGCGGCGCTGCGGGGGCAATAGGCCCGGCGAAGTAGAGCGTGTTTGCTGCGAGGAAACCGCGTGCGTCCTGCGCGCCGCTGCATGCCTGGCCGCGGTGCGCTCGCGCGTCACGGTTTGGCAGTCAGGCTGACCGTGCCCAGCTCGCTGCTGCCGCTGGCCTTGGCGGATTGCGCAGACGTGGCCGGCCAGGTGAAAGGCACCTTGACCAACTCACGCCCGCCCACTTCGCGCGCGGCCTCCACCACCAGCGTGTATTGACCGGCCGGCAGCGCCTTCAGCGCGCCCTTGGTGTCGGAGAACGACAGCGCGTGCGCGCCGGCCGGGCGGGTGGGGCCGGTCACGCCATCCACCGGCACGGTCAGGGTGCGGCCGCTCTTGCGCCACCACTGGCGCAGGTCCGGCAGCCACTTGGTGCCGTGGCCTTCCGCGGTGTCCTTGGACTGGTACCAGACCGCCAGGTTGGCCGCGACTTTCTGATCGGCGCCTTCCAGCCAGATCGCCACATAAGGGCGGTGATATTCGGCGACATTGAGCTTGGGGATTTCGACGTTGATGTCGAGCGTGGCCGCATACGCCGGCATGGCGAGCAGGCCGCTCAGGGCGATGGTCAGGGTGGCGCGCATGATCGTCTCCGGTAACGAGGGGTCAGTGGATCAACAGCAAGGCAAGCAGTAGCGGCACCAGTAAACCGAGGCCGACCAGCGGCCAGGTCATGCTGCGCTGACGGGCATGCAGGTGCAGCAGGAACAGGCCGGTGATGCAGAACACCAGGCAGGCGATGGCGAACACGTCGATGAACCACCCCCAGGCAGGCCCTGCGTTGCGGCCCTTGTGCAGGTCGTTGAGGTAGGCGATCGCGCCACGCGTGGTGGATTCGTATTCGATCGCGCCGGTGTGGCGGTCCAGGCTCAACCAGGCATCGCCGCCTGGGCGGGGCAGGGCCACATACACCTCGTCCGCGGACCACTCGCCGCTGCGCGCGCCGATGCCGATGTCCAGTTCGCGCTCCAGCCAATGCGCCACGCGTGGCGGCAGTGGTGCGTCGCCCTCTTGCCTGTCGCCCAGGGTGGTCAGCAGCGCAGGCGGCAGGGTCAGTGCGCGCTGCTCGGTCGATGGGCTGGCTTCGATGCGTACAGCGTGATTCAGGGTCAGCCCGGTGAGCGTAAACAGCAGCATGCCGATCAGGCACAACGCCGAACTGATCCAGTGCCACTGATGCAGCATGCGCAGCCAGAACCCGCGGCGTTGCTGGGCGTTGGCGACGGCGTCGTTCGAAGTGGACATACGGGTCTATGCCACGTCCGCAGGAGCGGACGGCTGCAGGTGCGCCTGCCGCAGGGCCACCTGGCCCAGCAGTGCGCGCAGGCGCGGCTGCGGTGCATTGGCCAGCAGCGGCGTGAGCTGACGCAGGAAGCCGGCGTGTCCTCCGGCGATGGCGCGACGCATCCACTGTTCGGCCAGGTCCAGTTCGCCACTGTCTGCCAGCAAGGTGGCATAGCTTGCCTGGCCACGGAAATCGCCGGCTTCGGCGGAGCGGCGATACCAGTGGCGCGCGGCCAGCGGATCGGGGCTGCAGGCCAGGCCCTGGTCGAGATAACGCGCCAGAAAGTTCATCGACTTGGCGTGGCCACGCTCGGCCGCGCGGCGATACAGCGCCAGGGCCTGCGCGTGGTCCTGCGCCACACCCCGCCCGGAGGCGTACAGATGCGCCAGGTTGTACATGCCCCACACCAGATCGTGCTCGGCGGCGCGGCGGTACCACAAGGCCGCCAGCGTCTCGTTGGAGGCAGTGCCAAACCCCAGCTCATGGCAGCGGCCCAGTTGATTCATCGCCTCCGGATGCCCGCCATTGGCGGCCACTTCGTACCACAGCATTGCCAGGGCCGGGTCTGCGGCGATGCCGCGCCCTTCGGCATAGATCTGGGCGAGCAGCAGTTGTGCATTCGGATCGTGACCGGCCGCGGCCCTGCGTAGCAACGCAATGGCCTGGTCCGGCTGCGTGCGCAGCAGGCCGATCCACTGCGCAGGGTCCAGCGCAGGCTCAGACATCGGCCCATTGCCGCAACAGGTTGTGATAGACGCCGGTGAGCTGGACCAGCGACGGATGGCCGGGCGTGTCTTGTGTGAGGCGCCTGATCGAGACATCCAGTTCGAACAACAGGCGGCGCTGCGCATCGTCGCGCAGCATGCTCTGGGTCCAGAAGAACGATGCCACCCGCGTACCGCGTGTCACGGGCATCACCTTGTGCAGGCTGGTGCCGGGGTAGATCACCAGGTGCCCGGCCGGCAATTTGACCGACTGGGTGCCGTAGGTGTCTTCGATCACCAGCTCGCCACCGTCGTAACTATCCGGGTCGCTGAGAAACAGCGTGCCCGACACATCGGTACGTACCGGTTCGGCGCCACCGCGACTGCGGTCGTACCGCACCGCGTTGTCGACGTGATAGCCGAACGACTGCCCGCCGCTGTAGCGGTTGAACAACGGCGGATAGATCCGGCGTGGCAATGCCGCCGAAAAGAACGTGCTGCTGCGCGCCAGTGCGTCCAGCACCAGCGCACTGGCGTCGCGCGCCACCGCGCTGTCTTCGGGCAGCTGCGCATTGTCCTTGGCCTGCGCCGATTGATGGCCGGCGGTGATGCGGCCGTCTGCCCAATCGGCCGCGTCCAGTCGCGCGCGCAACGTGTGCAGCTGCGCGGGCGTCAACACATCGGGAATGGGCAGCAACATGCGGTGTTCTCCACGCCGCCCGTGCCAGCCGGGCGGCGTGCCGGGGGTCAGAAACTAAAGGTGGCGTTCAATACTGCCGAGCGGCCGTCGCCCGGCAATGCCCAGCCGTTTCCGGCGGTGACGGTGC
Source organism: Xanthomonas sp. NCPPB 1068 (assembly GCF_041479385.2). Taxonomy (NCBI): domain Bacteria; kingdom Pseudomonadati; phylum Pseudomonadota; class Gammaproteobacteria; order Lysobacterales; family Lysobacteraceae; genus Xanthomonas; species Xanthomonas sp. NCPPB 1068. The sequence goes on along the minus strand of NZ_CM192986.1, from coordinate 3,215,336 downwards.
CTGCGGCATTGACGGTCAGGTTGTTGCGCACGCTGGTGTAGTACTCCTTGTCGAACAGGTTGTTGACGTTCAACTGCAGGCTGAGCCAGTCGTTGACGCGCAGGCCGACCATCGCCCGGTGCACCCAGTAATCGTCGGTCTTGATGTAGGCCGCGCCCGACGCATTGTTCGGATAGAAGCCGCCCTGATAGGTGACGCCATAACCAAAGGTCCACTGGTTGAGCGAATAGGTGGTCCAGATGTTGCCGGCATTGCGCGGGGTCTGCACCAGTTCGCGTCCGGCGACCGGATCGCCGGTGAGGCTGGCGGTGCGATTGGACACGCTCTGCAGCACTTCGCTGTCCAGGAAGGTGTAATTGGCGAAGATCGACCAGCGGTCGGTCAGGTAGCCGGCCGCACCCAGCGCGATGCCGTCCACGCGTGCCTTGCCGTCCAGCACCTGCTCGGGAATCAGCGGGTCGCCGCTGTTGACCTTGTAGTTCTCACGTTCGTTGCGGAACACCGCCGCGGTCAGCGCCAGGCGCTCATCGAGTACGTCCCATTTACCGCCGAGTTCGATGTTGACGGCCGTTTCCGGGGCGACATTGCAGTTGGCACCGGCGGTGGCGCTGGCGATCGGCGTGCACGAGCCGTTGACCGACGCCTTGGAGGGCGTCTTGCTGTTGGCGTAGGACAGATACAGGCTGGCGTTATCGGCCGGCTTGAACACCAGGCCGGCGCGGTAGGAGAACAGGTCTTCTTCGTTGCCGGCCGGGAAACCTGCGGCAACGCCGGTGATGCCACCGGCGGCGTTGACGGTGTAGGTGGTGCTATCGCCTTCGTTGTGCTCGTAGCGCCCGCCGACATTGAGCATCCACTGCTCGTTGAACTGCAGCGTATCGAACAGGTAGATCGCCTGGTTGGTCAGGCTGCCCTTGCTGTGAGCGGTGCGGAAATAGTTCTGCGGGCCGGTCCAGATGTTGTACGGTTTGTCGAAGCTCTGCAGCGGGTAGGTGATGCCCGTGGTGGAGCCGTCGGCATTGCGGAAGGTCGTACCGCTGTCCAGCTCGAAGTCTTCCTTGCTGAAGGCCACGCCGGCGACGATGCGATGCTCGATGGCGCCGGTACGCAGCGTGGCGGTCAGATCGGTCTGGCTGTGCGCAATGAAATTCTCGGTCTCGCGCACCAGGCCGCGCGGGCCGCTGTTCGGGTTCCAGGTGGCGGGCGGCTGGCCGACGCAGGCGCGACCTGTGTACGGGTCGGTGCCATCGGGCAGGCACCAGGTGCCCTGCAGCGCGGTGGCATTGAGGCTCTGGTCCACCCGCTGCAGACGCGCCAGGCTGCGCAGCTTGAAGGTGTCACTGAAGTCCATGTCCAGCACGCCGGTGAGCATGTCGACGTCGATCTCCTGACGCGAGGTGTTGCGATAGCCGTAATAGGTTTCGCGGTCCACGCCCGGCAGTGGGCCGTCGTTGAACGGGCTGAGCGCAAACGGCACGCCGTACTGCGGCAGGTTGTTGTCGTGCTGGTGCAGGTAGCTCAGGGTGAAGCGGGTGTCCGAGCCCAGGCCGAAGGCCACCGACGGCGCAAAGCCCCAGCGATGACGGAATTCTTCATCGCGGCCCGGCACGTCCTGGGTGTGGCCCATCGCGTTCAGTCGCACGGCGGTGCCGTTGTCGAAGTCGTAGTTGCTGTCGACGGTGAGGCGGCCGTAGCGGTCGCTGCCGCCACCGATCAGCACGTTGGTGAAGTCGCCCTGGCCAGCCGTCTTGGTCACCAGATTGATGTTGCCGCCGACCGAGCCGGCACCGGACATGGCCGAATTGGCGCCGTTGATCAGCTCCACCGCTTCCAGGTTGAAGGTGTCGCTGCGGCTGTATTGCGCACTGTCGCGTACGCCGTCGGTGGTGATGTCGCTGCTTGCCGTGAAACCGCGCAGGTTGATGCTGTCGCCATAGCCGCCGCCGCCTTCGCCCGCGCCGAAGGTGATGCCGGGCAGGGTGCTCAGCACATCGCGCAAGGACAGCAGATTCTGCTGGTCCATGGTCTGCTTGGTGACCACGGTGATGGTCTGCGGCGTATCGCGCAGGGCTTCGGTGTACTTGGGCGAGGACGGCTTCTGCGCACGTTCCTGCTGCACCCGGATGGCATCCAGATCCACCGCACCCGGAGGGGCCGGCGCGTCGCCAGGTTGGGCAAGGGCGGGAGCGGACAGGGTCAACAGCACGGCCGAGGTGAGCGGGGAAATCCTGGGAGTCATGAGATGTCTCGAAAAGGAAAGCGATGCTCCAGCCTGGCGATGGCTCGGCGGATGCGGGAAGGGTCGAACGCCGCCGCTAGCCCACCGCGACCCGCCGGCTGCCACCACGCGCGCGGCGGCGCGGCGCTGAAAAGCGCAGGCCGGTAACAAGCGGATCAGAGGTGTCGGGCAGGGCAGGGCGCATGGGATCGCAGGCAGGTCAGATGTTAAGAAGACCTGAAGGGCTGCGATCTTAAATGCAAATCATTCTTCTTTGCAATCTTCGCCGATCGACGACGCACGCTGCCCGTCGATGGCGGGCGTTAGCGTGGGGTTGCGGGCTGGGCGATGGTCGCCTCAGCGGTCGTCGCGGGTCCAGATGCCGTCGTGCTCGCGCTTGACCGGAAACTTGGGCACGGCGGTGTACGCGGGTGCACACAGTGGGCGGCCATCGCGGATATCGAAGCGCGCACTATGCAGCTGGCACTCGATGGTACCGGTCACCGGGTCGAAGCTGCCGGGCGACAGTTCGTAATCTTCATGGCTGCAGCGGTCTTCCAGCGCGTACAGCTCGCCGTCGAGGTTGAACACCACGATGGGTGCGTCGGTCACTTCATCCCACACGGTTTGCAGTTCGCCGGGCAGCAAGGCTGCGCTGGCGCAGACAAAGGTCCAGGTCTCGCTCACGGGGATGCGCCGTCCAGCGGTTTTTCCAGCACTTCGAAGCGCAGATCCTGGCGCAGCGGCACGCCGAAGCGTTCGTCGCCGTACGGAAACGGCTTGAGGATGCCGGTGCGCCGATAGCCGCGGCGCTCATAAAAGGCAATGAGTTCGTTGCGCACATCGATCACGGTCATGCGCATGACCGGCAGTTGCCATTCGGTGGCAGCGATGCGCTCGCCCTCGGCCAGCAATGTCTTGCCGAGGCCGCTCCCCTGCAGTGTCGGGTCGACCGCGAACATGCCGAAATACCCGGCGCCCTCATCGTCGGCGATGTGGGCACACGCCACCAGCCGGCCATCCTGCTCGACCAGCAACACCAGGCTGCGTTCGCGCAGGATGTCCTGCCGCAGCACTGCAGGATCGATACGCGCGCCGTCGAGAATGTCGGCCTCCGTGGTCCAGCCCACGCGGCTGCTGTCGCCGCGATAGGCCGAGGTCACCAACTGGACAAGGGCGTCGATGTCATCGACGGTGGCGGTGCGGAAAGTGGTGGTCTGCATGCAGGGCAGTTTAGCGGGAATCGGGAATGGGTGATTCGGGATTCGGGATTCGCTGGTGCTTGGTCTGTTGCATGTAGACATGTATGGCAGCCCCCGCAATGCACGCAGGATCTGCTGGGCCATCCGCAGCCAGTGCAGGCAAAGCCGGAGGAAGCAGAAGCGAGCCCCTCTCCCCCCGGGAGACGGGTTGGGGTGAGGGTACGGAGCGAAGCGCTCGTGCAGTCGAACAACGCCAGGCGTCGCACGTACCCTCATCCGCCCCTTCGGGGCACCTTCTCCCGATGGGAGAAGGAACGGCGCACAGAAGTGACGGGTCTACTACTCACCCAAGCAACGTCCGCACCTTCTTCAATGCCGCAACAAAGCGCTCGATCTCGTCGTGCGTGTTGTAGAACGCCAGCGAGGCGCGGCAGGTGGCCGCAACACCGTAGTACTGCAGCAGCGGATGCGCGCAGTGCTGGCCGGAGCGGACCGCGACGCCTTCCAGGTCGAGCAGGGTGGCCAGGTCGTGCGAATGTGCGCCGTCGATCAGGAACGACACCACGGCCGCCTTGTCCGGCGTGGTGCCGAAGATACGCAGGCCGTCGATCCGGTGCAGCTCTTCGGTGAAGTGCGCCAGCAGTTCGGCTTCGCGCGCTTCCACGTGGTCCAGACCGATCGACTCCAGATAATCCACGGCCGCGCCCAGGCCGATGAAACCGGCGATGTTGGGTGTGCCGGCTTCGAACTTGTGCGGGGCATCGTTGAAAACGGTGTTCTCGAAGCTCACTTCCTTGATCATCTCGCCGCCGCCCAGAAATGGCGGCATGGCCTGCAGATGTTCGCGGCGTGCCCACAACGCGCCGGTACCGGTGGGGCCGCACATCTTGTGGCCGGTGATGGCATAGAAATCGCAGCCGATGCCGGCCACATCGATACGCCGATGCGGCGCCGCCTGTGAGCCGTCCACCACGCTGACAATGCCGCGCTTGCGTGCCTCGCGGCAGATCTCGCGCACCGGATTGACCGTGCCCAGCACATTGGACACATGGGTGATCGCCAGCAACTTGACCTCGGGCGTCATCGCCTTGCGCAAGGCGTCCAGATCCAGCGCGCCATCGGGGGTGATTTCGGCAACACGGATAGTAGCCCCGGTGCGCTGGGCCACCAGCTGCCACGGCACGATGTTGGCATGGTGTTCCATGCGCGAGATCAGGATCACATCGCCGGCGCCCAGTCGCGGCAAGGCCCAGGAATAAGCGACCAGATTGATCGCGAAGGTCGTGCCGCTGCACAGCACCAGCTCGTCGGCGCGCACGTTGAGAAAGCGCGCCAGCTTGCTGCGGGCGCCCTCGAACGCGTCAGTGGCTTCGCTGCCCAGCGCATGCACCGCGCGGCTGACGTTGGCGTTCTGACGGCGATAGAACTCATCGGTGGCCGCGATGACCTGCAGCGGCTTTTGCCCGGTGTTGGCGTTGTCGAAGTAGATCAGCGGCTTGCCGTGCACCTGCCGCATCAGGAGCGGGAAGTCGGAACGGACGCGCTCCCACTCCGGGGCGCTACCCGCAGCGACGGCAGGCGCGTTCATGCCACACCCGCCGAATTCAGGGCGCGGTCCAGCTGCAAGGCCAGCACGGCGCTCAACGCCGTGGGCAGCACCCGCAGCGGCTCGTGGCAAAACGCGGCGCTGAGCAGGCGCTGTGCCTCGGCCTGCGGCAGGCCGCGGGAGCGCAGATAGAACAAGGCGTTTTCGTCGAGCTGGCCGACCGTGGCGCCATGCGCAGCCTGCACTTCATCGGCATCGATCACCAGCACCGGCTGGGTGTCGATCTCGGCGTTGGCAGACAGCAACAGGTTCTTGTTGGACAGCCGCGCGTCGGTGCCGTCGGCGCCGGGCCGGATATGGATGCCGCCATGAAACACCAGGCGGCTGCGGTCGGCGCCGACACCCCGCCACACCAGCTCGCAGGCGGTATCGCGGGCGATATGGTCGATGCCCAGGCGCGTATCGACATGGCGGCGGCCGTTGCCCAGCAACACGCCGTTGGCGGTGAGCCGTGCATTGTTGCCTTCCAGGCGCACGTTGAGCTCGTGCCGCGACAGGCCGGCGCCCAGTTCCAGATCCACGCGCTGGTAGCGTGCATCGCGTGCGAGCACGGCATCGGTGCGCAGCAGCGAGGTCGCTTGCGCGCTGTCGGCTTGCACGCGGGCATGCGACAGCGCCGCGTCCTGACCCAGGTGCACATGCATCACGCTGTTGTCCAGGTGCGCCGCGTCGCCGACGTGCAGATGGTGCTCGACCACGCTCAGTGCTGCGCCGGCCCGCAGTTCGATCAGATGGCGGTGATGCCAGGACAGATCGTGCTCGCCGGCCACGCTGACAAAGACAAGGTGCAGCGGCAGCGCGATCTGCGCGCCGTCGCGCACACGCACCAGCACGCCTTCGTCGGCCAGCGCGGCATTGAGGCGGGCGAAGATCTCGTCGCTGCCCTCGAAACGACGGCCGAGCAGATGCTGCGCGTCATCGCCTGCGGCGATCGAGGCGGACAGGGTGTCCAGCTGTACACCGTCCGGCAGGCTCGCCACATCACTGAGCGCCGCCGATGGCCGTCCATTGACGAACACCAGCCGCGGCGTCGGAATGTCGTCCAGCGCGGCGGCATCGACCAAGGTCGGTACCAGTGGCGCCGGGTGGAAGCTGCGTCGTTCCAGCTGCCGCAGCGAGGTGTACTTCCAGGCTTCGGCGCGCGGGCCGGGCAGGCCGGACTGCAGCGCGGCATCCAGCTCGGCGCGGCGCGCATCGTCACCGCAGAAGCCGCGTGCCAGGGAGTCGAGCAGGGCGCTCATCAGGCGGCAACCTCGGGCACGACACGGTCCTTGAGGAAGTGATAACCGTGTTTTTCCAGCTCCAGCGCCAGCTCCGGGCCGCCGCTCTGCACGATGCGGCCTTCGGCCAGCACATGCACCACGTCCGGCTTGATGTAGTCGAGCAGACGCTGGTAGTGGGTGATCACCAGGAACGAGCGCTCCGGCGAGCGCAATGCATTGACGCCGTCGGCCACGCTCTTGAGCGCATCGATGTCCAGGCCGGAGTCGGTCTCGTCCAGGATGGCGAGCTTGGGTTCGAGCACCGCCAGCTGGAAGATCTCGTTGCGCTTCTTTTCGCCACCGGAGAACCCTTCGTTGACGCCGCGATGCAGCAGCTCGTCCTTCAGATGCAGTACGGCGAGCTTCTGGCGCACCAGCTTGAGGAACTGCATCGAATCCAGCTCGTCCTCGCCACGTGCCTTGCGCTGCGCATTGAGTGCGGCGCGCAGGAAGTAGGTGTTGTTGACGCCGGGGATCTCCACCGGGTACTGGAAGGCCAGAAACAGGCCGGCGGCGGCGCGTTCTTCCGGCGGCAGGTCGAGCAGGTCCTTGCCTTCGAACTGCACGCTGCCGGCGCTGACCTCATAGCCGTCGCGCCCGGCCAGCACGTTGCCCAGCGTGGATTTACCCGCGCCGTTGGGCCCCATGATGGCGTGCACCTGGCCCGGCTGGATGTCCAGCGACAGGCCCTTGAGGATGTCTTTGCCGGCGATGCTGGCGTGGAGGTTTTGAATGTTGAGCATAGTCGTAATCCAGTGATTGAGCCCCTCTCCCGTCGGGAGAGGGTTGGGGTGAGGGGGCGCCGCAAGCAACTTGAAAGCCTCAGCGACTAATGAACGCGTCGCCACGCGCCATTGAAGTGAGCGTCCGAAGCTCTTCGACAATTCACCCTGGCTGGCGCGTGGCGACGCGTTTGTCATGGTCAATCTTTCGAGGATCTTCTTGGCGCCCCTCATCCGGCGCTGCGCGCCACCTTCTCCCGGAGGGAGAAGGAAATAAGTGTCAGCCGACGCTGCCTTCCAGGGAGACTTCCAGCAGCTTCTTGGCTTCCACCGCGAACTCCATCGGCAGCTCGCGGAACACCTGCTTGCAGAAGCCGTCGACGATCAACGACACCGCGTCTTCCTGGCTGATGCCGCGCGCACGGCAATAGAACAGCTGGTCGTCGCTGATCTTGGACGTGGTGGCCTCGTGCTCGACCGTGGCGCCCGGGTTCTTCACCTCGATATAGGGGAAGGTGTGCGCGCCGCATTGCTTGCCGATCAATAGCGAATCGCACTGGGTGTAGTTGCGTGCGCCATCGGCGTTGCGGTCCACCTTGACCAGGCCGCGATAGGTGTTTTGCCCGCGCCCGGCGCTGATGCCCTTGCTGACAATCTTGCTCTTGGTGCGCTTGCCGATGTGGATCATCTTGGTGCCGGTATCGGCCTGCTGACGGTGGTGCGTCAGCGCGACCGAATGGAACTCGCCCACCGAATCGTCGCCAAGCAGCACGCACGACGGGTACTTCCAGGTGATCGCCGAGCCGGTTTCGACCTGGGTCCAGGTCACCTTGCTGCGCGCGCCACGGCATTCGGCACGCTTGGTCACGAAGTTGTAGATGCCGCCAACGCCATTCTCGTCACCCGGATACCAGTTCTGCACCGTCGAATACTTGATCTCGGCATCTTCCAGCGTCACCAGCTCCACCACGGCCGCATGCAGCTGGTTTTCATCGCGCATCGGCGCGGTGCAGCCTTCCAGGTACGACACGTAGGCCTTGTCTTCGCACACGATCAAGGTGCGCTCGAATTGGCCGGTGTGGCCGGCATTGATACGGAAATAGGTGCTCAGCTCCATCGGGCAACGCACGCCCTTGGGAATGAACACAAAGCTGCCATCGGAAAACACGGCCGAGTTCAGCGCGGCGAAGTAGTTGTCGCCCACCGGCACCACGCTGCCCAGATACTGCCGGACGATCTCCGGATGTTCCTTGATGGCCTCGGACATCGAGCAGAAGATCACGCCCTTTTCGGCCAGCTCCTTGCGGAACGTGGTGCCGACCGAGACCGAATCGAACACTGCGTCCACTGCAACGCCGGCCAGCTTGGCACGCTCGTGCAGCGGTACCCCGAGCTTGTCGTAGGTGTCGAGCAGTTCCTTGGGCACCTCGTCCAGCGACGCGTACTTCGGGCCCTTGGGCGCGGAGTAATAGCTCAATGCCTGGAAATCGATCGGCGCGATGTTCAACTTCGCCCACTCCGGCATCGGCATCTTCAGCCAGTGGCGGTACGCCCCCAGCCGCCAGTCGGTCATCCATTGCGGCTCGTCCTTCTTGGCCGACAGCGCAATGATGGTGTCTTCGTCCAGGCCGGGCGGGAGCGAATCGGACTCGATCGCGGTGATGAAGCCGGCGTCGTAACGTCGGCCCAGCCGTTCGAGGATCTGTGCATTCTGCGGGGGAGCTAGTTCGGTGGCCATCGGGCTGCCTACAGGTCAGGTGGTCGCGACGCGTGCGGCGATGGAACGCCGACGGCTGTCGCCAGGGAGAGAAAGGGGCTGCAACATCTGCGCGAGCGTGACCCGACGCAAGGCGTCGCCGACCACGTCGTTGATCAGGCGCCAGTTGGAGCGCACCCCGCAGGTCTGCGCGATGCCGCACTGGCTATGGTCCTGGCTGCATTCGGTAATCGCCAACGGACCTTCCATGGCCTCGACGATTTCCACCAGGGTGATCTGGCTGGCCGCGCGCGCCAGTCGGTAACCGCCATGCACGCCTCGCAGGCCTTCGACCAGACCGGCCTGCGACAACGGCTTGAGGATCTTGCTCACGGTCGGCGCTTCCAGGCCCGACTGTTCGGCCAGCTCGCTGGCGCTGAGGACCTCGCCACACCGGGCGGCAAGCACGGTCAGCACGACAGTGGCGTAATCGGTGAGTTTGGTGACGCGCAACATGAAAGACGAAGCACCTTAAAGCGGACCGAAATTGTACTCTTTTGGCGCGGGCAGGGCCAACTGCCCGGTTCAGCCCCCGGCAAGCACCCGGCGTTGCGGCAGTGGGTGCGCTTGTGCTTGGCGCATGGGCGCGCTGCGGTCACAATGAGCGGCCCCCTCACCGGACCCTTACATGTCGCGCAAAGTTGCCGCCCGCAAGTCACGTATCCACGGCAATGGCATGTTCGCCCTCGCCCCGCTCCGCAAGGGCGAGCGCATCATTCAATACAAGGGACGCCTGCGCACGCATGCCGAAGTGGATGCAGACGATACCGGCGATGTGGAAAGCGGCCACACCTTCCTGTTCACGCTCAGCGACGATTACGTGCTGGACGCCAACTACGAAGGCAACGTCGCACGCTGGATCAACCACAGCTGCAATCCCAATTGCGAAGCGGTGATCGAGGAAGCCGAAGGCGACGACCGTCGCAAGGACAAGATTTTCATCGAGGCCAAGCGCGCCATCAAGGCCGGCGAGGAACTCACCTACAACTACGGCATCACCTTGAGCGAGCGCCACACCCCGCGTCTGAAGAAGATCTGGGAATGCCGCTGCGGCTCCAAGAACTGCACCGGCACGATGCTGCAGCCCAAGCGCTGACCGTAGGCGAACGCCGCGCGCTGACGCGCCGCATACATCGGTTCACAGGTGCGCAACGGCGCGCTGCCTAGGGTGCGGGCTTCTTTGAAGAGGAGCCCACCCATGTCGTATTCGCTCTCTGGCAAAACCGTGGCCGTACTGGCGACCGATGGTTTTGAACAATCCGAGCTGACGGAGCCCAAGCGCCTGCTGGAGTCCTGGGGCGCCAAGGTCGATGTGATCGCGCCAGGCGACAGCGCCACGATTCGGGCCTGGAACCATACCGATTGGGGCGATTCGGTCGCCGTCGACGGGTCGCTCGCACAGGCAACGCCGAACAGCTACGACGCCCTGGTGCTGCCCGGCGGCGTGCTCAATCCCGATACGCTGCGCACCGATGCGCAGGCGATTGCCTTCATTCGCGCCTTCGCCACGGCGCACAAGCCAGTGGCCGCGATCTGCCATGGTCCATGGCTGTTGCTGGAGAGCGACCTGGTACGCGACCGCAACGTCACCTCCTGGCCGTCGGTCAAGACCGATCTGACCAATGCCGGCGCGCGCTGGCAGGACGCTGAAGTGGTGGTGGACGGGCAGTTGATCACCAGCCGCAAGCCGGACGACATTCCGGCGTTCAGCGCCGCCGTCGCCAAGGCGCTATCCGCATAAGGGCGCGCGCGTTGCCGGTGGCAGCACGCATATAAAGGCCCGACGCTGATGCGTCGGGCCTTTGTGTGGACGCCTGCGTTGCGCATGGCGAGTCGATCGGCACTGCACGGCGCAGCGTGCGGCTTATTTGCCCGACAGTGCCGCCGCCGGCACCAGCTGCTCGATGTTCTGATTGAAGTTGACGGCGACCCGCCCGTTCTGGATGCCGACCGATTCCACCTGGACGGCGCCCATCACCGCCGCGATCGACGGGTCGATGCGGTAAATCGGTTCCTTGCGCGCGTAGTCCGCCAGCCAGGTGTTGAGCAGCTGACGGGTGCTGTGGTCGAGTTTTGCGCCGGCATGGGCCGGACGGAAATCGTCGATGCTGGGCTGGTCGAGATAGAAGCCTTGCTTGGCGACGTCGTAGCGCAGCGCGCTGGTCAGGGTCACGTTACCCACCGGCGACGGCGCCCCGCCTGCAGTGGCAACCGCCAGATCGAATGCCATCTTGAGCCGGTCGCCGGGCGGCAGTGACAGCGCGGGATTGCTGACCGTCATTTCGACCAGGCCGCCGAGCGTGTCGTGCGTCTGCGGAAAGCGGCCGCCGAGATACTGCTGCAAGTCGCTGGCCTGCACGCTGATCTGACGGCCCTGGATCTGCGGCGCCGCCCAGGCACCGGTGGCGGGAAGTGCCAAGGCAAGAGCGAGCACGGATCCGGTAAGCGAACGCAGTTTCATCGAGTGACTCCGGCAACAGGTGACACAACCTTAGTCAGCGCCGGTGAACCACGGGTTAGCGCAGCACCGGCTGTAGCGTGGCCGAGTAGATTTCCCAGCGGTCGCTGCCGGCACGTGGTTGCAAGCGGTACGCGCCGACCAATTGTTGCGTGCCGGACCGGGTGCGGACGGTGATGCGCACGGGGACCTCGATCTGTCGTGGCGGATGCTGCTGATCCAGCGGCAGCGGCGGGTCGTTCATGATGCGCATCGACTGGATGTCGCTCATACCGCGCAGGACCGCATCGTCGGGCACCGGCGCCGGGCGCCCGCCCGTCCACAGCGCATCGGCATCGGCGCGTGCCGCACCGGGCAGCGCGCCCAGGTAACGTTGCACGGTGGCGCTTGCTTCGGCGAACGCGGCGCGTGCCTGCGCATCATCGGGATCTTCGGCGGGCGTGGGCGCTGGAGTGCCCGGCGCGGCGTGGATGGCTGCCTGCTCCATGGCATCGGCCTGGTGCGAGGCTGGTGGAGTGGCCGCGGTTTCCTGCTCTGCGGTGCGCTGACAACTGCAGCCGGCAAGTGCGGCCACTGACATGACGATTGCAATCCAGCGCATGGCGCGTCCCCATCCCCGATACGCGCAGTGTAGCTGCGCAGTGCACCGCGCAGGTGCTCAGACGCCTGGCTGTACGCGTTGCAGGCGTTCGAGCAGGAGCTGCAGCTTTGGTCGCAACGCGTCGAGCGCGTCGCTGGGTTGGGTGCGCGGGCGGGCGGCCAGGTCCTCCAGCAGCTGCGAGCCCACCGTCAACGCGGCGCATTCGTCGCTGCTCAGGTCGCGGCGCAGGTGCAGTTCTTCGAGCAGGCGCATCCAGTCCGCCCGCGAGCGCTGTTCGAACTCGATGGTGCAGCGGTCGTCGCACGGGCGTCCGTCGTTTTCGATGGGCGTGACCGTAATGCGGTAGCGTTTTCGGGACATGGTGGTCGCGTCACTCCTGGACTGACGCCACCATAGGGGCAGGCCGCCGCGCGCTCGAGAGTGCGGACCATGACGCAGTGTTCCAGCGCGCTCAGTCGGCAGGCGGCGATGGGGTTTGACGCAGCAGCGGCAGTGGATCGTACGCACCGTTGCGTCCATAGACACCAAAGTGCAGATGCGGCGGCGTGCCGCGCGCATTGCCGGTGGTGCCGACCATGCCCAGCTGTGTGCCAGGCTCGACCACATCGCCCACCGCCAGGCCTGCCGCCCAATCGTCTAGATGCGCGTAATAGTGCCGCTCCATCGCCGGGCCGAGCAGCCAGACCTGCTTGCCGCCCAGGCCCTGGTCGCGGATGGCGCTGACCACGCCGCGCGTTGCCGCCACCACCGGTGTACCGCGTGGCGCGAAGATATCCACGCCCGCATGCGTACGGTCGCGGCCACGCGGTGCACCAAAGGTGTCAGCAATCTGTCGCGCACGCACGTCCTTGACCGGGATGGCCAGGCGCTCCGGCGGTGGCATCCGCGACAATTCCCAGGTAGTGCGCAGTTGTGTTGCGATCGGCAATTGCCACGCCCAACGTGCGGCGACTGCCAGGACACACAGCACGGCGATCCACAGCAAGAAGCGGCGAAGCCGGCGTGCGGGGCTGGAGCTTGGAGTGGCTGAGGTCACGAAAGATGCTGCTTGCAGGGACGCCGGCCAGGGTAGGGGAGCGGCGATGAGCGAGGTGTGTGGTGGGTGCGGCACTGCATTGACGTCATGACGTGCGCAAAAAAAAAGACGGCCCGAAGGCCGTCCCGATGACACCGGATGCGCGCTGGATCAGAGCGCGGCGTCTTTCAGCTTCTTCAGGGGGCGAACCTTGACCTTACGGGTTGCGGCCTTGGCAGCAAAGATCTGCTCTTCCTTGGTGAAGGGGTTGATGCCCTTGCGCTTCGGCTTGGCCGGCACGTTGACCGAGGTGATCTTGAGCATGCCCGGCAGGGTGAAGCTGCCGACGCCCTTCTTGTTCAACGAGGAATGCGCAGCGGCTTCCAGCGACGCCAGCACGGCGCGCACGTCCTTCGGAGCCAGCTGGGTGGATTCGGCGATGTGGGCGACCAGGCCGGTCTTGCTCAGGGCTTCCTTGATCGGCTTCGGCGCGGCCGACGTAGCGGCCTTGGCCGGCTTCGCAGTCTTGGTGGCGGCGACCTTTTTCACTGCCTTCTTGGGGGCAGCCTTCTTAGCGGCGGTTTTTGCCATGAGGTATACGTTCCGTATTCGTTGGTGGTGTTGGGTCTGCCGACCCAGTCGGCAACGCGAAATGTAGGGCAACTGCTGCGCGCCGCCAATAGGCAAACCATGAAACAACACGAAAAAAGCGTCTTTCGACGGGGATTCGTTCACCGGCGGCGCAAAACGCCGACAGAAACGCAGTGCTCGACACGCACGGCGCACGCGTGGGTGCGGCATCTGATGCAGGGCAGCAGGTGGTTTGCGCAGGCAGGTGTGCGCGTTTGCGCGCATGGGAAGCACGCATCGATTGCGCTTCGGTCGGCATTGGGTGGCATGCGCTGCAACGAGCGATGGCGAAGTGGCCTTGCGTGCGTGCTGCGCAATGTCCATTGGCATCGATTGCAAGGACGGTGCACGGCATGTGCGTTGAAGGCCCGCAACCGGCATCGATGCCGTGTCGATGCTGGATGCGCCTGGCGCGACGCTGTCCTGGTGGCGGCCGGCGAGTCGCTGCCGTTGGCGTCACCGGCGGATCGCGCGGCGGCATCGCAGCGGTCGATGCCGTCGTGCGCCTGTTATGTGACTAGTCGTTGGCAGCCGACAAGCTGCGGCCGCGCTCGGTCGCCGCCGCGATCGCTTTGGCAGTCAACGCTTCGAAACCGCCTGCCTGGAAGGTCTCGATGGCCGCTTGCGTGGTGCCGTTGGGCGAGGTCACGCGGCGGCGGAGCAGCTCCGGTGCTTCGCCCGATTCGGTGAGCATGCGCGATGCGCCGAGCAGGGTTTGCAGCACCAGCGTGCGTGCGGTGTCGGCCGGCAGGCCCTGCGCCTGCGCTGCGGCCTCCATGGCTTCGGCCAGCAGAAACACGTAGGCCGGCCCGCTGCCGGAAACCGCCGTCACTGCATCCATCTGTGCTTCGTCGTCGATCCACACGGTGACGCCGGCGCTTTCCAGCAGGCCGGTCGCGTGCGCACGCTGCGCATCGGACACGCGCGCGGTGGCGTACAGGCCGGTGACGCCGGCGCCAAGCAGTGCGGGCGTGTTGGGCATTGCGCGCACCACGGCCACATCGCCACCGGACCAGCGCTGCAGCTGCGTGGCGGTGATGCCGGCGGCGATCGACAGCAACAGCGGCTGCTGTGCTTGCGCGAGGTCGGCCAGTTGCGCACACACGGCCGGCATGACCTGTGGCTTGACCGCGAGCACCCAGGTGGCTGCGCCGTCGGCCGCCGCCTCTGCGTCGGCGACCACCGCCACGCCGAAATCACGCGACAGCGCGGCACGCAGGTCGGCGACCGGCTCGGCGACGCGGATGTCGGCTGCCGGTGTGCCTTGCCGGATCAGTCCGGCGATCAGGCTGCGTGCCATGTTGCCGCCGCCGATGAACGCGATGGGCGCGGCGTGGGTGGACGATGGCGCAGGCGAAACGGGCAGGGGCATCGTGGTCACTCCGGTCATAAGAATAGGTGTGGCGTTGCGCAGATCAGGCGGCGGTGTCGGTCAGCGGCGCCCGCGTACCGAACAGCGCCGTGCCGACGCGCACCATGGTGGCACCGGCCGCGATCGCTTCGGCGAAGTCGGCGCTCATGCCCATCGACAAGGTGTCCACCTGCCGGTGCGCCTGCCGCAGCTGTGCGAACAGGGACTGCATACGCGCAAACGCGTCGGCACGCCGCGCCTGCTCCGGGAACGGCGCCGGGATTGCCATCAGCCCGCGTAGCTGCAGACGCGGTTGCAGCGCAATGGCCTCGGCCAGGGCGTCGATCGCCTCGGGGGCGCAGCCGTATTTGCTGTCCTCATCGTCGATATTGACCTGGATCAGCACCTTCAACGGCGCGCGATCGTCCGGGCGGTGGCGCGCCAGCAGCGGAATCAGCTTAGGGCGATCCACCGTCTGCACCCAGTCGAAACACTGACTGGCGACATCGGCCTTGTTGGATTGCAGGTGGCCGATGAGATGCCATTCCAGGCCCAGCTCGCGCAGGGCAGCAATCTTGGTCTGCGCCTCCTGCACGTAGTTTTCGCCGAAGGCGCGCTGCCCCTGAGCAGCCAGTGCGGCCACCGCTTCGGCAGGTTTGGTCTTGGACACCGCAAGCAGACGGACATCGGAGCGCGCATGCGCGGCTGCCGCGGCGTGGATGGCATCGAGGATCTGCTGCAGCGACGAAACCGGCACGTGGCATTCCAGAAAGGACGGGAGCGCTAGTGTGCCGACGCGGCTGGCTTCCTTCCAGCGCGTTGCGTGCCTGGCACGTGCAGCTCAGGCCGGCGCGCAGGTCTGTTCCCGCAGCCGAGGCGACGTGCGTGGCAGCGGGGTTGGCCAGGCCGGGCAAGCCGTTCGCAAGCCGGCGCCGGGACCGCCCATGCCCGAAAGACAACGCCTTCAGCCCTGCGCGGCCGTGCCGACCTGAACCGGTGGCGGGGCGCTCCCCGCTGGCATCCAGAACGCTATACTGCCGGCCGGGGAGTACCTTCCAATCGCAGCCTAGGGGAAAAGCAGCGCATGGATATCGCTGAACTATTGGCGTTTTCTGTCAAGAACAAGGCATCGGACCTGCACCTGTCTGCAGGGCTGCCGCCGATGATCCGTGTCGATGGCGATGTCCGCCGCATCAATATTCCGGCGCTGGACCACAAGCAGGTGCATGCGCTGGTCTACGACATCATGTCGGACAAGCAGCGCCGCGATTACGAAGAATTCCTCGAGGTCGACTTCTCGTTCGAGATTCCGTCGCTGGCGCGCTTCCGCGTCAATGCGTTCAACCAGAACCGCGGCGCCGGTGCGGTGTTCCGTACCATTCCCTCCGAAGTGCTGACGCTGGAAGACCTGGGCTGCCCGCCGATCTTCCGCCAGCTGATCGACCAGCCGCAGGGCCTGATCCTGGTCACCGGCCCCACCGGGTCGGGCAAGTCGACCACGCTGGCCGGCATGATCGACTACATCAACAAGAACGAATACGGCCACATCCTCACTGTCGAGGACCCGATCGAATTCGTGCACACCTCACAGAAGTGCCTGATCAACCAGCGCGAAGTGCACCGCGACACGCACGGCTTCAACGAGGCGCTGCGCTCGGCGTTGCGCGAAGACCCGGACATCATCCTGGTGGGCGAATTGCGCGACCTGGAGACCATCCGCCTGGCGCTCACCGCCGCGGAAACCGGCCACCTGGTGTTCGGCACCCTGCACACCAGCTCGGCGGCCAAGACCATCGACCGCATCATCGACGTTTTCCCGGCCGGCGAGAAGCCGATGGTGCGCTCGATGCTGTCCGAGTCGCTGCGCGCGGTCATTTCGCAGGCGCTGCTGAAGAAGGTGGGCGGCGGCCGTACGGCGGCCTGGGAAATCATGGTCGGCACCCCGGCCATCCGTAACCTGATCCGCGAGGACAAGGTGGCGCAGATGTATTCGGCGATCCAGACCGGCCAGCAGTACGGCATGCAGACGCTGGACCAGCATCTGCAGGACCTGGTCAAGCGCAGCCTGATCACGCGCAACCAGGCGCGTGAGTACGCCAAGGACAAGCGGATATTCGAGTGATACGGGAATAGGGAATCGGGAATCGGGAATCGTAAAAGCGCGTTCCCGTCACCGAGTCCGTTGCCCGGCTTCTCCAATTCCCGATTCTCGATTCCCCATTCCCGGCTCCGAAGGAGCACGCCATGAGCACCATCGACTTCACCTCCTTCCTCAAGCTGATGGCGCATCAGAAGGCGTCGGACCTGTTCATCACCTCCGGGATGCCGCCGGCGATCAAGGTGCATGGCAAGATCAGCCCGATCACGCAGACACCGTTGACCGCGCAACAAAGCCGCGACCTGGTGTTGAACGTGATGACGCCGTCGCAGCGCGAAGAGTTCGAAAAGACCCACGAGTGCAACTTCGCCATCGGCGTATCCGGGGTCGGGCGTTTCCGTGTGAGCTGCTTCTACCAGCGCAACCAGGTGGGCATGGTGCTGCGCCGGATCGAGACGCGCATTCCCACCGTGGAAGAGCTGAGCCTGCCGCCGGTGATCAAGACGCTGGCGATGACCAAGCGCGGCATCATCATCTTCGTCGGTGCCACCGGTACCGGTAAATCGACCTCGCTGGCGGCGATGATCGGCTACCGCAACCAGAATTCCACCGGGCACATCATCACCATCGAGGACCCGATCGAATTCGTGCACAAGCACGAGGGCTGCATCATCACCCAGCGCGAAGTGGGCATCGATACCGACAGCTGGGAAAACGCGCTGAAAAACACCCTGCGCCAGGCGCCGGACGTGATCATGATCGGCGAGGTGCGTACCCGCGAGGGCATGGATCACGCCGTGGCCTTTGCCGAAACCGGCCACCTGGTGCTGTGCACCCTGCACGCAAACAACGCCAACCAGGCGATGGACCGCATCATCAACTTCTTCCCGGAAGACCGGCGCAACCAGCTGTTGATGGATCTGTCGCTCAATCTCAAGGGCGTGGTCGCGCAGCAGCTGATTCCGACCCCGGATGGTCGCGGCCGGCGCGTGGCGATGGAGATCATGCTGGGCACGCCGCTGGTGCAGGACTACATCCGCGACGGCGAGATCCACAAGCTCAAGGAGATCATGAAGGAGTCCACCAACCTGGGCATGCGCACCTTCGATCAGAGCCTGTTCGAGCTCTACCAGGCCGGCGAGATCAGCTACGAAGACGCCTTGCGCTACGCCGATTCGCAAAACGAGGTGCGTTTGCGCATCAAGCTGTCGCAGGGCGGCGATGCCAAGACCCTGGCCCAGGGCCTGGATGGCGTGGAGATCGCCGAAGTTCGCTGAGGCAAGGCGGAGGGCGTGCCGATGCGCACGCACGTCGAACGCCAGTGGCGGCCCGCCGGGCGCGCCCGGCACCGCCAGTGCAGTGCTGCCGCGACGGCACGCGCGTGATGACTGAGGGATGTGGCGCACGCCAGCGGCCACGGTAAGCGCGCCGATCGGCGACGCTGGATGCCGCGCGCGTCGGGCACTGCGGTTTCAGATGTAACCGCGCCAGCCGATAGTGTCTAATAACGCACCCCACTGCAGTGCCCAAGCCCGTGAGCCTTCCCGATTCCGATCTGCGTCCGGAGCAAGAACCGTTGCCCGATGACGGTGCCGTGGTCACATCCGGCCCGCTGACGCCACCGCCGGATTCGGCCGGGACCGTCGCCGACGACCAGGCGTATCACCACTCGGTGGCCGAAGATGCCCAGGGCATGGTGCTGGCGACGCTTGTCGCGTCGCTGGGCCTGGCGATCTTTGCCAAGGGCGGGCTGATGATCGGCGGCATGGCCGGTGTGGCGTTCCTGCTGCACTACGCCCTGCACTGGAATTTCGGCCTGGTGTTCGTGCTGGTCAACCTGCCGTTCTACTGGCTGAGCGTGCGTCGCATGGGCTGGGAATTCACCTTGAAGACCTTCGCGGCGGTCGGCGCCTGCGGCGCGCTGACCAACCTGTTGCCGCGCTGGGCCGACTACGCGTACATGAGTACGGCGTTTTCGGCGATCGTTGGCGGCGCCCTGTCCGGGCTGGGCATCCTGTTCTTCATCCGTCACCGCGGCAGCCTGGGCGGAATCGGCATCCTGGCCGTGTACCTGCAGCGCGAGCGTGGCTGGAGCGCGGGCAAGGTGCAGATGAGCTTCGATGCGATGTTGATGCTGGTGGCATTTGCCATCCTCACCCCGGACAAGGTGCTGTATTCGGCCCTGGGCGCCTTGATGCTCAGTCTGGTGCTGATGTTCAACCATCGCCCGCATCGCTACATGGGCGTGTGATTGGCGCACGCGTCAGACGCCGCCCGCGCGCGCCGGGCAATCGGTCGGCAGGTGCAGGCGTTGCAGCAGCCCGCGCGCGTCGAAGGGAGCGTGTACCTTCATGTCGTTGTCGAAGTAGCAATACACATCGCGCGTGGCGCGCTTGAGCGCGCGCGGGCCTGCACGGACTGCATCGTCCGGCTCGCTGCCATGCGCCCAGGCGTCGATGCGCGCGGCCCAGCGGTCCAGCGCGCTGTCGCTGTAGCCGCTGGCATAGAGCTGCGCATCGCCATGCAGGCGCAGGTAGACGAAGTCCGCACTCACGTCTTCCAGATAGGGGAACTTGCCCGCGGTGTCGGCCACCACCACCGCCACCTTGTGACGGCGTAGCAGGCGCATGCAGGCGGGATCGCAGAAACTGGCGTGGCGCACCTCCAGCGCATGACGGATCGGCCGCTTGCGATCGATCGCAAGCGCACTGCGCCCGTGCATCAGCGCGCTGTCGCGTTTGCGCGCCAACGCCAGTGCGGCCTCGCTGTCGCGCGGCAGGCTGGCGAGAAACCCATCGAGCAACGCGGCATCGAAGCGCAATGTCGGCGGCAGCTGCCACAGGATCGGCCCCAGCTTGGAGCCCAGTCGCAGCACGCCGGAGGCAAAGAAATTGGCCAGCGCCTGCTCGCAGTCGCGCAGGCGCTTCATGTGGGTGATGAAGCGCGGGCCCTTGACCGAAAACACGAAGTCGCCCGGCGTCTCGTCGTGCCAGGCCTGGAAGCTGTCCGGCCGCTGCAGCGAATAGAACGAGCCGTTGATTTCCACGCTTGGGAAGCAGCGCGCCGCGTATTCGAGCTCGCGCCGCTGCGCCAGGCCGCTGGGATAGAAGGTGCCGCGCCAACGCGGGTAGCGCCAGCCGGAAATGCCGATGCGGATAGCCATGCACCCAGCATTTCGTCTGTGCCGTGGAGGAGGCGTCTAGCCGCGCTGGACCGTGCGCGCGGGTGAGGGCGTCTGCGCCCATGGCGGCGACAGCGCCTGGATCTGTGCAAACACCGGGCAATCGGGGTGATGCGCGCCGGGCAGGTAACCCAGGCTCATCAGGAATTCGCCGGTGATTTCGCCACCGGTAAACCGGAAAGTCTTCTTGAACAATTTGACCCAGGCCGGCTTGTCGAGCGGATGCTGTGCATCCAGCCATTGTGCAAAGCTGCCATGCGTGCGGCGCAGCGTCTGGATGACCTGGGCGTTGTGGATGGCTGCCAGGATCTTCAGACGATTGCGGATGATGCCGGCATCGTTCATCAGGCGAGCGATGTCCGCCTCGCCATAGGCCGCGACCGTATCTACGTCGAAGCCGGCATAGGCCCGCTGGAAATTGCGGCGCTTGCGCAGGATGGTCTCCCAGCTCAGACCGGCCTGGTTGATTTCCAGCACCAGGCGCTCGAACAGCTCGCGCTCGTCGCGTTGTGGAAAGCCGTATTCGTGGTCGTGGTAATGGCCGTGCACCGGATGGCCCGGGGCGATGCTGCAGTAGCCGCTCATATGGTTGCCCGTGGGCGCGCGCGCAGGCCGGAGCGCGGCCGCGCGTGGACCGCTTCGGCAGCGGGGGCCCGTGCCGGCAGCGGGCGACGCCGTTGGCCCGCCAGCGGCCCGGTTGCACCGCGACGGCTGGCGTTCACTGCAGGGAGGCGCGCGGTCACGCTGAGCATGCGGGCCTGGCGCGGCGGGCGCCTGCCCGCGGGGCAGCAACTGGCGGTAGGTGTGGTCTGCATTCGCGCTCCGGGGTCACGTCCGGGGCCAAGTATGGCAGCGGCTCTGCGCGCGGCGGAGCGAACGGCTAGAATGCGGGCATGTCCGTTGTTCCCACGCCGCTTGCCAACCAACTGCTGATCGCGCTTCCGGCGCTGTCGGACCCTACCTTTTCGCGCAGCGTCGCGCTGATCTGTCAGCACGACGAAAACGGCGCGATGGGGGTGCTGGTCAACCGCCCCTCCGAGTACACCCTGGGCGAGGTGCTGTCGCAGATGGGCATCGCGACCGAAGATGCGCAGCTGTGCGAGCAGATCGTGCTCAGTGGCGGCCCGGTGCACCCGGAGCGCGGGTTTGTCATCCACGACGACGCGCGCGAATGGGATTCCAGCCTGGAAGTGGGGCAGGGCGTGTTCCTGACCACCTCGCGGGACATCCTCGAAGCGATGGCGGCCGGCGAAGGCCCGCGCAATGCGCTGGTGGCGCTGGGCTGCGCAGGGTGGGGCGCGGGGCAGCTGGAGTTCGAACTGGGCGAGAACAGCTGGCTCACCGCGCCGTCGGACGCCAACGTGCTGTTCGCCACTGCACTGGAGGATCGCTGGCAGACCGCGGCCGGTCGCATCGGCGTGGACCTGTTCCGGCTGACGGATTACTCCGGGCATGCCTGAGGCGGGCACCATCCGCCCCGATGGCACGGTGCTGGGCTTCGACGTAGGGTCGCGCCGGATTGGCGTGGCGGTCGGTACCGCGCTCGGCGCCGGTGCGCGCGCGGTCGCCGTCGTCCAGGTGCATGCCAGCGGCCCGGACTGGGCGGCGCTGGATCGCGTGCACAAGGAATGGCGGCCCGACGGTCTGGTGGTTGGCGACCCGCTCACGCTGGACGACAAGGACCAGCCTGCACGCAAGCGGGCGCATGCCTTCGCCCGCGAATTGCGCGAGCGCTACGCGCTGCCGGTCGTGCTGATCGACGAACGCTCCAGCTCGGTCGAAGCCGCGCAGCGGTTCGCCCGCGAACGTGCCGACGGGCGCAAGCGCCGCCGCGATGCCGAGGCGCTGGATGCCATGGCCGCCGCCGTGATCGTCGAACGCTGGTTGGCCGCGCCTGACCAAGCCACTCTTCTCCCTTGATTCCCGACCTGCGATGACCATCATGCAACTCGATTCGGACGGACGCCTGCGTCACCTGCTCACCCTGGAAGGACTGCCGCGCGCGACATTGCTGCAACTGCTCGACCGCGCAGGTCAGATCCGCGATGCCGCGGTCGGCCGCGTCGGCAAGCGCAGCGTGCTGGCCGGCACGGCGGTATGCACCCTGTTTTTCGAACCGTCCACGCGCACGCGCAGCTCGTTCCATCTCGCTGCACAGCGGCTGGGCGCGGACGTGCTCAACTTCGATGCGTCCACGTCCTCCACCCGCAAGGGCGAGACCGCGCGCGACACCTTGAAGAATCTCGAGGCGATGGGCGTGCGCGGGTTTGTGGTGCGCCACCCTGACGATGGCGCGGTGGAAGCGCTGGCCGCCGCGGCGGGCGAGGGAACTGCATTGATCAACGCCGGCGACGGCCGCAGCGCGCACCCCACCCAGGGCCTGCTCGACATGCTCACCCTACGCCAGGCCAAGGGCACCGACTTTTCCAAGCTCAAGGTGGTCATCGTCGGCGATGTGAAGCATTCGCGCGTGGCGCGCTCGGACCTGCATGCACTGCGCACCCTGGGCGCCGGCGAGATCCGCGTGTGCGGCCCGGCCAGCCTGTTGCCCGATGACGACATGCTGGACGGCTGCGTGGTTGGTCAGGATTTCGATGCCATGCTCGAAGGCGCCGATGCGCTGATGATGCTGCGCCTGCAGCGCGAGCGCATGGAAGAGGGCCTGGTGCCATCGCTTGAGCACTACCACAGCCAATACGGCCTGACCCGCGAGCGCCTGGCGCGCGCCGGCCGCGATGCTGCCGTGCTGCACCCGGGCCCGATCAACCGCGGCGTCGAAATCACCGACGACGTCGCCGACGGCGCGCAATCGTGCGTGCTGCGCCAGGTCGCCAACGGCGTCGCCGTCCGCATGGCGGTATTGGAAACCCTGCTCGGTTAAGCGTTACCGGCAACGCGGCCGCCAGCCAGCGCGGTCGCGTCCGGCGTGTGAAGTCGTCATGGCAAACAGACAGAGTCTTGCCACCAAGTGCGCTCCGCAGTCCGCTCTTACGATTCCCGATTCCCGATTCCCGATTCCCGATTCCCGATTCCCGAATCCCGAATCCCGAATCCCGAATGCGAGCACCACGCCATAACACCCGCTCGCCTATCGTGGCGGTCCCTTTCATCGCAGGAGACCGCAATGGGTATTTCGCGTCACGCCACCGCTCACTGGGAAGGCGACCTCAAGACCGGCAAGGGCCAGCTCAGCACGCCGCAGAGCGGCTTGATGGACAACACCCGCTATGCCTTCAGCAGCCGCTTCGGTGACGAGAAGGGCACCAACCCGGAAGAGCTCATCGCCGCAGCGCATGCCGGGTGTTTCACCATGGCACTGTCGGCGCAGCTGACCGAAGCGGGCTTTCCGCCCACCTCGCTGGATACCCGCGCCGACGTCGACCTGTCGATGGAAGGCGGCCCGCAGCTGTCGCAGATCCGCCTCAAGCTCACTGCCGTGGTACCGGGCATCGACGAAGCCAAGTTCCGCGAGCTGGCCGATACCGCCAAGAAGAATTGCCCGGTTTCCAAGGCGTTGAGTGCGGTGCCGATCAGCCTGGAAAGCGAGTTTTCCAACTGACCGGCAGCAGGCTGCGCGGCGCCGGTACGACGTGCCGGCGCACGCAGCTGGCGGCGACCTGAATAGGGCTTTCGCCACCCGGGTCGGTTCAGGGCGGTTTCACCGCAGCAGGCCGAGCATCGGCAGCGTGTCCTCCCTGTGAAGCTGCCGCAATGAAAACTCTTGTGCTTGGTGCTCTGGTAATGGGTCTGGCCGTGGCGGGCAACGCCACAGCGCAGCGCTACGACAGCGGCTACCGCGACACCTATCGCGGCGGCTACGAGGACGGTCGTTACGAATACGCGCGCGTGGTGCGCGTGGACCCGATCATCGTGTCCGATTCCTATAACGAACGCAGCAGCGAACGCTGCTACAACCGGCCGTCCGACGGCTACTACACCAGCAATGACGGCTACTACCGCGATGGCGGTAGCTACGGCGGGCCGAATGCGTCCAACCGCGGCGTCGCCAGCGTGATCGGCGGTATTGCCGGTGCGGTGCTCGGCAGCCAGGTGGGCGGCGGCAACGGTCGCCTGGTCGGCACTGCCGTGGGCACCATGGCCGGTGTTGCGGCGGGGCGTTCGATCTACGAGGCCAACCACCGCACCTATCAGGGCAATGTCAGCGTATGCGAGCCGGTGTCGTACCGCACCACCCGCGAGCGCGTGGACGGGTATGACGTGACCTATGAATATGCCGGCCGCACGTACCACACCCGCAGCGATTACAACCCGGGCGACCGGATCCGCGTGCGCGTGGATGTGCGCCCCGACTGACGCCGTGCGATGTGGCGAATGCGAGAACGCTGCGGGAGACCGCAGCGTTTTTTTATTCCTGCGAGGTGCCAGGGAGCGCAGATCCCGCTTCCTCCTCGCAGGCGACGTTCGATCCTGTCGAATCTCGCACGTCTGCTTGCGGACGATGCAGCGGCGATCGTGTGCAACGCGACGCGTCGAGCCTTCTTCCCGGCGTGGCGACGCTCGCCGCAGCGGCACACGGCTCCGTCGCCCGCCCAGCGTCGGCCGCGCTCAGGCCCAGTCCAGGGTGCCGCGAATCACCGTCTGGACCTGGCCGCCCGACCACACGGCACCGTCGCCGTCGATGCGCAGTTCCAGCAGGGCATCGAAGCCGATTTCGCGCCCCTGGCTGACCACGTAGCGGCGGTCCTTGCCGGGCAGTGCGTGGCGGCTGTCCAGCCAGGCGGCGAGCACGGCATTGGCCGCGCCAGAGGCGGCATCTTCAAAACGCCGGCCGTTGCCGACAAAGGCGCGCACGGCCAGATCGTAGGCACCGGCGGTGGCGGCGCGCGCATACGCAAACACACCCATGCTGCCGGTGGATTCGGCCAACGCGGCGATCGCCTCCCACTCCGGCTGCAGGCCGCGCAGCGCGGCCTCGCTGGCCAGTTCCACCACCCACCAGGTGCGGCCGCCGTCCATCAGTGCGGGCGGCAGGGCACCCAACGACCAGCCATGCAGTGCATCTCGCAGGCGCGGGTCATCGGCCTGCACCTGCTCGGCGACGCGCGCGCGCGGGGTGCGGATGGCGATGCTGCGGTGGCCATCGATCTGCTCCACGCGCAGCGGCAACTGGCCGGCGATGCCGTCCTGCACCAGTACGCCGTCGTCGGGCGCGGCCAGGCCGGCCTCGAGCACTGCATGCGCCGTGCCCACGCTGGGGTGGCCGGCGAACGGCACCTCCTTGTGCGGGGAAAACATGCGCAGCCGGTAGCTGCTGTGCGCGTCAGCCGCGGGGAACACAAAGGTGGTCTCCGGCAGCTTGGTCCAGCGCGCAATCGCCTGCATGGCCACATCGTCCAGGCCCTGCGCATCCAGCACCACCGCCAGCGGATTGCCGCTGCCGGGGCGGGCGGAGAACACATCCAGTTGCAGGAAACGGCGGGTGGTCATGAGGGCGGATCCGCGGACAGGGCGCGGCAGCTTACCAATCGATGCGTCCGTCGATCACCTGCAGGGTCGTTCCGCCGATCCAGACCTCGCCTGCAGCGTCCACTTCGATATGGATGCGGCCATCGCGGCCGACCTCGCGGCCCTGGCTGGCGACATAGTGCAGCCCCGCGCCCGGCAGGCGGTTTTCGCCGTGCAGGCGTGCGGCAATGCACGCGTTGGCGCTGCCGGTGACCGGGTCTTCCGGGATGCCATCGCCAGGGCAGAACGCACGCACCACCAGGTCTTCGCCGCCGCCGTCTGCGGGCGCGTAAATCGCCAGCCCGGTGGCGGCGCTGGCCTGGGTCAGGCGGGTGATGGCGGCAAGATCGGGCACTGCCTGGCGCACCGCCGCCGCATCGGCCAGTTCCAGCAGCCACCAGTTCGGGCCATTGTTCCAGAGCGCTGCCAGGTCAGGGGCGGTGCGCAGGCCGGCAGCGGCTGCCTGCAGCGCTGCCGCGTGGGTGTCACCGGTTGCGATGACGCGGGCACGCGGTGCGCGCAGTCGCACCTGCACGCTGCCGTGGCGGTCGAATACATCCACCGGCAGCACGCCGGCCGCGCATTGCTGACGCAGCCGGCCGTCGGCCTTGTAGCTGGTGAGTCCATGGGTCGCTGCGGCCCACGCCGCACCCACGCTGGGGTGGCCGGCAAACGGCAGTTCCGCGCGCGGGGTGAAGATACGGATGTGATAGTCGGCGTCGGGCACGCTCACGGGCACGAAAAAAATCGTCTCCGACAGGTTCAGCCATGCGGCGATCTGCTGCATCTGTTCGCCGGACAATGTGCCTGCATCGAACACCACGCCCAGTGGATTGCCGCCGCCGGTGCGGCTTGCGAAGACGTCCAGTTGCAGATAGCGATGCTTGCTCATGATCGATGCGGACTCGGTGGTGGGAAGAGGTGCGGATGGTTGCAGCGCAAACCGTTGCCGCAAGATGCAACGCGCTGCGGACTGCGACCAGGCACGGGGTCATGCGGGCGGTATTGGCAGTAGAATCGGGGGTTCCGCCCGGCATACCGGCTTTTCCCCCATCTTAAACGCCTACCCCATGTCAGCTCCCCACACTACCGATCGTTGGATCGTCCTCAAGTTCGGCGGCACCTCGGTGTCGCGTCGTCATCGCTGGGACACGATTGGAAAACTGGCGGGCAAACGGGCGAACGAAACCGGCGGCCGCGTGCTGGTGGTGGTGTCTGCACTGTCGGGCGTGACCAACGAGCTCACCGCCATTGCCGATGGCGCCGCCGACAGCGTGCAGCGCGTGGCAGCGCTGGAACAACGCCATCGCGACTTCCTGGCCGAGCTGGAGCTCGACGCCGATGCGGTGCTGGGCGAGCGTCTGGCCGCGTTGCATGCGCTGGTGGGCGATGCACGCGCTGCCGCGCGCACGCTCGACTGGCAGGCCGAGGTGCTGGGGCAGGGCGAGTTGCTGTCCTCCACCATCGGCGCGGCGTATCTGCATGCCAGCGGCCTGGACATGGGCTGGCTGGATGCGCGCCAGTGGTTGTCGGCACTGCCGCCGCAACCCAATCAGAGCGAGTGGTCCAAGCGCCTGTCGGTGTCGTGCCAGTGGCAGTCCGATGCCGATTGGCGCACGCGCTTCGATGCGCAGCCCACGCGCTTGCTGATCACCCAGGGCTTCATTTCGCGGCACGCAGATGGCGGTACCGCCATTCTGGGGCGCGGCGGTTCGGATACCTCGGCGGCGTACTTCGGCGCGTTGCTGGGTGCCAGCCGGGTTGAAATCTGGACCGACGTGCCCGGTATGTTCAGCGCCAATCCAAAGGAAGTGCCGGACGCGCGCCTGCTGACCCGTCTGGACTATTACGAAGCGCAGGAAATCGCCACCACCGGCGCCAAGGTGCTGCATCCGCGCTCGATCAAGCCCTGCCGCGATTCCGGCGTGCCGATGGCGATCCTGGACACCGAGCGCCCCGATCTGCCCGGCACCAGCATCGACGGCAATGCCGAGCCGGTGCTGGGCGTGAAGGCGATCAGCCGCCGCAACGGCATCGTGCTGGTGTCGATGGAAGGCATCGGCATGTGGCAGCAGGTCGGCTTCCTCGCTGATGTGTTCACGCTGTTCAAGAAGCATGGCCTGTCGGTGGACCTGATCGGCTCGGCCGAAACCAACGTCACCGTGTCGCTGGATCCGTCGGAGAACCTGGTCAACACCGATGTGCTGGCGGCGTTGTCGGCGGACCTGTCGCAGATCTGCAAGGTCAAGATCATTGTTCCCTGCGCGGCCATCACCCTGGTCGGGCGCGGCATGCGTTCGCTGCTGCACAAGCTGTCCGACGTGTGGGCCACGTTCGGGCAGGAGCGCGTGCACATGATTTCGCAATCGTCCAACGACTTGAACCTGACCTTCGTCATCGACGAGGCCGATGCCGATGGTTTGCTGCCGATCCTGCATGCCGAGTTGATCGACAGCGGCGCGATGCCGGTGAGCGAAGGCGACGTGTTCGGCCCACGTTGGCGCGAGATCATCGGCTCGGTGCGTCCGCGCCCCACGCCGTGGTGGCATGCCGAGCGCGCGCATCTGTTGTCGCTGTCCAGCGCCGGCACGCCGCGTTACGTCTATCACCTGCCCACGGTGCGTGCGCGGGCGCAGGCGCTGGCGCAGATCGCGGCGGTGGACCAGCGCTATTACGCGATCAAGGCCAATGCGCATCCGGCCATCCTGATGGCGCTGGAGCAGGCCGGTTTCGGTCTGGAATGCGTCTCGCATGGCGAATTGCGCCGTGTGTTCCAGACGCTGCCGGAGTTGTCGCCGCGCCGCGTGTTGTTCACGCCGAGCTTTGCGCCCAGGGCCGAGTACGAAGCGGCATTCGCGCTGGGTGTGACGGTGACCGTGGACAACGTCGAAGCGCTGCGCAACTGGCCGGAGGCGTTTCGCGGCCGCAACGTGTGGCTGCGCATCGACCTGGGTCATGGCGATGGCCATCACGAGAAGGTCAATACCGGCGGCAAGGCGTCCAAGTTCGGCCTGTCGTCCACGCGCGTGGATGAATTCGTGGAGGCGGCGCGCACGCTGGAGGTCACCATCACCGGCGTGCACGCGCACCTGGGCAGTGGCGTGGAAACCGGCGAGCACTGGCGGATGATGTACGACGAACTGGCCGGTTTTGCACGGCGCATCGGCACCGTGGAAACCATCGATATCGGCGGTGGTCTGCCGATTCCGTACAGCGCCGAGGACGAGCCGTTCGACCTGGAGGTGTGGGCCAGGGGCCTGGCCGAGGTCAAGGCCGTGCATCCGGGCTATCGCCTGGCGATCGAGCCGGGCCGTTACCTGGTGGCCGAGGCCGGCGTGTTGCTGGCGCAGGTGACCCAGGTGATCGAAAAGGACGGCGTGCAGCGCGTGGGCCTGGATGCGGGCATGAATACCTTGATCCGCCCGGCGTTGTACGACGCCTGGCACGACATCGAAAACCTCAGCCGGCTCCATGCGCCGGCCGATGGCAGCTTCGATATCGTCGGGCCGATCTGCGAATCGTCGGATGTGTTCGGCAAGCGCCGCCGTCTGCCGGCGGCCACCGCGCCGGGCGATGTGGTGCTGGTGGCCGACGCCGGTGCGTACGGCTATTCGATGGCCAGCACCTACAACCAGCGCGAATTGCCGCGCGAAGAGGTGATCGATGCGCCCGCTGGCTGAGTTCGTGGCGCTCAGCACGCTGGCCGGTGGTGTGGCGATGGTGTTTTCCACCGCCATCGACATGGCCGGGCAGCCGGCGCCGTGGACCGACAGCCTGAAGTGGCTGCTGCCTGCATTGCTCGCTGCCGGCCTCGGTGCGTGGGGTGCGGCGCGCTGGCAGCGACGCCGCCAGGACCGCTCGCTGGCGCAGCACGCCGGTGGCATGGCGCTGCGCACGGTGCTGTTGAGCGCACTCGGCTATCTGCCGGCATTGCTGCTGTACTTGCTGGTCGCGCTGCTGGTCACCGGCGATGCGAAGGCGATCCGTGCGGACGTGATGCTGCTGTTGTTCCTGATCGGCTGCCTGCCGTTGCTGTGGGCGGCGGTGCCGTTTTCCATGATTGAATATGCCTTGTGCCGGCGTTATCTACGCCGTCAACGGGGTCTTGCAGGGTGTCCATGAGCGCTTTCGACAAACATCAGGTATCCACTTTCCGTTTCGTGCGCTGCGC
This sequence comes from Xanthomonas sp. NCPPB 1068, assembly GCF_041479385.2. NCBI lineage: Bacteria > Pseudomonadati > Pseudomonadota > Gammaproteobacteria > Lysobacterales > Lysobacteraceae > Xanthomonas > Xanthomonas sp. NCPPB 1068. The sequence goes on along the minus strand of NZ_CM192986.1, from coordinate 3,185,599 downwards.
GCTCGACGCGCAGACCGGCGTGGCGACGCTGGTGTATGCCTTCGACCAGGGCCCGGAGCTGGTGGAGACGGTGGCCGTGCCGGGCGCACCGTTCGTGCTGGACGGCGCGCGCGCTGCCGCCGTGCAGCAGGCGCTGCAGCTGCTGCACCTGATCGCCGGCGTGAGTTACTACAAGGCCGCGGTGCCGCCGGCCATCGCCATCGACAGCTACAGCATCGATGCCGGCACCGCTGCGCTGGTGGAAAGCGTCTATCTGCATGGCCTGGGCGAGTTTGCCTACCGCAACGGCCTGAACCTGCACGGCAAGATCAATTTCCCGGTCGCAGCACACGCGCCTGCCGATGCGCCTGCGCTCGGCCTGCGCGAGCATGCGCTGGTGGCCATCGGTGGCGGCAAGGATTCGCTGGTCAGCATCGAGGCCCTGCGCCACGCCGGCGTGGAGCAGACCGTCAGCTGGATCGGCGGCTCGCAACTGATCCGCGCCTGCGCCGAGCGCACCGGTTTGCCGGTGCTCAACATCGGCCGTGTGCTGGCGCCGGAATTGTTCGAGCTCAATCGCCAGGGCGCCTGGAATGGGCACATCCCGGTGACCGCGGTGAATTCGGCCATCCTGGTGCTGTCGGCGCTGCTGACCGGCGTGGATCAGGTGGTGTTCTCCAACGAACGCTCGGCCAGCTATGGCAGCCAGATTCCCGGCACCGGCGAGGTCAACCACCAGTGGTCCAAGGGCTGGGCGTTCGAGCAGGCCTTCGGCGATTACGTGCAACGGCACGTGGCGGCCGACCTGCGTTACTACTCGTTGCTGCGACCGTTGTCGGAGCTGGCGGTGGCGCGGCAGTTCGCCAAGACCGATCACTACGACGCGCATTTTTCCAGCTGCAACCGCAACTTCCACATCATGGGCGAGCGGCCGGTGCATCGCTGGTGCGGCGTGTGCCCCAAGTGCCATTTCGTCTTTCTGGCGCTGGCACCGTTCATGCCCAAGACGCGTCTGGTCAAGATCTTCGGGCGCAACCTGCTCGACGATGCCAGCCAGGCCGGCGGCTACGATGCGCTGCTGGAATTCCAGGATCACAAGCCGTTCGAATGCGTCGGCGAAGGCCGCGAATCGCGTGCGGCGATGGCGCTGCTGGCAACGCGCGCGGAGTGGAAGGAAGACGCGCTGGTGATGCGCTTCATCCGTGAGATCCAGCCGCAGCTGGATGCGCAGGCCTTGCAGATGGAGCCGTTGATGGCCATCGATGGCGAGCACCGCATTCCTTCGGCGCTGTGGGAGCGCGTGCGTGCGAATTTCGCAGCTTGAGGGCAGGGCGGTTGCGTTGTGGGGTTGGGGGCGCGAGGGGCGCGCCGCCTATCGCGCGCTGCGGAGTGCCTTGCCCACCCAGCCGCTGACGGTGTTCTGCACCACCGAAGAAGCACGTGAGCTGGCTGCGCTGGCCGACGCGGCGCTGCAGGTGGAGACCGACGCCAGCGCGCAGGCGTTGGGCCGGTTCGAGATCGTGGTGAAGTCGCCGGGAATCAGCCCGTACCGCCCCGAGGCGCTCACCGCTGCAGCCGCGCACGGCACGCAGTTCATCGGCGGCACCGCGCTGTGGTTTGCCGAACATGCGCAGGCCGACGGCGCCGTGACGGGCGCCATCTGCGTCACCGGCACCAAGGGTAAAAGCACCACCACCGCGTTGCTGGCGCATCTGCTGCGTTGCGCCGGGCATCGCACCGCCCTGGTCGGCAATATCGGCCAACCCCTGCTGGAAGTGCTGGCACCGCAGCCGCCGCCGGCGTACTGGGCGATCGAACTGTCCAGCTACCAGACTGGCGAGGTCGGGCGCAGCGGCGCACGTCCGCAACTGGCGGTGGTGCTGAACCTGTTTCCCGAACATCTGGACTGGCACGGCGATGAAGCGCGCTACGTGCGCGACAAGCTGTCGCTGGTGACCGAAGGCCGGCCGCGGATCGCGTTGCTCAATGCCGCCGACCCGCTGCTGCGCGGACTGCAACTGCCCGACAGCGAGGTGCGCTGGTTCAACCATCCCGATGGCTGGCATCTGCGCGGCGATATGGTCTACCGCGGCGCGCAGGCGGTGTTCGATACCGCCGATGTGCCGCTGCCCGGCGAGCACAATCGACGCAACCTGTGCGCGGTGCTGGCTGCGGTGGAAGCGCTCGGCCTGGATGCCGCCGCGCTGGCGCCGGCGGCGCGGAGCTTTCGTCCGTTGCCCAATCGCCTGCAGCTGCTCGGCAGTGTGGATGGCATCAGTTACGTCAACGACTCGATCAGCACCACCCCGCATGCGTCGCTGGCTGCGCTGGCCTGTTTTGCGCAGCGTCGCGTTGCGTTGCTGGTTGGCGGGCATGACCGCGGGCTGGACTGGCAGGAGTTTGCCGCGCACATGGCGCACCAGGCGCCGCTGGAGATCGTCACCATGGGTGCCAATGGCCCGCGCATCCATGCGCTGCTGGCGCCACTGGCCGGGACGGGACGGTTCGGCCTGCATGCCGCCGCCGACCTGGAACACGCCATGCAGCTGGCGCGCGATGCACTGGGCGAGCAGGGCGGCGTGGTGCTGCTGTCGCCCGGCGCGCCCAGCTTCGGCGCCTACAGCGATTACGTGGCGCGTGGCCGGCATTTTGCCCAGCTGGCGGGGTTCGACCCTGCGGCGATCAGCGCGATCCCGGGCCTGGGCGTGCAGTAAGGACGTTGTTCGCCTGCCCGCGCCACCGCATCGCTTGCGGTCAGGTGGCAGTGCGGCCGACTCGTCGCGCAGCTGACTGAGGTCAGCGAGTCCATGCCTGCGCACTTCCAGGCGGTGTGCAGTGAAGCGCGTTGCCCTGGTGTCTGCGGCCAACCCGCCCATCGGTATCGGCGCGAACCGTTAGCCGGTTCACGACCAGCCGGTGATCGGGCAGGCGATTCCGCTGCCGGCGCGCATCGCGACCACGCCTGCACGGCGGCTGGGCCTACACTCGCGGCAAATCCCCGGAGCAAGCGCATGCACAAGCAATGGTCGTGGAGCGGTGTGGGTCTGGTCGGCGTTCTGGCGTCGTTGACATTTCCGGCGATGGCGGCGATGCAGGCCAAGCCGCTGGAATGGAAGATCGGCAAGGACACCTTTAGCGGCGTGCTGGTCTACGACGATGCCGGCGCTGCCACGCGCCCCGGCCTGGTGATGGTGCCCAACTGGCGCGGCGTGAACGACTCGGCGGTGACCAAGGCCAAACAGCTGGCTGGCGACGATTACGTGGTGCTGGTGGCCGACGTGTACGGCAAGGGCATCCGCCCCAAGGACGACACCGAAGCCGGTGCCCAGGCCAAGAAGCTGCGCGATGACCGGCCCACCTTGCAGGCACGTGCGCTCAAGGCGGTGGATGTGCTCAAGGCGCAGGCCGGCAAGGCGCCGCTGGACGCGTCACGGATCGGCGCGGTGGGCTTCTGTTTCGGCGGCACCACGGTGCTGGAGCTGGTCCGCGCCGGCGCGCAGCTGGCCGGCGTGGTCAGCCTGCACGGCGGCATCGCCACGCCCGCTCCTGCCGCTGCCGGTTCGGCCAAAACACCGCTGCTGGTGCTCAATGGCGCCGACGACAAGAGCGTGACCAAGGCGGATATTGCGGCGTTCGAAACCGAGATGAATGGCGCCGGCGCCGATTGGCAGTTCGTCAATTTCAGCGGGGCGGTGCATTGCTTTGCCGAAGCCGATGCCAACAGCCCGCCGGGCTGCCTGTACAACCCGCGCGCGGCCAAACGTGCCTACCGCATGCTGGGCGATTTCTTTGAGGAGCGGTTTGGTCGATAGCGGAGATTGGAGATTCGGGATTTGGGATTCGCAAAAGCGTGGTCCCTTCCTTCGAATCTTCCCGTGAGGTTGTACTCAGGGGCCTGTGTTGAACCGCGCTGTGCCATCGGGTGCCGGGATTCGTCAACGTGCGGCCAAGCCGCCGTTTCGAATCCCGAATCCCGAATCCCGAAGCCCGTCCGGCGCGCGCAGCGCGCCCGATCAATGCGTACGTTCGACCGCGTAACGTGCCAGTCCACGCAAGGCGGCCACCGCCGGGCTGTGCGGCAGGCTGTCCAGCGCGCGTTCGGCGGCGGCGGCATATTCGGCAGCGCGCGCGCGGCTGTAATCCAGGCCACCGGTGGCCTGGATGGCGGCCAGCACCTCGGGCATCGCCGCTGCATCGCCTTGTTCGACGATGGTGCGCAGGCGCTGCCGGGTGGGCGCGTCCGAATGCGCCATGGCGTGGATCAGCGGCAGCGTGGCCTTGCCTTCGGCCAGGTCGTCGCCCAGGTTCTTGCCCAGGTCGGCTGCCTCCGCGGCGTAGTCCAGCACGTCGTCGGCAATCTGGAACGCAAAGCCCAGCTGCATGCCGTAGTCGTACAGCTGCTGCTGCACCGCGGCGTCCGCACCGGAGGCCAGTGCGCCCAGGCGCGTGCCGGCAGCGAACAGCACTGCGGTCTTGCGCTCGATCACCCGCAGGTAGGCGGCTTCGTCGGTGTCGGGGTTGTGCACGTGCAGCAGCTGCAGCACCTCGCCTTCGGCGATGCGGTTGGTGGTGTCGGCCAGGATCTGCATCACCTCCATGCGGTCCAGCTCCACCATCAACTGGAAGCTGCGCGAGTACAGGAAGTCGCCGACCAGCACGCTGGGCGCGTTGCCCCACAGCGCGTTGGCGGTGCTGCGGCCGCGGCGCAGGTCCGACTCGTCCACCACGTCGTCGTGCAGCAGCGTGGAGGTGTGGATGAATTCGATGATCGCCGCCAGTTGGTGGTGCTCCGGGCCGGAGCCGCCGGCGGCGTGGCCGGCCAGCATCACCAGCATCGGACGCAGGCGTTTGCCGCCAGCGGAGATGATGTGATCGGCGATCTGGTTGATCAGCACGACGTCCGAGGCCAGGCGGCGACGGATCAGTGCATCGACCGCGGCCATGTCTGGCGCGGCGAGGGACTGGATCTGGGGCAGGCCCAGCACGGTGGGGAGGTCTTCGGCGATGGTCATGCGCAGGCGTTCGTGATGTGCGTCGATTATAGGTGCCCGGGCCGGATCCGTCCCGCCGGACCCAACCGGTGGCTTCACATTTGCGGCCCGCGGGGCCGGGCCGGGCCCCGCAAAGGCCTGCGTGGGCTGGATTCCCGACCCCCGGCAGGGCGCTTGCCCGGCAGCGCCGCGCGGCAACCCGCCACGACCGCCGACAGGCAGGTGCGGTAACATTGCCGCACAGACATTCATCGTTGCGCGCTCCCGGCGCCAGCGCATCATCTCGGAAGCACCTATGGCCCGCGGCATCAACAAAGTCATCCTCGTCGGCAACCTCGGCAACGATCCCGACACCAAGTACACCCAGGCCGGCATGGCCATCACCCGCGTGAGCCTTGCCACCACCAGCGTGCGCAAGGACCGCGACGGCAACAACCAGGAACGCACCGAGTGGCACCGCGTGGTCTTTTTTGGAAAGCTGGGTGAAATCGCCGGCGAGTACCTGCGCAAGGGCTCGCAGGTGTATGTCGAAGGCGAGCTGCGCTACGACAAGTACACCGGGCAGGACGGCGTGGAAAAGTACAGCACCGACATCGTCGCCAACGAGATGCAGATGCTCGGCGGCCGTGGTGAAGGTGGCGGCGGCGGCATGGGCGGAGATCGTCCGCAGCGCTCGCAGGCCCCGCGTCAGCAGCAAGGCGGTGGCGGGCAGGGCGGTGGCGGATACGGCGGCGGGCAGGGCGGCGGGCAGGATTACGCGCCGCGTCGTCAGCAGCCGGCCCAGCAGCAATCGGCGCCGCCGATGGACGATTTCGCCGACGACGACATCCCGTTCTGAGCCGCGTTGTCGCCCTCGTCATCCGGAAGGCCCGCCATGTGCGGGCCTTCTGCATTCAGTGTCATCGGGGACCGGGCGTCACCGGCTGGCGGGATGGCTCGCTGTCCAGCAGCGGATGACGTTGTCGGCGAGACAGCGACCGGACTGGCGCCTGACTACGCCGATGTGCGATCCCGCCCGCTTTGCTTGGCGCGGTAGAGCGCCGAATCGGCGTCGTGCACGATGGCATCCGGCGTCTGCGGTGTTTCGCCCGGTTCGAAGGTCGCGGCGCCCACGCTGACGGTGACATGCGCGCTGGTTGGGCTGGACAGATGCATCAGGCCCAGACCGGCCACGGCGCTGCGTACGGCATCGGCCAGGCGCAACGCGCCGGCGGCATCGGTATGCGGCAGGATCATGCCGAACTCTTCGCCACCGTAGCGTGCCGCCACGTCCTCGCTGCGGCGCGAGCAGGCCGCGATGGCGCCGGCAATCAGGCGCAGGCAGGCATCGCCATTCACATGGCCATAGGTGTCGTTGTAGAGCTTGAAGTGGTCCACATCGATCATCAGCACCGATAACGGCGACTGCAGGTGCACGGCTTCGCGCAATGCTTGCGACAGGCGGTAGTCGAACGCGCGCCGGTTGGCGATGCCGGTCAGCGCATCCACCCAGGCTTCGGAGCTGAGCTTGGCCTCGTTGCGATGCATGCGGCGCAGTTGCAGGTCCAGCCAGATGCCCACGCCCAGCAGCACGATGCAGCCGAGTGCGGCAATCACGATCCGCTGGCTTGCTGCCTGCCGCCAATTGGCCAGCGCATCGTCCACCGACACACCGGTCAGCACGGTCAACGGATACGGGCGCGCCGGAGCGAAGCTGGAGATGCGCTCCACGCCGTCGATCGGCGAACGATAGGTCGCAGTGCCGTGCTTGCGTGCGCGCATGGTGACGTAGATCGAGGTGCCCGCGATCGAGGTGCCGATGACGTCCTGTTTGTCGGGCCGGCGTACCAGCACGATGCCATCGTCGTTGGTCATGCCGATGGTGCCGTTCGGGCCGACTTCGAAGGTGCTGTAGTAATGCTGGAAATACTTCAGCTGCAGCGTCACCAGCACCACACCGGCAAATTCGCCATCGCTGTCGTTGAGCCGGCGACTGAGGGTCATCACCCAGCTGCCATCGGAACGGCTCCGCACGGGTGGGCCCACCAGCGACAATGCATCGCGGTGGTCGCGGTGATATCTGAAATAGGCGCGGTCGGCGTTGTTGTGGGTGCGGGGCGTGCTGTCCAGCGATGAGCTGACCCAGCTGCCATCGGCCGCATAGATGAAGATGCCATGCAGGCGGTCCGAGCGCCTGGCCTCACGGACCAGAAACTCGTGCATCGCCGAGTGCGCGCCGTTGTTGCCTTGATCGTGTTCGACCCGCGAGACCAGGCCCGACAGCACCGCGTCGGCGATGGACAGGGTGTCGCTGGCATGCTGGGCCAGCGAATTGGCCAGATTCAACGACTGCGCCTCGGCGCTGCGCAGGGCGCTCGCGCGTTCCTCGTGGATGGACCAGTACTCCGAACCGAGCAGCAGTAGCCACGAAATGGTCAGCACGAAGTGCAACGCGATGCGTTGTGCACGTTGGCGCCACCGCTTGGTTGTTGACGTCACTGTGGCTACCTGTATGGACACCAGGGCGATGCAACCGGTGTGCCAGCCTACGCGTGGCCGCAGTGGCAACCGTGTGCAGCCGCGCAGCCACAGTGCCGATCTGTGATTGGCAGCGCACTGCTGCGCTGCAGCCCGCTTGCCGCGTGCGGCCGTCGCGCGGCGGTACTGCATCAGCGTCCGGCGTGACCGCTGTCGCGATGCAAGCCAGCTCGACTGCATCCGCATCACGTTGTGCGTGGTATTCCGGGAGTCGATTCGTTATCCGAGGAGCTCTCATGCGCGCCATTCGTCTCTCGCAACCCGGCGGTCTGGATGCATTGCAGTCGGTCGATGTGGCCGACCCGGGGCAGCCCGCACGCGGACAGATCCGTGTGCGTCTGCATGCCAGTTCGCTCAACTTCCACGATCTGGGCATCGTGCTTGGCCAGATGCCGACGGCGGACGGACGCATCCCCATGTCCGATGGCGCCGGGGTGATCGAAGCGGTCGGCCCGGACGTCAGCGAGTTCGCGGTGGGTGACCACGTGGTGTCCACCTTCTTCCCGTCCTGGCTGGACGGCGAGCCGCTGCATGCGGGCTTCGCCACCACCCCGGGCGACGGGGTCGATGGATACGCGCGCTCGGCGGTGGTCACCGCTGCGCACGCGTTCACCCATGCGCCGGCCGGCTACAGTCATGCCGAAGCCGCCACCCTGACCACGGCCGGCGTCACCGCCTGGCGCGCCCTGGTGGCCAATGGTGGCCTGAAGGCGGGCGACACGGTGCTGGTGCTGGGCACCGGCGGCGTATCGATCTTTGCGCTGCAGCTCGCCAAGGCCATGGGCGCGACCGTGATCGCCACCTCGTCGTCGGACGAGAAGCTGGACAAGCTGCGGGCGCTGGGCGCCGACCATCTGATCAATTATCGCCAGCATGCCGAATGGTCGAAGCAGGTGCTGGAGATCACCGACGGGCGTGGTGTGGACCATGTGGTCGAGGTCGGTGGGCCTGGCACGCTCGCGCAGTCGATCCGCGCGGCGCGTGTGGGCGGGCACATCGCCTTGATCGGCGTACTGACCGGCGCCGCCGGGCCGGTGCCGACAGCGGAGATGATGGGCCGCCAGCAACGTCTGCAGGGGCTGGTCGTGGGCAGCCGCCGGCATCAGCAGGCGCTGGTGCGGGCGCTCGACAGCTTGCCGCTGCGTCCGGTGATCGACCGGGCCTACGCACTCGACGACATCGGCGAAGCATTCGCCTTGCAGAAGTCCGGAGGCCATCTGGGCAAGATCGTGCTGGAGTTCTGACGCCTTGGCCCACCCGGCGATGCCGGCTCACTGACCGCGGAGCCGGCACGCTGATAAAACGCACACTGCAAATTGCATCACAGCATCAGGACCGCGATGCGTAGCGAAGAATGTCTGCGGTGCTGCAGCAGCCCGCGTCGATAGCTCCAACGCCGTCGACGCTGAATGACGCTGCTTCATCGTTGCATGCAAGACACTGCATCCGCGCATGCGCTGGCGCTGCGCCGTGATGAGCACGTTCCATGGATGTATGCAGACGCAACATCACTGCAGTTTGTATGTGCCGGCACTGGACCGGTCGTTCCCCAAGGTGTGAGCAACAGGCGTCGGTACTCACGCGCTTGTGACCGGCGGCGCTGCACATTGATAAAGAACTGAATAAGCCAGCATTGTTGGAGATGCCAGCCATGAGAGATATCAAGATGACCCGTCGCGAGGTACTGATCGCTGGCACGGCGTCGGCAGCCAGCGTTGCCGCAACCCAGTCGATGGCCGCCACTGCTGCCACTGCCATGTCGCAGCGGAAGGCAGTCGAGCCGGCCAACGCCTCCAGCCAGGTTGCCTTCGAAGTCAACGGCAAGCCGGTGACACTGACCCTGGATAACCGCACCACGTTGCTGGACGCACTGCGTGAGCATCTGCAGCTGACCGGCACCAAGAAAGGCTGCGATCACGGCCAGTGCGGCGCCTGTACGGTCATCGTCGATGGGCAGCGCATGAATTCCTGCCTGTCGCTGGCGGTGATGCATCAGGGCGCCAAGGTCACCACCATCGAAGGCCTGGGCACACCGGACAAGCTGCATCCGATGCAGGCGGCCTTCGTCAAGCACGACGGCTACCAATGCGGCTATTGCACACCCGGCCAGATCTGCTCGGCAGTTGCCGTGCTCGACGAAGTGAAGCGCGGCATCCCCAGCCATGTCACTGAAGACCTGACCGCCAGGACCCGGCTGACCACGCCGGAACTGCAGGAACGCATGAGCGGCAACATCTGCCGCTGCGGTGCGTATTCCAACATCGTCGATGCGATCAACGATGTTGCAGGAGACCGCGCATGAAGGCTTTCAGTTACGAGCGCGCCACCTCGCCTGCGGATGCGGCCGCCAAGGCGGCGCGGCAGCCCGGTGCGAAGTTCATCGCCGGCGGCACCAACCTGCTGGATCTGATGAAGCTGCAGATCGAAACGCCGTCGCATCTGATCGATGTCAACGGCTTGAGCCTGGACACCATCGAGGCCACGCCCGATGGCGGCTTGCGCATCGGGGCCCTGGTGCGCAATACCGACCTGGCCGCCGATGCACGTGTGCGCCGCGATTACGCGGTGTTGTCGCGTGCGTTGCTGGCGGGCGCGTCGGGCCAGTTGCGCAATCGCGCCACCACGGCCGGCAACCTGTTGCAGCGCACGCGCTGCCCGTATTTCTACGACACCAATCAACCGTGCAACAAGCGTTTGCCCGGCAGCGGGTGCGCGGCCATCGGCGGCTTCAACCGGCAGTTGGCCGTGATCGGTGCCAGCGAGGCCTGCATCGCCACCCATCCCAGCGACATGGCCATTGCCATGCGCGTGCTGGACGCGGTGGTGGAGACGGTCCGTCCGGATGGACAGACGCGCGCGGTGCCGCTGGCCGATTTCTATCGCGCCCCGGGCACCACACCGCATCTGGAAACCGTCCTGGAGCGCGGCGAACTGATCACCGCGGTGACCCTGCCCAAGCCGCTGGGTGGAACGCATGTGTATCGCAAGGTGCGTGACCGCGCCTCGTATGCATTCGCGCTGGTTTCGGTGGCCGCTGTCGTGCAGCGCGACGGCAGCGCCCGCGTTGGCGTGGGCGGCGTGGCGCACAAGCCCTGGCGCAGCGAGGCGGCCGAGGCGCAGTCGCGGCAGGGCGCACGTGCCATCGCCGCTGTGCTGCTGGACGGCGCACAGCCCACCGAACACAACGCCTTCAAGGTGCCGCTAGTCGAGCGCACCCTGACCGCGATCCTGGCCGACACGAGGGCCTGATATGAAATTTGACACTCCCGCCGGTACCAACCCCATCGATCAACTCAAGCTCGTCGGCAAGCCCGTCGACCGCATCGACGGGCCACTCAAGACCACCGGCCAGGCGCCGTATGCGTACGAGCACCACGACCTGCCCGGACATGCCGCCTACGGGCACGTGGTGGGCGCCGGAATTGCCAAGGGCACCATCCGCAGCATCGATCTGAGCGCTGCACGGGCGGCCCCGGGCGTGCTTGGCATCATTACCGCGCAGAACGCCGGCAAGCTGCAGAAGGGCAAGCGCAACACGGCCAAGCTGCTGGGCGGGCCGGAGATTCAGCACTACCACCAGGCGATTGCAGTGGTGGTGGCGGAAACCTTCGAGCAGGCACGCGCCGCCGGCCAGCTGATCAAGGTGGACTACGGCCGCCATGTCGGTGTGTACGATCTGGACAAGGCACGCGACAGCGCAAAGGTCACCAAGGCCGGCGGCGCGCCGAACAGCGATGTCGGCGACTTCAACGGCGCGTTCGCCGCTGCGCCGGTGCAACTGGATGCCGAATACACCACGCCGGACCACTCGCACGCGATGATGGAACCGCACGCCTCGATCGCGATGTGGGAAGGTGACAAGCTCAGCGTGTGGACCTCCAACCAGATGATCAACTGGGGCGCCGGCGATCTGGCCACCACGCTCGGTATCCCGCGGGAAAACGTGCGCATCATGTCGCCTTATGTCGGCGGCGGGTTTGGCGGCAAGTTGTTCCTGCGCGCCGACGCATTGCTGGCATCGCTGGCGGCACGCGAGGTCGGCCGCCCGGTCAAGGTGATGCTGCCGCGGCCGTTGATCGCCAACAACACGACCCATCGCCCGGCCACGGTGCAGCGCATCCGCATCGGCGCCGAGCGCAACGGCAAGATCACTGCAATCGGCCACGACAGCTGGTCTGGCGACCTTCCCGATGGCGAGCCGGAAATCGCCGCGGCGCAGACGCAGCTGCTGTACGCGGGTGCCAATCGCCTGATCACCACCCGGCTGGCGGTGCTCGACCTGCCCGAAGGCAACGCGATGCGTGCCCCTGGCGAGGCGCCTGGCTTGATGGTGCTGGAAATTGCCATGGATGAAATGGCCGAGAAGCTGGAGATGGACCCGGTTACCTTCCGCGTCGTCAACGACACCCAGGTGGACCCGGAAAATCCGCAGCGCCCGTTCTCGCAGCGGCAGCTGGTGAAGTGCCTGGAGGACGGTGCCAAGCGGTTCGATTGGTCCAGGCGCAAGGCCAAACCGGCTGCTACCCGTGACGGGCGCTGGTTGGTCGGCATGGGCGTGGCCGCGGCGTTTCGCAATGCGCCGGTCATGACCTCGGGCGCGCGCATGCGGCTGGAGCAGGGCGGCCGCGTGGTGGTGGAAACCGACATGACCGATATCGGTACAGGCTCCTACACCATCATTGCGCAGACCGCCGCGGAAATGCTCGGCGTGCCGCTGAACTGGGTGGACGTGCGCTTGGGCGATTCCAGCTTCCCGGCATCGGCCGGTTCCGGCGGCCAGTGGGGCGCAAACAGTTCCACCGCCGGCGTCTACGCGGCCGCCGTCAGGCTGCGCGAGGCCATCGCCGCGCGACTGGGCCTGGACCCGGCCAAGGCCGAGTTTGCCGATGGCCACGTGCGTGCCGGCGGCAAACGCATCGCGCTCGGCGATGCCGCTGCCAACGGTGCGTTGGTGGTGGAGGACAAGATCGAGTTCGGCGACCTGGCCAAGCAGCAGCAGCTGTCCACGTTCGGCGCGCACTTTGTCGAGGTGGGCGTGGATGTCGCCACCGCCGAAGTGCGCATCCGGCGCATGCTCGCGGTATGCGCAGCCGGACGCATCCTCAATCCCAAGTCTGCGCGCAGCCAGGTGATCGGCGGCATGACCATGGGCGCGGGTGCGGCATTGATGGAAGAGCTGGCGGTGGACAAGCGCTTCGGCTTCTTCGTCAACCACGACCTGGCCGGCTATGAAGTCCCGGTGCATGCGGACATCCCGCACCAGGACGTAGTGTTCCTGGAAGAGAGCGACCCGATGTCGTCACCCATGAAAGCCAAGGGCGTGGGTGAGCTGGGGATCTGCGGCGTGGCAGCGGCGATCGCCAACGCGGTCTACAACGCCACCGGCGTGCGGGTGCGTGATTACCCGGTCACGCTGGACAAGTTGCTGCCGCATCTGCCCGCGTTGCTGCGCGCGTGAGCGCAGTCGTCGCTCCGGTCACGCATGTCACGCCGGCCGAATCGGCGTGGCCGGCGTGGCCGGGCTATGCACTGCACGACGATCTTTTACCGGTGTTGACCGCCTGGCATCGCGCCGGGCAGCGCGTGGCGATCGCCACGCTGATCGACGTGCAAGGCTCCTCGCCGCGCCCGCTGGGCAGCGAGATGGCGATCGGTGCCGATGGCCGGGTTGCCGGGTATGTGTCGGGTGGATGCGTGGAGGCGGCAGTGGCGCACGAGGCGATGGCGGCCCTGCGCGACGGGCAGCCACGCTGGCTGGATTATGGCGAGGGCAGTGAGGTGCTGGACATCCAGCTCAGCTGCGGTGGCCGTATCGGTGTACTGGTCTGGCCGGTGCCCGATCTTGCCGAGCATCTGGCGCGCTGGCGTAACGCGCGTCAGCATCGTCGGGCATTCCATGTCGCGCTGGATCGCACCAGCGGGGCAGTGCGCTATCCCGCCACTGCGCACGAGGTACGTCCCGGCGAGTTCCTGCGCATGCATCGCCCGCCGTTACGGCTGGTGGTGGTCGGTGCGGATCCGGCGTTGCTGGTGTTGATAACACTGGCCAGCCAGATGGGTATCGAGCTGCGTGTGCTGCGACCGCACGGCCCGGGCGAGCCGCCCCCCGGCCTGGCGGCCGAGCACTACGACCGCCGTGCGCTCGGCGATGCCTTGAACGACGTCCAGCTGGACACAAGCACTGCCTTGTACAGCCTTGCGCACGACAGCGCGATCGATGTGCAGGTGGCCAGCCGTGGCCTGGCATCGGAGGTGGCGTGCATCGGCATCCTGGGCAGTCGACACAAGCGCGAACAGCGTCTGCAGGCATTGCGCGCACTTGGGCACGATGACGCAGCGCTGGCACGCCTGCGCCTGCCTGCTGGCTGGCGCATGGGTCGCTCCTCGCCGCACACCATTGCGCTGGGCATCATCGCCGAGGCCACGCAGGCGGTGGCGGATGTGCAGGCGAATGTGGTGGCGGGGTAACTTGTTGCGCTTCGACGCGTCGGGCGACCGGGCCTGGCGGCCAACCGTGGTTGTGCACGATCCATGGATCACATGTCCCCCTATTGCAGATCCTGCACCTGGCGGATGAGCGCTCCTCGATCCCATCACCGGCGACCGCCTGAACACCACGCGCGCTTGATCGGCCAGGCACGAGCTGCGTCGATGCGTGGGGCAATCGACGCGGCCAATGCCGCAGCAAACAGCGCGCGCACAGCACGCAGTCACTTCGCACGCACGGTCCGGCTTCTACGCTGGGGTCGTCTCCACTCCGTACGACGTCGCCATGTCACCAGCTCCTCGTTATGACGACGCATTGCGCAACAGGATCGATGCTGCACCGTTCCGGCCGCCGCATGCCCATGCCTCCCGCGCACGCGCCGCCGCGTCGATCACCCTGGTGCAAGCACGTCCATCTCGCGGGTCGTGCGCAACACCGAGCGTGAGCCCATGAGCGGCGATCACGCCGCATTGGTATTGGCGGCCGGGGCAGGCAGCCGGCTGGGACGCTCCAAGCAGTTGCTGCGGCGCGATGGCGAACCGTTGCTGCGTCGCGCCGCACGCATCGCGCTGCAGACCGCGCCACGCCGCTGCGTGGTGGTGTTGGGTGCGGATGCGGAAGCACTTGCCGACGTGCTGCAGGGGCTGGAGGTGGACGTGCTGGTGCACGCCGGGTGGGCCGCCGGCATGGGTTCCAGCCTGGCGGCGCTGCGCCGGCATGTGCAGGGCGACCCCGACGTGCGCCGCAGCCTGATTCTGGGGTGCGATCAACCGGCGCTGGACGCACCGCACCTGCGCGCGCTGCTGGAAGAGGCCGACCGAGCGACCTCGGGCTGCGCCACCAGTGGCTACGCCGGCGTGCGCGGCATTCCCGCGGTGGTGACCCACGCGGCCTGGGCCGATGTGCCACTGCAGGCCGACACCGGCTTGCGTGGCCTGTTTGCGGGTCTGGATGCGCAAGCGCTTGGCTGCGTCAGCGCCCCGGCGCTGGCGCTGGATGTGGACACCCCGGTCGATCTGGTCGCCGCACAGCAACGGGGTTGGATCGACCGGGAGTGAGACGCGATGACGGGTATCGCCTGGCGCGATCGGTCAGCCTGCGACGCACCGGGCCGATGGTCGTCGCCGCCTCAGGACCACAGCACCAACGCTTCCCTGATCACCAGGACATAGCCCAGCACCATCGCGGTCTTGACCGGAAACTGGAATTTTCTGAGCAGATACATGTCAACCCCTTCCCCAAGGATGTGTCCAAGCGCCCCTGCAACTCCTGCTGCATCGCCCGCGCCCTGGTGACGGGCTGTGACGACGTCCTCACTGCTTTTGGCGGAATGTAGCGGCGGGCGTCACCGGTGTCACGTGAGAATTTTCCTACCCGGGTGCCAGTGTCCGCCTGACAGTGCCGTCATTCCCAAACCTGCATGCTGCCTATGCCAAACGCGGGGCCCTCGGCCACTCTCCCGCGGCCCCTTGAGTAAGGGCATGTTGGCGTGATCGCAGCCGTACGACGTCCCCGATGTCGGTGCCGGGCGCCTTGATGCGCTGCAGTGCACCACTGTTCCAGCGCAGCACCTACCGGCCGGAGGCCACATGGACGAGTCCCGTTATGTCGTACGCATTCATCCCGAGCAGGGCGGTTGGTGGGTCACCCGCCCGCAGTGGTCGCCGCTGCGCTACCTGCGCGAGCAGGGCGCGCTGGAAAACGCCGAACTGATGGCCAAACTGCATTGCCTGACCACCGGCCAGCCGAGCGGCGTGGTGTTGAACACGGCCGACGGCGAGCGCCTGGTGCGACGTTACGGCTGAGGTTCCAACCGCAGGTCTGCAGCGCTCGTCGTTGCCGGCCTGTTCGCCGGGTGCCATCCGCGGCAGCTGCAGTGGGTCGCCACCGCGATTGCCGCCAGAGCCGGCGGTGGCCGCCGTCGGCGATGGCGTCGCCGGTGTGCTGATCAACGTCGTTGCGGATCCGGGCGCTGCCCTTGGCCGCCGTGGGGCACCCGCCGCGTTGACCGCCACGGAATCGCATGGCTGATCACCGCGGTCATGCGCCCGATCTGATCCGCAGGGTTTGCGCGACCGCCATGGTCGGCTAGATTCGTCGTCATCGGCCGCTCCCGGTTCGATCCGCATTGGCGGCCCCTTGTCCGGATACCTGCCTGCGGTGACTGCGCCTGCTTCTGCCCTGATTCAAAACGATATCGTCGTCTTTGGTTTGATCGCCGCCACGCTTGGCGCGGTGTTCTGGACGTCGTCGCGCGAGCAGGGCCCGTGGCGACGGTTCTATTCCGTCGTACCGGCGTTGTTGCTGTGCTATCTGCTACCGGGCATCTACAACACCGTGGGCCTGATCGACGGCGCCACGACGCGGCTCTACAACCCCATCGCCCGCGACGTGTTGCTGCCGGCGGCGTTGATCCTGCTCACCCTGAGCATCGACCTGCGCGCGATCCTGGGGCTGGGGCCCAAGCTGGTCGCCATGTATCTGGGCGCGTCGCTGAGCATCATGCTGGGCGCAGTGGTGGCGTTCTGGGTCATGGGCTGGCTGCACCCGGCCACCGTGGCCGGCGATACCTGGGCCGGCATGGCGGCGCTGGCCGGCAGCTGGATCGGCGGGGGCGCCAACATGCTGGCGATGCGGGAAGTGTTCAACGTGGACGCCACCACCTTCGGCCAGTTCGCGGTGGTCGATGTCGGTGTCGGGTATGTCTGGATGGCGGCGCTGATCTTTCTGGCCGGGCGCGCCCGGACCATCGATGCGCGCAGCGGGGCGGACACGCGCGCGCTGGATGCCTTGCAGGAACGCATGGCGCGCTTTCAGGCCGAGCATGCGCGTATTCCCAGCCTGACCGACTTGATGGTGATCGTGGCGGTGGCGTTCGGTGGGGTCGGCCTGGCGCATGCGCTGGCCAACCCGCTGGCGGCGTGGTGCAAGGCGCACCTGAGCTGGGCCAGCCAGTTCAGTCTGGACACGCCCTTTGTCTGGGTGGTGGTTCTGGCCACCAGTGTGGGGTTGTCGTTGAGCTTCACCCGCGCACGCAACCTGGAGGGCGCCGGTGCGTCCAAGATCGGTTCGCTGCTGCTGTATTTCCTGATCGCCTGCATCGGCATGCAGATGGATCTGCTGGCGCTACTGGATCGCCCCTGGCTGTTCCTGCTCGGCCTGATCTGGATCGCCGTCCACATCGCACTGCTGTGGGGCCTGGGCCGCTGGCTGCGGGTGCCGTTCTTTTATTTTGCGATCGGTTCGCAGTCCAACATCGGCGGTCCGGCTTCGGCGCCGGTGGTGGCCGCCGCCTTCCATCCCGCGCTGGCGCCGGTGGGCGTCTTGCTGGGCACGATGGGCTACGCCACCGGCACTTACCTGGCGTACCTGGTCGGTATCACGCTGCGAGCGATGGCCGGGGCAGGGTAGCGGGGGATCGGCCGGTGGTCCGGCCGGCCCAGCGTGGCAGGGTCAGCGCATGCGACATGGCGATCTCTCTGCATGCCACTGCCGTTGTCTGCACCGCAGGCGGCTGTGTGCCGCCTGCGGTAAGGCGGGCGCCGATTACTGCTGAGTGACGCGGCGCTGTTCTTCCTGCTGTTGCGCAGGCGGATGGGCATGTTGCTGGTTTTGCTGCTGCAGCTGACTGACATTGCCGTGCGCGGGTTCGTGTGCGGCCGAGGCGGTCTGGACATGGCTACGCAAATGCGTCGGGTCGTCCATGCGCCCCTGCACCGCGATCAGGCTATCGCCATTGCGGTTGGGCACCAGATGGTCGATGCGCTGCAGGCCGTCGCTGCCTGCGCGTGCAGCCACACTAGCGGCCGTGTTGATAAACGCCGTGTCATCGCGTAGCCCCAGCCGGTCGCGTTGGCCATCCAGCTGCACCACCGCGTCGTTGAACAGCTGACTGCCGGGCTGCAGCGATGCGGCCCGTGCCTGGTCGGGCGCCTGCATGTCCTGCGCCTTGATCACCGAGTCCATGCCGTGCAGATCCAGGCGATGCTTGAGCATCAAGCCGGGCACCAGACGCTGGCCGAACGATAGCGGGTCCGGTTCCGGCAACTCGATCTGGTGGCCGGCCGCGTCGGGCATCGTCCACTTCAGCGGAATGCTGTCTTCCTGCAGGTGGGTCAGGATTTCGTTCTTGACGTGATAGCCGCGGATCAACTCGCTGCTGGCGTAATCCTTGGCTGCCGACGCATCCAGGCCCGCGCGTTCGAGCGTGCGGTCGTTGACGCCGGCGGCGTTGTACGTCACTGCGGGAATGTCGTTGACCATGGCCGACGCCGCGGCCAGTCCGCCGCCCAGTGAATGCCCTGCGATGACCACCTGGTCGCCGAATGCCTGCCTGGCCTGGCTGCCCAGCTGGATCGCCGAGGCATACTGCGCATCGTCAAAGCCCAGGCCCTGGCCGATGTTGTGCTTCCAGTCCTTGCCTTCGTCGGTGCCGCAAAAGCCGAGCACGACCTGGCCCTGATCGTTGCGATAGAACGCGGCATCGAAGCCGCTCTTGGCATCGTGCAGCAGCGCCGGGTCGATACCGGCCTGCTGCAGCGCGCTGTCGTCCATGCGCGACCAGCCATTGGCCAGCGGGGCGAAGGTTTCGGCGCCGCCTTCGCGGCGCTGATTGGCGGTGCTGTAGAGATCTTGCAGCAGCTCCGGAAACTGGCGGTCTTGCGGCTGCGGTTGTTGACCGCGCATCGACTCTGCGAAGGGAGTGATTGCAGCGGTGGAAGATGTGGATTCTGACGGGCTCATGCGCGGCTCCTTGCGTTCGTCGTACGGAAAGCGCGCTTAGCGGCTGCTTTCCACGGGAATATCGTGGGCGCTCAACCACGCGCGCACGTCCGATCTGACCTGTTGGCCGCTGGCATTGAGCAAACGATCCGGCGTGGTGAAAAAATATGCCTGGAAGGTTTTTTGCTGTGCATTGCGCAGCGTGGGGTCCACGCCGGCCTTGAGCAGCTGCAGCACGGCCGGGCTGGCGGCGCCGCTCTGGGCGGCCAGGTGCAGCAGGCTATTGCCGGTATGGTCGACGCGCTGGACGTCGGCGCCGGCGTCCAGCAGCAGGCCGATCTGCGCATCGCGCTTGCTCTGCACCGCACGGAACAGCGGCGTCCAGCCGGCACGTGCACTGACCACGTCGATCGGTGCCTTGTGCTGCAGCAGAATCTTCAGATAGTCCGGGTCCTTGGCCATGGCAGCCATGTGCACGACCGTTTCCTGGTCCATGCCCGGCAGCGATGGGTCCGCGCCTGCGTCGAGCAGGGCATGCAGTGCGCGCGGTTGTTCGTTCCAGATCGCCCATTCCAGCAGGGTCACCTGTTGATCGCCGTGTGCGGCCAGATCGACGGTGGGGGCGAGTGCCTTGATGCGAGCGACGTCGCCCTGCGCGATGGCGTTGGCGATGTCGGTCAGGGCTGGGTCGCGGAAGGCGACGGTATGGTCCTGCAGCGTAGCTGACATGGTGGTTTGCTCCTTGGCACCGGGTGAGGCGGTGCATGAGACCGCGAAAAACGAGGTCGCAAGAACGAGCAGGGTGGGGAATCGCGTCTTCATCGAAATCTCCTTGTCCTGATCGCATTCCTGGTGGCGCCGCAGCACGTCCCGCTGCAGCGCGGCCGATCCTACCAGCTGCGAAAATCGGGCGCGGTAAGATTTCGTGACATGGCTGGGGCCGTGCATGGGCGGTCCAGTCTGCTTGGTCATACGTTTGCCTTTGTCGCAGTCGTGCGATTGCTGCCGTCACATGCACGTGCATGGCGCCACAGCCGGCGGTCACGCCACGGCCCGCATAATGGCGCTTTGCGAGCAGATGGGTGCAATGGTCTACGAGCTACTGATCAGTGATTGCGATGGGGTTCTTGTCGACAGCGAGATACTGGCCGACCGGGTGATGCGCGAGGCGCTGGCAGCATTCGTGCCGGCCGAGCCGCTGGAACATCTGCTGGAGAGCACGTTCGGGCAAACCACGCGCGAGGTATTGCGGCGCGTGGAAGAACGCTTTGCGCTGCAGTTGCCGGAGACCTTGCTGGCGCAGATCCAGGCGCGCAGCGAGGCACTGATCCAGGCGGAGGTGCAGCCGATACCCGGTGTGCGCGAGGCGCTGGAACAGATTCCGCTGCCGTTGGCAGTAGCGTCCAACAGCCGCCGCCACAACGTGATCGCATCGGTGGAACGGGCCGGGCTGACCGCGCGTGCGGCGGGGCGCGTGTTCAGTGCCGACATGGTGGAGCGGCCCAAGCCGGCACCGGATGTCTATCTGCTGGCAGCACGTACGGCAGGGGTGGCGCCGGAGCGCTGCCTGGTGATCGAAGACAGCCCCACCGGTGCCACGGCGGCCGTGGCGGCAGGCATGCAGGTACTTGGGTTTATCGGTGCCAGCCACATTCCGCCTGGCCATGGCGACACCTTGCGCCGCGTCGGTGTGCTTGAAGTGTTCGACGAGATGCGTCATTTGCCTGCGTTGTTCGCACGGCTGGCGCAACGGCGCGCTGGTTGAGGGAAAGGCTTGGTGAGTAGGGCGCAGGCAACGCGCAACGTTGCACTCTGCAGCTGACATGCTGCTCTGTACCTGATCTGCCGGTATCGAGCAATCAGGTCAAGACTCCTGCACTGTGCGTATTGCGATCACTTGGCTGTCTTCACGTCTGGTCGAGGGCGCGGTGCCCTCACCGCTCGCGGGACACGCCGTAGACCCGTCCATGGGGGCTCGGTGGCGGCATCCATGCCGCCACACGGTCCCGCAATCGGCGAGGGCACCACGCCAGACAGTTGGCCGGTGGTTTTGTTGAAAAGCAAAGACACCGCGTCGCAGCTTGCTAGTTGCTGTTGAAATCCATGCACACCGACCAACTCGACTGGTCCTTGTCCGCCCACCGTCGCGGGACCCTTGGCGGCATGGATGCCGCCAAGGAGCTACATGGACGTACTTGCAGCGTTTCCTGCGATGGTGGGCGGGCAAGGACCCTGCAGCAGAGGCAAAGATCATCCGCTTTGCGCCTGATTTGTCCGTATTGAGCAATCAGGTCGAGACGCCTTCACTGTGCATATTGCGATCACTTGGCTGTCTTCAAATCTGGTCGAGTGCGCGGTGCCCTCACCGCTCGCGGGACACGCCGTCAACCCGTCCATGAAGTGACCCCCGGAAGTTGGACACCCCGTCCAACTCCGAGGATTTCATGACTAAATACGACGTACGCTTCAAACTTCAGGTCGCCAAGGAGGCCTGCAAGACCTCTATCTCGGTCAAGGCCGTGGCCCGTGGCCATGGTCTGGATTTCTCTACGGTCAGGCGTTGGGCCGCGACCTACCGGCTGCATGGGTGGCGTGGCTTCCACCGCAAGGCCCGGTCCTACGATCTGCCGTTCAAGCTGGACGTTCTTGAAAAGATGCGCCAGGAGGGCATGTCTGCGCGCCAGGCCACGACTTACTTCCAGATCGGCAGTGCCGGCGCGGTGGCGCAGTGGCAACGGCTGTATGCTGACGGTGGCGCCCAGGCGTTGGCGCCACCTCCATTGCCGCCTCAGAAGCCGATGAAAAAGACCCGCTC
This sequence comes from Xanthomonas sp. NCPPB 1068, assembly GCF_041479385.2. Lineage (NCBI taxonomy): Bacteria > Pseudomonadati > Pseudomonadota > Gammaproteobacteria > Lysobacterales > Lysobacteraceae > Xanthomonas > Xanthomonas sp. NCPPB 1068. The sequence goes on along the minus strand of NZ_CM192986.1, from coordinate 3,164,088 downwards.
GTCCAAGCCCGCCGAGGACATGAGCCGCGATGAGCTGCTCAAGGAAGTGGCCTACCTGCGTGCGGAGACGGCCTACCTAAAAAAACTCGATGCCTTGATCCAGCAAGAGCAGGCGGCGCAGCGCGCAAAGCGCGCGCCGTCCAAGGATTGAGGCAGAGCCACGCGCTACCGCTGTTGCTCGAAGCGGCCGCGCTATCGCGCAGCACGTTCTATTACCAGATGCATGCCCAGGCCCATCCCGATACGGGCGAGGTCGCGCTGTGTGAGCGCATTCGCGCGATTTACGATGAACACCAAGGACGCTATGGCTACCGCCGCATCACACTGGAACTGGCCAATCAGGGTGAGGCGATCAACCACAAGCGGGTGCAGCGTCTGATGGCCACACTGGGCCTGCAATCGCGGGTACGCATCAAGCGCTACCGCGCATTCAAGGGCGCCGCCAACGGCGTGGTTCCCAACGTACTAGACCGCCAGTTTGACGCCCAGATGCCGCATCAGAAGTGGGTGACCGATGTTACCGAGTTCAAGGTGCAGGGCATGACGCTCTATCTTTCACCGATCATGGATTTGTACAACGGCGAAATTGTGGCCTACCAGATGAAACGCCGGCCGGTGTTCGACCTGGTGGGTCAGATGCTGGATCAGGCAATCAAGAAGCTGTCGCCCGACGTTCGGCCAATGATCCACTCTGACCAAGGATGGCACTACCAGCACGAGACCTACCGGCATCAGCTCGAACAGCACTCTCTGACACAAAGCATGTCCCGCCGCGGCAACTGCTTGGACAACGCGGCCATGGAAAGCTTTTTCGGAACGCTGAAGTCGGAATTTTTCTACCTCAACCGCTTTGACAGCATCGCCAGCCTGGAAGCGGGACTGGTGGAGTACATCCGGTACTACAACGAAGACCGGATCAAGCTGAAGTTGAAGGGCCTGAACCCGGTCAAGTACCGGCAACAAGCCGCGCTGGCCGTCTGATTGCCCAACTGTCCAACTTTTGGGGGTCACTTCACCATGGGGGCTCGGTGGCGGCATCCATGCCGCCACACGGTCCCGCAATCGGCGAGGACACCACGCCAGACAGTTGGCCGGTGGTTTTGTTGAAAAGCAAAGACACCGCGTCGCAGCTTGCTAGTTGCTGTTGAAATCCATGCACACCGACCAACTCGACTGGTCCTTGCCCGCCCACCGTCGCGGGACCCTTGGCGGCATGGATGCCGCCACGGAGCTACATGGACGTACTTGCAGCGTGTCCTGCGATGGTGGGCGGGCAAGGGCCCTGCAGCCAAGTCACAGCGTCGAGGGCGCGGTGCCCTCATCGCTTGCAGGACACGCCGTGAATCCGTGTGCTCCGCGATGGTGGGCGGGCACGGGCCCTGCAGCAAAGCCGCAGCTTCGAGAGCGCCCTGCAACCGACCTGCCGCGCGACCCAAGCGCGCCAAAAACCAGGCACTCTCGCATCTCCAACAAAGCAACAGGGCGCGATTTGCATCGCGCCCTGTTGCTTTTCAACGTCTTGTTTGACCGGTCAACCGATCACGAATCGATCAATCACCAATCAGCAACAGCGAAACCCGCTCTTGCCGCCGTAGCGTGCATCCTGTCGCTCGCGGAAGAAGGCGGGATAGTCCATTACCGGCTTGTCCGGATGTTTTTCCAGCATGTGGCGCACGTAGTTGTCGTAGTCGGGAATGCCGCAGCACAAGCGCGCGGTCTGGATCAGGCGCCGCCAGATGCGGCGGTGCACCTGATATTGGCTGGCCAGAACGAGTTGGGTGCCCATTACAGATCCGCCATCTGGTGTGGCTGCAAGGCCACGTACGGCGTTTCACGGTCGCTCCGCTGCGGATTGCGGCGTGCGGCGATGATCGTCTTGATTGCGTACACAAGGATCGAAGCCACCACGAACAGGAACAGCACCGTCAGCCCGGTGTTGACGTAGGCGTTGGTGACGATCTGCTGCATCTGCGGCACCGTTTTGGCCGGTGCGGTGATGGTGTTGCTGGCGATGGCGGCCTGGAACTTGTGCGCCTGCGCCAGGAAACCCTGCGCCGGGTTGCTGTCGAAGATCTTGATCAGCCCCGCGTAGGTCGTGCACAGCAGCAGCCACAGCGCCGGCACGATGGTGACCCAGGCATAGCGGTCGCGCTTCATCTTGAACAGCACCACCGTGCCCAGCATCAGCGCGATGCCGGCCAGCATCTGGTTGGAGATGCCAAACAACGGCCACAGCGTCTGGATGCCGCCGAACGGATCGATCACCCCGGTGTAAAGCAGATAGCCCCACAGTGCCACGCACCCGGCGGTGGCGATGATGTTGGCGGTCCACGATTCGGTCTTTTTCAGCGCCGGGATGAAGTTGCCCAGCAGGTCCTGCAGCATGAAGCGGCCTGCGCGGGTACCGGCATCCACTGCGGTCAGGATGAACAAGGCTTCGAACAGGATGGCGAAGTGGTACCAGAACGCCATGGTGTCTTCGCCCGGCAGCAGTTGATGCAGGATCTGCGCGATGCCAACGGCCAGCGTGGGTGCACCGCCGGCACGCGCCAGGATGCTGTGCTCGCCGATATCGCGCGCGGTGGCCTCCAGCACTTCGGGAGTGATCGCAAAGCCCCATTCGGACACCTTGGCCGCGACCGCAACCGTGTCGGTGCCGACCAGCGAGGCCGGGCTGTTCATCGCGAAGTAGATGCCCGGCTCGATGATCGAGGCGGCCACCAGCGCCATGATGGCCACGAACGATTCCATCAACATGCCGCCGTAGCCGATGTAGCGCATGTGGCCCTCGTTGGCGAGCAGCTTGGGCGTGGTGCCGGAGGCGATCAGGGCATGGAAGCCGGACACTGCACCGCAGGCGATGGTGATGAACAGGAACGGGAAGATGCCGCCCTTCCACACCGGGCCGTCGCCGGTGGAGGCGAACTGGGTCAGTGCCGGCATCTTCAGATCCGGCATGACCACCAGGATGCCGATCGCCAGCGCCAGAATCGTGCCGATCTTGAGGAAGGTGGACAGGTAATCGCGCGGCGCCAGCAGCAGCCATACCGGCAACACCGACGCGACGAAGCCGTAGCCGATCAGCATCCAGGTGATCTGCTTGGCGGTGAAGGTGAATGCCGGGCCCCAGGTCGGGTCGGCGGCGACCTTGCCGCCCAGCCAGATCGCGCCCAGCAGCAGGATCAGGCCGACCACCGAGATCTCGCCGATCTTGCCGACCCGGATGTAGCGCATGTACACGCCCATCATCAGCGCGATCGGCATCGTGGCGATGACGGTGAACATGCCCCACGGGCTTTCCGCCAGCGCCTTGACCACCACCATCGCCAGCACCGCCAGGATGATGATCATGATCAGGAAGGCGCCGAACAAGGCGATGGTGCCGGGCACCTGGCCCATTTCCTCGCGCACCAGATCGCCCAGCGAGCGGCCGTTGCGGCGGCTGGACAGGAACAGCACCACAAAGTCCTGCACCGCGCCGGCAAACACCACGCCGACCACCAGCCACAGCAGGCCGGGCAGGTAGCCCATCTGTGCGGCAAGCACCGGGCCGACCAACGGCCCGGCACCGGCGATCGCGGCGAAATGATGGCCGAACAGCACGTGCTTGTTGGTGGGCACGTAGTCCAGGCCGTCGTTGTTGGCCACCGCGGGCGTGGCGCGGGTGACGTCCAGCTGCATCACCTTGTCGGCGATGAACAGGCTGTAGAACCGGTAGGCGATCAGATAGATCGACACCGCCGCCACCACGATCCACAGCGCGTTGATGTGTTCGCCGCGGCGTAGCGCCACGGTGCCCAGACAGAACGCGGCCAGCAGCGCCAGCGCGCCCCAGGCCAGCTTCGAGAACCCTTTCATGCATGCCCCTCAGGAACGATTCACTCAAGGGTCCCCCCGTGCCCGCCTGCGGTCAATGGCAGGGGTCAGTGGCGGGGTAAAACTTTGGTCGTAGAGTGATTGCCTGCATGCTGCGCTGGCGGCGCCAGCGGGACAGGCGTTTGGAACGATCGGTTGCAACGGTCGCGGTTGGGCGCCGCATCCCGCGCACCCATGATGGGCGCACGACACCTTGCACAGGGACACTGCCATGAGCACTACCACCACCACCACCGCGGCGCATGTGCTGCGCACCATCCGCGGCCAACCGACCTCCGACGGCGCCGGCGTCAAGCTGACCCGCGTCATCGGCACCCAGCAGCTGCCGGAGCTGGACCCGTTTCTGATGCTGGACGAGTTCGGTACCGAAAAGGCCGAGGACTACATCGGCGGCTTCCCCAGCCACCCGCATCGCGGCTTCGAGACGGTGACCTACATGCTCGACGGGCGTATGCGGCACAAGGACAACCACGGCAACGAAGGCCTGCTGACCCCGGGCAGCGTGCAGTGGATGACCGCCGGGCGCGGCCTGATCCATTCGGAAATGCCCGAACAGGAATCCGGGCGCATGCGCGGCTTCCAGCTGTGGGTGAACCTGCCGGCGCGCGACAAGATGACCGACCCCAGGTACCAGGAATACGCGCCGGACCACATTCCGGTGGCGCATCCGGCGTCCGGCGTCACGGTCAAGGTGATTGCCGGAGCGGTGGGCGATGTCGTCGGCCCGATCGTGCAGCCTGCGACCAGCCCGGTGTATCTGGATATCGCCTTGGAGCCAAATGTGGAGTGGGATTACCTGCTTCCCAGCGGACACAACGCGTTTGCGTATGCGTTCGAGGGCGCGGTGGTCGTGGGCGAGGGCGACGCGTCGCGCCCCTTGCCTGCGCAGGAACTGGCGGTGCTGGGCGGCGGCGAGCGGCTGACGCTGCGCGCAGGGGCACAGGGCGCGCAACTGATCGTGGTGGCCGGCCGCCCGCTCAACGAGCCGGTGATGCGGCACGGGCCGTTCGTGATGAACACCAAGCAGGAATTGATGCAGGCGTTCGTCGATTTCCAGGAAGGCCGGTTTTGAGCCCGGCCACCTCATCCAGCGCAGGAGAGGGACATGAGTGATCGCCCGGTCAGCGTCGGCACCACTGCGGTGCCATATACCGTCACCATCCACGACGGCCAGCACCGCTGGCTCGGCGATACCCAGCCGGCCAATGGCGGCGCCGATGCCGGGCCGGATCCGGAATCGCAGGTGCTCGGCGCCCTGGGTGCCTGCACGGCGATCACGCTGTCGATGGTGGCCACACGCAAGCAGTGGCCGCTGACGGAGGTGCATGTGCATCTGCATTACACCCAGCGCGGTGCCGCCGGCACGGCGATCACCCGCGAGATCGTGCTCGACGGTGCACTGGATGACGACCAGCGCGCACGCTTGCTGGAGGTGGCCGACAAGTGCCCGATCCATCGCCTGCTGACTGGCGAAGTACGCATCGACAGCCAGCTGCAGGCGGCCGGCATGGGTGACCAAGCAACGACGCTGGCAGGCTGACAAACGCTTGCCAGTCGCCCGGGGGACGCGGTGACGCGATCGGAATGGAACGCGCGATCGCGACGCTGGTGCCGATCGCCAGTCGACGCCTTGGCTCAGGGCTGCAGCGGGTAGGTTTTCGCTCGCGCCGGGATGACGCTGGCGCGAAGATGCGGGCACGTGGGGCGATTCGCGGCGGCAAGGCCGGCTGCAGCAGGCCACCTGATGTGACCTACAGCGCGCCGGGCAAACCGGCGCGCTGCAAGCTTGCTGCATCGACAGCCAGCAATGCGGCGACGCGCTGCCTCAGCGCTGCAACGCAAGACTGGCCGGCTGCAGATCCATCGACTGCACCAACGACTGCATCGAGGCCAGTTCCTCGGTGCTGGCGCCGTCGATCCACAGCTGCGCATACCGTTTCTTGCCCAGCTCCACCACGGTGACGCGGCGCGATTCCATGCCAGGCATCTCGCGGCCGCCCAGATCGAGCTTGTACCAGTAGAAATCTTCCTGCTGGATCTGGCCCTTTTCGGCGCGGCGGTCGCGTGCCAGCGTCATGGCCGGGTCGCGGGTGGTGAGCATCACGCCCACCACCTGGCGACCGTCGGCCGTCACTGCCTTGCAGACCAGATAGTCGGCACCTGCCAGCTCGTTCCACTGCAGGCCCGAGGCGGGCGGCAGCGGTGGGCAGACCGGCGAGGTCTGGGCGTGGGTGGTCGCGGCGGCCAGCAGCAGGCTCAGGCCGACTAGGCAGGATGCAGACTTCATGCAAGGTTCCCCGGGCAGTGGATGATGAGACGGAGCGACGTCGACCCCGTGCCGCTGCATCGCCTCAGGCTCCCCGCCTGGGCATGCCGTCCACTCGACGTGCGCCTACGTCTGCATCACTACCACAGTTTTGCGAGCTGGCTCAAGCCATGTCGCATGTTGGTGTGGCATGGCCTGTGCGGCAGGGCACTCCCATTGCGAGACCTGGTGACCGGCGGCGAAGCGCACCGTTCGCTGCGCACGGTTTCAAGGGTAATTAACCGGCTTCGGGGCCGGGGTTTCCGGCAGCGGAATGAACTCCTTGTCGTCGCCGGGAATGCTGCCGAAGCGACCGGCCTGCCAGTCGTCCTTGGCCTGCTCGATGCGTTCCTTGGAGCTGGACACGAAGTTCCACCACAGGTGGCGCGGCCCATCCAGCGGCTCGCCGCCGAGCAGCATCGCCTTGAGCGGCGTCCTGGCACGCAGGCGGCCGCGGGCGCCGGGCGAGGGCACGATCAGGTGGCGCGCCGGTATATCGGCGCCATCCAGCTGCGCCTCGCCTTCCAGGATGTACAGGGCACGCTCGGCGTGGCCGGCATCCAGGTCGATCTCCGCGTCCGGTGCCAGGTCCAGCGCCACATTGAGCGTGCCGCTGAACACCTGCACCGGCGATTCCTCGCCATAGGCGCGCCCGGCGATCACGCGCAACCAGACGCCATCGCGGCGCTGCTGCGGCAGGCTGGAGGCGGCGTGGTGATGGAAGGCCGGCGCGGTTTCTTCGGCCGAGCGCGGTAGTGCGATCCAGGTCTGCATGCCGTGCAGTGCGTGCTGGCGTGCACGCTCGGGGCCGGGCGTGCGTTCGGAATGGGCGATACCGCGACCGGCGGTCATCCAGTTGACGTCGCCGGGGCGGATCACCTGATCCGAGCCCAGCGTGTCGCGGTGCCCGATCTCGCCGGCCCACAGGAAGGTGACCGTGGCCAGGCCGATATGCGGGTGCGGGCGGACATCGATGCCGTGCTCCGGTTCGAGCACCGCCGGGCCCATGTGGTCGACGAAGACGAACGGCCCCACGCTGCGCGCCTGCAAGGTGGGCACGGCGCGGCGCACTTCCAGCCCGCCGATGTCATGTACGCGTGGGGCGATCAGAGTGGTCATGGCGGTGGCTCGTGACGGACTGGGAGCCAAAGCGTCGCATGCACGTCAGGCGCTGTGCAGCGCATCGGCCAAGATGGAATGTTCCGTATGCAGGTGATGTCGCTGAGCGCCGCGCGCGAGGTGGTGATCACCTATCAGGCGTGCCCTATAGCAGGCGCGTCTGCGTAGGCAGCTCCACCTCGCCACGACGCGAGGCGATGCGGTCGGCCAGGCGTGTGGGTTCGGGCAGGCGATAGGCGCGCAAGGTGCGCATCGTCCAGTCGAGGGCGCCGTGCATGGAGACGCGATGGCCGGGCGAAACGATCAAGGGGTTGCAGCGCGGCTTGCTGCGCAGCGCCCAGCCGATCTGTGCACCTGCAAGCAGGATCGGGCTGTGATCGCCGCGTTCGGGGCCGGGTTCGCTGAAGCTGCCGGCCAGGCGTTGCTTGGCCACGCCGATGCAGGGCAGGCCGGTCACCACGCCGAAGTGCGCCGCGATGCCGAGCTTGCGTGGATGCGCAATGCCCTGGCCATCGATGAAGACCAGGTCCGGCGTGCGCGACAGCAGCGCCAGGGCCTGCAGCAATGCCGGCAGTTCGCGAAAACTGAGCAGGCCGGGCACGTACGGCATCGAGGTCGGCACGCGTGCGACATGCGTTTCCAGTGGCAGCAGCGTGTGCGCATCCAGCAACACCGCGGCCGCACGCGTCGTCTGGCCGTCGTCTTCGAACCCGACGTCGAAGCCTGCAAGCAGCTGCGGCGTTGCGCTCACCTCATCCTGTAGCACCACGCGCTGTGCCAGTTGCTGTTGCAACTGTCGCGCCTGGGTCGTGCTGCCGTCCCAACCGGCGAAGACGGGGTCATTGGTGTGCATGGCCACAGCATCGCGTGCGGGCCGTGGCGATCTCGTGCACGCCTGCGATGCACGCGCTGCAGCTACAATCGCAGGCTGATCGGCCCCCAATCGGAGAACCGTAGTGACCCGCAAACTCGTACTGCTGCGCCATGGCCAGAGCCAATGGAACCTGGACAACCGTTTCACCGGCTGGGTGGATGTGGAACTCACCGAGCAGGGCCGCCAGGAAGCGACGGCGGCCGGCAAGCTGATGAAGGACGAAGGGCTGCAGTTCGATGTTGCCCACACCTCGGTCCTCAAGCGCGCCATCCACACGCTGCAGGGCGCGTTGAAGGAGCTCGACCAGGACTGGCTGCCGGTGTCCAAGAGCTGGCGCCTCAACGAGCGCCACTACGGTGGCCTGCAAGGCCTGGACAAGGCCGAAACCGCGGCCAAGCATGGCGAGGAGCAGGTCAAGATCTGGCGCCGTTCCTACGACATCCCGCCGCCGGCGATGGACGTTGCCGACCCGGGCCACCCGTGTCACGACCGTCGTTACGCCACGCTCGACCGCAATGCATTGCCGGGGACCGAGTCGCTGGCAACCACGCTGGTGCGCGTGCTGCCGTACTGGCACGACGCGATTGCGCCGCAGTTGAAGGCCGGGCAGACCGTGCTGGTGACCGCGCACGGCAACTCGTTGCGCGCACTGTACAAGTACCTCAACGACGTCTCCAACGAGCAGATCCTGGAGCTCAACATTCCCACCGGCATCCCGCTGCTGTTCGAGCTGGACGACAACCTGCAGGTGAGCAGCTTCCGTTACCTGGGCGACCCGGAAGCGGCCAAGCGCGCGGCCGAAGCCGTAGCCAACCAGGGCAAGGCGAAGTAATCGCTGCTGGCGTTCAAGCGCTGCGTGCTCGCGCGCAGCGCCTGTCGTGTGTGGTGTGCGGCTGCAGGAGGCTGTGGGCCGTGGTGAATGGAAACGGCGCGTGGGCGTGAATCGCGCACGCGCCGCGCTAGTGCAGGCGAGACATGATGTCCGGCAAACGTAGAACCCAGCAGATGACTGCCACGTACTGTCGCGCGTATCTGGTGACCGTAGGGCCGTTGTTGGCCGGTGCAAGCGGTGCAGTTGCGGTGTTGACCGGCGCCAGCATCTCCGGCCCCGGGCTGGCACTGGCCTTGCTGATCTGCGTGCTCGGTGCGGTGTTGCTGGCGATGGGTCTGTTCGGACCGGTACGGCGGATGGAAGCGTGGGCCGATGCGGCGTCCGGGCATGAGGTCGCCCTGGTGCTGATGGTGTTGGCGTATCCGGTGTACGTGGTGATGGCGCCGTTCTACGCGCGTCGGTGACTGCCTGCGACGGCGCGTTGCGCCGGGATGCAGGGTTGGGTGAAGCAGACGGTCGCGGCGTCAGTGGCAGACGCGCCAGCGGCCTGTCGTTGCAATGACGTTTCTATAAAGCGCGGCAACGGACGTTAGGGTGTTGCGGTGCCGCTGCAGTGATCTGGTGTGGCCGGTTGCAGAGCGACTGACGAAGGAGCGCGCGCCGCCTGATGCGCTGCGATTCGCCGGAGGCTCCCGACGGGCTGCCGACTTTTTTCGACTGCGCATGCGCGGTCATGCCTTGGAGAATTCAATGAAGTTGAGCAAGTTCGCCCCGTTATCGCTTGCGGTGGCCATCGTGGTCGCGTTGTCTGCATGCGGCGCCTCCGACGACACGGCCAAGGGGACGTCCACCACCCCGCAGGCTGCACCGACCAAGGTCGATGTGTCCAAGCTCGACGCGCCGATCGTGGCGTTCGGCAGCGGCGATCTGGATCCTGCCATCAACGCGTGCCAGGACCTCAACGGCTTCGTCAACGCCAAGTGGCTCAAGGCCAACCCGGTGCCGTCCGATCGCACCAGCTGGGGCAGCTTCGAAGTGCTGGCCGAGCGCTCGCTGACCATCCAGCACGCGCTGGTGGAGCAGCTGGCGCGCGGCAATCTTTCGGCTGGTTCGGTGGACGCCAAGATCGCCGACCTGTGGCGCACCGGGTCGGACGAGGCGGCCATCGACACCGCCGGCATCACCCCGCTGCAACCGCAGTTGAAAGCGATCGATGCGCTGACCGATGCGCCGTCCATCGCCGCGTGGCTGCGCGACAGCTATGCCAAGGGCCAGGGCTTCATGTTCTCGTTCGGCGCCAATGCCGACTACAAGAATTCCGAGCAGATGATCGCCTATGCGGGGCAGGGCGGCCTGGGCCTGCCCGAGAAGGGCTACTACACCGATCCGGCGCAAGCCAAGATCCGCGAACAGTACGTGGCCTACATCGCACGCGTGCTGGAGCTGTCCGGCATTCCGGCCGCACAGGCGGCGACCCAGGCCAAGGCGGTCATGGCGTTCGAGACGCGGCTGGCCGCCTCCTCGTTGTCGCGGATCGAACTGCGCGACCCGGCCAAGCGTTACAACCCGGTCGATGTGGCCGGCGCCAATGCGGTGACGCCGCACTTCGACTGGCAGGCGTTCTTCGGCGCGCTCAAGGTGCCGGCCGGCACTTTTTCGCTCAGCCAGCCCGGGTACTTTGCCGAGCTCGATGCGATGCTCGCCGACACCCCGGTGGACACCTGGAAGGCGTATCTGCGCTTCCACAGCGTGGACGAGGCGGCGCCGTACCTGGCCAAGCCGTTCGAGCAGGCCAACTTCGATTTCTATTCCAGGACGCTGCGCGGTCAGCAGGACATGCTGCCGCGCTGGAAGCGCACCTTGAACGCGGTCAACGAGGCCATGGGCGAGGCGCTGGGCCAGCTCTACGTGCAGTCTGCATTTTCCGCCGAGTCGAAGGAGCAGATGCAGCAACTGGTGCAGAACCTGTCGGCCGCGTTGAAGGCGCGCCTGGAAAGGCTCGACTGGATGAGCGCCGAGACCAAGCAGCGCGCGCTGGAGAAGTGGGCCAGTTTCACGCCCAAGATCGGTTACCCGGATCAATGGCGTGACTGGTCCGGGCTGCAGACGCGCGGCGATGGTTTCCTGTCCAACATGCAGGCCGCGCAGGCGTTCAACTATCGCTACATGCTCGACAAGATCGGCAAGCCGGTGGACAAGCGCGAGTGGCACATGACGCCGCAGACGGTGAATGCGTACTACAACGCCACCCGCAACGAGATCGTGTTTCCCGCCGCCATCCTGCAGCCGCCGTTCTTCGATCCCAAGGCCGATCCGGCGCTCAATTACGGCGGCATCGGTGCGGTGATCGGGCACGAGATGATGCACGGCTACGACGACTCCGGCAGCCAGTTCGATGCCAAGGGCAACTTCGCCAGCTGGTGGACGGATGCGGACCGCAAGCTGTTCACCCAGCGCACCGATCAACTGGTGGCACAGTTCGGCGGCTATGAAGCCATCCCCGGCGTGCACGTCAAAGGCAAGCTGACCCTGGGTGAAAATATCGGTGACCTGGGCGGGCTGACCGTGGCCTACGATGCCCTGCAAATGGCGTTGAAGGAACAGCCCGATGCCAACAGGGACATCGACGGCTATTCGCAGGATCAGCGTTTCTTCATGAACTGGGCGACCGTGTGGCGTCGCAACTTCACCGATGGCGAATTGCGTGTGCGTCTGAACACCGACCCGCACGCGCCGGCCAATTTCCGCGCCAACGGTGCGCCGTCGAACATGCCGGTGTTTGCGCAAGCGTTCCAGTGCAAGCCGGGCGACGCGATGGTGCGCGGTGACAAGGCGCGTGTCGCCATCTGGTAGGCGGCCGCTGCACGACTGCGCTCTGCGGCAGCGGGCGCAGTCGGTCATGGTGTGGGTCGCTGCAGTTGCGCGTGGCTGCGTGCAGCTGGGGTGCGTCGAGCGGAACCTGGTCGTGTCGTCCCGGAGGTGCGTGCGTTGCCGTTCGGCATGCACGCCACTTGCGCGGGCGATGCCGGCAATAGCGATCAAAAAAGACCTTGTTTCCCAGGGTTGTCGAGCCCGCTTGCGTGGCAGGCCCTGCACGCGCCGCTGCAGGGGCAGCATCTACACTGGCGCGTCGTGAATGTCAGGGCCGGCAGTGAGCAAGCGTAACGTCTTCAAGTGGATGGGCATCGGCATCGCCGTGTTCGTGCTGGGCAGCGCGCTGTCGTTGTACGGGTACGGCCGCTTCGCCGACCGCCAACGCGGCCCGGCAAGCCATGCCTTGCCGGCCACTGCCGTCAGCACGCCGATCGATCAGGTGGTGGCGCCCTTGCAGCGGGCGCATGCCGATCAGACCGGCATGGTGATCCTGTCCGACAATATCGATGCGTTTGCAGTGCGTGCGCTCACCGCGCGTGCGGCCGGGCGCAGCCTGGATCTGCAGTACTACATCTGGCATGCCGATTTCACCGGCAATCTGTTGCACAACGAGTTGCTGCGTGCCGCCGACCGCGGCGTGCGCGTGCGCCTGCTGCTGGACGACATGAACATCCATGGCAGCGATTCGGTACTGGCCGCGCTCGACAGCCATCCGATGATCGAGATCCGCCTGTTCAACCCCACCCGTGCGCGCGAAGGCACCCTGATGCGCGGCGTGGAGATGGTGCTACGCATGTTCAGCATCAACCGGCGCATGCACAACAAGGCCTGGATTGCCGATGGCCGCATCGCGGTGGTGGGTGGGCGCAACGTGGGCGATGAATACTTCGATGCGGCGCGCGATACCAACTTCATGGACATGGATGCAGCGCTGATGGGCCCGACGGTGCAGCAGGCCGAAGGCAACTTCGATGCGTACTGGAACAGCCCCAATGCCTTGCCGCTGGCCGCCCTGGTGAAGGCAAAGCCGCAGGCGCTGGAGGCGCTGCGTGGCAGCCTGGATGCCGGCATGGCCTCGGCGCGCGCGCACCCGTACGTGGAGCGGCTGCGCCGTTCGCCGAGCGTGCATGCGCTGATGCAGGGCGATCGTGCGGTGCATTGGCTGGACCATGCACGCATCGTCTCCGATCCGCCGGAGAAGGCCGAAGGCGCACCGCCGCAGGCCGACTGGATGACGCCGGTGTTGATCGGCGAGATGGCGCGCGCGCAGCGCGAATTGAAGGTGATCTCGCCCTACTTCGTGCCCGGCGACGAGGGCATGCGCTGGATCGGCGAGTTGCGTCGGCGCAATGTCCGGGTCAATATCCTGACCAATTCGCTGGCGGCAAACGATGTGGTCGCCGTGCACAGTGGCTACGCCGACTATCGGGTGCCACTGCTGCAGCAGGGCGTGCGCCTGCACGAGCTCAAGCCGATGGGCAAACCCGATGGCAGCCTGTTCGGCTCCAGCGGTGCCAGCCTGCACACCAAGGCGTTTGTGGTGGACGACAGCAGCGGTTTCATCGGCTCGTTCAACCTGGACCCGCGCTCGATGAACCTCAATACCGAGATGGGGCTGCTGTTCGACGACCGGGTGGTCACTGCAGAGCTCGAGCGGCTGTACAACCATAAGGTCAGTGCGCCGGTGAGTTATCGCGTGACGCTGGACCACGGTGAGCTGCGCTGGCACGACGACGCCGCAACGCCGCCGGAGGTGTGGTCGCGCGAGCCGGCCGCGAGCGCGTGGCGGCGTGGCGCGGCAACGGTGATGGGCTGGTTCCCGCTGGAGTCGCAGTTGTAGGTGGGTTGGTTAGCGGTTGCCCTCATCCGCCCTTTGGGCACCTTCTCCCGCGGGCGGGAGAAGGGAGTGTGGCGGCCTTGTTGGATCCGTTTGCGCGTGACGCGGACGTCCGTTGGTTATTGCAGCTGCGTCACGATCTCGCGTGCCATCGCGCCCAGCGGCAGGATGCGGTCCGCGCCGCCGCGCTTGATCGCTTCCTTGGGCATGCCGAACACGATGCTGGTGTGCTCGTCCTGCGCCACCGTGCGTGCGCCGGCCTGACGCATTTCCAGCAGTCCCGCGGCGCCGTCATCGCCCATGCCGGTCATAATGATGCCCAGCGCGTTGCTGCCGGCCGCACGTGCAGCGGAGCGGAACAGCACATCCACCGACGGGCGGTGCCGGTTCACTGGCGGGCCTTCCATCACTTCGACGAAATACTGTGCGCCGCTGCGCCGCAGCAGCAGGTGCTTGCCGCCGGGCGCGATCAGGGCGCGGCCCGGCATCACGCGGTCGTTGTTGGCGGCTTCTTTCACGGCGATCTGGCACAGGCCGTCGAGGCGTGCGGCGAAGGCGGCGGTGAACTTCTCCGGCATGTGCTGCACGATCACGATGCCCGGGCACACGCGCGGCAACGCGGTCAGCACTTCTTCCAGCGCCTGGGTGCCGCCGGTGGAGGTGCCGATGGCGACGATGCGCTCGGTGGTCTGCGCCAGGGCGCGCCCGCTCTGCGCCGGCAGGATCACGTCGGCGGTGTGTTTGACTTCCGGCTCCAGCGGTGCGGCGGTCACGCGTGCGGCCAGCCGCTTGACGTTGGCGCGTGCGGCGCTGCGTACGGTGGCCACCAGTTCGTCGGCCGAATCGGTGAGGAACTGCTTGAGCCCCAGGCGCGGCTTGGTCACCACCGCCACGGCGCCGGCGGCCAGCGCGTCCATGGTGACGCGCGCGCCCTTTTCGGTGAGCGTGGAGCAGATCACCACCGGGGTGGGCCGCTCGCTCATGATCTTGCGCAGGAAGGTGATGCCGTCCATGCGTGGCATTTCCACGTCCAGCACGATCACATCCGGCCATTGCTGGCGCATCTTGTCGATGGCCAGCAGCGGGTCGGCGGCCGTGGCGATCACCTCGATGCCCTGCGCGTCGTTGAGCACGCCCACCAGCACCTGGCGCACCACTGCCGAGTCGTCGACCACCATGGCCTTGATGGTGGCGGGATTGGCGGTGGGACGGTTGAGCGCTGTCGACACGGTGAATCCTTGGGTCATGCCTTGCGGAAAATCGAGGGTGCCACCTGGACCAGATCGATGTCGAGTTCGCTCAGGCTTTCCGAGTGGCCGATGCAGAAATGTCCGCCCGGCTTGAGGGCGGCCAGCACGCGCAGGATCACCTCGCGCTTGGTCTGCCCGTTGAAATAGATCATGACATTGCGCAGGAAGATCGCATCGAAGCTGCCCAACGGCGGCAACGCAGCATTGAGGTTGGCGTGCACGAACTGCACGCGGTCGCGCAGGCGGCGCTCCACCAGCAAGGTGCCGGCGTACTCGCCCTGGCCACGCAGGCAGTAGCGTTTGAGATACGGCTGCGGGATGCCGTCGATGCGTTGCAGCGCGTAATGCCCGGTGCGCGCCTTGGCCAGGACGCGCGTGCTGATGTCGGTGCCCACGACCTCGAACGGGCGCCCCTGCAGGGTGTCGTCCAGCACCATTGCCATGCTGTAGGCCTCCTCGCCGCTGGAGCTGGCCGCGCTCCAGCAGCGGAACGGCAGCCCGCCGCGATGCTCTGCGGCCAGCTTGCGCAGCAACTCGAAGTGCTTGGGCTCGCGGAAGAAATAGGTTTCGTTGGTGGTCAGCAGATCGATCGCGGTCTGGATCTCCGCACGGTCCTGGCGGCTTTCCAGCAGCTGCAGATACTGCGTGTAGCTGTTGAACTGGTGCTCGCGCAGGCGCTTGCCCAGGCGGCCGCACAGCATGGCTTTCTTGCCGGAGGAAATGCTGATGCCGGCCGCTTCGAAGATGAAACGCTGAAAGCGGCCGAACTCCTGTTCGGTGATGGCGGTTGCGGTGCTCATCGGCTCAGGCCACGTCCGCATCGCTGGGCACGCTGCTGTCGCTCAGGCGCGCAATGCGCACGGCGTGCTCGCGCCACCAGTCCGACAACATCGGGCCGGGCATCGGCGAGCCCATCAGATAGCCCTGCGCCAGATCGCACCCCAGCTCGCGCAGCAGCCGCCAGTCGTCCGGGGTTTCCACCCCTTCGGCTACGGCGGTCAGCTCCAGACGATGCGCCAACTCCAGCGTGGATTCGAGCACGGTGCGCTGGCTGCGGCTGCGATGTGCGGCCTGCACGAAGCTGCGGTCCAGCTTGAGTTCGGTGAACGGGATGCTGGCCAGACGCTGCAGCGAGGAGAAACCGGTGCCGTAGTCGTCGATGGACAGGCCGAACCCATGCAAGCGCAAACGCGCCAGCATGCTCAAGGCATTGGCCGGCTCCACGATGGCGCTTTCGGTCAGCTCCAGCACCAGATCGACCGGACCCAGGCCGTTGTCGCTCAGCTTGCCGCACAGCTGCTCGAGAAAATCCTCTTCGCCCAGCAAGCGGGGCGACAGGTTCAATGCCAGGCTCAGCTCGAAGCCTTCGGCGCGCCAGTCCACCAGCTGCGCGATGGCCTTGTCGATGACCTGCTGGGTCAGCGCATGGATCAGCCCTTCGCGTTCGGCCAGCGGGATGAAGCGGTCCGGGCCGATCATGTCGCCCTGCGGCCGGCGCCAGCGTGCCAGCGCTTCCACACCGCGCAGGCGGCCATCCTTCAGGTCGAGCTTGGGTTGGTAGGCCACGCGGATTTCGCCGCGCCGCATCGCGCGGTCCAGCCGCGAGGCGGCCGCGCCGCCGCTGGACATCAACGGCGAGATCGCCGCCGCCGATGCGACGGGCGCCGTGGTACCGCTGCCCGGCTCGCAATCCAGCACGGTGGCCAGGTCCTGCAGGTTCATCGGTTTTTCGATCCCGCCCAGCACGCGCACGCCGGCACTGCGGCTGAGCTGCATCACCGCATCGATCAGCGCGCCGCCGCGTTGCGACACCACCACGACCGGCACGCCGTACTGGCCGCGGGCCAGCGCGTCGAGCAGTTGCACGCCGTCCATGCCGGGCATTTCCAGATCGATCAGCAGCAGCGACGGCGCCGTGGCGTGGCTCAGCCAGTCCAGCGCCGCGTGACCGTCGCCGGCGCCATCGACCTGCGTGGCGCCAAGCTGGCGGCATAACGCCATGGCGTGTTCGCGCTGGACCACGCTGTCGTCGACCACCAGTACCGGGCCGGCCAGCGTGCAGTTGCAGGAGAGGAGGGCAGGGCGCATGGGAATCCTTGCGTGCATGCGAAAGTCAGGCCGCCAGCGCGGCGGCAGGAAGCTGGGCGAGCGCATCGTTGCCCAGCACGGCATCGGCATCGAGCAGGATCACGAAGCGCTCGCCGATCTTGCCCATGGCCTGGATGAAGTCGCGCGCGATGCCGGCGCCGAAACTCGGTGTGTCGACGATATCGCCCGCGGCGATCTCCAGCACTTCGCTCACCGCATCCACCAGCAGCCCGAGCACCTGCTGCGTGTCGGCGTGCGCGATCTCCACGATCACGATGCAACTGCGCTTGGTGATTGCGCTGGCGCTGCGTCCGAAGCGCTGCTGCAGGTCCACCACCGGCACCACCGCGCCGCGCAGGTTGATCACGCCACGTAGTGCCGGCGGCATCATCGGCACATCGGTGGGCGCGCGGTATTCGATGATCTCCTTGATGCCGAGAATCCCCAGGCCGAACATCTCCCCACCCAGCGTAAAGGTGAGGTATTGCTGCGGGGCCGTCGGCGACGGTGTGCTGCTGTTGGCAGTGTGCGTGTGCATCGTCGGCTCCTCAGAAGCTGGCGAACTGCGATTCGTCGATGGCATCGGCAGTGGCCGCCGCCATGCCGATCTGGCGTACGTTGGTGCGGCGTGCCGGTGCGCTGACCACCGGCGCGTGGCCGGCCTGCACCACACGTCGCGGCCCGCTCTTGCTGGCCGGCACGGCGCCACGTCCGCCGTTGCCCAGCCGGAAGAAGCCCATCAGTTGCTGCAGCTGTTCGGCCTGCGCGCTCATTTCTTCGGACGTGGCGGCCAGTTCTTCGGCATTGGCCGCGGCCGACTGGGTGGTCTGGTTCAACTGGCCGACTGCGGTGTTGATCTGGCTGACGCCGGCGGTCTGCTCTTCGGAAGCGGCGGCGATTTCCTGCACCAGGTCGGAGGTGCGGCGGATCGAAGGCACCATCTCGCCCAGCACGCGGCCGGCGCTTTCGGCCAGTTCCACGCTGGAGCCGGCCACTTCGCCGATTTCCTGCGCAGCGATCTGGCTACGCTCGGCCAGCTTGCGTACTTCGGCGGCCACCACGGCAAAGCCCTTGCCGTGTTCGCCGGCACGCGCCGCTTCGATGGCGGCGTTGAGCGCCAGCAGGTTGGTCTGGTACGCGATGTCGTCGATGATGCCGATCTTCCTGGCGATGTCCTTCATCGCCACCACGGTGGCGCGCACGGTGTCGCCACCGTCGGCCGCTTCGCTGGCGGCCTTGGCGGCCATGCTGTCGGTGACGCGGGCGTTTTCGGTGTTCTGCGCGATGGAGGCGGTCATCTGCTCCAGCGAGGCGCTGGTTTCTTCCACGCCGGCGGCCTGTTCGCTGGCGGCCTGCGCCAGTGCCTGCGCGGTGGCGCTGACTTCTTCCGACGCACTGGCCAGGTTCTCGGCGTTGCGATTGACCTCGTCCACGATCTCGGTCAGGCGGGTCATGGTGGTGTTGACGTAGCGCTGCATGTCGGCGAACGCGCCTTCGTAGCGGCCTTCCACGGTGTGGGTGAGGTCGCCTTCGGCCATCGCGCCCATCACCTGGATCACTTCGGAGATGCTGCGCAGGTTGCCGCGCGCCCGCTCCACGGTGTCGTTGATGAAGGCCTTCTTGCCGGGCAGCTGCGCCAGCGGGGCATCGAAGTTGCCGCGGCCGAATTCGGCCACCACGCCCATCGCCAGCTTCTTCACCGCGATATGCGCACCCACCATCTGGTTGATGCCCAGCGCCATGCTGCGGAAGTCACCGTCGAAGCGTGCGCTGTCGATGACCACATCGATATCGCCTGCCTCGTGTTCGGCCGACATGTGGTTGATCTCGCCGATCAGACCGGTGAGGTTGCCGCGCACCTGTTCGATGGTGTCGTTGATGAAGCGCTTCTTGCCCGGCAGCAACGGCAGCTGCGCGGTGAAGTTGCCGCGGCCGAACTCGCCGACGCAGGCGATGGCCTGTTTCTTGACCGCGATGTGGCCGGCGACCATGGCGTTGATGCCCTCGGCCATGCGGCGGAAATCGCCGGTGAAGCGCTGCGTGTCGATGACCACGTCGATGTCGCCGGCATCGTGCTCGGCGGACATGTGGTTGACCTCGGCGACCATGCCGATGAGGTTGCCCCGGATCTGGTCCACGACGTCATTGATGAAGGCCTTCTGGCCCGGCAGGCGCTCCAGCTCGGCGGCGAAGTTGCCGCGGCCGAACTCGGCCACGCATGCCATGGCCTGCTTGTTCACGGCGATATGGCTGGCCACCATGCGGTTGATGCCATCGCCCAGGGTGCGAAAATCGCCGTCGAAGCGCGCCACGTCGATGCGCGCCTCGATCTGCCCGGCATCGTGCTCGCGCCAGACGCGGTTGATCTCCTCGTTGACATGACGGATGCCGCTCTGCACCTTGCGCAGGCCGCGCAGCACGTCGCCGGCCTGCTCGTCGCGCGTCTGCGGCAGGGCGACATCGAAGTTGCCGCGCGAGAACGCGTCCAGCGTGGTGGTGGCCAGCTCCAGCGAGTCGCTGGCCAGACGGATTGCCCACACCAGCAAGGCGCCGCTGATCAGTGCGGCCACGATGCTGGCGCCGAGCAGGGCCGCATGCGAGAGCGTCAGCGCAAAGCCGGCGACGATCACGAGGACGGGCAGGGCCACCGCAAGCGCGGCGGTGAACCAGAGTTGGGTGGCGATCGGAAGACGGTGTGACATGGCGAGTGTCCTGGGGTCAGGTAACGACAAACGACGCGGTTCGTGCGGGAGCGATGCTGCGAGCGCTCAGGCCGCCAACGCGTCCTGGTTTGGGTGCAACTGCTGAATCAGGCTGGGCACATCCAGAATCAGCGCAACATCGCCGCTGCCCAGAATGCTCGAGCCACTGATGCCTTTGACCTGCGCGAAGACCTTGGACAGCGGCTTGATCACCGTCTGCCATTCGCCCAGCAAGGTGTCCACGACCAGGCCGAAACGCTGCGCGCCCTGGCGGATCACCACGATGCTTTCGCGCGCGGGCGTCTTGCCGCCCAGCGCGAACAGCTCGCGCAGACGCACATACGGCAACACGCTGCCGCGCAGGTCGATGTAGTCGCTGGCGTAGTCGGGCGTGAATTCCACGCATTCCTCCACCACGTCCAGCGGCACCACGAACACGGATTTGCCCACGCCCACCTGGAAGCCGTTGATGATGGCCAGGGTCAGCGGCAGGCGCACCGAAATGGTGGTGCCCACGCCGGCTGCGCTGTCGATATCGACCGTGCCACGCAATGCGGTGATGTTGCGCTTGACCACGTCCATGCCGACACCGCGGCCGGACAGGTTGGTGACCTTTTCGGCAGTGGAAAAGCCCGGCTCGAAGATCATCGCGAACACCTCGCGGTCACTGAGCTGGCGGCCGGGTTCGACCAGCCCGCGTTCGAGCGCCTTGGCCAGGATGCGGTCGCGGTTCAAACCGCCGCCGTCGTCGGTGATCTGGATGACGATGCTGCCGGAGTCGTGGTACGCATTGAGCCCGACGGTGCCGCGTGCGGGCTTGCCGCGCGCCACGCGCACGTCCGCCGGCTCGATGCCGTGGTCCATCGCGTTGCGCACCAGATGGGTGAGCGGGTCGCCGATCTTTTCCACCACCGACTTGTCCAGTTCGGTGTCTTCGCCGGCAACGACCAGTGCGATGTCCTTGCCCAGTTCGCGCGCCACGTCATGTACCACGCGCTGGAAGCGGCTGAAGGTGCCGCCGATCTTGACCATGCGCAGCTGCAGCGCGCTTTCGCGCACGTCTTCCACCAGGCCGGCAAGGATCGAGGCCGATTCCAGCAATTGCGCATCGCCGCTGCGTTGCGCATTGGCATTGGTGCTGGCCACGGCGATGATGAGTTCGCCCACCAGGTCGATCATGCGATCGAGCTTGTCGGCATCCACGCGGATGGAGCGTGCGTCGGCGTTGCGCGCACCGGCATCGGGCGCAGCCCGCGCAGGCGCTGCGGCAGCGGACGGCACGGCGGCCAGCGCGTTGCTCGGCGTGGCAACGGCCAGCGGCTCGGCCGCGAGCAGGGCTGCCGCATCGGCGGGCGCCGGCACCGCGACGATGTCCAGATCGCAATCGTCGCGAACGAATTCGAACACTTCTTCGATCGCGGCGCGGTCGGCATCGCTGCGCAGCAGGATCTGGAAACCCAGGTAGTTGGCTTCCGGATCGAGCTCTTCAAAGCTCGGCAGCTTGCTGTGATCGGTGCTGATCGCTTCCACCGAACCCAGGCTGCGCAGATTGCGGATCAGCTTGAGCGGCGAGTTGCCGAAGCGCAGCGCGTCGGCAAACAGGGTGAGCGTGATGCGCCAGTACCCGCTCTGCTTTTCCGGCGTGCTGTGCTGGATGGCAGCGGTGGTGACGCCACAGGCGCTGGCATGCAGATAGGTCTGCAATTGCGCCAGCAGGGGTTCGGCTTCGGCGGCGAGGGCGGCAGGATCGGCATGGCCGGGGTCGGCCGCGGTTTCCACCAGCGCGTGGATGTGGTCACAGCACACCAGCAGCAGGCCGATCAGCTCCGAGCTCAAGGTCAGCGTTTCGTCGCGCACCAGGTCCAGCACGCTTTCCACCACATGGGTGAAGCCCACCAGCTGCGGCAGGTCGAACAGGCCGCCGGAACCCTTGATGGTGTGCGCGGCGCGGAAGATCGCATTGACCGCATCCGGCGACGATTCGCCACGCTCGGCTTCGAGCAGGTGGCGTTCCATGTCTTCGAGCAGGTCCCGGCTTTCGGCCAGGAAGGTCTGCATCAGCTGGTTCATGTCCATGTGCGTCACCAGTCCGTTAGTGAATGCGTTCGCCGAGGCCTGCAACCGCATGCGGGTACAGCGCTTCGAGCAGGCCAAGCAGTTCGATCACATCCACCACCGCGCGGCTGGAATCGGTCAGCGAAAACGGCCGCCCGTCGGCCTGGATGGCCTGCTTGGTGGCCAGCAGCAACTGCAAGCCGGTGGTGTCGATCTCGCTGACCGCGCCCAGGTCCAGATGCAAGCCACCCGGATGCGCCAGTGCCGGCTGCAGCAGCGGCTTGAGTTCGGCGGCGCGACGGATGGTCATCTCGCCTTCCAGGGCAAGCGTCAACGGCGCGGGGAGATCGGAAAGCGGGCTGTTCATGAGTGCCTCGGGCGATGCCGCACGGGGAGTGCGCTGACGCGGGATGGATCGCAATGGCATGGGGTGGCGTGGCGCTGTTCTGCACGCGGGGTCATGCCGGTCCATGCTGGTATCGGCGCCTGACAGGAATATTTAGGCCAAATTCAGCGCAATGACGGTTTTGCGAAATGCGTCACTGCGCGGGCATTAACAGCTCAGCTTCGTCGCAAGCAGGCTCAGGAAGGCACTGTCCCGGGCTGTCCTGGGGACAGGCGAAGCGCTGAATCGAATGTTCGCTGGCGGTGCGGATGCTGCCCTGCATGGGCGGGGCATGTGCGATCTGCTGTTTGGCGACACCGGGCTGCGGCCGTTGGCGCTGTCCACTCCGGCTGGATCGAACGGGCAGGGCGTGGCGCACAGACGCAACGAGCAGGTGATCGCTCACCTGCTCGCAGGGACTATTGCGCTGGCGGCCCTGTCCAGGGTCGGATGATCGCCAGGCCGTGCCGCGCTTCAGCCCGGTGCCAACGCCGCCAGCAGGCCGCGTGCAGCATTGAAGCGGTCGGCGCCCTCGGGCATCGGCAGTTTGATGCGCAGCTTGTCCGGGCCGTCCATGGTGTAGATCTTGGGCTGCTTCTGGATCATCTGGATGATGGTCATCGGGTCGATCGACGGCTTGGCCTCGAACACCAGGCGTCCGCCGTTCTCGCCCAGATCCAGCTTGCGCACGCCCAAGGCATTGGCCTGCAGCTTGAGCTCGGCAATGGCGAACAGGTGCTTGACCGGGTCCGGCAACAGGCCGAAACGGTCGATCATTTCCACCTGCAGCTCGCGCAGCGCGTCGGGATCGCGTGCACTGGAAATGCGCTTGTACAGGGTCAGCCGGGTGTGCACGTCCGGCAGGTAATCCTCCGGAATCAACGCCGCCACATGCAGTTCGACCTCCGCGCCACGCACTTCCTCGCCGGCATCCAGATCGGGCAACTTGCCCTGGCGGATGCTGCGCACGGCGCGTTCCAGCAGCTCGGTGTACAGGCTGAAGCCGACCTCGGCCATCTGCCCGCTCTGGTCTTCGCCCAGCAACTCGCCGGCACCGCGGATTTCCAGATCGTGCGTGGCCAGGGTGAAGCCGGCGCCAAGCTCGTCCATGGATGCAATCGCCTCCAGGCGCTTTTCTGCATCGGAGGTCATCGAGCGCCGATCGGGCACCACCAGGTACGCATAGGCACGGTGGTGCGAGCGGCCGACGCGGCCACGCAGCTGATGCAACTGGGCCAGGCCAAACCGATCGGCGCGGTTGATGATGATGGTATTGGCATTGGGGATGTCGATCCCCGACTCGATGATCGTGGTCGACAGCAGCACGTTGAAGCGTTGCTTCTGGAAATCCAGCATCACCCGTTCCAGCTCGCGCTCGGGCATCTGCCCGTGTGCGATGCCGATGCGCGCTTCGGGCACCAGTTCGGACAGGTCGCGCTGCATGCGCACGATGCTTTCCACATCGTTGTGCAGGAAGTACAGCTGCCCACCACGGCTGAGTTCGCGCTGGAAGGCTTCGCGCAGCAGCGCGTTGTCCCAGGCAGTGATGAAGGTCTGCACCGCCAGCCGGTTCGGCGGCGGGGTGGCGATGATGGACAGATCGCGCAGGCCGGCCATGGCCATATTGAGCGTGCGCGGGATAGGTGTTGCGGTCAGCGTGAGCAGATGCACGTTGGCGCGCATCGCCTTGAGTGCCTCTTTTTGCCGCACGCCGAAGCGCTGTTCCTCGTCGACCACGACCAGGCCGAGATCCTTGAACTTCACGTCCGGCTGCAACAGCCGATGCGTGCCGATGATGACGTCGATCTCGCCGCTGGTCACCTTCTCCAGTTCGGCCTTGATTTCCTTGGTGCTCTTGAAGCGCGAGAGCACTTCCACCTTCATCGGGTAATCGGCGAAACGGTCGCGGAAATTGCGGTAATGCTGTTCGGCCAGCAGCGTGGTGGGCACCAGCACGGCCACCTGTTTGCCGGCGCTGGCGGCCGCAAACGCAGCGCGCACCGCGACCTCGGTCTTGCCGAAGCCGACATCGCCGCAGACCACGCGGTCCATCGGCTGGCTGCTACCTAGATCGCGCAGCGTGGCATCGATGGCGGCCAACTGGTCGCCGGTTTCCTCGAACGGAAAGCCGGCCGCGAACGGTTCGTACATCGCCCGGTCCACCTGCAAGGCCAGACCCGCACGCGCGCGGCGGCGCGCCTGGATCTCCAGCAATTCGGCGGCCACGTCGCGCACCTTCTCAGCCGCCTTGCGCTTGGCCTTGGTCCATTGCTCGCCACCCAGCGAATGCAGCGGCGCGGTCTCGGCCGAAGCACCCGAGTAGCGGCTGATCAGGTGCAGCTGCGCCACCGGCACATACAGCCGGTCGCCTTTGGCGTATTCGATTTCCAGGAACTCGCCGGGCATGCCGCCGGCATCGAGCACGATCAGGCCGCGGTAACGGCCCACGCCGTGATCCTCGTGCACGATCGGCGCGCCTTCGGACAGCTCGCCCAGATCGCGGATGATCGCTTCCGGCTCGCGTCCCACCCGACGCGTGCGGCGCGGCTGATTGGCCCGCTCGGGAAACAGCTGGCGCTCTGTGAGCACCGCAATCTGCGGGGCATCCAGCGCAAATCCGTCGTCCAGTGCGGCCACGGTGATGCCGAAGCGCAGCGTGGTCGCAGCCAGGAATGCGGGCACACCGGCCACCACCTCGGGCTTCAACTGCGCGGCGGCCAGCACTTCCATCAAGGCTTCGCGGCGGCCGGCCGAGTCGGCGGCCACCAGCACCCGGCCGGGGTAATGACTCAGGAACGTCGCCAGCGCCTGGCCAGCGGGCGCGTCCTTCGCGGCCACCGGCAAGGGCGGCAGCGGCTGGTCGCCGAGCGGGGCGGCCTCATCGATGCGCGCATGATCGCTGGCCCACACTTCGATGCGCGCCAGCTTGTTGAGCCGCTCGCGCAGCGCATCCGGGGATTGGTACAACTCGTCCGGCGGCAGCAGCGGGCGTTCCACATCGTGGCGACGCTGTTCGTAGCGGTTTTGTGCCTGGGTCCAGAACGCATCGGCCGCATTGGAGACACCGCTGGCGATCAACGGCAGGGCGCGCTTGTCCAGGTACTCGAACAAGGTAGCGGTCTTGGCGAAGAACATCGGCAGGTAATACTCGATGCCCGATGGCGCGATGCCGGACTTGAGGTCCTGATACAGCGCACTGCGCCGGGTATCCACATCGAAGCGTTCGCGCAGGCAGGCCAGCACGCGTTCGATGCTGGCATCGTCCATCGGCACTTCGCGGCCGGGGAGCATCTTGACCGCGTCCACCTTGTCCAGCGAGCGCTGCGATTCCGGGTCGAAGGCGCGGATCGAGTCGATATCCTCATCCAGCAACTCCACGCGCAACGGCGTGTCTGCGCCCATCGGGAACACGTCGAGCAAGCCGCCGCGCACCGCAAAATCGCCCGGGTCCATCACCTGCGGCACGTTGCGGTAGCCGGCGCTTTCCAGGCGGCGTTTTTCCGCATCCAGGTCCAGGCGCTGGCCCACGGTGAGATCGAAGCTGCCGCCAACGATGTAGCTCAGCGGCGCCAGCTGCTGCATCAGGGTCTGCACCGGCACGATCACCACGCCCTTGGTCAGGCCGGGCAGGCGATGCAAGGCCGCCAGGCGCTGGCTGATGATTTCCGGGTGCGGGCTGAACTGGTCGTACGGCAGGGTTTCCCAATCGGGAAACGGCACCACCGGCAGCGCGGACTGTTCGCCCAGCAGGGCGAGCAGGTCGGCTTCGATCTGGTGCGCGCTCTGGTTGTCGCGGGCGATCACCAGCAACGGGCCGGCATGTGCTTCGGCGGCACGCGCGATCGACCAGGCCAGCGCCGTCGCAGACGAGGGTGCGCGCCAGTAGGCGCGGAGCTGGCCGGACTTGGGCAGCGGCGGAGAAGGGAAGGTAGGCGACGGCATCAGCTCACAATTTTATCAGAGCCCCCGCCACGGCCGGTCCATCTGGCGTGAAAGGTGGTTTTGACGGTGTGTGCAGGATGGCGTTGCGGGGGGGACAGGCCTCGCTAGCGGTTGCGAGGTCTTGCATCTGTGTTGTTGGCGGCGCTCTGTGGGGCCTGGAAAGTCCAAAGCCGCGCTGGTCGAGTGCGCGGTGCCCTCACCGCTTGCGGGACACGCCGTTAACCCATCCATGGGGGCTCGGTGGCGGCATCCATGCCGCCAACGGTCCCGCAATCGGTAAGGACACCGCACCAGACAGTTGGCTGGTGGCTTACCAGTAGGAACAAAACACCGCACCAGAGCGTTGATCGTTGCGCTGTTGAAAGCTCTGCGAAACGACCAACTCGACTGGTCCTTGCCCGCCCACCGTCGCGGGACCTTGAGCGGCATGGATGCCGCGCCAGAGCCTCCATGGACGGATTCACGGCGTGTCCCGCGATGGTGGGCGGGCAAGGGCCCTGCAGCAAACGCGCAGCCTCGGTCGAGTGCGCGGTGCCCTCACCGCTCGCGGGACACGCCGTTAACCCGTCCATGGGGGCTCGGTGGCGGCATCCATGCCGCCAACGGTCCCTCAATCGGCAAGGACACCGCGCCAGACAGTTGGCTGATGGCCTACTGAAGCGATTCACTGCAGGAGTTGGGCAACGGCTGCGGATCGCCGGCTTATGACATTCGAAAGCGCTGCGACAGGACATCGAATGTGCTGGCAAGTGATCCAGTTAATGACGAGCGCAATTTACTGCTTGCGCCATGCGCACCGACCATCGTGACTGGTCCTTGCCCGCTCACTGTCGCGGGACCTTGAGCGGCATGGATGCTGCGCCAGAGCCTCCAGGGACGCATTCACGGCGTGTCCTGCGATGGTGGACGGGCAAGGGCCCTGCAGCAAACCAACAGCCGAGCCGCTTCGACGAATCCCGAATCCCGAATCCCGAATCCCAGCCCCTCAGGCATCCAGCTCCAGCACCATCCGCACCAGCTCCGGCGAATCGGGATGCGCCTGCGGCTTGAAGCCCAGTGACTCGGCCAGCTGCAGCATCGGCACGTTGCTTTGCAGCACATCGCCGAACAGGCAATCCAGGTACTTGCGGCGCGCCCACTTCACCAGCTTGCGCATCAATTGCCGGCCCAGGCCCTGGCCGGCGACGAAGCTGCTGACCAGGATGGTGTATTCGGCCTGGCGGGTGCCCGGCACCAACGCGGCGCGGGCGACCGCACCCACCAGCGCTTCGCCAGGTGGCAACTGTTCGGCGGCCACCAGCACGATTTCGCTCTTGGGGTTGGGATGGGTCAGGCGTTGCACCATCTCCGGGGTGATTTCGGCGGAGGAGCGCACGAAACGCGCGCGGATTTCCTCCGGGCCCAACAGGCTGAAAGCCCCTTGCAGCGGCGGACCGTCCTCGGGACGGATCGGGCGGAGCAGAAGGGTGCGGCCATTGGGCAGGCTGAAGTTTTCATGCCAGGGAGGCATGCGATTGCGAATGGCCATGACCGGTGTTCCTTGAAGATCGGAAGATTCTGGCACCAGCCCGGCGCGCTACCGTGAATGAATCCGGTGCGTCGTCGGGGGCCAACAGAGGGGTGGCAGTGCTTCCCACGGCACTGTAACGAGCCGAGCCGTGAGCCGGTCGTGAGCTTGGCGTCTGGCTGCGGCGGCTGCCGGATGTGCCGAGCTAGTGCGTGCGCAGGCGATTGTGCTTGTGACGCCACACGCGCAATCGCCTGCGCGGCGCGGAGGGCGCGGCAGGCGCTGCCAGTGGCACGCATTTGCAGCGCCCAGGAGCGCGCGCCGATGCGCCACCGCGGTGCGGTCGTCGTTGCAGCGCCTTATCTCGCTGTAGTGCCCGACAGCCGGGCAGGTGGAGCGCACCGCATCACGCGTCCTGGCGCAGCCATTCCAGCCGGGTGGAGGCACCCAGCTCGCCCAGGTGCTTCTTCAGCACCGGCAGCGCCGGCGCCAGCACCTTGTCGAATTGCCAGGGTGCGTTGACGATCAACAGCCCGCTGCCGGTCAGGCGCAGCGGCGAGTCGTCCGGGCGCACCTGCAGCTCGGCCACCAGCACCGACTTGGCCGGCAGCGTGGCGGCCTTGCGCATGAACGGCTGCAGGCTGCGGCGCAGCTTGATCGGGTACCACACCATGCAGATCGCCTGCGGCCAGCGTGCCAGCGCCTCGCGCACGCTGTGGATGATCTGCTGGTATTCGGCATCCTGCGATTCGTACGGCGGGTCGATCAGCACCAGCCCGCGGCCGATCTTGGTCTCGCCGGCGCGTGGCGGCAGAAATGCACGGATGGCCGCATAGCCGTCGCCACCATGCACGCGCACGCGGTTGTCCTTGGCGAACAGGCCCTTGAGCGCCTCGGCTTCGTCCGGTTGCAGTTCGCAGAACGCCATGCGGTCCTGCGCGCGCAGCGCCTGCGCGGCCAGCAGCGGCGAGCCGGGGTAGTAATTGAGCTGGATGCCTGCGGTGGGGCGGGTGGGCTTCTGGCCGGGCGTGGCCGGGCGGGCCACGGTCTGGTTGTCGGCCTGCACTGCGCGCAGGTAGCGTTCGACCACCTCGGGCAAGCTGGCCTCGGCCATCAGCCGCATCACCCCGGCGTCGGCTTCGTTGGTCTTGCGGCTTTCTTCGCCACCGAGTTGATAGCGCCCGCGCCCGGCGTGGGTGTCGAGCACGAAGAACGGGGTGTCCTTGCGCTTGAGGGTGTCGATCAGGGCAAGCAGGGCGATGTGCTTGAGCACGTCGGCATGGTTGCCGGCATGGAAGGCGTGGCGATAGTTCATCGCGGCAGTGTAAGCGGGCGCGCTGGTTTGCGCTGGCCTGCGGGTCTGGATGCTGCGCATGGGCGCCCTGTGCGCCGGGTGCATACCCGCCGCGTCGGCGCTTGGTGTTGTCGAGGGGCGCCGCATTGCGCGCCGTGCCTGCAACCATCACCTGTGCGGAGCGCCTGCTGTGCCGCGATGGCGCTACAGGCCGCGCCAGCATGCGGCTATGCTGCGCGGCATGTCCGAAGCTCCCGCCCGCGTGCTCGTCGTCGAAGACGAGGCCGCCATTGCCGATACCGTGCTGTACGCGCTGCGCAGCGAAGGCTATGCGCCCGAGCATTGCCTGCTGGGCCGCGAGGCGCTGGCGCGGCTGCGCGCCGAGCCGGCCGATGTGGTGGTGCTGGACGTGGGCCTGCCGGACATCAACGGCTTCGAGGTGTGCCGCAACCTGCGCAGTTTCAGCGAGGTGCCGGTGATCTTCCTGACCGCGCGCAACGACGAGATCGACCGCGTGCTCGGGCTGGAGCTGGGCGCCGACGATTACATGGCCAAGCCGTTCTCCCCGCGCGAGCTGGTAGCGCGCGTGCGGGCGCGCCTGCGTCGCCGCACGGTGGCTGCAGTCGCAGAGCCGGGCTGGCAGCCGCACGGCGCGTTTGCGATCGACCGCGAAGGCAGCCGCATCCGGTATGGCGATGCCTTGCTGCCGCTGACCCGTTACGAATACGCCGTGCTGGCGGCGCTGCTGCAGCGCCCCGGTGCGATCCTGAGCCGTGCGCAGTTGATGGACCGTGGCTGGGACGCCAGCGCCGAGAGCGCCGACCGCACCGTCGACACCCACATCAAGACCTTGCGCGGCAAGCTGCGCCTGGCCGGCGTGCCGGCCGACCCGATCCGCACGCACCGTGGTCTGGGCTATGCGCTGGAGCTGTAAGGCGATGGGTGGGCCCGCGCATGCGTTGACCGGCGTGGCGCACTGAGATGCGGCTCGGCCTCAAGCTGTTTCTGGGCTTCTTTCTGATCGTCGGGCTGGCCGCGTTCTTCGTGATGCGGGTCTTCGTCAACGAGGTCAAGCCAGGCGTGCGCCAGGCGATGGAAGCGACCCTGGTGGATGCGGCCAATGTGCTGGCGGAGATGGCCAGCGGCGACCTGGCGGCCGGCCACATCGCCGACGGCCGCTTTGCGCGCAACCTGGCGCAGGCGCAGCGGCGTGACCCAAAGGCCTGGGTGTGGCGTTTCCGCAAGAACAACGTGGATTACCGCGTCACCGTGACCGACGCGCGCGGGGTGGTGGTGTTCGATTCGCAAGGCCGCGACGTAGGCCGCGACAACTCGCGCTGGAATGATGTCTACCGCACCTTGCGCGGCGAATACGGCGCGCGTTCCAGTCCGGAAAGCGACGGCGACCCCGGCGCGACGGTCATGCATGTGGCCGCGCCGATTTACGCGCCCGGCCAGCCGGGCACGTTGATCGGCGTGCTCACATTGGCCCAGCCCAATCGCAGCATCGACCCGTTCATCGAAGCCAGCCAGCGCAATATCCTGCAGCGGGGTGCCTGGTTGATCGGCATTTCTGCGTTGATCGGCATCGCGATGACCTGGTGGCTGATGCGCGGCATCGGCCGGCTCAACCGCTATGCGCAGGCGGTGAGCGCCGGCATCCCGGTGCCGCCGCCCAAGCCGCGCGGCGATGAGATCGGCGACCTGGGCCAGGCGCTGGAAACCATGCGCCGCAAGCTGGAGGGCAAGGCTTACGTCGAGCAGTACGTGCAGTCGCTGACGCATGAGATGAAGAGCCCGCTGGCGGCGATCCGCGGGGCATCGGAGTTGTTGACCGAGCCGTTGCCCGAGCCCGATCGCCAGCACTTCGTGGCCAGCATCCGCGCGCAGGAGCAGCGGCTGACCGAAACCATCGACAAGCTGCTGGCGTTGGCCGAAGTGGAGCAGCACGGCTGGCTGCAGACGCGCGAGCGAATTGCCGTGCCAACCCTGCTGCAGGCGGCGGTGGACGCCGTGCGGCAGCGTGCCGCCAGCGCCGGTGTGCGGGTGGAGTGCGATGCGGCGTGCGTGACGGCCAGTACGCAGGCCGTGCAGGGCGACGCCTATCTGTTGCGTCAGGCGTTGGTCAATCTGCTGGAAAACGCCATCGCCTTCTCGCCGCAGGGCGGCACCGTGCGGCTGCATACGCAGGGGCAGGACGGCCAGTTGCACCTGCTGGTCGAAGACCGCGGCAGTGGCGTGCCGGACTACGCGATCGAACGCGTCTTCGAGCGGTTCTATTCGCTGGCGCGCCCGCAGACCGGACAACGCAGCTCCGGGCTGGGCCTGCCGTTCGTGCGCGAGGTGGCCCGCCTGCACGGCGGCGAGGTGAGCTTGCGCAATCGCGACGGTGGTGGTGCGGTGGCAATGCTGCGTCTGCCAATCTCCTGAGCCATTGCGGCAGGAGGACCCGTTGCCTGTCGACCACCCACTTCACATTCGCTTCAAATTCGCCTCAAACCCCCACCATCGACGCGGCGCAGCCTGACCACCTCCCAGACTGAGGACGGTCGATGAAATCCCTGAAACTGTTGTTGCGGTTCGCCACCATCGGCGGACTGATCCTGCTGCTGTTGATTCCGTTGTTGCTGATCCGTGGCGCGGTGCAGGACCGCGCGCGCTACCGCGACCAGGCGGTGGAGCGGGTGGCGCAGAGCAAGGCGGGCGAGCAGCAATTCATTGCGCCGGTACGCGTGCTGCCCTACACCGAAGACGTGCAGGTGACCGAGCCGGACGAGCAGGGCAACCAGCGCAAGGTGTGGCGCAAGCGCGAGGGCGCGCTGTTGCAGACGCCGCGCAGCCTGAAGCTCAGCGGCGAGATGGTGCCCTCGGTGCGCGAGGTGGGCCTGTATCGCGTGCAGGTGTATTCGTGGAAGGCGACCCTGCACGCGGAATACGCCCCCTTCGACTATGCCGCCGCACCGACCCGCGTGTATGGCCAGCCGCATCTGGCGGTGGGCATTTCCGATGTGCGCGGGCTGGTGGGCACGCCGCGTCTGCAGGTGGACGGCCGTGCGGCGACGCTGGAAAGCGGTGCCGGCGCGCTGGCGGATCGATCGACCGGTGTGCATGCCGAGCTGAGCCCGCTGGCCGACCCGCTCGCCGGGCGGCTGCAGGAAGGCAATGTGGTGGATATGCAGTTCGTGCTGGACGGTACCCGCCGGCTGGCCATCGCACCGATCGCCGACAACAACGACATCGCCCTGCGTTCGGCCTGGCAGCACCCGTCCTTCGGCGGGCGCTTCCTGCCGAATGCGCCCACCATCAGCGATCGCGGCTTCGATGCCAGCTGGTCGTTGTCGTCCCTGGCTACCGGCGCGCAGACGCAGCTGCAATCCAGCCAGTCGTCGCTGGATACGCTGGAAGTGCGCCTGGTCGACCCGGTGGACGTGTATACCCAGGCCGATCGTGCCAGCAAGTACGGCATCCTGTTCGTGGTGCTGACCTTCGTGGCGTTCGTGCTGTTCGAGCTGATCAAGCGCTTGCCGATCCACCCGCTGCAATACCTGCTGGTCGGCCTGGCGCTGGCGATCTTTTTCCTGCTGTTGCTGAGCCTTTCCGAGCACATCGCGTTCTGGCAGGCGTATCTGGTATCGGCGGCGGCGTGCATCGGGCTGCAGTGTTTCTATCTGTCCGGCGTCTTGCGCAGCTGGACGCGCGCGGCGGGATTTTCGCTGATGCTCACTGCCTTGTATGGCGTGCTGTACAGCCTGTTGATCTCCGAAGACAACGCGCTGCTGATGGGCTCGTTGCTGCTGTTCGGCATCCTGGCCAGCATCATGTGGGTGACCCGCAAGCTCGATTGGTACGAGCTTGGCAACAGCCTGCGCTGAGGTCGGCATGCGCGCACATGCTCAGGTGATGCGGCGGGCGCAGCGTCTGCTGCCCGCCGGGATCGACACGGTGGCGCTGCTTCCCGCAGCGCCACCGCAGTGGGACTGTTCGCCGCTGTCGGCGCTGCCGCTGGCGTGCGAGGGCCGCCGTGGGGTGATCGGGTTGCGCCTGCATGCACGTACCGTGCAGGCGTTGCGCGCGCACGGATCTGCGTTCCTGCAGCGGCAGCGGCAGGCGCAGCCGACCGGCACGCCGGTTCGTGGCTATGGACCCTGGCAACGCCTGAGCAACGGCAGTTACTGGGCGCGCAGCAGCGACGCCTTGCTCGGCGTGCTGGTGGCCCAGGACGAAGCGGCGGTGTGGTTGCTGTGGGAGCAGCCGGCCAGCACGGCTCGCGCTCATGGCGGCTGGTTGCGTTGAGGCGCGGCGGCACGGCATCGCCCCGGCCAGGCTCGCTTACCATGGCGGCATGACCAGGACCTCCCTCACCGTTGAAACCGTGCGCGGCGCTGCGGTGTTGCCGTATCTGGACGCGCTGGCGCAGTTGCGTATCGCAGTGTTCGCCGCATGGCCGTACCTGTACGAGGGCGACGCCGGCTACGAACGCGAGTACCTGGCGGCCTATGCCGCCTCGCCGCAGAGCGTGTTCGTGCTGGCGCGCGATGGCGATGCGGTGGTCGGTGCATCCACCGGCCTGCCGCTGCTCGACGACAGCGATGCGTTCCAGGCGCCGTTTCGTGCCGCCGGCATCGAGCCGGCCGGGGTGTTCTATTTCGGCGAATCGGTGCTGCTGCCGGCGTATCGCGGGCAGGGGATCGGCCACGCCTTCTTCGACCAGCGCGAGGCACATGCCCGCGCGCTGGGCCGGTTTGCGCTCATGGCCTTCTGCTCGGTGGAGCGGGCATCGGACGATCCGCGCAAACCTGCGGACTATCGCCCCAACGATGTGTTCTGGCGCAAGCGCGGTTACGCACCGCGGCCGGGGATGCAGGTGCGGCTGGAATGGGCGGAGTTGCAACGCGGCCCGGTCGACCACAGCTTGCGTGTCTGGACGCGCGCGCTGAACCCTTGAGCGCGCGCACGCGATCGCGCCGCCGCGTGCTCGTTGCTTTCCACTGTCGTGACAGGACCTTTGCCCATGAATGCGCCACTCACCATTGCCGTTGCCAAGTATCCGATCGGCCGGCCACAGGACTTCGACGCCTTCGCTGCGCGCATGGCGGCGCTGGTCGGCGAGGCCGCCGCGGCCGGTGCACGCGTGGCCGTGCTGCCGGAATATCTGTCGCTGGAGCTGGCCGCCACGTTCGGGACGCAGGTGTCCGCCGGCCTGCCCGAATCGCTGGCCGCGATCCAGGCACTGCGGGGGCGCTGGCTGGAGCTGTTTGCCGGCCTGGCGCGGCAACATCGGCTGCACCTGATCGCGGGAAGTTTTCTGCTTGATCTGGGCCAGGGCCGCTACCGCAACCGCAGCGACTGGTTCACGCCCGCCGGTGCTCACGGTTGGCAGGACAAGCTGCAGCTCACCGGGTTCGAAAAGGCCACCGGGCTGATCGAGCCGGGCGATGCGCTCAACGTGTTCGACCTGGACGGCGTGCGCGCGGCGATTGCGATCTGCTACGACAGCGAATTCCCGTTGCCGGTGCGGGCGCAGTACGAGGCCGGCGCGCGCCTGCTGGTCGTGCCCAGTTGCACCGACACCGCCGCCGGCGCCACCCGTGTGCGGGTCGGCTGCCTGGCACGCGCACTGGAAAACCGCATGTTCGTTGCGCAATCGGTGACCGCGGGCGAGGCGCCGTGGAGCCCGGCGCTGGACGTCAACACCGGCGAAGCGGCAGTGTTCGCGCCGATGGATGTGGGCTTTCCGGAAGACGGCGTATTGGCGCAGACCCGGGGCGAGGCGGTCTGGGCGTACGCGGCGCTGGATGTCGCTGCCTTGGAGGCCAGCCGCGCGCAGGCGCAGGTGGCCAACGACCGCGATTGGCCCGGCCAGTGGGCGGCCGGCCTGGCGCGTGCCCGGCTGGCGCCGTGGGAGTGAGCGTGCGGTGATCGCGGCCTGGGCGCGCGGCCGCGTTGGCACCGCCTCGCCACGGGCCGTTCTGTCACCACGGCGCCCACCGGTGCGGCGGCCGTGGTGTACTGGCGGTCTTCTTCCGCACCGTCGCCCACCTGCTCAATGGCCAAGAAAACCCTGATTCCGCATAGCGTCCGGCTGGAGTTCACGCCTGGCGCACTGGTGCACAGCAATCTTTCCGGCGCGGCGTTCACCGACGACTGGCTGTGGGTGGCCGGCGACGAAGCCTGTGCAGTGGACCGGTTGCGCAAGCTGCCGCCCGGCCAGCACGAGACCCTGCGCTTCGGCGAGGGGCAGAGTTTTCCGCTGGCCGAGCTGCTGGACCTGCCCGGCGACGGTGCCGAGGAAGCCGACCTGGAAGGCATGGGCCTGTCGGACGGGTATCTGTGGGTGGTCGGCTCGCACGGGTTGAAACGCAAGAACGCCAAGCCCGGTCGCGACGATGCCGACAACGCCAAGCGCCTGAGCAAACTCAAACTCGATGCCAACCGCCGCCTGCTGGCCTGCCTGCCGATCGAGCGCGATGCCGACGGCACCCCGCAGCTGGTGCGCGAAGCCGCCGACGGTCGCCGCGCGTTGCGGCTCAAGGGCGACGCCAGGCACAACCAGCTCACCGAGCTGCTGGCCGACGACCCGCATTTCGGCCCGTTTTTGAAGATCCCGGGCAAGGACAACGGCTTCGATATCGAAGGCATCGTGGTGGATGGCCAGCGCCTGCTGCTGGGCCTGCGCGGGCCGGTGCTGCGCGGCTGGTCGGCGCTGCTGGAGATTGCGGTGGAAGCGCATGGCGACCACCTGCGCCTGGTACCGCTGGACGAGGACGGCACGCTGCTGCGCAAGCACTTCCTGCAGTTGGGTGGGCTGGGCATCCGCGACCTGCATTACTCCGGCGACGATCTGTACCTGCTGGCCGGGCCGACGATGGTGTTGAACGGCGAAATCCGCCTGTTCAAGTGGCCGGATGCGCGCAGCGCGCTGGCCGCCAATCGCGCGCCGGTGCGCTTTCAGCATGCGCTGCTGGAATCGGCGGTGCTGCCGCACGGCACCGACAGCGACCGCGCCGAGGCCATCTGCAACCTGCCGCCGCAACTGGCCGGCGCCATGCCCAGCTGGCTGGTGCTGTACGACGCGCCCGGCCCGGCGCGCAGCGGCGGTGATTGCGTGGTGTACGGCGACCTGCTGCGCAACCGCTGAACCGGCGGGCCGGGCAGGGGCCCGCTGCGCAAGGTAAAATCGGCGCACTCCCGTTTCGCCGAGCGCTCCATGACCTGCCGCACCCGCTTCGCTCCCAGCCCCACCGGTTACCTGCACATCGGCGGCGCCCGCACCGCCCTGTATTGCTGGCTGGAGGCACGCCACCGTGGCGGGCAGTTCGTGCTGCGCATCGAGGACACCGACCGCGAACGCAGCACCCAGGAAGCGATCGACGCCATCCTGGAAGCGATGGACTGGCTGGGCCTGAACTACGACGAAGGCCCGATCTACCAGACCCAGCGCGTGGCCCGCTATCAGGAGGTCGCCGAGCAGCTGCTCGCGCAGGGCAAGGCGTATTACGCCTATGAAACCCGCGAAGAGCTCGACGCCATGCGCGAAGCGGCGATGGCCCGGCAGGAAAAGCCACGCTACAACGGCGCCGCGCGCGAGCAGAACCTGCCGTACCGCGACGACCCCAATCGGGTCATCCGCTTCAAGAATCCCATCGGCGGCACGGTGGTGTTCGAGGACCTGATCAAGGGCCGCATCGAGATCGCCAACAGCGAGCTCGACGACATGGTGATCTTCCGCCCGGACGGCTTCCCCACCTACAACTTCGCGGTGGTGGTGGACGACTGGGACATGGGCATCACCGAGGTGATCCGCGGCGACGACCACATCAACAACACCCCGCGCCAGATCAACATCTATGAAGCGCTGGGCGCGCCGGTGCCCAGGTTCGCGCACATGCCGATGATCCTGGACGAACAGGGCGCCAAGCTGTCCAAGCGCACCGGCGCGGCCGATGTCATGCAGTACAAGGACGCCGGCTATCTGCCGCATGCGTTGATCAATTACCTGGCGCGCCTGGGCTGGTCGCATGGCGACCAGGAGCTGTTCACCCCGCAGGAACTGCTGGACCTGTTCGACGTCAAGGACGTCAATTCCAAGGCCGCGCGCCTGGACATGGCCAAGCTGGGCTGGGTCAACCAGCACTATCTGAAGACCGACGACCCGGCCAGCATCGCCCCGCAGCTGGAATACCAGCTTGCCAAGCTGGGGGTGGACATCGCCGCCGGCCCGGCCGCTGCGGACGTGGTGGTGGCGTTGCGCGAGCGCG
This sequence comes from Xanthomonas sp. NCPPB 1068, assembly GCF_041479385.2. Taxonomy (NCBI): domain Bacteria; kingdom Pseudomonadati; phylum Pseudomonadota; class Gammaproteobacteria; order Lysobacterales; family Lysobacteraceae; genus Xanthomonas; species Xanthomonas sp. NCPPB 1068. The sequence continues at coordinate 3,126,890 of NZ_CM192986.1, read as the reverse complement.
TGCAGACCCTGAAGGAAATGGCCGAAAAAGCCGTGGTCTGGTACCAGCCACTGGAGGTCTACGACGAGGCGGCGGTGATGAAGCACCTGAAGCTGGGTGCCGAGGTGCCGCTGGGCAAGGCGCGCGAACTGCTGGCTGCGCTGAGCGAATGGAGCGTGGAGGGCGTGTCGGCGGCGTTGCACGATGCGGCCGCTGCGCTGGAACTGGGCATGGGCAAGGTCGCCCAGCCGTTGCGTGTGGCCATCACCGGCACCCAGGTCAGCCCGGATATTTCGCAGACGGTGTACCTGGCCGGCCGCGAGGGTGCCTTGAAACGCATCGATGCGGCACTCATCAAGATTGGAGCGGCCTGACGCCGGAGCCTGTATGACCAAGCACACCCACGCCCAAGACCACGCCTGTACCGAGCCGCACCACCACGTCGACGACGCCAACGGCTTCGTGCGCGCGGTGGAGCGCGCCTGCAGCGAACGCGGCCTGCGGCTGACCCCCATCCGCGCCAACGTGCTGCGGCTGATCGCCGACGCCGGCAAGCCGGTCAAGGCCTACGAACTGCTGGACTGGGTGCGCGAAGGCAAGGGCGTGGGCGCCGATGCACCGCCCACGGTGTACCGCGCGCTGGATTTTCTGATGGCCAATGGCTTTGTGCACAAGCTCGAATCGGTCAACGCCTTCGTCGCCTGCCATCACCCCAACAGCGCACAGCATTCGGTGCCGTTCCTGATCTGCGACCGCTGCCACAGCGCAGTGGAACTGGAAGACCGCGAGGTGGTCTCGCAGCTGGAAGCCCGCGCCAAGGCGCTCGGGTTCCAGCCGCAGGCGCAGACGCTGGAAGTGCACGGCCTGTGCGCCAAGTGCGCGGTGGCGGAGTGACGATCGCCTGGGAAACAGGCGATTTATCGACCTGGCGGCAATAGAAACACGCGCACTCGGCTGCCGATGGATGCGCTCTGCAAGCTACCGAACTACGCCACCGCGCATCACGCCGCGGCGGCGGTCTTGCACCCATAGCCCGCCAGGAACAAATCTACCGCGCGTCGCGTTGCCTCGCGCAAATACTCGGGCGAGGGGTCCTTGAGCGCGCCGAACAGGCAAGGCATCAGGGTTTCCGCTTCCAGCAGCGCGCCGAACTGCCTTGACGCGATCAGGACGTCGGCGCAGCGGATCACGCCGCGATCCATCTGCGTCTGCAGGAATTCGGCCATGCGTTGCACGCCTTCTTCGGGGCCTGCAGTGAAGAACAGTGCCCCCACGTCCGACCGCCCCGACACGCCGATGATGGTCTGCCAGATCGTGATCGAGCTGGGGGCGCACAGGAAGCTGAGGATGTCCTCGCCGAAGCGCTGCAGGGTTTCCGCAACGGGGCCGCTGCTTTGTGACAACGCGTCCAGCAACGGGTCGATGTAGCGGTCGGACATGTCTTTGGCGAACGCCACGAACAACTCTTCCTTGGACGGGAAATAGCCGTACAGCGTGCGCTTGGAGCCGCCGACCCGGGCGGCGATCTGCGACATCGACGCGCCTTCGAAGCCCAGTTCGAGGAACACCTCGCTGGCGGCCTGAATGATCGCATCGCGCTTTTCTTCGGTTCTGACCCGCATCAGGTTCTCCCAATAATTCATAAGTATACCGACTGGGCAGAAATGCTTGACGGCTACGGATGAGCTTATTAGGATACCGAACCGTACCGTTTAGATTTAACCATCACAACTCCCGTCGGAGACCTGCCCGTGCGTGCCCATGCCTCGTTTCGCCTGTCGTTGCTTGCCGTTGCCGTTGCCGCCTTGCTCAGCGCCTGCGGCAGCCCGCCGGGCGGCCCGCCGCCGCAGGAGGGCACCCCTGAAATGGGCGTGCTGACCGTCAAGCAGCAGCCGGTGACGCTGACCACCGAATTGCCGGGGCGCACCGTTCCGTACCTGATCGCCGAAATTCGCCCGCAGGTGGGTGGCCTTGTGCAGTCGCGCCAGTTCACCGAAGGCGGCGACGTCAAGGCCGGGCAGACCCTGTACCAGATCGACCCGGCCCAGTACCGCGCCAGCTATGCCAGCGCCCAGGCCTCGCTGGCCAAGGCCGAGGCGACCCTGCGCACGGCGCAGCTCAAGGCCGAGCGCTACAAGGAGCTGGCCCAGATCAAGGCGATCAGCCAGCAGGAAGGCGACGACACAGCCGCCGCGCTGGGCCAGGCCGAGGCCGACGTGGCCGCCGGCAAGGCCAGCGTGGAGACCGCCCGCATCAATCTGGCGTTCGCACGCCTGGATGCGCCGATTTCCGGCCGTATCGGCCGCTCCAGCGTCACACCCGGTGCGTTGGTCACTGCCAACCAGGCCACGGCGCTGACCACCATCCAGCAACTGGACCCGATCTATATCGATGTCACCCAGCCGAGCGCAGCCGTGCTGCGGCTGAAGCAGGCGATGGCGCGCGGCGACCTGGAACAGGCCGGCGACGGCGCGGCCAAGGTGTCGCTGCTGCTGGAGGACGGCAGCCGCTACCCGCTGCAGGGGCACCTGGCGTTCTCCGACGTCACCGTGGACCAGGCCACCGGCTCGATCACCTTGCGCGCGGTGTTCCCCAACCCCAATGCCGACCTGCTGCCGGGCATGTACGTGCGCGCGGTGCTGCAGGAAGGCGTCAAGCAGCAGGGCATGCTGGTGCCGCAGCAGGCAGTGACGCGTAACGGCGCCGGCAAGCCGACCGCGTTCGTGGTGGGCAGCGACCGCAAGCTGCACCTGCGCCTGCTGGATGTCGACCGTGAGGTTGGCGACCAGTGGCTGGTCCGCAGCGGCCTGAGGCCCGGCGAGCAACTGGTGGTGGAAGGCGCCTCGCGCGCGCGCGATGGCATCGAGGTCAAGACCGTGCCGTGGCAGCCCAAGCGTGGCAACGCCGATGCCGCGGCTGCCGCCCCGACCGCACCGCGTGCGGCCAACTGAGGCGGAGCACACGACATGGCACGCTTTTTTATCGACCGTCCGATCTTTGCGTGGGTGTTGGCCATCATCGTGATGCTGGCCGGCATCCTGTCCATTGCCACCTTGCCGATTGCGCAATATCCCAGCATCGCACCGCCCGCCGTGGCCATCACCGCCAACTACCCCGGTGCATCGGCGCAGACCCTGGAAGACACCGTCACCCAGGTCATCGAGCAGAAGATGAAGGGGCTGGACCATCTCAGCTACATGGCCTCCACCAGCGAATCCAGCGGTGCGGTGACCATCACCCTGACCTTCGAGAACGGCACCGACCCGGACACGGCGCAGGTGCAGGTGCAGAACAAGTTGTCGCTGGCCACGCCGTTGTTGCCGCAGGAAGTGCAACAGCAGGGCGTGACAGTGACCAAGTCGGCCACCAACTTCGTCAATGTGCTGGCCTTTACGTCCGAAGACGGCAGCATGAGCGATTCGGACCTGTCCGATTACGTGGCTGCCAACGTGCAGGAGACCATCAGCCGCGTCGAAGGCGTGGGCGACACCACCTTGTTCGGTTCCCAATACGCCATGCGCATCTGGCTGGACCCGGACAAGTTGACGAATTTCAATCTCACGCCGGTCGACGTGCGCACCGCCATCCAGGCACAGAACGCACAGGTGTCGGCCGGCCAGCTCGGCGCGTTGCCGGCGGTGGCCAACCAGCAGCTCAATGCCACCATCACCGCGCAGACCCGGCTCAAGACGGCGCAGGAATTCGAAAACATCCTGCTGCGCACCCAGGCCGATGGCGCACAGGTGCGCTTGCGCGATGTGGCGCGCGTGGAACTGGGCAGCGAAAGCTACAACACGGTGGGCCGTTACAACGGCAAGCCGGCGGCCGGTCTGGCGATCAAGCTGGCCACCGGCGCGAATGCGCTGGATACGGTACGTGCGATCGATAAAAGCCTGGAAGAGCAGGAGAAATTCTTCCCGCCCGGCATGAAGGTGCAAAAGCCGTACGACACCACGCCGTTCGTGCGCATCTCCATCGAGCAGGTGGTGCATACGCTGCTGGAAGCGGTGGTGCTGGTGTTTCTGGTGATGTACCTGTTCCTGCAGAACTTCCGTGCCACCTTGATCCCGACCATTGCGGTGCCGGTGGTGTTGCTGGGCACGTTCGGCGTCCTCGCCGCTTTCGGTTTCACCATCAACACGCTGACCATGTTCGCGATGGTGCTGGCGATCGGCCTGCTGGTGGACGATGCCATCGTGGTGGTGGAAAACGTCGAACGTGTGATGGGCGAAGAGCAACTGTCGCCCAGGGAGGCCACGCGCAAGTCGATGGACCAGATCTCCGGCGCACTGGTGGGCGTGGCGCTGGTGCTGGCTGCGGTGTTCGTGCCGATGGCGTTCTTTGGCGGCTCGACCGGTGTGATCTACCGCCAGTTCTCGATCACGATCGTGTCCGCGATGACCTTGTCGGTGCTGGTGGCGATGATCCTCACCCCGGCCCTGTGCGCCACCTTGCTCAAGCCGGTACAACCAGGCCACGGCATGGCGACCACCGGCTTCTTCGGCTGGTTCAACCGCATCTTCGATCGCGGCAACACCCGCTATCAGGGCGTGGTGCGGCACATGCTGGGCAAGGGGGGGCGCTACATGCTGGCCTACGCCGTGCTGCTGGCGCTGGTGGTGGTGGGCTTCATGAAATTACCGGTGGGCTTTTTGCCGGATGAAGACCAGGGCACCTTGTTCGTGCTGGTGCAGTTGCCGCCGGGCGCGTCGCATGCGCGCACCAGCGAGGTGCTCGAGCAGGTGGAGCATCACTTCCTGGTCGACCAGAAGGATTCGGTGTCGGGCGTGTTCGCGGTGTCCGGTTTCAGTTTTGCCGGCACCGGGCAGAACGTGGGCCTTGCCTTCGTCAAGTTGCGGCCCTGGGACGAACGCACCGGCAAGGGCCAGAGCGTGACCGATGTGGCGGGCAAGGCCGGCGCGTTCTTTGCCGGCATCCGCGACGCGCAGGTATTTGCGTTTGCGCCGCCAGCGGTGTCGGAGCTGGGCAATGCCACCGGTTTCGATCTGATGCTGCAGGACCGCGCCAATCTGGGGCATGACGCGCTGATGCAGGCACGCAATCAACTGCTGGCCGAACTGTCGCAGGACAAGCGGCTGGTCGGCGTGCGTCCGAACGGGCAGGAAGACACGCCCGAGTTCAAGCTGGAGATCGACCCGCACCGCGCGCAGGCGATGGGCGTGTCGATCGCCGACATCAACAACACGTTCTCCAGCGCGTGGGGCAGCGTGTACGTCAACGACTTCATCGACAAGGGCCGCGTCAAGAAGGTGATGCTGCAGGCCGATGCGCCGTACCGCATGAACCCGCAGGATGTGGATCGCTGGTTCGTGCGCAACAGCGCCGGCACCATGGTGCCGTTCAACGCCTTCGCCACGGTGAGCTGGCGCTCGGGGTCGCCGCGGCTGGAGCGCTACAACAGCGTGCCGTCGGTGGAGATTCTGGGCATGGCAATGCCCGGTGCCGCCTCCAGCGGCGAGGCGATGCAGATCGTGGAGGCTGCGGCAGCAAAACTGCCGCGGGGCATCGGCTTCGAGTGGACCGGTCTGTCGCGCCAGGAAAAATCCTCGACCGGCCAGACCGGGTTGTTGTACGGCCTGTCGATCCTGATCGTGTTCCTGTGTCTGGCGGCGCTGTACGAGAGCTGGGCGATTCCGTTCTCGGTGATCCTGGTGGTGCCGCTGGGCGTATTCGGCACGCTGCTGGGCGCCATGCTGACCTGGAAAATGAACGACGTGTACTTCCAGGTGGGCCTGCTCACCACCATTGGCCTGGCATCGAAGAACGCGATCCTGATCGTGGAGTTCGCCAAGGAGCTGCACGCCGGTGGCAAGAGCCTGATCGAGTCCGCGCTGGAAGCGGCGCGCATGCGCTTGCGGCCGATCCTGATGACGTCGCTGGCGTTCATCCTGGGCGTGGTGCCGCTGGTGCTCGGCAGTGGTGCCGGTGCCGGCGCGCAGCATGCGCTGGGGACCGCAGTGATCGGCGGCATGCTGTCCGGCACGGTCCTGGCGGTGTTCTTCGTCCCGCTGTTCTTCGTGCTGGTGAGCGGCCTGTTCAAGCGTCGCCCGCAAGCGGCCGTGCCCGTTCCGCAACCCACAGGACACTGACATGACTCCGATCCGCATGACACTTGCCGCGATCGCGGTGGCCAGCGTGCTGTCTGGCTGCACGATGATGCCGCGCTACGCGCGTCCCGATGCGCCGGTGCCGGACACGTTCGCCGGCGCCACGTCCATTGCCATGCCGCAGGCGGCTGCAGTGGATTCGGTGCGCACCGTTGCCGACATCGGCTGGCGCGAGGTATTCACCGACCCGGCATTGCAGCAGGTCATCGAGCTGGCCCTGCAGAACAACCGCGACCTGCGCGTGGCAGCACTCAATATCGAAGTGGCGCGTGCGCAATACCGGGTGGAGCGCGCCGCGCTGCTGCCGGCCATCGAGGGCACCGGCACTGCCAACAACGCGCGCACGCCGGCGGAACTGGCCATCCCCGGCCAGCCGGCGGTGTTTCGCACCTACAGCGCCAACATCGGCATCAGCGCGTACGAGCTGGACCTGTTCGGGCGGGTGCGCAGTCTGAAGGAACAGGCGCTGCAACAGTTCCTGTCCACGGCCGAGGCCCGCCGCAGCGCGCACATCAGCCTGGTGGCAGAGGTGGCCACTGCCTACCTGACCCTGGCCGCCGATCAGGCGTCGCTGCACCTGGCCCAGTCCACCCTGAGCAGCCAGAGCGCCAGCTACCGCCTGCAGCAACGCAGTTTCGAGCTGGGTGTGGCCTCGCAACTCACCTTGCGCCAGGCACAGACCACGGTGGAAACCGCGCGCGTGGAGGTGGAGCGCTACACCGCACAGGTGGCCCAGGATCGTAATGCGCTGGTGTTGCTGGTTGGCACGTCCGTGCCCGATACCCTGGTGCCGCGCGCCTTGCCCGACGGCGCCAGTGTCGAGGGCAATGTGCTGGCCAGCGTGCCGGCCGGGGTGCCGTCGCAGTTGCTGCAACGCCGCCCGGACATCCTGGAGGCCGAGCGCAACCTGCGTGCGGCCAATGCCAACATCGGTGCGGCGCGTGCGGCGTTCTTCCCCAGCATCAGCCTGACCGGCTCGCTGGGGTCGTCCAGCAGCAGCCTGTCGAACCTGTTCGATTCCGGCACCCGCGCCTGGAGTTTCGTACCGTCGCTGACCTTGCCGATCTTCAATGCCGGGCGTAACCGCGCCAACCTGGACATGGCCAAGGCCAACCGCGAGATCGAAGTGGCGCGCTACGAAAAATCCATCCAGAGCGCCTTCCGCGAAGTCTCCGACGCGCTGGCCCAGCGCGACACCCTGGGGCGGCAATTGCAGGCGCAACAGGCCTTGGTCGATGCAACTGCCGATAGCTACCGGCTGTCGCAGGCGCGTTTTGAACGCGGCATCGACAGCTATCTGCAGGCGCTGGATGCACAGCGCTCGCTGTACAGCGCGCACCAGACGCTGATCGCCACCCAGTTGTCGCGCTTCACCAATCTGGTGACCTTCTACAAGGCGATGGGCGGCGGCTGGTTGCAGACGGCACAACCGGAGCTGGCCAGCGTGGGGACGGCGCAACCCCGTGGATGAAGCCGGTCCGGCGCCGGACGCGCCACCGCTGCCAGCACCGTCCGGCAAACGTGGCGCAATCGTCGCGGCGGCACTGCGGCTATTTCAGCAACACGGCTTCGATCGCACCAGCATGGAGACCATCGCCACCCATGCGATGGTGTCCAAGGCCACGGTGTATGCGTATTTCGCGTCCAAGGAAGTGCTGTTCCGCACCACCCTGGACGCAGTGGCGCAGGCGTCGCCGAACCAGTGGAACGCGTTGCTGGCGCTGCGCGGCCCACTGCAGCAACGGTTGATTGCGGTGGCCAACGCGGTGCTGGGCGTGGCGAGCCGCAGCGCACCGGACGATGCCGCATACGGCCTGGTGCGCCCACCGCTGTTGCCGAGCCAGATGCGCGAGGAGATGTGGATGCTGTGCTTCGAGCGCTACGACGGCATGACGCGCACGCTGCTGGCCCGCGAGGTGGCCCAGGGTGTCCTGGTGATCGACAACCTGCCGGATGCCTCGGTGCATTTCTTCGGGTTGATGGCCGGGCTACCGGCCAATGCGGCGGTGCGCAGCGGTGCGGCGCATGCCGGTGCTGCGCAGGTATCGGCCTACGTCAGCGGCGCAGTGGCATTGTTCCTGCGTGCCTATCGACCGGTCGTGGCACAGCCAGTGGCGCAGCAGAAGCGCGAGACGCCGAGCGGGTTCTAGCGACGCAGTCCTCATGCCGCTTCGGTCGCATCCGGTGTGCTGGCGCGCAGCCGCTGTGCATCGCGGGCCGGGGGTTCGCCCAGGATGCGCGCGTAGTCGCGGCTGAACTGCGAGGCGCTTTCGTAGCCGACCCGGAAGCCGGCGTCGGCGGCGGTGAGTGCCTCGGCCACCATCAGCCGGCGCGCCTCGTGCACGCGCAGGTGCGAGCGGTATTCCAGTGGCGTCATCGAGGTCACCGTCTTGAAATGCGCATGGAAGGTGGAGCGGCTCATGGCCGACAGGTCCGCGATCTGCTCGATGCTGAAACGCTGCGCATAGTGCTCGCGCACCCAGACGATGGCCTTGGAGATCTGGTTGAGCCGGCTGTCGGCGATGGCCATCTGGCGCACCACCGCGTTGGCGGGATCGGCCATCAGGCGGTACAGCAGCTCGCGGGTCACCAGCGGTGCCAGCGCGGCGATTTCCTGCGGCCGGTCGAGCAGGCGTGCCAGCCGCACGGCGGTGTCGTGCAGCGGCGGCGTGCTGTGGTTGAGCAGCAGGCCGGTTGCGGCAGCGTCGCGTTGCGGCTCGGCCAGTTCGGGGTGATGGATGGCCAGCTCGCTGAGTACCGCGGTGTCCAGATCCAGGCAGAAGCACAGGTACGGTTGCGCGGCGCTGGCCTGGGTGACCGAGCCGACGATGGGCAGATCCACCGAGGCCACCAGATACATGTCCGGGTGATAGTCGTAGGCCTGCGCGCCCAGCATCGCGCGCTTGCGGCCCTGCGCCACCAGGCACAGCATCGGCGTGTAGACGGTCGGGATGGACAGCGTTTGCGTGGAGCTGCGCATGATCTGCAGCCCGGCAATCGCGGTGGCATGCAGGCCGTCGGCCGGCGCATGCCGTAGTAACAGGGTGCTCAACTCGATCAGCGAAGACATGCGCAACTCGTCGATGGTGCAGGGCGGCCCGGCCGCGACGGGCCGATCGTACAAGACCACAGGTCATGCGGCCGGCAACGGGGTTGGCGAACGCAGCCGCCTGCACGAGCTCGCGCGTGGTCACCGACGCGATGGCCTGCCGGCGGCGCGGCAGCTGCTGATAGCGCGCTCACGTGCGCGCCGTATCATGGCGGCCCGCTCCCGTGCCTGCGCCACCCATGCCTGCAAAGCCCTTGTCCCTGCCGACGCCGACCACCGCTGTCGAGTGGAAACGCCTCGAAGCTGCAGCCAGCGCAGAGCTCGCCCGGCGTACCGCGCAGGCGCATCAGCAGATCCTGGGGCTGTTGAGCACGCATGGGCACCTGTTGAGCGATGCGCAGCGCCGCAGTCTGCACAAGCGCCTGCAACGCGGCGGGCGTTGAGCGTGTGCCGTCGGCGCCCGAGGTCAGGCGCCGCGCACTGGTCCGCCGCAGCGTGAGTCGGGATGCAGACGACCGGCGCGATCGGCGGGGCGCCGACCTGCATGATTGCACTGCCGGCAGCCGTCACTGCCGACCACTGCCTTCCCTGCACATCTGCATCGGCCACCGACGCGGCTGCCACCGCCCGCCTAAGAGCAGCTGACAAAACTACTGCGCGGCCGTCAGGCGGGCGCGGTCGGTGCTCGGAATCCTCATGTACCACTTGTACACTGCGGTTCCTCCGCGCCGTCCGCACCCACCTGACGACCGCTCGCTACGTTTTGTTAGCCGCTCTAAAAGTGCTTGCGCACGCTGACAAAGACCTGGCGCGGCGCACCCACCTGTAGCGTGGTGTAGGTGCCGTCCGGATCGGCGGTCACGAACCCGCTGGTGCCCAGGGAGGCGATGTAGCGCCTGTCCAGCAGATTGGTGACGTTGAGATCCACATCGGTGCCGTCCAGCCAGTGGACGCCGCCGGATGCCGCATGGAAGCGGTAGCCGGTACCGAAGTTCAGCACCGTCGCCCCGGCAATCGGCTGATCGTTAAAATAGCTGTAATAGCGCTTGCCGGTGTAGTGCGCCGACAGTTGCGCCCACGCGGCGCCATCGTCGTAGCCGAGCTGGAGATTGGCCAGCGTGCGTGCCGAGCCCACCACCTGCTTGTCGCGGATGGCCACCACGGCGCTGCCGGGCACGGCCACGTCATCGTCGTAGTGGGCGTCGTTATAGGAACTGCTGCCGTAGAGCGACCAGTGCGGCAAAAAATTCCAGCTTGCCGCCAGCTCCACTCCCTGCGAGGTGACGCCGCCGACGTTCTGCAGCACGTTCTGGTTGCCCACCACCGCCGCGCTGATCGACGAGGCCAGCAGGCGATTGCGGAACTGCACGTGGTAGGCGGTGATGGAGGTCTGCACGGAGGCACCGGTGTGGCGGAAGCCCAGTTCGGTGGTGGCGGTCTTTTCCGGTTTCAGCGTGTCGCGGATGTAGTCGAACCCGGCCTTGGTGGTCGAGAACGGGCCAGTGGAGGCGGAGGCGACAAAGGCGGACAGATTGCGCGTGTAGTCGACGAAGGCTTCGTTACGGCTGTCGAACCGGTACAACGCGCTGGCACTCGGCAGAAAATGGCCCGACGCCTCGATCTGGCCATCGATCGGCTGGCTGCTGGTGATGGTGCGGGCGGTGTTCTTGGCCTGCAGGGATTTCAGGCCCAGGTCCACCCGCAGGGCATCGTTGACCTCCCAGCTGTCGCCGACATGCAGCTGATAGACCTCGGTGTCGAAGATGTAGTGCCAGCGGGTGCGGAACGGGTTGTCGTAGAAGCGCTGGAAGTTGCGCGGGGTACTGCCGGCCTGCAGGCCATAAAGGCGGGCGATCTGATCGAAGCGATTGTTCTCGTACCACAGCCCGGCCTGCAGCGTGTGCCGGTCCAGCCGCAGTTCCAGCTGCGACAGGATGCCCTTGCGCTGGATGTCATAACCCACGGTGGACACCGATACCGGCGAGCCGCCGAACGCCGCCGGCGTAGGGTCGTACGGGCTGGCGAAGGTGCCGATGCCGTGGTTCTGATGCCAGTACAGCGTGGTCTGGCCGCTCAGTTGCGCGCTCAGGTCGTAGTCGAGTTTTTCGTAGGCGAACAGGTCCTTGCGCACGCCGCCGCCGTTGTAATAGACATCGTCGCCATTGCGGTAGGGTGCCGGCGCAGGCGTCCCATTCTGCAGCGCCTGCGCCATGCGCTCGGCCAGGGGGAAATCATTGGAGATGTTGTCCACCCGATCACCGAGGCGACGAATCAGATCCAGCGAGACATCCAGATAATCGTCTTCGCGGCGATCCACGCCATCGATGAAGGTGGTGGCGGTGAGGCTGTCCGACAGCGGCTGCACGTATTTGAAATTGAGCTGCTGCTGGCGCTGCGAACCGTGGCCTTTCCACTTGTCCGCGTCCTGGTGACTGGCCGACAGATAGAAGCGTCCGCCGCCGCGCAAGGTGCCGCTATTGAGGCGCGCGAAGCTGCGCAGGTTGCTGGCGCTGCCGACGGTCTGCGCCAGATCCACGCCGAAGCCGTCGGTGGGGTCGAGCGAGGTGAAATCGATGGTGCCGCCGATGTTGCTGGTCGAGGCGGTGCCCACCGCGGCACTGCCTTGCGAAAGTGTCACCGGCCCGTTGTTTTCCGCCTGCAAGGCACGCCCGATGCTCAGGCCGTTGTTGTTGCGGTATTGCATGTTGCCCAGTGGCACGCCGTCCAGGGTGTAGCCCATCTGGTCGGTGCTGAAGCCGCGGATGGTGATCTGCTGGGCCCACTCGTAGCCGCCCAACGGATCGGACGATTGAAAGTTGACGCCGGGAAGCTTGGACAGACTGGCCAGCGGCGAGGTGCCGGGCGGAGCCTTGGCCAGGTCTGCCGGCTTGATCGTCTGCACCTGCCGCGATTGCCCTGCGCCCAGCACGATGATGGCATCCAGTGTGGTCTTGGGCGCCTGGCCTGCGGTGCTGGTAGCGGCGTCGGGTGGTTCGACGGCGGCGGCACGCGGGGTGGGTAACAGCAGCAGCAAGGGAAGGCCGCAGGCAAGGCGGCAGGGGAATGGCATGGACATGGAGTGACTCGCTGAGGGGGATGAGCTGTCGAGCTGCAGCCATGTCCTGCGGCAAGCGGCCTGATCGGCTTTTTTTTTTTGAGGTACGTCAGTGCTGCGCGTGCATCACGCCTGCGCATCGCCGATGTCGACGTCGTGGCGATCGATGGGCTGAAAGTCGAGCCGTTGGTAGTGGCTGGTCACGCGGTCGCCATCGACATCCACGCGCATATAGCCTTCGGCAGTGCCAAGAAAGCGCCCCTGCCACCAGTTGCCGCTGACCGCGCCGCCGGTCACGAAGGTGATGCCGTTGAGCACCACGCTTTCGGCGACATGGCTGTGGCCTTGCAGCACTGCCAGCACGGTATGGCCACGGAGCAATGCCAGCACGTCCCGGGCGTTGCTCACGAAGGTCCAGTTATGCGGCGCGTGGGTCCAGGACAGTGGCTCGTAGCAACCGAGCGCGGTGACCAGCGGGATATGCGTGGTGATGATGATGCGGGTGCCCGGCGCCAGTGCGGCCAGGTCGTCGCGTAGCCAGCGCATCTGCGCCGCGTCCAGCCGGCCTTCGTAGCTGCGGTCGGGCGTCAGGCCGATCGAGTCGAGCACGATGAAGTGCACGCCCTTGTGGTCGAAGGCGTAGTACAGCGGACCAAAGCGCTCGGTGTAATAGGCCTTGCCGTAGCCCGGGCTGCCGGGCTCCACGCCGCTGCTGGGGAACACGCCAAAGCAGTCGTGGTTGCCGATGGTGTGATAGACCTGCTTGCCGATCTCCTTCTCCACCTCGAAGTACAGATCGCGCAGCATGTAGGCACGCTTGCGATCCACTTCCAGCGCATCGAAGACGTGGTCTCCCCCGTGGATGACGAAGTCCACCGGCTCGTTGGCGATACGGCGAAAGCAGCCCAGGCAGCCCGTGCGCGCATCGAGCTCCGGCTGGATATGCGTGTCTGTCATGAACACGAAGGAAAACCGGTCCTTCGATGACGCCGTGGTCATTGCACGCGTGGTTTGACCGGCCACCAGCACTGCGGAGGCAGCGGCCGCGCCGGTCAGCAGCCGTCGCCGGCTGATGGGCAAAGATGTCATGAACGCAGCGGGGTCTGGAACACGCTGCGCAGTTTGGGCAGCGTAGATGTCAGCCAGATGTGCTCGCCATGTCCCGGATGTGACCGCTTGCGTCGTCATGCGATTGCAGCGTGGACCATGCCTGCGATGTACGTGCCGATCGATACGCGCGCGCTCGTGGGCCGTCATCCCCGCAGCACGCCGTTACGGTCGCGGTGCCGCCGCGCGGGTGTGTTGACGACGCGGTGGCTGTCGCATGACGTTTTTGCCCGCATTGCAGGCTGCGGTCATGGGTTGCCAGTGACCGCGAGTTGTACGTCGACCGAGCGCGCACTTCGCAACATCATCGACAGGGCCCATGGCGCTCACTCGTTCGTCGCGCACGGCTGCTCAACCCATTGCAGCGCCGTTGCATTCAACAGCGCTGGTGTCACGCGCCTGATCACGCGGCGCAAACCAGGCGCAGGCGCTCACGCCCGCGCAAGGTGCTCACGCCCGCGCAAGGTGCGTCACTCCCACGGCGGCCGCGTGCCCAACCGCTCCAGCAGGAAGTCCACGAACGCGCGTACCCGTGGTGGCTGCAGCCGGCGCGCCGGCATCACTGCGCTGATCTGCGAGGCGGGCGGCGGGTAGTCGGGCATGACCGCGACCAGGCGACCGCTGCGCAGTTCGTCGGCGATATGCCAGTACGAATGCACGGCGATGCCTTGGCCGGCCACCACCGCATCGCGCACCAGTTCGCCCAGGTTGCTTTCGAAGCGGCTCTGCATGCGCACGCGCACCAGCCCGCCGTCGGGCGTCTGCAGTGTCCACACATCCTGGCGGCCGTCGCGGCCCATCAGCAGCACGCCGGCGTGCTGCGCAAGTTCGTCCGGCGTGCGCGGCGTGCCGTGGCGACGGAGATAGTCGGGCGAGGCGGCGAGGGTGCGGCGGTTGTCGGCGATGCGCCGGGCCACCAGCCCGGAGTCGTCCAGCGGCCCGATGCGGATTGCCAGGTCGAAGCCCTGCCTGACCAGGTCCACCACGTCGTCGCTCAGATGTGCGCTGATGCGCAGGCGCGGGTGGCGCGCCTGGAATTCGGTGAGCAGCGGCGACACGAACTGCCGTCCGAACGTGGCCGACAAGGTCATGCGCAGGACGCCGCCGACATCGTGTGCGCTCTCACGCAGATCGTCGGCCAGCGCCTCCAGATCGTCCACCAGCACCCGCCCGCGGTCGGCCAACTGCTGGCCTTCGGCCGTCGGATGCAGGCGCCGCGTGGTCCGGTGCAGCAGGCGCACGCCGAGCTCGCCTTCCAGCCGCTTCAGGCGCTGGCTGGCCACTGCCACCGACAGATCCAGGCTGTGCGCGGCGGCCGTGATCGACCCCAGGTCCAGCACGCGCAGGAACAAGGCGATGTCGCCGAGCCGGTCCATGCAATTCTCAACCATTTGTTGAAAGTGAATCAGGATAACAGGGCTGTTTGCACAGGACGGTGCGGCGCAGCCTGTTGGCAATCCTTGCTGGCCAACGCCCATGTCCGCTGTAGCGTCTTCCCGTTTCCCGCCAGCACTGCTGGCATTGACCATCGGTGCCTTCGGTATCGGCACCACCGAGTTCGTGATCATGGGCCTGCTGCAGCAGGTGGCCGGCGATCTGGGCGTGTCGCTCAGCGCCGCCGGCCTGCTGATCAGCGGCTATGCGCTGGGTGTGTTCGTCGGCGCGCCGCTGCTGACGCTGGCCAGCGCCCGCCTGCCGCGCAAGGCGGTGCTGGTCGGGCTGATGCTGATCTTCACCGTCGGCAACGTGGCCTGCGCGCTGGCGCCGGACTACACCACCCTGATGGTGGCGCGCATGCTGACCTCGCTCGCGCACGGCACCTTCTTCGGCGTGGGCGCGGTGGTGGCGACCTCGCTGGTGCCGCCGGAGCGGCGCGCGTCGGCCATTTCGCTGATGTTCGCCGGGCTCACCGTGGCCACCCTGCTCGGGGTGCCGGCCGGTGCCTGGCTGGGCCTGCAACTGGGCTGGCGGGCCACGTTCTGGGCGGTGGCGGTCATCGGCGTGCTCGCCACTGCGGCGGTGGCGCTGTGGGTGCCGGCGGCCGCAGGCGCGGCGGCGCCGGTGCCGTGGCGGCAGGAAGTGGCGGTGCTGGCACGCGGCCAGGTGCTGCTGGCGCTGGCAATGACGGTGGTGGGCTATGCCGGGGTCTTTGCGGTGTTCACCTACATCCAGCCGATGCTGGTGCAGGTCACCGGGTTCGCGCAGGCGGCGGTGTCGCCGGTCCTGCTGGTGTTCGGGGTGGGCATGATCGTGGGCAACCTGCTCGGTGGCCGGCTGGCCGACCGTCGCCCCACCGCTGCGTTGCTGGGCAGCCTGGGCGCCCTGGTGCTGGTGCTCGGGGCAATGGGATTGGTCCTGCACAGCAAGACCGCGATGGTGGTGTTTGTCGGTCTGCTGGGCGTGGCCGCGTTCGCCACGGTGGCGCCGTTGCAGCTGCGCGTGCTCGAACACGCGCGCGGCGCCGGCCAGAACCTGGCTTCCAGCCTGAACATCGCAGCGTTCAACCTCGGCAATGCGTTGGGTGCGTGGCTGGGCGGGATGGTGATCGCCACGCGGGCCGGGCTGGTGGCCACCCCGTGGGTCGCCGCGCTGCTGACGGCCTTAGGCCTGGCCATCGCGCTGTGGAGCGTGCACCTGCAACGTCGGCGCACTCTCGGGTCGGCCGGTTGTCTGCAGGCACGCTGACGCTGCGCGGCGGTCACGCTCCGCGTGCCGAAGGCCTGGTGCTGCGGGCAGGTGGTGGCGGGGTGCGCTGTCTTGCCAGTGACTTGGCGATGTGCCGGCGCTGACCGGCATCGCGTCTTCTTCCAACTCATGGAGTTCTGCAATGGAGACACGTTTTCTCGGTCGCTCCGGCTTCAAGGTTCCGGTGCTCGGCCTGGGCGCCGGCACATTCGGCGGCAAGGGGCCGCTGTTTTCGGCGTGGGGCGACACCGATGTGGCGCAGGCGCGGCGCATGATCGACGTGTGCCTGGACGCAGGGCTCAACCTGTTCGATACCGCCGATGTGTATTCCGATGGGGCTTCGGAAGACATTCTCGGCCAGGCGCTGCAGGGCCGCCGCGATCAGGTGATCGTTTCGACCAAGACCGGCCTGCGTCTGGGCGAAGGCCCCAACGATGCCGGCGCTTCACGCTTCCGGTTGTTGCGTGCGGTGGAGGCGTCATTGCGGCGTTTGCGCACCGACTACATCGATCTGCTGCAGCTGCATGCCTTCGATGCGTTGACGCCGATGGAAGAAACCCTGTCCACGCTCGACGGTCTGGTGCGCGCGGGCAAGGTGCGCTATCTGGGTGCGTCCAATTACGCCGGTTGGCAGCTGATGAAATCGCAGGCCGTGGCCGACGCGCACGGCTGGAGCCGCTTCGTTGCCAATCAAACTTATTACTCGCTGGCCGGGCGCGATTACGAGTGGGAACTGATGCCGCTGGGCATCGACCAGGGCATCGGCGCGGTGGTGTGGAGCCCGCTCGGCTGGGGGCGGCTCACCGGCAAGCTGCGGCGCGGCCAGCCGTTGCCGGCGCATAGCCGGCTGCACGCCACCGCCGCAGCCGGGCCTGCCATTGACGATGCGCGCCTGTTCGACATCGTCGATGCGCTGGACGCCATCGCCGCCGAGACCGGCCGCAGCGTGCCGCAGATCGCCATCAACTGGCTGCTGCAGCGGCCCACCGTGAGCACGGTGCTGATCGGCGCGCGCGACGAAACGCAACTGCGCGACAACCTCGGCGCAGTGGGCTGGTCGTTGACCGAGGAGCAACGCGCCCGCCTGGATGCGGCCAGCGCAGTAGAGCCGCCGTATCCGTATTACCCCTACTGGCGCGGACACTTCGCCGAACGCAGCCCGTTGCCGGTGTGACGCGGGCTGCGCCATTGCGCCACGCTGCACGCCGGCGGCAGCAGCGTGGCGCGCTGCATCGCTGTCGTCTCACAACGACCGGGCCGCGCGTGGAATCACCTCCGGCCTGATCGCTCCACACCCTCAGCGCCCTGCAACTGCCTGCAGTTGTCCAATGCAGTTGCCACCGAGTCGTAGCCGGCCCGCGAGCAGGCCGCGCCAGCGCTGAAGCAGCAGTGCAAGCGCCCGGCGTACCGACCTTGCAGATGGTCTCGATGCCCAGGCACGTCCCGCGTGATGGCCGGGTGCCAGCACGCGGGACGGCCGCGGTGGATCACCTGCGGCCGATCACCAGCGGTAGGCCACCGACATCTGGTATTGCCGTCCGGCGATCGGTCGGCCCATGAACACCCCGCCGGTGGCAGCGCCGGGCACGCGCACATTGCCTTCGGTGAGCCCCAGCGTGTCGGTGACGTTGCTGCCGCTGGCGGTCACTTCCCAGTGATCGCCCACATGCAGGTTGGCGCCGATATCGACCATGTCGTAAGACGGCAGGCGTTGGCTGTTGGCCAGATCCGCGAAGCGCTCGCCGATGTAGGAATAGGTGGCAAACAGCTTGAGGTCGCCGAACGGCAGCATCCAGTAATAGCTCGGCGTGAGCCGGAACTGCCGCTTGGGCTGGCGCATCACCTGGTTGCCGGTGAACTCGCGATAGTTGCGGTAGTTCGCATCCAGCCACACCCCGGTGCCGGCCAGCTCGAAGCCGCCGAACGGGCGGATGGCGCCTTCCACTTCCAGGCCGCGCGCGCGCGAATCGCCGACGGCGGTGAAGTTCTGGCCATTGGACAGGAATGCCTGGAACGGCGAATTCTTGAACGTGTTGTAGAACGCGGTGAGATACAGGTCGTAGCTGCTGGCGCCGGACTTCAACCCCAACTCGTATTGATCCACTTCCTGCACGCGGTTCTGTCCATCGCGCAGATTGTCGAAGCCGGGGAACTTCACCCCCGAGTTGACCCGCGCAAACAGGCTGTTGTTCTGGTCGAGCGTGAAGTTCAGGCCGGCCGTCCACGAAAACGCTTCATCGTCCTGATCGATGCGCCGCGTGGTGGCCAGCGCCAGCGAGGTGGCGTTGTCGTAAAGCGTGGCGGGGTTGCCGTCCAGGTCGACGGTTGCGGTGTCGTGCACGTCACCGGTGACGCTCTGGCGCTCGTAGCGTGCCCCCAGGTCCAGGCGCAGGCGCTCGTTGAGTTCCCACTCGTCGGCGACGAAGGCGGCGATATTTTCACCATCGTACTTCGCGCGCAAATTGAAGAAGGCCGTGCTGGTAAATCCCCGGCGGGTGGCCTGGCGCCCGTCGTCCAGCGCCACGTCGATGCGGCGCGCATTGTTCTGGGCCGTGAGCAGCATGGTGTTGCCCAGGTACCAGGTGTCGGCCGAGGAATACTTGGCGTAATACGCGCCCACGGTGAGCGTATTGCCGGCAAACAACTCGCGGCTCAGGCGCAGGTCGTTGGTGAAGGAGTTCAGACGCTTGTCCACCGACCACCAGCCGGCTCCGAGCACCTGTTGATCTGCATCCACTGCACCGCCGCCATTGGTGTAGCTGGCGCTGCCGCCGCTGCCGTAGCTTGCAATGAAATCGCTCAAGCGCTGCGGTGCGTCGCCGGTGAACAGCGCATAGGTCGGCGCGCTGCCACTCATCACATTGAAGCGGTCGGCAACGGTCCAGCCGCCGCTTTCCCAGTTCCATTCGCCGCCGAATACATCGATGTTGACGCCGCGCCCGTCGGCCAGGTCGCGCCGCAACGTCTGGCCATCGGACCCGACCAGCAGATCGACGTTGCGGAAGTCGCGACCGAGCAGGGTACCGGTCTGCGCGTTCAAACCGGGAAAGCTGGACAGATCGTTGCCGTTGTTGCGCGAGAGCAACGGAATGGCGGTGTAGAACGCGTTGTTGTCGTCGGTATGCCGCGCATAGAACGACAGCTCGCCGCTGTCCCAGCGCTTGCTCAGGGTGGCACTGAACTGCCCGCCCTTGTCGGCAGCGAACTGCGGGTCGCGCACGCCGTCGGTTTCGCGGAAAAAGCCGCCCACGCTGTAGTACCAGCCATTGCCCATCGGCCCGCTGTTGAACACATCGATGCGGCGCAAGGCGTTGTTGCCGCCGGTCAGGCGCACGCTGCCTTCGGGTTCGTCCTGGCCTTTTTTCTGGATGAAATTGACGGTGAGGCCAGGCTGACCGTTGGAAAAGATCGGGCTGGAGCCACCACGCAGCACTTCCATGCGCTCGACAGTGTCATCGACGCGGAACAGCGTGGAATTTTCCAGGAACGACAAGGTCGGCGGCGGGAACAACGGCGAGCCATCCAGTTGCATGGTCACGAACGGCGCATCGCCTTCGGACGGCATGCCGCGCACGAAGATGTTGGCGCCGGTGCCGCCACCGCTGGGTTCGGCCCACACGCCGGGCACGATCTTGAGCAGGTCGGCGGTGCTTTGCGGCACCGCCTGCTGGATCTGCTCCGGGCTGGCGGTGGTGATCGAAAAACTGGCATCGCGTTTGGCCAGGCCCTTGAAGCGCGCGGTGCCGCTGACGATCACCGCATCCAGTGTGGTGGCATCCTGAGGACCCGTGGCGGGCGTGGCGGTCTGCGTGTGGCCATCCGGTGCCAGCAGCACGGCGGCGATGGCGAGCGAGAGGGTGTAGCGGGGTGAGGAAAAACGCATGCGCATGGTTCCTTGGTCTCGGTGCAAGAACGCTGCCGTGCCACGCAGTGGCGCGCATGCAACGGCAGGCAGTGCATGCGCGCGCCCGCGCTGTCGCGTCGCTTGGCGCCCCCTGTCAGCGCAATGCAATGAAGTTTTAACCCCAGATGCGCCGCAGCCTGTTGTGCGACGCAGCAGCTACGGTCTCGGTGTGTCGCTGTCCGCACGGCAGGGTGTGCCTGCGCTGTGGCGACGATCACATCCTGCGACCCACTCCTCGCATGCGGTGACGGACGCAACTGCCTGCGTCGGTGCAGTGCCAATGCGCCGCGCGCCGTTGCGTCGATACCGCGCATAAAAAAGGCCGCCCGAAGGCGGCCTCGCTTCCAGTCAGCGGGGGAGAGAGACCGCTGTCAGAAGAACATCCGCACGCCGAATGAGGCGCTGCGGCCGGGAAGCAGCACGTCGTCCTTGAGGAAGGAGGTATGCACACGCGCGTCCTGGTTGGTCAGGTTGTTGCCGTCCAGGAACACTTCCCACGCGTTGCTGCCGCGGTCTACGTGGTACGCCAGATGCGCGTCGACGAAGGTGTAGCCGTCGGTCGGGGTTTCGTTCACCGCCACCTTGTCCTGCTTCAGCGTGCGGGTGGCACCGAGCGAGGCGCGCCACTGGTCTGCATTCCAGCGCATCTGCGCACCGAAACGGCCAGGCGCGATACGCGGCAGGTTACCGCCGTCCTTCAGGCGCGCACGCACGGTGTCACCGAATACGCGCAGGTCCCACGCACCGGTGTCGTTGTTGGCCAGGTGGAACGTGGCTTCGCCTTCGAAACCGTGGAAGATCGCGTCGGCCTGGGTCCACTGGCGGATCGGCAGGAAGTCGTTGTCTTCTTCGTTGAACCACTGGCCGCCGGTATCGACGATGTAGACGAAGTCGTTGTAGCGGTTGTAGTACGCCGCCACCTTGGCATCCACCCAGTCGTTCTGGAAGTTCAGGCCCAGCTCGGCCTGGTTGGCCTTTTCGGTCTTCAGATCGGCATCGCCGATCTCGAAGGCGAGCGTGGCGATGTGCGGGCCGTTGGCGAACAGCTCTTCCTCGGCCGGTGCGCGCTCGGCATGGTCGAGGTTGGCGGTCAGGCGCCACTGTTCGTTGAAGCGGAAGCCACCGCTGGCCGAGAAGCTGGTCGGGGTGAAATCGCGGTCCACGCCGATGTCGGTCTGGTACTTGACCTTGTCCACGCGCGCGCCGACTTCGGCGGTGACGCGCTCCCAGCTGTTGCGTGCCACGGCAAAGGCGCCGAGCGAGCGCGTATCGGTCTTGGGCACGAAGGATTCTTCGCCCACTGCCTGGAAGGTGGTGTCGCTGCCCTGCAGGCCGAACGCAGTCTGCCAGCCGCCGCCGAACGTAAACGACGCTTCCACGCGCCCCTCGTTGGCGCGCTTGGTGAACACCGTGCCCACTTCATCGCCTTCGAACTCGGTATGCGCGTAATCGGTATGACCGAAGCTGTAGCGCAGCGCGCTGCCTTCGCCCCACGGGTCGGTCAGCCCGCCCTTGAGGTCGTAGCGGTCCTGCTGCAGCTTCAACGAGACGCCGCGCTCGCCGATGGACGGGTCGCCCGGCTCGCCGGGGTTGCCGTAGTTGTCGCGGAACCGCGATGCCGACAGGCCCACGAACCCCCAGTCTCCGGACAGCGATGCACCGATCGAGCCCACCTTGGAATCGATCCAGCTGTTGCGCTGGCGACCCTGCGGGGTGTCGTAGTCGTTCTGGTTGCGGTACACGCCATCGGCGTGAACCGACAGACCGCTGCCATTGCCGGCGTCGACGCGGAACATGTCGGTGTTGCCGTCCTTGTCGCCGCCGTCGAAGCGCACTTCGGCGCGCCCGCTGAAACCGTCCACCGGGGTCTCGGCGATGCGGCCGTCGACCACGTTGACCACACCGCCAATGGCGCCGGAGCCGTACAGTAGCGTCGACGGCCCCTTGAGCACCTCGATCTGGTTGGCCAGGAACGGCTCGATCGCCGGCGAGTGGTCCTGGCTGACGGTGGACACGTCCTGGGTGGACAGGCCATCGCGCAGCACCGCCACGCGCGGGCCGTCCAGGCCGCGGATGATCGGCCGGCCCACGCCGGGGCCGAAGTTGGAACTCTGCACGCCCGGCAGGCTGGCCACGGTCTCGCCCAGGCTGGAGCTGCGCACTTCGTCCAGGCGTTCGCCGGCCAGCACCTCGACCGGGCGGCTCAGCTCACCGGCGGCATCGCGCAGCGGGCTGGCGGTGACGACGACCTTGTTCAGATCCTTGATATGGCGGCCGCTGGAGGGCGTGGCGTCGTGCCGGGTGTCCGAGGACGGTGGCGTCTGCGGGTCGCCAGCGGCCGACGCGTCGTCTGCCATGGCCAGGACGGGGGACAGCAGGCCGGCCAATGCCAGCGAGAGGGCGGAGCGGCGCAGCGAGGGAACGAGGGAGGGGGACATATCGACCGGACTCTCAGAATTGTTACTGTATATCAATAGGATGGCGCAGCTTGCCTGCTGCGCCGACGGGCAAGACCCGCCCTGCGCGATGCGGTGGTACGGGGCTGGAACAAGGAAGATGTTATATTATTCCACGTCGCCGCGAGTACCTGCTGGAAGTCATGCCTCTACCCACGCTTCGCCATCTGCTCGACCGCTTCGGTGCGACCGGGTCGCTGCTGTGCGCCGTGCACTGCGCGGTGCTGCCGCTGGTCCTGGCCCTGGCGCCTTCGCTGGGCCTTTCTTTCTGGCTGGGGGACGGGGTGGAACTGGCCATCGTGGTGTTCGTGACCTTGCTGGGATTGTTCAGCCTGGTCCTGGGCTATCGCCGGCACAGGGCGCTGCATGCGCTGGCATTGCTGCTGCCGGGCCTGGCGTTGCTGTGGCTGGGCCTGCTGTACGACCCGCTGCATCACTCGGTGGTGCCGCATGCGGTGGTGATGACCTTGGGCGGCACCCTGGTGGGCATCGCCCATCTGGTCAATCTGCGTCTCAACCACGGGCACGGGCATGTCCACGATGCCAGCTGCGCGCACTGAGATCGGCTGAGTCGTTCGGCAGTCGGCAGGGCGCGCCGGCGACGCCTTGAGCTGCTGCAGGCACCTGATCGCAACGATGGATATCCGGTACCGACCGGGCACCGGCGCGCTGCACGGGCAGGCCGCTTGCCCGGCGCCAGCGTTGGGCAGCTCTACCGCCGGGCTGCGCGCCTTGCGGCCGACGTGATAGGCTTGCCGGCCTTGCGCGAGGGCGCCGCCGGTGCAAACCTCGCCAGACCCGTGCCAGCACGGGAATTTGTATTCACATTCAGGAGTCGACGAAATGGGTAAGGGTGACCGTAAGACCGCCAAGGGCAAGCGCTACAACGCCAGCTACGGCAATTCGCGTTCGCACGCGGTGAGCAAGGTTGTCGTGGGTGCAGCTGCCCCGGTTGCCAAGAAGGGCGTGGTCAAGGCGCCGGCCAAGAAGGCTGTTGCCAAGAAGACCGTTGCCAAGGCCGGTTGATTCCAGCCACTTCGCGACATCGAAACGCGGCGCTTGCGCCGCGTTTTTTTATGCCCGACGTCAGCGCACCGTGCTGTTCGTCTGCCTGTTGGCGTGCATGGACCGACGCTGGACCACGTGGACCATGCGGTGCATCACCGCCGTCGGTAGCCGCTGCAAATCAAGGCAAGACACTCAAGAGTGGCTTGCGCCATGGCATTCACCGGCGCAGTCCGTGATGGATCGGAGACAGCCTGCGCGCCTCGATTGTGCAACGTCTCTAGTGTGCTGTGTCCGCCGCCGGTGCGGTGTTCTTCGCCGCTGGGGTCAGCAACTGCTCGGCCAGCCCACGATAAATCGGCGTTTTGCACACCAGCCCCGACACCGCGCGCGCAATCAACACGGTGGCCAGGATCGGCAGCAGCATCTGCCCGGTATCGGTGAGCTCCAGCGAAATCACCGCCGAGGTCAGCGGTGCCTGGGTCACGCCGGTGAGATAGGCGCACATGCCCAGCAGCACGAAAGTGCGCGGGTCCACGCCCGGCATCAGCACCGACAGGTTGTGGCCGATGCCGGCACCGACCGCCAGCGCCGGCGAAAACAGGCCACCCGGAATCCCCGCCAGATACGACACCAGATTGGCGATGAGCTTCATCAGCCCGAATTCGTGCCCCACCACTGCCTGCCCCTGCACCAGGCTGCGCGCCTGCTCGTAGCCGGTGCCGAAGGCGCCTTGCCCGAACACCAGCGCCAACCCGACCAACGCTAGGCCGCACAACGCCGCCAACAGCACCGGGTGGCGCCGGCGCAGGCTGCCCAGCCAGCGCGGCTTGCCACTGACGCTGGCCAGCACCAGACGCGCAAAGATCCCGCCCAGCAGCCCGGCCACGCTGCCGCACAGGGCGATCGCCAGCCAGGCCTGGCCCAGCGGCAAGGCCACCGCCACCTTGCCGAAATAGGTGTAGTTGCCCAGCAGGCCCAGCGACACCACGCCGCCCACGATCACCGCGGTGAGCAGGGTGCCGGAAAAGCGGTGCTCGAAGCGCCCGCTCAATTCCTCGATCGCAAACACCACCCCCGCCAGTGGCGTGTTGAACGCCGCGGCAATGCCGGCAGCGCCGCCGGCCAGCAAAAAGTGCGACAGCTCGCGTGGATCATGAAAGCCGAACCAGCGCCCGAACACATGCATCAGGCTGGCGCCCACATGCACGGTGGGGCCTTCGCGCCCGACCGAGGCGCCACCCAGCAACGACAAGGTGGTCAAGGCAAGCTTGCCGACCGACACGCGCAGCGACAGGTTGGTCTCGCGAAACGCCGGGTCCGGATGCTCCAGCGCGGCGATGACCTGTGGAATGCCGCTGCCACGGGTGGGGAGCAGGGCGCCGGCGGTGAGCCAGGCAAGCAGGGCGAAGATGCCCGGCGTCAGCAGCAGTGCCCACCAGAGCGAGTGTGCGGTGATGCGCTGGAACAGGTGGAAGGCCGCATCGCTGGCCTTGGCGAACACGATCGCCACCAGGGCCACCGCGATCGCACCACCCCACAGTGCCGCACGGCGACGCCAGCCTGCGCTGGACAACAGCGGCCGCAGACGACGCGGCGACGGATGGGGAACGGACATCGCAACATTGTCGCACCCGCCGGCCGTCGCCGGTGGACAGTGTGCTCAGTGCTTCAGTGTGCAGCGTCCGGCGGCACGCGCAGTGCCGGCAGCAAGGTGGCCGGGTTGCCGTCGTTGGGCGCAGCTGCAATGCCCAGCAGGCGCGTCATCAAGGCATACACATCGACGTTGTCGAAGCCGGGCAAGGTCTTGCCCCGCGCCAGGTCCGGGCCTTGCGCCACGAATACCGCACGCATCGATGGCAGCGCCGGGTCGAAGCCGTGCGAGCCGCGCATGCCCTGCTGCGGGCGCCTGGCCAGTTTGTCCGGGAACAACGCGTCCCAGCCCTCATGCATCTGGCACACGATCGGTGGAATGCGCGGGTTGCTGCCGTAATGCCAGTGCGCCGGCAGTTCTGCCTTGCGCCAGCAGTCGTACTGCGCATGCGTGCCGAGCAGGGCGGCTTCGGCGGCGGCCTGTTGCCCGGGCATTGGCGCAAACCCGATCACCTGCCCGTCGGTGAGCGCGGTGGCCACCGTCGCCGGCGCGATGTCTTCCACGCTGATCGCATGGCCCGGCGCCACCTCGGCCATGCCGTGGTCGGACACCACGATGATGTTGGTGCGTGCGCGGGTGCCGTCGCGCTGCATCCCGGCCAGCAGCCGGCCGATGGCGGCATCCACCGCGCGCACGCTGTCGGCGTATTCGCGCGACTCCGGGCCGTGGTCATGGCCGGCTTCGTCCACGTGTTCGAAGTACAGCGTGACCAGTCGCTTGCGTGCGGCGCCGGAGTCGCCCAGCCAGCCGAGCACGGTGTCAACGCGTGCTTCCAGGCCGATGCCTTCTTCGTAATGGCGCCACTGGGTGGGCCGCACGCCCTGGATCGCCGCTTCGCTGCCCGGCCACGACCATGTCGCCGCATGCAGGCCGGCGTTTTCTGCGCCCACCCACAACGGCTGGCCACCCCACCAGCGCGCATCGCCCACCGCCTCGGGCTTGCTCAGCCAGAAACTGCCCAGCGCCGGGTCGCGCATGCTGTTGTGCACGATGCCGTGGTGGTCCGGGCGCAGCCCGGTGACCAGCGTGTAATGGTTGGGAAAGGTCAGCGACGGATACGACGGCGTCATCCAGCGCGCACGCACGCCCTCGCGCGCCAGCTGCGACAGGTGCGGGGTGATGCCGCGATCGAGCATGTCCGCACGCAGCCCGTCGATGGAGATCAGCAGCAAGGTGTGCGCGCTGGCATCGGCTGCCGCGTTCTGTGCGGGCGACGCTGCAGCGGGCGAGGGTGGGGCAGCGCCGCGGACGGAAGGCTGGGGAGTACAGGCCGCGAGCAGCACGCTGGCCATTGCGGCGAACACAAGACGTCGGTCGATCATGCACGCGAGTGTAAGGCGCGGCGATGACGTCGCGAAGTCAGGGCGTGTGGGGCGTGTGTGCGTGGGCGAACAGATCGTCGGCGCGTGCACGCTGGCGTGGCGACCAGCCTTCCAGCTGCAACAACGCCTGCTTGGTCGGCAGGCCGCCGCCGAAGCCGGTCAACGCCCCATTGGCGCCGATCACGCGGTGGCACGGCAGCACGATCGGCAGCGGGTTGCGGCCGTTGGCGGCGCCCACCGCACGGCTGGCGGCAGGCCGCCCCACCGCCTGCGCCAGTTGCACGTAACTCCAGGTCTGGCCGAACGGAATCTGCGCCAGCGTGTGCCAGACCTCCAGTTGAAACGGCGTGCCGGCCGGCGCCAACGGCAGGTCGAAACGGCGTCGCCCGCCGTGCAGATAGTCCAGCAGTTGCTCGCGCGCCTCGCGCACCAGTGCGGCCTCAGGATCGTGTACCCAGCGCGCCCGCCCGGCCGCGTCGTAACGGTTCTGCGCGAACAGGATGTGGCGCACGCCAGCGTGGTCGGCGGCCACGGTGAGCGCGCCGATCGGCGAGGAGAAAGTGTCGTAACGCACTGCGCTCATGGGCGGGGTTCCTTGTGATCGACGGCCAGATGCCACAGGTGCAGCACCGCATACGCGCGCCATGGCCGCCATGCCTGTGAGCGCGCCTCGGTGGCGCGCTCGCTCAGCCGCTCCGGCGCGCCAAGCACCTGCTGCAGGATCAGATCGCCGGCCGGAAACGCATCCGGATGCGACAGCGCGCGCATGGCGATGTAGTGCGCGGTCCACGGTCCGATGCCGGGCAGGGCAGTACAGGCCGCGACGAAATCGACCAGCCGCTGGCCGGCACCGAACTGCAGCCTCCCCTGCGCACAGGCGCCGGCAAGCGCCCGCAAGGTGGCGGCGCGGGCGCGTGGCAGGCCCAGCTGCTCCAGCGGTGCGTCGGCCAGTTGCGCGGGGGTGGGAAAACTGCGGTCCAGGCCTGGCGGCATGTCGGCATGCTGGCCGCCGTGGCGGTCGACCAGGCGCGCCGCCAGCGTCGTGGCACCGGCCACGCTGATCTGCTGGCCCAACACCGCACGCACGGCCACTTCGAACCCGTCCCATCCCCCCGGCACGCGCAGGCCGGGCCGGCGCGCAATCGCCTCGGCCAGCAGCGGCTCCTGGGCAAGCGTGGCGTGCACGGCCTGCAGGTCCGCGTCCAGGTCGAACAGCCGGCGCACGCGGCGCACGATCTGCGGGATCCGGCGTGGGTCGGTGGCGCCGATGCGCAGCAGCAGCTCGGCGCGCTGCGGCGCCGGTGCGACCTCGATCACGCTGGCGTTGCCGGGCGTGCCGATCACGCGCCGGTAGCTGCCGGCGTCGATCTGCTCGATCCCCGGGATCGCACGGCGCCGCAAGAATGCCAGCATCGCCGGCCAGTCCAGCGGCGGCCGATAGCCCAGGCGCAGCGTGAGTTCGCCGCCGGGGACTTCGGCGCGTTGCTTGCGCAAGGCCGACGGCGGCATCCCGCAGCCCTGTACGAAGGCCGCGTTGAAACGGCGCAGGCTGTTGAAGCCCGCGGCCAGCGCGACCTCGGTCACCGGCAGTGCGGTTTCGGTGAGCAGTTGCTTGGCCAGCAGCAGCCGACGCGTGCCATGCACCTGGATCGGCGTGGCGCCGAGCTGCTGCACGAACTGCCGCTGCAACTGCCGCGCACTCACGCCGACCGCATCGGCCAGGGTCTGCACCGGCTGCTCCTGCAACACGCCGTCGGCGATCATCGCCAGGGCACGCTGCACGCTCTCGTCGCCCAGATGCTGCTGCGCCTGCGGCGACAACTCCGGCCGGCAGCGCAGGCATGGCCGGTAGCCGGCTGCACTGGCCGCCGCAGCGCTGGGGTAGTAGCTGACGTTGCCCGGCTTGGGCGCCGGCGCCGGGCACACCGGGCGGCAATAAATGCCGGTGCTGCGCACGGCGGTAAAGAACAGCCCGTCGAAGCGCGCATCGCGCGCCAGGCGGGCGCGGTCGCATTGGGTCCGGTCGGGCGTGAGCGATTGCATGGCGCCAGTCTATGCGCTGCCCATCGCCCCGGCTGGCCGTTTTCGGACAGCACTGTGCTCAGCGTGACGCCGCCTCGTCCGAGGCGAGCCATGTGCAACCGCCGCGACGTCAGCGCCGCCTGCGCCGGGGTGCGATGCCGCTGGATGCTTCGTAGCGCACGCATGCAGGCAACTGGCCTGACGGGTGCCAGGTTAAGGTCGGGTTCGGGGCATGCTGCGCGTCCGCCCTAGACTGGGAGCCCGCTCACGCTCTCGATGGTCCGCGCCCGATGTTGAAACCGCTTTGCCTGTCCCTTGCGTGTCTGCTTCTGCTGGCGGCGTGCGACCGCACCAGCACCTCCGCCGATGCCGCGATGGCGCAGCAGAACGGCGGCGCGCAGGCCGGCGACGGCGACCATATGGTGTCGGTGGATACGCCCGAGCCGGTGCCGCCTCCGCGCCCGCGTACGCAGGCAGGCGAGGCGGGTTGGCCGCAGGCCGAGCTTGATGCCGGCCAGGCCTGGATCAGCTGCGCCACCGATTACGGAAAAGAGGCCGGCGACGGCACGCTGCTGCCGGCGCTGGATCGGGCCAGCGTGGAAGCGGCGCTGGCGCCGTGCCGCGACACCGGGCTGCTGCGGGTGCGCTACGCCGGCAAGATCAACGCCGGCTTTGCCGCGCTGGTATGGCGGCTGGCGGCAGTGGCCGAGCAGTGGCGTCTGCCGCACCGCATCCTGGATCTGGATTCCAGCGGCGGGCAGGTGGAGGCCGCGATCCGCGCCGGCGACACCATCGGCGAATCCAACTGGACCATCTGGGTGCGCGAAGGCTCGATCTGCCACAGTGCCTGCGTGTTCGTGCTTGCCGCTGGCGACAACCGTCTGGTGGCCGGCAAGGTCGGCATCCACCGAATGATGCGGATCAGCTCCAAGGCCACCTCGCGGGCCGAGCTCAATCGCGAGTTGCGCGAGGTCTATGGCAACGTCAAGGATTACCTGGAGCGCAACGGCGTGGCGGTGGCGGTGGCCGACCTGATGATGACGGTGCCCAACCGCAGCCTGCGCCTGCTCACCATGGAAGAGCTGCGCGAATACGGGCTGGACGGCACCAATGCCGTGCAGGACGACCTGGAGCGGATCCGCCAGATGCGCAAGTGCGGCGATGCGTTCGTGCGCCGCAAGGATGCGTTTCTGGTCGCCTTCGACCAGAAGTGCAAGGGCGAGGGCGCGGACCTGGATGCGGTCAACGCCTGCGGCCTGGCCTTGAAGCAACGCTTCGGCTTTCCGGATGCGGCCTGCCCGGAAGAAAGCCCGCTGGCCGAAACCGACGCGGCGGCCCTGCCGACCACCCCGGCGGCCGACGTGCAGCGCGATGCCGCCCCCGCCGAGCAGGCACCGGCCGCGCCGGACGCCCAACCGGCCGCCGAGTCCGTGCCGGCGCCGCCGTCAGCCGCCCACGCCGACGGTTGAGGCCGGCCGCAGGTTTCACGCGTATCGCACTGGGCGCTGCCTATCGTCGCCGGAACACAACCGAGCCGGGGGGGCAGTATGCGAGGGAAGACCAAGGGCGTTTTGCTGGCATATCTGCCGTCCGCCCTGCTGGTGCTGGTGGGCTTTGGCGTGGCCGAGCTGCTGCGTGTGGCCGCTGCCGCAATGCACGAGCAGTGGCCGGCCACCCTGGCGATGTGGCTCAGCCTGGCGGCCTTGATTGCGGCCATCGCGCGCGCGTTCTGGGTCAGCTGGCGCCTGTGGCGACCACGCAGCGTGGCGACGGTGCCGCCCGCACCGGGCGGTGAGGTGTAGGCGCTGCGCTCGGCCGGCACTGTTCTCGCCTTCGGATGCGGCGTGCGCGATGGGTTGCCCGCCTCATTCCCATCAAGCCGACCTGCGCCCGCTTGGCACCCACCATCGAGACGTTTTCCAGCGATTCCATCGCGACATCCGCAGCTGCACTTGTGTTGCGCAGGTCGCGCCATAGACTGCGCAGCGCAGCGCACGCTGCGGCCCGTTTCTTCCATCCGATCCGTACAAGGCCCCTGTCCCATGCTCCGTCCTCGTTTGCTTGTCGCGTTTGTGCTGGCTCCCGCGCTGGCGTTTGCCCAACAGCCGCAGCCGTCCAGCCGCCCGGTCACCGCCACGCAGGCAGCGCCGTCCACGCAGCGGCCGTCTGCGGCGCAGCCGGCTCCCGCCTCGAGCGCCGCCCAGCAGGCCCAGGTGGCCAAGCAGGACATCGAAATGACCCAGGCCGCCCTGCGCGTGGCGCAAATGGTCGATGCCAATAAGGCCGCTTCGTTGTGGGACGGCGCGTCCGCTGTCGCCAAGACTGCGGTCAAGCGCGACGCCTTCGTCGCCCAGCTGGCTGGCGAGCGTGCGCGCCTGGGTGCGGTGGTCGGGCGCGGCCAGAGCTCGGTAACGCGGGTGAAGTACGGCCCCGGCGCGCAGGTGCCCGAGGGGCTGTACGTCAACGTCAGTTTCCCGACCCGGTTTGCCAATGCGCCGCAGCCGGTGCGTGAACTGGTTTCGTTCCGTCTGGACGAAGACAAGACCTGGCGCGTTGCCGGCTACAGCCTGCGCACGGCGGCCAAGTGATGGTGCCGCTTCCTAGGAGCCTTGCATGCAACTGACCATCGAACTGCAGATGCTCGGCTGGGCCATGGTGCTTGGCCTGGTACAGCTGCTGGCGGCCTCCGGCAGCATGACGGCCCAGCGTGGCACCAAATGGAACGCCAGCGCCCGCGACGGCGAGGCCAAGCCGCTGACCGGCGTTGCGGCGCGTCTGGACCGCGCGTTCCGCAACTATCTGGAGACCTTTCCGATCTTCGCCGCCGCCGTGCTGGCGGTGAGCGTGGCCGGGCGCACCAGCGCAGACACCGCGCTGGGTGTGCAGCTGTATCTGTGGGCGCGCGTGGCCTATGTGCCGGCCTATGCGGCCGGCATTCCCTATGTGCGCAGCGCGATCTGGGTGGTGTCGTTCTGGGGCATCGTCAAGCTGCTGCGCGCGCTGCTGGGCTGGTGACGTGTGGATGCGCGCATGATCCTGATCAAGGGGCAGGCCAGGGATAGCGTCTAGACTGGGCGCATCGGCAGTCGCGGGTGCGCAGCATGCAATCGGTGGATATCGCGATCATTGGCGCCGGGCCGGTCGGGCTCGGTTTTGCACGGGCCCTGGCCGGCAGCGGCCTGTCGGTTGCGCTGATCGACCAACAGCCGCGCGAGTCGCTTGCCGAACCGGCCTTCGATGGACGCGAGATTGCGCTCACGCACGCCTCGCGTAGCGTGCTGGAGCAGTTGGGCATCTGGCAGCAGTTCCCCGCAACGGCAATCTCGCCACTGCGCGATGCGCGCGTCATGGATGGGCACTCATCCTTTGCGCTGACCTTTGCCGCGGCTGCGCCCGCTGCCGGCGCGCTGGGCTGGCTGGTACCCAATCATCTGATCCGTCGCGCGGCCTGGCAGGCCGTGCAGGCGCAGGATGGACTGCAGATCCACTGCGGTTGCAGCGTGCACGCGCTGCACCACGGTGCCGGGCGGGTGGAGCTGCAACTCTCCGACGGGCAGCGGCTGTCGTCGCGCCTGCTGGTTGCGGCCGACAGCCGGTTTTCCACGACCCGGCGGCTGCTCGGCATCGGGGCGCACTTGCGCGATTTCGGCAAGACCATGCTGGTGTGCCGGATGCGCCACGCGCTGCCGCACCGGCATGCGGCGTGGGAGTGGTTTGGCTACGGCAAGACGCTGGCGTTGTTGCCGTTGCACGGTCACCGCGCCGGCGCCGTGCTCACCCTGCCGCCGCGACAGGTCAACGCACTGCTTGCGCTGGATGAAGACCACTTCAGCGCCGCCGTCAGTGACGCATTCGAGCATCGCCTCGGCCGCATGTACCAGGACGGCAGCCGGCATGCCTATCCGCTGGTTGCCGTCTACGCGCACCGGTTCGTGGTTGAGCGCGCGGCCTTGATCGGCGATGCGGCGGTGGGCATGCATCCGGTCACCGCGCACGGGTTCAACTTTGGATTGCAAAGCCAGGCGCGCCTGGCCGAGCGCGTGCGTGCCGCCGCCGCTGCCGGGCGCGACATCGGCAGCGCCGGGCTGTTGCATGACTACCAACGCGTGCACCGCCTTGCCACCCGGCCCTTGTTCGAGGCGACCAATGCCCTGGCTGCGCTCTACACCGATGACCGCCTGCCGGCGCGCGTGTTGCGAGGCGGCGCGCTGCGTGCGGCGCATGCGATCGCTCCTTTCCGGCAGGCGATTGCGGCACATTTGACCCAGCGCAGCTGACGCGTCGAGAAGACCGTCCCAGGTCGATCGTCACCACATCGCGGGTCGGGTGGCGTGATCACAAGCGCCAGGCTGTGCTGCGCGATGCCGCCCGATGCAGGCGGTTCGCCCGTGTTGCAGTCTTACGCCGGATCATCCGGGGACGGCGCGATGTTGCGCTGGCCGCTCAACGAGCGTCATGCAGGGTGGTCGGCATCCGGGTCCATCGCCAGCACACGAATCTCCACCTCATCCAGCTGCACCAGCTGGCCCGGGCGGATCTTCGCGGTCTTGCGCAGTTCCTGCACGCCATCGACGCTGACGGCACCGCTGGCGACGATCGCCTTGCCCTGGCCGCCGCTGTCGGCAATGCCGGCCAGCTTGAGCAGTTGATTGAGTTCGATGTACTCGCCGTCCAGGTCGAATTCCAGGAATTGCATGCTGCGCTCGATGACAGGAAGACGGCGATTATCCGCCTGTCGCCGTCCACAACACCACCGTGGCAAGACGACGGGGGCCGGCGGCTGCAATCGGTGGCGCAGCGGTACCCAGGCCACTGGCTGCATCCATTGCACGATCGTCGTAGGCCGCGTCTGCGCGCTTATTCGCGTCGAAAGCGTGCGATTTCATCGAGCATGCCTTCGGCACGCACGACGCCGGGCCCGGCATGCACGTTGTCGATGCGCTCCAGCCACGGATGGCGGCTGCGCTGCAGCCGTCGATAGCCGAGCCAGGTACCAATACCGCCGAGCACACCCACCAGCAGATTGAGCAGCAGCCAGTCGTGCGGCAGGGTCAGGCCGGTCAGCGCGCGCCAGCCGGCGTCCGCCACCGCCACCCACAGCACCCAGAACGCCACGCCCAGCCACGGGGCCACCCGCGTGCGCCAGCGCCGCAACTGCGCGAGCGCGCGCTGCGTGGGCAGCAGCGGTCCGGCAAAGTCCAGCTGCGCCAACAGCTGCAGCTGCCGTAGTGCGGAGATCGCCAGCGCAATGCTCCACAGCTGCAGCAGCACGCCGCCGATGATCGCCGCGGCCCGATCGGTATGGGCAAGCCAGCTGTGCGCGATCAGGATGTGCAGCACCACCGCGCACAGCAATTGCGCCGATTGGCTCAGCCACAGCGGGCGCAGGCTGGCGCGCACTGCATGGCGACGTAGTTCGCCGCTGATGTGGCCGATCTGCGTGGTGTGCTGATCCAGGCGGTGTTCCATCGCCTGCCAGGCGCGTTGCATGTCGTCGAGTTCCATCGAGTGTTCCTTCGGTTAAGTGGGGTGGTCAGAGTTCGGCGCGGATGCGTGCCTTGAGGCGGCTGAGTTTCGTGGCGACGTTGGTCTCGCTGATGCCGAGCACCTCGCCGATCTCGCGGTAGCTGTGCGCGTCCAGGTACAGCAGCATCAAGGCCCGTTCCAGTTGCGGCAGGTGCGCGATAAAGCCGTAGAGCGCGGCGACCTGCTGTTCGTGCGCCGGGTCGCGTGCCAGCGGGTCGGCGATGCTGTCGGCCACCACCTCCAGCGGGAGCGGGTCGTGCGGCATGCGGCTGCGGCCGCGCAGATCGCTGATTGCCACGTTCAAGGCGATGCGGTACATCCAGGTGGAAAAACGCCGGCCGGTGTCATAGCCGGGAAATGCGCGCCATAACTGCACGATGATGTCTTGCGCCAGCTCGGCACGGTCGTCCGGGTTCCAGCAATAGCTGGCCGCGACCTTCAGGACGATGCCACGGTGCTGCTGCAACAAGGCGTTGAAGCGGGTGTGCAGGTCTGTTTCCAGGGACATGGCTCCGGCCGCGTGGGTGGATGACAAGGGTCGAACAGATGATTCGTCGACGCGGGTAATTCGTCACAACCTGAACGGAACGTCACGGCCCTTCGACAGGAGGGGGTCTAAGGGCGCACACTATGCTGCTTTGCGCTTGCCGGCTCCGTGCGGCGCCTCCGGAGTTACCCATGACCCAAGAATCTTCCGCGCCGCTGCTGTTTGCAGACCTCGGCCTCTCGGACGCTGTGATGAAAGCCGTCGCCAACGTTGGCTACGAGTCGCCGTCGCCGATCCAGGCCGCCACCATTCCCGCGCTGCTGGCAGGCCGCGACGTGCTCGGCCAGGCGCAGACCGGCACCGGCAAGACCGCCGCGTTCGCGTTGCCGGTGCTGTCCAACGCCGAGCTCCACCAGGTCAAGCCGCAAGCCCTGGTGCTGGCGCCTACCCGCGAGCTGGCCATCCAGGTCGCCGAGGCGTTCCAGAAATATGCCGAGGCCATTCCCGGCTTCCGCGTGCTGCCGGTGTACGGCGGCCAGCCCTATGCGCAGCAGCTGAGCGCGCTCAAGCGCGGCGTGCATGTGGTGGTCGGCACCCCGGGCCGGGTGATCGACCATCTGGACCGCGGCACGCTGGACCTGTCGCAGCTCAAGACCCTGGTGCTGGACGAAGCCGACGAAATGCTGCGCATGGGCTTCATCGACGACGTCGAAGCCGTGCTCAAGAAGCTGCCGGAGCAGCGCCAGGTGGCCTTGTTCTCGGCCACCATGCCGCCGGCCATCCGCCGTATCGCGCAGACCTATCTGAAGGACCCGGCCGAAGTCACCATCGCGGCCAAGACCACCACCTCGGCCAACATCCGCCAGCGCTACTGGTGGGTGAGTGGGCTGCACAAGCTGGATGCGCTGACCCGCATCCTCGAGGTCGAGCCGTTCGACGGCATGATCATCTTCGCGCGTACCAAGGCGGCCACCGAAGAACTGGCGCAGAAGCTGCAGGCACGCGGCATGGCTGCGGCCGCCATCAACGGCGACATGCAGCAGGCCGCGCGTGAGAAGACCATCGCCCAGCTCAAGGACGGCAAGCTGGACATCCTGGTCGCCACCGACGTGGCCGCCCGCGGTCTGGACGTGGAACGCATCAGCCACGTGCTCAATTACGACATTCCCTACGACACCGAAAGCTACGTGCACCGCATCGGCCGTACCGGCCGTGCCGGGCGTGCCGGCGACGCGATCCTGTTCGTGACCCCGCGCGAGAAGGGCATGCTGCGCTCGATCGAACGCGCTACCCGTCAGCCGATCGAAGAAATGCAGCTGCCGAGCGTGGATGCGGTCAACGACACCCGCGTGGCGCGTTTCATGACCCGCATCACCGAGACCCTGGCCGGTGGTCAGATCGACATGTACCGCGATCTGCTGCAGCGCTACGAGGCCGAAAACAACGTGCCGGCGATCGATATCGCTGCCGCGCTGGCCAAGTTGCTGCAGGGTGATGCGCCGTTCCTGCTGACCCCGCCGGTGCGTGGTGCGCGCGAAGAGTTCGCACCGCGCGAACGCAGCGAGCGCGCCGACCGTGGCGAGCGTCCGCGCTTCGAGCCGAAGTTCGAGCGTGGTCCTCGTGCCCACGACGGCGAGCGCGCACCGCGTCCGCCGCGCGGCGACGATGCCGGCGGCGAGCGCCCGCGTCGCGAGCCGGCACCACGCGGTGAGCCGGAGTTCGGCATGGAAAGCTATCGCATCGAAGTGGGCCACACCCACGGCGTGAAGCCGGCCAATATCGTCGGTGCCATCGCCAACGAGGCCGGCCTGGAAAGCCGCTACATCGGCCGTATCGACATCCAGGACGATTACTCGATCCTGGACCTGCCGGCCGACATGCCGCGCGAGTTGCTCACACACCTGAAGAAGGTCTGGGTGTCCGGTCAGCAGCTCAACATGCGCAAGCTGGAAGACGGCGAAGCCGCAGCGTCGGCGGCCAAGCCACGCTTCCCGCGAGGCGGCAAGCCGTCCGGTCGTCCGAACGGCCCGGGCCGCCCGATGGATCGCTCCGGCGCGCCGCATCGCAAGGGCCCGCCCAAGCCGCGCGGCGAGTAAGCGCGGCCGGGGCCGGTGGCAGCCGGCAGGCGCTGCAAGTGGTTGATTTGGCTATGCCTATAGGCGCATAGCAAGCCCGGCGTCGTTGCCGGGCCCGTTCCAGCGCCGCACTTGGCACCGTCCCGCCGCCCGCAGCTGGCCCGACCGGGCGTCCGGCACGCGAACCCTGCCATACAGACTGGGCCATTGCGGCCGTTACTGCCTTCAGGCGCCCACTGGGCGCCTGAATCGCATCGGCGCGGCGAAGGACGGATGGCAATGGGGCAGGCAGCACGCGGCAAGAGTGGTGGGCAGACCCTGCATCTGATGCGCGGATGGCTGACGCTTCCTTTGGCGCTCCTGATCGGCATGGCGGTGGCGATGGCGGTGATCTCGGCGCTGGTGATCGAGATCCAGTCCGGAGCCACTGCCTGGATCGTCGGCGAGAGCCACTGGTCCAAGGCCCAGCAGGAGTCGGTCTACTGGCTGGAGCGCTATCTGGGAAGCGGCGACCCGGCCGATCTGCAGGCGGCCTGCCGGGCGCTGGAGGTGCCGCTGGGCGATCGCTCGGCGCGCATCGCGGTCGAGCAGCCGGCGATCGACTGGGACACGGTCTACGCCGGGCTGGCCGCCGGCCGCAATGCCCGTGAGGACATGCCGCAGATGGTGCGGCTGTACCGCTACGGCCAGCGCGTACCGCACCTGGGCGAGGCGATCGCGCTGTGGAAGCAGACCGACAGCGACATCCTGCAATTGAATGCGCTGGCCGACCGGGCCGCGTCCGCTCAGGCCACCGCCACGCCCGACCCACGCACCCTGCAGGCGCTGCGCGATGAGCTGCATCTGCTGGACGCACGCATGCGCCGCATCGCGGCGGAATTTCTGGTGTTGCTGACCCGCTGTGCGCGGCTGCTGCACGATGTGATGGTGGTCTGCAGCCTGGCCACCCTGCTGCTGGTGCTGACCACCTGCGTGCTGGCCATGCGCCGTATCCGCGATTACCTGCTGTCGCACGAAGGACGCTTCCGCACCGCGTTTCAGCAGGCGGCGCTGGGCATGGTCAAGTTCGATCTGCGAGGCCACGTGCTGGACGCCAACGCCTCGATGGCCAACATCCTGCGCTATCGCCCGGAGGAACTGCAGGCCTGCACATTGGCGCAGGTGATGCACCCGGACGACATCGTGCTGGACAGCCGCGGCATGATCGACTGGCCGCGCCTGCTGCAATCGGGCGAGCTGCGCTTCCTGCGCGCCGATGGCGGGGTGATGTGGGGGCGCTGGAGCGCGTCGCTGGTGGAGCCCGGCCCGGAAGAACCCACGCTGGTGCTGGCGGTGATCGAAGATGTCTCGCATGCGCACGAGCTGGCCGACGAAGTCGCCTACCACGCGCGCCACGATGCCTTGACCGGCTTGATCAACCGCCGCGAAATCGAACGCCGCTTGCTGAAGCTGATCGAGCCGCCGCAATCGTCACAGTTGTGCCATGCGCTGTGCTTCGTGGACCTGGATCATTTCAAGCTGGTCAACGACACCTTCGGGCATGCGGTCGGCGACAAGTTCCTGTGCCACTTCGCCGATGTCATCACCATGCAGCTGCGTCCGGGCGACTGGCTGGGGCGGCTGGGCGGCGACGAATTCGCGATCCTGCTGGCCAACACCGATCTGGCGCAGGCGCAGGCCTTGCTGGAGCGCATGCACGGGGTGCTCGGGCAGCCGTGGAGCCATCAGGATGGCAAGCCGCTGACGCCGAGCTGCAGCTTCGGCGTGGTGGAAGTCTGCCACGGCGCCAGCGATGTCAACGCACTGATGACCGCGGCCGATCTGGCCTGCTATGCGGCCAAGGAAGAAGGCCGCAACCGGATTCGCTGCTTCAGCGAAAACGATCTGGCATTGGCGCGCCGCCGCCATGACGGTGGCTGGATCAGCGCAGTGCAGCAGGCCATCGCCGAAAGCCGGTTGCTGCTGTATGCGCAGAAGATCCAGGTGCTCAGCGACCCCGGGCGGGTGCAGTACGAAGTGCTGGTGCGCATGCGCGCGCGTGACGGGCGCGTGCTGAGCCCCGGCGAGTTTCTGCCGGCGGTGGAGCGCTACGGGCTCGGGCGCATGGTCGATGCCTACGTGCTGGAGACCCTGTGCGCGCACCTGGCCGACAACCCGATGCATGTGGCCACGCTGGACCTGTGCCACGTTAATTTGTCAGCGCAGTCGATCGCGCAGCCGGATTTCCTGGATTTTGTCTGCGCCCTGTTCGAGCGCTACCCCACCTTGGTGCCCAAGCTGTGCATGGAAATCACCGAGACCGCGGTGATCGGCGATCTGGAGCATGCGCAGCGTTTCGTGCAGAGCGTGCGTGCACGCGGCTGCCACGTGGCGCTGGACGACTTCGGTAGCGGGCTGGCCTCGTTCGGCTACCTCAAGCAGTTCACCGTGGATGTGCTGAAGATCGATTGCGGGTTCGTGCGTAATTACGCGCACGATGCGGTGGACCGCGCGGCGGTGCATTCGATCGCCCAGGTCGGCCTGGCCCTGGGGATCGAGGTGGTGGCCGAAGGGGTCGAGTCCGAAGCGGATATTCCCGGCCTGCGCGAGGCTGGCGTCGGCCAGGTACAGGGCTTCAGCCTGCACCGCCCATGCCCGCTGGAAGACCTGGTCGCGCCGCAACCGCTGCTGGCGATCACCGGATGAGGCCTGCGGGCAGATGTCGCGGTAGCGGCGCACGGCGATGCGAGAGTGCGTTGCCGGCGCCAAATCGCCGATAATCCGACGATGACGATCCGACTCAACAAACATATCGCCGATACCGGCTTCTGCTCACGCCGCGAGGCCGATCGGCTGATCGGCGAGCGCCGTGTCACCGTCAATGGCGTGGTGGCCGGCACCGGGGCGGTGGTGGGCGAGCAGGACACCGTGCTGGTGGATGGCCAACCGCTGCGCGCGCGCGAAGCCAAGAAGCCGGGCGGGCGCAAACATGTCTATATCGCGCTCAACAAGCCGGTGGGCATCACCTGCACCACCGAGAGTTCGGTCAAGGGCAACATCGTCGACTTCGTCGGCCACGAGCAGCGCATCTTTCCGATCGGCCGGCTGGACAAGGAGT
Source organism: Xanthomonas sp. NCPPB 1068 (assembly GCF_041479385.2). NCBI lineage: Bacteria > Pseudomonadati > Pseudomonadota > Gammaproteobacteria > Lysobacterales > Lysobacteraceae > Xanthomonas > Xanthomonas sp. NCPPB 1068. The sequence goes on along the minus strand of NZ_CM192986.1, from coordinate 3,087,339 downwards.
CCGAGGGGCTGATCCTGCTGACCAGCAACGGCAACATCGTCAATGACATCCTGCGTGCGGAAAACCGCCACCAGAAAGAGTATCTGGTGGCGGTCAACAAGGCGGTCACCGACGACTTTCTGCGCGGCATGGCACGTGGCGTGCGCATCCATAACGAGACCACGTTGCCGTGCCGCACCGCGCGCATCGCCAAGTTCGGCTTTCGCATCGTGCTGGAGCAGGGCCTGAACCGGCAGATCCGGTTGATGGCCGCCGAGTTCGGCTATCGGGTGACGCAGTTGCGGCGGGTGCGCATCGACAACATCAAGCTGGCGGCGCTCAAGCCGGGGCAATGGCGCAACCTCAGCGATGCGGAACTGCGCGGATTGCTGCCGCAGCGCACCGACTGGTGAGCCGGCGCGCCGGATGAACCGCAGACTGCGCGAACGGCCAGCCGTCGCCTGCGCAGAGCGCTCGCCCGACAGGGCCGGCATACTTCCGACGATAACGACTCAGCAGGGGGCTGACCGCGTGATCAAACCGCAATTGCCAGGGAACGAGGCCGAACGGCTGATCGCCCTGCGTCAGTACGAGCTGCTGGATTCGCCACCCGAGCGCGCTTTCGACGACCTCACGCTGGTGGCGTCCACCGTGTGCGAGACGCAGATGGCGGCCGTGGTGCTGGTGGATGCGCATCGGCAGTGGTTCAAGGCGGCCCATGGCGTGCCGCGTAGCGAAGCCCCGCGCGATATCTCGTTCTGCGCACATGCCATCCTGCGCCCGGACGAGGTGATGACGGTCGAAGACACCTTGCTGGACCAGCGCTTTTTCGACAATCCGATGGTGACCGGGGAAGGCGCGGTGCGCTTCTATGCCGGGGCGCCGCTGGTCACCAGCGACGGCATGCCGCTGGGTTCGTTGTGCGTGTTCGATCAGGCGCCGGCGCATCTGCGCGACGCGCAACGCGCCGCGTTGCAGGCATTGTCGCGGCAGGCCTCGCATCTGCTGGAACTGCGCCTGGCAGGCAAGCAGCTGCGGCAGCAACTGCGTGAGCGCGACTGGTACGAGCAGCAGATGGCGCAGTATTACGCGGCGATGGAGGCGGTCAATGCCGATCTGGTCGAGCAGACCCGCACCGACCCGCTGACCGGCCTGCCCAATCGTCGCGCGTTCACCGCTGCGCTCGCCGCCGCCACGCAGCAGACGCGCGTGGCCAATCAACCGCTGTCGGTGGCCCTGCTGGACGTGGACCACTTCAAGGTGGTGAACGATGTTCATGGGCATGACCAGGGCGATCTGGTGCTGCGCGAGCTGTCGGCGCTGTTGCGTGCGCATGCGGCCGGCGCGGGAACGATTGCGCGCTACGGCGGCGAAGAGTTCGTGTTGCTGCTGCCCAACGTGGACCTGCAGCAGGCGCGCGTGCAGTGCGAATACCTGCGCCAGAGTGTGGCGACGATGACGCTCGCCCTGCCGGTGACGGTGAGCATCGGCGTGGCCATGCTGTACCCGCACGAGAGCGTGGAGGCGGTGATCAAGCGCGCCGACCAGGCCTTGTACGCGGCCAAGCGCGGCGGCCGCGATCAGGTGGTGGCGCTGGAGTAGCGCGTGGCTTGCCGGGTGGAGCTTCGTGGCTGGGACAGCGCAGGACGCGTGTGTGCAGCGCCGCGACGGTGCTGCAGCTGTACGGCTGGCCAGTGCGGATGTCGCTGGCGCACCCTTGTGACGATCGGATCAATCGACGATGTTCTTCGCCTCGGCGGTGCCGAGCAGTTCCGGATGCACCACCTTGTGCCGGCGTTCCAGCACCGGATGCAGGAACACGGCGCCGAGAATGATCGCCACGCCCAGATAGAACTGCAGGGTCAGCTCGCGCTGCTCGCCGAGCAGGGCGATGGCCAGCACGATGGCGTAGACCGGTTCCAGGTTGGTCACCAGTTGCACCGAATACGCGCTCAGATGACGCAGCGCCATCAGCGCCAGCGCAAACGGCAGCAACGTGCAGGCCAGTGACAGGGCGAGCAGCAGCACAGCGTCGTGCAGGCTGGGCAGGACCAGCAGGCTGCCATGCAGCGATGGCAGCAACTGCGGCATGGCCGGCGCCAGCACGGTCAGGGTCAAGGTGCCGGCACCCAACTCCAGTGCGGTAACGGTCAGCGGGTCTGCATGCGCGACCATGCGCTTGTTGAGCGAGCCGAACAGGCCGACGAAGACCGCCGAGATCGCGCCCACCACCACGCCGGTACGCATGCCATCGGGCACGCCGCCGACCACCAGCGCCACCCCCGGCAGCACCGCCAGACCGAACAGCAACTCGCGCGGACGGAACGGCCGCTGCGTGACCCACGGCTCGATCACCGCGGTGAACACCGGCGCCAGGGCGATGCAGGTTGCCGCCACCGAGGCATTGGCCAGCTTGATCGCGCCGTAGAAGGTGAGCCAGTGCAACGCCACCAGCGCGCCGATGCCGCAATAGCCCAGCACCACGCGCCCGGACAGCCCGCGCAGCCCGCGCCACACGCGTGGCCACACGGCCAGCGCCACCACCACGATCAACATCCGCCACCACACCAGCGGCAAGGCCTGCAGGGTGATCAATTTGCCCAGGATCGCGGTGATGCCCCAGAGCAGCACGCAGAAATGAATTTGCAGTTGCGCCTTGCGCAGGTCGGTCGTGGGCATGCGCCATTGTCGCCGAAAAGTTGCGTGCCGACGTCGGGCGGCGACAGCAGTGTGGATGGCGATGGCAATCCCGTGCCAGGCTGCAGCGGGTACCGAGTACCAAGCCCGTCTCCCACAGGAAAGGGGCGAGGGCACCGCCTACCCATGCCACTGACTGCTGCACCATTTACGGCGTCGCTGAGGCCCAACGCCACGGTGAGCACGCAGGACCGTTCGCAGGATCGGTGCGAAACGATCATGGCGATCATGCCCAGGCAGCAGATGTGAGGTCGTCGCACATCGCCACTTGTCTGCCACGCGCCACCGTTAAAAACTGCCGCACGCACAACGGCGTGCAACGTCGGCGAGGCAGCTAACCTGCCGACAACGCCTTCAACAACGCCATCGCCGCCGCCGGATTGCGTTCCTTTGCCGCACTGATGAAGAACACGAACACCTCGCGCGGCGCAGCAGGCGTTTTCGACGGATCTTCGATGTGCGGCAGATCGTCCGGGTCTTCGCCGCGGCGCCATGCCTGGATGCGTTCGGCCCAGCGTGCCAGCGCAGGCGCGGAGTAGCCCGCATGCAGGCGCGCCTGGCTTCGCATCAGCCGCGCGTAGACAACGTCGGTGGAGAGGTCGGCGAAGGAGGGGTGTTCGTCCGAATCGGTGAACACAGTCGCGACGCCATGGCGGCGCACCAGCGCCAGCAACGACGCATCCACCGCATCCGGATCGCGGATTTCCAGCACGTGGCGCAGCGTGCGGCCGCCCGTGTGCCTGGGCAGCAGTGCCAGGAAGTCGTCCAGGTCGTCGGCCTGCAGGCGATGCCCGTGTTCGAACTGCCACACCAGCGGGCCAAGCGTGTCGCCGAGCTCGACAATGCCGCCGACGAAGTCCTCCACCTGCGCCCTGGTGCCCGCCAGTCTGCGCGACTGGGTAATGCGTCGCGGCGCCTTGGCCGAGAACACGAACCCGGGCGGCACTTCGTCGCGCCACTTTGCATAGGTTGCCGGCTTCTGCGCGCCGTAATAGGTGCCGTTGATTTCGATGGCGGTGACGTGGCGGCTGGCGTATTCCAGCTCGCGGCGCTGCACCAGTCCTTCCGGATAGAACATGCCCGCGCGCCAAGGCGCGTACACCCAACCGCCGATGCCGACGTGGATGCCATCCAGGGAGGGCGGGGCGGAAGCGAACAGATCAGTCATCGCTGGGGTACTCGCTGGCAGGAGGGCACGGTGGCGGGGCGTGCTGCGCGAAGCCGGCAGCGACCGCGGCGCATAGCCTGGCGCATCCGGACTGGATGGCGCGTGAGAACGGCGGCGTTGCAGCGGCGACGGCCGTGCGCGTTGCAATGCCTACAGCGGACGCAAGCACATCGATCGCGCAACCGTCAGCTACGCCATCGCACGCCTGCCAGCCTGGCCCCACCGCGACATGCGGCAGCCAGCGCCCGCACGCCAGCGCGGCCGGCTACCATGCCTGCATCGCCGCATGAGACCGTCTCGATGACCTGGACCACTCCCGATCTGTGTGACCGCTTTCCCGAGGTGAGCGTTGCCGAGCCATTGTTCCGCCACTTTGGCGGGCGCACCGCGTTCTGCGGGCCGATCGCAACGGTGCGCTGTGTTGAAGACAACTCGCGCGTGCGCGAACTGGCCTCCACGCCGGGCGACGGGCGGGTGCTGGTGGTGGACGGGCAGGGCTCGTTGAAGCATGCGCTGCTGGGCGACCAGATCGCAGCGCAGGCGGTGGCCAATGGCTGGGCCGGGGTGGTGATCCATGGCTGCGTGCGCGATGTCGAGATCCTGGGCACGCTGCCGCTGGGCGTGCTGGCCTTGGCTGCCTGCCCGCGCCGTACCGAACGGCGCGACCTGGGCGATGCGCAGGTGCCGGTGAATTTTGCCGGCGTCCCGTTCGTGCCCGGGCACTGGCTCTACGCCGACGCCAACGGCGTGCTGGTGACGCCGCTGCCGCTGTCGCTGGACAGTGCCGGTGGCACACCCTGATCGACAACAGGAGGACGTGGTGGTGATCGTGAACCGATGGCTGACGGGAGGCGTGCTGATGCTGGCAACCCTGGTGACAACGACGCATGCGGCCGACCTGCCGGCCGGCATGCAGCAGTTCGACGCGCAGATGGAACGCGTGCGCACCCAGTTCGACGTGCCCGGCATCGCCGTGGCCATCGTCAAGGATGGCCAGGTGGTGCTGGAGCGTGGCTACGGCGTCCGCGAGATCGGCAAACCCGATCCGGTGCAGGCCGATACGCTGTTTGCGATCGCCTCCAACACCAAGGCGTTCACCGCTGCCTCGCTGTCGATTCTGGCCGACGAAGGCAGGCTCTCGCTCGACGACAAGGTCATCGACCACCTGCCGTGGTTCCGCATGTCCGACCCGTATGTCAGCGACCAAATGCGTATCCGCGACTTGCTGGCGCATCGCAGCGGCCTGAGCCTGGGCGCAGGCGACCTGTTGTTCTGGCCAACCACCAGTTACAGCACCGAAGAGGTCGTGCAGCGCCTGGCCAAGGTGCCATTGAAAGGCGGTTTCCGCGATCGCTATGCGTACGACAATATCTTGTACGCCGTGGCGCAGAAGGTGATCGAGCAGGTCTCCGGGCAACCCTACGCTGCGTTTCTGCAGCAGCGCATCTTTGCGCCGGTGGGCATGCGCGGCACGCGCTTCAATGCCGACCATCTGCAGCCCGACGATAACGCCGCAGTAGGGCACGCCAAGTACGACTTCACCGAGTTGCGCACGGTTGCGCCATTGACCTGGTCCAACAACTCCGGTGCCGGCGGCATCTACTCCAGTGCGCACGACATGGCGTTGTGGATGAAGGTGCAACTGGCCGGCGGCGTGTTGCCGGACGGCACACCGCTGTTCAGTGCAAAGCGCCAGCAGGAGATGTGGTCGATGATCACGCCGATCGCCGTTGCCGCTCCGGCAGTGCCCGAACTGGCCGGCGCGCAGCCCAATTTCGCCGGCTATGGCGAAGGCTGGAGCCTGAGCGACTATCGCGGCCATCGTCTGGTGTGGCATACCGGCGGCTGGCCCGGCATGGTGTCGCGGCTGACGCTGGTGCCCGACCAGAAGTTGGGCGTGGTGGTGCTGACCAATCAGGAAGTCGGCGCGGCGTTCAATGCGGTGACGCTGCAGGTGCTGGACGCATTCCTGCAGGTGCCACCCACCGATTGGACCGAGGCGTACGCCAAGGCCGTGGCCAAGGCCGGCAGCGAGGCCGATACCAGTTGGAAGGCGCATCAGGACGCACGCGCGGCACGCTCCACGCCGTCGTTGCCGCTGCGCGGCTATGCGGCGACCTATCGCGACCCCTGGTATGGCGATGTGGTGATCCGCCAGGACGGCAAGCGGCTGCGCCTGCAGTTCACCAGGACCGCCCAATTGGTGGGCACGCTGGAGCATTGGCAGCACGACAGCTTCATCGTGCGCTGGGACGACCGCTCTTTGAACGCGGATGCCTTCGTCAACTTCGCGTTGACCCCGGACGGTGCGGTGCGCGAGATGCGCATGCAGGCGATCTCGCCGCTGACCGATTTCAGCTTCGATTTTCAGGATCTGCTGCTGACGCCTGTGCAGACGCAGGCCGCTGCGCCGAAGTGAAGCGGCGCTCGGTTGCCGGGCGCTCGCTGTCCTGCAGTGCGCTGGTGGCCGGAGTCGGTTGCGGCCGGCGGCCACCGCAGCGCAGCTCTGCACGCTGACATGGCCATGGCGGCTGGCGCGTGCAGCGTTGCAGGACCGCCGCCGCGTCGCTACCGCCTGGCGGCGCGTGTGGTTATGATCCGCGCACTTCTCAAGGATGTCGCCGCACGCATGACCACTCCACAGATGTCGGTGTATTTCTTTCTGCAGGCTGCAGCCATCCTGCTGGTGTGCCGGTTGGTCGGGTTGCTGGCCAAGCGCCTGGGGCAGCCGCAGGTGGTCGGCGAGATGATTGCCGGGGTGATGCTGGGGCCATCGTTGTTCGGCCTGCTGGCGCCGGGCGCGCAGGCGGCGTTGTTCCCCAAACAGACCATGGATGTGTTGTACGTGTTCGCGCAGTTCGGCGTGGGCCTGTACATGTTTCTGGTCGGGACCGACTTCCGCGGTGATCACTTCCGCGCGCGCTACCGCAGCGCGATGAGCGTGTCGCTGGCCGGCATCGCGGTGCCGTTCGCGCTGGCATTTGCGATGTGCCCATGGCTGCTCACCGTCGATGGCCTGTTTTCCGAGAAGGCCAAGCTCACGGAAGCGTCGCTGTTTCTGGGCGCAGCCATCGCCATCACTGCCTTCCCGATGCTGGCGCGCATCATCCACGAACGCGGCCTGACCAATAGCCCGCTGGGAACGCTGGCGCTGACGGCTGGCGCGTTCGACGACGCTGCCGCGTGGTGCATCCTGGCGGTGGTGCTGGCCAGCTTCGGCGGCAGCTGGGGCAGCGCCTATCTGGCCATCGGTGGCGGCGTGGGCTACGCGGTGTTCATGATTTTCGTCGGACGGCATCTGTTGCGTCGCCTGGCCGATCACGTGGTGCCGGATCAGCCGCTCAGCGACAGCGTGCTGGCGATCGTGCTGATGCTGTTCTGCGTGAGTGCGTGGGCGATGGACGCGATCGGCATCCACGCGGTGTTCGGTGGCTTCCTGCTGGGTGTCTGCCTGCCCAAGGGGCCGTTGACGGAAAAACTGCGCGAGATGATGCAACCGTTCGTGGTGGTCTTGCTGCTGCCGTTGTTCTTTACCTATTCGGGCCTGAAGACCCAGCTCAGCGTGCTGTTGCAGCCGCAGATCATGCTGGCCGGTGTCGCGATCCTGGCTGCATCGTTCGTTGGCAAGGGTGTGGCGTGCTGGGCCGCGGCGCGCGTTACCGGCGAAAACAACCGCGACGCGATGGCGATCGGCTCGCTGATGAATGCACGCGGCCTGATGGAGCTGATCATCATCAACATCGGCCTGCAGGCCGGTGTGATCGAGCAGGGCCTGTTCTCGGTACTGGTGCTGATGGCGATCCTGTCCACGCTGATGGCGACGCCGCTGTTCAACTGGATCATGCGTCGCCACGCCAACGTGAGCGATGCGGTGCCGAGTCTGCAGTCGCGGTGATCGGGTGCGCAACCGCCCGCGGGTGCGGGCAGTTGCACTGACGTGTGCGCGGCCGGGCGTTGCGTCAACGCCCCAGCGGTAACTGCACGCTGGCCAGCAGGCCACCGCCGGGGCGGTTGCTGACGACCAGTTGGCCATCGTGCGCCTGGCAGATGGCCGAGGCGATCGCCAGGCCCAGGCCGCTGCCGCCGGAATGCCGCGCGCGCGAGCTATCGGCGCGCCAGAAGCGGTCCAACAGGTGCGGCAGTTGCGCAGGCGCCACGCCAGGGCCGCGGTCGCCGACGGTGAGCTGCACGATGTTGCCGTCGCGGCGCACCTGGATCTCCAGCAACTTGCCGGCTGCGGCGTAGCGCAACGCGTTATCGATCAGGATCGACAGCACCTGGCCCAGCCGGTGCCGGTCGGCATGCAGGCGCAGCGCCGGATGCGTGGGGTAGTGGATGGTCATCTGCGCCTCGCGCAGCGCCGGCCCTGCCCATTCGATGCGCTCGGCGACGAGCTCCCGCAGCTCGACGCTTTCCGGCTCCAGCACCAGCTGGCCGGCACGCGCCAGCGACACCAGGTGCAGGTCGCCGATCAGGCGATTGATCTGCTCCAGCTGGCGATGCACCAGCCGCAGTTGCTCGGGTTCGCGCGGGAAGACGTCGTCCAGCATGCCTTGCACGCGTCCCATCGCGGCATTGAGCGGGGTGCGCAATTCATGCGCCAGCATCGCGCTGGAGTCGCGTAATTCGCGCTCGTACTGCTGCAGCCTGCCGCTCATCGTGTTGAAGTCGTCGGCCAGGGCGGTGAGCTCGTCCGGTGCGCCGCGCACCACTTCTGCGCGTGCGCCGAAATCGCCATCGCTGACCCGGTGCGCCGCGAAAGCCACCTGCGAAAATTGCCGCGACAGCGGCCGCGACGCGAGCAGGCCGCAGAACAGGATGACCGGGACCGAGACGGTCATCATGGCGCCAAGCATCCACCAGTCCGGATTGGCCAGCCCGGGCAAGAAATTTTCGATGTCGTAATAGCGCTGGAACAGCTCCCACAGGCGGGCCTGGTTGGCCCTGGGCTGCTCGATCAGCTGGGAGATCTCTGCACGCGGCCCGGCCGGAACGGTGCTCAGGATCAGGCTGTAGCGCAGATTGAAATAGCACCACATGCCGAACGCGATGACCATCATGGTCACCACCGCCAGCGCGCTCATGCGCAGCCCTACCCACCACCACAGGGGCGCCTGGTTGCGCCAGGCATGAAACCGCCGCAGCACCTTCATTGAAAGCGATACCCCACTGCGCGCACGGTGACCAGCACCCCGGTGATGCCATGCACTTCGAGTTTGCGGCGCAGGTTGTGGATGTGCGAATCCACTACCCGTTCCAATGCATCGCTGTCGGGCAGGCAGGCGTCGAGCAGTTCGCTGCGCGTAAAGGCCTTGAATGGGGTCTTGAGCAGCAGCGCGAGCAGGTTGAATTCGGTCGGCGTCAGATCCAGCACCACGCTGTCGCCGTTTTCGTGTTGCACGCTGGCCACCACGGCGGCCGGATCCACGCTCAGCCGACCGTGCTGCAAGGGCTCGCCCGGCGCACGCACTGCCACGCTCCGGCGTAGCACGGCATGCACGCGCGCCACAACCTCCTTGGGGCTGTAAGGCTTGACCACGTAATCGTCGGCGCCGTAGCGCAGGGCGCCGAGCTTTTCCGGCTCGTCGCCGATGGCGGTGACCATGATTACCGGCGTGTCGCCGGCGCGGCGGATCGTCGACAGCACCTCGATGCCGCTGAGCTTGGGCAGCATCACATCCAGTAGCACCAGGTCCGGTGCCCATTGCCGGTGTAGCTGGATGGCGCGTTCGCCATCGCCGGCCACGGCCACATCGAAGCCGTCGCGGCGGAGATAGGCCTCCAGAATGCTCGCGCTATCGGCGTCGTCTTCCACCAGCAGAACTTTCTTGCCTGTCATGGCGTGTTGCCCTGTCATCTCGATCAAATCTGGATAATTCCCGAAAACAACCTGGACGCTGCGGGTCGAGGATGTCGGTCGAGATTGGCTCTGTGCCCCGACATCATGATTCCACAAATTATTCCGCACCGTTGGTCTTGCGTGTGCCTGGTCGCCGCCAGTGCAGTGCTGGTGACTGGATGCTCGCTGACGCCGGCCTACGAGCGCCCGGCGCTGAGCGTGCCGGCCACGTTCGGCGACCGGCAGGCCGCATTGGCGCCCGCATCCGGTCAGCCCGACGCCAACGCGACTACCACCGTCACTCTGAACGAGCAAGAGCGCGTGTTCTTGCAGACCTTAGCGCCAGACCGCGACCTGCGGCCCCTGGTCGAACGTGCCTTGGCGCACAACGGCGATTTCCGCCGTGCGGCTTTGCAGGTAGAGCAGGCACGCGCGCAGTACGGCATCGCGCAGGCATCGCGACTGCCGGCGCTCGCCGTCGGCGCACAGCAGCTGCGGCAACATTTCGACAACCCGACGCTGGATGCGCGGTACCAGCAGGATCTGGTCATTGCCAATGCAGGGATCGGCAATTTCGAAGTGGACTTTTTCGGCAAGCTGCAGGCGATGTCCGAGGCCGCACGCCAGCGCTACCTGGCCAGCACCCATGGCCGCGACGCGGCGCGTGGCGCCCTGATTGCAGAGGTGCTGCGCGCCTACACCGCCGAGCGCACCACCGCGCAGGCGCTGCAACAGCTGCAATCGCTGGATGCTGACAGCGATGCGTTGCTTGCCATTGCCGAGCGGCAATATCAGGTCGGGCTGATCGCGCGCGACGAGCGCGACGCGCAGCAGCGTCAGGCCGACCAGGCCCACGTGGCGGCCCTGCAGGGCAACGACAACCACGCGGCGGCGGTGCGCGCGCTGCAGGTGCTGGCCGGCTACGACAGCACGCCGGTACCCGGCGATCTGCAGGGGCTGATCGCCGCCGATACGCCGGCCAGTGCGTGGCGCGCGCTGGATTCGTCGCTGTTGCTGCAACGCCCGGATATCCAGCAGGCCGAGCTGGAGTTGCGCGCGGCCAATGCCGATATCGGTGCGGCGCGCGCGGCGTTTTTTCCGTCGATCACCTTGAGCAGCAGCGTGGGCACGGCCAGCGACGGATTGAACGGCTTGTTTTCTGCAGGCCACGGCGTGTGGAGCTTCATGCCGCAACTGAACCTGCCGGTGTTCGATGGCGGCCGCAATCGCGCCAACCTGGACCTGGCACGAGTGCGCAAACGCGCGGATGTCGTTGCCTACGAACAGGCAATCGAAGCGGCATTTCGCGAGGTCGCCAACGCGCTCGACGCCCACGCCACCTTGTCGCAGGCCGAGCCGCGCTCGCGCGAGCAGGTCGAACGCGAGCAACTGCGGCTTGCCCGAATGCATCAGCGCGTAGATGCCGGTCTGGAAGACCGCAGCGCGCTGCTGGCCGAGCGGACCCGCATCGCCCAAACCGAACTCGATTACCTGGATACCGCACGCCAACGCGTGCTGAGCCGTATTGCGCTGTTTCAGGCGTTCTATGGCGTGCGCCTGCCCACCGCTTCCTGACTTCCGACTGAGACTTTCGATGAACGTATCGTCCTTCAATCGCTTGCGTGGCAACCGTGCCGTCCGCGCCAGCGTTCTCGCGTGCATGACCGCCATTCCGTGCATCGCACACGCACAAACCGATCTGACCGGGAGTTCGCGCCTGCTGGGAGATCGCACTGAAATCACCGCCGGTGCCGCCGCGGTTGCCACGCCGGAGTATGCCGGTGCCGAGCGCGCGCGCGTGCAATTTAACCCGGTGCTGGTGGTGCAGCGCGGCGTGCTGTTCTTCGACACCTCCCGCGGCGGCGGCCTGCAATTCCAGAGCACATCCGGCTTCTACATATCGCAATCGCTGTATTACGACCTGGGCCGGCTGCAAAGCGACAGCAACTGGCGGCCGGGCTCGCGCCTGCTGGCCGGCATGGGCGATGTGCCTGGGTCGGTGACGGCACGCACGCTGGTGATGCAGCAAGTGACGCCCTACATGAACGTCAATGCGGAGGCGGAGTTCACGCTCAAGGATGCTGCGCGCCGCAACCGCTATCGCGCCGGGATGGAATTCACCCTGCTGCATAGCGCCAACGACATGATCACCCTGGATCTGGACGTGCATGGCGGCGACCGCCGCTTCAATCAGGCTTACTTCGGCGTCACCGATGCGCAAGCCGCGCGCACCCGCTTTGCCGCCTTCAATTCCGGATCCGGTGCGTATGCCGCCGCGGTAGGTGGCAGTTGGACGCACTCGTTGGGCGACCACTGGGCCACCACGTTGGGGGTCACCGGAACGCGTTACCTGGACAACGCCGAAGACAGCCCGCTGGTGGCACGCCGCAGCGTGGTCAGCGGCAACCTTGCACTGACCTACAGCCGCTGAGCGGCATAGACCGGGGATCAAATGATGACGATGTTTTATCGCGGCCTGGTGTGCGGCACGTTGCTGCTGGGAGTGGCCGCATGCAGCGGGCCGGATGCGCCGGCCAGTGAGACACCACGCGCGGTGAAGCTGGAGCGCTTCGGCAGCGGGAGCGATAACCCACTGCAGGTGCCGGCGCTGGTGCGCCAGGAACAACGCGCCGAGCTGGGGTTCGAAGGGGCGGGCCGTCTCTCCGCAGTGCTAGTGGATGTCGGCGACCGGGTGACCCGCGGCCAGCTGTTGGCACGGCTGGATGATGAACCGCTGCGCCTGCGCGAACAGCAGGCTGCTGCAAACGTGCGCGCGGCACTGGCGCAATCCGGCGAGCGGCAACTGCAATTGCGCCAGCAACAGACAATGTTCGATGACGGTGCCAGTTCCAACGCCACCTTGACTGCTGCGCGCGCAGCGGCAGATGCGGCGGCCGCACAGCTGCAGGTGGCCAGGGCCGATCTGGCCATGGCGCGCCGCGGCACGCGTTTGAGCGAGCTCCGCGCGCCCTTCGATGGCAGCGTGGTGGCGCGCCTGCAACAACCGCAGGCCGATGTGGCGGCTGGGCAGACGGTGCTGCAGGTGGAGGGGCAGGGCCATGTGCAACTGGTCGCCACATTGCCGGCAACTGCCGGTGCCGGCTTGGTGCCGGGGCAGACCGTGCATGCCCGTGTGGCGGATGCGGGCGATGGGCTGATCGAACTGCGTCTGCGCAGTCTTTCCAGCCGCCTGGACAATGCCACGACGGTACATGCGTTGCTGCAACCCCTCGCCGCCGCGCCGTCGCTGCGCAGCGGCGACAGCGTGATGCTGGCGCTGCCGACCCCTGCCGATTCCACGCCGAGTGTGCCGTTGTCGGCGGTATTGCCCCGGCTCAACCGGCAACAGGCCAGCGTGTTCGTTTACCAGCCGGCAAAGAGGGCCGTGGTCGAACGCGCGGTAGAGCTGGGAACGATCATCGGCGAGCGCGTCCACATTCTGCGCGGGCTGCGTGCAGGCGAGCAGGTGGTGAGCGCTGGCGTGGGCTTCTTGGTGAACGGCCAGCCGGTGACACCGCTGCAGGCGCAGACGCAGCTGGGCGGAGGTCGCACGCCATGAAGGTGACCCAGATGGCGATGCGTTCGAGCCGGCTGACGTTGTTTGCCGCAGCGATGATCCTGATCGGCGGCATCGTGGCGTTTCTCGGTTTCCCGTCGCAGGAGGAACCGTCGGTGACCGTGCGCGACACGCTGGTGTCGGTAGCCTATCCCGGCATGCCCAGCGAGCAGGTGGAAAACCTGCTGGCGCGTCCGGTGGAGGAGCGCTTGCGCGAGTTGGCCGGCATCAAGCGCATCGTCACCACGGTGCATCCGGGCAGCGCGATCGTGCAGCTGACCGCTTATGACGATGTGCAGGATCTAGCGGCGCTGTGGCAGCGCGTGCGCGCCAAGGCCGCGGAGGCCGGCGCACAATTGCCTGCGGGCACCCTTGGCCCCCTCGTCGACGACGACTTCGGGCGCGTGTCGGTGGCTTCGATTGCGGTGACCGCACCGGGCTTTTCGATGAGCGAAATGCGCGGCCCGTTGCGGCGAATGCGCGAGCAGCTGTACGCCTTGCCCGGCGTGGAGCAGGTGAAGTTGTATGGCCTGCAGGACGAGGCGGTGTACGTGTCGTTCGATCGCGCGCGGTTGCTGGCCAGCGGCTTGACACCGTCCAGCGTGATGGCGCAATTGCGCGCCCAGAACGTGGTGGGCTCCGGTGGGCAGGTGGCGGTGTCTGGGCTGGCGCTGACCGTGGCCACGTCCGGCGAAATCCGCACGCCCGAGCAGTTGCGCGGCGTGCTGCTGAGCGTGCCAGGCGCGCCCGCAGGCAGTACCCGCGAAGTGACCCTGGGCGAGCTGGCACAGGTACAGGTGATGCCGACCGACCCGCCGCAAAGCGCGGCCGTCTACCAGGGCCAGCCGGCGGTGGTGGTCTCGGTCTCGATGCAGCCCAGCACCAATATCGCCGACTTCGGCAAGGCGCTGCGCGCCAAGCTCGACGACACCGCGCGTGAGCTGCCTGTCGGCTTCACCCAGCACGTGGTGAGCTTCCAGGCCGATGTGGTCGAGCGCGAGATGGGCAAGATGCATCACGTCATGGGCGAGACCATTGTCATCGTCATGGCGGTGGTGATGCTGTTTCTGGGCTGGCGCACCGGGTTGATCGTCGGCGCGATCGTGCCGCTGACCATCTTCGCCTCGCTGATCGTCATGCGTGTGCTGGACGTGGAGCTGCAGACGGTCTCGATTGCCGCCATTATTCTTGCGTTGGGCTTGTTGGTGGACAACGGCATCGTGATTGCCGAAGACATCGAGCGCCGTCTGGTGGCCGGCGAGGAACGTCGCCAGGCCTGCATCGATGCCGGCCGGACGTTGGCGACACCCTTGCTGACCTCCTCGTTGGTCATCGTGCTGGCGTTTTCGCCGTTCTTCTTCGGCCAGACCAGCACCAATGAATACCTGCGCTCGCTGGCCACCGTGCTCGGCGTGACACTGCTGGGCTCGTGGTTGCTGAGCATCACCGTGACGCCGCTGCTGTGCATGTACTTCGCCAAGGTGCATGTCACCAAGACCAGCGACGCAGCCGAATCGCGGTTCTATCGCGGCTATCGCCGTGTGATCGAACGCGTGCTGCAGCACAAGGTGCTGTTCATTGGTGCGATGACGGCGATGCTGGCGCTAGCGGTCACCGTGCTGGTGTCCATCCCATACGACTTCCTGCCCAAGTCCGACCGCCTGCAGTTCCAGATGCCGGTGACCTTGCAGGCGGGCAGCGATGCGCGCCAGACGCTGCGCACGGTGAGTGAACTCAGCCGCTGGTTGGGCGACCGCCACGCCAACCCCGAGGTGGTGGACAGCATCGGGTATGTTGCCGATGGCGGGCCGCGCATCGTGCTGGGCCTGAACCCGCCGCTGCCGGCCGCCAACCAGGCGTACTTCACGGTCAGCGTGCGGCCCGGGACCGATATCGATGCGGTGATCGCGCGGGTACGCTCTCATGTGCGCAGCCACTTCCCTGCGCTGCGTGCCGAGCCCAAACGTTTTTCGCTGGGCGCCACCGAAGCTGGGATGGCGGTGTATCGCGTGGTGGGTCCGGATGAAGCGGTGCTGCGCAGCAGCGCCGCTGCAATTGCCAGGGCCTTGCGGGCAGTGCCGGGCACCGTGGACGTGCAGGACGACTGGCAGGCGCGCATTCCGCGCTATGTCGTTCAGGTGGACCAGCTCAAAGCCCGCCGCGCCGGTGTGAGCAGCGAAGACGTGGCGCAGGCCTTGCAGGGGCGCTACAGCGGCGTGGATGCCACGGTGATCCGCGACGATGGCACCGATGTGCCGGTTGTCGTGCGCGGCAGCACCGACGAGCGTGCCGCCAACGGTAATCCGGCCGATACGTTGGTGTACCCGCAGGCAGGCGGCGCACCTGTCCCGTTGGCGGCGGTCGCCACGGTGTTGCGCGACAGCGAGCCGTCGGCGATCCAGCGGCGCAACCTCAGCCGTGCCATCACCGTGACCGCGCGCAACCCGCAACTGACCGCGACCGAGATCGTCGAACGGCTGTCCGCGCCAATCGCCGCGCTCAAGCTGCCGGCTGGCTACCGCGTGGAGATTGGCGGCGAGCTGGAAGATTCGGCCGAAGCCAATCAGGCCTTGCTGCACTACATGCCGCATGCGCTGGGCGCGATCCTGTTGCTGTTCGTGTGGCAGTTCAACTCGTTCCGGAAGTTGTTCATCGTGCTGTCGGCGGTGCCGTTCGTGCTGATCGGTGCGGCACTGGCGCTGGTGTTGACCGGCTATCCGTTCGGCTTCATGGCGACCTTCGGCCTGCTGGCGCTGGCCGGCATCATCGTCAACAACGCGGTGTTGCTGCTGGAGCGCATCGAGGCCGAACTTGCCGATGGCCTGCCGCGTCGCGAAGCGGTGGTGGCGGCTGCGGTCAAACGGCTGCGCCCGATCATCATGACCAAGCTCACCTGCATCGTTGGCCTGGTACCGCTGATGCTGTTTGCAGGCCCGCTGTGGACGGGCATGGCGATCACCATGATCGGTGGGCTGGCATTGGGCACGCTGGTGACGCTGGGCCTGATTCCGATCCTGTATGACCTGCTGTTCGGTTTGCGCACGCGAAGGAGTGTCTAGGCGTGGTTAACAATACGTAGCGAGGGGACATCAGGCGGGCGTGGACGACGCGCTCAGATCCGGAATGTACATGTGGTGCATACCGATTCGGGCACCGGCCGCACCGGCCTGGCGACTGCCCGGTCGTTTACTCGACGCTCCGGGCGGCGTCTGCATTTGCCTGGTTGGCACGCCATACTGGGTGACAGTCAGGAACAAGCACGACACGATGACGAAGGCAAAAAAGAAATTCGCGCAGCAACCGGTGCAGCCATCTGCACCGCTGTATCAACTGCATGTGGCATTGACCGATAGCGCGCCGCCGATTTGGCGGCGCCTGCTGGTGTCGGGCGCAGTACGCCTGGCCACGTTGCACCGCGTGCTGCAGTCGGTGATGGGCTGGAGCGGCGCGCATCCGTACGAATTCGACTTCGGCGGTGGCCGCTATGGCGAGGCCGGGCTGGATGTGCCGGAGCGCTCGCGGCTCAAGCATGCCGCCCGGGTCACGCTGGAAAGCGCGGTGGGCGAGCTTGGCGAATTCGCCTATTTCTATGGTGCCGGCGCTGGCTGGAAGCACACGCTGCAGGTCGAGGCCGTGCTGCCGCCGGATGCGGGGCTGCGCATCGCGCGCTGCATCGAGGGCGCCAATGCCTGCCCGCCGGAACGCAGTGGCGGGATCGACGCCTACCGGGCGCTCTTGCAGATCATCGCCGACACGGACCACCCGCAGCATGTGCAGGAGCTGGCCACGCTCGGTGGGCGGCTGGATCCAGCCCATTTCGATCTGGCCGAGGTCAACCGGCTGCTGGCGCGGATTCGCGAGTAGATCCGGATGCCGACAGTGCCGTGGCGTGCAGGTGCAGCAACATGGGCACCCACGCCCGACGCTGCCACCGCGCTACGCCAGGCCGCCGGATCAACGCACTGCGGCTTGACGCCCGATCGGCTAGCCTGACGGCCCGGTGTTAGCGAAGTATCTGCAATGTTCCGCTGGTTCGAATCCCTGATCGACATCTTTCCGCCCATCGAGCGGGAGATGCCGCCACGTAGCGTGTGGCGGTTCTATCTGCACTACCTGCGGCCGCTGTGGCCGATCCTGCTGGCCACGCTGATCGCGGGCTTGTTGCTGGCCTTGGTGGAAGTGGCGATGTTCGACTTCCTCGGCCGCATCGTGGACATGTTGAATGAGCGGCCAGGGCCCGACTTCTTCCGCCGCCACGCCAGCGAACTGGCGTGGATGGCGGGGATCACCCTGATCGCGCGGCCGTTCTTCACCGGCCTGCACAACCTGCTGGTCAACCAGGCGATCGTGCCGGGGCTGAGCAACCGCTCGCGCTGGTTGATGCACAACTATGTGGTGCGGCAGAGCCTGGGGTTTTTCAATAACGATTTCGCCGGCCGCATTGCCAACCGCGTCATGCAGACCGGTACGTCGCTGCGCGAATCGGCGGTGCAGATGGTCGATGCGCTGTGGTACATCGTGGTCTATACCGGCAGCGCGTTGTGGCTGTTCGCTCAGGCCGATCCGTGGCTGATGGCGCCGCTGTTGATCTGGCTGGTGGTGTATGTCGCGCTGATGGCGTTCTTCGTGCCGCGCATGAAGGCGCGCGCCTGGATCGCGTCGGATGCGCGCTCCAAGGCCACCGGGCGCATCGTCGATGGCTACACCAATATTTCCACGCTCAAGCTGTTCGCCCATGCCGGCCGCGAGGAAGCCTATGTGCGCGAGGCGATCGACGAGCTGGCGGTCAAGCATCGCGGGCAGACGCGCGTGACGACCTCAATGGACACGGCCATCGCAGTCGCCAACGGGTTCCTCATCGTCGGGACGTGCGGGCTGGCGCTCTGGCTGTGGAGCCGCGGGCAGATCAGCGTTGGCGCCATCACCCTGGCGACCGGGCTGGTGATTCGCATCCACAACATGTCCGGCTGGATCATGTGGACGGTCAACGGCATTTTTGAAGATATCGGCACCGTGCAGGACGGCATGCAGACCATCTCGCAGCCGGTACAGGTGCAGGATGTGCCGACTGCGGCGCCGTTGCAGGTGACGCAAGGCCAGGTGCGGTTCGAGCACATCCATTTCCATTACGGCAAGCGCGGTGGCGTGATCGCCGGGCTGGACCTGCAGGTGCGCGCCGGCGAAAAGATCGGCCTGGTGGGGCCCTCGGGCGCCGGCAAATCGACGTTGGTCAACGTGCTGTTGCGGCTGTACGACTTGGAGCAGGGGCGCATCCTCATCGATGGGCAGGACATTGCGCAGGTCACGCAGGACAGCCTGCGCGGGCAGATCGGGTTGGTGACCCAGGACACCTCGCTGCTGCATCGCTCGATCCGCGACAACCTGCTGTACGGCCGGCCGCAGGCCAGCGACGCGCAGATCCTGGATGCGGTGCGCAAGGCACGCGCGGAAGGTTTCATCGACACGCTGATCGATGGCGAAGGCCGTCGCGGCTTCGACGCGCATGTGGGCGAGCGCGGCGTCAAGCTCTCCGGCGGTCAGCGTCAGCGCATCGCGATCGCGCGGGTGCTGTTGAAGGACGCGCCGATCCTGGTCCTGGACGAAGCCACCTCGGCGCTGGATTCGGAAGTGGAAGCGGCCATCCAGGACAGCCTGGATGCACTCATGGGCAACAAGACCGTCATCGCGATTGCGCACCGGCTGTCGACCATCGCGCGCATGGACCGGCTGGTGGTGATGGATGCCGGCCGCATCGTCGAAACCGGCACGCACGCCGAGCTGATCGCGCATGGCGGGCTGTATGCACGGCTGTGGGCGCGCCAGACCGGCGGATTTGTTGCGGCGGATGCGTGACGCAAGGCCGTGCGCGGTCGTTGCGCGACAGCTGGGCACAGGCTCGCCGCTCGCCAAGAAATAGCAACAGAGCAAGCCCCTCTCCCGCCGGGAGAGGGGTTGGGGTGAGGGTAAGGGCGAAGCCACTTGGCGCCTCATCGCCGAAGCGCCTGGCGATGCATTAGACATCGCCGGCCGCAACAACTTTACGAGGCTCCCCTCATCCGCCCCTACGGGGCACCTTCTCCCGCGCGCGGGAGAAGGAAGACTTGCAGTCTCTGATCGACCAGCAGCAAGCCCCTCTCCCGCCGGGAGAGGGGTTGGGGTGAGGGTACGGGCGAAGCCACTTGGCGTGTCATCGCCGAAGCGCGTGGCGATGCATTCGACATCGCCGGCCGCAACGACGTCACGAGGTGCCCCTCATCCGCCCCTAAGGGGCACCTTCTCCCGCGCGCGGGAGAAGGAAGACTTGCAGTCTTTGATCGATCAGCAGCAAGCCCCTCTCCCGACGGGAGAAGGATCGATCACTCGATCGGCTGATCCAGCATCAGCTCGCGTGCGAAGCGGACCGGTGGCGCGCCGTAGGACAGCATCTTGTCGTGATAGGCCTTCAGGTTGAAGCTGTCGCCCAGCTTGTCTTGCACCGCCTTGCGCGTATCCAGATGCTCCTGCACGCCGACAAAGTAGGTCGGCAGCTGCGCGGACGACAGCTGCGCACGCACCCACTTGCCCGATGCTTCGCTTTCCTGCTGGAAGGTGTCGTGGGTCATCAGGTGCATCGCCTTGTCGCGATCCCAGCCGTCCACATGCACGCCCTGGTCGAGGATGGCATTGGCAATGGTGCGCAGGTAGAACTTCAACTGCACCAGATGGAACAGCGGGTCGTTATCCAGGTAGCCCTGTTCCTGCATCATGCGCTCGGTGTACACCGCCCAGCCCTCGGCGAACATGCCCGAACGCAGCACCGCACGCAGCGTGGAGGGGAACTTGGCCGAGTGCCAGCCTTCCAGGTAATGGCCCGGCGTGCCCTCGTGGATGCTGAGCAGGTGGATCATGCGGGTGTTGTACTCGCGCAGGAACGAATCGACCTGCTTGTCGTTCCAGTCGTCGGGAATCGGCGACACCGCGTAGAACGTCTTCAGATTCTTGTCCAGCGGGCCGGGCGAATCGCAATACGCCACTGCCACGCCACGCTGAAATTCCGGCATCAGGATGATGTCCACCGGCGAATCGGGCAGCGTTATCAAATCCTTCTGGCGCACGAATTCGGTGGACTGCGCCAGTGCGGCCTTGGCTTCGTCAACCACCTTGTCGCGTGCGGGCTTGTCGGCATAGGCCAGTTCCAGCGCGGCCTCGATCGCGGCCTGCTGCTGGTCGTCGTTGGGCGATTCGGGCAGCTTGGGAGCGCCGGGCTTGTCCTTGAGCACGGTGCGCGCAATGCCGTACATCTCGCCGCGCACGCGCTTGAGTTCGGACTCGGCGCGTTGCTTGATTTCGGCACGCGACAACGACGACAACAGCGCGAATTTCAGCTTCTGGTCGTATTTTTCCGCACCGACGCGGAAGTCGCCCTTGGCGTTGGGCACCAGCACGGTGTCCAGCCAGGTCTGCTGCTCGGCCACCGCCTTGCGCAGGTTGTCGATGGCCGCCTGCGCACGCGCCGCCTCGATCGGGCCAAGCTGGCTGATGTTGGGCGCGATGAAGGTATCGACGATGCTGAGGATGCCCTTGTTCTGCTTGGCCACCGTCTCGGCATGGATCTTCGGCACGCGCGCCGGGTCCAGGTTCTCGCGCGCCTGCGCGAAGATGCTGGGAATCTTTTCCATGCGCTGGGTGGCCGCGGCAAGGCGCTCGGACAGCGGCGCGAACTCGCGCGCCATCAGGCCGTACAACGCGCTGCCCGCCAGGCCGTTATAGACCTGCGGGTCCCAGGCCCAGCTTTGCAGCACCTCGGTATTCCAGATTTCCGACTGCAGCTGGTTGCGCAGGATCGCCGCATCCACCTGGTTCTCGCGCGAGAGCTTGGCCACGTCGATGGCATCCAGCTCGCCCAGCAGCTTCTTGCCGGCGTCCAGGCTGCGCTGGCGTCCTGCTGTGCTGAGGTCGTCGATCTGGGTGTCGAAGCGGTGGTCGCCGGTCTGCGTGGCGGTCACCGGCGACAGCTGCATCCAGGTGTCCAGGGCCTGTTTGGACAACGCCGCAAAGCGCGCATCCGGGGTCTGTGCGTCCTGGACGGGAGCTGCGGTGGTGCCGGCTTGCGGCGATTCGGGCTGCTGCTGGCAGGCGCTCAGGCCGGCGATCAGGGCGAGGACAAGCAGGCGTTGACGCATCGTGGGTCCTGGTGGAAGCAAACCGCCAGCATAGGCAACTGTGCGGTTGTCCGCATCCGCCATTGGTTTAGAGTGGCGATCGCATCTGCACCGCCCCCGCCAGGCGGGCGCGGCCGCGGCGCATCCAGCCGAGCTTGCGCTCGTCCAGGCGGCAACGCCCTCGCCAGGCACTACGCCCGATCGTTGCCACGTTGCGGTGGCGCTTCCAAGGAGGAATACCCATGCACTACGCCGGTAGCTGTCATTGCGGACGCATCGCGTTCGATCTGGAGACCGAGACGCCGATCACCGAGGTCTACGACTGCAATTGCTCGTTCTGCCGCCGCCGCGGTGGCCTGCTCTGGTTTGGCGCGCGTACCCAACTGCACTTGCAGGCGGCCCCGAATGCGCTGGGTAGCTATCGCTTCAATCGGCAGCATATCGAGCATCACCATTGCCCGCAGTGCGGCATTGCGCCCTTCAGCGAGGGCGCGGACCCGAAGACCGGCGAAGCCGGCGTCGCGGTCAACGTGCGCTGCCTGCCCGGGCTGGATCTTGCCGGCCTGCGCGTCCACATGGTCGACGGGGCCAGCCGATGAGCCGCCGCTTGCGCAGGTACGCTATTGCGTTGCTGGTTGGTTGGGGGCTGAGCGGCTGTGCGCGTCCACCCGCAGAGATGGGTGGAGATGGTGGCGCCCCGGCCCCGGCGCCGCCCGCCGCGCAGGGCAACGCGCTGGCGTACGAACACGACGTCCGTATCGAGCTGCCGGCCGATCAGATCGATCAACGCATCGCGTCGGTGCGCACCGCCTGCCAGAACGCGCAGTTCGGCAGCTGCGCGCTGCTGGCGGTGGAACAGGAGGGCGGGCGCGATCCCAGCGGCAGCGTGCGCGTGCGGGTGGTGCCCGAGGGGATCGAGCCGCTGGTGCAACTGGCCGGCCAGCACGGCGAGGTGGCGGCCCGCAGCACGCGCGCCGAAGACCTGGCGCAGCAGATCGCCGATACCGGCCTGGCCCAGGCGCGGCTGCAGAAGGAACACGCCCGCCTGCTGGAATTGCAGCAACGCCGCGATCTGTCGGTGACCGATCTGCTCGCGTTGTCCAAACGACTGGCGGAGATCGAAGCCGAAGCGCAGCAGACCCAGCAGGACGCCGCGCAGCAGCAACGCCGCATCCGCACACAATTGCTGACGCTCACCTTCCGCAGCACCGGGGGCGAGCAGGGCAGGGGCGAGATTGCCGAGGCCGCGGCAGGGTTTGGCCAGGTGTTTTCGTCGAGTGTGGCGTTCGTGATCCGCGCAGTGGCGGCGCTGCTGCCGGTCGTGCTGTTGGCGGCCATCGCCGGCTGGCTGCTGTTGCAGGCGTGGCGCTGGCGCGCGCGGCGGCGCCGGATGTCCTGACCTATAGGGGGCCGGGCGGCGGTGCCGCCCCGGCTGGCGTCGCGCAGCGTTGGTGCTGCGCAGATGACGTGGCCGCCTGAGGTGCGGTGGCGGCAGGCGGCACGCCGATCGACGTGCAGACCTCAAGACCTCACGACAGATCGACTACATGCACCGTCGGGTGCGGCAGTGCAGACCTGCCGGTGCGGCTCAGCCTTCGTCGAGCTCGTATTCGACAAACACATCCAGCTGCAGCGCCAGTTCCTGCACGGCATCGCGCACCTTTTGCGCGGTGGCCTCGTTGCCGGCTTCCACCTCGAACTCGTGGCTGCCGGGACCTTCATCGTCGGACAAGCCCGCCGAGCTGGAATCGTCGTCGTCCAGATGCGGCATCAGGTCGTCGACTTCTTCCACGTGCTCGATGCCTTCGATGCTCTGCAGCAGGTTGGCAATGGCACGCGCGTCGTCGTCGGTGCCGGTGATACGCATGCGAAGCGTGGGCATGGGACAGCTTCCTTGGGTTGGGGACCCCAAGCCTAGGCAGCGCGAGGACAAAACGAGGTGATGGCGCGCCCGTATCCGTTCACAGCGAATGCGCCAGCCAGGCATCGCTTGCCGCCTGTTCGGAATGCAGCAGGCGGTGCGTCGCGGCGCGCAGCATGCTCGGCACGATGTAGTGGTGATGCACGTGATGGATTGAGGCCATGTACAGGCGTCCCAGCCAGTTGCGGCAGCTGACCTGCGTGGCCATGGTCAGCACGATGCGATGCTCGCCGATGCGGCGCAACCCGATCGAGGAACGAAAACGCAGATGCTTGTCATCGGCGCCGAGGATGACCTGCACCTGCTGCCCATCGGCATCGCGACGTTGCGCCAGCACCGGGAAGCGCCCGGCGAACAGCTGCTTTGCATACGGATCGAGCAAGGACGACACCGGGCAGCCCAGGCGCGAGGTGCGCAGCCCCAGCGGCTTGACCATCAGGTTGCGCAGCCGCATCAATCCGCTCACCCCGCTCGGCGGCTGATCCACGAATGCCTGCAGCAGATCGCAGAGCACGCCCTGCAGGCTGTCGCTGCGCAACTGGCGCGTATCCAGCTCCAGCTGGTGGCTGTCTTCGAAATGCACGGCCTCACCAAGCTGGCCGCGCAGCAATGCATCGGCAGGCAGGCCCGGCAGCGGGCGGATCTGCGGCACGCCCAGGCGCGTGGCGACAAACCCGGGCCGACGCACCCGCGGCAGCGCCTGCCGCAGCCGGCCGCTCCAACGGCGCGCGCGGCTGCAGGCGCGTTGCTTCCAGCTCTCCGGCCTGACATGCAGGGAGAGCGACACGGTGGGAACATCGCTGGCGGCCAGCGGCGTAGCCTGCAGCAGGGCGGTCACCGAGGCCGGCAGCAGGTCGGTCAGGCTGGCAATGGTGGGCTGGCCCCGGTTGACCAACGCCTGCTGCGCGTCGCTCAGCGCGCCGCCGGCTTCGTCCGGGTGGCAGGACAACGCAAAGAAGGCCGAATGCGCGGCATCGCCCTGCGCCGGTGCGAACTGATGCCAGGTGCCGCCGCCGAAGCGCACGGTGAACAGGCTGTCGCCTGGCAGGTTTACATAACGCAGAGCGCGCACGAACGCATGCGGATCGGCTTCGATCTGCTGCGGCGAGGCGGTGGAAAAGCGCAACTGTGCACCGCCGCTGCCGGTGATGGCAGTGAACACGCGGTTGCCGGCGTGGCAGTGGAATGGGTGTCCCTGCGGACCCACCGAAAACGAGAACAGCGAAGTAGGGTCGCCATGACTCAGGTCCGGCGCCGACAACTGCGCGGAGGGTTCGTCCAGCGCGTCGTGATGCGCCGGATGCTGCCGCTGCCGCTCCACTGTCTGCGCGATCAGGCTATCGCCTGCGCCGGGATCGAGCTGGGCGATCAGCATCACTTCCACCGGCCGGCCGCCGCTGTACGAGGGCAGCGCAACGCGCGGGAAACTGCGGTCGGAAACAATCCGTTGGTGGTCCATGGCAACTCCTTGCGGTGGAAGTGGGCGTCAGCTGGATTTCTTGGCCAATCTGCGCGACTCGCGCTGCAGCGGGCCGGCGACGGGACAGACCTCGAAGGCGAACCCGCTGAGCGTATTGACCATGTTGTCCGGGGTCAGCCGGTACACCACGAACTGCCCGCGCCGCTCGCTGCTGACCAGCCCGGCCGCCGACAGCACCGACAGGTGGCGCGAAATGGCGGGCGCGCTCATCGCAAAGCGTTCGCCGATCTGCCCGGCGGTCAGTTCCTGTGCGGACAGGTAGGCCAGGATTTCCCGGCGCGGGCGCGAGGCAAGGGCTTCGAAAATGCGGTCAGCAGACATAGTTAGTGTTAGCTAATTAACGAATTAGCTAATTAATGATCTTGATGGGTGCGGCTGTCAAGCGATTTCTGGTCGTCCTGCTGCCCGACGTCCTGAAAGCCTCTCTCTCCGCGGGGCGAGAAGGCACAGCTTGCGGGCCACTGGCGCGCGTGCCTTGGAGCGCCCGCGCCGCAAGCGAGGGCCGGGGCGCGGAGCGGAGTTGGGATGAGGGCACTGGGCGAAGCCCCATGCCTGCCCGGCCTCCAGCAGGCTTCGTTCTCACCCTCACCCGCTCCTTGGGGCACCTTCTCCTCCATGAAGGAGGACACTGTCCCGCGGGGAGAAGGGACAGCGAGATGTTTCACGCACTGCCAGGATTTCAGTGCTGCTTCAATCCGCTGCCGGTGCCTTGCGCGAATTCCGACGTCCCCGCAGCTCCCGCACGCCTTCGCTCGGCGGCAACGCCACCAGCTCGGCCGGCAGCGCCGGCATCGGGGTGCGTTCGTCCAGTGCTTCGCGCTTGAGCCAGTCGATGAACAGCGCCGCCGCCGGGCTGGGTTCGCGGTGGCTGGGGTGCACGATGTAATACGCGTAGCGCGCCTTGAGCGTGGGGCCCGGCAGGCGCACCAGTTCGTAGCGCTGCAGGTAGGGCTGGGCGATATGCTTGCGTGCCAGCACCGCGCCCAGGCCGTACACCGCCGCGCGCATGGCGTCGGTGCTGTCGTTGAAGGTGTGCATGGGCGGCAGCGTGGTGCCGCGCACCTGTGCGGCGCGAAACCAGTCGCGCCAGCCCTGCGGCGACATGTCGCTCAGCAGCGGCAATTGCGCGATCTGCGCCGGCGTGCGCAGCGCGGCCACTTCCGGCAACGACGGCGAAGCCACCGGAAACAGTTCGTCATCCATCAGGTGATGCGAGGTCAGCCCGGGCCAGGCGCCTTGTCCGTAGCGTATGCCCAGCTCGGGGCCGCCTTCTTCGAAACGCGAGAACGCCGGGTCCGATTGCAGGTCCAGCCGGATATGCGGATGTGCGCGACAGAAGCGCGGCAGCCGCGGCAATAGCCAGCAGTACGACAGCGAGCGCAGCGTGGTCACGCGCAGCGGGATGGCGTCGTCGCGCGGATGCAGGTTGCCGGCCACCGCGGCGATCTCGGCCAATGCGGCGGTGGCGGCATCGGCCAGCTGGCGGCCTTCGGCAGTGAGCTTGACGCCGCGCGGCAGCCGCTGGAACAGGGTCGCGCCGAGCAATGCTTCCAGCTTGCGCACATGGTGGCTGACCGCACTGGCGGTGAGATGCAGTTCTTCGGCCGCATGCGCGAAATTCTGGTGGCGGGCGGCGGCGGCGAAGACGCCCAGCGCAGGCAACAGGGTCGGACGCAGGTTCATCGAGCAATGAGTCAGATTTGTGGCTGACCCCGATACTACGCGCTTGTCGCGCCTGCGGCCGCAGCCGATGCTGGGTGATCCCATCGCGATGATCGTGCCATGTCCACCTGCCTGCCGGATGTCGTTGCCTGCCGTTTCAGCACATTGCGGCGCGTCGCAGGGGCCTGCCCGTGAGCGCACACCCCTCGACGCAGCCGCAGCTGGCGGCACGCGAATGGCGTACGCCGCTGGAGCTGGGGTTCCTCGGCATCGTCTGGGGCTGCTCGTTCCTGTTCATGCGCGTGGCCGCACCCAGGTTCGGCACCGTGGCGCTGGTGGAGATCCGCCTGGCATTGGGTGCATTGGTGTTGCTGCCGTTCCTGTGGCTGGCACGCGAGCGCTTCCCGCTGCGGCGCTGGCCGATGCTGGCGGCAATCGGCGTGCTCAACTCCGCGTTGCCGTTTCTGCTGTTCGCCTGGGGCGCACAACACGCCCCGGCGGCCGTCGGGGCGATCTGCAATGCGATGACGGTGTTGTTCACCGCATTGATCGCGTTTTTGTTCTTCGGCGAAAAGATCGGCACGCGGCGCGCATTGGCCTTGCTGGTTGGCTTCATCGGCGTGCTGGTGCTGGCCACCGGCAAATCGGCGGGGCTGAGCGTGGGGCCGGCAGCACTGGCGGGCGCCACCGCCTCGCTGCTGTACGGCATCGGCTACAACCTGGTGAAGCGGCACATGGGCGACCTGCCGCCGGCGGCATCGGCGGCGTCCACGCTGGGTTGCAGTGCGCTGCTGCTGGCACCGCTGGCGTGGTGGCAGTGGCCGACCACGCCGGTGCCGGCAGTGGCCTGGGCCTGCGCCACCGCGCTGGGCGTGGTCTGCACCGGGCTGGCGTTCCTGATGTATTACCGCCTGATCCAGCGCATCGGCCCGGCACGCGCGTCCACCGTGACCTATCTGGTGCCGGTGTTCGGTGCATTGCTGGCATGGTCGCTGCTGGGCGAACCGCTGACCTGGACCATGCTGGTCGCCGCAGTGCTGATCCTTGGCAGCGTCGCCTTCAGCCAACGCGCCCGCTAAAACGAGCGCGCCCGCTTTTACGAATCCCCAATCCCCAATCCCGAATCCCGAATCCCGAACTAGCCGGCAGGCGGCGCCCGCACCGGCAACGGCACATTGCACAGATCGATATGCCCGGCCGGGCGCTTGTAGAAAGCGTCCTTGCGATTGCGGCGGGCTTCGGCCACATCACGGAAGGTCTGGCTGTCGGTGCGCAGCACCTGCAAGGGCGTGCGTTCGGGTACCGGCACTTCGCTGGCCAGGCGCATCGCGCGGATCGGCGAGCGCTGGGCGGGGTCTTCGTAAAAGCCCATCGGGTCCGGGCCACGCGGGATCACGCTCAGCAATTCCATGCCCTTGACCACGCGGCCAACCACGGTGATGTTGCGGTCGAGCTGGCGCGGCGACTGCCCGGTGACCACGTAGAGTTCGGCGCCGATGCTGCTGTCGTCGTCGTTGTTGCGGCCTGCACCCAGGGTGCCATAGCAGTGCGCCAGCCAGGTCTTGCCGTTGGCGTCGTCGCGGCCGACCGGAAAGCCATCGACGAAGCCGACCTGCGGCGCCCAGCCGTCGCTATCGGGCAGACGCTGGAAGTCCAGGCCGTGCGAGGTGCGCTCGAACTCGGCCGGCAGATGCGTTTTGGCCGATCCCAGCGACTTGGCCTTGCCCGGCGTCTCGCCGTCGGGGTCGCCGAACTGCACCACGAAATTATCCTGCGAGCGGTAAATGGTGAGCCCGTCCCAGAAACGTTCGTGGGCCAGCGTGCGGATGTTGCCGACATGCTCGGGCGCAAATTGTGGCGCCAGTTCGATGATGACCCTGCCGGTATCCAGCTCCAGATAGAGCGTGCGCTCCGGGTCGAGGACGCGCCACGTATTGGCCGGTGAGCTGTCCAGGATCTGCTGCGGGCTGCGATAGGCCGCCTCGGCGGCAGCGGGCAGTGCGAGTGCGACGAGGCAGGCAGACGCCAGGCAGGCAGAAGCAACGGTGCGCAGCAGCATGAAGGCAACCAGCAGGGGAGATGGCTGATTCTTGACCAATGCGCGCAAGGACGCAAAGCGCCGGTGCGCAGATGGCAACGCCGGCGCGATGCGCCGGCGTCGTGTCACGCGTGCAGCGGGCAGGTTACGGGTTGCGCACGTGCGGGCTGGTGTGATGCGCAGTGGCGCCATGGTTGTTGCGGAACAACGGCACCAGCTGCCAGAGCGCGGAGATGCTGACCAGCGTGTAGACCACACGCGACAGCAGCGCATCCTGTCCACCGAACAGCGCCGCCACCAGATCGAACTGGAACAGGCCGACCAGGCCCCAGTTCAATCCGCCGACGATAAGAAGCACCAGGGTGATGATGTTGATCGCTTTCATGCAGGCATTCCATGTGGGTTGGGAGGTCCCAGGGTCCGCATGCGGCAGCGAGTATGTCGTGAGCGCGGTCGCCGCGTTGCGCCGCATGCAGACATCACGATCACATCCGGGCACCAGGCGCACGGCCTTGGCGCAGGTGAAACATCGATCGCCGGCGCTGGCATGCAACGGCAGCGCGCCGTCACCGCGCGGGTTTGCGCCTGACGTAGAGCTGCTTGCGAACGCGTGCCACCACCTCTCCATCGCGGTTGTGCACTTCGTTCTCGAACCAGCGCAGATGCTTGTCGCCACCGGCAGTGGCTTCGCGCAGCTCGGCCAGCACCTGGTCGTCGATCACGAAGTCCGCACTGACCGTTCCGCGCCCGGGTTTGATGAAATCGATGCTGCCGGCCTTGTCCCAGACGTAATAGTCGCGACCCAGGTTCTGCATCACCAGCAGCATCCAGAACGGGTCGGTCATGGCGAACAGGCTGCCGCCGAAATGGGTGCCGACGTAGTTGCGGTTCCACGGACGCTGCCGCAGTTCCACCCGCGCAAAACGGTAGTCGGCCGACAACACGGTGACGTGGATGCCTGAAAACAGATAGGGCGGCCACAGGTTGACGCCGAGTTTGAACAAGGAGGCGCGCATGCGTGCCGGAATCCATGGCGGGGCGGGTGCCCAGCATAACATTCGCATGCGTATGGATGGGGCCTTGGCGCGCACCTCGGCCTGGCCGCAGGTGTTCGTAGGAGCGGACCTGGCCGCGACGAGGTATTACCGCTGGCCGCCAATCGAGAGCTCCCCGGTAAGGCTGCGTCGCGGCCAGGTCCGCTCCTACATGTCCATCTGGCGCCGCAGTGCCATCGGCTGTCAGAACACCAGCGCCGACATCTTGCGGCGATACCGGCCGACCAGGTCTTCGTCCTCGATCACGCGGAATGCATCGATCAGGCTGCGGCGCGGCAGGTTGTCCTCGAAGCTGCGGTCCTGGCGCAGCATTTCCAGGAACTGTTCCAGCGCTGCCTCGTCGTTGCCGTCGAGCAGGTGGCGCACGCCGAGCAGGTGGCGGGCGCGCAGGTCGGCGCCATTGGCGGCCACGCTGGCCTGCAAGGTGTCGGCACCGGGGGCGTCCTTGAGCACATTGGCAAAGCCCAGCCGCGCTTTGGCGCGCACGGCGCGGTCGTCGGTGGCCAGGTTGGCGGGCAGGGCGTCGATCAACTGCTCGGCCTCGGCGGTGTCGCCGGTCTTCAGCAGCGCCAGCGCCAGGTCCAGCTTGAGCTCGTCCTTGTCCGGCTCGGCGGCGATGGCCTCGCGCAGGGCCGCTGCCTGCGCCTGCGGGTCGAGCGGAGTGGGAGGCACTTCTTCGACCACCTGCGCCTCGGCCGGCAGCACGCCATGCTGGGTCAGGAATTCGCGCACCTGGCCGTCCGGCATCGCACCGGGGAAGCCGTCCACGATCTCGCCGCCCTTGACCAGGAACACCGTCGGCACCGAGCGGATCTGGAACGCCGCCGCGACCTGCTGTTCCTTGTCCACATCGACCTTGGCCAGCTCGAAGGCGCCGTGGTAGTCGGCGGCCAGCTTTTCCAGGATCGGCGTCAGCGTCTTGCAGGGCCCGCACCAGGTGGCCCAGAAGTCCACCAGCACCGGTGTCGTCAACGATTTCTGCAGGACCTCGGTCTCGAAGGTGTCGGTGGTGACATCGAATACATGCGGTTTGTCGGACATGGGCTTCCTGAAAGTAGTGACGGCAACAGTGGAGGGTAATGGTGGCAAACCCGGCCGACACAAGTCCGGCGCGGCTGCCAGGCCCAAGGGGTTCACGCCGCGTCCGCCCGGCCCGACAATGCCGCGTCCTGGTGGCGCGCATGCGCCCCGCACCGGAGCACCACAATGGGAAGTACCGACCGCGCACAGCGCTACCTGGGCCTGATCGCGGCCACCGTCTTCGTGCTGGCGGTGGCCGGGTTCGGCGCCACGCTGCCCGGCTATCTGCAGGCCAGCCACCCGGTCGCGCTGCTGGGCGCGGCCGGCATGCCGCACGCGCTGGGCTTCAACCTGCTGGCCTTCGTGCTGGTCGGCGTGCTGGGCATGGTGACGGGGGTCAGCCTGCTGGCGCGCATGCCGCCCAAGGCCGGCTGGAGCCTGCGCGTGGGCGGGCAACTGGTCGTGCTGGCGGGGCTGGCCTTCGTCGGCATGGGCATGCTGCCGCTGGACCCCACCGACCTGGACGGCCGCGCCAGCCAGGCGCATGCCACGGCGTGGTTGTTATGGGCGGTGGCCTTCGTGCCGGCCATGCTGTTGATCGCCGCGGCGCTGCTCAACGGGTCCGACACCCGTGGCCTGGCCTGGCTCAGCCTGGTGGCCGGGCTGCTGGTGGCGGTGCTGGCGTTCGGCCCGCCCGGCCTGCTGCGGCAGGCGATTGCCCAGCGGTTGGCGTTCCTGGCCTGGGTCGGCTGGCTGGCGTTGGCCGCCTGGAGTTGGCCAGCCAAGCCGCCCGTGCTGCAGTAACGGTTTGGAGCACCTGCTGCACTGCGGTACCCTGTACCGCTTTGCACCGCCCGAGCATCCGCTCCCAATGTCCACCGTCGAACCGAACGCCTACGACCCCCAGCAGGTCGAATCTTCCGCCCAGCAGTTCTGGGATGCCACCCGCGCCTTCCAGGTCGACGAGAACTCGGACAAACCGAAGTTCTACTGCCTGTCGATGCTGCCGTACCCGTCCGGTGCGCTGCACATGGGCCATGTGCGCAACTACACCATCTCCGATGTGGTCAGCCGCTACAAGCGCATGACCGGCCACAACGTGATGCAGCCGATGGGCTGGGATGCGTTCGGGTTGCCGGCCGAAAACGCCGCGATCAAGAACAAGACCGCGCCGGCTAAGTGGACCTACGCCAACATCGAGCACATGCGCGGGCAGCTCAAATCGCTGGGCTATGCCATCGACTGGTCGCGCGAGTTCGCCACCTGCACGCCGGACTATTACGTGCACGAGCAGCGCATGTTCACCCGGCTGATGCGCAAGGGCCTGGCCTATCGCCGCAACGCGTTGGTGAACTGGGACCCGATCGACCAGACCGTGCTGGCCAACGAGCAGGTCATCGATGGCCGCGGCTGGCGCTCTGGCGCGCTGGTGGAAAAGCGCGAGATTCCGCAGTGGTTCCTGCGCATCACCGATTACGCGCAGGAGCTGCTGGACGGCCTGGACCAGCTGGACGGCTGGCCGGATTCGGTCAAGACCATGCAGCGCAACTGGATCGGCCGCTCGGAAGGGCTGGAGATCCAGTTCGACGTGCGCGATACCAACGGCGCCGCACTCGACCCGCTGCGCGTGTTCACCACCCGCCCGGACACGCTGATGGGCGTGACCTTCGTGTCGATCGCCGCCGAGCACCCGCTGGCCCTGCACGCCGCCAAATCCAACCCGGAACTGGCACGCCTGCTGGAAGAGCTCAAGCACGGCGGCGTCTCCGAAGCCGAGCTGGAAACCCAGGAAAAACGCGGCATGGCCACCGGCCTGACCGCGGTCCACCCGATCAGCGGCGAGCAGGTGCCGGTGTGGGTGGCCAACTTCGTGTTGATGGGCTACGGCACCGGCGCGGTGATGGCGGTGCCGGGCCACGACCAGCGCGATTTCGAATTCGCCAACAAGTACGGCCTGCCGATCGTGCAGGTGGTCAAGCTGCGCGAGCCGCGCAACGACGACGAGCAGACCTGGGACGCCACCCAGTGGCGTGACTGGTATACCGACAAGAGCCGCGAGCTGGAGCTGATCAATTCGGCCGAGTTCGATGGGCTGGATTTCGGCGGCGCCTTCGAGGCACTGGCCGAGCGCTTCGAGCGCAAGGGCCAGGGCCAGCGCCGGGTCAACTACCGCCTGCGCGACTGGGGCGTGAGCCGCCAGCGCTACTGGGGCTGCCCGATTCCGGTGATCTATTGCGCCAAGTGCGGCGCGGTGCCGGTGCCGGAGGACCAGCTGCCGGTGGTGCTGCCGGAAAACGTGGAATTTGCCGGCACCGGCTCGCCGATCAAGACCGACCCGACCTGGCGCCAGACCACCTGCCCGGACTGCGGCGGCCCGGCCGAGCGCGAGACCGACACCTTCGACACCTTCATGGAGTCCAGCTGGTACGTGGCGCGCTACACCAGCCCCAATGCGCGCGACATGGTCGACCGCCGCGCCAATTACTGGATGCCGGCCGACCTGTATGTGGGCGGCATCGAGCACGCGATCCTGCACCTGATGTATTTCCGCTTCTATCACAAGCTCATGCGCGACGCGCGGCTGGTGGACAGCGACGAGCCGGTGACCAATCTGCTCACGCAGGGCATGGTCATCGCCGACACCTTCTATCGCGATGCCGACAACGGCGGCAAGGACTGGATCAATCCGGCCGACGTCGAGATCCAGCGCGATGAGCGCGGCCGCGTCACCGGCGCGGTGCTGATCGCCGATGGCCAGCCGGTGCACATCGGCGGCACCGAGAAGATGTCCAAGTCCAAGAACAACGGCGTGGACCCGCAGTCGATGGTGGCCAAGTACGGCGCCGACACCGTGCGCCTGTTCTCGATGTTTGCCGCACCGCCGGAGCAATCGCTGGAGTGGAACGAGGCCGGCGTGGATGGCATGGCGCGCTTCATGCGCCGGCTGTGGGTGCAGGTGCACAAGCACGTGGGCGAGGGCGCCGCGGTTGCGCTGGATGCCGCCAGCCTGAGCGCCGAGCAGAAGGCGATCCGCCGCAAGACCCACGAGACCATCGGCAAGGTCAGCGACGACTATGGCCGCCGCCACAGCTTCAACACCGCCATTGCCGCGGTGATGGAACTGTCCAACGCGCTGGCCAAGTTCGACGACGCCAGCGACCAGGGCAGGGCAGTGCGCCAGGAAGCCCTGGAAGCGATGGTGTTGCTGCTCAACCCGATCACCCCGCACGCCAGCCACGCGTTGTGGCAGGTGCTGGGCCGTGGCGAGACGTTGCTGGAAGACGTGGCGTTCCCGCAGGCCGATGCCAGCGCGCTGGTGCGCGATGCGCTCACCCTGGCGGTGCAGATCAACGGCAAGCTGCGCGGCACCATCGACGTCGCCGCGGACGCCACGCGCGAACAGATCGAAGCGCTGGCGCAGGCCGAGCCCAATGCCGCGAAGTTCCTCGACGGGCTGACGATCCGCAAGATCATCATCGTGCCGGGCAAGATCGTGAACATCGTGGCGGGGTGAGGGTGGCGCAGTGGCCGGGTTGCCATGCCCGGTCCGGGCGGTGTGCCGGATCGGCGCTTGGCGGGCCGGGCTAGGGTTTCATTTGGTCCTGGCGATGCATTGCATCGGTAAGTTGCAATGCGCCGCTGCGCGTGTTGCCGCGTTTCCCGTGCATCACTTCCCTGGCGCTCGGCAACCGCACGCCAGGGTTGCCTCGGTGGTTCGTGGCACTCATTGCAGTGCCGCGTGGCGACGCGGTTTTCATTTCTTGGCGCCGCAATCAGTTGCGGCGCTTATCAAGCCCCGTTCACGCGTGCTGCGTCAGGCTAGCCGCCTGTTGCCGCCGCCGGGGCGCTCATCCAGACTGTGCCCATGATTCGATTTCCTACTGCCTTCGCTGCGTCCCTCGTGCTGGTCTCCAGCCTCACCGCCTGCGGCTTCCATTTGCGCAATTCGCTTGCGTTGCCGCCCGACACCCCGGCAGTGAAGGTGCAGTCTGCAGTGCAGTACAGCGAACTGGCCAAGTTGCTGCGGCGCGGCCTCAAGGCGGCTGGCGCCACGCTGGCCGATGAAGATGCCAAGACCGGCTTTGCGCAGGTGCAGGTGCTGTCCGAGCGTTGGGGCGACCTGCCGATCGCCATCGACAGTCAGGGCCGTGCCCAGGAATACAGCCTGCGCTATGCCGCCATCTTCACCGTCACCACGGCCAACGGGGCTGTGCTGGTGCCGCAGCAGGTGATCGAGCTCTCGCGCGACTACGTGTCGCCACCGGTGGATGCCACCGGTACCGCCACCGAGCGCGAGATCCTGGCCGACGAACTGCGCAAGGACATGTCCGCATCGATCCTGCGTCGCATCGACAGCGTGGTGCGTGCGCGTATCCAGCGTGGCGAAAGTCTGGAGAGCACCCCGACCGCGCCGTTGCCGCAGGCCACCACGCCGCCGGTGCAGCCGTCCACGCCCGAGTCGAGCGTGCCGGCATCGCTGCCACCGGCGCCGACGTCGAACAACTGAGCGCGTGGGTATCGATACGACGACGCAGTGGCCAGGCGGGTACCGCCGACTGGCGCCGGCTCGCGCGCTGGCGGCGGCGCGACTGCTGACTTCGCGGGCCATGACGCGCCAGCGGCGCCTGGTCGCTGCCGGTCTGCACGCGCGGTCGTAGCCCATGGAACTTCGCCCAGAACAGCTGGCCGGCCAGTCCAGCCAGCCCTTGCAGCCGGCCTATCTGATCGCCGGCCCGGAAACCTTGCGTGTGCTCGAAGCCGCCGACGCCATTCGTGCGCGCGCGCGCGCCGAAGGCATCGGCGAGCGCGAGGTGTTCGATGCCGACGGTCGTGATTTCGACTGGAACCAGCTGGACGCCAGCTTCAACGCGCCCAGCCTGTTCAGCCCGCGCCGTCTGGTCGAGGTGCGCCTGCCCAGCGGCAAGCCCGGCAAGGACGGCGCCGAGGTCATCACCCGTTTCTGCGCCAATCCGCCGCCGGACGTGGTGCTGCTGATCACCGCCAACGACTGGAGCAAGGCGCACCAGGGCAAGTGGGCCGAGGCCGTGGGCCGCATCGGCACCATCGCGGTGGCCTGGGCGATCAAGCCGCACGAATTGTCCGACTGGATCGAGCGCCGCCTGCGTGCACACGGCCTGCGTGCCGACGCGGCTGCCGTGCAGCGGCTGAGCGAGCGGGTGGAAGGCAATCTGCTGGCCGCCGCGCAGGAAATCGACAAGCTCGCCCTGCTGGCCGACGGCAAGACACTGGATCTGGAGGCGATGGAATCGCTGGTGGCCGATGCCGCGCGTTACGACGTGTTCCGCCTGGCAGAAACGACCTTCTCCGGCCAGCCGGTTGCGGTAGTCCGCATGCTGGCCGGGTTGCGCGCCGAAGGCGAGGCAGTGGCCGCGCTGATGCCGATCCTGATCAAGGAACTGTTGCGCACCGCCGCGCTGGCCAAGGTGCAGGCCAACGGCGGCAACCTCGCCGCCGAGATGAAATCGCAAGGCATCTGGGAAGCCCGCCAGGCCCCGTTCAAGCGCGCGCTGCAGCGCCACCCCGAACCGCGC
This sequence comes from Xanthomonas sp. NCPPB 1068, assembly GCF_041479385.2. Lineage (NCBI taxonomy): Bacteria > Pseudomonadati > Pseudomonadota > Gammaproteobacteria > Lysobacterales > Lysobacteraceae > Xanthomonas > Xanthomonas sp. NCPPB 1068. Next base: position 3,051,231 of record NZ_CM192986.1, on the reverse strand, counting down.
CGCTGGGAGCGTTTTGTCGCCGAGGCCGGCCTGGTCGACCGCATGGCCAAGGGGCGCGCCGACGGCGATGCCTGGGTCGGCCTGGAACGCCTGCTGGTGGCGGTCGCCGAAGCGCGTGCGGTGAGATTGCTGGCGTGAAGGCCGGGAGAGCCGGGACCCGGGACCCGGGACCCGGGTCCCGGGAAGGACAAGGGCAGCGAGCGCATTCCGATCACCTTGTGCAGCCCAGCCTTGCAACCGGCTCTCCCGGGTCCCGGGTCCCGGGTCCCGAGTCCCGGCTCCACCTCTACTACGGCGGCACCTTCGACCCGATCCACCTGGGCCATCTCGCGATCGCCTGTGCGGCGCGCGACGAGCTGCAGACGCGCGTGCAGCTGATCCCGGCGGCCGATCCACCGCACCGCCCGGCGCCCGGCGCCACCGCCGCGCAGCGCGCGCGCATGCTGGAGCTGGCGCTTGCCGATCGCCCGGGGTTGCTGCTGGATACCCGCGAACTGCAGCGCGCCGCGCTTAGCGGTGCGCCGTCCTACACCGTGGACACCTTGCGCGACCTACGTGCCGAACTTGGCCCCGGCGCGCCGATCGCCTGGCTGCTCGGCGCCGATGCCTTTGTCGGGCTTGAGCATTGGCACGAGTGGGAGGCCTTGTTCGGGCTGGCGCACTTCGTGGTGGCCGCACGTCCGGGCACCGCGCTGGAGCTGGCCGAAGCGCCGCAGCTGGCTGCGGCGGTGCAGGGCCGCTGGGTCGCCAGCGCCGACGACCTGGTCGCGGCGCCGGCGGGCCGCCTGTATCTGCTGCATCAGCCGTTGCGCGGCGAATCGGCCAGCGCGGTGCGCTCCCGGATTGCTGCAGGCGGCGCCTGGCAGGCGCTGGTGCCGCCGCCGGTGGCCGGAATGATCCAGCGCGAAGGCCTGTATGGCAGCGCCCGGCCGGCTAGCTGAACACGCGTCCGCCCGGACCGGCCTATAATTCACGCCAATTCCATCGAGTCGCCGCTTTGACCAGCCAAGCCCAAGTCATCAAGACCTCCCTTCCGAATCCGCCGCCGTCGGTGCCGGCCCTGTTGGCCACCGTGCGCGAAGCCGTCGAGGAACTGAAAGCCAAGGACGTGGTCGAGATCGATGTGCGCGGCAAGTCCAGCGTCTGCGATTACATGGTGATCGCCTCCGGCACCTCGACCCGCCACGTCAAATCGATCGCCGACGAAGTGGTCAAGTTCGCCAAGCGCCTGGATGTGATGCCGCTGGGCGTGGAAGGCGAGCGCGAAGCCGAGTGGGTGCTGGTGGACCTGGGCGATGTGGTGGTGCATGTGATGCTGCCGCGCGTGCGCGAGTTCTACGCACTGGAACGTCTGTGGACGGTAGGCGACCAGCGTCCCTCCGATGCGGACGAGTCCGGCGCAGTCGAAGACTGACAACGCCCGGCATGCCGAAAAAAGCCCGCGTATCGCCGGCCTCGCCTGATTCGCAGGCATTGCGGCAACTGCGCGGCCAGCCAGCGCAGGCGAACGGTCCGCCGCTATCGCCGGCGCGCAAACGCTTCGACCGGCTGCTGCACGATCTGCAGGGCCACCGGTCCCAATTGCAGGCCTGGCAGGTAGCGCTCGCCCAGTGGCGCGAGCGCTATCACGGCGAACTACAGCCCTTGTTCGACCTCCGCCGCGAGGCCGACGTTGCCCTGGTCGAACAACTCGATCGCGCGTCTGTCGCCATCAAGTTGGGCAAGGCCGAACGGCAGTTCCTGTCCGAGCTGGTGTGCGATATCTCCGGCCCGTTGATCGAGGCCGGGCACGAGGCGCTGCGGCCGATTTACGATCGCCATAGCGCGGTGAGCTATGCGCAGGAAGTGTCCGAATCCGACGCGTTGATGAAGCAGATTCTTGGCGAAGCCTACGGGCTGGATGCCGACGAACTGGATGGCATCGATTCGCCCGAGGAGCTCTACGAACGCGTCAGCGAGCGCTTGCAGCAGGAACACGCGCAGCAACAGCAACGCGAGACGCAACGTCGCACGCGCGCCGAAAAGAAAGCGGTGGCCGGTAGTGCCGAACCGCCTCCGCTGCGCGAGCTATACCGCAAGCTGGCCGGCAATCTGCATCCCGACCGCGCCAAGGACAGCGACGATCACGCATCGCGCACCATCCTGATGCAGCGGCTCAATGCCGCCTACAAGGCCGGCGATCTGCTGGGCCTGCTCGAATTGCAGGCAGAGATCGGCCTGCTGGATGCGCAAGGCGTGGACGCAATGAGCCCGGCACGGTTGCAGGACTACAACCGCGAACTGGATCGGCAGTGCAAGGCGTTGCAACAGCAGGTTGCGCAGCAGGCGATGCAGTTCTGCCAGGAGTACGGGCTGGAGCTGCCATCGCGTCCCAAGCCCGAGCGGCTGTCTCGGTTGATGGCGCAACTCAAGCGCGATGTCGAAGAGGATCTGTGGGATGCCCAGCACAGCCTGCGCGAGCTCGCCGACCCCTCGGCGTTCAAGCGCTGGCTCAAGCTGCAGCGCGCCATGGCGGGCATGCCCGACGCACCCTGGTTCTGACGGGCGCGTATCCGCCAACCAGCGGAAGTCGGCCGATACCGCAGCTCAGCTGAGTGATGCCGGACACAGCACCTTGTCCGCCCGGCATCGCTGGTTTTTGCAACACGCTCATGAGACGCGCATACAGCAGTCATCGCAAGGCGGCTGGCCAACGCCAACCGCCGACAGCCGCTTTCCGCCAATGACTGGCAAATCATGGCCGGTCGTTCACGACCGGCCATGATCGCGCGTGCCCACCGCGACGTTTACAACGGGCCGCGTTCCCACGGCCCGGTGATCGCCAGGGTGATGCCGGGGGTCTGGATGTTGACGAACAAGGTGCGCGCCAACGGGTCCCAGCACGCACCGCAGAACTCGGTGTCGCGGTAGTCGCCTTCGGCAATGGTCTTGCCGGCATCGGCGATCTGCTGCGAGGTCAGCTGCACGTTGTTCTTCGCAAGATAAAACGATTCGCCGTTGCGGGTCAGGCCCAACAAGCGTGCGCCGGGACCGTATTCGTCCGGGCTTTCGCCGCCGTCTTCGCACAGCACCACGCCGCCGCGCGCGCTGACCGTCACGTTGTCCGGGTTATGCGCGGCCAGCTGGTTGCCGCTGACGAATAGAGCGCTCAGGCGCTGGGTAAACAGGTCCAGCACCCACACCGCGCCATTGCCGTAACCGCGGCGGCCCTGCGCATCCACACCGGTGCTGGTGTCGACGATGAACATCTTGCCGTAGCTGTACCAGATGCCTTCGCCGCGGCTCATGCGCAGTGCGCCATCGGCCCAGGCCTGCGCGAACGGCCCGCTCAAGGTGTCGTTGGCGCCGATGTCGGCAAAGCCGGCCGGTGCGGCGATGCTGTCCAGATCGGGCTCGGCGATATCCACCCACTCCAGCTGGAACTGCTGGCCGATGCTGGCCACGGTCAGGTCGGCATTGCGACGCCCGCGCACGCGTGCGGCCTGCAGCCGGCCGCCGTTTTCCAGCGAACCGTTGCGGCCGCGCCGGTCGTTGGGGATGAAGCGATACAGGCCGGCCTTGTTGCGGTCGTCTTCGGTGAGATAGACGATGCCGGTGCGCGGGTCGATCGCCACCGCTTCGTGGCTGAAACGGCCCAGGCCTACCAACGGGCGGCCGGTGGTGCGATGGCTGTCGGGGTCCACTTCGAACACGTAGCCATGCTTGCGACCGGTGCTGGACACCGCGTTGGTCTTGATTTCTTCGCAGCTCAGCCAGGTGCCCCAGGGGGTCGGGCCGCCGGCGCAGTTGACCAGGGTGCCGCCCAGGCTGGGCTCCAGGCTGCCCCAGCCGCGCCGGCCGTAACTCAGCGTGGTGGTGCCGCCGCCGGCCTGCTGGGTGCCGCTGACGATGCCGGTGTCGTACATCGCCGGCGCGCGGAACGGCGTGGTGGCGCCGCGTTCGTGGTTGCGGATCAGCACGTATTCCAGGCCGCGCAGCGGATCGCTGCCCGGGCGCCAGTCGGGCCGGCGCAGGCCGACCACGGCCATGCCGTCGTGGCGGTCGGGGCAGGGCTGCCCGTCGTCCATGCGGTCGCCGCTCCAGCCGAACGAGCGGTAGCTGAAACCGCGTGGCAATTGCAGCAATGGCAAGCCGGTGCTCTGGTCGGCCACCGGGGCGAGCGGACCGTAGCGGCTGGGAACCGGCGCAAGCCGCGACGACGGCGAGGTGGCGGCCTGGGCCTGGCGCGATTGCAGCGCACTCAGGCTGCCAAGGGCGCCAGCGGCCATGACGGCAGCACTGCCCTTGAGAACCTGGCGGCGGGCGGGATCGAAAATCGGCATCGAACGACTCCTGCGGGGCTGGGTGGTCGGGCGACACTAATTGCCGGCTGTAACGACACCATGACACGCAGCGACACATCGGCACGGACTGCCCAGGCTGTGACGCGGATATCATGTCGCCATGAAATGCCGACTCATCGCCACCGGCGAGCGCGCACCAGCCTGGGTGGCGCAAGGTTTTGCCGAATATCAAAAGCGTCTGTCGCACTGGATGCCGCTGGAGCTGGTCGAGATCGAACCCGGCCTGCGTGGCAAGGGGCGCGACGCGCAACGCGCCACCGACGACGAAGGCCGCCGTGTGCTTGCCGCGCTTCCGAAAAATGCTTACGTGGTGGCGCTCGATGTGCCGGGGCGCCCGCTCAGTTCCGAACAGCTGGCCCAGCGCATGGAACATTGGCGCGGGCAGGGCCGCGATCTGGCGTTTCTGATCGGCGGCCCGGAGGGGCATGCGGCCGAGGTCTTGAAGAGCGCCAACGAAAGCTGGTCGATCGGTCCGCTCACGCTGCCGCACATGCTGGTGCGCCTGATCGTCGCCGAGCAGCTGTATCGCGCCGCGGCGATGCTGGCCAATCATCCGTATCACCGCGCATAAGTGGCAGGCGCGTGGTGGCTCTGGGCATGGCTGTAACGGTGCCTGGCTGAGGCAGACTGCCAGCGGTTGGCCGGTGCAGGAATGGCTACCGAACCTGATTGCGCTCGGCCTTACATCCCGATTCCCGGTCTCGCGTCTCCATTTGACCGTACGCCGGATTGCCGGTCACAGCTATCTACTGGCTGCCAGGTAGGCCGCGTCGCGCGCCGTCGCGGCGTTGGACATGACGCTAGCGCTGGGACCGGAGGGGCCTGCTACGCGCGCGTCATCGACGTCTCGATCGCTGCTTTGTCGCCAGGATCTGTGCCTTCGCGGTGCTCTGCCTTGGCTAGATCCAGACCATGACCTTGCGAAGGAGGGATGGACCGATGCCTGCGCAGCGCATCGAAGACGGTGACCCGATGCCCGGGCCACCGCATTCGACCACTCATCAATTCAACGAAAAACTCACCGGCACCAGGCCGTAGGCCTGCACCGCCTGGCCGTTCTGCATGGCCGGCTGGAAGCGCCAGCTGCGTAGCACCTGACTGCGTGCGGCCAGATCCAGCACCCGATGGCCGCTGCTGGTCTGCACGCTCACTTCGGTCGGGCGTCCATCGGTGCCGACCAGCACGCGCAGCATCACCGTACCTTGCTGGCCGACCCGCAATGCGGCCGCCGGGTAGCTCGGCGCTGGCGAACTCAAATACTGCAATTGGCCTGCTTCGATCGGCCCGCTGGGCGCAGTTGTCGTGGGGGTGCCTTCTGCGACCACGTCGGAGACCGTTGCCGGAACGGCAAACGCTGGGTTATCGACAACGGGCTCCTGACTGACCACCGCGGTCTGCACCGGTACCGTTAGCGTTTTGGTGGGCGAATGTGTTTTCGGCTTGAACGTCACGTTGACTGGAAACACCACCGGTGGCGGCGGGGTTGGAATACTCATCGGCATAAGCCACCGCTCCTTCGGCACGGTCTGCTGCGGAATCGCCCGATGCGAGAGCGGAATCAACAACAGGCCACCGGCCAGAAGGTGCAACGCCACGGCGGTGCTCATCGCCAGGACGCGCGAGCTGTCGATGCCAAGGGGACGGGAAGAAACCTGCGATTGCGTGCGAACCATCATCCACCTCCAGAACGGAACTGCGGAAAGGACCAGCGCGGCCCGGACGCCATACACCATCCGGTAGCGTAGGTTTACCGCAGCGCGCGCACCGGCACAAGCACGGCGCAGACGTTCGTCTGACGCAACGGATCGGCACGGGCCTGCGGATGCACTCCATCGAGGTCGCGGCGTCGATCCGCCGGCTTTCTTCGAGGGTGCCTGCTTCGATCGTGTCGCCACTGAAAACGCCCAACCGAAGCTGGGCGTTTTGGCAGAAAAGCCCGGCCCTTGCAGGGCCGGGGAAACGACAGTGACGGGAGAGGGCGTCAGTAGTCGTAAGACACCGAGAACATGGCGTAGCGCGGCTGGGTGAAAAACCGGCCCATGTTGTAGGTGTTGGACAGCGTGAACGTGTCGTCTTCCCAGGTGGAATCAACCTGCAGCGGCTTGCGCTCATTGAAGATGTTGAAGGCCTGCAGGGTCACCGCAAACTTGTTGTCGGCAAAGGCAGGGCGGTAGGTCAGACCCAGGTCGACGATCTTGGTCCAGGGCAACCGGCCGGCATCGCCGGGACGCGACGGCTGGCCGTTGCAGGTGTGGTACGACGAACCGTAGCCCACCGGATCGCCGGCATCGGAATCCTCGCTGATGCCATTGATGCTGACATAGCCCAGGCAGGATTTCGGCGTACCGGACAGCACACGGATATTGCCCGCAATCAGCCACTCGGGCGCGATCTGGTAGGAGCCGTAGATCTTGATCTGGTGACGCCGATCGTTGGCCAGGTAGCCACCCGAGTACCACATCAGCGCGGCAGCATCCCAGTCCTGCGTCTTGGAGACATCGGTCTGGCCGATATCGGATTTGATCTGGCCTTCGGTGTTGCCGAAGTTGCGCGACCAGGTGTAATCGATACGGCCTTCCCACTTGCCGTCGAACGGATGCTGCAGGAACAGGTCCACCGCCAGGTAGGTGCGTTTGGCCTTCTTGTCGAAGCCCCAGTCCGAGGGCGACATCGACACCGAGGTGCGGCCGGACCCATCGAGGTTGGCCAGACTGAAGGAGTTGGTTTCGCCCGGATTGAAGATGATGCAGCCGGGCACGTTGACGGTGCTCGGGTCGATGCCGGAGGCGGTCAACTTGGTACGCATCCGGTCCGCATCGCAGACATCGTCGATGGTGGCGCCCAGTGTGCGGTAGGTGGCCTTGGCGCCGGTGACCCAGCTCTCGCCCAGGGTCTTGTCGAAGCCGAGCATGAACTCGTCCTGGTACATCGATTTGAGATCGCTCGCGGCGATGCCTGCCGCATCCGGTGCCTGGCCGCATTCCAGGTTGGAGGAGACGATATTGCCGGAGCACGCAAAGCCTGCGCTCGGGTCCACGGCCACGGGTGTCAGGCCGGTGGGCGTGCCCTGGGCGTCTATGCCGGTGTAGGTGAAGTACTCGCGCGTAAAGGTGGACGGCGAGGCACCGCGGATGGCCACGCTATTGGGCAAGGCCAGGTAGTAGCGGCCGGCGTTGCCGTAGACCTTGAGCGAGGAGTCGCCGAACACATCCCAGCTCAATCCCAGGCGCGGCGCCCACTGGTCGCCACTGGTGACATAGGGCGCGCCGACGTCGTTGAAGTTGGTGAACTTGTCGTTGCGAATCCCCAGCGTCAGCAGCAGCGTATCGTTGAGCTGCCACTTGTCTTCGAGGAAATAGGCTTTTTGTTGCACCGACATGCTGGTGGCGGTATTGAAGACCGAGCGATAGGCGTAATACCCGTTGCCGCCGGCCGGCCCGACGCCCAGCGCGGCGCTGATGGGCGAGGTGGGGCGCGAAGAGCGGCCGTAGATCCAGCGAAAGCCTGGGCCGGTGGTGATGACGCCCTCATTGCGGGCGTTGAAATACATGTTGTCTACGCCCGCGGTCAGCGTGTGGCTGCCCAGCACATATTCCAGGTCGATGCGCAGCCCGCGCGTCGTATTCTCGCCATCGCGTGCCTGGCTGGATGTCTGGTTGTTGCGAATCTCGCTGCCGCCGGTGATGGCCGGATCTTGCAGATTCGTGCTGCTCAGCAGCGGCGCGGTGCTTGGGTTGTTGCGGAAGTCGGTCTGCCGGCTTTTACCGTAGGTGGCGCTCAAGGTCAGATCGTCGGTGATATAGCTGGTGTATTTGCCGATGTAATAGCGGTCGTTGACCTTGACCGTATCGGCGAACGCACCGTTGGCGTCGCCGTCGACTCCCTGATATCCGTTGAAATCGCTGTAAGCACCGCCTTCGCGGTAATTGTTCTTGACGCCGGTCAGTTCGAGCAGGTTGCTGTCGTTGATATTCCAGTCGATCTTGGCGTAGACCTTGGGCTCGTCGATGCGATAGTTGTTGCGGCCGATGACCGGGTCGTCCCGGCGCGCAGTGGAAACGCCTTCGCTGCGCTCCTGCTCGGCGGCAACGAACACGAACAGGCGGTCCTCGATCAACGGGCCGCCGCCATACACGCTGTAGACCGTATTCCAGAAGGTGTCATCCTTTCGGCTGCGGTAAAGCGTGCCTGGCAGGGTGGGGTCGCTGTACTCGTAACCGTCGGGCGGCGCGGTATCGGGATACAACACGTTTTTGTCCGTGCTGGATAGCGACTTGGGGCGCCACAAGACCTGCGCGCCAAAATGCCACTCGTTGGTGCCGCGCTTGCCCAGCTGGCTGAGCACACCGCCGGCCGAGCGACCGTAGCGCGCGCTGTAACCGCCGGTGTAGGTTTCCTGCTGATCGATGGCGCCGAATGGCAGGGTGACGCCACCGATGTTGGAAAGCGGATTGGAGCTCAGATAGCCGTTGAGGTAATACGCGTTTTCGGTCACACCCGCGCCGCCGAACGAGATCGCATTGCCGAAGTAGCCGCTGCCCTGCACGGCTCCGGGCGACAGCAGCGCAATCGCTTCGCCTGAGCGTGCCAGCGGCAAGCGCTGCAGCTGTTCGGTGGTAATCACCGTGCGCGAGGCGGTGGCCGACACATCCACCGGCGAGATGTTCTTGCCGGTCACGGTAATGGTGCCCAGGGTGGCGGCATCGCCGGAGGCGCCAACGCCGAACGACACATCGGTACCCGCGCCGACGCGCAGCGCGATGTTCTTGCGTGTCTCCGCCGCCTGGCCCTCGCGCTGCAGGGTGACCGTGTACGTACCCACTGGAAGATTGCCGATGGCGTAGCGGCCGTTGGCGTCGACAGTCGCTGTCCGTGTGAACCCGCTGTCGCTCTGTGCGGTGACGGTGGCGCCGGCGCCTGCCGGTGCGCTTCCGTAAATGCCGGCGGTGGTGCTCTGCGCGGCTGCAGTGCCGGTGACCATGACACCCACCGCACCACACAGTGCAAGTGCAAGCACGCTGATGCGGCCGTAGCGCATGCGCGACGGTGGATTCAAGGGGTGCTTCAAGACAGGGTAGCGGGTCATCGTCTCTCTCCAGAGGAGCGCCATCACGAATATGACGGTACGCTGACCATTGATGCTAGAGAGCTGTAGAGCCTGCTTAAAGAATGATTTCTCTAAATTTCATGTTTCTTTAAGCACAAACACCAAAATCCGCCTATTCATTTTGAGAAGTGTGATATTGGGCACTTGTAAGTTACCCGCCTCAAAGTTTTAAGCGGCACTTGATTGGTGCCGGGCTGCCGCGTCGTTTCTCGCCCCACGTGATCCGTTCCGACACTCCACAAACGACACTGCCCTCCGAAGAGGGCAGCGAGGAACGGCGATTGGCGGGAGTCCGTTTTCTCAGCGACCGAGCTCGAATGTCACGTCCAGATTGATCGAGAGCGTGCTTTCGCCCGGGGCCACCGGGGTGTCCATTTCGGCCTTGGCCGAGCGCATCGAGGCGGCCATCATCATCGGGCGCACGCCGCCGCCACTGCGGCCTTCGGAAATGCTGACGATGCGGCGCACCTTCAGACCCAGCGATTTGGCGTAGGTCTCGGCGCGGGTCTGCGCCTTCTTCAGTGCGGCGACGCGGGCTTCGTCGTACACCGGTTCGGGTTGGTCGATCGAGAAGCTGGGGCCATTGATGTCGTTGGCGCCGTGAGCGACCAGGGCGTCGAGCACCTTGCCGAGCTTGGCGATGTCGCGGACCTTGAGGCTGACCGTGTTGCTGGCCTGGTAGCCGTTGATCTTGGGCGCCTCATTCTCCTTGTAGGTGTATTGCGGGCTCAGGTTGATGCCGCTGGTCTGCACGTCCTTGTCGGCGATGCCGGCCGCCTTCACGGCGCTCATGACCTTGCTCATCTGCTCGGCGTTCTGGCGCATGGCGGCGTTGCCGTCGGCGGCCTGGGTGACAACGCCGGCGGACAGCGTGGCGATGTCCGGCACGCGCTTGGCCTCGGCCTCGGCCGACACGTTGAGCAGGGTGCCGTCGTTGGGAATGGTGTAGCTCGGGGCAGTCTGGGCGTGGGCGGTCATGGCGGTTCCGGCGGCGATGGACAGGGCCAGCAACAACGGCTTGAGGGTGGTACGCATGGGATCTCCTTGTCTGTGGCAAGAGCGTGTTGGGAGGTCGATGAATATGTTGTGAGCCGGACGCCACCGCGCAGCGCGGACGCGAGTGCCGAGTCAGCGGGCGGGCACGGGCAACAGGTATGCTGGGCGGATGCTCTATCTCGCCTCGCGCTCGCCGCGCCGACAAGAACTCCTGCAACGCCTGGAGGTACCGTTCCAGACACTGGAACTGGACGTGCCCGAGCTGCGCGCGCCGGACGAATCGCCCGAACACTACGTGCAGCGCGTCGCGCTGGACAAGGCGCGCGCCGGGCTTGCGCAGGTGCGCGCGCGCGACCCCGACGCCATCGTGCTGGGCTCCGACACCGAGGTGGTGTTGGGCGATCGGGTATTCGGCAAGCCGGTCGATGGCGACGATGCGATCGCGATGCTGCGCGTGCTGTCCGGGCGCACCCACCAGGTACTCACGGCGGTGGCTCTAGTCTGCACGCAGCGGGCGCCGGCGCAGGCCGTGGTGGTGTCGGAGGTGACCTTCGACACGCTCGATGACGCGCAGATCGCTGCCTACGTAGCCTGTGGCGAGCCGATGGGCAAGGCCGGCGCGTATGCGATCCAGGGGCGCGCGGAGCGTTTCATTCGTCACCTGTCCGGAAGCTATTCCGGCGTGATGGGATTGCCGCTGTATCACACCTCGCAGTTGCTCACAGCCTTCGGAGCGCATTGATGTCGGAAGAGATCTTGGTCAACGTCACCCCGCGCGAAACCCGCGTGGCGGTGATCGAGAACGGCATGCTGCAGGAGCTGCATATCGAGCGCGGTTGGCGTCGGGGCGTGGTGGGCAACATCTACAAGGGCAAGGTGCAGCGGGTGATGCCGGGCATGCAGGCCGCGTTCGTCGAGGTGGGGCTGGAGCGCGCCGCGTTCCTGCACGCCAACGACGTGGTGCGCCCGGCACCGGCGCCGGCCAGTGTGGTCGATACCGAAGAAACCCCGATCCCGCCGCCGCCGCCCGCCGCGGTGCCGATCGTGGAGCTGCTGCGCGACGGTCAGGACATCGTGGTGCAGGTGGTCAAGGACCCGATCGGCACCAAGGGCGCGCGGCTGACCACGCAGATCAGCATTCCTTCGCGCTATCTGGTGCTGCTGCCGCAGTCCAAGGTCGTCGGAGTGTCGGCTCGGATCGAGGACGAGGCCGAACGGCTGCGCCTGAAGACCATCGTCAGCGAGGTCTCGGCCCAGCACGGCGGGTTCGGCTACATCATCCGCACCAACGCCGAGGGCCAGCCGGCCGAAGCGTTGGCCGAGGACATCGCGTATCTGTCGCGGGTGTGGAACGTGGTCGAGCGGCGCGGTCGCGAAGCGCCGTCGTGCAGCATCATCTATGAAGACCTGAGCCTGCCGCTGCGTGCGGTGCGCGATTTGATCCGGCGCGACGTGGAGAAGGTCAAGGTCGATTCCAACGAGACCTTCGCGCAGCTGCAGGCGTTCGTGGCCAAATACATGCCGGTGCTGGCCGAGCGGCTGGAGCTGTATACCGGCGACCGGCCGATCTTCGACCTGTACGGGGTCGAGGACGAGATCGGGCGTGCGTTGAACAAGCAGGTGCCGCTCAAGTCCGGCGGCTATCTGGTGATCGACCAGACCGAAGCGATGACCACCATCGACGTCAACACCGGCTCGTTCGTGGGGCAGCGCAATCTGGAAGAAACCGTGTTCCGCACCAATCTGGAGGCGGCGCAGGCGGTGGCGCGGCAGCTGCGGCTGCGCAACCTGGGCGGCATCATCATCATCGACTTCATCGACATGGACGACCCGGAGCACCGCCGCCAGGTGCTGCGCACGCTGGAGAAGGCGCTGGCGCGCGACCATGCCAAGACCACCGTGTACGAGTTTTCGCCGTTGGGCCTGGTGGAGATGACCCGCAAGCGCACCGTGGAAAGCCTGGAGCGTCAGCTTTCGGAAACCTGCGGCCAGTGCGGCGGGCGCGGCACCATCAAGACCGCCGAAACGGTGACCTACGAGATCTTCCGCGAAATCACCCGCGCCGTGCGCCAGTTCGACGCCGCGCGGTTGCTGGTAATCGCCTCGTCCAAGGTGGTCGCGCGCATCACCGACGAGGAATCGGCGGCCGTAGCCGAGCTGGAAGAGTTCCTCGGCAAGAGCATCCGCTTCCAGTCCGATGACCAGTACCTGCAGGAGCAGTTCGATGTGGTGTTGCTGTGAATCCGGGAATCGGGAATCGGGAGTGGGGAATCGGCTTGAAGCAACAGCCGCCCCACGTCACGTCTGCCATCCCTTCAGCGCCAATGCGCGATCAGACGGCTAAGCGTTCGTACGCCAGCGCTGGTGCTCTTACGATTCCCCATTCCCTAGTCCCCATTCCTCGCCGTTAATGCCCACCCCGCTGCGCCGCCGTCTGCGACTGTTCCGCCGTTATGCGATCACTGCCGTTGCGCTGGTGGTGGTGGCGGTCGCGTTGTTGGTGGGCGCGGCCAGTCAGGCGTTGCCGCTGGCCGAGGAGCATCCGCAGCAGATTGCCGCGTGGCTGAGCCAGCGGGCCGGGCAACAGATCGCCTTCGATCATCTCGATACCGAGTGGACCCGGCGCGGGCCGTTGCTGCGGCTGGACGGCCTGCGGATCGGCCCGCACGGCGAGGTGCGGGTGGGGCAGGCCGAGATTCTGCTGGCCATGTATGCGGGCCTGCTGCCCGGGCAGTCGCTGACCGAAGTGCGGCTGCGCGGGCTGGCGCTGACCCTGCAGCGCAGTGACGACGGCGTGTGGTCGGTGCAGGGCCTGCCGAGCGCCCGACGCTCCGATCCGCTGGAGGCCCTGCGCCGGCTGGGCGAGATCCAGCTGACCGAAGCGCGCCTGCGCGTCGCCGCGCCCTCGATCGGCCTGGACACCACCCTGCCACGCATCGACCTGCGCCTGCGCGTCAATGGCTCGACCGTCCGGGTCGGCAGCCGGAACTGGATCGATCTCAAGCGCGCGCCGCTGACCGGCGTGCTGGCGTTCGACCGCGACAGCGGCGATGGCAGCGTCTATGCGCAGGCCGCCCCGGCCGATCTGGCTGCCTGGACGTCGCTGCTCACCCTCGGTGGCCTGCGGGTGGAAGGCGGTAGCGGACGCGTGCAGGCCTGGGCGCAGTTGCGCGCGCGCCGGATCACCGGCGTCACCGTGGATGCGGACCTCACCCAGCTGGCGCTGTCCGGCGCACCGCTGGCGGAGGAGACCGCGCGCCGCACGCTGCATTGGGAGCGGCTGCAGGCACGCGCGCGCTGGCAGACCATCGATGGCGGCTGGCGACTGGATGCGCCCCGGTTGCGGCTGGGTCAGGCCGGCACCGTGCAGCAGCTGGACGGGCTGAGCATCGCCGGTGGGCGCCGCTATGCGGTGGCTGTCGGCAAGGCGGATGTCTCCGGCCTGATCGCCGCAGCCGCGCTGAGCGACCGGTTGTCGCCCGCACTACGGCGCTGGCTGACCTTGTCCAAACCGCAACTGCGGGTGGCCGATGTGCAGATCGCCGGCGAGCAGGGCGGGCCGGTGCGCGCGCAGGGGCAGATCGAAGAGCTCGGGTTTCTGCCGGTGGGCAATTCGCCCGGCATCAGCGGCCTGCGCGGCCGCGTCGACGGCGATGCGCAAGGCGGCGAGCTGGACACCGCGCCCGATGCCACGGTGCGCTTCGACTGGCCTACCGGCTTTGGCGTGGTGCACGAGATCCAGTTGGCCGGCAAGATCGTCGGCTGGCGCGACGGCGCAGGCTGGCAGGTGGCCACGCCCGCGCTGCGCGTGCAGGCCAGGGAGTACGGCGCCAACGTGCGCGGCGGCTTGTGGTTCCAGAACGACGGCAGCCGCCCACGCATGCAGCTGGCCGCGCAGCTGGACGATGTCGCCCTGCCGGTGGCGCGCAAGTTCTGGATCCGCTCCAAGATGAGCAAGGCCGCCATCGACTGGCTGGACATGGCCGTGGCCGGTGGTGTCGTCACCGGCGGTACCGGCCTGGTCAGCGGCGATCTGGACGAGTGGCCGTTCGACAACAACGACGGGCGCTTCGAGGCGTTTGGGCACATCCGCGATGGCGTGATCCGCTTCCAGCCGGACTGGCCGGCGATGGAACAGGTGCAGGCCGACCTGCGCTTCGTCGCCAACGGATTCTCCCTGCAGGGCAGCGGCGATCTGGCCGGCACCCCGATCAGGCAACTGGAGGCCGGCATCCCCAGCTTCACCACCTCCGAGCTGTACGTGCGCGCCTCCACCCAGGCCGATGCCGCGCAGCTGTTGGGCATGCTGCGCAAGAGCCCGTTGGAGCGCCGCTATGGCGACACCTTGCGCAATCTCACGGTGTCCGGCCCGGCGGCGGTGAGCTTCGATCTGCTGCGGCCGTTACGCACCCACGGGGTGGGCGGTCACCTGCAGGGCACGGTGGCACTGCAGGGCGCCAGGCTGGCCGACGCGCGCTGGAACCTGGCCTTCGACCAGGTCAGTGGCCAGGCCGAGTATCGCGACAGCGGCTTTGCGGCCGAGCAGTTGAGCGTGCAGCACCAGGGCCGCAGCGGCACGCTGGCGCTGCGCGCCGGTGGCTTCGTACAAGACCCCGGGCAGGCGTTCGAGGCGCGGCTGGGTGCCACCCTGGATGCCAAGGAGTTGTTCGACCGCGCACCGCAGATGGAGTGGCTGCGCCCCTACGTGCATGGCAGCGCGCCATGGCAGGTGGGGGTGGATGTGCCACTGCCGACGCCCGGCCAGCTGGATGCGCAGGCCATGCTGACGCTGCGGTCCGAGCTGGTGGGCACCACCCTGGACCTGCCCGCGCCGCTGGACAAACCCGCCGCCCGGCCGCTGGATACCCAGGTCAAGGTGGCGTTGCCGGTGGGCGATGGCGATATCGATGTGGCGTTCGGCAAGCTGGTGGCGCTCAAGGCCAGCAGTCACGGCGAGCAGACCGGCGTGCGCGTGGTGATGGGCACCGACACGGTGAGCGAGCGCCCGCCTGCGAACGGGTTGGTGGTGACCGGCCGCACCGCCTCGCTGGATGCGATCGACTGGATCAGCCTGGCGCGCGGCAGCAGCGCTGCGGACATGCCGCCGCTGCCGGGCCAACCGGCCACGCCCAAAAAAGATGCCGTCCCCCTGCAGCAGGTCGACGTGCAGGCAGACAGGTTGCTGATGATCGGCGGCGTGTTTCCGCAGACGCGGCTGCGGTTGCGGCCGACCCGCGATGCAGTGGCGGTGACGCTGGATGGCCCCTCGCTTGCCGGCCAGCTGACCGTGCCCAATGCCGACGGTGGCACCGTGCAGGGCAAGCTCGGCACCGTGCGCTGGCAGCCGGTGGCCGAGGCCCCCGAGCCTGCGGCGCCGGAGCCCGGCGATCCGCTGGCCGGTGCCTTGCCCGAGCCGGCGCGACGGGCGGTGGCCGAGTTCGACCCGGTGTCGATCCCGCCGCTGGCGCTGGATATCGACGACCTGCGCGTGGGCAAGATGACCTTCGGCGCGGCCACCCTGCGCAGCAGCCGGCTCACCGATGGCATGCAGGTGGACCAGCTGCAGCTGCGCTCGGAGGACCAGAGCATCGGCCTGACCGGCGCCTGGCGCGGCAAGGGCGAGGCGGCCAGCACGCGGCTGTCGGCGCGGGTGGACAGCCGCAATCTCGGCAATCTGTTGCAGAACCTCACCCTGGGCGGCCAGCTGCGCGGGGGCGAGGGCCAGCTGGAACTCAATGCCGGCTGGCAGGGCTCGCCGACCGGCTTTGCGCTCGGCTCGCTGGACGGCAACCTCAAGGTCGATGTCCGCAATGGCCAGCTGCTGGAAGTGGAGCCGGGCGCCGGGCGCGTGCTGGGCCTGCTCAGCGTGGCGCAGCTGCCGCGCCGGCTGATGTTCGACTTCCGCGATTTCTTCTCCAAGGGGCTGGCCTTCAATACGCTGGACGGCGAGGTGCGCTTTGGCGAAGGCTTCGCGCGCACCGACGCCATCCGCATCGCCGGCCCGGCGGCGGATATCGCCATCCGTGGGCAGACCGACCTGCGCGCGCAGACCTTCGACCAGACCGTGGACGTCAACCCCAAGGCCGGCAATCTGCTGACCGTGGTCGGCGCCGTGGCTGGCGGCCCGGTCGGCGCGGCGGTGGGCGCGGCCGCCAACGCGGTGCTCGGCAAACCGCTGGGTGCGATCGGTGCCAAGACCTACCACGTCACCGGCCCGTGGAAGGACCCGCAGGTAGATGTGGTCGAACGCGACGTGCGCGAGCGTGCGCCGGGCAAACCGGCTGCGCCAACGGCAACCCCAGGCACCCCCGGTCGGTCGCCACGCTGACGCCCTCGATTGCGTCAGCGTCAGCGGGGATCGGTGCTGATTGGTCTCAGGCTCTCAATCCGTGCGCCGATCGAATGCAGCACGCGCGCCAGCCGGCAAGCCGTGCATGCCGACGCTTTGCCGCATTCATTCGGCAGGGCTGTCGTTGTCGGCGCGCGTGAACATCGGCAGGCGCAGCCGCGAGCGGTGCCCAGGCGCCGGCGGTCGCCCAGGCGCGGGCACGCCCAGAAAGTAGCCGCGTTGCCATTTTTCACGCGCCGCCGCCGATTGCGCATCCGGCAGTGCATCCAGAAAGCGCGTGCGGCTGTGGGTCCAGTCGGCATGTTGCTGCGCCAGCTGCGGCGCTTCGGAAAGCGGCTTCCATTGCGGCTGCACCTGCTCGATCAACTGCCGCTGCAGCGGGAACAGATGGCAGAACGGCTCGCCCGCCTCGAAACGCACCCGCCCCGGCCGGGTGAAGCGCCAGTTCATGGTGAAGGTGTGCGGGCTCCAGTCGGTTTCCACCAGCCCGCTCAACGCGCCGATGCCGTCCTTGGGTCGGTTCAACGGGCCGGTGACGAACAGGTCGATGCCGGTGTCGGTGCGGAACAGGCAGGGCACATGGAAGGTCAGCACGCCATAACCGAAGTGGCTGATCGCCGGCGCGACCGTCTCTGGATCAGCGTTGATGGTGATTGCCGCCAGCGCGTCGCCGCCGTCCCAATCGGCGTCGAAACCCGACTGGCACAGCAGCTCCCAACCATGCGCATTGGCGATCGCCAGCGGCAGGCAACGGTAGGCGTAGCGCTGGTCGGTGGCATCCATCCACGCGCGCTCATGCGGGGCGGGGCGGATGTCCAGCGTGTGGCCGTCCAGAACGTGGGCGATGAGCTTCATGCGCGGGCGATCGATAAGAGCTGGCGGCGATGATAGCGGCGCCGCATGTTCAGCCGAACGACTTGTCTCCCCGGCGCGCGGGCCCCATCCTGACCGCATGACCGATCACGCACTCACTCTGGCCGAAACCCGGCTGCTGCTTCCTTCCGGCCTGGATGCCGGCCATCTCGACCGCACCTTCGGCGCCCTGCTGGGCCCGGGCATCGACTTCGGCGATCTGTATTTCCAGCATTCGCGGCGCGAGAGCTGGAGCGTGGAAGACGGCATCGTCAAGGACGGTGCACATTCCATCGAACAGGGCGTGGGCGTGCGCGCCATCGCCGGCGAAAAGACCGGGTTTGCGTATTCCGACGACATCCAGCGCGAGACCTTGCTGGAAGCGGCGCAGTCGGCCCGTGCGATCTCGCGCGACGGCGGTGCGCAGTCCACGCGCGCGCTGGTGCGTGGCAATGGCCGGGCGTTGTACCCGGCCACCGATCCCATCGACGACATGGACAGCGCCACCAAGGTGGAGCTGCTACGCCGCATCGACCAGTACCTGCGCGCTGCCGACCCGCGCGTCAAGCAGGTGATGGTGAGCCTGTCCGGCGGCGTGGACACGGTGTTGATCGCCCGCAGCGATGGCGTGCTGGCCGCCGACGTGCGCCCGCTGGTACGCCTGAACGTGCAGGTGATCGTCGAGCACAACGGCCGCCGCGAATCCGGTTATTCCGGAGGCGGTGGCCGGTATGGCTACGCCGAGCTGTTTGCCGAGGGCCGCCCGGAAGGGTTTGCGCGCGAAGCGCTGCGCCAGGCGCTGGTCAACCTGGAGGCGATACCGGCGCCGGCCGGCGTGATGCCGGTGGTGCTCGGCCCCGGCTGGCCCGGCGTGCTGCTGCACGAGGCAGTGGGCCACGGGCTGGAAGGCGACTTCAATCGCAAGGGCACCAGCGTCTACGCCGGCCGCATCGGCGAGCGCGTGGCGTCGCCGGGCGTGACCATCGTCGACGACGGCACCCTGGACGGACGCCGCGGCTCGCTCAATATCGACGACGAAGGCACCCCGACCCAGTGCACCACGCTGATCGAAGACGGCGTGCTGGTGGGCTACATGCAGGACAGCCACAACGCGCGCCTGATGGGCGTGGCGCCCACCGGCAATGGCCGCCGCGAATCGTTCGCGCACCTGACCATGCCGCGCATGACCAACACCTACATGCGCGCCGGCCAGCACGACCCGGAAGAGATGATCCGCTCGGTCAAGAAGGGCATCTACGCCGTGAACTTCGGCGGCGGCCAGGTCGACATCACCAGCGGCAAGTACGTGTTCTCGGCCACCGAGGCCTACCTGATCGAAGACGGCAAGGTCACCGCGCCGGTCAAGGGCGCCACCCTGATCGGCAACGGCCCGGAGACCATGCAGAAGGTGCGCATGATCGGCAATGATCTGGCGCTGGACGAAGGCGTGGGCGTGTGCGGCAAGGACGGGCAGAGCGTGCCGGTCGGCGTCGGCCAGCCATCGTTGTTGATCGACGGCATCACGGTTGGCGGGACGCAGGCCTGAGATGCGGGGATTCGGGAATCGGGATTCGGGATTCGCAACGGCAGGAGCGCAGAGCAGTGCGTCGGGCCTTTGCGGTTTGCCGGTTCAGCAGACGGGAATCGGGAATCGGGATTCGGGAGTGGCAACGGCCGGGATGGTCGTTGCCTCGATTGATGGATCGGACAGCTCCTTATTCGTCGCCTTCCGACGCCGATTCGTCGTCGTCCAATCCCGAATCCCCACTCTCCAATCCCTGCTCTTGAGACAGCTCGCGCAGCACCTGGAACAGTTCGCGATACGCACGCGGTGGTTTGTTCTTGGCGCGTTCGTGGATCGCGTTGCGCACCAGCTGGCGCAGCTGCTGGCGGTCGGCGGCCGGGTAGGCTTCCAGCAGTTCGGCCAGCGCGACGTCGCCTTCGGCGAGCAGGCGCTCGCGCCAACGCTCGACCCGGTGGATCGCGGCCACCTCGCGGCGCGCGGTGTCGCTGTTGGCGTCCAGCGCATCGCGGATCGCGGCCAGGGTTTCGTCGTCCTCGCGGCGCATGTGCTTGGCCAGAAACGCCAGCTGTCGCTTGTGCGCGATGTGTGAGGTGATGCGCTTGCTCTCTTCGATATGCGGGATCAGCGACTCGGGCACCGGCAGCTTGGCCAGCTGCGCCGGGGTCAGCGCCACCAGCTTTTCGCCCAGGTCGAAGATTTCCAGCGCCTCGCGCCGTTGCTGGCTGCGGCTGGCGCCGCGGAATTCACCGGTCTCTTCATCACGTCCGCGCATTGCCACTACATCCCGAAACTTGGTTAGTTGACTTTCCGGCCACGAACGGCCGGACTCCGGCGGAAGACTCCGCAGCAAATTCAGACACTCCGGCCACGGATGGCCGAGCTTTCGCGGACGGATCCGCATCCAAATTCAGACAGTCCGACCATGGATGGTCGGGCTTTCGCGGACGGATCCGCATCCAAAGGATAAAGCATTGAACGCACTCTCCTCCGAAACCCGTGTCGCCGACGACAGCCTGCAGCGTCTGGACGCATTGACCGATATCTCGCAGCGCCTGCTCGAGCGCGCCCGTGCAGCCGGCGCCACCCAGGCCGAAGTGAGCTGTAGCGAGGAGCGCGGCCTGGACGTCAACGTACGCCTGGGCGAGGTGGAAACGGTCGAATCCACCCGCGACCGCGGCATTGCAGTGACCGTCTACTTCGGCAAGCGCAAGGGCAGTGCCAGCACCGCCGACCTGCAGGAGTCCAGCCTGGAAGCCACCGTCGCGCAGGCCTGTGCCATCGCGCGCTACACCGAAGACGACGTGGCCGCCGGCCTGGCCGATCCGGAGCTGATGGCGCGCGAGTTCCCCGACCTCGACAGCTGGCACCCGTGGGCGCTGGACGCCGACACAGCGGTGGATCTGGCCCTGGCCTGCGAGAGCGCCGGGCGTGAGGCGGACGCGCGCATCAGCAATTCCGACGGCGCCTCGGCCAGCACCGGGCTCAGCCTGTCGGTCTACGCCAACTCGCATGGGTTCATCGGACGCGAACGCGGCACCCATCATTCGATCAGCTGCGCGTTGATTGCCGGGCAGGGCGACGGCATGCAGCGTGACGGCTGGTACAGCAGTGCCCTGGCGCGCGAGGACCTCGAAGCGCCGGAGGCCATTGGCCGCCACGCTGCCGAGCGCACCCTGGCGCGCCTGCAGCCGCGCTCCCTGCCTACCGGGCAGTTGCCGGTACTGTTCGCGCCGGAAGTGGCGCGTTCGCTGGTCGGCCATCTGCTCGGTGCAGTGTCCGGTGGCGCGCTGTATCGCCGCGCCAGCTTCCTGCTCGACAGCGTCGGCACCAAGTTGTTTCCGGACTGGTTCAACATCGAAGAACTGCCGCATCTGCGCCGCGGGCTGCGTTCGGCCGCGTTCGATGGCGAAGGCGTGGCCACGCGGCGCTCGGCGCTGATCACCGACGGCGTGCTGCAGCGCTACGTGCTGGGCAGCTATTCGGCCCGCAAGCTGGGGCTGCAGACCACCGCCAACGCCGGCGGGGTGCACAACCTGCAGGTCAGCGCCAACGCGGGCGATCTGGCATCGATGGTTGCCGGCATGTCGCGCGGCCTGCTGGTCACCGAACTGATGGGCAACGGCGTCAACCCCGTGACCGGCGATTATTCGCGCGGCGCCGGCGGTTTCTGGATCGAGAACGGCGCCATCGCCTATCCGGTGGACGGGCTGACCATCGCCGGCAACCTGCGCGACATGTTCGCCGGTATCGAAGCGGTGGGTAGCGATGTCGACCCGCGCTCACACGTCAAGATCGGCTCGGTGCTGATCAACCGCATGACCGTGGCCGGCGATAGCTGAGCTAGGCGTTCGTTTGCTGGGTCAATGCGCCGCCTGCGCTCGGGCGCAGTGACGCATGAATCATGCAGGCGCCTGTCTCGCCATGTGGTGGGTGGGGACGTCGGGTCCGGGTGGTGCGCGCTGCACGGACCGGACCTGGCTGCCGTGAGAGACCATGTCTTCCCGCACTGGTGGCTGGCTGAATCGTTGTTATAGTCCGCCGCACCACAATCATGTTCGGGGAGACATATGAGCGAATTCGACACCCACGCCGCACCGCCGCCACCGCCGATCGGTACCAGCACGCCGTCCGAAGAACGCACCCTGGCGCTGGCCGCGCATCTGCTCGGCATCCTGACGTCCTTTATCGGCGCGTTGGTGATCTGGCTGATCAGCAAGGACGCCAGCCCGTCCAAGCCGTTCGCCACCGACCAGGCCAAGGAAGCGTTGAACTTCCAGATCACCGTGATCATTGCCTATGTCCTGGCGGTGATCCTGACCATCGTCTCGTTCGGCATCCTGTTCTTCGTGCCGACGCTGGTCTGGGTGGCCAACCTGGTGTTCTGCATCCTGGCCGCGGTCAAGGCCAACAACGGCGAGCATTACCGTTACCCGTTCGCGCTGCGCCTGATCAAGTAATCGACGCGGCGGTAAACACAAAGGCCCGGCAGCGATGCCGGGCCTTTGTCGTTTCAGGCGATGGCGCGATCAGTTCTGCGCCGGGGTGTTTTCGGCGAAGTACTCGTGGCTGTCGGCATTGGTGATCGCCTGGGCCGGGTTGCTTTGGGCCAGGCTACGTGCGCCAGACTGGCCATAGACGCGGTCCTGGGTACCGGCCACCACGGTGAAGTGGCTGGTCTCGTGCACCAGCGTGCCCGCCTTGGAGTCGGTGCCGGTGGTGGACGCGCTCCAGAACGCGTTGCAGACATGGATCTCGTACGGCTGGTTCGGATACACGTAGGCGAAGGCGTCCGCCAGATCCGCTTCGCAGCTGCAGTTGATCGTCAGCTGGCCGTTGTTCTGGTCCAGCGCGTTGTCGATGTTGACGAAGTTGGAGCTGACCCGGCTGTAGCGCGAGGCGTTGTAGGCGCCGAACCAGGTGGTGTAACGCGCGCCGGTGCTGCCGGCATTGAGGTAGTTGCGCGAGTTCTGCGAGTAGTTGCGCGCGGCAGTGACCGCACTGGCGGCCTGGTTGGTGCGGGTGGTGCTGCAGTTGAGGTAGTTGATGCCGTTGACCACGGCGGTCGGGCCGACTGCGAGCTGCCGCTGCACGCCGCGGCGTGCGCCGTCCAGCCACACGGTGAGCGGGGTGCTGGTGGCCACCGCGGGCAGGCCGTTGGCGGCTTTCATCAGGCTGCCGTCGGACAGCGAGGCGTACTGCAGGGTGGAGCGCACCTGGATGGTGTAGTTGCCGCTGGTGGACAGGTCGTAGGCGCCGGCCAGATCGACTTCGCCCTTCACGCTCTGGCCCGGCTGCAGGATGGTGAAGTCGGCCGCCTTGGGCAGGCCGCGCTTGACCAGGCGCCCGGTGTAGTCCACTGGCGTGCCATCGCGGCTCACTTCCAGAATGCCGTTGTCCAGCGACTTCAGCGGCAGCTGATAGGTCGGCACGCGTGCGATCTGGCTGCCGTTGTTGGTGACGGTGACGGCGATCTTGCCTTGATGACGGCCAGCCTGATCGGCCACTGGCGACAGTTCGATGGTCAACGGAACCGGGCCGCGCACGGACTGCGCCTGCGCCGAACCGAGCACGCCAACAACGGCGAGCGTGCCTGCTGCAAACGATGCGAGAAAAACATTTTTCACCAGTGACTCTCCTTGGTCGGGGGATGCCTGCGAGTGCAGGCCAGCCAAACCTAGGTAGCGCGAGCGGGCGCGACAAGTCGTTCAATTAACGATATTTCTGATGACAGATAATCCGGAAGTACGATCAAATCACTGCCGATGTCGATAATTCAGGAATAAATCGTGATGCCCGTCGCTTCTTGACGATGGGCGTGTGTCAGCGGCTGACACAAACCGCAGTTATGAAAGTTTCATTTTGTGACCTTCTTCTCCGGTCGCTCGATCGCCCTCACGGCTGCAACCGTGCGCTGGCGCACGGAGTGCGCAGATTGGGTCGCTTTCGTCAGTGCGGGCCGATCAGAACGGCTGCCAGCGGGATGCCGGAAGCCGGCGAGGTGCGAGTGGGCCGCCCGCTTCGGCGCCGTGTTGGAGTGCACTCCAAGCGTCACTGCGATGCTCGACGGCAACTGCGAGCAGGTCGGCCGGTCATGTCGCAGCCACCGGCGTTGGGTCGTGCCGATGCACCGGGCAGCCGGATGCCTGCGTGCGACCTTGACCCGGTTGTATGCGCCAGTGCTGGCTCGCGGCGCCAGCGCACAGGTGCCCTGCATAGGTCGGTGACGCAGTGAACGAGCAGCGGCTTTCGGCGCACCGTCTCCCGACCGAGCAGAACTGTCCAATGGAGGAGTGTGGTCGGGCACCACCGTCGTCTGGCAGACGACGGTGGCCGTGGCGAGGCGCTTCAGTGCGCCCGGTCCACCGCGAACCGGCCCAGGCTGGCCAGGGTGTCGCCCGGCTGGCCATAGGGCTGCAGGATGTCGTGCATGCGCGTTGCCAGCTCCGCCAATTTGGATTTGGCGCCGTCCATGCCAAGCAAGGCAGGGTAGGTGGACTTGGACTGTGCGGCGTCCTTGCCGGCGGTCTTGCCCAGCTGCGCCGAGCTCGACTCCACGTCCAGGATGTCGTCACGGACCTGGAAGGCCAAGCCCAGCGCGTCGGCAAAGTCGTCCACGCGCTGCTGGTCGGCCGCACCGGCATTGCCGGCCAGCGCGCCCATGCGCACCGCCGCGCGGATCAGGGCGCCGGTCTTGAGCGCATGCATGCGCTGCAAGGCGTGCAGCGATTGCAGCTGGCCGGTGGCATCGATATCCAGTGCCTGGCCCCCGCACATGCCGGCAGCACCGGCAGCAGTGGACAGGCTCTGCAGCCAGCCCACACGCAGCTCGGCACTGACAGGTGCGGCGGCCAGCAGCTCGAAGGCGCGGGTCTGCAATGCATCGCCGGCCAGGATGGCGGTTGCCTCGTCGAAGGCGATATGCACGGTGGGCTGGCCGCGGCGCAACGCGTCGTCGTCCATCGCCGGCAGGTCGTCGTGCACCAGCGAGTAGGCGTGGATCAGCTCCACGGCCACCGCCGGTGTGTCCAGCAGGTCTTCCTCGGCGCCAAACAATGCGCCGCTGGCATACACCAGCAGCGGACGCATGCGTTTGCCGCCGCCGAGCACGGCGTGCCGCATCGCGGCGTGCAGCCGCTGCGGCGCCAGTGCGGCGTCTGGCAGGCCGGCGTCGAGGCTGCGTTCGGTACGGGCGATCCAGTGTTCGAACAGCGCGGAACTCACCTCAGCCGCCGTCCAGCGACGGCGGCTCGAACGCTTCGGCAAGCTCGGGGCGGGCGGGGTCGGTTAGCAATCGCACGCGCAGTTCGGCCTGTTCCAGCGCCTGCTGGCAATCGCGGTACAAGCCGATGCCACGTTCGTAGGCGGTGAGCGATTGCTCCAGGCTCAGATCGCCCACTTCCATCTTTTGCACCAGTTGCTCGAGTTCTTCCAGCGACTGTTCGAAGCGGGCAACCGGGGATGTTTCGTTCAAGGACTTCTTGGCCATCGCTAAAGTGTGCGGCGCGCGCGCAGGCGGGTCAATTCGCCGTGGTGTCTGCGCGCCAGACCAGGCGCGCCACATTGGCCTGCAACCAGTGGCTCAACGGTGCCGAGACGATGCAATCGCCCGCGGCCAGGACCTGGTCGCCGGCCCACAGGATCGGCAGGCGATCGCGCTCCCACGGCGGCAGATCCGAGGCCTGCAGCAGATGCTTGAGCCGATGCGAATGCGCGCGCTGCGGCAGCACGATGCGCTCGCCACCGCGTCGGCCACGCACCAGCAGCGGTTGCGCAAAGCGCAGCCCCGGCGCGCCCTGCAGCTGCAGCTGCGCGCCATCGGGTAGGCAGAGCGGCTGCGCGCCGTCCCATGGCGCAGACCAGTGCGCCGGCCATGGGACGGACGGGCGGCGCAGGTAGAGACGGTGCCGCCAGCGGCGCACTTCGACCTGCTGCCACGCAAAACAGGCCTGCCGGTCGGCGGCGGGGTGCTCGATCTCCTGCTCCAGGGCCGCCACGCCGTGGGCGGGCAGCGGTGGCGCGCCGGCCGCGCTTGCCCATGCGCGCAGCAACCGCGGCCGGCGTGCCGCGGGCTGTGCGCGCAGCAACTGCAGGTCCAGGGCGCCCGTGGCCGTCTGCATATCGGGCAGCAGTATCAGGTCCTCGTGCAGCAGCAGCTCGCCGGCGTCGGCACTCAGCTGCGCGCTGCGCGCCAGCGCGTCGGCCGCCTGCGGCCAGCGTTGCTGCAGCAACGGCAGCACCCGGGTCCGCAGGAAATTGCGGTCGTAGCGCGCATCTGCATTGCTCGGGTCTTCGATCCAGTGCAACCGGTGCACCTCTGCATACGCCTGCAGGTCGGCGCGTGCCCGCGCCAGCAACGGGCGCCACGCCATGCCGTCGGCGAAGCGCCGCTGCGCGCGCATGGCGCCCAAGCCATCCGGGCCGGAGGCGCGCAGAGCGCGCAGCAGGAAGGTTTCGGCCTGGTCGTCGCGGTGGTGGGCCAGTGCCAACCATTCGCCGGGGGCAAGGCTTTCGGCAAAGGCGGCATGGCGGGCCTGGCGCGCGGCGGCCTCCAGGCCCAGCCCGCTGTCACGCGCGACCTGCACCTGCACGATGCGCAGCGGCACCTGCAGTGCCGCGCAGGTGTGCTGGCAATGCAGCGCCCAGGCATCGGCATCGGCATGCAGGCCGTGGTGCACGTGCAGCGCCCGCAGGCCGCGCGCACGGTAGGCCGGAATCGCAGCCAGTGCGTGCAGCAAGACCGCCGAATCCATGCCGCCGCTGTAGGCGATCACCACCGGGCCGGGGGGAGTGGCGGGCAGCAATGTGGTGGCGTCGGTCACCGGGTGCTCACTGAAGGCCGAACGCCGCGTCGCACGCGAGTTGCCGGTGTCTGCGAAGCAGCCGTGTGCCAGGCGGGTGTGGATCGCACCGCCTGGCCCGCGCGCATGGCGGTGCCATGGCCATCGCGGTGTGCCGGGCATCGGCAAGCACAAGCCGATGCGGCCAGTCGCCCAAGCCGCTGCGCGTCATGCCCACCGCCGTCCGTTGATGCGGCAGACACGCCGGCAAGGTGAGGCCGGTCGCCGGCCCACCGGCCGTCATCGCGCCGCAAGCCGCCCATCAACGCGTGGCCGCCGCCTCGAACGTGGCCGGCTTGGGCAGCTCCACCGGCACGCCGGCACTGTTGCAGGTGCCGGCCTTGCACAGGCGCGCACGCAGGCGCGGGGTGGCCTGCACGATGACGTGGTAGATCACGTTCTCCTCCAGGGTGCCGCGGAAGGCCGCGCTGCCCGGGCCGGTGGCCCAGATGCCGACGTCTTCGCCGCCATGGCTTTCGGACTTGGTCGGCACCAGCGACTCCTGCATGTAGCTGGGCGCCTCGGTGTCGACGTGGGTGAGGTCCGGGCGGCCGGCGGCCGGCTCGCTGCTGCTGGGTTCGTGCGGATATTTCTTGGGCCCGGCCGGCTGCGCGTTGCTGGCACCGGTGTAGCCGGGGCCGTTGGCGTAGCTGAGCGTGGTGTAGGGCTGGCCGGCCAGGTCGGTGGCCAGCTGGGTGCGGTCGCCTTCTTCGCCGCCGGTGCCGCGCACCTTGCCCAGAATCGGGTTGCCGCGCACCGGGTAGCCGACGAAGTTGAGCGTGTGCGAATGGTCGGCGGTGACGATGATCAGCGTGTCCGGTGGCGCGGTCTGCACGGCAGTGCGCACCGCATCGGACAGCGACACGGTTTCATCGAGCGCGCGGTAGGCATTGCCGGCGTGATTGGCGTGATCGATCCGGCCGCCTTCGACCATCAGCACGAACCCGTTCGGGTCGCGCGACAGCGACTGGATCGCGGTGCGCGTCATCTCGGTCAGGCTGGGCTCGCCCTGCGGGGTGCGGTTGCGGTCGTGGTCGAACTGCATGTGGTCCGGTTCGAACAGCCCCAGCAGCGCCGGCGCGCCGGTCGCCGCTTTCAATTGCTGCGCGTTCCAGACATACGCGCCCTGCGGGTGCGCCTGCTTCCATTCGGCCACCAGGTCGCGGCCGTCCAGGCGCAGGCCCACCTTGTCGTCGTATTCGGGGTCGCGCTCCTGCACGGTCTGGAACTGGCTGCGTCCTCCGCCCAGCACCACCTGCGGGCCGCGTCCGTAGCGGGCGGTGGACAGCAACTGCTGGGCGATGTCCTGGCAGCCGGCAGTGCGCGCGGACTCGGGAAGATCGGTGTCGTTTTCCCAGTTGCGGTCCGGCGAATGCGCATACGTTGCCGCAGGCGTTGCATGGGTCAGGCGCGTGGTGGTGACGATGCCGGTGGCCATGCCGGCGCTGTCGGCCAGTTGCAGCCAGCTCAGCAGGCCCTTGTTCAAGCTGTCGGCGCAGTCGCTGCGATTGCCGCTGCTGACCCCGATCGCGCCCATGTGCGACTTCACACCGGTGGTGATGGAGGTCATGGTGCCGGCCGAATCGGGCGTCTGCGAATCGGTGTTGTAGGTCTTGCTGAAGGCGGTGGCCGGGAACTGCTCCCACGACAACAGGTTCTCTTCGCCCGGCCCGCCCTTGCGTTGGCCATCGAGGATGCGTGCGGCCGCCACGGTGGTCAGGCTCATGCCATCGCCCAGGAACAGGATCACGTTGCGCGCCTTGCCGGCCATGGCGCCGTTGCCGGCGGCGCGCGCCGCACCGGAGCGATACCACCACTGCGGGGTCTCGCCGGCCGGATGGGTCACGGGTGGCACGTCCACGTCGACTGCAGCGGGTGCAGAGGCGCTGCTTCCGGCAGTGGAGGCGCAGGCGGCGACGCAGAGCGTGGTGAGGGCGGCAAGGGCAGGCAGGCGGTAACGCATCGGGGTCGAACTCGTGGCTGAATCAGCGCCCATTATGCCGGCCCGCGTCCGTCGCACAGATGACACGCCGCTGTTCCAGTCGTGGCCTCGCGGGCAGGCCGGGCCTGCGATAAGGTGCATGCACTCTCCCCCCGGATGATTCGACGACATGAGACTGGTTGCGGCCTGGTTGCGCATTCCGTTCTGGCAGCGCGTGGTGGCCGGCTTCGTTCTCGGCGCGCTGGCCGGTGCGGCAATGGGCCCTGCGGCCGACGTGTGGTTCGGCCCACTGGGCGATCTGTACGTCACCCTGATCAAGATGATCGCCGTGCCGCTGGTGTTCTTCGCGGTGATCAACGCGATCTCGTCGCTGCACGGGCAGAAATCGGTGGCCGCGCTGGGGGGGCGCACCTTCCTGTGGTTCGTGATCACCGCAGCCCTGGCGGTGGGCGTTGGCCTGGCGGTGGGCACGTTGATGCAGCCGGGCGCCGGCCATTTCAATCTGAGTGTGGATTCGGCCTGGAAGCCGCGCGATGTGCCCAGCCCGATCAAGGTGTTGCTGGAAGTGGTGCCGTCCAATCCGTTCTACGCACTCACCGGCATCGGGACCAAGACCAATGCCGCCGGCGAAACCGTGCTGGCGGCCGGGCGCGGCTCGATCCTGCCGGTGATCTTCTTTGCCGGGCTGCTCGGCTTTGCGATGGTCAAGCTCGGCGAACGGGCGGCCGAGGCGCGCAAGCTGACCGGGCAACTGAGCGACATCATGATCCAGGTCACCCGCTTCGTGCTGGAGATGACCCCGCTCGGCACCTTCGGCCTGATCGCCAGCCTGGTCGGCAGCTACGGATTCGCCAAGCTGTTGCCGTTCGGTAGTTTCGTGCTGGCGCTGTATGTGGCCTGCGCGATCCATATCCTGGTGGTCTACAGCGGCCTGTTGCTGGTGCATGGGCTCAACCCGTGGAAGTTCTTCCGTGGCGCTGCGCCCGGCATGCAGGTGGCCTTCGTTAGTTCGTCGAGCTTTGCCGCCATGCCGGTGGCGATGCGCTCGATCACCCATAACCTTGGCGTGAGCAAGGATTACGCCGCATTCGCGGTGCCGCTGGGCGCCAGCATCAAGATGGACGGCTGCGGCGCAATCTTCCCCGCGTTGTGCGCGGTGTTCATCGCGCAATACACCGGCGTGCCGCTGACCGCCAACCAGTATTTCGTGGTGCTGATCGCCTCGGTACTCGGCAGCTTCGGCACGGCCGGCGTGCCGGGCACGGCGGTGATCATGGCCACGGTGGTGCTGAGCGCGGCCAACCTGCCATTGGAAGTGATCGGCTACCTGTACGCCATCGACCGCATCCTGGACATGATGCGCACCATGACCAACGTGACCGGGCAGATGCTGGTGCCGGTGCTGGTGGCCAAGGAAACCGGCCTGCTCGACAAGACCATCTACGAATCCGCCTCCACCAATGTGGGACTGGAAGATCCACCGGCGGACAGTGCCAAGCCGCTGCGCTGAGCGCCCTCGATGACGGCAGGATTTCCCGTGCTGCGCGAGCGCCTGGCGCAAGTGACCGAGCTGGAGATGGTCGACGGTGTGTTCGTGCAGCGCAGCCTGGCGCCGGACCCGTTCGAGGATCGCTACCTGCAGGTGCGGCGCAAGGAAGGGCGCCTGTATACCGATGCGCAGGTCCGCAGCCTGCCGCGCCCCGGCGGCAAGCTCGGCGCCAGCCTGGAATGGCAGGTACGCGCGCTGTCCAGTGACTTGCTGCTGCAACACCTGCGCGCGCGCGCAGGCGAGGGCGCCATTCTTGAACTGGGCTGCGGTAATGGCTGGCTGTCGCAACGGCTCGCCCAGTCGCTGCAACGCGACGTGTGCGGCATCGACGTCAATCGCACCGAACTTGCGCAGGCCGCACGCGTGTTCGGTCACGACCAACGCCTGAGTTTCGTTGCCGCCGATATCCACACCCTTGTACTGCCGCGGGATGTGTTCGACGTCATCGTGGTGCCGGCGTGCATCCAGTATTTCGCCGACCCCGGCGCGCTGCTGGTGCGCCTGCTGGCGCAGCTGCGCGATGGCGGCGAGCTGCACATCCTCGACAGCCCCTTGTATGCAAATCCGCAACGCGCCAACGACAGTGCCGCGCGCAGCCTGCGGTATTTCACCGGGTTGGGCGTGCCTGCATTGGCCGAGCAATATCACCAGCACACCTACGCCACCTTCGACCGATTTGCAGTGGAATGGCGGTTCGATCCGCGCCGGCTGGGTGCGCGGGTGCGGCGCCTGCTGAGGCTGCAACAGCCGCATTTCCCGTGGCTTTGCCTTCGCAAGCAGGACAACGTCGCGGCAGTGTGCGCGACGGCCTAGCGTTGCCTGCAAGCCGCATTGGACGAGGCTGCGATATAGCGGCCGGTGCGCAGGCCGGTCGCTTGCGGACGTCGACAGCCAGGTGGGTGCCGCGTCGACATCGCAATGGTGGCCGGCGTTGCGGTTCTGCTCGTAGGGCTGCGGAGCTCGCGCCGGATCAGCGCAGGTCACCGCCTCGTAGGTGGGCAACGTCGCCCAATGTCGCGAGCAGTGGACGCGGCCGCGCAACGCATGCCCGCCGTTGCAGCCACATGGCACACTGCCGGCTCATCCATTGAGGGAGGCGGGCGGTGATCGGCCAACAGCGTGATCTGACATTTCGATTTCTGGCCGAGCCCAGCGACGTCAATTTCGGCGGCAAGGTGCATGGCGGCGTGGTGATGAAGTGGATCGACCAGGTCGGTTTCGCGGCGGCCAGTGGCTGGAGCGGGCATTACTGCGTGACCGTGGCGGTGGGCGGCATCCGTTTCGTGGCGCCGGTACGGATCGGCGACCTGGTCGCGGTGTCGGCCAAGCTGGTCTACACCGGGCGCAGCAGCATGCATTTCGCCATCGATGTGCGTGCGCGCAGCCCGATGGGGGGCGACTCGCGCCTGTGCACGCACTGCATCATCGTGTTCGTGGCGATGGACCCGGACGGCGTCACGCCGGTGGAAGTGCCCTCGTGGCGACCGGATACCCCGGAGGACCAACGCCTGGCCGAGTACGCGCTCAAGGTGATGGAACTGAGCAAGGGGATCGAGGACACCATGTCCCATTACCAGGCCGATACCTCGCGGTAACCGGCACCGCAGGTTGCGCTGCCGCTGGGGTCCACGCATGCCCGAGCTGCCGCACGTAGCGTGAGGCCAGGCGCGTGCAGTGCAGCCGGCGGCGGGTGCACCCGCTGCCACGCAGCGGTCACGGGCGATGCAGAACTGCAACGTGCCACGACACTGCAACAAAAAGGCCGCGGGATCGCCGCGGCCTTTTTGTTGCAATCGACGCAGTGTCTACACCGGCAGTCAGAGCACCCGACGTGCCTGGATGAACTTCTCGCTCCAGTAGCCGCTGGCCAGCGAATCCACGCGCACGTCCTTGCCGCGGCTGGGCGCGTGCAGGAACTTGCCGTCGCCGACCACCAGGCCGACATGATCGATGCGGCCACGCTTGCCGAAGAACACCAGGTCGCCTGCCTTCAGGGCGTTCGGGTCCTTGATCAGCTCGGCCGATTCATCGCGCGCAATGTCGCGCGAGACGCGCGGCAGGTCGATACCCAGCGCGGTCTTGAAGACGTAGCCAACCAGGCCGCTGCAATCGAAGCCCTCGGTGGACTCGCCGCCCCAGACGTAGGGGGTGCCGAGCAGGGCCATGGCGCGTTGCAGGATCACCTGCACGCGGCTGTCCGCCACGGCGTTCTGTGCAGCGTTGGCTGCGCTCTGCGACACGTCGTAATTGGCCAGCAGGCGGCTGAGGTCGCCGGCGAACATCGCCGAGCGGTCCATCAGCGGAATGGCGTCGTTGGCGGCCAGGTGCGGAAGCAGGGCGGCCAGTGTTGCGGTGGCAGCGGCGTCGGCGCGGCTGCGGGTTGCGGCTTTCTCGGCGGCGACGGCGCTGTCTGGCGTGGTCGTCTGCGGAGTGGATGAGGCGCTGGTGGCGGTCTGCGCCAGAGCGGGAAGTGCAGCAATCCAAAGTGCGGTGGCGCAAAGCAGGCGGAGCGGTTTCCGGAGCGGAAGCGGGGCGGCGCCAGGGCTGATCTGTTCGTCGTTCGTCACGCGGGAATCACAATTCTGCTGTCGATGCGAGATGATGCCCTGGTGAACGAATCGTTACGTTCAAAAAAAGTTAACTTTCCGTTTTATGACTTGTGATGTTCATCACATTTCAGTGTAAAACCCGCTTTGAACCTGAATAATGGTCACGCCAGTAGGCGCCGTCCAGGAAATCCAAGCGGACCGTACCGCCGGTGGTCGGGGCATGCACGAAGCGACCTTCACCCACGTAAATGCCGACATGGGTCACGCTGCCGCCGGCTCCGAAGAACACCAGATCGCCGGTGGCGAGCCGCTCTGGCGGGATCGGCGGCCCCTGGATCGCGGCCAGCTCGCGCGAGGTGCGCGGCAGCATGACGGCCGCCACGTCCTTGTAGACATAAGTGACCAGCCCGCTGCAGTCGAACCCGGTCTCCGGTGTGTTGCCGCCAAACCGGTAGGGGGTGCCGACCAGGCCCAATGCGCGCATCAGGATGTCGTTGGCCGCCGCAGGATTGGCCGGCGCCACCTGCGGCCAGACGCGCGGCGGCGGCGGGGGCGCAGCGGCCGGACGCCGCACCGGGGTCTGCTGCGCGCAACCACCCAGCAGGAGCAGGCCCAGCAGCAAACAGGCCGCGGCGCGATGGATGCGGGCGGCGAAAACTGGCGTGATATGCATGGAGCCGGGATAATGGGCGGTTCGAAAGGTCGCCATGATGGCGGCGCACCCGGCGGCCGACAAGCCGTCCTCAACCGTCTGCCACCGGGCAGCCCATTCAGAGCCAGGCATGAAGATCGAAAAAGACAGCGTCGTCCGCTTCCACTACACCGTTTCGGAGATCGGCCAGGAGCCGATCGAGAGCTCCAAGGAGCGTGACCCGTTGGTGATCCTGATCGGCCACGGCAATATCATTCCCGGCCTGGAAGCGGCCATGATGGACAAGGAAGCCGGCGAAAGCTTCGGCGTCGACGTCAAGGCGACCGAGGCCTACGGCGAGTACCGCGAAGGCCTGAGCCAGCGCGTGCCCAAGAAGCATTTCGGTGCCACCAAGCTGGTTCCGGGCACCCAGGTGGTGCTGCAGACCAACTTCGGCCCGCGTGCGGTCACCGTGCAGAAGGTCGGCATGAGCGTGGTCGATGTCGACCTAAATCACCCGATGGCCGGCAAGGACCTGCACTTCGACGTGGAAATCATCGAAGTGCGCGAAGCAAGCCAGGAAGAGCGCGACCACGGGCACGTTCACGGTGACGGCGGTCATCACCACTAAGCACTGCGGGCAGGGTGTCGGCGTTGCCGGTGGCGGTGAAGTGCTGGATTCCGGGTTCGGTCTGCACCTCGGTTGCGTGCCGGGCCGCCGGAGCCGCCACTTCGCCACCAGCGGGCACGCGCTGCGCCACGCTCGATGCAGCCGGTAACGGCGGCGTTTCCGACGGCCCGCCCTCCAGGCGGGCCGTTTGCGTTCTGCGATGTGCGCCATCGCACCCGATGGCCTGAGTTGCAATGACCCGACCCGATCTGCTCCCGATTGCCGCGACCGAGCGCATCGTCGTGTTGGACGTACTGCGCGGCTTTGCATTGCTCGGCATCCTGCTGATGAACATCGAGGCCTTCGTCGGACCGCTCGATCTGGCATTGAGCGGCGTGGAGCCGCACTGGCACGGCGCCGACCGCATCGCCGATGCGCTGGTCTATCTGTTCGTGCAGGGGAAGTTCTACACCCTGTTCTCGATGTTGTTCGGCATGGGCTTTGCGGTGATGGCGCAGCGCGCCGATCAGGCAGGGCGCGGATTGATCGGCATGTACCTGCGCCGCACTGCCGGCTTGCTGGTGATCGGTCTGGCGCATGCGCTGCTGCTGTGGTCCGGTGACATTCTGGTGACCTATGCCGTGCTGGCGGTCCTGCTGCTGAGCGCGCGCAAGGTGCCGACGGTGACGTTGCCGTGGCTTGCCGCGCTGGTGTACCTGTGCGCGCCAGCGCTGGTGATGCTGTACGGCAGTGCGATCGCGCTGATGCAGTCCGATCCGGCAGCGGCGAGCGACTGGAACACCGCCATGGCCGACGCCGCGCAGCAGGCAGCAGCCAACGTGCAGGCACAGCGCGCCGCGTTTGGACACGGCACCTACCTGCAGGCCACCGTGCAGCGTTGGCATGACCTACGCCAGGCGATGAGCGGGCTCAGCATCAATGGTCCGGCCATGCTGGGCATGTTCCTGTTGGGCAGCTGGTTCGTGCGCAGCGGCGCGATCGCGGCGCCCGAGCGCTTTCCACAGCTGTTTCGCGCGTTGCGCTACGGGGCTGTGCCGCTGGGGCTTGCCGTCATGGTGGTCAGCTACGCGCTGGAACCATGGATGGACCCTGCGCGTGCGACGTTGCGCCTGTCCGGCGCGTTCGCGTTGGCGTTGATCGCGGGGCCGCTGATGAGCCTGGGCTATGCGGCATGGGTGGTGCGCTTTGCGTCGCGTCTGGCATGGCTTGCGCCTGCCGGCCGCATGGCGCTGAGCAATTATCTGTTGCAGTCGGTGCTGTGCACGTGGGTGTTCTACGGGTACGGGCTGGGCTACTTCGAGCAATTGCCGCGCGTGTGGCAACTACCGTTCGCAGTGGCGCTGTTCGCCGCGCAGGTGGTGCTGAGCCACCTGTGGCTGCGCTGGTTCCGCTTCGGGCCACTGGAATGGGTCTGGCGGAGCGTGACCTACCTGCGCGTGCCGCCGATGTGGCGCAGCAACGCCCGGGCCGGGTAGCGGCGGGTGAGCGCCGTGCGCGAGGACGTGGTGGTGATCGGTGCCGGCGCGATCGGCCTGGCCACTGCGCTGGCGCTCGTGGAAGCCGGCCGTCAGGTGCGCGTGCTCGATGCCGGCGCGTTGGGCGCTGCCACCTCGCACGGCAACTGCGGCACGATCACGCCAAGCCATGCGCCACCGCTGGCGGCGCCGGGCATGATCGCGCAGGCGGTGAAATGGATGCTGACGCCGGACGCGCCCTTGTACATCCCGCCACGCCTGGATCCGGCGTTATGGCGCTGGCTGTTGCGGTTCGCACGGCGCTGCAATGCGCGCGACTGGCACGCCAGTGCGCATGCCCGTGCGGCCCTGCTGCACGACGCGCGCCACCGCCTGGATGATTGGGTGAGGCGTTACGCGCTGGACTGCGACTACCGGACCGATGGGCTGGACTATGTGTTCGGCGACGCACGCCGCTTTGCGCAGTACCGCGCCGAATGCGAGGTGCTGGCGCAGTGGGGCATCCAGACGCAGGTGATCGATGGCGCCGACTACGCGCGGCAGGATCCGGCATTTCGCGATGGCATCGCAGGTGCGATCCATTTCCCTGGCGACGCGCATCTGCGCCCGGAACGCTACACCGCGGAACTGGCCAGGGTGCTGCGCGCGCAGGGGGCGGTGGTCGATGAGCACTGCCGCGTGCATGCCGTGCTGCCGGAGGCATCCGGTGTCTGCGTGCACACCGACCCGGCGGTGCTGCACGCACGTGAGGTGGTGATCGCCACCGGGCCGTGGTCGCCGCAGCTGGCTGCGCAGCTCGGGCTACGCCTGCCGGTGCAGGCCGGCAAGGGCTATTCGATCACTTACAGCGCACCACCGTTGATGCCGCGCCGCCCGGTGGTGCTGAAGGATCGCTGGGTGTTCGTGGTGCCGTGGCGCGACCGGCTGCGCATCGGCAGCACGATGGAATTTTCCGGCCACGACACCCAGCTCACACCCGCGCGCCTGGCTGCGCTGGAACGTGCGGCCGCCGAATATCTGCATGCGCCATGCGGGCCGGCAGTGATCGAACGCTGGTATGGATGGCGACCGATGACCTGGGACGATGTGCCGGTACTGGGCGCCGTGCCGGCGCGTCCTCACGTCTGGCTCGCGGCCGGCCATGGCATGCTCGGGATCAGCATGAGCACTGCAAGCGGAAAACTGATGGCCGACCTGATCACGGGCCGCGCACCTGCGCTGGATCCGCATCCCTACCGGGCGGAGCGATTCGCATGAGTGCGCGTTACGACTACGACGTGGTGATTCTGGGCGGCGGGTCCGGTGGGCTGGCGGCCGGTTTTCGCGCGGCAAAACACGGTGCGCGCGTGGCGATCATGGAGCCCGGCGAGCTGGGCGGGACCTGCGTCAACCTGGGTTGCGTGCCGAAAAAAGCGATGTGGCTGGCGGCCGATCTGGCCGGCAAGATCGAGCTGGCCGGGGCGCTGGGGTTCGATGTGCCGCGCCCCGCGTTGGCATGGCAGGAGTTGGTCACGCATCGGCAGGGCTACATCGCCAACATCCACGCCAGTTATCGGCGGCGTCTCAATGAAGATGGCGTGGTCCTGATCCCGCAGCGTGGCGTGTTGCAGGACCGTCATACCATCCTGGGTGGCGACGGTGTGCCAGTCACTGCCGAGCACATCGTCATCGCCACCGGCGCGCACCCGCTGCGGCCGGGCGTGGACGGCGCCGAGCACGGCGAGGTTTCCGACGATTTCTTCAACCTTTGTCATGCGCCAGCGCACGTGGCGATCGTTGGGGGTGGCTATATCGCGGTGGAAATCGCCGGCCTGTTGCAGGCACTTGGCAGCCGTGTGCACCTGTACGTGCAAAGCGATCGCCTGTTGGAGCGCTTCGATGCGGAGTTGACGCTGCAGTTGGCCGACAACCTGCGCCACCTGGGCGTACGCCTGCATTTCGGTTTCACCACCACCGGTCTGGAGCGCGATGCGCAGGGCGGGCTGCGCGTGCATGGTCATCCTGCGCATCCGCGCGAGCAAGGCAACGACGTGTTCGACAAGGTGTTCTTTGCCATCGGCCGGCGCGCCAACACGGCCGGCCTGGGTCTGGATGGCGTCGGGGTGACGCTCGGCGACAAGGGCGAGGTAGTGGTGGACGACGGGCAGACCACCAATGTGCCCAACATTCATGCGATCGGCGATGTGGCTGGCAAGGTCGGGCTGACGCCGGTGGCGATCGCGGCGGCGCGCAAGCTGATGGACAGGTTGTTCGGCAACCAGCCCGATGCGCGCATGGACTACGACGGCGTGCCCAGCGTGGTGTTCTCGCACCCGCCGCTGGGCCATGTCGGGCTGACCGAGGAGCAGGCACGCGAACGTTACAACGGCGAGGTGCGTGTCTATCGCAGCAACTTCCGCCCGATGCTGCATGCGCTGGCCGATGTGCCGCAGCGCAGCCTGTTCAAGCTGGTATGCGCAGGCCAGGAGGAGCGCGTGGTTGGCGTGCATCTGCTGGGCGAGAGCGCCGACGAGATGCTGCAGGGCTTTGCGGTCGCGGTGAAGATGGGCGCGACCAAGCGCGACTTCGACGAGACGGTGGCGATTCATCCCACCTCGTCGGAAGAGATCGTGTTGATGCATTGAGGGATGGCGTCGCAGTGGCGTCCCCGTCGCTATCGATGCTTGGTTGCCATGTGGCGGCGCATAAGGCGCTGCCGCGTTTAATGCCAGACTGCGATCTCCAGTGGCAGCCGTGCCCGCATCCGGCGCTGGGCGCCACCTTCTCTCCCATAAAGGGGCAATGTCCCGATGTGAGAAGGAATGAAGCCTATCCCAGCGGGGAGAGGCCTCAGCACAAGCGACTCATTGATCGAGCTCGATCTGATGCTCAAAGCTTTTTGTACTCTCATCGGACGAATGACGACATATTGCGTTGCCTGAGCGGTTTGCTTGCTGCGCCCGTACCCTCACCCCAACCCCTCTCCCGGGGGAGAGGGGCTTGCAACTTTCTCTTAGCCTACGGGGCGATCCGCACGCGCATATGCACCCCCGTCAGCTGGCATGCTTGCGCGATGTCCAGATCTCGCTTTTCAACGCCATTTCTATCCGCCACCTCTGCAGGGCATGCCGCCTCCAAGGGTGAGTCACTGTCCGGCGAGCAGGCGCGGCTGCGGATTCTCTAGGTGATCCGCGCGATTCCCGTGGGCGAGGTCGCCGGTTATGGGGACGTTGCCCAGCGCGCCGGCCTGCCGGGCCGTGCGCGGCTGGTGGCGCGCGTGCTCAGCGGCAATGACGACCCGCAGCTGCCCTGGCACCGCGTGGTGCGCAGTGATGGCCGGATCGCGCTGCCCGAGGGCTCGGCAGGCCATCGCGAGCAATGTCAGCGGCTGTGTGCCGAGGGCGTCCGGGTGGAGCGGGGCCGTGTGCGCCGGGCCAGTGCCGCACAGCGGCTGGATGCGGCCGTGTGGGGGCCTTCATAGGGCTGCCGTTATCATCTGCAGCATTCTGAAGGAATGCCGCCATGCCCCAACTGCCGCCCGTCACCAAAGCCTTATTGATCGCCAACATCGGCCTGTTCCTGCTGCAGTGGGCGGTGGGCGACCTGGGTGCGGGCATGCTGCCATCCGATAGCACGCTGTCATGGCTGATGCTGTGGCCGTTGTCCAACGGCTTCGATGCGTTTTCGCCCGGTGCCAGCTTCATGCCGTGGCAGTTGCTGACCTACGCCTTCCTGCATGGCGGTTTCAACCATCTGTTCTTCAACATGCTGGCGCTTTTCATGTTCGGTGCGCCGCTGGAACAGACCTGGGGCCAGAAGCGCTTTCTCACCTATTACCTGGTGTGCGTGGCCGGGGCCGGCGTGTGCCAGTTGCTGATGGCCTGGTTCACCCAGAGCGGTGCGCCGGTGGTGGGGGCCTCGGGTGGTGTGTTCGGGCTATTGCTGGCCTACGGCATGCTGTTCCCGAACCAGCGCGTGATGCTGCTGTTCCCGCCGATTCCGATGAAGGCGCGCACCTTTGTGATCGTGTTTGGCGCGATCGAATTGTTTCTGGGCGCGACCGGCTGGCAGCCGGGCGTGGCGCATTTCGCGCACCTGGGCGGCATGCTGTTCGGCTGGCTGATGATCCGATATTGGCGCGGCCAGCCGCCGTTCGGTGGCAGCGGCGGCCGCAAGGGCGGTGGCAAGGGCCGCAAGCCGCCGTTGCGCGTGGTGCGCTGAGGTCGGACTACGCATCGATTCATAGGAGCGGATCCGGCCGCGACGGCGGTGACCGGTAAAGCCGTGTCGCGGCCAGGTCCGCCCCTACGTTCAGCGTGTTTCAGGCTGGTCGGTAAATCGACAAACGTGGAGACAAAAAAAGAGCGCGGATTCCGCGCTCTTTTTCATTGCCTGCCACTGCGTGTTGATTGCCAGTGACCTCCTGGCGCGTGAATCAACGCCAGATCTTGATCTGGTCCGCGTCCACGCGCTGCATCGGCTGGCCCGGCTTGCAGGTGAATGCTGCTCCGAACTCCGGCAGGTTCGACAGCGGGCCATTGGTGCGCCACTGGCCCGGTGCACGGATGTCGGCGCTGGCGCGCTGCACCGCTTCGTTCGGCGACAGTTGCTGTGCCCACAGGCCGGCCCAGGCAGTGAAGAAGGCCTGCTTGTCGGCTTCGGTGGCGGCGGGTTGCGCCTTGCTGAAGGCCTGCCAGGCCAATTCGACGCCGGCCAGATCGGCCAGGTTCTCTTCGGCGGTCTGCGCGCCGTTGACCTTGGCATTGGGCACGCCCGGGTACGGATAGGCAGCGAACTGATTGGCCACCTTGCCGGTGAGCAGCGTCCAACTGGTCTTTTCGGCCGGCGTCCACCAGCTACGCAGCTCGCCCTTGGCATCGACCAGCGAGCCCTTGGCGTCGATCGCGCGGGTCAGCTCGTGCGCCACCAGCGCACCGTAAGCACCGTACTGGGCCGCCGGCGTGCTGCCGCTGGTCAGCACAGGTGCCTGCAACACGGCAGCGGTGACGATCAGGCGGTTCTGTGCAATGTCATAGGCGACGGCGGGCTGCTGCGGCAGCACGTCCCAGCGACGGTCGGCGTTGCCCTTGCCGATGCGCTTCATTTCCTCGCGGTGACGCCAGGTCGAGGCGATCAGCATGTTGCCGCCGAAGCTGCCACGGCCCATCGGCTGCACGGTGTAATCCAGATCGCGACGCGGTGCGCCGACTTCGATCTTCATCGCGGTCAATTTGGCCTTGGCTTCTGCCACTGCCTCGCCGTTACCCCAGCCGGTGCGCTCCAGCGCGGCCAGCTGTGCG
The DNA here is from genome assembly GCF_041479385.2 of Xanthomonas sp. NCPPB 1068. NCBI lineage: Bacteria > Pseudomonadati > Pseudomonadota > Gammaproteobacteria > Lysobacterales > Lysobacteraceae > Xanthomonas > Xanthomonas sp. NCPPB 1068. The sequence goes on along the minus strand of NZ_CM192986.1, from coordinate 3,010,666 downwards.
TCGCGCACCTGGTCGGCGATGGCTTCGGCCTGGCGGCGGGTGTCGCTGCTCAGGTAACGCGCGACGTACTCGCGGCCGAGCATCGGACCGGCAGCGACGTTGATCGCATCCAGCACCTGCTGCCAGCGCTGCGGCGCCACGGCGTCGCCACGCAGCAGGCGGCCGCGGAACTGGTATTCGGCATCGTGGAAGCTCTTGGACAGGTACGGCGCCATCGCATCGCCCACGCGCCAGCGCAGGTAGGCCTTCCACTGCTCCGGCTTGATGCTGACGATCATGCTGTCGAGCTGCTTGAACATGGCCGGGTCGGCCATCGACACCAGGTCGTCCTTGACGCCCTGGGCCTCCAGGAAGTCGGCCAGGCGCAGGTTCTTGTACTGCTTGGTCAGCTCCTTGGTGGCGATCGGGGCGTAGTTGTTGAACGGGTTGTTGATGCCCTGCACCGACTGCGCGCTACGCGCCAGCGCGGTTTCGATCTGCAGCACGGAGGCGGCATCGGCGTCGAGCTTGTCGGCCGGGGTGCCGGTCAACGCCAGGATCTGCTTGACGTAGGCGCGGTAGCGGCCCATCAGCGCCTGGGTGTCGGCATCGGTACGGGTGTAGAACGCCGGGTCGGGCAGACCCATGCCGCCCTGCATGAAGTAGCCGATGTGGCGGTCCAGCGCCTTCAGGTCCACATCGGGACCGAAGTTGAAGCCGACCGGAATGCCGACCTGATGCAATGCGGCGATCGAAGCGGGCACATCCTTGGCCTTCTTGATCGCGTCGATGCGCGACAGCAAGGGGGCGATCGGGTTGGAGCCGTCCTTTTCCACGGCGGCCTCATCCAGGCCGCTGGCCCAGAAATCGCCCAGCAGCTTCTGCACATTGCCCTGCGGCGCCTTCATCGAGGCGTCCAGCAACTCACGCTGCTGCTGCAGTGCGCGGTCGGACAGTTGGCCCAGCGCGGTCACGGCGCCGGCCTGCGGCACCGGGTTGGCCTTCAGCCAGCCAGCATTGGCGTAGTCGTAGAAATCGGTGCAGGCCGCGGAGACGGCCGGGGCCTTGGGAGCTGCCTTCTTCTTGCGAGCGGCGTCGGCGTCGGGGGCGGACAGCAGCGTGATCAGGCTGAAGCCAAGAGCGAGGGCAAGCGGGCGAATGGTGGGCATCGAGAAGACAGGTGGCCAGAGTAAAGTCGGCGGAGTTTAGCAAGGCTGCGTGCTGCGCAGGCATGCGCCCGCTGCCGTTCGTCTCCGGTACCGGCCGTTTGCATGAACGCGACAGGCCCGCGTGTGCGGGCCTGTGCGTGCGCTCATGGGTTGGAAGCGCTTGCAGGCGCTTACCAGATCACCACGCGGTCCTTGTCCGGGCGCACCATCGCATCGCCTGGCTTGCAGGAGAACGCCTGGGCGAATTGCGGCATGTTGGACGGCGAGGCGATGGCACGCAGGTGGCTTGGCGAATGCGGGTCGGAGGCCAGATAGACCAGCTGCTGCTGCTCACGGACCTGTTCGCGCCAGTTGCGCGCAAAGCCCAGGAAAAACCGTTGTTCCGGGCGGTAGCCATCGATCGTGCGGGCGCGCTCGGGATGCGTGCGCAGCGCGGTCTGCAAGGCGTCGTAGGCAATGTTGAGGCCGCCCAGGTCGGCGATGTTTTCGCCCAGGGTGAGCTTGCCGTTGACGTGCAGGGTTGGATGGTTCGGCAGCGGCACATAGGCGTCGAATTGCTTGACCAGCACATCGGTGCGCGCTTCGAAGGCTTTGCGATCCTGCGGCGTCCACCAATTGACATTGTTGCCCGCGCCATCGAATTGGCTGCCCTGATCGTCGAAACCATGCGAGGCCTCATGGCCGATGACGGCGCCGATCGCGCCGTAGTTCAGTGCGTCATCCGCGTTGGCATCGAAAAATGGCGGCTGCAGGATGGCGGCCGGGAAACTGATGGAGTTTGTGCTGGGGCTGTAATACGCATTGACCGTCTGCGGCGTCGTCGTCCAACGCTTGCGGTCGGTGGGTTTGCCGATCTGCGCAATGTCGTAGTGGTAGTTGAACTTTGCCGCGGCCTGCAGGTTGCGGTAATACGCGCCGGGCACGATCTCCAGCCCGGACCAGTCGCGCCAGGTGTCCGGGTAACCGATCTTGGGCAGGAAGGTTTCCCACTTCGCCAAGGCCTTGGCCTTGGTCTGCTCGCTCATCCAGTCGACGTGCTCGATCCGTGTCTTGAGTGCGGCACGGATGTTGTCCACCAGTTCGGCGGCGCGTTGCTTGGTGTCGGGCGTGAAGACCTTGGCGACGTACAGTTCGCCAAGGCCTTCGCCCATGGCCCCGTTGACCGCACGAAGAACGCGCTTCCAGCGCGGCCGTTGTTCGGGCTGCCCGGACAGCGTCTTTCCATAAAACGCAAAGTTGTTGTCGACGAACGCCTTGCTGAGCTGCTTGGACGCCTCATCGATGGTATGGAAGCGCAGATATGCCTGCCACTGCGCCACCGGCGCGGTGGCTAATTGTTGATCGAATGCCGCAAAAAAGCGTGGTTGCGACAGCGAGAAGCCGGGGCCGACATCCACGCCCTGCGCGGCGAAGAATGTTGTCCACGAAAAGTGCGGTGTGATCTTGTCGGCATCGGCGACGCTGAGGAAGTGGTATTGATTCTTGGGTTGGCGGGCATCGGTCGGCGCAAGCGATGCCGCGGCCAGGCGCGATTCGAGCGTCATGACGTCTTTGGCCTGGCGTTTGGCCGTGTCGGCATCGCTCCCGGTGAGTTCGAACGATTTGGCGATGTAGGCGAGGTAGGCTGCGCGGATGGGAGCGTATTGCGCAGCGGTGTAATAGTCCTTGGTCGGCAGGCCCAGGCCACCTTCCTGGGCGAACGCGATCTGCTGCTCAGCCTTGTGGAAATCGGGGCCGGCACCGAAATCGAACACCAGTGTGTCGCCTTCTGCGTAGCGTTTGGTGATGTAGTCAGCAATCGCGGTGCTGGAGTCGAGTGCGGCAATTGCCTCCAGCTGCGGGCGGATGGGGTCGTAGCCCGCTGCTTCGATGGCGCGTTCGTCCATTCCCGAGGCATACAGCAAGCCCAGCTTGCGGGTCAGGGGATCGGCTTGCTTGTCTGCCTGCTTTGCGGCGGCCTCGACAATCTGTCGCTGCGTGGCCAGGCTCTTTTCCAGCAGTTCGTCGAACACCCCCCAGCTGGTCTGGTCGGGCGGGATCGGATTGGTCTTGGCCCACTTTGCATTGACGAAGGTATCCAGATTCGTGCACGCGCTTGACGCGGTATCCAGCTCTTCGATATCGAAAGCCGGCTTGGATGGAGTGGCGGCCGCAGTGGGTGCCTGCGTAGCCTGCGTCGGTACGCTGCTGTCATCGGATGCGCGCTTGCAGCCCGTCAAAGCGACCAGCAGGGCAAGGGCGAGTGTGGAAGTCTTGATGGCTGACATGGCAGAAAGTGGCAGGAAGGAGCACCGAGAATAGGCGGGCTCTGCCGTGCTGGCGCATGCGTTTGAGCTTTGTTGAGACTTGTATTTAGGGTGCTGATTGCTGGACAACAGATGCCTGATGGCGCAGGGAAAATGGGAACGGGCTTGCCCCGAATCCGAACCACCCGTCGCAAACGTCAGCGGTGTGGTGCAGGTCAATGCATGAGCGCACGGACTCTCTGTCGCCGACGCGGTGCACCTGGTGGTCGCCGGGACCTGATGCGTGCAGTCAATGCATCGTGCACGGCGCTGGCGCGGCGCTTGAAGGCGCGGACCGCATTGCGCAGCCTCACGAGGCATCTCCAAAGAAAAACGGGCGGCGACCTCTCGATCGCCGCCCGTCGTTTACAACGACCACGCAATTACCAGATCACAACCTGCTTGTCGCCCTGACGCACCATCGCATCGCCCGCCTTGCACGAGAACGCAGCGGCGAAGGCCGGCATGTTCGACGGTGCACCGATGGCGCGGAAGTTGGCCGGCGCATGCGGGTCGGTCTTCAGGCGCACGACGAGTTCTTCCGGGGTAAAGTTGCGGCGCCACACCGTGGCCCAGTTGAGGAAGAAGCGCTGGTCGCGGGTGATGCCGTCGGTCTTCGGGTCGTCCTTGCCGGCGGTGGCGGTTTTCATGGCGTCGTAGGCGGTATTGAGGCCGCCCAGGTCGGCGATGTTTTCGCCCAGGGTCAGGTCGCCCTTGACCTTGTCACCGGCCGGCGTGCGGTAGCTGTCGAACTGCGCTACCAGCTTGCCGGTGCGCGCCTTGAACGCGTCCAGGTCCTTCTGCGTCCACCAGCCCGGATCGGGGATGAAGTTGCCATCGGCACCGAAGCGGCTGCCCTGGTCGTCGTAACCGTGGGTCATCTCATGGCCGATCACCGCGCCGATGCCGCCGTAGTTCATTTCCTCCGGCGCATTCGGGTCGAAGAACGGCGGCTGCAGGATCGCGGCCGGGAACACGATCTCGTTCTGCAGCGGGTTGTAGTAGGCGTTGACCGTCTGCGGGCTCATGCCCCATTCGGTCTTGTCCACCGGCTTGCCGATCTTGGACAGGTTCCACTTGTAGTTGTATTCGGCCGCGGCCTGCACGTTGCCCAGGTAGCTGTCGCGGGTGGTGGTCAGCCCATTCCACTCACGCCACTTTTCCGGGTAGCCGATCTTGGGCGTGAAGCTTTCCCACTTGGCGATCGCCTTGGTCTTGGTCTCCGGGCTCATCCAGTCCAGCTTTTCGATGCGGGCCTTGAGCGCGGTGCGCAGATTGGTCACCAGGGTTTCCATCTTGGCCTTGGACTCGGCCGGGAAGGCAACCTTGACGTACATCTGGCCCAGCGCTTCACCGGTCTGGCCGTTGATGGTGGCCAGCACGCGCTTCCAGCGCGGCTTGATTTCCTTCTGGCCGCGCAGGGTCTTGTTGTAGAACGCAAAGCTCTCATCGACGAAGGGCTGGCTCAGGTACGGCGAAGCGCCATCGACAGTGTGGAAGCGCAGGTACGCGCGCCAGATCGCCGGGTCGGTGTCGGCAATCATCTTGCTCACTTCCTGGTGGAAGGCCGGGATCGCCAGCGAGAACATCTCCGGCGTGGTGACGCCCTGCGATTTGAAGAACTCGGTCCACGACCAGTTCGGGGTCAGCTTGTCGGCATCGGTCGGGGAGATCGGGTTGTAGGCCAGCGAGGCATCGCGCGACAGTTGCGTGCTGGTCTTGGACACCTTGGCCAGGCGGGTTTCGAACGCGACCACCTGCTTGGCCTGCGCGGCGGCATCGGCCGCGGCCACGCCGGACAGTTCCAGCACCTTGGCCACGTGCGCCTGGTAGGCGTCCAGCTTGGCCTTGTTGCCGGCGCTGGTGTAGTACTCCGGGTCCGGCAGACCCAGGCCGCCCTGCATGGCGTAGGCGATGTTCTGGCTGGACTTCTTGAAGTCCGCCTCGGCGCCGAAACTGAAGAGGTCGTTGTTGCCCTTGGCCGCGCTGCTGCGCAGATAGTCGACCAGCTTGGCCTGGTCGCTGATGGCGTCGATAGCCGCCAGCTCCGGCTTCAGCGGCTCGATACCCTGCGCGTTGATCTTGGCTTCGTCCATGCCGGTGGACCACAGGTCGCCGACGATCTTCTCCACGCCCGTCGCCTTGGTGTCCGCAGCGGCCTGTTCGACCAACTGCTGCTGGACGGCGTTGGAGCGCTCGTCGAGCATCTCGAATGCGCCCCAGCTGGTGCGGTCGCCCGGCACCGGGTTGGCGGCCAGGAACTTGGCATTGGCGTAGGCGTTGAGGTCGGTACAGGCATTGCCGTTGGGGTCGAGGTCTGCCGCAGTGAACTGGTTCACCGCCGGCAGCTTGCTCTGGTCCAGGGTCAGCGTCTTGGGCGCCGCAGGCGCAGCTGCCGCAGTTGCGGCGTCGCCGGCCGGGGCCGCCGGCGCAGCATCGTCGGATTTCTTGCAACCACTGAGCGCGGCCGCCACGGCCAGGGTCAACGTCAATAGATGAGGTGTTCGAATCACAAAGGCTCCAGGAGCAGCAGTCGATTGGGAAGCTCCGTCGCCGGAGCCGTGGCCGGCACTCTACGCCTCGCCAGCCGGATGGCATGGTGTCGAAGGTCATGGGTGCGGCATGTGTAGGTGAACCGGCCCGACGGTGTCCGGATGGGCGGCAGTCCCGCGCAGGGCACCAGCGCAGTGGCGGCCCGGTGTTTTCGCATCCTGTGCGCTATGGCTTGAGGCTGTGCTCACCTGGTCTGGAAGTCTGTGTCGTTGCGCGGGCGGCGGTCGAGAGGGGCGAGTACCTGAATGCTCCTGCTGTGCAAGCAGTGCTATATACAAGCGCATGCCTATCGCCTCCGAACCGTTGGATGCCCTGATCATCGGCGCTGGCCATAATGGCCTGGTCTGCGCCGCCTACCTGGCCAAAGCCGGCAAGCGGGTAGTGGTGCTGGAAGCGCGCGACGTTGTCGGCGGCGCAGCGGTCACCGAAGAGTTCCATCCGGGGTTTCGCAACTCGGTGGCGGCGTACACGGTGTCGTTGCTGCAACCCAAGGTCATCGCCGATCTTGACCTGGAGCGACATGGCCTGCGCGTGGTGGCGCGCCGCATCATTAACTTTCTTCCATTGCCGACTGGTGAGTACCTGCTGGCCGGCGCGGGGCGCACCGCCTTGGAAGTCGGCAAGTTCTCCGCGCGCGATGCCGCTGCATTGCCTGCCTATGAAGCGCGCCTGGAGCAACTGGCCGATGTCTTGCGTGCGCTGGCATTGCAGCCACCGCCGGATGTCAGCGATGGTGGATGGCTGCGCGCGTTGCCGCAGCTATGGCGCGCGGGCAAGCTGGGGCTGCAGCTGCAGGAGCTGCCGCTCGCGTTGCGGCAGGAACTGCTCGACCTGTTCACGATTTCGGCCGCCGAGTATCTGGATCGCTGGTTCGAAAGCGCTCCGATCAAGGCGCTATTCGGCTTCGACGGCATCGTCGGCAATTACGCCAGCCCCTACACGCCGGGCACCGCCTACGTGTTGCTGCATCACGTGTTCGGGCAAAGCAATGGCGTCAAAGGCGCCTGGGGGCACGCCATCGGCGGCATGGGCGCGATCACCCAGGCGATGGCCGCCAGTGCGCGCGAATCTGGCGTGACGATTCGCACCGGCTGCGCAGTGGAGCGCGTGCTGGTGGAGCAGGGGCGTGCGGTCGGTGTCATCACCGCTCAAGGAGAGACGCTGCGTGCGCGTGCAGTAGTGGCCAATGTCAATCCGAAGCTGCTGTATCAGCGCTTGATGCAGACGGACGATGTCCCCGCGGCGACAAGCGAACGCATGGCGCATTACCGCTGCGGATCGGGCACCTTCCGCATGAATGTCGCGCTCTCGCGGCTGCCGGATTTCACCGCCTTGCCGGGCACGGGCGATCATCTGACCGCCGGCATCATCCTGGCGCCCAGCCTGGATTACATGGACCGTGCCTGGCAGGATGCGCGCGCTTCGGGATGGTCACGCGAACCGGTGGTCGAGCTGCTGATTCCCAGCACGCTGGACGACACGCTGGCACCACTCGGTCAACACGTGGCCAGCCTGTTCTGCCAGCACGTGGCACCGCAGCTGCCGGATGGCCGGCATTGGGACGATCATCGTGAGCAAGTCGCCGATCTGATGATCGCGACGGTCGAGCGCTATGCACCCGGATTCGCGGCCTCGGTACTGGGCCGGCAGATCCTCAGCCCGCTCGATCTGGAACGCATCTTCGGGCTGACCGGCGGCGACATCTTCCACGGCGCCCTCAGCCTCAATCAACTTTTCAGCGCACGCCCGATGCTGGGGCAGGGCGCCTATCGCGGTGCGATTGCCGGGCTGTATCTGTGTGGATCCGGCACGCATCCCGGTGGCGGGGTGACCGGAGCGCCTGGGCATAATGCGGCGCGTGTGATTCTTCGCGGCTGAGGCAGGCCGCATAAAAAAAGCCCCGGACGAACCGGGGCCTGGAGCAAGTGCTGATGACGCGCCGAAGACGTCGTGACGTCTCCGGTCATCTTGCCGCATCAGAAATCGTAAGAGGCGGTCAGGCGGACATAGCGTGGCGGGTTGTAGTTGTAAGGCTGCAGACCCAGGCGGTAGGTGTTGGAGACATTGAAGGGAACATCGCCCTCGTAGACGCCATCGACACGATTGACCGCGCGGTCGTTGAGGACATTGAAGATCTGCATGCCGAAGGCCAGCTTGTGATCGGCGAACGCCGGGCGGTACGTCAAGCCCAAATCGAGGTTCTTGATCCACGGCGTCCGGCCTGCATCGCCGGGTGACGAGGGCTGGAGGCCGCAGTAGTGGTACGAGGAGCCGTAGCCGATCGGATCATAGTCGACCTCGTCCGCATTCGGGCCGCCATAGAAGCCCAGGCAACTGATCGGAGTGCCCGACATCACACGCAGGGTGGCGGAGGCCATCCATTCCGGGTTGATCTGATAGGCACCGAACGCCTTGATCTGGTGGCGCCGATCGTTAGCCAGGCTGCCACCGGCGTAGTACATCAGTTCGGCCGAGTCCCAATCCTGCGTCTTGGACACGTCGGCCTGGCCGAGGTCGGACTTCACCTGGCCTTCGGTATTGCCATAGCTGTGCGACCAGGTGTAGTCGACGCGGCCATACCACTTCTCGTCGAACGGGTGTTCGAGGAACAGGTCGACCGACACATAGCTGCGCTTGGCCTTGTCGGTGAAGCCCCAGTCGGACTGCGACATGGAGACTTGGGTATAGCCGGATCCATCGGCATTGGCGAGGTTGTAGGTGTTGGTCTTGCCCGGGTTGAACATCACGCAGCCGGGGATGTCTACCGCATCCGGGTTGGCGCCGCTGGCTTCCAGCTTGTCGGCGATACGTCCGGTGTCGCAAACATCGTCAATGGCGGCCTGCAATTTGCGGTACGTGACCTTTGCACCCGAGTTCCAGCTTTCGCCCAGCGTCTTCTCAAAGCCCAGGATGAACTCATCCTGATACTGCGACTTCAGATCGGTTGGTGCAAAGGCGTTCGGATCCGGGGCCTGGCCGTATTCGCCATTGCTCGACACCGGGCCGGGGCCGATCGGCCGCAGGCCAGTCGGCTCGCCATTGGCATCGATGCCGGTATAGGCGAAATATTCATCGGTATAGGTCGAGGCAGATGCGCCGCGGATTGCCACCTGGTTAGGCAACGCCAGGTAGTAGCGTCCTAAATTGGCGAAAATTTTCAGCGAGGAGTCGCCGAACACATCCCAGCTGGCGCCCAAGCGTGGTGCCCACTGGTCGCCGCTATCGACATAGGGCACATGATCGCTGTTGAAATTGGTGAACTTGTCATTGCGGATACCCAGCGTCAGCAACCAATGATCATTGACCTGCCAGCGGTCTTCCAGGTAATAGGCCTTCTGCTCCACCGCCATGCTGGTGGTGGTGGTGAAGATGCGTTGTTGAGCATAGTAGCCGTCGGTACCCGGGCCGGTGGCGCCAACGCCCAGCGTGCCGCGGACTGGCGAAACTTCGTCACCCGCACTGCCGTAGATCCACTGATAACCAGGGCCGGTAGTGCGCACGCCTTCGTCGTAGGCGTTGAAGTACATGTTGTCCACGCCGGCGGTCAGATCGTGGTCGCCCAGCCGGTAGTTCAATTCCAGACGCAGATTGCGCGTCTTGTTGATCGGGTCATCCGCTTTGGAGCGATTGGTCGCCTGATTGTTGGAAATAGGCGTGCCACCAGTGATGGCCGGATTTTGCAGATTCAGGCCGGCGATGAAGGGCAGCGGAGATACCAGCGGGTTGAACTGCTGGTTGTGTTGCGTGCTGCGGCCCCAGGTGGCGTTGACCGTCAGGTCGTCAGTGATGTAGCCCGTGTACTTGAAGATGTCGTAGGTGTCTTTGATCTTGTAAGTATCGGCGTAGAGGCCGGACGGACCACCATCGGATCGTGTGTCGTAATCATAGTTGCTGTAAGCGCCGGCACGACGATCGGTATTTTCTATGCGGGTGTATTCGAGAATGTTGTTGTCGTTGATGTTCCAGTCGATCTTTCCGTAGAACTTCGGCGAGCTGTAATCGTAATGATTACGGCCTTGCGTAGTAGCGGCGGTCGCTGTGTTGGTCACTGCACCGTCGGTCTTGTCGGTTTCGCCCGCCACGAAGATAAACAGTTTGTCTTCAATCAGAGGGCCACCAGCATAAGCGCTGTACACCGTGCGGCTTTGCACGTCGCCCTTGCCGCTACGATAGATCGTGCCCGGCAGCTCTGGATCTTCGTACTTGTAGCGCGGATTGGAGTTAAGTGTGTTGCTTGGGTACCAGACATCGCCGACCGAACTCGATAGGTTCTTCGGCTCCCACACCGCTTGCGCGCCGAAATGCCATTCGTTGGTGCCGCGCTTGCCGACCTGACTGATCACGCCGCCGGTCGAACGGCCATAGCGTGAGCTATAGCCGCCGGTATAGGTTTCCTGCTGATCGATGGCGCCATAGGGCAGACTGACGCCGCCGAGGTTGCTAAGCGGGTTGCTGACGTTGAAACCATTGATGTAATAGGCATTTTCGGTGACGCCCGAACCACCGAACGAGACCACGGAGCGTGAGCCATTATTGAACGCACCGCTGCCCGCCACCGCCCCCGGCGCCAGCAGTGCGATCGCTTCGGCGCTACGACCCAGTGGCAGGGTTGCCAGCTGTTCGGACGTGATCACCGACCGCGAGCTGGTGGAGCTGACGTCGATCTTCGGTGCATTGGCGGCAGTGACCGTGATCGCGCCGAGCGTGGTTGCATCGGTGCTGCCGCTGGCAGCTGCGCCAGCAAATGACACCTCGGTGCCGGATCCCACGCGCAGCTGCACGTTCTTGCGGGTGTCGACGACCTGATCGCCACGCTTCAAGGTGACGGTGTAAGCGCCGACCGGCAACGAGCCGAGGTTGTAACGGCCGTTGGCGTCGATGGTGATCGTCCGGCTGAGACCGGTGTCGCTCTGTACGACGATGGTGCTGCCGGCTTCGGCAGGTGCGCTGCCGTAGATGCTGCCGGTGGTGCTCTGCGCATAGACCGCGCCGTTGGCTAGGCAGGCACCGAGCACGACGGCGAGGGCGGTGCGCTTGAGGACCTGGCGACGAAACTGATTGCTCATTCCTGACCTTTGAACTGGATTTCGGATAAGGGGCGGTCATCGGGGAGTCAGATGGCCTTAACCCGAACGTAATGAATCTGTGTCTGACGGTGCAAGCGATTGAAACATTTCTTAATGAAATAGATGAAATCCGCGCAAGAATCGGTGAATTCAGCACAAAAGGGCGGCAGAGAGCACGCCGAAACAAACAACCTCGACAATTGCCAGCGTGAGCTAGTTACATTCGATACAGATACGCCGACCCTCAGGCAGCAAGCTCGACCTGCTGAGGCGGTTGCGACCGGCGCATCCGCTACACGAGGAACCTCGCTACGACGTCTGGCAAAAAAAAAGCCCCGACCAAGCGGGGCTCTTTTCCTCACATCCCTCAAAACCGCACGGTCGTTCCCAGATAGAAGAACCGGCCCACGTTGTCGTACAACGCGGAGTTGAAGTCCGAGCCGAAGTAGTTGCGCGGCGGGTCTTTGTCGAAGGCGTTGTCGATGCCCAGGTAGACGTCGATCTTCGAACCGGGGAACTGATAGCCGAACTGGAAGTTGTGGTAGACGTACGAGCCGTTCTTGATCGGGCTGGCCGAGCCCGGGTTGCTGTTGTAGCTCTCCGGGGTCACGCGCAGGTTGCCGTCCACGTAGTTCATGTCCCACGAGGCGCGCCACTCGTTCCAGTTGTATTTGGTCTGGAACTGTGCGCGCCAGCGCGGGTCGGTCACGTAGGTCACGTACTCGTCGTATTCGGCCGGGAAATCCTGGAACACCCATTCGCGCGACTGGATCAGGCGCGTGCCGACGAAGCGCAACACGGTGTTGCCTTCGCCGAGCTGGAAGCGATAGTCCATTTCCAGGTCCACGCCCACACGACGCGAACGCGCCAGGTTTTCATTCAATGCCTGCCAGCCGATGATGCTGTGCTCGGGATAGATGCGGCCCTGCGGGTCGGTGAAGCCGCCCAGCGGGGCACGCTGCACGAAGCCGCAAAAGCTGTTGCCGACGCCGCCGGGGTTATCCACGCAACGCGTCGCATTGGTCTCGGCCGTCACGGTGCCGATGGCATCGCGCAGATCGATGCGCCAGTAGTCGATCGACATGCCGAAGCCTTCGAAGAACTCTGGTTGCCACACCAGGCCATAGGACAGGCTGCGTGCGCGCTCCGGCTTGAGGTCCGGGTTGCCGCCGCTCACGCCGGGGCGGGTGGCCGTGTAGGTATCGATCCAGCCCACCGGCACACCCAGCGCACTGCAGTTGGCCTGACGCAACCCCACATCGCCCGCTGTGCCCGGGCGATTGGTATTGGTGGGCAGGTAATTGCAGGGGTCATTGATGGTGGCGAAGTTCTCGCTCTGCGAGTCGTACAGTTCGCCGATGCTGGGCGCGCGCACCGACTGCGCCAGGGTGCCACGCAGACGCAGCGACGGGATGATGGTCCAGTCCAGGCCGATGTTCCAGGTCTTGGTCGAGCCGATGCTGCTGTAGTCCGAATAACGGCCAGCCACATCCAGCGCCAACCGATCCACGCCCGGCAGCCCGGCCAGCAGCGGAATGGTGCTTTCGACGAAGACTTCCTTGACGGTGTATTCGCCGCCGCTGTTGGGGATCGCATTGAGGAAGGTCACGCCCGATGCCGCCAGCGGGTCGGTGATTTCCTCGCTTTGCTCCTTGCGGTATTCCACGCCGCCGGCAATGCCGATGTCGCCGGCCGGCAGCGACAGCAGGTTGCTATTGGCCACCGAGGCGCTGAACACGGTCTGCTGGATCTTGGCCTGGGAGCGCGCGGTGGTATTGAACCAGGCGGCGGCTTCCGGGCTCACTGCACCGTTGCCGAAGATGCTGAAGGGCACGCAGCCCTCGCGCGCCAGTGCCGAATACACCCGGCTGGTGTTGGGGTTGATCGCGCTTGGATCCAGGGTGGTGCGGCAGACGATGTTGCCGCTGGCATCGCGCGCGGCATCGATGCCGGCCTGCCAACGTTCGTTGATGCGGTTGTTGAGGTTGAGCCGGTCCACCGTGGTCTTGCCGTAGTTGGCAGACACGTCGTAGGTCCAGTTGTCGGTGAAATTGCCTTCGGCACCGAGCACCGCACGGTAGGTCTTGCGCTCGATGTTCTCGCCGCGGCGGCCGGCGTCGACGTTGAAGCGGTTCATCAGGATCTGCGTGGCCCCGCGCGAATCCATCAGCGCGCCGAGTTCGGGGCTGACATACGGGTTCTGGCGGCGTACGCGCAGCGAGCTGTCGAATGCCGGCTGGCCGAAGAATTCCGAATCGGTTTCGCTGTACTTGCCTTCGAAGAACACGCGATGGTTTTCGCTGATCTCGAAGTTGATCATGGTATTGACGCTCTTGCGGTCGAAGCCCGGCTGCAGGTCGGCCACCGCGTTGAGGTCGGCAAAATCGCAATCCACGCACGAGGTGTTGCTCACCACCGTGCCGTTGTAACGGTTGCGACGGAAGCTGCCGTCGTCGTTGAACAGATAGCGGTTGCCGTACGTGGCCGGGTTGCGGAAATCGAACGTGCCCAGGTTGAAGGTGCCGCCGTAGGAGGTGCCGTGGTTGCCACCCGGGCCGCTGAGCACGGTCTGCGGGTTGCTCTCGCTTGGCGGGCGGCTTGGGTCGAAGCTGGGGTTTTGCACGCTGACCAGGTACTCGCGGCCGATGGCGCGGTTGCCGCGGCCGAAGCGGTCCTGTTTGCTGTATTCGCCCGAGATGGCGATGTTGCCGCGGCCTTGCGCAAAGTCGGTGCCCGCAGAGAAGCTGGCAAACGAGCGGTTGTAATTGCCTTCATCGGCCAGGCCGGTCTGCGCGCGCGTCTCGAAACCGGTGAAGGATTTCTTGAGGATGAAGTTGACCACGCCCGCCACTGCATCGGCGCCGTAGACGGCCGAGGCGCCGCCGGTGATGACTTCCACGCGTTCGACCCATTCCACCGGAATGGTGTTGACGTCCACTGCGGTCGAACCGGGGCTGGAGCCCACATGGCGGCGGCCGTTGACCAGCACCAGCGTGCGGTCCACGCCCATGCCGCGCAGGTCGAGCAGGCCCAGGCCGGCGGTACCGATGAAGCGGGTGGAGTTACCCAAGGTGTAGCTCGGCGCCAGCGCCGGCATGCGTGCCATCAGATCGCTGATGGTGGTCGCGCCGGTGGCGCGGATTTCTTCGGCACTGATGGCGGTGACCGGCGAGGGGGTGACGAAACCGGTACGCGCAATGCGCGAGCCGGTGACGGTGACCTTGTCCAGATCGGTGGTACCGGGCGCCACGCCATTTTCCGATTGCGCGGCAACGTGGCCGGCCGGTGCGACCAGCGCGGCCAACAAGGCGGCGCTCAAACGATGACGACGGGTGCGTTGCGGGAGACGACTCGACATGACCTTTGCAGATTCCTGTACTGACGATGCGGGGTAACAGCCGGGCTCGCTGAGCGCTGGCTGAACTGAATCTCGAACGTAACAACTCCTTAATCGTGTGTCCACAATTGTGAAATATGTCGTTGTTTGACACGCGCTTGCATCGAGACCGGATATCGCTGTAGAGCTGGACATGTACGGCGATTTGGACACGAGCCGGTAAACTGCACGGCTTCGCGAGCGCACGGTCAGGCAGTGACTGCGTTCCGCATACGATGAAACCGGGTAGACAATGGCGATGAAGTTGAAACAACACGCGCGCGCCGCGACGGGTGCAACCCAGGGCCGCGCCGCATGAGCGGCGAACGCAGAATTGCCGCACATGCAGTGCAGGGCGCGCTCGCCCCGCATCCGCGCATCCGCAATGTCATTGCGGTGGGGTCGGGCAAGGGTGGGGTGGGCAAGTCCACCACGGCAGTAAATCTGGCGCTGGCGCTGCGTCAGCAGGGCGCACGCGTGGGCGTGCTGGACGCCGATATCTATGGCCCCAGCGTGCCGGCGATGCTGGGCCTGAGCGGGCGCCCGGATAGCCCGGACAACAAGTCGATCGAGCCCTTGCGCGCGTTCGGGATCGAGGCGATGTCGATCGGCCTGTTGGTGGATCAGGACACGCCGATGATCTGGCGCGGCCCGATGGCCACCTCCGCCCTGACCCAGCTGTTCAACGACACCCTGTGGGACGACCTGGATTATCTGCTGATCGACCTGCCGCCCGGCACCGGTGATATCCAACTGACCCTGTCGCAGAAGATTCCGGTAGCCGGTGCGGTGATCGTCACCACGCCCCAGGACATCGCCACGCTGGATGCGCGCAAGGCCTTGAAGATGTTCGAAAAGGTCGAGGTGCCGGTGCTGGGCATCGTCGAGAACATGGCGGTGCATACCTGCAGCAACTGCGGGCATCGCGAGCACCTGTTCGGCGAAGGCGGTGGCGAGCGCATGGCCGCGCAGTACGGCGTGCCGTTGCTGGGGTCGTTGCCGCTGGCGATCGGGATCCGCGAGCAGGGCGATGCCGGTCAACCCATTGTGGTGGCCGCGCCGGAATCGGCAGCAGCGCAGGCGTATCTGGCCGCTGCCGCGCGCCTGGCCGAGGAGTTGGGCAAGCGCCCGCGCGCCAGCATCCCGATTTCAGCCTCGCTGCTATAGGGCAGCCAACTAAGCGACTGCGCTCACCGCCAGGCGGGCGCGGCCGGTGTTCGAATCGGCATGTACCTTTCGCACGCTGCGGCTCCCCAGCGCCGTCTACGCCCAGCTGAGGTCTGCTCGCGACGTTGTGTTCGCTACTCTCAGTACACCGGCCGGCCGCCGATGCCGGCCGCTTGCTAGAATTTGTCGTCTTCGCGCGGGCCGCTCGGCCCGCCGCCTTCCGTCTTCAAGGAACACCGCATGAGCATCAAGAGCGACCGCTGGATCAAGCGCATGGCCGAACAGCACGCGATGATCGAGCCGTTCGAGCCCGGGCAGATCAAGCACGACGCCGCCGGGCAGCGCATCGTCAGCTTCGGCACCTCCAGCTACGGCTACGACGTGCGCTGCTCGCGCGAGTTCAAGATCTTCACCAACATCAACTCGACGATCGTTGACCCGAAGCATTTCGACCCGGGCAGTTTTGTCGACATCGAATCCGATGTCTGCATCATTCCGCCGAACAGCTTCGCGTTGGCGCGTACGGTGGAATATTTCCGCATCCCGCGCGACACATTGGTGGTGTGCCTGGGCAAGAGCACCTACGCGCGCTGCGGCATCATCGTCAACGTGACTCCGCTGGAGCCGGAATGGGAAGGTCACGTGACGCTGGAATTCAGCAATACCACGCCGTTGCCGGCGCGCATCTACGCCAACGAAGGCGTGGCGCAGATGCTGTTCTTCCAGTCCGATGAAGTGTGCGAGACCTCGTACAAGGACCGTGGCGGCAAGTACCAGGGCCAGACCGGCGTGACCTTGCCGCGGACCTGAGGCAGAGGGCTGCCTTGGCCTTCAGCAGGTCGCGGCGGCTTTATCGCGGTAACGCAGCAGCTGGCGCACGCCGGCAGCGATCAGAAAGGCCGGCCACCAGGTGGCGATCAGGTGGCCCACATCCAGATCGGCCAGCCCAAGTTTGTCCAGCAGAAACAACGCGCCCAGGACGATCAGAAACAGGGCAGGAATTAGGCGGTAGTGCATGGCGACATCCTCGGTTGGTGTGAGGCCATGCTGCGCGCGATACGGCTGCCGATCAGGTGCCAGAAGTCAACAGTTGCGGATGACAGTCGTCATGTTGCATCGCTACTGAGCGCGTCAGGATGGTTGGCCGGGGCACGCAATGCGTTGCCTGTCAGTTTTCGGGCAGATGCGGCAGAGCAAGATGTCCTGGCGCAGTGGGCAGCCGGCAAGTGCATGAGCTTGGCCCGTACCCTCATCCGCCCCCGCGGGGCACCTTCTCGCCCATAAAGGAGGGCAATGTCCCGACGGGAGAAGGGAGCGCCGGGTGATTCGTTTGCAACGCCAGGACCAGAACCGGGCATCACCTCCCTGGAATCACAGCAAGCCGCCGAACGGAGAACCTTCTTTGAACGGAGAACCTTCAGCGCAAGCACGCCGCTTTGACGATTCCCCAATCCCGATTCCCGAATCCCCGCCCGACCTACTTGCCGCGCCCGAACAGCATCCCGATGCCGCAGGCGACCAGCGCCGCCGGCCACCAGGTGGCGATCAGCCGGCCAAGACTGAGATTGGTCCAGCCCAGGTTGTTGGCCAGGAACAGCAGGCCCACCAGGATCAGGATCAGCGCGGCGACGACATTGGATTTCATGCGAGAAGGCAGGTTGGCGAACGGGCGCCTATCGTAGCCGTTGCGCCCATGCCGCGACACGCTCCTGCAGGGCGTCGGCGGCAAATCGCTGCGCGCTGCCACTGCCCCAGACCGGCCCGGGCCAGGCCGCATCGCCGGGATGGCGGCCGACCAGATGCACGTGCAGCTGCCGCACGATATTGCCCAGCGCACCGAGATTGAGCTTGCCCACGCCCGGCTCCACGCGCAGCAACTGCGAGAGCTGGTTGATTTCGGCCAGCAACAGACGCTGCTGGCCGCCATCCAGATCGACCCACTCGCTGACATCGGCCACCCGTGGCACCAGCACCAGCCACGGGAAGCGTGTGTCGTCCATCAGGCGGACCTGCGACAACGGCCCGTCGGCGACGAACACCGTGTCGGCCGCCAGGCGCGGATCCAGCTGAAACCCGTCCGCTACAGCACCGCCGGATGTCGGTGCACTCATCCCAGGTGCGCTTCGAAGAAGCCCAAGGTGCGTTCCAGCGCGCGTTCGGCGCTGTCGGCGTCGTAGTGGGTGGGGTCGATGCTGCGATTGAAGGCATGGCCGGTGGGGTACACGAAGGTCTCCATCTGCGGCAGCTTCTCGCGGTGGGCCTGGATCGCCTCGGGCGGAATGCTGGCGTCCTGCTCGCCGAAGTGGAACATCACCGGTGCCTTGGGGGTTTCGTCCAGCAGCTGGGTGTTGCGGCCGCCGTAGTAGCTCACCGAGGGCAGGCCCAGACGGATGGCCGACAGCAGCGCCACCGAGCCGCCCCAGCAATAGCCCACCGTGCCCACCTTGCCGGCGCGGGTCAGCAGCGTGGCGGCGGATTTCACCACCTCCACGGCGCGTTCCAGGCCGACCGCATTGGCCAAGGCCAGACCGCGCTGGACGCTTTCCTGGTCGTAGGGCAGCTGCACGTCCTTTTCTTCCAGATCGAAGAAGGCCGGTGCCAGTACCTCGTAGCCGCGCGCGGCGTAATCGTCGACAACCGCGCGGATATGTTCGTTGACGCCGAAGATTTCCTGGATGACCACCAGGCCGCCGCGCGGGCTGGAAGCGGGGGTGGCGTGCCAGGCGGCAACCTGGCCGTCGGGGGTGTCGAGCGTGGTCCAGTGACCCATGGGAATTCCTGATGTGCGGCGGGGGAGGCGCGCATTATCGACCGGACCGGCATCGTGAAAAGTGAGGGTTTCGCAAAGCCGACCCCGCTGGCGAGGAACGGCGGTTCAGAGCGCTGCCCGCGCGCCGCTATAATTGGCCCTGCCCAGGCCCCAGGCCGCTCCACTCCCAGGCTCCTGCTTCCATGTCCCAGCTGAACCCCAAAGTCGGCTTCGTCAGCCTTGGCTGCCCGAAGGCGCTCGTCGATTCCGAACGCATCCTCACCCAGCTGCGCGTGGAGGGCTACGACATCGTGCCCAGCTACGACGCAGCCGACGTGGTGGTGGTCAATACCTGCGGCTTCATCGATTCGGCGGTGACCGAATCGCTGGATGCGATCGGCGAGGCGATGAACGCCAACGGCAAGGTGATCGTCACCGGCTGCCTGGGCAAGCGCCCGGAGCAGATCCGCGAGGCCTACCCGCAGGTGCTGGCGGTGTCCGGCCCGCAGGACTACCAGAGCGTGATGGAAGCGGTGCACGCCGCGCTGCCGCCGCGGCACGACCCGTTCGTGGATCTGGTGCCGGACTACGGCATCAAGCTGACGCCGCGGCATTACGCTTACTTGAAGATTTCCGAAGGCTGCAACCATCGCTGCAGCTTCTGCATCATCCCCTCGATGCGCGGCGATCTGGTCTCGCGTCCGGTGGACGAAGTGTTGCGCGAGGCCGAACGGCTTGTGCGCGGCGGGGTCAAGGAGCTGCTGGTGGTCTCGCAGGACACCTCCGCCTACGGCGTGGATCTGAAATACGCCGAGCGCCCGTGGCGCGACCGCATGTACCAGACCCGCATGAAGGCGTTGTGCGAAGGCCTGTCCGAGCTGGGCGTGTGGACGCGCCTGCATTACGTCTATCCGTACCCACACGTGGACGACGTCATTCCGCTGATGGCCGAAGGCAAGCTGCTGCCGTATCTGGACATCCCGTTCCAGCACGCCAGCCCGCGCATCCTCAAGCTGATGAAGCGCCCGGGCGCGGTGGACAAGACCCTGGAGCGCGTACAGCGCTGGAAGGCGATGTGCCCGGAGATCACCGTGCGCTCGACCTTCATCGTTGGCTTCCCCGGCGAGACTGAGGCCGAGTTCGCGTCCATGCTGGACTTCCTGGACCAGGCGCAGCTCGATCGCGTCGGCGCGTTCGCATACTCGCCGGTGGATGGCGCCAGCGCCAATGCGCTGCCGGATCAGGTGCCGGAAGAGGTCAAGCAGGAGCGCCTGGCGCGCTTCATGGCCAAGCAGGCGGAGATCTCTGCGCTGCGTCTGGAAGCCAAGATCGGCAGCGTGCAGCAATGCCTGGTGGATCTGATCGAAGACGACATCGCGGTGGCACGTTCGCGCGCGGACGCACCGGAAATCGACGGCCTGGTGCATATCCAGAACGGCGGCGAGCTCCAGTTGAAGGTGGGCGACCTGGTCGACGTGGAAATCACCGACAGCGACGAGCACGACCTGTTCGGCGATGCGCTGCCGGCCAATGGCGCGATCCAGCAAGGGCGGTCGTTGAATCTGCAGATGGTGTAACCGGCCACGTGTCGGGACACCGCCGTCCGTAGCAGCGCGCTTGTGCGCGATGACGCCTTATCGATACAGCCCCATCGCGTACACGTGCGCTCCGGCGCGCGCCAAGGTCATCCAGGCCCCGGCCGCCGAGCGTCAGCGGAATGCGATCACGCGGCTACTGGCCGGTGTAATCCACCGACACCACCACGAAGCTGTGCTTGCCAGACGGCAGTTGCGCGTCGAATTCGTCGTCCACGCGCTTTTTCAGCAGCGCGCGCGCCAGCGGCGAATCGATGCTGATCCAGCCGCGTGCGGCATCGGTTTCGTCCGGGCCGACGATGCGGTAGCGCAGCAGCTCGCCGCTGTCGGCATCTTCCAGTTCCACCAGCGCGCCGAAAAACACCGCCTGCGGGTCGGTGGGCGCGGTGTCCACCACGCGCAGCGCTTCCAGGCGCTTGCTCAGGTAGCGCACGCGGCGGTCGATCTCGCCCAGCTGCTTCTTGCGATAGGTGTACTCCGCGTTTTCCGAGCGGTCGCCTTCCGCAGCGGCCGCAGCCAGCGCGCGCACCACCTCCGGCCGGCGCACGCGCCACAGCTCTTCCAGCTCGGCCTTGAGGCGCCCATGGCCTTCCGGGGTGATCAGTGCGGTGCTTTTTTCGGCAGGCGGGCGCCAGCGGCTCATGATGGGGCGGGGCATCGAACGGCGGGGGCGCGATGCTAGCGCGCATGGCGTGCTTGCGCATCTGCCGCCGCGCAGCGAAGCTTTGCGCCAT
This sequence comes from Xanthomonas sp. NCPPB 1068, assembly GCF_041479385.2. Classification (NCBI taxonomy): domain Bacteria; kingdom Pseudomonadati; phylum Pseudomonadota; class Gammaproteobacteria; order Lysobacterales; family Lysobacteraceae; genus Xanthomonas; species Xanthomonas sp. NCPPB 1068. The sequence continues at coordinate 2,989,993 of NZ_CM192986.1, read as the reverse complement.
TCTCGGACACGGATGTCGTCATGCTGCTCATGCCGCTGCACAAACCCTGGTCGCGCCAGAACATTCCCTGGGTGACGCTGCTGCTGGTGCTGATCAACGTGGTCGTCTACGTCGGTTATCAGCGCAAGGACGATGCGCTGGTCGAGGATGCCGTGCGCTACTACGTCGACTCCGGGCTGGGCACGCTGGAAGCGGCGGCGCACGCCCGCTATCTGGAACAGACCAGCGACCCCAGGTTGCGTGCTGCGCGGCAGGGCAAGCTGGCTGCCGCTCCTGCGCGCCAGCGCACCGCCTATCTGGCCCACCTGACGATGCACGATGTCGCCTTTGCGCAGGCGTTGCGCGGCGGCACGCTGTTCAACAACGAAGAACAGCTGCGCCAATGGCAGGGCTTGCGTGCGCCGTACGACGCGCGGCTGTCCAAGGTATTCACGTTGCGCCATCTGCAACGCAGTTCCGAATGGTCGCCGGCGCGCATGCTGTCGGCCACCTTCCTGCATGGAGACCTGAATCATCTGTTCGGCAACATGGTGTTTCTGCTGGCGCTGGGCACCTTGCTGGAAGGTGCGATCGGCAGCGGATGGTTCCTGCTGCTGTACCTGGCGGGCGGCTTCGGCGCCAGTGCGGCGAGCCTGTGGTGGCGTTGGGGCCAGCCCGGTGGCGGGCTGGGCGCGTCCGGCGCCATTGCCGCACTGATGGGCGCATTTTGCGTGGTCTGGGGCCGCCGCCGGGTGCGGTTCTTCTACTGGTTTTTCGTGGTGTTCAACTACGTGCGTGGGCCTGCAATCCTGTTGCTGCCGCTATGGTTGGGCTGGGAAATCTACAGCCTGCTGTGGAGCGAGAACGGCTCGGTGGCGTTCGAGGCGCATGCCGGCGGCCTGGTCAGTGGCGCGCTGCTGGGCGCGATCCTCGTAGCCACGCGTCAGATCCGCCCGGGGTTCATGGACGAGCACGAGCCTGCGCAGGCCGACGACCGCTGGGCGCGCGCGCAGTCGCATCTGGGGCGTATGGAAAACCGTGAGGCAGAGCGGTTGCTGGCCGAGCTGGCCGACGAAATGCCGCAGAGCCTGGAAATCGCGTTGGCGCGCTACCGCGTTGCACGCAATGCCGGGAGCAGGCAGGACACGCTGCGACACGCGCAGACCATGTTGCGGCTTCCGTCGTATACGGCAGAACAGACGCGGCTCCAGTTGGGCGTGGCAGCAGAGCTGGGCAAGGACCTGGCCCTGTGCGAGCTGCCGGCTCGCATGGCCTTGGTCGACGCCTGCCTCAGCAACGGGCTGCTGGCCGATGCCGAGCGTGTGTTGAAGGACTGCGAAAGCGACGCGCCGCGAGCCGAGCTTGCCCAGCGATGGTTCGTGCTGGCACTGCGCCACGGCGACCTGCACGCCGGGGAGCAGCGCACGCGTTTGCTGCGCCAGGTGCTGGACCAGTTTCCCGAGCAGGGGCAGGCGGCCAAGGCGCGGTTTCTGCTCGAGAACGGATGAGCGTGGCGAACGACACCTGGCGAGCCGTTGCCAGGTAGGGGAAGGCGACGCGGAGGAGGCGGAGTGCGCGCGTGGTACCTGCCGATTCGAACATCTGCCGCGCCCGGCTGGCAATGAGCGCAGTGGTTTTGTCAGCGGCTATCAGTTGGCCGCAGCCATGGGCCGACGTGCCACGCTGACGATCGCTTGCGCTCCTGCGCGGCTGTCTTTACGCCGGCTGGATCGCAACCGCGCGCAATGCCGCATCCAGCTTTGCGCGCTGCGCTGCATCGTCGCAGCGCGCCGTTGCGTGTTGCAGCAGCGCACGTGCCTGGTCGTCGCGGCCGAAGCGCTCGGCCAGCATCAGGCCCGCATCCAGCGACCAGCTCGGCAGCATCGGGTCGCGCGGCCAGGCTGCGATGGCGGCCAGCAAGCCATCGGTGGCCAGCTGGAATTGCCCGGCCATCTTGGCGCGCTCGGCCAGCAGGGTGGCCTGCTCCGGCAGCATCGGGGTGAATGCAGGGTCGCTGTCCAGCGCTTCGCGCTGCAGTGCGAGCGCGCGGCGTTCCTGCCTTTCCTGCAGCAGGCGGTTGATGTAGTGCCGGGTGTGTTCGTGTAGTTCGTCGCTGCGATGGTGCTGTCGGAGCAGGCGCTGATACAGCTCGTGCACCGCCAGGCTCACCGCACGCGAGCGCACCGCACCGCGCACTGCCTGAAAGGCCTCGTCGGTGTGACCCTCGCGCACATGGTGTTCGGCTTCATCGAGCAGGCGCTGATCCGGATCGGCACGTTCCTGCACGTCGCCACCACTGGGGGTATAGCCCAGCGCTTCGTGGTACTGGTAGACCAGATACCCCATCAGATGGAAGCTGGCGAACAGGGCCCAGATGGAGGCCACCAGCGTGGTCGCCTCGCGCACGATGGGCGGCAGATATGTCAGTGCAATGAACGCCGCCGCCGTGCCGCTGCCCTGGATCACATACAGCAGCCCGTAGGCGGCCAGATATGGCCAGCCGATGCGCATCGCCATGTCGATCGATACCGCAGGGTTCAATGCGCGCCGCAGGCTGCCGTCGATGGCAAGCGAAATGAGCATGCCGGGCAACAGCAACAGGGTTGCCACATAGGCGATGGTCAGCCCGAACGGGCCCGCGACCACGGCGGCGGCGCCGATCACGATGCCCAGCGCGATGGCCAGCAGGATCAGGCGCAGCACCGCGCTGTCGAAGCTGTTGTATCCGAGCCGGGGCGCATCGGCTTGCCCATCGGCGGTGTGGCGCAGGATGTCGAAGGCGTAGGTGTAGGTCGCCATGCCCAGCACGCCCATGACCAGCAGCTTCAGAATGCCCGGCAACACCAGCAATGCACTGCATAGCGTCAGCGCGATCAGCGCATACAGCGCCGAGCCGCGCAGCGGGTAAGTGGCAATGGCGGGAATGCGGGTCCAGAACGGCGCAGGCGCGGCCTGCGCGGCCTTGCGCGCGCGAAAACGGTCTTCCATGACGCTCCCCAAGCGTGTGATGTGAAGGGATTGTGCGACGATGCGCGGCCTCGCGCAATTGGGCGTTGAGGCCTTTCGGCCACTGCGGTCCGGGCGGGTCAGCTGCCTGCGGCCTGCCGCTCGCTGTCGCCGGTTCGCCGCGGGGCCGCGCGCCCCAGATGCCATGCGCTTCCCATGCCATCCCATGGCGCCTGTCCTTTTCCTATCGCAAGGAGCTCCGCGTGAATCCATCGACCCTGGACACCCCGCAGGTCCGCATTCGCAGCATCGATGTGCTGTCCGACAACTGGTATGTGCTCCGCAAGGTCACCTTCGACTTCCTGCGCAAGGACGGCCGTTGGCAGACCCTGTCGCGCGAGGCATACGACCGCGGCAACGGCGCCACCATCCTGCTCTACAGCCGCGCCAGGCAGACGGTGATGTTGACCCGGCAATTTCGCCTGCCCACCCTGCTCAACGGCAATCCGGACGGCCTGTTGATCGAGGCCTGCGCCGGCCTGCTCGATCAGGACGATGCGCTGACCTGTATCCGCAAGGAAACCGAAGAGGAAACCGGCTATCGCATCGACAACGTGCGCAAGGTCTTTGAGGCTTTCATGAGCCCGGGCTCGGTCACCGAGCGGCTGTACTTCTTCGTCGGCGAATATTTCGACGGGGACAAGGTGAGCGAAGGCGGCGGCGTCGAAGAGGACGGCGAGGAGATCGAGGTGCTGGAAATGTCACTCGACGATGCGCTGGCAATGATCGGCTCCGGCGACATCGCCGATGCCAAGACCATCATGCTGCTGCAGTACGCCAAGCTGCATGGCGTGCTGGACTAGCTCGCGTATGAGCACCCGTGAGCGCAAGCGTTGCAAGGCGGCTTGTCTTGGGTTGGAACCTGCAAGCCGACAAAGTCACGCGGCTTACGCGTGACAAGGCAGGTAAACCGCATCAGCAGAATCGTGACGGCCAGTCCACCAGGAGCCTGCTTAAAAGTCGCTTGTCACGCGCCAAAGGCCTTCACGCGAAGATAGGGCGCGCCGCCGTCAGCGCGTTCTTCGCAGCACCTTGTCGTCGTATTCCGGTGATCTGCCGCTATGGCAATTGTGCCCGTCTTGAACGAGAAGGTACGTGGGATGCTGGTCGTCGCTGGAGGGAGGATCCTCTTCGACGGCAAACCCGTAGATGTTCGGCCCTACCAGCGGATCGTCGGCGTCGATGAAGTTGAGTACCAGGCAGCTGCCGATCCGCTCGTCCATGTCCCAGGAGCCGGTTATGGTACGCGGCGCGTCATTTACGTGGCCGCCAGCGATACAGAAGGTTTTCAACGTATAGCGCTGCATATTTCTGCTCGGAGTCGGCATCGAAAGCGAAAGCTCGGCACCGACCACGCGGCAGTCTTGCGTATAGGACTCGAGTTGCCCGGTGTAGTGACCGGTCAACAGTTGCTGACGCTCCAGGGGCCAGAGATCGCTCCGGTGTGCCGGTTCGGCTGCGGCCGTGCCGGCGGCAGCCATCGCGATGGCCATCGCGCAGGCCAGTCGGGTGTTCTTTGCGTCCTTGCTCATGGCATTCCTTGGTGGGCTTCGAGCTCAGCGCTTTCCGCCAAAAATACTTCCAAAAATACCGCGCACGATCTGCTGCCCGATCTTGCTGCCGATGGTGCGCGAGGTCTGCTTGGCCATCGTTTCCAGCATGCCCTGGCGACGCCCGGTGCCGAACACGGCATCCTTGACCGCCTTGCCGAAGCCGCTGTCCTGCGCGTCCTCCTGCTCGCGGCTACGCGCGGGCGGGGCAGCGGTCTGCGTGGCCACCTGTTCCACGCGGCGTGCCAGCAGTTCGGCGGCCGATTCGCGATTGATCGCGGTGTCGTAGCGGGTACCAACCGGGCTGGCCGCGCGGACCTGCGCGCGTTCGGGCGCGCTGATGGCGCCCATGCGGCAACGCGGCGGTGCGATCAGCGTCTGCTGCACCGGCGCCGGCACGCCCTTGCCCTGCAACGGCGATACCAGGGCTTCGCCGGTGCCCAGGCTGGAAATGGCGCTGGCCACGTCGAGCTTGGGATTGGCGACGAAGGCCTGCGCGGCGGTCTTGACCGCCTTCTGGTCACGCGGGGTGTAGGCGCGCAATGCGTGCTGCACGCGGTTGCCGAGCTGGCCGAGGATGGTGTCCGGGATGTCGTCGGGAAACTGCGAGCAGAAATACACCCCAACGCCCTTGGAGCGAATCAAGCGCACCACCTGTTCGATGCGCTGCACCAGCGCGGCCGGCGCATCGTCGAACAGCAGGTGCGCCTCGTCGAAGACGAACACCAGCTTGGGCTGGTCCAGGTCGCCCACTTCCGGCAAGCCCTCGAACAGTTCGGACAACAACCACAGCAGGAAGGTGGAATACAGCTTCGGCTTGAGCACCAGTTGATTGGCCGCCAGGATGCCGATCACGCCGCGACCATCCGGGGCCACGCGCATCAACTCGGCCAGTTCCAGCGTCGGTTCACCGAAGAACTGCTCGCCGCCGTCCTGCGCCAGCCGCAGCAGCGCGCGCTGGATCGCGGCCACCGACTGCGCCGACACCAGCCCGTAACTGGTGGACAGTTCCTTGCGCTCTTCCACCACCAGCGCCAGCAACGCGCGCAGGTCGTCCAGATCCAGCAGCAACAGGCCACGGTCGTCGGCGAGTTTGAACACGATGTCGAGTACGCCGGACTGGGTGTCGTTGAGTTCCAGGATGCGCGCAAGCAGGGTGGGGCCCATTTCGCTCACGGTGGTGCGCACCGGGTGGCCGAGCTGGCCGAACAGGTCCCAGAACACCACCGGGCTGGCGGCCGGCGCGTAGTCGGCGATGCCCACATCCGTGGCGCGCTGCAGCACACCGGGCGCGCCGTCGCCGGCCACGGCCAGCCCGGCGACGTCGCCCTTCACGTCGGCCAGGAACACCGGCACCCCCAACCGCGAAAAGCCTTCGGCCAGGGTCATCAGGGTCACGGTCTTGCCGGTGCCGGTGGCGCCGGCCACCAGGCCATGCCGATTGCCGAAGCGGCCTTCCAGGGTGACCGGGATGTCGTCGGTAACGCCTTTGCCGAGCAGGAACGAGGCCATGGCACAGATCCGGTGAAAGAAAGACGCCGATTCTAGCGGGCAACCTCACTCGTCCAGGCGGGCGGTAACGACGAGGGGGGCTGGCCCTGCGATCGGGTTGGCATGCCTGCGGCGCGGGGCGGTCGGCGCTGTGCCGTCCCGTCCTCGAACCGCCGTACCGACGCGATGTCGCTGCATGTCGCCCGCTCGCCAAGCTAACGGGCCCTGACCCTGGCGTCCGCCGCGCCTTGCCCCGGTATCGCCCCGGCGGCTACCCTGCCTGCCTTTCCGCTGTACTGCCTACGATGCCGCTCGCTCATTTTGGTTTGCGCCCATGGCCTGTCCTGGCTGTGGTGGCGCTGATGTCTGTCGTCCCCGCCGCCCACGCGATCTCCAAACGCGACACGGAGAAGGCCGCCGCGCTCGATGCGCGCATGGCCGCCGCCGAAAAGCGCTACCGCGATGCGCTGGTGCTGGTGAACAACTCCGATCCGAAGGGCACCGCCGAGGGCGACGCTGCACTGGAGGACATGGAGGACGTCATCGACGCCTGCATCAAGCAGCGCGGTTGCCTGGTCGCCAATCAACTGGCCACCTACAAGCGCCTGCTCAAGGCGCGCGCCGATGCCGAAGCGCCGGCTGCCGAAGACCCGGAAGATGACGACACCCTGCTGCAGGCCGACCCCGACCATCTCGGCCCGGCTTCCAACGGCGTGCCCGAGGCGGCGCGGGCGGCGACGCTGCTCAACGACCAGCGCCATGAGTTCGACAAGATGGTGCAGTACAACCCGGCGGTGCAGGCCGGCATCCGGCGCTGGCTGACCGACATGCGCCCGGCGCTGATGACCAGCTACGACAACTACAGCAACCTGCGCGGGGTGATGTGGCCGGAATGGCAGAAGCGCGGGCTGCCGGAGGCGCTGCTGTTCGGCATCATGGCCAAGGAATCCAACGGCAAGGTGCACGCCAATTCGCGCGCCGGCGCGGCCGGACTGATGCAGTTCATGCCGGCCACCGGGCGCCGTTTCGGGCTGGGCCCGGACGGCACCGGCTTCGACACGCGCTTCGATGCACGCAGCGCCGCCGAAGCCAGCGCCGCCTATCTCAACGAGCGCATGGCCGGGCTCAACCGCAGCATCGAGCTGGCACTGGCCGCCTACAACGGCGGCGAAGGGCGCGCGGCACGCGTGTTCTCGCAGTTCGGCGGGCGCGGCTTCTGGGAACAGGATGTCTATAACCAGTTCCCGGCCGAAACCAAGGACTACGTGCCGATGGTGATCGCGGCGGCGTGGATCTTCCTGCACCCGCGACAGTACGGCGTGGACTTCCCCAAGCTCGACGCGCAGCCGGCCACGCTCAAGCTGGCCAAGTCGACCACGATCTACGAACTCACCATTTGCCTGGGTGGCATGGGCGCGCGTGATGGCTACATGCGTGCGCTGCGCAACCTCAACCCGCGCTACGAATCCGATGGCTGGATTCCGGCCGGCACCGTCATCAACGCCACCAATCGCATCGCCAGCCTGTACACGCGTTACTGCGTGAGCGGCCCGCGTGCGGACCTGGCACGCACCCTGATCACGGCCGATCTCAACAACGCCATCGTGCGCAGCAGCGCATCGCCCGAGTACACGCCAAGCGTGGCGGTCGGCGACGTGAGCCCGATGGCCGGCGTGCCGACCACCGTGGCCACCGGCCAGCCGGCGGTCGCCAAGCCCAAGGCCAGGCAGGCGCGCAGCTACACCATCGCCAAGGGCGACACGCTCGGCCGCGTGGCGAACAAGTACCAGTGCGAGATCAAGGAGCTGGCCAAGGCCAACGGCCTGAAGGCGCCGGCGTACGCGCTCAAGCCGGGGCAGAGCATCAAGCTGGCGGGCTGCGACCGCTGAGTTGCGCAGGTGGTGCCGTACTGATGGCCGCACCCTTCAGACGGCGGTGCGCATCGGCCTGAACCCGCTGGCGTGGGAGCAGGCCAGGCCGCGCGAATGCCGCTCCGTTAGCCCGGGTCTGGGCAGCGTGTTTTCAATCGAAGGCTTGGCAAACGGCGCGCGGGTGTGCGACGCCTTGTCGGGAATGCCTCGTCGCGGCAAGGTCCGCTCCTACGATGGCGGCGAGCGCACGACAAGGCTGCTTGCCGTAGGAGCGGACCCGGCCGCGACGAAGCCGTCCAGGTAGTCCTGTTGTGTGCAGTGTGTTGCGTTATCTGGGCTGAGCAAAACGGCGCGCGTAGGGGCGACGCATCATTGGGAATGCCTGGCCGCGACCAGGTCCGCTCCTAAGACGGTGTCGTTGCAATTCACTGGCGACGCGCAAGCGCTTGCCCCAGCCGCACCGATGTCTCGGCAGCAAGTGCAGCATCGAGCGTGGCCACACCCGGCGGCAGCAACACGATCACGGTCGAGCCGTAGTTGAAGCGGGCCATCTCCGCAAACCGATCCAGCACGATGCCCTTGCCGCGGTAATCCTTGCGGGTGATGCGGTCGCCATAGCGCGGAATCTCCACGCCGCTCCAGACCGTCTCCACGCCGGAGACCAGCAGCGCGCCCACCATCACCGACGCCATCGGGCCAAAGTCGGTGTCGAAGTGGCACACCAGCCGCTCGTTGCGCGCGAACAGGCGCGGCACATTGCGCACCGCGTCCGGGCCCACGCTGAACAGCCGGCCGGGCACATGCACGGTTTCGCGCAGGGTGCCGGTCCACGGCATGTGTACGCGGTGATAGTCCTTGGGCGACAGGTACACGGTGGCGAACAGGCCGTTGTTGAACGGCACTGCGGCTGCTTCGTCGCCGAGCAACTCGGCGGCGGTGAACGACTGCCCCTTGGCCTGGAAAATGCGGCCGTTTTCGATCGGGCCGAGCTGGCTGATGCGGCCGTCGGCCGGCATCAGCAACGCTGTCGGGTCGGCATCCGGCACGCGTGCGCCGGGTTTCAAGGCGCGGGTAAAAAACGCATTGAAGGTGGGGTAGGCGCGCGGGTCAGGCTGCTGCGCTTCGCTCAGGTCCACGCCGAACTTGCGCGTCACCGTGTCGATCAACCACTGCTTGGTGGATGGCGTATCGGAATAGGCCAGCGCGCGCGCCAGCGAAGACAGCAACCGGTGCGGCAGCACGTAGGTCAGGGAAGTGACGAGACTCACGGGGCGGTTACCTTGGTCAGCTGTTGGAGATCGGCGGCAATCGCCTTCGGGTCGAGCGGGGGACGGATCAGCCCGGCCAGGCGGCCTTGCGGATCGAGCACGGCGATGCCGGCCGAATGATCCATGCTGTAGTCGTTGGGATTCTGCGCATAGCCCTTGCCCGGCACCTTCTGGAACACGAAGCCCAGCGCCGTGGCAAAGCGCTCCAGCGCCGGAACATCGGCCGTGGCGGCCAGGGTGTCCTTGTGGAAGGCATGCGCGTATTCGCCCAGCCGCGCGGGCGGGTCACGCTGCGGGTCCACCGAGACGAACAACACGCGCGGGCGCAGGCCATCGGGAATGCTTTCCCACTGCTGCTGCGCCACCGCCAGATCGGTCAGCGTGGTCGGGCACACGTCCGGGCAGAAGGTGAAGCCCAGAAACACCAGCGTCCAATGCCCCTTCAGTTCACCTGGCACCAGCTGGGTGCCGTCGGACTGGCGCAGGCTGAACTGCGGCAGCGGGCGCGGCTGCGGGTAAAAGGTGATGGTTTGGGTGGGGGGCCAGGGCGAGCTGGGCGTGCCGCCGAGGAACTTCTGCCCCAGCAAGAGCCCCAGGCCGGCGGCCAGCGCCACCAGCAGCACGATGCCGGTATTGCGATTGAACATGGCGGTTTCCAGTGCAACGGACGCTCATGATACCGATCCGACCTCTATAATCGGGGGCCGATTCCTCTTTAGTTGTTGCCATGACTGCCGCCGCGGCCGACGAACTGCACACCATCATCGACCTGATCCGCTACGGCACCAGCCGTTTCAATGCAGCCGGTCTGACCTTCGGCCACAGCTATGACAACGCGCTGGACGAAGCCACCCAGCTGGTGCTGCACAGCCTGCATCTGCCGCACGACCTGGGCCCGGCCTACGGCCAGGCGCGTCTGCTGCGTGAGGAAAAAGAGCGGGTACTCGGCCTGTTCGAGCGTCGCATCACCGAGCGCGTCCCGGCGGCGTACCTGACCGGTGAGGCCTGGTTCGCCGGGCTGAGTTTCAAGAGCGACGCGCGTGCGCTGGTGCCGCGCTCGCCGATCGCCGAACTCATCGAAGCCGGCTTCGAGCCCTGGCTGGGCGGCCGCGAAGTCACCCGCGCGCTGGACCTGTGCACCGGCTCGGGCTGCATCGCCATTGCCATGGGCCACTACAACCCGCACTGGGACGTGGATGGCGTGGACATCAGCGACGACGCGCTGGCACTGGCTGCCGACAACAAGGCGCGCCTGCATGCCGACAACGTCACCCTGCTCAAGTCGGACCTGTTCACTGGCCTGGCCGGGCGTCGGTACGACCTGATCGTCACCAACCCGCCGTACGTCACCAACGACGAAACCGATGCGCTGCCGCAGGAGTATTCCTACGAGCCCGAACTCGGCCTGCGTGCAGGCGACGATGGCCTGGATCTGGTGCTGAAGATCCTGCGCGATGCGCCGCAGCACCTGAGCGAAGACGGCTTGCTGATCTGCGAAGTGGGCGAGTCCGAGCAGCACCTGATCAAGCTGCTGCCGGAGGTGGATCTGGCCTGGGTCGAGTTCAAGGTCGGGCAGATGGGCATCTTTGCGGTGGAATGCCGTGAGCTGATCGCACACCACGCGCGCATCAGCGAGCTGGCCGCGCAGCGATGAGCCTGCGCGCATGAGTGCCAATTCGTTCGGCAAGCTGTTCACCGTCACCACCTTCGGCGAATCGCACGGGCCGGCCATCGGCTGCGTCGTCGATGGCTGCCCGCCCGGCCTGGAAATCGCGCCGGAAGAGTTCACCCACGACCTGCAGCGGCGTGCCACCGGCAAGAGCCGGCATACCTCCGCGCGCCGCGAGGCCGACGCCATCGAGATCCTGTCCGGCGTGTACGAAGGCCGCACCACCGGCACGCCGATCGGGCTGCTGATCCGCAACACCGATCAGCGCAGCAAGGACTACAGCAACATCGCCCAGCAGTTCCGCCCCGGCCATGCGGATTACACCTATTGGCAGAAATACGGCATCCGCGACCCGCGCGGTGGCGGACGTTCGTCGGCGCGCGAAACCACCATGCGTGTGGCCGCCGGTGTCATCGCCAAGAAGTGGCTCAAGCAGCGTTACGGGGTGCTGGTGCGCGGATTTCTCTCGCAGCTGGGCGAAATCCGCCCGACCGGTTTCGACTGGGATGCGGTGGAAGACAACCCGTTCTTCTGGCCGCACGCCGCGCAGGTGCCGGAGCTGGAAAGCTACATGGATGCGCTGCGCAAGTCCGGCGATTCGGTCGGCGCGCGCGTGGACGTGGTGGCCGGCGGCGTGCCGGCAGGCTGGGGCGAGCCGATCTACGGCAAGCTCGATGCCGAACTGGCCGCCGCCTTGATGAGCATCAATGCGGTCAAGGGCGTGGAGATCGGCGACGGTTTCGCCAGCGCGGCGCAGAAGGGCACCGAACACCGCGACCTGATCACCCCGGAAGGCTTCCTTAGCAATCATGCCGGCGGCATTCTGGGCGGCATCTCCACCGGCCAGGCGGTCACCGCCTCGATGGTGCTCAAGCCCACCTCCAGCCTGCGCCTGCCCGGCGCCACGGTGGATGCCGACGGCAGCGTGGTCGATGTGATCACCACCGGCAGGCACGACCCATGCGTGGGCATCCGCGCCACCCCGATCGCCGAAGCGATGATGGCGCTGGTGTTGATGGACCAGGCGCTGCGTCATCGCGCCCAATGCGGCGACGTCGGCGAGGTGTCGCCCCGCATTCCCGGTCAGATCGATGTCTGATACGCGGCGCGCCAAGGTGTGGGTCAGCCAGCCGCTGTTCGACGATGTCGTCGCGCAGCTGGGCGAGCATTTCGAGCTGACCACCACCGAGCTCGTCAGCGCGTATTCGCCGGCCGAACTGGCCGCGCAACTGGCATCGCAGGACGGTGCCTTGATCACCCTCAACGAGCGCATCGGCGCGGCCGAAATCGCGGCGGCGCCGCAGCTGCGCGCCATCGCCAATGTCGGCGTGGGCTACAACAATCTCGACATCGAGGCGCTGAGCGCGGCCGGCATCCTGGCCAGCAATACGCCCGACGTGCTCACCGAAACCACCGCCGATCTCGGCTTCGCGTTGCTGATGGCCACCGCGCGCCGCATCACCGAAGCCGAGCGCTGGCTGCGCGACGGGCAGTGGGGGCAATGGTCGTTCAAGACCATGCTCGGCGCCGATATCCACGGCAGCACGCTCGGCATCCTGGGCATGGGCCGGATCGGGCAGGGCATCGCACGCCGCGGCGCACACGGCTTCGGCATGCGTGTGCTGTATCACAACCGCAGCCAGCTGCCGGCCGCCACCGAACAGGCGCTGGGCGCGCAGTACGTCGATTTCGAGACGTTGCTGGCGCAGTCAGATCACCTGCTGCTGGTGCTGCCGTACACCAAGGATTCGCACCACATCATCGATGCGGCGGCGCTGGGCAAGATGCGCCCTACCGCCACGCTGGTGAACATCGCCCGCGGTGGCATCGTCGATGAGCTGGCGCTGGCCGATGCGCTGGCCAACGGGCGCCTGGCCGGTGCCGGCCTGGATGTCTACGAAGGCGAGCCGCGCGTGCGCCCGGAACTGCTGGCGCTGCGCAACGTGGTGCTCACCCCGCATATCGGCAGCGCCAGCCTGGCCACGCGCCGCGCGATGGTGCAGCTGGCGGTGGACAACCTGATCGCTGCGCTGGGCAAAGGCCCCAATGCCGGCCATCCGCCGAGCGCGCTCAATGCCGATGCGGTTGCCGCTGCCAAACAGGGCGGCACCGGTGTGGACGCGAAAAAGACCGGCGTCACCGGCACGATTTCGACCAAACGATAGGGAACCTCCGCGGCCAGCTTTGGAGGTTCCCCGAACCCAGCGCGCAGTGCTTCCTCTTTTCCCTTTTCGATGAAGACAAACTCATGAGCAACGAAAACCGTCGTTTCAACGTCGCGGTCGTGGGCGCCACCGGCGCAGTCGGCGAGACCATGCTGAGCATCCTGGCCGAGCGCAATTTCCCGGTCGCCACCCTGTACGCGCTGGCGTCGTCGCGTTCGGCCGGCGGGCAGGTGGAATTCAACGGCGGCAAGGTCGATGTGCTGGACCTGGCCGAATTCGACCCCACCGGCGTGGACATCGCGCTGTTCTCCGCAGGAGGCAGCGTGTCCAAGGAGTACGGCCCCAAGTTCGCTGCGGCCGGTGCGGTGGTGATCGATAATTCCTCCGCGTTCCGTTACGACGACGACGTGCCGCTGGTGGTCTCCGAAGTGAACCCGGAAGCACTCAAGCAGCGCCCGCGCGGCATCGTGGCCAACCCCAATTGCTCGACCATGCAGATGCTGGTGGCGCTGGGCCCGATCCACCGTGCGTACGGTATCGAGCGCATCAACGTGGCGACCTACCAGTCGGTCTCCGGCGGTGGGCGTTCGGCGATGGAAGAACTGGGCAAGCAGACCAGCGAGCTGCTGAGCTTCCAGGACATCGACCCGCAGCGCTTTCCGGTGCAGATTGCCTTCAACCTGATCCCGCACATCGACGACTTCCAGGACAACGGCTACACCAAGGAAGAGATGAAGCTGGTCTGGGAGACCCGCAAGATCCTCGGCGACGACAGCATCCAGGTGAACCCGACGGCAGTGCGCGTGCCGGTGTTCTACGGCCACTCCGAAGCGGTGGCGATCGAAACCCGCGACAAGATCACCGTCGAGCAGGCGCGTGCCCTGCTGGCTGCATCGCCGGGCGTGGAAGTGGTGGACGAGCGCAAGCCTGGCGGCTACCCGACCCCGGTGACCCATGCCTCCGGCAAGGACGCGGTGTTCGTCGGCCGCATCCGCGAAGACTTCTCGCACCCGCGTGGCCTGAACCTGTGGATCGTCTCCGACAACATCCGCAAGGGCGCTGCACTCAACGCGGTGCAGCTGGCCGAACTGGTCGCCCAGGAAGGCTGATCCGTCGGCTGCGTAGGGGCGCGCTTGCGCGCGATGGGGCTTTCCCGGTGAAGCCCCACCGCGCACAAGCGCGCTCCTACCGATGACCTGACGCATGGATGTCGCATTGCGACGGCTTGTGCGCTCTGCACGGGGTCGCCGACTTTTTCGCTCATCCAGCGGCTATATTGATGCCCATGAAACATAGGGGCAGGGGCGCGATGCGTCCGATACACGGGTTGGGTGCGTTGCTGCTGATGGCCTGCAGTGGCGCAGCCATGGCATTGGGGCTTGGCGATATCCGGGTGCTGTCCAAGCCCGGGCAGCCGTTGGTGGCCGAAATTCCGGTCATCTCCAACGAGCCGGGCGAGCTCGACAACGCCCGCGTGGCACTGGCGTCGGCCACCACCTTCGCGCGCGTCGGACTGGAGCGGCCGCAGGGTCTGGTCAGCAGTCTGCAGTTCCAGTTCGCGCAGGATGCGCGCGGGCGGGCGGTGATCCGGGTGACCAGCAGTCAGCCGGTGGATCAACCGGCGATCAACTTCCTGATCGAAGTGGAGTGGGGCCAGGGCCGTTTGGTGCGCGAGTACGCCGCCCTGGTCGATGCGCCCAACACCGCTGCCGCGATCGCCGAGCCCGCCATCGAGGCGCCGCGCGCCGGCGCCAGCAATACCATCGCCCGTGAGCCGGCGGCTGCGCAGGCGGCGGTCGAACGCGCTGTGCAGGGCGCTCCCAGTGCCGCCGCGGCGCCCTCACGGCCCGCCCCGGCCACCACCGCGGCGTCGCAGGCCGGCGATGTGCTGCCGGCCGTGCGCTCGGGCCAGACCTTGTCGGAGATCGCGGCGCGCCTGGCACGTTCCAGCGGGCATTCGCTGGACCAGACCATGCTGGCGCTGCTGCGCACCAATCCCGATGCCTTCGTCAACGGCAACATCAATCGACTGAAGCAGGGCGCAGTGCTGCGCACCCCGCAGGAAGACGCGCTGGCGCAGGTCGGTGCTGCCGAAGCCACCGTGATGGTGCGCGAGCAGGCTGCCCAGTGGCGTCAGGCGCGGTCGGCCATTCCGCAACCGGCCGATGCCGGTGCCGCGGCGGCGACAGCCCCGGCCCCGCCCGCGTCCACCGCACCCGGTGCCGGCGCGCGGCTCGAAATCGCCCCGGCAGTGGCGAGTCAGACCAACACCGCCGGCGCTACGTCCGGCACCAGTGCCGAAGGCGAGGGCGAGATGGCGGCCAACCAACAGTTGCAACAGGCCAAGGAAGACATCGCCACCCGCGATGCGGAATTGCAGGACCTGCGCTCACGCGTGGCCGATCTGGAAAAGCTCAAGCAGCAGCAGCAAGCCTTGATCGCGATGAAGGACACCGACCTGGCCGCCGCGCAGAAGCGCCTTGCCGAGGCGCCGCAGGCAGCACCGCAAGGTGGTGGCTTCCCGCTGTGGCTGATCGGTGGGCTGGTGCTGATCGTGGCCGCGGTTGTCGCGTGGCTGGCCGCGCGTCGCCGCAAGCCCTCGCCGTTGCCGCCGTTGCCGCGGCGCCAGTTCGATTTCGTGCCACCGGTCGCGCCGGCCGATGGCGGCGAGCCGCAGGACGAGGTGCACGCCACCGAGCCGAGCGAGCGCGATGTGGTGGACGAAACCGAATTCGAACAGGTCGACCTGCGCGAAGACGAGCGCACCCATGACGTGCAGCCGCCGTTGTCGGAGGTGCTGCGGCGCGAGCCGCTGCTGTCCGAGCCAGCGGCGCCGCCGCCGGTGGTCAACAGCGACGAGTGGCGTTCGCTGCGTGCCACCCCGGCGGCATCGTCGCCACCGGCCGCCGCGTTCCAGGCCACCGATGCCCCGTTCCCGTCTGACGCGTCGCAGGCGCCCGAGCAGGCCGAGCCTGTCCAGCCCGTGCACGCGGAGCGCGCGCCCGACCTCGGCGTCCCATCCGCGGGAGCGTCGGCTGCGCACGATGGCGTCCAGGACGGCTTCGACGTCGAACGCGCGGCCCAGGATGTCGTTCCGGCCCCTGCGACTCCGCTGGCAGCGGCTGCACCCGGCGCGGTGGGCCGCAGGGAGGTTGCCTCCGCAGGCCGTGACCGCCTGGAACTGGCGGTGGCGTACATGGACCTGGGCGACAAGGACACGGCGCGCGGCCTGCTGCTGGAAGTTGCGGCCACCGGCGATGATGCCACCCGCGCCGAAGCCGCCGAACTGCTGGAACGCCTGGCATGAGCCCGGCCATGGACAGCCTTGCGGTGCGCGAGCGACGGATCGACTACGTGGAGTTCGCATCCACCGATCCCGATGCCAGCCGGGCCTTCTTCGAAACCGTGTTCGGCTGGCAGTTCCAGGCCTACGGGCCGGACTACCTGGCCTTCAACGACGGCCGCCTGGATGGCGGCTTCTACCGCGCCGGCACGCCCGCTCCGGCAGAAGGCGGCCCCCTGGTCGTGCTGTATGCCGACGACCTGACGCCGATGCTCGATCGGGTGCGCGCCGCCGGCGGCGAGATCGTCAAGCCGGTCTTCGGCTTTCCGGGTGGCAGCCGGTTCCACTTCCGCGAGCCCGGCGGCACCACGCTGGCCGTGTGGTCCGAGCGCACGATCGCGTCAAACGACTGACCGCGCGCCTGTGTGAGCCGCGTGCTACCGCGGCTCGCCATCGGCCGATGCTATCGGACAACGCTGCTCGTACACTTCACCTTCTCCGCACAGCGGGGCTGTGCTGGCACCTGCCTGCGATGGCGGCGTCGGCATGACCGGCGTTCGGTTTCATCGATTCATTCATAGGGCAGGTACCGATGCGTTACGCGCTGGGCGTGGAATATGACGGCAGCGAGTTTCAGGGCTGGCAGCAACTGGGCGAGCATGGCGGGCCGAGCGTGCAGGCCAGCCTGCAGACGGCGCTGTCGTCGGTGGCCGATGCCCCGACCCAGGTGGTCTGCGCAGGGCGAACCGACGCCGGCGTGCATGGCGAATGCCAGGTGGTGCACTTCGACAGCGATGCGCGACGTCAGCCGCGTGGCTGGATGCTGGGCACCACGGCGCGGCTGCCGGCTTCGATCGCGGTGCGCTGGTGCGTGCCCGTTGCCGACGACTTCCATGCGCGCTTTTCCGCGCGCGCCCGGCGGTATCGCTACCGCCTGCTGAATCGTCAGATCCGCCCGGCACTGTATCGGCAGACGCTGAGCTGGGAACGTCGGCCGCTCGATGCCCAGGCCATGCATGCTGCCGCCCAGGCCTTGCTGGGCGAAAACGACTTCAGCGCGTTTCGCAGCGTGCAATGCCAGGCCTTGCATGCGCGTCGCAACCTGCAGGCAATCAGCGTGCAGCGCATCGGCGAAGTGGTGGAGGTGCAGGTGCAGGCCAATGCATTCCTTCATCACATGGTGCGGAATATTGTGGGCTCGCTGATGTTGGTCGGAACCGGCGAACAGCCGGCCGACTGGATCGCGACGTTGCTCGCCGGGCGCGACCGCACGGTTGCCGGGCCGACAGCGCCGCCACAAGGTCTGGTGTTTATCGGGCCTCTGTATCCTGCAGAGTGGCTTCTGCCCGCCGAGGTGACCCAATGAATCGATCGCTGTACCGCACCCGTATCAAGTTCTGTGGCATGACCCGCGCCGGTGACATCCGACTGGCCGGGGAGCTGGGTGTGGACGCGGTAGGTTTCATCTTTGCCCACGGCAGCCCGCGCCGCGTGGCGCCGGCCGAGGCGCGCGCCATGCGCCAGGCCACCGCGCCGATGGTCGATGTGGTGGCCCTGTTCCGCAACAATTCCAAGGAAGAAGTGCGTGAGGTGGTGCGTACCGTGCGCCCGACCCTGCTGCAGTTCCACGGCGAGGAAGACGACGCGTTCTGCCGCAGTTTCAACCTGCCGTATCTGAAGGCCGTGCCGATGGGCAGCGCCGGCGTGAACGGCGAAGACGCCAATGCACGCACGCTGCAGCTGGCCTATCCCAATACGGCCGGTTTCCTGTTCGATAGCCATGCACCTGGCGCTGGCGGCGGTACCGGCAAGACCTTCGACTGGTCGCGACTCCCCACCGGCTTGCACCGCCCATTTCTTCTTGCCGGCGGCATCACCGCCGACAATGTGTTCGACGCGATCGTCGCGACGCTGCCCTGGGGCGTGGATGTCTCCAGTGGTGTGGAACTTGCGCCCGGCATCAAGGATGGCCACAAGATGCGCAAGTTTGTCGAAGAGGTGCGCCGCGCCGATTGTCACGAGATGGGGTGAGGTCGGGAGTCGGGATTCGTAACAGCGGTGGGTTGAGGCGATTGGTTGATTGGGCAAGGCGTGCGCGTCTGCGCGCTGGCAGTTTCTGCCTTCGATCAGGTGGGCAGCTTTAGACTCGCGCGTTGTTGTTATTCCGGTTGCGCTGAGGTGGAGCCTGTCCGCTTGAGCGATTCAGTCAGTGACCGCAGCTTTCCCGCTTGCGATGCCTAGACGTGTCGTTCCGCGCCTCGTTGGTAGCGACATCGGTGCGTGGTCTTTCGCCTGGTAATCGTGTCGTCGGTGCATGGTCGTTATCAGCCGTGCTGGCGCCGCGGTCGTGCGACGGCCGCTTGCGATGCGGCTCAGGTGGCTGCGGCATGCATGGCCGGCGAGGTGTGTTGATCGTTTGCCAGGGCGCTGCCTAGCCAATCCGCCAGCTGGGCGATGCGTGGGTCCGGGTTGCGCTTTGCGGCGCATAGCACCCAACGGCCGCGGGTGGCGGTAAATCCCCAGGGCGCCAGCAGGCGCCCGGCTGCCAGATCGGCCGCGACCAGGGCCTGTGGGGC
Source organism: Xanthomonas sp. NCPPB 1068 (assembly GCF_041479385.2). NCBI lineage: Bacteria > Pseudomonadati > Pseudomonadota > Gammaproteobacteria > Lysobacterales > Lysobacteraceae > Xanthomonas > Xanthomonas sp. NCPPB 1068. The sequence continues at coordinate 2,971,135 of NZ_CM192986.1, read as the reverse complement.
GATCGCGATGCCCAGGCCCGCGGCGGCCGCCTCCAGCAGATAGACCAGATGTTCGAATTCGGTTCCCAGCCGCAACGCGTCGGGCGCCAGGCCGTGGGCCTGGGCCCATTCCGGCCACGCCTGTGGGCGCGAACGGGTGTGCAGCACGGCGTGATCGAGCAGGGCGGCCGGGCGGTTGCCAGCGAGCCGCAAGGCCGAGGCAAGGTGCGGGCTGAGCACCGGCCCGATCCATTCCACGCCCAGGTCATGCACCTGCCAGTTGCCGGGCCAGGGTGGGGTGTCCAGCAACAAGGCCGCGTCCAGGCCATCCAGATCCGCGCCGGGCGGTTGTTCGTTGGCCGACAGGTGCAGGCGCATGTCCGGAAGGTCGTGTTGCAACTGGCCCAGGCGCGGGATGACCCAGCGGGCAAGCAGGCTGCCGGAGCAGCCCAGCACCAATGGCGCCTCGGTGGCCGGGCGTCGCAGACCGGCCCAGGTGTCGGCAATCAGGGCGAACCCTTCCCCGGTGGCATCGCGCAAGCGCGCGCCGGCAGCGGTCAATACCAGGCCGCGGCCCTGGCGGACAAACAGGGCCGCACCCAGGGCGTGTTCCAGCGCGCGGACGTGGCGGCTGATGGCGCCATGGGTCACGTGCAGCTCCTGCGCCGCGCGGCTGACGCTCTGCAGGCGTGCGGCGGCTTCGAAGGCGCGCAAGGCCGCCAGTGGTGGGAGTAGACTGCTCATGTGTGAGCTCAGATCACAGGTTGCAGCAATCTTATCGATTTATCGCCGCCCCGGGCTGGGGTAGAGTGACGGCCTCGCGTATGACCGCACCGTTGCAGAGGATTCCCATGTCGGCCCAGCCCATCAGTGACTTTTACGCCTACCCGGATGCTGCCGGCCATTTCGGCAAGTTCGGCGGCCGCTTCGTCGCCGAAACCTTGATCGGTCCATTGCAGGAGCTGTCCGCCGCCTATGACCAGGCGCGCCAGGATCCGAGCTTCATCGCCGAATACGACAAGGACCTCAAGCATTACGTCGGCCGGCCCAGCCCGATCTATCATGCCGAGCGGCTCAGTCGCGAAGTGGGCGGGGCACAGATCCTGCTCAAGCGCGAAGACCTGAACCACACCGGCGCGCACAAGATCAACAACACCATCGGCCAGGCGCTGCTGGCCAGCCGCATGGGCAAGACCCGCATCATCGCCGAGACCGGCGCCGGCCAGCATGGCGTGGCCAGCGCCACGGTCGCAGCGCGCCTGGGCCTGGAATGCGTGGTCTACATGGGCGCCACCGATATCGAGCGGCAGAAGATCAACGTCTACCGCATGAAGCTGCTGGGCGCGACGGTGATTCCGGTGACCTCCGGTTCGGCCACGCTCAAGGACGCGCTCAACGAAGCGATGCGCGACTGGGTGACCAACGTGCGCGATACCTTCTACATCATCGGTACCGTTGCCGGCCCCGACCCGTATCCGCGCATGGTGCGCGACTTCAATGCCATCGTCGGGCGCGAAGCGCGCGAGCAGATGCTGCAGGACTACGGCCGGCTGCCGGATGCGATCAGCGCCTGCGTGGGCGGCGGCAGTAATGCGATCGGCCTGTTCCATGCCTTCCTCAACGACCCCGGCGTGAAGATCTACGGCGCCGAAGCGGCCGGCGACGGCATCGCCACCGGTCGCCACGCGGCATCGATCGCCGCCGGGCGCCCCGGCGTGCTGCACGGCAACCGCACCTACGTGATCTGCGACGACGACGGCCAGATTACCGAAACCCACTCGATCTCCGCCGGCCTGGATTACCCCGGCGTGGGTCCGGAGCATTCGTTCCTGTCCGACAGCGGCCGCGCGGTGTATCAGGGCATCACCGACGACGAGGCGATGGCCGCCTTCCACCTGCTGGCGCACACCGAGGGCATTCTGGCAGCGCTGGAGTCCAGCCATGCGGTGGCGCAGTCGATCAAGCTGGCGCGCGAGCTGCCCAAGGATGCGCTGGTGTTGTGCAACCTGTCCGGGCGTGGCGACAAGGACGTGCACACCATCGCCGCGCGCGAGGGAATCGCGCTCTAAGCGTGGTTGCGGCTAACGCTCTATCCGGATGCAGGGACGCAGCGATGCTCGAAGGAATCATCCAGTTGGTAGCCGAGGTGCTGCTGCAGGCCTTGGCCGAGATGCTGATCGAACTGGGCCTGCACTCTGTCGCCGAGTCGTTGGAGCGCAGGCCCTCGCCAGGGCTGGCGGCAGTGGGCTACGCAATCCTGGGTGCACTGCTTGGCGGTGTCAGTCTCTGGCTGCTGCCGCAGCACCTCACGGCGACCCACGGTGCGCGACTGGCAGCGGTAGTGATCGCGCCACTGGTCGCCGGTGGGCTGATGGCCGCGCTTGGTGCGTGGCGAGCGCGGCGCGGCGACCCGGTGTTCCGCATCGATCGATTTTCCTACGGCTACCTGTTTGCACTGTGCTTTGCGCTGATGCGGTATTTCTTTGCCACCTGAGCTTCCATGGCGGCTGGCTTCCCTCCCTTGTTCGAGTGATTTCATGCGTCGTATCGATTCCCGCTTCGCCGAGCTGCGTGCCAATGGGCGCAAGGCACTGATCCCCTTCATCACCGCCGGCGACCCATCGCTGGAAGCCACCGTCCCGGTGATGCACGCGCTGGTGCGCGCCGGTGCCGACGTCATCGAGCTGGGCGTGCCGTTCTCCGACCCCATGGCCGACGGTCCTACCATCCAGCGCAGCTCCGAGCGCGCGCTGGCACGCGGTGCCGGCCTGGCCTATGTGCTGGAAGCGGTGCACGAATTCCGCCGCGAAGATGCCACCACCCCGGTGGTGCTGATGGGCTATCTCAACCCGATCGAAATCCACGGCACGCGCCGGTTCGCCGAAGCCGCCGTCGCGGCGGGCGTTGACGGTCTGTTGCTGGTCGACCTGCCGCCGGAAGAGGCGGACGAAACCCGCCACATCTTCAGCGAGGTCGGGCTGGCGCTGATTGCGCTGGCATCGCCGACCACCAGCGAGCAGCGCCTGGACATGTTGTGCAGCACGGCGCAGGGCTACCTCTACTACGTCAGCTTTGCTGGCGTCACCGGCGCCTCCAACCTGCTCGACACCCATGCCGCCAGCGACCGCCTGCGCCAGCTGCGGCAACGTGCCGGTGCGCCAGTGGTGGCCGGCTTCGGCATCAAGGACGCCGCCAGCGCCAAGGCCATGGCCGTGGATGCCGACGGCGTGGTGGTAGGCAGCGCCCTGGTCGCTGCCCTGGCCGACGCAGACGACGTCCGCAGTGCCCGCGAAGGCGCCGAAGCCTTTCTGGTCCCATTGCGCCGGGAATTGGACCGCTGATCTGTCCCGCGATCAGTAAGTCATGCTGCAGGTCGCGCATGCGGCTGCGTTGCATACCTTGACCCCGAAATTGGATTCAAGCTTGCAACTTCCTCCGCTGCTGCAACTGCATTTCACTGCAGCCGAAGGAACCCGAATAGATTGGCTTACCAGCAAGCCGAGCGCCATGTTTTCAGTCGCAGAGCCAGTCATAGGGATCTGATAGCCATCGGGAACGTCCATTGGTGCGACATAACCGTATAGGCGGATCCACACGGCATCGCGCCCGCTAGCCTCTACCGGAATGCCAAGGGCCTTTTTGAATGCAAGTAGATCCTTTCTGACATCGGGGATCGACAAAAAGCGTGGATCGACCCGTGGCAAGCGTTTGACTTCATCGACGCTGGCGAAAGTCACGCCGATTTGATCTTGCGGAACCGGATACATCGCGGTGCTTCCGCCGCGATTGCACTGGGTGCAGTCTGAACTCATCGCACAAAAAGTCTGCCCATTGGGAAGCAATGTGGGACTGCATCCAGACCCTCCAGGACATGCGCAGGTCAGGACGGCAGTCGGGCTGATTGCCCAGACACCTTTTTCCTGGGTAAACATGAACCACCCAGTAGGTACCCGTATTGTCATCGAGCCATCTGGATTGATGTGCGACGTTGTCTTGCTCGGAAGCTGTGCGCTGGTCTCGCTTCCGCACATTTTTACCTGAGCCTGGCTGCTACCGACAACGGAGACCAGGAGTAAGAGGGCTGCAAGGCATGCTGGGATTTTCATGATCGATCCTTGTTCACGTTTGTCTATAGGGGCTATTCCATTTGTGGCTATACGTACCTGATTTGGGGCATGACTGCTGTAGCGCACCATATAAAACTCTCGGTGCCGATTTTCCCATTATCACAATCGCGTTCCTCATGGAAGTTCTTACCGACTGGCGGCTGCCTGTTTAATTTTCTTGATGATGTCTCGATACTCGGGCGTACGAAAGCGTCGGGTATCGGACTGGTACACTGAGTACTGTCGCCCCGTAGGGGTGCTTTTTACGAAATCGAATGAGCTGGCTCAGCAAATTGATGCCCTCCGGCATCCGCACCGAGAACACCCCGGCCAAGAAGCGCAGCGTCCCCGAGGGGCTGTGGGAAAAGTGCAGCAACTGCGGTAGCGCACTATACGGCCCGGAACTCGAGGAAAACCTCGAGGTGTGCCCGAAGTGCGACCACCACATGGCGATCCGCGCGCGCGCGCGTCTGAACTCGCTGTTCGACCCGGACACCGCAACCACCGAGATCGCCGCCCAACTTGGCCCGGTCGACGTGCTCAAGTTCAAGGACCAGAAGCGCTACGGTGAGCGCATCAAGGCCAGCCAGAAGGCCAGCGGCGAATACGACGCGCTGATCGCCATGCGCGGCACGCTCAAGGGCAACCCGCTGGTCGCCGCCGCCTTCGACTTCGCCTTCATGGGCGGCTCGATGGGATCGGTGGTCGGCGAGCGTTTTGCACGCGCTGCCGAAGTAGCGCTGGAAGTGGGCTGCCCGTTCGTGTGCTTCTCCGCCAGCGGCGGTGCGCGCATGCAGGAAGGCCTGTTCTCGCTGATGCAGATGGCCAAGACCTCCGCGGCACTCGGGCGCCTGCGCGAAGCCGGCCTGCCGTACATCTCGGTGCTGACCCATCCCACCACCGGTGGCGTGTCGGCGTCGTTCGCGATGCTGGGCGACATCAACATCGCCGAGCCGCATGCGCTGATCGGTTTCGCCGGCCCGCGCGTGATCGAGCAGACCGTGCGCGAGACCCTGCCTGAAGGTTTCCAGCGTTCGGAGTTCCTGCTCGACCACGGCGCCATCGACCAGATCTGCGACCGCCGCCAGATGCGTGACCGCATTGCCGAGCTGAGCGCGATGATGATGCGTCAGCCGCGTCCACAGGAGGCGGTGGCATGAGGGGGCTGACGGGGCCCGGGACCCGGGACCGGGGACCCGGGAAAAGCGTGGTCTGCTGCCTGCGTACGTCCGATGGCTGCTCCTCCCGGGTCCCCGGTCCCGGGTCCCGGGTCCTGGCTCCATGAGCGCCCGCAAATATTTCGGCACCGACGGCATTCGCGGTCGGGTCGGGCAGGGCGTGATCTCGGCCGATTTCGTGCTGCGTCTGGGCAATGCGCTCGGACGCGTGTTGACGCAGGGCCGCAGCAAGCGGCCGCTGGTGTTGATCGGCAAGGACACGCGCATTTCCGGCTACATGTTCGAAGCGGCGCTGGAAGCCGGCCTGGTGGCGGCAGGCGCCGATGTGCAGATGATCGGCCCGATGCCGACGCCGGCCATCGCGTTTCTGACCAGTACCTTGCGTGCCGATGCCGGCGTGGTGATCAGCGCCTCGCACAATCCCCATTACGACAACGGCATCAAGTTCTTCTCTGCCGAAGGCGAAAAGCTCGACGATGCGACCGAGGCGGCCATCGAAGCCGCACTCGATGAGCCGTTCCATACCGTGGAATCCGAGCGCCTGGGCAAGGCGATCCGCACCCGCGATGCGATCGGCCGCTATATCGAGTTCTGCAAGGCCAGCGTGGCGCGCGGCTTCACCCTGCAGGGCCTGAAGATGGTGCTGGACTGCGCGCATGGCGCCACCTATCACATCGCCCCGATGCTGTTTCGCGAGCTGGGCGCTGAAGTGGTAGTGATCGGTGCAGCGCCGGACGGGCTCAACATCAACGACGGTGTCGGCTCCACGCATATCGACAATCTCGCCGCCAAGGTGCGCGAGAGCGGGGCGCAGCTGGGCATTGCCTTCGACGGTGACGGCGACCGCGTGCTGATGGCCGACGACCAGGGCAACCCGGTCGATGGCGACGACCTGCTGTATGTGCTTGCGCGCTCCTGGCAGGCCAGCGGCCGGCTCACCGGCACCGTGGTCGGCACCTTGATGACCAATTACGGGCTGGAGCCGGCGCTGGCGGCGCTGCGCATCCCGTTCCAGCGCGCCAAGGTGGGCGACCGTTATGTGCATCAGGCGCTGGTCGAAGGCGGCGGCACGCTGGGCGGAGAAACCTCCGGCCATCTGCTGTGCCTGGACCGCGCGAGCACCGGCGACGGCATCGTCAGTGCGCTGCAGGTGCTCGAAGCCCTCAGCCGCGATGGCCACAGCCTGCGCGAGGCCTTGCGCGACCTGACCAAGGTGCCGCAAAAGACGGTCAACGTGCGTCTGGGCGGCGGCGCGGCAAAGGCCATCGTCGAGGCGGCGAGCGTGCAGCAGGCGCTGCAGCAGGCGCAGGCGGCCGTGCAGGGCCGGGGGCGTGCGTTCCTGCGTCCGTCCGGTACCGAGCCGGTGGTGCGCGTGACCGTGGAAGCCGACGACGCCGGCCTGATGCAGGACACGCTCGACCGACTCTCAGGTGCGGTGCGTGACGCGGCGTGAGTCGCTGATCATTGGCGTCTGCGTGATCGTGGCCAAGGCCGCGACGTTCTACCTGTTGTATCGCCTGCTGATCTGAGCCGCAGGCTCTCTCGACCTTTTCAAACTTCCATTGCAGACACCCGTATGAGCGCCCGCATCCCCACCCTGGACATCACCCGCTTCGACAGCGACCGCGACGCCTTCGTCGCCGAACTCGGCGCAGCCTATCGGCAGTGGGGCTTTGCCGGCATCCGCAATCACGGCATCGCCCAGGCCGACATCGATGCTGCCTACGAAGTGTTCAAGGCGTTTTTTGCCTTGCCCGAGGAGGTGAAGCGGCGCTATCACGTGCCGGGCAGCGGCGGCGCACGCGGCTATACCGCCTTCGGTGTGGAAACCGCCAAGGATTCCAAGCACTTCGACCTGAAGGAGTTCTGGCATATCGGTCGCGAGATTCCGGACGACTCGCCGTATCGCGCGGTGATGCCGCCGAACCTGTGGCCGGAGGAAGTGCCGGATTTCCGTGAGCGTGGCTATCAGCTGTACCAGCAGCTGGATCAACTCGGCTCGCGCGTGCTCTCCGCGCTGGCACTGCATATCGGTCTGCCGCAGGACTATTTCGTCGACAAGACCAACAACGGCAATTCGATCCTGCGGCCGATCCACTACCCGCCGATCACCAGCGACGACATCCCGAACGTGCGTGCCGGCGCGCATGGCGACATCAACTTCATCACCTTGCTGGTCGGTGCCAGTGCCGCCGGGCTGGAAGTACGTTCCAACGATGGCGAGTGGGTGCCGTTCACTGCCGACGCCGACACCATCGTGGTCAATATCGGCGACATGCTGCAGCGCCTGACCAACCACGTGTATCCATCCACGATCCATCGCGTGGTCAATCCGCCCGGTGAAGCCGCGCGCAAGCCGCGCTATTCGGTGCCGTTCTTCCTGCACCCCAACCCGGATTTCCTGATCGACGTGTTGCCCTCGTGCATCAGTGCCGACAACCCGAGCCGGTATCCCGAGCCGATCACCGCACACGGCTTCCTGGAAGAGCGTCTGCGCGAGATCAAGCTGAAGTAAGCGGTGTGGTCGTCGCTGGCGCTGTGCGCGGCAATGGCCGCGCCGCGCATGGGCGGCAGGCAGTGCGCACAGCCCGTAGTCGCGCTCGCAACATTGCCCATGACTGCGACCACAGTTTTATTCATAAAATTGTGCTCGCGTCTGGTTAAAGCTTGCGTTCACCCGCGCCGATAATCCAGTCTGATCGCTAGCGCGACGTCGGACTCGCCTGGCGCCCGCTGCCGATTGCACGGTCAGGGGGCGCATGCGGATGCAGGGGATCAAACACATGGGGGCGCTGGGCCTGCTTGCGCTCTGCGGCGTGGCAGTGCCGCTGGCAGCAGCGCCGGTGAGCGTGGCGGTGGCCGATGCCAACGGCGTCCTGGTCGATGCAGTGGTCAGCCTGGAGTTGCCGCGGCCCGCCGCGGCCAGTGCCGGCAAGACCGTGGAGATGGACCAGGTCAATTCGCAGTTCGTGCCTGCGGTGTTGGCGGTGCGCACCGGCACGTCGGTGCGGTTTCCGAACAACGATCAGATCCGCCATCAGGTGTATTCGTTCTCGCCGGCCAAGCGCTTTGAACTGCCGCTGTTCCAGGGCACCACGGCCGCGCCGGTGCGCTTCGATCAAGCCGGTCTGGTGACGGTGGGCTGCAATATCCATGACTGGATGCTGGGCTATATCGTGGTGCTGGAGACCCCGTATTTCGGCAAGACCGGCAGCGACGGGCGCGTGCAGCTCGATGCGCCCGCCGGCAACTACACGCTGCGCGTGTGGCATCCCCGCATCAAGGGCGCTGCAGTGTCCGAGCCGCTGGTCGTCGCGCGCGACCCGGTGCAGCGCCGCATCACCGTACAGACCACGGGCGCGGCACCGATGGTGGCGCCGCCGGATGCGCGCGTCCGCGCGTTGCAGGATAAATTTCGCCGCGCCGAGCCGAAGAAGACCCATCCATGAGGGCGATGCGACTGCATACCCGCATCGCGGTCCTGCTGGTGCTGGTCGTCCTGGCTACCCAGGCACTGACCTTCATTGCGGTGCAGCTGGCAACCGATCGCAGCGTCAAGGCGCAGCTGGGCGAAGAACTGCAGATCGGCGAGCGCGTCTGGCAGCGCATCAACTTGCGCCGCGACGAACAACTACTGCAATCGGCCTCGGTGCTGGCCGATGATTTCGGCTTTCGTGCTGCGGTGGCCAGCGGGGATGTGCCCACCATGCAGTCGGCGCTACGCAATCATGCCGCGCGCATGTCCGCGCAGACTGCGGTGCTGCTCTCGCCGGATGGCGAATTTTTGACCGGCCTGGCCGATCTGCCCCAGGCCGAGCAATTGCGCGCGGTGCAGGCCCTGTTGCAGCAGGCGCAGCGCGATGGTCGTGCGGTGGGGGTGGTTGCACTGAATCAGCAGATCGTGCGGCTGGCCGTGGTCCAGGTGCTGGCGCCGAGTCGCGTCGGCTGGATTGCGATCGGCAACGAATCCGGCGAGGGCCTGGCCCAGGATTTCCGCACGACCACCGGGTTGGATGCCACGTTCTTTACCGACGGCCCGCCTGTGCACGTGCTCGCGTCGACGTTGGAGCCGCCCGCGCGTGCCGAATTTGCGCAGCAGTTGCCCACCGCCGAGCGCACCCAGGCCGCAGCGATTGCGCTGACGCTGGGCCAGTCGCGCTACCTGGTCAAGCTGCAACCGATCCAGGGCGACAGCCATGTGCGGGTGGCCTTGCAGGCGTCGCTGGACCGGGCGATTGCGCCGTATCGCATTCTCAAGTTGCGCATCCTGTTGCTGGCCGGTCTGGCCACGGCTGCGGCCCTGGGCGTGGCGATCTTTCTGGCGCGTAGCGTCAGCAAGCCGGTGGCGCAACTGGTGCAGGCCGCCCGGCGCATCCAGCGTGGCGATTACCAGACGGCAGTGGACGTGCCGCCGGGCCGCGAGCTGGCCGAGCTGGCCGACAGCTTCGGGCGGATGCAGCAGCAGATCGCCAGCCGTGAGCAGCACATCCTGCATCAGGCGCGGCACGACGCACTCACCGGCTTGCCTAATCGTTTGTGGCTGCTGGAGCGGTTGAAGGAGGTGGTCGAACACACCGTCGCTTCCGGTGGCACCGCGGCCGTGCTGATCCTGGATCTGGAGCGTTTCAAGGAGCTCAACGACAGCCTGGGCCATGATTTTGCCGACCAGGTGCTGGTCGAAGCCGGGCGGCGGCTTGCCGATGTGGTGCACGCGCCAAACCTGGTCGGGCGCCTGGGTAGCGACGAGTTCATGGTGGTGGTGGCGCAGGCCGATGCGAACAGCGTGCAGCTGGACGCACAACGGCTGCTGCTGCAATTGCGCCGTCCGCTGGCCTTGCCGCAGGCACGCATCCAGCTTGAAGCCAGCATCGGCATCGCGCTGATTCCCGAGCATGGTGCCGACCCGGACACCTTGCTGCGTCGCGCCGATATCGCACGGCGCCAGGTGGGCGATGTGACCACCATCGGCGCCAGCGTCTACCGCATGGGCCAGGACGAGCAGCATCTGCGCCGGCTGCGGCTCACCGGCGATCTGCGCCAGGCCATCGGCGGCAACGAGTTGACCTTGCGCTTCCAGCCCAAGATCTGCCTGCGGACCGACCGTGTCGAACAGGTCGAAGTGCTGGTGCGCTGGCATCACCCGACGCTGGGCCCGATCGGCCCGGACGAATTCATTCCGCTGGCCGAGCATTCCGGCGTGATCCACCCGTTGACCCGCTTCGTGCTGGACGAGGCACTGCGCTGCCAGGCGCACTGGCGCGCGCAAGGCCTGGAGCTGGGCATGGCGATCAACCTGTCGGCCCTTGATCTGTCCGATCCGGGTCTGCCCGACTACGTGCGTGCGCGGCTGGAGCAGCACGCCGTGCCGGCGCAGTCGGTCACTTTGGAGTTGACCGAAAGCGCGCTGATGCGCGATGTCGAATCTGCGCTGCACATGCTGCATCAGTTGCGTGGCGTGGGTGTGCGTCTGTCCATCGACGACTTCGGCACCGGCTATTCCTCGTTGGCCCAACTCAAGCGCATGCCGGTGAACGAATTGAAGATCGACAAGAGCTTCGTGATGCAGCTGGCCGAAGGCACCGACGATGCATTCATCGTGCGCAGCACGATCGACCTGGGCCACAACCTCGGCCTGAGCGTGATCGCCGAAGGCGTCGAAAACACCACGGCCCTGGGCCTGCTACGCGGCTATGGCTGCGACATGGTGCAGGGCTACCTGTACGCGCCGCCGCTGGAAGAGGCGCCGCTGGTGGCGTGGTGCATGCGCCAACTGGGCATGCCGTCGGCAGCCCATGCGGGCATGCAGCGATGAGCGCGTGTCTGCGTGTCGCCCTCGTCGTGACGGTTGCTGCCGGTGCGTTCGCGCCATTGAAGGCAATGGCTGGCGACGGGCGCCTGCTCGCCACCGGTGGCGTGTCGATGATCGAAGGCAGCAGCGGTGGCGGCATCGTGCCATGGGCCACGTTGTCGGGTTACGGCACGCGCGATGAGTTGGGCACCGTGCTGTTCGCCACGCATGTGGATAGCGGCGATTACCGCCTCGATGTGCAGGGCGCGGCGCTTACGGTCGGTAATCGGCTGGAGCTGTCGCTTGCACGCCAGCGTCTGGATCTGGGCGCGCTGCAGGACCGGCTCGGCTTGCCGTGGAATGCGCTCGGCCAGGACGTGTTCGGTGCCAAGGTGCGACTGGCCGGCGACCTGGTCTACGGGCATGCACCGCAAGTCAGCCTGGGCGTGCAGTACAAGCGCTTGCGCAACGGGACCTTGCCGTTGGCAATCGGTGCGCGCGACGATCACGGCACGGACGTCTACCTCAGTGCAAGCCGCTTGTTGCTGCAGGGCGCTGGCGGGTACCAGCTGCTGCTCAACGGCACGGTGCGCGCCACCCGCGCCAACCAGACCGGCTTGCTCGGTTTCGGCGGCGACCGGCGTAACGGTTATCGTCTGGTGCCCGAGGCCAGTGCCGCCGTCGTGCTGTCGCCATCCTGGGCGGTGGGCGTGGAATATCGCGACAAACCGAACAACCTGCGCTTCGCGCGCGAGCAGGCGTGGGCGGATGTGTTCGTCGCCTGGTTCCCCGGCAAGCACGTTTCGCTGACTGCCGCCTGGGCCGATCTGGGCAATGTCGCCACGCTGGCCGATCAGCGTGGTCCTTATCTCTCTTTGCAGGTGGCGTTCTGATGAACCTATGGCTGCGCTGGTGCCTGCTGTGCGTGCTGGGCCTGACGAGCGCCTGCGCCAGCACGCAACCGCGCCAGACGCTCTACGACGAGCTCGGCGGGCAAGCCGGCATCGAAGCGCTGGTGGAAACCATGCTCTCGCGTATCGCCGACGACCAGCGCATCGTCGACAAGTTCGCCCGCGTCAACATCGTCATGCTCAATGCACGCCTGGTGCAGAAGTTCTGCCACGTCGCCGACGGCCCCTGCCCGGACACGGCCAAGTCGATGCAGCAGGCGCACGCGCACCTGGTCATTCGCGAAGGCGATTTCAACGCACTGGTGGAAGACCTGAACTGGGCGATGGACCAGCAAAAGATCCCGCGCCGCACGCAAAATCGCCTGCTCGCGCGGCTGGCAGCCATGCATGGCGAGATCGTCAATCGCTGAGAGCGACGGGTCTCCTGCCGTCGTTCGTCGGGCGTGCATGAGTCGGGAGCGCTGCGGCATGCGATAGGCCTGTGTTCGAGCACGTGCACGTTCCTCAACTGCGCGCTTGCGCGGTCATCGCGCTTTGCCCAGCCGCTGCACGTCGAAGCCCGGCACGCGGGCACCTGCACAGATGCGATGCCTTCCGCCGACCGTCCATAGCCGCCTCACTCCAGCGGCCGCACCCGGTGCGAGCCGCGTGCCATCAGCCGCAGGGCAAGCGCATGCGGCAGCAGGCGCAGCGCTGCATGGACCAGCCGATAGCGCCAGCCCGGCACCGCCAGCACCTGGCCGCGCTCCAGCGCCTGGATGCCGTACTCGGCCACGTCATCGGCCTGCAGCCAGGCCCAGCCGGGCAGGGCGGACATCGCCTCGCGCGTGCCGGTGACATCGTGGAATTCCGACCATGCAAAGCCGGGGCACAGGGCGCAGACCTTGACGCCGCAATCGGCGTTTTCCAGCGCCAGCGATTCGCTGAAGCGCAGCATGAAACTCTTGCTGGCCGCGTATAGCGTCTGCCCATCGGCACTGGGTGTCAGTGCCGCGAACGAGGCGACGTTGAGAATGCGGCCCTGGCCGCTGGCACGAATCATCGGCAACAGCCGCCAGGTCAGTTCGCACACTGCGCCCACCATCACCTGCAGAAAGCTTGCATGCGTGGCCCAGTCGTTGTGCAGGTAGCGGCCCGGCACACCGTAGCCGGCGTTGTTGACCAGGGTGCCCACCGTCCAGCCGTTGCGCTGGATTTGCGTCGCCAGTGCCTCTGCCGCGGCAGGGTCGGCCAGATCGGCCGGCAGTACTTCCACCCGCACGGCGCTGCGCAATTCCTCCGCCAATGCCTGCAGCCGGTCCACCCGCCGCGCGGTCAGGATCAACGGCACCCCGCGCCGGGCATAGGCCCGCGCAATCTCGCGGCCGATGCCGCTGGAGGCACCGGTGATCAGCGCAAAGACAGGCGAAACGGACATGACGGGTTCCTGGTGGGGGAGGGATGGGACATGCAGCGGACAGAAGTGTGCCGGTTGCCGACAGGTCATGGGCTATTCTGTCGCCTGTCTTCAACTCAGGAACCTGCGCCTGATGCGTCGAAAGATCGTTGCTGGAAACTGGAAGCTGCATGGCAGCCGCACCTTTGCCACCGAACTGGTGGCAAAGGTCGCCGCGCACATGCCCCTGGAGGGTGTCGACGTCGTCATCCTGCCACCAATGCCTTACCTCGGTGACCTGATCGAGGATTTCGAGGCACATCACCTGTCATTTGGAGCCCAGGACGTCAGTAGCAACGAGAAAGGTGCCTACACCGGCGAAGTCTCGGCCACCATGTTGGTGGACGTGGGCGCCGGCTATGGCCTGGTCGGTCATTCCGAGCGGCGCCAGTACCATCAGGAGAGTAGCGAGCTGGTCGCGCGCAAGTTTGCCGCTGCCATCCACGCCGGATTGATCCCGGTGCTGTGCGTGGGCGAATCGCTGGAACAGCGTGAGGCCGGTCAGACTGAGGCAATCCTACGTGCCCAGCTCGAACCGGTCCTGGCCCTGGTGGGCAGCAAGGGCTTTGCCCGCGCGGTGCTGGCTTACGAGCCGATCTGGGCGATCGGCACCGGCCGCACCGCCAGCCCCGAGCAGGCCCAGGCCGTGCATGCCTTCCTGCGTGGCGAAGTCGCGAAGGCGGATGCTAGAATTGCGGATGGTCTGCCCATCCTGTACGGGGGCAGCGTCAAGCCCGACAACGCCGGCGAGCTGTTCGCACAGCCCGATGTCGATGGGGGGCTGGTCGGCGGCGCATCACTGGTTGCCGAAGATTTCCTGGCCATTGCACGTGCGGCGGCTGCTTGTTAACCCATTAAGTTTTGTCCGGGGACGGATTTCGAAATGCTGATGTTGATCCTCAATGTGGTCTACGTGCTGGTCGCGCTGGCGATGATTGCGCTGATCCTGATGCAGCGTGGTGCGGGTGCGGCGGCCGGTTCCGGCTTCGGTGCCGGCGCGTCGGGCACGGTGTTCGGTTCGCAGGGTGCGTCGAACTTCCTGTCCAAGTCGACCAAGTGGCTGGCCGTGGTGTTCTTCAGCATCAGCCTGTTCATGGCGTGGTACGCCACGCATGGGGCGCGTCCAACGGACCAGAACCTGGGCGTGATGTCGCAGTCGGCAACGCCGGCTCCGGCCGCCGCAGGCGAACTCACCCAGCCGTTGCCGCAGGCTCCGGCCGCTGGTGCCGTGCCGACCGCTCCGTCGCAGCCGGCTCCTGCCGCTGCGCCGGCGGCAGCCCCGGTGCAGTCCGCCCCGGCACAGCCGGCGCCTGCGGCCAGCGAAGAAAACGCTTCAGAACCAGCACAAAAACGCTGAAGCCGGTTACAATACGCTGCGCACTGGGATGCCCAGCGGCGCAACGTATGCCCAGGTGGCGGAATTGGTAGACGCACTACCTTGAGGTGGTAGCGACTTAGGTCGTAGGGGTTCGAGTCCCCTCTTGGGCACCATTGTTTGGCTGCAGTTCCTGCGCATCGCTTGTCGCGCGCGGGGCCTGCCTATACCCCATGCCGGCACGCGGCGCGTGCGGGCAGAGGCAAGAGAGAATCGCTGTGCTGGCCGAATATTTGCCGAGTCTGCTGTTTCTGATCGTCGCCACCGGTATCGGCATCGTGCTGATGTTGGTCGGTCGATTCCTCGCTCCACGCACCCCGGACGCGCGCAAGCTCTCGCCTTACGAGTGTGGCTTCGAAGCTTTCGAAGACGCGCGCATGAAGTTCGATGTGCGCTACTACCTCATCGCGATCCAGTTCATCGTGTTCGACCTGGAAATCATCTTCATCGTGCCGTGGACGCAGGTGTTCATGGAGATCGGCGCACGCTCGCTGGTCACCATGGGGCTGTTCGTCGGCATGTTGTTCCTCGGCTTTATCTACGTGTGGAAGAAGGGAGCGCTGGAATGGGAGTGATTCAGACCCTGGATCGTCTGATGACCAACCCGATGCCGGAAGGCCGGGTGGAAGACATCCTGCGCCCGGAAGGCGAAAACCCGTTGCTCGAAAAGGGCTACGTGACCACCAGCGTCGACGCGCTGCTGAACTGGGCGCGGACCGGTTCGATGTGGCCGATGACCTTCGGCCTGGCCTGCTGTGCGGTCGAGATGATGCACGCCGGCGCCTCGCGTCTGGACCTGGACCGTTACGGCGTGGTGTTCCGCCCGTCGCCGCGTCAGTCCGACGTGATGATCGTGGCCGGCACGCTGGTCAACAAGATGGCCCCGGCGCTGCGCAAGGTCTACGACCAGATGCCCGACCCGAAGTGGGTCATCTCGATGGGCAGCTGCGCCAATGGCGGCGGCTACTATCACTATTCGTATTCGGTGGTGCGCGGTTGCGATCGCATCGTGCCGGTGGACATCTATGTCCCGGGCTGCCCGCCGACCGCCGAGGCGCTGGTCTACGGCATCCTGCAGCTGCAGAAGAAGATCTGGCGCACCCAGACAATCGCACGCTGACACCCGTCTTCTCCTACCGAGAGCAGCCAAGCCCCCATGGCAGAGCAAGCATCTTCCTTCACTGACCGACTTGCGGCACGTTTCGCCGGTGCGCAGATCGCCGTGGCATTGCCGCGCGGCGAAGTGACGCTGGAAGTCGCTGCCGCCGATTGGCATGCCACCTGTCTGGCCCTGCGCGATGAGCTCGGTTTCGAGCAGCTCAGCGATCTGTGCGGCGTCGATTACCTGGGCTATGGCAGCGACGAGTGGGATACCGCCGACGTGTCATCGCAGGGTTTCAGCCGCGGCGTCGAAGGCAAGGCCGTCGGCCGTTTTGCCTGGGGCGAATTCCCCAGCCAGGAAAGTTCCGATGGTGCCCAGCCGCAGCAGCTGCCCAAGCAGCGTTTTGCGGTGGTCGCGCAACTGATTTCCTACCAACATAACCAGCGTCTGCGCGTGCGTTGCTACGCACCGGACGAGCAGGTGCCGGTGGTGGCGTCGGTCACCGATATCTGGCCGGGCGTGAACTGGTTCGAGCGCGAGGCGTTCGACCTGTTCGGCATCGTGTTCGATGGGCACCCGGATCTGCGCCGCATCCTGACCGACTACGGATTCGTCGGCCACCCGTTCCGCAAGGATTTCCCGCTGATCGGCAACGTCGAAGTGCGTTACGACGAAGAGCGCAAGCGCGTGGTGTACGAGCCGGTCACTTCGGTCGAGCCGCGCGTCGGCGTGCCGCGCGTGATTCGCGACGATGCCCGTTATGAGACTGCCGCTGGTGAAGTGGGCAAGTCGGAGACTGCCAAGTGAGTGAGTTCCGCCAGGCAACCGAAGCCTTCGCGAGCAATCCTGTGGAAAGCAAGCAGGAAATCCGCAATTACACGATGAACTTCGGCCCGCAGCATCCTGCGGCGCACGGCGTGTTGCGCCTGATCCTGGAAATGGACGGCGAGACCGTGGTGCGTGCCGATCCGCATATCGGCCTGCTGCACCGTGGCACCGAAAAGCTGGCCGAGTCCAAGCCCTTCAACCAGTCGGTTCCGTACATGGATCGCCTGGACTACGTGTCGATGATGTGCAACGAGCACGCCTACGTACGTGCGATCGAATCCCTGATGGGCATCGAGGCGCCCGAGCGTGCGCAGTACATCCGCACCATGTTCGACGAGATCACCCGCATCAAGAACCACCTGATGTGGGTCGGCTCCAACGCGCTCGATCTGGGAGCAATGGCGGTGATGCTGTATGCATTCCGCGAGCGCGAAGAATTGATGGACGTCTACGAGGCAGTCAGCGGTGCGCGCATGCACGCGGCTTACTACCGCCCCGGTGGCGTGTACCGTGATCTGCCCGACTTCATGCCCAAGTACAAGGAATCCCGTTGGCACAAGGGTGGGGCACTGAAGAAGCGTAACGCCGGTCGTGAAGGCACGATGCTGGACTTCCTGGAGGAATTCACCAATACCTTCCCGGCGCGCGTGGACGAATACGAAACGCTGCTCACCGACAACCGTATCTGGAAGCAGCGCACCGTCGATGTCGGCATCATCAGCCCGGATCTGGCGCGTGCCTGGGGCATGACCGGCCCGATGCTGCGTGGTTCGGGAATCGAGTGGGATCTGCGCAAGAAGCAGCCTTACGCCAAGTACGACGCAGTGGATTTCGATATCCCGGTCGGCACCAACGGCGACTGCTACGACCGCTACCTGGTACGCGTGGCCGAGATGCGCGAGTCCAACCGCATCATCAAGCAGTGCGTGAAGTGGCTCAAGGCCAATCCCGGTCCGGTCATGGTCACCAATTTCAAGGTCGCTCCGCCCAGCCGCGAAGGCATGAAGGACGACATGGAAGCGCTGATCCATCACTTCAAGCTGTTCAGTGAGGGCTATTGCGTGCCGGCCGGCGAAACCTATAGCGCGGTCGAAGCGCCCAAGGGCGAGTTCGGGTGCTACCTGATGTCCGACGGCGCCAACAAGCCGTTCCGCGTGCATCTGCGCGCGCCGGGCTTTGCGCATCTGTCGTCGATGGACGCGGTGGTGCGTGGCTATTTGCTGGCCGACGTCGTGGCGATGATCGGTACTTACGATTTGGTTTTCGGTGAGGTTGACCGATGAAGGCGACGGGTAATTTCGAAGCGGCGCGCGACGTCGATCCGCAGGTTGTGCTGAGCGACAAGACGCGTGCGCACATCGATCATTGGCTGACCAAGTTTCCGCCGGACCGCAAGCGGTCGGCGGTGCTGCAGGGTCTGCACGCTGCGCAGGAGCAGAACCAGGGCTGGCTGACCGACGAGTTGATCGTCGGCGTGGCCAAGTACCTGGAACTGCCGCCGGTGTGGGCCTACGAGGTCGCCAGCTTCTACTCGATGTTCGAGACCGAACGCGTCGGCCGCCACAACGTGGCGTTCTGCACCAACATCAGCTGCTGGCTCAATGGCGCCGAAGATCTGTTGGCGCATGCGGAAAAGAAACTGGGTTGCAAGCTGGGGCAGTCGACGGCCGATGGCCGCGTCTACCTCAAGCGCGAGGAAGAGTGCCTGGCGGCCTGCTCTGCAGCGCCGATGATGGTCATCAACGGCCATTACCACGAGCACCTGACGAAAGAGAAGGTCGACGCGCTGCTGGACGGGCTGGAGTAAGACATGGCACATCATCACGCACCTACCGGTCCGGTCGGCCCGGCGCCGTTGCCGCACCAGGTCGTCTACACGACGCTGCATTACGACACCCCGTGGTCGTACGAGAGCTATCTGAAGACCGGTGGCTACGCGGCGCTGCGCAAGATCCTCGAAGAGAAGATCGCGCCTGCCGACGTCATCGAAATGGTCAAGGCATCGAACCTGCGCGGCCGTGGCGGCGCGGGCTTCCCGACCGGGCTGAAATGGTCGTTCATGCCCAAGGGCACGATGCAGAAGTACATCCTGTGCAATTCGGACGAATCCGAGCCGGGCACCTGCAAGGACCGCGACATCCTGCGTTACAACCCGCATTCGGTGGTGGAGGGCATGGCGATCGCCTGCTACGCCACCGGCTCGACGGTGGGCTACAACTACCTGCGTGGCGAGTTCCACCACGAGCCATTCGAAAACTTCGAGCTGGCACTGGCCGATGCGTACGCCAATGGCTGGCTGGGCAAGAACATTCTCGGCAGCGGCGTGGATATCGATATCTACGGTGCGCTGGGCGCTGGCGCCTACATCTGCGGCGAAGAAACCGCATTGATGGAATCGCTGGAAGGCAAGAAGGGCCAGCCGCGCTACAAGCCGCCGTTCCCAGCGAACTTCGGCCTGTACGGCAAGCCCACCACCATCAACAACACCGAGACCTATGCATCGGTGCCGGCGATCATTCGCAATGGCCCGGAGTGGTTCCTCGGCTTGAGCAAGACCAAGAACGGCGGCCCGAAGATTTTCTCGGTCTCCGGTTGCGTGCAGAAGGGCGGCAATTTCGAAGTGCCGCTCGGCACCACCTTCGACGAATTGCTGGAAATGGCCGGCGGCCTGCGTCCGGGTCGCAAGCTCAAGGGCGTGGTGCCCGGCGGCGTGTCGATGCCGGTATTGAAGGCCGACCAGGTTGCTGGCCTGCAGATGGATTACGACACCCTGCGTGCGCTGGGCACCGGTCTGGGTTCGGGCGCCATCGTGGTGCTGGATGACAGCGTCTGCTGCGTGCGTTTCGCCTGTCGCATCTCGCAGTTCTTCCACAAGGAATCCTGCGGCCAGTGCACCCCGTGCCGCGAGGGCACCGGCTGGATGCACCGCGTGCTGGAGCGCATCGTTGCCGGCAAGGCCACGATGGAAGACCTGCATCAGCTGCGCACGGTTGCCGGCCAGATTGAAGGTCACACCATCTGTGCGTTCGGCGAAGCGGCGGCATGGCCGATTCAGGGCTTCCTGCGCCAGTTCTGGGACGAGTTCGAGTACTACATCGTCAACGGTCGTTCGATCGTCGATACGCAAGTCGGAGTGGCTGCATGAGCGCCCAACCAGTGAACCCGAACGTGCCACCGGACCATGTCACCGTCGAGATCGACGGGCAGTCCCTGGTGGTGCCGAAGGGCTCGATGATCATCCAGGCGGCCGACAAGGCCGGTATCCCGATCCCGCGCTTCTGCTACCACGAGAAGCTGCCGATCGCGGCCAACTGCCGCATGTGCCTGGTCGATGTCGAAAAGTCGCCCAAGCCGTCGCCTGCCTGCGCCACGCCGGTGATGGACGGCATGAAGGTCACCACGCGTAGCGAAAAGGCGCTGAAGTACCAGCGCAGCGTGATGGAATTCCTGCTGATCAATCACCCGCTGGATTGCCCGATCTGCGATCAGGGCGGCGAGTGCGAGTTGCAGGACGTCTCGCTCGGCTATGGCCGTTCGGTGAGCCGCTTCAACGAGCGCAAGCGCGTGGTGCCGGACGAGGATATCGGTCCGCTGGTCGCTACCGAGATGACCCGTTGCATCCAGTGCACCCGCTGCGTGCGTTTCACTGCAGACATCGCCGGCACCTACGAGCTGGGCGGCATGTATCGCGGCGAAAACCTGCAGATCGGCACCTACGACGGCAAGCCGCTGACCACCGAAATTTCCGGCAACGTTATCGACGTCTGCCCGGTGGGCGCGCTGACCAACAAGGTGTTCCAGTTCCGCGCACGTCCGTGGGAACTGATGGCGCGCGAGTCGCTGGGCTACCACGATGCGATGGGCTCGAACCTGTTCCTGCACGTGCGCCGCGGCGAAGTGCTGCGCACCGTGCCGCGCGAGAACGAGGCGGTCAACGAATGCTGGCTGTCCGACCGCGACCGTTATTCGCATCAGGGCCTGTACGCCGAGGACCGTGCGGTCAAGCCGCTGAAGAAGGTCAACGGGCAGTGGACCGAAGTGAGCTGGACCGAAGGTCTGGCCGCAGCGACCCAGATCCTGCGCGAAAACGCGGGTGATGCGCTCGGCGTGCTGGTGCACCCGTCCACCTCGAACGAAGAGGGCGCGCTGCTGGCGCGTCTGGCCGAAGGGTTGGGCAGCGGCAATCTGGATCACCGTCTGCTCAATCGTGACTTTTCCGACGCTGCGGTGGCGCAAGCTTTCGCAACGCCGCTGGCCGAGATCGAACAGGCCGATGTTGTCGTGCTGTTCGGCAGCAACGTGCGCCACGAGCTGCCGCTGCTGCATGCACGCTTGCGCAAGGCGCACATCCAGAACCGCACGCAGATCCACTCGGTCAATCCGGTCGATTTCGATTTTGCCTTTACCCAGGCCTCGCGCACCGTGGTCGCGCCGTCGCAGCTGGCTGCGGCGCTCGACGACGCAGCGTTGCGTGATGCGGTCAAGGGCGCAACCCGCGCCGTGATCGTGGTCGGCGCGCTGGCTGAAAATCATCCGCAGGCTGCTGCGCTGCGTGCGGCCGCACGTGATTTTGCCGCTGCAACCGGTGCGTCGCTGTGCCGCATTCCACAGGGCGCCAACGCGGTGGGTCTGGTGTCGCAGGGCGTGTTGCCGACCGCGCGCGACGTCGCCGGCATGCTGGCCCAGCCGCGTCAGGCTTATGTGCTGTACGGCATCGAACCTGGCCTGGATTTTGCTGACGCCGCTGCCGCGCGCAGTGCGCTGGCCGGTGCCAAGGTCGTGGCGTTCAGTCAGTTCGCTTGCGCCTCGACGCGCGACGTGGCCGATGTGATCCTGCCGATTGGTGCGTTGCCGGAAATCGATGCGTCGCTGACCAATCTCGATGGTCGTGTACAGACCGCACGCGCCGCAGGGCGCCTGCCGGTCGAGGCACGCGAAGGCTGGCGGGTGCTGCGTGCACTTGGCGGCGAGCTCGGCCTGGCCGGCTTCGAATTCATCGATCTGGTCGGCCTGCGTGCGGGCATGCAGAACCGCAGCGTCAGTCCGGTCGCGTCTGCGCAGCCGGCCACGGCGAGCGACGGGCTGGAGGTTGCGGCAACCGCGGCGATCTATCGCACCGATGCTGTCGTACGCCGGGCCGCTGCGTTGCAGTCGCATCCGCTCAACATCGCGCCGTGTGTGGCAATGCACCCGGAGCAGGCGGCGCAGTTGCAGCTTGGCGCGGGTCAGATGGTCAAGGTCGGTACGGATGCTGGTAAGGCGACGTTGCCGGTGGTGCTGGACAAGCGCGTTGCACCGGGCACGGTGTGGATCGAATCCGGCCATGGCGCAACTGCGCCGCTCGGCGCCGGTCGGGTAACGGTGGTGGCTGCATGAACGAATTGCTGTTGAACGTGGTCGACCCCCTCCACCAGTGGTTCCTCGGGCTGGGCGATGGCGGCGTGGTGCTCTGGACCGTGCTGAAGATCCTGCTGATCGCCGTGCCGGTGATCGTGGCGGTGGCCTTCTACGTGGTATGGGAGCGCAAGCTGATCGGCTGGATGCACGTGCGTCACGGGCCCATGTACGTGGGCATGGGCATCTTCCAGGCCTTCGCTGACGTCTTCAAGCTACTGTTCAAGGAAATCCTGCAGCCGGCCAGCTCGCACAAGGCGATGTTCATCATCGCGCCGTTGCTGACATTGGCGCCGGCATTCGCGGCCTGGTCGGTGGTGCCGTTCGATGCGCAGCTGGTGTTGTCCAACGCCAACGTCGGTCTGCTGTATCTGCTGGCAATGACCTCGCTGGGCGTGTACGGCATCATCCTCGCGGGCTGGGCGTCCAACTCCAAGTATGCGTTCCTCGGCGCGATGCGCTCGGCCGCACAGGTGGTCAGCTACGAAATTGCGATGGGCTTTGCGCTGGTCGGCGTAATGATCGCCTCCGGCAGCGTCAACCTCAGCCAGATCGTATTTGCGCAAGCGGGTAACTCCGGCTTCTTCGACTGGTTCCTGATTCCGCTGTTCCCGTTGTTCATTGTGTACTGGGTCTCCGGCGTGGCCGAAACCAACCGCGCGCCGTTCGACGTGGTGGAAGGCGAGTCGGAAATCGTTGCCGGGCACATGGTGGAATATTCCGGCGGTGCATTCGCACTGTTCTTCCTGGCCGAATACGCCAACATGATCCTGGTCAGCTTCCTGATCTCGATCTTCTTCCTCGGCGGCTGGCTGAGCCCGATCCAGGGCTGGGTCACTGCGGACGTTTCGCCGTGGATCAACTGGCTGTGGACCGGCGGCTGGCCGTGGTTGCTGATGAAGGTGTTCTTCTTCGCCAGTGCCTACATCTGGTTCCGCGCCAGCTTCCCGCGCTACCGCTACGACCAGATCATGCGGCTGGGCTGGAAGGTGTTCATTCCGCTCACGATCGTGTGGATCGCAGTGACGGCATTGATGGTGTTTTACGGCGTGATCCAGAAGGGCGTGTAATTGATGAACAAGATCACCCATTACTTCAAGAGCCTGCTGCTGCTCGAACTGCTCGGCGGCTTGTGGCTGACGTTGAAATACACGTTCAAGCCCAAGTACACCGTCCTGTATCCGATGGAGAAGTTCCCGCAGTCGCCGCGCTTCCGTGGCCTGCACGCACTGCGTCGCTATCCCAACGGGGAAGAGCGCTGCATCGCCTGCAAGTTGTGCGAAGCGGTGTGCCCGGCGCTGGCCATCACCATCGACTCGGCCAAGCGCGAAGACGGCACCCGCCGCACCACGCGCTACGACATCGACCTGTTCAAGTGCATCTTCTGCGGCTTCTGCGAAGAAAGCTGCCCGGTGGACTCGATCGTCGAGACGCACATCCTCGAGTACCACTTCGAGAAGCGTGGCGAGAACATTGTCAACAAGCCGCAGCTGCTGGCGATCGGAGACCGGTTAGAAACCGAGATCGCCGAGCGTCGCGCTGCCGATGCCGCCTTCCGTTGAGGTCATGATGGACTGGGTCTCTATTGCTTTCTACGCCTTCTCCGCCATCGCGGTGGTGTCCGCCGGTGCGGTGATCAGCGTGCGTAACCCGGTGTATGCCGTGTTGTGCCTGATCCTCACCTTCTTCTCGATGGCGTGTATCTGGCTGTTGGTGGGTGCCGAGTTCCTTGGCGTTACGCTGGTGCTGGTGTACGTCGGCGCGGTGATGGTGCTGTTCCTGTTCGTGGTGATGATGCTCGACATCGACACCAGCCGCCTGCGCGAGGGCTGGGTCAAGTACATGCCGTTGGGCGTCATCGTCGCGGTTGCGATGCTGGCGCAGATGGTGACCCTGATCGGCGTCAAGTCGCGCAGCGCCACGCCGTTTCCGGCCGACAATGCGGCCGCACAGGCTGCAGATGTTTCGAACCTGACCTGGCTGGCCAAGAGCCTGTACACCGAGTTCCTGCTGCCGTTCGAGTTTGCTGCGGTGATCCTGACCGTGGCCGTGGTGGCTGCCGTGATGCTCACCCTGCGCAAGCGCACCGGCATCAAGATCCAGATCGCCAGCGAGCAATCGCGCGTCAAGGCGACCGACCGCCTGCGCATCGTCAAGATGGCAGTGGAAAAACCCGCACAGATTGCGCCGCGCGTCGATGCGGCGGACGGACAGGAGGCGAAGTCTTGATTACCTTGGGCCACCTGCTGGGACTGGGCGCAGTGCTGTTCTGCATCTCGCTGGCCGGCATTTTCCTCAATCGCAAGAACGTCATCGTGCTGCTGATGTCGATCGAGTTGATGCTGCTGTCGGTCAACATCAACTTCATTGCGTTCTCGCGCGAGCTCGGCGACACCGCCGGCCAGCTGTTCGTGTTCTTCATCCTGACCGTTGCCGCTGCGGAGGCCGCGATTGGCCTTGCGATCCTGGTGACTCTGTTCCGTACGCGCCGCACGATCAATGTGGCCGAAGTCGACACGTTGAAGGGCTGACCCGTAGATGGAAATCACTCTCTCCAAGAGTCTGCTGATTGCAGTGGTGCTTGCACCGCTTGTCGGCAGCATCATCGCCGGCTTGTTCGGTCGTCAGGTGGGGCGCAAGGGCGCGCAGTACGTCACCATCCTCGGCGTGGCGGTCAGCTGCGTGCTGTCGTGCCTGACGCTGTACCAACTGGTGGAGCAGGGCGCCAGCCCGTTCAACCAGAACCTGTATACCTTCTTCGACGTCGGCAACTACTCCGCGCATGTCGGCTTCATGGTCGATCGCCTGACCGCGATGATGATGGTGGTGGTGACCTTCGTGTCGCTGCTGGTGCACATCTACACCATCGGCTACATGGAAGAAGATCCGGGCTACCAGCGTTTCTTCAGCTATATCTCGTTGTTCACCTTCTCCATGCTCACGCTGGTGATGAGCAACAACTTCCTGCAGTTGTTCTTCGGCTGGGAAGCGGTGGGTCTGGTGTCCTACCTGCTGATCGGTTTCTGGTTCAAGCGCCCGACTGCCGTGTTCGCCAACATGAAGGCGTTCCTTGTCAACCGCGTCGGCGACTTCGGCTTCATTCTGGGCATTGCCGGCGTGTTGCTGTGGTTCGGCTCGCTGGATTACTCCACCGTGTTCGCCAACGCGACCACCATGGCTGGTGCCAAGGTGCAGTTGTTTGCTGGTCACGAATGGAGCGTGATGACGCTGATCTGCATTTGCCTGTTCATTGGCGCAATGGGCAAGTCGGCGCAGGTGCCGTTGCACGTGTGGCTGCCTGACTCGATGGAAGGCCCGACGCCGATCTCGGCGCTGATCCACGCCGCGACGATGGTGACCGCCGGCATCTTCATGGTTGCGCGCATGTCGCCGCTGTTCGAGCTGTCGGAAACCGCGCTGAACTTCATCCTGTTCATCGGTGCGACCACGGCCTTCTTCACCGGCCTGATCGGCATCGTGCAGAACGACATCAAGCGTGTGGTTGCGTATTCGACGCTGTCCCAGCTCGGCTACATGACCGTGGCATTGGGCGTCTCGGCGTATTCGGCGGCGGTGTTCCACCTGATGACGCACGCCTTCTTCAAGGCGCTGCTGTTCCTGGCGGCCGGCTCGGTCATCATCGGCATGCACCATGAGCAGGACATGCGCAAGATGGGCGGCCTGCGCAAGTACATGAAGGTGACGTACTGGACCAGCGTGATCGGCACCTTGGCGCTGGTGGGGACTCCGTTCTTCTCGGGTTTCTACTCGAAGGACACCATCATCGAGGCGGCCGCGCACCATGCGCACGAATCGCATAGCTGGATCGCGACCTACGGTTACTGGGCGGTGCTTGGTGGCGTGCTGGTCACCAGCTTCTACAGCTTCCGTCTGCTGTTCCTGACCTTCCATGGCAAGGAGCGTTTCCGCGATGCCCATGCTCACGACGCGCATGCGCACCACGACAACGCGCATACCGATGCCGAAGCGCAGGTCCATGCGCATGACAGCCATGCGCACGACGCACACGCCCATGACAGCCATGGTCACGACGACCACGGGCATGGTCACCACGGCGCCCACGAGCCGCACGAGTCGAAGTGGGTGGTGACGTTGCCGTTGATCCTGCTGGCGATTCCGTCTGTGGCGATCGGCTTCTTCACCATCGGCCCGATGCTGTTCGGTACCGATTGGCAGGGGCACCATGCGCATGCGCTCAAGGGCCAGGCCGTCTCGTTCTTCACCGGCATCGTCGATTTCTACGATCCGGCACGCGACACCGTTGGTGCGCTGGCGGAAGAATTCCATGGCCCGGTGGCCTTTGCACTGCACGGCATGATGGCCGCTCCGTTCTTCCTGACGGTGGCCGGTCTGCTGCTCGCGGCGCTGTTCTATTTGTGGAAGCCGGACCTGGCCACCAAGTCGCGCAAGGCGTTCGCGCCCATCGTGTGGCTGCTGGAGAACAAGTACGGCTTCGACAAGCTGTGGATCAATGGCTTCGCCGGTGGCGGTGTTGTCCTTGGCAAGGCGTCACGTGCCGTCGATACCCATGTGGTCGATGGTGTGGTCGTCAATGGTTCTGCCCGACTGATCGACCTGGCTGCAAATTTGCTGCGTCGCACGCAATCCGGTTTCCTCTATCACTACGCCTTCGCAATGATCATCGGTTTGATCGCCTTGTTGGCGGTACTGATGCATTTCTGGCGTTGACCTGTACGGAATAAGAAAACGTGTCGAACTGGCCTTTACTGTCTATCTTGATCTGGCTGCCGATTATCGGTGGCGCCCTGATCCTTGCGCTGCGCAACGCCGAGACTGCCCGCTGGGCGTCCCTGGCGGTGGCAGTGGCGACCTTTGTGCTGAGTCTGCCGCTGCTGGGCTACGACACGGCCAATGACGCCCTGCAGTTCGTCGAGCTGCACGCCTGGATCCCGGCCTACAACATCGGCTACAACCTGGGCGTGGACGGCATCGCGGTCGCGTTGATCGTGCTGACCACCTTGGTGACCGTGCTCTCGCTCATTGGCGCCTGGCGCTCGATCGACAAGCGCGTCAATCAGTACGTGGCTGCCTTCCTGATCCTGGAAGGCGTCACCGTCGGCATCTTTGCTGCCACCGACGCGATGCTGTTCTACGTGTTCTTCGAAGCGATGCTGATCCCGATGTTCCTGATCATCGGTGTCTGGGGCGGCCCGCGTCGCATCTACGCAGCGATGAAGTTCTTCCTCTACACCTTCCTCGGCTCGGTGCTGATGCTGGTGGGCCTGGTGTACCTGTACCTGAAGGGCGGCAGCTTCCAGCTGGCCGATCTGTATGCGCTGCAGCTGACTGCCAAGGAACAGACCTGGATCTTCTTTGCGTTCCTGATCGCATTCGCGGTCAAGGTGCCGATGTTCCCGGTGCACACCTGGCTGCCGGACGCACACGTCGAGGCACCAACCGCCGGTTCGGTGATCCTGGCTGCCATTGCCTTGAAGATCGGTGGCTACGGCTTCCTGCGCTTCAACCTGCCGATCGTGCCGGACGCCAGCCACGAGTTCGCCTGGCTGGTGATCGCCCTATCGTTGATCGCCGTGGTCTACGTCGGCCTGGTGGCGCTGGTGCAGGAAGACATGAAGAAGCTGGTGGCGTACTCGTCCATCGCACACATGGGCTTCGTCACGCTCGGTACCTTCATCGCCTTCACACTGGTGCGCGAGTACGGCAGCACCGACGCCGCACGCCTCGGCCTGCAGGGTGCGATGGTGCAGATGATCTCGCATGGCTTCGTGTCCGGCGCGATGTTCTCCTGCATCGGCGTGTTGTACGACCGCATGCATACCCGCCGCATCGCCGACTACGGCGGCGTGGTCAACGTGATGCCGTGGTTCGCCACCTTCGCGATGCTGTTCTTCATGGCCAATGCCGGTCTGCCTGGCACCAGCGGCTTCGTCGGCGAGTTCATGGTGATTCTGGCCAGCTTCCAGAAGCATCCGCTGATCGCCTTTGCCGCTGCCACCACGCTGGTCATTACCGCCGCGTACACGCTGTGGCTCTACAAGCGCGTGTTCTTCGGCGAAGTGGCCAACGCACACGTGGCCGAGCTGAAGGACATCAATGGCCGCGAGGCATTCGTGCTGGGGGTGTTCGCCGCTGGCGTACTGGCCCTGGGCCTGTACCCGAAGCCGCTGACCGATCTGATGGAACCCTCGATCGCCAAGCTGGCGACCCAGATTGCCGCGACCAAGCTGTGACTGCTTGCCGTACGTTTTGACTCCAGGATTTGATGATGACCACGCCAACGCTCACGCCGTTGACCACCGCTGACCTGGCTCCGCTCGTTCCGGAGCTGGTGCTGATCGGCGGCGCCTTCGCACTGCTGATGCTCGACCTGTTCGTGAGCCAGCGGAACAAGGTCTGGACCCACCTGTTTTCCGTCGCTGTTCTCGCCGTGGTGTTCGCACTGCTGGCGACCGGTACGGGCGGGCAGGGCGAGATCTTCCACGGCATGTTCGTGCGTGATACCGCGGCGGACGTCATGAAGACCGTCATCGTGCTGGTCAGCGGTCTGAGCCTGGTGTACGGCTGGACTTACCTGCGCGAACGCAATCTGTATCAGGGCGAGATTCCGGTACTGGTGCTGTTCGCCACCGCCGGCATGATGCTGCTCGCCTCCGCCGGTAGCCTGTTGATGGTCTACCTCGGCCTGGAGCTGCTGGCGCTGTGCTCCTATGCCCTGGTGGCCTCCAACCGCGACAACGGTCTGGCCACCGAAGCGGCCATGAAGTATTTCGTACTTGGTTCGCTGGCGTCGGGCCTGCTGCTGTATGGCATGTCACTGGTCTATGGCGCCACGGGCACCTTGAGCCTGGCCGGCATCCATGACGCAATCGATGGCTCGGGCGAGCGCACGCTGCTGTTGACCGGCACCATCTTCATGATCGCCGGCGTTGCGTTCAAGCTGGGTGCGGCCCCGTTCCACATGTGGCTGCCCGACGTCTATCAGGGCGCGCCGGCTCCCATCGCGCTGTTCATCAGCTCGGCGCCCAAGCTGGCGGCGTTCGGCATGGCGTACCGTCTGCTGGAAGTGGGCATGGGCCCGCTGTCGCCGCAATGGCATCTGCTGATCGGCGGCCTGTCGGCG
The DNA here is from genome assembly GCF_041479385.2 of Xanthomonas sp. NCPPB 1068. Classification (NCBI taxonomy): domain Bacteria; kingdom Pseudomonadati; phylum Pseudomonadota; class Gammaproteobacteria; order Lysobacterales; family Lysobacteraceae; genus Xanthomonas; species Xanthomonas sp. NCPPB 1068. The sequence continues at coordinate 2,941,916 of NZ_CM192986.1, read as the reverse complement.
GTGTCGTTGGTTATCGGCAACCTGATGGCCATCGCACAGAGCAATCTCAAGCGCATGCTCGCGTACTCCACGGTCTCGCATATCGGCTTTTTGCTGATGGGCGTGGCCGGTGGTGGAGAGGAGGGGTACGCCGCCGCGATGTTCTATGCGGTCAGCTACACCATCATGTCGACCGCCTCGTTCGGCGCCATCATCGCGCTGTCGCGTAATGGCTTCGAAGCCGAGAACATCGACGACTTCAAGGGGCTCAATGCGCGTAATCCGTGGATGGCGGGCCTGGTGCTGTGCATCATGGCCTCGCTTGCAGGTATTCCGCCGTTTCTGGGCTTCTGGACGAAGCTGGCCGTGCTTGGCGCTGCGGTGAAGGGCGACATGCTGTGGCTGGCCTTGGTCGGCGTAATCTGTGCCGTGATCGGTGCGTACTACTACCTGCGTGTCATCAAGGTCATGTACTTCGACGAGCCGGTGGGCGAGCCTTTGCCGGCCAACAACGACCGCGTGCTGGGAACGGTGCTGGGCGTCAACGCATTGGCCTTGCTCGCTCTCGGCCTGGCCTGGAGCCCGATCATGGTGTGGTGCCAGCGCGCCTTCGCCGGTCTCGCGTAAGCAGGCTGCGTTGCGCCGCACGCGCGGCGGCTCTGGCCCCAGGCATGCGGCGAGAGATTGAAATAAAGTCGTGATAAGTGTTTCGTTTTTGTTGCATTGCGGGTATCATTCGCCGCGACGTTAGACACCCGCCACGGTGTCCAACAGATGAAAAACTAGGGCTTGCAATTGCCGCTCAAGTTCTTCATAATTCCGCTTCTGCTGCGGGGTGGAGCAGTCTGGCAGCTCGTCGGGCTCATAACCCGAAGGTCGCAGGTTCAAATCCTGCCCCCGCTACCAAGTTTCGAATTGTTGCTTTACCGCAGTGATTCAACTTCTTGGATCGTAAGGACGCTTGTTCCCGTCTTTACGCCGACCCTGAGAGGTCGGGCTTTTTTCACGCAAGGGGCCCATCGGGCCCCTTGTTTTTTCCGGAACCGGAAAGTTAGCTGCCGGTTGCCGGGGTTCTACTGGCAATCATCTGATCAGGGCAGTCTGTGAGCGAAAAAGCGACCGAAATCGCGAATCTGCTGAGTCCAACGGTTGAGTCCCTGGGCTTGGAACTGCTGGGCGTGGAGTATCTTCCCGCTCCAGGTGGCGCCACATTGCGCCTGTATATCGATGTGCCGCTGGCCGAACAGCCCGAGCGCGTGATCAACGTCGACGACTGCGAGCGCGTGAGCCGCGAAGTGTCAGCCCAGCTCGATGTCGAAGACCCGATCAGCGGCAATTACACCCTCGAGGTGTCGTCGCCGGGTGTGGATCGTCCGTTGTTCACCCTCGAGCAGTTCGCGCGTCACGCCGGCGAGTCCGCCAAGATCGTGTTGAAGCTTGCGCAGGATGGTCGGCGCCGCTTCCAGGGCCAGATTCTACGGATCGAGGCCGACGCCGATGCCGTCGTGTTTGCGGTGGACGGCAAGGACCTACAGATCGGTTTCGACAATATCGACAAGGCGCGCATCGTGCCGGATTGGGTCGCTCTGGGCCTGGCACCGCAAAAACCGAATAAGCCCGGCCCGAAAAAACCCGGGCACGACAAGAAGAAACCATCCAACGAGTCGGCGGCTGGCAAGCCGCGCGCGGAGTGACGAAATGAGCAAGGAACTTTTGCTGGTAGTGGATGCGGTAGCCAACGAAAAGGGCGTGCCGCGCGAAGTGATCTTCGATGCGATCGAGGCCGCGTTGGCGTCCGCAGCGAAGAAGCGCTATCCCGACCAGGACGTGCTGACGCGCGTGACCATCGATCACAAGGACGGTAACTACGAAACCTTCCGCCGTTGGGAAGTGGTGGCCGACGATGTGGTGATGGAGTCGCCGGACCGCCAGGTGCGCCTGATGGATGCCATCGACGAAGCCGACGGCGTGGATGTGGGCGACTACATCGAAGAGCAGATCGAAAACCCGGATTTCGGCCGCATCGCCGCGCAGGCCGCCAAGCAGGTGATCGTGCAGCGTGTGCGCGAGGCCGAGCGCCAGCAGGTCGTGGATGCATGGAAGGACCGCGTGGGCGAGCTGATCACCGGTGTGGTCAAGCGCGCCGAGCGCGGCAACATCTTTGTCGATCTGGGTGGTAATGCCGAGGCCTTCATTCCGAAGGACAAGGGCATTCCGCGCGACGTGCTGCGCCCGGGCGACCGTGTGCGCGGCTACCTGGCCGAGGTGCGTTCCGAGCCGCGTGGCCCGCAGCTGTTCATCAGCCGCGCTGCGCCGGAATTCATGATCGAGCTGTTCAAGCTCGAAGTGCCGGAAGTGGGCCAGGGCCTGGTCGAGATCAAGGCCTGCGCACGCGACCCGGGCGACCGCGCCAAGATCGCGGTGATTGCGCACGACACCCGCACCGATCCGATCGGCGCGTGCATCGGTATGCGCGGTTCGCGCGTGCAGGCGGTGTCCAACGAGCTCAATGGCGAGCGCGTGGATATCGTGTTGTGGAACGAGAATCCGGCCAACTTCGTGATCAACGCGATGGCGCCGGCCGAAGTGCAGTCGATCATCGTCGACGAAGAAAAGCATTCGATGGACCTGGCTGTGGCAGAAGACCGCCTGGCCCAGGCGATCGGCAAGGGCGGTCAGAACGTGCGTCTGGCCAGCCGCCTGACCGGTTGGCAGCTCAACGTGATGACCGCCGACCAGGTGGCTGCCAAGTCCGAGGCTGAACAGGCGTCGGCACGCCAGCTGTTCATGGACCGCCTGGAAGTGGACGAGGAAATCTCCGCGATCCTGGTGTCCGAAGGCTTCAACACGGTGGAAGAAATCGCCTACGTGCCGGTCGGCGAGTTGCTGGCGGTGGAAGGCTTCGACGAAGACATCGTCGAGGAACTGCGTGCCCGTGCCCGCGATGCGCTGCTCAACGCTGCGCTGGCCGAGGAAGAAGGCCTGGAAGGGACTCAGCCCACCGAGGACCTGCTGGCGCTGGAGGGGATGGACGAGGAAACGGCCTTTGCTCTGGCCGAGCACGGCGTGCGCACCAGCGAGGACTTGTCCGACCTGGCCGCGGACGAGATCGTCGACTTCGGCATCGAGGGCATGACCCAGGAGCGCGCCGCGGCGCTGATCCTGGCGGCCCGCGCCGAGGAGATCGCCCGTTTGGAGCGCGGCGAATGAGCCGGCAATGAACCGCGCCCTGACCCCATCAGGGCTTAGAATCAGCGTATCCCTTGCTCTGGGCGAGGGGGCGCCAACCAGATCATAGGATCCGAATGTCGCAGCAAACCACCATCCGCAAGCTTGCCGAACTGGTCAATACGCCGGTCGATAAACTGCTGGTTCAACTGGCCGAGGCCGGAATGAAGTTCAGCGGTCCCGACCAGGTCGTGACCAGCACCGAGAAGATGAAACTGCTTGGCTTCCTGCGTCGCACGCATGGCAAGGCCGACACGCCCGCCGATGCGGCCAGCGAAGCAGCCAAGAAGATCACCCTCAACCGGCGCAAGCTGCAGGAAGTCACGGTCAACGCCGGTCGCACCAAAACCACCGTCAACGTGGAAGTGCGGCAGAAGCGTACCTACGTGAAATCCGAGAACGAAGGCAGCGGCCGCGCCGCGCCGATGACGCCGGACGAAGAGCGCGCCGACATCCTGGCCAAGCTCGCCGCCTCGCGTCAGCGCAATCTCGACGAGCAGCAGGCGTTGGCCGAAAGCGACCGCGTGCGCGATGAAGCAATTCAGCGCAAGCGCGAGGAAGAGCAGGCGGCAAAGGACCGTGCAGAAGCCGAGCGCAAGGCTGCCGAGGAAGCCGCTGCGGCTGCCAGCGCGCCGGCCCCGGTTGCTGCTGCGCCGACGCCGTCGGCGCCTGCCGCACGTGCACCGTCCTCGCCGTCTTCCGCGCCGCGTCCGGCCCGTCCGGCTGGCGCCTCGCCCGCATCGCGCCCGGCGACGCCGGCCCGTCCGGACGACCGCAACAACGCGGCCAAGCACAAGACGCGCGGTTCGCACGTCATGGTGGCCGGCGTCGAAGACGACGATGCGACCAAGCGCTTTGCCGGGCAGTTGCATCTGTCCGCCGCCGACCGTGCGCGCCGTTCCAATGTGCGTGGCAAGCCGACCGGGCGTCCGGGTTCGTCGTCGTCGCGTCGCGGCAACGATGGTGGCCGTGGTGGTAACCAGGGCAACAGCGGCCCGCACGGGTTCGAGCGTCCCACCGCACCGGTGGTACGTGAGGTGGCGATCGGCGAGACCATCACCGTGGCCGACCTGGCGCAGAAGCTCGCGCTCAAGGGCGGCGACGTGGTCAAGGCGTTGTTTAAGATGGGCGTCATGGCGACCATCACCCAGAGCATCGATCACGATACCGCCGCGCTGGTGACCGAGGAACTCGGCCACAAGGCCGTGCGTGCCGACAATGCCGACTTCGAGGATGCGCTGCTGGCGCACGCCGAAGATGCGCAGGGCGATGCCTCGCCGCGTCCGCCGGTGGTGACCATCATGGGTCACGTCGATCACGGCAAGACCTCGCTGCTGGACTATATCCGCCGCACCAAGATCGCCTCCGGCGAAGCCGGCGGCATCACCCAGCACATCGGTGCGTACCACGTCGAAACCGGTCGTGGCGTCATCAGCTTCCTGGATACGCCCGGCCATGCCGCGTTTACCTCGATGCGTGCACGCGGTGCCAAGATCACCGACATCGTGGTGCTGGTGGTGGCTGCCGATGACGGCGTGATGCCGCAGACCAAGGAAGCGGTGGCGCATGCCAGGGCGGCCGGTGTGCCGCTGATCGTGGCAGTGAACAAGATCGACAAGGCCGGCGCGGATCCGTTGCGGGTCAAGAACGAACTGCTGGCCGAAAATGTGGTGGCCGAAGATTTCGGCGGCGATACCCAGTTTATCGAAGTGTCGGCCAAGGTCGGTACCGGCGTGGACACGCTGTTGGATGCGATCTCGTTGCAGGCCGAAGTGCTGGAACTCAAGGCAGTGGCCGAAGGCCGCGCCAGCGGTACCGTCATCGAATCCTCGCTGGACAAGGGCCGTGGCCCGGTCGCGACGGTGCTGGTGCAGCAGGGCGCGCTGAAGCGTGGCGATTACCTGGTGTGCGGCATCCAGTACGGCCGCGTGCGTGCGCTGTTCGACGAGACCGGCCATCAGCCGGCCTCGGCGGGCCCGTCGATTCCGGTGCAGGTGCTCGGCCTGTCCGGCGTGCCGGAAGCCGGTGACGACTTCGTGGTCGTCGACGACGAGCGTCTGGCCAAGGACGTGGCGCAGCAGCGCGAGACCAAGCGTCGCGAATCGCGCCTGGTGGCCTCGGCCAGCAACCGCATGGAAGACATCCTGGCCCAGATGGGCAAGGGTGAAGGTCAGCAGGTGTTGAACCTGGTGATCAAGGCCGACGTACAGGGTTCGGTGGAGGCGCTGAAGCAGTCGCTGGTGGCATTGTCCAACGACGACATCCGCATCAACGTGATCCACTCCGGCGTGGGTGGCATCACCGAGTCGGATGCGAATTCGGCAGCTGCGTCCAAGGCCACGATCATCGGCTTCAACGTGCGTGCGGATGCATCGGCGCGCAAGATCGTCGAGTCCAACGGTATCGACCTGCGTTACTTCTCGATCATCTATGACGTGATCGATCAGGTGAAGCAGGTGGCATCCGGTCTGCTGGGTGTTGAAATCCGCGAAGAGATCATCGGTATTGCGCAGGTGCGCGATGTGTTCCGCAGCTCCAAGTTCGGCGCGGTTGCAGGCTGCATGATCGTCGAGGGCGTGGTAAAGCGCAGCAAGCCGATCCGCGTGCTCCGCGACAGCGTCGTGGTGTTCGAGGGCGAGCTGGAATCGCTGCGTCGCTTCAAGGAAAACGTCGAGGAAGTGCGCAACGGTACCGAGTGCGGTATCGGCGTGAAGGCCTACAACGACGTCAAGGCTGGCGACCAGATCGAGTGCTTCGAGCGTATCGAGGTTGCCCGCACGCTGTAATGGAGGCCGGGGCCTGCAGGCCCCGGTTCTCTACGCAGCCGATGCTGCGTGCAAGTTCTGCAAGGCGAGGGCGGCATGGCCGCCCACGTTCGTTTTTGGCTTCGGTGCCATCTGGCCCTCCGAATCAACCAGGTCCACGACCATGCCAACCAAATCATTCCATCGCACCGACCGCGTGTCTGCACAGGTGCGTCGCGACCTCGGCACGATCGTGCACGCGGCCGTGCGCGACCACGGCCTGCCGTCGGTCAGCGTTTCCGATGTCGAAATCAGCCGCGACCTGGCGCATGCCAAGGTGTTCGTCACCGCGTTGCAGCAGGAGCGCTCGGCCGAAGCAGTGAAAGGGCTCAAGGAGATTGCCGGCCAGCTGCGCTCGCAGTTGGCGCGTGCAATGAAATTGCGTCACGTGCCGGAGCTGCACTTCCATTACGACGACTCGGTCGATCGCGGCGAGCGCATCGACAATCTGTTGCGTGACCTGGACGACGTTGGCCCCGATGCCACGTCCAGCGACGAAGATGCCGAGCCGCGCTGAGCGCTGTGACGGCCTGCCGCCTTTGCTGCGGCCCTGATTCCCGCGGGCGCGCACGGCGCCCGATTCGAGCACCGATCCTTTGAAACCCCGCATCGTCTATCGCCCGTTGCACGGTATCCTATTGCTGGATAAACCGGCCGGGCTGAGTTCCAACACTGCATTGCAGGCCGCGCGCCGGCTGCTGCGGGCGGAAAAGGGCGGCCATACCGGCAGCCTGGATCCTCTGGCCACCGGCCTGCTGCCGCTCTGCTTTGGCGAAGCCACCAAGATCGCCGGTTTGCTGCTCGGCTCGGCCAAGGCCTACGACGCCGAGATCGTGCTGGGCGTTACCACCGACACCGACGATGCCGATGGAGAGCCGTTGCGTGTGCGTGCGGTGCCCGAGCTTGGCGAAGACGCGTTGCGTGCCGCATTGCTGCCTTTTGTCGGCCGCATCCAGCAGCAGGCGCCGATCTATTCCGCGCTCAAGCAGGGCGGGGAGCCGCTGTACGCCAAGGCCCGGCGTGGCGACGTCATCGAGGCGCCGGTGCGCGAGGTCGAGGTGCAGGCGATCGAAGTGCTGGGCTATGGCGCGCCGCGTCTGCAGCTGCGCGTGACCTGCGGCTCGGGCACCTACATCCGCAGCCTGGCTCGCGACCTGGGCGAGGTGCTCGGCTGCGGTGCGCATATCGCGTCGCTGCGTCGGCGCTGGGTGGAGCCGTTCCGTGCGCCGCAGATGATCACCCTGGAACAGCTGGCCGCCGCGCTGGAGATGGGCACGCAAGCGCAAGATCTGCTGCTGCCGATCCAGGCCGGGCTGGCCGATTTTGCGCAGATCACGCTCGATGAGGCGCATGCGGCCCGGTTCCGGATGGGGCAGCGGCTGCGCGATCCGGCCTTCCCGGCGGGGCAGGTGGCCGTGTTCGGGCCGGATGGAAGCCCGTCGGGACTTGGCCTGGTGGACGCCGACGGACGTCTGTCGCCGCAGCGATTGTTCAACGGACTGAACCAAGAATTGACTTGTTAAGGTTTAGTCAACTTGTTACCCGGGCCGTGCGACGGTACAATTTCGCGGCCCCGATCGGGGCACCTCAGCGCCAAGCGCGCTCATCCCAAGCAAACGGCGAGTCCGGCGGTGCGTCACGCACGTTCCTGTCGACCACGCGTCTATCGAGAAAACATCATGTCCGTCGACACCCAGAAAGTTATTGAAGACAACAAGCGCAGCGCCCAGGACACCGGTTCGCCGGAAGTGCAGGTCGCTCTGCTGACCGCCCGCATCGAGCTGCTGACCGGTCACTTCAAGACCCACAAGAAGGATCACCACAGCCGTCGTGGCCTGCTGCAGATGGTCAACCGTCGCCGCAGCCTGCTCGACTACCTGAAGAAGAAGGACAACGATCGTTACAAGTCCTTGATCGAGAAGCTCGGCCTGCGCCGCTAATCGAGTCCTACCGCCGCGGCGCAGCGATGCGCCGCGGTTTTGTTTTGGTCAATCGCACTAAGTTACTGCAACACGCATTCTTGGGCCGGAGCCTCCCGGCCGCCCGTTCTCGGCATGGGTCGACGACGGTCCAACGCAGACAGCAACACCTAAGGGAAAAAACCTCCGTGGCAAAAATCACCAAAACCTTCCAGTACGGCAAGCACACCGTCACTCTTGAGACGGGCGAAATCGCTCGCCAGGCAGGCGGCGCCGTCATCGTCAAGTTCGACGACACCGTACTGCTGGTCACCGCCGTCGCCGCCAAGAGCGCGCGCGAAGGGCAGGACTTCTTCCCCCTGACGGTCGATTATCAGGAGAAGTTCTACGCCGGCGGCCGCATCCCGGGCGGCTTCTTCAAGCGCGAAGGACGCGCGACCGAGAAGGAAACGTTGATCTCGCGCCTGATCGATCGCCCGATCCGTCCGCTGTTCCCGGAGGACTACAAGAACGAAGTGCAGATCATCGCCACCGTGATGTCGATGAACCCCGACATCGACGGCGATATCGCCGCGCTGATCGGCGCATCGGCCGCGCTGTCGCTGGCCGGTACCCCGTTCAACGGCCCGATCGCTGCGGCGAAGGTCGGTTACAAGAATGGCGAATACATCCTCAACCCGACCGTGACCGAGCTGAAGGATTCGCAGCTGGAGCTGGTCGTGGCCGGTACCGCCAACGCGGTGCTGATGGTCGAGTCCGAAGCCGAGCTGCTGTCGGAAGAAGTGATGCTGGGCGCGGTGACGTTCGGCCATCGCGAGATGCAGAAGGTCATCAACATCATCAACGAGCTGACCGTCGAGGCCGGTACCAAGCCGTCCGATTGGGTGGCTCCGGCCAAGAACGACGGCATGATCGCCGCACTGAAGGAAGCAGTGGGCGAGCAGCTCGCGTCGGCTTTCCAGGTGCGCGACAAGCTGCAACGCCGCGATGCGATTTCGGCGATCAAGAAGGACGTGCTGGGTTCGCTGGCGCCGCGCGCCACGATCGAAGGCTGGGCTGCCGGTGATCTGGCCAAGGAATTCGGCGAGCTGGAATACCAGACCATGCGTGGCTCGGTGCTGAGCACCAAGGTGCGTATCGACGGCCGTGCGCTGGACACCGTGCGTCCGATCAGTGCCAAGGCCGGCGTGTTGCCGCGTACCCACGGCTCGGCACTGTTCACCCGTGGCGAAACGCAGGCGATCGTGATCACCACGCTCGGCACCGCGCGCGACGGTCAGGTCATCGACGCCGTCTCGGGCGAGTACAAAGAGAACTTCCTGTTCCATTACAACTTCCCTCCGTACTCGGTGGGCGAGTGCGGTCGTTTCGGTGCGCCGAAGCGTCGCGAGATCGGCCACGGCCGTCTGGCCAAGCGCGGCGTCCTCGCCGTGATGCCGAGCCTGGAAGAATTCCCGTACACCATCCGCGTTGTCTCGGAAATCACCGAGTCCAACGGTTCCTCGTCGATGGCATCGGTCTGCGGCAGCTCGCTGGCGCTGATGGACGCCGGTGTGCCGATCAAGGCGCCGGTTGCGGGTATCGCGATGGGTCTGGTCAAGGAAGGCAACGACTTCGTCGTGCTGTCGGACATCCTGGGTGACGAAGATCACCTCGGCGACATGGACTTCAAGGTGGCCGGTACTGCCGAAGGCGTGTCCGCGCTGCAGATGGACATCAAGATCGAAGGCATCACCGAAGAGATCATGAGGCAGGCATTGCAGCAGGCCAAGGCCGGCCGTCTGCACATCCTGGGCGAGATGGCGCATGCACTGACCGCCCCGCGTCAGGAGCTGAGCGACTACGCGCCGCGTCTGCTGACCATCAAGATCCACCCGGACAAGATCCGCGAAGTGATCGGCAAGGGTGGCTCGACCATCCAGGCGATCACCAAGGAAACCGGTACCCAGATCGACATCCAGGACGACGGCACGATCATCATCGCCTCGGTCAACGCCATTGCTGCGCAAGCAGCGAAGTCGCGTATCGAGCAGATCACCTCGGACGTGGAGCCGGGCCGCATCTACGAAGGCAAGGTCGCCAAGATCATGGACTTCGGTGCGTTTGTCACCATCCTGCCGGGCAAGGACGGCCTGGTGCACGTCTCGCAGATCTCCAGCGAGCGCGTGGAGAAGGTCGGCGACAAGCTGAAGGAAGGCGATCTGGTGCGCGTCAAGGTGCTGGAAGTGGACAAGCAGGGCCGCATCCGCCTGTCGATCAAGGCAGTGGAAGAAGGCGAGGGCGTGCCGGCTTCGGCCGAGTAAGTGCTGCTGGCTGATGCATCACGCGTGACGCATGATGCGTGACGAAAAAGCGGGCTTCGGCCCGCTTTTTCGTTGTTGGCTCGGAATAACTCGTGCGTTGTTTCTTTCCCAGCGCGAAAAGTACCCTGCAGGGGTAACGAGGCTACGAGCGAAGCCGCGTGCAGTTTCAATGCTGCAGCGGCTTCGCCCCGCAGCCTCACCCCAACCCCTCTCCCGCAACAGAGGGACTTTGATTCCTTCTCCCTCCGGGAGAAGGTGCCCCAAGGGGGCGGATGAGGGTACGTGCAAAGCCTCGTGATATTCGCAATGTAAGTGGCTTCGCCCGCACCCTTACCCCAACCCCTCTCCCGCAGCAGAGGGGCCTTGAAACCGGCTCTACTCAGGTTGCTGTTGCGTCTGCGCAGGCTGCGTCTCCGGGCGCGGCGGCACGACGCGTGGAAAGCCTGGCGGCATCGTTTGTTCCGCGGGCACGATGCCGGGTGGCGGCAGCGGCGCCGTCGGTGGCGGACTGACCACTGCCGCATCCGGGCGCAGCTTCAGCAGTGCGGCCCAATCGCGTCGGTTGAAGTCGCAGAGTTCCTCGTGCGCTGGCGTGCATTCGCTGGCGATCCCGAGACTGTCTTCGTTCTGGTCCTGGCTGCTGTCGGACTGCGGGGGCGGTAACACCACACGGCCTGCGCGATCCAGCGGCATCTTGCGCATCATTACCGTATTGAACACATTGCCGCCGATCAGGTACAGGGTGCGATCGCCCCCGACGTTGGCAGCGACGACCACATCGCAATGCGATTGCCACGGCATCGGTGCGCTGCCACCCAGCGCAGCCTTTAGACCCGCATAGCCGAGCGCCACGCTGCGGCCGCGCAACAGGCACAACATGTCACCGGGCGCAGGCTTTTCGACGGCTGGGTCGGCGAACTGGTACGGCCCGGTGGCACCGTCGTTGTACGCGCTGCGGATGTAGTCCAGATGGCGCGCGGAACGATGGAAGCCGCCGAGGCCGGATTGGGTCATCACCCACGAAATGAAGGCGGCCGACCACGGGTTGTCGATCAGGAACGCGCGGCAATCGCTGGCGGTGTAGCGCGTGCCATCCAGCGCGGCGCAGCTGGATGCACCGGGGCGGCCGCCCATCGAGGCGAGCGTGCCGCTGTCGCGCCAGTAGCCGGCCACGCGTTGCCATGCGACAACGCCATGGTCGGCCAGGTATCCGGATTCGGCTTCGGTCACGCCGAGGCTGGCCAGCCGCCCCTTGGCATCGATAAACGGGTGCTGCCACAGACGGTGCTCATTGCAGGCCGTGCGCACGATGGCGATGGCGGCGGGGCTGGTGCCGAAGCGCGGCGGCATATCGCACACTTCCGCCGCCGCCGCGCTGCCTCCCAATCCAGCAAGCAGCAAGCACATCCACGGCCAGGGTCTTACAGTCATCGAACATTCCGCACGAAATCAGTCCGCGCAGGCTGCCAGAGCGGCCTGCGCGCACGCGTGAAATCACGGCGGGGGCGGGCCGAGTTTGAGCGAGAGATCCACCGCCTGCACATGCTTGGTCAGGCCGCCGATGGAGATGCAGTCCACGCCGTCCTGTGCAATTGCGCGGATGCCCGCCAGGTCGACGCTGCCGGAGACTTCCAGTGGAATGCGTCGATCGCGCGGCAGCGACGCTGCGATACGCACGGCCTCGCGGCGCATGGCCGGGTCGAAGTCGTCGATGAGGATGCGCGTGCAACCGACATGCAATGCCTCGCGCAGCTGCTCCAGCGTTTCCACTTCCACCACCAGCGGCAGCTGCGGTTGCTGCGCGCGTGCGGCATGCACGGCGGCGCTGAGCGAGCCGGCCGCGCGGATATGGTTTTCTTTCAGCATCACCGTGTCGAACAGGCCGATACGGTGATTGTCGCCACCGCCGCAGCGCACCGCGTATTTCTGCGCCAGGCGCAAGCCTGGCAGCGTCTTGCGCGTGTCCAGGATGCGCGCGCCGGTGCCCGCGACGGCTGCTACGTACGCAGCGGTGGTGGTGGCGGTAGCAGACAAGGTCTGCAGGAAGTTGAGCGAGGTCCGCTCGGCGCTGACCAGGCTCCGGCTGCGCCCATGCAGCAGCGCGAGCACGCTGCCGGCGCTGACCTGCTGACCTTCGTGCACCTGCCAGTCGATGCGCACCTGCGGGTCGAGCGTGCGATGGGTGGCGTCGAACCACGGCCTGCCGGCGATCACCGCGTCCTGTTTGCACAGCAGATACGCGCTGTCTGCCTGGTCGGGCAGCAATGCCGCGGTGACATCGCCGCTGCCGATGTCTTCGGCCAGCGCGCGCGCCACGTCGGCATCGATCAGCGCCGCGGGCGGCGGCTCCGGCGCGGTGCGGACGGGCGAACTCACTTTTCGGGGAAGCCGGTGATCTGCGCGGTCGCGATGGCTTCTTCGGCCAGCAAGACCGGGATGCCGTCATCGACGCGGAAGATCTGCTTGCGATCGCGGGTGATCAGCGCCTCGCGCAGCGGCTGTGCCTGCACGGTGCCGTCGGCGCGCTGCAGGCTTCCGCCGGCGATGGCGGTGTTGAGTGCTTCCAGGCCCTTGCCGTCCAGCAGCGAAAGCGGCTGACGGGTATCGGGCGAGCACAGCAGGTCGAGCAATTTGCGATCCATCGAAGTCTTGTCGTGCGTGGAGATTGGCTAGAATACGTCTTTACCGCAGGGCAGGGCCATGACCTCCAACCACTCCGCGCCGCTGGTCGGCATCGTGATGGGCTCCCGTTCGGATTGGGACACCATGCAACACGCAGCTCAGAAGCTCGATGCGCTGGGCGTGCCGTACGAAGTCAAGGTGGTCTCCGCGCACCGCACCCCGGATGTGTTGTTCGCCTATGCCGAGCAGGCAGGCGAGCGCGGCCTGCGCGCAATCATCGCCGGTGCCGGCGGCGCGGCGCATCTGCCGGGCATGCTGGCCGCCAAGACCGCGGTGCCGGTGCTTGGCGTGCCGGTGCAGTCCAAGGCGCTCAACGGCATGGATTCGCTGCTGTCGATCGTGCAGATGCCGGCCGGGATCCCGGTGGCCACCTTTGCGATCGGCAATGCCGGCGCAGCGAATGCGGCCCTGTTCGCAGCGGCGATGCTGGCGCGGGAGCTGCCGCAGGTCGGTGATGCGCTGGCGCAGTTCCGTGCCAGGCAGACCGACGATGTGATGGCCAGCGACGACCCGCGCCAATGAGTACCGTTGGCATTCTCGGTGGCGGCCAGCTGGCGCGCATGCTGGTGCTGGCCGGTGCGCCGCTCGGCCTGCGCTTTGCGGTGTTCGACCCGGCGGCCGATGCCTGCGCAGGGCAGCTGGCGCCGCTGCAGGTTGGCGCGTTCGACGATACGGCGGCCCTGGCCGCATTCGCCGCGCAAGTGGATGTGATCACCTTCGATTTCGAGAACGTGCCGGCCGCCGCCGCGCAGCACCTTGCCGCGCAGGTACCGGTTTTCCCAGGCCCGGATGCCCTGGCAGTGGCGCAGGATCGGCTCAGCGAAAAGACCCTGTTTCGCGAGCTGGGCATTCCGGTGCCGGCGTTCGCCGCCATCGACGATCGCGCCGGCCTGGATGCGGCGTTGGCGCAGATCGGTGCACCGTGCGTGCTCAAGACCCGCCGCTTTGGCTACGACGGCAAAGGCCAGTTCCGGATCAAGACGCTTGCAGACGCTGATGCCGCCTGGGACGCGCTGGGCGCGCAGGGGGCCACGGTGGGGCTGATCCTTGAGGCGTTCGTGCCGTTTCAACGCGAAGTCAGCGTAGTCGCCGTGCGTGGCCGCGACGGTGAATTCCGTGCCTGGCCGCTGACCGAAAACTGGCACGTGGGCGGTGTGCTGTCGGCCAGTCTCGCGCCCGCCCGGGTGGACGAGGCGTTGCAGACGGCTGCCGAAGCGCATGCACGTGCGATTGCCGACAGGCTGGACTATGTGGGCGTGTTCGCGCTGGAGCTGTTCGTGCGCGATGGCCAGCTGCTCGCCAACGAGATCGCGCCGCGGGTGCATAACTCCGGCCACTGGACCATCGAAGGCGCCGAGACCTCGCAGTTCGAAAATCATGTGCGTGCGGTGCTTGGCCTGCCATTGGGCAGCACCGCGATGCGTGGACATGCCTGCATGCTGAACTGGCTGGGCAGCATGCCCGCTGCGGGTGCATTCCTGGCTGTGCCGGGCGGGCATTGGCACGACTACGGCAAGCAGGCACGCGAGGGCCGCAAGGTCGGGCATGCCAGCTTACGTGCCGATACACCGCAGGCGCTGGCGACTGCGCTGGTGCAGGCGGGCAAGGCATTGCAGCGCGATGCACAGGTCGCGCCGGTGGTCGGGCGTCTGCAGGAAGGCTGACTAGCGCGTTGCGGTTTACGCGGCGGTGCCCACGTTCGGCAGTGTACCGGGATGCCGCTCAAGGACAGGAAGGACGGGCCTGCGCTGCTGAAGCGCGTGGGTTGTGCCGCGAGCGGTAACCGAATCGGTTGCCGCTGCGAGGGTCAGCTCAATCGGCTACCCACGAAGTCCCAGTTGATCAGTTTCCAGAACGCGTCCAGGTAGTGCGCGCGGTCCTGCTGGTAGTCCAGGTAATAAGCGTGCTCCCAGATGTCGCAGGCGAGCAGCGGGGTGTCTGGCCCGGTGAGCGGCGTGGAGGCGTTGGGCGTGGCAACGATGGCCAGGGTGCCATCCGGGCGCTGCACCAGCCAGGTCCAGCCCGAGCCGAAGGTGCTCAAGGCCACGCGATTGAACTCCTGCCTGAAATGCACGAAATCGCCGAATGATGCGGCGATGCTGTCGGCCAACCTGCCCAGCGGTTCGCCGCCGCCGCGTGGGCGCAGACACTGCCAGTAGAAGTTGTGGTTCCACACCTGTGCCGCCAGGTGGAACAGCGTGCCCTGCGCCTGCGCGATGATCTCTTCCAGCGTCAGCTCGGCAAACTCGCTGCCTTCGATGCGCGCATTGAGCCGTTCGACCTCGTTGCGATGACAGATGCCGTGGTGCGACTCCAGTGTCGCGGACGAAAGGTGCGGCTCGAGGGCGGCGCGGGAGTAGGGCAGTGCAACGTGTTCGATCGGCATGGTGGCAAGGGCAGCGAAAGGAGTCCGGCGGCAGGTCGCGTGAAGGCTTACAATGCGCGCCTTTGCGGAAGTCTATCCGACCCGGCGGTCGGGCCTGCCGCTCCCAGTCAGGAGAGTCCAATGCCGGTGATGGAACGGATCCAGGCCGAAGTCGAACAACACCCCATCGTGCTGTTCATGAAAGGCACCCCGCAGTACCCGATGTGCGGCTTTTCCAGTCGCGCGGTGCAGGCGCTGGTCGCTGCCGGCGCCGACCAGCTGCGCACGGTCAACGTGCTGGAAGAACCCGAAGTGCGCGCGAATCTGCCGCGCTATTCCAACTGGCCGACCTTCCCGCAACTGTTCATCCACGGCGAGTTGATCGGCGGTTGCGACATCACGCTGGAACTGTTCGAAGCCGGCGAGCTCAAGCGCATTGTCAGCGAGGCCTATCAGCCGTGACCGAAGTGCAGGGCCAGCCCGAAGCGGCTGCCTTGGCCGGGCGGGTCGTGCTGGTGACCGGCGCCGCCGGCGGGCTGGGCAGCGCTGCTGCACAGGCGTGCGCGTCGGCCGGTGCCACGCTGGTGCTGCTCGGCCGCAAACTGCGGCCGCTGGAGCGCGTGTATGACGCGGTGGCCAAGCTCGGCCCCGAGCCATTGCTGTATCCGCTGGATCTGGCAGGTGCCACGCCCGACGACTATGCGGTGCTCGCACAACGGTTGCAGAGCGAACTGGGCGGTCTGCACGGCCTGCTGCAGTGTGCGGCCGAGTTCGGCGGTCTGACGCCGGCCGAACTCGCGGCGCCGGCAGACTTCGCCCGCAGCATCCACGTCAACCTCACCGCACGGGCATGGTTGACGCAGGCCTGCCTGCCGCTGCTGCGGCAGCAGCGCGATGCGGCAGTGGTGCTCGTCGTGGACGATGCTGCACGGATCGGTCAGGCGTACTGGGGCGCGTATGGGGCTGCCCAGTACGCCCAGCACGGCTTGATCGCCAGCCTGCACCACGAAACCGCCGCCGGCCCGGTGCGTATCCACGGCCTGCAGCCCGGCCCGATGCGCACCGCGTTGCGTGCGCGTGCCTTTACCCATCAGGAAGACAGCCAGGCGGCCGACCCCGCAGTGGCGGCGTCGGCCTGCGTCACCCTGTTGTCCATGGCAGGTGCTCCGCACCGCGGTGCGATCTGGAGCCCTTCGGCATGACCATTCTTTCGGCAGCCCTGCTGCTATTTTTGATTCTTGACCCGCTGGGCAACATCCCGGTCTTTCTCAGCGTGCTCAAGCCGCTCCCGCCCAAGCGCCAGCGTTTCGTGCTGGCGCGCGAGCTGCTGATCGCCTTGTGTGTGTTGATGGCGTTCCTGTGGGGCGGTAAATACGCGCTGGAGTTGATGCATCTACGTCAGGAATCGGTGGCGATCGCCGGCGGCATCGTGCTGTTCCTGATCGGCATCCGCATGATCTTCCCGCGGCCGGAGGGCCTGATGGGCGAGATCCCCGATGGCGAGCCCTTCATCGTGCCGTTGGCCATCCCGCTGGTGGCTGGCCCGTCCGGCATGGCCGCGGTCATGCTGATGGGCAGTAACGAGCCCACGCGTCTGTGGGACTGGAGCCTGGCGCTGATGATCGCCTGGATCGGCGCTTCCTCGATCCTGGCCTCGGCGCCGTTGCTGTACAAGCTGCTCGGTCACCGCGCATTGACCGCTGTCGAGCGTCTGATGGGGATGTTGTTGGTCGCCATCTCGGTGCAGATGTTCCTGGATGGCTTGGGCACGTACTTCAAGCTGCCGGTTTCGATTTAAGACGCTTGTCATCAGGCGGGTCGCCTGACCGGTTGCCGCCATCCGCGCGGAAGGGCGTGGTGAGTGCGCGGCGAGACTCCAAGCCGCGACTCCTCGATATGCCGAGACGCACGTCTCGCTCTCTCTGCGACCCGGTGCGCCCTAGCGTGTGCGCCTTCACATGGGCAGTTCATGTTGCACTGCGCGAACTTTGTCACGCCGCCGTCACAATCAGGCCTTAGCGTGTTAATCTGTTGTTAACCGTTGCGGCAGCAACCAGCCGCGCGGCAAGGGACCCCAGATCATCGGCAGCCCACCCCCGGGAACGGTTGGGCTGACTGCGCCTTTTTGTCACTGCCCAACCTGTATCGAGGCTACCGAAATGACCCACCCCCGTTGTCTTCGCATGTCCAAGCTGACGCTTGGCCTTGTCGCCGCACTCGCTGCTGCCCCTGTCTTTGCCCAGAGCACCTCCGCCGGCGTCGCTGGTTTGGTCACCAGCAGCGGCGGCCAGCCGGTCCCGAATGCCGAAGTCACGATCACCCACGTCGAATCGGGCACCGTCAGCCGCGCCACCACCGATGCCAGCGGACGCTACAACGCGCGCGGCCTGCGTGTGGGTGGGCCGTACACGATCACCATCACCAAGTCCGGCGAAGGCACCAAGACCGAAGAGGGCGTGTACCTGAACCTCAATCAGGTCAATAGCGTCGACGCTTCCCTGGGCGGCGACGTCACCACGCTTGGCGCGGTGCAGGCCATCGGTGGCGACTACGGCTCGGCGCTGTTCAGCGCCAACAAGATGGGCACGGGCACCAACGTGACCCGCGAGCAGATCGAATCGCTGCCGTCGATCAACCGCAACCTGCAGGACTATGTGCGCCTGGATCCGCGTGTGGCGCAGACCGACAAGGCGCGTAACGAGATTTCCGTGGGCGGCCAGAATCCGCGCTTCAACCTGATCCGCGTCGATGGCATCAGCACCAACGACGCGTTCGGTCTCGAATCCAACGGCCTGCCGACGCCTCGCCAGCCGTTCTCGATGGATGTCATCGACGAAATCTCCGTCGACGTGGCCAACTACGACGTGACCATCACCGGCGCCACCGGCGGCGTGATCAATGCGGTCACCAAGTCCGGTACCAACGAATTCCACGGATCGGTGTACGGCACCTACCGTGAGAACGATTGGTCGGGCAAGAACCAGAATGACATCCGTCCGCAGCTGTTCGACAACGAAACCACCTACGGTTTGACCCTGGGCGGCCCGGTCATCAAGGACAAGCTGTTCTTCTTCGCCAACTACGAAAAGTACAAGGGCAAGGGCGTGTTCACCGGCGCTTCCGGCTACGGTCCTCTGGGGTCGGGCGAGAGCAATATCGTCGGTATTTCGCAGGCGCAGGTCGATCAGATCATCGACATCTCGCGCAATGTCTATGGTTTCGATCCGGGAACCCTGGCGCTGCCGGCCCTGGATTCGGATTCGGAAGAAAAGGGCTTCAAGCTCGACTGGAATATCTCCGACAAGCACCGTGCGTCGGTTCGTTACGGCGAGAGCGAGCAGAGCACTGCCAATCTCAATGGTTTCGGCAATCAGGCGCTGTCGCTGAATTCGTTCCACTACGTTCGCGATTTCAGCCTCAAGACATACACGGCGCAGCTTTTCAGTGACTGGACGGACATGTTCTCCACCGAAGCCAAGGTGTCGTACCGCGATTACTCGGCAGTGCGTACCGCTGCATCGCAGCTGCCGGCCATTGCTGTGCGGATCAATAACAACACCGTCAACTTGGGCACTGAGCAGAGCACCCAGGCCAACGAACTGCGAACCGAAACCTGGAACGCCTTCTTTGCCGGCACGTTGTTCTTGAACGACCACACCGTCAAGTTCGGCTTCGACTATGAAGATAACGACCTGTTCAATCTGTTCGGTCAGCGTGTCTTCGGTTCCTACACGTTCAATTCGATTGCCGATTACGCAGCCAATCGTCCGCTGAACTACCGTTATTCGCGCTCCAACAGCGGCAACATCGACGACATCGCGGCCAACTGGGGCATGCGCAATGTCGGCGTGTTCTTGCAGGATACGTGGGCCGTCAACAACAACCTGACGCTGACGTTCGGTGTGCGTTATGACGAGCCGATGGTCAAGAACAGCCCGGCCTACAATGCAACCGCGTCGACGCTGTTCGGCTTCCGCAACGACCAGACCATCGATGGCAACGGATTGTTCGAGCCGCGCTTCGGTTTCAACTATACATTCGACAGCGATCGCCCCACCCAGTTGCGCGGCGGCGTAGGCCTGTTCCAGGGTGCCGCGGCAACCGTGTGGTTGTCCAACCCGTACTCCAACACCGGCCTGGCGTATACCGATTACAACTTCTCCAGCCAGACGCTGGTGAACACCAACGGCATTCGCTTCACGCCTGACATCAACAATCAGCCGACTGGTAATGGTTCGTTGAATGGCGCTACGCAGTCCGTCGACTTCGTCGACAGCAAGCTGGGTCAGCCGTCGGTGTGGAAGGCCAACCTGGCATTCGATACCGAACTGCCCTGGTACGGCATCGTGGCATCTGCCGAGGCGGTGGTAACCAAGGTCAACGAGGCGATCTACTACCAGCAGCTCAATCTGGGCAATACCAGCCGCGTGGGTCAGGATGGTCGTAACCTGTACTGGAATACTGCAGGCTTGAATCCGGCCTGCTGGCTGGAGGACGGCCGTAACCCGACCGGTGCCGGCGCTCCGGCGGCTTGTGTGCGCGGCACCGCTTCGGTGGTCGATGCGCGCGGTTCGCGTGATCCGCGTTTCAACGATGCGATCATCGCGCGTCCCACCGACAAGGGTGGCAGCGAGAGCTTTACCGTCGGCCTGAACAAGCCCTTCAATGGCGGTGACTGGTCGTGGGGCCTGTACTACACCTACACCGACGCCGACGAAGTCAGCGGCCTGACCAGTTCGACCTCGGGTTCGCAGCTGGGCAACAACGCGGTCTTCCAGGCCAACGAAAATGTTGCCTCGACCGCTGCGTATGAGGTCAAGAACAGCATCCTCGGCACCTTGAACTGGAAGCATGCGTTCTTCGGCGACTATGAAACCAAGTTGGGCCTGATCTACCAGGGCCGCAATGGTCGTCCGTACAGCTACGCCTTCGATAACGATGCCAATGGCGACGGTCGCTTGAACGACCTGCTGTACATCCCGGCCGGTCGCGGCGATGTGCTGTTCGGTACCGCTCGAGAAGAACAGGCGTTCTGGAACTACATCGAAGGCAACGAGTATCTGGCTGCCCGCCGTGGTCAGGTCGCCGAGCGCAACGGCGCACGCAACTCCTGGATCAACCAGTTCGATCTGCATATCGAGCAAGAGATCCCGGGCTTCTTCAAGGACAACAAGGCCTCCCTCTGGCTTGACGTCATGAACGTCGGCAACCTGCTCAACAAGAAGTGGGGCCGTGTCGAGGAGTATGGCTTCCCGGGCATGCGTGGTGTCGTGGAATACGGCGGTATCGATGCGGCCAGCGGCAAGTACGTGTATCGCTTCAACACACCGGACCAGTCCACGGTCTATGACGATCGCGGCATCTCCCGCTGGGCGCTGCAGCTGGGCTTCCGCTACCAGTTCTGATCGCGGTTAGCGTGTCGTGTGTTGCGGAAACGGCCGGGGCAACCCGGCCGTTTTCTTTTCGGCGG
This sequence comes from Xanthomonas sp. NCPPB 1068, assembly GCF_041479385.2. Lineage (NCBI taxonomy): Bacteria > Pseudomonadati > Pseudomonadota > Gammaproteobacteria > Lysobacterales > Lysobacteraceae > Xanthomonas > Xanthomonas sp. NCPPB 1068. The sequence goes on along the minus strand of NZ_CM192986.1, from coordinate 2,921,166 downwards.
GTGAGTACGCTAAAGTTCCTGAGATACGACAGGAGCAAGCTATGGAACTCAGCAGTACGGCAGCACGGGCGCTGCCGGTGGTGGACGCGCGGATCTACCCGCGTGGTGGCCTGGACGTCTTGTCCAAGGCGGAAGTGGCCCGGCTGCGCGATGCCTCCAGTGGCGGCATGCACGAGTTGCTGCGCCGTTGCGCGCTGGCCGTGCTGACCAGTGGCAGTGCCTCGGACGACCCGCGCGCCGCGCGCGACCTGTATCCGGATTTCGATATCCAGGTGAACCAGCAGGACCGCGGTATCCGCATCGATCTGATCAATGCCCCGGCGATGGCATTCGTGGACGGCGAGATCATTCGCGGCGTGGCCGAGCTGCTGTTCGCCGTCGTGCGCGACCTGGCCTACATGGCCATCGAGCTTGAGGCCCAGCGCGGCGATCTGGACACCAGCGAAGGCATCACCAATGCGGTGTTCGGCCAGCTGCGTAACGCGCGCATCCTGCAGCCGTCGGACCCGAACCTGGTCGTGTGCTGGGGCGGGCATTCCATCTCGCGCGACGAGTATCTCTACACCAAGCAGGTGGGTTACGAGCTAGGCCTGCGCGGCCTGGACATCTGCACGGGCTGCGGACCGGGCGCGATGAAGGGCCCGATGAAAGGCGCGACGATTGCCCATGCAAAGCAGCGCAAGCACCACACGCGCTACATCGGCGTGACCGAGCCCGGCATCATCGCGGCCGAATCGCCCAACCCGATCGTCAACCACCTGGTGATCATGCCGGACATCGAGAAGCGCCTGGAGGCCTTCGTCCGCATCGGCCACGGCATCCTGGTGTTCCCAGGCGGTGTCGGCACCGCCGAAGAGATCCTTTACCTGCTCGGCATTCTGCTGCGTGAGGAAAATGCGAGCCTGCCGTTCCCGCTGATCCTGACCGGCCCGACCATCGCCGCGCCGTACTTCGCGCAGATCGACCGCTTCATCCGCCTGACCCTGGGCAATGCCGCCGCCTCCCGTTACGAAATCATCGTCGGCGACCCGGTCGCCGTGGCGCGCCGCATGGCCGAAGGCATCCACGAGGTGCGCGCGCACCGCAAGGACCAGAAGGATTCGTACTACTTCAACTGGTCGGTGCACATCCCGCTCGAGTACCAGCAACCGTTCGAGCCCAGCCACGAGGCCATGGCCGCCCTGGACCTGCACCACGGCCGCCCGGCACCGGCATTAGCCGCCGACCTACGCCGCGCCTTCTCCGGCATCGTCGCCGGCAACGTGAAGGAAGACGGCATGCGCCGCATCGAAGAATTCGGCCCGTTCGAAATCAACGGCGACCCCGACATCATGCAGGCCCTGGACGAGCTCCTGCGCGGCTTTGTTGAACAGCGCCGGATGAAGATTTCCGGGGATTACCGGCCTTGTTATCGGGTGGTGACCTGAGGACAGCCGCCGTGCCTGGCTGCGGCCAGTGCACGGCAACGGCCTAAACGGCCGAGAGTGCGGTGCATAACCGAGGCTGCAATGTTGAAATGCATCTTCGCAGTTTCACTTTGGTGGTCGCCATCTAGGGGGGGGCACCTGGTCTGACGTGAACGAAAGGCTGCACTGCGACGCCAACGGCCTGCAAGCGTTGACGTTTGTCTGCCGTTTCCTGCCGCTCGTCAGCGGATGGTTGCGAGCTTCCTGAACGTCTCCCACTCTATGCCAATCAACGCTGGGGAGCGTATAGATGAATCAACTGCGTGTCCGGGGTTTCACTCTGGTGGAACTTCTCGTCACGATTGCGGTGGTGGCCGTGTTGGCGGCCATTGCATTGCCGTCCTTTCGAGGGGTCATTCGCTCCAATCAGGCGGCCACCACTGCTAACGAATTGGTCGCATCCTTGGCGCTGGCGCGCAGCGAGGCAATCCGTAGCACCCGTGGCGGTGGAATCTGCCCGAGTTCGGACGGGACGACCTGCGGCGGTCAATGGTCCAGTGGCTGGATTGCCTGGTCCGATGCCAACGCAAATGGCGCCCTTGATGTGGGCGAGACGGTTCTGCGCTACACCAAGGTCAACCCGAACATCACCGTCACCGGGACGGGTGTTACCGCTGTCGCATTCGACGCCCGGGCGCGTCGCCTCGCGTCGGCCGATCAGGTGCTGACCCTGCGTCCGGGGACCTGCCCTTCGGGCCAGGAATTGGTGCGAACGGTGACAGTGACCAGCACCGGCCACACCCGCATCGTGAAGAGTAACTGCTGATGATCAGACCCAACCCACGGTCGCTTACGCATCGCCGGATGTCCGGCTTTTCGCTCATAGAAGTCCTGATCGCGCTGTTGATTCTGGGCGTCGGTCTGCTGGGCTTTGCGCTGCTGCAGACGAACAACGTCCGTTTCACCAAAAGCGCGCAGCAACGGACGATCGCCAGCAATCTTGCCTACGAGGTGATCGATTTGATGCGCGCTCAGCGCAGCATGGTCGGATACTACACCGCGATCACTTACGGTAGTTTCGATGGCATCGGTGGCACCAACTGCGCCAGACCGGTCGACAGTTCGCCCACTGAGGCGATGAGCCGCTGGAGATGCGATGTAGTGCGAGCGCTTCCGGATGGCAAGGCACAGGTCATCCTTGAATCCAACGGTGAAGTGACCGTGACGGTGCGCTGGGGCGATCAGACCTGGTTGACCGACGTCGACAAACAAGTCACCGCATTCAGCGTGAAGAGCCGTCTATGAAGAGCAACGCAAGACCGCCGGCAGCCGCGGCAAGCACCGGCCTTTCGCTTATCGAACTGATGATCGCGCTGTTAATCAGCTCCCTGCTCCTGCTTGGAGTGATTCAGGTGTTCTCGGCGTCACGCACGGCGTATCAGCTTTCCCAGGCAATCGCGCGCAATCAGGAGAATGGCCGTTTCGCCATGGATTTCCTCACGCGGGATATTCGTATGGCTGGCCATGCGGGATGTGTCAATGACCAATCTCTGTTGAGCACGGATGCCAGCGGCAATCCTACGGGGGGCAACATCCGATCGCTGTTCCTGACCGCTGCCGATCGCAACAGCAATACCGTTGCCAACCAGCCGTTTCCGTTGCGATTCGACGTCTCCATCCAGGGCTTCGAAGCTGCCGGAACTCAAAATGGCGGCACCTTGACCTTGCCAGCCACACCGGTGGCAGGGGTGGCCAGCGACTGGAGCCCGGCATTGCCGACCGAGTTGGGGGGTCTGAATCCAATCAAGGGCAGCGACATCATCGTGCTGCGTTACTTTTCGCCAATCGAAGAAATGGTGACCGGATTCGCGCCGGGCAGCAACCCAACGATCTCCTATCCCGATGAGTCGGCAGCAGGTAGTACCAAGGTGGCCATCGGCGGCAGTGGGCTTTATGCGATCGCGGATTGCAAGGGGGCAACGGTCTTCCAGGCAAGTGCGGCACCCACGGCTACGGGGATGCAGGTGGCCGTCGGTGGGCTCAACAAGACGAGCCTGGCTTTCCTGGGTACCTACGATGGCGCGCTTGCATTTCGTCCCGGCAATGCCTCGCTATTTCGCGCGGAGTCGGTTGCCTATTACATCGCCTTGAACGCACAGACCAACACGCCCTCGCTGTACCGTGCAAGGTGGACGTCGGTACCTGCCGCGACTAGCCTGACCACGACGGTGGAAGAGGTGGTGGAGGGCGTGGAGTTGATGCAGTTTGCGTATGGGGAAGACAGCGCGCCATTGACCGGTCCACCATCTGGTTACATCAGCAACACCAACACCGCCAATACCCTGGGCGGGCTTACGAATGCACCGCGCTGGCGTCGTGTTGGCGCCGTGCAGATCGGCTTACTGGTGCGCGGAGCAAGTTCCGAGACGGCGGCCACCCGTCAGGCCGCCGTGGCGCCGTCGGTGCTCGCAGTGACCGTCACGCCCCCTGGCGATGGACAGTATCGGTCCGTTTACGAAACCACGGTCGCACTTCGCAACAGACTATTCGGTAATTAGTGATGAAGATACCCACCTTCAACAGCGTTTCCGCGCAGCGAGGTGCCGTGTTGTACGTGGCGCTCATCATGCTGATCCTGTTGGCGCTGATTGGCGTTGTCGGAATGCAGGTCGCGACCATGCAGGAGCGCATGTCTGCAAACTATCTGGCGGCCAACGCCGCTTTTCAGCAAGCCGAGCGTCGAGTGCGGGAACGCGAAGCCACGATTAACAGCGGCACCGAATATACCTACGAAAATTGCCAGGTTCCCTATGATCCGGCGGCCTGGGCACAGGCAGTGGGAGATGATGTGGTGTTCGTTGCCCGTACCCGTAATATCAGTATCTGCACCCAGCAGTGCAGCGCCGGCAGCGGCGTGGACCAGTCGGAAAGCGGCTGCAATATGTTCAGAACCACGGTATTCAGTCGCGATCGTGACTCCGTGGATGCCTCTTCGTCCCTGTCAGCTGTCGACACGATCTTCGTTAGGCCTTGATCATGAAAACCAATTTCCTGAAGTACCTCATCCCGGCCGGCATTCTGGCTGCGGCGGGTTTTCTGATCCAGGCCGGCATCTCCGCGCCCGGTCCGTTGGATATTGCGCAGGCGCCGCTGTTCACGCGCAACGTCATCCCGCCGCTCAACATGCTGGTCATGGGGCGGGATCACAAGCTGTACTACGAGGCGTACAACGATGCGTCCGATCTGAATAACGATCGCGTATTGGATGTCGGTTACAAACCGGACCAGATTACCTACTACGGCTACTACAACTCCAATGTCTGCTACCGAGCGACCGGCGCCCGTTTTCAGCCGGTGTCGGTAGCAACTGGCACCAATCGAAAGCAATGCTCTGGCGCGTGGAGCGGCGACTTTCTGAATTACGTCACTACCTCGCGCATGGATGCCTTGCGGAAGGTGCTGTTCGGTGGGTATCGCGTCACGGACACTGCGACGCAGACGATTCTGCAGGCTTCCTTTACTCCCCAGGATGCGCACAGCTGGGGTAAGGAATATGCCAGCGTAGAGCGTGATGGCTACGATATCTCTAATTACGCGCCGCTGAGTCAGCCGGCTTCTGGGCGTTACCACTTGTTTGCGGTCACTACCCTAAGCGATAACGGCATACCGCAAATGCGGGTCCTCAGCAATTCGTCATACCGGATATGGAATTGGGTGTCCATTGAGCGACCCGTAGCTGGTGACGACTGTTTCACTGTCAACAGCACCAAGGTCAATTGTCTGGCCTCCACTGAAAGTTGGGAACTGGTTCCGGCGTCCAGTTATAATAACCTTACGATAACGACGTGGCGTTCCAGTACCGTTGCCAATAACGCAGCGGAGATGACAACTAATTTCAATGCACTTCCGAATGGTCAACGTTGCGGTTCTGGTGCGATAAGCGTCATCAATAGAAGTGGTGGCAATAATAATCCGTTCGTTACCAACCAGAACGGCTGCCGGCAGGACAATTATTCGACGCAGTTCTCTGGGGAAATCGTCATTCCAACTGCGGGCACGTACGAGTTTGCGGTCAATGGCGACGATGCGGTGGAGGTCCAGATCGCGGGCACAGTGGTTGCCGGCTGGTATGGCGGGCATGGGCAGGACAGCAGTCCCGCGGCGCTCACGTCGCATTCCGGATCGATTTCGCTGGCGCGTGGCACCTATACGGTAAGATTCCGCCACCAGGAAGGTGCCGGAGACGACAACTGGCAGCTTTACTGGAGGCGGACTTCGCAAGGCGGCTCAAGTGCGATGACTAACTATCCGTTGCAAGTGGAGGTCTGCCCAAGCGATGCCGCTTTGCGCGATCCAACCTGCAAGGTTTATGCGAACAATTCGTCGTACAAGCCGACCGGCATCCTGCATGACTACGGCGAAACCGATCGGATGTATTTCGGCTTGCTGACAGGTTCTTATCAGAAGAACACGGCTGGCGGCATATTGCATAGCAATATGGCGAGTTTCTCGCGCGAGGTGAATCCAAATACCGGTCAGTTCTGCCTCAATGGCGCCTGCGCTGGCGGAGATGTCAAGGGTATCGTGCATACCATCAGCACGTTCCGTACCCTGGATTTCAATTACGGTAATTACACCTACGGGTGTGGATGGATTGTTGATCGTCCGGTCAATGCGGGCGAGTGCTGGATGTGGGGAAATCCGGTCGCTGAGATGATGTACGAAACGCTCCGATACTTCGGAGGCGCAAATGGGCCCCGTCCGGAGTACGACATTGGTACCGCATCGCAGGACTTCGCCACTCTTCAGCTTTCCAATCCAACCTGGCGTTCGCCTTACAAGGCGAGTGCGGACGGCGGTGGCGGTTATCCGATCTGTGCGCAGCCGACCATGACCGTGCTGAGCGACATCAATCCCTCCTACGACTTCAAGGTGCCTGGATCGCGGTGGTCCAGCATCAGCGCTGCGGGTGATCCGACGTCTCTGCAAGGGCTGAATGTGTCCACGGAGGCGGATGCGATCTGGCAAGCGGAAGGGGGCGGTAGCCGCCAGGTCTTCATTGGTGAGTCCAACGGGGTGGCCGACAACGCGCCCACGCCGAAGCTCGCTACCAATATGTCCACGTTGCGGGGTCTTGCGCCGGAGGAGCCCAGCAAGCAGGGCACTTATTATTCGGCTGCTGTTGCGCGATACGGTGCGAACAACAAGATCGGCGGGGACAAGCGCGTTCGTACGTACTCGGTGGCGCTGGCGTCGCCGTTGCCCAAGTTCGACTTTCCGGTGGGCAACGGGCGTGTGACCCTGGTGCCGTTCGCAAAGTCCGTGGGAGGTGGTGCGATCTCTGCAACCGGCGCTTTCCAGCCCACCGATCAGATCGTCGATTTCTACGTACAGCGCGTGGCCAATACTTCCGGGACGTCCGGTAGGGATTACGACGCCAGCGTCAATGGCGGACGTCCCTACGCTGAATTCCGGATCAACTACGAAGACGTGGAGCAGGGCGCCGACCATGACATGGATGCCATCGCGCTCTACACCTTGGCAGTAGATGCGACCAATCAACTGCAGGTAACGCTCAGGTCGGAATATGCGGCAGGCAGTTACGATCAGCACATGGGCTATGTCATTTCCGGTACCACCCAGGATGGTGTCTATCTCGAGGTCTGCGACTTGCGGGACGGAACGGCCAATGACGGCACGCGCGGTAGCTGTGCCAATCAGACTGCCTATCGCTTCAATACGCCACCGGGGCGCCGCCCGGGCTACTGCAACACGGCATCCATGCCTTCCGATTGCACCGGGTTGCCGCCGACGACGACCCGTGCATTCTCGGTGGGAACGACCCCAGGCGCCACGCTGCTCAGGGATCCACTCTGGTACGCCGCCAAGTACGGCAATGATCAGGGGGTGACGGTTGATGCCGATGGCAATCCGACCAATTACTTCCTGGTCAGCAATCCGCTCGATCTCAGGAATCAGCTTGGCAAGGCGTTCGACTCCATCCAGAATCAGGCAGGCAGCAGTGGCTCCATCGCCATCGCGGGAACGCGTGTTTCGTCGGGTTCCTTCGGTGTGGTTCCCTCCTATTCCACGACCAACGACGGGCAGGACTGGGTGGGTAACCTGACTGCCTATCAGGTTAGTCAGAATGGGACGCTGGGTAATCCCTTGTGGTCGGCAAGTACTGCGATGCCGACCGATAGCACCGGGGTCGCTGCGAAGACGATCTTTACCGCGCTCTCCAATGTGACCAATACCAATCGCGCTACCGCAGTGCGGCCCTTCGAAGCGTCTCGCTTGGTGGCGACCTCGAGTGGAAGCGCGGCAACGGATGCGTCGGAGATTTTCAATCGACTTGGCTACACAGCCGGGCAGGTCACCGCGAATTTCGGCGGCTCGGTAACGCCTGCTCAGTTGGTCGGTTACCTGCGCGGCGAAAAGTCAATGGAGGGTACGACGCTCAATACCGCGCCATTCCGCCGTCGTAGCGGGCCATTGGGCGACATCATCAATTCGTCGCCGGTGATCGCCACGCGCCGCGCCAACTACGGCTGGGCGGCTGCCAGCGGACTCTCGGATACGGCGCGTAGCAGCTATACCACGTTCGTGAATTCCCGCACTGCATCGTCGGCGCGCGAGCATGTGTTTGTCGGCGCGAACGACGGCATGTTGCACGCGTTCGACGATACCGGTGTCGAGAAGTTCAGCTACATCCCGAATGGCGTGCTCAATCGCATGGCGTATCTGGCCGATCGTAGCTATCAGCACCGCTATTACGTGGATGGAAAGCTCACGCTGGGCGACGCGTACATCGGTGACAGCTGGCGCTCGGTTCTATTGGGCGGAACTGGCGCGGGCGGGCGCTCGATCTTTGCGCTCGACGTCACTTCCCCTAGTACGTTCGCGGCCTCTAACGTTCTCTGGGAGTTCAATAGCACCAGTGATGCGGATATGGGCTTCACCATGGGACGGCCACAGATTGTTCCGCTGCAGGACGGCACTTGGGCTGCCATCTTCGGGAATGGTTACAACAGTGCCAGCGGCAAGGCGGTGCTGTTCGTGGTCAATTTGGCGACCGGTGCGGTGATCAAGAAGATCGAAGCAGTCGGCGACTCTGATCCGACCGAGGTCACCACTACTAACCTGGGCTACAACGGACTCGGAAACCTTGCGGTCGTCGATACCAATGGCGATGGGCTGGTTGACACCGTTTATGGCGGTGATCTGCACGGCAACATGTGGAAGTTCAATCTTGGCGGCACCGATGCAAGTGGGTGGGGGGTTGCCTATGCCGATGGATTGGGAAATCGGCGTCCGCTGTTCGTTGCGCGCGATAGCCTCGGCAATCGTCAACCGATCACGGGCAGCGTCGAAGTAGCGGTTGGGCCCGGCACTGGCTACATGGTCTATTTTGGAACGGGGCGCTACTTCGTTGTGGGCGATAACAGCAGCAACAACGTGGGCACGTTCTATGGCATCTGGGACAACGGGACAGCCGTGACCGGGCGAGCCGACCTGGTCGAGCAGAGAATTACTTCAAGCACGTCGACCAGCCGCGATATCACGCGCAATCCGGTGAGCTATCTGACCAAGCGCGGGTGGTACATCGATCTGGTCGCGGACAGGCTGGATCCAAAGGGAGAGCGCTTTATCGGTACCCCGTCGATCCAGGGGGGACGTGTGTTCTTTCCCACCTATGTGCCCGGCGTCAGCGTCAACTGCAACCCCGGCGGCACGAACTGGCTTTACATCCTTGATGCCACCACGGGAGGTGCGGCGGTCGGTACGGTCACGCTTCCTGATGGAAGCTCTAGAGGCGGAAGTGGGGCAGGGGCGGTCGCTGCCGGCGGCGACGCGCCCAACCAAGGAGTCGGGATCACGCGTCCGGTGCCCCCATCACCGCCCTACTGCACGCCGGGGACACCCGGCTGCCCGCTCCCGCCGACACCAGGAACGCCAACCGATTCACGCTGCAGCGAAGTGATCCTGGATCCCAGTGATCCAACCAAGTCGATGTCCATGTTGCGCGCCTGCGGGCGCCAGTCCTGGCGACAGTTGAGGTGATGCGAATGTTCAAGAAGATGCAGCTGTGGTCTCTCAGGAAGCGCTCGATCGAGGGATTTACCTTGATCGAGCTGATGATCGTGGTTGCGGTGATCGCAATCCTGGCAGCGGTGGCATATCCGTCCTATCAAGAACAGGTGCGCAAGGCTCGGCGAGGGCAGGCGAAGGCCGACCTTGTCGAGTATGCGCAGCTGGCCGAGCGTTTCAGGACAGTCAACAACACGTATGCCGGCTACGCATTGCCGAAGGCCTGGTCGCCGCGGGAAGCAGCTTCCGAAGCAGCCTCTCACTACACGGTGTCCTTCGACGGTGATCCGGGTCGGTCGACGTTCAAGATCCAGGCTGTCCCGCGTGCCGGGCAGGCAAGGGACAAGTGTGGGACGCTGACTATCGATCAGGCTGCTCGCAAGACGGGAGCGCAGTCCGATTGCTGGTAATGCCGAATACAGGCGGGGTGTTGCACGCTTCAGCGAAGGTCGGTACAATTCGCCTCCCCGCCCGAATAGCTCAGCCGGTTAGAGCACTTGACTGTTAATCAGGGGGTCGTTGGTTCGAGTCCAACTTCGGGCGCCAAGATGTTGAAAAAGCCGCGACGTGTCGCGGCTTTTTCGTTTTTGGCTTCAGCGTGGTCGGCAGCTGGAGGGCGTGGTGTAGCTCATGGTCCGCGCGCGTCCCGTGTTGTTCACCACGACGTCGGCCAGCCGTCGGGCATTGCTGCAAAGGCTGATGGTGATGTTGGTGCCGCTGCTCAGGCCGCTGGGCAGGAACCGCACGACAGGTCTGCCAAGCGTGGCCGTGGCTTCGATGCCGTCGGCTGCCGGGTAGTGTTCGACCTTGAGGATCGAGGACGCGTCCACCGGCTGCCCGTTGCGGCCCGGGTCCTTGAACAGGAGCCAGCCGCGGCTCCAGTCGCCATCCGTTCGGCAACTCGAACCATCGGCCGATGGGCACACGCTCACGGGCATGCGCTGTGCGACAGCCAGGCTCCGCGCCATCGCAAGATAGGTCGTCAAGACATGCACACGTGTCGTCGTTCGCTGCCACTCTAGAGCACTTTGGAAGCTTGGCAGGCCGATGGCTGACGTGATGGCGATGACTGCCATCACGACCAACAACTGCACTGCGGTGTACCCTCTCGCGCTCAAACGAGTCACTGCTCCCATCGCGCTTCTCCTTGAGGTCGAGCGAGCAGTTTCCGTGTTGGCCGCATGCCAGGAAACGCTTGCTTCACTCAAGTGAACGTCAGACTTTTACCGGCATCGACCTACGAGATTTCGTACCGTCCTCCCCCGAGATCCGCTCCATGACCGACCGCTTTGAACTCGTCTCCCCGTACTCTCCAGCCGGCGACCAACCCGCTGCCATCGAGAAGCTGGTGGCCAACTTCGAGGCGGGCCTGGCCAAGCAGACCCTGTTGGGCGTGACCGGCTCCGGCAAGACCTACACCATCGCCAACGTCGTACAGCAGGTGCAGAAGCCGACCCTGGTAATGGCGCCCAACAAGACGCTGGCAGCGCAGTTGTACGGCGAGTTCAAGTCGTTCTTCCCGAACAATGCAGTCGAGTACTTCGTCAGCTACTACGACTATTACCAGCCCGAGGCCTACGTGCCCTCGTCGGACACCTTCATCGAGAAGGACAGTTCGATCAACGAGCACATCGAACAGATGCGCCTGTCGGCGACGAAGACTCTGCTCTCGCGTCGTGACTCGCTGGTGGTCGCCACCGTCTCGGCGATCTATGGCCTGGGTGCACCTGAGGATTACCTGTCGCTGCGCCTGATCCTGTCGATCGGCGAGCACATCGACCAGCGGCAGTTGATCCGTCATCTCACCGATCTGCAATACACGCGCAACGAATTCGAGCTCACCCGCGGTGCGTTTCGCGTGCGCGGGGAGGTGGTGGACGTGTTTCCGGCCGAGTCCGATACCGAGGCGTTGCGGATCGAGTTGTTCGACGGCGATGTCGAGCAGCTGACCTTGTTCGACCCGCTGACCGGCGAGACCCTGCGCAAGCTACAGCGATACACCGTCTATCCAAAGACGCACTACGCAACCACGCGCGAGCGCACGCTCAGCGCCGTCGATACGATCAAGGAAGAGCTGAAGGAACGGCTGGAACAGCTGTATTCGCAGAACAAGCTGGTGGAAGCGCAGCGCCTGGCGCAACGCACCCAGTTCGATCTGGAGATGATGGCCGAGGTGGGCTTCTGCAACGGCATCGAGAACTATTCGCGGCACCTCACCGGCAAGGCGCCCGGTGAGCCGCCACCGACATTGTTCGACTACTTGCCGCCGGACGCATTGCTGGTCATCGACGAATCCCACGTGACCATTCCGCAGATCGGCGCGATGTACAAGGGCGACCGTTCGCGCAAGGAAACGCTGGTGGAATTCGGCTTCCGCCTGCCGTCGGCACTCGACAACCGGCCACTGCGCTTCGAAGAATGGGAAGCGCGCTCTCCGCGCAGCATCTATGTGTCGGCGACCCCGGGACCCTACGAATTGCGCGAGTCCGCCGGCGAAATCACCGAGCTGGTCGTGCGTCCAACGGGGTTGATCGATCCAGTTGTAGAGATCCGCCCAGTGGGCACCCAGGTCGACGACCTGATGTCCGAGGTGCACGAGCGCATCAAGCTCGGTGACCGCGTGCTGGTCACCACGCTGACCAAGCGCATGGCCGAAAACCTCACCGAATACCTGGGAGAGCACGGCATTCGCGTGCGCTACCTGCACTCGGACATCGACACGGTCGAGCGCGTGGAGATCATCCGCGACCTGCGCCTGGGCAAGTTCGATGTGTTGGTCGGCATCAACCTGCTGCGCGAAGGCCTGGACATGCCGGAGGTGTCGCTGGTGGCGATTCTGGACGCGGACAAGGAGGGTTTTCTGCGTTCGACCGGCTCGTTGATCCAGACCATCGGTCGTGCTGCCCGAAATCTGCGCGGCAAGGCCATCCTGTATGCCGACAAGATGACACGCTCGATGCAGGCGGCGATCGACGAAACCGACCGGCGTCGCGAAAAGCAGGTCGAGTACAACCTTGAGCATGGCATCACGCCGAAGTCGGTGGCGCGCCCGATCTCCGACATCATGGAGGGTGCCCGCGAGGACGCCGCCGAGAAGAAGGCTGGCAAGGGGCGTTCGAAGTCGCGTCAGGTGGCCGAAGAAGCGCCCGACTATCGTGCGATGAAGCCTGCCGAGATCGCCGGCAAGCTCAAGAGCCTGGAGCAGAAGATGTACCAGCACGCCAAGGATCTGGAGTTCGAGGCTGCGGCCCAGATTCGTGACCAGATCCAGAAGTTGAAGGCGGCAAGCCTGGGGTAGGGCAGGACGTCGCCCAAGTGCAATGAGGGCTTGTGATCCTCAAAACCCTGCGCTAGAATGCGCGCCCTGCACAACGCAATGCTGGCGCAGGATTCGGGCGGTTAGCTCAGCGGTAGAGCACTACCTTGACATGGTAGGGGTCACAGGTTCGAACCCTGTACCGCCCACCACTTCAAGTCCAGACGACATAAGGGCTTGGGTGGCTTCAAGATCGGCAACGACGTTTGCCACTGACTCCAGAAGTGACGTTGCTCAGAAGCTTCTCTTGCTTCGGCCTGTCCTTGGTCGGATCTTCGATGATCGATTTCAACCCTTCTTCGCTGCGTTTAAGATGCCTCGGATCTAGCCTTGCGCAACGGTGGTTGGTTGTGTCTGTTGGGCGGTGAGCCTGCAAGATGCTCCCCATGTGGCTAGTCCACGTTGCCGCGGCCCCGGGACGATGTTGCGGCCAACCCCATCCGATCTACCCGATCTACGACAGGGCTGTGGAGTTCATTCTTTCTTATTGCCTATGCGCGGTTGTCGCCTTGCGCGGGTCGGTTGACCAGCTAACTGAACGCTACTTCGGACGACGACCTGGACGCGTAGCCAATGCAAGCAGCTGGCTTCTACGATCGGTCGATGTCCCCGGCTAGCTGCCACTCCGCAAGGTTTGATCCAATCCAGGCTCACCCGCACCGCTTCCGGACCAGTGCGGTCCGGCCAGTACGGTCGCGTGAGTCCACCGAAAGCGCTTTCTCCGTCACACGTCCTGCTTTAACATCCCACCCGCGCTGACGGAAAGGAAGGCTGGCGATGGACGAGTATCAGCACACCGTGCTGACCAGGGGGGGGTATCGCGTCGTGGCGATTACGCGCGATGAGATGTATGCACCTGATGCTGTTGTGGCGTACGCGGTCGTGACCGATGCGGGGGTGCGCATCACGCCCGATCTGTCCCTGGATCAGGCGAAGGTATGGATCGACTCTCTCGTCGAAAGTGAGAGCGGGGGTCGCAAGTCCGGCCTGATCGATCATAAGCCCGTCGTTCGTCGCTAGTTGTCGTCAGGTGCAAGCCTAAGGAGAAGGGCGCATGTCCAAACCCAAAACGATTGCGATTGCCACCTTGGTCGCTGTGCTCACCGGGTACTTGCTGTCCGGCTATATCACGCTGCTCCTGCTGCGGCTTGATACGGCCCTGTACAGCTGGGATACCTATTACCGCTATTTCAGCGCATTGGGTTTGCCGCAAGTCGCTCCGTTCGCCACCAAGATCAAGATGTCCGGTGTCATTGGCTTCGGTCTGCCAGGAATCGTGTGGCTCATTGCGATTGCATTGATCCTCAAGCCGAAGGCGCGAGCCCTGCATGGTGACGCACGCTTCGCTGGCGCCGCCGATCTTGCCAGGCACGGTCTTTTCAAGCCCAGCGGGAACGGCATCGTCGTCGGCAAGTTCAACGGCAAGCTGGTGCGTTTGAGCGGGCAGCAATTCGTGATCCTTGCGGCGCCGACGCGCTCGGGCAAGGGTGTCGGTGTCGTCATCCCCAACCTGCTCGAGTACCAGGAATCGATCGTCGTCCTGGACATCAAGCAGGAAAACTTCGATCTCACCAGTGGTTGGCGTGCGAGTCAGGGCCACGAAGTCTTCTTGTTCAATCCGTTCGCCGAAGACCGGCGCACGCATCGCTGGAATCCGTTGACCTACGTGTCGAACGACCCGGCGTTCCGCGTCTCGGACCTGATGAGCATCGCCGCGATGCTGTATCCGGATGGCTCGGACGACCAGAAATTCTGGGTCAGCCAGGCGCGCAATGCGTTCATGGCTTTTGCCCTGTATCTGTTCGAGAACTGGGACGAAGAGCTGTCGCTGGGCTTCCCGGGCGGGGCAGGAGCGCCCACGCTGGGCGGAATCTACCGGCTCTCGTCGGGCGACGGTACCGACCTGAAGAAGTACCTGAAGTCGCTGTCGGAGCGGCGTTTCCTCAGCAGTAACGCCAAGTCGGCCTTTGCCAACATGCTGTCACAGGCGGATGAGACCTTCGCCTCGATCATGGGCACCTTGAAAGAACCGCTCAACGCGTGGATCAACCCCGTGCTGGACGCTGCTACCAGCGCCGACGATTTTCTGCTGACGGACCTGCGCAAGAAGAAGATGACGATCTACATCGGCATCCAGCCCAACAAGCTGGCCGAAAGCCGCCTGATCATCAACCTGCTTTTCAGCCAGATCATCAACCTCAATACCCGTGAGCTGCCGAAGTCCAACCCGGAGCTCAAGTATCAGTGCTTGCTGCTCATGGACGAATTCACCTCGATCGGCAAGGTGGACATCATCGCCACTGCCGTAGCCTATATGGCCGGCTACAACATCCGCCTGCTGCCCATCATCCAGAGCATGGCGCAGCTGGATGCGACCTACGGCAAGGACCTGTCGCGCACCATCATCACCAACCACGCCCTGCAGATCCTCTACGCACCACGCGAACAGCAGGACGCCAACGACTACTCCGAGATGCTGGGCTACACCACCATCAAGAAGAAGAACGTCACCAGGGGGCGGGAGACCACGCATAGCGTGTCAGAGGAGCGTCGGGCGCTGATGTTGCCGCAGGAGCTCAAGGCGATGGGCAACGAGAAGGAAGTGTTCCTGTACGAGGGGATTCCGCACCCGGTGAAGTGCGACAAGATTCGCTACTACGAAGACCGCTACTTCACGGCACGCTTGCTGCCAAAGACCGAAGTGAAAACGCTTGCGATAAAAGTGTGATGAAGTTCACTGGTTAAGTGCGAGGCCAGGCGCGCAATTCTTGACGGATCTGCCTGTTGAGGGCAAAGTTAGCAAGAGTCTGCAGTGTAAATGTATCGGTGTAGGGGAGCGGCGCTGGACGGGGCCGTACTGGAGCAAGGCTATGGATGGTTTGTCAGCGTATTCATTGTTTCAGCAGAACACCTGCGCGGCTGGGGCGACTCAGCAGCTTGTAGGGCTGCGAGAAGGTCATCGATAACAAGGTTCCTCCGGCACTCGATGGTGCGCGGAGGCTTAGTGCTGTCTGCTTTAAGCCCGAAATTTCATGAGTTGGAGAAGTCAGAGTGAATCCGATGTACGTGTCCAAGCTGTCGTTGGTGCTGGTTGCTGCCACCTTGCTGGGCGCATGCGCGACCAAGCCCGCTCCCGATTTCGGCGGGCGGTGGAAGCACGTCAATCACTTTGACGAGTCTCCGACCGAAATTCCGCTCTATACGTCCTACACCTATCAGGCGACGCCGATGGATGGCACGTTGAAGACGATGCTGGAGCGCTGGGCCGCAGACTCGAACATGCAGCTTTCTTACAACCTGCCGTCGGATTACACGCTGGTCGCACCGGTCTCCAGTATCAGCACGACCAGTGTCCAGCAGGCTGCGACCGAGCTGAGCGCGGTGTACGCGGCGCAGGGTGTGTCGGTCTCGGTTTCCGCCAACAAGCTGCTGGTCCAGCCAGTGCCGGTATCGTCGGGTGCCAAGCTTTAAGGGGGCTGCCTTCTGCTCCATGCCACCTGGCATGGAGCCTTGGCAATCCTGCCATCTCAAGTGCCCGCGAAGCGTTGCGGCAATAGTTTCAGGCCTGACAAGGCCTTACGGTGACGGATCTAGACATGTTGCGTAAGAAGGTCAGTGAAAAGGATGGTTCTGCCCAAGTAGGTGCTGCCGTCCAGAAAGCAGTGAACTACGAGGTCAGCATTGCCGACCTCGCGCGCCGCAGTGAGAAGCGCGCCTGGATCGTGGCGACCTTGTCGATGGTGGTCACCGTCATGACAGCGGGCGGCTACTACTACATGTTGCCGCTGAAGGAGAAAGTGCCGTATCTGGTCATGGCAGACGCCTATTCGGGTACAAGCACTGTCGCCAAGCTTGAAGCAAATTTTGGTGGGCGCACCATCAGCACCAGCGAGGCATTGGCGCGCAGCAATATCGCGCGCTTCATCATCGCCCGCGAATCATTCGATTTGTCGATCATCGGTCAGCGCGACTGGAACACCGTGTCAGCGATGGGGGCGACAAATGTTGTAAACGAATATCGTGCGCTGCATTCTGCGAACAATCCGCTACGGCCTTTGAATACATACGGCAAGCTTCGAGCTGTCCGCGTCAATATCTTGAGCATCACGCTGATTGGCGGGAGCGGGCAGCCTTATAAGGGTGCAACCGTGCGCTTCCAGCGGACCGTGTATGACAAGAATTCAACGGTCTCCACGCTGCTCGACAACAAGATTGCCACCATGGGATTTGTTTATCAAGACAATCTGGAGATGAGTGATAGTTTGCGGGTCGAAAACCCCCTGGGGTTTCGGGTTACGGATTATCGGGTTGACAACGATTACTCTTCGCTTCCCGTTGCTCCTGCAGGCGGTGCCGTCATAAACGCGCAGCCTCAAGCAGCGCTGACGCAGCCTGGCGCGGGCATTGTCGACCCCAATGCTGCAAATGTCTCTGGTGCGGTCCAGCCCGGAGGCGTTCCGCTCCAGCAAGGGGCCGTACCCCAGGGGGGCGCGCCGCAACAACAAGCACAGCCAGCGTTTCCCGATCAGGTGCAGTCGCCAGGTCAGTCTGGGGTGCAGCCCGCGATTCAACCCCAAGGGATGCCGAATAATGTCAATGGAGCAAGCGGTCGATGAAACTTTTTAATCGGTACAGGGCTGCATTATTTTCAGCGCTGCCACTTGCGCTATGTGCTTTTTCCGCAGCGGCCCAGGTAGTCCAGGAATACGAGTATGCGCCTGACCGTATCTATCAGGTGCGCACTGGTCTAGGGATCACCACGCAGGTTGAGCTAAGTCCTAACGAAAAGATTCTGGACTACAGCACCGGCTTTACCGGTGGGTGGGAACTCACGCGGCGTGAGAATGTCTTTTATCTCAAGCCGAAAAATGTCGATGTCGATACGAATATGATGATTCGTACGGCGACGCATTCTTATATTCTCGAACTCAAGGTGGTTGCAACGGATTGGCAGCGCCTGGAGCAGGCAAAGCAAGCGGGTGTTCAATACAAGGTTGTGTTCACGTATCCGAAAGACACAAGTTTTCAAAACGTCGAAGATGCAGATGCATCGAAAAAAGGCCCGTTGTTGAACGCCAAGATCCTGAAGGATCGTCGTTATTACTACGATTATGATTACTCGACACGCACCAAAAAGTCCTGGCTGATTCCTAGCCGGGTCTACGACGACGGAAAGTTCACCTATATCAATATGGATTTGACGCGGTTTCCGACCGGGAATTTTCCGGCGGTTTTCGCTCGCGAGAAAGAACACTCCGAGGATTTTCTCGTCAATACGACGGTGGAAGGCAACACCCTGATCGTGCATGGAACCTATCCTTTCCTGGTGGTTCGCCACGGCGATAACGTTCTCGGTCTGCGAAGGAACAAGCAAAAGTGAACTCGAATATTCCAAACGGCCCAGATGATCGCTCTCCGAACAACCGCGGAGAAGAGTTGAAAAACGGCGAGTATGATGAGCGCAATAATCCGTACTTTGCGCGTCAACAGGCCAGTGCCGCGCCTGACCTGGATGCCAATGAGCCAGTGCTGCGTTCCAGCGACATCAAACGCCTGAATCGTAAGGCGCTTGTATTTCTGGCTGCCATCGCAGCTCTGTTGATTCTCGTCATCTTCTGGCTGGCGACGCAAAGTGGTGACGATTCTCCGCCGCCGAAGCCGCGAGCCGAGACAGTTGTAGCGCCTGCGCTGCCCCAGAACATGACTGCGCCCGTCGAAGAGGCACCCGTTCCGCTCGCACAGCAGCCCAGTCTGCCGCCACTGCCGCCGATGCCGACCGATGATAGCGAGGAGGCGAGCTCTGCGCCGGAACGTCAGCGCGGTCCCACATTGTTGGAACGTCGAATCCTTGCCGAATCCGCTGTCAACGGCGCAGGCATGCCAGGTCAGCCCGGTCAGCCAACTGCACCCGGAGAGGAAGACACTGCGGTCACGCTAGCGAAGCCCATCAGCAACCCAGATGGTTTATTGGTGCGTGGTACCTACATTCGCTGCATTCTCGAGACCCGGATCATTTCCGATTTCGGTGGCTACACATCTTGCATCGTGACCGAGCCGGTGTATTCCATCAATGGACATAACCTGCTCCTACCGAAGGGTTCCAAGATGCTTGGCCAGTATGGCGCCGGAGAACCAACGACACGCCGTCTGCAGGTGGTCTGGGATCGTGTTACGACGCCTACGGGACTGGATGTCACGCTTGAGGGGCCCGGCATTGATACGTTGGGTAGTGCAGGCCATCCAGGCAATTACAACGCGCACTGGGGCAACAAGATTGCATCAGCGCTGTTCATCAGCATGCTGAGCGATGCCTTCAAGTACGCGGCTGCCGAATATGGTCCAGAAACGACCACAATCGGCGTTGGCACCGGCACCGTCACCCAGCAGCCCTTCGAGAGTAATACGGCACGAAGCATGCAACAGCTTGCCGAGCAGGCAGTCGAAAAGTCTGGGCGCCGTCCGGCAACCCTGACGATCAATCAGGGCACGGTGTTGAACGTTTATGTTGCCAAGGACGTCGATTTCTCGGCGGTCCTGCCGAAGTGAATGAAGTAGCTGCCATGACGATCGACGATTCACCAACGGCGCGTATTTCGAACGACTTCTTGGATTACCAGTACTCTGTGCTGGGAATCCTGGATTATCTAAATTCGCCTGACGTGACCGAAATCTGCATCAATCGCCCGGGTGAGTTGTATCTCGAGACCATTCATGGGTGGCAGCGGGTTGATGTGCCGTCCCTCACTTACGACCGTGCTCGCCAGTTTTGTACGGCGGTCGTCAATGAGAGCAACACCGGGCAGCGTATTACCGACGCTGACCCGGTCGTATCACTCACCTTTCCGACGGGGCAGCGCGCGCAGTTCGTGATGCCGCCAGCATGCGATGCCGGCAAGGTATCCATCACGATCCGGCTTCCTTCCAAGCACACCAAGTCCCTGGAGCAGTACAAGCACGATGGGTTCTTCGACGAGGTGCTGGAGCAATCGGCAGATGTCAGCGACCACGATCAGGAGTTGCTGGAGCTTCGCCGCAAGCGTGACTACGCCGAGTTCTTCAAAAAGTGCGTGTTGTACAAGAAGAACGTGGTTGTTGCTGGAGCCACTGGCAGCGGCAAGACCACCTTCATGAAGGCCTTGGTGAATCACATTCCGAACGAAGAGCGCCTGGTAACCATCGAGGATGCTAGAGAGCTGTTCATCAGTCAGCCTAATTCCGTGCATCTGCTGTATTCGAAGGGCGGGCAGAGCGCCAGCAATGTGACCGCCAAAAGTTGCATGGAAGCCTGCCTGCGCATGAAGCCTGATCGCATCATCCTGGCAGAGTTGCGCGGTGACGAATCGTTCTACTTCATCCGTAACTGCGCTTCAGGGCATCCGGGGTCCATCACCAGTTGCCACGCCGGTAGTGTCGAGCAGACCTGGGACCAGTTGGCCTTGATGGTGAAGGCATCGAATGAAGGCTCTGGCCTGGAGTTCGAGGTGATCAAGCGTTTGCTGAGAATGACCATCGACATTGTGGTCCATATCAAGGCACACGCGGGGCGCCGGTTCATCACGGGCATCGACTTCGATCCTTTGAGAACCTTGCGCGGCGGTTGAAGGTAAATTCTAAAGTGGGGCTGGTTTGGTTTTGCAAGGAGTAATGACATGTTGCCTGGCATGGAATTGATGGGGTGCACTGGACTTGCTGTTCCTGGCGAGGTAATGCAGCACGTTGTCCGTGTCGAGTCGTCGCGCAATCCGTACGCCATCGGAGTCGTTGGTGGTCGTTTGGTGCGTGAGCCACGCGGCTTGGCTGAGGCGGTCGCCACTGCCAAAATGCTGGAACAGAAGGGTTACAACTTCTCCCTCGGGTTAGGCCAGGTCAATCGCTACAACCTTCAAAAATACGGGCTGACCAGTTACGAGATGGCATTCGACAAATGCCCCAATCTTGTCGCTGCCTCAAGGATTTTGGCGGAGTGCCATTCGCGCTCAGGCGCTAATTGGGGCAAGTCTTTCAGCTGTTACTACTCCGGCAACTTCGAGACCGGCTTCAAACACGGTTACGTCCAGAAGATCTATGCGTCCATTCGTCAGTCGGTAGCATCATCTGGAGCAGAGCCCATTGCGGTCGTGCCGACGCGGCAAGTGCAGTTGCGGCCTGCCAATCCGCTCAAGCAGGCGGCCGCTGAATTGGCGGACGCAATTGTCGCGCGTCGCATTCAGGATCTAGCAGGAGCGGGCAACACGGTGGCTTCACCGGCAGGGCCTATGCTACCTGCACCGTCAGCACCTTACTCTCTGCCGAGCCGGGCCACCCCTGTGGTTCCTGCGGCGGAGAACGAGTTGTATGTGATAAAGCCGACAGGCCAGGGGCGTGGGGTGGCGTTGCCCGCCGCCGCACCAAAGACCTCGACGCAGGCCGACCAATCCGTAAGTCCCGTCTCTATGCCACGTGCACCACAGACGGCGCCGCAAGTAGATAGTGCATTTGTTTTTTAGGATGGAAGATCGCCAAGGAGTTGGCTGCTGGACCCCCTCTGTTCCCAAGGAGTTAGACATGAAGTTTGAAATCGACAAGAAAACAATGGCAGACGCCAAGATGGTTGGCACCCAGGCCGTGAAGGCGCTGGCATTCATCTCGCTGCTGATGGTTGCCGGTAGCGCAGCAGCAGACGGCAATGGTCTTGCGGATACTGATACCCGAGTCTGTGGCTTTTTGAACAATGTGACTAAGTTGCTGAACATGGGTTCGATTGCAGTGGTCACCATTGCAGTTATCGTGGCCGGATATCAGATCGCCTTCGCACATAAGCGCATTTCCGAGGTCTCCCCGATCCTCATTGGTGGCGTTCTGATCGGTGCTGCTGGCCAGATTGCCAACATGATCCTGCAGAACAATGGATCGGATTCAGGCGAATGCTCCACGATCACAGGTTCGTTGGTGCAGATCGCTCAGTACTATGCATAAAGACGTCCTCTTCCGCGGCTGCACCCGCCCGGCGATGTTTCTGGGGGTGCCTTACATCCCCTTCTTCATCGGTGCCGGCGGTGGCCTGCTGTTGGGGATGTACATCAATCTTTGGTACCTGCTCACCATCCCCGTCATCATTTTCGCCATGCAGCAGATGGCCAAGCGAGACGAGATGATCTTCAGGTTGCTCGGATTGCGCTGGCTGTTTCGAATGCGCGCCCGAAATCTCCAGCGTTATTCGGGAATGTGGGTGTTCAGCCCTAACGAATACCGCAAGAGCCCCCCGGGAAAGTCGCGGTAATCAAGTGAATCGTTCACCAACCCCACGCGCAAACCCGCGTGGGGTTGGTGCTTTCGATAATCCCTGGTGTGATGCTTCCTTCTTAACTCGGTAAGACCATGTTCAGCCCAGACAGTCCAATCAGCGAATTTGTTTCCATTTCGACACACGTCGCGCCATCTGTCGTCAAGACGACCGCCGGCGACTACCTGTTGATCTGGCATCTGGCTGGCCTGCCGTTCGTGGGGCGGGACGAGTTCGAGCTTGAGCAACGGCACAACACCTTCAATCGCCTGTTGCAAACCCTGCGCGCACCCGATTTTGCCAATGTCGCGTTTTGGGTCCATGACGTACGTCGTCGTCGAAAGATTGGCAGTGGCGGGCGTTTCAGGCAGTCCTTCAATCAAAATCTCTCGGACGCGTACTACGCCGCGTTGTCCTCGCAAAAAATCATGCAGAACGAGCTGTACTTCAGCATGATCTATCGGCCGGTCGTGACCGGGCGGCGCTTGGTCGAAAAGTCGGCAAATCCAGACAGGATCCGTGCCGAGGAAGAGCAGGCAGTCGCCAAGGTCGTCGAGCTTGCCACCAATGTGGAGGCGGTCCTCAAGGACTATTCGCCTTATCGGCTGGGCATGTATGAGGCCAAGAACGGCATCGTTTTTTCCGAGACTCTCGAATTCCTCGGGTATCTACTCAACCGTATCGATGAGCCGGTGCCGGTATTGCAGGCTCCTGTGCCCGCGTACCTGCCTGTCAGCAAGCACATGTTTGCCAACAAGACGGGCGACTTTGTCATCCGTACGCCGGATGGCGTCAATCACTTCGGCGCGATCCTCAATATCAAGGAATATGCCGACGGGACCTACCCCGGCATCCTCAATGGTCTGAAGTACCTCGATTTCGAATACGTCATGACGCATTCGTTCAGCCCGGTTGGACGTCATGATGCGCTGAAGGTGCTGGAACGCACCAAAGGCATGATGATTTCCTCGGGTGACAAGTCGTCCACCCAGATTCGCGATCTCGACATCGCAATGGATGACGTGGCGTCGGGCAACTTTGTCCTGGGCGAGTACCACTTTACGTTAGCGGTATACGCCGACAGCCAGGAGAAACTGGCCAGGCAGATCGCCACCACCCGTGCCGAGCTCTCCAACGCCGGTTTCGTTTCGGCCAAGGAAGATCTGGCGATCGCTTCATCGTTCTATGCGCAGCTGCCGGGCAACTGGCGCTTCCGCACGCGCATCGCCAATCTAAGCTCACTCAACTTCCTCGGCTTGTCGCCGTTGCATAACTTCGCCCAGGGCAAGCAGCACAACAATCCGTGGGGTGATTGCGTCACCACGCTGCAGACCACCAACGGCCAGCCTTACTACTTCAATTTCCACGCCACGCATCCGGCCGAGAATTCGCTGGGCGAAAAGGCGATCGGCAACACCATGGTGATCGGTAAGTCCGGTACCGGTAAGACGGCGCTGATCAATTTCCTGCTGAGCCAGGTGCAGAAGTTCGATCCGATCCCCACTATCTTCTTCTTCGACAAGGACCGTGGCGCAGAAATCTTCGTGCGTGCCTGCGGCGGTAACTATCTGGCGCTGGAAAACGGTGTGCCGACCGGTTTCAACCCGTTTCAGTGCGAGCGCAACGAGGCCAACACGCAGTTTCTGGCCGAGTTGATCAAGGTGCTTGGCGGCAAGGCCGAATACAGTGCCCGCGAGGAAGAAGACATCTATCGCGCAGTGGAGGGCATGCTGGACACCCCCATGCATCTGCGCAGCATGAGCAACTTCCGTAAGAGCCTTCCCAATATGGGCGACGATGGCCTGTATGCGCGCCTGCGCCGCTGGACCGCCGGCAATTCGTTGGGGTGGGTGTTCGATAACCCGGTCGACACGATCGATCTGACCCGTGCCTCGATCATCGGCTTCGACTACACCGATGTGATCGACAACGCCGAAGTGCGCGTGCCGGTGATCAACTACTTGCTGCATCGCCTGGAAGCGTTGATCGACGGCCGCCCGCTGATCTATGTGATGGACGAGTTCTGGAAGATCCTGGACGGCAAGGGGGGATTGAAGGAATTCGCCAAGAACAAGCAAAAGACCATCCGTAAGCAAAATGGTCTTGGCATCTTCGCCACGCAGAGCCCGGAAGATGCGCTGGCCAGCGACATCGCCGCCGCCTTGATCGAGCAGACCGCCACGATGGTGCTGCTGCCGAACCCCAACGCGAGCCGCGACGACTACATCGAAGGCCTCAAGCTGACCGATGCCGAGTACCAGGTAGTGGTGTCGCTGGATGAGCGCTCGCGCTGTTTCCTGGTCAAGCAAGGCCACGCCTCGGCGGTGTGCCAGCTCAACCTGCGCGGCATGGACGACGCGCTGTCGGTGATTTCGTCCTCGACCGACAACATCGAGATCATGCATCAGGTCCTGGCCGGCAAGGCCAGCAAGCTGGGCGTCACGGTCGATCAGCTCACCCCCGAGCAGTGGTTAAGCGATTTCTATACCAACCGCAAGGGTTCGGGCAAGCGCAAATCAGCGAAGGACAAGGAGGTTGAAGATGCATAGTCCCCACCATCGTCAGACCACTTTTAACGCATCAATTTCTTCTGTGTCAGGAGGCAAAAACACCATGGCAACCACGTTCAGACATGTTTCCCGAGTCTTGATGGGACTGATGCTGCTCAGCATGGCGGGAGCGGCCAGCGCGCAGTGGGAGGTGGAAGACAAGAAGTTGAATGAGAAGGTGGAGCAGATTCGCAAGAACCAAACCATCAAGAATGGCGATGGTAAGGAATCCAGCGGCAAGGAGGTCGAGAAGCCCAAAGAAAAGATCGGAAAGATTCCTGATGATCAAGGTGTGGCGGCGTGTTCAGCGTCCACCTCCGGCACACCTGTCTCTGATTCGCAGAAACAGTCTTGTGAGCTGCTCCAGCGTACGCGCAATTCCCAGTTCAATTACATGGTAGCCATGTACGAGATCACCACCAAACGCTTGGAACGTTTGCGCACGATCGAGGAAGAGCGCAAGAAAATCGGCGACCAAAAGATCGGCGAGCTGGAGAGCAATACCAACAAGCTATTGGCGCTTAAGGCGATGATGGATATTGATCGCCAGCAGATGGAGTCGGCGATGTTCGCCTACGACAAGCGTATCGCATTTCTGGCCGAGCAGCAGACTGGAGCAGCAAAAGCCGCGATGGCGGGTAAGGAACCGCCTAAGGGAGATGGCAAAGATTCATGGCTGCCGTCGTGGGTTCCGGCTGATCTGTTGAGTATCGGTAAGACGCTGGTGGCAGGCGCAGTGATGAAAGGTGCGCTTCAGGCTGTTAAATCGGATACGCCTGCTGGCATGGATAGATTGGAGATCGACAAAGATTGATTGAGCCGGATCACCTGTTTAGGCAACGTATTCAACCCCGGGGCAGCGACTGCCCCACGGCGCAGCCGTCTAGTGGATGTGGTGACATATGGATTTTTTGACGAACATCGCCCAATACGAATTTTTTCGTCTAATCAACAACTACCTGCGCGATGAGATTGCGATCTTCCAGTGGGAGTTGCTGCAGCGCACGACGGCATGGGTGGGGATGGTGTCATTGACGGTGCTGACGCTGTGGATTTTTATCCAGGGCTACCGCATTGTGACCGGCCAGTCGCGTGAGGCGGCGATGGGCCTGGTGGTCACGGCGCTGCGCGCTGCGCTGATCATTGGGTTGGCGACCAGCATGGCGCAAGGCTCGCCGCGTTTGTATTGGACGCTGACCGATGGAATCAGCCAGGCGATCACCAAGACGGTGACGGGCAGTTCAAAGAGCCCATATGAGGCAATCGACAAGAATTTGATGTTGATGCAGGTGGCGATGTCGGCACTGGATCAGATCAAGACGGGCGGTGATGAGGAAAGCAAGGATGCAAAAGACAGAGCACGTTGGTTCACCGGCATTGGCATGGCCGGACCAGGTGTCGTCGCAGGTTCGATGTTGCTGCTGAACAAGCTGGCGATGGCCTTAGTGGTGGGCTTCGGGCCTCTGTTCATCCTGTGTCTGCTATTCCAAGCCACGAAGTCGTTGTTCAGCAAATGGCTGCTATACGGACTGGGTACTGTATTTTCACTGTCTGTGCTGACGTTCACGGTGAGCTTGGCCACCAAGGTTGTTGGCGCAGTAGGCGCCGCCTTTGTGGCGAAGTGGGCCATGAACGGGTTTACGGGCGAAGGTATCAGCAGCATGGCGCTGCAGCAGGGAGGATTGGGCTTGGTCTTGACCACATTGATCATCACGGCACCGCCAATGGCAGCCGCCTTCTTCCAGGGCACGCTTGGCCAGTTCACGGCCTACTCGGCGCTGGGGCAGCTGGATCGGGCGGGCCAGTCGCCGGGGGCTGGGCGGCCTTATGAACCTGGAGCGCCGGCTAGGGATAATCAACGTTCTGAAATTACTCCTGTCCCTCAAGTGAGTGGCCGAGTTTCGGGCGATGAGTCCAACTCTAGCCAGACCGCAAGCGGTAAAATGGGCAACGCTAATAACGTCGACAGGCAGCGGGGCTAAAATGCTTAAAATTATTTTATTATTGGCGGTTATTCCTGTATTCGCGTTTGCGCAAACGGCGTGTCCAGTTGGTGTTGCGCCTGGCAGTCCACAATGCGGGCCTGATTCTGGGACGTCAAGAGGAGACATTCCTGCTCCGCCGCCGCGGCCTACGGGTGAGTGGATAAAAACATGGGGTGCCATTGCCATCGCCGACAATGGTGATGCTGGTTACACTAAAGGGCGTCTCACTAGCAAAGAGGCTGAAGATGCCGCCCTGCAAAACTGCCAAAAATTGGCTGGCGTGCAATGTACTATCGCGTTGACTTTTCATAATCAGTGTGCTGCCATCGCGTCGCCTGCTTCTAGTCGTGGTAAGGGGGCGATAACTGGAGGCCCATCTTTGAATGATGTGGAATCCAGAGCAACTAAAAATTGCGAGAAGAATTCGGGAGGGGATTGTAAAATTGCAATGTCAACTTGCAGCGATCCCATCTTTAGGAAGTTCTGATTTTTCTGTCATAGGTGCCGCTAGCAAAGTGTCGTGAACCGAGAGGCGGACACAATTTGTTCGGAGCCGGTATTTGAGAAATATTGATTTGAATTGGAAGGATTTTCTATGGTGGAACGTACACTAGTAAGAGCGGTCGTGGGGGCGCTGTATTTAGCTTGCGTCATCTCGATCACAGCGTGCACTCCAGGCAATACTCCGTCCGCAGAGGCTGACGGAGCGAAATTATCCGCTCAAGATCAAACTGGCAAAAAGCATGAATCCTCTCCGCAAAAGGACTTGAAAATGCCATCTGCTGTCAATGCCAAGCTCAACGACCAAGGC
This sequence comes from Xanthomonas sp. NCPPB 1068, assembly GCF_041479385.2. NCBI lineage: Bacteria > Pseudomonadati > Pseudomonadota > Gammaproteobacteria > Lysobacterales > Lysobacteraceae > Xanthomonas > Xanthomonas sp. NCPPB 1068. Next base: position 2,893,746 of record NZ_CM192986.1, on the reverse strand, counting down.
GAGGTAAACGCAGATATCGGTGGCATTGCTATTTCAATCAAGTCGCAGGGCTGCAGTGAAGATAGTCCAGGGATCATGCTATGCAACCGTTCGCCGGTTGTTGAGGTGGCATTTCCAGGAATCAAGTCAATTGCTCTTGAGCCTGAATCACTGTATTTGGATAGTAATTCCACGTTCTATCATGGCCCACTAGACGACACTTACAAGAAAAATCGCCACTCAATTATTCTGGCCGATATCAATGGTGATGGACACGAGGATTTAGTGCTTTGGTCTGGTAAGGAGGGTAATTATGGCGGCCCCTCTTACAGCGTCTATTTATTTGACGCCGCCCAACAACGTCTCGTTTTCAATCAGTCGCTGTCCGATATCACGGTGATGGCTAATGGTCTTTTCTCCGTGAAAGGGAATTTGCTGACTTCCAGTTCGGGGGATGGATGCTGTATCCATGTTTTTGATACCTACGAAATCAAGAAGAACGAGCCAGTGTTGATAGAGCGGGTAACCGAAGACACGAATGATCCGGCAAACCCGAAGAAAAAAATAGAGCGGCTACAAAACGGTGAAACGAAGGAGGTGGCTAACTAGGAAGTGATTGGTGGCTTTGAGTAAGTACATGCAACGCATCTCGGGGTCTGTAATGCCGATGATGCAACAACAAATTCTAATGATATGCACGTACGGAGAATACTATGAGTGATGGACATGGCCGGAGCACCGAAGGCTTTGGTGTGGATCGGGAATCTTCCGCTAGGTTGATCGTCAAAACCGCTCTTGAGAACGGTGTGACAGATCCAAAGCAAATATCGTACATGCTGGCGACGGCTCAGCATGAAACGCGTAACTTCCAGGCACCTGAGGAAGATTTCGGGCGCAGCCAGGCGCGCAAACTTGGATATAGCGGCGGTGAAGAATTTTATGGTCGTGGTTACGTGCATCTTACCCACGATTACAACTATGCGAAGTTCGACAAGTTGCTAGGACTTAACGGCGAAATGGTCCGCAATCCGGACATGGCCAAGCAGCCAGAAATCGCCGCCAAGGTATTAGTTGTCGGTATGCGTGACGGCTTATTTACTGGAAAGCCTCTTGATCGCTACATCGATAGTGACAGCCATGACGTCTACAACGCCCGGCGCGTGGTTAACGGAGTCACTCCTAGCAAACCCTGGAGCGTGAAGGCCGCAAAAGAATGCGAGGAGTACGCGAATAACTGGGAGCGTCGGGTTCCCGATTTGATCGAAAGCGTCAAGCGCGATGGTGTCGATCTCAAACATAGCGTGACGCCCGCTTCGACTTCCCCTCAACCCTCGAAGTCCCATGACGGTAAGCTGGAACAAGGAGAGCGCGGGGAGCAAGTGAAACAGCTGCAAGGCCAACTTGCCCAGCTAGGTGCCACCGGCCGCGACGGCAAGCCACTACAGGCGGACGGCGACTTCGGCGGCAACACCAAATACGCGGTCGAGCAATTCCAGCGCGGACATGGCTTGCAGGTCGATGGTGTGGTGGGTAACCAGACGCAGGCGGCCTTGGCACAGGCGCTGTCGCAACAAAAGGCCAAGCAAGCCGAGCAGACTTCCGCTCCCGCTGCGCCGGCACAGGCAGCATCCAGCCCTTTGCTGTCCGACCCTCGTCATCCAGACAATGCGATGTATACCGGCGCAGTCGGCAAGCTGGAAGCCTTGGGTGAGCGCGGTGGTTTTTCTAACCGCAAGGAACTTGAGCAAGCGGCTGGACAGATCGTGTTCGAATCCAAAGTCAGTGGTCTGCAACGCATTGACCACATCCTTCCCAATAAGAGCGGCGACGGCTTCTTTGCGGTGCAGGGTGAGATGACCGACCCGGCAATGCAACGCGTGTTTGTGGATCGTGCACAGGCGCAGCATCAGCCGTTGGAACACAGCAGCCGGCAAGCGGCCGAGGAAGGTCTGCGTCAGGTGCAGCAACAGGTGCAGACACAGGTGCAGACACAGCAGCAAACAGAAACGCGCGGCCCGACGATGTAAAGGTAAGGGAGTGCAGAATTGATGGCCCCGGCATTGCCGGGGCCATTTTTTTGGGGCGGCAGAGTAGAGTCTGGATTTCTGTATTAATCATTAGTTCATAGTCTATCGGTGAATTCTGACAGGGCGGCGCTTGGTCGGGTACGAAGCCAAGAACGGCGTCGTGTTTTCCGAGACCCTCGAATTTCTAGGCTATCTGCTCAACCGTATCGATGAGCCGGTGCCGGTATTGCAGGCTCCCGTGCCCGCGTACCTGCCTGTCAGCAAGCACATGTTTGCCAACAAGACGGGCGACTTTGTCATCCGTACGCCGGATGGCGTCAATCACTTCGGCGCGATCCTCAATATCAAGGAATATGCCGACGGGACCTACCCCGGCATCCTCAATGGTCTGAAGTACCTCGATTTCGAATACGTCATGACGCATTCGTTCAGCCCGGTTGGACGTCATGATGCGCTGAAGGTGCTGGAACGCACCAAAGGCATGATGATTTCCTCGGGCGACAAGTCGTCCACCCAGATTCGCGATCTCGACATCGCAATGGATGACGTGGCGTCGGGCAACTTTGTCCTGGGCGAGTACCACTTTACGTTAGCGGTATACGCCGACAGCCAGGAGAAACTGGCCAGGCAGATCGCCACCACCCGTGCCGAGCTCTCCAACGCCGGTTTCGTCTCGGCCAAGGAAGATCTGGCAATCGCCTCCTCGTTCTATGCGCAGCTGCCGGGCAACTGGCGCTTCCGCACGCGCATCGCCAATCTAAGCTCGCTCAACTTCCTCGGCTTGTCGCCGTTGCATAATTTCGCCCAGGGCAAGCAGCACAACAACCCGTGGGGTGATTGCGTCACCACGCTGCAGACCACCAACGGCCAGCCGTACTACTTCAATTTCCACGCCACGCATCCGGCGGAGAATTCGCTGGGCGAAAAGGCGATCGGCAACACCATGGTGATCGGTAAATCCGGTACCGGTAAGACGGCGCTGATCAACTTCCTGCTGAGCCAGGTGCAGAAGTTCGATCCGATCCCGACGATCTTCTTCTTCGACAAGGACCGCGGTGCGGAGATCTTCGTGCGTGCCTGCGGTGGTAACTATCTGGCGCTGGAAAACGGCGTGCCGACCGGCTTCAACCCGTTCCAGTGCGAGCGCAACGAGGCCAACACGCAGTTTCTGGCCGAGTTGATAAAGGTGCTTGGCGGCAAGGCAGAATACAGCGCCCGCGAGGAAGAGGACATCTATCGCGCAGTAGAGGGCATGCTGGACACCCCCATGCATCTGCGCAGCATGAGTAACTTCCGTAAGAGCCTTCCCAATATGGGCGACGATGGCCTGTATGCGCGTCTGCGCCGCTGGACCGCCGGCAATTCGCTAGAGTGGGTGTTCGATAACCCGGTCGACACGATCGATCTGACCCGTGCCTCGATCATCGGCTTTGACTACACCGATGTGATCGACAACGCCGAAGTGCGCGTGCCGGTGATCAACTACCTGCTGCATCGCCTGGAAGCGTTGATCGATGGCCGCCCGCTGATCTATGTGATGGACGAGTTCTGGAAGATCTTGGACGGCAAGGGGGGATTGAAGGAATTCGCCAAGAACAAGCAAAAGACCATCCGTAAGCAGAATGGTCTTGGCATCTTCGCCACGCAGAGTCCGGAAGATGCCCTGGCCAGCGACATCGCCGCCGCCTTGATCGAGCAGACGGCCACGATGGTGTTGCTGCCCAACCCTAACGCCAGCCGCGACGACTACATCGAAGGGCTCAAGCTGACCGATGCCGAGTGCCAGGTAGTGGTGTCGCTGGATGAGCGCTCGCGCTGTTTCCTGGTCAAGCAAGGCCACGCCTCGGCGGTGTGCCAGCTCAACCTGCGCGGCATGGACGACGCGCTGTCGGTGATTTCGTCCTCGACCGACAACATCGAGATCATGCATCAGGTCCTGGCCGGCAAGGCCAGCAAGCTGGGCGTCAGCGTCGATCAGCTGACGCCCGAGCAGTGGTTGAGCGATTTCTACGCCAACCGCAAGGGCTCGGGCAAGCGCAAGGCGGTCAAGGACAAGGAAGTTGAAGATGCATAGGCAATCCACTCATCCGCAGTCGTTTCATTCCGCACCAACTTCATCTGTGTCACAGGAGGCGAAGAACACCATGGCAACCACGTTCAGACATTTTTCCCAGCTCTTCATGGGACTGGTGCTGCTCAGCATGGCGGGAGCGGCCAGTGCGCAGTGGGAGGTAATTGACAACAAGTTGATCGAAAAGGTGGAGCAGATTCGCAAGAATCAGACCATCAAAAATGGCGATGGCAAGGAATCCAGTGGCAAGGAAGTCGAGAAGCCGAAAGAGGCGCTGACGAAGATCCCCGACGACTTCGGTGTGAGCGCGTGCTCGTCGTCCACGTCAGGCACGCCGGTGTCCAGTGTGCAGAAGCAGATCTGCGAGATGACCCAACGCACACGCAATGCCCAGTACAACTATATGGTGGCGATGAACGAGATCACCACCAAACGTCTGGAACGCCTGCGCACGATCGAAGAAGAGCGCAAGAAGATCGGCGATCAGAAAATCGGCGAGCTTGAGAGCAATACCAATAAGTTGCTAGCGCTGAAGGCAATGATGGATATCGACCGCCAACAAATGGAGTCGGCCATGTTCGCTTACGACAAGCGCCTCGCGTATCTCACCGACAAGCAGACGGGAGCGGCATTAGCGGCGATGAGCGGCACCAAGCCGCCCGATCCCGACGGCGAGTCCTCCTGGTGGTCCCAGATTACCGGCGACCTGATGAGCCTTGGCAAGACAGCCGTTGCTGGTTTGGCGATGAAGGGTGCGATTGAGGCCATCAGGAGCAAGGAGCCTGACGGCTACAAGCCACTGATGATTGATAAGGATTAAGGCGCACTCACTGTGGTGGAAGCCTGTATTGCAATGGACTCAACATCGGCTAGCAGTTGCCTACGGCGCAGCCGTCTCAGTGAACGTGGTGACATATGAATCTCAGTGATTTGCTAACTAACATCGCCAACTACGAATTTTTTCGTCTCATCAACGATTACCTTCGCGACGAAATTTCCACCTTTCAATGGGAGTTGTTGCAGCGAACGACGGCCTGGGTGGGGATGGTGTCATTGACGGTGTTGACGCTTTGGATCTTCATACAGGGCTATCGCATCGTGACCGGCCAGTCCCGCGAAGCGGCGATGGGGTTGGTGGTGACGGCGCTGCGTGCCGCGCTGATCATCGGGCTGGCGACGAGCATGGCCAAGGGTTCGCCGCAACTGTATTGGACCCTCACTGACGGCATCAGTTCGGCGATCACCAAGACAGTGACAGGTGACTCCGATAGCCCCTACAAGTCGATCGACCAGAACCTGATGCCGATGCAGATGGCGCTGGCTGGGCTGGATCAGATCAAGACCGGCGGCGATAAAGAAAGCGAAGACGCCAAGAACCGTGCGCGCTGGTTCACCGGCATCGGCATGGCAGGCCCAGGAGTCGTTGCAGGCTCGATGCTGCTATTGAACAAGCTGGCGATGGCGATGGTGGTCGGGTTTGGCCCGTTGTTCATTCTGTGCTTGCTGTTCCAGGCCACGAAGTCGTTGTTCAGCAAGTGGCTGCTATATGGGTTGGGCACCATGTTCTCTCTGTCGGTGCTGACGTTTACAGTGAGCTTGGCGACCAAGGTCGTGGGTGCGGTAGGCGTGGCGTTCCTGGCCAAATGGGCGGTCAGCGGCGGCAACGGCGAGGGTATCAGCAGCATGGCGCTACAGCAGGGAGGAATTGGGTTGGTTTTGACGACGTTGATCCTAACCGCACCACCAATGGCAGCAGCCTTCTTCCAGGGCACGCTGGGCCAGTTCGTCCCGTACTCGGCGGTTGGCTCGTTGGGCTCGTCGGATGCGGCGTCTAACGCTAATAGGCAGGGGCCGAATGCGCAGATGAGTGCCCCGCCTACGAATGCTGGCGATACTTCTGATCGGGATAGAACTGCAGCCACTAAAACTATTAATAGAGATGCAACTTCATCTTCAGAACCTAGTACTGGCAGTCGTGGTCTTGCGCAGAAATAATTTAACTAGCTTTATGGTGATTTTATGATTCGATTCTGGATATTTTCTATAGGAATGCTAGTTTTTGTCCAGTCAGGCCCAGGCTTTGGACAAACTAGATGCCCGATAGGTACTCAGATGGGGAGTATCCAGTGCATTCCTGATACGCCGGATATGCAGGGTCAGCAAGCGGAGCCTTCCGGGCCGAAAGGTGAATGGATAAAAACTTGGGGTGCAATTGCTAATTCAAGTTCTACGGGAGAGGCAGGCACCACTGTAGGAAAATTATCTGAAAATGAAGCAAGGCAGGCAGCTCTTCGTCAATGTGCTGTAGGTGGAGCAGCCGACTGCAAAGTTAAATTGACTTATCAAAATCAATGTTCTGCTTTAGTTTCTTCGATTTCACAGACTTTCTTCCAGGCATCTCCAACCGAGGCGCGTGCTATTAATTTGGCACAAAAAAGCTGCGAGGAGAGTGACAGCGGCTCATGTAAAGTAATGTATTCGGAGTGTACAAAGCCAATCTTCAGAAAATATTGATTACAGCTCTCTAATTATTGCGTAAAAGAGGACACTCATGCGTCTATGTTTCTTTATTCCTCTTTTAATTGCCGCCATTGCAAGTGCTGGCTGTAAAAGCGAGCCTAAGCAATCGGTAGCTGTATTATTAGAAAAAAATGACGTTTCCGCTCGTTTGTCAAAGCCATCTACACAAATGTCTGTAGGTTTGTCTTCCGAGAAAAGCGGAAACATTAAAGAGGGTCAGGATAGCGCTGCGTCAGCAGAAGCTCTTAGGCAAAAACAGCTTGCGCAACAATACAACGATGAATTGGAGAACGCGCTAAACGGGCCTCATGATACTGAGAGGGCGGACTTTGGAGGACCTACCAAGTTACGAGATTCTCATGTTTCATGCATAAAGCAATCCCATGGTGTTACACCAAATTTACTTGATTGTGATAGCGACGAATATGAATATCAGGATTCTCGTTTAAATCGTGTGTACCGCGCTGTGATGGCGCAGCTTGATGCTGCAAAAAAGCAGGAGTTGCTGAGCGAAGAAAGGGCATGGATAGTCAAGAGAGACCAGCTATGCAATTTGAACGGTCAGCTTGGTGGTGGACAGGCAGAAGAAATTGAAGAGAGTAGTTGTCGGCTGAATGCTACAGCGAAGCGTGCTGATGAGTTGGAAAGGCGACAGGCATCTAAGTGAATGTCTTTCTAAATGAAGGGAGTCGAAAATGGCGGAGATAACGGGTTGGCATATTGGAAGGACCTCATCTAGCTACGAAAGTGGCGGTCGGGGTGCCGGTACTATCTCAACTGGAAAAAATGATCATGGCGGCGTCTCATATGGGACCTATCAATTGTCTACATCCCAAGGGACATTGCAGGAATACCTAGATCAGTCGCGCTATGGCTCTCAGTTTTCTGGTCTCGTCCCCAAAACTGATGCATTCGATGAAAAATGGAAGTCGCTTGCCAATAAGGACCCCGCGTTCGCGCAGGATCAGCATGACTTTATTCGCGAGACTCATTACGATAAGCAGGTTGCACGCCTTACTGCAGTTGGAATGGATTTAAATGATCGAGGGCCTGCGGTACAGGATGCACTTTGGAGTGCCTCGGTACAGTTTCGTAATTTAACGCCAGGGATATTTCAAAAAGGGTTATCGGAGAAGTTTGGTGAGGGTTATCGACTCTCTGATCTTTCTGATAAGCAGATAGTCGAGGCGGTTCAAGATTATAAATATTCTCATACCGAAACATTGTTCAAGAGGTCTCCTGGCTCATGGAACCAGCTTCGTGATCGTGCTTTAAATGAGAAGCATGACCTGATGGAGCTTGCGGAAGGCCGGTTGCCGACTCATCCCTCAGCATCCAGACACAGGGCTGGACCCTCATCCAATGATGGTAAGTTAGAACAAGGCGAGCGTGGCGAGTCAGTGAAGCACCTGCAAAGCCAGCTAGCACAACTCGGCGCCACCGGCCGCGATGGCAAGTCGCTGCACGCCGAGGGCAATTTCGGTGGCAACACCAAATATGCCGTCGAGCAATTCCAGCGCGAGCATGGCTTGCACGTGGATGGCGTGGTGGGCCGGCAGACGCAGGCGGCATTGGGTCAAGCGCTCTCGCAGCACACCGCCAAGCAGACCGAGCAGGCAGTAGCTCCCGCCGCGCCGGCACAGTCCGCCAGCCCGCTGCTGTCCGACCCGCGCCATCCAGACAACGCGATGTACAACGGCGCGGTGGGCAAGCTGGAAGCCTTGGGTGAACGTGGGGGTTTTTCAAACCGCAAGGAGCTTGAGCAAGCGGCTGGGCAGATCGTGTTCGAGGCCAAGGTAAGTGGTCTGCAGCGCATCGACCATGTAGTGCCGAACAAGAGTGGCGACGGCTTCTTCGCAGTGCAGGGCGAGATGACCGACCCAGCAATGCGGCGTGTATTTGTGGATCGCGATCAGGCACAGAACCAGCCACTGGAACAGAGTAGCCATCAGGCGGCTGAGGAAAGCCAGCGTCAGGTTCAGCAGAATGCACATCAGGCGCAGCAACACGCCGAGACGCGTAGCGGTCCTAGCCTGTAAAGGCAGATAACGTTTGATGGATGGCCCCGGCACTGACCGGGGCCATCTTTTTGCGTGCACTTGCGCTTCGCCACGCAGAGCCCCGAAGACGCGCTGGCCAGCGACATTGCCGCCGCTTTGATCGAGCAGACGGCCACCATGATCCTGTTGCCGAACCCGAATGCCAGCCGTGACGATTACATCGAAGGGCTCAAGCTCACCGACGCCGAATACCAGGTGGTGGTGTCGCTGGATGAGCGCTCGCGCTGTTTCCTGGTCAATCAGGGGCATGCCTCGGCGGTGTGCCAGCTCAACCTGCGCGGGATGGATGACGCGCTGTCGGTGATTTCCTCGTCCACCGACAATATCGAAATCATGCACCAAATTCTGGCGGGCAAGGCTGGCAAGCTCGGTGTCACCGTGGACCAACTGACGCCGGAGCAGTGGTTGGCTGATTTCTATGCCAACCGCAAGGGTTCCGGTAAGCGCAAGTCGGCCGAGGACAAGGAGGTCGAAGGTGCATAACCGGCGCACGCGATCGCAGCAGTTTCGGTAATCCCCCCGCTTTGAGCGTTCGCCAAAAGTGGAGCTAGGCGGCCATCGCCAATTTCATTGCTGGCGTGATACCGCCGAGCGCCATGTTGGGGCGCTCATGGTTGTACGTCCATAGCCAGCGCGTGGCCTTGTCCTGAACCTGCTCGATGGTGTCGAACAACGTTGTGGCCAGCCAGGCGTAGCGGACGGTGCGGTTGTAACGTTCGACATAGGCATTCTGCTGCGGCTTGCCTGGCTGGATGTGCTCGATCCGAATCCCGCGCTGCTGTGCCCAAGCTAGCAGCGCGCCGCTGATGTACTCCGGGCCGTTGTCGCAGCGAATGGCGTTTGGCTTGCCGCGCCAGTCAATGATCTGTTCCAACGAGCGGATCACCCGGGCCGATGGCAGCGATAAGTCGACCTCGATGCCCAGACCCTCACGGTTGAAGTCATCGAGCACATTGAACAACCGGAAGCTGCGGCCGTCGGCCAGCTGGTCGTGCATGAAATCCATCGACCAGACCTGGTTGGTCGTCTCCGGCACCGCCAACGGCTCTGGCCGCTCGCGCACCAGCCGCTTCTTTGGCTTGATCCGCAGGTTCAACTCCAGCTCCCGATAGATGCGGTACACCCGCTTGTGATTCCAGCCAAAGCCCTTCACGTTGCGCAGGTGCAGAAAGCACAGGCCGAACCCCCAATCACGATAGGTTGTGGTCAACCGCACCAGCCAATCGGCAATCCGGGCGTTCTCCTCGCTGGCCTTGGCTTGATAGCGAAAGCAGGTCTCGCTCACCGCAAAGGTCCGGCAGGCATGCCGGATGTTCGTGTGGCCACCATCTACGGCCCATCGGGCCATCTCCCGGCGTTGAGATGGCCTCACCATTTTTTTGCCATCGCCTCCTTCAGCAGGTCGGCGCTGAGCTGGGCATCGGCGTACATCTTCTTCAGGCGCCGGTTCTCGTCCTGCAGCTCCCTGAGCTGGGACATCAGCGATGCGTCCATGCCGCCGAACTTGCTGCGCCACTTGTAGAACGTCGCCGAGCTGATGCCGTGTTCCCGGCACAACTCCGGCACGGGCGTGCCGGCCTCGGCCTGCTTGAGGACGGCAATGATCTGGCTGTCGGTGAAGCGGGATGTCTTCATGGAACCTCTTCGGAAAAGGGTACGAGAAAATTCCACTTCTGGCGTCAGCTAACCTGTGGGGGGATTACCATCTTAAAGCCAGCGTGGCACCGAGCTCGACCTCCCATCATGCCGCGAAGTCGCACGACAGCCGGCTAGAACAAGGCGAGCGCGGCGAGCAAGTGAAGCAGGTACAAGACCAACTTGCCCAACTCGGTGCCACCGGCCGTGACGGCAAGCCGCTCCATGCCGATGGCGATTTTGGTGGCAATACCAAATATGCGGTCGAGCAATTCCAGCGCGAGCATGGACTGCAGGTCGATGGCGTGGTGGGACGGCAGACGCAAGCTGCATTAGGCCAGGCATTGGCGCAGCACACTGCCAAGCAGGCCGAGCAGACGGTTACTCCGGCAGCGCCGGTGCAGACATCCAGCCCATTGCTATCCGATTCCCTCCATCCAGATAACGCGATGTACAACGGCGCAGTCAGCAAGCTGGAAGCGTTAGGCGAGCGTGGCGGCTTTGCCAGCCGCAAAGAACTTGAGCAGGCAGCCGGGCAAATCGTGTTTGAGTCCAAGGTTAGCGGTCTACACCGCATCGACCACGTGGTGCCCAACAAAAGTGGCGACGGCTTCTTCGCGGTGCAGGGCGAGATGACCGACCCGGCGATGCAGCGGGTTTTCGTGGATCGCGCCCAGGCGCAAAACCAGCCCTTGGAACAGAGCAGCCGGCAAGTGGCTGAGGAGAGTCAGCGTCAGGTGCAGCAACAGGCGCAGACACAGCAGCACACCGAGACGCGCGGCCCAACGATGTAAGGGCGAGATAGTGCGGAATCGATGGCTCTGGCGTTGCCGGTGCCATTTATGTGTGGGGCGACATCAATGGCCCTGGCATTGCCAGGGTTTTTCTTGTGGGCATTGCCTGGAGACTTTGATCAACAGCCGTCCGCTGATCTATGTGATGGACGGGTTCTGGAAGATCCTGGATGGCAAGGAAACCTGCGCCCGTGTGACGAACGTCTGCCCATGAATACGTATGCACGGTTACGCCCGGTGTCGGTAGCGCAGCTACGCTAATGGCCTTGGCCGGGTGCTTATTCCAGCGCCCGCATTTGCCCGGGAGGGGCGTGCATGTTGCAGACACCATGGTGGCGCGGGGCCGTCATCTATCAGATCTATCCGCGTAGTTTTCTGGATTCCAACGGTGATGGGGTAGGCGACCTGCCTGGCATCATTGCCAAGCTCGACTACATCGCTGGGCTAGGTGTGGATGCGATCTGGATCTCACCGTTCTTCAAGTCGCCGATGGCCGATTTCGGTTACGACATCGCGGACTATCGCGCGGTGGACCCGTTGTTCGGCACGCTGGAGGACTTTGATCGCCTGCTCGACAAGGCGCATGCGCTCGGGCTGAAAGTGATGATCGACCAGGTGCTGAGCCACACCTCGATCGAACACGCGTGGTTTCAGGAAAGCCGTCAGGATAAAACCAACGCGAAGGCGGATTGGTACGTGTGGGCCGATCCGCGTGAGGACGGTACGCCGCCCAATAACTGGCTGTCGCTGTTCGGCGGTGTGGCGTGGCAGTGGGAGCCGCGGCGCGAGCAGTACTATCTGCACAATTTCCTGGTGAATCAGCCCGATCTCAATTTCCACAATGCCGAGGTGCAGCAGGCGACCCTGGACAATGTGCGGTTCTGGCTGGATCGCGGAGTGGATGGTTTCCGGCTGGATGCGATCAACTTCTGCTTCCATGATGCGCAGCTGCGCGACAACCCGGCCAAGCCGGCGGACAAGCGGGTAGGGCGTGGTTTCAGTGCGGACAATCCGTACGCGTACCAGTATCACTACTTCAACAACACGCAGCCGGAGAATCTGGTGTTCCTGGAGCGTCTTCGCGCGTTGCTCGATCGCTACCCGAATGCGGTGAGCCTGGGCGAGATCTCTTCCGAAGATTCACTCGCGACCACGGCGGAGTACACCGCCCACGGCCGCTTGCACATGGGCTACAGCTTCGAATTGTTGGTGCAGGATTACAGTGCGGCCTACATCCGCGAGACGGTGAGCCGGCTCGAGGCGACCATGCTGGAAGGGTGGCCGTGCTGGGCGATTTCCAATCACGATGTGGTGCGCGCTGTGACGCGGTGGGGCGGCGCCGATGCGTCGCCGGTCTTTGCGCGGATGGTGGTGGCGTTGCTGTGTTCGCTGCGTGGTTCAATCTGTCTTTATCAAGGCGAGGAGCTGGGGTTGGGCGAGGCGGACGTGGCGTTCGAGGATCTGCAGGATCCTTACGGCATCACGTTCTGGCCGACCTTCAAGGGGCGCGATGGGTGCCGTACGCCGATGCCGTGGACCGACGCGCCGTCTGCGGGCTTCACCAGCGGCAAGCCGTGGCTGCCGTTGTCCGAGCCGCATCGGCTCGCGGCGGTGAGCGTGCAGCAGGACGATGCACACTCCGTGCTGAGCGCCGTGCAGGCGTTCCTTGCCTGGCGTAAGCGCTTGCCAGCGCTGCGCGAAGGCGCGATCACGTTTTACGACACGGCAGAGCCGGTGCTGATGTTCCGGCGTGAGCATGCAGGGCAGGTCATGCTGTTGGCTTTCAACTTGTCTTCCGACGTTGCCGAGCTTGCGCTGCCTGCAGGTGCGTGGAGCCAGATCGATGTGCCGGGGGTGGAGCGCGGCGTGATCGAGCATGGCCGCATGGGCTTGCCTGGGCATGCGGTGGTTTGCGCGACGGGCGGGGAGTGACGCCATCGCGTGCAGGTGTGGACGCGATTGAGTGATACCAGCGAGGCATTCCATTGGGATGCCTCGCTTCGTTTATGGGTCGTCAGGTTGCGAAACGGCGCGCACGCAGGGCTGCTTGCGTGGCAAGTGGTTCAAGATGCGTCACATGCCGCTGCTGTTGCAGGCGACGGTGATGCATCTCTGTTGAACCGGTCTAATTTTGGCCTGATCAAAGTGCTTCAAATGGTTGCCCGATCAAGCTGACTGCAACTGGCGGCCCTGCCAGTCAGCGCAGTGACTCCTGTCTTGCAGCCTGTTTTGCGTTTAGGTGACAGGTAGTGGGACATACACATGTCTGCTTGGCGCTGAGTCCGTCTGGCCTGTGGCGATCCCGTTTGCCCGAATTGCGATGTTGCTCTCGCAAAGAAAAGCCGCCGTTTTCTAAACGGCGGCTTTTCTTAGAACGAAATTTTCAACGTCTGGGCCGATGCGCCCATGATTGCATTGCATTAGTAGTTCAATGCTCCTGCCGAGATATTACAGGCGGGTGACGCAGTGCATCTAGGGCGATGATTCTGTTTCATTGGACGCCGTACCCTCACCCCAACCCCTCTCCCGGTGGGAGAGGGGCTTTGGCGCCTCGAGTGGCGAGGGGTGACGTCAGGGAAGTAGTGCATCGCTGGTCAGTGGTTCACTGGTCAATCGGTGCAGAACTTCCAGTTCGCATTACATCAGAACTTCCAGTCCGCATTACATCAGAACTTCCAGTCCGCGTTACATCAGAACTGCCAGTTCACGTCACATCAAAATTTCCAGTTCACTTCACATCAGAACTTCCAGTTCACTTCACATCGAAACTTCCGGTTCACTTCACGTCAGAACTTGTAGTTCACACCCAACACAAAGGTGCGGCCCCATTCGATGTATTCCAGCGGGCGGTCCTTGGTTTCTGCGTAGGTGCGATACGGCGAGTTGCTGAGGTTGCTGGCCTGCAGCAGCAGGGTCAGGCCGGACAGGCTGCTGGCTTCGCTGAAGTTGTAGCTGATTTGCGCGTCGGTGATGTTTTCGCCGACCACGTAGCGCAACGTGCGGTTGCCGTTGAAGTTGCCGATCTCGCCGATGAAGTCCGAGCGCCGGCGCTGGCTCACACGCGCTTCGAAGCCCTTGTGCTCGTAGTAGGCGGTCAGGTTGTAGACGCGCTTGGACAGGCCGGGCAGGCTGATTTCACCGTCGCCCACGCTGGAGGCGCTTTCCGGGTCGCGGATCTTGACGTCGCTGTCGTTGAAGGTGGCGCTGGCCTGGATGCCGAAGCCTTCCAGCGGGGCGAAGATCAGGTCCAGCGGCAATGAGGCGGTGAGTTCGGCGCCGCGCAGGGTGCCGCCCTTGCCGTTGAACGGGGCGCTGAAGGTGCCGGTGGTCAGCACCGGCGCAGAGCCCGGTGGCGGCACGTAGCCGGCGACCAGTGCAGAGAAGTCGTAGTTGTCGCGGCTCTGGGTGTAGATGTAGCTCTTCAGGTCCTTGTAGAAGAACGCCGCGGCTACATACGCGCGATCGGCAAAATATTTCTCGTAGGAAATATCCAGGGCGTTGGCACGCCACGGGTCGAGCATCGGGTTGCCGCCGCTGGCGCCGGGGCGGCCGGTGGAAGTGTCGACGCCGAATTCCAGCGAGGCACGCAGTTGATCCACGCGCGGGCGTGCGACCTGCTTGGCCATCGCAAAACGCAGGGTCTGCTCGTACGGGAACTGGAAGGCCAGGTTCAGGCTGGGCAGCCAGTCGCGGTAGGTCTTGCCATCGTCGATGGGCCGCACTTCGCTGCCAGCCGGCTGCGAGGCATCCCAATAATTGGCCTGTGACGATTGGTCGGCGCTTTGCAGCTGCACGCCGATATTGCCGCGCACGCCCACCTGGCCCCATTCGGTATCGATGTTGGCGCGCAGCCAGGCGGTGGTGATCTTTTCTTCGACCGTCCAGGCCTTGGAGACCAAGAACGAGGCATCGTCGCTGGGATTGAACAGCATGTAGCGCGACACGGCCGCCGGTACATTCCATGCAGGCAGCGAGCCGAGACCGGCAAAGCCGAGATTGACCGGAGCATATTGCAGGTCCGCACCGACGGTGGCTTCGCCCTGTGCGCCAAGGGTGATGTTGCCTTCCGGCTGGGTCTTCTGCTTTTCGCGGTTGGCGTAATTGACGCCGACATCCAGGTCCGAGAACCAGCTCAGCGCCTCGGGCATCGGGAAGCTGGCCTGCAGGCGAGCGCCCTTGAGCACGTCTTCCACGCGCGGCACCTTGCCGTAGCCGGAGCCGTAGATGGTGTTGGTGAGGAACAGCTCATCGGGATTGGAATAATTCATGCCCGGCGACAGCTGCGAGAAGCCGTTGCCGACGACCGACACGCCCACGGTGTCCAACTGCGGCATGGGGGCACGCTGGAGATTGTTCTCCAGGTTCAACTCGTCGCGGGTGGCCTTGGAGTAGTTCAGGTCGGCGATGATCTTGACCGCGCCGGCGGTGATTTCGTTGTTCCAGCCGAAGGCCTCGATCTTGTCTTCGCGCTTGTTGTACATGCCGCGGACCAGCGGATAGACGCCGCTGGCGGTGCCGCCGACGAAGCTGCCGTTATCGTTGACGCGCACGTCGGTGATGTTCAAGCCCGGCGTGTAGCCGCCGTTGTAGTTGCTCAGGTTGAGCTCGAACTGGTTGGCGGTGTCGATTTGCTCGGCTTCGGTATGAAACGCATCGAACGTGCTGGTCCAGGCGTTGGAAGGGCGGTACTGCAGCGTGGCCATCACGCCGTCGCGCTTCTGGTTGCCGGTACGCCGCAACGCCTTGATGCCATCGGAGAAATACACGCCATCGGCCACGCCGGGGCGTTGACGTTGCGCGTTGACCTGCTGCCAGGGTTCGTACAGACCCACCTGGTTTTCCTGGATCGGCATGTCGGTGTGCGCGTAGCCGATGGTCAGACCGATGGTGCGGTCGGCGAACTGGTCGATATAGCTGACGTTGAAGCGGTTGCCGTACGGGTCGACGTTGGCGGCCTTGCCCAGCGAATTGCGCTGATAGCGGCCACCGATGGCGATCACACGCTCGTTGTAACTGAGCGGGCGTGCGGTCTGCATGTCGACGGTGCCGGAAAGGCCCTGGCCGACCAAGCCGGCGTCGGGCGTCTTGTAGACGGTGACGCCGCTGACCAGCTCGGACGGGTATTGGTCGAATTCCACGCTGCGGTTGTCGCCGGTGCTGACCACTTCGCGACCGTTGAGCAGCGTGGTGGAAAAGTCCGGTGACAGGCCGCGCACGCTGATGACCTGCGCACGGCCGGCAACGCGTTGCGCAGCCAGGCCGGGCAGGCGTGCCAGCGATTCTGCGATGCTCACGTCCGGCAGGCGGCCGATGTCTTCGGCCGAAATGGCTTCCACGATCGAGGTGGAGTCGCGCTTGACCGAAATGGCACCCTCGATGGCGCGGCGCAGGCCGGTGACCTGGACCTTGTCCAATTCGGTGACGGCGCCGGCGGGTTGTTCGGTAGCGGATTGTTCGGTGCTGCCGGTCTGTGCTGGCGTTGCCGATTGCGCGGCAGCCAACGTCGGTGCCATGGCAACGGCCAGGGCGATACTCAGCGCGGAGCGCTTGTGCTTCAACATTTTCCCCTCCCAGGTACATGTTGTTCTTTGATTTTTGATCCGGCAGAGCCTGGATGTCATGCGTCGCACGCCCGGACGGACGTCACGACGGCAACGTATGGTAGACACCGAGCCCGTGTGCAAACGCGGGCTGCATACGTATTCAACCGTGCTGATGGCGATGAAATCGATTCCACGCACGCTGTTCACGCAATGCGCCGCGGTGGCTGCCGATCCGCCATGCGGGCGCGGCGCTCACGCCGTCGCGGCGCCGCTGTGGTGCGCGCGTTGGCCTTGCAGGCGCTGGCGGCAGCCCCGTAGCGGTATCGCTCAGCGCTTGGCCTCCAGCGGAACAAAGCGAATCGCCTGGCCGCCGCCCGGCGCCAGACGCAGCTCCAGGGTGTCGCTGCTGCTCACCAGGCGCTCTTCGCGCACGAAGGCGAACGGCTTGCTGACGTAATCCGCGTCGTCGCCATCGCGATAGATCTGCGCGGTGTAGCGCACGCCGGGTTCCAGGAAGCCCAGCGGCACCTGCAGCAGGCGGCCATGCTCGTCGGTGATGCTGCCCAGGAACCAGTCGCGGCTATGTCGGTCCTTGCGTGCAATGGTGACGTAATCGCCCACCTCGCCATTCAGCGCCCGGGTCTGATCCCAGTCCACCGCCACGTCTTCGATGAAGCGGAACGCCTCGCGGTGCTGCAGGTAATGCTCGGGCAGGTCGGCGGCCATCTGGATCGGGCTATACAGCGTCACGTACAGCGCCAACTGCCGCGCCAGCGTGCTGGGGATGGCCTGGCCGTTGCGGCCCTTCAGGCTGACGATGCCGGGCGTGTAGTCCATCGGCCCGGCGAGCAGCCGGGTGAACACCAGGTTGACCTCGTGTTCGGGTGGATTGGGCGGCTGGCCCCAGGCGTTGTATTCCATGCCGCGCGCGCCTTCGCGCGAGATCCAGTTCGGGTAGGTGCGGCGCAAGCCGGTGTCCTTGATCGGCTCGTGTGCGTTGACGGCGATATGGCGCTGCGCTGCTTCCTGCACCACGTGCAGATGGTGGCGCGCCATCCATTGGCCGTCGTGCCATTCGCGCAGCGGCGTGCCGCCGGCAGGATTGCGGCGCTCCACCTGGCCGTCGTCGCAGACATAACCGGTCTTCACCGAGTCCACGCCGAAGCGTGCATACAGGTCCATCGCCTCGGCGATCTGGTCTTCGTAATGGTCCACTGCGCACCCCGTTTCGTGATGGCCGATCAGATGCACGCCCTTGGTCGCGGCGTACTTGCTCAGTGCGGGAAGGTCGAAATCCGGCGTTGGCCGGGTGAAATCGAAACTGCCGCCATTGCCGAACCATTCGCCGTCCCAGCCCGGGTTCCAGCCTTCGACCAGCACGCCGCGAAATCCGTGCGCGGCGGCAAAATCGATGTAGCGCCGGGTGGTGGCGGTGGTGGCGGCATGCGTGGGGCCGGTGGCCCAGGTCTGCTGGTTGAGATGCATCGACCACCACACCCCGACGTACTTCGACGGCTTGACCCAGTCCACGGCCCCCAACGCATTGGGTTCGTTGAGGTTGAGGATCAGATTCGATTCCACCAGGCCGGTGGCCTGATCGGCGATCTGCAGCGTGCGCCACGGCGTGTCGAAGGGCAGGCTGCGCCGTACCTTCCAGCCTTCGGCGGCCGGCGATAGTTGCGCGCGCAGGCGCTGATCGTCGGTTCGACGCAGCCACATCCCGGCGTAGTCCACCAGGGCGGCTTCGTGCAGCGCAATGTGCAACCCGCTGTCGGTGCGCAACGTCATCGGCGTATGCGCCAGGGTGAGCTGGTTCAGCGGCGTGCGGTTGTACAGGTATTCGTAGTGGATCGGTTCGCCTGCCGGAATCCACCACGCCTGGGCCGGCTGCGCGATGGCGAACTCGGTCAGTTCGTCGTCGATGATCGCTTCGCGCCATCCCGCTTGTTGCGGAAAGTGATAGCGCAAGCCGACGCCATCGTCGTAGACGCGAAAGATCACATCGAAGCGGCGCCGAGCACCGTCGCGCTCGCCCAGCCGAACGCGCAATTCGGCGTAGTGGTTGCGGATCAGGCGCGTTTCGCCCCAGGGTTGTTCCCAGGTGTCGTCGTGATCCTGACGTGCCTGCGAGAGCACCACCAATCCGCGGTCCAGGCGCCCGTCGCGCAGGTTGAAGCCCAGCCGCGAGCGCTGCAGCACCGGCTGGCCGAGGCGTTGCACGCGGTAGTACGGCGTGCCGCCGTCCAGCTCCAGGCTGACCTGCAAGACGTTGCCGGGTGAGTGCACCTCAATGGCAGTCACCTCGGCGTGGGCCAATGGCGCAAGACTGCCAAGGCAGCTCAGCACCAGCAACCGCGCGATCCAGGCGGAGCCAAGTGTCGAGCGTGCTCGACGTGAAGACAGCGGCATATCCCCTCCCAAGGCAACCGTTGCACAAGTGGCGACTATGCAGCCGCCTGCAGCTGCTGGGCCGCGCTGCGTGCTGTCGATAGCCATGAATACGTATGCAGTGATGCGTCGGGGCAGGGCGCGCGTCTACCATGGCGCCACGGCACCTGGGAGGGTCCGCGCCCGTGGCACGACAGTGCCGCGCACCATAACGCGTGCAACGAGGGAGGAAGGCCGACGGTGCGAGCCGTCTTGCCGCATCGATGCTGAAGATGATCTGCATGGCCGCCACGCTTGGCGTGGCGGCAAGCTCGCCGGCATTGGCCGACGTGCTGGAATTTCAGGGGCGCCGGGCACAAGCGCAGGCGCTGGACGATGGTGGTTTCGTGTTGCGTTGGCCGCAAGGCGAGCGCCGCATCGCTGCACAACCGATGCGCTCGCACACCGCCAGCCCGATGTTCGACGCCTTGTTTGCGCTGGCGCAGCAGGAAATGGCCGACGACCGCGTCGATGCAATCCGCGATCCGGCATTCAACGACGGCAAGCCGGTGCCCTGCCGGTGCTTCGAGACCGGCGAACGCTGGCCCTACGTATGGACCCGCGATGTCAGTTTCGCCGCCGATCTGGCATTGGCGCGGCTGGAGCCGGAACGCACGCGCAATGCCTTGCGGTTCAAGCTGTCGAGCGCGCGCGACGGCCGCACGCCCGGCCTGTTCGTTGCGCAGGACACCGGCTCCGGCGGTAGCTGGCCGGTCAGCAGCGACCGGGTGGTGTGGTTTCTGGCCGCGCGTGGGCTGCTGGACGACCAACCGTTTGCCGACCAGGTCTGGCAGGCATTGCAGGCAACGATCGCGCAGGATCGCACTGCAGTGTTCGATGCGCGCATCGGTCTGTATCGCGGCGAAACCTCGTTTCTGGATTGGCGCGAGCAGACCTACCCGGAGTGGACGCGCCAGGACGTGCGCTTCATCGCCGAATCCTTCGCGCTCTCCACCAATGTGCTGCATTACCAGGCGCTACGCCTGGCCGAACAGCTCGCACGCCAGCATGGCGATGCACGCGCCGCGCACTACGCGCAATGGGCCGATGCGCTGCGCCAATCCATCGATGCGCGCTTCTGGGATGCGGGCAGCAACCAGTACGTGAGCTATCTCGGCAATGCGGCGCATCCGGTGCGCTATGCCAAGGTCGATCTGCTGGGCGTGTCGCTGGGGGTGCTGGCCGATGTCTTTCCCACCGAGCGGGCACGCCTGGCATTGCGCAACTACCCCATGGTGGCCGGTGGCAGCCCGGTGGTGTGGCCGCAGGAGGCTGCGCAGCCGATCTACCACAACCGCGCTGTCTGGCCATTCGTCAGTGCCTATGCCTTGCGTGCGGCACGCGCGCTGGACGACGCACCGCGTATTGCGATGGAACTGCAGTCGTTGATGCGCGGCGCTGCACTGGCAGGGTCCAACATGGAAAACTACGAGATGCAGAGCCTGGCGGTGCATCTGGAGGAGGGCGCACGCAGCGGCCCGGTGGTCAATTCGCCACGCCAGCTGTGGTCGGTTGCAGGCTATCTGTCTGCGATACTGGACGGCGTGTTTGGCGTTGCGGCCGATGGCAGCGTGGCCCCCAAGTTGCCGCGTCGCCTGATGCCGTTGGTGTTTGGCGAGCGCCAACAGATCGTGCTGGAGCAGGGCGCACAGCGGTATGTGCTGCAGCGCCCGGCTGGTGCAGACGGCGAGTTGCTGGTCGCCGGTACGGTCACCCGGCACGGCCAGACCACCCACGTGCAGCTGGTTGGACGCAAGGCCGATCCGACCGCTCCGCCGCAACCCAGCCAGGTGTTCGCACCGGAAACCCCGGCTGCTCCGATTGCGCAACGTCGCGGCAATGGGTCTCGCATCGGCATTCCGGCCGGCACCACGCTGCATCTGGATGGCCGCGCGCTGGAGGCGACCGGGGCCTGGGATCTGCCCGATGATGGCCTGCTGCACGTGCTCAGCCTGACCCGACGCAGGAATGGGCTCGAATCACTGCACAGTCCTGCACTGACGCTTGGGCCGGTGCAGGAACTGCAAGGCGAGCAGTCCTGGCAGTGGCGGTCCCAACGCACCGGCCAGCATCGCGTCGCGCTGCGCTATCGCAACGACACTGGCCCGATCAACACCGGTGTCACTGCGGCAGTGAAACGGTTGCTGCTCGACTGCCCGGGCAAGCCCATGCAGTCGCAGGTCATCGTCATGCCGCATAGCGTGGGCGAGCAGCTGTCCACGCAAGTGAGCTTCGATGTGGTGGCCGGGCAGTCGTGTACGTTGCGGCTGGAGGATGGCTTCAACATGAGTGCGCTGGCGCACTTCGCGCAGTACAACGGCGGCCGGGGTGGCCGCGACGGTGTGGTCAACAACGCGCAGGTGAGTGCGTTGCTGATCGGCCCCGCCGCAGCGGCGGAGGGCGTGCAATGACGGCCAAACCGCGCTTGAGCTTCTGGCACATCTGGAACATGTGCTTCGGTTTTCTGGGCATCCAGTTCGGGTTCGCACTGCAGAACGCCAATGCCAGCCGCATCTTCCAGACCCTGGGTGCGCAGGTCGATGACGTGCCAGGGCTGTGGATTGCTGCGCCGCTGACCGGGCTGATCGTGCAGCCCATCATCGGGTACCTGTCCGACCGCACCTGGACCCCCTGGGGCCGCAGGCGTCCGTATTTCATGGTGGGCGCGCTGTTCACCACGCTTGCACTGGTGGTGATGCCGAACGCACCACTGCTGTGGATCGCCGCCGGCACGCTGTGGGTGCTGGATGCCTCGATCAATATTTCGATGGAGCCGTTCCGTGCCCTGGTCGGCGATCAGTTGCCACCCTCGCAGCGGCCGACCGGCTATGCGATGCAGAGCTTCTTCATCGGTGTCGGGGCGATCGTGGCGAGCTTTCTGCCATGGCTGCTGACGCATTGGGGCGTTGCCAATACCGCCGCGCCGGGCCAGCTGCCCGACAGCGTGCGGTACGCGTTTTATCTCGGCGCGGCGGTGCTGTTCCTTTCGATCGCCTGGACGGTGTTGCGCACGCGCGAATACAGCCCCGCGCAGATGGCCGCGTTCGATGACGCACATGCGCCTGCCGCGACTCCGGCTAATACCGGCATCCTGCCCTCGCGTCTAGCGAGCGCCCGGTGGTGTGTCGCCGGCGTGCTGCTTGCCGCAGCCATTGCCTGGCAGCATGGCGATCGTATGCTGTACGTCCTGGCCGGCCTGTGCATCGCCTATGGCGCACTGCTCGCGCTGGCACGTGCCTTGCCGTCGACCAACATGCTGGTGGTCATCGTGCAGGACGTGCGCAGCATGCCGACAACGATGCGGCGGTTGGCGTGGGTGCAGTTCTTCTCGTGGTTTGCGCTGTTTGCGATGTGGATCTACACCACCGCCGCAGTCACCCAGGTGCACTTCGGTGCCGGTGACGACACCGCATCGGCCGCCTACAACGAAGGCGCCAACTGGGTGGGCGTGCTGTTCGGTGCCTACAACGGGTTTGCTGCGCTGGCCGCCTTGGTCATTCCGTTGCTGGTACGGGCGATCGGCCTGCGTTGGAGTCACCTGTGCAATCTGTGGCTGGGCGCTGCAGGGCTGCTGTCGATGCTGGTGATCCGCGATCCGCAATGGTTGTTGCTGTCGATGCTGGGCATCGGTTTTGCCTGGGCCTCGATTCTGTCGCTGCCGTACGCCTTGCTGTCCGACAGCGTGCCCGCCGCCAAGATGGGCGTGTACATGGGCATCTTCAATTTCTTTATCGTGATTCCGCAATTGGTGGCGGCCAGCGCATTGGGCTTCGTGCTTCGCGCATGGCTGGGCGGCCAACCGATCTACGCGCTGGCCATCGGCGGGCTCAGCCTGTTGATTGCAGGCGTGTGCGTGGTGCGGGTTCCAGTGGCCTCGGGAGGGCAGTGATGCGCAGTGCGATGTATGTGGCGTTGACGATGTACGCAGGCGCGGCAATCGCGGCGCCTGCTGCCAAGGACTATTACGGCACCCTGGAACCGTTCGCTGCGGATGCGGTGTATTTCGTGGTCACCGACCGCTTCGTCAACGGCGACACCGGCAACGATCATCGCGACCAGGGCGGGGCGCATCGCACGTTCGACGTGCCAACACCGTGCGCCGATGGCAGCGAGGACAACATCGGTTACCTGGGTGGCGACTTCAAAGGCATCGTCGAGCATGCCGACTACATTCGCGGCCTGGGGTTCGGTGCGGTGTGGATCACCCCGATCGTCGACAACCCCGATCAGGCGTTTACCGGCGGCAAGCCGATCACCTGCGGCAGCACGCTCAGTGACCACGGCAAGACCGGGTATCACGGCTACTGGGGCGTCAACTTCTACAAGCTCGACGAGCATCTTCCCAGCCCGGGCCTGGATTTTGCCGGCTTCACCCGCGCCATGCACGCCAACAAATTGAAGGTCGTGCTGGACATCGTGGGCAACCACGGCTCACCCGCCTACACCATGCCGGTGGCGCAGCCGGGTTTCGGCAAGCTCTACGACGCACAGGGGCGCTTGGTGGCCGATCACCAGAACCTGTCGCCGGCCCAGCTGGACCCGCAGCACAACCCGTTGCATGCGTTCTACAACACCGGGGGTGGCCTGGCGGAACTGTCCGACCTCAACGAAAACAATCCGGCGGTGCTCGACTACCTGACGGGCGCATATCTGCAATGGATGGAGCAGGGCGCCGATGCCTTCCGTATCGATACGATCGGTTGGATGCCCGATCGCTTTTGGCATGCGTTTGTTGCGCGCATCCGTGAGCGGCGCCCGGGCTTTTTCATGTTCGGTGAAGCCTTCGATTACGACGCCAACAAGATTGCCGGGCATACCTGGGCGCGCAATGCCGGCGTCAGCGTGCTGGATTTTCCGCTGAAGCAGCAGCTTTCCGCGGTTTTCGGTCATGCGCAGGCCGGCTTCGAGACGCTCGCCACGCCGCTGTTCCTGCGTCAGGGGCCGTATGCGAACCCCTACGAGCTGATGAGCTTTTACGACAACCACGACATGGCGCGGCTGGATGCCAGCGATACCGGCTTTATCGATGCGCACAACTGGTTGTTCACTGCGCGCGGCATTCCGGTGATCTACTACGGCTCGGAGATCGGCTTCATGCGTGGGCGCGCCGAGCACGCCGGCAATCGCAACTACTTCGGCATCGAGCGCATCCGCGATGCACCGCAGAGCCCCATCTTCGGCCCGCTGCAACAGATCGCACGTGTACGCCGCGACACGCCGGCGCTGCAGCGTGGCGTGCAGGTCGATATTGCCCTGCGCGGCGAGCAGGCGGCCTTCCTGCGCGTGTACCAGCACGCCGGAACCAGCCAGATGGCGCTCGTGCTGCTCAACAAGGGCGATGCGGCAGCCGCGATCACGGTGAGCCGCTTCCTGCAATCTGGCACGTGGCGCGATGCGGTCAGCGGCGAGCAGGTGCAGGTGCGGGGGCGGTTACTGACACAGGTGCCGGCGCATGGCGTGCGGGTATTGCTATCGGATGCGCCGGTCACCGATCCGGCATTGCGCAAGCAACTCGATGCGCAGATGGCCGAACAAGCCGCACGCGACGCCCGCGATAGGTAGAAGCGTGGCTGGGCACGATGAGGCATCGCCGGTAATGCCCCGTCGCGCCCGGGTGCGCTCCTACGCAGCGCTTAGCGGCCGCGGCGGATCTCGTAACCTGACGTGCATGCTGTCCCGAATCGAACCCCGACCCCGAATCCCGATTCCCGATTCAGCGCCTGACGGCCCCTTCCGCCGCCCGGCCCGCCACCGCCTCGCCAGTGTCTGCGCCGGACGGGGTCCACCCCAGCGGCGGCTGCAAGCCGCTGCTCCGCGACGAGTCGCGTAACGCCAGCCGCACCGGAATCGTACGGCTCTGCGCCGCTTCGCCGCGGATCAGCGCCACCAGGCTTTCCACCAGCAACGTGCCGGCCTGCTTGGTGTCCTGTTGCACGGTGGACAACGCCGGCGCCACCGATGCGGCCAGCGCGATGTCGTCGAAGCCGCTGACCGCCACGTCCTGCGGCACGCGCAGGCCGCGTTCGCGCAGTGCGCGCATCGCGCCGATGGCGATCAGGTCGCTGGCTGCGCACACCGCATCGAACGCCTTGCCGCTGTCGAGCAAGGCCAGGCAGGCGGCGTGGCCGGACGATTCGGTGGTGATCGCATCGAACTGCAGCGCTGCATCGGCAACCAGACCCTGCTGCGCCAGTGCGGCAACGTGGCCGCGGTAGCGTTCCTCGAATTCGGGGTAGTGATTGGAGGCATGGCCCAGAAACGCAATGCGCCGGCAGCCCTGAGCCAATAAATGCTCGGTGATGTCCAGTCCGCCCTGATAGTTGTCGCTGCCGATCGAGATGCCCGGCTGCCCCGGCAATGCAGCACCCCAGCGCACGAAGTGCGTGCCTTGCTCCACCAGCAACTGCAGCCGCTGCCGCGACTCCTGGTAGTCGCCATAGCCCAGCAGGATGATGCCATCGGCCTTGTTGCTGTCTTCGTAGTCGGCCTGCCAGTCCTTGGACAACTGCTGGAACGACACCAGCAGGTCGTAGCCCTGCAGCGCGCAGGCACGGGTGATCGAGCCCAGCATGGAATGAAAGAACGGGTTGATCAGCGAATCGTCGGCGGTGGGGTCTTCGAAGAACAGCAGTGCCAGCGTGCCCGCATTGCGCAGCCGCAGCGAAGACGCGTTCTTGTCGACCTTGTAGTTCAGCTCGCGGGCAATGCGCAGGATGCGTTGGCGGGTTTCCTCGTTGACCATCGGGCTGCCGCGCAGGGCGCGCGACACGGTCGGCTGCGAGACGCCGGCCAGGTAGGCGATATCCAGCGAGGTGGCTTTACCCTTGATGGTCATGGTCGGCAACGGCAGGACAAGTGGCCGGCATCATGCCATGCGCCCGCCGGTGCCGTGCCGCCGCACGCAACGGCCGGCTGATTGGTTTACCATTCACGCCCAAGACCCCTTGCGAGAAGGTGGCCCGCGCCCAGCGCCGGCCCAGCGTGCGACATGAGCACTACCACCGCCCACCGTTGATCCCGACCGGCGCCCATTTCCGTGGCGCACGCGACGCGGTCTTTCGCATGACCTTTCCTGCTTCTCCCCGAGCCTGCCCAGCAATGGCCAGATCTCCCATGGCAGCCGACCGCTGCAGCCAGACCAGACCTCATTCTTGCCCATGATCAACATCACGCTCCCCGACGGCAGCCGCCGCGAATTCGAATCCCCCGTCTCGGTGATGCAGGTCGCCCAGTCGATCGGCGCCGGCTTGGCCAAGGCCACCATCGCCGGCCAGGTCGACGGCCAGCTGGTCGATGCCAGCGACGTCATCGACCATGACGCCAGCCTGCGCATCATCACCGCCAAGGATGCCGAGGGCGTGGAGATCATCCGCCACTCCTGCGCGCATCTGGTCGGGCATGCGGTCAAGCAGCTCTACCCCGAGGTCAAGATGGTGATCGGTCCGGTCATCGCCGAAGGCTTCTATTACGACATCTACAGCGAGCGCCCGTTCACGCCCGAAGACATGGCGGCGATCGAGCAGCGCATGCAGGAATTGATCGCGCAGGACTACGACGTCATCAAGAAGGTCACCCCGCGCGCCGAGGTGATCGAGGTGTTCGCCCAGCGCGGCGAGGAGTACAAGCTGCGCCTGATCGAGGACATGTCCGAGGACATCACCGCGATGGGCCTGTACTACCACCAGGAATACGTGGACATGTGCCGCGGCCCGCACGTGCCCAATACGCGCTTCCTCAAGGCGTTCAAGCTGACCCGCATTTCCGGCGCCTACTGGCGCGGCGATGCCAAGAACGAGCAGCTGCAGCGCATCTACGGCACCGCCTGGGCCGACAAGAAGCAGCTGGACGCCTACATCCTGCGCATGGAAGAAGCCGACAAGCGCGACCACCGCCGCATCGGCAAGGCGCAGGACCTGTTCCACCTGCAGGAAGAAGCGCCCGGCCTGGTGTTCTGGCACCCCAAGGGCTGGTCGCTGTGGCAGGTGGTCGAGCAGTACATGCGCAAGGTCTACCGCGACAGCGGCTACGGCGAAGTGCGTTGCCCGCAGATCCTGGATGTCTCGCTGTGGCAGAAATCCGGCCACTGGGACAACTACCAGGACGCGATGTTCTTCACCGAATCGGAGAAGCGCACCTACGCGGTCAAGCCGATGAACTGCCCCGGCCACGTGCAGGTGTTCAACCAGGGCCTGCACAGCTACCGCGACCTGCCGATCCGCTACGGCGAGTTCGGCGCCTGCCACCGCAACGAACCCTCCGGCGCGTTGCACGGCATCCTGCGCGTGCGCGGCTTCACCCAGGACGACGGCCACGTGTTCTGCCTGGAATCGCAGATCGAATCCGAAGTGACCGCCTTCCACCAGCAGGCGCTGGCGGTCTACGCCGCGTTCGGCTTCGACGACATCCAGATCAAGATCGCGCTGCGTCCGGAAAAGCGCCTGGGCGACGACGCCACCTGGGACAAGGCCGAAGCCGCGCTGCGCAGCGCGCTGGGCGTCTGCGGAGTGGAATGGCAGGAGCTGCCGGGCGAGGGCGCCTTCTATGGCCCCAAGATCGAGTACCACCTCAAGGACGCCATCGGCCGCACCTGGCAGCTGGGCACCATGCAGGTCGATTTCATGATGCCGGGCCGCCTCGGCGCCGAGTATGTGGACGAAAACAGCCAG
Organism: Xanthomonas sp. NCPPB 1068; assembly: GCF_041479385.2. Classification (NCBI taxonomy): domain Bacteria; kingdom Pseudomonadati; phylum Pseudomonadota; class Gammaproteobacteria; order Lysobacterales; family Lysobacteraceae; genus Xanthomonas; species Xanthomonas sp. NCPPB 1068. Next base: position 2,866,024 of record NZ_CM192986.1, on the reverse strand, counting down.
AAGAAGCATCCGGTCATGCTGCACCGGGCCATCGTCGGCTCGATGGAGCGGTTTATCGGCATTTTGATCGAACACCATGCCGGCGCCTTCCCGTCCTGGCTGGCCCCGGTGCAGGTCGTTGTCGCCAACATCACCGACGCTCAGGCTGAATATGTCGACTCGGTTAGGAAAACCCTTGCAAATCAAGGCTTCCGTGTCAGCGCCGATTTGCGTAACGAGAAGATCGGTTATAAGATTCGCGAGCATACGCTGCAACGCGTGCCATATCTGCTCGTGGTCGGCGACCGTGAGAAGGAAAATGGCGCTGTCGCCGTGCGGACGCGTTCGGGAGAGGACCTCGGGACCATGACGGTCTCGGCCTTTATCGAACGCCTGCAGGCAGAGCAGGCAGCGTGAGCCAACCCCGGCCGGTCTGGATGATCCGGATGCGCCGGTTCGATTCCTCTGGGAGATTGCAATATCAGTACCCCTGACAACAAACAGAACCGCAAGAACCAAGAAATCCGTGTGCCGCGCGTTCGCGTGATCGGCAGCGACGGTGAGATGGTCGGCGTGTTGTCGCGCGACGAAGCGCTCGCCAAGGCCGAAGAAGAAGGCCTGGATCTGGTCGAAATCCAGCCGCAGGCCGATCCGCCGGTCTGCAAGATCATGGATTTCGGCAAGTTCAAGTTCGAGCAGCAGAAAAAGGCCAACGAGGCCAAGAAGAAGACCAAGCAGGTCGAGATCAAGGAACTCAAGTTCCGTCCGGTCACCGACGAGGGCGACTACCAGATCAAGCTGCGCAACATGCGTCGCTTCCTGGAAGAGGGCGACAAGGTCAAGGTCAACATCCGCTTCCGTGGCCGCGAAATGAGCCACCAGGAGCTCGGCCGCGAGATGGCGGCGCGGATCGAGGCCGACCTGGGCGAAGACATCGTCATCGAATCCCGTCCGCGCCTGGAAGGGCGTCAGATGGTCATGATGATCGCGCCCAAGAAGAAGATCTGAGGATCTTCTTGTGTGCTGCGACGGCCCCAGCGGGTCCGTCGCAGTCGCAGGATCAACGACTTGCAAGAATTCCCGGCAACGGGTAGACTGCGCGGCCCGCTTTATGGGGGCGCCGTGCGAGCGGCACCAGGACCTGTCCGGATCGTGTTCGATCAAGGACTTACAAGCAGGCAAGGGCAAGGATGGAAAGTGTGGTCGCAAGACTGCCGCCCGTGTCAGTGACAAAACACCATCAAGGACATTGCAATGCCCAAGATCAAGACCAACCGGGCGGCGGCCAAGCGTTTCCGCAAGACCGCCTCCGGCAAGTACAAGTGCGGCCACGCAAACCGTAGCCACATCCTCACGAAGAAAGCGACCAAGCGGAAGCGCAACCTGCGGCAGACGAATCACGTCCGTGCCGAGGACGCTGGCCGTCTCGATCGTATGCTTCCCTACCTCTGAGGACTGACCCATGGCACGAGTAAAGCGTGGCGTACAGGCGCGTCGCCGCCACAAGAAAATTCTGACCCTTGCAAAGGGTTACTACAACGCTCGCCGCAAGGTGTTCCGCGTTGCCAAGCAGGCGGTCATCAAGGCGCAGCAGTATGCCTACATTGGCCGTAAGCAGAAGAAGCGTAATTTCCGTTCGCTGTGGATCACCCGCATCAATGCGGCTGCCCGCATCAACGGCTTGAGCTACAGCCGTTTCATGAATGGCCTGCTCAAGGCGGGTATCACCCTGGACCGCAAGGTGCTGGCCGATATCGCCGTGCACGACGCCGCCGGCTTTGCCGCGCTGGCCGAGAAGGCAAAGGGCGCACTGGCGGCGTAAATGCAGGTCCCTCTGCAAGAGCCCGCACATCCATGTGCGGACTTCTTAATGAGATAGTCCCTCGCAGGAGCCCGCACGCCGTATGTGCGAGTTCCTCGCAAGAGCCCGCACATCCATGTGCGGACTGCTTGAAGAAGCGGGTCATCGGATGTAGTCACACTTGGTGTGCAGCCTTCGGTGAGGTGAGACGCACAGATGCAGGGGGAAGGGCGCGAGTCCTTCCCTTTTTGCGTTTTAGCGATGTCGCCAAGTGGGCGATGACAGGTCAATGCAGTGACAATGCGTTCCGGTGAATCCGGAAACACCGTTCGGCTAGCAGTTGAGGCGCAAGTGCAATGAGTGAGATTCAATCCCTGACCGAGCGTGCGCTGGCCGATGTTGCCGCGGCGCAGACGCCGGACCAACTGGAGGCATTGCGGGTGGCCTTGCTGGGCAAGAGCGGCAGCATCACCGCCCAACTCAAGCAGCTCGGCACGCTGCCGCCCGAGCAGCGCAAGGCGGCGGGCGAGGCGATCAACCAGACGCGCGATGTGCTGACCGCCGCGTTGTCCGAACGCAAGAACACCCTGGAAACGGCTGCGCTCGACGCACGTCTGGCCGGCGAAACTATCGACGTCACCTTGCCGGGCCGCCGCAGCGAACGTGGCGGCCTGCATCCGGTCACGCGGACGCTGGAGCGCATCGTCGAAATTTTCGCGCGGCTGGGGTATGAGTTGTCCGACGGCCCGGAAATCGAAGACGACTGGCACAACTTCGAGGCGCTGAACTTTCCGCCGCACCATCCGGCGCGCGCGATGCACGACACCTTCTACTTCGGCGACGGCCGCCTGCTGCGCACGCATACCTCCGGCGTCCAGGTGCGTTACATGGACGCGCACACACCGCCGCTGCGCATGATCGCGGCCGGCAAGGTGTACCGCTCCGATTCGGACCAGACCCACTCGCCGATGTTCCATCAGGTCGAAGGCCTGCTGGTGGACGAGCATTCCAACTTCGCCGACCTCAAGGGCACCTTGTCCGAGTTCGTGCGCGCGTTCTTCGAACGCGACTTCGAAATGCGTTTCCGCCCCAGCTATTTCCCGTTCGTGGAGCCGGGGGCGGAAGTGGACATCGCCTGGCAGCAGCCCGACGGCAGCACCCGTTGGCTGGAAGTGCTGGGCTGCGGCATGGTGCACCCCAACGTGCTGCGCAGCGTCGGCATCGACCCCGAGCGTTACACCGGCTTCGCGTTCGGCCTGGGTGTGGAGCGCCTCGCGATGCTGCGCTACGGCGTCAACGACCTGCGCGCCTTCTTCGAAAACGATGTGCGTTTTCTTCGGCAGTTTGCTTGACGGCGGGGAATCGGGAATTGGGAATCGGGAATCGCAAGAGCCGCGCGCTCCATCGGTTCGGTTCCGAAGGCCCGGCAACCCCGCTTTTGCGATTCCCCATTCCCCATTCTCGATTCCCGGCTCCTCATGAAATTCTCTGAAAATTGGCTGCGTAGCCACGTCCCGACCCAGGCCACGCGCGATGAACTGGCTGCGACGCTGACGGCGATCGGTCTGGAAGTCGAAGACGTCACGCCGTTGGGCGAGGCGCTGGGGCAGGTGGTGGTGGCGCGTATCGTCGAGGCGGTGCGTCATCCAGAAGCCGATCGTCTGCAGGTGTGCAGTGTCGATGCCGGGCAGGGCGCGTTGCTGCAGATCGTGTGCGGGGCGCCCAATGCGCGCGCTGGTCTGGTGGCGCCGCTGGCGCTGGTCGGTGCGCAGATCGGCGAGCTGACCATCACCGCGGCCAAGCTGCGTGGCGTGGCCTCCAACGGCATGCTGTGCTCGGCCAAGGAGCTGGGTCTGGACAGCGATGCGTCCGGCCTGTTCGAGCTGCCCGACGATGCCCCAGTGGGTCAGGCGCTGGCCGACTATCTGGGGCTCCCCGATGCCAGCATCGAAATCAAACTCACGCCCAATCGCGCCGATTGCTTCAGCGTGCGTGGCATCGCTTTCGACGTGGCGGCCGCGTGCGCCAGCGAAGTGGTGGCTTTCGACGCCGGTGCGGTGGCGCCGGCGTCCACGCGCACGCTCGCGGTCGAACTGCAAGCCGGCAAGGATGCCCCGCGGTATTGCGGGCGGGTGATCGAGGGCATCGACCCGGCCGCGAAAACGCCGGTGTGGCTGGCCGAGCGCCTGCGCCGCAGTGGTGTGCGTCCGGTGTCCTTGCTGGTGGACATCACCCAGTACGTGATGCTGGAACTGGGCCAGCCGATGCATGCCTTCGATCTGGATACTTTGCAGGGCCCGATCGGCGTGCGGCATTCGCGCAGCGGCGAGCAGCTGGCGCTGCTGGATGGGCGTCAGGTGACCCTGGACGACAGCTTCCTGACCATCACCGATGCCGGGCGTCCGGTGGCGCTGGCGGGGTTGATGGGCGGGCTGGACACGCGCGTCACCGAGACCACGCACAATGTGTTCCTGGAATCGGCGTACTTCGACCCGGCCGCCATCATGGGCCGTGGCCGCAAGTTCGGCCTGCACACCGACGCCGGCCATCGCTTCGAACGCGGTGTGGACCCGGCATTGCCGCCGCAGGCGATCGAGGTCGCCACGCGTCTGGTGCTGGAACTGGCCGGCGGTACGCCAGGCCCGGTGGTGCACGCGCAGCTGCCGGAGCATCTGCCGCAGGCCGCGCCCATCCTGTTGCGTCGCGCGCGCATCGCGCGCGTGCTCGGCATCGCGATCGACGATGCCGAGGTGGTGCGCATCCTGAGCGCGCTCGGCATGCAGGTCGATGCGGTTGCCGAGGGCTGGCAGGTGATGGCGCCGAGCCGGCGCTTCGATATCGCCATCGAAGAAGATCTCATCGAGGAGCTGGCGCGTATCCACGGCTACGATCGCGTGCCGACCACGCTGCCCGGCGGCGCCAGCCGGATCGCGATGCCAAGCGAGACCCAACTGGACGAATTGAGCGTGCGCCGCCAGCTGGTGGCGCGCGAGCTGCAGGAAACCATCAACTACGCGTTTGTCGATGCCGCGCTGCTGCAGCGCTGGCAGTTGGATGAGGGCCTGGTGTCGCTAGCCAATCCGCTCAGCGCCGAGCTGGCCGTGATGCGTCCGCGCCTGCTGCCGGGCCTGGTGGCGACGCTGGGCCGCAATGTCGCCCGTCAGGCCGGGCGGGTGCGATTGTTCGAGCTGGGCAAGGTATTTGCCGCAGCCGAGCAGTCCGGCGCCGCGCCGCAGGAATCCCAGCACGTGGCCGCGGCCGTGTGCGGCGATGCGCTGGCCCTGCAGTGGGGCGAACCGTCGCGCAAGGTGGACTTCCACGACGTGAAGGGCGACCTGATGGCCTTGGCGGCGGCCAGCGGCGCGAAGCTGGAATTCCAGCCGTCCGCCCAGCCGTTCGGGCATCCGGGGCGGTCGGCCGACGTCTATCGCGACGGCGTTCGCATCGGCTGGATCGGGCAGGTGCATCCACGCCTGGCCAAGGCGCTGGAGATCGATGTGGATGTGATCGCATTCGAACTGCAGCTGGCACCGCTGGTGCAGCGCGCATTGCCACGCGCCGGCGAGCTGTCGCGGTTCCCGTCGGTGCGTCGCGATCTGGCCTTCCTGGTACCCGAGCAGGTGAGCTGGGCGGCGCTGTCGGCGAGCGTGCAGACCACGGTGGGCCCGTTGTTGCGCGAGGTGCAGCTGTTCGACCGCTATGTCGGGCAGGGGGTCGAGCCAGGTTTCAAGAGTCTGGCTATGGGCTTGATTTTGCAGGATAACTCGCGCACTCTCACTGACCGGGACGTGGACGCGGTTGTCACCGACGTGGTGGCCGTGATCGAGCGCGAGCATCGCGCCCGGATCCGGAGTTGAGGCGGTAATCAGGGGAGTGGCATGGCATTGACGAAAGCAGAGATGGCCGAGCGTCTGTTTGACGAGGTCGGTCTGAACAAGCGCGAGGCAAAGGAATTTGTCGACGCGTTTTTCGACGTGCTGCGCGATGCCCTGGAGCAGGGTCGTCAGGTGAAGCTGTCGGGTTTCGGCAACTTCGATCTGCGGCGCAAGAATCAACGGCCCGGTCGCAATCCCAAGACCGGCGAGGAAATTCCGATCTCGGCCAGGACGGTGGTGACCTTCCGCCCGGGCCAGAAGCTCAAGGAACGGGTGGAGGCTTATGCTGGATCCGGGCAGTAATCGCGAGCTACCGCCAATCCCGGCCAAGCGCTACTTCACCATCGGTGAGGTCAGCGAGCTGTGCGACGTCAAGCCGCATGTATTGCGGTATTGGGAGACGGAATTCCCCAGCCTGGAGCCGGTCAAGCGGCGTGGCAATCGCCGGTACTACCAGCGACACGACGTGTTGATGGTGCGTCAGATCCGGGGGCTGCTGTACGAGCAGGGTTACACCATTGGTGGCGCACGCCTGCGCCTGGAAGGCGACGGTGCCAAGAGCGAGTCGGCACTGAGCAACCAGATCATCAAGCAGGTGCGGATGGAGCTGGAAGAAGTACTTCAACTGCTGCGCCGCTAGGAAAACGCTTCACAAAGCCGCTATAATCGCAGGCCGTCCTCGCGACGGGTGCAGCATCTTCGGGGTATAGCGCAGCCTGGTAGCGCACTAGTCTGGGGGACTAGTGGTCGTCGGTTCGAATCCGGCTACCCCGACCAAACAGCAAAGCCCATGTCCTCAGGACATGGGCTTTTTTGTTGCGTTGCAACATTGCATTTTTATGTCCTGGCATGGCCTGGCCAATATGCAGATCGGCATATCGCATCGCAGCATGAACCGCACGCTAGCGCCCGGTTTTTGCGGTCCGGTTCGCTATGGACTTGGGTCACGGAATGATGCTAAGTGCCCGAAAACATTCCAGATCATTAGCGAAAGATCAGGACGTGGATCACGTTTTGTTAACGCGCTAACGACGAACTTGAATCAATAGGCCAACGCCGTCAAAAAAATGGCGAGCTGCGTCTTGCGGTGGATTCTTTCTGTGCCATAGTGCAGTGCAACACGTCATCCCTGTCGTGATCCCGATGTCCTGGGATAAACCTCTCTGTCGTACGTTCGTGCTGGCGTGTTGGCCGGTTGAATGCTGCGCGAGCTCCTGTCCCACCCAACCGAGGCAGCCAGCCACACGCATGAAGAAACTGATCGGACGATTCTGCCAAGGCCTTAGCCTGGCGTTGATCTGCTCGATGACACTGGGCGCTTGCAGCACCGGGAAGGACATGGCGACGTCGTTGCCGCTTCCTGATCCGCTCGCAATGTCGGCGGTGCAACCCGAGTATCGACTCTCCCCAGGCGACCTGTTGCTGGTCAAGGTGTTCCAGGTCGACGATCTGGAGCGGCAGGTCCGCATCGATCAAAACGGTCACATCTCGCTGCCGTTGATCGGCGACGTCAACGCCGCCGGCATGGGGGTGGGGGAACTCGAAAAGATGGTCGCCGATCGCTATCGCGGTGGCTATCTGCAGAACCCGCAGGTGTCGGTCTTCGTGCAGGAATCCAACGGCCGTCGCGTGACCGTGACCGGCGCGGTCGATGAACCCGGCATCTATCCGGTGATCGGTGCCAACCTGACCTTGCAGCAGGCCATCGCGCAGGCCAAGGGCGTCAGCACCGTGGCCAGCCGCGGCAATGTCATCGTGTTCCGTACGGTCAACGGACAGAAGATGATCGCGCGCTTCGACCTGACCGAAATCGAGAAGGGCGCCAACCCGGACCCTGAAATTTACGGCGGCGACATCGTTGTGGTGTATCGCTCGGATGCGCGCGTCTGGTTGCGCACCATGCTGGAACTGACCCCCTTGGTGATGGTGTGGCGCGCTTACCGATGAGTATGAATTCCGACAATCGTTCTTCGCCGTCGCATCGCCACGGACACCTCGAACTGGCAGACGTCAGCCTGATGGATTACTGGCGCGCCCTGGTGTCGCAGCGGTGGCTGATCATCCTGATCACCATCGGTGCGGTACTGCTGGCGCTGGTGATCACCTTGCTGATGCCGGAAAAGTATCGTGCTACCAGCACGCTGCAGATCGAGCGTGACTCGCTCAATGTGGTCAACGTCGACAACCTGATGCCGGTGGAATCGCCGCAGGACCGCGACTTCTACCAGACCCAGTATCAGTTGCTGCAGAGCCGATCGCTGGCACGTGCGGTGATCCGCGAAGCCAAGCTCGACCAGGAGCCGGCGTTCAAGCAGCAGGTTGAAGAGGCGCTGGAAAAAGCAGCGGCAAAGAACCCGGAAGCGGGCAAGACGGTGGATTCGCGCCAGGCCATCATCGAGCGCAGCCTCACCGACACCTTGCTCGCAGGTCTGGTGGTCGAGCCGATCCTCAATTCGCGTCTGGTCTACGTCAATTACGATTCGCCGGACCCGGTACTGGCAGCGAAGATCGCCAATACCTATCCGAAGGTGTTCATCGTCAGCACGCAGCAGCGTCGCATGAAGGCGTCTTCGTTCGCGACCAAGTTCCTGGCAGAGCGTCTGGAGCAGCTGCGCTCCAAGGTGGAAGATTCGGAAAAGACCCTGGTGGCGTATTCGACCGACGAGCAGATCGTCTCGGTCGGCGACGACAAGCCATCGCTGCCGGCGCAGAACCTGACCGACCTCAATGCATTGCTGGCGTCGGCACAGGACGCACGCATCAAGGCCGAGGCGGCCTGGCGCCAGGCCGCTTCCGGCGATGCCATGTCGCTGCCGCAGGTGCTCAGCAGCCCGCTGATCCAGACCCTGCGTGGCGAGCAGGTGCGCCTGACCAGCGAGTACCAGCAGAAGCTGTCGACGTTCAAGCCGGATTACCCGGAAATGCAGCGCCTGAAAGCGCAGATCGAAGAATCGCGCCGGCAGATCAATGGCGAGATCATCAACGTGCGCCAGTCGCTGAAGGCGACCTACGATGCATCGGTGCATCAGGAGCAATTGCTCAACGAGCGTATCGCCGGCCTGCGCAACAACGAGCTCGACCTGCAAAGCCGCAGCATCCGCTACAACATGCTCAAGCGTGACGTCGACACCAACCGCCAGCTCTACGATGCGCTTCTGCAGCGCTACAAGGAAATCGGCGTGGCGGGCAACGTGGGCGCCAACAACGTGACCATCGTCGACACTGCAGATGTGCCTACGTCGAAGACTTCGCCGAAACTCAAATTGAACCTCGCTTTGGGCTTCATCTTTGGCGTATTCCTGGGACTGGCGGTGGCGCTGGTGCGCTATTTCCTGCGCGGGACCGGGCCGGAAACACGATTGAACTGACATCGTGGTGTTGCAAAACAGTGGTTAATTAAAGTGACAACCGATTCAGCGTGGAAAAGGTTGGATCCCGTATGTTTCGGGCTCCTTCGTTTGAAAGTTTGTCTCTGTTGAAACAAAGGGCTGTCGGGCGATCTGGGGTCGGTAGGTATTACCGCGGTGATCGCTCGACGGAGATGATTGAAAGCTCGCGTGCGACTCGTATGTTCCCCCGCATGCACCGTATCGAGTTTGGAGGACATCCCCATGCTTTTGGCAGACCTGAGTAGCGCGACTTACACGACATCCTCGCCGCGATTGTTGTCCAAGTATTCGGCCGCGGCAGACCTGGTGCTGCGCGTGTTCGACCTGACCATGGTGGTCGTGTCGGGCCTGATCGCCTATCGCATCGTGTTCGGCTCCTGGGTCCCCGCCGCGCCCTATCGGGTTGCGATCGGTACCACGCTGCTGTACTCGGTGATCTGCTTCGCGCTGTTTCCGCTATATCGCAGCTGGCGCGGTCGCGGGTTGCTGAGCGAACTGATGGTGCTGGGTGGTGCCTTTGGCGGCGTCTTTGCGCTGTTCGCGGTGCATGCGCTGATCGTGCAGGTGGGCGAGCAGGTCTCGCGCGGCTGGATCGGCCTGTGGTTCGTCGGTGGCCTGGCATCGCTGGTCGCCGCACGTACCCTGCTGCGCGGCTTTCTGAATCACCTGCGCGCCCAGGGCGTGGACGTGCAGCGGGTGGTGGTGGTGGGCTTGCGCCACCCGGTGATGAAGATCAACCACTACCTGAGCCGCAACCCGTGGGTCGGCATGAACCTGGTGGGTTACTTCCGCACGCCTTACGACATTGCCGTGACCGAACAGCGCCAGTCGCTGCCGTGCCTGGGCGAGCCCGATGCGCTGATCGACTATTTGAAGGACAACCAGGTCGAGCAGGTCTGGATCTCGTTGCCGCTGGGCGAGCGTGACCACATCAAGCAGCTGCTGCAGCGTCTGGACCGTTACCCGATCAACGTGAAGCTGGTGCCCGACCTGTTCGATTTCGGTTTGTTGAATCAGTCCGGTGAGCAGATCGGCAACACACCGGTGATCAATCTGCGCCAGGGTGGTGTGGATCGCGACAATTACTTCGTCGTCGCCAAGGCGCTGCAGGACAAGATCCTGGCCGTGATCGCGTTGATGGGCCTGTGGCCGCTGATGGCCGCCATTGCCGTGGGCGTCAAGATGAGCTCGCCAGGCCCGGTGTTCTTCCGTCAGCGCCGCCATGGCCTTGGCGGTCGCGAGTTCTACATGTACAAGTTCCGTTCGATGCGCGTGCATGACGATCATGGCACCACGATCCAGCAGGCGACCAAGAACGACACGCGCATTACCCGTTTCGGTGCGTTCCTGCGCCGCAGCAGCCTGGACGAGTTGCCGCAGATCTTCAACGTCCTCGGCGGCAGCATGTCGATCGTGGGTCCGCGCCCGCATGCAGCGCAGCACAACACGCATTATGAAAAGCTGATCAATCACTACATGCAGCGCCACTACGTCAAGCCGGGTATCACCGGTTGGGCGCAGGTGAACGGCTTCCGCGGCGAAACCCCGGAGCTGCGCACGATGAAGAAGCGTATCCAGTACGACCTGGACTACATCCGTCGTTGGTCGCTGTGGCTGGATATCCGCATCATCGTGCTGACTGCGGTGCGCGTGCTCGGACAGAAGACCGCGTACTGATGAAGGCGGGGAGCGTGCGAGCGGGCGCGTCCGGCGCCGCGGGCGGCTGCACTGCAGCCGCCCCTTTCAGGCAGGCGTGTGCATGCTGATTCGAATGAGCGAGGCAACCCGCATTCGCTGGCACAACCTGCTGATCGAGCTGACCTTGCTGGTCGGCGTCGGTTACAACCTGGTGCTGGCCCTGATCAATGCGAATGTGTTCACCGTGCGCCCGGTGATCACTTATGCGGTCGAGTTCATGGTGTATGCGGCGTGTTTCCTGCTGGGCCTGGGCTCGCTCAGCCGCAAGCGCATCGCGTTGATCATCAGCGGGCTGGGGTTGATCGTGCTGCTGATGTTCGTGCGGTTCCTGGTGAACTGGCAGATCGATCCGAAGTTCTTCCGCGACGCGCTGGTGGTCTTCGCCTTCGTGGTGCTGGGGTCCGCGTACACCGGCTCGCTGCCCAAGCTGTTCATCCGTATGACCATCATCGTCTCGCTGGTCGCCGCGTTCGAACTGGCCATGCCAAGCGCCTATGGCGATCTGGTCAATCCCAAGAGTTTCTTCGTCAACGCGCGCGGGATGAGCGCCGAAGGCTTCTGGAACGAGGACAGCAACCTGTTCGTCAGCGCTACGCGCCCGGGCGAGCGTAACTTCCTGCCGGGTTCCAACCTGCCACGCGCCTCCTCGATGTTCATCGAGCCGGTGACGATGGGTAACTACATCTGCTTCTTTACCGCCATCGTGCTGGTGTTCTGGCGTTGGATGCGTCCGGCCGCCTTGATGCTGTCGGTCGGACTGATCGGCTTCATGATCGTCGCTTCCGACGGACGCTTGGCCGCGGGCACCTGCGTGTTGATGGTGCTGCTGACGCCCTTGCTGAAACGCCTCGATCAACGATTGGCGTTTCTGGTGTTTCTGCTGGTGATCATGAGTGCCTGGCTGCTGGTCTGGGTGACCGGGATCACCGCCTACCAGGACACGACGATGGGCCGGGTGTTCTTCACCGTGTATTCGATGAACAACCTGTCGTTCGAGTCCTGGATGGGCCTGGATTTTGCGCAGGCGTATCGCTACTTCGATAGCGGCATTTCCTACTTCATCGCCTCGCAGTCGATTGTCGGCGTGCTGGCGTTCCTGTTGTCGTATTCGTTCCTGCTGCTGATGCCCAGCAAGGAAGGGCAGCTGTTCAAGAACCTGGCCATCTTTGCGTTCGCGCTGAGTCTGCTGGTGTCCAACGGCTACTTTTCGATCAAGACCTCGGCGCTGTGGTGGTTCGTCTGTGGCTGCCTATGGCACATGCGTCCGACCTGGTCCGCGTCGGCTGCTCCCCGGACCTCGATCAAGGATGATCCAACGGCAGATGGCGCGCAGCTGCCATTGCCCGCGGGAGCAGCACGATGAGCGCTGCCGCGGCAGCCACGTCGCCGGTCACGCCTGCCGCTGGCGACCGGATCACGACAGCGGGTCGCGCGCGCGATCAGCGGATCGATGCGGCCAAGGCGGTTGCGATCCTGCTGGTGGTGTTCTGCCATGCCAAGGGTGTGCCGCACGGCATGACCCTGTTCGCCTACAGCTTTCACGTGCCGCTGTTTTTCATGGTGTCGGGGTGGCTGGCGGCTGGCTATGCGTCCCGCACCACGGGATTGGACAGGCGCTCGTTGGGCAGGCATGCACGCAGCCTGCTGCTGCCCTACGTGACGTTCTATCTGTTGGGCTATGCGTACTGGTTGTTGACCCGCAACATCGGCGAGAAGGCGGCTCGGTGGGGAAGCCATCCGTGGTGGGAGCCGATCGTGTCGCTGTTCACCGGGATCGGTCCGGACCTGTACGTACAACCGCCACTGTGGTTTTTGCCGGTGATGCTGGTGACCGTGATTGCCTACATCCTGCTGCGCCACGTGCTGCCCCCGTTGCTCATTGCGCTGGCGTCGCTGGTGCTGGCCTGGATCTGGATGAACTGGTTCCCGGGACAGGGCGTGCGACTTTTCTTCGGCCTCGATGTGCTACCGGTGTCGTTGTGTTTCTACGCGCTGGGCGCGTTGTTGATTCACCTGTCGCCGCGGTTGCCGACGTCGCTGCCGATCAGTGCGTTGGTAACCGTGGTGCTGGCGTTCGCAGTCGCGTGGTTGGCCCAGCGCAATGGACGCATCGACGTGAACATGCTGCAGTTCGGTCGCGAGCATGCGCTGTTCCTGCTCAGTGCGGTACTGGGCTCGCTGATGGTGATCTGCGCGGCGCGGTTGGTGCAGGGCTGGGCGTGGGTACAGTGGATCGGCCGCAATACCTTGCTGATCCTGTGCACGCACATGTTGGTGTTCTTCGTCTTGTCCGGCGTTGCCGCAGTCGCTGGCGGGTTCGGCTCGGCGCGTCCCGGGCTGGGCTGGGCGGTGTTCGTCACGGTCTTTGCGCTGGTTGCATGCGTGCCGATGCGCTGGGTGCTGATGCGGTTTGCTCCCTGGGCGTTGGGTGCGCGCACGGTGACGGCATGAGCGGCGCTGCGGCATGACCATGGCCCCGTACTTGCCCGAGGTGGGGCGCGACACAGCAGGCCCGGTCGTGCGGCCGGTGGCTGCGGCGACCCGCGACTGGCAGATCGATGCGGCAAAGGCCCTGGCCATCGTACTGGTGGTGCTTGGGCATGCCAGCGGCATGCCGCCCGCGTACAAACTGTTTGCCTACAGTTTTCATGTGCCGCTGTTTTTCGTGCTCTCCGGATGGGTGGGCGAACGCTTCGGGCGGCGTGCGTTGAACGCAGCGACAGCGGCCAAGCTGGCGCGCACGCTCCTGGTTCCGTACCTGGCTTTTTTCCTGGTGGCCTACGGTGTGTGGCTGTTGATGGCGGTGCTCAATCACGCCTTTCAGCAGCCGGGCGCACGTGCCTGGTGGGATCCGTTGACCGGCGTGCTCTGGGCCAACGGCACGCGTCTGTACGTGCTGCCGGCGTTGTGGTTCCTGCCGGCATTGTTTGTCACGACACTGGCCTACGTTGCACTGCGCGCGCGCCTGAGTACGGGCGTGGTGGTGGCGATGAGTTTGCCGCTGGCACTGGCATGGGCGCGATGGTTTCCCGCGCTGCAGCTGCGGCTGCCGCTCGCGTTGGACGTGTTGCCGATTGCCTTGTTCTTCATTGCCATCGGCGGCTGGCTGTCGCGCTTTGCCGAGCGGTTGCGCGGCTTCGGTGCAGGGGCCTGGGCAGTGGCCTTGCCGTGTGTGGCGGCGGCCTGGGGACTGCTGGCCGGGTGGAACGGGCAGGTGGACGTCAACAACCTGCAGTTCGGGCACTCGGCCGCGCTGTTCGTGCTGGTCAGCCTGCTGGGAACCGTGATGACCTTGTGCGTGGCCTACTTCGTTCGCAACTGGCAGTGGGTGCAATGGATCGGTACCAATACACTGTTGATCCTGTGCACGCATACCTTGGTGTTTCTGGTGATCACCAGTGTGGTGGTCCGCACCGGCGTGGTGGATCGCAGCCTGATCGGTACGCCGGCCTGGGCGATGGCGTTGAGTGCGTTCGCGGTCGCCTGCGCTGTGCCGTTGCGCGTGGTGCTGGTGCGTAGTGCACCATGGATGTTGGGGTTGAAGCGTCAATGATGCGTTTTCAGAATCGACCGTCGTCGCAGCACCTGCGTGCGCGTCGCCGGCACAGGAGATTGGCGTAAATGAAAGTGGTGCATGTCGTCCGCCAATTCCACCCCTCGATCGGGGGGATGGAGGAAGTCGTCCTCAATGTCGCCCGCCAGCATCAGGCCACTAGTGCCGATACGGTGGAGGTGGTGACACTCGATCGCGTGTTTACCGACCCGGGTGCGCAGCTTGCGCCGCAGGAAACCTATCAGGGCCTGCCGATCCGGCGGATCGGCTATCGCGGCTCCTCGCGTTACCCGCTCGCGCCATCGGTGCTGGGCGCGATTCGCTCTGCCGATGTGGTGCATCTGCATGGCATCGATTTTTTCTACGACTACCTTGCGCTGACCAGACCGTTCCATGGCAAGCCGATGGTGGTTTCCACCCACGGCGGGTTCTTCCACACCGCCTACGCATCGCGCATGAAGCAGATCTGGTTCCAGACCCTGACCCGGGCATCGGCGTTGGCGTATGCGCGGGTGATTGCCACCAGCGAGAACGATGGCGACCTGTTCGCCAAGGTGGTATCACCAGCGCGCCTGCGCGTGATCGAAAACGGCGTGGACGTGGAAAAATATGCAGGGCAGGGCGCGACGGCGCCTGGCCGGACGATGCTGTATTTCGGTCGCTGGTCGGTCAACAAGGGGTTGATCGAAACGCTGGAGCTGCTGCAGGCCGCGCTCAAGCGCGACCCGCAGTGGCGGCTGATCATCGCCGGCCGCGAGTACGATCTGAACGAGGCCGACCTGCGCAAGGCCATTGCCGAGCGTGGTCTGCAGGACAAGGTGCAGTTGAGCATGTCGCCCTCGCAGGAGCAGTTGCGCACGCTGATGCAGCAGGCGCAGTTCTTTGTCTGCCTGTCGCGCCATGAAGGGTTCGGCATTGCCGCGGTGGAGGCGATGAGCGCAGGGCTGATTCCCATCCTCAGCGATATCCCGCCGTTCGTGCGGCTTGCCACCGAGTCGGGGCAGGGCGTGATCGTCAATCGCGACAGGATCGACGCGGCGGCCGACCAGGTGCAGGCGCTTGCGCTGACCGCTGATGCCGACTTCGCCAAGCGGCGTGCGGCCTCGATGGCCTATGTGAGCCGCTACGACTGGAAGCATGTGGTCGGGCGTTACGTGGACGAGTACCACGCCGCGCTGGGTACGCCGCGTCCGCAGGAGACGCGGCGATGAGCGCGCACGCATCTGCATCGCTGACCCGTGCAGCGGTCCGGCCGCAGGTCACGGTGTTGTTCTCCACGGAAAAGCCCAACGCCAGCACCAATCCGTATCTGACCCAGCTCTACGACGCGTTGCCCGATGCGGTGCAGCCGCGCTTCTTCTCGATGCGCGATGCCTTGTTGTCGCGCTACGACGTGCTGCATCTGCACTGGCCCGAATACCTGCTGCGCCACCCCAGTGCTGCCGGCACCCTGGCCAAGCAGGTGTGTGCGGCGTTGTTGTTGCTCAGGTTGCAGGTCACCGGCACGCCGGTCGTGCGCACCCTGCACAATCTGGCGCCACACGAAGACCGTGGCTGGCGCGAGCGCAGCCTGTTGCGCTGGATCGACCGCCTGACGCGCCGCTGGATCCGCATCAATGCGACCACGCCGCCACGTCCGCCATTCACCGACACCATCCTGCACGGCCATTACCGCGACTGGTTCGCGACGATGCCGCAGGGCACCACGGTGCCGGGGCGGCTGCTGCATTTCGGCCTGATCCGCCCGTACAAGGGGGTGGAAACGCTGCTGGAGGTGATGCGCGATGTCGGCGACCCGCGCCTGAATCTGCGCATTGTCGGTAACCCCGCCACGCCGCAGATGCGTACGCTGGTGGAAGATGCCTGCGCGCAGGATCCGCGCATCAGCGCATTGCTGGCCTATGTCGAGGAGCCGGTGCTGGCACGCGAGGTGAGCGAGGCCGAGCTGGTGGTGTTGCCGTATCGGCAGATGCATAACTCGGGAACATTGCTGCTGGCCTTGTCGCTGGCGCGTCCGGTATTGGCGCCATGGAGTGAATCCAACGCGGCCATCGCCGAGGAGGTGGGCCCGGGTTGGGTATTCCTGTATGAAGGTGAGTTCGATGCGGCCTTGCTGACGGGCATGTTGGACACGGTGCGCGCGGCGCCGCGCGGTCCGGCCCCGGATCTGTCGCAACGCGACTGGCCGCGCATCGGGCAGCTGCATTACCGCACCTATCTGGAAGCGCTGGGCAAGGACGGAGAAGCCGCGCTGTGACCGCAGAACCCCCCTCGATGTCATCTTCTCCCACCCCGCCAACGCCGCCGCAGCGCAGCCTCGGCTCGCGTGCTGCGGGCGGAGCGGCGGTGACCATGCTGGGCCAGTCGGCCAAGATGGTCGTGCAATTCGGTGGCATCATCCTGCTGGCGCGCCTGCTGACCCCGTACGACTACGGCCTGATGGCGATGGTGACCGCCATCGTCGGTGCGGCGGAAATCCTGCGCGACTTCGGCCTGTCGGCCGCCGCTGTGCAGGCCAAGCACGTCAGCCGCGAGCAACGCGACAACCTGTTCTGGATCAACAGCGGCATCGGGTTGACGTTGTCGGTGCTGGTGTTCGCCTCGGCGCACCTGATCGCCAACTTCTACAAGGAGCCGGCGCTGGTCACCATCTCCCAGGCGCTGGCGGTGACGTTCCTGATCAACGGCATGACCACCCAATACCGCGCGCACCTGAGCCGTGGGCTGCGCTTCGGGCAGGTGGCGCTGAGCGATGTGGGGTCGCAGGTGCTGGGCCTGCTGGCTGCGGTAGCTGCAGCGTTGCTTGGCTGGGGTTACTGGGCGCTGGTGGTGCAGCAGGTGGTGCAGGCGGTGGTGAACCTCGTCATTGCCGCGAGCTGCGCACGCTGGTTGCCCGGCGGCTATCAGCGCAGCGCGCCGATGCGCGACTTCATGAGCTTCGGCTGGAACCTGATGGCGGCGCAGCTGCTGGGATACGCCAGCCGCAACGTGGGCCAGGTGATCATCGGCTGGCGCACCGGCCCGGACGCGCTGGGTTTGTACAACCGCGCGTTCCAGCTGTTGATGATGCCGTTGAACCAGATCAATGCGCCGGCCACCAGCGTGGCGTTGCCGGTGCTGTCGCAGTTGCAGGACGATCGCGAACGTTTCAGCGCGTTCCTGCTGCGCGGGCAGACGGTGATGGTGCATCTGATCGTGGCGCTGTTTTCGTTCGCCTGTGCGCTGGCGATGCCGCTGATCGTGCTCGTGCTGGGCGAGCAGTGGCGCGAGGCGGTGCCGCTGTTCCAGGTGCTCACGCTTGGCGGCATCTTCCAGACCGCGTCCTACGCCACGTACTGGGTGTTCCTGGCCAGGGGATTGATGCGGCAACAACTGGTGTATTCGCTGGTCAGCCGCATCGTGTTGATCGCCTGCATCTTCGTCGGCTCGCGCTGGGGTGCGATGGGCGTGGCGATCGGGTATTCGTTCGGTCTGCTGGTGACCTGGCCGCTTTCATTGATCTGGGTTGGCAGGATTTCCGATACGCCGGTCGCTGCGTTGTTCACCAATGCGGTACGCGCAATGGCGGCATACGGTATCGCCGGTGTCAGCGCCTACTACGCCTCGGTGACGGTCGGTGGCCCGCTGTGGGAGCAACTGGCAGTCGGCGCAGCCGTGATGGCCGCGGTGTGCCTGCTGATGCTTGGCATCTGGCCGGCATTCCGTCGCGATGTGATCTCCATCGTCAATATCCGCAAGTTGCTGACGCAGGCCAAGGCACGTCGATGAGATCGACATCGTCTTCGCCCGCGCTCGGTCATGCTTTCTTCCACTCATTCATAGGACACGGCCCATGAGCGCTACACCCGCCGCCGCTGCCGGCATTCGCCGGCCTTGCTATCTGGTCTTGTCCGCCCACGATTACCGCACCCCGCGCCGCGCCAACATCCACTTCATCACCGACCAGCTGGCGCAACGCGGCACGACGCGGTTTTTTTCGCTGCGTTACAGCCGCCTGTCGCGGATGAAGGGCGACATGCGCCTGCCGCTGGACGACACCGCCAACACGGTGGTCTCGCACAAGGGGGTCGAGTGCTATCTGTGGCGCACGACGGTGCACCCGTTCAATACCCGGCGGGCGTGGCTGCGCGCGGTGGAAGACGCGATGTTCCGCTGGTATGCCGCGCATCCGCCGCGTCAGCTGCTGGACTGGATGCGCGAGGCCGACGTCATCGTGTTCGAAAGCGGAATTGCGGTGGCCTTCATCGAGCTCGCCAAGCGCATCAACCCGGCAGCCAAGCTGGTGTATCGCGCATCCGACGGCCTGAGCACGATCAACGTTGCCTCCTACATCGAGCGCGAGTTCGACCGCGTCGCACCGACGCTGGATGTGATTGCGTTGGTGTCGCCGGCCATGGCCGAGGAAATCGCCAGCCGCGACAACGTCTATCACGTCGGGCACGGTGTGGATCACAACCTGGATCAGTTGGGCGACCCATCGCCGTACGGGGAGGGCATCCATGCCGTGGCGGTCGGGTCGATGTTGTTCGATCCTGAATTTTTCGTGGTGGCCAGCAAGGCATTCCCGCAGGTCACCTTCCACGTGATCGGTTCGGGCATGGGGCGGCATCCCGGCTATGGCGATAACGTCGTCGTTTATGGTGAAATGAAGCACGTCGAGACGATTGGCTACATCAAGCATGCGCGGTTCGGCATCGCGCCCTACGCCTCGGAACAGGTGCCGGTGTATCTGGCCGACAGCTCGATGAAGCTGCTGCAGTACGACTTCTTCGGTTTGCCGGCGGTCTGCCCGAATGCGGTTGTCGGGCCGTATCAGCAGTCCCGCTTCGGCTATACGCCGGGCAATGCCGAGTCGATCGTTTCCGCAATCAGTCAGGCGCTGGAAGCGCCGCACGTGCGTTACCGTCAGTGCCTGAACTGGTCTGACACCACCGATCGCGTGCTGGACCCGGCCGCGTACCCGGAAACCCGCTTGTATCCGCAGCACACCGGCGCAGCCGCGCGTGCATCTTCGGAGGCCGCGCTCTCGCATTGATGCGGCGCACCTCACCCGTTCGAGTTCAGGAGACCCTTTGTCATGGCCAACGCTTTGCTGCAGAAATGGATAGAACATGCAGAACGTCGTGCATTGTTCTGGTGGCAGCCGAAAAACGCTGGCGTCAACATGGGGGACCACCTGTCCAAGGTGATCGTGTCCTGCGTGCTTTCGCTGCAGGACAAGACGCTGATCGAAAAGCGTGACCTGAGCAAGAAGCTCATCGCGATCGGGTCGGTGCTGCATTTTGCCAAGGACGGCGATACCGTCTGGGGCAGCGGGATCAACGGCAAGATTCCTGCCGAGCGCAATACCTTCAGCACGCTCGATGTGCGTGCGGTGCGCGGGCCCAAGACGCGCCAGTTCCTGCTGGACCGCGGCATCGCGGTGCCGGAAGTCTACGGCGACCCAGGGCTGCTGACGCCGATGTTCTTCCCGGCCGAAGCGCTCGGTGCGGTGGAAAAACGTCCGTTTGCGATCGTTCCGCATTTCAACGAGCCGGTCGAAAAATACAGCGCGTACGCGGACCATCTGGTGTTTCCGAACGTCAAGCCGGCAACCTTCATGAGCCAGCTGCTGGGCGCCGAACTGGTGGTCAGCAGTTCGTTGCACGGCCTGATCCTGGCCGAGGCATACGGCATTCCGGCCGTGTATCTGGACTGGGGCAACGGCGAAGATCGCTTCAAGTACGACGATTACTACTACGGCACCGGGCGCACCCAGTGGCACTCGGGCAACAACGTGGAAGAGTGCCTGGCGCTGGGCGGCAACGGCAGCTTCGATCTGGAAAAACTGCAGGCCGGCTTGCTGGCCGCATTCCCTTACGACCTTTGGTGATTCGATGATGCAGGGCCAGCGCGTGGACAGGGACACAACGAGCGGCGCCGCCGCCGGCACTCCGGCCGGAGTGGCGATTCCGCTGGGTGGGTTTCCGGTGTTGTCCACCACCCAGGAAGCGTTCGCGCTGGACCTGTTTCACGCGTTGGCTGCACAGCAGTCGCGCCGGGTCTTTTTTGCCAACACCAACTTTGTCGTGCAGTGCCAGGCGCTGCGGATGCGCATGCGCGAGCCCGGCGTGCGCATCGTCAACGACGGCATCGGGATGGATCTGGCGGCGCGGATGATTCATGGCCGCCGGTTCGCCGGCAATCTCAATGG
Source organism: Xanthomonas sp. NCPPB 1068 (assembly GCF_041479385.2). Classification (NCBI taxonomy): domain Bacteria; kingdom Pseudomonadati; phylum Pseudomonadota; class Gammaproteobacteria; order Lysobacterales; family Lysobacteraceae; genus Xanthomonas; species Xanthomonas sp. NCPPB 1068. Next base: position 2,845,536 of record NZ_CM192986.1, on the reverse strand, counting down.
CACCGATCTGATTCCGTATCTGTGCCGGGAGAGCGCGCAGCCGCTCAAGTTCTTCCTGCTGGGCGGCCGGCCCGGGGTCGGCAAGACCGCCGCTGCCACCTTGACCGGTACGCTGGGGCAGCAGGTGGTGGGCATGTGCGACGGTTACGGCGAGTTTGCCGCTGCTGGCGAGGGCCTGGCCGAGCGCATCAATCGCTCGGGTGCGGACGTGCTGCTGGTGGCCTTCGGCAACCCGTTGCAGGAGCGCTGGATCCTCGACCATAGTCACGCGCTGCGGGTGCCGCTGGTGTTCGGTGTGGGCGCGCTGCTGGACTTTTTGTCCGGCACCGCCAAGCGGGCACCGGACTGGGTCCGTCGCCTGCATATGGAATGGATGTACCGCCTGCTCAACGAGCCGCGCCGGCTGCTCAAGCGCTATAGCTGGGATCTGCTGGTGTTCTTCCGCACCTGTCTGCGCGCGGGCAAGCATCTGCCGTGATGCGCAGCCGCGGCGGCTGGCCTAGCATGCGTGCATGCATCCCACTGCCGCGGCCCTGATCCGATCGCTCGCGTTGTCACCCCACCCGGAAGGCGGGCACTTCCGGCGCGTCTACGCCTCCGCGCGCCAGGTCAGTGACAACGGCGTCGCGCGCCCGGCGCTGACTGCGATCCGTTTCCTGCTCACTGCCGGCCAATGCAGCGCCTGGCACCGCGTGGATGCGGAAGAAAGCTGGCATTGGCAGCAGGGCGATGCGCTGGAATTGCTGGTCTACGACGAACGCGACGGGCAACTGCGGCGGTTGATCCTGGACGCGGCCGAACGCGGCGAGCCGATGCATGTGGTTCCTGCGGGCTGTTGGCAGGCGGCGCGCTCGCTGGGTGACTTCACCCTGGTGGGGTGCACGGTGTCGCCGGGATTCATGTGGGACGGCTTCGCGCTGCTCGACCAGGCGTCTCCCCTGGCAGCGCATCTGGCGACGCTGGCGACGCGCTAGCGGTGCTGCCGATGCTCGGCCGAACGCTTCCCTAACGCAGTGGTCGCAGGCTTGGCGTAATGTCCGCCGCAAACAGGGGGCGACCACGTGATGCGACACAGGGCAGTGGGATGGGGCGCCGGCTTGCTGCTGGTGTCGATGCTGGCGACCGCCAGCGGTCTGGCGATACAGGACGCGGCCGCGCCGCCCCCGGTGGTCGACCTGGAGGCGCTCGTCGTCCGCGGGGTCCAGCCCGGGCCGGGCCTGTGGAAGGTGCGCAAGGGCGAGCACGTGTTGTGGATCCTGGGCACGCAGTCGCCGTTGCCCAAACGCCTGCAATGGCAATCGTCGGAAGTGGCCACCATCATCGGCCAGTCGCAGCAGGTGCTGATGGCGCCGACGGTGCAGGTCGACGCGGACATGGGCTTTTTCGGCAAGCTCACCTTGCTGCCATCGGCAATGCAGGCGATGAAGAACGAGGACAGCCGCGAGCTGCGCGAGGTCCTGCCGCCCGACCTGTACGCGCGATGGAAGGTGGCCAAGGCCCGCTACATCGGCAGCGATCGTGGCGTGGAACGCAAACGCCCGATGCTGGCCGCCGGCGAGTTGTACCAGGCGGCGCTGAAGCGTGCGGGCCTGGCCCGCTCGCCGGTGATCTGGTCGGTGGTGCAACGCGCCGCCAAGCGCGCCGGCATCAAGCCCACTCCCACGGCGCTGGACTACAAGATCACCGACCCGCGCCAGGCACTGAAGGAGTTTCGCGCCGGCGGCCTGGACGATATCGCCTGTTTCCGCAGCATCCTGGTGACGGTGGAGCGCGACCTGCCCACCATGGTCGAGCGCGCCAATGCCTGGTCGGTAGGCGATATCGAGGCATTGCGCCAGCTGCCGCGCGAAGATCCGCAGGCGGCGTGCATGCGCGCGATGGCCAGTTCCGATGCGGCCAGGAAGCGCGGCATCGACGATCTGGAGCGGCGCATGCGCGAGCATTGGCTCGCGATCGCCACCACTGCGCTGCAACGCAATCGCAGCACCTTCGCGGTGCTGCCGATCAGCCGTCTGACGGCCCCGGATGGATACCTGGCCCGGTTGCAGGCGCTCGGGTATGCGGTGGAGGCGCCTTGAGCGCCTGACGCGGCAATGGGCGTGCAGGTGCACGGCACCGTTACGCACGCAGTGCATGCCGGAGTTCGCGCGCGATGCCGGACACGCAAGGCTTGCAGCCGTGCCAGCAGGGCGTGCCTGGGAGCGGTGCCGCACGGCGGTGCGGAATGACACTGCGGAGGAACGGGCACCTCGCCATCCGGGACGGTTAGGCCGACCGTTCCAGCCAAGGTATGCTGCGCGCCTTCTTCGCCGAGAGCTCCGTGTTGAACGCATTGCCGCTGCGCATCCTGGGCACCGGACGCCACGTCCCGGCCAGGCAGGTGACCTCGCAGGCGCTGGACGAGCGCTGGCAATTGCCGGCGGGAACCACCCTTGCCCGGCTGGGTGTCGCCACGCGTCACTACGTGGGCGAGGGCGAGACGGCATCTTCGATGGGTGCCGCTGCCGCGCAGCAGGCACTGGCAAACGCCGGCATCGATGCCGGCGAGGTGGATTGCCTGATCTCGGCCTGCAGCGTGATGGAGCAGCCGATTCCCTGCCAGGCGGTCTTGATCCAGCGTGCATTGGGGCTGGGCGATTCCGGCATTCCGGCATTCGATGTCAACGCGACCTGCCTGAGCTTTCTGGTGGCACTGGACACGGCGGCCAATGCGCTGGCGCTTGGCCGCTATCGACGCGTGCTGATCGTCTCCAGCGAAGTGGCATCGGCCGGCCTGGACGATACGGTGCCGGCCACTGCCGGGCTGTTTGGCGATGGCGCCGCTGCGGTGGTGGTCGGGCGCAACAGCGCAGACCACGGCTCGGCACTGCTGTCCAGCCGGCTGTCCAGCTACGGCAGCGGCGCGGACCTGTGCCGCATCCGCGGCGGCGGCACTCGCGCACCACAGGGCGACGACGACGCACGCGCTGCCTCACGCCTGTTCTGGATGGACGGCCGCGGCGCCTACCGGTTTGCAGCGCGCCATCTGCCCGCATTCTGGGACCAGTTGCTGCGCGAGGCCGGCACCAGCACGGCGCAGCTGCGCTGTCTGGTGCCGCATCAGGCCTCCGGCGGTGGGCTGGATCATGTCGTGCAGACGCTGGGGCTGCGCAGCGAGCAGGTCGTGCGCATCCTGCACGACACCGGCAACCAGGTGGCTGCCTCGCTCCCGCATGCCCTGCATCACGCATGCGTGGACCGGCAGCTGCAACGCGGCGACGTGTTCGCACTGCTCGGTACCGGCGCCGGCCTGGCGATCGGTGGCATGGTGTTGCGGTACTGATGGCCACGCGCGTGTCCATCGCGCTGTTGCGTGTCGGCCACTGCCGTCATTGCGAGCGCATGGTGCGTGCGGATGGCCACTGGCATGCGGTGGAGTTCCCCGCGTTGAGCGTGTTGATCCGGCATCCGCAGCGCGGAGCGCTGCTCTACGACACCGGCTATGCCACGCATTTTTTCGATGCCACCGATCCCTGGCCGGAGCGTGTGTATCGCTGGACGACACCGGTGACCCTGCCCGCGCACGAGACCCTGGGCGCGCAACTGGCGCGGCGCGGCGTGCAGCTGGAGGACATTGCCTGGTGCTTGATTTCGCATTTCCATGCCGACCATGTCGGCGGTCTGCGCGACCTGCCGAATGCGCGCTTCATCTGCCTGCGTGGCGATTACCAGCAGCTGCGCAGCTGTTCGCGCCTGGGCGGCTTGCGACGTGCCCTGCTGCCGCAGCTGCTGCCGGACGACTTCGATCGGCGCTTGCAGTTTGCCGAGCAGGCGCCGCAGCACGCGCTGAGTGGCGCCTGGCAGGGGCTGGGGGCTGCCTATGACCTGTTCGAGGACGGCAGCGTGCTGGCGGTGCCGCTGCCCGGGCATGTCCCGGGGCAAATGGGCCTGTGGCTGCGCGATGCGCATGACCGGCAGGTACTGCTGTGCGCAGATGCGGTGTGGTCCCACGCAACCTTGGCCACCCTGCAGTGGCCGGCATGGCCGACGCGCCTGCTCATGCACGACTGGCGCGCCTTCCAGCGCACCGTGCATCACCTGCATGGCCTGGCGCAGGCGCACCCGGAGCTGGCCATCCTGCCGTCGCACTGCCAACCCAGTCTTGACCGTTACCAGCCGGAGTGGCGATGACGCTGCGCATTCTCGTGACCGGCGCGTCCGGTTTTGTCGGCGGCGCCTTCCTGCGCCGGTTCCAGGGGCAGCCCGGGCTGGAGATCCATGGCATCGGTCGACGTGCCAGCGATCTGCCCAACTACCATTGCATCGACCTGAGTCGGCCGTTCTCGCTGGAGTGGCAACCGGACGTGGTGATCCACGCGGCGGCGCTGGCCTCGCCCTGGGGGACGCGCGCGCAGTTCGAGCTGCACAACGTGCAGGCCACCGCCAATGTCATCAACTTCTGCAAGCAGCACGGCTGCCCGCGTCTGCTGTACGTGTCCTCCAGTTCGGTGTTCTACCGGGAGGCGCATCAATACGATCTGGACGAGCACAGTCCGATCGGCCCGCACTTCGTCAATACCTACGCGCAGACCAAATACCTGGGCGAAACCCTGCTGGAGCGCTATCCGGGCCAGGCGTCGGTGCTGCGTCCGCGTGCGGTGTTCGGGCCGGGCGACACGGTGCTGTTTCCACGCGTGATCGCCGCCGCACGCAAGGGCGCGCTGCCGCGTTTCATCGGGCAGACCCAGCCGGTGATCGGCGATCTGATCTACATCGATACGCTCTGCGATTACCTCTATCGCGCGGCCACGGCGCCGCAGTTGCAGCGGTCCTACAACCTCACCAACGCGCAGCCGGTGGATGTGCAGCAGCTGTTGCTGGAGGTGCTGGCGCGGCTGCGTCTGCCCATGCCGCAACGCCAGGTCCGTATCGGCACTGCGCTGCGCATGGCCAGCGTGGTCGAAGGTCTCCACCGTGCGCTGCGCTTACGTGGCGAGCCGCCGATCACCCGGTTTGGCGTGGGTGTCTTTGCCTATTCCAAGACCTTCGATCCACACCGCATGCTGGCCGATCTGGGCCCGCCCAGTGTTGATCTGGACGCAGGCATCGAGGCATTCGTGCGCTGGCAGGCTGCCCAGTGGGCCTAGCCACGCTCGCCCTGGCTGCCGCGTATCTGGGCCTGCTGCTGATCAAGTCTGCAGCCGCGTTTCGGGTCATGCGCGGCGCGCATCCCGGCCTGGCTGGCGGTATCGCCGCAACGCAGGCCGAGGTGGCCGTGCTGCAACCGATTCTCGGCGGTGATGCGCACCTGCAGGAGGTGCTCGCATCCAACCTGCGAGCCCTGCCACGGGCGCAGTTCATGTGGTTGCTGGATGCAGACGACATCGCAGGCAACACGGTGGCCGATGCGCTGATCGCCCGGTTTCCACAGGTGCGGATTGCCCGCATGCTGGTGCCGCCGGCGCCACCGGGCATCAACCCCAAGGCCTGGAAACTGCAGCACGCCTTGCCGGGCGTGCATGCGCCGATCAGCCTGATCCTGGACGATGACGCGCACCTTGGCAGCCACGCCCTGACGCAGGTGTTGCACGACCTCACCCATGCCGACGTCGTGACCGCGTTGCCGTATTACCGCGACAGCGACACGCTGGCGGGGCGCCTGCTCTCGCAATTCGTCAACAACAATGCAGCGCTCACCTACCTGGGTTGGCTGCCGTTTGCGGCGCCGGTGACACTCAATGGCATGTGCTATGCCGCGCGGACTGCGCAGCTGCGTGCCTGGGGCGGCTTTGCCGCACTGCTGGACCAGCTGACCGACGATCTTGCCGTCGCGTCGCTGGTGCGCGAACGGGGAGGGCGCCTGTGGCAATCTACCGCGCCGGTGGAAATGCGCACCGCACTGCCGGACCTGGCGAGCTATGCACGCCAGATGCACCGGTGGATGCTGTTCGGGTTGATCCTGCTGCGGCAACAACCCGTGCGCGTGCGTGGGGCCATCGTGTTGCTGCAAGGATTGCCGCCGGTCGTGCTGCTGGCCATGCTGCTGTGTGCGTGCATGCCGCCGGCCTGGCCGGGTGCAGCCATTGTGGTTGCCACATTACTGCTCCGCGCACTGCTGCTGTGCGCCGTGCAATGGCGCGTGACCGGTGCGCTGCGCCACCGTCCGCTGCTGTCGGTGTGCGCGGAGTGGCTGCAGCCGCTGCACCTGCTGCACGCTGCAGGGGTGCGCACCATCCGCTGGCGCACCCGCCGCTACCGCGTACTCGCGAACGGTCGTTTTCGTGCCGAATGAGCACCCCTTGCTGCAGATTGCGTTCCTGACCGGGCAGAGCGACCGGGCACGCTGCGCCTTGAGCGCGGAGCAGCAGCAGTTTCTGCAGGCGTTGCAGGGTGCGGGCCGCCGGCTGATCGACTGCAATTACCCGTATCGCCCAGACAGCGCGCCGCATCGGCGCACCCCGCTGTGGCGCGCGAGCCTGTCCAACGCGCGCCAGTATCTGGGCGCGCGCGCCGGGCGCGTCGCATCTGCCGATCGCGCGCGCGTGGCTGCGTTGCTGCAGCACAGCCCGATGACCGTGCTGCTGGCCGGCAGTTGCGGCTTGCAGTTGTTGACGGCCCTGCAGTTGCCACAGTCGGCGCGTGCGCGCCTGGCCGTGTTCGCCTATGGGCCGGTCTGCCGCGCGCCTGACGCATTCGGGCAGGTCCGCGTGGTGCAAGGGCGCGGAGATTGGATCTCGCGCGCGCTGTTCGATGGTGCGGTGGCGCACGCGCCACGCTGTGGCCACATGGACTATCTGCGCAGCGCGAGCGTGCTTGCCAGCTGCCAAGGCTTCGTTGCCGAGGTCGAGCAGCGCTTGCGGAGCAGCCTGCATGCGGATTGATCTCGTCGCCCCGCCGTACAGTGGCCACCTGCATCCGATCCTGGCCATTGCGCGCCAGCTGACGCCTGACCACGATGTGCGCGTCATCAGTACGCCGGCGGCGCAGGCGCGCATTGCGGCGTGCGGGCTGCGCGCGGTCAGCGTGCTGGACGCGCAGGCCGATCGGGTGTTGCTGGACATTGCCAACCCACCGCATGCGGTAGGCCATCATCCGTTGCGCCTGCGCCGCCAGCTGCACGCCGCGCTCGGCCTGATGGCGCAGCTGGGCGATGCGCTGAAGACGGACTGGCGCGCACGACGGCCGGATCTGGTGATCGCCGATTTCACCCTGCCCAGCGCCGGGCTGGCCGCGCAGGCGATGGGCATCGCATGGTGGACCAGCATGCCGTCGCCGTGCGTGATCGAGACCGGCGACGGGCCGCCGGCCTACTTCGGTGGGCTGCGACCGGCCACCACCCTGCGCCAGCGCATGTGGCATGCGCTGGCGCGGCGGCTGACGCGCGGCTTCAAGCGCAGCTTGCATGCCTGCTATCGCCGCCAGATGCGCGCGTGCGGGTTGCCGGCGCTGTACCGCCGCGACCGCAGCGAGGCGGTGTATTCGCCGCAGTGCATCCTGGCCTTGGGCGTGCCCGCGTTCGAGTTCGCCCAGCGCTGGCCCGCCGCCTTGCGCTTTGTGGGGCCACAACTGTGCACGCCGCCGTCCGAGGTGGCGCCTCCCGGCTTCGTCGACGGGCGCCGGCATGTGCTGGTGACGCTGGGCACGCATCTGCAGTGGGTCAAACAGCGCATGGACGAGGTACTGCGCGCGCTGGCGCCGCGGTTCCCCGAGGTGATCTTTCATTTCAGCGATGGCGATACGGCCGCGCCGCAGCAGCAGGGGCAGGGGCAGGGCAATTATCAGCGGCTGCCGTACGTGGATTACGCGCAGCATCTGCCGCGGTACGCGCTGGTCGTCCACCACGGCGGTGCCGGCATCCTCTACGCCTGTCTGGCAGCGGGGCTGCCTGCGATTGTGTATCCGCTGGACTACGACCAGTTCGACCACGCCGCGCGTCTGCAGGCCGCCGGTGCGGCAATCTGGCTGCGCAATCTGGATGAGCTGCCGGCGCGACTGGATGACGCCCTTGCCGCGACCGAGCCGCCGTGCGGCGTACGTCGCCTGCAGGCGGAGCTGCAGGCGATCCACGCGCAGCAGCGCGTCGTGCAGCTGGTGCAAGCGTTCGCAGGTACCGGCGCGCTACTGCAGGAGTGATGCCACCGCGCCAGCGCCGCCCGCGGCGGCATGGTGGCGTGCAGGGGGCACAGTCTGGCCGCGTCCATTGACGCCCAGGCAAGCCCCCGCGTGTGGACTAGGGACAGAACGCGCGTCACAGGCGGGCCCGGTCAGTGCTGCCCCGGCGTTCCCCATGCGCCAGCCCAACCTCGCGGGACGCCGGTTGAAATCAACCCGCCGCTGCGTTCAATGGCGGCGTGTGGGTCGTCATCAGTTGCGGCCAGCGCTTGAGCACCGCGGCGCGGATGCCGGCCTGGTCGATGCCGGCTTCGGCCAGCAGGTCTTCGCGGCTGGCGTGATGCTGGAAGCTGTCCGGCAGGCCCAGCTGCAGCATCGGCATGGTCATGCCCTCGGCATTGAGCAACTCGGACACGCCCGAGCCCGCACCGCCGGCAACGACATTGTCTTCGATGGTGACGAAGCCATCGTGGGTCCTGGCCAGCTCCAGCAGCATGCTCTTGTCGAGCGGTTTGACGAAGCGCATGTTGACCACGGTCAGGCCAAGTTCGCGGCCGACCGCTTCTGCGGCTTCCACGGTCACGCCGAAGCCCAGCAGCGCAATGCGCGACCCGCTATGACGCAGCTGCGCCTTGCCGATGGGCAGGGTGGCCAGCGAGGCGTCCAGCGCCACGCCGGGGCCGGTGCCACGCGGGTAGCGCACTGCGGCCGGGCCTTCGTAATGCACGCCGGTGCTCAGCATCTGCCGGCATTCGGCTTCGTCGGCCGGTGCCATGACCACCATGTGCGGCACGCAGCGCAGGAAGCTCAGATCCAGGTTTCCGGCATGGGTGGCGCCATCCGGGCCGACCACGCCGCCCCGGTCGATCGCAAACAGCACGTCCAGCTGCTGCACCGCCACGTCGTGCACCAGCTGGTCGTAGCCGCGCTGCAGGAAGGTGGAGTAGATCGCCACTACCGGTTTGGCGCCTTGCGTGGCCATGCCGGCGGCCAGCGTCACCGCGTGTTGCTCGGCGATCGCGACGTCGAAATAGCGCTGCGGGTATTCCTTGCTGAAACGCACCAGGCCGGAGCCTTCGCGCATCGCCGGGGTGATGACCAGCAGCTTGGGCTCGGCCGCCGCCATGTCGCAGACCCAGTCGCTGAACACGTCGGTATAGGTCGGCTTCCTGGCGCCGGCCTTGGCCACCAGGCCCTTGCTCGGGTCGAACGGGCCCACGGCGTGATAGCCGATCTGGTCGCCTTCGGCCAGCTCGTAGCCCTTGCCCTTGGTGGTGATGACGTGCAGCAGCTGCGGGCCCTTGAGGGTCTTGAGCGTCTTGAGCGCGCTGACCAGGCTGGGCAGGTCGTGGCCGTCGATCGGGCCGGTGTAATGGAAGCCCATTTCCTCGAACAGGGTGGACGGCACGAACATGCCCTTCCAGTGCTCCTCCCAGCGCCGCACGAAGCGCGCGGTGGGATTGTTCTTCTTGTCGCCGAGGATCTTCTTGCCGCCCTCGCGGATGGCGTTGAGGGTACGGCTGCCGCTGGCACGGCCCAGCATCTTGGTCAGCCCGCCCACCGCCTCGGAGATCGACATGCGGTTGTCGTTGAGGACCACCAGCAGGTTCGGCTCAGGATCCATCCCGCCGGCGTGGTTGAGCGCCTCGTAGACCATGCCGGCGGTCATGGCGCCATCGCCGATCACGGCGACCACCTTGCGGTCGTCGCCGTTGCGCTGCGCGGCGATCGCCATGCCCAGCGCGGCCGAGATCGAGGTGGACGAATGGCCGACGCCAAAGGTGTCGTAGATGCTCTCTTCGCGCTTGGGAAACGGCGCCACGCCGTCCTTCTGCTTGACCGTGTGGATCTGGTCGCGACGGCCGGTGAGGATCTTGTGCGGGTAGGTCTGATGCCCGACGTCCCACACCAGCTGATCGACCGGCGTCTGATACAGGTAGTGCAGGGCCACGGTGAGTTCGATCACGCCCAGGCCGGCGGCGAAGTGCCCGCCGCTCTTGCCCACCGATTCGATGAGATAGGCACGCAGCTCGTCGGCGATCGCCGCAAGATCGGCCTCGTCGAAGCTGCGCAGGTCGTCGGGGGTCTGGATGCGGGACAGGCGCGGGTAGCGTGTGGAGTCGATCATCATCGTGTCAATCTTCTGAAACCACATTGTCCTCCCCAGGCGAAGGCCCGGCAAGCAAACCGGTTCAGCTGTCAGCCGGCGGTAATGGTCGAGCGCGCCGTCGTGAGCGCTTTGCGGCGTGGTCGGTGGCGCCTGCGGCCATCTGTCGCACGTGGGTCAGCGGCGGGTGCGTCCGTCCAGATCGCGGCCGATGCCGTAGGCACGGCGGAGCAGGGCAGGGGTCCGTGCAGGCGCTGCTGCGCGGCGGGAAGAGGGCTGGTCCTGCTGGGGCAGCGAAAGCTGGTTGCCGCATGTGTGCAGGCACTGAGGCGCGATGGCGATGGCCAGGACGGGCGGCAGTGGGCGTGCGCCGTTATCAGGGATACGTTGTTCCGGTCCCGGTAGCGACAGCTGTGGTGTCGCGTGATCCACACAGATGCGCAGCATAGCCAAGGCTGCGATGAACCAGGCTTCCGTCTATTGGCTAGGCCGCGTGTGCCATCGGTGGCGCACGCGGCCAGTGCTCCTGCCGCGATCGCCATGGCGCTTGCGCCGTTGCCTTCCCTGCAATGCATCGACGCGCGCGCCGTCAGGCGCCTGCGACCTACAGCGACAGTTTCGAGCGTTTGGGCAGCTGCGCACGCAGGAAGGCCATCTGGTCCGACAGGATATTGCGGTTGGACAGGATCAGGTGCTCGATCCAGCTCGGCCGGTACGGCACCGCCAGCAGCGGCATATGCGCCTGCTGTGGCGTACGGTTGGCCTTGCGCGAGTTGCACTGGAAACACGCCGTGACCACGTTCTCCCAGGTATCGCGCCCGCCCTTGGAGACCGGCATGACGTGGTCGCGGGTGAGGTGCGGGCGGCTGAAGTGCTGGCCGCAATACATGCACAGTTGCGAGTCGCGCGCGAACAGGGCGGTATTGCTGAGCGTCGGGGTCGGGTCCAGCGCACGCGAGCGGGCGTGGCCGCGCGCGGCGATGATCGGGTGCAGCTCCAGTGTGCTGCGCTCGCCGGTCAGCCGCGAAATGCCGCCGTGGATCTGCATGCAGGGCTCGCCCAGCGTCCAGGACACCGCGTCGCGTGCATACAGGCAGGCGGCGTCCTGCCAGTTGATCCAGTCCAGCACCCGGCCGTGCGCATCGAGCGACAGCAGGCGCAAGCTGGGAAGTGGCTGGATCGCAGCGACAGCGCTGCCCGCGACCGGGGCAGAGGCGCCTCCGGGGAAGATCACATCACCTACGTGCGTGTCTGTCTCCATCGGGAAAACAGCTTATACCCGATCGTTGACAGTTTGTGTATCGCGGCGAACGGCGTTGGCGCGTGTACCGCAACGACTGGCTCAGCAAGGACGCGTATGGCCGCGATGCCGCCGCGCTGCGCCACCAATGTTCGGACCCGTTGCAGGCCTCACTTAGCCATAGGAACTCACTCGGGCGCGACGTCTTGCCGATCGGTAGCGCCTCATCGCGGCCAGGTCCGCTCCTACGATAGCGGCGGAATCTTGCGGTGTTGCCGTAGGAGCGCGCCCGGGCGCGACGTCTTGGCGATCGGTACCACCTCGTCGCGGCCAGGTCCGCTCCTACGACAGCGGCGGAATCCTGCGATGTTGCCGTAGGAGCGCACCCGGGCGCGACGTCTTGCCGATTGGTACCGCCTCGTCGCGGCCAGGTCCGCTCCTACGACAGCGGCGGAATTCTGCGATGTTGCCGTAGGAGCGCACCCGGGCGCGACGTCTTGCCGATCGGTAGTGCCTCATCGCGGCCAGGTCCGCTCCTACGACAGCGGCGGAACCTTGCGATGTTGCCGTAGGAGCGCACCCGGGCGCGACGTCTTGCCGATCGGTAGTGCCTCATCGCGGCCAGGTCCGCTCCTACGACAGCGGCGGAACCTTGCGATGTTGCCGTAGGAGCGCACCCGGGCGCGACGTCTTGCCGATTGGTACCGCCTCGTCGCGGCCAGGTCCGCTCCTACGATAGCGGCGGAATTCTGCGATGTTGCCGTAGGAGCGCACCCGGGCGCGACGTCTTGCCGATCGGTACCACCTCGTCGCGGCCAGGTCCGCTCCTACGGCCGCGGCAACCTGCCGCGATGATGGCGCTCAGCCTTCGCCGAACAGCTCGGCGTCCAACGTCATCAACGGCGCGGCGCCGCTGCGGATGGTGGCGGCGTGGGTCAAGGTGCGCGGCAGGATGCGGGCGAAGTAGAAACGCGCGGTCTCGCGCTTGGCGCGCTTGAACTCCTCGCCATGGGTCGACGCGTCGGCCGCGGCAACGCTGCGCGCCCACCAATACGCCAGCACCACGTAGCCGGAATAAAACAGGTAGTCGTAGCTGGCCGCGCCCAGCTCGTCGGGGTTGCGCGCGGCACGATCGAGCACGTCGCGGGTCAGCATGGCCCATTCGCTGGCCTTGTCGCGCAGCGGCTTGATGAACTCGGCCAGTGCCGCGTTGCCTTCCTGCGCATTGGCGAAGGTTTCCAGATCGGCCAGGAACAGCTTCAGGCCGGCAGCCTGGCTGGCGGCGGTCTTGCGGCCGATCAGGTCCAGCGCCTGGATGCCGGTGGTGCCTTCGTAGATGGTGGTGATGCGCGCGTCGCGCGCCAGCTGCTCCATGCCGTACTCGCGGATGTAGCCGTGGCCGCCGAAGCACTGCAGCGCGTGGTAGGTGTTTTCGATCGACCACTCGGTCTGGCAGGCCTTGGAGATCGGGGTGAGAAAGCTCACCAGCGTTTCGGCGTCGGCACGCTCCTGGTCGGTGCTGCCGCGGTGGGCCACGTCGACCAGGCTGGCGGCGTGCAGCGCCAGCAGGCGGCTGCCTTCGGTCAGCGACTTGATGGTCAGCAGCATGCGGCGCACGTCCGGATGCACGATGATCGGGTCGGCCGGCTTGTCGGGAAATTTTGCGCCGCTGAGCGCGCGCGACTGCAGGCGCTCGCGTGTGTAGCGCAGGGCGTTCTGATAAGCGCGCTCGGACAGCCCGATGCCTTGCAGGCCCACGCTCAGGCGCGCGGTGTTCATCATGGTAAACATGGCCTGCAAGCCCTTGTGCGGCTGCCCGACCAGATAGCCCTGGGCGCCTTCGAAGTTCATCACGCACGTCACCGAGCCCTTGATGCCCATCTTGTGTTCGATGGAGCCGCAATGCAGCGCGTTGCGCTCGCCCACCGTGCCGTCACGGGCCACCTTGAACTTGGGCGTGACGAACAGCGAGATGCCCTTGGCGCCGGCCGGTGCGTCCGGCAGCTTGGCCAGCACCAGATGCACGATGTTGTCGGTGAGGTCGTGCTCGCCGGCGGTGATGAAGATCTTGGTGCCGGTGATGGCGTAGCTGCCGTCGGCATTGGGTTCGGCGCGGGTCTTGAGCAGGCCCAGGTCGGTGCCGCAATGCGGCTCGGTCAGGCACATGGTGCCGGTCCAGCGGCCGTCGATCAGCGGCTTGAGAAAGACTTCCTGCTGCCAGGCTTCGCCATGCTGGCGCAGCGCTTCGGTAGCGCCGTGCGAGAGCAGCGGGAAGTTGCCCCAGGCCAGGTTGGCCGAGTTGATCATCTCGTTCAGCGGCACACCCAGCAGATGCGGCATGCCTTGGCCGCCAAACTCCGGCTCGGCGGTCAGGCCATTCCAGCCGCTGTCCACGAACTGGTCGTAGGCGGCGCGGAAGCCGGGCGGAGTGGTCACCGCATGGGTGCTCTTGTCGAAGGCGCAGCCGATTTCGTCACCCACGCTATTGAGCGGCGCCAGCACTTGCGAGGTGAAGCGGCCGGCCTCTTCGAGCACGGCGTCGATGATGTCGGTGCTGGCCTCGGTGTAGCCGAGGCGGGCGAACAGCGCTTCGGCGCCGAGCACGTCGTGCAGGGCGAAGCGGAAATCGGTCAGCGGGGCGGCGTAGCTGCTCATGCGGGATCCTTGAAGCGGGTGCGGGAGGGCGTGCGCGTCAGCGCAGCACGCCGTTGAGGCCGGGGGCCGGGCTGAGCGTGTTGCGCGATTCCACCGCGAACTCGCGTTGTTTCTTGTCCTGTGGAGTGGCCCAGACGGTGCCCTTGAGCGTGTACGGCAGCGAACGGCCACCGGCCAGCACGTCGGCCACGGTGATCCGCCCCAGCGAGGTGGGCTGCACGGTGACGGTGACGATATCGGCGGTTTCCGGTCCGATGGACATGCCGACCGCCTGGTCGAGCTTGCCGGCCACCTGCTCGCCGGCAGAGATCTCCAGCGCCACGCGCTCGAACTGCATCGGGATGCTGCTGTAGTTCTGCAGGCGCAGGTCGACCGACCAGCTGCCATCGGCGCGGACGGTGAGCTGCTGGATGCTGGCGGCCGGCTCGGACACGCGGCGCACCGCGCCGCCGCAAGCGCTCAACAGCAGGCCACAGGCCAGCGACACGATCAGGAGGCGGGAGGCACGACGCATGTAAGGGTGTCCTTGGCGGCTGAGGCGGCGCCAAGAATACTACGCAGTACGGACGCCGCCTTGTCGCCTATGCCAGCCCCGCCCGGGAGCGGGGTGCCCGGCTCACAGCACGGGCGCGGCCACGATCAGCGGCGACAGGTCGTAGCCCATCTGCGTGGCACGGGCCTTGAGCTGCTCGAACTGCGCACGCGGCATCTGTGGCGAGCGCGACAGGATCCAGAGATAGTTGCGATCCGGCTCGCCGACCAGCGCCCATTGATAGTCCGGGTCGAGCGCGATCACCCAATAGTCGGCCCAGACCAGCGGCAGCCAGCTCAGCCATTCGGGCGCAAAGCGAACCTGCAACTGCCCCGGGTGGCCGTCGACCGGTCGCGCCACGCCATCGGCCTGGGTCAGGCTGCCATCGGCAGTGCGGCAGCCATTGCGCACGCCGATCAAGCCATCGTCGCGCAAGGTGTAGCTGGCGGTGATATCGCTGCGGCACTTTTTCTGAAACGACACCGGTAGATGCGCGATCTCATGCCACTGCCCCGCATAGCGCGAGATATCCAGCTGTGGGACCGCGCGCACCGGTTGCTGCGCAGACGCAGCCAGTGGCAGCAGGGCGAGGCACGACCACAGCAGGCAAGACAGGCGCATGACGATCTCCGATGGACGCGCGCAGGCTAGGCGATGCGCCTCCCTGCGCGGCGTGAACCGGTGCAAGAAATTCAGGCGGCGACGCCACGCTGCAACAAAGTTGGTCACAACGCTTGCCCAAACTGCGCCTGCTCGCTATGATGCGCCTCCTCGCAACGCAGGCATCGCGTTGCAGGTAGTGGCCGAGTAGCTCAGTTGGTAGAGCAGGGGATTGAAAATCCCCGTGTCGGCGGTTCGATTCCGTCCTCGGCCACCATTTTCAAGCCTGCGTTCGCAAGGCTTTCCGGTTAGATCCAGTTCCGTCGTCTTCCTCTCGTTGCACGTTACGTTGTCCCAACCCGGGGCGATCGCGCTAACGCGTGCGTTTTCATGCGTGCCGGATATCGGCGCCGCGCTGGCATTGACGCTGTGGCGCGGTGGTAATGCTGCTCCGCTGTCCAGATCGTCCGGCTGCAGCTGCTGTTGCGCATCTGTGCGGATGTTGCAGCGGGTTTCCACGTCATCTTCAACCTGGCGCGGCAATACTCTGCGCATGACGCACAAGACCCTTCGACGCACCTTGATCCATGGCTACTGCGGTGAATTCCGCGTGGAGACCATGGAAAGTCAGGCGCCGGGCGACACCCGCTGGCTGTCGACCGCGTTCGTCTATCACCGCGACCGTGCGGCGCCGGTGGCCACCATCGAGGGCGCCGGCGAAGGCGAGTATCGCGGTGACGCGCGCGAACAGGCATTGCGGGTGGGATCGTGCCTGGCGGATTTTCTGGACCCGAAGGAATACCGGGCGGGCCCGGCCGAAGCGGATTAGCGGATCGCCGGTTGGTGCAGGTGCCTGGTGCGCTCCCGGCGCGGCGCCGCGCCGACGCGCCATCAAAGCAGCGCCACGCAGTGCAGATGGGTGTGCAGGCCTTTGCGCAGGATGCGATAACTGTCGCGATCGAAGTCTCCCGGCGCCGACTTGAGCTTGCGCGCGGCGGCCAACGAGGCGGTGCTGCCCAGGTAATGCCAGTCGCGCAGCACGTGGTACTGGGTCAGATGCGGGCCCTGTTCCTTCACCGCTACGGCGCCGGGAAAGGGCCAGACGGCCTGTTCCAGGTGCCCTAGCGCGTCGCGCAAACGTTCCTCGTGGTCGCCCAGCGTTTCCGCGCCATGGCAGGCGCCGGCGCAGCGTTTGAGCATGGCGCGGAAGCATGGCCGGCCGGCAGCGACGCTCTCCAGCCCCAGCAGCCCGTAGCAAAGGCGGTCGCGATCGGCCAGCCGCCGTAGTGCCTCCTTGGCGGCGCGCGGGCTCGAGTACAGCCCGTACAGCCACGGTGTCAGCGCGGGGTCGCTCTCGGCCGAATGCTCGATGGACACCTCGCCGCGATACAGCCGGATCGAAAACTGGCGCGGCACGCGGCGCAGCTTCTGGTTGTACAGCGGCCGCATCGATTTGATCAGTTGCGACTCCAGCAGTTGCGCGCCCAGATCGCCGGCCATTTCGATCACGCTCACCCGGCGCGTCTGACGCAGCAGCGCGGCTTCGCGTGGAGTACGGAAATGATCCATCACCCGTCCGCGCAGATTGATGCTCTTGCCGATGTACAGCGGCAGTCCGTCGTCTTGCCCGTGGAAGAGATACACGCCCGGCGTGGCAGGCAGGGTTTCCAGCGTGCTGCGCAGATGCTCGGGGTAGGTGTAGTCCACCGGGCTCAGGCCGCGCCGGGTGCGCTCACTCCGGGCCATGGGGCGACCGGGGCTGCAGTGAGTGGCAAGCGCCGGCGTGCTCGGGCCGATGCGGATGTGCCGATCGATGTGCGGCGTCTGCAATCGCGCTGATGTGCGATGCAGGTGCGCCCATGCCGGGGCGGCATCGTGGCCGGGTGGTGTGTGTCATCGGGCGCGAGCGTGCCAACCCGCCGTCTCATCCGATGAGACTCGGCCGATGCCGATGCCGATGCCGATGCCGCATGTGCTGCAGGTACGACGGCTGCGTGTGCGCTACCAGCGCCCGGGAGGCTGTCCGCATCGCATCGCGCGCAAGCCGCGCGCACTGATCCGCTGCTGAGCGCGCCGTGCGCGCAGCGTCTGCTGCCGCTGATCGATGCTTGCGGTCCGCTCGGGGCAGCTCAACGCTGCCGGTCACATGCAAAGGTCGTTGCTGCCGACGCAGGTACGCTTTCGGAAAAGCCATGGCCTTCCCGAAAGCGCTGTCTGCAATCAACACCGCGCTACTTAGCGATTGTTGCCGCCACCACTGGCCTGACCACCCTTCTTGCCGGCTTCGCGTGCCTCTTCGGAGCTGAACTCGTGCGCGTTGCCGCTTTCATGTGCCGCCTTGCCGCCCTTGGAGGCGATTTCGCGCTGCTTGTCTTCGTCCATCGACGCAAAGCCGCGGTTGCTGGTGCCACCCTTGTTGTCGTTCTGGTTTGCCATTGCAGGTTCTCATTTGGTTGGCTGGGGAATGCACCACTGGAGCGCGTGGTGCGAGGCCAGCATCGCCATGGAAGCATCAACCGGACGTGGCGAAATCGGCAGCCAGGCGTGAGCCGGCAAGCGGGCTTGACGATCGGTCTTCACCGCCGAAAAACGCGGTATGGTGAAGGACTGCTGCAACGCTGGACAGTCGGCTCGTGCAACCCAGCGCCGGCATCGCAGGCGTGCGTCGACGGTGCGATGACGCCATCGAGGTTGTTCAGTTGCATGCAATGCATCACGGCCGGCATGGCCGGGCGTTCCGCTAGGACCGTGAGCGCGCTGGCTTTGTGGTCCACAAGCGCGTGGTCGAAGCCTGGGAGCGAATCCCGACGACAGGCCCGGTGGCGACGCTTCGCCCGCGCGACACGCGGTGAGTGCAGCCGACATGTGCATGCCGGTGCTGCTGTGCGCCTACACGCCTGCGCCTTGGTGGCGCAGCGTCATCACGCCTGGGCCGGTGGCGAGGCGTCCAGGTTGCGGCGATAGACGAACAGGCGCGGCGCCTTGGCTGCCTGTGCCGAGGCCTGGCGTTCGCCGGCGACCAACGAGAATCCGATCTCGGCCAGCATGCGCGAGAGCGCGTTGGCGTTGCCGCGGCCCGGATCGCTGATCACGATCTCGCACGCGGGTTTGGCCAGGGCGGGGATCAGCTTGGCCAGCATGGTGGCGTGGCGGGTTTCATAGAGCACATCGCTGGCGATGATCATGTCGAACTGCCCCATGGTCGGCGCGCCGGTGTCC
Organism: Xanthomonas sp. NCPPB 1068; assembly: GCF_041479385.2. Classification (NCBI taxonomy): domain Bacteria; kingdom Pseudomonadati; phylum Pseudomonadota; class Gammaproteobacteria; order Lysobacterales; family Lysobacteraceae; genus Xanthomonas; species Xanthomonas sp. NCPPB 1068. The sequence goes on along the minus strand of NZ_CM192986.1, from coordinate 2,827,092 downwards.
CAGTCGAGCCGGCGATACGGCACCGCGTCCAGCCCGTTGAGCGCAGCGTTGTAGGCCAGGAACACTTCCGCCAGCGGATGGTGGTCGCTGGCCACCACGTCGGCACCGCGCCGGCGCAGCACCAGGCTCGCCAGCCCCAGCCCGCAGCCGAGCTCGAGAATGCGCCTGCCCTCGATCGGGCGGGTGGCCATCGCTTCGGCCAGCAACTGGCCTGCCGGCCACACCTGGCCGAACAGACTCCACTGCGCCGAGGAAATGCCGGCGTCGGCAGCGGCCAGGTCCGGGTCGGCGTATTGCTGCTTGTCCGCCAAGGCGCGGATGACGTAGGTCTGCTGCCCGAAGGTCAGTTCGTGAATCTGGGTCTGGTAGCCCGACATGGTGGCATCGCATGGGTGGCCAGGCATCAGCACCGGCAGGGAAGACGCACGCGCGACGCCGCCGCAGTGGCAGAGCGAAGGCGCAGGAGCTGCAAACAGCCCGCGCATGCTACGGCAAAACGGCACGCACGCGGTCGTATGGATCTGCGTGCGAGGGTAGGGCGGCTGCCGGAGTGCGCGGCAACCCAGCCGGTTGCATTCGGTTGCATGGGCGCGCGCGGCCGTACGGCAAAGGCTCATGGATGTGACGGGTCAACTCACCGGGCCCAACTAAACTGTCGCCACGGGAATGGCCCCGCGGAGAACACCACTTGAACGATTCCCGTCACGGAGAGCTGCGCGCGCCTCATATCAGCGAATCCCGCAGCCTGCCTGTGGAGAAGCACCGCTCGGATATCTTTTTTGCCGCCGTGGAAACCACGCGCATGCCGATGACGGTGACCGACCCGCATCTGCCGGACAATCCGATCGTGTTCGCCAATCGCGCGTTCCTGGAAATGACCGGCTATTCGGCCGACGAGATCATCGGCAACAACTGCCGCTTCCTGCAGGGCCCGGAGACCGACCCGGCCAGCGTGCAGGACGTGCGCGAGTCCATCGACAACCGCCGCGAATTCGCCACCGAGGTGCTGAACTACCGCAAGGACGGGTCCTCGTTCTGGAACGCGCTATTCGTCTCGCCGGTGTTCGACGACAAGGGCAACCTGGTCTACTTCTTCGGCTCGCAGCTGGATGTGAGCCGCCGCCGCGACGCCGAGGATGCATTGCGCCAGGCGCAGAAGATGGAAGCGCTGGGGCAACTCACCGGTGGCATTGCACACGATTTCAATAACCTGCTGCAGGTGATGTCCGGGCACCTGGAAGTGATCCAGATGATGGCGGCCGCCAACGCGGGCAGCAATGCCGATCGCATCGCGTTCAGCGCCGAACATGCGGCCGCGGCTGCGGCCAAGGCCGCCACGCTCACCCAGCAATTGCTGGCGTTCTCGCGCAAGCAGAAGTTGCGCGGCCGCGTGGTCAATCTCAATACCCTGGTGTCGGGCATGAACAACATGGCCGAGCGCGCGCTGGGTGGCGGCATCACCTTGCGGCAGCTGCTGGAAGAGGGGCTGTGGAATTGCCAGATCGATACCACGCAAGCCGAGGTGGCACTGCTGAATGTGTTGATCAACGCACGCGATGCAATGGCGCAGGCCGAGCGTAAGGAGGTCACGGTGCAGACCCAGAACGTGGAGATCACCAGCCACGACCTGGCAATGCATCACCAGCTGGCGCCCGGACGCTACGTAAGCATCGCGGTGAGCGATACCGGCAGCGGCATGCCGCCGGAAGTGGCCAGCCGCGTCATGGAGCCATTCTTCACCACCAAGGAAGAGGGGCAGGGCACGGGCCTGGGGCTGTCCATGGTGTACGGCTTCGTGAAGCAGTCCGGCGGCACGGTGCGCATCTACAGCGAGGTGGACCAGGGCACCACGGTACGCCTGTATTTCCCGGCTTCCAGCGAATTCGAGAACGACCTGCAGGCGGCCAAGAGCCGCGCGATCGACAAGGGTGGCGACGAGACCATTCTGGTGGTGGAAGACAAACAGGACGTGGCGGTGGTGGCCAAGATGTTCCTGGAAAATGCCGGGTATCGCATTCTGTCCGCATCGAGCGGGCGCGAGGCGATCGAACTACTGGAACAGCACCCGGAGGTGGATGCGTTGTTCACCGATCTGATCATGCCTGGGGGCATGAATGGCGTGGTGCTGGCACGCGAAGCGCGCCGCATGCAGCCCAAGTTGAAAGTGCTGCTGACCACCGGCTACGCCGACGCCAGCATCCAGCGGACCGACGTGGGCGGTGCGGAATTCGACGTGGTCAACAAACCCTACACGCAGAAGGAATTGCTCAAGCGCATCCGCATGCTGCTGGATGGCCCGACTGGCGTGGGTTAGGCGCCGCAGGGGCAGGAGCGATGGCGTTGATCGGCATCGCCTGCATATGACAGCGTCTCGGACGAGGCGGCGTGTCTGTCGATCGGGTTGCCGGTGCAGCGCTCGCCGGGTCGGCATTCAACAAGCCGGGCCGCAACCACTCCGAATCCCTAATCCCTAATCCCCGCCCAGCTACTCCTCGCCCAGCGGCGCCACATAGCCCTCGGGCTTGTCGGCATTGCGGTCGAACAGGAACTTCTGCAATTCGGCCTCGAGAAACGCGCGGTGCTTGGGGTCGCGCGGTGACAGCCGGTTTTCATTGATCAGCATGGTCTGGTGTGCCAGCCACGCCTGCCAGGCGGTCTTGCCGATGTGCGCGAACACGCGCTGGCCCAGCTCGCCGGGGTAGGGCACGAAATCCAGGCCTTCGGTGTCGCATTGCTGGTACTGGCAGAACACGGTGCGGGACATGCGAATTCCTTTGAAGGCGTGCTTAAAGCGTGTCGAGCAGTTTGCGGATCGGTGCCGGCAAGCCCAGCGAGCCGAGATCGGCGCGCGCCACCCAACGCAGGTCGTCATTGTCGCGCACCGCTGCGCGCAGCGCGACCTTGCGCAGGTGCAACGGCTGCAGGTGCAGCCGGTAGTGGCTGAAGGTGTGCACGAGCGGCGCCATCGCATCGGCGCGTTCGTAGTTGCCCTCGATGTGGGTGGCGAACCAGCTGCGCAGGCCGCTGTCGGTCTCCGCCTGCGGCAGGGTCCACAACGAGGCCCAGATGCCGGTCGGTGGGCGGCGTTGCAACAGGATCTCGCCATGCAGGTTTTCCAGCAGCAAGGCGGTGGCTTCGCGCTCGGGCAGCACCTTGCCGGGCTTGGGAGTGGGCAAGGCATCCACCAGGCCGTCGCGGCGGGCGACGCAGTCCTGCTGCAGCGGGCACACGATACACGCCGGTCTGGCGCGCGTGCACAGCGTGGCACCGAAATCCATCTGCGCCTGCGTGTAGTCGGCCAGTCGTCCGGCCGGCACGTGCGCAACATGGGCCCAGGCCAGTTGCCATAGCTGCTTTTCCACCACCGGCAGGCCGGGATAGCCGGCGATGCCGTGGACACGCGTGAGCACACGCTTGACGTTGCCATCCATGATCGGAAAACGCTCGTTCCAGGCCTGGCTCAGGATGGCGCCTGCGGTGCTGCGGCCGATGCCCGGCAGCGCAAGCAGTGCATCGAAGTCGCGCGGCAACTCGCCGCCGTGCAGGGCGACGCAGTGTTTGGCGGCGGCATGCAGGTTGCGCGCGCGGGCGTAGTAGCCCAGGCCGGCCCAATGCGCCATCACGGTGTCGTTGTCGGCCGCCGCCAGATCGGACAGTGCAGGGAAGCTGTCCACGAATTTGTGGAAATACGGAATGACCACCGCGACCTGGGTCTGCTGCAGCATGATCTCCGACAGCCACACCCGGTACGGCGCACGTGGATGCTGCCAGGGCAGATCGTGGCGGCCGTGGCCGTCGAACCAGTGCAGCAGGCGCTCGACGAAGGCATCAGCAAGGGGAGTGGCGTGGTCGGCTGGCATGGTGCTCTGCTGGCGGTGGAGGGCAAGGGTGTCGGGAGCGGGAGTGAAGCTGCTACGCGCGTGGTGCCGCGCGTCCACTCACTGCAGCGGAAACGTCGTTCCGACCAGGCACCGTTCGCAGAAACATCCGCATCCCCAGGCCAATGCGGTGATGTGGGCGCACGGTAATAAGCCACCGACGCACAGCGCGGACTGGCGCGTGCAGTGCTGCAGGCGAGGGCTGGCAACCGTCAGTACACGTCGTGCCTGCGACCGGTCACGCGATACCTGCCGCACGCTGCAACCAGCCCGCAGCGCTTGCAGATGCGGGCAGGCATCCCAATCAACCGCCCAAGGCGTCCGGCAACAGTGCGTCGACGAAGGCCACCGGGTCGAAGACGCGCAGGTCTTCCGGGCGTTCGCCGATGCCGGCAAAGCGGATCGGAATATTGAACTCGCGCGCGAGCGCAAACACCACGCCACCCTTGGCGGTGCCATCGAGCTTGGTCACGACCAGGCCGGTGACGCCGACCGCCGCATGGAACTGGCGCAGCTGCGAGATGGCGTTCTGGCCGGTGGTGCCGTCGATGACCATCAGCACTTCGTGCGGCGCGGCGGCGTCGATCTTGCCGAGCACGCGGCGGATCTTGCCCAGCTCGTTCATCAGCCCGGTCTGGGTGTGCAGGCGGCCGGCGGTGTCGGCGATCAAGACGTCGGTGCCGCGCGCCTTGGCGGCCTGCAGCGCGTCGAACGCCACCGAGGCGGCATCGGCGTTCTGCCCCTGCGCAATGACCGCCACACCGTTGCGGTCGCCCCAGGCCTGCAGCTGTGCCACGGCGGCGGCGCGGAAGGTGTCGCCGGCGGCCAGCATCAGGCTGTTGCCTTCGTCCTTGAAGCGCTTGGCCAGCTTGCCGATGGTGGTGGTCTTGCCGACGCCGTTGACGCCGACGGTGAGCACCACGAAGGGCTTGAGCGAGCGGTCGATCACCAGTGGCTTGGAGACCGGTTGCAGCAGCGCGATGAGATCGGCGCGCAAGGCCTTGAACATGGCCTGCGCATCGACGAATTCGCGCGACTTCATGCGCTTGCGCAGGCCTTCGACCAACGCGGTGGTGGCGCCGATGCCGACATCGGCGGTGATCAGCGCGGTCTCGATCTCGTCGAGCAGGTCGTCGTCGAGCTTGGGGTTGCGCGAGAACAGGCCACCGAAGCTGCGCGCGAAGGTGCTGTTGCGCAGGCGCTCGCGCCAGCCGGGTTTGCCCGCCGGCGCAGCCGGCAGGGCGTCGTGCTGGCCGACGATGCTGTCGTCCTGGGTGGCCGGCAACGGACTGCTGACGATGGACGGTGCGGTGACCACCGGCGTCGCGCTCGCGCTCGCGGCCGGGGCGGCGGCAGGCGGTGCGGAGGTGGCAGTCGGTACGACGGCGGGCGGAGCAGCAACAGGTGGTACGACAGCAGGCGCAGCGGCAGCAGGCGTCGCGACGACCGGCGTCGGGACCGGCGCTGCGGGCGTCGATGGTGGTGATCGCAACGGCGACTGCGCCGGTGTTGCAGGTTCTGCGGGCGCCGTTGCCGGCGAGGTTGGTACGCCGTGTGGCTGCGTCACCACTGGTGGCACCACCACCGGCGCCGGAGCGACGGGGGCTGCGGCAGGCGCCGGGTCCGGCAGTGCCTGCAGGGCCGATGGGGCCGGCGCCGCAGGGGCGGGCGGCGTGCTCGGCACCGCCGCCACGCTCTGCGCCTGGCCGGTGCGGGCGGCAATGTCGCGTGCCAACGCCTCAGCCGGTGTGGCGGGCGCGGCGTGCTCGGCCGCCGGCGTTGACGGGTCCGCCGCTACCGGTGCGGGCGTGGGCGCAGCGGCAGGCGCTGTGCCGGTCTGCGCAGGTGGCAGGGCCTCGATGGGCGGTGCAGGGGTGGCGGCAGACGGCGCGGTGGGAAATGCGGCTGCCAGTTCTTCCAGGCTGTAGCGCGAGGTACGCGAGCTGTCGGGCGTGGTGGGCTTGTTGCGGCGAAAAAAGCTGGCCATTGGCAACGCAGTAGGGGAAACCCGAAAGTCTACCATCGGGGTCCGGTCTCACCTTGACGCGCCCTTCAGTGGCGCCCCTCGCCACCGCGGCGGCGGTGCATCACGCTCGTGCCCGCAATGCTGCCGAATTCGGCATTTGTGCCGGCCGTGTGTCAGCGCATGATCGGCGCCTCACAGCTGACCCTTGAGCGCGCGGTAATCGCGCGGGGTCATGCCGACGGTAGCCTTGAACTGGCGCGCGAAGGCACTCTGGTCGGCAAAGCCGCAGCGTTGCCCGATGCTGGCGATACTGTCCTCGCCATACAGCAGCCGCATCGCCGATTCGATGCGCAGCTTGGTCAGCAGTTGCTGCGGGGTGACCTGGAAGACGCGGCGGAAGTGGCGCTCCAGCTGCGCCACCGACAGCCCGGCCAGGTCGGCCAGCGCCTGCACGCGCAGGTTGTCGCCGAAGTTGGCCTGCATGTGTTCCATCACCTGGCTCAAGCGTTCGTAGGCCGAATGCCGGCTATCGGGCTGGCCCAGATCGCGCGAGATGCCGACGACGCCGATCACCTCGTTGGCCTCGCACAGCGGGCGTTTGAAGGTCAGGCACCAGCCCGGCAGGCGATTGGGATACAGGTGCACTTCGAGCTGGTTGTCGATGAGTTCGCCAAGCAGGACGCGACGGTCCTGCATCATGTAGCTGCCGCCCAGCGGCAGCGGGAAGACCTCCAGCGGCGACCGGCCGATGATCTCGCTGCGCAGCTTGCGCCCCAATCGACGCACCAGGGTGAGGTTGCAGTGGGTGTAGCGGCCCTCGCTGTCCTTGATGAAGAACACCACATCCGGCAGTGCATCGAACAGCGTCTGCATTTCCAGCGCGGGCAGGTTGAGGTCCATCAGGGTCATGGTAGCGGTCACGATTTGACGGTTGCACGAAGGTGCAACCCAGCAATGATCCTAGCGCAAACGCGCGGCGATGCATCGGGTTGGTAATTGTGCAGATTTCCGCATTTTCACTTCGCATTGCACGCTAGTCGTGCGCGGGCCGGCAGTGGGAGCATGCGCCATGCACAGCATCGACGTGATCGACTCTCATACGGCCGGCGAGCCCACCCGCGTGGTCCTGGCCGGCTTCCCCGATCTGGGCGATGGCGACCTGGCGCAGTGTCGCGAGCGGTTCGGCCGCGAGTTCGACCAGTGGCGCAGCGCGATTGCCTGCGAGCCGCGCGGCTCGGACACCATGGTCGGCGCGCTGCTGCTGCCGGCGCGCGACCCGAGCGCCTGCACCGGGGTGATCTTCTTCAACAACGTCGGTTATCTGGGCATGTGCGGGCACGGCACGATTGGTGTGGTGCGCACGCTGGCCGAGCTGGGGCGGATCGCACCGGGCAGGCACCGTATCGAAACGCCGGTGGGCACGGTGGGCGTGGAGCTGGCCGGCGACGGCACGGTATGGGTGGACAACGTGGAAAGTTATCGCGCGGCTGCCGGTGTGGTGGTGGACGTGCCGGGGCATGGCGCGGTGCGCGGCGATGTGGCCTGGGGCGGCAACTGGTTCTTCATCACCGAGCAGGCGCCATGTGCGCTGGACCTGGCGCATCAACGCGAGCTCACTGCCTACACCGAAGCGATCCGGCTGGCGCTGCAGGCCGCCGGCATCACCGGCGAGGGCGGTGGCGAGATCGACCATATCGAAGTCAACGGCGCCGCGCCCGACGGTAGCGGCGTGGCACGCAATTTCGTGCTGTGCCCGGGCTTGGCCTACGACCGCTCGCCATGCGGTACCGGCACCAGCGCCAAGCTGGCCTGCCTGGCCGTCGACGGCAAGCTGGGCGAGGGCGAGCGCTGGGTGCAGCAAGGCATCCTGGGCAGTGCGTTCGAAGGCAGCTATCGCCTGAGCGGGCGTGGCATTGCGCCGCGCATCAGCGGGCAGGCGTACATCACCGCGCGCGCGCAGCTGCTGATCGACCCGGCCGACCCGTTCGCCTGGGGCATCGTGGCCTGATGGAGGCCGTGCGGCCCGCGCCGGTGGTTGCGTCGGCCATGGCGTCGGCCGAACTGGTGCCTGATCCCATTGCCGGCATGTCGGCTGCGCTGCCTGCGTCGCCATCGCCCGCGACGGCATCTGCGCCTGTGCCGGGTTCCGTTGCCGGGCCCGAATCCGGTTCTGCACTATCTGCCGCTTCCACGCGGCGCAGTTACGACCTGATCGTGGTCGGTGCCGGCATCGTGGGCGCCGCCTGCGCCGAGGCTGCGGCGGGCGAGGGGCTGCGGGTGGCGATCGTCGAACCGGGACCGATCGGCGGCGGCGCCACCGCCGCGGCGATGGGGCACCTGGTGGCGATGGACGACGACCCGGCCGAGCTGGCCTTGTCGGCGTATTCGTTGCGCCTGTGGGAGCGCTTCGCCACGCTGAGCGAAGCCGAATTCAGCCGTTGCGGCACGCTGTGGGTGGCCCGCGACGCACGCGAACTGGCGGCGGTGCCGGCCAAGATCGCGCGCCTGGCCGCTGCCGACCTGCAGGCAGAAGCGATCGATGCGGCGCAGTTGTATGCGCTGGAGCCGCAGCTGGTGCCCGGCCTGGCTGGCGGCATGCGCGTGCCCGGCGAGGCGGTGGTGTATCCGCCGCGGGTGGCGCGGCATCTGGTGAGCCTGGCCTGCAAGGCCGGCGCGCAGGTGTTTGCCGGCCGCCGCGTGGCGCAGTTGCAGGAGCATGCGGTGCGCCTGGACGACGGGCAGCTGCTTGCCGGTCCGGTGCTGGTGGCCAGTGGTGTGGCCCTGCCGCAATTGCTGCCCGAACTGGCGTTGCGCCCGCGCAAGGGCCATCTGGTGATCACCGACCGCCACCCGGGTTTGATTCGGCACCAGCTGCTGGAACTCGGTTATGCCGATTCGGCGCACGGCGCCGACGACACCAGCGTGGCCTTCAATGTGCAGCCGCGGCCGACCGGGCAGATATTGATCGGCTCATCGCGCCAGTTCGGCGAGCACGATCGCGCATTGTCGATGCCGGTGCTGCAGCAGATGTTGCAGCGCGCTTTCGCGTATCTGCCGGTGCTGCGCGAGTTGCAGGCCATTCGCGTATGGACCGGGCTGCGTCCGGCCACGCCGGACGGGCGGCCGTATCTTGGGGCGGTGCCCGGCCGGCGCGATGTGTGGGTGGCCGCCGGTCACGAGGGGCTGGGCGTCACCACGGCGCTGGGGAGCGCACGGGTGATCGTGGACAGCCTGCTCGGGCGCACGCCGGCCATCGACCCGGCGCCGTACGCCCCGGCGCGTGCCGTGCAGGGCGCGGCCGCATGAGCGCGACAGTGCGGTTGCACGTGGATGCGCAGCCGGTCGAGGTGCCGGCCGGTGCCAGCGTGGCGGCCGCCGTGGCGCAGGCCACGCTGCAGTTCCGGCGATCGAGCAGCGGGCAACCGCGCGCGCCGTTATGCGGCATGGGTGTGTGTTTCGAATGCCGCGTGCGGATCGATGGCATCGGCCAGCAACGCGCGTGTCTGGTGGACGCACGCGATGGTATGCAGGTGCGCACCGATGGCTGAGCGCGTGCTGCATTTCGATGTGTTGGTGATCGGCGCCGGGCCGGCCGGGTTGGCGGCGGCGCAGGCGGCGGCCAGTCACGGTGTGCGCGTGGGCGTGGTGGACATGCAGCCGCGTGTGGGCGGGCAGGTGTGGCGCAGCGATGTGCAGCACGGTGCGCCGGCCGATGCGCGCGCGCTGCTGCAACAGGTGCAGGGCAATGCAGCGATCACGCTGCTGACGCGCACGCAGATCCTGCTGGCGCAACCGGGCTGGTTGTTGGCCGATGGCCCGGACAGCACCTTGCAACTGCATTACGCCGCCCTGGTGCTGGCCACCGGTGCACGCGAATTGCTGCTGCCGTTTCCGGGCTGGACCGTGCCCGGCGTCACCGGTGCCGGCGCGGCGCAGGCGCTTGCGAAGCAGGGTTGGCCGCTGGCCGGCAAGCGTGTGCTGGTGGCCGGCAGTGGCCCGTTGTTGCTGGCCAGTGCGGCCACCTTGCAACGGCATGGCGCCCAGGTGCTTGGCATCCACGAACAGGCCTCGGCAGCGGCGTTGCGCCAGTTCGCGCTGCAGTTGTGGCGCTGGCCGGGCAAGGCCGCGCAGGCTGCCGCGTTGCGCCTGCAGCTGCACGCAGTGGCGTATCGCGCCGGCAGCGTTGTGGTTGCCGCGCATGGCGATACGCAGCTGCGCGAAATCGAACTGGAAGGGCCTGGCGGCCGCACGCGCATCGGATGCGATCAATTGGCGGTGGGCTATGGCCTGGTGCCCAATACCGAGCTTGCGCAATTGCTGGGCTGCCAGCTGCAGGCCTACGGGGCACACCAACAAGTGCAGGTAGATGCGCTGCTGCGCACCAGCGTCACCCAGGTGTTTGCCGCCGGCGAAGCCTGCGGCATCGGCGGGCGCGATTGCGCCTTGATTGAAGGCGCGATGGCCGGGCACATGGCCGCCGATGCGCCGGAGGCGGCGTTGCGCATGCAACCACGGCGGCGCGCAGCGCGTGCATTTGCCGACCTGTTGCAGCAGCAGTTCGCGCTGGACCCGCGCATCCGCGCGCTGGCGCAACCGGACACGCTGATCTGCCGCTGCGAAGACGTGCCGCTGGGTGCGTTGGACAACTTCACCGATGCACGCGACGCCAAGCTGGCCTCGCGCTGCGGCATGGGCGCCTGCCAAGGCCGCATCTGCGGCACCGCGCTGGCCGAACTGGGCCGCTGCCCGCCCGAGCTTTCCACCGACGCCGGCCGCCGGCCGCCGTTGTTCCCGGTCCGCCTCGCGGCGCTGGCCGACTCGTTCACTTCCGACTCGCAAGGGAATCACCCATGAGCATTGCTGCGTTCTGGCACGGCGTGTTGCCGGCCATCACCACCCCGTTCACCGCCTCGGGCGATATCGACCACGACTTCCTCGGCAAGCATGCCAACCAGCTGGTGGATGCCGGTTGCACCGCGATCGTGCCGCTGGGCTCGTTGGGCGAGGCCGCCACCTTGAGCGTGGAAGACAAGCTGGCGATCCTGCGCACGCTGGTCACCGCCTTGAACGGCCGCGTGCCGGTGGTGCCGGGCATCGCCAGCCTGGCCACTGGCGAAGCGGTGGCGCTGGCCAAGGCGGCCAAGGACATCGGCTGCGGCGGCCTGATGGTGCTGCCGCCGTACGTGTACTCCACCGACTGGCGCGAAATGGGCGCGCATGTGCGTGCGGTGATTGCCGCGACCGATCTGCCGGTGATCCTGTACAACAACCCGGTGGCCTACAAGACCGATTTCGGCCCGGCGCAGATTGCCGAGCTGGCTGCCGAATTCCCGAACCTGCAGGCCGTGAAGGAGTCCTCCGGCGATGTGCGCCGCTTTGCCGCGCTGCAGGAACTGCTGGGCGATCGGCTGGCGCTGCTGGTCGGCATGGACGATGCCATCGTCGAAGGCCTGAGCATGGGCGCCAAGGGCTGGATCGCCGGCCTGGTCAATGCGTATCCGAGAGAATCGGTGCGCCTGTTCGAGCTCGCACGCGACGGCGGTTACCCGGCGGCAAAGGAGTTGTACCACTGGTTCCTGCCGCTGCTGCGCCTGGACACCGTGCCCACCTTCGTACAGCTGATCAAGCTGGTGCAGGCAAAGGTGGGCATGGGCAGCGAGCAGGTGCGTGCGCCGCGGCTGGTGGTGGCAGGCGCCGAACGCGATGCCGCGTTGAAGGTGATCGAGCATGCCATCGCCACGGCGCCGAAGAGCAGCTAGCAACACTCCTGCGCCGCCGCCAGGCAGGCGCGGTCAGTGCTCGGAATCGGCATTACCACTCGTACACTCCGGCTCCGAGCGCGCTGCCCGCACCCACCTGACGACCGCTCGCTACGTCTTGCTTAGCCGCTCTCGGTTGTCCTGATGGCGCACGGCCATCGCACGCTGCGTCTACTCGCAGGCACAGCGTGCGGCTCGTGCGGATTCGCCCCACGCGCCGTGCCTGCGCGTGGGGCAAGGCGTCGGCGGCTGCGGATGTGGCATGCAGTGCTGCATCCTCATCGCTTCTCTGGCCGGCCGCTGGCGCACAGTGCGCAGGCCTGCATCCCTGTCACCGAAGGTGCCGCAATGAACGACACGAACCACTCCATTCCCACGACCGTCGCCGAGGTGCTGCTGGCAGGCCAATGGCAACCTAGCCGCCACGCGGCCGGCAGCTTCCGCGCTGCCGACCCGACCACCGGCGAGCCAATTGGCCCGCAGTTTCCGATCAGTGGCGCGGACGATGTGGACGCCGCCGTCGCCGCAGCGCAGGCGGTGGCCGCGGAACTGGCGGCTGCACCGGTGGAGCGCATCGCCGCCTTCCTGGACGCCTATGCCGACGCGCTGGATGCCGATGCCGACACCCTGGTCGCCTTGGCGCACGCCGAAACCGCGTTGCCGGCGCCCACACGCTTGCGTGGCAATGAACTGCCGCGCACCAGCGGGCAACTGCGCCAGGCCGCGCAGGCGGTGCGCACGTACAGCTGGACCCATCCCATCATCGATCGCGCGGCCGATCTGCGTTCGCACCTGGCGCCATTGGGCAAGCCGGTGCTGGTGTTCGGCCCGAACAATTTCCCGTTTGCGTTCAATGCGATTGCCGGCAGCGATTTCGCCAGCGCGATCGCCGCGCGTAATCCGGTCATCGCCAAGGCGCATCCGTTGCATCCGGCCACCAGCCAGCGCATGGCGCAGCTGGCGCATCAGGCGCTGGTTGCGGCCGGTCTGCCGGCGGCGGCCGTGCAGTTGCTGTATCACTTCGACAACGCCATCGGTGTGCGGCTGGCCGGCGATGCGCGACTGGGCGCGATTGGTTTTACCGGCAGCCGTGCCGGTGGGCTGGCGCTGAAGGCAGCGGCCGACGCAGCAGGCGTGCTGTTCTACGCCGAGCTGTCCAGCGTCAACCCGGTGTTCCTGTTGCCCGGCGCGCTGGCCGAACGCGGCGATGCGCTGGCGCAGGACTTCTTTGCGTCCTGCACGCTGGGCAGCGGGCAGTTCTGCACCAATCCCGGTGTGGTGGTGGTGCCGCACGGTGCGGCCGGCGATGCGTTCGTTGCGGCCACCAAGGCCCACTTCGAAGCGGCCATGCCGATGGTGCTGTTCTCGGCGGCCGGTGTGGACGGTGTGCAACGCGGGGTGGCCAGCCTGCGCGCTGCCGGTGCCAGCGTGCTGGCGGGCGGGCACACCGGCGAGGATGGCTACCGCTATGCGCCGACCCTGTTGAGCGTGGATGCGCAGGCGTTCATCGCCAACCCGCATGCACTGCAGGCCGAAGCGTTCGGCCCGGTGAGCCTGCTGGTGCGCGCGGCCGACGCAGCGCAGATGGCGCAGGTGGCGGCTGCGTTCGAAGGCAATCTCACCGGTACGCTGTATCGCGCCGGCGATGGCAGCGACGATGCGGCCTGGCAGGCCATCGCGCCTGTGTTGCGCGCGCGGGTCGGGCGGTTGATCAACAGCAAGATGCCGACCGGCGTGGCCGTGAGCGCCGCGCAGAACCATGGCGGGCCGTTCCCGAGCACCGGGCACCCGGGCTTCACCGCCGTGGGCATGCCCGGTGCAATCGGCCGTTTTGCGGCCCTGCACAGTTATGACGCGGTGCCCGATGCACTGCTGCCTGCGGAATTGCGCCAGCGCAATCCGGGCGGGGTGGCGCGGCTGGTCGATGGGCACTGGAGCACGGCCGATCTGGGAGCAGGTGCATGAGCGCACAGATCGGCGGGCTGTCGCTGGAGCAGGCGCGCGCGCAGCTGGCGCCGTGGACACAACGCGCCGCGCCGATCGCCGGGGACGAATACGGGCGCCGCATCGAACGCGCACGCAACCTGATGCGCGCCCATGGCGTGGATGCGCTATTGATCGGCGCCGGTACTTCGCTGCGCTATTTCACCGGCGTGCCATGGGGCGCGAGCGAGCGCCTGGTGGCGTTGCTGCTGACCTTGAATGGCGACCCGGTGCTGATGTGTCCTGCGTTCGAAGAAGGCTCGCTGGATGCGGTGCTGAAGATCCCGGTGGCCAAGTACCTGTGGGAAGAACACGACGACCCGTATGCGCTGGTGGTGCAGGCCATGGACGAGCGCCACGCGCATGCCTTGGCGCTGGACCCGGGCATTGCCTTCGCCGTGCACACCGGTCTGCGCGCGCATCTGGGCACGGCGATCCGCGACGCGGGGGCGATCATCGACGGCTGCCGCATGTGCAAGTCGCCGGCCGAGCTGGCGTTGATGCAGCAGGCCTGCGACATGACCCAGCTGGTGCAGCGGCTGGCCGCCGGCATCGCGCACGAGGGCATCGGGACCGATCAACTGGTGCGTTTCATCGACGAGGCGCATCGCGCGCTGGGCGCGGACAACGGTTCGACCTTCTGCATCGTGCAATACGGCCATGCCACTGCATTTCCGCATGGCATCCCGGGCGTGCAGCACCTGCGCGAAGGCGAGCTGGTGCTGATCGACACCGGCTGCACCGTGCAGGGCTACCACTCCGATATCACCCGCACCTGGATCTATGGCACGCCCAACGCTGCGCAGCAGCGCATCTGGGACCTGGAGCAGGCCGCGCAGGCAGCGGCATTTGCGGCGATCCGCCCGGGCGTGGCCTGTGAAGCGGTGGATCAGGCCGCGCGCACGGTGCTGGAAGCCGCAGGGCTGGGCCCGGACTATCGCTTGCCCGGCCTGCCGCATCGCACCGGCCACGGTTGCGGTCTGGCGATTCATGAGGCGCCGTATCTGGTGCGCGGCAATGCGCAGCCGCTGCAGCCGGGCATGTGCGCCAGCAACGAGCCGATGATCGTGGTGCCCGGTGAGTTCGGCGTGCGGCTTGAAGACCATTTTTATGTCACCGAGGCGGGCGCGCAGTGGTTTACGCCGCCGTCGCTGGCGATCGATCAACCGTTTGCGTGAGCCGGCCCAGACTCATGTACCCGTAGGAGCGCGCTTGCGCGCGAATGGCGTTATCGGTAACGCCCATCGCGCGCAAGCGCGCTCCTACGGCCGCCATTGCATCTTGGAGTAAATGCATGAACCACCTGCGTCCTGTCGCCATCGGCCTGCTTGCCGCCGCATTGTTTACTGCCTGCAAGCCGGCACCGCCGGCAGCGGAAACGGCGGCTGCGGCCACTGGCTCTGCGAATAGCAGCGAACAAGCCGCCAAGGCCTTCGATGCGCTGCTGGACAAACAGTGGCAATACCAGCTGCAGCACAACCCGGAGTTCGCCAGCATCATCGGCGACAAGCGCTACAACGACCGCTGGAGCGATTATTCGCTGGAAGCGGTGCAGGCGGAGCGCGCCGCAACCGCGGACCTGCTCACGCAGTTCGAAGCAGTGGATGCCAAGGCGCTGGACGCGCAACGCCAGCTCAGCCTGCAGATGATGCTGGGCCAATTGCGCGACAAGCTGGAAGGTATCGACCTCAAGACCTACACGATGCCGCTGGAGCCCATCGGCGGCATCCAGTTGGCGCTGGTCGGGTATGGCGATGCGTTTCCGTTCGAAAACGCCAAGGATTACCAGGATTACATCAAGCGGCTGCAGACGATCCCGACCGTGATCGAGCAGGTCATTGCGGTGTCGCGCCAGGGCGCGAAAGATGGTCTCACCCAGCCGCGCTATCTGTTGGAGCGCCTGCCCGAGCAGATCGACAAGATTGCCGCGTTGACCGGCGAGCAGAGCCCGTTCGCCTCGCCGCTGAAAAAGCTCGATGCGGCGGTGCCGGCCGATCAACGCGACGCGCTGCGTCAACAAGTGTTCGCCGCGATCGATCAACAGGTGCGCCCGGCCTACGGCAAATTGGCTGCGTTCGTGCGCGACGAATACGCCGCGCAAGGGCGCGCGCAGGAAGGCGTGTGGTCGCTGCCCGATGGCGAGCGCCGTTATCGCTACGCCGTCCACACCCAGACCACCACCGACATGGCGCCGGAGGAGATCCACCAGATCGGTTTGAAGGAAGTGGCGCGCATCGAAGGGGAGATGACGGTGATCGCCAAGGCGCAGGGCTTTGCCGATCTGGCCAGCTTCCGCAAGGCGGTGGAGACCGACAAGCGCCACTTTGCCAGCTCCGGCGAACAGATCCTGCAGCAGTACCGGCAGTACATCGCGGCGATGGAACCGGAGCTGCCCAAGCTGTTCGGCCATCTGCCCAAGACGCCGCTGGAAGTGCAGGCGATGCCGGCCTTCCGCCGCAGCGCACCCGGCGCCGAGTATTGGCAAAGCAATCCGGAGGGCACCAAGCCGGCAATCGTGAAGGTCAACACCAGCGACTTCGCCAGCCGCACGCTGGTCAATATCGAAACCACCGCCTATCACGAAGGCGTGCCCGGGCATCACCTGCAGATCTCGCTTGCGCAGACGCTGCCCCTGCCGCCGTTCCGCCAGCAGGCCGGCTACAACGCCTACATCGAAGGCTGGGCGCTGTATGCCGAGCGGCTGGGCAAGGAGATCGGTTTCTTCAAGGACCCGTACAACGACTACGGCCGCCTGTCTGGCGAGTTGCTGCGCGCCAACCGGCTGGTGCTCGACACCGGTGTGCACTACAAGCACTGGAATCGCCAGCAGATGGTGGACTTCTTCCACGCGCATCCGTCCGACGACGAGCCCAGCATCCAGTCCGAAACCGATCGCTACATCGTGTGGCCGGGCCAGGCGTTGGGCTACAAGCTCAGTCAGCTGCAGATCCTGGCATTGCGCGCGGAAGCGGAAAAGGAGCTGGGCGATCGTTTCGATGTGCGCGCCTTCCACGATGCGGTGCTGGGCGGCGGCGCGATGCCGCTGGCACTGTTGCAGCAGCGCGTGCGGCAGTGGATTGCGCAGGCCAAGGCGGCGCCGGAGGCACGCGGATGAAGACCAGCCGCGTCTGGCGCGCGTGCGCATTGAGCGTGTTGATTGCCTCCGGTCTGGGTACTGCCGCCGTGCAAGCGCAGGCTGTAGCACCTGCACCCGCAGCAACCACGCAAGACCGCGCGGCGGCACGTTTCAAAGCGCTTTACACGCGCGAATGGCGCTGGCGGCAGGCGCAGTTGTCCGGCGCGGTGGATGAAGACAACCAGGCCACGCAGGAACAACAATCCGACCACCTGCCCAAGGTGGATGTGGCCACGCAGAACCAGCGCACGACGTACTGGCAACAGGCGTTGAAGGAACTGGATGGCATCCCGCAGGCGCAGTTGTCTGCCGAAGATCAGGTGAGTTACCAGGTGTACCGCCAGCAGTTGCTGGTGTTGCTGGACCAGCAACGGTTTCGCGCCTGGGAAATGCCGTTCAACAGTGATTCGGCGTTCTGGAGCGACCTGGGCTTCAGCGCCGAGGCCAAGTTGCGCACGCGCGAGGATTATCAGCGCTATCTGAAGATGCTGGCCGATATCCCGCGCTATTTCGCCGAGCACACCGACAACATGCGCGCCGGGCTGGCGCGCGGTTTCAGCCAGCCGAAGGTCACGCTGACAGGACGCGATCAATCCATCGCCGATGTGGCGCAGGCCAGGGGTCAGGCCAATCTGTTCTACGCACCGTTCAAGCAGATGCCGGCCACAGTGCCGCCAGCGGTGCAGGCGCAGCTGCGGGCGCAGGCCGTGGAGACCATCAACGCGCAGGTGGTGCCGGCGTATGCCAAGTTGCTGGACTTCATCCGCACTGAGTATCAGCCGCGTGCACGCACCACGCTGGCCGGTGAAGCGCTGCCGGATGGCAAGGACTATTACCGCGCGCAGATTCGCGAGTTCACCACGCTGGAGGTGAGCCCCGATCAGATCCACCAGATCGGTCTGGACGAGGTTGCCAAGCTGCGGACGCAGATGGACCAGACCATCGCGGCCAGCGGCTTCAAAGCGCCGGCCGGACAGGCGGTGTTTCCGGCATTCCTGCATTTCCTGCGCACCGACCCGCAGTTCTACGCCAAGACCCCGGACGAACTGCTCAAGCAGGCGGCATGGATCGCCAAGCGCGTGGATGCCAAGGTGGGCGACTACATCGGCCGGCTGCCGCGCCGGCGTTTTGCGATCGAACCGGTGCCACCGGAGCTGGCGCCGTTCTACACCGGCGGTCGTGGCGGCCCGGGCATCTATCTGGTCAATACCTACAACCTGCCGTCGCGGCCGCTGTACAACCTGACCGCGCTGACCTTGCATGAATCTTCGCCCGGCCACGCATTGCAGATGCCGTTGGCGGCGGAGGCGCAGGGCTTGCCGGAGTTCCGCCGCTACGGCTACATCTCCGCGTATGGCGAAGGCTGGGCGTTGTATTCGGAGTACCTGGGCCAGGAAATGGGCATGTACGACACGCCCTATGACCGCTTCGGCTATCTCACCTATCAGATGTGGCGTGCCTGCCGTTTGGTGATCGACACCGGTCTGCATCACAAGGGCTGGACGCGCGAACAGGCGCAGGCATATCTGCGCGACAACACCGCGCTGAGCGAACACGAAGTGACCACCGAGGTGGACCGCTATATCGCCTGGCCGGGGCAGGCGCTGTCGTACTACCTGGGCGAGTTGAAGATCATCGAATTGCGGCACAAGGCCGAAGCCGCGCTCGGCGAGAAGTTCGACATCCGCGCCTTCCACGACGCGATCCTGGAAACCGGCTCGGTGCCGCTACCGGTGCTGGAGCAGCGCGTCGACCGCTTCATCGCCGAGGGCGGGAAGTCGCCTTGGGCGCAGGAGGTGTCGAAGCAGTAGCAATGCTGAGCCCCTCTCCCGACGGGGCGAGAAGACACAGTTTGCGCGCCACTGGCGCGCGTGCCTTGGAGCGCCCGCGCCACAAGCGCGGGCCGGGGCGCGGAGCGGGGGTTGGGGTGAGGGTACGAAGCGAAGCCGCGCAGGGTCGAAACGGCACGAGGCTGCGCACGTACCCTCATCCGCCCCTTCGGGGCACCTTCTCCCGAAGGGAGAAGGGAATAGCAGCAGTTAGGAATCGCCTACAACCTTTCCAACGGGGGCACCATGGCCACGCAAGGCAAGTTCCACAAGCGGCTCAGCCTGACCGACCTGACCTTTATCGGGCTGGGTTCGATCTTCGGTTCCGGGTGGTTGTTTTCGGCCAGCCATGTGTCCTCGATTGCGGGGCCGGCCGGCATCGTGTCGTGGATCCTCGGCGGCATCGCCGTCTTGCTGCTGGGTCTGGTCTATTGCGAACTCGGTGCGGCGTTGCCGCGCGCCGGCGGGGTGGTGCGCTACCCGGAGTATTCGCATGGCGCCTTGCTCGGCTCGCTGACCGGTTTCATCACGCTTATCGCGTTTTCCAGCTTGATCGCGATCGAAGTGGAGGCGGCGCGGCAATATGCAGCGGCGTGGTTCCCGTGGTTGAGTCAGCCCAACAGCACGCATCCCAGCATCTGGGGCTGGCTGGTGCAGCTGGCCTTGCTGGTGCTGTTTTTCCTGCTCAACTATTTCAGCGTCAAGACCTTTGCGCTGGCCAACAATATCGTCAGCATCTTCAAGTTCCTGGTGCCGATTTTGGTGATCGTGCTGCTGATGAAGCACTTCAATGCCGCCAATCTGAGCATGCACGGGTTCGCACCCTCGGGCATGGCCGGGGTGGAAGCGGCGATCTCCGCCGGCGGCATCATCTTCGCGTATCTGGGGTTGACCCCGATCGTGTCGGTGGCCAGCGAAGTACGCGACCCGCAGCGCAATATTCCCATCGCCTTGATCCTGTCGGTGGCGCTGTCCACGGTGATCTACGTGCTGCTGCAGCTGGCGTTTCTGGGCAGCATTCCGGCCGCACAGCTTGCGCAAGGATGGACCGGCATTGACAAGGCCTTCTCGCTGCCGTACCACGACATCGCACTGGCCCTGGGCATGGCGTGGCTGGCCGCACTGGTGATATGCGATGCCATGGTGTCGCCCAGCGGTACCGGCAATATCTACATGAATGCCACCCCGCGCGTGGTGTACGGCTGGGCACGTAGCGGCGGGTTCCTGCCAGTGCTGACGCGGGTGGACCCGGCGTCGGGCATCCCGCGTCCGGCGTTGTGGTTGAGCCTGGGCTTGTCGATCTTCTGGACCTTGCCGTTCCCCTCATGGGAAACCTTGATCGGCGTGGTGTCGGCCGCGCTGGTGCTGAGCTATGCGGTGGCGCCGGTGACGGTGGCAGCCCTACGCCGCAGCGCGCCGGAGTTGCCGCGCCCGTTTTTCGTGCGCGGCCTGGCGGTGCTGGGGCCGCTGTCGTTCATGGTGGCGGCGTTGATCGTTTACTGGTCCACCTGGCCCACGTTGTCGTGGTTGCTGGGCTTGCAGGTGCTGGCGTTTGCGCTGTACGTGCTGTATCGCCTGCCATCGCGCGAGGGCCGCACGTGCCTGTTGCGGCAGGTGCGCGCGTCGTTGTGGCTGATCGTGTTCTTCGTGCTGGTGATGCTGGTGTCGTGGGCCGGCACCTTCGGTGGACACGGTTGGATCGTCCATCCGTTCGATACGTTGAGCGTGGCGGTGATCGCGTTCTTCATTTACCACTGGGGCGCGCGCAGCGGTTTGCGCAGCGACGAACTGGCATTGGAGGAGGACGATGGTGAGTGATGCCTTGCGATGCGCATGGCTGGCGCAGGCCTCGCGCGCCATGGCCGCCTGCATGCTGTTGCTTGCAACCGCTGCGCACGCGGCACCTAGCGTGGCCGATTACCAACGTTCGCTGGGTCTGCGCGCGCACTGGAGCACGCTGACCGAGAACGTCGCCTGGCCGGCGCACTGGCAGGACAACGGCACCTTCCATTACCGCAAGACGGTGCCTGGCGGTTTCGCCTTCATGCGCGTGGACGTCGCCACGTTGCACAAGCAACCCGCCTTCGATCAGGCGCGCGTGGCCCAGGCGCTGCAGGCAGCCACCGGCACTGCCTATGCGGCGTTGATGTTGCCATTCGAGCGGTTTGCGTATGCGCAGGAAGGCGCGCGTGAGGACGGGGCGATCGTGTTCGCCATCGAGGACGCTGCGTGGCGCTGTACCTTGACCACCTACCGCTGCGCGCCCGACGATCCCGGCCGGCAGCCGCAGGGGCAACAGCGGCCGCGTGGCTTTGGCGTGGTGCGCGACCCGGACGTGGTGGCCGATACCACGCCACGCCGTTCGCCTGACGGGCAGTGGGAGGCGCTAGCCGATGGCTGGAACCTGGTCGTGCGCCGGGTGGCCGATGGCCAGCTGGTCCAGCGCACCGACGATGGCCGTGCGGAAGACTATTTCGATCCGGAGAGCATTGCCTGGTCGCCTGATTCGCAGCAGCTGGCGGTGTATCGGGTACGTCCGGGCACTGCGCGCCGGGTCACCCGTGTGGAGGCTGCACCGGCTGGTCGCCTTCAGCCGGTGGTGCACACCCAGCTGTATCCCAAGCCGGGCGATGCGGTGGATGTGGAACGGCCGGTGCTGCTGGCCGTGGATGGCAGCCGGCGCGTGGTGGATAACGCCTTGTTCGCCACCCCATATTCGCTATCGCCGCTGCAATGGCGCAGCGATGGCCGTAGTGTGGCGTTCGAGTACGTGCAGCGCGGCTTTCAGCAGATGCGCGTGATTGAAGTGGATGCGCGCACTGCACGCGCGCATGTGGCCGTTGGCGAAGATGCGCGTACCTTCGTGTATGCCGACCGCAGCTTTCGCCACGACGTGGATGGGCGCGGCGATGAGGTGTTGTGGATTTCGGAACGTGACGGTTGGCGGCATCTGTATCTGTTCGATGGCCTCAGCGGCAAGGTCAAACGCCAGATCACCCGCGGGCAGTGGGTGGTGCGCGATGTGCTGCGCGTGGACGATGCGCAGCGCCGCATCTGGTTCACTGCCAGCGGCATGGACGCCGGCAAGGACCCGTACTACCGGCAGCTCTACCGCGTGGATTTCGATGGTCGCCACTTGACCTGGCTCACCCACGCCAATGCGGATCACGACGTGGCCATTGCCAACGACGGCCGGCATTACGTGGATGTGTATTCGCGCCCGGATCTGCCGCCGGTGATGGAGCTGCACGCCATCGATGGGCAACTGCTGCACACCGTTGAGCGCGGCGATATCGGCAGGCTGCAGGCCGCCGGGTGGCGCGCGCCGGAGACCTTCGTGGCCAAGGGCCGCGATGGCACCACCGATATCTGGGGCATGGTGGTGCGCCCGCGCGATTACGACCCGCACAAAACATACCCGGTGATCGAAAACATCTACGCCGGGCCGCACGACGCTTTCGTGCCCAAGACGTTCTGGCCGTTCGGCTACCACTCCGGCGGCGACAAGCAGATCGGCATGCAGGCGCAGGCCGATCTGGGTTTCATCGTGGTGATGATCGACGGCATGGGCACCGCCAATCGGTCCAAGGCGTTTCACGATGTGGCGTGGAAAAATCTGGGCGATTCCGGCTTTGCCGACCGTATCGCCTGGCATCGCGCGCTGGCCGCGAAGGATCCTTCGTACGACATCAGCCGGGTCGGCATCTATGGCGCATCGGCCGGCGGGCAGAGCACGCTGGGTGCACTCGAACGCCATCCGGAGTTCTACAAAGTGGGCGTGGCGTTTGCAGGTTGCTACGACAACCGCATGGACAAGATCAGCTGGAACGAGCAGTGGATGGGCTGGCCGGTGGATGCGAGCTATGCGCAGGCATCCGGCGTGGTCAACGCCAGCAAGCTGCAGGGCGACCTGCTGCTGATCGTCGGCGAGCAGGACAGCAATGTCGACCCGGCCTCCACTGCGCAGGTGGTCGATGCCTTGATCAAGGCCGGCAAGCAGTTCGATCTGCTCAACGTGCCCGGTGGCGAGCATTCGGTGGGCCGCTCCAGCGGGCCGATCGACTATGTGCAACGCCGTCAATACGACTTCTTCGTGCGCCACCTGCGCAACGAACCCACGCCGCACTGGAACTCACTACCGTCGGAGGCGCGATGATGCATGTGCTTGCCCTGAAAATACCGCAGCCGCGTGGCCGCCTCGCGGCGCTGCTGTGGCCGCTGGTGTTACTTGCAGTCGGTGTGCCGCTGCTTGCCAGCGCAGCAGAACTGCCGCGCTTCGTCACCCAGAACGGCCGTCATGCGCTGTTTGTCGATGGCACGCCATACACCGTGCTGGCCGCGCAGCTGCACAACTCCAGTGCCTGGCCAGCCGTGCTGCCCAAGGCGCTGGACGAGGTGGTCGCGCTGCACGCCAACACCGTGGAAGCGCCGGTGTACTGGGAGCAGTTCGAGCCGACGCAGGGCCGCTTCGATACCACCAATGTGGATGCACTGATCGCCGGCGCACGCAAGCGCGGCCTGCGCGTGGCCTTGCTGTGGTTCGGCAGCTGGAAGAACGGCCAGATGCATTACGTGCCGGAGTGGATCAAGCGCGACGAGACCACGTACCCGCGCATGCGCGATGCCAATGGCGAACCGGTGGATGTGCTGTCGCCACACGCGGCGGCCAACATGCAGGCCGATGCGCGCGCGTTCACCGCGTTGATGCAGCACCTGCGCAAGGTGGATGGCGACCGCCACACGGTGATCCTGGTGCAGGTGGAAAACGAACCCGGTGCGATCGGCACCGTGCGCGACCATGGCCCCGCCGGCGAGGCCGCGTTCGCACAATCGGTGCCGGCCGAGATCGCGCGTGCACTGGGCAAGCCGCAGGGCAGCTGGCAGCACCTGTTCGGCGCCGAAGCGGCCGAAGCGTTCAACGCGCATGCCACCGCCGCCTACATCGAGCAGGTGGCTGCCGCCGGCAAGCGTGCGTATCCGCTGCCGCTCTACGTGAACACCTGGCTGCGCTACAAGGGCAAGCGTTATCCGGGCATGGACTATCCCTCCGGCGGTGCCACGGTGAACATGTTCGCGCTATGGCGCGCGGCCACGCCGTCGATCGACTTCATCGGCACCGACATCTACACCAACGATTACAACGAATACATCAAGGTCATCGGCCAGTACGCGCGGCCCGACAACCCGGCCTGGGTGTCGGAAACCGGCTTCGAAGCTGCCACCGCGCCCTATCTGTTCCATGTACTGGGGCAGGGCGGGGTGGGATTTTCGGTGTTCGGCATGGATGGCAACCCCGACAGCGAGGCCAACCGCGCCGCAATCGCTGCGCACGCGGCCAACTTCAAGCTGCTTGCGCCGATGCAGCGACTTCTGGCGCAGGCCGCCTACGACGGCCGGCTGCAGGCAGTGGCCGAACAACCCGGCGCGCCGCAGCGCATGCTGCGCTTCGGCGAGTGGGAGGCCAAGGTGTCGTTCGGTGCGCCCATGTGGGGCGATGCGCCGCCCATTCTACCCGGCAACGACGACCATGCAGGCCGGTTGCTGGTAGCCCAGCTGGGGCCGGAAGACTTTCTGGTGACCGGCATGGCTGCGCGCATTGAATTTTTCCGCGACGCAGCCGATACCCGTCATGGACAACTGTTGCGGGTGGAGCAGGGGCGGTATGTCGATGGGCGCTGGCAGGTAGAAAGGCAGCTCAACGGCGACCAGACCGACTACGGGCTCAACTTCTGGCGTGTGGATGCGGCCGGCAATGTACCTGTGGTGTTGCGCGTGCGGGTGGGCACGTATTGAGCGTGGGCGAGGCGACCATGCGGCCGTGAGGCCGGCGTTGTCGCAGTTGCTAGGTAGGACATGTGGATGTGGAGCAGGTGGGTCGCAGTTGCTGTTCGCTGGGTCCATCCGCGTAAAAAAGGCTCGCCCAGCGGTTAGCTTGCGGTAAACGCGACAGCAGCGCGGCGCGGTTGTGATCGGCGCTGCGCCGGTTGGTGAGTAAACGCGCGCCCTCGCTTTTTTTTGTAGTTTTTGCACTGGAGCCATCATGAGCATCAACAGCATCGCCAGTTCCGGAATGCAGGTGGCCGCACTGCGCCAGCAGGTAGCCGCCAGCAATGTGGCGCGCCAGCCGGTGGACGGCAGCCCACGGCAGTCCGTTGCCGCCAGCACGCAGGCCAATGGCGGCGTGGCCGCCAGCGTCGTCGATGCCAGTGCGGATCCATCGGCGCCGGCCACCGATCTGGTGGAAGGGCTGTCGGCACGCAACGATTTCCAGGCAAATGCCACCGCGCTGCGGCGTTCCGACGAGATGTTGGGTAGCTTGCTGGACGTGTTGACCTAAGCCGTGCGGAGTGGATGACTGCCCTTGTCGTCCCGATACACCGGGTACACGGCTGTCGGTGTGGTCGCGTACCCGGCGACATCCGTCTGCTGCTTGGCTGCAAGGACTAGTGGATGTGGTCGGTGCGCATAGCTTTCGATCAAACATCCGGCAGAATTTCTGGTGCGGTGATTTTGTTCTTCAATAAAGCCACCAGCTAACTATCTGGTGGGGCAACGCGCCCTTGAGTTCTTTGCGTTTGCTGCAGGGCCCTTGCCCGCCCACCATCGCGGGACACGCCGTGAATCCGTCCCTGGAGGCTCTGGCGCGGCATCCATGCCGCTCAAGGTCCCGCGACGGTGGGCGGGCAAGGACCAGTCAAGTTGGTCGGTGCGTACCGTTTCAAAAAACATAACCTGCGAACTGTCCGGTGCGCTGATTCCGCTCTTCAGTAAAGGCGGCAGCCAACTATCTGGTGCGGTGAGGGTACCGCGCACTCGACATCTTTGCGTTTGCTGCAGGGCCCTTGCCCGCCCACCATCGCGGGACACGCCGTGAATCCGTCCCTGGAGGCTCTGGCGCGGCATCCATGCCGCTCAAGGTCCCGCGACGGTGAGCGGGCAAGGACCAGTCAAGTTGGTCGGTGCGTAGAGTTTTCAATAAAACAGCCTGCAAACTGTCCGGTGCGCTGATTCCGCTCTTCAGTAAAGGCGGCAGCCAACTATCTGGTGCGGTGAGGGTACCGCGCACTCGACATCTTTGCGTTTGTTGCAGGGCCCTTGCCCGCCCACCATCGCGGGACACGCCGTGAATCCGTCCCTGGAGGCTCTGGCGCGGTATCCATGCCGCTCAAGGTCCCGCGACGGTGAGCGGGCAAGGACCAGTCGAGATGGTCGGTTTGCATGGATCTCAACAGCGACTAGCGAGCTGGCGACGCGGTTCTTTGCTCTTCGACAAAACCAACAGCCAACTGTCTGGTGCGGTGTCCTCACCGATTGCGGGACTGTTGGCGGCATGGATCCCGCCACGGAGCCCCCATGGATGGGTTTACGGCGTGTCCCGCGAGCGGTGAGGGCACCGCGCCCTCGACGTCTTGCGTGTGCTGCAGAGCCCTTGCCCACCCACCATCGCAGGACACGCTGTAAGTACGTCCCTATAAGCTCTGGCGCGGCATCCATGCCGCCCACGGCCCCACGAGCGGTGAGGACGCCACCCTCGACGCTGCGGTATTTGCTGCAAGTCAGACGCGATGAGGTCACTGTGCACTTGACCGAAAGCGTCATGCTGCAATCGTGGTACTCATTGCCGTCATTGCTCGTCACGGCCCAACACCTGCGCCGCGTCCACGATATCCACGCCCTGTAGTTGGCCTAGCCACTGATCGAACCAGGGCTTGTGCATGGCACCGACCACTGCAAGCACGCGTGCACCGGGTTGGTCGGCAAAGCTGGCGCGGACATTGGACACCATGCGCAGGTTGCGGATTTCCCAACCGGAGACGTAGCGATACCCATAGTGCTGCGTCGAGCTTTCGCTCAATGCGGCGCGAAAGTCCACCGCGATGGCCAACTGCTGGCTGGCTGGTAGATTGATCGCGCGGTAGAGCTCCAGCAGTCTGCCTTCGCCAGCCAGGGTGTCTTCATGCGCACGCATGCCGCGTGCACGTGGCGCGGCCTTGTCCCAGGCTGCTTGAATCGCCTTGCCGTAGGCCGCCGGATCGCCCAGATCGACGTTGTCGCCGGTGTGATCGTCGGCAGGGTACACACGCTGTAAACCAAGCCGTGCTGCCAGCCGCGCGGCGATCTGGTTGCTCTCGTTGGGGTGGTCCTCTGCCTTGCGCAAGTGTGCGACCAGCGCGGCATCCAACCCGTCGCCGGCGTACTGCTCTGCATGCGCCAGCTGCAGCCATTGCACGAGCGCAGAGGAGGGATCGCCCGCGGCCAGAAACAACCCTGCCAGCTGGCGACGTTGTGCCGGGGTCGGTGCGTCCGGCCAGGACTTCAGTGTGGTACGCGTCTGGCCAACGGCGGTTGGCACATCCAGACCAGTGGCCCGCGCGGCGTCGGTGGTGTCCGGACAATAGGTGGCGGTGTCTTCCGGCAGATAGACCGAAGGGTGCCGGCGCATCAAATCGCAGGTTTCGCCCGAAAGATCCTCCGTCGTGATGATGGTGGGCTTGTAGGCCGCCAGCCGGTCCAGCAACGGTTGCAGTCGCGCGGCAGAGACATCGCTGCCCTTGGGCAGCTGTGACAGGTGCACGCTGCCAAGAACCAGCACCTGCGTGCGTGGCGCAGCCATCTCTGCATCCAGCTGCGACAGGTCCACCTGTGCCTGCGCGATGCAGGGCGTGATGAGCATGAGCACCGCCGACCACAGCTTGCGACGTCGCAGGCGAGTGGGCACGACCGGTGATGTAGCGGAACGGGCTCTGGCTGTGTCGCTGCTGCTCGCTTTGCGATAGAAGGGAATCTGCATAACGTTCCTTGTGGAATGCGCGCGTCCGCGTTGCCGCAAGCGCACGCCACGGCAGTGGACGTGCGGCAAGTGTGGCCGAGGCAGCAGGCGTCGGGCCCGGCCGGAAAGTCATGCGGTCAAATGGCAGGGGCGATAGCGTGCGCAGACCACGAGGCGCCTGCCTGATGCTGAAACATCGGCCGCGTCGTAGGCGCCGCGCGCAAGTCGCCTGCGTCAGGCAAACCTGCAGAGAGCCGAGAGGGGAGCGGCGAATGTGGCGGCAGTCACCACGCTTAGACGCGGGCGTTGGTGCTGGCCCCGTGCGCTGTAATGGCCGCCCGCGGTATCACTCGCGGCGCTCTCGGTCCGGTCGCAGCGCGTCGGTCAGGCGTGCGCCGTCGGGCACGCCCAATCCCGTGTTGGCATCCCAGCCGGCGGATGCGCGGAAGCCGGCGTTGTCGCCGGCAACGATGTCGCGGAACGCATCCGGTCGTCCGTACAGGCGTGGCAGCACGAAGTGGGGTTGCATACCGTTTGCACCGTAGATGCGTGCCAGCAAGGCGGCCCATAACGGTGCGGCGGCACTGGTCCCGCCCATCACCGCCGGCTGCCCGTTGATCGACAGGTAGTAGCCGGTCTGCGCATCGGCGTTGGCGGCCACATCGGGAACGCCGCGCATGCGCAGTTGTCGAGATTGGTGCTGCGCATCGGTCAGGCGCAGATCCTTCTGCCAGGCCGGGCGCGCGAAAAACCTGCTTTGTCCGCCGCCGCCGTTGGCCCACGCCTGCTCGTCGGCGCTGTCCGCCGTGACCTGCAGTCGGGTGCCGCCACAGGCCAGCACGAACGGGCTGGATGCCGGAAAGCACACGTTCAAGCCGGGCTGCCCATCGCTGGCCCCGTCGTCGCCGGCGGCGATGCACACCGTAATGCCCAGCAACGCCGCTGCCTGAAACGCGCAGTCGTAGGCCTGGCGCGATTGCGGCGTCCACTGCGCTTCGGTGAAGCCCCAGCTGATGCCGATCACGCCGGGCGCGTGCTCGGCATCGTGGATGGCGGCATTGATCGCTTCGAGAAACCCGTTGTCGGTATTGGGGGCGAAATAGATCACCAGTTTGGCGCCCGGTGCGATGGCACCGGCGATCTGGATATCCATCTGCGCTTCGACATCGGCATCGTCGGTGCCGGTCCCGGCGACATTGTCGGCGCCCGGCAGCACCACATCCACCAGGGTGGGCATGGGCAGGCGCAGCTGCGCGAAGTAGGTCTGCATCTGTGCGCGCGTGTAACCGCCGCCCAGCACGATGATGCCGATGCACTGCCCGTGCCCGTCGTGCTCGGGAAAGCCGTAGAGCTGGGCCAGTTGCGGCGGCGTGTACTGCATGATCGGCGCGTGGCCTTCTGCCGGTGCCACCGGTGGCGTGGGTGCCTGGGGCGCCGCTCGTGTGGGCACGGGCGTGGGTGCGGCGGGCAGGGTCTGCGCCTGCGGGCGCGCATCCAGCCCCAGCACGCCGGTGACGATGCCGTCGAGCGTCTGCGGGATCGATACCGGGCCGGTGCGGCCGCGATAACGCATTGCACCGTCCACGTACTCGCGCAGGCTCACCTGGAAAGCGGCTTCGCACTGCTGCACGCTGCCTTCCAGGATGACGTTGCCGCTGTCGGCATGCGCGCGCTCCACCCTGAGCCCGTAGCTGGCCGCGAACTGCGCGACCGCCTGCAGATCGGCCTGGCTGGCCGCAAAGCGTGCACTGAATTCCTCACGCGAGAATGCCACCGGCAAGGTGCCTGCCTGCAGCTGCAGCAAGACCTCGGCGGCGGCGTTGAGCGCCGGCATGCGCAGCACCAGCAGCACGCGCAGGCGCTCATCCCCTCGCGGTGGCCCTGCCTGGAGCGTGGCGGGCACGGGTTGGCGTTCACTGCCGGGGAGGATGGTATGCATGCAGGATGGCTCTCGATCGGGAGGGGGCGTTGCACCGCGCGCGGCAGGCCGGTGGTGGAGGTCGGCTGCCGCCAGGCGCAACCACGCCCCAGCCTGCCTGCACCGCGATCCGCGTGACAGTAAAGCGCATGCACCGTCTGCGTAGCGCCTTGCCGGCGCACGTGCTCGATCGCCAGGCGAAGCGAGACGCCCTTCGGTGGCACCACTGGCAAACAGGGCGTGCAGCGTCGCAGCCAGGCCAGCGTGCTGCAGCAGCGCCTCAGATCCTGCGACAGCGCCATCGTCCTGTGCGCACTGCAACGCCCTGCATCGGCAAGCGCCTGCGCGGCCCTGCCGTGCATCGGGCGGTGTGCAGAGTTCCGCACGCGCATCCGACCTGTGCCACAAGACGCCGAGGGGCGGCGCGCGCACGATGCGGGTTGATCACTCAAGGGCGCGACGATGGATCGGAGAAGCTTTCTGCGGCAGGGCGTGTCCGCAACCGCGGCACTCGGCACCGGCGCAGCGCTGGCGGCGCAGGCCGTCCCCTCGGCTGCACCGTTGCCTCCTCCGCCTGCACCGCCGCGGCTGGAGCCGCTGCCCTCCGCAGCGCACGTGGGCAGCAAGCTCTGCAGTGTTCGGCACCTGCAGCAGGACTGGACCGTCTACGAGCATCTCGACGACCCACAGGGTGCGCTGACGTTGTGGACCGACAGCGGCATGCTGCGCCTGGACAAACGCACCGAGCCGGCCTATCCGGCCGAGGGCAAGCCCTACTTCGGCATACCGCTGGCCGAGGTGGCGATGGCCGAGGCCGATCTGCTCGCCGACCGCCTGTTGCGCGATGGCGACCCGGACGAGGCACAGGTGCGCGATGTGGCGCCGCCGCCCGCGTCCCTGCTCGACCCCAAAGACAACGGCGGCCGCTGGCCGTGGACCACCTTTGTCGGCACGCGCGAAAGCCTGGACACCATGCCCATCCTGCCCAACGGCCGCAGCCGCACCTCGCGTCCGGAACATGCCTTCACCGAGCTGGGCGAGGAAGCGCTGATCAAGCGCCGCGAAGAAGGCATGCTAGGTGGCTGGATGCCGGCGGTGCGCAAGGTGATGCGCCGCGAAGGCGAGCCCGATGCCTGGTACGACGTGCTGGTGTTTGCCGATGTGCGCGCCACTGATCGCTTCGTGGTGCAGACCTGGCACCGCACGATGAAGGTGCAGGCCGGCACCATCGTCGCGGTGCACTACACCCACAGCTATCCCGAATTTGCGCCATCGCGCAGCGCCGCCACTGCCGAACAGTTCTACGCGGCGCTGATCGATTTTGCGGCGTACTGGCAACAGGCATTGGATGGCACGGTACAGGCGCAACTGCCCGATAACAGCTGGAACGACATGGCGCAGTTTGCGTTCGCGCGCGAGCTTGTGGTGCGCCCTGGCGGCGATTACCCCAAGTACGGCGCCGTGGAGCGCGACTACTACGGCAACGAATACGATGGTTTCCAGGACACATTTACCAGTTCGTTCTACGCCAACCTGGAGTGGGGCCGCTTTGCGCAGGCGGCGGCGGTGCTCGACAACTACTTCGACGATTTCGTGCAGGACAATGGCTTGCCGAACATGCGTGGGCCCGAGGTCGGCCAATTCGGGCTGACCTTGTCGCTGCTGGCGCGCTACCTGCGCTACACCGGCGATGCGCCACGGCTGCGGCGCTTGTTGCCCAAGATTGCCGCCACCGCGCAGGTGCTGTGCGATCTCCACGACCAGGCGCTGGCATTGCCGCGCATCGCGCACGGGCATGGCCTGCTACATGGCTGGAACGAATCCGATGCCTGCCTGTTTCCCGATCCATCAGTGTGGTGGAAGCCGTATTACGCCAACAGCGCGCTGACGATCCGCGGTTGGGAAGACATCGCGCAGGTGTGGAGCACACTCGGCGGCGATGTTGGCCAGGCAACACAGTGGCAGCGCCGCGCCAGGCAACTGCGCGCGCGCCTGGAAGCCAGCCTGCGTGCCAACGTGCGCCGCGACCTCTCGCCACCGTACGTGGGCCCGTTGCCCGGCACCACACTGACCTTCCGCCAATCGCTGCTGCAGGAAAAACCCAGCGAACAGCAATGGCCGCATCGTGCCTATGCGGAGCTGCTGCAGGCCGACGTACTGCCGGACGATCTGGCCAACCTGGTGGTCGATTGCCTGCGCGGCCATGGCGGTACCAGCATCGGCGTGGTGGCCAATATCGCGCCGCCGGAACCGGGCAGCCGCGATCTGCTCGGTTTCATTTCCTACGGCTATGCGCAGCAGCTGCTGCGGCTGGATCGCATCGAGGAGTACCTGCTGTTCGTCTATGCCCACCGCTACCAGGTGCACACGCGCGGCAGCTGGACGGCAGGCGAGGTCAGTGGCATCACCGGTGGCATGCCGTTGTTCTGCATGCCGGCGCAAATGACCATTCCGCTGCTGCTGCGCTGGATGCTGGTCAGCGACGACAGCGCGGGCGAGCAGCTGTTCCTTGCCCGCGCGCTGCCACGTGCGTGGCTGGGCAGTGGTGCACACGTCGGCATCACCGCGGCGCCCACGCGCTGGGGCATGGTCACGCTGAGCCTGCGGACCGATGTGGCCGCGCGGCGTATCGATGCAGAGGTGCAGTTACCCGTGCGCGCACCCAAACGCACCTGGCTGACCCTACGTGCACCGGCGGGCACGCGCCTGCAGCGCGTGCTCCTCGACGACACACCGGCGCGCCTGCAAGGTCCGCATGCCGACCGCGTGGCGCTGCCCGCACGCGCGGCAACGGTCAGGGTGAAGGCGTGGTACGGCTGAGGCAGGGCACCGCGCGCCAGCCCGGCAGTGCTGCGCCGCCGTGTGGTGCAGCATTGCACGATTGGCACAACTGCTGACCTTCCCGATATGCCCGACCACAGGCGCTGCAATCGGTGCGCCTCGCCGATGCGCAGCACCCACGATGCGCGCACGCCTTGCAGGAATGGAAGGTTGTGGCCGTCAAAGCGAAGCATGTCCCGGTGTCGGCGCTGCCGATGCTGCAACCTGAATACAAGTGGCTTCTGGCCCGTCCTTCAAGAGAATACGCGTGCACCTTTCGTCACATCTTCGTACCTCAATCGTCGCGTGGTGCATCAGCATCGTGTGTTGGCCGGGCGTCATCAGCGCCGCGCCGCCACCGCCCACGACCGCGCAGTACACACAGGCCTTGGGATTGGCCGGGCACTATGCGTCGTTGGTCGATCACCAACCCAGCGAGCCGGTATGGATCGATGATTCACATTTTTTGTATAGGCGTGGCGTGGCACGCGCCGATCGGGCACCGGCGATCGAGTACCGATTGGTGGATGCCACCAACGGCCGCAACACGCTGGCATTCGATCATGCGCGCCTGGCGTCTGCGCTGACACGGGCCGGCGCACAAAATGTCGATGCCTCCTCGTTGATGCTCTCAAAGCCAACACTAGAGCAGCAGCGCTTGCGCTTCCAACTGACCGGTCTGGGCTGGCACTGCGATCTGCAGCGCTATCGCTGCGCGCATGTACCCGAACGCGACCTGCCGGCCGAATCGATGGACATGCGCCTGCCGCTCATACAGGGCGAGCAGCAGGCCAAGGTGTCGCCGGATGGCCGTTGGCGCGCCTGGGTGGAGCAGGCCAATCTGGTGATCGCACCGGTCGGCAGTAGTGAGCGCAGCGTGCTCACCCGCGACGGCAATGCGCAGGACTACTACGCACTCGACAGTGTGGTGTGGTCACCGGATTCGCAGCATCTGGCGGCGTATCGGGTCAAGGCGCCACCGCCGCGGATGGTGTATTACATCGAATCCGCACCGCCCGATCAGCTGCAGCCCAAGTTGCACCAACAGGTCTACCCCAAGCCCGGTGACGAACTGCCGGTGATGCAGCCGGTGCTGTTCGACATCGCCACGCACGCGGCGCATCCGGTGGCGATGACCTTGCTGCCCAATGCCTTCACCTTGAGCGAGATGGTCTGGTGGAAGGACAGCCGCGGCTTCACCTTCGAATACAACGCACGCGGGCACCAACTGTATCGGGTGATCGAAGTGGACGCCCGCACGGCCGCCGCGCGTACGCTCATCGAAGAAACATCGCCCACCTTCATCGAATACTCCGAGCTCAGCGGCGAGCATGAAGACGGCGGCAAGCATGCGCGCCGCGATCTGGCCGACGGTGCGCAGGTGGTGTGGGCCTCCGAGCGCGACGGCTGGGAGCATCTGTACCTGTACGACGGCCGCCGCGGCGAGGTGATCCGCCAGATCACCCGCGGCGACTGGGTGGTGCGCAAGCTCGATCGCGTCGACGAGGCCACGGGGCAGGTGTACTTCACCGCCTCCGGTATGCAGCCCGGCGAAGACCCGTACTACCGCCACGCGTATCGCATTGGCCTGGATGGCAGCGGGCTCACCGCATTGACGCCGTTGGCTGCCGATCATGAAGTGCACTATTCACCGGATGGAATGTGGCTACTTGATCTTTACTCGCGCGTGGACCTGGGCCCGGTACTGGAGCTGCGGCGCAGCGCAGATGGCAGCCTGGCACGCACCGTGGAGCGCACCGATCTGAGTCGCCTGCTGGCGGCCGGCTGGCAAGCGCCGCTGCCGTTCCATAGCACCGGGCGCGATGGCAAGACCGAGATCTGGGGCGTGATCCAGCGCCCGCAGCAGTTCGATCCGCAGCAGCGCTACCGCGTTATCGAAGACATCTACGCAGGCCCGCAGGGCTCGTTCGTGCCGAAGAGTTTCACCACCGCCACGCCGGCACTCACCGGGCTGGGGTTTGCGGTGGCGTCCATCGATGGCATGGGCACCAACAACCGCTCGCGCGCCTTTCACGATGTGGCCTGGCGCAATCTCAAGGACGCCGGCTTGCCGGACCGCATCGCCTGGCATCAAGCCGCCGCGGCGCAGTACCCGTGGTACGACATCGGCGGCGGTGTCGGTGTGTATGGCACCTCCGCCGGCGGGCAGAACGCATTGGCGGCGCTGCTGTTCCATCCGGAGTTCTACATGGCAGGCGTGGCCAATTCCGGCTGCCACGACAACCGCATGGACAAGATCTGGTGGAACGAGCAGTGGATGGGCTGGCCGGTGGGACCGTGGTACAGCGAATCGTCGAACGTGGACAATGCCGCGCGCCTGCAAGGGCATCTGCTGCTGGTCACCGGCGACATGGACATGAATGTCGACCCGGCAAGCACCTTCCAGGTGGCCGACCGCCTGATCAAGGCCGGCAAGGACTTCGATCTGCTGGTCGTGCCGGGCGGCGATCATGGTGCCGGCGGCACCTACGGCAAGCGCCGTCTGCTGGATTTCTTCCTGCGCTGGATGCAGCAATCGCCAACGCCGGAGTGGAATCGCGTGTCTGCGGTGCCAGCGCAATGACGCAGCCCCTGCACGCAGACGCCGACACCGCGTCGAAGCGATGCGTCCATGCGTCGGGCATGCAAGGTCAACATTCTGCCGGCTGGTTGGCAACGCACGCCGGCCCCAAGGTCGGTCTCATGGCCGACGACTTATTTCGATCAGGTAAGCGCCCATGACGGCGCGCTTCGTTTTGGAGAGCGAGCCGATGAAAACATCGCACACCCGTGTGCCCCGATGGATGCTTGGCGCTGTCCTGGCTGCATCCCTGCCTGGCCTGGCGTTGGCCGCAGAGACAGTGGGTTGCCAAAGCCTTTCACAGCGCTATCCCTGGGGCAGTGCAGAGCCACTGCGCACCTGGACACCCAACAACATCCAGCCCGACGCCGGAAAGCCGAACAATGCCGGTGTCGCCCAGGGCCAGCCCTTCGATGCCAGGTTGGTCATCGCCGTCGGCGAGGCTTCTGCACAGTCGCGGCGTACGGTCCTGCTGGAGTCATCCGATGGCTGTCGCCGGCGATACCAACTCAACTCGTTTGGCGATGCCGACCTGCGCTATGTCGCCAACCTGGCCAAGGCACACCCGGTGCGCAAGGACACGCGCAGCTATGCCACCGCGCCCGCACCCGACACCATCACGCCGGCAATGCTGGTAAATGGCTCGGCGAAGAAATACGAGACACAGCATTTTGTATTCTGGTACGGCGTCGATCGCAAAGGTGAGAGCTACCGCGATGTGGCCAGCCGGGGGATCGCCTGGGACGATTTCGTGACGCAAAGTGCGGCGTGGCTGGAGCGGGTCTGGGAGATGAATGCACAGGTGCTCAACGCGCCGATGCCGTATGCCGACGCCGCCCAGCCAAAGCGCATCAATGTGTACCTGTGCGCCACCGGGTTGCCCTATGTGCAAGGCGGCGATCTCACCGACTGTGGCGCAGCCGGTGGTCAATCCATGGGTGTCACGGCCTGGGCGCTGGGCTATGGGTCATTTTCGATGGCGCATGAATTCATCCATGTGATCCAGTATTACAGCGGCGGCTATCGCAACCTGCAGGCGGCGGGGTGGTTCTGGGAAACCAACGCCAACTGGAGCGCCTACCAGACCACGCGCATGGACGATCAGTGGCTGTCGTACTACTACTCGAATCTGGAAAACGGCCCGTTCTTTCCGCAAAGCCGTTACGGCGCGCACCCGTTTCTGATGTATCTGGACGAGAACGATGCCACCCGGCCGTTGGTCTGGAACATGTGGTTGAAGAATCAGCGCAACGCCGCAGGCGACACGCTCGAAACGCCGGTACAGACGCTGGTGCGTCTGGGGCAGCAAGGCGGGCAGTTTCCGAACGGATACCGCTCGTTCGCGGAGATGGTGGGGCGTTATGGCGCACGTCTGGCAGCGTTCGACTTCGCAAGCCAGAAGGCAATGCTCGATATCGGCAACGGTAATGCCGCCGGCAAGCGGTATGTCCCGCTCAAGCCGTTGGCCATGCGCGGCAGTTACGCGTCGTTGCCGGAGCGCCCGCTGAATATCTACGGCACGCATGTGATTCCGCTCACGCCGGACGCCGCTGCAACGTCGATTGCGGTCAGCTTGAAGGGCAGGACCACTGCCGATCAGGCATCGTGGCGGTTTACCGTGCTGGCACTGGATGCCCAGTCGCATCCGCACTATGCGCCGCTGGCCGCAGTAGAAGGCACTGCTTCTGCCACCGTCACGTTTCCGCTGCAGGCCGCAAGCGGCACCAGCTACTTCCTGGTCGTGACCGCAACGCCGTATCGCTACTCGGTGGTGCCCACCGGGGAAGAACAACTGGCCGGCAAGAGGGCAACCACGTTTCCCTACGAGGTCGCCATCCAGGGCGCAACGCCGTTGGTAGGCCCCGCTGCGACCTGTTACGCCTACAAGGGCAGCGGTGGTCTGGATCGAAACTGGAACACCAACGGCCACAACTTCGAACCGCAACCCTGTCGATGAGGTGACCGCGCGTGTTCGCTGCTGACTGTGCGGCCGCGCTTGTGCCGGCAATCGCGCGCAAGCAGTAGAGCACGCTGGGTGTGCTGGCACCTTGCAGAAACCATGCTGTTTTCCGCATGCGCTGTCGCCAAATGCGACAAGACGTGGCGCGTGCGCACAGGCACATTGTGACCAGCTGATGAAACTGGAGCGCATGGGCGCCTTCAGTGCGGAATCAAATTCTTCCTGACAACACGCGTTGCAGCGCGGTCTTTCGATCGCCTGTGCCGCAGGTTGTCCGCGTGTCTGCAATACGGGCGTGAGCAGCGGTTTCGTTGCGTCATGCGTCTGCCAATCACCTCGACCTGCGCCGCTGTACGCCGGCACGGGCGTGTGTTGCCCATCGTTCGCCTGCTGTACGACTCAGGAGCCTTGCATGCCGATGTTGCCGTTGCCTCCCTCCCGCACCTGCGGCGCCACCGTGCGGCCATTGCCGAGCATGCTCACCACCGCGCTGTTTCTCGCGCTGTCGGCAGGTGCGGTCGCGCCGGTGTCTGCACAGCAGGCGACCGCGGGCGATGCGACGCAGACCCTGGACAGCGTGGTGGTCACCGGCTCGCGCCTGCGCCGCGTGGATACCGAAACCGCCAACCCGGTCGTCACCGTCAGCCAGGAACAGATCGCCGCCACCGGCAAGGCGACCGTTGGCGATCTGTTGCAGGAGCTGCCCTCCATCGCCGGCAACGCCACCAATCCGTATACCAACAACGGCGGCGGCACCGGTGCATCCGCCATTTCGCTGCGCGGCCTGGGCGACAAACGCACGCTGGTGCTGGTCAACGGCATCCGGCTGGCCTACAACGACGTCAACGCCATTCCGTCCAGCATGATCGAGCGGATCGAAGTGCTCAGCGACGGTGCGTCTGCGGTGTACGGTTCCGATGCGATCGGTGGCGTGGTCAATTTCATCCTGCGCACGCGCTTCGACGGCGTGCAGTTCAGCAGCGACTTCGGCACCAGCAGCGAAGGTGATGGCAACCGCCGCAACTTCACCCTGACCACCGGCAAGACCTGGGAGCGCGGCAGCCTGATCGGCGGCTTGTCATATCACAACATCGACCCGGTGTCGGCAGCGGCGCGCGATTACTCCAGGGACGCGCTCGCCTTGACCAATGGCCAACCGGTGAAGCAGGGCTCGTCCGCCACGCCCACCGGCACGGTCAACTTCAACGATGGCTCGGAGCAATCGCTGCTGCTCGCCCAGTCCAATGGCTGCGGGCGCGTCACCCTCAACAGCGGCGTCAGCGGGCGCGCCGGCCCGGGCGATTTCCATTGCTACAGCGCCAGCGCAGACTCCTACAACTACCAGCCGTTCAACCTGCTGCAAACGCCGCAAAAGCGCACCAATGCCTTCCTGCTGGGCACTTATCGCTTCAGCGACAGCATCGAGGGCTACGTCAATACCTGGTTCAGTAAAACCGAATCGGCCTCGATCATTGCGCCGATTCCGATCTTCTCCAACGGCGACAACATCCTGGTGTCGGCGCAGAGTTACTACAACCCGTTCGGCGTGAACTTCGGCACCGACCGCAGCACCGGCACCTCCTACAACGACCTCAACACGCGCGCCACCGTGCTGGGCAATCGCAGCTACCAATACGACACCTACAACTTCCAGATCAGCCCCGGCCTGCGCGGCCGCTTCGGCGACAGCTCCTGGCAATGGGATGCCACCTTCAACTACGGCAAGGTCAAGCAGAAGTCGATCAACAACGGCTTTCTCGACTATGCCGCGTTCAATCAGGCCATCGGCCCGTCGTTCCTGGACAGCGATGGTGCGGTCAGGTGCGGCAGCGCCGGCGCAGCGATTGCCGGCTGCACGCCGCTGAATTTCTTCAACCTCAACGACAGCGCCAACCTGGCCACGTTGCAAGGCATGGTGGTCAATCCCATCGTCACCAGCGTGTACACGGTCAAGCAGTTCGAGGCCAATGCCAACGGCACCCTGTTCGACTTGCCTGCCGGGGCGGCCAGCCTGGCGGCCGGCATTTCCTACCGTAAGGAGCGCTCCACCACAGCCTCGGACCCGCTATGGACCGGCGATGAAAACGGCCTGTGCGGGGTGATCGAGTTCTGCTCGTCCACCCTGAGCGGCAGTTTCGATGTCAAGGAAGCCTATGCCGAAGCGCTGTTCCCGCTGCTCAAGGATCTGCCCGGCATCAACGCGTTGAACGTCACCGTGGGTACGCGTTTTTCCGACTACAGCTCGGTGGGCAGCAAGACCAATAGCAAGGTATCGCTAGAGTATCGCCCGATCGAAAACCTGCTGCTGCGCGGCACCGTGTCGCAGGTGTTCCGCGCGCCCAACATCAACGAACTGTATGCCGGCGTGGCCGGCGATGCGGCGACCGTCAACGACCCCTGCAATGGCTACACCGGCGGCAACACCGTGGCCTGCGCCAACGTGCCCACCGATGGCAGCTACCAGCAATCGGACGGGCAGGTGTCTGGCAAGGTGTCCGGTGCGGCGGTGGCGGGTTACCAGCTCAAGCCGGAAACCGGCAAGTCGTACGATGTGGGGTTCGTGTATGACCCGCAATGGATCGACGGCCTGTCGCTGAGCGCGGACTGGTGGCGCATCGACCTGGAAGACACCATCACCACGGTGTCCGCGCAGACCGTGCTCAATCAATGCTTCGCCAACCCGGCCAGCACGTTCTGCCCGCTGATCCATCGCAACGGCAACGGCACCATCAATTACATCGCCGAACCAACCGTCAACCTGGGCAAGCTCTGGGCCAAGGGCATGGATTTCAACCTGACCTATCGCTTGCCGGCAACTGCCTGGGGCAATGTCACCGCCGGCCTCAACGGCACCTATCTCACCCGTTACGACGTGCTGCCCGACACCACCGACCCCAGCTCGGTCACCATCCACAACGTGGGCCGCTACACCCAGGCCTACGGCAACTTCCCGCGCTGGCGTGCATTGGGTACGCTGAGCTGGTCACTGGACGACTGGAGCGCCACCTGGCGCATCCGCTATGTGGGGCACACCGCCATCGGCAATTCGGATCCGGACCAGAGCCTGTCGGCCGACTCCAGCGAGCCGATGGTGGTGCGCAACATCGGCGCCTACGTCTACAACAACCTGCAGCTTGGCTACAACGTGGAGCCGTGGCACACGCGCCTTGAAGTGGGCGTGGACAACATCGCCAACAAGCAGCCGCCGCTGTATTACTCCAACAACGTGGGTAATGCGAACACCGACGTGGCGACCTACGATCTGCTGGGTCGGTTCTACTGGGCGCGCGCGACGGTGAAGTTTTGAGTGCGGCGGTGTCGTCGCCATGCAGTGTGTCCGGGGCTAGTCGGTCGCGTGAGTCACACCTGTGCAGGCGCGAGTAGTTGCGCGGCTGCACAGCCCTTTGTTGCAATGGTGCGCGCAGTCCGTGCGTGCCGACAGGAGCTAAGCTGAGCCCATGACGGAGATGCCTGCGAGCGAATCAATTGACGCCCACGCACTGAATATGTCGCGGCGGCGTTTTCTGGCCTGGAGCAGCCTGGCGGTTGCCGCAGGCTTCCTGCGGTTTCCGGCCCAGGCCAGCGCTGCGCAGCCGGGCAGCGTGCGCGCGGTGCCGCTGGCCCAGGTCAGGCTCACGCCGTCGTTGTTCCTGGATGCGCTCAATACCAACCGCCGTTATCTGATGCGCCTGCAGCCGGACCGCCTGCTGCACAACTTCGTGCTGTACGCCGGCCTCGATCCCAAGGCGCCGGCCTATGGCGGCTGGGAAGCGGACACCATCGCCGGGCACACGCTCGGCCACTACCTCAGCGCACTGGCGCTGATGCATGCGCAGACCGGCGATGCGCAATGCCGCACGCGCGCTGCCTATATCGTCAGCGAACTGGCCCGCTGCCAGGCGCATGCCGGCGATGGCTACGTGGCCGGCTTCACCCGCAAGAACCCGGCAGGGCAGATCGAAAGCGGGCGTGCGGTCTTCGACGAACTCAAGCGCGGCAAGATCGACCCGGCGCCGTTCTATCTCAACGGTAGCTGGGCGCCGCTGTACACCTGGCACAAATTATTCGCGGGTTTGCTGGACGTGCATGCGCATTGCGACAACGCGCAAGCGCTGCAGGTGGCAGTCGGTCTGGCCGGGTATCTGCAGGGCATCTTCTCCGCGCTCGACGACCCGCAATTGCAGAAGGTGTTGTCGTGCGAATTCGGCGGCCTCAACGAATCGTTCGTCGAACTGCATGTGCAAACCGGCGACGCGCAATGGTTGGCGCTGGCGCAACGCCTGCATCATCACGCCGTTCTCGACCCACTCATCGCCCAACGCGACGAGCTGGTCCACCAGCATTCCAACACCAACATCCCCAAACTGATCGGCTTGGCACGCGAGTACGAAGTCACCGGCGATGCCGCATCTGGCGCCGCAGTGCGCTTCTTCTGGCACACCGTCACCGACCACCACACCTATGTGATCGGCGGTAATGGCGACCGAGAATACTTCCAGCAGCCGGACAGCATCTCGAAATTCGTCACCGAGCAGACCTGCGAGCATTGCGCCAGCTACAACATGCTCAAGCTCACCCGGCATCTGTATCAATGGGGGCTGCAGGCGGCGTTCTTCGACTACTACGAGCGCACCCTGCTCAACCACGTGATGGCGCAGCAGCACCCGCGCACCGGCATGTTCACCTACATGACACCGCTGCTGGCCGGCGAGGCGCGCGGCTGGTCGTCGCCGTTCGACGATTTCTGGTGTTGCGTCGGCAGCGGCATGGAAGCGCACGCGCAGTTCGGCGACTCGATCTACTGGGAAGACGGGCAGGGCGTCTACGTCAATCTATATGTGCCCTCCACGGTGCGCGATGCCGCTGGCTTCGCATTGACCTTGCACAGCACGCTGCCCGAGCAAGGCCAGGTGGCACTGCGCATCGACGCCGCGCCAGCGGAGGCACGCACGCTGGCCTTGCGCATGCCCGGCTGGGCCAGCGCGCCCACGCTGCAGATCAACGGTGAGCTGCAAACCCTGCAGCCGGTGGACGGCTACCTGCGCATCACGCGGGCGTGGAAGGCTGGCGACAACGTGTCCCTGCAGCTGGACATGCCGTTGCGCCTGGAACCCACGGCGGACGACCCGGCTTGGGTGGCGCTCATGCGCGGCCCGCTGGTGCTCGCCGCCGATCTTGGCGACGCCGCAAAGCCCTGGAGCACCAAGACCCCCGCACTGGTCGGCGGTGATGAGGTACTGCAACGCCTGCAACCACTGCCGGCACACGGCCATTACGCATATGCCGACGGCGCCCAGCAATGGCATTTCTCGCCGTTCTACGCCCAGTTCGACCGCCGCAGCGCGGTGTACCTGGAGCATCGCGACGCCGCCGCCTGGCAGCAACGCCAGGCCGAACAGGCCGCCAACGCGCAACAGCAAAAAGCCCTGGATACCCGCGCGCTCGACCACGTTGCGCTTGGCGAAGACACTTCCGAAAAAGCCCACGCACTCACCAGCGAAAGCTCCTACGCACTGAGCTACCGCCGCCGCGCCGGCCGCGACGCCCGCACCGGCGGCTTCATCGCCTTCACCGTGCGCAACACCGCACAGGCGCGCATTCTGCGCCTGCGCTACTGGGGTGACGAAACCCGCCGCCGCTTCCGCATCCTCGCCGACAGCGAACTCATCGCCAACGAACGCCTCGACGGCAACCGCGGCCTGGATTTCGTCGACGTGGACTACGCCCTACCCGCAGCGGTAGCAGGCCGCACCACCCTGCAGATCCGCATCGAACCGGAAACCGGTTATTCGGCAGGGCCGGCGTTTGGGTGTTGGGTGCTTGAGTCGGCGTAAGTGTCGCAGTGAATGAATTTTAATCGTACGACGATCATCTACGAAACCTCAGAAAGCAGCAGTGCGGTATAAATTTATTCGTACCCCTTAAATTTTATAATTTTCGCGTCCTTTTTGCTGAGCGTGTATTCTCCGCCGCCGCCTATGATTCCTAAGCGCCTATCCACTAGAAAGACGACTACTACTGTTGAAGGTGTTTCAGCAATTCCCATGGAGTAAGATTCGAGGTCTCTTAGTGATGAATATTCGCCACTGTGCGGATACATGGCTATTATCCGACGTTGAAAATCTTTGCTCGCCACTTCAATCGATTTAATGGTCTCTGCATCATTGGCTTCGGTGTTAGAAATTCCGGCGAAGAATAAAGATAAAAATAGCATGAAGAATTTGAATTTCATAATTGCCATCCGAGCGCATTGCTGAGGAATTCCAGGAGCTTATTGTTGTTGCCGTCACATCCACAGCCGGAGCTCGGAATCGCGTCAGGGAGATCACTGTAAGGCGAACCTGAAGTGGAAAATCTCAATAACTTGCCCGAGGGTGTTCCTAAGTAGGCGGCATCCCCATAGGGTATTCTTGTGTCAGCCTTTGAGAACGCTTCCCCCACATAGCCGGGAGTTACATCTCCGTGCGTGTGGTACGCGCCAGTTGCTCCATCTGGCCGCGGGCCAGGGTTCACTGAAGATGTCAGACCGCGTCGTGGCGCCGTGTAATTATAGTACCCGTTCGGTTTTTGATACACCCAGCCACGGTATTCCATATCTTCTTTTATCGATGCCGGTAGGATGTCCTTAAGCGCCTGAGCTGCTGCCAAATTTTCTGTCCTGTAACAATCACCTGGAAGCAGGCCAAATTTGTCCGACCAACGGAATGGACTTGAGAGGCTATAAACGTAAGTGCCCATCCCTCCGTTAAATCCACTCGGATCACTCTGTCCATACCGTCCGGTAGCCGCCTCATAGTCCCGGAAGTAGTTCTGATTCAACCCACTCGCCGCATCGAAGCGCTGCCCCGGAAACCGCATATCCAACAACAGCGCAGCCCCATCGCCATCCGGATCCTGATTCGGCGCGGTGTGCCGAAGGCTTCGCCCTTCAAGCTCCATGTCCACACCGCTACATCGGGGGTGGGGTCGATCACCACGCGCGGGCTGCCCAAGTGGTCCGGTTCGATGTAGTGCAGTTTGTTGGCGTTGGCGAGCAGGACGACCGGTAGATCGTCCTGCCAGATAGCCTGCTGCTTGGGCGCGCCGTTGTTGTCGTAGTCGCCCAGCCAGTGGCCGGCTTCATCGTAGAGCGTGTAGGTGTTGGTGGTAGATCCAACGGCGGGCAGTAACGTGCGTTGCTCAGCAAGACGCAAGGGGGCGCTACTGGCCTCGGTCATGACGACATTTGCGGCTTGGTCTTATGGTTTTTGTAGGTGGCTGGTCGGTATGCCATAATATTAATATATGGTTTTTGCTTTCCTCAGAAACTAACGTCGATAGATTTAACTGGACGTGCATTTTGAAGTAAACGGCATTCCGGCTGGTTCAATATAATAAAATAATCCATCGCCATCCGTTGCTAATATTCCTGGCCCTTCTTGAGTACACCTAAGATAATAAAAATATAGTTTTGTTTTCTTTGCTTCTGGAAGTTCTGTTGAGCGAATAAGCAGCAAGGCGTCCTCATACATTCCTTTCTCTATTATTTTTAGCTTTGAGAGGAATGTAGTGTCTTTTGATGAAAACTTTACGGCAATCTGATTTACGTCTACATCATGGTTCTCATAAATATTTGTAGAGCTCTTTGGTAGAAATTCTGGTATCCAGCCCTTTTCGATAGCTCCATCCTCTAAGGCATCTTTATATGTAGGATAATTCTTGAAATTAACCCCTTTCTCACAAGCGCTTAAAGTGATTAAAATGGCGATGGCTAGATAAATGAGTTTCAACTTATTTTCCCCAATCAGGGCGGTATTCGAGCATAAATTTTCTGCGTGCTAATGGCAGATTATCCAGCAATGGGGAACATCTGGAGCTGCAGTCGGCGCCTGCTGGGCAGGTGGCCCCAATTTTGTTTACAGCCATGTCTGCCGCGTTGTCACTAAGCATTTCATCGATCG
Source organism: Xanthomonas sp. NCPPB 1068 (assembly GCF_041479385.2). Lineage (NCBI taxonomy): Bacteria > Pseudomonadati > Pseudomonadota > Gammaproteobacteria > Lysobacterales > Lysobacteraceae > Xanthomonas > Xanthomonas sp. NCPPB 1068. The sequence goes on along the minus strand of NZ_CM192986.1, from coordinate 2,782,552 downwards.
AGAGTTCGCGGTCTCCGTACTTTCCGACAAGATTGAGTGCGAAATCACGAATTTCCTTATTTTGCATTTGATCCAGAACCATTTGCGAATCGCCCGAAGCTTTGGTGGCTTTGCATGCGGCTAAGCAATGGAAGAATTGATCTGTCCCTCTTACATTCTTCTTAAGCATTTCCTGATACGTTTGCGTCAGCTGAGACATTGAAAGTTGTTTCCGCCGTTGGTCTTGATAATCTTTTTGTATTTGAGATTGACTTGGTAGCTGGTTGTCATTTATTAGTCCGAGCGAATCCGAGAATTTATACGGATCGGAGCTGACGTAAGAAAAAGTTGCGCTGCCACCGGCTAAACCAATTGGATCACTCTGTCCATAGCGCCCGGTTGCAGCGTCGTAGTCCCGGAAGTAGTTCTGATTCAACCCGCTCGCCGCGTCAAACCGCTGCCCCGGGAAGCGCATATCCAACACCAGCGCTGCACCATCTCCATCAGGATCCTGATTCGGTGCGGTGTTGCCGAAGGCTTCGCCCTTCAAGCTCCATGTCCACACGGCCACATCGCGGGTTGGGTCGATCACCACGCGCGGGCTGCCCAGGTGATCGGGTTCGATGTAGTGCAGGGTGTTGGCGTTAGCCAGCAGGCCGACCGGTAGATCGTCCAGCCAGAGCGCCTGTTGCTTGGGCGCGCCGTTGTTGTCGTAGTCGCCTAGCCAGTGGCCGGCTTCATCGTAGAGCGTGTAGGTATTGGTGGTGCCGAGGAAGCGGCGCACCTGCTCGCCACGGCCGTTGTAGCGGTAGTTCATCACCAGCGCGCCTGCGCGCTTGGCCATGCTCATGCGGCCGGATGCATCGTAGGAGAACTCCCTCGCTTTGCCGCCGATCGTCAGCGTTTTTCCCGTTTTGTCGTAAGTGCGCGCCACGCTTGCTACCGCACTCAGGCGATGATTGGTCGCCGGATAGGTGTAAGCCTGTGTCACGCCGCCGACCTTGGCGCTGAGGCGATTGCCGGTGGCGTCATAGCTATAGCCGTCGATGACTGTTCCAGTGGTACCGTCCGTGAGGGCGGTGAGGCGGCCAAGGGTGTCGTAGCCCAGGCCGATCTCTGGTGTGGGATTGCCTGCTGGGGTGAGCGCGGTGAGATTGCCGACAGGATCGAAGCCGAAGCCCACTTCCAGTCCGCCGGGGCGGGTGTCCTGGATCGCTTGCGGGCGATAGTCCAGATCGTACCGGCGGGCGAGGGTGCGGCCATTGCCGTAGGTCCAGCCGGCGGCCGGGCCGAACGGATAGTAGCTGGCGTTGCTCAGCAGTACCTGACGGCTGCCACCGGCCGGGGTAACGCCAACTTCGGTGGTCTGGCCTTGCGCGTTGCGCAGGTAATCGACCACCGCGCCATCCGGATAGGTCATGCGCCGCAGCTGCCCTCCGACCGTGTAGTCGTAACGCAGCACTAGTACTTTGCCATTGCTGGTCTGCACCTTGCGGGTAACATCGCCAAACGCGTTATAGCAATATTCGGTGGTGCCACTGGCATCGCTCATGCGCGACAGGCGGCCGACAACAAACGCTTCGCCGGCCGCACAGACCGTCGGCACAACGTCGTAGGCGTAACTGATATCCAGGCCGTCGGTTGGCTTTGGATATGTCAGCTTGGTGAGGCGATTGAGCGCGTCATAGCCGTAAGTCGTGATAACCCCACGCGCATCGGTCTGAGTGGCGCGGTTGCCGGCGCTGTCGTAGGTGTAAGCGGTGACGCCGGTATCTGGACTGGCCAGTTTTGTCAGGTCGCCAAACCCGTTGTACTCGTACGTGGTGCCCAATCCCTTTGGATCGCTGACCTTGGCCACGTTGCCTTGGTAGTCGTAAGTAAATTTGGTTTCGGCCTTGATGCCGCTGGCGTCCTGCAAGCTGCGTGCGAGCCTGTTCAGCGGGTCATACTCGCTCAGCGTGGCGGTACCCAACGCGTCGTTCACTGCGACGGTGTTGCCTTTCGCATCATAAGCAAAGTCGGTTGGATCGCTTGCAGCCGTCGCTTGGGTCTTGAGTTGCCCAAGCTGATTGTAGACGCGCGATAACGTACGTTTCAGCGTTCCGGCGACATCCCGAGTGTCTTCCTTGATCCGGTTTCCGGCGTTATCCAGGGTGTAGTGCAGCGTGTTGCCGGCATTGTCGGCAATATCGGTCGGGCGATGCGCACCGTCATATGTGAAGGTAGTGAATCCGCCGTCAGGTTGCGTGACTTGCTTGATCAGGCCGGTGGGCCAGTAATCGATGCGTGTGATAAGGTCGTCCAGGTCGCTCGCTGGATCGGCTCCGCGCACTTTGGCCGCGGTCAGCCAGCCGCGACGGTGGTAGCTGTAGTCGGTGATGTTGCCGTTTGCATCTTTGATGGAAAGCGGACGGCCTGCGCCATCGTAGGCGAGATACTCGGTCACCTGTCCAAGTGCATTGGTGGCTTTCCAAAGATCGCCTCTGCGGTGCGGGCAAGTTGTGGGCGCTCCAGCGCACGAACTATCGTCGCTTCCGTAGTAGGTGTAGGCAGTCGTATCCGGTACATCCGTGCGGGCACCATCGGACAGTGTGATCAGTCCCAGGATGGGGCAGCTACCCGCATCGAGAGCTGCTTGTTCGCAGTATTCATTGCGTGAGGTTCTCACTACGCCGGTGACAGCGTCTGTTTGTGTCCGGGCAATTTGCTGGCCACGTCCATTGTAGGTAAGAACGTTGGACCGGCGTAACTTGCCTTTGGGGTCGTAAATCCTGTGTTCGAGCAGTGTGTTTTTGGCGACATCGCGAACGAACTCCTCGCGTTGTTGCTGTGCGGTACCCGCCGCCTTGACGATTGCGGATAGATATGTCGGCTGGTACTCGTACTTCGTGACGGTTCCCGCGCGATCGGTTTTCGATTGCAAGCGTCCGTCGGCTAGGTAAGTATTCTTGTCGTTTCCAGCTTCACTGGCGAGGTTCTCCAGCGATCGATACAGGCCGGATCCTGCACTGAATATCTTCTTTTCGCCAAGCGCATAGGTCACGCTGGTTGTCGTTGAGCTATCGTAGCTGAGCGAGACGGCGTCCACTTGTTCACTTCCGGACTCCAAAGCACTACCAATGACGCGGCCATGGGGCTCGTAATTGAACGTGCCGTAGCGACGCCCATCTTCTGATGTGATGCCTGTGAGGTGATGTATCAATTTAGGGTCGGCAAGACCTTGCTCGTGATAGTGATAGCGCTTTACGCTGCCATCGCCATAATCTGCTGCGGTAAGGTTTGAGTCGCGATCATAGTCATAATTGATCAGGCTTCCGTCGGGAAGTGTGATGGATCGTAGGCGATCAAGTGCGTAGTTAAATTGGATTTTTCTGCCGGACGCGTCGGTCGCCGATATCAATTGTTCTTCGGTGTAAGAGAGTGTGACGTCGTTAGAAGGGGTTGCCGGATTTCGTACGGATAGCAGCGCACCGTCACGGTTGAAGTCCCGAATCTCACCAGAAGCCCCAAAGAGGCGATACTGCGCCTCTGGCGTATTCAGATAAATCATAATGCGATTCGAGTTCGCTCCTCGATAGATGTTTCCATATACTTTGACGAAATTTTCGTAGTTCCCCTCCGCATCGATCAAGACGGGGGAGTACGTGTCTGTTGAAACCAGATAGTCGCTGTAGCTATGCGACCAGCCAACCGCAAAAGGGTTGTCGCGGTCGCGGAATTGAGCGAGTGAGTGGTAGTACCTGGAAAAGGGTCTCCCCGCGAACATGAAGTCGGTTTCGGTCCGCGTCTTGTCACCAGTGGTGGGGTGACAGGGGTTTGCGGTGGAGCAACTCGATATCTGGCCCGCTCTGGCAGACATGAACGAGAAATCCGCGCTCGACCCGCACATCAGTGCTTGCGGAAGCTCGCTATCGGTCCAGCCGCCGCCGAAGTTGGGGGAAAGTCCGGACTCACACGAAATCAGGCGTCGCTTGTAGATCGACCAATTAAGCTTTCCCTTCGTCACCGTGCCATTGGATGCGGTGCAAGTGGTCTCGCTGCTAAAGTCTTTTTGACCGTAGCGGATGGCATTCCCGCTCAAGCCGAGGTTGGTGGTGTTGTAGTCGCGGGTTGTTTTTCCGAGGTCGAGACTGCATCCACTTTTGATGCGAGTGCGAAGATGTGCTAACGCAGCGCTAATTAGTTCGCCCTCGTTCGTGCAATATGTCGAATAATTTGGATCCTGCGGCGCGGCACAGCCTGGATTGCCCTGGCCGTGGACACCCATGTCAACCGTATAGATTGGATCGGCAATTTGTTTCGCTGGACGATCCAAAACGTCGTAACGTAGCGAAAGCTGCCCCGTAAGCGGATTGGTCACAGAGGTGAATGTGTGTTGGAGATACTGTCCGACGCCGGCGTATCGCGTACTGGCCGCCAACGCCGCCAGTGCCTCCACTTGCGTCGGATAGCATCCTCCCGATACGCAAAATTCAGCAGGCGGCAACGCCTGTGCCAAGACTGGCTCGTTGGGAGCTGATGCAATATAGGTGGCTGTGCAAAGTAAAACTCTGAGCAGCGCAGTCGTCACTTTGCAAGGGCGCGTGTGCGACGAACGTAATGCAGAATCAGTTTCCTGAGAAACGCTGTCCATGCAATCTTCCTTTGATATGAGCCTTTAGATCTCCTGTCGGCTTGGTCGACGGGAGCACTTCCTGTTTGACGCTATATCCATGCAGTCGCGTGCGAGCCTACGCCTTGATCACCCTGGCGTCCAGCGCTTGGCGCGCGAGTAGCAGTGGCTTGTCGAAACTGCCTCGCTCAGTGACGAGGCTCAGTCCTGATAAGGATTAGCGCGGGAGGACGCCATCTGCTATGGAGATTGCTGTAGACACTCAAATACAAAGACCGGCGATGACGCCGGTCTTTGTGTGTTTACCCCACCGCCACAACGGATTTAGGCCGACAACTCCAACAACAACTTATTCAACCGCCGCACATACCCAGCTGGATCCTTGAGGCTGTCGCCCGCCGCTAGCGCAGCCTGGTCGAACAACACCCGGCTCAGATCGCCGAAGCGGTCCATGTCGGCTTCCGCATCCAGCTTTTCGATCAGCGGGTGGGCCGGGTTGAATTCGAACACCGGCTTGGACTCCGGCACGGCCTGGCCGCTGGCTTCCAGCAGCTGACGCATCTGCAGGCCCAGGTCGCCCTGGCCGATGGCCAGGATTGCCGGGGAATCGGTCAGGCGGTGCGAGACGCGCACTTCGGCCACGTCGTCGCCCAGGGCGGCCTTGATGCGCGAGGCCAGGCCTTCCTTGGATTTGGCGACTTCTTCCTGCGCCTTCTTGTCTTCTTCCGAATCCAGCTTGCCCAGGTCCAGGTCGCCGCGTGCCACATCCACGAACGACTTGCCGTCGAACTCGGTGAGATAGCTCATCAGCCATTCGTCGATGCGGTCGGTGAGCAGCAGCACTTCGATGCCCTTCTTGCGGAACACTTCCAGGTGCGGGCTGTCCTTGATCTGCGCGTAGCTTTCGCCGGTGAGGTAGTACAGCTTGTCCTGGCCCTCGGCCAGACGGCTCACGTAATCGGCCAGGCCCACGCTCTGCGCGCCGGTGGTGTCATGCGTTGAGGAGAAGCGCAGCAGGCCGGCGATCTTTTCGCGGTTTGCATAATCTTCGGCCGGGCCTTCTTTCAATGCCTGGCCGAAGTTGCGCCAGAACGTCGCGTAGTCGTCCGGCTTGTCCTTGGCCAGCTTCTCCAGCATATCCAGCGAGCGTTTGGTCAATGCGGACTTCATCGAATCCACGACCGGGCCGGATTGCAGGATCTCGCGCGAGACATTGAGCGACAGGTCCGACGAATCGACCACGCCCTTGATGAAGCGCAGATACAGCGGCAGGAACTGCTCGGCCTGGTCCATGATGAAAACGCGCTGCACGTACAGCTTCAGGCCCTTGGCCGAGTCGCGGTGGTACAGGTCGAACGGGGCGCGGCCGGGCACGAACAGCAGCGAGGTGTATTCCAGCTTGCCCTCGACCTTGTTGTGGCTCCACGCCAGCGGGTTGCCCGCGTCGTGCGCCACGTGCTTGTAGAACTCCTGGTACTCCTCGTCCTTGATCTCGGACTTGGGGCGCGTCCACAACGCGCTGGCGCGGTTGACCGATTCCCACTCGGGTTCGGCGGGCTTGTCGGCCTCTTCGCCGTAGTGCTCCTTGCGCATCTCGATCGGCAGGCCGATGTGGTCGGAATACTTCTTGAGGATGTTGCGCAGGGTCCAGCCGTCGGCGAACGACTCTTCGCCTTCCTTCAGGTGCAGCACGATACGGGTGCCGCGCTCGGGCTTGTCGATGCTGGCGATTTCGAATTCGCCTTCGCCCCGCGAGGACCAATGCACGCCTTCGTTGGCAGGCAGGCCGGCGCGGCGCGAATACACGTCCACCTGGTCGGCGACGATGAAGGCGCTGTAGAAACCCACGCCGAACTGGCCGATCAGGTTGGCGTCCTTCTTCTGGTCGCCGCTCAGGTGCTTGAGGAAATCGGCGGTGCCGGACTTTGCAATCGTGCCCAGGTGCGACACCGCATCCTCGCGGCTCATGCCGATGCCGTTGTCGTCGATGCTGACGGTGCGCGCGTCCTTGTCGTAGTCGACGCGGATGCGCAGGTCGCTACCGCCTTCCAGCAGCTCGGGCTTGACCAAGGCTTCGAAGCGAAGCTTGTCGGCGGCGTCGGCGGCATTGGAGACCAGCTCGCGCAGGAAGATTTCCTTGTTCGAGTACAACGAATGGATCATCAGCTGCAGCAGCTGCTTGACCTCGGTCTGGAAGCCCAGCGTCTGCTTGTCGGTATCAACGGTCATTGGGGTCGTGCTCCATGGTGGTCCAGGCCGCACCGCGGCCGATGGCCTGGGGGATGAGGCCGTCGGCGGATTTTTTCAAGGCGGGCGTGCCCGAATGTGTGGTGCATCGGCGGGCAGGGCGGGGCGGGGACGGCAGCCACAGCGGTATCATGGACGGCCATTGACCGCGCCCCGACCCATGCCGCCACTCGTGCCATCCCTGCGCCGCCATTGCCTGCCCACGCCGGGTACGCGGCGATGAGCCGCCCGGCGCGCCCGGCGCCGCGCGGCGCGGAAGGCCAGGTGCGCATCGTGGGCGGGCGCTGGCGCAACACGCGACTGGCGGTGCCCGACCTGCCGGGCCTGCGCCCGAGCAGCGACCGCGTCCGCGAGACCGTGTTCAACTGGCTGATGCCGCGCCTGCCTGGTGCGCGCGTGCTGGACCTGTTCGCCGGCTCCGGCGCGCTGGGGCTGGAGTCGGTCTCGCGCGGCGCCGCGCATGCCACCCTGATCGAGCGCGACCCCGGCCTGGCGCAGCGGCTACGCGAGCATGTGCGCAAGCTGGATGCCGCCGGCCAGGTGCAGGTGCTGCAGGACGACGCGCTGCGCTGGCTGGAGCACGCCCCGCCGGCCCAGGCCGACATCGTGTTCGTCGACCCACCGTTCGCCGCCGGGCTGTGGCCCGGCGTGCTGGACCGCTTGCCCCGGCATCTGGCCGCCGAGGCCTGGCTGTACCTGGAAGCACCCGCCGACGGCGTGCCCCCGCTGCCTGCCGGCTGGCACCTGCACCGCGAGGGCGGCACCCGGGAGGTGCGCTATGCGCTGTACCGCCGGGCCACTGCTACACTGAAGAGCGATCCGACCCCGGTAGTTTCCGTATGAGCGTGGCCAACAGCCGCACCGCCGTCTATCCCGGTACCTTCGACCCGATCACCAATGGCCACATCGACCTGGTGAACCGCGCCGCGCCGCTGTTCGAACGCGTGGTGGTGGGAGTTGCCTACAGCCCGTCCAAGGGCCCGGCACTGCCGCTGGAAAAACGCGTGGCGCTGGCGCAGGAAGCCCTGGCCGCGCATGCCAACGTGGAGGTGCGCGGGTTCGACACCCTGCTTGCCCATTTCGTGCGCGACATGGGCGCCGGCGTGCTGCTGCGCGGCCTGCGTGCGGTGTCCGACTTCGAATACGAATTCCAGATGGCCAGCATGAACCGCCATCTGATCCCGGAGGTGGAAACCCTGTTCCTGACCCCGGCCGAGCAATACAGCTTCATTTCCTCGTCGCTGGTGCGCGAGATTGCGCGTCTGGGCGGGGATGTGTCCGGCTTCGTTCCGGCCTCGGTCGTCGAGGCGTTGCGGCAGGTGCGCGAATCCCGCGCGCAGGCCTGAGCTTTTGCAGTTACATCACCACATGCATTTCAAAGGGAGGAGTTTCATGAAACACACCATGCGCGCTCTGGCGCTCGCTTCGATCGCCGCACTGGCGGTCACCGCCTGCAAGAAGGAAGAGCCGGCGCCGACCGCCGCTGCCGCTCCGGCGCCGCTGAAGGCACCGGCCAAGGACGACAACGCCGGCTGGAAGAAGTACCTGCAGGAAGTGGTTGGCCAGAACCTGGGCGCCACCACCAACAGCCCGTTCCTGTACTACTTGCCGCCGGAGTCCGATGCCGAGTTCGCCGGCAGCTACGAGCGTCAGCTGGAAAGCGTCAAGACCGCGCTGGCGCGTGGCGTGCAGCCAGGCAACATGCTGGCCTTCGGTTCGTCCGCGTCCACCAAGATGGCCGACCTGATCGACGCCGCGTTCAAGGACGTGCAGCCGGATTCGATGAAGGGCGTGCGCGTGCTGTTCATCGGCGACGCTGCCGAAAATGCCCGTGTGCAGACCATCGTCCAGCCCAAGGGCGTGGAATACACCTTCGTTGAAGCCAAGTAATGCCGTACCAGGCCGGATGCGCGGGAGGGCGCACCCGGCCGCCGTGTGTGGAGTCAGCAGCATGCTGACTCCGCACGTCACCGGAGCCGGCCGTGTCAGGCCGGTGTCCGACAGCGCACAAGGCGCTGTCCAGGTGGTCATCATCCGCGCCATCTGCGCCCGCCTGCAGCAGTACGTTGCGTTCCAGCGCCTGCAGTTGAATCGCGCTGCCCCGCATCGCATGGTGGTGTCGATATGTCGCTAAAAATCAACGAGCTCTGCGTCAACTGCGACGTCTGCGAGCCGGCGTGCCCGAATCAGGCCATCTCGATGGGCGAGACCATCTACGTCATCGACCCGGCACGCTGCACCGAGTGCGTGGGCCATTTCGACGAAGCGCAATGCGTGGTGGTGTGCCCGGTCGAATGCATCGACCCGGATCCGGACATTCCGGAAACCCATGATCAATTGCTGGCCAAGCTGATGCAGTTGCAGCGCGATCATCCCGAACTGTACGAACAGGAGCCTCCCGCCCCGTGAGCACTTTCTCCCCACGTTTCTCCCTGCGCGGCCTGTTGTTGCTGGCCTTGGTGCTGGCACCGCCTGTGTGGTCTGCCGACGGCGCCAAGCCGGCAGCGGCCAGCACCGCACCGGTTGCCGCGCATCCGCCTGGCGCGGCGATCGCCAGCGGCCATGCGCTGGCCACCGATGCCGGCCTGCAGATCCTGCGCGAGGGCGGCAATGCATTCGATGCCGCGGTTGCGGTGTCGTCCACGCTGGCGGTGGTCGAGCCGATCAGCTCGGGGCTGGGTGGCGGTGGTTTCTTCCTGCTGCACGACGCCAAGACCGGCAAGGACGTGATGCTGGACGCGCGCGAAACCGCGCCCGAGTCGGCCACCGAAGCGCAGTTCCTCGACAAGAAAGGCGAGCTGGACCGTGACCGCTCGGTCAACGGCGCGTGGTCGGCCGGTATTCCTGGGCTGCCGGCGGCGCTGGTGGAGCTGGCTGCCAAGCACGGCCGGCTGCCGCTGAAGCAGTCGCTGGCGCCATCGATCCGCATCGCGACCGACGGTTTCCCGGTGTACGCGCGCATGGCCAAAGGCTATGCCTCGCGGCGCGAAGTGATGGAGCGCTACCCCGGCACGCGGCAGGTGTATCTGCGCGGCGGCAAACCCATTGCCGAAGGCGAGATCTTCAAGCAGCCGGAGCTGGCGCATACGCTGCAGCTGATCGGCGACAAGGGCTTCGACGGCTTCTACAAGGGCGAGACCGCCAAGAAGCTGCTGGCCGGCGTGAAGCAGGCCGGTGGTCAGTGGAAGGCCGCCGAGCTCGCCGGGTATCGGGTCAAGGAGCGCACGCCGATCCAGTTCGATTACCGCGGCTGGAAGATCACCACCGCACCGCCGCCGTCCTCCGGTGGTATCGCGCTGGCGGCCATGCTGCAGATTCTGGAAGGCTGGGACGTGAATAAACTCGATGACGTGCACCGCACCCATCTGGTGGTGGAGTCGATGCGTCGCGCCTACCGCGACCGTACCTTCTTCCTGGGCGACCCGGACTTTGTGGATGTGCCGCAGCGCGTGCTGACCAGCAAGGACTACGCGCAAGGCCTGCGCGCCACGATCAATCCGGACAAGGCCACGCCCAGCGATCTGCTGTCGGGCAACCCCACGCCGCTTGAAGACGACGAGACCACGCACTTTTCGATCATCGATGGCGAAGGCAATCGCGTGGGCGCCACCCAGACGGTGAACCTGCTGTACGGCTCGGGCCTGATCCCCAAGGGCACCGGCGTGCTGCTCAACAACGAAATGGACGACTTCGCGCTCAAGCCGGGCACCCCGAATGCCTTCGGCGTGATGGGCTATGCGGCCAACGCGCCCAAGCCGGGCAAGCGCATGCTCAGCTCGATGACGCCCACGTTCATGGAGTCCGCCGACAAGGCCATCGTGCTGGGCACGCCGGGCGGCAGCCGCATCATCACCATGGTGCTGCTCGGCATCCTCGGTTACGACGCAGACCTGGATGCACAGGCAGTGAGCGCGCTACCGCGATATCACCACCAGTGGCTGCCGGACGTCATCGACGCCGAAACCGATGCCTTCTCGCCGCAGACCGCCAAGGGCCTGGAAGCGATGGGCCACGCCCTCAAACTGCCAGGCGACAGCGCCGAGGGCGGCCGCGGCTCCAGCCACGTGTGGGGCAACCTGCAGACCGTGGAATGGGACAAGCGCCGCAACGTGCTCAGTGGCGGCAGTGACCCGCGTAATCCGGTGGGCAAGGCGCAGGTGCAGCTGGAAGCGAACGTCGGCTCGCAAGCCAGTCCGTAATGATGCGCAGCCAGGTGGCAGGCCGGTGCCTGCTGCCTGGCTGCGATCGTTTTGCATCGTGGCCCATCGTGGCCCATCGCGGGTCATTCCAACAGCCCGTAATAGTGGCCCTTGGCTTCATAGACGGTGTAGTCACTGTAATCGGGGTTGCTCTTCTTGCTCTGCACGGAGGCGTCAAGCAGGCGTACGACTAGCTTGCCTTCCAGCACGTAGATGTCCGGATTTGTATTGCCCCCCAGGAAGGGTTTCCAGCGCGGCATTCCGCGTTGTTTGGCCTGGTGCTGTTCGGGGCTCAGGGTGCCGGGTGCGATGGGTTTGTTGTCGCTATCGATGATGTTCATCGGATGTCTCCTGGTGATGATGGGGATGCGCCTGTCGCTGCGATAGGGACGACACAGCGTGGAGCGCCATGCCACGTTAGCCGGCCTGTGATGAGGAGAATTGGCGTAAACCATGTAAATCACGGGCGTTCCGACTAGGAGTCAGGTTGGTTTTCCCGTGCAAGCCAGGATGTGAGCAGCGGGAGCGTTGGACCAGGTTTGATCGCCGGAACAATGCGACGCGGTTGGCGGCAATGTGCAATCTTCGAACGACTCCAGAGGTGCCATCAGTACACGACTCGGCGCGTTGCGGCGATCTGGGCTTGTAGCGGCGCTAGGGTGCGGCCACCATGGGCGCATGAAAACTCCTGTCATCCTGTTGTCTGTCACCGCGCTGCTGCTTCCCCTGGGTGCCTGCGCCGCCGAACTCAGCGCGCCCCGTTCGGCAGGCGCGATCCACGTCAATCAGCTTGGGTACTTGCCGGGCTCGACCAAGCTGGCGGTGGTCGGGCTAGCGCAGGGCGAGGTGCTGAAAGCGGACCATTTCGCGCTGGAAGATGCGCAGGGCCGCAAGGTGCTGCAAGGCACCTTGCAACCGCCAGCGCTATGGACGCCAGCCGGGCAGCAGGCGCGGGTGGCGGATTTTTCCGGCCTGCGTGCGGCCGGCACCTACCGGTTGAAGGTCGACGGGCTGCCGGCATCGGATCCGTTCCCGATCGACGCGCATGCCTACCAGCCGGTGGTCGACGCGTCGCTGAAGGCGTTCTATTTCAACCGCGCCAGTACCGCGCTGCCGGCGCAGTTTGCCGGGCGCTATGCGCGTGCGGCCGGGCATCCGGATACGCAGGTGCGTATCCATCCAACGGCGGCCTCGGCCACGCGCCCGGCCGACAGCGTGATCAGTGCGCCCAAGGGCTGGTACGACGCCGGCGACTACAACAAGTACATCGTCAATTCCGGCATCAGCACCTACACCTTGCTGGCAGCCTACGAACACTATCCGGCGCTGTTCAAGGCCAAGCCCCTGACCATTCCCGACGACGCGCACGGCGTGCCGGGCATCCTGCAGGAGACCTGGTGGAACCTGGAATGGATGCTGGCCATGCAGGACCCGGCCGATGGCGGCGTCTACCACAAGCTCACCGACAAGCAGTTCGACGGGTTGGTGATGCCGGACCAAGCCAAACAGCAACGCTATGTGGTGATGAAGGCCACTGCCGCCACGCTGGACTTTGCCGCGGTGATGGCCGCGGCCAGCCGGGTGTATGCACCCTTCGACAAACAGTATCCGGGCATGTCGGCACGCATGTTGAAGGCCGCGCGGGCCGCGTGGACGTGGGCGCAACAGCATCCGGATGTGATCTATCGCCAGCCCGACGATGTGCGCACCGGCGGCTACGACGACGCGCAGGTGGACGACGAATTTGCCTGGGCAGCAGCGGAGCTGTACGTGACCACCGGCGAGGACAAGTTCTACGATGCGATGCTGGCGCGCAACGTGCCGGCCAGCGTGCCGAATTGGGGCAGCGTCGGCGGACTGGCCTGGATGTCGCTGGCCGCGCACCGCGACACGCTGACCCCGCATGCCGACCGTGCCCGCATCACGCGCGAAATCACCGGCCTGGCGCAGCAGCTGGCCGATGCGTGGCAGGCATCGCCATGGCGGCTGGCGATGAACGACAAGGATTTCGTCTGGGGCAGCAATGCCGCGGTGCTCAACCGCGCGATGATGTTGTTGCAAGGCTATCGCCTGACCCGGCAGCGCACGTATCTGGATGCCGCGCAGTCGCACCTGGATTACATCCTGGGCCGCAATCCGCTGGGCCTATCGTTCGTTACCGGGGTCGGGCAGCGCACGCCGATGCATATCCACCATCGCCCCTCCGAAGCGGACGGCATCGCCGCGCCGGTACCGGGCTGGCTGGCCGGGGGCCCGCAGCCGGGCCATCAGGACGCCAAGGACTGCAAGGTGGCCTATCCGTCCACGTTGCCGGCGCTGTCGTATCTGGATGACACCTGCAGTTACGCGACCAACGAGGTGGCCATCAACTGGAACGCGCCGCTGGTGTATGTGAGCGCGGCGATTGAGGCATCGACGCGTTAGGGCGTGCGTTGTTCAACGCGGTGCCGGCACCATCGTAGCGATCGCACGCTGAGCTATTCCTTCTCCCCTCGGGAGAAGCTGGCGCATAGCGCCGGATGAGGGTACGGCGTCGGCAGGAACACTGACGCACCGTACCCTCACCCCAACCTCTCTCCCGAGGGGAGAGGGGCTAAGCCGCTGTAATTCAGGGAGGCTTCCCTTCTCGCGTCAGGCGAAGGTGGCGCGTAGCGCCGGATGAGGGTGCGCCTCAATGAGTTGCCAGTGCCTGCAATGACAAACGCGTCGCCACGCGCCTTCACCGGTGACGCGCCGCCTGCTTCGCCCGGTACCCTCACCCCAGCCCCCGCTGCGCCCCCCAACCCCCGCTTGCGGCGCGGGCACTCCAAGGCACGCGCGCCATCGCGCGCAAGCGCTGCCTTCCCGTCCCGAGGGGAGAGGGGCTCTCCCGGGGAGAGGGGCTTCAAGCCAGCGCCGTTTATTCCACCCGCGTGCCAAAGATCCGGTCGCCCGCATCGCCCAGGCCGGGCAGGATGTAACCCTTTTCGTTGAGGTGGTCGTCGATGGCGGCGGTGTAGACCTCCACGTCCGGATGCGCTGCTTCCAGGGCCTTCAGGCCTTCCGGTGCAGCGACCAGGAAGATGCCCTTGATGCGGCGGGCGCCGGCGCGCTTGAGCATGTCGATGGTGGCGATCAGAGTGCCGCCGGTGGCCAGCATCGGGTCCAGGATCAGCGCCTCGCGTTCTTCCAGGCGGCCGGTGAGGCGTTCGAAGTAGGGCACCGGCTGCAGGGTTTCTTCGTCGCGCTGCAGGCCGACCACGCTGACGCGTGCGGCCGGGATCAGGGCCAGCACACCGGGCAGCATGCCCAGGCCCGCACGCAGGATCGGCACCAGGGTGATCTTGGCCCCGGCGATGCGCTGCACGCTCACCGGGCCGGCCCAGCCCTGTTGCACATGCGATTCGGTGTCCAGGTTCGCCGTGGCCTCGTAGGCGAGCAGGGTGCCCAGCTCGGTGACCAGTTCGCGAAAGCCCTTGGTGCTCAGGGCGGCATCGCGCAACAGGCCGATTTTGTGCTGGACGAGGGGATGGCGGACTTCGACGATTTTCATGGGCGGCGACAGGCAGGAAAGAGGCACAGTGTGCCGCAGCCAGCCGGGGCGTCGCCACAGTGCGCATGTGATCGCGCTTGCACATGTCATGTCGGTGAAACGTCGCGGACATAGTGTGCACACCCATTCTTAACCGATTGGGGAAGCACTCGTGTCGAACAAGACTCCGCTCTGTCTGGCGATCACGCTGACGCTGGCGAGCGCCGGCTGGGGCCCGCAGGCACATGCGGCAGAGCCTGTTGCCGCCGGCGGCGCCGCCAGCGGTGCAGCCGCCATCGATCTGGAACGCCTGGAAGTGCGCCCGCAACAGGAAGCGCAGGAGCGCGCGGTCGACCTCAAGCGCGCCTCCGATGCCATCCAGGACGCCGTCGCCTCCGATGCGCTGGGGCGTTACCCCGACAAGAATGTTGCAGAATCCTTGCAGCGCCTGCCCGGTGTCAGCGTCACCCGCGACCAGGGCGAAGGGCGTTTTGTGGTCATCCGCGGCCTGGATTCGGCGCTCAACAGCGTGACCATCGACGGCATGAACATGGGCACGCCCGAAGACGGCACGCGTTCCACGCCGCTGGACGTGATCCCCTCCGATTCCACCGAGCGCCTGAAGGTGGTGAAGTCGCCGACCCCGGACATGCCGGGCGATTCGATCGGTGGCGCCATCCAGGTCGAATCCACCTCCGCCTTCGACCGCGATGGGCGCACGCTGCGCGGCTCGATCGAGGGCAGCCATCAGTCGCTGTCCGGCAAGACCAGCCCCAAGGGCGCGTTCAACTACAGCGATATTGTCGGCGGCACCTTCGGCGTGGCGGTGGGGGTGAACTACCAGGACCGCGAGTTCGAATCGGACAATACCGAAGTGGCCTACGACAGCTTCGAAGGTGGCGCCGCCGACGATCTGTTCGCTGGCCAGGTGCAGCGCCGCAAATACTTCATCGAGCGGACCCGCATGGGCGCCAACCTCAATCTGGACTGGCGCCCGGATGCGGACAACCGCTACTACCTGCGCTCGCTGTACAGCCGTTTCGACGATGCCGAAACGCGCCAGCGCACCATCTTCGGCCTTGCCGACGGCCAGGTGAGCGCCAATGGCGATGGCACCTACAACGTGGCCGATCTGCCGGCCGACAGCATCTCCAAGCGCGTGCGCTACCGCACCAAGAAGGAAGACAACACCGCCATCAGCGTCGGTGGCGAGAACCGCCTGAGCAGCGCCACCATCGATTACAAGGCCGGCTACACCAAGACCACCGAGCGGGTGAACGACGAGATGGAGGCCTACTTCGATTACGACGGCGACGACCTCTCGGCCACGGTGGACCAGCGCAGCGGCATCCCGCGCCTGGGGTTTTCGGATAACGGCTGGCAGAGCAACCAGGAGTTCGTGTTCGATCGTTTCGTGCTCGCACCCAAGACGGTGGACGATAGCGAGCACAGCGCGCAACTCAATGTGCGCTTCGACGGTGAACATTCCAGCCTGAAGATGGGCGTGCTTGGCCGCTGGCGCGAGCGCGATGTCAACGTGGACGAACGCGAGCTGCGTCGCGGCCCGGCCATCGATCCGAGCAGCTGGACCACGGCGCCGCCGGAGCATCGCGGCGGCACCCTGGGCCAGAGCATCGGGTCGGACGGCATGCGCCGCTACTGGCGCGCGTCGGGCAATCTCTACAGCGCCCGCCCGCAGGATGTCGGCGCCAACCAGCAGCTATCGTTGCAGGACGACTACACCGCCACCGAAGACGTGTTCGCCACCTACGCGATGGGAACCTGGGACATCGGCGCGTTGCGCATGATTGCCGGCGTGCGCGTGGAAAACACCCAGTTCAACGCCACCGGCAACCAGGTGGACGTGGCCGAAGACGGCCGCACCGCCACAGTGACCCCGCGCGAAGCGTCCAGCAGCTACACCAACGTGCTGCCGGGCCTGCACCTGCGCTACGACAGCGGCAACGACTGGGTGCTGCGCTTTGCGGCCAACAAGACCCTGTCGCGGCCTTCGTTCGGCGATGTGTCGCCACGGGTGAGCATCAATCGCGGCGACAACGAGGTGAACATCGGCAACCCCGATCTCAACCCGTACCGCTCCACCAACCTGGACCTGTCGTTCGAGAAGTACATCGGCAGCACCGGCCTGGTGTCGCTGGGCGTGTTCGACAAGTCGATCGACGACTACATCGTGCAGACCATCAGCACCACCGATGCGCAATTCCCCGGCCTGCAGGTGACGCGCGCGATCAATGGCGACACCGCCAAGGTGCGCGGTGCCGAATTCAATTGGCAGCAGAGCCTGGACTTCCTGCCCGAAGGCTGGAACGGCCTGCTGCTCGGCGCCAGCGCCACCGCGCTGGACAGCGATTTCGACCCGGGCCTGAGCGATCGCGCCGGCGAGGACTTCATGTTGCCGCGCTCGTCCAAGCGCATCTACAGCGGCCATCTGGGTTACGAAAAGTACGGCTTCAGTGCACGCGTGGCAGCGGTGTACCGCAGCGAGTACCTGGACACCATCGGACAGCGTCGTGCGTACGATATCTACGTCGCCCCGCATACCCAGCTGGATGTCAGCATGAGTTATCAGTTCAACAGCCACGTCAGCCTGTACCTGGAAGCGCAGAACCTGCTGGACGAACCGCTGGAGCTGTACCAGGGCGTGCGCTCGCGCACCCTGCAAAACGAAGAATATGGCCGGACCTATGCGCTCGGCCTGAAGGTGGCACTGTGATGCGGGCCGCCGTGTTGTTGCAGGGCACCGTGCTGGCAGGCGCGATGGCGCTGGTCGGCTGTGCAACCCACGCCGTCGACCGCGAAGCCGACGAAGCATTGCTGCAGGATCCCACGCTCAGCGAAGCGAAGGTGGCGCACGACGTGGTACCCGAAGCCTTCATCACCGCGCTCACGCCCACCGATAACCTGGATTCGCCGGCCAGCTGGCGCGCCCCCGATGGCAGCCGCTGGGTGATCGCCACGGCCAAGGCCACGCATGCCTTGGTGGTGTTCGACGGCGACAGCGGCAAGCGGCTACGGGTGGTGGGCGGCAAGGGCAAGGCGCTGGGCAAGCTGGATCGCCCCAACGGTATTTCGGTGGTGGATGACCTGGTGTTCGTGGTGGAGCGCGACAACCGCCGCGTGCAGGTGTTTTCGCTGCCGGATTTCAGGCCGCTGACCGCGTTCGGCCAGGATGCGCTGCGCGAGCCCTATGGGCTGTGGGTGCGCAAGCACGACGGCGGCTACGAGGTGGTGGTCAGCGACAACTACATGTCGCCGGCCAACAAGGACCAGCCGCCGCCGCTGGCCGAGCTGGGCCAGCGTTTCCGGCGCTATCAGCTGAACGCAGCAGGGCAGGGCTGGCAGGCGCGGCTGACGCAGAGCTTTGGCGATACCACCGAGGCCGGTGCCATCCGTATTGCCGAGTCGGTCTTCGGCGACGAGGCCAATGCGCGGCTGATGATTGCCGAAGAGGACGTGGCCGTCGGCACCCAATTGCGCGAATACGGCATGGACGGGCGCTACCGCGGGCGCAATGTCGGCACCGGGCTGTTCAAGGCGCAGGCCGAAGGCCTGACCTTGCTGCAATGCGCCGACGGCAGCGGTTACTGGATCGCCACCGATCAGTTCAAGGACCGCAGCGTATTCCAGGTGTTCGACCGCAAGACGCTGGCGCACGTGGGCGCCTTCGCCGGCCGGGTGACTGCCAACACCGACGGTGTGTGGCTGGACCAACGTGGCGACGCGCGCTTTCCCGGTGGCGTGTTCTACGCGCTGCACGACGACCAGGCGGTGGCGGCCTTCGATTGGCGCGACATCGCGCGCACCTTGCGGCTGAAGGACTGCGCGCCATGAACGCTCCACGCAGGGTGCTGTCCGTGGTGGTGTCGGTGCTTGCGCTGGCCGCTGGCCAGGTATGTGCGGCCGAGCGCGCTGCCGAGCCAAACACGCAGGTGCCGGCCGGCTCCACCCACTATGTGGCCGACGGCTTTCCCGACCGCATCGTCGCCACGCCGGCGCAGGATGCGGCCACCGGGTTTGCGGTGGCCTGGCGCACCGATGCCAGCGTCAGCCAGCCCTGGCTGGAACTGGTGGTTGCCGGCGATTCGCCCGACCTGGGCACGCCGCGGCGCATCCGTGCCACCACGGCGACGCTGGCCAGCGAAAATGGCAGCTCGCACCATCACCGGGCCGAGATCGCCGGGCTCACGCCGGACACGCTGTATGCCTACCGTGTGCAGGGCCACGACACCTGGGGTGCCTGGAATCAGTTCCGTACCGCTGCCACGCCGGACGCCCCGCTGACGCTGCTGTATTTCGGTGATACTCAGAACAAGAACCTCAGCCTGGTCTCGCGGGTGATCCGCCAGGCATGGCGCTCGGCGCCGGAGGCGCGGCTTGCGTTGTTCGCCGGCGATCTGGTCAGCGGCAAGGACGGCCAGGACGACAACGAGTGGGCGGAATGGTTCGAAGCCGGGCGCTGGCTGCTCGAAGGCACGGCGGTGGCGCCGGCGCCGGGCAACCACGAGTATCACGAGGAAGGCGACGAGTCTCCGCAGGCGACTCGCACCCTGGGCAACCATTGGCCGGTGACCTTCGCATTGCCGCGCAACGGGCCCTCGGCCACCGCGCGCACCAGCTACTGGTTCGATTATCAGGGCGTGCGCATTGCCGTGCTCGATGGCACCTCGGTGCTGGATCTGGGCACCGGCCCGGCGCAGGCGCAGTGGCTGGACAAGGTATTGGCCGACAACCCGCATCCATGGTCGATCGTGCTCATCCATCAGCCGTTCTTCTCGCCACGTGCCGATCGCGAGAACGAAAAACTGGTGGAGCAGGTCTTGCCGGTGATTCGCCGGCACAAGGTGGATCTGGTACTGCAAGGCCATGACCACACCTATGGCCGGCGCGGCGACCAGCCGGGGCAGGCAACGCCGGTATTCGTGGTGTCGGTGGCCGGGCCCAAGCAGTACCGCCTCTCGGACATGGCGCGCAAGTCCATGCGGCCGGTGGGTGAAGACACCCAGTTGTATCAGGTGCTTCGACTGGACAGGCAGCACCTGGTGTATGAATCGCGCACCGCCACGGGCCGCTTGTACGACGCATTCGAATTGCAACGCGATGCACAGGGTGCAAAGCGGTTGATCGAGCATGCGCAGGGACGTATCGCCCCACGCACGTGTCCGCGCGAGGCGACGTTGAAAGGGCGGGCGGATCGGTGTTGGGAGTGAAGTAAATATGACAACGCGACGATTATTCAGGCGAATCGTCGTGGTAAATGAGGGCGGTGTGAGGAAACTTCGCGCGCGTATAGATTCTTCGAATAACCCGCGGGCGTCCTATCAAAAAATGCGAATTACGTCACATTGATAATGCGGCTACGTTGGGTGTGCCGGACTCGTGTCCGTGACGCCCTGCAATGCGGTGCCACGGCGCAGGGTCCGGTTCCCCCCAGCCCCACCGAGCCGTGCCCATGATTCCCCAGCTCTTTCACCTGACCGCACCGACCAAGCAGCTGCTGTGGGAGGAGCGCAGGATTTGCGACCGTTTGCAGCGCCTGCTGCCTGGATGGACGTGTCACCTCTGGGACGATGCCGATAATTCGGAGCTGATGCGGCGTGCATTCCCGGAGTTTGCCGAGCGTTACGAGCGCATCCGCTTCGGCGTGATGAAGGCGGATATTGCGCGCTGTGCCTATATGCATGCGCATGGCGGGTTTTACTTCGATACCGATTACAAACTGTTGCGTCCGCTGGGTGAGGACGTGCTGTCGCAGCAGTGCGTGTTGCCGATCGAAGAAGGCGCTCCGGGCCACGACGACTTCAAGATCGGCAATGCCGTGTTCGGCTCCGAAATGGGTCATCCGTTCTGGCGCGCGTTCATCGAGCACATCTTCAACGTGCATGCGCCGGAAACGCTGGAGGACCACCGTCAGATTCCGATGATTTCCGGGCCGCGCGGGTTGACGCGTTTCTACAACGCGCACGCTGCACAGTTTGCGGGCATCGTGTTTCCGCCGCGCGATGCGTTCCACCCGGACCGCACCTGGTTCGGTTTGGGTCATCGTGGTGGCAAGGCCGCGGTGGGCTCGCACCTGTGCTGGGCATCGTGGCGGGGAAAATCGCCACGGCGCGCGGTGACCAATTATCTGCGGCGCAAGTTGAGTGCCGTGCCGATCTGAGCAGCAGCCGACAGGTGACGCCTTGGGTCTGGCGCTGTGGCATTCAGTCACGCGAAAGGATGCGGACGTCATGTACTTCGCAGCGCAGCTTGCCATCACGCTGCGATGCGTGACGGCCGATCGGGCTGCACTGCCCCGACTGCCGCGGCCAGCATGATCGCAATCAGCTGGTCACCCAAAGCAAGCGCTTCACCCCGCGTCACACCCACCGGGCGGGGCAGGCGCGTTACCACCACGCACGCATCGACTGCGCTGCAGCCGATGCGCACCCGCCCGGATCAGGCGGCCTCGGCCTGGGTCTGGCGCGGGCCTTCCTTCAATGCCCGCGCGATCAGGCCGACCAGCAGGTCCAGTTCTTCTTCGTCCATGGCAAAATGCGGGGTGAAGCGCAGCGAATTCTCGCCGCCGTGGATCACGTTGACGCCGCGGTGGCGCAACCACTCTTCGGTGGAGCCTGCGCCGTAACACTTGAACTGCGGCGCCAGCTCACACGAGAACAGCAAGCCGGTGCCCTGGACCTTGGTGATCAGGCCGCCCAGTTCCGATTGCAGGGCCTGCAGCTTGGCAATCGCCTGCGCGCCGCGGGTGCGGATGTTGTCGCGCACCTGCGGGGTGAACAAGGCCAGCGTGGCGCAGGCCACGTCCAGCGCACGCGGGTTGGTGGTCATGGTGTTGCCGTATGTGCCCTTGCGGTACACCTGCGCGGCGTGCTCGGTCACTGCCAGCACCGACAGCGGGTATTGCGCGGCGTTGAGCGCCTTGGAATAGGTTTCCAGATCCGGCGGGTCCAGCTGCTCGAAGCCCGGGTAGTCCACCACCGACAGCACGCCATGCGCGCGTAGGCCGGCCTGGATGGAATCCACCAGCAGCAGGCTGCCGTGCGCGCGGGTGAGCGCACGCGCGGCGGCGTAGAACTCGGCCGGCAGCGCACGCCCCGGGTCGCCTTCGCCCATCACCGGTTCCAGGAACACCGCTTCGATGAACCAGTGATTGCGCGCCGCCTCGTCGAAGGCGCGTTGCAACGCGGCCACATCGTAGGGCGCAATCGCAATCACCGAGTCTTCGTCGCGGTAGCTGGCCAGGTACTTGGTGTAGGTCTTGCGGCTGGAATCGGAGTACAGGCCGGGGCGGTCGGTACGGCCATGGAAGCTGCCCTTGACCACCACGCGCTTGATGCTGGCACCAGCGTGACGCGCGCCCGGGTCGGTGTGCAGCTTGGCGTTGGTATCGACGATGCGCGCGGCCAGACCGACCGCTTCGGAGCCGGAGTTGAGACACATGAAGCGCGCGAACGGACAGCCGCCACGGGTATGGCCGATCTCGGCGCGCAGGGCGCGGTCGAGCCGGCGCTGCGCCAGGCTGGGCGTCATCACGTTTGCCATCACCTGCGGGCGCGCCATGGCCTCGAGCACCGCGGCCGGCGTATGGCCGAAGCCGAGCATGCCGTAGCCGCCAGCGTCGTACAGCACCGCGCCCTTGAGCGTGACCACCCACGGCCCGCGTGCGGCCAGCGCCACGTATGGCGTCACCGCATCGTCGGCGTAGAAGTTGATGAAGCCGTCCTGCACCGCGGCGATCTGGGCGTCTTCGTCCAGGTCCAGCAGGTCGGCGGCCTCATCGCGCACCAGCGCGTATTCGGCGGCTGCCGCAGTGATGGCGTGTTGCAGGTCGGGGTGGTTGGCGGCCAGGCGCACGATGGCAGCATCGTCCAGGCCATCGGTCAGGCGGCGGCCGGCATGGGCACGCAGCGGGGCGAGCGGGGCGAGGACGGACATGGCGCATCTCCTGCAAGGTGGCGTTGTTCTTCTATTATCGGCAGAAGATCGGCGTTTGGCAGCGTGAATCTGGGCAGGAAGTACGGTATTTTCGGCGATTCGACGAAACGAATGCGCATTGTGAAGATCACCCCATCCGACGAACGCCTGTTATCGCTGCTGCGCGAAGACGCGCGTGCCTCCACCGCGCAGATCGCGCGCCGGCTCGGGCTCTCGCGCACCACGGTGCAGAGCCGCATCGAAAAGCTCGAACGCGACGGCGTGATCAGCGGCTACACCGTGCGCACCCATGACGACTACGAGCAGGGCCGCATCCGCGCGCACATCCTGATCACCGTGCTGCCCAAGAAGATGCCGGCCGTGGTCAAGGCGCTGCGCGACATCCCTGAGGTGCGCCTGCTGCATTCGGTCAGCGGCGCCTACGACCTGATCGCCCTGGGGGTGGTGGGCGGCGTCAACGAAATGGACGTGCTCACCGACGCCATCGGCGCCATCGATGGTGTGGAGCGCACGACGACGTCGATCATTTTGTCGACGAAGTTCGAGCGGTGAATGGGGAATCGGGAGCTAGCAAAGCCCCTCTCCCTGCGGGGCGAGAAGGCACGGCTGGCGCGCGTGCCTTGGAGCGCCCGCGCCGCAAGCGCGGGCGGGGGCGCGGAGCGGGGGTTGGGGTGAGGGTACGGGGCGAAGCCCCGTGTGCTCGAACGCCAATAGTGCTTCGCCCGTACCCTCATCCGGCGCTGCGCGCCACCTTCTCCCGATGGGAGAAGGATGTCCTCAACATGTCCCGCTAAACTAGCGCCCCCAAACCGCTGTACCGCCTCGCCTTGAAGAAGTCCGATTTCCATTACGACCTGCCCGACGAGCTGATTGCCCAGGCGCCGCTGGCCGAGCGTGCGGCCAGCCGCCTGCTGGTAGTGCCGCCGGAGCCGACGGCCTTCAGCGACCGCCAGGTGCGCGATCTGCCCGAGCTGCTGCAGCCCGGCGACCTGCTGATCTTCAACGACACCCGGGTGATCCCGGCGCGGTTGTTCGGGCAGAAGGCCAGCGGCGGGCGGGTGGAGATCCTGATCGAGCGCCTGCTGGGCGAGCGCGAGGCGCGGGTGCAGATCGGCGCCAGCAAGTCGCCCAAGGCCGGCAGCCTGATCGCGCTGGATGCCGGCGGGCAGGCCGAGGTGCTCGGGCGCGACGGCGAGTTCTATCTGCTGCGCTTCGAGATCCCGACCCCGCTGGAACACTGGCTGCTGGAGGCCGGGCGCCTGCCGCTGCCGCCCTACATCCGCCGCGAGCCGGGCATCGAAGACCGCGAGCGCTACCAGACCGTGTTCGCGCGCGAAGTCGGTGCGGTCGCCGCACCCACCGCCGGCCTGCATTTCGACGAGGCGCTGCTGGAACGCCTGCGCGCGCGCGGGGTGGAGTTCGGCCACGTCACCTTGCACGTGGGCGCCGGCACCTTCCAGCCGGTGCGCGTGGATGCGCTCGACCAGCACGTGATGCATAAAGAGTGGCTCAACGTCGGTGCCGCGCTGGTGGAGCAGGTGCGCCGCACGCGTGAGCGCGGCGGCCGCATCATCGCGGTGGGCACCACGGTCGTGCGTTCGCTGGAAAGCGCCTGGCGCAAGACAGAGGCGGCCCCGGATGGCGAACTGCTGCCATTTGCCGGCGAAACCCAGATCTTCATCCTGCCCGGCTACCGCATCCGCAGCGTCGATGCGATGGTCACCAATTTCCACCTGCCCGAAAGCACCTTGCTGATGATGGTCTCCGCCTTCGCCGGCCGCGAGCGCATCTTCGCCGCCTACCAGCACGCCATCGCCCAGCGCTATCGCTTCTTTTCGTACGGCGATGCGATGTTGCTGTGGGGTCAGGAATCGGGAGTCGGGAATGGGGAATCGTAAGGCGCTACCCGCCAAACGATCAGCCACCTGCCAACCGCTCTTCCCATTCCCGATTCTCGACTCCCCATTCCCGGCCCCTCAATGTCCCGACTCCAGTTCCAGCTCCAGACCACCGACGGCCATGCCCGGCGTGGGCGCCTGACCTTTCCGCGCGGCACGGTGGAAACGCCGGCATTCATGCCGGTGGGCACCTACGGCTCGGTCAAGGGCATCCTGCCCGAGCAGATCCGCGCGCTGGGGGCGGAGATCATCCTGGGCAATACCTTCCACCTGTATCTGCGCCCGGGCCTGGATGTGATCGGCGACCACGGCGGGCTGCACGGGTTTGCGCGCTGGGACGGGCCGATCCTCACCGATTCCGGCGGTTTCCAGGTGTTCTCGCTGGCGCATCGTCGCAAGATCACCGAGCAGGGCGTGACGTTTTCCTCGCCCACCGACGGTGCGCGGGTGTTCCTGGGCCCCGAGGAGAGCATGAAGATTCAGAAGGTGCTCGATTCGGACATCGTGATGATCTTCGACGAGTGCACGCCGTACCCGGCCACCGAGGAGGTGGCGCGGCGCTCGATGGAGCTGAGTCTGCGCTGGGCGCAGCGCTCGCGCGAGGCGCACGACGGGCTGGGCAACGATGCGGCGCTGTTCGGCATTGTGCAGGGCGGGGTGCACCCTGAGCTGCGCAGCCGCTCGCTGGACGGCCTGCACGCCATCGGCTTCGATGGCTACGCAATCGGCGGGCTGGCGGTGGGCGAGCCCGAGCACGAGCGCAATGCCATGCTCGAACACCTGCACCCGCAGCTGCCGGCCGACCGCCCGCGCTACCTGATGGGCGTGGGCCGGCCCGAGGATCTGGTCGAGGGCGTGGCCCGCGGCGTGGACATGTTCGACTGCGTCATGCCCACCCGCAATGCGCGCAACGGCCACTATTTCACCTCGTTCGGTACCGTGCGCATCCGTAACGCCAAGTATGAGCGCGACCTGGACACCATCGAGCCGGGCTGCGGCTGCCACGCCTGCAGCAGCGGCTATACGCGTTCCTACCTGCGCCATCTGGACCGCTGCAACGAGATGCTGGCGCCGATGCTGGGCACCCTGCACAACCTCTGGTACTACGAAAAGCTGATGGCCGACATGCGCGCGGCGATCGCCTCGGGAACCTTTGTGCAGTTCCGGCGGTCCTTCTATGCGGCACGCGGCGCCACCACGCCGCCGTTGCCGGGGGAAACCAGCTGAACCCTGCCGCCCGCGCCCTGGCGCGGACGCGTTGGAACCTGCATGGCATAATTCCCGGCTGTTCCGCCCTGGCGGTACCTGAATAGCGAGTGGGCCCGTGGGCGCGCTGGCACCAAACTAGGATGCACTGAATGAATTTGCTCGATTTCCTGATCCCCGTCGCCCAGGCGCAAGCCACCGGTGGCGCGCCGGCAGCCGGCCCGATGGGTGGCCTGTCCACCTTCGCGCTGCCGATCATCCTGATCGCGGTCATGTACTTCCTGATGATCCGCCCGCAGATGAAGCGTCAGAAGGAGCACAAGTCGCTGCTGGAGAAGCTGGCACGTGGCGACGAAGTCATCACCTCCGGCGGCGTTGCCGGCGTGATCACCGACATCGGCGACAACTTCATCAGCATCGAGGTGGCCGACAACGTGCGCATCCGCGTGCAGAAGAGCGCCGTGGGCCACGTGCTGCCCAAGGGCACGTTGAAGTCGGCCAGCTGAGTCGCGCCGTCGGCACTACGGGCACCGGCCGGCGCTGCTGGCCGCTGCTCGAAAACGGCAGGGACCGCTCGTACACTTGCGGCTCGCCGCGCTGCCGATGCCTGCAACCGCCGCGCACCACCTCGCTGCACCGCACTACCTGCAACACCACAGCTGCGCGCACCGTCAGGCGGGCGCAGTCGGTGCACAAAGCTGTTCTGCGCCCCACGGGCATGCCGGCTTCGCGCACTGCTCGCATCCACCGGATGACCGCTCGCGACGCTGTATTGGCCGCTTGAAGTCGTTCTCACTGCTAGGCGCGGCGCCGGGATGGTGCAGCGCGGGACTGTCGCAATGCTCGAATTTCCTCGCTGGAAGTATTT
This sequence comes from Xanthomonas sp. NCPPB 1068, assembly GCF_041479385.2. Taxonomy (NCBI): domain Bacteria; kingdom Pseudomonadati; phylum Pseudomonadota; class Gammaproteobacteria; order Lysobacterales; family Lysobacteraceae; genus Xanthomonas; species Xanthomonas sp. NCPPB 1068. The sequence goes on along the minus strand of NZ_CM192986.1, from coordinate 2,756,079 downwards.
CCTGATCCTGCTGGTGCTGGCGGTCAGCGCGCTGTATGCGCTGCCCAACATCTACCAGAAAGACCCGTCGGTGCAGATCACCGCCAGTCGTGGCGCGCAGCTCGACGACGCGTTGCGCAGCCGCATCGATGCCGAACTCAAGACCGCCGGCATCACCCCCAAGGCGGTGACCAAGGAAGGCGAGAGCCTGATGGTGCGCCTGCCCAACCTGCAGGCGCAGACCCGTGCCAACGACGTGCTGCGCCAGCAACTGGGCGAGAACTACACGGTGGCGCTGAACCTGGCGTCCACCGTGCCGGAGTGGCTGGCCAAGCTGGGCGGCCGCCCGATGGTGCTGGGCCTGGACCTGGTTGGCGGCGTGCACTTCGCCATGCAGGTGGACCAGAAGGCGGCGGTGGAAAAGCGCATCGACGGCTTTGCCGAAGACATCCGCACCACCTTGCGCGACGGCCGCATCGCCTATCGCTCGGTCGAGCGCCGCGGCGACAACAGCATCCAGGTCAGCCTGGGCGAGGGCGCCAGTGCCGATGCCGCACGCGTCGCATTGGCCAAGGCGCAGCCGCTGCTGACCTACGACATCAGCGGGCAGACCATTTCGGTGAAGGTGCCGGAAGCCGAGCTCAAGCAGATCGCCAGTGGCGCGATCGAGCAGAACCTCACCACCTTGCGCAATCGCGTCAATGCGCTGGGCGTGTCCGAGCCCACCATCCAGCGCCAGGGCGATGACCGCATCGTGGTCGAACTGCCCGGCCTGCAGGACACCGCCGAGGCCAAGCGCCTGATCGGTGCCACCGCATCGCTGGAATTCCGCGCGGTGGTCGAAGGCAATGCCGAAGACGCCGTGCGCAGCGGCACCATTCCGCCCGAAGCCAAGGTGTACCGCGTACGCGATACCGGTGCGCCGGTGTTGTTGAACAAGCGCGCGCTGGTGACCGGCGACCAGATGGTCAGCGCGTCGGTCAGCACCGACCAGAACGGCATGCCCGCAGTGGCGGTGACGCTCAACAACGTGGCCGGCCAGCGCATGTTCGACTACACCAGCGCCAACGTCGGCAAGCTGATGTCGGTGGTCTACATCGAGCGCATTCCCACCGTGACCATGGTCGACGGCAAGGAAGTGCGCAGCGTGCGGGTCAAGGAAGAAGCCCTGTCGCCAACCCGCATTGCGGGTGTGTTCGGCAAGAACTTCCAGACCACCGGGCTGGAAAAGACCGAAGCGGAAAACCTGGCCAAGCTGCTGAAATCCGGCTCGCTGGCCGCGCCGATGGACTTCGTCGAGGAATACGTGATCGGCCCCAGCCTGGGTGCGGAGAACGTGGAACGCGGCGTCACCGCGGTGATCTACTCGTTCCTGTTCACGCTGGTGTTCTTCACTGTCTACTACCGCGTGTTTGGCGCGATCACATCGGTGGCGCTGCTGTTCAACCTGCTGATCGTGGTGGCGGTGATGTCGCTGTTCGGCGCCACCATGACGCTGCCGGGCTTTGCCGGTCTGGCCTTGTCGGTCGGCCTGTCGGTGGACGCCAACGTGCTGATCAACGAGCGTATCCGCGAGGAATTGCGCCTGGGCGTGCCGCCCAAGTCGGCGATTGCGGCAGGTTACGAAAAGGCCGGCGGCACCATCCTCGACGCCAACCTCACCGGGTTGATCGTGGCGGTGGCCCTGTACGCATTCGGCACCGGCCCGTTGAAGGGTTTTGCGCTGACCATGATGATCGGTATCTTCGCTTCGATGTTCACCGCGATCACCGTGTCGCGTGCGCTGGCGGTGCTGATCTACGGCAGCCGCAAGAAGCTGAAATCCGTCGCCATCTGAGATGCGAGCCTGGCCCCGGCCCGTGCAGTCCGCTGCGCATAGTCGGGGGATGAATCCCTTCGCAAGCGTCTGCGTCCTGACGATGCAGACGTCTTAAACGGAAGCTCTTTTCCATGAAATTGTTCCCGCTCCATCTCATTCCCAACGACACCAAGATCGACTTCATGCGCCTGCGCAAGCCGGTGCTGATCCTGATGCTGGTGCTGGCGATCGCCTCGGTCGGCATCGTCATCGGCAAGGGTTTCAACTACGCCCTGGAATTTACCGGCGGTACGCTCGTGCAGACCAGCTTCCAGAAGACGGTGGACGTGGACCAGGTGCGCGAGCAGCTGTCCAGTGCCGGCTTCGAGAATGCGCAGGTACAGAACGCGCGCGGCGGCAACGAGGTGATGATCCGCCTGCAGGCCCGCGAGCAGCACAATAACCGCGACGATGCGGCCCGCACGGTCGCCGAAGAAGTGCGCAAGGCAGTGAGCACCGAGCAGAACCCGGCCACCGTGCAGCCGGGCGAGTTCGTCGGCCCGCAGGTCGGCAAGGACCTGGCCTTGAACGGCGTGTACGCCACGGTGTTCATGCTGGTGGGCTTCTTAATCTACATCGCGTTCCGCTTCGAGTGGAAGTTTGCCGTGGTGGCCAGCCTGACCGCATTGTTCGACCTGCTGCTGACGGTGGCCTACGTGTCGCTGACCGGCCGCGAGTTCGACCTGACCGTGCTGGCCGGCCTGCTGTCGGTGATGGGCTTTGCCATCAACGACATCATCGTGGTGTTCGACCGCGTGCGCGAGAACTTCCGCGCCCTGCGCGTGGAGCCGCTGGAAGTGCTCAATCGCTCGATCAACCAGACGCTGTCGCGCACGGTGATCACCGCGGTGATGTTCTTCCTGTCGGCGATGGCGTTGTACATTTACGGCGGCGAGTCGATGGAAGGCCTGGCCGAGACGCACATGATCGGCGCAGTGATCGTGGTGATCTCCTCGGTGATCGTGGCCGTACCGATGCTGAGCATTGGCCCGTTCGCGGTGACCAAGCAGGACCTGCTGCCCAAGGCCAAGGACGTGGAGGCGCTGGCGCGTCGTCCTTGATCGGTTGGCAAAAAGTCTGACGAAAAAACCGCGCATTGCGCGGTTTTTTCGTTTCTGGTGTTGGACGTCTTGCATGCACGGTTGTGCACTGTGACGCCACTACTCGGGATTTTGAACCTGGCCCATCTGCGCCGGATGGCACTTGCCGCCGGCCAGGATGGAGCGCCGTATCCAACTCAGAGATGCCTGCTCGGTACGCAGGCTGTAGCGCCGTATCCGCAGGCGGTCGCGCGCCTGATCGAGTAGCCGGAGCGGTAGATGTTCTGTTCCGCCACTGTTTTTGGGGTGTATCTCATACGCCTGCGTCCTTGCTGGATAACACTGAAAGCATCCGCATGGTCGCGACCGCTTGCTATCGTACTATCCCGCGACCCCGGCTAGGATTTCCCCCGTTCACAAAGCGCCAGCGATCGAAGATACTCCGTGCAACACCGCATTTCGGCGGTCCAATAGTTGTTAGCACTCATGGTCACGGTTCTATTGTCCAAAGCGTTCTACTTCACCTTGGCAGACGGCGACGAGGTCTGGCCGTGCACAGTCGACGGAACGTTTCGACTAAGTTCCGGCGGCAGCGAACACAATGTTCGTGGAGCTGGGGAGTTGGACGTTTCAGAACTCGAAATGATTCAGGGGGTCCTCAATGAGGGCAAGGCGTCTCGCTTTCGCTCCAAAGGCAATGGAGCTCGCAGCAGAAGCGCTAATCATTTTTCTGTTGAAAGTCCAAGCGTCAGAGCGGTGCATGTCAACGTTGGCGGCACATTCGTAAAGTTGAGATGAGCGCTAACTATTCGTCCAATCCGACACCGCTTTGCGGTGCGGCTTAACTCAGGTGTTAGACCGCACAACACATGACTGAGACTGAGCCAATGTTGGTCAATTGCGGGCCGCACGGCGAGCGCATTTCCGCCGTCGTCTGTCAGCACTTGTTGCAAGCTACGCCCGCTCCAGCTGGCTTCATCGAGAACAGTGATGATCCGAATGATCTACAAGCTTGGTGCTATCTCTGCGAGGAGACGTTTCAGCGGGAGGGAGACATGACAGATGCGTTCCTGGAGTTCAATGGCATGGCCGTCGTTTGCGTCGTCTGCTATAGCGAGGCCAACACCCGTCACACGATCGCAGTGAGTCAGTAGCTATGAATCATTGCGTGCGGTCTAACAATTCATTCAAGCCGAACACGCTTCGTGTGCCTGCTTGATTCAGGCGTTAGACCTTGCCGGCCATGAAGATTACCATCAGAAAACTAGAAGCCGAGCTCTGCCTGATAATTTTCCTACTTGTCTTAGCATTCGTTGTCGGTCCCATGTCTTTCTGGACAGTGTTACGCCCAGACTCCGAGTCACTTGCGTCGTGGTTCCAGCGTAGCGGTGCAATTACTTCTATCTTCTCTGCACTTGCACAATTTCGCATCACTGGATTTTTGGAGTCAATTCGCGGAGGTACTTTTGCGGAGTCGTTGTCGCTCTTCTATATGTTCAAGACTCACCATCATGTTCTGTCGTGGGCAGTTGCCATCATGGCAATTTGGGGCGCCCTCGTCTGGGGTTACGGTGATCTACTCATCCAGAGTGTCTAGCAGTTCATTCAAGCCGAAGTCGCTCCGCGGCTTGGCTTAATTCAGGTGTTGAGCAGCACAAATGACCGAATCTTGTGCAGTGTTTATTCAGACGGGCAGGGCGACGCTGGAAGTCGCAGCAAAGTCGTTGGAAGGCTATGGGCTGACCATAGAGAGGGTGAAGGAGCGCCTCGTCGTTTCTCGTCCCGGCAGTCCTTCATACGTCATTCGTCTCGTGAACGAGCCCCATGTCATACAAAAGGCAGCAGAGATCGGCGCAGGAACTGAGCACGAGGCTGAAATGGCTGTCTGCGGCGAGCGCTTCGAAATCGAGATCGAAGATCTGGCGGAGGCACTGGATGAGATCAACACCCTGATAGAAGTTCAAGGGGCCTTACAAGACTGCTCTGGCGGTTACCTTTTTGTCCCTTGGAATGGCAGTCTGTCAAAGGCTTGGTAGGCAAGCAGTGCTGCTCAACCCTTCATTGCAACGGACCTGCGCCACCTTCGCTGGCTGGTCCGCTCAATTCAAGCGTTAGACAGTGGCGGGTCATTACACAAATGCAACCCACCCACCACCCACTTCAGGCAGTGGTGCCCGCCAAGCATGCGAGCAATGTGCGCGGCTTCTCTACGGGTCTACAGCTCACAAATTCCAATCGATCCGCATGCCCGCAATCAGCGCGTTCTCCAGATCGTTGGTGCGGGTGGGTTCGTTGAACTGGTCGGGGTTGATCACGTAGTGCAGGTTGGGGGCGATGCGCAGGCGCTTGGTGACCTGGATGCCGTAGCTGAGCTCCATCATGATCTGGTTGTCGGCCGGTGTGCCGGTGCCGCCGGCGGAGGCGCGCGCCAGGCGCAGGTTTTCCAGGGCCTCATCGCTGTACTTCTGCTGGGTGATCACGAACGCGATGTTGTCCTGCGGGCGGCTGGCGAATGTGCCTTTCTGCACCAGGCCCAGTTGCACGAAGTGGTCTTCGATGGCCTGGCCGCCGGTGCTCTTGAGGACGGCGGCAAAGACGGTCAGGCCCTGGGTGCCGGACGGGTCCGGGTTGGTGACCTGTTGTTCGAAACGGCCGAACAGGCCCGAGCGGCCTTGCTTGTTTTCATAGTCCAGGCCGCTGAGCACGGCGGGGTTGCCGTTGCGGTCGCGCAGCGGGTCGGTGTAGTCGGAGTTGTCCTGCCAGCCGCCCAGTTCGTACATCGCCGCCAGCGTGCCGTCGCCGCCCTTGTTCTTGTAGCCGATGGCGTAGGGCACCACCACGCCGGTGGTGTCGTCAGTGCTCCACTTCAGGCCGTGCTGGCCGTCCTGCGCCTGCACCGGGTTCACCTCGTAGGCGCCCACATGCACATAGACCTTGGGCGTGACCCAGGCGGTGGCGTGCGCGGCCCAGCTGGAGACCGGCCAGTAGGTGAAGTTGCTGGTGCGGAACACGAAGGTGGGGTTGCCGCAGGCCGAGTTGCCCTGGAAGTACTGGCACAGGTCCGAGCCGAGGAAGTGGATGTTGGCGACGCTGCGGCCGGCTTCCAGTTCCAGGCGGTCGTTGAAGAGTTTTTGCAGCAGGGTGAAGTTGGCCAGGCGCGTGCCCTGGCCGCCGTAGATTTCCTGCACCGAGGTGCTGTTGCCGATGCTGCTGTTGGACAGGTTGGTGCCGTGGCGGTTGGTCACGTACAGCTTGACCGTGGCGCCATTCCAGCCGAACAGGCGGCCCATGTCGACATCGGTGCCGACCATCAGCTGGCCGGCGTAGGCGTCGCCGTTCTTGCGGCCGCCGTCGATCATCGAGGCGGCTTCGCCGGTGTAGCCCAGCTTGAGCTTGAAGGCATCGGCGGCCTCCTGTGAGTGGGCCAAGGGGGCCAGCGTCATGGCAAGCGACAGGCACAGCAGACGATGGGAAGCGCGGTGGGAGAGCAGGGCGGACATGGCAGGACTCCGAACAAAGAGGGCGTGGCCAAAGGTGGCGAACGCGACAGCAAGGGCATGGGCAAGCCGTTGGCGGCGCGCGATCACTACGCGGCGCGGCGGTAACAGCAAGCAGGAGTGACGCGCGTCCGGCGCGTCGGATGCGGCGGCAGATGCCTGCTGCCGCGGGTTTGGCTCAGGCGACGACGTCGTCCACCGGTTGCTTGAGCACGCGAAGGGCGATGGCAGTGACCACCACGCCGGCCAGCAAGGCCAGCACATACATCGCCAGATGGGTCACGGCATTGGGGATCAGCAGCACGAAGATGCCGCCGTGCGGGGCCTTCAGTTCGGCACCGACCGACATCGAGATCGCGCCGGCCACCGCCGAGCCGATCACCAGCGCCGGGATGGTGCGCAACGGGTCGCGCGCGGCATACGGAATCGCGCCTTCGGTGACGAAGGCCAGGCCGAGCACGCCGGCGGCGGTGGCCGAGCCGCGTTCTTCCACGGTGAAGCGGTTGCGGAACACCCAGGTGGCCAGCGCGATACCCAGCGGCGGGGTCATGCCGGCCACCATGGCGGCGGCCATCGGGGTGTAGACCTGGCTGGCGATCAGGCCAGTGGAGAATGCGTAAGCAGCCTTGTTGACCGGCCCGCCCATGTCGAAGGCCATCATGCCGCCGAGCAACAGGCCCAGCAGCAGCGCGCTGCTGCCCTGCATGCCGCGCAGCCAGGCAGTGAGCCAGGCCAGCAGGTCGGCCACCGGTTGGCCGAACACGTACATCATCGCCAGCCCGACCAGCAGGGTGCCCAGCACCGGCAGGATCAGCACCGGCTTGAGCCCTTCCAGATTGCGCGGCAGCTTGATGTAGCGGTTGAGCGCGGCCACGCCGTAGCCGGCGATGAAGCCGGCGATGATCCCGCCGAGGAAACCGGCATTGAGGTTGGCGGCCACCAGGCCGCCGATCATGCCGGGCGCGATGCCGGGGCGGTCGGCGATGGAGTAGGCGATATAGCCGGCCAGCGCGGGCACCATCAGGGTGAAGCCGGCCTTGGCGCCGATCTGGAACAGCGACCAGGCCAACGTGCCCTGGTGCGCGTCGTCGCCGGCGTAGATGCCGCCGAGTGCAAATGCCAGCGCGATCAACAGGCCGCCGGCAGTGACGAATGGCAGCATGAATGACACGCCGGTCATCAGGTGCTTGTAGGCGCCGGTGCGGCCGTTGCCCTTGCTCGCGGTGGCGCTGGTGGCGGTGCCGATGGCAGGTGTCGTGCCGCCGTGCACGCTGGCTTCGGCCAGTGCTTTGTTGATCAGCGCCGGGCCGTCGTTGATCGCCGGCTTGGTGCCGCTCTTGAACAAGCGCTTGCCGCCGAAGCGGGCCAGATCCACTTCGCGGTCGGCGGCGATGATGACCACATCGGCCGCGCGGATTTCGGCGTCGGTGAGCGCGTCCTGCGCGCCGACCGAGCCTTGGGTTTCCACGCGCATCTGGTAGCCGAGCTTCTTGGCAGCCTGCTGCAGGCCTTCGGCGGCCATGAAGGTGTGCGCGATGCCGGTGGGGCAGGAGGTGATGGCCACGATGCGCTTGCTGCCGGTGCCGGCGGCTGCCAACCCGGTGGCCGAGGCGGGCGCGGCCAATTGACCGACCGCCGCGGCCGGGTCGTCCAGCACGGCACCCAGGCTCAGCTGCAGCAGCTGTGCGTCGCCGAAGCGCGCGGTGTCGGCATCGGCATCGCCGACCACCAGCACCTGGGTGGCCCCGCTGGCCAGCTCGCTCGGCAAGGCGCCGAGCACACCCTGGTCGCTGCGGATCTCGATCGTCACGCTGCGCCCGGCGGCGGCGGCCGCACGGCGCAGCGCTTCGGCCGCCAGGACGGCTTCGGTACTGCGTTCGCCGGCGGCGATGACCACGATGGAAGAGGACATGGCAAGACTCCTGCTGTATTGCGGTCGCCGGTATGGCCGGCGGGGGAATTCGATGGGGTTAGGCGTGCGTGCGACGCGTGCCGGGCGTGCCATTGGTCGCGGTGCGCCGTGCGCGTGGCGACCTGCGGTCGGGCCGCACCTGCAGGGACCGGCTCACGACACGGTCTCGATCACGACCTCGGCGGCGGCACGCCGCACGCCGTCGGCGGTGAGTCGGCGTGCGTCGCCGCTTTCCAGCCGGCACATCGAAAACGCCGTGGCCAGCCGCGCGCACTGCGCCAGGTCGGTGGCGGCATCCAGCAGCGCTGCCGCCAGCCCGGCCACCATCGCATCGCCGGCACCGACGCTACTGCCCTGCGCCAGGCGAGGGGGGCGCGCGATCAGGCGCTGGTCGCGCTGCACGAACAGGGCGCCGTCGGTGCCCATCGAAATGACCACCAGCTGGATGCCACGCGCGAGCAGTTCGTGCGCGGCGGCGCCAAGCGCGGCGCGGTCGGTCAACGGCCGGCCGGTCCAGGCTTCCAGTTCGTGCCGGTTGGGCTTGACCGCATACGGCAGTGCGTCGCGTGTGGCATCCAGCGCGGCCACCAGCGGCGCACCGCTGGTATCGAGCAACACCCGCGCGCCGGCCGCGCTGGCCTGGGCCTGCAATCGCGCCCAGCTGTCGGCCGGCAGGCCGGCCGGCAGGCTGCCGGACAGCACCACCGGCAGGCCGGGGCGCAGCAGCGGTGCAAGCTGATCGGCCACGCCTTGCAGGTGCGCGCCGCTCAACTGCAGGCCGGGCAGGTTGATGTCGGTGGTGTCGTTGCTGCGCGCTTCCACCAGCTTGAGATTGGTGCGCGTTTCGCCGGACACGCGCTGGCAGTGATCGACGATGCCGCGCTCGCGGAACAGCGCTTCGAACACGCCGGCATTGCCGCCGCCGAGCACGCCGAGCGCGGCGACCTGGCACCCCCAGTCGGCCAGGCAGGCAGCGACATTGATGCCCTTGCCACCGGCATCGTTGCGCACGCTGCTGGCGCGATGCACGGCACCGGGTTGCAGGCTGTCGAGCTGGATGGTTTGGTCGATCGCCGGGTTCAGCGTGACCGTGATGGCCTGCAGGCTCATGCCGCGTCCTCGCGCTTGGCTTCCAATGCGCGCACCTGTTCGGCGGTTTCGCAGTCCAGCGCCTGCTCGGCCAGCTGCTGCAGCTGGTGCATCGAGGCACCACGCAGGCGCGCCTTCACCGCCGGGATATCGTTGGGCGTCATCGACAACTCCTGCACGCCCAGGCCAGCCAGCAGGCTGGCGCCGAACGCATCGCCGGCTAAGCCGCCGCATACGCCGACCCAGCGGCCGTGTTTGCGTGCGCCTTCAATGGTGCTGCGGATCATGCGCAGCACTGCTGGGTGCAGGCTGTCGGCCTCGGCGGCCAGTTCCGGGTTCTGGCGGTCGATCGCCAGCACGTACTGGGTGAGGTCGTTGGTGCCGATCGAGAAGAAGTCTGCATGGCGCGCCAGCACGTCGGCCTGGGCGGCGGCGGCCGGCACTTCGATCATGATGCCGATCGGCACCTCCGGCGCGTCGAGCTCGGCGCGGAGGCGTGCGCAGATGTCGCGCAGGGCGATCAGCTCCGGCACCGAGGTGATCATCGGGAACATGATCGACAGCCGCGCCCCGTCCTTGGACGCGCGATACAACGCACGCAGCTGCGGTTCCAGCAGGTCCGGGCGGCGCAGCAACAGGCGCGCACCACGCACGCCCAGGAACGGGTTTTCTTCGTGCGGCAGTTCCAGATGTGCCACCTGCTTGTCGCCGCCGATATCCAGCGCACGCACGATCAACGGGCGGCCGTCCAATGCCTGTGCCATCGCCAGGTAGGTGGCGTGCTGTTCGTCTTCGCTGGGCGTACGGCCGCTTTCCAGGAACAGGAATTCGGTACGCATCAGGCCCACGCCTTCGGCGCCCTGGGTCAGTGCCATCGCCACCTGGTCGGGCAGGTTGACGTTGGCGCCGATGTCGATGTGGTGGCCATCGGTGGTTGCGGCCGGCAATGCGCGCTGCGCGGCTTCGCGCTCGCGGATGGCCTGCTGCTCGGCGATATGCGTGCGCGCCGCGTCCAGATCCAGCTCGGAGGGGTTGAGGTACAGGCGCCCGCTGCTGCCGTCGATGATGGCGGTGACGCCGTCTTCGATATCCAGCAACTGGCCGCCGGCAGCGACCAGCGCCGGCAGGCCCAGGGTGCGCGACAGGATCGCGGTATGCGAGGTCGGCCCGCCCTGCGCGGTGGCCAGGCCAAACACGCGGGCGGTATCCAGATTGGCGGTGTCCGAGGGCGACAGGTCGCTGGCCAGCAGGATGCATGGCTGCTCGGGCAGGTCGGTCAGCCCGGCGCCGGCAGCGGCCGGGTCGAGCTGGGCCAGCACGCGGCGGCCGACATCGCGCAGGTCGGCCGCGCGGCCGGCCAGCACCGGGTTGCCCAGCGCGGCCAGGCCGGAGGCCATCTGTTCGACCGCCTGATGCCACGACCACGCCACGCCGTGGCCTTCGACCATCAGCTGGCAGGTGCGGGTGATCAGGTCGGTGTCGTTGAGCAGTTCGGCTTGGGCCTTGAAGATGGCCGCGTCCGAAGCGCCAAGGCGGCGCTGGGTGTCGTCCTGGATGGCCGCCAGTTGCTGGCGGGTGCGGGTCAGCGCGTCGTGCAGCAATGCGCCGCCATCCCCCAGGCCCACCGGTTGATCGGCCACTTCGGTCTGCGCGGCGCGCAGGCGGTGCACGATGCCGATCGCCACGCCCGGGCTGGCGCCGATACCGACGATGGCCGGCTGCGCCTGTGGCGGGGTCCAGCCGACCACCGGGGCGGCGCGGCGCTGCGCGGCACGCTCAGCATCGGCCTTTTCCTGCGCGGTCAGGCTGTCCATCACGGCACGCAGGCGCTTGAGCAGGGCGGGTGCATCAGCGCCTTCGGCCGAAACGGTGATGCTGTCGCCGGCACGCAGGCCCAGCTGCAACAGGCCGACCAGGCTCTTGGCATCGGCGGCCTGTTCGCCGGCACGCACCTGCGCCCGCGCGGAGAAGCCGCGGGCGGTCTCGGCCCAGCGCGTGGCCGGGCGGGCGTGCAGGCCGCTGGGATACGCAATCGTCCACTCGAAGCGTTCGGCCAGGTCGGTGGCCGGCGCGGCGCTGGCGTCCGGCGCGCGGTCGCCGGTGAGCGCGGCCACGATGACGGCGGGGTCGTCGGTGCTGAACAGCGCTTCCAGCTGGGCCGGGTCCTGGATCAGCCGGGTCAGGCGGCGCAGCAGGGTGATGTGGGTGTCGGACTGGGCAGCAATGCCGACCACCAGGCGGGTGGTCTGGCCGGGGTTCCACTCCACGCCGTCGCGCAGCTGCAGGACGGCGATGCCGTCGCGGCGCACCAGATGGCGGTCTTCGCCCACCCCATGCGGGATTGCCAGGCCGTGGCCCAGGAACGTGTTCGCCAGGCCTTCGCGGCGCCGCATGCTGGCGTCGTAGCCGGGCGCCACGCAGCCGGCGGCCACCAGCAACTGCGCGGCCTGGGCAATGGCATCGTCCTTGTCGCGGGCCTGCGCATGCAGACGGATGAGCTCGGGAGTCACGGGGGCAGGCGACGGAGAGGACAAGGCGGGCTCCGATTGGGATCAGGCTGGGAAGTATAGTGGGAACGTTCCCACGTTTCAGGTCAATGTGCGGTGCACAAAATCCTTGTAGTGCTTTCGGGTTAGGATCAGAGGCGACACCGCACCTGGGTTAGGTGCGCAAATGGAGCGGGAACGGTCCCAGTGAGTATCAGCATCAATGACGTGGCCCGCGTGGCCGGTGTGTCCAAGTCCACGGTCTCGCGCGCCCTGGGTACCGGGCCGGTGAGCGAGGAGGTGCGGGCCAAGGTCGAGGCCGCCGTCCGCCAGACCGGCTATCGCCCCAACCTGATGGCGCGACGGCTGCGCTCCCAGCAGTCCGGCATCCTGGGCGTGATCGTGGCCGACATCCGCAACCCGTACTTCACTGCGCTGATCCGCTCGGTGGAAGAGGTCGCTTACCGTGCCGGTATGCGCGTGACCCTGTGCAATACCGATGAAGATCCCGAGCGCGAGGCGCTGTATCTGGAGCTGATGCAGGAAGAGCGCATCACCGGGCTGATCTTCGCCCCGACCAGGGTCACCGTGGGGCGCATGCACGAACTGGCCCTGGATTACCCCACCGTGCTGGTCGACCGTGCCGGCCCCGGCAGCCGCTACGACAGCGTGGTGCTGGACAACGCCGCGGCCATGGGCGAGCTGGTGGCGCATCTGCAGGGGCAGGGCTACCAGCGCATCGGCGGGTTGTTCGGCAGCACCAGTACCACGGCGGCCGAGCGCCGCGACGGTTACCTGGCCGCGATGCGCGCGCAGGGCCTGAGCCCGGATTATCGCGAAGTGGCGCCCACCGCCGAGGCGGCCATTGCCGAGCTGGAGCGGTGGCTGGCCAACGATGACCGCCCCGAAGCGATTGTCACCAGTAACAGCCTGCTGTTGATGGGTGCGCTGAAGGCCGCCCGCACGGCCGGCCTGCGCCTGCCGCACGATCTGGCCCTGGCCGGGTTCGACAACGAGCGCTGGACCGACCTGGTCGAACCGGGCATCACCGTGGTCGAACAGCCGGTCGAAGACATGGGCCGCGCGGCGATGTCGCTGCTGCTCGAGCGGCTGAGCAACCCGCAATTGCCGATCCGCCGCATGGTCATGACCGGGCGTTGCGTGGTGCGCGGCTCCACCGGCGTGCGCCCGCGCACCTAGCCGCCGTCGTCGTAGGAGCGCACCCGGGCGCGACCGGCGTTACCGGTACAGCCCATCGCGCCCGGGTGCGCTCCTACAACGGCGTGGCGGGTATTGCGGATCGCGCAGTGCGGCCTTGCCCGAGCACGGCATGTCACCAATCCCCCCATCGTAGAAGCGCACCCGGGCGCGACGGGCGTTACCGGGCATGCCCGTCGCGCCCGGGTGCGCTCCTACGGGACATCACTGTTGCGCAGGCCAAAAAAAGCCCCGGCATTGCCGGGGCTTTTCGTTCTACGCCCTGTCCGGGATCAACGATCCGGGCGATGCGTGCCTGAGTCGTTCTGTGCGACCAGATATTCCTTGGACTGCTCGTCCAGCTTGTCGCCCAGCATGCGGCGTACCACCACGAAGAACAGCGGGATGAAGATCACGCCGAGCACGGTGGCGAACACCATGCCGCCGATCACGCCGGTACCGATGGAGTGACGCGAGTTGGCGCCGGCACCGGTGGAAATGGCCAGCGGCAGCACACCCAGGATGAACGCGAACGAGGTCATCAGGATCGGGCGGAAACGCAGATGCGCCGCTTCCAGGGTTGCCTCGCGCAGGGTCTTGCCCGCCGCGCGCTGCTCCACCGCAAATTCCACGATCAGGATCGCGTTCTTCGCGGCCAGACCAATGACCGTGATCATGCCGATCTTGAAGTACAGGTCGTTCGGCAGACCGCGCAGCATCGAGAACACGATCGCACCCAGCACGCCGATCGGCACCACCATCAGCACCGCCACCGGAATCGACCAGCTCTCGTAGAGTGCGGCCAGGCACAGAAACACCACCACCACCGACAACGCCAGCAGCAGCGTCGCCGCATTACCGGCAATGATTTCCTGGTACGACATGCCGCTCCAGTCGAAACCGAAGCCCGGTGGCAGGTCGTTGTTGACGATCTCTTCCATCGCCGTCATCGCCTGACCGGAGCTGCCGCCGGGCGCCGGGTTGCCGACGATGTTGACCGCCGAATACCCGTTGTAGCGGTTCAATGCCGGCGAGGCGTAGGTCCATTCGGCCTTGACCACATTGCTCAGCGGAATCATCCCGGGTTGGCCATCGGCGCCTACCGCGGTCGTGCTCGGGCTGAAGAAGTTGCGCAACGACTCGGGGCCGGTGCGGAACTGGTCGTCGGAGCGGATGTTGACGCGCTTGATGCGGCCTTCGGAGAAGTAGTCGTTGACATACACCGGTGCCAGCATCAGCTGGATCGAGTTGTAGATGTCGCTGACATCCAGCCCCATCGACTGCGCCTGCACGCGGTCCACGTGCAACTGCAGCTGCGGCGCGTTTTCCAGCCCGTTCGGGCGCACGCCCACCATGGTGTCGGCCTTCTCGGCGGCCTTGCCCAGCACGATGTTGCGCGCCTGGGTCAAGGCCTCCTGGCCGGCACCGGCGCGGTCCTGCAACCACATGTCGAAGCCGCCGAACTGGCCCAGGCCCTGCACGGTGGGCAGGTTGACCACGAAGATCTGCGCGCCCTTGATGCCGTAGAAGGCGCCGTTGAGCTGCTGGATCAACTGCTCGGCAGTGACGTCACGCTCTTCCCACGGCTTGAGCCGGATGAAGCCCATGCCCACGTTTTCGCCCGAACCCAGGAAGCTGAAACCGGCGATCTGCAGCATGCCTTCCACGGCCGGCTGCTTCTCCAGCACCGCACGCATCTGCGCGAAGGCTTCGTTGGTACGGATCTTGGTTGCGCCCGGCGGCAGCTGCACGATCGCCACCGCAAAGCCCTGGTCTTCTTCGGGCAGGAAGCTGCTCGGCATGCGCGTGAACAGGAAGCCGCACAGCACCACCAGCACCACGAACACGATCATCCACGGCGGCGAGCGCTTCAAGGTGTGGCCGACCACGCCGACATAGCGATGCGCCAGCTTGTCGTAGTACTTGTCGAAGGTGCGGTAGACCCAGTTCTTCTTGTCCGAATGGGTGGCCTTGAGGAAGCTGGCGCACAACGCCGGGGTAAAGGTCAGCGCCAGGAACGCGGAGAAGCCCATCGACATGGCGATGGTCAGCGCGAACTGCTTGTAGATCGCACCGGACGCACCGGGCTGCAGCGAGGAGGGGATGAACACCGCCGCCAGCACCACGGTGATGGCCACCACCGCGCCGGTGATCTGGGTCATCGCCTTCTGCGTGGCTGCCTTAGGCTCCAGATGCTCCTCGCTCATGATGCGTTCGACGTTCTCGATCACCACGATCGCGTCATCGACCACGATGCCGATCGCCAGCACCATCGCAAACAGCGTCAGCTGGTTGATGGTGAAGCCGATGGCGTACATGCCGAAGAAGGTGCCCAGCAGCGCGACCGGAATCACCAGGGTCGGGATGACCGTGGCGCGGAAGTTCTGCAGGAACAGCAGCATCACCAGAAACACCAGCACGATGGCTTCGGCCAGCGTGTGGACCACTTCCTCGATGGAGATGCGCACGAAGGTGGTCGACTCGTACGGCGCAAACCAGCTCACGCCCTGCGGGAAGGTGGGCTGCAGTTCGTCGAGCTTGGCACCGACCGCCTCGGACACGTTCAGCGCATTGGCGCCCGGCAACAGCTGGATGCCGAACGCACCGGTGGGCTTGCCGTTGTACTGGGTGTCGAAGCCGTAGTTGCTGGGGCCGACCGAGACGCGTGCGACGTCCTTCAGGCGCACGGTGGCGCCATTGTTGTCGGTGCGCAGGATGATGTTCTCGAACTCTTCCGGCGAGCTGAAACGCCCCTCCGCCGACACCGTGGCCGTGAAGCTGATGCCTTGCGGGGTCGGGTCGGCGCCGACCGAACCGGCGGCGAACTGCACGTTCTGGTTGCGTACCGCGGTCAGCACCTGGGTGGCCGACAGGTTGTAGCCCTGCAGCTTCTCCGGGTTCAACCAGATGTTCATCGCGTACTCGGCGCCGAACTGGTTGGTGCTGCCGACGCCGGGTACACGCGAGATCTGCTCGAGCACGCGCGAACCGACGATGTCGTTGAGCGCGTCGCGGTCGATCGACGGGTTGTCCGAGCGCAGTGCCGCCACCATCAGGAAGCCGGCGTTGGCCTTGGCCACCACCACACCCTGCTGGGTGACTTCCGATGGCAGGCGCGGCGTGGCCAGCGACACCTTGTTCTGCACCTGCACCTGCGCGATATCCGCGTCGGTGCCGGTTTCGAAGGTCAGCGTGATGGTGACGCGGCCGTTGGACGCCGACGACGAGTTGAAATAGAGCAGGTGGTCGATACCGGTGAGCTGCTGCTCGATGACCTGGGTGACCGCCTTTTCGGCGGTGTCGGCGCTGGCGCCGGGGAAGTTGGCGGTGACGGTGACCTGCGGCGGGGCAATCGTGGGGTACGACTCGATACCCAGATTGAGGATCGAGATCACGCCGGCAAGCGAGATCAGGATCGCCACCACCCAGGCAAAGATCGGGTGTTCGATAAAAAACTTAGGCATGTCCGGGTTCCGTCACTGCTGCTTGGACTGGGAGTCGGCCGGCTGCGCGGCCGCGTCCTGCTTGGGCTGCTCCTGCGCCGCCGGTGCCGCGGCATCGGCCGCGTCGGCGGCCGGTGCGGCCTGCGTATTGCCGGCCTGGCCTGCGGCGGGTGCCGCGCCGGGAGCGCCCGGCTGACCGGGCTGGCCGCCTGCGGCCGGCTTGTTCGGGTCCCACCGCACGCCCTTGGCCGGCTGCCCTTCCTTGGCCTTCTGCACGCCATCGACGATGACCTGGTCGCCCGGTGCCACGCCGCCGGTCACGATCCACTGGCCCTGCTGCTGGCCGTCCACGGTAAGGTTCTTGCGCACCACCTTGCCGTCCTTGCCCAGCACCAGCGCATACGCGCCGGTCGCATCGCGCTGCAGCGCCTGTTGCGGCACCAGATAGGCGTTGTTGCGCTGGCCAAGGCTGGCCTTGAAGGTGACGAAGGCACCCGGCAGCAGCGACAGTTCCGGGTTGGGCAGGGTGGCACGCAGCGACACCGCACCGGTGCTCGGGTCCACCGTCACCGCCGACACGTCCAGCGTGCCGGGGTGCTGGTATTGGGTGCCGTTGCCCAGTTCCACGTTGATGGTGGACTTGCCGTCGCCGCTGAGCTGCACGTTGCCGCTGCTCTGGGCCTGGCGCAGCGAAGCCAGTTCTTCGCTGCTCATTGCGAAGTTCACGTACAGCGGGTCGATCTGGTCGACCGTGGTCAGCAAGGTGGCTTCGCCTGCGCCGACCAGGGCGCCTTCGGTCACCCGCTGGATGCCGGCGCGGCCGGTGATCGGCGAGGTGACGCTGGCGAAGCCCAGCTGGATCCGGGCGGCCTCGACCGCGCCGCGCGCCTGCTGCACGTTGGCGCCGGAGGAGCGCTCGGTGGCTTCGGCGTTATC
This sequence comes from Xanthomonas sp. NCPPB 1068, assembly GCF_041479385.2. NCBI lineage: Bacteria > Pseudomonadati > Pseudomonadota > Gammaproteobacteria > Lysobacterales > Lysobacteraceae > Xanthomonas > Xanthomonas sp. NCPPB 1068. The sequence continues at coordinate 2,738,642 of NZ_CM192986.1, read as the reverse complement.
GATGTCCGCGCGCGAGACGTACTGCTGCGGCGCCAGGCTGCGCGCGCGCTTGGCGGCGATCTGGGCATTGGCATAGGTCGCTTCGGCCGCGGCCAGCTGGCCCTGGGCCTGCAGCAGGGTGGCCCGCAGCGGCATCGGGTCGATCTCAAACAGCGGCTGGCCTTCCTTGACGTCGGTGCCTTCGGTGTACAGGCGCTTGAGCAACACCCCATCCACTCGGGCGCGCACGTCGGCCGAGCGGAACGCCGACAGGCGGCCCACCAGGTCGCGTTCCAGCGGCAGCGTCTGCGGCTTCATTTCCAGCACCGACACTTCCGGCGGCGGCGGCGCCTGCTGCTGTTCGGGCTTGCTGCAGGCAGCGAGCGCCGCGGTGATGGCCAAGGCCAGGCCGAAGGTGCGGAGCGGGGCAATCATCAGGAGGAACTCCGTTAGGGTCTTGAAGTGAGAAAAGAAAGCGGGGCCGGCGCAGGCGCGGCATGTGCAGCGGTAAACGCCCGCAAAAAGGTGTCGACGGCGAACTGCGCCCATTGCTGCCTGGCGGGCAGGCCGGCGCGATGGGGAACCTGAAACCGTTGGCGATCGAAATCCAGCCCCACGATCATGCTCAGCAGCAGCTCGGCCATGAAGTGCGGATCGTCATGGCGCAGCTGGCCGGCCGCCATCGCCTGTTCGAAGCGATGCGCCAGACGTCGCTGCATGCCGACCACGCCTTCGTGGAAAATTTGCCGGGACTGATCCGGGAACCGATGCGACTCGGCTTCAACCAGACGACAGGTCTGTAGCACATCCGGGCTGTTCAGACGGTCAAGATGGGCCAGCGCAAAGGCCAGCAGGTCCTCGCGCAGATCGCCGGAGACCGCGTCCAGCGGCACCGTGGCCAGGTGCACGTGGTCCTGCAGCACATCGCGCAGCAGGTTCTCCTTGCAGCCGTAGTGACTGTAGAGCGTCTGCTTGGAACAGCCGGCGCGCTCGGCCACCGCGTCCATGCTCAGCCGCATTCCGCGTTCGGCAAGCAAGGTATGCACGGCAGCATGGATGCGGCGATCGCAGTCCGAACGCCGGGCAGCACGGGGGGGACGAGGGGTCATGGCGGTAGACTATACCGTCCAGTTTAGTTTTTAAACAGCCTTGACGTAGGCCGTCCGGTCTGCACAACGCCTTGTGTGCCAAGCGTCGCGCCGGACTTTGCCGGATCTGGCGATCGGCGGCGGCGCCCAGCCGGGCAGCGGCGGGAAACTTCAGACCCATACGGCTTTTGCACCCCCGCGATGCCTGCCGGGCGCTGAGCATTTGCGCTATGCAGCAAGGCGTCGTCACGGTCCATCGGTACAATTCAGCTTTCCTACCGAGCATCCCAGCGCTCTCATGACAGCCAAGAAAGCCGCTCCGAAATCGTCCACGACGTCGGTCAAACCGGTCGCCGAACGTGCCGTCCCCGTGCTTGCCACCGAACCGCAGGCGGTCACCCTCGAGCCGGTGTTTGCCGCACTGCGCAAGCGCTACCCGGCGGCCCGCCAGGGCGAGGTCCAGGCGTTCGCCGCCGACTTCTACCGGCGCATGGAAGAAGACGAGTTCCCCAATCACCCGCCCGAGCAATGGGCGGCGCTGGCGTCGGACATGCTGGAGTTTGCCCGCGTGCGCAAGGCCGGCACGGTCAACGTGCGGGTGTTCAACCCCACCCTGAAGAGCCACGGCTACGAGTCGCCGCATACGCTGCTGCAGATCGTCAACGACGACATGCCGTTCCTGGTGGACTCGGTCAGCATGACCCTGTCGGACCTGGGCATCGGCGTGCACGTGCTGGGCCACCCGGTGCTGCGCATCGCGCGCGACAAGGCCGGCAAGCTGACCGCGGTGGGCGAGGGCAAGAGCGAATCGCTGATGGTGCTGGAGATCGACCGCCAGCCGGCCGATGAGATGCCCAAGGTGGAAGCGGCGGTACGCAAGGTGCTGGCCGAGGTGCGCGCCATCGTGCAGGACTGGGCCGCGATGCGCGAAAAGATGGTGATGCTGGCCGACGACCTGGCCACCCGCCGCCTGCCCATCGACGACATCAGCCGCCACGAGGCGCAGGAGTTCCTGCGCTGGGCCGCCGCCGACCACTTCACCTTCTTCGGCTACCGCGAATACCGCGTGGAGAAGCAGGACGGCCAGGATGTGCTGGCCCCGGTGGAAGAGACCGGCCTGGGCCTGATGCGCGGCCACGACACCTCGCCGGCGCGCCCGGTGACCACCCTGGCCGCGCATGGCCTGAATGCCTCGTCCAAGCTCAAGGACGCCTTGATCCTGACCAAGACCAACGCACGCTCGCGCGTGCACCGTGTTGGCTACATGGATTACATCGGCATTCTGGAATTCGATGCCAAGGGCCGCATCGTCGGCGAGCAGCGCTTCCTGGGCTTGTTCACCTCCAGCGCCTACAACCGTCGCCCGTGGGAAATCCCGCTGGTGCGCCAGCGCCACGAATACGTGATGAGCAAGTCGGGGCTGACCCCGAGCAGCCACAGCGGCAAGGCGTTGCGCCACATCCTGGAAACGCTGCCGCGCGAGGAGCTGTTCCAGTCCAACGAAGAAGAGCTGTACCGCACGGCGATCGGCATCCTGGGGCTGCAGGAGCGTGTGCGCAGCCGCATGTTCCTGCGCCGCGACAAATACAGCCGCTTCATTTCCGCCTTGGTGTACATCCCGCGCGAGCGCTTCAACACCGACGTGCGCCTGCGCATCGAAGGCCTGTTGAAGGACGCGCTGCATGGCGAGTACATCGATTCGAGCGTGGTGCTGGGCGAATCGCCATTGGCGCAGCTGCATCTGATCGTGCGCCCCAAGAGCGGCGAGGCGCTGGAGTTCAACACCACCGAACTCGAATCGCGCCTGGCGCACCTGCTGCGCAACTGGCGCGACGCCCTGCGCGAGGCGCTGGTGGCGCGCCACGGCGAAGCCAACGGGCTGCGCATGGCGGCCAATTTCGGCCGCGCGTTGCCGGCCGGTTACATCGAAGATTCGTCGATCGAGTCGGCGGTGTCCGATGTCGAGCACCTGGCCACGCTGGATGGCCCGGACGATCTGCATCTGAGCCTGCAGGAAATCCGTCGCGACGACGGCATGCGCCTGGATGCCGGCGAAGGCCTGCGCCTGAAGCTATACCGCCAGCTCGACGACATTCCGTTGTCCGACGCGATGCCGATGATGGAAAACATGGGCCTGCGCGTGATCTCCGAGCGGCCGTATCGGCTGCAGGTCGGCGAAACGCCGGTCTACATCCAGGATTTCGAGGTCGAATCCACCGCCGGCAAGATCAACGCGGCCAACGCCGATGCCAGCTTCGGTGAAGCCTTCGAGCGCATCTGGAACGGCGATGCGGAAAACGACGGCTTCAATCGCCTGATCCTGGCCGCCGGCCTGCACTGGCGTCAGGTCGCGTTGCTGCGTGGCTACTGCAAGTACCTGCTGCAGACGGCGGTGCCGTTCTCGCAGGCCTACGTGGAAGCCACCTTCACCCGTTACCCGTTGCTGGCGCGCCTGTTGGTGGAACTGTTCGAAGCGCGCTTCGACCCGTCCACCGGCAGCGAGACCAAGGCGCAGATCTTTGCCGGCCAGGAGCGCCTGCGCGAAGAGTTGTCTGCGCTGGCCGCCGGCGACGAGGCCACGCTCAAGGCGCTGGAGCCGGTGCTGGAGGCCCGCGGCGGCGACCGCGCCGCGCAGCAGGAAGCCACCCGCGCCACGCTGCTGAAGCTGATGGACCGCGTCTCCAGCCTGGACGAAGACCGCATCCTGCGCAGCTTCATCGATGTGATCGATGCGACGCTGCGCACCAACTATTACCAGACCGACAAGCACGGCAAGCACGCCCATTGCATCAGCTTCAAGCTGGATTCGGCGCGGGTGCCGGACCTGCCCAAGCCGCGTCCGTATCGCGAGATCTTCGTCTATGGCCCGCGTGTGGAAGGCGTGCATCTGCGCTTTGGCGCGGTGGCGCGTGGCGGCCTGCGCTGGTCGGACCGCCGCGAGGATTTCCGCACCGAGGTGCTGGGCCTGGTCAAGGCGCAGATGGTCAAGAACACGGTCATCGTGCCGGTGGGCGCCAAGGGCGGTTTCTACGTCAAGCGCTCGCCGGTGGGCGGCGACCGTGACGCGATCCAGGCCGAAGGTATCGCCTGCTACAAGCTGTTCATCCAGAGCCTGCTCGATATCACCGACAACATCGTCGGCGGCAAGATCGTGCCGCCGCCGCAGGTGGTGCGTCACGACCAGGACGACCCGTACCTGGTGGTCGCCGCCGACAAGGGCACCGCGACCTTCTCCGACATCGCCAATGGGCTGGCGCTGGATCATGGTTTCTGGCTCGGCGATGCGTTCGCCTCCGGTGGCTCGGTCGGTTACGACCACAAGGGCATGGGTATCACCGCGCGCGGTGCGTGGGAGTCGGTCAAGCGCCACTTCCGCGCGATGGGGCGCGATTGCCAGAGCCAGGATTTCAGCGTGGTCGGCATCGGCGACATGTCCGGCGACGTGTTCGGCAACGGCATGCTGCTCTCACGGCATATCCGCCTGCTGGCCGCGTTCGACCACCGGCATATCTTCCTCGACCCGTCGCCGGATGCCGCTGCGTCCTTCGCCGAGCGCGAGCGCCTGTTCAAGCTGCCGCGTTCCAGCTGGGCGGACTACGACGCCAAGCTGATCAGCGCCGGTGGCGGCATCTATGCGCGCACCCTGAAGTCCATCGACATCAGCGCGCCGGTGCGCGAGGCATTGGGCCTGGAGTCCAACGTCAAGCAGCTCTCGCCCAACGAGCTGATGAACGCCATCCTCAAGGCGCCGGTGGACCTGTTCTGGAATGGCGGCATCGGCACCTACGTCAAGGCGTCCAGCGAATCGCACGCCGATGTAGGCGACCGCGCCAACAACGGCTTGCGCGTCAATGGCGGTGAGCTGCGCTGCAAGGTGGTGGGCGAGGGCGGCAACCTGGGCCTGACCCAGCTCGGTCGCATCGAAGCCGCGCAGACCGGCGTGCTGCTCAACACCGACTTCATCGACAACTCGGCCGGCGTGGACACCTCCGACCACGAGGTCAACATCAAGATCCTGCTCAACGACATGGTGCAGGCCAACAAGCTCACCTATGACGCGCGCAACACGCTGCTGGCGTCGATGACCGACGAAGTGGCCGACCTGGTGCTGTGGGACAACTACCGGCAGAACCAGGCGATCAGCTTGATGGAGCGCATGAGCGTCAAGCGGCTGGGCTCCAAGCAGCACTTCATCCGCACGCTGGAACTGCAGGGCCTGCTCGATCGCCAGATCGAATTCCTGCCTTCCGATGCCGAGCTGTCGGCACGCAAGGCACGCGGGCAGGGCCTGTCGCGTCCGGAACTGTCGGTGCTGCTGTCGTACTCCAAACTGGTGGCGTTCCAGCAGCTGCTGGAATCGGACATCCCGGAAGACCCGTACCTGTCCAAGGAATTGCAGCGTTACTTCCCGCAGCCGCTGCAAAAGAAGTACGCCGATGCGATGGAGCGTCACCGCCTCAAGCGCGAAATCATCGCCACTGCGGTGACCAACACCACCATCAACCGCATGGGCGCCACCTTCCTGATGCGCATGCAGGAAGACACCGGCCGCAGCATCGCCGAGGTCGCCAAGGCCTACACCATCAGCCGCGAAACGCTGGATGCGCGCGCGCTGTGGACGCAGATCGATGCGCTGGACGGCAAGGTGCCCGAGTCGGTGCAGATCGATGCACTGGAAGTGATCTGGCGCCTGCAACGCTCGTTCGTGCGTTGGCTGCTGCTGCGTCCGGGCCAGATGCCGGGCATCACGGCGGCGGTGGAGCGTTACCACGGCCCGTTCAACGACATCCGTGTCGCCTCGGGCGTATTGTCCGATACGCAGCGACCGCTGTACGAAGCCAGCGTGCAGGAATGGCAGGACAAGGGACTGCCGCCGCAACTGGCGCAGCAGCTGTGCGAATTGCGCTACCTGGAACCGGCGTTCGACATCATCGAAACCGCGCGCACCCGCAAGCTCAAGCCGGTGGAAGTGTCCAAGGTGCATTTCCGCCTGGGCGACGCACTGCGGCTGCCGTGGTTGTTCGAGCAGATCGACGCGCTGGAGGTCAACGGCCGCTGGCATGCGGTGGCGCGTGGCGTGCTGCGCGACGAACTGGCCGCGCATCAGCGTGCACTGGTGGGCCAGGTGCTGACCCTGCCCGGCAGCAGTGCCGAGGACAAGGTGGCCAACTGGCTGGCGCGCGACGATTCCAGCCTGCGCTTTACCCTGGCCATGCTCGCCGATGTGGCCGAGCAGAAGACCCTGGACTACCCGACTGTGTCGGTGGCAGTGCAGCGGTTGGGTCAGTTGGCCGCGCACGGGGTGTAACGTCAGTGTCCGTGGTGGCGAGACGCTGTTTCGCCACCACGCCGATCGCAGCACGCCGTGTTGCCACTGCTTCTACAAAAAAAGCCGCCTCAGCGCGGCTTTTTTTGTATGCAACTGCGGCACTTGACACTCGTGGTTGCCGCAATGAAGACTCTCTTAGCTGCGATAAATCTCGCAGCCGGGTGTGGAAGCCCGAAATCCAAGGCGCACAAGCGCCCACGCTGTCGATGCAGGCGCTTTTTTTGTGCTTGCTGATTGATGGCGGGGGCGTGCTCGTCAGCTTTATGGCGGGCGGTGCGTGGGGGCCGAAAGGCCCGCCGGCCCTTGGACCGGTCTTCCAACCGCGCACCGTCCGCCACCCTGTTTGGAAGCGGGGTGACGGACTCCCTCATCCAAGGAGATCCTCATGCCGCGCACCAATCCTGCCCATTCGGCCACTACCGCAACCGCCTCGCAGCCGACCGCTCATACCGTGGCCGATCATGGTGATGCGCGTGAGGACGTGTTCTTCCGTCGCCTGTCCGAGTCACGTGGTGCGGAAGCCACCAACGGCCTGCATTGGTCCGATCTGCCGATGCAATTTGGCCTGGCTCTCAAATGCGCGCATATCGATCACTGCTTGCTCGGGCTGCAGGGCGTGTTGGAGATGCTGCACGCCGGTGAGGCGGCCCGCGAGGCGGGTCAACCTGGCCTGGGTGGCGAGCTCACCGATCGCCTGCTCTACGCGTCGCGTGCGCTGGCTGTATCGGGAAAAGAATCGCTGTATGCGTTGCAGGAACGTCTTGCAGCTGCATCGTAAGGTGCAGTGCGAACGTCGGTCATCAACGGCGTCGGACTTCCTCCATTCTGGCTGCGAGCAGCGTTGTTGGCGAGAGACCCGGATGCGCTGGACCGAATTGCTCTCAAGGTTTAGCGATTGAGTGATACAGCGCAGGTGGCGCTCATCAATGGCGACCTGCGCACGAATGCCGCGATAGTGTGGTCATCAGTGACTGAATGGCATTCGCCGTCGGGGCGACCTTTCGCATGCGTGGGTCTGCACCGATTGCCGTGACCAGTTCACTGCCTTATCTGATCTTGACGACTGCCTTGCCTTTGGCACGCCCCTTGGCCAGATACTCCAGCGCCTGCTTTGCCTGGTCGAACGCAAACACCTTGTCGATGACCGGGCGGATACGCTCGGCTTCGAGCAGTTCGCCGAGTTTGGCCAGTTGCGCGCCGTCCGGGCGAACGAACAGGAATGCGTAGGACACGTCGCGCTTTTTGGCCAGGTGTTTGATCTTGCGGCTCATCAGCCCGAACACCAGCGTCAGCAGACCGTTCAAGCGCCGGGCGCGGGCGAAGGCCGCATCCAGTGGGCCGACGAGCGAGATGATCTTGCCGCCCGTCCTCAAGATGCCGAGCGATTTTTCCAGCGTATCGCCCTTGGTGGTGCCGAGTACCACATCGTAGCCGCTCAGCACGTTCTCGAATTTCTGGGTCTTGTAATCGATCACCTCGTCGGCGCCAAGGCTGCGCACCAGCGGCACATTGCCGGTACTGGTGGTGGTGCCCACGTGCGCGCCGATCTGCTTTGCGAGCTGGATGGCGAAGGTGCCGATGCCACCGGAGCCGGCGGGAATGAAGACCTTCTGGCCGTGCTGCAGTCTGGCGCGCTCCGTGAGCGCCTGCCAGGAGGTGAGCCCGACCATGGGAATGGAGGCGGCCTGCACGAAGTCCAGATTCGCCGGTTTCAGCGCGGCAGCGCTTTCGGGTACCACCACAAATTCTGCGAGCGTGCCGGTGCCCAGATCGAACACGCTGGCGAAGACCGCATCGCCCTTCTTGAAGCGGGTGACGCGGCTGCCAACCTCGGTGACGACGCCTGCCAGATCGCTGCCCAGGGTGGCGGGCAGGTCGAAGGTGAGAACGGGTTTGAAGGTGCCGGCCATGATCATGTTGTCGACCGGGTTGACCGATGCCGCGTGCACCTCGACCAGCAATTCGTTGGGCTTGGGAGTCGGGCGTGGCAGCTCGGAAAAACCGACTCCGGGCGATTTGCCATAGCGCTGGAAGGTGAGTGCTTTCATGTGGTTGGAATCCAATCCTGTCGTTGGAATGAGTGACGGGCGCCCGAACCGCGGCTGCCGTCACCTGCCGTGCTCGCAACTCATTGGGTGCAGCTTGAGTGCCACGGGAGCGTTTGATGGGATGACTGCTGGCGGCACAAGCCGCATCGGCATGCGCTTCGCCTGCCTGCCGCGGCGGCAACGGCTACTGGCAGTGCACGGCGTTGAATCATCAGGGGCGTAGCTGGTAGCGCTCGGCTGCAGCCGCCTGCTTCAGATCGGACAACACTCCCTGGCGTGCGCCCTCCAGTGCGTCCCAACGCTCGGCCACGTGCAGCGGCGGAATGGTCACCAGCTCGCGACGGTCGAAGCCGACCAGCGCGGCATCGACCAGTTCGCCAACATCCATCAGGTCGCTGAGCGTGTTGATGTCGATCCCTGCGCGCTCCCAGATCTCGGTGCGCGTGCCGGCCGGCAGTACTGCCTGCACGTACACGCCCTTGGCACCCAGCTCCAGGTGCAGGCCTTGCGACAGGAACAGCACGAAGGCCTTGGTGGCGCCATACACGCTCATGCCGAATTCGGGAGCGAAGCCCACCACCGAGCCGAGGTTGACGATCGCGCCGCTGCCGGACTGCGCAAAGCGCGGGGCGACCGCAGCGGAAAGACGCGTCAGGGCAGTGATATTGAGCGCGATCAGGCGTTCGATCGTCTCGGCGTTCTGCTCCAGGATGCCGTCGGACTGGGCGATGCCGGCGTTGTTGATCAACACGCCGATCTGCGCATCGTCGCGCAGGCGCGCCTCGACCTTGCCGACATCGGCCGGCTGGGTGAGGTCGGCCTGCAGCACGTCGACGCTGATGCCGTGTGCGCCCTGCAGACGCGTGGCAAGGGCATTGAGGCGTGCCTGGTCGCGTGCGACCAGTACGAGGTCGTGGCCGCGTTGGGCGAAGCGTTCGGCGTAGACGGCGCCGATCCCGGCGGAGGCGCCAGTGATGAGGACAGCAGAACGTGGGGACATGGGAAGCCTTGGCAGCAGGGGGAGCCGAAACGGAATGTGCGTGTCGACCGGACGCGCCGGGCGCAACCGGGTGAGTGCCAATGATTGCCTTCATCATCTATAAGGTCAAGGTTTTGATGACGAACGGCATCAATGTATGCTGGGCCTTTCGAGGAGGGTCCTCGTTAGAGGTTGGACATGAAGGTCAGCAAGGCGCAGGCACAGGCCAACCGAGCCCATGTGGTCGCCATCGCGTCCAGGCTGTTTCGCGAGCGGGGCTACGACGGCGTCGGGGTGGCGGACCTGATGGGCGCGGCCGGCTTTACCCATGGCGGCTTCTACAAGCAGTTCCGGTCCAAGGCGGCGCTGATGGCCGAGTCGGCTGCCTGCGGCATCGCACAGACGGTGGAGCAGAGCGCCCAGGTCGACGCGTCCGAATTCGTCAACCTGTATGTTTCGCGCTCACATCGCGACAACCCGGCAACCGGGTGCACGATGGCCGCGTTGGGCGCCGATGCCGCACGTCAATCGGAAGAAGTGCGAGCCGCCTTTGCAGACGGCATCGAGCGCATCGTGGCCGGGCTTGCCGCACACGACACTCAGGCAGGCGACGATGAGGCGGCGGCAACGCGTGCCAGGCAGCTGGACCTGATGGCGCACGCCGTCGGTGCCATCGTGCTGTCCAGGGCGTGCCCTGACGACTCTCCGCTTGCCGACGACATTCTTGCTGCCTGCCGACACGCGATCCTGGCCGCCCTGCCGCCCTCTGGCGCATAGGCGGGGCGCTGGCTGGATGCTGCGCCGTCCCGAAGCTGTGGCGGAGCGGCGCATCCTGCCCGCCCTGATGCGGTCACGTGCGACAGACGTTCGTGTTCCCGCGATTCAACGGGTGCCGCGGCACGTCATGTGCCCCACATGCACGTAATGCGCGTGCAAGGCGCCGGAATCGTTCAGCACTTGGCGCGGTGCCCGCTCATTTCCTGCCCAGCATCCTTGTCGAAACGCACATGCCACCAGGTGGCGCTGAGCGAGATCAGGCTGACCACGCAGAACGCCAGCGAGAAATCGCGCTGCGCCGGTTGGGTGTGGTCGCCGGCCAGCATGGCCAGTTTGAGGATCATCGCGCCGGCACACACGCCCACCGAGAGCATCAGCTGCTGCAAGGTGGTGTACAGGCTGCTGGCGCGGCTCATGCGCGCGCTGGGTACGTTTTCGTAGGCGATGGTGTTGTAGGCGGCGAACTGGAACGACATGAAGGCGCCGCAGCACAGCAGCAGGCCGAACATCAGCGCCGCTGGCCAGTCGGGGCGGAACAGCGCGCACACCATGTAGCCCAGGCTGGCCAGCACGCCATTGCCGATCAGGCTGTTGCGGTAGCCGAAGCGGCGCAGCAGCTGCGGGGTGATGCTGCGCATCAGCAGCGCGCCCAGTGCGGTGGCCAGGATCAGGCGGCCGCTGTGCGCGGCGCTCATGCCGAAGCCGATCTGGAACAGCAAGGGCAGCAGGAAGGGATGCGCGCCCTGGGTGATGCGCATCAGTGCGCCGCCGATCACCGACAGCCGGAACGAATCGATGCGCAGCAAGCTCAGGTCCAGCAATGGGGCGGGGTGGTTGCGCGCATGCCAGAGATAGCCCAGCGCAGCGGCCGCGCCGGTGGCCAGCAACCAGCTGGCCACGCCGATGCCGTCGTCCTGGCTGACCATTTCCAGGCCGAACAACAGGCAGCCCAGCGCCACGCCGCACAGCACGAACCCGCGCAGATCGAAACGTGTTGGCGCAGTCTCGGTGGGAATCTCCGGGATGAACCGGCGCACCAGCAGGAAGCCGGCGATGCCGATCGGCACATTGATGTAGAAGATCCAGCGCCAGTCCAGATACGAAACGAAGAACCCGCCCAGCGGCGGCCCCAGCATCGGGCCGATGAAGGCGGGCACCAGGGTCCAGGCCATCGCGGAGACCAGATGGCGGCGCTCTACCGTGCGCAGCAGGATCAGCCGGCCGAGCGGGGCCATCATCGCGCCGCCAGTGCCCTGCAGCACGCGTGCGGCCACCATGGTGGGCAGGCTGTCGGCCAGCGAACACAGGATCGAGCCGGCGACGAACACCCAGATCGAAGCGCCGAACACGCGGCGCAGGCCGAAGCGGTCGGCGATGGCGCCGCTGGCCGGGATCAGCACCGCCAGTGCCAGCAGGTAGCTGGTCATGGCGATGCTCATGGCCGGCGCGGCCACGCCGAAGTCGCGCGCCAGCGTAGGCAGCGCGGTCGCCAGCACCGTGGCATCCATCTGCTCCATGAAAATGGCGCAGGCCAGGATCAGCGAAATAATGCGGTAGTCGGGATAACGCGGCGGGGCGGTGCCGGCGTCGGACACGCTGGAAGACATCGGACTCTCGGTTGCGGGGCTGCATCGACGGCGCCAGTGGAGCGTCCGGTTCGGCCCGCGTCGCACGGTGTTGTGCGGCGCAACATGGGTATTGTCCGCTGGTGTGGGGCGGGGTTCAAGCGCACTTGGGCAACAGTGCGTGCTTGTCGATGCAGACGCGGTGGGTTGGATGTTGGGCGGTGGCGTTGACGCAGAGGCTTGCGGCTGAGCGGCTAGTGGTGAGGTAGCAGCGTGCGATGGCGATAGAGGGCGCGCGACGTGATGCGTCGTCGCCTGGTCGTCCCTGAGTGGCCCGCACCCTCATCCGGCGCTGCGCGCCACCTTCTCCCGAAGGGAGAAGGATCAAGACGCAGCACGCGGAACCCTCATCCGGCGCTGCGCGCCACCTTCTCCCGGAGGGAGAAGGATCAAGCCGCAGTACGCTGATAATGATGGCACCTGGGCAAAGTTCCTCTCCCTGCGGGAGAGGGGTTGGGGTGAGGGTACGGCGGAAGACAGCCAACCCGACATCGCGAATGGGCGGTTGTCTTGGCTACCCGAATCAGCGCTATGCGGCAGGGCTGTCCCAGGCGTCCTTGATCTGCAGGATTTGCGGCAATGCCTCGCGAAAGTGCTGTACCAGGCGCGGTTCCAGCTGCTTGCCCGCCATGCTCTCGATCTTGCGCATGGCGTCTTCCACCGTCCACGGCGCCTTGTACGCGCGCCGGCCGCACAGCGCGTCGAACACATCGGCCACCGCCACGATGCGCGCCGCCTCCGGGATGGCTTCGCCGGCCAGCCCTTGCGGGTAGCCGCTGCCGTCCCAGCACTCGTGGTGATGCAGGGCGATGTCGGCGGCCAGCTGGAACACCGGCCCGCGCCCGTGGCGCAGCAGGTCGTGCCCGGCCTGCGGGTGTTGCCGTACCACCGAGCGCTCGTGCTCGTCCAGCGCGTCAGGCTTGTGCAGGATGCTGCCGGGCACGGCGATCTTGCCGGCGTCGTGCAGCGGTGCGGCATCCTGCAGTACCTGGGCCTGCTGCGGCGACCAGCCGGCGGCTTCGGCCAGCACACGTGCGTATACCGCCATGCGCCAGATATGCGCGCCGGTGTCCACGTCCTGGCCCTGGCCGGCCGTTCCCAGCAGGTGGATCGCGTCGCGGTATTGCTGCGCCAGGCGTGTGCATTCGGCCAGTTTGAGTTGCGTGCCGATGCGCGCCTTGAGCAGGGCCGGCGAGTAGGGCTTGCTGACGTAGTCGGCCGCGCCGGCGTCCAGCCCGGCGCGTTCGTCCTGTTCGCTGCTGCGAGCGGTCACGAACAGGATCGGGATGGTCTGGCTGGCCGGCTGCTGCTTGAGCGTGCGAGCCACCGCGTAGCCGTCCATGTCGGGCAATTCCACATCTAGCAGGATCAATGCCGGTTGATGGCGCGTCACCGCATCCAGCGCCTCGCCGCCGGTCTTGGCGAAGACCAGCGGAAAATCGTCGCGCAGCAGCTGGCGCAAGGTGGCCAGGTTGCTGGATTCGTCGTCGACACAGAGCAGGGGACGGGACGGCATGGAGGATCCTTGCAGTCGGGCAGGAGATCGAGGTCAGCGTGGGTGGGTGGCGTGCCAGTCGCGCAGGGTGGCTTCGGCGCGGCGGAAGTCGAAGTCCTCCACCGCGCGCTGCAGTTCCTCCTGCAGGCTGCGCGGCAGGCGCGGTGCGCAGATCAGCAGTGCGTGGTCGATCTTGTCGGCGTCGTCGCTGGCGAAGGCGGCCTGCAGGATCTGCAGGCTGTCGGCATCCAGCGCAACGCCGGCATCGTCGCTGTCGGCCTCCTGCGCGTCGTCCTGCACGAAGGCGCGAATCGCGTCGGCGGTGCGCTGCATCACGTCCTTGAGCGCGAGCAACGAGGCGGTGATGTCGTGGCCGTCTTCGATGCGGGTTTCCAGATCGCCCGCCGCGCCGGCCAGGGCCGGCAGCGCCAGCGAGCCGGCAGCGCCACGCAGCTTGTGCGCCAGCGCGCCGATGGCGGGCAGCTCGTTGCGGCGCAGATGCTCGGCCGCCACCTCGGCCGGGTCCGGGTTGTCGCGCAGCAGCTTGATCAGATAACGCACGTAGGGCTCGCGGTCGCGCCAGAGGCTGTGCGCACGCGCCGCGTCCAGCAGCTCCGGCGTGTCGTGCATCCACGCCGGACCGGCCGCCACGGCGGTTTCGTGCGGCAGCGACGGAATGCGCTTGGCCCCGGGACGCATGAAATGGCGGATCGCGGTGACCAGTTCCTCGACATTGAACGGTTTGGCGATGAAGCCGTTCATGCCGGCCTCCAGCGCTTTTTCCTGCTGCGGGCGGAACGCGCCGGCGGTCAACGCAATCACCGGCAGGCTGGCCAGGGCGGGGATCTGCCGCAGCCGGCGGGTGGCTTCGTAGCCGTCCACCACCGGCATCTGCACATCCATCAGCACCAGGTGGAACAGATCGGGCGCGCGTTTGAGCGTATTGACCGCCTGCTCGCCGTCATGGGCGACAGTGACCATGGCACCTTCGCCTTCGAGGATGCGTTGCGCCACCTCGCAGTTGATGTCGCTGTCGTCCACCAGCAGAAGATGCGCGCCTTCCAGCCGCCGTGCGACGAAGGTCGGCGTCACCGGGCGGGCGCCCGGACGCTGCTCCACCAGCTGCTCCACCAGCCGATGCAACGCGGCCGTGGTCACCGGCTTGGTCATCACCGCGTCCAGGTCCTGTTGTTCGGGGTGTTGCTCCAGCAGGCGCCGTTCGTAGGCAGTGACCATCACGATCACCGGGTGCGGGCCGGGCGCTGCGCGCGCGCGGATCTGGCGGGCGATCGCCACGCCGTCGATGTCGGGCATGCGCCAGTCGAGCAGGAAGATGTCGTACGGCTCGCTGGCCTGTTCGATGGCGGCCAGCGCGGCCTGGCCGTTTGCCACTGCGTCCACGCGCCAGCCGAGCTCGGTGGTGATACGCACCAGGTTGTTGAGCGCCGCATCGTGGTCGTCGGCGATCAACACCCGCGGCATCGCCTCCGGCGGCAGCGCCGGGAGCTCCTGATGCGCAGTGGGGGGCGCGGCCTTTTCCAGCGTCACCACGAAGTAAAACTCGCTGCCGCGGCCGGGCACGCTCTCCACTTCAAGCTCGCCGCCCATCAGCTCGATCAGGCGTCGGCTGATGGTCAGGCCCAGCCCGCTGCCGCCATAGCGACGGCTGGTGGAGGTGTCGGCCTGCAGGAACGGGGAGAAGATCAGGCTCTGCTTTTCCTTGGAAATGCCGATGCCGGTGTCGCGTACCGAGAACAGCAGCTTGACCTTGTTGGGGTCGCCGCTGGGGAAGCGCCGCACCGACAGCACCACTTCGCCTTCCTCGGTGAACTTGATGGCGTTGCCGACCAGGTTGACCAGCACCTGGTTGATGCGCAGTGCATCGCCCAGCAGCCAGCGGCCCTCGCGCGGCAGTGGCTCGACGATCATCTCCACCGGTTTTGCACTGAGCGAAGAGCGCATCAGGTCGGCGATGTTGTCGAACAACTGGTTGAGGTCGAACGGCGCACGTTCCAGATCGATTCGCCCGGCTTCGATCTTGGAGAAGTCCAGGATGTCGTTGATGATTTCCAGCAGGGTGCGCGCGGAGCGATCGATCTTGGTGACCATGTCCTGCGCCGCGCCGGGAAGTTCGCTGCGCTGAAGCAGGTACAACATGCCCAGGATGGCATTCATGGGCGTGCGGATTTCGTGGCTCATGTTGGCCAGGAAATCGGACTTGGACTGGTTGGCGCTCTTGGCGGCATCCATCGCCAGGCGCAGCTGTTTTTCGTGCAGTTTCTGCTCGGTCAGATCCACCGCGACGCCGAGGTAACCGATCACCTGGTCGTTGTCGTCGCGCAAGGTGCTCAAGGTCAGCAGCACCGGCAGGCGGCGGCCGTCGTGACCGACGTAGGTCCATTCGCTGGTGTCGCTGCGCCCCAGGCTGGTCAGCGCGGCAACCGCCTCCAGGGTGGGCGCCACCGGGACGCCGGTCTGTTCGGACAGCCGGTGCGCGCGTTCCTGCAATTCTTCGGCTTCGACGAACTGGCTGACCTTGCGACGGCCGATCACATCCTCGGCGGTGTAACCCAGCAGTTTTTCCGCAGCAGGGTTGAACAGCGTGACAAAGCCGCTGGAGTCGGCGGCGATGATGGCGTAGCCGGCGTGCGCCAGGATCGCGCGCTGCAACACCGAGAACTTCACCAGTTCGCTGGTGCGCTCGGCCACCTGATGTTCGAGCGAGGCATTGAGATCGACGATGCGCTGATGCGAGCGCACCCGGTCGGAGATGTCGCGGAAGAAGTGCGAATGCCCGCTGAGCGTGCCATCGGCATCGATGATCGGTGCCTTGCTGGCCAGCACGTGCACGTGCTGGCCATCGCGGTGGCGCATGCGCTGCGCTGCAGAGGCGTTGCCCAGACGCGCATCGTCGGCGTGGTCGACCTGCGGCATCGCATAGGGCTGCGGTGACAGCAGTCCTGTCAGGTCCTGGCCGATCGCCTCGTCGGCGGTGTATCCGAACATGGCCTCGGCCGCCGGATTCCAGTGGGTGATGCGGCCGTCCGGTGTTTCGGCGACGATGGCCTCGCTGGAATGGCTGACCAGCGCGGCCAGTTCCATCTGCTTGCGCAGCACTTCTTCGCGACGCAGCCCGTTGCTGAAATACAGCGCAAGCACGGCGGCAAACAACACCGAGGTCGCCATGACCAGGCCGCCGACCAGCCAGGGCGAGGTCTGGTTGAGCGAGGCCACGAAACTGGCGGTCGGCTGGGCGGTGATGACCCAGGTGCGGCCATAGATGGGCAACAACTGCACCACCGGCGGGCGCCGCGCACTGTCGCTGATCGGCGTACCGCTGCGATAGAAATTGTGGGTCGGCTCGTTGCGGTCGGACAGGTCCAGCGCCACATCGTTGCGCTCGCCCAGCGCGCTTTGCACCATCTGCTCGACACTGAAGGGCGCATACACCCAGCCGCTGGTGGCCGCCATGCGTTGCTGCGGGGTCTGCAGCGGCATGCCTTCGCGATACACCGCCAGCAGCACCAGAAAGCCGCTTTCGGTGGGCACGCGGTAGCCCGACAACGAGATCGGCGAGGTCATGATCGGGGAGCCGCTGCGCGCGGCCTGCAAGGCGGCGGCGCGGCGCCGTGGTTCGGAGGCGATGTCCAGACCGATCGGGCGGTTGCCCGAGGATTCGGGTTCGAAATACAGCACGAGGTAGCGCTCGCCTTCCCACGGCGCGAGCAGGCGCCGGTGGATGTCCGGTGCGCCGTCGGCGCGTGCGGCCTGCAGGAACGCGGCCTCCTCGGACGGTGCGACCCGGTGGATATAGCCGTACCCCAGCACGCCGGGGAACTCGCGCGAATAATCCCGCGAGCGGCTGTAGAGGGTGAAGCGCTCTCGACTGATCACATCGCTGCCGGCGCCGATCACCGCGCCACGCGCACCGCGCAGGCCGTGCTCGAAGGTATACATGCGCTCGCTGATGTTGCGCGCCAAGGTGCGCACCACATACTGAAAACGCTGCTCGCGCTCGAGCTCGTTGTGCCGGTGGAGCCAGACTCCGGTGGCGATGGCCGCAATCAGGCCTGCGGTGAGAATCAGCAAGACGCTGGCAAACGCGCGGCGCCCGTATTTCCTGCGCAGATCCCAGCGGCCGTTCGGCATCTTCGTTCCTTTGCCTTGCCTGTTGCGTGCCCAGTGTGCTGGCCGACAACACTGTCGGCTTCGTGGTACCGCCTGACGATCATCCGGCTGCGTGCAGTGTCCCCCGCGGCATCGGCCGCACCGTCTGGGCGATCATCGTCGTGTCAGTGCATCAGAACGATAGCCAGATCGACAGTGCGTGAAGGGCAAGGCCGATCAGTCCACCGACCAACGTTCCGTTGAAGCGAATGTATTGCAGATCGCGTCCGACACCCAATTCCAATTGTTCGACGAGGTGACGTTCGTCCCAACTTTTCATGGTCGACGCGATGTGCTCGGTGACCGATGCGCGCAGCCGCGTGGTGAGTTTGTCGGCGGCCTGCAACATATGCTGGTTGAGCGCCTCGCGCAGCGAAGGATCCTGCGACAGGGCCTGGCCTAGCGATTGCATGGAGCGCTCCATGTGCGCGGCCATCGACGACTCTTCACGCGCCAGGTCGTTGCGCAGGGCATCGCGGATTTCGCCCCATAGCCCCTGCACATACTCCTGCAATGCCGGATGTTCGATCGCGCGCTGTTTGAGGTCTTCCACGCGCGCGGCCATCTCCGGCTCGTCGCGCAGGCGCGCGATGTAGCCCTGCAGCCAGGCCTCGTAGTCGAGCCTGATGGGATGGTCGGGCGTGGTGAGGATGTCCTGCAATTCTTCGAGCGCGGCCCGCGCCATGCGGTCGGCCAGGCTGTCGCCGATCTCCTCGATCGGCTTGACCCAGTTCACCGTGCCGACCAGCTTGGGCCACTCGCGGCGCGCATAGCGCACGATCAGCGCGGAGGCGCGCGTCTTGACCTGTTCCTGGTCCAGCCATTGCCCCAGCCGCAGCAGCACTTCGTCCAGCAACTTCTGATGGCGGCCGTCGGTGGTGAGCAGGGCCATGACATCGCCGACCGTGGCGGCGGCATTCCATTTGCGCAGGCGGTCCACGACAAAGCGCTGGATGGCACGGCGCACCGCCGCTTCGTCCAGCAGTTCCAGCGCCTGCAACATCCAGCCGCGCGCCATCTGCGCCAGCATGCGTGCCTGCTCGGGCTTGGCCAGCCACTCGCCTAGGCGGCTGGCCGGGTCGAACACGCGCAGCTTGTCCATCAACGCCTCGGGCGCCAGGAACTGATCGCGCACGAACACCGCCAGCCCATCGGCCAGGCGCTCCTTGCCGCGCGGCAAGATGGCGGTGTGCGGGATCGGCAGGCCCATCGGGCGGCGGAACAGCGCCACCACCGCAAACCAGTCGGCCAGTGCGCCGACGGTGGCCGCTTCGCAAAACGCCGACACCCAGGCCCAGATGCCTTGCTCGCCCATCAGGTGGCTGACGACAAAGCCGGCGAACATGGCCAGCAGCAACGCTACTGCCAGTAGCTTCATGCGCTGCAGCTGCGCGCGACGCGGATCGATCGGACGGGGAGTGCTGAGACTGGGTTCCATCAGTGAAGTGTACCCAGTCGTTTGACCAGGGCATGTCCACGGCAGGTGGCGCCACCACGCGCGCAGGTTGGTGGCCGCGTCTTGCGTGCTTTTGCTGCAGCCGCGCTTGGGTTGGGGCGACCCAGCGGCTGTTGCCGTCGTAGGAGCGCACCTGGGCGCGACGGGCTTTATCGGGAATGCCTGTCGCGCCCAGGTGCGCTCCTACAATGGCGTGCTCTGGCTGGAATGACTTGCCACTAGCGGCGTATTGCGCAGGCGGTCGGTCCGGTCGCGATGCGACCAGTCGCCCGTGTAGGAGCGCACCTGGGCGCGAGGCGTTACCGGTAATGCTTCGTCGCGCCCGGGTGCGCTCCTACCACGGGCAGGCTTGCCGGACCGGCAGGTGCGCACTTAGCCGCGCAGACGTTCCAGCTGCGATTGCAGTGCGGCGACCTTGGACTGCAGGGCGGCGTTTTCGTTTTCCAGCTCGGTGACGCGGCGTTGCAAGGCCTTGAGGTCGCGGCGTTCGGCTTCGCCGCCTTCGGCCTCGTCCGACTTGGGCTTGCGCTTGGCGTCGCGCACGCGCTTGGCGGCCTGCTTCAGTTCGGCCTTGCCCGCCTGTGCGGCGGCGCGCTGTTCGTCTTCGGACAAGGTCGCCACGGCAGCAGCAGCGCTGATGGAAATCTCGCCGGACTTCACCGCCTGCACCACTTCCGGGGCGGCCTGTTTATGGATGCGCTCGATCATCACCACCTGGTTGCTGCTCAGGCGCGCCTCGCGTGCCAGCTCGGCGCGGCTGACCGGGGTGGAGGTCTCTTCCCACGGCGGGCTGTCGGTGTCTTCGGTCGCCTGGGCGGCGCTGCTGTCACGCATGGCGCTGTCATCGCCGCCGCTTTCCGCGTGCGCGTCGGCCTGCAGGGGCGCTTCGGCGGCGGCATCGGCATCGCGCTGGGTGCGCTGGCGCAGCGCCAGGATCTCGCGCTTGCGCAACGCCAGCACGCCACGCTGGAAGTCGGAGACGCTGCGCCGGCCCAGGTGCTGCTCGATCATCCACAGATGCACGTCCTGCATCGACTGGAAGCGTGGGTTCTGCACGGTCTGGAATGGCAGCCCGTGCTTCTGGCAGATGCCATAGCGGTTGTGGCCATCCACCAGCACATCGCCCCACAGCACCAAGGCGTCGCGGCAGCCTTCAGCCAGCAGGCTGCGCTCCAGCGCCTCGTGCTCGTCGGGGGTCAGCGGATCGATATAGGCCTTGAGTTCTTCTTTAACAACGATGTTCATGCGGCAACGGCGGGGGAGTGCGGGGCCGGCATTGTAGTGAGCCTGCCCCGGCTTTGCGCGCTTGACGTGCTGCCTGCGGCGTGACACGCGAGCACGTTTGGATGGCGAACGCGGCAGCGGACCGGGCGGTGCCCGGCCGCAAACGGACTGCCTGCCTGCTGCATGCAGGCGGCACCATCCGTGCGCGGTGCCGCCGGCCACTGCCGCGACCCGGGTGGATGCCGCGGCGTTGTCGAGCATGTGCTGGAAAGGCCGCCTCCCGCCAAGCGCCCCATCGCGCGGCGCGTCGAACAGAGCAGTGCCGTTGCGGCCGCGCCCGTTACGCACCGGGCTGCCGCCTTGGCCACACTCACTCCAGCTGACGCAGGATCCCCGCCAGCGTCTGGACCATCTGCCCGATCTGTTCGGGGCTGACGATCAGTGGGGGTGACAGCGCAATGACATCCCCGGTCACCCGCACCAGCAGGCCGCCGTCGTGGAAGCAGCGCTCGAACACCTCGTAGCCGCGCGCACCGGGGGCACCGTCGCGCGGCGCCAGCTCGATCGCACCGATCAAGCCGATGTTGCGGATGTCGATCACGTGCGGCAGGCCGCGCAAACCGTGCAACGCCTCTTCCCACTGCGTGCCAAGCGTGATCGCACGCGTGAACAGGTCTTCTTCGGCGTAGGTATCCAGGGTGGCGATCGCCGCCGCGCAGGCCAGCGGATGGCCGGAGTAGGTATAGCCATGGAACAGCTCGATCGCCTGCTGCGGGCCGTGCATGAAGGCATCGAAGATGGCATCGGCCACCAGCACCGCACCCATCGGCACGGTGCCGCTGGTCAGCCCCTTGGCGGCGGTGATGATGTCCGGGGTGACACCGAAGCGCTGCGCCGCGAACGCTTCGCCGACCCGGCCAAAGCCGGTGATCACCTCGTCGAACACCAGCACGATGCCGTGGCGGTCGCAGATGGCGCGCAACCGCTGCAGGTAGCCCTCCGGCGGCAGGATCACGCCAGCCGAGCCGGACACCGGTTCGACGAACACCGCGGCGATCGTGGAGGCATCGTGCAGGGTGATCAGCCGCTCCAGATCGTCGGCCAGCTCGGCACCGTGCACCGGCAGCCCGCGCGAATAGGCGTTGCGCTGCAGATCCAGGGTGTGGCGCAGGTGGTCGGTGCCGGCCAGCAACGGGCCGAACCATTTGCGGTTGTTGGGCAGCCCGCCGATCGACATGCCGCCGAAGCCCACCCCGTGGTACGCCTTCTCGCGGCCGATGAAGCGGGTGCGCTGGCCCTCGCCGCGCAGGCGGTGATAGGCCAGCACGATCTTCATCGCGCTATCCACTGCCTCCGAGCCGGAGTTGGTGAAGAACACATGGCCCAGACCGGGCGGGGCGAGGGCGGCCAGGCGTTGCGCCAGCACGAATGGCAGCGGTGAGCCCATCTGGAAGGTGGGAGCAAAGTCCAACGTGCCGGCCTGGTCGCGGATTGCCGCCACGATCCGTTCGCGCGCGTGGCCGGCGTTGCAGCACCACAGGCCAGCGGTGCCGTCCAGGATCTGCCGGCCATCGACGTCGCGGTAATACATGCCGGCGGCGGAGGCGAGCAGGCGAGGGCGGGCCTTGAATTGGCGGTTGGCCGTGAACGGCATCCAGAACGCCTCCAGCGGCCCGGGTGCAGGCAGCGCAGGCGCGTCGTCGTGCGCAAGTGGGTCGTGCATGGCCGGCTCCGTTGCGGGGTGTCGCCCGACTGTACGCAGGCATCGTGTCGGCCGTCACCCGGGCGATGGCGGGAATGCGGCACATGGCGCGGGGCGCCCGGCCGGCGCCTGTGGAGTTAGTCCATAAGAACTAGTCAATTAGTCGCAGCCCCGGCCGCTAATCTCACAGAACGCCTGCGTGGCGTGGGGATGGCCATGCGATGGAACGCTACGGGGGCGTCGCCAAGCATTGCAAAGCGGCAAGGATTGCCGATGATGCGCCAGACAACCGCCAGTTGGGCCTGGTTGTCGTCGCTGCCCTTATCGCAACACGCCAATCGATCGCAGCCGTCAATCGTCTTTATCGCAGTTCATCGCACTTTATTTTTGGGGAAATGGGAATGACGCAAGGGTCCACCGTGGCGACAGCCAGCGGCGCTGACGCCGGTCTGCTGTCCAAGGAGCGCATCGTTGCGCGTCCGGGGTTCAATCGTTGGCTGGTTCCGCCGGCTGCACTGGCGATCCATCTGTGCATCGGCATGGCCTATGGCTTCAGCGTGTTCTGGTTGCCGCTGTCCAAGGCGCTGGGCATCACCGAAGCGATTGCCTGCCCGGCCGACATGGGCCTGTTCGCGCGCATGGTGGCCACCACCTGCGACTGGAAGATCAGCGAGCTGCAGTGGATGTACACGCTGTTCTTCGTGCTGCTGGGCTGTTCGGCGGCGATCTGGGGCGGCTGGCTGGAACGTGCCGGCCCACGCAAGGCCGGTGTGGTGTCGGCGCTGTGCTGGTGCGGCGGCCTGGTAATTTCGGCGGCCGGTATCCACTTCCATCAGATCTGGATGCTGTGGCTGGGTTCGGGCGTGATCGGCGGCATCGGCCTGGGTCTGGGCTATATCTCGCCGGTGTCCACGCTGATCAAATGGTTCCCGGACCGTCGCGGCATGGCGACCGGCATGGCGATCATGGGCTTCGGTGGCGGTGCGATGATCGGCAGCCCGCTGGCCGACGCGCTGATGCGCCACTTCGCCACGCCGACCTCGGTGGGCGTGATGGAAACCTTCCTGGTCATGGCCGCGCTGTACTTCGTCTTCATGATGGCCGGCGCGTTCGGCTATCGCGTGCCGCCGAGCGGCTGGACCCCGGCCGGCTGGACCGCGCCGGTGGCCAGCAACAACGCCATGATCACCGCCAACCATGTGCACGTGAAAAAGGTCTGGGGCATCCCGCAGTTCTGGTTGCTGTGGGGCGTGCTGTGCCTGAACGTCTCGGCCGGTATCGGCGTGATCGGCATGTCCTCGCCGATGCTGCAGGAAGTGTTCGGCGGCCGTCTGATCGGGGTGGACGTCGGCTTCGGCAGCCTGGATCCGACCCAGCTGGCCAGCATCGCGGCCATCGCGGCCGGCTTCACCGGCCTGCTGAGCCTGTTCAACATCGGTGGCCGCTTCTTCTGGGCCAGCATGTCCGACAAGCTCGGTCGCAAGAACACCTACACGCTGTTCTTCGTGCTGGGCATCTGCCTGTACGCCGCGGCGCCGTCGGCCGGTGGCGTGGGCGGCATCGCGCTGTTCGTGGGCATCTTCTGCATCATCCTGTCGATGTACGGCGGCGGTTTTGCCACCATTCCCGCCTATCTGGCCGATCTGTTCGGCACCCAGATGGTCGGCGCCATCCACGGCCGTCTGCTGACGGCGTGGGCCACCGCCGGCATCCTTGGCCCGGTGGTGGTGGGGTATATGCGCGAGTACCAGCTGGCGCACGGCAGCCCGCCGTCACAGGTCTACAACACCACCATGTACATCCTGGCCGGCATGCTCGTGCTCGGCCTGATCTGCAATCTGTTGGTGCGTCCGGTGGCCGCGCGTCACTTCATGACGCCCGACGAGCTGGCACGCGAAAAGCAGCTGGCGCACGAGAAGGTCGATCGCAGCGGGCATGCGGTGCTGCCGCCGGAGCAGATGGCGCGCATCGGTCATGGCGGCAACCCCGCGCTGGTGGCGTTTGCCTGGCTGGCTGTCGGCATCCCCATGGCGTTCGGCATCTGGGTGACGCTGCAGAAAGCCTTCGTGCTGTTCCATTGAGGTGAGATGACCAGTCCGTCTTCCCGCACGGTGCGCCCGGGCAGTGTGGTGCGCACCGTGATCCGCCATCGCGGCGGCCGCGGTGCCACGGTGCAGGACATGGTGGCGGCCGAAATGCCGGTTGCCCTGATCTACAACCAGGTGCCGTTCGCGGTGATGATGGCCACGCCGGAGGACCTGGAGGATTTCGCCCTCGGGTTTTCCTTGAGCGAAGGCATCGTCGATCACGCGCAGGACCTGCGCGTGGTGGCGGTGGAGACGTTTCTGGAAGGCGCCTCGCTGCAGATCGAGGTACCGCCCGAGCGCGCGGCGGCGTTGGACCAGCGGCGGCGCAATCTGGACGGGCGCAGCGGTTGCGGCGTGTGCGGCAATGAATCGATCGAGGCGGTGCTGCGTGTGCCGCCGGTGGTGCAGTCCACGCTGCGGATCGATGCGGATGCATTGGCACGTGCGCTGGAGGCCTTGCATGCGCAGCAGCCGATTGCCGCGCAGACCGGTGCGGTGCACGCGGCCGGTTGGGCCGATGCAAACGGCGTGGTGCAACTGGTCCGCGAAGACGTGGGCCGGCATAACGCCCTGGACAAGTTGATCGGTGCATTGGCGCGCGCGCGCATCGATGCATCGCAAGGGTTTGCGGTGGTGACCAGCCGCGCCAGTTACGAGATGGCCATGAAAGCCGCGCAGGCCCGGATTCCGCTGCTGGCAGCGATTTCGGCACCGACCGCCCTGGCGATCAGCCTGGCCGACAGCGCGGGACTGACCCTGATCGGGTTTGCCCGCAATCACGATTGTGTTGTTTACAGCCATCCACAACGCCTGGACCTGGGCGTTGCCGTGGGAGAGCCCGCATGAGCAAGAAGACCATCAAGCAGTACGACAATCCCGCCGGTGGCTGGGGCGCCTTGCGCTCGGTCGCCAAGCACCTGATGGAACAGGACATCGCGGTGCAGGGCGCCAAGACGCTGCTGCATGCCAACCAGCCGGACGGCTTCGACTGCCCGGGCTGTGCCTGGCCGGACCGCGATCACACCTCCACCTTCGAATTCTGCGAAAACGGCGCCAAGGCCGTGGCGGCCGAGTCCACCGCGCGCCGCGCCGGGCCGGAGCTGTTTGCCTCGCACAGCGTCAGCCTGCTGTCGCAGTACAGCGATTACTGGCTGGAAGGCCAGGGCCGGCTAACCCACCCAATGCGCTATGACGCGGCCACCGACCATTACGTGCCGGTGAGCTGGGACGCTGCGTTTGCGCAGATCGCCAGCCATCTCAACGGGCTGGCAAGCCCGGACGAGGCGATCTTCTACACCTCCGGGCGCACCAGCAACGAGGCAGCGTTCCTGTATCAGTTGTTCGTGCGCGAGTTCGGCACCAACAACTTCCCCGACTGCTCCAACATGTGCCACGAGCCGTCCGGTACCGCGCTGCGTTCGCAGATCGGCGTGGGCAAGGGCACGGTGTCCTTGCACGATTTCGAACTGGCCGATGCCATCTTCATCTTCGGCCAGAATCCGGGCACCAATCATCCGCGCATGCTGGGCGAGTTGCGTGAGGCCTCCAAGCGTGGCGCGGCGATTGCGGCCTTCAATCCGCTGCGCGAGCGCGGGCTGGAAAAATTCGCCGACCCGCAGGACAAGCTGGAGATGCTGCACAACGGCTCCACGCGTATCGCCTCGGATTATTTCCAGCTCAAGATCGGCGGCGACCTGGCCGCGATCAAGGGCATCATCAAGCATGTGCTGGAGCGCGACGCGCAAGCCCAGCGCGAAGGCACGCCGCGGTTGCTGGACCTGGATTTCATCGCCGAGCACACCGCCAACTTCGACGCGTTCGCGGCCGATGTGCAGGCCGAGCGCTGGGACACCATCGTCGAGGAATCCGGTCTGGACGAGGCGGCGCTGCGCAAGGCCGGCGAGATCTATCTCAATGCCGAGCGCGTGATCGCCTGCTGGGGCATGGGCATCACCCAGCACAAGCATTCGGTGGCCACCATCCACATGATCACCAACCTGCTGTTGCTGCGCGGCCACCTGGGCCGTCCGGGCGCGGGCGTGTGCCCGGTGCGCGGGCACAGCAACGTGCAGGGCGACCGCACGATGATGATCTACGAAAAGCCGCCGGCCGCATTCCTGGACAAGCTGCAGTCGGTGTTCGGCTTTGCGCCACCGCGCGCAGATGGCTTCGACACCGTGGGCGCGATCGAGGCGATGCTGGACGGGCGCGGCAAGGTGTTCTTTGCGATGGGCGGCAACTTTGCCGCGGCCACGCCGGATACCGATGCCACGCACCGCGCGCTGCGCAACTGCGAACTCACCGTGCACGTCACCACCAAGCTCAATCGCAGCCATCTGGTGCACGGGCGCGATGCGCTGATCCTGCCGTGCCTGGGCCGTACCGAAATCGATATCCAGGACGCCGGCTCGCAGGGTGTGACGGTGGAGGATTCGATGAGCATGGTGCACCTGTCGGCCGGCATCAATCCGCCGGCTTCGCCTGATTTGCTGTCCGAGCCGGCGATCGTGGCGCGCATGGCCGAAGCCACGCTGGGCGCGCGCAGCGCGATCCGCTGGCGCTGGCTGGTGGGCGACTACGACCGCGTGCGCGACCTGATTGCGCAGGTGTTCCCGGACTTTGCCGGCTTCAACGAGCGCGTGCGCACACCCGGTGGGTTCCGCTTGTCCAACACCGCGCGCGATCGCCAGTGGGTGACCCCGGAACAGCGCGCGGTGTTCAAGCCGCATGCGGTGCCGACCGACAACCCCATCCATCGCGCGCGCCGTACCCGGACCGACCAGATGGTGTTCACGCTGGCCACCACGCGCTCGCATGATCAGTACAACACCACCATCTACGGGCTGGACGATCGCTACCGCGGTGTGTTCGGCGAACGTCGCGTGCTGTTCATCAACGGCGCCGACATCGCGGCGTTGAACATGAAAGCCGGCGACTGGGTGGACCTGGAAAGCCTCTGCGATGACGGCGTGCGGCGCGAGGCACGTCGCTTCCTGCTGGTGGACTACAACATCCCGCGCGGCTGCCTGGCGGCGTACTACCCGGAAACCAACGCATTGGTGCCGCTGTCGAGCTTTGCCGACGAAGCACGTACGCCAACCTCCAAGTCGATTCCGGTGATCGTGTTGCCGCATCGCGCCGAAACCGCTGATGCAGCGCCACGCGACATCGGAGCGGTGCTTGTCCGCTGATCCGCAGCTCACCGCCCAGCTGTTGCACACCCTGGCCGACGCGCCCGAGGGCGTGTCGTTGCCGAAGCTCTGCAAGCAGCTGGGCGTGCGCATGAGCGTGCTGCTGCGCACGCTTGCCTGGTTGGGGACGGCAAACCTGGACGGTCAACCGGGTCCGGATTGGGTGCGCGTGGAAGATCGCGGCGAGCGGCAGTTCGCGGTACTGACGCCGGTCGGCTTGGCGGAACAGATGCAGCGATCAGCAGGGCAGTCGCCACAGAGCGGTTGAGCGAGTTCCTGCCGCTTTGAAAGCTGTACAGACCGAGCAACTTAACCGGTCCTTGTCCGCCCATCGTCGCGGGACCCTTGGCGGCATGGATGCCGCTACGGAGCCTAAAAGAACGTACTTGCGGCGTGTCCTGCGATGGTGGGCGGGCAAGGGCCCTGCAGCAGACGCGAAGACCTCACACCGTGCAGGTCAAGCAGTTGACGGTCCGGTGACGCGTTGCCGGACACCTGGTCGAACACATCTGATTCAAGACGAGCAGGACGCGATCCACAGCCCCGTCGGTCACGCCTGTAACTTTTTACCGACCGGTTTGCCTGCGCAAAGCGTTGCCCCGATCTGCCAGAATCGGCCGTCTCGTTCCATGGATGCCGACCCACGATGACTGCCGCCGCGCCGCTCGCCACGCCCACCAATTCGCCCGCGCGCGTGCTGTTTGCCAGCCTGATCGGCACCACCATCGAGTTCTTCGATTTCTACATCTACGCCACCGCTGCGGTGCTGGTGTTCCCGACGTTGTTCTTTCCGGCCGGCGATGGCAGTGCGGCGATGCTGCAGTCGTTGGCGACCTTTGCGGTGGCCTTCATCGCGCGGCCGGTGGGCTCGGCGGTGTTCGGTCACTTCGGCGATCGGGTCGGGCGCAAGGCCACCCTGGTGGCGGCCTTGCTGACGATGGGCCTGTCCACGGTGGTGATCGGGCTGCTGCCCGGCTACGCGCAGATCGGCGTGCTCGCGCCTGCGCTGCTGGCGGTATGTCGCTTCGGTCAGGGCCTGGGCCTGGGCGGCGAGTGGGGCGGGGCGGTGCTGCTGGCCACCGAAAACGCGCCACCGGGCAAGCGCGTGTGGTACGGCATGTTTCCGCAGCTGGGTGCGCCGCTGGGGTTCTTGTTGTCCACCGGTACCTTTCTGGGCATGGGCGCGGTGCTGGACGATGCCGCCTTCATGGCATGGGGCTGGCGCGTCCCGTTCCTGGCCAGCGCGTTGTTGGTGCTGACCGGCTTGTGGGTGCGCCTGAGCATTACCGAAACCCCTGACTTCCAGCAGGCGCTGGATCGCAAGACGCGCGTGCGCCTGCCGCTGGGTGCGGTGCTCTCGCGGCACTGGCCGGCGTTGATCATCGGCACGCTGGGTGCGTTTGCCACCTTCGTGCTGTTCTATCTGATGACCGTGTTCGCGCTGGGCTACGGCACCAAGACGCTGGGCTACGACAAGGAACAGTTCCTGTTGCTGCAGATGGCCGGCATCGTGTTCTTTGCCGCCGGCATTCCAGTGTCGGCCAGGTTCGGCGACCGCCATGGCGCGCCGCTAGCGATGATGCTGGCCAGCGTCGCCATCATCGCCTTCGGCCTGGCGTTCGCGCCGTTGTTTCAGGCCGGTCACCCGTTGCAGGTGCTGGCCTTTCTTGCGCTGGGCTTCTTCTTCATGGGCTTGACCTACGGCCCATGCGGCACCTTGCTGGCGGAGTTGTACCCCACCGAGGTGCGCTACACCGGCGCATCGTTGTCGTTCAATCTGGCCAGCATCCTGGGCGCGGCGCCGGCACCGTATGTCGCCACGCAGCTGGCCGCACGCTACGGCGTGCAGGCGGTAGGTCATTATCTGGGCGCTGCCGCGGTGCTGAGCCTGCTGGCGTTGATGGTCGCGCGGCGATCGCGTCGCCGCACGATGCAGCGCACGCCGTTCGCATAGGCGTGGTGGCGCGCGCTGGCCTTCAGCGAGACCGTCTTGTCGCGCGCGGACGCGTTTCCGACGGAAGGATCGCTAGCGGAAGATCCGCTTCAGGGTGCGTCCCAGCCAGCTGCCGTGCTGATGGGTGCGCGCGAACTGGTTCAGATGGGCGATGACCTGCGGCGCGTACGCCTGGTCGTCGCCGCGGATGTGGTTGAACAACCAGCGCGAGAGCATGTTGCGGAGGTCTTCGCTGACGTCCTCGCCTGCCTGAAAGCGCAGCCGATAGTCGCCAACGCGCTTGCCGAAGACCTGGTGCACGCGCGCGTGCGCCAGGCTGAAGGGGTAGCCGGCTTCCTGCATCAATTCTTCTTCGAACGCGAAATGCGACAGGGTGTAGTCGATCAGCTCGTCGATGACCTCGGCCACGGCCAGGCGCTGCAGGCTGGTGTGCGCCACATGCAACTGATTGATCATGTCCACGATGCGCCGGTGTTGGTGATCGATGACCTCGATCCCGGTGTTGAGGTCGTCCTGCCAGACCAGCAGTGCCATCGAAGTACCTTGCCCAATGCGATGGGCACAGGCTAGGCCGCACGCGCTGACAGCGCGTTGATCTGGATCAAGGCGCTGGTGAAGCGCGTCATCTGCAGGCGCCGCTCGGGCCTGCGGTCAAGGCGGGATCAGCTCGCCAGGCGCACCTGGTTGCGGCCGCCGGCCTTGGCCAGATACAGATGCTTGTCGGCTTCGTTCAACAGGTGATGCAGTGACTGCTCGCCTTCGGTCGCAATGCACACGCCGATGCTCACCGTCATGCTCAGGGTGTCCTCGCCGATCCGCACGCGCAGCGCGCTGATGCGTTCGCGCAGGGTTTCGAAGTAGCTGGTGGCATTGGCTGCATCCAGCCCCGGCACCAGCAGGCAGAATTCTTCGCCGCCGAAGCGCGCCACCAGGTCCTGCGGGCGCGCATGCCCGGATACCGAGGCCGCCACCGCACGCAGCGCCTGGTCACCGGCTTCGTGGCCCCAGGTGTCGTTGATGTGCTTGAAGTGATCGATGTCGAGCATCGCCGCGGTCACCGACTGGTCCTGCGACAGCAGCTTGGGAATCACCCGCTGGCTCTGTTCCAGGAAGTAGCGCCGGTTCGGCAGGCCGGTGAGGAAGTCGCGCGTGGCCAGATCCTGCAGCGTGCCGATCAGTTCCAGCTGGTCCACGTTCTGCGAGACGCGGCAGAAGAATTCCTCGCGCGAAAAGGGCTTGCGCAAGAAGTCGTTGGCGCCGTTCTTCAAAAAGCGCGGAATCAGCGACGAGTCGCTGTTGCCGGAGATGCCGATCACCGCCACCTTGTCGCGCGAGCGGATCGCACGCAGCCGGCGGGTGAATTCCACGCCTTCCATGCCCGGCATTTCCTGGTCGACGATGGTCAGGCGGATGCCGGGATCGCGTTCGATCGCTTCCAGCCCGGCCGCACCGTCGGCCGCCAGCACCACCCGATAGCCGTACATCGACAGCAGCGCGGCGGCGTAGGTGCGTGCGGACAACGAATCGTCCACCACCAACGCACCGATGCGGCGATTGCGCTCCAGGCGCTGCACCAGCCAGGCCAGGTATTCGATGCTGCCGGGCGCGTTCTTGAGCACGTAATCGATGATCTGCTGCTGCAGCACGCGCTGGCGCAAATCTTCGTCGTAGACGCCGCTGACCACCACGGTCGGCAGGTTGCGCGAGAGAAAGAATTCCACGACCTTGTCGCGGTCGCCGTCGACCAGCACCAGGCCGGTCAGGACCAGAAACCAGCCATCCTCTTCGTCGAGCACGCGTGCGGCTTCGGCCAGGGTCGAAACGACCGTGACCGGCAGTTCCACGCGTTGCTCGATGGCTTCGCGCAGCATGCTGGTGAACGTGCGCGAGTTCTCCACCAGCAACACGCGCTGCGGCAGGACTGCACTTTCACTGTTGCGATGGAGGGTACCTGGGGACATCGGCTGGCCGTATGGATCGAACCGTCAGATCAGCTAACGGCTCTGCTCGCCAAAACTTGAGCACTGTGTCGCTGCCCGTGCGGCGGCGTTGCAGGCGCGCTCACCACAGCGCGTCGCGCAGCCGGTACCAGCTCATCGCCGCGACCAGCAGCGGTGTGCGCAGCCGCTGCCCGCCGGGGAAGCGGCGGTGCGGGATGCGCGCAAAGACATCCAGCCGCTGGCTGTGGCCGGCGATCGCCTCGGCGATGACCTGGCCGGCCAGGCCGGTGGCGGCCACCCCGTGGCCGGAGAAGCCTTGCGCGAAGTACAGATTGGGCGCGAGCCGGCCCCAGTGCGGCGCCCGGTTCCGTGAGATGTCCACATAGCCGCCCCATACCGTCTCCAGCGGCACGTCGCGCAGCTGCGGGAACACGGTGTGCATGCGCTGGGTCATCAGGCGCTGCAGGCCGCGCGGCGGGCGCGCGGAGTAGCTGGCGCGCCCACCGAACAGCAGGCGGTGGTCGGCACTGAGCCGGTAGTAGTCCAGCGCCCAATTGGTGTCGGCCACCGCCATGTCGTTGGCGATCAGGCTGCGCGCGCGTGCCTGGCCCAACGGCGGTGTGGCCCCGACGTAGGTACCCACCGGCATGATGCGCTGCTCCAGGGCCGGCGCCAGGCCCTGCAGCAGGGCATTGCCGGCAATCACGCCGAATGCGGCGCTCACGCTGCCTTCGGCGCTGTGCAGGGTGACCCGGGCGCCCTGATCCAGGTGGGTCACCGCCGAGTCCTCGTAGATCCGCACCCCGGCGGCGAGCGCTGCACGCGCCAGCCCGAACGCATAGGCCAGCGGGTGCAGGTGGCCGCTGGCGGGGTCGAACATCGCACCCAGGTACAGCGGGCTGTCCAGTACCGCGCGCGTGCGTGCGCGGTCCCACCACTGCAGCGAGTAGTCGTAGCGCTCGGCCATGCGCACGATGCCGTGCTGCAACGCGCGCGCCTGACGCGGCTTGAGCGGGACGTGGGCATGGCCGTCACGCCAGTCGCAGGCGATGGCGTGGCGCTCAATGCGCTGGCGCAACAGGCGCATGCCATCGCGTGAGAAATCGAACAGCAGGCGTGCATCGGCGTCGCCGACCAGCGCTTCCAGGGTTTCCTGCTCGCAGCCGTAGCCGACGATGGCCTGGCCGCCGTTACGCCCTGAGGCGCCCCAGCCGATGCGCCGGGCTTCCAGCACGCTTACCTGGTAACCGGCCTCGGCCAGCGCCAGCGCCGCGGTCAGGCCGGTATAGCCTGCGCCCAGGATGCACACGTCCGCGCGTTGGGCGCCGTGCAGGCGCGGTTGCGCGGGCAGCGCCGGCGCACTGCGCGCGTA
Source organism: Xanthomonas sp. NCPPB 1068 (assembly GCF_041479385.2). NCBI lineage: Bacteria > Pseudomonadati > Pseudomonadota > Gammaproteobacteria > Lysobacterales > Lysobacteraceae > Xanthomonas > Xanthomonas sp. NCPPB 1068. The sequence goes on along the minus strand of NZ_CM192986.1, from coordinate 2,706,229 downwards.
CCAGCTGTCCGGATACCCGTCCGGCGTCCTGGTCTGCGGCACGGCGGCGTCCGGCCTGGTCATCACACGACGCGCAGGTACCGGGCGTAATCGATGTCCGGCACCAGCGCCTGATAGTCGAGCAGCTCACGTTGCTTCTGCTGGCCGTACACGTGCCGGAACTGGCTGCCCAACTGCGCCTGGATGAACTCGCTGGCCAGGAACGCATCGACCGCGCCCTGCCAGGTGCGCGGCTGGAACACGCCCTGCGCATAAGCGTTGCCGATGACCGGCGGGGTAGGTTCGGCCGGGCGCTGCACGCCGTCCAGGATGCCGGCCAGCACCGCGGCTGCGGCCAGATACGGGTTGGCATCGGCGCCGGCGATGCGATGTTCGATGCGGGTGTTGCGCGCGTCGCTGTGCGGGATGCGCAGCGCCACGGTGCGGTTGTTGAAGCCCCAGCTGGCATCCAGCGGCACGAACGCATTGCTGACGAAGCGCCGGTAACTGTTGGCATGCGGGGCGAACAGCAGCAACGACGCCTGCGCATGCCGTTGCAACCCGGCGATGGCGTGGCGCAGCGGCCCGGCAGGCATGTCGGCGGGGCTGGCGAGCAGGTTGTTGCCGTCCGCATCGAGCAGGCTCACATGCAGGTGCAGGCCGCTGCCGGCCTGGCCGGGGAAGGGCTTGGCCATGAAGCTGGCGAGCTTGCCCTGCTGCTGCGCGATGGCCTTGATGGTGCGCTTGAGCAACACGGCCTCGTCGCAGGCCGCCACCGCATCGGCGCGGTGCTGCAGGTTGATCTCGAACTGGCCCGGCGCATATTCGGCCACCGCGGTGTCGGCCGGGATGCCTTGCTGCCGGCAGGCGGCGGTCACCGCATCGGTGAAGCCACGCTGCTCGTCCAGATCCTGCAGCGAATACACCTGGGTGCTGTCGCTGCGCGCGCCGGTGACCGGGTCGCGCGGGGTCTGCGGACGCCCCTGGGCATCGGGCACCGCATCGAACAGATAGAACTCCAGCTCCACCGCCACCACCGGCGTGAGGCCACGTGCGGCAAAGCCGGCCAGTACACGCTGCAGCACCGCGCGCGGAGCCACCTCGAACAGGCCGCCATCGGGGGTATGCATGGCCAGCAGCAATTGCGCCATCGGCTGCGGCGCCCAGGGCACCGGACGCAGCGAGCCGGCAATCGGCCGGCAGATGCGGTCCGCGTCGCCGATCGCGTAGCCAAGCCCGGTCTCCTCCACGGTGTTGCCGGTGATGTCGGTGGCGATCAGCGACATCGGCAGGCACACGCCATCGCGATAGACCTTGCCCAGTGCATCGGCGGTGACCCGCTTGCCACGCAGCACGCCGTTGGTGTCGGGCAACAACAGGTCCACCGAGGTACAGCCGGGGATGCGCGCCAGGGTGGCGGCGTCGGCAGCGGGCAGGGACGCGACGGAGTTCTCGGAAGCCATGGGCACTACCTGCGAGGTCGCCGACCAGCCTAGCAAAGCAGGCGTGAGCGGTCGCCGGCCGGCGAAGCAGCGGCCCTGGCAATGGCGGCGGTGGCGCGGTAAGTTCGGGCGCATCTGCCGTTCAACACACCGCATCGGGATGTCTGCATGGCTGTCGTTCCCCTGGTCGGGTTGCCGACCGATCGCGTCCTGCACGGGCCGCATCCGTTTCTGGCCGCAGGCGAAAAATACATCCGCGCCGTGGTGGATGCGGCCGGTGCCATGCCGGTGTTGCTGCCCAGCCTGCAGCCGAGCCTGGACGCCAGCGCCTGGCTGGACCGGCTGGATGGCCTGCTGCTCACCGGGGCGGTCAGCAACGTCGAGCCGCATCACTACAGCGATGAGGCGAGCTGGGAGGGCAATCCGCACGATCCGGCGCGCGATGCCACCAGCCTGGCGCTGATTCCGCAGGCGCTGGCACGCGGCCTGCCGCTGCTGGCGATCTGCCGCGGCCTGCAGGAAGTCAACGTCGCACTCGGCGGGCGCCTGCATCAACGCGTGCATGCCGTGCCCGGGCTGACCGATCACCGTGAAGACCGCAGCGCCGCACTGGAGGCGCAATACGGCCCGGCCCATCCGGTGCAGTTGCAGCCGGGCGGCTGGCTGGCCGGCATGCATTCCGGGTCGGAGGTGCTGGTCAATTCGCTGCATGGGCAGGGCATTGCCACGCTCGCCGACGGACTGGTGGTGGAAGCGACCGCGCCGGATGGCCTGGTCGAAGCCTTTCGCGGTGCCGGGCCGGGGTTCCTGCTGGCCGTGCAGTGGCACCCGGAATGGCGTGTCACACAGCATCCGTTCTACCGTGCCATCTTTCAGGCCTTCGGCGAGGCCTGTCGCCGTTACGCCGCTCAACGCGGTCAGTGAGGTCGCATGTCCATCCGCACCCGTTCGCGCACCGCCACGCCCAAGCAGCCGGAGAGCGCGCTGCGGCGCTGGCTCAAGGAACGTCACATCACCGAGGTGGAATGCCTGGTGCCGGACATCACCGGCAATGCGCGCGGCAAGATCATTCCCGCCGACAAGTTCTCGCACGACTACGGCACGCGGCTGCCGGAGGGGATCTTCGCCACCACCGTCACCGGCGATTTTCCGGAGGATTACTACGCGCTGACCTCGCCGTCGGATTCGGACATGCACCTGCGCCCGGATGCCTCCACCGTGCGCATGGTGCCGTGGGCCGCCGACCCCACCGCGCAGGTGATCCACGATTGCTACACCAAGGACGGGCAGCCGCACGAACTGGCCCCGCGCAACGTGCTGCGCCGCGTGCTCGATGCCTATGCGCAGCGCAAGCTGCAACCGGTGGTGGCGCCGGAGCTGGAATTCTTCCTGGTGCAGAAGAACACCGACCCGGACTTCCCGCTGCTGCCGCCGGCCGGGCGCTCCGGCCGCCCGGAAACCGCGCGGCAGTCGTATTCGATCGACGCGGTCAACGAGTTCGACCCGATCCTGGACCTGATGTACGACTACTGCGATGCGATGGAGCTGGACGTAGACACCCTGATCCACGAGTCCGGGGCTGCGCAGCTGGAAGTCAATTTCACCCATGCCGATGCCCTGTCGCGCGCCGATCAGGTGTTCCTGTTCAAGCGCACCATGCGCGAAGCGGCGCTGCGGCATGGCGTGTATGCGACGTTCCTGGCCAAGCCCATGGAGACCGAGCCGGGCAGTGCGATGCATATCCACCAGAGCCTGCTGCACGCCGGCACCGGCAAGAACGTGTTCAGCGGCAAGCGCGAGGGCGGCTTCAGCGACACCTTTGCGCATTATCTGGGCGGCTTGCAGAAATACATCCCGATGGCGATGGGGCTGCTGGCGCCCAACGTCAATTCGTACCGTCGGCTGATGTTCGGCGAGGTGTCGCCGAGCAATGTGCTGTGGGGCTTCGACAACCGCACCTGCGGGCTGCGGGTGCCGATCGATGCACCGCAGAACATGCGGGTGGAAAGCCGCTTCGCCGGTTCCGATGCCAACCCGTATCTGGCGATGGCCGCGACCCTGGCCTGCGGGTTGTTGGGGATTGCCGAGCAGCTCGAACCGACCGCGCCGATCAGCAGCAACGGCAAGGAGCAGGGCTACGATCTGCCGCGCTCGCTGGGTGAGGCGCTGGATGAGCTGGAAGGCTGCGATGCGTTGCAGGAGATATTGGGGCGACGCTTCGTGCGCGCCTATATCTCGGTGAAGCGCAAGGAATACGAAACGTTCTTTCGGGTGATCAGCTCGTGGGAGCGAGAGTTCCTGTTGTTGAATGTGTGAGGCGCTTCGCCTGCGCTGTTCCCTTCTCCCGCCGGGACATTGTGCCCCTTTAGGGGGGAGAAGGTGCCCGAAGGGCGGATGAGGGTACGGCGTATGACGATGCCTGACGCCTCGCGCGTTGGACATTGCGCACCGCCCCGTCCGCGTGTTTCCGCACCCGGTTCGGCGCGTGCAACCGAAAGCACCTTTGTGCCCGGCCGATCGGCCATAGACTGCATGGACCCCGCAGCCGGAGTGGCCATGGATCCGCAAGCACTGAAGACCTTGCAACAGCTCGATGCCGCCCATCATCTGCATCCGTTCAACGACAACGCGGCATTGGCGCAAAAGGGCACGCGCATCCTGACGCGCGGTGAGGGCGTGTATGTCTGGGATGCCGACGGCAACAAGTTGCTGGATGCATTCGGCGGGTTGTGGTGCGTCAATGTCGGCTATGGACGCAAGGAGCTGGCGCAGGCGGCGGCACGGCAGATGGAGCAGCTGGCGTACTACAACAGCTTCTTTCAGTGCACGACCGAACCCACCATCCAGCTGGCGGCCAAGCTGGCGGAGCTGGCACCGGGCGATCTGAATCATGCGTTCTTCGCCAACTCCGGGTCGGAGGCCAACGACACCATCCTGCGCCTGGTCCGGCATTTCTGGGCGGTGCAGGGGCAGCCGCAAAAACGCATCTTCATCGGTCGCCATGATGGCTATCATGGCACCACCATGGCCGGGGCCAGCCTGGGCGGCATGCAGGGCATGCACAAGCAGGGCGGCTTGCCGATTCCTGATATCCACCACATTACGCCGCCGTATCACTTCGGCGATGGCGGGGAGATGGACCCGGAAGACTACGGGTTAGTCGCTGCGCGTCGTCTGGAAGGCACGATCCTGCAGCTCGGGCCGGATAACGTCGCCGCCTTTATCGGCGAGCCGATCATGGGCGCGATTGGCGTGTATATCCCGCCGCGCAGTTACTGGCCGGACATCGAGCGGATCTGTCGGCGCTACGACGTGCTGCTGGTGGCCGATGAAGTGATCTGCGGGTTTGGGCGCACCGGCGCCTGGTTCGGTGCGGACTACTTCGGTTTTCAGCCCGATGTGATGACGCTGGCCAAAGGCATTACCTCCGGCTACATCCCGCTGGCGGCGGCGATGTTCAACGATCGCGTGGCCGGCGTGCTCAAGGCACAAGGCGGCGAGCTGGCGCACGGTGGCACGTATGCCGGGCATCCGGTGTGCGCGGCCGTGGCGCTGGAGAACCTGCGCCTGCTGCAGGGCGACGGCATCGTGGACACCGCGCGCACGCAGATTGCGCCGTATCTTGCGCAGCGTTGGGCCGAGCTCGGCGAGCACCGTCTGGTGGGCGAGGCGCGCATCGCCGGGTTGATCGGGGCGCTGGAGCTGGTGCCGGACAAGCGGCAGCGTGGGGTGTATTTCGAAGAGCGTGGGCGCGTCGGCGCGCTCTGCCGTGACTTTGCATTGCGCCGCGGCCTGATCCTGCGTGCCACCTACGACATGCTGCTGTCACCGCCGCTGATCATCACCTGCGAGCAGGTGGACGAGCTGTTCGACAAGGCCTGGGCGGCGCTGGATGACACCGCGCATGCGTTGGGCAGGTAAGCGATGGCGACCTGCCGCCAACGCATCGGTGCGCCCTGACGCGCGTTGCCACGGCAATGTGGAGACCGGTATGTCGATCCGCCGTATGGCATCGCCGGCGTAGGGCTCGCCTGCGGACGGCGAGCATGATTCCCGCTGCGCGGTGTCTGCCCGGCACGAATGCCTGCCGCAGCCGCTGTGCAAACTCGGGCACGGTGGGTAGTCTGGCGCCAGACCGGCCCCGCGCCGGACCGCCCCACCGTGCCGGAGACCTCCCATGACGCTGCGACTGCTCGCCCTGACGCTGTCCCTCACCCTGCTGTCCGGCTGCGGCGGCGATGGCGCCGCGGGCAAGGCCGAGGCGCAGGCCAAGGTGCTCAACGTCTACAACTACTCCGACTACATCGCCGAAGACACCATTCCCGCGTTCGAAAAGAGCACCGGCATCAAGGTCACCTACGACGTGTTCGACAGCGACGAGATGGTGGAAACCAAGTTGCTCGCCGGCGGCAGCGATTACGACGTGGTGGTGCCCACGCTCAATTTCTTTGGCCGGCAGATCCAGGCGGGTGTGTTCCTGCCGCTGGACAAAAGCAAGATCCCCAACCTGGCCAATCTCGACCCGGACATCATGCGCCGCATCGCCGCGCAGGATCCGGGCAATGCCTATGGCGTGCCGTACATGATCGGCACCACCGGCATCGGCTACAACGTCGACAAGCTCAAGGCGATCTTCGGCAGCACCGATGTCGCCAACAGCTGGGATCTGGTGTTCAAGCCGGAGAATCTGTCCAGGCTCAAGGACTGCGGGGTGACCATCCTGGACACGCCCTCGGACATGATTCCGATTGCGCTCAATTACCTCGGGCTCGATCCGCACAGCACGGTGCCGGCCGAGATCGAGAAGGCCGCCGCGCTGATCAAGACCATCCGCCCGTACGTGCAGAACTTCCACTCCAGCCAGTACGTCACCTCGCTGGCCAACGGCAATACCTGCCTGGCGGTGGGCTGGTCGGGCGACATCATCCAGGCGCGCGATCGCGCCAGGGAAGCGGGCAACAACGTCAACGTGGCCTACGCCATTCCGAAGGAAGGCGCGCCGCAGTGGTTCGACATGCTGGCCATCCCCAAGGACGCCAAGCATCCTGAAAATGCGTACGCCTTCATCAATTACCTGCTCACGCCCGAGGTGGCCGCGGCCAACAGCAACTTCATCCACTACGCCAACCCGGTGCGCAGCGCCACGCCGCTGGTGGATGCGGCGATCCGCAACGACCCCACCATCTATCCGCCGCCGGAGGTGACCGCCAGGATGTTCACCTACGCGATCAACCCGCCGGAGGTGGACCGCCTGTACACACGGCTGTGGACCGAGATCAAGACCGGCCGGTGAGGCCGGCGCGCAGGCGCTGACGCGGCGTACGCCGCCGCGCCTCATGAAGGTCCAATGGTTGCCTGCAACACTGCAGACCTGGTCGCGGGCACGCACCTCCGCCGCAGGCCGGCATGCCTGGCCGCTGCAACCGGGTGGCCCATGCACTCGGTGGGCTCATTGCCGCGCAGGCGGTCCAGACCAAGCGCAGGCTGACTAGGCTCGTCACGCAATCTGTACCGGCGGGTTCAAATAATTGTATGGTTTCGCCGCTTTCGCCGGCGCCGCTGCCGCGGCATGCCGTCGCGCGCCTCGCCCACGACACACAGGACGCCTCCTTTGAGCAACCAAGACCACCAGCCCACTGACGGCCGCGCCCAGGCGGGCGATGCGCAAGGCGCCGAGACGCACCAGGACCAGGAGCCGGCCAAGCCGTCGCCGCTGAAGAACCCCAAGGTCAAGTGGACGCTGATCCTGGTGGGCGTGCTGGTGCTGGTCCTGCTGGTGGTGTGGCTGGCCTACTACCTGATCAAGGGCCGCTACATGCAGGACACCAACAACGCCTACCTGCAGGCCGATTCGGTGGCCGTTGCGCCGCGTGTCAGCGGCTATGTGACCAAGGTGCTGGTGGGCGACAACCAGATCGTGGACGCCGGCCAGCCGTTGCTGCAGATCGACGACCGCACCTACCAGGCCACCCTGCAGCAGGCCGAAGCGGCGATCGCCGCACGCCAGGCCGACATCGTGGCCGCCACCGCCAATGTCGCCGGCCAGGAAGCGGCGCTGCTGCAGGCGCGGACCCAGGTGACCTCGGCCGCGGCCAGTCTCAAGTTCGCCCAGGCCGAGGTGAAGCGCTTTGCACCGCTGGCCGCCTCCGGCGCCGATACCCATGAGCACCAGGAAAGCCTGCAGCACGAACTGGCGCGCGCACGCGCCCAGTACGATGCGGCCCAGGCGCAGGCTACCGGTGCGCAGAGCCAGATCCAGGCCAGCCGCGCGCAGCTGGAGCAGGCCCAGGCCGGCTTGAAGCAGGCGACCGCGGATGCCGACCAGGCACGCGTTGCCGTGGAAGACACCCGCCTGACCAGCCGCATCCATGGCCGCGTCGGCGACAAGACCGTGCAGGAGGGCCAGTTCCTGGCCGCCGGTACCCGCACCATGACCATCGTGCCGCAGGAATCGCTGTACCTGGTCGCCAACTTCAAGGAAACCCAGGTCGGCCTGATGCGCCCGGGTCAGCCGGCCGAGATCGAGGTCGATGCCCTGTCCGGGGTGAAGCTGCACGGCAAGGTCGAAAGCCTGTCCCCGGGCACCGGCTCGCAGTTCGCCTTGCTGCCGCCCGAAAACGCCACCGGCAACTTCACCAAGGTAGTGCAGCGCGTGCCGGTGCGCATCCGCGTGCTGGCCGGCGAGGAGGCACGCAAGGTGCTGGTGCCGGGCATGTCGGTGGAGGTCACCGTCGATACGCGCTCGGCCAAGGACGCCAAGGAACGCGCTGAAGAAGAATCCGACCGCGTGCAGGAGCAGGAGCGCGCGCAGTGAGTACAGCGGCCGCCACCGGCCAGGGTGCCGGCGGCGGTGCCAGCCGCGAGAAGGCCGAGCCCGGCGCCTGGTTGGCGGTGCTGGCCGGCACCATCGGCTCGTTCATGGCCACGCTGGACATCTCCATCGTCAATGCCGCGCTGCCCACCATCCAGGGCGAGGTCGGCGCCAGCGGCACCGAGGGCACCTGGATCTCCACCGCGTATCTGGTCGCCGAGATCATCATGATCCCGCTGACCGGCTGGTTCGTGCGCACGCTGGGCCTGCGCAATTTCCTGCTGATCTGCGCGTTGATGTTCACGGCGTTCTCGGTGGTCTGCGGGTTGTCGACCTCGTTGACGATGATGATCATCGGCCGCGTGGGGCAGGGGCTGGCCGGCGGCGCGTTGATTCCCACCGCGCTGACCATCGTTGCCACCCGCCTGCCGCCCAGCCAGCAGACCATGGGCACCGCCCTGTTCGGCATGACCGTGATCATGGGCCCGGTGATCGGCCCGCTGCTGGGAGGCTGGCTCACCGAAAACGTCAGCTGGCACTACGCGTTCTTCATCAACGTGCCGATCTGCGCGGGCCTGGTGGCGCTATTGCTGCTTGGCCTGAAGCACGAAAAGGCCGACTGGGCGGGCCTGCTCAACGCCGATTGGCTGGGCATTTACGGGCTGACTGCCGGGCTGGGCGGGCTCACCGTGGTGCTGGAAGAAGGCCAGCGCGAGCGCTGGTTCGAATCCAGCGAGATCAACATGCTGAGCCTGATCTCGTTGAGCGGGTTCATCGCGCTGGTGATCGGCCAGTTCCGCAGGCGCGCGCCGGTGATCCGGCTGTCGCTGCTGCTGCATCGCAGTTTCGGTGCGGTGTTCATCATGATCATGGCAGTGGGCATGATCCTGTTCGGCGTGATGTACATGATTCCGCAGTTTCTGGCGGTGATCTCCGGCTACAACACCGAGCAGGCCGGCTACGTGCTGCTGCTGTCCGGCCTGCCCACCGTGCTGCTGATGCCGATGATGCCCAAGCTGCTGGAGGTGGTGGACGTGCGCATCCTGGTGATCGCCGGGCTGATCTGTTTTGCCGCCGCCTGCTTCGTCAATCTGGGGCTGACTGCCGACACGGTGGGCATGCATTTCGTGGCCGGACAGTTGCTGCAGGGCTGCGGACTGGCGCTGGCGATGATGTCGCTCAACCAGGCGGCCATCTCCTCGGTGCCGCCGGAGCTGGCCGGCGATGCGTCTGGCCTGTTCAATGCCGGCCGCAACCTGGGCGGCTCGGTCGGCCTGGCGCTGATCTCCACCTTCCAGGAGCGCCGCATGACCTTCCATACCGAAACCATCGGCAGCGCGATCACCGCCAACGCGCCGCGTGCGCAGGAATTTCTGGCCGGCGTGACTGCGCAGATGCAGGGCAGCGCCGGTGGCGAAGCGGCGATTCGCTCCATCGCCCAATTCGCACGCGTGGTGCAACAGCAGGCGTTGGTGATGACCTACAGCGATCTGTTCTGGATCTTCGGCGTGATCGTGGTCTGCACGATTCCGCTGGCCTTTTTGCTCAAGCCGTTACCCAAGGGGACGCACCTTGCAATGCACTGATTCCCTGCGCGCGATGCGCCTCCCACTGGCTGCGGCGCTGAGTGCCGTGCTGCTCGGCGGCTGCATGCTCGGCCCCAACTACACCAAGGCACCGGTCGTGGCCGATGCGGCCATGCAGGCGCCCGCGCTGCATCGCGCCAGTGGCGCGCAGGTGGTTGCCGCCGCGCCGCTGAACCACTGGTGGGAGCAATTGAACGACCCGCAGCTGACCCGGTTGGTGACCCAGGCGCTGGCCGACAGCCCCAACCTGCGCGCGGCGCAGGCCAGGTTGCGCGCCAACCGCGCGCTGGCGCGCCAGCGCCGCGCCGAGCGTCTGCCCAAGCTCAACGCCAGCGCCGTGTATGCGTATGCCGAGCCGCCGCAGACCATCGTCGATACGCTGGGCGGGCTGCAGCAAGGCCAGCCCGGGCAGCCGGGACAGGGCGATCAGGCGCTGGATCTGGAAAAGACCCAGATCTACAGCGCCGGTTTCGATGCCAGCTGGGAGCTGGATCTCTTCGGCCGCCGCCGCCGCGCCGCCGAAGGCGCACTGGCCCAGGCGCAGGCCTCCGAAGCCGAGCTGGCCGATGCGCAGGTGCAGCTGGCTGCCGAAGTGGGGCAGGTCTATCTCAACTACCGCGGCTTGCAGGCGCGGCTGGCCATTGCCGATGCCAATCTGGACAAGATCCGGCAGTCGCTGCAACTGGTGCAGCAGCGCCGTGACCAGGGTGCCGCCTCCGACCTGCAGGTCGAGCAGATCGCCACCCAGGTGCAGCAACAGCAGGCGCAGCGCCTGCCGCTGGAGATGCAATTGCAGGAGGCGCTGGACCAGCTGGCGCTGATGGTCGGGCGCGAATCCGGCGCACTGGATGCGCAGCTGCGCACGCCGCAGCCGCTGCCGATGCTGCCCAGCGAAGTGCGCGTGGACGATGCGGGGGCATTGATCCGCCGCCGCCCGGACGTACGCAAGGCCGAGCGCGAGCTGGCCGCGTCCAGTGCACAGATCGGCGAAGCCTTGAACGGCTACTTCCCGCAGGTGACCTTGCTGGGTGGCCTGAGCTGGGTGGCCGGCTCGCCGAGCGATTTCAATTCCGACGCGTTGACCACCCTGGCGGTGCCGATGCTGCGCTGGTCCATCTTCGATTTCGGCAAGACCCGCGCACAGGTGGAGCAGGCCCGCGCGGGCAATGCCGGGCGCGAGGCGGCGTATGAAGGTGCGGTGCTGGCTGCGTTGCAGGATGCAAATTCGGCATTGGCGCGCTTCGGCTCGGCACGCAAGCAGCTGGTGGTCGCGCGCCAGGCCGAGGCCTCGGCCACGCGCTCGGCCGGGCTGATGCAGCAACGTCGCGATGCCGGGGCCACCTCGTCGATCGATCTGCTGGACGTGCAGCGCCAGCAGCTGTCGGCGCAGGACGCCGCCGCGCAGGCGCAGGTGCAGTTGCTGGTCAACTACGTCGCGTTGCAGAAGAGCCTGGGCCTGGGCTGGAGCGAGGCACCGCCGGAAACGCGCTGACGGGCAGGGCGGTCGCCCCGCGGCCGCCGCAGCCAGGGCGGCATTGGCTGCCGCGGGCCGCAGCAGTGCCGGCATTGCCCCTGGCTACGCTCGTCCCAGGCGCGGCGGCGAATGCATGAGTCCGTGTCGGCCGCCTTCGTGGTTGTAGGCTGCAGGGTCGGCGGGCCGCGCAAACCACTGCGGTGCCGGCGTTACCGCAATCGCAATCCCGGCCCACTGCTGATGCTGCACGCCGCATCCCGGACCGCGCGCACGGCGGTGGACACATGCTTTTGCCATCATGGCGCGCAGGCTCCGCACTCGGCGCCTGCGCGTATCCCCAGCGAGAGGAACCATGTCACTGACCGAAGCCTTGCCGCCCATTACCAGCACCGCAGATGCCGGCTACCTGTCCATCAGCCAGGTCCGCAAGGAGTTCGATGGATTCGTGGCGGTGGACGATGTCAGCCTGCAGATCCGCAAGGGCGAAATCTTCGCGCTGCTGGGCGGGTCGGGCAGCGGCAAGTCCACCTTGCTGCGTTGCCTGGCCGGCTTCGAGCGGCCGACCAAGGGGTACATCACGCTCGATGGCCAGCCCATCGATGCGCTGCCACCGTACGAGCGGCCGATCAACATGATGTTCCAGTCGTATGCGTTGTTTCCGCACATGAGCGTGGAGCAGAACATCGCCTTCGGGCTGAAGCAGGAAGGGCTGTCGAAGGCGGCCATCGCCGCCCGCGTCGGCGAGATGCTGGAGCTGGTGCAACTGGGCGCGCTGGCCAGGCGCAAGCCGCATCAGCTCTCCGGTGGTCAGCAGCAGCGGGTGGCACTGGCACGCTCGCTGGCCAAACGGCCCAAGCTGCTATTGCTGGACGAACCGATGGGCGCGCTGGACAAAAAGCTGCGCTCGCAGATGCAGCTGGAACTGGTCAACATCATCGAAACCTCCGGCGTCACCTGCGTCATGGTGACCCACGACCAGGAGGAAGCGATGACCATGGCCACGCGCATTGCGCTGATGGACCAGGGCTGGATCCAGCAGGTCGGCACGCCCGATGAAATCTACGAACAACCAGCCAATCGCTTTGCCGCCGAGTTCATCGGTTCGGTCAATCTGCTCGACGCAGTCATCGTCGAAGACCAGCCGCAGTACGTCAGCTTGCGGACGCCCGCCTTCCCCGACTGCATCCGCATCGGCCACGGCATCACCGGCTTCGAAGGCCAAGCGGTGGCATTTGCGCTGCGCCCGGAAAAGCTGGCCATCGGCAAGGACGAGCCGGCGCAGGCCTGCAACAAGGCGCAGGGGTGATCGAGGACATCGCCTATTTCGGCAGCCATTCGGTCTACCACGTGCGCCTGCCCAGCGGGGTCAAGCTGATGGCCAACTTCGCCAATCGCCAGCGCTGGGCCAGCGAAGCATTGACCTGGGGCGATGCGGTGTGGGTGGGCTGGGGCGAGGACGACGGCGTGGTGCTCACCGCATGAGGTCGCGCCTGTTCCGTCGCGGCTTGCCAGGCGCGCGCTGGGGCGTGATTGCCGCGCCGTATCTGTGGCTGCTGGTGTTCTTCGCGATCCCGTTCCTGATCGTGCTGAAGATTTCCTTCGCCGAGCGTGCCACCGCCATGCCGCCGTATACGCCGCTGTTCGCCTACGCGGCCGATGGGGCGGTGAGCGTCAGGCTGCATCTGGGCAACTATCTTGCATTGGTGCGCGACAGCCAGTATGTGGCCGCGTACCTGAGCTCGATCAGGATTGCGGCCATTTCCACCGCGCTGGCGCTGTTGATCGGTTACCCGATGGCGTATGTCATCGCGCGCCTGCCGTTGGCTACGCGCAACGTGGCAATGATGCTGGTGGTGCTGCCGTCGTGGACCTCGTTCCTGATCCGCGTGTACGCCTGGATCGGCATCCTCGATGGCAACGGCCTGCTCAATCGGGCACTGCTGGCGCTGGGCGTGATCGAGCAGCCACTGCAACTGCTGTACACGCCGCTCGCCGCCTACATCGGCATCGTGTACTGCTATCTGCCGTTCATGGTGTTGCCGCTGTATGCCAACCTGGTCAAGCACGACAACCGCCTGCTGGAAGCGGCCTACGATCTTGGCGCGCGCCCGTGGCACGCGTTTGTGCGCATCACCTTGCCGCTCTCGCGCAACGGCATCGTGGCCGGTTGCATGCTGGTGATGATTCCAGCGGTGGGCGAGTTCGTGATCCCGGAAATGCTCGGCGGGCCGAACACCTTGATGATCGGCCGCGTGCTGTGGGGCGAGTTCTTCAACAACCGCGACTGGCCGGTGGCCGCCGCCGTGGCCACCGTCATGCTGGTGTTGCTGCTGGTGCCGATCGTGATCTTCCACCGCTACCAGCAGCGCGAGCTGGAAGGACGGCTGGCGTGATGCGCGCCTCCCGCAGCGGGCGCCTGCTCGGTGGCGCCGTCCTCGCGCTGGGGTTTGGCTTCTTGTATCTGCCGATCCTGTTGCTGATGGTGTACTCGTTCAACGCCTCGCGCCTTGCCACGGTGTGGGGCGGGTTCTCGACGCGGTGGTATGGCGAGTTGCTGCGCGACCGGCAGCTGCTGGAAGCGGCCTGGGTGAGCCTGGAGGTGGCGTTCTGGACCGCCGGTGCCGCCATGGTGCTTGGCACGATGGCGGCGATGGCGATGGTGCGCATGCGTCGCTTTCCCGGCAAGACCGTGTTCGGCGCACTGATCACTGCGCCACTGGTGATGCCCGAGGTGATCATCGGTTTGTCGATCCTGCTGCTGTTGGTCTCGATGGGCGGCGTGCTCGGCATCGCACCGCGTGGCGCAGTGGCCATCTGGGTGGCGCACGTCACCTTCACCGTCTCGTTCGTGACGGTGGTGATTTCGTCGCGCCTGCAGGAGCTGGATCGGTCACTGGAAGAAGCGGCGATGGATCTCGGAGCCACGCCGCTGAAGGTGTTCTTCCTGATCACCCTGCCGCTCATCGCCCCGGCCTTGGCATCGGGCTGGCTGCTGGCCTTTACGCTGTCGCTGGACGATGTGGTGATCGCCAGTTTTCTGGCCGGGCCCAGTTCCACCACGCTGCCGATCAAGGTGTTTGCGTCGGTGCGGTTGGGCATCAGCCCGAAGATCAACGCGCTGGCCACACTGATGGTGCTGGCGGTGTCGGTCGCCGCAGTGATCGGTTGGTGGCTGCTGGCACGCAGCGAAAAACGCCGCCTGCGCGATCAGCAATTGGCGTTGCAACACGAGAGCTGACGGCACCGTACACAGGTATGCGCCATCGCAGTGCGGCCCGTGGTCGCAGGCGGGCGAACACAGCGTTGCGCTATTTTCAGGCCGTTGTGACGCGGCCCGAACCCATCGGCCACTAGCATTGGACGTCTTGCTACTGGAGACCGTCATGTCCTACGACACCGTGAACCCGGCCACCGGCCAGGTCGAGCATACCCAGCAGACCCTGGATGCCGCCGGCATTGAAGCGCGTCTGGCCGCTTCCGCCAAGGCGTTTCCGGCGTGGGCCGCGTTGCCGCTGGCGGAGCGGGGTGCCTTGCTGCGCCGCGTCGGCGAAGAGCTGAGCAGGCGACGCGAGGACCTGCAACGCATCATGACCGCCGAAATGGGCAAGCTGCGCGTCGAGGCGCTGACCGAGATCGACAAGTGCGCGCAGGGCTGCGCCTATTACGCCGAACACGCAGCCGAGTATCTGGCACCGCGCAACATTCCTACCGAAGCGCAATCGAGCTATGTGCGCTACGAACCGTTGGGCTGCGTCTTTGCGGTGATGCCGTGGAATTTCCCGCTGTGGCAGGCGTTTCGGTTTCTGGCGCCGGGCCTGATGGCCGGCAACGTGGCACTGCTCAAGCACGCGAGCAATGTGCCGCGCTGCGCCGATGCCATGAAGGAGGTGCTGGACGCCGCGGGCATCCCGCCGGGCGTGTTCGATGTGCTGCATATCGACAACGACCAGGCCGCCGACGTGCTGCGCGACGACCGCATCGCCGCAGTGACGCTCACCGGTAGCGAACGCGCCGGGCGTTCCCTGGCCGCGAATGCGGGCGACCAGCTGAAGAAATGCGTGATGGAGCTGGGCGGCAGCGATGCCTTCGTGGTGCTGGAAGACGCCGAGTTGGAGCACACCGTGCAATCGGCAGTGCAGTCGCGCTTCGACAACAGCGGGCAGACCTGCATCGCCGCCAAGCGCTTCATCGTGGTGGACGCAATTGCCGATCGATTCATCGAGCGCTTCGTCGCTGCGGCGTCCAAGCGCGTGGTTGGCGACCCGCAACAGGAAAGCACCACATTGGCGCCGATGGCACGTGCCGATCTGCGCGACGAACTGCACAAGCAGGTGCAGGCCAGCGTCGCCAAGGGCGCCACCGTCTTGCTGGGCGGCGAACCGGTGTCCGGCTCGCATGCGGGCTACCCGGCAACCATCCTCGACAATGTCGCGCCCGGCATGCCCGCTTACGACGAAGAATTCTTCGGCCCGGTCGCGTCGATCATTCGCGTGGCCGACGAGGCAGAAGCGGTGCGCGTGGCCAACGACACCACCTTCGGGCTAGGCGGCAGTGTGTGGACGGCAGACGCCAAGCGCGGCGAACGCGTCGCCCAGCAGCTGCAGTGCGGCGCGGCATTCGTCAACTCGGTGGTCAAGAGCGACGTGCGCCTGCCGTTCGGCGGCATCAAGCGCTCAGGCTTCGGCCGCGAACTCGCCGATCACGGCATCCATGAGTTCATGAACATCAAGACGATTTATGTGGCTTGAAAGCCGGGATTGGTGATTCGGGATTCGAGATTCGCAAAGGCCAGGGTGCTTCCTTCTCCCGCTGGGAGAAGGTGCCCGAAGGGCGGATGAGGGGCACCGGTAGAGCTTGAGCAGTCTGGGTGAAACGATCAACGCAACAGCAATCGAAACACAACCATCGCTCAAGCTGGATCAGCAAGCAGCAAACCCGCTCTAGCGAATCCCCAATCCCGACTCCCCAAGCCGCTACGCGGCCCTAAAGCCACCGAGCGCGCTTGAACAGGCGATACAACACCAGGCACGAGGCGACCACGCCGCCCACCAGTAGCGGGTAGGCGTAGGGTTTGTCGAGCTCGGGCATGTGGGTGAAGTTCATGCCGTACCAGCTGGTGATCAGGGTGGGGGCGGCCAGCAGGGCAGCCCAGGCACCCAGGCGTTTGACGGTCTCGCCTTGCGCCAACGTCACCATCGACAGATTGACGCTCAGCGCGGTGCCCAGCATTTCGCGCAAGGTGTCGATGGCATCGTTGATGCGCACCGCATGATCGAGCACATCGCGTAGATAGATGCCGACCTCGTCGTGAATCAGCCCGCCGGGGTTGCGCTTGAGGTGCGAGAGCACATCCTGCAGCGGCGCCACCACCAGGCGCATCTTGTTGAGCTCGCGCTTGAGCTCATACAGGCGCACCACGGTTTCGCGCTTGTAGTTGTCGGCGAAGATGTCCTTTTCCAGGCCTTCCAGCGTGTCGCGGAACTCGTCCATGATCGGCAGGTAGTTGTCGACCACGAAATCCAGCACACCGTACAGGCAGAACGAAGCGCCCATGCGCAGCATTGCCGGTTCGCGTTCGACCCGGTGCCGCACCGGTGCATACGACAGCGACGCGCCGTGGCGCACCGTCAACAGAAAGCGCGCGCCCAGAAACGCATGCGTTTCGCCGTAACGGATGCGTTCGTTGACCAGCTGTGCGGTGTTGACCACCACGAACAACGAGTTGCCGTAGCTCTCCGCCTTGGGGCGCTGATGCGCCTTGAGCGCGTCCTCGATCGCCAGATCGTGCAGGCCGAACTCGTCCTGCAACTTGTGCAGCACCGATTCCTGCGGTTCGTACAGCCCGACCCACACACAGCCGTCGGGGCGCTGCAGCACATCGCTGATCTGCTCCAGGCTGATGTCGTGGCGTGTGCCGTCACCGTCGTAATAGGCACAGGTGATGACGCAGGACGGATTGTCTGGATGACGGCCGTGGGTGTTCATGGGCGCATCCTGGATCAGCGCGTGTGGACGGGCACATCACGCCGGCGCAGGGCGACCGCGAGCGCAGCATGGACGGGCAACAGCAGCATCACCCACTGCAGGTTGTCCTGGGCCTGGAAGGAGAGCCAGTGGATCACCAACGCCAGCAATGCGCCGGCGGCCACCAGCCATGCCAGCACGTTGAACCAGCGGCCCGGCCGATGGCCCAGCTGCAGCCGGATGCCGCCGAACCACAGCAACACGCACAGCGGATTGACCAGCAGCAGGTTGCGGTTGGCCCACGCGGACTGATGCGCGGTGAAGCCCCACAGATACACCAGCAGGCCGCCGCCGATGGCGCACAGCAACCAGAACGGCAGTGCCAGCCCGGCCAGCAGACGTTGCCGGCGGCGCAGCGCCAGCACGCCGGCGGCCACCAGCACGCCGGCCAGCAGCCACGGCCACCAGTGCCGCTGCTGTTCGGCAGGCTCGGGCGCCACGCGGTGCGGCAGCAGCACCTGGGTGGATTGCACCAGCGGCCGGCCGGCGCTGTTGTGCACCTGGGTCAGGCTGTCGGCCAGACGCATCGGCACGAACGCTTCTTCCCAACGCGACAGCGGACGATCGGCATATGGCCCAAGGCCGAGGTCGAAGCCCAGCCACATCCACGGCGCAGGGGAGGCCAGGCGTACCGCTTCGCTGCGGTAGGTATTGCCGCGCGAGCGGCCGGCCAGTTGCGACTTGAGCGTGCCGCCCATGGCACGATCCAGCGCATCGCGCACCATGGTGGCGCAATTGGCTTCGAAGTAATCGTAGTGATACCGCGCGTTTTCCGGCCGGCTGCGGACAGCCAGGCCATCGGCAAGCGCGCGTGCCTGCTCGGGCGGCAGATCCAGCCACTGGATGCTGACGCCACGGCCGACGCTGCGGTACTGCGACAGGTCTTCTTCCAGCGGCAGCGCCACCAGGTAGTACATCATTTCGCCACGCGCAAAGCGCGGTACGAAGTCCGGCTCGCTGGGGTCGAAGAAGCCGAAGTTGTAGGAGGTCGCCTGCTGGGTGAGCGGGTCCACCACCACGATGGCGTCATGCCCGAACCGTTCGAAGAACACTTCGCCGGGCTGCATGGTGACCACGCCCACCCGCGGCGCCGGTGGCTGTGCGTTCTGGGCGAAAGCAAATGGCGCTAGCAGCGACATCAACAGCAGCAGCGCGCAGGCAGCCAGCCATTGCCGGGCGCCACGGCGCGGCGGCGCAGTGGCGGTGCTGCAGGTGGTCGGGTTCAAGCGTCGTCCTGCGGGTCGGGCGGCAGGATGGTGACGTGGAAGGCATGCACGCGGCGCGCATCGGCCTTTGCCACGCGGAATGCGAAGCGTCCCAGCGTCAGTTCCTCGCCGGTTTCCGGCAGATGGCCGATCGCATCGGTGACCAGCCCGCCGACGGTATCGTATTCGTCGTCGGGGAACTCGGCGCCGAAGCGTTCGTTGAAGTCCTCGATCGGCGTCAACGCATCGACCACGTAGCGGCCATCGGCCTGGATCGCGATCAGCGAATTTTCTTCCTCGGCGTCGTCGTGCTCGTCGTCGATCTGGCCGACGATCTGCTCCAGCACGTCTTCGATGGTGACCAGGCCGGCAACGCCGCCGTACTCGTCCACCACGATCGCCATGTGGTTGCGCGAGAGGCGGAATTCCTTGAGCAGCACGTTGAGCTTCTTGGACTCGGGGATCAGCACCGCCGGGCGCAGCAGTTCGCGCACGTTGCCGGGCCCGTTGTCGGCAACCACGCCGCGCAGCAGGTCCTTGGCCAGCAGGATGCCGAGTACTTCGTCCTTGTTCTCGCCGTGCACCGGGAAGCGCGAATGGCCGGATTCGACCACCTGCTTCATCAGGTCGATGAAGCGCGCTTCCACCGGCAGCGAAACCATCTGCGAGCGCGAGATCATCACATCGCCCACGGTGAGCTCGGACACGGAGATCGCGCCTTCCATCATGCGCAAGGTGTCTGCGGCGATGAGACCGTCCTGCTCGGCGGTGCGCAGCAGCGCGACCAGTTCGTCGCGGGTGTGGGGCTCACCGGAGAAGGCCGCGCTCAGGCGTTCGAGCCAGCTGCGGCGTTTTTCGGAGGGTTCTGAGGTGTGGCTACTGTCGTCTTCGGACATCGTGACGGGGAAGGGCACCCGGCAAACCAGGCATTAGCGATCAGTCTAGCAGGAAGCCGCTAACACGCTGTGGATGCGCGGGCAGGGGCCAGGTCTCAGGGCAGGTCCAGGCTGTATCCGCAGCCGACCACGGTCTTGCCGGGGTGCGATTTGACGTTGGTCACGCTCAGCACCACCGATTCGATCATCGCCTCGCCGGTCTTGGGGTTGGTGGTGTCCTCGCTGACCAGCTCGCGGCCGTACATGACCTTCTCGGCGTTATCCACGCCCAGTTCCAGCTGCAGCTGCCTGGCCAGCGGGCGCGGATCGGGCAGGTCCAGGATCGCCATGATGCTGGCGCCGGAAAAGGCGATGTGGTTCGTGCTGTGGCCGAACACGCGGATCGGCGTGTTGAGGGTGTACTCGGTCATGAACAGGTTGGACTGATCCAGCGGCGTCCAGCCCAGCGCCACCGCCTTGAGCGGGTCGGCCAGCACCGGCGCCAGCGCGTTGAAATCGCCGATGCGCTGGCGGCACTCGATCAATGCCGGCAGGTCGGGACGCACCGGGGCGGCCTGCGCCCAGCCCGTCGCCGGACTCAGCAACAGCCCCGCGATGGCAATGGCCGCGCGCATCAACGCTCCCCCGCGTAGGGGTCGTCGATGCCTAGATCGGCAAGGATTTCGCGCTCCAGCTGTTCCATCGCATCGGCCTCCTTCTCGTCTTCGTGATCCCAGCCCAGCAGGTGCAGGGTGCCGTGCACGGTCAGGTGCGCATAGTGTGCAGCCAGCGACTTGCCCTGTTCGGCGGCCTCGCGCGCCACCACCGGCGCGCAGATCACCAGATCGCCCAACAGCGGCATCTTGATGCCCTTGGGCAGGCCCTCCGGCAGCTCGGCCGGAAAGCTCAATACATTGGTGGCGTAGTCCTTGCCGCGGTAGTGATGATTGAGCGAGCAGCCTTCCTTCTCGTCGACCACGCGCACCGCCAGATCGGCCTCGCGGATGCGGCCCTTCAGCGCGGCAGCCACCCACTTGCGAAAACTCACCGCCGAGGGCAGTCCGGCGCGTGGCAACGCATAACTGACGGCGACGTCGAGGCGGACGGGTCCACGGGTCATGGCGAGCGCTTCCTGGGCAAAGAGATCAACGAGTGCAGGTGATCAGCAGGAGCACCGTGGGCCCATTGGGCACGCGGTAACTCGAGCTGCCAAGCGGGCCGCGCCCGCAACCGTGATTGTAATCGCGCGCCCGCACGCTTGAAACGAACCCGGGCTGATCGTGCAACCAGACCGCCGCAATGCCGTCTTCGAGCAACTTGCCGATCAGCAACTGGCTGGCGCGGTGCGCATGCGCGACCGGTGAACTTTCGCAACCGCGTGCATCGGTGACGGTGCCCGGCAGATCGAGCAACCAGCGTGCCGAAGGATACCCGGGCACCATCGCCTGCAGCGTTGCGGTGGGAACACTGATGCTGACAGCTTCGGTAGCCAGGGAAATACAAGGAGGCGTCACCTGGCCGGCCGGAATGACATCGCGGTCGACGACCTCTGGCGGTAGCGGCGTCTGGCTGGCGTTGACTGATGCCGGCGTCGCCATTGCAATTGCCAGCATCAGGCCGGCAATTGTCCTGCTCACTCGGGATTGCCCTTGGCAGCGCTTTCCTGCTGATCGCGCTTGTCGTAGGCAGTGACGATGCGTTGCACCAACGGGTGGCGCACCACATCACGCGCTTCGAAGAAGGTGAAGCTGGCGCCTTCCACGTCACGCAGCACCTCGATGGCATCGCGCAGGCCGGACTTGACGTGCTTGGGCAGGTCGATCTGGGTCAGGTCGCCGGTGACCACGGCAGTAGAGCCAAAACCCAGGCGGGTCAGGAACATCTTCATCTGCTCGATGGTGGTGTTCTGTGCCTCGTCCAGGATCACGTAGGCATCGTTGAGCGTGCGGCCGCGCATGTAGGCCAGCGGTGCGATCTCGATGACGTTCTTCTCCAGCAGCTTGACCACTTTTTCCACGCCAAGCATTTCGTAGAGCGCGTCGTACAGCGGCCGCAGGTACGGGTCCACCTTCTGGCTGAGGTCGCCGGGCAGGAAGCCCAGCTTCTCGCCGGCTTCCACCGCCGGGCGCACCAGGATCAGGCGCTGCACGCGCGACTCGTTCAGGGCTTCCACCGCGCTGGCCACGGCCAGAAAGGTCTTGCCGGTACCGGCCGGGCCGATGCCGAAGTTGATGTCGTGGGTGGCGATCGCATGCAGGTATTTGGCCTGGTTGGCGCCGCGGCCACGCACGGTGCCGCGCTTGACCTTGATGGCCACATCTTGCGGCTGGTACGCGCGTTCGGCCACCTGCTCGACATTGGCATCGTTCAAGCGCAGGTGGATGGCGTGGTTGTCGAAGGTGACCGAGGCCGCTTCGTCATACAGCGCGGTCAGCAGCGACTGCGCGGCGGCGATTGCCGGCTCCGGGCCGGTGATGCGGAAGATATTGCCGCGGTTGGCGATCTCCACGCCCAGCTTGAGTTCGATCTGGCGCAGGTGCGCGTCGAATGGGCCGGCAAGATTGGCCAGGCGCTCGGTGTCGTCGGGTTCCAGGGTGAAGTCGCGATAGGCAGGTGAGTTCATGGTCGGATCGGACAGCGCGCGCAGGCGGCGTCGGTAGGGCGGCAGACGAGGGTAGCGCGCGGCATGTGATCCCACCAACAAACCGGACGGCGCAGCGTGGCGGCCTGCGGGCCTGGGATGTTCTCCACAACCGCTGTGGAGTCACGCATCACTAACCTGTGGATAGAGTGCGGCAGCCCTACTGGCACAAGGCCTGGCAGGTGGGTGGTGAAAAAATCGCCAGTGCGCGGGCGGTTGTCCACAAACGATGTGGATCGAATTCGGCAAAGCCTGTGGGTAAGTGCGGCGGCACCTTGTGCAGCAAGGCGCCTCAGATGTGTGGCGAAATTTTGACCAGCGGCCGAAGGCTGTAGTCACGCCACGCGGAGCAGCCAGCCACGCGTGCATGGCGCCGGGCAGGCAAGATGGCGTGTACGCAATGCGTGATCCCGCTGAGGAGCGCTGTGCCGGGGCACGCGCAGCCCGGCACACGCCGGACTGTGTACGCGCATGCAAATGTGGTGCGCCGCTGCCGATCACCAGGCTCGCGATCAATGTCGGATGCAGGTTTCTGCGCGCGCAGAAAAGTGGGTCAGCTCGCTCGACGGAGGCACTGCTGCAGGCGATGCTGCGACCGGCAGCGACGACTGCGCTGCCGGAATCGGATCACGCCTCGTCGTCCTTCAGATGAAGGCGGCCGCGCAACGAATTGCTCATCGCCTCGGTGATCAGGACATCGACAAACTGCCCGATCAGCCGCGGATGGCCGGGGAAATTCACCGGGCGCATGTTTTCGCTCTTGCCGGTCAGCTCGTTCGGGTCGCGACGCGACGGGCCTTCCACCAGCACGCGTTGCACGCTGCCGACCATGGACTGCGAAATGCTCGCCGCATGCGTGTTGATGTGCGCCTGCAAGCGGGCCAGGCGCGCCTGCTTGACCGCTTCGGGCGTGTCGTCCTGCAGGTCCGAGGCCGGCGTGCCAGGCCGACGCGAATACACGAACGAAAAGCTTTGATCGAAGCCCACGTCTTCGATCAACTTCATGGTCTTTTCGAAATCCGCTTCGGTCTCGCCGGGGAAGCCGACGATGAAGTCCGAGCTGATCGAGATATCCGGACGCACCGCGCGCAGTTTGCGGATCTTGGATTTGAATTCCAGCGCGGTGTAACCGCGCTTCATCGCCGACAGGATGCGGTCGCTGCCTGCCTGCACCGGCAGATGCAGGTAGTTGGCCAACTGCGGCACGTCGCGATAGGCATCCACCAGCGAATCGGAAAATTCCAGCGGATGCGAGGTGGTGAAACGGATGCGGCCGATGCCCTCGATCTGCGCGATGGTGCGAATCAACAGACCCAGATCGGCGTACTGCGCCGCGTCGCCGGCGTCGGCGCCGTAGGCACCGCGATAGGCGTTGACGTTCTGGCCAAGCAGGTTGATCTCGCGCACGCCTTGCGCGGCCAGCTGCGCCACTTCCACCAGCACGTCCTCGAACGGCCGGCTGACTTCCTCGCCACGTGTGTAAGGCACCACGCAGAACGAGCAATACTTGGAGCAGCCTTCCATGATCGACACGAACGCCGACGGGCCCTCGGCGCGCGGTTCGGGCAGGCGGTCGAACTTTTCGATCTCCGGGAAGCTGATATCCACCTGCGACTTGCCGGACGCGCGCCGTGCACGGATCAGCTCCGGCAGCCGGTGCAGCGTCTGCGGCCCGAACACCAGGTCCACGTACGGCGCACGCTTGACGATGCCATCGCCTTCCTGCGACGCCACGCACCCGCCAACGCCGATGATCACCGGCGTACCGCCGGCCTTGGCGCGGCTTTCCTTGAGCAGCCGCCAGCGCCCCAACTGGCTGAACACCTTCTCCTGTGCCTTCTCGCGGATGGAGCAGGTGTTGACCAGCACCACGTCGGCTTCTTCGGGGTTGTCGGTCAACTCCAGGCCTTCGGCGGCGGCGAGCACGTCGGCCATCTTGGCCGAGTCGTACTCGTTCATCTGGCAACCGTGGGTCTTGATGTACAGCTTGCCGCGCACCACGGCAGGCGCCGCTGGGCGGGCGACCGGCAACGGCAGCAGGGCAGGGGCGTCCACGGCGGTGGCCGCGGGCAGATCGGAAACGGATGTCCCGGGCATGGCGCTTAATCCAGGCGGGTTGAGTGAGCCGCGCAGTTTACCCGCTTGGGCAGGCAGCGTCCGCACCGGGCCGGCCGTCGACTGCTGCGGCGCGGGCCACCGCCGGCCGTGCGGCCATCCGGGCGATGTAGGCACGGGTCGGTGCCGGCGGGTCGATCAGGCCGAATTCCACCATCCAGCCCAGTGCGCCACCCCACAACACATCGGCCGCGCTGCAGCGCGCACCCAGCAGGTAATCGCCCTGCGCCAGCTGTGCATGGACCACCGCCAGCACGGTATCGGCGTCGGCATAGGGCGAGAGCGAGCGCGGTGGCGCCTCGCGCTTGAGCGCAAGATCCATGATCGCCGGCTCGAAGGCCGAGCCGTAGAACGCCAGCCAGCGCAGGTAGGCGCCACGGTCGGCATCGCCTGGCGCCGGCGACAGCCCGGCTTCCGGATACATCTCTGCCAGGTACTGGTAGATGGCGCCCTGTTCGGTGACCACGCTGCTGCCATGGACGATGGTCGGGATCTTGCCCATCGGGTTGATCGCCAGGAACTCCGGCGAGCGCTGCTGCGCGTGTTCCAGATCGACGAAGCGAACATCGTAGCTGGCGCCCAGCTCTTCCAGCAGCACCAGCACACCGCGCGAGCGCGAACGGGGGTTGTGGAACAGGGTGATATGGCGGGCGTTGGACATTGCGGGCTCCTGGAATGCGGCTGGGTAGTAATGGCTGGTATGCCGATCTTAGGGGGCTGTTGCGGACAGTTTCCGTCCGCAATACGGTGCTGTCATGGCCTCGACCGCTGCCCGTCTGTTGCGACTGCTCTCCCTGCTGCAAGGTGGCCGGCACTGGCCGGGCACGGCCCTGGCCGAACGGCTGGAAGTCCACCCGCGCAGCCTGCGCCGCGACATCGAGCGGTTGCGCGAGCTGGGTTACCCGGTGCATGCCACCTCCGGCAGCGGCGGCGGCTATTCGTTGGGGCAGGGAGCGGCCGCCTTGCCGCTCCTGTTCGAGGAAGAAGAAGCGCTGACCGTGGCGATCGCACTGCGCGCGGCAGCGCCGGCCATCGCCGGGATGGACACGGCCGCCGCACGGGTATTGGCCAAACTGGACCCGTTGCTGCCGCGGCGCAGCCGCCAGCGTGCCAGTGCCGCGCACGCGGCCATGGCCAGCATGCCGCTGGCCGAGGCCGGCACCCTGGTGGACGCGGCGATGCTGGCGCTGCTGGCCGGCGCGTGCCGCGACCGTGCCACGCTGCGGCTGCACTATCGGCGCCACTCCGGTGCGGCCATCGTGCGCTGCGTCGAGCCGGCGCTGCTGGTCAACTACGGCCGGCGCTGGTACCTGCTGGCGTGGGACTGCGAGCGCCAGGACTGGCGCACCCTGCGCGCCGACCGGATCGACCAGGCCATCGCCACCGGCGCCCGGTTCGCCACGCGTGCGCTGCCGGAGGAGCCGCTGCAGCTCCTGCGCAAGGCCATCGGCGAGGCGCCATTTCCGTGCCGTGTCCGAGTCCGCTTGGCCGGATCGCTGGAAACGCTGGCCGCGCAGATCCCGCCATGGCTGGGCGCGCTGGAAGCGGACGGGGCAGGCCATTGCTGGCTCGGCCTGGGAGCGCCGAGCCTGCCTGCGTTGGCAGCCAACCTGCTGCTGCTCGACTTGCCGATCGAGGCGATCGCGCCGGCCGAGGTGGGCGCATCGTTATGCATTGCCCTGGAGACATTGCGGACGCGACTGGACCGGTTATCGGCCTGAACGCGGACGCCCTTGGCAAGCCTGGGGCAAGCTGGGACACTCCGCCGCATGAAGGGGATGTCAAGAACGCTGGGGCTGTTGCTTGTCACGTTGTCGGCCGCGCCGGTCAGCGCCGGCACGCTGTACAAGTGCGTCAGCGGCGACGGCATCACCAGCTACCTGAGCAAGCGCCAGAGCGGGGCGACGTGCAGCGTCATCAGCAGCTACACGCCGGACCGTTCAGCGCGGCGCGTGCCGCCAGTGTCATCGCTGGCGGCACCGGAAGTGTCCGCCGGGTCCGCGCGGCCGATTGCCAGCATCAACAGCATCGACAGCGGCGCGCCTGCCACGATCATCAGTCCGCCGCCACGGCGCACTGCCGAGACCGCTGCGGTGGCGGTGCCGCGTCCGCCGGCAGAGCGTGCGACATCGCTCATGCCGGCCGCCGCGCCGGCCGCAGCGGTGAATCCGCGCCGGGTGGTCAGCGGGCAGGTCTATTCCTATATGAAAGACGGCGTGCGCCACTACACCAGCGCACGCCCACGCCAGGTGGCCAGCATCGAAGGGCTGCGCACCATCCACTACAGCTTCATCGAGACCTGCTACGCCTGTGGCGCCAAGCCGGGCGTCAACTTCGGCGCGATCCGGCTCAACACGGCGGCCTACCAGCAGGAGATCGCCTCGGCAGCGCGCGAATTCGGGGTCGAAGAAGCGATTGTGCGCGCCATCATCCATGCCGAGTCGGCCTACAACCCGTTGGCACTCAGTCGCGCCGGAGCGCAGGGGCTGATGCAGCTGATGCCCGGCACCGCGCGTCGCTTCGGTGTCAGCGATGCCTATGATGCATCGCAAAATATTCGCGGCGGTGTGCAATATCTGTCGTGGTTGCTCAAGCGCTTCAACGGCGATCTGACCCTGGCGGCGGCCGGCTACAACGCTGGCGAAGGCGCGGTGGATCGCTACGGCGGTGTGCCGCCCTATAGCGAGACCCAGCGTTATGTCCAACGCGTCGGCCTGCTGGCCGGCCGTTATCGCGGGCAGAACGCAAGCGCCAACTGAGCGCACGTCGCACGCTCACCCTGCGATGCAGCATGGCACGCTGTCGCGTGCCTGCCGATGCTGCGACGCAGTCCGCAGTGTGGTCGGCACCGCACCCGTGTCGTGATGTAGTGGCAGTGCGGCGCACTGGCTTCGCGGTGGGCCGCTTGCATATGTGACAACGCTGCGATGCACCTTGGTCGTGCAAGGGGTGCGCAGGGCGCAGCGCGGCCGTCTGCAGCGGCCATTGCATCGCGCAGGTCCGACTGCGTACATTGCATTGTCTGTGCATTAAGCGTTCCGCTACACTGCGGTCGATTCATCACGGCTGGACCCCCCGCCAGCCGTTGGCAGCCTCACGCTACCTAATCAAGATCGGAGAGCCGGATGGCCAACGATGGGGTTAACGCACCTGCCGATACCGGGCGTCGTCGGTTTTTGACCGCGACAACAGCCGTGGTCGGTGCGGTCGGAGCAGGATTTGTCGCAGTTCCGTTCGTGAAGTCGTGGAACCCCAGTGCACGCGCCAAGTTGGCCGGCGCACCGGTGACCGCCGACATCAGCGCCTTGCAGGAAGGGCAACGGCTGGTCCTGGAATGGCGCGGTCAGCCCATCTGGATCGTCAAACGCTCCAAGGCGATGCTCGACGCATTGCCATCGCTGGACGGCCGGCTCAAGGACCCCAAGTCCGAGAACAAGGACCAGCAGCCGGAATACGTGCTGAAAAACCCGGAATACCGCTCGATCAAATCCGACATCTCGGTGCTGGTGGGGCTGTGCACGCATCTGGGTTGCTCGCCGGAAATGGTGGCCGAGATCCGCCCCGAGCCCTACGACCCACAGTGGAAGGGCGGTTACTTCTGTCCCTGCCACAAGTCGCGCTTCGACATGTCGGGCCGCGTCTTCGACGGCGTGCCCGCACCGATCAATCTGCTGGTGCCCCCACACCATTACGTGGACGACAACACCCTGGTGATTGGCGTCGATCCGGACGGTGCCGGCTCGTCGGCGAAAAGCACGGGGGCTGCCTGATGAGCAATATCCTGGTCCGTACTGCCAACGGCGTGTTCGATTGGGTCAACGAACGCGCGCCCGGGCTCATGCCCATGTACCGCAAGCACATCAGCGAGTACTACGCGCCGAAGAACTTCAACCTCTGGTACTACTTCGGCTCGCTGGCCATCGTGGTGCTGGTCAACCAGATCGTCACCGGCATCTTCCTGACGATGCACTACAAGACCAGCGCCGCCGATGCATTCGCCTCGATCGAATACATCATGCGCGACGTGGAGTGGGGCTGGCTGATCCGCTACATGCACAGCACCGGCGCTTCGCTGTTCTTCATCGTGGTGTATCTGCACATGTTCCGCGGCCTGATGTACGGCAGCTACCAGAAGCCGCGCGAGCTGGTGTGGATCCTGGGCATGCTGATCTACCTGGTGCTGATGGCCGAAGCCTTCATGGGCTACGTGTTGCCATGGGGGCAGATGTCGTTCTGGGGCGCGAAGGTCATCATCTCGCTGTTCGGCGCCATTCCGGTCATCGGCAATGGGCTGACCGAATGGATCATGGGCGACTACCTGCCCGGCGATGCCACGCTCAACCGCTTCTTTGCGCTGCACGTGATCGCGTTGCCGCTGGTGCTGTTGCTGCTGATCGTGCTGCATATCGGCGCGCTGCATGAAGTGGGTTCCAACAACCCCGATGGCGTGGACATCAAGAAAGGACCGAAGGGCAATCGCTGGGATGCGCACAAGCCCGCCGACGGCATTCCGTTCCATCCGTACTACACGGTCAAGGATCTGGTCGGGGTCGGGTTCCTGCTGCTCATCGCCGCCTTCATCATCTTCTTCGCGCCGGCCTTCGGCGGCCTGTTCCTGGAACACGACAACTTCACCGAGGCCAACCGGCTGGTGACGCCGGAGCACATCAAGCCGGTGTGGTACTACACGCCGTACTACGCCATGTTGCGCGTGGTGCCCAACAAACTGGGCGGTGTGCTGGTGATGTTCTCGGCGATCGCCATCCTGTTCCTGGTGCCGTGGCTGGACCGCGCCAAGGTGCGCTCGGTGCGCTATCGCGGCTGGATTTCCAAGGTGGCGTTGGGCGTGCTGGTGGTGTGCTTCGTGTGGCTGGGCGTGATCGGCTCCGGTCCCGGCACCGACGCGCATGAGACCTATGTCGGGCGGGTGCTGACCTTCCTGTATTTCGCCTTTTTCATCACCATGCCGGTGTGGACGCGGCTGGACAAGACCAAGCCGGTTCCGGAGCGGGTGACCACCCATGACTAATTCCAACGTGAGGTCATGGACGTCGCGCGTGGTCGCGATGCTGTGCGGTCTGACGCTGGCGGCGGGTGCGGTCGCCGCCGAGGGTGGCAAGGTGCAGCAGGCCGGCAACGACCTGGGCGACCGCGCGTCGCTGCAGCGCGGTGCGCAGCTGTTCATGAATTACTGCTCCGGCTGCCACTCGTTGAAGTACCTGCGTTATTCGCGCATGGCCAGCGATCTTGGTTTGAGCGAAGCGGAGGTCATGAGCAACCTCAACTTCACCGGTGCCAAGATCGGCGAGCACATCGAGGGCACCATGCCGCACGATGCGGCCACCAAGTGGTTCGGCAAGGCGCCACCGGACCTGACCTTGATTGCCCGCGTGCGCGGTACCGACTGGGTCTACACCTATCTGAAGTCGTTCTATCTGGATCAGACCCGCCCGCTGGGCTGGAACAACCAGTTGTTCCCCAACGCCTCGATGCCCAATCCGCTGTGGGAGCTGCAAGGTCTGCAACAGGCGCAGTTCGGCCCGGCCGACAAGGCCACCGGCGACAAACCGGTCGAAGCGCTCAAGCTCGGGCAGCCAGGGCGGCAGACGCCGGTGGAATTCGACCAGACCGTGCGCGATATCGCCAACTTCCTCGAATACGCGGGCGAACCTGCCGCGTTGAAGCGGCAGAGCATGGGCGTGTGGGTGATCCTGTTCCTGGCCCTGCTGACCTTCATCGCCTACCTGCTGAAGAAGGAATATTGGAAGGACGTGCATTGAACGGACCGCACGCGTATTGATCCGACAGTAAGCAGGCAGCAAAGCCAGGCAGCAAAGCCAGGCGCCCCCTCTCCCGGCGGGAGAGGGGTTGGGGTGAGGGTACGGCGCGCAAGTGGAGCATGGCGCTCGCGAACAAGCGCACTCAGCCTATCGGTCACCAGCATCCTTCGAGATGCTGCGTGGCACACGCCATTGAACACAGGCACACGATTGCGCAGGCCCAACGCGCCAAGTCGCGCTTGACAGCGCACGCAGCCCCTTCACCAGACCTGGGGCCGCACTCCTCGTGGGCGCAGTTGTTGCTGTTGTTGCAGTCGTTGCAGCCCGAACCGTCGACTGGCCATCGCATTGGCCGACCCGGCCCCGCATCAACACGCCAGCTGGCACACCGTGCGTCCTGATCGCGTCATGCAACGGTCAAACAGCATCGATACACGGCACACCGACGTCGATGCCCATCCAGCTGCCAGCCTCCGTGGACGCTGGACGAGGCGCACGTCGCCGACGCTGGGTCGAGCCGTCAGGCCACGCTCTCCATCCCTGACTGACCCGCAACATCACCTGCTGCCCAGGTGTCAATGCGCCCTAGCACTCTTGGCTTTTGCGTGACGTGATTGCACACTCGATAGACCGTGGTGACGGTCGGCGTTGGGCCGGCCGCGCCGATGCGGCCGGCGGATTCCGGTCGTCGGAGAGCCTTGAATGGCGACGAGTGTGCGTATGCGGAATACCTTGACTTTGTTTTCGTCCAACGACGACGTGTTGTGCCACCGGGTCCGTCTGGTCCTGGCGGCGAAAGGGGTGACCTACGACCTGGTGCCGGTCGACCCGCAAAATCCTCCCGAGGATCTGATCGATCTCAATCCCTATCATTCGGTGCCAACCCTGGTCGAGCGTGATCTGGTGCTGTACGCGGCCTCGGTGGTCAGCGAGTACCTGGATGAGCGTTATCCGCATCCGCCACTGATGCCGGT
Organism: Xanthomonas sp. NCPPB 1068; assembly: GCF_041479385.2. Classification (NCBI taxonomy): domain Bacteria; kingdom Pseudomonadati; phylum Pseudomonadota; class Gammaproteobacteria; order Lysobacterales; family Lysobacteraceae; genus Xanthomonas; species Xanthomonas sp. NCPPB 1068. Next base: position 2,675,323 of record NZ_CM192986.1, on the reverse strand, counting down.
CGATCCGTTGTCGCGCGCGCGCCTGCGCCTGGCGATGCTGCGCATCGAACACGATTGGGTGCCACAGGTGCAGGCGATCCAGCTCGGCAACAAGACCCAGGCCGAAGCCGGCCGCAAGCGTCTGAAGGAGTTGCTGACAGCGTCGGTGCCGCTGTTCAAGGCCAGCAAGTTCTTCCTCAATCCGGAAATGAGTCTGGCCGATTGCGCGATGGCGCCGATCATCTGGCGACTGGATGCGTTGGAGATCGGCCTGCCCAAGGATGGCAAGGCCATCGAGGACTATGGCAACCGGATCTTCCGCAATCCCGGTTTCATTCGCAGCCTCACCGAGCAGGAAAAGAAGCTGCGCGACCTGCCGGGCTGATGCGACGGCTGTATGCCAACAGACCGACTTGCGATCCGCTCGCCGCCGTTGCGGGTCGTGTCCGGGTAAAATGACGCCATGAGCGAAGATTTCCCCCGCATGACCAGCCATCGCCCGTACCTGTTGCGGGCCTTGGTCGAATGGATCAACGACAACGGCATGACGCCGCACGTTCTGGTGGACGCAGGACTGCCTGGCGTGCAGGTGCCGGCAAGTGCCGTCAAGGACGGCCGGGTCGTGTTGAACATCGCCGAGCGTGCCGTCGTCGGCCTGCAGGTCGACAACGACAGTGTTAGCTTCACTGCGCGCTTCGGCGGCGTCAGCTATCCGGTGATGGTGCCGATGGCTGCGGTATTGGCAGTGTATGCACGCGAAACCGGGCAGGGCATGGCGTTGCCGGACGACATCCCCGGCACCAGCAGCGAGCCGCCGGATCCCGGTACACCGCCGCCGAGCGCACCGGCGCCGGACGAGCCGCCCAGCGGCGGCAAGCGCCCGCATCTGCGCGTGGTCAAGTAGGCTTGCCGACGGTCACGTTCCAGTCCCGGTGGAGCGCGTCCGTCACATCGCGCACGATGCAGCGGATGCCTCCGGCACGTGCGGTTGCCGTGATCATTACGTCATCTAGCGCGTCATCGAAGGCGCGGCGTGTCTGGTGCGCGCAGTCACACCGATACGCCCGCTGCCGCGTGCCTCTTCGGCATCGAGAGCGACGGCATATCGCGCCGGTTGACGCGTGCCGGGCGTACGATTCGCGGTACGCATGCGCGCGGACGCATCGACCGCATCTGCGCCGGGAGACGGGGTAGAGCTGCCCTGATTGAGGGGGGGAGACGGATACCATCCACTGCCGGTGAGCTCGCGGCCAATTGGTCGAACCGTTCCGTACGCCGTGCTGGCTGGCGCAATGAGACCGACCGGGCAACTGCAGCGGCGCGGGTTTCCGACGTGTCGTCGCGGTGTCAGGTGTCGCTACGTGGAAGGATGCGCGCAGCGGTCACGGCGCATCATTCCAGCCGCTCCTGCTCCGGATGCAGCGCCCGCACGGTGGCGACCTGCGGACCGGTAAAGGCGATCAGCTGGTCGCCGCGCAGCACCAGCTTGCCGCTGTGGCGGTCCGCTCCATCGTAGGAATATTCGAAGCGGAAGGTGCGCTCGAAGCCGAGCCATCCGTTGGGCATTCTGCAGATGCGGATGTTGGTGGAGTGCACGCTCTGATCCAGCCACTGCACATCGGCGGCGCGGCAGGCATTGCGGCCGAGGATATCGGCACGTTCGGCAGCGGCGCGCGAGGAGTTCCAGAACGCGAACAGCGCGGCGCCGGCAATCATGAAGAGAATGAGACTGGGCATGGCAGCCAATGTGCCATGGCGGGCGGCTGGACGACAATCCAGTGGTGCCGCCGCGTTGCAGGTGCGAGGACGCGACGACTTGGACGGCGCGCTTGTCCGCGCGTTCGGCATGAGGTCCTGAAAGCCTTGCGCAAGCGATCGACTGTCGGTGCAGGACACAACCGCACTAAACCGTTCACACCCTTGCGTGGGTCAGGCTTGCATGCACGGCATCGCACCCCCATCCAGTGCAGTCCCGCCGAGTTGAATCCGATCGCCGCGCGGCCGGTTGCCGTGGTGGCGTCGGGCACTGCCCATGCATCCTGTTCTGCAGCAATTCCATCCCGTTGTCGCTGCGTGGTTTGCGCAGACCTTCGCTGCGCCCACGCCTGCGCAGATCGCCGCATGGCCGGCAATCCAGGCCGGGCGGCATACGCTGGTGGCCGCGCCGACCGGCTCGGGCAAGACGCTCACTGCCTTCTTCGCGGCCATCAATGCATTGATCCGCGACGGACTCGAGCATGGCGGAATGCTGCCCGATGAGACCCGCGTGGTCTATGTGTCGCCGCTGAAGGCGTTGTCCAACGATATCCATCTCAATCTGGAGGCGCCGTTGCAGGGCATCCGCGCGGCGCTGGCCGCCAGTGGCCTGCCGGATGTGCCGGTACGCACGGCGGTGCGTACCGGTGATACACCGCAACGCGAGCGGGCGCAGGCGCGGCGCGTGCCGCCGCATATCCTGGTGACCACGCCGGAGTCGCTGTACGTACTGTTGGGGTCGGCCTCCGGCCGCAACGCGCTGCGGCATGTGCGGACCGTCATCGTCGATGAAATTCATGCGGTTGCCGCGGACAAGCGCGGCAGTCACCTGAGCGTGACACTGGAGCGGCTGCAGCGGTTGGCCGAGCGGCCGATCACGCGGGTTGGGCTGTCGGCCACCCAGAAGCCGATCGAGACGGTGGCGCAGTTCCTGGTTGGCGTTGGCGAAGACGGCGCGCCGCCGCCCTGCGAGATCGTGGACATCGGCTACACGCGCGCGCGCGATCTGGCGCTGGGGTTGCCGCCGACCCCGCTGAGCGTGGTGATGTCCAACGACCAATGGCTGCAGGTCTATGCCGAAGTGGCTGCGCTGGCGCAGCGGCATCGCACCACGCTGGTGTTCGTCAACACGCGGCGCATGGCCGAGCGTGCGGCGCGGCACCTGGGCGATCTGCTGGGCAAGCAGCGGGTCGCCGCGCATCACGGCAGTCTGTCGCGCGAGACGCGCCTGCTGGCCGAGCAGCGCCTCAAGGCCGGCGATCTCACCGTGCTGGTGGCGACCGCCTCGCTGGAGCTGGGGCTGGATATCGGCGATGTCGATCTGGTGTGTCAGCTCGGCTCGCCACGCTCGATCGCCACGTTCCTGCAGCGTGCGGGCCGCTCCGGGCACAAGGTCGGCGGCACCCCGAAGGCGCGGCTGTTTCCGCAGACCCGCGACGAGCTGGTCGAATGCGCTGCCTTGCTGGACAGCGTGCGCCGCGGCGAACTGGATGCCTTGCGCATTCCGCTGGCACCGGTCGATGTGCTTGCGCAGCAGATCGTGGCCGAAGCGGCATGCGAGGACTGGGACGAGGATGCGCTGTTTGCGCTGATGCGCCGCGCCTGGCCGTTCGCTCGGCTGAGCCGCGCCACCTTCGACAGCGTGGTGCGGATGCTGTGCGAGGGTTTCAGCACCCGGCTGGGCCCGCGCGCCGGCTATCTGCATCGCGACGCGGTGCATCGTCGGCTGCACGCACGTCGCGGCGCGCGCATGACGGCGCTGACCTCCGGCGGCACCATTCCGGAAACCGGCGATTACAGCGTGGTGCTGGAGCCTCAGGCCGAGAAGATCGGCACGGTGAACGAAGATTTCGCAGTGGAAAGCCTCACCGGCGATGTGTTCCAGCTCGGCAATGCCAGCTACCGCATCCTGCGTGTGGATGCAGGCCGCGTGCGGGTGGAGGATGCCCGGGGGGCGCCACCCAATATTCCGTTCTGGTTGGGCGAGGCGCCCGGCCGCAGCGATGAGTTGTCGGCGGCGGTGTCGCGCCTGCGTGGCGAGATCGCGGCGCGGCTGGACACTGCCCCGCATCAGCGCGCGCGTGACTGGCTGTGCGAGACGTTGGCGCTGTCTGCCGAGGCGGCGCAGCAACTGGTGGACTACCTTGCCCAGGCGTGCACCGCGCTGGGCGCCATGCCCACCCAGCAGTGCCTGGTGATGGAGCGATTCTTCGATGCCAGCGGCGGCACCCAGTTGGTGATCCATTCGCCGTACGGCAGCCGCATCAACCGCGCCTGGGGCCTGGCACTGCGCAAGCGCTTTTGCCGCACCTTCAACTTCGAGCTGCAGGCCGCAGCGACCGAAGACGCCATCGTGCTGTCGCTGTCCACCAGTCATAGTTTTGCCCTGGAAGAGGTTGCGCGTTACCTGCATTCGTCGTCGGCCGAGCATGTCTTGATCCAGGCACTGCTGGATGCGCCGTTGTTCGGCGTGCGCTGGCGCTGGAACGCCACCAATGCGATGGCGCTGCCGCGGTTCACCGGCGGCAACAAGGTGGCCCCGCAGTTGCAACGCATGAAGTCCGAAGACCTGCTGGCTACCGTATTTCCGGATCAGGTCGCCTGCGCGGAAAACCTGGCAGGCGAGCGCGAGGTGCCGGACCACCCGCTGGTGACGCAGACGCTGGAGGACTGCCTGCATCAGGCGATGGATAGCGAGGGGTGGTTGCAGCTACTGCGCGGGCTGGAATCGGGAGCCATCCGCTTGGTGGCGCGTGATCTGGCCGCACCGTCGCCACTGGCGGCGGAAGCGTTGAACGCGCGTCCGTACGCGTTTCTGGACGATGCGCCGCTGGAAGAGCGGCGCACCCAGGCGGTACAGGGCCGGCGCTACACGCCGCAGAGCAGCGACGATCTGGGGCGCCTGGACCCGCAGGCCATCGCATCGGTCCGCGAAGAAGCATGGCCGCAACCGCGCGATGCCGAAGAGATGCACGAGGCGCTGGTCGGGCTGGGCGTGCTGCCGGTGGACGAGGCGACCGATGCGCAGTGGCAGGCCTGGTTGACCGCGCTGGCCGCCGCCGGCCGCGCCAGCTGCCTGATCATCGACGCTGCGCCCGCGCTGTGGATCAGCGCCGAGCGCATCGAGTGGTTCATGCCGCTGTATGCAGGCGCCGTGGCGCAACCGCCATTGCAGGTGCCCGCCGATTGCCGGGTGCCCGACTGGGAACGCGACCGTGCAGTACGCGAGCTGTTGCGCGGGCGGCTGTCGGCTGTGGGCCCTGCGCAGGTGGGCGGGCTCGCCGGCGCCCTGCGCCTGCCCGAGGAGGAAATCGCCCTGGCGCTGCTGGCCTTGCAGCGCGAAGGCTATGTCATGGCCGGGCAGTTCAGTGCGCAGGCGGCATCGGAGGAGTGGTGCGAGCGGCACCTGCTGGCGCGCATCCATCGCTACACGCTGGGGCGGTTGCGACGCGAGATCGAGCCGGTCTCGCAGCGCGACTACGCCCGCTTCCTGTTCGAATGGCAGCATCTGGACAGCGCCAGCCGGGTCGCGGGCCCGGACGCGCTGGCGGGCGTTGTAGGGCAACTGGAAGGGTTCGAAGCGCCGGCCGTGCTGTGGGAAGGCGAATTGCTGCCGGCGCGCGTGCGCGACTACCAGCCGGCCTGGCTGGACGAGCTGTGCACCGCCGGGCGCACCGTGTGGGCGCGCTTGCGGCCCGGCGGCGGGCGCAGCGGCGCCGCGCTGCGGGCCACGCCCATCGTGCTGCTGCCGCGCCGTGAGGCGCAACGCTGGAGCGGGTTGGCACGAGCGGCCGACGACGAGCCGTTGGGTTCGCGCGCGCAGCGGGTGGTGGATGTCCTGCAGCAGCAGGGCGCGCTGTTCTTCGACGAAATTGCCGATGCCGCGCATCTGATGAGCACCGAGCTGGAAGATGCCTTGAGCGAACTGGTGATGCGCGGCCGCGTGCATTGCGACAGTTATGCCGGGCTGCGCGCGCTCCTGGTGCCGGCCTCCAAGCGGCCGTCGGCACTGTCGCGCCAGCGGCGTCGCGCCAGTGCGCTGGGCATCCGCGATGCCGGCCGTTGGGCGCCGGTCCGCGCGCCTGCGGAGTTGCCGCTGGCCGAGGCCGGCGAGCGGCATCAGGAGATGCTCGAACACGTGGCGCGCACGCTGCTGCGCCGCTACGGCGTGGTCTGCTGGCGGCTGCTCGAGCGCGAGGCGGCGTGGTTGCCGCCGTGGCGCGAATTGCTACGCATGTACCAGCGCCTGGAAGCGCGTGGCGAGATCCGTGGTGGCCGCTTCATTGCCGGCCTGTCCGGCGAACAGTTCGCGTTGCCGGAGGCGATTGCGGCGCTGCGCCGCGTGCGGGCGCAGGCGCCGCAGCAGCAGTGGGTCTGCGTGAGCGCCAGCGACCCGGCCAATCTGCTGGGCAGCCTGCTGCCCGGCGAACGCGTCGCGCGGGTACCCGGCAACCGCGTGGCCTCGCTCGATGGCCTGCCGATGGCGGTGTGGGCGGCAGACCGTTTCCAGCCACTGCAGGAACTCACGCCGGAACAGTCCGGGCAGGCCTTGCGCCTGCTGCAACGCGGGCCTGGTGCCGCCGAGCCGACGCCGATGGAGCAGTGGCTGGCTCAGTCGCCCGCCATCGGCGCACGGGTGCCGGTGACGCGTGGCAGCGGGCGCGACAGATAGGCACTGTCCGGGACCACCCAGCGCCAGGGCAGGTCGACCGCCTTGCGGATGCCGATGCGCGGCGTCGCCAACGGCACCGACGGGGGCGGCATGCCGTCATCCTCCACCCACAGGCGTGCCGTGGCAGCAGTCAGGTCCAGCCCGTTGTCCGCCGCGGTTACGCCGAAGGCCTGCGCCAGGCGGCCGGGGCCGGTGGTCAACAGCCTGGCCGCCGCGGTGCCACCACGCGCGGCCTGCATGGCCTCCAGCCCGGCCAGTGGCTGCAGTGCGCGGATCAGCACCGCATGCCCGGGGGCACCGCCGCACACGGCGTTGATCGCCCAATGCATGCCGTAGATGAAATACACATACAGGTGCCCGGGGGCGCCGAACATCACCTGCGTGCGCGGGGTCATGCCGCGGAACGAGTGCGCGGCCGGGTCTTCGCTGCCGCAATAGGCCTCGACCTCGGTGATGCGGCCGCGCCGGCCGTCTGCACTGACCAGCACCTTGTTGAGCAGGCGAGGGGCGACCTGGCGCGAATCGTGGGCGTAGAACGTGCGGGGTAATGATGTGGACGACATGCGGCAAGCCTAGCGGCCGCGCCGTGATGTCCCTGCGGACTGTCCCGGACAGTTGGGCGAGCGGGGGTAGGGGTTTTCCGAATGGAAACGCGCAGGAGCGTCTGACCTGTCACAAAAGCGCATATCCAATCGGCTGAATAGGCGCGGCGGCGGCGCTCGCATCTCAAGCGGGTTTCGCCATCGCCGATAGCTATCAACGATTGGTTAGACGAGTCCGCATCCCTGTGATCGGCACGCCCAGCACTGTCGATTGCCATGCACTGCATGTCGCCCACGCATCACTCACGAGAACTCCCCAATGTTAGGCAACTTCAAAATCGGAACCCGGCTGATCGTGGCGTTTCTGATCGTCTCGGCGATCGGCGCATGCATCGGGTGGGTGGGCTATTCCAATTCCGGGCGCATCAGCGACCTGTCGACCTCGCTGTACGAACGCGAGTTGCTTGGCTTGTCCAACGTCAAGGAAGCCAACATCAACCTGATCTATGCCGGCCGCGCACGCGCCAACCTGCTGCTGGCCAGCAGCGCAGAAGAGCGCCAGTCGCACGTGCAGAACATCGACAAGTACACCGCCAAGGTGGTCGATTACATGACCCGTGCACGCGGTAGCTTCCAGACCGAAGAGGGCAAGGCCAAGCTGGCGCAGTTCGACCGCGCGTGGCAGACCTATCTGGATGAGCGCGGCCGCTTTATCGAAGCCGCCAATCGCGAAGCATTGCGCGAGGCCAACCCGGAACTCGCCGCACTGTCGCGTGCGGTACGCGCCAGCTCGGACGAAGTGGACACCTTGATGACCGACCTGAGCGGCCTGCGCGAACGCAGCGCGGCCTCGGCCAATGCGGAGACCGGCGCCATCCATGCACGCAGTTCCAAGCTGTTGATCGCCATCATCTGCAGCGGCGTATTGCTGGGCGCCGTGCTGGGCGTGGTGATCAGCCGCAGCGTCACCGGCCCGATCCGGCGCGCGGTCACCGTGGCCAACGGCCTGTCCGAAGGCGACCTGACCATGCAGATCGATGTGCACGGCCGCGACGAAACCGCGCAATTGCTCGAAGCGATGCGCACCATGGTGCAGAAGTTGTCGCAGGTGGTGGGCGAGGTGAATACCAGCGCCGAAACCCTGGCCAGCGCCTCCGAAGAAGTCAGCGCCACCGCGCAGTCGCTATCGCAGGCTGCCAGCGAACAGGCCGCCGGCGTCGAGGAAACCAGCGCGTCGCTGGAGCAGATGACCGCCTCGATCAGCCAGAACACCGAGAACGCCCGCATCACCGACGGCATGGCCACCCAGGCCGCCAAGGAAACCATCGAAGGTGGCGAGGCGGTGGTTGCCACCACCCAGGCGATGAAGCAGATCGCGCAGAAGATCGGCATCATCGACGACATCGCCTACCAGACCAATCTGCTCGCGCTCAATGCCGCGATCGAAGCCGCACGTGCCGGCGAGCATGGCAAGGGCTTTGCGGTGGTCGCCGCCGAAGTGCGCAAGCTGGCCGAACGCAGCCAGGTGGCTGCGCAGGAGATCGGCGAGGTGGCCGGCTCCAGCGTGGAACTGGCCGACCGTGCCGGGCGCCTGCTCGATACCATCGTGCCCAGCATCAAGCGCACCTCCGACCTGGTGCAGGAGATCTCCGCCGCTTCCGAAGAGCAGTCCTCCGGCGTCAGCCAGATCAACTCGGCCGTGGTGCAGTTGAGCCAGACCACCCAGCAAAACGCCAGCGCGTCCGAAGAACTGGCCGCCACGGCCGAAGAGATGAGTGCGCAGGCCGAACAGCTGCAACAGAGCATGGCCTTCTTCCGGTTGGGCGGGCAGGGCACCGCAAGCACGCCGCCCAAGCGCGGCAAGCAGGTGGCCGCACGCCCGGTCCGCGCGGCCGGTACCCGTGGCTGGCGCAGCAGCGCCGCGCCAGCCTATGCGATGTCCGAGGGCCCGGACGAAGGCCAGTTCGCCCGCTTCTGAGAGACCGATCGATGACCGCACAGACTTCCGATGGCATGCCGGGCGACGCCGATGCGGCTGCCCAGTACCTCACCTTTCAGCTGGACGGCGAAACCTTCGCCACCAGCATTCTCGGCATCCGCGAAATCATCCAGTACCGCGCGCCCACGCCGGTGCCATCGATGCCGTCCTGCGTGCGCGGGGTGATCAACCTGCGTGGCGCGGTGGTGCCGGTGGTCGATCTGCAGGCGCGGCTGGGGCGTGCCGGCGGCGCCATCAACAAACGCAGTTGCATCGTGATCCTGTCCACCGGGCAGGCGCAGGGCACGCAGGCGATCGGTGTGCTGGTGGATGCGGTCAATGCCGTGATCGAGCTGGCCGACCAGGACATCGAAGCGGCGCCGGCCTTCGGCACGCACATCCGGCGCGATCTGCTGCGCGGCATGGGCAAGGTGGGCGAGCGCTTCGTGGTGCTGCTGGACATGGAGCAGGTGTTGCAGGTGGACGAGATCGCCGGCACTACCGACGCGCTGGCCGCCTGAGCGGCGAGGTCACCGATGCAAGGGCGTGCGCAACGCTCAGTCGTGCAACTGCCATCCGCTGAATCGCTGCACACGGTTGCGTCCGTCGCGGACCGCACGCTGCAAGGCATGCCGGGCGCGCGCCAGCAGGATGCTGCTGTCCAGGGCCTCGCCCGCCGCCACATCGACCAGCCCGACGCTGATGGTCAACGCGCCGATGGGCCAGGTCGCCGCTTCGATGGCCTTCCGGATGTCGTCGGCGGCCTGTGAGGCGGCCGATGGCGAGGGACTGGCAAGTGCCACGCAGAAGCGGTCGCCGTCCAGCCGCGCCACGAGCGCGGAGGGCGGCAACCGGGTCTCGATCAGCTGCGCGACCTGGGCCAGGGTCGCGTCGGCCGCGGCCGCACCCGCCTGCAGCTTCCGGCGCTTGAAGCCGTCCAGATCGATCAGCAATAACCCCAGCGCGTGCTGCCCGGTCTCGTCTGCGCGCATGGTCGCAAGCTCCTGCAAGCCGCGCTCCAGCCCGGCGCGGTTCCAGAGCCCGGTGCGTTCGTCGCGCAATGCGTCCAGCTCCACCAGCCTGGCCGCACGCCGCAGTTCGATGGTGTCCACTACCTGCCGGGCCAGTGCGCGCAGCGCGTCGCGCTCGGCACCGGACAGACGCCGCGGCGTTCGGTCGAGCACGCACAGGGTGCCCAACGCAATGCCGTCGGACGTCAGCAGCGGAGCGCCGGCATAGAAGCGGATCTGCGGCTCGCCAGTGACCAGCGCGTTGTCGACGAAGCGCGCATCCAGATGGGTGTCGGACACTTCCATCAGCTGATCGGGTTCGAGAATGGCGTGCGCACAGAACGACAGCGTGCGCGGCGTTTCGGTCGGCTGCATGCCGATCCGTGACTTGAACCATTGCCGCTGCGTATCGACCAAGGAAATCAGCGCCATCGGCGTGCGGCACACGGCTGCTGCGTCGGCGGTGAGCGCGTCATAGGGCTGCTCGGCAGGGGTATCCAACAGCTGATAGGCGTGCAGCGCCGCCACACGCTCGTCCTCGTTGGCCGGTGCGCGCGCACCCAGCACCGCGCCGACCTCGCCCGGCAACAGGGTCGCTTGGATCAAATGCAACGCGGGCGCGTCTGGAAGCTGCATGCAAGGCCTTTGCAACAAGACGCCATCTAGGCGTGGAAATGTCGGCGGCAATGATCGCTGCCGTGGTGCGAGCCGGCCATCCGGCGGTCGCCGACCGCCTGGCGGCCAACGTGTCCGGATGTTGCCATATCCCGGGGCCGCAGCAGGCGGCCTCGATCCCAGTCCGGCCGTGCCGCGGGCAATTAAGCTGGACGATTACCCGCCCTGGCCAACGTTGCCCTTGGGGCGACGGCTGTGCTCGTCATGCACCTTGAGGTCTTCCTGGCCTGGGCGTTGCTTGGCCGCTTCGTCCTGCTTGCGCGACTCCTGGCTCTCGGAGACGCCACTGGCGTCGTCGGCGTCGGTATCAGGTGGGCGCTGTTGGTTGCTCATGGCGTCGGCTCCGGTATGTTGGTGCGGTGCACGTTAGCGCAGCGGGTGTGATCCCGGTGCCATGGCGGCGGCCGCCCGCCACGCGCGTGGGGTGCCCCATACGCAAGAGCCCCGGACGCGGACGTCCGAGGCTCCTGGTTTGATGCAGTGGTGGAGCGGAAGGGGATCGAACCCTCGACCTTCGCGATGCGAACGCGACGCTCTCCCAGCTGAGCTACCGCCCCACGTGTCTCGATTCTAACCACATGCCAGGCGGTTCGCCAAGACAACTGGCGATCGACCGCGCCGCAAGGGCGCGATCCTGCAACGCTTACTCGCGTACCAGCGGGAACTTGAGGTCCGGGTTCTTGGCCTTCCATTCCTTGTACGACACCGAGCCTTCCCACGCGGCAAAGGCCTTCGGGGTACGGCCACGGCCGGACCAGGTCTCTCCGGTGTGCGGCAGTTCGTACTTCGGCTTCACTTCGCTGCGGCCGCTCTTGACCACTTCCTTGCGCGCAGCGGTGGTGCCCAGGTAGGCGGCGATGTCGTTGCGTTGCTTGGTGTTGAAGTGGCCGGCGAACTGCTCGAGCAGCGAGACGATGGTGGCATGCGCAGAGGATGCCTCGCTCGCGCGCTCGGTTTTCTCCTGTTCTTCCAGCTTCTGCAGCTCGTCCAGCAACTTGGCTTTGGCTTGCGCGATGGAATCCAGTTTCGAAGAGGTATTGCTCACAGAGGTATGGCCTCGGAATAAAGAGTGGAGACGCCGCCCTAGGGGCGCGCGCCATTATGGCATGCGGCCCGGGGGCGGCCGCTGCGGGTGCGGTTGCTTGCACATGGCGTGAACAGGCCTTTCACGAGATCTGTTCGGCCGCTTTCGCATCGTCGTTGCAGGCGTTGTTCAGCTTACACGCACGCCAGCAAACCCGACCACGACGATACAGGAGCCAGCGATGAGCGACGACAAACACAACACCGGCTCGCCCGACCGCGACCGCATCAATGTCAACGAAGCCTATGAGCTGCAGTACTGGACCAAGGCGCTGGGCGTCAGCGCCGACGAACTGCGCGCTGCCGTAAAACAGGTCGGTCCGGTCGCTGCCAGCGTGCGTGAGCATCTGCGGAAGTAGGCCCGGCAACCCCGATGAGCCTGAGCGAGTATCGCCGCAAGCGCAGCTTCGACAAGACCCGCGAGCCCGAGCCCGGCAAGACCGTGCCCGCCGGGCAGCGCGCGATCTTCGTGGTGCAGCTGCACCACGCCAGTCGGCGTCATTACGACTTCCGCCTGCAGGTGGGCGATGCGCTCAAGAGCTGGGCGGTCCCGAAAGGGCCGAGCTATGACCCCAAGGTCAAGCGCATGGCCGTGGAGGTGGAGGATCACCCGGTCGACTATGCAGAGTTCGAAGGAGAGATTCCCAAGGGCGAGTATGGCGGCGGCCACGTGGCCCAGTTCGACCACGGGGTATGGGCCACTGCTGGCGACCCCGAGGCGCAATTGGCCAAGGGGCATCTACGGTTTGAGCTGTTCGGCAGCAAGTTGAAGGGCGGCTGGCACCTGGTACGGTCCGGCAAGCCGGCGCGGCAGCCGCAGTGGTTGCTGTTCAAGGAAGACGACGCCTACGCCGGCACGCTGGAGGCCGACGACCTGTTGGCAGACGTCGCTGCCGCGCCAGCCGCCGATGTGCGTCGCGCCGGCGCCGGCAAGGCCGGGCGCAAGGCACTTACGCACGTGCCTGCGCCGGTCGCCGGCAAGCGCCGGGACTGGGCGAAACAGGCGCTCGCCCTCAGCAACGCGCGCCGCGCCGAGCTGGCCGATGCGCCGTTCGAGCCGCAGCTTGCCAAGCTGGGCCAGGCGCCCCCCGATGGCGCGCAGTGGCTACACGAAATCAAGTGGGATGGTTACCGCATCCTGGCGACCGTGAGCGACGGGCGGGTGCGGTTGTGGTCGCGCAATGCGCTGGAGTGGACCGACAAGACGCCCGAGATCCGCGATGCGATCCAGTCGCTGGGCTTGCGCTCGGCGCAGCTGGATGGCGAGTTGATCGCCGGGCGCGGCACCAAGCAGGACTTCAATCTGCTGCAGGCGACCTTGTCCGGTGAGCGCCAGATGCCGCTCGCGCTGGCAGTCTTCGATCTGCTGCACGTGGACGGCGTGGATATCAGCCAGGCGCCCCTGATCCAGCGCAAGCAACTGTTGCAGGAGGTGATGGCCGCCGCGCTGACGTCGCACCTGGCGTATAGCTCGCATGTGGAAGGCGATGGACAGCAGGCGTTCCGCGTCGCGGGCGAGCAGCATTTCGAAGGCATCATCTCCAAGCGTGCGGACCGGCCCTATCACGGTGGCCGCAGTGACGACTGGCGCAAGACCAAACAATTGGCCAGCCAGGAATACGCGGTGGTGGGCTATACCGCGCCCAAGGGCAGCCGCACGGGGTTCGGTTCGCTGCTGTTGGCCACACCCGACCCGGTGCACGGCTGGCTGTACGTCGGCCGGGTGGGATCGGGCTTTTCCGATGCGCTGATGCGCGAGGTGACGCCGCAGCTGGAGGGCGGCACGCGGACACCCACCGCCCATGTGCCGACCGAGGACACCGACCTGCGCGGCGCAACCTGGTTTGCGCCGCGGTTCGTGGTGGAGGTGTTCTACCGCGGCATCGGTGGTCAGCAGCTATTGCGGCAGGCCTCATTCAAGGCGCTGCGCCCGGACAAGCGCATTGCCGACCTGGCCGACAGCGATGCGGCTGGCGGTGCGGCTGCAGGCTTGCGCAGGACGCCATCGCGCCGGTCCAAGGGGACGCCTGCGTCGTCGCCTGCATCGTCGCCGCCGCCCAGCGCGAAAAGCGCGACGTCCACTTCGGCGGTGCCGGCGCTGTCCAGTCCGAGCAAGCTCATCTACCCGGATATCCGCGCGACCAAAGGCGACGTCTGGGACTACTACCAGGCCGTGATGGACCATCTGCTGCCGGAAATCGTCGGCCGCCCGCTCTCGATCATCCGCTGTCCGAACGGGGCAGAGAAGCCGTGCTTCTTCCAGAAACACCACACCGCCGGGCTGGAGCGCGTCAGTTCGGTCAGGTTGAAGGAAGACACCGGCAACAATGCCTATTACCTGGTCGTGGACGATGCGCCCGGGCTGCTTGAGCTGGTGCAATTCAACGCGCTGGAGTTTCATCCCTGGGGCTCGCATGCTGCCCGCCCCGATGTGGCCGACCGGGTGGTGTTCGACCTGGACCCGGGCCCGGACGTACCGTTTGCCGAGGTCAAGCGCGCGGCGACCGATATCCGCAAGCTGCTGGCGCAGCTGGAACTGGAATCGTTCCTGCGCGTGTCCGGCGGCAAGGGGGTGCACGTGGTGGTGCCCCTGAACCCGGGCTGCGACTGGGACCTGACCAAACGCTTCGCCAAGGGCTTTGCCGATGCGCTGGCGCAGTCGGAACCGGAGCGCTTTGTCGCCACCGCGACCAAGCGGTTTCGCAACAAGCGCATCTTTGTCGATTATCTGCGCAACGGGCGCGGCGCCACGGCGGTGGCATCGTATTCGCTGCGGGGCCGGCCCGGCGCACCGGTGGCCTTGCCGCTACAGTGGTCGGATCTGCCCAAGCTGCACCGTGCCGATGCATTCACGCTACGCGATGTGCCGGAGAAACTGCGCCGCCGGCGCAAGGACCCATGGGCAGACATGGATCATATCCAGCAGAACCTGGCACGTTGGGCGGCGCAGGACTGACGCCTGCCAGGGGATCGCAGGTGGGCCGATGCACGCAATGAAAAGCCCGCATTGCTGCGGGCTCTTTGCGTGAAGCCGATCTCACTGCGCGGCAGGATCGGCCAGCAACGGCAGCAGGTGTGCTTCCAGCAGCTGCCGGCGCCATTGGCCCAGGGCCGCGGGCCAAGCGTGTTGCTCGATCAGCGTTTCCAGATGTCGCCGCGAAGCAAGCAGGCCGTCCGGCAGGCCCAGTTCGCGACTGCGCTGTGCCACGGCGTCCTGCAGGCGCTTGAGCACTGCCTTGTTTCCATCGGTGGCCGCCTGCGCCAGCGGGGCGCTGTCTTCGTCCGGCAGCGGCGTGTCCAGCGCCTCCCAGACCGCAGCGGCGAGTTTGCGCGGGGCCTTGGGGAACTTGTCGAACTGGCGCAGCAGCGCGTCCAGGTCCGCGGGCGGAAACCGCGCCAGCTGGCTGGCCAATTCGTTGTCCAGGATCCAGCTGCGCGGACGGTCGCTCTGGCGCGCCTGCAGATCGCGCCAACGCAAAAGCCGCAGCAGCCGACGTTGCGCGGCCGGCTCCAGGAACTGCGCGGTGCGCAGGCTCACATGCGGCCAACGCTCGCCATCGTCGTGCTCGACGGTGGCCAGCAGCCGCTCGGCATCTTCAGCCAGCCAGCCCAGGCGGTGCTGCTCGGTCAGGCGACGGGTCAGCTCATCGTGCAGCGCAAACAGATAACGCACGTCGTCGGCGGCGTATTCCAGCTGCGACGGAGAGAGCGGGCGGCGCATCCAGTCCGAGCGCGTCTCGCCCTTGGTCAGCAAGGTGCCGGTCACTTCCTGCACCAGTTTCTGATAGCCCATGCCGCCGCCGACACCGGCCAGGGCGGCAGCGATCTGGGTGTCGAACAGCGGCCGCGGCAGCACGCCGCATGCGCACTTGAAGGTGACCAGGTCTTCGCTGGCGCTATGCATCACCTTGACGATGTCGGTGGCGGTCAACCACTCCTTGAGCGCCGCGTTCATGCCCGGGATCAGCGGATCGATCAGCAGGATCTCCTCGCCAATGGCCATCTGCACCAGCGCCAACTGCGGCCAGTAGGTGCGTTCGCGAATGAATTCGGTATCCAGGCCGATGCGCGACGGGCGCGCTGCCTGCAGGCGCTCGGTCAGCTCGGAGGGGTGGGTGATCCAATGGGGCACGTGATTTCCGTCGACAGCAAGGGTTTGCGCAGAACGCGCAGAATAGCCTAACGTCGCGATCGCCTGTCGTGCGGCAGAGCACTGGAAGGAGCAGGTGGTGGGCAAGTGCGGTAACCGGATGGCAGCGTGGGCACTGGTGGCGCTCAGCATGTGTGCCTGTTCGCGTGCCCCGGCACCGACTCCGGCGCCGGCTGCACAAGCGCCGGCGGCGACGCGGCAGCCAGGCACACCCAATGTCTCCATCGGCGGCGAAGAATCCGCCGAGACCGTTGCACAGTGGCAACCGCCGGCCGTGGATCTGGGCGATGAGCCCCTGGCGCAGGCGCGCAAGCGCGCCGACGCGGCCTTGCAGGACGATCGCCTGTACCGCGACGCCGACGATGCGATCCCGTTGTATCTGGCCATCCAGCAACGCGCCGGCGGCAAGGACGCGGCCAGCCGGCGCGGGCTGGAGCAGGCCCGCGCGCGCTTGCTCGAGCGCGGGCAGGCCTTGATTGCCCAGACCGAGCGTCAGGACGATGCGCTGGAACAGGCGCGCGAGCTGGCCATCGTGGCGCTGGCGCTCGCACCGCAGGACCCGAAGGTGCGTGCGCTGCAACGCGAAGTGGAAACCGCCCAGCGCGTGCTCGGGTTCAACCGGGCCGGTGAAGACGATCTGCGCGGTGGCCGGTTGGGCGAAGACGGCAACGGCGCGCTGGTGAACTTTCGCGATGCCGCGCAACTGGACCCGGACAACCCACGCACGCGCCAGGGCCTGGCCGCAGTGGAGAGCGGCCTGCTCGAACGCGCCGAACAGGCCGCCGACGCCGGCGATTTCGTCGGTGCGCGGTACTGGCTGCAGATGGCCGGGCAGGTGCGCGACCGCGCGCCCACCATTGCCGATGCGCGCGCGCGCATCGAGCGCACGCGGCGCGCGCAGATCGCGGCGCTGCACGATGCCGGCCTGCACGACCTGACGTCGCCGCGCGGTCTCAAGGCCGCCGGTGAGAAACTGGCCGAGGTGCTGCGCATCGCCGACCCCGGCGACCCGATGGCGGGCGATCTGCGCCGTCGGCTGGAATTGGCCACCCATTACGGCAGCTTCCGCCCCGGGCAGGTCTTCACCGACGGGCTCAAGCTCGGCGGGCGCGGACCGCAGATGATCGTGGTGCCGCATGGTGCCTTCCAGATGGGTGCCGGCGATGCCGAGCCGGGTGCCTCCGACAACGAGCGCCCGGCGCATTACGTGCGCTTCGCACGCGGCTTTGCGTTGTCGATCACCGAGGTGACGGTGGCCGAGTTCCGCCAGTTCGTCGAGGCCACCGGTGCGCGGCCGCGGGCCACCCGGCGCGGGCATTCGGTGGTGTACGACGAGCGCAGCGGCAACTTCATCCGCCGCAGCGGCGTGGACTGGCAGTCCGACTACAACGGTGCACGGGCCGCACCCAACAGCCCAGTGATGCACGTCAGCATCCGTGATGCGGAGGCGTATGCGTCCTGGCTGTCGGAGCAGACCGGCCGCCATTACCACGTGCCCAGCGAGGCCGAGTTCGAGTACGCGGTGCGCGCCGGCACCACCGGGCGCTATCCGTGGGGGAATGCCGGCTCGCCACCGCGCGACACGGGCAATTTCACCGGCGGCAACGACGTATCGCGCAGCGGCCGGCACTGGAACAACGGCTTCGTCGGCTACGGCGACGGCTTCTGGGGCCCGGCACCGGTAGGCAGTTTCCGCGCCAACGCCTGGGGCCTGCACGACATGGGCGGCAACCTGAGCGAATGGGTGGCCGACTGCTGGCACGCCAGCTATCGCCGGGCACCGGCCGATGGCGCGGCATGGTTCAACCCGGGCTGCCGGCAGCGCATGATCCGCGGCGGCAGCTGGGCCAACTCGCCGCAGCAGACACGCGCGGCGTGGCGGCAATCGCAGGACTCCGATACCACCAGTGCGCGGATCGGGTTCCGGCTGGCGCGCGGGATCTAGAGTTGAGGAGATGGATGCTTCGGGACGGCGGTTCGATTCCGCCCACCTCCACTAATCCGCTCACCTCCACCAAACAGCGTTTCCTGAGACGAGCGACTACAGACTGGAATTCTCGATGCAGAGATTTTTCGGCCTTTTGATGCGCATTGCGGAGGCCGGATGCAGACTGCATAGCGCCGGCCCAGCCACCATGCATGACATGTCTGGATCCCTTGGCTTAACCGCAGCGAACACTTCCCGCGCGCGGATGGAACCGGTGATGCGTGCGGCGGTCGAAGCGCCAGCGCTTCTGAAGGACTGCCGCGATGAGCATGGGGATCACGATGTTTCGTTGGGTCATGGCGACCTTGCTGATCGGCGGCAGCGGCTATGCCGTGGCGCGGCACATGCAGGAAGGCAACACCGCCGGACACTATCACGCAGTGGAGGTCGTGCGCCCGGAAGGCACGCCCAAGGCCATGGTGGTGTTGCTGCCCGACAGCGCCCATCCGCAGGACGGCCAGCGCCTGGCCGACATGCTGAGCGATGACGGTGCGCTGGTTGCGGTGGTTGATACCGCCAGCTACCGCGAGCGCTTGCGCTCGCACCACGCGGCCTGTAGCTCGCTGGCCGACGACGCCGAGCGGCTCGGCAAGAAATTGTTGCGCGCCGAACATGTGGATGCCTTCCTGCCGCCGGTGCTGGTGGGGCAGGGCGATGGCGCCGTGCTGGCACGCCAGGCGCTGGCGTCGTCGGCGCCGGACGTGCTGGGCGGTGCGGTGGTTGCCGATGCCGGCACCACCGACACCGGCCTGGCCTGTTCGCGCGACGTGCCCGATGCCAATCAGGGCTTTCTCGACGATCTGGTCGACGGCGCCAGCCCGATGCAGATCGCTGCGGCCACGCGCGGCCACTTCCAGGCAGCCCAGGCGCAGGGCCTGGGCGACCTGCCGCTGGTCGAGCTGCACGCACCCGGCAGCGACCGCCTGGTGGTGATGCTCTCCGGCGATGGCGGCTGGCGCGAGCTGGACAAGGGCATCGCCGCGCAGCTGCAGCAGCAGGGCGTGTCGGTGGTGGGCTGGAACAGCCTGCGGTACTTCTGGGCCAGCCGTACCCCGCAGCAGGTGGGCGCGGACCTGGACCGGGTGATCGCGGCCTATCGCCAGCGTTGGCACATCCAGCATGTCGCGTTGGTGGGGTATTCGTTCGGTGCCGACATCCTGCCGTTCGCCTACCCGGAACTGTCGCCGCAGCAGCGCGCCTCCGTGCAGTTCGTCAGCCTGCTCGGGCTTGGCCACCAGGCTGATTTCAAGGTGCGTGTCGGCGGCTGGCTGGGCTGGCACAACGATGCCGAGCGCGATGTGGAGCCCGCCATCCAGTCGCTGGACGCGCATCGGCTGCAGTGCATCTATGGCAGTGAGGAAAAGGACACGCTGTGCCCGGAGCTGCGCGCGCGGGGCGTCGAGGTGGCGGTGCGGCCCGGCGGCCACCATTTCGATCACGACCCGGTGGTGTTGACCACGCTGCTGATGCAGGGCTGGCAGCACGCCGCGCAGATGCCTGGCCGCTCCTGACGCCGCTCAGCGTTGAAGAAGCACTAGACGACGTTTTCCGGAGCGCTTGATCGACAACCGGCGATCGCAGTCGAGCACGCTCTGCCGGGCACCGGTGCCTGATTCCTGGCGGCGGTGGCCGTAGTGCCCGAGCGCAATGCCGGGTCTGCCCGTCACCCCACGGCTTATTCAAGGTTTGCTGTCAGCGCCGACCGATGGCGGCGCGACCTGGCGCGGCACTCTTCGCCTGGTCAAGCAGGCGCCGAGCGGCAGCAGTGCTGCAGACACCGCGTCGTCGTGGGCTGCTTGTTTTCAGCCTTCGCCAGATTCCACCCGCACAGCGATGCTGCCATCGGCCAGTTGCGCACGCAGGCCCTCGCCGGCCACCACGTCGGCGGCGCTGCGCACCACGCTGCCATCGGCAGGGCGGGTCACGATGGCATAGCCGCGTGACACGGTGGCAAGCGGGCTCACCGCTTCCAGCGAGCGCGCCAGGCCGCGCAGCCGCAACTGATCGTGCTGCAAGCGCCGTTGCATGGCCGCTTGCGGATGCAGGGCGCGCAGCCGCTGTTGCAAGCTGGCGAGGTTGCGCTGCGGGTTATGCACCTGCAGGTGCGCCTGCCCGCGTTGCACGCGTGTCTGCAGGCGTTCCAGCACCTGGGCCATGCGCGCGCGCAGCTGACGGCCGGCCTCTTCCTGGCGCCGGTGCAGCAGCTGCAGCCGCGCCTGCGGGCTGTGCGCACGCAGGCGCAGCGCAAGCCGGTCGGCGCGTTGCATTGCGTTCCCCAGGGCATGCTGCTGCAGCTGGGCCATGCGTGCCTGCGCGCGCCTCACCCGCGCCGCCAGTTCACGCTGATCGGGCACCAGCAGCTCGGCCGCCACCGACGGCGTGGGCGCACGCACGTCGGCCACGAAATCGCTCAGGCTGAAGTCGGTCTCGTGACCGACCGCCGAGACCACCGGGGTCTGCGCAGCGGCGATCGCGCGCGCCAGACGTTCGTCGTTGAAGGCCCACAGGTCTTCCAGCGAGCCGCCACCGCGGGTGATCAGGATGACGTCGTAACGCCCGGAGGCATCGGCGCGCTGCAGCAGCGAGGTGACCTGTGCCGCGGCGCTGTCGCCCTGCACCAGCGACGGCAACAGGTCCACCTCCAGCAGCGGGAAGCGTCGCGCCAGCACACTGAGCACATCGCGCACCGCCGCACCGCTGGGCGAGGTGATCACCGCCAGACGGCGTACATGCGCCGGCAGCGCTTGCTTGCGCTCGGCATCGAACAGGCCTTCGGCTGCCAGGCGCGTACGCAGTTCGTCGAAGGCACGTCGCAGCGCGCCTTCGCCGGCTTCTTCCATGTGGTCGAGCACCAGCTGGTAGTCGCCGCGCGCTTCGTACAGAGTGAGGCGGCCGCGTGCGAGCACGCGCAAGCCCTCGCGCGGCTGGAACTTCAGCCAGGTGCTCTTGGGCTTGAACATCGCGCAACGGATCTGCGCGCGCGCGTCCTTGAGCGTGAAGTACAGATGGCCCGAGGCCGGGCGGGTGACGCTGCTCAGCTCGGCTTCCACCCACACCAGCGGGAAGCTGCCTTCCAGCAGGTCGCGCGCCAGTGTATTGAGCTGGCTGGGAGTGAGGATCTGTTGGTTGCGGTCGGCCATCGCCGCATTATCCCGTAGCGGGGAAGCGTGTGGGTGATCGCCTTCCGAACGCCCCGGCGGCCGGTGGCAGAGCCTGGCCGTCGCCTGCTGGGCGCATGCCGCAGGCTGCAGCGGCGCACGCAGCGAATGCCGGGGGGTCAGATGCCGTGCTGCGCCAGCGCCCAGCCGGCGTGTTCGCGTACCAGTTCCGAGTCGTGGTGGCGACGCGCTTCCAGGGCGGCCAAGACTTCCGGCGTGCCCGGTGCATTGCCCAGGCCCACAGCGATATTGCGCAGCCAGCGTTCGTGGCCGCTGCGGCGGATCGGGCTCCCTTCGGTGCGGCGCAGGAATTCGTCCTCGTCCCAGGCAAACAGCTGCGGCAGCGTTGCCACATCCAGCGCATTGCGGGCGCGGAAGTCCGGCTCATCGGTGCGCTTGGCGAACTTGTTCCAGGGGCAGATCAGCTGGCAATCGTCGCAGCCGAAGATGCGGTTGCCGATCGGCTTGCGCATCTGTTCCGGAATTGGACCGTCGTGTTCGATGGTGAGGTAGGCAATGCAGCGGCGCGCATCCAGCCGGTACGGCGCGATGATGGCCTGGGTCGGGCAGATGTCGATGCAGCGCGTGCAGGTGCCGCAATGCGCGGTGGCCGGCGTGTCGATCGGCAGCGGCAGATCCAGATAGATCTCGCCCAGGAAGAACCACGAGCCGCCGTTGCGATCGATCAGGCAGGTGTGTTTGCCGATCCAGCCCAGCCCCGCGTTACGCGCCAGTGCGCGCTCCAGCACCGGCGCCGAATCGACGAACACGCGGAAGCCGAAGGCGCCGATCTCGCCCTGGATGCGCTCGGCCAGCTTCTGCAGCCGGTTGCGCATCAGCTTGTGGTAATCGCGCCCCAGCGCATAGCGCGCCACGTACGCACGGTTGCCGTCGTGCAAGGTGTTCCAGGCCTCGGTGTCGTCCTTGCGACCGTAATCCATGCCAACCGACAACACCCGCAAGGTGCCCGGCACCAGCTCCTGCGGGCGCGAGCGTTTGTCGCCGTGCTGGGCCATCCAGTGCATCGTGCCGTACAGGCCTTCTTCCAGCCAGCTGCGCAGATGCACTTCGTCTTCGCCCAATTCGATGCCGGCGATACCGCAGCGTTGAAAGCCCGCTTCGCGTGCAAGCGCACGGATGCGCGCGGCGGCATCGGTGGGGTCGGGGCGGGCGAGGACGGCAGACATGACGACAAGTATAGAATTCCCGGCATGTACGCACCGCTCGCTCTTTACGATTCCGCTGCCGCGCGCACGCTCGATGCGCAGGCCACCGCGCTGCTCGGTGGCGATGGCTACATCCTGATGCAACGTGCCGGGCAGGCCGCCTGGCAATGGTTGCTGGAGCGCTGGCCGCAGGCGCGCCGCATCGTGGTGGTCTGCGGGACCGGCAACAACGGCGGCGATGGCTATGTGCTGGCGCGGTTGGCGCAGCGCGCCGGGCGCCAGGTGCGGGTGGTGCATCTGCCCGAGCGGGGCCCGGCATCGGAGCTGGCCCAGCGCGCCTGCACCGACTACCTGGCGGTGGGCGGCGCGATCGAGCTGTTCCCGTATCCGCTGGCGCAGGCCGATGTGATCGTGGATGCGCTGTTCGGCATCGGCCTGAACCGCGCGCCCGATGCGCCAACCGCAGCGCTGATCGAGGCGGTCAATAGTTGCGGCGTTCCGGTGCTGGCGCTGGACGTGCCCAGCGGCATCGACGCCGACCATGGCGTGGCGTTCGAGACGGCCGTGCGTGCGCAGGCGACCTTGCAATTCATCGTGCCGCATGTCGGCCTGTACACCGGCGACGCCCTGGAATACGCAGGCGACCGCGGCATCGCAACGCTGGACGTGCCGGGCTCTGCATTCGACGGGCTTACGCCTGCCGCACATCGCTGGGACATCGACGCGCTGGCGGCGCAGTTGCGGCCCCGGCGGCGCAACACGCACAAGGGCGAATCGGGCCGGGTGCTGTGCGTGGGCGGCAATCTGGGCAGCGGCGGGGCAATCATGCTGACCGCCGAAGCCGCGCTGCGCAGCGGCGCCGGGCTGGTGCAGGTGGCCACCCGTGCCGAGCACGTGACCACGTTGCTGGCGCGTTGCCCCGAAGCGATGGTGCGCGCGGTGCAGGCGGGCGACGACATCGCCGCCCTGGCCGATGCCGCCGATGTGGTCGCGCTCGGGCCCGGCCTGGGCCAGGACCCGTGGGCCCAGACGTTGTGGCATGCGGTCCTGGGCTCGGACAGCGCCGTCGTCATCGACGCCGATGGCCTGAACCTGTTGGCGTCGAATCCGGTGCCCACGCGTGGCCCGCGGGTGCTGACCCCGCATCCCGGCGAAGCCGGGCGATTGCTGGGGCTGTCCACCGCGCAGGTGCAGCGCGACCGCCTGACCGCCGCTGCCGCGTTGGCCCAGCGCTTCGACGCGGTGGTGGTGCTCAAGGGCGCCGGCAGCGTGGTGGCGGCCCCGCGCGCGGTCCCGCGCATCATCGACGCCGGCAACCCGGGCATGGCCGTCGGTGGCATGGGCGACCTGTTGACCGGCGTGATCGCCGCCTTGCTGGGCCAGGGCTGGGCGGCCCTGGAGGCCGCCAGCCTGGGCGCCTTGCTGCATGCCTGCGCCGGCGACGCGGCGGCGCGCGACGGCGAACGCGGCCTGTTGCCCACCGACCTGCTGCCGCAGCTGCGTCGCCTTGCCAATGCCGGAGCCACTGCATGACGCCTCTTGCTGCCTACCTGATCGATGCCGAGGCCACCGAGACGCTGGGCCGCGCAATGGCGGCAGTCCGGCCCGCCAACGCGATGGTCCAGCTGCATGGCGACCTGGGCGCGGGCAAGTCCACGCTGGCGCGCGCGCTGCTGCGGGCGCTCGGTGTCAGCGGGCCGATCCGCAGCCCGACCTATACCCTGATCGAACGCTATCCGCTGGGCCCCGGCGACGAAGCCTGGCACCTGGACCTGTATCGCATCGGGCAGGCCGGCGAGCTGGATTTCCTTGGCCTGGACGAAGGCAGCGCCAGCCTGTGGCTGGTGGAATGGCCGGAGCGGGGCGCAGGTGCCCTGCCGGCGGTGGACCTGGATGTGGAACTGGCTGTCGATGGCGATGGCCGACGTGTTCGTCTGCTGGGCCGCAGCCAGACCGGGCGCGACTGGCTGACGCGCCTCGCCGATCAGGCCGAGTTGCAGGCGCTTTTTGTCAGCCCACAGGAAGAATGAACGCCAGGTTACGGATTATTAAGGGAAATCACCTTGCAATTCACCCGTTTGGGTGATTGAATCCAGCGCCATGACACCGGGGATCCGCCAGTTCAGTCGTGCCGCCTTGACCGCCAGCCTCAGCCTGGCGGTTTTTGCTGCGTGGGCCGGCGAAATCAAGGGCGTCGGCGTCAGCACCGGCGCCACTGGCACCCGTGCAGAGATCCAGTTGGCCGGCAGCGGCGGCTTCAAGACCTTGTCGCTGGCCAACCCCAATCGGTTGGTGGTGGACTTCCCGGATTCGGCCGCGGCGCGTGGGCTCAAGCTGCCGCCGGCCGCCGGCCTGGTGACCTCCGTGCGCACCGGGCAACCGGTGCCGGGCACGTTCCGGGTGGTGTTCGAGCTGTCCAGCGCGGTCACTGCGCTGAAACCGCAAATGCAGACGCTCGGCAGCGCCTCGACCCTGGTGATCGAATGGCCCGGCGATCCAGCACCCCCCTCCGCCGTTGCCAGCGCACCGGTACCTGCCGCGGCACCGCCGCCACGCCTCGTCGATGCACAGGCCGAAGCGGCGCGTGCCACCGCAGCGCTAGCCGCATCCGCGCAACGTGCATCTGCGGCGCCACCTCCGCCGCCGGTCCCGGTCGTGGTGCCTGCTTCGGCGATGCCGACCGTCACGCAGGCAGCAGTGCCGACCACGGTCGCCACCGGGGTGCCGACGCCGCGTCCCGGAACCGCTGCGGCGGCCGCACCGACGACGGCCGGTAGCGCCCAACCCAATCGCGTCGTTGCGGGCCAGGGCACGCCGATGCCAGGTGCGCCCACGACGGCCGGCGCCTCCGCCGCCGCCATCCTCAATGGGGGCGGCGCGCCGATGGCCGCTGCGGGCGTGGGTCCAGCTGCGGCAGTGCCGGGCGCTGCCACCGACGACGACCTGCCGCCGCGTCCGGTGCTGCCCAGTGAGGCATCGCGGGTCAAGATGGCGCCCGGCATGCGGCCGTTGATCGTCGCCATCGACCCGGGTCATGGCGGCCAGGATCCCGGGGCCATGGGCCCCACCGGCAAGCGCGAGAAGGACGTGACCCTGGCGGTCGGCCGCGAGCTGGCCCGCCAGATCAACGCCACGCCCGGCATGAAGGCGTACCTGACCCGCGACACCGATGTGTTCATCCCGCTGCCGATGCGCGCGCAGAAGGCACGCGCCGCCAAGGCCGACATCTTCATTTCGATCCACGCCGATGCGGCCGAAAACCGCAGCGCCACCGGATCGTCGGTGTACGTGTTGTCCACCAAGGGCGCTTCCTCACAGCGCGCGCGCTGGCTGGCCGACAAGGAAAATGCCGCCGACCTGGTCGGTGGCGTGCGTCTGCAGCAGACCGAAAGCACGCTGGCCAACGTATTGCTGGACCTGGCCCAGAGCGGGCACATGAAAGCCTCCGAAGACGCCGCCGGGCACGTGCTCGGTGGGCTCAAGCGCATCGGCAACAACCACAAGCCGCAGCTGGAGCGGGCCAATTTCGCGGTGCTGCGCACCTCTGATATGCCGGCCATGCTGGTGGAAACCGCGTTCATCTCCAATCCGGACGAAGAGCGTCGCCTGATCGATCCGGCCTACCAGCGCAAGATCGCCGCTGCGGTGCTGGACGGTATCGATACGTTCTTTACGCGCCAGCCGCCGCCGGGCACCTTGTTCGCCGCGCGCGCGCAGGCCGAAGCCGATGCCGTCGGCACCGTGGCCGGCGGCAGCCGCTGACCCGCTCGGCTATCATTCGGCCCTGAATCCCGAGATGTCGGCGCCTGTGCGTCGCCGGGTCGCCGTGCCGAGGTCTGTCTTGTCCGTGTCATCCCCGCTGTACTGCATGCCGCGCATCCTGCGCGGGAGTGCGCGCTGATGGCGATCCGCCAGCTGCCCGAGATCCTGATCAACCAGATCGCCGCCGGCGAGGTCGTCGAGCGGCCCGCTTCCGTGGTCAAGGAACTGGTCGAGAACGCGCTCGACGCCGGCGCCACCCGGGTGGACATCGAGCTGGAAGAAGGCGGCGTGCGCCTGATCCGCATCCGCGACAACGGCGGCGGCATCACGCCCGACGAGCTGCCGCTTGCAGTCTCGCGGCATGCCACCAGCAAGATCGCCTCGCTCGACGATCTGGAAACCGTCGCCACGCTCGGTTTTCGCGGCGAAGCCTTGCCGTCGATCGCCTCGGTCAGCCGCTTCACCCTGATCTCGCGCCGCGCCGATGCCGAGCACGGCTCGGCGCTGCAGATCGACGGCGGCCGGCTGGGCGAGGTGACCCCGCACGCACACGCGCCCGGCACCACGGTCGAGGTGCGCGAGCTGTTCTTCAACGTGCCGGCACGCCGCAAGTTCCTGCGTGCCGAACGTACCGAGCTCGGGCACATAGAAGAGTGGCTGCGCTCGTTGGCGCTGGCGCGCCCGGATGTGGAATTGCGCGTGTCGCACAACGGCAAGCCGTCGCGTCGCTACAAGCCGGGTGACCTGTATTCGGACGCGCGCCTTGGCGAAACGCTGGGCGAGGATTTTGCGCGCCAGGCGCTGCGCGTGGATCACAGCGGCGCCGGCCTGCGCCTGCATGGTTGGGTGGCGCAACCGCATTACTCGCGTGCCAGCACCGACCAGCAATATCTCTACGTCAATGGCCGCTCGGTGCGCGATCGCAGCGTGGCGCACGCGGTCAAGATGGCCTATGGCGATGTGCTGTTCCATGGCCGCCAGCCCGCCTACGTGCTGTTCCTGGAACTGGACCCGGCGCGGGTGGACGTCAACGTGCATCCGGCCAAGCACGAGGTGCGCTTCCGCGAAGCGCGGCTGATCCACGACTTCGTCTACCGCACCTTGCAGGATGCGTTGGCGCAGACGCGTGCCGGTACCACGCCCAACAGCATCGGCAGCGACGCTCCTGCGGCGGACGCCGCGGGTGTGATGGGAGCGGGCCTCAGTGGCGGCGCCAGCTACGGCAGCACCGCCAGTGGTGGTGGCGGCTCAGGAAGCTACGCCAACTGGACGCCCTCGCAGACGCCGTTGGGCTTGCGTGTGGACGAAGCGCGCGCGGCCTACAGTGCGCTGTATGCGCCGCCACCCGGCAGTGCGCAGCATGCTGCACAGCTGCCACAGCTCTCCGGCACCGGCCTGCCGGCCACCGCCGAAGACAGCGGGGTGCCGCCGCTTGGCTACGCGGTGGCGCAGTTGCACGGCATCTACATCCTGTCCGAAAACGCCGAAGGCCTGATCGTGGTGGATATGCACGCCGCGCACGAGCGCATCGGCTACGAACGGCTCAAGAACGCGCACGACAGCATCGGCCTGCATGCGCAGCCACTGCTGGTGCCCATCACGCTGGCGGTGGGCGAGCGCGAGGCCGATACCGCCGAGCGCGAAGCCGATACCCTGGCCAGCCTGGGCTTTGAGATCACCCGTGCCGGCCCGCAATCGCTGCACGTACGCAGCATTCCCGCGTTGCTCGCCAACGCCGAGCCGGAGGCGCTGCTGCGCGATGTGCTCGGCGATCTGCGCGAACATGGGCAAAGCCGGCGCATCGCCAGTGCGCGCGATGAACTGCTCTCCACCATGGCCTGCCACGGCGCCGTGCGCGCCAACCGTCGCCTCACCGTGCCAGAAATGAACGCATTGCTTCGGGATATGGAAGCCACCGAGCGCTCGGGTCAATGCAACCATGGCCGACCCACCTGGGCTCGGTTTACGCTGAGCGATATCGATCGTTGGTTTCTCAGGGGACGTTGATGGCAGTGCACGGGGGGAGGGGCTGGCTGCTCTGCATGCTGGTGGTTGCAACGCTGGCCGGCTGTGGGCGCGACAGCGCGCCGCCGCAGGCGCCGGTGGCGCTGGACAAGACGTTTCTGGCCGATACCGCCGCCTGGCGCGAAGCGCGGCTGAAAGAGCTGCGCGCACCCGATGGCTGGACCAGCCTGGTCGGCCTGCACTGGCTCTCGCTGAAGGCGCACTACATCGGCAGCAGCGCAGACAGTGGGATCAAACTCGCGGTCGGCCCGCCGAAGATGGGCATGGTGTCTAGCGAGGGCGGTGCGGTGTGGTTCGTGCCCGAGCGCGGCGCGGCCCTCAGCGTGGACGGCAAGCCGCTGACCGGCAGGATCCGCTTCCAGTCCGATCGCGATGCGCGGCCGACGCTGATCCAGTTCGACGAGGGCAAGGGCGTGCTCGGCCTGATCCATCGCGGCGACCGCTATGCATTGCGCGTCAAGCATGCCGACGCGCCCTCGCGCACCCACTTCGCCGGGCTGGACTACTGGCCGGTGGATCCGGCATGGCGCATCGCCGCGCGCTACGTACCCAACGATGTCGGCAAGACCATCCCCATCGTGGACATCGTCGGCATCAGCAGCGAACAGCCCAATGCAGGGGCGATCGAGTTCGAGCGCGACGGCAAGACCTATCGGCTGGAGACGATCGGCGAGCCGGGGCGACCCATGTTCGTGGTGTTCGCCGACCGCACCAGCGGCCACGGCAGCTATCCGGCCGGGCGTTTTCTGGACCTGGACGTGCCCGACGCCTCCGGACACGTAGTGGTCGACTTCAATCGCGCCTACAACCCGCCGTGTGCGTTTACCCCGTTCGCCACCTGTCCCTTGCCGCCACCGGAAAACCGGATCGACCTGGCGGTGTCGGCCGGCGAAAAGGCCTACAAGGTGCCGCACTGACGTGATGAGGGGGAATCGGTGATGGTCAACGCAATGAAAGTGCGGCTGGCTGCCTGGGGCCGCAGCGCGATGCTCGGCCTGGCACTGTGGAGCGGGGCGGTTGCGCCGGTCTGCGCACGTGCGGCCAACGAGGTGCCCGCCAACCCGCCGGTGCCGCTGCTATGGAAGGTCGATGGCAAGGGCGGCACGCTCTACCTGCTCGGCTCGTTCCATGTGCTCAAGCCCAGCGATTACCCGCTGTCGCCGGACGTGATGCAGGCATTTGCCAAGGCCGACCGGCTGGTCTTCGAGTTGCCGCCATCGGACGCGCAATCGCCGCAGCTGGCCAGCCGCATGTTGCAGGTGGCGCGCCGCAGCGACGGCCGGACCCTGCAGGACGTGCTGGATGCCAGGACCTGGCAGGCGCTCGGCAGCTACGCACGCACGCACGGCATGTCGGTCGACGCATTGCAGCGGCTCAAGCCCTGGTTTGTCGCGCTCTCGATCAGCATGGCCGAGATGGCCCGCCAGGGCATGGACCCGAATGCCGGCCTGGACCATTACCTGATGCAGCAGGCGCAAGCCAGGGGCAAGCCGGCCGAAGGGCTGGAGCGCGCCGAAGAGCAGATCGCGTTGCTCGACGCGATGTCGCCAACCGAGCAGCATCAGTTGCTGGAAGAGTCGCTGGACGAAGCCGCGACCACCGATCAGCTGCGCCAGCTGCACGCGGCCTGGCGCAGGGGGGATGTGCAGACGCTGTCCACGCAGATGGCCGAAGACCTGCACCGCCAGTATCCGGCGCTGTATCAGGACATCAATGTCGAGCGCAATGCGCGCTGGGTGCCGCGGCTGGAAAAGCAGCTGGGCAAGGGCAGCGGCACCACGCTGGTGGTGGTCGGTGCGTTGCACCTGCTCGGTAACGACGGGGTTGTGGAGCGCCTGCGCGCGCGCGGCTACCACGTGGAGCGGATCTGTTCGGCCTGTGCGCAACCGCCGGGCCGCTGACGGATCGTCTCCGGCGCAGACGCGCCCGGGCCCGATGGGTGCGACACCAAGCGTCAGTCAGTGGCGAACACTGCTGGAACACTCGCTGCGTCCAGGGTGCAGAAAGCTCGGACTGGCGGCCATGTCTGCCTGAGAACGGAGCAGCAGGTGGATTCGCTGCTGCTCCGGGATGCCACCGTGCGCGTCAACCGCGGTTGCGGGCCTTGCCGGTGGTGCCGGTATGGCTGCCGGAGGTGCCGTGCGTGCCGGTGCCCATCGGGCCGCTGCCCATGCTGCCGGCGCCGGGCGGGGTCGGCGGGGTGCCCGGGCCACCCGGGCGGCCAAAGCCGGCGCCGAAGTTGCGCTGGAACTCCTGCCACAACTCCAGGTTGCGCTCGGTCAGCTGGTTCATCATCGCCCAGGGGGTCTGCCCGAGCAGGTTGCCCATCTGCTGGCGGAACTGCTGCTGCTGGTCCAGGAACACCTGCATGCTGCGCTCCAGGTAGTTGCCCATGAAGCCCTGCAGCGAATCCCCGTAGAAGCGGATGATCTGGCTCAGCAACTGGGTGGAAAGCATCGGCTCGCCGTCCTGTTCCTGGTCGGCAATGATCTGCAGCAGGACGGCACGACTCAAATCTTCGCCGCTCTTGGCATCGCGGACTTCGAACTCCTCGCCGTCGATGATCAACTGGCGCACATCTTCGATGGTGATGTAGCTGGAAATTTCCGTATCGTAGAGACGGCGATTGGGATACTTCTTGATGATGCGAAGTCCGGCCATGGAACGTTCACTCACACTGATAGTGCGCGCAGGATGGCGCAGCGCAGCAGCGGTTGCAACAGCCAAACAGCCTTATTTGCTTAAGCGGACACATTAAAAATGTTGCGCAGCATGGTTTTTGAGGTAAATCCATGCTGCACCGCAAAGTTGCAGCAAACGTTACCAGCCCATGTGGTGGCCGCCGTTGATGTCCAGATTGGACCCGGTGATCCAGGCAGCCTCTTCGGCCACCAGGAACGCCACTGCGTAGGCAATCTCTTCCGGGCGCCCCAGCCGGCCGGTGGGGATATCGGCCACGATCTTGGCGCGCACTTCCTCCGGAACCGCCATCACCATGTCGGTGGCCACATAGCCGGGCGAGACCGTGTTGACGGTCACCCCGAAAGCGGCGTTCTCGCGCGCCAGCGAAATGGTGAAGCCATGCATGCCAGCCTTGGCCGCGGCGTAGTTGGCCTGGCCGTACTGGCCCTTGAGACCATTGATGGAGCTGATCTGGATCACCCGGCCCCAGCCCCGCTTGCGCATGCCTTCGATCACCGGGCGGGTGACGTTGAACACCGAATTGAGGTTGGTGTTGATGACGTCGTGCCACTGTTCGGCGGTCATGCGGTGGAAGGTGGTATCGCGGGTGATGCCGGCGTTGTTGACCAGCACCTCTATGGGGCCCAGTGACGCTTCGACGTCTTCGACCAGCGCGCGTGCATGTTCGGACGAGGCGACGTCGCCGCGGAACAAGGCCACCTCGTAGCCCTGCGCCTGCATGCGTTGGTGCCAGTCGCGCGCCTTGTCCTCGTTACGGAAGTTGCTGGCGACCCGGTGACCCTGGTCGGCCAGGCGCTTGCAGATGGCGGTACCGATACCGCCGGTGCCGCCGGTGACCAATGCGACGCGAGATGTCATGACGACTCCAATGAGCAGGTGAGGCCGAGGCGATCAGGGCGCAGGTGCCCGGTGCCGGTGCTGGGTCGCAATTCTAGTCACGCGCGGGCTGCGATGCGCGCCCATCGGTGCCCAGGGTTGCGCTCTGCGGCAGTCGTCCCGGCGAAAAATGCTGCACGGCATGCTGCAGCACCGTGGCGACGCTGCCGTGCTGCGGCAGCGCGGCCGGCAGCTGGCCCAGCGCGCGCCAGGCCGCATGCAGTGCCGGCAGCGGGTCGGTGTCGTCCAGTGCGGGCGCGGCGTGCGATTTGGACAGCTTGTGGCCGTCGGCGTCCAGGATCAGCGGCAGATGCAGGTAGCGCGGTTGCGGCAGGCCCAGGGCGCGCTGCAGCAGGATCTGGCGTGGAGTGGAATCGAGCAGGTCGGCGCCGCGCACGACGTCGGTCACGGCCTGCGCGGCGTCGTCCACCACTACGGCCAACTGGTAGGCCCAATAGCCATCGGCGCGGCGCAGCACCACATCGCCGACTTCGGCATAGACGTCCTGCACCACGCGGCCCTGCAGTCCGTCGTCGAAGCCGACCGGCGGCTGCGCCGGCACCCGCAGACGCACCGCGCGGCGCGCGCCCAGCGGGGCGACGCATGCGTGGTGGAGACCGCCCATGGCGGCCAAATCGGCGCGGCTGCAGCTGCACTCGAAGGCCAGCCCGGCCTGCATCAGCGCGCTCAGTGCAGCGGCGTAGTGTGCATCGCGCGCGGACTGCCGGATCACCGGCAGGTCCGACACCAGGCCGAAGGCGCTCAACGTGCGCAATTGCCGCTCTGACGCGCCCGGCTCGGCGCGCGGCGGGTCGATGTCCTCGATGCGCACGCACCACTGGCCGCCGGCATGGCGGGCAAGCAGCCAGCTGCCGAAGGCCGCCAGCAGGGAGCCGAAATGCAGCGGGCCGGTCGGGGAGGGCGCAAAACGGCCGCGATAGGGAAGTGGGGGCATGGGAGGCTGAATCGTCGGTCAGGAGCTTGCTTGATTTCAAGCCGCAGCGTCCGCAGATCCGCAGCAGTTCACCCCGCATGAGTGGAGCCACCGCGCCATGTTCAACCGCATTTTCCTGTTCCTGCTGACCAACTTTGCGGTGCTGATGCTCGCCGGCATCGTCATGTCGGTGCTGGGCGTCAATCCCGCGCAAATGAGTGGATTGTTGGTGATGGCTGCCGTCTTCGGTTTCGGTGGCTCGTTCATTTCGTTGCTGCTGTCCAAGTTCATGGCCAAGCGCAGCACCGGTGCGCAGGTGATCACCGAAGCGCGCACGCCGACCGAGCGCTGGTTGCTGGAGACGGTGCGGCGTCAGGCGCAGGCCGCCGGCATCGGCATGCCGGAAGTGGCGGTCTACGACGGACCGGAAATCAATGCCTTCGCCACCGGCGCCAACCGCAACAATGCCCTGGTGGCCGTGTCCACGGGCCTGCTGCAGAACATGAGCCAGGACGAGGCCGAAGCGGTGCTGGGCCATGAGATCGCGCACGTCGCCAACGGCGACATGGTGACCATGGCGCTACTGCAGGGCGTGTTGAATACTTTCGTGATCGTGCTGGCACGCGTCGTCGGCGGCATCATCGACAGCGCGATGTCGGGCAACCGCGAGGGTGGTCGAGGCTTTGCGTACTACATCATCGTGTTCGCGCTGGAGATGGTTTTCGGCCTGTTCGCGACCATGATCGCGATGTGGTTCTCGCGGCGCCGCGAATTCCGCGCCGACGCCGGTGGTGCGCATCTGGCCGGGCGCAGCAAGATGATTGCCGCACTGGAGCGCCTGTCGCTCAACCACGGCCAGAACACCTTGCCCTCGCAGGTGCAGGCCTTCGGGATTTCCGGAGGCGTGGGCGATGGGTTGCGTCGTCTGTTCCTGAGCCACCCGCCGCTGAGCGAGCGTATCGCCGCGCTGCGGGTGGCCAATGGCACGGCGATGTAAGAGCGGTACCGGGATCGCGGCGGGCGCTGAGCTATGTGGAAGGCGCTGCAGCCGGGATTGGCTCCGATGCTGGAGCGGTAGCGCCAATCTCCATGCTCACCGAAGCGGTCCGCTGCATGGCCCGGCCAGCCAGCGACCCGCTCGGGATCATTGCCAAAGACAACAAAAGGCCCGCGCATTGCGGGCCTCGGTGTGCTGCGTTGCCGGCTTTCGGTTGGCTCAGCCGAACTCGTAGTTCATCAGCGGCCCGGTCGGTGCCACGAAGTCGCCCTGCACGTAGTCCACGCCGGCACTGAAGAAGCTGCTCATCGATTGCGCATCGGCCACGAACTCGGCCACGGTCAGGATGCCGGCCGGCTGCGCGCGCGAGGTGATCTCGCGAATCTTTTCCTGGCTGTCGCGCGCCGAGGCGACGTCGCTGGTGATGCCGCGATCCAGCTTGAGGAAGGCCGGCTGGAAGTGCGCCAGCAGCTGGAACGAATCCAGGCCCGAGCCGAACTGCTCCAGCCCGACCTTGCAGCCCATGGCCGACACCGCCGCCAGAAACTGTTGGGCATTGCGCAGATGGGTGAATACCTTCGATTCTGGCGTCTGCAGCCACAGCCGTTCGCCGGGCACGCCATAGACCGCCAGCTGTTCGCGGATGATGTCGACCATCTGCGGGTCCGAGAACGAGTTCGGCCCGATCCGGACCAGCAGATGCGTCTTGTGCCCGGCGCGTTGCCGTTCGCCCAGTTGCCGGATCGCACGCGCGACCACCCAGCGATCGATTTCGGTGATCAGGTCGTGCTCTTCGGCGATCGCCATGAAGGCGTTCGGCGACATCATCTCGCCATTGCGCTCCAGCCGCAGGAAGGCCTGGTACAGCTCCAGCGGCTCGCCCTGCAGATTGAGCACCGGCTGGTAATGCAGCAGGAAGCCATCGCCCACCAGCGCCTCGCGCAGCTGCTCGACCCAGCGTTCGATGCGTTCTTCCTCGGCGCGGTCGGAGGCGGCGGGGTCGTAGATGCTTGCCGCATTTCCACCGAGCTCGGCCGTGGTGCGCACGGCTTCGGTACCGCGATTGAGCACCTGGCCGATGCTGGCGATCTTTTCGCCGATCTGCACGCCGCCGATGCTGACCGTGACCGTGGCCGAGCGCGAGCCCACGCTGAAGACATGCTGCGCAAACGCATCGCGCACGGCTTCGGCAACCGCATGGGTGCGGGCGTAGTTGCCGTCCATCAGCAGGGCAAAACTGTGCTCGCCGAAACGTGCGGCCACCACGCTGTCGTCCACCACGCCGGCCACGTGCGCGGCCATGGCGGCGATCAAGGCATCGGCCGAATCCAGGCCGATTTCCGGCAGGATGCGCGCGTAATGATCCGGCTCGATCAACAGGAAGCCGGACTGGCCTTCGCTACGACCGGCCTGTGCCACGGCCTGTTCCAGCGCCACCATGAAGGTGGGGCGGTTGAGCAGGCCGGTGACCTGGTCGCGCTGGCGCAGGTCCTCGACCTCGCGTGCCAGTTCAGGATCGAATTCCTCGCGGCGCCGGAACACCACCTGGATGCACGGCTCGCCTTCATAGGTGGCGGTGGCGAACTCCATCGTCGCCGGGAAGGTGTCGCCTTCCAGCCGGCGTGCGTCCACCTTGTACTGCGCCGGCGGCGGTTCGCCCTTGGCCATCGCCTTGAGCAACTGCTTGAAGTCGTCCACGTACTGCGCGGCGATCATGTCCAGCAGCGAGACGCCTTCGACATCCTCGAACGACTCGAAGCCGAACATTTCCAGATACGCCTCGTTGGCGCGGATATGCATGCCTTCGTGCACGTAGGCGATGGGGTCGCGCGAGGAGGCGATCAACGCATCGCAACGGCGCTCGGTTTCGCGCATCTGCGCCTCGATGCGGCGCAGCCCGCGGCGTGCCTGCAGGTCATCCCACTCCGCGCGCACCAACGCCAGCAGGTGTTCGGGACGCTGGCGCAGCGCAATCGCGCGCACGCCGTGCGAAGCGGCCTCGACCAGGGCGTTCTCTTCGATCCGATCGGTCAGCAGGATGATCGGAATGTCCTTGCCGCTGCCGGCGATCTGCGCCTGCAGCGCGCTCATCGGCACCTGTTGCGCCTGCCCCTGCAGGGCCAGATCGATCTGGCCCGACAGCATGCTGGCCAGTTCCTCCTGGGTTTGCGGTCGCGACGGGCGCACTGCAATGCCGCCATTACGCAACGCGGTGACGATGGTCTCGGCGCTCTCCACGCTGTCATCGACGATCATCAGGCGGAGGGTGAGATCTTTGCCTTTTTGCATGCGCGGCTCCCTGGAGACGGGCTTTAATACACGAAGGGGTCTGGCACGTCCATGTATGTGGAGCATGCCGCATCTAGTGTGAGACGTAGCGCACTGATTGCGCGTGCCAGTGTCCTTCCGGAGGGCCGGCGCACCGCACTCGGTTGCTGATCGCTGCATTGCTCCACAACGGCCTGCGTGTCACCGACCACCCGATCGGTCACCACCGGCACGACGTGCCGGTCGCCCTATGCGACGCTGCCGGCGGCATGGCCGGACGCCCATGCCCACTGGAAGTTGTAGCCGCCCAGCCAGCCGGTGACGTCCAGGACTTCGCCAACGAAGTACAGGCCGGGCACCAGTCGCGACTCCAGCGTGCTGCTGGAGACCTGGTGGGTATCGACCCCGCCGAGCGTTACTTCAGCGGTCCGGTAGCCTTCTGTTCCGCTGGCGATCAGCGGGAAGGCGCCGAGCAGGTCGGCAGCGCCCTGCAGCTGCGGCGGATCCAGCTGACGGACCGGCCTGTCCGGCAACCACACCTCGCACAGGCGCTGCGCGAACCGTTTCGGCAACACTTCTGCCAGCACGTTGCGCAATTCGGTGGCGCCGCGCTGTTGCTTCTGCTCGCGCAGCCAGGCGCCGGCGTCATGGCCTGGCAGCAGGTCCAGGCGCAGCTCGTCGCCCGGCTGCCAATAGGACGAGATCTGCAGGATCGCCGGCCCGCTCACGCCGCGATGGGTCAGCAGCATGAAGTTGCGGAAGCTGGCCCCGTTGCAATGCGCCTCCACCGGCAACGCCAGCCCGGACAGGTCGTGCAGGCGTTCCTGGTGCTTGCCGCTCAGGGTCAGCGGCACCAGCCCGGCCCGTGTCGGCAGCAGCGTGTGGCCGAACTGCTGGGCCAGCGCATAGCCGAATCCGCTGGCGCCCATGCTCGGAATCGACAGCCCGCCGGTGGCCACGATCAACGATTGCGCCTGCACGCGTCCCTGGCTGGTCTGCACCTCGAAGCCGTCGCTGCC
This sequence comes from Xanthomonas sp. NCPPB 1068, assembly GCF_041479385.2. NCBI lineage: Bacteria > Pseudomonadati > Pseudomonadota > Gammaproteobacteria > Lysobacterales > Lysobacteraceae > Xanthomonas > Xanthomonas sp. NCPPB 1068. The sequence goes on along the minus strand of NZ_CM192986.1, from coordinate 2,638,584 downwards.
GCGCTGGACCGACAGCACCTCGCACTGGGTGCGGATCTGCACGCCGGCCGCCTCGCACTCGTCCAGCAGCATGCGCACGATCTGCTTGGAGGAGATGTCGCAGAACAACTGGCCCAGCTCTTTCTCGTGATAGGCAATGCCATGGCGTTCGACCATGTCCACGAAATCTGCCGGGCGATAGCGCGCCAACGCAGATTTGCAGAAGTGCCGATTGGCCGAAATGAAATTGCCGGGCGCCGTACCGGTATTGGTGAAATTGCAGCGCCCGCCGCCGGACATCAGGATCTTCTTGCCGACCTTGTTGGCATGGTCGATCACCAGCACCTGGCGGCCGCGCCGGCCGGCAGTGAAAGCGCTCATCAGCCCGGCAGCGCCGGCACCGATGACCAGCACGTCGCACCGCATGCTCATTCGGCCGGGGCTTGCCGCACCATCGGGGTCAGGGTGACGCTGCCGTGGTCGGCCAGCATCTGCACCTCGCCGTCCTGGATGATCACGTCAAAGCGCATGCCGCGCTGGATCAGCGCGCCCAGGGCCTCGGTGGACTGCGCGTCGAGCTCGATCACGCGCAGGTTGCGATGCCGGCCCATGGCGTTGGCGTGTTTCTTCCACCAGGTTTCGGTGGCCTGGCCGCCGTAGCCGATCACCACCACCTCGCGCGAGCGGTTGCAGGCCTTGCGCACGCGGCTCTCATCGGGCTGGCCGAGGTCGATCCACAGGTCGGGGTCGCCGGTGTAGTCGCGTCGCCACAGGTCCGGTTCGTCGTCGTTGCTGAGGCCGCGGCCGAATTCCAGCCGGTCGTCGGCAAACAGGGCAAATGCCAGCAAACGCACCATCAGGCGCTCGTCGGTTTCGGAAGGATGCTGGGCCAGGGTCAGCGAATGGTTGGCGTAGTAGCCGCGGTCCATGTCGCTGATCTGAAGTTCCGCCCTGCGGACGGTGGCGGTGAGGGCCATCAGGATGCCGATTGCAAAGGGCGCCCATGATACGCGCCCACCCCGGACGTGGCGCGTTACGCCGGGCTGCGCGGTTGCGCGGCCAGCCAGCGATCCAGCTGCGCGGCAAACGCCTGCCGATCGCGCGCATGCAACGCCGGCGGCCCGCCGGTCGCAATGCCGGCACCACGCAGCTCCTCCATGAAGCCACGCACCGACAGGCGCTCCTTGATGGTGTTGCTGGTGAACGCCTCGCCGCGCAGGCCCACTGCCGTAGCGCCGGCTTCCAGTGCGCGTGCCGCCAACGGGATGTCCTGGGTGACCACCAGGTCGCCGGCAGCGACGCGCTCGGCGATGGCATCGTCGGCCGCATCCGGCCCGCCCGGAACCTGCAGGGCCCGGACGTGGGGCAGGGTGGGCGTGCTCAGGTAATGGTTGGCGACCAGGGTGACCGCGACGCCGGTGCGTGCGGCAGCGCGGAACAGGATGTCGCGGATCACCGCCGGGCAGGCGTCGGCGTCGACCCAGATCTGCGCGCGGAGGGGGGCTTGGGGTGTCTTCATCGGTAGAGTGTGGATGGGGAAGTGCCTGACAGACGGTGGGATTTGGCCTGACTGCAAAAGATTTGACGCCAGGTGTCGCTTTTTGCCGAAAACACGAGTACTGTGCACGCACTGTGTTTGCAAGGGTCACCGTGAATCGTGGCCTGGTGCAGCCGGATCGTTACAGATCTCGCTTCATCGTTCCGCTTTACCAACGCCTGCAACTCAGTCTCAGCTCCGGCTTTTCGGACGCTGCGATTTATCCATCTATAGTTCAGGAGTTTGTAAATGTCAGATCGTCAGAGCGGTACCGTGAAGTGGTTCAACGATGCCAAGGGCTTCGGCTTCATCACCCCGGAAAGCGGCCCGGACCTGTTCGTGCACTTCCGTGCCATCCAGGGCACCGGCTTCAAGTCGCTGCAGGAAGGCCAGAAGGTCACCTTCGTCGCCGTGCAGGGCCAGAAGGGCATGCAGGCTGACCAGGTGCAGGCGGTCTAATCCGTCTGCAACCGTAAGGTTGCCAAAAACGCCGGTCGCGCAAGCGGCCGGCGTTTTTTATTGGCCGTGCGTCGGCCAGGCCGAACAGGTCCGTGCATCAAGTGGCGGCCTTCCCTTGTCCTTGGCAGCTGCCGGTGTCCTATGGGCGACCAGCACCAGGCGATGGGTGGCAGGCTGTCCTTGGTCGACCTCGTTATCCCCTGTCGACAAATCGGCCGACGGCGTGCATCGCTGTCTGCTCCCTGTCGCGTTGCATCCATCCAGCTGGACGATACGCGCGCCAACCGCTGGCAGTGAACAGAACCACGGGCTTTGCGCGCGGCAACGACGCGGCGCTGGTTACGATGGGGCTTTCCGCCTGCGGATGCCTTCATGATCACCGTTCACCATCTCAACAACTCCCGGTCGCAGCGTGTGCTGTGGTTGCTGGAAGAACTGGCGCTGCCGTACCAGATCGTGCGGCACGAGCGCGACCCCAAGACCATGCTGGCACCGGCGGCGCTGCGGGCGATCCACCCGCTGGGCAAATCGCCAGTGATCGTGGATGGCGAGCTGACCATCGCTGAATCCGGTGCGATCCTGGACTATCTCACCGAGCGCTACGACACCGAATGCGCCTTGTCGCCGCCGCCGCGGCCGATCGACTCACCCGAGCGGCAGCAGTTCCGTTACTGGATGCACTACGCCGAAGGCTCGGCCATGCCGCCGCTGCTCATGACGCTGATCTTCGGCCGGATTCGCAGCGCGCCGATGCCGTTCTTCGCCAAACCGGTCGCCCGCGCGATCGTGGACAAGGCGATGTCGGGCTTTGTCGGCCCGCAGGTCAAACTGCACATGGACTGGATGGAGCAGTCGCTGCAGGCCAACGCCTGGTTCGCGGGGGAGCGCTTCACCGCTGCCGACATCCAGATGAGTTTCCCGGTGCAGGCCGCGGCGGCGCGTGGTGGCGGGCTGGAGCATTACCCGCGCCTGGCCGCGTTCCTGCAGCGGATCGAAGCGCGCCCCGCGTATCAGGCAGCGCTCAAGAAGGGAGGCCCTTACGAGCTGATGGGCCGCAGCCGCAACACCTGATCGTGGTGTGCCGGCGTGGGCGATGACGCCACGCCGGCGGTCTCGTCCATTGTGACCGTCGAGGTGCCCGGCCGTCCTTCTCCGGCAGGCTGCGTCCGGCTCAGGGCGCCTTGCACTGCCGCAGGAACTGCAGGGTGTCGCGCAGCTCCGGCGAGCGGGTCAGCGGTTTGCGGAAAGCCAGTACCAGGCCCATATGACCGACGTGCGGATACTGCTTGACCTGCACGTCTTCGCCCTTGCGGCGCATGGCCGACGCCAACGAGAGGCTGTTCTGTGGCTCGACCACGTGGTCGGCGTCACCATGCAGCAGCAGCATGGGCGGCTCATCGCCGTCGACGAACAGGACCGGCTGCGACCTGGCTTGGTCAGTGGCCGATGTACCGAAGATCTCGACCAGCTCGGGGTCGGTCATGGGGAGGAAATCGTAGGGGCCCGCCAAACCGACGAAGCCGCACAGCTGCTGCGGCTGCAGGCCTTGCGCCTGCAGCCAGCTGCGATCGGTGGCCAGCAGGCCCGCGATATGCGCACCGGCCGAATGCCCCATGACCGCCAGCCGCTTGGGGTCGCCGCCATAGTCATGCGCATGCTGCAGGCCCCACGCGGTGGCGCTGGCCGCATCCGTCATGAAGCCTTGCAGGCCCACCTGCGGGTACTTGCGGTAGTCGGCGACCATGGCCACCACGCCCTGACGTGCCAGGGCGCGGCCCATCCAGCGGTAGTTCGCGCGCTTGCCGCGCTTCCATGTGCCGCCGTAGAAGAACACCACCACCGGTGCGTCGACCACGCCGCGCGGCTGATAGACGTCCAGCGCCAGGCCGTGTGCCGGATCGAAGACCTGATCGTGATGCTCGATGACGCCGTCACGGTTGGAGGCGGCGTTGATGCCGCCGAAGAACACGCTGCTGCAGGCGGTCATCGTCAGCGAGCCGAGCAGTAACAGGGCGGGGCGGATCCAACGGGAGGGGCGAACAGGCATGGGCGATGTCGATGATCAGTCAGGAGAGGGGGCCAGCGGGTGTCGCGGCATGCGTTAATGCTGTGCCACGACGGTGGGGGCGGCGCCGCATATCGCCCGGGCAGGCAACGGTGGAGGCGTATTAGCGGCGATCAGGCGTCGCTGGCATGTGCACGAAGAGCTCGCTTGGTATTGGAATGCGAAGTGAAGATACGGTGCGCGCGCGGCGCCGGATGCGGCGCGGCCCATGCCGAGTTCACCGTCGGTGGCCTAGGCTTGGCGCCATGACACGATTGCACTTTGATAACCGCCTGCGCCAGCAGTTGCCCGGTGACCCGGAACAGGGCGTGCGCCGCCGCGAGGTGAGCGCGGCCTGGTCGTCGGTCCTGCCCACCCCGGTCGCCGCCCCGCGCCTGGTTGCCTACTCGCCGGACGTGGCGCAGCTGCTGGGAATGGACGGGGCCGAGCTCGCCAGCGCGCGCTTTGCCGAGGTCTTTGGTGGCAATGCGCTGTATCCGGGCATGCAGCCCTGGGCGGTCAACTACGGCGGGCACCAGTTCGGACACTGGGCCGGGCAGCTGGGCGACGGCCGGGCGATTTCGCTGGGCGAGGCGATCGGCGTCGATGGGGGCCGCTATGAACTGCAACTCAAGGGTGCCGGCCCGACCCCGTATTCGCGCGGTGCCGACGGCCGCGCCGTGCTGCGCTCGTCGATCCGCGAATTCCTGTGCAGCGAGGCCATGCACCACCTGGGTGTGCCGACCACGCGCGCACTGAGCCTGGTGACCACGGGCGATGCGGTGGTGCGCGACATGTTCTACGACGGCCGGCCGCAGCGCGAGCCGGGCGCGATTGTCTGCCGCGTGGCGCCGTCGTTCGTCCGCTTCGGCAATTTCGAATTGCCGAGTGCGCGGGGCGACATCGCGCTGTTGCGGCAGTGGGTGGAGTTCACCATCGCCCGCGATTTTGCGCAGCTTTCCGGTACCGGCGAGGCCCTGTACGCCGACTGGTTTGCACAGGTCTGCGAACGCACTGCGGTGATGGTGGCGCACTGGATGCGGGTGGGGTTCGTGCATGGGGTGATGAATACCGACAACATGTCGATCCTGGGGTTGACCATCGATTACGGCCCGTATGGCTGGGTGGACGACTACGACCCGGACTGGACGCCCAACACCACCGACGCGCAGGGCAGGCGTTACCGCTTCGGTACCCAGCCGCAGGTGGCCTACTGGAATCTTGGCCGCCTGGCGCAGGCGCTGGCGCCACTGTTCGCCGACGCCGCGCCGCTGCAGCAGGGGCTGGACCGGTTCCGCGACACCTATCTGGCCTGCGATCGCACCGATACCGCCGCCAAGCTGGGTTTGGCGGAGTGCCGCGACGAAGACCTGCAGTTGATCGATGCACTGCGCGCGCTGATGCGCGAGTCGGAAATGGACATGACACTGACCTTCCGCGCGCTGATCGACTTTTCCGCCGAGCAACCGGATCCGGGCCTGCTGCGTGACGCGTTCTACGACGAAGACAAGCGCCTGGCCGATGCGCCGCAGCTACACGAGTGGTTGCAGCGCTATGCCGCGCGCCTGAAGCAGGACACGTTGCCGCCCGAGCAACGGCGCACCCGCATGCGCTTGGCCAACCCGCGCTATGTGCTGCGCAACTACCTGGCACAGCAGGCGATCGACAAGGCCGAGCAGGGCGATGCGTCCGGTGTGCAGGCACTGCTGGACGTGATGCGGCGGCCGTATGACGACCAGCCGGGCCGCGAGGCGTTTGCCGCGCGACGCCCGAACTGGGCGCGCGACCGTGCCGGATGTTCGATGCTGTCGTGCAGTTCCTGACCGGCTCAGACGCACGTATGCCGTAAACGCAGCGTCAAGGTCGCGCGCAGCCTAGAATAGGCCGCACCCCACTGGCCACATTGCCGCCCCCACCATGACAGATTGCAGCCGCTGCGCCGGCACCCATCCATCCGGCCCCAACCACTGGTCGGAGCGGATCCGCGATATCGCCGATTTCCCCAAGCCGGGCATCGTCTTCAAGGACATCACGCCGCTGCTGTCCGATGGCCCCGATTTTGCGTCGGCGCTGGATGAAATGGCGCAGCCCTGGCGGACCACGCCGCTGGATGCGGTGCTGGGCATCGAGGCGCGCGGCTTCATCCTGGGTGCGGCGCTGGCGCGCGAACTGCGGACCGGCTTCGTACCGGTGCGCAAGCCGGGCAAGCTACCTGGACGTACCCTGATCCAGGAATACGCGCTGGAGTACGGCACCGACCGTATCGAGATGCATGAGGATGCGCTGCCGCGCGGCGCGCGCGTGCTGATCGTCGACGACGTGCTGGCCACCGGCGGGACGTTGCGTGCGGCGCTCGGCCTGGCCGCACAGCTGGAGCTGGAAATCGTTGGCGCTGCGGTGTTGGTCGAGCTGACCGCGCTGCAGGGCCGCGCGAAGTGGGCCGATGACGTGCCGCTGCTGGCGACCTTGTCGTATTGAGCGCCGTTCGTCCGCTGCGTGCCGTCCCTGGACGCGCGCAGCTGCCGCTTGAACCACGTGCAGACCGCTGCGGTGGCCACGCAGGCTGAACATGTGGTTGGCCTGCGGGTGGAAGAGCCGGAATACGCGGCTCATGGTCGGCCTCTGCGTGCCCGGTTGGTCCGCTGCGATGCGGGCATGGGCGCGCCACGCTCGTCCTGAATGCATGAGGCAATGGCCGGCGGGTGCACGCGTGTGTGCATTCGCGCGACGCCATCACTGCCATGCCCGCGGCCGGTATCGCACCGGCCGCTGTCTGCTCAGAGCTTGCTGACCCGGAAACGGCGTCCCTTGATCTTGCCCGCATGCAGGTGCGCCAGCGCCTTGGCGACCTGCGCGCGCCCGATCGCGACATAGGAGCGGGTGGGGTAGATCGCAATCTTGCCGATCGCCGCGCCCGACAGCCCGGCTTCGCCGGTGAGTGCGCCCAGGATATCGCCGGCGCGCAGTTTGTCGGTCTTGCCGCCATCGATGCGCAACGTGGTCATTGCCGCCTGCGGCAACTGTGCCGGGCGCGCAGTGGCCAACGGCGCGCGCGACCATTTCAACGGCTGGCCTTGTTCGGCTTCCAGTGCCTGCGCACGCGCCGCTTCACGCGGCGCCACCAGGCTCAGCGCCAGGCCGTGCTTGCCGGCACGCGCGGTACGGCCGATGCGATGGCGATAGGTTTCGGTGTCGGTGGGCAGCTCGTAGTTGACCACCGCCGACAGGTCTTCCACGTCCAGCCCGCGCGCGGCCACGTCGCTGGCCACCAGTACATTGCAGCTGCGGTTGACGAAGCGCACCAGCACTTCGTCGCGGTCGCGCTGTTCCATGTCGCCATGCAGCGCGAGCGCGGAGAAGCCGAACTCCTGCAGCGAGCCGGCCACCTCGTCCACTTCCTTGCGGGTATTGCAGAACACCACGCTGGATTCGGGATTGAAGCGCAGCAGCAGGCCGGCGACGGCCTTCTGCCGGTAGGTCGGGTCGACTTCGAAGAACTGCTGGTCGATCTCCGGCGCGTTGTCGGCGCCCTCCACCGTGATCTCCACCGGCTCTTTCAGGATCTCGCGTGCCAGCGTGCGGATGCTGTCCGGGAAGGTGGCCGAAAACAGCAGGCTCTGGCGATGCTTGTCGCAGCGGCTGGCGATCTCGCGGATGGGTTCTTCAAAGCCCATGTCGAGCATGCGGTCGGCTTCGTCCAGCACCAGCGTGCGCACGCCGCCCAGGTGCAGGGCGCGCTTGCGGGCCAGTTCCTGGATGCGTCCGGGCGTACCGACCACCACCTGCGGGTCGTGCGCTTCCAGCGAGGCCAGCTGCGGGCCGAGCGGCATGCCGCCGGTGAGCACCACCAGCTTCATGTTGGGGATGCCGGTGGCGAGCCTGCGCAGTTGCTTGCCGACCTGGTCGGCCAGTTCGCGGGTGGGGCAGAGCACCAGCGCCTGCGCGCGGGTCAGCGACGGGTCGAGCTTCTGCAGCAGGCCCAGCCCGAAGGCGGCGGTCTTGCCGCTGCCGGTCGGCGCCTGGGCAATGACGTCCAGCCCCTGCAGGATCGGCGGCAGGCTCTGCGCCTGGATGGGAGTAAGCACGGTGTAGCCAAGGGCGTCGATGCCGGGGGCCAGGGCCGGCGACAGCGGCAGCGCGGAAAATTCGTTCATGGCGCATTTTAGCGGTAATCGGGAATGGTGAATCGGGAATCGGGAATCGCAAAAGCGAGGGCGCTTTCCATTCCCGATTCACCATTCCCGATTCCCGTACAATCGCGGCATGCCTTTAATCACTCTGCAAAGCGTCGACTACAGCGTCGGCGGCCCCTTGTTGCTGGAAAAAACCGACCTCACGATCGAGCCGGGCGAGCGTATCGCCCTGATCGGCCGCAACGGCGCCGGCAAATCGACCTTGATGAAACTCATTGCCGGCGAGCTCAAGCCCGACGACGGCGAAGTGCGCGTGCAGCAGGGTGTGCGCATCGCGCGGCTGGAGCAGGAGGTGCCGCAGGGCACCGGCGGCAGCGTGTTCGATGTGGTGGCCGACGGCCTGGGCGAGCTGGGCCATTGGCTGGCCGAGTTCCATCAACTCAGCCATGCCGAGGTGTTCGACGCCGACGCCTTCGGCAAGGTGCAGGCCAAGATCGATGCAGCCGACGGCTGGGCGCTGGACCAGCGCGTCACCGAGACGCTGACCAAGCTGGAACTGGATGGCGATGCGGAGTTCGCGCGGCTGTCCGGCGGCATGAAGCGGCGCGTGCTGCTGGCGCGCTCGCTGGTGTCCTCGCCGGATGTGCTGCTGCTGGACGAGCCGACCAACCATCTGGATATCGAAGCCATCGATTGGCTGGAAACCTTCCTGAAGGGCTGGAGCGGCAGCGTGCTGTTCGTCACCCACGACCGCCGCTTCCTGCGAGCGCTGGCCACCCGCATCGTCGAAATCGATCGCGGCCAGGTCACCAGCTGGCCGGGCGACTGGGCCAATTACGAGCGGCGCCGCGAAGAGCGGCTCAACGCACAGGCGCAGGAAAATGCGCGCTTCGACAAGTTGCTGGCGCAGGAAGAGATCTGGATCCGCCAGGGCATCAAGGCGCGTCGCACCCGCGACGAAGGCCGTGTGCGACGCCTGGAATCGATGCGCAACGAGCGCGTGCAGCGCCGCGATCTCACCGGCAATGTGCGCATGGAAGTCTCGCAGGGCGAGTCGTCCGGCAAGAAGGTGATCGAGGCCAAGGAGGTCGGCTTCGCCTTCGGTGCGCGCACCATGGTCAAGGATTTTTCCACCATCATCCAGCGCGGCGACCGCATCGGCCTGATCGGCCCCAACGGCAGCGGCAAGACCACCTTGCTCAAGCTGTTGCTGGGCGATCTGCAGGCGCAGGAAGGCGAGATCCGCATCGGCACCAACCTGCAGATCGCCTATTTCGATCAATACCGCTCGACGCTGCGCGAAGACTGGAGCGCGATCGAGAACGTGGCCGAAGGCCGCGATTTCCTGGAGATCAACGGCAAGCGCAAGCATGTGCATGCCTATCTGCAGGATTTTTTGTTCACGCCCGAGCGCGCACGCGCGCCGATCACGCGGCTGTCCGGCGGCGAGCGCAATCGCCTGCTGCTGGCACGGCTGTTCGCACAGCCGTCCAACCTGCTGGTGATGGACGAACCGACCAACGATCTGGACGTGGAAACGCTCGAATTGCTGGAAGAATTGCTCGGCGACTATAGCGGCACCTTGCTGCTGGTCAGCCATGACCGCGACTTCCTCGACAACGTGGTGACCTCCACGCTGGTGATGGAAGGCGATGGCCTGATCGGCGATTACATCGGTGGCTACAGCGATTCGCTGCGGCAGCGGCGCACGCCGGCGACCAGTGCGATGGCGGTCGCCAAGGCGTCTGCTACCGCGGCGCCAACCACGCCGGTTGCGGCGGCGCCGGTGGATGCCGCACCCAGGCGCAAGCTGGGCTACAAGGAAACGCGCGAGCTGGAACAGTTGCCGGCCCTGATCGAGACGCTGGAGCAGCAGGTTGCCGCGCTGACCGAGGCGATGAACGACCCGGGGTTCTATCAGCGCGACAGTGCGGCAATGACCGCGCACACCGACGCACTGAGCCAGGCGCAGGCGCAGCTGGACGCGGCCTATGCGCGCTGGAGCGAGCTGGATAGTTGACCGGCGTGCCGGCGCGCTGACGTGCCGGTACTGACCCACGTACTCGGTGACCGGCGCGCTGCGTGATGGGCGACGAGCGCGATCGGCCTGAGATGCGGCTGATCGGCCGTAGTGATGTCCCGTGATTCTTAGGTGTCATCAGCGCGCGTGCCCGGGTGAGACGCCTACCCGCAGGCGCTGGCCGGAGCGACGAACGCCGTAAAGGTCAGTGCACGCGCCGCCCAGCGCGTGGCGGCTTCATCGAGGATATCCAGCAACGTATCGCGGTCGTTCGGTGCGGCGTTTGCCAGCGCGTCCGCACCGTCGATCAACAGCGCATACCCGCGTGGCGACGGCAGCCATGCCAGGTCCTGCAGGGCATCGCTCAGCGCATCCCAGTTGCGGCCGAAGCTGGCGGGAAAATCCAGCTGGGTTGCCAGACGCATCAGCAGCATGCGTTTGTCGCTGCAGGTGGCCAGGTCCACGCGCAGGATGCGCAGGCCCGCGTCACGGGCCAGTGCGGCCATGGTGTCCAGGTCGTCGGTGTCGGCCTGATACACGCCCGACTGCTGCGGGTCGGACAGGTTCAGCGCGAAATCGCCTGCGCTCATGGTGCCTGCTCCGGTGTCGGGCCCTGGAACGCCTTGAAACTCTGGTAATGGTCGTCGCTGTAGTACCAGGCCTGCGGTGGCGTGCCCCCGGTGACGATGCGGCGCGCACCACGGTCGGCGCTGCCGGGCGTGTCGACGGTGTACTCGCGGTAATAGCCGCGCGGGCGCTCCGGCAGGCGATGTTCGCGGTTGCCGAACACCGCGCCATCCTGTGGATACGGAAATGGACCGCCGCGCTGGATCAGCACGATGGTGCCCATCGCTTCGGTGGGCAGGAAGGCGGGCAAGCGCGGCACCTGGCGTGCAACCGCTGCGGTGGCGATGGGTGCGCTGAGTTGCGGGGCAAACTGCGGCTTGGGCGTCTGCAGCGTGCGCATGCCCCACAAGCCGGCAACGAGCAGCACGATGGCGACGATCAGCAAAGCGGGTTTGCGCATGAAGATGATCCGTAAAGCGGGAATGTGTGCGGCAGAGCAAGTATGCCGCCGCGCGACTGTGTCGACTTTGAACGCGGCCGGGCACCTATACGGTTCACGCGCAAGTAACCGGGGCATGGTGCAAGGTGTGCAGCGAACACCGCGCGGCATGCGATGGGATGAAGTTTCCCTGCCAGCACCCTTGGTAAGCGCCGCCGCCGTCCTTACCATCTACCCCGCAACGCCCGGCCTTCGCCGGGCGGCAAGTCCAGGAGACACGCATGGCTTACACCCTTCCGCAGTTGCCTTATGCCTACGACGCGCTGGAACCGAACATCGATGCGCAGACGATGGAAATCCATCACACCAAGCATCACCAGACCTACATCAACAACGTCAATGCGGCGCTGGAAGGGACCGAGTATGCGGACCTGCCGATCGACGAACTGGTGTCCAAGCTGAAGAGCCTGCCGGAAAACCTGCAGGGCCCGGTGCGCAACAACGGTGGCGGCCACGCCAACCACTCGCTGTTCTGGACCGTGCTGTCGCCCAACGGTGGCGGCGAGCCCAAGGGCGAGGTCGCCAAGGCGATCGACAAGGACATCGGTGGCTTCGAGAAGTTCAAGGAAGCCTTCACCAAGGCCGCCGTCAGCCGCTTTGGCTCGGGTTGGGCATGGTTGAGCGTGACCCCGGACAAGAAGCTGGTGGTGGAAAGCACCGCCAACCAGGACAGCCCGCTGTTCGAGGGCAACACCCCGATCCTGGGCCTGGACGTGTGGGAACACGCGTACTACCTGAAGTACCAGAACCGTCGCCCGGAATACATCGGCGCGTTCTACAACGCGGTCAACTGGGACGAAGTCGAGCGCCGCTACCACGCCGCGATCGCCTGAGTCTTGAGCTGACGCTGTAACGCAAGAAGGCCGGGAGCGATCCCGGCCTTCTTCGTTGTGCGGTCTATGTCGTAGGAGCGACCTCGGTCGCGATGGGCATTCCCGTGGAAAGCTCCATCGCGCGCAAGCGCGCTCCTACCGCAACCGAAGCGGCAGCGATCAGAACTTGGCGTCGAACTCGCGGGCGTAGCCGGTGTTGACGATGACCTTCTGCAGCGCGTCGCTGATCTTGATGTTGCCGGCCACGATCTGCTGGGTTTCCGGGCCCATGTTGTCCATGCGCGGCGGGGTGGCGCCCTTGTAGTCGCAGACCCGGCCACCGGCTTCGCGCACCAGCAACACGCCGGCCGCGATGTCCCAGGCTTTGACGCCGGCTTCGAAGTAGGCATCGGCACGGCCGCAGGCCACATAGGCCAGGTCCAGCGCGGCCGAGCCGGTGCGGCGCACATCTTCGGCCTGCACCAGCAACGCATCCACGCACTTGAGCTGCGCGCTGGCGCGTGCACGCTCGCGCGGCGGGAAGCCGGTGTGGACCATGGCACCTTCCAGATCCTTGCGCTCGGCGATGCGGATGCGGCGGTCGTTGAGCACCGCGCCGGCGCCACGGCTGGCAGTGAACAGCTCATTGCGCAGCGGGTCGAAGATCACCGCATCGGTGGGTTCGCCATTTTCCACCAGCGCGATCGACACGCAGTAATGCGGAAAGCCGCGCAGGTAATTGCTGGTGCCGTCGAGCGGGTCGATCACCCAGGTGTAGCGGCCACTCTTGCCGCCCTGCACGCCGCCTTCCTCGCCGAACACGGCGTACTCGGGGTAGCCGCGCTTGAGTTCCTTGATGATGACCTTCTCGGCATCGGCATCGACTTCGCTGGCGTAGTCCATGCGGCCTTTCTGCACCACGTTGAGTGCATCGAGCTTGTTGATACCGCGCAACAGCACATTGCCGGCGAGGCGGGCGGCTTTGACCATGACGGTGACGGCGGGTTTCTGCATGGTTAAAGCTCCCGTGAAGGCAGAATGGACGATGACGAAGGTAAAAGAGCGGTCCGGCGCCAAAGCCGGCCGCGCAGTTTACCATCTACGACCGAATCGCTCCCCAATCTCCGTTCATGTCCGTCACTCAGCGCATCCGTTTTGTTCTTGTCGGTACCCAGCATCCAGGCAACATCGGCGCCGCCGCACGTGCGATGAAAACGATGGGTGTGACGCGCCTGGTGCTGGTGGCGCCGGAACGTGCGCTCGACGAAGACGCCTACCGGCGCTCGGCCGGTGCTGAAGACGTGCTGGGTGATGCGCCGATTTTCGCGACCCTGGGCGAGGCAGTGGCCGATTGCACCCTGGTCATCGGCTGCACTGCGCGTGCGCGCCGGGTGGCGCTGGAAGAACTGCTGCCCGACGAAGGCGCGCAGCGCGCCCTGGCCAAGGCCGGCGAGCCGGCCGAAGTGGCGTTCGTGTTCGGCCGCGAGCGTACCGGCCTGACCAACGACGAATTGCAGCTCTGCCATGCCGCCGTGCATATCCCGTCCGACCCGCAGTTCAGTTCGCTCAATCTGGCCGCGGCGGTGCAGGTGCTGGCCTACGAAGTGCGGTTGGCGCAGCTGGCCTCCGGTGAGGCCGAACCGGTCGCTGCGGCCGCTGCCGGGCTGCGCGACGGCCCGGCCAGTCATGCGCAGCTGGAAGGCATGTTCGGCCAGCTGGGCGACACGCTGGACGAGATCGACTTCCACAAGGGGCGTGCGCCGGAGTCGGCGATGCGCAAGCTGCGACGGCTGCTGCTGCGTGCGGAGATGACCGAGCAGGAGGTGCGTCTGATCCGCGGCATCCTGTCGGACGCGCAGCGCATGGCCATGTTGGCAAGGCGCGCCGGAAACTGACGTCTGTCACATCTTTGAAGATTCGGCTAGGCTGTCCGCGGCTCTAGGGGAGTGTCGGTTTTGCGCGGTCTACGATGGTGTCTGAGTGCCTGCTGGCTGATCGCCGGCGCAGGCTTGGCCGTAACCGCTGCGGCAGCGCCTTCCCCGGTCCTGGTGCTAGGGCGGATCAGCGATGATCCGGCTACGCATTACGATCAACTCAAGCCGCTGCTGGACTATGTGGTGCCGCGCATGCGCGAGGTCGGCATCCGCCGCGGCGAGATCCTGATGGCACCGGATGCGCGGCAGATGTCCAGCTATCTGCGGCGCGGCCGGGTCGACTGGGTCAGCGAGACCACCGGTGCGGCAATGTTGCTGGAGCGGCGCGGCAGCGCGCATCCGCTGCTGATGACCGAGCGCGGCGGCGTGCGCGAGTTCCACACGGTGTTCTTCGTGCGCCGCGACAGCCCGATCCAGTCGCTCGGGCAACTGCGTGGGCACACCCTGGCCTTGCAGAACGCCTCGTCCACCAGTGGATATCTGGTGCCGATGCTGGAGCTGATGCGCAACGGTCTTGCCTGCGATGTGCTGCTGTCGCCGGACGACACCCAGGTGCTGGGCTCGGTCGGCTATCTGATGGTCGGCTCGAAATTGAACATCGCCGCGTTCGTGCACAAGCGGCTGGTCGATGCCGGGGCGTTCAGCAATCTCGATTGGGACGACGAGCGGCATCTGCCCCCGGTATTCCGGCGCGACTTCCGCATCGTCTACCGCAGTGCGCCGGTGCCGCGCGCGGTGGAGATGGTGCGCACCGGCATGGACCCGGCGGTGGAGCGCCGCCTGCGCATCGTGCTATTACAGGCCGCCTCCGACCCGAAGGCCGGGCCGGCGCTCAAGCGGTTCTTCGGCACCAGCGCATTTCATCCTGTGGATGGGCAGAGCCGCCGGCGTCTGGACGCATTGAGCGCGGGCCTGCAACACGTCAGGGATGAGATGGAATGAGTCAGGTGCGCTTCGGGTTGCAGGCACGTTTCCTGTTGGTCATGGCGCTGACCCTGCTGCTGGTCGGCGCGATCCTGGCCTCGCTGCTGCAACGCCAGAGCGCCATGCAGCGCGAGGTGCGGGGCTTGAGCGCGCAGATCCTGCATGAGCTGTTCGACCGCAGCCTGCGCACCCGTGGCGAGACGCTGGCCACCGAGCTGGCCTCCGGCCTGGCCAACCCGCTGTACTACTCCGACCTGGGTGCCGTGGGCGCGCTGGTGCGCAATGCCGCGCGCCAGCAGGTGGTCAGCTACGTGCTGGTGTTCGACCGCCGCGGCCGGCTGGTGCATGACGGCACGCCCACCCTGCAGCGCTATGGCCAGGCCATGACCGACCCGCTGGCGGCCAAGGCGGTCAACGCACGGGCGATGCTGCTGCAGTCCTCGCCCGAGGTGCTGGAGGTCACGGTACCGATCAAGATCGGCGATCAGCGCATCGGCGGGGTGCGCGTGGGCATGTCGCGCGAGCGTGTGCGCAGGATCGAGTCCGGCGCCAACCTGACCCTGGTCGAAAACCTCAATGCGATCGGCAAGCGCGATCTAGGTTGGCTGCTGGTGCTGCTGGCTGCGCTGGTGGGGTTGGGCGTGCTGCTGGCGATCTACGTGCAGCGCACGCTGGTGGCGCCGGTGCGGCTGCTGGCGGCGGCGGCGCGGCAGATCGAGCGCGGCGACTATGCCGTGCAGCTGCCGCCGCACCCGCGCAACGACGAGATCGGCGAGCTGATCTCTGCGTTCGGCCGCATGAGCGAGAGCATTGCCCGGCACGATCGCGAGGTGCGCCACATGGCCTACACCGACGCGCTGACCGGGCTGACCAACCGGCTGGGTTTCCGCGAGGGGCTGGACCATCTGCTCAATACCGCGCGCAGCACCGACAGCAAGCTGGCCTTGCTGTTTGCCGATATCGATGACTTCAAGCGCGTCAACGACACCCTGGGCCACGAGGCCGGCGACGAAGCCTTGCTGCAGTTCGCCAGCCGCATCAGTCGCGCGGTCTGCGCGCTGGGGGGCGACGACGCGATTCTGGCGCGCTTTGGCGGCGACGAGTTCGTGATCCTGCTGCAGAGCGGCGATGTCAGCTTGCTGGCCGCGCAGCTGGCGGACCGCCTGGTGCACGAATTGAGCCGCCCGTTGAACGTGCAGGGGCGCGAAGTGTTCCTGGGCACCTCGATCGGCATCACGCTGTTCCCCGACGATGCCAACGATGCCACCGCGCTGCTCAAGAACGGCGACATCGCGATGTACCAGGCCAAGGTCGCCGGCAAGAATTGCCACCGGTTCTACAGCCGTGCCGCCGACCATGCGGTCGAACGCCGCGTGCATATGGAGCACGAGCTGCGCGGTGCGTGGGAGCGCGACGAACTACGGCTGGTGTACCAGCCGATCTACCGCACCAGCGACCGCGTGCTGGTGGGCGTGGAGGTGCTGCTGCGCTGGCAGCATCCGGCGCTGGGCACGATCGCGCCGTCCACCTTCATCGACATCGCCGAGCAGAGCGGGTTGATCGAGGTGATCGGCCCCAAGGTCCTGCGCGCGGCCTGCCTGGAGGCGGCGCAGTGGCCGATGGTGGGCGATGGGCTGTTCATTTCGGTCAACGTCTCGCCGCGGCAGTTGCGCAGCGGTGCGCTGATCGACACCGTGGCCGAGTGCCTGGCCGAGTCCGGGTTGCCGGCTGCCCGATTGCATCTGGAGCTCACCGAGACCGCGGTGATCGGCGACGAGATGATGGCGGCCAGCCTGCTCGACCAGCTGCACCGCACCGGCGTGAAAGTGTGGCTGGACGACTTCGGTACCGGTTTCTCCGGCCTGAGCCACCTGCGCCAGGTACCGGTGGACGGGGTCAAGATCGACAAGAGTTTCATCGCCGACCTGCAGCGCGACCCGGACGATCTGGCGCTGACCACCGCGATCATCAACATGGCCCATTCGCTGGGGATCACCGTGGTCGCCGAAGGCATCGAGCAGGAAGCGCAGTTCAACCTGCTGCGCGAGCGCGGCTGCGACCTGGGGCAGGGCTACTGGTTCAGCCGCCCGCTGAGCCCGGCGGACATGGTCAAGCTGATCGCGGCGGGGTGATCAGCGTAGGAGCGCACCCGGGCGCGACGGGGCTTTACCAGGCAATCGAGGCGTTATCAGGGAAGGCTTCGTCGCGCCCGGGTGCGCTCCTACGGGTCCTGTGTGGCGGCGACATTGGTTACAGCGGGCGCTTGCCGGTGTCGCCGGGGATTTCTCGCACCAGGCGCGGGACCAGGTAGCCGGACAGGCGCGTGGCCAGTGATGCATGCAGGGCGCGTGCGCGGGTGTCGTCGACTTCGAAATGCGCCACGCCGGCCACGCGGTCGAGCTGGTGCAGGTAGTACGGCAGCACACCGGCCGCAAAGCTGCGCTCGCTCAGGGCGGCCAGCGCGTCCACGCTGTCGTTGACGCCGCGCAGCAGCACGGCCTGATTGAGCACCTGCGCGCCGGCGCCGCGCAGGGCATGCACGGCAGCGTCCACCGCGGCGTCGAATTCGTTGGCGTGGTTGGCATGGATCACGAACGCCACCGGCCACGGCAGGCTGCGCAGCCAGGCCAGCAGCGCTGCATCCACGCGTTCGGGCAGCACCACCGGCAGGCGGCTGTGGATACGCAGGCGCTTGAGGTGCGGGATCGCGGCCAGGGCGTCGGTCAGTTCGACCAGCTTGGGCGTGGCCAGCGACAGCGGGTCGCCACCGGAGAGCAGCACTTCGTCGATGCCCGGGTCGGACGCGATCGCGGCAACGGCCGCGCGCCAGCCGTCGCGGGCGGCGGTTTCGTCTGCATACGGGAAGTGGCGACGGAAGCAGTAGCGGCAGTGCACCGCGCAACTGCCGGTGGCGATCAGCAAGGCACGTCCGCGGTATTTCTGGATCACCCCGGCGGCGGTTTTTGCAGCCGCATCGCCGACCGCATCCAGGCCGAAGCCGGGAACAGGCTGCATCTCCGCATCCAGCGGCAGCACCTGGCGCAGCAGCGGGTCGTTGAGGTCGCCAGGCCGCATCCGGGCCACGAACGCGTGCGGCACCCGCAGCGGGAACTGCGCCGCCGCTTCATCGCTGATGCCGGTGGCCTGCGCCTCCAGGCCCAGCAGCGCCAGCAGGGCGCGCGGGTCGCGCACGGCGTCGCGCCACTGCTGTTGCCAGCGCGGCGGCTGCAGGACGGGGAGCGGAGACGGCTGCAAGGCGAGGGGGGCTGCGGTTATCATGTGCGGTCACAAAACCAATGCCCGCCGGTGATGGCGGGCGCCCCATTCTAATCCGACCCGCCCCAGAGTGGCGGGTCGTGGTCTTATCGAGGAGCTGCACCATGGCCACTGTTGGCATGAACGATGTCAAGAACGGCATGAAGATCCTGGTCAATAACGAACCGGCGGTCATCACCGAGACCGAGTACGTCAAGCCGGGCAAGGGCCAGGCCTTCACCCGAATGAAGTACCGCTTCATCAAGTCCGGGCGCGTGGTCGAAATGACCATGAAGGCGACCGACGACGTGGAAGTGGCCGACGTGGTCGACACCGACATGCGCTACCTGTACAGCGATGGCGAGTACTGGCACTTCATGGACCCGGAATCCTTCGAGCAGGTGCAGGCGGACAAGGCCGGCATGGGCGGCGCCGAGAAGTGGCTCAAGGGCGAGGAAGACTGCATCGTGACGCTGTGGAACGGCGCGCCGATCTGGGTCCAGCCGCCGAACTTCGTCGAGCTCAAGATCACCGAGACCGACCCGGGCGTGCGTGGCGATACCTCCGGCGGCGGCGGCAAGCCGGCCACGCTGGAAACCGGTGCCGTGGTGCGCGTGCCGCTGTTCGTCAACCAGGACGAAGTGATCAAGGTCGACACCCGCTCGGGCGAATACTCCGCGCGCGTCAAGTAACCGCATGCGCGCCGGACACTGGCTGGAGCGAGCGCGACGCGGTGCCAGTGTCCCGTGGCTCGTGGGCGGCGTGTTGTGCGCCGCGCTGGCCGCCTGCCCGGCGCTTGCCCACGCGGCCGCCGCAACCTGCGATGCACGCAGCATTACAGCGGTGGCGCAGGCCGACGTATTCGACGGCGCCGTCACTACGGCGCCGGACGATCGCGTGGTGGCGCAGACCTGCAAGCTCTGGCCCTACGATGCGACGATCCGGCTGGCGGCCATCGCGTTTGCCGCCGATGCCGCCGCGCCAGGCGAGCGTGAACTGCAATTGCGCGTTGCCCTGCTGGACGCCGCCAGCGGCAAGGTGCTGGCCGGCTATACGCAGGCCCTGGGCGAAGACGCCGCCTTCGAGCTCGATGCCGACAGCCTGCGTCTGGATACCGCGCGCTACGACGTGGCGCCCGGGACGCGCGCGATCGGCGTGGTCGTACACAGCGTCGCGCGTGGACCCAGTTGCCCGGATTTCCGCAGCGAGGATGCACTGACCCTGCTGGTCCGCGACGGACGCACGCTGCGCCCGGTGCTGCAACGCGATCTGTCGCTCTGGCAGCGCGTCAAGGGCGAACCCTGCAGTCCGGGGCAGGGCGGGGTGATCACCGAAAGTGCCGAGCTGGCCCTGGCGATGGCACCGCAGTCACATGCCGGCTATGCGGACATCGTCCTGACCGCAAACATCCGCACCCTCGAGAGCGTGACCGGCGGCGGCCCCGATGCCGAACGCACGCGTCGCGCACGGCAGCTGCTGCGCTACGACGGAACACGCTATGTGGCGACCTCCGGCGGCGATGCCAGCTGGCCGTTCGGCAACTAACCTTCTATGGATCCGCTCATGACCAATGCTCCCCCAGAACCGTGCGACCTGCTGATCGAAGCCGGCTACGTGGTGCCGATCGAACCGCATGCGGTGGTCCTCGAAGATCATGCCGTGGCCGTGCGCGGCGGCGTGATCGTGGCGATCCTGCCGACTGCGCAGGCACGCGCGCGCTTTGCGCCGGCCCAGACCGTGTCGCGCCCGGACGCGGCGCTGATGCCGGGCCTGGTCAACGCGCATACGCACAACCCGATGACGCTGCTGCGCGGCGTCGCCGACGACCTGCCGTTGATGGTGTGGCTGCAGCAGCACATCTGGCCGGTGGAGGCGGCGGTGATCGGGCCGGAGTTCGTCGCCGACGGCACCACGCTGGCGATCGCCGAGATGCTGCGCGGCGGCACCACCTGCGTCAACGAAAACTACTTCTTTGCCGATGTGCAGGCAGCGGTCTACAAGCAGCACGGGTTCCGCGCACTGGTCGGTGCGGTGATCATCGATTTCCCCACCGCGTGGGCGTCGTCGGACGATGAGTATTTCGCGCGTGCCGGCGAGTTGCACGACCAGTGGCGCGACGATCCGTTGATCAGCACCGCGTTCGCGCCGCATGCGCCGTACACGGTGAACGATGCCAATTTCGAACGCGTGCGCATGCTGGCCGACCAGCTGGACATGCCGGTGCACCTGCATACGCATGAAACCGCGCAGGAAGTGGCCGACTCGATCACGCAGTACGGGCAGCGCCCGCTGGCGCGCCTGGACCGGCTTGGCCTGGTCAACGACCGCCTGATCGCCGTGCACATGACCCAGCTCACCGATGCCGAAATCCACCTGTGCGCCGAGCGTGGCGTCAGCGTGGTGCATTGCCCGGAATCCAACCTCAAGCTGGCTTCGGGGTTTTGTCCGGCTTGCGCGCTGCAGCGTGCAGGCGTGAACCTGGCCATCGGCACCGACGGCTGCGCCAGCAACAACGACCTGGACATGTTCAGCGAGAATCGAACCGCCGCCATCCTGGCCAAGGCGGTGGCCAACGATGCCACCGCCCTGGACGCGGCAACCACGCTACGCGCGGCCACGCTGGGCGGTGCGCGTGCGTTGGGCTTCGGCGACAGGATCGGCTCGATCGAAGTCGGCAAGCAGGCCGACCTGGTCTGCGTGGATCTTGCCGCACTGGAAACCCAGCCGCTGCATCATGTGTTGTCGCAGCTGATCTACGCAGCCGGCCGGCATCAGGTCACCGATGTGTGGATCGCCGGCAAGCCCAAGCTGGTGCAGCGCGAGCTGATCGACATGGATACCGCGGCCCTCGTCGCCAACGCGCGGCAATGGCGCGACCGCATCCGCACCGTCCGCGCCTGAGCGCGCGTCATCGCATCCCGGAGTTCCGCATGAATCCCACGACCCACTCCAGTTCCACCAACTTCCACCAGGCCGAACTGGACAAGTTTGCCGCACTGGCCAACCGCTGGTGGGACGCCGACGGCCCGCAGAAGCCGCTGCATGCGCTCAACCCGGTGCGTCTGCAGTACGTGTCCGCACGCCAGCAGCTGGCCGGCGCGCGCGTGCTCGATGTGGGGTGCGGCGGCGGCCTGCTCAGCGAGTCGATGGCACGCCTGGGCGCGCAGGTCACCGCGATCGATCTGGCGCCGGAGCTGGTCAAGGTGGCGCGCCTGCACAGCCTGGAATCGGGCGTGCAGGTGGACTATCGCGTGCAGTCGGTGGAAGACCTGGCGGCCGAACAGCCGGGCAGCTTCGATGCGGTGACCTGCATGGAAATGCTCGAACACGTGCCGGACCCGACCGCGATCATCCGCGCCTGCGCCAGCCTGCTCAAGCCGGGCGGCAAGCTGTTCCTGTCCACGCTCAACCGCACCCCGGCCGCGTTCGCGCTGGCGGTGGTGGGCGCCGAATACATCGCGCGGCTGCTGCCCAAGGGCACCCATCACTACAAGGATTTCATCAAGCCGGCAGAGCTGGCGGCCTGGTTGCGCAATGCCGAGCTGCAACTGGACGACGTCAGCGGCATGCTCTACGAACCGTGGCGCAACCGCGCGCGGCTGTCTTCGCGCACCGAGGTCAATTACCTGGCGTATGCGGTAAAGCCGTGACGGGCAGGCAGTCGCGAGTTGGGAGCCGGGAGTCGCAACGGCGGTCGGCAGGGATCTTGATGGATCCCGGCGCAGGTCCGGTTGCGGATCGCCGCGTGATGGCGGTGGTCCTGTGAGCCTTCCGCGCGCGGTGTTGTTCGATCTGGATGGCACCTTGCTGGACAGCGCGCCGGACATGCTGGCGACCGTCAACGCGATGCTGGCGGCGCGTGAGCGTGCGCCGCTGGCGTTGGAGCAGTTGCGTCCGGTGGTGTCGAAAGGGGCGCGTGCCATGCTGGGCGTTGCGTTTGCCGAGCTCGATGCCGGTGCGCGCACGGCCCTGGTGCCGGAATTCCTGCAGCGTTATGAAGGCTTGATCGGCACGCAGTCGCAGCTGTTCGATGGTATCGAGGCGCTGCTGTCGCAGCTGGACGATGCCGGCTGCAGCTGGGGCGTGGTGACCAACAAGCCCGAATACCTTGCGCGTCTGATCCTGCCGCAACTTGGGTGGCAGCAGCGCTGCGCCGTGTTGATCGGTGGCGACAGCCTGCCCGAGCGCAAGCCGCATCCGTTGCCGCTGCTGACCGCCGCCGAACGCATCGCTGTGGCGCCTGCGCAGTGCGTCTATGTTGGCGATGACGAACGCGACATTGTTGCAGCGCGCGCGGCCGGCATGCCGTCGGTGGCGGTGCTGTGGGGCTATCGTTTACATGACGATGCACCATCGCGCTGGCAGGCCGATGTGCTGGTGGAGCATCCGCAGCAGTTGTGGGACCCGGCGACATGGCCGCAGACCTGATCTTCTTTCGCTTTTTTTCGGACCAGCCATGAGCCAATCCAGTGCTCTCGACAGTTTTCTCGACAAGTGGCGCACCCGCTGGCCGGAGTGGTCGGTTGCCGAGCCTTTCGTTCCCGAACCGCAGCGGCGCCTGAGCGCTGCCTGGTTTGCGTTGCTGCAGGAATGGGAGGACATCATGAACATCGCCGGCGACCCGTTGCCGGCCGATGCCAAGCTGGCCTGGTGGCAGCAGGAGCTGCGCGACTGGTCCAGCCAGCGCTCGCGTCACCCGTTGGGGCGCGTGCTGGAGCCGGTGCGTGCGCCATGGGCGCAACTGGCCGACACCTTGCCGGCGATGCAGGCCGCGCGTGTGCAGCCTGCATCGTTGCAGCAGGCACTGGAGCAGCTGCGTGACTTCGCCCAAGCAGTGGTTGCGGTGGAAGCGGTGCTGTTTGCGCGTGCACAGCCGGGCGATGCCACGGCGGTGGCAGTGCAATGGCTGGACGCACGCGAGCGCGTGGCCGGCGATAGCGCAGCGCCTGGCGGCGTGACCACGGTGGCATGGCGCACGCAGTTGCTGCGTGCGTGGCCGCGCAAGCCGGCCCTGGCGCGACCGCACCGGGTGTGGTCGCGGCTGGCACGGCTGCGCCTGCAGCGCGAGCTGGCCGGCAAGGCGGCCTATCCGCCGCCGGTCCAGCAGCTGTGGCATAGCTGGCGGGCTGCCAGCGGCTCGGCGTGAAACGCCCGCTGGCTGCATCCTGCTGGAATGCAGCCAGCGGGCTTCAGGGCGCACGCGTGGCCGCGATCAGATCGGCGAATCGGGCAGCACGGTGTGGTACGCAATGAAGGCATTGCTGCAGTCCAGCGGCTTGCCCGGACCGGGCGTGCCCTGCAGCTGCACATCGTCCGGCATCGAGGCCGTGAGCTGGTCATAGAAGCTCACCGGGCCGCCGTTGAAGCTGAAATGCACCGCACCTGGATTGCTGGCCGGTCCGCCGAAGTGGGGCTGCGCAAAGCTGACCTTGCCGCCATCGAGCACGACATTGTCCAGCGACAGGGTGATCGGCCGCGTGGTGGTGGCATCGCGATACCCGTAAAAACTCAGTTCGCCGGCGCCGAGGGTCGTTGAACCCAGCGAATGCACATTGCGCAGCGAGATGCCGCTGAACTGCGGGATCTTGCCGTGCACGGCCGCGTTGGCGTAGTTGGCATCGAACACCAGCGGACGCGCGACGCCACGCATGCAGATGGTGTCGAAACTGATGTCGGAGACCTGCCCGCCACGCGAGGCGTCTGACTTGATGCGCAGGCCATTGGCCGAATACGGGTCGCGTGCGACGTCGTTGGCGTTGAAGCCATCGATGCTCAAGCCACGCACGGCGATGTGGCGCATGCCGGCGTAGGTTTCGCTGCCCAGCGAAAAGCCATGCGTGAAATAGAACTGGTTGTAGGCGAACAGCATGTTCTCCGAGGCGATGACGCGCGTGGCCTTGGCCCCTGCCTTGATGGCCACGCCATCATCGCCGGTGCCGATGTACGAATAGGCCAGCAGCACGTTCTTCGACTGGCCGGGGTCGAATCCGTCGGTGTTCTTGGCGGTTTCCGGGGTAAAACAGGTCGCATGCGGATTGACGTCCGGCGTGCTGCCGGCCGGGCAGCGATACCCGGGGCGCGAATACACCAGGCTGGGCGCCAGGATCTTGATGCCCCATGCAGTCAGCCCCACCACGTTGTCGCTGATGACGTGGAAGTTGGGCGAGTTTTCCAGGGTGATGTCGTACAGCGTCACGTCGGTGCTGTTGTCGATCTGCATCAGGCGCGGCACGTGCTGGCTCAAGCCCTTGGTGACGTTGAGATAGGCAAGATCCCACCAGCTGGCCTTGCCAGCGTTGGGCCCGGCGGTGAGCGTGCTCCCGCCGCGGCCGTCGATCTTGCCGGCGCCGACGATGGCGCTGTTGGCGGTGTCGGAAAAATGGATCAGCGGATTGCACGACTTGGCCTTGTCGGTAGTGGCGGTACCGCAGGTGCCCAGGCCATTGTCGTAGTCCTGCGGATTACGCGAGGCGAACACGGTGACGTTGCGGTCGATCCACAACGTGACGCCGCTCTTGATGGTGAGCGGGCCGGTCAACAGGCCCGACTCGCCGGCATCGCCGGGGACCAGATGCACTGCGCTGCCCGCCGGGCAATCGTCGATGGCGGCCTGCAGGCGCGCGGTATCGCGCTTGGAGCGCGCCGGATCCTGATCGAGCGCATCCAGTGAACCGGCAACCGGCACCAGGGCCGCCTTGAGCGTGCTGCAGATCTGTGTCGGTAGCGTCGGCTGCCGGATCACGCCCCAGCTGGTGGAGATGCTGTGCGCGCTATCGGCATCCGCCTGCGCATGCGGCGGTGCGGCGCCGGCCTGGAGGCTGATCAGGCCAATCAATGCCACGGTCAGTGGCGCGCGGGTGAGAGAGGTGGGGCTGGGCATTGGAAGTGCTCCGGGGAGGACAGGACGCGCCTGCCCGATCTGTGCACGGCAGCCACCTGCGGTCATGACGGTGGCGTGGTTGCATGCAGTTGCACGGGCGGCGGTTCGATGCCGCGGTGCCGATCGGTCAGGTGCGGCGCCAGCGTGGCGCCTTGCCCCGCTGCCCGGCGTCGGCGGGGCGAACTCAGCACCTTCTTGCCGAAGCCAGCAATGCATTGCTGCAATTCCGTGGCGCACCGCACTCAACGGCACGGCAGCAACAAGACCAGAGGGCCTGTTGGCCTGGCGCGTCGCGCGCCAGGCCAACAGGCGCTGGTTGCAGTGCCGGGCGTCATCGCGCCCTTGAAAGCCACGCGCGTCGTCCAGGACGCTGTTGCAGACAGCTCAGTCGGCGGCGCCTGCACCGCTGTTGCCGTACTCATAGAAACGGTTTGCCGAGTTGGCACAGCCGCTGCTGCAGAACGGACGGTTGGCCGTGGATGCATTCCACGGCGCCGCCTTGCGGATGTGGCTGCCCAGGGTGGAATCGCGCACCGTGACCTGGCCGTTGGGCGAGGTGCCGTTGACATACGCGCTCAGGCCGCTGACACCTTCGTCCCAGGCACGGCCCAGGTAGGTCTGGTTGTCGGGCGAGCCGGACAATGCAACGAACTTGCTGTTGATCACCAGGAAGCCGTATGTGCTACCTGGCCGCGTACTGGGTGCGAAGATGTAACCGCCTCGGGTGGCGCCCAGACGCGAACCTACGGAGCGGATGTTCGAGCTGTCGAACACGCCGATGCCCGAGCCGAAGATGAAGTCGACATCTCCATCGATCGTACTGTTCTTGAAATACGCGCGATTCACGTTGGCTGCGTTGGTCGCGCTGATCAGCAAGGTGTCCTGGTTGCCCTGTACAACTACATCTTCGAAACTTGCCTTGTCGCCGCGCACGGCCAGTGCGACCGCCGACTGGTTTACGTCTGCGAAGGTACCTTCGATGTAGCTGTTTTCAATGCGCAGATGGCGCGCCTGGAAGTCTGCGGCGCGCACCGTCACCGTGGCGCTGTTGGACGTGCCGACCGTGGTCGCCGCCGCATTGCTGGCGCAGGTGTGGCTGGCGGTGCCCGCCGGCTTGGGCGTGGGGTTGGCGTTGTTGAAGCGAATGACGGTGTCGCCTGCGGACGCGCCCAGCCCGAACAGCGTCAACGGCGGCGCGTTGGCCGGCACGCAGACCAGCTCGGTGTAGGTGCCCGCCTTGATGCTGATGTAGCGGCGCGTGGTGCCACCGGCGGTCACCGCTGCATCGATCGCCGATTGCACGCTGCGGTAATTGGTGGAGCCGTCCGCGGCCACGGCGTAGTCGGCAGTGAGCAGCGCCACGCCGGCGGTGGGATTCCAGTTATCTGTGACCGGTGCGGTGATTGGCCCGGCCTTGGCCAGTGCCTGGGTGATCGTATAGGTGCTGGCTTCGCTGCGGGTGAGCTGCGGCCGCGTGGCGGTGCCGGTGAGTGCTAATGCATCGGCGCTGACAAGCGTCAGCAATGCAGCGGCGATGCAGGTCGTGCGCAAGGACGGGACGGACATGGTGAGGTGCTCGCTTGGGAAGGGATGCGTGCATACCTGTGAACTGCCGGCAGATGCCGGCAGTTCTAGTGGATGGCCGCCACGTCGCAGCGGCCATCCACTCGAACTCACGTCAGTCGCCGCACGCGGGGCAGGGCGATGGTACTGCCGGGCTCGCTTGTGGATGACCGACGGTGCGAAGCAATGTACGAGATGTGCGGGGTGATCACGGTTTGCAACGGGACCAGGTCCCGGCGCGCTCACCAGGCGATGCTGCGTGGGCCGGCATTGCCGGATGCATGGTGCAGCGCCGCGTCCTCACATGCCGTGGGCATGCGCCCTTCCAGACTCAGCGGCCCGCGTGCAAACGCGTACGTCAGGAATCGAAATGGCAGATCCCAAAGAACTGCAGGACAAATTCTGGAAGGCCTTGAAGTCCGACCGCACCGTGATGCTGGGCCTGGATGGCGTCGAAGACGGCCATGCGCGTCCGATGACCGCGCAGATCGAAGGCGACAGCGGCGGCCCGATCTGGTTCTTCACCTCCAAGGACAATGCATTGATCGCGATGCTGGGGCAGGGCCGTCGCGTCATCGGCGCTTTCAGCAGCAAGGGGCATGACCTGTTCGCCAGCATCAGCGGTTCGCTGCGCGAGGACACCGATCCTGCCGTGGTCGAGCGCTTGTGGAACCCGCACGTGGCCGCATGGTACGAAGGCGGAAAGGACGACCCGAAATTGGCGCTGCTGCGCCTGGACGCGGACCACGCACAGATCTGGCTCAACGGCTCCAGCCTGCTTGCCGGGATCAAGGTCTTGTTTGGCGTCGACCCGAAGAAGGATTACCAGGACAAGGTCGCGGACGTTCCGCTGCGCTGAGCTCCTCGCGCACGCGGCCGTCAAGGTCGCGTGTGCATGCGCACTCCGGTGGCATGAATGGTCACCGGGGTGCGACGCCAGTACTGCAACGCTGGCCCGCCAAGCGGAGCGCGCCGATGCGCGTGCATCACCTGAACTGCATTTCCACATGTCCGCTGGGCGGACATCTGATGGACGCTCGCACGCCTGGTGTATTGAATCGCGGTCACCTGTGTTGCCACTGTCTGCTGGTGGAAACCAGCGCCGGGCTGGTGCTGATCGACACCGGCTTCGGGTTGCGCGATGTGGCCGAGCCACGCGCACGTCTGAGCGGTTTCTTCCTGGCCCTGGTCAGGCCGGAGCTACGCGAGGAAATGACGGCCATTCGGCAGATTCAACGCCTGGGCCTGGACCCGCGCGATGTGCGGCACATCATCCTGACCCATCTGGATTTCGATCATGCCGGCGGGCTGGATGACTTCCCGCATGCGCGTGTGCATCTGATGGCGAGCGAGCGTGACGCGGCATTTGCGCAGCGCACCTGGATGGATCGGCAACGCTTCCGGCCGCAGCAGTGGTCCACACGTGGCCAATGGCGTGGCTATGACGCGCTTACCGGCGAGCGTTGGATGGGCCTGGACTGCGTGCGCGACCTGCACGGCCTGCCGCCGGAGATCCTGATGCTGCCGCTGCCGGGCCACACGCTGGGGCATGCGGCCATTGCCGTGCGCAGCGCCGAACGCTGGTTGCTGCTGGCAGGCGATGCGTATTTCTTCCATCGCGAGATGGATGCGCAGCAACCGTACTGCACGCCGGGGTTGCGCCTATATCAGTGGATGCTGGAAAAGGATCGCGCCGCGCGGCTGGGCAATCAGCAACGTTTGCGTCACCTGCGTCAGCACCACGGCGGGGAGGTCGAGCTGTTCTGTTCGCACGACATCACCGAGTTCGAGCGCGTCGCCGGGCAGCCGGCACGCCTGCCGGCAGGCGCCTTGCTGCACGCGCCGACGCCGCACTGATCTGCGCTTCACCGCCCCCAGACACCGCGCGGCGCCATGATCGTCGCTCATGGCGTTGCGCAGGGTGTCGCGATGCCTCAGACGGAGACGGACAATGCAGCAGATCGAAATCGGCCAGATGGTGTTCCTGCGCGACGGTGAAGTCGGCGTTGGCGCGGTGCGCGATATCCGCAACGACGGCGCGGAACTGGTGATCAATATCGAAAACGGTGGCGACTTCGTGCTGCCGGCATCGGTGGTGCGCGATGTGCACTCGGGCAAGGTGATGCTGGATGTGGAGCAACTTCCGGACGATGTACGTCAGGCGCTGCGCCACCCGCACGACAACGAATTGCAGACCAGCACCTATGCAGCCAGCAATCCGCAGGATGGCGCGCTGAAGTAGGCTCCTCGGTGGTGCGTGCGGGCAGGCGTGCGTCGGCGGCCGGTGCAGGTCAGTCAGGCAGCAGGAAGTTGCGTGGCGACGCGTCGGCGGGTCCGTTGGAGAGCAGGGCCGGCTGCTCGGCTTCATCCTTGAGCTGCACGCCGGAGAGCCTGCGCCGGAAGGCCTCGCGCAGCAGGTACGCCAGCTTGTGCGTCGCGTCGGCATAGCTCAGGCCTTCTGCACGGATATTGGAAATGCAGTTGCGCGCGGCATCGGTCAGGCCGACGCGCGGCGCGTAGGTGAGATAGAGCCCCAGGCTGTCGGGCGAGCTGAGCCCGGGACGTTCGCCGATCAACACGATGACTGCGCGCGCCTTGAGCAGTTCGCCCACTTCATCGCCCACCGCCACGCGCCCCTGTGCGACCAGCGCCACCGGCGCCACTGTCCAGCCTTGCTGCACTGCCAATGCGTCGATGTGTTCCACCATCGGCACGGCATGCCGGTGTACCGCGAGCGCAGACAGGCCGTCGGCGACCACCACCGCCACATCGCGGCCGCCGCCGTGCACGGCGGTCTGTCCACGTAGCTGGGTTGCCGCAGTGTCGGCCAGGCAGCGGCCCAGGTCCGGGCGCTGCAGATAGGTATGGCGGTCTGCTGCCGCGCTCTGCAACAGGATGCTGTCGCGCC
This sequence comes from Xanthomonas sp. NCPPB 1068, assembly GCF_041479385.2. Taxonomy (NCBI): domain Bacteria; kingdom Pseudomonadati; phylum Pseudomonadota; class Gammaproteobacteria; order Lysobacterales; family Lysobacteraceae; genus Xanthomonas; species Xanthomonas sp. NCPPB 1068. The sequence goes on along the minus strand of NZ_CM192986.1, from coordinate 2,609,070 downwards.
CTCGTTGCCACAGTGCTGCCTGCAACGCAGCCGGGTCGAATGCCAGGTGCACCGCATCCCGTGCCTGGGCATGCGCCAGTTGGAACTCCAGGTGGGCAGCAGTTGGCAGGCTGGTGCCGACCCGCCCCAGCGCGATGCGCGCCGGGGTCAATTGGCGTAGCCGTGCCCATGCATCGCGCGGTGGTGTGGCCGGGTTGCTCACGATGGGGTACCGGAATGCAGCTGCGAGAGCGCACGACGAAACGGTGCCGGGACCTCGCTGCCCAGTTCAAACCGCCCGTCGTCGTGCAGCCGCAGGATGCCGTGTTGCTCCAGCCACTGCTCGAACTCGGGCGCGGCGCGCAGGCCAAGCGCCTGGCGCGCATACAGCGCATCGTGGAACGAGGTGGTCTGGTAGTTGAGCATCACATCGTCCGAGCCGGGGATGCCCATGATGAAGTTGATGCCGGCCGTGCCGAGCAGGGTGAGCAACATGTCCATGTCGTCCTGATCGGCTTCGGCGTGATTGGTGTAGCAGATGTCGCAGCCCATCGGCACGCCGAGCAATTTGCCGCAGAAATGATCCTCCAGCCCGGCTCGGATGATCTGCTTGCCGTCATACAGATACTCCGGGCCGATGAAGCCGACCACGGTGTTGACCAGCAGCGGCTTGAACTGCCGCGCCACCGCATACGCGCGCACCTCGCAGGTCTGCTGGTCTACGCCGTGGTGCGCGTTGGCCGACAAGGCGCTGCCCTGGCCGGTCTCGAAATACATCACGTTGTCGCCGACGCTGCCCCGGCGCAGCGACAGGCCGGCCTCGTAGCCTTCCTGCAAGAGCGCCAGATTGATGCCGAAGCTGGCGTTGGCCGCTTCGGTGCCTGCGATGGACTGGAACACCAGATCCACAGGCACGCCGCGGTCGATGGCCTCGATGGTGGTGGTGACATGGGCCAGCACGCACGATTGGGTGGGAATCTGATAGCCGGTGATCACCGCATCGAGCATGCGCAGCAATGCGGTGGTTGCCGCCAGACTGTCGCTGGCCGGGTTGATGCCGATCACTGCATCGCCGTTGCCGTACAACAGGCCGTCGAGCACGCTGGCGGCAATGCCGGTGGCATCGTCGGTGGGGTGGTTGGGCTGCAGCCGCGTCGACAGCCGGCCACGCAGGCCCAGGGTGTTGCGAAAGCGCGTGACCACACGTGTCTTCTGCGCCACCAGGATCAGGTCCTGCACCCGCATCAGCTTGGACACCGCCGCCACCATTTCCGGCGTCAGCCCCGGTGCCAGCGCCGCCAATGTGGCTTCGTCGGCCTGCGGGCCCAGCAACCAGTCGCGAAAGCCGCCGACGGTGAGATGCGCCACCGCGGCAAACGCCGTCGCATCGTGCTGGTCGACGATCAGCCGGGTGACTTCGTCGCTGTCATAGGGCACCACCGCTTCCTGCAGGAAATGGCGCAGCGGCAGATCTGCCAGCGCCATCTGCGCTGCCGCCCGTTGCAGCCCGGAGTCGGCCGCCAGCCCGGCCAGCTGATCGCCCGAGCGGGCCGGCGTGGCCTTGGCCAGCAACTGCTTGAGATCGGCAAACCGGAAACGCTCGCCACCGGCAGTGAAGGCGAAGCCGCTCATGTGCTGCCGGCCGCAGTGGCGCCCTGGCGACGCAGACTCAGCACGCAACAGGCTGCGCCGAGCAGCAGCAGGCCGACGAAGATCACCGCCACGATCGGGTTGAACCACACCATCGCCACCAGGCACACCACCGCCAGCGCCAGCGCGACCGCCGGTACCACCGGATAGCCCGGAGCCCGGAAGCTGCGCTCCAGCCCCGGTTCGCGACGGCGCAGTGTGAAAAGGCTGAGCATGCTCATGACATACATCACGATTGCACCGAACACCGACATGGTGATCATGGCCGCGGTCAGCGACATGCCCTGGATCTTGACGACGCCGTCGCTGCAGATGGCCGCAATGCCGATGACGCCGCCGGCCAGGATCGCGCGATGTGGCGTGCGGAAGCGCGACAGTTTCGCCAGCCCGTGCGGCAGGAAGCCGGCGCGTGCCAGGGCGAAGAATTGTCGCGAATAGCCCAGGATGATGCCGTGGAAGCTGGCCACCAGGCCGAACAGGCCGATCCACACCAGCATGTGCAGCCAGGTGGAACTGTTGCCCACCACTGCCTTCATCGCCTGCGGCAGTGGGTCGTTGATGTTGGACAGCTGACGCCAGTCGCCGACGCCGCCGGCAAACACCATCACCCCCAGCGCCAGCGCCACCAGGGTGAGGATGCCGGCGATGTAGGCGCGCGGAATGGTGCGCCTGGGGTCCTTGGCTTCCTCGGCCGCCATGGCGGCGCCTTCGATCGCCAGGAAGAACCAGATCGCAAACGGAATCGCCGCAAAGATGCCGGAGATCGCCGCCGGCCCGAACACGTCGTTGCCGGCCCAGCCATTGGCCGCAAAGCGCGCCATGCTGAAACCCGGCGCCACCACGCCCATGAAGACCAGCAGCTCGATCACCGCCAGCAAGGTCACGATCAACTCGAAGGTGGCCGCAATCGCCACGCCGACGATGTTCAAGCTCATGAAGATCCCGTACGCGCCGATCGCCGCGATGCGCGGGTCGAGCGTGGGGAACTGCACGTTCAGGTACGCCCCGATGGCCATTGCAATGGCGGGCGGCGCAAACACGAATTCGATCAGGGTGGCCAGGCCTGCGAGCATGCCGCCATAGGTGCCGAATGCACGCAGGCTGTAGGCGAACGGGCCGCCCGCGTTTGGGATGGCAGTGGTCAGTTCGGTGAAGCTGAAGATGAAGCAGGTGTACATCACCGCGACCAGCAACGTGGTGACCAGGAACCCCAATGTCCCTGCAGTCCCCCAGCCATAACTCCAGCCGAAATACTCGCCGGAGATCACCAGGCCCACCGCAATACCCCATAACTGCCAGGTGCCCAGGGTGGGCTTGAGTTGCTCGTTGCGCATGTCGCACATCTCCTGCAGTCGGGGAGGGGAGACCAGGCACGTCCGCCAGTGGCGCGGATGGACCGTCGCGGGCTGAGCTGGCGCTGCAATCAGCCGACGCTCGGCGGCCTCCCGGTTATACCGCAAAGCCTGCTGGCGGACACATGCGCAGCGGGTAGGTCTGCCAAGCCAAGGTGGCGGGCAGCGGCGAGACGCGCGTGCGCGTGGATGACATGTCGCTGCCGCACCCTCATCCGGCGCTGCGCGCCACCTTCTCCCGGGGGGAGAAGGCAAGTGCGGCCTCACGCCGGACATTGCCTGCGACGCCTGAGTGGTGGCACGCCGCATGCGCACCAGCAATGGATCGATCCGCACGTCGAACCGCGCCGCAGTGATCTTGACGCCGCGCGACAGCAACCGCGCCGCCGCGCGCCGGAGAGCGTGGCGCCTCGGATAGCCCGCACGTTATTTGCCGCGTTCGAGCACCAGCAACGGATCGATCCGCACGTCGAACCGCGCCGCAGTGATGTCGACGCCGCGCGAGAGCAACCGCGCCGCCGCGCGCCGGAAAGCGTGACGCCCCTAGATAGCCCGCACGTTATTTACCGCGTTCGAGCACCAGCAATGGATCGATCCGCACGTCGAACCAATTCATTCCCCAATGCAGATGCGGTCCAGTCGCGCGCCCGGTCGCGCCCACAGCCGCAATCACCTGGCCCTGCTCCACGCGATCGCCCACCTTCACGTCGATACGCGACAAATGCAGGAAATTCGAGCTCACGCCAAAGCCGTGATCCAGCAGCACCGTACCGCCGGTGAGATACAGATCCGGCGCGGCGAACGTCACCACGCCGGCCGCCGGCGCCTTCACCGGGGTGCCGGTGGGCACGGCAATGTCCATGCCCGAATGGCCGGCGCCGGGTTGCCCGTTGTAGACGCGTGCGTTGCCAAATCGGCCGCTGATGCGCCCCTGCACCGGCCAAATGAAGGGCTGCGCAAAATCCGTACGCGCATCGTCGCGATCGCGCGCCGCCGTGACCTGCGCCTGCTCGTGCTTGATCCGTTCGGCGATCGCTGGCGGTGGATTGACTGTCTTGGGCGGCACGCCGTTGACGCGCTCGATCGGCCAGTCGCGCGGCGTCACTGCGATGCTCACGGTCTGCGTGCTGCCTCCGGGCGGGGTGATCTGCACCTGCAATGGCCCGGTGGCATCGCGGCCGATACCGAACACCACGCTTCCGTAGCCGCTTACACGCAGGGTCCGGCCGGCGTACTGCACCTTGCTGCCCGCCGGCACCTTGCCGATCACCAGCGCACCTTGCGAGGCGCTTTGCGGAAACACGACATCAGTCGCGGCGGTCGCGCTCTGCGCATCGGCAGTACCTGCCACCAGCGCGACCGGCGCCAGGATCAACCAGGCGCCCAACAGGCTTGCGCGCATCAGCGGTCGAAGGTCAGGCGCTGGCCGGCGGCGCTGCCGACCAGCTGCTCGCCGTCCCACACCTGCTGGCCGTTGACCCAGGTCGCGGCGATGCGCGAGCGGAAGGTGGTGCCTTCGAACGGCGACCAGCCGCACTTGGACAACACCTGCTCGCGCTTCACGGTGAACGGGGTGTTGTCGATCATCACCAGGTCGGCGAAATAGCCTTCGCGCAGGAAGCCGCGCTGTTCCACATCGAACAGCTGTGCCGGTGCATGCGCGAACTTCTGCACGATGCGGGTGATCGGCAGCTTGCCTTCGTGCACCAGCTCCAGTGCGGCGACCAGTGCGTACTGCACCAGCGGCAGGCCCGAGGGCGCCTGTGCGTACGGCTTCTGCTTCTCTTCCCAGGTGTGCGGGGCGTGGTCGGTGGCAAGCACGTCGATCACGTCTTCGGCCAGCGCCTGGATCAAGGCCAGACGGTCCTCGGGGTCCTTGATCGCCGGGTTGCACTTGATCAGGTTGCCCAAGCGCGCGTAGTCGCTGCGGTCGAAACGCAGGAAGTGGATGCAGGTCTCGGCGGTGATGCGCTTGCGCAGCTTGCCGTCGGCGTCCACCAGCGGGCCGGCTTCGAACAGCGACAGCTCATCGGCGGTGGAGATGTGCAGCACGTGCAGGCGTGTGTTGTGCCTGCGCGCCAACGCCACCGCCAGCTGCGAGGACTTCAGGCAGGCTTCGCGCGAGCGGATGTCCGGGTGCATGTCCGGCGTCAGCGCGTCGCCGTACTTCTCCTTGTACTGCGCCATCGTCGCATCGATGGTCGGCGTGTCTTCGCAGTGGGTGATGATGGGGGTTGGCGCATCCCGGAAGATGGCGTCCAGGGTTTCGGGGTTATCGACCAGCATGTTGCCGGTGGAGGCGCCCATGAACACCTTGATGCCCGGCGCCGTCTTGGGGTCCAGCGACTGGATGTGGGCCAGGTTGTCGTTGCTGGCGCCCATGTAGAAACCGTAGTTGGCCCAGGCGCGCCCGGCTGCGGCGTCGTACTTGGCCTGCAGCGCGGCCGCATCCAGGGTCGGCGGGTTGGTATTGGGCATGTCCATGAAGCTGGTCAGGCCGCCGGCCACGGCCGCACCGGATTCGGTGGCGATGTCGCCCTTGTGGGTCAGGCCCGGCTCACGGAAATGCACCTGGTCGTCGATCATGCCCGGCAGCACCCAGCGCCCGGCCGCGTCCACCACGGTATCGCGGTCGGCGGGTGTGATGCTGCTGTCGATCCTGGCGATGCGACCACCCTCGATCAGCAGGTCGGCATCGAACTCCTTGCCTTCGTTGACCAGGCGGGCATTGATGATGAGGGTTCGGCTCATGGATGAGGTCCTTTGCAGCGGCAGGAAGAAGAAGATGGCGTGGCGGCGCCGGGCGCATCGGGCACCGGATCGAACCCGCCCGGATGGAAAGGGTGGCAGCGGCCCAGCCGGCGTGCGGCCAGCCAGCAACCGCGCAGCGGGCCGAAGCGGCCGATGGCAGTCATCGCATACTCCGAGCAGCTGGGCGCAAACCGGCAGCGCGGCCCGAGCAGGGGGCTGATGAACAGCTTGTAGAAGCGCAACAGCGCGATGAGCAGGCGTGAGATCACTTGCCAATCATATGCGAGTTGCATTAATAGGTGGTTGCCGGGGGTCTGCGGGGTACGCTATAAAGACCCGCTTTCCCGGGCCCCGGGGGAACCAAGGAAGAGCGTTTCGTGGCTGCTAAAAAACCTGCAAAAAAGGCCGTAGAGGCCGCCAAGAAGTCCGCCAAACCCGTTGCGAAGAAGGCAGCGGCGCCCGCCGCTGCAAAACCGGCCGCCAAGAAGGCGGCGCCGGCCCCCAAGCAACCGGTTGCCAAGAAGGCAGCTGCGACCAAGACCGCTGCCAAGCAGGCGCCGGTCTCCAAGCCCGCAGCGACCAAGCCCGCGAAACCTGTCGCCAAGACTGCTGCCAAGCCGGCGGCCAGCAAGGCAGCTCCGGCTGCCGCCAAGCCGGCCGCAAAGCCGGCGGCGTCCAAGTCCGTACCGAAGCCGGCCACCAAGCCGGCTGCGGCCAAGTCAGTCCCGGTCAAGGCTGAAAAGCCCGCGCCCGCACCGGCCCCCAAGGCCGTCCCTGCGAAGCCGGCAAAGCCTGCGACCCCGTCACCTAAGAATCCCGTGCCCGTTTCGAAATCTTCCGCTAAAACGCCAACCAAAACCGAAGCCCCCGCCAAGCCCGCCGCGACCCGTCCGGTCGGCAAGGTGGCTGTGGCCGTGACCGCCAAGCCGTCCAGTCAGACGCCCAAGACCAAGTACAAGGTGGTCGACTACAAGACCGACGACGCCACCGGGCGCCCGATCCTCCCGCAGGGCTACAAGCCGTCTGCGGACGAGGAGTACATGAGCAAGCTGCAGCAGGAATACTTCCGTCAGCGCCTGCAGAGCTGGCGCAACGAGATGGTCGAGGAATCCAAGCAGACCATCGAAAACCTGCGCGAAGAAGTGCGCGACATCGGCGACGAAGCCGAGCGTGCCACGCGCGAGACCGAGAACTCGCTGGAACTGCGCGCGCGTGACCGCGCACGCAAGCTGATCTCCAAGATCGACAGCACCCTCAAGCGTCTGGAAGACGGCGACTACGGGTACTGCGTCGATACTGGCGAAGAAATCGGTCTGGATCGCCTGGAAGCGCGTCTCACCGCCGAGCGCACCATCGACGCCCAGGAGCGTTGGGAGCATCTGCAGAAGCAGCAGGGCGACTGATTCGGCGCCTCGACGCTCACGAAAGACCCCGCCAGCGCGGGGTTTTTTTATGGTCGCCGCGCGCGGTGTGCAGGCGTACGGTGAGCCGCAGCGGCAGGGCCGACATGGCTGCCACCCGGTGCGCGGCGCGCAGGAGGCAGACATGCAGCGAGCAGCAATCTTGTTGGGCATCGCCTGCGCGCTGGCCTGCGCCGCGACGCGGGCAGCGCCAGCAGCGGCCGAGCAGGCCGAGACGTGGCGGTACTCGGCGCGCAGGCGCAAGGCCGCGCATATCGCCTGAGCATCGAGCAGTTGATTGCCGCCAGCCCGACGTCCGAACAGGCGGCCGGACTGCGCGCCTTGCTGGAGCCACGCGCGAAGTAGCGGACCGGGCGGAACGCTTGCGGCGTAATGCGCCCGGCACACGTCTTAGGTTGGCCGGACGCAGTCATCGTGGTATCGCGCCGTCGCATCGCGCGCCGCGTGATGTAGCCACCCATGGCAGGGCATGCAGCCGGCGCGTGTGCCGGCGTGCGGCGCAAGGATGCTCCAACGCGACAGGCAGCAGCGACCGCATCCGCGGCCGCTGCTGCCTGTGCATCCCGCTATTGCAGCTCGCGCAAATCCAGCTTGCGCAGGCGCGGCGCCTTCCAGGCCGTGGTCGCCACCACGCTCAGGGTGACGCAGCCGCCGATCACCACCGCCGGCACCAGCCCGACCAGGCGTGCCATCACGCCGTCGTAGAACGCGCCCAGCTCGTTGGACGAGCCGATGAAGATGCCGTTGATCGACGACACCCGGCCGCGCATGGCATCGGGCGTGGCCAGCTGCAGGATGGTCTGCCGCACCACCACCGACACCCCGTCGCACATCCCGTACACCAGCAGGATCGCCGCCGACAGCCAGAAATGACGCGACAGCCCGAAGGCGATGGTGCACAACCCGAACCCGGCCACCGACAGCATCAGCACACGCCCGGCGTTGCGCTGCAACGGGTGGCGCGCCAGCCAGACGCCCACCACGATCGAGCCCAGTGCCGGCGCACCGCGCAGGATGCCCAGGCCTTCCGGGCCGTAGTGCAGGATGTCGTGGATGAAGGCCGGCAGCATCGACACCGCGCCGCCCAGCAGGACCGAGAACATGTCCAGCGCCATCGCGCCCAGCATGATCTGGTTGGACAGCACGAACTGCGCGCCTTCGGCGATGCTGCGGAAGATCGGCGCGCGCGGGCCCTCGTTGACCGGCTCGCTCACGCGCAACAGCGCCAGCGCCAGGATCGCCACCATCGCCACGCTGGCAGCCACGCCATAGGCCAGCCCCTTGCCGCCCCAGCCGACCAGCACGCCGCCCAGCGCCGGGCCGATCACCATGCCGGCCTGGAAGGTGACGCTGCCGACGCTGGCGCCGCGCGCGAACGCTTCGCGCGGCAGTGCACGGGCGAACAGGGCGTTGTAGACCGGCGACAGGAACGAGCGCGCCGCGCCGGTCAGCGCAATGGCGGCATAGATCGGCCACACGCCTTGCACCGGCAACCAGCCTTGCGTGATCGCCAGCAGCAGGAGTGCAGTGGCGACCAGGCCCAGCACCGCCACCATGCCCAGCCGGCGACGCGGCAGGTGATCGACCAGATAGCCGGCAAACGGGGCAATGCAGAAGAACGGCAGGATCTCCGCCAGGCCGATCAGGCCCAGCGAGAGCGGATTGCGGGTGATCTCGTAGATGTGCCAGCCGACCGTGACCGCCACGATCTGGTACGACAGCATCGCCGCCACCCGGTACAGCAGCACCAGGCCAAACCCTGGATGGGCAAACAGCGTGCGCAACGAATCGGCAGGCGAGGGCGCGGGCGTGCTCACTGCTGCGCGCGCGCGGTGTCGCGGATGAAGGCCAGCATGGCGGCCACGCCGTTACTGCGGGTCGGCGACAGGTGCTTGGCCAAACCAATGCCGGCGATGTAGTCCGGCTCGGTAGCCAGAATCTCTTGCGCGCTACGCCCGGAATACACGCGCAATGCCAGATAGATCAGCCCCGAAACGATGGCCGAATCGCTGACGGCATGGAAGTCCAGCCGCTCGGCATTGCCTTCGGGCACGATCCACACCATCGACTGGCAGCCGTGCAGGCGGTGTTCTTCGGTCTTCCACTGTTCGGGGAAGGTGGGCAGTTTGCGGCCCAGGTCGATCAGGTACTGGTAGCGCTCGGACCAGTCGCCGAAGAAGGAAAACTCATCGGCAATGGCCGTCTGTGCCTCGACGGCAGTGGGTTCGAGCGGAAAGGGGGAGTTGGTCATCAGGACATCCAGAAGCGTTGGTCAAAGCCCCTTTCGCGCTGGGGCGAGAAGGCGTGGTTTGCGTGCCACCGGCGCGCGGGCCTTGGAGCAACCGCGCTGCCAGCGCGGGCCGGGTCGCAGAGCAGGGCCGGAGTGAGGTGCGCGCCAAGCATGGCGTGTTGATGCATGTGGCTTCGCCCGCACCCTCATCCGGCGCTGCGCGCCACCTTCTCCCGGTGGGAGAAGGGACAGGCGTGTGCGTCGGAGAGATGGGTATGCACGTGCGGTTTCAAAATAAGTACGTCAAAGGAATGTGTCGTGGAATAGGGCTTTGCCATGAATTAGCCCCTCTCCCGCCGGGAGAGGGGTTGGGGTGAGGGTACGTGCGCAGTCACATGCATCAAGGTCTCTCATGAGGCTTCGCCCGCACCCTCATCCGGCGCTGCGCGCCACCTTCTCCCGGCGGGAGAAGGGAGGGTCATGCGCGCTTCCAGCGTACGCCCTGCGGGGTGTCTTCGAGCACGATGCCTTCGTCTGCCAGTTGCGTGCGGATGGCGTCGGCACGGGCGAAATCCCTGGCTTTCTTCGCGGCGCTGCGTTCTTCCACCAGCGCGGTGATGCGTGCATCGTCGCCAGCGTCGGTGCCGCGCGAGAACCAGGCGTCCGGGTCCTGCTGCAACAGGCCCAGTGCCAGTCCGGCGCCCAGCAGCTCGGCCTTGGCGCGTTGCAATGCTGCAAGCGTGTCCGGGCTCGGGGCGTTCGTCGGGTTGCCGGCCGAAGCGACATCGAGCAGCGCCCGGTTGGCTTCCTTCGCCAGCTTTGCCAGCACCGCAAGCGCCAGCGGCGTGTTGAGATCGTCGTTGAGCGCGTCTTCGATCGGCTCGGGAATCGTTGGCTCCGCTTCAACCGCCTGCAGGCCTCGCAAGGTGCCGTACAAGCCATCTAGCCGTTTGACCTGGTCCTCGATCAACGCCTCCGACCAATCCAGCGGCTGCCGGTAATGCGCACTCAGCAGGGCAAGGCGCAATGCCTCCGGCGGATGCCTGGCGATCAGGTCGTGCACGGTTTCGATATTGCCCAGCGACTTGCTCATCTTGGCGCCGCTGAAATTGAGCATGCCGTTGTGCAGCCAGAAGCGTGCGAAGGTGGCGCCGCCGTGCGCGCACTCGCTCTGCGCAATCTCGTTTTCGTGGTGCGGGAACTGCAGGTCCACGCCGCCGGCGTGGATGTCGATGGTCGGGCCCAGATGCGCGGCGGCCATCGCCGAGCATTCGATATGCCAGCCCGGGCGGCCGCGGCCCCAGGGCGAGTCCCAGCCGGGCAGGTCGTCGCTGGACGGCTTCCATAGCACGAAGTCGCCGGGGTCGCGCTTGTAGGGCGCCACGTCCACGCGCGCGCCGGCCAGCATCTCGTCCGGGGCGCGGCGCGACAGCTTGCCGTAGCCTTCGAAGCTGGCGACCGCAAACAGGACGTGGCCTTCGGCGGCGTAGGCATGCTCACTGGCGATCAACTGCTCGATCATCGCCACGATCTGCGGGATGTGTGCGGTGGCCTCCGGTTCGATGTCCGGTGGCACCACGCCGAGCGCGGCCATGTCCTGCCGGTAGATCGCGGCGAAGCGGTCGGTGATGGTCGAGATCGGCACGCCCTGCGCCTGCGCGGCGGCGTTGATCTTGTCGTCCACGTCGGTGATGTTGCGTGCGTAGCGCAGCGCGCCATAGCGGCGCCGCAGCAGCGCGGCCAGGACGTCGAACACCACCGGGCCGCGGGCGTTGCCGATGTGCGCGTAGTTGTAGACGGTGGGGCCGCACACATACAGGGTGGGGCTGGACGGATCGAGCGGCGCGAACGGCTCGACCCGCCGCGTCAGGTTGTTATGCAGGCGCAGGCTCATCGGCATCCGAAAAAGGGTAACCGCGCGATTCTAGCCCGTTGCGGCAGGATGGCGAACCGGCACCGTGACACCGGTAACCGGATGGGCTGCGTTCAGCCCCGGAGATCGCAAGCTCCATACACTTACGTATTGCCCGGCTGCGCCTTCCTGGTACTGATGCGACCTTCTCCGTTCTTCATGCTGCTGTGTGTCCTGGCCTGGCAGGCAACCTCGGTGCACGCGGCAGAGCCGGACCCCAAGAACCGGGTCGTGGTGATCGAGAACGTGAAGCTGGACTACGCGCAGGTGCTCAATGTGGAGCCGGTCTACCAGACCTTGCGCGCCACCCGCATCGAAGAACAGTGCGAGTCCGAGCAGGCGGCCCAGGTGGCGGCCACGCCGGCCGAGGACGAGGGGCGCATCAACCGCATGGTCGACTCGGTCAAGGAAATGTTCTCGCGGCGTCCCGAGCCGGCGGCGCCAGCGGCGGTGCCGCCGACCAGCACGCGCCGTAATTGCAAGGTGGTGGAAGTGCCGCGCGAGTTCCGGCGCCCGATCGCCTTCGACGTGGATTACGTCTACAAGGGCACCAAATACCGCTCGCGGTTACCGGAAGATCCGGGCAACCGGCTGCGCATCCGGGTCTCGGTGACCCCGTACATTCCCGATGCCATCGTCGCGCCGCCGCGATGAGACGCATAGCGGTTGCGCCGTGCCCGCATGCATGCGAGGATTCGCGCCCTATGCAAGCAAACCCCTTTCAGCACGACACCAGCGCCGCCCGGATGGCCTCCGGCATGACCTCGCGTGCCCGCCGACCGGAATCCCACATTTTCGCTGGGTAACCGGGGCGTTTTGCTGTCCGTCGTTGAGAACCCAGCCCGCAGGCTGGGTTTTTTCGTTTTGGCGTCACGAAAGTTTCAACCGCAAGAAACGCGCATGTCGCGCACCCCGTCGCTCCTGGCGGACCACGCAGCAGCAGCACGCAGCAAAGGATCGATCGATGTCACTGAAGCACTTCTTGAACACCCAGGACTGGAGCCGCGCCGACCTGGACGCGCTGTTGACCCAGGCCGCGCTGTTCAAACGCAACAAGCTGGGAAGCGAGCTGAAGGGCAAGTCGATCGCGCTGGTGTTCTTCAACCCGTCGATGCGCACCCGCACCAGTTTCGAGCTGGGCGCGTTCCAGCTGGGTGGGCATGCGGTGGTGCTGCAGCCGGGCAAGGATGCGTGGCCGATCGAATTCAACCTGGGCACGGTGATGGACGGGGATACGGAGGAGCACATCGCCGAAGTGGCGCGCGTGCTGGGACGCTATGTCGACCTGATCGGCGTGCGCGCGTTTCCGAAGTTCGTCGACTGGTCCAAGGACCGCGAGGACCAGGTGCTCAAGAGCTTTGCCAAGTATTCGCCGGTGCCGGTGATCAACATGGAGACCATCACCCACCCATGCCAGGAGCTGGCGCATGCGCTGGCGCTGCAGGAGCATTTCGGCACGCAGGATCTGCGCGGCAAGAAGTACGTGCTGACCTGGACCTACCACCCCAAGCCGCTCAACACCGCGGTAGCCAATTCCGCGCTGACGATCGCCACCCGCATGGGCATGGACGTGACCCTGCTGTGCCCGACGCCGGACTACATCCTGGACCAGCGCTACATGGACTGGGCGGCGCAGAACGTGGCCGAAAGCGGCGGTTCGCTGCAGGTGAGCCATGACATCGACAGCGCCTATGCCGGCGCCGATGTGGTGTATGCCAAGAGCTGGGGCGCGCTGCCGTTCTTCGGCAACTGGGAGCCGGAAAAGCCGATCCGCGACCAGTACCAGCACTTCATCGTCGACGAACGCAAGATGGCGCTGACCAACAACGGCGTGTTCTCGCATTGCCTGCCGCTGCGTCGCAACGTCAAGGCCACCGACGCGGTGATGGATTCGCCCAACTGCATCGCCATCGATGAAGCCGAAAATCGCCTGCATGTGCAGAAGGCGATCATGGCTGCCCTGGTGGGCCAGGGCGGGGCATGAGCGGCCAAGCCCATCACTACACCGCGCAGATCACCTGGACCGGCGATCGCGGCGAGGGCACCGGCAGCTACCGCGGTTACGGCCGCGAGCACGAGATTGCCATCGCCGGCAAGCCGACGCTGGCCGGTTCGTCCGACCCAGCGTTCCGTGGCGACGCCTCGCGGCACAACCCTGAGGATCTGCTGGTGGCCTCGCTGTCGGCCTGCCACATGCTGTGGTACCTGCATCTGGCTGCCGAAGCCGGCGTGGTGGTACGCGGTTACATCGATGAGGCCAGCGGCACGATGCTGACCGACGCGGGCCGCGGCCAGTTCAGCGAGGTGGTGCTGCGTCCGGTCGTGACGATTTCTGCCGGTGATCCGGTGGCCGCAGAGGCGCTACACCATGGTGCGCACGCAGCCTGTTTCATCGCCCGTTCGGTCAACTTCCCGGTGCGCTGCGAACCCAGCATCGTGGTTGCCGCCTAACTTCTTCCAATTTTTTCCCCCAGGATCTTCGTCATGAGCAGCAAAGATATCGTCCTCGCTTTCTCCGGTGGTCTCGACACCAGCTTCTGCATTCCGTATCTGCAGGAACGCGGCTATGCGGTGCATACCGTGTTCGCCGACACCGGTGGGGTGGATGCCGAAGAGCGTGAGTTCATCGAGAAGCGTGCCGCCGAACTGGGCGCCGCCAGCCATGTCACCGTCGATGGCGGTCCGGCGATCTGGGAAGGCTTCGTCAAGCCGTTCGTGTGGGCGGGTGAGGGCTACCAGGGCCAGTATCCGTTGCTGGTGTCGGACCGTTACCTGATCGTGGATGCCGCGCTCAAGCGCGCCGAAGAACTGGGTACGCGCATCATTGCGCACGGCTGCACCGGCATGGGCAACGATCAGGTGCGTTTCGACCTGGCGGTGAAGGCACTGGGCGATTACCAGATCGTCGCGCCGATCCGTGAAATCCAGAAGGAACACACGCAGACGCGTGCCTACGAGCAGAAGTACCTGGAAGCGCGCGGCTTCGGCGTGCGTGCCAAGCAGCAGGCCTACACCATCAACGAGAACCTGCTGGGCCTGACCATGTCCGGCGGCGAGATCGACCGTTGGGAAGCGCCGGGCGAGGGTGCACGTGGCTGGTGCGCGCCGCGCAGCGCGTGGCCGACCGAGGCACTGACGGTGACGCTGAAGTTCGTCGAGGGCGAGGCCGTCGAGCTCGATGGCAAGCCGCTGCCGGGTGCGAAGATCCTGGCCAAGCTCAACACCTTGTTCGCGCAATACGGCGTGGGCCGCGGCGTCTACACCGGCGACACCGTGATCGGCCTGAAGGGCCGCATCGTGTTCGAGGCGCCGGGTCTGATTTCGCTGCTCACCGCGCACCGTGCGCTGGAAGATGCAGTGCTGACCAAGCAGCAGAACCGCTTCAAGCCGGACGTGGCGCGCAAGTGGGTGGAGCTGGTGTACGAAGGTTTCTACCACGACCCGCTCAAGACCGACATCGAGGCATTCCTGAAGTCCTCGCAGGCCAAGGTCAACGGCGAAGTCACGCTGGAAACCCGCGGTGGCCGCGTCGATGCGGTGGCGGTGCGTTCGCCGCACCTGCTCAACACCAAGGGCGCGACGTATGCGCAATCGGCCGACTGGGGTGTGGAAGAAGCCGAAGGCTTCATCAAGTTGTTCGGGATGAGCTCCACGTTGTATGCGCAGGTGAACCGCTGAGGCAATCGCTCCGCAGACGACGTTGCTTCTCCCGCATGCGGGAGAAGGTGGCGCATAGCGCCGGATGAGGGCGGCCTGCCGCATGCCCCCATCCGCCCTGCCGGGCACCTTCCCCCGCAGGCGGGGGAAGGGCTGGATGGGCGTTGGAACGATCGACCCACGCTGCCCGACGCACTCAAAAAAGACCAATCACACGCGACCCGACGCAATCAAGACGCGATCAATGACCACACTGCTCGACAACACACTGACGCATCTGCAACAGCTGGTGTCCTTCGACACCCGCAACCCGCCGCGTGCGATCACCACCGGTGGCGTCTTCGAGTACCTGCGCGCGCAGTTGCCGGGGTTCGAGGTCGAGGTGATCGACCACGGCGACGGGGCCGTGAGCCTGTATGCGGTACGCGGCACGCCGAAGTACCTGTTCAATGTGCATCTGGACACCGTGCCGGATTCGCCGCACTGGACTGCCGACCCGCACGTGATGCGGCGCACCGACGACCGCGTGATCGGGCTGGGCGTGTGCGACATCAAGGGCGCGGCAGCGGCCTTGGTGGCGGCGGCCAATGCCGGCAATGGCGACGCGGCGTTTCTGTTCTCGTCCGACGAAGAAGCCAACGACCCGCGCTGTATCGCGGCGTTTCTGGCCGCCCACCCCGTGGTCCCGGGTCCCGGGTCCCGGGTCCCGGTCTTCGAAGCGGTGCTGGTGGCCGAGCCCACCATGAGCGAAGCGGTGCTGGCACACCGCGGCATCAGCTCGGTGCTGATGCGGTTTGCCGGCCGCGCCGGGCATGCATCGGGCAAGCAGGACCCTTCTGCAAGCGCCTTGCACCAGGCGATGCGCTGGGGCGGCAAGGCGCTGGATCATGTCGAGTCGCTGGCGCATGCACGCTTCGGCGGATTGACCGGATTGCGCTTCAACATCGGCCGTGTCGATGGCGGCATCAAGGCCAACATGATTGCGCCGGCGGCTGAGCTGCGGTTTGGTTTCCGCCCGTTGCCATCGATGGACGTGGATGGCCTGCTGGCGACCTTCGCCGGGTTTGCCGATCCGGCAGCAGCGCATTTCGAAGAAACCTTTCGCGGCCCGAGCCTGCCCTCAGGCGACATCGCGCGTGCAGAAGAACGTCGCCTGGCCGCGCGCGACGTGGCCGATGCGCTGGACCTGCCGATCGGCAATGCGGTGGACTTCTGGACCGAGGCCTCGCTGTTTTCGGCAGGCGGCTACACCGCGCTGGTCTACGGCCCGGGCGATATCGCACAGGCGCACACCGCCGATGAGTTCGTCACCCTGGAGCAACTGCAGCGTTACGCCGAGTCGGTGCACCGCATCATCAACGGTTCCCTGTAACCGCCTTCCGCGCCTGGCGCATCCCTTCCTCTTTCGATCACGGCAATGTCCCTCTCCGCACAGCCCCACAAACAGACCCGCCAGACCATCGTGCGCCTGCTTTCGAGCATGGCCAGCGCCAAGGAAATCAGCCAGTACCTCAAGCGTTTTTCGCAGCTGGATGCCAAGCGCTTTGCAGTGGTCAAGGTGGGCGGCGCCGTGCTGCGCGACGACCTGGACGCACTGACCTCGTCGCTGTCGTTCCTGCAGGAGGTAGGGCTGACGCCGATCGTCCTGCACGGTGCGGGCCCGCAGCTGGATGCCGAGCTGTCGGCGGCAGGCATCGAAAAACAGACCGTCAACGGCCTGCGGGTGACCTCGCCGGAAGCGCTGGCGATCGTGCGCAAGGTGTTCCAGGCGTCCAATCTCAAGCTGGTGGAGGCGCTGCAGCAGAACGGCGCGCGTGCGACGTCGATCACCGGTGGTGTGTTCGAGGCGCAGTATCTGGATCGCGATACGTATGGCCTGGTCGGCGAGGTCAAGGCGGTCAATCTGGCGCCGATCGAGGCCAGCCTGCAGGCTGGCTCCATCCCGGTGATCACCAGCCTGGGCGAAACGCCCAGCGGGCAGATCCTCAACGTCAATGCGGATTTCGCTGCCAACGAACTGGTGCAGGAGCTGCAGCCGTACAAGATCATCTTCCTCACCGGCACCGGTGGCCTGCTGGATGCCGATGGCAAGCTGATCGATTCGATCAACCTGTCCACCGAGTTCGATCATCTGATGCAGCAGCCGTGGATCAATGGCGGCATGCGGGTGAAGATCGAGCAGATCAAGGACTTGCTCGACCGCCTGCCGCTGGAATCGTCGGTGTCGATCACCCGGCCGGCGGACCTGGCCAAGGAGCTGTTCACGCACAAGGGCTCGGGCACGCTGGTGCGCCGTGGCGAGCGCGTGCTGCGCGCCAGCTCGTGGGACGAACTGGATCTGCCGCGGCTGACCTCGCTGATTGAATCAAGCTTTGGCCGCACGCTGGTACCGGACTATTTCAGCACGACCAAGCTGCTGCGTGCCTATGTGAGCGAAAACTATCGCGCTGCGGTGATCCTGACCGACGAAGGCCAGTTCGGTGCCGGCCGGCTGACCTACCTGGACAAGTTCGCCGTGCTCGACGAT
This sequence comes from Xanthomonas sp. NCPPB 1068, assembly GCF_041479385.2. Lineage (NCBI taxonomy): Bacteria > Pseudomonadati > Pseudomonadota > Gammaproteobacteria > Lysobacterales > Lysobacteraceae > Xanthomonas > Xanthomonas sp. NCPPB 1068. The sequence goes on along the minus strand of NZ_CM192986.1, from coordinate 2,591,591 downwards.
GCGCAAGGCGAGGGCCTGGGCCGCGCGGTGTGGAACGTGATGCGCGAAGAAACGCCGCAGCTGTTCTGGCGCTCGCGTCACAACAACCAGGTCAACATCTTCTACTACGCCGAATCCGACGGCTGCATCAAGCAGGAAAAGTGGAAAGTGTTCTGGTACGGGCTGGAAAATTTCGAGCAGATCCAGCACTGCGTGGCGCATTGCGCGACGCGTCAGCCGACCTTGCTGGGCTGAGTGCGATGACATCCATTGCGTTGCCATCGTCGTGGAGCCAACTGCCTGTCCTGCGTGGGCAGCACGCCACGCTTGAGCCCTTGCAGACAGCCCATGCCGACGGCATGCGCGCTGCGCTGGGCGACGGGTCGTTGTCGCAGCTGTGGTACACCGGCGTGCCGGCACCGGCCCAGGTGGACGCCTACATCGCGGCTGCCCTGGCGGCGCGCGCCGATGGCACGGCGCTGCCGTACGTGGTGCGCGATGCCGCCGGCGAGATCGTGGGCTGCACGCGCTACTACGCCCTGGATGCCAGCGTGCCGCGGCTGTCGATCGGCTACACCTGGTACGCGCCACGCGTACAGCGCAGCGGCGTCAACACCGAAGCCAAGCTGATGTTGCTGCAGCATGCGTTCGAGACGCTGGGCTGCCTGAGCGTGGTGTTCGAGACCAGCTGGTTCAATCACACCTCGCGCGCCGCGATCGCGCGGCTGGGCGCAAAGCAGGACGGGGTGCTGCGCAATCACACCCGCCACGCCGACGGCACGCCGCGCGATACCGTGGTGTTCTCCATCATCGATACGGAATGGGCCGGGGTGAAACGCCACCTGCAGTTCCGCCTGGAAGCAAACGCATGACTGCTCAAACAACGACAACGATCGGGATTGTCGGCGCCCGCGGGCATACCGGTTCGGAACTGATCAAGCTGGTAGCGGCGCATCCGCATCTGCAACTTGCGTTCGTGTCCTCGCGTGAACTGGCCGGCCAGCGCGTGGCCGAGCATAACCAGTCCTATGAGGGCGAGTTGCATTACGAAAGCCTGGATGCCGATGCGGTGGCTGCCAAGGCCGCCGACGTGGTGATCCTGGCGTTGCCCAACGGCAAGGCCGAGCCATTCGTCGCTGCGATCGAGGCCACCAGGCCGCAGACGCTGCTGATCGATCTGTCCGCCGATTATCGTTTCGATCCGGCCTGGTACTACGGGCTGCCGGAGCTGACGCGCGCCAGGTACGCCGGGCAGAAGCGCATCAGCAACCCGGGCTGCTATGCCACCGCCATGCAGCTGACCATCGCGCCGTTGCTCGATCAACTGGCCGGTCCACCGCAGTGCTTCGGCGTGTCCGGCTATTCCGGTGCGGGCACCACGCCCTCGGACAAGAACAACCCCGCGTTGCTGGCGGACAACCTGATGCCGTATGCGCTGACCAACCATATGCACGAGCGCGAAGTGTCTGCGCAGCTCGGCGTGCCGGTGGAGTTCATGCCGCACGTGGCGCCGCATTTCCGTGGCATCACCATGACCGTCAATCTGTGGTTGCAGCAGCCGCTGAAGCGCGAGCAGATCCAGGCGCGCTATGCGCAGCGGTACGCCGACGAGCCACTGATCGAGATGGTCGATGAGGCGCCGTGGGTGAGCCGCATCGCCGGCAGGCACGGTGTGCAGATCGGTGGTGTCACGTTGGCGCCCGGCAACAAGCGCGTGGTGGTGGTGGCAACGCTGGACAACCTGCTCAAGGGCGCCGCTACCCAGGCCATGCAGAACCTCAACCTGGCGCTGGGCTGGGACGAGCTGATGGCAATTCCACTGTAATCGTCGGGACCCGGGGCCGGGGACCCGGGACCCGGAGAAGCAAGGGCAAATGCTCCTGCCTTTCCGGGTTCCGGGTTCCGGGTCCCCGGTCCCGCAAAAGGACCCCCAATGACCAATCTGTTGTGGCAAAAACCCGGCGTGGCGGTGGACGCCAAGATCCAGAGCTTCCTGGCCGGCGACGACGTCATCCTGGACCGCGAGTTCTTCCTGCACGACATCGCTGCCAGCAAGGCGCATGCGCAGGGGCTGCAGCACATCGGCATCCTGTCGCTGCACGAGCTGGGCGGTCTGAGCGAGCAGCTCGATCTGCTGGCCGACGACTTCCGCAGCGGTGCGTTCGTGCTCGATGAACAGTACGAGGACTGCCATTCGGCCATCGAAGCGCGCCTGACCGAGCGTCTGGGCGATGCCGGCCGCAAGATCCATACCGGGCGCAGCCGCAACGATCAGATCCTGGTCGCCACGCGGCTGTGGTTGAAGGACAAGCTGCAGCGTGTGGCGACGCTTAGCGCGGAGATCGCCAAGGTGGCGCTGGACCGTGCCCAAGCCGAGGCCGACTTGCCGGTGCCCGGTTACACGCACATCCAGCGTGCGGTGGTGTCGTCGGCCGGCATGTGGTGGGCAGGCTGGGCGGAAGCCTTTATCGACAACGCAGTGCGCGCCACCGACACCTTGCAGCTGGTGGACAGCAATCCACTCGGTACCGCCGCCGGCTATGGCGTGAACCTGCCGCTGGATCGTGCGCATACCACCGCCGAGCTGGGGTTTGCGCGGCTGCAGGTCTCGCCCATCTACGCCCAGCTCTCGCGCGGCAAATACGAGCTGGCGGCGCTCGAAGCCTTGGGCAGCGCCACGCTGGATCTGCGCCGGATTGCCTGGGATCTGTCGCTGTTCACCAGCGGCGAGTTCGCCTTCGTTGCATTGCCGGCGCAGTACACCACCGGCAGTTCGATCATGCCGAACAAGCGCAACCCGGACGTGATCGAACTGATGCGTGCCACCCACGCCAGCGTGGCGGCCGCGCGCACGGAGATCGAACAGCTGCTGTCGCTGCCCTCGGGCTATCACCGCGACCTGCAGAGCAGCAAGGGCGCCATCGTGCATGGCTTCGGCCGTGGGCTGGCCGCGCTGGAGCTGCTGCCGGCATTGCTGGCCAATCTGGAATGGCGGCCGGACAAGCTGCATGCGGCCATCGATTCGGGCATGTATGCCACCGATGTGGCGGTGGAAGCGGCCGTGGCCGGTGTGCCGTTCCGCGAGGCCTACAAGGCCGCGGCCGAATCGTCCGACACTGCAGGGCAGGGGCGCACGCCGGAAGGCAGCCTGGCCGCACGCGTCTCGCCGGGCGCCGCTGCGGACCTGCAACTGGATGTGCTGCGTGCCCGTTGGGAGGCGCTGCGCTGATGATCATGATCAGCACCGACAGCGCAGAGCATTACCCCTGGGGCGAGGCCTGCGACGGCTGGCACCTGTTGCGCGACCCCAACCTGAGCGTGCTTGAAGAGCACATGCCGCCGGGTGCTGCGGAGTTGCGCCACCGGCACAGCCGCGCGCGGCATTTTTTCTATGTGTTGTCCGGCGAGGTGATGCTGCAGCTGGACGGCGAGCGGCATGTCCTGCGCGCCGGGCAAAGCCTGCACGTGCCACCGGGTTCCAGCCATCAGATGCACAATCTTGCGGATGTGGAAGCGCGGTTCCTGGTGATTTCCACGCCGTTCGGCCGCAACGAGCCCACGCCCGCCGCCGATAGCGAGGCAGGCTGATGTCCACACGTTATCTGGTGCTGGCGATGCGCAATCCGCAGTTTCCTGCCGATGTGGTGGCGCCGCATCGCGCATTTCTCGACGCGCTGCGCGCGGCCGGGCAGCTTGAACTGACCGGTGGCTTCAGCGACGGCAGCGGCGGTGCGTATGTGCTGGTCAACGTGCAGGGCCTGGCGCAGGCGCAGCAGATCGTGGCGAGCGACCCGTTGGTGCTGCGCGGCGCATCGACGCTGACCGTCCACGAGTGGAACACGCACTGAGCCGCCGCCGACATGACCACGCCTGCACGCCCTTCGCCTTTCATCGAGCAGCCCCTGCCGCCGTGGCGGCGCGCGGTGCTCAAGGTCGGCAGCAGCCTGCTCGCTGCCGATGGCGGGGGGGTGTCGCCGCGCTTTGCGCTGGGGCTGGCGCAATTCGTGTCGGCCAATCTGATCGCCGGGCGCGAACTGGTGATCGTGTCGTCGGGCGCCGTGGCTGCCGGCCGCGCGATCCTGCCGAAGGCCGCCGAGATCGGCGCGCCGATCGCCGCGCGGCAGGCGCTGGCGGCATTGGGCCAGGCGCAGTTGATCGCACTGTGGCAGCGCTTTTTCGAGCGCCCGGTAGCGCAGGTGTTGCTCACCCACGACGACCTGCGTAACCGCCGCCGCTATCTCAACGCACGCGCCACCCTGGGCGAGTTATTGCGGCTGGGCGCGTTGCCGGTGATCAACGAAAACGACACCGTGTCGGTGGATGAGCTCAAGCTGGGCGACAACGACAACCTGGCCGCAATCGTGGCCGCGCTGGTCGATGCCGATGCCTTGTTCATTGCCACCGACATCGATGGCCTGTACAGCGCCGACCCACGCAGCAATCCGCTGGCGCGGCCCCTGGACGATGTGCCCGAACTGACGCCGCAGGTGCTGGCCATGGCCGGCGGCAGCGGCAGCAGCGTGGGTACCGGCGGCATGCGCACCAAGCTGGAGGCCGCCGCCAAGGCCGGCGCGGCCGGCATCGAGACCTATCTGTTCAATGGCCGCAGTGGCGAGGTGGTGCGCGGCCTGGCGCAGGACCGCCTGCGCGGCACGCGTATCCATGCCGCGCGCACGCGCATCGCCGCGCGCAAGTACTGGCTGCGGCACGCGCCGGTGGAAGCGGGCGCGATCCTGATCGATGCCGGTGCCGCCGCCGCGCTGACCGACAAGGGCGCCTCGCTGCTGCCGGGCGGGGTGGCCGGCGCGGAGGGCGATTTCCGGCGCGGCGACATGGTGGAGATCCGTCTGCGCGATCATGATGGCGAGCGTTGCCTGGCGCGCGGCGTCAGCCAGTATTCGGCGGTGGATATCCGCCGCATCGCACGCCGCCATTCGCGCGAGATCGACAGCGTGCTTGGGTATAGCTATGGCGAGAACGTGGTGCATCGCGATGATTTGGTGCTTTTGTAGCGGGGAATTGAGAATCGGGAATCGGGAATCGCAAGAGCGTTTCCAGCCAACTTTCCCGCTGCCGATTCTGTCGCAGTAAAGTGATGGCGCGTGCTTTTACCATTCCCGATTCCCTACTCCCGATTCCACAATGACCATCAAATCCCTCGCCCTGCAATGCCGTGATGCGGCGCAGGTGCTCTCGCAACTTTCTGCGCAAGCCAAGCAGGACCTGCTCGAGGCGATGGCTGTCGCGCTGGAAGCCGATGCCGCATCGATCCTTGCCGCCAACGCGCTCGATCTTGAAGCCGCCCGCGCCAAGGGAACCGGTACGGCCATGCTCGACCGGCTGGCACTGGACGACAAGCGCCTGGCCGGCATCGCCGCAGCCTTGCGCGAGGTCGCGCAATTGCCCGATCCGGTCGGCCAGGTCACGCGTGATGACACGCGCCCCAACGGCATCCGCGTGCAGAAGGTGCGCGTGCCGCTGGGGGTGATCGCGATGATCTACGAAGCGCGCCCGAATGTGACTGCCGATGCGGCAGCGCTGTGCATCAAGGCCGGCAATGGCGTGATCCTGCGCGGTGGCTCCGAAGCGATCCACTCCAACACCGCCATCGCGCATGCCTTGCAGCGTGCCTTGCGCGCGGCCGATATCCCTGAAGCGGCATTGACGCTGGTGCAGGATCTGCGCCGCGAGACCATGCTGGAGTTGCTGCAGCTCAGCGACATCATCGACCTGGCGATCCCGCGCGGCGGCGAAGGCCTGATCCGTTTTGTTGCCGAACATGCGCGGGTGCCGGTGATCAAGCATTACAAGGGCGTGTGCCATCTGTTCGTGGATGCGTCGGCCAACGTGGAGCTTGCGGTGCGCCTGCTGATCGATGGCAAGGCAAGCCGCCCCTCGGCCTGCAACGCCCTGGAAACCCTGCTGGTGCACGCGGAGGTGGCAGAGCGCTTTCTGCCCGCCGCCGCCGCCGCACTGCGCGCGCGTCACGTCGAACTGCGTGGCGACGCGGCAACACGTGCGCTGCTGCCGGAGATCGCGCTGGCCACCGATGACGACTATGCCGCCGAATATCTCGAGCTGATCCTGGCCATCCGCGTGGTGCCGGACCTGGACACGGCGCTGGCCCATATCCGCCGGTACGGCTCGGACCATACCGAGGTGATCGCCACCCAGGACGCAGCCAACGCCGACAAGTTCGTACAGTCGCTGCGCTCGGCGGTGGTGATGGTCAATGCCTCTTCGCGGTTTTCAGATGGCGGCGAACTCGGCCTGGGCGCGGAGATCGGCATTTCCACCACGCGGCTGCATTCGTATGGGCCGATGGGTTTGGAGGCACTCACCGTGGAGCGGTTCGTGGTGCGCGGCGAGGGGCAGGTGCGGCACTGACGCCCTCAGCGGCGCCGTTGGCGTGGCGCGCGTCTGCGCCGGTTGGTATGTCCCTGCGCGCAGCGAGGGGTTACGCACTGCGGGTTAGTCCTCCGCGGAGGTGGCTGGCCGCACGTCCCGCGACACGGTGCCGCAGCGGAGCTGCGGAGAGCCACCGCAGATGCCGGCAGTGCGAGCGCTGCAACGCGCCGGCCTTGCGGCGGTTGGCGTGCACGCCGCATGTTCAGGGTCCGGAGCTCGTCACCACTTCGGGACAGGCGGGCAGTCGACGGTCGCGCAGCCCGGCCGTCAGTCAGTCGGCGCCACAGAGACTCGGGGCCAGTGCACGCCGCAACCACGACCTTTGACACTCCCCCGGCAGCCCGGCGTCTGCCTACAGTCGACGATTGCCCCCCGCACACTCCGGAGTTGTCGATGCGCCGCCTTGCCGCCTGCCTGCTCGCCACCGCCATTGCCGCCAGCACCGGCAGCGTCTTCGCCCAGACCGCGGCAATGACGCCGGACATCACCGGCAAGCCGTTCGTGGCCAGCGATGCCGCCAACGACTACATCAAGCGCGAGGTGATGATCCCGATGCGCGATGGGGTCAAGCTGCATACGGTGATCGTGCTGCCCAAGGGCGCGCGCAACGCGCCGATGGTGCTCACGCGCACCCCGTACAACGCCAGCGGGCGCACCGAGCGCATGGCATCGCCGCATATGAAGGACCTGCTGGCGCAGGGCGACGACGTGTTCGTGGAAGGCGGCTACATCCGCGTGATCCAGGACGTGCGCGGCAAGTACGGCTCCGAAGGCGATTACGTGATGACCCGGCCGCTGCGCGGTGCGCTCAATCCCAGCGAGGTGGACCATGCCACCGATGCCTGGGACACCATCGACTGGCTGGTGAAAAACGTGAAGGAGTCCAACGGCAAGGTCGGCATGATTGGCTCGTCCTATGAAGGTTTCACCGTGGTGATGGCGCTGACCAACCCGCATCCGGCGCTCAAGGTGGCGGTGCCGGAAAGCCCGATGATCGACGGCTGGATGGGCGACGACTGGTTCAACTACGGCGCGTTCCGCCAGGTGAACTTCGATTACTTCACCGGCCAGCTCACCCAGCGCGGCAAGGGCACCGGCATTGCGCGGCAGGGGCACGACGACTACAGCAACTTCCTGCGTGCCGGCTCGGCCGGCGACTTCGCCAGGGCTGCCGGCCTCGAGCAGTTGCCGTGGTGGCACAAGCTCACCGAACACGCCGCCTACGATGCGTTCTGGCAGGAGCAGGCGCTGGACAAGGTGATGGCGCGCACGCCCCTGAAGGTGCCCACGATGTGGCTGCAAGGCCTGTGGGATCAGGAAGACATGTGGGGCGCGGTTCATAGCTACGCGGCGATGGAGCCGCGCGACAAGGGCAACACGCTCAACTACCTGGTGATGGGCCCGTGGCGGCACAGCCAGGTGAACTACGATGGCGGTTCGCTGGGCGCGCTGAACTTCAACGGCGATACCGCGCGGCAGTTCCGCTCCGAGGTGCTGCGCCCGTTCTTCGACCAGTACCTGGTCGACGGCGCGCCCAAGGCCAGCACACCGCCGGTGTTCATCTACAACACCGGCGAGAACCACTGGGACCGCCTGCAAGCCTGGCCGCGCAGCTGCGCCAAGGGCTGCGCGGCGGCGAGCAGGCCGCTGTATCTGCAGGCCGGTGGCAAGTTGTCGTTCAAGGCGCCCGCAGCCGGGCAGCCCGGCTTCGAAGAGTACGTCTCCGACCCGGCCAAGCCGGTGCCGTTCGTGCCACGCCCGGTGGATTTTGGCGACCGCAGCATGTGGACCACCTGGCTGGTGCACGACCAGCGCTTTGTCGACGGCCGCCCGGACGTGTTGACCTTCGTCACCGAGCCCTTGACCGAGCCGCTGCAGATCGCCGGCGCACCGGAGGTGCATCTGCAGGCGTCCACCAGCGGCAGCGACAGCGACTGGGTGGTCAAGCTGATCGACGTGTATCCGGACGAGATGGCATCGGACCCGAAGATGGGCGGCTACGAGTTGCCGGTATCGCTGGCGATCTTCCGCGGCCGCTACCGCGAGAGCTTCAGCACGCCCAAGCCACTGGCGGCCAACCAGCCGCTGGCGTACCAGTTCGGTTTGCCGACTGCCAACCACACCTTCCAGCCGGGCCATCGGGTGATGGTGCAGGTGCAGTCCAGCCTGTTCCCGCTCTACGACCGCAACCCGCAGACCTACGTGCCCAATATCTTCTTCGCCAAGCCGGGCGAGTATCAGAAGGCCACGCAACGGGTGTACGTGAGCCCCGAGCAGCCCAGCTACATCAGTCTGCCGGTGCGTTGACCGCACGGGCGCCGCGCGCCGGCTGCGCCCAGCTGTCTTCCAGCAGTTGCGGACGGCAGGCCACCCAGGCGGCGGCCAGCTGCACCAGGATGCAGATCACCAGGAACACGAACGGGGAGGTCCAGCCGCCGCGGTGGGCGTGCAGCCAGCCGAACAGAAACGGTCCCAGGCAGCTCATCGCATAGCCCATGCCTTGCGAGAACCCGGACAGTGCGGCCGAGCCGGCCGCGGTGCGGCTGCGCTGGTTGACCAGCACCAGCGCCAGCGGAAAGGTGCTCGGGCCCAGGCCGAGCAGGGTCACCCACAGGATCGGCGCGGCCAGCGGTGCCCACCACAGCCCGGCGAACGCGACCAGATGGCAGGCCGCGCACGCCAGCACGATCGGGAAGGGGTTGCGCATGCGCACCGCCAGCGCCGGCATGGTCAGCGCACCCACCATGCCCAGCGCCGCGAACAACGCCACCATGGTGCCGCCGAAGGCAGGCGACGCGCCGGCTTCGCGCAGCAGCGTGGGCAACCAGGTGAACATGGAATAGGTGACCAGCGACGTCATGCCGAAGGTGACCGCCATGCTCCAGCCCAGCGCGGTGCGTGCGACCCGGCCCTCGGCCTCCGGGGTCGGGGTGACCGGCGCCGGGCCGGTGGCGCGCAGGCGACCCTGGCTGGCATGCACCAGCGCCCACGCCGCCAATGCCAGCAGGGCCGGCATCACCCACACCACCATCGAGCTGCGCCAACCCAGCGCATCGGCCACCGGCACCGCCAGCAACGCCGGCAGCAAGGTGCCCACCTGCAGCACGGTGATGTACAGCGTGCTGACGCGGCCCACGCGGTCGCCGAAATAGCGTTTCACCAACGGCGGCAGCACCACGTTGCCCATGCCCATGCCGGCCAGCGCCACCAGCGAGCCGAGCAGCAGCCCGGTGGTGCCCGGCAACAGCGGCCGCAAGACCATGCCAAGCGTTGCCAGCGCCATCGACAACAAGGCAGTACGCAGCAAGCCGATGCGACGCAACACCGCGGGGGTCGCCACACCGGTCAATGCAAAGGCAGCGGTGGGCAACATGCCCAGCGCGCCCATCGTCGGTGCACCGAAGCCGTATTCGTCGGCAATGCGCTCGAGTAGCGGCGTCAGCGAGGTCACCGCAGTGCGCAGGTTGAAGGCCGACAACAAAATGGCAGCCAGCACCAGGCCGCGACCACGCAATTGGGCGGACGAGGAAGCGGCGGCGGTGACAACAGACATGACAGACCATCCGCACCGTGCACATGCGTGCGACGGCGCCTGAAAACACAAAACCGGCACGAGGCCGGTTTTGTGTTTTGAAACTGGTCGGGGAGACAGGATTCGAACCTGCGACCTCTACGTCCCGAACGTAGCGCTCTACCAGACTGAGCTACACCCCGAAGGAGCCGCGTATGTTACATAGGGAATGCGGAATCGGCAAGCATCTTGCGCAATTATTTTTACTGCGGCGGTTGGATGCGCTCGGGCTCGCGTGCTTCGAACCACATGCCGTTGAGCACTGCGGCCAGTGCCGCCAGGCCGGTACCGAGAATCCAGGCGAAGTACCACATGATGTTGCTCCTCGAATCGTTGCGAAAGTGGGATGGCGAACGCGGCGGCGCCATTGCGCTGGTGTCGCCGCAAGAAAGTGAGATGAAGCGCCAGCGCCGCGAACCGGCTAGTCATTGCCCGGCTGCGTAGCGCGAAGCCGCCGCGTGCAAGCGCAACGGGCCGCTACCGAATCACGCCGCACCGCGGTGGGCGACGTCGGTCGGGTAGGTGGCCGCCCTCAATACGCATTGGGATTGGCGGACAGTTCGTCGTCGGTGACCTTGCCCCTGAGCACGCGATACACCCACGTCGTGTAGGCCAGGATGATCGGCATGAACACGGTGGTGGCCAGCAGCATGATCCACAACGTGAGCCGGCTGCTGGAGGCATCCCACAGCGTCAGGCTGGCGCTTGGTGCAGTGGAGGAGGGCAACAGGAACGGGAACAGCGCAAGGCCCACGGTGAAGACGATGCCCACGATGGCGCTGCCCGAGGCGATGAAGGCCAGGCCGCCGCGCCGCACGCGCAACAGCACGGCGCTCATGGCGAGCCCGAGCAGCCCGATCAAGGGGGCCAGCAAGGTGGCCGGCATGCTGCTGTAGTTGTGCAGCCAGCCGCCGGCGGCGGTGAGTGCAGCGGTCTTGGCCAGTGGATTGGTCTGCGCGTCGGTCGCCAGCACCGAGGTCACCGCATAGCCGGGCAGGCCAAGCGCGACCCAGGCACCGGCCGCGGCAAACACGCCCACTGCAATCAGGGCCGCGATGCTGCCAAAACGCGCCGCACGCTCGGCCACCGGGCCATCGGTCTTGAGCACCAACATGGCCGCGCCATGCGCAACCAGCATCGCCACGCTGAGCACACCGGCCAGCAACGCGAACGGCGTCAGCAGGCCGAACAGGTTGCCGGTGTAGTACGTGCGCATGCTGTCGTCGAAATGGAACGGCACCCCCAGCAGCACATTGCCGACGGCCACGCCCATGATCAGCGCCGGGATGAAACCGCCGACAAACAGCGCCCAGTCCCAGTTGTTGCGCCAGCGCTGGCCGACCAGCTTGCCGCGGAACTTGAAGCCCACCGGGCGCAGGATCAGCGCAAACAGGATCACGAACATCGCCAGGTAGAACCCGGAAAAACTCACTGCGTACAAGGGCGGGAACGCGGCGAAGATGGCACCGCCGCCCAGGATCAGCCACACCTGGTTGCCCTCCCAGACCGGGCCGATGGTATTGATCACCAGCCGGCGTTCGGCATCGTTGCGGGCAACCAGCGGCAGCAAGCTGCTGACGCCCAGATCGAAGCCGCCCATCACCGCGTAACCGGACAGCAATACGCCAAGCAACAGCCACCAGATCACGCGCAATGTGGTGTAGTCGAGCAAGATGAAATCCATGGTGTCTCTCCTGGCTTACGGTGCGCCGCCGGCCAGCGCGCCGGTGCTCAATGGGGCGTTGGGTGAGGACGCGTGGGGCGAATCGCTGTGCGGCGATGGGGTGCCTTGGGTCGGCGGGAACATCGCATCCGGTCCCTTGCGGATGGTCTTCAACGACAGCTTGATCGCGATGACCAGCAGCGTGGTGTACAGCGCGGTGAACCCGACCAGCGTCATCACGATCTCGTACAGATCCAGCCCCGATGCGGCGTAGAACGTGGGCAGCACGCCTTCCACCGCCCACGGCTGGCGGCCGTACTCGGCCACGAACCAGCCGCATTCGATCGCGATCCACGGCAGCGGCAACGTCCACAGTGCCAGGGTCAGGAACCAGCGTTTTTCCTGGAAGTTGTGCTTGCATGCAAACCAGAACGCCACGGCGAAGAAGGCGATCAGGTAGATGCCGATGGCCGCCATGATGCGGAAGGTCCAGAACAGCGGCAGCACGCGTGGCACCGTGTCCATCGCGGCCTGGGCGATCTGCTCGGGCGTGGCGTTGCCGATGTCGTCGCGGTAGCGCTTGAGCAGCAGGCCGTGGCCCAGGTCCTGCCAATGCGCATCGAAGACCTTGCGTGCTTCGGCATCGTTCTTGTCGGCGCGAATGCGTTGCAGTGCGCCGTAGGCGATCTGACCACCGCGGATGCGGTGCTCGGCACGGCCCACCAATTCAAGAATCCCTGGAATCGGCTCATCCAGCGAGCGCGTGGCGATCAGGCCCATCAGGTACGGGATCTTGATCGCGTAATCGTTGCGATGGGTGGTCTGGTTCGGAATGCCGAACGCAGTGAAGTCGGCCGGCGCAGCTTCGGTTTCCCACATCGCCTCGATCGCGGCCAGCTTCATCTTCTGGTGCTCGTTGGCGGCGTAACCGCTTTCATCGCCCAGCACCACCACCGACAGCGACGACAGCAGGCCAAACGCGGCGGCCACCGCGAACGAACGCCGCGCCATCTCCACATGCTTGCCGCGTAGCAGATAGAACGCGCTGATCGACATCACGAACACCGCACCCAGCACGTAGCCCGCACTGACGGTGTGCACGAACTTGGCCTGCGCCACCGGGTTGAACAGCACGGCGACAAAGTCGACCACTTCCATGCGCATGGTGTCCGGGTTGAACACCGCACCGGCCGGGTTCTGCATCCAGCCATTGGCGATCAGGATCCACAGCGCGGAGAAGTTGCTGCCCAGCGCCACCAGCCAGGTGGTGATCAGGTGCTGCACCTTGCTCAGGCGGTTCCAGCCCAGGAAGAACAGGCCCAGGAAGGTCGCCTCCAGGAAGAAGGCCATCAGCCCTTCGATCGCCAGCGGTGCACCGAAGATGTCGCCGACGTAATGGCTGTAGTACGACCAGTTCATGCCGAACTCGAACTCCATCACGATGCCGGTGCCGACCCCCATGGCGAAGTTGATGCCGAACAGCACGCCCCAGAACATGGTCATGCGTCGCCAGATCTGCTTGCCGGTCATGACGTAGACGCTTTCCATGATGCCGAGCAGGAACGACAGCCCCATGGTCAGCGGCGGAAAGATGAAGTGGTACATCGCGGTGACTGCGAACTGCAGCCGCGACAGTTCGACAACTGTCGAGTCGATCATGGCGGGGTGGCCTGGTTGAGAATCGGTAGTGGATGCGGCGGATCATCTGCTCCTGCCGCGCCCGGCGCGTTGATCCAAATCAATGCGGCCCCGATGAGCTGCGGCACAATGCCCATCCCGCAGTGGCGGGTGGCGACTTACAATCGCTTGCAGTGAGCAGTCTTCGACCGAACTGATGTGAGCCAGCCCAGCGTGCGAGCCAGCGAAACACCCGCCCAGCGCCGCCAGCGCGGCCAATGGCTGGATGCATTGGCCGCACCCGCCGCACGTGCGCGGCGGCTGGCCGGTGTGGCCGTGGCGCTGTCCGGGGTGCTGCTGCTCGCGCAGGCGGCCGCGATTGCCTGGTTACTGCAGGCAGTGCTGGTGCGGCACGTGGCCGTGGCGCAGCTGCGCGACGTGGGCATCGGCCTGCTGGTGGCCGTGCTCGGCCGTGCGCTGCTCACCGCCTGGGCGCAAGCGCTGACCGGCGAGGTGGCCGATGTGGCCAAACGCGCGCTACGTGCACACATCGCGCGTCGTCTGGTGCAGCACGGGCCGGTGTGGCTGCGCCGGCAACGTAGCGGCGAGCTCGGCGAACTGAGCCTGGCACATACCGATGCGCTGGAAGGGTATTTCGTCGGCTATCAGCTGGCGCGGACCGAGATGCTCCTGGTGCCACCGCTGATCCTGATTGCGGTGTTTTCAGTCGATTGGGTGGTGGGCCTGGTGCTGTTGCTGACCGCGCCGTTGATCCCGTTGTTCATGATGCTGGTGGGCTGGGGCGCCGAGGCCGCCGGCCGCGAGCAGCTGGGCGAGCTGGCACGCATGGGCGGGCATTTCGCCGATCGTCTGAAGGGCCTGGGCCTGCTGCGCGTGTACGGCCGCGGCCAGGCGGAATTGCGCGGGATTGCCGCCGCCGCCGAGGGCGTGCGCGAGCGCTCGCTGAAAGTGCTGCGTATCGCGTTCCTGTCGTCCACCGTGCTGGAGTTCTTCGCGTCGGTGAGCGTGGCGATCGTGGCCTTGTACTTCGGCCTGAGCTATCTGGGCATGCTCGACCTGCATGGGCTGCCGTCCCTGGGCGCGGGCATGTTCTGCTTGCTGCTGGCACCGGAATTCTTCGCGCCGCTGCGACGTCTTGCTGCGCATTACCACGACCGCGCCAATGCGCTGGCAGCGGTGGCCGAAGCCGAGCGACTGCTGGAAGGCGTTGACGCCGAGCCGGCGCCTGCCGGCGCGCCGCCGCCACGTCCACTGGAGCCGGCGCAGGCGCATGCGCCGCTGCTGCAGGTGCGTGATCTGGCGTTGCGCCCGCCGGGCGCGCCGCATGCGGTGGTGACGCAGTGTTCGCTGGCGTTGCAGCCCGGCCAGCGCGTGGCGTTGATCGGTGCCAGCGGCAGCGGCAAGAGCACCTTGCTGGAGGGCCTGGCCGGTTGGTTGACGCCGGAGGCGGGCAGCGTGGTACTGCGCCCCGGGACGCGGGTGGGCTACGCCACCCAGCGGCCCTACCTGTTTCACGGCAGCATTGCCGACAACCTACGCCTTGCCGACCCGCAGGCCAGCGACGCGCGGCTGCTGGCGGTGGCCGATGCGGCGCAGGTGATGCGGTTTGCCGCGCAGCTGCCGGCCGGCCTGGACACGGTGATCGGCGAACGCGGCTTCGGCCTGTCCGGCGGCGAGGCGCGGCGCGTGGCCTTGGCGCGGCTGCTGTTGCGCGAGCCGGACCTGCTGCTGCTGGACGAGCCCACCGCCTTTCTCGATCCCGGCACCGAAGCGGAGCTGCTACGCACGTTGGGCGTGTTTGCGCGCGGCCGCGCAGTGGTGCTGGCCACGCATAGTCCGGCCGTGATGCGCTGGGCCGACACGGTGATCGATCTGCACGGCGCCAGCGTCACGGTGGAGCAGCCATGAGCGACCCACGCCACGATCGTCTGCGCGATGTGTTTCACCGGCATGCATGGCGCCTGCTGCTGTCGGCACTGCTGGTACTGGTCACCGCGCTTGCGGGGGTGGGCCTGCTGGGCCTGTCCGGCAGCTTCCTGACTGCCGCGGCCCTGGCCGGCGTGGCCGGCATGGGCGCGGGCTTCAATTTCTTCTCGCCCTCGGCGGGCATCCGCGCGCTGACCTTTGCCCGCATCGTGTCGCGCTACGGCGAAAAGGTGATCGGGCACGATGCGACGCTGCGCATTGCGCGCGATCTGCGCGTGTGGTTCTTCCGGCGCGCGCTGCCGCTTGCGCCGGGCCGGTTGTCGGCCACGCGCACCGGCGATCTGCTGGCGCGGCTGATGTCCGACATCGGCGAGGTGGACGGTCTGAGCGTGCGTGCGCTTGCCCCGCTGAGCGCACTGCTCGGCATCTGGCTGGCCGGGCTGGTTGCCGCTGCGTTGATCTACCTGCCTGCCGCGCTGCTGTTGCTGGTGCTCGGCGTGCTGATCGGCGGGCTGGTGCCGTGGCAGGTTGCACGTGGCGGCGCACGACGCGAGCTGCTGCGTGCGCAGCAGCGCACGGTGCTGCGCACGCAGGCGTTCGAAGGGCTCGAGGGCGCGGCCGATCTGGCCGCCATCGATGCGCAGGGCGCCTGGCTGCAGCAGGCCGATGCCGCTGCAGCCGACGTGGTGCAGGGCGACCGCCTGCAGCGCCGGCACCTGATTGCCGGCACAGCGTTGCATGCGGCGTGCGGCGGTATCGGGCTGGCCGGCATGCTGTGGCTGGCGCTGCACGCTGCCGAGCGCGGCTTGATCACGGCCGAACTGGCGGCAGGGCTG
Organism: Xanthomonas sp. NCPPB 1068; assembly: GCF_041479385.2. NCBI lineage: Bacteria > Pseudomonadati > Pseudomonadota > Gammaproteobacteria > Lysobacterales > Lysobacteraceae > Xanthomonas > Xanthomonas sp. NCPPB 1068. The sequence continues at coordinate 2,575,570 of NZ_CM192986.1, read as the reverse complement.
GTGTTCCTGACCATGGCGCTGCTGGAAGTCTGGGCTGGTGCCGGGCTGGCGCTGCAGGCGTTGCAGAGTGCGCGCGTGGCCGCCAGGCGCCTGCAGGCCATCGTCGATCAGGCACCCTCGGTCAGCGACCCTGCACAGCCCGTCGATGTGCCGGTGAGCGGCACGCTGCAACTGCAGCAGGTGTCCTTCGCGTGGCCGGGCGGCGTGCGTCCGGTGCTGCAGGCACTGGACCTGACCCTGGCGCCCGGCGAGCGTATCGCCATCAGTGGCGACAGCGGCAGCGGCAAGAGCACCTTGTCGGCCCTGCTGCTGCGCCTGTGGGACCCGCACGCCGGGCAGGTGCGCTATGCCGGCATCGATCTAAAAGCCTTTGCGCAGGCGCAGTGGCATCGGCGCATCGCCTGGCTGCCGCAGAACGCGCCGGTGTTCGCCGGCACCGTGCGAGACAACCTGGCCATCGGCGATGCCGATGCCGACGATGCCGCACTGTGGGCAGCGCTGGACCAGGTGCGTCTGCGTGACTGGGTCACCGCCCAGGATGGCCTGGACACCTGGGTTGGCGAAAACGGCGCCACGCTCTCCGCAGGCCAGGCGCGCCGCCTCGCACTGGCCCGCGCGCTATTGCGCAATGCCCCGATCCTGCTGCTGGACGAACCCACCGACGGCCTGGACGTGGACACCGCGCATGCCTTGCTGCTCGATCTTGCCGCCGTACTGGGTGAGCGCAGCCTGGTGATGATCACCCACGACAGCGTGCCTGCGGGCGTGGTGCATCGGCACTACCGCATGCGGGGCGGAGTGCTGCAACCGCTGGAGTGAGCCGTCGGACGAGCGGTGCGTCGTGCGCCGACAAGACCAGGTCGACGACACGCCTCACCTCGTCAGATACACCGCCCAGGCCAGGGCCGCGGCGTTCGCCAGCGCGCTGACCCAGAACGCGATCTGGAACGAGGTCTTTACGGTCTTGTGCCGGAACAGCGTCTGCGCCAGCAGCGCGCCGGGCCAGCCGCCGAGCAAGGCGATGGCATGCAGGGTGGCTTCCGGGGTGCGGCGCTGGCCGCGCGTGGCGGCGGTCTTGTCCAGCCGATAGGCGATCAGCGCGGCAATGCTCGTTACCGCGTACCAGAGCGCAATCGCGGCCGGTAGCCGGTCTGCGAGCACCAGGCCGAGCATGCCGACCGCGAACAGGCCGGCCAGCAGCCGGCGCGGCAGGACGCTGCTGGTGGTTTGCGTGGGCCGTGCTCTGGCTCTGGAAGTGGCTCTGGACCTGGCAATCAGCAGGCGTCCAGAAAGTCGCGGACTGCCGGGCCGAAACGGGCGAAATCCACCAGGAAGGCATCGTGGCCCTGCGGTGAATCCAGGCCGAGGAAGCGGGCATCGGCGCCGCCTGCGCGCAGGCCTGTGGCAATCTGCTCCTGCTGCTGCACCGGAAACAGGATGTCGGTGTTGGCGCCGATCGACAGCGCACGCGCAATGCGGATGTTGGCCAGGCCGGCCAACACTTCGGCCTCGGTGGAGACGTCTGCGGACGCGATGCTGCTGTGCGTGTCGACGGTCCGCGTCGCATCGACCGGGGCCGTGTCAATGGACTCGGCCAGGTCGAACCAGTCCATCGAGCGGCTCAGATACAGATAGCAGTTGGGGTCGAAGAAGCGCACGAAACGGCGCGCATGGCCTTCCAGATAACTTTCCACCTGGAATTCCAGGCCAAACGGGTCATCAGCGGCCTGTTCGGAATCCAGCCGCACCCGGCCGAAGCGACCATCCCACTCCAGTGCCGAGCGATACGTGATCACGCCAAGCTTGCGCGCCATGCGCATGCCCGATTCCGGGTAGTGCATGTCGTCGTAATTGCCGCCATTCCAGTGCGGGTCCAGCCGGATCGCTTCGCGTTGCAGCGAGCGGATGGCGATGGAAAACGGCAACGCCTGCGCGCTGCCGGAGATGTTGATGTGATTACGTGCAATGCCCGGATGGCGCAGCAACAATGCCAGCGCCGTCATGCCGCCCATCGAGTTGCCGATCAGGCAGGCCAGCTGGGTGATGCCCAGTGCGCGCACGACGTCGGCGGCTGCATCGGCCACGTCTTCGATCGACAGGTCCGGAAATGTCAGCCGATACGGCTGCCCGGTCGCCGGATCGATCGACGCCGGCCCGGTGGAGCCCTTGCAGCTGCCCAGCGAATTGACGCACACCACGAACCAGCGGGCGGTATCGATCGGCTTGCCCGGCCCGACCATCGCGTCCCACCAACCCGGCTCGGGATTGGCCTGGTTGGCTGCAGCGTGCGCGTTCGGCGACAGGCCGGTGACGATCAGGATGGCGTTGCTGCGGTCTGCGGCCAGCGTGCCCCAGGTCTCATACGCCACGCGTGCCTGATGCAACACGCCACCGCGTTTCATCGGAAACGGCGAAGGCAGTGCGTGGTAGAGCGTGCCGGGAGGAATGAATTCAGTCATGTCGCAATTCTATCTGCCATGGGATGCGCTGGGTGCAGGGTGGGAATCGGGAATTGGGAACGGGGAACGGGGAATTGGTTTGAGCCGTTGCGTGGTGTGATGCCGCTCTTTAAAGCGCGTGAGCTGCAACTTGGTTGCAGGGCCCTTGCCCGCCCACCATCGCAGGACACGCCGCAAGTACATCCATGTAGCTCCTTGGCGGCATCCATGCCGCCAAGGGTCCCGCGATGGTGGGCGGGCAAGGACCAGTCGAGATGGTCGGTCTGCAGAGCTTTCAGCAGAGCAACCAGCAAACCGTGCGACGCGGTGTCTTCGTTCTTCAGTAAAACCACCAGCCAACTGTCTAGCGTGGTGTCCTCGCCGATTGCGGGACCGTTGGCGGCATGGATGCCGCCATCGAGCCTCCACGGACGGATTCACGGCGTGTCCCGCGAGCGGTGAGGGCGCCGCGCCCTCGACAGACTTGAAGATAGCCAAGCGATCGCGAGACGCACGATGGAGTCGTCGCTGCCTGATTGCTCAATACTGGTAGATCAGGCAGAGAGCGGATCATCTGCGCCTTTGCTGCAGGGCCCTTGCCCGCCCACCATCGCAGGACACGCCGCAAGTACGTCCATGTAGCTCCTTGGCGGCATCCATGCCGCCAAGGGTCCCGCGACGGTGGGCGGGCAAGGACCAGTCGAGATGGTTGGTCTGCATGGATTTCAACAGCGACTAGCAAACTGTGACGCGGTGTCTTTGCTTTTCAACAAAACCGCCAGGCTTTTCAACAAAACCACCAGCCAACTGTCTGACGTGGTGTCCTCACCGATTGCGGGACCGTGTGGCGGCTTGGATGCCGCCACACGGTCCCCATGGACGGGTTTGCGGCGTGTCCCGCGAGCGGTGAGGGCGCCGCGCCCTCGACCAGACTTGAAGATCGCCAAGCGATCGCGACACGCACAATGCAGGCGTCGCTACCTGATTGCTTGATCCGGGCAGCAAAGGCGCAGGGCCAGTCATGGTGGTCGGTGCGCAGAGCTTTCAAGCAGTCACGATGGTGGCGCGCAACCTGCATGCGGTTGCAGCCTGCGTCTTGTTGGTCGCTCCTTGTCCATTGGCCCCAAGGCGTGCAATGACACACGGCGAGCACTCAGCGGCCGATCACCAGTTCCACTGGGGCGCCTGCCGGCAGTTCCACCGTCACCGGCACGCTCTCGACGTCATCTGCCTGGCGCATGGCATTGCCGCTGCGCGATAGCCGGGCCAGCACCTGCACCTTGTCCAGCGACGACAGCGGACGCGTCGGCATCGGGCTGTCGCCGTCGTCGAGGGTGAGGGTCAACGGCAACTCGCGCAGTGCATGTTTTTCCACTGCTACCGGCATCGGTGTGTCGGCCGCACGCGCGATCACGAACACGCTGGTGTCGTTGGGCAGGCCCGCCCGTTTTGCGAACTCCGCATCCAGCGTTACACGCACCTGGATGCGTTTGCCACCGGCTGCATCGGTGGCGGGCGCCGCCGGTGTCTGGATCGGCTCAAGCTTGGCTTCCTGCCGCGCGGCGCTGATCTGTTCTAGCAGGCCGGGGCGGGTGCTGGCGTCGACCACCCGCAGCAGCGGTTCCCAGGTGGCGCTGGCTTGGGCGGGTTGGCCGGCCTGACGTTGCGCCACGCCCAGGAACCAGCGTGCGCGTTGATGGTCAGGCGCTACCACCAACGCGTGTTCGAGCAGGCGCATGGCCTGCGGGTCCGGGCGGCCGCTGTCGTCGGCCAGCATGCGCGATTGCGCGGCGGCCACCAGCACGTCCGGCTCGTCCGGGCGCAAGGTGACCGCGCGCGCGAAGGCATCGCGGGCCTCGGCAAACTTCTGCTGGCTGGACAGCGAGCGCCCCAGCAGCACCCAGCCTTCGGCCTGATCGGGATTGCGCGCCAGCGCCGTGCGCAGCTGCGCAATGGCTTCGTCCAGGGTGCGCGGGGCGGCCGGCCGGTTGGCGGCCTGCTCGATCGCCGAGGGCGTGCCGACCAGCCAGTACAACGCCGCACTGGCGGCCAGCAACAGCACCGCAATGCCGGCCGCCAGGCCGCGCGTTTCACGCCAGAGCGGCCGCAGCGCCACGCCGAACGCGAGCAACGCGATCACGATCACCGCAATGACGAAGCCGGCCATCACCACTCCTGCTCGTCGGCGGGTAACGCGGGTGCGGCCGCACTGCGCCGACGCACCACCATCATCACTGCCACCCCGCCCAGCAGCAGCACCAGCAACGGGCCGAACCACAACAGCGAGGTGCGCGATTCCACCTGCGGGCGGTACAACACGAACTCGCCATACCGGGCGACCAGAAACTGGCGGATCTGCGCATCGCTGCGGCCGTCGTGCATCAGCGCCAGCACCTCGCGACGCAGGTCCTGCGCAATCTGCGCGTTGGAATCGGCCAGCGACTGGTTCTGGCACTGCACGCAGCGCAGCTCGGCGGTCAGCGCGTGGAAACGCGCTTCTTCCGCCGCCGAGCGGTACTGCAGCGGCGATGGGTCGCCGACCGGCTGGGCCAGGGCCAGCCAAGGCAGCAACAGCAGCAACGTCAGCAGCCAGGCGCGCGTCATTGGTTGGCGTGCAGGTCCGGAGCGGCAGTGGGCGAGCGTTCGATCTTGCTCAGCGCCGGAATCAGCTGGGTGTCGATGATGGATTGGGTCAGCATGCCGCTGTATTTCCAGCGCACCACGCCGCGCCCGTCGACCAGAAACGTCTCCGGTGCGGCAGCGATGCCGAAGTCGATGGCGGTGCGGCCATCTTGATCGGCGACCACCAGCAGATACGGGTTGCCCAGTTGCTCCAGCCAGCGCAACGCATCGGCGCGCTCGTCCTTCCAGTTGTAGCCGATCACGCGCACGCGCTTGGTCAGCGCAAAGCGGCTCAGCACCGGATGTTCCTCACGGCAGGCCGGGCACCAGCTGCCCCACACGTTGATGATGTACGGCGCACCGCGCAGCTCGCGCGCATGCACCACGATGCTGGGGTCGTGCAGCAGCGGCAGCGCGAACTCCGGTGCCGGTTTGCCGATCAGCGCGGAGGGCAGGGCATCGCGATCGTCATGACCTGAGCGCACCACCGCATAGACCAGCAGTGCTGCAAGTGCGAGCAGCAGCACGATGGCGCCCACGAGGACGGCCGTGGGCAGGCGGGGCGAACGTGACTCAACCATCTTGGATCTCCGGAGAACGACGAAAACGCCGGTCGGCGGCCGTGACCAGGCCGCCGAGCGCCATCAGCAGCGCCCCCAGCCAAATCCAGCGCACGAACGGTTTGAGGTGGACGCGCACCGCCCAGGCCTGATTGCCCAGCGGTTCGCCAAGGGCGACATACAGGTCGCCGAACGGGCCGGGGCGGATCGCCGCCTCGGTGAGGGTTTGTCCGCCGCTGGCGTAGCGACGCTTTTCTGCATGCAGCATGCCGACCGGTGCGTCGTCCTTGAACACCTGCAGGTTGGCGCGGTCGGACACGTAATTGGGCCCCCGCCGTTCTTCCAGGCTGTCGAAGTGCAGCGCATAGTGGCCGAGCTGCACCTGCTGGCCGGGCGCCAGCGCCACTTCGCGTTGCAGGCTCAGCGATTCAACCAGCAAGGCACCGGCCAGGAACACCGCCACGCCCAGATGCGCCAGCACCATGCCCAGCATTTCGGCGGTGTAGCGACGGCCCTTGGCCGCCCGCCGCGTCCACAGGAAGCGTGCGGTGCCCAGCATCACCCAGGCCGCGCCGGCCACACCGATCGCGGCCTTGAACTGGCCTTGCGGCGCCATGAACCAGGCCAGCGCTCCGGCCGCCAGCGCCAGGGCCGCCCACGGCGCCAGCAGCGCCAGCGGCCGCGAGGCCTGTTCGCGCTGCCAGCGGGTGAGCGGGCCAAACGGCAACAGCGCCACCAGTGGCGCCATCAACACCACGAACAAGGTGCCGAAGTAGGGCGGGCCGACCGACAGCTTGCCCAGGCCCAGCGCATCGGCCAGCAGCGGATACAGCGTGCCCAACAGCACCATCGCGCAGGCGCAGGCGAGCAGCAGGTTGTTCAACAGCAACAAGGTTTCGCGCGAGCTGCCGGCAAATGCGCGGCGCGGATCAGCGTCGGGCGACATCCTTGGCGCGCGCAACGCGTACAGCAGCAGCGAGCCACCGACCACCGCCAGCAGGAACACCAGGATGAACAGTCCGCGTGACGGGTCGGCGGCAAACGAATGCACGCTGGTCAACACGCCCGAGCGCACCAGGAAGGTGCCCAGCAGCGACAGCGCAAAGGCGGCAATGGCCAGCAGCAGGGTCCAGCTGGCAAAGCTGCCGCGTTTTTCGGTGACCGCCTGCGAATGCAGCAGGGCGGTGCCGACCAGCCACGGCATGAAACTGGCGTTTTCCACCGGGTCCCAGAACCACCAGCCGCCCCAGCCCAGTTCGTAATACGCCCACCAGCTGCCCAGCGCGATGCCTACGGTGAGCATCGACCACGCCACATTGGTCCACGGCCGCGTCCAGCGTAGCCAGCGTGCGTCCATGCGGCCTTCCAGCAATGCCGCAATGGCGAAGGCGAACGGCACCGCAAAGCCGACATAGCCGCAATACAGCATCGGCGGATGGATGATCAGGCCCGGATCCTGCAGCAGTGGATTGAGGTCGGTGCCTTCCAGCGGTACCGGCACCAGGCGCGCAAACGGGTTGGAGGTGAACAACAGGAAGGCCAGAAAGCCGACGCTGATCAGCGCCATCACCCCCAGCACGCGCGCCACGACCTGTGCCGGTAATTGCCGCGACCACAGCGCCACCGCGCCGGTCCACAGCGCCAGTACCAGGGTCCACAGCAGCAGCGAGCCTTCGTGCGCGCCCCAGACCGCCGAGTAGCGGTACATGACCGGCAGCAGGCTGTTGGAATTTTCGGCGACATAGCGCACCGAAAAGTCCTGTACCAGAAACGCGTGCGTCAGCACCGCAAAGGCGGTGGCGATCAGGCCCAGCTGCACCAGCGCCGCCGGCCGCGCCACTGCCATCCAGCTGCTGCGGCCACGCTGGGCGCCGGCCAACGGCACGGCGGCCTGCACCAGCGCCACCAGCAGGGCCAGCACCAGCAGAAAGGTACCGAGCTCAGGAAGCATGGGAGAGCCGGGACCCGGGACCCGGGACCCGCGACCCGGGAGGAGCAGGGCTTGGGGCGCAGCCGAGACGCATGCGAGGAGCTATCGCCGACCGGTCTCCTTCGGCGCCAAAGCGCCTCGTCCGGGTCCCCGGTCCCGGGTCCCGGGTCCCGACATTCCCCAAGCCCGGATTACCGCGACGCATGCGCAAGAGCACGTCTGCACTGGCCGCAACGCGCCCTTCCCGGGTCCCTGGTCCCGGGTCCCGGGTCCCGACATTCCCCAAGCTCGGATTTCCGCGACGTATGCGCAAGAACACATCTGCACTGGCCGCAACGCGCCCTTCCCGGGTCCCCGGTCCCGGGCCCCGGGTCCCGACATGCCACTCCCTCACTGCGGTCCCTCCACGCGATGCTTGCGGTGCGCACTGCCCATCTTGTCGGCCACTTCCTTGGGCATATAGGTTTCGTCGTGCTTGGCCAGCACATCTTCGGCCACGAACACGCCCTGCTGCATGCGACCGGTGGCCACCACCGCCTGACCTTCGCGGAACAGGTCCGGCAGGATGCGGTCGTAGCGTACCGGCAGCTGCGCGTCGCCATCGGTGACGCGGAACTGTGCTTCCAGCGAACCGGAGGCTCTTTTGAACGAGCCTTTCTCGACCATACCGCCAAGCCGAAAACGGGAGTGCGCGCCGGCATCGCCACGCAGCACTTCCGAAGGCGTGTAGAGGTAGGCCACGTTGCGCTGCAGGGCCATGGCCACCAGCGTGGTCGCCAGCCCCCCGGCCAGCACCAGCGCGATCACCAGCCATAGACGGCGGCGACGTTGCGGGTTCATCGGCTCAGCTCTGCATCACTGGGCAGCACGCGCTTGCGCTCACGCAGGCGGCGCGCCTGCGCAACCCTCAATGCACGGCGCACCTGCCAGCGGCCGGCGATCAAGTCCCACAGCAGCACCAGCACGAACACCGCATAGGCAGCGACGACATAGGGCAGGTAGCTCATGCCGTGCCCTCCGCATCGCGCACGATCCAGGCCTTGCCGGCCTCGCGGCGCAGGTTGTCGGCGCGCGCGCGGGTGAGCAGGGAGCCGGCGAACCAGAACTTGGTGCCGATCACCATCAGCCACAACGGCAGCAACATGCTGGCATCGATGGTCGATGGCCCGAACAGGCGAATGCTCTGGCCCTGGTGCAGCGAATTCCACCACACCACCGAGTAGCGGATCACCGGCAGCAGCACCACGCCGACGATCGCCAGCAAGCCTGCCGCGCGTGCGGCCTGGCGACGGTCGTCGATGGCGTGGTACAGCCCGATCACTCCCAGATACAGGAACAACAGGATCAGTTCGGTGGTCAGGCGCGGGTCCCAGTCCCACCAGGCGCCCCACATCGGCTTGCCCCAGATGCTGCCGGTCAACAGCGTGATCACGGTGAACGCCGCGCCGATGGGCGCGCAGGCCATCGCCAGGATCTCGCACACCTTGATGCGCCAGATCAGCGCGATCGCCGCGTACACCGCCATCACCCCGAACACGAACAGGCTCATCCACGCACTCGGCACATGGATATACAGGATGCGGAAACTGTCGCCCTGCTGGTAATCGGCCGGCACCGCAAACAAGGCCTGCCAGATGCCGGCGCCCAGCAGCAACGCGGCCAGCGCATGGCACCACGGTGCCCAGCGCGCAGTGAATCGGTCGAAGATCGGGGGCGAGGCGAGTTGGTGGAACCAGCGGGCGACGACGTTCATGCGGTGGCGATGGCTCTTGGCATGGCGATGGCTTCTTGCATGGAGACAGCTCTCGGTACGACACCGCCGTACGACCTACGGTGTCCCGTCAACGGCGCATCTGTAACGTCGATCAGCTCAGCGAAATCCGGATCGCCGCCGCCGCTGCCAGCGGTGCCAGCACGATGCCGATCACCAAGCCCGCACCCAGCAGCAGCAACGCACCCACCGCATCCTGCCCTTGTCCGCTCGCCGCCACGCTGCCGGCCCCGAACACCAGCACCGGCACATACAACGGCAGCGCCAGCAATGCCACGAGAATACCAGAGCGTTTCATGGTGACAGTCAGTGCAGCGACCACCGCGCCGAGCAGGCTCAAAAGCGGTGTGCCCAGCGCCAACGATGCCAGCAGCACCGGCAATTGGTCATGCGGCAGGTGCAGCAATTCGCCGAGCAGCGGCGTCACAGCAATCAGCGGTAACGCACTGGTTGCCCAATGCAGCAGCACGCGCACCGCAATCAACCAGGCCAGCGGCACCGGTGCCAGCAGCCACTGCTCCATCGAGCCGTCGTCGACATCGCTGCGGAACAGCGCGTCCAGCGACAACAGGCCGGCGAGCAGCACCGACAGCCATAGCACCGCCGGTGCCGCCTGCGCCAGCAGGTCCGGGCGTCCGCCCAGGCCCAGCGCGAACAGCACCACGATCAGCAGCGCGAACAGCGCCGGCTGCAAGGCGTCGCTGCGACGGCGCCACAGCAGCTGCAGATCGCGACGCAACAGCGCGCGGCCGGCCTGCAGCAACGAAGGTTGTGGCGAAGGCGTGCTCATGCTGCCGCCTCCAGGGTGAGCATGCGGGTGCGCACCGGCGGCGCCGCATAGGCGCCATGGGTGGTAACCAGCGCCGCGCCGCCGCCGCGCAGGTGCGCGGAGATCATCCGGTTGACCAGGGTGATGCCGTCCAGATCCAGATTCGCGTACGGCTCGTCCAGCAGCCACAGCGGCGCCGGCGACAGCCACAGCCGCGCCAGCGCCAGGCGCTTGCGTTGCCCGGCCGACAATTGCCGCACCAGGGCATCTTCGTAGCCGGCCAGCCCCACGATGGCCAGCGCGCTGCCCGGCATCTGCTTGGCCCGCCGGCCATGCAGGCCGCACAGGAAGTGCAGGTTCTCCAGGGTGCTGAGGTCGGCCTTCAGGCCGGGCAGGTGACCCAGGTAGGCGATGAAGCGGCTGCGGTCGCCGCGCCGCGCAGTCTTGCCGTCGATCTGGATCTGTCCGCGCTCCACATGCAGCAGCCCGGCCAGCACGCGCAACAGCGTGGTCTTGCCGGCGCCATTGTCGCCTTGCACCAACAGGGCTTCGCCAGCATCGACATGGAAATCCAGCGGGCCGAACACCGGCTCCTCGTTGCGGCTGAAGGCCAGGGCGTGCGCCGCCAGCAGCGGTGGTGCGGTGTGCAGCGGTTCGATCATCGGTGCAGCGGGCTCCCGTCGCAGGACGGCATGGGGAAGGACCGGGGCGAGGGCGCACCAGACCGGGCGCGCATTGTAGCGACGATGGTGGCATGCCGGGGACGTATGAGGCAGCGCCGGAGGCGCCGCGGTGGGTCGGGGAACGCTGTTTTGCAGCGTCCGGGCGCATCCGCCCGGCGGCTTTGCGTACACTCGCGGTCCCCCGTTTCTTGTCCGGACAGGCACCATGCTCCTCACGACCAAGCTGCCCAAGGTGGGCACCACCATCTTCACCGTCATGTCGCAGCTGGCGGCCGAGCACGGCGCGGTCAACCTGGGTCAGGGCTTCCCGGATTTCGCGGTGCCGCAGCGCCTGGTCGATGAGCTGGACCATGCCATGCGCGCCGGCCACAACCAGTACCCGCCGATGACCGGCGTGGCGGCGCTGCGTCAGGCCATCGCCGGCAAGGCGCAGCGCTGCTACGGCGCGCAGGTCGATGCCGACACCGAGATCACCGTCACCAGCGGCGCCACCGAGGCCATCTTCAACGCCATCCACGCAGTGGTGCGCGCCGGTGAAGAGGTCATCGTGCTGGACCCGGCCTACGACTGCTACGAGCCGGCGATCGATCTGGCCGGCGCGCGTGCGGTGCACGTGGCATTGCACCCGCAGACCTTCGCGGTCGACTGGGACGCCTTGCGCGCCGCGATCACGCCGAAGACGCGTCTGTTGATGATCAACTCGCCGCACAACCCCTCCGGCGCCATGCTCTCGGCCGACGACATGCGGGCGCTGACCGAGCTGCTACGCGACACCGACATCTTCCTGCTGTCGGACGAGGTCTACGAGCACATCGTGTTCGACGGCCACCGCCACGAATCGGTGCTGCGCTGGCCGCAATTGCGCGAGCGCGCATTCGTGATTTCGAGCTTCGGCAAGACCTATCACTGCACCGGCTGGAAGATCGGCTACGCCATCGCACCGCCGGCGCTGACGGCCGAATTCCGCAAGGTGCACCAGTACAACACCTTCACCAGTTTCGGCCCGGCCCAGCACGCCTTTGCCGCGATGATCCGCGACGAGCCCGAGCACGACGAGCAGCTTGGCGCCTTCTATCAGGCCAAGCGCGACCGTTTCCGCGAACAGCTGCTGACCACGCGCCTGAAGCCGTTGCCGGTGCCCGGCGGCTACTTCCAACTGGTGGACTATTCGGCCATCAGCGATCTGCCCGATATCGAGTTCGTGAAATGGCTGACTGTGGAGAAGGGCGTGGCCGCGATCCCGCTGTCGCCGTTTTACGAAGACGCACCGGCGGGGCAGCGTTTGGCACGCCTGTGTTTTGCCAAGAACGATGCGACATTGGACGCTGCGATCGAGCGTTTGCAGAAGCTCTGACGAGCTGGGATTCGGGAGTCGGGATTGGGGATTGGCAACGGCGGCGCGCTGTTTGTCGCTTCGAATCTATACGACACCGATAGCACCAACCCGCCCGACCCCCGCTATTTCGAATCCCCAATCCCGAATCCCAAATCCCCGTCTCTCTATGAACGATCTGCGCATCTCCCTGATCCAAGGCGACACCCGCTGGCATGACCCGGCTGGCAATCGCGACTATTACGGCGCGTTGCTGGAGCCGCTGACCGGGCAGACCGATCTGGTGATCCTGCCGGAGACCTTTACCAGCGGGTTTTCCAACGACGCCATCGACAAGGCCGAAGGCATGGACGGGCCGACCGTGGCCTGGGTGCGCGCACAGGCGGCACGGTTGGATGCGGCGGTCACCGGTAGCGTGCAATTGCGCACCGCTGCGGGGGTGTTCAATCGGCTGCTGTGGGCCACGCCCGATGGCGCGCTGCAGTACTACGACAAGCGTCACCTGTTCCGCTTCGGCAACGAGCACTTGCGTTATGCGGCCGGGCGCGATCGCCTCTGCGTCGAGTGGAAGGGCTGGCGGATCAATCCGCAGGTCTGCTACGACCTGCGCTTTCCGGTGTTCTGCCGCAACCGCTTCGATGTGGAGCGCCCGGGACAGCTAGATTTCGATCTGCAACTGTTCGTCGCCAACTGGCCGTCCGCCCGCTCCTACGCGTGGAAGACCTTGCTGCGCGCCCGTGCGATCGAAAACCTGTGCTTCGTTGCCGCGGTCAACCGCATCGGCGTGGACGGCAATCAGTTGCACTACGCCGGCGACAGCGCGGTGATCGATTTTCTTGGCCAGCCGCAGGTCGAAATCCGCGAGCGCGAACAGGTGATCACCACCACCATCAGTGCAGCCGCACTGGCCGAGCACCGCGCGCGCTTCCCGGCGATGCTCGATGCCGATCGATTCGAGATTCGGGATGTGTAAGTGGGGATTGGTGCAAGCCAATCCAGCCCAGGCGCGAGCACGCCCGCTGTCACCAATCCCGAATCCCCAATCCCGAATCCTAGCTACTCAGCCAATTTGATCTCATAGATCGTCGGCCAACGCTTGCCGGTGACGAACACGCGGTCGTGTTCTGCGTCATAGGCGATGCCGTTGAGCACGTCGTTGCTGGGGTCGGTCAACGTGTCGGCATCTGGGACCAACGCTTTCAGGTCGATCCAGCCGATGACCTTGCCGCTGGCCGGGTCGATCCGTGCGATGCGGGTGGTCAGCCAGACATTGGCCCACAGCTCGCCCTTCACCCATTCCAGCTCGTTGAGATTGTCCAGCGGGCGGCCGCGCGCGGTGACCTGGATGCTGCCGATCTGCTTCAGGGTCTGCGGGTCCAGCCGGCGGATGCTGGCGGTGCCATCGCTCATGTACAGCTGGCGCGCGTCACTGGTCAGCGCCCAGCCTTCGCCCTGGTAGGAAAACTGCGAACGCGGCGCCAGCGTGGCCAGGTCGTAGACGAAGCCTTGCTGGTTGCGCCAGGTCAGCTGAATCACCCTGTCGTGCCAGGCCACGATGCCTTCGCCGTAGTAGGGCGCCGGCGTATCCACCTGCTGCAGTACCCGGCCGCTTTTCAGCTCAACCTTGCGCACGCTGGAATGGCCCAGCTCGCCGGTGCTCTCGTACAGGTGGCCATCCAGATAGAACAGGCCCTCGGTATAGGCGGCGGTGTCGTGCGGATAGCGGTTGACGACCGTGTAACCAGTGGTCGGAATCGCCTCGCCGCAATGCGCGAGCGAGGGCAGCAACAAGGCGACGAAGAGCAGCGAGTGGGCAGTGCGTGACATGCGCCGATCATCCCACGCCGCGCCGGTGCCCGCAGCACTCACGCAGGGACGGGGTGCAGGTAATGATTGGCTGAACGCGAGTTGGAACGCTGCCACCACCTTGTCGCGGCTGCCACATCGGCGCTGCTAGTCTCGCGCCACGTCCATCACCGGCAACGCACACATGATCAAGTCACTGTCTCTTTTTGCCCTGCTTGGCGCGGCAACGCTGGCCCCGCAGGCGCAGGCCGCCGGCAATATCGATTGCCAGCTGAAGTTCAATCTCTCCGGCTGGTCGGTCTTCTACAAGACCGCCAGCGGCACCGGCACCATCACCTGCGACAACGGCGCGGTCATCCCGGTCAAGATTTCCAGCAAGGGCGGCGGCCTGACGGTCGGCAAGTCCAAGATCACCGGCGGCCGTGGGTCGTTCTCCGGTGCCTATAGCCTCAACGACCTGTTCGGCACCTATGCCGCTGCCGAAGCGCATGCGGGCATCGTGAAGTCGAGCACCGCACAGGTGGTCACCAAGGGCGATATTTCGCTGGCGCTTGCAGGTACCGGCGAGGGTGTGGATCTGGGTGTCAATGTAGGCAACTTCGTGATCGAGCGCCGCAAGTAAGCGGCAGCATCGCGTCGCGCGCATCGACCGATGCGTGCGGCTCCTGCCTCGCGGCAAACTTGCGCCAGGCAGCGGCTGCTGGCGCGACTGCCTGAGTGGACCCGGCGGAATCCTCTGCTCCAGTCGAAGGTCCATCGTGTCGGCTACAACAAGAAAACGGCCCCGCGAGGGGCCGTTTTTTGTTGCGCGGATCAACTGATGCTCAGCGACCGCGATTGCCGCCGCCCGGCGGACGACGGTTGCCGCCACCCGGCGGACGGCCGCCCGGGCCACCACGCGGTGCGCCACCGGGACCACCCGGTCCACGCGCGCCGCCGCCCGGACCACCGGGGCCGCGATTGCCGGCTGCAGGGCCGCGATGACCGCCCGGTCCCGCCGGACGGCCGCCGCTCGGGCGTCCGGCAGGACGCGCAGCGCCATACGGGCTGAACCCGGGGTTGGCATGATCGGACGGAAAGATCGGCGCGTTGCCCGGGTGACCATAGGGATGCTTGCGCTGTCCCTGGCCTTGCCCCTGCGATTGACCCTGACCACCTGCGCCGCCGCGGCCCTGGCCGCCGGCACCCGGACGCGCGCCGCCAGGACGCGCGCCGCCAGGACCCTTCTTGGCATACGGACGTGCCTGGCCGGTGCTGTTGCCCCCCGGGCCGGCGTTGCGGTGGCCGCTCGGACCGGTGCTCACGCCATCGGGTACGTACCAGCTGCGGAATGCCGCCGGGTTGCCATCGGGCAGCGAGCGATCGCCCTTGGCCGGGCCGCGCTGCTTGAACGGGCGTTGCTGCGCCTGCTTGGCCGCCGCTTCGCCGCTGACGGTCAGGCCACCCTTGAAGCCGCCAGGCTTGCCACGGCCGCCGCGGCCGCGCTCTTCGCGCAGGTTGTCGAAGCGACGCAGCTCACGGCCTTCATCGGCACCCGAGGTCTGGCCGTTGACGTAGGCATTGCTGCGACCATCGCGCGAGACGTGCACCGTGGACTTGGCGGCGCGGCGCTGGCCGATCACCGGCTGCAGGGTCAGCGCCGACGGCGCGCCTTCTTCCAGCTTGAGTTCGGCGCGCAAGGCGTCGACCTTGTCCTGCGCCACTTCCACCGACTGACCACGCAGCAGTTCGCGCGGCAGCGAGATCTTGCCGTAGCGGCTGCGCTTGAGGCGGCTGACCTGGCAGCCCTGCGATTCCCACAGGCGGCGCACTTCGCGGTTGCGGCCTTCCTTGACGACAACGCGGAACCAGTCGTGCGAGTCGGTGCCGCCGATGCGCTCGATCTCGTCGAACTTGGCGCCGCCGTCTTCCAGCAGCACACCGCGCGACAGCCGCTCGATGATGGCGTCGGACACGGTTTCTTCGCCTTCCGGGGCACGCACGCGCACCACGTACTCGCGCTCGACCTCGTAGGAGGGGTGCATCATCGCGTTGGCCAGCTCACCGTCGGTGGTCAGCAGCAACAGGCCGGTGGTGTTGATGTCCAGGCGGCCGATGGCGATCCAGCGCGAGCCCTTCAGTGCCGGCAGCGACTCGAACACGGTCGGGCGGCCTTCGGGATCTTCGCGCGTGGTCACTTCGCCTTCGGGCTTGTTGTAGATCAGCACGCGCGACGGTTCGGTCAGCGCGCTGGCCACGAAGCTGCGGCCGTCCAGTTCGATCTTGTCGCCGCTGCGCACCGACATGCCGGTCTGCGCGACGACGCCATTGACCTTGATCAGGCCATCGGCGATGCGCTGCTCCAGCGCGCGGCGCGAGCCCAGGCCGGCCTGGGCCAGCACCTTGTGCAGGCGCTCTTCCAGCTTGGGCGCTTCGGGCGCGCTGTCGCGCTTTAGGGAAAGCTTGTTCAACGACAGCTTGCGGGGGGTGTCACTCATGTGTCTGGCTCCGGCCGCCGCGTTGCGGGTCGGCCTCTGGGTCGGAATCGGCTTCGTCAACAGCCACGGTCGTCGTCGCGACGGCGTTGTCTTCGTCTTCGTTCACTGCATCCGCGCGCGTTCCCGGCGCGGTGTCGGGGTCGCCCTCGCGGGCGTCATCTGGGTGGTGCGTATCCTGGTCCTGCGCCGGGGCATGCCCCGGGTGTTGCGATGTCTTCGCGCCCGTCGCGTCGGCATCGTCCATGTCGACGGCGTCGTGGAGAGCGTGGTGTTGCTGGTCGACCCCGGCATCGCTGGCCGTTGCCGGCGCGTGCTGGTCGGCAACGGTGTCGATGTCTGTTCCGGGATCGCGCCCGGCATTGGCCTGATGATCGGTCGCTGCCTGGGAACTGCCGTCCTGGCTTGCCACCGCGGCGGTCCCGGGCGCTTCCAGAGCCTCCTGCGTCGCGCTGATGTCGCTGTCATCGGCCGCGGCGTCGGCGGTGGTGGCGTCTGCATCAGCGCCATCAACGTCGGCACCATCAATGTCAGCGCCATCAATGTCTGTGCCATCAATGTCTGTGCCATCAGCAGTTGCGTCCGCATCGGCGCCTTCAGCGCCAGCCGCATCGGCATCTGCCTGATCCTGCGCGGTCTGCATCGCCGCCGACGCCGGCACGGCACCATCCAGCTGCCCGTCCCGGTCCAGCGGCAGCTGCGGTTCCAGCTCGGCGATGTCCTTCAACTCAGACAATGGCGGCAGCTCGTCCAATCGCTTGAGCCCGAAGTAATCCAGAAAGCCCTTGGTGGTACCGAACAGGGCGGGCTTGCCGGGGACATCGCGGTGGCCGACCACGCGGATCCACTCGCGTTCTTCCAGCGCCTGGATGATGTTGCTGCTGACTGCCACACCGCGCACCTGCTCGATCTCGCCGCGGGTGATCGGCTGGCGGTAGGCAATCAAGGCCAACGTTTCCAGCGTGGCGCGGGTGTACTTGGTGCGGCGCTCGGTCCACAGCCGTGCCACCCAGCCATGCACCTCGGCCTTGACCTGGAAGCGGAAGCCCGAGGCCACCTCGACCAGTTCCACGCCGCGCTCGGCGCAGCCCTCGCGCAGCAGTTCCAGCGCGCGCTCCACGCTGCCGGGCGGCGCGGGTTCTTCTTCCGGAAACAAACCCTGCAATTGCGCCAGCGTCAGCGGCTGGCTGCTCGCCAGCAGGGCGGCCTCGATGATGCGGGTGATCAGCGCTTGATCCATTCGGTGATCGGCTTCAGATAGGTTCGTTGGCAGCATCGCTGTCATCGAATTCGCTGGAGAATTGCAGCGGCGCATTGGTGTTTCCCAACGCCAGCGACTTCACGTAGATCGGCGCCAGTGGCGCTTCCTGCACGATGTCCAGCAACTGCTCCTTGGCCAATTCGAGCAGCGCCAGGAAGGTGACCAGCACGCCGAGCTTGCCTTCCTCGGCAGTGAACAGCGATTCGAAGCGATAGAACCTGCCATCGTCCAGGCGGCTCAGCACATCGCCCATGCGCTGGCGCACGCTCAGCGCCTCGCGCTTGATCGCATGGCCGGTAAACAGCTCGGCGCGCTTGAGCACGTCGTACAGCGCCATCAGCATTTCTTTCAGTTCCACCGGCGGCGGCAGCTTGACCGCCGCGCGCTCGGGCAGATGCGCCTGCACCGGCGCGCTGTCGCGGCCCATGCGGGGCAGGGTGTCCAGATCCTCGGCGGCCTGCTTGAAGCGCTCGTATTCCTGCAGGCGGCGTACCAGCTCGGCGCGCGGATCTTCTTCTTCCCCATCCTGGCTCGGCGGGCGCGGCAACAACATGCGCGACTTGATCTCGGCCAGGATCGCGGCCATCACCAGATATTCGGCGGCCAGTTCGAAGCGCAGCTCCTGCATCACATTGATGTAGTCCACGTACTGCCGGGTGATCTCGGCGACGGGTATATCCAGAATATCCAGGTTCTGGCGCCGGATCAGGTACAGCAGCAGGTCCAGCGGGCCTTCGAAGGCATCCAGGATGACTTCCAGCGCGTCCGGCGGGATATACAGATCCTGCGGGATCTGCAGCACCGGCTGCCCATGCACCACCGCCAGCGGCATTTCCTGCTGCTGTGGCGGCGCGCTCGTGGCTGGCGGAGTCGCGACGTGCGCGAGTTCGGAATTCATCAGGTCGACATCGGGTCTTACGGTCGCCGGCCACGGTCTTAAGCCGTGCCTGCAGGGCTTTGCCTTGAGTTATTACGATCAATGTCGTGCCTGGGCCGGCACGATCCCACAAATCCACATATAACGTGCGCCGCGTGGCATGCGGCGACGGAACAGCGAGGAGGTCGTCTACGCGAGCCGGCGGTGGGCAGCGAATCGCTCGTCGAGTGTGGCGTGGGGCCTGGGCCGACGGGCCGCTGCGTCCGGTTGCGTGTGCAGTGGTGCCAAGGGTAATGCGTGCGCGGGGGCGGTGTCCAGCACTGACGCGGCTAGAATCGGGCGGTGATCTTCAAGTTCTGGCGAGGTGGCGTGTGTGGTACGTAATCGAAGGGTATGACCGGGCCGACGCCCTGGCGGCGCGGCAGCAGGCGCGACCGGCGCATCTGGCGCGCCTGCAGGCCTTGGCGGCAGCGGGCCGCTTGCTGGTAGCGGGCCCATGCCCGGCCATCGACGCCGAGGATCCCGGTCCGGCCGGCTTCAGCGGCAGTGTGGTGATCGCCGAGTTCGACGCGCTGGAGGATGCGCGCGCATGGGCCGACGCCGACCCGTACGTGGAGGCCGGCGTGTACGTGCGCACGGAGGTCCGCCCGTTCCGGCGGGTGTTGCCATGAGCCGGGTCGAGCGAATCCGCGCTGCGGTGCAGGCGGCGCTGGCGCCGACCGAGCTGGAGGTGGTGGATGACAGTCATCGCCACGCAGGCCATGCCGGCGCACGCGACGGGCGCGGGCATTTCAATGTCCGCGTGGTCAGTGCCGCCTTCGCCGGCAAGCCGCCGCTCGCGCGCCACCGCGCGGTGTACGCGGCCGTCGGCGAGATGATGCAGACCGATATCCATGCCTTGTCGATCGAGGCATTGGCGCCGGGGGAAGCCGGCTAGCCGAAGCGACCAGACCGCGTCGTGCAGGAGCGCACCTGGGCGCGACAGAGCGTTACCGATAAAGCCCCGTCGCGCCCGGGTGCGCTCCTACGGGCGCGGCAGTGCCCGGGAGGACGACCCAGCCATGGCGCCTGGCAGCAGCACCTCCATGACATAGCCGTAGTACACCTGAGCGCTGCTGCATTGTCGGCGATGGCCCATCACGCACTCTTCTGCGAGCTACTTGCGAGGCGCGACATGATGAAGATTCAGTGCTTGGTAGCAACGCTGGTGCGTCGGTGTCATGAACTTCGCCCGCGCGCTGTCGACAGCCCGACACGCCTTGCCGAGTGGTCATGCCCGCGCCGCTCACACCGCGGAGAGAACTGCCAACCGTGATCCGCGTTGTGCTTCGTTTGTGGACACATGGGCACGTATTTGTTGCGCCGCAGCACATTGCTTCACGTATTCATCACTTGCAGATGCTTGATCTGTAAGCGGTTTCACACCCGTGAAGACAGGGGTTTACGCACGCTTATGAAAACGCTTACAGTCCGCGCCAGTTTTGGGAAGCCGGTCGCGGAGGGCGACACGCATGGCCAAGGGTGCGGTCACCATCAAAGATGTTGCACGGGAAGCACAGGTGTCCGTGGCGACGGTGTCGCGCGCGCTCAACGGGCACGACAACGTGGCCGGGCCGGTGCGCCAGCACGTCATGGAGGTCGCCGAACGGCTGCGCTACAGCCCGCACGCTGCTGCGCGCAGCCTGAGCAGCCGGCGCTCCCAGACCCTGGGCGTGGTGCTGCCGGACCTGTATGGCGAATTCTTTTCCGAGTTGATCCGTGGCATCGATGGCGCCGCCCGCGCCGCCGGCCAGCACCTGCTGGTGTCCAGCTATCACGGAGATCCGGAGGCCCAGGGCAGGGCGCTGCGCTCGATGCGGGGCCGGGTGGATGGCTTGCTGGTGCTCTCGCCGTATGCCGAGCAGCCCGGTTTCCTGACCGACAACCTGCCGCAGTCGCTGCCCACGGTGCTGATCAATGCCCACCTGCCCGGAGCCGGCTATCCGGTGCTGAGCATCGACGACCACGCCGGTGCCATGGCGATGACCGAGCACCTGTTACGGGCCGGACACCGGCGCATCGCCTTCATCGGCGGGCCGGCGCTCAATTTCGATGCGCGTGAGCGCCTGCGCGGGTTTCGTGACGCGATGGCCGCACACGGTGAGCAGGCGCAGGGCATCGAATATGCCGGCGACTTCGACGAAGCCTCCGGCCACCGGGCCGGGCTGGCCATGCTGGCCGCCGGCCCCCTGCCCGATGCGGTGTTCGCGGCCAACGACATGACCGCGCTGGGCTGCCTCTACGCGTTTGCGCAGGCCGATATCCGGGTTCCGGACGATGTTGCGCTGGCCGGTTTCGACGACATCCCGCTGGCGCGTTTCGTGCACCCGGCGCTGACCACGATGCGGGTCAGCATCGCGCGCCTGGGTGAGCAGGCAATGACCCGCCTGATGCGGCTGGTCGAGACCCCCGGCGGTGACGACGGCCTGCGCCAACTGCTGCGGCCCGAGCTGGTGATCCGTGCGTCCTGCGGTGCCGGCGACGCCGGCGGCTGACCTTTTCGCGGACGTCCTGTCCGCTCCCGCTGCCCCCGCAGCGGTCGTTCCTGCAAGACCGCAACGCCACAACAACAATCTGTACCGATCCCTGGAGGGACCAATGCGCCACCACCACTCCCATACCGCGCGCCCGGCGCGCAAGCTGCTCAGCTGCGCCCTGGCCAGCTGCCTGCTGCTGGGCGCCGCGCCTGCATTTGCGCAGAGCACCGCGGCGACCATCCGCGGCCAGGTCACCGTCGACGCTGCACCTGCGGCGCAGGCCCAGGTCACCGCGACCAATCTCGCCACCGGACTGACCCGGACCGTGCAGGTCAGCAACGGCGGTTACTCGGTCGGTGGCCTGCCGCCGGGCTCCTATCGCATCGACGTCACCGCCAACGGCCAGACCAGCTCGCAGAACGTGACGGTGCAGGTCGGCCAGACCGCGACCCTGAACCTGGGCGTCGGCGGCGAGCCGGCCACGGCGGCCGGTGGTAACGCCACCACGCTGGATGCGGTGCAGGTCAAGGCGCCACCGGTACTGGTGGAAACCCGTACCTCCGAGAACGCCACCTACATCTCCAACGTGCAGATCCAGAACCTGCCGCGTGCCACGCGCAACTTCCTGGAACTGGCCGACACCGTGCCGAACGTGCAGTTCACCCGCGACGCCAACGGCACCACCAAGGTGCGCTCGGGCGCCACCTCGGCCGAGGGCACCAACGTCTACATCGACGGCGTCAGCCAGAAGAACTACGTGCTGACCGGCGGCGTCAGTGGCCAGGATTCCAGCCGCGGCAACCCGTTCCCGCAGTCGGCGATCGGCGAATACAAGGTCATCACCTCCAACTACAAGGCCGAGTTCGATCAGGTCAGCGGCGCGGCCATCGTGGCCTCGTCCAAGTCGGGTACCAACGATTTCCATGGCAGCTTCTTCTGGGATACCAGCAACGACGGCTGGCGCGAGGAGAGCCCGCTGGAGAAGAAGGCCGGCGTGCGCGACGACTTCGAGGAAACCCAGTACGGCGCCACCTTCAGCGGCCCGATCCTCCAGGACAAGGCGCATTTCTTCATCGCCTATGAAGCCAAGGAATACACCACGCCCAACGTGGTGATCCCCGGCTCGATCTATTCCGACCGTATCGACCAGCTGCCGGCGCAGCTGCAGCCGCTGGTGGCCACCTACAGCACGCCGTTCAAGGAAGACCTGTACTTCGGCAAGATCGACTGGACCATCGGCGAGAACAACCTGTTCGAGCTGACCGGCAAGTACCGCAAGGAAGACGAGCTCAACGACGTCGGCCGCACCTCGACCTACGAGCACGGCAGCGTCAACGGCCAGGAAGAAAAGCGCGCCAACCTGCGCTGGCAGTACAGCGGCGCCAATTTCCTCAACGAAGCCAACCTGAGCTACGAAAGCGCGTTCTGGAACCAGGCGCCGCTCAACGACGGCACCGGCTACGTGCTGAGCTACGTGCCGGTGCGCGGGATCGAGGACGAAGTCCTGTCTGCCGGCGCCGGCAGCAGCTTCCAGCGCAAGGGCCAGAAGGGCTGGACCTTCCAGGACGACCTGACCTTGAACAGCCTGGAATGGCATGGCGCCCACACCGTCAAGATGGGCGTGAAGTTCAAGAGCATCGATCTGGACTCGACCCAGTTCAATCCGGCCAACCCTCAGTACTACTACAACATCCTCACCGACGTGCAGACGCCGTACCGCGTGCGCTTCGGCGCGCCGCTGGTGGAAGGCGGCGGGTCGGTGGTGTCCAAGAACAAGCAGTACGGCATCTACCTGCAGGACGACTGGGAGGTCAACGAGCACTGGACCCTGAACCTGGGCGTGCGCTACGACTACGAAGAAACCCCGGCCTTCCTGGACTTCGTCACCCCGACGGATGTGGCCGGTGCGTTGCAGAACTGGCCCAACCTGCAAAACGCCAACTACAACATCAACAACTTCATCAGCACCGGCAACAACCGCAAGGCCTTCAAGGATGCCTGGCAGCCGCGCCTGGGCGCGTCCTACGACCTGTTCGGCGACCAGGCCCACGTGATCTATGGCGGTGCCGGCCGTGCGTACGACCGCAACATCTTCGACTACCTGGCCCTTGAGCAGCTCAACAACTCGTTCAAGTCGTATAGCTACTACTTCACCAGCGCCAACAACGGTGCCTGCCTGGGCGACCCGTGCACGGCGTGGAATCCGGCCTACAGCACCCAGCAAGGGCTCGACGCGCTGGCGGCCACCAGCGCCGGCGGCGGCGGGCGCGAGATCTACCTGATCGACAACAACATCAAGACCCCGTACTCCGACCAATTCAGCATCGGCATGCGCAACATGGTGCCGCTGTGGGGCCAGGACTGGTTCACCGACGTGACCCTGAGCCGCATCGAAAGCCACGACGGCTTTGCGTTCCTGCGCGGCAACCGTCTGCCCGACGGTTCGTTCTTCCAGCCGGGCACCACCTCGGGCGTGCCGACTGACGGCCCGGATGGCTACAGCGCCATCGTGCTGGGCACCAATGGCGTGGAGACCCGCAACAACCAGCTCGCGCTGCAGATCGAAAAGCCGTTCGACGAAGACTCCGGTTGGGGCCTGACCGTGGCCTATACCTATTCCGATGCCAAGGAGAACCGCCAGTTCGGCGAGCACTACGCGCTGGACCGCGAACGCATCCAGGATTACGGCTGGCGTGAAGCCGGCGGCATTCCCAAGAACCGCCTGGTGGTCACCGGCATCTATGAGCTGCCGTACGAGATCAAGCTGTCCGGCAAGCTGTCGCTGGCCAGCCAGACCGCGCGCTACGGCCAGAATTGCCTTGCCGGCAACGATCAATGCGACATCATCCAGTTCAAGCCTGACGGCACGCTGGGCTACAAGGAGTTCAGCATTGCGGCCAACAAGCAGTGGGATACCGGCGCAGGTGTCAAATTCAACGTGCGTGCGGATATCCTCAACGTGTTCAATTGGGTGAACTACGCCAACTTTAACGGCGATACCGGGACACTGGCTGACTTGAACACGGCTTACGGCACACCGACCGGTGTGCTGGCGTCGCCGATGCGTACCTTCCGTCTGGCCTTCGGTCTGGACTGGTAAGGTCCTCGACCGCCCCGGCAACACGGCCGGGGCGGTCGAACTCGGCGCTTGGATAGGGTAGGTTGGCGTGCGAGATGTAATCGATTACACAAGCGGGGGGCGGATGGACAGGGGCAACACGTCGCGTTGGTTGACGATTCCACTATTGCTGGGCGCGCTGCTGCTGGCGTCCTGTAAACAGGCCGAGGAACCCAAGGTGGCCGAAAAGAAGGCGCCGGTGAAAGTCATCCTGATCGAGGCGCAGTTGCCGCCCAAACCGGTCAAGCCGCCGCTGCCGCCGCTGTTCTCGGACATCGAACGCCGCACCTTCCAGTTCTTCTGGGACACCACCAATGAACTCAACGGACTGTCCCCGGACCGGTTTCCGTCGCGTCCGTTTGCCAGCATTGCCTCGGTCGGGTTCGCGCTGACCGCGTATCCGATCGGCATCGAGAACGGCTGGGTCAGCCGCAATCAGGCGATCGACCGCACCCTGACCACCCTGAAATTCTTCCGCGACGCGCCGATGGGGCCGCAGCGGACCGGTCGGGCCGGGTACAAGGGCTTCTACTACCACTTTCTCGACATGCAGCAGGGCAACCGCTACGACAGCTGGGTCGAACTGTCGAGCGTGGACACCGCACTGCTGATGATGGGCGTGTTGTTCACCCAGTCGTATTACGACGGCGAGGACCCGCGCGAAAAAGAAATCCGCCAGATCGCCGATACGCTCTACAAGCGCGTGGACTGGCGCTGGCTGCAGCAGCGTGCGCCGCTGATCTCGATGGGCTGGTTCCCCGAGAGCGGCTTCATCGACCACGACTGGATGGGCTACAACGAGGCGATGATGCTGTACATCCTCGCGCTGGGCTCGCCCACGCACGGCGTCGACCCGGAAGCGTGGACCAGCTGGACCCGCACCTACAACAACGACTGGGGCGTGTACCAGGGCCAGGAATACCTGTCCTTCGGCCCGCTGTTCGGCCACCAGTACAGCCATGTCTGGATCGATTTCCGCGATATCCAGGACCAGTACATGCGCGAACGCGGCATCGACTACTTCCTCAACAGCCGCCGCGCCACCCTGGCCCAGCGCGACTACGCCATCGACAACCCGATGAAGTGGAAGGACTACGGCGAGAACGTCTGGGGCCTGACCGCCGGCGACGGCCCGCAGAACACCAGCCAGGAATACCGCGGCGAGCAGCGCCAGTTCCGCCATTACTCCTCGCGCGGCGCCGGCCTGCGCGAGAACTTCGACGACGGCACCATCGTGCCGTCGGCGGCGATCTCCTCGATCGTGTTCGCCCCGGAAGTGGTGATCCCGGCCACCGAGGAAATGCACAAGCGTTACGGCAACTTCCTGTATTCCAGTTACGGGTTCCTGGACTCGTTCAACCCCAGCTTCAATTACGACATACCGCTCAAGACCGGGCGCATGGTGCCGGACCGCGGCTGGGTGGCCAGCGATTACATCGCTATCGACCAGGGCCCGATCCTGGCGATGATTGCCAACTACCAGAACGAATTCGTCTGGACGGTGATGAAAAAGAACCCCTACATCCGCGCTGGTCTGGAACGCGCCGGCTTCACCGGTGGCTGGCTCACGCCCGAGGGTGAGCCGCAGCCGTTGCCGCAGAAGGACGAGCAAAAGGCAGCTGCCCGCTCGCTGGGCATGGCCGAATCGCGTGCCGCCGCCGCCCAGGCCCAGCAAGACCCCTCGCAACGCCAAAAACCCGAGTAATCCGTGCGCCTTTTGAAACTGTTGATGCTGGCCGCCGCCTTGTGTGCAGGTGCGGCGGGATGTAATCGCTCCGACCCTGCCAAGACCACCGTGCGCTTCTGGGCCATGGGCAAGGAAGCCGAAGTGGTCGCCGAGCTGGTGGCCGACTTCGAAAAGCAGAACCCGGACATCCACGTCGATGTGCAGAACATCCCGATGACCGCGGCGCACGAAAAGCTGCTCACCGCCTTTGCCGCCGACGGCTTGCCGGACGTGTGCCAGCTCGGCAACACCTGGCTGCCGGAATTTGCGCTGCTCGACACCCTGGAGCCGATGCAGCCGTATGTGGCGCGCTCGACGATCGTCGACCCGGCCGACTACTTTCCTGGCGTGTGGGACACCAACGTGGTCGATGGCACGCTGTACGGGGTGCCGTGGTATGTGGACACGCGCCTGCTGTTCTATCGCAAGGATCTGCTGCGCGAGGCCGGCTATAGCGAAATGCCCAAGACCTGGGCGGAGATGGAACAGGTGATGGCGGCGATCAAGCGCAAGGTCGGCCCCGACCGCTACGCCATCCTGATGCCGCTCAACGAGTTCGAACAGCAACTGTCGTTCGCGCTGCAGCAGGACGACCGCCTGCTGCGCGACCACGACAACTACGGCAACTTCCGCGGCGCAGGTTTCCGCAAGGCGCTGGGCTTCTACGACGGCATGTACCAGAAGGGCTGGGCGCCGAAGGTCTCCGAGACCCAGGTGTCCAACGTCTGGTACGAATTCTTCAATGGCTACTACGCGTTCTACCTGTCCGGGCCCTGGAACGTGCGCGAGTTCAAGCTGCGCCAGCCGCCGGGCATGGAAGGCAAGTGGGGCACCGCTGCATTGCCTGGGCCGAACGGCCTGGGTGCGGGCATTGCCGGCGGCTCCAGCCTGGTGATCTTCAAGTCGTCCCAGCACAAGGACGCCAGCTGGAAGCTGATCGAATACCTCTCCCAGCCCACGGTGCAGGCGCGTTTCCACGCCATCATCGGCGACCTGCCGCCGCGCCGCAGCACCTGGAAGTTGCCGTCGCTGGCCAACGACGAACTGGCGCATGCCTTCGGCGACCAGCTGGAGCGGGTCAAGGCCACCCCCAAGGTGCTGGAGTGGGAGCGCATCGTGCAGGAAATGCGTCTGGTGACCGAGCGCGTGGTGCGCGGCGGTCAATCGCACGACGCCGCCGTGCAGGAACTGGATCAACGCGTGGACGAGATTCTGGCCAAGCGCCGCTGGATCTTCGAGCAGGAGGGCGGGCATGTCGGTCCGGCCGGTGAGGGGGCCACACCCGCGGTAGCGCCGTCTGCAGAAATCGTCACGCCAGCCGCCGCCGCGGGCCAGGGAGCCGCACCATGATGAAACGCAATTCCGTCGCCGGCTGGGTGTTCGCCGCGCCGTCGATCATGGTGCTGGGCATGTTCTTCGGCGTGCCGGTGTTCGCCGCGCTGGTGCTCAGCGTCACCGACTTCGACCTGTACGCACTGGCCGACAGCAGCCACCTGCGCTTCGTCGGCCTGGGCAACTACATCGAACTGCTGCAGACGCCGCTGTTCTGGAAGTCGCTGTGGAACACCACGTATTTCGTGCTGCTGGGCGTGCCGATGTCGATCGGCGTCTCGCTCGGCGCCGCGCTCCTGCTCAATGCCAAGGCCTCGCGCTTCAAGGCGCTGTTCCGCACCGCCCTGTTCGCGCCGGTGGTGACCACGCTGGTGGCGGTGGCGGTGATCTGGCGTTACCTGTTCCACATCAAATATGGCCTGGTGAACTTCGGCCTCAGCCATCTGGGCATCGCCCCGATCGACTGGCTGGGCGACCCGCGCTGGGCCATGCCCACCATCATGCTGTTCGCGGTGTGGAAGAACTTCGGCTACAACATGGTGATCTTCCTGGCCGGGCTGCAGGCGATCCCGCAAGACCTGTACGAGGCCGCGCGCATCGACGGCGCCTCGCGCTGGAAGCAGTTCCTGCACATCACCTTGCCGATGCTCGGCCCGGTGCTGATGGTGGTCGGTGTGATCACCATTTCCGGGTATTTCCAGCTGTTTGCCGAACCCTACGTGATGACCCGCGGCGACCCGCTGCAGAGCACCGTCAGCGTGCTGTATTTCATGTTCGAAGAAGGCTTCAAGTGGTGGAACCTCGGCCGTGCATCGGCTGTGGCGTTCCTGTTGTTCCTGATCATCCTGGCGGTGACCACCGTGATGTTGCGCTTTGGCCGCAAGAAGGACCTGATATGAGCCGTGATGTCGGCGAGTCGCGCTGGAATGCCGTGCTGATCAACGGCGGCCTGCTGGTGCTGGCCCTGATCAGCCTGGCGCCGCTGCTATGGATGCTGTCGGTGTCGTTCATGCCCACCGGCGAGGCCAGCCGGTTTCCGCCGCCAATGCTGCCCTCGGCGTTCACCACCGCCAACTACCATGAGCTGTTTGCGCGCACCGGCATGGCGCGCAACTTCGCCAACAGCCTGCTGGTCTCCGGGCTGATCACGCTGGGCTCGCTGCTGATCAACACCATGGCCGGCTATGCGTTCGCCAAGCTGCAGTTCGTCGGCCGCGAGCGCATCTTCAAGATCCTGATGGCCGCGCTGGTGATCCCGGCGCAGGTGGCGATGCTGCCGCTGTTCCTGCTGATGAAGCAGCTGCACCTGGTCAACAACATCGGCGGGGTGGTGGTGCCGGCGCTGGCCACGGTGTTCGGCATCTTCCTGGTGCGCCAATACGCGCGCAGCATTCCCGATGAATTGATCGAAGCCGCGCGCATCGATGGCGCCAGCGAGATGCGGATCTTCTTCCAGATCGTGCTGCCGATGCTCAAGCCGGTGCTGGTCACCCTGACCATCTTCACCTTCATGGGCTCGTGGAACGACTTCATGTGGCCGCTGATCGTGCTGACCGACCAGGAGCAATACACCTTGCCGGTGGCGCTGGCGGCGCTGTCGCGCGAGCACATCATGGACGTGGAACTGATGATGGCCGGTGCAGTGGTGACGGTGATTCCGGTACTGCTATTGTTCCTGGCATTGCAGCGTTACTACATCCAAGGTCTTCTGCTGGGGAGTGTGAAGGGGTGAAACCGATCGTTCGGGCAGTGCTTGCCATGGCCGCCGTTGCCAGTGGTGCGGGCGTGGCGCAGGCGCAGGAGCGCGTGCTCGACGGTTTCAACGACATCGGCGCGTGGCGCCTGGTGGTTTCCAACCAGGTCAGCGGTTCGCTGCGGCCGGTGGCCACGACATCCGGCGGGCATGCGTTGTGCCTGGACTACAACTTCAATGGCGTGTCCGGTTATGTCGGCATCCGTCGCAACCTGCCGATCGACTATCCAGAGAACTACCGCCTCGGGTTCTCGCTGCGCGGCGACTCGCCGTCCAACGATCTGCAGGTCAAGCTGATCGATGCCAGCGGCGACAACGTATGGTGGGTCAACCGGCCGGGCTTCACGTTCCCGAAAAACTGGACCACGTTCAACTACCGCAAGCGCAACATCGAAAAAGCCTGGGGCCCGGGTGTGGACAAGCAACTGCGCAGCAGCGCGGATGTGGAATTCACCATCTACAACAAGGTGGGCGGCAAGGGCACGGTGTGCTTCGATCGGCTGACCCTCACCCCGTTGCCGCCGGAAGACACCTCGCCGCTCAAGGCCGAGGCCATCACCGACACCGCGCCCGCGCTGGAACAGCGCCTGGCCGACGGCAAGCCGGATACCTTCTGGCTCTCCGGCGCGGTCAAGCAGCAGACGGTCACGCTGGACCTGGGCAAGGTGCGCGAATTCGGCGGCGCGGTGGTGCAGTGGGTGCCCGGCCTGCAGGCTTCGCAATACGTGGTGCGTGCCTCCGCCGATGGGCGCAGCTGGCGCGACCTGCGCACCGTCACCGCCGGTGCGGGTGGCACCGACTGGCTGGCGCTGCCCGATACCGAGGCGCGCTACCTGCGCTTCGACCTCAAGGACGGCCCCAACTGGCGCTACGGCATCAAGGAAGTGCAGCTGCAGCCGCTGGCATTCGCCGCAACGCCCAATGACTTCATCAAGTCGCTGGCCGCGCAGCTACCGCGCGGTAGTTACCCGCGTGGATTCTCCGGCGAGCAGCCGTACTGGACCATCATCGGTCTGGACGGCGGTACCGAACAGGGCCTGATCGGCGAAGACGGTGCGGTGGAAGTGGGCAAGGGCGGTTTCAGTATCGAACCGTTCGTGGTCACCGGCGGCAAGGTGCTGCACTGGTCCGACGTCAGTAGCGAGCAGAGCCTGCAGGACGATTACCTGCCGATTCCCAGTGTCGATTGGCACCACGATCTGATGAATCTACGCGTCACTGCCTTCGTGCAGGGCACTCCCGATCAGGCGCAACTGGTCGCGCGTTACCAACTGCACAACACCGGCAAGGACGCGCGCGAGTTCACCCTGGCGCTCGCGGTGCGCCCGTTCCAGGTCAACCCGCCGGCGCAGTTCCTCAACACCCTGGGCGGCGTCAGCCGCATCGACCAACTGGCGGTGGACGGTGGTCAGGTCAGCGTCAATGGCAAGCCGCGCGTATTCGCCGTGCAGCGGCCGGATGCCGGTTTTGCCAGCGCCTTCGACAGCGGCATGGATGTCAGCCACCTCACCGCGGCCACGCCGCCGACCATCACCCAGGTCAAGGACGAAACCGGCCTGGCCTCGGGCGTGTTGTTGTACCGCTGGAAGCTGGAACCGGGCCAACGGCGTGAAGTGGCGCTGGTGATCCCGCAGACCGGCGCAGCGCAGCTGCCGGCCGGCTTCGATGCCGACACTGCGCAACAACAGGTGGCGCAGCAATGGCGCGGCAAGCTCGATCGCGTGCGCATCAGCGTGCCGGCCGAAGGCAAGCCGGTGGTCGATACGCTGCGTACCGCACTGGCGCACATGTTGATCTCGCGCATCGGCCCGCGTCTGCAGCCGGGCACGCGCTCGTACTCGCGCAGCTGGATCCGCGACGGCGCGATGATTTCCGAAGGGCTGCTGCGGCTGGGCCGCGAAGACGTGGTGCGCGACTATGTCGACTGGTTTGCGCCGTTCCAGTTCGCCGACGGCATGGTGCCGTGCTGCGTGGACGACCGCGGCAGCGACCCGGTGCCGGAAAACGATAGCCATGGCGAGCTGATCTACAACATCGCCGAGTACTACCGCTACACCGGCGACAAGGCGTTCCTGGAAAAGATGTGGCCGCACGTCACCGGCGCCTACGACTACATGGAAAAACTGCGCGCCAGCGAACGCACCGAAGACAACTTCATGCGCAACCCGGCGTTCTACGGAATGATGCCGGTGTCGATCAGCCACGAAGGCTATTCGGCCAAGCCGGTACATTCGTACTGGGACAACTTCTGGGCGCTGCGCGGTTACAAGGACGCCGCCATGCTGGCCGGCGCGCTCGACAAGCCGGATGACGCCGCCCGGTTTGGCGCCGCACGCGATGAATTCAGTGGCGACCTGATCGCCTCGCTCGGTGCAGCGGTGCGCCAGCACAACCTCGATTTTCTGCCCGGCTCAGCCGAACTCGGTGATTTCGACGCCACCTCCACCACCATCGCGCTCACTCCGGGTGGCGAACAGCAGCGCCTGCCGCAGGAATTGTTGAACAACACCTTCGAGCGCTACTGGAAGGAGTTCTCCGACCGCCGCGACAGCAAGCGCGAATGGAAGGACTACACGCCGTACGAGTGGCGCAACGTGGCCGCATTCGTAAGGCTGGGCTGGCGCGAGCGTGCCTGGGATGCCACCGCGTTCTTCTTCAAGGACCGCGCGCCGCAGCCCTGGAACCAGTGGGCCGAAGTGGTTTCGCGCACCCCGCGCACGCCGTTCTTCGTCGGCGACCTGCCGCATGCCTGGGTGGCCTCGGACTTCGTCCGCTCGGTGCTGGACATGTTTGCCTACACCCGCGAATCCGACCAGAGCCTCGTGATTGCCGCCGGCACGCCGACGCGCTGGTTCGAGGGCAAGGGCATCGGCATCGCCGAATTGCGTACACCTTACGGCCGCCTCAACTACAGCTTGCAGCGCAGCGAAAAACAGCTGCAATTGCAGCTGCAACCCGGCTTGCTGATGCCGCCGGGCGGTGTGGTGTTTGCGTGGCCGTACCAGGGCGAACCGGGCAAGGCCAGCGTCAACGGCGAATCGGTCGACTGGCAGAATGGCGAGCTGCGCATCCAGCAGCTGCCGGCCACGGTGCAGATCGATGTGCCCAGCGCGGTGCGGCGGGCCGAGAAGGCCGCGCAATGATGCTCGTGCCTTGTCCGCGACGGGCAGGGCAGTGGCGCCACCGCGGCCTGATGCTGGCCTCGGCGGCTTTGTTGGGGGCGTGCTCTGCGGCTGCCCAGGCAGGGCCGGCGGAAGTGCGGCTCGAGACCGATCAAGCGAAGCCGCGTGGCGCGGCCGCGGTGGTTGCCGGATCAGGGCCGGCAACTGCCTCCACCGCGCAGGCGCGCGAGATGACCCTGGTCACGCTCAACCTGCATCACGACCGCGAGGACTGGCCAGGCCGTCGCGCGCATATCGCCAAGGAACTCAGGCAGCTGGCGCCGGACGTGATCGCACTGCAGGAGGTCATCGAGCGGCGCGGCAGCGTGGAAAACCAGGCCGTCTGGCTGGCGCGGAAGCTTGGGTACGCGGTCATCTTCGTCTCGGTCGATCCTGTCGGTGCGCCCAAGCGCTACGGCAATGCGCTGCTGAGCCGGCGCAAGGTGCTGGCGCGCCACGAGCGCCTGCTGCAGCCGCTGGACGACTATCGGGTTGCCGCGCATCTGCAGATCGATGTCGACGGCCAGCCGGTCAACGTCTATGTCACCCATCTCAACGAACGTGCCGATGCGCGCGGCACCGCTACGCGCACGCGCCAGGTCGGCGATCTGCTGGAGTTCATTTCCTCCACCAGTGCGCAGGCGCCGGTGGTGATTGCCGGCGACTTCAATACCGCCGCCGATGCACTGGATCTGCAAGCACTACGCAAGGGCTATGGCGACAGCTACGGCAGCGTGCATCGCACTAGCGATGTCACGGTCAGCACCTTGAACATGCACATCTTCGACAAGCCGGCGCGCATCGATCACGTGTTCTTCCAGCAGAACCGCCTGCTCGCCCGCGAAGCCCGCATCCTGTTCGACACGCCCTACGCCGAAGGTCGCTGGGCATCGGATCACTACGGCGTGTGGGTGCGCCTGCAGCTCGCGCCACAGGCGCAGCCCGCACCGAGCGACCGAATGCCGTAGGAGCGCACCCGGGCGCGACGGAGCGTTACCGATAACGCCCCGTCGCGCCCGGGTGTGCTCCTACGAGACAGCGCACGGCAGCGCCCTCACGCTCATCCATGCAGCCGATTGAAGATCTGCACACCCGCCAGCCACACCCCGGCCATGCTGCCGAAATTGGTCAGCAGGAACGTCAACACCACGCGCGAAACGCGATTGCGATACCAGCCGCGCAGCGTCTGCGCATCATCGCGCAAGGACAAGAAATCGCCGTAGGCCGGCTTGCGCATATGCACTTCGACCAGTGCCGCGAACGCACCGGTCGGCACGCTCAGACGGAACGGCTTGAACGGTGCCACCACCGCGGCAGTGAGAATGCTCAACGGATGGCTGCCCGCCAGCAGGCAGCCCAATGCCGCCAGGCCGCCGGTATACATCGCCCACTGCAGCAGCAGGTCGGCGCCCATGCTCAGGCCACCGCGCCAGAAGCCGATCCCGATGCCGGCGATGATCACCGCCAGGATGCCCAGCGTAATCCAGGGGATGCGCTTGCGCTGCTGTACGTACTCCAGCGACTCGCGCAGCGGACCAGGTGCATCGGTGTCCTGCTCCAGATGCCGCGCAAGGCCCGCCAGATGGCCTGCACCGACCACTGCCAGCACCTCGTGCTGCCCGGCACCGGCTTCTTCGCGCAGACGCGTGGCCATGTAGCGATCGCGCTCGGCAATCACCGTCTCGTACAGCTCCGGACTTTCGCTGGCAAAGTCGCCGAAGCTCGCCTCCAGCATGTCGCCCTGCTTGAGCTTCTCGATTTCCTCTTCGCCGACTTCGTCAGCGGCGAACAGCCCGCCAAGCAGGCCGCCAGCCAACTTCATCTTGCCGAAGAAGCCCAGCCGCCCGGATGCACGCTTGAAGGTCAGCCCGACTTCGCGATCGATCAGATGCACCGGCAGCCCCTGCGCTCGCGCCAGGTTGACCGCCTCTTTCAATTCGGCACCCGGCTCGATGCCGAGCTGCTTGGCCAGGCGGCGCTGGTAGGCGGCCAGCGCCAGGTTCGCGGCGAACAGGGCCACGCGGCCCTTGCGGATCACCTGCACCAGATCCAGTCGGGCAAGAGCATCCGGGTCGCTGAGCGCCTGCAACCGCTGCGCATCCAGCTCCACGGCCACCGCATCGTAGCGGCCGCTGCCGATCGCACGTTGCACCGCCGCCACGCTGGCCAGCGACACGTGCGCGGTGCCCAGCAAGGTGTAACGCACGCCATCGCGTTCGACGATGCGGTGCGGCTGGCCGGACAGCGCATCGTCCAGAACGGGGGTGGTCTGCTCAGTCATTGGGGTATTCATCAGAAGGAGGGGCGGTGTCACCGGAGCCGAGCGGGCGCTGCATCTGCACGCCGTCCAACCAGCGGCCCTGCTTGCGGCCGATACCGGTGAACACTCCGACCGTGCGAAATCCAAAACGTTCATGCAGCCGTCGCGATGCCTGGTTGGCGGCATCGCCGATCACCGCAATCATCTGCCGGTAGCCGCGCTGTTCGCAGATCGAGATCAGCTCGCCCAGCAAGGCCTTGCCGATGCCGCGGCCCTGCATGTCGGCAGCGAGATAGATCGAGTTCTCGACCGTGAAGCGATACCCGGTGCGCGCACGAAACGCGCTGACATAGGCATAACCGACCACGGTCCCGTCGTACTCGGCGACCAGGTACGGGTAGCCCGCGTCCACGATCGCCTGCACGCGGGCCCGCATCTCTTCGCTGGAGGGCGCGCTGTATTCGTAGGTGTTGAACCCGGCGATCTGCTCCGCATAGATCGCTGTGATCGCCGGGATGTCCGCATCGCGGACTGCACGCAGCTCGACGGGCATGCGGTCAGTCGATGTAGCGCTTGAGCAGGTCGCCGTACGCATCGATGCGGCGATCACGCAGGAACGGCCAGATACGCCGCACATGTTCGCTGCGCTGCAGATCGACATCGCAGATCAGCACGGTCGGGTCCTGGCCGGCTTCGGCAATGAATTCGCCCTGCGGCCCCAGCACATGGCTGTTGCCCCAGAACTGGATGCCCGAGGCACCCAGCGGCGAGGGCTCATGCCCGACGCGGTTGCACGACAGCACCGGCACCCCGTTGGCCACCGCATGGCCGCGATGGCTCAGGATCCACGCATCGCGCTGGCGCTCCTGCTCGGCTTGCTGGTCGTCCGGGTCCCAGCCGATCGCAGTGGGGTAGAGCAGCAGTTCCGCACCGGCCAGCGCCATTAACCGCGCCGCTTCCGGATACCACTGGTCCCAGCACACCAGCACGCCCAGGCGGCCGACCGAGGTGTCGATCGGCGTAAACCCCAGATCGCCTGGAGTGAAGTAGAACTTCTCGTAGAAGCCCGGGTCGTCGGGGATGTGCATCTTGCGGTACTTGCCGAGCAGGCGGCCGTCGGTTTCGAACACCACCGCGGTGTTGTGATACAGACCGGCGGCGCGGCGCTCGAACAACGAGGCCACGAGCACCACGCCGTGCTGCTTGGCCA
Organism: Xanthomonas sp. NCPPB 1068; assembly: GCF_041479385.2. Taxonomy (NCBI): domain Bacteria; kingdom Pseudomonadati; phylum Pseudomonadota; class Gammaproteobacteria; order Lysobacterales; family Lysobacteraceae; genus Xanthomonas; species Xanthomonas sp. NCPPB 1068. The sequence goes on along the minus strand of NZ_CM192986.1, from coordinate 2,539,970 downwards.
GCGCTCCCAGACGGTCGGTGCTGGGGCCGGGAATCGGCTCGGCCAGGTCGAATTCGTCCACCGACTCGTGCTGGCAGAAATACGCACCGTTATGCAGCTCCTGCAGCAGCACCAGCTTGGCGCCCTGCGCGGCGGCTTCGGCCACGCGCGACTCGATGACGGCCAGATTGGCCTCGGCGTCGCCGTGGTTGCGCTCCTGGATCAGCGCGACGGAAAGAGGGTGACGGGACATGGCATCTCATCCTGCAAGGTAGCGCACTACGGTAGCGCGCCATGGCATAACACCGGCCTGCCGGCCGGAACAAGAAACGACGCGCTGCCTGGAGCAGCCGTCGGGTCGACAACGGTCAGGCGGCGAGCAGGCCGGCCGGCACCTGCATGGTCAGGCAATGCAGGCTGCCGTTCTGCCAGATCAGCGCGCGGCACGGCACTGCCACGATCTCGTGCTGCGGGAACGCCTGCGCCAGCACCGCCTGCGCCACCGTATCGGCCGGATCGCCGTAGGCCGGCATCAGCACCGCGCCGTTGACGATCAGGAAGTTGGCGTACGACGCCGCAAGCCGCCGGCCCTGGTGCAGGATCGGCTCGGCCCAGGGCAGCACGAACAGCCGATAGGGCTGGCCGTCGGCCTTGCGCAGGGCCGCCAGTTCATTGCCCATCGCCTGCAGTTCGGCGTAATGCGAATCGCCCGGCACATCGCAGCCCTGGTAGACGATCGCATCCGGGCCGGCAAAGCGCGCCAGCGTATCGATATGCGCGTCGGTATCGTCGCCTTCCAGGTAACCGTGATCCAGCCATAGCACGCGGTCCTGCGCCAGCCATGTGGCCAGATCGCTGCTCAGCGATTCGCGGGTGCGCTGCGGGTGGCGTTCGTGCAGGCACTTCCAGGTCGTCAGCAGGGTGCCGGCGCCGTCGGTTTCGATCGCGCCGCCCTCCAGGGCAAAGTCCACCGTCTGCACCGGCGCCGGCACAAACACCTGCGCGGCCTCCAGCGAGCTCACCAATTGATCGTCCAGGCTGGCCTCGAATTTGCCGCCCCAGCCGGTGAAGCGGAAATCCATCAGCCGGAAGCCGCCATCCTGGCGCAGCGTGATCGGCCCCGAATCGCGCAGCCAGGTGTCGTTGTAGGCAGCGACCACGAAACGCACGCGTGCCATGTCCACCCGCGCCGAACGCAGCCGTGCTTCGGCGTAGATCTGCAGATCGTCATCGGCCACGCAGATGACCACCGGCTCGAATCGGGAAATCGCCGTCACCAGCGCGATGTAGGTCTCTTCCACATCGGCCAGGCGCTCGGCCCAATCGGTACCGGCATGCGGCCACGCGAGCAGCACGGCGGATTGAGGTTCCCACTCGGCGGGAAAACGAAGACGGTCGGTCATGCCTGGCAATTACTCTTCTTGGTGTGCGGGCAGCCGCCCGCACGTTCATCGGTCTCCCGCAGGTAAGTGCGGGCTCTTGCAGCCCAGGCGTGCATGGACGCCCGGGCTTGATACAGATTCGCAGCAGCGCATGTCCGGCTGCTGACGGGCGCAATGCACGTCACGCCGCATACCGTGATGGCCGCAGGTGCGGCGCGCAGGCGCCAGCAACTGCGGCTGCGTCGTCGTCAACGGATCGGCGGCTTCGGCCCGATCTCGTCGGCATCGGCCTTGTTGGCCACCACGTCGATCACCTTGCTCTTTTCGAAGTACACGGTGAACGCCGGATACACCCAGCGATGGATGGTCGGCCACTGGCGCTTCTGCCCGCCGCGCGGGTCGAGCTTTTCCGTTGGCGCGCCGTAGCGGCCTTCGACCTGGCTCATGCTGTCACCACGCAAGGGCAGGGCAGCGGCAGGCTTCTGCTGTGCACGATCGACCAGCAGCGTATCGGCCGACGCGACGGCACTGATCCCCATCAGCGCGATTGTCAGCACGATCGGCGGCATCACAAACAAACGGTTGCGCATGTCATCTACTCCCCAGTGGACAAGATTTCAGATGGTGATTACAGCAAAAAACCAGGACGGCCGTTGCTGCGAGGCGGGGTTGGTCCGAGCGGCAGCGCAACGGGGCAGGCCGCGCGCCCATTCAACGTCGGCGATGGCTTGACTGGCCGAGGCCCGCAGCGGCTGCATGTAGCACCAGCCGACGTGAAGCAGCGGCCAAGAAAAAACCGCCCGGAGGCGGCTTTCTCGGGTCTTGCACGCGCCGTAAAGGCTTAGCGCTGACGCGCCTTGAAACGCGGGTTCGACTTGCAGATCACGAAGACCTTGCCGCGGCGGCGGACCACCTTGCAGTCGCGGTGACGGGTCTTCGCAGACTTCAGGGAGGACAGGACTTTCATGGCACACCTCGGTGTAAACGGTTGGGTTCGATGGAAGAGTGCCCGCGTTCGAAGGGTGCACTCGCAATTAAGCCGGCAATTCTAACCGGCTTTTCGTCGTGCTTTCAAGTGGTTGCAGCGCAATCGTGGCGCGCGGCGCTACACTACCGTCTGATGCCGCTCCCGGAAGCCTGAATGACCGACCTTTCACCCGTCCTCACCATCGATGGTCCCTCCGGCGCCGGCAAGGGCACGGTCAGCCGGATCGTTGCCGCCCGGCTGGGCTGGCACTATCTCGATTCGGGTGCACTCTATCGTGCGGTAGGGGTGGCGGCGAGCTGGGCCGATCTGGATGTCTCCGACCCGGCCGCCCTGGTGCGCTGCACCTTTGACACGAAGGTGGAGTTTCACGACGCGGGTGAGGCGGGCTTGCGGGTACTGGTCAACGGGGTGGACGCTACCGGCGAATTGCGCCTGGAAACTACCGGGGCGCTGGCCTCGGCGATCGCCGCGATCCCGGAGGTGCGTAGCGCGCTCAAGGAGCGCCAGCGCGCATTCAGGCGGGCGCCCGGGCTGGTCGCCGACGGGCGCGACATGGGCACGGTGATCTTCCCGGACGCCGCCTTCAAGGTCTTCCTGACCGCCAGTGCCGAAGAACGTGCGGGCCGTCGCCATAAACAGTTGATGGAAAAGGGTGTTTCGGTTATCTTTGACGACCTGCTGCGCGAGATCATGGCTCGAGATGCCAGAGATGCGCAGCGGGTGGTGGCGCCATTGCGGCCGGCCGAAGACGCCGTGCTGATCGATACCAGCGGAATCGGGATCGAGGATGTCGTCCAGCGTGTGGTTGCGGTGATCGCTGCCCGCACGCCGTCGTAAGCGTTCCGCAAGCGGGCCTGTCCCGCCGACCGTAAGGCGTTCCAAGGCTCCGTCGCGCATCCTGCGTGGCGGTTCTACTACTTCCAAACCGACTCGTTGTTGGGGTCGACCAACAGGCTGGGCGGTCCGTCTCTGTCGCAACCCGACGACCGGCGCCCGTGTGTTCAACTGAGTAAATCCAAATGACAGAATCTTTTGCTGAACTGTTCGAAGCCAGTCAAGCCAATCTGGCGAAGCTGAAGCCGGGCTCGATCGTCACCGGTACCGTCGTGGAAGTGCGCGGCGACGTGGTGGTGATCAACGCTGGCCTGAAGTCCGAAGGCATCGTGCCGATCGAGCAGTTCCGTAACGACGCTGGCGAGATCGATGTGGGCGTGGGCGACCAGGTCAAGGTTGCGCTGGACTCCATCGAAAACGGCTTCGGCGAAACCGTGTTGTCGCGCGAGAAAGCCAAGCGCGCGATGGTGTGGGACGAGCTGGAAGAAGCGTTGGAAAAGAACGAAACCATCACCGGCCGCATCAGCGGCAAGGTCAAGGGTGGTTTCACCGTGGACATCAAGGATGTCCGCGCGTTCCTGCCCGGTTCGCTGGTGGATGTGCGCCCGGTGCGCGACCCGGCCTATCTGGAAGGCAAGGAACTCGAGTTCAAGCTGATCAAGCTGGACCGCAAGCGCAACAACGTGGTGGTCTCGCGTCGTGCAGTGGTCGAGAGCGAGCACTCGGAAGAGCGCGAGCAGCTGATGGACAAGTTGCAGGAAGGCGCGATCCTGAAGGGTGTCGTCAAGAACCTGACCGATTACGGCGCATTCGTGGACCTGGGCGGTATCGACGGCCTGCTGCACATCACCGACATGGCCTGGAAGCGCGTGCGCCATCCGTCCGAAGTCGTCAATGTCGGCGACGAGCTGGACGTGCGCGTGCTGAAGTTCGATCGCGAGCGTAACCGCGTCAGCCTCGGCCTGAAGCAGCTGGGCGAAGATCCGTGGGACAACATCGCACGTCGTTACCCGGCCAACAGCCGCGTGTTCGGCAAGGTCTCCAACGTCACCGATTACGGCGCATTCGTCGAGATCGAGCCGGGCGTCGAAGGTCTGGTGCACGTCTCCGAGATGGATTGGACCAACAAGAACGTCAACCCGTCCAAGGTTGTGCAGGTTGGTGACGAAGTCGAAGTGATGGTGCTGGATGTCGACGAGGAGCGTCGCCGCATCTCGCTGGGCATGAAGCAGGTTGCCGCCAATCCGTGGGAAACCTTCGCTGCCACCCACAAGAAGAACGACAAGGTGTCCGGTCAGATCAAGTCGATCACCGACTTCGGCATCTTCATCGGTCTGGACGGCGGCATCGACGGCCTGGTGCACCTGTCCGACATCAGCTGGAACACCACCGGCGAAGATGTCGTGCGCAACTACAAGAAGGGCGACACGCTGGAAGCCGTCGTGCTGGCAGTTGACCCGGAACGCGAGCGCATCAGCCTGGGCGTCAAGCAGCTGGAGCAGGACCCGTTCGGTCAGTACATGGCGTCCAACCCGAAGGGTTCGAAGGTCGAAGGCGTGGTACGTGAAGTGGATGCCAAGGGCGCCACGATCGACCTGGCCGATGGCATCGAAGGCTACGTCGCTGCACGCGACATCGCCAACGAGCGCGTCGACGATGCGACCCAGCACCTGAAGGTCGGCGACAAGATCGAAGCCAAGTTCGTGGGCATGGACCGCAAGGGCCGCACCCTGCAGCTGTCGATCAAGGCCAAGGACGATGCCGAAATGCGCGAGACGCTGGAGGAATATCAGTCCTCCGCCGCGTCGGGCGGCATGACGCAGCTGGGCGCGCTGCTGCGTGCACAGTTGAACAGCAACAAGTCCGAGTAAGCGCGTAGCGCTCTCGCGAGCGTGATGGATCGGCCCGGGCTTGCCCGGGCCGATTCCGATGTGTCAGTCGAAAAAAGCAAGTCTTCCCATGACCAAGTCCGAATTGATTGAAATCCTGGCGCGACGCCAAGCGCATCTGAAGTCGGACGACGTGGATCTGGCAGTGAAATCGCTTCTGGAGATGATGGGGCAGGCGCTGTCCGATGGCGATCGGATCGAAATTCGTGGCTTCGGCAGTTTTTCGCTGCATTACCGTCCGCCTCGTCTGGGACGCAATCCCAAGACCGGTGAATCGGTTGCGTTGCCGGGCAAGCATGTTCCCCACTTCAAGCCAGGCAAGGAATTGCGTGAGCGCGTCAGCTCCGTGGTCCCGGTCGATCTGGCCGATGCGGCGGACTGACGACGGCTCTTCCGCTGCGTTTATGTCGGCTCGGTTAAGCTAAGCCCCTTCCCGACGGAGTCTCGCGATGAAGGTGTTTCGCTTGTTGGTGATGTTGGCTTTCCTGTTGGTCGGTCTGGTCATCGGTGCCGTCAATTCGCAGGACATCACTCTCGATTTCCTTTTCTCCAGTGTGCATACCACCTCCGGAGTCGCGATCATTGCCGCGCTGCTGGTGGGTGTGTTGATCGGTGCCGGCATGGTGCTGGTCAGTGTGGTCATTCCCCTCTATTCCAAGCTGCGCCAGGCCAACAAGGCTGTTGCGGTCAGCCGCGCCGACGCCGGGCCGATCACGCCCGCCGCCGTCGAGCCGCGCCCCCTCGATGGACTCTAAGCACGTATGGACTTCCTGACCGAGTGGTTCTGGTTTTTCCTGTTTCTACCGCTGGCGGCATTGAGCGGCTGGATCGTCGGTCGACGCGGTGGTCAGCGCCACGGCGATACCCAGGTCAGTCGTCTGTCCAGCACGTATTTCCGCGGTCTGAACTATCTGCTCAACGAGCAGCCGGACAAGGCGATCGAGCTGTTTCTGCACATCGCCGAATTGGACAAGGAAACCTTCGAGACGCAGGTGGCACTGGGCCACCTGTTCCGCCGTCGTGGCGAGGTGGATCGCGCCATCCGCCTGCACCAGGGGCTGGTGCAGCGCGCCGACCTGACCGACCAGCAGCGGGTGCAGGCCTTGCTTGCGTTGGGCGAGGACTACATGAAGTCCGGTCTGCTGGATCGCGCCGAAACGGTCTTCACCGAGCTGGCGCAGCTCGATCAGCGTGCTCCGCAGGCGCTGCGTCATCTGATCGGCATCTACCAGGCCGAGCGTGACTGGGAAAAGGCGATTGACAACGCCACCCGCTATGAAGAAGTCACTGGCGAGCCGATGGGCAAGCTGATCTCGCAGTTCGAGTGCGAGCTGGCCGACCGCTACCGCGGATTGGGCAAGGCCGATGAGGCCCTGCAGGCGATTGCGCGGGCCTATCAGGCAGACGGTACGTCGGTGCGCGCCGGCATTCTGGAAGGGCGCATCGAAGCCGAACGCGGCCACGACGAAGCCGCCGTGCGCGCGTTCGAGCGCGCGGCCCGGCATGATCCGGAGTACCTGCCGGAGATCATCCCGGCGCTGATGGCCGCGTATCGCCGCGTCGGCGATATCGCCGGCGCGCGTAATTTCCTGTCGGAGATGACCGAGCACTATCGCGGCATCGCCCCGGTGCTGGCTCTGACGCAGTTGATGGAAGCGCAGGATGGCGTGGCGCCTGCGCTGGCGTATCTCGGCCGCCAGCTCAAGGATCGGCCCTCGGTCCGTGGCGAATCGGCCTTGATCGACCTGACGCTTGCCGAAGGCAGCGATCCGGTGGGCACCTTGAACGATCTCAAGCACATCACCGACCAGTTGCTGGTGCGCAATCCCAGCTACCGCTGCACGCGTTGCGGGTTCGGCGCAAAGACCCACCACTGGCAGTGCCCGAGCTGCAAGGAATGGGGCACGGTCAAGCCGCTGCTGAACTACGCGGTGGTGTAAGGCGTGTTGGCGCGATCCAGGCAACCGACCTCCGGCCTTGCCCAGTCCTCGTGGGCGGGCGTTCGCGCCATGCGTGGGCGGGGCCCTGCGGTGATCCGCGCGGCTCAGGGCTTGCGCGTGCGGCCCTCCACCATCAATGGCAGCCTGCAGTCTGGCTCGCTCCGCACTGAAACAGCGAGCATGTGGCCCGGCTGCTATGCCAGGGCCAGCGGCACCGTTTTGATGCAGCCGCCACGTGCCCGTGGCGCGCACTGTGGTGAGCCCCGCTGATGCTGCACGATTGGCTCTGGTGCGCGCTGCACCTGGTGGTCGCCGCGGTTGGCACGTGGCTGCTGCGGCGTTACGCGCTGCACCGCCGTCTGCTCGACCATCCCGGCGAGCGGCGTAGCCACGTCGTGGCCACGCCGCGCGGCGGTGGCATGGCGATCGTCGTGGCCATTTTGCTGGGCTGCGTGGCGGCGGGGGTGGCATGGCCTGGCGTACGCACGGTGGTCGGCTGGTTTGCGGTCGGGTTGATCCTGGTGGCGGGAGTGGGTTGGTGGGACGACCATCGCCCGTTGTCGGCCCGGGTACGTTTTGCCATCCACCTGATCGCCTCCGCATCGCTCGGGCTGCTGGTCTTTCATTCCACCGGCGACGTTCTGGACGGCATCCTCAGCGCGGCCGCATCGGTCGTGCTGATCAATGTCTGGAACTTCATGGATGGCATCAACGGCCTGGCCGCCAGTCAGGCGGCACTGGCCGCGCTGGCCTTCGCTGCCGTGGTCCCGAATGGGTGGTCCTTGGCCGGCCTGGCAGTGGCAGCGGCGTGTCTGGGCTTCCTGCCGTTCAACTTCCCGCGCGCGCGGATCTTTCTCGGCGATGGCGGTAGCGGTGCATTGGGGTATGTACTGGCCGCGCTGCTTGCCCTGAGCGTGGCGGGCGGGCAACTCAGCTGGTGGATCGGCTGGCTACCGTTGACCGTCTTCCTTGTAGACGCCGGCTTCACACTGCTGACTCGCATGCTCGGCGGTCAGCGGTGGTGGGAGCCACATGCGCAGCATGTCTATCAGCGCCTGGCGCGCCGTCTTGCGACACACGTTCCGGTTACTGGTGTTTACTTCGCTTTCAGCGTCACTGCCGTCTGCTTGTTTGTGTTAATTCGTCATGATGCTTTCTGGCAGCAGGTTGTCGCCGCGCTCGTCTGGGGCGTTGGCGTGACTGCCATCTGGTTCTTTCTGCGCGATGGACTGCGCAATTCCTGAGTAACGGATTCCTATGATTTCCTGGCGTGACCGTTTGACCAAGGCGCTGCCGCAAGTGGCAGTGGTGGTACACGACCTACTGATGGTCTGGGTGTGCTGGCAGCTGCTGCACGCGGGCCGTTATTCGATGCTGCGCGAGGCCCCCGATCTTCCCTTGTGGGACTGGCGCACCGGCGTGGTGCTGGTGGCGCAGGGACTGGTGTTCTGGAAGATGGGGCTGTACCGCGGACTGTGGCGCTTCGCGTCGGTGCCCGACCTCTGGAACATCTTCAAATCGAGCTTTCTCGGGCTGGTGGCCATCGTGCTGGCGCTGTCGTACGACCGCCTGGATGGGGTGCCGTTGTCGGTGCTGGTGGTGTACCCCTTCGCCCTGTCGGCGCTGCTGGGAACGCCGCGCCTGCTGTATCGCGCCTGGAAGGACTACCAGATTGCGCATTCCGGCGATGCCGCGCAGCGCGTGTTGATTCTGGGTGCCGGGCGCGCCGCCGAAGGCCTGGTGCGCGATCTGCGCCGCACCGGCACCTTCGTGCCGGTCGGCTTTCTGGACGATGCGGCCAACCTGCACGGCGCCAAGATCCAGGGCCTCAACGTGCTGGGCAATTTGGATGAAGCTGCCTCGATCGCCAAGGAAACCGCTGCCAAGCTGCTGGTGATCGCGATCCCGTCGCTGGACGCCTCCGGCATGCAGCGCGTGGTGGCGATCTGCGAAAGCACTGGGCTGCCTTTCCGTATGGTGCCCAAGCTGATCAATGTGCTGGAAGGGCGCTCGCTGCCGGGCGAGCTGAAGGAAGTGGCGATCGAGGACCTGCTCAATCGCAAGCCGGTCACGCCCGACTGGCGCCTGATCCGCGACTGGCTGACCAACAAGACGGTGATGGTGACCGGCGCCGGTGGTTCCATCGGCTCGGAAGTCTGTCGGCAATGTGCGCGCCACGGTGCCCGTCGCATCGTGTTGCTGGAGATCGACGAGCTGGCCCTGCTGACCATCGACTCGGATCTGCGCCGGCTGTTCCCGGACATTGAGGTGGTGCGCGTGCTTGGCGATTGCGGCGACCCGGCGGTGGTGGCGCATGCCTTGAGCACTGCGGCGCCCGACGCGGTGTTCCATGCCGCCGCCTACAAGCAGGTGCCGTTGCTCGAAGAACAACTGCGCGAGGCGGTGCGCAACAACGTGCTGGCGACGGAAAACGTCGCGCGCGCCTGTCAGCGTGCCCGCATCGAAACCTTTGTCTTCATTTCCACCGACAAGGCGGTCGAACCGGTCAATGTGCTCGGTGCGAGCAAGCGCTATGCGGAGATGATCTGCCAGAGTCTTGACGCGCGTGATGCACCGACGCGCTTCATCACGGTGCGCTTCGGCAACGTGCTCGATTCCGCCGGCAGCGTCGTGCCATTGTTCCGCGAGCAGATTCGCCAGGGTGGCCCGGTTACGGTGACGCATCCGGATGTGACCCGCTACTTCATGACCATCCCCGAAGCCTGCCAGCTGGTGATCCAGGCGGCGGCTTCCGCCTCGCATGGCGCGATCTATACGCTGGACATGGGCGAGCCGGTGCCGATCCGTTTGCTTGCCGAACAGATGATCCGTCTGGCCGGCAAGCAGCCGGGCAAGGATGTGGCGATTCTCTATACCGGCTTGCGCCCGGGCGAAAAGCTGCATGAGACGCTGTTCTATTCCGACGAAGACTACCGTCCCACCGCGCACCCGAAGATCCTGGAGGCCGGCGTGCGCGAGTTCTCGCACGAGCAGGTACTGCAGCTGGTGACGCGTTTGCGTGAGGCGGTTAATCGCTATGACATCAAGGCAATGGAGACTGTGTTGGGCAGCCTGATGCCGGATTTTGCGGCTGCTCGACGGAAAGTCGACGCGCGATCTGATACGGTCGTTCCATTCCCCGCACGTGAGGTCAGAAGACTGTAATGAGCCAGCGTATTCGCAAGGCCGTATTCCCCGTCGCAGGTCTTGGGACCCGCTTTCTTCCGGCCACCAAGACGGTGCCGAAGGAAATGCTGCCAATCATCGACAAACCATTGATCCAGTACGCCGTCGACGAGGCCATCCAGGCCGGGTGCGATACGCTGATCTTCGTCACCAACCGCTACAAGCACTCGATTGCCGACTATTTCGACAAGGCCTACGAGCTGGAGCAGAAGCTCGAGCGTGCAGGCAAGCTCGAGCAGCTGGAGCTGGTGCGCCACGCGTTGCCGGAGGGCGTTCGCGCCATTTTCGTGACGCAGGCCGAGGCATTGGGTCTGGGCCACGCCGTGTTGTGCGCCAAGGCGGTGGTCGGCGACGAGCCGTTCGCCGTACTGCTGCCGGACGATCTGATGTGGAACCGCGGCGACGCCGCGCTGACCCAGATGGCCGACGTGGCAGAAGCGTCGGGCGGCAGCGTCATTGCGGTGGAAGATGTTCCGCATGACAAGACGGCCAGCTACGGCATCGTGTCCACCGACGCGTTCGACGGCCGCAAGGGCCGCATCAACGCGATCGTGGAAAAGCCCAAGCCGGAAGTGGCACCGAGCAACCTGGCCGTGGTCGGCCGTTATGTGCTCAGCCCGAAGATCTTCGATCTGCTCGAGTCCACCGGTGCGGGTGCGGGCGGCGAGATCCAGTTGACCGACGCAATCGCCGAACTGTTGAAGAAAGAGCAGGTCGACGCATTCCGTTTCGAGGGCCGTCGTTTCGACTGTGGTGCCCACATCGGCCTGATCGAGGCGACTGTGCACTTTGCCCTCGAGCACGAAAAGCATGGTGGCCCGGCGAAGGAAATCCTGCGCACTGCGCTGGCTCAGGCGGATGCACGCGGCTGAGGTCTTGCAGCAAGTGCTTTGAGAAACGGCGCCCTTGGGCGCCGTTTTTTTTGGGCCAGCGTGTCGCGCCGTGCCAAACGCAGGCTGGCAACCATCGAGGTGAGTTGTCCTGGCTTGACGGGGCAGGGCAGCGGTTGCGACGTCATGGAACGCCACGATCTGCGCAGCGTCGCAGGAACCGTTAGCAGGGTTTTGGCGGCAGCTCAGTGCTGCCGGCGGCGGCATACCTGCAGCGCGACCGGTGTGCCTGTGCCCGTGCCGCGGCGATGTCAGGGCGCGTGCTTGCGTAGCGCAGCGGCGAAGGCCTCCAGCTGCTCGGGCGTGGCATCTTTTTGATGCTGCTGCTTCCACTGCGCAAACGGCATGCCATAGACCGCCTCGCGTGCCTGGTCCTTGCTCATCGGCTGCCCCTGCGCTTCGGCCGCTTCGCGGTACCAGTCGCCCAGGCAGTTGCGGCAGAAGCCGGCAAGAATCATCAGGTCGATGTTCTGCACATCGGTGCGATCCTGGTTGAGATGCTGCAGCAACCGGCGAAATGCGGCCGCCTCGATAGCCGTGGTGGTCGGGTCGTTGCTCGAGGTGCTGATGGGAGTGATGTCGCTCATGACGGAATCGGGGACAATGGACGGCCTTCGACTCTACACCTGACGCCCCATGACCGCTTCCGCGCCAGCTGCTTCCGCTCCGGCCCGCCTTCTCGATGGCCGGCGCATTGCCGAGGAGTTGCTCGACGGCCTGAAGCTGCGGGTGGATGCGCGCGTGGCCGCCGGCAAGACACGGCCGGGCCTGGCGGTGGTGCTGGTGGGCGGCGATCCGGCCTCGTCGGTGTATGTGCGCAACAAGCGGCGTGCGGCGGAAAAGGTGGGCATCGAGGCCTTCGACTACGACCTGCCGCAGGGCACCAGCGAAGCAGAGCTGGCGGCACTGATCGACGAGCTCAACGCCGATCCCAAGATCCACGGCATTCTGATCCAGCTACCGTTGCCGGGCATTCCAGATGCCAACCGGCTGATCCAGCGGATCGACCCACGCAAGGATGTGGATGGCTTCCATCCGCAGAACGTCGGTCATCTGGCATTGCGCGAATTCGGCCTGCGCCCGTGCACGCCGCGCGGCATCGTGACCCTGCTCGGGCATACCGACCAGCCCGTGCGCGGGCGCAATGCCACCATCGTTGGCGTGAGCAACCACGTAGGCCGCCCGATGGGGCTGGAGTTGTTGATTGCCGGTTGCACGGTGACCAGCTGCCACAAGTTCACTCCGGCCGACGTGCTGGAAGCCAGCGTGCGCAATGCCGACATCCTGGTGGTGGCGGTGGGCCGGCCCGGGCTGATCCCCGGCGAATGGGTCAAGCCGGGCGCGGTGGTGATCGATGTCGGCATCAACCGGCTCGAGGATGGACGCCTGGTGGGTGATGTCGGCTTCGACGCCGCCGTGCAGCGGGCCGCGTGGATCACTCCGGTGCCGGGCGGGGTCGGGCCGATGACGGTGGCCACGCTGATGCAGAACACCATCGAGGCCGCTGATGCGGCCGGGAGTGGGGATTCGGGATTGGGGATTCGTTAAAGGCAACGGCAAAGCGCATGCGTCGGCCAATCCGGATTGCGTCAAGGATCGGCGGGCATCGGCATCCTAGACGAGCGGCGGGGCGGTGCGGGACGGCGCCTTTGCCAATCCCGGATCCCGATTACCCACTCCCGGCCCCAATGCGTTAAAATGCCGCGCTTCCCCAAACTCGGGTCCGCCGATGCTACGCATCCAGGCTGAAGCTCTTACCTACGACGACGTCTCGCTCGTCCCCGCCCATTCGATCGTCCTGCCCAAGGATGTCAGCCTGGAAACCCGGCTGACCCGCGATCTGCGTCTGAAGCTGCCGATCCTTTCGGCCGCGATGGACACGGTGACCGAGCACCGCCTGGCGGTGGCCATGGCCCAGCTGGGCGGCATCGGCATCATCCACAAGAACCTGACCCCTGCGCAGCAGGCGGCCGAAGTGGCCAAGGTCAAGAAGTTCGAGTCCGGCGTCATCACCGAGCCGTTCACGGTGAGCCCGGACACCACCATCGGCGAGGTGATCGCGCTGACGCGTGCGCGCAACATCTCCGGCGTGCCGGTGGTCGATGGCAGCGAACTGGTCGGCATCGTCACCAGCCGCGACATGCGCTTCGAGAAGAAGCTGGACGATCCCGTCCGCCACATCATGACCAAGAAGGATCGCCTGATCACCGTGCGCGAGGGCGCCAGCGACGAGGAAGTGCTGGAGCTGCTGCATCGCAACCGCATCGAAAAGATCCTGGTGGTCAACGACAGCTTCGAGCTGCGTGGGCTGATCACGGTCAAGGACATCCAGAAGAAGACCGACAACCCCAACGCGGCCAAGGACAGCGCCACGCGACTGCTGGTGGGTGCGGCCGTGGGCGTGGGCGGTGATACCGAACAGCGCATCGAGCTGCTGGCCGCCGCCGGCGTGGACGTGGTCATCGTCGACACCGCGCACGGCCATTCGCAGGGCGTGATCGATCGCGTGGCCTGGGTCAAGAAGACCTACCCGCAGTTGCAGGTGATTGGCGGCAACATCGTCACCGGCGATGCCGCGCTGGCGCTGATGGACGCTGGCGCCGATGCGGTCAAGGTCGGCGTGGGCCCCGGCTCGATCTGCACCACGCGTGTGGTCGCAGGTGTGGGCGTGCCGCAGATCACCGCGGTGGACATGGTGGCCGAAGCGCTGCAGGACCGGATTCCGCTGATCGCCGATGGCGGCATCCGCTATTCCGGCGACATCGGCAAGGCGCTGGTGGCTGGCGCGTCCACGGTGATGGTCGGTGGCCTGCTGGCAGGCACCGAAGAGGCGCCGGGCGAGGTCGAATTGTTCCAGGGCCGCAGCTACAAGAGCTATCGCGGCATGGGCAGCCTGGGTGCGATGGAGAAGGGCTCCAAGGACCGCTATTTCCAGGACGCTTCCGACGCCGACAAGCTGGTTCCCGAAGGCATCGAAGGACGTGTGCCGTATCGCGGCCCGGTCGGCGGCATCATCCATCAGCTCATCGGTGGACTGCGCGCGACCATGGGCTATGTGGGCTGCGCCACCATCGAAGAGATGCGCACCAAGCCCAAGTTCGTCAAGATCACCGGCGCCGGCCAGCGCGAGAGCCACGTCCACGACGTGCAGATCACCAAAGAGCCGCCGAACTATCGCGCTGGATAATTGGGAATGGGGAATCGGAACTCGGGAATCGTAAGAGCCCGCCGCTTCCTCGTCCGATGGTGGCTGGCGCCACGTTTGCTGTTGCGATTCCCCAATCCCGATTCCCGATTCCCGGCTCTCAATGACCAACATCCATAGCGACAAGATCCTCATCCTCGATTTCGGCGCGCAGTACACGCAGCTGATTGCGCGGCGCATTCGCGAGCTGGGGGTCTATTGCGAGATCTGGGCATGGGATCACGATCCGTCCGAGATCGCCGGCTTTGGCGCCAAGGGCATCATCCTGTCCGGTGGGCCGGAATCGACCACGCTGCCGGGCGCGCCGGTCGCGCCGCAGCAAGTGTTCGACAGCGGTTTGCCGGTGTTCGGCATCTGCTATGGCATGCAGACGTTGGCCGCGCAGTTGGGCGGTGCGACCGAAGCCGCTGATCAACGCGAATTCGGGCATGCCGAGGTGGACGTGGTGGCGGCCGATGCGCTGTTCTCCGGCCTGACCGACCACGCCGGCGCGGCGCGCCTGAATGTGTGGATGAGCCACGGCGACCACGTCTCGCAGGTGCCGCCGGGTTTCACTATTACCGCCGTGACCGACCGCATCCCGGTGGCCGCGATGTCCAACGAAGACAAGCGCTGGTATGGCGTGCAGTTCCATCCGGAAGTGACGCATACCTTGCAGGGCCAGACCCTGCTGCGCCGCTTCGTGGTGGATGTGTGCGGCTGCCAGACGCTGTGGACCGCGGCCAACATCATCGACGACCAGATCGCCCGCGTGCGCGAACAGGTGGGCGATGACGAAGTGATCCTGGGCCTGTCGGGCGGTGTGGATTCGTCGGTGGTTGCGGCACTGTTGCACAAGGCGATCGGCGACAAGCTGACCTGCGTGTTCGTCGACACCGGCCTGCTGCGCTGGCAGGAAGGCGACCAGGTGATGGCGATGTTCGCCGAGCACATGGGCGTCAAGGTGATCCGCGTCAATGCCGCCGACCGCTATTTCAGTGCGCTGCAGGGCGTGAGCGATCCGGAAGCCAAGCGCAAGATCATCGGCAACCTGTTCGTGGAGATCTTCGACGAAGAATCCAACAAGCTGGCCAATGCCAAGTGGCTGGCGCAGGGCACGATCTACCCGGACGTGATCGAGTCGGCCGGCAGCAAGACCGGCAAGGCGCATGTGATCAAGAGCCATCACAATGTCGGTGGCCTGCCCGAGCACATGAAGCTGGGCCTGGTCGAACCGCTGCGCGAGTTGTTCAAGGACGAAGTGCGCCGCCTCGGCGTCGAACTCGGGTTGCCGCGCACGATGGTGTATCGCCACCCGTTCCCCGGTCCCGGCCTGGGTGTGCGCATCCTTGGCGAGGTGAAGCGCGAATACGCCGAGTTGCTGGCCAAGGCCGATGCGATCTTCATCGACGAATTGCGCAAGGCCGATCTTTACGACAAGACCAGTCAGGCATTCGCGGTGTTCCTGCCGGTGAAATCGGTCGGCGTGGTAGGCGACGCACGCGCCTACGAATGGGTGGTCGCGCTGCGCGCGGTGGAGACCATCGACTTCATGACCGCGCATTGGGCGCACCTGCCGTACGACTTCCTCGGCACGGTGAGCAACCGCATCATCAACGAACTGCGCGGCGTCTCGCGCGTGGTCTACGACATCTCCGGCAAGCCGCCGGCGACGATCGAGTGGGAGTGAGGGCCGTCTGGCCCTGACCAGCGTTCGCTAGCCCCAGCACACTGAAAGCCCGCTTTATGCGGGCTTTCGGCTTTCAGCACAGCGTTCCGGGCAGGGATTGATGCGTAACGATCTGCCTGCAATCAGGCTACGTCGCGCGGCAGGCACTCACGGTGCGGAGTGGGGCCGGGTGGAGGAGCCGATCGCCTGACGCACGGCGCGGACATCGCGTGCGGGAGGCGCGCCGAACTGGCGGAGATATTCGCGGCTGAATTGGGAGGCGCTCTCATAGCCGACGGCGAAGGCGACATCGGACGCGCGATGCTCGCCAGCGAGCAGAAGCTGGCGCGCTTCCTGCAGTCGGAGATGTTTCTGATACTGGATCGGGCTCAGGCCGGTCAGCAACAGAAAGTGGCGATGCAGACTCGCCCGGCTCATGCCGCTTGCCGCGCACAGTGCATCGATGCGCAGCCGTGCATCGAAATTGTCCCTGATCCAGGCCACCGCGCGCCGGATACTGCCGAGTGCGCCTTCGGGCTGGGCGATCTGCCGTAGCAGGCGGCCTTGCGGGCCTTGCAGGAGACGATAGAGCAATTCGCGCTCGAGCATCGGAGCCAGCACCGGGATGTCGGCGGGTGTGTCCAGCAGGGACAACAGCCGCAGCAAGGTGTCGCGGAGGGTGGGCGTCATGGGATTGACGGCGATGCCGATGCCCTTCTGTTCGCTCTCGCGTACCGGCGGCATGGTCGCGGCCAGCTCCGCCAGCACGGCCGGATCCAGCACCAGCGACACCGCAACGTAGGGCTGCCCGTCCGGGGCATCCAGAATCTGGCCGATCAACGGCAGATCCAGGGCACTGATCAGATAATGTTCGTTGTCGTAGCTCAGCAAGGCGTCGTTGAGCGCGACGCGCTTGGAGCCCTGCAGGATGAAACAGATCATCGAGCGATACAGGCATGGCGCCTGGTCCGTGGAGCCTTGCCCCACGCACAGGTCCACCCGCGGAATAGGGGTGGAGGTCAGGCCCGGCGGGGCATGGCGCAGGGCGATCTGAAGGTGGGGTACCAGGGCGTGCTGCATGCAGCGATTATGCCGGGGGCCGACCGCCGTACAAGATGCCTGAGACAATCGGGCAATGAATTGAGCGCATCAGGCGTGGGTTGGTCGGCGCTCGTTGCCTATCGTGGACGGGTCGAAAAGCGCCGACAGGCGCACCCATCCAGCAGAGACCACGCATGACCCCTCAGATCGCACTCATCACCGGCGCCAGCCGCGGCCTTGGACGCAACATGGCGCTGCACCTCGCCAGGCGCGGTGTCCACATCATCGGTACCTATCGCAGCGGCGCCGCCGAAGCGGACACGCTGACGCACGAAATCCAGGCGCTCGGCGGCAAGGCGGCGATGCTGCCGCTCGATATCACCGACATTTTCAGCTATCCGACCTTCACCACTGCAGTGGCCGAGACGCTGAAGGCCGAGTTCGGCCGTGAGCGCTTCGATTTCCTGGTCAACAACGCCGGCAATGGTCTGTTCTCGAACTTCGTGGACGCCACCCAGGCGCAGTTTGCGTCGCTGGTGGAAACCCATCTGCGTGGCCCGATCTTTCTGACCCAGGCGCTGCTGCCGTTGCTGGAAGACGGTGGCCGCATCCTGAATGTCTCGTCCGGCTTCGTGCGCTTCACCCTGCCGGGCTACGGCATCTACGCAGCGGTGAAGGCAGCCATCGAAGTGCTGACCCGTTACATGGCGGTGGAGCTTGGTGCGCGGCAGATCCGCGTCAACGCCATTGCGCCCGGCGCCATCGCGACCGATTTTGGCGGTGGCGCGGTGCGCGACAACCAGGATGTGAACGCCTATGTGGCACAGGGTATCGCGCTGGGACGTGTGGGCTTGCCGGACGATATCGGCGGCGCAGTGGCGGCGATCCTGTCCAATGACATGCACTGGGCCAACGGCACCACCTTCGACATTTCCGGCGGCCAGCTGCTCTGAGCGGAAATGCCACTCGTCCCTGCCAGTCTAACGTTGGGACCGCATGCCCGCGCCAGCAGGGCACAGGTTGGTAAGCCGCCGTCGCGGCCACGGTGCTGCACGTGGCCGCGTGTCGTTGGACAAACAAGTGATGCAGAACGGCAGCGGCTCGCCCTCCGTTCTGCATGACCTTGCCGTTGTCACTTCGATGCGATGGCGTGGCGTACCGAGATGCGCGCTGCGTTCGTCTGTTCTGGGCTGTGGAGACCGATCTGGCTGCATCGGTGGCTGAAGCGTCCCGCTGATCAAGTGCTGCCGCGGGCTTTGTCGCTGCTGGCGCAGCCACCGTGAGCGATGCCCGGACCAGATTGCCGGACGCGACGGCGCTTGCCTCAGCGCACCTTGGCCAGTGCCACGCGGGCATCGGCCATGAACTTTTGCGCTTCTTGCGGCGTAGCCAGGTTGGCGCCGAGCTGGCTGAGGACCTGTTCGATATCGCTGGAGGCTTCCCAGGCTTCGTCGCAGAGCATGCCGGCGATCGGGCCGAGATAATTCAATGCGACCTTTTCCAGCGCATCGCGTACCTGGTCGTCCGGTGCGCCCGCGCCGTCAGTGGCCGAGGGTGCAAGGGTTGACGGGGCAGGGGCCTGCGCTGCGATCGGTGCCGGCGCAACCGGCGCCGCTGCGGGCGCGACCGGTGCACGGGCTGGTGCCGGTGCACCGCCCAGGTCCTGCTCGAAACCGCCCATCAACCACTGGCGGGAGTCTTCGCTCAGCAGCGACGGCTTGCCCATGCCGGCGCCGGGGTCGACCTGAAAGCGGGCCTTCGCCGCACCGACCATGGTGAGGCGTTGCACGGCCTCGTCATTGCGCAGCATGCGGAAGACCACTTCTTCGATCTGCCCGGCATTGATGCGAACGATGCAGGAATGATTTTCTTCGGTGACGACAAACAGAAAGCCGGACGCCTTCTTCAATGCCAACGCCCTGAGCTCGCGCAGGACATCGATCAGCGGACGGAATTCAGTGGACATGGCGTCTTCCTTGCATCATTTGGTACGGGTCAGGTGAAGCGGCTCAGCGTTTGCTGAGGCGCTCCATGGCCAGCCGGACACTGTTGGACAGGCGGGAAATGGCGCGCGCCAGGGTACCAATTTCATCCTTGAGGTTGACCTCGTCGATGGTGTGGTTCCACTTGCCCAGGCTCAGTTCTTCGGCCACGGTGGTCAGATGCTGGATGGGGCGCAACACGCGGCTCCAGATCAGCGCCCATTGCAGGCCGAGCAACAGCGCGCACACCAGCAGGCCGATGCCGGCAATCCACAGCGACTGACGCACGATCACGCCATTGACGTCGCTCTTGGGATACGCCGACACCAGGGTGAAGCCCCAATCGGGCACTTCCTGCTTGGTCACGACCCAGTCGTCCGGGCTGTCCTTGACGATGCGCTCGATGGTGGCGGTGTCGGTGGTGGCGCCGGTGGTGGACTGGAAGCGCAGCTTGTTCTTGCTGTCGAATACGGCGATGAAGCCGGAGTCGAGCACGCGGCGGCTGCTGACCACGTTTTCCAGGGCCTGCGTGTCGGCCTTGTAACCGACGTACCAGGCGCCGATGACGCGCTTGTCGCTGCCGGCGAAGATCGGCTCGTAGCCGGTGACGTACGGGTTGCCGAGGATGTCGACCACGCCGTAGAAGCTTTCGCCATTGCGCAGCTTGGCGGCGGCCTGGCCGTTGGGATCGAGCACGGTGCCGATGGCGCGGCTGCCGTCGTCCTTCTTGACGTTGGTGGAGATGCGCACGAAGTCGTCGCCGGTGCGCGAGAACAGCGTGGCGGTGCCTTCGTGAATGGCGGTGACGTCGTCCAGCATGGTGAAGACGTTGGCCTGCGGGCGCTGGCCCAGCAACAGGTCGTTGGCATTGCGATCGGCGACGCGGATCTCGCTGCCCACGCTCGGTGCACCCTGCGCATTGGCTTCCTTGCGCAGCTGGCGCATGGAGGAATTGACACGGTCGAGCATCATCGAGCGGGTGACCGCGAACAAGGTCTGCAAGGACACCGACTGGCGCTCGATCGAGTCGCCGGCTTCGAACTTGACCCGGTTCGCTTCGGTAATGGCCAGAATGACCGTCAGTGCCACCACCACGACCAGCACCAAGGCCAGCACCGGCAACAGCAGGCGCACCCGCAAAGAGTGACGAAGCATCGCAATTCCCCTGAACGCGTTTAAATGATTGAAACGATGGCCGCCGCGGCGTCGTGCGGCGGTCGGACGTAGCCGTTATCGGCTGTCACCCATGATGCTGAAGCGGCCCCCATGCCGCTGGCGGTGCATACGATAGCTCAAGCCGATCCATTTGACAGGGTGCACCGATCGTGGCGTGCGCCTTGCGTTCAAGAATGCGCGACCGTGTTGCAAAGTTGGCGGGGTGGACTGGGGGCGACTGCAGCCCGAGGCGCGCGCTTGCCGGACCAGTCCAGGTCCGTACTTTCGCCAGTCACGCTGCTGCGCTGCAGATCGGCATGGCTGCAGGCAAAACGTCGTGGGTGAAGTTCGATCCCCGCTGTTCGATCGATACAAGCCGGGCACCAGGGGCGCTCAGGTTTCCAGCGACAGGATTCCGCGGCGCAGCGCGACGGTGACCGCATGGGTGCGATCACGCACGCCCAGCTTGGCGAGGATGTTCTTCATGTGCGCCTTGACCGTCTCTTCGGCGATGGTCAGCGCATTGCCGATCTGCTTGTTGGAGCAGCCGGTGGCAACCAGGTTGAGCACCTCGGTCTCACGGGCGGACAGTGCGTCGTCGAGCACGTGGGCGGCGATGTTTTCGGCCACCGACGCCGGCACATGCCGGCGCTGGCCACGGCGCACGTCGCGGATGGTGTCGACCAGTTCGCGCCGCAACGCGCTCTTGAGCAGGTAGCCGCAGGCGCCGGCCTGCAGGGCGCGCACCGCACGCACATCGCCGGTGTAGGTGGTCAGCACGATGACCTTGGCGGACGGGTCGACGCGGCGGATGCGCTGGATGGCTTCCACGCCATCCACGCGCGGCATCTGCAGGTCCATCAACACCACGTCCGGGCGCAGGCGGGTGTAGCAGGCCACCGCCTGTTCGCCGTCTTCGGCCTCGCCCACCACGCGCATGTCGCATTCGGCGGCAAGCATGGCGCTCAGGCCATCGCGCAGCAACGGATGATCGTCCACCACCAGCACGTTGGTTGGTTTGACCGTCTCAGCCATTGAAGCTCTCCATGGAGCGTGCGTGTCCAAAGGGCCACCACCAGCGCGGCGGCCGTGCGTAAGCAGTACGGGCGGGTAGCACGATCTGGATCTCGGTGCCGCTGCCCGGACGCGACCACAATTGCATCTTGGCGCCGATGCGCTGCGCGCGTTCCTGCATGCCGGTCAGCCCCCAGTGCCCGGTGCGCGCCTGACCATGCAGCACGTCCGGGTCCAGGCCGCAGCCATCGTCGCGGATGCGCAGCGTGAAGTCACGTGAACCGTAACGCAGTTCCAGCGCGATGCGCGTGGCCGCGGCATGCCGGTCGGCGTTGGCCAGTGCCTCGCGGCCCAGCTGGAACAGTTCGTCGGCCACCAGCGGACGCAGCGCCACCGCTCGGCCGTCCACCAAGACCTGCAACTCGGCCGCGGGCGGGGGCATGCTGGCGTTGCGCGAGCGCTGCAGCGCGGCGGCCAGGTCTTCGCGCAGCGAGTAGCTGTCGCGCAGGCCGTTGACGCGGTCGCGGCCCTCGATCAGGGCGTTCTCGGCCAGATCCACCGCTTGTTCCAGTTCCAGCCGGCGTGGGTCGTTCCAGGGCAGCGAGCGGCTGGCGGCATGCAGACGCAGGATCAATCCTTGCGTGCCCTGCAACAAGGTGTCGTGCAGCTCGCGGGCGATACGCTCGCGTTCGCGATACCGCTCTTCCAGTCGAGCCCGCAGCCGTCCGGCCACCTGGCGGGTGCGCATGCGCCACAGCAGGGCAAGGGTCAGCAGCAGCGCCAGTGCGGCGCAGACCTTGAACTGCCAGGTCTGCACGAAGGCCGCCTCGATGACGAAATCGAGCGTGTCGCCGCGCGCGTTCCAGACGCCATCGTTGTTGGCGGCGGCGATGCGGAAGCGGTAACGGCCTGGCGCCAGGTTCGTATAGAACGCCTCGTTGCGATTGCCGGCGTCCTGCCAGCGTGCGTCCACGCCCTCCAGCCGGTAGCGGAAGCGCACCCGCTCGGGGCGGGTGAGGCTGACCGCGTCATAGCCGATGCGCAGGCGGTCGGTCCACTTGGGCAGGCGCAGGCCGTCGTCGCGCGGGTAGGGCCGGTCGTTGGCGACGATCTCGGTGATGAAGACATCCGGCGCGGTGGGATTGCGGTAGGTCTGGTCCGGGTCGAGCCAGGCCAGGCCCTGGTTGGTGGTGAACCACAGCAGGCCGTCATCGGCGGCGACGGCGGTAGGCACCGGCGTGGCCTGCTGGGCGATGCCGGGCAACCCATCCATGATGTCGTACAGCCGCATCGGGCCGACCACGCCAGCGCGCACGCTGCTCAGCAATGCCCGTTGCGCTACCTGCACCACGCCACGGTTGCCGTTCAACCACAGCATGCCGTGCCGGTCCTGCACGATGCCGGTGATGCCCTGCAGCAGCGGCGCGCTCTGGTCGGCTACCTGATGGAAGCGGCCATCGGCGCCGAGCACGGCCAGCCCGGTCTCGCCGGCGACCAGGGTGAGCGTGGGCCCGTGCCAGATGGCGGTGATCGGCCCCACCGACAGGCCATCGGCTGCGGCGTAGCGTTTGAGTTGTTGCCCCTGCAGCACGCGCACTTCGCCCTTGACGGTGCCCACCCACAGGCCGCCGTCCCGGGTCGTGGTCAGCACCGAGCAGGGCGTGTCCTGCAGCGTGGCAGCGGGCACCCACGCCTTGCCATCGAAGACATGGGGGCCGCCGGCGTCAGGGCAGACCCATGGCTGGTCGTGGCTGTCCACCATGAAGGCGCGAATGGCGCCGGTCGTCGCGCCGAGCGGCAACGCCACCGCCTGCGCATGGCCGGCCTGCAGACGCAGCAGGGCGTGTTCGCCGAGCACCCAGCCGCTGGCGCTTGCGGGCACTGCCAGGGTGCTGGCGGCGGGCGCGCCGTGCTGCAGGCGCTCGATGCGCTCGCGGCTCAACGCGAGCACGCGGTCGTCGCGCAGGCTGGCCAGCAGCGGGCCGGGCGAGGCGCCCGGCGCGGTCGCAAAGGTGGCCACCGCCATCGGCTGGCCCGGCAGCAACGCGGCCAGCGGCAGCAATGCGCGGTGTCGAAAGCGATTCAGGCCCAGATTGGTGCCGGCCCACAGGTTGCCTTCGCGATCTTCGAGCAGGGGCCCGGCGGTCGCCGAGGTCAGCCCTTGCACCGGTCCGAAGCGTTCCAGCACCGGTGCCGGTGCTGCAGGCAGGGCGATGCGGAACACGCCGTGCGCGGCATAGTCGCTGCCCCACAGCGCGCCATCGCGCATGAAACGGATGCGCCGTGCGAAGACGCCGGGAAATTGCGGCTGGGCGCGCGCACTCGCCGGCAGGACCTGGCCCTTGGAATCGGTCAACGCGAAGACGCCGCGGTAAGGGTCGGCGACCCAGATCACGCCGTCCGGGCTCTCGGCCATGGTGACGTACAGGCCCACCGGCTGGCCGCTGGGTTCGAAGCGTCGCGCACCGGGGCGCAACGACAGAATCTGGGTGCCGTCGCTGACCCAGAGCACGCCGCGCACGTCGCGCAGCAGCCAGTGGGCGCGCGCGGCCGTGTATCCCCAATCGGCGCCGGCGCGCTGCCAGCGTTGGCCATCGAACCAGCACAGACCGCCATCGATGGCGGCCCACATGCGCCCGCTGCCATCGTGCTCGATCCGGAACACCATGCCGTCGGGCACGTCCTTGCCCGGGGCGAAGTGGGTGAGGTGACCGTCTGCAAGGCGGTCGATGCCGGCGTTGAAATAGCCGATCCACGCGGTGTCGTCCGGCGCCAGCGACAGCGCGGTCATGTTGTGCGATGCATAGGCCTCGCCATCCGGCGGCGCCTGCCGCGTGAAGCGCTCGCCATCGAACTGGAACAGGCCGAAGCCGGTGGCCAGCCACAACGGGCCGGCGTCGGCCTGCTGGATGTCCCAGATGTCGGCCGGCGCACCGCGCTCGGTGCTCCAGGCGGTGTGGTGGAACTGCAGCAGCCCGGCACGGGTCACGACGATGTCGCCACGTGCGGCGAGCGCGCACCACGGCAAGCCACCGCACACGACGACGAGCACCGCTGCGCACAGGCGAAACAGCAGGCGTGATCGGATGACGGGGGCATGCGGCATCGCGGCATTGTCGGGCGAGATCGGGGGAAGCACCACCACCTCTTTCGGGGGAGGGACGTCCGGCGCCAAATCGGGTACGCATGGAATGACGCGCAGTCACGCCTGCCTGCACGCAGCACGCATGCATCACGCGCTGCGCGCTGGCGCGCTCGCAGTCTGGTGCGTCCCAACGCTGGTCTGCAGAGGATCCTTCGCCTTGCATCGTGCGGCTATTGCAGTGGCGTTTGCTCTGCCGCCCGTGCTCACCTGCGCCACGATCTGCAAGGGAGCCTCACACCGCAACTTGGGCAGAGGCTGCGTAGCGGCGCGTGGCTGCCAGCGCGCACGGCGCGGTGCTGTGATGACCAACATGCCGCTGCGCTGTTAGGGCGGCATGCCGCTCCCCCGAAAGAGTGAGCGATCGGCCTCACCATCAGGGGTGGGGCGATGCGGGGGCTCGCCGCACCATGGCGGCATTCCCCGCCGGAGACGCCGCATGGCACGTCTGATTGCCACAGGTCGCCCCGATCTGCATGCCGCTGCCACGCTGTCGCCGCATGCACCACGCACACGTGCGGTGGCAAGAGCGCTGCATTACATCGAGACGCACCTATACGAGCCGATCGGCGTGGCGCAACTGGCCGGCGCTGCCTGCATGAGCCGTTTCCATTTCGCACGGGTGTTTCGCGACGCCATCGGCGCCAGCCCGATGGAATACCTGCGCCGTCGTCGGCTCGAATGTGCGCAGGCCATGTTGCGCGAAGGCCGCCACACCATCAGCCAGATCGCCACCGATCTGTGCTTCTTCGATCAGAGCCATTTCGTGCGCAGCTTCCGCAACGCCACCGGCTGCACGCCGGCGCGCTTTGCCGCGCAGGTTGCGGGCGATCGCTGTCTGGCACTACCCGCACCGCGTGCGCATCGGCACACCGGTCATTCCTTTTCCACCTCCCAGGAGCAACACGCATGACCACTGCCACCGCCGTCCCCGGTAACGCCCTGCTGTCGCCCGGCGATCACACCTTGATCCTGATCGACCATCAATCGCAGATGGCCTTTGCCACCCACACCATCGACATCTCGGCACTGCGCAACAACGTGTCGCTGATTGCCAAGGGCGCCAAGGGCTTCAAGGTGCCGGTGATCCTGACCACCGTGGCGGAAAAGTCGTTCTCCGGCCCGCTGTTTCCGGAGTTGCCGGACATCTTTCCGGGTGAGCCGGTGTTCGATCGCACCAGCATGAATGCCTGGGAAGACCAGGGGGTGATCGACCGCGTCAATGCCATCGGCAAGCAGCGCCTGGTGATTGCCGGGCTTTGGACCAGCGTGTGCATCGTCGGCCCGGCCCTGTCGGCCATCGAGCAGGGCTTCGAGGTCTACGTCATCACCGACGCCTGCGGCGATGTCAGCGACGAAGCCCACGAACGCGCCGTCACCCGCATGGTGCAGGCCGGCGCCGCGCCGATCACCAGCGTGCAGTACCTGCTGGAATTGCAGCGCGATTGGGCGCGTGGCGACACCTACGAGCTCACCACCGGCATCGCACGCGCACACGCCGGCGGCTACGGCATCGGCATCCAGTACGCCAAGAGCATGTTCGGCGCCCAGGAAGGCGGGCATTGAACGCACCTACGCCACGCAGTGAGGCCGGTAGTGCCGCGGCATTGTTGATGCTGCGCATTGCCGGCGGCGGCTTCCTGCTGCCGCACGGGCTGGGCAAATTGCTCGGGTGGTTTGGTGGACCCGGGCTGGGCGGTTTTGCAGCAGAGCTGCAGCAGTTCGGGCTTCCGTCCACCACCCCGTTGCCGTTGGTGCTGGCGTTGGTGCAGACACTGTCCGGGCTGGCGGTGCTGCTCGGGCTCTGGACCCGTATGAGTGCCGCGCTGGCGGCGCTGTTCATCGCCACCACCGTGCTGGTGGCGATGCCGAAAGGCTGGTTCTGGATGCATGGCGGCATGGAATATCCGTCGATGTGGCTGCTGGTGTTGCTGGCGCTGGTCGCCGCCGGCGCTGGTCCGTGGTCGCTGGATGGGCTGCGCCGGCAGGGTGCGGCATGAGCCGCGTGCCGGGCGATCACGATGCCGGGCGGCGCCTGCTGATGCAGGGCGCCGCGGCCGGTCTTGCGCTGGGCGTGCTGCCCGGCGCTTCCTCCGCTTCAAGGACGCCTGCCATGGCCGATCTCGTCGTTCGCAATGCGCGCATCACCACGCTCGATCCGCGTCGGCCCAGTGCCACCGCACTTGCCGTCAGCGCTGGGCGCATCGTCGCGGTTGGCGACGATGCGCAGATCATGGCCATGGCTGAAGGTGCCCGCATCATCGATGCACAGGGACGGCGCCTGCTGCCCGGCCTCAACGACAGCCATACCCATCTGATCCGCGGCGGGCTCAACTACAACCTGGAGTTGCGTTGGGATGGCGTGCGCTCGCTGGCCGATGCAATGGCCATGCTCAAGGCGCAGGTCGATCGCACTCCGGCGCCGCAGTGGCTGCGCGTGGTCGGCGGGTTCACCTCGCATCAGTTCGTCGAAAAGCGCCTGCCCACGCTGGGGGAGATCAATGCGATCGCGCCGGATACGCCGGTGTTCCTGCTGCATCTGTACGATCGCGCCTTGCTCAATCGTGCGGCCTTGCGTGCCTGCGGTTACGACAAGAACACGCAGGACCCGCCCGGCGGGCGCATCGAACGCGACAAGCTCGGCAATCCCACCGGTCTGCTGCTGGCCAAGCCCAATGCACTGATCCTGTACGCAAGCCTCGCCAAGGGCCCGCGCCTGCCGGTGGAATACCAGGCCAATTCCACCCGCCATTTCATGCGCGAACTCAATCGCCTGGGCATCACCTCGGTGATCGATGCAGGCGGCGGCTTCCAGAATTATCCGGAGGACTACCAGGTCATCGAACAACTGCATGCGGCTGGCCAGCTGAGCGTGCGCATCGCCTACAACCTGTTCACCCAGAACAAGGGCAAGGAGGTGCAGGACTTCCGTGGCTGGACCGAGCTGCTACCGGTACGCAAGGGCGATGACCTGCTGCGTCACAACGGTGCCGGCGAAATGCTGGTGTTCTCTGCGGCGGACTTCGAATTGTTCAGCGAGCCACGGCCGGAGCTGCCGCCGGAGCTGGAGCCCGAGCTGGAGCAGGTGGTGCGGCTGCTGGTCGAAAAACGCTGGCCGTTCCGGATCCACGCCACCTACGACGAAAGCATCGAGCGCATTCTCGATGTGTACGAGAAGGTCGATGCCGACATCCCGTTCGATGGCCTGCACTGGTTCATCGATCACGCCGAGACCATCACGCCGCGCAACATCGACCGCATCCGCGCGCTGAATGGCGGCATCGCCGTGCAACACCGCATGGCCTACCAGGGTGAGGCGTTTGTGGAGCGCTATGGCGTGCAGGCGGCGCGGCACACGCCACCGGTGCGGCGCATGCTGGCTGCCGGGGTCCCGGTGGGCGCCGGCACCGATGCCACGCGAGTGGCCAGCTACAACCCGTGGGTGGCGCTGTCGTGGCTGGTGACCGGGCGCACCGTCGGCGGGCTTGCGCTGTACGGCGAGGAAAACGTGCTCGATCGCGAGCAGGCGCTGCGCCTGTGGACCCAGGGCAGTGCCTGGTTCTCCGGCGACGAGTCCACCAAGGGCACCCTGGTAGCCGGGCAGCTGGCGGACTTCATCGTGTTGTCGGACGACTATTTTCGTGTCGACGACGCCGCCATTGCCGACATCACCAGTGTGCTCACCGTCTTGGGCGGGCAGGTGGTGCATGGCGATGGCGACTTCGCGGCGCTGGCACCGCGCTTGCCACCTGCGATGCCGGACTGGTCACCGGTCAACCGGTTTGGTGGCTACCACGTGGGCGGCGGAGCCAGTGCACTGTCCGGCGCCGCGCACGTGCATGGCCACGGCTGCCAGGCGCACGGGCCATACCAACATGCGGCCCAGCATGCAGCGCCCAGCGACGACCTGCGCGGTTTCTGGGGCGCATTGGGTTGCTCATGCTTCGCGTTCTGACACCGGCCGCGCGGCCACGCGCAGGCAGCTGCGTGTGGCCGCGCTGCGCCATTCGTCCTGCTTCGTCACCTGGAGCCTTGCTGCAATGACTTTTTCTGCCGCACCTGCCGATGGCGGTGCCTGGGCGCCGCTGCGTGCGCCGATCTTCCGCGCGCTGTGGCTGGCGATTCTGGGCAGCAACATCGGCACCTGGATCAACGATGTCGCCGCATCCTGGGTCATGGCCGAGCAGACCGGCTCACCGCTGATGGTGGCCGCGGTGCAATCGGCCACCACCTTGCCGGTGGTGCTGTTTGCCCTGGCCGCCGGCACCCTGGCCGACATCGTCGACCGCCGCCGTTATCTGATGCTCACCCAGGGCTGGATGCTGCTGGTGGCCGGTGCGCTGGCCGTGCTCGCGCATCTGCACCTGCTGACTCCCTGGGTGCTGGTGGCACTGACCTTTGCGATGGGCATCGGTGCGGCGATGGCCATGCCGGCGCAAGCGGCGATCGTGTCGGAACTGGTGCCGCGCCCGATGCTGGCTTCGGCGGTGGCGCTCAATTCGATCGGCATGAACTTCGCGCGTTCGATCGGCCCGGCGATCGGTGGGCTGATCGTGGCGCAGTTCGGGCCGCCGTGGGCGTTTCTGCTCAACGGGGTGACCTTCGGCCTGATGTTGCTGGTGCTGTGGCGCTGGCGCCGCGAGGCGGATGCTTCGGCGTTGCCGCCGGAGAGTTTCGGCGCGGGCCTGCGTGCGGGCCTGCGCTACGCCGCACGCGCAGGGCGCCTGCAGGCGGTGCTGATCAAGGCCGCGGGGTTCTTCCTGTTTGCCAGCGCATTGACGGCCTTGCTGCCGCTGGTGGTCCGCCGCGACATGCAGCTGGGCGCCGGCAGTTACGGCATCCTGTTGGGCTGCATCGGCATTGGCGCGATCAGCGGTGCGCTGCTGCTGCCGCGCCTGCGCGCGCGCTACGACCGCGACCTGCTGGTGTTGGTCGCCACCGTGGTGTGCGCAGCCTCGTTGCTGGGGCTGTCGCTGTCGCGTCAGATCGGCGTGTTGTGCGTGGTGATGGTGGTCAACGGTCTGGCCTGGATCACCGTGTTGTCGTCGTTGCAGATCGCCGCGCAGACCGCAGTGCCTGCCTGGGTGCGCGCGCGCGCACTCTCGTTGTACATCGTGGTGTTTTCGGCAGGCATGGCGGCCGGCTCGCTGCTATGGGGCGCGCTGGCGCAGCGCACCTCGATCGCGGTTGCCCTGCAGATCGCCGCCGCCGGTGCGGTCATCGCCGCGCTGCTGGTCAAGCGGGCGCGCATTGCCGGCACCGAACAGCTGGACCTCGCACCCGGCGGGCACTGGCCCGCACCGGCGCAATCGGACGCGGTGGAACACGATCGCGGCCCGGTGCTGGTAACGGTGGAATACCGCATCGCCGCCGATGCGCGCCTCACGTTCCTGCAGCTGATGACGCAGCTGGGCAACGCGCGACGCCGCGATGGTGCGGTGGTCTGGGGTATTGCCGAGGATGCGGCGACGCCTGGAGTGCAACTCGAGTACTTCATCGTCGCCTCGTGGCTGGAACACCTGCGACAGCACGAGCGCGTCACCGGCGATGACCGCCAGCTGCAGGAACAGATCCGTGCCCTGCATCAGGGCGAACGCGCGCCGGTGGTGCGCCACTTCGTCGGCGGCGGCGGCGGCGGCGGTGCGGCAGTGCCGCCGCATGCGCATTCGGATATCTGATGGCCGTGAACTGGAAGTTCATCGGCGGTGTCGTGCTGGGCGTGGCCATCGGCGTCGGTTGCCGTGCCGCCGGTATTCCATCGCCTGCACCAACGGCCTTTGTCGGCGCGCTGCTGGTGCTGGCGATGACATGCGGCTATGCAGTGGCCGACCGGTTCCTGGCCCGGCGTGCCGCACGTCATCTGACGCATTGCGGCGGACCCAGCGGCCGCAGTGCAGGGCAGGGCGACGCATGAGCCTGGCATTGCTCGGGGTGCTGCTTGCACTGGCGATTGGCGTTGGCTGTCGTCTGCTCGATCTGCCGTTGCCGGCACCGCCACGCCTGACCGGTGCGCTGCTGGTAGTGGCAATGAGCGGCGGGTTCCTGCTGGCCGACTGGTTGCTGCAATAAGGCAGCGCTGCACCTTGCTGCTGTCTATGCAGACGGCATTGCGGCACTACACCCAACTGAAGACTGCCCGCCGTTGATTCAGCCCTTCCCGGATCCAGCATCAGTATCGTCAACGCAGAAAAGGCCGGCTCTCACGAGCCGGCCCTTGTCGTGCGCGTGACAGCAGCGATCAGGCCTTGGCGAACGCCAGCAGATCCTTGTTGAACTGATCGGCGTGGGTGAAGGTCAGGCCATGCGGCGCGCCCGCATAGATCTTCAGCTCGGCATTCTTGATGATCTTGGCCGACAGCTTGGCCGATGCATCGATCGGGACGATCTGGTCGTCGTCGCCATGCACCACCAGTGCCGGCACATCGATCTTCTTCAGGTCGGCGGTGTAGTCGACCTCGGAAAATTCCCTGATGCAGTCGTACTGACCCTTGTGGCCGCCCAGCATCCCCTGCAGCCAGAACGAATCGCGCATGCCCTGGGTGACCTTGTTGCCGTCGCGGTTGGCGCCGAAGAACGGCGTGGCCAGGTCCTGGTAGAACTGCGAGCGGTCCTTGGCCACGCCGTCGCGGATGCCGTCGAACACGCTCATCGGCAGGCCGCCGGGATTGGTCGGGCTCTTGACCATCTGCGGCGGCACCGCGCCGACCAGCACCACCTTGGCCACGCGCTTGCTGCCATGACGGCCCACATAGTGCGCCACTTCGCCACCGCCGGTGGAATGGCCGACCAGGATGGCATCCTTCAGGTCCAGCGCCTCGATTACGGCGGCCAGGTCGTCGGCGTAGGTGTCCATGTTGTTGCCGTCCCAGGTCTGGCTGGAACGGCCATGGCTGCGGCGGTCATGCGCGATGACGCGGTAGCCGTGCTGCCCCATGAACAGCATCTGCGCGTCCCAGGCATCGCCGCTGAGTGGCCAACCGTGTGCAAACACGACCGGCTGGCCCTTGCCCCAGTCCTTGTAAAAAATGGCGGCCCCGTCGGGGCGTTTGACGAAATTGGACATCGGGTTGACTCCGTGAGTGGACGAGTGGGGTGGGGTGGCAGACGCGGGGTGAGTGGGCGTCGCGGCCGTGGCAAACGTGGGCAGCGACAACGCTGCCACGGCTGCCGTGCCGGAGATGAGAAAGCTGCGGCGTCCGGCATCGGCCGGGTGCGCCTCGAACGGATCCATAGAAACTCCTGTGGGCGAGGGCATGCAGCCCGGCGGTCGCATGGCGCAGTGCATGCCATGCGGCGCGTGCCCACGCCATTGGGTGCGGCGCAGTCACGGACGTGCCGGTGCATCTGCGCAGTAGACCGCTTGCGGGGCCGTTGCAGATTGCATCTGCGTGCGCTCTGCTACCTGGACGCTTGCAGGCGTAGCGCATCGCTCACTGCACCGGGCAGGGCCTGCCCGTCAGCGCGCAGGAGTGCGAACGGGGCGCTTCTGCCCGGCGATCAATCGATGGGCTGCGTCGTGCGCACGCGCGCGGAGCGCATGGATGCGATGTCGAAAAGCGTAGCCCGCACGCGACGCTCAGTGCATTGCTGTGTCCCACAGCAGCTTGCCGTTCAAGGCCACGATCACTGCGGCAATCAGCCAGGCCACGCGCACCAGCCACGCCGGCGCCACCAGCGCGCCCATCAGTCGGCGGTCGGCGACGAAGCGCACCAGCGGGATCACCGCAAACGGCAGTTGCATCGACAGCACCACCTGGCTCAGCACCAGCAGCCGCGCCGTGCCGGCTTCGCCGTACAACCAG
Source organism: Xanthomonas sp. NCPPB 1068 (assembly GCF_041479385.2). Taxonomy (NCBI): domain Bacteria; kingdom Pseudomonadati; phylum Pseudomonadota; class Gammaproteobacteria; order Lysobacterales; family Lysobacteraceae; genus Xanthomonas; species Xanthomonas sp. NCPPB 1068. The sequence continues at coordinate 2,507,893 of NZ_CM192986.1, read as the reverse complement.
GTCACCACCACCACCGGCACGATGGCGATACCGCGGGTCAGCAACCGGCGCAGCCATGGCGGCAGCCGCAGTTGCAGGAAGCCTTCCATCACGATCTGCCCGGCCAGGGTCGCGGTCACGGTGGAGTTGACGCCGGAGGCGAGCAGGGCGACTGCGAACAGGGTCGAGGCCAGGCCCACGCCCAGCATCGGCGCCAGCAGCGCGTGCGCCTGTTCGATCTCCTGCACGTCGGTGCGGCCTTGCGCATGAAACACCGCTGCGGCCAGGATCAGGATCGAGGCATTGATGAACAATGCGAGCATCAGCGCCACCGTGCTGTCGGTGACCGCCCAGCGCAGTGCCGAGCGCCGTCCGTCATCGGTACGCGGGTACGCACGTGTCTGCACGATCGAGGAATGCAGATACAGGTTATGCGGCATCACGGTCGCCCCGATGATGCCGATCGCCAGGTACAGCGCCTGCGGGTCGGTGACCACGCGCGCGTGCGGAATGAAGCCGCCCAGCACCGCCGCAACCGGCGGGGCCGCCAGCGCGATCTGGATGCCGAAACACACGAAGATGATCAGCAGCAAGGCCATCACGAATGCTTCCAGCGCACGGAAGCCCCGGTGCATCAACAGCAGCACCAGCACCACATCCACTGCGGTGATGATCGCGCCCAGCGTCAGCGGGATGCCGAACAGCAGCTTCAACGCGATCGCCGTGCCGATCACTTCGGCCAGATCGCAGGCGATGATCGCCAGCTCGCACAGTCCCCACAAGGCCAGGTTCACGCCGCGCGGGTAGCGCGCCCGGCAGGCCTGCGCCAGGTCCAGGCCGGTGGCAATCCCCAGCCGCGCCGACAGGCCCTGCAGCACGATGGCCATGATGTTGGACAGCAGGATCACCGACAGCAGCAGATAGCCGAACTGCGAACCGCCGGCCAGGTCGGTGGCCCAATTGCCCGGGTCCATGTACCCCACCGACACCATGTAGCCCGGCCCCAGGAACGCCAGCAGCCGGAACCACCAGTGACCACCGCCAGGGACGGCCACGCTGGCGTGGTGATCTCCGAGCCCACCAGTGGACGCGGCGGGCAAGCGGACAGACGCAGGGGTATCGGTGGACATGCGCGGCAGGCAAAGGGCGGTCAACGGGATGATATAGCAAGTGCTATGCTGTTGAGCATTGGCAAACCCAATCGTATTGATCGGCCGCGTGCCTCAAACTAGGCGCCCCGGCAGCGAGGCCGGACGGGATGACGAGGACAAGGGTGGGCAAGAGCGAAAAGCTGGAGGCGGCCACGCCGTCCCTGATCGATGCGCAGGTGCATATGGAGAGCTTCCGCCAGGTGCGCGAAGCGCGCCGCGCCGAGCTGGTCGAGGACTACGTGGAGCTGATCTCCGACCTGCTGGTGGACGGCGGCGAGGCGCGCCAGGTCGATATCGCCGCGCGCTTGGGCGTGGCCCAACCCACCGTGGCCAAGATGCTCAAGCGCCTGGTGCGCGATGGCTGGGTGGTGCAGCGGCCGTATCGTGGCGTCTTCCTGACCCCGGCGGGCGAGGCATTGGCCGCGTCCAGTCGCCAGCGGCACCAGATCGTCGAACGCTTCCTGCTTGCCCTTGGCATCGACGAGGCCACCGCCCGCCGCGACGCCGAGGGCATCGAGCACCATGTCAGCGAGGCCACCGTGGCGGCCTTTGCCGCGTTTCTGGACCGCCAGGGCGGCCCGGCCGCGTGAACGCGTCGGCCGACGCACCGGCCGGTGCAGCGCTCGATGCGTCCCAGGCGGCGCTCGACGCGCGCTGGATGCACCACGCCTTGCGCCTGGCCGAGCGTGCCGAGCGCGACTATGACGAGATTCCGGTAGGGGCGGTGCTGGTCGATGCAGCCGGCACACTGCTGGGCGAAGGCTGGAACTACAACATCGCCAGTCACGATCCCAGCGCGCACGCCGAGATCATGGCCATGCGCGAGGGCGGCCGCCGGCTGGCCAATCACCGCCTGATCGGCTGCACGCTCTATGTCACCCTGGAGCCATGTGCAATGTGCGCCATGGCCATGATCCATGCGCGCATCGCGCGCGTGGTGTTCGCGGCAAGCGACCCCAAGACCGGCGCCTGCGGCAGCGTGTTCGACCTGCTTGCCGACCCGCGCCACAACCACCGTGTGCAGGTCAGCGGTGGGGTGCTGGCAGCCGACGCCAGTCTGCGCCTGACCAATTATTTCCGCGCCAAGCGCGGCAAGCCGCCGCTGCTGCCGTGAGCGGCTTGCCGCGGTATGATGCGCGCCCTTTCCAGCATCCGGCCGGCGACGGCTCTCCACAGGACCGCGATATGGCAGACACCCTTGCAGGCAACGACCGACTGATCTGGATCGATCTGGAGATGACCGGCCTGGATACCGACCGCGATTCCATCATCGAGATCGCCACCATCGTGACCGATGCGCAGTTGAACGTGCTTGCCGAAGGGCCGGAACTGGCCATTGCCCATCCGCTGGAAACCCTGGAGGCGATGGATGAGTGGAACCGCAACCAGCATCGGCGCTCGGGACTGTGGCAACGCGTGCTGGACAGCCAGGTCACCCATGCGCAGGCGGAAGCGCAGACCGTGGCATTCCTGAGCGAGTGGATCCGTGCCGGCGCTTCGCCGATGTGCGGCAATTCGATCTGCCAGGATCGCCGCTTCCTGCACCGCCAGATGTCGCGGCTGGAGCGCTACTTCCACTATCGCAACCTGGACGTCTCCACCATCAAGGAGCTGGCGCGTCGCTGGGCGCCGACGGTGGCCAACGGGTTTGCCAAGAGCTCGGCGCATACCGCACTGAGCGACGTCCGCGATTCCATCGACGAGCTGCGCCACTATCGCCAGTTCATGGGCGCACTGGGCGGTGACACCGAGGCAGGCGTGCAGGGCTGATCGGCGCTGCCCGGGCCTGATGCGATCGGAGGATGTCCGCATCTGCGCGCGCTTTCGTGAGAACGCATGCCCCCCGAAAACAACAAAGGCCGCATCTTCCGATGCGGCCTTTTGTTCGCCGTAAATAGCTGGCTCAGCGTGCCAGCGGTGGCCCCTTGGTCAGGTCGCCATCGTCGGTGACGCCCTTGAGCAGCAGCTCCGAGATCGGCTTGCCGTCGGCGTCGTGGTGATACACATGCAGATCGCGTTGCGGATACGGAATGCTGAGTCCATTTTCCAGCAACTGGTTGCGGATCTGCTCCAGTGTGGTGCTCTTGGCCGCGCCGAAGTTGCCGTTGGTGGCGTAAGCAAACAACATCAGATCCACCGTGCTTTCGCCCAGATTGGTCACCTGCACGAACGGCGCGGGCGATTCCAGGATGTTGGGATTGTCCTTGGCGATCTGCAGCAATAGCTGCTGGGCCTTTTTCAGATCGTCTTCGTAGCCCACGCCAACAGTCACCTCGAGACGCCGGTTGGGCAGGGTGCTGTAGTTGATGATGGGTGCGGTGGTGATCGTGCTGTTGGGCAGGGTGATCATGCGCTCATCGAACGAGCGCACCCGGGTCTGGAAGATCCGGATCTCGTCGACAATGCCTTCCTGGCCGGCAATGACGACGTGGTCGCCGTCGCGCATCGGTCGCAACACGATCAGCATGACCCCGGCGGCGATATTGGACAGCGAGTCCTTCAAGGCCAGACCCACGGCCAGGCCGGCCGCGCCCAGCACCGCAATCAACGAGGTCGGCGGCACACCGATCTGGCTCAGTGCACTGACAAATACCAGGACCAGCAGCAATGCGTAGACGACATTGCGCAGGAAGTTGGTCAAGGTGATCTCGACCCGGGCACGGCTCAGAACACGATGCAGCCATTGGCTCAGCTGCCTGGCCAGCCACATGCCGATCACCACGATCAGCAGTGCGACTCCCCAGTTGAGGGCGTACTGCGCCCACGGGATGGTCGACCAATTGAATGCCGGTTCGGCCGTCTTCACCGCCGCCGGCTTGGCAGCCGCTGCTCCCGCAGCGGCTGCCACCAATGCACCAAACAGCCCCATCAGCTCTCGCTCTTGAGTTTGGCCAGCCGCAGCCAGGTATCGACCACGGTGTCAGGATTCAAGGACACCGACTCGATGCCTTCCTGCATCAACCACTCTGCCAGTTCCGGGTGATCCGACGGCCCCTGGCCGCAGATGCCGACATACTTGCCCTTGGCGCGCGCCGACTTGATGGCCATCGACAGCAACTTCTTGACTGCCGGATTCCGCTCGTCGAACAGGTGCGCCACGATCGACGAGTCGCGATCCAGGCCCAGGGTCAGCTGGGTCAGGTCGTTGGAGCCGATCGAGAAGCCGTCGAAGATCTCCAGGAATTCATCGGCCAGCAGCGCGTTGGACGGCAGCTCGCACATCATGATGATCTTGAGTCCGTTCTCGCCCTGCTTGAGCCCGTTCTGCTCCAGCACCTCGATCACCTTGCGGCCTTCTTCCAGCGTGCGCACGAACGGGATCATCACCCAGAGGTTGTCCAGGCCCATCTCGTTGCGCACCTTCAGCACCGCCTTGCACTCCAGCGCGAACGCCTTGGTGAAGGACGGATCGACATAGCGGCTGGCGCCACGGAAGCCGATCATCGGGTTCTCTTCATGCGGTTCGTAACGCGAGCCGCCGATCAGGTTGGCGTACTCGTTGGACTTGAAGTCCGACAAACGCACGATCACCGTATTCGGCGCCACCGAGGCGGTGAGGGTGGCGATGCCCTCGGCCAGACGGTTGACGTAGAAGCTCACCGGGTCGCCGTAGCCGGCGATCTTGGCGTCGATCTTCTTGCGGACATCGGCGTCCTGCTTGTCGTACTCCAGCAGCGCGTTCGGGTGGATGCCGATATGCGCGGCAATGATCATTTCCAGGCGCGCCAGGCCGATGCCGGCGTTGGGCAGCTGGCCGAAGTCGAACGCACGCTCCGGGTTGGCCACGTTCATCATGATCTTGAGCGGGGCAGGCGGCATGTTGCCCAGATCGGTGGTGGTGCGCTCGAACGCCAACTCGCCGTCGTAGATGAAGCCGGTATCGCCTTCGGCGCAGCTCACGGTCACTAGCTGGCCGTCGCTGATGATCTCGGTGGCGTTGCCCGAGCCGACCACCGCCGGTACGCCGAGTTCGCGCGCGATGATCGCCGCATGGCAGGTGCGCCCGCCACGGTTGGTCACGATCGCCGAGGCGCGCTTCATCACCGGCTCCCAATCGGGGTCGGTCATGTCGGCGATCAACACGTCGCCGGCCTGGACACGATTCATGTCTTCCAGTGAGCGCACCACACGTGCGACGCCGCTACCGATCTTGGCACCGACTGCGCGGCCTTCGACCAGGATCTTGGCGTCCTTGGCCTCCAGCGAGAAGCGCTCGATCTGGGTGGCGTGGCTGCGCGACTTCACCGTTTCCGGGCGCGCCTGCACGATGAACAACTTGCCGCTGACACCGTCCTTGGCCCACTCAATATCCATCGGACGGCCGTAATGCTTTTCGATGACAAGCGCCTGCTTGGACAGTTCCTGCACGTCCTCGTCGCTAATCGAGAAGGTGCTGCGCAGCTCCAACGGCGTGTCTTCGATACGCACGCGTTCGCCGGGTACATCCGAATACACCATGCGAATGGCCTTGCTGCCCAGCGAGCGACGCAGGATCGCCGGCTTGCCGGCCGTGAGCGTCGGCTTGTAGACGTAGAATTCGTCCGGATTGACCGCGCCCTGCACGACCATCTCGCCCAGGCCGAAGCTGGAGGTGACGAACACCACGTCGCGGAAGCCGGATTCGGTGTCCAGCGTGAACAGCACGCCCGACGAACCCACGCCCGAGCGTACCATCAACTGCACGCCGGCCGACAGGAACACGTCCTCGTGCTTGAAGCCGTGATGCACGCGGTAGGCGATTGCACGATCGTTATAGAGCGAGGCGAACACTTCCTTGACCTTGTGCACCACATCGTCGGCGCCGGTCACGTTGAGGAAGGTTTCCTGCTGGCCGGCGAACGAGGCGTCCGGCAGATCTTCGGCGGTGGCCGACGAACGCACGGCCACGGCCACTTCGCCGCCGCCGTTTTCGGCGCACAGCTTGTCGTAGGCAGTGCGGATGTCGCGGTCCAGCTCCGGTTGCAGCGGGGCGTCGATCACCCAGCCGCGGATTTCCTTGCCGGCCACGGTCAGGGCATTGACGTCCTCGACATCCAGCGTTTCGAGCTTGTCGAAAATGCGCTTGGACAGGTCGTTGTGTGCGATGAAGTCCTTGAAAGCTTCGGCGGTGGTCGCATATCCACCCGGAACCGACACGCCCAGCCCGGCCAGGTTGCCGATCATCTCGCCGAGCGAGGAATTTTTACCGCCTACGCGGGCCAGATCGGCCAGGCGTAGCTCATGCAACCACAGGATATTCTCGTTCAAGCGCGATGCTCCGTATGGCCATCGCCCGAGCGGGCTGGATGGCCGCGTCCGTAGGAAGAAGCCGCTATGATGCAGTGCACAGCGGAATCTGCACAAGCATGAACCCGTAAGTTTTGGACACCAGTTCAAAGAGGTGGTCTTGATGTCAACAATCCGGCCGGTGTTTTACGTCTCCGATGGAACCGGTATCACCGCTGAAACGATTGGGCACAGCCTGCTCACCCAGTTCAGCGGATTCAACTTCGTCACCGACCGCATGTCGTTCATTGATGATGCAGAAAAAGCGCGCGACGCCGCGATGCGGGTGCGCGCGGCCGGGGAGCGGTACCAGGTGCGTCCAGTGGTCGTCAATTCGTGCGTCGATCCACAGTTGAGCATGATCCTGGCCGAGAGCGGGGCGTTGATGCTGGACGTATTTGCGCCCTTCATCGAGCCGCTTGAGCGCGAGCTCAATGCGCCGCGCCATTCGCGCGTGGGGCGTGCACACGGCATGGTGGATTTCGAGACCTATCACCGCCGCATCAATGCGATGAACTTCGCCCTCAGCCATGACGACGGCATTGCGCTCAATTACGACGAGGCCGACGTGATCCTGGTGGCGGTGTCGCGTGCGGGCAAGACGCCGACCTGCATCTACCTGGCCTTGCATTACGGCATCCGCGCCGCCAACTATCCGTTGACCGAAGAAGACCTTGAGAACGAACGGCTACCGCCGCGCTTGCGTAATTACCGCAGCAAGCTGTTCGGTCTGACCATCGATCCGGAGCGTCTGCAGCAGATCCGCCAGGAACGTCGCGCCAATTCGCGCTACAGCGCGGCTGAAACCTGTCGCCGCGAGGTGGCCATTGCCGAGCGGATGTTCCAGATGGAACGCATTCCTTCGTTGAGCACCACCAATACCTCGATCGAGGAAATCTCCAGCAAGGTGCTGTCCACGCTGGGGCTGCAGCGCGAGATGTTCTGAGGCCGGGATTGGTAGGCGGGATTCGGGAGTGGGCAAGCAAGCGTCGCGTTCACGCTGCGGACGTATCGGCGGCGCGGCGGCAGGCTCGCCGCCAACCCAGCGGAAATCAAGCGGGCGGGGTAGTGCCTCGCCAAGGTAGGCCTGCGATCGTTCCCTCGTCAATGCTGCCCGTGCGGCAGCGCAGCGTGTAGGATCGGTGCATGGCCCAGGCATTGAGCAAACTCGAAATCATCCCCCGCCTGAGCCGGTTTGGCTGGCTGATGGGGTTGTATGCAGAAAACTTCCAGCACCTGACCCGTCTGTTCGCACCCGCCGATCTGGCACCCGGGTCGTATGTGTCCTCGATCGGTGACGGCCTGGATTTGCGCCTGGATGTGATCGAGTGCCATCGCTACACCGTCGAACTGCGGCTGACCTACGACCTGTGCGACCCGGTCACCGGCGAGCCCGACCCGTCTGCCTACGTGCGTCTGTATCGAGATGCGCGCCAGGCCGAGACCACGCATTGCTACGTCGGCCGTCGCTGGCAGGACGTCATGGGGATGTTTCCGCCGCCGGCCGAGCTGATCAGCCATCGCATGCGCATGAACACCTTCCTGGGCAAATGGCTGGAGTACCTGGCCGAACGCGGTCACGGTGTCGCCACGCTGAAGCTGGATACGGACTACGTTGCGCCGCCGCGGCCCGGTTCGCAGGCCGCTGTCGGCTAAGACGCGAAACGCTGGCGTGGCTTGCGAGCCCGGTGTGCCGCATTTGGCAAGGCTTGTACGGCTGTGCAACGTGGCGGACTCGAGCGTTACCGGTGTGTTCGCCAGGTGGCTTCGTCGGTTTTCCTGCAAGGCCGACACGCGGTGCACAAGCAGCCCGCACAGGCCGGTCGTGTCGCGCGAGCCTCGACTGCATCGGTCATACTGCTGCGCTTCGTGTCAGATCCCGTGCCATGCCCTATACCCCGATTGTCGCCACGCTTGGCTACCTGCTGTCGCCGGACGGCACGCAGGTGCTGATGATCCACCGCAATGCGCGTCCCGGCGATCAGCATCTGGGCAAGTACAACGGGTTGGGTGGCAAGGTGGAGCCGGACGAGGACGTGCTGGCCTGCATGCGTCGCGAGATCCGCGAAGAGGCCGGCGTCGACTGTGGCGACATGCAGCTGCGCGGCACCATCAGCTGGCCCGGGTTTGGCAAGCAGGGCGAGGACTGGCTGGGTTTCGTCTTTCTGATCCGCAGTTTCCAGGGCACGCCGCACACCTCCAATCCGGAGGGCACGCTGGAATGGATTCCGGTCGCGCAGATGGACCAGGTGCCGATGTGGGAAGGCGATCGCCATTTCCTGCCGCTGGTGTTCGATGGCGACCCGCGCCCGTTTCACGGCGTCATGCCCTACCGCGATGGACGCATGCAATCGTGGACGTACTCGCGCGTCTGAGGCGCGCGGGAGATCGCAGCGCCTGACCAGGCGCCTGCTGCCCTGGTCCGGACGCATGCTCGGCCGAGCGCTCCGCGGCCGGGCCGATGGCTGCACCGCGCGTGCACGCACTGCACCTGGCAGCGCCGCGCGCGCGCTTCAGTCAGGCCAGCGCGCGTCGCTACAGCGAGCACAACCCTATTGCCCGCTGCAACGATACGCTGCCGGCATCGACACCGATGTCGGTCCCGCGATGCGGTTGTGCACTTCTCCACATCGCCTGTGGATGACGGCTGGGCAAGTCTGTGGACAACTGCCCGGTGCCCTTGCGCTGCAACGTTGTCGAGCTGGCTGGCGAAAGTTTCGCCAGCGCGCTCATTGCGCCGTCCAGCCGCCGTCGATGGCGATCGACTGCCCGGTGATGTTGCGCGCGGCATGCGACATCAGGAAAGCCACCGTGCCGGCCAGCTCGTCGTACTCAATGAAGGCGCCCTTGGGCATCGGCTTGAGCATCACATCGCGGATCACCGCATCTTCGGCGATACCGCGGGTGCGGGCCTGGTCGGCAATCTGGCGCTCCACCAGCGGCGTGCGCACATAGCTGGGGCAGAGCGTGTTGACGGTGATGTCGCAGTCGGCGGCCTCCAGCGCGATCACCTTGGCCAGCCCGACCAGGCCGTGCTTGGCGGCCACATAGGCGCTCTTGTAGGGGCTGGCCACCAGCGAATGGATGCTGCCGATGTTGACGATGCGGCCATAGCCGGCCGCACGCATGCTGGGCAGCACCGCACGGCTGAGTCGCGCAGCGCCGGTCAGCATCACGTCCACCAGCAGCGCCCAGCGCTGCATGGGGAAGTCTTCCAGCGCAGCCACCTGCTGCAGGCCGGCGTTATTCACCAGCACCTGCGGCGCGCGGGATGCCGTCGCCAGGGCCTGCGCAATGCTGTCATCGTCTGTGACGTCCAGCGCCAGTGCCTCGGCCGAGCCGCCCGCATCGCACAGTTGCTGCGCGACGTGGGTGGCGGCGGCATGGTCCATGTCGCTGACCAGCAGGTGGTGGCCATCGGTTGCCAGTTGGGCGGCAAGGCCGGCGCCAATGCCGCTGCCCGCGCCGGTGATCAGGATGCTGTGCATCGGGTGTCCTTGAGCAGTGCGTGGCCCGGAGCGGCCACGCTGGTCGTCAGCCTAGCGGAGGATGCCGAAACGGTCGCCTGCCTGGCGCGCGCGCGTTACCCTTTGCGCCTCGTTCTGATCAGGTTCCGCATGAAACGCCATTTCTCGATGCTGCGCGATTTCCAACTGGCGGACTGGTTCACGCTGGCCAATGCCTTCTGTGGCACCGGAGCGGTGTTTGCGGCAATGCGCTTCCTGCAGGAAGGCCACCGTGGCGATCTGCTGCTGGGTATGGCGCTGATTCCGCTGGCGTTCGTCTTCGACGCGCTCGACGGGCATGTCGCGCGTTGGCGCAAGGCGTCCTCCACGCTGGGCCGAGAACTGGATTCTCTGGCGGATGTGATCTCCTTTGGTGTGGCGCCGGCAGCGCTCGGCTACGCCTGCGGCATGCGCGGCGGTTGGGACTGGCTGGTGCTGAGCTACTTCGTCTGCTGCGGGGTCAGCCGGCTGGCGCGCTACAACGTGACCGCCGAAGAGATCGCCGGCGACGCCGACAAGGTGCCGTACTTCGAAGGCACGCCGATTCCGACCAGCCTGGTGCTGGTGATCCTGCTTGCGGTGGCCGCCAGCAGCGGGCACATCGGCCAGACCTTGTGGTGGGGGCAGTGGCAACTCGGGCCGTGGCAGTTCCACCCGCTGGTGCTGCTGTTTGCGATCTCCGGCTCGCTGATGATCAGCAAGACCTTGCGTATCCCCAAACCCTGACCGGCACACGCGGGCGCACGCGGTAGGATGGCTGGGTGGACGGTCACGGGAGGGGATGATGGCAAGCAGCGGTTCGGACAACGGCAACTTCGAGGACAAGGCGCGCCAGTACTGGAGCGCCTGGGGAGATGCCATGCGTCACGGTCAGTCCGCCGCTGGGGCGCAGCCACCGCCGGGCCCGCCAGGCGAGGCCCCGCAGGACTGGCGCAAGGCCGTTGACTGGTGGTCGCAGCTGCTGCCCACCCAGGCCGCGCCGCAGGCGCAGGAGGCGATCGACCGCTTCCGGACCCAGGCCGGAGGCTGGTTCGGCACCATGCAGCAGGTGGCCGCCCAGTTTGCCGGCCGCGATACCTCGGCCAACGAAGTCTCCGATGCCTGGCGGCGCGCCGTGCAGGGGCAGGGCGAACAATTGATGCAATGGACGCTGGGCTCGCTGCGCGGCGGCAGCCCCGGCGGCTTCGACCCGTGGCTGCAGGAGGCTGCGCAGACCCTGGGCAAGTGGCGCGAAGAAAATGCGCCGTGGCTGGACATGCCCGCGTTTGGCCTCAACCGCAATCATCAGGCCCGGCTGCAGAAGCTTGCCCGCGCGCAGCAGGAGTACCAGGCGCAGTCGCAGGCGTACGGCGAGCAGCTGAAGGCCGCAATCGAGCAGGCGTTCAGCCGGTTCACCAGCAAGCTGGGCGAGCACGAAAGCAGCGGCAGTCAGCTGACCAGTGCACGCGCCTTGTTCGATCTGTGGATCGAAGCTGCCGAAGAGTCCTACGCCGATGTGGCCCTGTCGGACCAGTTTCGCCAGGTGTACGGCGGGTTTGCCAATGCGCATATGCGGTTGCGCGCCGCCCTGCAGGAAGAGGTCGAACAGCTCAGCGAACGCTTCGGGATGCCGACGCGCTCGGAAATGGATGCCGCCCACCGCCGCATCGCAGACCTGGAACGCGTGGTGCGGCGCATGCTGCGCAGCGGCGTGGGCGTCAGCCCCGCCGGCAAGCCTGCGCAGGCCACGCCGGCCGATCCGGGTGCTGCGGCACCGTCCAGGCGTGCAGCGCCACCCAATGCCGGAACGGCGCCCGGGCGTTCGGCATCGACCGACGCGGGCAAGCAGTCTGCAGCAAGGGCGGCGGCCCCCAAGGCGGCATCGTCGGCAAAGCCTGCAGTGAAAAAGACCGCTGCAGCAAAACCTGCATCCACGCCTGCCTCGAGACCCACCTCGACAGCGACACCGGCTACCTCGCCCGTCCGCAAGCCGGCCGCAGGCAGGTCACGTGGAGCCAAGGCATGAAAGGGCCGTTGGGATTCAGTGCCGAAGACCTGATGCAGGAAACCCTGTCGCTGCAGCGCAAGTTGCGCGAGGGCCTCAAGCTGCTGCCCGGCGTGGAAGACGTCGACTACGGGGTCACCGAGCGCGAAGAGATCTGGCGCGACGGCAAGGTGGTGCTGTACCGCTTCGTCGGCGATCAGGCGCCGGTAGCCAGGACGCCGCTGCTGATCGTGTATGCGCTGGTCAACCGGCCCTACATGGTGGACCTGCAGGCCGACCGATCGCTGGTCAAGGGGCTGCTGAGCCACGGTCAGGATGTCTATGTGCTGGACTGGGGCTACCCGGACCGCTCCGAGCGCTACCTCACCCTCGAAGACTATCTGCTGCGTTACATCGATGGCGCGGTGGACCACCTGCGCGCGCACGCGGGGCTGGACGCGGTCGACGTGCTCGGCATCTGCCAGGGCGGCACGTTCTCGCTGTGCTACGCCGCGCTGCAACGCCACAAGGTGCGCAACCTGATCACCATGGTCACGCCGGTGGATTTCCACACTCCCGACAACATGCTGTCCAACTGGGCGCGCATGGTCGATGTGGACCTGTTCGTCGACACCATGGGCAACGTGCCGGCGGATCTGATGAACGCCAGTTACCTGATGCTCAAACCGTTCCGGCTCAATCTGCAGAAGTATGTCGGCCTGCTGGACATTCTGGACGACAAGCAGGCGCTGGAAGATTTCCTGCGCATGGAAAAATGGATCTTCGACTCGCCCGATCTGGCCGGCGAGGCGTTCCGCGAGTTCGTCACCTTGTTCTATCAACGTAATGGACTGGTGACCGGGCAGGTGGTCATCGGCGGGCAGCCGGTGGATCTGCAGGACGTGGACATGCCGGTTCTCAACATCTACGCCGAGCATGATCATCTGGTGCCGCCCGACGCCTCGCGTGCGTTGCGCGGGCTGGTGGGAAGCCAGGATTACAGCGAGCTGAGTTTTCGCGGCGGGCATATCGGCATCTATGTGTCCGGGCGTGCGCAGCGCGAGGTACCGGTGGCCATCCATCGCTGGCTGCAGGCCCGCGACGACCGCTGACGGACGGGCGGTTGCAATGGCCGGGTGTGGATCGTCCTGAAACGCCGTCACGGTTCGCTGTCGTCGGTGTTTCTAGACTGACCGCCACGTTTTCAGGAGTCTGCCCATGGCCACCACCGCACTGTCCCGTTCTCTCAACGATCGCATGATTGCCGGCGTCGTCGGTGGCATCGCGCGCCGCTTCGGCTGGAGCTCCACGCTGCTGCGCGTGTTGTTCGTCATCGTCTCGATCGCCTCGGCCGCGTTCCCCGGCATCCTGGTCTATCTGATCCTGTGGCTGCTGATTCCCAACCAGGCCGATTGAACCCGGCGCCGCGCGGGCGAGCGGCCCTGCTGCTGCTGGGCGCGTTATGGACCCTGCCCAATACCGCGCTCGGCATGTTGGTGGGTCTCATCGGCAGCTGTGGTGGTGCACGTGCGCGTTGGTCGCCTCAGGAACATGCCATCGTCTTTCATGCCTGGCCGTGGGGGCCGGGCGGGGCGATGACGCTTGGCAATGTGATCCTGCTCAAGGGGGCGTCGCTGGACCTGCAGTGCAGCACCTACGCGCATGCGGCCGGCCGTTGTGAAGATCCGCCGGTACGCCTGGGTGACCACGAGCGTGCGCATGTCTATCAATACATGGTGCTCGGGCCGCTGTTTCTGCCGGTGTATCTGCTGTGTGGCGGCATCCACGTGCGCAACCCGCTGGAGCGTGCGGCCGATGCCTATGCGCTGCATGGGCAGGGATGGTGGCCATGGTCGGTCCAGGGCCTGATGCGCTGAATCGCTGCTCGGTACGGGGTGGTGCCGCATGCCGATCGCAGGCGTCGGCTGTCAGGCGCTCCGGATGCTTGCCGTGCACCTGATGCGTCAGGCGATTACATTGCGCGCGGTAGAAACGTGAGCTTGCCAGTGCGATTCAGTGCAGGCGAGTGAGATCAATCCTTGCGTGATGCAACGCCGGCCGCGACATCTGCCACGGCGCCGGCCGGCAACGCCGCAGCCAGGCCCGGCGCGCTCAATCCAATCGTTCGAACCCGAACAGCGCGTGCAGTGGATGTGGCCTGCCTTCCAGCTGTGCACGCAGCAGGCCAGCCCCGATCGCGCTATAGGTGATGCCATTGCCGCCATAGGCCATCGCAAACAGCAGGCGCGGGCCGTGTTCGGCATGCGCGCCGAAGAACGGCAGCCCGTCGGCGGTTTCGGCAAACGTGCCGGCCCACGAAAACACCGGGCGCAGGCGCATGTCCGGCATGGTCTTGTCGATCTTCTTCAGCAGCGTCTTCAATTTGCCCTGCACGCGCGTATCGCGGCGTGCGGGGATGTCGACATTGTCGTCTTCGCCGCCTGCCACCACACGGCCATCGGGCGTGCTGCGCATGTACAGATACGGGCGTGCGGTCTCCCACATCATGGTGTGCCTGAGCGCGCCCATGTCGCTGTCATGCAGCGGGTCGGTCACGAACGCGTAGCTGCTGCGGTTGCGTGCCACGCGTTGCGAGAGCCACCGCTGGTTGCCGTAGCCGGCCGCCATGATCACGTGCCCGGCGCGGACCGTGACGCCTTCTTCGGTGCGCAGCTCGACATGCTGCGCCTGCGGTACGATCGAGGCGATGCTGGTGCGATCAAAGATGCGCGCGCCGTATTGCTCGCATTCGGCAAACAGGCGATAGCACAGCCGATACGGGTCGACGCTGGCCGCCAGGCGGCTGAGGATCGCGCCGTCCGAGCGCACGCCATAGTCGTGCCACAACGGTTCGCGCTCGACCCATTCCACCGGCAGCCGATGCGTCCGGCGCGCATCCAGCTCGCTGCGCAGGTCGTTGAGGTCGCGCGCGCGGCTGGCGTAGTACAGGCTGTCCTGGCGGGTGAAATCGCAGCCGCCGAGGCTGTCGCACAGGTCCTGCAGATCGACGATGGCCTGCGCGCAGGCGCGGTAGGCGAGCGCGGCTGCCGGCATGCCGTATTGCCTGGCCAGTTCGATCATCGGAGTGTCGATTTCGTACTGCAGCAGCGCGGTGCTGGCCGAGGTGCTGCCCCAGCCGATTTCGCGTTGCTCGATCACCATGACGTCGTGGCCATTACGCAGCAACTCGTGGGCAATCAGCGCGGCAGTGACGCCGCCGCCGACGATCACGACCTCGCTGTGGGTGGCCTGCTCCAGGCGCGGATAGGCGCGCATCAATCCGTTGCGGATCGACCAGAAGGGGTAGCCGCTTTTGAGGTCCATGCGATGTCGTACGTGCGGGCGGTCCGAGATTGGACGGCCAAGCGGGGTGAAGCGGTCGTGAGGCGGGCGCGGCCTTTCAGCCCGTCACCAAACCGCAAACAGCCGGCGTTAACGTGCGTGGAAAGCTCCTCACGGCGCGCTGGTTATGCTCGCGCCTCCCAACGCAACAACTGCAGCAAGAGGGTGTGACATGTCGATTGTCCTGTACGTCGGTGGCAGCAAAGATGGCGACAAGGGCGTTGTGCCTTACGGCTTCAGCAAGTCGCGCACCATGACCGCCAGTGGTCCGGAGATCTACGTCGAGCGCATGGTGCCGCTGAAGGACGTGGGCAAGATTCGTGTCATGGCGCTGGAATCGCTGCAGGAGAGCATCCTGGTCGAGCGCGCCGCCACCCATTACGCCCACCGCGCCAGCTGAGCGCGACGGCATAGGTTTACGGCGGCGCTGTCAACGGGTTTCCGTGGCGGGCCTGCACTGCGAAAATGCCGGTTTTCAGTGAAGCGGTTTACCCGCGCCGTCATGCACGATAGCCAGCTTGCCCAGCAGATCGCTCGCACCATCGCCGACGAGATCGGTGCCCAACCCGCCCAGGCGCGCGCCGCCATTGCCCTGCTCGACGAGGGCGCCAGTGTTCCGTTCATCGCCCGCTACCGCAAGGAAGTCACTGGCGGCCTGGACGATACCCAGCTGCGTAACCTCGAAACGCGCCTGACCTATCTGCGCGAACTGGAAGAGCGCCGTACGGCGATCCTGTCCAGCATCGGGGAGCAAGGCAAACTCAGCGACGAGTTGCGTAACGAGATCGCGGCGGCCGATACCAAGTCGCGGCTGGAAGATCTGTACCTGCCCTACAAGCCCAAGCGGCGCACCCGCGCGCAGATCGCACGCGAAGCCGGGCTGGAGCCCTTGGCCGACGGCTTGTTGGCCGATCCGGCCCAGGCGCCGGAAGTGGCCGCTGCGGCCTTCATCGACGCCGACAAGGGCGTGGCCGACATCAAGGCTGCACTGGAAGGCGCACGTGCCATCCTGATGGAACGTTGGGGCGAGGACGCTGCCCTGGTGGGCGAGCTGCGCAGCTGGCTCAACGATCACGGCGTGATCCGCGCAAAGGTGGCCGAGGGCAAGGAAGAGGCCGGTGCCAAGTACCGCGACTATTTCGACCATGCCGAGTCGCTGGCAAAGATTCCATCGCACCGCCTGCTGGCGCTGTTTCGCGCGCGCCGCGAAGAAATCCTCTATCTCGATCTGGACCCTGGCACCGATGCTGAAGCCGGCCACCAGTACGCCGAAGGGCGGGTGGCGCGCAATGCCGGTATTTCCAATGAAGGCCGGCCGGCCGATCGCTGGTTGCTCGACGCGTGCCGGCTGACCTGGCGTGCCAAGCTGCACATGCACCTGCTGCTGGACCTGTTCAATCAGGCGCGCGAAAAGGCCGAGGCCGAGGCGATTGCGGTGTTCGGCGACAATCTCAAGGACCTGATGCTGGCCGCGCCGGCGGGCCCGCGCGTGGTGCTGGGGCTGGACCCGGGCATCCGCACCGGTTGCAAGATCGCCGTGGTCGATGCCACCGGCAAACTGGTGGCCACCGAGACGATCTATCCGCACGAGCCCAAACGCCAGTGGGAGCAGTCGCTGCAGACGATCAGGACATTGTGCATGCGGCACAACGTGGAGCTGATCGCGATCGGCAACGGCACCGCCAGCCGCGAAACCGACAAACTGGCCGGTGAGGCGATCGCGTTGTGCGGAGCCACCAAGCTGCAGAAGATCGTGGTCAGCGAGGCCGGTGCGTCGGTGTATTCGGCGTCGGAATTCGCTGCCAAGGAATTTCCCAACCTGGATGTGTCGTTGCGCGGCGCGGTGTCGATCGCGCGGCGGCTGCAAGACCCCTTGGCCGAGCTGGTCAAGATCGAGCCCAAGGCAATCGGCGTGGGCCAGTATCAGCACGACGTCGATCAATATCGCCTGGCCAAGGCGCTTGACGCGCGCGTGGAGGATTGCGTCAACGCGGTCGGCGTCTACGTCAATACTGCGTCGGCGGCGCTGCTGTCGCGGGTGTCCGGCTTGTCCAGCACCGTGGCCGAGAACATCGTGCGCCATCGCGACGACAACGGCCCGTTCAAGCGCCGCAAGGATCTGCTCAAGGTGCCGCGACTGGGCGACAAGACCTTCGAACAATGCGCCGGCTTCCTGCGTATTGCCGATGGCGACGAGCCGCTGGATGTGTCGGCGGTACATCCGGAAGCCTATCCGGTGGTCGAGCGCATCGTTGCCAATACCGGCAAGCCGATCAAGGCATTGCTGGGCGATGGCAGCTTCCTGCGCGCGCTCAAGCCGGAGCTGTTCACCGACGAGCAGTTCGGTGTGCCGACCGTGCGCGACATTCTGAAAGAGCTGGAAAAACCCGGCCGCGACCCGCGCCCGGAGTTCAAGGCCGCGCAGTTTGCCGAAGGTATCGAAGACATCAAGCACCTCAAGCCGGGCATGGTGCTGGAAGGCGTGGTCAGCAACGTGGCCGCGTTTGGCGCCTTCGTCGATATCGGCGTGCATCAGGACGGTTTGGTGCATATCTCCGCGTTGGCCGATACCTTCGTCAAGGATCCGCGCGATGTGGTCAAGGCCGGCGACATCGTCAAGGTCAAGGTGCTGGAGGTGGACGTGGCGCGCAAGCGCATCGCGCTCACCTGTCGCCTGTCCGACACGCCGCCACCGGCCGACGGCACGACGCCATCGCGCGATGCGCGCGGTCATGGCGGGCCCGGGCAGGGTCGCCGCGATGGCGGCGGACGTGGGCCGGCAGCCGGCAACAACAAGCCGCGCATCACCGCGCCCCCGGCCGACAACGCGTTGGCGGCCGCGTTCGCGCGCGCCAAGCGCAGCTGAGCCAAGGCGCCCCGGCCGACGTGGTCGGGGCAGGGTGGGGGGGGCGGCCTTACCCAGCAGGTCGCGGTACGGTATGACCGCCGCTGCGACCGTCAGTCGCCGCGGGACGCTGCTGCCCAGCCGCTATGAAACAACGGCACACTTACGTTTATCGCGCCCCGGCACGTCCGCCCGGCAGCACGCACGCGGTGTCTGTGCGCGGGCGGCAGGTGTGGTTGCGCGTGATCCATGCCGCCGGCTGCTGCGGGCCGTGGGCATCACCTCGGCCTGATTGCAGGCGCTGTCAGCAGCCTGCCGCCTTCCCTTGAGGCCATCACGACGCGCCATGCCGCGTGCGTGCGGGCACTACCAGACGTTCGATCAGATCCACCAACCCGGGCGGCTCTACCGGCTTGCCCATATGCGCATCGAAACCGGCCACCACGGCACGGTCGCGGTCCTCTTCGCGCACATAGGCGGTCAGTGCGATCGCCGGGATATGCCGCGGCAGATCGGCGCGGCCGGCACGCACCGTGCGGATGAGATCGTAGCCATCGCGCAGCGGCATCGCGATATCGCTGACCAGCACATCGAACGGCGCGGCAGCCAGACAGTGCTCGGCCGCATCCACCGAACCGGCCGCCTGCACCTGTGCGCCGGCAAGCATCAAGAACTGCATCACTGCCTCGCGTGAATCCTGGTCGTCATCGACCAGCAGGATGCGCACATCGGCCAGGCGACCATGGCAGTCGGCCGGCAGCGGTCCCGAAGGCGCGAGCTCGGCCGAAGCGGGGCGCCAGTCGCTGACGCCATGCTGGAACGGCAGCACGATGGTGAAGGTCGAGCCCTGGCCCGCACCGGGGCTGGAAGCGCCCAGGCTGCCGCCATGCAGGTCCACCAGCTGGCGGGAGATCGACAGGCCCAGTCCCAGGCCGCCCACGCGGCGTGTCGTACCGGCATCGGCCTGGCGAAAGCGGTCGAAGACATGCGGAAGGAAATCCGGCGCGATGCCGATCCCGCTGTCGTGCACGCACAGGCGCAGACGCCCGTCGTCCACCTCCAGGCCCACCCGCACGCTGCCGCCGGGCGCGGTGAACTTGAGCGCGTTGCTGAGCAGGTTGGAGAGCACCTGCTGCAGGCGCCCGGCATCGCCGAAGAACCACAGCTCGCCATCGACCGGCGCGTCCAGGTCCAACGCAATCTCGCGTGCGAGCGCGGCCGGCTGCATCAGTTCCACAGTGCTGCGCGCCAGCCCGGCGATGTCGAAATGCTCGGCCTGCAGCCGGATCTTGCCGGACAGGATCGCGCTCATGTCCAGCAGGTCGTCGATGATCTGGGTCTGCGCACGCGCACTGCGTTCGATGATGACCAGGCCCTTGCCCAGGTTGTCCGGCGCGAAGGTCTGCGATTGCATCAGCCGCGACCACCCCAGGATGGCATTGAGCGGCGTGCGCAGCTCGTGGCTCAGGGTGGCCAGGAACTCGTCCTTGACCCGGTTGGCATGCTCCGCCTGGTTGCGCGCGGCCGTTTCTGCCTGCAGCGACAATGCGAGCCTGGCGTCCACCCGGGTCCGCTCGATCACGATGCCGGCCAGGTGCGACGCCGAGCGGGCCATGGCCTGTTCGCGCAGCGAGGGCAGATGCGGGCGGTCGTAATAGATGTTGAGCGTCCCCAGCACCTGGCCGTCGCTGGACAGGATCGGCGTCACGCAGCACGCCACGATGCCCAGTGCCGCCGACACCGCATGGTGGCGGCTGAAGCTGGGTTCGGCCTGGATATCGGCACAGACGACTTGTTGGCCAAGATGCGCAGAGCGTGCGCACGGTGGTCCTTCCGGCCCTGCCGGCACCGGCTCGAACGGGCCGGGGTAATCGACCGGAAAATGCGGCGCCGAACCGAAGCTCAGGGTGTGCCGTACCTCGTCGAGCACCATCACCGAGCAATACAGCGCGATCTCGCCGCGTGCTTCCACGCTCAGGGCGATGGCATCCAGCACCACCGGCAATGGCGCGCCGGTGGTAATCAGGCTCAGGATCGCGCGGTCGGACGCGGTGGCGTCTTCGATCAGCTTGCGCTCGGAGATATCGGTCAGCGAGCCGATATGCCCCAAGAAGCGCCCGTCGCTCGCGAAGTGCGGCGAGGCGGTATCGATGCACCAGCGGTACTGCCCGTCATGGCGGCGTACCCGGTATTCGGCCAGGAATTCGCCACGCCGCTGCAGCGCCTGTTCGAATGCCAAGCGCACGCGCCCGGCATCGTCCGGATGCATCACGTCCCACCATCCCTGATCCAGCGCCTGATCCTCGGCCTGTCCGGTGAAGTGGTACCAGCGTGGGTTCCAGTAGACGCAATCGCCTTGCGCATCGGCCATCCAGATCATCGCCGGCACGGTTTCGCACAGTGCGCGGAAGCGGATCTCGCTCTCACGCAACTGCTGCTCGAAGGTGCGGCGGTCGTGGATGTCGGTATAGGTGCCGATCCACTCGCTGATACCGCCATCGTCGCCACGCACCGGCAGTGCGCGCGTCAGGTGCCAGCGCGCCTGACCATCGTGACGCTGCAGCTCGCACTCCATTTCGTAGGCGCGCTCGCCCTGCAGCGCGTCCTGCCAGGCCTGTCCCGACAGACGCAGGCCGTCGGCGGTATGGGCCTGGTGCCAGGCGGCGGTCTCGTGGTCGGCCGGGTCCAGCCCGGTGTATTCGTACCAGCGCTGGTTGAAATAGCGCGGCTGGCCGTCCGCTCCGGCAATGAAAATGATCTGCGGCAACGTGTCGGCCAGGCGGCGCAAGCGTGCCTCGCTCGCTGCCAGCTGCTGCTGCGCCTTGGCGCGTTGCATCGACTCCCAGCAGCGTGCCGCCACCAGACGGACCAGCTCGATTTCGGTGGACAACCAACGCCGCGGTGCGCGCTGATGCACACCGATGGCCGCCACCAGCCGGCCGTGCTTGTGCAGCGGAATCGCCAGCGAGGCGCGCAGTCCCGAGCGACGATACTGCTCGGCCACATAGTCCGGCGCCCCGGGCGCCATCGCGTCGGTGGTGAACCAGGGGCGGTTTTGCAGCAGCGCGTCGCGCAGGCCCTGTGCTGCTTCCAGCGGAAAATCGCCCTGCAGGCTGGGCATGTCCTGCACGTGATCGCTGATGACGTGCATGGTGCCGCCATCGGCGGCCGCCAGCCCGAACGCACACCGGTTGGCCTGCAGATGTTCGCCCAGCAGGCGCACGCTGGTGTCGATGATGTGCCGCGGATCGGAGACATGCTGCAGGGCGTCTTCGAGCATCAACAGGAAGCTGTCGCGACTCTCGACGCGGCGCTGCGCGGTGACATCGAAGCCATGCACCAGGATCGCGTCGACGCGCCCATCGCTGTCGCGCATCGGCTGGTACAGGAAGTCCACGAAGGTTTCGTCAGGCGCGCTGCCCGGCGTGCGCTGCAGGTAGGCCGTCATCGATTCGCCGATGAATGGCCGCCCACTGCGGCGTACGTCGTCGAGCAGTGCCAGATACCCTTGGTCGGCGATTTCCGGCATCGCCTCGAGCAAGGGGCGGCCGAGGAGTGGCCGCTCACCGACGAGATCGTGGAAGCGTTGGTTGACCGTCTCGAAGACGTAGTCCGGGCCACGCAACACCGCCATGAAAGCCGGAGCCTGGTCGAGCGCTGGCGTTGCGACGCGCGTCGCCGCACTGCGATCTGACCGATCTGTCGCCTTGACAGGTGCAGCGGCGACATACAGTGCACCCACCTGCCGTCCGGCATCCAGCACCGGGCTGCACGACCAGGTCGACAGATTCAAGGCGGCGCGTGCACCGGCAGACAGCGTGTCGGTGGCGTCGGCGCCAGTCAGCTCGGCAAGCGGCCGGCCGAACGCGGCCGGGTGACGCTCGCCCAATGTGTCGATGCAGGCATCGTTGTAAACGCAGTACCCGTGCTCGCCCCACACCAGCAGCATCGGATGTCGTGCATGCAGGCAGATCGATAGGGAAGTACGCAGCGCCGGATGACCGCACAGCAGCGGATCGGCGGCGCATGCGGACGCCAAGAGCAGGGCGGCAGTTTCGCTCGTCTCCGGCAGCAAGCCGGCATACGGCGACACGGCACTTTCCATCCAGCAATCCGCCTGTCGTCTTCGATGCCTGGATTTTAGTGGCAACCGGTCGGCTGGCAACCCGGCCGCGATCATCGGTCAGGCTGCGACAGGGCAGGGCGCACGTCTCAGCTGCTGGCGCCGCTCAGCTGCCGGGCACGCAAGAGAGCGTTGACCAGTTCCTCGGAGAGATAGGGCTTGGTGAGGATCACGCCGCGTTCGAAGCCGGCAGGGATGCTGGTACTGGCGACGCCGGTGGCCAGCACGAACGGGATGCCGCGCTCGGACAGCAACCGCGCAACCGGCTCGCTGGTCTCCCCGTTGCCCAGCCGATAGTCCAGCACGGCGATATCGGGCGCATCGTCCTGGATCAACCGCAGGGCCTGATGGACTTCGCCGACCGGGCCGGCGACGGCCGCGCCAGCATGGACCAGTTGCAACTCGAGCAGCATGGCATTCATGTCATCGTTTTCGACCACGAGTACCCGAACTCCACGCAACACCGACATTGCTTACTCCTTCACCAAGTCGGCCAGTATATCGGCCCTGACCAGGCACGGTGCCGCCGACGCCTCAGGCACCTGAATTCGTCAGGCGCGTTGTGACACTGTTCGTTTCATTCTCAAGTCGCTATACTGCGCGGCCACGCCGAAGTGGCGGAATCGGTAGACGCAGCGGACTCAAAATCCGCCGCCCTTAAAAGCGTGTGGGTTCGAGTCCCACCTTCGGCACCAGGATGTTACGGTTTCAGCAAAGCCCTTCCGGCAAACGCCGGAGGGGCTTTTTGCTATTGGCGGTCTGGCGATGGAGCGCACGCAGCAGCGGCGGCGTTTTATCCGCGCGTGCACCCGGCGTGTTGATCGCGCTGGAACCCGGCCTGGTGCTACCGCTTGTTTGATGCCCGCATATGCGGCGCCGCTGCGTTTGGCAGTTCACGCGATACGCCTCGTGTTCCATGCGAAGCAATGTGCGCCCTCATTCGCTTCGCCCCATGCCGTCGATTCGCCGCGTGTGGCGACCACATGTGTGGCGCTGAAATGGCGTGTTTGTCCATCGCCGCCGACAACAGCGCAGGCACGCAACCATCACGCACGGTGCGTACCGTGGAGGTCTCCTTCAAACAGGTGGCCTCCATGGACTACGATTCTTCGCAGCAATTGCGCATTCTTCGCGACATCCACGATACCAAGCCGGTATCGGACGAAGAGGGAAACTGGGCGGTACGTGCGGGCTATGCCACACAGGCCGAAGACGGCGACATCGATCTGACGCACGAAGGTCGCAAGGCACTGGATGATGGCCAGGCCTGAGGCTCCTGCACCCAACATGTGCCGGTCGCGCAAGCTGCTCCTGCCGCGCGAGTGATCGTCGGTGCTCGTCGGGATGTGCATGCGTGTGCACACTGCAGGCAGGCAAGAGTGACGGATGCACACAGGCGCCAAGTCTTCGAACATGGACGCGAGGGACGAGTCTGCAGCTCGCGGGACATCGATCGTCAGATAAAAAAAGCCCCGGCATTGCCGGGGCTTTTGGATGATTGGCGTCCCCACGGGGATTCGAACCCCGGTGTCCACCGTGAAAGGGTGGTGTCCTAGGCCTCTAGACGATGGGGACGCGTATCAAAACCTCGTTGTCCAAACCAGACGGCCTAATGTCTGAAATGGTGGAGCCAGGCGGGATCGAACCGCCGACCTCCTGCATGCCATGCAGGCGCTCTCCCAGCTGAGCTATGGCCCCGCGTTGCTGCGAGCCGGCAATCATAGCGACTGAAAACGACTTTGGGAAGCGGTCTGCGCAAAAAAGATGCGCTGCCATCTTTGAGTGCCGATGACGGTATGGCCGCGCGCGCGAAAGTGCGTGCTGCCTGCTGCGTTCTTCGCGGGCTTGCCGTTGGTGACGCATTCGCATTCTGGGCGCCTCGTCGTTCGTGGCACGGCGCGTTGCATCATGCGTCGACGCGCTTGCTGACGTTGCGCAGTGTCCACTGCAATGCCGTGCTTGCCGCCAGATCTTTGGAACGGGCAGACGCTGGACGCATGGCGCAGCAAACGAAGATCAATCTCTGTACAAGTGAGGCATGGGTGCGTTCGCCCGCGCTGAGGTTACGCGTGTACTCCTTCGTGCAGAAGTTGCAGTTATCAGTTCACGAGCACGCGAGGGCGAAGCGGCGCTGAAGCGGAACGCACGTCGTGGCGCAGTACCGCTGCAGTGCGCCCGCAGCAGCGCGGCCCTGCGGTCACATGCGCACGCAAACCGCATAAAAAAAAGCCCCGGCATTGCCGGGGCTTTCAGATGATTGGCGTCCCCACGGGGATTCGAACCCCGGTGTCCACCGTGAAAGGGTGGTGTCCTAGGCCTCTAGACGATGGGGACGCGTATCAAAACCTGAGTTGTCATTTCAGACGGCCTAATGTCTGAAGTGGTGGAGCCAGGCGGGATCGAACCGCCGACCTCCTGCATGCCATGCAGGCGCTCTCCCAGCTGAGCTATGGCCCCACGAAACTGAGAACGAAATGATAGCGGCCTGTGAATGTTCGCGCAAGCGCTTTTTCATTCCGAATGAGACGGCGCGCATGCGCCGCGCCGGCTCACTTGACGCCGTGCAGGTCGCGCAGCTGGGTCTGCCGCGCACCGAAGTAGGCGGCGAGATCGGCAATGTCCTGATCGCTCAGTGCGGTCGCCTGCGCGGTCATCAACGGATGCTGGCGGTCGCCGCTGCGATACGCCTGCAACGCATGCGCCAGGTAGTCGCCGTACTGGCCGCCGAGTTTGGGATAACTGGGGTCGATCGGCGCGTTGCCGTCGGCACCGTGGCAATCAACGCAGCTCTGGCCGGTGGCCTTGCCCTTGGCGTGTGCCAGCTTGTCACCGGCATCAGCACGGCCGGTCGGCAGGCCGGCGGAGGAGCTCGAGCCATGTTCGCCGCTGGCGTGGCCGGCATCGCCAGCGGAGTGATCGGTGGACTCGACCTGGGATTGGGAGCAGGCCGCCATCAGGGCAGCGACCAGGACGATGGCTAGACGCGGAGCGTGCAGGGCGTTCGGCATGTGGGCGCTTATTTGAGGGTGGACAGAAAGGCTGAGATGTCGGCGATGTCCTGCTCGGAGAAACTCTGTGCCTGCGCCTGCATGGTCGGATGCTTGCGCTTGCCCTGGCGGTACTCGGTCAGCGCCTGCGTCAGGTATTGGGCAGACTGCCCGCCGATCTTGGGCACGCGATAGCTGGGGTAGGCGTTCTTGTAACCGGTGACGCCGTGGCAGCCCTGGCAGGTGTAGGCAAGCAGGCGACCGTTGGACGGATTGCCGGATGGTGCAGCGGGTGCGGGGGCGGCCGTGGCCGTGGCAGGTGCCGGCGTGGCCGGAGCTGCAGGCGTGACGGATGGTGTTGCTGATGCGCCCCCAAACGGCAGGAAGACGACCAGAGCGAGACAAGCGGCGAGCGGCTGCGGGCGCATGGTTTCGTATCCGGAAGACTGATTGAGCGTCCGCACGTGGGGGCGTTACGGAACCGGACCGAGTATGCCTGCGATTTGGCGCGGCGCAAACGGGGTGAATACGCGAAGTTGAACAGACCATGACCTTTGGCGCATTGGCGGCATACGTGCCCGGGTGGTTTACTTGCCTACAACACCTGTTCACGCATCCACTAGGACACGACGATGTCGCCATTCTCCTTCTTGCCCGGCCGCAGCGGAACCTGCGCGCTAGCCTTATTGATCTCCACCAGCCTGTTGTTGGGCGGTTGCAAGACCGGCGACAGCGAGGCCAAGGCTGCAGAAGAAAAGAAGACCGTGGACGCGGTGCCGGTGGAGACCGCCAAGGCGGCGCGGCGCGCAGTGGCCGCCAGTTACACCGGCACCGCAGCGCTGGAGCCGCGCGCCGAAGCGCAGGTGGTGGCCAAGACCTCGGGCGTTGCGCTGGCGGTACTGGTGGAAGAAGGTCAGAAGGTGTCAGCCGGCCAGGCACTGGTGCGACTGGATCCGGACCGCGCGCACCTGGCAGTGGCGCAGAGCGAGGCGCAACTGCGCAAGCTGGAAAACAGTTATCGCCGTGCCACGCAGTTGGTGGGCCAGCAACTGGTGAGCGCAGCGGATGTGGATCAGCTCAAGTTCGATGTGGAAAACAGTCGTGCGCAGCACCGTCTGGCATCGCTGGAGCTGTCCTACACCACGGTGCAGGCGCCGATTTCCGGCGTGATCGCTTCGCGTTCGATCAAGACCGGCAACTTCGTGCAGATCAACACGCCGATCTTTCGCATCGTCGACGATTCGCAGCTGGAAGCCACGCTCAACGTGCCCGAGCGCGAGCTGGCGACGCTCAAATCCGGCCAGCCGGTGACCCTGTTGGCCGATGCGCTGCCCGGCCAGCAGTTCGTCGGCAAGGTGGACCGCATTGCGCCGGTGGTGGATTCGGGCAGCGGCACGTTCCGGGTGGTCTGTGCGTTCGGCAAGGGCGCCGAGTCGCTGCAGCCGGGCATGTTCGGGCGCATCCGCATCGATTACGACCAGCGCAAGGATGCGTTGGTGATCCCGCGCCTGGCGTTGCTCGACGATGGCGAGCCGGCGGTGTTCGTGGTGCGCAATGGCAAGGCCAGTCGCGTACCGGTGAAGCTGGGCTACGCCGAAGGGCCGTGGCTGGAAGTGCGCCAGGGTCTGAAAGAGGGCGATCAGGTAGTGACGGCCGGCAAGGTGGCGCTGCGCGATGGCACCGCCGTGCAGGTGATCGGCCAGCCCGATCGCAAGCCGGTCGCCGCTGCTCCGGCTGCTGCACGCGATGAGACGCACGCATGAGTGACCACGGCAACCCGCACGGTCCCGTGCACGACCCGCATGCACCATCGCCCGGTGGTGGCCTGGTCGCCTTCGCCACGCGGCGACGGGTGACCATCGCCATGATCACCGTCACCATGCTGCTGTTCGGCCTGATCGCGCTGCGCAGCCTCAAGGTCAATCTGCTGCCGGATCTGAGCTATCCCACGCTCACCGTCCGCACCGAATACACCGGTGCGGCGCCAGCGGAAATCGAGACGTTGGTGACCGAGCCGGTGGAAGAAGCCGTTGGCGTGGTCAAGAACCTGCGCAAGCTCAAGTCGATCTCGCGCACCGGGCAGAGCGATGTGGTGCTGGAGTTCGCCTGGGGCACCAACATGGACCAGGCCAGCCTGGAAGTGCGCGACAAGATGGAAGCCTTGTCGCTGCCGCTGGAAACCAAGCCGCCGGTGTTGCTGCGCTTCAATCCGTCCACCGAGCCGATCATGCGGCTGGCGTTGTCGCCCAAGCAGGCGCCGGCCTCCGACACCGATGCGATCCGCCAGCTCACCGGCTTGCGTCGGTATGCCGACGAAGACCTGAAAAAGAAGCTCGAACCGGTAGCCGGCGTGGCCGCGGTCAAGGTCGGTGGCGGGCTGGAAGACGAGATCCAGGTCGATATCGATCAGCAGAAGCTGGCCCAGCTCAATCTGCCCATCGACAACGTGATCACCCGGCTCAAGGAAGAGAACGTCAATATCTCCGGCGGCCGGCTGGAAGAAGGCTCGCAGCGTTACCTGGTGCGCACGGTCAACCAGTTCGTGGATCTGGACGAGATCCGCAACATGCTGGTGACCACGCAAAGCAGCAGCGGCAGCGCGGCCGAAGCGGCGATGCAGCAGATGTATGCCATTGCGGCGTCCACCGGCTCGCAGGCGGCGCTTGCAGCTGCAGCCGAAGTGCAGAGCACTTCGTCGGCGTCCGGCAGCAGCATTGCCGGCGGCATGCCGGTGCGGCTGAAGGATGTGGCGCAGGTGCGCCAGGGCTACAAGGAACGCGAGGCGATCATCCGCCTGGGCGGCAAGGAAGCGGTGGAGCTGGCGATCTACAAGGAAGGTGACGCCAACACCGTGTCCACTGCCGCAGCGCTGCGCAAGCGCCTGGAGCAACTGAAGGCGACGGTGCCGGGCGATGTGGAGATCACCACCATCGAAGACCAGTCGCACTTCATCGAACACGCGATCAGCGACGTCAAGAAGGACGCGGTGATCGGCGGCCTGCTGGCGATCCTGATCATCTTCCTGTTCCTGCGCGATGGCTGGAGTACGTTCGTCATCAGCCTGTCGTTGCCGGTGTCGATCATCACCACGTTCTTCTTCATGGGCCAGCTGGGGCTGAGCCTCAATGTGATGTCGCTGGGCGGGCTGGCGTTGGCTACCGGCCTGGTGGTGGATGACTCGATCGTGGTGCTGGAGAGCATTGCCAAGGCACGCGAACGCGGCTTGAGCGTGCTGGATGCGGCGATTGCCGGCACCCGTGAAGTGAGCATGGCCGTGATGGCCTCTACGCTGACCACCATTGCGGTGTTCCTGCCGCTGGTGTTCGTGGAAGGCATCGCCGGGCAGTTGTTCCGCGACCAGGCATTGACGGTGGCGATTGCAATCGCGATCTCGCTGGTGGTGTCGATGACGCTGATCCCGATGCTGAGTTCGCTCAAGGGCGCGCCGCCGATGGCGTTCCCGGACGAGCCGAGCCACCCGCAGTGGCAGCCGGAGCAGCGCTGGCTCAAGCCGGTGGCCGCCGGGCGGCGCGGGGCCGGGGCGAGCGTGCGGTATGCGTTCTTCGGCACAGCGTGGGCGGTGGTCAAACTGTGGCGCGGCATTGCGCGGGTGGTGGGGCCGGTGATGCGCAAGGCCAGCGACCTGGCGATGGCGCCGTATGGGCGTGCCGAGCGTGGTTATCTGGCGATGTTGCCGGCTGCCTTGAGGCGTCCTGGCCTGGTGCTGGGTCTGGCAGCGGCCGCATTTATCGGCACGGTGTTTCTGGTGCCGATGCTGGGCGCGGACCTGATTCCGCAGCTGGCCCAGGACCGCTTCGAAATGACCGTCAAACTGCCCTCGGGCACGCCGCTGGCGCAGACCGATGTGCTGGTGCGCGAGCTGCAGCTGGCCCATGACAAGGACCCCGGCGTTGCCTCGTTGTACGGCGTCAGCGGCAGCGGCACGCGGCTGGATGCCAATCCCACCGAGAGCGGCGAAAACATCGGCAAGCTCACCGTGGTGATGGCCGGCGGCGGCAGCCCGGACGTGGAAGCCGCCGCCACGCAGCGGCTGCGCAGCAGCATGGCCGGGCATCCGGGTGCGCAGGTGGATTTCGCGCGGCCGGCGTTGTTCAGTTTTTCGACGCCGCTGGAAGTGGAACTGCGCGGGCAGGATCTGGGCGAGCTGGAGCAGGCCGGGCAGAAGCTGGCGGCGATGCTGCGCGCCAATGGCCACTATGCGGACGTGAAGTCCACGGTGGAGGAAGGCTTCCCGGAAATCCAGATCCGCTTCGACCAGGAGCGCGCCGGTGCGTTGGGGCTGACCACGCGGCAGATCGCTGATGTCATCGTCAAGAAGGTGCGCGGCGATGTGGCCACGCGCTACAGCTTCCGCGATCGCAAGATCGATGTGCTGGTGCGCGCGCAGCATAGCGACCGCGCCAGCGTGGAGGCGATTCGCCAGCTGATCGTCAACCCCGGCAGCAGCCGGCCGGTGCGTCTGGCGGCAGTGGCCGAAGTGCTGGCGACCACCGGCCCGAGCGAGATCCATCGCGCGGATCAGACCCGCGTGGCGATCGTGTCGGCCAGCCTGAAGGACATCGACCTGGGCGGTGCGGTGCGTGAAATGGAGACGATGGTGCGCAAGGACCCGCTCGCTGCCGGCGTGGGAATGCACATCGGCGGGCAGGGCGAGGAACTGGCGCAGTCGGTCAAGTCGCTGTTGTTCGCGTTCGGTCTGGCGATCTTTCTGGTGTATCTGGTGATGGCCTCGCAGTTCGAATCGCTGCTGCATCCGTTCGTCATCCTGTTCACCATCCCGCTGGCGATGGTGGGCGCGGTGCTGGCGCTGCTGATGACCGGCAAGCCGGTCTCGGTGGTGGTGTTCATCGGCCTGATCCTGCTGGTGGGGCTGGTGACCAAGAACGCGATCATCCTGATCGACAAGATCAACCAGCTGCGCGAAGACGGCGTGCCCAAGCGCGAGGCATTGATCGAAGGCGCACGATCGCGCTTGCGTCCGATCATCATGACCACCTTGTGCACCTTGTTCGGCTTCCTGCCGCTGGCAGTGGCCATGGGCGAGGGCGCGGAGGTGCGCGCACCGATGGCGATCACCGTGATCGGCGGCCTGCTGGTCTCGACGTTGCTGACCTTGCTGGTGATACCGGTGGTGTACGACCTGCTGGACCGGCGTGCCGATGCCTACTACCTGGAGCGTGGCCGGCGGATGGCACGACGCGAGGCGCCCGCCGGCGGCCATACCGACGGACTGGAGGCGCTATGAGCGTTGCCGCCTTCAGCATCCGCCGGCCGGTCACCACCATCATGTGCTTCGTGTCGTTGGTGGTGGTGGGCTTGATCGCCGCGTTCCGGCTGCCGCTGGAAGCCTTGCCGGACATCTCCGCGCCATTCCTGTTCGTGCAGCTGCCGTACACCGGCTCCACCCCGGATGAGGTGGAGCGCAACCTGGTGCGGCCGGCCGAAGAAGCCCTGGCGACGATGACCGGCATCAAGCGCATGCGCTCCACGGCCACTGCCGATGGCGCCAACATCTTCATCGAGTTCAGCGACTGGGATCGCGACATCGCCATTGCCGCCTCGGATGCGCGCGAGCGTCTGGATGCCATCCGCGACGATTTTCCGGATGATCTGCAACGCTTCCACATCTTCAAGTGGTCCAGCAGCGACGAGCCGGTGCTCAAGGTGCGCCTGGCCAGCCAGACCGACCTGACCGGCGCCTATGACATGCTGGACCGCGAGTTCAAGCGGCGCATCGAGCGCATTTCCGGCGTAGCGAAGGTGGAAATTTCCGGCGCGCCGCCGAACGAAGTCGAAATCGCCATCGCACCGGATCGCCTCACCGCACACGACCTCAGCCTCAACGACCTGAGCGAGCGGCTGGGCAAGCTCAATTTCTCGGTATCTGCCGGCCAGATCGACGACAACGGCCAGCGCATCCGCGTGCAGCCGATCGGCGAACTGCGCGATCTGCAGGAATTGCGCGAGCTGGTGCTCAACGCCAAGGGTCTGCGCCTGGGCGATATCGCCCAGGTGCGCCTGAAGCCGACCCGCATGAACTACGGTCGCCGGCTCGATGGGCGGCCGGCGATCGGTCTGGACATCTACAAGGAGCGCAGCGCCAACCTGGTGGACGTCTCGCGGCTGGCCTTGAAGGAGGTCGAGGACATCCGCGCCGAGCCGGCAATGCGCGATGTGCAGGTCAAGGTCATCGACAATCAGGGCAAGGCGGTGACCTCGTCGCTGGCCGAACTGGCCGAAGCCGGCGCGGTGGGGTTGCTGCTGTCGATCACCGTGCTGTTCTTTTTTCTGCGGCACTGGCCCTCCACGCTGATGGTGACGCTAGCCATCCCGATCTGCTTTGCGATCACGCTGGGCTTCATGTATTTCGTCGGTGTCACGCTCAACATCCTGACCATGATGGGCCTGTTGCTGGCGGTCGGCATGCTGGTCGACAACGCCGTGGTGGTGGTGGAAAGCATCTACCAGGAGCGCGAACGCATGCCCGGCCAGCCGCAACTGGCGGCGCTGCTGGGCACGCGTAGCGTGGCGATCGCGCTCAGCGCCGGCACGCTCTGCCATTGCATCGTGTTCGTGCCGAACCTGTTCGGCGAGACCAACAACATCAGCATCTTCATGGCGCAGATCGCGATCACCATTTCGGTGTCGCTGCTGGCGTCGTGGCTGGTGGCGATCAGCCTCATTCCGATGTTGTCGGGGCGCATGAAGACGCCGCCGATGGTGACCTCCGAGCGCGGCGTGATCGCGCGGCTGCAGCGGCGTTACGCGCGCGTGCTGGCATGGACGCTGGCGCATCGCGGCTGGAGCGTCACCGGAATCCTGTTGGTCAGTGCGATCAGCCTGGTGCCGATGAAGCTGACCAAGGTCGACATGTTCGGTGGCGATGGCGGCAACGAGGCCTTCATTCAATACCAGTGGAAGGGCTCGTACACGCGCGAGCAGCTGGGGGATGAGATCGGCCGGGTGGAAAACTATCTCGAAGCCAATCGCGCCAAATACCACATCACGCAGATCTATTCGTGGTTCAGCGAGGTGGAAGGCAGCAATACCGTGGTGACCTTCGATGCGAGCAAGGTCAAGGACCTGCCGCCGTTGCTGGAACAGATCCGCAAGGAGCTGCCGCGGTCTGCGCGTGCCGATTACAGCATCGGCAATCAGGGCGACGGCGGCAGCGGCAATCAAGGCGTACAGGTGCAGTTGGTCGGCGATTCGACCGACGCGCTCAAGGCGTTGGCCGACGACGTGATTCCGCTGCTGGCACAACGCAAGGAATTGCGCGACGTGCATGTGGACACCGGTGATCGCACCAGCGAACTGGCAATTCGGGTGGATCGGGAGCGGGCGGCGGCGTTCGGCTTCAGTGCCGAGCAGGTGGCCAGCTTCGTCGGGTTGGCGTTGCGTGGCACGCCTTTGCGCGAGTTCCGGCGTGGCGACAACGAGGTGCCGGTGTGGGTGCGCTTTGCCGGTGCCGAACAGAGCAAGCCGGAAGACCTGGCCAGCTTTACGGTGCGTACCAAGGATGGCCGCAGCGTGCCGTTGCTGAGCCTGGTGGAGGTGCAGATCCGTCCGGCCGCCACCCAGATCGGTCGCACCAATCGGCAGACCACGCTGACCATCAAGGCCAACCTGGCGGAGAAGATCACCGTGCCGGAGGCGCGCGCTGCGATGGAAAAACCGCTCAAGGCCATGCGTTTCCCGGCCGGCTACAGCTACACCTTCGACGGCGGCGATTACCAGGATGATGGCGAAGCGATGGGCCAGATGGTGTTCAACCTGGTGATCGCGCTGGTGATGATTTACGTGGTGATGGCCGCCGTCTTCGAGTCGCTGTTGTTCCCGGCGGCGATCATGAGCGGCGTGCTGTTTTCCATTTTCGGGGTGTTCTGGCTGTTCTGGATCACCGGTACTGCGTTCGGAATCATGTCCTTCATCGGCATCCTGGTGTTGATGGGCGTGGTGGTGAACAACGGCATCGTGATGATCGAGCACATCAACAATCTGCGCCGCCGCGGCATGGGGCGCACGCAGGCGCTGGTGGAGGGGTCACGCGAGCGGCTGCGGCCGATCATGATGACCATGGGTACCGCCATCCTGGCGATGGTGCCGATCTCGCTGACCAGCACCACGATGTTCAACGACGGCCCGCCGTACTTCCCAATGGCGCGCGCCATTGCCGGCGGCCTGGCCTTTTCGACGGTGGTGAGCCTGCTGTTCCTGCCGACGATCTACGCCATTCTGGATGACATGAGCAGCGGCGCAGCGGCGCTGGTACGACGTGCGCGCGGTGTGCCGAAGACAACGCCGATGAACGCTGCGTTGGAGTAGCGAACGAGGTGCTGCCTAACAATGCGGCTGTGGCTCTTGAAAGGCGCGCGATGCATCAAGCCCCTCTCCCCCCGGGAGAGGGGTTGGGGTGAGGGCACGGCTCTCCGGTTGATACGGGGACCGAGGCACCTGCCTGTTAGCCACTGGCTTCGGCGAGAGGCGGCAGCGCGGCCGGGACGACTTTTCCGCGCAGCAGACGTGCTGCCTGACGCGCCGTCGCGGCACATCCCTGCGGCGCTCTCCGCCAATCCCCGGCAGCGCTGCCGCCCCGGCGAGTAGTTGCCATGGTGTTGAGCAGCGAAAACGGTGGTGCAGCCGCGTTCGGCCTGTGCATCGAGAACTCGACCACAGCGTTCCCGAGCACGTGCTTTGCAATAACGCCAGTCAATCAACGCCGAGGCGCTGGTTGACCAGCTTCCAACCGCGCCTGACGAAGCCAGCCAATCGAGCCGGGATCGCCAAGGAGGCGGCTCTGGCGGCTAAGTACGGCAGTGTGGATGAGTTGATGCAGTGCCTTGGACCATCCAGCTTGCTGGATAGGGCACCCAGCACTCAGCCCGCACGCACCTGGCGCACGATCGCCGCGGCCTTGGTCGAGCTTTCCTTAACCTTGTCCCACTGGCCCTGTGCCAGCCAGTCCTTGGGCACCATCCACGAACCACCGATGCACAGCACGTTGGGCTGCGATAGAAACTCGGCCGCGTTGGCTTCGCTGATGCCGCCGGTGGGGCAAAGCTTGAGCTCGGACAACGGACCGGCCAGGCCCTTGAGCATCTGCAGACCGCCCACGGCGGTGGCCGGGAACAGCTTGCACACCCGGAAGCCGAGGCCCATCAGGGTCAGCAGCTCGGTCGGCGTCGCTGCGCCAGGTACGGCCGGAATCGGCGCATCGGCCAGCAGGCGCGCCAGCGGTGTGGGCGTGCCCGGGGTCACCAGGAAGTCGGCGCCGGCATCCACCGACTGACGCAACTGCAGTTCGCTGAGCACGGTGCCGGCGCCGATCACGATGTTCGGCAGCTCGCGCTTGAGCATCGCCAGCGCGTCGATCGCCACCGGCGTGCGCAGGGTCAGCTCGATCGCGGGCAGGCCGCCTTCCAGCAGCGCATCGGCGACGCGGCGTGCCTGGTCCAGCGTGTCGACAGTGACCACCGGCAGGATGCCGGCGTCGCGCAGCAGCTGTTCGGCGGTGTTCTGGGTCTGGGCAATCGTCATTGCAACTCCATTAGACGGCGGCCGCCGGGGCGGCCGCGCAGAGGGTAAGGGGTCAGGCGTCCTTGGACTCGTGCGGTGCAGCCGCCGCGGCCGCATCGGCTCCGAGTTCGTATTCGGCGTCGTAGCTCCACAGCGCACCGTCCGGATGGGTCGGGCCGCAGGAAATGGAGATCGCGCCTTGGTCGGCCGGGCCGACGACCTGCCGGTTGATCGCAAACAGGTTGCGGCCCAGGTCGTTGCCCGCCACGGCGGTGTTCGGCGCCACCTCGCGCGATGCCCATTCTTCGGCCGAGACCAGCACTTCCAGGATGCCGGCTTCGCCGTCCAGACGTACGATGTCGCCTTCGCGGACGCGTCCGATCGGGCCGCCGCGCGCCGCCTCGGGGGTGAGATGGATCGCCGCCGGGAATTTGCCCGACGCGCCGGAAAGGCGGCCATCGGTCACCAAGGCCACGCGGCGGCCCTGGTTCTGCAACAGGCCCAGCAACGGCGCCATCGAATGCAGCTCGGGCATGCCGTTCGCGCGCGGGCCCTGGTAGCGCAGCACCACCACGAAATCGTGCGGCAGCACGCCGGCGGCATGCAGCTTGTTGAGCACCTGCGGCGTGTCGATCACCACCGCCGGCGCTTCGATCTTGCGATGCTGCGGCTTGACCGCCGACAGCTTGATCAGCGACCGCCCCAGGTTGCCGCGCAGCAGCCGCAGCCCGCCCTGCGCTTCGAAGGCATCGCTGACCGGGCGCGCCACGCTGTCGTCGGCGGTGGTCGCGGTACCCGGAACATAGGTGACCTTGCCGTCCTGCAGGCGTGGCTCGTTGACGTAGGCGCGCATGCCGCCGTCGACCACGGTGGGCAGGTCGTCGTGCATGTAGCCGGCGTCCATCAGCTCGCGGAACACGAACGCGGTGCCGCCCGCGGCCTGGAAGCGGTTCACGTCGGCCTCCCCGTTCGGATAGACGCGGGTCAGCAGCGGCACGGTCTGCGAAATCAGATCCATGTCGTCCCAGGTCAGCACGATGCCGGCCGCACGTGCCACCGCGATCCAGTGGATGGTGTGGTTGGTCGAGCCGCCGGTGGCCATCAGCGCGACCACCGCGTTGACGATGGCACGCTCGTCGATCAGGCGGCCGAACGGGCGGAAATCCTGGCCCAACGCGGAGATCGCCAACGCACGTGCGGTGCCCTCGCGGGTCAACGCGTCGCGCAGCGGTAATTCCGGGTTGACGAACGAGGCGCCGGGCAACTGCACGCCCATCGCCTCCAGCAACACCTGATTGGAATTGGCGGTGCCGTAGAAGGTGCAGGTGCCGGGCGAGTGGTACGACGAAGATTCCGCTTCCAGCAGTTCGGCGCGGGTGGCTTCGCCGGCGGCATAGCGCTCGCGCACTTCGGCCTTCTGCTTGTTCGGGATGCCCGGCGTCATCGGGCCGGCCGGCATGAAGATCGCCGGCAGGTGCCCAAATGCCAGCGCGCCGATCAACAGCCCCGGCACGATCTTGTCGCATACGCCCAGGTACACCACGCTGTCGAACATGTCGTGACTCAGGCCGATCGCGGCAGCCTGGGCAATGTTGTCGCGCGAGAACAGCGACAGTTCCATGCCGGCGCGGCCCTGGGTCACGCCGTCGCACATGGCCGGTACGCCACCGGCGACCTGCGCGGTGGCGCCGAGCGAACGCGCCGTGTCGCGGATCAGCTGCGGATAATGCTCGAACGGCTGATGCGCCGACAGCATGTCGTTATAGGCGGTGATGATGCCCAGATTGGGGGTGGCCGCACCGCGCAGGCGCGACTTGTCGGTCGGCTCGGACGCAGCAAAGCCATGGGCAAGATTGCCGCAGCTCAAACGGCTACGGAACGGTCCCTCGCGCAGGGCGGCATCGAGACCGGCCAGATACGCCGCGCGCGACGGCGCGCTGCGCTTGCGGATACGGTCGGTGACAGCTTGGATGTTCGGATGCAGGCTCATTGGCTACCGGCTATGAGAAACGGGAAAGGAAATGCGCTTTTAATTTCCCGCACATGGATGTGCGGGCTGTTGCGAAGGACTCGCACGAGATCGGCTGTTGCGAAGGACTCGCACGAGATCGGCTGTTGCGAAGGATTCGCACAAGATCGCTTCCTGCGAGGGGACGCGCATCACTGACACCAATGCACCCGCAAGCGCGGGCCAGGCTGCTGCAGCGCCACGCGGATCGGGTACTCGCCGACGTCCTCGCCTGCCAGTGCGGCCTGCAGCACATCCAGCTTCTGCTTGCCGCGCAACAGCAGCAGGCGGGTCGGGATCGCGGACAGACCGGCAGGCGTGAGGGTGATGCGCAACGGCCACTGGTTCGCGCCCGGGCAGCCGGTCGCATCCAGCGAGGCGTACGGCTGCGGGCTGGCGAGCGCCTTGGGCAGGTCGGTGGAGCCTGGGAACAGCGAAGCGGTGTGTCCGTCGCCGCCCATGCCCAGCACCGCCAGACAGGCCGGCTCGGCATGGGTGGCCTGCAGGTTGGCGGTGTGCACGCACTCGGGCAACTGCTTGCCGGGGCGCACCAGCGGGATGAAGGTGGCCGCCGGTGCGTGGGTCAGGAAGCTGTGATTGACCAGCCAGGCGTTGCTGTCCTGGTCCTGCGGCGAGAGCCAGCGCTCGTCGACCAGGCCCACCTCCACCCGCGACCAGTCCAGCGGGCGGTGGGCGAGGGATTCGTACACCGGCGCCGGCGTCGTACCGCCCGAGAGCAGCATGCGCGCCTGGCCACGCCGCGAAATCTCCTGCTCGAGCAGGTCGGCCATTTCGCTGGCCACCGCCTCGGTCCACTCGGCCGGGTCTTCGTAACGCACCAGGGTGATGCGCGGGTTGTCCTGCAGGTTCATCGCTGCTCCCCGGGGTGCTGGCGTTGCGCGTCCACCGCATACGCGGCGGCGCCAAGCAGGCCGGCATGCGGATGCATGACCGCCAGCGACGGCACCCGCGACATGATGGCGGAGAACCGCCCCTTGTGTTCGAAACGCTGGCGGAAGCCGGAGTGCTGCAGCGAATCCAGCACCTTGGGCACCAGCCCGCCGGTGAGGAACACGCCGTCCCAGGCGCCCTGCATCAGCACCATGTCGCCGGCGATCGCACCGAAGATGGCGCAGAACAGGTCGATGGTGCGCGCCGAACGCGGGTCGCCAGCGGCTGCGCGTGCGGTGATGTCCTTGGGCTCCAGCGGGCCCGGGTCGATCCCGGCGATCTCGCTCAGGGCGCGATGGATGTTGACCAGCCCCGGCCCGCAGATCAGGCGCTCGTTGGAGACCCGGCCGAACTGCTCGGAGAGGATCTCCAGCACGCGGATTTCCTCGGGCGTGCCCGGCGGGAAGCTGACATGGCCACCTTCGGTTTCCAGCGGAAAACAGCGCCCGTTGCGGATGATCAGACCACCCACGCCCAGGCCGGTGCCAGGGCCGATCACGCCGTAGTTGCGCGGCTGATCGATCGGCGCCGGCCGCCAGCTGGCGCCGCCGACCTGCACCACGTCCTGTGGCCGCAACAGGCTGATCGCCATGGCCTGGGCAGCGAAGTCGTTGATCAGGTGCAGCGTGCTGAAACCCAGCATGCTGGCGGTGCGCGTGCGCGAGATCACCCACGGATGATTGGTGATGCGGGCTTCGTCGCCATCGACGCGGCCGGCCACGGCGAATACGCCCTGGGTGGCCTGCACGCCGATCTGGTCGAGGTAGTAACGCGCGGCTTCGCCAAGCGAAGCGAACTCCACCACCGCAAATTCGCGCGAGGTGTCATCCAGCAGCGGTACCGAGGCGTCGACATCGGCCAGCGCGAAGCGCGCGTTGGTGCCGCCGATATCGGCAACCAGCACCGGCTTGGAAGGAGCGGTCATGCGTTGTTTCCCTGTGCGTCGGTAGCCGGAGGCAGGAACGGGGTAGCGGCGTCGGGGCCCCAGCTGCCAGCCGGGTAGGGCTGCAACGGCAGGGCTGCGTCCTTCCAGGCATCGCTGACGCTGTCGATCCAGGCCCAGGCGGCCTTGACCTCGTCATCGCGCACGAACAGGGCCGGGTTGCCGTTGAAGGCGTCCACGAACAGCCGCTCGTAAGCGATGCGGCGGTGCAGGCCGGTTGGCACCGACAGTTCCAGTTCCAGCGGCTGCAGTTCGATGGCGCCCCATTCCGGGCCGGCCAGGCTGCTCATCAGGCCGAGTTCGATGTTTTCCTGCGGCTGCAGCTGGAAGGTCAGGCGGTTGGGCACCGCGTTCTGGCGGTCCGGGCGCTCGAACAGCCAATGCGTGACCGGCTTGAGCGTCACCACGATCCGGGTGGAGCGCTCGGCCAGGCGCTTGCCGGTGCACAGGTGGAACGGCACCCCGGCCCAGCGCCAGTTGTCGATATGCGCAGTCACCGCGACGAAGGTTTCCACGTCGCTGCCTTCCGGCGGGTGATAGGCCTGCGCCGGTTGGCCGTTGATGGTGCCGGCGGTGTAGCGGCCGCGCACGCTGTCGTGCGCGGCGTGGTCGGCGGTCATCGGGCGCAGCGCCCGCAGCACCTTGACCTTCTCGTCGCGGATGCGGTCGGCTTCCAGCGAGGCCGGCGGCTCCATCGCCACCAGGCACAGCAGCTGCAGGATATGGCTCTGGACCATGTCGCGCAGGGCGCCGGAGCGCGCGTAATACGCGTCGCGCCCGTCCACGCCTTCGCTTTCGGCGACCAGGATCTGCACCGACTCGATGTAGGTGCGGTTCCACACCGCTTCGAGCAGCGTGTTGCCGAAGCGCAGCGCGATCAGGTTCTGCACCGCCGCCTTGCCCAGGTAATGGTCGAGACGGAACACGCGGTCTTCGTCGATCAGCGCGCCGATCGACTGCAGGATCTCGCGGGCGCTGTCCGAATCGTGGCCGATCGGTTTTTCCAGCATCAGCCGGTGCGGTGCCGCCAGCGCGCCACCCAGGGCAAGGCCCTGGCAGGTGCTGATGTACAGCCCCGGCGGGATCGCCAGGTAGCTGACGCACTGGCGGTTGGCCAGCTCGCGCACGGCATTGGCCACCGACTCGGCATCGCGCAGATCCACCGAGCGGTAGTCCACCCGCTGCAGCAATGTCTGGATCTGCTCGGGCGTGGCGATCGGCAGCGCCTCGGTCAGGCGCGGCCGCAGCACCTCGCGGAAGGCCTCGGTGTCGTGCGGCGACAATGCCAGCGCACGGATGCGGAAGTCCTCCGGCAACAGACCGTCGACGAACAAGCGCAGCAGGGAGGGGAAGAGATAGCGCTGGGCGAGATCGCCGGTGGCGCCGAACAGGATCAGGGTGTTGTGCATGGACCGAGTTTCAGATTCTGGAGACATCGTTATCAGCGGCTTGGCGGAAAGGCGCCGGACAGCCGGCGGTCGGTACGTCTGTTCCTGAGCGACACTTGCGTGCGCGCAGCGGGGGATGGACGCTGACGCCCAGCCCCCGATTGTTGCAGCAACGGGCCGTGAGGGGTTAGCGCCCCGGCGGCATACCTGCACCTGCGTGGCGGAATGCCGGGTGGCGAGTCACTGGTGACGCCGCTGGAAACTGCGGCGTGCGTCGGTAGCGGCATGGTCCCTCCCGAGATCGATGTTGCCATGTGAAAACGATTACATGTCAGAATAAACCAATGCATTCGTTTGCACAGAGATTTCGCGCAAACGGGTCGGTCGTCATTGCCGTCGGGAGGGCCGAGGGCAGGGCGCATACACAGTCGAGGCCGAACGATGGCGAAAGTGCAGTTGGAAGGTGTCCGCAAGGTCTATGAAAACGGCCAGGTGGCGGTGCAGGGCGCAAGCTTCGAGGTCGCCGATGGCGAGTTGATGGTGCTGGTCGGGCCGTCCGGCTGCGGCAAGTCGACCTTGCTGCGCATGATCGCCGGGCTCGAGGACATCAGCGCCGGCACGCTCAAGATCGGCGAGCGCGTGGTCAACGACGTGGCGCCGAAAGACCGCGACATCGCCATGGTGTTCCAGAGCTATGCGCTGTATCCGCACATGACCGTGGCCGAGAATCTGGCCTTCGGGCTCAAGCTGCGCGGCCATCCGAAGCAGGTCATCGCCGAGCGCGTCAACAATGCGGCCGAGCTGCTGGGCCTGACCCCGATGCTGGACAAGCTGCCCAAGGCCATGTCCGGCGGCCAGCGCCAGCGCGTGGCACTGGGCCGGGCGATGGTGCGCGAATCCTCGGTGTTCCTGCTCGATGAGCCGCTGTCCAACCTGGACGCCAAGCTGCGCCACAGCGTGCGCACCGAGATCGCGCAGCTGCATCGCAAGCTCGGCACCACCATGATCTATGTCACCCACGACCAGGTCGAGGCAATGACGCTCGGCCAACGCATCGTGGTGCTCAAGGACGGCGTGATCCAGCAGATCGACAGCCCGATGGCGCTGTACGACCGCCCGGCCAATCTGTTCGTGGCCGGCTTTCTGGGCAGCCCGGCAATGAATGTGCTGCAGGGGCGTCTGGACGAGCAGGATGGCCTGCACCTGGTGCTGGCCGACGGCTGGCGGGTGCCGTTGGGCGCTGCCCGGGTTGATCGTCGCTGGTTCGGTCAGGACGTGATCGTCGGCGTGCGCCCCGAGCACCTGCAACCGTCCGAAGACGCACGGCTGGGCTTCGAGGCACGGGTGGAAGTGATCGAGCCGGTAGGCAACGAGATCTTCCTCAACCTGGACCGCGGCGGCCAGCCGCTGGTGATCCGTGTGACGCCGCAGGCCCTGCCTGCGGTCGGGCAGCCGCTGCGCCTGGCCTTGCGCAGTGATGCGCTGCATTTCTTCGACCCGGCGACCGGGCAGCGGCTGGAACCGGCCTAACGCTCCAGGCCGGGAAGGAGGGCGAGCGGGCGCGCGCGGTGCGCGCCTGCCTGCAGCACGGCGTCATCGCCCAGGGTCAGATCCAGCGGAAGCACGGCCAGCGCAAGTGGTTCGGCGACACTGACCACTGTCCCGATGGCGGTGCCGTCGAGCACGACACTGTCGCCGGCTTCGGCCTTGCCTTCGATCTCCAGCAACTGCAACGCACGCTTGGCCTTGCCCAGAAAGTGCGTGCGCGCCACGATTTCCTGGCCGGGGTAGCAGCCCTTCTTGACGCTGAAAGCGTGCAGACGGTCCAGCGCAAGTTGTTGCGGCGTCCACTGTTCGCGCTGGGCCTGCGGCAGGCGAACCAGCCCCAGTTGCAGATCTTCCTGGCGCCATCGCGCGTCGATGCTCAGCACTTCCATCGGCGCGGCCAATGCCGTGTCCTGCGCAAGCAGCAGCGTGCGCGGCCGCCCGGCTGTGCCCATGTCCAGCGCGATATGCAGCGTTCCGATATCGGCGTGTGCACCGTGCGCGCGTTGCGCCGGCTCGAAGCCGCCATACGCCGATAGCTTGATGGCGTTGATTGTCAGCTTGCGCCGGAACACGAAACGGCCGAGCTGCGCGGCGATCTCGGCTGCATTGCCGTCCGGCAACAGCATCAGCAATTGCGCGTCGTCCTCACGCAGGAGTGCGAAGATGGCAACCACGCGCCCCTTCGCCGTCAACCACGCATTCCATTGCCACTGCCCGATCGCCAGCGCCTGGACGTCATTGGCAAATTGGGCATGCGCAAACGCCACTGCATCCGCGCCGGCCAATCGGACGTATTGCATGTCGTGCAGGGAGCCAAAACCCTGCGGAATAAGATTCAGGTTGTCAGCCACGGAAGGGGAGGACTAAAATCGCAATGTTGTGAGACCACTATGATAGGCCATCCAACCCCCACGCCATCGCAGGATTCCGAGACGCAGCCTTCCCCTCAGGAGCACATTCCCGAGAAGAAGCCACTGCCCAAAGAGATCGGTGGGCGCGACGGCCCTGAGCCAACGCGCTACGGCGACTGGGAAAAAAATGGACGCTGCATCGATTTTTGAGCAGCTTTTAGCCACAGCGGCCTAGTGCCGCCCAGCCGAGATAACGAGCCCAGCGAATGGCGATCCGCGAACGTCCTCTTTCCCCGCATCTCCAGGTGTACCGCTGGCAGATCCAGATGGTGACCTCGATTCTCAATCGAGCCACCGGCATCGTTCTGTCGGTCGGCGCCTTGGGACTTGCCGCCGCCTTGCTCACATTGATGCTTGGCCCCGACCACTGGAATTGCCTGCGCGAACATGCTGCCGCCTGGTACGGACAGGTGTTCCTGTTCGGCTGGACCTGGAGCTTTGCCTTCCACCTGTTCGGTGGGTTGCGCCACATCCTGCAGGACTTCGGCCAGGGCTACGCCGTGCGCTCGTTCGTC
Source organism: Xanthomonas sp. NCPPB 1068 (assembly GCF_041479385.2). NCBI lineage: Bacteria > Pseudomonadati > Pseudomonadota > Gammaproteobacteria > Lysobacterales > Lysobacteraceae > Xanthomonas > Xanthomonas sp. NCPPB 1068. Next base: position 2,464,931 of record NZ_CM192986.1, on the reverse strand, counting down.
AGCCTGGGCTGGCTGTCGGTGGTGCTGAGCCTGGTGCTCACCGCCGCGATCTGGGCTTACGTCCTGTTGTCTGGAGGTGCCGCATGAGCCGCTACCGTACCCCGCTCAAAAACGTGCGAGGCCTGGGGGCCGCCAAGACCGGTACCGAGCATTTCGTCGTCCAGCGCCTGACCGCCACCGCTCTGGTGCCGTTGTCGATCTGGTTCCTGATCTTCGTGCTGAGCCTGGTCGGCGCCGACCATGCGACCGCCAGCGCCGCCGTTGCCAAGCCGTGGAACGCGATTCTGCTGGTCGGCTTCCTGATCGCCTCGTTCTGGCATGCGCAACTGGGCATGCAGGTGGTGCTGGAAGATTACGTGCACAACTCGCTGCTCGCGCTTGCGGCGCAGACCATCGTGCGCTTCGTCGCCGTGCTGGGCGCCATCGTCAGCGTGTTTGCCGTGGCGCGTATCGCGCTGGGCATCAGCTGAGTCGCCAGCGACCAAACAGGAATCCATAATTCGATGTCCGCTTACAAGATCACAGAACACAAGTACGACATGGTCGTGGTAGGCGCCGGCGGTGCCGGCCTGCGCGCCACGTTCGGTCTGGCCCAGAAGGGCTTGCAGACCGTCTGCCTGACCAAGGTCTTCCCGACCCGTTCGCATACCGTTGCCGCGCAGGGCGGTATTTCCGCGGCGCTCGGCAACATGGGCGAGGACGACTGGCGCTATCACTTCTACGACACCATCAAGGGCTCCGATTGGCTGGGCGACCAGGACGCGATCGAGTACATGTGTCGCGAGGCGATCCCGGCCATCATCGAGCTGGAGCACTACGGTGTGCCGTTCTCGCGCACCGAAGAGGGCAAGATCTACCAGCGTCCGTTCGGCGGCATGACCACCAAGTACGGCGAAGGCCCGTCCGCGCAGCGCACCTGCGCCGCAGCCGACCGTACCGGCCACGCCATGTTGCACACGCTGTACCAGCAGTCGCTGGCGCACAACGCGCGCTTCATGATCGAGTATTTCGCACTCGACCTGATCTTCGACGAAGAAGGCGTCTGCCGCGGCGTGCTTGCGCTGGACATGGCCGATGGCACGTTGCACCTGTTCCGCGCTCATGGCGTGGTGCTGGCCACCGGCGGTTACGGCCGTGCCTATTTCAGCGCCACCTCCGCGCATACCTGTACCGGTGACGGCGGCGGCCTGGTGATGCGTGCCGGCCTGCCGGTGCAGGACATGGAGTTCGTGCAGTTCCATCCCACCGGCATTTATGGTGCGGGCTGCCTGATCACCGAGGGCGTGCGCGGCGAAGGCGGCATTCTGCGTAACAGCAATGGCGAGCGCTTCATGGAGCGCTATGCACCGCACTACAAGGATCTGGCCTCGCGCGACGTGGTATCGCGCTCGATGACGGTGGAGATCCGCGAAGGCCGTGGCGTGGGTGAGCACAAGGACCACATCCTGCTCGACCTGACCCACCTCGGCCCGGAAGTGATCAACGACAAGCTGCCCGGTATCGCCGAGAGCGCGCACATCTTTGCCGGTGTGGACGTGGCCAAGCAGCCGATTCCCGTGCTGCCGACCGTGCACTACAACATGGGTGGCATCCCGACCAACTATTACGGCGAAGTCGTGCGCAAGCAGGGCGACAACCCGGATGCGGTGGTGCCCGGCCTGTACGCCATCGGCGAAGCGGCCTGCGTGTCGGTGCATGGCGCAAACCGCCTGGGCTCCAACTCCTTGCTGGACCTGGTGGTGTTCGGTCGTGCGGTGGCCAACCGTTGCGCCGAAACGGTCAAGACCAACCAGCCGCACAAGCCGCTGCCGTCCGATGCCTGCGACAAGGCGCTGGGCCTACTCGACAAGCTGCGCTATGCCAACGGCTCCACGCCGACCTCGGTAATCCGCGACAACATGCAGCGCACCATGCAGTCGGACGCGGCCGTGTTCCGTACCAGCAAGACGCTGAAGGAAGGCGTGGACAAGATGGCCGAGATCTTCGCTTCCTTCGAAGACGTCAAGGTGTCGGACCGCTCGCTGGTCTGGAACTCGGACCTGATCGAGACCTACGAATTGAACAACCTGCTGCTCAATGCAGTGGCGACGATCAATTCGGCCGAGCAACGCAAGGAAAGCCGTGGCGCGCACTCGCACGAGGACTTCCCGGACCGCGACGACGTCAACTGGCAGAAGCACACGCTGGTGACCGTCGACGACAAGGGCAAATGCGAATTCGAGTATCGCCCGGTGCACATGTACACGCTGAGCAAGGATGTGGACGTGGTCCCCCCGAAGCCGCGCGTGTACTGATTGATGCGTCTGCGACACGCCACGTCTGCGTCGAAGGTGCCTGCCGGTGTGTTCCGGCAGAGCGGCGCCATCGTGCAGCAACGGGGTCGTCGCAGGACGCAGGCGCAGCGCCGGCAACCGGCCGGCCGCTGCGCCATCGATTCGATGGTGGCATCCACCGTTTTCACTTTCATGCGTACGGTGCGGTTGTCGTTCGCACCGCGCATCGCCTGAGCCAACGAGAGCAGCTATGGCAGAGTTCACCCTCCCCAAGAATTCAAAGATCGGCAAGGGCAAGCATTACCCTGCACAGGGCGCCAAGAACACGCGCACCTTCAAGGTCTACCGCTGGGATCCCGATGGCGACGCCAACCCGCGTACCGACAGCTACGAGATCGATCTCGACAAGTGCGGCCCGATGGTGCTGGACGCGCTGATCAAGATCAAGAACGAGATCGACCCGACCCTGGCGTTCCGTCGTTCGTGCCGCGAAGGTATCTGCGGCTCGTGCGCGATGAACGTCGACGGCACCAATACGCTGGCCTGCACCAAGGCGATTGCGGCCTGCGGCAAGTCGGAAGTGCCGATCTATCCGTTGCCGCACATGAGCGTGATCAAGGATCTGGTGCCGGACCTGACGCATTTCTATGCGCAGTACGCCTCGATCAAGCCCTGGATCCGCACCCAGACCCCGCCGCCGCCGGATCGCGAGCGCCTGCAGTCGCCGGAAGATCGCAAGAAGCTCGACGGCCTGTACGAGTGCATCCTGTGCGCGTGCTGCTCGACCAGCTGCCCGAGCTACTGGTGGAACGGCGAGCGTTACCTGGGCCCGGCCATCCTGTTGCAGGCCTACCGCTGGATCATCGATTCGCGCGACGAAGACACCGGTGCGCGCCTGGACGATCTGGAAGACCCGTTCAAGCTGTATCGCTGCCACACCATCATGAACTGCGCACGGACCTGCCCGAAGGGCCTGAATCCGGCACTGGCCATTGCGGAAATCAAGAAGCTGATGATGGCGCGTCGCGCCTGATTGCTGGCAGCGCGGTCCCGCCTGGCGGGATGTGGTTCGCAGCGGCACCGGCCCTTGGGTCAGGTGCCGCTGTCGTTTTCGCCTCTGGCCAGGCGATAGGGAGATGAAATGGACGAGCAAACCTTGCTGAAAAAGCTGCGCTGGCGTTGCCGGCGTGGCATGCGCGAACTGGACCAACTGTTCGGGCGTTATCTGGATCAACGCTGGGCGCAGGCTTCCGAGTCCGAGCGCGCGGTTTTCCTACAGCTGCTGGATTGCGAAGACGATAAGTTGTGGCGCTGGTTCATGGGATACGAGGCCTGCCCCGATGCCGCCAATGCCGCCCTCATCGCCGATATCCGCGCCTTGCCGGCTTGAGTGGCGGCCTTCGCGCGGGCTTGTCTGCGCAGTGAGCGCACTGGCCGTGCTGGCGCTGTGCGCGGTGTGGCGTAGCGGGGCGCCGCTATGGCTGGCGGCGTTGCTGTCTGCCTGGGTGCCGGTATCTGCCGCGCGCTCGCTTCGTGCGTTGTTGCGCTTGCCTGCGCGGCAGGTGCTGATCCCGTGGGGCGAGCTGCCCGCCAGCATCGACGGCCAAGCCGTGCAGGACCTGCAGGTTGCGTGGCGTGGGCCGATCGCGGTGGTGTCGTGGGCACGTGCCGATGCACGCCGCGAACGCCTGCATTTCTGGCCTGACACCCTGCCGGCGACGCAACGACGTGAACTGCGTCTGGCCGCTCACGCACACGCCATTTCGTCCCGGCGGTCGCTAGTGGCACCATAGCGTCCCTTTCCTGGTTGAACCGCATGTTCAAACCTATCCCGGTTGCCATCGGCTTGCGCTACCTGCGCGCCAAGCGGCGCAATGGCTTCATCTCGTTTATCTCGATGGCATCGATCCTGGGCATCGCCCTGGGCGTCACCGTGCTGATCACCACGCTGGCGGTGATGAGCGGTTTCCAGAAAGAGATCCGCGACCGTCTGTTGCAGATGGCCGCGCATGCCACCGTCAGTGCCGACGGCGCGCCCATGCGCGATTGGCAGCATGCGGTCGAGGTCGCCATGGCCGACCCGCGTATCGCTGGCGCGGCCCCCTACATCGAAACCGAATCGTTGCTGCAGGGCCCGCGCAAGCAGCCGGCCATCGTGCGTGGCGTCGTCCCGTCGGAAGAGGCCAAGGTGTCGGTGCTGGCCAAGAAGATGCAGCAGGGCTCGGTGGACAGCCTGACGCCCGGTTCCTACAACATCGTCATCGGCAAGGAACTGGCCCTGTGGCTGGGCGTGGACGTGGGAGACGGCATCGTCGTGCTGCTCAGCGATACCCAAGCCACCCCGTTGGGCGCCATGCCGCGGCTCAAGCGCTTTACCGTCAGTGGAATCTTCGAGGCCGGTTACAACGAAATCGATCGCGGACTGGCAGTGGTCAACATGCAGGATCTGGCGCGCGTCTTGCGCATGGACGGCGTGACCGGCGTGCGCCTGAAACTGCACGACATGGATCAGGCCTGGCCGGTGGCGCGCGATCTGGCGGTGAAACTGCACGGCCCGTACCGGGTGAGCGACTGGACGCAGGAAAACGCCAATCTCTATCACTCGCTGAAGATGGAAAAGACCGTGATGGGCATCCTGCTGTCGTTGATCGTGGCGATGGGCGCCTTCAACCTGGTGTCGTCGCAGGTGATGCTGGTGACCGACAAGCAGGCCGACATCGCCATCCTGCGCACACTGGGCCTGTCGCCCGGCGGGGTGATGCAGGTGTTCATGGTGCAGGGGTCGTTGATCGGTTTCATGGGCACGATCATGGGTGTGATCGGCGGCATCGTGCTGACGCTCAATCTCGAGCGCATCCTTGGTGTGATCGAAACGATCTTCAGCGTCAAGCTGCTGCCGGAAGACGTCTATTACATCACCGGCCTGCCCACCGACATGCAGACCCAGGATGTGGTGGTGATCACCGTGGTGGCATTGGTGATGAGTTTCCTGGCGACCCTGTATCCGGCGTGGCGCGCCTCACGCACCCAGCCGGCGGAGGCGCTGCGTTATGAATGAGATCCGGGATTCGGGATTCGGGAATCGGGAATCGGTCGTGCAAAAGCCAAACCAGGCAGAGGCAGTGATTCGGGCCGAGGGTCTGGCCAAGACCTACGCCGAAGGCAAGATGCGCACGCCGGTCTTCGACGGCCTGGATCTGGCGGTGGCCACCGGCGAGACCGTGGCCATCGTCGGCGCGTCCGGTGCCGGCAAGAGCACCTTGCTGCACCTGCTCGGCGGGCTGGATATTCCTACCTCGGGCGAGGTGTACGTGGCGGGCGAGCGCATGTCGGCGCTGTCCGATGGCCAGCGCGGCAAGCTACGCAACCAGGCGCTCGGTTTCGTGTATCAGTTCCATCACCTGCTGCCGGAATTCACCGCACTGGAGAACGTGATGATGCCGGTGCTGCTGTCGGGCCAGGACGTGCCGGTTGCCAGGGCGCAGGCGCTGCAGTTGCTGGAATCGGTCGGGCTCGGGCATCGCATCGAACACAAGCCCAGCGAGCTGTCGGGCGGCGAGCGTCAACGTTGCGCAGTGGCGCGCGCCCTGGTCAACAAGCCCGGCTGCGTGCTGGGCGACGAACCCACCGGCAATCTCGACGACAAGACCGCCGGCACGGTGTTCGAGCTGATGCTGGAACTCAACCGCGCGCAGCGCACCAGCCTGGTGCTGGTGACGCACGACCGCAGCCTGGCGCGGCGTCTGGACCGCGTGCTGGAGCTGCATCAAGGCAGGCTGCGCGAATTGGCGCCGTCGGCGGTGTAGTCAGTCACCGAGGCGCTGTCGCCGGTTCGGCAGCGCTGCATCGGGAGGGCGATTGCGTTGCCCTCCACTAATGGGCAGAAGTCACCTGCACGATGTCTGCGGATCATTGTGGTATCGCAAGTGAGTATGCGGCGGCGCTTACCCGATCCGCCCTGAGATGCGAATGACTGCGTTGCGCTCTGCGTGACGAACGCTGTGTGGGCGCTCCGCGAACGAAAACGGTACACGGCGCTCGGCGCAACGAAAGAAGTACCCCACGTTACCGTTGCGAGCCTGCCGACCGTGATGCGGCAGATCGTGTACTGCTGCGGGTCGAAGGCCGACCCGCAGCGATGCAACGCCATCGATCAGGGGATGATGCGCAGCGCCCGCAACCGGGTAAACAGCTCGAAGAACGAGGCGCGGCTGTCGTAGAAATCTACAAAGCCCAGCTCGCGGCTCTTGGTCATGTCGTTGACGCACTCGATCTCGCGGCCCAGGTCCGCATCGGTATGCCACCACGAGGCCAGGCGATTGACGTCCGCTTCCACCAGGTCGTGCTTTGCCGCCAGTTCGGCCCAGAGCGCAGGGGCCGCCTCGGTCAGGCGCGCTTCCAACGGCTGTGGTGTGTCCGGGCAGGGCGCGGCGTCGAGTTCGAAGAACGCGGCGATCTCGCCCCACATCCAGCGCCAGCGGAATACATCGCCATTGACGGTATTGAAGGCCTGGTTGCGTGCGGCCGGGCTCAGGCCTGCCCAGGCCAGCTGACGCCCGAGCAGCCCGGCATCGGTCAGATCGGTGAGGCTGTTCCACTGCGCCTGCGAGCCCGGGAATACGAAGGGCTGGCCGGTGTGCTTGCACAGCGATGCATAGACCGCCAGCGTCACGCCCATGTTCATCGCATTGCTGCCATTGGCCATGCCGATCATGGTGTGCGAACGATGCACGCTCCACCCGAAGCCATGGCGCTCGGCGTGCGCGAACAGCAGGTCTTCGAGGGTGTAATAGAAATTCTCGCCCGGCTGGCGTGGTTCGCTCTCGCGGAACGGCGTTTCGGCCTTGCCGCTGCCGTAATTTTCGAACGCACCCAGATAATGCTTGGTGCCGGTGACCAGGGCCATGTGCTGCAGCGGCGCAGCGCTCAGCGCATCGCAGAGGTGACGCATCATTGCGCCGTTGGCTTCGACGTTCTCGCGCTCGGTGTCGCGACGCGTCCAGGTGCAGAAAAATACGTGGGTAATCGGCAGGCCACGCAAGGCCTTGGCCGTGCTATCCGCGTCGAGCAGGTCGGCTGCGACGGGAATGACGCCATCCTGCGGCAGTGGGCGACGTGCGAGGCCGTAAACGGTCCATCCATCGGCAACCAGAACGTTGGCGAGGTTGTAACCGGAAATGCCGGTCACGCCGACAATCAATGCAATGCCTTTACGCATGTGGGGGAACTCCTCGGAAACAGCGTCGAACATAGCGCTTCGCTCATGAAATCGAGGCGAATTGGGGGTGGCGCCAGCTGGCAGGCTGCACTGGCGTCGTGCGTCACGCAGCGATCCTGCTGATCGGCACGGTGATGCCTCGATGGCGTAGACGGAAGCGGATGCCGCGCTGTCGTGCTCACTGCGTTCGATCGAGCTCGCTCGTCGGCTCCGTTGCTCGGCGTGCCGCTGCGCAGTGCAGGCATGTCGGCCGGGACGACCGCTGCAAGGTGCAACGCCCACCGCACTCTCGCGCCCGCGCAGTGTGTGTTCGTCACGCTCCGCTTTTTCCTACCTGACACGGCGCAGATCGCCGCTATGGCCGGTCCGGGCCGTGGTCTAGGCTCGTGCTCTCGGCCTGAACCTTCAGGAGCTGGACCAGCGACATGGATGTGTCAGCACAAGCGCCGCCACCGCCGCGGTTTGCCTCGGCGGTACCTGTTGCAGCTGCCATGCTGCTGGGTGTCGTTGGCTGCGCGTGGTCGCCCGCAGTGCTGCCGCGCGCGCTCTACATTGGGTGCCTGCTCGCAGGCGTGCTGATCATCGGCATCGGCCTGTGGCGGTGGCCGCGCCACGGCGCCTGGATGCTGGGGCTTGCAACGGTGTCGCTGGGGTTTGGACTCACCGGCTGGCACGCCACCACCGTGCTGCAGTCGCAGCTGCTGCCAGGTGACGAAGCGCGCGAACGCGCGGTACAGGGGCGGATCATCGGCCTGCCAGTGGCCGAGCAACGCCGGACACGCTTCCAGCTGCGCGTCGACGCCGATCGGACGCAGCCGCCGGCATTGCGCGGCAAGCTGTTGCAGCTGGCCTGGTACGACGCCTTCGGCACCGACCGGATCGGCCCGCGCGTGGCCCTGCGCGCCGGAGCGCACTGGCAGCTGCGCCTCAAGCTGCGAGCGCCACGCGGCTTGCGTAACCCCGGTGGGTTCGATGCCGAACGCCAGGCCATGGCGCAGCGCATCGCCGCGACCGGCTATGTGCGCGACCCCGACGGCGCGCGCCAGGTCGTCGCGCCGCACGGTGTGGACGCCTGGCGCGACCGCATGTCGCAACGAATTGCCGAGCAGGTGCCCGGGCCTTCGGCGCCGTATCTGCGCGCCCTGGCACTGGGCGATACGCGTGGGCTGGACGATGCCGCATGGGCAACCTTGCGCGCGACCGGGCTCAGTCATCTGATCGCAATCTCAGGCTTCCATGTCGGCCTGGTGGCTGCCTTCTTTGCATTGGCAATCGCTGGTGTGTGGCGATGGCGGCCGGGCCTGGGCATCGTGATTCCACGCATCCACGCCGCAGCAATCGCTGCGCTGACCGGTGCGACCGCCTACGCGGTGCTGGCCGGGCTGGCCTTGCCGACGGTCCGCACCGTGTTGATGATCGCGGTCGTTGCCGTGGCGCGCCTGGCGCGTCGACGCGCCACAACGGCGCAGATGCTTGCACTCGCCTTGCTCGCGGTAGTGGCCTGGGACCCGTTGAGCGTGCTGGTGGCAGGCTTCTGGCTCAGTTTCGCCGGCGTTGCCTGGCTGGTTTGGTGCCTGCCGGCCGACGACCGCGCCATCCTGCGCGGCTTTCTTTCCGCACAGACCGTTGCCACGGTGGGTCTGCTGCCGCTGACGGTCAGCTTGTTCGGGCAAGCCTCGCTGGTGGGCCCGTTTGCCAACCTGGTCGCGATTCCGTGGTGGACCTTCGTGGTTGTTCCGCTATGCCTGATCGGCACCGCACTGGATGCACTGTACGTCGGAGCGGGGGGCTGGGCGTGGCAGTTGGCGGGGTGGTGTTTCGAGCTGACCTGGCCGGGCTTTGTCTGGCTGGGGCAGACCACGGTGGCCTTGTGGTGGGTGCCCGAATCCGATGCGATCGCGCTGATCGCCGCGCTGCTGGGCGCGCTCTGGCTGTTGCTGCCGCGCGGCACGCCGGGCAAGACCATGGCGGCCCTGTTGTGGCTGCCGCTGCTCTGGCCGGATCGCGCCATGCCCGGCGCCGGCGAAGCCGACGTGCAGGTGATGGATGTGGGGCAGGGGCTGGCGGTGCTGGTGCGCACGCAACAGCATGCACTGCTGTTGGACACCGGCCCGGCGGTGCGCGACGGATTCGATGCCGGCGAGCGCGTGGTCCTGCCGGCCTTGCGCGCGCTCGGGGTGCGCCGGCTGGACGCACTCGTGCTCAGTCATGCCGATGCCGATCATGCCGGCGGCTATGCCGCGGTGCGCGCAGGGTTGCCGGTCGCTGCCACGTTGGCGCCACCCGGCGCACCGCTGGATGTCAGTGCGCGCTGTCATGCGGGGCAGCGCTGGGAGTGGGATGGCGTGCGCTTTCGCTTCCTGCATCCAGATGCCGATTTCCCGTATTTGCGCAATCAATCCAGCTGCGTGCTGCTGGTGCAGACGCCACACGTCAGCGCTCTGCTTCCGGGGGATATCGATGTGCTGGTGGAGCGTCGGCTGATGCGCGCGCAGGCGGGCGCGTTGCACGCCGACCTCGTGGTGGTGCCGCACCATGGCAGCGCAGACGGGTCGCATGCCGGCTTCGTTGCTGCCACCGGTGCGCGGTTGGCGCTGGTGTCCTCCGGGTACGGCAACCGCTTCGGGCATCCGCGCGCGCAGGTCGTGCAGCGTTGGCAGGGCAGTGGCGCGGAGGTGCTCGATACGGCCGAGTCCGGCGCAATCAGGGTCTGGCTCGGCGCTGATGGCCTGCAGGTCCGCGAGCGACGGCGCTGGCAGCCGCGGCTGTGGGATGCTGCGGAACGGCGGCGGTCGGCTGCTATCCTATCGGCGAGCGAATAGGCGGCCGCGCTGCCGGAGGAATCACATCGTGTTGGAGCTGGTCAAGGCGGGCGGTTGGCCGATGGTGCCGTTGCTGTTGTTGGGTGTGGTCGCCTTGGCGATCGTGCTGGAACGTCTGTGGACCTTGCGCCGCAACGAGGTGACACCGCCCGGGCTGGGTGAGGAGGTCCGCAACTGGGCCGCACGCGGCAAGCTGGATCCCTCCCATATCGAATCGCTGCGGCGCAACTCGCCGTTGGGCGCGTTGCTTGCCGCCGCGCTGGATGTGCGTGGCCGGCAGCGTGATCTGATCCGCGAGCGGATCGAGGACACCGGTCGCCACGTGGTGCATCGCATGGAGCGTTATCTGAATGCGCTGGGCACGATTGCCTCGGCCGGGCCGTTGCTGGGGCTGTTGGGCACCGTGGTCGGCATGATCCAGATGTTCTTGGGCATCCTCGATCACGGCGTGGGCGATGTGAATCAGCTCGCCGGCGGCATCGGCAAGGCGCTGGTCTGTACCGCTACCGGCATGATCATCGCGGTGCCGGCATTGATGGCGCATCGCTTCTTCAAGGGGCGCATTGCCGGCTACATCATCGAGATGGAGCAGGAGGCCACCTTGCTGCTGGACACCATGGACGGCCGACCGGTTGTTCCGGCTGCAGTGCCGGCGCCGGCAGTCGCCAAGCCCGTCACGGCGAAGGGCTGACGGATGCGTATCGGCAGCGACCGAAGCCAGGACGAGCCGCACATCGATCTGGTGCCATTGATTGACGTCATCCTCGTCCTCATCATCTTCTTCGTGGTGACCACGACCTTCGACGCACGCTCCACGCTGCAATTGCAGCTGCCCACTGCCAGCGACCAGAACACCGGTGCGCCGCCGCGCGCGCTCAGTGTGCTGGTCAATGCCGATGGCCATTACTTCATCAACGATCAGGAAGTACTGCGCTCGGATGTGGATTCGCTCAAGCAGACCATCGCCCAGATTGCCGGCGATGACCGCGAGCAGACGGTGCTGATGCGCGCCGATGCACGGACGCCGTACCAGGCCGTGGTCACTGCGCAGGATGCGTTGGGGCAGCTCGGCTTCCGGCGCATTGCCATCGCCACGGCGCCCCAGACCGGCAGCGCCGGCACGACACGTACTAACGGAACTCGCCAGTGACCACCTCCACCGACCGCCCGGCGCCAGTTTCGTCCTGGCGCACGTACCGTCGCCTGCTGGCTTTCGCCAAGCCGTACCGGCTGTTGCTGGTCGCCGCACTGATCGCCGCGTTGATCGAGGCGGCAGGCACCACCGGCTTTCTGGCGTTGATGAAGCCGATCACCGACGAAACCTTCATCTACAAGAATGCCGAGGTCAGCCGCTGGTTGCCGGTGCAGATCATCCTGCTGTTTGTGGTGCGTGGGGTGGCCGGCTACATCACCGACATGGCGATGGGCAAATCCGCACGCAGCATTGCGCGCGATCTGCGCGTCAAGGTGATGGCCAAATACCTGCGCCTGCCTGGTTCGCGGTTCGATTCCGAGCCGGTGCCGTCGATGTTGATCCGTCTGGGCTCGGACTCGGACCAGGTGGCGCAGGCAGCCGTGGATGCGGTCAAGGTGATGATCCAGCAGTCGTTGCAGGTGATCGGCGCGTTGGCGCTGATGCTGTGGCATAGCTGGCAGGTCACCCTGACCATCCTGGTGCTGGCGCCGGTCCTGGCCTGGGTGATGGACAAGGTGGCGCGCCGGTATCGGCGCATCAGCCACAGCATCCAGGAAAGCGGCGCGCACTTGTTGCAGGCCGCCGACCAGACCTTGTCCAGCCACCAGGAGGTCAAGATCTACGGCGCCCAACAGACCGAAATGGAGCGCTACGGCGCGCTGGCCGACCGCAATCTGCGGCTGGCGATGAAGGTCGAATCCACGCGCGGCATTTCCACCGCCACGGTGCAGATGATCGGTGCGATCGGGCTGTCGGCGCTGCTGTTCGTGGCAGGTGCACAGGCCTTGGCCGGGCGGCTGACCGCGGGCGACTTCGTGGTGCTGATGACCTCCATGCTCACGATCATTCCGGGCCTCAAGCAGCTCACCAATGTGCAAAACATGGTGCAGCGTGGGCTGGCTTCGGCCGAGCGCCTGTTCTCGGTGCTCGACAGCCCCGACGAGCCCGATCAGGGAACGGTGCCGCTCAGCCGCGCAAAGGGCTTGATCGAATTTCGCGATGTGACCGCGCGCTATCCCGGCCAGGTGAATCCTGCGCTGGCCGAGGTCAGCTTCGTCGCGCAGCCCGGCACGGTCACCGCGATCGTCGGCCGCTCCGGCAGCGGCAAATCCAGTCTGATCAAGCTGATCCCGCGCTTCTACGAAGCCGAGGCAGGGCAGATCCTGCTTGACGGACATCCGGTGCAGGCCTACGCGCTGGCCGATCTGCGTCGACAGATCGCGCTGGTCGGACAGCAGGTGATGCTGTTCGACGGCAGCATCGCCGACAACGTGGCCTATGGCGAAATGCGCACCGCAGATGCCGGGCAACTGGAGCGTGCGATTCTGGGCGCCAATGCGATGGAGTTCGTCGCGCAATTACCCGAGGGGCTGCAGTCGCATGTCGGGACGAAGGGCGGTCGCCTGTCGGGCGGGCAGCGGCAGCGCCTGGCGATCGCACGTGCGATGCTCAAGGATGCGCCCATCCTGATTCTGGATGAAGCCACCGCAGCGCTGGACAACGAATCCGAGCGGCTGGTGCAGGATGCCCTGCACAAGCTGATGCCCGACCGCACCACGCTGGTGATCGCACACCGCCTGTCCACCATCGAACATGCCGACCAGGTATTGGTGATGGACCAGGGCCGCATCGTCGAGCGCGGCACCCACAGCGAATTGCTGGCGCAGGGCGGGCTGTATTCGCATCTGCACGGCATGCAGTTCCGCGAACGCCAGGCATGAGCAAGCGCGGCACCCGCACCCCGGGTTATTGGTACGACAACAGCCGGATCCCGCTGGCCGCACGCCTGCTGGCACCGATCTACGCCGCGGCCATTGCGTTGCGGCGCAGCGTCTACCGGCGTGGCTTGCGCAAGCGGCATGGCATCCCGGCGCCGGTGATCGTGGTCGGCAATGTCACCGCTGGAGGCACCGGCAAGACCCCGCTGACCATTGCCCTGGTGTCCAAGTTGCAGGATGCCGGCTGGACGCCCGGCGTGGCCAGCCGCGGCTATGGTCGCGATGACGCAGGCACGGCCCGCTGGGTAGATGCCGATACCCCGGTGGCACTGGGCGGCGACGAGCCGGTCCTGATCGCCTGGAAGACCGGCGCGCGCGTGCGCGTGGACAGCGACCGCGTCGCTGCCGCCAGGGCGCTGGTGGAAGCTGGTTGCGACATCATCGTGTGCGACGACGGTCTGCAGCACTACCGGCTGGCGCGCGACGTGGAGATCGAAGTGGTCGATGGCCAGCGCCGCTACGGCAATGGCCGGCTGCTGCCGGCCGGGCCGCTGCGCGAACCGGCCGCGCGTGCACGCGATTGTGATTTTCGGGTGGTCAATCTGGGCCAGGCCAGCGCTACCGCGGCCCCGCAGGCGCCGGACGATTCCGGTTTCGGCGAGTGGCAGATGCGGCTCAGCATCGACAGCGTGCAACCGATGGATGGCAAGCGCGCGCAACCCTTGAGCATGCTGGCCGGGCAGCGCGTGCATGCGGTGGCTGGCATCGCGCACCCGGAGCGGTTCTTTGCGATGCTGCGGGCACGCGGCATTGGCGTGGTGCCGCATGCGTTCCCGGACCATCATGTGTATCGCGCTGCAGATTTCAGCTTCGGCAGTCGCCTGCCGGTGCTGATGACCGAAAAAGATGCGGTGAAGTGCCGGCCATTTGCCGACGAGTGGCTGTACAGCGTGCCGCTAAAGGCGGACCTGCCTGCTGCGTTCTGGGTGAGCCTGCTGGACCGCTTGAACAAGCTGGCGAGCCGCCAGGGCGCATGAACTGCGGCCGTGCGGCGCGGTGTAGCGCGCGAGACGCGGATAGGAGCGTGGGGGCTGGTGCCCAAGTGCGCAGGCATCATCCGCTCCGTGGCAACCACGCACGTCGCAATGCCATCGACGCACTCGCAACACCCCTGCATGTACTGGTGCATGCAGGTCAGCCACTACACTGCGAACCAGCCTGACGTCGGCCCTGTGGCGCGCTGCTGCAGTCATGCAGAAGCGTGTGCTGCGGGCAGGCGCACTGCGATTACCCTGCCGACGTCCATCCCACCATTCCGCCGTTCAGAGCGCATACGCATGACCAATCCAACGCCTGCCGATTTCGTCGTCGCCATCCCGGCGCGCTACGCGTCCACGCGCTTGCCCGGCAAGCCGCTGCAACGTCTCGGCGATCGTCCGATGATCCAGCATGTGGCCGAGCGGGCGCTGTTGGCCGGCGCGCGCGCGGTCTGGGTGGCCACCGATGATGCGCGGATTGCCGAAGCCATCGCGCACGTGCCGGGCGTGCAGGTGGCCATGACCGGTAGCGAGCACCTCTCCGGTACCGACCGCCTTGCCGAATGCGCGCGCATCGCCGGCTGGGATGCGGACACCTGCGTGGTGAATCTGCAAGGCGACGAGCCCTTTGCGCCTGCCGCCGGCATCCGCGCAGTCGCCGAGCTGCTGCTGCACTCGGGCGCCGACATGGCCACGCTTGCCGCACAGGTGGACACCGCGCACGACCTGTTCGACCCGAACGTGGTGAAGCTGGTGCGCACCGCAGGCGGGGATGCGCTGTATTTCAGCCGCGCGCCGATCCCCTGGCACCGCGACAGCTTCGCCAGCCAACCCGAGCAGCTGCCGCTGGACGGGCAGTGGCTGCGTCATATCGGCATCTACGCGTACCGCGCCGGTTTCCTGCAACGGTTTGCGGCCATGCCGCCGGGCATGCTGGAGCGCCTCGAATCGCTGGAGCAGCTGCGGGTGATGGAGACCGGGCATCGCATCGCCGTTGCGTTGACGCCGGAGCAGTTTCCGCCGGGTATCGACACGCCCGATGATCTGGCCCGTGCCCAGGCGCGCGTGGCCGCTGCATGAAGCTGTTGATCGTGTGTCTGGGCAATATCTGCCGCTCGCCGATGGGCGAGGGCGCCGTACGCGCGCAGCTGGACGAGGCGCGGCTGTCGCGGCGCATCCAGGTCGATTCGGCCGGCACCGGTGATTGGCACGCTGGCGATCCGCCGGACCCGCGCGCCATCCACTGCGCGCGCGGGCATGGTGTCGACATTTCCGGCCTGCGTGCGCGTCAGGTGCTGTGCGAGGATTTCGAGCACTTCGACTGGCTGCTGTGCGCCGACGGCAACAATCTACGTGATCTGCAACGGATCGCCCCCGCATCGCTGCGCGACAAGGTGGCACTGTGGTTGCCGTGGGCCGGCGTGGAGACACGTGACGACATCCCCGACCCATATACCGGCAGCAGCAAGGATTTCGAGCAGGTCTGGCAACTGGTCGATACCGCCGCGCGGCAGACGGTGGCCAGACTCACCCGAGGCTAATCACGCTTGGGCATAATCACCGCATGAATGCCCAGCTCACCCAGGAACTGCCGGAATTTCCCACCTGGCTCAACGCCAGGCCGTCCACCTTGCAGGAACATCGCGGCCGTGCGCTCGTGCTGGCCTTCGTCAACGCCAGCTCGGTATGGTGCGCCGAACGCCTGGCCGAACTGGCGCAGTGGCAGGCACGCAGCCCCGGGCGCTTGCAGGTGATCGTGGTGCAGGTGCCGCGCTTCGACAGCGAGCGTCTGCCGCAACGCTCGCTCAAGCAGTTGCGCGGCCACGGCGTCAGCGCGCCGATCCTGCTCGACAAGGACTGGGAAACCTGGCGCCGGTTCAACATCCAGTCCTGGCCCACGCTGGTGCTGCTGGACGCCTACGGGCGCGAGCGCCAGCGCCTGGTCGGCGTCACCGGCGATCTGGACAGGGCGCTGGCCGCCTTGTGCGACGGCCAGCAGCCGCCTTCCGATGCAGACCTGCAGGGCGTGGCCGAGCGCGACCCCGAGCCGCGGTTGGCATTGCGCTTTCCCACCGGCCTGGCCGCAACCGAAGACCGTCTGTACGTCGCCGACACCGGCCACCATCGCGTGCTCGAGTGCACGCATGGCGGGCGTGTGCTGCGTCAGTTCGGACATGGCAACGCCGATCTCATCGATGGCGGCATCGGCGAAGCCGCATTCCGCCGCCCGCAAGGCCTGGCACTGGAACGCGACCAGCTCTACGTCGCCGATACCGGCAACCACGCGTTACGGCGCATCAACCTGCGCAGCGGGCAGGTGGACACCCTGTGCGGCACCGGTCGCTCGGGCGAGCCGGTCGAAGGGCCGCTGGCGTTCGCCGGCGCGTCCGCTCTGAACTACCCGCAGGGTCTGGCCGTTGCCGACAACCAGGTGTTGATCGCCATGGCCGGCGACAACCGCATCTGGAGCTACGACCTGGGTCGCGCGGCATTGAGTGCGCGCGCCGGCACCGGCTCCCTTGAAATCCGCGATGGCAGCGGCCATCTCGCAGCTTTCGCGCAACCGGCAGGATTGGCGGCAGTGCAGCAAGTGGCGTACGTCTGCGATGGGCTGGGCTCGTCGATCCGCACCATGCAGTTGCGCGGTGACCTGGTGCAGACCCTGGTCGGCGGGCAGGGCCTGTGGCAGTTCGGCGATGAGGATGGGCCACGCGGCACCGCGCAGTTGCAGTTTCCGCAGGCCATCGCGCTGGCCGCCGACTCGCCGTTGCTGTGGATCGCCGACACCGGTAACGGCCGCCTGCGCTGCCTGCGCCTGGGTGGCGGCGAGCTGACCACGGTCGAGCTGCCGCGGCGCCTGCATGGCCCGGCCGGTCTGGCGGTGGCCGCCGGTGCGGTCTGGATTGCCGAAACCGATGCCCATGCCGTGCTGCGTTACGACCTGGCAAGCGGCGTACTGAGTGATGTTGCGATAGACGAATGAACGCAAGGCCCCAAGCCGATTTCGATGGAAAAGCGTTTGCTGCGCAGCTGAGCACCGCGCCCGGCGTCTACCGCATGTATGCGGCCGACGACACCTTGCTGTACGTCGGCAAGGCCGGCGCGCTGCGCAAGCGCGTGGGCAGCTATTTCAACGGCACGCCGAAGAATGCACGGCTGACCTCGATGCTGTCGCAGGTGGCGCGCATGGACGTCACCGTGACCCGCAGCGAGGCCGAAGCGCTGCTGCTGGAAAACCAGCTCATCAAGTCGCTGTCGCCGCGCTACAACGTGTCCTTGCGCGATGACAAGAGCTACCCGTACGTGCTGCTCACGCGCGAGGACTGGCCGCGGATCGCCTTGCATCGTGGACCGCGTGCCGTGCAGGGGCGCTACTTCGGCCCGTACACCGGCGTGACCGGCGTACGTGAGACGCTGAGCCTGATGCACAAGCTGTTCAAGTTGCGCAGTTGCGAAGACAGCGTGTTCCGTAACCGCTCGCGGCCATGTCTGCAGTATCAGATCGGCCGTTGCAGTGGCCCATGCGTGGATCTGGTGGCCGCGCCCGATTACGCCGAATCGGTGCGCCGCGCCACCATGTTTCTGGAAGGCAAGAGCGACCAGCTCGGCGAAGAGATCATGCATTCGATGCAGCAGGCCAGCGAAGCGCTGGAATTCGAGCGTGCCGCGCGCCTGCGCGATCTGTTGTCGTCGTTACGCAGCATGCAGAACCGCCAGTACGTCGATGGCCGCGCCGCCGACCTGGACGTGCTGGCCTGCGCCACGCAGTCCAGCCAGGCCTGCGTGCTGCTGCTGAGCTTCCGCGATGGCCGCAACCTGGGCACGCGCTCGTTCTTTCCCAAGACCAACGGTGAGGACAGCGCCGACGAGATTCTCGGCGCATTCGTATCGCAGTATTACGCCGAGCATTCGCCGCCGCGCGAGATCCTGCTGGATCGCGAAATCCCCGAGGCCGAACTGATCGAAGCCGCACTCAGTGCCGCTGCCGAACACAAGGTCGCGCTGAAGTGGAACGTGCGCGGCGAGCGTGCCGGCTATCTGCTGCTGGCGACCCGCAACGCGCAGCTGACGCTGGTGACCGAGCTCACCAGCCAGAGCGCGCAGCACGCTCGTAGCGAGGCACTGCGCGAGATGCTCGGGCTTGCCGAACCGGTCAAGCGGGTGGAGTGCTTCGACATCAGCCACACCATGGGCGAAGCCACCGTCGCGTCGTGCGTGGTATTCGATGCGAGCGGCCCGGTGCGCGGCCAGTATCGGCGCTTCAATATTTCCGGCATCACCCCGGGCGACGACTACGCCGCGATGCGGCAGGCGATCGAGCGGCGGTTCCGGCGCGCGGTGGAAGAAAACGGCGTGCTGCCCGATGTGCTGTTGATCGACGGCGGTGCCGGCCAGCTGGCCCAGGCCCAGGCCGCACTGGCCGACCTGGGCGTCGAGAACGTGCTGCTGGTTGGCGTGGCCAAGGGCGAGGAGCGCAGGGCAGGGCACGAGGCGCTGATCATGGCCGACGGCCGCGAGCTGCGCCCAGGCGCGGCGTCGCCGGCGCTGCAGTTCATCCAGCAGGTGCGTGACGAAGCGCACCGCTTTGCCATCACCGGTCACCGCGGACGC
Organism: Xanthomonas sp. NCPPB 1068; assembly: GCF_041479385.2. Taxonomy (NCBI): domain Bacteria; kingdom Pseudomonadati; phylum Pseudomonadota; class Gammaproteobacteria; order Lysobacterales; family Lysobacteraceae; genus Xanthomonas; species Xanthomonas sp. NCPPB 1068. Next base: position 2,446,057 of record NZ_CM192986.1, on the reverse strand, counting down.
CGCCAGAAGGCGCGCATGACCAGCAAGCTCGAGGATATTCCCGGTATCGGGCCGCGACGTCGCGCCAGCCTGCTCAAGCATTTCGGCGGTCTGGTCGGCCTCAAGGCCGCTGGCGAGGCCGAGATCGCGCGGGTGGACGGAGTCAACGCCGCACTTGCCGCGCGAATCTACGCTAACCTGCACGGGCTGGCGCTTCCCGATGCGGCAGGCGAGTCGAGTCCGTAATGAAGTTGACCATCCCCACGTGGCTGACACTGCTGAGGATCCTGATGATCCCGGTGCTGGTCGTGGTGTTCTACCTGCCGTACACCTGGACAAATTTTGCGTCCGCCGGCGTGTTCGCGCTGGCTGCCATCACCGACTGGCTGGATGGCTGGGTCGCGCGGCGCTATCACCAGTATTCCGCGTTCGGCGCGTTTCTGGACCCGGTTGCCGACAAGTTGATGGTCGCAGTGGCGTTGTTCCTGATCGTGCAGGGTCATCCCACCCCGTGGATGGCGTTCTGGGCAGCAGTGATCGTCGGCCGCGAGATCGCCGTCTCCGCGCTGCGCGAGTGGATGGCCGAGATTGGGCAGCGTGCCAAGGTACGGGTGGCGGTGATCGGCAAGGTCAAGACCACCGCGCAGATGGTGGCGTTGCTCTGCCTGCTGTATTCGGTCACGCCGGGGCAGATGCCGACGCACGAAATCTGGTTGGGCAATCTGATCTTCCGTGCCGGTTACTGGACGCTGGCAATCGCCGCGCTGCTGACGCTGTGGTCGGGTTTTCAGTATCTGCAGGCGGCCTGGCCGAGCCTGCGTGCCGACGAAAAAGCCGCAATCAGCAGCAACAAGCCGAAAAAAATCGAAAGCAACAGTTGACACCTATGCTGTTCGCTGTAGAATTTCGCCTCCCAAGCGGGAATAGCTCAGTTGGTAGAGCGCAACCTTGCCAAGGTTGAGGTCGCGAGTTCGAGTCTCGTTTCCCGCTCCAGTTAGTGACAAGGCTCCCGTGTCGGTGCCTCGTTGTCTCAAGGCAGGATGCCTTGGGTCAGATGTTTCGGCCTGGTGGTAGAGTGGTTATGCAGCGGACTGCAAATCCGCGTACGCCGGTTCAATTCCGGCCCAGGCCTCCACATCGCATGCGCTTTTTCTCATCGGCAACGATGACAGGGCTAGCGCAACGAAGTGACAAGCTGTACAATTTAGTTTCACGCGGGAATAGCTCAGTTGGTAGAGCGCAACCTTGCCAAGGTTGAGGTCGCGAGTTCGAGTCTCGTTTCCCGCTCCAAATTCGAACCCTGGATATCAGATGATATCCAGGGTTTTTTATTTGTATATGTGTGTCTGGATGTGCGCCGTTACCGGCCTGGTAGAGATGCTTTGGAAAGCATTTTTGAGCGATGGCGTAGTGGGCGCTGCCTGATGTGGACTTGCGGGCGCCTACGCGGCAACGCATTGCGTTGGTGCCACTCTCTGCAACCCTGCGCGCATGAGCAATCTCGCCCTGATACGTCGTTATGCGGCCTTACATCAGCAAGCCGACGCATACCGACTAGCGGTAGCCGCTTTCTGCCTCGACTGGATCTTGGATGCCGTTCGGGTTGTATGCCTAGTCACCAAGCGTGGCGCCGACGCTTGTGACGTGGATGACTGCGAAAGGGGCAGTGCCGATTGACAGAATGCCAACGCAGCTCATCGCCGCTATGGCCTGCTTCAGCATGAGATGGGCAGCTACGGCCGCAGACAGTGAAAGCACGTCACGTTGAGTTGTCGCGAAGTCAACTGGGTCTGCTATCGGATGACGGTGCCTCACGTCATCGGTGCAGAAGCAGACCTACGCTGCGATGTAGTGTGCCCGGGGCGGGGGTCGAACCCGCATAGCCTCACAGCTGAGGGATTTTAAGTCCCTTGCGTCTACCAATTTCGCCACCCGGGCATTGCGATAGCGTGCCTGATTGCGCGGCGATTGTGAATCTCCAGCCGACGATCGTGCCAACTGCCGGTCCAAATCCCGCGTGCGCTATGCTGCCGCCGCACAGCTGCGCGGCAACCGATCGCGCGATCCCGAGGAATTGCATGTCCGGCACCCCGCTTGTCCCACCGCAGTACGCACGCATCGCCGTCATCGGGCTGGGCTATGTCGGCCTGCCACTGGCAGTGGCGTTCGGCAAGCAGCGCGACACACTGGGTTTCGACATCGATGCGCAGCGGGTTGCGCAGCTGCGCGAAGGGCACGATGCCACGCTGGAACTGGACGATGGCGAACTGGCTGCGGCCACTCAGCTTCGCTATAGCGCGGCCGCGGAGGACCTGGCGACGTGCAGCATCTTTATCGTCACCGTCCCGACGCCGATCGATAGTTTCGAACAGCCGGATCTGGAACCGTTGCGCAGCGCCACCAGGTTGATCGCTGCCGCGCTCAAGCCGGGCGATCTGGTGATCTACGAGTCGACCGTCTACCCGGGCACCACCGAAGAAGTCTGTGTGCCGTTGCTGGAAGCGGTGTCCGGCCTGCGTTTCAATACCGATTTTTTCTGTGGCTACAGTCCGGAGCGGGTCAATCCAGGCGACCGGCAACGCCGGCTGCGCGATATCCGCAAGATCACCTCCGGCTCGACGCCGCAGGCGGCCGATGCGGTGGATGCGCTGTATACCAGCATCATCACCGCCGGCACCTGGCGTGCGTCGTCGATGCGTGTGGCCGAAGCGGCCAAGGTGGTGGAGAACATCCAGCGCGACGTCAACATCGCGCTGGTCAACGAGCTGGCGTTGATCTTCGACAAGCTCGGCATCGACACGCTCGATGTCCTGGAAGCGGCAGGCACCAAATGGAATTTCCTGCCATTCCGCCCCGGTCTGGTCGGCGGGCATTGCATCGGGGTGGACCCGTACTACCTGATGCACAAATCCGAAAGCGTGGGCTACCACCCCGACCTCATTCACACCGCGCGGCAAGTCAACAATCGCGTGGGCCGGCACGTGGCCGAGCGGGTCTGCGGCATGCTGGCGATGCGCGGCGTTGCGCTCGCGCAGGCGAGGGTGCTGGTATTGGGTGCCACCTTCAAGGAAAACTGCCCGGACCTGCGCAACAGCCGTGCGCTGGAGCTGGTGCAATTGCTGCAGGCGGCCGGCGTGCAGGTCGACACCTGCGATCCCTGGGCCGACCCGGCAGAGGCGCTGCTGCATGCCGGCGTGCAGTTATGCGAAGGCCCGGAGGAGGGCGCCTACGACGCCGTCGTGCTGGCGGTGGCGCATGCCCAGTATCGCGACTACGACGCCCGGCGCATTGCTGCACTGGGCAAGCCAGCTGCGGTGGTCTACGACGTCAAATCGGTGTGGCCGCGCGTGGCCGTCAGTGATCGGCTGTGAGTTGATTGCCGTGCTGCTTTAGCCACTCGATCGCACCAGACGCAGCGCGATGCCCACTGGCGAAGCAGGCGGTCAGCAGATAGCCGCCGGTCGGTGCTTCCCAGTCCAGCATTTCGCCAGCACAGAACACGCCGGGGCGCGCCAGCGCCATCAGCTGCGCGTCCAGGGCTTCCAGTTCCACGCCACCGGCCGAGCTGATCGCCTCTGCGAGCGGGCGCGGCCGCAGCAGGCGCAGCGGCAGTTGCTTGAGCGTGCGTGCCACTAACGCCGAATCGTCGCCGGCCTGTTTGCCGAGCAGTTCATAGACCAGCGCGGCCTTGACGCCCTCGATACCGAGCTGGCGGCGCAGATGTTCGCTGAAACTACGCCCCTTGCGCGGCCTGGCCAACTCGGCGCCAACGCGCTCCAGCGAACGGTCGGGTAGCAGATCCAGCACCAATTCGGCTGTGCCATGCGCATCGATCTGCGTACGCAGCTCGGCCGCGATGGCATAGATCAGGCTGCCCTCGATCCCGGTTTCTGTGATCACGCATTCGCCCTGCAGCGCGTGCTGCACGCCCGTGCTGTCGCGCCAATGCGCGACCACCGGTTTGAGCGGTGCGCCCGCATGCCGTTGCGCGAAATGCGCACTCCAGTCGAGATCGAAGCCGCAGTTGGCCGGCACCAAGGGGCGCACGGCGATGCCATGCTGCTGCAGCGGGGCCTGCCAGGCGCCGTCGGAGCCGAGCTGCGGCCAACTGCCGCCGCCCAGTGCCAGCACCGTTGCATCCGCCTGGAGGTCGATAGCGCCGTCAGGTGTGGAAAATCGCAGCGCACCGTCAGCGCTCCATCCCAGCCAGCGATGCTGCACATGAAAGATAACGCCCTGGTCCTTGAGGCGACGCACCCAGCCGCGCAGCAAGGGCGCGGCCTTGCGGTCGATCGGAAACACCCGCCCGGAGCTGCCGACATAGGTTTCCACGCCCAGCTCGCGCGCCCAGGCGCGCAATGCATCGGCATCGAACTCTTGCAGCCACGCCGCCACCATCGGCGTGCGCTCACGATAGCGCTGGGCGAACAGCGGCATCGGATCGGAGTGGGTGAGATTGAGTCCGCCCTTGCCGGCGATCAGGAATTTGCGCCCCACCGAGCCTTTTGCCTCGTACAGATCCACGGCGATCCCGGCAGCACAAGCCACTTCGGCAGCCATCAATCCCGCAGGCCCGCCGCCAATGACCGTCAGCCGCGGTCTGCTCGCATCCATCATCACTTTCGCACTCAGCGCGGCTGCACGCCGAGCAATTCCACATCGAACACCAGCGAAGCGCCCGGGGGTATGACACCGCCTGCGCCGTTGTCGCCGTAGCCGTAGTCCGGGGGAATCATCAAGGTGCGCTTGCCGCCCACGCGCATGCCGGCAACGCCTTCGTCCCAACCGCGGATCACCTGGCGGCCACCCAGCACGAACTGGAACGGCTCGGCGCGGTCCAGCGAACTATCGAACTTTTTGCCGTGTTTGTCGGCCGCCTTTTCGTCGTACAGCCAGCCGGTGTAATGCACCGTCACCAGGGAACCGGGCGTGGCCTCCGCGCCGGTACCGGCAGTACGGTCGATCCGCTCGAAGCTGGCGATGGTGCCGCCGGAAGGCGGCAGGGCGGGCGCGCAGCTGGCAAGCAGCAGGGCGGCACAGAGCGTCAGCACAAGGCGCATGGGTATGTCCGTGAAGGAAGGCCGCCATTATCGCACCTGGCTCCCGTATCATCGTCCCATGGCCAAGCTGCTGCTCAACCTGCGCAATGTCCCCGACGACGAGGCCGACGAGGTGCGGGCGCTGATGCGCGAGCACCTGGTACAGATCTACGAAACGCGGCCCAGCAACTGGGGGATCTCCGCAGGCGGCATCTGGCTCAGCGACGACGCGGACCACGCACGCGCCAAGGCTTTGCTGGGTGCCTACCAGGCACAGCGCGGCGCGATCGCACGCGCCCAGCGCCAGGAGGCGATTGCCGCCGGCACCGCAGAAACCTTTGGCGCATTGCTGCGCAAACGCCCGGTCTTCGTGATTGCCACGCTACTGGGCATGCTGGTCGTGGCCTCGTTGGTGTTGCTGCCGTTTCTGCTGTTGCGCGGCTGAGCGACCCGGGGGCGGGACCGATCTGACCGAGATCGCGGCAGATCCAACGCCTCTGCCATCGAGCAGCGCGCCGCGTGCCGCTGCGCCGCGCCGTTCCGGAGCACGTTCGATCTTGTCCAGGCGCTCGCTAGCTCGGGCCTGCCGCCTTAAAATGGCCGCATGATTACCAATACTGCGGCTTACCACTTCGTTGCCATCCAGGACCCGCAGCCGCTGGCCGACAGCGTGCTGGCGCAGGCCGAACAGCACCTGCTGAAGGGCTCGGTGCTGGTGGCCGAGGAGGGCATCAATCTCTTTCTGGCCGGCGAGGCGGACCGGATTGACGCGTTCTACCTGTGGTTGCAGTCAGACAGCCGCTTTGCGCACATGCGCATCAAGTACAGCCAGAGCACGCATCAGCCCTTTGCGCGGCTCAAGGTAAAGGTCAAGCCGGAGATCATCAGCTTCCGTCGCCAGGATGCATCGCCACTGCCGGGCCGTGCGCCTGCAGTGAGCCCCGCAGTGTTGCGGGAGTGGATGCGCACTGGCCACGATGATCGTGGTCGCCCGCTGGTGCTGCTGGACACGCGCAATGCGCAGGAAGTGGCCTATGGCACGTTTCATGGCGCCCTGACCTTGCCGATCGACAAGTTCACCGACCTGCCTGCAGCCCTTGAGCCGCACCGCGCCGCGTTGGCCGATGCCACGGTGGTGAGCTTCTGCACCGGCGGTATCCGTTGCGAAAAGGCCGCTGTCTGGATGCAGGCCGAGGGCATGGACAACGTGCTGCAGTTGGAGGGCGGCATCCTGGGCTATTTCGAGGAAGTCGGCGGCGAAGGCTACGACGGCCGCTGTTTCGTCTTCGATGAGCGCGTTGCACTGGACCCGCAATTGCGGCCGCTGGTGGACGACGCGCGGACCACCGAGCCAGGAAAAGTCTGACCGGGCACGACTGGGTTGCCCGATGCAGCCGGCATTGCAGGCGCTCGCATCATGTCAACACACTGCACTACAGGACCGACGCGTGGTACTACACGTCGGAATGCGTGCAGTTCGCTCTAACTTGAGCGTAATACGTTGCATCGAGCTTGCCCTGAATTATTCACGGAGCTAGGCTGCATCAGCCAGCCGCACAGCGAGGACAACAAGGATGACCATCAGAGTTTTTCTGATCGACGATCATGCACTCGTGCGTACCGGCATGAAGATGATCCTGTCCAAGGAAGTGGACGTCGATGTGGTGGGTGAGGCAGAGAGCGGTGAAGCCGCCTTGCCGCAGGTTCGTCAACTCAAGCCCGATATCGTGCTGTGCGATCTGCACCTGCCCGGCGTGAGCGGTCTTGAAATCACCGAGCGCATCGTCAAGGGTGATTACGGCACGCGCGTGATCATCGTCTCCGTACTCGAAGATGGTCCGCTGCCCAAGCGCTTGCTCGAAGCCGGTGCGTCCGGCTACGTGGGCAAGGGGGGAGATGCGCATGAATTGCTGCGCGCGGTACGCGAGGTGGCATTGGGGCGGCGTTATCTGGGCAACACGATTGCGCAGAATCTGGCGCTGTCCAATCTCGAAGGTGGCGGCTCCCCCTTCGATGCGTTGTCGCCACGCGAGCTGGAGGTGGCCTTGTTGCTGACCCAGGGCCTGCGCCAGGAAGACATCGCCAAGCGCCTGAATCTCAGTGCCAAGACCATCAATACGCACAAGGCGCGTCTGTTCGAAAAGGTCGGCATCCAGGACAACATCGCGTTGGCCCGTCTGGCCAATCAATACGGCCTGACCGATCCTGCCCGCACGATGTGACGCCTGGCCGTCGCTCGTTGAGCACTGCGCTGCATGGATTGAATCGGTCTGGTTACAGGTTCCAGAATGCGTAAAGCTGGCTGGCGCCCTGGATCCGCTGGCGAAGGCTTGTAAGCGGTCGTCGCAGCACGCAGCGCGAGGCGATTCCGCTGATGCAAACGCAGCGCGCGGCGCAGGACAAGGCGATTCTGTTGACTCAGGCAGCGCCTACACGCCGAAAAAAGCGTCCATCGCAGCAAGCGACAGGACATCAGGACTGGCAGGTGGTTAGGCGATGGCCTGCAGCCACGACGTAGCGCGGCGCCTGCTGCACTCCGGGAGTTCTCACGACAAGAGCGCTGAAGTCGCTTCAGGCTCGATCACCATCCGCTGGCCCGCACAGATGTAGCCGCTGCAGGGCACGGCTGTGTGAGAGCAGGCTCTCGGTGTGATGTGCGAACGAGAGTGGCCTGCGCTGGTGTTGTTCTTTCAGCGCTATCAGCACCACACGCGCACAAAAACACAGCGGCCCGAAGGCCGCTGTGTCTTGACGCTTCCTGACCCGCTTATGCAGGTCAGCTAGTGCGGCCGGTGTAACGATCAGTGCTGGTCACGCGGCTTGTCGGCGTCACCATTTTCCTTGGAGGCACCCTCGGCATCGGCATCGGCATCGGCATCGGCCGATGACGCTGCAGGCTTGGACGCTTCGGAGACAACAACGGTCGCCTTTGGCGCGTCGGCTTCTGGCCGCTGCGTGGCTGCAGGCGCTACCGCTGCCGGCTGCGTTTGCTGCGCCTTGGGCGGGACCGGTGTAGCAGACGTTGCAGGTGTTGCATCGTCCTTGGGGGCCAGTGCGTCCAGCATGGTCGTCTGCACCGGCGCGTAGGGCTTGCGTACCGGAGCGGGTGCTTCGTCTGCAACAGGCGTCTGCGGCACCGTCGTGGTCGAGGTCACTGCGACATCGACGGACGGAACGACTGCACCGGTCTGCTCGGCATGCGGTGCCTTGGCGGTCACCACGGCGGCCTGCGCAGAAGGAGCGGTTGATGCGGCCGCTGCAGGAGCAGCCTGCTCTGCCGTCACCGACGTCGATGCCGACGGCTTGGCAGGCTCCCGCTGCGCTGCCGACGTTTCCGGCACGGTTGCGGTGAGGCGGTCCGGCGTACCGGCCGAGGACGCTGCGGCATCAGTCGACGCCTTGGGGACCGGCGTCGGCTGCGTGACAGCGGTCGGCTCGCTCGTCGACGACGGTGCAGCAGCTGGCGCGACCGGCTCGGTGACAGCCGCCGGTGCGGCAGGCGCTGCCGCGCTGCCCGGTGTCGCCGTCACCGCAGTTACCTCGGCAGCGGGCGAGGGCATAGTGGCGTCAACCGCCACTGGTGCCGAGCTGGCGGCCGGCGTTGCCTCGATTGCCGACGCCTGCTTGGCGATCGGGGCCGGAGCTGCGGGCGAGGTCGCAGTGACCTCTTGCGAGCTCGCCGGAGTCGCTGCTGCCGGAGCAGACGGAGTCCGCGCCGGCGCTGCCGCGACGGCAGCGTCATTGCGTGCCCGCTCCGCTGCGGCGGCAGCCGGGGCTGTGGCTTGCTGCTCGAACGACGGTGCCGCGTTGGACACCGGCGCCGTCGTCGCGGCGGTATCGCTGCCCGACGGGGTTTCCGCACGTTCCTTGGGAACCGGGCGTGGTTTCACCGGTGCCGCAGCGTCGGGCTCGGGCCTGGTGCGAGCGGCCGGCGCGGGAGCGTCGTCATCGAAGTCGAACTCCGGCTGACCCGCACGCGGAGCGGCAGATGCCTGGCCCTGCGTATTGGCTTCGTCGCCGTCGTTGTCGCCTTCCAGATCGCCGTCAACATCGCCATCGAGATCGTCCGTCTCCAGACCATCCACGTTGCTGCCACCCTCACCGTTTGCGCCGGCGCCGCGACGACGACGACGGCCGCCGCGACGACCGCGGCGGCGACGGCTTCCACCTTCGCCATTGGCCGCATCATCGCCCGCGCCTTCCTGGCCGGGAGCATCCGCAACCGCGTCACTGCCGCGATCGGCCGTGGACTCGCTCACCACAACCTCGACCGAGTGTGCCTGGGTGGCCTCAGCCGCACTGGCCTGCACGGTGGCAGGCGCAGCGGTTTCAGCGATGGCTGCGACCACCCCCGTCGTCGTTGCACTTGCTGCCGTCGAGGTCAGGGTCTGCGCCGAGGCGGTCCCTTCATCCTGACGTGCAGGACGCGGCTGCCGTTCGGACGGTGCGCCATCCTGCTGTGCAGGTGCACGTGGCGGACGGGGCGCCTGGTTCTGCGGCTTGGGCTTCTGCTGCTGCGGCTGTTGCTGCTTCGGTGCCTGCGACTCGTTGCGCGGCGGCTTGGGCGCCTGCACCTGCTGCTGGGCCTGGGCGCCGTTTTGCGCGGCCTGGCCATTCTGGCCATTGGCCGGCTGGCGGCGCTCGTCGCGACGTTCCTTGTTGGCGCCGTTGCCATTGCCGCGCTGATTGCCGCCGTTGCCGCCATTGCGGGCATCGCGTCCGTCACGGCGTTGGCCGCCACGTTCACCGCGCTCGTTACGTGGATTACGGCCGGTATCGTTCGGCCGCGGGCGCTGGGTCGTCTCGGGCGTTGGCGCGATCGGCTCGACCCCACCGAAAATGCGCTTCAGCCAGCCAACCACACCAGTGACCGGCGCCGGGATTGGCACCGTCACCACCGGGGCCGGTGCCGCGACGGGCGCCACCGGGGCAGGGGCCTCTTCACGCACCGGCGCCGGCTGGCTCGGCTTGATCGAGGTCACCGCCGGAGCTGCCGGGATGTTCAACTGCGCCTTGGTCAGCGCATGCACCGGCAGCTTGCGCGGGGTGCCGCGCTGGTAGCTCGGCTTGCCGCTGTCTTCGCCCAACTCGTTTTCGCGCAGGCGGGTGACTTCGTAGTGCGGGGTGTGCAGCTGCTCGTCGGCGACGATGATGATCGGCGACTCGTGGCGCTGCTCGATCTCACGCAGCGCGCTGCGCTTTTCGTTGAGCAGGTAGTTGGCGATTTCCACCGGGGCCTGGACCAGCACCTGCCCGGTGTTTTCCTTCATGGCGTGCTCTTCGGCCACGCGGATGATCGACAGCGACAGCGACTCGACACTGCGCATGCGGCCATGGCCGTCGCAACGCGGGCACACGATCTGGCTGGATTCGCCCAGGCTTGGACGCAGGCGCTGGCGGCTCATTTCCATCAAGCCGAAGCGCGAGATACGGCCAAGCTGCACGCGGGCGCGGTCGTACTTGAGCGCGTTCTGCAGCTTGTTTTCGACTTCGCGCTGGTGCTTGGACGAGGCCATGTCGATGAAGTCGATCACTACCAGGCCACCCAGGTCTCGCAGGCGCAACTGGCGTGCCACTTCTTCGGCCGCTTCCAGATTGGTCTGGAACGCGGTCTCTTCGATATCGCTGCCCTTGGTGGCGCGCGAGGAGTTCACGTCGACGGCGGTCAGCGCTTCGGTCTGGTCCACCACGATCGAACCGCCCGAGGGCAGGCGCACGTTGCGCTCGTAGGCGCCTTCGATCTGCGATTCGATCTGGAAGCGATTGAACAGCGGGATATCGTCGGTGTAGTGCTTGAGCTTGCGCAGGCTCTGCGGCATCACCTGCTTCATGAATTCCTGGGCGTCGGCATACAGCTCCGGCGTATCGACCAGGATTTCGCCCACATCGGCGCGCAGGTAGTCGCGCAGGGCGCGGATGATCAGGCGCGATTCCTGGTAGATCAGGAAGGCGGCCGGCTTGCTCAGCGCGGCTTCGGCGATCGCCTTCCAGGTCTGCAGCAGGTAGTCCAGATCCCACTGCAGTTCTTCGGCGTCACGCCCCACACCGGCGGTGCGGATGATCACGCCCATGTCGTCGGGGATGTCGAGCTTGTCCAGCGCTTCCTTCAGCGCGGCGCGGTCTTCGCCTTCGATCCGGCGCGAGACGCCACCGGCGCTTGGCGAATTGGGCATCAGCACCATGTAGCGGCCGGCCAGCGAGATGAACGTGGTCAGGGCAGCGCCCTTGTTGCCGCGTTCTTCCTTGTCGACCTGCACCACGATTTCCTGGCCTTCGCGCAGCAGCTCGCGAATGGTCGACTTGTTATGGTCGACGCCGGCCTGGAAATAGTCGCGGGAGATTTCCTTCAGCGGCAGGAAGCCATGGCGCTCGGCGCCATAGTCCACGAACGCCGCTTCCAGAGAAGGCTCGAGCCGGGTGATACGGCCCTTGTAGATGTTGGATTTCTTTTGTTCCTTGGACGGCTGTTCGATGTCGATGTCGTACAGGGTCTGGCCGTCCACAATCGCCACGCGCAGCTCTTCGGCCTGCGTTGCGTTGATCAGCATTCGCTTCATTGTTGCGTTCCTCACGCGCTCTACCGCGCGGAACGCCGTGACGTTTCGCCTCTGGAACAGCTTGTCGGCCCTTCGCGCAACGCGCGGACAGGCCTGACCAGGGTTTCCAGCGCTGCAACACCACGGCATGCCGCGGGAGCGCTTGTCTTTGGGTTTTATAGGTGTTTCAGGGCCGGCAGCCGCGTCCGGACGAACCGGGGCAGCGCACGGGACATGTTCAGCGCAACGGTCAAAGACCGCCGGCGATGGCCGGGTAGGCCGGTGAGCCGCTAACATGGCCGCCCCTGGGGCGGTGGTCGCGCACTGTGCCGGAATCATCGGAAGTCAGGCTTCTGGCCAATCAACTTCCAACGAAATCAAACCCTTATCTCGCTCGCCGAGTGTAACAGAATAAAGAGCCGGATGACCGACCCCCAGCCCCCCAAGCCGCCTGCCGACCGTGTGGGCGTGCGCATTCTCAAAGTTCCGGAAGACCGTGCAGGGCAGCGGCTGGACAATTTCCTGCTTGGCCAGCTCAAGGGCGCGCCGCGCAGCCTGATCTACAAGCTGGTCCGCAGTGGCCAGGTGCGGGTGAACGGCGGGCGGGCCAAGGCCGAGCGCAAGCTCGAGGGTGGCGAAGAAGTGCGCATCCCGCCGGTGCGGGTGAACGAGGAGGGCGACAAGGCCGCGCCACCGTCGTCGTTCCTGGCCCGGCTGGAAGCGGCCATCGTGTTCGAGGATGCGCGGCTGCTAGCGCTCAACAAGCCGTCCGGGGTTGCCAGCCATGGCGGCAGCGGGATCAGCTTCGGTGCCATCGAAACCCTGCGGGCATTGCGGCCGAATCAGACCCTGGAACTGGTACACCGGCTCGATCGCGATACATCCGGCCTATTGATCGTGGCCAAGAAGCGCTCGGCGCTGACCGAGCTGCAGGCCTTGATGCGCGAGGACGACCGCGTCGAGGGCCGCGGCATCACCAAGCGCTACCTCACCTTGCTGGTCGGGCGCATGCCCGACGGCGTGATGACGGTGGACGCGCCGCTGCATATCGGCCTGCGCCAGGGGGGCGAGCGGCATGTGCAGGTGAATGCGATCGGCAAGCCGTCGCTGAGCCATTTCAATTTGCTGGAACGGCGCGGCGGGCACTCGTATTGCGAAGTGCGCATCGAGACCGGCCGTACCCACCAGATCCGTGTACATGCCCAGCACCTGGGGCACCCGGTGGCCGGCGACGACAAGTACGGCGAGGCCGAGGTCAACAAGCGGCTGCGTGACCAGTTGGGCCTGAAGCGGCTGTTCCTGCACGCGGCGTCGCTGGAGTTCGCGCTGGATTCCGGCAAGACACCGTATGTGCTGAGCGCGCCGCTGGCGCCGGAGTTGGCCGAGGCACTGGACCGCCTGGGCCGCTGACGCAGGGGGTGCTACGCCAGCGGATCAATGCAGCCCTGGCTGACCGGAGTCAGCCAGGGCCTGTCGCGTAGCGAAAGAAGGCGACACATGGGGGCGCCAGCTTCGGCCATTTCCCTCGACGTGTATGACGGCTACGCGATGACGAGACAGCCGCCTCAACTGTCGTGACGACGCTCGTGATGCGGCGGCGCCTGTGCATGCGATTGGGACGGCCGAGGTGCCGGCGCACGATCTGGGGCGGCGCGGGGTGTGGCGAATGTGGCGACGCGCTGCGGATGCTGCTGCGCCTGAATCTGCATCAGCGGACGTGGCTCCGGACGCGGCGGTCGCACCGGTAGTTGATGTTCCGCCCGCGATGGCACCACGAGCGCGGCTTGCTGGCGAGGCGCCACGCGGGGTTGTTCCCGTAACTGAGGCGGCCGGGGCTGCAGTGGTACCAGCGTGCGCGGCGGGATGTCGTGCATGTTCCGGGCGGTAAATGCCTCGCGCGGCGACAGGGTGGGACGAGCGGTTTCACGAGCCGGTTCACTGGCAGGGCGGATAGCACCCGCAGGCAGCGCCTGATGTGCCTGCAGTGGTGGCATGCGCGCCAGCGCGATCGGCGATTCGCCCGTCCGCATTGCCGGAGGTTCGGCAGCGGGCATCGGGTGCGGCGTGTTCGCTGGGCGCGCTGGCGACGGCAGGCTGACAGGCACGGGCTGCGGAGCTCTGGCGGCCACCGGGCGTCCTGCCTGCAGCATCTGCGCAGTGAAGTGCGGTGCGGACAGGTGCGCGACGTCGGGCGCATGGTGCAGGTCGGCGGGCGAAGACGCCAGTGCGGTTGGTCGCGGCAACGTACCGAGAGATGGTGCAGCCGCAGCAGTCGGCATGGCCGTGCGCGCCGCGGGCGAGCCTGATTTCGCAACCTCCGGTCCCGGCACAGGCGTGTAGGTCGTGTTCGACCACTGACGCTGGTCCTGCTGGTGCACAGAGGACCGCGCATCCACAACGGTGGTGTGGTTGTTGATGATGGTGGTACGGGGCGCGTAGACGCGATTCTGGTAGACCACGTAATGCGGTGCGGCTGGTGGCGCGTTCCAGTCCACGCCCCAGCTGTTCCAGCCCCAGTGATGCCACGCCGGCGCTGGCGTGGCCCAGCCGAACCAGCCGTGGTGGTGCTCCAATGCGCTGCCGACCAGCACACCGACGCCAAACGACACCGCCCCGACGGTCGCCACATCGCCCTGGTCATACCAACGCACCGGGTGGTAGCGGTACTCGCGATACATATCTACCGGCGCTCCGTACACCACCTCCGGGTCATAGCGCGGCACATACACCACCTGCGGTTGCGCAGGCTCGATGGTGATCACCTGCGAGGGCGGTGGGACGCGTTCTCCGTCCAGGACCGGCGTTACCACGAGATGCCGGGCGACCTGGACCTGCTGCTGTGGCGTGCTGCGCAGGTGGCCGCTGGCTTGCGCCCGCTGGCGCATGATCTGCACCGCGTCGAGCACGTCGTTCGGGTCATGTGCATAAGCCTCGCCCAGTGCGCGGGTCCAGTCGAGATTGCCGGCCAACTGGTCCACGACATCGGGGAAGGCGGTCAAGGCCTTGACGCTGGGGTCCCAGGGCTGCGCGACGGTGGCCTGCGCGCGGTCGGCGGCTGTCAGGGCGCGGTTGCTGTGCAACCAGTCCTGCGCAGTGAGCACCTGGTCTGGATAGACCGACGCCGCCAGCGTCTGGGCCAGCAGCTTGTCGGGAAACAGGGCGATCGGCGCCACCAGTCGATACAGCTGGTCGGCGGTAGGTGCGGTGTAGGCCGGCGCCGTCGGCGTGACGGTGGCCGAGTCGGTTGGCGTCGCTCTGGGTGTCGGCGACAGTGCGCTGCGTTGGCAGCCGCCGAGCGCCAGGACACCGCTCGATGCGAGCGCCAACGCCCAGGCAAGGCGCTCTCGTGACCATGTGCGTTGCATACGGCACCTCGCTGTGCACGCGTGGATGACGCGCGTACCATGCGCCGCATTCAATGTCTGGAAGCTGGCTGACGGGCGGGCGATTGCCAGGCTGCGCGCCCATGTTCAGCCGCCATGCGGATTGCCGAAGTGGCCGGCCGTCAGCGCGGGTGGACCGTCTTCCTGTGCGCTGCGAACGCCACGTTTCGATCCTTGCCCAAGGCACCCGGCGGCGTGGCAGTGCTCGATCGCCTACCCCGCGCTCAAGGCGTCGCGAAGCGGAACAACACCAGGCTGATTGCCAGCGTGCCCATGCCCGAGACCAGGCCGTAGACGGTCTCGTGGCCCTGCGCATAGCGCTTGGCGGCCGGCAGCAGTTCGTCCAGTGCCAGGAACACCATCACCCCGGAGATCAGCCCGAACACCGCACCGAACACGGCGTCGGACAACACATTGGACAAGGCCAGATAGCCGATACCCGCGCCGATGGGTTCGGCCAGTCCGCTCAGCAGGCTGGCGCCGAAGGCATAGAACTTGTTGCGTGTGGCGAAGTACACCGGCACCGCGATCGCGATGCCTTCAGGGATGTTGTGGATGGCGATGGCGAACGCCAGCGGCATGCCCACTACCGGGCTTTCCAGGGTGGCGAAAAACGTCGCCAGACCTTCGGGGAAGTTATGCGCCGTGATCGCAATCGCAGTCATCAGGCCAACGCGCCGGATGTAGGCACGGTTGTCGTCGCGGAACTGCGGGTCGTCCGTGGACAGGCTCTGGTGCGGGTTGGGCACCAGTCGGTCGATCGCCATGATCAACAGCATGCCGCCCAGGAAGGTCAACGTGCCGAAGGTGAAACCCAGCTTGTCGTTGTAGGCGCTGGAAAACGCCGCGATCGACTTGTTGAGGATTTCCGACAGCGACACATACACCATCGCACCGCCGGCGAAGGCCAGCCCGAACGCGAGCAGCCGCGGATTGGGCTTTTTGGCGAACACCACCATGAGGCTGCCAAGACCCGTGGCCAGTCCTGCGGCCAACGTAACCGCCAGCGCGGTCCAGACGTTCTGTGATGACACCTCAAGCATGCGATGCGACGACCTCGTGGAATGGAAAGCGCTCCTGCGGCAGGCACGTCACGTGCGCGGTCGCTGGCGGCAGCAGGATGGCCATCCACGGATGACGAACGCGTGCTGTCGAAGGCGACCGTGCGGGACATGAACGCCGGGCAAGGCCCATGGGCGCGATCCCTCATGTATAGGCGGCAGCGAGCGCCTGCGCCCGCCGCCGATCAGCCCCTGCGGCAGGGCGGCCTGCGGGGTTCAGCTGCCGCGGCGTGCGCGTTCTTCGATGGCGAAGCACTCGTCCGGGCGCGGCACCGGTGGCTTGAACGCGACCGGCACCTGGATGGTCTGTGGCACCGGCTGCCCGTTGCGGGTGGCGGCCTTGAACTTCCACTCGCGCACGCGCTTCTGGGCGGCCTCGTCCAGCACCGGCTGGCCGCTGCCCTGCGTCACCGACACATCGGTCGGCGTGCCTTCGGTCCCGACGACCACCCGGAGCACGGTGGTGCCGCCGACGCCGGCGCAGGCCAGCTCGGGCGCATATTCGGGCGGCGGCGTCTTTATGGCGGCAAGCTCGGTGGGGGCCACGGTAGGGGTGGTGGCCTGTTGCGGAGCTTTGCCGCAGCCGCTGAGGCCGGCCGTCAGGCACAGGCCGGCGAGCGCAGCGCGAAACATGGTCATGCAGTGACTCCCTGATCGTAGAGTTGCGCGGTCTTGGCCGCGCAGATGAAGTCGTTTTCACTCAGGCCGCCCACGTCGTGGGTGGAATAACGCACCACGACCCGGTCGTAGTGCACGCCCAGGTCGGGGTGATGGTCTTCGCGATGCGCAATCCAGGCCAGCGCGTTGACGAAGGCCAGGGTGCGGTAATAGTCGGCGAAGCGGAACGTGCGGGTGATGGCCGTGCCGGCTTCGCTCAGCTCCCAGCCGGGAACCTGCGGCAGCAGCTCGGCCAGGCGTGCTTCGCCAAGCTTGTGATCGCTGCCCTTGCGCGGAAGGCAATGGGCCTGCTCCAGGGGAATCAGATCGGTCATGACGGTCTCGCAGGGGTGGCGGACGGCGCACCCGCCAGGATCACGGTGTTCCATGAGCGAGGGCGCATTGAGCGGTAGAATAACCCGCATGATCCAGATATCCGACAAAGCCCAGACCTATTTCCGCAAGCTCATCGAACGCGAAGGCGTGCCCGGCATGGGCGTGCGCCTGAGCGCGGTGGACCCGGGAACCCCGCGCGCCGATGCCCGGCTGGAGTTCGCCGAACCGGCGGACCTGAGCGGCGACGAGTGGGCCATCGACTGCGATGGCTTCACCTTGTATGTCGTGGCGGCCAGCGTGCCGTGGGTGGATGGCGCCGAGATCGACTACGTCACCCAGTCCACCGGCAATCAGCAGCTCACCATCAAGGCGCCCAAGATCAAGGGCGAGGCACCGGCGGAGTCGGCCTCGATGGTAGAGCGCGTGCGCTGGGTGGTGGAGAACGAGATCAACCCGCAGCTGGCATCGCATGGTGGACGCGTGGCGGTGCAGGAAGTCTCGGCCGATGGCGTGGTGCTGCTGCGTTTCGGCGGCGGCTGTCACGGCTGCGGCATGGCCGATGTCACCCTCAAGCAGGGTATCGAGAAGACGCTGATGGGACGCGTACCCGGCGTGATCGCGGTGCGCGATGCCACCGATCACGCCACCGGCGACGCCCCGTACATTCCGCGCGACAGCGCGGCCTGATTCCGCGCCACCGGTGACAACGGCTGCCGATCTGCTGCAGGCACTGCGCGCGCGCATGCCGGGCAAGCTCATTCTGGATCGGCGTACCGGCCTGCCATATGGCTGGGGTATCTGGATGGGCAACCGCGCACATGTCGCTGCGTCGTTCAACGATGACCAGCTGACGGATGTGCTGCTGGCACGGGCACAGCCGTCGCAGCGCGAGGTGAGCGGCGCAGCCATCCTGTCGCCGTTCCAGGCATTTCGCAGCCTGTGGTGGCAGCACTGGGACCCGCGTCCGAAAGATCAGCGTCGGCAGCACTGGTTGGCGTTGCTCGGCAGTTTTCTGATCCACCTCGGTTTCGTTGCGCTGCTCGTCTGGGTGGTCATCGTGCGCTGGGCGCCGGATGACACCAAGCCTGGCGATGAATCGCGGGTACGCATGACCTTCATTGGCGATGGCGCGGTGGAGCAGGGCGGTGGTGCGGGGCAACCTGGATCTGCGGCACCGGCTACGGCGTCTGCTTCAGCGCAAGCAGATGCATCGGTGGCAGCGGGCGAACCAACTCCATCGCCGACGCAGGCGCAGCCGGCTGCCGATCCGGTCGAAAGCTCCAGTACGGCACAGATGCAAAACGAGGCGCCGGAGCCGGCGGATGCGGTCAGCGAACCGGTGACCGCGGATGTTCCGCAAGTGACCGTGCAGGTACCGCCGGTGACGATCGAATCCCCGCTGCAAGTGACCGAAACGCCGGTGGCCACCAACGAGTTTGTCGTGCCACCGCCACCAACGATCACGCTGACGCCGCGTGCCATCGAACGCGCGGCGCCGCAGGTCGAGGTCCGTCAACGCGACATCCAGACAGTGACCGAGCGCCCGCAGGTTCGCGAACTGAAACGTCCTGCTACCGAAGTGGCGGTGCGCACTGCCGATGCGCCAACGGTGCGCGAGCGCGACGTCGTCATACCCGAGCGCCCACAAGTGCCGGCGCCGGCCGCACGCGTGCGCGAGATAGCACCGGCGGTGCGCATGCCCGACGTCGCGGTGCGCACCGCAGAGTTGCCGAGCGTGCCGGAACCGGCGCCTACGCCTGCGCCTGTGGCGGCGGCACCTGCGGCGCAAGCGGCGCCTGCCGATGCTTCCCCGAGGCAGATAGCCGCCGCCGCAGAATCGGTGCAAGCGGCAGCGCAGTCGCAGGCCAATCCCTCTCAGCCCGAGCGTTCCAGCAGCTCGGCAGCATCGTCAGCAGCTAAGCCGGCAGCCGACCGCAATGCCGGCCCGAAGCCTGCCGACCGCAGCGGCGGATGGGATGTCGCCGCCAATGCAGACGACTGGAGCAAATCCGACCGCAACCGCCGCGGCGAAACCACCGGCGGCAATGGTCGGCGCGATGGCATGTTCAATAGCGACGGCAGCGTCCGCGTGGCCGGGACCGGCGATGCCGGCAGCGGCGCTGGCGATCGCGGGCCGCCCGGCAGCGACACCGACACCTGGACCCGCGACCAGATCGCCCAGGGCGGCACCTGGCTCAAACGGCCGCCGTACGGCTACACGCCGACCTCGCTGGACAAGTACTGGATGCCCAACCAGACGCTGCTGCAGGAATGGGTGCGCCGCGGCCTGAAAAAGATCGAGATCCCGATCCCGGGCACCACCACCAAGATCAGTTGCGTGGTGTCGCTGCTGCAATTCGGCGGCGGCTGCGGCCTGAGCGACCCGAACCTCAACGACCAACCAGCCACTGCAAGGCCGCCACCGGATGTGCCGTTCAAGCGGGAGCTGCAGGAGGACAAGGGTACGCTGCGACGGAGTGGCGAATGATCGTGCGCCGTCTCCCGTTCCGCCGAACACCTGACGATGGGGCGGGGCGACGAAGCCCCTCGCTGGCGCGCTCACGCACGCAGCCGAACCGGCACGGCGAACCGCCGCAATGACCAGCGGCGGCCGTGAATTCTTGAAATGGCTGGCTGCCCTCTTCATGACCGGCGACCACGCGCTCAAGATCCTGGGAATTGGTTACGTGCCGGTCGTGACCGAGTTGGGGCGCGTCGCGTTCCCGCTGTTTGCGTTGGTTCTGGCCTACAACCTCGCGCAGCCCGATGCCGATGTCGAAAAGTCGGTCAAGCGCTTGTTCGTGTGGGGCCTGGTCGCCATGCCAGTAGCCGCGATCGCGACGCAGACGGTGTTTACGCTCGATGTCCTGCTGTCCTTTGCATTGGCTGCGGTCTGCATTCTCAGCATCGAGCGCCGTCGCTGGGTATTTCTGACGGTGTGCGCCGTGCTGGCGCCGGTGGCAGTCGATTACCAATGGAGCGGCCTGGCAGTGGTGCTGGGCGGCTGGGTGTACTGGCGCAATCCATGGCACTGGCGATTGCCGAAAGGCGTGTCAGCGCTCTTGTTGCTGGTGCTGCCGGTGTCCTCGCTGTTTTTCATCAACGGTAATTTCTGGGCACTGCTGGCGATACCGTTGCTGACGCTTGCACGCCTGCGCATTCCCGTGCCACGCACACGCAGCGCGTTTTATTTTTACTACGTGGGTCATCTGATGGTTCTCACGGGATGGTCGTACGCAAGTGTTTGAGAAACCCCCTCGAGGCGCCCGGAAATTCAGTATTGCGCGACGGCCGACAATCAGACTGGCGCGTGTGTCGCCCATGGGCGGGACGAGCTGCACGATGCACTCCACAACGCGGAAGAGCAGGGCGCGCTCTACCGAATGACAGCAAAAAATAACGGCATGGCTCCGTGCCGGGAGGAATGCGTACCCAACTGCAGAATCTCGCCCCGGGACAGCGTCAGCGCACTGCGGCCTCCGACGAGCAAGTTGCAGCTACAGACGCAGCGCGTACGCCGACAGCGGGCTGAGCCGCACCGCGCTGCGACACTTATTGTTACGATATAACCTAATATTTCATTGGGGAAAGTCGTGCAACCTCAGGCTTTACGCGCGGTAGGTGTTCTGTCGGTGGGATTGATCGCGGCAACGCCGGGCGCTGCGCAGGAACTGGGCGCAGCCCGGGCCGGCTCGGTCGATAAGGAGCTGGACGCGGTCCTAGTGAGCGTTGGCAGCCGCTTCGGGGGGCGGTCGCTGACCGAGTCGCTGACGCCGGTAGATCTGGTGTCGCGTGAGGAATTGGAGCGTAACGGGCGCGTCGACCTGCTGCAGATGCTCAAGAGTGAAGTGCCCAGTTTCAACATCCCGCGTCCCATCGCGTCCGGTGCGGGTGATTACCTGATGCCGCCTTCGTTGCGTGGCCTGGGGCCGGGCGAAGTGCTGGTGCTGATCAATGGCAAGCGTCGCCATACCTCGGCCGATCTCAACGCGAGCAATGGCATCGGCCGCGGCGACATCTCGATCGACTTCAATGCCATTCCATCGCTGGCGCTGTCTCGCGTCGAAGTGCTGCGCGACGGCGCGGCGGCCCAATACGGCTCGGATGCGATTTCCGGAGTCATCAACCTGAGCCTGGACCGTTCGCTGCAGAGCACCGCGCACACGACCTACCAGACCACTGCGCGAGGCGATGGCGACACCTATGAGGTCGCCGCCGGTACCGGGTTTCGGATCGGCTCCGAAGGCGTGCTGCGCGTGACAGCGGCAATCCAGGACATCGGTGCCACCGATCGATCGCGCCCGGACACTCGTCAACAGTACTTCGGCACGACTGCCACTGGCGCGTTGGTGACGCCATCCGGCAACTTCGGGTCCGGCATCGGCCTGACGCGCGCCAATGGAACGCGCGACCCGCGCGAGGCACGCTTCGACCGCGATGGAGCCGCGTTCCTGGGCACACAGCCCAGCACCAATCGTCAGCTGTTCTACAACCTGGTGATGCCGGTGTCCGATGCGGTGGAGATGTATTCGTTCGGCGGCCACAACCGACTGGATGGCGACATTACCTACTTCTTCAGGCGCGCAGGGCAGGACGAGACCGTTCGTGCGATCCATCCCGATGGCTACAGCCCGACGCTGGATACCGCCATCGACAATACCTCGCTCGCTGCAGGGCTGCGCGGGCACGACCTGGCCGGATTCGGCTGGGATCTTTCGACGGTCTACGGCAACAACACACAGGACCTGACCTATGCCAACAGCGTCAATGTATCGCTCGGCGCCCAGTCGCCGACGCGCTTCTACCGCAACGGCGCCGAGTTCGATCAATGGACCACGAATCTGGATCTGAATCGTGAGATCGCCCTGGGGCAGGCAAATCCATTGCGGCTGGCGTTGGGTGCGGAATACCGCTACGAGAGGTACCGTCTGTTCACCGGCGCCGAGGAAGGCTACATCAACGGCGGCATCCCGATCCTGGACGGCCCGAATATCGGTCGCCCATCGATCCCGGGTGCGCAGCCTGGTCCCAGCAACGGGCCGGATGACACTGCGGACCTTGACCGACGCAGCCAGGCTGTCTACGCCGAGGTGGAACATTCGCCGATCGATCGCCTGCTGTTGAACGCTGCCGCGCGCCACGAACACTATTCCGATTTCGGCGACACCACCAATTTCAAGGTGGCCGCCCGTGTGGAACTCAATGCTCTGGTGGCACTGCGCGGGTCATACAACACCGGCTTTCGGGCACCGGCATTGGCGCAATCCGGCTACAACGCCTCCAATACGCTGATACTCAACGGATCGCAGGCGATCGTGCGGGTGGCTGCAGTGGATACGCCAGCCGCGCGCCTGGCCGGAGCCTCCGATCTGAAGCCGGAGACGTCCCGCAACGTGTCGCTGGGCACGGTCTTTCAGAACGGCAACTGGTCCGCATCGTTGGACGCCTACCACATCGAGCTGCGTGATCGCATCGCGATTTCCTCGACGTTTCAGGATGCTCGCCTCACCAGCTATCTAACCGCCAATGGCCAATCCGGCTTTGCCGCGATCTCCTTCCTGACCAATGCGGTGGATACGACCACCCGCGGCCTGGACCTGGTGATCAACTACCGACGCGTCTTCGATGAGGGCTCCGTTCTGACCGGCACGTTTGCCGGCAACTACAACAAGACCGAGTTCGATCAGATTGCCGGCACCCCCGCGCCGATCGCCGCGTTAGGCATTACAACGCCACTGTTCGACTTGACCCAGCAGCTGCGCTACTCCGACAGCCTGCCGCGGGACAAGCTGATGTTCAACCTGAACTACACGCATGGGCGCGTTGCGGCCAGCATGACGAATACGCGCTACGGCAAGGTCTCCACGGTTGCGATGACGGCCAGGAACGCAGCACAGGTGGCCGCGCTCACGCCCGGCTACGACACCCGCCTGGTCGCCGCCTCTGCCAGCACCTACGATGTGATTCAAACGTTTTCTCCGAAGATCATCACCGACCTTGAACTGTCCGCACAGGTAACGCCCGCACTGCGTGTCAGCCTGGGCGCACAGAATCTGTTCGATATCTATCCCGACGAAAATATTGCCTCCACGGCGGCAAGCGTCGCGGCGGGCAGCAACGGTTCGGATAACGCAGGGATGCATCCTTACAACGCAACATCGCCCTTCGGCTTCAGCGGACGCACCGTATTCATGCGCGCCGCCCTGACGTTTTGATTGAGCTGCCAGGCGATGGCAAGTCGAGACGATCACCTGGCAGCACACAGGGATCTCGGCGTCGATGGAGCACGGGTTCACAAGACGTGGCCCATGCATGGCAGCTGCGGGGCGTCAGCAGCAACTGACGCGACGCTGCAGTGGTTGGATCAACCTTTGGCTGAGAGGGTCACATGCGAAAGCGCAGAGATTTCTTGAAGTTTTCCGCTTCGCTCGCCGTTTCATCGATGCTCTCCGAAACGGGAGCGACCGACATTCCCTCCAACATCCCCCGATCGCCGAAACCGCTGGATGAGCTCGCCGCGGATGTCAGGGTATCGCGACTGGATGCGTCAGATGCGGTGGAAATCCTTGGCGCCGCAGACGCCAGCAATGCATCGGGCGTGGGCGGATTTCGCCTGCGAGGTCGCAGTTCGAAAGCAGCGGTCAGCGCGCTGCAGGCATCCTTGCAGGACGAATTCGGCATTTTCACTGTCGTGCGCAGCGACCTCGCCAGCGGCTGCTGCATTGGCGTGACGCCGCAGGCCTTTACACCGGCCAGTCATCTGCTGGCGTTGGCCGACGCTGTCACGGCGATTGCTGCACGTGCCTGATCGTTGCAGTGCCCGCAGCCGGCCCCTGTGTTGATGGGTGATGCGATGCCGGGCGGCTTGCGTGGAATGCGCTGCAGGCAGACGGAGTTTCTGCCGCATCGCGTTCCTGCGACAAGCGGGGCAGACGTGCCGAGGCCCGGCCGTCGTTGTTGACGCGGGTAGGGAGGAAGGCCAGGGACGTCTACTTTGCCAGCCTGCTGAGCAAAGGTGCGGCGACAGCCACCGCCAGCAGTGCGATTGCAACTCCGATCAGCGCCGTGATCAAGCCGGCACTGTGCGAAACAAATCCGATCAACGCCGGCCCGGCCAGCACCCCTGCGTAGCCAAGCGTTGTCACCGCAGGAATCGCAATGCTTCCAGGCATTGATCGTTGCGATCCGGCCATCGAAAACAACGCCGGCACGATGTTGGCGCATCCCACACCGATAAGCCCGTATCCGACCAGCGACACCTGCCAGACAGAGACCAGCGTCGCGATCAGGAAGCCAGCAGCGCCTATCAGGCCACCCACCATGATCGATGAGGTGCGCCCCAGGCGTTCGACCAGAGAGTCCCCGAAAAGCCGGGTAATGGTCATCGATAACGAGAACACCACATATCCCAGACCTGCGTGGCTTGGGGCGACATGCCGTGTCTCGGCCAGGAATACCGCGCTCCAGTCCAGGACCGAGCCCTCTGCCAGAAATGCCACGAAAGCCAGCAGACCGATCAGCAGCACGATCCCGCTGGGCACCGCAAACGTCGGCCCGGCGTGTTCGAGCGTGTCCGAACGCCAGTAACGAGCAGCCACTGCCGTCAGCACGGCCATCGTCGCAACCGCCAGCAGTGTCGTGGCCAGCAGTGCAACACCTGCGGCCAGCATGAGCGTCATGGCACCGGCGCCAACGAAGCCGCCTATGCTGTAAAACGCGTGGAACCCGGACATCATCGTGCGACCGCTGGCGCGCTCGACAGCAACGGCCTGGATGTTCATGGTGCAGTCCATCGCACCGATTGCGGCGCCGAAGAAGAACAGGGTTATTCCAAGCCAGAACGCGCCGTTCGCAAGTCCAAGCATTGGCAGCAGCGCCAGCATCACCACCGTGGTAAAGACCATGATGGTTCGACAGCCCTGCTTTGCGGCCAGCGCGCCGGCGAGCGGCATGGCGATGAGCGAGCCGGTGCCTAGGCAGAGCAGCACCACCCCAAGTGCGGCATCGTCGAGGCCTGCGTGCGTCTTCGCGAAAGGCACGATGGTGGCCCACACGGCAGTGATGAAGCCCGGCAAGAAGAATGCAGCACGCGTGGCGTGTTGTTGCGCGTTGGGCGATGCGGGCATGGTGGTAGAAGGCATAGTAAAAAGGGGGAGGGCACTGGTCTGTATCAAGGCGCGACCGCGGAGCTGCGCAGAAACAGCGAATGCGGATGTGCCGCCTCGCGCCAGGCCGGTGGCATCGGTTCGGTGACCGCATCCAGCAGTACATCGACTGCAGTGGTTGCCATCTCCTGGATTGGCTGGTGCACGACCGTGCCGGTAGCCGGCCAGGCGTTCGCCGCTATCGTCATGGCCTGATGACGGCCTGTCGGTCCGGTGATGAAGGTAATCTCTCGGTGCCCCAGTGCGATCAGGTGGATCGTCAGCTCATCGGCTGCGCATTTGTTGTCGATCCTGACGGCATGTATGTCATTGAGCAATCCTGCTGCTGCAGCCTGCGAGCAATTTAGCAAATCGAGGTATCAGCAACAGAGCTTCGGCGCCTGCAGCGAGCGCCTGGGTCACCAGGACATCGGCATCGTTGACTCCTATAACGGAGGCGTCGCGCACCATGAGCTGCGTGTCGCGAGCATTGGCAGCATTGAGGGGGCAACCAGCACTTCCCTCAAAAACGGCGTGCGCGTATCCGGATAAAGCAGCGCAATGCGTGTTCGTGCTGCGCCGGTGAGCCACTTGGCTTCATTATTGTTTGGTGGCCGCCGCACATTGCTGCATGTGGAGTGAGCGCCCATTTTTACATAATATACATTATGCGAAATGAAGTTTGTTGACTGGCTGCCTACCGGCACCGACATTTTCGACGACTGGGATATTAACGGTTACAAGTTGCAGGCTGTGCTGGTGGTGCGGCGCGACTAAGCAATGGCCGCCCACCGGGCGGCGGCCATTGAATTCATATCGGATGCAAGATGTCCCAAGTACCGGAGACCGCAACATGCAAGCCCGTCGATCGATCCTTATCGCTGCCCTGACCCTGGGGCTACTGATGAATCACCCATCCGCCGCGCAAAATTATCCTTCCGTCAACGCAGTGCATCATGCCAGCACGTCACATCAGGTCCCGGAAGGTCGGCCCATCCTCCCAGAGTGGACTCATCTCGGCATGTCGATGTGGGCGCTGGAACGCGCCTACATCGAATCGTATGAGCAATCCGGATTCCGGTTGGCCAGCCGCCATGTGTCGCCGTCCCCAGACGACAGGGTGATCGAGCTCGTGTTCCAGTTGAAGAGTGTGCCGAAAGGATCCGGCGCGCCTGGCACCACGCTGCGCATCGCTGGCCCCCGATGCCCATGCGGCGTGAGCAGACTAGACTTCATGTGGGCTGACCACAGTAGTTCCGATCTGGCGGCGTCCGCACGCGGACAACGTCTTCTCATCAAAGCCGATACCGCTGCGCTGGCAAAGGTCCGGCAACGGTTGGGGGTGAGCTTGCCCGTCATCGAGCTCACACCCCCAGACTCATACAAGAGCAGTGCATGGCCGCTCGCCGAGTGATCCTGGCGTCCACCTGACCCAGGCGTTTCTTTTCCAAGACGCATCTCGCCACAAAAATTCAGACAGAAAGCGAGACAGTCGGCGCCCCATTCACGCCACAAGCGCTGGACGCATCTACGTCGAATCTAATGATCGCTCGGGATTTCGTCTAACAAATCGCCGTCAAGGTGCCATGAGCTACCTGCAGTTTAGCTGCTACGGATTCGATCAAGCCGCTGCCGCAGTCAGGTACAGCATTCAGCCTGCTAGCAACACTCCTGGCCCCAATCCCGGACATGGCAATCACGCCGGGTGCCAGCCCGCTACGCCATCCAGCCATCAGGTCGGCCCGTTAGCGCGTCACTCCATCGATCACCACGAATGCAGCCCATCCCGTCTCACCTGCCCCGGGCCGAACTGGCTCACCTTGCCCTCCTTGAGCACCACGGCGTAGTCGGTGTGCGTCATGGACACGCGCGTGCGGTGCCGATTGAGATAATTGAACACTTCGAAGGTGCCCAGCCTCGTCAGCACGCGCTGTTCTGGTTGGAACGCGTTTGGCGGAAGCGTCTGAGAAGCTGTCCGCTATCTTTGACGCCTAGGCATCGCCCGTGCCGTGTTGAATGCCGGACACCCTGAATCAATCCGCCACGACAAACGCGCTTTCGACCAGGATTGCGCCTGGCGTGACAGCAGTTCGCATTGCCGGGCCTTCAAGAAATCGAAGGAAGTGACAGTGCCGGTGCACGCGGCGCAGCGTTCCGGGCTGCATGATGACGCGTGCAACCGTCTCCTTCAGGCAAAGGCGTTGCATGGCACTGTCCCTTCGTTCGCGGTCCCTGGCACTGATGACGCTCTCGGCTGTCCTTGCGACGCTGACTGCATGCGAAAAACCCGCGGCGTCAGCGGCGCCCTCCCCGCCTACAACTGCGCGAGCGCAGGCGCCGGCCAGCATCCAGTGGCAGGAAGGCAATGTCGACAAAGCCTTTGAAGAAGCCCGGAAGACCGGCAAGCCGCTCCTGATGTACTGGGGTGCGGTGTGGTGCCCGCCTTGCAATCGCCTCAAGGCCACCACGTTCAAGGATCCGGCGTTCATTGCGCAGGCGCAGCAGTTCGTAGCGGTGCACCTGGATGGAGACCTGGAGGAGGCGCAGGCCGCTGGTGAGCGCTTTGGGGTCAAGGGCTATCCGACCATGATCATGCTGCGTGCGGATGGCAGCGAAATCACCCGGGTGATCGGCGACACCACTACGGCCCAGCTCATCCAGAGCCTGCGCGCAGCGACCCAGTTGCCGACCGGCACCAAGCAGCTGCTGGACGCAGCGTTGAAGACTCCGGCATCGCTGAAGCCGGATCAATGGGCGTTGCTGAGCAATTACGGCTGGCTGCTGGACAACCAGTTGGTCGATGCCAAGGACGCCCCCGGCGTGCTCGCCACGCTGGCAAAGACAGCGCCGGAGCCGCATCTGCAACGGCGCTTCGGGTTGTTGGCGGTTCTTGTCGGCAAACAGAAGCCGGTGGCCTCTGCGGCAACGCACGCATTGCTGCAGGCCGTGATCGCAGACCCGGCGGATGTACGCGCCAACCTGCACGTACTGAACGCGTATGCCGCCACGCTGGTGGCCGCCGCCACCGACGATGCAGGCGAGCGCGCCGCCTTGTCCCAGGCATGGAATGCGGCATTGGCGCAGGCCTACGCCGACCCCACGCTGCCGATCGTGGACCGCTTGCGCACCGCATCTGCAGCAGTCGACCTCGCACGGTTGGCCCAGGGACAACCCGCAGCATCGGAGGCGACCGGGCCGCAGCCTCCCCTGCCCGCCGACGTGGTCGACACCGTGCATCAGCGCGTTCAGTGGGCGCTGGCAACGGCAAAGACGGCCGAGGAGCGTCAGTCCACCATCGAGGCGGCTGTCGACCTGCTGGTCGACGTGGGCGACAACAGCGGCGCCGAACAGGTGCTGCTGGCCGAGCTGGGGCGCAGCAAGACCCCTTCGTTCTACATGCCTTACCTGGGCCATCTGGCCGAGGAACGCGGCGACCGCAAGACCGCGTTGTCTTGGTTCAAGAAGGCGTACGAAGCCCCAGGTAGCGAAGGCACTCTGATACAGCGAGGCATGCCTTACCTGGATGCCATGATCCGGCTCAGCCCGGACGATGCACCGGGCATCGAATCAGTTGCCATCCAGGTGCTCGGCGATCTGGCCAAGCAGCCCGACGGCTATCTGCGCAACAACCGCAGGCATTTCGACCCTGTCGGCGCATCCCTGCAAGCCTGGAGCAAGCAACATCGTGCGCAAGGCGCTGCGGTGATGGCACGAGTGCACGAGAAGGCCAGGACCCTGTGCGGCAGCAAGACCGATTGCTCGGCCTGGCTGGGCTAGGCCGCGAGGTCTGCGGCGAGCGCGTCCACGGTGGCGCGTACGACTCATCCCGCCGCTGGCATGTACCTCGCAAGGGCGCTACCCACATCGCACCGATGATGCGCCTCGACGGTGGCTGCAGGCGTCGCCGCCCTACTCTGCCCGTTGTGGAGCGTGCCTATCGCGCTGGCAGTGCATGTCTCACGACAGATCGTGCAGTTCCTTGCCCAGCACCGGGCCGAGTTGCCAGTCCGAGAACTGCACCTTCAAGCCTTCGCGTTCCGGCGTGCAGGTCATCGGCCCAGCCAGATAACTTGCGGCGACCGGAAACGGGCAAAGCCGAACCAGCGGCCAGTAGATGCCGTCCCTGGACGCCTGCAGACGCAGCACGCCCTTTTCGACGGTGGCGCGCATCCAGAAGTCGGACGGGTCTCCCTCGTAAGGACCGGTGGCCCAGTCCGACCTGCCATCAGTGAGCACGCTGCTGAGCATGGCGCGGCCGTCGCTGAGCTCGATGCCAGCCTTGACCCACTGGCGTTCGTTGGCACGGATCATGATACCGGCCTGGTCGTAGAGTTGATCGAACCTGCCGCGAATGCGTAGCTGGCAGGTGAATGCGGCCGGCGCCGCGAAGCCGAGAAAATGCCCGCTGTCGCGCGTGAAGCCGTAGTGCGTCTCACGCCAGAAGTCCGTGCCCTTGTCGGTCACGACCTCGAGCACGTCGTCGCCCAGCACGCGATGCTGCCTGGGCGCATTGAGCCAGCTGCCCTGCTGCCAGCGGCTGCGCGCTGCTGCGCCTGCACCGGTCGCCATGACCACGCTGCCGGCAGCCAGGCCACCCAGGGTCAGCCTGCGCCCGATATCGATGGGGTGTTGTTCGCAATCGCTCATGCCTGTTCCTCTCAAGGTAACGCTACGTCATGCCATCCGGGGAGCCTCCGCGTCAGGCGCGGAAGCCGATTGCGCCAATTTGTACATCCGTACCAATTGGCGAGTCAACTCTCGATTACCATCACGGCGGTCGATACGTGCGTGGATGCAGATGAGCGGCAGAACCTGGCGCCAGGATCCAAACCGGAAAGAACACATCGAGCTGGCCGCGCTGCAGGTGATCGTGGAGCATGGCGTGGCCGGCACCACCTTCCGCAAGGTCGCCGAGCAGGCGCAGGTGCCCCTGAGTGCGACCACCTACTACTTCGGCTCGATGCACGAACTGTTGATTGCCGCCTTTACGCGCTTTTCGCAGGACGTCTCCAGCAACTTTGCCGCCGAAATCCGCGCTGCCAGGAACCGCGACCAAGCCTGCGATGCGGTGGTGAACATCATCTTTGCCGATGGCACGGCGTCCCCGCGGGTGCTGCTGCTCAGCTATGAGCTGTATGCGTTTGCGCGCCGTCATCCGGAGATGACCGCGATCATGGAGCAGTGGATGGCACGTAGCCGGTCAGCGCTGGAGCTGCATTTTTCCAAGGCCGCTGCAAGCGCGATCGATGCCTTGATCGAAGGCATGACCATCCACCGCTCGGTGGTGCGCATGACCAAGAAGAGCGTGCGCAATGCGGTGGGGCAGCTTGCCTTGCTGTGACGGCTGGTCAGGCTCGCTGCTGCATGCAAGCGAGGCAGAACCTCGCGGTGCGGTGTGCACCGGCTGACGCAGGCACTGCCAGACATGGACCATCTGGTCGGGAGGGCCGCGTTGCTCGCGAACGGGTCCTACACGCGGCGTGTCACCCGTGTGCAGCTGGCCACTGCGCAACCGGCGATTCTCGCAGCGCCCTGCCCTGCCGGTTGCCTGGTTCGCCCGGCATGCGCCGCATCGCCGCCGAAGTCCCGCGACGCCGCCTCCAGTCAGCACCCGCAGCTGCCAGGGCGATTGCGGAAGCAGTCATTGCCAGGCCGCTGGCGGTGGACGTCGATACACTCAAGCCGCCTCCACCCGCTACAGGTCATCGTTGACGTACCTTTCGCTGTTTGCCCTGTCGTTGATCGCCGCTACCCTGCTGCCTGCGCAATCGGAAGCGGCGTTGGCGGCCTTGTTGCTGGATGGCGGCTCGGTGGTGGGGCTGGTTGCGGCGGCGAGCCTGGGCAACGTCCTGGGCTCGCTCATCAACTGGTGGATCGGGCGCGAGGTGGTGCGCTTTCAGGCGCGACGCTGGTTTCCGGTCAAACCGGCCGCCCTGGCGCGTGCGCAGGCGTGGTATGGCCGGTACGGCAGGTGGTCGTTGCTACTGAGCTGGATGCCGGTGATCGGCGACCCGCTGACACTGGCTGCAGGCGTCATGCGTGAGCCATTGCGCGTCTTCCTGCCGCTGGTGGCTGTCGCCAAGACCACGCGTTACATCGTGCTGGCATGGGCGACGGTGTCGCTCATGCGCTGACCGCAGCACGCGCATGATTCGGAGGAGTTCATCCCCGGAGGCGCGCCGACGGACAGTTAACGCACGCGGCCTATGCTGACGGCGCGCAGCGGGGCACCCGTTGCGTCTCCAAGGACAGTGCATCACGGACATCGCAAAGGAGATCGTATGAAACAACTGCACAGTGTGTTGCTTGCTGGATGCCTGCTCGGCCTGAGCGCCCAGGCCTGGGCGGAGGTCGCCAACCTGACCAACAGCGCCGATGGCGCCAACCGCGATGCGGGCATTGCGGCGGTCAAGAAGAAGCTGCAGGACGCCTGTACGTCGCGTCAGGGCAAGGCCGATCCGGCATCGTTCGAAGTGGTGTTCGAAAAGACCAGCACCAACCCCGACGTCCCCAAGCCGTATTACGTGGATGCCAAGATCAAGTGCGATCTGCCGTAAGGAAGGCGGCGGGCGCGGAGTGAACCTCGGCGCCCGCCGCCATCGCTGCAAGCTGCATGGCGCCGCGGTTCAAAGGGCTGCTGCGCCAGCCGCACTTGCGGCCTGCACCTGTGCGCGTGCCACGTCCAGTGTGTGCATGATCTGCACCACTTCATCCAGGGGATGCAGCGGCGATTGGGTGTAACCCTGGCCGATGTAACGGGCAGCCGCTGTGGCTTGCCACGACAGTCCCTGATAACCCTTGATGCCGGTCGGGTCGGTCCATTCCACGGCGGCGCCGGCATCCTGGTTGCCGGCAATGTGCAGCGTGGTCGGATTATGGAAATCGCCGGCCAGGTCGATACGGCCTTCGGTGCCGGCGACATAGGCACGCGAACTGCTGCGTCCGACGATGGAACTGATCAGGGTGGATTGTGCATGCGCGCCATGCGACAGCACCACGGTCGAGAAGGCATCGACACCGGTCTCGGTGAGCGCTCCCACCGCAGTGATTGCGGTGGGCGCCGCGAGGATCATGGAAGAGAACTGCACGGCGTAGACACCCAGGTCGAGCAAGGCGCCGCCACCGAGTTCGGGCCGGCGTTGCCGGTGTGCGGGGTCGCTGGGGCCGTGCTGACTCAGGTCGGCAAACACATGCCGTACGTCACCAAGCGCCCCGTCGGCCAGCAGCCTGCGGATCACCGAGGTGTGTGGGAGATATCTGCTCCACATGGCCTCCATCAGGAACAGGCCGCGCGCGTGCGCTTCGTCCACCAGCACGCGCGCATCGGCGGCGCAGGTGGTCATGGGCTTTTCGATCAGCACATGCTTGCCGGCACGTAACGCCAGCAGGCCGTGTTCGAGGTGTTCGCTATGCGGCGTGGCGACGTAGACGATATCGATATGCGGGTCTTCGACCAAGGCGTCGTAGCGATCGTACGCACGGTCCATTGCCCAGGCGTTCGCAAACGCCTGCGCACGCTCGGCACTGCGCGAGGCCACCGCAACCGGACGTTGCGCAGTGTTACGGCGCATGGCGCCCACGAACGCCGAGGCGATGACGCCGGGGCCCAGCACGCCCCAGCGCAGCGAGGGCTCGCCCTGGCCAGGCAGAAAAAGCGCGGGCTCCGGCACATGCAATTGCGTCATGGGGATGGGCATCTCTACGGGGATGGCGCGATGCTAACAAACCGGATGAGGTGATCCATGTTGCAGGTAACGCCATGCGCGACTGCGTTTACCGCGAGGCGAGCGCGGCTGTAGACCACGGCGGTGCGCTGGCGCTGGCATGCACGCGTTACCCATTGCATGACGGCAGTGCGCAGCAAGCGCAGGGGGCTTGGGTGTTGCTCCCGAGCCCGCGCAGACAGCATGCCGCAGCTGCGACGCAGTGCCAGCAACCGCCATCAGCGATAGGCATTGGGTTGCAGGACGCGAACCCTGCAACAGGCTGCGCGCGACCACACTGCCCCGCCCCTCAGCGCGCTGCGCGGCGCCAGCCTGCATTGATCGCTTCCTGCGGCGAGCAGAAATACCGCTCGCCCTTTGCCGCCGAGATGCTGGTGCGTGCATAGTCGCGCTGGCCCGGCACGTGGAAGATCTTGTTGCCCTTGCCGGAGATGTTGCCCTTGATGGCGCAATGGCCCGGTGCGGGCGGCGATGGCCGCACGCGGGACGCGACCTGGTTGCGTTTGTTGCGCCGATAGTCGGCAGGCATCTGGAAGCTGCCTTGCCAAAGATTGCGCTGTTGCTGCTGGGCGAGGCGCTCGTCGGCGACGAACGCAGTGGCGTACTGGCGATAGGCCACGGCCCAGCCCGAACGTACCATCCAGCGGTTGACCGATTGGCCCTGCACCGTGCATTCGGCAACGGTGCGACCGTAGCGATCGGTCTCCTTCGGCTGACAGCGTACGGTCTTGTCCGTCAGATGGCTGTCCAGTGCGGCAGCGGATCGACGACCGCACGGCCACGGGCGCCCAAGCTGATCGCTGCACTGCTGCGCACTCTCCGGCGCGTCGATCCCCCACAGGCGGATGCGTTGTTGCGCCAAGGTGATCGTGTCTCCATCCGTGACGGTGGCCCGACCAACAATCTCTGCTGCAGCAGCCGGCGACATCAACAGCAGCCCGGCGCCGATCGCCATCAAACATCTCAACACCATCTACAACAATACCCTTGGCGATCGGCAGCACGTCGTCCCGTCGTTGCCGCCTTGTTGCACGTTTCAGCCGGATGGCAATGCCCGGCCATGTCCTGTGCCCGACGCCCACGCGGCAGTGCCGGCGCGGGGCCGGCACTGTATGTCAATGCGATGCGGATGCCCATCCCCGTCAGCGCGGTTGTGCTCGGCCAGCCGCCTTGAATGGGGCCGATGCAACTGCGATTTAAGCATCTCGCCACAAGCAGCCGAAACCGTGGGCTTGTCGTTGCGGCACCATCTGCGAAAAGGCACTTCAGCAGCGAAACACACTACGTCCTGCCCAGGCGCGCGCCTACTGGAGCGCTTGCATCTTGCCCGGCTACTTGCGGAGCCGGGCAGGCTTGCAGGCGGTGACTTACTGTGTGGCGGGTGCAGCGGCGGCGGTCTCCGGCGTGACACGCCAGATGATGTTGGCCAGATCGTCAGCCACGATCAGTGCGCCGCGCGGATCCACCGTGACACCGACCGGGCGGCCGCGGGTCTTGCCGTCGTCGCCATGGAATCCGGCGACGAAGTCGATTGGCTCGCCTGCCGGGCGGCCGTCGCGGAACGGCACGAACACCACCTTGTAGCCGACCGGCGGGTCGCGGTTCCAACTGCCGTGTTCGCCGACGAACACGCCGTCTGCGAATTTCGCGCCCAGGGCGCTCGACGAGAACGCAACGCCCAGCGCCGCGACGTGCGAGCCCAGGGCGTAGTCCGGCTCGATGGCGGAGGCCACTTTTTCAGGATCCTGAGGCATGACGCGGGTGTCGACGTTCTTGCCCCAGTAGCTGTAAGGCCACCCATAGAAGCCGCCTTCGCGTACCGATGTCAGATAGTCCGGCACCAGGTTCGGGCCGATTTCATCGCGTTCGTTGACCACGGCCCACAACGCACCGGTGCCGGGCTGGATCGCCAGTGCGGTCGGGTTGCGCAGACCGGTGGCATACGGCTTGTGTGCGCCGGTTGCTGCGTCCACCTGCCACACCTGTGCGCGGTCAACTTCGGCGACCATGCCGCGCTCAGTGATGTTGCTGTTGGAGCCGATGGCCACGTACAGGTAGCGTCCGTCGGCACTGGCGGTCAGCGCCTTGGTCCAGTGGTGGTTGATGGCCGATGGCAGGTCGGTCACCTTGCTCGGCGCGCCGCTGGCCTTGGTCTGGCCCTCGCGATACTCGAATCGCACCAGCGCATCCTGGTTGGCCACGTACAACGCGTCGCCGATCAACGCGAGCCCGTAGGGCGCGTTGAGTTTGTCGGCAAATACGGTCTTCAGTTCATAGGTGCCATCGCCGTCGGCATCGCGCAACAACGTGAGGCGGTTACCGCTCTTGGCCTTGGAGGTGCCCTTGGCCTTGATCGGGCCGGCAATGATGTCCTTGGGCTTGAGGTTGGGTGCAGCGCCGCCACGGCCTTCGGCCACCAGGATGTCGCCGTTCGGCAACACCAGCGTTTGCCGCGGGATGCCCAGATCGGTGGCGATGGCGGCGATGCGATAGCCCGCCGGAACCGTGGGTTTGCGCTCGCCCCATGCGGTGGGCTCGGCGATCGTCATGTCGGGCAGCACGCCACGGTCGGGTGCAGGCAATTGCGGCGCGGCGCCGTGTTGGTCAAGCTCAGGTGCCTTGCCGCAGGCAGCCAGGGCGGCAGCCAGGGCGGTGACCGCCAGAACACGTGTCGCGCGGCTCATCGTGCACCTCCCATGCGCAGACCCGACAGCCCGGCCCAGGTAGCGACCAGGGCGAACAAGGTGGCAATGCCCGACAGCACCAATGCGGCCGGCATGATGGCCCAGGCGTCGCGCGCATGATGCAGGGCGTCGAAGAACCCCACGATCCACGTTGCCACCAGTGCAATGAGATAGATCACGTTGCGGCTGCCTTGCACCAGCCCAACGATGGCCGCCACCAAGGCAAGCGTGGTGAGCACCATTGCGCCAACCAACAGCCACGAAGCGAAGTTGCTCCATTGGATCTGATAGCTGCTCCAGTAGGCGTAGTCGCTGAGCAGTGTGCCCAGGAACAAGGGCCACACACCGCCGAGAACGGCTGCATGGAACGGATGGATGGCCCGATCACGGGTCGGGACAGCGGTTGCATTCATGGCGGACTCATTGGGAACGATGGCGAAACGTGCCCACGATGCTGCCAGCTCGCATGTGACGACCAGGATGATATTGGCGAATCTGCACTGACACGATGCACGCAAGCAGCAGCCCCATGCGTGGGGCCCGCACGCAGTCGGGCTCGGCGTTGCAGCGCACACGACGGATTGTTGGCTGCGGAAGTGTCGCTTGCGGTGAGACTGCGCCCGACGCTGTGCTTGCCACGACGATGGCATGCAGCGCAGCGTGTGCACGGTTCTCCGCACGCAGCATCCATCGGGCACATCGGCAGCGAATGTGATTCGCTGACATCGGTGGTCTGTCGATCTGATGCGTGCCTGGCGCTGCGATGGCCATGTGCCGATGCACGCCCGCTCACAGGCCGCCACAACCACACGTCCTCGCCTCAGTGCATGCATTCCACGCCGATGACGCGTTTATCCGGATGCGACAGGCCAGCGTCGAACAGCTTGCCGCGGCGACGACGCATGCCTGATGCGGCATCGACGTGCCGCCTATCTAAACCCCATGCACGGTCAGACGCAGGCGCTTGGAATCGCCTGCGTCTATCCCTAAATCTAGCGGAGAGCCACGGCAGCCTGGCACGACGCAGTGGTCGCGCGTGTGGCGACTCGCCCTTCATCGCGGCCGCGGTCTGTGTCCTGCCCCTCCCCCGCGACAGCAGTTTCCGGAGTCAACCACCATGCCCATCTCGGACAGCCTCACGGCCCGGCAGCAGGCCATCGTCCCCATTGCTGCATTCGCCGCCACCGGCGATATCGATCGCCTGGACGGCGCCTTGAACGCGGGCCTGGATGCCGGCCTGAGCGTCAACGACTGTAAGGAACTGCTGGTGCAGGTCTACGCCTACGCCGGCTTTCCACGCAGCCTCAATGCGCTTGCCGCATTGATGCAGGTCACCCAGGCGCGCCGCCAGCGTGGCCTCGACGATGCGCCCGGCACCTTGCCGGGCCCGGTGCCGACCGGGCCGGCGTTGCTTGCGTTGGGTACTGCCAATCAGACGCAATTGGCCGGCGCACCGGTGGCAGGACCCCTGTTCGAGTTTGCGCCGACCATCGATACGTATTTGAAGACGCATCTGTTCGGCGACATCTTTGCGCGCGACAACCTGGACTGGGTGAGCCGTGAATTGGCCACGGTGAGCATGCTGGCGGCACTGGAGGGCGTGGAAGCGCAATTGCTCTCACATCTGAAGATCAGCATGAACATCGGCGTGAGCACGGCGCAGTTGAACGCACTCGCCCAGGTCCTGGATCAGCGCGTCGGCGCCGCCGCCGGAACGCGCGCCAAGGCGGCGTTGGCCAAGACCCGGTAAGCCCGTCATTGCCAGGATCATGCCGCATGCATTCGGCGGCGCGCCGCAAGCCGGTGAAGCCGCTTATTCGGAAGCGCGGCGGTGCGGCGGCCGTCGCTGCGGTGCCATCCGCGCAAGCGCCTGCTTCCTGATCAACTGGTCGATGTACTGCTCTGCCAGTCGGGTGCCGATCTCCAGCGCGCTCTGCAGCGAGCCGAAAGTGGGCGCGCTGGCCAGAGGTACCGTGTGCCCGCACACCTGCAAGGTGTCCA
The DNA here is from genome assembly GCF_041479385.2 of Xanthomonas sp. NCPPB 1068. Taxonomy (NCBI): domain Bacteria; kingdom Pseudomonadati; phylum Pseudomonadota; class Gammaproteobacteria; order Lysobacterales; family Lysobacteraceae; genus Xanthomonas; species Xanthomonas sp. NCPPB 1068. The sequence continues at coordinate 2,408,513 of NZ_CM192986.1, read as the reverse complement.
GCACCACGCGTTGAGGCTCCAGCTGGCGGGCGACGACACGATACGGCAGTCCCTGATCGGTCCCGTCCATCGCCATCAAGGTGTCGCTTTGCTTGGTGCCCATCGACCCGAGGATAGCGGCGATTCCGCACCACGCCAGCGTCCCACTTTGAATGGTTTATGCAGACGCTACCGGTGATGCTGCGATGCCAGGCCCTTCGCTGTCGGCATCCCTTATTGGGCAGCCTCCAGGGCAGCGCCATGCGAAGCGATGACGACGTCGTGGTGGTCGTGCCGCGTCTCGCCTGGCGACGGGCGCCGCTACGCGCCGGGGTCAGGGCGCCTTCCGCGCGTCTGCACCATCAAGTCCGTCGACGGCTACCCGGCCGGTGGCTCGCCCTCCCCTGCATGTAATGGCAGCGGTGGATAGCGCACGGAGCAGCAGGCCGGCAGCGCCCGCCGAAGCTCAGGCAGCCTCGGCCGTCGGCCCGGGGTGGAAGTGGCAACGGCCAATATTTATAGTTATTTATTCGCTGACCGCTAAAACATACTTCGAAACCCCTCCTCATCTGGCGAATATTTCCGACGTGCCGGCTTGCCGGAAATAATTTAAATACTAGCGTTAAAAAACAGAATTATTCAAGCCGTTCATTTTCATGCAACCGATTGCGTAATTTTGCGCCAATGGCGTCGAATTTTGCACAATCTCCGCGACAAGATTGCAGCCGACCCTCGTGGCCGCGTCCCGATAAATAGATCGCGCGGCGTCCAGGCCATGGTTAGCGTACGGATGCGGCGCCCCCGATATTCAAACGCAGCACCTTGCAGAAGAGCCCGTTAGATGCCCTAACGTGCGCTTGAATCCGCTACGCCGGGTGGGCAATACACCTACATCTGCCAGCTGTTTCCCCTATTACCTGCGATTTGGGTCTCATCTAGGATTGCCGCCCTTCGAGAAACGTGACTACTTATTGTCCAGCTCGGTGTCACATTCGGTTTCGGCCGGGGCCATGCGCGCACCTTTTAATCCGATTTAGCTATGGATTAAATCGTAAATGGCTATCGAGCGGATCTATCTCTGAATAGCAACTGTCCGTTCAGATTTTAGAGGCAGCAGATAGCGCCGTTAAACAATCCGCAAGCTGCGGCGATTGCAATCGTGCATCAGCCGGGTTTGTCGCAAGCGCTGCTCCGAGGGGACGGACCAGCAAACCCTCGAAGTGAATAACCCGTGAAATATATGCCTTCGCTGGCGATCGCTGGCGCAGGGACCCTTTGCGCCAGATTCAGATCCAGCAGTAGCGGCGCGCCTCCTACGGAATCGACCAACCCATGAATCGCTCGCTGCTTGCAACAACCATCGCCTCCTGCCTCGTCCTGACCGCCTGTGGCGGCGGCGGTGGCGGTGGCAACGTCCGTAACGACCCGCCGCAGAGCACCGTGATCGCGCCGGCGCCAACGCCAGCGCCGACACCGACGCCGACTGCGCCGACGCCCCCCACCACCACCGCCGACCCGCTGCCCAAGACCGCGCCGGTTCCGACCCCTGCGCCTGCCCGCTACCAGGGCGTGGGCAGTAACCTGCTGGTGCCGATCAATGCCGATCTGGCGCAGCAGGCCGGCGCTCGGGGTCAGGGGGTGAAGCTGGCGGTGCTGGACGACAATCTGGTGCCGAGCTACACGCCGATCAACGGCAAGGTCGATAGCGTCAACGATTACACCGCCAGCCCGGGCACGCCCGAGTCGTCGTCCAATGCGCTGCGCGGCCACGGCACGATCGTGTCGGCGCTGGTACTGGGCTCGGCGCAGGACGGGTTTGCCGGCGGTGTCGCGCCGGATGCAGACCTGTTCTATGCACGTATCTGTGCGGAAAATTCCTGCGGTACCCAGCAGGCGCGTCGCGCGGCGGTGGATCTGGCCGCCTCCGGCGTGCGCATCGCCAACCTGTCGCTGGGCGCGTCGTACGCCGATGCCGCCGGCAGCGCCAATGCGGCCGCGGCGTGGCGGTTCGCACTGACCCCGCTGGTGCAGGCAGATGCGCTGATCGTTGCCTCCACCGGCAATGAAGGCGCGGCGGAAGCTTCGTACCCGGCGGCCACGCCGGTGCAGGAAGCCAGTGTGCGCAACAACTGGCTGGCCGTGGGCGCGATCAATGTCGATAGCTCCGGGAATGCCGCGGGCCTGACCAGCTATTCCAACCACTGCGGTGCAGCGGCGCAGTGGTGCCTGGTCGCGCCGGGCAGCTTCACCGCGCCAGCGCTGGCCGGCACCGAGTTGCAGGGCCAGGTCGCCGGCACCTCGTTCTCCACCGCAGCCGTCAGCGGCGTCGCCGCGCAGGTGCTGGGCGTGTACCCGTGGATGAGCGCGTCCAACCTGCAGCAGACCTTGCTGACCACCGCCACCGACCTGGGCGACCCGGGCGTGGATGCGCTGTACGGCTGGGGCCTGGTCAATGCGGCCAAGGCCATCAAGGGGCCGGGCCAGTTCGCCAGCAACTGGTCGGCCAACGTCGGTGCCGGCTACGACAGCACCTTCGGCAACGATATCTCCGGTGCCGGCAGCCTGACCAAGAACGGCACCGGCAAGCTCACCCTGAGCGGGGCCAATACCTACACCGGCGGCACCACCATTGTCGATGGCGTGCTGTCGCTCTCCGGCAGCCTGCGCTCGGATCTTCTGGTCGCCAACTCCGCCACCTTCGAGTCACGCGGCGGTGTCATCAACGGCGGCTACAGCCTGGTCAACGCGACCGGCACCACCGCCATCGAATTGGGCAAGGGCCTCACCGTCACCGGCCTGGCCAGCTTGAAGGGCAATCTGCTGCTGTTGCCGGAAGCGGCCGGCTACACCGTCGGCAGCACCGAACGGATCGTCAAGGCCGGCGTCCTGCAAGGCACCTTCGACCGTGTGCAGTACGCCAACAATTTCTTCTGGACCGCCTCGCTTGCGTACGACCCGACCACCGTCATCGCAACCTTGACGCGGAATGCGTCGGCGGCGAGCGCGCAGGCGGCCGGTGCACCGCAGGCAGTGGTCAGCGGGGCAAGCCAGGCCGATACGCTGGTGAAGGTGCTGGATACGCGCGTGGCCGCCGGCGACACTGCAAACCTGGGCGGCCTGATCAGCGCCACCGGCGCGCTGCTGGCGGCTTCCGATGCGCAGGTGGCTGCATCGCTGCCGACGCTGGTCGGTCAGGTGCATGGCGTGGAGCGCACGCTGGGCTTCCAGTCCGCACTCAACGATGCCCGGGTTGCCGCCGATCGTCTGCCGTACCTGGCCGACACCACCACGCTGACCACCTGGATGCAGGGCAGCTATCTGGATGGCGACATGCGCCGCAGTGGCTTTGCCTCGGCCGACTATACCCAGCAGGCCACCACCGTCGGTGTGGATCTGCCGGTGGGCGGCGCCGGCACGGTGGTGGGCGCGGCGCTGACCTCGGGCCAGGATCGCGCCCATATCGATGAATCGGCCAGCCGTCTGCGCTCGGATCGCTATGCGATGACGGCGTATCTGTATCAGCCGCTCGGCCAGGCGTATGTGTCGGGCATCGGGTCGTACGGCATGAGCAATGTCGAGACCGAGCGCAACGTGCAGGCCGGCAGCATCGGCGAGCGTCTGCAGGACAGCCGCCACGACACCAACTGGTCGCTGCGCGCCGAAGTCGGCCTGATGCCGCACGCAGGGTTGTCGCCGTTCGTGGCGGCAGGTGTGGTCAGCCAGACCCAGGACGCGTTCAGTGAGGCCTCGGTGACCGGGTTGGGCCTGAGCGCCGGCAGCGACACCCTGCGCGCAGGGTATGGCGAAGTCGGCGTGCGTGGTCACCTGGTGCACGGCAAGTGGGGCTTCGATGGCCTGGTTGCGTATCGCTCGCTGTTGGGCAATCCGAATGCCGACTTCACCGCCTGGTTCACCGGTCTGCCGGAAGCACGCTTCAACGTGGCGGGCACGCCGGTCTCGCGGCAGGCCGTGCGCGCCTCGGTGGGCGTGCGCTACGAACTCAACGATGCGTTCTCGCTGTATGGCAACGTCGGTGCCGAGCGCGGGCGTTCGGATTCCAACAGCATCAACGCCAACGTCGGTCTGCGCTGGCAGTTCTGATTGCAACGATGGCGTGCCCGGCATGCCATGGTCAGACGGGTGTGTCGCGTCAGCACTGCAAGGCCCCGGCATGCCGGGGCCTTCTGCTGTGTGGTGCCGTGCGGAGGGTCATGCAATTGCAGCTGAGCGACATCGTGGCCGAGGTCCGCAGTGGTCAGGCGATGCGCCGGAGGCAGGGCCGGCTCGCTGGCCAGGCGAATTGCCGATAGCGAGCGGAAACCAAAAAGCCCCGGCAGGCCGGGGCTCGTTGGTTCACGCTGTTGCTGCGATCAGAAACTCCAGCCCCAGGTCACCTGTCCGCCGTAGGCGGTCTGGCCGTCGCCGTTGAGTCCCTGCAACGACAATGCCATGCGGCTGTTGGGCGAGGTGATCACGCTGACGCCCACCTCACCGATGGCTGCATTCTTGGCCAGGGTGACGCTTTGCACCGAGAACTGCGCACCGGTGCCGACAAAGCCCGCCGAGCGCTGCACGGCACGGTCGCCGAAGGCATGCCGCCAGCCCACCGAGGCGTAGAGCGAAGCCTGCTCTCCCAGTTGCCAACGCCCGCGCAGGCCTACCGTGCTGGTGGTGAATTCGTCCTTGGCGCTGCGGACCGACAGTGCGGCGATCCCGCCGCGCTCGTTGAACCCATCCGTCTTCAGATGGGTGTAATCGGCCGCGATGAACGGGCTGTAGACCGCGTTGCCGGTGCGCAGGTTCCAGGACGCTTCCAGCGAAGCGGTAACGGCGGTGGCATCGTAATCGCTGGTGAGCCGCTCTTCGAGCACGCCGGGCAGCATCACCCGACGCGAGCCGTCGACGCCGTAGTCGGCGTAGTCCACCGCACCTTGCAGCGAGAACGCAGACCAGTCGGCCTGGCCATACACGCCGACATGCGTACCGTCGATGTCGGCCCGGTCGCCCCACTCGCGCGACCAGCTTTCGATGTCCTGGCTGCCCACCGCAATGCCGACCACGCTGCGCTCCCCGACGCGCCGCTCGGCACCGGCCATGATGCCGTTGTCTTCGCGCCGCACCGAAATGGCATTGGCATCGCCATCGACCCGGTTGGGCAGGCTGCGGCCGGTGATCCACACCGTGGTCTCGCCGATACGGGTGTCCTGGCTGTCGCCACGCAGATGATTGCCGATGCCGCTGTAGAGGAAGCGACTGTCGAGCATCGCAGTGGCGGTGCTCGCATGGCTTTCGCCCGACAGCGACGCAAACGCGGTGGCCACCGCCTGCGCATCGTCCGGGAGACGGACCACGGCCTGGTACACCGGGCTGGTGGTGGGCAGGCCGTCCACTGCGGCGGCGGTGGACTGCTGGTTGGGCGTGGTCACCGCATCGACCATGCCGGTGGTGTTGCGGCCGAAGAAGACCGACAGCCCGGTTGCGCTGGTGCTGACATTCGGGTCGATGAAGGCATAGTCGGAGATGACGTTGGTGAATTGCCCGCTCAGCCCGCCGGCGGCGTTGATCACCGGAATCTCGGTGAACAATGGCAGGTCGGCCGCACGCACCACCTGCAAGGTGCTGCCCGGTGCCAGCGTCGCGGCGCCGCCCACCGTCACCGGCGTCACCACACCGCCGTTGCCCGGCGTGACCTGCACGGTGGAACCGGGGCCGATGGTGGCGTTGCCGCCAATGGTGACGGTGCCGGTGGTCCCGCCGATCGCCAGGGTGCCACCGGACGTGGTGAGGCTGCCGATGGTCCCGCTGCCGGTCAGCGTACCGCCCGGTCCGACCGTCACTGGCCCGCCGAGGGCGGCGCCCGGGTTGGCCGGATTGCCCACGCTCAGGGTGCCCGCGCTGATGGTGGTCGGGCCGGTGAACCCGCTGCTGTCTGCGGTGACCAGCAACGTGCCCAGGCCATCCTTGAGCAGAGTGCCGGTGCCCGACAGCGTGCCGGCGTAGGTTCCATTGGCGTTCTGCAGGAACACCAGCGCGCTGTTGTTGGCGATGTTGCCCTGCAGGCTGTCGGTGTCGCCGATCAGCGTTCCGGCATTGACGGCGGTGCCGCCGAGATAGCTGTTGACCCCATCCAGGGTGACGGCACCAGCGCCGTTCTTGATCAGCGTGCCGCTGCCGCTGATGTTGCCGGCAAAGCTGCCGTCGCCGGCCTGATCGAACACCAGCACTGCGTTGTCGAGGATATTGCCCTGCAGGCTGACGGTGGTGCCCTGCAACGTGCCGCTGGCAATGGTGGTGCCGCCGCCGTAGGTGTTGGTCCCGGCAAGCGTCAGGACGCCGGCCCCCTGCTTCACCACGTTGCCGGTACCGCTGACGGCACCGGCAAACGTGCCATCGGTGGCCTGGTCGAACACCAGCGTGGCGTTGTCCACCACGTTGCCCTGCAGGCTGGCGGTGTTGCCGATCAAGCTGCCCGCACTGACCAACGTGCCGCCGGTGTAGCTGTTGCTGCCGGTGAGCTGCAGGACACCGGTGCCGGTCTTTTCCAGCGACCCGGTGCCGCTGACCACACCGGCGTACACGCCGCCGGTGGTCTGGTTGAACACCAGTGCTGCGTTGTTGGTGATGTCGCCCTGCAGGCTGGTGGTGTCACCGATCAGGCTGCCGGCCGCAATGGTGGTGCCACCGGTGTAGCCGTTCGCCCCATTGAGCAGCAATGCGCCCGCACCGTCCTTGACCACGCCGCCGGTGCCGGTGATCGAACCGTTGAAGACGCCAGTGGCCGCCTGATCGAACACCAGGGTGGCGTTGTCGACAATGGCGCCCTGCAGGCTCGCACTGTTACCCACCAGCGTGCCGGCATCGACCGTGGTGCCGCCGGTGTAGGCATTGCTGCCGGCCAGCGTCAGCGTGCCGGTGTTGGTCTTGATCAGCGCCCCGCTACCGCCGAGGCTGCCGGACAAGGTCAGGTCGGCCGGGTTGTCCACGGTGAGCACGGCACCCAGGTTGATCGTATTGCCCAACGCTGCGGCAATCGCATTGCTGAGCACCGAGTCGCCGGTGACCGACAATGCGCCACCGCCCAACGCCGTGTTGCTGCCAACTGCGAGCGTGCCGGCGTTCAACACCGTGCCACCTGTGTAGCTGTTGGCGCCATCGAGCGTGAGCGTGCTGGTGCCACTCTTGATCAGGCTGCCCGCGCCGCTGATCGGCCCGGACAATGTCAGGTCGTTGCTGCCGAGCACATTCACCGCACCGTCCAGCACCACTGCATTGCCCACCGCCAATGCCTGATTGCTATCGAGGCTGGTGCCGGCCGCAGCCGTCAAGGTGCCAGTGCCCAGCGCCTGGGCATCGCCGAGGACCAGCGTGCCGCCGCCGAGCGCGGTGCCGCCGGTGTAGCTGTTGGCTGCATCCAGGACCAGGGTGCCGGTGTCGAGTTTCTGGAGCGCGCCGGTGCCGCCGATGGCGACATCGATCGTGCCGGTGACACCGGGGTCCACCCGGATGATGGTGGTGGCGGCATTGGCGCTCAGCGCGCCTGCTCCGCCATCGCCGAGCACATAGCCATCGGTGATGAACTGCATGCCGGTGATGCCCTGGGTGCCCTGCACGCCCACCGTGCCGGCGCTGCCGGCGAACACTGCAAAGCTGTTCTGCCAGGCGCTGTTGGTGAGGCCGTCGATCGAGGTCCAGTTGGTGCCGCCCGCGGTCCATGCGGCGGTTCCGCCATCGACGCTGCCGTTGGCCACGGTCTGCGCGCCATCCCAGAACTGCACATTGCTGCCAGGCGACAGCACCACCACGTTGACCTGCTGGGCGAGTGCGGTCTGCAGCGTCAGCTGGGTCGGGTCGATGGTGCCGGGCAGCGTGCCGATATCCAGCCCATTGTTGGTCAGCGCGCCGACGTAATCGATCAGGCGATACACACCCGTGCCGAAGCCGCCGATGTCGGTGATGTTGAGCGTGCCATCCAGGGTCAGGTCGCCGTTGACCGCCAGCACACCGGTCTGGCTGGGCGTGCCCAGCAACGCATCGAGCGTGGCGTTGGGTGCCATGTTCAAGCTGCCGGTGGTCAACACTGCACCACTGGTCACCACCAGCCGACCACCGTCGTTGACGGTGACAGCCGCATCGACCACGCCGCTGCCGCTCAGCGTGGCGCCGGTGCCCACGTTGACCCCGCCGATGCTGGCGAGCGTGCTATCCACATCCAGCGTGCCGCCGGAGATCTGCGTGGTGCCGCCCAGTGCGCTGGCACCGGTGAGCTGCACGGTGCCGTTGCCCACCTTGTCCAGGCTGCCGGCACCGCTCAGGCTGCCGGCAAAGCTGCTGCCGACGTCGTTGACGCCGAGCTGCAAGGTGGTGCCGCCGAGGATGGCGACGTTGCCCTGCCCGGTCACCGCGCCCAGCGCGGCATTGCCGCCCAGCGACAATCCGGCGCCTGCCGCCACATCCACCGCGCTGGTGGTGCCCAGACCGCCGGCAGCGGACGTGGCGAGCACGCCGGCCTGCACGGCCACCGGACCGCTGAAGCTGTTGGCGCCGGACAGGGTCAAGGTGCCCAGGCCGGTCTTGGTCAACGCACCGGTGCCGCTGAGCGTGCCGGTCAGCGCCAGATCGGCTGCATTGGCAATGCTCAGGTCCGCGCCCAGGTTGATGCTGTTGCCCAACGCCAGGGCGATCGCGTTGCTCAAGCTGGCATTGCCCAACACCGACAGGCTGCCGCTGCCCAACGCCGTGTTGCTGCCAACCGCCAGCGTGCCGGCGTTCAACACCGTGCCACCTGCGTAGCTGTTGGCGCCATCGAGCGTGAGCGTGCTGGTGCCACTCTTGATCAGGCTGCCCGCGCCGCTGATCGACCCGGACAATGCCAGGTCGTTGCTGCCGAGCATATTGACCGCGCCGTCGAGCACCACTGCATTGCCTACCGCCAATGCCTGGTTGCTATCGAGGTTGGTGCCGGCCGCAGCCGTCAAGGTGCCAGTGCCCAGCGCCTGCGCATCGCCCAGCACCAGCGTGCCGCCGCCGAGCGCGGTGCCGCCGGTGTAGCTGTTGGCTGCATCCAGGACCAGGGTGCCGGTGTCGAGTTTTTCAATGCCACCGACGCCGGAGACAGCGACGTCGATCGTGGCCGTGGCGCCTGGGTCGACACGGATGGCGGTGAGCGGCGTGGTCAGGTCCAGCGCACCGCCACCGGCATCGCTCAGGCGGTAGCCGTCGGTCACGAACTGCAGCCCACCCACGCCTTGCGTGCCCTGCACGCCTACCGTGCCGGCGGTGCCGGAGAACACCGCAAAGTCGCCCTGCCAGGTGCTGTTGGCCGTGCCATCCTGGCCGGTCCAGTTGGTGGCGGCACCCCACACACCCGCGCCGCCATCGACCGTGCCGTTGGCCACGGTCTGCACGCCGTCCCAGAACTGCACGATGCTGCCCGGCGCGGTGACCACCAGGTTGATCTGTTGTCCGATGGCGGTCTGCAGTGCGAGTTGGCTGATGTCGACACTGCCCGGAATGGTCCCGAACAGCACGCCGTTATTGGTCAACGCGCCGGTGTAGTCGATCAATCGATAGACGCCGGAACCGAAGCCGCCGATGTCGGTGATGTTGAGCGTGCCGTCCAGGGTGAGATTGCCGTTGACCGCGAGCAGACGCGTGGTGCTCGGCGCCGCAAGCGAGACATCCAGCAAGGCACCCGGTGCCAGCGTCAGACCGCCGACGCTGAGCGAGGAGCCACTGGTCAATGCCAGCCGCCCGCCGTCGCCGATGGTCACTCCACTGGCAATGCTGCCGTTGCTGCCGCTACCGGTCAGGGTGCCGCCCAGCGCCACATTCAACGCGCTGGTGCCCAGGCTGCCAATCACGTCCAGGGTGCCGGCGCTGACCTGCGTGGCGCCTCCGATCAGGCTGTTGCCCAGCAGCCGCACGGTGCCGGCGCCGACCTTGTCCAGGTTACCGCCCCCCCCCAGACTGCCGGCGAAGTCGCCACTGCCCAGCTGCAAGGCGGCGCCGGCATCGGTATCGACGCTGCCGGCGCCGCTGAGGGCGTTGATCAAGCCGCCACTGGTCAGGTTCAAGGACGCGCCAGCGGCCACATCGACCGTGCTGGCGTTTCCGAGCGAGGCGGCAGTGCTGGCCACCAGCGTGCCGGTCTGGATCGCGAGCGGGCCGGTGTAGGTATTGCTGCCACTCAGGGTCAAGGTGCCCAGACCGGTCTTGGTCAGGCCGCCCGCACCGCTGATCGTGCCGCTGGCCAGCATGTCCGCTGCGTTGTCGACGGTGAGTGCCGCACCCAGATCGATGCCATTGCCCAGCGCCACCGCAATGGCATTGCTCAACACCGCGTTGCCGATAACCGACAGGCTGCCGGTGCCCAGCGCGGTGTCTGCGCCGACCGCAATGGTGCCGGCGTTGAGTGTGGTGCCCCCGCCGTAGCTGTTGCCGGCCGTGAGCGACAAGGTGGTGGCGCCATTCTTGATCAGGGCGCCGGTCCCGCTGACCACACCGCTCAAGGTCAGGTCGTTGCTGCCGTCCAGGCTGAGCTGGTCGTCCAACTGCACCGCGTTGCCCACATTCAGCGCCGCCGTGGTGTCCAGTTGCGCTGGTCCGCCAACCAGCAGGCCGCCTGCGCCCAAGGCCGCCGCATTGCCGAGCACCAGCCGGCCTGCATCCAGCGTGACGCCACCACTGAACGTATTGGCATTGCCCAGGGTCAACGTCGCCGTGCCCTGCTTGTCGAGACTCCCGGCACCGCTGATCACCCCGTTCAATGCGATGTCCTGGGTGCCCGGCACGCGCAATGCGCCGTTCAACGCGAGCGCGTTTGCCAGGTTCACCGAGGTGCTTGCATCCAGCGTGGTGCCACCGGCCGCCGTCAGCGTGCCGATGCCCAACGCGGTATCGCTGCCTGCCACCAGCCCACCGGATTGCAGCTGCAGGCCGCCGCCCCAGGTATTGGCGCCGTTGAGGGTGAGGGTCTGGGTTCCGCTTTTGACCAGGCTTCCTGCACCATCGATGACGCCGTTGAGTGTCAGGTTCTCACCGTCGATGCCGAGTGCGCCGTTCACCGTGAGCGCATTCTGCAGACTGAGCGCTGTGCCCGCAGTGAGTTGCGTGCCATCGGCTGCGGTGAGTGCCCCGGTGCCGAGCGCGGTGTTGCTGCCGAGCACCAGGGCGCCGGCGTTCAACGCGGTACCGCCGGTGTAGAGGTTATTGCCGGTCAGCGTCAGTGCGCCGGTGCCCTGTTTGATCAGGCTGCCTGCACCGCTCACGGTGCCGCTCAGGTCGAGGGCGTTGTTGCCGGTGAGCGACAGCGCGCCGTTCAAGGTGACGTCGTTGCCTACCGTGGTGGCCGTCGTGGCCTGCAGCTGCGTGCCATCGGCTGCGGTCAACGCGCCGCTGCCCAAGGCGGCGCCCGTGCCGATCAGCAGTGCCCCCGCGTTGAGATCCACACCGCCGGCAAACGTGTTGGTACCGGTCAGCGTGAGCGTCGCGTTGCCGTCCTTGACCAGGCCGCCGGCACCACTGACAAGCCCGGTGAGCGAAAGATCCTGGCTGCCGCCGAGCAGCAGATCGGCATCCAGCACCACGCTGTTGGTGAGCGTGCGCGCGGCCGTGCCATCCAGCAGGCCGCCGGCAACGGTCAAGGTTCCGGTGCCCAGCGCTGCATCGCTGCCCAGCAGCAGGCTGCCGGCGGTCAGACGCGTGCCGCCGGCATAACTGTTGTTGCCGGCCAGGGTGAGGCTGGCGGGGCCGAGCTTGTCCAGGCTGCCGACGCCGGTGATGTCGCCAGTGAGTGAGAGTGCATTACTGCCCGCGATGTTGACCAAGCCGGTCAGTGCAATGGCATTGGCGAGCGTGCTGACTGCAAGGGTATCCAGCGTGGTTCCCGCCGCGGCGGTGAGCGCGCCGACACCCAGGGCGCTGTTGCTGCCGATGGTGAGCTTGCCCGCGCTCAGCGTGGTGCCGCCGGTGTACGCATTGGTTCCGCTCAGGGTGAGATCGCCGCTTCCGGATTTGACCAGGCTGCCGGCACCGGTAATGCCGCCGTTCAAGGTCAGCGCCTGCGCGCCGTCGAGCGTCAGCGCGCCCGTGGCGAGCGCGATCGCATTGCTCAGCACCGTCGGCGTGGTGCCCTGCAAGTTGGCGTTGCCGGTGACGTTCAGCGCGCCGCTGCCCAGCGCGTTGCCATTGGTGAGCTGCAAGGTGCCGGCACTGAGGGTGGTGCCGCCGCTATAGGTGTTCAGCCCTCCCACGGTAAGGGTGCCGGTGCCGAGCTTGCTCAATGCACCGGTGCCGCTGATGGTGCCCGCCAGATTCAGGGCGGTGCCATTGCTGCCCACCCCTACGCTGCCGGTCAGTGCGATGGCATTGCTGAGCGTGGCCGCAGCCGCTGCATCGAGCACGCCACCGCTGGCAGTGAGGGTACCGGTGCCAAGGGCGGCATTGTTACCGACTACCAAGCGTCCACTGCTCAGCGTGGTGCCACCGGTGTAGCCATTGGTGTTGGACAGCGTGAGATCACCCGCGCCGCTCTTGATCAGGCTGCCGCTTCCGTTGACGACACCGCCCAACGTCAGGGCCTGGGCGCCGGTCCAGCTTAGGGGCCCGGACAGGTTGACGGCGTTGCTCAGGGTCAGCGACGCACTGGTGCTCAGGTTGGAGGCGCCGGTGACATTCAACGCACCGGTGCCCAGTGCAGCCGCATTGCCCACCTGCAGGGTGCCGGCGGCGAGCGTGGTACCGCCCGTATAGGTGTTTGCAGCATTGAGCGTGAGTGCGCCGGTGCCGGTCTTGGTAAGGCCGCCCGTCCCTGCAAGCGTGCCGCTCAAGGTGAGCGCATTGCCGCTGGCGCCCAGGCCCAGAGAGCTGTTCAGCGCGAATGTATTGCCCAAGGTCAATGGCGCCGTCGTATCCAGCAGCCCGCCTGCCGCAGTGACGGTGCCGGTGCCGAGTGCGCCAGCGGTTTCCAGCACGGTCGTGCCGGCACTCAGGGTGGTGCCGCCGGCATAGGTGTTGGTCCCGCCAAGGGTCAGCGTGCCCGTGCCGGTCTTGTTCAGTGCTCCGGTTCCACTGATGGCGCCTCCCAGGCGCACGTTGTTCGTACCGCCGATGCCGAGCGCGCTATTGAGCACGACCGCGTTCGGCAGGTTGAGGGCGGTGCCGGCCACCAGGCTGCCACCGGCAGCGGTCACGGTGCCGGTTCCCAACGCGCTGTTGTTGGCAACGGTCACTGCACCGGCACCCAGGTTGACGCCGCCGCTGAAGGTGTTGGTCCCGGTTAGAGTCAATCCGCCGGTCCCGGTCTTGGTCAGTGCCCCGACACCGGCCAGCGTGCTGCCGATGGTGAGGGCATTGCTGCCCTGCACCGTCAGGCCGCCGGCAGCGAGGGTGATGCCACCGGCGGGCGCCAGGGTCAGGCCGGCGGCAGTGGATTCCAAGGTGCCGCCATTGGCAGTGATCGCGGTACCGAGCTGCGCCGGTGTCGAAAATTGCAGGACGCCACCATTGAGCGCGCTGCTACCGAAGTTGCTTGCACCACCCAAGGTCCAGGTACCGCTGTTGACGCGCAGGCTGCCGAAATTGATGTACTGATCCGTGCTCACGGTGCCGGCGCCGGTGGTGCCACTGCCGGTCCCGGTGACGGCGTTCTGCAGGATCAATGTATTGGTGCCGCCGGCACCACCGTCCACGACACCGGTGCGCGCAAAAGTCAGCAGGCCGCTGGGGCCCAGCAATTCCAGCGCCAGGCCACCGCCATTACCGATGCTGCCGCCGGTGACTGCGGTGAAGGTGTTGGTGCTGTTGGCACCCATCGACACGCTACCGGTGATGGTGCCGGCATTGACGAAACTGTTGCCTGTGGCCGAACTCTGAAAGCCGACGCGCCCCTCGATGGTGCCGGTGTTGACCGCGTTGACGGTTCCGCCGCCCGTGACTGCAATCACCGGCGTATCGGCCCCCAGCACCGACAGGTTGAGCAGCGGACGGTTGCTGATCAGGCCAGCATTGTTGATCTGCACGACACCGCTGTTGGCCGAGGTGAGGCCCAGCGCCATGCCGTCGAGATTGAGCAGGTTCGCTCCCAGCAGGCCTCCGGTGCCGTAGATGCTGCCGCCGAGAAGATTGTTGGCCACCACCGACGTGGACGTCGCATTGCCCATGGTGACGCCGCTGCTCAACACGGACAGCAGGCCGAGCACGGACGGATCGATCGAACCACTGTTGTTGAGCGTCGCGTTGGTGCCGTTCAGTGCGATGGCGGTGCCACCGAGCAAACCGGCGGTCATCTGCGTACCGGATGCGACATTGACGGTCAGGTTGTTCGCGCTGCTCGCAAACGCATTGCCGGTCAGCGCCAGGCCCGTGCAGGTGACGGTTGCGCCCGCCGCAGGCAGGGCCGGTGTACACGCGCCCCAGGCCAGCGCTGGCGCGGCGGCCCCCACCGCAAGAATGACCAGGCTCGGCAGTGCGCGGCGTGTGGACCCAGGTTTACGTCGCCGCCGTACCAATTCATGCGTGACCACCCAATTGCCAATGGCCGCATTCCAGACAAGCGCAAATGCACGATTCATCCTGATTCCCCCCTGATAGCCGCGCTAAGAAGTTGCGTGCACACGCACACGCGCCCCCGAAGACGAGTGAACTAACGATCGAGATGCTGAAAGCGTGAGCCGCTTCAGCTCAGTCGCTTGAGGTCGATAATGATTAATACCAATCCCGTCAGCCGACTGCGCAGATTAATAGGCGATCCGCCTCGAATTAAACTGTGACGAATATCAATAACCTTGAACGCACCTGTTGCACGGATATAATCTGCGAACCAGTTTGCATCTGCCCGCTTAGACGTGAAGTGCCGGGAATCGCGAGCGAGAAACTCGTTCTTGCGAGGTATATTTCCTTGCGATATCAGCGGCTTGGCGTCCAGAGCCATACGGTCATCGCGCTGCTCTGGCTGAATTCATCAAGCGAGCTCATTGAATAACGCAGGTGAAAGCGAGCCGAGCGATATGTCGACATGGTTTTGGAAACCATCTCGCACTGCAATACAGGAGCGGCAAGGGATTATCTGCCTGAGTCCGTTTGGATCGATATAGCCACTGCAATGGTCGACGCCGATTGTCCGATGCGTTATTGGTATATCGCATCCGTGCTCAGCCCTTTAAATTATTAATCGCATGCCGCGGTCGCGCTTGTTACTTCCGGCGCTCCGGGCAACGGGTGAGGAGTGTGTGATGGAATATGACGGCGCAGGTCGTCACTCATCGATGACCCCGGTTTGTTTCTAGTAGCCATGCAGTGTGTGATCTTCAACACGGAACCTGACGACATGACGCTTGCTCTGGACGACAAAACGCAGGACCGCCAGTTCGACTGGTCAGGTGTGCCAATCGATCTCGGCGGAATGGAACCGCTGGAGCAGATTGCACGGCTGGTGTGCCATGCACTGGTAGCGCCGGCCGCCGCGTTGACCATTACCGAAGGCGGCCGCATGCGGGTTCTTGCGGCGCGCGGCATCAGCACCAGCCATGTCGAACAAGCCATGGCCCTGTGTGAGCGTGTGCCGGCGTCGGCCAATGGCGTGTTCGAACTCATCGAACACGCGGCGCTCGCGCCGATCCAGCTCGGCGATGCGGCATTCCCGGGTCTTCCCGCACGTTTCATCGCCTGCGTGCAGGTCGGCGCGCCGCAAGCCGGGATCACGGGCGCCTTGTGCGTGATCGATACGCGCGAACGCAGGCTGGCCAGTCAGGAGCATCAACAGCTGCTGATGTTTGCCAACGTGGCAGCTGCGCAGCTGGAACTGCAATTCGGTGCCGGCCGCCGCGAGCCGCATAGCGGCCTGCTCAATGCGCGTCAGCTGCAATCGGATCTGGATGCGCTCGCCTTCGGCAGCCATGCCGTGCCGACCATCGCCGCCTTCATCGAGGTCTACGACACGCAGGCTGCCAACGAGGCACGTCAGGCACTCGGAATGCAGCCGCTGGAGGAATTGATCAGGCATGCCAGCCTCGTGCTGACCCGTGCGCTGCGTGGCAAGGCCACGGTCTACCACGTCGCGCCGATGCGCTTTGCGTTCTTCCTTCTGAACTCCGCGCCGGACGAAATGGAGGACCTGCTGCTGGACCTGCGCGACATGCTGCACAAACCGGTGGACGCGGCCGGCGTACCGATGTCGCTGACCTTCCATGCCGGTGTGGTGCGCTTCGCGCCGCAGCAGCCGGACACCAACGATGTCATGCGCAAGGGCCTGGTGTCGCTGGGCGATGCGATCAACAACCATGCCGTGGTGTGCTGGTACAGCGCCTCGCAGGACGACGCCATCCAACGCTCGTACCGCCTGGCGCTGGATGCGGAAAAGGCGCTGGACGCCGGCGACTTCCGGTTGGTGTTCCAGCCGCGTATCGATCTGGAGGACCTGTCGGTCATCGGTTTCGAGGCGCTGCTGCGCTGGCATCACGCCAGTCTGGGACCGATTGGCCCGGATGAATTCATCCCGCTGTTCGAAAAGACCGCGCTGATGTGCACCGTCACCAACTGGGTGATCGAGAGCGCCCTGACGCAGTTGGCGCAATGGCGCGCCCAGGGGCTGGATTTCTGCATCTCGATCAACCTGTCTTCGCGCGATTTCGGCAACATCAATCTGGCCGCGGACGTGATCAACCGCTGCAACGACCTGGGCATTCCGACCACGCGGATCGAGCTGGAAATCACCGAGGGGCGCTGGTTGCGCAGCAATGTGGAGGCCGTGCCACGCCTGCGCGCCCTGCGCGACGCCGGGGTCAGCGTGGCGATCGACGACTTCGGTACGGGCTACAGCAATTTTGGCTATCTCACCGAACTGCCGGTCAATGTGCTCAAGCTGGATCGGTCACTGGTCACCGGCATCGCCACCAAGGCCGGCATGCAGATGCGCGCCGAAGCAGTGGTACGGCTGGCCAGCGCCCTGGGATACCGCACCGTCGCCGAAGGCATCGAGCATGCCGACGAGATCGCGCTGCTGCGCAGTTGGGGCTGCGATGAAGCGCAGGGCTATCTGCTGTCCAAGCCAATGGAAGCCCACGTGGTCGCCGCCTACGTGCAGGAGGCCAGCGCACGTCGCCGGCTGCCCTGACCTGCGTGCCTGGGGCGCATGCGGCGCCCTGCCGTGGCCCGGCCACCTCAGTTACACATCAAGGCGGCAGGTTGAACGCGACGTGCTGGCGCAGGCCGCTCAGCGATGTGGCAGCGCGTAATCCAGCGCCGCGCAGATTGCCGTCACCTGCGCCGTATTGCATTGTGCAGGCGTGGCGCGCGGGCTGTCCGGATAGACTTCGGTGGTGGTGCGATAGCGTGCGTTCGTGACTCCCGCACACAGGCCCAGACGCCGCACCGGGTAATGGATGACGCCATGGCCGGCCACCGGCGCGCCGATGAGCTGGCCTTGCGCATCGGCCGGCGCAATATGCGTCACCTGCTCCACCGCAGCGATCACCGCCTGCTGAAAGGCGGGCTGCGGATCTTCGCTGTCGCCAACCAGATAGAAGCCGTCCGGAATGCTGCCGGGAACGAACGCCACGCCGTCGCGTGCCGCCAGCGCAGGACGGAACTCGCTCTCGTCGCTGTCGGTGGTCTCATGCAGATCGATATGCACCAGCATCGAGCCAGCGGTGGCCGCCACCAGTTGCATCAGTGCCGCCGATTCTGCAGCCGGGCTGTTGGCGCGGAACGCACGATTGGGGTCGACTGCCTCGGCGTTCCAGCGTTGGATCCGCTCATAGCCCCACGGATTGACGCAGGGCGCGACCAGCAGATTGCACGTGCCCGCGTAATCGGCTGCGCGCAGCTGCAGGAACTGCAGTGCGCCGTGGACCCCGCTCGTCTCATAGCCATGCACGCCGCCGGTCACCAGCGCGCACGGCAGGCGCGGGTCCCAGCGGGCGCTGCGCAGCGCCAGCAACGGGTACCGGGTTTGTTCGGCAACGACAGTGCCGTAGGGAATCAGTTCGTAGCGGTCGGCCAAGGCCTCGATCGGACGCACAACCTCGTCCCTGTGACTGCGCTGCACGCGCTGACGGGCGCGCCATGCGTTGCGTTCGTCTTCGCCCCAGGCGTGGCCAGGGGTGCCGATCGGGTAGCCGGAATGCGGAGTCATACGTAAAACCATTGCCAGAGAGGGCGCAAGGGTAAGCGCTTGCGTTGCAGAAACAAAAAAGGCCCCGCAGTGCGGGGCCCATCGGGCTGCCGTCAATCACCGGCAGACCAGGTTCACTTCTTGGCAGTGACGCCCGGTGTGGCATCGCGGACCAGGAATTCTTCGGTCAGCTCGGGCAGATGCGCCAGCAGCCAGTCGGACATGGCCTGCTCCTGCGGCAGGATCTGCTCGCATACGCGCTGGGTCTCGATGTCGCCCACCGTCTTTGCCGCGCCCAGCAGCGCGGTGTAGGTGGCGATCTCCAGGTTCTCGAACACGTAGCTGGCCATCGCTCCCTTCACGATCTCGTCGGAGGTGGTCATGCCGCCCATCGCCTGGCCAAAGGCAGCCATCTTGCCCATGGTGTCCTTGATCACCGACGGCGAGCCGCCGAGGCGTTCGATACAGGACTCGACCAGGCGCTGCTGGCCCAGGGTCTCTTCCAGATGCTGCTCGATGCGCGCCTTGAGCTTGGGGTAGTGCTCGATACGCGCAGCCTGGGCCTTGAGCATCTGCTCGGCCTGCTGCTCCATGGCATGCGCGTCGCGCAGCCAGTCCATCAAATTCTCTTTGGGTTCGGCCATGTGCAATCTCCTGTTGGTGTGCGATGGCTCCAGCCTGGCCCGCAGCGCATGAAAGATGCGGCTGCTTGGAGTGAATGTTGCGTGGCGCTTGCACACGCCGTTGACATGGGGGCTGCATGCGTGACAGCGCAGCGCATCTGGTAGCCGCCGGCTTGGGCAGCGCGGGCCTCAGGAGCGTGGGCTTCAGACCCGGGGCAAGATACGTTGCGCCCGGCATCGTGCGTGGTCACGGCTGACCACACCACATGCATCGTCAACTTTCTTGCCGCGCAGGCAAGGCGCTCGTCCACGCCCCTGCAAATTCTGCCGACCGTGCGCCCTGCGTACGGCCAACAGCGAAATTTTTCCCTGCAATCGATGGCGTGCAGTTGCAGGGGTGCAAAAATTTCCGCTCGGCGCGTCGGCACGTTTCGGATCAGGCAGTTATCGCTGCCGCGTTTGTCGCGACCTCACCATGGCTGCTGTCGAGGCCGGCGGCGTGCAATCGATTGTCTACCAGGCCCGTAGCAAGCGCCCGGCGCAAAACGCAGCAGGCCCCACGCCGCATGGCGCAGGGCCTGCATTCCACGCGCCGCGTCGGCATGCCCTCGCATGCCGCTGCGGGTTACGCGGATTCTTCCTGTGGCTTGGCCTGCTTGGAGCGCCCGCCCTTGCTGCCGATACGCGACATATGATCGCGATCGCGGCTCACCGCCTGGCCGCCCTTCCGACCTGCTTCGCGTGCCTCGTCACTGGTGAATTCGTGCGCATTGCCGCTGGCATGCGCGGCCTTGCCACCGCTGCTGGCCAGCAGGCGGCGCTTTTCCGGGTCCAATGCGGCAAAGCCGCGCCGGCTACGAGTACTGTTCTGACCGTCTTCCACTGTGCCTCCTCTCGATGCTTCGGGTACGTCATTGGGTAATGGGCTTACCGCAACAATCGTGCCAACCCGAAACACCAGGCCCGGCGGGGGCAGACGGACACAGGCAGGAAAAAACCGCTGCGCTCGCTGTGCAAATCTTGCACACCTACCCGAGCTGCGCCGGACCCGTTGCGGTGCAAAGGCAGGTAGCGCTACCAGCCCAACCCGAACGGCATCACTCCGAGGCCTCCGGCGCCGCTAGAGCAAGGTGACGTCATGCGCGCGGACGATCAGTTGGTCCTGCCGAAAGCGCCGTTCCAGATCGGCGCGATAGCTGTGCCACCAGGCTGTATCCAGGGTGTCGGCCATGACCTCGTAGATCACCAGGTCGTCGCGCACCAACTGTGCGCCATCTTCCCGCCAGGCCCCGCTCACCGGCGCCCGGGTGTAGGCGGTGATGCCACCGAAGCGCTCGGCCAGCTCGCTGTGGACACGGTCGAACAGGCTCGATGCAAACGGCTGGCGCTGGTTATCGGTCAGCGGCAGCAGCAACTGGATCAGATACATGCGGTGCCCACCTTTGGGTCGGTCGGAGGTGTGTCGACAGGAGCCGGGTGTTCCTGCAGCAGCGCCAGCACATGTTCGGCGATGCTCAGGCACGCGGTCAGCCCCGGCGATTCGATGCCGAACAAATTGACCAGGCCAGGGATGCCGTGCCGTGCCGGTCCATCGATGCGGAAGTCCGCGTCCGCAAGCTCCGGCCCGTGGATCTTCGGGCGCACGCCGCAGTAGCCGGGCTGCAGGGCATCGTCCGGCAGGCCTGGCCAGTACCGGCGGATGGCAGCGACAAACGCGGCCGTCGGCGCAGGTGCGCAAACATAGTCCGGTTGCGCTACCCATTCCACGTCCGGGCCGAAACGCGCCCGGCCGTGCAGGTCGAGGGTGAGATGCACGCCCAGCCCACCCGGCTCGGGCAGCGGATAGATCAGCTGCCGGAACGGAGCCCGACCGGCCAGGGTGAAATAGCTGCCCTTGGCGAAGTACGCCTGCACCTGCGCATGCGCGGGTAGGCCCGCGATCGTAGCGGCCAGCGATGGCGCGCCATGACCGGCCGCATTGATCAACCAGCGGCAGGTGAGCGAGGTGGCAGAATCGTCGGCAATCACCACGCGCACTCCCTGCGCCACCGGTTCGACGCGCTGCACCGCCGTGCGTAACGCGAAGGTGGTGCCGTGCGCCTGTGCATCGCCCTGCAATGCCAACATCAGCGCATGGCTGTCGACGATGCCGGTGCTCTGCGATTCCAGTGCAGCGACGCACTGCAGTGCGGGCTCGCGGGCGCGGACCTGGGCAGCGCTGAGCGGAACCAATGCGGGGGCATGACTGAGCGCCGCACTGTGCTGCAGGCGATCGAGTTGTTGCTGCTGTGCGTGATCGCAGGCGACGACGAGCTTTCCGCAGCGTCGGTGCGGCACGTTGCGGTGTGCGCAGTACGCATAGAGCAAGGCATTACCGCGGACGCACAACCGTGCCTTCAACGAACCGGGCCGATAGTACAGACCAGCATGTATCACCTCGCTGCTGCGCGCACTGGTGCCCGTACCGATGGCCGCTTCCGACTCCAGCACCAGCACCGTGTGGCCCTGCACGGCGAGGCAACGTGCGATGGCGAGCCCGACGACGCCTGCGCCCACCACGATGCATTCGACGTCATGCATGACTACGCTCGTTCGACGGCGGGCCAGTGTAGCGACCCGGCGCAATGCGCGGGTTGTTGCGACCGTTCTCACTGGCTTCTCACGATCAGATCCTACTATCGATGTGCGTTTCGCCACGTTTACAGCTGTTTTTGAGTGGCCTCCCCTGCCGCATTCGACACATGCACATCCACTCCACCCGCGCGCGACCATCGGTCGCACGGTTCGGATGTGCATTGGTCAAAGGAGTTTCAATGGACGCACCGCGTTCGGTCTTGCTGGCCTCCAACTACCAGGCCTGGCCAGAAGCATTCAATGGACAGGCGTATGCATTGCTCAACGTCGTCCGCAACCTGGAACATGCACAGCTGCTGTGTCCGCCGGCAGCGGACTATACAAGCGGACGCGGCGTCACTCCGAGCGTGTCGTACCTGGTCAACGAGCTTGCGTATCGCAGTGTGTCCGCGCTGCGGCGTTTGAGCGGCCGCCCCGCCCTGTCCAATGCGCAACCGCAGCGGCTGGACCGTGACTACGACCTGTTCTTCTACGTGTGCCAGTTTCCCAAGGAGTTGAGCACGCTCGCGCGCATCGATGGCTGGCACCAGCGCTGCCAGCTGCGTGCGGTGTACCTGTTGGAGACCTGGCCGGAACTGCTGCATTCGCAGAAAGCCGAGCTGCAGGTGCTGGATCAGTTCCATCACGTGTTCGTGCTCAATGCCAGTTGCGTGGATGCATTGCAGCAGTACACCCGCACGCCGGTGTCGTTTCTGGCCAGCGCCTGCGACACCGTGCTGGCCACCCCCGTGCCACGGCCGCCGCAGCGCTGCATCGATGTGCTGAGCATCGGGCGGCGCATGCCCCAGGTCCATGCGCAACTGCTCGACCATGCGCGGGCACACCCGGAGTTCTTCTACCTGCACGATGCGCTGCGCGGCGGCGCGGTGCCGGACTGGTCTGCGCATCGCTTGCAGTCCGCGGCGATGATCAAGCGCGCCAAGTTCTTCATGGCACACGACTTCACCGTGGATACGGCAGGCGTCTTCAAGGGCGTGCAAAAGCAGGCGTTGGCCACACGGTATTTCGAAGGCGCGGCAGGCGGCGCCGTGATCGTCGGCTCGGCGCAACGCTGCCCGGAGTTCGGCCAGTTCTTCGATTGGGAGGACGCGGTGATCGAGCTGCCGCCGGCACTGGACGACATTGGCGCCTTCCTGCAGGAGCTGGAGCAGCAGACCGACCGCCTGGCACGGGCGCGCGTCCACAACACGGTGCAGTCACTGCGCCGGCACGATTGGGCACACCGCTGGGCGCAGGTGCTCGACACCCTGCAGTTGCCGCGCCCACCGTTGCTGGCCGAGCGCATCGCCCTGCTCGACAGTCTGGCCGCCATGGCCGAGCACGCCGCCTCCCCGCCGACGCTGGCGATGAGCTTGACCGCGTGACCGCAGCGCCGCATGTGTTTCAGATCGAGGGATCAGCAATGAAAGCAGTCATTCTGGCGGGCGGACTGGGCACGCGCCTTTCCGAGGAAACCGCCATCCGCCCCAAGCCCATGGTGGAGATCGGCGGCAAGCCGATCCTCTGGCACATCATGAAGATCTACGCCCATCACGGCATCCAGGATTTCATCGTCTGTCTGGGCTATCGCGGCGAGGTGGTCAAGGATTTCTTCATGAACTACCACATGCGCGAGTCGGACGTGACCTGCGACCTCGGCAGCAATACCACCACCTTGCACAACACCCGCGCCGAGCCGTGGCGGGTGACGCTGGTGGACACCGGGGCGCAGACCATGACCGGCGGGCGCCTGCGTCGGGTGCGTGAGCATCTGCGCGGCGAATCGGCGTTCTGCATGACCTATGGCGACGGCGTGGCCGACATCGACATCGGTGCGGCCATCGCGCTGCATCACCGCGAAGGACGGCTGGCCACGGTCACCGCCGTGCAGCCACCGGGGCGCTTTGGCGCACTGCGCCTGGACGGTGGGCAGGTGACCGGTTTCCGCGAGAAGCCGGTCGACGGCGATGGACTGATCAACGGGGGCTTCTTCGTGCTCGACCCGCAAGTGATCGACGTGATCGAGGACGACAGCACGGTCTGGGAAAACAGCCCGCTGGAAGCGCTGGTCGACCGCGACCAGTTGAGTGTCTATCGCCACGACGGGTTCTGGCAGCCCATGGACACCTTGCGCGACCGCAACCATCTGGAAACCCTCTGGTCCACCAATCGCGCGCCCTGGCGCGTGTGGGAGTAAGCATGCGCATTCTGATCACCGGCAACATGGGCTATATCGGCCCGGTCGTGGCCGCGCACCTACGTCAGCGCTATCCGCAGGCCTGGCTGGTCGGCATCGACCGCGGCTGGTTTGCGCACTGCCTGTCCGACCCGCGACGGCTGCCGGAAGTGGTGCTGGACCAGCAGTGGTTCGGCGATGTGCGCGATCTCGATGCGCAGCAGCTGCGCGGGTTCGACGCGGTGGTGCATCTGGCGGCGATTTCCAACGATGCGATGGGCAAGCGCTTCGAGCAGGTCACCGATGCGATCAACTGCCGTGCCAGCGTCGCCGTGGCAGAGGCTGCCGCGCAGGCGGGCGTGGGGCATTTCGTGTTCGCGTCCAGCTGCAGCGTGTATGGCGCAGCAGCCGATGGCACGCCGCGGTCCGAGCGCAGCGATGTCGCGCCGCTGACCGCCTATGCGCACTCCAAGATCGACACCGAACGTGCGCTCGCGCGCCTGGACACCCGCATGGTGATCACCTGCCTGCGCTTTGCCACTGCATGCGGCGCGTCGCCACGGCTGCGGCTGGACCTGGTGCTCAACGATTTCGTCGCCGGTGCGGTGGCCAACGGCAGCGTCGAGGTGCTGTCGGACGGCTCGCCGTGGCGGCCACTGATCCACGTGCGCGACATGGCACGTGCCATCGACTGGGCATCGCGTCGCGCACCGGACAACGGTGGGCAGTTCCTGTTCGTCAATGCGGGCGCGCAGCGCTGGAACGTGCAGATCCGCGATCTCGCCCAGGCCGTGGGTGTGGCATTCCCCAGCGCAAGCGTGTCGGTTTGCGCCGATGCACCGGCAGACAACCGCTCCTACCGGGTGGATTTCTCCCTGTTCGAACGGTTGGCGCCTGCGCATCAGCCGCAGGAGACACTGCGCTCCACCATCAC
This sequence comes from Xanthomonas sp. NCPPB 1068, assembly GCF_041479385.2. Classification (NCBI taxonomy): domain Bacteria; kingdom Pseudomonadati; phylum Pseudomonadota; class Gammaproteobacteria; order Lysobacterales; family Lysobacteraceae; genus Xanthomonas; species Xanthomonas sp. NCPPB 1068. The sequence continues at coordinate 2,384,079 of NZ_CM192986.1, read as the reverse complement.
CGAACTGCGCGATGACCTGCAGCGTGCCGGCTTTGATGATCGCGACTTCCGCCGGAACTCGGACTTCATTCGCCTGCGGATCCTGCAGCAGTTGGTCGACGCGGGCACGCTGGCAGCGGACCTGAGGGCAGCGGCATGATCTTCCACCCCACGCCGCTGGCAGGTGCGTTCGTGATCGCGCCGGAACCGCGCGGCGATGCGCGCGGCTGGTTTGCACGGGTGTTCTGCAGCGACGAAATGGCGCAGGCCGGTCTGGCCTCTGCGTTCGTCCAGGTCAACAACTCGTTCAATGCCGAAGCCGGCACCTTGCGCGGCATGCACTACCAGTTGCCGCCCGCCGCCGAGGTCAAGATCGTGCGCTGCATCGGCGGGGCGCTGTGGGATGCCATCGTCGACCTGCGCCCGGATTCGCCCACCTATCTGCAGTGGTACGGCACCGAGCTCAGTGCCGACAACCGTCTGGCGCTGTATGTGCCGCGCGGCTTTGCGCATGGCTTCATCACCCTGCAGCCGCAGACCGAAGCGCTGTACTTCGCCAGTGCCATGTATGCACCGCAGGCCGAACGCGGGCTGCGCTGGGACGATGCGCGCATCGGCGTGCGCTGGCCGCGCGTACCGCAGTGCGTCTCCGACAAGGACACCGGCTGGCCGGACTTCGATGCGCAGGCCCACGGCATTCCCCTGCTGGCCGGGCTCACCGCGCAGGAGCGCGCATGAACGTGGATCGCTTGTTGCAGGCGCGTGCAGCCGCCGGGCGCCCGTTGCAGGTGGGGTTGTACGGCGCCGGTTTCATGGCGCGCGGGCTGGTCAACCAGATCGCCCAGGCAGTGCCGGGCATGCGCGTGGCGGTGATCTGCAACCGCAGCGTGGACAAGGCGCTGGAGGCCTATCGGCAGGCCGGCCAACAGGCGCAGCTGGTCGATGGCGCCAGCGCCTTGCAGCGCCAGATCGCTGCCGGCATCCCGGCCGTCACCGACGACCCGGCGCTGGTCTACGAATGCGCCGGCCTGGATTGCCTGATCGATGCCACCGGCGCCATCGACTACGGCGCCCGCATCAGCCTGGGCGCGATCGCCAACGGCCGCCATATGGTCACGATGAATGCCGAGCTCGATGGCACCGTCGGCCCGCTGCTCAAGCGCAAGGCCGACGCGGCCGGGGTGATCTTCAGTGCCTGCGATGGCGACCAGCCGGGCGTACAGATGAACCTGTACCGCTTCGTGCGCTCGATCGGCCTGACCCCGTTGCTGTGCGGCAACATCAAGGGACTGCAGGACCCGTATCGCACCCCGGCCACGCAAGCCGCATTTGCGGCGCAGTGGGGGCAGGACCCGCACATGGTGACCAGCTTCGCCGACGGCACCAAGATCAGCTTCGAACAGGCCATCGTGGCCAATGGCACCGGCATGTCGATCCTGCAGCGTGGCATGACCGGCTACACGCACCGCGGGCATGTGGACGAGTTGACCACGCGCTACGACATCGACGCCTTGCGCGCGGCCGGAGGCGCGGTGGATTACGTGGTCGGCGCCCTGCCCTCGCCGGGCGTGTTCGTGCTGGCCAGCCACGACGATGCCAGGCAGCGGCACTATCTCAATCTCTACAAGCTCGGCGAGGGCCCGCTGTACAGCTTCTACACGCCGTATCACCTGTGCCATTTCGAGGTGCCGTTGTCGGTTGCGCGCGTGGTGTTGATGGGCGATGCGGTGTTGCAGCCGCTGGGGGCGCCGCTGGTCGAGGTGGTCGCCACCGCCAAGCGCGACCTTGCCGCAGGCGAGATCATCGACGGGCTGGGCGGTTACATGAGCTACGGCCAGTGCGAGCGTGCCGACCTCACCGCAGGGGCGCGGCTGCTGCCGATGGGCGTGGCCGAAGGCTGCGTGCTGCGCCATGCGGTGCGCAAGGACCAGGTGCTCAGCTACGACGATGTGCAGCTTCCCGGGCACCGTCTGATCGACCGCCTGCGCGCCGAGCAGGCCGACATGTTCGGCAACGCTGCCGTGCCGGCCGCCTGACCGCAGGCGGGCCTCCCGCACCTGCGCTGCCGCTCGCGATGGTGTCCCTTCCCGCCCGCCCCACCCTCCGCGTCCTGCAGGCCGGGCGCGCACTGGCCGCGCTGCTGGTGGTGCTCAGTCATAGCGTGCTGCCGACCACGCATCTGGTGGAGCCATTGCCGGCTGCCGTAGCCGCCGCGCTGGCGCACGGCTATCTGGGCGTGGATTTCTTCTTCGTGCTGTCCGGCTTCATCCTCTACTACGTCAACCACGCCAGTACCCGGACGCCGGGCTGGAGCCGCGACTACGCCAGCAGCCGCCTCACCCGGATCTATCTGCCGTACTGGCCGGTCGGCCTTGCGCTGGCGTTGGCCTACACGCTGCGTCCGGCCTGGGACAGCGGCGAGATGGGCTGGTCGTGGCTGGCCACGCTCAGCCTGCTGCCGGTACACGGCCAATCCGCGTTGGGCGTTGCGTGGACGCTGAGTTACGAGCTGATGTTCTATGCGCTGGCGTGGCTGTTCTTTCGCAGCGGCTACCCGCTGCGCTGCGCGCTGGCATGGGCCGCGCTCGTCGCGCTCCATCATGTTGCCGGTGCACCGTTCGAGCAGCCCGTCGATCTGTCCTGGCGCGCGTTGCTGCTGCACCCGATCACGCTGGAGTTCGTGTTCGGTCTGTTGGCTGCACGGGCAACGCTCGGCACCGCACGCTGGCCGGTGTGGGCTGGCGGTGCGATCGCGGCGGTGGCGCTGTGGTGCTTCGTCGGCAGCGGGCTGCAGCGCGCCTATTCGCCGCTGTTTGGCCTGGCGGTGGCCGGTGCCCTGGTGGTGCTGGTGCGTGCGGAATGGCGCGGCTGGCTGCGCGTGGGCCCAGCGCTGGTGTTGCTCGGCGATGCGTCCTACGCCATCTACCTGGTGCACATGCCGCTGATGTCGCTGGTGGCGCGTGCCACCCGGCGCCTCGGTGCGCTGGCGAGCTGGCCGGTGAATCTGCTGCTCAGCGTGGCCGCTGCGCTGTTGCTGGGCGTGGCGTATCACCTGCTTTACGAGCGGGTCGCGCTGCGCTGGGCCAAGCGCGTGCTGGCGCGCCGCTAGGGTGAGCCGAGGCTCGCAACCACCAATGCGGCGATGGCGTGCCGGGTCGTAGCCACGCACGGGCACGGTGATCGACCGGCCCTCATCGCACCTGTGTCGGGGGAAGAATGAAGACGCCGCGTCGCTGGCCGCTCTTCGAAGGCCCTGCGCAGCGATCATCGTGCTGGTCCCTGTCTGCCCACCGTCGCGGGACCCGTGGCGGCATGGGTACCGCCATGGAGCTCATATGGACGTACGTGCGGCGCGTTGCGCGATGGCGGGCGAGCATCGGCCCTGCAACAAACTTGCAGCGTCGCGGGTGCGGTACCCGCACCGCTCAGCCAACGGCCTGCTCCGGCATCGACGCAAGGCGGTCGTCGCACCCGGCAGAAGCCTCGGACAGCGCCTCTCCCACCAGCAGCAAGGTCGGCAGGCCCGGCAGCATGGCGGCGGCGGTAACGCCGAGCTCTCCCAGCGTGGTGAGCCGGCGTTGTTGCTCCGGCCGCGTTGCCGCCTGCACGATGGCGGCCGGCGTGCTGGCCGGCAGATGCGCCAGTAATGCCGTGGCCACGGCATCGGCGCGGCGCAAGCCCATGTAGATGCCCAGCGTGGTGCCGCTGGCAGCGAGCGCGCCCCAGTTCGGCTCGCCATGGTCGTGGGTGTGCGCCGTGACGAAGCTGATGCCGTGGCAGTGACTGCGATGGGTCAGCGAGACGTCCAGCGCCGCCGCCGCCGCAAACGCCGCGCTCACCCCGTTGATCACCTGCACGCCCACGCCGGCGCGGCGCAAGAAACCGATCTCTTCGCCGGCACGGCCAAACAACAATGCGTCGCCGCCCTTGACCCGCACCACGCGCAATCCCTGCAACGCATACCGCCGCATCAGCCGGCAGATGAACTCCTGCGGCGTGGAGCGGCAACCGCCGCGCTTGCCCACGCGGATCACCCGCGCCTGCGGTGCCAGTTCCACGATGTCGGGGTTGGCCAGGTCGTCGAGCAGCAGCACCTGTGCCGAGGCCAGTGCCTTGACCGCCTTGATGGTCAGCAGGTCCAGATCGCCGGGGCCGGCGGACAACAACACCACATCACGCGCGCAGGAAGGAATGACGGACATAGGAGATCTCGCAGTGTGTGGAGGGTGGAGGTGCATCAGGCCAGCCGCGGTTGCCGGCACAGCCGGGTCAGTTGCGGAACGCACGAGCCGCAGACGGTGCCGCAGCCGAGCCGTTGCTTGAGCTGCGCCACATCGGCGCCGTCGTCGATGGCGGCGTGGATCGCCGACGCCGCAACGTTCATGCAGGTGCAGACGATCGGGTCGCTGGGCGCGACCGGCGTCTGCGCAAATACCGCCAGCCGCGCCGCGCGCCACGGCTTGCCGGCCAATGCGGTGGCCAGCAGTGCCTGGTTGGCGTCACTGGGCTGGGCTGCGGTGAGCAACAGGCCATCGATATGGCTGTGCCCGTCCTGGGTCCGCCAGCCGACCCGGCGCATCAGCCCACGGCGCAGATCGCGGTATTCCAGCACGTCGGCGCCGGCCGGCAGTTGCAGCGCCGCCACCAGGCGCTCGATCCACGCCGTCTCGGGTGCGCGTTCGCAGGCAGCATGCAGGACCGCCCATTCGCCGCCGCCGTCGCTCGGCGCTTCGGCATGCAGGCGCAGGCTGGCATAGCCGCACTCGCGCAGCAGCGGTTGCAGCGCCTGGTGCAGCGCCAACGCATCGCCGCGGCGTGCGGCCAGCAGATGCCAGCCGAACACCGCCTTTTCCACCCGCACCGCCGCATGCTTGAGCTCGGGCTGCTGCGAGCGCGCATCCACCGCCGGCGTGCTGACCTCGTTGATGCCGCCGCTGGACAGCGCCTGCCCGCTCCAGTGCATTGCCGCAAACACCGTGCCGGAGCGCAATTCGTCCGACAATTCCAGCGGCAGCACCAGCGCCCCGCGCTTGCTGGCCACCTGCACCAGCTCGCCCGCAACCAGCCCGCGCCGTGCGGCATCGTCCGGGTGCATGCGTAGCGCTGGCTCGGGGCTGTGGGCATAGGCGGCGGCCACGCGACCGGTGCGCGACATGCCATGCCATTGGTCGCGCAGGCGGCCGGTGAGCAGGCGCATCGGAAAGCGCGCCGAGGTGGCTTCGGCCACCTTGCGATACGGCGTTGCATGGAACTGCGCGCGGCCATTGGCAGTGGCGAACACGCCATCGGTATAGCGTCGTGCCTGCCCATGCGCAGCGCCGGCAGGAAACGGCCATTGCTGCGGGCCGTTGTCCAGTTGCGGGTAATCCAGCCCGCCGATGTCCAGATCGCGCCCCACCGTCAACGCACGGTGCTCATCGAAGATCTGCGCGGTGCTGTCGAATGCGAACAGCCCCGCGCCGGTTGCCGGCGCCAGCCGGGCTTCCAGCCGTCGCGCGACTTCGTTGGCGATCCACCAGTCCGCACGCGCCTGGCCCGGCGGCTCCACGGCCTTGCGCACGCGGGTGATGCGGCGTTCGGAGTTGGTCACCGTGCCGTCCTTCTCGCCCCAGCTGGCCGCCGGCAGCAGGACGTCGGCATACGGCACGGTGTCGGTGCCGGAAAACGCGTCCTGCACGATCACCAGCTCGGCCTGTTCCAGCGCGGCGCGGATGCCGGCCACCTCCGGCATCGAGTGCACGGGGTTGGTGCAGACGATCCACACCGCCTTCAGCGTGCCGGTACGCAGGCGCTCGAACAACTGCACCGCCGGTGTGCCGGGGGTCGGCGAGATACGCCCGGCCGGCACGCCCCACAGGTGTTCCACCTCCGCGCGATGCTCGGCATTGCCGATCTCGCGATGGGCGGCCAGCATCGTGGCCATGCCGCCCACTTCGCGCCCGCCCATCGCATTGGGCTGGCCGGTCAACGAGAACGGCCCGGCGCCGGGCTTGCCGATCTGCGCCGTGGCCAGATGCAGGTTGATCAACGCCAGATTCTTGTCGGTGCCGTGCGCCGACTGATTCAAGCCCATGCAATACAGCGACAACGCCGCCGGGCTGCGCCCGAACCACTCGGCCGCCCGCACCAGGTCCTCGTGCGAGATCCCGCAAATCTCGGCGCTCATGCGCGGGGTGTATTCGCGCAGCATTCGCTTGAGGGCATCGAACTGATCGGTATGCGCCGCAACGAAATGCGCATCCACCAGACCCTCCCAGATCAGGTGGTGCAGCATGCCGTTGAACAGGGCGACGTCGGTGCCGGGTTCGATGGCCAGGTGCAGGTCGGCCATGGCCGCGGTATCGGTGCGCCGCGGGTCGATCACGATCCAGCGGATGTCCGGGTTGCGTGCGCGCGCGTCTTCGAGCCGGCGAAACAGCACCGGATGCGCGTACGCCATGTTGCTGCCGGCAAACAGCACCGTCTGTGCCAGCTCCAGATCGTCGTAGCAGGTCGGCGGGCCGTCCGCGCCGAGCGCAAGCTTGTAACCGGTGACCGCGCTGGACATGCACAGGCGCGAATTGGTGTCGATATTGTTGGTGCCGAGCAGGCCCTTGGCCAGCTTGTTGAAGACGTAGTAGTCCTCGGTGAGCAACTGCCCCGACAGATAGAACGCCACGGCATCGGGGCCATGCTCCTGCACGATCGCCGCCAGCTTGCTGCTGACATGCTGCAGCGCCTGATCCCAGCTCACCGCTGCACGCGGAGCCTGCCGATGACGGCGCAGCTCCGGCGCGACAACCCGCCCCTGCGTGCTCGCCACCGTCTGCGGCAGCGCCAGGCCCTTGCTGCACAGACGCCCGCGGTTGGCAGGATGCAGCGGGTCGCCTTCGATCCCGACGATGCGTTCGCCGTCGGCGTCGTGCTCGCTGTGGATCAGCACACCGCAGCCCACCCCGCAGTAGCAACAGGTCGAGCGCGTGATGCGATGCATCGGCGCAGCCCCTTGCGGCAGGGCTGCGGTGGCGGGCGACGGCGGCTGCAGGCCTTCGCTCATGCGGCCGGCTCGGCAACGGCGTCCGGCTGCGCCACCGCCTGCAGCACGATCCACACCGCGTCGGCCTCCACCTTGATCGGGTAGCGCGGCGCGCAGCCCACGTCCGGTGCGCAGGCCTGCCCGCTCTGCAGCGCGATCGCCCAGCCGTGCAGCGGGCAGGTCACGGTGTCGCCGGCCACGATGCCTTGCGACAGCGGCCCACCCTTGTGCGGGCAGCGGTCGCGCAACGCGAACACCTGGTCGCTGGCGGTGCGGAAGATGGCGATCGGCGGCAGGCCCTGCACCTCCAGCACGCGCGCGCCCAGCGTCGGCAAATCCTGCAAGGCGCACACGCGCACCCATGCGTCGTGCGGCATGTTCATTCCTCCACCGTGGCGGGCGGCGCGGCAATGCGCAGCGGTTGATATTCCTGCCGGCGCTCGCCGGCGATGCGCGCCTTCCACGGGTCGACCAGGCCTTCGAGCGAATACAGCAGTCGCTCGTACAGCGCACGCCGGTTGGCCGCGTCGTCCACCACCTGCGCGCGGATGTAATCCAGGCCGACGCGCGCGATGTAATGCACGGTGCGGTCCAGGTAATAGGCCTGCTCGCGATACAGCTGCAGAAAGGCGCCGGTGTATTCGCGCACGTCCTCGGCGGTGCTCACCTTGACCAGGAAGCGGGCCACTTCGGTCTTGATGCCACCGTTACCGCCAACGTGCAGTTCCCAGCCCGAGTCCACCGCGATGATGCCCACGTCCTTGATGCCGGATTCGGCGCAGTTGCGCGGACAACCGGACACCGCCAGCTTCACCTTGTGCGGGCTCCACATGTTGGCCAGCATGGTTTCCAGGTCGATGCCCATCTGCGTGCTGTTCTGCGTGCCGAAGCGGCAGAACTCGCTGCCCACGCAGGTCTTCACCGTACGGATCGACTTGCCGTAGGCGTGACCGGAGGGCATGCCCAGATCGCGCCACACATCCACCAGATCTTCCTTCTTGACCCCGAGCAGATCGATGCGCTGGCCGCCGGTGACCTTGACCATCGGCACGGCGTATTTGTCGGCCACGTCGGCAATGCGGCGCAGCTCGCCCGCATTGGTCACCCCGCCCTTCATCTGCGGAATGACCGAGAACGTGCCGTCCTTCTGGATGTTGGCGTGCGCACGCTCGTTGATGAAACGCGATTGCGGGTCGTCGATGGCTTCATGCGGCCAGGTCGAGAGCATGTAGTAGTTGATCGCCGGCCGGCAGGTGGCGCAGCCGTTGGGCGTGCGCCATTCCATGAAGGCGTAGGCCTGCGCATGGGTGAGCAGCTTGTGCTCGCGGATGGCGCGACGCACCTCGCCATGACTCAGATCGGTGCACGCGCACACGGCCTTGGTCTTGGGGGTTTCCTGGAAGTTGGAGCCCAGGCAATTCATCAGGATCTGCTCGACCAAGCCGGTACACGAGCCGCAGGAGCTGGCCGCCTTGGTGTGCTTTTTCACTTCATCGACAGTGAACAACCCCTGCTCGCTGATGGCTTTGACGATCGTGCCCTTGCACACGCCGTTGCAACCGCAGACCTCGTCGCTGTCGGCCATCACGCTGGCGCGGTCCTGGCCGCCGGTGCCGGCGTCGCCCAACGCGCTCTCGCCGAAGATCAGCTGGTCGCGCTGCGCCTGGATCGGCGTGCCGTCCTTGAGCAACTTGAAGTACCAGCCGCCATCGCTGGTGTCGCCGTACAGGCACGCACCCACCAGTACGTCGTCGCGGATCACCAGCTTCTTGTAGACGCCGCCGGCCGGGTCGGACAGCACGATCTCTTCACAGCCATCGCCGCCCATGAAATCGCCTGCAGAAAACAGATCGATCCCGGTGACCTTGAGCTTGGTCGAGGCCACCGAGCCGCGATAGATGCCGATGCCGAACTGCGCCAGATGGTTCGCACACACCTTGGCCTGCTCGAACAACGGCGCCACCAGGCCGTAGGCAATGCCGCGATGATTGGCGCACTCGCCCACCGCATACACCCGCGGGTCGAAGCTCTGCAGGCTGTCGTTGACCACGATGCCGCGCGAGCAGTGGATGCCGGCTTCTTCGGCAAGGCGCGTATTGGGGCGGATGCCGGCGGCCATCACCACCAGATCGGCCGGAATCTCGCTGCCATCGGCAAACTTCACCCCGATCACTTCGCCCTGCGCATTGCCCAGCAACGCGCTGGTGGCGGTGTTGAGGCGGAACTCCAGCCCGCGTGCACGCAGCGCCTGCTGCAGCAGATTGCCGGCCACCGGGTCGAGCTGGCGCTCCAGCAACCAGCCGGCCAGATGCACCACGGTGACGTCCATGCCGCGCAGCTTCAGGCCATTGGCCGCCTCAAGGCCCAGCAGCCCGCCGCCGATCACCACCGCGTGCTGCTTCGTGCGCGCGGTGTCGATCATAGTGCGGGTGTCCTGGATATCGCGATACCCGATCACGCCTTTCAAGTCATTGCCCGGAACCGGCAGCACGAACGGGACCGAGCCGGTGGCGATCAACAACCGGTCGTATTCGGCCTCGGTGCCATCGGCGGCAATCACGCGGCGACGCACCCGGTCGATGCGCGTGACTTCGGTGTTCAGATGCAGCTGGATGCCGTTGTCGCGGTACCACTGCAGCGGGTTCAACACGATATCGTCGAACTCCTGCTCGCCGGCCAGCACCGGTGAAAGCAGGATGCGGTTGTAGTTGGGATGCGGCTCGGCGCCGAACACGGTGATGTGGTACATGCCCGGCATCAGCTTGAGCAGTTCTTCCACCGTGCGGATGCCGGCCATGCCGTTGCCGATGACGACCAATCTGGGTTGCTTCATTGCCTGGATTCCTGTCGACATGTCAGACGCGTGCCGCGCCGGCGGTGGACCATTCGCTGCGCCACTGGGTCTTGACGCCAGCCAGCAAGCCCCAGCCACCGAGTGCGAACGCGGCAAACAGCCACATGCCCAGGGCATAGCTGCCGGTGTGCTGCTTGAGCACACCCAACCCGGCGGCAAGTGCAAAGCCGCCAATGCCACCAGCCATGCCGATCAACCCGGTCATCACGCCGATCTCCTGGCCGAACCGCTGCGGCACCAGCTGGAACACCGCGCCATTACCGGCGCCCAGGCACAGCAACGTCAGCACGAACAACGCCAGCGTGATGGTGGCGCCGCCTGCACCAAACCCGGCAATGCCCACCAGTGTGGCCACCAGCAGATACACCGCCAGCAAGGCGCGGGTACCGCCGACGCGGTCGGCAATCACCCCGCCCAGCGGCCGCATCACCGACCCGGCCAGCACGCAGGCCGCGGTCGCCCAGCCGGCGGTACGCGCATCGAAGTCGAACTGGTCGTGGAAGTAGCCCGGCAGCGCGCTGGCAAAGCCGGAGAACCCGCCAAAGGTGATCGCGTAGAAAAACATGAAGCGCCACGCATCGCGGTTGCCCACCAGCACGCGCCCGTAGTCGGACCACTGCTTGCGTGCCACTGGCGTGGGCGCCTCCTTGGCGATGGAAGCAAACACGATCAACGTCAGCACCAACGGGATGCACGCCAGCCCGAACACGTTCTGATAGCCGAACGCTGCCGCCAGCATGGGTGCGAACAATGCGGCCAGCACCGTGCCGGAATTGCCGGCACCGGCAATGCCCATCGCAGTACCCTGATGCTCGGGCGGATACCAGCGCGATGCCAACGGCAATGCCACTGCAAACGAAGCGCCGGCGATACCGAGCAACACGCCCAGCAGCAGCACCTGGCCCATGCTCTGCACGCCCAACTGCCAGGCACCGAACAAGGCCGCGATCACGGCAAGCTGCGCCATCACGCCGGCACGCTTTGCCCCGATGCGGTCGGCAAACATGCCCAGCACCAGGCGCAAGACCGCGCCGCACAGGATGGGCACCGCCACCATCAGGGCGCGCTGCTGCGTGTCCAGCCCCAGCGATTGCGCAATCGGCACCTGCAGTGGTCCCAGCAGATACCACACCATGAAGCTCAGGTCGAAATACAGGAAGGATGCGAACAAGGTGGGCGTGTGCCCGGATCGCCAGAACGAGCGCTGCATGGAGACCTCTTCGAGTGCGATGGCCAAAAAAAAACGGCGCCCCTCCGGTAAACCGGAAGGACGCCGTTGTCCTGGATGCGTGCGGGTCGCCGTTGAACCGCTGCACCGTGTACGTGTTGTTGCAGGCACGCCGTTGCACCTGCACGTGAGTGCTACGCAATCACCGTGCCAACTTATTCACCGTGGCGTCACGACATCACAAGTGATTGAAAAATAGTCGGTTTGCGTGAGAGGCCCATGGCTTTTCCAGCGGCACCGCAGTACTGCTTGCATCTTCCCATTCCCGGCTTTCGTGCAGTAATGCACCAAGACCGTGCGGTGGCCGTCGGGCAGCGAGGTGCCAGGTAGCGACGACTGCATCGCGCGTATCGCGCGTATCGCGATGGCTTGGCGATCCTCAAGTCTGGTCGAGGGCGCGGCCCTCACCGCTCGCGGGATTGAGCAATCGAGTAGCGACGCTCGCATCGTGCGTGTCTCGCGCGCTTGGCGATCTTCACGCCTGGTCGAGGGCGCGGTGTCCTCACCGCTCGCGGGACACGCCGTCAACCCGTCCATGGGGGCTCGGTGGCGGCATCCATGCCGCCACACGGTCCCGCAATCGGTGAGGACACCACGCCAGACAGTTGGCTGGCGGTCTTTTTGAAAAGCAAAGACGCCGCGTTGCAGCTTGCGAGTCGCTGTTGAAATCCATGCAGATCGACCATCTCCACTGGTCCTTGCCCGCCCACCGTCGCGGGACCCTTGGCGGCATGGATGCCGCCAAGGAGCTACATGGATGTACTTGCGGCGTGTCCTGCGATGGTGGGCGGGCAAGGGCCCTGCAGCAAAGGCGCAGATGATCCGCTCTCCGCCTGATCCGCCGTTACTGAGCAATGAGGTATCGACAACTGTATCGTGCGTCTCGCGATCACTTGGCTATCTTCAAGTCTGGTCGAGGGCGCGGCGCCTCACCTTCGCGGGACCCGTGGCGGCATGGATGCCGCCACGGAGCTACAGCGACGTACTTGCAGCGTGTCCCACTACAGTGGGCCGGCAAGGCCCTGCAGCAAAGTCGCAGTGCATTCGCCCCGTCCTGATCCCCACTCCAGCGCGTCACCACCGCGCGAGTTGTCAGTCGTCGCTGGGGGTATCGAACAAGCGATTGCGGCGGTCATCGCCTTCCGGCACGGCCACGCCAATGCGCGCGGCGGCACTGCGGTAGTTATCCAGGCGATGGATGTCCCGTAGCCGCGCGAGGTCGTCGTCCTTGATGGCGTGCCACCCCCAGCGCTGGAACTGGCTCAGGAACCACTGGCCATCCGATAGCCACGGCATGTTGACCGCGCCATCGCGATGGAAGGCCAGCGCCGTCGCATCGACGTTGGCCGCATCGGCGTCGGCATTGGCATCCAGACACGCGGCAAGATGCGCTGCCGACACCCCGATATGCTGCGGCTCCGCAAGCCACTGCGCACACTGGGCCCGGCTGTCCGGCCCTGCATCCAGCCAGCGGCAGGCGTCCAGCACGCAGGCGGTCAGCTGCTGCGTCAGCTCCGGCTGCAGGGCGGCGAACTCGCGCCGGCACGCCAGCACCTTCTCTGGATGGCCAGGCCAGAGCTCGCCACTGCGGATCACCCGCGCACCACTGCCCTGCGCCTGCGCGACCGCTGCCCACGGCTCCCCGGAGCAATACCCATCGACCAGCCCACTGGCCAATGCCTCGGGCATCCGTGGTGGCGGAATGGTGAGCACATCGACATCGCGCATCGGGTCTACCCCGCCTGCAGCCAGCCAGTAGTACAGCCACAACGCGTGCGTGCCGGTGGGAAACGTCTGCGCGAACACTGCGCGCCGACCCAGCCCGGACAGTGCCTGCGGCAGTGTCTGGCCATTGGCCAGCGCCTGCGCCAGGCCCGGCGCCATGGTGATCGCCTGGCCGTTGTGGTTGAGCGTCATCAACAAGGCCATCGGACATTGCGGCCCGGCAATGCCCAGGTCGATGGCGTACACCAGGCTGGCCAGGGCATGCGCCGCATCCACCTCGCCGGCCAGCAGGCGGTCGCGCACGCCGGCCCACGAGGCTTGCCGCTGCAGCTCCAGGTGCAGGCCATGCGCACGGTCCAGGCCCAGCCGCTGCGCGGCAACCAACGGGGCGCAGTCGATCAGCGGCATGTAGGCCACGCGCAACACAGGAACGTCAGGTTGGCTCATGTCATCATCCCAGCAATTCGGCCATGGCCACGATGCGTCGCGCCACCTCGGCCAGCTTGACGCCCTGCTTCATCGCCTGCTGGCGCAGCGCAGCGTATGCATCGGCCTCGCTGAGGCCGCGTTTTTCCATCAACAAGCCCTTGGCACGGTCGATCTGCTTGCGGTCCTGCAAGGCCTGCTGCACATCGTCCAGGCGTTTTCGCATGCTGCTTTCGTGCGCAAACCGCGCCAACGCCACCTGCACGATCGGCGCCAGCCGCGCCGGCGCCAGGCCATCTACTACGTATGCCGTCACGCCCGCACCGACGGCGGCGTGGATCAGCGCATCGTCCCCATCGCCGGAAAACATCACCACCGGGCGCGGCGCATGGGCATGCAGCATCGACAATTGCTCCAGGGTGTCGCGCGAGGGCGAATCCACGTCGATCACCACCACATCCGGTTGCTGGCTTTGCACCGCGTGCAACAGCGCACCGACCGACGCCACATCGTCGAGCACCGTATAGCCGGCGCGCGTCAATGCCTGGCGCAGTTCGCCGATGGGCTTTTCGGTATCGTTGACGAGCAAAACACGCATTGGCGGCAGCGAGGCGTGTGGACGTGCGCCGATGGTGCCATGCAACATGCCGTCGGTGCGAGTCATCCTTTCGGAGCGAGTCTGATGCCGTTGTTTCCGTTGTTCGCAAATCTGCAGGGGCGCGCCGTGCTGGTGATCGGCGGTGGCGAGGTCGCCACGCGCAAAGTGCTGGCGCTGCTCAAGGCCGGCGCGCACATCCGCCTGTATGCACATGCACTGTCGCCAGAGCTTGCAGAACTGATGCAGGCCGGGCGCTTCGAGCAATTGGGTGGCACGTTCGATCCGGCGTGGATCGACACGGTGTGGCTGGTGGTCGCCGCCACCGACGATACCGAGCTGAATCAGCGCGTGGCCGCAGCGGCCGGCGCACGTCAGCGCCTGGTCAATGTGGTGGACGATGCCGAGCTGTCCACCTACCAGGTGCCGGCGATCGTGGACCGCGACCCGCTGGTGATCGCCATTTCGTCAGCCGGCGCCGCGCCGATGCTGGCGCGTCGCCTGCGTGAGCGGCTCGAGCGCGAGCTGGATGCATCGGTTGGCCGGTTTGCCGCTCTGTTCGCTCGTCATCGCGAGCGTATCCGCAGCCAGTTCCCCGATATGAACCGCCGCAGGCGCTGGTTCGATCGCGTCATCGACGGGCAGGTGCCGCTGCTGTTGCAGGCCGGCGACGATGCCGCCGCCGAGGTGGCCTTCAACACGGCCCTGGACGATGCCGGCGCCGTGCCTGCGCGCGGCAGCGTGCAACTGGTCGGCACCGGCCCCGGCGACCCGGGGCTGCTGACCTTGAAGGCGCTGCGTGCGATGAACCTGGCCGACGTGCTGCTGGTTGCCGCCGATGTACCCGATGCCGTGCTCGAGCTGGCGCGCCGCGATGCAACGCGGCGTGCGCTGCCGGCGGATGCGCAGGCACAGCAGGCCTTGCTACTGGAACTGGCCAACGATGGCTTGCACGTGGTGGCGCTGCGCGGCGGCATGGGCTACGACGACGCAGCGGCGGCGCCCATCGAAGCGGCGCTGAAAGCCGGCGGGCTTGCCTGCGAGCGCGTGCCTGGCCTCTGCCGCACGCCATGTGTGCGCCTGGCAGGGTGAACGTCGCGCGTCATGCAGGCGTGTCGCCCAAGAACACGCAACAAAACCCACCCGTAGCGGCCAGGCTTGAGCAACCGGTACGCGGACGCGGCAGGGACCAGCCGCATTCCGGTTCACCGGCGCCGCCCGCACCCACCTGCGAGTGCTCACGCCGTTTTGTTGGCCGCTCAGGCCGCAGCGCTGCAGGCGTCGGATGCCTGTGCACTGCCCCGGTCCGCTCGTCGACTTATCTGGCTGGCAACAAGCGCACCCGCTGAGCTGCCCGCTACGTCTTCGGAAACCGCGTGCGCGCACTGTCGCGCACATCCACGTCGAAGGTCACCTGCAGCGTCATCAGCTCGGCGTGCCCGGCGCCCGCATCGAAACGGAAGCTCAGCCCATCGCGGCTGGGCAGTTGGCGCGCATGCTCTTCGAGTACACCGCGCGGCACCTGCAATTGCCAGTGGTCGGTGGCGCAGTTGCACGCCGCATGGCCGCCGGTGAGGCTCACGCTGTGCCGCACCAGCCGTGCACCCTGCCCGCTCGGCAGGCGGCTCAGATTCTCGACGCTGCGTCCGGCGAGCAAGGTGGCCAGTTCGGCTTCGTCGATACGGAACCGCAGGTGCTGGCCGTCAATCTGGATTTTCATGGATGAGCTGACTCCACTGCTCGGGCGTATTGCAATTGACGAACGCGGCGCGTTCGCTGGCGGTGACTGCAAGGCGATGGCACTGCAGTGAACGCTGCAGGGCGCGCAGCGAACGTGACGATGCCTCGCCTGCCATCAGCCCGGCTAACGCCGTGCGCACACGGGTATCCACAGCCAGCCGCATCGGCAGCATCTGCTCCTCGAAGGTGACGCAGCGCTGCGCTGAGGGCGCCAGCAGCCGCGCCAGCAAGGCCGTGGACAACAGCGGCATGTCTACCGGCACCACCACCAGCGTGGTCGCATCGGGCACGCGCTCGATCACGCTTGCCAGGCCGCCGAGCGGGCCCAGGTCCGGTTGCGTATCGGCGATGCCGTCGTACTCCGGGCGCAGGCCGCTGACAAGTACCGTCTGCGCCCCGGCGCCGCGCAGCAGGGCCTGCATCTGCGCGATCAGCGGACGCCCATGCCAGGGCAGCAAGGCCTTGTCGCGGCCCATGCGCGAGGAGCGCCCCCCGGCCAGCACCACGCCGGTCCATGCAGGGAGCGCGCTCATGCAGTGCGCACAAGCAGACGGATGGACACGGGCCGCTTCACAACACGGGCACCGGCGCCGCCGGCTGCAGATGCCCCAGCCCGAAGACGTCCACATGGGTGGCGGGTGCGGCCGCATCCGCCTGTGGCTCCAGCACCGCCCAGACATTGGCCTGCAACAACGGCGCCACCCGAAACGACTCCTGCTGCGGCAGGATATGCACGCCCAGCACGCCCGCTGCGTTGCACTGCAGCCGGGCACGCAAGTGCTGGCGCCAGACCGGCCGCGCCTGCATCGGGGTGTCCAACGCCACGCGCAGCGCCCCCTCGGCAGGCATGCCCAGCAATCCACGCAGCGCCGGCTCGACAAAAAACCGCAGCCCCGCCGCGCTGGCCATCGGGTTGCCCGGCAACCCGACATACAACACGCCATCGCCAAAGCGCGCCAGCAGCACCGGCTTGCCCGGGCGCACCGCAACCTTGTGGAACAGCAGGCTGGCCGCATGCCGGGCCAGCGCATCGGGAACAAAGTCGTAGCGCCCGCGCGACACCGCGCCGGTGCTCAGAATCACATCTGCGCCGGCGCCACGCGCCTGCACCAGCGCGGCGTCGAACGCGGCATCGTCATCGCCCACCTGCCCCTGCCATACCAGCTGCGCCCCCGCCGCGCGCAACTGGCTGCGCAGGTAGCTGCTGGTGCCATCGCGGATCTGGCCGGGCTGCAAGGGCTGCGTGGGGTCGCTGATCAACTCGCGCCCGGTTGCGATCAAGGCCACGCGTGGCCGGCGTACCACCTTGACCTGCGCACACCCCAGGCCGGCCAGCAGCATCAGATGCGCACCACGCAGCACGGTACCGGCACTGATCACCGCGTCCTGCAGGCGCACATCCTCGCCGCGGCGACGGATATGCTGCCCCGCACGCACGTCGGCGCGCAGACGGATGCGCCCAAGGCCGGAGCCCACCTGGCTCAACACGTCCACCTGCTCGATCGGCACCACCGCATCGGCGCCGGCGGGGATGCCGGCGCCGGTCATGATCTCCCACGCAGCACCCGCCTCGGCATCGACCGCATCGGCGCCGGCGGCAACGGTGCCGGCCACGTCGTGCGCGCTGCCGGCCGCTGCACCACGGCCACCCGTGGCGATGGCAAAACCGTCCATCGCACTGTTGTCGAAAGGCGGCAGCTCGGCCGGGCTGGACAGGGTCTGCGCAAGCACCCGGCCCTCGGCCGCGGCGCTGTCCACCCACTCGCCGGCAAGCGTGGTGACCTGCTGCTGCACGAGGGCAAGTGCTTCGGCGTAGCTGATCATGAGCGAGGCACTGCCGACCGAGAGACGTGGCGGCTAGGATACCGGGCTGCAGCGTGGACGGTACAGCCGGGCTGGCCGGGTGCACGCGGAACTGCGTGGGTCGCGCGCACAGGCGCCGCGCTTGAACTTGCTCGTACGCGCTGCCTACATCGCGCGTCGCACAGTCGCGGCCATCTCCCTCACCATTACAGCGCATGCACTTCGTCGACCTCGTCGGATGGCTGGCCAGCGCCATCCTCATCGCCACCCTGATTCGCCAGATCTACAAGCAGTGGACGTCCGATGAAGCGCAGGGCGTGTCGCGCTGGTTGTTCATTGGCCAGATCAGCGCCTCGGTGCTGTTCATTCTGTACAGCTATCTGGTGGGCAATGCCGTGTTCATCGTCAGCAATGCGCTGATCCTGCTGACCGGTATTACCGGTTTTGTGTTGCACCGGATCAAGCAGCGGCGACTGGGCCTTGCTGATTGAAAGGTGTTGGCTGCGTCAGTCACTGCGCCTGCGTGTGCGTGCTTCGACTGGGGCATCGAAACACGCGCATGCAAACAAACGGTTGAACATTGCTCAAAGGCGACAGCAGAAGCCGTAGGCGAACAGCGGCACCGGCCCGGCTGCACCGCTGCATGGACATGCCAGCGTCACCGTTTATTGGCGCGCGTGGGGGACCATTCGTAACGAAGTGACTGTGGCTGGCTCCGGATGTGCGCTGCAGCGAGTGACGACTGCTTTCCTGCGCGATCTCGCTACGACGTGCCGACGCGACGCGTGCGCTTCTTCGCTGCCGCCTTGCGGGCAGGCGCAGCCTTGGCAGAAGGCGCACTACTGGCCTTGTCCTTGTTCGCCACCGCGCCTGCACCGGCAGTCTTCGCCACGCGCTTGGCAACGGCCTTGGTTGCCTTCTTCGCTACCGCCTTGCGCGCTGTTTTCTTCGCCGCCACACGTTTGCGTGCGGCCGGCGTTACCTGCGTGCCGGCAGTCGCTTCAGGCATCGCATCGGGCACGCGCACGCTGATCCAGGTCGGCGCATGATCGCTGGCCTTCTCCAGCGCCCGTACCCACTTGTCCACGCCGGCATCCTGCAGGCCCGGCGCCAGTGCGCGGTTGAGCAACAGATGGTCGATACGCAGACCGCGATCGCGCGCGAAGTGCTGCCGAAAATAATCCCAGAAGGTATAGATCGGCGCGTCGCCATGCACGGCCAGCAGGCTGTCCGTCCAGCCCTGCTCTACCAATGTCTGGTAGGCCTGGCGGCTTTCCGGTTGCAGCAAGGCGTCCTTGCGCCAGCCCTTGGGGTCATAGATATCGGCATCGGTGGGCACCACATTGAAGTCGCCGATCAGGGCCACCGGATGCGGCAGGTCCACCAGCGTCTTCGCATGGCGGATCAGGCGCTCAAACCAGGCAAGCTTGTAATCGAACTTGGGCCCGGGCTGCGGATTGCCGTTGGGCAGATACAGGCAGGCGACCACCACGCCATGAATCGCCGCCTCCAGATAGCGGCTCTGCGTGTCGCCCGGGTCCCATGGCAGGCCGCGGCGGATCTCCACCGGGTCGGCGCCGCGCGCCAGCAAGGCCACTCCATTCCAGGCGCGCTGGCCTTGCCAGATCACGCCGTAACCCGCGTCGCGAATGGCCTGCTCCGGAAACGCCTCCTGCACCGCCTTCAGCTCCTGCAGGCCCACGATGTCAGGTTGCTCGCGCTTGAGCCATTCCAGTAGATGCGGCAGGCGGCTGGCGATTCCGTTGACGTTGAACGTGGCGATCTTGCGGATGGTGGTTGCCATGGCGTGCCGGCCGGTGCTCGCAGTGGTAAACGCGCAGCATGGCGGCCAGCGCATGAAGCCGATGCTCAAGCGAGGTGAAGCTGCGCCGCGTTAGCCCGCCAGCGCTCACGTCGTGCCCACCGCCAGCGCTCTTAGCTTGGGCACACTCACCTGTATTGGATTGCCATGCGACAGTCAGCCTTGTTGATCGGTCTTGCCCTGTGCGCCAGCTGTTCGCGCAGTCCACCATCGGTCACCCCGCCGGGCGTACCGGAAAGCGCCAAGACCAATGTCCTGGAGGCCGGCGCCAAGGTACTGCAACCCAACGGACCGGTCGGCAAGCTCGACATCTATCTGGTGGGCTTCCATCCGATGAAGGACGCGCCGGACCAGCAGATGGAAGCGCATCACTACTGCCAGCAAGTCAACGAAGACCTGGCGCAATGTGCGCTCTACGACGGCAACACCGCCCGCGCCAATCTCACCGGAGTGGAGTACATCATCTCCGAAACGCTGTTTGCGCAGCTGCCCGAACCGGAGCGGGCGTTCTGGCATCCGCACAATGGCGAAATCCTGTCCGGCCAGCTGTCCGCTCCCAACCTGCCCTTGGTAGCGGAAAAGGAGCTGATGCGCAGCAAGATCAATAGCTACGGCAAGACCTGGCACACCTGGCATTCGCGCAAGGATGGCGGGCCTGGCGATACGCTTCCGCTTGGCGAGCCGATGCTGGCCTGGTCGTTCAACCGCGATGGTGAGTTGCAGCAACCGTTGATGGATCAGCGTGATCGGGCCACGTCGGTCTCCACCGCCGAGCGTCGCGCCAATCGCCAGGACCTTACCCCGCTGGCAAAGCCGCAGCACGGGGTGGACGCATTACGCAGCCACTTCAACGACGCAACAGACATCCCGGGCGTTGTCGACGCAGATGCACACGTGGCCGGCCACTGACGCCAGCAAAAAAACCCTGCTGCATCTGCAGCAGGGCGACTGATCGCTGCACGCGCGGTGCGCGTGAGCTAGGGAACAAATCCCGCACGCACGCAGCCGTCGTGTTTGTGCTTGAACATGTCATAGCCGCGCACGGCATCTTCCAGCGGCATCTTGTGGGTCAACAAGAAGCCGGACTTCAGCCGCCCGGCCTGCGCCAGCTCCAGCAACCTGGGCACATACCGCTGCCCGTGCTGCTGCGCGGTGCGCACCGTGAGCCCCTTGTTCATCACTGCGCCAAGTGGAAATTTGTCAATTACCCCGTACACGCCCAATACCGAGAGAATGCCGCCCTTGCGGCAGGCCAGGATCGCCTCGCGCAGCGCCTGCCCGCGGTCGGTATGCAGATGCAAGGCCTGCTTGACGCGGTCATACGCATGGCCGATGCCGGTGCCATGGGCTTCCATGCCGACCGCATCGATGCACGCATCCGGCCCGCGGCCAGCGGTCATTTCGCGTAGCACGTCCACCACGCTGTCGACCGCCGTGTAGTCGATCACTTCCAGGCCCAGCACGTCGCGCGCCATCGCCAGGCGCTCCGGTAGCCGGTCGATGCCGATCACGCGCTCGGCACCCAGGATGCGCGCGCTCTGCATCGCCATCAGCCCCACCGCACCGCAGCCCCAGACCGCAACCGTATCGCCGGGCTGGATATCGCAGAAGTCCGCGCCCATGAAACCGGTGGGACCGGCATCGGACAGAAACAAGGCGTCTTCATCGGAGATGCCGTCAGGCACCTCGAAACAACCCACGTCCGCATGCGGAACGCGGATATAGGTGGCATGCGAGCCGGCATATCCGCCGAACGCGTGCGTGTAGCCATATATCCCGGCAGTGGGATGGCCCAACAGCGGCTCCTGCAGGTCCCAGTTGGGGTTGGTGTTGTCGCACAACGAGAATTCCTTGCGCTCGCAATGCCAGCAGCCGCCGCAGGAAATAAACGACGGCACCACCACCCGTTGCCCGACGCGCACATGCTTCACCGCACGCCCGACCTCGACCACCGTACCCATGAACTCGTGGCCGATGACATCGCCCTTGCGCATGGTGGGCAGATAGCCATCGATGAAATGCAGATCCGATCCGCACGTGGTGGTGAGCCCCACTTTCAGAATGACATCGCGTGGGTTGACCAGCACCGGATCGGGCACGGTTTCCACGCGCAAATCGTTGACACCGTTCCAGCAAAGCGCTCGCACGGAGTAGCCTCCTCAGGAAGTGGGGTGCGCGCTGCCGCGCGCCGACGGGGTATGCAACAAGCTCGGCATCTCGCCGGCTTCCAGCCATGCACGCAGGCGGCGTAGCCCCTTTCCAGCCAGGACGTACGGTGCCGGGTTCACCAGCTTGGTCAGCAGTTGCGCGATGACCCCATCCACGGCGTACTGCAGGGTCAATGTGGCCTCGTAGCCCTCGCGTCCGCGCGCCGGTTGTACCTGCAACAAGATGTCCAGCCGCAGTCCATGCTCGCCCTCAACCTCGTAGCGCACCGATTCGCCCATGCGCGCTTCGCCGCGCCGCAGCTCGACCGCCACCTGCTGATGCAAGGGTGCATGCAGTGTCCAGCGCGACGCATGGCCGTCGCCGGACACCAGGTCTGCAGCTCCCTGCAACAGCGCTTGCTGCACATTGGCGTCGCACCAGGCATCCAGGATCTGATGCGGCTCGGCACGGATGGTCATGCTGCGCGCGATCCGCGTGCCGTCGCCGTCGACGATGACAGGGTTGAGCGTCGATACAGACATGACTTAGCGGGCTCCGCCCTTGGTGCCGGCCTGCAAGGCCTTGGCGTCGGCCAGATGATCGGCCACATGATGACGGGTGGTCTGCAGGTGCTGACGCACCTGCGGCGAGGTGGCATCGGGGATCAGCTTCTTGTCGAGCGCGGCCAGCGCATCGGTGTGGTCCTTGACCATGGCCGTCACATAAGCGGTCGAAAACGCATCGCCTTCGAGCTTCTGCAACTTGCCTAGCTCGGCCTTGGACTTGGTCATCTGCAACTTGGCGCCCATCGCCGAGGTATCGGGCTGCCATTTGGCGATCTTCTGGTTGTTGTCGGTGTGCTCCTTGACCATACGGGTTGCATAATCGCGCACGCCGCCCTGTACCTGCTTCTGCAACGCAAGGTTGGACGCATTGATTTCGCCCAGATTGATCGCGCTCAACATGCCCAGCGCCTCGCGCTCGTCCTCGCTCGGCGCGGCGGTGCCGGTCGGCTGCTGAGCGGAGGGCCTGGCGCCGGGCGCCGTGTCCTGCGCGTGGGCAGAGAGACTGATGCCGGCGCACAGCGCCATCAGGGCGAAAAGCGGGCGACGTGTCTTCATGGCAAAACTCCAGCTGGATGAGGTGCCTGTCATGCTGGGCCGCATGACGTGACTCGGTCGTCGCGCCCGCGTCGCAATGTGGCGAAGGAATGTTGCTGCGCCGCACTGCGTCCTCACACGGCATGAAGGTCGCGCGGTGTGCGTCTGGCGCCCGGCTGGAAATGGCTGAGCACCATGCCGCTGCGCGGCTGGCTCGGGAAGCGGTTCAGGGGATAACGCAGGTCCTGCACCGGCAGCACGTAGTCGCTGGCGGCCAATGCATCCACCGCCGCCATCAACAGCGAGATGGTCGGGTTTTCTCCAGGACACCGATGGTCGCGGTCGAACACACCACCACCCTGCGCGACAAAATCAAACGCGCTGCCCTGCCACTGCCGAAAACGTGAAGGGTCCAGCACATGCGGCTGTCGCCACACGCCCGGGTGGTGGTTGCTTCCATACAGGTCCAGCATCATCCGGTCGCCTTGCCGGAACGGCCGGCCGCGCCATTCGAACGGTACGCGCACCCGCCCCGCCACCATCGGAAAGAACGGATAGTGGCGACGCACCTCCTGCACCAGGTTCTGCAGCAATCCCGGCTCGCCGGCGCGTAACCGTGGGCGCAACGTCGGGTCTTCATGCAGCGCGAGCGCGGCAAAGCTGATCCAGCATGCAATCGCCACAATCGGCCGCAGCAGATTGATCAGCTCGGTCGTGGCCACGGCCTCACTCACTGACCGGCCATCGAGCTCGCAGTGCGTCACCACGGCCGCTGCAATGCTCGACTGCGCAGGGGTTTTTGCCCGGCACAGATTACGTACGCTACGCCCTACCCACTGTTCGACCCGCCGACGACCGTGCCAGCCGCGTAACCAGCGCAGGCCGACTGCACCGGCGCCGTCGATCATGGCCGCCACATCGCGTGCCATCGCGCGGCTGTCCTGCCCGTGCAGCGCCAACCCGGCCGAGCGACACGCTGCGCGATACAGACATGCTCGGCTTCGTGCTGCAGTACGACGTAGGCGCTGCGTGCCCAATTGCCGGCCTGCTGCTGCCACTCGTCCATAAAGCAGTCGACCAGGCGCGAGGTCTGCGCCGGCGATAGCACGGCCATGAATAACTGCTTGCGGTGCAGGTGCGCATCGCCATCGAGCTGCTGCACGCTGCCCTTGCCCTGCAGCAGGCGCAAGGTCGTAGGTGGGAGCGCCGCAACGCGCGTGAAGCGCCCCGGATGATAGAACGTGGCAACCGCATCCGGGCCGCGTGCAAACACGACCGGCCGCAATGCCAGCCGCGCGGCAAACGCGTCACTGCCCAGTGCGTCGCATTGTTTGCCGACAAACAGATAGCCATCGCGTAGCAACTGCGGCAATACATCCCAGTGGGGTGCCTGTGCGATGGCTGCATCGGGTGGAGCGACATCTGACAACGGTGCCTGTGGGCACTGGTGCGGCGTGGTCGGCGACGGCATCGTGAGTCCTTGTGCATGACCGGGCCACGCTGCGGTTTGCCTGGCTAGCAGTGCGTGAACCGCCGCAGCGTGCGGAACGCGGCGCATGCGCCGGCTTCACGTCTCGCCGAAGCAGCGTGTTAGCGGCGCATCGCGTCACCGGCCAGGCAGCCGGTTGGCTTCACTGCGCGCTGCGCCAGGTCTGCCTAGCGTCACTGCTTTCCGCAGGAGACCCGCCATGGCCGCCCATCGCCCGCTCGATCAACAAGTCATTCTCATCACCGGCGCCTCCAGTGGCATCGGGCTATGCACTGCACTGGCCGCCGCCGAAGCCGGCGCACGCGTAGTGCTGGTTGCACGCAGCAGTGGCATCCTGCAGGAGGTGGCCGCGTTGCTCACCGAGCAGGGGCATCAGGCCATCGCGGTGGTCGCCGACGTGGCCGACCCCGCGCAGCTGCAACACGCCGCGGATGCGGCGCTTGCACGCTTTGGCCGTATCGACACCTGGGTCAACAACGCTGGCGTGGCCATCTTCGGCTTGCTGCAGGAGGTGGACGACCACGACAGTCGCCGCATGTTCGATATCAATTTCTGGGGCGTGGTCTACGGTTCGCGCATTGCACTGCCGCACCTGGCGGCCAGTGGTGGCGTGCTCATCAATCTGGGCAGTGAGGCGTCGGAGGCGGTGGTGCCGTGGCAAGGCCTGTATTCGGCCTCCAAGCATGCCGTGAAGGGCTTCACCGACAGCCTGCGGATCGAGCTCGAACACCTCGCAGGATCGCCGGTCTCGGTGGTGCTGATCCAGCCTACCGCCGTCGATACCCCATACCCCCAGCACGCACGCAATTACATGCCCCAAGAACCGAAACTGCCGCCGCCCCTGATCGAACCATTGCGTGTGGCCGACGCCATATTGCACGCCGCCGAACACGGCGGTCGCGACATCAAGGTAGGCCTGATGGCCGGTGCCAATATCGCCATCACCCGGCTGATGCCGCGCCTGGCAGACCGGCTTTCGGCGGTGCGCGCACAGACGCAGCAAGGCGGCGCACCGGCCCGCGATCCCAAGGGAACCTTGTTCCATCCCGGCGAAGGTGGCCGCGTGCACGGCGAGCACACGGCCGGCTGATGCGGCGACGGAAGTGGCCGGTGCCGCGCTGGTGAGAACCGGCTGGCATCGGGGCCTCTACCAGGCAATCACACCAGCGGAAGCATTCGCCAGATCACACTGGATGCGCGCACGGCCCGCCGGTCACGCACCGGGATCGGCGGGCCCAAGCTGGTTGGCTGCCAAAATCTCGTCGATGCGCTTGACGATCTGCGCGGCCTGTTCCTGGGATTCGGCTGCGCCGGTGATCTTTTCGGCACGCGCATGGAACACATCCCAGAAATCGTCCGGATGCTGGCTGCGCATCTCGGGTAATTGCTCTTCCAGCTGTTTCAGTTGCGCATCGATGTCGGGGGTCATGAAGGATTCCTTATACATAAAGCCGAAGACGGAAGGCCTGGCGATCATCAGACGGAACTGCGGCTGCGCTGGGCATGCAAGCGCCTGCGCGCTACCGCGAGCGCGAAGCTGGCGCCGCACCGTCCGTGTGTGCTCACGGTACCGCTGCGGCGGTGAGCCTGATGCCAAGGCCGGTCATAGCCGGAACCGAAAGCCCAGCGTATAGGTGCGCTCCGGCGATGCGATCTCGCGCGGGAAATCGCCGCCACGACGGCCAAAGTAATTAGTGGTCGTGGTTCCCAACAGATTGGTCGCCTCGGCAAACAGGGTCAGGCGCTCATTGAGCTCGTAGTTGAATGCCACGTCCAGCCACTTCTCCCGCCCCTGATTGATCTGCTCGGGCTGGTCGCCGGAGCTGTTGAAACTCACCGCGTAATCGCCGCGCCAGTTGTAGGCCACGCGCGCAGAAAAGTGCGCGTACTCATACATCAGGATCGCGTTGTAGGCATTCTTGGACACGTTGGTCAGCGGCTGACGAATGCCCTCTGGCGAGTCGGTTTCTGCAGAAATATAGGTGTAGTTGAGCTGGCTGCCAAAGCCGGACCACCAGCCCGGCAGGAAGTCGTAGAACTGCGTGTACCCTACTTCCACACCCTTCAACGTGCCCTCGCCCGCATTGCGCGGCCGGCTGATCGAATACACGACGCCGCCGATCGGCTCGTCGGCCGCGTAGTTCTGGATGTAGCCATCGATCCTGCGATGGAAGCCGGCCACCGACAGCAACGAGCCCGGGCGGAAATACCATTCCAGCGACACATCGGCATTGCGTGATTCCACCGGGCGCAGCTGTGGATTGCCGCCGTTGCCACGTGCCGGCAGCGATTCGGTGGACTGGTACAAGGCCAGCTGCGGGTTGAGGTCGGCAAACTCCGGCCGCGTGATGGTGGTGCTGCCGGCCAGGCGCAGCATCAGGTTGTCGTGCAGGGTCAGGTTGGCGCTGTAGTTGGGCAACACCTTGTCGATGCGCCGATCGATGCTGACCGGGCTCAACAAACCATCCAGCGACTGGCTCCCCTGCAGCATGGAATCCAGCCGCGTCGCGCGCGCACCGATACGTCCATCCACCGGGATCGAGCCCATGGAAAAGCCGTAATTCACCTGCGCGTAAAGCGCGTAATTGTCTTCGCGGTCGTCGAAGAACAGCGCGGGATTCTCGTCCGGCGCATCTGCGCCATGCCCCATCGCCGAGCGCAAGCGTGCGCTCTGCTGCAGCAGCACGTCCTGATTGGCTGCGGCCCAGCGGTCGCTGGTAAACGCACGCGCACCGTCGAGCATGTTGCCCGGCGTCACCGAAGCCAGCCCAGGCACACCGCTCAACAGCAGCGGCGCACCGCTGATGTTGTTGCGCGCACCGGTGTCGCCGGAATGGTTGGTCGCCGTGCGCCTGCTGGCGCGCGCACCGACCTCCAGCGACCGCAGTGGCCCGAGATCGAGCGTGATGTCGGCATCGCCGCGCCACGCCCACTCCTCGCCCTCCTGCGCGTTCCAGCTGTCGTAGTACTGCGTCAATTCCCAATTGCCCGGCGCGGCGATGTCGTACCTGCTGCCGTCGGCCTGGGTGATCCAGGTGTCGGCTGCGCCGCCGCCGGAGCGCATGTGCAACAGCGGCGCCTGCGTGCTCATGTCCAGCGTGAAAGAGCGGTTCTTGGCGGTGCTGTAGGTATAGGCAACCTCGCTGCTCAGGCGCATGCGTTCGCCGGTCCAACGCCCGCCCAGGGCGGCCTGATAGGTATCGGAGGCGTTCTTGTGCGCCTGCGTGCTCGAGAGGGTACGCATGTCGCGCGCGACCAGGCCATCCAGCACGTTGGTGCCGGGCCGCACGCTCACCGACGCGGTGTTTTCCGGTGTGGCCAATCCGGGGAATGGCAGCCAGTAATTCACCTGTGGCCGATTGTCGTAACCGATGTACAGCGTGTCGACATACACCTCGCTGTTGTCGCTCGGCGCCCACTGAAACGAAAAATTGGCCGATTTGCGCTTGCGATCGCCGCGCGCCATCAGCCCGCCCGCGCTGTCGGGCACGTAGAGTTGCTGGCTGGGATCGACCGGATTCGGCTTGAGATCGTAGGTGCCGTAGAGCGTGTTGGATTCCTGATACGGCCGACGCTGGTACGACACGCTGCCCATCCAGCCCATCCGCCCCACCCCGGTATCGCGGCGCTGGCTCAGGGTGAGGCTGCCGTTGGGAACGGTCTTGCCGGACTGGTCGCCGCGCAATGCGCTGATGCTTCCGGCAATGGTGCTGTCCTGATCGAAATCGAACGGCCGTCGCAAGTGCACGTCGACCACGCCGGCAATGCCGCCTTCCTGAAACTGCGCGCCGGTGGTCTTGTACACATCCACGCTGCGCAGCAACTCGGCCGGCACATCGGCCAGCTCCATGTCGCGCCCCACCGTGGTGAACACGTTACGCCCGTCCAGGGTGGTGACCACGTTGGGCAAGCCGCGCACCAGCACCTGCCCCACCTCGCCACCGGCACGCGCCACCTGCACGCCGGTGACACGCTGCAGCGCTGCAGCCACGCTGTTGTCGGGCAGCTTGCCGATGTCTTCGGCCACGATCGAATCGCTGATCTCCACGTTGGACTGCTTGGTTGCAATTGCACTTTCCACGCTGCTGCGCACGCCCTTGACCTGTACCGCGTCCAGAGTGGCGGTGGGCTGCGCGGCGGCCGGCTCCGGTGCATCGGCGGCGTCTGGCGTGGCCTGCTGCGCCTGTGCGCTGCCGCTCAACGCCAGCCCGATCCAGAGGGCCAGCGGACGACGGGCAACGAGGTGGCGCGCAACAGCGTTGCGCGGGGGTGCGATGAACATGTGTATCTCCTGAGGCGGTCGTTGCGATGGCCCGCAAGGGAGCGCGTTACGCAAGACGGGGCGAACCGGGCCGGGCAAGCCGCACTGCCCTGACGGGTGCGAATTACAGCCGCGCCGCAGGCAATGCAGCGTGATCCCGGCCACGCGCACTCCTGCACCGTGACGCGGCGTTCATCGGCTTGCGCCAGCTTCGAGCAAAGCGACACCACACTGCAGCTACGGCGCCAGCGTTTGCGCGACAATGGCCCCATGAGCAGCCACGACATCTCTCCCGCCGACGCGCGCGCGCGCGCCCTGCACGGCGCCCTGCTGATCGACATCCGGCTGCTGCACGAACGCGCCGGCGGCCAGGCCGAAGGTGCGCTGGCGATCGCGCAGACCGATCTGGAAACCGCACCCGACCAGCATCTCTCCACGCCTTCGCGCGAGATCGTGCTGATCTGCCAGAGCGGCAAACGCTCCGCACACACGGCCGACGTGCTGCGGGCGCACGGGTACGGCAACGTCACCTCCGTGCTGGGCGGCACCACTGCCTGGCTACGCGACGGGCTGCCGGTCGTGCGCCCGGCGCTGCCAGCGGACGAGCAGGATTTTCTCGAGCGGTATTCGCGGCATCTACGCCTGCCGCAGGTGGGCGCGGAAGGGCAGCGGCGGCTGTCGCGCGCGCGCGTATTGCTGATCGGGGCGGGTGGGCTCGGCTCGCCAGCCGCGTTCTATCTGGCCGCCGCCGGTGTCGGCCACGTGCGCATCGCCGATGATGATGTGGTGGACCGCAGCAATCTGCAGCGCCAGATTTTGCACACCGAAGACAGCGTCGGCCTCGCCAAGGTGAACTCTGCGGCGCAACGCATCGCTGCGCTCAATCCGCGCGTACAGATCGATGCAGTGCAGACACGCGTCACCGCGGGCAATGTCGAAGCATTGCTGCACGATGTCGATGTGGTGATCGATGGCGCGGACAACTTTCCAGCGCGTTATCTGCTAAACGATGCCTGCGTCAAACTTGGCAAGCCCCTGGTGTACGGCGCGGTGCAACAGTTCGAAGGCCAGGTGAGCGTCTTCGATGCCGGGCGCCATCGTGGACATGCTCCCTGCTACCGCTGCCTGTTTCCCGAACCGCCACCGCCGGAATTTGCACCCAGCTGCGCCGAGGCCGGCGTGCTCGGCGTGCTGCCCGGCGTCATCGGGCTCTTGCAGGCCACCGAGGCAATCAAGTTGCTGCTCGGCATCGGCGACAGCCTGGCCGGCCGCCTGCTCAGTTTCGACGCACTGTCGATGCGCTTTCGCGAGATCCGCCTGCCACCTGATCCGCAGTGTCCGGTGTGCGCGCCAGGCGCGGTATTTGCCGGTTATGCGGATTACGCCGCGTTCTGCGGTAGTGCGGTTGGTTGAGGTGCGATGCGGGGTTTATTGGCTTGAGGATTACGGCAGCTTGGGCAGCACAGATGGCTGTCTTCCGACGCACCCTCACCCCAACCCCTCTCCCGCAGGGAGAGGGGCTATAGAGCGACGCGCTTTGACGGTTCAAGGCTTCAGCTGCAGAGCCACGGCACCTATGCGCACGTCTGGAGAATGCGCACCCTGCATATTCACACTCGGCGCCAGGCGCGTCGCATGCTTTGCGTCGTCCATCATCCTTCCAACAACGCGCTACATGGCCGAGCGCAGTCGATCCACGGCGCGCTCACAGCGCGTAAGGAATCACCCGCACGATCTCGCCGGCCTCGAAACGCCGCGCCTGCTCGGGCAAGACGATCAATGCATTGCTGTCGGCCGCGCCACGCAATAAGTGCGAAGCGTCGCCGCGGTGCGGCAACGCGGTCAAACGTCCGTCTTCGCCGCATTCCAGCCGTCCGCGCAGGAACTCCAGGCGTTCGTGGCGCTTTTCCCATGGGGCTGCCAACGCCGCATGCCAGACCGGGCGCGGCTCGCTGCGCCCCTGCAATCCATCCAGCAACGGCACCCCGTAGGCGATCAGCGTTGCCAGCACCGACACCGGGTTGCCCGGCAGGCCCAGTACCAGGCAGTGGCCAATCTGCCCCAGCACCGCCGGCATGCCCGGGCGCATGCGCACGCGCCAGAAGTGGATGCGGCCCAGCTCACCGATCAGCCGCGGCAGATAATCCTTTTCGCCGGCGGAGACACCGCCGCAGGTGATCACCACATCGAACGCCGCCGCCGCATCTTCCAGCATCGTGCGGATGCGCTGCGGGTCGTCCGGCAAGGTCGGCCACGCAGTTGGCGCGTAGCCCAGCGCCCGTAGCTGCGCCATCAGCATGTCGCGGTTGCTGTTGTAGATCTGGCCCGGCCCGAGCGGCATGCCCGGCTCGACCAACTCATCGCCGGTGGCCAGCACCGCGATGGTCGGGCGCGGCGCCACCGCAAGGCGCGACACGCCAAGTGCCGCCGCCAGGCCAATCCGCGCCGGTGTCAGCACCTGCCCGCTCTGTATCACCAGATCGCCCGCACGTACGTCGCTGCCGGCCAACCGCACGGCTGCGCCCGGTGTCGGCGTGGTGCGAAACCGCACGGCGCCGTCGTGCTCGTCGGCCTCTTCCTTGGGAATCACGGTGTCGGCGCCATCGGGCAGCGGCGCGCCGGTGGTGATGCGCAGGCATTGGCCTGCGCCGAGCGTGCCGGTCCAATGCTCGCCAGCGAATTGTTCGCCGACCAACTGCAACGACGTATCGCCCGCAGCGACATCGGCATGCCGCAGCGCAAAGCCATCCATCGCGCTATTGGCAAATGGCGGCAGCGCCAGCGGTGCAATCAGATCGCCGGCGGAGATCCGCCCATCGGCGCGCGAGGTGGCGATGTTTTCATCGGGCGAACGGTTGCTGGCCGCGACAGCACGCAGAATCTGCAGCGCCTGCGCATAAGGAATGCGGGAAGGATAGTCGGTCATGCCGCGCAGGATACCAGCGCGCCGCTAGCGCGTATGACGGCCGCGTCACTCGGCTATTGAAGCAGCATGCGCCTTCGAACAACGCACGCCATTGCGCGTGAACTCAAGATTTCGGCCGATCTCGATGGTCGCCAATGCTGGAAAAAGGCACATCCACGTGATGGAGATTACGTTAGCCGTTGGTCGAAAGCTCAAGCACATCGTTCAGAGCTTTATGGCCCCGATCTACAGAGCTGATCTGCAACTGAGAGCTCGACAGACCATCGAGCTTCCAACACCGCCTGAAACATTGCATGTCAGGCGGCCTCGATGCACCTACTTACCCTTGACGTGCCGGATCAGGCGGCGCTTGCGTGCGACCTGACGTTCGGTCAGCACGTTCTTCTTACCCTCGTAGGGGTTTGCACCCTCGCGGAAGATAAAACGCACCGGCGTACCGACCAGCTTGAAGCGCTTGCGGAAGAAGTTTTCCAGGTAGCGCTTGTACGACTCGGGCAGCACCTTCAGGCGCGTGCCATGCACGATGAAGGTCGGCGGGTTGGCCCCGCCCGGATGCACATAGCGCAGCTTGGAGACGTGGCCACGAATGCTCGGCGGCGGATTGGTCTCATAGGCGATTTCCAGCGCCTGATTCACTTCGCTGGTGCTGAACTCGTGCGTGGCCGAGGCATGCGCGCGGTGGATCGCCTGGAACAGCTCGCGCATGCCCGAGCCATGCAGCGCGGAGATGCGCACCGCCTCGGCCCAGCTGACGAAACCGAGCTTGCGCGATAGCAGATCTTCGGCCTGCGCGCGTTGGTAATCGCTTTGCCCGTCCCACTTGTTGATCGCAACGACCAAGGCACGGCCGGCATCCAGGATCGCACCGAGAATCGTCGCGTCCTGATCGGTCACGCCTTCGGTGGCGTCCAGCATCAACACCGCCACCTGGCATTGCTCGATCGCCTGCAGCGTCTTGAACGCACTGAACTTCTCGACCGCCTCTTCCACCTTGCCGCGACGGCGCAGGCCGGCGGTATCGATCAGGCGGTACTGGCGATTGTCGCGCTCCAGATCCACCGCAATCGAATCACGGGTGGTGCCGGGCACTTCGGAAGCGATCATGCGCTCTTCGCCCAACAGGCGATTGACCAGCGTCGACTTGCCTACATTCGGGCGGCCCACGAAGGCGATCTGCACGCGCGCCGGGTCGTTGTCCAGCAACTCGCCGGACCCTTCCTCGGGCAGGCGTGCGCCCACTTCCTCCAGCAGTTCGTCGATACCCTGACGATGCGCAGCAGACAACGCCACCACGTCGGAGAAGCCGTAACGCGCAAATTCCGAGCGCACGGTCTCTTCGTCGGTGCCATCGATCTTGTTGATGACAAGCACGGTCGGCCGCGCCAGCTTGCGCAGCCAGGCAAGGATTTCGTCATCGAGCGAGGACGCGCCTTCGCGCCCATCGACCACGAACAGCACCAGATCCGCTTCGCCAGCGGCGGCACGCGCCTGACGCGCAGTTGCGCCGGCCAGGCCTTCCTCGTCGCCGGCAATACCGCCGGTATCGACAACGATGAAGGGCTGCTGCTCGTCCAGCCGGCAGACGCCGTAGTTACGGTCGCGGGTGACGCCGGGCTGGTCGTGGACCAGCGCGTCGCGGGTGCGCGTCAGCGCATTGAAGATGGTGGACTTGCCGACATTGGGCCGTCCAACCAGGGCGACCAGGGGCAGCATCGCAAGGTCCTTATTGTGCCAACCGGAAGGCGGTGAGATCGCCGTCGGTGTTTTGTACCAGCAGAATGCCATCGACGACCTGCGGCTGCGCCAGCAGCGTGTCGCGTCCAGCGCGAGCGCGCGCGGCCAGTGCACCGTCGCTGAGTTTCAGCCAGTGCAGGTAGCCCTTGTAGTCACCGACCACGGCGTAGTCGCCCTGGATGGCCACACCGGTCAGCGAGCGACGTGCCAGGGCAGCCTGCGACCACATCGCCGCGCCGCTGCTCTTGTCCAGGCCCCACACCGAACCGGCGTTATCGGACACCACCACCACCGCCGACGACACACCGACGCCACCGGCGCCGCCGTGATCGCGCGTCCACAGCGGGCGGCCGCTCGGGCCTTCCAGCGCCAGGGTTTCGTTCTTGAAGCTGGTGGCGTACAGCGTGGTGCCATCCAGCACCGGTGCGCCATCCACGTCGGACATGCGCTCCAGCTCGGTGCGGCCTTCCGGCACGCCGATGGCCTGCTCCCACAACGGGCGGCCGTCCTGCAGCGCCAGCGCGCTCAAGGTGCCGCTGTCGTTGCCCACGAACACCACGCCCGGGCCGGTCACGATCGGCGCGTTACCGCGCACCGACAGCGTCGGACCTTCTTCGGCATGGAACCAGCGACGCTCGCCGGTTGCTGCATCGAAAGCGCTGACGCGGCCATCGTTGCTGCGTACCAGCACCAGGTTCTGCGCAATGGCCGGCGCGGCGATCACTTCGTTGGGAACCTTGGCGCGCCACTTCTCTGTGCCGTCGGCCTGGTTCAACGCAATCACATCGCCGGACAAGGTCCCGATCACCACCAGGCCTTCGCCCACGCCCGGGCCACCGGACAGGCGCTGCTTGAACTTGCGATCGTTGCGCTCTTCCTTCTTGGGCTTGTATTCCCATACACGCTTGCCGGTCTGCAGGTCCAGCGCCTGCACGCCGCCGGTGATGGCCGCTGCATACACCTTGCCATCGGCCACGGCCGGGCGCTGACGCACGCCGATATGCCCCTCGCCCTTGCCGACGCCGGTAGACCAGATCTTGTCGACCTTGACCGACGGCTCGAACTTCACCAGCTCGGCAGGTTCCTGCGCCTTCTTGGCAGCAGCATCCTTCCCGGCAAACCAGCCCTTGACCGTGCTGCAGCCAGCCAGCGACAGACCCATCACCGCAATCAACGCAACGCGCTTATACATATCAACCTGCTTCATCAAATCTGCTCCGCCGGATCGGGCACCTTGCCGCCCACATCCATCAGCTTGGTTTCCAGCAAGCGGCGCTGCGGCGAGGCCACATCCACCGTGGTCAATGCCTTGGCGTACAGCGCACGCGCCTCGTCCGGCTTGCCCTGGGCCACCAGCGCGTCGGCGCGGATCTCCAGGCTGGCGTGGTCCTGCGCATCGGCCAGCAGCTTGATCGCTTCGTCCGGCTTGCCACTTTCGGTGAGCACACGCGCCAGGCGCTGCTGCACGATCTGCTTGAGTTCGCCTTCAGCGGGCACGTCACGCAGGGTCTTGATCGCTTCGGCATTCTTGCCGGCATCGATCTGGGCCTTGGCCAGGCGCAATGCGGCCAATTCGGCGTAGATACCGCCCTTGCCGTCGTCCAGCGCCACGATGTCCTTGGCTGCTTTCTCCAGGTCCTTGCCCTGGATCGACTTCACCACTGCTTCGTAGCGGGTGTTGGCTTCCACCAATGCGGTCGTGGTGTGTTTCTGCCACCACTGCCAGCCCAGGATCAGGGCCAGGCCGAGCACCACACCGCCCACCAGTCCCGCCCCATTCTTTCTCAACCAGGAACGAACGCGTTCGCCTTGTTCGTGTTCGTCCAGCAGATCGTCGATCGCCATGCGTACTCTCGCTCCGTCATCCCGGAGGCGCGGAACATCAAAAGGGAAAAATGAAAAACCGCAGTCCGCTTCACTCGGAAGCAGGTACCACGGAGCCGTCGGAGGATACCGCAAAACGAGCCACGTTAGCGCGCTGGAACGGTTTCACATCGACGATACTGCCGCCTTGCTGAACCTGTACCGCCGACGCATTGCCCAGCACGATGCGGCCCACCTGACCTGGCGAATAACTGCGGCGTTCGCCAGCGCGGATCAGCGCCTTTTCGACCGCGCTGCCGTCCGGGGCCAGGATCTGCACCCAGCTGTCGCCGCTGAAACTCAGCGACAGGTCGCCGGTTCCGGCAGCTGCCGGCGCTTCATCGGCGGTGGCGGTACGCGGCACCGGCGTCATCGACGCGATATAGGGCGCCGGCTGTTCGCGCGGTGCGGCGGCGGGCTGCGTCGCGGCAGCGGGAGCACCGGCCTTGGCCGCAACCGGCATGCTGTCCAGCGATACCGTGCTTGGTGCCTTGCCATCCAGGTGCGAACGCGTTGCGTACCAGACAGGCACGGCGAACACCCCGGTGATGACCACATACATCGCCTTGCGCGCGGTGCTTTCGAGAATGCGCCGGGCACGCGGGGTATGCGTGTGGCTGACCAACTTGACCGGTTCGATGGGTGCGATGGTCGCCTGCTGCAGCAGCGGCTCCAGGTCGACCTGCAGCAGGCGCGCATAACTGCGCAACTGGCCGCGTACGAACACCGGCGCACCCAGGCGCTGCCACTCTTC
Source organism: Xanthomonas sp. NCPPB 1068 (assembly GCF_041479385.2). Taxonomy (NCBI): domain Bacteria; kingdom Pseudomonadati; phylum Pseudomonadota; class Gammaproteobacteria; order Lysobacterales; family Lysobacteraceae; genus Xanthomonas; species Xanthomonas sp. NCPPB 1068. The sequence continues at coordinate 2,348,617 of NZ_CM192986.1, read as the reverse complement.
CTGCTCCAGCGAATGCACCACCCGCGCAGGCACGCGCAGCTTGCCGGCGACCTCGTCCACGCTCAGACCTGCAGCTTCACGCGCCTCGCGCAACTGCGTTCCGCAGCCCTTTTCCTGCTCGAAAGGGTTCGGATTGGAATCACTGATCACAATGCATTGGCCCCGGGGTTAGCGGTCGCTGCGTCAGGAAATTCCTTGACCAACCGCTGTTGGTAACGGCTGGCAGCTACCTTGTCGCCTAGCCCATGCTCAATCTGAATGGCGAGTTGTAACACGGAAGCCGTTGCCGGTGCAGCCGCAAGCCGCCGCTCGATGAAGGCGCGCGCCTCAAAATAGGCTTTTTGACCGACTTCATAGCGCGCCATCGACTCAAGCGCGTAAGCGTTTGCCGGCTCAAGTTCCAGTGCTTTGCGCAAATCACGGACGGCCCGCTCGCGCTGCGAGGCCTGCAGCGCGCATCCACCAGCATTGGCCAACGCAGGCGCCTGCGCATAATTTGCGTCCTGCAAAGCACGATCGAACCAGGCGAGCGACTCGGCCGCCTGGCCATTCGCACATAGCCACGCGCCATAGTTGTTGAGGACGTCGCCACGTTGTGGTGCCAGGTCCGTCGTGCGGCGGTAGGTTTCTCCCGCCGCCGGATTACCCTGCCCTTGCTGGATGACTCCAAGGAACATCAATGCATCGACCGAACTGGGGGATTTCTTGAGAACCTCACGCACCTGCTGTTCTGCGCCAGCATAATCGCCACTCTGAATGCGATTGTTTGCCAGGCCCAGCCGCTGATCCAGGGCGATCCGCTCGCGGGTTGCAGCACTATCACGGAAGTCATAACTCGGCGCGACCTGCTCCACGGTCTTGATCTTGCCGGCCTTGGCATTGCGACCGCCGCAACCGACCGCACACAACGCGATCGCCACGGCCGCCATTAACGCGAGTTCACGCTGCCGCATCTCGATCGGCCTGCCCTTCCAATGTGCGGCGGAACTCCGCCTGACGACGGGTACGGTCCATGACCTGCCCCTTGAGCTGCCCGCATGCCGCGTCGATGTCGTCGCCACGGGTGCGGCGAACCATCGTCAGCACCTGCGCATCGAGCAGGATCTTCTGGAATGCGCGAATCTCCGTCTCGCCCGAGCGCTCGTAACGCGTACCGGGGAACGGATTGAACGGAATCAGGTTGACCTTGCCGGCGTCCTTGGACTGCACCGCATTGTCGAACTGCCGCATCAACCGGGCCAGCTGGCGCGCATGCTCCGGCTGGTCGTTGATGCCCTTCATCAAGGTGTATTCGAAGGTCACCGAGTCGCGCTTCTTGCTGCCGCGCAGATAGCGCGCGCACGACTCCATCAACTCGGCGATCGGGTACTTCTTGTTCAACGGCACCAGGCTCTCGCGCAACGTGTCGTTGGCGGCATGCAGGGACACCGCCAGCGACACGTCGCTTTCCGTGGAAAGCCGGTCGATCATCGGCACCAGGCCGGAGGTCGACAGCGTCACCCGCTTGCTGGCCAGGCCGTAGCCCAGATCGTCGCGCATCACGCTCATCGCGCGCACGACGTTGTCGAAATTCATCAACGGCTCACCCATGCCCATCATCACCACATTGGTGAGGCGGCGCTGCTGATGCGGCACGTTGCCCAGGTGACGCGCAGCCACCCACACCTGACCGATGATCTCGGCGGTGGTGAGGTTGCGGTTGAAGCCCTGGGTGGCGGTCGAACAGAACGTGCAGTTCAAGCCGCAGCCGACCTGGGAGGACACGCACAGCGTGCCGCGGCCCTTGTCGGGGATGTACACGGTTTCGATGGCGTTCTTGCCGTCGGTGCCCATGGCCAGCAGCCATTTGTGGGTGCCGTCGGCAGAGGGCTTGTCGAACACGACGTTGGGGACGAGGACCTCGGCATGCTGGTGCAACTTCGCACGCAATGCCTTGCCGAGGTCGGTCATCTGGTCGAAATCGGTGACGTAGCGATGGTGGATCCACTTCATCACCTGATGGGCACGGTAGCGCGCTTCGCCGAGCGTGTCGGCGAAGAAGCGCTCCAGTCCCTCGCGGTCGAGGTCGAGCAGGTTCTGCTTGCGCAGTTCCGGGGTACGGACAGGTACGTCCTGCAACACGGAGGGGATCACGACCTCATTCACGATTCGACTCTCTCGGCCTCAGCGCGAGACCACTTCGGTGGCGGCAAAGAAATACGCGACTTCGTTGGCAGCGTTCTCGACCGAGTCCGAGCCGTGAGCGGCGTTGGCATCGATCGAATCGGCGAAGTCGGCGCGGATGGTGCCCGGCGCAGCGTCCTTGGGATTGGTCGCGCCCAGCAGGTCACGGTGTGCGGCAACGGCATTCTCGCCTTCCAGCGCCTGGATCATCACCGGGCCGGAGATCATGAACTCGACCAGGGCGTTGAAGAACGGGCGCTCGCGGTGCACGGCGTAGAAGCCTTCGGCTTCGCGACGCGACAGCTGCTTGTACTTGGCGGCAACGACCTTCAGGCCAGCCTTCTCGAAGCGGCTGTAGATTTCGCCGATGACGTTCTTGGCAACGGCGTCGGGCTTGATGATGGACAGGGTGCGCTCCAGCGCCATGGGAAGTTCTCCGTTGGGCGGGCCACTGAAGGCCCGAGGTTATCATGAAAAAAACCCGCGTCAAAACGCGGGCTTAGGCTTCTTTGCGATGGTCAATTCTATCGTGTCGCCCATCCATTTGCACACCGCCCCCTGAATCGTGCTGCATTGCCGCATGACGCGCCTGCAACCAAGCCCGTAGACTCAAACAATCGTTTGATTGAGCCTCACCCTTACCGCATGCCCAAGCCTGCCCACTTCTCCACCAAGGACCGCATTCTCGGTGCCGCCGAGGAGCTGTTCGCCCAGCATGGGTTTGCCGGTACCTCGCTGCGGCAGCTGACCACCCAGGCCGACGTGAATATCGCCGCGGTCAACTATCACTTCGGCTCCAAGGAAAACCTGGTCAACGAGGTGTTCCGCCGCCGCATGGACGAGATGACTGCCGCACGGCTGCAGCAGCTGGAGGCAGCAAGGAAATCCCGGCCCGGCGAACTCACTGCCGTGCTTGCGGCCTTCGTCGAGCCGGCACTGGCGATGGCGCAGGACCGCCAGAACGGCGGCGCCTTCGTGCGCGTGATTGCCCGCGCCTACGCCGAAAAGAACGACAACCTGCGCAAGTTCCTGTCCGACCATTACGGTCATGTGCTGCGCGAATTCGGCAAGGCCATCGCCGTCTGCGTGCCGGGCCTGAGCAAGGAAGAGCTGTATTGGCGGCTGGACTTCCTGGCCGGCGCGCTCACCTACGCCATGGCCGACTTCGGCCTGATCAAGCGCCCGGCGGGCGTCAGCGAGGCCGACCACCGCGCGCGCGCGGCGCGCGAACTCATTCGTTTCGCGGAACCCGGGTTCCGTGCTCATTCCACACCGTAAACGCTCCACCAAGAGGCCATTGCTATGTCCAATCCGTTGCTAGTCCGTCGCGCCGCCGTGCTCGGTGCCGGCGTCATGGGCGCGCAGATCGCCGCGCACCTCACCAATGCCGGTGTCGACACCGTGCTGTTCGACCTGCCTGCCAAGGAAGGTCCGGCCGACGGCATCGTGCTCAAGGCCATCGCCAATCTCGGCAAGCTCAGCCCTGCCCCGCTCGCCAGCAAGGCGCTGGCCGAGGCGATCACCCCGGCCAACTACGAGAGCGGCCTGGAGCAGCTGCGCGACTGCGACCTGATCATCGAGGCGATCGCCGAGCGGATGGACTGGAAGCAGGACCTGTACAAGAAGATTGCCCCGTTCGTGGCCGAGCATGCGGTGCTGGCCTCCAACACCTCCGGCCTGGGCATCAACAAGCTCTCCGACGTGCTGCCCGAGCAGCTGCGCCACCGCTTCTGCGGCGTGCATTTCTTCAACCCGCCGCGTTACATGCACCTGGCCGAGCTGATTCCGGCCAAGGGTACCGACAAGGCCGTGCTCGAAGGTCTGGAAGCCTTCCTGGTCACCACGCTCGGCAAGGGCGTCGTGTACGCCAAGGACACCCCGAACTTCATCGGTAACCGCATCGGCGTGTTCTCGATCCTGTCCACCATCCATCACACGCAGGAATTCGGCCTGGGCTTCGACGAAGTCGATGCGCTGACCGGCCCGCTGGTCGGCCGCCCCAAGTCGGCCACCTACCGCACCTCGGACGTGGTCGGCTTGGACACCATGGCGCACGTCATCAAGACCATGGGCGACACCCTGCCGGACGACCCGTGGCACCAATACTTCACCGCGCCGAAGTGGCTGGAAGCGCTGATTGCCAAGGGTGCCCTGGGCCAGAAGGTCGGCGCCGGCATCTTCCGCAAGGTCGGCAAGGACATCGTGGTGCTGGACCTGCAGAAGCAGGATTACCGCGCCGCTGATCGCACTGCCGCACCGGAAGTGGTCGAGATCCTGAAGATCAAGAACCCGGCCGAAAAATTCGCCAAGCTGCGCGAAAGCCAGCACCCGCAGGCGCAGTTCCTGTGGGCCACCTTCCGCGATTTGTTCCACTACAGCGCGTTCCATCTGGCCGACATCGCCGATACCGCGCGCGACGTGGATCTGGCGATCCGCTGGGGCTACGGTTGGTCGCTCGGCCCGTTCGAGACCTGGCAGGCCGCCGGCTGGAAGCAGGTGGCGCAATGGATTGCCGAAGATATTTCCAGCGGCAAGAGCATGAGTAGCGCGCCGCTGCCGAACTGGGTGTTCGATGGTCGCGATGGCGTGCATGGCGCGGAAGGCTCGTACAGCCCGGCGCGCGATGCCAAACTGCCGCGCTCCGCCCTGCCGGTCTACAAGCGCCAGCGCTTCCCCGATCCGTTGCTGGGCGAGCAGTTCTCGCCGGGCGAGACCGTGTTCGAAAACGACGGCGTGCGCATGTGGCATGACGGCGACGACATCGCCGTGGTCAGCTTCAAGACCAAGATGAACACCGTGTCCGACCACGTGCTCAACGGCTTGCAGGAAGTCGTCGGCCGCGCCGAGAAAGACTTCGCCGGGTTGGTGATCTGGCAGCAGAAGGAACCCTTCTCTGCCGGTGCGGACCTGGCTGGCGCGCTTGGCCTGCTGCAGGCTGGCAAGGTCGATGCATTCGAAGCCTTGGTCGCCAATTTCCAGGCCACCAGCCAGCGCATCAAGTACGCGCAGGTGCCGGTGATTTCCGCGGTGCGCGGCCTGGCACTGGGCGGCGGTTGCGAGTTCCAGATGCATAGCGCCAAGACCGTGGCCTCGCTGGAAAGCTACATCGGCCTGGTGGAGGCCGGCGTCGGCCTGCTGCCGGCCGGCGGCGGCTTGAAGGAAATCGCGGTCCGCGCTTCGATTGCGGCAGGTCCGGGCGGCGACGTGTTCGCCGAGCTGAAGAAGACCTTCGAAACCGTCGCGATGGCCAAGGTGTCCAACTCGGCGGTCAACGCCAAGGAGCTGGGCCTGCTGCGTGCCACCGACAAGATCGTCTTCAACAGCTACGAGGCACTGCACATCGCCAAGGCCGAAGCCCGTGCGCTGGCCGAGGGTGGCTACCGCGCTCCGCTGCCGGCCCGTCGCATCCAGGTCGCCGGCGATGTGGGTATCGCCACTTTCAAGATGCTGCTGGTCAACATGCTGGAAGGCCGTTTCATCAGCGAGTACGACTACGAGATCGCGACGCGTATTGCCACGGTGGTGTGCGGCGGCGAAGTCGATCGTGGCGCACTGGTGGACGAAGAATGGCTGCTCAAGCTCGAGCGCAAGCACTTCGTCGAACTCGCCCAGCAGGAAAAGACCCAGGCACGGATTGGGCACATGCTCAAGACCGGCAAGCCGTTGAGGAACTGAGAATCGGGAGTGGGGAATCGGGAATGGGTGAAAGCCTGATCGACTCCCTACTCCTCCCAATTGTTTGGCCGGTCAATGAAGATGGCGAACCCAGGCGAATCCGCACTTGCGATTCCCGATTCCCCATTTCCCATTCCCGGCTATCGGAGATAGCCATGAGCAAGCAGATTCAAGACGCCTACATCGTTGCCGCCACGCGTACGCCGGTCGGCAAGGCGCCCAAGGGCGTGTTCCGCAATACCCGTCCCGACGACATGCTGGCGCACGTGCTGCGCGCAGTGGTCGCGCAGGCGCCGGGCATCGATCTGTCGCGGATCGACGATGCCATCATCGGTTGCGCCATGCCCGAGGGCGAGCAAGGCATGAACGTGGCGCGCATCGGCGTGCTATTGGCCGGCCTGCCGAATTCGGTCGCCGGTCAGACCATCAATCGCTTCTGTTCGTCCGGCATCCAGGCCGTGGCGATGGCGGCCGACCAGATCCGCCTGGGCAATGCCGATCTGATGCTCGCCGGCGGCACCGAGTCGATGTCGATGGTGCCGATGATGGGCAACAAGGTCGCCATGTCGCCGAGCGTGTTTGCCGACGACCACGTGGCCATCGCCTACGGCATGGGCATCACCGCCGAAAAGGTCGCCGAGGAGTGGAAGGTCTCGCGCGAAGATCAGGATGCGTTCGCATTGGCTTCGCACCAGAAGGCGATTGCCGCGATTGCTGCCGGCGAGTTCCGCGACGAGATCACCCCGTACGAAATCCAGTCGCACCAGCCCGACCTGGCGGGCAACGTCATCGCGCTGCGCAAGCGCCTGGTCGACACCGACGAAGGCCCGCGTCCGGACAGTTCGCTCGAAGGCCTGGCCAAGCTGCGTCCGGTGTTCCGCAACGGCCAGTTCGGCGGCAGCGTGACGGCTGGCAATTCGTCGCAGATGAGCGATGGTGCCGGCGCGGTGTTGTTGGCGTCCGAGCAGGCGATCAAGGATTACGGTCTGACCCCGCTGGCCCGTTTCGTCAGCTTCTCGGTCGCCGGCGTGCGCCCGGAAGTGATGGGCATCGGCCCGATCGCCGCCATCCCCAAGGCACTCAAGCAGGCCGGTCTGACCAAGGATCAGCTCGACTGGATCGAGCTCAACGAAGCCTTCGCCGCGCAGGCGCTCGCAGTGATCCGCGACAGCGAACTGGACCCGTCCAAGGTCAACCCGCTGGGCGGCGCGATCGCGTTGGGCCATCCGCTGGGCGCCACCGGCGCAATCCGCGCCGCCACCCTGGTGCACGGCCTGCGTCGTCGCCAGCAGAAGTACGGCATGGTCACCATGTGCATCGGCACCGGCATGGGCGCAGCGGGCATCATCGAAGCGCTGTAAGTCAGGCATCGCCAGATCGGCCGCCATGCCGCTCTCGTCAAACAGGTCAGATGCTCACCGAAGGCGTGCGAAAGCACGCCTTCGGATTTCTCGAAGAGCACGGCTTACCAAGCACGCAAGACGCGTCTGCCTGTCGCGAGGATGCGGCAAGCCGCGACCTAGCGTGCAATCAACCACTGCCCGGCACGCGCACCGGCAAACACCAACGTCAGCCCGGCCACCAGGGTCACCGCCAGATACAAGCCGATCAGCGTCGAGCGGTCGCTGCGCGCGAACATCAGGCACTCCATCATCAGCGACGAAAAGGTGGTCAGCCCGCCGATCACGCCGACAATCAACAAGGCGCGTAGCGGCCAGCTCGAAGGACCACGCGCCTCCAGCCACACCATCAGCACGCCGGCGACGAACGAGCCCACCAGGTTGACGGTCAATGTTCCCCACGGGAACCCGCTGCCAAAGCGCTGCAGCAACGATGCGCCGATCGCAAACCGCAGTCCCGACCCCAGCGCTCCGCCGGTCATTGCCAGCAACAGTTGCTGCCACCACACCGGCGCGCTCATGCGGGAACCCCGCAGTCGGCGGCCGGCAGTGTCTTTGAAGAACCAGCATGCAAAAACGGCATCATCCATCCTCGGTCAAGAAGCGATGCCGGGCACGGACCTGCCGCCCCGGCGGGGTGGGCAGGCATCATCAGCGCGCAGAACACGTGCGGTTCAAGGAGGAATGCCATCTCCTGCGGCCCGATTATGCCGTGGACTTGCCGGCCTTGTCAGCCCGCGCCTGGGCGCGCGCGGCGCGCAACCGATCGAGCTTTTCCTTGAGCTTGATCTCCAACCCGCGCGGTACCGGGTTGTAATAGACCCGCTCTCCCATCGCATCCGGAAATCCGGTCTGATCCAGTGCGATACCGCCTTCGGCATCGTGGTCGTACTGGTAATCCTGGCCGTAACCAAGCGTCTTCATCAGTTTGGTCGGTGCATTGCGCAGATGCAGCGGCACCTCTTGCGTGCCGGTGGCGCGCACTTCGGCCTTGGCCTGATTGAAGGCGGCATAGCCGGCATTGGATTTGGCCGTGCTGGCCAGATACAGCACCAGCTGCGCGAAGGCCAGTTCGCCTTCCGGGCTACCCAGGCGCTCGTAAATATCCCACGCCTCCAGCGCCATGCTCTGCGCGCGCGGATCGGCCAGGCCGATGTCCTCGATCGCCATGCGGGTCAGCCGGCGCGCCAGATAGGCCGGGTCGCAGCCGCCATCGAGCATGCGGGTGAGCCAGTACAGCGCCGCATCCGGGTTGGAACTGCGCACGGACTTGTGCAGTGCCGAGATCTGGTCATAGAACTGTTCGCCGTTCTTGTCGAAGCGACGGGTGCGGTCGGCCAGCACCTGCAGCAGCGTCTGCGGCGTGATCTCGCCGCCCTCGCCGGTCGCCAGCTCTGCAGCGATTTCCAGCAGGGTCAAGGCGCGCCGCACATCGCCATCGGCGGCGCCGGCGATTTCCAGCAGCGATGCATCGGTGACCTGGATGCGCTCCTGCCCCAGGCCGCGCTCGGAATCGTGCAGGGCACGCTGCAGCGCTTCGACGATGTCCTGCGGCGACACCGCTTCCAGCACGTGCACGCGGCAACGCGACAGTAATGCCGAGTTCAATTCGAACGACGGGTTTTCAGTGGTCGCGCCGACGAACAGAATCGTACCGCGCTCGATATGCGGCAGGAACGCGTCCTGCTGCGCCTTGTTGAAGCGATGTACCTCATCGACGAACAGCACCGTGCGGCGACCACCGGCAAAGCGCTGCGCGGCTTCGGCAAGCACCTGCCGCACCTCCGGCAACCCCGACAACACCGCAGAAATCGCCTTGAATTCGGCATCCGCGTAATGCGCCAGCAGCAGCGCCAGCGTGGTCTTGCCGCAGCCCGGCGGGCCCCACAGGATCATCGAATGCACGCGGCCGGATTCCACCGCGCGGCGCAGCGCGCTGTCGGCTGTCAGCAGACGCTTTTGACCGACCATTTCATCCAGCGTGCGCGGACGCATGCGCTCGGCCAGCGGACGCAGGTGATCGGCGTCCACGCTGAGCAGATCGGCGGTGCCTTCAATGGGGGATCTAGTTCGTGCCACGCCCCATTCTATCGCGCCATCGCGTTAGGGCATTGCGGTGACGGTGCGCGTTGGCGGCATGCACCGTGCCGGCCACGCATGGGTCTTGAATGCGAACGACGATGTGGCGGCAGACACCTTCCCAAAGAAAAACATCTGCACGTGCAGTGCAAGCGACCCGTTACTGCCCGTCGCCCACCACATCCACACCCTTGGCCGGGGTGTAGCGGAAGGTGTCGGCGGCAAATGCAGGATTGCGTTTCCACCCGCTGAAGCTGATCGCGGTGCGCTGGCCGACCGCATCGACGACTTCCATCCTGGCCAGGCCGTCCTTGCCGAAGCCGAGCGAGGCCATCTGGAAGCTGGCTTCGGTGTCGACCTTGGGCGTCAGCGACAACCACTGCAGCCCGTCGCGCGGTGCGGCTTCTTCGCTGACGTCGTACTGCTTGTCCAGGCGCGCCGGGTCGATCAGGGCCACCAGCGGGCTGTTCTGCTCTTCGCTGCCCTGCGCACGCACCGTCACCTGCTCCAGGTCGGGGTCGAACACCCATACCTTCCTGCCGTCGGCCACGATCAATTGCTTGTAGGGCTTGGCGTATTCCCAACGGAACAGGCGCGGTGCCGACAAGGCCACCCGCCCGCTCGAGCGCTCCTTGACCCGGCCATTGCCATCGGTGACCTGCTGGTTGAACTGCCCGTCCAAGCCTTTCAGGCCGCGCGTGAACGTATCCAGCTCCTGGCGCGCACCGGCGAACGCAGTACCGGCGAACAGGGCGGTGGCGAGGACGGCATAACGGAGCTGGCGATGCATCGCGGTCTTCCTGGAGGAGTGCGCCAATTCTGAAGCTTCATAGATGAATGGGCGAGCGCTATCGTATCGACCTGTTCATGCAGCGCACTCGCCCGCCGTCATGGCGCGGTCTGCACCCTGGCGAGATCGCCATACACGATCTGCCCGCGAAAACCGCGTCGCACCTGCTGGTAGAGCTCGCGAAACGCGCGATAGTCCTGCGGCTGGCACAGCGCCTGCGGCCCACGCACGGCGGCACGCTGCAGGCGATGCACCGCCGTGACGGTCTGTCCCTGCCGCGTCCAGTCCACCACGTACTCGCCAGCGGCATTGCGAAACCTGCTGCTGCGCGGAATGGCGATGATCGGTACCGTCTCCGGGAAGGTCACCACGTAGGTTTCCTCGCGCACGCTGTCATTGCAGTAGAACGGGGTCAGATTGTCTTCTGCCGAGGTGGTGGTGTAGATGCCGCGCGTGGATTCGGCCCCCGGCATGTCCGGCAAGGTCATGCCGCCGACCACCGAGAAATCCACCGCGTCGTCGGCCTGGAAGCGATAGCGATAGTTGAACGGCGCGTCTAGGTCCAGCGGATCGCCCTGGATCAACAGATCGCCAGTGCCGTCGAAGCCGGACTGCGCAATGATCGACTCTTCGATGCGGTTGCGGTTTTGCGCATTGAGCTGCACGAACATCGCGCGCAGGCCCACCTCGCCGGTCTGCCCGCTATCCAGCGTGGTCAGGCCCTGCAGGCCGCCCTGCGGCGTGAACCGGTACTCGGTACGCGCGACATAGCGATTGACCTTGCGGTCGTTCGGCGGCGTGTGCGTGACCTTGCCGTCGCGCGTGTGCACTACCGGCGCACCGAGATCGCCGGCCGGCAACTGCCCGAAGCGTGCGTACGGGTTGGTTGAATCGACATACAGATCGAACGCCGGGATGTAGGTGATGGCGTGATTGAAGCGCCCCAGCACCGGGATCGGCGGCAGCGTCGGCCCGCCCTCGGCGCCGATCAGCACCGGCGTGCTGGCGATGCCCTTGGCGGCCAGCAGCGCTTCGAGGATGACGGTGTGGTCCTTGCAGTCGCCGTAATGGTTGGCCAGGATGCTGTCGGCGCTATTGGGTTCCAGCCCGCCGTTGCCCAGATACACCGCGACATAGCGGATGTTGCGCGCCACCCAGGCGTACAGTGCCGCGGCCTGCGCGCGCGGGTCGCCGATGCCTTGGGTGACCTGGTCGGCCACTGTCTGGATCGCCGGCGTGACCGCCGCCGCGCGCCCACCCTTGACGTGATAGGCCAGGCCCATCTGCGACCAGCTGTCGAAGGTGCTGGCCATCAAGGTGGGGCTGAACTCCCAGGTCGCCGCGCTCCAGTTCTGGTTCTTCATCGGCACGGCGCGTTGATACCGCCACTCCCAACGTGCCTGATCGCCGCGGACCACCGGCTTGGTGCCGCCCTGCAGGCCGCGCACGGACAAATGCATCGGCAGCGCCTTGGGCGCCACCAGGGTAACCACCGCATCGTCGTACTGCGCAAACACGCTGAAGGTCTCCCACAGGCTGAAATAGCCGGGGAAATACGGGATGTTCTGCGCCCGACGGACGCGGTAGACGATGCGCGCGCCCGGCGCCAGATTCGGGAACACCACCACCTTGACCTTGCGATCGGCGTACATCGCCGCAGAGGCGCTGGAGTAGCTCTCCTGGGTATAGATCTTGTCGGTCGCCACGTCCTGGCGCAGGCCTTCGGCGGTAACGGTGTAGGCCGCCAGTACCTCGAGGGTTTCCATCTTCTCGCTATAGCTCAGCCGCACCTGGCTGAACTGCTCCACCGCCGACTTGGTCTTCAGCAGGATCTCGTACTCGTCGGTCTCCACGCTGCTGGCGTCGGCACGCACTTCGTAGTCGGCGCGATAGCGCACGAAACTGTAGTTGGTGTCGGCCTGGGTGCGCGGTGCAGCCGCGGCAGGCGCGGCCTGCTGTTGCGCCTGGGCAAGCAGCGGAGCGGAGACGATCAGCACAAACGACAACAACGGACGACGCAGCATGGGTCTCGATCGCGGCGGGCCGGAGCGGCCCTTCGTCAGACAGGGTAGCCGGTGTGCCGCGCGATGACAGGCACCGACTTCCAACATTGCCGCATTGCCGGGTCCGGTTGCGCTCGCCACTGCGCTGCACGCGGTGGACCGCGGCGGCCTGGGCAGGCCACCTCAGTGAGCCGCCAAGGCCAACCAGAATGACCCCGGGCGCAGGCGTCGGGCGCGGCGGCGGGCTGCAATCGGCACGCTCGGCACGCCCCGCATCGCCAACCCGTCCCGATCGCCGGCTAGCCCGCCGCGATCGCCGCCGCACTCACTTGGGCGGCGGCGGTGCCAGCACCGTGCGGTCGCCGTTGTGTTCGGGCGGGCTGACCACGCCAGCGGCTTCCATTGCCTCGATCAGTCGTGCGGCGCGGTTGTAGCCGATCTTCAGGCGACGCTGCACGCCGGAAATCGAGGCGCGTCGGGTCTCGGTCACGATCCGCAGTGCCTCGTCGTACAACGGGTCGGACTCGTCGCCACCACCGCCACTGCTTTCCGGCAGGCCGGTCGCACCGACCACCGTGCCATCGCCCATGGTCTGCACTTCGTCCAGTACGCCATCCACATAAGACACCGGCCCGCTGGCCTTGAGGTGCTCGACCACGCGATGCACTTCTTCGTCGCTGACGAAGGCGCCATGCACGCGGTCCGGCAGCGCCGTGCCCGGCGGCAGGTACAGCATGTCGCCGTTGCCCAGCAGCGCTTCGGCGCCGGACTGATCCAGGATGGTGCGCGAGTCGATCTTGGAGCTGACCTGGAATGCCACGCGGGTCGGGATATTGGCCTTGATCAACCCGGTGATCACGTCTACCGACGGCCGCTGCGTGGCCAGGATCAAGTGGATACCGGCCGCACGTGCCTTCTGTGCCAGACGCGCGATGAGCTCTTCGACCTTTTTGCCGACGATCATCATCATGTCGGCGAATTCGTCGATGAAGATGACGATGAACGGCAGCGTTTCCAGCGGCCGCGGCGCTTCGCCCAGTTCCGGATTCGGCTTGAACAGCGGGTCCATCAGCGGCTGGCCGGCATCCTCGGCGTCCTTGACCTTCTTGTTGAAGCCGGCCAGGTTGCGCACGCCCACCGCGCTCATCAGCTTGTAGCGCCGCTCCATCTCGGCCACGCACCAGCGCAGGCCGTTGGCGGCTTCCTTCATGTCGGTGACCACCGGCGCCAGCAGATGCGGGATGCCTTGGTAGACGCTCAGTTCGAGCATCTTCGGGTCGATCATCAGCATGCGCAGTTCCTTGTGCGAGGCCTTGAACAGCAGGCTCAGCACCATCGCATTGACCGCCACCGACTTGCCCGAGCCGGTGGTGCCGGCCACCAGCAAGTGCGGCATGCGCGCCAGATCGGCCACCGTCGGGCGTCCGGCGATGTCCTTGCCCAGCGCAAGCGTCAGCGGGCTGGCCGACTTGTCGTATTCCTTGGAGCGCAGAAGCTCCGACAGGAAGATCATCTCGCGGGTGACGTTGGGAATTTCCAGGCCGATCACCGACTTGCCCGGAATCACGTCCACCACACGCACCGACTTCACCGACAGCCCGCGCGCGATGTCCTTGTCCAGCGAACTGATCTGGCTGACCTTGATGCCTGGCGCCGGCTCGATCTCGAAGCGGGTGATCACCGGGCCCGGATAGGCCCCGACCACCTGCGCCTCGATGCGGAAGTCCTTGAGCTTGAACTCGATCTGCCGCGACAAGGTCTCCAGGGTTTCTTCGGAATAGCCCTTGGCCTGCGGCTTGGGGTCGTCCAGCAGTGCCAGCGGCGGCAGGTCCGAGCCGTCGGTACTGACGCCCTGGAACATCGGAATCTGGGTGTCGCGCTTGGCGCGTTCGCTTTTTTCCACCACCGGTGCCGGCGGCGGCTCGATCTTCACCGGCTCGCGCTTGGCCTGCTTGACCGCATCGACCTTGCGCACTTCCTCGCGCTCTTCGCGCATCACCCGGGTCTGCTGCCACTCGCTGGCCTGGTGGGTCTTGCGCTGCATCAACGGCCCCAGCGCCAGCACCCACCTGCCGATGCGCTCCATCACCGCAAACCACGACAGGCCCGTGGCCAGGGTGATCGACACCAGCAGCAGCACCAGCACGAACAGGTTCGCGCCCAGCGCGCCGAAGCCGGCGCTCAGCGAGTTGCTCACCAATCGCCCAAGAATGCCGCCCGCCCCCGCGACGTCGCCATTGAACAGGCGCAGGTGCAGGAAGCCGGTCGAGGAGATCAGGAAGCCGACCATGCCGACCAGGCGCAACGCCGGCCCCAGGTCGGCCTCGGCCTGCCCTTCCTTGTCCATGCCGAACAAGGCGATCCAGGCCACCGCGCCCAGCACCACCGGCAGCAGGAAGGCCACGTAACCGAACAGCTGCAGCAACACGTCGGCAATCCAGGCACCCACCCGGCCGCCCATGTTGTGCACCGGCGCGACCACGCTGCCGGTCTGCGACCAGCCTGGGTCGGCGGCCGAATAGGTGAACAGGCTGGCCAGCAGATACAGCAGCAATGGCGCCACCGCAATCAAGGCCAGATCGCGCCAGAGCTTTTGCCGACGCGGATTGTCGGCCACCGCCGGCTTGCGCGACGACGACTTGCCCTCTGCGGGCTTGCTGCGTTCGGGAACCTGCTTTGCCACCTGTAGCCAGACCTTAGAAAAATGCTGTTAGTGGTTGATAATAAACGACTGAGGCCACGCTGGCAGCTGTTGAATGACCACCGGTTGCCTCGCCGCATGCGGATCAACGAAAAACGCCGCACGAGGCGGCGTCGGACATGCACTGCGGGCGGACCATGCCATCTGCGGCTCAAGCAGTTCCATCGCGCCGCCTTGATTCACCGGGTGGGGACCGCCACTCTATGCCGCCACGGGGGCGCGATTGACCTGCGCCATCCCCATCAATTCCTAGATCGCGAGTATACATGAGCGCCTCTTCTGCCAGTCCTGCCAAGCATTCCCGCCTGCTGATCCTCGGCTCCGGCCCGGCCGGCTGGACCGCCGCGGTGTATGCCGCGCGCGCCAATCTCAAGCCGGTGGTCATCACCGGGCTGCAGCAAGGCGGTCAGCTGATGACCACCACCGAGGTGGACAACTGGCCCGGCGACCCCCACGGCCTGATGGGTCCGGACCTGATGAACCGCATGCAGATGCACGCCGAGCGCTTCGACACCGAGGTGATCTTCGACCACATCCACACCGCGGACCTGTCGCAGCGGCCGTTCCGCCTGATTGGCGACAGCGCCGAGTACACCTGCGACGCGCTGATCATCGCCACCGGCGCCACCGCCAAATACCTGGGCATTCCCACCGAAGAGGCGTTCAAGGGCCGCGGCGTGTCGGCATGCGCCACCTGCGATGGGTTCTTCTACAAGGATCAGGACGTGGTGGTGGTCGGCGGCGGCAACACTGCGGTCGAAGAAGCGCTGTACCTGTCCAACATCGCCCGCAAGGTCTACCTGGTGCACCGCCGCGACACCCTGCGTGCGGAAAAGATCATGCAGGACAAGCTGTTCGCCAAGGTTGCCGCCGGCAAGATCGAAACCGTCTGGCACCACGCCATCGACGAGGTGCTGGGCAACGATGCGGGCGTGACCGGGGTGCGGGTCAAGTCCACCATCGACGGCAGCACCCGCGACATCGACGCGCATGGCTTCTTCGTCGCCATCGGCCACCATCCAAACACGCAGTTGTTCGATGGCCAGCTGGCCATGAACAACGGCTACCTGGAGATCCGCTCCGGCCTGAACGGCGCGGCGACGGAAACCTCGGTGGCCGGCGTGTTCGCCGCCGGCGACGTCGCCGACCAGCACTACCGTCAGGCGATCACCTCCGCCGGGTTCGGCTGCATGGCCGCGCTGGATGCCGAGCGCTATCTCGACAAGAGCGCCTGAGGTGGCCGCTGACCGCCGGCTGCGCCGTGCGGCCAGCGCCAACGGCAGGCCGTGCGGATGAGCGTGACCGCCCGCTGGTTGCGTCGGCTGGATGAGTTGCCGGCCGGTGCCTGGGACGCGCTGCACGATGGGACGCACCCCTTCATCAGCCATGCGTTCCTGCAGGGTCTCGAGCACGAAGGGTGCCTGCGCGCGGACTGGGGCTGGAATCCGCTGCACCTGACGCTGTGGGAAGGCGACACCCTGGTTGCGGCGGCACCGGGGTATCTGAAGAACAACTCGCACGGCGAGTTCGTGTTCGACCACGCCTGGGCGCATGCGTATGCGCGCTATGGGCAGGAATACTTCCCCAAGTGGCTGTGCGGGGTGCCCTACTCGCCGGTGACCGGCCCGCGCCTGTTGGGCGCAGCCCGGTGGCGCGGACAGTTGCTGGCGGCGATGCAGGCATTGGTCGAGCGCAGCGGGCTGTCCTCGGCGCATGTGAATTTCCATCCGGCCGACGAGGATTCCGCATTCACTGACGACTGGCTGGAACGCAACGATCTGCAATACCACTGGCACAACGCCAGCGGCTGGAGCGACTTCGAGTCGTTCCTGGGGGCAATGGACCACAAGCGACGCAAGAACATCCGCCAGGAGCGCGCCAAGGTGCAGCGCGCCGGCGTGCAGCTACGCGCCGTGCATGGCGACGAAGCCAGCGACGCCGATCTGGACGCGATGTACGGCTTCTATCTCAAGACCTTCAACGAATACGGCAACTCGCCGGCGTTGACGCCGCAATTCCTGCGCCATCTTGCGCAGCATCTGCCGCGCCAGCTGGTGATGTTCCTGGCCGACCTGGATGGGCAACCCATTGCCGGCGCGCTGTGCCTGCGCGGACAAGACACCCTGTACGGGCGTTACTGGGGCGGCGAGGCGCTGCCCGGCCTGCATTTTGAAACCTGCTACTACCAAGGCATCGAATACTGCCTGCGCGAAGGCCTGAGCCGCTTCGAGCCGGGCGCGCAGGGCGAGCACAAGATTGCGCGCGGCTTCCTGCCGACCCTGGTGCGCAGCCGGCACTGGATCGCCGACCCCGGTTTCCGCGAGCCGCTGGCGCAGTGGTGCGCCGATGAGCGCCAGGCTGTCGCCCGGCACGCGCTTGAGCTGGCCGAGCACAGTCCGTTTCGCGGCTGACGCGCGGTGATCGCGTCGATCGCGACACATGGATCGCGCCGGCCATTGCCGCGCGAGGACTCGCCACCCCATGCCACATAAGTGGCCTGCGCAAGGTGGATGGGGATCGTGGTCAGCGCATGGCAACCACTGTGGCGCGCAGCCGTCAATTGGCCGGCATTCGGTCCGTGCTCGCCCTGGCCCTGCTGCTTGTGGCTGAGTCACATGGCATACCGCGCGCCACACGTCACGCTCTAAACTGCCGCGATGTCGCGCCCCCTGCCCTTTCTGCTTCCCGCCGATCCGGCCGCACCGTTTCCGCCGGCCGATCAGGCATTGCGCGAGCCGGACGGCCTGCTGGCCATCGGTGGCGACCTGTCGCCGCAGCGGCTGCTCAACGCCTACGCACATGGTGTGTTCCCGTGGTTTTCCGACGGGCAGCCGATCCTGTGGTGGAGCCCTGACCCACGCATGGTGTTCCGCACCGATGGCGTGCGCCTGTCCTCGCGCTTCAAACGCCAGCTGCGCAACAGCAGCTGGACCGTGCGCGCCGATACCGCCTTTGCGCAGGTGATCGCTGCCTGCGCGGCGATTCCACGTGCCGGCCAGGATGGCACCTGGATCACCTCGCCGATGCAGCGCGCCTATATCGGTCTGCATCGGCTGGGCTATGCGCACTCGGTGGAGGTATTCGACGGGCAACGCCTGGTCGGCGGCATCTACGGCGTGGCAATCGGCCGGATGTTCTTCGGCGAGAGCATGTTCAGTGCAGAAAGCGGCGGCTCCAAGGTAGCGCTGGCAGCGTTGGCTGCCGATCTGCAGTCGCGCGGCTGGCCGCTGCTGGACGCGCAAGTGGAAAACCCGCACCTGCTGAGCCTGGGTGCGCAACGCGTGCCGCGCTCGCAGTTCCTGCAGTTGGTGCAGCATCAGGTGGCCCAGGCAGAGCCGGCAGCCAGCTGGTCCGAGCGCTACGGCGAGCGCCCCGCAAGCGATTTGGGTGAAGTCCGCTTAACATAAAATTTGCGCCGCGGGGAGATGGGGCGTAAAATGCCGTCCCTTACGGCCCTGCCGGGCCAGCCGTGATTGCACAGGATTACATGTCGAAAGACGACTCCATTGAATTCGAAGGCAGCGTCAGCGAGACGCTTCCCAACACCACGTTCCGGGTCAAGCTGGAAAACGGGCACGAGATCATCGCCCACATCTCCGGCCGTATGCGCAAGAACTACATCCGCATCCTGACCGGTGACCGGGTCAAGGTCGAGATGACTCCGTACGATCTGACCAAAGGCCGTATTACCTACCGCATGAAGTAAGCGGTTTGGGTGCTGAGACGCGAGGCGGCCCATGGCCGCTTTTTGTCGTGCCTGCAATTTGTGATTTGAAACTTGCGTTGCCAGGACGAGCTGCGGCTTCTCGCTGCGGCGAGTTGCGCCACGCTGCGTGAGTTCAAGTATTCAATGCGGCAAGTCACTCGGCGCAGGAGGCCCGGGTGAGACCCCGACTCATTGCCGTGAGTCGCAGGCGTGACGGCCGGCGGGATGCGATGTCGCGCCCGGGTGGCCTGAGCGCATCGGATCAACGCGCAGGATGCTGCAAGGTCCACAATGGCAAGCAGACGTCTGGGTAGATAGTGATCGGATCGAAGCTGCTTTCGCTCGTGAGGCGTTGACGCCTAGTGTGTATGCACAAAAAAGCCGCTCGTTCGAGCGGCTTTTTTGACAGCAAACGCTGCGATCAGTCGACTGTGGCAGGCAGCAAACGCTCCGGCTCCGGATGCGCTTCCACGACCAGCTCGCCGTCCTTGACGTCGATGTTGACCCTCCCGCCTTCCACCAGCTTGCCGAACAACAACTCGTCGGCCAGCGGACGCTTGATCTTCTCCTGGATCACGCGCGACATCGGGCGTGCACCCATCAACGGGTCGAAGCCGTGTTGCGCCAGCCAATCGCGCGCGGTGGGTGTGGCCGACAGCGAGACGTGCTTTTCCTGCAGCAGCATTTCCAGCTCGATGATGAACTTGTCCACCACGCGCAGGATGTGGTCGAAGCCCAGCGGCTGGAACTGCACGATCGCATCCAGACGGTTGCGGAACTCCGGCGTGAACCCGCGGCGGATCGACTCCATCGCATCGGTGGAATGATCCTGCTTGGTGAAACCGATCGACCGACGCGACGCCTGGGTGGCGCCGGCATTGGTGGTCATCACCAGGATCACGTTCTTGAAGTTCGCCTCGCGCCCATTGGTGTCGGTGAGGATGCCACGATCCATGACCTGCAACAGGATGTTGAAGATGTCCGGATGCGCCTTTTCCACCTCGTCAAGCAACAACACACAATGCGGGGTCTTGACGATCTTTTCGGTCAGCAGGCCACCCTGATCGAAGCCGACATAGCCTGGAGGTGCACCGATCAGGCGACTGATTGAATGCGCTTCCATGTACTCGGACATGTCGAAACGCACCAGTTCGATACCCAATTGCAGCGCCAGCTGCTTGGTGACTTCGGTCTTGCCCACGCCGGTCGGGCCGGCAAACAGGAAGTTGCCGATCGGCTTTTCCGGATTGGCCAGACCCGAACGTGCCAGCTTGATGGAGCCGGCCAGGGTTTCGATCGCCGGGTTCTGGCCGAAGATCACCATCTTCAGGTTGCGCTCCAGGTGCTGCAGCACGTCCTTGTCGGTCGCGCTGACCTGCTTGGCCGGGATGCGCGCCATCTTGGCGACGATGGTCTCGATTTCCTCGATGTCGATCAGCTCCTTGCGCTTGCCTTCCGGCAGCAGCCGCTGACGCGCACCGGCTTCGTCGATCACGTCGATCGCCTTGTCCGGCAACAGACGGTCGCCGATGTGCTTGACCGACAGATCCACCGCCGCCTGCAGCGCGTCGTCGGCATAGGTCACGCCGTGGTGCGCCTCATACTTGGGCTTGAGGCCCTGCAGGATCTCGAAGGTCTCGCCCACGGTCGGCTCGACGATGTCGATCTTCTGGAAGCGACGTGCCAGCGCACGGTCCTTTTCGAAGATGCCGCGGTACTCCTGGAACGTGGTCGAGCCGATACAGCGCAGCTCGCCCGACGACAGCGCCGGCTTGATCAGGTTGGACGCATCCATGGTGCCGCCGGACGCCGAACCGGCACCGATGATGGTGTGGATCTCGTCGATGAACAGGACCGCGTTGGGGACCTTCTTGAGCGCGCTCAACACGCCCTTGAGGCGCTTTTCGAAGTCGCCACGGTATTTGGTGCCGGCGACCAGTGCGCCCAGGTCGAGCGAAAAGATCACCGCGTCGGCCAGCACTTCGGGAACGTCGTTGTCGACGATGCGCTTGGCCAGGCCCTCCGCAATTGCGGTCTTGCCCACGCCGGCCTCGCCCACGTACAGCGGGTTGTTCTTGCGGCGGCGGCACAGGACCTGGATGGTGCGCTCGATCTCGTCGCCCCGCCCGACCAGTGGGTCGATCTTGCCGTTGCGGGCCAACTCGTTGAGGTTGGTGGCGTACTCGGCCAGCGCATCGCTCTTGGCCTCGCCTTCCCCGCCCTCGCTCTTGGGCTCGCCATCGGCCGCGGATGGCTGTTCGCCGTCCTCGCCCAGCTTGGCGATGCCGTGGGACAGGTAATTGACGATATCCAGGCGGGTGATGTCCTGCTGATTCAGGAAATACACCGCGTGCGAGTCCTTCTCGCCGAATATCGCGACCAGCACATTGGCGCCGGTGACTTCCTTCTTGCCGGAGGACTGCACGTGATACACGGCGCGTTGCAGCACACGCTGGAAGCCCAGTGTGGGCTGGGTGTCGCGCCCGTCATCTTCGGCCAGGCGCGAGACCGAGGCTTCGATGGCCTGCTCCAGATCGTTGTGCAGGCGCAGTTGATCCGCGCCGCAGGCCTTGAGCACGGCTTGCGCGGAAGGGTTGTCCAGCAGCGAGAGCAGCAGGTGCTCGACGGTCATGAACTCATGACGCGCCTCGCGTGCTCGCTTGTAGCACTGGCCGATGGTTTGCTCTAGGTCTTTGCTGAACATTGGTCACTCCGAACGGCTGTTGCCAACAATATGCGGCTTTTGTTGGGATTTTCCACAACCCTATCGGATAGGCATGTTCAGACGGCGTTAGCACGTGATTGCAGCCACACTGTTGCGCTGCTGGAATGATCTGGCGAATGCCTCAGGTCTGTTCCATCGTGCACAGCAGCGGGTGCTGGTTCATGCGCGAAAACTCGTTGACCTGGGCGACCTTGGACTCGGCCACCTCACGGCTATAGACCCCACAGACGCCGCGCCCGCGGGTATGGACATGCAGCATGACCTGGGTGGCCCGCTCCAGGTCGAGGTTGAAGAATTGCTGCAACACCGTCACCACGAAGTCCATCGGGGTGTAGTCATCGTTCAGCAGGAGCACCTGATAGCGCGGCGGTGGCGCCACTTCAGGCTTGCTGGCTTCGACGGTGAGGCCATGATCGTGTTCGTGGGAGGTCTTCCGAGGCATCGGGCCATTATACGGTTCATCGCCGTGCGCATTGGACGATTTACGCTGCGGCCCGCACAATTTGTCTCCGACCCCCCGACTGGCACTCGATGACTGACACCCTGACCGCGCTGCGACCGGCGCCGTCGCCCACTGCCCGCCCGCACGCGGCTCCGGCACTGCATGCGATGCCGGGGCCCGCACCGCGCGCCGACGCCATGGCTGCGCCGGATGTGCTGGCCCACCATTTGTTTGCGCAGGAGCGTCACCGATGAGCACCGATCCGCGTTGGCACCCGGACGTCACCGTGGCCACCGTAGTGGTGCGCGATGGCCGCCTGTTGCAGGTGGAAGAGACCATCGGCGGCCGCCTGTTGCTGAACCAGCCTGCCGGCCACCTGGAGCCAAACGAGAGCCTGCAAGAAGCGGCGGTGCGCGAAACCCTGGAAGAAACCGGCTGGGACGTGCGGCTCACCCACTTCATCGGCACCTACCAGTGGGAAGCGCCCAACGGCCAATCCTTTCTGCGCTTCGCCTTCGCAGCCGAGCCGGTGACCCATCATCCCGAGCGCAGCCTGGACACCGGCGTGGTGCGTGCGCTGTGGATGACGCCGGACGAATTGCGCGATGCGACCGAGCGGCTGCGTAGCCCGTTGGTGTGGGAGGTGGTGGCGGATTACCTGGCCGGGCAGCGCCATCCGCTGGCATTGGTGCGGCACGTCGCATGAGCACGCCGCGCATCGTGGTGGGCGTGTCCGGCGGCGTGGATTCGTCAGTGGCCGCATGGAAACTGGCCGGCCAGGGCGAGCCGATTGCCGGGCTGTTCATGCAGAACTGGGCGGATGACGGCAGCGGCGATTGCCGCGCCGAAGACGATCGTCGCGATGCGGTGGCGGTGTGCGGCGTGTTGGGCATTCCGTTTCACTTCCGCGATTTCTCCGGCGAATACTGGAGCGGCGTGTTCGAGCATTTTCTGGCCGAGTACGCGGCCGGGCGCACGCCCAACCCGGATGTGCTGTGCAACCGCGAAGTGAAGTTCAAGCACTTTCTGGACGCCGCCCAGGCGTTGGGCGCCGAGCGGATCGCCACCGGGCATTACGCACGGGTAGCCTACAGCGGCGGACGCTGGCGGCTGCTGCGCGGTGCCGATCGCGGCAAGGACCAGAGCTATTTCCTGCATCAGCTGGGGCAGACCCAACTGGCGGCCACCTTGTTCCCGATCGGCGACCTGGAAAAGAGCACGCTGCGCCGCATTGCCCAGGATGCCGGCCTGCCGACACATGCCAAGAAGGATTCCACCGGCATCTGCTTCATCGGCGAGCGCGATTTCCGCGAGTTTCTGGGGCGCTACCTGCCCGCCCGCACCGGCGAGATCCGTGACCCGCAGGGACAGCGCATTGCCGAGCATCCGGGGGTGTTCTATTTCACCCTGGGCCAGCGCGAGGGCCTGAACATCGGCGGCGTGCGCGGCCGGGCCGCGGCGCCGTGGTACGTGGTCGGCAAGGATGTGGCCAGCAACGTGCTGTATGTGGATCAGGACCGCGACAGCCCGCTGCTGCAGTCGCGCTGGCTGCAGTCCGAGCAGGCCCATTGGGTGACCGGCGCGCCGCCGGCACGCCGGTTCGACTGTACCGCGCAGACGCGTTACCGCCAGCCGGATGAGCCGTGCACGGTGGACGTCCAAGACGATGGCAGCGTGCAGGTGCGCTTCGAGCGGCCGCAACGGGCGGTGACGCCCGGGCAATCGCTGGTGCTGTACGACGGGCAGGAATGCCTCGGCGGCGCGGTCATTGCCGCCACCGACGCACCGCTGGAACGTCAATTGGCAGGATCTTCTTTCTCCCCCGAGGGTGTGGCTTGATGAGTGTTTCCATGGATCACCGTGTGCTGGCGCTTGCCGGCGTCGCCCAGGCCCTGCAGCAGGTGCGGCGGATCGCCGAGACCGGGCATTCGGAGGCCGCGACGGTGCGTACCGCCATGGACAGCGTGTTCCGGGTGGACGCAGCGTCACCGGAGGCCGTGTATGGCTCGGCCGCTGCGGTGGCGCCGGGGCTGCGCTTGCTGCACAACTATTTCCGCAACCAGGGCCAGGACGATGTACTGCCGCGCCTGGCGCTGGCCGTGCTGCAGCTGGAGCGCCGGTTCGTCCGCGACACCGCGACCGTGGCCACGGTGTCCAGCGGGATCGACGCCGCTGCACGCCAGGCGCAACAGCTGAACGACAGCGCGCACCCGGATGTGCTCAGTTCGCTCGGCGGGCTGTACGCGCAGACCATCAGCCACCTGCGCCCCAAGGTCATGGTGCAGGGCAACCCGCACTACCTGGGCCAGGCCGGGGTGGTCGCCGAAATCCGCGCGCTGTTGCTGGCGGCAGTGCGCTCTGCGGTGCTGTGGCGGCAGATGGGCGGCAGCCTGTGGGACTTCCTGTTTGCCAAGCGCGCGATGAGCGAAGCAGTCGATCGCGCCTTGCGGTGAGAGGACGCAGCAGACGGTTTCAGGCGCCCGCAACGGGCGCTGGCGTGAGCCGCTGACGGCAACGCGGGCGAGACGATGTGGCGATCGTCGCTAAAGACAATGGGGGCAGTGCCGATACAGCAACCGTGACTCTGCCGAGAACGCCCATGTATTCACGTCCACTCATCCGTCTGGCCGCCCCTTTGGCCCTGACCTTGCTGTTTCCCTTCGCTGTCGGATTCGACTGGCCCGCTTCGGTGCGCTGGGCGATCCTGGCGACCATGACCCTCAGTTGGTTGGGTTTCGCTGCCTGGGTGACGTATTCCCAGTTCCGGCGTAATCCGGACCAGACCCGCATCCTGCGCGAGCAGGACCAACTGCTCAACGAACTGCGCACGTTCGTCAGCAACGAAGTCGACGGTTCGCGCTCGGAAGTCGAGCGTGCCCGCGAACTGATCCGCCAGGCCGTGTCCGGTCTGGGTGGCAGCTTCGAAGCGATGAACCGCAAGTCGCGCCAGCAAAGCCAGGCACTGGCCCGCATCGTCGACCGCGCCGGTGACGATGGCAGTGCCGGCGTCGACGTCGCCCGCTTCGCCCAGCACGCCAGCTCCCGCATGGAGCAGTTGGTGGAAGCGCTGGAACAGGTGAGCGGCCAAAGCACCAACACCGTCCATCACATCGATGAGATGGCCCAGCATCTGGACGGCATCTTCGCGCTGTTGGAAGACGTCAAGTCGATCGCCGACCAGACCAACCTGCTGGCCCTGAACGCCGCCATCGAAGCAGCACGTGCCGGTGAAGCCGGTCGCGGCTTCGCGGTGGTCGCCGACGAGGTGCGCAACCTGTCCGAACGTTCCACCACCTTCAACGAGCAGATCCGCAAGCTGGCACACAGCTCCAAGGAATCGATCGCCAAGGTACGTGAAACGGTCTCGCAGCTGGCATCGCGTCACATGGACCGCTCCCGCGAGGCGCGCCATGAATCGGCCGCCATGCTGGAGAACGTCGCCCAGATCAACGCCTCGTTGGGCGATGGCATGCGCGAAATCTCCGAATGCGCACGCTCCATCGATGGCAGCGTGGCCGAAGCGGTGCGTGCCCTGCAGTTCGAGGACATCGCCACGCAGACACTCAGCGGCATCCATACCCACCTGGATCGCCTCACCGCGATCAACCGCGAAGCGGTGGCGCTGCAGGAACTGCTGCACCGCAATGGTGGCGTGTACGACAGCGATCTGGTCGCCTCGCTCGCCAAGGTCTCCAACCGTCTGCGCGACATGCGTGTGGAGTGGGAACGCCCGCCGCACAAGCCGGTGGCACAGCAGGGCATGGGTGCCGGCACGGTCGAGCTGTTCTGAGACCAATGCCGCCGCGCAGCTTCTGATTCCGACATTCCCCGGCCTTCCGGGGATTTGTCGTTCCGCAACGACCTGGTGTTTCGCTCATGACGCTTCTCGCCCCGCCCCTCGATGACGCTCCTACCGCCGCGCTGCAGGCAGCGGCACTGGCCGCCGCACATGCCGAGCGTATCGCGCAAAGCGCAGCCGCCAAGCCGGGACTGCGGCGTGTCCGGATGCCGGCCGCACTGGAACGACTAGAGCTGGCCGCCCTCGCCGAAGTCAAGGCGCTGATCAACCCGCGCCGCGATTGCAGCGAAGAGGAGCTGCTGTTTGCCACGGTGGCCTGGGATCTCGGGCTGGACGGGGCCGCAGTGGGCGCATCGGGACGCTGATGCAGTGACGGCGGGGCGTGCCTCGGCAGGCGCCCCGCGGTGTTGTGGAACTGCCTGATTCCAAGGGTTGCCTGTCGTCATCCAAGGGTTCCCTGTCGTCGGCCTTGCCGAATCGCCGCCACTCTCGCTGGCGGGCGCGTGCGGCGACCATCTCCGCCTTGACCTGCCCTGCCCGACCGGATCGTCGCGCATGGCCGGGTGGCCCCGGCGGTCACCTAGATCACCTGGGGATGATTCGTTCCGAATCCTGAGCCTGGGTGTCAGTCAATCAGAGCGATGAACTCGCTTTGGTTCTCAGGCTGAGCGTCACAGATGCCATGAAGAACGCTTGCCTGGGTCACTGCCGCGGCAGCACTCGCGCGCGCGTCCGATGCGGCAGACGATGAGCGGTCTATTGTGAATTTCGATGGGACGCTCGTCCCGCGCATTCGCCTGCTCGCCAGCCAATCCACCAGTTCCTGAGCGATGCCCAGCGGTCACCAGGCCCGCGTCCCGACCAGCGTTGCCGACGAACTGCATCTGCTACAGGCACCTCGCAGCTGGAAAAAACCTGACGATGCGCTCGCACGCATGAAGACAGATTCCGAGGATTCGAGTGCAGGATGCAGCGTCAGCGGATTGGTTCGACGTGGCTGACAAGGGCGGCATCAACGCGTTACGCGCACCTTGCCGCTCCAACACCCGTTGGGGCGATCAACGCGAGCATGATCGGAAACTGACGTTCAGGCCCGCAGCTTAGTTCGTGGTGCCGGAGCGGGAAGTCCACCGCACGACCACAGGCCGCAATCCTGCGGCAGCAAGTTGATAAAACGTCTGCAGGTGGCTGCGCTGCATCAGGATGACGGCGCTGGCCTGGCCTGGGCGTCAGCTGGCAATCACCAGCCGTGCACCCAGCCGCATGCCGGCTTCGGCCTCGCGCAGCCACTGCGCCATGTCGCGCGGCGAAAGCGGACGTGAGTAGAAATAGCCCTGAATTTCGTCGCAGCCCTGCTGGCGCAGCAAGGCATCTTCCTGCACGGTCTCCACGCCTTCGGCGACGACCTGCATGCCCAGCGCGTGGCCCAGATGCACGATGGCCTGGGTCACCTCGGCGGTGTTGGCGTCGTCGAGCATGCCCTGTACGAAGCTGCGGTCGATCTTCAGACGCTGCACCGGGAAGCGGTTGAGGTAATGCAGGTTGGAAAAGCCGGTACCGAAATCATCCACCGCCAGCAGCACGCCGTTCTGTTCGAACAGTTCGAAACAGCGCCGCAGCGAATCCGAATCGCGAATGAGGGCCGATTCGGTGAGCTCCAGCTCCAGACGCGACGGTGACCAGCTGTTGTCGCGGCAAATCTCCAGCACGCGCTCGGCAAAGCCGCGCTCGCGTAGCTGCACGGCCGAAACGTTGACCGCGATACGGCTGAAATTGAGCCCGGCACGGTCCCAGACCACGGCCTGACGGCAGGCTTCACCGATGACCCATTCGCCCAGCCGCACGATCTCGCCGCATTCTTCGGCAATCGGGATGAATTCAGCCGGGCTGCAGGGGCCATGGCCCGGGCGGTTCCAGCGCATCAGCGCTTCGATCGCCGGCGAGGCGTCGCCCACGGTATTGACCAGCGGTTGATAGACCAGGGTGAATTCTTCGCGCTCGAGCGCGCCTTGCAGGGCGTGTTCGAGCTCCAGCCGGCGCTGCGCTCGCATGAGCACGTCCTGGCTGTAGTAATGGAAGGTGTTGCGGCCCGACTCCTTGGCCGCGTACATCGCCGCATCGGCGGCACGCAGCAGGCTGTCGAAGTCCGACAGCCCCTCGCCCTGCAGCGCGATGCCGATGCTGGCACCGAGCTTGAGGGTGACGTGATCCTTGCGCAGCGGTTCGCCCAGCGCGCTGATCAGCTTGCGCGCCACGTGGCCGGCATCTTCCGGCTCGGACAGGTCGCGCAGCAGCACGATGAATTCGTCGTCGCTGAAGCGCCCGAACAGGTCGCTGTTGCGCAGATGCTGATGCAGGCGCGCCGAGGCGAGCTTGAGCAGGTTGTCGCCGGCTGCATGACCGAACGAATCGTTGATGCTCTTGAACCCGTCCAGATCGATCAACAGCATGGCCAGCACCTGGCCGCGCTCATGCGCTTCGCGGATCGCGTTTTCGGCCTGCTCGCGCAGCAGGAAGCGGTTCGGCAGGCCGGTCAGGCGGTCGTAATGCGCCAGCAGCTCGATACGCTCATTGGCCTCGCGCTCGCGGGTGACATCGCGGAACAGGGCGACATAGCGCGGCGGCAGACCTTCGCGGCGGTCCAGTTCGATCAGGACCTGCACCCAGATGCGCTGACCGGAGTTGCGGTAGAAACACAGCTCCAGCTGCTCGGGCAGGCCACCATCGGAAATGCGCAGCAATGCCGCCTCGAACGCGTCGCGCGAATCCTGGGTGTACAGCGCAAGCGCCTGCTCCAGGGTGATGTTTTCCTTGCGCAGGCCGTGGATGCGGTAGCACTCCTCGGTCCACTGCATGCGACGGGTATCGACCTCGATCTCGCAGCCGCCGATCTTGCCGAGCGCGGACACGCGGTTGAGCAGCTCGGTGCGCCAGCGGATCAACGCATCGGTCTGCCGCTGTTCGGTGACGTTCTGCAGCTGGCCGAGCACGCGCACCATGCTGCCGTCGCCATCGAATACCGGCTGTGCCCACACCCGCAGATGATGCGGATTGACGCCTGGCAGGCCGTTGACCTCCAGCTCGAAATGGACCGGCAAGCCTTCGTGCTTGATCTTGCGCCAGGCGCTGCGCAGTTGCGCCAGCGAGGACCGGGCGAGCAGGCGCAGCAGATCGCGGACGCCGTGCAGGCGCAGCTGGGCCATGCCAAGCTGCTGCAGGAAATCCTGCGAGACCCACAACGCGTCCTTGGTCGAATCCCAGCTCCAGCTGCCCATGCTGGCAATGCGCTGGGCGTCTTCGAGCTGTGCCTGCTGCTCGCGCAGCTGCTGCTCGAGTAATTTGTGGTGATGCACGTCGGTGTGCGTGCCGACCATGCGCAAGGGGCGGCCGTCGGCGGTGCGCGAGACCACGCGGCCGCGGTCCAGGATCCAGCGCCACTGCCCGTCGTGCTGGCGCAGGCGGAACTCGGCCACATAGGTCTCGGTGCGCCCGTCCAGGTGTGCCTGCACCGCCGCGCTGACGTGCGCGTGGTCATCGGGATGGATCAACCCGGACAACGCGGTGAGATTGTTCGGCAGTGGCTGCTCGGAGTAGCCGAGCATGCGTGTCCAGCGTTCGGAGCGGTACACCACATCGGCCGGGATGTCCCAGTCCCACAGCCCGTGATCGGCGCTGTCCAGGCCCATTTCCCAGCGGCTGGTGCCATCGGCACCCATCGGCTCGGGAATGCTCAAGGTGAAGGCCATGACCTGGCCGTGCTCGTCGCAGACCGCACGCAGCCAGCCTTCCAGACGTCCGCCGCCGGTTCCCGGCAGCACGCAGGCGGTCATGCCACCGCTGTCGGCCACCTGGGCGCGACTGCTTTCCAGCACTTCGGCATACGCACCAAGGGTCGCCGGCAGCCCAATGGACTGCGCAACGCGGTTGGCCGCCAGGGGCTGGCCATGCGCATCCAACAACACCACCGCCGAGGTCAGCGGGTGCTGCAGCATGCTTGCAATGACGCCTGAGTCCACTCTGGAACACTCCGAAGGATCGACCCCTGCCTCGGAGTCGCAATGGATAACGGCCGTTCGGCGGATTAGTTGAGGCACCTGTTTCCAGCGCGACCGAACCGGACCGAGTTACGGCTAAGATGGCCCCATCGCCAGCTCCAAAGGTCGTCCGCGGACCCATGCACCAACCTGTCGCCGTGCCCGCGTTTTCGTCCCCTCCCGTGTCCCGACTTCGCCTCGCCGA
Organism: Xanthomonas sp. NCPPB 1068; assembly: GCF_041479385.2. Lineage (NCBI taxonomy): Bacteria > Pseudomonadati > Pseudomonadota > Gammaproteobacteria > Lysobacterales > Lysobacteraceae > Xanthomonas > Xanthomonas sp. NCPPB 1068. The sequence continues at coordinate 2,318,895 of NZ_CM192986.1, read as the reverse complement.
GCGCCTGCAGCAGGGTTTGTGGACCCTGACCGGTCTGTACCTGCTGATCGGTGTGGTGTGGCTGCTGCTGGGCAACCGGTTGCTCAACCTGGCCGGTGCAGCGGCGCCGGAACGCTGGTCGGACGCCAGCTTCCTGCTGCTGTCCAGCATCGTCATCCACCTGGTGCTGCGCCGCTTCGTGGCACTGATCGTGGACGAGCATGCGCAGCTGGCGCAGTCGGAGGCCGTGCTGCGGGCCAGGTTCCTGGCGCTGCCCAGCCCGGCCTTCATCTATGACCTGGCGAGCATGCGCATTCTCGATGCCAATCCGGCGGCGCTGGAATTCTTTGGCTGGGAGCGCGACGAATTCCTGCAGCAGACGCTGCAGGCGATCTGGCCCAATGCCGATGGCGAGCGGCTGGAAGAGATCATCACGCAGATCCGCGGCAAGGGCGAGGTCACCTGCGTCTTGAACGAAGACCTGCTGACCCGCAGCGGGCTGCGCCATGTCGAAGTCCGCAGCAACCAGCTGCATCTTGCCAGCGGCCCTGCCCGCCTGGTGGTGACGGTGGACCGCAGCGAAGAACGCCAGGCGCAGCACCTGCGCGACGAGGCGCTGGAGCGACTGGAAGAAGCGCAAGGCATCGCGCGGCTGGGTTCGTGGCAGCTGGATCGGGCCACCGGTCTGGGACGCTATTCGTCGGCGGTGTATCGCATCCTGGGGCGCAGCGTGCCCATGCATCGCCGCGAACATCGGCTGGAAGAGCTGCTGACCGCTTCCGACAGCGCCACCCAGACCCGCATCGAACGCATGATCGAAGACATGTGCACCGGCGGCGAGGTGCAGATCGATGTGCTGCTGCCGCTGACCGGCGGCGATTCGCAGCCACGCACCGTGCACCTGCGCGCAGAGAGCGTGACCCTGCCCAGCGGCGCCCGCCATGTGCATGGCACCTTGCAGGACGTGAGCGAACGCGAACAGTCGCGGCGGCTGCTGCGCGAGCGCGAGGAACAATTCAAGGAACTGGTGCGGGTGCTGCCGGACGGCGTGCTGATCCTGGCCGACGAGCATGTGATGTACGCCAATGCCGCCGGCTCCGCCCAGTTCGGCTTCCAGGGCGAAACGATCCTGGGCGAACCGTTGCAGACCCTGGTCGGCGACTCCGACCTGCCGATGGTGCGCGAGTACCTGCGCGCCGGCAGCGACCGCAACGAGCCAGTGTCCAGTGCGCGCGCCATGCGCCGTCGCGACGGCAGCACGTTCTATGCCGGTCTGTCGGCCGGCGACATCCGCTATGGCGGGCGCAGTTGCAAGTTGCTGGTGGTACGCGACCTGAGCGAACCGGAGCGCATGCGCGATGCGCTGGCCGAGAGCAATGCCGAATTGCAGGCGATGGCCAAGCGATTGTTCTCGCTGCAGGAGGACGAACGCCGCGCCATCTCGCGTGATCTGCACGACGACATCGGCCAGGCGATCACTGCGATGAAGCTGTCTGCACACGCGGCGCTGGACGAGCCCGATCCGCAGGCGCGCCGTGAGGACCTGCTGGAGGTGGTGTCGCTGGCTGACAGCACGGTGACCAAGTTGCGCAATCTGTCGATGTTGTTGCGTCCGCCACAACTCGATGCACTGGGGCTGGAAGCGGCCTTGCGCTGGCAGGCTTCGATGCTGTTCCGCGCCTCGCAGGTGCGGCTGGAGCTGGATATCCAGGCGCTGGACGTACGCCCGGGCAACGAGATCGAACAGGCCTGCTTCCGCATTGCGCAGGAAAGCCTGACCAATGCGCTGCGGCACGCCTGCGCGGGCGAGGTGCGCATGAGCCTGCATTCGATCGACCGCGAGAGTTTTCGTCTGGAGGTGGTCGATGACGGTGATGGCTTCGAGCCCGAAGGTCCGCGTGGGTTGGGGCTGATCGTGATGCGTGAGCGTGCGCAAACCGTTGGCGGTGTGCTCGCGATAGAATCGGCTCCCGGAGCAGGCACGCGCGTGACGTTGCGCCTGCCCTATCACCCGGCCGGCGAGTCCGTCCACGAAGATGGTGGACGTTGAGTCATGTGGAGCCCTGTGATCCCGCCCGGATTGGAAATCGTCAAACCGACACGCCTGGGCGCAGGCAATCCCGAACTGCTGCACCTGGTCGACGCTGCCGCTTCCGGTGGCCAGCCGTTGATGATCTTCCACGTCGATATCGATCACTTCGCGTCGATCAACGAGAACATGAGTGGCGAGGTCGGCGATCAGGCGCTGACCCTGGCCGCGCGCCGGCTGCAGGAATTCCTCGGCAGCCGCGGCAAGCTGTGGCGGCACGGTAGCGACGAGATGGTCATCGTGGCGGTACGCCGCGACGACACGCCGTTGCCGGAAGATTTTGCCGAAGAGATCCGTCAGCAGCTGGAGCTGCCGTTGTCGGTATTGCCGTACACCTTGTTCATGACCGGCAAGGTCGGGATCAGCCTGTGTCCGGAACATTCGACCTCGCTGTCCACCCTGCTCGACTACGCCGAGGAAGCCAGTTATCAGGCCGCGCGCGAAGGTGGCAATACGGTGCGGCTGTACACGCGCAATTCGGCCACCAACGCGCATAGCGAAAGCATCATCGCGCGGCAGATCGTCGATGCGATCCCTCACGGCGAGTTGCGGCTGCGCTACCAGCCGCTGGTCAGCGCACGCGATGGCCGCATCGTGGGCATGGAGGCGCTGCTGCGTTGGCAATCCCCGACCCTGGGCATGCTGGTGCCGGAGCGTTTCATGCGCACCGCCGAGCGCCTGGGCGTGATCGTGCAGATCGGCGAATGGGTACTGCAGAACGCGGTGCGCCAGGCGCGGCTGTGGCGCGACCAGGGCTTTGACGATTTCAGCATCGCGGTCAACGTCTCCACGCTGCAGCTGCTGCGCCCGGGCTTCTTCAACGAAGTGATGGCCATGCTGCAGACCGCCGGCGTGCCGGCGCAGTTCGTGACGCTGGAGATCAACGAAAGTGCGTTGACCAACAACGTCAACTTCGTCCACGAGACGATGGCCAACCTGCGCAACGAAGGCATCAGCCTGAGCCTGGACAACTTCGGCACCGGCGATTCCAGCCTCAGCGCGCTGGTGCGCTATCCGGTGGACCGGCTGAAGATCGACCGCAGCTTCATCAAGAGCGCGCCGGCCGGCAGCCGCGAGGCGGCGATTGCACGCGCGATCATTGCGATGGGCCACCAGCTGGGCATGACGGTGATCGCCAATGGCGTGGAGTCGCAGGCGCAGCTGGGCTTCTTGCGCCGCAACGACTGCGACATCTTCCAGGGCTATCTGTTCGGCGAGCCGATGTCGGCCGAGTCTGCTGGCATGGCGCTGCGGCGCCGGTATCTCCGCCCGGAATCGTTTGCCGAAAGCCGCCCGGACCGCACCTTGCTGCTGCTGGATGACGAAGAAAACGTCCTGCGGTCGCTGGTGCGGCTGTTCCGCCGCGACGGCTACCGCATCCTGGCCGCCGGCAACGTACGCGACGCCTTCGACCTGCTCGCCACCAACGATGTGCAGGTGATCCTGTCCGACCAGCGCATGAGCGACATGAGCGGCACCGAGTTCCTGGGCCGGGTCAAGATGCTCTACCCCGACACCGTGCGCCTGGTGCTGTCCGGCTACACCGACCTGGCCACGGTGACCGAGGCGATCAACCGCGGCGCGATCTACCGCTTCCTGACCAAACCCTGGAACGACGACGAACTGCGCGAGCACATCCGCCAGGCGTTCCGCACGCATGACGAGCTGCGTAACGGCCGGGAATAGGGAATCGGGAGTGGGGAATCGTTAAAGCAGACAGCGGCTTGGGCGAGTTTTGAGCCGCTGCATCGTGCTCCTTACCTTCTAGTGACGACGCAAACGCATCGGCATCGTTCGTTGCAGGAATCAACCGAAGCGCAGCAACCGGCTCCAACGATTCCCCATTCCCGAATCCCGATTCCCCACTACTTCGGCTGCCGGATCGGCAACACGATCCGGAAACTGGCGCCCTGCCCCGGCGTGCTTTCCACGTCGATGCGGCCGTGGTGCTTGTTGATGATGCCGTAGGAAATCGACAACCCCAGGCCGGTGCCGCTGCCCACCGGTTTGGTGGTGAAAAACGGGTCGAAGATGCGTTGCAGCAGATCCGGTGCAATGCCGGCGCCGCTGTCCTGGAACTGGATCCAGACGTTCTCCGCTTCATCGCGGCCGGTAGTGACGGTGATCGTGCCGCGCTCGACGATGGCCTGGCCGGCGTTGAGCAGCATGTTCATGTACACCTGGTTGAGCTCGGACGGCAGGCATTCCACCAGCGGCAGCTCGGCGTAATTGCGCTCCAGGGTGACCTTGTACTTGAGCTCGTTCCAGATGATGTTGATCGTGGATTCGAGGCCGGCGTGCAGGTCCACCATCTTCCACGATTCGGACCGGTCCGAGTACGAGAAATCCTTGAGGTCGCGCACGATGCGGGTCACCCGTTCGATGCCTTCGCGCGACTCGGCCATCAGCTGCGGCAGATCGCGGCTGATGAAGTCGATGTCGGCACGGTTGCGGATCTCGTCGATTTCCGGGATCAGCGCCTTCGGGTCCGGCGCCTGCAGCGCGCGCTCGTAGGCTTCGATCAGGGTGAACAGGCTGCGCAGGTATTCCTGCAGGCTGCCGAGATTGGAGTGCACGTAGCCGATCGGATTATTGATCTCGTGCGCCACGCCGGCGGCCAGCTGACCGATGGAGGCCATTTTTTCGGACTGCAGCAGTTTGTCCTGCGCACCGTTCAAGCGCATGTAGGCCTGGCGCAGCTCGGCATGGCGTTGTTGCAGCTCGCGCTCGTAGTCCTGCTGGCCTTCGATGTTATGGAACAACGCAAGAAAATGGCCGACGCCCTGTTCTTCGTTGTAATACAGATGCGCAATGACCACGCGCTCGGCCACCGGCAGGCTGCCGGTCCAGCTGCCCTTGCTGCGCGCCTGATTGAGCGCATCCGACGGCAATACCTGCGAAATGCGCTCGCCGAGATTGCGATCGTCGGCCGGGTCTTCCTTGCACAGGCTCTGGCGCGCGATGGCGTTGGCCAGGATCAGCTGCCCGTCAGCGCGGAACAGCAACACGCCTTCGAGCATCTGATCGCCGAAGGCGCGCAGCGTGGTCGAGGACGGCAACAATGCTTGATTGAGAAAGAACTTGGCGGTCACGGGACGAGGCGGCAGCAGGGACACCTCAATATACGCCGAACCCTTGGCACGCCATATCGTCGCTTGGTCTTAGAGCGGCGACCAAGACAAGGGGGCGCGCTGGTCATGCGGATGGGTGCGAGGTGTCATCCGGCGTGCTCGAGATGCGATCCGGACGGCGCTGCCTGGCGACAGGCAGGCATGCGATGCGTGCCATCACGATCAACGCACATGGGCGGCGATAAGCACACGTCGCGGGTTGCGAAGTTGGCAAGCGTGCACGGCCGATGTGCCGGTTTTACCGGCGGCAGGCCTGCAGGGCGTGCACGCACCCTGGCCTGCGGCGGACCATCAGCAGCGGCCGGCGCGCGGTTGGCGCAGCGCGGGCAACTCAGGCAACGGCCAGCGAACGTCCGCCGCGCAGCACGTTGGATTGGCCCTTTGCGTCATACGACGGCGCACTCTCGGTGCGGCCCAGGTGACGCAGTGCCCAGTTCACTTCACGGCGCCGGCGTGCCAGCAGCGCGCCATTGGCGCGGTTGGCTTCGGCCAGCTCACGCAGGCGCTCTTCTTCGCCTTCGGGCATTGCCGCTTCGAGCGAGCGCAGTGCCGACAGCTTGTCCTGCGTGTGTCGCATCAAGCCATCGATGTCGTTCTCGAGTAATGCCTGGCGTTCGCCGGCCAGCGCATCGCTGAGACGTTGCAGGAACTCGTTCACGTTCATCCTTTCAGTCGGGAATCAACCCGCCAGTTGCTGATTCAGATCCATCATGCGGCTGGCGATGGCATCCGGGTTGATGGAGTAGCTGCCGTTCTGCAACGCCTCTTTCACCGCCTGGACGCGACCGGTGTCGATCGCCGAGGACTGCGAAAGCTCGCGCTGCAGGTTCTGCAGATTGGTGGCCTCGCCGGTCAGCTTGACGCTGTCGGTCGGCGGGGTTGCGGCAACCGGGGACGCGCGATCTTCGCCAGCCGAAGCGATCTTGCTGCTCGTGGCCGCGGTGCGAAGGGTGGCAGCGGTCGGTAGATTACCTTCGATTTTCTGGGTCATGTCAGGAACTCCTCTACAGGTCGTAGGGGATAACGGCACCCAGAAAAAAAACTTTATAGAAAATTTTTACCTGGAGACCACAACGGTTCCGCTCGCTTCGACGATGCCCTGCACCACCCGCCGCGACGAGGAATTCTCTACCGACACCCGTTCGTTTTCGCCGGCATCGGACAGCGCGCGACCGCTCATTCGTACTTCCAGGCCACCGTTGCGCGACACCAGCGGGACGGTGTCGCCGCGGCGTACCAGCCGCTGCGTCACCAGATCGTTGGACGAGAGTAGCGACCCGGCCGGCAGGATGCGGCGGGCCGATTTACCCACTGCGGCCACCGGGTCGGCCAGCACTGCGCCGACGATGCGGGCGGCGTCACGCTTCTCGATACTGATATCGGCCAGCGAGATGGTTTCTCCAGCGCTGATGCCGCGTCGCAACACCAGCACATCCTGGTTGCGGCGCACCTTCAGCGGCACGAACAGGCGCCAGCCAGCGGGCTGCGGGCAGGCCACTTCCACCGTATTGGTACCGGTGGGCTGGGCCTGCAGCGCGATCGGGCAGGCCGGCATGCGCAGACCCGGATCGAGCGTGGCCTCGGCCTCCGCGTCCGGGCCAACAGTGGCCAGCGCCGCCGCACGAATGGAATCGACAGACTGATAGCTCTGGGCCCAGGCCGGAGCGGCAGCCAACAAGATGACAAGCAGGAGCAGGCGCATGGGACCAGATCCGGAGGAAGACCCGGAAGACTGTGCAAGAGGCGTGCCTGTTTTGGCCGGGATTGGGGAGTTGGGATTCGTCAGAGCGGGCTGCTGCCGGCTTTTACGGGTGCGAGGCGCTGGCGGCATTGCGGTGCGCTCCCACAGGCAGGTTTGATCGCTGCTGCCCATGCAGTGGGCTTCAATCAATCTCTAGGCCAGTCTTTAATGGCCCCCGCCCCTAGACCGTTCCGTCTCCATTCCCCGCTGTTACGAATCCCGACTCCCCATTCCCCATTCCCGACAGCGCCCCCGACCAACCACAAAGCCCTCAAGTTTCCCGAGGCCGCTGTCGATATCTGCCCCATGACCCACGATCTGCTCAACCGCATCGACCAGCGCACCCGACTGGCTGGCCACAATCGCCTGGCGCTGCTGCTGTTTAGGCTGGGCGGACGCCAGCTTTTTGGCGTCAACGTCTTCAAGGTGCAGGAAGTGCTGCGCCGGCCGGAGCTGTTCCAGGTGCCGGGCCTGCCGACCGAGTTCGCCGGCGTGGCCGACGTGCGCGGGCGCTCGGTGCCGGTGCTGGACTTGGGCCTGGCCATCGGCCACCCGGAGCGCGATTCGCACTCCGAGAACGGGCCTGGCTACCTGGTGGTGGCCGAGTTCAACCGCTCGGTCCAGGGCTTTCTGGTCAGCGGCGTGGAGCGCATCGTCAATATCGCGGTGGAAGACATCCACCCGCCACCGGAACTGGGCGCCGAAGCCACTTATTTGACGGCCGTGACGCGCTTCCAGGGCGAACTGATCCAGGTCATCGACGTGGAAAGCGTTCTGGCCGACATCGCCAAGGTCAGCAAGGACGTGCAGCTGGACCCGTCGCTGCAGCTGGTGGCCTACGACCGCCAGTTCCAGGTGCTGGTGGTGGACGACTCGCGCGTGGCGCGCCAGCAGATCCGCAGCGTGCTCGACCAGCTGGGCGTCTCGGCCACCCTGCTCTCGGACGGCCGCCAGGCATTGGATCACCTGCTGCAGGTGGCCGCATCCGGCGAGAATCCGGCAGACCGCTATGCCATGGTGATCTCCGACATCGAGATGCCGGCCATGGACGGCTACACGCTGACGACGGAAATCCGGCGCACCCCGGGTCTGCAGGGCCTGTACGTGCTGTTGCATACCTCGCTGTCGGGCGTGTTCAACAACGCCATGGTCGAGCAGGTGGGCGCCAACGCCTTCGTGGCCAAGTACAGCGCACATGAACTGGCTGATTACGTGCTGGCCCGCCTGAAAGTGGTTGCCGAAGCGGCCTGATCCAATTGTGCGGCCGTTCCACCCCACGGGTGACGGCCAGCCCCCACTTCCGAAAGACCTGGGAATACAGTGGTTGCTGTACGCAAGCACACGCCTTGAAAAGGCGTCGCCGCAGCTGATCACACGCTGGGCTGAGCTAATTCCTACCAGACAACCCTGGTTGGCCTGCAAGTTGCACAGCCAGCGGCAGCCTCCACCCGAGCAGCAGCACGCTTGGTGATGGCAGCCAGGCGCAGCTGACAGATCCGCTGCGCAGCTGCCAGGCGAGCGCGGCCGGTGCTCGAATCGGCCTGTACCACGCGTGCATTCCGATCCTCAGCGCGATGGCCGCGCCTATCTGACGGCTGCTCGTGAGGTTTGTTAGCTGCTCCAAGACCGTCCGTCGGGCACTGCGGATGTGTTTGCCAGCTCCACACCCGTGCCGCCCCTGCTTTGGCACAAACATTGCTTCCTCCCTGTCAACACTTCGCGGGAGAGCACCGTGTCCAGTCCCTTCTCTTCATTCCTCGGCGTCCACAGCGACGCGTTGGCGCTGCGCGAGCAGCGCATGAAGCTCATTGCCAGCAATCTGAGCAATGTGGACACCCCTGGTTACAAGGCCAAGGATCTCAACTTCGAGGCGGCGCTGAAGTCGGCCCAGGGCGTGCAGGATGGCGGCCTGATGCAGGCCACCGATGCCAAGCACTATGAAGTGGGCGGCGCGGCCGGGCTCAACCCCTTCCAGATCACCCGCGAATCCGATCAGCCCAGCCTCGACGGCAATACCGTCGATCCCGATGCCGAACGCGCCGCCTACGGCCGCGCCGCGCTGGAATACCGCGCGTCGCTGAGCTTCCTCGAATCCAAGGTGCGCTCGATGCTCACCGCGATCACGGGCCAATAAGTCATGAGCAACCTTCCCATCTTCGATGTGGCCGGCTCGGCGCTGCATGCGCAGTCGGTACGCCTGAGCACCATCGCCTCCAACCTTGCCAATGCGGACTCTGTCGCGGGCTCGGCCGAAGCGACCTACAAGCCGATCGAGCCGATCTTCCAGGCCCAGCAGAGCCGTCAGGACCCGAGCCTGACCTCGGTCAACGTCAAGGAGATCACCACCACCAATGCGCCGCCGATCCGTCGCTACGAGCCCGGCCATCCGCTGGCCGATGCCGACGGTTACGTGTTCTCGCCCGACGTGGACCCGGTCTCGCAGATGGTCAACATGATTTCCGCCTCGCGCAATTACCAGGCCGGCGTGGAAATGCTCAATACCGCCAAGGAACTGGCGCTCGCGACCCTGACCATGGGTCGCTGACCCGTCCTAGCCATTCCCTAACGGAACACTCCAGATGAGCACGATCGGTAGCGATCTCTACAAAAGTCTCGGCCTGAGCACCGGCAGCACCGTCGCCAAGAAGGAAGAAGCACTCGGCCAGGCCGACTTCCTCAAATTGATGACCGAACAGCTGCAGCATCAGGACCCGCTCAAACCGATGGAAAACAGCGCGTTTCTGGGCCAGTTGGCGCAGTTCTCCACCGTGCAGGGCATCGGCGACCTCAATACCAAGGTCGGCAATTTCACCACCTCGATGAACAGCGATCAGGTGCTCAAGGGCGCGGCGCTGGTCGGCCACAACGTGCTGGTTCCCTCCGCGCAGGTGGCGATCGACGCCACCGGCTCGGCCAAGGGCGTGGTCGCTGCGACCTCGGCCGGCACCGTCAATTTCGAAATCACCGATGCCAACGGCGCGTTCGTCAAGCAGCTCAGCGTGCCGGCCAGCGCCGCCGGTGAGGTGTCGTTCGCCTGGGACGGCACCGATGCCAACGGCAACCGCATGGCCGCGGGCAAGTACGGCATCACCGCGACCCAGACCGACACCGCCGGCTCCAAAAGCAAGTTGTCCACCTACGTCGATGCGCCGGTGGACAGCGTCACCATCGGCTCGGACGGCCTGTATCTCAACCTGACGGGGCTTGGCACCTCTCCGCTCGCCAACGTGCTCCGCGTCAGCTGAGCCGGCAACCGACACTTAAAGGAACTCATCCATGGCTTTCAATACCTCGTTGTCCGGCATCAACGCAGCCAATGCCGATCTGAACGTCACTTCCAACAACATCGCCAACGTCAACACGACCGGGTTCAAGGAGTCGCGCGCCGAGTTTGCCGACATGTTCCAGAGCACCAGCTACGGCCTGTCGCGTAATGCGGTGGGTTCGGGCGTGCGCGTCAGCAACGTGGCGCAGCAGTTCTCGCAGGGCAATATCGACCCGACCGGGCGGAGCCTGGACCTGGCGATCTCCGGCGAAGGCTTCTTCACCGTGTCGTCCAATGGCGCCAGGATGTACACCCGCGCCGGCAACTTCCAGACCGACGCCAACGGCTATGTGGTCAACCCGCAGGGTGCACGCCTGCAGGTGTTCGCGCCCAACCCGAGCGGTAACGGTTTCGACGTGGGCCGCCTGTCGGACCTGCAGCTGCTGACCACCGACAGCCCGCCCAAGTCGACCTCCACGGTCAACCTGGCCTTCACCCTGCCCGGCAACGCCACCGCACCGACCGTGACCCCGTTCAGCCCGGCCGACGACAAGACCTATAGCCACTCCACCGGCGGCATCAACGTCTACGACTCACTGGGCGTCAGCCACGTGCAGACATCCTACTTCGTCAAGACCGCCAACCCGAACGAGTGGCAGGTGCACAACTACGTGGACGGCGCCGCAGTTGGCGCGCCGACCACGCTGCAGTTCTCCGACACCGGCGCGTTGACCACCCCGGCCAACGGCATCATCGCCATGGACCCGTTCACCCCGAGCACCGGTGCCGGCGTGCTGAACATGCAGCTCAATGTCAGCGGCTCCACCCAGTACGGCGAAGCCTTCGCACTGCGCGACACCCGCCAGGACGGCTACGCCAGCGGCAAGCTCAACGAGATCAGCATCGACACCAGCGGCGTGGTGTTTGCGCGCTACTCCAACGGTGCCGACAAGCCGCTGGGCCAGGTGTCGCTGGCCAGCTTCGTCAACCCGCAGGGCCTGCAGTCGCAGGGCAACAACATGTGGGCCGAAAGTTACACCTCCGGCGCCGCCCGCGTGGGCGCCCCGGACACCTCGGACCTGGGCCAGATCGAATCCGGCTCGCTGGAAGCCTCCACCGTGGACCTGACCGAGCAGCTGGTGAACATGATCGTGGCCCAGCGCAACTTCCAGGCCAACTCGCAGATGATCTCGACCCAGGATCAGGTCACCCAGACGATCATCAATATTCGTTAATGACATTCGGGACCCGGGACTCGGGACCCGGGACTCGGAAAAGCAAAAGCCGATGCTTCGTCGCTCTTGCTCTTCCGGGTCCCGAGTCCCGGGTCCCCGGTCCCGGCCCTTAAGGAATTCCCATGGATAAAGCCCTCTACGTTGCGATGACCGGTGCCCGCGCCTCCCTGCAGGCGCAGAGCACCGTGTCGCACAATCTCGCCAACGTCGATACGGTGGGGTTCAAGGCCGCGCTGGCCAATACCGAGGCGTTCAAGATCCAGGGCAAGGGCTATCCGTCGCGGATCGATGCGCTGCATGTGGACCAGGGGTTCGATCGCAGTCAGGGCCATCAGAAGGTCACCGGCAACCCGCTGGACGTGTCGTTGCAGCAGGACCGCTGGCTGGCGGTGCAGTCGCCCGACGGCAGCGAGGCCTACACCCGCAACGGCGAACTGGCGCTCACCGCCAATGGCCAGCTGGTCACCGCCAATGGGCACACCGTGCTGGATGAAGGCGGCAACCCGATGACGATTCCGCCGCACCAGGCCATGGAAATCGGCAGCGACGGCAGCATTTCCATCATCCCGCAGGGCGAAGGCCCGCAGACCATGGCCATCGTCGGCAAGATGAAGGTCGTCGACGCCCCCGCCGATCGTTTGACGCGGCGCCCGGACGGGCTGATGCGCAACACCAGCACCGACCCGGCGCAGGCATTTGCGGTGGCCACCGGCAAGACCATCAACAGCGGCATGCTGGAAGGCAGCAACGTGGACGCCGCCGGCGCGCTGGTGGAGATGATCCAGCTGCAGCGTCAGTTCGAAATGCAGGTCAAGATCATCAAGAACGGCGACGACAACGCGCAATCGGCCAATTCGCTGCTGCGGGTGAGCGGCTAAGCGCGGCGCATGCCGCCAGCCAGCTTCCATTTGTTGCCAACGCCGCCGGCAACCGCAAGGCGTGGTTGGCGCCCGCGTTCGGCATACCGAAAAATCCGGGGCTTCATACACAGCGACTGATCTGCGGCGCGGCTGCTGAGCGGCTAGTCCGTGACTTGGCTGGAGGGCCCTTGCCCGCTCACCCTCCCGGGACACGCCGTGAATCCGTCCATGGAGGCTCTTACGCGGCATCCATGCCGCGTAAGGTCCCGGGAGGGTGAGCGGGCAAGGACCAGTGAAGATGGTCGGTGCCCGTATGAGAGCAGTGCTCAAAGTGCTTTGTTGATCGCCATTTGCTCATCCCGTCGGTTTGCGCGCATCGAGTGCCAATCGAACGCCCAAACAAGCGACCAGAGCTGCGAACTGACCGAGCATTGATTCGCCCGCTTTGGGTGGGCCACCAGCAAACTGTCTGGCGCGGTGCCCTCTCCGATTGCGGGACCCTTGGCGGCATGGATGCCGCCACGGAGCCCCCATGGACGGGTTTACGGCGTGTCCCGCGAGCGGTGAGGGCATCGCGCCCTCGACCGACTCAGCTTCTGCCCTGGGTTCTGACGCCGAGACGCGGCCAGCGAGCCAGCAACGCCAGCACTCAAACGAGTTCGCGCCACGGATCAGCCGCCCTAACCGGAAACCGACCACTAGGTGATCGGCCACGCAAACGCAACCGCCGGCGGCTTGGCGACTGCCTGCCGCCGCCCCTCCTGCCCTGAGTAGATCGTCGCGCACCCAGGCTGCGTGATCCCGCGCACACCCGGCAGAAATCCGGCGCCACTTTGGCACGCCACGTGCATATACCCACCCGTACCCGGAACACATCCCCGGGTCTAACGAGGAATCGGGTCATGAATCAGGCTTTGTGGGTCGCCAAAACCGGGCTGGATGCGCAGCAGACGCGCATGTCGGTCATTTCCAACAACCTGGCCAATACCAATACCACCGGCTTCAAGCGCGACCGTGCGGCGTTTGAAGACCTGCTGTATCAACAGGTGCGTGCGCCGGGCGGCTCGACCTCCGCGCAGACGCAGCTGCCGACCGGCCTGCAGCTGGGTACCGGCGTGCGCGTGGTGTCCACCTTCAAGGGCTTCGACCAGGGCAGCCAGCAGCAGACCGGCCGCGCGCTCGACGTGATGGTCAACGGCCGCGGCTTCTTCGAAGTGCAGATGCCCGACGGCACCTCCGCCTACACGCGCGACGGCACCTTCCAGATCAATGCGCAGGGTGAGCTGGTCACCAACAGCGGCTACCCGCTGCAGCCGGGCATCCAGGTTCCGGAAGGCGCGCAGTCGCTGACCATCGGCAACGACGGCACCATCAGCGTCACCCTGGCCGGCCAGGCCGCCGCGCAGGAAATCGGCGCGCTGACGCTCACCGACTTCATCAACCCCTCGGGCCTGCAGTCCAAGGGCGAGAACCTGTTCGTCGAAACCACCGCCTCCGGCCCCGCGCAGAACGGCACGCCCGGCCTCAACGGCCTGGGCAACACCGTGCAGGGTGCGCTGGAAGGCAGCAACGTCAATACGGTGGAAGAGCTGGTGAGCATGATCGAGACGCAGCGCGCCTACGAAATGAATGCCAAGGCCATCTCCACCACCGACTCCATGCTCGGTTACTTGAACAACAACGTCTGATCGGCTCGCCGCTCACCGCCCTCTCAGGAATTTACGCCATGTCCCGCCTGCCTTCCCTCTCCTCTCTGTGCTTGGCCATTGCCTGCAGCGCGCTGCTGGGTGGCTGCGTGGCCGCCGGCGATGTGCGGCCGTTTGCGGCGATGGCGCCGATCGTGCCCGTGGTCGCGCCGGTGGCGCAGCCCACCGCCGGTGCGATCTACGCTGCCGGCCCGAGCCTGAATCTGTATGGCGACCGCCGCGCCCGCGATGTCGGTGACCTGCTGACGGTGAACCTGATCGAAAACACCACCGCCTCGTCCACCGCCAACACCACCGTCAGCAAGTCCGACAGCGTGGACATGAGCACCCCCACGCTGCTCGGCGTGCCGCTCACCGTCAACGGCACCGACGTGCTGCGCAATTCCACCAGCGGCGATCGCAGTTTCGACGGCAAGGGCAACACCGCGCAGAGCAACCGCATGCAGGGCAGCGTCACCGTCACCGTGATGCAGCGCCTGCCCAACGGCAACCTGGTGATCCAGGGGCAGAAGCAGCTGCGCCTGACCCAGGGCGACGAGCTGGTGCAGGTGCAGGGCATCGTGCGCGCCGCCGACATCTCTCCGGACAACACCGTGCCCTCGAGCAAGGTGGCCGATGCCCGCATCGCCTACGGCGGCCGCGGTGCCATCGCCCAGTCCAACGCGATGGGCTGGCTGAGCCGCTTCTTCAATTCCCGTCTGTCGCCCTACTGAGCCTGCGACCATGAATCTGTCTTCCCTGCCCTTCCGTCTGCTCGCTGCCGCCGTTGCGCTGTGCGCAATTGCCGCACCGGCCAGCGCCGAGCGCATCAAGGATCTTGCCCAGGTCGGCGGCGTGCGCGGCAATGCGCTGGTCGGTTACGGCCTGGTGGTCGGCCTGGACGGCAGCGGCGACCGCACCAGCCAGGCGCCATTCACCGTGCAGAGCCTGAAGAACCTGCTCGGCGAGCTGGGCGTCAATGTTCCGGCGAACGTCAACCCGCAGCTGAAAAACGTCGCGGCCGTGGCCATCCATGCCGAATTGCCGCCGTTCGCCAAGCCCGGTCAGCCGATCGACATCACCGTGTCCTCGATCGCCAACGCGGTGTCGCTGCGTGGCGGCTCGCTGCTGATGGCACCGCTAAAGGGCGCCGATGGCCAGGTCTATGCCATGGCACAGGGCAACCTGGTGGTCGGCGGCTTCGGCGCACAGGGCAAGGACGGCTCGCGCGTCTCGGTCAATATTCCCAGCGTCGGCCGCATCCCCAACGGCGCCACCGTCGAACGCGCCTTGCCGGACGTGTTTGCCGGCAGCGGCGAGATCACCCTCAACCTGCATCAGAACGACTTCACCACCGTCTCGCGCATGGTGGCGGCGATCGACAGCAGCTTCGGCGCCGGCACCGCGCGTGCGGTGGATGGCGTGACCGTGGCGGTGCGCTCCCCGACAGACCCGGGCGCGCGCATCGGCCTGCTGTCGCGGCTGGAAAACGTCGAACTCTCGCCTGGCGATGCACCGGCCAAGGTGGTGGTCAATGCGCGTACCGGCACCGTGGTCATCGGCCAGCTGGTGCGGGTGATGCCGGCCGCCATCGCGCATGGCTCGCTCACCGTGACTATCAGCGAAAACACCAACGTCAGCCAGCCGGGCGCCTTCAGTGGCGGCCGTACCGCGGTGACCCAGCAATCGACCATCACGGCCACCTCCGAAGGCAGCCGCATGTTCAAGTTCGAAGGCGGCACCACGCTCGATCAGATCGTCCGCGCGGTCAACGAAGTGGGCGCGGCGCCCGGCGACCTGGTCGCCATCCTTGAAGCCCTGAAGCAGGCTGGCGCGCTGACGGCGGAGCTGGAGGTGATCTGACATGCGTATCGCAGCCTCGCCCATTGATCTCAACCCGAGCACCAAGGCCGATCCGGCAAAGATCGACAAGGTCTCCCGTCAGCTCGAAGGCCAGTTCGCGCAGATGCTGGTCAAGAGCATGCGCGATGCGAGCTCCGGCGACCCGATGTTTCCGGGCGAAAACCAGATGTTCCGCGAAATGTACGACCAGCAGATGGCCAAGGCGCTGACCGAGGGCAAGGGGCTGGGCCTGTCGGCGATGATCTCCAAGCAGCTGAGCGGCGACACCGGCGGCCCGGCGTTGAACACCTCGCTGAGCACCGCCGAGGCCGCCAAGGCCTACTCGCTGGTGGCCGGCAAGCGCGATGCCTCGTTGCCGCTGCCCGCCCGCGATGGCGCCGCCAGCGGCGTCGGCGCGACCCTGGGCGCGGCGGCCAAGCTCGGCGCAGGTGCGCTGGGCGGCGTCGGCATGAGCCAGGTGCTGGACCTGATTGCCGGACGCACCGGTGGTGGCGAATCCGGCGGCGACGATGCGGCCGCACTGAGCTGGCCATCGGCCAACGACCGCTGGGCCGATGTGGCCGCCAGCGACGCGGCCGACGCCAATGCCGCCGTCAACGCCAGCGCCGCCAGCAGCGCCGCGGCCAGCCTGGGCGAACGCACTCCGGAAGGCTTCGTCGCCAAGATCTGGACGCATGCGCAGAAGGCCGCACGCGAACTGGGTGTGGACCCGCGCGCGCTGGTGGCGCAGGCGGCGCTGGAAACCGGCTGGGGCCGGCGCGGCATCGGCAATGGCGGCGATTCCAACAACCTGTTCGGCATCAAGGCCACCGGCTGGAACGGCGCCAAGGTCACCACCGGCACCCACGAATACGTCAACGGCGTCAAAACCACCGAAACCGCGGATTTCCGCGCCTACGGCTCGGCCGAGGAAAGCTTTGCCGACTACGTGCGCCTGCTGAAGAACAACAGCCGCTACCAGGGCGCACTGCAAGCCGGCACCGACATCAAGGGTTTTGCACGCGGCTTGCAACAGGCCGGGTACGCCACCGATCCGGGCTACGCCGCCAAGATCGCAGCGATCGCCAACGGCCCGACCATCGACCGTGCGGTGGCTGCCATCGGCAACGCGGCGGCCGATCTGTCCAACCGTTATGCCAGCACCGCCGAGCCTGCCGGGCTTGGCACCATCCGTCGTTGAGGTAAACGCCCATGTCCATCATGTCCACCGGGACCAGCGCGCTCATCGCCTTCCAACGGGCGTTGTCGACCGTTAGCCATAACGTCGCCAACATCAATACCGAAGGCTATAGCCGCCAACGTGTGGAATTTGCAACGCGCACGCCCACCGACATGGGCTACGCGTTCGTGGGCAATGGCGCCAAGATCACCGACGTGGGCCGCGTGGCGGACCAGCTGGCCATTTCGCGCCTGCTCGACAGCGGCGGCGAGCTCTCGCGCCTGCAGCAGCTGTCCTCGCTGTCCAATCGCGTGGATGCGCTGTACTCCAATACCGCCACCAATGTGGCCGGGCTGTGGTCGAACTTCTTCGACTCCACCAGCGCGGTGTCGTCCAATGCCTCCTCCACTGCCGAGCGCCAGAGCATGCTCGACAGCGGCAACTCGCTGGCGACGCGCTTCAAGCAGCTCAACGGGCAGATGGACAGCCTGAGCAATGAGGTCAACAGCGGTCTGACCTCATCGGTAGACGAAGTCAATCGCTTGACGCAGCAGATCGCCAAGATCAACGGCGCCATCGGCAACAGCATCGACAGCGCCTCGCCCGACATGCTCGATCAGCGCGACGCATTGGTGACCAAGCTGGTGGGCTACACCGGCGGCACTGCGGTGATCCAGGACGGCGGCTTCATGAACGTCTTCACCGCCGGCGGCCAGGCGCTGGTGGTTGGTACCACGTCCTCCAAGCTCACCACCGTCGCCGACCCGTATCAGCCGACCAAGCTGCAGGTGGCGATGCAGACCCAGGGCCAGAACGTCAGCCTCAGCGCCAACTCGTTGGGCGGGCAGATCGGCGGCTTGCTGGAATTCCGCAGCAGCGTGCTGGAACCGACCCAGGCCGAACTGGGCCGCCTGGCCGTCGGCATGGCCAGCACCTTCAATGCCGGCCACAGCCAGGGTATGGACCTGTATGGCGCGATGGGCGGCAACTTCTTCAACATCGGCGCACCGACCACTGCCGCCAACCCGAAGAACACCGGCACCGCGTCGCTGAGCGCAAGCTTCAGCAACATGTCGGCCGTGGATGGGCAAGACGTCACGCTCAGCTTCGACGGCACTGCGTGGAAGGCCACCAGCGCCAGCACCGGCTCGGCCGTGCCGATGACCGGCACCGGCACCGCTGCCGATCCGCTGGTGCTCAAGGGCGTGAGCATGGTGGTCGGCGGCACCCCGGCCAGCGGCGACAAGTTCCTGCTGCAGCCCACCGCCGGGCTGGCCGGCACGCTGTCGGTGGCCATCACCGACCCTTCGCGCATTGCGGCAGCCACCCCGGTCAAGGCCACCGCCACCGTCGCCAACCTGGGCACCGGCAAGATCAGCGACGTCAAGGTCACCAATGCGCAGAATCCCGCGCTGCTGGCCCCGTCGTCGATCGAGTTCATCGATGCCAACCAGTACACCGTCGACGGCGCCGGCCCGTTCGCCTACACCGCCGGCCAGACCATCAGCGCCAACGGCTGGAGCTTTGCGCTGGACGGTGCGCCCAAGGCCGGCGACACCTTCGGCGTGAGTCCGATGAGTGCCGGCTCCAGCGACAACGGCAATGCCAAGTTGCTGGCCAAGATCGACGATGCCAAGGCGCTCAGCAGCGGCACGGTCACCCTCAACGGCGCGCTGTCGGGCCTGACCACCTCGGTGGGCTCGGCGGCGCGCGCAGCCAGCTACGCCTCGGACGCGCAGAAGGTCATCAACGACCAGGCGCAGGCCAGCCGTGATTCGATTTCCGGCGTCAACCTCGATGAGGAAGCCGCCAACATGCTGAAACTGCAGCAGGCCTACCAGGCCGCCGCACAGATGATCTCCACCGCAGACACCATCTTCCAAGCCATCCTGGGCGCCGTACGCTGATGACCGACCGTATCTCCACCAGCATGATGTACAGCCAGTCGGTCGCCTCGATGGGGGCCAAGCAGGCGCGGCTGAACCAGCTCGAATCGCAGCTGTCCAGCGGCCAACGCCTGGTCACCGCCAAGGACGATCCGGTCGCCGCCGGCACAGCCGTCGGCCTGGATCGCGCGCTGGCCGCCATCACCCGCTTCGGCGAGAACGCCAACAACGTGCAGAACCGCCTCGGGCTGCAGGAAAACGCACTCGCGCAGGCCGGCGACAAAATGGCGCGCGTCACCGAATTGGCGGTGCAGGCCAACAACTCCTCGCTCAGCCCCGACGATCGCAAGGCGATCGCCTCGGAGCTGACCGCGCTGCGCGACAGCATGGTGAGCCTGGCCAACAGCACCGACGGCACCGGGCGCTATCTGTTCGGCGGTACCGCCGACGGCAGCGCGCCCTTCATCAAGGGCAATGGCGGGGTCGCCTACAACGGCGACCAGACCCAGAAGCAGGTGGAAGTGGCGCCGGACACCTTCGTCAGCGACACCCTGCCCGGCAGCGAAATCTTCATGCGCATCCGCACCGGCGACGGCACCGTGGATGCGCACGCCAATGCCGCCAATGCCGGCACCGGGCTGCTGCTGGATTTCAGCCGCGATGCGAGCACCGGCAGCTGGAATGGCGGCAGCTACAGCGTGCAGTTCACCGCCGCCGACACCTACGAGGTGCGCGACAGCACCAATGCGGTGGTCGGCACCGGCACCTACAAGGATGGCCAGGACATCAACGCTGCCGGCGTGCGCATGCGCATCAGCGGCGCACCGGCGGTGGGTGACAGTTTCCAGATCGGCGCGTCCGGCACCAAGGACGTGTTTTCCACCATCGACGATCTGGTCGGCGCCCTCAATTCCGACACGCTGACACAGCCGCAGAAGGCGGCCATGATCAATACGCTGCAGTCGTCGATGCGCGACATCGCGCAGGCGTCCTCGAAGATGATCGATGCGCGCGCTTCGGGCGGCGCGCAGTTGTCGGCCATCGACAATGCCAATTCCTTGCTCGAATCCAACGAAGTCACGCTCAAGACCACCCTGTCGTCGATCCGCGATCTGGATTACGCCTCGGCGATTGGGCAGTACCAACTCGAGAAGGCCTCGTTGCAGGCCGCTCAGACCATTTTTCAGCAGATGCAGTCCTCGTCCTTGTTCAACCTGATCCGCTGATTTGCAGCAGAAAACCTGCGTTTTACTTCGCTCCTGCGCGTGAGCCTTTGTGCAGGCGGACGGAGTTTATTTTGTGGAATTTATACCAGCGCTAAAGATCTTCGGGGTGCTGCCGAATAAACCAAACCCCTTGCTGCACAACGCTTACGCAATTCGCCCCGACGCAGAAAAACAGTAAAAAAATACTGAATTTCGCTAAAGGTTCCCGACGCAACGCCGTTATTCATCTCAGCAGCGGCAACGGCCAACTTGATGGCCCCCCTGCGGAGGCTCCGGGCAAGTCCCCCTTGCCGGAAAAATCGCTTAGGAGAAATCAAAATGGCACAGGTAATCAACACCAACGTAATGTCGCTGAACGCTCAGCGTAACCTCAACACCAGCAGCGCCAGCATGTCGACGAGCATCCAGCGTCTGTCGTCCGGCCTGCGCATCAACAGCGCCAAGGACGACGCCGCCGGTCTGGCGATTTCCGAACGCTTCACCACGCAGATCCGCGGCCTGGACGTTGCCTCGCGCAACGCCAACGACGGCATCTCGCTGGCCCAGACCGCCGAAGGCGCGATGGTCGAAATCGGCAGCAACCTGCAGCGTATCCGCGAGCTGTCGGTGCAGTCGTCCAACGCCACCAACTCGGCCACCGACCGTGACGCGCTGAACTCCGAAGTCAAGCAGCTCACCGCTGAAATCGACCGCGTTGCCAACCAGACCAACTTCAACGGCACCAAGCTGTTGAACGGCGACTTCTCCGGCGCGCTGTTCCAAGTCGGCGCCGACGCCGGCCAGACCATCGGCATCAACAGCATCGTCGACGCCAACGTCGATTCGCTGGGCAAGGCCAATTTCGCTGCCGCCGTCTCCGGCGCTGGCGTGACCGGCACCGCCACCGCGTCGGGTTCGGTCTCCGGCATGAGCCTGTCCTTCAATGACGCCAGCGGCGCTGCGAAGAGCGTCACCATCGCCGACGTCAAGGTCGCTTCCGGCGACACCGCTGCCGACGTGAACAAGAAGGTTGCTGCGGCGATCAACGACAAGCTGGACCAGACCGGCATGTACGCTTCGATCAAGACCGACGGTACGTTGCAGATCGAATCGCTGAAGGCTGGCCAGGACTTCACCTCGCTGACCGCCGGCACTTCCAGCGCCACCGGCATCACCGTCGGCGCCGGCCTCACCACCGCTTCGGCCGCTTCAGGCTCCACCGCTTCGACCCTGAGCAGCCTGGACATCTCCACGTTCTCCGGCTCGCAGAAGGCCCTGGAAATCGTCGACAAGGCGCTGACCGCGGTCAACTCCTCGCGCGCCGACATGGGTGCGGTGCAGAACCGCTTCACCTCCACCATCGCCAACCTGAGCGCAACCTCGGAAAACCTGTCGGCCTCGCGTAGCCGTATCCGCGACACCGACTACGCCAAGGAAACCGCCGAACTGACCCGCACGCAGATCCTGCAGCAGGCCGGTACCGCGATGCTGGCCCAGGCCAAGTCGGTTCCGCAGAACGTGCTGAGCCTGCTGCAGTAACTTGCAGTCATCTGCCGCAGCAATGCGGTAGCGCTCCGCAGCAGTCCAAAGCCCCTCTTCGGAGGGGCTTTTTTGTGGGCGCTGCCCTGGGGAAGTGACCGGACGGGTTTTTGACGCCGGCCGCCGGCCCTGTGCGGGTACGGAACTTGCATTACTGCATCCCGTGAGCGTGATCCGTCGCTGCCGCTAAAGTCCTCGCGGATGCGGCCGATACCCGTCACGTAATCCCATGCGTCCGTCTGTTTCGGACGCCCAGACGAGGAATGCAACATGGCATCGGTGATCAGCACTTCCGCCTCCGGGTTGGACATCCCTACCGTGGTGTCCACCCTGGTGTCCCGGCAGAAAGACCCCGAGCAGGCGCGTATCAACAAGGCCGGCACCGCTGCGACGACGCAGCTGTCGGCGATCAGCCAGATCAAGAGCAGCATGACCACGCTCAAGTCTGCGCTGGACAAGGTGGTCAGCAGCGCCGACACCAACGCCTACAAGGCCACGGTGCCGACCGATGCCGGCTTCACCGCCACCACCACCAGCTCGGCGGCGCCGGGCAATTATTCGGTGGAAGTGGTGTCGCTGGCGACCTCGCAAAAACTCGCTTCCGGTGCATTCACTGCCGATGCCACCGTGGGTAGCGGCACCCTGACCATCGGCTACGGCGACAAGAGCGTCACCGTGGATATCAGCGGCACCGACAAGCTCACCGACATCGCTGCGGCCATCAACAAGGCCGCCGGCGGCAAGGGCGTCACCGCCAGCGTGGTCACCGCCAACGATGGCCAGCACCTGGTCTTCAATGCAGTGGATTCGGGCACCAAGGGCGCGCTGACCGTCAGCGCCAGCGACCCCAGCCTGAGCAGCCTCACCTACGGACCCGGCGTCACCGGCGGGCTGAACCAGACCGTGGCCGCGG
This sequence comes from Xanthomonas sp. NCPPB 1068, assembly GCF_041479385.2. NCBI lineage: Bacteria > Pseudomonadati > Pseudomonadota > Gammaproteobacteria > Lysobacterales > Lysobacteraceae > Xanthomonas > Xanthomonas sp. NCPPB 1068. The sequence goes on along the minus strand of NZ_CM192986.1, from coordinate 2,296,345 downwards.
CCGATGCGCTGGTGCGCGTGGACGGCTTCGAGCGCACCTCCAGCTCCAACACCGTCACTGACATCGTGCCAGGCGTGGTGCTCAATCTCACCAAGGCGGCCGAAGGCACCAAGTTCAACCTGGGCGTGGCAGCCGACACCAGCGGCCTCAAGGGCAACCTCACTGCCTTCGCTGCCGCCTACAACACCGCCAACACGCTGCTGGCGAAAAGCAGCAGCTACGACGCCACCACCAAGACCGCTTCGGCGTTAACCGGCGATTCGCTGGTGCGCAGCCTGCAGCAACAGCTACGCGGCCAGGTCAGCGGCAACGTCAACGAACTCAAGGCGCTTGGCCTGACCATCGACAAGGATGGGGTGATGAGTTTCGACGGCGCCAAGTTCGACACCGCCATCGCGTCCGACGGCGCCGCCGCGGCCGAGGTGTTCGGCAAGGACAGCAAGTTCGGCGGCACTCTGACCAAGCTGCTCGACAGCAACGTCAACGTCACCAACGGCACGCTGACCCTGCGTTCGGACAGCTTGAACAAGACCATCAAGGGTTACGAATCGGACCTGGACGATCTCGATGCACGCATGGAAAAACTCAGCGACCGCTACACCGCGCAGTTCACCGCGATGGAAACCATGATCAGCAAGTTGCAGAGCAGCACCAGCTCGCTCAGCAGCCTGCTGACAAGCTGATTTCCGTGATGCAGATCCTCAAGTCCTGCAAGGGTCTTGCCGATACAAGAAGGGCCTATCGTGATTTCGGCCTTGCCTTCCGGCAGGAGCGTCGTCGCAGGAGCACAGCGCTCCGGGACCCGCGAAGGTCAGCCCATTGAGGAGTCATCCATGTACGGTTCCAATCGTCAGTACGCCGAGCAATACCGCAAGGTCGGCGTGTCCACCAGCGTGACCGAAGCGGACCCGCACAAGCTGGTGTCGCTGCTGTTCGCCGGCGCCTGCCAGCGCATCCGTCTGGCCCAGGCCTGCCTGGCGCAGGGCGACCAGGCGCGCAAGGGCAAGGCCATTGGCGAGGCCTGCGCGATCGTCGGTCACTTGAACGGCTCGCTTGATCACGAAGCCGGCGGCGAGATCGCTGGTAACCTGTCGGCCCTGTACGACTACGTCATGCAGCGCCTGACCGCAGCCAATCTGCACAACGACGACACCGCGTTGACCGAAGCGCTGGATCTGCTCAGCGAAATCGATTCGGCGTGGAACTCCATTCCCCTCGAACAACGCGGCCTTTCCGCCGTTTCGTGAGTCCTGCCATGCATAGCGTGCAAAGCCTTCAGGCCGAAATGGCCGACATCCGGATCGCCATGGCGAACGAGGACTTCGAAGTCATGCCGCCCATGCTGGATGCACACGACCTGCACCTGCGCCAGTACGCGCAACACGTGCACGTCGACCAGGACCGCGAGGCCCTGCAGACGCTGTTGACGATGCACCAGGACCTGATGCGGATGATGCGCGAGCGTCAGCGCAAGCTGCTGGACCTGATCCGCGCACAGCGCACCTCGTCCTCGGCCAGCCGCGCCTACGCACGGGTCGGCCGGATCTGATGTCCGCGCTCGGCATACTCGCGCCAGCGGCCGAGGCCGAGCTGTTTGCCGACACGCTCAGCTGCGAACTGCGCCTGCCGGCCGGCTTCCGTGCCGGTGGCGATGCGGGCGCGCACAGCGCCGCGGAGACCCTGCTGCGTAGCCTCGGCCAGGTGGAAGACCTGCGCAGCGAAGAGACCAGCGAAGACCGCGGCGACCTGCCGCTGCTGGTGCAGCGCATGGATGCCAAACTCGATCTGATGCTGGCGCTGATCGGCCGCCTGGTGCGCCAGGGCGACAGCGGCCTGATCCAGAACCTGGTGCACTGGTCGGTGCGCGGCATCCGCCTGAATTGCGCAACCAAGCATCCTCCGGGCACTGTCGGTAGCGTTTGCCTGCAGCCCTCCGACTGGCTTCCTGAACTGGTACAGCTTCCCGCCGAGGTCTTGGTCAGCGCCAGCGACGGTCACGATCAGTGGCTGTGGCTGCGGTTCGCGCCCCTGTCGCCGGGTCTGCAGGACGCGCTGGAACGTCATCTGTTTCGCTTGCATCGCCGTCAGATCGCCGACGCCCGTCGCCAGCGCTGATCCCGATGGTTGGCGTCAGGCGCCGGGTCAGCTAAGGTGCCCTATACCGAAAAAGGTCCCTTCTGCGCCGTGCGAGTCATCATCGTCGACGATCACACCCTTGTCCGTGCAGGCCTGTCCAGGCTGCTGCAAACCTTCGCCGGCATCGATGTCGTCGGTGAGGCCAGCAACGCGCAACAAGCCCTGGATATGACATCCCTGCATCGCCCGGATCTGGTGCTGATGGACCTGTCCCTGCCCGGCCGCAGCGGCCTGGATGCCATGACCGATGTGTTACGCGCCGCGCCGCGCACGCATGTGGTGATGATGTCGATGCACGACGACCCGGTGCACGTCCGCGATGCGCTCGATCGCGGTGCCGTGGGTTTCGTGGTCAAGGACGCCGCACCGCTCGAACTGGAGCTGGCACTGCGTGCCGCCGCCGCCGGCCAGGTATTTCTGAGCCCGCAAATCTCCTCGAAGATGATCGCACCCATGCTGGGCCGCGAAAAACCGGTCGGCATCGCCGCCCTGTCGCCGCGCCAGCGCGAGATCCTGCGCGAGATCGGCCGCGGACAGAGCAACAAGGAAATCGCCGCCGACCTCGGCATCAGCGTCAAGACGGTGGAAACCCATCGCGCGCGCATGATGGAGTCGTTGGGCTGCCGGCGTGCGAACGATCTTGTGCTGCTGGCGGCCAAGCACCATAACGAGCTGGTCTGAGCAACTCCCGGAGGCCGTTTGCCCGGCTGTCAGGATGGTGAAAGGCGCATCCGGGCCACTTCGGCCCAAACAGTGACGGAATTCCGTCAAGCACGCTCGAGCTCGCCGAAAACGTCAGGGGATTCCTGACACGCTGTCAGGAAAATCATGAGTCACCTCACACGACTCCCTGATTAGAAACCCGTCGCATTCTCCTGCAAGATGCGTTCCATCGCTGCTGCGTGCAGCGCCCATCGGAAGCGCTTCCATGAAGACGACCATTTCCGCCCAGCTTGGCCAGCACCTGCACCTCACCCCGCAGTTGCTGCAGTCGATCCGTCTGTTGCAATTGGACGGCATGCAGTTGGAACTGGAAATTCGGCGCGCCCTGGAAACCAATCCGTTGCTGGAGTTGGAAGAGTTGGCCGATCACGGGGATGAGGCCACCACCAACGACGATGGCGCCAGCGATATCGCCGCGTTCGACGAGCTGCCGGAAAGCACGATGTGGGACGTGCAGAGCAGCAGTTGGAACGACGGTGACGATGACCGCATGCAGCGCGTGGCGGCCGGCGAGTCCACCGACCCGCATGTGCGCATCCTGCGCGAACTGGCGCTGGACCTGGACGAAGCGGCATTGGGGGCCGCCGCGTTCTGGCTGGAGCAGACCGACGACGCCGGGTATCTGACCGAAGCGCTGGCGACGCTGCAGCAGCTGGGCGCCACCCGTCTGGGGATGACGGTCGAGGCGGTCGAAGCGGTCCGCCAACGTCTGCTGCACGGTGACCCCGCCGGCCTGGGGGCCTGCGATCTGCGCGAATGCCTGCAGGCGCAGTTGACCGCCCTGCCCGGCCGCGTCGCGGCACGGCATCTGGCCGCGCGCATCCTGGCTGGCGATCTGGATCTGCTGGCAAGCCACGACTACGCGGTGCTGGCGCGCGCACACGATGCCGAAGTGGAGGACGCGCGCGAGGCGGTGCGGTTGATCCTGTCGCTGCAACCGCGCCCGGGCGACGACCTGCTGCAGGAAAGCAACGCCAGCGTGATCCCGGACGTGCTCGCCTGGCATGCCGATGGCAGCTGGCGCGTGGCACTCAATCCGGCCACCACCCACCGCGTCAGCATCAACCCGGTGCACGAACGCGCGCTGGCCGACGCAGGTGATGCCGGGCAGCCGCTGCGCGACATGCTGCAGGAAGCACGCTGGCTGACCCGCGGGCTGTCGATGCGCTACGAAACCCTGCTGCGCGCCACGCGCGCCATCGTCGAGCGCCAGGCCGCGTTCCTGGCGCGTGGCGAGGAAGCGATGGCGCCACTCACACTGAAGGAAATCGCCGACGAGATCGGCATGCACGAATCGACCATTTCGCGCATCACCACCGGCAAGTACCTACAGACGCCGCGCGGAACCTTCGAACTCAAACACTTCTTCGCCGTGCGCCTGGAAGGCGCCAGCGTCTCCGGCCAGGCAGTCAAGGCAATGGTGCGCCGCTTGATCGAAAGCGAGCCGGCCGGCCGGCCGCTGGCCGACGAAGCCATTGCCGGTCTGCTGTCGCGGCAAGGCGTTAACATTGCGCGCCGCACCGTGGCCAAGTACCGCGAACAACTCGACATCGCCCCGGCACGTGAGCGCCGCCGCACCAACAAACCGCTGCTTGCCCGGGCAGGATAAGGATTACTATGAGCAAACTCACCGTGCTGCTGGTCGACGACCACGAGGGCTTCATCAACGCTGCGATGCGTCATTTTCGCAAAGTGGAGTGGCTCAACATCGTGGGCAGTGCCGCCAATGGGCTGGAAGCGATCGAGCGCTCTGAGTCGCTGCGCCCCAACGTCGTGCTGATGGACCTGGCGATGCCCGAGATGGGCGGGCTGCAGGCCACGCGTCTGATCAAGACGCAGGACGATCCGCCGTATATTGTCATCGCGAGCCACTTCGACGATGCCGAGCATCGTGAACACGCTCTTCGCGCGGGTGCTGACAATTTTGTCAGCAAGCTGTCCTATATCCAGGAAGTCATGCCAATCCTGGAGGGCCTGACGGAAGGAGCCAGGAATGAGTGAGTCCCGCATTCTGCTGATCGACAGTGACGCCGTGCGCGCCGAGCGCACCGTGTCGCTGCTCGAATTCATGGACTTCAATCCCCGCTGGGTCACCGACGGCGCCGACATCAATCCTGGCCGTCATCGCCACGACGAATGGATGGCGGTGATGGTGGGTTCGGCGCAGGATGCGGCGCAGGCCGACAAGTTCTTCGATTGGCTGGCCGATGCCAAGCTGCCGCCGCCGGTGCTGCTGATGGAAGGCAGCCCGGTCACGTTCGCGCAGACCCACGGCCTGCACGAAGCCAATGTCTGGGCGCTGGACACCCCGTTGCGGCACGCGCAGCTGGAAGCCCTGCTGCGCCGCGCAAGCCTCAAGCGGCTGGATGCCGAGCATCAGGCCGGCGTGCAACAGGACACCGGGCCAACCGGCAACAGCGAGGCGGTGACCCGCCTGCGCCGGCTGATCGACCAGGTGGCCGCATTCGACACCACCGTGCTGGTGCTGGGCGAGTCCGGTACCGGCAAGGAAGTGGTGGCACGTGCCATCCACCAGCACTCGCCGCGCCGTGATGGGCCGTTCGTCGCCATCAATTGCGGCGCGATCCCGCCGGACCTGCTGGAAAGCGAACTCTTCGGCCATGAGAAAGGCGCGTTCACCGGCGCCCTGAGTGCGCGCAAGGGCCGCTTCGAAATGGCAGAAGGCGGCACCCTACTGCTGGACGAGATCGGCGACATGAGCCTGCCCATGCAGGTGAAGCTGCTGCGCGTGCTGCAGGAGCGCAGCTTCGAACGCGTCGGCGGCGGCCAGACCATCCGCTGCAACGTGCGCGTGATCGCTGCCACCCACCGCAACCTGGAAGCGCGCATCAGCGACGGCCAGTTCCGTGAGGACCTGTTCTACCGTCTCAACGTGTTCCCGATCGAGATGCCGGCGCTGCGCGAGCGCGTGGACGATCTGGCCATGCTGGTGCAGACGATTGCCGGGCAGCTGGCGCGTACCGGCCGTGGCGAAGTGCGCTTCGCCGAGGAAGCCCTGCAGGCGCTGCGCAGCTATGACTGGCCCGGCAATGTGCGCGAACTGACCAACCTGGTGGAGCGCCTGGCTGTGCTGCACCCGGGCGGGCTGGTGCGCGTGCAGGATCTGCCGGCGCGCTATCGCGGCGATTTCGCCTCGGCCATTCCGGTCGAGTTGCCGCCGGAGCCGGCACTGGTGGCCGCGCCCACCGACGTGGCTGCACTGCCGAGCAATGTGGTCACGCTGCAGCCCAAGCCCGCCGATGCGGAACCGGCCTCGGCCGCCAGCCTGCCCGACGACGGCATCGACCTGCGCGGCCATATGGCCAACATCGAACTGGCCTTGATCAACGAGGCGCTGGAACGTACGCAGGGCGTGGTGGCCCACGCAGCGCAACTCCTGGGCCTGCGCCGCACCACGCTGGTCGAAAAGCTGCGCAAGTACGGCATCGACCGCGAGCAGACCGAGCTGGCCAATTGAGCGTGCCGACGCACGCAAGGTGCTGCCCGCTGGCATAGCGCTTGCTTCCTCAGGCGTACACCGTCCGCAGCCATCGGCTGCGGCGGAATCCCGACATCCACCCGCACCAGCGAGGCATTGATGCCCATCCCCGTCACCAGTCCGCTGCTGCCGCCGCTGGAAGAGTTTCTGCCGTACCTGGAACGGATCTGGACCAGCCGCATCGTCAGCAACGGTGGCGAGATGCACCGCGCCCTGGAGCAGGCGTTGTGCGCCTACCTGGGTGTGCCGCATCTGGCGCTGTTGACCAATGGCACCACTGCCTTGATCACCGCATTGCAGGCGCTGCGCATCACTGGCGAAGTGATCACCACGCCCTACTCGTTCGTGGCCACGGCGCATTCGTTGTTGTGGAAAAGCATTACCCCGGTGTTCGTGGACATCGACCCGGTCACGCTCAACATGGACCCGTCCAAGATCGAAGCGGCCATCACCCCGCAGACCACTGCGATCATGCCGGTGCACTGCTATGGCACTGCCTGCGACACCAGCGCGATCACGCGCATCGCCGACATCTACAACCTGAAGGTGATCTACGACGCTGCACATGCCTTCGGGGTGCGCGATGAGGGCGGCTCGATCCTGCGCCACGGCGACCTGAGCGTGTTGAGCTTTCATGCCACCAAGGTGTTCAACACCTTCGAAGGTGGCGCGATTGTCTGCCCGGACGAAAAAACCTACCAGCGCATCGGGCACTTGAAGAACTTCGGCTTCGTCGACGAAACCACGGTGGTGGCACCGGGCATCAACGGCAAGATGAACGAGATCAGCGCAGCGTTCGGCCTGCTGCAGCTCAAGCACATCGACGAGGCCATTGCGCAACGCAGCGCCATCGATGCGCAGTATCGGCAGCGGCTCAGCGAGGTGCGTGGCATCCAGTGCGTGGCACGCCCGCAACAGTCCAGCGCCAATTACGCGTATTTTCCGATCCTGGTGCAGGACGACTACCCGCTGTCGCGCGATGCCCTGTATCAGTTGATGCGCGAACACGGCATTCTGGTGAGGCGTTACTTCTATCCGTTGATCAGCGACTTCCCGATGTATCGCGCGCTCCCCTCGTCCGCGCCGGCATGGTTGCCGGTAGCGCGTTCGGTGGCCGCGCAAGTATTGTGCTTGCCGATCTTTCCCGGCCTGACCGCCGATCAGGTCGATACCATCGCCGACATCATCGCCGGCGAACAGGCCACATGACCGCAACACGCACCACCGTGTTTCCAGACTCCCGCATCTTCAACAGGCAACCAGGCGAGATCGCATGACCCAGGCAACATTTATCGAGAACTTCCTCTCCGCCACCGACTTCCAGGAGCCGGTGGAGGTCACGCTGGACACTGTGCTGCTGGAATTGCCGGAATGGGATTCGCTGGCGGCGCTCGGCGTGATCGTGATGTTCGACATGGAATACGGCAAGACCATCACGGGCGAAGATCTCACTGCCGCCGTCACCGTGGGCGATCTCTACAAACTGACCGAGGCGTAAGCACCATGCCGACCTCTACGCTGCACAACGTCCGCTTTGCCGGCATGGCGACCTGCGTGCCGAAGGGGGTCGTGTCCAATCTCACCGATTGCCGGCCGCAGATCCGTTCAGAGCGTGAGCGCCTGGTGCGCAACATCGGCATCGAGACGCGCCGCATGGCGTCGGAATGGCAATGCTTTTCCGACCTGGCCTTCGATGCGACGGAGGTGTTGTTGGAAAAACTGCAGTGGAAGCGCGAGGAGATCGATGCGCTGATCGTGGTAACGCAGTCGCCGGATTATCCGATTCCGGCCACTGCCATCATTCTGCAGGATCGGCTGGGGCTGTCGCATGCCACTGTCGCCTTCGACGTCAATCTGGGCTGCTCAGCCTACCCGTTCGGCATCAACCTGCTCGGCTCGATGATCGCCGCCGGCGGTGTCAAGAAGGGCCTGCTGCTGGTCGGCGACCGCAGCGCCAACCTGGAAGATCCGATCTTTTCCGATTCCGGTACTGCCACAGCGCTGGAGTTCAGCGCCGACGCGCCGCCGATGTATTTCGACCTCAACAGCGACGGGAGCGGTTACAAAGCTATCATCCTGCCGGTGGGTGGGCACCGTGAGCCGGTCGGCATCCAGCACTTGGTGCCCTATCGCGATGAGCCGGAGGGTGCGTGGAAACGTGGCGTGGACCTGCAACTGGATGGCGTGGCAGTGCTGAGCTTTTCTACCCAACGTATTCCGCCTGCGGTACAGAAACTGCTCGACTATACCGGCGTTTCCAAGGATGAGATCGACTACTTTGTGTTCCACCAAGCCAACCGCATGATCAACGAGACCATTCGCAAGAAGCTCGGCCTGCCGGTGGAAAAAGTGCCTTCAACGTTGCGCGACTTCGGCAACACCAGCGGCGCCTCGTTGCCGGTGACCATGACCGCACGCATCAACAAGGAACTGGAAGCCGGACCCAAGCGCGTGTTGCTGTGCGGCTTCGGCATCGGCTTGTCCTGGGGCAGTTGCCTATTGGATATCGACGGTGCGGTGTTTCCTGATTTGATCGAGTCGTGAGCATGACTGCTGCGAGCACTGACACATTCGGGCTGCAAGACAAGACCATTTTGGTGACCGGTGCCTCTTCGGGCATCGGAGCGGCGGTCGCGGCAATGTGTGCCAGGCTCGGCGCGACCGTGGTACTAACCGGACGCGACGAAGCCCGCTTGACTGCCGTGGCCTCGGCATTGCACGGCACCGGTCACAACGTGCTGGCAGGTGACCTCACCGACGAAGCGACCCGCAAGCGGCTGGTAGACGCGACGACGGGCTATCACGGGCTGGCATCGTGCGCAGGCATTGCCGCCTTGGTGCCGTTTCGGATGGCTGCCGAAAAACACCTGCAGCAGATGCTGTCGGTGAATTATCTGGCGCCAGTCAGCCTGACTCAGCAGTTGCTGGCAAAGAAGCGTTTGCTCGGCTCCGCATCGCTGGTCTATGTGACTGCACTCTCGGCACGCGCTGCGCCGCAGGCGGCAGCAGGCTATGCGGCGTCCAAGGCCGCGCTCGAAGCAGCGGTGCGCACGCTTGCTCTGGAACAGGCCAAGCATGGCCTGCGCGCGAACTGCGTGGCGCCAGGCTATGTCGACACACCCATGCTGAAAAAGCTGGGCACGGCTGCGGACATGGATGACAAGATCGGGCTAACGCCGCTGGGCCGCATCGATCCGGATGACGTCGCAAAAGGCGTGACCTATCTGCTCTCGGCTGCCAGCCGCTGGATTACTCGCAGCACCTTGACCATCGATGGCGGCATCTCCCTGCCGATCCGCTTATGAGCCTTGACACATCCATGCCCGCTTCGGACACCGTCTCCGCCCTGCTGCGCGATCTGTATGGATTGCGAGGCAAGACCGTGCTGGTCACTGGTGCGTCCAAAGGCATCGGTGAAGCAGTGGCGCTGGCCTGCGCCAACGCGGGCGCGCAGCTGCTGATTGCAGGGCGCGACGAGCAACGCCTGCAAGCCACGCTCGCCGCGTTGCCGGGCGATGGGCACCGCCTGTTCGCTGGCGACCTGAGCGATGCGGCTGCCGTGCAACAGCTCGCTGCTGACTGCGGGCCCGTCGACGGCGTGGTGCACAGCGCCGGTATTCGCGGGCTGTCGCCGATGAAGCTGGTCAGCGACAAATTTCTGCGCGAGGTGATGGACATCAACTACATAGCACCGGTGATGCTTACACGGCATCTGCTGGCGCGGCAGTCGCTACGCACTGGCGGCTCGGTGCTGTTCATTTCATCCATCGCCGCGCTCACCGGCACAGTCGGCGTCGGCCCCTACGCAGGCTCGAAAGCCGCTCTGATCGGTACCTTGCGCCCGTTGGCACTGGAACTGGCGCGGCGGAAGATTCGCGCCAATGCGCTGTGCCCCGGCCTGGTGGAGACATCCTTGATAAATGAGGACAAGGCCTGGTTCGAGGAAAGCCGCAAGCGTTATCCGCTGGGCATCGGCGACCCGAACGACGTGGCACTGGCCTGTCTGTATTTTCTCTCCGACGCCAGTAGCAAAGTGACCGGCCAGGCTTTCAGTATGGATGGCGGCGTTGAGTTCGCATGAGCAGTCGACCACGCTATCAGGTGTTGATCATCGGCGCGGGCGGCTTTGGCAGGGGTGTGGCAGCCATGGCCTACAACGACGATCCCGAGTACGGAACCGATTGGGAGATCAAAGGATTTCTGGATAGCCGTAGCGAGCTCGGCACTACGACGCGATGGCCGATTCTCGGGGACCCAGACAGCTACCAGGTCGTCGAGAACGATCACTTCATCTGCGCGCTGGGCGATCCTGCCGCACGTCGTCGCTACACCCGCCCGTTGATCGAGCGTGGCGCTCACTTCATGGTATTGCGGCCGCGCCTGCGTGAAGCATCACCCACGCCGATCGGGCGCGGCAGCCTGTTCGAGGTCGGCGTGTCCATCGGGGCCGACAGCCGCATCGGTGAGTTCGTCACCGTGCTGTCGACAACTATCATCGGTCATGATGTGGTAATCGGGAATTTTGTGCAGATTGGCAACTTTGTCTTCATCGGCGGTGGTGTGAGCATCGGTGACGACGTGATCATCCATCCTCACTCCACGCTAGTTCCTGGCGTCAAGATCGGCGATGGAGCGATCATCGGCGCAGGCAGTGTAGTGGTGAGGGATGTGCCTTCCAACAGCACCGTAGCGGGCAATCCGGCGCGTGTCATCTTCACCCGATAGGCCTGACTAGTTGTGACACGTAGCGCACTCGACTCCACGTATTACACGCGCACACAAACCTTCGAGCTGGAGTGCACGCGGCTTTTCAGTCGCATTCGTCCCGGTACTGGTACAGCGCGTCGCTGCAAGTATTCGTGCATTACATCCCCCATCGACGATGGTCAGCGCCGGTTCGGTCCTGGTGAAGGACGTGCCCTCCGGCACCAGCGTGTTCGGCAACCCTGCCCGCATCGTGTTCCAGAAAGACATTTGACAAGGCAGTGACTCATGCGCTCACGAATGCACCCCAGGTACTACCTGTCACCAGAGATTTTTGCCCGTGAGCAGGCAAAGATTTTTCGCAAGGTCTGGCTTTTCACCGGCCTGAAGACCCTACTGACGGAGAACAACAACTTCATCACCCGCAAGATCGCAGGCATCCCCCTGGTGATCCAGAACCTCCACGGCAAAATCCGTGCGTTCGAGAACGTCTGCCTCCACCGCAGTGCATTGATTCAAACCGGTGCTATCGGTTGCCGGCCTCTTGTGTGCCCCTACCACGCCTGGAGTTACGACGACCAAGGCCGGGTAAAGAACATCCCGGACTGCGATGCGATTTACCGCCTGGACGATAGTGAAAAGGACAACTTGAAGATGCGCGAATTCTCACTGCGCGCCATCGGCAACCTGCTGTTTGTCAACCTCGATGCCAATCCAATGCCAATCGAGGAGCAGTTTTCGCCTGACTTCATCGCCTTGCTGGAAAGTAGTTCCAGCGCCTATGACACCGAGGTCATGGTGACCACATGGCGTGGCCGGTACAACTGGAAGCTCGCTTACGAAAATCTTCGGGATGCCAATCACCCGCGCTTCGTCCACCCCAAGACCTTAGCCAAGAGCGTCAGCTTCGTTGCCGAAGTAAACGAAGAGCAAGCCAAGGAGTCCATGGAAGCGTTGCAAGACAGCTCGACCGCTGCCTTGAGGCGCGAGATGCGCCGCTTCAGTTTCGGCGGCCCGGAAGCGCCCATCCCCAACCTCAAGCACTTCGGCTGGCACGAGAAGGTAGAACGCTGGGGCAAGCAGGACGCCTACTTCAACTGGCTGGCCTTCCCGAACTTGCATATTGCCAGTCCCAACGGCGGTTATTCCTTCACACTGGAACACCACATCCCCGTCGCACCGGACCGGACCGACCTGGAAATCTATTGGTTTAGCGCACGCAGGAAACAGCCTTACGGTTCTTCCAGCCAAGTACTCCTGGCACAGATGCACGGCAGCAAGGTGGTGGTGGGTGAAGACGTGGACATCATGGAACGGGTGCAGGCGGCATTGCACACCGACTCGCCGCTACCCACCCAGGGAGCCTATGAATCCATGAATCGCCTAGTCGAACGCTGGTACACGCTGCTGATGGAGACCGAACATGAAATCTAGGTGGATCATCGGTAGCAGCGCATATCTCGACCTGGCCTTTCACGCCTGGAAGCAGGCGCGTCAGGACGAGACGGTCATCAGGATCGATGTGATACAAGACGCGGAACACGAATTCGATCTGGGCGTGCTGGATGGACTGACTCCGACCGACGGGGCCATGTTCGTGGCGTTCGACGAACGCTTCGGCAACTTCAAGCGCCTAGAACTGATGCAGGCGGCAATGGAACGTGGCTTCAAGCTGGAGCCCTTCATCCATGTCAGCGCAGCCATCGGCTCTGACACGGTCATCGGGCTCAACGCATTCGTGGGTGCCAATGCTGTCGTCGGGCACGGGTGCAGGATCGACTACAACACCGTCATTCATGCCGGCGCGCATCTCGGACCGGCATGCCGCGTCAAATCTTCATGCTGGATAGAGAATGGTGTGCAAATCGGCGCGGGCGTCGAGATCGGCGGCAACAGCATCCTGCGCACCGGCACCATCGTGAGTGGGGGCGTCAAAGTGGGACGAAGCTGCGAACTAGGTTGGCCGCGTGCCTACCGCGAGGACGTGCCTGCCAAGACTTATTTCGACGTCCGCTACGACGCCCCCATTCATACCTACGAAAGATGACGTTCATGAACGCAAGAAATGAGCAGCTTCGCCAACGGATTCTCCGTATTGCGGAGCAGGAGCGCCCTGCACTCGAGGATGTCATTGCGCGCCTACCCGCGATTGCCAACCGTCCTGTATTCCTCGTCGCTCCCGAGTCCTATGCAGGCATTGTGCATGGCCCCAGGGTCGTTGCCCACCTGCGCCATGTTGTTGCCGCAATTGATGACCAAAGCATCCACCTGGACCGCATCCACGGCGCGCCGCGCTGGAGCAGTCAGGAGTTTCTTGCCAAGGCGGGACAGTATGCCGATGCGATCGCTATCGATTTCTCTTGCAGCCCGCGTGGACGGGCGTTTGCAACCGACCTCTGCACCAGTGCGGGTATCGAGCAACTGAGCGTTGCGCCTTCCCTGGATCCGCTGATCCCACGCTTTGAGCAGCGCCCCCTCTTTCTGCTCCATCCGCGCTCGGGCATTGGCAACATTTATGGTCCAAAGATCTTCCAGCACTCCAGCCATGTTATCGCAGCCATTGTTGACCAGCCAAGCGACAGCGACACCGTTCATGGGGTGCCGCGCTGGAGTTCGCGCCAGTTCATCGAACGAGCGGCCCAGCACTCCCAGGCATTGGCTATCGATTTTTCCTACAGCCCGGGAGAATCCGGTCTGGCACGCAAGCTCTGCGAACAAGCAGGCATTGAAAGGGTAGATGCCTGCCTGGTTGTTGCTCACTGTGGTCTACTCGCCGTATATGAGCCTGCCCAGGTATACCGTCAGCGGACGCTTGCGCGCCTGGACGAATTTCTGCGTTTTGCGGATCGACTGGACGACGATTTGAGCGTTTTTACGCTCTACAGCAACCTGTTGTTCCGCCTGACCTACGATTCCAGCCTCCTGTTGGACTGCTGGGCTACGCCGATCAACGAGTACTTTTCAGAATTCGCCGATAGCAGTACCTTCCAGCTGGGGCAGCGTGAACATTTCTGCGATGGCGGAGCCTTCCAGGGCCCCATCGTCCACAGGTTTCTAGCAGCATCCCGCTATCGCTACGAAAGCATCACCGCCTTTGAACCGGATAGCATCAACCTTCAGAAACTGGAGGGCATCGCCAGAGCCCTCCCCCTTCCCCCGCATAACTTCAAGGCCATAAAAAAAGCCATCTCCAACGAACAGACGACGCTGCGCTTCGAGGAGACCGGCACGGTTTCCAGCCATGTCTCGCCGTATGGCGGTATCTCCGTGGCTACTACACGCCTGGACGACGAATTGGAAAAGCTGACGCTACTGAAGTTGGACATCGAAGGGTTTGAAGCCAGGGCACTTGAAGGCGCATCTCACCTCATCCGTACTCAGCGCCCCCGTATGGCTATTTGCGTGTACCACTACGCCCAGGATCTACTGGATATCGTGGGGCAACTGGACAAACTGGTGGATGGCTATCACTTCCGTCTACGCCAGCACTCTCCCGGCCACTACTACGACCTCGTTTTGTATGCATCGCCCGTCGCCGGTGCCGCGCCGCCACCTTGGGCGGAGTAAGCCAAGGAAATTGCGATTTGGAAAAGATGGAGCGATGACTGACGCCCTCGAATTTTTCTCTTCAACTCCGCCCCTCCTGAATCCCCGAAGACCTCCGGCCATGGCTGGATCCATTTTACGGGGCGCTGACAATTTTCTTCTACGACATTATTCTTCATGTCGAATAGTAGAAGCGCCCGCATTGGATAAATTTTGAGATGACCACCAGCATCATTCTTGTTCCAGACTTACTAAGAGATACGCGCGTCTTTCCGGAAGCTTTTTTCGATCTGATCAGAGAGCCTATTTTACAGGGCTCAGGAATCGAGATCGGTTTTGCGCTCGATAGCGACTACTGTCGTTATCAGAGCTTTGATCTGGATTATTTTCGCCGACTCGCATTTTCCGATTCTGGCTCTTGGTCTAAGCACTACTACCAGCTGCCGCAACGGGCCGAAGAATATTTGAAGCAACACTTACCACCATGCGACCTACTAATTTCACTTGAAATGCCGCCATGGCTGATGGATTTTTGCACTCAGGCGAGCATCCCTTTCCTCGATATCCGTGTCTCGCCGCTTCGCTTCGCGCGTGATCTGTACGTGGGGCTGCGTAGTTCGCAGCAGTTGATGACCAAGCGTGTGTCCACGCATACCGTTACCTCGGAGGAACTACGTCTCGAAGCCGCAACACTCGCAGCAAACGTGCGAATGCATCAGCGCCGCCTGCATGACGAGCGCAGCTATTCCTTTACTCCACTGGACGGCGGCATCGTCTTTGTCGGTCAGGCGCCATACGATGCATCATTGATTTCTGCTGACGGGCATGTATTAAAGTGTGCGGACTTTTCTGATCAGTTGCGGACATTATGCGCAGGCAGGCGTCTTCTGTACAAAGCGCATCCTATGGCCGAAGATGCCGCGAGCGAGGAGATAGCAACGCTACAGCGAATCACCGGCCAATCCCCGATCCGCTGCCTGCACAATGCTTACCAGATTCTCGGTACGCGCGAGAATGTTGAGCTGGTAGGCATTTCATCGGGCCTGCTGCAAGAAGCCAAATGGTTCGATAAAACCGCCCATATGCTTTATCAACCATTTGTCCCGCTTGCCCAGCAAGGTCACGACGATAGCCAAGCCTACGAGCAGATCCATTTCCAGACATTGCTTTCGCCAACATTCTGGCACCAGTTGTTATGCCCCGAACGTGCAGCGCCACGCCTCCCCGCTTTGCCCGCATTGGCACATCATCATGCTCGCGAAACATTGGATCATTGGTGGGACTATTCCAAAGTCATGCTTTGGGAACGCAGCTTTCCGGTTGAGGCATTTATCCGATCGGGGGGAGGACTGGTTCATCAGCGTCTTGAACAGATCGAAAGCACGATTGAGGGCGGCAGCGCACCCATGAATGGAGGAATAAAGCGCGGAACTTCGAAAGACGCTGATCTTCACAAGGAACTTTCCATTTCGCTCTATACAAGGCTCGCTGCGACCTACACGTCGATCGGGCATGCATTAAGTGAAAATAGTGCTCCTGCCGAATATGCAAACAAGGTGTTGGACGCGGCGTACTACCAACGTTTACATGAAAACAACCCGCTGTTTCAACGCAACAACTGGCTTATGCCGTACACCAAATTTCTTGCCGAAGGTCGGTTTGCGAACGTACGAGAAGTTGGCTGCGGAAATGGTGCCTTTGTCGCCGAAATCGCGAAGTCCGTGCCTCGCGTTATCGGTCTGGATTGGGCTAGGTCGCCAGACTTTCCAGAAGGCGACAACATCGAGTTTTCCCAACAGGATCTAACCAGCTCCACATTGGAGCATGTCGACCTTAATTGTTCTGCCGATGTTCTTGAGCATATCCAGACCCATGAGCTGGCCGAGTTGACACGATCTTTGCACCGAACAGCTCGCTTTAATTTTCATGTCATCGCCTGCTACGACGATGGTCATAGCCATGTCTCGATCTTTCCGCCGGACGTCTGGCTTCATCTCTTCCTGCAACAGTCTCCCGACTATCGCATTTACGATATTTCGATTCGGCACGACAACGCCTCTCACATTGTCTGTGTGATCAGCAACCTATGAATCAGCTCAAGCTACACGTCGGGTGTGCTTCAAAACGACTGGACGGCTATATCAATATTGATTCCAGGCAGACTGAAGCTACCGACCACGTTTGTGATGCAGGAGCGATCACGATCGCTGCTCCCGGTAGCGTTGCGGAGATCTATTCCCGGCACATGTTGGAGCATCTTGATCCAAATGATGCGCTTGCGACATTGACGCACTGGCACGCGCTACTTGCACCCGCGGGCATGCTGCATGTGATTGTCCCCGACATTACATTCCATGCGCGCCAACTTCTCGGCTTGGAGCGCAGCTCCCTGGCGGACCAGAACTTGCATGCATTCGCCGGGTTCTGGGGTTGGCGTGACGAGACACGAGGAGGCAGTAGGGAAGATGCGCATCGTTGGGGCTACACCGAGCAATCTTTGATGTCCCTGCTCACCGATATCGGCTTCACCGATGTGCAAAGACTGGCAGAAGGCCCGGACAGCGAGCCTTGGCACCTGAATTTGATTGCGCGGCGAGAAGCTGCCACCTCTCTAAAGCAGACCGACACTGCAGAAATCTGACTGCAACGTTCGCTATTCGCTAGCTCGACGCCTCTACGAGCAGGAACCGGATCAACCGAGCGGACCCAAGCACGGTGGCTCACCTACAGTTGACCGTAACACTCTCCTCCGCCACAGCCTTCATCACACAGATGCCTGACGCTCCACTACCTCCGAATGCTTTGGTCAGCATCGTCATGCCGACCTACAAGCCGCGCTATTTCGCTCAGGCGCTGGACAGTGTGCTGACACAGACCTACCCGGCGTTGGAGCTGGTGATCTGCGACGACAACGCCGATGGCGCCATTGAGGCGGCGCTGGCGTCCAGGTTGGCGGGTGCGCCCATCCCCATTCGCTACCACCGCAACACGCCGCGGCTTGGCGAGCTGGTCAGTACGATCAAGGGGATTGGCCTGGCCCAGGGCGAGTACGTCAAGTTCCTGCACGACGACGACGTGCTGGAACCGGACTGCGTCGCGCAGATGGTCGGCGCAATGGAGCGCAACCCCGGCACCGCGCTGGCATCGTCGCGGCGGTTGCGCATCGATGAGGATGGCGCGCCGTTGCCGGACATCCTGGCCACCTGCTTTCCGTTCGACGAAGACGTGCTGATCGACGGGCCGGAGTTGGTGTCGTTTCTTGCCGACCACACCATCAATTTCATCGGTGAGCCAAGCTGCGTGCTCGCGCGGCGTGCCGATCTGTTGGCACTCGGCAATGAGCTGATGGCGTTGAACGGTAAGGCCATCGACTGGGTCGGCGATCTGGCGATCTACGTCAAGCTGCTGCGCCACGGCAACCTGGCGTTTCTGGCCAGCCCGCTCACGCACTTCCGCGTGTCCAGCGCGCAGTTCAGCCAGACCGGTCGCGACCAACCCGGCATCGGCGACCAGGGGCACGAGGATCTGCGCCAGGGCATCCGTCAGCTCGGCTGGCGACGCGAGACTGGCGACAACCGGCAGGTGCGGGTCGCACCGCTCAGCCCGCACAAGGCGCGGGTGTTCAAGTCGGTGGATCTGGTCAATGCATTGATGCAAAGCGCCGGGATGGCCGAGCGGGTGTCGCCTGCGACGTGGCTGGGCGTGCGCCATCCCAGCGATGTGCAGCGCGGGTTGATCGATGCCCGCCTGCAGGCGCATGCCGGCGGGCCGCGCATCGCGGTACTGCTGATCGACCGCCAAGGCGATGCCGCAGCGGTCGAGGCAACCCGGGCCAGTCTGGATGCGGTGGCCTGCTATCGACAGCATCAAACCTGGGTCATCAGCAGCGCACCAGAGCAAGTTGCCGGGCTTGGCGAGCGCGGCGTGCTGATCGACGGGCACGGCTTGCCGGCAGCGCTCAATCGGGTCATCGCCGCACAGGACGCGATCGATTGGGTGCTGCTGGTCGACGCCGGCAGCCTGTTCACGGCCAGCGGCCTGCTGATGCTGGCCCTGGAAATGCTCGCCTTGCCCGACGAGTGCCAGGCGATCTACGCTGACGAGGTCGTGGCTCTGGATCACGGCCAGCTTGGGTTGGCGCTGCGGCCGGCGCTGTATCTGGATGTGTTGCTGAGCGCGCCGTCGACGATGTCGCGGCATTGGTTGTTCCGGCACGGCACGCTGTTGGCCGATGGCGGCTTCCCCACGGGACCAGCTGCGGCATTCGAGCTGGGCTACCAACTGGGCCTGGTCGAGCGCTACGGGCTGGGCTGCATTCGTCATATCGCCGAGCCCTTGCTGGTTGCATCGGCCGCGCCGCCGCAGGACGACGAAGACGAACAGCAGGCCATCGCCCGTCACCTCGTCGCGCGCGGGTATGTGGACACGCGCGTGCACAACGCCGGTCCCGGCCGGCATGCAGTGGACTACCGGCACGCGCAGCAGCCCTTGGTGAGCATTCTGGTGCTGATCGACGGCCGCCTGCCACAGGTGCAGCGTTGCCTGGAAAGCATCCTGGCCAACACGGCCTACCCGCATTACGAGGTGTTGCTGCTGGACCGCGCCAGCAGCCAACCGGAACTGCGCGACTGGCTTGCCGGCATCGAGGCGCTGGGCATGCAGCAGATCCGCGTGCTGCGCTTTGCCGGCGAACCAGCGCGCGAGGCGGTCTGCAATGCGGCCGCCGAACACGCGCGTGGGGACGTGCTGCTATGGCTGTCTGCCGGTGCCGCGGTGATGAAAGCCGATTGGCTCGACCAGTTGCTCAACCATGCGCTGCGGCCAGAGGTTGGCGCAGTCGCCGGCAAGCTGCTGCGAGGCGATGGCACCGTGCATCACGCCGGGCTGCTGCTGGGCCTGGGGGCACCGGTGGCGCGCGCGTTCGAAGGTGCGGCATTCGACGAATCGGGCTATCTGCAGCGTCTGCAACTGGACCAGAACTACAGCGCACTCAGTGGCGAATGCCTGATGCTGCCGCGTCAGTTGTTTATCGACGCGGGCGGTTTTGCGCAGGAGCCTGCGTTGGCGCAGTGGAGTGATGTCGACCTATGCCTGCGACTGCAGCAGGCCGGCTACCTCAATGTCTATGCCGCGCGCGCGCAGTTGCTGATCGATCCACCCGACGCACTACCCGCCACCGCCCTCGAGGAAGAGGCGATGTACGCGCGTTGGCTGCCGCTGATGGCCAACGACCCGGCCTACAACCCCGGGTTTTCGCTGGACCCGGGCGCGGGCTTCGCGCTGGCCGATCCGCGCGCCAGCTGGCGGCCGTTGCAATCGTGGCGGCCGCTGCCGCGCGTATTGGCGCTGCCGGCCGATATCGAGGGCTGCGGGCATTACCGGGTGATCCAGCCGTTGCGCGCGCTGCGCGAGGCCGGGCTGGCGGAGGGTGTGCTGTTCAATGGCTACCTGGAGATCGCCGAATTGGCGCGTCAGGATCCTGACGTGGTGATCCTGCAGCGCCAGGTCGGCGAGGCTCGGCTGGACGCGATGCGGCGAATGAAGGCGCTGTCGCGCGCCTTCAAGGTCTACGAGTTGGACGATTACCTGCCCAATCTGCCGCTGAAGAACGCGCACCGCGCGCAGATGCCCAAGGACATCCTGAAGACGGTGCGGCGCGGGCTCGGTATGGTGGACCGCTTCGTGGTCTCCACCCCTGCCCTGGCCGAGGCGTTTGCCGGGCTGCACAGCGATATTCGCGTGGCAGAAAACCGCCTGCCGCCCCATTGGTGGGAGTCGCTGCCGGAGCGGCCGGCACGCCACGGCGGCAAGCCGCGCGTCGGCTGGGCTGGCGGCGCCAGCCACACCGGCGATCTGGAGCTGATTACCGACGTCGTGAAAGAGCTCGCCGGCGAGGTGGAATGGGTCTTCATGGGCATGTACCCGTTCGCGCTGCGCCAGCACATCCACCAGTTCCAGCCGGGTGTGCAGATCGATCACTACCCCGCCGCATTGGCGGCGCTGGACCTGGATCTGGCGCTGGCGCCGGTGGAGCAGAACCTGTTCAACGAATGCAAGAGCAATCTGCGCCTGCTGGAGTACGGCGCCTGCGGTTATCCGGTGATCGCCAGCGACGTGCGCTGCTACCAGGGCAGCCTGCCGGTGACGCTGGTGAAGAACCGCTACCGCGACTGGATCGGCGCCATCCGCGAGCATCTGGCCGATCCGGCTGCGACGCGCGCCAAGGGAGCCGCCCTGCGTGAGGTAGTGCGGCGCGACTGGATGCTGAGCGGCAGCAATCTGGACACCTGGCGAGCCGCGTGGTTGCCGGACTAGCGCCCGAGCGTGCTGCTTGGGTGTTTTTCCGTTTGCAGTCGCCCTCATCCGGCGCTGCGCGCCACCTTCTCCCGCACGCGGGAGAAGGAAAGCCGGGCTGGGTGTGATCTGTTGGTTGCACTGCAACTGATCGCCTACCGGTTCCTTCTCCCGCTTGCGGGGGAAGGTGCCCGAAGGGCGGATGAGGGCGTTCGTTTACACTCCAGCGCCGCGCATCCCCCCGTTTGAGCCGCGTCGCCATTGATGGTGTTGCCCTCATCCGGCGCTGCGCGCCACCTTCTCCCGCACGCGGGAGAAGGAAAGCCGGGCTGGGTGTGATCTTTTGGTTACGCTGCGACTGGTCGCCTACCGGTTCCCTTCTCCCGCTTGCGGGGGAAGGTGCCCGAAGGGCGGATGGGGGAATGTGTCTACACACCGGCGCCGCGCATCGCCCCGTTTGAGCCGCGTTGCCATTGAGGGTGCTGCCCTCATCCGGCGCTGCGCGCCACCTTCTCCCGCACGCGGGAGAAGGACAGCGGGCTGCGTGTGATCTGTTGGTTGCACTGCAACTGACTATCCATCACTCCCCTTCTCCCGCTTGCGGGGGAAGGTGCCCGAAGGGCGGATGGGGGCAATCACGCTGCGCCCCGAACGCCCCAGCCGCGACAGGAACATACCCGCGCCGGAATCCCGGCGCGATTTCGGCACGCCGCTTGCATTGGTGTGGATGCCTCCCTGGCTGACCGCACCCATGAGCGACTCCGTTACCTCGATTCTTTCGCAGATCCGCAGCTACCAGACGCAGATGGGCCAAGGCCCCATGGGCGCGGTGGGCGATGCGGCGCGTGGCAATCAGATCCAGGGGCTGGCCGGCGCACAGGGAACACCGGCCACCCAGGCACCGAGCTTCAGCGAGACCTTGCGCGGCGCCATCGGCGGCGTCAACGAGGCGCAGCAGAAGGCCGGCGCGCTGTCCAAAGCATTCGAAATGGGCGACCCCAGTGCCGATCTGGCACGGGTCATGGTCGCCTCCCAGCAGTCCCAGGTGGCCTTCCGCGCCACCGTGGAAGTCCGCAACCGTCTCGTCCAGGCTTACCAGGACGTCATGAACATGCCGCTGTAGAGGTTGACGACACATGGCTCTCGCGATCAGCAAAGAAAACATGAACCAGAACGCCGAGAAGGCGGGGCAATGGTTCGACCGTGTCCGCAGCCTGCAGATCACCCGCAAGCTGACCATGATGGCGATGATCGCCCTGGCGGTCGCGGCCGGTCTGGCGGTGTTCTTCTGGTCGCAGAAGCCCGGCTACCAGGCGCTGTACACCGGCCTGGATGAGAAGGGCAACGCGGAAGCTGCCGACCTGCTGCGCACCGCGCAGATCCCGTTCAAGATCGACCAGGGCACCGGCGCGATCTCGGTGCCGCAGGATCGCCTGTACGACGCGCGCCTGAAGCTGGCCGGCTCCGGCCTGACCGGCAAGGAAACCGGCGGCGGCTTCGAGCTGATGGAAAAGGACCCGGGCTTCGGCGTCAGCCAGTTCGTGGAAAACGCCCGTTACCAGCATGCGCTGGAAACCGAACTCTCGCGCACCATCGGCACCCTGCGCCCGGTGCGCGAGGCGCGTGTGCATCTGGCCATTCCCAAGCCCAGCGCCTTCACCCGCCAGCGCGATGTGGCCAGCGCCTCGGTGGTGCTGGAACTGCGCGGCGGCCAGGGCCTGGAGCGCAATCAGGTCGATGCCATCGTCAATCTGGTGGCCTCCAGCATTCCGGACATGACCCCCGAGCGCGTCACCGTGGTCGATCAGAGCGGGCGCATGCTCTCCATCGCCGACCCGAACAGCGACGCTGCCCAGCACGCCGCCCAGTTCGAACAGGTGCGCCGCCAGGAAAGCTCCTACAACCAGCGCATCCGCGAGCTGCTCGAGCCGATGACCGGCCCGGGCCGGGTCAACCCGGAAGTCAGCGTGGACATGGACTTCTCGGTGGTGGAAGAAGCCCGCGAGCTCTACAACGGCGAGCCGGCCAAGCTGCGCAGCGAGCAGGTCAGCGACACCAGCACCAGCGCCACCGGCCCGCAGGGCCCTCCGGGCGCCACCAGCAACAGCCCGGGCCAGCCGCCGGCACCGGCCGTCGCAGGCGCCCCCGGGGCTCCAGCGGCCGCCAACGGCCAGGCCGCCGCACCCGCCGCGCCGACCGAAAGTTCCAAGAGCGCCACCCGCAACTATGAATTGGACCGAACCTTGCAACACACCCGCCAGCCGGCCGGCCGCATCAAGCGGGTGTCGGTGGCGGTGCTGCTGGACAACGTGCCGCGCCCCGGTGCCAAGGGCAAGATGGTGGAGCAGCCGCTTACCGCCGCCGAGCTCACCCGCATCGAAGGCCTGGTCAAGCAGGCAGTGGGGTTCGATGCGGCACGCGGCGACACGGTGTCGGTGATGAACGCCCCGTTCGTGCGCGAAGCGGTGGCGGGCGAGGAAGGCCCGAAGTGGTGGGAAGACCCGCGCGTACAGAACGGTCTGCGCCTGCTGGTCGGTGCGGTGGTGGTGCTGGCGCTGCTGTTCGGTGTGGTGCGCCCCACCCTGCGTCAGCTCACTGGCGTGACCGCGGTCAAGGACAAGCAAGCCAAGGCTGGCAAGGATGGCACTCCACAGAGCGCCGACGTGCGGATGGTCGACGAAGACGACGACCTGATGCCCCGCCTGGAAGAAGACACCGCGCAGATCGGTCAGGACAAGAAGACCCCGATCGCTCTGCCAGACGCCTACGAAGAGCGCATGCGCCTGGCGCGCGAGGCAGTCAAAGCCGATTCAAAACGTGTCGCACAAGTCGTGAAGGGATGGGTCGCCAGTGAAGCCTGATACACAACCGATGACCGGAGTACAGCGCGCCGCGGTGCTGTTGCTGTCGCTGGGTGAGAGCGATGCGGCCGAGGTGCTCAAGCACATGGACCCCAAGGAGGTGCAGAAGATCGGCATCGCCATGGCCACCATGACCGGCATCTCGCGCGACCAGGTCGAAAAGGTGATGGACGAGTTCAACGGCGAACTGGCCGGCAAGACCTCGCTGGGCGTGGGCGCCGATGACTACATCCGCAACGTGCTGATCCAGGCGCTGGGCGCCGACAAGGCCGGCGGCCTGATCGACCGCATCCTGCTGGGCCGCAACACCACCGGCCTGGACACCCTGAAGTGGATGGACCCGCGCGCGGTCGCCGACCTGGTGCGCAACGAACACCCGCAGATCATCGCGATCGTGATGGCGCATCTGGACAGTGACCAGGCCGCCGAAGCGCTGAAGCTGCTGCCCGAGCGTACCCGCGCCGACGTGCTGCTGCGCATCGCCACCCTGGACGGCATTCCGCCCAACGCGCTGAGCGAGCTCAACGACATCATGGAGCGCCAGTTTGCCGGCAACCAGAACCTGAAGTCGTCCAACGTGGGCGGCATCAAGGTGGCGGCCAATATCCTCAACTTCCTGGACACTGGCGCCGACCAGGGCGTGCTGGGCGAGATCGGCAAGATCGATGCCGACCTGGCCGGCAAGATCCAGGACCTGATGTTCGTGTTCGACAACCTGGTGGACCTGGACGACCGCGGCCTGCAGACGCTGCTGCGCGAAGTCTCCGGCGAGCGCCTGGGCCTGGCCCTGCGCGGCGCCGACACCAAGGTGCGCGAAAAGATCACCCGCAACATGTCCCAGCGCGCCGCCGAGATCCTGATCGAGGACATGGAAGCGCGCGGCCCGGTGCGCCTTGCCGACGTGGAAGCGGCGCAGAAGGAAATCCTCACCATCGTCCGCCGCCTGGCTGACGAAGGCGCCATTAGCCTCGGCGGTGCCGGTGCGGAGGCCATGGTATGAACGACGTGGTCACCCGCTGGCTGGCCCCCGACCTGCACATGGCCCCGGCCCTGCCGGAGCCGGAGTACGACGAACCGGCCATGCTTGAGCCGGTGCTGCGCCCGCCGACCCTGGAAGAGATCCAGGCCATCGAGGACGCCGCCCAGCACGAAGGTTTCGCGCGTGGCCATGCCGAGGGCTTTGCCCAGGGCCAGTCCGAGGTGCGCCGTCTCACCGCGCAGATCGACGGCATCCTGGACAACTTCACCCGCCCGCTGGCGCGGCTGGAAAACGAGGTGGTCGGCGCGCTTGGCGAGCTGGCCGTGCGCATCGCCGGCCAGTTGGTCGGGCGCGCCTACCAGGTGGAACCGCAGTTGTTGGCCGACCTGGTCGGTGAGGCGGTCGATGCGGTGGGCGGTGCCGGCCGCGAGGTCGAGGTGCGCCTGCACCCGGACGACATCACCGCGCTGCTACCGCATCTGGCGCCCAGCAGCACCACCCGCGTGGCCCCGGACATGAGCCTGAGCCGCGGCGACCTGCGCGTGCATGCCGAAAGCGTGCGTGTCGATGGCACCCTGGATGCGCGCCTGCGGGCCGCGCTGGAGACAGTCATGCGCAAATCCGGAGCGGGCCTGTGAGCGCCCTGTTCGGCGCCACCCCGGCCGATTGGCTGGATGCACGCAATCTGCGCCTAGCCACCCGCCTGGGCGCGCTCGGCCTGGAGCCCACCGCCGGCCGTACCCTGATCCGCGAAGGCATCCTGCGCCGCGCGGTCGGCCTGACCCTGGAAGCCACCGGTTGCGAAGCGCCGATGGGCGCCACCTGCAAGGTCGAGGTCGATGGCGGCTGGGTCGACGCCGAAGTGGTCGGCTTTGCCGGCGAACGCACCTACCTGATGCCCAGCGCCGAACTGCACGGCCTGCTGCCGAACGCGCGCGTGGTGCCCTCGCGGCGCCGCGGCGGCGTGGAAGTGGGCGAAGGCCTGCTCGGCCGCGTCATCGACAGCGACGGCACCCCGCTCGACGGCAAGGGCCCGATCCGCGCCGAAGGCAGCGTCGGCATGGCCGGCGTGTCGATCAACCCGCTGGCGCGCGAACCCATCACCACCTCGCTGGACGTCGGCGTGCGCGCCATCAACGCCATGTTGCCGATCGGCCGCGGCCAGCGCGTGGGCCTGTTCGCCGGCTCCGGCGTCGGGAAATCGACGCTGCTGGGCATGATGACCCGCTTCACCTCGGCGGACGTGATCGTGGTCGGGTTGATCGGCGAACGTGGCCGCGAAGTGCGCGATTTCGTCGAAACCACCCTGGGCGAAGAAGGCCTGCGCCGCGCCGTAGTGGTGGCCGCTCCTGCCGACCGCCCGCCGTTGGCGCGCCTGCACGGCGCCTACCGCGCCACCGCCATTGCCGAATGGTTCCGCGACCAGGGCTTGAACGTGTTGCTGCTGATGGATTCGCTGACCCGCTTTGCGCAGGCGCAGCGCGAAATCGGCCTGTCGGTGGGCGAGCCGCCGACCACCCGCGGCTATCCGCCGTCGGTGTTCGCCAAATTGCCGGCGCTGGTGGAACGTGCCGGCAACGGCGCCAAGGGGCGCGGTTCGATCACTGCGTTCTACACCGTGCTGACCGAAGGCGACGACCCGCAGGACCCGATTGCCGACGCCGCCCGCGCCATCCTGGACGGCCACATCCTGCTCTCGCGTCGGGTGGCCGACAGCGGCCTCTACCCGGCCATCGACCTGGAATCGTCGGTCAGCCGTGTGGTGCAGGACATCGCCGACGAACCGTGGCGCCTGCGCATCCGCAAACTCAAGCGGCTGCTCTCCGCCTACACCGCCAACCGCGACCTGATCGCCATCGGCGCCTACCAGCGCGGCAGCGACCCGGCCACCGACGAAGCGTTGGCGCGCTGGCCGGAGATCGTCGAATTCCTCGGCCAGGACGTGCACAAGGCCTCGCTGCTGAGCGACAGCCTGTCTGCACTGCAGCAGCTGGTGGAACCAGAGAACTAATCCATGATGCAGTCCAAGCGAATCGATCCCCTGCTGCGGCGGGCCCAGGAACAGGAAGACAAGGTCGCCCGCGACCTGGCCGAGCGCCAGCGCACCCTGGAGACCCATCAGTCGCGCCTGGAAGAACTGCGCCGCTACGCCGAGGAATACGCCAACAGCCACATGGCCGGCACCAGCGCGGTAGCACTGAGCAACCGCCGCGCCTTTCTGGACCGGCTCGACAGCGCCGTGCTGCAGCAGGCACAGACCGTGCAGAGCAACATCGCCAAGGTCGAATCCGAGCGCACCCGCCTGCTGTTGGCCAGCCGCGAGAAGCAGGTGCTGGAGCAACTGGCGGCCAGCTACCGCGCCCAGGAGAACAAGGTGATCGAACGCCGCGACCAGCGCGAGATGGACGATCTGGGCGCACGTCGCTCGCGCCTGGCGCGGGCCGAAGATACTCACGGAGAATCCGCATGAACCCCCTGTCCGCCTTCGCCGCCGGCCTTGGCGCGCTTGCCGGTAACGGCAAGAAGTCCAGCTACAGCGACCCGTCGTCCGAACAGGACCCGGCCAAGGACCAGTTTGCGCGCATGCTCCATCCGGCCAATACGCCCGGCCACGCGCAGGCGCCCGAGCGCGTGCCGGCCAAGCCGGCCGCGCCCAAGCCCAAGCAGTCCGACACCCAGCGCGACGACGACACGCGCGACGATGCGGCCGGCGATGCCACCGCACGGCCGCGTGCGCAGGACGGCCAGGCCAAGCCCGCCGCCTCCAGCGCCACCAAGGATCCGGCAACCACCGACAGCAGCACTGCCGCCGGCGCCGGCAAGAGCGGCAAGAACGCCAAGGCCGCCGCTGCCAGCGAAGACGCGACCGCCGAAACGGCCACCACCACCGATGCCGGCTGGCCGCCGCAAGGCCTGGGCGGCTTCGGCATGGGCCTGCTGGCCCAGGCGCTGCCGGGCGGCGACGTCCTGGCCGCCGCAGCCGCAGCGCTGACCGCCAGCATGGCCGGCGCGGCCAGCGCCACGCCCGCAGCCACCGCATTGCCCACCGACGCAGCCCCCCCCGCCGCCACCGCGACTTCCACGACCACCCTGCCCGCCCTGGGCGCGCTGGCGCCGGCCGCCCTTGCCGGCGCCAAGCCCACCTCGACCACGGCAGTGAGCGGCGATGCGCAGACCGCCGCGCTGATGAGCATGGCCGCCAAGGCACTGGAACCGGTCGCCGACGACAGCGCGACTGCGGCCGCGCCGGATGCCCCGGCGTTCGTCCTGCCGACCACCACCGCGCCGGCACTCAACCGCCTGCAGGAGGCGGCACCGATCTTCAGCGCCTCGCCCACCCCCACTCCGGACCTGGGCAGCGACAGCTTCGACGACGCCATGGGCGCGCGCCTGAGCTGGCTGGCTGATCAGAAGATCGGCCACGCCCATATCAAGGTCACCCCGAACGAGATGGGCCCGGTGGAGGTGCGCCTGCATCTGGACGGCGACAAGGTCAACGCCAGTTTCACCGCCGCCAATGCCGACACCCGGCAGGCGCTGGAACAGAGCCTGCCGCGGCTGCGCGACATGCTCGGCCAGAACG
Source organism: Xanthomonas sp. NCPPB 1068 (assembly GCF_041479385.2). Taxonomy (NCBI): domain Bacteria; kingdom Pseudomonadati; phylum Pseudomonadota; class Gammaproteobacteria; order Lysobacterales; family Lysobacteraceae; genus Xanthomonas; species Xanthomonas sp. NCPPB 1068. The sequence continues at coordinate 2,268,020 of NZ_CM192986.1, read as the reverse complement.
GCTTCCAGCTCGGGCAGGCCGATGTAGGCCAGCAACAGCAGAGCCAGACCGGCAACCGCAGTGGCGGTGGCCGCGACGGCAACGGCCTCAGCCTGGACGACAGCCCGCCCGTCGGAATTCCGTCGGTGGTGTTACGCCAGCGTGGATTGCTGGACGCCTACGCCTGAGCCAGCGCGCCGGATCGGCCGGCGCACTGCGCAAACCGGCCGCCCCGGCGCTACTGGCGCCCGCCCGACACCCCTGCAGCGCAAGGCTTGCGGGGGTTTTCACGTCTGCGCGCACGCTGCGCCAGGAAACCGTCGCAGTTTTGGCATGCCGATTGCATCCATCGGGTGAGCATTCCCCTGGAGCACACCGTGGCAGCCGCAAAGAAACCCGAAAAGAGCGAAGACAAGGACGAAAAGAAGAAAGGCGGCAAGAAGCCTCTTCTGCTGATCGCCATTGGCGTGGTCGTGCTGGCCGCGGCCGGCGGCGGCGCCTGGTTCTTTCTGGGTCACAAGGGTGAGGAGAAAGGCGGCAAGCACGACGCACCCAAGGTGGCCGAAGTGCCCAAGCCGGCCCAGTACTTCCCGATGGACCCGGCGATCGTGGTCAACCTGGCCGACCCGGGTGATGGCCCGCAGTACCTGCAGGTCGAAGTGCAGCTGGTCACCCGCGACCCGGAAGAGCTCAAGCTCATTACCGAAAACGCGCCCGCCATCCGCGCGCACCTGCTGATGCTGCTGTCCCAGGTCAAGGCCACCGACGTGGCCGACCTGGCCGGCAAGCAGAAGCTGCAGAAATCCGCGCTGGCCGAAGCGCAGAAGGTCATGACCAGCGAAACCGGCAAGAAGTGCGTCGAAGAACTGCTGTTCACCAGTTTCGTGACCCAGTAAGGCTGCCCGATGAGCGTCAGTGACCTGCTTTCCCAGGACGAAATCGATGCCCTGCTGCACGGAGTGGATTCCGGTGCGGTCAACACCGAGCCGGAGCCGTTGCCCGGCGAGGCGCGCCAGTACGACCTGTCCAGCCAGGACCGCATCATCCGCGGTCGCATGCCGACCCTGGAGATGGTCAACGAGCGCTTTGCGCGGTTGTGGCGCATCGGCCTGTTCAACCTGATCCGGCGTTCGGCCGACCTGTCGGTGCGCGGCATCGACCTGGTCAAGTTCAACGAGTACATGCACTCGCTGTACGTGCCGACCAACCTCAACCTGATCCGCTTCAAGCCGCTGCGCGGCACCGGCCTGATCGTGTTCGAACCCACCCTGGTGTTCACCGTGGTGGACAACTTCTTCGGTGGCGACGGCCGCTTCCATACCCGCATCGAAGGCCGCGAATTCACCGCCACCGAGATGCGCGTGATCCAGCTGATGCTCAAGCAGACCTTCGCCGACCTCAAGGAAGCCTGGGCGCCGGTGATGGACGTGGACTTCGAGTACATCAATTCGGAGATCAACCCGCACTTCGCCAACATCGTCACCCCGCGCGAGTACGTGGTGGTGTGCCGGTTCCATGTGGAGCTGGAAGGCGGCGGCGGCGAGATCCACATCACCCTGCCGTACTCGATGCTGGAGCCGATCCGCGAACTGCTCGACGCCGGCATCCAGAGCGACCGCAACGACCGCGACGACTCATGGAACGTGATGCTGCGCGAGCAGCTGGACACCGCCGAAGTGACCCTGTCCAGCGTGCTGGCCAGCAAGCGCATGAGCCTGCGCCAGCTCACCGGCCTGAAGGTCGGCGACATCCTGCCGATCGACCTGCCCGCCCAGGTGCCGCTGTGCGTCGAAGACATCCCCTTGTTCACCGGCGAATTCGGCGTCTCCAACGGCAACAACGCCGTCAAGATCACCGCCGTGCGCCCGCCGGGCGTGCAAGCCCCGCGCGCCGTTCCCTCCCAGGACTCCAACTCATGATCAACTCCGACACCCTCGACGCCGCGCCCGCCACCTTCGACAGCCTGCAGGCCGAGCACGACCACAATGCCGCCGACCTCAACCTGGACGTCATCCTGGACGTGCCGGTGACGCTGTCGCTGGAAGTGGGCCGTGCGCGCATTCCGATCCGCAACCTGCTGCAGCTCAACCAGGGCTCGGTGGTGGAACTGGAGCGCGGCGCCGGCGAACCGCTGGACGTCTACGTCAACGGCACCCTGATCGCGCATGGCGAAGTGGTGGTCATCAACGACCGCTTCGGCATCCGCCTGACCGATGTGGTCAGCCCCAGCGAACGGATCCGGAGGCTGCGGTGATCGGCCTGCTGGCCGCCGCGGCGCCGGCCGCGGCAAAGGCCACCCAGGTCGGCGCGCAGGCGCCGTCCTCGCCTGGCCTGTTTGGCGCAGTCTTTGCATTGCTGTTGGTGCTCGCGCTGATCGTCGGCCTGGGCTGGTTGCTCAAGCGCATGCCCGGCAGCGGATTTCGCAGCAGCGAGGGCCTGCGCGTGGTGACCAGCCTGGCAGTGGGTGCCAAGGAGCGCGTGGTGGTGGTGGAAGTGAACGGCCAGCAGCTGTTGCTCGGCGTCACCGCCGGCGGCATCAGCACCCTGCATACCCTGCCCGAACCGCTGCCGCCCACGCCTGCCCCCACCCTGCCCAACCTCAAGCAACTCCCCAATTTCGCCCAGCTGCTCGCTCAGAAGCTGCGCAAGGATCCGTGACATGTTCAGTAGCTGGAATCGCTGGGGGCGCAGCCTCCGCCTGGTGTTGATCCTGCTGGTGATGAGCTGCCCGCTGCTGGCCGCCGCCGCCCCGGCCGCGCTTCCGTCGATGGCCCAGGCCGCCGCCCCCGCCGCTGCCCCGGCGGCAGTGCCGCCCGGTTCCAACCAGCTGCCGACCCTGCCCAACGTGAGCGTGGGCCGCATCGGCGACCAGCCGGTCAGCCTGCCGCTGCAGACCCTGCTGCTGATGACGGCGATCACCCTGCTGCCGTCGATGCTGCTGGTGCTGACTGCCTTCACCCGCATCACCATCGTGCTGGGCCTGCTGCGCCAGGCGCTGGGCACTGGCCAGACCCCGTCCAATCAGGTGCTGCTGGGCCTGGCGATGTTCCTGACCGCGCTGGTGATGATGCCGGTGTGGCAGAAGATGTGGGGCGCCGGCCTGCAGCCGTACCTCAACAACCAGATCGATTTCTCCACGGCCTGGACGCTGACCACCCAGCCGCTACGCGCCTTCATGCTGGCGCAGATCCGCGAGACCGATCTGATGACCTTCGCCGGCATGGCCGGCGACGGCAAGTACGCCGGCCCGGACGCGGTGCCGTTCCCGGTGCTGGTGGCCTCGTTCGTGACCAGCGAGCTGAAGACCGCCTTCGAAATCGGCTTTCTGATCTTCATCCCGTTCGTGATCATCGACCTGGTGGTGGCCAGCGTGCTGATGTCGATGGGCATGATGATGCTGTCGCCGATGCTGATCTCCGCGCCGTTCAAGATTTTGCTGTTCATCCTGGTGGATGGCTGGGTCTTGGTGGTCGGCACGCTGGCGGCGAGCTTCAACGCGTCGTAGCCGCAAGGCCTGCATGCGCGCCGCCCTGCTTGCGTGCCTACCCGGTTGGCCGGCTTCGGTGAGCGGCCCCGAGATCGAGCAGCAAGCGCCACGCTGCCGCAGAGCAAACAATAACAACAGCGATAGCCGGTGCAGCCAGTGGCGGCCGAAGCCTACAGCGGAGCAATGCCCCAGCGGAGCCACACAAACACGGGTGGCTTCGCCCCGCACCCTCACCCCAACCCCTCTCCCGCAGGAGAGGGGCCAGCTCCTGCAGCCCGCAGCTTCCTGAGCTCATACACCGCCGAACCAGCTCAGCTCTCCTTCCCCTATTCACACTCCCGCCTCCCGCCTCCCGCCTCCCGATTCCCGCCTCCCGATTCCCGATTCCCGATTCCCGATTCCCGATTCCCGATTCCCGATTCCCGATTCCCCGCCCCCATTGGCACCCCACTTGCATCACAGCACCCCATGAGCCCTGAAATTGCCCTGACTGAATTGCGTGGTGGCCTGGTCACCGTCCTGTGGATTGCCGGACCGATGCTGCTGGCGGTGCTGGTGGTCGGTGTGGTCATTGGCGTGGTGCAGGCCGCCACCCAGTTGAACGAACCCACCATTGCGTTCGTGGCCAAGGCGGTCGCGTTGACGGCCACCTTGTTTGCCACCGGCAGCATGCTGCTGGGGCACCTGGTGGAGTTCACCATCGCGCTGTTCCAGCGCATTCCGCATCTGATCGGCTAGCGGGCCGGCGCGGATGGATGCTGCCACCCAGATGGTGATCGACGGCCAGCGCGCGTTTGCGATGGTCGGGGCGATCATGTGGACGATGCTGCGGACCGGCGCCTTGCTGACCGCCATGCCGTTGATCGGCACGCGCGCGGTGCCCGGGCGGGTGCGGGTCATGCTGACCGGGACCCTGGCGATGGCGCTGGCACCGATCCTGCCGCCGGTGCCCGAGTGGGACGGGTTCACTGCCAGCGCAGTGCTGAGCATTGCGCGCGAGCTGGCGGTGGGCGCGAGCATGGGCTTCATGCTCAAGCTGATCTTCGAGGCGGGCGCGCTGGCCGGCGAGCTGGTGTCGCAGTCCACCGGCCTGTCGTTCGCGCAGATGTCCGACCCGATGCGCGGGGTGACCTCCGGCGTGATCGCACAGTGGTTCTATATCGGTTTCGGGCTGTTGTTCTTTGCCGCCAACGGCCACCTGGCGGTGATCGCGCTGCTGGTGGACAGCTACAAGGCGCTGCCGATCGGCACCGCAATCCCCGATGCCAGCGCCTTTGCCGAAGTGGCGCCGACATTGTTCCTGCAGATCCTGCGCGGCGGGCTGACCCTGGCGTTGCCGATGATGGTGGCGATGCTGGCGGTCAATCTGGCCTTCGGCGCACTGGCCAAGGCGGCACCGGCGCTGAACCCCATGCAGCTGGGCCTGCCGCTGACGGTGTTGCTGGGACTGTTCCTGTTGTCCAGCTTTGCGAGCGAATTCGCCCCGCCGGTGCAACGCATGTTCGACACTGCCTTCGACGCCGCCAGAGAACTGACGGGCTGACCGCGCCACACCTCAAGTTTTGTAACCGGTCGCCGTCAACGCTGGGGACGATTGGCCCGTTCAATCGGCACACCCCTCTTTCAGCGGAAACCCATGCTCATCTCAGCGCTGTTCGCCTGCCCTGCTTCGCGACGCGCTGCGTCGCGGGCGCGTCTGTGGCTGCTGGCGGTCGCGCTGCTGCTGGCCTGCATGACCGGCGCGCAGGCACAGAGTTACAGCCTTCGCGATTACGGGCAGGCAGACGGCTTGCAGGGCATGACCATCAACGGGCTGGTCGAAGACCGGCGCGGCGAGGTGTGGGTGGCGACCGAGCTGGCGCTGCACCGCTTCGAACGCGACCGCTTCATTCCGGTCGAGCGGGAGAGCGGGCTGGATGCCCGCTATACGCGCGCGCTGACGCTGGACGATGCAGGGCGGCTATGGGTTGCCACCGCCAATGGCGTCTTCGTGCGCAGCGGCGAGCGGTTCCTGCAGGTGTTGAAGGAGGGCAAGCGCATCAGGGCCGATGCGGGCAACGTGATCGCGCGCTACCGCAACGGCGTGGCCGTCATCAGTGATGGCGCGCTGCTGGCGCTGACGCCGGCTGCCGACGGTTCCTGGCAAGTGCAGACGCTGACACTGCAAACGCGCGATGGCACCGTGTTGAAGACCGGCCCTACCCTGCTGGCCGATGGCCGGTTCCTGTGGGTGTCCTGCAATGCCGGCGTCTGTCGTCTGGACGCCAATGGCACCGTGGTCGAAACCTTGTCCGACGCCGATGGCGTACCGGCCAGGCGGTGGCGCGTGATCTTTCGCGAGCGTGGCGGCCGGCTGTGGCTGCGCGGCGGCGGCATCATGGTGTCGCGCGAGCCGGGCGCCTCCCGTTTCCAGGAGCGTCCGGCCAATCCGCACAACAGCTTCGAAACCATGTCCGGTGCCACCACGATGGTGGAAGACACGCATGGCCGCATGCTGACGCGCTCGGATCACGGCCTGGTGCGTTGGGACGGTTCGCATTGGACCGATATCGGCACCGATCAGGGCCTGCAGCTGGATGCGATGGTTGGTGCGCTGCTGTTCCAGAGCACCGGGACCTTGTGGATCGGCACGCGCGGGACCGGGCTGCAGCGCCTGCTCGGCTACGGCAACATCGAGCATCTCACCGAAGCACAGGGCATGGCGTCGGCGCCCATCTGGTCGATGCAGCGCCTGCCCGACGGCACGCTCGCAGTGGGCGCCGACGGCGGTGCCAACCTGCTCGCGCGCCACGCCGTGCGTGCGCAGCCGTGGCGGCTGGAGGATGGCAAGCCGTTGTCGCAGACGCTGAACATCGCGGTGGCACCGGACGGCGCGGCCTGGCTGTCGTATTACTCCGGCGCCATCGCGCGGCGCGATCCAGTCACCGGGTTGACCCGACAGGTGATGGATCTGCCGCGGCCGGGCTACAAGATCCTGTTCGATGCCACCGGTTCGGTCTGGATTGCGACCTCGCGCGGGCTCGGGCACGGCCAAGCCAGCCCGCCTTATACGCTGGTGTCCGATCCGGCGATGGCGACCAGGTTCATTGGCGATATCGACCTGGACCCCCAAGGCCGCCTGTGGGCCGCCACCGGCGATGGTCTGTACCGGCGTGACGGCACGACATGGGTGCACGTGCCGGTCACCGGGACGTTGCCAACGCAGGACATGTACCAGATCGATTTCGCGCCCGATGGCGAAATCTGGCTGTCGTTGCGCGAAACCGGGCTATGGCATGGCCGCCTGCAGGCCGATGGCAGCCTGCCGGTCCAGGCGGTGGACGACCCGTTGTTGTCCAGGGTGATGCCATTCATCCTGCGTCACGATCGCAAGGGCCGGCTATGGGTGGGCAGCAGCCAGGGGCTGGATCTGTACCAGCATGGACGTTGGTCGCGCATCACCCGTGCAGAAGGCCTGCTGTGGGACGACCTCTCGTCCAATGCGTTTCTGGAAGACGACGACGGCAGCATCTGGATCGGCAGCAGCAGAGGGCTCAGCCATCTGCGCGACCCGCAGCGGTTGTTTGCGGCACAGGCGCTCAAGGTCGAGATCGGCCAGGTCCGTCGCGGCACCCAGACCGTCCGGGCCGGCAGCGCGCTGGACTGGTCCGAAACGCCGCTGGACATCGAGCTTCGGACACCTGGCGTCGAAGGCGGCGCCGAGCGGATCAGTTTCCGCTATCGCGTGGAAGGCCATCAGGCGCGCTGGACCACCACCTCGCTCAGCCACCTCACCTACCCACTGCTGCCACCGGGCCATTACACCCTCGAAGTGCAGGCGCTGGATGCCTATCAACGCAGCGCAAGCGCCGTGGCGAGGTTCCACTTCGTGCTGCGCCCACCCTGGTGGCGCGGCATCCCCGCACTGATCGGCTATGGGGTGCTGGCCATTGCAGCGGTGATCGTGCTGTTGCGCTGGCGTACCGCCAAACTGCTGCGCCGCAAGCGCGAGCTGGAGCAGCTGTTGGCCGAACGCACCGCCGAACTGGAGCAGGACAAGCGCGATCTGGAATCGGCCCGTGCCGCGCTCGCGCTCAAGGCCACCCACGACGAACTCACCGGCCTGCTCAACCGCGCCGGCATCCTGGCGGCCCTGCGCGACCTGCTGGAACGCGCCGTTGCGACGGCGCGGCCGTTGGCGGTGGTGCTGATCGACCTGGACCATTTCAAGCTGGTCAACGACCAGCATGGCCACCTGGCCGGCGATGCGGTGCTGGCCGGGGTGGGCCGGCGGATGGATACGCTGGTGCGTGGCGAGGACCGCATCGGCCGTTACGGCGGCGAGGAATTGCTGGCGCTGATGCCGGGGCTGACGCAGGAGGCCACGCATCGGCTGGATGCCCTGCACCGCGGCATCTGCGGCGACTACCCCATCGACGGCGGCTGGCTGCATGTCACCTGCTCGATCGGCGTGGCCTGGTTCCAGCCCGGCGAAACCCTCGAACAATTGCTGGCCCGCGCCGATGCAGCGCTGTACGCCGCCAAGCGCAGCGGCCGCAATCGCATCGATTACGACCATGGGCCGGTGCGCCCTGCCGCACCGGCCGGTCATCTCGACTGATCCGACCGGTGCAGCGCCGCGGCAGCGCTGCGCAGGGCCGGCGTGTGCACCGACATGGCGTACGCGCCCTCGCTGCCACAAGGGCCGATCCGGCGCACGGCGCGCTGGTTGGCCAGCGGCGCGATGGACGCTCCGCGCCAGCGCCGCCGCCCCGGCGCCCAGCTTTGCGCTGCAGCCTTGACCGCGATCCAGATCGTGCATTGACGCTGGTCTCGGCCGTTCTACGGCAGGACTGCGGCACGGTCCGGCCCGCTGATTCACCGCGTCGATCGATTGTCAAATGCAATTAAAGTAAGTCGCATGCACAGCCGCTAGTCGATAGATCGTGGCCTGGGATGGGGCCACCAATGGCAAGCGTGAGACGTCCGCGCGAGCGCGCAGACCATACGCTTGGATGCGTGGGAGATCGAAACGCCCGTGGGGTTCTTGCACCGCCAATCGAGGTCGTCAGGCCGAGCGCCACCGTTGACCGCGGTGCTGCTGTTGGCCCTGCTGTCGTTTGCGGAGCTGGCCGGTGCGCAGAGCGCCAGCATTCGGCGCTATGCCCACGATCAGGGCCTGCTCGGCCTGGCCGGCACTTGCCTGCTGCAGACCCGCCATACCCTGCTGTGGGTATGCACCGAGAGCGGCCTGTATCGCTACAACGGCCGCCTCTTTCAGCAGGTTCCGCTGGACGGCCTGCGCAACGAACCGATCACCGCCATGAGCGAAGCGCCGGACGGTCGCCTGTGGGTTGCCGGGTTCCAGGCGCTGTTCGTCGGCGACGAACATGGCTTCCGCAAGCTTGCCCGCGACGAGGCCGGGCATCTGCAGGACGGCATGCTGCTGGCCAGCCCGTCGTGGGGCACGGTGATGCTCAACGGCGGCGAACTGGAGGTGCTGCGCCCGCGCAGCAACGGCAGGTGGCATAGCGACTACCTGCTGGACACCGCCACGCGGGTGCGGGTGCCGGAACTGTCCAAGGCGATGAGTCTGTCGGTGGAGGGCGACACCCTGTGGGTGGGGTGCGCGCGCAAGCTGTGCGCCATCGACGCGCAACGCCGGGTGCAGGTCTATGGCCCCGACCAGGGCGTGCCGGAGGATCGCTGGTCCAGCGTGCTGCGCGATCGCGACGGCGGGCTGTGGGCCCGCGGCGCCGGGACCCTGCTCCACCGCGCGCCGGGTGACGACCGCTTCCGCGTGCGGCCGCTGCCGCTGCTGGACGGCAGCACGGTCGGACGACAGGCACCGCTGGTGCTGGATCGCGAAGGACGCGTGCTGGTGCGCCGTAACGATGGCCTGGTGCGCTGGGAACACGGTCGCTGGCGTACCTTCGGCGCCAGCAACGGGCTGCCACCGGGCAGCAGCGACGCGATCGTGGTCGATCGCGACGGCGACCTCTGGATGACCGTGGACGGCGAGGGCCTGGTGCGTTGGGCCGGCTACGAATGGATCGAGAACTGGGACGCCACCCAGGGCATGCCGCCCGCCCCGACCTGGTCCATTGCACGCGATGCGCAGCACGCCTTGCTGGTGGGCAACGAGCACGGCGTGGGACGGCAGGCGCATCCGGGCGGGCGCTTTGCACCGGCGCTGCCGCAAGCCGGCATCCAGATCGTGGGCATGCAGCGCAGCGGCGACGGCAGCCTGTGGACGCTCAACTCGGCCGGCCACCTGCAGCGCTTCTGGCCCGATGGTCGCAACGCCGAGGTGGCCAAACTCCCGCGCACCGCCAGACGCCTGCTCCTGGATCGGCAGGGCCGGCTATGGATCCTCACCGCCGGTGGACTGTTCGTGATCGAGCGCCCGCTCGAGGGTGGCGCGCTGCAGCCGGTTGCCGGCATGCCCGCCATCGCCTACACCGATATCCAGCAGACCGCCGACGGCACGCTGTGGGTGTCCAGCGCCAACGGTCTGTTCCGGCTGCACGGCGCGCACTGGGCCAAGGTGCCGGTGAAGGTCAACGGTGGCGATGCCGAGCCGTGGGTGAGCAAGTTCCATATCAGCGATAGCGGCGAAGTGTGGCTGGCGTTCTACCGCCCCGGCGTCTGGCACGGCAGGGTGCTGGCCGACGGCGTGGACCTGCAGGCCATCAGCGACGACGCGCTGCGCGATGTGGGTGTGTACCTGTTGCGCGGCGACAGCGTGGGCCGGATCTGGGTGGGCCATGCGCGTGGCGTGGAGGTCTATGACGGCGAGCGCTGGGCGCATCTGTCGCAATCGCAGGGGCTGATCTGGGACGACGTGTCCGAAGCGGCGTTCGCCGAGGATCCGGATGGCTCGGTGTGGATCGGCACCGCGCGCGGCGTCAGCCATCTGGCCGACCCGGCGCGGCTGTTCGACGATCGCCAGCCCAGCGTGCGGATCGACAGCGTCAGCCGCGGCGGCGTCCCGATCCGCAGCGGGCAGCTGCTGGGCTGGAGCGACAAGCCGCTGCATATCGAACTGTCCACGATGGAGGTCTACGACGACCCGAGCCGGCTGACCGTGCGCTATCGTCTGCTCGGCCTGCACGACGAATGGATCCAGAGCGACGACCTGTCGATCGACCAACCGCCGCTGCCGTCCGGGCACTTCCGCCTGCAGGTGCAGGTGCTGGACCGCTATCGGCGCACCGCCTCCCCGGTCGTGGACCTGGCCTTTGCGGTGGCGCCGCTGTGGTGGCGCAGCCCGCCGGCGATCGCCTTGTACCTGCTGATCGGTAGCGGCCTGCTGATCGGGCTGTGGAGCTGGCGCCACCGTCATCTGATGGCGCGCGAGCGCATGCTGGCCGAGCTGGTGGCCGAGCGCACCTATCAGCTCGAACGCGAGAAGCACGAGCTGGAGAGCGCACGCGCCGCGCTGGCGCTGAAGGCCAGCCACGACGCGCTCACCGGCCTGCTCAACCGCTCCGGCATTCTCGAGGCCATGGGCGAGGAACTGCAGGCCTGCGCGCATGCAGAACACCCGTTGGCGGTGGTGTTGATCGACCTGGACCACTTCAAGCAGGTCAACGACGAACACGGCCACCTGGTCGGCGATGCGGTGCTGGCCAAGGTGGGCGCGCGGCTCACCGCCTGCCTGCGCGATTCGGACAAGGTGGGCCGGTACGGCGGCGAAGAACTGCTGTTGCTGCTGCCCGGCATGACCCGTCAGGGCCAGCATCGGCTGCGCGCCATCCATGAGGCGATCAGCCTGTCGCCCTACGAGGTGGGCGCTGCGCGCGCACTGCAGGTGACCTGCTCGATCGGCGTGGCGTGGTACCGCGTCGGCGACACCGCCGCCACCCTGCTGGCGCGTGCGGACGCGGCCTTGTATCGGGCCAAGCGCCACGGCCGCAACCGCATCGAGCCGGAAGAACCCGAGATTTCGGTGGCCTGAGCGCGCGCCCCATGCACCGGGGACCCAGGCTCCCCGTGGGGGCGAGTCGGCGCGTTGCGCGCGCCCGTGCTCGGCCGCTGGGCGAGCTGGCGGCAGAGCGGCAAAGCGGGTGAACGGTCCAGGACGATCGCCGCCTGCAGCTTGGCACGCTGTGGCGCTGCCGGCGTCCGGGGCTGGCGGTCGCGGTTCTGGAATGCCGCTTGCATCAGAGGGCGTAATCCCCCACCGGCATCCCCATGTCCGAGTCCGAAGACGGCGGCGAGCGTACAGAGCTTCCCACCGAAAAACGCCTGCGCGAAGCCCGCGAGCAGGGCAACTTCCCGCAATCGCGCGAGCTGTCCACCGCCGCGGTGTTTGGCGCCGGCGTGTTCGGGTTGATGGCACTGGCCGGCGGCATCGGCGATGGCGCGGCGGTCTGGATGAAGACCGCACTCAGCCCCGACCCCAAGATGCGCGAAAACCCGATGGCGCTGTTCGGCCATTTCGGCGACCTGCTGCTGCAGTTGCTGTGGGTGATGCTGCCGCTGATCGGCGTGTGCCTGCTGGCCGGGCTGGCCGGGCCGCTGATGATGAGCGGCCTGCATTTTTCCAGCAAGGCGATCATGCCCGACCTCACCAAGCTCAACCCGATGAACGGGATCAAGCGCATGTGGGGCAGCAACAGCCTGGCCGAGCTGGTCAAGTCGGTGCTGCGCCTGCTGTTCGTCGGCCTGGCCGCCTGGCTGTGCATCTCCAAGAGCCTGCCCGGCCTGCGCGCGCTGGTGAACCAGCCGCTGGAACAGGCGGTGGGCAACGGCCTGGACTTCACCAAGAGCCTGCTGTTCTACACCGCAGGCGCCTTGGTGCTGCTGGCGGCCATCGACGCGCCGTACCAGAAGTGGAACTGGCTGCGGAAGCTGAAGATGACCCGCGAAGAGATCAAGCGCGAGATGAAGGAAAGCGAGGGCAGCCCGGAGGTGAAGGGCCGCATCCGCCAGATGCAGATGCAGATGTCGCAGCGCCAGATGATGGAAGCGGTGCCCAAGGCCGACGTGGTGCTGATGAATCCGACCCATTACGCGGTGGCGCTCAAGTACGAGGGCGGCAAGATGCGCGCCCCGATCGTGGTGGCCAAGGGCGTGGACGAAATGGCCTTCCGCATCCGCGAAGCCGGCGAACAGCACCGGGTGGCGATCGTCACCGCCCCGCCTTTGGCACGCGCCTTGTATAGGGAAGCCCAAATCGGCAAGGAAATTCCCGTGAGACTCTATTCGGTCGTGGCCCAGGTCCTGTCCTACGTCTACCAGTTGCGCGGGTGGAACGGCGGCCCGATGCCGGAACTGCCCTCGCTCGAGGTGGATGAGTTCGGCAAGGGGGCCAGCGCATGAGCGCCCAACCCGCCCCGATGAACGCCCGCCGCGTCATGGAGTTGCTGCGTAACGGCCTGGGTGCCCCGCTGGCCCTGATGGCCATGCTGGCCATGCTGATGGTGCCGCTGGCCGCGCCGGTGCTGGACGCGCTGTTCACCTTCAACATCGCCATCTCGCTGATGGTGCTGCTGGCGGTGGTGTATGTGCAGCGCCCGCTGGAATTCACCATTTTCCCGATCGTGCTGTTGATGACCACGATGCTGCGGCTGGCGCTGAACGTCGCCTCCAGCCGCGTGATCCTGATCAACGGCCAGGACGGCCATGCCGCGGCCGGCAAGGTCATCGAGGCCTTCGGCCAGTTCGTGATCGGCGGCAACTACGCCGTGGGTATCGTGGTGTTCGCGATCCTGACCATCATCAACTTCGTGGTCATCACCAAGGGTGCCGGGCGCGTGTCGGAAGTGACCGCGCGCTTCATTCTGGACGCCATGCCCGGCAAGCAGATGGCCATCGACGCCGACCTCAACGCCGGTTTGCTGACGCGTGAGGAAGCCAAGGCCCGCCGCGAGGAAGTCCGCGAGGAAGCCGACTTCTACGGCGCGATGGACGGTGCCAACAAGTTCATCCGCGGCGACGCCATCGCCGCCATCCTGATCCTCTTCATCAACCTCATCGGCGGCATGGCCGTCGGCATGTTCCAGCACGGCATGAGCTTCGTGGATGCCGCGTCCACCTACACCCTGCTGTCGATCGGCGACGGATTGGTGGCGCAGCTGCCGGCCTTGCTGGTGTCGTCCTCGGTGGCCTTGCTGGTGACCCGCGCCTCGCGGGCGCAGGACATGCGCGGGGCGATGGTTAGCCAGGTGTTCGGCCAGCATCGCGCATTGGCGGTGGCCGCGGCGATCCTGGGCCTGGTCGGCCTGGTGCCGGGCATGCCGAACGTCGCGTTTTTGACGCTGGGCCTGATCCTGGGCGTGATCGCCTGGAAAATGTACAAGCGCAGCCTGGTGGCGCCGGCGGCAGGCGATGCGGCCGCCGACCCGCAGGCGGCTGCGGCGGCCACTGCCGCCCAGGCCAGCGCGGAACTGAGCTGGGACGAACTGCGCCCGATCGACCCGCTGGGCCTGGAAGTGGGCTACCGGCTGATCCCGCTGGTGGACAAGCACCAGGGCGGCGAATTGATGGCGCGCATCAAGGGCGTGCGCCGCAAGCTCACCCAGGACATCGGCTTCCTGGTGCCGCCAGTGCATATCCGCGACAACCTGGAGCTGTCCGCCAACGCGTATCGGCTGCTGGTGCACGGCGTGCCGGTGGCCACTGCGGAAATCTATCCCGACCGCGAGCTGGCGCTGGACCCGGGCGGTGCGCTCGGCCAGCTCGACGGCATTCCCGGCAAGGACCCCGCATTCGGCCTGGACGCCACCTGGATCCAGCCGCATCAGCGCGCCTATGCCGAATCGATGGGCTATACCGTGGTCGACCCGGCCACCGTGGTGGCCACCCATCTGTCGCACCTGATCCGCGAACACGCCCCGGAACTGCTCGGCCACGAAGAAGTGCAGCAGCTGCTGGCAACCCTGGCCAAGACGGCGCCCAAGATGGTCGAGGACCTCACCCCCAAGGCGCTGCCGCTGTCGGTGGTGGTGCGCGTGCTGCAGAACCTGCTGATCGAGCGCATCCCGGTACGCCAGCTGCGCAAGATCGTCGAAGCGCTGGTCGAGCACGCCCCGCACAGCCAGGACCCGGCCACCCTCACCGCAGCGGTACGCACCTCGCTGGGCCGCTTCATCGTGCAGGAGATCGCCGGCATGTCCGCCGAACTGCCGGTGTTCACCCTGGCCCCGCAGCTGGAGCGCGTCCTGCAGGAATCCACCCACGGCAGCGGCGTGGCGCTGGAACCCGGGCTGGCCGAACGCCTGCACCAGAGCCTGGCCGATTGCGTGGGCAAGCAGGAAGCGCGCAACGAACCGGCGGTGGTGCTGGTCCCCGGCCAGGTACGTGCTGCACTGGCCCGCCTGGTCCGCCACAGCGTGCCCAGCCTGTCGGTGCTGGCCTACAGCGAAGTGCCGGAAGACAAGCGCCTGAAGCTGGTCGGCACCATCAGCTAAAGACCAACGCCCCTTATCCGGCGCTACGCGCCACCTTCTCCCGCCTGCGGGAGAAGGCAACGGGTTGCCAGCGCTGCAGCGGCGTTCCACCAACGCCTCCTTCCCCTGCCTGCAAACCCCTCCCTTCCCCCGCCTGCGGGGGAAGGTACCCAAAGGGCGGATGGGGGCGGCACTCTGGCGATGTTCCCGCAGGCGTGACTCGCACGACACCAACGCCCCTCATCCGGCGCTGCGCGCCACCTTCTCCCGCCCGCGGGAGAAGGCAACGGGTTGCCAGCGCTGCAGCGGCGTTCCACCAACGCCTCATTCCCCTGCCTGCCAACGCCTCCCTTCCCCCGCCTGCGGGGGAAGGTGCCCGAAGGGCGGATGGGGGCGGCACTCTGGCGATGTTCCCGCAGGTAGGACTCGCACGGCACCAACGCCCCTCATCCGGCGCTGCGCGCCACCTTCTCCCGCCCGCGGGAGAAGGCAACGGGTTGCCAGCGCTGCAGCGGCGTTGCACCAACGCCTCCCTTCCCCGCCTGCCAACGCCTCCCTTCCCCCGCCTGCGGGGGAAGGTGCCCGAAGGGCGGATGGGGGCAGCAGTCTGGCGATGTTCCCGCAGGTAGGACTCGCACGGCACCAACCGCCCCTCATCCGGCGCTGCGCGCCACCTTCTCCCGCCCGCGGGAGAAGGCAACGGGTTGCCAGCGCTGCAGCGGCGTTGCACCAACGCCTCCTTCCCCTGCCTGCAAACGCCTCCCTTCCCCCGCCTGCGGGGGAAGGTGCCCGAAGGGCGGATGGGGGCAGCAGGGGCAGCCGCCGCACGCGCAACCCTCCTGATCGAGCGCCAGAAATCCAGCACTGCGGTTTTGGCACACCACATGCATTAGCTCTGGCGAGACCGCAGACAGCTCCACCGCTGCGGGGCGGATGGCAGGACTTGGAACACAAACGGGACATGCAACTCATGACGCTGGCAACACACCCACATTCATCGCGCACCCGTCCGGCGTCCGGCGGGTCCCGTTCCTGGAGGCACGTGGCATGAAGATCAAACGCTTTGTTGCCCCGGACATGCGCACCGCATTCCGCATGGTGCGTGACGAGCACGGCCCGGATGCGGTGATCCTGTCCAACCGCCGCACCGCCGAAGGCATCGAAATCGTCGCGGCCAGCAATTACGACGAGGAACTGGTGCAGCGCGCCCTGGAAACCGCCCGCGCCGAGCCCCCGGCCAGCGCCGCGCCCGCCCAGCAGGCTCCGGTACAGCAGGCCCCGGCCCAGCCGGCGGCCCGCCCCGCCGCACCGGTGCATGCTCCGCTGAAGCCGGCCGCCGAGGCCGGCATGAGCCACCGCCAGCGCGTTGCCAGCGCCGCCGAAGAGATGATCGCCGCCATGGCCCTGCGCCAGCCGGTCAGCGTGCCGCGTCAGGCCCCGGTGGCCGCCCCGATCCGCAGCGCCGCGCCGATGCCGGCCGTGCAGGAACTGGCCGCCCCGGTGGCGCAGCGTCAGGACCACGCGCTGTCGGCGGTGCCGGAACAGCTGTTCGCCGACTTCCTGACCACCGCCCCGGTCCAGCGCCCGGCGCTGCAGACCGCTCCGACCCCGGCTCCGGCTCCGATCGCTGCCGCCCCGGCCTACGCCGCACATGGCCAGGACGACGACACCTTCGCCGATGAGGCCGACTTCGATCTGGACGACGCCCTGCCGCAGATCCTGCCGCCGGCCGCGCTGCCGCCGATCGTCGTCGCCCCGCCGGCCCTGGCCGCCGTGCCGGTTGCCGCCACGCCGGCGCCGCAGAACGACGAAGAACTCAAGCAGCTGCGCGGCGAACTGGCGCTGATGCGGCAGATGATCGAGCGCGAAATGAACCGCCTCACCGACGAGCGCCTACGTGGCTCGCCGGTGCGCGCGCAGGCCCTGGAGCTGATGGACGACTACGGCTTCGATGCCGGCCTGATCCGCGACGTGGCACTGCAGATCCCGGCCGATACCGAATTGCACCGCGGCCGCGGGCTGATGCTGGGCCTGTTGTCCAAGCGCCTGCCGGTGGCCCCGGTCGACCCGCTGGAACGTGGCGGCGTCATCGCCCTGGTCGGCCCCACCGGCGCCGGCAAGACCACCACCATTGCCAAGCTGGCGCAGCGCTTCGCCGCCCAGCACGCCCCGCGCGACGTGGCCCTGGTCACCACCGACACCTTGCGCGTCGGTGGCCGCGAACAGCTGCACAGCTACGGCCGTCAGCTCGGCATCGCCGTGCACGAGGCCGATAGCGCCGAAAGCCTGCTGGAGCTGCTGGAGCGCCTGCGCGACTACAAGCTGGTGCTGATCGACACCGCCGGCATGGGCCAGCGCGACCGCGCCCTGGCCGCCCAGCTGAACTGGCTGCGCGCCGCCCAGCAGGTCACCTCGCTGCTGGTGCTGCCCGCCAACTCCCATTTCGCCGACCTCGACGAGGTCGTGCGCCGCTTCGCCCACGCCAAGCCCCAAGGCGTGGTGCTGACCAAACTCGACGAGACCGGCCGCTTCGGCAGCGCCTTGTCGGTGGTGGTCGACCACCAAATGCCCATCACCTGGGTGACTGACGGACAGCGGGTCCCCGACGACCTGCACCGCGCCAATGCCGCCAGTCTCGTTCTTCGTCTTGAAGATTTGCGGCGCGCTGCCGATAAGCCCTGTACTCCGGAGCACAACCATGCAGTCGCGTGAATACGCCAAGCTGACCAACGCCTTCCCCCTGTCGGCGACCCGTCCCGAGCCTCTGGGCCCGGTGCGCACCATTGCCGTGACCGGTGGCAAGGGTGGCGTGGGTAAAACCAACATCTCCGCCAACCTGGCCGTGGCGCTTGCCGACATGGGCAAGCGCACCCTGCTGCTGGACGCCGACCTCGGCCTGGCCAACCTGGATGTGGTCTTGGGACTCTCGCCCAAGTACACCCTGGCCGACCTGATCGCCGGCCGTTGCACGCTCGATGAAGTGATCATCGAAGGCCCCGGCGGCGTGCTGGTGGTGCCGGCCGCGTCCGGTCGCCGCCACATGGCCGAACTGGCCCCGGCCCAGCACATCGGCCTGGTCAACGTGTTCTCCGAACTGGAGCGCGACCTGGACGTGATGGTCATCGACACCGCCGCCGGCATCACCGACAGCGTGCTGACCTTCTGCCAGGCCGCCCAGGACACCGTGGTGGTGGTCTGCGACGAGCCGGCCTCGATCACCGACGCCTACGCGCTGATCAAGGTGCTCTCGCGCGAACGCGGCGTGGACCGCCTGCAGATCATTGCCAACATGGTGCGCGACCCCAACGAAGGCCGCCTGCTGTACGACAAGCTCTCCCGGGTCTGCGAAAAGTTCCTCGGCGACGTCTCGCTGAACTATCTCGGCCACGTGCCGCAGGACGACTGGCTGCGCCTGTCGGTGCAGCGTCAGCAACCCGTCATCAAGGCCTACCCGTCTAGTCCGTCGGCGCAGGCGATTGCCGAAATCGCACGCCGTACCTCGCGCTGGCAGGCACCCACCGTGCCGCGCGGCAACGTCGAGTTCTTTGTCGAACGCATCATCCAACGGGGAGTGGCCGCATGAGCACCGCTACCGCCACCACGGCCAGCGCGCAGTACCGCGCCGTGCAGCGCAACAACGCCAACGACGTGGTGACCCAGCACGCCGACCTGGTCCGCCGCATCGCCCACCATCTGGCCGCGCGCCTGCCGGCCAGCGTGGAAGTGGACGACCTGATCCAGGCCGGCATGATCGGCTTGATCGAAGCCTCGCGCAGTTACGACTCCGACCAGGGCGCCTCGTTCGAAACCTATGCCTCGATCCGCATCCGCGGCTCGATGATCGACGAGATCCGTCGTGGTGACTGGGTGCCGCGTTCGGTGCACCGCCGCGCCCGCGACGCCGCTGCTGCCGTGCGCAAGATCGAACAGAACACCGGCCGCGCCGCCGCCGCCACCGAAGTGGCCGCCGCCATGGAAATGCCGCTGCCCGACTACCTGCGCCTGATGGAAGACGCCGCACGTGGCCAGGTGCTGAGCCTGGAATCGCGCATCGAAGATCACGGCGAGCTGGACACCACCGCCAAGGGTGGCCCCAATCCGCAGCAGATGATGGAGCGTGGCGAATTCGGCCGCGAGCTGGGCAAGGCCATCGGCCAGTTGCCCGAGCGCGAGCAGCTGGTGCTGTCGCTGTACTACGAACAGGAATTGAACCTGAAGGAAATCGGCGCCGTGCTGGGCGTCAGCGAATCGCGCGTGTGCCAGATCCATGGCCAGGCGGTGGTGCGTTTGCGTGGCCGCCTCAAGGTCTTCGAACTGGCCGATGCCGGCGTCGAAGTCGACGACTGAATTTTTCGCGTAATTTTTCGTGTTAGGAGCTTGATGTGAACAAGAACATGCGGATCCTGATCGTGGACGACTTCTCGACGATGCGACGTATCGTCAAGAACCTGTTGGGCGATCTCGGCTTCACCAATACCGCAGAGGCCGAAGACGGCAACAGCGCGCTGGCCGCGTTGCGCGCGGGCCCGTTCGACTTCGTGGTGACCGACTGGAACATGCCCGGCATGACCGGCATCGACCTGCTGCGCAACATCCGCGCCGACGCCAAGCTCAAGCACCTGCCGGTGATGATGGTGACCGCCGAAGCCAAGCGCGAGCAGATCATCGAAGCGGCCCAGTGCGGCGTCAACGGCTACATCATCAAGCCGTTCACCGCGCAGACGCTGGAAGAAAAGCTGGGCAAGGTGTTCGAACGTCTGGCGGCGACCGCCTGATGAACGCCACCGTGGAAACCGATGCCGAACGTGCCGCCTTGATCGAGCGCCTGCAGAACGCACTCGATGCACTGGAAAGCGGTGACCAGGTCGCCTGGCGTCGCGAGGTCGACCACCTCGCCGCCCTGCGCACGCGCCCGATGATGCAGAGCCTGAGCCGGCTCGCCCGCGAACTTGGCCAGGCGCTGGGCGAGCTGCCCACCGTGCCCGAAGAAGCCGGTGAGCTGGACGATGCCTGCTCGCGCCTGGATCACGTGGTGGAGATGACCGAAAAGGCCAGCCACCGCACGCTGGACCTGGTCGAGGAATGCCGCGTGCTGGCCAACCAGCTGCGCGATGGCGGACTCAATCAGGACCAGGGCGCGCTGATGGACAAGATGCGCCACAACCTCACCGAGCTGTCGCTGGCGCAGAGCTACCAGGACCTCAGCGGCCAGATCATCCGCCGCGTGGCCGGCATCGTGCGCCGCGTGCACGAGGGCTTCGGTGCGCTCGGCCTGCCGCCGAAGAATCCCGAGCCGAAGAAAGACGACGGCGGTCTTGCCGGTCCTGCAATCAAGGGCCTGGACCGTCACGCCGTGTCGCAGGACGACGCCGACGATTTGCTGTCCGGATTGGGGTTGTAACCATGAGTGCCGTTCCAGACGATATTGCTGCCGATTTCATCGTCGAGGCCCAGGAAATCCTGGATCGCCTCGGCGAACAGCTGGTCTCGCTGGAACAGGCGCCAGACGAAGCCGACCAGCTCAATGCGGTGTTCCGCGGCTTCCACACGCTCAAGGGCGGCGCCGGCTTCCTGGCGATCAAGCCCATGGTGGAGCTCTGCCACGCCGCTGAAGAAACCCTCGGCATGGCGCGCTCAGGGCAAGCCGTGCTGCAGGCGCATCACTTCGACGCCGCGCAGCAATCACTCGACTATCTGCAGGCCATGCTGGATGCGATGGGCTCGGGCGAAGCCGTGCCGCATGCACCGGCCACGCTGATCGCGCAGTTCGATGCCAAGAGCGCCCCGCCGGCGATCAAGGCCGCACCGCAAGCGGCCGCTGCCAAGCCGGCTGCTGCCGCACATGGCGACGATGCGCATGCGCCCGCCCCCAAGGCGGCCGGCAAGGCCGCGGCCAAGACCGGTGCTGAAGCCGAGCAGACCGTGCGCGTGGACACCAAGCGCCTGGATGCCATCGTCAATCTGATCGGCGAACTGGTGCTCTCGCGCAACCGTCTGAAGACACTGCGCACCCGCCTGCGCGACGAAGAACTCGACCGCGCCGTCAGCACGCTGGATATCGCCACCGCGCGCCTGCAGACCGCGGTGATGCGTACCCGCATGCAGCCAGTGAGCAAGGTGTTTTCGCGTTTCCCCAAGGTGGCCCGCGACGTCGCGCGCACCCTGTCCAAAGAGGTGGAGCTGGAATTGATCGGCGCCGAAACCGAGCTCGATCGTAATCTGGTCGAAGCCCTGGCCGATCCCTTGGTGCACCTGGTGCGCAACGCCATCGACCACGGCATCGAATCGCCTGCCCTGCGCGAAGCCACCGGCAAGCCGCGCAGCGGCCATGTGCGTCTGTCGGCGCAGCAGGAAGGCGACTACGTCAGCATCGAAATCCAGGATGACGGCGCCGGCATCGACCCGGAGCGGCTGCGCGAGATCGCACGCGGCAAGGGCCTGATCGACGCCGAGGCCGCGGCCCGCCTGAGCACCGACGAGTGCCTGCATCTGATCTTCATGCCGGGCTTTTCGACCAAGGCCGAGGTGACCGACATCTCCGGCCGTGGCGTGGGCATGGACGTGGTGCAATCGCGTATCCGCGAACTCAGCGGGCAGATCCAGATCCAGTCCGAACTGGGCCGCGGCAGCCGCTTCATGATCCGCGTGCCGCTGACCCTGGCGATCCTGCCGACCCTGCTGGTGCAGGCCGGCGAAGCCGTCTACGCCTTGCCGCTGGCCCGCGTGGTGGAAGTGCTGCACGCCCCGCAGACCTCGCTGGGCTGGTTCGACGGCCGCGCCGTGCTGGACCGCCGCTCGCACACCCTGCCCCTGATCGACCTGCGCCGCTGGCTGGGCGTGCCTGCCGAACAACCGCCACTGTTGACCGTGGTGCTGCTGCAGGCCGGCGAAACCCGCTTCGGCCTGGTGGTGGACCAGGTCCGCGGCCGCGAGGAAGTGGTGATCAAGCCCCTGCCCCGCGCATTACGCGGCCTACCCGGCTACGCCGGCGCCACCCTGATCGGCGACGGCCGCATGGCGCTGATCCTGGATGTGGATGGATTGCGCTCTAGCGATCATTGATTCTCGAGATTCGAGATTCGAGATTCGGGACTCGGAGAATCGGGAATCGGGAATCGGGAATCGGGAATCGGGAATCGGCAAGACGATCCTGGTTGCCTGATCTAACGACAACGGCCGCGTACTGCGGCCGTTGTCGTTTTCCATCCAGCCTCGCTGCCGATTTACGCCACTACGCGCGGCTATGCGGTGGTGTATTTGTCTAATGCTTGTAGACACCTCGATGGGGGTAATCCCCTCCACCGGCGCCCGCATCAGGCGCTGGGCATGAAGGCACCCGATGAAGCATGTGCCTTAGCTACATGACCTGTGCAGAGACCGCTGGGTCATTACATACTTGGCTGACGAAAATCCGTTTCTTGCTGTAGAAGGGGCGTCCGATGCGCATCCGCTGCACTCCACGCCTGGATGCGCGCTCCGAAGTGGATCTAATCGCCAGGGCGATTACCCAAACGCAAGAATCTCCGAACCGACCTGAGTCAGAGGATTCTTCGCACGGAGCTGTGGAGAGGTATTACGTTTTCAAAAGCTCAGTGATGCTTGCCATAGGCAACCAGAGCTTGAGAGGGTTCGACGCCGCAGGCTGGAACCCGAACTTCTGATAGAAGGGGGCGGCATCTTCCTTGGCATCCACGAACAGTCCCGTGACGCCAATGGCTTCGCTCACCTGTGCGGCTCGCGCGATGGCTTCCATGAGGAGCATCGTGCCGAAGCCGCGCCCTTTCAGTTGTTGATGCACCGCCAGGCGGCCCATGCGGACTACAGGAACATTGCGGGGCAGCTTTGAGCCAGCCGGTGGCAGCTCGCTGTTCATTACCTGCGCTGATGACAGGCTGAAGTAGCCAAGGACGGTGGTGTCCTCGATGTCCTCAAATCTTTCCTGGTGCCAAGCGTACAAGCTTCCCTTCATCGGAATTGCCAGGAACGTGCGGCTGACGCCGCGCTTCTGGTGCTGGCTCGCCGTGGTATGCAGCCACTCGTTCAATTCCTTGTTGCCGCAATCGAAATCAGCGCGGCTTAGGTGTCCAGCGAACGGTACTACTTCTACTTCCAGTGTCATGGTTTCTCGTCTCCATATGATGTTTCAGGGAGACAGCCAAACGATCGGAGACCGGCTTCGGGTTATCGAGCGCATCCAGAAATTTCTGCATGTCGTTCTGGCTTAGTCGAATGATCGAATGTTCTTCGATGATTCTCTCAGCTTCCCGCAGCGCGGCCTGGGCGACGAACTGGTTCGTCGTTGTTGCCGTCATCTCAGCCGCCTGTTCAATTGCTTGCTGCGCGTAAGCGGTGACTCGGGTCGTTATTCTTGCCCGGTCATTACTGGTCGCATGCATAGGTAACTCCTATGTGTATTTCGTCTTCACCGGAGCTGGCCAAGCTCTTGGCTTGGTCTGAGCTCGCTGCCTATGTGGTCTGATCGTGCCTACTTCATCTCATGTCTCCTACTGTTGGTAGACGCAATATAGCCAGGTGGTGCCAAAATGGCAACTTGAGGAAAATCCATTTAGGATTAAATTGCAATATCCGTGGGATACGCAGCAGGCTGAAGCGTCTTTGCAGCGGGCACGGCGCTACAGCCAAGCACAAGAGGTGCTACTGAAAGTAAAGCAATCGATATGCGCATATCTGGCCCAGGCCCTTGGTAATGTAAGGCCCGAGACTTCGTTCTCCTTAAGTCGGGAAGGTTGGCCTGTTGAACCACGATACCGCCACTGCGACTTCGTTCCAGCTACCGTCGCGCTCTGCGGGATGCGGCCGGTGCCTCCACCGGCGGCAACACCTCCATCAGCAGCTGCCCTTCGCTGGCGGTGATGCGCAGCTTGGTGCCGATGGCAAAGCCCAGTTGTTCCAGCCACAGGCCGCTGAGGCGGACGTGGGGCACGTGCTGGTCGCCGGCGTGGTCGTGGGCGCCGGGGTAGTGGGTGTAGCTGACGGTGCATTGGCGCGGGCGGCGGGCGCGGCGGGGTGCGCGTAGCGTGCCGGGGCCTTGCGGGGAGGCGTCCGGGTCGGGCGGCAGCATCGGTGGCAGCTTGCTGCGGTCGGGTTCCACAACGACCCACTGCACCCGCTTGGGTGGCGCGGGGCGCGTACGCGTGCGGGTGGGCCGTGCGTTGGCAGATGCGGTGGGTGGGCGGCGGCGTGTCATGGCGCCTCCGGGTGGTGGTTGGTGGATGCGGCGACGCGCTGCTGCAACGCCACGGCCTTGCGTACGAACCGGCGGCGCAAGGTGTGCGGCAACACAGCGGGCTGGCAACTCAGCGGATGCGCGGAATGGGCGCTCGCCCGCTCAACAGCTGCGCGTGCGGCGCGCCGGCGCAGCACCTCGCCCACATCCCACCGCAGGCAGTGAGCGGAAGCTGGCAACAGATCAACCGGTACAGATGCCGGCATGGATGGTGCGGTAGACATGGCAACGCCCTCCTGGAACAACCCAAGAACCGCCGCCAACGGCGACGGGATGTCGGGAGGTTCGAAACCGCTAAGAGCCGGCGGGCGTATTTCCCTTGCGGGTGTTGTATTAGCCGCCCTCCCGACGCAGGCATCGCATCGGCTTGTACCTGCAGGATGCAGGCACAAAAAACCCACCGGTTTGACGGAGGTGGGTACCGCTCTTAGAGGAGTTTCGACGCTCCTTGGGCCTAGATTGCAAGTACACGGTCTGGCGTGTCAACACACGCTGGCGGGTCTCGCGGCTGTGTGCGCCGCTGGCGCAGTTCCATAAGGGCCACTCAAGCCGGGTGCCGTCGCCTGATGAGTGCACCTGACCCCATCACGGACAGAACCGTTGTTTTCCAGCCAGGCTGGACCGGTGTCGCAATGCTCCTCGCTGCGCAGTTTGCATAGCTCTGCTGCAGGTTCCACGAACCGTGCCGCTACCCTTTATGATCGTCTCCAGCATGCGCCGCGCAGCGGAGAGAGACTTTGCAATGAGTAAGAAGAAGGAAGTCACCCCGCGCGACCCGCTGCACGGCACCCAAGTGATGAGCACTGTCGCCACTGGCGGCGGTGGCGGCGTTTTTCAGGCCCGCGTGGGCGCCCTGTACCTAGCTAACATGCTTACGGGCTTGCCTACAGCCTTTTGCTTGCACGGTGTCTGGGTTGAAGAACTGCGCTTTGAAGCTCGCTATAAAGGCGCTCACACTGACGATGTCTACTGTCGGCTCCGTGATCCCAAGGAAAGTTGGCTACAACTCGTCCAGTGCAAGCGAGGCCTCAATGCCACTGCTGGTAACACAGATTTTATCGACGGGCTGCAGGGTGCCTGGCGCGACTTCCTCGGTATCGAGAAGAGCCCTTTTGACCGCGGCTGTGACGTGCTGGTTCTTGCGACCATCGCTCCGGCGACGGCCGCTAACCAGGCAGCAAAGCGTCTTTGCGAACTTTCCCGTGCATCAGTAGATCTCGCTGACTACTTGCAGAAGGTGAACTCTAAGCTCTTCGACAAGAAGCACAAGGAAACCTGGGAAGCGTTCAAGACGGTCTCGAAGGAAACGTTGACCGACAAGTACACTGAGGAGCTTGTCTTCCAGCTGCTCCAGCGTCTTCGTGTTGACATTCATGACTTGGGCACCGAATCCTCACAGGAGCTCAGCCTCGTCCAAGCACTCTTGACCTCAGGGCAACCAAGTGACTCAGGAGAGCTGGTATGGGATGGCCTTGTCTCATATGTGCAAGAGCAAGGCATTTCAGTAGGGACTGTCACTCGAAGAACGTGGTCTCAGACGGCCAAAGAAGGATTGCAAGCGGCAATGAGCCGCCTGACTTCCTCGCGCGCACTGAGCAATATTGCTGAGCGTTTGACTCAGCGAGCCTTACTTCAACTCTCCCTCATCTCGACAAACCTGCCCAATGGCGCACACATCCCTAGAGGCGAGTGCTTAGGCCGTGTGTTGTCAGCACTCGATGACCGCCAACTCGTCATCATTACTGGCGGGCCGGGCGCAGGAAAGTCGGCGGTCGTCTCTGAGCTCGCTTCTTTGCGTCGTGAGTCCGGTCCATTGTTCTTCTTCAGGGCTGATGAGCTGGATGCGCCGACTTTGGCAGCAGTCCAGTCCCTGAACGGGCTTCAAGACCCGGTGCTGGGCATCGATACACTGCTGCACACAGGGGCACCCACTGTCATCATCGACTCGCTGGAGAAGGCTCTGGAGTCACAGAACCCAGGCGCGCTCGAAGAGCTGCTCGCACTTGTTCGCAAGAACAAGTCTTCGAGGCTCTGCATCACGACGCGCTCCTATGCTCTCAACGGACTGTACACAAACTTCCTCTATAGCTTTTCCAGCCAAGTCATAGACGTTCCTCTGCTCACGGACGCGGAGATTGCCACCGCGGTAGTCGCAAGCCCGCTTGAAGAGATTATCGCCAAAGACTTAGGTGTAAAAGAGGTTCTGCGCACGCCCTACTACCTGCAGCTTGCTTTCAAGTACGCCGCCGCAGGAACTGCACTACCAAGTGCTTCGGGAAACGACCTTAGGCGGGCGCTCTGGACAGAGCGAATTGCGCCCAGCAGAGGCCTTTCGGCCGCCATGCGCACAAGCCGTTTAGCGACCTTCGACCAAGTCTGCTACCTGCGCACCGAGCGATTTGCGCAGTTCGTCGAGCCCCCCCCGGACGTTGAAGCTGTGACGTCGCTCCTGCAAGACGCTGTGCTCGCGAAGGACGAGGCCGACCGAGTAGCCCCGGCACATGACGTCTTGGAGGATTGGTCGCTGTTCTTTCGAGTAGAACGTGAGGTGCGCTCCGCGGAGCGGGACTGGTTAGCGTTATTCACGAAGCTCGGCTCACATGCGGGCATGCGACGAGCTCTGCGCTCATGGACGGCTCAGAGATCGGCTGAAGGCGATGATGATGCCTACGCGCTCTTGGAGGCAGCTCTCCGGCCTGAATCGACGATTGCGCAGCTTTGGCGCGATGAGATAGCCATCGGGCTTCTGCGCTCTGAGCGAGTTGAGGAGCTGGTCGCAAAGCTTGGAAGCAATGGCACTTTCAGCAGCGCGGCTCTGCTTCAGCGCCTGTGTCACCTACTGAGGGTTGCTTGCAAGGGCCCGACCTCCATCGACTACTCGCACTTGGCGGCCGACTCCGCGAACAAAGAACTTCTTTCCCGGATCGGGATGGCTGCACCGGTAGGCAAGGCTTGGGACGTGATGATTGGGCTGGTCGCAACGGCATTCCCATCTCTGCCGCCGGAAGCCCACTCATGGGTTGTCCAACTCGCCGAGGATGCGGTCGCGCACGATGACGCTTGGCATAAGCCCAGCCCACGTGTGACCGACGTCTTTACTATGGCCGAGCGCTATTGTTGGCGAGACAACGACACATGGTACAGACAGCAGTCTCTCGGGCGGCGGTTCTACGAGCTCTTGTGTCGTTGCTCTGGAGCTGACCCCGCCAAGTTCAAGGTGTTCATCGATGCACTTGTTAAACGGATCTCCGAGGACCGAGAAGATCGCGACGTCTACGCCGAAGAGCGCTTGGAATTTCTTACAAACATCAAGCACTGTAGGGAGCCGATTTACTTCAACGCGGATTTAGTTCGCACTGCATTCTGGGTGCTCTACACCGAACATGGGCTTCGAGCCGAACGTCACTTCGATATGGTCGGCTGGGAGGCAGCAATGGGCCTCAGTCAGAGGGCAAGCCATGCATTCTTCCCTCCCTCCGTGCTGCAAGGACCTTTCCGGTGCCTTTTGCTCTACTCCTTTGCAAAGAGCATTCGCTTTGTCGTGCAGCTCTGCAATCACGCAGCCCTGTCATTTGCCAAATCGCATCCTGAGGAAGTCACCGTTCTTCCGCCGGAGCAAAGTCCCAACGGACGGGCCCACATCCACAACTGGCGACTTTGGGCTGCCTATCGCGGCCACTCCGTTTCCTGCTATGTGTTGAACTGCGCCCTTATGGCGCTGGAGGAAAGGCTGTTGGTCGAGGCGAAGGTGCAGCCGGAGATCATCTCGGAGGCACTCAAGTTCATCTTGGAGAGCGGCGAGTCGAGCTTCACTACAGGATTGGTGGCAGGCGTACTGATGGCGCATCCGAGCCTTGTCACTGAAAAGCTTCTGCCGCTCTTCAGCTGCCCGCAGCTCTTCGTCGACGACATCGCGCGTTACGTGGGAGAGTCGACTGCTTTAGCCATCCATGGTGGCCACGACGGCCTGGGCGAGGAGAGGCAAAAGGAGCGCATCGCCAGCAACCGGCTACCGCACAGGAAGCAGCACTTGGAGATGCTCCTACTTCAGTTGCAGATTATCCGCCCCGACCTCCGGGATGGCATCTTTGCGATACTCGATAAGCACATCGAAGATCTCAAATATGCCCAAGACGTGCCTGACGGTTGGCGCATGGGGCTCAAGCGCATGGACGCTCGAGGCATGAAGTTCGGCGAGCCAGTTGGCGATGGGAAGTTTGTACCTCTGGAAATCGCTAACCTCGAACCCGACCTGAAGCAAGTGAGCGACCAAGCGGAGTCAAGAAGTCAACTCATGAACCGGTTGGCGGCTGTCCGGCTTTGGGCGGGAACGGTGACGCAGCCAACGCTCCCCTCGTCCCAGGGGGCCGTAGACCGCTTCTCCTCCTCGTCTGAGGTGTATGAAGAGTTCCAGCGCCTTCTTGAAGAGATTGATGGGCAGGAAGAGGCCTTGCTGTGGGGTATGGATGACAACCTTCCTTGCGCGCTAATTCAGCGCTGGCCGACCGACACCTCGGGAGCGCTTCAATGGGCCAAAGACTATCTCCTCGAAGTTACCTCGAAGCGCCTGGACAACGACGCTTGGGTCCTTCGCAGCCCTGCGACGGGCGAGTTGAGAGCCAAGACGCTCGTCTTGCTGGCAAGCGTAGCCCCAAGCCACCCAAAACTGCCCGAGTCCCTCGCCAACATCATTACAGAGCCCGTCTGGAAGGTTCGCCGGGCAGGAGCCCTTGCCATCTCCGAGGTTCTGCGACCAAAGCAGCCTCTTCTCGCCGATATCCTGACTACGGCGCTGGCGCAGTACGCCGAAGCGCTCGACACCACAATCGGCGCCGCGCGAAGACGCAAGCCCGACTTCGTCGAAGAAGCGCGGAACGTAACCAGCAAGGGGCTAGTCGTAGCCCTTACAGGCGGGAATTTGGCGTCTAGACCTAGTCCCAGAAGCCTCGGCGCTGTCAAAGAGTGGACGATTGCACTCGATGCCGCCCGCAGTGAGACGCCAGAAACTTGGAGAGTCCAGGCGCTTACAACGCTTGCCCGCCTCATGGCCGATCAGGAAGGCAAGGCGCAAATTGATCGGTACGACCCAGACTATGTCGATTTCGAAGCGCGCTGGGAGGTGGGCGACCTATTGGCGTCTGAACTGCTAGTTCAGACCACCGACAAGACGCCGATCTTCGAAACCCTTGATTACTGCATCGAGCACGGCCCAGAGCTCACTGAAAGGGTGCTGGAGTCAACCCTTCGTGGGTGCATGAAGCAAGAGTACGCCAACGCGGATGCCTTCTGGCGGGTATGGGATCGGGCGGCAGCGAAAGTCCTTCTAGACGAGTCGTTGCACACTGGCTCGCGACACGTGTACAGCAAGAACGAGAAGCCGCTCGCCGTGCTGCTGTTTCAGTCCATTCCATGGACCAAGACCTTCCATGACTTGCCGCTGCTGCGAAACCGCCCTCGCTTCGTCGCCAACTGCCTTGTCGCAGCAGGTGACAGCTGGCACGCGCTCGAACATCTTCTTGCGCTAATGGCAGGTGTCGGAAGGTCAACAGCAGTGCCCTCCGCCTTAGGACAATTGAGGGACGCGATATCGAAGGCTCCTTCTGACTTATTCAACGAAGGAAGCATCCTCTGGCACACTGAGACGGTCTGCCAAGTAGCGGTGCACGAGCACCGTCAGGCGCTCCTACGAGACGTATCCCTCAGGCAGGCTACTCTGGAGGTGCTGGACAGGCTCGTAGAGGCCGGTTCGTCCTTGGCTTTTCAGTTGCGGGACTATCTAGCTACATCTTCACCGGTTATGCCTTCAACGCCTCCAGGCTCGAACTCAGCTGCTTAGCTTGTCAAACTTCGGTTAGCGGCGGATTCGCAGCGCCCAGATGTTCTTGAGCTTGTGAATAACGGTTCCAGGTTAACTTCTTTACCATCGCGCCCATACCGCCACTCGGCAGGCATGGGCACGACACGTTGGTGCCTAGAACTTGTAGGTCAGCCCCAGGTACGCCAGCCGGCCTGCGTAGCCGCCGGTATAGAAGCGCGCGCGGGTGTCCTCGCCCAGGTGCGCGCGGGACTCCTGCTTGGTCAGGTTCAGCATCGAGGCGGTGAGGCTGAGCGCCGGGGTGATGTTGTAGGCCGCATTGACATCGATCTGGTAGTACGGCTCCTCAAAGACGTTCAACCCGTTGACCAGGCCTTGCACCAGTTCGCCGCGACGGTTGTACGAGGCCCGCAGCAGCAGGCTGTCGGTCTCGTAGAACACGGTGAGGTTGGTCTGGTTCCTGGCGCTGCCCGGCATGGAGGTCTTGCCGGCCTCGGTGCCATCCTCCAGCCGCACCGCCGCCTTGCTGGCATCGTTGTAGGTGTAGTTGAACTGCGCACCAAGGCCAAACGGCAGCGTGTGCTGCGCGTACAGCTCCACACCCTGCGAGACCGCGTCCTGGCCGCCGGCCTGGGTGCTGTAGTTCTGCACGGTGACCGGTTGCCCGTCGACCATCATGTTGACGTCGCTGATCACGTCGACCGCGAAGTTCTCCACGTTCTTGCGGAACAGCCCCACACCCGCCACCGAACCCGGGTGGAAATACCATTCCAGCCCCAGGTCGAACTGGTTGGCCTTGTACGGCTCCAGGTTCTTGTTGCTGCCCGAGCCGTACCAGCCCTGCTCGCTGGCACCGCCGGTCAGGCGCCGGTCGGCCACGTACTCGGGGCTGTAAAACTCCAGGCTGCCGGGCGCGGCGATGTCGTTGTAGCTGGGGCGTGCAATCACTTTCGACGCCGCCGCGCGCAGCAGCAGGTTCTCGGTCAGGTCGTAGGCCAGGTTGAAACTCGGCAGCACGTCGGTGTAGTTGCGGTCCAGCCCGCTGACCACGAACGACTCGGTGCGTTGCACGCTGTCGGCCAAGCGCCAGTAGCCTTCGGTGCCGCAATAGGTGTCGGCCGGGGCGCCGCCGGGCATGGCGGCGCCCTGCTGGCAGGCCAGCGGATTGCCGTCGGCGCCATCGAAGAAGTAGTCGTTGTAGGCGCTCACCTTGTCGGTGGACTCGGCACGCTGGCCGGTACGCGCCACCCGCACGCCGACGTTGCCACGCAGCCGCTCGGTGTGGAAGTTGAGCTGCAGGTAGCTGGAATAGATCTCTTCGTCGACGTTGTAGACGAAGTTGTCTTCGTTGCGGGTCTGCATCGCGCCGTAGGTTTGGTTCAAGTAGCCGATGTAGCCCGGGAAGTTGATCGCCGGGAACGCGCTGGCGTTGACGCCGCCGGCCAGGTTGTCCTGCGCGAACAGCAGCCCCGGCGAGAACTGCGTGGCGATGGCATTGCAGCGCCCGTTCCAGTAGCGGTTGTCGTAGTCGCCCGGGTCGGTGCCTGGGCACACCCAGTAGTTGTTGCCCGTACTGCGGTGGATGCCGCCGTCGCGCCGTTTGATGCCGAACTGCAGCGAGTCGAAGACCTCGCCGTCGAAATGCCAGGTGGTATCGATCTGCGCGTACTGCTGCTGGTTGGTGTTGCGGGTCCAGGACGAGCCGGTCGAGCCCAGGTCGACCTGCAGGATGCCGTCGCGCAGGTTCTGCATCAGCTCCGGCGAGAAGGTCATGGACGGCGTGCCGGTCAGGTCCCAGGCGCTGGCGAAGTTGCCGTTGGTCCAGCTGCCATCGGCGTTCTGCAAGCGCGGTTTGATCGGCAGGGAAAACTGCAGCTCCGGCCCGCCCTTGGCCCAGGTGCGGCCAGCCTTGAACGCCACATCCACCTGCTCGCCACGCCATTCGCCGCCCAGGTCCACCGTCTGCGACAGCGATTTTTCGATGTTGTAGCTGCCGGTGATCTGCGGCGTCGGCACCGTGCAGTCGTCCGAGCCCCAGCCGCCCGGCGGCAGGCCGGCCGCGGCGGCCTCGGCCTCGCTGCAGTAGTAGGTCTTGCCCGGGCGCAGGCTGTAGGCGGCGCCAGTGACGATGGTGCCGCTGGGATCGAACTGCAGCCGGTCGAGCAGACGGCCGCCGCGCCAGTTGCCGTCGCCGTTGTAACGGGCGATGTTCCATTCGGGAATCTTGATGGTATTGGTCTGCGAGTTCTGCGACAGGTCGAAGCGGAAGTAGTTCGCGGTTAGGGTCAGGTCGTCGGTCGGCTTGAACTGCAAGGTCAGCTGCCCGCCCTTGCGCTCGCGCTCCTCGCGTTTGGCGCCCAGGCTGACCGCGGTCGGCATCATGAAACCGGTGGCGTAATTGCCGTCCTGGGTCCAGAAACCGGTCCCTCCCCACCAGTTGGCGTTGAAGTCCGACGGATTTCCGTTCACGTCGACCGCCGGGCCGACTTCATCGCGCCCGTACCACTGCCAGCTCTCGGTGCTGGCATCGAGCGTACGTGCGGTGCGCTTTTGCTGCGTGTAGCCAACGAAGACACCGAAGCGGTCGTCCTTGTCGTGCCAGGAATACGAACCGGAGAACTGCCCGTCGGTGTTCTTGCTGGTATCGGACCAGGTGCCCTCGGCGGAAACGAAGCCCGAATGTGGCTCCAGTTCCAGCGGGCGCCGCGTCTGCAGGATCACCGTGCCGCCGATGCCGCCTTCGTCGATGCGCGCTTCCGGGGTCTTGTACAGCTCCGCGCTACCCAGCAGGTTGGACGGCAGCAGCGTGTAGTTGAACGAGCGCGTCGGGTCGCCGTTGGACTCGGCGGTGGCGATGTAGTTGCCGTTCAATTCGGTCAGCACCAGCTCCGAGGACAGGCCGCGCACGCTGACGTTCTTGCCTTCACCGCCGTCGCGGCTGATGACCACGCCGGGCACGCGCTGCAGTGCATCGGCCACGTTCTTGTCGGGGAACTTGCCCACGTCCTCGGCGGTGATCACATCGACCACGGCGTTGGCGTTGCGCTTCTGCTCCAGGCTTTTTTCGATCGCGTAGCGGTAGCCGGTCACCGTCACCGCGTCCAGGTCCGTGGCCTGCACCGCGGCCTGGCCCGTGGGCGCCGGCGTGCCGTCGGCCTGCTGGGCGGCGGCGGTGGAGGCGACACTCGCGAACAAGGCGATGGCGATACCGGCAGACAGCGTGCTGCGGTGGCGTGCGAATGGCATGCAGTTCATGTCGATCATGCTCTCCCAAAGGTGATCGGATTCGGCGGATTTGCGTCGATCCAAACGATCGGACAGGAACGCCGCGCGAAGTGACACAGACATATCCGGTGCCGTTGCAGCGACCCGGTCCCCTCCTCTTACGTCCGCTATCGTGCAGACGCAATTAGATCGTTCTAATGCAATGGGAAACTAAGTATCACAGCCCATGCAGCTACGCATTCTGCCGCGCAGCAGGCCCGCAGCGTCGTGGGGCATCCACGATGTGCGAAAGGCTTGCCACGCTTGAGCGGTGCACGGTACAGCCTGCCTGCAGCAACGCGATCACGAACAGCAAAACGCCTCGCCCGCAACCAGACGCAAGCGGTTTGTCGAAGCGACTGCACTCCTCCCTTCATTCGCAACCGAGCTCAATAAGAGACAAGGCCGACATGCGTGTTGGTACACGCCAGGAGACGGCCCGCCACACGCCGCCTGGCTGCCATCGCCATCCAGGGATGTGCCGTGATGGCGAGTCATAAAGCATGTTTGGGGAGCCGAAGAGACGTCTCCCGGCAGCGCCCGTGCTCCTCAGCGAAGCCGGAGACCGAAGGCTGCGCCTGGACGTACCCTCACCCCAACCCCTCTCCCGCAGAAGAGGCGCTCAAAACCGCGCCGGCCGTGCGTTCTCTCTGCTCTCCTAAACGCAGGGCTGACGCCAGGTATCACTGAGTTTATTGAGACCTTT
The DNA here is from genome assembly GCF_041479385.2 of Xanthomonas sp. NCPPB 1068. Taxonomy (NCBI): domain Bacteria; kingdom Pseudomonadati; phylum Pseudomonadota; class Gammaproteobacteria; order Lysobacterales; family Lysobacteraceae; genus Xanthomonas; species Xanthomonas sp. NCPPB 1068. The sequence goes on along the minus strand of NZ_CM192986.1, from coordinate 2,234,147 downwards.
GCCGACCGCGGAACCGATCCCCGGCCGTGCACACCGCCCGCAACGAAGCCGGCAACTGAAGACCCATCCCCCGGAACGACAACTTTCTGGCGCCCCAACCAGGCGCATCTATCAAGTCCGCCGCGCTTGGGCCGATACCCCATGCATGGACAGATTGAGCATCATCGGACTGGTGCTGGCGATCGTGGCGATCGTCGGCGGCAGCGTATTGAAGGGCGCCGGCATTTCGTCGCTGTGGTCGCCGGCTGCCTTCGTGATCGTGATCGTCGGCACCGTGGCGGCAATCCTGCTGCATACCTCGCCGGCAGTTTTCCGGCGCGCGTTCAAGATTCTGCGCTGGGTGGTGCAGCCGCCGGCCAGCGACCGCCCGCAACTTGTCGCGCGGATCGTCGAGTGGAGCAACATCGCGCGGCGCCAGGGCCTGCTGGGCCTGGAAGACCAGTTGCCCCGTCAGAGCGACGCCTTCCTGCGCAAGGGCCTGCAGATGCTGGTGGATGGCGTGGAGCCCGAAGCCATGCGGCACATGCTCGAAATCGAAGTGGACAATCAGGAGCGTCAGGATCTTGCCGCGGCCAAGGTGTTCGAGGGCATGGGCATCTACGCCCCTACCCTGGGCATCATCGGCGCGGTGCTGGGGCTGATGGCGGTGATGAAGAACCTGGCCGACCCGGCCATGCTCGGGCACGGCATCGCGGCGGCCTTCACTGCCACCATCTACGGCATCGCCTCGGCCAACCTGCTGTTCCTGCCGGTGGCGGCCAAGCTCAAGAGCGTGATCCATTGCAGCACCAACGAACGCGAAATGGCGATCGAAGGGCTGATTGCGATCGCACAGGGCGAGAACCCGCGCAACATCGAGTCGAAATTGGCAGGCTACTTGCATTAACCCGCCATGGCCCGTCGTCGCAAACACCACGAAGAACATGGCAACCACGAAGCGTGGGCGATTCCGTACGCCGATCTGATGACGCTGTTGCTGGCGTTTTTCGTGGTGATGTACGCCATCTCCTCGCTCAACGAAGGCAAGTACAAGGTCATGGCGCAGGCGCTGACCACCGCTTTCGGCGGCTCGTCCACTGCCGCCAGCCCGGTGCAGATCGGCAAGACCCAGACCCTGGGCGCCGATTACGACCGCCCCTCGGTGATCAAGGCCGGCGCGCCGATGGCCGCCTCCAACGGTCCCACCGACCCCACCCTGCTGCCATCGATGGCTGCGCAGATGCGCATGCCGGTGTCGTTGCGCAACCAGGCGCAGCTGGCGCGTGCGCAGCGCCAGATGGATGCGGTGGCCCAGCAACTAGGCAAGACGCTGGCGCCGCTGATCGACAAGCAACTCATCACCATTCGCCGCAACGATCTGTGGATCGAGGTGGAGATCAACAGCGACATTCTGTTCGGCACCGGCTCGGCCACCCTGGCCGGCGGTGCGCGCGGCACCATGTCCACGCTTGCGGCGGTGCTGCGCGATGCGCCCAATGGCGTGCGTGTGGAGGGCTACACCGACAACCAGCCCATCGCCACTGCGCAATTTCCGTCCAATTGGGAGCTGTCGGCTGCGCGTGCGGCCAGCGTGGTGCATCTGTTTGCCGACGATGGCATCGCCCCGCAACGATTGGCGATGGTGGGCTATGGAGAATTCCGCGCACGTGCCGATAACTCAACCGAGGCGGGACGGAATGCGAACCGGCGTGTGGTGTTGATCATCCTCGCTGACTCAGCTGGCTCACTCGCACCCGATCCGCCATCGCAATTAAATGCGACCGCCGCCGGGGCGCCAAAGCTACCCAAGTCTGACGGCGGCCAAACGGCCGTCACCACCGAAAGCGGCACAAGTTCCGTCCCCGCCGTAATTCAAGGAGTGCAGTGAGATGCGTATCTGGGCAATCGCCAACCAAAAGGGCGGCGTCGGCAAGACCACCACGACGCTGGCACTGGGTCGCGGGTTGGCCGCGCTCGGCCACCGGGTGTTGTTGATCGACCTCGATCCGCACTCCTCGCTCACCCGCGCGTTCGGCGTGGCGATCGACCCGCCGCCGCGCGGAGTGCTGGACCTGTTCGGCACCCCGCCCAGCGACCTGGCCAGCCTGGCGCACGACAGCAGCATCCCCGGTCTGTCGTACGTCTGTGCCCAGGCCGCACTGGCCACCCTGGAACGCCGCAGCGCCAACCAGCCCGGCCTGGGCCTGGCATTGCAGAACGCCATGACCCGCCATGCCGGCCAGCACGATTACATCCTGCTCGACTGCCCCCCCACGCTCGGGCTGTTGATGATCAACGCCCTGGCGGCGTGCGACCGCGTGGTGGTGCCCACCCAGGCCGAGCCGCTCGCGCTGCATGGCCTGGCCAGCATGGTGCGCACCGCCGACATGGTGCAGCGTTCGCGCCGCCGCGAGTTGCCGGTGTCGATCCTGCCAACCCTGTTCGACCGCCGCACCCGCGCCGGCACCGAGACGCTCAAGGAAATGCAGGCCACCTACGGCCCGGTCGTCTGGGAAGACGCGGTGCCGGTGGACACCCGAATCTGCAATGCCGCCGCCCTGACCGTGCCCGCCGTTGGCGGCGACTATCAGGGCCGCGGCCTGTCCGCCTATCGCCGCGCGCTGGAATGGGTGCTGGCCGATGACGCGATGCGTATGGAGCAAGCCGCATGAGCAACCACACCGCCAACGGTGAGCTGGACGACTATCTGGAAGGCCTGCTGCACGATGCGGGCGTGGAAGCGCCCGCCGCCGTGGCAGTGGCCGGTGCGGCCGAGCCGCCGGTGATGCTGGCCGCGAGCGACGAAGACACCGTGGCCCTGGCCGACGCACAGGTGGCCATCACCGCCACCCCGGAGGTGATCGCCGCCGACCTGCTGGCCGACATGCATTCGGATCCGGCCTTCGGTGCGCCCGTGGTTGCCGCGCCCAGCGCCGCCGACATCGCCGCCGATTTCCTGGCCGAGATGGACGCCGACCCGGCCTTCGGCCCGCCGGTGATCGCCGGCCCCAGCGCCGCCGACATCGCCGCCGATTTCCTGGCCGAGATGGATGCCGACCCGGCCTTCGGTCCGCCGGTGGTTGCCGGCCCCAGTGCCGCCGACATCGCTGCCGATTTCCTGGCCGAGATGGACGCCGACCCGGCCTTCGGTCCGCCGGTGGTGGCCGGCCCCAGCGCCGCCGACATCGCTGCCGATTTCCTGGCCGAGATGGACGCCGACCCGGCCTTCGGTCCGCCGGTGGTGGCCGGCCCCAGCGCCGCCGACATCGCTGCCGATTTCCTGGCCGAGATGGATGCCGACCCGGCTTTTGCCGAGGCGACACCCAGCGCGTTCATGAGCACCGCCGATCTGATGGCCGAAATGGATGCCGATCCTGCCTTCGGCGCGCCGAGCTCCGCGGTCGATCTGCTCACTGCCGACCTGCTCGCAGAAATGGATGCCGACCCGGCGTTCGGGCTGGACGCCGCACCTGCCGTTGCGCCCGCGCCCGCGCCGGCACCCACCCCGCGTGCAGCGCCGGCACCGCCGCGCGCCGCACCCGGCCCGGTCTATCCGCAAGGCCTGCAGGCGCTGCTGGCCCCCGGCCAGGCCGACACGATCCACGCCGAGCGCCGTGCCAGCGAACGCAGCACCCGCTGGCTGCGTCTGCGCTGCGGCGAACAGACCTATGCGCTGGAACTGCTCAAGGTGCAGGAAGTGGTACTACCGGTCCCGTTGCTGCCGCTGCGCGGCACGCCCAGCGCGATGCTCGGCATCATGAACCTGCGTGGCCAGGTGGTGCCGGTGATCGACCTGGGCATCCATTTGGGCTCGACGCCGATCGACATGGACCTGCAAACGCGTGTGGTGGTACTGGAAGAAAACGGCGAAACCATGGGCCTGCGCGTGTCGGCCGTGGAAGATGTCACCAGCCTGACCGATCAGCAGATCGAGCCGCCGGACAACGCCCGCCTGTGCCGCATTTCCAACAACCTGTTCCGCGGTGTCGCGCGCCTGGGCCATCAGCCGATGATCCTGCTCGATGCCACGCACCTGCTGCATTGATACGCAGCTTGCACAATCTGGCGTGTTGCCGATTCACCGTTAAAGCTTTTCCGCCTTCCGCCGTTAGTACGCATAGAACCATCCGTTCGGAGCAACAATGAGCACAGTGACATTGGGTGAGGATCTCGGCATCGAGACCAGCGCCGACCTCAAGCAGAAGCTTGCCGGATTCCTCACCCAGGACGGCGACCTGGTGCTTGATGCCGGTGAAGTCCGGCGTATCCACACCGCCAGCGTGCAGTTGCTCTGCGCCTTTGTGCAGAGCCGCCGCCAGGCCGGTCTGCACACCGAGTTCGATGGCTGCAACGACACTTTTAGAGATGCGGCACGTCTGCTCGGCGTCACCGACGCACTGGGGCTTTCCGCATCCAATGACAACCTGAAATCTGTGGAGAACGCCGCATGAGCGCACGTATCTTGGTGGTGGACGATTCGGCGTCGATGCGCCAGATGGTCTCTTTCGCCCTCACCTCTGCCGGCTTTGCCGTCGAAGAAGCCGAAGACGGCGCCGTTGCGCTGGGCCGCGCGAAGGGCCAGCGCTTCAATGCGGTGGTCACCGACGTCAACATGCCCAACATGGACGGCATCTCGCTGATTCGCGAGCTGCGCCAGCTGCCGGACTACAAGTTCACCCCGATGCTGATGCTCACCACCGAGTCGGCGGCCGACAAGAAGTCCGAAGGCAAGGCGGCCGGTGCCACCGGCTGGCTGGTCAAGCCGTTCAATCCGGAACAGCTGATCGCCACCGTCCAGAAGGTTCTGGGTTAATTCCTTTTCGCTTCACTTTCGGATTTCACGCCCATGAGCATGGACCTGCAACGTTTCCACGCCACCTTTTTCGAGGAAAGCCGCGAAGGGCTCGATGCGATGGAGGCCGGGCTGCTGTCCCTTGAAGAGGGCAACCGCGACCCGGAAATCATCAACTCGGTGTTCCGTGCCGCGCACTCCATCAAGGGCGGCGCTGCCACGTTCGGGTTCGAGGCCGTGGCCGGCCTGACCCACGTGCTGGAGACGCTGCTGGACGAGTTGCGCTCCAACAAGCGCCAGCTCGAACCCAATGCGGTCGATGCCATGCTCGGCTCGGTCGACGTGCTGCGCGCCTTGCTGCGCGAAGCCGAACACGGCACGCCGGCCGACCCGGCCGCGGTCAAGGCCGTGCACACGCGCCTGAACGCGGTGCTGGCCGGCGAAGCCCCGGCAGCCGCCGCAGTTGCCAAGCCGAAGGAAGAAGAGCCCGAAGCCTGGCACATCGGCTTCACCCCGGCGCCGTCGCTATTCATGAGCGGCAACGATCCGCTGCGCATCATCCGCGAGCTGGAGCATCTGGGCCCGCTGCAGATTGCCGCACGCCTGGAGCGCATGCCCGGCTTTGAAAACATCGACCCGCTGGAAGCCTATCTGGCGTGGGATCTGGGCCTGATCGGCAAGATCCCGCGCAGCAAGATCGAAGACACCTTTGCCTGGGTCGTGGACGACTGCGAACTGGACATCCGCCCGATGGCAGTGCCCGGCCCGCCGCCGAGCCTGGCCGTGGACGCGCCGGCCGCACCGGTGGCCGCCGCAGCTCCGGCGGCTCCGGCCGCTGCTGCCGAGCCGGTGGCTGCTGCTGCCGCAACGCCGGCCAAGGCTGCGGCTGCCGAAGCGGAAAGCTCGATCCGCGTCAGCGTCGACAAGGTCGACGCGCTGATCAACCTGGTCGGCGAACTCGTCATTACCCAGGCCATGCTCAAGCAGGTCTCCACCGGCCTGGACCCGGCGCATGCCGAGCGTCTGTTTGCCGGCCTGGACCTGCTCGAACGCAATACCCGTGACCTGCAGGAAGCGGTCATCGGCGTGCGCATGCTGCCCGTCGATGCGGTGTTCCGTCGCTTCCCGCGGCTGGTGCGCGACCTGTCCAGCCGTCTCGGCAAGCAGGTGCGCCTGCGCACGATCGGCGAAGGCACGGAACTGGACAAGGGCCTGATCGAAAAGATCGCCGACCCGCTCGTCCACCTGGTGCGCAACTCGATCGACCACGGTCTGGAAATGCCCGATGCGCGTCGCGCCTCCGGCAAGGACGAGACCGGCACCATCACGCTGGCGGCCTCGCATCAGGGCGGCCACATCGTGATCGAGGTCAGCGACGACGGCCGTGGCCTCAACCGCGCCAAGATCCTGGAAAAAGCCGCCGAACGCGGCATTGCGGTGCCGGACAACCCGACCGATTCGCAGGTGTGGGACCTGATCTTCGCACCCGGCTTCTCCACCGCCGATGCGGTCACCGACCTGTCTGGGCGTGGCGTGGGCATGGACGTGGTCCGCCGCAACATCCAGGGCCTGGGCGGCGAAGTGCAGCTGGAAAGCAATGCCGGCAGCGGCACCCGCGTGCTGATCCGTCTGCCGCTGACCCTGGCCATCCTGGACGGCATGACCGTGTCGGTGGCTGGCGAAACCCTGATCCTGCCGCTGGCCTATGTGCTCGAAGCCCTGCAGCCGGCCGCCGAAGACATCCGCTCGATGGCCGGCGACGGCCGTGTGTTGCGGGTCCGCGGCGAGTATCTGCCGATCCTGTCGCTCACCAACTACTACGGCTTCGGCGGGCAGCAGTCCTCGCAGGAACCGTTGGTGGTGGTGGTCGAAGGCGATGGCCAGAAGATCGCGCTGGAAGTGGACGAACTGCTCGGCCAGCAACAGGTCGTGGTCAAGAACATCGAAAACAACTACCGCCGCATCCCGGGCGTCTCCGGCGCCACCATCCTCGGCGATGGCCGGGTGTCGCTGATCGTGGACATCGGTGGCCTGGTGCGCTCGCTGAAAGTGCCGCAGGCCGCGTAACGCAACACCCTGCGGCAGGGACGCCGCAGTGCAAGGCTCCATGAGACGGCCGCCGAGCGGCCTGACCCGGAGCGATCGCCGGCAGTATGGGGACTGCCGGCATCAGTGACACCCGTCCGGCCCGACACGACCGACGGAGATTCTGGCCCTTTGTCCGGATCTTTCGACTCTGCCATCGTCTTTGGCCCGTCTGGTGACGGGCGCCCACGAGGCCAGTCGTTCTCTGCAACACGAGAAGACCACTATGAACTGGTTCCGCAATCTTGCCGTTGCCCGCAAGCTGGCCGTGGCGTTTTCCTTTACCGCATTGATCACCCTGAGCCTGGGCGTGTTTGCGCTTGCGCGCATGCAGTCGAGCGCGCACCTGTTGCGCGAGATCGGCAATGTATGGGCGCCGGCAGTGCAGCAGCTGAGCGAAATGCGCGCGCTGCTTGGCGAATTCCGCACCTACGAGCTGGCCCAGCTGGCGCACGCCGACGACCCGAAGGCGGTGCAGAATTATTTCGAACGCATGGACAAGGCGCGTGCCGACGTGGACGCCGCGCAGAGCGCCTATGCCAAGACCACCACGCCGGGCAAGGAGGCCGAGCTGTATGGCGAGGTCAAACAGAAGCTGGCCGATTACTACAAGGCCAATGCTGCGCTCAGTGCCGCGGTGCGTGCCGGAGATGTGGTCACCGCAAACAGCGTGTCCGACGAGCAATCGCGGCCGGCGCGGCGCGACCTGTTCGCCAAGCTGGTGGAACTGACCAAGTTCAATACCGCTCACATGAACGATGAGATCGCCTCGGCCGAGGCCACCTATCAGCGCTCAGTCAAGGTGATGATTGCAGCAATGGCGCTGGCGGTCCTGCTGGCCGCCTCTGCCGGCTGGTTCATCGCCCGCAGCATCGCCGACCCGCTCGGCCGTGCGACCCGCGTGGCCGGTGCCATCGCCCAGGGCAAGCTGGATAACATCATCCAGGTCGATAGCCGCGACGAAGCCGGGCAATTGCTGCACAGCATGCAGGGCATGCAGCAGCAGTTGCAGGCCGTGCTGGCCGCCCAGTCGGAGATGGCGCAACGCCATGACGCCGGACAGATCAGCTACCGCATGGATCCGCAGGCATTTCCCGGCGATTTCGGCACGATGGTGCACGACACCAACAGCCTGGTCGGTGCGCATGTCACTGTGCAGAACAGCCTGGCGCAGATCATGTCGCGCTATGCCATCGGCGACCTGAGCCAGGACATGCAGCGCCTGCCCGGCGAAAAGGCCGTGCTCAGCGACACCATGGACACCGTCAAGGCGAACCTTTCGGCGATGAACCGCGAGATCAAGACGCTGGCCCAGGCCGCCGCCAACGGCGATTTCAGCGTGCGCGGCGATGCGCAGCGCTTCCAGTACGACTTCCACGCCATGGTGGACAGCCTCAACCAGCTGATGGCCACCGCCGACGCCAACCTGGCCTCGCTGTCCAAGGTGCTGCAGGCCATTGCCGCCGGCGATCTGAGCGAGCGCATGCACGGGCAGTTCCATGGCGTGTTCGCGCAGATGCGCGACGATGCCAATGCCACCACCGAGCAGCTCTCGGGCATCGTCGGGCGCATCCAGCACGCCACCACCTCGATCAATACCGCCGCCAGCGAAATCGCCGCCGGCAACCAGGATCTGTCGCAGCGCACCGAGCAGCAGGCGGCCAACCTGGAAGAAACCGCCGCCTCGATGGAAGAGCTCACCTCCACCGTCAAACAGAATGCCGAGCATGCACGCCAGGCGAACCAGTTGGCGATCGGCGCGGCGTCGGTCGCCTCGCAGGGCGGCAGCGTGGTGGCGCAGGTGGTGACCACCATGTCCGGGATCGAAGTCTCTTCGAAGAAGATCGCCGAGATCATCAGCGTCATCGACGGCATCGCCTTCCAGACCAACATCCTGGCCTTGAACGCGGCGGTGGAAGCCGCGCGCGCCGGTGAGCAGGGACGCGGGTTTGCGGTGGTGGCCTCGGAAGTGCGCACACTGGCGCAGCGCAGCGCCGGCGCCGCGAAGGAGATCAAGCACCTGATCGATGACTCGGTGGGCAAGGTGGCCGAAGGCTCGGCACTGGTGGACCAGGCTGGCAAGACCATGGCCGACATCGTGGCCAGCGTGCAACGCGTCACCGACATCATGGGCGAGATCTCCGCCGCCTCGCAGGAACAGTCGGCCGGGATCGAGCAGGTCAACCTCACCGTGACCCAGATGGATGAAGCCACCCAGCAGAACGCGGCGCTGGTGGAAGAAGCCACCGCCGCCGCACGCGCAATGGAAGAACAGGCCGGCCAGCTGTCCGACGCGGTGGCGATCTTCAAGCTTCAGCCCACCGCCACCGTGGCGATGGCAGTGGCCCGCCCCGCTCCGGCGCCGGTCAAGGCCGTCAAAAAGCCCGCCGACAAGCATGCCGCGGCCGCCACGCCGACAGCCACCATGCGTCCGGCGCGCCCGGCCCTGGCAGCGGCTGCCAACGGCGACACCAGCTGGCACGAGTTCTGACGCCCGCGCCCGCCTCGGCGGCCATTGCAGCCTTCACGATCAAGCCCCGGCAGCGATGCCGGGGCTTGATGGTTTCTGCGGGGGATGCAGTGACCCACTCGTCCATCCCCACGCGCGCCGATCATCGACGCCGCACACCTCGCCGGGCGCGGCCTATGCGCGCGCCATGCATGCCGCTGCAGCGCCGACTGCGCTCGCCACACGACTGAACGCGAGCATGCTGCAGTGCAGCATCAGGACTTAAGAATTCAGGCTAGCGCACGCTACCGGTGTATCTCTTTCCCACCCTCCCCAAGAGAACACCATGACATTCCTGCATTCCCTGACCGTCGGGCGACGCCTGGCGTTGGCATTCGCGTTGCTGATCGTGCTGCTGGCCGGCTCCACCACCCTGGCCTTGCACGAATTCAAGACCGTCAAGAACCAGGTCTCCATCATCATCGAGGTCAACAACCGCAAGGCCGCGTTGCTCAACCAGATGCGTGAAAGCAACATGCTTGGCGAGCGCTACATGCGCGACTTCATGCTGGCGACGCCGCAGCAGTTACCCGCCGTCGAGGCACAGCTCAAGGCCAACCGCACGCATTACGCGCAGCTATGGGACGCGCTCAAGCAGCTGCCTACCGACGCCGACGGCATGCGCGCACGCCAGGCCATCGAAGACAGCCTGACCGCGGCACGCGCCACCAACAACCGCCTGCTCGGCATGGTGCGCGAGGGCAACCTGGACGGTGCCAAGCAACTGTTGAACGGCCAGGCGCAACCGTTGCTGGAACGCCGCTCCAAGGCGATTGCCGCAGCGGTGCACCTGCAGAACCAGCAGAATGCCGCCGGTGCCGACACCATCCTGAGCAGCGTCGCGCTGGCCAACCGTGCCCTGATTGCGTTCGGCCTGGTGTCCGCTGGCCTGGCGGCCGCACTGGCGTGGCTGATCTCGCGCAGCCTGGTACGCCCGCTCCGGCAGGCCACGCAGGTCGCCGAGGCGATCGCACACGGTGAACTGGACAACCCGATCGGCCCGCAACCCGGTGATGAGCCTGGTCAATTATTGACCAGCATGCGCGGCATGCAGGATCAGCTCAAGGCCGTGGCCGCCGCACAGCAGGAAATGGCACGCCGGCACGAGGCAGGCCAGCTCAGCTTCCGCATGGACCAGGACGCCTTCCCCGGCGAATACGGCAGCATGGTGCGCGACACCAACGCCTTGGTCGAATCGCACATTGCAGTGAAGATGCGGCTGGCGCAGATCATGTCGCGCTACGCCATTGGTGACCTGAGCCAGGACATGGACCGCCTGCCCGGCGAAAAGGCCGTGCTCAGCGACACCATGGATGCGGTCAAGCGCAATCTTTCGGCAATGAACGACGAAATCAAGCTGCTGGCGCAGGCCGCGGCCAATGGCGATTTCAGCGTACGCGGCGATACGCAGCGCTTTCAGCACGATTTTCTGGCGATGGTGCAGAGCCTCAATCAGTTGATGGCCACCGCCGACGGCAATCTGGGTGCGTTGTCCAAGGTGCTGCAGGCCATTGCCGGCGGCGACCTGACCGAGCGCATGCACGGCCAGTTCCATGGCGTGTTCGCGCAGATGCGCGATGACGCCAACGCCACCACCGAGCAGTTGTCCGGCATCGTCGGACGCATCCAGCACGCCACCGCTTCGATCAACACGGCGGCCGGCGAAATTGCCGCCGGCAACAACGATCTGTCGCAACGCACCGAACAGCAGGCCGCCAACCTGGAAGAAACCGCTGCCTCGATGGAGGAGCTCACCTCCACCGTCAGGCAGAATGCCGAAGGTGCCCGCCAGGCCAACCAGCTCGCCATTGGCGCCGCCGCGGTCGCCTCGCAGGGCGGCGCCGTGGTCGACAAGGTCGTGGCGACCATGGCCGACATCGAAATCTCGTCCAGGAAGATCGCCGACATCATCAGCGTGATCGACGGCATCGCCTTCCAGACCAACATCCTGGCCTTGAACGCGGCGGTGGAAGCGGCGCGCGCCGGCGACCAGGGCCGCGGCTTTGCGGTGGTGGCCTCGGAAGTGCGCACCTTGGCGCAGCGCTCTGCCGGTGCAGCGAAAGAGATCAAACACCTGATCGACGACTCGGTCGGCAAGGTGGCCGAAGGCGCGGCGCTGGTGGACCAGGCCGGCACCACCATGAGCGAGATCGTGGCCAGCGTGCAACGCGTCACCGACATCATGGGCGAGATCTCCGCCGCCTCGCAGGAGCAGTCGGCCGGGATCGAGCAGGTCAACCTCACCGTCACTCAGATGGATGAAGCCACCCAGCAGAACGCCGCGCTGGTGGAAGAAGCCACGGCGGCCGCGCGGGCGATGGAAGAACAGGCGGGCCAGCTGGCCGATGCCGTGTCGATCTTCAAGACCCATCCCGGCGCAACCCAGCCGGCGGCGACGCACCGCCCTGCCCCGCGGCACCTGGCAAGCGTCGCCTCGACGGTCGCTCCCCGGCAGCCCGGATCTGCGACAGCCAGGCCTGCAGCCAGATCCGCCGCGGCGCAGCGGCCGGCCTTGGCAGCCGCTGCCGACAACGATGCGAGCTGGCGCGAGTTTTAAGTCCACGGCTGCTGAACCCCTCTCCCCCCCGGGAGCGGGGTTGGGGGTGACGGGACGGCCCGACGCAACAGCGCCAGACAGCGCACAACCCGGCGCTTCACGATCCGTCGAAACGCCCCGGCCACCCCCGGGGCGTTCTGCTATCCGGCCACAGAACCCCATCGCCGCGTACTTCACCAGGCCACCAATTCACCACGCTGCAGTGCCGTTGGTCGAAAGGTGATTAAGCACAAGCGTCTGCGGCCGATACACATGGCACTGAGGGCCGCATCGCCCGCGCATCGTTGAAGGAGCTCCCGCATGCACACCGCCAATCCCATCCGCTCTGCCCGCAACGTGCTGGGCGCCGTGTTTGCCGTTGCCGTGCTGGCCGCGGGCGTGTCGTTGCCGCCCTCCTTCGCCGCGCCGGCCGCCCCGGTGTCCGTCTTGCTCGACAACGTGCCGGTCAGCGCACTGCAGTCGCTTGCCGTGGACCTGGTGCAGCTGCGCAACGATCAGCGTGCCCAGCTGGCCGCAGCGCAGGACCCGGCGCGCGTGCAGGCCTACGACGAGCGTCTGGGCAAGCTGCGCCAACGCATCGCACGCCATGCGGGCTATTTCCAGGCCAGCGCGCCGCAGGGCGAACAGGCGCGCCAGTTTGCAGCGGTGCAGCAGCAGCTGGGCCAGTATCTGGCGCAGCACCGCCAGGCCAATCGCGCCCTGCATGACGGCGATCTGCACGACGCCCAGGCCCTGGCGCTGGGCCATGCCGGCGATACCCGCCAGCTGCTGTGGACCGAACTGCAGAACCTGCAGGCCTCGATCACCCCCGTCGGCGCGTCGCCGCGGCACTGAGCTCGCCCGGTGCGCGGCCAGGCGGCCGCTCACCCTGCATCGCTGTCTGCCAGCCCCCACGCTGCGCACGCCATGCGCTCTGTCCTGCAGAGCGAGGTGTGCGATGTGCGGTGCGATGTGCTGTACGCCGCGCGTGAGCGCGTGCATCGGCGCGGGGCATCGCGTCGGTCGAACGCTCGAGCGACCGGGTGGCGCTGAAATCGGCTATGCACCGCGCTAGCACAAACAGCGTCACGCGGTGCTCAACATTTTTCCCACTGAGTCGCTATTCGATTTATCCCGGTCACAATTCCTTCGCTGGATACCTGTCATGACGTTCAAGAGCTCGCTCGCAAAGACGTTGGCCAATGTGCCGCTCAAGCGCAAATTCCTCGCCCAGACGGCGCTGGTTGCGCTGGGCATCATCATCCTGGCCGTGATCGCGGCACGCATGCAGTACGTGGATCTCACCGACACCCGTCGCGATGGCCTCAAGAGCCAGATCGAGATGGCGATCGCGGTGGTCAACGGCTATGCCGAGCGCGCGCAAAAGGGCGAGATGGACGTGGACGCCGCCAAGAAGGCCGCGCTGCACACCTTGTCGACCATGCGTGCACGCGGTGGTGTGGATTACATCTATGTCACCGACCAGGCGCCGGTGATGCTGATGCACCCCACCCGTCCGGATCTTAATGGCAAGCCGCTCAACGACGTGCTCAGCCCCGACGGCAAGCGCATCTTTCCCGCGTTCGTGACCGCCGCGCAGGCCGGCGGCGGCTATGTCGATTACACCTGGGCCAAGCCCGGGCAGAAGGACCCGGTGCAGAAGACCTCCTACGCGGCGCTATACAAGCCGTGGGGCTGGGTGATCGGCACCGGTGTCTACCTGGACGACACCCAGTCGCAGGCGCTGGCCTTCACCGGCATCGTGACGCTGGCCGGTGCCGTGCTGGTGCTGCTCAACCTGCTGGTGGGCTGGATGATCGGCAACTCGATCCTGGAGCCGGTCTCGCGTGCCCTGGCAGCGATCAAGGGCGTGGCGCGCGGCGACCTGAGCGTGCGTACCGCCGAGCATGGCAATGACGAAATCGGCCAGATGCTCAAGGCCACCGACGACATGGTGCATACCCTGGAGCGCTTCTCCGCGCAGACCAAGGTGATGATGCACATGCACGCCGGCGACGACGTCACCCACCGCATGCCGACCGACTTCCCGGGCGTCTACGGCGAACTGGCGGCCGGCATCAACACCATGATCTTCGAGCACCTGGATGCCATCGTCGATGCCATCGGCATCCTCAACGAATACGCGCAGGGCGACCTGTCGCGCGACGCCGCGCGTCTGCCGGGTACGCGTGCGGTGCTGCACGAAGCCATGGATGCGGCCAAGGCCAGCCTGCTGGCGATCAATAACGAGATCAAGCGTCTGGCACAGGCCGCCGCCAACGGCGATTTCAGCCAACGTGGCGATGCCGCGCGCTTCAAGCACGATTCGGCGCGCATGATCAACGACCTCAACGCCATGATGGAGGTCAGCGACCGCAATCTGGGCAAGCTGTCCGAGCTGCTGGCCGCACTGGCCGAGGGCGACCTGACCGCACGCATGGACGGTGAGTTCCATGGCGTGTTCGCGCGCATGCGTGACGATGCCAATACCACCGCCACCCAGCTGGCCGGCATCGTCGGGCGCATCCAGCAGGCCGCCGCCTCCATCACCGGTTCGGCGAGCGAGATCGCTGCCGGCAACAACGACCTGTCCCAGCGCACCGAGCAGCAGGCCGCCAACCTGGAAGAAACCGCCGCCTCGATGGAAGAGCTCACCTCCACCGTCAAGCAGAACGCCGAAAGCGCGCGCCAGGCCAACCAGCTGGCGATCGGTGCCGCCGGCGTGGCCTCGCAGGGCGGCCAGGTGGTGAGCCAGGTGGTGGAGACCATGTCCGGCATCGAGCACTCTTCGAAGAAGATCGCCGAGATCATCAGCGTCATCGACGGCATTGCGTTCCAGACCAATATCCTGGCGCTCAACGCCGCGGTGGAAGCGGCACGCGCCGGCGAACAGGGCCGCGGCTTTGCGGTGGTGGCCTCGGAAGTGCGCACCCTGGCGCAACGCTCTGCCGGTGCGGCCAAGGAGATCAAGCACCTGATCGACGATTCGGTCGGCAAGGTCGCGCAGGGCTCGGCGCTGGTGGACCAGGCCGGCAAGACCATGGCCGAGATCGTGTCCTCGGTGCAACGCGTCACCGACATCATGAGCGAGATCTCGGCCGCTTCGCAGGAACAGTCCGCCGGCATCGAGCAGGTCAATCTCACCGTCACCCAGATGGATGAGAGCACCCAGCAGAACGCCGCACTGGTGGAAGAAGCCACCGCCGCGGCCAATGCGATGCAGCAGCAGGCGCAGCAACTGGACGATGCGGTGTCGATCTTCCGGGTGGTGGCGACAACCGCCAGCTCCCACGGCAGTGTGGGTGCGCGCGCACCCAAGCGCGTGGCGCTGGCCGCCTACTAGCCGCGGCCGACGGGTGTCGTGCGCGTGAGCTCCAGTGGGTGCGCACCGCGCGCCCGGATGGCAGCCGGCGCGCGCCCTGCCGGGTTGTGATCGCAGCCGCATCTGCCCGGCGGTCGAACAGCAGGCGCGCTGCCTGCTTCGCCTGCAGATTCCCCGCCCCGGCGGGGCCTTCTCCCTTTTCCGCGGCCACACCCATGACTTCGCTTTCCACGCACTCACGTTTCGGCGGACGCCTGGCGTATCGCCTGATGTTCGGCACTGCGGTCATTGCGTCGTTGTGCTTCGGGCTGACCGCGGCCATCACCTACTGGCAAAGCAGCGGCGCATTGAGTACGTCGGCGCAGGCCACGATGCAGAACGCTGCGCGCTACCAGGCCGAGCAGATCGGCAGCGAACTGGGTCAGGCGCTGACCACCGGTCAATCCCTGGCCACCACCTTGCTGGTGCAGCGCGCCAACGGTGGCATCAGCCGCGACACCGCCGCCGCGGTGGTGCACGATCAATTGCGGGACCATCCCGAATGGGTGGGCATGGGCACCTTGTGGGAAGCGCAGGCCTTCGATGGCAAGGACAGCGCCTTTGCCAATACCCAGGGCCACGACGCCACCGGCCGTTTCATGACCTACTGGGGACGCGACGGCCACACCCTGGTGCGTGAGCCACTCACCGACTACGAAACCCCCGGCCTGGGTGACTGGAATCTCAAGCCGCGCGCCCTGCTGCGGCAGACCGTGGCCGAACCGTACGATTACAAGATCGGCGGCAAGACCGTGCTGATGACCACCTTGTCCACGCCCATCCTGCAGGACGGTACCTACCTGGGCGCAGTGACGGTGGACGTGGCACTGGCAGCGTTGCAACAGCGCCTGGGCGCCCTGCGCCCGATGGACAGCGGGTATGTGGAGCTGCTGTCGCCCGCCGGCGTGGTGCTGTCCTCGCGCGACAGCACGCGCATCGGCAAGCCGCTGACCGATGCACGGCACCGCACCATGCTGGAGGCCATCAAGGCTGGCAAGGATTCGGTCGATTTCACCCCCGACGCGGCCGGCATGGTCAGTGCCTATGTGCCGCTGCAGATCGGCAAGGCGCAGGAACGTTTCGCGCTGGGCGTGGTGGTGCCGTACGCGGCCATCATGCAGCAGGCGCATCGCCTGCTGTGGACGATCCTGCTGGTGGGGCTGGGTTCGGCGGTGGTGCTCAGCGGCGCGCTGTTCCTGCTGTTGCGTCGCCAGGTGGTGCGTCCGCTGGAGTCGGCGGTGGGCGTGGCCGACGCGATCGCCTCCGGCAAGCTCGACAACCAGATCGCCGTACAGCGCCAGGATGAAGTGGGCCGGCTGATGGGCGCGATGCAGCGCATGCAGAACGATCTGCGCGCGCGCATCGAGCGCGACACCGCGGTCGCCAACGAAAACCTGCGCATCCGCACCGCGCTGGAGCACTCCGAGATGGAAGTGCTGCTGTCCGACGAACACCACAACGCGGTGTTCATCACCGAAGCGCTGCACACCTCGTTCAAGCATGGCGAACCGGCCTTCCATGCCAAGGGCCAGGCCGGTTTCAGTGCCGATGCGGTGGTCGGCAAGCCGCTGGAGTACGTGTTCGGCACCGACGCCGATGGCAGGGCGCGCGCGCAGCGATTGCAGCAATTGCAGTCCACCGTGTCCGAGCGTTACACCTTCGGCCCGGTGACCCTGGACCTGACCATGACCCCGCTGTACGCGCCGGACGGCCATCGCAGCGGCAGCATGCTGCTGTGGCGCAACGTCAGTGCCGAAGTGAGCACGCAAAAAGAAGTGGCCGCACTGGTGCAGTCTGCCTTGATGGGCGACTTCGGTCAG
Organism: Xanthomonas sp. NCPPB 1068; assembly: GCF_041479385.2. Lineage (NCBI taxonomy): Bacteria > Pseudomonadati > Pseudomonadota > Gammaproteobacteria > Lysobacterales > Lysobacteraceae > Xanthomonas > Xanthomonas sp. NCPPB 1068. The sequence goes on along the minus strand of NZ_CM192986.1, from coordinate 2,217,065 downwards.
CGCCTGGCGCTGGATGACAAGCACGGCTTCTATCTGGAATTCGGCCGTCAGCTCAACGGCTTGCTGGAAACCACCTCGCAAGGACTGGAGCGTATTTCCAGCCTGCTCAGCGCATTGGCCGAAGGCGACCTCAGCGTGCGCATGGATGGGCAGTTCGCAGGCGTGTTTGCACGCATGCGTGACGATGCCAATGCCACGGTGGCACAACTCACCAGCATCGTCTCCGGTATCCAGACCTCGGCCACGCAGATCAATGCCGCAGCCAGCGAGATCGCCGCCGGCAACAGCGACCTGTCGCAACGTACCGAGCAACAGGCCGCCAACCTGGAAGAAACCGCTGCCTCGATGGAAGAACTCACCTCCACCGTCAGGCAGAACGCCGAGCATGCGCGCCAGGCCAACCAACTGGCCATCGGCGCGGCCGATGTCGCCGCGCATGGCGGCGCGGTGGTGGCGCAGGTGGTCACCACCATGTCCGGCATCGAGGTCTCGTCGAAGAAGATCGCCGAGATCATCAGCGTGATCGACGGCATCGCCTTCCAGACCAACATCCTGGCCTTGAACGCGGCGGTGGAAGCCGCGCGCGCCGGCGAACAAGGGCGCGGCTTTGCGGTGGTGGCCTCGGAGGTGCGCACGCTGGCGCAGCGCTCTGCCGGTGCCGCGAAGGAGATCAAGCACCTGATCGACGATTCGGTCCACAAGGTGAGCGAAGGCGCGCATCTGGTGCACCAGGCCGGCACCACCATGGCCGAGATCGTGGCCAGCGTGCAGCGCGTCACCGACATCATGGGCGAGATCTCCGCCGCCTCGCAGGAGCAGTCCGCAGGCATCGAACAGGTCAACCTCACCGTCACCCAGATGGATGAAGCCACCCAGCAGAACGCCGCACTGGTGGAAGAAGCCACCGCCGCCGCGCGTGCGATGGAAGAACAGGCCGGCCAGCTCGCGCAGGCGGTGTCGCGCTTTACGCTTGCCGATACGGCCCCAGCCACCGCATCGACCGGCAGGCCCGCGCTCACCGCCATCGCCGCCCACCCTACACCCAGGCCATCGCACCCACGGGTCTGAACCGCCTGCGGTCGCGCCCGGTCACGGGCGCGGCAGCTGCGCTGTGTGATACGTCACGCTGACCTGCCGCGCACGGCATGGTTAGACACCGCAGATCGCCATGCGGCGCGTCGCCGAACACGCCGCGTTCATCCTTGCAAAGTAAAGAATCCGGGCCCCGGGCCGTTAGCGTGCAGGACACACATCGCCTTGCATCGCCCGGAGTACATGATGAACAAGTTCAACGATTGGCCCATCCGCCGCAAACTGATGTTTGCGTTCTGCCTGAGTGCCGTGCTCACCGCCCTGCTGGGTGGGTTGGGCTTCTCGCGCATGAAGCAAATGCAGCAGCAGGCCGTGCTGATCAATGAAAATGTCGTGCCGGTGCTGAGCAGGCTGTCGGAACTGCGCGCCTTCGGTGGCGAATTCCGCATCTACGAGTCGGGCCAGTTCGTCAATCTGGATAATCCCGAGCGCTACGCCTACTTTCTCACCCGCATGGACGAGATCCAGGCCAGCTACCTCCAGACACAGAAGGCACTGGAGGCCAAGGTCGATGCCGGCTCGCCGCTGAAGGCCGGCTACGACAAGCTGGCCAAGGAAAGCGCAAGTTACTTCGAGGCCAACAAGACACTGCGTGCGCTGTACAAGCAGCCCGACTACGCCGCCGCGATCCTGGCGAACAAGCAGTCCGGCGACATCCGCAAGGTGCTGTTCCAGACCATCGATAAGATGTACGCCGAGCAGTCCACTGCGCTGGCCAACATGGTCGCGGCCAGCAGCGCCTCGTTCAAGCTGACCAGTGCGGTGCTGCTGATCGGCACCTTGCTGATGGCGGCCCTGTCGGTGACCTTTGGCTGGTTGATCGCTCGCAGCATCACCAACCCGCTGTCCAGGGCGCTGGGCGCCATCCAGGCAGTGTCGCGGGGCGATCTCGGCGTGCAGATCGGCAAGACCAGCAAGGACGAAATCGGCCAGATGCTGGATGCCACCGGCCGCATGACCCTGATGCTGCGCCGCTTCTCCGACGAGACCGCGCGCATGTCGCACCTGCATGCGGCCGAAGACATCACCCACCGCATGCCGGAAGATTTTCCCGGCGTGTACGGCACGCTGGCCGGCGGCATCAACACCATGATCTTCGAACATCTGGATGCCATCACCGACTCGGTGCGCATCCTCAACCAGTACGCACAAGGCGACCTGACCCAGGACGCCCGCCGCCTGCCGGCCAGCCGCGCGATCCTGCACGAAGCGATGGATGCGGCCAAGGCCAGCCTGTTGTCGATCAACACCGAGATCAAGCAGCTGGCGCAGGCAGCCGCGGCTGGCGACTTCAGCGCCCGCGGCGATGCGGCACGCTTCAAGTACGACTTCGCGGTGATGGTGGCGGATCTGAACTCGATGATGGAAGTCAGCGATCGCAACCTGGGCAAGCTGTCGCAGCTGCTGGGCGCGGTGGCCGATGGCGACCTGACCGCACGCATGGACGGCGAATTCCATGGGGTGTTCGCGCGTCTGCGTGACGATGCCAACGCCACCGTGCAACGCCTGACCGACATCGTGGGCCGCATCAAGCACTCCACCCTGGCCATCAATACGGCGGCCGGCGAAATCGCCGCGGGCAATCAGGATCTGTCGCAGCGTACCGAACAACAGGCCGCCAACCTGGAAGAAACCGCCGCCTCGATGGAGGAGCTCACCTCCACCGTCAAACAGAATGCCGAACACGCGCGTCAGGCCAACCAGCTGGCGATCGGTGCGGCAGGCGTGGCATCGCATGGCGGCAGCGTGGTCGGCCAGGTGGTCACCACCATGTCCGGCATCGAAACCTCGTCCAAGAAGATCGCCGAGATCATCAGCGTCATCGACGGCATCGCCTTCCAGACCAACATCCTGGCCTTGAATGCGGCCGTGGAAGCGGCGCGTGCCGGCGAACAGGGCCGCGGTTTTGCGGTCGTGGCTTCGGAAGTGCGCACGCTGGCGCAGCGTTCGGCCGGTGCCGCCAAGGAAATCAAGAGCCTGATCGACGACTCGGTGAGCAAGGTGGCCGAAGGCTCGGCACTGGTGAACCAGGCCGGCAGCACCATGAGCGAGATCGTCTCCTCGGTGCAGCGCGTCACCGACATCATGAGCGAGATCTCCGCCGCCTCGCAGGAACAGTCGGCCGGCATCGAGCAGGTCAACCAGACCGTGACCCACATGGACGAGGCCACCCAGCAGAACGCCGCGCTGGTGGAAGAAGCCACCGCCGCCGCGCGCTCGATGGAAGAACAGGCACAGCAGCTCACCGAAGCGGTGGCCTTGTTCCGCCTGTCGGCCGAGCTGGAAGCGGTGACCCGCGCCACGCCGGTGGTGCGCCACATCACCGCCAAGCGACCGGCTGCGGTCAGCGCGCCGGTCGCAACGCGTGCGGCGCGTCCTGCAGCGCGTAGCGCGGTTGCCGCGGCGCCGTCCAGCGAGTCGGATTGGGCGGAATTCTAAGCCCCGGTTTCAATGCGAGTTTCATCAAAGCCGCGCTCGCAGGAGCGCGGCTTTTTTATTGGCTACATCCGCAGCAAAGCGGACCCGGCAGTCAATCAACCCAATACGTTTATATCGAGCACATTCAATTACTGTATTAAATCAACTGCAGAGCTCGCCAGTTATTAGTCCACTCAGCCAATATATGGAACGGACACATCCTTGAAGCCACCCACGATACCGACCTGGTTTATACATTTTCCATTACCCAGGTATAAAGTCTTTGCACAATGCCGCCGTTATTCGTCTTAGCGACATGTCACGCAGCAGGCTGTGGCGTCACCGGGTCGCTCCTTCCATCTCGAGCCTTCCAGGACTTTGTCATGACTGCATTACTCCAGCGGTACAACGTAGGCCCGCGTCTGGCGGCGGCATTTGCCGTGCTGATCGTGCTGTCCGGCCTGATTGCCTTCATCGGTTATCGCGGCCTGTCATCGGCACGCGCCCTGGTCGACGACATCGTGCACCAGAATATGGTGAAGATCCGGCTGTCCAACGACATGATCAACGCCAATTTCATTATCGGCATGCAGCTGCGCAATGTGGTGCTGCCCACCACCGATGAAGAGAATCGCCAGTTCATCGCCATCATCCAGTCGGCACGTGCCGATTACAACAAGGCGCGCGAAGCGCTGTATGCCATGCCGCCCTCGGACCAGGGCAAGGTGTTGCGCGCCGAGATCGATGCGCGCCGTGCCGAGGTCAAGGTGTTGAACGACAAGGTGATGGACCTGGTGATGACCGGCCATAGCGACGAAGCCCTGCCCTTGCTGCTCACCAAGGCCGCGCCGGCCATGCAGGGCTGGCAGGACAAGATCGCCGAGAACATCGCACTGCAGGACAAGATGGCCGCCGACGCATCGGTTGTTGCGCTGAAGTCGATGGACGACTCGCGCAAGCTGCTGATCGGCGGCACGCTGCTGGTGGTGCTGCTGAGCGGCACCCTGGGCCTGTTGATCACCCGCAGCCTCACCGCACCGTTGAGCCGCGCCACCCGCGCAGCCGAATCGATTGCCGGCGGCAAGCTGGACAACGACGTCGACACGAAGTTCAGCGATGAAACCGGCCGCCTGCTCAAGGCCATGCACAAGATGCAGCAGCAGCTGCGCAACCTGCTGGCCGCGCAGACCGACATGGCCCGCCGCCACGACGAAGGCCAGATCAGCTTCCGTATCGATGCCGATGCGTTCCCGGGGGAATACGGCCGCATGGCCAGCGACACCAACAACCTGGTGGCCTCGCATATCGCGGTGAAGATGAAGCTGGCGCAGATCATGGGCCGCTATGCCATTGGCGACCTCAGCGAAGACATGGACAAGCTGCCCGGCGAGAAGGCCGTGCTCACCGAGACCATGGAGCAGGTCAAGCTCAACCTGGGCGCGATGAACACCCAGATCAAGCACCTGGCGCAGGCCGCGGCCAATGGCGACTTCAGCGCACGCGGCGATGCCGAGCGCTTCCAGTACGATTTCCGGGTCATGGTGGAAAGCCTCAACACCTTGATGTCCACCGCCGACGGCAACCTGCAGTCGCTATCCGGTCTGTTGCAGTCCATTGCCGCAGGCGACCTGACCGCGCGCATGAGCGGCGACTTCCACGGGGTGTTTGCGCAGATGCGCGACGATGCCAATGCCACCGCCGTGCAGCTGGCCGAGATCGTCACCGGCATCAAGGCGTCGGCGATCTCGATCAAGGGTGCCGCCAGCGAAATCGCCGCCGGCAACCAGGACCTGTCCCAGCGCACCGAGCAGCAGGCCGCCAATCTGGAAGAAACCGCCGCCTCGATGGAAGAGCTCACCTCCACCGTCAAACAGAATGCCGAAAGCGCGCGCCAGGCCAACCAGCTGGCGATTGGTGCCGCCGGCGTGGCCTCGCAGGGTGGCGAGATCGTCAGCAAGGTGGTCGAGACCATGAGCGGCATCGAAGCGTCCTCCAGGAAGATCGCCGACATCATCTCGGTCATCGACGGCATCGCGTTCCAGACCAACATCCTGGCCTTGAACGCGGCGGTGGAAGCCGCACGCGCCGGCGAACAGGGCCGCGGCTTTGCGGTGGTGGCCTCGGAAGTGCGCACCCTGGCGCAACGCTCCTCGGGCGCGGCCAAGGAGATCAAGGACCTCATCGACGACTCGGTGCAGCGCGTGGCCGACGGCTCGGTGCTGGTGCACGACGCCGGCAAGACCATGGGCGAGATCGTCTCCAGCGTGCAGCGCGTCACCGACATCATGGGCGAGATCTCCGCCGCCTCGCAGGAGCAGTCCTCGGGCATCGAACAGGTCAACCAGACCGTCACCCAGATGGACGAAACCACCCAGCAGAACGCCGCCCTGGTGGAAGAAGCCACCGCCGCGGCGCGTGCACTGGAAGAACAGGCGGTCGGGCTGACCGAGGCCGTGGCGGTGTTCAAGACCGACGCCGGCCACGCATCGGCGCCGCCGTCGCCGGTGCGTGCGGTCCCGTCGCGGCCGGCGGTGAGTGCCGTGCTCAAGGCGCAGGTTGCCGCGGCCGGGCGCACTGCTGCGTCCAAACCGCGCGTGGTGGTCACCGCGTCCAGCAACGACACCAGCTGGCAGGAGTTCTGAGCAAGCGAGCAGGACTGGCTGAACGGTTCCGGTCGGCAGCGATGCCGGCCGGCTCAAGGCATAACTGGTATCGGCCGATAGCCTGCGTACGCCCATGAGACGCATCGATGACCACTTCGCCCGCGCAGTTGCCGCAGCCCCATCCCCCTTCCCCGCGCCGCTGGACCAGCCGCTGGGATGATCTGGCCATCGCCAGAAAACTCGGCGCGATCGGTGTGCTGGCGCTGGTGGGGCTGATCATTCCGGTGCTGCTGTACAGCGGCAAGCTCAATGAAAGCGTCACCATCAGCAGCAACGAATTACGCAGCTATGGCCCGCTCGGACAGATGCTGGGCCTGATCACCGACCTGCATGCGGCCCATGTCGACAGCGGCAGCGCCGCCAGCGCGGCGTCCAGCCGGGCCGAACGCGACCTGCAGCAACTGCTTGTGACCACGGCGGCAATGCCCGGCTTCGAACGCAGCCAGAAACAACTGCTGGCGCTGCAACAACGCCATCTCGCCAGTGCCGACGCCAACGCCTATGCCGGCGTGAGCGAACAGGCCTTCGCTGCGCTCGACGCCTTGCGCGACGACAGCCAGCTGGTCTACACCCCGTATATCGAAAGCTACCACCTGGTGGTGGCCACGCTGATCTACAGCCCCGATGCCACCGAATCGCTGACCCGCCTGGATGCGGCCAGCGATCCATCGCAGGCCGGCGACAGCCGCGCCATGCTGCGCGAGCAGCTCAACCAGCTGCAGCGGCACCACGTGCGCTTCCGCCATGAGCTGGACAAGGCGATGGGCCTGCTGGAACAGCCCGACCCCGCCCTGGCCGGTGCCGCCCGCACCGAAGCCACGCGCGCCACTGCAGCACTGGCGGCGCTGGCCACCGCGCTGGACGGCAGCGACACCCAGGCCGACACGCAATGGAATGCTGCGCTGGATGCACTTGGCCAGGCCATGCAGGATCTCAGCAGCACCTCGCTGCAGGCGTTGCAGCGGCAGTCCCAGCGGCACCTGGCGGATGCACGCAATGCCATGTGGCAGGCCATCGCCGGGCTGTCGCTGCTCGCGCTGCTGATCGCCACGCTGTGCTGGTACACCCTGTCCCGGCTCACCCGCAACGTGCGCCGCGCCGCGGCAGTGGCGGCCAACATCGCGCGCGGCGACCTGGACGAGCGCATCGTGGCGCCCAGCCACGACGAGACCGGCCAGCTGCTCGACAACATGCGCAGGATGCAGGAGCAGCTGCAGCGCGTGCTGGCGGCACAGAGCGAGATGGCGCAGCGCCATGACGCCGGCCAGATCAGCTACCGCATGCAGGCCGACAGCTTCCCCGGCGCCTACGCCACCATGGTGCACGACACCAACGCGCTGGTCGGCTCGCATGTCGCGGTGAAGCTGCAGCTGGCGCAGATCATGTCGCGCTACGCCATCGGCGACCTGAGTCAGGACATGGACCGCCTGCCCGGCGAAAAGGCCGTGCTCACCGACACCATGGACACGGTCAAGCGCAATCTCTCGGCAATGAACAGCGAGATCAGGCTGCTGGCGCAGGCCGCCGCCAACGGCGATTTCAGCGTGCGCGGCGACGCGCAGCGCTTCCAGTACGATTTCCGCGCCATGGTCGACAGCCTCAATCAGCTGATGGCCACGGCCGATGCCAATCTGCAGTCGCTTTCCACGGTGCTGCAGGCGATTGCCGCCGGCGACCTCACCACCCGCATGCACGGCGATTTCCATGGCGTGTTCGCACGCATGCGCGACGATGCCAATGCCACGGTGACCCAGCTGGCCGATATCGTCGGGCGTATCCAGCGCTCCACCGACGCCATCAACGAGGCCGCCAGCGAGATCGCGTCGGGCAATCAGGATCTTTCGCAGCGTACCGAGCAACAGGCCGCCAACCTGGAAGAAACCGCCGCCTCGATGGAGGAGCTCACCTCCACCGTGCGCAACAACGCCGAGCATGCCCGCCGCGCCAATCAGCTGGTGGTCGGCGCCGCCTCGGTGGCATCGCAGGGGGGCGAGGTGGTTGGCCAGGTGGTCGGCACCATGGCCGGCATCCAGGCGGCCTCCAAGAAGATTGCCGACATCATCGGCGTCATCGACGGCATCGCGTTCCAGACCAACATCCTGGCACTGAATGCCGCCGTGGAAGCGGCGCGTGCCGGTGAACAGGGGCGCGGCTTCGCCGTGGTGGCCTCGGAAGTGCGCACCCTCGCCCAGCGTTCTGCCGGTGCAGCGAAGGAAATCAAGCAGCTGATCGACGACTCGGTCAGCCGGGTGGACCACGGCAATCAGCTGGTCGGCCAGGCCGGCCGCACCATGCAGGACATCGTCGACTCGGTGCGCAACGTCACCACGATCATGCAGGAGATCAGCGAGGCCTCGCAGCAGCAGTCGCAAGGCATCGAACAGGTTGGCCAGACCATTGCGCAGATGGACCAGGCCACCCAACAGAACGCAGCGCTGGTGGAAGAAGCCACCGCCGCGGCACGCTCGATGGAAGAACAGGCGCAGCAACTGCGTGATGCGGTCTCGGTGTTCCAGCTGCAGGCGGCCGCACCGGCGCGCCTGGGGCAGGCGGCCTGAAAACGGCCAGGCGCGGGCCACGGCATCCGTCGATGGCCCGGCCCCTGCGACCCACGCGTTGACCGACGACACTGCCGCCTGACATGGCACCGGCTGCCGTGGACTTGATGTTGGTCGGCACGCAGGCAGCGCGCCTGCGGCCGCCATCGCGCACCGCGATGGCTCCGATGCTGCGCCCTTCAGCAATTGCGCCAGCGCGCCGCATACCCCACCGGTGACTCCGGCGCGTTGCCTCGCCCTCGCTTCACTCTCGCCTCGCCGGTGCATCCACCCGGCAACACGCCCGCCTGCACACAGCCATCACGCCCGAGGCGTGATCGAGCGATGAATTGGCCGCGCGCGCAACGCCTGGCAATCATCCAGATAACGGCCTTTCCAGCCCTCGTGTGCACGCCCGCATCACCTCGGTGACGGCTGCCCGTACACGGCCGCGCAAGCGAGTTCAGGCGCCGCGGCAGTCGCCGTTACCGACCACAAGCATGCAGACCTGCCCCGCAACCGATTGCCGCGTGACACCTCTCACCGGCACCGATGGAGGGCTGGATGCCTGCCTGCCACGGCCTGGCTCGACGTAGTGATCTACGCGACCTGGCCGATGCGCATTCCCCCTTCCCGCCCATTGCCTCGAGATTTCAACATGATCGCTCTTCTACAACGGTACAACGTCGGCAAGCGCCTCACCTTCGCCTTCGGCACGCTGATCCTGCTGTCCTGCGGGCTGGTCGCCACCGGGCTGTACACGGTGGCGCAAGCACGCGAGCGCATCGACACCGTGGTCAACCGCAACATCACGATCATGCAGCACCTGCAGGACATGACCAACGCCAGCTCGGCGGTTGCCGTGCAACTGCGCAACATCGTGTTGCCCACCTCCGAGGCGGACAACCTGCGCTTTGCCGGCATCATCAAGGACAAGCTCGCTGCCTATGAAGACAGCCGCAGCACGCTGTACCTGTTTTCTGCATCGCCGGAGGCCACCGCCCTGCGACAGAAGATCGACCAGGCCAGCGAGGCGGCCAACAAGGTCAATGCGCAGGTCGCGGCGCTGGGCTTGAGCGGAAAGCCCGACGAAGCACTGGCACTACTGCTGCAGAAAGCTGCGCCGGCCACCGAGCAGTGGCAGGACGCACTGGCCGACTACTCGGCGTTGCAGCGCCGTCGCGCTACCGAAGCCTATGAAGCCGCCACCACGGCCATGGCACGCGGCCGTGCGATGCTGATCGGCGGCGGCCTGGCGGTGGTGTTGATCAGCGGCCTGCTGGGCTGGGCGATCACCCGCAGCCTGGTGCGTCCGCTGACCCAGGCCACGCGCGCCGCCGAGGCCATTGCCAACGGTAGCCTCGATAACGATGTGCGCACCCAGGCCAACGATGAAACCGGCCGCCTGTTGCAGGCCATGGACAAGATGCAGGACCAGGTGCGCAACCTGATCACCGCGCAGCTGGACATGGCCAAGCGCCACGACGAAGGCCAGATCAGCTTCCGCATGGATGCCGGCGCGTTCCCGGGCGACTTCGGGCGCATGGCCAACGACACCAACGAGCTGGTCGCCGCGCACATCAAGGTCAAGATGCAGACCATTCACCTGGTGGAACGCTATGCCATCGGCGATCTGAGCGAAGACATGCCGCAATTGCCCGGCGAAAAGGCCGCGATCACCACCGCGATGAATCAGGTCAAGCACAACCTGTCCACGATGAATCACGAGATCAAGCACCTGGCCCAGGCGGCGGCCAATGGCGACTTCAGCGCACGCGGCAATGCCGAGCAGTTCCAGTACGACTTCCGCCTCATGGTGGAAAGCCTCAACCACCTGATGGCCACCGCCGACGGCAACCTGCAGTCGCTCTCGGGCCTGTTGCAATCGATCGCCGCCGGCGACCTGACCGCACGCATGAGCGGCCAGTATCAGGGTGTGTTCGCGCAGATGCGCGACGACGCCAATGCCACCGCCGAACAGCTGGCCAACATCGTCGGCCGCATCCAGGAAGCAGCCGGTGCGATCGGCCTGGCCTCCGGCGAAATCGCCACCGGCAACCAGGACCTGTCGCAACGCACCGAGCAACAGGCGGCCAACCTGGAAGAAACCGCTGCCTCGATGGAAGAGCTCACCTCCACCGTCAAGCAGAATGCCGAACACGCCAGCCAGGCCAACCAGCTCGCCATCGGCGCCGCTGCGGTCGCCTCGCAAGGCGGCGACGTGGTGGCCAACGTGGTCACCACCATGTCCGATATCCAGGCCTCGTCCAAGAAGATCGCCGAGATCATCAGCGTCATCGACGGCATCGCCTTCCAGACCAATATCCTGGCACTGAATGCCGCAGTGGAAGCGGCACGTGCCGGTGAGCAGGGCCGTGGCTTTGCGGTGGTCGCCTCCGAGGTGCGCACCCTCGCCCAGCGCTCGGCCAGTGCGGCAAAGGAAATCAAGCACCTGATCGACGACTCGGTGGACAAGGTCGCGCAAGGCGCCACCCTGGTCGACCAGGCCGGCACCACCATGGCCGACATCGTCGCCAGCGTGCAGCGCGTCACCAACATCATGGGCGAAATTTCCTCGGCCTCGCAGGAGCAGTACGCCGGGATCGAGCAGGTCAACCAGACCGTGACCCAGATGGACGAAACCACCCAGCAGAACGCCGCGCTGGTGGAAGAAGCCACCGCCGCGGCACGTGCGATGGAAGAGCAGGCACAGCAGCTCACCGAAGCGGTGGCCGTGTTCAAGGTGGCCAACACCGCACCAGTGGCGCGGCGGCTGTCGGCCATTGCCAATGCACCGGCCAATGCGCGCCCCGCAGCGCGCCCGGTTGCCGGTTCCGGCACCGTCGCCGCCCGGCAACGCGGCTCCGCCTATGCCGCGACATCGACCGCCGATCTCGGTGACTGGCAGGAGTTCTGAGCTCCCCGCGATGCACCGCACGCCTTGAGCATGGGCGACACTGCCGCTGACGGCGGTGCGTGCTGTCACAGTCGCGCGCACCGCGATCAGCGCTGAACATCGCACGACATCGACACAAGGCTGGCCCGGTGACCGGGCCGGCCTTGTGTCTTCTCTGGTCCACACAGACACCGCGGCTGCGACCACCCGGATCGCAATGCAGTGGTCCTGCGCGTCGACCAAGCGGCATTGCATTCGCGCGTTCGTGGATATTCCTCCCGCCGGGCATATCGCGGTCATCGGCAACGCAGACGCGACGCGCAAGGCGTCTTTCGTAGGCGGCGCGATCGAGGCGAGCAGTGCTGAATGCCACGAGATCGTCCGAGCATCGCCGTCGCTATCGTCATGGCAGCCTCGCGTTGCCCACCCACGCCGTGCATGCCAGGTGAAAGCGCGGTTGGGCTGCACTGCAGCGGGGCGCGTAGGGCACGCAGAATGGGTGAATTCAGGCGCTGCCGGCCAACAATTCGGCACAGTTCGACCACAGCGACAACGCATCCGCACGCGCCCCTCACCTGCGTGATCCAGCGCTGTACCGGCAGTGTGCGTTCCGCTTAATTCGCCGATCGCCACGCCGTTACCACTGGGCACCCGCCAAACGGACACGAGCGCACCGCAGCGCGTCGTCCGCCGCCAGCCACGCAACCCACCTTCGAGTCGAGCGACCCCATGACTTCTTTTCTGCAGCGCTTCAATGTCGGGCCACGTCTGGCCGGCGCCTTCACCGTATTGATCCTGCTGTCCGGCTTCATCGCCTTCATCGGCTATCGCGGCCTGAGCTCGGCGCGCGGGCTGGTCGATGCGCTGGTGCACCAGAACATGACCAAGATTCGTCTGTCCAACGACATGATGAATGCCAATTACGTCATCGCCGCCGAGCTGCGCAACGTGGTGCTGCCGACCAGCGACGCAGACAACCTGCGATTCATCGAAAAGATCAAGACTGCACGGGCCGACTACGCCAAGGCCCGGCAGGCGCTGTACGCCCTGCCCTCGTCCGAGCAGGGCAAGGCCATCCGCGAAGACATCGACCAGCTTACCGGCCCGGTGCGGGAGTTGAACAACAAGGTGATCGACCTGGTGATGTCCGGCCACAGCGATGAAGCGCTGCCGCTGCTGCTCACCCAGGCCGCACCGGCACTGCAGCAGTGGCAGGACAAGATCGGCGAAAACATCGCGCTGCAGGACAAGCTCGCCGCCGAAGCCGCGGCCGTGGCGCTGCAATCGATGGACGATTCGCGCAAGCTGCTGGTCGGCGGTTCACTGCTGGTGGTGCTGCTCAGCGGCACCCTGGGCCTGTTGATCACCCGCAGCCTCATCGGCCCATTGAACCGCGCCACCGGCGCCGCCGAAGCCATTGCCCGCGGCAAGCTGGACAACGCCGTGCACACCGATGCCCGCGACGAGACCGGCCGCCTGCTGCAGGCCATGGACGCCATGCAATCGCAGGTGCGCAACCTCATCACCGCCCAGCTGGACATGGCCAAGCGCCACGATGCCGGCCAGATCAGTTTCCGCATGGACGCCGCCGTGTTCCCGGGCGACTTCGGCCGCATGGCCGGCGACACCAACACCCTGGTCGACAGCCACATCCAGCTCACCACACGCCTTGCGCAGATCATGGGCCGCTACGCCATCGGCGACCTGAGCGACGACATGGACCAGCTGCCGGGCGAAAAGGCCACCCTCACCGATACCATGGCGCGGGTCAAAGCCAATCTGACAGCGATGAACCAGCAGATCAAACAGCTGGCGACGGCCGCGGCCGATGGCGATTTCAGTGCGCGCGGCGACGCGGCGCAGTTCCAGTACGACTTCCGCATCATGGTCGAAAGCCTCAACCAGCTGATGGCCACCGCCGACGGCAGCCTGCAATCGCTGTCGGGCATGCTGCAGGCGATTGCCGCCGGCGACCTCACCGCACGCATGGACGGCGACTTCAAGGGCGTCTTCGCGCAGATGCGCGACGATGCCAATGCCACCGCCACCCAGTTGGCCGGCATCGTCGGGCATATCCAGACCTCGGCGGTGTCGATCAATGCCGCCGCCAGCGAAATTGCCGCCGGCAACAACGACCTGTCGCAGCGCACCGAGCAGCAGGCCGCCAACCTGGAAGAAACCGCCGCCTCGATGGAAGAGCTGACCTCCACCGTCAAGCAGAACGCCGAAGGCGCACGCCAGGCCAACCAGCTCGCCATCGGCGCCGCTGCGGTCGCCTCGCAAGGCGGTGAGGTGGTCGGCAAGGTGGTCGACACCATGGCCGGCATCCAGGCCTCGTCGAAGAAGATCGCCGACATCATCTCCGTCATCGATGGCATTGCCTTCCAGACCAATATCCTGGCCTTGAACGCGGCGGTGGAAGCGGCGCGCGCCGGCGAACAGGGCCGCGGCTTTGCGGTGGTGGCCTCGGAAGTGCGCACCTTGGCGCAGCGTTCTTCGGCGGCCGCCAAGGAGATCAAGGACCTGATCGGCGACTCCGTGCAACGTGTGGCCGATGGCTCGCAGCTGGTGGACCAGGCCGGCCGCACCATGGCCGAGATCGTGGCGTCGGTGCAGCGCGTCACCGACATCATGAGCGAGATCTCCGCCGCTTCGCAGGAACAGTCCGCCGGCATCGAGCAGGTCAACCTCACCGTCACCCAGATGGATGAGGCCACCCAGCAAAACGCTGCACTGGTGGAAGAAGCCACCGCCGCCGCCCGCGCGATGGAAGAACAGGCGCAGCAACTGACCGAAGCGGTGGCGGTGTTCAAGATCGAGCGCCAGCCGCCACTTGCTGTCCGCAGTGCGCCGGTTGGCCACGCAGGTGCCGTGCCGCGTCGCATACCGCGCCCGGTGCTGGCTTCCACCTCCACCCGCAGCAGCGCCGGCGCTGCGGCCTCCGCCACGATTGGCGAATGGCAGGAGTTCTGAGCCAACGATCGGCCTGACGTGCGCCGCGCACTCCCCCGGCACGGTGCGGCGACCGGCCTGACCGCGCGGTACGACAGCACCACCCGCCGGCATCGAGCGGCGGCCGTGGGCCATTGCGCATAGGCAGCTCCGCAACCCGTTCACCGCACCACACAGCATTCGAGAGCGTTCGATTCGCCAACTGCGAATCTTGCGGGCCGCTTCCCTGGCGAGGGGAAGCGGCCCCTTTTTTTTTGGGGGTGCCACACCCGGTCGCTGACCGAGCCAGACGCCCCAATATTCATGCCTTCATAACAAATGCCAGAATCGCTCGGGACCCTGAAAGCGATTTCATACACTGGAAACTTAACGCACTGCCCCGTTTTATGCTGATTTCGGCATAAAACATCAATTTCAAGCATAGGCGGCCGCTATCAGGTTCACGCATCCGTAACGCCCTCCCCCGGGCAAGGTCGATTCCTCATGCATTTCTTCAACCGGCTGTCCGTTGGCACACGGCTTTCTGCCCTCCTCACCGTGGTCATTGCCATTTCGCTCGGCCTGCTGGCCATGACCATTTACCGGCAATCGGCAGGCGACATCGAAGCGCAGGTCAAGGCCGAGCTGCGTTCGAGCACGCGCCTGATGCAGCAGTCGGTAGGCATGTACGACGTCACCCTGACCGAAGGCACCCAGCGCCTGGGCAGCGTGTTCGACGACATGCTGCCGCGTGGCGCACGCCAGCTGGAGACCTCCCGCACCGTCACCATCGGCGAGCAGCACACGCCATCGCTGCAGGCCGGCACGCAGGTCCTGAATCTCAACTTCGAGGCAGTGGACCGCTTTGCGCAGGCCACCGGCGGCGTTGCGACCATCTTCGCGCGCACCGGCGACGACTTCGTGCGCATCACCACCTCGCTGCGCAACAAGCAGAACGAACGCGTCATCGGCACCCTGCTCGACCGCAAGGGCAAGGCCTACGCCGCACTGTCCGAAGGCAAGCCCTTCACCGGCCAGGCGCAGCTGTTCGGCGAGCAGTACATGACCCACTACGCACCGCTGCGCAACGACGCCGGCGAGGTGATCGGCGCGCTGTTCGTCGGTCGCAACTACACCCAGGGCCTGGCCGCGCTCAAGGCGCAGGTCAGCGCGACCACGCTGGGCCAGGACGGGTATTTCGTCATCGCCGACATGGCACCGGGCGAACGCCAGGGCCAGATCATCGCCGCACCGCCCGGTACGCCTGCGACCTTGTCGGCGCTGGTGCCGGCCGACCAGCAGGCCGCGCTGCAGTCGGTCCTGGACGGCAAGCAGCCCAGCGCCAACCTGCAACTGCGCGATGCCAAGGGCAACAGCCAGGCCTTCGAAGTCACCGCGCAGCGTTATGCACCCTGGCAGTGGGCGGTGATCGGCACCCAGCCGCGCAGCGCCATCGACGGCCCGCTCAACGAACTGCTGGGCAGCATGCTGCTGTTTTCGCTGGTGGTGCTGGCCTTGTGCATCGCGGTGGTGTTCATCGCCGCGCGCAAGATGGTCACCCGCCCGCTGGCGGCAGTGGAACGCGTGCTCGGCGACGTTGCCGCCGGCCGCCTGGACAACCCCATCGAGATCGACCGCCACGATGAACTCGGCCGCCTGCTGCTCAGCGCCCGCACCATGCGCGACGACCTGCGCGCACGCCTGGAACGCGACCATCTGATCGCCAGCGAGGCGCTGCGCGTGCGTACCGCGCTGGACGATGTCAGCACCAATGTGATGATCGCCGATGCCGATCGCCGCATCATCTACGTCAATCGCCCGCTGCAGCGCATGCTCAAGAGCGTGCAGGACGAGCTGCGCCGCGACTTACCCAACTTCGACGCCGATGCCCTGATCAATGCCAGCATCGACCAGTTCCATCGCAAGCCCGAGCATCAGGCGCGCATGCTCGACCAGCTCACCAGCACGCACGTGGCACAGATCCATGTCGGCGGGCGCACCATGCGTCTGGTGGTCAGCCCCGTGCTTGGCGCCGCCGGCGAGCGCATGGGGTTTGTGGTCGAGTGGGCCGACCGCACCCAGGAAGTCCAGGTGGAACAGGAAGTGGCCCGCATCGTGCAGGCCGCCGCGGCCGGCGACCTGAGCGAGCGTGTCAGCCTCGACGGCAAGCAGGGCTTCCTGCTGCTGCTTGCCCAGCAACTCAACGCCCTGCTGGACAACAACGCCGACGGCCTGTCGCGCGTCTCCGCGTTGCTCTCTTCGCTGTCGCAAGGCGATCTGACCGCGCGCATGGACGGCGACCTGCAAGGCGTGTTCGCCACCATCCGCGACGACGCCAATGCCACCGCCGACCAGCTGGCCGGCATCGTGCGCCGGATCAAGGACTCGTCGCTGGCGATCAACTCCGCGGCCACTGAAATCGCCACCGGCAACGGCGACCTGTCGCGCCGCACCGAACAGCAGGCTGCTGCGCTGGAAGAAACCGCCGCCTCGATGGAAGAGCTCACCGCCACCGTCAAGCAGAACGCCGACAATGCCGACCAGGCCAACCGCCTGGTGCTGGATGCCGCCGGCGTGGCGGCCAAGGGCGGCGACGTGGTCGGCCGCGTGGTCAGCACCATGGCCGACATCGACACCTCGTCCAAGAAGATCGCCGAGATCATCAGCGTCATCGACGGCATCGCCTTCCAGACCAACATCCTGGCCTTGAACGCCGCCGTGGAAGCCGCCCGTGCCGGCGAACAGGGCCGTGGCTTTGCCGTGGTCGCCAGCGAAGTACGCACGCTGGCCCAGCGCTCGGCCGGCGCCGCCAAGGAGATCAAGCACCTGATCGAAGATTCGGTGACCCGCATCGGTAACGGCGCTGCATTGGCCTCCGAAGCCGGTAGCACCATGCAGCAAGTGGTGAGCTCGGTGCAGCGCGTCACCGACATCATGGGCGAAATCACCAGCGCCTCGCGCGAGCAGGCCGCCGGCATCACCCAGGTCAACCAGACCGTCACCCAGATGGACGAAACCACCCAGCAGAACGCCGCCCTGGTGGAAGAAGCAACCGCAGCCGCACGCGCAATGGAAGACCAGGCCGCGCAGCTGGTAGACGCAGTGGCTGTATTCCGGCTCGAACAGGAAGATCGCCTGAGCACCCTGCTGGCCAACGCACGTCACGCCTACAGCTGATTCAAGGCACCACAACGATGCACGCGTGCAGAGCGCCTTGCTGCAAGGACGTACTTGCAGCGTGTCCTGCGATGGTGGGCGGGCAAGGATCCTGCAGCAAAGGCGAAGATGATCCGCTCTGCGTCTTTGCTGCCGGGATCAGGCAATCATGTAGCGACACCTGCATCGTGCGTGTAGCGATCGCTTGGCTGTCTTCAAGTCCGGTCGAGGGCGCGGCGCCCTCACCGCTCGCGGGACACGCCGTGAATCCGTCCGTGGAGGCTCGGTGGCGGCATCCATGCCGCCACACGGTCCCGCAATCGGCGAGGACACCACGCCAGACGGTTGGTTGGTGGTTTTGTTGAAAAGCAAAGACACCGCGTCGCATCTTGCCAGTCGCTGTTGAAATCCATGCAGACCGACCAACTCTACTGGTCCTTGCCCGCCCACCGTCGCGGGACCCTTGGCGGCATGGATGCCGCCAAGGAGCCTAGAGGGATGTACTTGCGGCGTGTCCTGCGATGGTGGGCGGGCAAGGGCCCTGCAGCAACGGCGCAGATGATCCGCTCTGCGCCTGATCCGTCCGTAGCGAGCGATCAGGTCGAGACGCCTAAAATGCGCGTCTCGCAAGCCCTTGGCGATCTTCAAGTCTGGTCGAGCGCGCGGTGCCCTCACCGCTCGCGAGACACGCCGTGAATCCGTCAGTGGAGGCTCGGTGGCCGCATCCATGCCGCCACACGGTCCCGCAATCGGTGAGGACACCACGCCAGACGGTTGGTTGGTGGTTCAGCGGACGCATCTTGTCAGCAGCGCTTAAAGATTTCGCTTTGCCGCCGATATCAAGGCGACGCCGGGACAACCTTCCGCGCCTCATCCCGCTTCCACTGTGCTTGTGCCCATGTCCCAAGGCGATACCTCAGAGTCAGAGCTGGACCACGATGCCGATCACCTCGCCGAAGGTGACGAGCGTTACCTGCTGCGCAACAAGCGGCAGATCCGTGGGTTGTTGCGCCAGCTGTTGGACCAACGCGCCGTGGTGACCATGCACGTGGCTGGCCGCGACATGGCCGTGCCCACCGCCGTGCTGGAAATCGATGAGGACGACGACTGCGTGATCCTGGACGGCAGCCATAACGATGCCTCCAACCGCGCCATCGAAGGCGCCAAGTACCTGCTGTGCTACGCCCAGCTGGAACGGGTCAACATCCGCTTCCGCCTGGACAAGGCCGAACGCCTGGAGCGCGACATCCACGTCGCCTTCCGCGCCGAGCTGCCGGAAGTGATGTACCACCTGCAGCGCCGCGAATCGTACCGGCTGGAGACGCCGATCACCGACTCCCCCATCTGCATCATCCGCCAGGACGACGCGCAGGGCGGCAACCTCAACCTGCAGCTGCGTGTGATCGACATCAGCAGCGGCGGCCTGGCCGTCTCGCTCACTGCCGGCATGCCCCTGCTCGAACCGCAGCGCACCTACCGCAACTGCACCCTGCAACTGCCCGATGCCGCGCCGATCGCGCTGCCGCTCACGGTCTGCAGCCAGTACAAGCAGACCCTGCCCAACGGCAGCGAAGGCTTCCGGGTCGGCATGCAGTACAGCGACCTGCCGCGCGGCGCCGATGAAACCATCCAGCGCTATATCTTCCGGGTCGACCGCCAGCGCAATGCGCGCAAGAGCGGCGTGTTCTGAACCCGACCGTACCGTCCCCGGCACGCACCTAAAGTTGCCGAGCGCGGCGCCGATGTTGCTATGGCGACCCTCTTCCAACCCTGTGCCGCAACCTGACACTCAGCCGCAACGCCCGGAGTTTTCATGAACGACAAAAGCACTGCCACCGGCACCGGTGGTGAATTCCTCAGCTTCGCCCTGGGCGAAGAACACTACGGCGTGGACATCCTGAAAGTGCAGGAAATCCGCGGCTACGATTCGGTCACCCGCCTGCCGGACGCGCCCGATTACATCAAGGGTGTGATCAACCTGCGCGGCACCATCGTGCCGGTGATCGACCTGCGCCTGAAGCTGCGCCTGAAAGAAGCGCGCTACGACGCCTTCACCGTGATGATCGTGCTCAACGTCGAAGACCGCGTGGTCGGCATCGTGGTCGACAGCGTCTCGGACGTCATCCCACTCAACGACGACCAGATCCGCCCGACCCCCGAATTCGGCGCATCGGTGGACACCCGCTTCATTTCCGGTATCGGCACCCAGGACGATCGCATGCTGATCCTGCTGGACATCGAAACCCTGCTGGACAGCACCGAGCTGGGTCAGCAGCAGCTGGCCGAAGAAGCCGCCTGATCGGCGTTGCCGATCAACGCGTCCGAGCGACGCGACGGAAGTAGCGGTGCCCGCGGTCGTCAGATGGCGTGTGACTGGCAGTGACTGCGATGTGCATTTGCACGTCGCACTCCGGCAGCCCACACGCAATCAGACGGCCGCAGCGGTTTCTGGACCGCCGGTACGACCATCAGGTGTCAGGAGCTCCCCGACACGCGACGTACGACCGAATCAAAGTGCGATGCGATTCACGTTTTTTGGATTCAAGTTGAACCGGAGCTAGCCGATAGCTGAATAGAAGCCCGCGTTCACAAACGGGTCACTGTTCGACTTTCGATTCTGGAGAATCCACATGAAGTTCCTGCTCTCGCTCCTCCCCGTCGCTGCTCTCGTGATCGTTGCTCCCACGCTGTCGGCTCAGTCGCAGGAAATGATTCCGCCGGAGATGGCCACCCGCTTCGTCGGCAAGGACGGCATGGTGTGCGGCAAGGTCGAAAAGGCCAAGTACGCGCAGAGCTCGGAAGGTGAGCCCACCTTCCTGTACATGGGCGGCATGTTCCCGCGCCACACCTTCTCGGCCCGCATCGACGGCGCCAACCGCGGCAAGTTCAGCTTTGCCCCCGAATCCCTGGAAGGCAAGGACGTCTGCGTCCTCGGCAAGATCCAGCGCGACAGCTCGCGCGCCGAAATCGAAGTCAGCTCCCCGGCCGGCCTGAAGCTCGCCACCATCAAGTAATCGCCTCGCACATCGCCACGCCCACGCGTGGCGATGTGCTGTGTGGATTATGCGGACTGACTTCTACGGGGAATCGTGTCAATGCAATGGATCAATAATCTGAAGTTGATGCCGCGCCTGATGCTCGCATTCGGCATCGTGCTGCTGATCATGCTGGTGCAGGGAATCATCGCCTACTCGGGCCTGGCATCGCTCAACAACGTCACCCGCGACCTGGCCGGCAACACCATGTCCAGCGTGCGCGAAGCCGGCGACCTGCGCGGCATGCTCGGCGAATACCGGAATGCGTCTTATCAGAACCTCGTGCGCGCCAGCGACGCGGTCAAGCAGGAAGCCAAGGTCCGCGCCAAGCGCCTCAATGGCGAAATCGAAGCCACGATCAAGGGCTACCCGCGCCTGATCGAAAGCCCGCAACAGAAAAAACTCTTCGACGTCTTCGTCGCGGACTGGAAGAAGGCCGCCGCCTCCTACGCCAGCGTCGACGAAATGGTCGAACTGAACCTGCCCGACGATGCGGTCGACACCTTTGTCGGCGAAACCCGCACCCTGCACAACAAGGCCAAGGATTCGCTGGCCGCGTTGATCGCCGAAGACAACCTGCTGGCGCAGGCCGCCAAGACCAAGGCCGAAAAGGTCCACGCCACCTCGGTCACGCTGACCCTGCTGGTGTTGCTGATCGGCATTGCCGGCGGCCTGGGCCTGGCGTTCCTGTTTGCCCGCGCCATCGTGCGCAGCATGCGTGGTGCGGTCAGCACCGCCACCGAGATCGCCGGCGGCAAGCTGGACGGCCAGATCAACGTGCAGGGCCAGGATGAAGTGGCCGAACTGATGCGTTCCATGCAGCGCATGCAGCGCGATCTGAAGGAGCGCATCGAACGCGACCGCACCATCGCCGACGAAAACCTGCGTATCCGTACCGCGCTGGACAAGTCGTCCACCGGCACCTTCATCACCGATCCCGACCGCGTCATGATCTATGCCAACGACGCGTTCAAGAAGATCGTTGCGCAGTACGAGAGCAGCATCCGCCTGGCCTCGCCGGAGTTCGATGCCAACAAGGTCATCGGCCAGCACATCAGCTACCTGGGTCTGTCGGATGCGACCGTGCGCAAGGCCATTGCCGCGCTGGAACGCGATGGTGTCACCAGCTTCGAAGAACGCTTCGGCGAAGTGGTGCTGGCGCAGACCGTCACCGGCATCAAGAACGAGCACGGCGAGAATACCGGCGAAGTCTGCGAATGGCGCGACCGCACCATCGAAGTCCAGGTCGAAGAAGAAGTCGCCCGCATCGTGCGTGCCGCAGCCAGCGGCGACATGAGCGGCCGGGTGGAAACCGACGGCAAGCAGGGCTTCTTCCTGCAGCTGGCGCAGCAGCTCAACGGCTTGCTGGATGCCAACGCCGCCAGTATCGAGCAGATTTCGTCGCTGCTGTCTGCGTTGTCGCGTGGCGACCTCACCGTGCGCATGCACGGCCAGTTCAGCGGCGTGTTCGCGCAGATGCGTGACGATGCCAATGCCACCGCCGAACAGCTGGCCGACATCGTCGGACGCATCAAGTCTTCGTCCACCGCCATCAACGCGGCGGCCGGCGAGATCGCCTCCGGCAACACCGACCTGTCTCACCGTACCGAACAGCAGGCCGCCAACCTGGAAGAAACCGCCGCCTCGATGGAGGAGCTCACCTCCACCGTCCGGCAGAACGCCGAAAGCGCTCGCCAGGCCAATCAGCTGGCGATCGGCGCCACCGGTGTGGCCTCGCAGGGCGGCGAGGTGGTGTCGCAGGTGGTCACCACCATGTCCGGCATCGAAGCCTCGTCCAAGAAGATCGCCGACATCATCAGCGTCATCGACGGCATTGCGTTCCAGACCAACATCCTGGCCTTGAATGCCGCGGTGGAAGCCGCGCGTGCCGGCGAACAGGGCCGCGGCTTTGCCGTGGTGGCCTCGGAAGTGCGCACGCTGGCACAGCGCTCGGCCGGTGCGGCCAAGGAGATCAAGGGACTGATCGACGATTCCGTGCATAAGGTCGCCGAAGGCTCGGCACTGGTGCGCAAGGCCGGTGCCACCATGGCCGACATCGTGGCCAGCGTGCAGCGCGTCACCGACATCATGGGCGAGATTTCGGCCGCTTCGCAGGAGCAGTCGGCCGGCATCGAGCAGGTCAACCAGACCATCACCCAGATGGACGAGACCACCCAGCAGAACGCCGCGTTGGTGGAAGAAGCCACTGCCGCCGCCCGCTCGATGGAAGAGCAGGCCGGCCACCTGGCCGAAGCGGTGTCGGTGTTCAAGCTGGACGAACCGGCCGCCGTCGCCGCGCAGGCCCGCGTGCGTCCGGTGGCATCGCGTCCGGTTGGCGTCAAGACCGCCGCCAAGCCGGCCCCGCGCACTGCGGCAACGTCCGCGCGACCTGCCACGCCACAGGCCGCCCTGGCCGACGGTAACTGGCAAGAGTTCTGATCCACCGCTGTCACCCACAACGCCCCGGCCCTGCCGGGGCGTTGTGCATTTGGAGCCGCTGCTGGAGCGTGGATCTACGTAGACCCCTGCGCGCGCACGCTGCCGGGGATGTCACGGCGTGCGGCGTCAGCGCGCAGCGCCCGACAAACGCGCAGCCCGGCCGAATCACACTGCCGACCGAACACAACCGCGCGCAATCCACGCATTGGCGCTTCAGTTGCGCGGCTCCGTGGCCGATATCCAGTGATAGCTCACGACGCGTATGGATATGACGACCACGACTTCCGCTTCAGACACACGCGAATTCGATTTCGGCGACCGCGACTTCAAGCGCGTCTGCGATTTGATCTACCAGCGTGTCGGCATCTCCCTGGCCCCGGCCAAGCGCGACATGGTGTATGGCCGCCTGTCGCGTCGCCTGCGCGCGCTCGGCCTGCGCTCGTTCCGCGAGTACATCGACCAGCTGGAAGCCGGCAACGACGAAGAAGAATGGCAGGCGTTCACCAACGCACTGACCACCAACCTGACCTCGTTCTTCCGCGAGCCGCACCACTTCGACAAGCTGCGCGAAGAACTGCAGAAGCGCGCCTCGCAGGCGCCATTGAAGATCTGGTCGTGCGCCGCCTCCACCGGCGAGGAGCCCTACTCCATCGCCATCACCGCCTGCGAAGCCTTCGGCACACTGACCCCGCCGGTGAGCATCGTCGCCACCGACGTCGATACCCAGGTGCTGGAGACCGCCTCGCGCGGCGTCTACGCCATCGACCGCGTCGCCTCGCTGGATGCTTCGATCAAGCGCAAGTACTTCCAGCGCGGCAGCGGACCCAACGAGGGCAAGTGCCGGGTGATTCCGGCGCTGCGCCAGCTCATCGAATACCGCCAGCTGAACCTGCTGGCCCCGCGTTACGACGTGGGCGGCCCGTACGCGGCGCTGTTCTGCCGCAACGTGATGATCTATTTCGACAAGCCCACCCAGCGCGGCATCCTGTCGCGTCTGGTCAGCCACATGGGCGACGACGGCCTGCTCTACACCGGGCACTCGGAGAACTACCTGCACGCGGCCGATCTGATCCAGCCGTGCGGCCGCACGCTGTATCGGCGCGCCCCGCGCGCAGGAGCCTCTGCATGAGCACCGCCGTGCAAGTCGATGACGTGATGCGGTACCGCGATTCGCGCTTCCAGACCATCACCGCCAAGCTGCTGCCCACCCAATACCTGGTGGTGGACGACGACACCGCGTTGACGACCACCTTGGGATCGTGCGTTGCAGCCTGCTTGCGGGACCCAGTGCTCAAGATCGGCGGCATGAATCACTTCCTGCTGCCCGAAGGTCAGGTCGGCGATGGCGCACCCGCGCGCTACGGCAGTTATGCGATGGAGTTGCTGATCAACGACATGCTCAAGCGCGGCGCGCATCGCAAACGCATCGAAGCCAAGGTCTTCGGCGGCGCCAACGTGCTCAAGGGCTTCACCAGCAACCCGGTCGGCACCCGCAACGCCGAGTTCGTCCGCCAGTACCTGCAGGCCGAACACATTCCCATCATTGCCGAAGATCTGTGCGGCATCCATCCGCGCAAGGTGTGGTTCTTCCCGACGACCGGCCGGGTGGTCGTGCAGCGTCTGCCGCACGCACACGAAGCCGAAGTCGCCGCCGCCGAATCGGCCGTGCGTGCCCGTCTGTCCAAAGCACCGGTCACCGGTGGAGTGGAGCTGTTCGAATGACGCTGGAAACTCCCGTACGTGTCCTCATCGTCGACGATTCGGCGGTGGTACGTCAGATGCTCACCGAAATCCTCTCGCGCGACCCCGGCATCGAAGTGGTCGGCTCAGCCGCCGACCCGCTGCTGGCGCGCGAAAAGATCAAACGCCTCAATCCGGACGTGCTCACGCTGGATGTGGAAATGCCGCGCATGGACGGCCTGGTGTTCCTGGAAAACCTGATGCGGCTGCGGCCGACGCCGGTGGTGATGATTTCGTCGCTGACCGAGCGCGGCGCCGACACCACCCTGCAGGCCCTGTCGCTGGGCGCGGTGGACTTCGTGTCCAAGCCCAAGATAGATGTCGCGCGCGGGCTGGAAGGCTATGCCGAGGAGATCGTCAGCAAGGTCAAGATGGCCGCCAAGGCCAAGGTCAGCGCGCTCAATCGCCCCAGCACCCCCAAGGTCACCCTGGACATGCAGTCGGCGCCGGTGCCGGGCAGCGCGCTGCGCTTCCGCACCACCGACCGCCTGATCGCCATCGGCGCCTCCGCCGGCGGCACCGAAGCCCTGCGCGTGGTGCTCGAACACATGCCTGCCGACGCGCCCGCGGTGGTGATGACCCAGCACCTGCCGGCCAGCTTCAGCACCGCCTTCGCCGAGCGCCTCAACCGCCACTCGGCGATGTCGGTGCGCGAGGCCAGCGATGGCGAAGCCATCCTGCCCGGCCACGCGTATCTGCCGCCGGGCGGTCAGCACCTGCGCATCATCCGCGACGGTGCGCGCTGGCGCTGCCGCATCGACGACGGCCCGCCGGTCAATCGGCACAAGCCGGCGGTGGACGTGCTGTTCCGCTCGGTCGCTGCCAATGCCGGGCCCAATGCGGTGGGCGCCATCCTCACCGGCATGGGCGACGACGGCGCGCGCGGCCTGCTGGAAATGCTGCAGGCCGGCGCCCCCACCCTGGTACAGGACGAAGCCAGCAGCGTGGTCTGGGGCATGCCGGGTGCCGCCTACAAGCTGGGCGCCGCGCAGGAAGTGGTGCCGCTGGACCGCGTGGCCGAACGGCTCATCGCACTGTCGGCGCAGGCGCGCTGATCGCCCATGTGCCCCCTGCCTCCGCGCCCGACCGATCTGCCGCGTTTCGGCGAACCGGCCACTGTCTTGCCGACAGTGGAGGATGCGTGGGCAACGATACCGGCGTTCGCCGTGGAAACGCTGCCGCTCGACGCAGTTGGCGATGGCGCTGCCACACGTGCGCTGACGCCAGGCGCCATCACGCACGGCCCAGTCACCGCCGGCATGGCCATGCCGGGTGAGCATCCGGACGACCGCCGCTCACGCCTGTTGGCCGAGGCGCTGGACGGCAGCAGCAGCGCCATCCTGATTTGCGATCTGCAATCGCGCCTGCTGTATGCCAACGACGGCTTCCAGCGCATGTTCGGCTACACCGAAGCCGAACTGGTCGGCCAGCGTCCGTCCGACGTGCTGACCCGTGCGCAAAGCGACCAGAGCGAAGTCGCACGCATCCGCGACCGCGCCGACGCCCTGCAGCACACCCGTGCCGACCTGCTGGTGTACCGCAAGGACGGCACGCCGCTGTGGATTTCGCTCAACTTCAATCCGATCTACGACGCCCGGCACAACCCCTCGCACTACGTCGCGGTGCTGACCGACATCACCGATACCAAGATGCACGAGGTGCTGCAGCATCGCGTGCTCGAAGCGCTGGTGCAGGAGCGCCCGCTGATCGAAGTGATGACGTTGATCTGCACCGAAGTCGAACGCATCGCACCGGATGTGATTGCGACCGTGATGAGCGCCGACAATCAGGGCTGCCTGCATTCGCTGGCAGCGCCCGGCCTGCCCCCCGAATACGCCGATGCGGTCAACGGCCTGAAGATCGCACCGACTGCCGGTGCCTGCGGCACCGCCGCCTGGCGTGGCCGCGCGGTGATGGTGGAAGACATCGCAACCGATCCGCTGTTTGCGCCGTACCGGCAGACATTGCTCCCGATGGGCCTGCGTGCCTGCTGGAGCACGCCGATCCGTTCCAACAGCGCGCGCGTTCTGGGCACCTTTGCGCTGTATTACCGCAAGCCGCAACGCGCCGACGCCTGGCATGTGCGGCTCACCGAGCTGTGCCAGCAGCTGTGCACCCTGGCACTGGAGCGCGAGCAGATCCGCCAGCGCGTGCATCAACTCGCGTTCTATGACGCGCTGACCGGCCTGCCCAACCGCATCATGTTCAGCGCACGCGCCGAGCAGGCGCTGACCCAGGCCGAATACGCCGGCGAGCCGGCCACCTTGATGTTCATCAACATCGACCGCTTCAAGCTGATCAACGACAGCCAGGGCCATGCGGCCGGCGACGGCCTGCTGCGCGATATCGCGCTGCGCATCGCCGATCAGCTGGCCGCCACCGCCATGCTGGCGCGTCTGGCCGGCGATGAATTTGCGTTGGCCCTGCCGCAATGCAGCGCCGAACAGGCCAGTGCCGCGGCCGAACGCGTGCTGGGCACCATCGCCGGCCCGCTATCGGTCGGCCACATGACCGTGCATCCGTCGGCCAGCATCGGGGTGGCGATGTTTCCCGAGGACGGCCGCGACATCAACATCCTGCTGCGGCACGCGGACCTGGCGATGAATCGCGCCAAGAAGGAAGGCGGCGGGCGCTTTCGTTTCTTCAGTTCCGACATGAATCGCATGGCGCAGGAACGCGTGGCGCTGGAAGCGGAGCTGCGGCAGGCCATCGGTCGCGGTCAGCTGCAGCTGCATTACCAGCCGCAGATGCATAGCGCCGCACCGCACGCACTGTATGGCGTGGAAGCGCTGCTGCGCTGGAACCACCCGCAGTTGGGCGCGATCTCGCCGGCGCGGTTCCTGCCGGTGGCCGAAGAGCAAGGCATGATGCCGCAGCTCAACGACTGGGTGCTGCGCCACGCCTGCGAACAGGTGGCCGACTGGCGCCAACGCGGCGTGCCGGTGGCGCGCGTCTCGGTCAATCTGTCGGCCAGCGGCTTCGAAAGCCCGCGCATGCTGCCCGACCTGCTGCGGCTGATGGCCGATACCGGCGTGCAACCGTCCGACCTGACCCTGGAGCTCACCGAGAGCGTGATGCTCTCCGGGCAGTCCGGCGTGCTGGACAACCTGCACGCGATCCGCGAAGCCGGCATTTCGCTGTCGCTGGACGACTTCGGCACCGGCTACTCCAGCCTCAGCCACCTGCATCGCCTGCCGATCGACGAACTCAAGCTGGACATGAGCTTCGTACGCGACATCGAACACAGCGAAGACGCGCGCGCACTCACCACCTCGGTCCTGCGCATCGGCGAGCACCTGCGCAAGCACGTGGTGGCCGAAGGGGTCGAAAACGAGGCCCAGCGCCTGTTTCTCGCCGACCTGGGTTGCGAGGTGCTGCAAGGCTATCTGTTCTCGCGCCCGTTGCCGGCTGCCGCACTGGAAGCCTGGCTGGGCGCGCAGCCTTAGCGGGTTGCTGCCCCGGCGGCTGGCGGTACCCGAGTCACCCGTCCCCTCATCCGCCGCTGCGCGCCACCTTCTCCCCCATGAAGGAGGACAATGTCCCGATGGGAGAAGGGAGTTAGCCCCTCTCCCATCGGGGCGAGAAGGCACGGCTTGCGCGTCACTGGCGCGCGTGCCTTGGAGCGCCCGCGCCGCAATCCCGGGCCGGGGCGCGGAGCGGGGGTTGGGGTGAGGGTACGGGCTGCATCCCGCACTCACTCAATTACTCAAGCATCACCGCAACGTCCACGCTCAGTGCAACGTACGCTTCAACCACCCCAGCAACTGCGCATTGACGAACGCCGGGTTTTCCAGCGAGGCGATATGCCCGGCATCGGGCACCAGTTCGTAATCGCAACAGATCGCCTCGGCCATCATCCACACCTCTTCCGGCGGGCGTGCCACATCGGCATCGCCGCCGAGCAAGAAAGTGCGTGCCGGATCCAGTGCAGACAGCGCGTCCAGGCGATCGGCCCGCCCGAAGATCAGCCGCCCGAGCGGCACGATCGAGGCACGCAACTGCTCGACCGAAAGCTGTGCCAGGCGCTGCGCAAACGCAGCCGGCAACGCCGAGGTCAGATCGATCCCCGGACGGAAGAAGATCGGCACGATCGCCTCGATCAGCGCAGGCGTCACCTGCCCCGCCGTCTCGATCGCATCGAGCATGCCGAAGTAACGCGTCCGCGTGGCCTGCGGCTCGGCACCGAGGAAGGTGTCCATCAACACCAGGCTGCGGATACGCTCCGGCGCCAGCAGCGCCAGCTCAGCGCCCCACATGCCGCCAACCGACAAGCCCACCACTGCGCACTGCGGCAGCTGCAGCGCATCCAGCAGGCCAAGCATTTGCCGCGCCAGATCGTCGATGCCCCGGGTCTGGTCGGGCAATCCGCCCGATTGCCCGTGGCCCCAGAGCTCCGGAACGATGACCTGGTAGTGCTGCGACAGGACCTGGATCTGCGGCTCCCACATGGCCGCATCCCAGAGGTAGCTGTGGCCGAGCAGGACCGGAAAGCCCTGGCCGTATTGTGCGTAGTGCAATGGTTGACCAGCGATCGTGCAAGTGGGCATGGCATCGAAGGTAAGTGGGGGAAGTGCCGGACACTAGCTCCCCCGACTTCAGATTTTTGTTGCAATGCGCCACGTCAGTCAGCTGTTGGTTGCCTTATCGCCCGTCATCGTGGATGCAACGCGAAGCCAACGCGCAAAAAGCGAAATGCCCGGCAGCGCCGGGCATTTCGGGACAACACACAGCCGTGACGGCATCAGGCCGCGACGGTCTCCGCAACGCCCTGATACTCCTGGATCTGATCGAAGTTCATGTAGCGGTAGATCTGCTCGCCACTGGTCTTGATCACGCCCACGTCGGCCATGTACTCCTCCTTGGTCGGAATCCGGCCAAGACGCGAGCAGATCGCCGCCAGCTCCGCCGAGCCCAGGTACACATTGGTGTTGCGGCCCAGGCGGTTGGGGAAGTTACGCGTGGAGGTGGAGAACACCGTGGCGC
Organism: Xanthomonas sp. NCPPB 1068; assembly: GCF_041479385.2. NCBI lineage: Bacteria > Pseudomonadati > Pseudomonadota > Gammaproteobacteria > Lysobacterales > Lysobacteraceae > Xanthomonas > Xanthomonas sp. NCPPB 1068. The sequence continues at coordinate 2,187,175 of NZ_CM192986.1, read as the reverse complement.
CCTCGCGTGCCTGCGCCTGGTTGCCCATGCACAGCGAGCAGCCGGGCATTTCCATGCGTGCGCCGGCTGCGCCGAAGGTGCCGTAATGGCCTTCCTTGGTGAGCTCGGAGGCGTCCATCTTGGTCGGCGGTGCCACCCACAACCGGGTCGGGATGTCGCGCTTGCCTTCCAGCAACTTGGCGGCGGCACGGAAGTGCCCGATGTTGGTCATGCACGAACCGATGAACACCTCGTCGATCGCCGCACCGGCCACCTCGGACAGCGTCTTGACGTCGTCCGGGTCGTTCGGGCACGCCACGATCGGCTCGTGGATATCGGCCAGGTCGATTTCGATGACCGCGGCGTATTCGGCATCGGCATCGGGCTGCAGCAGCTGAGGGTCGGCCAGCCACTCTTCCATCTTCTTGATGCGGCGGCCCAGCGTGCGCGCATCGGCATAGCCTTCGGCAATCATCCAGCGCAGCAGGGTGATGTTGCTGGTCAGGTACTCGATGATCGGCGCCTTGTCCAGGTGCACGGTGCAACCGGCCGCCGAACGCTCGGCCGAGGCGTCGGACAGTTCGAAGGCCTGCTCCACCTTCAGGTTCGGCAGCCCTTCGATTTCCAGGATGCGGCCGGAGAAGATGTTCTTCTTGCCCTGCTTGGCCACGGTCAGCAGACCGTCCTTGATTGCATACAGCGGGATCGCGTTGACCAGGTCGCGCAGGGTCACGCCCGGCTGCATCTCACCCTTGAAGCGCACCAGCACGCTCTCGGGCATGTCCAGCGGCATCACGCCGGTGGCGGCCGCGAAGGCCACCAGGCCGGAGCCGGCCGGGAACGAAATACCGATCGGGAAACGGGTATGCGAGTCGCCGCCGGTGCCCACGGTGTCGGGCAGCAGCATGCGGTTGAGCCAGCTGTGGATCACGCCATCGCCCGGACGCAGCGACACGCCGCCACGGGTGGAGATGAATTCCGGCAGGGTGTGGTGGGTCTTGACGTCCACCGGCTTCGGGTAGGCCGCGGTGTGGCAGAACGACTGCATCACCAGGTCCGAGGAGAAGCCCAGGCAGGCCAGGTCCTTCAGCTCGTCGCGGGTCATCGGGCCGGTGGTGTCCTGCGAGCCCACCGAGGTCATCTTCGGTTCGCAATAGGTGCCCGGGCGCATGCCCTGGCCTTCCGGCAGGCCACAGGCGCGGCCGACCATCTTCTGCGCCAGCGAGAAACCCTTGCCGGTGTCCGGTGGGTCCATCGGCAGGCGGAACAGGTCCGACGCCGGCAGGCCGAGGAATTCACGCGCCTTGGCGGTGAGGCCGCGACCGACGATCAGCGGAATACGGCCACCGGCACGCACTTCGTCGAACAGCACGTCGGACTTCATCGCGAACTCGGCAATCACCTGACCGTTCTTCAGCGCCTTGCCATCGTAAGGACGCAGCTCGACCACATCGCCATGCTCCATCTGCGACACGTCCAGCTCGATCGGCAGTGCGCCGGCGTCTTCCATGGTGTTGTAGAAGATCGGCGCGATCTTGCTACCCAGGCACACGCCGCCGAAGCGCTTGTTCGGGATGTACGGAATGTCTTCGCCGGTCCACCACAGCACCGAGTTGGTCGCCGACTTGCGCGAGGAACCGGTACCGACCACGTCGCCCACATAGGCCACCAGGTGACCCTTGTCCTTGAGGTCGGCAATGGCCTGGATCGGGCCGCGCTTGCCGTCTTCTTCCGGCTCGAACGCCGCGCCGTCGCGCTTGTTCTTCAGCATCGCCAGCGCATGCAGCGGGATGTCCGGACGGGTGGTGGCATCCGGTGCCGGCGACAGGTCGTCGGTGTTGGTTTCGCCCGGCACCTTGAACACGGTGACGGTCATGCTCTGCGGCACTTCCGGCTTGCTGGTGAACCACTCGGCATCGGCCCAGCTCTGCAGCACGGCCTTGGCGTGCGCGTTGCCGGCTTCGGCCTTTTCCTGCACGTCGTGGAAGGCGTCGAACACCAGCAAGGTGTGCTTGAGCGCGTCGGCCGCGGTGGCGCCCAGCTCGGCGTTGTCCAGCAGGTCGATCAGCGGCTGGATGTTGTAGCCGCCCAGCATGGTGCCGAGCAGCTCGGTGGCACGCGTGGGGCTGATCAGTGCCGTTTTTTCGGTGCCGAAGGCGACCGCGGCCAGGTACGAGGCCTTGACCTTGGCCGCGTCGTCGACGCCGGCCGGCACGCGCTGGCTGAGCAGTTCGACCAGGAACTGCTCTTCGCCCGCCGGCGGTGCCTTCAACAGCTCGATGACTTCGGCAGTCTGCTGCGCGGTCAGCGGCAGCGGCGGGATACCGAGCGCGGCGCGCTCTGCAACGTGGTGGCGGTAGGCTTCCAACATGCGGGTTCTCCAAAAGGACAGCAGTGAATGTGTAAAAACGTCAGACGTGGATCAGAAGACGTGGATCAGGCAACGGGTTTGGGCACGGTGATCTTCAAACCCTTGAAGTAGTCGCGGAAAAAGCCCTCGTCGCGGGTAATCAAGCCGTCGCACTGGAGCATCGCGTGGGCGCCGATCAAAAAATCCGCCACCACCCGCTCGCGTTTGCCGCCGCGCGCGCGAAACCGCTTGTTCATGTGGCCGGCGCGCACCGCTGCCGCTTCCTGGGTGGCTTCGTAACGCACGCCGATCGAGGCCAATGTCTCCATCAGGTCGACCTGGGTGTCGAGCATGGCCAGCACTTCGGCCACCACCGCATCGCAGACCACCACCTCGTCGCGTGCCAGCGCATCGCCGATGCAGATCTCCGACACCTCGCCGTAGACCGGGTCGCCGATCAAGATATCGAGCAGCACCGAGGAATCCAGGGCGATCATGGGTCGAACGGGTCCCCGGGGGCGCGGCCACGGATGGCGCGCATGGCCTCGTCGGTGCTGGTCAGGCCGTCGACCAGCTTGAACTTGCCGCGCACCTTGCGCAGCGCCTCGCTGACGTCCTTGCGCAGGATGATGCGCCCGCCGTCGAGCTCGATCTTCAGCGTGGTGCCCTTGGTCAGGCCCAGGGCGTCGCGCACGGCCTTGGGCAGGGTGATCTGTCCGCGTTCGGCAACGGTGGCTTCCATGAGCATGCTCCAGAAAGTATGCACATATGATACGTACTTGCGATGTCGTACTCAAGCTTGCAGATCGCCCCGGACACACCGTGCGTACACACTGAATCGCTCAGACTATGTGCCTACCTAAAGCCTTAGACGCCATAGGAGTGACGCATGAGCGATTCCTTTTCCACTCGCACCTCGCTTGAGGTCCACGGCAAACGCTACGAGTACTACAGCCTGCCGAAGCTGGGCGAACGCTTCGACATCGGCCACCTGCCCTACTCGATGAAGATCCTGCTGGAGAATCTGCTCCGGCACGAAGACGGTGGCGTGACCGTCGGCAAGGACCATATCGAAGCGGTCGCCAAGTGGGACCCCAAGGCAGAACCCGATATCGAAATCGCCTTCATGCCCGCGCGCGTGGTGCTGCAGGATTTCACCGGCGTGCCCTGCGTGGTCGACCTGGCGGCAATGCGCGACGCGGTGGTCAAGCTGGGCGGCAACGCCGACCAGATCAACCCGCAGATCCCCTCCGAACTGGTCATCGACCACTCGGTGCAGGTGGACGTGTTCGGCAAGCCCGATGCGCTCGACCTCAATGGCAAGATCGAATTCCAGCGCAACCAGGAACGCTACGGCTTCCTGCGCTGGGGCCAGAAGGCCTTCGAAAACTTCAAGGTGGTGCCGCCCAATACCGGCATCGTCCACCAGGTGAACCTGGAAAATCTCGCGCGTGTGGTGATGAGCGCCGACAAGGACGGCACCCGGATCGCCTATCCCGACACCGTGTTCGGCACCGACAGCCACACCACCATGATCAATGGCATCGGCGTGCTGGGCTGGGGCGTGGGCGGCATCGAGGCCGAGGCCGCGATGCTGGGCCAGCCCTCGTCGATGCTGATTCCGCAGGTGGTGGGCTTCAAGCTCAGCGGCAAGCTGCCCGAAGGCGCCACCGCCACCGATCTGGTGCTCACCGTCACCCAGATGCTGCGCAAGGCCGGCGTGGTCGGCAAATTCGTCGAGTTCTACGGCGAAGGCCTGCAGCACCTGCCGCTGGCCGACCGCGCCACCATCGGCAACATGGCACCGGAATACGGCGCCACCTGCGGCATCTTCCCGGTGGACGAGGAATCGCTGACCTACCTGCGCCTGTCCGGCCGCAGCGAGGAGCAGATCGCGCTGGTGGAAGCCTATGCCAAGGCGCAAGGCCTGTGGCACGACGCCAACACCCCGCCCGCCCAGTACAGCGCCACCCTGGAGCTGGACATGGCCGAGGTCAAACCGTCTCTGGCCGGCCCCAAGCGCCCGCAGGACCGCGTGCTGCTGGAAGACATGCAGTCCAACTTTCGCGAAAGCCTCAAGCCGTTCGCCGAGGCACGCAGCAAGAAGTTGACCGATCTCAAACAGGAAGACCGCCTGAAGAACGAAGGCGGCGGTGGCACCGCGGTCGGCGCCAAGGCTGCGCAGGCCGAGCATGCCAGCGACAGCGGCGCCGGCTGGCAGCTGCGCGATGGTTCGGTGGTTATCGCCGCCATCACCTCGTGCACCAACACCTCCAATCCGGCAGTGATGCTGGGCGCCGGCCTGCTCGCGCGTAACGCGGCGGCCAAGGGGCTGAAGGCGCAGCCGTGGGTGAAGACCTCGCTCGGGCCGGGCTCGCGCGTGGTCACCGATTACCTGAGCAAGGCCGGCGTGCTTGCCGACCTGGAAAAACTCGGCTTCTACGTGGTGGGCTATGGCTGCACCACCTGCATCGGCAACTCCGGCCCGCTGCCGGAAGATGTGTCTGCAGCGATCGCCAAGGACGATCTGGTGGTGGCATCGGTGTTGTCGGGCAACCGCAACTTCGAAGGCCGCGTGCATCCCGAGGTCAAGATGAACTACCTCGCTTCGCCGCCGCTGGTGGTGGCCTACGCGATCGCCGGCACCACCGATATCGACCTCACCACCGAGCCGCTGGGCACCGGCAGCGACGGGCAGCCGGTGTACCTGCACGACATCTGGCCGAGCAACAAGGAAATCGGCGACACCATCGCCGCCACCGTCGGCCCGGAGATGTTCAAGCAGAACTACGCCGACGTGTTCAAGGGCGACACGCGCTGGAACACGATTGCCTCCCCCGATGGTGCCTTGTACGAGTGGGACGCCGCGTCCACCTACATCAAGAACCCGCCCTACTTCGACGGCATGACCATGCAGGTGGGCAACGTGGACGACGTGCACGGCGCACGCATCATGGGCCTGTTCGGCGACTCGATCACCACCGACCACATCTCCCCGGCCGGCAACATCAAGAAGGATTCGCCGGCGGGCCGCTTCCTGCAGGAACGTGGCGTGCAGCCGGCCGACTTCAACAGCTACGGCAGCCGCCGCGGCAACGACGATGTGATGGTGCGCGGCACCTTCGCCAACATCCGCATCAAGAACCTGATGTTCGGTGGCGAAGAAGGCGGCAACACGCTGTACTACCCCGCCGATGGTGGCCAGCCGGAAAAGCTGGCGATCTACGATGCGGCGGTGAAGTACAAGGCCGATGGCGTGCCGCTGGTGGTGCTGGCCGGTAAGGAATACGGCACCGGCTCCTCGCGCGACTGGGCGGCCAAGGGCACCAACCTGCTTGGGGTCAAGGCAGTGATTGCCGAGAGCTTCGAGCGCATCCATCGCTCCAACCTGGTCGGCATGGGCGTGCTGCCGCTGCAGTTCCTGGAAAACGAAAACGCCCAGACGCTGGGCCTGGATGGTTCGGAAGTGCTGGACATCACCGGCCTGCAGGACGGCGCCAGCCGCCGTGCCACCGTGGATGCGAGAAAGTCCGATGGCAGCGTCAAGCAGTTCCAGGTCAAGGTGCTGCTGCTCACGCCCAAGGAAGTGGAGTACTTCAAGCACGGCGGCCTGCTGCAGTACGTGCTGCGTCAACTGGCTGCGCGCAAGGCGGCGTAACGCCCCTTCCAGCGCGTGTTGCCCCCGACATTCCCGCCTGCTGGCGGGAATGTCGTCTCTGGGGTTGGCCCACTCCGGCGTCGGCGCATTCGCGCGCCCGGCGACACCTGCTCCGTTTACTGCAGTCGCCAGTCATACCCAACGCGCTTGGGCGCCCGCGCACGGCCCTGCATCGGCATGCAGGCAGCGCTGGGCATCGGCGCCAACGACGCACCCCTTCGCTGACGCCCGCCCAGGCAGCGGACGCGACGCAGGCGCCAACGCGCGATGACGACGGCGCTGGCGGCAACGTGTGGCGTCATGCTGCACACGCACAGCAGGCTTACCGGTCGGCCGGTGCCCATTGCGCGTGATAGAGCTGCCAGTCGCCGTCCTGCAGGCGCCATCCGGTCGTCACCTGGTAGGTCTGCGCCTGCTCGGGCACCCAGCGCCCATCGCCCCCGGTGACCAACGCGGTGAAGCTGGCGGTCGCCGTCGTGCCTTGCAGTCGCACGTCCATCGGCCCCAGGGTGAGGCCGATCTTGCGGTTGCCCAGCAACTGCAGTTGCAGCATGCGACGCAGGCCGGCCGTGTCCAGGCCCTGCTCACCCACGAAATCGGCCGCCACCGGCTGCATCGCCTCGCCGACATCGCGTGCCTCGATTGCCGCCTGCATCTGCGCCACGCGTTGCCGAACGCGCTGCTCTGGCGCAGGACGTGCACATCCACAAAGCAGCACGGTCCCCGCAAGCACCAACAGCCACTGCCGCCAGTGAATCCTGCCCTGCATCACGCTTCGCCTTTTCCATTCATGACGGTATGCTGCCAGTTGTTGTCACGCCGTGGAACACACTGCGGCGCGTCGAGAACACCCTGGAGGGGGGCAGATGAATCAGGCACGTCCTTGGTTGCAAAGTTATCCGGCCGGCGTCGCCGCCGAGATCGATCTGGAGCAGTTCCGCACCGTCGCCGAGGTGTTTGCGACCTCGGTCAGCCGCTTTGCCGATCGTCCTGCGTATCACAGCTTCGGCAAGACCATCACCTACCGGCAGGCCGATCAGCTGGTCGACCAGTTTGCTGCCTATCTGCTGGGCGAGCTGCAGCTCAAGAAAGGCGACCGCGTCGCCCTGATGATGCCCAACTGCCTGCAGTACCCGATCGCCACCTTCGGCATCCTGCGTGCCGGCCTGACCGTGGTGAACGTCAATCCGCTCTACACACCGCGTGAGTTGAAGCATCAGCTGATCGACTCCGGTGCCAGCGTGCTGGTGGTCATCGACAACTTCGGCACCACCGTGCAGCAGGTCATCGCCGACACGCAGGTCAGGCAGGTGATCACCACCGGCCTGGGCGACATGCTTGGCTTTCCGAAGGGCGCGCTGGTCAACTTCGTCGTCAAGTACGTCAAGAAACTGGTGCCGGAGTACCGCATCAAGGGCGCGATCCGCTTCCGCGAGGCGCTGGCGCTGGGCCGCAAGCACAAGGTACCGACCCTGCAGATCGAGGCGGACGACATCGCGTTCCTGCAATACACCGGCGGCACCACCGGCGTGGCCAAGGGCGCGATGCTGACCCACCGCAACCTGGTGGCCAACATGCAGCAGGCGCACCAGTGGCTGGCCGGCACCGGCAAGATGGAGGAAGGCAACGAGGTGGTCATCACCGCGCTGCCGCTGTACCACATCTTCGCCTTGACGGCGAACGGCCTGGTCTTCATGAAGATCGGCGGCTGCAATCACCTGATCAGCAATCCGCGCGACATGCCCGGCTTCGTCAAGGAACTGAAGAAGACCCGCTTCACCGCCTTCACCGGCGTCAACACGCTGTTCAACGGACTGCTCAATACGCCCGGCTTCGATCAGGTCGATTTTTCCTCGCTCAAGATGACCCTGGGCGGCGGCATGGCCGTACAGCGCTCGGTGGCCGAACGTTGGAAGAAAGTGACCGGGCTGACCCTGGTCGAGGCCTATGGCCTGACCGAAACCTCGCCGGCCGCCTGCATCAACCCGATGGACCTGAAGGACTACAACGGCGCGATCGGCCTGCCGATTCCGTCCACCGATGCCTGCATCAAGGACGACGCCGGCGTGGCGCTGCCGGTCGGCGAGATCGGCGAGTTGTGCATCAAGGGTCCGCAGGTGATGAAGGGCTATTGGAAGAAGCCCGACGAAACCGCCAAGGTGATGGACGACGACGGCTGGCTGCACACCGGCGACATCGCGCGCATGGACGAACGTGGCTTTGTCTACATCGTCGACCGCAAGAAGGACATGATTCTGGTGTCCGGTTTCAACGTCTACCCGAACGAGATCGAAGACGTGATCGCCACCCTGCCCGGCGTGCTGGAAGTGGCAGCGGTCGGCGTGCCGGATGAAAAATCCGGCGAAATCGTCAAGGCCGTGATCGTGAAGAAGGACCCCGCCCTGACCGCCGAGGACGTGAAGGCGCATTGCCGTGCCAACCTGACCGGCTACAAGCAGCCCAGGGTGATCGAGTTCCGCAAGGAACTGCCGAAAACCAATGTCGGCAAGATCCTGCGCCGCGAACTGCGGGATGCGCCCAAGGCATAAGCCCGCAGCACCGTGATCGACCGGGGCGTTCAGCCTCCAGGCACGCCCGCAACGCCGCAAGGCCTTGCGGGCGTTCGCTTTTGCACGCATAGAATCGGATGTCGGCGCACGCTCAGGCGTTCACCCTTTTCTCCGTCCGCAAGGCAGCCGGCCGGACGGTCTTCACGGAGAATCACCATGTCTGCAGTTCAACCCTTCATTCGCACCAATATCGGCTCCACCCTCCGCATCATCGAAGAACCGCAGCGTGACGTGTACTGGATCCATATGCATGCCGACCTGGCCATCAACCCGGGGCGCGCCTGCTTTTCGACGCGCCTGGTCGACGACATCACCGGCTATCAGACCAACCTGGGCCAGCGCCTCACCACCGCCGGCGTCCTGGCGCCGCACGTGGTGCTGGCCTCGGACAGCGACGTATTCAATCTCGGCGGTGACCTGGCCCTGTTCTGCCAGCTGATTCGCGAAGGCGACCGCGCGCGCCTGCTCGACTACGCGCAGCGCTGCGTGCGCGGCGTGCATGCCTTCCACGTCGGCCTGGGCGCGCGTGCGCACACCATCGCACTTGTCCAGGGCAATGCGCTGGGCGGTGGCTTCGAAGCGGCGCTGAGCTGCCACACCATCATTGCCGAGGAAGGCGTGATGATGGGGCTGCCCGAAGTGCTGTTCGACCTGTTCCCGGGCATGGGCGCCTATTCCTTCATGTGCCAGCGCATCAGCGCGCAGCTGGCGCAGAAGATCATGCTCGAAGGCAATCTGTATTCGGCCGAGGAACTGCTCGGCATGGGGCTGGTGGACCGCGTGGTGCCGCGCGGCCAGGGTGTCGCCGCGGTGGAACAGGTCATCCGCGAGAGCAAGCGCACCCCGCACGCCTGGGCGGCGATGCAGCAGGTGCGCGAGATGACCACCGCCGTGCCGCTGGAGGAGATGATGCGCATCACCGAGATCTGGGTCGACACGGCGATGCAGCTCGGCGAGAAATCGCTGCGCACGATGGACCGCCTGGTGCGCGCGCAGTCGCGGCGCTCCGGGCTCGACGCGGGCTGATGCGGCGGCGGTCTATTCGCTACTACGGGGGGAGCACTCGTCGTCCTTGACGCCTCGCACGCGTGCGTCGAGTGCATCCTTGCCGGCCGTCAATTGCTCACGCAGCACGGACAGCCGCTGCCGCCATTCGGCCTGCAGCTGCCAATCGGCCATGCGCATCAGCTCGCCGCCGTTGGTGGCCACCTGCGCCAGACCCAGGTTGCTGGCAACGCCACGTAGCGCATGCGCGCTCTCGCGCAATTGCTCCCAGTCCGAGCGCGTGCCGTCGCGCTCGATCGCAGCCACGCAGTTTTGCGCATCGTCCAGGCATTGCCGTACGAACTGACGTTCGAATTCGTCGCCCATGCCCAATGCCGCCAGCTCGTCCAGCACGCTCGCATCCAGCACGCCTTCGAAACTGGTCGGCAACTGCACCGTGGTGGCCGGGCTCGCCAACGGACGCGTGCTGACCGCCAGATCGGCCAGGGTGTCGAGCAGTTTGGCCGCCACCACCGGCTTGGCCAGGAAGGCGCGTGCACCGGCCTGCTCGCAGCCGCGGATGGCTTCGGGCGTCACGTCGGCGCTGAGCACCACCACCGGCGTGTAGCGCATGCCGCCGGCCTGCATCACCCGCAGCTGCTTGAGCATGTCCAGGCCATTCATGCCCGGCATGTGCAGATCCACGATCACTGCGTCGAAGTCTTCATCGGCCATGGCATCGAGCACCTGCTCGGCGCCATTGACGCACAGCACCTTGTGCCCTGCCTTTTCCAGCAGGCGCTGCAGCACCATGCGGTTGGCTTCGTGGTCGTCGGCCACCAGCATGCGCATGCTGCGCACGCGCGCGCGGTGACGCAGGAACGGGTTGGAGAAGGCGATGACGTTGGAGGCCTCCAGCTCGTCAGACACCTCTTCCAGCGCACTGGCCGCCGCGCGGCTGGGGGCGGCCCTGGACGGCTCGCCGATCGCCAGCGGCAACTCGAACCAGAACACGCTACCGCTGGGCTTGTTCTCCCTGAACCCGATGCTGCCGCCCATCGCCTCCACCAGGCCCTTGGCGATCGTGGTGCCCAGCCCGGTGCCCTCGTACCGTCGCGACAATCCGACGTCGGCCTGCTCGAAGGCCTCGAACAGCCGCGGGCGCATGTCCAGCGGTACGCCAATGCCACTGTCTTCGACTTCGAAACGCAGCCGCACCGACTGCTCGGCACCGCGGGAGAGCCGCGTGACCCGCAGCAGCACGTGCCCGTATTCGGTGAACTTGACCGCATTGCCGACCAGGTTGAGCAGCACCTGGCGCAGATGGCCGGTATCGCCCTTGAGCAGGTCCGGCACGTCGGCGGCCACCTGCATGGCGTAGTCCAGCCCGCGCGTCCTGGCCTGCGGCTGCAGGATCATGCTGACCGAACCGATCAGCTCGCGCAGCGAGAAATCGCGCTGATCGATCCGGATCTTGCCGGCTTCGATCGCCGAAATGTCCAGTACCTCTTCCACCAGTGACAGCAGGCTGCGCGCCGATGCCTGGATGGTGTTGAGGCATTCCTTCTGCTCCGCGTCCAGTCGCGTGGTCGCTAGCACTTCGGTCATGCCCGACAACCCGTTGAGGGGGGTGCGGAACTCGTGGCTCATGTTGGCCAGGAAGCGGCTCTTGGCCTGGTTGGCATGGCGCGCCTCGCGCACGGCGCGGGTCATCGCACGCAGCAGCGAGTCGAAATACAGCGGCACTGCGATCAGGCCCAGCCACAGGCCCCAGCTGAGATACGGATTGGCCTTCCAGTACGGCGAGATCAGGATCGCACTGAGAAAGCACAGGCTGCCCATCGCGGTCGCCGCACGCAGATAGTTGCTGCCATAGCGCAGGCCATTACCGATGGTCACCCACATGCACACCGCGTACAGCGGCGAGGCCGGCTCGCCCTGGATCGCCATGATGGCGCCGGTGCAGGTGTAGTCCAGCAGCATGCCGATCAGGCGGCGCGTATGCGAGACCTGCGGTCGCAACAGGATGGCCACCATCAGGCCCAGCGACACCACCAGCTCGCCGACCAGGATCAGCCAGGTGGCCATCAAGGTATCGCCATGGGTGTGCTGATAGCGCCAGCCCAGGTACGAAATGAACAACGTGGTGATGATGATGCGGATCAGGTTTTGCGCGTGTTCCGTATCCGCCCGCCCGGATAGGCGTCGTTTCAACCATGGCAAGGGAGACGTCATAGGAGCCTCAGACGCGCGGTGGCGTCGCTGGTGTGGGAATCCGTTCGTGCGTCGCTGCCGCGTCGCCGATCCTGTGGGGCAACGGCGCAACGCACGCGTCCGCGCCCTCGTGTAGCAGACGCAACAATGACATGGGAATGATGACCAGCGCACCCAATAGCGCGATCGCCAGCTCCAGTTGTTGTTGCCAGTACACACTATTGGCAAGTGTCATACCGAAACTGAGCGCACCCATTGCGGTGGCCGTCTGCAGGGCATGGCTGCCGAAGCGCAGGCCATTGCCGATGGTGACCCATAGCAATACCACGGACAGGCAGGCCATCGGCGCGCCGAACCAGGTCATGGCCAGACCGATCAGGCCATAGTCGGCCAGCATGCCGAGCGTGCGGCGCAGATGCGAGCGCCGTGGCCTCACCACAATCCACGCGAAGATCAGCACCGCCCCGGCCTGCCCGACTGCGATCATGCCCAGCAGCAGCTGCAGTTGGTGCCGGGGTAACTGCCAGTGCGAGGCGAATGCCAGGGTGTAGGCCAGGATCAGCAGGATCATGACGATGCGCACCATCGCCTGACCATGCTCGCTGTCGGGACACCGCGCAAGCCGGTCCCGCAGCTGGCCGAGCACCGCCCTCACCTCACACCCCGGGTCGCGCCGATGCGGTGGAGAATTCCCCGCAAATCTGGTCAAGCTGTGCACGGCCGCGCAGCAACGCATCCACGCAGCGCGGATCGAACAGGCGGCCGCGCTGCGCGTACAGATAGGCCAGCGCGGCATCCATCGTCCACGCTTCCTTGTACGGGCGCGGCGACAGCAAGGCGTCGAACACGTCGGCCACCGCCACGATGCGCGCCTCCAGCGGAATCGCTTCGCCGACCAGTCCATCCGGATAGCCGGTGCCGTCGTAGCGCTCGTGGTGGCGCAGCGCGATCAGGGCGCCGACCTGGATGAAGCGGTTCTGGCTGCCGCTGAGCAGCTCGTAGCCGATCCGCGGGTGGCGCTTCATGATGCTCATCTCGTCGTCGGTGAGCTTGCCCGGCTTGAGCAGCACCGCATCGGGAATGGCGATCTTGCCCATGTCGTGCAGCGGCGCGGCCATCTCGATGATGCGCACTTCTTCTTCCGACAACCCCAGTTGCTCGGCGATCAGGCCGGCAACGTGCGACATGCGCTCCAGGAACGCGCTGGTGCCCGAATCGCGGTACTCGATGGCGCGCGCCAGCCGCGACAAGGTTTCGCGCTCGCGCTCCTCGACCTCGTTCATGCTGGCCAGCAGACGTTGCTCCAGCGACAGCGCGCGTTGCTTGACGCTTTCGCTCTGCTGGCGCAGCTGCAGCAGGTTGGAACACCGCGCGCGCAATTCGCGCGGGCGGATCGGCTTGACCAGGAAGTCGATCACACCGGCTTCCAGCGCTGCCTGGCGAATCGGCTCGTCGCCGACGATGGTGATCAGGATGATTGGAATGTCGCGATGACTGGGCAGCCGGCGCAGCCGCCGCGCGAACTCCAGACCATCCATGCCCGGCATGCGGTAGTCGAGCAGCAACAGGTCCACGCGCCCGGCCTCGCACCATGCCAACGCGTCGAGCGGGTCGCCGAAATCGTAGACCTTCAGTTCCGGCGCGATGTCCTCGATGACATGGCGCAGCATCGTCCGCGCAGACATCTGGTCATCGACAATGACGATGTTCAATCCCAGATCCGCCTTTTCCGCCCAGCTTCCCCATGTATCCGCCGACACGATGCCGTCCGGACTCCCTAAAACATCCTGCATAGCCGTTGCTCCTCTATCCCGAGAACGGAAAAGCGATGACGTCGACCCCTCTGTCGACTCCCCCGAACGTCACGGCGTTCGAGGCTCCGCCCTAGCATATGCAGTATCTGTGCCGTGAGCACGCGCTTGGCACAAAAAAGTCAGGCTTCCGGCCGCATGTACGGAAACAGCAGGACGTCACGGATCGAGGTGCTGCCGGTCAGCAGCATCACCAGACGGTCGATACCGATGCCCAGACCCCCGGTCGGCGCCATGCCGTACTCCAACGCACGGATGTAATCGGCGTCGAAATGCATGGCTTCGTCGTCGCCGCCGTCCTTGGCCTGCACCTGCGCCTGGAAGCGTGCGGCCTGGTCTTCGGGGTCATTGAGCTCGGAGAAGCCGTTGGCCAGCTCCTTGCCATTGATGAAGAGCTCGAAGCGATCGGTGTACCCCGGCTCGGTGTCGCTGGAACGCGCCAGCGGCGACACCTCGACCGGATGGTCGGTGATGAAGGTCGGCTGCACCAGGGTGTGTTCGACGGTGGCTTCGAAGATCTCCAGCAGCAGCTTGCCCCAGCCGTAGGACGGCTTGACCCGGATCTTCAGTCGCTCGCAGTGGCGCAGCAGCGCCTCGCGGTCGGTGCAGTCGGCGGCGCTGATCTCAGGGTTGTGGTGACGGACGGCCTCATCCATGCGCCAGCGCCGGAAAGCCGGCGCCAGATCGATGTCGGCGCCGTCCCAGCTCACCTGGGTGGTCCCCAGCACCGTCTGTGCGGTGTCGCGGATGACCTGCTCGGTCAGATCCATGATCTCGTGGTACGTGGCGTAGGCCTCGTAGAGCTCGAGCATGGTGAACTCGGGGTTGTGCCGGGTCGACACGCCTTCGTTGCGGAAATTGCGGTTGATCTCGTAGACGCGCTCCAGGCCACCGACCACCAGGCGCTTGAGGTACAGCTCCGGGGCCACGCGCAGGTACAGGTTCAGGTCCAGCGCGTTGTGGTGGGTGGTGAACGGCTTGGCCGTGGCGCCACCGGGGATGTAATGCATCATCGGCGTTTCCACTTCCAGGAAGCGGCGCGCGTCCAGCCACGCACGCATCGCGCGGATGATCTTGGAGCGCTTGATGAAGACCTCGCGCGCCTCGGGGGTCACGATCAGGTCGACGTAACGCTGGCGGTAGCGCTGCTCCACGTCCGACAGGCCGTGCCACTTGTCCGGCAGCGGGCGCAGCGACTTGGTCAGCAGGCGCAGCGCGCCGGCCTTGACCGACAGCTCGCCGGTCTTGGTGCGGGTGAGCCCCCCCTCCACTGCCACGATGTCGCCCACATCCCAGCCCTTGAAGGCGGTATAGGCATCGCCGAGCACATTGCCCTGCAGGAACAGCTGCACACGCCCGGATTCGTCCTGAATCTGCGCAAAGCTGGCCTTGCCCATGACCCGCTTGGCCATCAGGCGGCCGGCCATGCGCACCGTGCGCCCGCTGGCCTCCAGCGCCTCTGCGGTCCAGGTCTGCGCGTCGGCGAATTCGGCTTGCAGATCACCGGCGAAATGTTCGCGCACGAAGTCGTTCGGATACGCGATGCCCTGGCCGCGCAACGCGCCCAGTTTCGCGCGACGCTCGGCGATGAGGCTGTTCTCGTCGACGGGAAGTTGCGGCGCGGGGGTCTGTTCGGTCATGGCGGGAATCGGTCTGCGATAGGTCGGGCGCGTGCCCGGTGGGGAGTGAGGAGCCGGCAGCGCTGGCTCCTGTTTTTACAGTGCGACGATGACCGGCGGACGATCGACTGGATCGTCCGCCGTAGCGCGGGTGTCGTGCGACCCGGACATAGCGCACAGGCCGCCTCGTCATACCGCGCCGCCGGCAGCTTGATGCCGACGGCGTACCGCGATCAGGCATCCAGGCGTTTGGAACCCGCTGCCAGACCCGCCTTCAGGCTGGCCTCGACGAATTCGTCCAGATCGCCGTCCAGCACTTTCTGCGTGTCGCTACGCTCGATGCCGGTGCGCAGATCCTTGATGCGGCTCTGATCGAGCACGTAGTTGCGGATCTGGCTGCCCCAGCCGATGTCGGACTTGGTCGCTTCCAGCGCGTCGCGCTCGACATTGCGCTTCTGCACTTCCAGCTCGTACAGCTTGGCGGCCAGCATCTTCATCGCGTTGTCGCGGTTCTGGTGCTGGCTGCGGCCGGTCTGGCAGGCGACCACCGTATTGGTCGGGATGTGCGTGATACGCACGGCCGATTCGGTCTTGTTGACGTGCTGACCGCCGGCACCGGAGGAGCGATACACGTCGGTGCGCAGATCGGCCGGGTTGATGTCGATCTCGATATTGTCGTCCACCTCCGGCGATACGAATACCGAGGTGAAGCTGGTATGCCGGCGGTTGTCCGAATCGAACGGCGACTTGCGCACCAGCCGGTGCACGCCGATTTCGGTCTTGAGCCAGCCATAGGCGTACTCGCCTTCGATGCGCACGGTGGCCGACTTGATGCCCGCCACTTCACCGCCGGACACTTCCATCAGCTCGGTCTTCCAACCGCGCGACTCGGCCCAGCGCAGGTACATGCGCAGCAGGATTTCGGCCCAGTCCTGTGCCTCGGTGCCGCCAGCGCCGGCCTGGATATCGACGAAGGCGTTGGCGCCGTCCATCTGGCCGGAGAACATGCGCTGGAATTCCAGCTTTTCCACGTGCGCCTGGTACTTGTCCAGATCGGCGATCACCGCCACGGCGGTGTCTTCGTCCTGCTCGCTGTCGGCCAGCTCGAGCAGATCGCCGGCATCGGTCAGGCCGGCCAGCACGTCGGCGATGCCGATGACGGTCTTTTCCAGCATGGAGCGCTCACGTCCCAGGGCCTGGGCACGTTCGGCGTCGTTCCATACGTCGGGGCTTTCCAGCTCCCGGCTGACTTCCTCTAGACGCTCTTTCTTGGCGTCGTAGTCAAAGATACCCCCTGAGCGAGAGCACGCGATCGTTGAGATCGGTGATGCGCTGGCGGATCGGATTGGTTTCGATCATGACGGACTTCCGGCAAACAAGCTGGTTAGTTTAGCAAGCGGGCGGCGGCGGCGGAACGCGGAGGCGTCTGCCCGGCCATGCCGCGCAACGGGGACGGCGACGCGCACCTGCCCTCTCGCGCTCGCTCGACCAGTGCGATATCGCTAGCGTTGCGCGCCAGTGTCGCAACGGCTGCGACGCCCGGCCCGCGACGCCGGAACCGCTGCGCGACACGCCGTGCGTTCCCGGGCATCTTCCTGCCTAAACCAGATTGCCGGTCAGCGCACCGGCAGTGGCTCGGTCCTGGACCCGGCCGCAGCCTGCCCGGCGTGCGCGCGCAGCGTGACCAGATGGCTACGACTGCAGGGCAACACGGTGGCGTCGCGCAGGTGCACGCGCGCGTCGCCCGAATCGGCCGGCTCGATGGCCTGCACCTGCCCAAGATTGACCAGATAGCTGCGGTGGATGCGCACGAACACGGCCGGGTCCAGCCGGGCCTCGATCGCCGCCATGGTGCTGCGCAGAGGGTAGTCATGCCCGCGCACGCGCAGGTTGACGTAGTTGCCCGAGGCCTGGATCCATTCGATATCTGCGGTAGCCACCAAAAAATCCCGACCGAGCTTGCGCACCAGAAAGCGCTCCGGCCGGTCCAACGGCTCCACTGGCGGCCCCTCCTCCGGCGCGGCAAGCAGATGCGCCTCGCCCTGGCGGCGCCGCGCGTACCAGCTCAAGGTGTGCTGCAACGCCACCAGCAGGGCAAAGGTGCGCAGATCCTTGGACAGCTCGTACATCCACTGCAGCCCGCCCCCGAAGTCGTAATGGGTACCGGCCAGGGCGTAAATCAACTTACGCAACACCACCATGCCGGCCACATGCGCCAACCACCATCCCAGCGCAGCCGCCGCATACACCGGCAGGCGCCGCCGCCAGGCAGCGGCCTCCAGCGGCCATCGGGCACATAGAAAGAGTACTGCCGGCAACAGCAACAGCGCCGCGGTGGCGCTGCTCAACTCCCAGCTCAACACCTGCCACAGCACGATCGCCTCGCCATCGCGGCGCCCTGCCAGCCATGCGCTCAGCGTGTTGCCCAATGCACTCAGGTAGAACACCAGCAACCAGATCGTCACCGCCCAGCGCGTGGCGAAGTGACGCACTCCGTCCCTAGGTGTCGGCGGGCGTGGCCCGGTCGTTTCCATTGCACACGTCCGCAGTTGGCAGCTGGCGATCATAGAGGCCTGCGCGACGGGGCGAAACCGTCACCCCCGCCGCCCCCATTCGTCCCTGGGACGGCACAACTGGTCACTGCGCCGGGGCACTTCCACCCCTGACACCTATGCCCTTGCGAGCCGGCGGGCAGGATGCACCCACTTCTTCCGTTACCGACCGCACCATGACCGAGCGCCACCACGATATCGATGCCTTGCGCGTCTTCGCCTTCGCCCTGCTGATCCTCTATCACGTAGGCATGGCCTATGTGGCCGGCTGGGATTTCCACCTGAAGAGCGCCTACACCACCGACTGGCTGCAGCCGCCGATGATTGCGCTCAACCGCTGGCGGATGCCGCTGCTGTTCCTGATCTCGGGCATGGCGATTGGCCTGGCGCGGGCCGAGCGTGCGCCGTGGCAGTTCGCGTGGCGGCGCTGCGGGCGCTTGCTGCCGCCACTAGTGTTCGGCATGTTCGTCGTGGTGGCAGTGCAGGCCTACTGCCAGGGCGTGAGCAACGGCAAGGTGGTCCCCGGGTTCGGCAGCTTTCTGCTGCGCTATTGGCAGCTGCGGCCGTGGCCGGCCGGCAGCTTCGATGGCTGGGAGCACGGGATCACCTGGAACCACCTGTGGTACCTGGCCTATCTGCTGCCCTACACCCTGGTGTTGATGGCGATGATTGCGCTGGGCCGCGCCTTGCCCGTCACCCTGCCGCGCCTGCCCAGCTCCATTGCGGGCCCGGCCCTGCTGCTCGTCCCCATCCTCTGGGAAGCCTTCTGCGTGCTGTGGGTGATGCCGCGCCATCCGCCGACCCACGCATTGGTTGGCGACTGGTTCGTGCATGCCGAATCGTTTCCGCTGTTCGTGCTCGGGTATGTGCTGGCCCATCGCGCACGCTTCTGGGACTGGGTGGTGCAATTGCGCTGGCCGACCCTGATCGCGGCGCTGCTGGCGATCACGCTCGAGCTGGGCATCCGGCATCTGGGGCGTACGCTCGATCCTGCACAGCTGTCCGACATGCTGGCAACGGTACGCTGGGACGTGGTGGAACGACTGGCCCGTGCGGCCTATACCTGGCTGGCCCTGCTCACGCTGCTGGGCTGGGCAAGACAGCGTCTGAATCGCCCGTTTGCCTGGCTGCCGTACTGCACCCAGGCGGTGTTCCCCTGGTACATCCTGCATCAAAGCCTGATCATCCTGGCGCTGTACTGGCTGGCGCCGCTGCACTTGGGCCCCTGGCTGGAGCCGGCGCTGGTGCTGCTTGCCACCGTGGCGGGGTGCCTGCTGTTGCACGAATACCTGATCCGCCGCGTGCGCTGGCTGCGGCCGTTGTTCGGCATGGCGGCGCGAGAACCACAGGCCGCCACGCCTGCAACGACGCCTGCGTTGGTGGGGTGATGACTGGCAGCGATGCCCGCCACTGCGGCATGCCGCGCCCGTAGGAGGTTGCATTGCCAACGCCGCCCAGGCCCGGCGGCGCACTCACCCAGATAACGACGCCGGCTCGCAATGTTCGACGATCAACTGCACCGCCGTGCCGCCGCGGTAGTCGTCGCTGACCAGACGGTACGCCAGCCGCACCACGCGCGCGGGCTCGCTGCCGCGCCAGCCATTGAAGTGGATGGCGTTGAGCGGCTCGGGCCGGCCGGGGCAGCGCAAGGTCAGTTTGAGATGGCGCTCCTTGAGCACACGGTATTGCAATACTTCGAACCGACCATCGAACAAGGGCTCGGGAAAACCCTGCCCCCACGGCCCGGCCACGCGCAGCGCTTCGGCATGCACGTGATCGAGTTCGTGCGCGGCCAGTTCGCCGTCGCTGTGCAATTCGGCATGCAGCAGCGAGGCGTCCACCATCGCCTGCACCTGTGCTTGAAAGGCCTGTTCGAAGGTGGCCAATGCCGCGTGATCGATGCTCAGCCCGGCAGCCATCGCATGGCCACCGAACTTCTGGATCAGGCCAGGATGGCGCGCGTCCACCGCCGCCAGCACATCGCGGATGTGCAGGCCGGGGATCGACCGCGCCGAGCCACGTAGCTGGCTGCTGCCCGGCTCCGCTGGCGCCAGCGCGATCACCGGACGGTGCAGCCGGTCCTTGAGTTTGGAGGCGACCAGGCCGATCACGCCCGGGTGCCAGTCGGCATCGAACAGGCAGGCGGCCATCGGCAACGCACCATCGGCATCCAGCACCACCTTGGTGACGGCCTGCTCGGCGTCGTCGGTCATCAGCTGCTGCACCGCACGGCGCTCGGCATTGATTTCTTCCAGCGTGCCAGCAATCTCGCGCGCGCGGCCCCAGTCTTCGCTGAGCAGCAGCTCGATGCCCAGTGCCATGTCCTCGAGCCGACCGGCCGCATTGAGACGTGGCCCGAGCGCAAAGCCGATATCGCTGGCGCTCAGCCGCGCCACATCGCGGCCGCAGGCATCGATCAACGCTCGCAGGCCGATGCAGCCCTTGCCTTCGCGCAACCGACGCAGGCCGGCCGACACCAGGGCACGGTTGTTGGTGTCCAGCGGCACCAGGTCGGCCACCGTGCCGACGGCTACCAGATCCAGCAGTACCGACAGATCGGGTTCACTGCGGTCGGCAAATGCACCGCGTGCGCGCAGCGTGCTGCGCAAGGCCAGCAACACGTAGAAGATCACGCCGACCCCGGCCAGGGTCTTGCTGGGAAAGCTGTCTTCGGCCAGGTTGGGGTCGACGATCGCATCGGCTGGCGGCAACACCTCCCCCGGCAGATGGTGGTCGGTGACCAGCACCGTCCAGCCGCGCGCCTTGGCTGCGGCCACACCGGCATGGCAGGCGATGCCGTGATCGACGGTGACCAGCACATCCGGCTGCAGCGCGGCCAGTTCGTCGACCAAGGCCGGCGACAGGCCATAGCCATGCACCATGCGATTGGGCACGGCGTGGTGCACATCCAGCGCCCCGAGCATGCGCAAACCACGCACACCCACCGCGCAGGCGGTGGCGCCATCGCAATCGAAATCGCCCACCACCAGGATGCGCCGTTGCTGTGCAATCGCATCGGCCAACAGGTTGGCGGCCACATCGCTGTTGTGCAGCAGCTGCGGCGACAGCAGTTGCCCCAGGCGCGGCTGCGCGCCCTGCGCGTCGCGCACGCCGCGCGCGGCATAGAGACGGCGCAGCAGCGGCAGCATGGCATCGGGCCATTGCCCGGCCGGCCCCGCAGGCCGCCGGACGATCCGCGGGCTGGACGTCATTGCGCCAGCTGCAGGCGCGGCGTTCGCCAGAACCGCCAACGTTGCGTGCGTGCCAGCGACAGCGTTTCACCGTCCTGGAAATCCAGCACCAGCCGATCCAGCTCGCCGCGCGCCATTGCCGCCAATAGCGGTGCCACCGCTTCGTCGCCAAACTGCTGCAATGAGCGCAGATGGCGCAGATCCACCAGCGCATCCACGCGCTGTTCGCCCTGCGCATCGGCATCGGCGGCAAGCGCCAACGCACGCAGCAACGACTCGCGGCTGCGCACCTGACGATGCGGCGATGTCACTGCACGCGGCACCACACCGCCACCCCAGAACCACAGTGAATTGATCGCCGGCTTGCCGCTGGCCACGCGGCCCTCGTTCCAGGGATGCTGATGCAGCAGCACCTGCGCCTCCGTCAGCAAGGCACGCCAGCGCCGGCCTGCATCGCCTGCCGGCAGATGCTCGAACAGGTCGTCGCCGATTGCGACATCCGGCGGCACGAAATGCGGCAACGTCGCGTCCGGGGACAACCGCAGATACCAGCGCGACGGCGTGGGCGCGTCGAGCAGGAAACCGGCATCGCCGAACATCGGCTTGAGGAGCGGCAGCAACACCGCCACATCCTCGGCGGTGGGACCGAGCGCTTCGCCATAGCCCATCAGACGGGCGCCCTGCATGTCCGGCACCACATAGGCTGGGTCGGCACGTACCCAGGTGGCGCCGGCGGCATCGCCCGCATCCAGCTGGCGGGTCAACGCAGCCACCGGCCAATGCGCCGGGGTCAGGGTGAAATGGCGCTGCAGCTGCGCCACCTCACCACTTACGGCCTGCTGCTGGTCGGCGCGCGCCAAGGCACGCGCCACCAGCGCATTGCCCAGGGTTCCGGGCAGGCGGCGTTTTTCCGGCAGCAGCAGCGTGGCGGTGGTCATCGCGCGGTATTGCCGCTCAGTCCAGGTACGCGACGCTGACCACTTCGTACTCGCGCTGGCCGGCCGGCGCATCGATGGTGACCGAATCGCCCTCCAGCTTGCCGATCAGCGCACGCGCCAGCGGCGAGGAAATCGCGATCAGGCCCATCTTGATGTCCGCTTCCAGGTCGCCAACGATCTGGTAGCGCTTTTCTTCGTCGGTCTCGGTATCTGCCAGCGTCACCGTGGCGCCGAACACGATCTTGGTGCCGGCCGACAACTTGGTGATGTCGATGATCTCGGCATGCGAGAGCTCGCTTTCCAGCTGCTTGATGCGGCCTTCGATGAAGCTCTGCTGCTCGCGCGCAGCATGGTACTCGGCGTTTTCCTTCAAATCGCCGTGCGCACGCGCTTCGGCGATCGCGTTGATCACCTCCGGGCGCTTGACCGACTTCAACTGCTCCAGCTCTTCGCGCAGGCGCTGCGCGCCCTTCAACGTCATGGGTGCTCTCATGCTTCCAGCTCCTTGTGCAGTTCCTGCAGCGACCACACGGGGCCGGTGCCGCGGAATTCCAGCGATTGCACCAGCGCCTTGGCGCCGGCGACAGTGGTCGAATAGGTCACGCGATGCTGCAACGCTTCACGCCGGATCGAGAACGAATCGGAGATGGCAGCGCGACCTTCGGTGGTATTGACGATATAGACGATCTCGCCGTTCTTGATCGAATCGACGATATGCGGGCGGCCTTCGGCCACCTTGTTGACGATCTCGCAGCTCAGCCCGTTCTGCTGCAGCCACGCACCGGTGCCGCGCGTGGCCACCAGGGTGAAGCCACGCTCCACCAGCGCCTGTGCCACCGGCAACACGCGCTGCTTGTCGGGGTCGCGCACCGACACGAACGCCTTGCCCACCGGCGGCGCCTTGATGCCGCCGGCTTCCTGCGCACGAGCGAACGCGGCACTGAAGCTGCGGCCCACGCCCATCACCTCGCCGGTGGAGCGCATTTCCGGCCCGAGGATCGGGTCGACGCCCTGGAACTTGGCGAACGGGAAGATCGCCTCCTTCACCGAGTAGTAGTCCGGCACGATTTCCTTGGTGGCGCCCTGCTCGGCCAGCGTCTTGCCGGCCATGCAGCGGGCGGCGATCTTGGCCAGCGGCATGCCGATGGCCTTGGACACGAACGGTACGGTACGCGAGGCGCGCGGATTCACTTCGAGCAGATAGACGATGTCGTCGCCGGCATCGTTGACCTGCACCGCGAACTGGGTGTTCATCAGGCCGACCACGTTCAAGCCTTCGGCCAGCATCACCACCTGGCGACGCAGTTCGGCCTGGGTCTGCGGCGAGAGCGAATACGGCGGCAGCGAGCACGACGAATCGCCCGAATGCACGCCGGCCTCTTCGATATGCTCCATCACCCCGCCGATCAGCACGTTGCCGTCCTTGTCGGCAATGATGTCCACGTCCACTTCCACCGCGTTGTCCAGGAAGCGGTCCAGCAGCACCGGCGAGTCGTTGGAGACCTTCACTGCATCGCGCACATAGCGTGCCAGGTCGGATTCGCCGTAGACGATTTCCATCGCGCGGCCGCCCAGCACGTAGCTCGGGCGCACCACCAGCGGGTAGCCGATCTCGCGCGCCAGCACCAAGGCTTCGTCGGCGTTGCGGGCGATGCGGTTCGGCGGCTGCTTCAGGCCCAGCTTGTCGACCAGCTGCTGGAAACGCTCGCGGTCTTCGGCCAGGTCGATCGAATCTGGGCTGGTGCCGATCACCGGCACGCCATTGGCTTCCAGCGCACGCGCCAGCTTCAGCGGAGTCTGGCCGCCGTACTGCACGATCACACCCTTGGGCTGCTCCAGCTCGACGATTTCCAGCACGTCTTCCAGCGTCAGCGGCTCGAAGTACAGACGGTCGGAGGTGTCGTAGTCGGTGGAGACGGTTTCCGGATTGCAGTTGACCATGATGGTTTCAAAGCCATCATCGCGCAGCGCCAGCGCCGCATGCACGCAGCAATAGTCGAACTCGATGCCCTGGCCAATGCGATTCGGCCCGCCGCCCAGGATCATGATCTTGTCGCGACCGGTCGGCAGCGCTTCGCATTCGTCCTCGTAGGTCGAATACAGATATGCAGTGCTGGTGGCGAACTCGGCCGCGCACGAGTCAACGCGCTTGTACACCGGGCGCACCTTCAGCGCGCGGCGCAGCGTGCGCACCGATTCTTCGTTGCTGCCGATCAGCTCGGCCAGACGCGCATCGGAGAAACCGGCGCGCTTGAGCATGCGCAGACGCGCCGCATCCAGTGCCGGCATGCCGTCGTCGGCCAGCTGCTGTTCGTGGCTGATCAGTTCCTCGATCTGGTCCAGGAACCAGGGGTCGATGAACGACAGCGCGTACACCTCGTCCACCGTCATGCCGGCGCGGAATGCATCGGCGACATAGAACAGACGCTCCGGGCCCGGTGCCTTGAGCTCGCGCTTGAGCGCGGCGATGTCGTCTTCGCTGCTCAGATCCAGGCCGGTCGGGTCCAGCCCGATCTTGCCGGTTTCCAGGCCGCGCAAGGCCTTTTGCAGCGATTCCTGGAAGGTGCGGCCCATCGCCATCACCTCGCCCACCGACTTCATCTGCGTGGTCAGGCGTGCGTCGGCCTGCGGGAACTTCTCGAAAGCAAAACGCGGAATCTTGGTGACCACGTAATCGATCGACGGCTCGAACGAGGCCGGGGTCAGCCCACCGGTGATCTCGTTGCGCAATTCGTCCAGCGTATAGCCCACCGCCAGCTTGGCGGCGACCTTGGCGATCGGGAAGCCGGTGGCCTTGGAGGCCAGCGCCGAGGACCGCGACACGCGCGGGTTCATTTCGATGACGACAACGCGGCCATTGGTCGGGCTGATGCCGAACTGCACGTTGGAACCGCCGGTGTCCACGCCGATCTTGCGCAGCACCGCGATCGAGGCATCGCGCAGGCGCTGGTATTCCTTGTCGGTGAGCGTCTGCGCCGGCGCCACGGTGATCGAGTCGCCGGTGTGCACGCCCATTGGGTCGAGGTTTTCGATGGCACAGACGATGATGCAGTTGTCCGCGGTATCGCGCACCACTTCCATCTCGAATTCCTTCCAGCCCAGCACCGACTCTTCCACCAGCACTTCGGTGGTCGGCGAGAGTTCCAGGCCGCGACCGACGATCTCGATCAGCTCTTCGCGGTTGTAGGCGATGCCGCCGCCGCTGCCGCCCAGGGTGAAGCTGGGGCGGATGATGGTCGGGTAACCGACGCGGGTCTGGATATCCAGCGCTTCTTCCAGCGTGTGCGCCACTTCGGCCTTGGGACATTCAAGGCCGATCTCGCCCATCGCCACGCGGAACAGCTCGCGGTCTTCGGCCATGCGGATCGCTTCGCGCTTGGCGCCGATCAGCTCGACGTTGTACTTCTCCAGCACGCCGTGGTCGGCCAGATCCAGCGCGCAGTTCAGCGCGGTCTGCCCGCCCATGGTCGGCAGCAGGGCGTCGGGCTTTTCCTTGGCAATGATCTTCTCGACCGTCTGCCAGTTGATCGGCTCGATGTAGACGGCATCGGCCATGTTCGGGTCGGTCATGATGGTGGCCGGATTGCTGTTGACCAGCACCACCCGGTAGCCCTCGTCGCGCAGCGCCTTGCACGCCTGCGCGCCGGAGTAATCGAACTCGCAGGCCTGGCCGATGACGATCGGACCAGCGCCGATGATCAGGATGGTTTTTAGGTCGGTGCGCTTTGGCATGGGGGTCCTCAGTAAAGTCGGTCCTGCCACGCCGTTGCGGCGAGCCAGGTAATTTGGTCGGGCGATCGGGCGTCGATCGCGCCATGGTCGACCGCGGCGCGAACCTCTCGCTGCATCGCGGCCCAGCTCGGAGCGGCGGCGCCGATGCGCGCGCCAATCCCGTTGTTGTGCGCATCCATCGCGCGGCTCGGAGTGCCAACGCCACCGCGCTCCATCACGGCAGTCACCCAATCCACGCAACGCGGAGACAAGGTGTAGGCAACGATGGCGCTTGCAAGGCTGTGCCGGTAGGCATCGGCCGGGCCGTTGCGTCCGCCCGGGAGGCCGGATCCCATCCACTGCGAATACACCGCGATCAACACGAACGCCGGATACGCGGACAGCGCCAGCATCGCCAACGCGAACACCCGCCAATGGCGTGTGTGCGGCAGCGAGGCCAGCCCTGCTTTCATCAGGCGCGTGCCGCCATCAGATCCACGAACCGATCGAACAATGGCCCTACATCGCGCGGACCGGGCGAGGCTTCCGGGTGGCCCTGGAACGAGAACGCCGGTGCGTCGGTCAGCGCGATGCCCTGGTTGGTGCCATCGAACAGCGAACGGTGGGTCACCCGCACATTGGCCGGCAGGCTGCTTTCATCCACTGCAAACCCGTGGTTCTGCGAGGTGATCATCACCCGGCCGCCATCCAGATCCTGCACCGGGTGGTTGGCGCCGTGATGGCCAGTGGTCATCTTCACCGTCTTCGCGCCGGCGGCCAGCGCCAGCAACTGATGGCCCAGGCAGATGCCGAAGGTCGGCACCTTCTGCGCGACCAGCTCCTTGATCGCGGCGATTGCGTAATCGCAGGGCTCCGGGTCGCCCGGGCCATTGGACAGGAACACGCCATCGGGCTGCATCGCCAGCACCTCGGCCACCGGCGTGCGGGCCGGTACCACGGTGACGTCGCAACCACGGTCGGCCAGCATGCGCAGGATGTTGAGCTTGACGCCGTAATCGTAAGCAACAACTTTGTGCTTCAACTCGGCGCGTACGAAGGTGTCTGAGTTCAGATCCAGCGAGCCTTCCTTCCAGTTGTACGTGCTCTCGGTCGAGACCACCTTGGCCAGATCCATGCCCTTCAGGCCGGGGAACTTGCGCGCGGCTTCCAATGCCTTTTCGATGTCGATCTCGCCGGCCATCAGCGCGCCGTTCTGGGCGCCCTTCTCACGCAGCAAACGGGTCAGCTTGCGGGTGTCGATGCCGGAGATGGCCACCACGCCGCGCGCCTGCAGCCACTCGGGCAGGGCCACCTGGCTGCGCCAGTTGCTGGGACGGCGCGGCACATCGCGCACGATCAGACCGGCGGCCCAGATCTTGCGGGCTTCGTCGTCCTGATCGGTAAAGCCGGTGTTGCCGATATGCGGATAGGTCAGCGTGACCATCTGGCGGGCGTAGGAGGGATCGGTCAGGACTTCCTGGTAACCGGTCATGGCGGTGTTGAACACCACTTCACCGACGGAAAGCCCGTTGGCGCCTACGGATTCGCCCTCGAACACGGTGCCGTCTTCGAGGACAAGGATTGCGGGTTGGGTCACGTGGGGTCTCGCTCTGGCTGCCTGGGACTCCGATGCGCTTCCGGCCAAATTCCGGTTGCAGCAAAGCGCGGACGCGGTGCTGAGGACCGGTCCGACGCTGGTTCGGGCAAGCGAGAATTGTAAAGGCAAGTGCCCCCGCATGCCACCCTGTCGCGCAGCCGAAGCGGCAGACGCCGCGCCGGAGCGGCATGAATACGCTGCCGCGCCTGGCAACCGTTCACGCGCGGTTGCGCGGCGCGCTACAGCACCAGGTCGCGCACCCGGTAGCTACCGGCCGGCCTCCCGATCAGGCGCTTGGCTGCATGCAGGGCGCCGCGCGCGAAGATGTCGCGATTGGTTGCGCGATGCACCAGCTCCACCCGCTCGCCCAGGCCGGTGAACTGCACCGTGTGTTCGCCCACGATATCCCCGGCGCGCAGGCTGGCAAAGCGCGGTTGCGCACCGCTGCCGGTGGCCGCTTCGCCCAGCGTCAGCGCGGTGCCGGAGGGTGCGTCCTGCTTGTGCACGTGATGGGCTTCGATGATGTCGCAGTCCCATCCGGGCAAGGTGCCGGCGGCGCGCTCGACCAATTCGGTGAGCACCGCCACCCCCAGGCTGAAGTTGGACGCCCATACCAGCGGAATCTGCCGCGCGGCATCGAGCAAGGCGGCGCGCTGCGCCTCGTCCAGCCCGGTGGTGCCGGAGACCAGCGGCTTGCCGCGCTGCGTGCACAACGCCAGGACCGGCGCAAAGCCCTGCGGCAGGCTGAAGTCGATCGCCACATCGAAGGCCGGCGCACCGCCCAGCTCGCTGGCGGCAAAGAACGGCACGCCATCGACCACCCGCTGCGAGGGCGAGCGCCCCACCACTGCGCCGACGACATGCAAGCCATCGTCTTCGGCCGCCAGGCGCAACAAGGCCTTGCCCATCCGCCCGGAGGCACCGTGGATCAACACTTTTACAGGAGACGTTGTCATGCCCGCAGGCTAGCGATGCGGTGTGGGTTGCACAAGGTGCTGGGATTCGGGATTCGGGATTCGGGAATCGTAAGAGCGGTGTGCTGTGGCTGAGCCGTTGGTGCGGCTGGCGAGGTTTGGCGGTTGTTGGGTGGGGGGGTGGCTTGGGAGCGCGGGGGGCTTGCGGTGGCGTGGCGCTTGGGTGAGGGATCGCCGCTCACATCGACCGGGGCGACGTTTGCTCAGTCGCCCATGCCGTCCAGGCGCTTGGCCCAGCTTTCGACCTCGCTGCGCTGCAGGCGACGCTCGAACAACGCGCGCCACGAGGGCACAAGTGGCAACGTCAGCACATCGGAGATCGCGGCGGTATCGATGGTGCGCGCGTACAGCACCTGCTGCAGGCGGGCCAATGTCCATTGCGGATGCGGTCGCTCCTGCAACGTGAGCATGTCGCCGGCGGCCACCGCGCCGGGTTGCAGCACGCGGTAATACCACCCGGTGCGTCCGCTGTCCTGCACCCGGCGCGCCATCTCGCGCACGCCGAAGCGGTCCGACAGCTTCCAGCATGGCTGGCGCAACTGCGAGACCTCCACTACCGCCGTGCCCAACGTAAAGCGATCCCCAAGACAGACCGTGGCCTCGGTCAGGCCGGTGCTGCTCAGGTTCTCGCCGAAGGCGCCGGCAGCTTCCAGCAGCGCATGCGCGCCAAGTTCGCTGCGCCAGGCGGCGTAGTGGTCGCGCGGATAGTGATGGATCGCCTTGTCCGGCCCGCCATGCACGCGCCGGTCGCCCTGCTCGTCGCCGGCCAGACTGTCCACCGCAACCTGCACCGAGCCCCGCACGGCGCGCTTGTCGATCGCGCTGCGGCTGCCGGGGCGCGTGAAGTCGCGTGCCACGCCGATGGCGACGCTATCGATCCGCGTTGCGGTCGGCGCGTCCTGCAGCGTAGCGGGCGCGCTCATGCGCCCTGCCCCGGCAGCTCGGCCAGCGCCTCGCGCAGCACCTCGCCGAGCACCTGGATGCCCGCATCGATCTTCTCGCCCGGCACGGTGACGAACGACAGCCGCAAGGTGTTGGCTTGCGGGAGCGTCGCAAAAAACGGTGCGCCGGGCACGAACGCGACATTGCGTGCGATGGCGCGCGCCAGCAGTGCGGTGGCGTCCAGCCCGGGCGGCAGGCTCACCCACAGGAACATGCCGCCTTCGGGGCGATTCCATTGCACCTGGGGCGGAAAATGCCTGTCCAGCGCTTCCAGCATCAGGCTGCATTGGCGCGCATACAGCGCGCGGATCTGCGGGATGTGGGTATCCAGAAAGTTGTCCTGCAGCGTCTGGTAGACCACGCGCTGGGTGAACGACGGCGTATGCAGATCGGCCGCCTGCTTGGCCTGGATCAGTTTGCCCAGCACGGCCTCCGGCGCCACCACATAGCCCAACCGCAGACCGGGCGCGAGCACCTTGGAGAAGGAGCCCATGTAGATCACGCCGTCCGGATTCATCGACAGCAGGCTCGGCAGCGGCTGCCCGCTGTAGTACAGCTCGCCGTACGGGTCGTCTTCGACGAGCGGCACGCCTGCCTCGGCAGCGCGCGCCACCAGCGCCCGACGTCGCGCCAGCGGCAAGCGTCGCCCGGTCGGGTTCTGGAAATTGGGCAGGCAGTACAGGAAACGCGCATCGGCCAGCAGCGCCGGCTCCAGCGCATCCACCACCACACCCTCGTCGTCCGATGGCATGCCGACAAACGTGGGCTGGAACAACGAGAACGCCTGCAACGCGCCCAGATAGCTGGGCGTTTCCACCAGCACCTTGCTGCCTTCGTCGATGAAGACCTTGCCCAGCAGGTCCAGGCCTTGCTGCGACCCGGTGGTGATCAGCACCTGGCTGGGCCGGATGACCGCGCCATCGCGACTGAGCCGGGCCGCCACCCATTCGCGCAATGGCGCGTAGCCCTCGGTGGGCCCGTATTGCAAGGCGGCCTGCGGTGCATCGCGCAATACCTGATCGCTGGCCGCGCGCATGCGCTCGACCGGAAAGGTCGCCGGCGATGGCAGCCCGCCGGCGAAGGAAATGACCTCCGGCCGCTCGGTCACCTTGAGGATTTCACGAATCGCCGAACTGGTCAGCGCCTGCGCACGTCGGGAGATCTGGAAGGAGGTTGTCATGGCCCAAGCATAGCGAACGCCAGCGAGTGCGCCGCTGTGCACTGCAGCGATACATTGCTCGCCATTTGCCGAGCGCGACGCCCGCTTACTGGTACGCGGGGCCGACCCAGGCCGTGCCTTCGCTGCGTTCGATCAGGGTCTTCCACCGTTTGCGGATCAATGTGTCGCGCGAGCGGAAGGTCATGCGCAAGCCCGGCAGGCCGAGTGTGGCACGCGTCTCCACCAGCGCCGACCGCGCGTCCGGTGCAATCTCGATCCTGGTGATCGACTGCTTGTAGTCGATCAGTTCTTCCGGCTCAGCCACATGGCGCATCTGGCTGAGCACCTGCGCCCATTCGCCATTGGACTTGCAGTACTTGGCGCGATTGGTGGTCTCGCGCTTTTGATGGGAATCCATGCGGTACAGGACCACCATCTCGAATTCCGGCGCGGTCATCGCGCACAGGGCCTCACCATCCTGACCCATCATCGCCTTGTCCTGGGCGGCGTAGAAATCGCGCACCTGCGTTTCATCGAGCGCATTGCCACCATAGTTGTAGAACCCCGCAACGGCGGCCAGCACCGCCAACAACACCAGCAAACGCATCACCGCCCCTTGTTTCGCCGCGTCCTGCGGCCGGGCAAGTGTAGCCGACGCTGAATGCGTCAGTGCTTGCGCGGCGGCGTCGGGCCGCAGCTATCGCAGCCGCCGCAGGAGGCAGCGCCCTGGGCAGCCGGTGGCGCCACGCGACGGCCGACCGCCTGCATCCAGGCAGGTCGCCCGGCGCGCAGCAGCGCGAGCGCGAGCGCGCCGCGCAGCCGGCGCAAGGTGCCGGGGAACTGCTTTTTCATCACCACCCACAGGCTGACCAGCACCGCGATGGCGATGACCACGTATTGCACCGTGAGCGAAAGATCCATGTCAGCCTGCACCCAACAGGACGGCCAGTTGGTAGGTCAGCAGCGAGGCCAGGTAGGCCAGGGCGAACAGATACACCGCGCTGATGGTCATCTGCTTCCACGAGTTGGTTTCGCGCTTGATCGTGGCCAGCGTGGAAATGCACATCGGCGCGTAGATGTACCAGACCAGCAACGACAGCGCGGTGGCCAGCGACCAGCCGTCGCTGATCAACGGCGACAGCGCCTGCGCTGCGGCATCGTCATCGGCAGCCGACAAGGCATAGACCGTGGCCAGCGAAGCCACCGCCACTTCGCGCGCGGCAAGTCCGGGAATCAGCGCAATGCAGATCTGCCAGTTGAAGCCCAACGGCGCGAAGAACACCGCCATTGCATGGCCGATGCGGCCGGCAAAGCTGTAATCGATGGCCGGCAAGGTGGCATTGGCCGGCGCCGCCGGGAACGACAACAGGAACCAGAGCAGGATGGTCAGCGCCAGGATGATGCCGCCCACGCGCTTGAGGAAGATCCAGGCCCGCTCCCACAGGCCCAGCGCCAGGTCGCGCAGCTGCGGCACGCGGTAGGACGGCAACTCCAGCATCAGCGGGTGCTCGCTCTTGTCGCGGCGCCACTTCTTCATGGTCCACGACACCAGCAGTGCACTGACGATGGCCGCGGCATACAGCGCGAACAGCACCAGCCCCTGCTGGTTGAAGATGCCCCACACGGTTTTCTGCGGGATGAAGGCACCGATCAGCAGCGCATACACGGGCAGCCGCGCCGAGCAGGTCATCAGCGGCGCGACCATGATGGTGGCCAGCCGGTCGCGTGGGTCCTGGATGCTGCGGGTGGACATGATGCCCGGCACCGCACACGCAAAGCTCGACAGCAACGGAATGAACGAGCGCCCCGACAACCCGGCCGCGGCCATCATGCGATCCAGCAGAAACGCAGCGCGCGGCAGATAGCCGGATTCTTCCAGCGCCAGGATGAAGGCGAACAGGATCAGGATCTGCGGCAGGAAGATGATCACCCCGCCCAGGCCGGCAATGATGCCGTCCTTGAGCAGGCTGTTGAGCGGGCCTTCCGGCAAGGTGGTGCCCACCCACTCGCCCAGTGCGGCGGTGCCGCCGTCGATCAGATCCATGACCGGCGTGGCCCAGGCGTACACCGCCTGGAAGATCAGGAACATCACCACCGCCAGCGTGACCAGGCCCCAGATCGGGTGCAGCAGCCAGCGGTCCAGCGCGTCGTCCACGCGCGAGGTGCGGGTCGGCATGCTGACGGCCGCACTCAGGATCTGCCGCACCTGGGCGTGGTAGTTGCCGTCCGCCGGCGGTGCTGCACTGGGTGCGTGAAGGCTGGCGGCCTGCGCGTCGATGCGCTCGACCAGGGCCTTGGCCCCACCGCGCCGCACTGCCACGGTTTCGACCACCGGCACGCCCAGCGCCTGCTCCAGCGCCGCCAGATCGATGACGATGCCGCGCCGCTGCGCGGCGTCGACCATGTTCAAGGCCACGATCATCGGCCGGCCCAGCTCGCGCAACTCCAGCGCAAAGCGCAGGTGCAGGCGCAGGTTGGTCGCATCCATCACGCACACCAGCACGTCCGGTGCGGGTTCGCCGGGGTAGAAGCCACGGCACAGGTCGCGGGTGATCGCTTCGTCCAGGCTGGCCGGCTGCAGGCTGTAGGCGCCGGGCAGATCCAGCACCGCGAAGTCGCGCCCGGACGGGGCACGGAAGTGGCCTTCCTTACGCTCGACGGTGACGCCGGTGTAATTGGCCACCTTCTGGCGGCTGCCGGTGAGCTGGTTGAACAAGGCGGTCTTGCCGCTGTTGGGGTTGCCGACCAATGCCAGCCGCAGCGGAACGCTGGCCGCGTTCATGCCGATGCCCCCTCTTGGCGCACCTGTACGCGCGCCGCCTCGCTGCGACGCAGCGCAAACCGGGTGTAACCGACCTGCACCAGCAAGGGTTCACGCCCCACCGGCCCGGTGGCCAGCACGGTCACTTCCTCCCCTGCGACAAAGCCAAGCTCGCGCAAGCGCCGGGCGATCGTGTCGTTGGGAAGACGATCCTCCACAGAGTCCACAATGGCGGCGCGATGCAAGGGCATGTCGGACAGCGTCACAAAGACGGCCTGATTGTTAGGAATGGTTCTCAATTCTAGCATCGACGCACCGCGTCATGGCTCCGGCGACCCGTACCGCTATGATGGTTCGCATCTCATTCATGGACGTTCGCAATGCAGGACACCGGCTTGATCGTCGAGGACCAGGGACCGGTCCGCACCTTGCGCCTGCACCGACCAACGGTGCATAACGCCTTCGATGCGACCTTGATCGGCGCCCTTACCCAGGCCCTGCAACAGGCAGCCGGCGCAGCCCACATCCGCGTGGTGGTGCTGACCGGTGCCGGCGATGCATTTTCCGCCGGCGCAGACCTGAACTGGATGCGCGGCATGGCCAACGCCAGCGAGGCCGCAAACGCTGCCGATGCAATGACGCTGGCACAGCTGATGCGCACCCTGGACGAACTGCCCAAGCCCACCATTGCCCGCGTCAACGGCGCCGCGTTCGGCGGCGGCGTCGGCCTGGTGGCGTGCTGCGACATCGCCATCGGCTGCACCGAAGCGCGCTTCGGCTTGACCGAGAGCAAGCTGGGGCTGCTGCCGGCGGTGATCTCGCCGTATGTCATCGCTGCGATCGGCGCGCGCCAGGCGCGCCGCTGGTTCGCGACCGCCGAGATCTTCGACGCCGGCACCGCGCAGCTGCTGGGGCTGCTGCACCAGCTCGTGGCGGCCGACCAATTGGACATCGCGGTGGAGCGGCAGGTGCGCCTGCTGCTGGCCGCTGCGCCACTGGCCGCCAGCAGCGCCAAGACGCTGGTGCGTTCGGTACTGCCGCCTGCCGACCGCGATGCGATCGATGCCGCCAATGCCGCCTGGATCGCACGCCTGCGGGTGTCGCCCGAAGGCCAGGAAGGTCTTGGTGCCTTTCTGGACAAACGGGCGCCAGCATGGGTGCCGGAGAGCGTGGCATGAGCGGGATCGACCATGTTGGCATCGCCTGCGGCGACCTTGCCGCCAGTGTCGCGTTCTATCGCGCGGCGCTGGCCCCGTTGGGCATGACCCTGCTGGTGGAATTGAGCGCGGCCCAGACCGGCAGCCGCGCGCACGCCGGCTTCGGCATCGAGCGTGCAATCGTCTGGCTGGGGTCCGATGCGCAGGCTCCCGGCACCGCGCATCTGGCGCTTGCGGCGGCCGATCGCGCCAGCGTGGACGCGTTCCACCGTGCAGCGCTCGCCGCAGGCGGCCGCGATCACGGCGCGCCCGGTCTGCGCCCGCATTACCACCCGCACTATTACAGCGCCTTCGTGCTCGACCCCGATGGCAACAACCTCGAAGCGGTCTGTCACCGCGCCGCATGAGCACCGTTCCGATGTCCTCGAGCACTGTATCTCCCTGCGCGGACGTGGGCGCACATGAGACCGCTGTTGCGTCGGCCGCGCCCAGGCGTGCATGCGGGAACGTGGGCGCATGAGCGACTTCGTCCGCATTGTCGAGGTCGGCCCGCGCGATGGACTGCAGAACGAAGCGCAACCGGTCGCCACCGCCGACAAGATTGCGTTGATCGATCAACTCTCGGCCACCGGCCTGCGCAGCATCGAGGCGACCAGCTTCGTCAGTCCGCGCTGGGTGCCGCAGCTGGCCGATGCCGCCGATGTCCTTGCCGGCATCGGCAAGGCGCCGGGCATCGCCTACCCGGTCCTGGTGCCGAACCTGCAGGGCTATGTGCGTGCCCATGCCGCAGGCGCGCGCGAGGTCGCGGTGTTCACGGCTGCATCGGAAGCGTTCAACCGCACCAACACCAATGCCGGCATCGACGAATCGATCGCGCGGTTCCGGCCCGTGCTGGAGCAGGCCGCCATCGATGGCGTACGCGTGCGCGGCTACGTCTCCACCGTGCTCGGCTGCCCGTACCAGGGACAGGTGCCAGTGGCCGATGTGGTGGACGTCGCGCAGCGCCTGTACACGCTGGGCTGCTACGAAATTTCGCTGGGCGACACCATCGGTGTCGGCACCCCGGCAAAGGCACGCCAGATGCTGGACGCGGTCGCACAGGAGGTGCCGATGCAGGCGCTGGCCGTGCATTTCCACGACACCTACGGACAGGCGTTGGCCAATATCGCTGCATGCCTGGAACAGGGCGTGCGCGTGGTCGATGCGGCGGTGTCCGGCGCGGGCGGTTGCCCGTACGCCAAGGGCGCCAGCGGCAACGTCGCCAGCGAGGATGTGGTGTACCTGCTGCACGGGTTGGGCATGTCCACCGGCATCGACCTGCCCGCCCTCGCCCGCACCGGCCGCTGGCTGGCGCAGCTGCTCGGTCGCGAGACCGGCAGCAAGACCGGCAAGGCGCTCGCGGCCGCCGGCTGATCAACCGGCACCGCAGCGCGCCGGCAGTGTCGCCGGCACGCTGGCGCAAGGGCTTCGGCTAGAATTGCCGGCCGTCTCGTCCACCGTTCGCGTGCCGTCATCGCCCGGCATCCAACGCATCACAGGGAACCATCGCATGCAGCCGTCTTCTGTTCTTGCCGTTGTCACCGGCGGCGTCTCCGGCCTGGGCCTGGCCGTGGCGCAACGCATCGTGGCCGACGGCGGCAAGGTGGCCCTGTTCGATGTCAACGCGGACAAGGCCGACGCGGCGCTGGCGGCGCTGGGCGCCGGCAATGCGCATTACTTCGCCACCGACGTCACCGATGAGGCGCAGGTGGCAACCAATATCGCGCAGGCGGCGCAGGCGTTGGGCGGGCTCACGCTTGTCGTCAACTGCGCCGGCATCCTGGGCGCAGGGCGCGTATTGGGCAAGGAGGCGCCGATGCCGCTGGCGACCTTCCGCAACACCGTGCTGGTCAACCTGGTCGGCAGCTTCAATGTGGCCAAGGCGGCCGCCGATGTCATGCAGCACAACGCTGCCGGTGACGACGGCGAGCGCGGCGTGATCATCCACACCGCCTCGGTCGCTGCCTACGAGGGCCAGATCGGCCAGGCCGCCTATGCCGCGAGCAAAGGTGGCGTGGTGGGCATGACCCTGCCGATGGCGCGAGAACTCGCCCGCTTCGGCATCCGCGTGATGACGATCGCGCCCGGCGTGTTCTGGACCCCGATGGTCGACGGCATGCCCGAGGCCGTGCAGCAATCGCTGTCCGCTTCGATTCCGTTCCCCTCGCGCCTGGGCCAACCCGACGAATACGCCGACACCGTCGCCTTCATCCTGCGCAACCGCTATCTCAACGGCGAAGTGATCCGCCTGGACGGCGGCGTGCGCCTGGCACCCAAGTAGCCGGGAATCGGGAAACGGGAATGGGGAATCGCAACGGCGCCCTGCTCCCACCCCCGGTCCCTGCGTTTCCGATTCTCCATTCCCAACTCCCGATTCCCATGAAAGCTAACGACATCAAGAAAGGCAACGTCGTCGAATACAACGGCGGCATTTATCAGATCCGCGATATCGAGCGCAGCTCGCCGCAGGGGCGCGGCGGCAATGTGCGCTTCCGCTTCATCATGTACAGCGTGCCCGGCGGCGCCAAGCTGGACGCCAGCTTCGATGCCGACGACAACCTGCCCGACGTCGAGCTGCTGCGCCGCCTGTCCACGTTCTCGTACAAGGATGGCGAAGCCTTCGTGTTCATGGACGACGAAGATTTCACCCCGTACACGCTGGATGCGGACGTGATCGGCACCGATGCCGGCTACATCACCGATGGCCTGACCGGCATCTACGTGCAGGTGATCGACGACCAGCCGGTAGCCGTGCAGTTGCCGCAGACGGTGACCCTGGAAGTGGTGGAAACCCCGCCGGAATTGAAGGGCGGCACCGCCACCAAGCGCCCCAAGCCGGCCAAGCTCAACACCGGCATGGAAATCATGGTGCCCGAGTACATCAGCAACGGTGAGCGCGTGCTGGTCAACACCACCACGGGCGAATTTGCTGGCCGCGCCGACTGATGCGGCGCCTGATCGCAGCCCTGTCGCTGGGGCTGCTGGCTGCCTGCACCGCAGAACCGGTACCGACGCCCGCGTCGGCGCCGGCTGCGGCAACCTGCACCGACTCCAAGGTGGAGGAAGAATGGCTGCAGCACCCGGCCGGCCTGTGCGGCATGCCCGATGACGTGCGTGCGCTGGTGGACGACTACGACACGTGCGAGCACTTCGCCGGCGAGGAACCGTATGACGCCGACCGCCGCCACGAAATCGAAGTCGCCGTGGCGCAATTCTGCACACCGGCGCCGGCACGGCTTGCAAAGCTGATGCAGCAGTACCGCAACGACGCGCACATCAGCGAATGGCTGCGCCAGTACGCAGTGCAAGCGGATCTGCAACCCGCCGGCTGAAGCATCCCTTCTCCCCTCGGGACATTGTCCTCCTCACCCCAACCCCTCTCCCGACGGGAGAGGGGCTCTGCTACGCCCCCTTTGCGTAGCCTGGTTCGCTATTGCACCTGCAGAGGCGTGCGCATGTCCGACTGCACGTTGTCGGCAGCCGCCTCACCGCGCGCCAGCACACGCAAGCGCGCACGCAAACGCGCTACATTCGCTTCACCCTGCTCCAATCCATTGCGCAGGTAGGCCGGCAAGTGCTGGCGGCCCAAGCGCTGCAACTGCTTCCAGCCGTCGACCAATACGCCGCTGTCCTGCGCAACGCGCTCTGCCAGCTGCCGCTGTTCGTCCGTCTGCGGCAGCCCATAACCGGAGCTGGCCAGCAGCGTCGCCGGGCGACTGAACTGCGCCTGCTGCGCGAACACTGCGTGCAGCTGGTCCTGCACCATTACGCGGTCGGCCACGCCAGGGCGCAGCAACCGTTTGAGTGCATCGCGCGCCAGCAACTCCTGCCGACGCAGTGCCGCCTGCTCCAGCAACAGCGCCGCTGCGGTTTCGCGCAGGCCGCCCTGGTCGAACCACTGCGCGCGTGCGGCGGGTTGCGCATCGAGCCAATGCGCCACGCTGGTCTGCGGCACCGGGATGCCGCGCCGGATCACCTCGAACATGGCCTGGTAATGCGTGGCCGCCGACTCGAAGTAATAGCCCTGGCGGATTGCCTGGGCGTGGTCGTCCAACACCCCGATATCGGCGATACCGGCACGCTGCAGGCGCTGGCGCACGCCGCGCGGCGTGATCGACGCCAGATCGGCGGCCCCCAGACGCGGCACGCCGTCGTGCAGCAGCTTGTAGGTCTCCACCGCGCAGTTGTTGCCGACGAAGTAATAGCGCCCGTCGTAGCTCCAGTGCACCTGCGCTGCACGCGTGAGCAGCGCGGCGATCTCCTCGGGCGTCAGCGCCAGCGGCACCGACGAGAGCGCGCGCAGTTCCACCTTGGTGTACTCGTCGATGACCTGGTTCAGCGACAACACGAACAGCCGCGACGGATACGACCCGGTCAGCCCGCGCCAGCTGGAAATCTGTACATCGCCCACAAACGCGCGGAACGAGAGCACGCGGTGGTACTGCAGGTCCAGCCGGCAATCCGGTCCGGGCATGCGACCGGGCGCGCAGATCACCAGCCGCAACATGCTGTGGCCCCAACGGCTCATCGGCTGCTGGTTCCCTTCGGCCAGCAGGTAGTCCACCGCATACACGCGGGAAGGATCCAGACTCAGCAGCGACATCGCCCCGGCATCGTTGTCGGCCTGCAGGTAGGGCAGCGTCGGCGCACACGATGCGACGTTCTGCGGCGAGCCCACCTGTTCGGACAACCACGCCGCCAACGCGGGACGCCGGCAGGCATAGTCCGGGTCCAGCACATAATGTTCGAGATTGACCGCGACGAACTCTGCAGGGCTATGCCGCTCGTAAGCGTCGGGGCTGCGGTCGCTGAAGTGGTTTGCGCCGCGTCCAACCCGCCATGGCCGCACCTGCCAGCCGGCCAGATCGCGCAAGCGGGGGTCACGTGACAGCGCACTGCCCGCGCCACGGTCGCGCACATGCGCCAACTCGTGGATCAACGCCGCCATGGCGGCGCGCGTGGCCGGTACGGTCAGATCGGCGCGCTCACGTGCCGGCTGCGCACTCCACGACTGCAGCAAGGCGCGATCGAGCAGGATGTGGTTGCCGATGGCGCGGCCATGCACGCGTGCAGGCAGATCGCGGCGCCATTGCAGCTGGATCGGCGCTGCAGGGCGTTGCGCCCAGCCCTGCGGCAGGCGCTGCACGACCTGCTGGACCAGCGCCTGGCTGGCATCGCGTTGCTCCGGACTCAGGTCCACGGGCACGACGGTAATTTGCAGCGGCGGAGCGGGCTGTGGCTGGCCGTACGCCGCCGGTGCGAGTGCTGCGGCCAGCCACAGCCAGCCGCACCGGCGGCGACGACTCACTGCGCCAGAATGGACTGAGCCAGTTCCAGGTCGCTGGACAGACGCGCCGCATCGCTGCGGCTACGCAGCTGCAGCAACGCCGCTTCCAGGCGCGCCCCGCGGATGGCGCCATCGCTGGCAACGAAGCCGGCCGCATCTTCGCGCGCATCGGCCACCACCTTGTCGTCGCCGGAACTGCTGCTATTGGACGAGCCAGCCGACGATGCGCCGGCCGACGTGCCGGCGAGACTGGAGGCGGCTGCAGCCAGCGGCAGCAGGGTCAACGCACAAAACACTAGGGAGCGCATCATTGGCATGTCGATTCCATGTGAGATGCCGAAAGACTAACCGGCGTGCGTGACGCCGGGCGCGTCGTCCATGTCGAACAGCTTGCCGGGATTCAGCAAAAGATGAGGATCGAGCACATGTTTGATGCCGCGCATCAGCGCGATCTCCGCAGTTGAACGGGTACTCCACAGATACGGCTTCTTGACCAGGCCGATGCCGTGCTCGGCAGAGATGCTGCCGCCAAAACGCTGCAGCGCATGCGCCAGCACCTTGGTGACCTGATCGCAGGCAGCGACAAAATCGGCCTGGCTGGTGTCGTCGGGCTTGAGCACGTTGATGTGCAGGTTGCCATCGCCGATGTGGCCGAACCACACCACATCGAAGTGCGGGTACGCCTGGCTGAGCAAGGACTGTGTTTCAGCCAGAAACGCCGGCATTGCCGAGATGCGCACCGACACATCGTTCTTGTACGGGGTGTAGCGCGCCACGGCCTCGGTGATGCCCTCGCGTAGCCGCCACAGCTGCGCGGCCTGCGCATCGCTCTGACTAATCACCCCGTCGCTGACCCAGCCCTGCTCCATGCAGGTCTCGAACGCCGCCATCGCCGCCGCTTCCTGCACTTCATCCCCGGCGGCGAACTCGGTGACCACGTAATACGGGTGAACGTCGGCGAACGGCGCCTGCGCGCCATGCGCGAGGACGTGTTCCAGCGCACGGTCGGTAAAGAACTCGAAGGCCTCCAGCCGCAGCTGCGCACGAAACGCTGCAAATACCTGCATCAGCACCTCGAACGAGGGCAGCGCCAGCAGCATCACATTGCTCGGCGGCGGCGGGTCGGTCAGCCGCAGCGTCGCTTCGACGACGATGCCCAGGGTGCCCTCGGAGCCGATCATCAGATGGCGCACGTCGTAGCCGCTGGAATTTTTCACCAGCGCGTTATTGAGTTCGAGCAGCTCGCCGCCGCCGGTGACCACTTTTAGCCCGGCCACCCATTCGCGGGTGTTGCCGTAGCGGATCACCCGGATACCGCCGGCGTTGGTGGCGATATTTCCGCCGATCGAGCAGGAGCCGCGTGCGGCAAAATCCACCGGGTACACCAGACCCTGTTCGCGCGCGGCGTTGTGCACCGCTTCCAGTGGCATGCCGGCCTGCACGGTCAGCGTGCGGTCCACCGGGTTGAAGTCCAGCGGCTTGCTCAAGCGTTCCAGGCTCAGTACCAATTCGCCATTGGCGGCCACCGCGCCGCCGGACAGCCCGGTGCGGCCGCCCGATGGCACCACCGCCACGCCCTGCGCATTGGCCCAGCGCACCACCGCCTGCACCTCATCGACCGAGCCCGGAAGCGCGATGACCAGCGGGTTGGGCGTCCAGCGCCGCGTCCAGTCGCGGCCGTAATGTTCCAGGTCGGCCGGCTCGGTTTTCAGGCGCAGGGCCGGCACGGCCTGTTGCAACGAAACAATGCGGGGGTCGGTCATGGCACGCGGCGCGGCAGTAGGAACCGCACAGCGTGCCAGTGTGCGCCGGCCTCGTCCAGTTGCGATGCGCCGCGCCGGCGCCGTGTTGGATTCAGCTGAAACCGTTGCAGCGCAAGGGCTGGCGCCGCACAAACGCCGCATCGCCAGCGCCCCATCGGGCAGCCCATCTGGCATAGTTGCCGACCCGATTGCTGCATTGCGCTCCCCCATGTCGCCGAAGAAAACCTCGTTTCCCAAGCAGGACATCCGCGTGCTGTTGCTGGAAGGCATCAGCCCCACCGCGGTGGATGTATTCCACGCCGCCGGCTACTCGCAGATCGAACTGCATGCCAAGTCGTTGCCGGAAGACGAGTTGATTGCGCGCATCGCCGAGGCGCACATCGTCGGGATCCGCTCGCGCACCCAGCTGAGCGCCGAGGTGCTGGCGCACGCCAAGCGGCTGATCGCGGTGGGCTGTTTCTGCATCGGCACCAATCAGGTGGACCTGGATGCCGCAGAGCTGGCCGGGATCCCGGTGTTCAATGCGCCCTACTCCAATACCCGCAGCGTGGCCGAGCTGGTGATTGCCGAGGCGATCCTGCTGTTGCGCGGCATTCCGCAGAAAAATGCCGAATGCCACCGTGGCGGCTGGTCCAAGTCGGCGGCCGGCAGCCACGAAACCCGCGGCAAGGTGCTGGGCATCGTCGGTTACGGGCACATCGGCACGCAGGTGGGCGTGCTGGCCGAATCGTTGGGCATGCAGGTGGTCTTCCACGACATCGAAACCAAGCTGTCGCTGGGCAACGCGCGCGCGGCGAGCGACCTGGACGACCTGCTGGCCCGCGCCGACGTGGTGACCTTGCACGTGCCCGAGACACCATCCACCAAGGACATGATCGGCGCGGCGGAAATCGCCCGCATGAAACCCGGCGCGCATCTGATCAATGCCTCGCGCGGCACCGTCATCGACATTGCCGCACTGGATGCGGCGCTCACCTCAGGCCAGATCGGTGGCGCAGCAGTGGACGTGTTCCCGATCGAGCCCAAGGGCAATGGCGACGCGTTCGAATCGCCACTGATCGCGCACGACAACGTGATCCTGACCCCGCACGTGGGCGGCAGCACGCTGGAAGCGCAGGACAATATCGGCATTGAAGTCGCTGCAAAACTGGTGCGCTACAGCGACAACGGCAGCACCTTGTCGGCAGTGAACTTCCCGGAAGTGACGTTGCCGGAGCACGCCGAAAGCCTGCGCCTGCTGCATATCCATCGCAACGTGCCGGGCGTGCTCTCCAGAATCAACGAACTGTTCTCGCGCCACAACGTCAACATCGACGGCCAGTTCCTGCGCACCGACCCCAAGGTCGGCTATGTGGTGATCGATGTCAGCGCCAGCGAGGCGCAGGCCACCGCGTTGAAGGAAGGCCTGGCGTTGATCGAAGGCACGTTGCGGACGCGCGTCTTGTATTGATCTGTTGTTGCGCGAGCGCCCTCATCCGGCGCTTTGCGCCACCTTCTCCCGCAAGCGGGAGAAGAAAGTGCAGCTCATCGGTCTCCCGCTTGCCCCCTTCTCCCGCAAGCGGGTGAAGAAAGTGCAGGTCATCGGTCTCCCGCT
Source organism: Xanthomonas sp. NCPPB 1068 (assembly GCF_041479385.2). Lineage (NCBI taxonomy): Bacteria > Pseudomonadati > Pseudomonadota > Gammaproteobacteria > Lysobacterales > Lysobacteraceae > Xanthomonas > Xanthomonas sp. NCPPB 1068. The sequence continues at coordinate 2,144,325 of NZ_CM192986.1, read as the reverse complement.
TACCCCCTTCTCCCGCAAGCGGGTGAAGAAAGTGCAGGCCATCGGTCTCCCGCTTGCTCCCTTCTCCCGCAAGCGGGTGAAGAAAGTGCAGGTCATCGGTCTCCCGCTTACCCCTTCTCCCGCAAGCGGGTGAAGAAAGTGCAGGCCATCGCTCTCCCGCTTACTCCCTTCTCCCGCTTGCGGGAGAAGGTGCCCGCAGGGCGGATGAGGGCGCACCCCTCAGCACCCATCACACGCCTCGGGCCATCCACTTCTCGGCCATGCGCCGCAGCGACGGATCCAGCTCCGGTTCTGCAAGCAGCTCGACGATCGGGCGCCAGGCCAGTGCCAGCGATTCTTCGCTGACTTCGAACGCCTCGTCCGCACCGGCCATCACCACGTAACGCGCATCAAAATGCCAATGCCCGGCCACCTCGCCGCGTGCCGGGATCCAGTGACGGTCCAGATCGAACAGCGCCGTGTCCGCCAGCCGCAAGCCGCTGAGCCCGGATTCTTCCTCCGCCTCGCGCAGCGCCACCTGGGCCAGATCGCGGTCGCCGTCGGCGTGCCCGCCCAACTGCAGCCAGCGCTGCAGCTTGCGGTGGTGGGTCAGCAGGGTGCGGCTGCCATCGGCGCTGACCACCCAGGCCGAGCCGGTGAAATGACCTTCGACACGTTCGCGCAGGAACGGATCGGTGGCATCGTCCAGCAGCTGCGCAAACTGGTCGGCCACAACGGCCTCGTCCGGCCAGCGTGCGCGGTAGGCAGCTAGTTGCTGCCGCAAGGTTGCATCCACCATCTCTCGTTCCCGGTCGCCCGTCGGCCAAGCGGCCATTATCGCCATTCATGCTGCGTACGTGCTTGTCGTGAGCGTGCAGCTTTGGCAAGGTAGGCCGCTTGCCTGTCCTTCGGGGGCGGCACACACCTTCGCCCGGGCGCGTGCGCCTTCGCTTTGCCACTTAGGGACGTACCGAATGCTGAAATCTCTGTTGAGGGTCAAACCGATCGAGCCCGCCGGACGCGTCGACGCGGGCGAACCGGTCGAAGGCAGCCTGCAAGGCGAAGCCACGCTGCAACGGACCCTCACCGCCAAGCACCTGATCATGCTCGGCATCGGCGCGGTCATCGGCGCCGGTATCTTCGTGCTGACTGGCCAGGCGGCGGCCAATCACGCCGGCCCGGCAGTGATGCTGTCGTTCGTGTTTGCGGGCATCGCCTGCGCATTCGCCGGCCTGTGCTACGCCGAATTCGCGGCGATGATGCCGGTCTCCGGCAGCGCCTACTCGTATTCATATGCCACGCTCGGCGAGGGCATCGCCTGGTTCATCGGCTGGTGCCTGGTGCTGGAGTATTTATTCGCCGGCTCCAGCGTCGCGGTCGGTTGGTCCGCCTACCTGATCAGCTTCCTGACCGGCACGCTCGGCCTGCCGTTCCCTGCGGAACTGGCGGGTGCGCCACTGGCCTGGGACGGCCACGGCTTTGTCAGTTCCGGCAATATCGTCAACCTGCCGGCAGTGCTGATCGTCGCTGCGGTGAGCATGCTGTGTTATGTCGGCGTCACCCAGTCCGCATTCGCCAATGCGATCGTGGTGGCGATCAAGGTGGTGGTGATCTGCCTGTTCGTCGGCTTCGGCATCGCCTACATCGACCCCGCCAACTGGCATCCCTTCATTCCCGAAAACGCCGGTCCGGGCAAGTTCGGTTGGGACGGCGTGTTCCGCGCGGCGTCGATCGTGTTCTTCTCCTACATCGGCTTCGATGCGGTCTCCACCTCTGCCGGCGAAACCAAGGACCCGCAAAAGAACATGCCGATCGGCATTCTGGTGTCGCTGGCGATCTGTACCGTCATCTACATCATCGTTTGTGCGGTGCTGACCGGCCTGCTGCCGTACACCCAGCTGGGCACCGCCAAGCCGGTGGCCACCGCGCTGGAGGCGCACCCACAACTGACCTGGCTCAAGACCGCGGTGGAGATTGGCGCGATCGCCGGCCTGTCCTCGGTGGTGCTGGTGATGCTGATGGCGCAGCCGCGCATCTTCTACACCATGGCCAAGGATGGGCTGATGCCCAAGCTGTTCGGCAAGGTGCACCCCAAATTCCACACGCCCTACGTCGGCACGCTCTTTGTTGGTGTGGTCGCTGCGCTGCTGGCCGGCGTGATCCCGTTGAACGTACTGGGCGAATTGGTCTCGATGGGCACCCTGCTCGCCTTTGCCACGGTGTGCGCCGGGGTGATGGTGCTGCGCTTCACCAAGCCTGAGTTGCCGCGCCCGTTCCGGGTGCCGCTGGCGATGGTGATCTGCCCGCTGGGGGCGCTGGCCTGTCTGTTCCTGTTCTTCCAGGCATTCCAGGAGCACTGGAAGGTGTTCGTGGGCTGGACCGTGATTGGTCTGTGTATTTATTTCGGCTACGGCATCCACAACAGTCGTCTGGCCAAGCGGGCCTGACGCTCTCTCAAGACCGGCGCACAGCGCCGGTCTTCTCGTTCAATGATCGCGCTCAGCGCCAAGCCGGAACTGCTGCATGTTCAAACAACTTTGGGCCACCAAACACCCGCACGCCAGCCATGAGGCGGCCGACGGGCTGGGCCTGCAACGCGCGCTCGGCCCCTGGGGGCTGACCGCACTCGGGATCGGCGCGGTGATCGGCGGCGGCATCTTCGTCATCACCGGCCAGGCTGCGGCCGACCATGCCGGCCCGGCGATCGTGCTGTCGTTCGTACTGGCGGCGATCTGCTGCGCGTTCTGCGCCATGGCCTATGCCGAATTCGCAGCGATGGTGCCGGTGTCCGGCAGCGCCTACACCTACACCTACGCCACTTTCGGCGAGCTGGCGGCGTGGTTCATCGGCTGGATGCTGGTACTGGAATATGGCGTATCCGCCTCGGCGGTGGCGGTCAGCTGGACCGGCTACTTCCTCAGCCTGCTGGAACATTTCGACATCCACCTGCCGGCCGCGCTGGTCAGTGCACCACTGGACGGCAAGCTGCAGCCCACCGGTGCGATCGCCAACCTGCCGGCCGCCGGCATCGTGCTGTTGCTGACCTGGCTGTGCTACGTGGGCATCCGCAAGTCGTCGGCAATGAACATGGCGATGGTCATCCTCAAGACCGGCCTGATCATCTTGGTCATCGCAGTGGGCTGGAAGTACGTCGATGCCGCCAACTGGCATCCCTTCATCCCGGCCAACGAAGGCCCGGGCAAGTACGGTATGGAAGGCGTGCTGCGCGGTGCGGCGATGGTGTTCTTCGCCTATATCGGTTTCGAAGCGGTGTCGGTGGCCGCGCAGGAATCGCACCGGCCGCAACGCGACCTGCCGATCGGCATGATGCTGTCGCTGCTGATCTGCACCGTGCTCTACATCGCCATGGCGGCGGTAATGACCGGTCTGGTGCCCTATACGCTGCTCGGCACCGACGAGCCGGTGGTGACCGCCGTAGCAGCGCATCCGCAGCTGGCCTGGTTGCGCGTTGTGGTCGAAGTGGGCGCGTTGATCGGGCTGTCCTCGGTGGTGCTGGTGATGATCATCGGGCAGCCGCGCATCTTCATGATCATCGCGCGCGACGGATTGTTGCCGTCCATCTTCACCCGTATCCATCCCAAGTACCGCACCCCGCATATCAACACCATCATCACCGGTGTCGGCATCGCCGTGCTGGCGGCCGTGTTCCCGCTGGACGTGCTGGGCGAGCTGACCTCGATGGGTACGCTGATCGCCTTTGCCGCGGTTTGCGCCGGCGTGCTGATCCTGCGCCGCACCCACCCGGAACTGCCGCGCCCGTTCCGCATGCCGGCGGCGTGGCTGATCTGCAGTGCCGGCGTGCTGAGCTGCCTTGCGCTGCTGTCGGCGATGACGCTGCACAACTGGATGCTGATGGGCCTGTGGACGCTGGTCGGGCTGGTGGTCTACTTCGGCTACGGCTACCGTCACAGTCGCCTGCGCGACGGCCGCTGAGCGCGCGCGCGCCAGCAGCCACTGACGAACGACCGCCCGCCGATGTATGGCAGAGCGGGTGCCAGGTATTCGGCTCCTGGGCGGCTGATCTGTGACCTGGTTGCAGGCCCCTGTTCTGCTGATCTGCAACTTGGCTGTAAGGCCCTGATCCGCTGGTCTGCTGCTTGGCTGCAGGGCCCTTGCCCGCCCACCATCGCGGGACACGCCGTGAATCCGTCCATGGAGGCTCTTACGCGGCATCCATGCCGCGTAAGGTCCCGCGACGGTGGGCGGGCAAGGACCTGTCGAGATGGTCGGCGTGTGTGTTTGCAAGCAGTGCATGACGTGCTCTGGTTGGATCACTGGGCGTCCGCTCAACCTCTCACCACTTTCCATCGCAAGCCGAGCGGAAGACCAGACTAGAAACGTCCAGCCTGCGCGCCGCAAGCCGAGCAATATGTTTTCAAAAAAACAGCCGGCCAACTGTCTGGTGCGGTGTCCTTGCCGGTTGCGGGACCGTGTGGCGGGGACGGGTTCAAGGCGTGTCCCGCAAGCGGTGAGGACACCGCGCCCTCGACCGACTAAAGCGTTTCACCTCACCCTCTGACTGCCTCCGACAAGAGGCGGCTAACAAAACCACTGCGTTCACCATCTGACGCGCGCGCTTCATCGTTTGTCAGCCATTCGCGACCCGGGCGTGGCAGCAACACCCCCTGCTGCGCTGCACCTGACCGTAATCCGGTGGGGCAGTAGAATAGCCGCATGAATGCGACCACTGCCCCCCTGCCCTATAGCGCCGCCCGCCTGCACGAGCTGGCGCAGTTGTTGATCGGCAATATCCGCGAGCTGGCCCAGGCCGGCTGGACGCCCGCCACCAGCAGCAACTTCTCCCATCGCCTGGACGAGCAGCACGCCGCCATCACCGTGTCCGGCCGCGACAAGGGCCGCCTGGTCGAGGAAGACATCATGGTGGTGGACTTCGATGGCCAGGCCGTTGGCCGTCCGCTGCGGCCCTCCGCGGAAACCCTGCTGCACACCCAGTTGTATCGCCGGTTTCCGGAGATCGGCTGCGTGCTGCACACGCATTCGCCGGTGCAGACGATCGCCTCGCGCCTGTATGCCGGCCCCGGCGTGATTCGGCTGGAAGGCTACGAGCTGCTCAAGGCCTTCGACGGCAACACCACCCACGAGACCGCGGTGGAGGTGCCGGTATTTGCCAATACCCAGGACATGCAGGTGCTGGCCGCGCAGGTCGAGGCCTTGCTGGACAAACAGAGCATGTGGGGGTATCTCATCGAAGGACACGGGCTGTATGCCTGGGGCCGCAACATGGCCGAGGCACGTCGTCATCTGGAGGCGTTCGAATTCCTGCTGCATTGCGAGCTCGAACTGCTGAAATTGCGCGGCCCGCGCTGATCATCGTCCGTCCCCCATTCGTGAGCCAGACCGCCATGAGCCGACTGCGTATCTTCGCCGACACCAACCCGACCACCCCGGAATTCGACAGCCGCGACGGCGATGCGATCGCCGCCGAGCTGGTCAAGATCGGCGTCACCTTCGAGCGCTGGCACGCCAGCGAACCGGTGGAACCGGGCGCCACGCCCGAGCAGGTGATGGCGGCCTATCGCGCCGACATCGACCGCATCAGTGCCGAGCGCGGCTTCAAGACCGTGGACGTGGTGAGCATCGCGCCGGACAACCCCAAGCGCGAGGAAATGCGCGCCAAGTTCCTGGACGAGCACTTCCACAAGGAAGACGAGGTGCGCTTCTTCGTCGCCGGCTCGGGCCTGTTCACGCTGCACGTGGACGACAAGGTCTACGAGATCGAGTGCGTCAAGGACGATCTGATCGCCGTGCCCGACAGCACCCTGCACTGGTTCGACATGGGGCCGGAGCCGCACTTCGTGGCGATCCGCTTCTTCACCGAGCCGGATGGCTGGGTCGGCCACTTCACCGGCACCGAAATCGCCAAACAATTCCCCCGCTACGCCCCCGAGAAACCTCACAAGGCCAGCTGACGATGACACGACCGCACGCGATCCTCACCGATATCGAAGGTACGACCAGCAGCATCTCGTTCGTCAAGGACGTGCTGTTTCCGTATGCACGCCGCGCCATGCCCGCGTATGTACGCGAGCACGGCAATCATCCGCAGGTGCGCCACTGGCTCAACCAGGTGGCCGACGAAATCGGCGAGGACGTGCCGGACGACGTGCTGATCACCACGTTGCAGACCTGGATCGACGAGGACCGCAAGCACACCGCGCTCAAGGCCCTGCAGGGGCTGATCTGGGGCGATGGCTACAAGACAGCCGATTTCACCGCGCACATTTACGCCGATGCGGCGATCCAGCTGCAGGCCTGGCATGCGCAGGGCATCCCGCTGTACGTGTATTCGTCCGGCTCGGTGCCGGCGCAGAAGCTGTTTTTCGCGCACAGCGACGCCGGCGATCTGAGCGGCCTGATCACCGACTGGTTCGACACCGAGGTGGGGCCCAAGCGCGAGAGCGCCAGCTACCGCCGAATTGCCGAGCGCATCGGCGTGCCGGGGCCGGAGATCCTGTTCCTGTCGGATGTGATCGAAGAACTCGACGCGGCCAAGCGCGCCGGCATGCGCACCGCGTTGCTGGACCGCCTGGAGGACTACCCCACGCCGCGCTCGGCCGACGATGTCGGCAGCCACCAGCGCGTGGAGAGCTTCTCGCAGCTGGTGTTCTGAAACGTGGCGTCATTGCGCACACCGGCTGCTCGCAATGCAGCCGGCGTGCGCAAGGCCGATTCCGCTTGACGCAGCAGTTGCGCGACAAGACGCCTTGGTCGAGCGCTGTGTCCATCCGTCTTCGAGAGGCATCGGCGTTGTTTGTGAGAGTCCATTTCCTGCCGCCGGCGCACCGCTTGCTTCGTCGGATCTTGGCACTGCTGGCCATGGCCGTCCTGGTGGCCGGATGCCACCCCGATGCCGGCGCGGCCTTGCCGGCCGCGAACACGGCAGCCGAGGCGGACCCGATCGACCAGGCCGCACTTGCAAAAGCGCTGGCGGCGGTGCAGCCGCAGCGCCCAGGCGTGACCGATCTGTACGTGGTTGGCTTTGCCGGCGATGCCAGCGACGATGTCTTCCGCAACGAAACGCTCTACCTCAAGCAACTGTTCGAGCAACGCTTCGACGCACGCGGCCGCGTGGTCACGCTGGTCAACAACCCGGACAACCTGGGCGAGCATCCGTACGCGCCACTGGCGACCTACGACAACCTCTACGACACGCTGGCTGCGATAGGCAAGCGCATGGACCGCAAGGAAGATGCGCTGCTGCTGTTCGTGACCACGCACGGCACCGAAGACCACACGCTGTACGTGCAGGTGGACCAGAATGAAGAAGACTTCATCAGCCCGCAGGATCTGCGCACCGCACTGGACGATGCCGGCATCGGCAACCGCATCATCGTGCTGTCGGCCTGTTATTCGGGCGGATTCATCCCGGCGCTGCGTTCGCCGGACACCGTGATCCTGACCGCCGCGCGGGCGGATCGGCCGTCCTTCGGCTGCGGCAATACGTCCAACGCCACCTACTTCGGCCAGGCTTGGCTGATCGATGCGATGAACCGCAGCGACGACCCGCTTGCGGCCTTCGACATGGCCAGGGCTGCCATCACCGCGCGCGAAAAGCAGGACGGCGAATTGCCCTCGTTGCCGCAGCAATCGCTCGGCAAGCGCATCGCACCGGTGTTGGCGCACTGGCGTGCAGGGTTGCGACTTGGGCCTGCCCTCGCCTATCCGTATCCGCCGGTCGACATCGATCCGGATGCCGACGCCGAGCCGGCCAACGACGGTGGCCCGGGCAGCAGCAGCCCGGACACCAGCAGCAACGTCGGCAAGGGGACGACCCCGCCGACGTCTGCTCCAACGGCCCCATCACCACCTTCGGCCACGAAAAACTGAGACTAATTCTCATTTCGTCAGCAATTCCAGGGTCTCGCTACACTCGCCGGGCCAGCCAGCTTCTGCCAGCCAGCACAGATCCCCGCCAGCGCGCCGACGCCTGCCAGCCCGGGTCCTGAGACGCCTCCCTTGTGGAGGCGTTTGTGTTTCTGCCACCGGGGTGGCGCTTGCCCGTTGGCTGCACAGGCGCATGCGCGCGGCCAACGGAGCGCTGCGTCAATGCTCTCGCGCGGCCGGCAACACAGGCCTCACCGCGCTGCCTGACCGGTCCGACGGTGCAACGCACGCACCCGACCTTACGGTGTCACGTGCGGGCTCTCGATCGGCCGCACGCGTGACCACGAACCAACGCACATCCGTGCGCCAGCCCACCGCGCCGGCATTTACGGATCGGCGCGTTGCAGGCGATAGACTGTGTGGGCGCTGTACTGCCCGGTGGGCAGGTGCGCGCGCACGTCCACGCGGTGCTCGCCCACCTCAAGGGTGGTCGGCAACACGCCGCGCCACAGATGTGTGGAGGGCGTCGCTTCCGGTGAGCGGTCGTACCCACGTAGCCGGTCAGCGCTATCGTCGCGCACGTTTTCGGCCAGCAGCCCCGGGTCGGCGCGCTCCTGTCGTTTCATCGGTTGCCATGCGCCGTTGTCGATGCGCATCTCCACGCGGGTATCGTCCTGCCCCATGAACACATTGGCGTAGATGCCCCAGGCCGGATATGCGCCCTGTCGCAGCACCTTGGGCGCATGCAGCAGCAGTTGCGCGTCGTCGGCTGCGCGTGCCGCGTGGTAGGCCAAGGTGTAGTTGCCATCCGGCGCTACGTTCAGCACCGCATAGCCGTTGGGCGTGCCGTCGCTCATCGTCGCATCGGGGATGCCGTCGGCGTCCTTGACCCCCGACCAGAACGCACCGCAGGCCGCACCCACGTTGTATTCGTGCAGCGGGCGTGCGCCGTGCCAGCCTTCGTCGGCGCCGTGATCGACGTGCCGCTGGGTGTGGCTGTGCGCACTGAGCACCAGCACATGCGGGAAATCCTTCAACAGCGCGAACAGACGGCTGCGATCGGCATGCCGGAAGGTCTCCTGCCCCGGCGCCGCATCGAACAGCGGGATATGTATGCCGAGCACCAGCAGCCGCTCGCGCGACACCTGCGCCAGGTAGTGCTGCAGGAACACGAACTGATCCTCGCGCAGGCCGCCGACATACGCCGGCTTGCCGCCGGGGGTATAGATCACGTCGTCCAGAAACACGAAGCTCGCATTGGCTTCTTCCACCGCATACGTGTCCGGGCCATAGACCGCGCGCCAGCTGTCCAGCGACTGCAGATCGTCGCCGGCATCGATGTTGAGGTCGTGATTGCCGGGCACATGGAACCAGGGCACGCCCAGTTGGGTCGTGACCTTGTTCAGGGCCGGATACAGGCTCAGATCGTCGTTGACGATGTCGCCGAGCGTGGTCCCCAGGCGCGCGGACGTCTTGCCGACCAGCGGTGCCACGATATCGCGCTGGTAATAGCCCACATCGGTGAGGCTGGCGGTCTGGCTGTCGGCGAACACCAGCATGTCGAAACCGTTGCCGCCAGCGTCCGCGCGCGGCGTCAGTGCGAAATCCCAGCCCTGCGTGGAGCGGCCGGTGGATGCGATGCCCTGATACTTGTGGGTCACCGAACCGCGCGGCGCATAGTGGCGCCAGAACCCGGGCAGCCCGTCGGCGGCAGGGACAAAGCGGCGATCGCCCGGCTTGATCACGAACACCGTCTGCCCATCGCGCACCGGCAGGCGGTAGTGCCCCTGTACATCGGTGCGCACGATCTGCTCACCGTTGGACACCGCAATACCGGCAAGACCCGGCTCATCCGCACTGCGGCCGGCACGCCCGTCGCGCTCTTCGTAGACGGAGCCATCGATCATGACGTCGCGTGCGTACGCGCTGCCCCCAAGCAACCCCAGGGCCAATAGAGCGAAGCGAAGCTGCATGTGGTGTACCGCGGCAAGACCGGCGGAAATTGTACCCGCCGGCCCGCCGCGCGCGGTGCAGGCCCGGAAAATCGCGCGTCCCGCACAGCACCGTAGGAGCGCACCCGGGCGCGACAGGGCTTTACCAGCAAGCCCTGTCGCGCCCGGGTGCGCTCCTACGGCGGCGTGTTAGTTGTGCCGCGACTCCAGCAGTGCCACCGCGTCGCTCAGGCCCAGCCCACGCGCGCGGAGCAGCACGATCAGGTGGTACAGCAGGTCGGCCGATTCGCCGAGCAGTTCGGCATCGCCCTGCACTACGCCTGCCAATGCGGTTTCCACACCCTCCTCGCCCACCTTCTGCGCGATGCGGCGGATGCCCTGCTCGAACAGCTTGGTGGTGTAACTGCCATGCGGGCGCTCGTGCTCGCGCGTGGCGATCAGCGCATCCAGGCTGCCCAGGAATTGCCCCGGCGCATTTGGGAAGCAGCTGGTACGGCCCAGGTGACAGGTCGGCCCGTGCGGACGGGCCAGCACCAGCAAGGTGTCGGCGTCGCAATCGGCTTCGATGGTCACCACGCGCAGCACATTGCCCGAGCTTTCGCCCTTGGTCCACAGCCGCTGCTTGCTGCGGCTGAAAAAGGTCACTTCGCCACGCTGCTGCGTCACCGCCAGCGCTTCGGCATTCATGTAGCCCAGCATCAGCACACGCAGGTTGTCGGCGTCCTGCACGACGACCGGCAACAGCCCGTCGCCCTTGCTCCAGTCCAGCGCCTGCAAGGCGTCGCCGGTTGCCACGGTGTCACTGTCCATCACGTACCTCGATCTGTTGCGCGCGCAGGAACTGCTTGAGTTCCGGAATGGGAATGGCCCCGCTATGGAACACGCTGGCGGCCAGCGCGCCGTCCACATCGGCCTGGTCGAAGACGTCGGCAAAATGCTGCATCTCGCCGGCGCCGCCGGAGGCGATCAACGGCACCCGGCAGAGCGCACGCACCTGACGCAGCTGGGCAAGGTCGTAGCCGCGGCGCACGCCGTCGTTGTCCATGCAGTTGAGCACGATCTCACCGGCACCCAGGCGCTGCGCTTCGGCAACCCAGTCCAGCGTGCGCATGGGCAAGGCCTGCGTCTTGCTCGGGTCGCCGGTATAGCGACGCACCCGCCATTGGCCGTCTTCCTCGCGAATGGAGTCGATGCCCACCACCACGCACTGCACGCCAAAGGCGTCGGCCAGTTCGGAGATCAGCTGCGGGCGCCCGAGTGCCGGCGAGTTGATGGAAATCTTGTCGGCCCCGGCGTGCAGCACCGCACGCGCCGTTTCCACATCACGAATGCCGCCAGCAACGCAGAACGGGATATCGATCAGCCGCGCCACGCGCTCGACCCAGGTGTAGTCGACCGAGCGGCCTTCCGGGCTGGCACCGATGTCGTAGAACACCAGCTCATCGGCGCCCTGTGCGCGATAGCGCAGGGCCAGCTCGACGATGTCGCCCATGTCGATATGGTCGCGGAACTTGACGCCCTTGACCACGCGGCCATCGCGCACGTCCAGGCATGGAATGATGCGGCGGCTCAGCATGCCAATGCCTCGTTGAGATCCAGGTGTCCTTCAAGCAAGGCCTTGCCCAGCACGATGCCGGCGCACCCGGATGCCTTGGCAGCGACCACGTCGGCCAGATGGCGTGCACCGCCGGAGACCTGCACCTGCAGCTGCGGTACCAGCCCGCGCAGGTGCGCGTACAGCGCCATGTTGGGGCCGGACAACATGCCGTCGCGCGCGATGTCGGTGCACAACAGGTGCTGGAGGCCGGCCTGCGCGTAACGTACCGCCAGGTGATCCAGCGTGGCGTCGGCCGCTTCGGTCCAGCCATGTACCGGCAGCTGCCACACGCCGTGCGCGTCCTGGCGCGTATCCAGCGCAATGGTCAACCGGTCGGCGCCGAACTCCTGCAGCCAGCCGATCACGGTGTCGCTCTCGCGCACCGCCAGCGAGCCGATGACCACGCGCGCCGCACCGGCATCGAGGATGCGCGCCACATCGTCACGTGAACGGACGCCGCCGCCGGTCTGCACCTGCAGGCCGGTCTGGCGCGCGATCTCGCCCAGGGTTGCTGCCAGGGTGTAGCCGCCGGCCTTGGCGGCATCCAGATCGACCAGATGCATCCACTGTGCGCCGGCATCGGCAAACGCCTGCGCGCGCGGCAACACGTCGTCGCCGTACTGCGTTTCGCGTGCGTAATCGCCCTGCAGCAGGCGCACCACGCGGCCGTTGCGGATATCCAGCGCCGGATAGACGGTAAAACTCATGGAAAACTCATCTCAAGAAAATTACGCAGGATGCGTGCACCGGTGTCGGCCGAGCGCTCGGGATGGAACTGCGCGCCGCACCGCAAGCCTTGCTGCACGACGGCGGTAAACAGGCCTCCGTGATCGCAGGCAGCCACGGTATCGGCCGTCACCGGCGCGGCGTAGCCATGCACGAAATAGGCGCTGGCGCGCTCCGGCAGGCCGGCAAGCAGCGCCGAGTCGCGCATTGGCACCAGCTGGTTCCAGCCCATGTGCGGGACACGGATGCCCAGCGCCGGGGTCATATGGCGCACGATGCCCGGCACCAGGCCAAGGCACTCCACATCGCCTTCTTCGGAGCGCTCGAACAGCAGCTGCATGCCCAGGCAGATACCGATCAAGGGCACCTGCAGCTGCCGCAATGGCTCGACCAAGCCTTGTGCGCGCAGGCGCTTCATCGCTTCCGGCGCGGCGCCCACGCCCGGCAGGATGACCCGCTCGGCGCCTTGCAGGCCCGCCGCATCGCGCACCAGCCGCGCCTCCACGCCCAGCCGCTCCAGCGCATAACGCACCGAACCCAGATTGGCGCCACCGGCATCGATCAATGCGACATCGGTCATAGCGCACCCTTGGTGGACGGCAGCGCGTTGCCTTCGCGGCGGATCGCCTGACGCAATGCGCGTGCCAATGCCTTGAAACAGGCTTCCACCTTGTGGTGATCGTTCTCGCCACGCACGCTCAGATGCAGGTTCAAGCCCGAGGCATCGCAGATGGAGCGGAAGAAATGCGGTACCAGCTCGGTGGGCATGTCGCCCACGCGCTCGCGCTTGAAGTCGCCTTCGAACACGAAATACGGCCGGCCACTGAAGTCGAGCGCGGCGCTGGCGATGGTTTCGTCCATGGGCAGCGTGAAGCCATGCTGCGCGCCCGGCCCTGCTGCAAGCCAGGGGCTTTCAGCCGGATCGAACCCATACCGGCCGATCCCGCGCTTGTTGCCCAGCGCCTCGCGCAGCGCCTGGCCCAATGCCAGGCCGGTGTCTTCGATGGTGTGGTGCTCGTCGATATGCAGGTCGCCGTCGGCGCGGATATCCAGCGCAAAGCCGCCATGCTTGCCGATCTGCTCCAGCATGTGGTCGAAGAACGGCAGGCCGGTGGCGGTATGCGGTTCGGCGACGCGGTCCAGGTCAAGCTCGACGCGGATTTTGGTTTCCTTGGTGTTGCGCTGAACCACCGCGCGCCGCGGCGCATCGGCCAGCTCATGGGCGATGCCGGGCCAGTCCCACTCGCCGCCGAATTCGTCGGTACGCAGCTGGAAGCCGCGGATATTGAGGTTCTGCGCGAACTGGATGTCGGTGATGCGGTCGCCGACCATCGCCGAGCGTGCCCAGTCGATCGTGCGGTCCTGCAGATACGGCACCATCAGGCCGATGCCGGGCTTGCGCGTGGGGGCGTTGTCAGCCGGCCAGCTGCAGTCGATCAACACGTCGCGGAACTCGATGCCCTGGCTGGCGAAGATCTGCAGCATCAGGTTGTTCGGGCCGTCGAAGGACGCACGCGGATAGCTTTCGCTGCCCAGGCCGTCCTGATTGGTGACGATGACGAACTGATAGCCGGCGTCGCGCAACCTGAGCATTGCCGGAATCACGTTGTCGACAAAGCGCAACTTTTCGTAGGCGTCGATCTGGTAGTCGGCCGGCTCGGTGATCAGCGTGCCGTCGCGGTCGACAAAAAGAATCGGGGTCATGCGGCAGCCTCCTGCGCGGCATGCAGTGCCGTCAGCACGCGCACGTTCTGTTCCGGCGTGCCCAGGGTAATGCGCAATGCATCGTGCAGCTGCGGCACTGCGCGTTGATCGCGCACCACCACGCCTGCCTCCAGCAGCGCCTGGAATGCGGCTTGGGCATCGTCGAAACGCACCAGCAGGAAGTTGCCCTGCGAGGGGTACACCTGGCGCACGCCGGCGAGCTGCGCAAGCGCCTTGTGCATGCGCTCGCGTTCAGTACGAACCTCCGCGATGCGTCGACGTGTGACCTCCAGCGCCGGTGCAGACAAGGCCTGCTCGGCCATCGCGGCACACGGCGTCGGCACCGGATACGGCGCCTGGCAGCGGCGTAGCAAGGCGATCAACTCGGCATTGGCGATCAGCGTACCGATACGCGCCGCCGCCAACGCGTGCGCCTTGGAGAGCGTACGCAGCACAGCGAGATTGTCGTAGCGCGCAAGCAGGCTCACTGCGGACGGCACATCGGAGAACTCGCCGTAGGCTTCATCGACCACCACCAGCGCCTTGCCTTGCAAGGCCTGCAAGGCGGTTTCGATGTCTTCCAGGCTGATCGCCGAACCGGCCGGGTTGGAAGGCGAACACAGGAACACCAACTTGGCACGCGCGGCCAACGCTGCCTCGATGATTGCCGGGATATCCGCATGGAAACCGTCGGGCCCATCGACCAGCGGCACTTCTAGCAACGGCGCGTTCTGCAGCCGTGCGCACACGGCATACATGCCAAACACCGGCGGCGTCACCACCACCGCATCGCGCTCCGGCACGCACAGCCCGCGCACCAGCAGATCGATCGCCTCGTCGCTGCCGCGGCCAATCAACAGCTGCTCGGGCGCGCAGCCGTACAGCGCCGCCAGCGCGCTGCGCAAACCCTTGGGCTGCGGATCCGGATAGCGCCGCGTGCTGGCGCCCGGGTCGGCCGGATTTCCCCATGCGGACTCGTTGGCGTTGAGCCAGACATTTCCCTGCAACGCGCTGGTACGCGCCGACGAATACCCCGCAAAGGCGCGCAGATCTTCGCGCACCAACTCCAGAACCGATGCGGTGCTCATGCTGCCACTCCCATCCGCAGTGCCACTGCATTGGCGTGCGCATCCAGACCTTCGGCGCGTGCCAGAATCAAGGCGCATTCGCCGATGCCGTCGATACCGGCCTTGCTGGCGGCCTGCACGCTGACCATATTCTGGAAGCTGGCCACGCTCACGCCGCTGTACGCGCGCGCCGCGCCGCTGGTCGGCAACACATGGTTGGTGCCGCTGCAGTAATCGCCGAGCGCTTCGGGCGTGTAATCGCCAAGAAATACCGAGCCCGCCGCTTCCACCTGAGCCAGCCACGCGCGCGGTTCGCGCAACGCCAGGATCAAATGCTCGGGGGCATAGCGGTTGCTGATCGCAAAGGCGTCGTCCAGCGATTGCACCTTGATCAGCCGCGATTGCGCCAAGGCCTGGCGTGCGATGTCGGCTCGCGAAAGTTGCGCCAACTGCACGTCCAACTGCGCTTTGACGGCTGCAATCAACGCATCGCTGTCCGATAGCAGCAACACCTGCGAATCCGGGCCGTGTTCGGCCTGCGACAGCAGGTCGGCCGCAACGAACGCCGGCTGCGCGCCGGCATCGGCAATCACCAGCACTTCGGAGGGACCGGCCGGCATGTCGATCGCGGCTGCGCCGGATTGGGCCACCTGCTGCTTGGCTTCGGTGACAAAGCTGTTGCCCGGGCCGAACAGTTTGTCGCAGCTCGGCACCGACTCGGTGCCATACGCCATCGCCGCGATCGCCTGCGCACCGCCCAGCTTGAACACGCGGCGCACGCCGGTGAGCTGCGCGGCCACCAGCACCGCCGGGTCCACGCTGCCGTCCTTGCGCGGCGGCGTGCACAGCACGACCTCGCGGCAACCGGCCAGCCGTGCGGGAACGCCCAGCATCAGCGCGGTCGACGGCAACGGTGCGCTGCCTGCCGGCACATACAACCCGACCCGCCCGATCGGGCGCACGATCTTTTCGCAGACCACGCCAGGCGCAGTTTCCACGGCGTAGCCGGCGCTCATGCCGGCGCGGTGGAAGGTGTCGATCCGCGCCACCGCGTCCTGCATGGCCTGGCGCAGTTCGGGGGCAACCGCGGCCTCGGCAGCGGCGAATTCGGCCTCGCTGACGATAAAACTCTGCAGCGACACGCCATCGAAACGTGCGGTGATCTCACGCAATGCGGCATCGCCACGTGCGCGCACATCGGCAATCAGTGCAGCCACCGCGTCGCGCGTCTGTGTGGCCACGGTCTGCACCGGGCGCGTCAATGCGTCGCTGCGCGCGGCGCTGTCGAGTTGGGACCAATCGAGAATGTTCATGCCAGCGAGCGCTCCACCGTCAACACCATCAAGCCTTGCGCACCTGCGCGTTCGAGCTCTTCCAACCGTTGCCAGGTCACCGCGCCGTGGCACATGGTCTGCAGCCGCAGCGCGCCGTTGCCGTCGTCGGGCAACTGCACCAGCGGGTCGGCGTCGGGCAGTAGCCGGCGCAGCGCATCCACATGGGTCTGCTCGGCGCGGAACATCAGCAACTTGCTATCGCGCAACTTGAGCACGCCGTCCATGCGCCGCAGCAGCATCGCCAGCAGCGCCGCGCGTGCGTCCGCCGGCTCGCGCACGGCGCCAGCCAGTACCGCCTCGCTTTCCATCACCAGCTCCACCGGCTTGAGCTGGTTGGCGGCCAGGGTGGCGCCACTGGAGACCAGATCGCAGATCAGATCGGCGGTACCCAGCCGCGGCGCGATTTCCACCGAGCCGGACAACTCCACCACCGCCGCATCGATGCCCTGCCGCTCCAGCCAGTCGGCCAGGATCGCCGGGTAGCTGGTGGCGATGCGCTTGCCCGCCAGTTGCGCCACGCCCTGCCACTCCCATTCTTCCGGCACGGCCAGCATCAACCGGCACTGGCCGAAACCGACGCCGCGCACCGCGTGGTAGGCGGCCGGCAACCCAGCGCGACGACGCGCCGAGGCCTGCTCGTCCAGCTCGTTCTGGCCGACGATCCCCAGGTCGCAGACGCCGTCGGCGATCAGGCCGGGGATGTCGTCGTCGCGCACCAGCAGCAAGTCCACCGGCAGCGATTCGCCGTAGCAGAACAACTTGTCGCGGCTCTGCCGCCAGCTCAGCCCGCAGGCGGCCAGCAGGCTGCGCGCCGGCTCGGCCAGACGGCCGCTCTTCTGGATGGCGATACGCAACCGGTCACGTGCCGGTGCTGCCGTGGAAGCACTCATGTTGTTCTCTCAGTGGGATTCGACAGGGCGCGACGATTGCTCGCGCAGGGCCTCGGCGTAGCCGCCGGCGCCATGTTCCAGCGTGCGCGCAACGCGCCCGATGGTGGTCACGCTGACCTGGGTCAGCTCGTGGATCTCGCGATACGGCACGCCCTTGACCAGCAAGGGCACCACCCGCCAGCGGTCGCCCATGGCTTCCAGTTCGGCGGGTGTGCACAGATCGCGCAGGAAGGCTTCGACCGCGCCGGGCTCGGTCAGGCAGGCCAGTGCGTCGGCCAGCATCTTGAGGGAGGCGGCGACGTCGGTACTTTCGCGGGGGGCTGGTCGTTGTTTCATTGCGTTAATGTAATAGCGTGTTAGTACATTAACGCAAACGGTGGCGCTTGTCACCTGCTGCGGCGGTGACAGTAGGTCAGTTCGGTTGGTGTCCCGTCATGCGGCGTTGCGCTCGACTGCCCTCACGTTGTTGCAAGGAGGGCCGACCAAGCTGCCCTTACCCCACCTGCGAGGAAGGCGCCCCCGTTGCTGCCGGGGTGAGGCGTTGTGCCCCCCGGCCTCTCAGCTAAGTTGCAGGAAAGCCCCAACGCCCCTCATCCGGCGCTGCGCGCCACCTTCTCCCGTCAACGGGAGAAGGGAGCAATCCATGGCGCCTCGGGCGCGGCGGAGGACACCCGCTGACCTTCACCCGTCAACGGGAGAAGGGAGCAAGGCAAGGCGCTTCGGATGCGGCGGACCCGCCGCCCTTCTTCCGCCTGCGGGGGAAGGTGCCCGCAGGGCGGATGGGGGCGATACCTGGTGCAGCACCGCCAATCAGTTCACATGCTGAATTGCGTGCGCCGGCCATCGAAAAACCAGCGACGACCACCTGCCTTACGGCATCACCTTGGCCTGCTCCAGCTCCACCTGCAAGGTGCTCGCCAGCTCGTCGCGCGCGACATCGAACTGCTGCTCGCGCACCAGGTCCTTCACCGCCACCACGCCGCGCGCCAGCTCGTCGTCGCCGGCCAGCACCACGAAGCGGATGCCGGCACGCGCGGCGTACTGGAACTGCTTGCCGACCTTCTTCGGCTCCATCTGCACTTCGGTGTTGATGCCACCGATACGCAGCCGGCGCGCGATGTCCAGCGCGTCCTCCAGGCGGGTTTCGTCCATCAGCGCGACCATGGCCTGCACGCTGCTTTCGGCGATGCCCCGGATCAGGCCGGCCTCGCGCAGCTGCCAGAACAGGCGGGTCAGGCCGATCGAGATGCCCACGCCGGGCAATCTGGACTTGGTGTAATGGCTGGCCAGGCTGTCGTAACGGCCGCCCGAGCAGATCGAGCCGATCTGCGGGTGGTCGGTGAGCGTGGTTTCGTAGACGGTGCCGGTGTAGTAGTCCAGCCCGCGCGCGATGGAGAAATTCAGGCAGTACGCACTCTCCGGCACGCCCAGCGCCTTGACCAGCTCGAGCACCTCGCGCAATTCGGCAATGCCCTCGCCCAGCGTGGCACTGGCGCTGACCGAGGCTTCCAGCGCCTGCAGCTGCGCCAGCGCATCGGCGTGCCCGTTCGAGCGCACCGCCACGAAGGCGAGAATCTTGGCAACCTGCTCGGCGGCAATGCCGAAGCCCTCGCCCGTCAGCGTGTCGCGCACGTAATCGGCGCCCCGTTTGTCGATCTTGTCGACCTCGCGCAGCACCGCCAGCTGCAGCTCGCCCTCGGCCACGCCCAGGCTTTCGAAGAAGCCGCGCAGCAGCTTGCGGTTGTTCAACTGCACCTTGAAGTCGCCGATGCCCAGTTCGGCGAACACCGCGTGGATCACCGCCAGCACCTCGGCGTCGTAGCGGATGCTCAGCGCGTCCTTGCCGATGACGTCGATGTCGCACTGGTAGAACTCGCGGAAACGCCCGCGCTGCGCCCGCTCGCCGCGATACACGCGCTGCATCTGGTAGCGGCGGAACGGGAAGCTCAAGTCGTGCTCATGCTCGGCCACGTACCGCGCCAGCGGCACGGTCAGGTCGAAACGCAGCGCCAGCTCGGGCAGCCCGCCCTCGCCGCCTTCGTCGGCCGCAGCGGCGGCATTGGCCAGCGCACCGGTGGACTGCACGAAGTACACCTGGCGCTCGGTCTCGCCGCCGGATTTGGTCAGCAACACATCGGACAGCTCGAACACCGGGGTTTCGACCGGCAGGAACCCGAACCGCTCGTAATTGCGGCGGATGACGTCCAGCATGCGCTGGAACGCGATCTGCTCGCGTGGCAGCAATTCCATGATGCCGGGCGGCGTACGGGGCTTGATCACGAGCGAAACTCCTGCATGACGACTGGGGGCGAGCCGGCAATTCTACCGGTTGGGCGGCCGCGCTGACCGCATGGCGTATCATTCACACGCGTCCCAGGCAGTGCGTGACCCATGTACCGGCAGCTTTCAGACCCCAGCGTGACCTGCCCGACCCCAAGCGCGGCGGCCGGCAGCGACGCACGTCATTCCGACTGCACGCTGTGTGCGGTGCGCGGCCGCGCGGTCTGCGCGGCGTTGTCGGCGCAGGAAATGGACGCACTCGAGCAAGTCACCAGCGCCTCGGGCTATTCCCCGGGCAGCACCCTGGTGCGTGCCGGCGAGGCGCGCCACCACGTCTACACCGTCACCTCCGGCGCCCTGCGCATGGTGCGCACCCTGGCCGACGGGCGCCGCCAGATCACCGGCTTCGTGCTGCCCGGCGACTACGTGGGGCTGACCGAAACCCCGCAGCACCGCCACGACATCGAGGCCATCGTCGAGACCCGCGTGTGCCGCACGCCGCTGGCGCAGATGCGGCAGTTGCGCGATCGCTACCCGCAGCTGGAGCGCAAGCTGCTGCAACGCGCAAGCATGGAACTGGCCGCCGCACAGGACACCGGCCTGCTGCTGGCACGCCTGCAGCCCAGCGAACGGCTGGCGCACTTTCTGCTCCGCCTGGCCGCACGCTCCACCCAGCCCGGCGCCAGCGGCGACACCGTGGCGCTGCCGATGAGCCGCGGCGACATCGCCGACCATCTCGGGCTGACCATGGAAACGGTGAGCCGCACCTTCACCAAGCTGCGGCAGCAGCAGCTGATCGCGCTACCGCAGCTGCACCTGGTGCAGATCCTGGATTACGCCGCGTTACGCAGCCTGGCCGGCGATACGGTGTGAGCGCTGACGAACAGAGCCGCTGCGCCTCACGCTGATCGCAAGTCGCCTGCCGCTGTCACCCCGCACGCCGTCAGTCAGCGCCCGGCCACCGTCCCCGCCACCGATCCGCCGCAGCCGCTGCTGAGCAGTTGCGATTGACGCAACCAGGCGCGGTCCGGGTAGTAGGCAAACACGAAGGCACCCTCGCGCAAGGTATCGATCAGTTGCCTGGCCACCGCCGGCCGCACGGCCGGGCAGCCCAGGCTCCGGCCCAGCCGGCCCTGGCTGCGGATGATGGCTTCGCTGACGTAGGGCGCGCCGTGGATGACGATGGCGCGGTCGCGCGCATGGTCGTTGAAGCCAGGTTCCAGGCCCTTGAGCCGCAGCGAGTAGCCGTTGTGGCCGGTATACGATTCCTGCGCGGTGAATGCACCTAGGCTGGACTGGAAACTGCCGTCGGCATTGGAAAACTTCGCCGCCAGGTTCTCGCCCGTGTTGCGCCCGTGCGCCACCCACTCCTGGAACAACAAGCGCTGCTTGTCTAGATCGAACACCCATAAGCGGCGTTCGGTCGAGGGCCGGCTGTAATCGATGACGCTGAGCACCCGCTCGGCGCCCACCTGCTGGCGCTGCCGCGCGCACTGCAAGGCCTCGGTGGCCAGCGCCAGCACCTGGCGGTCCAGCGACGGCGCCTGACGCGCCAGGGCATCGATCAGGCCGGCACGCAGTGCACCCAACGGCGGCACCGCAGAGCCAGCCATGGCATCGGCCGCCATGGCCGTCCCCGCCGTTGCCCACCCGCACAGCGCGGCGGCAACGGCAATCACTCGATAAGACATGCAGCAACCCACATCAGACGCGGCACCACGCCGGGGCCGCACCCGCTACAAATAGCCCCAAGCGCGGCACTTTCCAACCCCGGCCGGCTGAACGCGTTCGGCTCAGGCCACGTCCGCAAGCAGGCGCTGCCGGAACGCCGCGTAGTCCGGCGGCAGCGCCTCGGCATGCGCCGGGCGTTGCAGCAGCGCCGCCAGCGCCGGCGGCACCTCGACCCCACGGCCGATCAGCGGCTCCACCACGGCCTCGAACTTGGCCGGGTGCGCCGTGGCAGCCACGGCCCAGTCGCCCGTCACGCCCTCGGCGCCCTCCGCGCGCAATTGCTCCAGCACATGCACCGCAGTGGCGGTATGGGGGCAATGCACCTCGCCGTAGCGCGCGTAGCGTTGCTGGATGGTGTGGCGGATGGCCGCATCGTCCACCGACAGGGCACGGAACGCCTCGCGTAGCGCGGTGTCGTCGCCGCGATACAGCCAGCGCAGGCGCTCGAAGTTGCTCGGCGCTCCTACGTCCATGGCATTGGCCAGGGTCGCCACGCTGGGCTGCGGAGCGTAGTCGTCGCCGGCGAAGTAGTCCGGCAGCACGTGGTTGGCGTTGGACGCCAGCGCGATCGTGCCCAACGGTACCCCGAGCGCACGCGCCAGGATCGCGGCCAGCCCGTTACCCAGGTTGCCGGTGGGCACCACCAGATTCAGCGCGCCACCAGAGGCCGCATGGTGCTGCAGGGCCGCATGCGCGTAGTAGCTCATCTGCGGCAGCAGCCGGCCCAGGCTGATGCTGTTGGCCGAACTCAGCGGCACCTGCGCCTGCAGCGACGCATCGTTCAAGGCCTGCTTGACCATCGCCTGGCAATCGTCGAACGAGCCGGCCACGCGCAGGGCCTGGATGTTGTCGCCAAAGCAGCCCAGCTGATGCGCCTGCCGCGGCGACACCCGGCCATCCGGGTACAGCACCACCACGCGCAGGCCCGGCTGCCGATGAAAGGCCGCCGCCACCGCCGCGCCGGTGTCGCCGGAGGTGGCCACCAGGATGGTGAGCGGACGATCTTCGTGCCGGCGCAGGCGGGTCAGGCAGGCGGCCAGAAAGCGTGCCCCGAAATCCTTGAACGCGGCGGTCGGCCCATGGAACAGCTCCAGCGCGTAATCGCCGGGCGTGGCCAACGGCACCAACGGCGCAGGGAAATCGAACGCCTCGGCGCAGATGGCTGGCAGTTCCGCCGCCAGTGCATCGCCTTCGAAAAACGGCTGCAGCAGCGTGCTGGCAGTGGTCGCCAAGTCGACGCCCGCCGTCAGCGTGCGCGCCGGCGGCAGCGACTGCGGCACATACAGGCCGCCATCGGGCGCCAGCCCGGCAGCGATGGCCTGGCTCAGGCTTGCGGCAGGCGCGCCGCCACGGGTGGAAATGAACATCAGCGTGACTCCAGGCAAAAGGGAGACCGGGCGCTGCCCGGCGACAACAGAGATGAGGAAAGACGCGGGAGTGGCGCAGTGCGGGTGCGTGTCCTGGGCGTCATCCGCCCCCGCGGGCGCGGCGCTATGCTGCGCGCACCTTTCCGTGGAGCCGGCAGATGATCAAGGTCAGCGTGATGTACCCCTACCGCGAAGGCGCGCGCTTCGACCACGCCTACTACCGCGACCAGCACATGCCGCTGGTGAGCGCGCGCATGGGCGCGGCCTGTCTGAAATACACCGTGGACAAAGGCATCAGCGGTGGCGAAGCCGGCAGCCCCCCGGCCTTCATCGGCATGTGCCACATCTATTGCGACTCGGTGGAGACCTTCAACGCCAGCTTTGGCCCGCATGCGGCCGAGATCCTCGGCGATATCGCCAACTACACCGATCTTACGCCGGTGACGCAGATCAGCGAAGTGGTGGTCGACTAAGTCGCAGATCACGAGCCGCATGTCAGACCTGTTGCGCGCTACCTGCGGCATGTTGTCATTGCGGGCGTGCTGATTCATCCGAGCAACCGCGCCGCAGGGCTAGCGATTGGCGATACCCACGCCTGGCTATCGAAACCGGCGGCAGCAAACCCGGCCTGCACTGCCGGTGCTGCAGCGTCTGCAGCGGCGCGCGATTCGAACCAGGCAAATACGCTTGGCCCGGCGCCGGAAATGCTGGCACCCAACGCGTCGCACTCCAGCGCTGCCTGCTTGGCCTGCGCGAAGCCGGCAATCAAGGGTGCGCGACGCGGCTCGATCAGCACATCGCGCAGGCCGGCGCGCACCAGGCTCGCGTCGCCGGCATGGCAACCGGCCAGCACTAGGGCCAGGTTGGTGCTCTGTGCGACGAACTCGCGCAGCTGATACGCGCCGGCCAGGGCTTCGCGCGCGCGCCGCGTTTCCAGCACTGCGTCCGGATGCACCAGCAAGCTATGCCAGGCTGCCGGTACCGCGATCGGCACCAGGCGTTCCAGCGTGCACAGCACCAGTCCGCCTAAAAACAGCGGCCCCAGGTTGTCGCCGTGGCGGCTACCGCTGGCCACCGCTTCGCCATCGAGCGCGTACTGGTAGAGCTGGTGGTGGTCCAGCGGCGAGGCCAGCAGCGCGTTTGCCGCGACCAACGCCGCCACGCACGACGCAGCAGAGCCGCCCATGCCCGAGCTCAGCGCAATGCCCTTGTCGATCTCGATTTCAAACCCGTAAGGCAGCTGCAATGCGGCGCGCAGCGACATCAACGCAGCGCCTGCGGTATTGCGTTCGGCGTCGAGCGGCAGCGCCACGGTCGTGCCGCGAATCGCCGCGATGCGTACTGTGGGTTGTTCGATGCGGCGCACGGTGACGGTGTCGCCGACGCCATCGATCGGGTAACCGAGCAGGTCGAATCCCACCGCCACGTTCGCAACCGATGCCGGCGCGAAGGCGCGCGCTTCGTGCAGCCCGTGCTTGCCGACAGAAGCGCGATCACTGTTGTGCGCACGCGCCGACGTTGCTTGGCTCAGGCCGGTCTGGCCGACAACTGCCTGCGTCACAGCCGCGCGCCCTCGCCCGCCGCCACGCGCAGCAGATCGGCGAACACGCCGGCTGCGGTCACTTCCGGCCCGGCACCCGGCCCCTGCACCACCAACGGGTTCTCGCAATAACGGCGCGTGGTGAACTGCACCACGTTGTCGGTCAGACGCAAGTTGGCGAATGCGTGATCGGCCGGCAGCTCGACCAGGCCCACGCTGGGCGCGCGGTCGGGCGGCAGCTGCGCCACATAGCGCAGCACGTTGCCGCGTGCACGCGCATCGGCCAGACGCTGCGCAAAGGCCGCATCCACCTCGGGCAGGCGCGCGATGAAATCATCCACACTGGCCTGGCGCAGTGCTTCCGGCACCAGGCTTTCGACCTGCACGTCTTCCAGGCTGATCGCACGCCCTGCTTCGCGCGCCAGGATCACCAGCTTGCGTGCCACATCCACGCCGGACAGATCATCGCGCGGATCAGGTTCGGTATAGCCCATGCCGCGCGCCTGCGTCACCAGTTCGGCGAACGGCACGCTGCCGTCGTATTTGTTGAACAGCCAGGCCAGCGTGCCGGAGAAGATGCCTTCGATCGAGGTCACCGCATCGCCGGTGTCGACCAGATCGCGCAGCGTGGTGATCACCGGCAAACCGGCGCCGACGGTCGCCTCGTAACGGAAGCGCGCACCGCTGGCATCGGCCGCTGCGCGGATCGCCTCGTAGCGCGCCAGCGGGCCGGAACCGGCCTGTTTGTTCGGCGTCACCACATGGATGCCGGCCGCCAGCCAACCCGCGTAGCGATCGGCCACTTCAGCGCTGCCGCTGCAATCGATGATCACCGTGTGCGGCAAATGTGCGGACAGCAGATGCGTGGTGAAGCGCTCCAGGTCGGTTGGCGTAGCGGCCGATGCAAACGCATCGCGCCAGTCGCCGACCAGTCCGCGTTCATCCAGCAGCATGCGCCCGCGCGAGACCACGGCGCGCAGGCGTAGATCCAGGTTGGCTTTGCCCAGCAACTGCGGTTGCGCGATGCGCAGCTGATCCAGCAACGCAGCGCCGACATTGCCGGGCCCGATCACGCCCACCGAAAAGGTCTGCGGCGACAGCCAGAAACCGGCGTGCGCCGCGCGCAAGGCCTTGGTCGCATGCGCCGCATCGATGGCTACCGAGATATTGCGTTCCGAGGAGCCCTGCGCAATCGCCAGGATATTGACCTGCGCGCGCCCCAACGATTCAAACAGGCGCGCCGCAACGCCCGGCTGCCCGGCCATGCCATCGCCCACCGCCGCCAGCACGCTGATGCCGGTGGTCAGCTGCACGCGCTGCACCTGGCCGACCGTGAGTTCGTGCGCGAAGGCTTGCAGCAAGGCATTACGAGCACGCTCGGACTCGTGCTGCTTGACCACGCAACAGATCGAATGCTCCGAGGAGCCTTGCGAGATCATCACCACCGAGACCTGCGCCGTGCGCAGCGCTGCAAACACGCGCTCGGCCGTGCCCGGCACACCGATCAGGCCGGTGCCTTCCAGATTGAGCACCGCCAGATCCGGGCTGAGCGTCAGCCCCTTGATCGGCCCGCTCACCGCGCTGCTGGCGGTGATGCGCGTGCCCGGATGTTCGGGCTGGAAGGTGTTGCGGATGATGATCGGCAAGCCGCGCTCGATGGCCGGCGACATCGTCTGCGGGTGCACTACCTTCGCACCGAAATAGGCCAGCTCGCAGGCCTCGTCGTAGCTCAGGGTTTCCAGTTGCACTGCTTCGGGTACCACGCGCGGATCAGCCGAGAGCACGCCATCTACGTCGGTCCAGATATGCAGCTCATCGGCATTGAACAGCGCCGCAAAGATTGCACCCGAGTAATCGCTGCCGTTACGCCCCAGCGTGGTGATACGGTCGGCACGATCGCGCGCCACAAACCCGGTCACCACCACCCGCGTTTGCGGATGCGCCTGCCGCCACGTGGCAAGGCGCTGCGTACTGACGTCCCAATCGACATCCACGCCCAGTTCGCCGCGATTGACCACCAGCACGTCGCGCGCGTCCAGCACCGCGCAGTCTTCGCCGATGGCGCGGAAGTGGTCGCCCAGCAATTGCGCCGAATACACCTCGCCCAGGCCTTGCACGCGGTCCAGCACCTCGCGTGGCAACTCGCCGATCACCGCAAGCGCACCAAGGATCTGCGACAGATGCTCGAAGCGCTCGTCCAGCCATTCCACCGTCGGCCCGGAATGCTCGCCGAGCAACGCCACCGCCGCACCACGATGGCGCGCACGGGTTTCGTGCCAGCGCTCGCGCCATTCGGGGCGATCTTTTGCGGCCAGTTCGGCAAGCTCGATCAAGGCATCGGTGACGCCCTTCATCGCCGAGACCACGGTGACCTGCACCGTCTCGTCGCGGGCGAGCAACAACTGCGCCACATGCCGATACCGCTCGGCATCGGCCACGGAGGTGCCGCCGAACTTGTGCACCACGGTGCGGTGGGATGACGCCGGCGCGGCGGCAGGGTCGAGCGAAACAGCAAGCGATGACATCGACAGACCTCGTTAGGGAGGCCCCGTCCGCTTCAGGTGAGAGGGAGGCCCCCGCATCCTGATCCGGGTGCGGGGCCGTTGTTTTCGGAAGTTACGCGAAGACGACGGACCGCACCGGGCAAATGGTGACGGTGGTAATGGTGGTGGTAATACCGGCCACGCCCGTGCCTGCCCACAACAGCGGCTGGCAGAGAAGCGAAACATTGGCGGAGGCATTACCCATGCCTGCAAAAGACATCACCAGGCCGAGGCCTGTCAAGCAGTGCGTCAATGGGCGTACGCCTGCTGCCACAGCCCTGAGCAGAAAACCTTGCGGCTCAAAGATTTAAGCAACGCGCTCGCAAGCAATTGATTGCTATGGAAACTTTTCGAGCCGCCTCAGCAGGCGGCACTGCGCAGGTTTCGAACATGGATGGATGCTGTCGTGCGAACCGGCCAATGCGATGCAGCTGACGGATCGCTTACGCGCGATTGCATCGGATTGCTGCCGGTGGCACTGCGTGTCCAACAACAGGTCACTTCGCATCAAGTGACAGGCCTTCCCCATTGCTGCGTCAGCCGGTGCAAATCAGCATGGTCAGCACAGAGATCAGCCAAGCACCTGAGGATTGAGTTGCCACACCGAATAGTTGAGCGCGGCCGCAAAGCTCACCCACGCCAAGTAGGGCACCAACAACCACGCGGCCACCGAGTTCCGCTTCGCGAATACGCCGATCGTTGCCGCAAGCGTCAACCACAGCAACACGATATCAGCGAAGGCCCATGCCCCCATGTGCCACGCAAAGAACAACCAGCTCCACAGCCCATTGAGCGCCAACTGCACGAGGAACAAGCCCAACACCGAACGCGCCCCGGCCCAGCCCCCGCGCCGCCATACCAACCAGACCGCCACCGCCATCATCCCGTAAAGCGCAGTCCATACCGGCCCGAACAACCACCCCGGCGGCGCCCATGCTGGACGCTGCAACTCGGCATAGAAGCTGGCCGCCTGGATCGACGCCAACGCGCCCAATCCGGCGACGGCGTAACACAGCGCCAGCCAGCCCAATAGTCCAAACCATTGTGATTTTTTCGAGATGTCCTGCGTCATGACCGTGATGGGTTGAGATCAACAGCAACTAGCGTGGCAGACCACTTGTGCAAGCGACGCGTAAGAGGGGCGGCTAATCGCTGCTTAGAGCGTCAAGTAGCCGCACTGGTGTCTTGCGCGGTCCTCCATCGGCTTCGTGGGCGCCCTTATCGGAGCCCTGCAATGATGAAATCATTAATACCGCTACGAGTCGAACGGCTCCGTCAACCTTTCGCATAGCGCGAAGCGCTGATCAGACATTGCCCGACGCAAGCTGTCTCATGCTGGTTGGAACGCTTGTTTACAAAGCCGGAAGTTATAAGCGCGCAGGTGAATCGATGTACTAAACGTGGGAAACCTCAAGGTCAGGTTGGTCTATTAATTGCCCCTGACCCCGTTCTTTTCCCAACCGACTAGTCGCAGATCTTGCAACCAGCGATTGAGCGATTCAGTCTAATCTTTAAATGAAAATTCAACATCCCAAGGAGATTTAAAATTCAAAAGACTATCCAACCTACCTTTATCAAAAAAATCCTTCATTAACTTTTTCGCAACTTCAGCATCAACCATCCAACCTCTCGGATCCCATTTCTGATCGAGGTAGATTATAGGCCCAATTTTAAAATCACATCCACTCTCATCCCACCACTTCAAAATCTCGAACCTCGGGTCATCCGAGTTCATTTTTAGCAATAGTCGGCATACTCCTTTAGCACCCTCCATAATTATAGCGCGAATAGGCCCATCTGATCCTTGAATAATCAGAGAGGCACGTCCACCTTCTACGAAAACTGAATCAATTCCCGCAACAACCCTCTCCCATGCAGGATCTTCAGTACATACAGAACGCACCCCAGGAGTTCCAGATGAAAATATGAACTCGTATTTTTTATCCACCGCCATTCCTCTTTACCTTAACCAAACTAACCTTACTTTTTTAGCTTGACTAAACGAGCCTTACTTTCCACTTTACTCCAAATCCATGTTTTCCCGACAAGATGCGTGCCATTGATGGAATTGGCCGCTCCGCTGACGAGGTTGTTGCCTGCCAGCAGTGCCACGTCGCAGCCCTGGATTTGGCCTTGATTGAGCAGGTCGTTGTGGGCTTCCAGCGCCACGCTGCCAATACCGCTGATGCGGCCCTGGTTGAGCAGATTGCCGGCGGTGATGCTGACGTCGGCGCCGGCGATGACGCCTTGGTTGCTCATGGAATTGCTGGCGTTGAGCTCGACGTTACCGCCGGCGATCAAGGCGCCATTGCCACGCAGCTGCAGCGAGTTGGAGGCCAGATACACCACCGGCACCAGCACCTTCTGGCCCTGGTAGTCCTGCTCCACCATCCACACGATGTCTTGCGTGAGTGCAGTGGCCTGGGCGGCAGTCAGGCCAACGCCCATGCTCAGCTGCAACTGGCCTGCGGCGGCCACGCCGGACTCCAGCAAGGCGCGGTACTGCGCCACGCCGTCGGCGTAGTTGCCCAGGTAACGGCGGCCGGTGAGCTGGGTGATCTGATCAAGTACCAAACGCTGTTCGTAGAAGCCATCGCCCAGGCGAGTCTGGGTCCACTCCGGATCCACGCCCAGCTTGTCGAGCAGGAAATCGCTGCTGATGAAGTTGTAGTTGACGAAGTGCGGGTCGGTCTCGATCAGGTAACGACGGCCGGGGCCGTTGCTGACTATTGGCTGCGGATATTCAGACCGACATTCGCTCTGAAATTTTTATTCTTGATATTTGCCCGGAACCTTTTTTATTTTACACCACCCAAATCACTTACAACAAAGAAGCAAGCCCATGCGATATTTACAACCCACTTAAGCAACAACTTTTCCTGAACTATTCAATAAATCAAAAACTACCCCTGTTATCCCTGCGTCCTCAAATCGCCGCTTCACCTCCTCACTAACGATTATCGCCCCCAAATATTTTTTCAGCCTAAATATATGTTTTTCGCCCACCTTGGACGTATCTATAACAAGATTAAAGAAATTTCGATATGTCCCTGCAAGATCTGGGCGAACTGGATCATCCTCGTCAAAAACTGAAAATTCAGAATTTCCTTCATCCACGCAATCAATTTGAGTTTCGATTATCATAGCAAAATAATTTTGCTTCAAATTTTTTTTCTTAATTTCCAATGGCGCAAACACAACATTTTGGTATGGCTCATCAACTTCCGGCAAACCAATTAACGAACCAACAGCCTTCTTACTTAAAACAGGGACACTTGCATATCCAGCCAATGAATAATCAACTTCAATGCCATCAAACCTCACCCTCAATGAATAACCACCTGGCTCCATGAAATTGACAGGCGGATCAATGAAATTCCAGTTATTAACATAGCCAACATCATCAAGAATCCACTTTCCTTTTATCGATACGTCCTGCCACATTAAGTAATACCTCACATCACCCTCCTGTTAACCACTTATTAACTTCACTCCCCCTCGTTACAGCCTCCACCTTAATCCTATTAAGCGCCTGAGTCACAGCCATCTTGTATTCTGGAGTATTAGGAGTCAAGCCCATTGTGGCTCTATTGAGAGTTCCGTATACGTATTTATGGTACTGCTCAGGATGAGGCCCCCTATGTCCTGGAACAGCCACCAAATTTTCAGTAGCCCGACTTATATCAAGACCAGAGCCGTCAAAAAATCTTTGAAACTCCAATGTCCAAGCTATTTTTCCGTTCGAGTCAGAAGTACACTTATCAGTGCACAGGTGATGCAGCGGAATTGCGTCATAATTAGGTGGCGCCTTTACGTCAACCCTTCCCCCATCAAGCGTTACATATCCACCGCTGTTTGATACGCCCAGAGTTCCGTAGACACTCAAGACCCTCGTTGCGCGTAGCGCCGTTCAAACTCTACAGGGGACAGGTCACCAGTTGAACCGTGGCGGCGGTTGGGGTTGTAGAACATCTCGATGTAGTCGAATACCTCGGCGCGTGCGGCGTCCTTAGTGGGATAAATCCGTCGCCTGATCCGCTCGCGTTTGAGCAGGCCGAAGAAGCTCTCCACGGGTGCGTTGTCGTGGCAGTTGCCACGCCGACTCATGCTGCACACCAAGCCATGGGACGCCAGGAAACTCTGCCAGTCATCGCTGGTGTAGACAGACCCTTGGTCCGAGTGAACCAGGCAACCAGCGTTGGGTTTGCGCCGCCACACCGCAGACAACAAGGCCTGCACGACCAACTCGGTGTCGGCCCGATCGCGCATCGCCCAGCCGACGACCTGCCTGGAAAACAGATCGATCACCACAGCCAGGTACATCCAGCCTTCGTGCGTGCGAATGAAGGTGAAATCACTCGCCCAGGCCATGTCCGGCTCAGTCACGTCGAACTGTCGGTCCAGCAGGTTGGCCGCCGCCTTGCACGGCATTCCGCCATGGAAGCGCGGTTTGCGACCATAGCCTACCTGGGCACGCAATCCCGCGGCGCGCATCAATCGATGCACACGATGGCGACTGCAACGCTCACCCAGATCGCGTAGGTCCTTGGCGATCTTGCGATGCCCATACACACTGCCGCTGGCCAGCCAGTGGTGCTTGATTAGTCCAAGCAACCGATCATCTTCCTTGGCACGCTCACTGTCGGGCGCCTTTAGCCACGCGTAGTATCCAGCCCGGTTCACCCGCAACACCCGGCACATCGCACACATCCTGAACTCCCCGCAGTGGGCTTGCATGAAGGCGTACTTTGCCTTTACCCCTTGGCAAAGTACGCGGCGGCCTTTTTTAGGATGTCGCGCTCCTCGGTCACTCGACGCAACTCGGCCTTCAGGCGCCGAACCTCGGCGCTCTGGTCCACCTCGGCGCGCTGTACCACGCCGGGCTTGCCGAACTTGCGCAACCAGGCGTACAGGCTGTGCGTCGTGACACCCAGCCGCTCGGCGACTTCTGCCACCTTGAACCCACGATCAGTCACTTGCCGGACCGCCTCGATCTTGAACTCATCCGTATACCGCTTGCTGCTCATAGACACCTCCGAATCGACCATTTTCCATGGCCATGAGATGTCTAGAAAACCCTGGGCGTATCATTCGCCAGCTGGCTGGCAGGACTGGGCTGCGAAGCCACCGGCATCGCCCAGTGGCTGCCGCCACGCAACAGCACACGCAAGCTCTACTCGACACTGCGCGTCGGCCGCGAGGCGTTGGTCAGACGCTGGGCGATGGAACCTGTCTCACGCTGGCTAGAACGCTTACGCACACTGCCCGACACAGTGCGTGAGCAGATGACGCTGATACCGTAAAAACGTGGGGATACCTAAGAATCTGACCCCGTTCTTTTATTCATTCAAACCAAGTGAACTTGGAATATTTTTCACAAAATCGGCAACCTCACCCTCATAATTTAAAGATTCCGAAACCAAATCAGAACACAGCAGAGCCCTTTCGACATCAGGAAGTTCCTGCAGCTCGAAGGCCAACTGCTCCATCATCTGAACAGCCGCATCTTGATCGACAACTTTAGCATCAGAAAACTCTAGAAAATTACAAAAATTAGCTATAACTTTGGCAAAAGTTTTATTAGCTTCTCTCATGGCTTAACCACCTCTACAGTTATGTTGTTAATACCAAGCTCTTCGAACATTTTCTTTGCACGATTAGCCTGTGCCTGTGTGGGCACTTCCCATCGACCGGTTAAACCCTGTTCTGACAAAGCTTGAGATTGACGTAACGCCTGATCTTTCGCCTTTGGCGTGGTAACCACTGATATTTTACGATCCACCAACACATCTGCGTCAACACCGTCGAACTTGACAGGCCGTTCCGTTCCATCTGGCATGGTCCTCGTGATTGAAGGCGCTTGCGATGCTTGGGTTTCCACGTTTGATCGCGCACCTGGGGCAGAGTCATTATAATCGCGCGCCTTGGAACTCATCGACGCTTTTTCATCAACCCAAACAATCTTACCTTCGGCGTCATCAATTTTCTTTCCAATGCCCTGCGAACTCTCAAGAAGACTATTGGCTGCCTTACCCGTACTGATGACGCCAATAACGGACGCCATCGAGTCGACGCCCATCCCTGCCATCATACTTGTGGCAGGCCGTACCGATTGAAGCTGCTGCTCGTTCTGGGCTCCTAGGCC
This sequence comes from Xanthomonas sp. NCPPB 1068, assembly GCF_041479385.2. Classification (NCBI taxonomy): domain Bacteria; kingdom Pseudomonadati; phylum Pseudomonadota; class Gammaproteobacteria; order Lysobacterales; family Lysobacteraceae; genus Xanthomonas; species Xanthomonas sp. NCPPB 1068. The sequence goes on along the minus strand of NZ_CM192986.1, from coordinate 2,111,604 downwards.
ATAAGTACCAATAAAATTTCCAAACGGATCAACCAGATACTGCTGTTTCTTGTTCTGCAAGAACTCGCCAGGCGCAGAGTTTTCAAACAGCGTACTCGCAACGGTCTTGACCGGGCCGCCAGCAGCCGCCATTGCGACGTAAGCAAGCGCCAATGCCGTGTCTTGACCCAGCCAGTTGCTTGCCTTCTCAACGCCGCGACCACCACTCTCGATGACTCCGCTGACAAGCTGACCAGCGTGCAGGAGCCCACCGGACGATTTACCGACTACCTCTACCGTCGGTAGCGTCTCGACACCTCCCGTAGTAACAAGAGCTTGTCTCTCAGGATCAGTGCTCTGGATACCACCAACATAGACCTTACCTAGCAGCCCCAAGACTGACTTCTGATCTACTACATCGAGCGCGCCAAAACTCTTGCCGTATTGCTTCTGTGCCGATGCTTCAACCAGCGCCATGCCCGCCATGTTGTTGGCAACGCCAGGCGTTGTCAGCGCCGCCGCGAGGCTGGCTGGATCCGCGCCATTCTTGATTGCCTCGTTGATCAGCGTACGCATGCCTTGCAGCAAAGCTTCGTCACCGCCGGCCATCTCACGCAGAGCGTCGGAGGCTAGCAGCTGTCGCTTACCATCACGGTAGTCGTAATAGCCGTATTGCTGGGAAGTATTGGCGGCGATGGCGCCCGATGTGGCATCCCCCATCAGACCGCCAGCAATCAGGCCCAGGCCAATGCTGGCCAGGTTCATCGCTCCTTCGTGGGCGATACCATCGCCATCCAAGCCCTTGTTGATGCTTGCTGATAGCTTGGTCAGGAAACCTTCGTTGGCAGCCACACCAGCTGCAGCACTGAGGGCACTGCCCCCGCCAAGGCTCGCTTGGAACACGCCTGCTAGTACCTGCGTTGCCATCTTGGCGTTACCGCCATCGGACCACTGCTTGAGACTGGATTGAGCGGCATCACGCCGTACCACTGCTGCTGCACGCTCTTCATCGGTTGTGGCAGCTTGATAGTCTTCGGCTGCGGCCTTGAGCTCTTCTGATGCCGCGTCACGCCGTGCAGCAATCACGTCCTTGGCAGCACGGAATCCGACTTCCCCTGCAACCTGGCTCAGCTCGATCTGTTCCTGCAACTTGTTCGTATCAATCGCCTTGACGCTGTTGCCATCAAGTACTGCAGCGCTACGTTGCAGACCTTCCAGGTCACCGAGATCCTTATTACGTATTTCAATAGCACCAGCAGCAATGTCACTGCGAGTAGTACTCATCGCATTACTATTAGCGCCACCTAAAGCACTGAGTCCTGCGCTTGCGGCCGATTGTGCTAACCCAGCACCACTGGTCCCCGCGCTCACACCGATGTTCGATGCCTTTGCCTTTGCTTCGTTCTGAAGATCGTCTACCGTCAAACTGTCTGTGGACAGGCGATTGAGTACCGCATCCGCTGTACTTGCGATTGCACCTCCAACAAGGTGCGTATTGCCGCCGACAGTGATATCAAATCCACCGTTGCCGGCCTGGATGCCGCTCTGTTCGTTGACACTCGTGTAGCTGCTATTGACCTTCTGCTGACTGTAGCTTGCACTGCTTCCGCTAAAGCCCCACACCAACGTCATGCCCGCCTGTTGCTGCTTGCTCTTGTAGTCGCTTGTGTCTTGCTCACTTTGGATCAGCAGGTCACCGCCAACATCGGCCAGCACTTTGTTGCCGATTGCTTGTGCGCCCTTGATCGTGGTGTCATTGCCACTGATCAACGTCAACCTGTCGTTGGCGGTCACCACGCTCTCAGCGTGTACGTCACTATTGCCCTTGGCACTGCCTTTACCAGCATAGGCAGTGAGATACACACCCGTCGTTGTACCAACGCTGACACCAATCTCGCCACCGGCGTTCTTGTTCTCCGACTTGTTGGTGTTGGTCTCCAGGTTACTCAACAAGTTCAGGTCGTTCGCGGCAGAGAGCGCGACGTTTTCACCATTGATCTTGCTGCCGATGACATTCAGGTCGCCGCCGGTCGCGGCGATGGTGACGTTTCCGTCGCTCAGGATGCGGCTACCGCCAGTGGTTTCCTCATGCGTAGTCGTCTTGCTCGACGCACTGCTAGCACCGATCCCGATGCGTAGACTCACGCCCCCCATACTGCTGCCAGCGGCCGCAGCTGCCTGATACTCGGCCACGCCATCGCTGACTGCATATCCCGCCTTGGCGGCATAGAGTGCCTCTAGACGATCGTCTTCTACCTCCGAACCACGTTTGGTCGCGCTATAGGCCGCTTCCGCCGCAGCTACTACCCCACCGGTCAAACCCAACGTAATGCCTGCACTCTGCTGCTTGGACGTTTGCACCGTGTCCACGGTGTGTTCCGCTGCGGCAATGGTGACCTCTTTGCCCACGATGGTGGTGCTGGTGGCACTCAGCACATCGCTACCGGTGATGACGACCTTGTTGCCGGCGGTCATCGTCACCGCGCCGTCGGTGCTGCCGACCAGGCTGCCGGTGTTGGTGACCTCGGTAACGTCCAGACCATCGGTTTTCTTGGTGACGCCCAAGGCGACGCTGAATCCGCCGCCGCCGTAGAGGCCGGACTTCTTGACGGTCTTCTCATGCTCTTCGCTGTGCGTGTTCTGCACCGTGTCCAGCGTGAGGTTGTTGCCGGCGGCCAACACCACATCGCCAGTGCTCGCGACTTGCGCACCCTGCGACAGCAGATCGTTACCCGCCGCGATCTGCACCGTGTCGCCACTGAGCGTGGTGGTGACCGCCACGTTGTCGTGCCACTCGTCATGCGTCGTCGTGGTCTTGCTGCTGAACGTGCCCTTCTTCTTCTTGGTCATGTCCTGCACGGCGTCGTGCTGCTCGCTGGCGGCGAGCAGGTTGACGTCGTTGCCGGCAGCCAGGGTGATGCCGCCGTCCTTGGTGGCGGCCGATGCGGCGGTCAGGGTGATGTCGTTGCCCGCCTGCATGGCGAGGTTGCCGCCGGCGGTGAACTCGGTGCCGTGGACGGTTTCGTCGCTGGTGCTGGTGGTCTGCTTGAAGCGCTTGCGCGTCTCCAGAACATCGCTGGTATCCACCGTGGTCAGCGTGCTGGCGTTGATGTCGTTGCCGGCGCTGATGCCGAGGCCCTTGCCTGCATCGAGCTTGGCCGCGACCAGGTTGACGTCGTTGCCGGCACTGAGGATCAGGTTGCCGCCGGCAGTGAGCGCCTGCTGATCGATGGGCTGCGTGGTCGTGGTGGTGGTGACGCGCGTCTTGCCGTTGCGGGTCTTGTAGCTGTTGGTCTCGCTGTCGTTGAGCACCGACTCGACATTAAGGTTGTTGCCGGCTGCGGCAATCAGATCGCCGCCTGCCTTCACTTCGGCCTGGCGGATGGTCAGGTCGTTGCCTGCAGTGAGTTGCAGGCTGTCGCCGGTGCTGATGTTGGTGCGCGTGGCGACCTTGCCGTCCAGGCCGGTGGTGGGAGTCAGCGAGAGGTTGTTGCCTGCCTGCAAAGCGGCGCTGCCGCCCGCGTTGATGCTGACGCCGTGCAGTTGCAGGTCGTTGCCTGCGGACACGATCAGGTCCTTACCGGTGGTGATCGTGACAGCATCGCCACCGCGCAGCAGGCCATTGTCGTTGCGCAACGCGCTGGGCGTGAGGCTGAGATTATTGCCCGCGATCAGCGCCGCACTGCCGCTCGCCTGCACGCGGGTGCCGGTCAGGGTCATGTCGTTGCCGGCGAATAGTTGCAACGTATTGCTGGCACTGATGCCGGACAGGATGCCCGCGCCATTGATGGCCTTGGCCGCTTCGCTGACCAGGTTGTTGCCGGCGGCCAATGCGACATCGCGGCCCTGGATCTGGCCCTGGTTGAGCAGGTCGTTGCGCGCTTCCAATGCCACGGTGCCGGTGCCGCTGATACGCCCTTGGTTGAGCAGGTTGCCGGCGGTGATGCTGACGTCGGCGCCGGCAATGACGCCTTGGTTGCTCATGGAATTGCTGGCGTTGAGCTCGACGTTGCCGCCGGCAATCAAGGCACCATTGCCACGCAACTGCAGCGAGTTGGAGGCCAGGTAGACCACCGGCACCAGCACCTTCTGCCCCCGGTAGTCCTGCTCCACCATCCACACGATGTCTCGGGTGAGTGCAGCGGCTTGGGCGGCGGTGAGGCCCACGCCCATGCTCAGCTGCAGCTGGCCTGCAGCGGCCACGCCGGACTCTGGAGCGCAGAGTCAGCTTGACTTATTAATTACACCTGACCCCGTTCCCTGCAAAGAACTGGAAAGCGATCCATCACTGGAAGCCGGCGCTGCAAAGCTTAAAGGTAATGTTTGGCGAGAGTTCGTGCCGCTGCAGGTGCTGTGATACATACCGCTTACAAAGTTGGTTTGACAGACCCATCCATCTCAGTGAATGCGCTATGAAAAATCTGGTTGCCCATTTAGGTTGACAGACCCACACTCCGCGACATTCAACGTGACATCATGCGGGGATGCGGCATGTCAACTCTACCCAATAGAACTCGTGCAACGCTTGAACCCCTCACGCAAGGCAGCACCAAGCTCAGCATCCGTCGCTGTTTTTGGAACAAACAAAGGAAATGGCCCCGTGTCTTTTCTTGCAGTATATCCATCCAAGGATTTTTGGTGCATTGGTTGAATTTTTATCTCATCACTCTCACCAAGTGCCGAGACACTGCATGAATTCATGCCTATTAGCATAGATTTTTTTGATTTATAACCATAATTTTTCATTTCCCATTTTCCCCTCTCCTTCTCGCGATTCTGCACAATATGGGAATTTAATATTTTATGAAAATCCTCAACACTAATCTGCCTACTCTCAGCCAAAGTAACGCGCAGCAAATATCCTAACTCACTATCCGCAACATCAGGATCTAGGTATTTAGGCTTCATATCAGGATCGGCATACAAAAGCATGCCATCCGACATAGTAATGAATCTATAAAATTTACCATTAAAACAAACGTCCGCATATTTACTTGAGGTCATCGCTCTACCTTACTCTGGTGATAATTATTTTTACGCCTTTCGATCCAGCATAATCGATTGAATTCTTGATGGCGTCAATTTGTGCAGTCGTTGTTTCATCAGGAATGGCAAGTTGCATTTGCCTACCATTAATTTTTTCTGAAGTAAGTTCAAAATTTCCTTTTTTATCACCAACAAATCCTACCATATCATCAACATAACCGTTTAGCGTCTTGGTAATGGTCTCCGGGCGCGTCAAGTAAGTTTTCGACATCGTATCCAGCGTCTTATCGCTGACCGCGATCCCGCCTGGCGTAAAATGATCAAATGTGGAGAAATTTGACTTTATCAAATTAAGGTCAATCGTTCCAGGCGGAAGCGTAGACTGCACGAAATCCTCGAATGGCTTGCCTTGTGCCTGCACACCGCCACCAAATTTAATCCCTGTAGACTCCTCACTCACAACCGCCGCATCAACAACAGCATTAACCGTCGACAGGTTCTTGATCCCGGGTACCTTTGCCGACGTCTCCACCAAAATCCCTGTCCTTGGCAAAATGACCGATGCTCCAATGTCTGATAGCTGCCCAATTGTGAGTGTCAGCAAGTCACGCGTTTCAGCTCTCGTCCCCGTGGCCTCAGCCAAACCGTAGACGATCGCCGCCGAGACGCCATCCCCAATCGCATCAAGCACGGCGAGCTTTCTTGAAAGCTCCATTGCAAAAGGCGTCAGGCTTTCATTCGGAGCGCTAATGTAGGAAAGGCCCGACTTCATGCGCGCATCAGTAAAGATCTGTTCATTGGGACTTTTGTCGTGTCCGAACAGCATGTCCTTCCACGTGAAGTTCGCATCTGCATAGGCTCGCTCATCGGCGCCCAAGCCCGCGTAAGGAAATCCAGATGTCGATACCGATCCATTCTTGATCAGGTCACTTGCCGCATCGATTCCGTTCTGGGCTGCGTAGGCGCCAAGATAGAGTTTCAGGTTCTCCGTGTCCGCTGCAGTCAGTTGCTCGCCGGCACGATACCTCGCCAGTAAACCATCGCTCACTTGGTCACTGACATCCAGGATGACCAATTCTTTTGCTTCTTGCGGTGTCAATCCATCCGCTTCGGATTTGGCACGCAACGATTCAAGCCGCTGCTTCTGTGCGTTCCCCAAGAAATTGTTCTCCACCGCATTTCCAGCAATCCCACTTCCCACCAGTGCATTCTTCAAGTTGCCGCCCGTCATTCCGCCGGCCAGCGCGCCCACCGCTTGGGAGAGTGCCACGATCAACTGCTTGTCCTGTTCCGGCAGCAGGTTCGGATTGAACTTCCCCGTCACCGGGTCGATGGCACGCGGATCGTCGCCGTAGAGCGTTTTGGTCAAGTATTGTGCGGCCAGCTCGCCACTGGCGCCTGCCAGGGCACCGCCTGCCACGGAGCCGCCGTTGACCTGCGCAAGGACTGCTCCCAGGACTGCATGCGATAAGCCCTGCAAAACGGCATTGGGATCGCTGCCGTGGCTTCCATCGAAGGTCTTGCCAATCAGCTGCGCAGCGTAAGGTGCCAATGCATTGGTGGCGACCTGGCCAGCACTTTGGCCGGAAACGCCGCCCACCACCACCGTTGTCACCGCCTGCAACGCTCGGCTGTAGTCGCCGCCGATGCCCCACTGTTGTTGCGATGTGTAGGCCGCGCTGTACTCGGGACTGTTCTGCAGCATTTCCCGCTGTTTGTCGGCAGTACTCAAGCCCGCGAATCGGTCCGCCTCTTCAGGGCTTAAACTTCCTTTGTACTGTGCCTCTGCCTCATTGACCTTCCTATCTGCACTGGCTGCAATGTCATCGCCAATCTGCTTGGCGGTGCTCATCACCGTGCCGGTCGCAGCCGCCATTGCCTGTTGCTCGCCCAGGATCTTGCGCACGTCCGGCAGCGCCGCTACCGCTTCGTGGGCAGCGCTGGCATCGGTGTTGATGCCCAGAGCCGCTGCCGTGGTGGTCTTGCCGCCGATCTTGATGGTGCCTTCTGTCAACGTGGCGCGGGTCAGCGTGGTGTCGCTGCCACTCTGCATGACCGGGATGCCGGGGTTGAAGCTGCTGTAGTTGGCCTCGCCGTAGTTACCGTTGACGATGTTGTGGCCGATGTCCCTGAACTGATTGCCCACGCTTTGCTGCACGGGCTTGCCGTTCGCATCGGTCTCGCCTTCGCCGGTGCTTCCGATACCACCACTGATCGCCGCCGACACGGTGCTGTAGTCCATCCGATTTTTCAGATCGGTGAACGTCAGCGAGTCGGCGGTCAGTTCGCTGGCACCGGCATTGGTGCTGGCGATCGCGCCGCCGATCAGGTTCACATTGCCGGCGGTGACGTGATAGCCACCGTTGCCCGCAAACAAGCCCGACTGCTCAACGACACCGAGGTAGTTGCCGTTAGCCTTGGCGCCGCTTGCGTAGCCGCTGGCATCCCAAGCGGTACCCGCTGAGACCTGCACCCGGCCACCGACACTGCTTTCCTTGGACTGGATGTCGAGCTTGTCCTGCAACGATTCGATGGTGAGGTCGCCACCAACCTGTGCATCGATCCGGTCGCCCTTGACCACCGCGCCACGCAGTGTGGTGTCGCCCTCAGAGTTGAGGACGATGTCCTGGCCGGCGAGTTGTGTGTTCTGCCAGGTGCTGCCGTCCACGTTGGACTTGTGGCTACCCGCACTGGCTTGCACATAGGCATAGACACCGGTCTGTGCGCCCACCGAGGCACCCACACCCACTTCGAAGCCGGCATTACTGCCCTTGCTCTGCTCGGTGTTGCTGGAGTTGCCGGCTTCCAGCACCAGATCGCGTGCCGAATCCAGGCTTAGTGTGTCGCCGGCCTTGAGGTTGCCCTGCACGATGCGCAGGTCGCCTTCGGTGGTCTTCAAACTCACATTGCCACCGCCGGTGATGGTGGAGCCCTGCGAGAGTTGGCTGGCGCTGCTGAAGCTGCTTTCGCTGGTGGCAAAGCCGACGCCGGCTTCCACGCTGAGCAGCGAGCCACTTTGAACAGCCTTCGCCGTTTGATAGGCATTTGCCGCTGCCGCCATGCCCTGCATCGCCCCCAGGCGTCCATCGGACTTGCGTGCATCGTCCACATTGTTGATCAGATCGATCAGCGGCGATTTGATGCGCGCGAAGGCGCCGATCTTGAGGTCATCGTCCTGCTGCGAGGCGGAATTGCTGGTATTGGCGGTCAGCAACTGGATCGAGGCGGCGGTGATGTCCACATCCTTGGCAGCGACCACATTGCTGGCCGACTGCGTGTACGCACCGCCAGCCGTCAGGCTGACATTGCCGCCCAAGCTGCCGACGTTGCTGGCCACCTGAGAGACTTGCGCATTGTCGTCGGTGTGGTTCTTCTTGTTGTAGCCGGCAAAGCGCTCGGTGTCGGAGATGACCACCGTGCCGATGCCCTTGCTGGTGGACTGGTTGGCATTGCCCAGGATGTCCTGCCCGCTCTGGATGGTCAGGTCGCCGGCCGCACGCATGCTGACATTGCCTTGGGCTGCGATGTTGCTTGCAGTCAGTGCAATGTCGCCCTGGGTGGTGGTCAGGCTGGCGTTGCCGCCCACCGACAACTGGGTGCCGGTGATGGTGTCGGTCTGCCCGCTGCCGGTGCCTTGCTGGTTGTAATTTCCATACGGCAAGCCGGCGGCATTGTTGAAGCCCCAGCCCTTGCCGTTGCTGGCATTGCCGCTGGATTGGGTGTTGTGCGCAACGTCGAGCACGATGTCCTTGCTGGCCAGCAGCAGCGCGTTGCCTTCGGCCGACATCTGCGTGCCCTGGCTGGTGATCGAACCGTCGCTGGCGAGCAGCGTGAGATTGCCGCCGGCTGCCAGTTGGCTGACCCGCGCGTCGCTGGTGCTTGCGTTCTGCGCTGCATTGGAGCGATGGCTGCTGGCCTGGATAACCACCGGGGTGATCGCGGCCATCGTACCGGCCGCGGCGCCTTCGGCATCGCGGCTGATCTTGCTCATGGTCGAGCCGGTATCGACCATGTTCTTGGTGGTCGAATCGCGGGCGCTGCGGTAAGAGGCGCCCGGGTCGTAGGTCACGCCGATCGAGAAGCCATTCGACTTGCTTGACTGACTGGCGTCGTTATCGACCGTGTCCTGGCGTGCCAACAACGCGATGTCCTTGGCCGCCAGGGTCAGATCCTTGCCCGCTCCGATATCCGAGGCGGCAATGGTCAGCTGGTTGCCTGCGCTGACGACCAGATTGCCATCGGTCGAGCCAACCGACGAGGCGACCTGGGTGACCGAGTCGGTCGAGTTCTGGCTGTTGCTACGCGCGTGGCTGTAGCCAATGCTCGCCACGCCGCCACCGATGCTGCCAGTCAGGCCCGAGCGTTTCTGGCTAAAGCTATGCGCTGCGCTGCTGGTGTCCTGCGCGGACTCGATGGTGACGTTGTTGCCTGCTCCAGGCGCACATCGCCATCAGCGAGGATGGTCGAGCCGACCACCGCCACGTCGTTGCCAGCCGAGATGTTGACCGACTCACCGCTCAGCGCGGTACCGATGGCAAGCGTGTCGTGCCACTCATCATGCGTGGTCGTAGTCTTGCTGCTGAACGTGCCCTTCTTCTTCTTGGTCATGTCCTGCACGGCACCGTGCTGCTCGCTGGCGGCGAGCAGGTTGACGTCGTTGCCGGCGGCCAGGGTGATGCCGCCGTCCTTGGTGGCGGCCGATGCGGCAGTCAGGGTGATGTCGTTGCCCGCCTGCATGGCGAGGTTGCCACCGGCACTGAACTCGGTGCCGTGGACGGTTTCGTCGCGGGTGCTGGTGGTTTGCTTGAAGCGCTTGCGCGTCTCCAATGTAGTGCTGGTGTCCACCGTGGTCAGGGTGCTGGCGTTGATGTCGTTGCCGGCGCTGATGCCTAGGCCCTTGCCTGCATCGAGCTTGGCAGCGACCAGATTGACGTCGTTGCCGGCGCTGAGGATCAGGTTGCCGCCGGCAGTGAGCGCCTGTTGGTCGATGGTTTGCGTAGTGGTCGTGGTAGTGACGCGGGTCTTGCCGTTGCGCGAGTTGTAGCTGTTGGTCTCGCTGTCGTTGAGCACGGACTCGACATTGAGGTTGTTGCCTGCTGCGGCGATCAGATCACCGCCCGCCTTGACCTCGGCCTGGCGGATGGTCAGGTCGTTGCCGGCGGTCAACTGCAGGCTGTCGCCGGTGCTGATGTTGGTGCGCGCGGCGACTTTGCCATCCAGGCCGGTGGTGGGAGTCAGCGAGAGGTTGTTACCTGCCAGCAGTGCAGCGCTGCCACCTGCTGCGATGGTCACCCCATGCAGTTGCAGGTCATTGCCTGCGGAGACGATCAGGTCCTTACCGGTGGTGATCGAGACAGCATCACCGCCACGGAGCAGGCCATTGTCGTTGCGCAAGGCGCTGGGTGTGAGGCTGAGGTTGTTGCCTGCAATCAACGCCGCACTGCCGCCCGCCTGCACGCGGGTGCCGGTCAACGTCATGTCGTTGCCGGCCATCAGTTGCAGAGTGTTGCTGGCGGTTATACCCGACAGGATGCCGACGCCATTGATGGCCTTGGCCGCTTCGCTGACCAGGTTGTTGCCGGCGACCAATGCGACATCGCGGCCCTGTATCTGGCCTTGATTGAGCAAGTCGTTACGCGCTTCCAGCGCCACGGTGCCGGTACCGCTGATACGGCCCTGGTTGAGCAGGTTGCCGGCGGTGATGCTGACGTCGGCGCCGGCAATGACGCCCTGGTTGCTCATGGAATTGCTGGCGTTGAGCTCGACGTTGCCGCCGGCAATCAAGGCACCATTGCCACGCAGCTGCAGCGAGTTGGAGGCCAGGTAGACCACCGGCACCAGCACCTTCTGGCCCTGGTAGTCCTGCTCCACCATCCACACGATGTCTTGCGTGAGCGCAGCAGCCTGCGCGGCGGTGAGGCCCACGCCCATGCTCAGCTGCAGCTGGCCTGCAGCAGCCACACCGGACTCGAGCAAGGCGCGGTACTGCGCCACGCCGTCGGCGTAGTTGCCCAGGTAACGGCGGCCCGTGAGCTGGGTGATCTGGTCCAGCACCAGGCGCTGCTCATAGAAGCCATCGCCCAGGCGGATCTGGGTCCACTCCGGGTCCACGCCCAGCTTGTCCAGCAGGAAGTCGCTGCTGATGAAGTTGTCGTAGTTGACGAAGCGCGGATCGGTCTCGATCAGGTAACGAAGGCCCGGGCCATTGCTGATTACCAGTTGCAAATATTCAGATTGATATCTTTTTGAATAACCTCACCCCCACATTTCACCCACCTCTTCTTCTTGAAGCTTGAGCTAATATCCTAAAGATGATAATGAACCTCCGCGAAGTTTAACTATATTTAAACTTCACCTTGACTTGCTCATCAGCGGTAAATGAAATCACGAAAGAATTCCAAAAATCTCCGCGCTGACTAGCGCTATCCTTCAATGATTTCACCAAACCATATATTAACGAATTATTTATCGAATAGTTGCTTTGATCAACTTCCGCGCCATTTAACTTAACAACGAGAGACGTATCGATGTATCCATCGCCGAGGATAACCTCATATTCTAATTGATCGTAATCTCCTAACATCCCATCCCGAACCACGTTGAATAATTTATTTAACAACTCTATATCTTTAGTAATCATGCTTATTTATCTAGAGGAATTTTATTCGGCTCGTTTTCGAAAACCCTTGTTTTAACTTTACCATCAATCGTGTATGTGACGCTCAAAGTATCTGGCCGGGATGAATTAGGATTAGCTCTTTCAAACTTTATTGTCGTCGGCCCAACCACTTTCCCGGGATCGTTCAACGCTTTTTTTATTTCATTTTCATAAAACACTTTATAAGCCGAGTTATTAAAATTAGCATTCTGCGGGAAGAGATTATATCCGTCACACGATCCACCCTGGCTACAAGCCTGGGCATGTCCTCCAACGTCAGTATCACGACCTTCCCTACCTGCTGCTGTCTGCCTTGAATCACGTGGGACCTTTACATTGGAAGGCGTAAATGTCAACTCCTCAACTTGGCCGGCAGCGTTTGTCTTGAACGAATTTCCGTTATCGAGAACATAGTGAGTATTAGGACTTCTTGCTGCCGGATTATTCAGAATATCGAACTCAGCCGTCCCCTTAACTGCGCCATTGGAATTAATCCTGATACTTTGCGTATTATTGGAGATATCATTAAGCGCGCTCTTCGCATCTTTGGCTGAATCTATCTTTCCACCGATGCCCTGCGCACTCTCAAGAAGGCTATTGGCTGCCTTCCCTGTACTGATAACGCCGATAACAGACGCCATCGAATCGACGCCCATGCCTGCCATCAGACTGGTAGCAGGCCGTACCGATTGCAGCTGCTGCTCGCCCTGAGCCCCTAAGCCATAAGTCCCAATAAAATTTCCAAACGGATCAACGAGATACTGCTGTTTCTTGTTCAGCAAGAACTCGCCTGGCGCAGAGTTTTCGAACAGCGTACTCGCAACGGTCTTGACCGGGCCGCCAGCTGCCGCCATCGCGACGTAAGCGAGCGCCAATGCTGTGTCTTGGCCCAGCCAGTTGCTTGCTTTCTCAACGCCTCGCCCACCACTCTCGATGACCCCACTGACCAGCTGACCGGCGTGCAGTAGCCCCCCGGACGATTTACCGACTACCTCTACTGCTGGAAGCTTCTCGGCACTTCCAATAGCAGCGAGAGGCTGTCCATCAAGATCGATGCTTTGCGCGCCTTCAACATAGACCTTACCCAGCAGCCCGAGAACCGACTTCTGATCCACCATGTCCAGCGCACTGAAACTCTTGCCGAATTCCCTCTGCGCCGATGCTTCAACCAGCGCCATACCGGCCATGTTGTTGGCGACGCCAGGCGTTGTCAGCGCCGCCGCAAGGCTGGCCGGATCTGCACCATTCTTGATTGCCTCGTTGATCAGCGTACGCATGCCTTGCAACAGGGCTTCGTCACCGCCGGCCATCGCGCGCAGAGCGTCGGAGGCCAGCAGCTGTCGCTTACCGTCCCGGTAGTCGTAATAGCCATACTGCTGAGAGGTGTTGGCAGCGATGGCACCCGACGTGGCATCGCCCAACAGACCACCGGCGATCAGACCCAAGCCAATGCTGGCCAGGTTCATCGCCCCTTCGTGGGCAATACCATCGCCATCCACACCTTTGTTGATGCTTGCTGATAGCTTGGTCAGGAATCCTTCGTTGGCAGCCACACCAGCTGCAGCACTGAGGGCACTGCCCCCGCCAAGGCTCGCTTGGAACACGCCTGCTAGTACCTGCGTTGCCATCTTGGCGTTACCGCCATCGGACCACTGTTTAAGGCTGGATTGAGCGGAATCACGCCGCGCCATTGCTGCCGCACGCTCTTCATCGGTTGTGGCAGCCTGATAGTCATCGGCTGCGGCTCTTAGCTCTTCTGTTGCCGCGTCACGTCGTGCAGCAATCACTTCCTTGGCAGTACGGAATCCGACTTCCCCTGCAACCTGGCTCAGCTCGATCTGTTCCTGCAACTTGTTCGTATCGATCGCCTTGACACTATTGCCCTCGAGCACTGAAGCGCTGCGTTCCAAGCCTTCCAGGGCGCTGAAATCCTTGCTACGTATGTCAATAGCACCAGCAGCAATATCACTACGAGTAGTACTTGTTGCATTACTGTTGGCGCTACCCAGAGCGCTAAGCCCTGCACTGGCGGCCGATTGCGCTAACCCGGCACCACTGGTTCCCGCGCCCACACCGATGTTAGACGCCTTTGCCTTGGCTTCGTTTTGAAGAGCATCTACCGTCAAGCTTTCCGTGGACAGGCGATTGAGCACCGCATCCGCCGTGCTTGCAATGGCGCCGCCAACGAGGTGCGTATTGCCGCCAACACTGATGTCGAACCCACCATTGCCGGCCTGAATGCCGCTCTGTTCGTTGACACTCGTGTAGCTACTATTGACCTTCTGCTGACTGTAATTCGCGCTACTGCCGCTAAAGCCCCACACCAACGTCATGCCCGCCTGTTGCTGCTTGCTTTTGTAGTCGCTGGTGTCTTGCTCACTTTGTATCAGCAGGTCACCGCCGACATCGGCCAGCACTTTGTCGCCGATTGCTTGTGCGCCCTTGATCGTGGTGTCGTTGCCACTGATCAACGTCAAACTGTCGTTGGCGGTCACCACGCTCTCAGCGTGTAAGTCACTATTGCCCTTGGCACTACCTTTGCCCGCATAAGCAGTGAGATACACACCTGTGGTCGTACCAACGCTGACACCGATCTCGCCACCCGCGTTCTTGTTCTCCGACTTGTTGGTGTTGGTCTCCAAATTGCTCAGCAAGTTGAGGTCGTTCGCTGCAGAGAGCGCGACATTTTCACCATTGATCTTGCTACCGATGACATTCAGGTCACCGCCCGTCGCTGCGATGGTGACGTTTCCATCACTCAGGATGCGGCTACCGCCAGTGGTTTCCTCATGCGTGGTCGTCTTGCTCGACGCACTGCTTGCGCCGATCCCGATGCGTAGACTCACCCCCCCCATACTGCTGCCAGCGGCCGCAGCGGCCTGATACTCGGCCACGCCATCGCTGACTGCATATCCTGCTTTGGCGGAGTAAAGTGCCTTTAGACGATCGTCTTCTACCTCCGAACCACGTTTGGTCGCGCTATAGGCCGCTTCCGCCGCAGCCACTACCCCACCGGTCAATCCCAAGGTGATGCCTGCACTCTGCTGCTTGGATGTCTGCACCGTGTCCACGGTGTTTTCCGCCGCGGCGATGGTGACTTCCTTACCCACGATGGTAGTGCTGGTAGCGCTCAGCACGTCACTGCCGGTAATGGCTACCTTGTTGCCAGCAGTCATCGTCACCGAGCCGTCGGTGCTGCCGATCAGGCTACCGCTGTTGGTGACCTCGGTGACGTCCAAGCCGTCGGTTTTCTTGGTGACGCCCAAAGCGACGCTGAATCCGCCGCCGCCGTAGAGGCCGGACTTCTTGACGGTCTTCTCATGCTCTTCGCTGTGCGTGTTCTGCACCGTGTCCAACGTGAGGTTGTTGCCAGCGGCCAACACCACATCGCCGGTGCTGGCGACCTGTGCGCCTTGCGACAGCAGATCGTTACCCGCCGCAATCTGCACGGTGTCGCCACTGAGCGTGGTGGTGACCGCCACGTTGTCGTGCCACTCGTCATGCGTCGTCGTGGTCTTGCTGCTGAACGTGCCCTTCTTCTTCTTGGTCATGTCCTGCACGGCGTCGTGCTGCTCGCTGGCGGCGAGCAGATTGACGTCGTTGCCGGCGGCCAGTGTGATGCCGCCGTCCTTGGTGGCGGCCGATGCAGCGGTGAGGGTGATGTCGTTGCCCGCCTGCATGGCGAGGTTGCCACCGGCACTGAACTCGGTGCCATGGACGGTTTCGTCGCGGGTAGCGGTGGTCTGCTTGAAGCGCTTGCGCGTTTCCTGGACATCACTGGTGTCCACCGTGGTCAGCGTGCTGGCGTTGATGTCGTTGCCGGCGCTGATCCCCAAGCCCTTGCCTGCATCGAGCTTGGCAGCGACCAGATTGACGTCGTTGCCGGCGCTGAGGATCAGGTTGCCGCCGGCAGTGAGCGCCTGTTGGTCGATGGTTTGCGTAGTGGTCGTGGTAGTGACGCGGGTCTTGCCGTTGCGCGAGTTGTAGCTGTTGGTCTCGCTGTCGTTGAGCACGGACTCGACATTGAGGTTGTTGCCGGCTGCAGCGATCAGATCGCCGCCTGCCTTCACTTCGGCCTGGCGAATGGTCAGGTCGTTGCCGGCAGTCAATTGCAGACTGTCGCCGGTGCTGATGTTGGTACGCGTGGCGACCTCGCCATCCAAGCCGGTGGTGGGACTCAGCGAGAGGTTGTTACCTGCCTGCAGTGCAGCGCTGCCACCTGCTGCGATGGTCACGCCATGCAGTTGCAGGTCATTGCCTGCGGAGACGATCAGATCCTTGCCGGTGGTGATCGAGACAGCATCGCCGCCACGCAGCAGGCCGTAGTCGTTGCGCAAGGCGCTGGGTGTGAGGCTGAGGTTGTTGCCTGCAATCAACGCCGCACTGCCGCCGGCCTGCACGCGGGTGCCGGTCAGCGTCATGTCGTTGCCGGCCATGAGTTGCAGGGTGTTGCTGGCGGTGATGCCGGACAGGATGCCCACGCCATTGACGGCATTGGCCGCTTCGCTGACCAAGTTGTTGCCTGCCAGCAGTGCCACGTCGCGGCCCTGGATCTGCCCTTGGTTGAGCAGGTCGTTACGTGCTTCCAGCGCCACGCTACCGGTGCCGCTGATGCGGCCCTGGTTGAGCAGATTGCCGGCGGTGATGCTGACGTCGGCGCCGGCAATGACGCCTTGGTTGCTCATGGAATTGCTGGCGTTGAGCTCGACGTTGCCGCCGGCAATCAAGGCACCATTGCCACGCAACTGCAGCGAGTTGGAGGCCAGGTAGACCACCGGCACCAGCACCTTCTGGCCCTGGTAGTCCTGCTCCACCATCCACACGATGTCTTGCGTGAGTGCAGCCGCCTGGGCGGCAGTTAGGCCAACGCCCATGCTCAGCTGCAGCTGGCTTGCAGCAGCCACACCGGACTCGAGCAAGGCGCGGTACTGCGCCACGCCGTCGGCGTAGTTGCCCAAATAACGACGACCCGTGAGCTGGGTGATCTGGTCCAACACCAGGCGCTGCTCATAGAAGCCATCGCCCAGGCGGGTCTGGGTCCACTCCGGGTCCACACCCAGCTTGTCGAGCAGGAAGTCGCTGCTGATGAAGTTGTCGTAGTTGACGAAGCGCGGATCGGTCTCGATCAGGTAACGACGGCCCGGGCCATTGCTGCGCCAGGCGTTGATGCCGCCCAAGCCGGTGGCTGCGCGGCCCATCGCCGTGCGATCGGTTGCCGTGCCGTTGGACAGGCGATACAGCCCACCGATGGGCAGATCGATCTGCGTCAACGAGGTCTGCCCACCGCCAACGATGTTGGTCACGGGAATGGTGGCGGGATCGATGCGCGTGCGGGTTTCGTTTCCACCCGCCGTGACACCGGTGCCGGCGGCGGTGGTCTGCACATTCGTCTGATCGACGGTGCTACGCACCAGGCCGCTGTCGTTGGACATGACCGGTGCGACCGACATCTTGACGATGCCGCTCGACGTGCCCAGCGTTGCGTCCTGGGTGTTGGCGCCGACTTGCGTGCCTGCGCTGCCGTTAGTGCCGGTGGCAACACGGATGCTGCTCGCGCCGCCATTGGCGCGACCGATGACTGCCTGCTGACCCGCGCTCGCTGCGCCCTGCGTGCCGCGGCCGCTCAGACTGCCTCGCGCCCCGACTGGGGCCAGCGATGCGCCGCTGACCGCACGCCCGTCGATACCAACCGCGCCATTGCTGATGTTCGCGCCGTTGATGCTGACGCCTTGGTTGCCAGTAATGCTGGCACCTAGGGCGGTATAGCTTCTATCTAAAGTTCCTGATCCTATCTCAACCTGCTGGACACTATAAGTACATCCTCGATTTTCTATTCCTTGCCCGCAATCGCTATTCTCATCCAGGACGTAGCTTTCTTCGACATCCACATAGTTTGTGGTCTGCTTTAGAGCAAGTGAATCGTTAAATACTGCCTCTTGACCCGTATAAACATGGTCAGCAATTCCACCGACACCTCTTGTGTTTAAGAAAAGATTAGCTCCGGCAGCTACCGCGGACGCGAAGTTTCTCAAAGTGCCCGATATAGCCAAGTTTCCGCCTGATGCAATCCGGCTTTCGGAGCTTGCACTGATCAGACGCTCTTGCTCTCTCACGTCATAGACCCGATAAGAGCCTAACGGTATCGAGTATCCAATATTCTCTCCGCGCGGATTTTCAGGAATTGGCTGCTTAGGGGTCAACTCTTCGATTGGCAAGGCAGCGTTAGCTGCTGCACGCTCCGCATCAGACAGCGGCCCCGTCACAGCATTGACCACCCGGCGACGATTATTAATCTGGCCAGCCGCCATCAAGACATCCCCATCCGCCTCAATACTGCCAGAGAGGTTATTCACCACGCCCGTACGCGCTACCAGCGTGCCACCACCATCCTGCGCACCACCAATCGCGATACTGCCCAGGCTGAAGATGCGCGCATCGCGGTTGAGCAGCTGGTCGCGCACGATCAGGCTCATGTTGCCGGTGGAACCGAGCAAGGCCGAACCATAGGCGGCGTTGTCGGTCGCACCGCCGAAATCGGCGCCGTTGACCAGCGTGCCGGTATTTATCGAGACATTGCCGCCGACGATGCTGCCGGTGTTGTAAACGCTGTTGGCGACGAGCGACAACGCGCTGTTGCCGGAAATGCTGCCGGCGTTGTCGATGACGTTGCCGCCGTTGAGACGGGTGTCGCTGGACAGGATGTTGGCACCGGCGCGATTGGTGATGCTGCCGGCGATGATATCCAGCGTGCGTGCGGCCTTGAGCGTGGACTCGTTGACCAGATTGCCGCCCACGTGCAGGTTGAAGTTTCCGTTGCTGACCAGGTCCGCGCCAGCGCGATGCGTGTAGTCGCTGCGCAGGGTCAGGTCGAGCAGGTTCTGCGCCAGGATGCTGCCGCCGCCGTCGAAGCCCACGGTATCGATCACCACATCGCCAGCACCGCCCGTCGTGCTGCCGGCGCCGATCTGGCCGCCGGCATTGCTGAGGCTTTGCAGATTCAGGCGGACCGCCTGTTCGGCCTTGATAGTGCCGTTGCGGTTATCCAGCGAGGCACCCGCACGCTGCAGAAGGAAGTTGGCACCGGCATAGACCCTGCCGCCCTGATTGTTCAGTGCATTGGTGCCCGCAATCAGGTCGCCGCCGGCAACCAGTTGGCCGCCGGTGTTGGCGATGCTGGCCGCATCGATCACCACGCTGCCACGGCCACCCAGATTGCCGCCGGTGTTGGTCAACGCACCACCAGTAGTGATACGGGTCAGGCCACCGCCATTGCTAACGATACTGCCTTGGGTGTTGTCGATCAGCCCGCCGGAGGCGGTCAGCGTGTTGCCGGCATCGAGCTGGCCGCCGCTGTTGAGCAGCGCGCCGGTGACGGCCACGTTGAGGTCGCGGCCCGCACTGAGCTTGCCGCCTTGATGATTGTCCAGTTGGCCGCGCGCGGTAATGCCGAGATCGCGCCCTGCCTGCAGGCTACCGGTACTGCTGATGTTTTCTGCAGTGATCACCGCGTCGGTGCTGGCACCGATGATGCCGCTGCCATTGTCCAGGCCACGATTGAGCTCGACGCGCATGCTGCCGCCCGTGCCGCCGCTGGTCACTGCCTGCGCCGTGCCGCCGCTGTTGCTGAGGCTGTCGGCACGCACTGTCAACGCGCCGCCGCTGGCCTGCAGCAGGCCGCTACGGTTGTCGACAGTCCCCCCGCTCTGCACGCTCAATCCGCGTGCGGCGACCGAGCCACCGACGTTATTGAGGCTGGCCGCGGTCAGCGTTGCATCGCCAGCAGCGGCAACCGTGCCGTTCTGATTGTTCAAGCCACCGCTGGCGCCGATGTTGAGCACGCCCTGGGTGACGATGCGCCCGCCGACATTTCCCAACGCGCCGCGGCTGGTCACCGCCGCGGTGCCGGTGCCCGCGTGCTCGATCCGCCCCTGCGCATTCTCCAGGCTCGCGGCCGTGACCGTGAGGTCCTGACCGTTGCTGGCCAGGGTTCCGCCGGTGTTGTCGAATGCGCCGCCGATGCTGACGCGGGTCGCACCGCTGCCGCTCTGTACCATGCGGCCGCCCGCATTGTTCAAGCTGCCGCCATCGAGACCGAGTTGCGTGGCCTGCAATTGGCCGCCGACACCATTGAGGCGGCCGTTATCGATGCTCCCCCCGGCCTGCACGGTCAAGGTGCCGCCTGCAAGCAGATCGCCGCCGCGATGATCGAGGCTTCCGGCAGTGGTGAGGGCCACGTTGCCGGTTGCGCGCGTGCTGGCACCTGCCAGCTGCAGCCCAGCGCCCTGGGCAACCAGATTGCCACCTGCCAGCAGCCGGCCGGAGGCGCTCAACTGACGATCGGCGATCAGGCTCAAGGTGCTCCCGGCACCCAGATTGCCATCGCTGGCGATGCCCGCACCCACGGTGCCGGCGATGCCGATCTCGCCTGCGCGCAGGCTCAAGTTGCCTGCTGCCGTGGTCTGGCCCGCGTTTTCGATACGTGCGCCCTGCAGGCCCACTGTGGCGCCGGTGACGACGCCTTGCTGACGCAGCACCGTCTCGCTTGCCAGCGTGATCTGTTGACCCGATAGCTGGCCTGCAACGGTGAGGTCGTTCTTCGCGCGTAGATCCAGCACGCTGCCCGCACTGAGTGTGCCGCTCTGCGCCAACGTCCCGTCGGTCTGTGCGGAGAATGCGCCAGCCGCGGCAAGACTGCCGCCGAGCTGCAGGTTACCGCGGCTGATCAAGGCGACATCGCCACGCTCGCTCCCCAGCTGGCCACTACTGCTCAGCTGGCCGGCTTCCACCCGCAGGCCGTTGCCGCCGATCAGATCGCCGCGGTTATCCACCGCACCCGATGCAGTCAACCCCAGGCGCTGCAGGCCGTAGGCCTGGCCGGTCTGGCGCAGCGCGCCGACGCCGAGCGTCAGTTGATTGCCTGCACGTAGTGCGCCGGCATTGTCGAGCAACCCTGCAATGGTCAGCGTGGTATCGCCTTGCGCGAGCAACACGCCGGTAGCTGTATTGCTTGCGCTGGCAGCGGTGACGCTCAGGCTTTGGCCGGCGACCACCTGTGCTGCATTGGTCAGTGCGCCTGCCGCGCTCAGCAGCACCGCACGATCGGCCTGGGCCACTCCGGCAACTGCCAGGTTGCCGGTACTGCGCAGAGCGATATTTGTCGCCGCATCCAGTGCGCCGCGGCTGTCGATCGCCGCGCCGTCCAGGCTGATCGCGCCACCGCTCTGCAGCACGGCGCCCTGTCCGGTAGTGACGGTGGCGCCGCGCAGCGTTGCGTCGCCGCCGGTGGCGGCCTGTGCGTTGAATGCCAGGGTGCGCTGCGCCTGCAGATCGAGTTGCGCGGCCGACTGCAGCGTTCCCGCTGCGACGAGGTCGCGGCCGGCGTGCAACGTGACCGATTGCGCCTTGAGCGAACCGCCCTGCTGCAGATCGCCTGCTGCGGTTGCCTGCAGCGTGGTTGCCGCGGCCACCACACCTTGCAAGCCGATGTCGCCGCGGCTGGTCAGGGTGACGGTGGAGGTTTCGCTGCCAAGCTGGCCACTGCTTCGCAGACCACCCGCGTCGATCA
This sequence comes from Xanthomonas sp. NCPPB 1068, assembly GCF_041479385.2. Lineage (NCBI taxonomy): Bacteria > Pseudomonadati > Pseudomonadota > Gammaproteobacteria > Lysobacterales > Lysobacteraceae > Xanthomonas > Xanthomonas sp. NCPPB 1068. Next base: position 2,090,416 of record NZ_CM192986.1, on the reverse strand, counting down.
GCAAGGCGTTCTTGGCGACCAGGCTGCCGCGGTTGTCAACAAGCCCGGTGACGGTTGCGTTCAACGCATTGCCCGCCACTGCAGAACCGCTCTGATCGATGCTGGCGGCAGTGAGGCGAAGGTCGTCACCGCTCTGCACGCTGCCCGCATTCTGCAGTGCGCCAGTGACCAGTGTGACGCTGCCCGTGCCAGCCAGCGCACCCGTCGCCGCGTTGGCGATCGCGCCAGCCTGTACCGAAAGATCGCGGCCTGCAACGACCTGGCTGGCGTTACTCAACACGCCATCGGCGCTGAGCACGACATCGCGATTGGCTTGCGCCACACCCGCCAGGGTAAGCCCGCCGGTGCTGCGCATGCGCAGGTCACTGCCCGCATCGAGCGTGCCGCGGCTATCGATGGCAGCACCGTCCAGGGTGATCAGCCCAGCGCTTTTCACGATGGCGGCGTTGCCGGTGGCGATGCTGGCGCCGCGCAACGCGGCATCGCTGCCCGCCTGCGCCTGGCCGTTCAACACCAGGGCACGCTGCGCTTGCAGATCCAGCGTGGATGTCGCTTGCAGGGTGCCGCCAGCGGTAAGGTCGCGACCAGCCTGCAGGCCGATGGTTTGCGCGCTAAGCGAACCGGATTGCACCAGGTCACCGCCCGCCGTGGCCTGCAGCGCGGTCGCTGCCGACACCACGCCTTGCAGATCGATGCCGTTCTGGCTGGTGAGCGTCAGTGCGCCATTCACCGATCCGAGCTGGCCAGTACTGATGATGCTGCCAGCGGCGATGGTCAGACCCTGGCCCGAAACCAGCTGACCGCGATTGTCGAAGGCGCCGGTCGATGCAATGGACACCGCGTCACCGCTGTACAGGCGACCGCGCTGCAAGAGCGAGCCTGCCGACAGCGCGAGCCCGCGTTCCCCATGCAGATTGCCGCCGTTGTCCAGCACGCCGGCGACATCAAGGCGCAAATCGCGCAACGCGCCAAGCGTGGCATCGGCCATGTTTTCAGCGCTGGCGGCCTGCACGCTGAGGTCGCGGGCTGCCACCACTTGCGCGCCATTGCGCAACGCGCCGTTGGCGGTCAGCGTTACATCGCGCCCGGCCTGGGCAACGCCGGCCAGGGTCAGATCGCCTGCACTGCGCACGCTCAGATCGGTAGCGGCATCGAGCGCGCCACGGCTGTCGATCGCACCGCCATCCAAGGTGATGCCGGCCCCGCTCTTGAGGATGGAGGCGTTTCCAGTCGTCACGGTAGTACCGGCCAGCGCGGCAGGTCCCACAGCCGAGGCCTGCCCATGCAACGCGAGTGCACGCTGTGCCTGAAGATCCAGCACGGAGGCCGACGTCAAGGTGCCATCGACAGTGATATCGCGACCAGCCTGCACCGACACGGACTGCCCATTGAGCGAGCCGGCCTGCTGGAAATCGCTACCGGCAGCAGCACGCAATGCCGTTGCTGCCGAAACGACGCCATCGAGCTGCATGAGGCCCTGGCTGGTCAACGCAACATCGGCACGCTCGCTGCCCAGCTGACCGCTGCTGCGCAAGATGGCTGCGTCGACCTGCATCGCGTCCTTGGCGATCAACGTCCCGCGATTGTCCAGCGTGCCGGCGGCGCCGACATGCATGCTCTTGCCGGCAGACACGCTGCCGCTCTGGTCCAGCGCCGCAGCAGTGAGCTGCACATCGCCACCCGCCTGTATGCGCCCGGCGGTGCTGAGCTGGCCAGCTGTGGTCACGGCTACATCGCCCTCGCCCGCCAGCACGCCAGCGGACAGGTTGTCCAGACGCTGCGCCCGCAGCGCCAGGTCGCGACCGGCAACGATGCGTGCGGCATTGCTGACCGTAGCGCCAGCGGCCAGACCGACATCGCGGCCGCCCTGCACCACGCCGGCCAACTGCAGATCGCCATCGCTACGCATCTGCAGATCGCCGCCGGCGTCCAGCGTGCCGCGGCTGTCGATTGCCGCCGCTTGTACCGTGACGGCACCACCGCCCTGCAGCACCGCGTCCTGGCTCGTGCTCAAGGTGCCGGCGCGCAAGGACGCGTCGCTCCCTGCACGGCCTTGTCCGGCAAACGCCAATGCACCCTGGGCCTGCACGTCCAGGGTGGACGCCGATTGCAGCGAGCCGGTGGCGCTGAGGTCACGCCCGGCCGTCAGGACGATCGCCTGTGCCGTCGTCGATCCGGCCTGCTGCAGGTCTCCACCAGCAGTGGCCTGCAACGTGGTTCCCGCAGCCGTCACCCCTTGCAAGGCCATGTCACCTTGGCTCGCCAGGCGCACCTGGGCCGCCTGGCTGCCAAGCTGCCCAGTGCTGCGCAGACTGCCCGCATCGATCTGCAAGGCGTTGGCGGCCACGACATTCCCGGTGTTGACGAGCGCCCCGGCAACCGACGCCGAGAGCGTATTGCCGGCACCGAGACGGCCGCTCTGGGTCACTGTGTCGGCAGTGATCTGCAGGGCGTTGCCCGCGTACAGGCTGCCCGCGTTGTCCAACGCGCCGGCGGTGGCAACACGCATATCGGCGTCGGACGAGAACACCGCACCCTGGGCATTGCGCAAGACGCCCGCGTCTACCTGCAGTCCGCCAGTGGCGACCACGTTGGCACGATTGTCCAGCGAAGCGCCGGCCCCCAGCGCTGCGTTACCTACGCTCTGTACGGTGCCACCGAGCGACAGGTCGCCGTTGCTTGCGATGCGCAGATCGCCGCCCGCGTCGATCACTCCGTCGTGATCGATCGCCGCGCCACGCATCTGCAGCGCGCCGGCACTGCGCAATTGCCCGCGCTGGCGCAGTGCGCCGCCTGCCGCGAGATCCAAGGCGCCCGTCGACTGCATGATGGCATCGCTGGCCAGCACCCCGCCGGAGGTCACGCTCAGCGCGCCACGCGTGGCCTGCAGGGTGCCGGACACACTGGCATCGCCGCCGCTGCGCAGGCTCACGCTTGCGGCATTGAGGGTCCCTGACACCTGCGCATCGGCACCGGCGTCCACTGCCAATGCCCCTGCCGCCACGGTATTGCCGGCCAGCCGCATGGCGCCGCGGCTGCGTAACGTGGCATCGCCGCGTTGGCTGCCCAGGTCCCCGCGGCTCTCCAGCTGCGCCGCATCCACGGTCAGCGCATTGCCCGCGACCAGCGTGCCGCTGTTGAGCAGGCTGCCTGTCACGGTCGCCTGCACATCGCGCGCGGCGGACAGACTGCCGGCCGCGGTCACCGTGCCGGCCTGAAGACGCAGATCGCGCCCTGCATGGCCGCTACCGTTGGTGTTCAATGCGCCGGCCCGCAAATCCAGGTCGCCGCCCGCAGAGACCGCGCCACGTTGCGCAATGTCGATCACGCCAGCGTTCAGTGCAACCGTCTCCGCAGCGATCAACTGCCCCTGCACCTCCAGGCGACCACCGGCCTGCACGTCCGCGCCCTGCCCGGCTTGTGCGAGCCCGCCCAGGCGCACGGCGTCGCTGCCGACAACGCGCAATGCGGTTGCCGCATCCAGCGTACCGAGTGCATCGATCGCGCCGGCATTCAACGCAATCGCGCCACCACTCTGCAGGATGCCCGACAGTCCGATCCGGTTCGCACGTGCGGTAACGCCCGCGCCGCCGTAAGCCACGCCGGCGCTGCGCAACACGCCGTCGGCGCCCAGCTCCAGCGTGCCGGTGGCATGCAGGCTGCCATCGGCGGCCAGTTCAGAACCGAACAGACGGATCGCTCCTGCGCTGCTACGGCCAACATGATTCAGGGCACCGCTGGCCTGCGCATCCAGTGCGCCAGCAGCCACCAGGTCTCCCGCAAGATTCATGCGCGCAGCCCGCAGGGTCACATCGCCCTGCTGTGAGCCGAGCACACCGCGTTGATCCAGACCGCCGGACGCACGCACGTTCACGCCATCGCGCGCCACGCTGGTACCGCTCAGGCTCACCTGGCCGGCAGTATCGATCTGTAGATCCCCGCTCTGTGCCGCCAGGGTGCCGCGACTGACCACACCAACGCCAGCTTCGGTGGCGATCAGGCGGATGCGGTCGGCATACATGCCGCCCAGCTGCGCCACGTCGATGCCGATCGACGGTGCTGCGCCATCGGTGCCAGGCAACACATCCAGCAGCATGCCGTCGACATTGATACGCCCGGCACCTGCGCTGCCCACCAGTTCCTTGGTCCAGATCGAGCCGTCGACACCGAGTTGCCGCGAGAGCAGATCCAGACGATCCACATTGAATGCGTCCAGGCCGTTGCTACCGATGCTGAGCGCGCCACCGGTGATGGTGAAACCATTCAAGCCGCCATCGCTTCCAAGGTTCGGCGTACCGGTGGTGAGCGTGACGCGCGAGGTATTGAGGAACCCGCAGCCATCGCAGGAAATGCCGTTAGGGTTGGCGATCACCAACTGCGCCTTGGCGCCGGCGATTTCGGTGTACCCCTGCAGCCGGCTGCTCGCCGATGTGACCTCGTTGAGGATCAGCGAAGCAGCACCGCTGCGCTGCAGATTGTTGTTGCCGGCAACGTAACCGCCCAGCTCGGTCTTTGAGATCTGCGCGCTGTTGTTGAGGATCAGCCCGTTCGGGCCGACATTGAAATTGCTGTAGCGATTGTGCGAAATGCCGCGCGCGTTGGGTGCGACGATGTCCACCACCGGCACGCCGTTGGCTGCCACCTGCTGGCCAGGCGTCTGCCCGCCGGGATTGGGGGTGGGTGCGACCTGCGCCCACGCCGGAAACGATGTCCAGGTCACGGTGACGCACAGCATCAGCGCCAGAGCGCGCTTGCTGTATTCGGCCATGTAACCACGCACGCTCATCGCTTCGCTGTCCATCATTTCTCTCTCGCCGCCTGTCGACGGCATCAATCAACTCGCGCACTGCCGGCTGGCAGCACGATCCATGTCAGAACTGGTAGATCACCCGCGCGCCGTAGGCCGGCTGCGCGCTTCCAAAGCCGTCGGGGCGATGGATCGCCCAGCCGGCAAATGCATCGATACTGGCGCCGAACCAGCCGCCACGCAGACCCAATGCCCCGCCCACCAGACTGCGACCGCGCAGCCCGCTGGCACTGGTGCCATCGATCCGGCCCGCATCCAGCCCCAGGTAAGGCGTGAGGCCGATCCGTTGCACCGGAAAACTCAGGGTATTGCGCCAGTACGCGCCTTTTTCCGCACCCAGCGTCGCTTCACCATCGAATCCGCGCACGCTGTAACGGCCGCCGATGGTCACGAACTCGGAGCCAAGCAACAGTTCGCCGGCGGTCTGCGCGCGCAGGCTGCTTTCCCATGCCATCGGCACCGGGCCCAGCTTGAACGGTAATGCGGTGCTGACATCCAGCGTGGTGACGCCATAACGAAACGTGGGGAAGCCGATCTGCGGGTCGTACCCGGTCCATTGGCTGTTGAACCACGGCGTGCCGCGCCGGTGCGCGATGCGCACGTCCAGTTGCATCGCGCCCAGGTAGCGCCGATGGGTGAAGTAGAACTCCGCGCTGCTGGTGTCACGCCGCTGGATGCCGATTTCCACGCCATCCAGATAGCTGCGCGCCCGCCGGCGGCCGATGGTGACCCCGGCCGAGGTCTTGCTGGTGCCATCACGGTGCAGCACGCGCTGGATATCCAGTTGCGCGTTACTCGATTCGCCGCTGGACTGGAAGGTCTGCAAGAAGCCATCGACGCGCTGGTGATAGCGATAGGACGATGCCGACAACGCCAGCGTCCACCATCCCCACGGCAGGTTGTAGCTCAGGCTGTTGCCACGCGTGCCGCGCTCTTCGTCGCGGGTGGCCAGATCGTGGCTGTAGCCGATGCTCAGCAGGTCGTTGAGACCCAGCGGATTGTCCAGCGACACATCCAGCCCGCCCTGCACGCGCCCGGTGGCTTCCACGCCCGAATCCTCGGCGTTGACCACACCGCGCCAGCGTCGCCCATGTTGCAAGGTGATCACCAGATCCGATTCGCCCGGTGCGTCGCCCGGGGCGATGTCGATCTTGGCATCCTGTGATGGGAGGCGCTTGAACTGTTCTACCGCCTGTTCGATCGCGCGCAGGTCCAACAGGTCACCACTGCGCAACGGCAAGGCCGTTTTCCAGTGCGCGCCACCGGTATCGGAGACCACGCGCACCGCACGCAGACGCCCGGGCATCAGTTCGAGGCGCAATTCGCCGCGCGACAGGTCCTGCTCGGGGATGCCGATGCGGGTGGTGACAAGGCCGCGCGCGACCAGTTGGTCCAGTGCGCGGCGGCGAATGATGTCGACCCCGGCGCGGCCGATGCAACGCCCCTCATAACGGCGCAGCGATTTCCACAGCCACGCGAAGCGCGCAGCGTCGTCGCCCGCACCCGACAAACGCACGCGGGTGATCGAAAAGCACAGCTCTTCCGCCGGGAGCAGCGTGCTGCGCGCATCAACACGCTCGGTGTCGTCGCGCGGCCCGGCGAAGGGCGCCTGGCGCTCCTGCTCCTGCCGACGCTGGATCTCTTCGGCCTGGCGCAGCTGCTCCTGCCGGTCCAGGCTGGTCGGTGCCGATTGTTGTGCAGCCGCCGGCCCGGCGATCGCCCATAGGCAAGCCGCCAGCGCCAACGCCGCCGATCGCGTCCACATCAGTCATGCCCCCGTACAACGGCCACGCCTCGACACGCCGTTGCTCGCACCACCGTCCTGGCCGCCAAAACGGCGGCACAACCCGTCGGACCAGTGAGTGCGGCGCAACTGTGATGCAGTGTTAAGAACAGGTCAACGCGCCGTGTAGGGGCCACCCTGTAAGGAAATCCCGACAAATCTCGTTATGTGATCCACGTCACTTTAAAGTGCAGTTCAACGGCGCGTGCAGGTGCGCCCGCGCGTCAACGGACGCTCTCCCCGAGACTAACGTCCGGCAACGCGTCGTTATAAAGCAAATTCGAGAAATGCCTTTCAGCGCATAGGGCGAGAACGCCGCCCTCAGTGCGCGGCTCCGATGCACATCCGCAGCGCTGACGACACCCAACAGAACCCGACCACATCGTCGCTGCATCCGAATTTCCGGACGCCCCGTAAGTGTGCTGACTTGCGCACTTAGACCAAGCGAGCCCATGCGATGAACATCGCGTAAACATTGTGATGACATTCGCTTTACATGGGCATACGCAGTATCGCCGCTCTTCATAGCTAGGACTGCTTGTGAATCTCCCCCTTTCCCTGTTTGCACCGACACGTGCAGCGCGGTCGTCCTGACCGCACAGGCGCACTCACTCCCCTGCTCAGCCTCGCTCTGTTTGCCGCATGTGTGCCCCTGGCGCACAGCGGAGAAGTGCGGCCGGCAGCTGTGACTGACGCCTCCATTGCCCCGACACCCATGCAGCAGGCCGAACAACTGCGCGGCCAGCAGCGCTATGCGGACGCGTTGGCCATCTACGAACGCGTGCTGCGCAACGACCCGCGCGACAAGGGGGCGTACACGATGCGTGCGCTCACCCTCGCCGATCTGGGCAGCACACAGCTGGCTGCCGAGGCGGTGTGGCGTCATCCGGACTGGTTTTCGCCGCAGGAGCGCGAGCGTCTCGACAATGATCGCGTCGCGCGCATGATTGGTTGGGCCAGTGCCGAGCCGGTCGATGCCGCGCACCGCTACGCGGAGACCGACCAGGCGCTGGCCAATGTGGCGCGTCTCCAACGCGATGCGCCGCTGCAGGTCGCCTGGGAAGCCACGCGCCTGCGCGTGGACAGCCTGGTCGCCCTCAACCAGCGTCAGCGCCATCGCGATGTGGTTGCGAACTACCAGGCGCTGCGCGCAAATGGCGTCGATGTCCCGAGCTACGTGCTGCCTACCGTGGGCGACTCGCTGATGGGCTTGCGCCGCCCCGCCGAGGCAGAGGGCGTACTGCGCGAAGCACTCAAGCACACGCCCGACGACTTCGGCACGCAGGTATTGCTGGGGTATGCATTGCTGGAGCAGGAACGCTTCGATCAGGCGATGCCGCTGTTCGAACGATTGGCGGCCAGCCAGGCGCCGTGGCCACGGCGTGCCGGTGCGTCCAGCGGCTATGAAAACTGGGACCGCTTCAGCGCCGACGTTGCGCTGGCGACCGCGCGCTCGGCAGCCAACGACAACCCCGGCGCGGAGCAGCTGCTGCGCGAACGCGTGGCCATCGGGCCGGACAACGCCGAACTGCAGGCCGCGCTGGCATCCATCGAATCGCGCCGCGGCCATACCACGCAGGCGCTGCAACGCAATCAGATGGCGTTGACGCTGGACCCGCATCAAAAGCAGGCACGCAGTGGCATGGTCGAAAACCAGCGCGACCTCGATCGCCTGGACCTGGCCGATGCCCAGTTCACCGCCTTGCGCGCCGAGTATCCCGACGATGTCGGCCTGCAGCGGCTGGGGGCATCGCTGGAACGTCAGCGCGGGTGGCAGGTCCATCTGAGCCATGCCTGGGGACGCAGCGATAACGACAACAGCGCCACGGCAATCTCGCCGCTCGGCAACCATTTCGGCAGTTCGCTGCTGGAAGCCGAATCGCCCCTGCTCGGCGAGCGCTGGCGAGTGGGCCTGCGCGCGCGCGACGACTGGGCCGATTTTCAGGACACCCGTGTGCGCTACCGCAGTTTCTGGCTGGGCACGCATTACCGCTACGACCGCCTGGACCTCAGCGCGTACGGCGGCCGGGCGCTGGACGATTTCGATCGCGATGGCACCGCCTGGGCGCTGGATGCGGGTTGGCGCTTTTCCGATGCGTGGTACGGCAGCGTGGCCTGGCGCACACGCGATCCGGACGCCTCGTTGCAGGCCCGTCGCCTGGGTATCACCGGCGACAGCATCGGCGCCACGTTGCGCTGGACGCCAAGCGATGAAACACGCTGGGAGCTGCAGGCGCGCCAGCTGCGCTACAGCGACGGCAACCGGCGCGACCAGCTCGATCTTTCGGGCAGCCAACGCCTGTGGGCCAGCCCGCATGTGCTGGTCGACGGGCTGTTTGCCGCCTCGGCCGGGCGTGCGCACGACGACCGCGTGGTCGACTACTTCAACCCGCGTCGCAGCACGAGCGTGGCCGCAGGGGTGCGCGTCGAACAGATCGGCTGGCGCCGCTACGACGCAGCCTTCCGGCAACGCCTGGACGTGACCGCCGGCCCGACCTACCAGTCCGGCTTCGGCAGCCAATGGGTTCCTGCCGTGGCGTACCGGCATCTGTGGTCGCTGGGCGATGGCAGCGCACTGACCTATGGCGTGAGCTGGTCGCGCCCGGTCTACGACGGCCGGCGCGAACACCAACTTGGATTGGACCTGGATTTCCGATGGGGAGGTACGCCTTGATCCGCCTGCCGCTATTGCTGCTCGCGTTGCTGCTGATGACGTTTGCGTCGTCGGCACACGCGGGTCTGCTGGTGCTCAGCTACCACGACATTCGCGACGACGTCGCGGCCAAGGGCGACCCGGATCGCTACGCGGTGTCCACCAGCAACTTTGCCGCGCATCTGGACTGGCTGCGCTCGCACGCTTATCACCCGGTGAGCGTGCAGCAGGTGCTGGACGCACGTGCCGGCCGTCGCGCATTGCCGTCGCGGCCGGTGTTGCTCACCTTCGACGATGGCTTGCGCAGCGTCTACACCCGCGTGTTTCCGTTGTTGCAGGCCTATGGCTACCCCGCGCTCGTTGCGCCGGTGACCAGCTGGGTCGAACTGCCTGCAGGCAAGGTCGTGCCCTACGGCCCGCGCGATTTCACCGGCGACGATTTCGTGAACTGGGCGCAACTGCGCGAAATGCAGGACAGCGGCCTGGTCGAAATCGGCTCGCACAGCGATGACCTGCACAAGGGCATCGCCGGCAACCCGTTCGGCAATCAGACGCCTGCTGCGGTGACGCGCGAGTGGCATGCAGACAGCGGCTATGAAAACGAAGCCGACTATCGCCGGCGCATCGAGACCGACCTGCGCCATAGCCGCGATGCCATCGTGGCGCATCTGGGCAAGCCGCCGCGGGCGATGGTGTGGCCGTATGCCGCCTACAACCGCGCCAGCAACGCCATTGCCGCGCAGTTGGGCATGACGCTCAGTTTCGACCTGGAAGGCCGCTCGCACGAAGCCGATATCGGCCAGCAGGGGCGCGACCGCGTGGATGGCCAGTCGCTGGCCAGCCTCGGGCGCTTGTTGCTGTTCAACAACCCCGATGTGCGCGACCTGGCCGGCGAGTTGCGCCGCGACCTGTCGCGCGATGGCCTGCGCGCCATGCAGATCGATCTGGACTACGTCTACGACCCGGATCCCGCACAGCTGGCGCGCAACCTCGACATCCTGGTCCAGCGCGTCAAGGACATCGGGCCGAGTCATGTGTTCCTGCAGGCCTTCGCCGACCCGGATGGCGATGGCGCCGCCGATGCGCTGTATTTCCCCAACCGGCATCTGCCAATGCGCGCGGACCTGTTCGGGCGCGTCGCCTGGCAGCTGCGCACCCGCGCCGGCGTGCGTGTGTTCGCCTGGTTGCCGGTGCTTGGCTACCACCTGCCCGATGCGCAGCAACAGGCCGCATTGCAGGTCCGCGGCAACGACCCCAAGGACGTGCCGCGGCTGGATCCGAGCAACCCGCGCACGCGCGCACTGGTGGCCGACATCTACGAAGACCTCGCCGCCAATGCCTACTTCGAAGGCCTGCTGTTCCACGACGATGCCTACCTGCGCGATGACGAGCTGCCGGCCTATGGCGGCGGCGATCCGGCACGACGCACCCAGGCGCTGATCGGCTTCACCCAGCAGCTGAAGACAGCCGCAGAACGTTGGCGCCCGAAGCTGGTGACGGTGCGCAACCTGTTTGCGCAGCCGGTGCTGGAGCCGCACAGCGAGGCCTGGTTTGCGCAGCGCCTGGATGCCTTTGCAGCCGCCTACGACTACACCGCGCTGATGGCGATGCCATACATGGAAAATGCCGACGACCCGCAGCAGTGGCTGAGCGAGCTGGCCAGGCGCGTCGGGCAACAGCCACGCGGCTTCGACAAGACCATGTTCGAACTGCAGACCGTCGATTGGCGCACCGGCAAACCGTTGCCCGAGGGCGTGCTGCTGGCGCAGACCAGACTGCTGCTGGCGGCAGGCGTGCGTCACCTGGCGTATTACCCGGACGATTTCATTGGCGGCCATCCGTCTCTGCCCGAAGCGCGCGAAGCCATGTCGGCCCGCCAATTCCCCTATCTCGAGCGATGACCGATGACGACCAGCCTCTTACTGGCCGCCCTGTTCAACTTTGCGTTCTTCTACCCGATCATCATGGCGTTCTTCTGGATGATCGGCGGGATCTACTACTACCTGCGACGCGAGCGCGGCACGCCGGGTCCGTCCAAGCCGCCGCCGATGGCCAGCGAACCGTTCGTGTCGCTGCTGATGCCTTGCTACAACGAGGCCAAGCACGTGGCCGAAACCATCGCGGCGATGAGCGCGCAGCAGTATGCGGACTTCGAGATCATCGCGATCAACGACGGCAGCACCGATCGCACCGCCGAAGTGCTCGACGACCTCACTCACCAGTATCCGCGCCTGCGGGTGGTGCACCTGGAACAGAACCACGGCAAGGCCAACGCACTGCGCGTGGGCACGCTGGCAGCGCGCTCGGACTATCTGGTGTGCGTGGATGCCGATGCGATCCTGGACCCGAATGCCACGCGCTGGATGGTGGGTCACCTGGTGTCCGGCCCACGCGTGGGCGGGGTCACCGGCAACCCGCGCGTGCGTAACCGCACCACCTTGATGGGCCGCATGCAGGTGGGCGAGTTCTCCGCGATCGTCGGGCTGATCAAGCGCGCGCAACGCGTGTACGGCCGCCTGTTCACCGTCTCCGGCGTGATCTGCGCGTTCCGTCGCTCGGCCCTGCACCACGTCGGCTTCTGGTCCGACAACATGGTCACCGAAGACATCGACATCTCCTGGCGCCTGCAGCTGGACGGCTGGGATATCCGCTACGAACCCAACGCACTGTGCTGGATCCTGATGCCGGAAACCTTCCGCGGCCTGTGGATGCAGCGCCTGCGCTGGGCACGCGGCGGCGTCGAAGTGCTGCTCAGCCATGGCCGTCGCGCGCTGGCCTGGCGCAGCCGTCGCATGTGGGCAGTCCTGCTGGAGTACGCGCTGAGCCTGATCTGGGCCTATGTGATGCTCTTCATCATCGTGCTGTGGGCCTTGGGCAAATTCATCGCGATGCCGCCTGCGCTGTATGTCGACACCATCCTGCCGCGCTGGCATGGCCTGGTGCTGGCGGTGGTCTGCCTGCTGCAGTTCGGCACCAGCCTGATGATCGAACGCCGTTACGAAAAAGGACTGGCACGCCAGTTCTTCTGGGTGATCTGGTACCCGGCTGCGTTCTGGATGATCGGCATGATGACTGCGGTCATCGCCTTCCCCCGCGCCCTCATCGCACGCCGCAACACGCGTGCCCGCTGGAAAAGCCCCGACCGAGGAATTCAATGACACCGCCCATCATCAACCTGCCGCAACGCCTGGGCCGCTCGCGCCGTCTCGCCTACGGTGCCGCCACCGCCGGCGCGTGGATGGTCTATTTCTACCTGTGGGCACCGCTGGCAACGCTGCTTGCGTGGTTCTTCGGCCTGCGCAGTGCCTATACCGAGCTGTATCTGCGCCACAACGCCATCGACCCGTTCGCGCTGGGCGCGCTGCCGGTGATCGCGCTGATGGCCGCCGTCACCACGGTCGGCTGGGCCGAGTACAACCGCCTGCGCTTTGCCAACGCCGACAAGCGCAAGCGCCCGCGCACCGTGGCCGAGCCGGAAGTCGACCAGCGCCTGGGCGCCACCGAACAGTTGGGCAGCCTGCTTCGGCACAGCCGCATCTCCAGCGTCTCGATGGACAAGTCCGCCAAGCCGGTCGGTGTCCGCGTGCTACGGCATCGCTGACGCCAGCCACGCTGCATGCTGGCCATTGCGGACTTTGCGACGTGCCCGATGGCCACCGCCGACGATGCGAACGATGCGACGCCGCCTTGTTCAGGACGGCGGCTTGTCGCGCGCCTTGCGCTGCGCAGCTTGCGCGCTCCGCTTCGTTGCACTGGCTGCAGGTAGCGGAGCAGCATGCACTGCCCCAACCGCCGGGCCGTTTTCAAACGTCCTGACAAAATCGATGAATGCCCTGAGCGCCGGCGGCGACAGGTTGCGATTCGGGTAATACAGGTAGGGGCCCTGGAACGGCTGCCACCAGGGCTGCAATACCGGTTCCAGGGTGCCGGCATCGAAGTGGGGCTGCAGCCATTCCTCGAACAGGTGGACGATTCCCTGCCCCGCCACCGCTGATTGCACGGCCAGATCGCTGCCGCCGCCGATCTCCACCAGCAACTGCCCCTGCGGGATGATGGTGACCACCTCGCCGTCCCGCTCGAATTCCCAGTCGGCCATGGCGCCGCTGGGGAAGCGGCCACGGATGCAATCGTGGTCGAGCAACTCACGCGGATGGTGTGGCCGTCCGTGGCGCGCCAGGTACTGCGGCGACGCCCCGGTTGCGATGCGTTGCACGCGCGGGCCGATCGGCATGGCCACCATGTCCTGCTGCAGACGCTCGCCATAACGGATGCCCGCATCGCAACCTGCGGCGATGACGTCGACGAAATTTTCTTCGGTCAGGATTTCCACGCTGATATCCGGATAGGCCGCCATGAAAGCCGGCAGAATCCGCGGCAGGACCAGGCGCGCAGCACTGACAGGCACGTTGAGCCGCAAGGTGCCGGCCGGCGTGTCCCGGAAAGCGCTGATGACCTCCGTTGCGCTATCGAGTTCGATCAGCGCAGGCTCGATGCGCGCCAACAGTGCCTTCCCCGCATCGGTCAAGACCACGCTGCGCGTGGTGCGGTTGAACAGCCGTACGCCCAGCCACGCCTCCATCCGCTTCACCGCATCGCTCAGGTTGGATGCGCTCACGTCGGCGCTTTTCGCCGCCTCGCGGAAGCCGCCTGCCCGCGCAACCCGGACAAAGCTCTCCATATCGCTCAGCCGACCGCTCATTGTTCGAATTTCCGTACAAGCCGTTCGCTTTGTACCGGATTGTCGCACAGGACCGGCCGCCCTAGATTGCACACACGGTCAGACGGCAGTCCCCAGCGCACCGCTTCCGGGCTGTCAGATCAAGTCACCTGCACTACCAGCGCGCGCACGCCGCGGCATCTCCACGTTTCACCGCAGCGACCCGTCACCCATCCCCTCTAGGAACAGCAATGAACAACGACACACGTCTTGGCGGCACCTTTACCCTGCCCGGCACCGGCATCTCCATCAAGCGGATGGGCTACGGCACGATGCAGCTGCCGGGAGCGCATGTGTGGGGGCCACCCCGCGACAAGGCCGCAGCGCTGGCCGTGTTGAAGGAGGCGGTTGCGCTGGGCGTCGACCACATCGACACCGCCGAATTTTACGGCCCGCATGTGTCCAACCAGCTGATTCGCGAAGCACTTCACCCATACGCCGACGGGTTGCGGATCGTCACCAAGATCGGCATCGGCCGTGGCAGCGACGCCTCCTGGAATGCCGATCGGTCTCCTGCAAGCCTCAGACGCCAGGTGCAGGACAACCTGGTCAGTCTTGGCCTGGAAACGCTGGACGTGGTGAACCTGCGCCTGGGCGCGATGATGGACACCGACACCAGCGCGATCGCCGAACCGGTGGCCTGTCTGGCCGAGCTGCAACGCGAAGGACTGGTGCGCCACATCGGCCTGAGCAATATCACGCCCGCCCAGTATCAGGAAGCCGAAAAGCTGGCCAAGATCGTTTGCGTCCAGAATCACTACAACCTGGTCAAACGCGACGACGACGCCTTTATCGACGCACTCAACGACCAGGGCGTGGCCTACGTCCCGTTCTTCCCGCTGGGGGGGTTCTCACCGGTGCAATCGGACGCGCTGTCGCAGGTTGCCAAGGACGCCGGCGCCACGCCCAAGCAGGTCGCCCTCGCCTGGCTGCTGCAGCGCTCGCCCAATATTCTCGTCATCGCAGGCACTTCGTCGGTGCCCCACCTGCGCGAAAACCTTGTCGCCTCCGGGCTGCACCTGTCCGCACAACAGCTTGCGGTGCTCAACAGCATTGCGGACGAATCGAGCGTCACCGGCCACTAGAACCGCAATGCCGTCCTGGTGACCCCGGCCCGATTCGAACGGGCGACCTTCCCCTTAGGAGGGGGACGCTCTATCCAGCTGAGCTACGGGGCCAAGGGCGGCATTGTCGCATGTTCAGCCGGCTTGCCAAGCCGGCGGGCGGCGGGTGGAGCCTGCTAAAATCGGCGGCTACCCGTGTCGCTGGCTGGCCTTGGCCGTCGGGCGACCGTCCCGACCTCCAGGAGATTCCATGTCCGCTGACCTGCTCAAGGCGCTCGACCTCGCCGCGTCCAATTCCGGCACTTACCTCGGCGAGGCGACCTGGTCGTCGGCCACCGGTGCGGGCGTGCTGCAGCCGCTCAATCCGACGACCAACGCCGTCATCGCCGATGTACAGGCGACCACGCCGGAAGATTACGAGCTGATCATCCAGCGCGCGCAGGCCGCCTTCAAGGTGTGGCGGACCACGCCTGCCCCGCGTCGCGGCGAGGCGGTGCGCCTGTGTGGCGAGGCGCTGCGTGCGCACAAGGATGCACTGGGCTCGCTGGTGGCATTGGAGATGGGCAAGAGCAAGCCGGAAGGCGATGGCGAAGTGCAGGAGATGATCGACATCGCCGACTTCGCCGTGGGCCAGAGCCGCATGCTCTACGGCTACACCATGCATTCTGAGCGTCCCGGCCACCGCATGTATGAGCAGTACCAGCCGCTGGGGCTGGTAGGCATCATCAGCGCATTCAACTTCCCGGTGGCGGTGTGGGCGTGGAATGCGTTCCTTGCGGCCATCTGCGGCGATATCTGCATCTGGAAGCCGTCCAACAAGACGCCGCTGACCGCGATCGCGACGATGAAGATCTGCAATGCGGCGTTGAAGGACGCCGGCTTCCCGGACATCTTCTTCCTGATCAACGATGCCGGCACGGCGCTGTCGCAGACGCTGGTCGAAGACCGGCGCGTGCCACTGATCAGCTTCACCGGTTCGACCCAGATCGGCCGCGTGGTCGCCGAAAAGGTCGCCCACCGCCTGGGCCGCTGCCTGCTGGAGCTGGGCGGCAATAACGCGATCATCCTGGATGAAACCGCCGACCTGAAGCTGGCCATCCCGGGCATCGTGTTCGGCGCAGTCGGCACGGCCGGGCAGCGCTGCACCACCACGCGCCGGCTGATCGTGCACGAATCCATCTATGAGAACGTGCTGGCCACCCTGGTCAAGGCGTACAGGCAGCTCGACAGCAAGATCGGCGACCCCACCGACCCGGCAAACCTGATGGGCCCGCTCAACAGCCGTGCTGCGGTGGAGCAATTCCTGGAGTCGATCGCCAAGGCCAAGGCCGCCGGTGGCACCGTCGAAGTGGGCGGCACCGCGATCGATCGCCCCGGCAACTTCGTGTTGCCGGCGATCGTCACCGGGCTGCAGAACAGCGATGAGGTCGTGCAGCATGAGACCTTCGCGCCGATCCTGTACGTGATGAAGTACCGCACGCTGGATGAGGCCATCGACCTGCAGAACGGCGTGCCGCAAGGCCTGTCCTCGTCGATCTTCACCCAGAACCTGAAAGCGGCCGAAAAGTTCCTGTCGGCGGCAGGCAGCGATTGCGGCATTGCCAACGTCAACATCGGCACCTCGGGTGCGGAGATCGGTGGCGCCTTTGGCGGCGAGAAGGACACCGGCGGTGGCCGCGAATCCGGCTCGGACGCGTGGAAGGTCTACATGCGTCGCCAGACCAACACCATCAACTACTCCGATTCGCTGCCGCTGGCACAGGGCATCAAGTTCGATCTTTGATCGATGCCGCAAGGTGCGCCGGGCAGTGGTCCGGCGCGCTTGCGACACAGCGATGTGAGCGCAGCCGCAGCCTGCTCGGCATCTGCGGCGACGCCGGACACGCCACTGACAACAGCATCGCGGCAATGCCAGGCGGCTGGCTGCCCTGCTCCGACACGCCCTGCTCTAGCAAGGCACCGCGGCGGCCCGGCCTGCTCTTCGGCACGTCAGGACATCCCAATGACCGGCCGCGCAGGGGTTCCCACCGCACACGGCACGCCTTTTCGGCGGCCGCTCTGGGATAATCGCCTCACCAGAGACCGGCTGCCGGCTCACTCTCACGGAGTTCATGATGAACGTTGTCGTTCGACAGACCAGCGCCATGGCCATCGTCAGCCTGGTCGCGGGCATTCTCGGCTGGACGCTGATCCCCTTCCTCGGCAGCATCTGCGCCATCATCACCGGCCATCTGGCGCGCGCCGAAATCCGGCGCAATCCGCAAGGCCTGGAAGGCGACGGGCTGGCGATCGGCGGGCTGATTCTTGGCTGGCTGGCAGTGGCGATGTGGCTGGTCGGCATCGTCATCTTCATCCTGTTCTTCGGTGGCATGGCGTGGCTGGCGGCCTCCAGCAGTTGAGCATGGCTGCGCCCTCCTCTGCCCAGCGCTTCAACGACCGTGTGGCCGCTTACGTGCGCTACCGGCCAGGCTACCCGCCGCAGGTGTTGCGTTGGCTACATGACGACCTGGGCGTCACCCCCGCCACGGCGGTGGCCGACATCGGCGCTGGCACCGGCATTTCCAGCCGCCTGTTTCTTGAAGCCGGCTACGCGGTCACTGCGGTAGAGCCGAATCCGGCCATGCGCGCGGCCGCCCAGCAATGGCTGGCGGAGTTTCCGGCCTTCCAGGCCACCGACGGCACTGCCGAAGCTACCGGCCTGGCTGATGCCAGCGTGGGTCTGGTGTCGGCGGCGCAGGCCTTCCACTGGTTCGACACGCAGGCAGTGCGCCGCGAATGGGCGCGCATCCTGCAGCCGGGCGGCCTGGCGGCGGTGTACTGGAATTCGCGCGAACTGGACAGCACCGCGTTCCTGCGCGGCTACGAGCAGCTGCTGCTGGAGTACGGCACCGATTATTCGGCCGTGGCCGAGCGCTACCAGGACGATGCCACCATGCAGGCCTGGTTTGGCGACGGGTTCCGCGCGATGGCGCGCTTCCCCAATGTGCAGCGGCTGGACTTCGATGCGCTGCGCGGCCGGTTGCTGTCGTCTTCGTATGCGCCGCTGGCACACGACCCGCGCCATGCGCCGATGCTGGCCGCGTTGCGCGCCCTGTTCGATGCGCACGCCCGCGACGGACTGATCGACTTCCATTACCAGACCCGCATTTTTGCCGGGAGTTTGAACTGACCCGCATGTATTCGCTTGCCCGCCCCTTCCTGTTTTCCCTCGATGCCGAGCGCGCCCACGCGCTGGCGCTGCGCTCCATCGATACCGCCTACCGCACCGGCACCACGTCGCTGCTGGCCAAGCGCCCGGTGCCGCTGCCGACCCCTGCGTTCGGCCTGATGTTTCCCAACCCGGTCGGGCTGGGCGCCGGGCTGGACAAGAATGGCGAGCACATCGACGCCCTGCTGGCGTTGGGGTTCGGCTTTGTCGAGATCGGCACGGTGACCCCGCGCCCGCAGGAGGGCAACCCGAAGCCGCGCATGTTCCGGTTGCCCGAGTACCAGGCGGTGATCAACCGCATGGGCTTCAACAACCTGGGCGTGGATGCGCTGGTGGCCAATGTGCAGCGCGCGCGGCGGCACGGTGGCCTGCTGGGCATCAATATCGGCAAGAACAAGGACACGCCCAACGAGGATGCCACCAGCGACTACCGCTACTGCATGGAGCGCGTGTATCCGCTGGCCGACTACATCACCGTCAACATCTCTTCGCCCAATACCGCCGGCCTGCGCGAGCTGCAGGAAGAACAATCGCTGCGCCGCTTGATCGCCGACCTGCGCGAGACCCAGGAAGCGCTCGCCGCCCAGCACGGCAAGCGGGTGCCGATGCTGGTGAAGGTGGCGCCGGACCTCAACGACCGCGACATCGATGCCGCCGCACGCGTGTTGGCCGATCTGGCCGTAGATGGTGTGATCGCCACCAACACCACGGTGACCCGCACCTTGATCGCCAATCACCCGTTGGCCGCCGAAGCCGGCGGTTTGTCGGGCGCGCCATTGCTGGGGCAATCCACCCTGGTGCTGCGCCGGCTGCGCGCGCGGCTGCCCGAGTCGATCCCGCTGATCGGCGTGGGTGGCATCAGCTCCGGCGCCGACGCGGTGGCCAAGATGGCCGCCGGTGCGAGCCTGGTGCAGTGCTACAGCGGCCTGGTGTATCGCGGGCCGCCATTGATCGGCGAATGCGTGGACGCCATCCGCCGCCGCCGCGAAGCGCCGAGCGGCGGTGCGGTGTCGCCGTTATGAGCGAGGCTGTGCAACCGGGCTGGCAGTTGAGCGAACACGCGCCATTGCGTGCACTCAACACCTTTCACGTCGATGCCTGCGCGCGCTGGCTGCTGCGCATCCACACCCCCGAAGCCTTGCCGCAGGCGCTGGCAGCGCCGCAGATCGCGGGCGAACCGCTGCTGGTGCTGGGCAGCGGCAGCAATGTACTGCTGGCCGGCGACCCGCCCGGCTGCGTGCTGTGTTTCGAGAACCGCGACATTGCGATCATTGCGCACCACGCCGACCACGCCATCGTCCGCGCCGGTGCCGGCGTGAACTGGCATGCGCTGGTGCTGTATTCGCTGCAGCAGGGGCTATCGGGGCTAGAGAATCTGGCGCTGATTCCCGGCACCGTCGGTGCCTGCCCGATCCAGAACATCGGCGCCTATGGCGCGCAGGTGGGCGACTTCATCCAGGTGGTGGAAGCCTTCGACCGGCACAGCCAACAGTTCGTGCGGCTGGAGGCAACGGACTGCGCGTTCGGCTACCGCGACAGCGTGTTCAAGCAGCAGCCCGAGCGTTACCTGATCGTGGCGGTGGAATTCAATCTGCCGCTGCTGCACGAGCTGCGGCTGGACTACGCCGGCATCCGCGAGGAGCTGGCCAGCATGGGCGCCGAGCTGGCGGGCGCGGCCGATGTGGCGCAGGCGGTGATCAACATCCGCCGCCGCAAATTGCCGGACCCGGACGTGCTCGGCAATGCCGGCAGCTTCTTCAAGAACCCGCTGCTGCCGAGCGAACAGATTGCCGCGTTGCAGGCCACCTTCGCCGACATGCCGGTGTATCCGGGCGAGCAGCCTGGCCAGGGCAAGTTGTCGGCCGCCTGGTTGATCGAACAGTGCGGCTGGAAGGGCCAGCGCGAAGGCGACGCCGGCGTGTCGCCGGCGCATGCCTTGGTGCTGGTCAATTACGGCAGCGCAACCGGTGCACAGCTGCTGGACGTTGCGCGACGCATCGCCGAATCGGTGCGCGAACGCTACTCGGTGATCCTGGAGCCGGAACCACGCATCATCGGAGCGCATTGGTGACTGCACCCTCGGCGTCCATGCGCGCCGCTGCCTGGATGCTGATCAGCACGCTCGCCTTCGGTCTGATGGCCATCACCATCCGGCTGGCATCCAAGACCGTCGCCACCACCGAGATCGCGTTCTTCCGCAATGCATTCGGCCTGCTGGCGCTGCTGCCGCTGCTCATCGGCCCCGGCAAGACGCTGCCGCGCACCCGTCAGTTGCCGCACTATTTCGCACGCACGCTGATTGGCCTGGCCTCGATGCTGTGCGGGTTCTGGGCGATCGGCCATCTGCCGTTGTCGCAGGCGATTTCGCTCTCCTATTCCACACCGTTGTTCGTCACCGTGCTGGCCGTGATCTGGCTGCACGAACAGGTGCGCATGCGCCGCTGGCTGGCAGTGGCAGCCGGGTTTATCGGGGTGCTGGTGATCCTGCGCCCGGGCTCGTCCACCTTCAGCCCGGGACTGCTGATTGCGCTGCTCGCGGCAGTGATCAGTGCCATCGTGGCAATCCAGATCAAGCAGCTTTCGCGCAACGACGATTCGGACACGGTGGTGTTCTACACCTACGTGTTCTGGGTGCCGATGTCGCTGATACCGGCGTTGTTCCAGTGGACCTGGCCGCAGGGCATCGACTGGCTGTGGCTGGTGGCCACCGGCATCTTCGGCACCGCCGGGCAGTTGTTCTGGACGCGCGCGCTCAAGCTGGGCGAAGTCTCGGCGCTGCAGCCGATCAGCTTCATGCAGCTGCCGCTGGTGGCACTGCTGGGCTGGTGGCTGTTCGGCGAGGCGATCGAGCGGCATACCGTGATCGGGGCGGCCATCATCATCGGCGCCAACGTCTACATTGCGCATCGCGAAGCGGTACTGGCACGTCGCGCCGCCACGCATGCGCCGGTGGAAGGCGCAAAACCCGGCGAATGAGTCCACCCGGCGCCAACGCGCAGGCATGTCCGGACCACCGAAGCATCCAACCGGCGATCACCGCCACACAAAATCGGCATACCGGTCCAGGCTGCAGGTCGCGCTAGCATGGGATGGCATGCCGCGACCGCCGTGACTGGCTGGCGCGCCACCACCCGCAACAGGACGCAGCTGCATGAACACGCATGACGCTCTTGGCACCGCCGCCGCACACCACCTGACGCGCCGCGACTACAGGACGCTGACCCTGGCCGCGCTGGGCGGCGCGCTGGAGTTCTATGACTTCATCATCTTCATCTTTTTCGCGAAGGTGCTGGGCGAACTGTTCTTTCCCCCAGGCATTCCGGAATGGACGCGGCAGCTGCAGACCTTCGGCATTTTTGCGGCCGGCTACCTGATCCGTCCGTTGGGCGGAATCGTGATGGCGCACTTCGGCGATCTGCTCGGCCGCAAGCGCATGTTCGCGCTCAGTATCGGCCTGATGGCATTGCCCACGTTGGCCATCGGTGTGCTGCCGACCTACGCGCAGATCGGCCTGGCCGCGCCGTTGTTGCTGTTGACGATGCGCCTGCTGCAGGGCGCGGCGATCGGTGGCGAGGTGCCCAGTGCCTGGGTGTTCGTCGCAGAACACGTGCCTGCGCAGCGCAGGGGCCTGGCCTGCGGCACATTGACTGCCGGCCTGGCTGCCGGCGTACTGCTCGGCTCGCTCAGCGCCGGGGCGATCAATCGCGTCTACACGCCGCAGGAGATCGCCGACTACGCCTGGCGTCTGCCGTTCCTGGCGGGCGGGGTCTTCGGCCTGTTGTCGGTGTATCTGCGGCGCTGGCTGCACGAGACCCCGGTGTTTGCCGAGATGGTGGCGATGCGTGCATTGGCGCGCGAAACGCCACTGAAGGTGGTGGTGCGCGACCATCCGCGCAGCCTGGCGCTGTCGTTGTGGCTGACCTGGGTGGTGGCAGCGGCGGTGCTGGTGGTGTCGCTGATGACGCCCACGCTGCTGCAGAGCGCCTATGGCTACCCTGCCGCGGTCGCCTTGCAGGCCAACCTGCTGGCGGTGCTGCTGCAGGCCATCGGCTCGGTGGTGGCCGGCGCGCTGTCGGACCGCTGGGGCAACGGCCGCGTGCTACTGGGTGGGAGCGTACTCCTGGGAGTGAGCGCATGGCTGTTCTATCGCTTCGCCGGCGACCCGCAGTTGCTGTTCCCGCTGTATGCGCTGTTGGGCGCAGCGCTTGGCGTGCTGGGCGCAATCCCGCGCGTCATGGTCGAAGCGTTTCCGCCGGTGATCCGTCTGTCTGGCGTGTCGTTCGCCTACAACCTGGGCTACGCCGTGTTTGGCGGCCTGACCCCGCTGGTGGTGGTGATGTTGCTCAAGCAGCATCCGATGGGACCGGCGTATTACGTGATCCTGCTGGCGATGATCGGCGGCGTGATCGGGCTGCGGCTGTGGGGCGGTGAATACACACGCAGGCTGTGAGTGCAACGCTGTGGCGGCGGGCGAGGCCGGCAACGCACGCGCACGCCATCACGGGCATTGGCTAGAGGCTTCGTGCAATCTGCCGGCCTAGCCTGTGTGCAGCCCATCGAGTTCGGGTAGCAGCACCACGCTTTCGTGCGTGTTCGGATCGGTTCGGGCCACCAGCACAACTGCAGGTTCCGCGCTGTCGTTGTAGGGCTGGTGCGGCATGCCAGCCGGGATATAGAGAAAATCGCCTGGCTCCACCACCTCGTGATGCTGCAGCGCCGCGCCGTACCAGACCTTGGACACGCCGCTCAGCGCGTAGATGGCGGTTTCGTGCGCCGCATGCAGATGCGGTTTGGCACGTGCGCCTGGTGCAATGGTGACCATGTGCAGGCTGAGATGCGTTGCGCCCACGCTTTGCGCACAGATACCCATCGCGTACTGGACGCCCTGCTCCGCCAGGGTGACGTCGCTTGCGCGCAAGACCCGGCAGCTTGCCGCTGGGCCAGCATTGGGTAAGACCACATCCACGTGCATGTTCTCAGCCATCAGCTTGCAAAGTGGCCTGCGCAGTCGCCGGGTCGGTGCGGCGCGCCGTCCAGCCTGATCGGCACGACTGCGCGGCGCAGGCAGCGACGATAGTCCAGGGGAACGATGTCTTCCCACACGAATGCGAACCCGGCATCGTCAAACCGAAATGCCCAGGCGCCAGCCGCTGGCGGTACGGCAGACCACGCACGGCGCAGGCCGCGCCGCCGCCGGCACATGCCGTGCCGCTGCCAGTTCGCGGGATTCAGGACAAGCCGCGAACCGCCACTCAGGCGGAGGCGATGCGGCGACGCCAATGCGGCCGCCGTGCGCCGCGAAACATCACCAGATACAGGCCGACCACCCACACCAGCGCGGCCGACCAACCACCGAGGATGTCGGAGGGATAATGCACGCCCAGGTAGATGCGCGAGACCCCGACCAGCAGCGCGAATGTGCTGGCCGCAATCGTCACCGGCCAGCGCCAACGGGTGCGCCAGGCCAACGCGATGACCACGGCCGCGAGCGTCATCGAGCCCATCGCATGACCACTGGGAAAACTGAAGGTGCTCTCCGGCGCGATCGATTCCCACAGGCTCGGCCGGTTGCGCTGAAAGAACTGCTTGGCGGCCATGTTCAACAGCGCCGAGCCGCCGAAGCCGAGCGCGGCAAAGGTGCCCTCACGCCAGCGCCGCAATACCAGCAGCACCAGCACGATCGCGATATCCGCCGGAATCACGCCGTACTGGTAGCCCACCTTCGATATCACGCCGAACAGCGCATCCAGCGTCGGGGTGGCGATGCTGCGCATGCTCCACAGCAACGGCTCGTCAAAATAGAAATTTTCCAGCTCGTGCACTTCATCGGCCAGGTCCACGAACAGGCCCAGAGGCAGCAGCACCCCGACGAACAACAGTCCCATGCGCCACGCATTGCTGCGCAACCACGCCTTGAACCCGGCCGGCGACTCAGCCGGCGCGGCGGACATAGGTGCGTTCGACGTACTGGTCGATCAGGTCGATGAATTCGTAGGCGATATTCTCACCGCGCAAGGTGACGCTTTTTTCGCCATCGATGAACACCGGCGCGGACGGCGCCTCGCCCGTGCCCGGCAGCGAGATACCGATATTGGCGTGGCGCGACTCGCCCGGGCCGTTGACCACGCACCCCATCACCGCCAGGGTCATGTTCTCGGCACCGGGGTTGGAGATCTTCCACTCCGGCATCTTGGCGCGCACATGGTTCTGCACCACGCCAGCCAGTTCCTGGAAGAACTCGGAGGTGGTGCGCCCGCAGCCGGGGCATGCGGTGACCATCGGGGTGAACGCGCGTTGCCCGGTGGTCTGCAGCAGCTCCTGCGCGACCACCACTTCCTGCGTGCGCGACTGGCCGGGCTCCGGCGTCAGCGAGATGCGGATGGTGTCGCCGATGCCCTCCTGCAGCAGCACGCTCAGCGCCGCAGCCGAGGCGACGATGCCCTTGCTGCCGATGCCGGCTTCGGTCAGGCCCAGGTGCAGCGCAAAGTCGCAGCGGCTGGCCATGTCGCGATACACCGCGATCAGTTCCTGCACACCGGACACCTTGGCCGACAGGATGATGCGCTCGCGCGGCAAGCCCAGCTCCACCGCACGCTCGGCCGAATCCACCGCAGAGCGGATCAAGGCCTCGCGCAGCACCCGGCCGGCATCCCAGGGCGTCTCGCGCTGCGAGTTTTCATCCATCAGCTGCGCCGCCAGCGACTGGTCCAGCGAGCCCCAGTTGGCGCCGATGCGCACCGGCTTGCCGTACTTGATGGCGAACTCGATCAGCTGACCGAACTGCAGATCCTTCTTCTTGCCGAAGCCGACATTGCCCGGATTGATGCGGTATTTGGCCAGCGCCTCGGCACAGGCCGGCTCGGCGGCAAGCAATTGGTGGCCGTTGTAATGGAAGTCGCCGATCAACGGGACTTCAATCCCCATCATGCGCAGCTTGTCCACGATGCGCGGAATGGCGGCAGCGGACTCGGCGTTGTTGACGGTCAGCCGTACCATCTCCGAGCCGGCGCGCCACAGTTCGGACACCTGTTTGACGCTGCCGGCGATGTCGGCGGTGTCGGTGTTGGTCATCGACTGGACGACCACCGGGTGGCCTCCGCCCACGATCACGCTGCCGATCTTGACGGCCTGGGTGATGCGGCGCGGCCAGGCGGTGGCGTCGGCGGGAGGGGTTGGGCGGGTCACGGCGTCATGCATCGCGCTATTTTAGCCTGTCCGCCGTCGGCTCACAGCTGAAGCGACGCGCGGGCCGCCGCCGGCACCGATGCGACGGTTTGTCGCAGGCCACCATTCCCCTGAGCGCATAGCATTGCCGTGATGAACAGCTCCGACGCCTCCTTCCTGCGGACCCTGTGCAGCCTGCGCTGGCTCGCCACCGCCGGCCAGGCCGCCACCATCCTGGTCGCCACCGGCCTGATGGGCTTGAACCTGCCGCAACAGCCACTGTGGGCCGGCGTCGCCGCACTGGCGGTGTTCAACCTGTACGCCCAGCTGCGTGTGGCCCACCGTGGCGCGGTGAGCCCGGCCACCGAATTCGGCCACATCCTGGTCGATGTGACGGTGCTGACCTGGATGGTGGGCTGGAGCGGCGGCATCGCCAATCCGTTCGGCTCGCTGTTCCTGGTGCTGATCGCGCTGGCCGCGCTGGCGCTGCCGCTGGGCTGGGCGATGGCGGTGGCGGCGTCGTGCGTGGCCGGCTACGTGATCAGCGCGGCGTTCGGGCTGCCGCTGCCCTACGGCAGCTTCGACCCGCTCAGCCTGCACATGTGGGGCATGGCGGCCAACTTCCTGCTCTCCACGGTGGTGGTGCTGGCCTTCGCCACCCGGCTGGCGTTGTCCATGCGCGAACGCGAGCGCGAGATCTCCACCCTGCGCGAGCGCTTCGCCCGTAATGAAGGCATCGTCGCGCTGGCCACGCATGCGGCCTCGGTGGCGCATGAATTGAATACGCCATTGGCGACGATGACCCTGCTGGTGGACGATATTGCCGACCAGTGCGACCAGGCCGAACTGCGCGAAGACCTGGACACCTTGCGCGAGCTGCTGGTGCAATGCCACGAACGCGTGCTGGCCCTTGCCGCGCCGGCCGACAACGGCCACCTGAGCCGCGAAGTGGCAGTCAAGGACGTGCTGGAGCAATGGCGGCTGGTGCGCCCCACCATCGAGCTGCGCCGCAACGACGACGCACCGATGCGGCTGATGCTGCAGCCGGGCGTCAGCCACCTGCTGATGGTGCTGCTCAATAACGCCGCCGATGCCGGCGAACGGGCCGGGCGCTCGCAGATCGACCTCACCTTGCGCGTGGAGCACGACCATCTCAGCGGCGAAGTGCGCGATTACGGCCCCGGCTTCGACACCGCGCAGGCCATGTTGCCGGGCACCTTGTTCAACAGCGGCAAACACGACGGCATGGGCGTGGGCCTGGCGCTGTCGCATGCCACCGTCGAACGCCTGCAAGGCGAATTGTGGATGCTGCCCGCCGAAGGCAGCGGCGCCCGCGTCGGTTTCCGTCTGCCGCTCTCCGAACACGAGGCACTCGCATGACAAGCACTCCCATCCGCACCGGCCTGCTGGTCGACGACGACACCTTGTACCTGCGCACGCTGCAGCGCAGCCTGGCGCGGCGCGGGGTGGAAACGCTGACCGCCACCGACGCGGCCAGCGCGCTGTCCACCGCGCGCAGCGCCCTGCCGGATTTCGCCTTGATCGATCTCAAGCTCGGTCACGATTCCGGCCTGAGCCTGATCCAGCCGCTGCGCGAGATCCGCGCCGACATGCGCATCCTGCTGGTCACCGGCTATGCCAGCATCGCCACTGCGGTGGAAGCGATCAAACTCGGCGCCGACGACTACCTGCCCAAGCCGGCCAATATCCCCACCATCATGCGGGCGCTGGGCGAAGAAGACGACGAGCTTCCCGAGCCGGACGAAGAGGAAACCGCGCAGGAAATGATGACCCCGCTCAGCCGACTGCAGTGGGAGCACATCCAGCAGGCCCTGCACGAGACCGGTGGCAACGTCTCCGCGGCCGCACGCCTGCTCGGCATGCATCGGCGCTCGCTGCAGCGCAAGCTGACCAAGCGCCCCAGCCCGGGTCCATTGCGCGAACCAGGGCGCTGACCGCGCCCGGGCCGCGCGCACGTAATGGTCAGCCCACCCACTAACTCAACGCTGCCGTGCAGCAAACACGCTGGCCCGGCGCGAGGTGGCACGGATGCCGTCGGAGCCTTCAATCAATGTGCGGCCCCAGCTGCTCAGACGCGTCGGGTCCCAGCCAAGCACGATATCCAGCGACTGGGTGCTGCTTTCGTTGCCCGACCACGACCAGCCCATGTAGCCCACGTTGTACTGGCGCGCGCGCCGCATGATGGCGGCCTCGTCCACCTGCGCGCCGCGATGGTCGGCACCGAATTCGCCCACCACCAGCGCCAGGCGGTTGCCCTGGAATGCACGCAGGTACGCATCCACCGTGGCATCGTTGCCGAACACTTCGTACATGTGCACGCTGAAGACCAGGTTGCGACGGCTGTCGAGCGCCAGTAACGCAGCCGCGTTGTCGCGCATGTAGAACTGCCAGTCCTGGCCCCAGTTGGGCGCGTCCACCATCAGCGCGTGGGTCAAGCCGGCGTTGCGCAAGGTGGCGATCGCACGGGCATGGCCGTTGACCCACTCGCTGGCACTGAGGCGGTTGCCGTACGGCTCGTTGCCGACATTGATGATGACGTAGTTCTCCTGCCCCACCAGTGCGCCGCGGATGCTGGTCCAGTAGGTGGCCGCGTCGGCCAGGGTGCCGGCGGCGCCGTCTTCGCCGTAACCGGTGGTGTCGTGCACTTCCAGCACGGCGATCAGGCCCAGGCTCTTGCAGCGCGCGATGATGCGCGCCACCTCTGCTTCGGGCGTGCGGTTCCAGCGATGCCCGCTGCTCAGCACCACGCGCACGCTGTTGGCGCCGGTGGCGGCAATCTGCGCCAGCGCCGCATCGGTACGGTCGGCAAACCAGGCATGTGGCAGGTTGATGCCGCGCAGGACCAGCGCGTTGCCGTTGCTCTCCCGCAGCTGCGTCCCGGATACGGATAAACCAGCATGTGCGGCGGACGCCAGCGCAAGGCCGGCCATCAGCAGCAGGGCGCGCTGCGCCAGACGAGTGAAGATCTTCATGGTCGCTCCAAGGTGGGTGCCGTGGACGCCTCGGCACGCAGTCGCATGCCCGGCCCACGTGCGCCCACCGTGCCCACCGTGGGCATGCGCAATCGGCGGCCAGATCACAGAACCGATAAAAACCGCAGATGCGGACCGAGCGCGCAGACCGCGACGCCGGCCGCTGGTAACGTTAACTTCCGTGCGTTCCCGGCAGTTGCCGGCGTCTTCTGCAAGGCGCATCCAGCCTTGCAGAATGACGCGCGCGCGGCCTGCCGCGCTGCGCACTACGGTGCTGCAGCGCGAAACCACCGGCAGCCTGCGGGCCGGCGCCGGGGCCATGCACGCGCCACGCCTTGCGCTGCAACACGCCACAGCGCTGCTGCCAGCTGAATAAGCCGGAGCGCGCACGTCAAGAGGTGGCGGCCTGGGCCGATAGAGGCACATGCAACCCTCGCCCGCCCCCAACTCCCTGCCGTCCTCCATGACCGACGAAGCCACCCGTCTGGCCGTCTTGCGCGGTCTTTGCCTGCTGGATTCGCCGCCGGACCCGGTATTCGAGACCATTGCCGCGATGGCCTCGCGCAGCCTGGGCGCGGAAATCGCGCTGGTGTCGCTGGTGGACGAACATCGCCAGTGGTTCAAGGCACGCGTCGGCCTGGACGCGTCGGAGACCCCGCGCGACCAGGCGTTCTGCGCCCATGCGATCCGCTCCGACGAGGTGATGGTGGTGCCGGATGCGCAGCTGGACCCGCGCTTTTGCGACAACCCGCTGGTGCTGGGCCCGCCGTATATCCGCTTCTACGCCGGCGCACCGCTGAAATTGCGCGAGGGCCACAGCATCGGCACGCTGTGCGTGATCGGCACCAGCCCGCGCGATGGCCTGGATGCAGAGGCATTGACCCGTCTGGAAGGTCTGCGCGACCTGGCCGTACTGCGGGTGGAAAACCTGCGCAGCACCACCTACCGCGATGGCGCCACTGGCCTGCCGAACCGTTCGCGTTTCAGCGAAGACCTGGACACCTGGCTGTCGCAGCGCGACACCGCACCGGCCACCACCGCGGTGGCCATCGATGTCTGCGGCAGCGATTATTTTCGCGACATGGTCAAGGCACTGGGCTGGGACTACGCCGATGGCTATGTCGCGCTGGCACAGCGTCGCCTGGCCGCCTACCTGCCCAGCGGCACCCTGCTGTACCGGCTGGACCCGACCACTTTCGGGTTCATGACACCCACCGAGAACCAGCGGCTGTCCAGCCTGTGCAACAAGGTCTCCAAGGCCTTTGCCGAACCGCTGGATCATCAGGGCATCCCGCATACCGCGGTGGCCTCGATCGGCGCGGTATCGCTGCAGACCAGCTACGGCGCCGCGGACACCATCCGCTCGCTCACCACCGCTGTGGACGTCTCGCGCGAGCGCGGACTGCCATGGAGCATGTACGAGCGCAAGCATGACGTGGCGCAACGCAACACCTTCCGCCTGCTTGCCGCCCTGCCCGCCGCACTGGACAGCGCCAGCCAGCTGCGCCTGCACTACCAGCCACGCGTGGACCTGCACGACCACCGCTGCGTGGCGGTGGAAGCGCTGCTGCGCTGGCAGCACCCGATGATCGGCCCGGTGTTGCCGTCCGACTTCGTGCCGATGGCCGAGAAGACCGCCCTGATCAACCGCATCACCGCCTGGGTCATCGACAACGGCATCGCCCAGGCCGCGCGCTGGCAGCAGCAGGGGCTGGATTTCAATCTCGCCCTGAACGTGTCGGCGGCCGACCTGGACCGCCGCGGGTTTGCCGGCCTGTTGCGGCGCGGCCTGGAACGCCACAAGCTGGACCCGCGTCGGCTGGAGATCGAATTCACCGAAAGCGCGATGATCCGCCACCCCGACCACCTGGCCGAGCAGCTGGCGGCGGTGGCCGCGTTGGGCGTGCACATCGCCATCGACGACTTCGGCACCGGCTACAGCAATTTCAGCTATCTCAAGCAGTTGCCGGCCAGCTCGTTGAAGATCGATCAGTCGTTCATCCGCTCGCTGCCAGACAACCGCACCGACCGCACGCTGGTGCCGGCAATGATCCAGCTCGGCCACAGCCTGGGCCAGCGCGTGGTGGCAGAAGGCATTGAGTCGGCCGAGGCCTACGCGCAGCTGCGCGCCTGGGGCTGCGACGAAGGCCAGGGCTACTGGATCGCCAAGCCGATGCCGGCCGCCGCACTGGAAACCTGGCTGCAGACCCCGTGGCACGAACCGCTCGCGGCACCGGTGGATCTGCTCGCAGCCAGCCTGGCTGCGGCGCGGGTCTGAGGCACGGCCATCGACAATGACGATGTCGTTGGTGGGAATCGGGAATCGGGAATCGGTGGGAGCTGAGGCGACCGCCCGCTTCACTGCAACGCTGAAACGCAATGCGGCGCGACACCGGGTGCCGCGCCGCAGTGCGTATATGGAGTGAGCGGCTGACGCACGCGGCGTCAGCCACTTTTGTAACTGCCGCTTACCAGAACACCGCGTACAGCACGACCAGGATCGCGATCACGCCGGCGGCGCCGACCTTGAAGCCCAGCGTGGTGCCATAGGCCACGTCGTCGGTGCGGATCAGATCGCGTGCCTGGGTCGGGGCGGTCATCAACGACACCAGGACCGCCAGCACCAGCGCGGCCAGGAACACCACGCCGATGCGGTCCATGAACGGCAGTTCCGGCCAGGCGAACTTGAGCGCGAACGACAACACCACTGAGCCGATCGCCGCGGTCAGCGCGCCGGCTTCGTTGGCGCGCTTCCAGAACAGGCCGAGCATGAAGATCACCACCACGCCCGGCGTAAAGAAGCCGGTGAATTCCTGGATAAACTGGAAGCCCTGATCGAAGTTGCCCAGCAACGGCCGCGCGGTGAGGATGCCGATCAGCACCGACACCGCCGCCACGATGCGGCCCACGCGCACCAGCTGCTTCTGCTCGGTGTGGGGGCGGAACTTGGCGTAGAAATCCAGGGTAAAGATCGTCGCCACCGAATTGATCTTCGACGCCAGCGAGGCCACGATCGCCGCCACCAGCGCCGCAAACACCAACCCCAAAATACCGGTCGGCAACAACTGCATCATGGTCGGATAGGCCTGGTCGGGCTTGGCCAGGTCCGGCGCCAGCACCACCGCGGCAATGCCCGGCACCACGATCACCAACGGCATCAGCAGTTTCAGGAACGCCGCAAACACCATGCCCTTCTGCGCCTCGCCGATGTTCTTGGCCGCCAGTGCGCGCTGGATGATGTACTGGTTGAAGCCCCAGTAGCTGATGTTCATGATCCACAGCCCGCCCAGCAGCACGCTCAGGCCGGGCAGATCCTTGTAGAACGGGTTGTCCTTGGTCAGGATCATGTGGAAGTGCTCGGGGTGCGCGCTCCACAGGTGCTTGAAGCCGGCCAGCACGCCGGCGCCATCGCCGATCCGCGCCAGGGTCAGCCCGGCCACCAGCAGGCCGCCCAGCACCAGCAGCGTGACCTGCACGATGTCGGTCAGCGCGACAGCTTTAAGACCGCCGTACAGCTGATAGACCAGCGCGAACACGCCGATCAGCGCCAGCGCCAGGGTCTGGTCCATGCCGGTGACCTGGCTCACTGCAATCGACCCGAGCCACAGGATCGAGGTGAGATTGACGAACACGTACAACAGCAGCCAGAACACCGCCATCAACGTACGGATCCACTTGCCGTAACGCTGCTCCAGGAACTGCGGCATGGTGTAGATGCCGTTGCGCAGGAAGATCGGCAGGAAGAACTTGCCCACGATCAGCAGCGTCAGCGCTGCCATCCATTCGTAGGAGGCAATCGCAAGACCAATGGCATAGCCCGAACCGGCCATACCGATGATCTGCTCGGCCGAAATGTTCGCGGCAATCAGCGATGCGCCGATCGCCCACCACGGCAACGATTTGCTGGCCAGGAAGTAATCCTCGGCGCTCTTGCTGTGGCCTGCCTTCTCGCGCGAGACCCACTGCGCAAGTACGAAGATGCCGGTCAGGTAGACCAGCACAATCACGATATCCAACGTCGCCAAACCCACTGCACTCTCCTGTCTGGCTCTGGGGTATGCGCCGACGGTCGGGCAGGACTGCAGAAAGCCACCGCCGCGCACCAGGTGCACGATGGCAGCGCGGCGAACCGCAGCTGCAGGCCATCCCGGCCGATCGACAACACCGCCCCCGCGGCGGCTGATGACACCACCGCGATCGGTGGCCGCTGTAATGCGTTGCCGATGGCGGCAACGCGCTTGTTTGCTTGCGTCACGTCATGCCCGGCGGCCTGCCGCCAGGCATGCGCATTACTTAACCGGGCAGTCCACCGTGGCTTCGGCTTCGTTGAGCGCGCCCAACGCCACCCTGGACACCGACAGGTTCAGTGCCGCAGCGCTTTCGATGCTGGCCACCTGGGTCAGCTTGGTCACGTCGGCACCGGCCACGGCGAAGCACTTGAGCGGAACCCCCACCACCTTCCACTGACCCTGCGGCAGTGCGGCCAGGGTCTTCTGTGCATCGACCCGGCCACCGCACTTGTCGCCGCAGCCCACGCCCAGCCACACCGGCGCGGTCACGGCGCTGTCGCGGCGCACGGTCAGCTGCAGCTGCACGTCGCCGTTGCTCTCACGCGACACATCCACCGGCTTGCCGGACACCAGCAGCACGCTGGCGGCCTT
Organism: Xanthomonas sp. NCPPB 1068; assembly: GCF_041479385.2. Classification (NCBI taxonomy): domain Bacteria; kingdom Pseudomonadati; phylum Pseudomonadota; class Gammaproteobacteria; order Lysobacterales; family Lysobacteraceae; genus Xanthomonas; species Xanthomonas sp. NCPPB 1068. Next base: position 2,057,366 of record NZ_CM192986.1, on the reverse strand, counting down.
GTCGCCGGACCACACCAGGCGGCGTGCATCTTCCTGCGCCTTGTGATCGACCGCGCTCATCTTCAGGCTGCCGTCGGACAGGCCCACCGGCAAGGTGGTCGCCGGCATGTTGGCCTGGCCCGCATTGGACAGCTGCATGGCAATCCCCAGTGCCGGCTTGCCGCGCACGAAGTACACCCCGCCCACCGACTGCTCGCCGGACACGCCCGATTCTTCCGGCAGCGCCGCCAGGTCACCCTTGTCGGCGTAGGTCAGGCCGAAGCCGAACTTGAACTGCGGGTCGTAGTCCTTCTGGCCGACGTTGTTGGCGAACTGCATCGCGTTCTTGGGCCAGGAGAAGCTCAGCTTGCCCTTGAAGTCGTTCTGCACGCTGCCATCTGCCTTGCGCAGCAGCACATCGGCAATGCCTTCGCCTTCCGAACCCGGCAACCACGCAGCCACGAACGCGTCGGAGGCGTTGATGTACTGGTTCATCCACAGCGGACGGCCGCTCAGGAACACCGCCACCACCGGGATGCCTTCGGCCTTGAGCTTCTTGATCAGCGCCAGCTCGCTCTCGTCGCCCGGCTTGTACAGCAGGGTGGCGATATCGCCCTGGAACTCGGCGTACGGGTTTTCACCGAACACCACCACCGCCACGTCGGGCTTGGTCTTGTAGGCGCCGTCCACGGCCAGCTCGGCGCTGCCGCCGGCCGCCTTGATCTGCTTGTCCAGGCCTTCCCAGATGGTGTTGCCGTTGGGGTAGTCGCTGCGCTTGGTGCCGGTGCCCTGCCAGTTCAGCGTCCAGCCACCGGACTGCTTGCCCATGTCGTTGGCACCATCGCCCAGGACCAGCACGCGCTTTTTGGGATCCAGCGGCAGGATGCCGGCCTGGTTCTTCAGCAGTACCAACGATTCGCGCACCGCCTGGCGGGCGATGGCGCGGTGTTCCGGTGCGCCCAGCAATTCGTACTTGCCACCGAGCGGACGCTTGGACGGCTTGCCGGCCTCGAACAGGCCCAGACGCAGCTTGACGCGCAGGATGCGGCGCACCGCATCGTCCAGGCGCTCGGCCGAGATCTGGCCGGACTTCACTGCTGCCAGTTCGGTTTCGTAGATACCCTTCCAGCTATCTGCGGCCATCGCCATGTCGACGCCGGCAATGAACGAGGCCGGGCAGTTGTCGTTGGTGCAGCCCTTGACCTGGCCCTGGCCGTTCCAGTCGCCGACCACGAAGCCGCCGAAGTTCATGCGGCCCTTCAGCACGTCGGTCAGCATGACCTTGTTGCCGTGCATCTTCTCGCCGTTGAAGCTGTTGAACGAGGCCATCACCGTCTGCGCACCGGCCGCGATCGCCGGCGGGTAACCGGCGGCGTGGATGTCGCGCATGGTGGCTTCGGACACCTTGGTGTCGCCCTGGTCCTTGCCGTCGGTGGTGCCGCCGTCGCCAACGAAATGCTTCACCGAGGAAATCACGTGGCTGCCGTCCAGGAACTGCGGCGTACCCGGGGTGCCCTGCACGCCTTCGACCATCTTGCCGGCGAAGCTGGCCACCACATCCGGCGACTCGGAATAGCCTTCGTAGCTGCGGCCCCAACGGTCGTCCTGCGGCACTGCCACGGTGGGCGCGAAGGTCCACTCCATGCCGGTGACGCGGGTTTCGGCAGCGGTGACCTCGCCGATCTTCTTGATCAGGTCGGGGTTGCGCGTGGCCCCTAAGCCAATGTTGTGCGGAAACAGCGTGGCGCCGACGATGTTGCTCTGGCCGTGCACCGCATCGATGCCGAAGATGATCGGAATCGCATTGCCGCCCTTGGAGGTGTCCATCGACGCTTCATAGAACGCGTCGGCCAGCTTCAGCCATTCCGCCGGGCTGGCGTTGTACTTGCCGCCCGGGTCGGAATTGCCGCCGGCCAGCACCGAGCCGATACGGTACTTGCGCACGTCGTCCGGGGTCAGGCTGGCGATGTCGCCCTGGACGGTCTGGGCGACCTTTTCTTCCACGCTCATCTTGGCCATCACGTCGGTGATGCGCTGCTCCAGCGCCGCGTCCTGCGCGAATGGCCACTTCGGCGAGGGCCACTGGTCCGGATGGATGGTGGTCGAAGACTCCGCAGGCGCGGTGGCCGGGGCGGTCTTGCTCGCCTCGGCAGCGGTGGTGTCCTTGCCTTGGCAGGCGGCCAGCATCAGCACCGCCGCAGCGGTTGCCAGAGAGAGGGCACGCCGCGCGACGGGCGCGGCGGTACGACGAAGCAGCTTGTCCAAGATCCGGGTCTCCAGGGTGGTTCTCCCACGGCGATGCGTTGCGCCGCAGGCCATTAGGCGGCGTACGCTTGCGTGATTCCCCTACCCTGTCAACAACGCGCTCCCATATGCCAAATGACGGTCAACTTATTGACCGGGGCTATAGCGTTGGAATACCGGCAGCACCTGTGAAACCACGGAAAACTGCCGAATCCGCTGCCGCGCTTGGCATTCCGCGCAGCTGCACTTTGCTGCAATGCACCACCCGCAGGTCCTGGCAGTGCGCAGCCGCCGCCTATGCTGGCCTGCTGCAGCGATCGCTTGTGCGGGCGCGTCCGAACGCACGCCAACGGGTGAGCTCGCCGTCAAACAACTGTCATACCGCCGGCCTAGCGTGACCGGCTTGCCGATGTGCCATCGCCATCGTTGATCGTTGCCTTTGCCTGGAGTTTCGATGTCCGCCTCCCCCGATCCCTCCCGCCGTCGCATCATGCAATTGCTGGCGGCCGTTCCCCTGTTGCCGCTCGGCAATGTCAGCGCCGCCGCGTTCCAGCAACTTGGCAGCGCCGCACTGGCCGCGCGCCCGTTACGACCATCGGAAACCCCGACCCGGCTGGTCTCGGCCACCTTCCACGGCATGCCCGCGCCCAGCCTGGCCAACCCGGCGGCGATGGCCACCACCACGGTCGGCTCGGCACTCACCGTGGCGCGCAGCGACGGCAGCACCCAGCGCTACGCATTGGCATATCACCCGTTCTTCGTCACCGGCGATCAGGTGCCCGATGGCAAGGGCGGCACCGTGCTGGCCGGCGGTTACTACGACATCCAGCACCGCCCCATCATCGACCGCTCCAAGCCCGGTGCCGAGCGGCCGTTCTTCTCTGATTGCCCGGACGGCTCCTCGCTGCTGACCCTGCCCGATGCCAAGGTGCCCGGCGTCAAGGGCAACCACGTGTTTGCGGTGGTGCAGTTCGAATACACCACCCGCGACCAGGCCGGCAACGACACCAACCGCCACCTGCCAGCACCGATCGCCGTACTGACGCTGGACCAGGACCCGGCCACCGGCAAGCTGTCGCTGGTGAAGTACCACAACGTCGACACCGCGCCGGTGCACGGGCTGTGGACCACCTGCGGCGCCAGCCTGTCGCCGTGGAACACCCATCTGTCCAGCGAAGAGTACGAGCCCGACGCCACCGCGCTGGCCGGCAATACCCAGTTCCGCAGCTACAGCACGCATCTGTATGGCGACCCGGAAAAGGCCAATCCGTATCACTACGGCCATCTACCCGAAATCACCGTGCACCCGGACGGAACGGGGAGCGTGCGCAAGCACTATTGCCTGGGCCGCATCTCGCACGAGCTGGTGCAGGTGATGCCCGACCAGCGCACCGTGCTGATGGGCGACGACGCCACCAACGGCGGTCTTTTCATGTTCATTGCCGATCGTAAGGCCGACCTGTCGGCCGGCACCTTGTACGTCGGCAAGTGGCAGCAGACCTCGGGCATCGGCCCGGGCGCGGCCACGCTGCGCTGGATCAAGCTGGGCCACGCCACCAGTGCCGAGGTCCAGGCCATGGCCGACCGCCTCACCGCTGCCGACATCCTCGACGTGCATCTGAGCGACCCGGGCGATGCATCGTTCACCAAGATCCCGTTCAACGGCACCTTCAACTGGATCCGCATCAAACCAGGCATGGAAAAGGCCGCCACCTATCTGGAAACCCATCGCTATGCCGCGCTGGCCGGCGGCAGCCTGGGCTTCACCAAGCTCGAAGGCACCACGGTCAATGCCAAGGACAAGGTCGCCTACATGGCCATGTCCTACATCGTCACCAGCATGCGCAACGGCTCGGGCGACGTGAAGGTGGAAGGCCCGGATGCTGGCGCGGTGTACGCCTTGAACCTGCGCGGCGGCCAACGCGACAGTCACGGCGCACCGATCCACAGCGACTGGGTGCCGATCGACATGGCCGCCCCGGCCGCGCTCACCGGCCACGATCTGGCCACGCCCGACGCGCTCGGCAATCTTGCCGACCCCGAGCGCCTGGCCAACCCGGACAACCTCAAGTTCTCCGAATCGCTGCGCACCTTGTTCATCGGCGAAGACAGCAGCCTGCACGTCAACAATTTCCTGTGGGCCTACAACGTGGACAGCGGCGCGCTGACGCGGGTGCTGTCGGTGCCGGCGGGCGCGGAATCGACCGGTCTGCACGCGGTTGACGAGATCCACGGTTGGACCTACGTGATGAGCAATTTCCAGCATCCCGGCGATTGGGAAAGCCCGCTGCACGACACCGTCAAGCCGGTGCTGGACCCGCTGATCCGCGCCAACTACAAAAATCGCTTCGGCGCCGCGGTGGGCTATCTCACCGGCGACCCGGTGGCCGTGCAGCTGGGCAAGGCGTGAGCGCAGGGTGTCGTCGCTCGCAGCGCAGGCAACGTGCTGCGGGCGGCATCTTCGTTCGTCGGTCACATCGACTGCGCGACAGTCGCTTGCATGAGGGCGCGCTGATGTATGGCCATCGCGCAGCGTGGAGTGCGCGGTGCCCTCACCAGACGGTTGGCTGGTAGCTCTATTGAAGAACGAAATCAACGCACCAGACATTTGCTGGTGACTTCATTGAAGAACGGAATCAGCGCAGCAGACAGTTTGCCGGCTGTTTTATTGAAAGCTGTGCGCACCGACCAACTTGACTGGTCCTTGCCCGCTCACCGTCGCGGGACCTTGAGCGGCATGGATGCCGCGCCAGAGCCTCCAGGGACGGATTCACGGCGTGTCCCGCGATGGTGAGCGGGCAAGGACCCTGCAGCAAACGCGCAGCCTCGGTCGAGGGCGCGGCGCCCTCACCGCTCGCGGGACACGCCGTTAACCCGTCCATGGGGGCTCGGTGGCGGCATCCATGCCGCCAACGGTCCCGCAATCGGTAAGGACACCGCACCAGACCGTTGGCTGGTGGCTTCTTGAAGAACGAATCAGCGCACCGGACAGTTTGCCGACTATTTGATTGAGAGCTCTGTGCACCGACCAACTTGAATGGTCCTTGCCCGCTCACCGTCGCGGGACCTTGAGCGGCATGGATGCCGCGCCAGAGCCTCCAGGGACGGATTCACGGCGTGTCCCGCGATGGTGGGCGGGCAAGGGCCCTGCAGCAAAGGCGCAGATGATCCGCTCTCCGCCTGATCTGCCAGGATTGAGCAATCAGGTAGCGAGGCCTGCATCGTGCGTATCGCGAGCGCTTGACGATCTTCAAGTCCGGCCGAGGGCGCGGTGCCCTCACCGCTCACGGGACACACCGTGTACCCGTCCATGAAGTGCCTCCCGGAAGTTGGACACCGCACAGACAATTGGCTGGCCGTTCTGGTTAAAGCGATGCACACCCGGTCTGCGATAGGTCGGCATGACGTCGTTTTACTAGCCGATCTTGTTTCCAATGCGGTGCGAATCAGGCAGGCGACTCACGCAGGCCAGACCGGATGTGCAGTTCAAGACACGCGGCGCGTCTCCAATGCCGCCATCACGATGGGCTTGGCCCAATCGGGCACCTGCGCCAATTCTGCAGATGTTTGCGGGTAGTGCAGGCCGCCGCGGTCCAGTTCCAGCACCAGCATCGGCGCCGCCTGACCCGCCGCGTCGGCCGGCGCGCTGTTGTCGTAGACATGCAGCACCGCCAGATGCGGCAGCAATGCGATCAGGTTGGCACGCGATGTGTCGTAACGCTCGCGAATCTTGTGCTCGGGAATGGCATGGCCGCCGGCAGCGACCCGTGCCGCCACGCGCTGGACGTGCAGGTCCACCGTTGCCAACCCGCAGAACCAGACCGCCACCGTGTGTTGCGCACAGGCCTCGCGCAGCAGGCGCGGAATGGTGGTGGCACCCAACGTTGTTTCGAACGCGAAATCGCTGCCGTCGGCCATCGCCTGGCGCAGCCGTCGCACACCTTCCTGCCAAGCTTGGGCATTGGCCTCTTCCAGTGTCCAGCCCTGCTCCACCAGTTGCCGGGTGAAGGCATCCGGGTTGAACCAGCTGGCGCCATCTTCCTGCAGCAAGGTGCCCAGCAATGAACTTTTGCCGGCGCCGTTGACGCCAGCCAGTACCAGGATATCTCCCATCGATCAGAGCGACGGGCCCAAGGCGATCTTGCGGCCGCGGCGTGCGGGCTTGGCGATCACCTGGGCCAGCACCGCGCCATCGGTGACCGCGGCAAGATGCGCGTCGAATTTGGCCTGCAAGGCCTGCAGCGACTGCGCGCGCGTGGCCGCATCGGCAAGCGCGCTGGCCTGCCGCACAAGATGCCGGTATTCCTCGGCATCCACCACCACCGCTTCGGGGTGGTTGTGATTGGTGATGACCACCGCGCCGTGGGTGCGCACCTTGCGCATCAGGCTGGGCCAACCCTTGATCTTGATGTCGGCCGCTGGCGCTTTTTCAAGCTCGGGCAAGTCCTGATGACGGGACATGGGGCGGTCCTGCGATGTGGGTGACGTCAGCCTACGCCAAAACGTCCATTTTGGGAAATTTGTCCATTTTAGACACGGTAAAAAAAGGTGCCGAACCAAGTACGGCTGATTGATATGCAGCAGACAGTTGTCAGATGGACGCCGACGGCCCTCGGAGCCAGACGCACGAGTGGTCCATGCCGCGCCAAGCGTCGGCCTCGCCCGCCTGGGGTGAGCGCACTCGTTTCGTTGGGCTGCTCCAAACGGAAACGGGGCCCGCAGGCCCCGTTCCTTGTCACGCACGCTGCGCCAGGCTCAGCCGCGCAGCTTGCCCAGCAGCTCGCGCGTCACCGGGTCGGCCACCTCGGCCGCCTCGCCTTTCAGCGCCGGCAGCAACTGGCTCGCCAGCTGCTTGCCCAGCTCCACGCCGAACTGGTCGAACGCGTTGATGCCCCACATCACCGACTGCACGTACACGCTGTGCTCGTACATCGAGATCAGCGCGCCCAGCGCCTGCGGGGTGAGCGCGTCGAGCAGGATCACCGTGCTCGGGCGGCCGCCCGGGTAGCTGCGGTGTGGGTCGCTGCTGTCCTGGCCATTGGCCAGCGCCTCGGTCTGCGCCAGCACGTTGGCCATCAGTGCGACATGGTTTTCCGCATACGGGTCGTCGTTGTGCACGGTGCCGATGAAATCGGCCGGCACCACGCTGGTGCCCTGGTGCAGCGCCTGGAAGAAGCTGTGCTGCACATCGGTGCCCGCACCGCCCCACCACACCGCCACGGTGTCGCTATCCACCGCCGAGCCGTCGAGTTTGACCCGCTTGCCCAGGCTCTCCATCACCAGCTGCTGCAGATACGCCGGCAGCAGTGCCAGGCGCTGGTCGTAGGTCATGACTGCGTGCGTGGCGCTACCGAGCAGGTTGCGGTTCCACACCGCAGTCAGCCCGTGCAGCACCGCGACGTTTTCTTCCAGCGGCGTGTTGAGCACGTGCGCATCGAACTGCGCGGCACCTTCCAGCAATTGTTCGAAACGCTCAAAGCCAATCGCCAGTGCAATCGGGAAACCGACCGCCGACCACAGCGAATAACGCCCGCCCACCCAATCCCACATCGGCAGCACGCGGCCGGGTGCGATATCGAAGGCCTTGGCGGCGCGCTCGGGGTTGGCGCTCACCGCATACAGGCGCTCGCTGCCACCGAGCCAGGCATGCAGGATGCCGCCGTTGAGCAGGGTTTCCTGAGTGCCGAAGGTCTTGGAAATCAGGATGCCGGCGGTGCGTGCCGGGTCCAGCGTCGCCAAGGTGCGCTGCATCGCCGCGCCGTCGACGTTGGACACGAAATGCACGCGGAAACGCGCACCGGTGACCGGGCGCAGTGCATCGGCCACCAGGCGCGGGCCCAGGTCGGAACCACCGATGCCGACGCTGACGATGTCGGTGACCTCGGTGGCTTCCAGCTGCTGGATCAGCTCGCCCATGCGCTGGCGCACTTGCGCAGCGGTGGCATACGCCTCGGAGGCAACCGGCGCGTCGGTCAAATCACCGCGCAACGCGGTATGCAATGCGGCGCGCTGTTCGGTGACATTGACCTGCTCGCCACGGAACAGGCGCTGGAACGCACCGGCCAGATCGCGCTCGCGCGCGATGGCGAACAACGCGTCGAGCGCGGCGCGGTCGTACTTCTGGCGCGCGAAATTGAAATACAACGGACCGACTTGCCTGGCGTACTGCGTCGGCCGTTCCGGCTCGGCGTCAAGCAATGCGGGGATGGCAGCGCCGCGCAGGCGCTGGGCGTGGGCGTGGAGCGCGTCGAATCCGTTGGTCTGTGTCATGCGGCCTGGGTGGGGATGCTGTGGTTGGTGTGGGAGATCGCGTTGTGCGCGTTCACGTATACCAGATTGGGCTTGAAGGTCTTGGCTTCGTCTTCGCTCATGCTGGCGAACGCCGCCACGATGATCAGATCGCCCACCTGCACGTGACGCGCAGCGCCACCGTTGAGCGACATGATGCCGCTGCCGTCTTCGGCGCGGATGGCATAGGTGCTGAAACGCGCACCGTTGGTGACGTCCCAGATATGCACCTGTTCGAACTCGCGGATGCCGGTCGCTTCCAGCAGCAGGCCGTCGATGGCGATCGAGCCTTCGTAGTTGAGCTCGGAGTGGGTGACGGTGGCGCGGTGGATCTTGGCTTTGAGCAGGGACAGGTGCATGGACGCAGGCAACAACGAAAGGAAAGCCGGCATTTTAGCGGAAAGCGTCAGCGCCCACCGGTTTGCCGCACGCCCGGTCGTGAGGGCTTCAGGCCGGCCGCGACGCCAGCGCCCGCATGCGGGTCGCGCATGCCCGGCGCCGGCGTCGATCCGGCTGTTCGGCGCGATGCGGCGGCTCAGAATTCCAGATTGTCGATCAGACGCGTCGTGCCCAGCCGCGCGGCGACCAGCGCCACGCGGGCACCGGCATGGCTCTCGCCCGGCTCGTTCAGGTCGGGCAACCGCACCACCGCGTAGTCGACACGGAACCCCGCCTGCTCCAGCGCCTGACTCGCTGCCTGTTCGACCTGCGCACGCGGCGTGCCTGCCGCGTAGCTGTCGCGCATCTGCAGCAGCACCTTGCGGATCTGCGCCGCGATCGGGCGATCGTCCGCCGACAGATACTGGTTGCGCGAACTCATCGCCAGGCCGTCGGCCTCGCGCACGATGCTGCCACCCAGAATCTCGATCGGAAACGCCAGGTCGGCCGCCATCTGCCGGATCACCGCCAGCTGCTGGTAATCCTTCTTGCCGAAGGCCGCCACGTCTGGCTGCACCTGATTGAACAGCCGCGCCACCACCGTGCAGACCCCATCGAAATGCCCCGGACGGCACACGCCTTCCAGCACGTCGCTGACGCCGGGCGCATGGACCGGCGTCGCCAGCGCGGTGCCGAGTGGATACATGGTCTCCACGTCCGGCAGCCACAACGCGTCGCACCCGGCATCTTCCAGGCCGCGCAGGTCGGCCTCGGGTGTGCGCGGGTAGCGCGCGAAGTCTTCGTTGGGGCCAAACTGGGTCGGGTTGACGAACACGCTGGACACCACGCGGTCGGCGTACTGCCGCGCCAGCATCACCAGCGAGTAATGCCCGGCATGCAGGTTGCCCATGGTGGGCACCAACGCCACGCGCAGGCCTTCGCGCTTCCAGCCGGTGACCAGGGCGCGCAACGCGGAAAGATCGGTCAGGGTCTGGATCATGCGGCGTACGCGTGCTCTGCATCGGGGAAGCTGCCATCGCGCACGGCCTGCGCGTAGGCGCGCACTGCGCCGGCAACCGAGCCGCCTTCAGCCAGGAAATCCTTGACGAACTTCGGCCGGCGGTGGCCGCTGTCCAGGCCCAGCATGTCGTGCATCACCAGCACCTGGCCGTCGCAGCCGGGGCCCGCGCCAATGCCGATGGTGGGCACGCTGAGTTCGGCACTGATCTGTGCGGCGATCGGCGTGGGCACGCACTCCAGCACCACCAGGCTGGCGCCGGCCTCGACCACCGCCTGTGCATCGCGGCGCAGCTGCTCGCCGGCTTCGCCGCGGCCCTGCACCTTGTAGCCACCGAACCGCAGCACCGACTGCGGGGTCAGCCCCAGGTGCGAACACACCGGGATTTCGCGCTCGACCAGGTAACGGATGACCTCGAGCTTGTGCCCGGCGCCTTCGATCTTGACCATTTCCGCACCGGCCTGCAGCAGCTGCGTGGCGGCATCGAGCGCGCGTGCCGGCGTGGCATCGGCCTGGAACGACAGGTCGGCCACCAGCAAGGCCTGCTGCAGCGCCCGCGCCACCGAGGCGGTGTGGTAGACCATGTCGGCGGTGGTCACCGGCAAGGTGGAATCGTGCCCCTGTACCACCATGCCCAGCGAGTCGCCGACCAGGATCAGGTCCACGCCGTTGGCATCGAAGGTGCGCGCAAAGCCGGCGTCGTAGGCGGTCAACATGACCAGTTTTCGACCCGCCCGCTTGGCCTCGGCCAGGGCGGGCACGGTCCAGGGCTTGCTGTCGCTATGGCTGCTCATGAACTCATTACGTGGGGTGATAAGCCGGCCATTATCTACCCAATCGGCTCCAGCCCGCAGCGATCGATGGCTTGCAGGGCGTGCCGCACTGTTCCATGGCCTGGAATGATGGCGTCCGGCGCCAGCTCGGCCAGCGGCAGCAACGCAAAGCCGCGCACGTGCAAATGCGGGTGCGGCACCTGCAGGCGTGGCAGGTTGATCACCTGATCGGCATACAGCAGCAGGTCCAGATCCAGCGTGCGCGGCCCCCAGCGCTCGCCGGCCCGACGCTCACGGCCGAAGGCCTGTTCGATGCCGAGCAAGGCCTCCAGCAGCGGCAGTGGCGCAAGATCGGTGCGCAGCCGCGCGACGGCGTTGATGAAGTCCGGCTGGTCTTCGCGGCCCCAGGCGGGCGTGCGGTACAGACGCGAGGCGGCCACCAGGGTGGTCTGCGGCAGCGCGTCCAGCGCGGCAATGGCCGCGCGCACGCTGGCCTCGGCCGGGCCCAGGTTGGCACCCAGGCCGACAAAGGCGTTCTGCATGGCTTATTCGCCTGCCGGGGCGCCGGGGCGGCGGCGACGGCGACGACGCTTGCGTGGCGCGCCCTCTTCGCCCTCGTGGTCGGACTGCGCCGATTCGATCGCATCCACCAGCTCCTGGCCGGAGGACTTCTGCGCCTCGCGCCAGAACTCGACGTCGGCAGCATGATCGGGCGATGCAAATTGACGCAGCACCAGGAAATCGAAGGCCGCGCGGAAGCGCGGATGCGACAGGGTGCGGAACACGCGCTTGCGCTGACGCGAGGAGAAGCGCGTCTGCAACAACCAGATTTCCTGCATCGGCAGCGAGAACCGGCGCGGCAATGCCACGCGCTCCAACTGATGCAAGGTGACGCGGTCGGCGGCACGGCGCTGCGCATCTTCCGGTTGCACGCCCTGCGCCTGCAGCCCCATCAAGGTGCGGCAGAACGCCGGCCACAGCAACAGCGCGAACAGGAATGCCGGCGACACCGGCTCGTCGTTGGCAACGCGCGCGTCGGTATTGCGCAGGCCTTCCAGCACCATGGCGCGCAACGCGCCGCTGCGGTTGGACTTCAATGCCGCCGCGCTTTCCGGAAACAGCGCGCCGAGCAGGCCGTAACGCTCCAGGCCCTGGAAACTGGCCACGCCATGGCCGGACAGGAACAGCTTGAGGATCTCTTCGAACAGGCGCGCCGGCGCTGCCTCGGACAACAGACCGGCCAGGCGCGGGATCGGCTCGGCAGTGCTGGCTTCGATCTCGAAGTTGAGCTTGGCCGCCAGCCGTACCGCGCGCAGCATGCGCACCGGGTCTTCCTGGTAGCGCAGCTCCGGGTCGCCGATCAACTTCATCAGCCGTGCCTGCACATCCTCGAAACCGCCGCAGTAATCACGCACCGAAAAATCCTCGATCGCGTAGTACAGGGCGTTGCAGGTGAAGTCGCGGCGGATCGCGTCGTCTTCAATGGTGCCGTAGACGTTGTCGCGCACCAGGCGGCCGTTATCCAGCTCGCGGTCGCCGCTGCCGTCGTCGACGTTGGCGCGGAAGGTGGCAACCTCGATGATCTCGCGGCCAAACACCACATGCGCCAGCCGAAAACGGCGGCCGATCAGGCGACAGTTGCGAAACAGCGCCTTGACCTCTTCCGGCGTGGCGCTGGTGGCGACGTCGAAATCCTTCGGGTGGCCGCCGACCAGCAGGTCGCGGACCGCGCCGCCGACCAGATAGGCGCCAAAGCCCGATTCGCGCAGGCGGTACAACACGCGCAGCGCGTTGGGGCTGATGTCCTTGCGCGAAATGGTGTGCTGATCGCGTGGGATGACGCGCAGCGTGAACGGGGATGTAACTGAGGGTTCGATGATGGCGCTTCCGTCTTGTGTTGCAGGATTGCCCAACGGCTATTACCTCACTATACTAGCGCGCTGCACAAGACGCGACAAAAACGCTCCCTTCGTCTAATGGTTAGGACGTGGCCCTCTCAAGGCTAAAACAGGGGTTCGAGTCCCCTAGGGAGCACCACGTTGGTCCTGCTGCAGATCACGCCAAGACCCCGCATTGCGGGGTTTTTGCGTTGTGATGCAGGCAGTCTGCATGGGGTGTGGGCTGCGCCGCTGTGCGGCAGGCAGCGACGGCGTTCGCGCGCATGCCTGGATCCGGACGATATAGACCCGGGGAACCACGTGGTCGAGGTTGGTTGCCGCCCCGCGCTGCCGGATTGCTCGCGTTGAACGTGAGCCTCATGCGGCCGTGCTGGTCTAGATGAGATACGGCCACAACCACCATCGCAATGTGGTTCAAGCGCATGCGCGCTTCACAGGCCTCGCACTGCAGATGCCAGACGCCACATCGGTCACCGTCGCGTCGCTCACATCAGCCACAACAACACAAAACACACAGACGGGTCGAACAGCAACGCGTCACGCATGCCGCGTTCGTCGCGCCTTGCCGGGGCGGTCGCGACATGTGATTTGCGCACCGTTAGCGCCCGGCGCCTCGGCAATTTGCAGTACATGGTCTCAGTTCACACGGCAGCTAGAGAAGTGAGTCGTCGTCGCTGCCGGTTTCGGCGACGGCGTCGTGGGCATGCAGGCTTTCCAGATGGCGCACTGCCACATGAAAGGTCGCATAGTGCTCTGCCAGCGCCTTGCGCAGGCGTCGCGCTGCGTCTTCGACATACATCAGGTTTGCGCCATTCAAGCGCGCAAATTCCTGCTCGTCGGTCCGCCGCACCGCGGCCTGCACCGGCGTTGCCAGCGCCCGCTCGCAGAGATCGAGCAGCTCACGGATCGCAAAGCGCTGCGTCTCCGCGCCCAGCTCAACGCGCACCTGCGCCACGCTGCGTTGGCTATGCGGGGTGGCGTAGGAACCGTGCTCCTGCAGCCATTGCGCAACCTCCTGCAGCGGCAGCGCGTCGCGCCCGGCGTGCTGTTGCACGAACGCATCGCTCAACAACTGCCGCGACAACGCCGCCGAACATGGGCAGGTGGACGCGTACAGCACATCGACCTGTAGCTGGATTGTGGTGTGCCCTGCCCTGAAGTGCGCGACGATGTGCACCGGATAGGCACGCCAGCCGGTCAGCCCTTCGCTGCGCAGGGCCGGCATGCGCAGCAGCATTTCAAAGCGCAGCGTCAGCCGCGCCGCGCGGCTTCCGCAATCGGCATGACTGGCGACCAGCGCCTGCAGCAGCTGCGACAGCATGGCCGGCGACACCGGCTGCTGCAGATGCAGGTCCAGCAGGCGATACAGCCGCGACATATGGATGCCCTTGAGCTCGGGCCGCGGCAGATCGACCTGCACGCTGGCGCGCGCGGCAAGCCCGGCGCCGCCAGCTTGCAGATGCACGGGGATGGCGATGTCCTGCATGCCCACCCAGCGCAAGGGCGCACTCAGGGCGGAGAGTTCGGTAACGGCAACATCGGGAAGCGTGGCGGACATCGGGTGCTCGTCGAAGGGTAAAGGTGGCAATCGCGGCTCAGGTGCGACCGGGAAAGGCAGCGAAGTAGTCGTCGATGCCCGCATGCAGCGTCTGCGCCAGTTCGTCCTGATGCGTATCGCCACACAGGCGCCGGCAATCGTCGCGATTGCTCATGAAGCCGGTTTCCACCAGCAACGAGGGAATATCCGGCGATTTCAGCACCGCAAAGCCGGCCTGCCCGACCTGGTTTTGGTGCAGGTGCGTCACCTGCTGCAGGCGCGCCAGCATCAACGTGCCAAATGCAAGGCTGCTGGCGATGGTGCCGCTCAGCGACAGGTCGGCCAGTACCTGCGACAGCACCGGGTTGCTCGGCACCCGCAGCCGGCGCGCGGTGTCGCCCATGTCGTCGGCAGCGTTCTCGCTATCGGCGATCCAGCGCGCCAGTGCCGAACTGGCACCGGTCTGCGAGAGCGCAAACACCGAGGCGCCACGCGCTTCGCGTGTTGGCGCGGCATCGGCATGGATGGAGACGAACAGATCCGCGCTGTGCCGATGCGCAATCAAGACGCGCTCATGCAACGGCACGAAGCGGTCGTCGCTGCGGATCATGGTGGGCCGGTAGCGTGCATCGGCAGACAGGCGCTGGTGCAGCCGTCCGGCCACCGCCATGGCGACATGTTTTTCGTAACGCGCATCGGCACTGACCGCACCCGGATCCTTGCCGCCGTGGCCGGCATCGATGGCGATGATGTAGGGATGCAGGCGCGAGCGGGCCGGGCCTACGGGCGCTGTCGCTGCAACATCGCCGCTGACTGTCAGGGCCGCGCCACCGGGCATGGCGGCAAGCTCCAGCACCAACGCACTGCCATCCCGGCGCACGTTGACCGTACAGGGATGCCGCAGATCCAGCACGACGCGCAGACCATCGAGATGCGGCGCGCTGCGTATGCGGGTCACCGCAACGCCGGCGGGCATCGGATCGATGCGAGGCGACTGCGGCGACACGCCAGAAAGATCGATGACCACACGCTCAGGATCGGACAACCTGAAACTACGGTAGGCCACCTGCGCGCCCAGCTCCAGCCGCACGCGAAGCAACTCGCCCTGCTGTTGCACGCGGCACCCCCGCAAGGCCGGGAGCCCCTGCGCAGCCCCGAACGTCGGCGCAAGCATCAAGGCAGCAGCTCCACCCCGTAATAGGTGCCGACGCTGCATCACGCCCTGCGCTCACAACTCAGGCAATCGACCCGCCACAGCAAACGGCAGCGCAGAGCGCAGTGCGATTCCGGACGGCAGCTAAAACATAGAAGAAGGCAGGACACGGGAGGCAAGACTGCGCGGCAAAGATGAGGTGTTATAAAGTAACATTAATCCGCCAAAGGCAAGCTTGTCACTATCGTCCTGCGCCTTCGCGTTCATCTCCTCGTCCAGAAGCCGCCCATGTCCCACCATATCCCCGAGACCTACGACGCCTGGCGTCGCTGCATTCAGATCGACTGCGCCCAGGCCCTGACAGCAACCTTCATGCCTAGCGTCTCACCGTGTTCTAAGACCCTGCCGATCACCACACCCAGCAATTTCTGCGTCGTTGGGGGCCTGCGCATCACCAGCAGGTGATGGGGTGGTTCGGGCGTGCTAACAGCGAGCTGATACCGAGCCGCTGAGTTGGGACCATCGCTACGCAACGCATCATGCTCAAATAGATAGGTCCGACGACCGTTAAATCCGTCTGAGCGGCTCTGCTAATCAATGGCATCCCTTACTAGCTAGTATTAATCCAAGATTTTCTGCGACAAACAATCAACAAAACTTCTTCGCCAGGACGTAACGTACAAGGGCCTGAATCGCAGGCGGAGTTGCCCCGCGCAGGGGGAAGGCAAATCATGAAGAACGTAAACAAATGGCTTACGGGTTTTTGCTTAACCGCCGGAATTTTTGCTTCAGGTGCGGCGATGGCTCAATGCTGTCCAAGTGGCGGCATTGGCGCACACGCGATGACCGGCCTCGGCGATAGCAACCCCAAGGCCACGAACCTCGCCATTGACCCATCGCTCGCTATATACGAGCTACATCGTGATGGAGTGACTTATCTGCAGATCAACGATGTAACCGGCGTAGTTCGTGCAGTAGTTGCCAGAGTAGACAACGCCATCTGGACCCTGCCAATGGGCAAGGATGTAGAGCGCGTCGTATTGCCCTCAGCAAATAGGATTTCTGCAAGCATGCACTCAAATGACGCGGCGACACTTGATGCAATTCAGCACGATCAAGCACGACTTGTTTATAAAACAAAGAACTTCACGGTACTGACTCGGCGTGGAGCAACTGGGGAACAGTGGATAGTCTCCCCCTGACCTCCACAGCATCGGACTCAGCAACAAGAAATGTGAGAACTAACGCATGGCGGCGGCGAAGCGCACCGCCATGCGCTTTCAGGCGTGCTACTAGTTCGGCTTCGATATCGTCTGATTCGCGCCCAACCAGCTTAGTCGGCGAAGAATCCGCTATAACGCGCACCGCAACCCCTCTAGCACCTCTGCCTGTCCAGGCCCGTGCCTGGATGAAATGCCGGCTAGCCGACGGCAGAATCTCGACACAGTTCAGCACACTGCGATAAGCGCTCAACTGCAGTTCTAACGAAAGATTTTTACAACTTCCACGGAATACAAATTCAAACTGGGATTGACAGAAGCGCTCAAGCGCAGGCGAACGTAATGCTTGATAGAGACCATGTGTTTCGATCTCTAGTGGATACAAAGCAGCCACATACTGCTGTAGCAACTGCGACTCAAGCACGCCAACCCGCGTAATTTCCATTGCAACCGCATGCTGCCCCTTCGCCCTAAGGTCTGTTACAACATCTTTGCGCATTCTGTTAATTTGCACATTGATGTCAGAATATTCAAGCACACGATTACGCAATAGGCGTTCCGCGCTGGAATAGCTTGCACGAGCAAATACAAAAGGGTCATACTTTGCGCCATTTGAAGCGCCACTGCGGGCAAAATCACGTAGGCGAGCATTGAAAACAAAAAGAGCAGTCGTTATGACCGCATAAAGCAGTTGGATATTATAAACATTCTGATCAAAGAGTCCGACCTGATAAACCCTTGGGAGAGAGAACTCTAGCCCAAAGCTTGCCAATAACGCTCCCAATGCAGTGCCCCTCCACCCCTGCCTGACAGTCAGCACAATCATTGGCACAAGCATTGCGGCCATTAAAAAATTTCGAATCGATCGATCGCTTGAGATACCCACACTGAAGAAAAGGCCAAGGATGGCAACGACAGCAACGGCAAAATCTCGCGAAAGACCGGAATGCACTGGGCCGTCGTTCCAATTGACCCACAACATCGTCGGAAGCAACAAGACCAATGTTCCAAGGTAGCCACCGGAGCAATAACGCAGCAGCAGATCAATCACAGGATAAATCGGTGGTCCGCCGAGCACCCCATTCAGCGCCATGCTACATGCTGCGTTCCAAAATCCTAGTGCGAGTGCTGCGAGAACAAGCAAATGCTGACTCTTGACGATATGTGGAACGTGGTGGCGAAGCAGTAATACGCCACCTGCAACCAAGGGCCCATGCAAAAATGGACTCAGGTACGACCATAGCGGGCTGAACCCTTGCAGCTGACCAAGCGGAATACGCAAGGCCAACATTGCCGCAGCGTCACCCAAGAGCAGAAACGGCCATTCGCGGTAAGGTCGAAAAAGTAAGGTGACGACTCGCAGGCCTACTGGCAGATACCACTGATCAATGGACAAGCGCCAGAGGATCAGAAACGCCAAGCAGTAGCACACGCTGATCAGCATGCCTCTGACAAGGTCTTTAGCTACCGCCATACCACCACTCCTTGGTTCCACGATGCGTCCTAGTCTGGAGGGAACTGCTCAACGGAGTATAGCGATGGCGCACACATTGCGATAAAGGCGTGTACGTTCTTGCGCGTAGCGTGTGCGTTTAACGACGCGCATTGCACTTTGCTGGTGCATTAGCCCCATACATGGATGCGCGCTGAGCTCGGTAGCAAGCGATAGCAGCGCTATCCGACGATTCATTGGAGAGGAACACAAGCGCGCAATGCTGATGACGCGAACCAGGCCTTGCTGCCTGGTTCGGCTTGCTGATGCGGCTTATGCAAGCGTGCATAGCGTTTGGCCATAAGAAATCATCCCAAGAAAAAAGGCCGCGCAGTGCGCGGCCTTCTTCGTTTTCCATGCCGATATCGGCATACAGAGGCGATCAGCCCTCCATTTGTTCCAGTTCCTTGCCCTTGGTCTCGTAGACATACTTGAGGACGAAGAACACCGAAATGAAGGCGGCGACGGTGTAGATGCCGTAGGCGCCGGCCAAGCCAATGCTGCCGAGCAGGATCGGGAAGCTGACGGTGATGGCGAAGTTGGAGGTCCACTGCGCGGCACCGGCGATCGCCAGGCCCGAGCCGCGGATCTGGTTGGGGAACATCTCGCCCAGCATCACCCACATCACCGGACCCCACGAGGCGTTGAAGAACACCACGTAGACGTTGGCGGCCACCAGCGCGAGCATGCCCATGGCATCGGACATGGCCAGCTTGCCATTGGCGTCCAGCGAAGCGGTGGCGAACGCGTAGGTCACCAGCGCCAGCGACACGGCCATGCCGGCCGAACCGATCCACAGCAGCGGCTTGCGGCCGATCTTGTCGACCAACATCACCGTGACCAGGCAGGCGCCGATGCTGAGGCCGCCGGAGAGCACGTTGATCAGCAGCGCGTCCTGCTCGGAGAAGCCCACCGCCTGCCACAACACCGCGCCGTAGTAGAACACCACGTTGATGCCGACCAACTGCTGGAACACCGCCAGGCCAATACCGATCCAGACGATCGGGCGGATCTTGCCGGTGGTCTTGTTGATCAGGTCGGAGAACTTGGGCTTGTGCTGGTCGGCCGACATCGAGGCGGAAATCTCGCTCAGCTTGGTCTGCGCGGCGGCATTGCCGTACAGGCGCTTGAGCACTACCAGCGCCTGCTCACGGCGGCCCTTGACCACCAGGAAGCGCGGGCTTTCGGGGATGACCAGCAGCAGCAACAGGAACAGGATCGAGGGGACCGCCTGCATCCAGAACATCCAGCGCCAGGCGGCCTGCCCGGCCCACAACGGCTCGGTGGAGGCACCGGCGGCGTTGGCCAGCAGGTAATTGCTCAGAAAAGCGCAGAACAGCCCGCTGATGATGGCGATCTGCTGCATCGTCGCCAGCCGGCCGCGATAACGGGCCGAGGCAACCTCGGCGATATACGCCGGTGAAATGACACTCGCCGCGCCGACGGCAAAGCCGCCCATCACGCGCGCAAAGATGAAGAAGCCGGAGCTGTGCGAGGCGCCGGCGCCGATGGCCGAGAGCAGGAACAGCGCCGCAGAAATGATCAGGACCGCGCGGCGGCCCCAGCGGTCGGCCAGGCGGCCTGCAAAGAAGGCGCCGATGGCGCAACCCAGCAGCATCGAGGCGACTTCGAAACCGGTCTCGGCGGCACTGGAATTGAAGGTCTGCTTCAGGCCATCGACAGTGCCGTTGATCACGCCGCTATCGAAACCGAACAAGAATCCGCCGATCGTGGCTACGCAACTGATCAGGACGATAAAACGGGTGTTCTCACCGGCATCGGGGGCGCCGTTTATGGAGACACTGGACATGGGTTCACCTGGAAGCATGCAAAGGAGCGGCCACGGGGGTGGCCGACATCGGCCGGCGACGCGCAGTGCGCCGCCGGCCACGGGACATCAACGCGTCAGATACTGATTGATCAGGTTTTCGTAGGCTTCCTGACGGCCGCTGATCTGCTTGGGCGCATTGCCGGCGGCGTACTTGGCCAGATCCGCCAGCGTGCTGGTGCCGTTGGCAAAATCGGCACCGGCGCCGCTGTCGAAGCTGGCGTAACGCTCGGCGCGCCAGGTTTCCAACGGCGAAGACGTCAGCAATGCGTTGGCAACCTCAAGACCACGTGCAAACGCGTCCATGCCACCGATGTGCGCCAGGAACAGATCCTGCGGGTCGGACGATTCGCGGCGCACCTTGGCATCGAAATTCAACCCGCCCGGTGCCAGCCCGCCCTGGCGCAGCACCACCAGCATCGCGCCGACGGTGTCGTACAGATCGGTCGGGAACTGGTCGGTGTCCCAGCCATTCTGCGGATTGCCGCGGTTGGCATCGATGCTGCCGAGCAGGCCGGCATCGCTGGCAACCTGCAGATCGTGCTCGAAGCTGTGACCCGAGAGCGTGGCGTGGTTGGCTTCGATATTGAGCTTGAAATCCTGGTCAAGGCCATGCTGACGCAGGAAGCCGATCACGGTGGCGCTGTCGAAGTCGTACTGGTGCTTCATCGGCTCCATGGGCTTGGGCTCGATCAGGAAGTTGCCGGTGAAGCCGATCGCGCGGCCGTAGTCGCGTGCCAGGGTGAGGAAGCGCGCCATGTTGTCCTGCTCGCGCTTCATCTGGGTGTTGTGCAGGCAGGCATAGCCTTCGCGGCCGCCCCAGAACACGTAGTTTTCGCCGCCCAGCTCCACCGTGGCATCGATCGCGGCCTTGACCTGCACGGCGGCACGCGCCACCACGTTGAAGTCCGGGTTGGTGGATGCACCATTCATGTAGCGCGGGTGCGAGAACAGGTTGGCGGTGCCCCACAGCAGCTTGATGCCGGTGTCGGCCTGGCGCTGCTTGGCGATGCCCACCATGTGCTTGAGGTTGCTTTCGTACTCGCCGATATCGTCCGCATCCGGCGACAGGTCGATGTCGTGGAAGCAGTAATACGGCACGCCGAGCTTGGTGAAGAATTCGAATGCGGCATCGGCCTTGGCTTCGGCACGGTCGAGCACGCTGTTGCCGATATCCCACGGATACGCACGCGTACCCGGGCCGAACGGATCGGCGCCGTTGCCGCAGAAGCTGTGCCAGTAGGCCACGGCAAAGCGCAGATGCTCGGCCATGGTCTTGTCGCCGATCTTCTTGTTGGCGTCGTAGACCTTGAACGCGAGCGGGTTGTCGGAGTCGCGGCCTTCGAAGCCGATCTTGCCGATGCCGGGGAAATATTCCTTCGCGCCGATGAAAACGGTGTTGCTCATGGGGTGTGATGTCCTTGCTGCTGGGGGAGTTGTAGAAAAAGGCGTGTCGCTCAGCCGGCGTAGAGCGGGCTGACGACCTGCAGGTGCTTGAGAAAGGTCTGGTAGTGCTGCTGGTACTGGGCCACGCGCTGCGGGTCGGGCTGCGCGGCAAGCGCATCGTCCACCTGCAGGTGCTCCAGCACCACGTCCGACAGCGCGGCGTCGCCACCATCGTCGCGGTCGCAGGCCCACAGGGCCTGCAGCGCCGCACCGAAGGCCGCGCCTTCGGGCTGGGTCGGCACCACGACCTGCAGGTTGAACACGTCGGCCACCATCTGCCGCCACTGCGCGCTCTTGCTGCCGCCGCCGGTGAGCAGGATGGTGTCGAACTGCAGGCCGGCCGCCACGAAGGCGTCGAAGCCGTTGCGCAGGCTATAGGTCGCCCCTTCCATCGCGGCGCGATAGAAATGCGCGGCGGTGGTGTTGTGCAGGTCCATGCCGAACAGGCAACCGCGTGCATCGGGCAAGTTGGGCGTGCGCTCGCCGTTGAAGAACGGCAGCAACACCAGGCCGTCGGCGCCCGGCGCAGTGTCGGCGATCATCGCTTCGGTCTGGTCGCGGGTGATGGAGAACATGCGCATCACCGCTTCGGTGGCGACGGTGCAGTTCATCGTGCAGATCAGCGGCAGCCAGCCGCCGCTGGACGAGCAGAACGCGGCCCAGCGTGCCTCGTCGTCCACCACCGGGTGATCGGCGTAGGCGAACAAGGTGCCGCTGGTGCCCAGGCTCATGGTCAGGCGGCCCGGCACCACGTTGCCGGTGCCGATGGCAGCCATCATGTTGTCGCCACCGCCGGTGGTGACGCGTACGCCGGCCGGCAAATTCAACGCCTCGGCCGCGGCATCGGACAATGGGTAGACCGCGCCGGTTTCCACCAGCGGCGGCAATGCCTCACGCAGGTCGCGCTGCGCATCCACCGCACCGAGCATGCGCTCGGACCACTGCCGCGTGCGTACGTCCAGCCAGCCGGTGCCGGAGGCATCGCCGACTTCGGCAAAGCGCTCGCCGGTGAGCCAGAAGTTGATGTAGTCGTGCGGCAGCATCACCGTGGTCATCGCGGCGTATGCCTCGGGACGGTGCTTGCGCGTCCACGGCAACTTGGAGGCGGTGTAGCCGGCCATGATCGGGTTGCCGGCGGTTGCGACACTGCCTGCCGCGCCGCCGACCGCATCCATGATCTCGTCGCATTCCAGCGCGGTGCTGGTGTCGCACCACAGCTTGACCGGTGCGGTGACGCTGCCATCGGCGGCCACCGGCACAAAGCCATGCTGCTGGCCGGAGACGGAAATGCCGCGCACGCGCGCACGCTGCTCGCCGTCGAGCTGGGCAAAGCAATGCGCGATGCCATCGATCCACCACTGCGCCTGTTGCTCGCGGGTGCCGTCGTCGCGGCTGATCAGCTCCATCGGCGCTGCGATGGTGGCGACCACGGCGCGGTCCTGCGCGTCGTAGGCCACCAGCTTGACGCTCTGCGTGCCCACGTCCAGTCCTACGTACAAGCTCATTGCTTCACCAATCGGTTGTTGTTGAGTCCTACCTGCTGGGTGCGGCCTGCGCCCAGTTCCAGGTCCAGGGTCTGCCCGGTGTAGGACAGTTGATAACGCCCGCCACGATCGCTGTGCACCCGTGCCTGCTGCAAGCGACCGGCGTCCCATTCCAGATCGACGCTGGCACCGCCGCGCACACGCAGGCCGCGCACGCTGCCGCGCGGCCAGGCGCTGGGCAATGCGGGCAGCAGGAACACGCTGCCGCCCCAGCTTTGCAACAGCATTTCGGTGATGCCGGCGGTGCCGCCGAAATTGCCGTCGATCTGGAACGGCGGATGCGCGTCGAACAGATTCGGATAGGTGCGTTCGGGCGAGATCAGCAATTGCAGGATGCGATACGCATGCTCGCCATCGGCCAGCCGCGCCCACAGGTTCAAGCGCCAGCCGATGCCCCAGCCGGTGGTGTTGTCGCCACGGATTTCCAGCGTGCGCCTGGCTGCGGCGGCCAGCTCGGGCGTATCGCGCAGGTTGATCTGGCTGGACGGATGCAGAGCATACAGATGCGAAACATGCCGGTGCTGCATTTCCGGCGCCTGCATGTCCCAATCCTGCTGCCACTCCTGCAATTGGCCGGCCTTGCCGATGCGGTTGGGCGGCAACTGCTCGCGCAGCGTGGTCAGCTGCCGGGCGAAATCCGCATCCACGTCGAGCAGCTTGCTCATGGCGATGCACTGCGCGAACAGGTCACGCAACAGCTGCGCATCCATGGTCGGCCCGGCACACACCGCCGCGCCGAACGGGTGCTGGTTTTCCGGCGAGATCGAGGGGTTGGTGACCATCGCACCGGTCTGCGGGTCGCGCACCAGGGTGGCAACGAAGAACTCCGCCGCGCCCTTGAACAGCGGATAGATCTTGCCCAGATAGGCGCGGTCGCGGCCGTAATCCCAGCGGTCCCACAGCTGCTGCAGCAACCATACCCCGCCCATCGGCCACAGGCTCCACTTGGCGCCATCGATGGGGCCGGCCTGGCGCCACAGATCGGTGTTGTTGTGCACCACCCAACCGGGCGCGTCATAGAGCGCCTTGGCGGTATGCGCGCCGGTCTTGGCCAGATCGAACAGCATGGATTCCAGCGGTTCAACGCACTCGTGCAGCGCGTTGGCCTCGCTGGGCCAGTAGTTCATCTCGGTGTTGATGTTGATGGTGTACTTGCTTTCCCACGGCGGCTGCATCAGGTCGTTCCAGATACCCTGCAGGTTGGCCGGCTGGGTGCCGGGCCGCGAACTGCAGATCAACAGGTAACGGCCGTACTGGTGATACAGCGCGGCCAGTGCCGGGTCGTTGCCGCCTGCGAAGCGTTGCACGCGTTCGCCGGTGGGCAGGCTTGCCGCGTCGCTGCTGCCCAGGTCGATTGCCACACGCCGGAACAGGCGTTGATGATCAGCCAGATGCGCACGCAACAGCGCCGGGAAATCCAGCCTGGCTGCTTTTTTCAGACTTGCTGCGGTCAATGCAAGCGGATCGCCATCGACCGCATCGAAGCGTTGGTAACTGGTGGCGGCGGTGAGCAGCAGCACCACTTCATCGGCCGCTTCGATGCGCAGACGGTCGCGCAACGCGGTGACCGTGCCGCCCTTCACCTGCGGCAATACCCGCAATGCAAACCGCAGCTTGCCTTCGATGCCGGCGAAGCTGCCGTTGCGGCCACTGAACAGCAAACCGCCCTGCTCCGCGGTGACCTCGCCGCTTTGCGGGCTGTCGATGCCCACGCGCAGGGAAATGCCGCGTGGCCGGTCGCACGACAAACGCACCACGATGCACTGCGATTGCGCCGAAACGAACACCTCGCGCGTGTGCACCGCGCCGCCGGAGCGGAATGTGGTGGTGGCCACGGCGGTGTCCAGATCGAGCTGACGCCGGTACTCGCTGATGCCGTCGGCACGATCGAAATCCAGCAGCAGATCGCCCAGCGGTTGATACGGCATCTGCTTGAGCGGGCGCGAGAGCAGCTTGGCATCGGCCAGTTGTTCGGCCTGGCCATAGCGCCCGGCGAAGATCAGCGCGCGCACCTGCGGCAACGCCGCCAATCCGTCCGGGCTGGTGGAATCGTAGGGGCCGCCCGCATACAGGGTGTCTTCGTTGAGTTGCAGGCGCTCGTGGGCGATACCGCCCCACACCATCGCACCCAGACGGCCATTGCCCACCGGCAAGGCCTCCACCCATTCACTGGCCGGTTCGCGATACCACAGCTGCAAGGCACCGACGGGTGCCACCGCTGGCAAAGCGCCGGCCGTTGCAGCGCGTGCCGCCTGTGCAGCCACCGGTGCGGCGCCCAGGACCGCAAGCGCGGCCCCGGTTGCCTTGCATAGTTCGCGACGGGTCAGCACGGCCACCGCCGTGCTGCATCACCGGAACCGCCCGCGACTGCCTTGCGGCGTTCCGGCATCTGCTTGCTCATCGACTGAAGACAGCCTGCGATCATCGACGACGCGCTTTGCCGGACGCAATCTTGCGCTGCAACACGCTGACCGGCTTGCCGTCGTACTGGATGGTGGTGTCGGTCTTGGGCGCGAGTGCGCCGGCGTCGTCGCGCGGGCCATCGACGAAGCGCACGTTGATGGTGCGTTTGGCCTGCATGCCGGTCCAGCTGCCTTCGCGCTTGCCGATGCTCAGCTCGCCCTTGGCCTGGTTCCAGACCAGCGGAATGCGGCTGAACTCGCCCTTCTCGTAGCCATAGCCCTTGCCATCGTCCTCATACAGCGAGAACTGGCCATCGGCGCCGGTGTAGACCACCACGGTGAGCGGCGCATCCGGGATCTGGTCCACGTATTCCTGCACCGGGCCGGTCGGCACGATGGAGCCGGCACGCACGAACAGCGGCATGCGTTCGATCGGCGCGGCGGCTTCGATGCTCTGGCCGCCCTCGTAGCGCTTGCCGGTGGCGAAATCCAGCCAGCTGGTGCCGGCCGGCAGATATACCTGCCGCGAGGTGGCGCCGAAGCTGGTGACCGGTGCGACCAGGAATGCCGGGCCGAACAGGTACTGGTCGTTGATATCGCGCGCCTTCGCGTCGTTGGGGAAGTCCATCATCATGCCGCGCATGATCACGCCATCGCGCTGGTAGGTATCGCCGGCCAGGCTGTAGATGTACGGCAGCAACGCGTAACGCAGGCGGTTGTAGTACGCCATGCTTTCGTAGAACGGCGTGCCTTCCGGGGCGATGTTCCAGATTTCGCGGTACGGGAACTGGCCGTGCGAACGGAAGATCGGCACGAACGCACCGAACTGGAACCAGCGCGTGTTGAGCTCGCGCCACTCAGGCAGATGCGCCGGGTCCTGGTTCTCGTAGCGCTTCTCCACCGAAAAACCACCGATGTCGAAGGTCCAGTTGGGCAGGCCCGACAGCGCCATGTTCACGCCACCGGAAATCTGCTCGCGCATGTCGTCCCAACGCGAGACGATGTCGCCGCTCCACACCGCCACCGCATTGCGCTGGGTACCCGCATAGCCCTTGCGCGAGAGGATGAACACGCGCTTGTCGTCGGCCGCACGATCGCCCACGTACACCCCGTGGGTGTGCGGCAGCGGATAGGAGTTGAAGTACTCGGTGGACGAGCCCAGCGCATTGGGCGTGGTGCGTGCCTTGCGCTCGGCGATGTCCAGGTTGGAATGCACGTCCGGCTCGTCGGCGTCCATCCACCAGGCATCGAAGCCCTTGCTGTTGAGCTTTTCATTGACCTGGCGCCAGTAGATGGCCTGCGCCTTTTCCGAGTACGGATCGTAGAACGAGTTCTTGTAGCCCTTGCCGATCCAGTCCAGCTCGCCCACTTCCACGTTGCGCTTGAACATGAAACCGGCGGCATCCAGTTCCTTGTAGTTGGCGGTGGTGGGATAGAACTTGGGCCAGATCGAAATCATGATCTGCGCGTGCATGTCGTGCACGGCCTTGACCATCCCATCCGGGTCCGGGAAGTGCTTGGGGTCGAAATCATGCGAGCCCCAGGCGTTTTCCGGCCAGTACGACCAGTCGAGCACGATGTTGTCCAGCGACAGCTTGCGCTTGCGGTATTCGGCCACCGCGCCGACCAGCTCGTCCTGGCTCTTGTAGCGCTCACGGCTCTGCCAGAACCCATAGGCCCACTTGGGCAGCATCACCGACTTGCCGGTGAGCTCGCGATAGCCGGCCACGGCCTGGTCGTACGAATCGGCGGACACGAAGTAATAATCGATCATCTGGCCGGCTTCGGACCACAGCGACAGGTCTTTCGCCTCGGTCGCGGGCAGCGGGTCGCGATGCAGCAATGCGATGTAGCTGGGGTCGATCATGTCCCATTCGACCTTGACGGAGTGGCGCGTGCCCGGCTCCAGGTCGAGGGTGAACTCGTGATTCCACGGGTTCCAGTTCTGGCGCCAGCGATCGATGACCAGCTTGCCGTCCACATAGACCTTGCCGTACTCGCTCAGGTACAGCGAGAACGTGTGCTCGCCAGCGGTGAGCGCTTCGATCTCGCCCTCCCAGGTGACCTGCATGCGGCTGTTCTTGTCCTTGGACATCGCCTTCTTGGGGAACTTGGCCAGGTTGCTGAGGTATTGGTAGTTCACCTCGCTTTCGCGGCGCTCCAGCACCTGCTTGCCATCGATCGCGTAGCGCGCGGTCAGGCCGCCCGGCTTGCCCTTGGCGTCGTACAACTTGAGCGTCTGGGACAGCGGCTGCAGGCCACGCGGGTCGCCCAGGCGGCTGATCGAGTTGTTGTCCCACAGCAGGCCGTAGTTGCGGCTGGAGACCAGGTACGGCACCGCCATGTCGAGGTTGTTCTGCTGCAACTCGACGTTGCGGCCCTTCTGGTTCATCCAGCCCTGCTGGTGCTGGCCGAAGCCGTACAGCGCTTCGTCATCAGGCGACTGGAAGCGCTGACGCACGCTCAGGTACTGCTTGCCTTCCACCTTCAGCGGGGCAAAGCTGCGCCCGCCGGCCACTTCCGACAGCACCGGCTTGCCGTTGGCATCGGCAAAGCTGACATGGCCATCGACGGTGGAGACGGTGGCGGTGACCTTGCCGGTCTTCAGCTGCACGTTGTCGCCCTGCTCGGCTACCTGGAAGGCGGTGTCGCCCTGCACCGGCACGCGCATCAGGCTGGGGCTACGGGCGAAGTCGCCGTCCGGGTCCGCGCTGACACGGATGATGCCGCTATCGACCACCTGCAGGCGCACCGGTGCAGCGCCCTTGGCGCTCGGCACCACGGTGACGCCATCGGCGGCCTTGCGGACTTCCTGCGCATGCGCGGCATTGGCCAGCAGGGCCAGCGACAACGCCAGGCAGTGGGCCAGCGGTGTACGCCGGTTGGCAGGCACGGTGCCGGCGGAACGGATGGTGGTTTGCATGGTCACTCCCTTTGAATTGCGAAACAGGCTGCGAGGGGCAGCGCTGCGTGGTCTTGATGATGGTGTGGTCAACCGCGTTGCAGGCAGTCGTCCGGTGGGCGTGGTAGCGGCCAGGTGCATCGGTGCACCATGCCGCGTCGGTCGCATCTGCTACGCCGGCATGAGGCCGGCGCAGCGGGTGCCACCCACGCTTACTTGAAGGTGGCGAGCTTGATCTTGAGCAGTTGCGGCGCGCTGGAGAAATTGACGCCGTAATCGGTCTGGTCGCCATTCCAGTTGCGCTCGAACTTCCAGTCCGTGCCTTCGTAGACGCCCTCTTCGACGCGGTCGTAAATCATGTTGGCGGTCGCTTCGCTGGCCGGGTGCAGGGTGACGCGCGCGTGGTAGCCGGTGACCAGGAACTCGTCCGGGCCCAGCTCGGCGATCAGCGCAGCACCGATCGGCTCCGGGTTGCCCGGCGGCTCGCCCTTGAACCAGAACTGCGGCACACCGTAAGTGATGGTGGCGCTCCAGCGGTCGTTGAGCTTGAGCTCCTGCACGGCCTGGCCGGGTTCTTCGGCGGTGCCGTGCAGCTTGCCTTCCGACGCGGCCTTGGCGAACGGACGCATGCCGCGCTTGACCAGGTCAAAGCCCAGCGCGAACGGCGCCAGGGTTTCTTCGTTGACGTGCTTGGCACCCAACGGGTAGTTGGAATAGCGCGTGTAATCCATGCCGAACGCCGACCAGCCGATGCCGTCATGGCCCAGCGTCGGGAACAGGTAGCGCGCGTACTCGGGGCGGTTGCCGGTTTCGGCGACGAACAAGGCATTGTCCGGCCGCGCGTAACGCTCCAGCACCGTGGTGTACATGCGGTATTCGGGCATGTAGATGTCCGGCGCCAGCAGGTCGATATGCGGGCCGGCGGCCTTCCACACATCCAGCACGTTGTCGGTGGGGCCACCGCTGGCGTACTGGCCGGGCTGGCCCGGATTGAACGGGCCACGCAGCGCGGCGTTGACGTACATCGGCAACGGATATTCGGCCTTGCCGGCTTCGGTCACCTGGTCGATGTAACGGCCGATCGACCAGGCATGGAAGAACTCATCGGCATCGGCACCGAATACCTGCGCCCAGCTGCCGGGCTGCTTGTTCAGGCGCTTGAGCAGCTCCTCCGGCACCGGGCCGTCGAACAGCTTCTGCGCCATCGGCGAGAAGTCGCGCACGCTGCCATAGGTGCCCGCCTCGTTCTCCGGCTGGATCATGATCACGGTGTGTTGCGGGTCAACTTTCTTCAGATGCTGCATGAAGGCGACGAACGCCTTGCGATCGGCATCCAGGGTGGCCTGCGCATGCGGCGACAGCGAGCCGATCGACTTGCCTTCGCGCGTCACCACGCGCGGGAAACGCTGGTTGTCGGTCTTGACCCAATGCGGCGCGTATTGCGGGCCGTTGTTCTTCCAGGTTGCAAACCACAGCAGTACCAGGCGCACCTTGTGCTCGCGCGCCTGGGTGAGCAGCGTATCGACGAAGGAGAAATCGAACTTGCCTTCTTCCGGCTCCACCTGTTCCCAGGCGATCGGCACCTGCACGGTGTTGGGGCCCAGCACCTGGATCGCCGGCCACACCTTGTCCATCACCCCGGGATAGTTGCTGGAGTTGTTGACCTGCGCGCCGAGGATCAAAAACGGCGCGCCGTCGACCATCAACGCATGCTTGCCGTCCTTGCTGACGAACTGCGGCATCGGCGTCTGCGTGGCCGGCGCTGCTGCGCCGCCTGCCGGCGCGGCGGCGGTGTTGGCGGCCGGTGTGGCGGCGCCGGACTTTGCGCTGGTGTCCTGCTCGCCGGACTGACAGGCCGCCAGCGCCAGCGTCAACGCAGACAGCAGCAGCGGACGCAGACAACGGCGTGCAGTGGAAGAAGAGATCACACGCGTAACGGGGGAATGCATGGACATAAGACTCCGTGTCACCAGGTATCGGTGCGGAAGGGGGAAACAGGAAGGGCGTCGCGATTGACCAGGTTGGCGTCGTCGGGGTTCTCGCTCCAGCCGTAGCGCACCGCCACCGGTGCAGGCACCGCATCGCTGCGCACGGTCACGTGGTCGCCGTCGATCTGCGCAGTGGCCGGATGGAAGCGCTGATCGGCGCCGGCAATGCGAAAGCCCTGCACTGCACCGCCGCCGCGCACCTGCAACGCACTGCCCTGCAGGTCGAAACTCAGCACCGCCTTGCCGCCGTCGAAGCTCGCCCGCTTGAATACCGGCGCGCTGTACACCAGCGTCTGGCCATAGGCCACATGCCGCGCGGCCAGCGCCAGGCGATGCCCCACATCGCGCTTGTTGGTGGGATGGATGTCGGTGGGGTTGCCGATATCGATGATCACCGCCTGCCCGGTCGCCGGCAGCGCCAAGGTCTTGGACTGCGACTCGCGCAGCAGGGCCCACGGGCTCAGCTCGCCCTTATCGCCGCCGGCCTTGAAGTTGGCCAGCTGCACCCACAAGAACGGCAGCGTCTTGTCGCCACGCTCGGCGCGCCACTGCTGGATCATCGCGGCGAACTGCTCGCGGTACTTCACCGCGCCGCTGTCGGTGGCATTGGTCTCCCCCTGGTACCAGATCACGCCCTTGACCGGGAACGGCTGCAGCGGGTGGATCATCTGGTTGTACAGCAGCGTGGGCAGCTGGTTCTTGTTGTCGGTCAAGGACACCCGCACCGCGGCGGGTCGGAATTTCCAGCCGCTCAACGCGCGTTTGGCGCCCGCGTTGGTCTGCACGAAGCGCTGTTCATCGGGGCCATGCATGCCGCCACCGCCGCTGAGGTCTTCCACGCGCACCGCGATGTGGTTGACGCCGGCATGCAATGCGGATGCCGGCACGCGGTAGACGCGCGGCAGGTTCCACTGCTTCTCGGTGGTACCGACCTGCTGGCCGTTGACGTAGGTGATGTCCGAGTCGTCGATCTGGCCCACGCCCAGCGCTATGCCGGCCTTGGCCTCGGCAGCGCTCAGGGTCACCGTGGTGCGATACCAGGCGATGCCGTCCATGCCGTCATAGCCGCTGGCTTCCCATTGCTGGGTGGTCGGGATGCTGTCCCAGTCGCTGTCGTCGAAATCAGATTCGCGCCACTGCGGCATGTCGCCATCGACCTTGGGCCAGCGCGCGATGCGCTTGCCGGTGGCGGCCTGCGCGGCGGCGTCGCGTTGCTTGATCGCCTCGATCGCGCCCTGGTTCTGGTCGGCATTCAAACCAAGCGACGCGGCATCCATCCATGCTTCGATGGCACTGCCGCCCCAGGTGCTGTTGACGATGCCGATCGGCACGCCGGTGCTGGCACGCAGCTCCTTGGCGAAGAAGTAGCCAACCGCAGTGAACTCACCGGCATTGGCCGGCGTGGCCGCCTTCCAGTCGCCGCCGGTCAGGCGTGCTTCCGGCTGCACCGACCACGACTTGGGCACCTTGAAATGGCGTAGCTGCGGGTCGTTGGCCGCGGCCACCGCCTGTGCGCCATCGCTTGCCTGGGCAAGCGGCCATTCCATGTTCGATTGCCCGCTGGCCAGCCACACGTCGCCCACCAGCACATCGCGCACCTGCACGTCGCCACCGTCGCCCTGCACACGCAGCACGTAGGGGCCACCGGCAGTGTGCGCGGGCAGCCGGACCTTCCACTGCCCGGTCGCATCGGCCTTGGCGGTGGCGCGCTTGCCGTCGAAGCTGACGGTGATGGTCGCCTTCGGCGTCGCCCATCCCCACACCGGCATCGGCTGGTCGCGCTGCAACACCGCGCCATCGGCAAACAGCAAGGGCAGCGTCGGCTGGGCCAGCGCGAGCGGGCTGGCCAGGGCCAGACCCAGCAGGCATGCGCGGCGGACGAAAGGAACGGTCATGCGGTGATCTCCAGGGTCGGCGCGGCCGGTCGGCGCGCAACGGTTCGGCGGGGGATGAAGCCAGTCACGGTACGACAGCGCGATGACGCGCGCAGGCATGCAGCGCTCATCGTGGGTCGCCGTAGAAGATGCCACGCCCACCGGTGGCGAAATACACCCGACCGGGACGTCGTGGGTCGCCGGTGACGCTATAGGGCTTGCCGAAGCGGTGCGCGTCGTCGTTGATGCGCAGCCAATGCGCGCCTTCGTCGTCGGAACGGAACACGCCATCCACGCCGTCCACGCGGCCGGCCAGGTAGAGCGCCGGCGGCGCACCGTCACGCAGCGGCTTGCCGATGCCCAGCGAGCGCGCTTCGTCGGGCCTGGACAGGGTCTGCAGGCGTCCGTCCTGCCACCGCATCACGCCCAGCGACGGGCTGGCCAGATACACCACGCCGGCACGCCATGGATCGGGCCGCAGTTGCGGGCGGGCGCGCTCATCGCGTGCCGGATTGCCGACCTGCTGCCCGGTGTTACGGAAGCTGGCCCCGCCATCGGTACTTGCATACAGGCCCCCGCTGGCGGTGTCGACGGCATACCAGCGCTGCGCATCGACGCGGTCGGCCGCCACGACCGCAGTGTCCGGCAGCCCCTGCACGCGCTGCCACTGCTTGCCCATCGTGGCCGTGCGCCAGTTGCCGCCGCCCTGCGGCGCCCAGATCACCTGCGAGGCGTCTGCCGCAATCGCGATGGTGCCTGCGCCCTGCCCGGCCGGCGGTTCACTGGCGAACGCCTCCCAGTGCGCGCCACCGTCGCGCGAGACCAGCGCGCGGATCTCGTTGTTGCGACGGTCGCGCACCGTGCCGCTGCGCACCACCGTCATCGGAACCTGTCCGGCGGCGTCGATGCTTTCGCCATTGGTCAGACGCGGGCCTGCGTATTGCAGCTGCGCGCTGTCCAGGTCGTCGTGGCGAAATCCATCGATATCGCCGAGCGCGCTGAGCAGATGGGCACCGGCCGTCGGGCTGAGCAGATCCAGCGGCACGGTTTCTTCCAGCCCGCGGTCCTGGAACCACCACTGCAGTGGCTGCTGCGTACTGGCGAAGTCCTGCAGGTTGCGCGAGGCCCAGATGCCGTAACCGGTGACGAACAGGGCGTGGTTGCTGTCGAACGGATCGACGGCCAACGCGCCCATCCAGTGCGGACGCGCATGCGAGGTCCATGGCGCGGCGCTGTGATCGAACACCGCATCGGCCAACAGCGGCGTCCAGTGCTTGCCGCCATCGATACTGCGAAACAGCTCATCGCGCGGCGTGCGGCGACGGAAGGTGCTGGCCAGCAGCACCTGCGGTTGTTGCGGATCCACCGCCACCGCGCCCCAGCCGAAGCCGTCGCCATTGGCCGGTTGCGCGATCGGGCTGATCTCGCTCCAGCGCGCCTGCGCGGGGGTGTATTTCCATAGTGCACCACCGGCCATCAAATCCGGGCCAGGCTGATCGCCATAGCTCAGATACCAGTGCCCGTCGCGGCCGCCTTCCATATGGCTGGGACGCAGCCCCTGCGGTTGCCCGGGCACTGCCGACCAGCTGCAGCCGGCATCCTCGGAAACATACAGACTGGTCTGCGCGGTGGACACGCCGACGTAGATCCGCGGCGTGGGAGCACCGGCGCGGCCGCTGGCGGCGTCGAACACCACAAAGGCGATCCCCACCGCCTGTTCGCGTCCGACATGGTTGCGCGCCGTGGCGCCGGCCAATGCCTCGGCCGGAAATCCCTCCACCCGCGCCCAGTGCGCGCCGCGATCGGTGCTGCGCCACAGGCCGGCATCGCGCGAGCCCAGCAACAGCACACGGCCATCGTGCGGGTCCACCGCCAGCCGCTCGCCGTTGGCGCGCCCCAGTTGATTGCCGCCGAGCTTGAACGGCAGATCGGCGCGCGCGAAGCTGCGGCCGCGGTCGAACGAGCGCAGCACGGCTGCATTGCCGGCACGCTCGTGCATGTAGGTCCCGGCAGCCAGGTAGATGGCCTCGGGGTTGGCAGGATCGATGGCGAAGGCATCGATCCCCATCAGGTTCCAGTCGTCGGCGCCCAACCAGTCGGTCAGCGCCACCCACTGCTGCGCCTGCGCATCCCAGCGGTATGCACCACCGACATCGGTACGGGCATAGGCAAGATCGCGCTCGGCAGGATGAAACAGCACGCCGGTGACAAAGCCGCCACCGCCGATGGCGACGCTACGCCACTGATAGGGTCCTGGCGTGGCGGGCTCGGCCGCAGCCACGGTGGACGTCATGAAGAGCAACACCAGCGTCAGGCAAACAGCAGTCAGCCACGCGTGTGCTGCGAAAAGGCGGCGCTTAGTAGGCGGATCGATCACGGCGATCATTCCTCCGGCTCCCCTCGCGATCGATGGCGTGGCCATCGATAGGAAAAACACCGGTCCAACGAGCTGCCTGCACAGCTCGCCGGACCGGAGACGCACTTCCTACGGCGCGTTCTACAGGCTGGCCCGCAACGTCAGGCCATACCGACGGTCGTTGATCACGAAGTCGCGGTAGCGCGACTCGTTACCCAGGTAGCTTTCGCGACGGGTATCGAGCAGATTCACGCCATCCAGCGAAATCGACCACACATCATTGATGTTGAAACGCAGCGAGGCATCCAGCTGGCCGAAGCCCTTGTTGTAGACCGGCAGGTTGCCGGTGCCGTTGCCCGCAGTGGTCACCAGCCAGTCGCTGCGCCAGTTGTAGGCCACACGGCCCTGGAAGCGCTTGTTTTCGTAGCTGAGGATCGCGTTGTAGCTGTTCTTGGACAGGCCTTCCAGCGGCACGGTCAGCGCCTGGCCGTTGGTGTCGGTGGCAGTGGGGCTCGGCGCCTCGCTGTCGACATAGGTGTAGTTGGTCTGCAGGCCGAAGCCGCTCAGCCAGCCCGGCAGGAAGTCGAAGAACTGCGTATAGCCCAGCTCAGCACCACGGATCTTGCCGGCATCGCCGTTGACCGGGCGGGTGATCTGCCACACCTGTCCGTCGTACACCTCGTTGAAGACGGCGTTGGCGATGAAGCCTTCCACCTTCTTGTAGAACAGGGTGCCGTACATCATCGAGCCCTGGCCGAAGTACCACTCCAGCGCGGTGTCGAACTGGTCGGCCTTGACCGCTTCCAGGCTCGGGTTGCCCGCAGTGCCGGTGAAGGTCGAGGCGCCGCTGGACGAGGTGCCGGTGCTCAGGCTGAGGTTCGGATTCAGGCGGTCGAAGGTCGGGCGCGAAATGCCGCGCGATGCCGCAAAACGCCACTGCAGCTGATCGCTCAGCATCCAGCGCAGGTTCAAGCTCGGCAGCACGTCGGTGTAGGTCTGCTGTGCATCCACCGGAATCAGACCGCCGCCTTCGGCATCGGTACCGGTGCGCACGCCGCGCGAGCCGACTTCGGTCCGCACCACGCGAACGCCGATGTTGCCGTCGAACGGGATGTCGCCATCCACGCCGAAGCGCAACACGCCGTACGCCGCGTAGGTCTTCTCGTTCTGGGTGTTGATGTTGTTCGGGGCAAATTCCAGCGGGCTGGCACCAAAGGTGGCCAGGCTCTGCTCGTAATTGGCCACCGCTGCATCCGACGCGGTCAGCGTGCGACCGAAGGTGCTGCTCTCACCACGGAAGAAGTCGGTGATGGGGTTGGCCACCAGACCGATGCTGGGGAACTGCGAGAACGGCGTGCCCGAGCAATCGTTGATGCACATGAAGCGCCACACGTTGCCCTTGGTCTCGGCATCGCGGTCGGTATAACGCACACCGGCCTTGAAGCTGCGCACGAAGTCGCTGTCGAACGCCAGATCCATGTCCGAACGCCAGGCAAACTCGGTGCCGGTGTTGTCGTCCTTGTTGTCCAGGTGCCAGCGCCAGCCGTCGTAGTTGTTGACGTCGGCCAGGTAGCCTTCCGCGCCGCTGGCGTCGGTCACCGACAGGCGCGGCAGATCGCCACGGAAATCGACATTGAACTGCGGGCTGGTGTCCTGCCCGGTGGCGATGATGTAGCGCGTGCCCTTGGTGGTGGCATCGACGTACTGGAAGTCGGTGCTCAGGGTCAGCTTTTCGTTGACCGTCCACTTGGCGCCCAGCGAGTAATCGGTGGTCACCGAGTGACGCTCGGTCAGGCTGGTATTGGATTCGGTCGGCACATTCTGGAACGAGCCATTGACGAACTCGTTGCGGCTGTTGACCTGGATGCCGGGCAAGCCCTGCATGTTGTTGGCGCCGGTCAACGCGAAGAACGAATAATCGTGCCAGCTGAAGTCGTAGTCCGAACGCAGCACCTGCGTGTAGACCTCCACCGAATCGTTCGGGCGCCACTGCATGGCAAACGCGCCGGTCTTGCGCTCGCGCTCACCGACGGTGGTGTTGATGCCGGCGCCGTGCGGCACCGACACGCCCTGCCCTTCGTAGCCAGGCAGGTCGGTCTGGGTGTACCACGGCTCGATCGAGATGGTGTCCTGACGGAACGGGCTCTTCTGCTGCGAGTAGTTCACCAGGATGCCGATCTCGCCGATGCCGGTCTGCCAGCGGTCGCTGAACAGGCCCGAGAACGCCGGCTTGCCGTCGTCGGCCAAGTCGTAATAGTTGTACTGGACGCTGCCGGCGATCTTGCGGCCTTCATAGTCGAACGGCAGGCGCGTACGCAGATCGACGGTGCCGCCCAGGCCGCCTTCGATCATGTCGGCCGACGGGTTCTTGTACACGTTGACGCCGCCGAGCAACTCGGCCGACACGTCTTCGAAGCTCAGGCCACGGCCGTCGTTGGCGGTGAAGATGTCGCGGCCATTGAGCTCGGTGCGCACCTGGGTCAGGCCGCGGATGGCGATCGAGCTGCCTTCGCC
This sequence comes from Xanthomonas sp. NCPPB 1068, assembly GCF_041479385.2. Lineage (NCBI taxonomy): Bacteria > Pseudomonadati > Pseudomonadota > Gammaproteobacteria > Lysobacterales > Lysobacteraceae > Xanthomonas > Xanthomonas sp. NCPPB 1068. The sequence goes on along the minus strand of NZ_CM192986.1, from coordinate 2,020,532 downwards.
GTAGTTGCGCGAAATCTGGATGCCGGAGATGCGCTGCAGCGCTTCGGCGACGTTGTTGTCGGGCAGCTTGCCGATGTCTTCGGCAACGATGGAATCGACGATCTGCTCGGCGTTCTGCTTGACCAGCTGCGCCTTGGTGACGCTGCTGCGGGTACCGGTGACCTGCACCGTGTCCAGCTGCTGGGTGGTCGCATCCGATGCCGGTGCGGCAGTGGTGGTCGCATCCTGCGCATAGGCCTGCGCGCTCAACAAGGTGGCCACACTGATGGCCATCACGGAGCGGCGGAAATCACGGATCGAACGCTGACCCACAGCCCGGCCTGCCGGAATGTGGCGATGTTGCACTGACATGGTGCTCCCTCCCAGGACGCATGTACTGCTTGTTTTTAGCGGGCCGGTGCGCGAACGCCCTGCCCGTCGTTGTTGCTGGCCCGTATCTGCGCCCGGGACACCGGGTAGGCGGATGCGCGGTTTGCCCTGGCGGGCGGACCTGCGGCTGCGGCGGGAGCATAGGGCGCGGCCGTCATGCCACACCAATGAAATATTCCTGGAAAGCTATTCGTTAAAACTATAGCAACACCGGAAAACCCGGCAGGTCCGGCATCACGGCCCGAACCTGCGGATGCATACCTGACGGGCCCGACCGTGCAGAACGCTGCACAGTCGGGCCGTGACCGTGCGCACTTACCAGTTCATGCGCAGCACCAGCGAGTAGCGCCGGTCGTTGACGAACTGGCTGCGGGTGTACAGCCGCGTATCCACCTCGCCGCCCTCGTAGGAGGTGGGCCCCATCAACACCTTGGTCTCGGTATTGGTCAGGTTGTTGGCCTGGATCCCCAATTGCAGGTGTTCGTTGAAGCGGTAGAAGAACGAGCCATCCAGCTGGCCATAGTCGTCGGCCCAGGTCGGCAACCGGGTGGCCGCGTCGCTGGTGGTCAGCAGGTAGCGCGAGCGCCAGTTGTAGGCCAGCCGCAGCGACAGCGGGCCCTTCTCGTAGATGCCGGCCAGGTTGTAGCTGCGCCGCGACAGGCCTTCCAGCGGCAGCTCCACGCCTTCCACCGTGGTGCGGGTGTACGGGTCGATGGCGGTGTTGGCGCCGCCCTTGCTGTCGACGAAGGTGAAGTTGGCATTGATGCCGAATCCGCTCATCCAGCCCGGCAGTTCGTCGAAGAACTGCGTATAGCCCACTTCGGCGCCGCGGATGGTGCCTTCGTCGGTGTTGTAGGGCCGGGTCACCAGCCACTGCCGGTTATCGTAGGTCTCGCTGCGGGTCTGGGTGGAGAAGTAGTCCTTGACCTTCTTGTAGAACAGCGTGGTGTACAGCATGTCGCTGTTGTCGAAATACCACTCCAGTGCGGTGTCGAACTGGTTGGCGGTCATCGGCTTGAGGGTCGGATTGCCTGCGGTACCGACGAAGTTGGTCGCATTGCCGGCGTCGTCGGTCTCCACGTTGAGCAGCACGTACGGCTGCAGCTGGGTGTAGTCCGGGCGCGCCATCGCCTTGGAGGCGGCGATACGCCACTGCAGGCTGTCGGTGAAACGGAAACGCATGTTCAGGCTCGGCAGCACGTTGGTGTAGCTGCCCTGCGAGTTGTTGTCGAAGTACTGCCCGGTGTAGCGGGCCTGCAGCTCGGGCGAGACGTTCAGGCCCGACAGGTCCTGGAACTGGCCGAAGCCTTCGGCCTGGGTCTTGGTCTGCACGATGCGCACACCGATATTGCCGTCCACCGGCACGCCCCAGGCCTCGTCGTTACCGAAGTACAGCGCCGCGTAGGCGGCCTGGGTGCGCTCGAACTGGCGGTTGGTGTCCTGCGGCTGGTAGGTGTCCGGTGCCCAGCCAAAGCCGCGCAGGGCCACGATCTGCTGCTGCAGCAGTTGCGAGGCGCGACGGTAGTTCTTGACCAGCCCGCCATTGGGCACCACCAGCGTGGTCGGCACGTTCACCCCGCCGCGGAAGAAGTCGGAGAAGGTGAACAGCGACGACTCGTTGGGCAGGTACTGCGACATGTTGGCCAGGCCATTGGCGCTGCCGGGGATGGCTGCCCAGTTGTCCGACAGCACGCCCCAGTTGTAGCCGGAGTTCTTGTTGATCTGATTGCGGTCGGTGGCACGCATGCCGAAGCGCGCAAAGCGCAGCCAGCTGCTGTCCTGGAAGGTGTATTCCAGGTCCACGCGGGTGGACAGCTGGCGCCCGCGGTTATGCCCCAGGTGATCCATCGCCGCCGCCCAGAAATAATTGGACGGGTCCTGGGTGAAACCCTGGTTGGCGATCTGCACGGTCGGATACTTGCCCGACACGTCATAGGTCAGCCCCGGCAGATAGGTCGCGCTGAATACCGTGAAGTCGAGCTGGTCGTTCTCCGACTGCACCAGCTGCACGTCGCCCTTGATCTGGAGGTTGTCGTTGAAGTAATGGCTGAAGCCCACCGACAGGTCCGAGGTGGTGGTGCGCTGCTCGGAATAGCGGTTGTCGGTATTGAAGCGAACGCCATCGCCGGTCAGCAGGCCGCGCCAGGAGTTGGACACCGGCGAGCCGCGCTGGAACACGCCGTCCTGGTCGTACTGGAAGGTGGTGCCCGGTGCCGGGCTGATGCTGTTGTTGCTGTCGTTGAAGAACGCGGCGCGCTCCTGCCAGTTCATGTCGTAGCGCGAACGCAGGTACTGCGCGTAGATCTCGGTCTGGTCACTGGGCTTCCACTGGAAGGCTGCGGCGATGCCGTCGCGCTTGCGCTCGAAATCCAGCTGGCGCCAGTTCACCCCGCCCGGCACGAACACCTCGCTGCGCCCGCTGCCGGCCAGCACCGCATCGTCGGTACGACGCACGTACGGCTCGACCTGGATGCCGTCCGAGCGGGTCGCCAGTTCCGAATGGGCGATATCGATCATGAAGCCCATTTCGCCGACGCCGGTGTCCCAGCGATCGCTGAACAGGAACGAGGCCGACGGCTTGTACTTCTTGCTCATGTCGCCCCAGTTGACGTCGACGTTGCCGCCGACGATCCGGCCCGGGTTGTCGAACGGCATGCGCGTGCGCAGGTTGACCGTGCCGCCCAGGCCGCCCTCGATGATTTCGGCCGACGGATTCTTGTAGACATCCACGCCGGCCATCAGCTCGGCCGGCACGTCTTCGAAACTCAGGCCACGGCCGCTGGCGGCGCTGAAGATGTCGCGTCCATTGAGCTCGCCACGCACCTGGGTCAGGCCGCGGATCATCACGCCACTGCCTTCGGCGGAGAAGTGATCCGGGTCGCTGCGCGCGGCGAAGTGGTCGATGGTCACGCCGCTGACGCGCTGCAGGGTTTCGGTGACGCTGCGGTCGGGCAGCGCGCCGATGTCTTCGGCGCTGACCGAATCCACGATCTGGGTGGAATCGCGCTTGATCACCTGCGACTTGATCAGGCTGGCGCGCACGCCGCGCACTTCCACCGTGTCCAGGTCCACCGCGCTGGCACCGGCGGTGCCTGAAGGCGCGCCCCTGGCCGCCGGCGCCTGCTGGGCGTATACCGGCGCAGCGAGCAGCAGCCCGATGCTGACGGCCATGGCCGAATGACGCAAACGTGGGGTACGGCACGCGCGCACGCCCGTGCCTGCCGAGGCATGGCTTGAAAACTTGGACATCTGAATCCCTCCCAGGACGCAAGACGACTGAAGACTGGTTGTCGCGACGCAAGACGCCCCGCGTGATCGTATCGGGACCGGCGCCGAGGCCAGTCCCGCTTTCGCTGCATGGCGGCTTTGCCGCCGATCACCTGCCCGACTTCACGTGCGCTTCAGCGTGCGATCTGACGCACAGATATAGGCGCGCGGTCTAGCGCCAGCCAATGAAAAATTCACAGGCTGGTATTACTCCGTGGAATACAAATGGAAGAGCTTGTTAGCTAAGGGATTCTGGCCCGCGCAATCCCGGATACAGCCGTCGCGCCGTGGTGCGCAACGCCTGCAGGATGCGTTCGGCACCCGGCGGGAGGATGTAATCGCGCCGACGGATGATGCCGAACGATTCCATCCGCACGCCCAGTTCGATCGGCAGCACGGTCAACAATTTGGCCTGGATCAGCGGCGCCACCGACTCCACCGGCAAGGCCGTCAGCATGTCGGTGCCACGTAGCAGGGTCGAGGTGACCGGAAGTGACGAGGTCTCGATGGCATTGGTCGGCGTCTGCACGCCGTGCTCCATGAACATCGAATCCAGGCGTGCGCGCAGCACGCTGTCGGCCGGCGGCAGGATCCAGCCATGCCGCACCAGATCGGCATGCTGCAGGCCGACCCGGCTGGCCAGCGGGTGGCCGGCCCGCGCGATCACCGAATGCGGCTCGTCGGCCAGCGGCTCGAACTCCAGTTCGCCCACGCCCTCCGGGCCGAGGATGCGCCCGATCACGATGTCCAGTTGCCCATCCAGCAACTTGGCCACCAGCGGGCGGCTGTAGTCCATCTCCACCCGCACCAGGATGTCCGGGAACTCGCGCTTCACCTCGGCAATGGCCTGCGGCACCAGATTGGTTCCCGGATTGACCACGGTTCCGATCGAGGCCTGGCCCATGCGGCCGGCACGCAACGCGGCGATCTCTTCCTGCGCCCGGCCGATCTCGGACATCGCCGCGCGGGCGCGCCGGATCAGCACATGGCCGTACCAGGTCGGTTCGACACCGCGGGCATGCCGCTCGAACAGTTTCACCCCCAGCATGTCCTCCATTTCCGCCAGCAGCTTGGAGGCGGCCGGCTGGGTCATGCTGGCGGCCTCGGCCGCACGCAGCACCGAGCGTTGTTCGTGCAGATGCAGCAGCAGCAGGAGTTGGCGCGTCTTGAGCCGGGCTGCGTTGAACCAGGGGGTACCGGAATTTGCCATGAGGTGCGGTTGCGGCCGTGTATTCGTCGGAGGAATAGAATATGCCGAAAATTTCATTTGCAGCACATATCTCCCCGCGCGAGGCTAGCGCTCGCCGCAGCAGGAGCCCCTACCTCCCGGGCGCGGCCAGAACAGACGTGACCCATCTTCGACAAGGTGGCAACACGCACGCCATGACCGCGGAGGTGGACGACGATGACGGCATCTTGCCGGCCACTTGCGGGCCGTAGCTCCAGGCGTGCTGCGCGCGCCACGCCGCCTCCGGCGCGTTGCGGCGTCTCTTCCCCGCCCTGCGTTTTTCTGCTGCATTGCGCAGCGGCGACGGCTAGTTGCCGCGCGCAGTGCGCAAGTTCCCCCGACGTTGCCGGCCACCGGGTCGCCAATGGCCGCTTTCCGCTCTATCGCGAGTAACCGCATGACCTCAGATACCACCGCCAGCCTGTTCGCCCTGCCCCTGGTCGCCATCCTGCGCGGCATCACGCCGGAAGAAACGCTAGCCCACGTCGGCGCGCTGATCGACGCCGGCTTCGACGCGATCGAGATCCCGCTCAATTCGCCGCGCTGGGAACAGAGCATCGCGCTGGCCCAGCAGACCTATGGCGAGCGCGCCTGGATCGGTGCCGGCACCGTGCTGCGCAATGAAGACGTCGACACCCTGGCAGAGATCGGCGCGCGCTTCATCGTCACTCCCAACACGCGCCCGTCGCTGATCCGGCATGCGGTGTCGCGCGGGCTGACCGTGGTGGCCGGCTTCGCCACCGCCAGCGAGGCGTTCGACGCCATCGATGCGGGCGCCACCATTCTCAAGCTGTTCCCGGCAGCCACCTATGGCGCCGCGCATGTGCGCGCATTGCGCTCGGTGCTGCCCAAGCACATCCCGGTCTACGTGGTCGGCGGCGTCAGCCCGCAGACCCTGGCCGGCTTCATCGCCCAGGGCGCGGCCGGCGCCGGCATCGGCGGCGAACTGTACAAACCCGCGCAATCGCTCGAAACAACCCAGACGCATGCACGCGCCTTCGTGCAGGCCTACCAGGAACTGCAAGGATGAAGATCACCCGCCTCACCACCTACCACGCCGCACCACGCTGGCTGTTCCTCAAGGTCGAAACCGACGAGGGCATCACCGGTTGGGGCGAGCCGGTCATCGAAGGCCGCGCGCGCTCGGTGGAAGCTGCCGTGCACGAACTGGCCGGCTATGTCGTCGGCAAGGACCCGGCGCGCATCAATGACCTGTGGCAGACCATGTACCGCGCCGGCTTCTATCGCGGCGGCGCCATCCTGATGAGCGCCATCGCCGGCATCGACCAGGCGTTGTGGGACATCAAGGGCAAGGCGCTGGGCGTACCGGTGTACGAGCTGCTGGGCGGGCTGGTGCGCGACCGCATGAAGACCTATCGCTGGGTCGGCGGCGACCGCCCCGGCGCCATCATCCAGCAGATCACCGACTACCGCGCACTGGGTTTTGACACCTTCAAGTTCAACGGCACCGAAGAAATGAAGCTGATCGACAGCGCCCGCGCGGTCGATGCAGCAGTGGTCAAGGTGGCCGAAATCCGCGAAGCCTTCGGCAACACCATCGACTTCGGTATCGACTTCCACGGCCGCGTCGGCGCGCCGATGGCCAAGGCGCTGCTTCGCGAGCTGGAACCGTTCAAGCCGCTGTTCGTCGAAGAGCCGGTACTGGCCGAACAGGCCGAGTACTACCCGCGCCTGGCCGCGAGCACCTCGATTCCGCTGGCGGCCGGCGAGCGCATGTTCTCGCGCTTCGAATTCAAGAACGTGCTGTGTGCCGGCGGTATCGGCATGGTGCAGCCCGATCTTTCGCATGCCGGCGGCATCACCGAATGCGTCAAGATCGCCGCGATGGCCGAAGCCTACGATGTCGGCTTCGCCCCGCACTGCCCGCTCGGCCCGATCGCGCTGGCTGCGTGCCTGCACGTGGACTTCGTCTCGCACAACGCGGTACTGCAGGAACAGAGCATCGGCATCCATTACAACGAAGGCGCCGACCTGCTCGATTACGTCATCAATAAAGACGATTTTCAGTGTGTCGATGGCAGTATCGCCGCCCTGCCCAAGCCCGGGCTCGGTGTGGAGATCGACGAAGACATGCTCAAGCGCGCAAACGAAAACCCGCCGGACTGGCGCAACCCGGTGTGGCGCCATGCCGATGGCAGCATCGCCGAATGGTGAGCACGCCCGAGCACACCGCGGTACTGGCGGTCGATAGCCGCTGCACGCATGGCGAAGGCGTGCTGTGGTGCGAGCAGCGCCAGGCGCTGTACTGGGTCGACATCGTTGAAAAGCGCCTGTGGCGGCATCATCCGGCCACGGCGCAATCGCGCTACTGGACGCTGCCCGATCGCCCGGGCTGCCTGGGCCTGATGGACGACGGCCGCGTGCTGGTCGCCTTGGCCAAGGCGATTGGCGTGGTCGATCCGGACAACACCGACGCCGACCTGCTGCCATTCGAAAAACTGGCCGATATCGAAGCCGACACCCCGCTCACGCGCAGCAACGATGGCCGCGTCGACCGGCATGGCAATCTGGTGTTCGGCACCATGGACGAACACGACAGCAAGGCCGCACGTGGTGCGTTCTATCAGTTTTCGCTGCGGCACGGCTTGCGTGCGCTGCCGTTGCCGGGCGTGTCGATCCCCAACTCGATCTGCTTCAGCCTGGACGGCCGCACGCTGTACTACTGCGACTCCGTGCGCCCGCAGATCCTGTGCTGCGATTACGACGCGGAGACCGCGCAGACCAGCAACACGCGCGTGTTCGCCACCCTGGATCGCGACGACGCCGAGCCGGATGGCTCCATCATCGACAGCGAAGGCCACCTGTGGAACGCGCAATGGCGTGCCTGCCGCGTGGTGCGCTACCGCCCCGACGGGAGTGTTGACCGGGTCGTGCACCTGCCGATCAAGCACCCCACCTGCGGCGCGTTCGGCGGCGCGGCGCTGGACCGCCTGCACGTGATCTCTTCGCGCCTGGACCACAGCGCCGATGAACTCGCGCGCATGCCCGACGCCGGCGGCCTGTTCGTCTGCGATGTCGCCATCGCCGGCCTGCCCGAGAGCCGGGTGGCCAGCGCATGATCGCCGTCGATTGGGGCACCAGCAGCCTGCGCGCCTATCTGCTCGACGCCACCGGCGCCGTGCTGGAGCAACGCCGCGGCAGCGACGGCATCCTGGCCTGCCAGGGCCGCTTCGCCGAGGTACTCACCAGGTTGATCGCCGGCTGGGACGGTCCGCTGCTGCTGTCGGGCATGATCGGCAGCCGCAACGGCTGGGTCGAACAACCCTATCTGCCCTGCCCGGCCGGCACCGCCGCGCTCGCCCAGGCGATGCGCAGCGAAGACGACCTGCTGCCCGGCCACACGCTGTGGTTCGTGCCGGGCGTGAGCACCGGCGAACACGACGGCGTGCCGGACGTGATGCGTGGCGAAGAAACCCAGCTGGTCGGCCTGGTCGCCGCACTTGGCGACGGTGAGCATGTCGCCTGCCTGCCCGGCACGCACAGCAAGTGGGCGCGGATCGCCAACGGCCAGCTGACCGGGTTCGCCACCGTCATGACCGGCGAGCTGTATGCCGTGCTGCGTCAACACAGCATCCTCGGCAAGCTGATGGACGACGATCACGCCGAACTGGACGCCACTGCATTCCTGCAAGGTGTCGACCGCAGCGCCGACGCTGGCGGCCTCAGCCATCACCTGTTCGGCACCCGCACGCTCGGCCTGTTCGAACGCCTGTCCTCTGCGGCACTGCCGTCCTACCTCTCGGGCCTGTTGATCGGCCACGAACTGCGTGAGCACCGCGGCGATCACGCCATCGTGCATCTGGTTGGCAGCCCGGCGCTGGCCCAGCGGTATGCCCTGGCGCTGCAGCATCTGGGCGTCCAAAGCCAGCTGCATCCGGAAGACCTGGCAGCGGCAGGGTTGTTCGCGCTGGCCAGGCAGCGCGGACTGGTCTGACCGAAAAAACGCAGGAGCAAGAAGCCCCTCTCCTCCGGGAGAGGGGTTGGGGTGAGGGTACGGAGGTAGCCACCGTGCTTTTCAGTTGCCACGAAGCCTCGCCCGTGCCCTCATCCGGCGCTGCGCGCCACCTTCTCCCGAAGGGAGAAGGAACTAAAGCCCCTCTCCCTGCGGGAGAGGGGTTGGGGTGAGGGTACGCGGCAGACAGCCAACTCGACGAACTCACCCAAACAAAGCGAGCACCGCCGTCAGCCAACCTGACTAAGCGACAGGCACTACTTGCGCAGGACGGTACGCAGCTGCCGCAGCAAAAATCGCACACTACCCCAAAGATCATTCACTCCACACCCGTCCCCCGACTGCTTTAGAATTGGCAGGTTAAACGCCGGATTCCACCATGCCTTTTGTTGTCACCGAAAACTGCATCAAGTGCAAATACACCGACTGCGTCGAGGTCTGCCCGGTGGATTGCTTCCACGTCGGCCCGAACTTTCTGGTGATCGATCCGGACGAGTGCATCGACTGCACTCTGTGCGAGCCCGAGTGTCCGGCCAATGCGATCTACCCGGAAGACGACGTGCCAGCAGGTCAGGAAGCCTTCGTCGCGCTCAATGCCGAGCTGGCCAAGGCCTGGCCGGTGCTGACCGTGCGTCAGGAACCGCTTCCCGATGCGGCCGAATGGGATGGCAAGCCGAACAAGCTGCCGCTGCTGCAGCGCTGATCGCCGCAATCAGATGCGCCGCCGCGCCCACGGCGCAGCCGCAACCCGACACCGCATAACGCAAAACGGGCGCCAGGGGCGCCCGTTTTGCTATCCAACCAACTGAACCGGCCTCAGCCGCCAAGCTTACTCTTGAGCGAGCTGATCACCGCCACCGGTGCCGCTGCCGTGGCCGGCATGCCGCGCGGATCAACTGCCGAGACGTAGCTGCCCGCATCGACCTTGACCACGCGCACCAGGAAGCTGGAGCCTTCGTAGCTCACATCGTAGGAACCCAGCATCTGCGCCTTGCTGGCGATGGTCAGGCCCGGAATCTCGGCCAGCGCCGTGCCGACCTTGGCGAACACCTCATCGCGCTCCCCAGCCACGGTGAAACCGCTGTTGGCGCTCGCCGACGGCGGCGTGTTGGTGTTCTGTTGCGTGGTGGAGGCCAGGGTCGGCACCTTCATCGCACCCGAGGTGTCGGGCAGGTTCAGATCCGGCGGCACTTCCAGCGGCCGGGCTTCCGGGGCCAGCGCATAGTCGCCGCGCGCGCCTTTGTGAAACCAGCTGCAACCGCTCGTGGCAGCGACGGTGGCGGTCGCCAGCAACGCGAGCGACAGCACGCGGACGGGGGAAACGGAATGACGCATCGATAGATCTCCTGGGTCAGGCCGCGAGCATTTCGCGGCTGGAAAGCGCTTCCAACGCAATGGCGTCGGCGGCAAGGCGGTCGGCGGCAGGCTGGTGCGCCGCGGAGAGTGGCAGCAGCGGCAAACGCAGGCCGTGCCCGATCCCGGCGCGCTGCAGCAACGCCTTGACCGGGATGGGATTGGATTCAATCCCGCAGAAGCTGTGATATTCGCTCAGGCGCGCATCCCAGGCGGTGGCGGCCTCGCGCTGGCCATCGCGGGCCAGATCGCACAGGCGACGGTAGGCTGCCGGCAAGGCATTGGATGCCACCGACACCAGCCCCGCGGCGCCGGACAGCATCGCGTGCGCCGCGCTGCCGTCATCGCCGCTGAGCACCACGAAGCTATCGCTGCGCAGTGCCACCAGTGCGGCAATGCGCTCGGGCTCGCTACGGGCCTCCTTGATGCCGACGATGTTGGGGTGCCCGACCAGCTCGGCCACCGTCTCCGGCAGCAGGTCACAGCCGGTGCGGCCAGGCACGTTGTACAGCACCACCGGCAAGCCGCCGTTGTCGGCCACCGCCAGGAAGTGTGCTTTCAGCCCGGCCTGGGTCGGACGCACGTACGGCGGCGTGACCACCAACGCGTATTGCGCGCCCAGCGCGGCGGCGCGGCGTGTCTGCGCAATGGTCTTTGCCGTACCGGACAGCCCGGTGCCGGCGAGCACCGGTACCCGGCCGGCCACCTGCGCCACCGCGGCGCGCAGCAGCGTGTCGTATTCGTCGTCGCTCAGCGCGGCGGCTTCGCCGGTGGAGCCGGCGACCACGATTCCCTGCACGCCACCGTGCAGCTGCTGCTCCAGCAGCCGCCGCCAGGCATCCAGGTCGAGTGCGCCATCCGGACCGAAAGGGGTCGCCAGCGCGGTGATGATGCCGGAAAGGGACAAGATTCTGCTGCTCTTACGTGACAGGGAAGGCCCGCGCGGGCGCGGGTTGAGACCACCCGCATGTTACTTGCGGCGCGAAACCACGGGCAAGTATGCTGGTCACCGCCAGGGCGCCTGCCCGGGCGGCCATTCAGCCTGATGCAATGCCGGAAGCCCCTTTGACCGACTCGACACCCCGGCCTTTGCCGACCGAAAACCACCTCCTGATCAACGCCTACACGACGCATCCGGAGTCCCCCCTGTTGCCCGTCACCCGCCGCATCGCCGACAGCGGCTGCAATCTCGTGGACGCCCGTCTGGCCACGGTGGGGCGCGATGTCTCGGTCACTGCACTGGCCACCGGCTCCTGGGATTCGGTCGCCAAGCTCGAAGCGATGCTGACCCGGCTCGAACGCGAGGAAGGCCTCAAGCTGGTGTGGTACCGCACCGGCCCCAAGCAGACCCAGTCCAACCTGCTGCCCTACATCGTCGAAGTGATCGCCGCCGACAAGCCCGGCATCCTGTTTCAGCTGGCCGACTTCTTCGACCGCCAGGGCATCACCATCGAAAACCTGCAGAGCACGCGCTACCGCGCCATGCAGACCGGTGCGGAGATGTTCTCTGCGCAGGTGACGATCGGGGTGCCGGCCAACATGCACATCGCCGCATTGCGCGATGATTTCCTGGAATTCTGTGATCACCTCAATCTCGACGCGATCATGGACCCGATGAAGTTCTAAGGCAGACGCACCATGGCCATCGCCCAATACGCGCTGAAACAGATGTTCGACCACATCCGCTCCGAGACCGACTGGAACCTCGATGGCCCGCTGCGCTGGGAATATTTTTTTGCCGATCCGGCGCAGGAACCGCTGCAGAAACTCGCCGAGCAATTGACCCAGGATGGCTACCGCGTCATCGATATCTTTCTCGGCGAACGCGACGAAGACGATGGCGACGACGAGGAGTCGTATTTCCTGCATGTGGACAAGAAAGAGCACCACACCATCGAGTCGCTGAATCAGCGCAATGCGCAGTTCGACGCACTCGCCAAACGTTTCCATGTGGCTGCTTATGATGGGATGGATGTCGGCCCGGCCTGACCGCGCCGCACGCCCCTCCCGCTGAGGCTGAGCAACGATGACCGACGCCGTACTGCAACTGCCCGCCGCAACCTTCGACCTGCCGCTGTCGCTCTCCGGCAGCGCCCAGGCCAGCCTGCGCGACTATGCCGGCAAGTGGCTGGTGCTGTACTTCTACCCGAAGGACAGCACCCCCGGCTGCACCACCGAAGGCCTGGACTTCAACGCGCTGCTGCCGCAGTTCAAAAAAGCCGGCGCCGTGGTGTTCGGCGTCTCGCGCGATTCGGTGAAGTCGCACGACAACTTCTGCGCCAAGCAAGGCTTCACCTTCCCGTTGATCAGCGACAGCGATGAAGCGCTGTGCCGCGCCTTCGACGTGATCAAGGAAAAGAACATGTACGGCAAACAGGTGCTCGGCATCGAGCGCAGCACCTTCCTGCTGTCGCCCGAGGGGCATGTCGTGCAGGCCTGGCGCAAGGTCAAGGTCGCCGGCCATGCCGAGGCCGTGCTGACTGCAGTGAAGACGCACGCCAAACAGTGACACCCCTCGCCTCCCGCGTCCTCCATCACCCTGCACCTGCAGGCGTGATGGCTCGCCCCTGCTCCATCACTTGGAAGACCCAATGACCCGAGGCAAGCGCATCTACGTGCTGGACACCAACGTGCTGATGCACGATCCCACCGCGCTGTTCAAGTTCGAAGAACACGATGTGTTCCTGCCGATGCAGGTGATCGAGGAGCTCGACAACGCCAAGAAGGGCACCTCCGAAGTCAGCCGCAATGCGCGGCAGGTCAGCCGGTTCCTGGACGAATTGCTGGAAAATACCAACGCCGAGCAGATCCAGGCCGGCATCCTGCTCAGCCACCCGCAGGGCATCCAGCTCAAGGGCCAGGCCGCGATCGGCCGTCTGTTTTTCCAGATCAAACCGATCGACCCGGGCCGCACCTTCGGCGCCATGCTGCCGGACAACAAGATCCTGGCCTCGGTGCTGGCGCTGCGCGAAGAACATCCGGATGTGCCGGTCATTCTGGTGTCCAAGGACATCAACCTGCGCATCAAGGCCTACATCAGCGGCCTGGTGGCGGAGGACTATCAGAACGACCGCGCGCTGGACGATTTCAGCCTGCTGTTCACCGGCGCCATCGAGCTGCCGGAAGACTTCTGGCAGAAGCACAACGAAGACCTGCGCAGCTGGAACGAACGCGGCCGCACGCACTACGAGATCGTGCTGGCCGAGGACGAAGACTGGTACCCCAACCAGTACCTGTACCTGCCTGGCGAAGATGAAGTGGAACTGCGTGTGGCCAAGGTCGGCGGCGGCAAGGCCACGCTGTGCCTGGTGGACGACTTCCGTAGCGGCCAGCATGCGGTGTGGGGCATCGTGGCGCGCAACCGCGAGCAGAATTTCGCGCTCAATGCCTTGATGGACCCGGAGATCGATTTCGTCACCCTGCTCGGCACCGCCGGCACCGGCAAGACCCTGCTCGCGCTCGCCGCCGGCCTGGCGCAGACCATGGACCAGCAGCGTTATCGCGAAATCATCATGACCCGCGCCACCGTCAGCGTGGGCGAAGACATCGGCTTTTTGCCCGGTACCGAAGAAGAAAAGATGACGCCGTGGATGGGCGCGCTGACCGACAACCTGGAAGTGCTCACGCACAACCAGGAAGGCGGCGCATGGGGGCGTGCCGCCACCAACGACCTGCTGGCAAGCCGCATCAAGATCCGTTCGATGAACTTCATGCGCGGCCGTACCTTCCTGTCGCGGTACCTGATCCTGGACGAGGCGCAGAACCTCACGCCGAAGCAGATGAAGACGCTGATCACCCGTGCCGGCCCCGGTACCAAGATCGTGTGCCTGGGCAACGTCGAACAGATCGACACGCCCTACCTCACCGAAACGACCTCGGGTCTGACCTACGCGGTGGATCGCTTCAAGGCCTGGCCGCACAGCGCGCACATCACGCTACGGCGTGGCGAGCGCTCGCGCCTGGCCGACTTCGCCTCGGAGGTGTTGTGATGCGCGCATTTCGCGGCGCGTTGGCGCTGGCCGTGCTCGCGCTGGCCGGCTGCGCCACCACGCAGGGACCATCCAGCGTGCCGACCAATCTCAAGAACGGGCAGTCGTGGATCATCACGCGCCAAGGCGTGGCCGAGCAGGTGCTGCAGACCTGCTCGCGCGACAGCCCGGCGCGTCATCCGGGCCAGATCACCGGCTACTGGGCACCGAACCATCAGCAGATCGAACAGCTCGAATCCCGGCAGGACGCGTTGACGCCCACCATCGCCGAGCCGCGCGAGTTCGACCGCCAGTACGTGGGTGTGGTGATCGGGGGCCAGCAGCTGATCTACATCAACGCCTTCAAGCTGCCGAACACGCCGCAGATGAAACCGGCTACCGAGGCGATCCAGGGCTGCGATGGCGGCAACATGTTCTGGGGCGCGTTGTACGACCCGCAGATCGGCGCGTTCTCGCAGATCGCGGTGAACGGGGCACCGCCGTGATCCTGCGGTAAGCGCTGGCAGGCGCAGGCAGCGTTCAGACACCGGTTCTGCACAGCTGCAATCGGACCGTGCAGAATCGGCGCATGACCACGCCCAGCACGCTGTCCGCATTGACCATCGCCGGCTCCGATTCCGGCGGTGGTGCCGGCATCCAGGCCGATCTCAAGACCTTCGCGGCGCATCGCGTGCACGGGTTATCGGCGATCGCCGCCTTGACTGCGCAACATACCCGCGCCGTCACCGCCGTGCACATCCCGCCGCTGCCGTTTCTGCAGGCGCAGGCGGATGCCTGCTTTGCCGATTTCCAGATCCAGGCCGTCAAGCTCGGCATGCTGGCCAATGCCGACGTCATCCATTGCGTGGCCGACCTGCTCGAACGGCATCGCCCACCATTCGTGGTGCTCGATCCGGTGATGGTGTCCACCAGCGGTGCGCGCCTGCTTGAAGACGCCGCGCTGGACGCCTTGCGCACCCGTCTGCTGCCGCTGGCCACGCTGGTCACCCCCAACACGCCCGAAGCGGAGCTATTGACCGGCCGCCGCATCGACGACGCCGATGCCGCCGAACACGCCACCGCCGCACTGCTCGACCTGGGCGCCAACGCGGTGCTGCTCAAGGGCGGCCATCTGCACGAAGGCGCACGTGTGTTCGATCGCTTCGATGACGGCGTCACCCAGGATGCCTTCGTGCATCCACGTGTGCAGGTCGACGCACATGGCACCGGCTGCAGTCTGTCGGCCGCGATCGCCGCGCAACTGTGCCAGGGCCTGTCGCTCCTCAATGCCTGCGAAGCGGCCATCGACTACGTGGCACGCGCAATCCACCTCGGCCAACGCCCCGGGCACAGCGATGTGCTGGTGCTCGACCACTTCGGCGCTGCGCACGGCGCATGAGCGTACACAGCACCACCATGAGCGCGAGCGCCGCCGACGGGCACCGCTGGCAGGTAATGCGCTACGCGCCGGCACAGCCACTGGCCGCGCTGCTATGGCTGCCGGCCTTGGGCGTGGCGGCGCGGCATTATCAACCGTTCGCGCAGGTGCTCGCATCGGCCGGCATCGCGGTGTATCTGCACGAATGGCGTGGCAATGGCAGCAGCAGCCTGCGCCCGTCGCGCGAGCACGATTGGGGTTACCGCACGCTGCTGGCCGAGGATCTTCCGGCCAGCCACGCCTTGCTGGATCGGCACGACCCGCAACTTCCACGCATCCTGGGCGGCCATAGCCTGGGCGGCCAACTGGCCTGCTGCCACGCCGCGCTGCGGCTCACGCCGGCGACGCATGCCTCACCGCTCGCACAGCTGTGGTTGGTGGCCAGCGGCTCGCCCTACTGGCGCTACTTCCCGCGTCCCATGCGCTATGGCCTGCCGTTGGCGTTTCGCGCCCTGCCGTGGCTGGCAAAGCTGCAAGGCGTGCTGCATGGGCGCAGGCTTGGCTTCGGCGGGACCGAAGCGCGCGGCCTGATCGCCGACTGGGCACAGGTGGGCCGCAGCAACCGCTATCGCGCCGCCGGCGCGACCTGGGATCTGGAACATGCACTGGGTGCATTGACCACTCCGATCACTGCACTAACCTTCGCACGCGACAACTTCGGTCCGCCGGCGGCGTTGCACGCACTGCTGGGCAAGATGCCGCAGGCACATGCCCGGCTGCAGCACCTGCAGGATGCGCAGCTGGGCGTGCGCAGCGATCACTTCGCATGGATGAAGGCGCCCGCTGCAGTGGCTGCCGCGCTCGTTGGCAGCCTTGGTGTCGAGGTCAACGGCAATCGAAGTTCACAAAGGGATTGACGAGTACGTCAGGCATCCGCATAATTCCGCTCCTGACGAGGCGCCCGTAGCTCAGTTGGATAGAGTACCTGGCTACGAACCAGGCGGTCGGGAGTTCGAATCTCTCCGGGCGCACCATCTTCAGGAACCACAAAAGACAGCATTGAACCGCTGTCTTTTCAGTTGAACGTCCAGCTGTGTTGCAGCGGATGGCAAGTCAAAACAAGATATGCGCCCGTAGCTCAGTTGGATAGAGTACCTGGCTACGAACCAGGCGGTCGGGAGTTCGAATCTCTCCGGGCGCACCAATCTTGAAGAAAACGACCAGCTTGCTGGTCTTTTTTTTGCCTGTCGTTTGCTCCCTGCCCTGCACGTCCGGTATTGCAACCACGCAAGGGCGAGCCGCGGCATGACGCTGGAAACCAGGACAAGATCGCCGTTGCGTTCAACACCCGGGACATGGATGGCCGCGCGCATCGCCGTGCAGTGCGAACGTTCGCGCTGCCGACGCGAGCGGCTTTCACCGCGCACGTCGAACGCCTGCACACGACGATCAAGCCGTGGCGCGCACCGCTTCCGCGTCGCCCACCACCACGACCGGCAACAACGAGGTCACCGGATGGCCGGCGTCGCGCCATGCATCCAGTCCGCCGCGCAGCGGGCGCACATCGCGATAGCCACGCTCACGCATCCGCCCCGCCAACCAGGCCGCAGACACTTCGTCCGGGCATGCGCAATAAATCACCACGCTGCGCTCGCGCGGCACGCTGGCCAGGATCTGCGCAAGCTGACGCTCGTCGGCAAATACCGCGCCAGGGATCGTGTAGGGCTGCAGGTCGCGATACCCCGGTGCCCGGATATCCAGCACGGTGGGCCGCAGGCTTTCATCGCCATCCAGCAACGGCACCAGCTCGTCCACCGCGATGCGCGCATGGTCCAGCGACCGCAGCAGGCTGTGGCGGCGCCACCAGCGCCAGCCGACGTAGCCCGCCAACAGCGCTACGAGCACCGCCACGGCTCCGGAGCCCAGCTCCGACAGGAAGCCGAGCACATCCTGCACCTGATCGGCGAACACGGCCCCCAGGCCCAGCCCGACCAGGGCCCACAGCGAGGCACCGAACGCGTCGTAGCGCAGGAAGGCGCCGGGCCGTACCCGCATCGCGCCGGCCATGGGCACCGACACCATCGACAGGCCCGGCACGAACTTGGCCACCGCCAGCACCCGTACACCCCAGCGCGAGAAAAACCGCTCGGTCTGCTTCATGCAGGTATCGCGTGACAGCGACAACCGGCACAGCGACTGCAAGGTGCGGTTACCGAAACGACGGCCGGCCAAATACCAGGCCAGATCGCCCAGCAGGCTGGCCAGCACCGACACGCCCCACGCCGCCAGACCGGCCAGCCACGCATCGCTACCACCGCGCAGCGCGTAACCGGCCCCAACCAGCACCAGTGTCGGTAACGCCGGTACCGGCAGCCCGAGCGACAATGCCAGTACGTTGGCGAACACCAGCGCCAATCCGTACTGTTCGATCAAGCCTTGCATGCGGGGACCCTGCGCGACGGCGAGCGGCCATTATCCGCTCTTGGTCATGCCACCGGCTGCCTGGCAACAACGAAACGATACGTTTCGGCGAGCGCCTGCAACCAGTGCGCGAACAAGTGGTCCCGACGCAGGGCACGCCGCCACCACCCCAGCGCTTCGCCTTCCTCGCCCGGCCGCCACGCCAGGTAGAACGTCTCGTCGGCTTTGGGGGTTTCCACGGGCACCTCGACCAGCAGGCCGTCGTGCAGCGCGCCACGTGCGTACGGCTCGGGCAGGAAACCGTAGCCGGCGCCGCCAAGCTGCAGCAGCAGCTTGGTGTGCATGTCCGGCACGGTCAGCACATCGCGCCCAGACAACAGGCCGACGGTGCGCGGCAGCAGACGCCGCGCCGAGTCCGCCACGGCAATCGCCCGATGCTCGGCCAGCTCGGCCACGTCCAGTCGTTGCGCGCCCGCCAGAGGATGCGTGGCCGCCACCGCGAACACGAAGCGCAAGGTGCCGATCGGCTCGGCGACATAGCCGCCCCCGCTCGGCCCCTCGCCGGCCGCCACGATCAGGTCCACACGCCGGTCCAGCAAGGCCTCCCAACTGCCGGACAGCGACTCGCTGAGCACGCGCAGCCGGGTGCTGTCGGCCACCGTGTAGAAGTCCAGGATCTGCGGTTGCAACAACGCCGCCGGCAGGACCGCATCCAGCCCGATCGCGAAATCCGACTCCCAACCCGAGGCTACCCGCCGCACCCGCACCTCCAGCTCCTGCGCGGCGCGCAACAGGTGCCGCCCTTCGCGCAATAGCTCGCGTCCGGCCTGCGTCGGCGTCGCCTTGGGGCCGACCCGCTCGAACAGCTGCACTCCCAGGTCCTCTTCCAGCTTGGACACCGTGTAGGAGATGGTCGAGGGCACCTTGAACAACACCTTGGCCGCTGCGGCAAAGGAACCACGGCGGTCGATCGCATCCAGGATCTGCAAGGCCTCGAGGCTGATTTTCATTGTTCGATTTTTTCGATGATAGCGACCAAATCTACTCGCTTTTTCTCCCGCACGTACAGGCAGAGACTACGCATCAAGCCGCTGGGACAGCGATTCAGCCCCCAACGCCAATTCGAATCTTTCAAGGAGCAGCATCATGTTGAATGTCCGTAAGAGCGAAACCCGTGGCCGCGCCGAACACGGCTGGCTGTCCTCGCGCCATACCTTCTCCTTTGCCAGCTACCACGATCCGCGCCATATGGGCATCGGCCCGCTGCGGGTGATCAACGAAGACAAGGTGGTCCCGGGCGAAGGCTTCGGCACCCACGCCCACCGCGACATGGAGATCATTTCCTACGTCCTGGGCGGCGCGCTGGAGCACAAGGACAGCATGGGCACCGGTTCGGTGCTGCACTACGGCGACGTGCAGCGCATGAGCGCAGGCAGCGGCGTGACCCATAGCGAGTTCAATCACTCGTCCAGCGAGCCGGTGCACTTCCTGCAGATCTGGGTGATGCCCGAGCGCAACGGCATCGAACCGAGCTACGAAGAAAAGCACTTCGATGCCGACAGCAAGCGTAACCAGCTGCGCCTGATTGCCTCGCCCGGCGGCGAAGACGGTTCGCTCCGTTTGCACCAGGATGCACGCCTGTATGCCTCGATCCTGGACGGCGACGCACGCCTGCAACAACCGCTGGCCGAAGGACGCATCGGCTACGTGCAGGTGGCGCGCGGCAGCCTGAGCATCAATGGGCAGGCGTTGTCGGCCGGCGATGCGGTGCAGATCATCGGTGAGCCGGAGATCGTGCTGGCCGATGCCCGCGATGCAGAAGTGCTGGTCTTCGATCTACCCAAGTAAGTGCCGATACGCCACTGCGGCACGCGCAGGCTTGCGCGGCCTGCAGCGGACGGGGGCACACGTCAAAACACAAAGCCCGCTTCTGCGGGCTTTGTGTCGTATGCGGGTGTGCTCGCCCTGTCATCCACGTCTGACGCCCCTGGCAGACATCATGCCGCGCTGATGCCTCCATGTACCGCCTTGTGCCTAGGCCGCCTGCGGCTTCATGTCCGCAGCGGCCGGTGCGCCGGCTGCTGCAGCGCCGGGGTCGTCACCATTGACCAGCGCGAACAACGCGTCGGCATCGGCTTCCAGCACGCGCGCCGATCGCGCCAGATCATCGACCATCTGTGCCTGGTCGCGCGCCTGCACGCCGATCGATTGCAGCGCCGTGTTGGCAGTCGAAATGTCCTGCGCCTGCTCCTGGCTGGCCGACGCGATCTGCTCCACGGTCGCGGTGACGCGCAGCACCGAGGTCACCACATCCTGCATCACGACACCAGCCTGTTCGGCCAGGCGCGAGCCATCACCGACCTGGTCGGTCGCGTTGTCGATCAGCGAGCGGATTTCCTTGGCCGAAACGCTGCAGCGCTGCGCCAGACTGCGCACTTCGGTCGCCACCACGGCAAAGCCACGGCCCTGCTCGCCCGCCCGCGCCGCTTCCACAGCGGCATTGAGCGCCAGGATATTGGTCTGGAAGGCGATGCCGTCGATGACCTCGATGATCTGGCCGATCCGGTCGGTGGCCGAACGGATCCCGGCCGTGGTCTTGACCACGTCGGCAATCACGTCCGCACCGCGCCGCGCCACGGCAGCCGACTCCTCGGCCATGCGTCGCGCCGAGCCGGCATTGTCGGAATTGGCGCGCACCGTCGCGGCCAGCTGATCGATCGTGCAGGACGTCTGCGCCACCGCGCTGGACTGCGTGGACACGCGGTTGACCAGGTCCTGGTTGCTGGCGGAAATATGATGCGACTCGCGCTGCACGTTCTGCGCGATGCTCATGGTCTGCCGCATGAGGTCACGCATGCGTTCGGCCGAGCGCACCTGGTCGGTCACGTCGGTGGCGTACTTGACCACCTTGTACGGGCGTCCGGACACATCCAGGATCGGGTTGTAGGACGCCTGGATCCACACCGCACTGCCGTCCTTGTGCAGGCGGCGATACCGGCCCACATCGAACTGGCCGCGCGCCAGCTTCGCCCAGAAGTGGCGGTACTCGTCGGACGCGCGGTAGGCGGCATCGACAAATACGCCATGGTGCTTGCCGATCGCCTCTTCCGCCGCATACCCGAGAATCGCCAGAAAGTTGTCGTTGGCAGCCAGCACGCGGCCGTCGAGATCGAACTCGATGACCCCCATCACCTTGTCGATGGCGCGCATGCGGCCATCCGCATCGGCAGAATCGATCACCTGGCGCGTCACATCGGTGGCGTACTTGACGACCTTGTATGGGCGACCCAGTGCATCGAGGACGGGGTTGTAGGACGCCTGGATCCATACCTCGGCACCGTCCTTGCCGATGCGCTTGTAGCGACCGGCATCGAATTCCCCGCGACCAAGCGCGCCCCAGAACGCACGATAGGACGCCGACTGACGCGTTTGCGCATCCACGAACATGCCGTGGTGTTTGCCACGGATCTCATCGAGCCGATAGCCCATCACCTGCAGGAAGTTCTGGTTGGCATCGAGTACCGTGCCATCCAGCGAAAATTCGATGACTGCCATGACCTTGTCGATCGCGTCGATCCGCCCTTCGAAATCGGCGGTCTGCCGCACCTGCTCGGTGATGTCGGTGGCGTACTTCACCACGCGGTAGGCCTTGCCCGCTCGGTCCAGCAACGGATTGTAGGAAGCATTGATCCAGACCTCGCGGCCGTGCTTGTCCAAGCGGCAGAAACGCCCTGCGTTGAAATCGCCGCGCCGCAGCCCCGCCCAGAACTGGCGATAGCTTTCGCTGTCGCGATCGCTCTTGGTCACGAACATGCGGTGATGCTGGCCGACGACCTCGTCGCGCCGGTACCCCATCAACGACAGGAAGTTCTGGTTGACTTCGAGAATGCGGCCATCCAGATCGAATTCGATCACCGCCATCACCCGGTCCACCGCGTTGGCCTTGTGCTGCAGCCCACGGCTCCAGGAAGAGAACAGGCGTCCAAGCAACGATAGGCGCATCACATCGACATCCGAGATATGGGTCACCCCCTTAACGACCTGCGCACCGGTTACTTGACCGCAATTGCAACCGGCGTCTCGCGCGGTTCAGATGCAGCCAAGCTGCGAGCCGACCACAGGCAGGCAGGTTCACCGTGGGGGACATCAGACGGCCGTCTTGGCTGCCGGCGTCACTGCCTCAATCGACAAGTAAACGCGCTTCAACAACTGGAATGTACGGGCGATGCCATGAGCTCCGGATCCAGATGCAACCGAGCCCACGAGCTGGATCTCGGATGCACTGCATGTGCGCAGGGGCAGCTCGCCGCGTCAGATCAGCCATTGCCTGAGTTGCACGCATCCCAGCGATGAGCACTGCGCGCACACGGAGTCTGGTTTGCCGCACCCAGCCGCAGTGAAGCTCACAACGGTCGATACCCGGCACCTGGGATCACTGGTTGGCCGTCACTTCCAGACGCGGGCCGCCTGCACGCCCGGCGACGTGACTGCGCTTTTCGCAGCACAGCTGCGCATTGCGTGCTCACTCATCGGGTTGGACGCACAAGAACGATACGTGAGTGCAATGCACGTCGTCGCTGTGCGCGATCGGCGTTCGGCATGGCAGTAGTGAGAAAAGTGGCACCCCGGATGACCAGATCATGCATTCGCTGCGATGACTGACACGCATTCCGCGTTGCAGGCGCAAAGCAACGGGAATCGATCGGGGATGCCCAATTGGACGGAACGCAGAAGAAATCGATGCGCCTTCATCCGCGATCTGCCATTCGCCGCTCTATCACGTACTGCTTCGCCACGTACTGCTTCGCAGACAGCCACACGCCGGCACGTGCTTCACACGAACCAAAAACAAAAACGCCTGCAAATCAATGATTTGCAGGCGTTCGGAACACTGGCGGAGCGAGAGGGATTCGAACCCTCGATAGAGCTTTTGACCCTATACTCCCTTAGCAGGGGAGCCCCTTCAGCCGCTCGGGCATCGCTCCAGTTTTTGCGTCCTGCCGCGATGTCCGTGGCAGGCCGCGAAGAATACCGGGTAACAGGGGCTAACGTAAACCCTTTATGACGATCAATTCGAAGAATCGTCGCCGTGATGCGCGCCAGAGGCAACCGGCTCGTCCCCACGTTGGATGCGCTGATAGATCTCTTCGCGATGCACAGCCACATCTTTTGGTGCGGTGATACCGATACGCACCTGATTACCCTTGACGCCGAGCACGGTAACAGTGACCGAGTCGCCGATCATCAAGGTTTCGCCTACCCGGCGAGTGAGGATCAACATTTTGCAAATCTCCTGGAACCGGTGGGTTTCCCACCAGCATCGACGGCCTCCTGAGTGAGACGCGCCCTAGGTAAAGGGAATAGACCAGAAATGGTAGCGGGACATCCTGCCAGCCATCAAGGCATAGCAGGACAAGTGTTCAGCCCAAGTGTTGCTTGACCCAGGAGGGCACACCGTCGAGTGCGGTCGCAAGGGCGGGCCCGTCCTCGCCACCACCCTGGGCGAGATCCGGACGGCCACCGCCCTTGCCCCCGATCTGACTGGCGATATGGCCGAGGAGTTCCCCCGCCTTCACCTTGCCAGTTGGGCTGCCATTCACGCCGGCAACGAGCGCAACCTTGCCGGCCGATGCACCGGCCAACACGATCACCGAATCGCCCAGCTGCTGCTTCAAACGGTCCATCGCATCGCGCAGTGCCTTTGCGTCGAAACCTTCCAGGCGCACGGCAACCACCTTGACCCCGGCAACGTCGATCGCACCGGCACCGAGGTCGGCCGTCGCGCCGGAGGCCAGCTTGGCCTTGAGCGATTCCAGCTCGCGCTCAAGGCGCTTCTGACGCTCGGTCAGCGCGCGCACCTTGTCGACCACCTCGGTGGTGTTGCCGCCGAGCAGACTGGCCGCGTCGGACAAACGGCGCTCTTCGTCGGCCACGTAGTCCAGGGCACCCTGCCCGGTCACCGCCTCGATGCGGCGCACGCCAGAGGACACGCCGCCCTCGGAGGTGATCTTGAACAGACCGATGTCACCGGTGCGGGTGACATGGGTGCCGCCACACAATTCGGTGGAATAGCCGCCCATCTTCAGGACGCGCACGTTTTCGCCATACTTCTCGCCGAACAAGGCCATCGCGCCGAAATCCAGTGCCTCCTGCATGGCCATGTTGTGCACTTCGACGCCGTGGTTGGTACGCACTTCGGCGTTGACCTTGCGCTCGATTACCGCCAGTTCTTCCGCAGTAATGGGCTGGAAGTGCGAGAAGTCGAAACGCAGGCGATCGGGCGCCACCAGCGAACCCTTCTGCTGTACATGCGTGCCCAGTACTTCGCGCAGCGCGGCGTGCAGCAGGTGCGTCGCCGAATGGTTGAGGATGGTCTTGCCGCGGCGCTGCACGTCGATGCCTCCGGCCAGCACATCGCCCAGCGCGAGCGTGCCTTCGGTAATGCGTCCCACATGGCCGTGGAACTGGCCGGCAAATTTCTGGGTGTCTGCAACCTCGATCGATACATCGGTATTGCTCAACTGCCCGCTATCGCCGACCTGTCCACCGGATTCTGCATAGAACGGGGTACGGTCGGTGAACACGATGACCTCATCACCAACCTCGGCACGCTCGACCGGACGGCCCTGCTTGAGCAGCGCGACAACCTTGAGCGCGTCGGCGTCGTGCGCCTCATAACCCAGAAACACGGTCGGCGACATGGTGGCGACCAGATCGGCCGGTAGCGCGACGCCGCCGCCGAACTTGCCTGCCGCACGCGCGGTTTCGCGTTGCCGCTCCATCGCAAACTCAAAACCCTCCATATCGACCCGCATGCCGCGCTCACGTGCGATGTCGGCGGTCAGGTCGACCGGGAACCCGTAGGTGTCGTACAGACGAAAGGCATCGGCGCCGGGAATGACGTCCTGCGAGCGTGCCGCCACGTCGTCGAAGATCTTCATGCCGGCGTCCAGCGTCTCGGCAAAGCGCTCCTCTTCCGCCAACAGGGCGCGTGCCACGGTGTCCTGCGCGGCGGCCAACTCCGGGTAGGCCTCGCCCATCAGCTCGACCAGCGTCGGCACCATCTTGCTGAAGAACGGCTGGCGCACACCCAGCATCCAGCCATGGCGCAGCGCACGCCGGATGATCCGCCGCAGCACATAGCCGCGACCTTCGTTGGAAGGCAGCACGCCATCGACGATCAGGAACGAACAGGCGCGGATGTGATCGGCGATCACACGCAACGACTTGTTTTCAAGATCGGTGATGCCGGTCAGCGCACTGGCCGTGCCGATCAAGGCCTGGAACAGATCGATCTCGTAATTCGTGTGGACGTGCTGCAGGATCGCGGCCAGACGCTCCAACCCCATGCCGGTGTCCACGCACGGCGCCGGCAGCGGCACCAGGGTGCCGTCGGGCTGGCGGTCGAACTGCATGAAGACCAGGTTCCAGATCTCGATGAAGCGGTCGCCATCTTCGTCGGGCGAGCCGGGCGGGCCGCCGGCGATGTGATCGCCGTGGTCGAAGAAGATCTCGGTACACGGACCGCACGGACCGGTGTCGGCCATCTGCCAGAAGTTATCCGACGCATACGGCGCGCCCTTGTTGTCGCCGATGCGCACGATGCGGCTTTCCGGAATGCCGATCATGTCGCGCCATAGGGCGAATGCCTCTTCGTCGGTGTGATACACCGTGACCAGCAGGCGGTCCGCCGGCAGTTTCCAGACCTGGGTCAACAGCTCCCATGCCCAGGCGATGGCGTCCTTCTTGAAGTAGTCGCCGAACGACCAGTTGCCCAGCATTTCGAAGAAGGTGTGGTGGCGCGCGGTATAGCCTACCGAGTCCAGGTCGTTGTGCTTGCCGCCGGCGCGCAGGCAGCGCTGGACGTCCGCGGCGCGCACGTAACTGCGCTTTTCCGCGCCAAGGAAGACGTCCTTGAACTGGACCATGCCGGAATTGGTGAACAGCAAGGTCGGGTCGTTACCCGGCACCAGCGGCGCGGATGGCACGATGGTGTGGCCCTTCCCCTCGAAAAACGCGAGGAAGTCACTACGGATCTGGGAAGTGCTGAATTTGGCAGGTGCGTTCATGAGCTGGCATTGGGCGGGCGGCAGTCCCGGTCACCCAATGAAATGTGGGCGCAGAGGAGCGGAACAACCTGAAACCACGAAGGGTAGCAGGCCTGACGCCCTCAGTCCTCAAGGTCGAAGCGGGTGGCGCGACGAATACAGTCGCCGTCGAAACCGCGCCTGGCCAATAGATCGGCGGCCTTACGCCGCTGCGGCAGATCGACCGGCCCTTCTTCACCAAACCGGCGCCGGATCAGATCACGTGCGTTCTCGATCCAATCGCCTTCAAACGTGGCCATGGCAGCACTGACGGCATCGCTATCCAGGCCATGGGTTCCCAGCTCGGCACGGATGTGCAGCGGGCCATAGCCCGACCCGGCGCGGTTACGGACCACTGCCGCGGCAAACCGGGCGTCATCCTGCCAACCTTCGCCCGCGAGCCGCTCGACCGCGGCCTGTGCGGCCTCCGGCTCGATCCCGCGCGCCAGTAGCTTTCGGTTCAATTCCTTGCGTGAATGCTCGCGTCGCACCAGCAGGCCGAGTGCGCGCTGGACCGGCGTCTGCTCCTTGAACCGGCGTCCCCGCTTTGGTGCGGGTTCTTGCTCGTCCATTGTGACGTGTCCCCCTAACGCTGAATCAATGCGCCCTCCGTGGCGCCTGCCCTCCTGGCCTTCGATAGATCTACCGCGAGAAGCAACGGCACTGACTCCGCCGTCCTCGCGATAGAAAAACTTGGCGCGTCACCTGCAGCTGGCTAACAAACCGATCGAGAGCGCTTGAGTCCGCCGAGTCCATCACCGGACCCGGCCGGCCGTCTGCAGTGCCAACGCACCTGTCGCAGCCGGCCGCCAGCGGTTGCGCTTATTCCTTCTCGGCGTCGTCGCCTGCTTCGCGGGGCGCTTCGGCGGGCTGGAACTTCTCGCGCAGCTCTGCTTCGAGCTTGGCAGCGACCTGCGGGTTGTCGCGCAGGTAGCCACGCGCATTGTCCTTGCCCTGACCGATACGCTCGTCGCCGTAGCTGTACCAGGCGCCGGCCTTGTCCACCAGCTTGGCTTCCACACCCATGTCGATCAGTTCGCCTTCGCGGCTGATGCCTTCGCCGTAGAGGATTTCGGTCACGATCTGCTTGAACGGAGGTGCCAGCTTGTTCTTGACCACCTTGATCTTGGTCTGGTTGCCGATGATCTCGTCACCCTTCTTGATCGCGCCAATGCGACGGATGTCCAGGCGCACGGAGGCGTAGAACTTCAATGCGTTACCGCCGGTGGTCACTTCCGGGCTCTGGCCCGGCATCATCACGCCGATCTTCATGCGCAGCTGGTTGATGAAGACCACCAGCGTGTTGGATCGCTTGATGTTGCCGGTCAGCTTGCGCAGGGCCTGGCTCATCAGGCGCGCCTGCAGGCCCGGCAACTGGTCGCCCATTTCGCCTTCGATTTCCGCCTTCGGGGTCAGTGCGGCCACCGAGTCGACCACCACGATGTCCACCGAGCCCGAGCGCACCAGCATGTCGGCGATTTCCAGCGCCTGCTCACCGGTATCGGGCTGCGACAGCAGCAGGTCGTCGACGTTGACGCCCAGCTTGGCGGCATAGATCGGATCCAGCGCATGCTCGGCATCGATGAAGGCAGCCGTCCCGCCCTTCTTCTGGCACTCGGCAATGGCCTGCAGGGTCAGCGTGGTCTTGCCCGAGGATTCCGGGCCGTAGATTTCCACGACGCGGCCTTTCGGCAGGCCGCCGATCCCCAGTGCGATGTCCAACATCAGCGAACCGGTCGGAATGATCTCGACCGCCTCGATCACGCGGTCGCCCATACGCATCACGGAGCCCTTGCCGAATTGCTTTTCGATCTGGCTCAGTGCGGCGGAAAGGGCGCGCTTCTTGTTCTCATCCATCTGGGTGATCCTTGTCAGTGATTTCGGTGTGGAGCTAATGTAGCGGCGGTGTATCGCACAGGCTGAGACTGGCGGCGACACACTCAGATTAACGATGCAGCCCCTGCGCTGGCAGCGGTGAATCCTGCGCTACCGGCTGAGAAAAAAGCCAGCGCGCACATCGGCACAATCCTTAGCGATTGGGCCTCAGTAGCCCGCAATACAGGCCTTCGATGGCGAAATCCTGATCCGGCAGCACTTCGATCGGCGCATAGTCCGGGTTGCGCGGCAGCAGACGGATCCGGTCCTTGCCGATCTTGAGCAATTTGACCGTGATCTCTTCTTCGATCCGGGCCACCACGATCTGCCCGGAGCGGGCGTCGCGGGTGCGGTGCACGCCAATCAGGTCGCCGTCGAAAATGCCCTCGTCGCGCATGGAGTCGCCCTGTACCTTGAGCAGATAGTCCGGCGAGGGCGAGAAGAACACCCGGTCGAGCACGACGAAGTCGTCCGAGCCGATATCGGCACCAATCGGCAAGCCCGCCGCCACGCGGCCCAGGACGGGCAAGCGCAGCACGTCGTCGCGCGCCGGCTCGCTCACCGGCGGCGTGCGCGGCTGCGCGCCCTGCCCGGCCAGCCGAATCCCGCGCGCCTGTCCCGGCACGCGGCGGATCGCCCCGGCCTGCTCCAGGGCCTCCAGGTGATATTGCGCGGCGCGCACGCCCTTGAAGCCGAAAGCACGGGCGATTTCGGTCTGCGAGGGCGGAACGCCGTCGGTCTCGATGCGCTCGGCGATCAAGGCCAGGATGGCTTGCTGGGTATCGGTCAGGTCCATGGTTAGTAGTATTACTACTAATGACACGCGACGCAATACCCAGAAGCAGCGGTCGTTCGGCTGCGATGACCGGCTCCGCTATCGCCGGCTGCGCCAGATCGAGAACAGGATCCAGATGCCGCACAGGCCGGCACCGATGAACCCACCGACGCCCAGCCCAAGCAGCCAGCGGCTGGCGCTACCGCCGACGCTGTTCATGACGATCGACGAGCCGATCACCAGCGCGGCGGTGACGATGCCCATGGTGAGGCGATTGGCAGCGCGGTCGACCTGCTCGCCGAACTCGCGCAAGGCGCGCGTTTCCACCTGCAACTGCAGCTTGCCGCGCCGCGCGGCCTGGATCAGCCGCTTGAGATCGCGCGGGAGATCACCGATCAGGTCGATCGCGCCAGTTACGGTGCGACGGCTGCGCCGCAACATGGCGCGTGGTGCATAACGCTGCACCACCACACGCTCCAGATAGGGCCGCGCTTCGGTGGCCATGTCGAAGTCCGGGTCGAGCTGGCGCCCCATGCCTTCGAGGGTGAGGAAGGCCTTGATCATCAGCGCCAGATCCGACGGCAGCGTCAGGCCGTGATCGCGCAGGATCGCGGTGACGTCGCCCAGCATCGCGCCGATGCGCAACTCCTTGAGCGGCACGCCGCGGTACTCGTCGACGAAGGCTCCGATGTCCTGCTGCAAACGCGCCTCGTCGATATCCAGACTGGTCCCTGCCCACTCCAGCAACACGTCGATGACCGCGTCGGCGTCGTAGCTCACCATGCCATGCAGCAGCTGTGCGACCTGAAACCGACGCTGCTCGGACACCCGCCCGACCATGCCGAAATCGATGACCGCGATCCGGCCATCGCGCAGGTAGAAAATGTTGCCCGGATGCGGGTCGGCGTGGAAGCAGCCGTGCTGCAGCACCATCTTGAGCACGATGCCGGCGCCTGCCCGCGCCAGCGCACGGCGGTCCAGTCCCGCCGCATCGACTGCCTGCAGGTCGCGCCCGGGGATGCCGTCGATGAATTCCTGCACATTGAGCGACTCGCAGGTCCACTGCCAGTACACCGCCGGCACCACCACCTGCGGGTCGTGCGCGAAGTTGGCGGCGATGCGCTCGGCATTGCGGCACTCTGCGGCGAAGTCGAGCTCGCGCCGCAGTGAAACGGTGAACTGCTGCACCACTTCGGTCGGGCGATAGCGCTTGAGATCCGGTGCGCGTGTCTCGACGATATCGGCCAGCCGCGCGAGCAGGCGCAGATCCGCATCGATGGTGTCGCCGATGCCGGGGCGACGGATCTTCAACACCACCGGCGTGCCATCGGCCAACCAGGCGCGGTGGGTCTGCGCCAGCGATGCGGCGGCCAGCGGGTGTTCGTCCAGGCGCGCGAAGACGGTGTCCGGTTCGGCGCCCAGCGCGGCCACCAGCTGGGGGCGGACCTGCTCGAACGGCAATGCGGGCACCGCGTTCTGCAGCTCGCTCAGCTCGTCGATCCACTCCGGGGGCAACAGGTCCACGCGCGTGGCCAGCACCTGGCCCAGCTTGACGAAGGTGGGCCCGAGTTCTTCCAGTGCGCGCCGCACGCGCACCGCCGCAGACATGCGCAAGCGACCTTCGGCGTTGTTCCAGTGCAGCAGCCGGCCGGCACGTTCGAGCACATCGGCCAGCCCGATCCGGCGCACCACATCGCCGAAGCCATACCGGATCAGGACCGCGGCGATTTCCTGCAGACGCCCGAGGTCACGGACGGTGCCCAGCGCTTCCCACATCAGTGCACCGCCTGCATGTAGTGGGCTGCGTAACCGTGCGCGCGGATCGGCGACGGAGCGGGCGACCTGTGGGCATCCGGTCTATGTGCCTGCGCTGGATGCCATCGCCAGCATGTCTCCGCCGGCGCTGGACGCACGCAGCGCGCGTCAGAAACGCATGCCTGCAGGGCGACATCGGAACGGTCGCTACATCCGCCTGCGTGCAACGCAACAGAACACACCGCAGCGGCCGCACAGTCGCCAGAAAAAAAGGACGGCCACGCATCATCAACGGCAGTGGAAAGCGGCAGCAACATCGGCACGCAGGTCGGCAGGCGGACCCTGTTTGTAGCCGATCTCGGCGACGCTGTCGCGTCTTTGGCCGGGCCCAGGTTTGGCGCGACTCACAAATCGCGGCAGGCAGCAGCCAGGCGGATCTGGGCAGCGCAGACCGCCGGATGCAACCGGTTCGGCCCATTCGGGGCCGCGCCCGCGCCCGCTCGACGGCAGCACAGCGACCTGCTGTCGCTCCAGGCAGGCAGGACTGCGCCTGTGCACCGACTACCGCGTGCGGTGAGAGCGACGCGCTCAATAACGCAGCCGCAAGGTCACCCCATAGGTCCGCGGCGCGCCCAGGAACGCGTTCCAGGAGCCGGCCTGCAACGGTGTATCGATGACGATCTGTCGATAGGTTTCGTTGCCCAGATTCTCCGCCCAGGCTTCCAGCAGCCAACGCTTGTCGTCTGCACCGATGCCCACCCGCGCATTGAGCAAGGTGTAACCGGGTTGCGCTTTTTGCGGATCCAGGTCGGAGCCGGCGTTGTACTCGGAGCTGTATTTGGCTCCGACGTTGGCGCGACCGGTCAAGCGGTTGCCCAGCGCGTGCTCGTAGGTCACCGACAGGTTGGCCGACCAGCGCGGTGCAAAGCTCGCTCGGCTGCCGGGCAGCAACGCCAGCTCTGCATCGGGCAACACATCATCGCCATAGGTGGTGTCTGCATAGCTGAGCCCGCCCTGCACCATCAGCCCGGGCAAGGCGCCCTGCCAGAGCACTTCGGTATCGATGCCGCGCGACACCACGGTGGGAATGGCGCGAACCACGAAACTGGTGCCGAGAAAATTGTTGAGCTGGAAGTCGCTGAAGTCCTGGTAGAACAGCGCTGCGTTCACCAGCAGGTTGCCGCCGAGCCAGGTGGTCTTGGCGCCGAGTTCGTAGCTGTCGACGAATTCGCCCGGAAACGAGGTGTCGTCCACCGGCAGGATGCCTTGCACGCCGCTGGACAGGCCGTCGGAAGATTGCACGCGGTCGAGATTGAAACCACCGGCCTTGTAGCCGCGCGCCGCCGACGCGTAGGTCATCAGTGATGCGTTCCAGCGATACGCCAGCTTGGCGGTGCCGGACCACTCGCGTTCGGTGCGGCGCTGTTCGGTCAGGCGGCCGGCGTGCGCGATATTGGTCCAGGGCAGACAGCTGAAGCCGATGACCTGCGGCGCAATGGAAGGCACTGCAGCTGCGGGCACGCCGCGCGAGACGAGCGCAGCGCCGATGCGCCGCAACGCGGCCGGATTCACCTGCCCGTCGGCGGCAAAATAACTCGCGCAGGCCGGGCTCCCATCGGGGTTTTCAAACGCCGAGCGCAAGGCCTTGTGCTCGTAGGTGTAGCGCAGGCCGACCACCACATCCAGCGCATCGGTGGCATGCCAGGTGTTGTTGGTGAACAACGCGGCGCTGGTGCCGTCCTGCCGAAACCGGTCCTGGCTGCCCTGCCCGCGAAACAGGCTGCCGGCGGGCAGGCCGGTGGTATCGGCGAGAAAACGCGTTGCGTCGGCGCGTGCTGCCAATGCCGGATTGATGCGTGCAAGCATCACGCTGGATAGATAGGGCTCGTAGGCGCTGCCAAACCGATAGGACTCGTTGCGGTGCAGAGTTTCGTCGGCATAAAACGCGCCGACCAGCCAGTCGACGCGCTCGGTGGACCCAGCCAGGCGCAGTTCCTGGCTGAAGGTCCTGAACTTGGTGAGCATCTCGTTCTCGCGCGCCTGGCGGTAGAGGATGTCGGCAGCGCCATAGTCGAAATCCAGGCCGTTGACCGACTTCCAGTCGCGCAGTGCGGTGATCGAGGTCAGCACTGCATCGTTCAGCCAGGGCGTGGTCCAGTCGACCTGCGCCGACACGCCCTTGTCCCGGATGTCCTGCGCCGTGCTGCGGTTGCTGTAGGCGCGCCTGCGTTGCGGCTCTGCACGCGGGCTCGTGCCCTGACCGCCAGGCGCCAGCGCATCGATCAGGGCGGCGGTGGGACCACGCTCGGTGGTCACGGTGACGCAGCAGTTTTCCTTGCGACTGGTGGCATCGGCGGCAAGATTGATATCCAGATCATCGCTGGGCTCCCACAACCACTGCACCCGCGCAGTACGCAAATTCTGGTCCCCATCATCGGTTGCGGTACGTGGGCCGGCCCCGGTCACCACCTGGTCGAAGCCGTCGCGACGACGTCTGGCTGCATATACGCGCAACGCACTGGTCTCGCCCAGCGCGTCGTTGAACGCGCCCGCCACGCCGAGCGCACCGTAATTGCCCGCGGTGATCTCGGCATCGGCACTGCGGGTGAAACTGGGGCGACGTGTGACCACGTTGATGACGCCGGCAGAGGTGTTCTTGCCGAAGACGGTGCCCTGCGGTCCTTTCAGCACTTCGATGCGTTCCAGCTCGCCCAGGTCGGCGAAGCTCACGCCATTGCGTGCACGCGCCACCCCGTCGATGACCACGCCGACCGAAGATTCGAGCCCTGCGTTGTCGCCCACCGTGCCGATGCCGCGGATGCGTGCAGTGGTCTGCGCTGCGCTCTGGCTGCTGGTCACGATCAAGCCCGGCACCAGCACCTGCAGTTCCTTGATGTCGTGCACGCCGCTGTCCTGCAGCAGTTGTTCGGGCAAGACCGACACGACCACCGGCACATCCTGTAGCGATTCCTCGCGCTTTTGCGCGGTCACCTTGAGCGTCGCCAGGGTCGCCGGCTCATCAGGCGCGGTCTGCGCAGAGAGAGGCCGTGCGGGCAGCGCTGCCAACAGGGCAAGCGCCAGCACGGTGCGGTGGTGCCGTTGCATATCCATGAGTGTCCCCCGACGAGATCGCGTGCGCTGCCTGCAGCCAGTGCCGCAGCTATGCGCGCGGTGCCACCTTACCGGGTTCGACGCCCTGTCGCGTGCCACCAGCGGAATGCGCGGAGCGCCCGACGAACGCGGGCCGCACGCAGGATGCATGCAAGCCATGCGCCGCCAGAGGCAGGACTCATCGGCAATGGAGAACGGCAGTGCCCACGCTCACACTAAAATCGAAATGCCGGCGATCCGCCGCGCGAGATGCCTGCCCGCAGAATCAAAGCAGTGCACTCAGCCCACGCAACGCGGCCACCACGGTCTGGCGCCGTACCGCATCGCGATCGCCAGCGAACTGGAACAGCTGCGCCGTGGCGTAGCCGCCGCGCCGCTTCCAGCCGATCCACACCGTGCCGACCGGCTTGTCGTCGCTACCGCCGCCCGGCCCGGCGATGCCGGTCACCGCGACTGCGATGCTTGCACCGGAGTTGACCAGCGCGCCGGAGACCATTTCGATCACGGTTTCGCGGCTGACCGCACCGTGCACTTCCAGCGTCTGCGGTCGCACGCCCAGCAAGGCCTGCTTGGCCTCGTAGCTGTAGGCGGCCATGCCGCAATCGAACCAGTGCGACGAGCCGGCAACGTCGGTCACTGCCTTGGCGATCCAGCCGCCGGTGCAGCTCTCGGCCGTGACCAGTCGCTCGCGCGCAGCAAGCAGTTGCTGACCCAGGGTTTCGGCCAGCTGCTGCAACTCGGAATCGGCGGACAAGGACATGGGCACGGCGATGAAGGAAGGCAGCGGACGTTTTAGCCCAATTCGCCGCCCCTGTCTGCGGCTGGCCCGGCGCGCCGGCCCCGGCGGCGTAGCCGCGATTCAGTCGCGCTGTGTTGCCTGGCAGCGGAAGCGAGGGCATGGCGTGCACAACGGCGCTCGCTCACTGCGCCGCCGCTGCGGCGATATGACGTCCATCCGCCGCCGCAACGCCAATCCTTTCCAGCCCGCCCTGCTCCAGCTTGCACCGCCGCTGCAGCCCACCACCGGGTGAGCCGCAGCCACACCGGCGGTGACTGGTGCGCAGCTCGCCCATCAGCGCACGGGCGATGACCTGGCAAGGCGGCTTGCGCAGCAGCCGTAAACGAAGGACCTAGGTTTCCCAGTCTTCCCGGCGGTCC
Source organism: Xanthomonas sp. NCPPB 1068 (assembly GCF_041479385.2). Taxonomy (NCBI): domain Bacteria; kingdom Pseudomonadati; phylum Pseudomonadota; class Gammaproteobacteria; order Lysobacterales; family Lysobacteraceae; genus Xanthomonas; species Xanthomonas sp. NCPPB 1068. Next base: position 1,985,814 of record NZ_CM192986.1, on the reverse strand, counting down.
GGCAGCATCGCGCGCAGCGGCGCGCCATCGTCGCCTGCGGCAAGCCGCTCGGCTTCGACCATCGGCAGGTCGACGTCGAGCAACCAGCCGTCCTCGTCAGCCTGCTCGCCGCGGACCACTTCCAGCTGGTGCAGCTTGGAACGCAGGCGGCCGGCCGACGGCGGCAGCCGCAGTTGCCCGGTCACATGACGCAGATCCAGGCGTTGGCCGAGCGCGTGCTGCAGCTCTTCCAGACCGCGGCCGTCGCGCGCGGAGATCCACACGCGCTCGCGGCGCGCCGGGTCGGGAATCCCGTCCTGCGCGTCGTGGCGCACTTCGGCGCCGTCGATCCTGTCGATCTTGTTGAACACCAGCAGCTGCGGCAGATCGCCCGCACCCACGGCATGCAGCACTTCGTCGACCTGCAGGATGCGCTCTTCGCGCAGCGGGTCGGCCGCATCGACGATGTGCAGCAGCAGATCGGCCTCGCGCGCCTCCGACAGGGTCGAGCGGAACGCGGCCACCAGTTCATGCGGCAGATCGCGCACGAAGCCGACCGTATCGGCCAGGATCGCACTGCCGCCCGGCAACGCAATGCGGCGCACGGTGGGGTCCAGGGTCGCGAACAACTGGTCGGCCGCGTAGGCGTCGGCGCCGGTCAGGGCATTGAACAGCGTCGACTTGCCGGCATTGGTGTAGCCCACCAGTGCAATGCGCGGCAACTCGCTGCGCAGACGCGCGCGGCGCATCTGATTGCGCTGCACCTCGACCTTTTCCAGCCGCTTCTGCAACTGCTCCACGCGCTTTTGCAGCAGGCGGCGGTCGGTTTCCAGCTGGGTTTCGCCGGGGCCACGCAGGCCGATCGCGCCGCCGCGCTGGCGCTCGAGGTGGGTCCAGCCACGCACCAGCCGGGTGGCCATGTGGCGCAGCTGCGCCAGCTCCACCTGCAGCTTGCCTTCGTGGCTGCGCGCACGCTGCGCGAAGATATCCAGGATCAGCCCGGTGCGGTCGATCACCCGCCGCTCCAGGTAGCGCTCCAGGTTGCGCTCCTGGCCGGGCGACAAGGTGTGGTTGACCAGCACCAGATCCGCGCCGGTGGCCTCGGCCGCCGCCTTGACCTCTTCCAGCTTGCCACTGCCGATCAAGGTCGACGGGCTGGGTTTGTCGATGCGCGCGGTGAGCGTTGCAGCCACCGTGGCGCCCGCCGACTTTGCAAGGTCGGCGAACTCCTCCAGCACATCGTCCTCGGCAGGCCCACCGGAATGGGTCTGGATCAACAGCGCGTGTTCACCCTTGCGTGAGCGATCAAACACGCACTACTCCATTACTGCTCGACGTCGTCATCTTCCGCTTGATTACCTTCATTGGATTGCACGTACCCACCACCCGGCCCCACGCGCACATTGCGCGCCGGCACGACCGTGGAGATGGCGTGCTTGTAGACCATCTGACTCACCGTGTTGCGCAACAGGACCACGAATTGATCGAACGATTCGATCGTGCCCTGCAGCTTGATGCCGTTGACCAGATACACAGAGACCGGCACTCGCTCGCGCCGCAGCGCATTGAGGAATGGATCCTGTAAAGATTGCCCCTTAGCCATCGAAAACTCCTCGTCGTTCTTGTTCTTATTGTCCCGGTCGACACCCGCCATCCCCAGCCGGCCCCGGAAACGGGATGTTACACGCCTGAAGGCGACTGCACAGCGGGACGATGAGCGAGGAAGCCGACAAGTGCGTCATCCAATTGATGTCGATCACGCTCCGGGTCGAACCAGCGCGCGTCGAGCTCGCCACGTAGCCAGGTGAGCTGCCGCTTGGCGAGCTGTCGGGTCGCCTGCACCGCCTTGTCGCGGAACTCGGCCAGGCTGCCGGCCCCATCCAGATACTCCCAGGCCTGGCGATAGCCCACCGCGCGCACTGCGGGCAGATCCAGCGGTGCGGCCACCGCCTGCATCTGTGGTAACGCCCGCAACCGCCGCACCTCTGCCAGAAAATCCTGCGCCAGCATCGCGTCCAGGCGGTGTTCGATGCGTGCATGCAGCACCGCACGCTCGCATGGCGCCAGTACCACCTTCAACACCCGAACCGGCAGCCGCGGCCCCGGCGGTAGCGCCTGCCAATAACTGATGGGCCGCCCGCTGACGCGGTAGACCTCCAGCGCCCGCTGGATCCGCTGCGGATCGGTGGCGTGGATGCGTGCCGCCGCGACCGGGTCCACGTGTGCCAGCTGCGCGTGCAAGCCGGCCCAACCAAGCTGCTCGGCCTCGGCGGCGATGGACGCGCGCACCGTCGGGTCGGCCTCGGGCAATTGCGACAGGCCTTCCAGCAACGCACGGAAATACAGCCCGGTGCCACCGGCGAGAATCGGCAACTTGCCGCGCGCCACGATGTCGTCGATCGCCTTGCGCGCATCGGCGGCAAATTCGGCGGCCGAATAGACCTGCCAGGGATCACGCAGATCGATCAGGTGATGCGGCACCGCTGCCCGCATGCCGGCATCGGGCTTGGCCGCGCCGATGTCCAGCCCGCGGTACACCAGCGCCGAATCGACGCTGACAATTTCGCCATTCCAGCGCTGTGCAGCCTCCAGCGCCAGCGCAGTCTTGCCGCTGGCAGTGGGGCCCATCAGGGCGATCGCCAATGGGCGTTGGTCGGCAGGCATCAGTCCTCGTCCGGCCAACGGATCGTCGGCGCGGCCGGTGCACTGACGCGCGGGACGGGAATGGCCGCCATTGCGTTCCACACCTTCAACGCATCCACGGTCGCCGCCACATCGTGCACGCGCAGCAGCAGCGCACCGTGCTGTGCGGCGATCAGATGTGCCGCCACCGAGCCGTGGATGCGTTCGGCGGCGATCTCGCGCCCGGTCAGCTCGCCGACACTGCGCTTGCGCGACAGCCCCGCCAGCACCGGCAGGCCGAATTCCTGCAGTCGCTGTAGCTGCGCCAGCAAGGTGAGGTTATGCGTGGTGGTCTTGTCGAAGCCGAAACCCGGGTCCAGGATCAGCCGGCGCTTGTCGATGCCGGCCATCTCGGCAGCGAAGATCCGTTCGGCCAGAAACCGGTGCACCTCACCGACCACATCGTCATAGTGCGGCGTGTCCTGCATCGCATGTGGCGCGCTGCGCGCATGCATCAGCACCACGGGGACGCGCAGGTCCGAGGCCGCCTCCAACGCTCCGGGCGAACGCAACGCATGGACGTCGTTGATCATGCCGGCGCCGGCCGCGACCGCTGCGCGCATGACCTCCGGTTTGAAGGTGTCCACGCTGATCGGCACGCCGGTGCGCTGCGCCAGTGCCTCGATCACCGGAATCACCCGCTGCAGCTCCTCTTCCACCGACACCGCTGTAGCGCCCGGGCGAGTGGATTCGCCGCCGATATCCAGCACCGCAGCGCCCTGTTCCACCAGCAACAGCCCATGCGCGATTGCCGCTTCGCAGGTTGCATGCTGGCCGCCATCGGAGAACGAGTCGGGCGTGACATTGACGATCCCCATCACCTGCGGCGCATCCAGTCGCAGGCTGCGGCCGGCGCAATCCAGTTTTAGGGCGGTATCGAACATCGGGCGGTGTCTCCGTGGGGTGGCTGCGATCGCTCGCACATGGGCCTTGATGCAGCCCGATAACGCATCAAGGCCGGGAATCGCTTCCCGGCCTTGATGGATGCATCTGCAGATCGGCGTTTGACCGGCTTAGATCTGCTCGGCGGGTCCGGCGATCGGCGGCAACGGACGCGGGCTGCCCTTGTCGTTGTTGTTGCCACCGTCCTTGTCGGACTTGCCCCAACCGGCCGGCGGCGGCGGCTCGCGGCCTTCCATGATGGCGTCGATCTGCGGCACGTCGATGGTCTCGTACTGCAGCAGCAGCTGCGACATGGCATGCAGCTTGTCCAGATTCTCGGTGAGGATGGTCTTGGTCTTGCTGTAGGCCTTGTCCAGGATCGAACGCACCACTTCATCGATCTTGCGCGCGGTCTCGTCGGAGACGTTCTTGTGCTGGGTCACCGAACGACCCAGGAATACCTCGTCCTCTTCCTCGCCGTAGGCCACCGGGCCGAGCTCGTCGGACAGGCCCCACTTGGTGACCATGTTGCGCGCCATCTTGGTGGCCCGCTCGATGTCGTTGGACGCACCGGTGGTGACCTTATCGCCGCCGAAAATCAGCTCTTCGGCAACGCGACCGCCGTACAGCGAGCACAGCTGCGATTCGATGGCGACACGGTTCATCGAGTAACGGTCGCCTTCCGGCAGATACATCGTCACGCCGAGTGCGCGGCCGCGCGGAATGATTGTGACCTTGTAGACCGGGTCGTGCTCCGGCACCAGACGACCGACGATGGCGTGGCCCGCCTCGTGATACGCGGTGAGCGTCTTTTCGTCTTCGCTCATGGCCATCGAACGACGTTCGGCGCCCATCAGGATCTTGTCGCGGGCACGGTCGAAGTGGTCCATGCGGACCTCCTTCTCGCTGCCGCGCGCGGCAAACAGCGCCGCTTCGTTGCACAGGTTGGCCAGATCGGCGCCGGAGAAGCCCGGGGTGCCGCGCGCAATGACCATCGGTACCACGTCGTCGGCCAGCGGCAGCTTGCGCATGTGCACGCGCAGGATCTGCTCGCGACCCTTGACGTCCGGCAGACCGACCACGACCTGGCGGTCGAAGCGGCCCGGGCGCAGCAGCGCCGGGTCCAGCACGTCGGGGCGGTTGGTGGCCGCGATCACGATGACGCCTTCGCCGCCCTCGAAGCCATCCATCTCGACCAGCAACTGGTTCAAGGTCTGCTCGCGCTCGTCGTGGCCGCCACCCAGGCCAGCACCACGATGACGGCCCACTGCATCGATTTCGTCGATGAAGATGATGCACGGCGCATGCTTCTTGGCCTGCTCGAACATGTCGCGCACGCGGCTGGCGCCGACGCCGACGAACATTTCGACAAAATCGGAGCCGGAGATGCTGAAGAACGGCACCTTGGCCTCGCCGGCGATCGCCTTGGCGAGCAGCGTCTTGCCGGTACCCGGCGGGCCCACCATCAGCACGCCACGCGGAATCTTGCCGCCCAGCTTGGTGAACTTGGTTGGGTCGCGCAGGAAGTCCACCAGCTCGCCGACCTCTTCCTTGGCCTCGTCGCAACCGGCAACGTCGGCAAAGGTGATCTTGATCTGGTCCTCGCCCTGCAGCTTGGCGCGCGACTTGCCGAAGCTCATCGCGCCCTTGGCACCACCGCCGCCGCCCTGCATCTGGCGCATGATGAACAGCCAGAAGCCGATGATGAGAATGACCGGCAGGAAATTGAGCACCAGCGACCAGAAGCCCGGCCCGGTGGACGGCTTCTGACGGGTCATTTCGATGTTCTTGCTGTAGAGCACGTCGACCAGCTTGTCGTCGCGCGGACCGTACACGGTGGCTTCGCTGCCGTCGGTGCGCTTGAAGCGGATCGCATTGACGGCGAGATTGGTCTCGTCGGTGTAGTCCACCGACTTGACGCGCCCGGAGTCAACTTCTTTCAGAAACTGGGTGTAGGTGATCGAGTCGGCACCGACGCCACCCGCCATTCGCGGCGAGAAGCTCTGGAAGACAACCATCAGCACAACTGCGACGACCACCCACAGCAGCAGATTCTTGGTCAAGTCGTTCATCCTCATTGGCTCCGGTGCCCTCTACTCTTATGCTTGAAATACGGTGGTCATTGGCAGCTTACTTGATCTGGACACGCTTGCCCTGACCGAGCGCATAAACTTCCGGGGAGCGCTTGCGCGAGGCCGCCGGCTTGCGGATCGTCACCTTGTCATAGCGGCGGCGAAGCTCGCGAATGTAGTCGTCGGATCCCACACCCTGGAACAGCTTGATCAGGAACGCCCCGCCCGGTTTGAGGTGGGTGTCGGCAAAGTCCATCGCCAGTTCCGCCAGGTGCATCATCCGCGGTTGGTCGACCGCATCCATGCCACTCTTATTGGGGGCCATGTCGGACAGAACAAGGTCCACCGGCACATCGCCCAACATCGCTTCGAATTGCGATAGGACGGCCTGTTCCCTGAAGTCGCCGTGAAGGAAGTCCACCCCGGCCAGCGCCGGCATGTCCAGGATGTCCAGCGCCAGCACCCGGCCGCTGTCGCCCATGGACTTGCGCACCTGCTGCGACCAGCCGCCGGGCGCGGCGCCCAGATCGACCACGACCATGCCCGGCTTGAGCAGCCGGTCGCGCTGCAGCAGCTCTTCCAGCTTGTAGGCCGCGCGCGAGCGCATGCCTTCGGCCTGGGCCTTCTTCACATAAGGGTCGGCGAAGTGTTCCTTGAGCCAGCGCTGGCTGCTTTTACTGCGGGAAGGCATTGGCAAAGGGGTCCGAACGGGCCGCCATGATACCCTGAACACCCTTTGCTTCCCTTCGATCCTGCATGTCCATTGTTCTCACCTCCGCCCAGAACCGTTTCCTGCGCGGCCAGGCCCACGACCTCAAGGCACTGCTGCAGACCGGCGGCAAAGGGGTCACACCGGCATTTCTGGCCGAACTCGAGGAAGTGCTCGAGCGGCATGAACTGATCAAGGTGAAGGTCGCCTCCGAGGATCGTGAGACGCGCGATGCATTGATTGCGGAGCTGGTCGAGCAGACCGGCAGCGCCCTGGTGCAGCGGATCGGCCACGTCGCCATCCTGTACCGCCCCAGCAAGGAAAAGCGCCAGATCGTGCTGCCGCGCGGCTGAGCCAGACGAGTTCGTTATGCCCCTAAGCCAGGAACATCCCGATTACGCCTATGCGCTGCGCGCGGCCGATGGCCGCCATGCCAAGGTCAACGACCAGATCCTGCAGCAGAGCTTCATCCTGATGCCCGATGCGCTGGTGGAGCGCTGGCCGGTACCGGACCTGGCGCAGCTACAGGTCAGCCACATGGAGGCGGTGCTGGCAATGAACCCTGCCGTCATCCTGCTGGGCACCGGGGATCAGCAACGCTTCCCCGACGCGCAGGTGCTGGCCGCCTGCCTGACCCGCGGCATCGGGCTGGAAGCGATGACCAACGCCGCCGCCGCGCGCACCTATAACGTGCTGGCCAGCGAAGGCCGCCGGGTGGCGTTGGCGATGGTGTTGCCCGGCTAATCGGGAATCGGGAATCTGAAACAGCGAGCCAGGCTAGGCTTTTACTGTCAAACAAACGTTCGACCAATTCTCAGATGCGGTAGTTGCCGGCCGTCAAAACTACCCCCAACGAAGCCCCAGCCAAACGCTGTTGCGATTCCCTATTCCCTACTCCCAATTCACTTCTTCGGCAGATACAGCAGCGGATCCACCGGCTTGCCGTTGTAGCGGATCTCGAAGTGCAGCATGTCGCGGGCGGCGCCGCTGCGGCCCATTTCGGCGATCTGCTGGCCAGCCTTGACGCTCTGGCCCTCGTTGAGCAGGCGCTTGCGGTTGTGGCCGTAAGCCGACAGCCACTGGTCGTTGTGCTTGATGATGATCAACTCGCCGTAACCGACCAGGCCGGCGCCGGAATACACCACCACGCCATCGGCAGCAGCACGCACGGCCTGGCCGCTGGCACCGGCGATGTCCACGCCCTGCTTGGTGGTTTCTCCGGTGACGAAGGTGCCGACCACCACCCCGTCGGCCGGCCAGCGCCACGGAAACCCGCTGCTGACCGGTGCGGCGACCGGTGCCGCCGGCCGTGGCGGGACTACGGTGCCGGCAACCGGGGCGCTGTTGCTGCCGGGTTTGCTGGCACCTGGCGGATACAGCTTGAGGGTCTGCCCGGGATAAATCGTGTTGGGCGAGGACAGGCCGTTCCACGCGGCCAGATCCGGCGCGGTGATGTTGGTGCGGCGCGAGATGGCATACAGGGTGTCGCCACGCTGGACGGTCACCGTTGCACCGGGGCGCGGCACCGACGGACGCGGCGCCGCAGATGGACGTGCGGACGACGAACCACCGCCGGCTCCCGGCGATCGCACCACCGTGGTGCTGCTGCAGGCGGCCAGCCCGGCCGCCACCATGAGCAGGACTGCTGTCTTACGTACCGAATTCATCTGCAACTTGCTCATCCGTTGGTTGTCTTCCACACCAGCCACCCTGCTCCCACCGCCAGCACGGCCATCGCCACCCAGCCCAGCGGCTCGATCCAGCGATGCAGCGCGGCTTCGGCGCGCGCACCGCCCAGCCGGATCGCGCCGGCGACCAGATACACGCGCTTGCCGCGACCGACCAGCATGCTGGCGATGAACGGCAGGATCGGCACGCCGACCACGCCCGAAGCCCAGGTAAAGATCTTCAGCGGGATCGGCGTGAAGCCGACCAGCACCAGGGCCCAGAATGCCTTCCACGGCGACTCGGCCACCAGCGCGCGCAGGGTTTCGATCTGCGCCTGAATCTTTGCGCTCCAGCCCAGCCATTCAATCAGCGGCTGCAGCGCGGCGAAGGCGAAGTGGCCGAGCAGATAGCCCACCAGCGCGCCACTGAGCGAGCCGATCAGGCTCAGCGTGGCGAACCACAGCGCGCGCTTGGGCTCGGCCAGCGACATCGGCGCCAGCATCACCTCCGGCGGCACCGGAAAGATGAAGCCCTCCACGAAACTGAGGCCGGTCAGCAGCGCAGGAGCGCGGCGGTGGCGCGACCAACGGATGGCCACGTCGTACAACGGCCCGAAAATCTTCATCGAGGAACTCTCATGAGGTCAATCCAGCATGCCCGACAACAGCGGGACGAACGTGACCGGGGCCAGAACCTGTTGTGCAATGGCGCCGTCGGCATCACGGGTGAGTTGCACCAGCGACTGCGAGGACGCACCGCCCACCGGTGCGACCAGACGTCCGCCGACCGCCAGCTGATCGACCAAGGCATCGACCAATGCCGGCGCAGCGGCAGTGACCACGATGGCGTCGTACGGGCCATGCTCGGGCCAGCCGATGCGGCCATCGTCATGTTTGCTGCGCACGTTCATGCCCAGATGGCGGAAGCGCTTGCGCGCCTGCCGCAGCAGGTCGCCGATGCGCTCGACCGTGTAGACCTCCAGGCCCAGCGCCGCGAGGATCGCGCCCTGGTAGCCGGAGCCGGTGCCCACTTCGAGCACCTTGGTCGGCGCCACCTGCAGCACCGCCTCGGTCATGCGCGCCACCACCCAGGGCTGGGAGATGGTCTGGCCATGGCCGATCGGCAGCGCGGTGTCTTCATAGGCACGTGAGGCCAGCGCTTCATCGATGAACAGATGCCGCGGCACGGTGCGCATGGCGTTGAGCGTGGCCTCGTCCTGGATGCCGGCCTCGCGCAGGCGCTCGACCAGGCGGTCGCGCACGCGCTGCGAGGTCATGCCAATGCCTACCGATTCCGGTTGCAGGCGCAGCCTCGGCGTCATGCCGGTCCATCCAGCGCAGCGGTCAATCCGCCCACCCAGCCAGCCACGGTGTCCAGCGCCTGGTAGCGGGTGAGATCGACGTGGATCGGCGTGATCGAGATATGCCCGGTACGCACCGCATGGAAATCGGTGCCGGCGCCGGCATCCTGCTCTGGACCGGCCGGGCCGATCCAGTACACGGTGCGGCCGCGCGGATCGCGCTGCTCCACGCAGGGCTCGGACCGGTGACGGTTGCCCAACCGGGTGACCTCGAAACCAAGCACATCCGACCAGGGCAGATCCGGCACGTTGACGTTGAGGATGGTGTCGGCGGGCAACGGGTCGGCCTTCAGGCGAGCGACGATTTCCACCGCAGCGCGCGCGGCGGTCGCATAGTTGTGCGCCTGGTGGTTGTGGGTGACCAAGGACACCGCAACCGCAGGCAGGCCGAGGAACCGGCCTTCCATCGCGGCGGAGACGGTGCCCGAATAGATCACGTCGTCGCCCAGATTGGCCGAGTTGTTGATGCCCGACACCACGATGTCCGGGTCGTAATCCAGCATCCCGGTCAGCGCCAGATGCACGCAGTCGGTCGGGGTACCGGCCACCGCGCAGGTCTGCGCATCGATGCGGCGGGTGCGGATGGGTACATCCAGGGTCAGCGAATTGCTGGCGCCGGAGCGGTCGCGGTCGGGCGCGACCACCATCACTTCATGACCGGCATGGCGTAGCGCCTCGGCCAATACCTGGATGCCGGGGGCGTCGACACCGTCGTCGTTGCTAACCAGTACGCGCATGGGACTCCTCGGAAAACCGGGCCATGATACCGGATGCGTCCCTGGGCTTCGCGCTTGATCTTCGCGGACGTCTGAGGTTGGAACGGTTACGCTGTTGCCATGTCGCACCCTGAAGACGAAGACGACGCCGCGCTGTTTCGCGCGGCGATCGGCACGGTCAAGCCGATCCGCGAGGTCGCGCCACCGGCCAACGCCAAGCCGCGACCGAAACCGCGCGCGCGCATGGCCGAGCGCGACGAGGCCGACGCGCACTCGGAATTTGCCCGCCTGCTGCGCGACAGCGGGCCGCTGGAGGCGGGCGACACTGCCAGCTACCGCCGCGACACGCTTCCGGCCCGCCTGTTCCAGCGACTCAAGCGCGGCCAGTTTTCGGTGCAGGACGAACTGGATCTGCATGGCGCCACCGCAGCGCAGGCCGAGGCGTTGCTCCGCCAGTTCCTGCTCGAGGCGCATGCGCACGAACATGGCTGCGTGCGCATCATCCACGGCAAGGGCCTGCAGTCGGACAACGGCACGCCGGTGCTGAAGAACCTGATGGACCGCCTGCTGCGCCAGCGCAACGATGTGCTGGCGTTTCATTCGGCGCCACCCACCCAGGGTGGCACCGGGGCCTTGCTGGTGTTGCTGGCGCGGAAGTAGTCGCAACCTGGCGAGGCCGCGCACGAGCGGTCCTGCCGCGCGGAGCGCCGGAGGAATGCCTGTCGCGGCCGGGGCCGCTCCTACGAAAACGACGGTCAGGCGTCGGTATGTAGCTGCGGCGCGGCACGGCCGACGTCGCTGACCTCTCCCAATTCCGAAAGCACCGCGGTGGCGTAGCAGCCCGGCGGCAGTGCGAATTCCACCTGCAGGGTCTGCGCTTCCGGCCAGCGGTAATCCAGGCCTTGCGGACGCAACCGCAGTGCGCGGCGCTCCTGCTTCAATCCTGCCGCTTCAAGGCCCTGACGCAAGATTTCCGACTGCGGATCTGACAGCGCGCCCTGCTCCACCGCTGCAGCCTGCCCGGTCGAGCGCAGTTCACCCACGCCCCACAACGGGCCGCTGGGATGGATATCGAACCGCGCCAGCCGTTCGGCCAGCACCTCGCTCCACGGCTCCGGGCCAAACACGCTGCGCGAGCCGTCGAGCATCCACGCCTCGCCGTCCAGGCCGATATCCCAGTTGCCCTGCTCCACACGTGCGCCTAGCACGCGATTGAACAGCGACGAACGCGCGGCCGACAGCAGGATCGAGCGTTGATCGTTGCGCAGGCGTCGCTTCGGAGCCGGGGCCAACGTGCCGTCGGCATCCTGCGTGTAGCCGAACATCGCCAGCGCGGAGGCGACATTGCCGCCGTCGCGGCCGAAGCGCTGTTCGCCGAACCAGTTGGGAATGCCACGCGCCGCAATCGCCTGCAGACGTCGTTCGATGGCCTCGCGCTCACCTTGCACCTGTCGCAATGTCAGCACGAAGCGGTTCCCGAGCAGCGCGCCGCGCTGCAGCTTGCGGTGATGCCAGGTGCTTTCGACCACCTGCATCTGCGCATCGTCGAGCGTTGCCAGATCCGGCGCGATGCGTTTTGGCAGATGCACGCTGAAGCGCTGGGTGGTCACCGCATGGCGATCCTTCAAGCCGGCGTAGCTGACGCCCATCTCGGCGATGCCTGCCCAATGCGCCAGTTGCTTGGCGACGTAGGCGGTGTTCTGGCCGCGCTTGCGAATGGTGAGCAGCAAGTGCTCGCCTTCGCCGGATGGCTCGAACGACGGTAACTCGTCGACCTGGAAGTCTTCCGGGGTGCTGCGCATTGCCGCGCTCAGCACTGCAGGCCCGTGTGCGCGTGGAAGCTGGGAGGTTTCGCTCATGGTGGTGTTCGCCTTTGCGCCGACCCATCGCGCGCGGTGTGCCGAGCTCTCGGCGCGGAATGTGAGGACGCATGCCGATGCGCGGCATGCAGGAGCGCGTCTAGATGGCGATCTTGCCCAGCAGCACCGCCGCCTGCGCCGCGATGCCTTCGCTGCGACCGGTGAAGCCGAGCTTTTCGCTGGTGGTGGCCTTGACGCTGACCGCATCCAGCTCGATCGCCAGCAGGCCGGCGATGCGCTCGCGCATGGCCAACGCATGCGGGCCGACCTTGGGCCGTTCGCAGATCACCGTGATGTCCGCGTTGCCCACGCGCCAGCCGCGCTCGCGCAGCAACTGATCGCAATGCTGCAGGAACTGCGCGCTGTCAGCGTCCTTCCAACGTGCGTCGGAGGGCGGGAAATGCACGCCGATATCGCCCAGCGCCAACGCGCCCAGCATGGCATCGCACAGCGCATGCAGCACCACGTCGCCATCGCTGTGCGCCAGAACGCCTTGGGTGTGCGCCACGCGCACACCGCCGAGCATCACGTGATCGCCATCGCCGAACGCATGTACGTCGTAGCCCTGGCCGATTCGGAAATTGAAGGACATGGATCAAACCTCTTCGGGACCTGGAACCCGGGAGCCGAGGCCCGGAACGGCAGATGCCAAGACAGTAGACGCTGGACCGAGGCTGTCCGGGTCCCGGCTCCAGGGCTCCGGGCCCCGCCTCGCCAATTCGAATTCGAAGCGCGCCAGATCCGTCGGCGTGGTGACCTTGAAGTTGTCTTCGGCGCCTTCCACCAACAGGGGGCGCAGCCCCAGGCGCTCCATCGCCATTGCCTCGTCGGTCACCTCCACCCCGGCCGCCGACGCTTCGGTGAGGCCGCGGATGAGTTGGTGACGCCGAAACAGCTGCGGCGTGAGCGCACGCCACAGGCGTTCGCGCGGCTCGGTGCCGTCGATGCCACCATCGTCGCCGGCACGCTTGAGCGTGTCGCGTACCGGTGCGGCCAGGATCGCGCCGACCGGGTCGCCGCGGCCGATTTCCAGCAGCCGTTCCAGATCGGCCAGCGCCAGGTTTGGCCGTGCGGCGTCGTGCACCAGCACGAAGTCGTCTGCGCGCACGCTCTCGGGCAAGGCCAGCAATCCGGCCAGTACGGAGGCCGCACGCGTGGCGCCGCCGACGCAGGTCAGCACCGGTGTGGATTCCACCGCAGTCCAGCCGGGCCAGTCGGCATCGCCGGGGGCGATCGCCACCAGGATGCCGGCCACGGCCGGATGCGCGGCCAGCGCGGCCAGCGTATACGCCATCAACGGCTGACCGCCGGCAGGCAGATATTGTTTGGGCACCGGCCCGCCAAACCGCGTGCCGCGCCCCGCGGCCGGCACGATTGCCCAAATGGAGCCGGTCATGGGTGATCCACCGGATCGGAGGCGTCGGGCGCTTGCTGTGCGGGGACCGCTGCATCAGTGGATGCAGGTGACGGCAACGGCGCACCTTCGACCACGCGATAGAACGTCTCGCCCGGCTTGATCATGCCCAGCTCGCTGCGTGCGCGTTCCTCGATTGCCGCTTCGCCGTCCTTCAAATCCTTCACCTCTGCTGCCAACGCCTGGTTGCGTTGGCGCAGACCTTCGTTGTCCTGTGTCTGATGCGCGACCTGGGCTTCCAGCATCATGACTTCACCGGAATTCCCAGGCCCGAACCAGAAGCGGTACTGCAGCCAAGCCAGCAGCACCGCCAGCACCAGCAGTAGCCAGCGCCAGTTGCGCACGGCTTATCGCTTGATCGAGACGAACGCGTCGCGGCCGGCGTAACGCGCGCCGGACCCCAGTGCCTGCTCGATGCGCAGCAGCTGGTTGTACTTGGCGACGCGGTCGCTGCGGCACAGCGAGCCGGTCTTGATCTGCGTGGCGGTGGTGGCCACGGCGATGTCGGCGATGGTGGTGTCTTCGGTTTCGCCCGAGCGGTGCGACACGATCGAGGCGTAATTGGCCGCGTGCGCCATGGCGATGGCTTCCAGCGTTTCGGTCAGCGTGCCGATCTGGTTGACCTTGATCAGGATCGCATTGGCGGTACCCGAGTCGATGCCCTGCTTGAAGATCTTCGGGTTGGTGACGAACAGATCGTCGCCCACCAGCTGAACCTTCTTGCCGACGCGGTCGGTCAGCAGCTTCCAGCCGGCCCAGTCGTCTTCGGCCAGGCCGTCTTCGATGCTGATGATCGGGTACTGCGCGACCCAGTCGGCCAGGAAGTCGACGAACTGCTCGCTGGTCAGGCGCTTGTTCTCGCCGACCAGGTTGTACTTGCCGTTGTCGTAGAACTCGCTGGAGGCCACGTCCAGGCCCAGCAGCACGTCTTCGCCCGCGGTGTAACCGGCCTTGCCGATCGCCTCGAGGATGGTGTCCAGCGCTTCGACGTTGCTGCGGAAGTCCGGCGCAAAGCCGCCTTCATCGCCCACCGCCGTGCTCAGGCCGTGGCCCTTGAGCACCGACTTGAGCGAATGGAAGATTTCGGTACCGGCGCGCAGCGCTTCGGAGAACGAGCTGCAGCCCACCGGCAGCACCATGAACTCCTGGAAGTCGACGTTGTTGTCGGCATGCGCGCCACCGTTGATGATGTTCATCATCGGCACCGGCAGCTTGACGTCGGCCTCGGTGATGGTGGACAGGTACTGCCACAGCGGCTGCTTGCGCGAGGCGGCCACGGCATGCGCGGCGGCCAGCGACACACCCAGCAGTGCGTTGGCACCCAGGCGGCCCTTGTTCTCGGTGCCATCCAGATCGATCAGGCGACGGTCCAGACCCTGCTGGTCGGCCGCATCGAAGTTCTTCAGCGTCTCGGCGATGGTGCCGTTGACGTTGTCCACCGCGTGGCGCACGCCCTTGCCCAGGTAGCGGGTCTTGTCGCCATCGCGCAGCTCCACCGCTTCCTTGGTGCCGGTCGATGCGCCCGAGGGCACGGCGGCGCGGCCGAACGAGCCGTCGTCCAGCGTGACTTCGGCCTCCAGCGTGGGATTGCCGCGGGAATCGAGGATTTCGCGGGCGAGGATCTTGGCGATAGTGGTCATAGGTCGATCGGTTACCAGTAAGGGGGAAGTACACCGGAAACAAGCTGCCGGATTATCGCTGCACACCGGTCCATTGCCAAATCGCATTGGGCCCGATGAGTGCCCGACCGGCAAGACTGTGCAGCTAGGCCTTCAGTCCCAGCAGCGACAAACAAGACAGCAGTAGCAAGAGCAGCAGCAGCGCCAAGCCCATGGCTGCAGCGCCCGGCTGGCGGCGCAGCGAGAACGCGACCGGGCTGGCGACACACCCGCCGATCGCCACCAGCGCGCCCACCAGCAGCGTGACAAACATCGGAACGCGCGTGGCCTGCATCGCATGATTGCCGTCGCCCGGCATGCCGATGCTGGCGGTTACCAAGAAGGCCATGACGGCCAGACAGGCCCATGCAGCAAGCGACAAACCCAACGCCATCCAGCCCCAGGGCAAGTGCCGCCAGTGCCAGAGTTGGCGACGCGATGCCGCCAACGCCCACGGATCGGAACTCATGCGAAGCGCGCGAACCCGTGCTTCTTGGTGACGGCGTCCAGTTCCATCAGCGTTTCCAGCAGCTCTTCCATGCGGTCCAGCGGCCACGCATTGGGGCCATCGGACAGCGCCTTGGACGGATCCGGATGGGTTTCGGCAAACAGGCCGGAAATACCGACCGCCACCGCGGCGCGTGCCAGCACCGGCACGAACTCGCGCTGGCCGCCGGAGCTGCTGCCCTGCCCGCCCGGCAACTGCACCGAGTGGGTGGCATCGAACACCACCGGGCACCCGGTATCGCGCATCACGCTCAGCGAGCGCATGTCGCTGACCAGGTTGTTGTAGCCGAACGAGGCGCCACGCTCGCAGACCATGATCTGCTCGTTGCCGGTCGACTTGGCCTTGTCCACCACCGGCTTCATGTCCCACGGCGCCAGGAACTGGCCCTTCTTGATATTGACAGGCTTGCCGGCGGCGCAGACGTTCTTGATGAAGTCGGTCTGGCGCACCAGAAATGCCGGGGTCTGCAGCACGTCGACGACGGCGGCGACCTCGTTCATCGGGGTGTATTCGTGTACGTCGGTGAGCACCGGCACGCCGATCTGCTTTTTCACTGCGTCCAGCACCTTCAGGCCTTCCTCCAGGCCCGGGCCGCGGAAGCTGGTGCCGGAGGTGCGGTTGGCCTTGTCGAAGCTCGACTTGAAGATGAAGTTGACCCCGAGCTTGCCGGTGATTTCCTTGAGCTTGCCGGCCACGTCGAGCTGCAGCTGCATCGACTCGATCACGCAGGGACCGGCGATCAGGAACAACGGCTGATCCAGACCAACTTCGAAGTCACACAGTTTCATCAGGTCACCTATTGATTAAAGCCCCTCTCCATCGGGAAAGGGGTTGGGGTGAGGGTAAGGCTTGCGCGTGGTAATTGAGTGATTGGGTGCATGAAGCTTCGCCCGTACCCTCATCCGGCGCTTCGCGCCACCTTCTCCCGACGGGAGAAGGGAGTTGCCATGATCTGAGCCCCGCTCCCGACGGGAGAGGGGTTGGGGTGAGGGTGCGGTTGCGAAGCACTGCTGAAGCATGATGGTTTGCCTGACTGGCGCGCAGCGATGCGCTCGTCATGGCGGCCACCTTCCAGTGCATTGCGGCGCACCCTCATCCGCCCCTTCAGGGCACCTTCTCCCTAGGGGAGAAGGCACAGCTCACGCACGCGCTTCCTTCAACAACTTGCCGCCCGCCTTCTTCTCGCGCGCGGCGCGCACGAAGCCGATGAACAACGGGTGCCCGTCGCGTGGCGTGGACAGGAATTCCGGGTGCGCCTGGCAGGCCAGGAACCACGGGTGCGCATCGCGCGGCAGCTCCACCACTTCCACCAGGGTGTCGTCCATCGACTTGCCGGAAATCACCAGACCGGCGTCTTCCAGCTGGGTGCGGTAGCGGTTGTTGAACTCATAGCGGTGACGATGACGCTCGGCCACCACGTCCTTGCCATAGACCTCGCGTGCCAGCGTGCCCGGCTTGAGCCGCTGCTCCTGCAAGCCCAGGCGCATGGTGCCGCCCAGGTCGGATTTTTCGTCGCGCTTTTCGACTTCGCCGGTGGCGGTGCGCCATTCGGTGATCAGGCCGATCACCGGATGCGGCGACTGGCGATCGTTCTCGGTGCTGTTGGCCGCGTCCAGGTCGGCCACGTGGCGCGCATAGTCCACCACCGCCGCCTGCATGCCGTAGCAAATGCCGAAGTACGGCACCTTGTGCTCGCGCGCGAACTTGGAGGTCTGCACCTTGCCTTCGAAACCGCGGTCGCCGAAACCGCCCGGCACCAGAATGCCGTCGATATCCTGCAAGGCAGACATGTCGCTACCCTCCAGATCCTGCGCCTCCAGCCACTTCAGGTTGACCTTGGTGCGCTGACGCAGGCCGCCGTGACGCAACGCTTCGGCCACCGACTTGTAGGCGTCCTGGTGATCGACATACTTGCCGACCACGGCGATGTTGACCTCGTCCAGCGGATGCTTGACTGCATCCACCACGGCCGCCCACTCGGACAGATCGGCGGCAGCCACCTTGTCGCGCAGCTTGAACTGGTCGATGACCAATTCGTCCAGTCCCTGGCGCAGCAACTCCAGCGGCATGCCGTACAGCACGTCGATATCCGGGCAGCTGATCACCGCGCGCTCGGAGACATTGGTAAACAGCGCGATCTTGCGACGCTCCGAATCCGGCACCGCCTGCTCGGAGCGGCACAGCAGCACGTCCGGCTGGATGCCGATCGAGCGCAGTTCCTTGACCGAATGCTGGGTCGGCTTGGTCTTCAACTCACCGGCCGCCGCGATGTACGGCACCAGGGTGAGGTGCATGAACATGGCCTTTTCGGCGCCGCGCTCGGTGCGTACCTGACGGATCGCTTCCAGGAACGGCAGCGATTCGATATCGCCCACGGTGCCGCCGATCTCGATCAGCGCCACATCGAAGCCGGCCGTGGCCTCGTCGATGCAACGGCGGATTTCGTCGGTGATATGCGGGATCACCTGCACGGTGGCGCCCAGATAATCGCCGCGACGTTCCTTGCGGATCACGTTCTCGTAGATCCGCCCGGTGGTCACCGAGTTCTTGCGCGACAGCCGCGTGCGCACGTAGCGCTCGTAGTGACCAAGGTCCAGGTCGGTTTCGGCACCGTCGTCGGTGACGTAGACCTCGCCGTGCTGGAACGGGCTCATCGTGCCCGGGTCAACATTGATGTACGGGTCCAGCTTCATCATCGTGACCTTCAGGCCACGCGCTTCAAGAATGGACGCAAGCGAAGCTGCGGCGATGCCCTTGCCTAGCGAGGACACTACACCGCCTGTTACGAAAATCAGGGGAGTCATGGGGCTCAAGGCCTCCCGGAAAGCCATAGTTTAACGGGTGACGGGCGAATGCCCAAGGGTTGCGTGACGGCGAGGCCATCCCGCACGGAAAATTCGGCTACGCACCTGCAAATGCAGACGCCCCGGCCGAAGCCGGGGCGTCCATGTCACGCGGTGACCTGACAGAAGACTCAGCGCGAGGGCTTTTCTTCTTCCTCTTCCTCGCGCGGAGCGCTGTCGGCCTTGGGCTTCTGCGCAGCGGCGGCGGCGCGGCGCTCGGCCTTGCGCTCGGCGTCGGTCTTGGCCTTGGCGTCGTCGCTCTTCTGCGCGCTGGCGCCCTGCCCGGCCTGCTGCGGGGCCGCCTGCGCCATGGCGGGAAGTGCCGCCACGGCGGCCGCACCCAGGGTGAGCATCAGAACATGCTTGAACTTCATGGTGTCCTCCGGTTCGGTGACATCCTCAGGTGGGGACGTTTGGTTCCGAAACCAACACCAGGGTAGCCACCGGCACCCCGCCCCGCACTGAACGCCTGCCGCGTGCAAAAAGTTGCCTCAGCCCCCACACTTGCGCGTCGTTTCACGTGCCAACGAGATGCATGAACACCCGTTATAACGCCGCCGATATTGAAGTGCTGTCGGGCCTGGACCCGGTCAAACGCCGCCCGGGCATGTACACCGACACCGCGCGCCCGAACCACCTGGCGCAGGAAGTGATCGACAACTCGGTCGACGAGGCGTTGGCCGGTCACGCCAAGCAGGTCGAAGTCACGTTGTACAAGGACGGTAGCTGCGAGGTGTCCGACGACGGCCGCGGCATGCCGGTGGACATCCACCCGGAAGAGAAGATTCCGGGTGTCGAATTGATCCTGACCCGCCTGCACGCCGGCGGCAAGTTCAGCAACCGCAACTACACCTTCTCCGGCGGCCTGCACGGCGTGGGCGTGAGCGTGGTCAACGCGCTCTCGACCAAGGTCGAGCTGTTCATCAAGCGCGAAGGCAGCGAGCACCGCATGGAGTTCCGCGACGGCAACGCCGCTTCCAAGCTGGAAGTGGTCGGCACCGTCGGCAAGAAGAACACCGGTACGCGGCTGCGCTTCTGGGCCGACCCGAAGTACTTCGACACGCCCAAATTCAATGTGCGTGCACTGCGCCACCTGCTGCGCGCCAAGGCGGTGCTGTGCCCCGGGCTAACCGTCAAGCTGCATGACGAAGCCACCGGCGAGCAGGACAGCTGGTACTTCGAAAACGGCCTGCGCGACTATCTGAAAGGCGAGATGGCCGAGCACGAACTGCTGCCGGCCGAGCTGTTCGTGGGCAGCCTGAAGAAGGACACCGAGATCGTGGACTGGGCCGCGGCCTGGGTGCCGGAAGGCGAGCTGGTGCAGGAAAGCTACGTCAACCTGATCCCCACCGCGCAGCATGGCACCCACGTCAACGGTCTGCGCTCTGGCCTGACCGATGCGCTGCGCGAGTTCTGCGATTTCCGTAATCTGCTGCCGCGCGGCGTCAAGCTGGCGCCGGAAGACGTGTGGGACCGCGTCACCTTCGTGCTCAGCCTGAAGATGACCGACCCGCAGTTCTCCGGGCAGACCAAGGAACGCCTGTCGTCGCGCCAGGCCGCCGGCTTCATCGAAGGCGCCGCGCATGACGCTTTCAGCCTGTATCTCAACCAGAACGTGGAGATCGGCGAGAAGATCGCACAGATCGCCATCGACCGTGCCAGCGCGCGGCTGAAGACCGAAAAGCAGATCGTCCGCAAGAAGGTGACCCAGGGCCCGGCCCTGCCCGGCAAGCTGGCCGATTGCATCAGCCAGGACCTGTCGCGTACCGAGCTGTTCCTGGTCGAAGGCGATTCGGCCGGCGGCTCGGCCAAACAGGCGCGCGATAAGGATTTCCAGGCGATCCTGCCGCTGCGCGGCAAGATCCTCAACACCTGGGAAGTGGCGTCCGGCAGCGTGCTGGCCTCCGAGGAAGTGCACAACCTGGCGATCGCGATCGGCTGCGACCCGGGGAAGGACGACATCACCGGGCTGCGCTACGGCAAGGTGGTGATCCTGGCCGACGCCGACTCCGATGGCCTGCACATCGCCACGTTGCTGACGGCGCTGTTCCTGCAGCACTTCCCTGCGCTGGTAGCCGCCGGCCACGTGTTCGTGGCGATGCCGCCGCTGTTCCGCGTGGACGTGGGCAAGCAGGTGTTCTATGCGCTGGACGAAGAAGAAAAGACCACGCTGCTGGACAAGATTGCGCGCGAGAAGATGAAGGGCCAGATCAGCGTCACCCGCTTCAAGGGCCTGGGCGAGATGAACCCGCAGCAGCTGCGCGAGTCCACCATCCATCCGGATACCCGCCGGCTGGTGCAGCTCACCATCGACGATGGCGAACAGACCCGTTCGTTGATGGACATGTTGCTGGCGAAGAAGCGGGCCGGCGACCGCAAGCAGTGGCTTGAGAGCAAGGGTGATCTGGCTTCGTTGGAAGTTTGAAACCTCTGGAACCTTTAAGCCCCTCTCCCGTCGGGAGAGGGGTTGGGGTGAGGGTACGGGCGACGCCATTGGGTAAGTAATCGCACGAGGCGTCGCCCGTACCCTCATCCGCCCCTGCGAGGCACCTTCTCCCCCATAAAGGAGGACAATGTCCCGGGGGGGAGAAGGGAGGGTTATCGGTCTTCGTTTTTAGGTCGATGTTTGTTTCAGCGGACCGCGCAGACCTCACCCTTCAGGTCAGACGGCTTCCTGCCGCAGCACATCCGGCTCTACGCCAAGCTTGCTGCATCGGTCAACGCGCCACCCATGCCTTCCTGCACATCCACCGGGCTCTGCAGCGGCCTAGCATCAGCGCTCCCTGTTCCGGCGTCGATGCTCATGCCCTTGTTCTTCCGTGCCAGCCTGCTGGCCTGCTTCCTGCTCAGCGGAGCGGCACTGGCGGCTGCACCAGATAAAGACGATCGTAAAAGCGACCCCAGCGAGGCGAAAGCCGATGCGTCGGCGTCCAGACCTGCGCCGCTGCCGGCCGACATCAGCGTGCGCCAGAGCACGCGGGTGGCCGGCCGCAGCCTGAGCTATACCGCCACGGTCGGCACGCTGCCGGTGCGCGATGCGCAGGGCAAGACCACCGGCGAAGTGGTGTTCACCGCCTACACCGTCGATGGCAAGGACCGTCCGGTGACCTTCGCATTGAATGGCGGGCCCGGCGCCTCATCGGTGTATCTCAACATGGGCGCGATCGGGCCCAAGATCGTCGGTTTCGGCGCTGAAGGCGACAGCGCGTCGGCACCGGCAACGCTGCGCGACAACCCGGGCACCTGGCTGGACTTCACCGACCTGGTGTTCATCGACCCGGTGGGCACCGGCTTCAGCCGCGCCTTGATCGGCGACGACGATGCCAAGAAACAGTTCTACAACCCGCAGGCGGATGTGGAATATCTCTCGCGCGTGATCTACGACTGGCTGCTCAAGAACCGCCGCCTGCAGGCGCGCAAGTATCTGGTGGGCGAAAGCTACGGCGGCTTCCGCGGCCCGCGCATCACCCATTTCCTGCAGACGCGGCTGGGTGTGGCGATGAACGGCGTGGTGCTGGTGTCGCCGTATCTCAATCCCACCCTGGACGACAACGGCGATGTCTCCCCGCTGGCGTGGATGCTGACACTGCCCTCCATCGCTGCTGCGCATCTGGAGCGCCAGGGCCAGCTCAGCGACAGCGCCATGCGCCAGGTGATCGACTACACGCGCGGCGACTACGCAGTGGCGTTGATGAAAGGACGCACCGACCCGCAGGCGACCGAAGCGATGCTGCAGCAGGTGACCCGCATGACCGGGCTGGACCCGGCGTACGTGCGGCGTTCCGGTGGACGCCTGGAAACCCAGGCGTATCTGCGCGAGGTGTTTCGCGACAAGGGCGAGCTGGGCAGCCGTTACGACTCCAACGTGACCGCCTTCGACCCGTTCCCCAACGATGCCGAACAACGCGCCAACGACCCGCTGCTGGACAGCATCATCGCGCCGACCACCACCGCGATGGTGGACTTCGTCACCCGCGTGGTCGGCTGGAAGGTCGATGCGCGTTATCAGGCAATCAATATGGAGGTCAACGCGCTCTGGGACTGGGGTGACGAGTTGCGCAAGGGTGCGGTGACGCAGCTGCGCCAGTCGGTGGCGATCGACCCCAAGTTGCGCGTGTTGATCGCGCACGGTTGGAACGACCTCTCCTGCCCGTTCATGGGTTCGATCCTGACCGTGGACCAGATGCCGGCAATGGGCAGCGACCCGAAACGCGTGCAGGTGCGCGAATACCCGGGCGGCCACATGTTCTACAACCGCGCCGACAGCCAGGCCGCGTTCCGCAACGACGTCAAGGCGATGTACCAGGCGCGCTGAGTGCAGCCATCGCCGGGCGTGCGAGGTCCGGCGGTGAAGCAGCCGCGCCGCACGGCGCTCAGACCGCGCCGGGCTCGGTGGCTTTGACGTTCCAGCCCAGCCACTGGTAGACGCTGTAGCGCGCGATGCCCAGGTATTCGTGCAGGGCCACATCGGCCAGGGTGAAGTTGTAGCTCTGCGGCAGCACCGACCAGGAGGCGGTCAGCCAGTCCGCACGCACCGGCACGGCGTCGATGCCGAAGTGGCGGAAGTACAGCTCGGCGCGGCGCAGATGCGTGGCCGAGGACACCAGCACGATGCGGTCGGGCCGGTGCGCGCGCAGCAGCGGCTGGCTGAACTGCGCGTTCTGCCAGGTGTTCATGCTGGAGGGCTCCATGATCAGATCCGCCCGCTCGATCCCCAGCCCGATCAACACGCGCTGGTAGACCACCGCCTCGGACAGGCCCAGGCCGCGCGCGTCGCCACCGCTGATCTCGATCTTGCAATCGCCGCCGCTGCGGCGGCACTGCTGGTACAGCCGCGCCGATTCGACAATGCGGCCGTAGGCGAACATGTTGGCCTCGGCCACCGCGTCACGCCCCTCCGGGCGCACCGTGCCGGCGCCGAGCAGCACGATGACGTTGCGCGCGCCCCACGCGTTGAAGTCGTTGACCCCGGTGCGCTGCAGGTGTTGCAGCATCCATGACGGCAACGGGCCGCAGCCCACGGCAAACACCAGCGCCAGGCTGATGCCGCCCAGCAGACGCGAAAATCGCCGCAGGCCGCGGCGATCGATCAACCAGGCAAACCCGAACAACACGCACACCAGGGCAAGCATCATCGAGGCAGGGTCTCACTCAGAACGCGCAGGCACACCGCCGGTGGCAGATGGCTTGCGCAAGGGCCGCATCGTGGTCGCGGTGCGTGACCGCACCGCGACACCGTGTCAGGTCCAGCCGAACAGCTCGAACATGCGCAGGATCAGATACGCCACACCGCCGGCCGCGGGAATGGTGAGGATCCAGGCCCAGACGATGCGCTCGATCACGCCCAGCCGCAGCGAGCGCGGGTTCTTGGCAAAGCCCACGCCCATGATCGCGGTGGAGATGCTGTGCGTGGTGGATACCGGCATGCCGAAGTGCGCGGCCACGGTGAGCACCGTGGCCGAGCTGGTTTCGGCGGCAAAGCCGTGGATGGGATGCAGCTTGACCATCTTGTGGCCGAGCGTCTTGATGATCTTCCAGCCGCCGGACGCCGTGCCGGCCGCCATCACCACCGCGCAGGTCAGCACGATCCACATCGGGATACCGGCACCGGCGGCCAGGCCGGTGCCCGGGTGCAGGAACGACAGCCAGCTGGGCAGGTCATCCAGCGCACCGGCCGACTGCGCGCCGATCAGGGTCATGGCGATGATGCCCATGGTCTTCTGCGCGTCGTTGTGACCGTGCGCGTAGCCCATGTACGCAGCCGAGGCGATCTGCGCCTTGCCGAAGAACGCATTGACCCAGCGCGGCCGCGCCAGCCGCCCGATCGGGCCGCCAAGCCTGGACATGCCGGCGATGATCGCCCACAGCAGCACCATCACCACGATGCCGAGCAGGAAGCCGGCGATCGGCGAGGTGATCATCGGCACGAACACCTTCCACAACAGGCCCTTGTTCTTGGCCCAGTTGCCGATGTTCTCCGACCAGATCAGCGCGTCCCAGTTGTTGTGCGCCGCGGCCAGGCCGGCGCCGCACAGGCCACCGATCAAGGCGTGCGAGGACGACGACGGCAGCCCCTTCCACCAGGTGATCAGGTTCCAGATGATGCCGCCCAGCAGTGCGCACAGGATCACCTGCGGGGTGACATCCACGACGTTGGTGTTGAGCAGGCCCGAGGCAATGGTCAGCGCCACTGCGGTACCGGTGAGGGCGCCGATCAGGTTCATGCCGGCCGCCAGCATCACCGCCCAGCCGGGCGACAGCACCTTGGTGGCGACCACGGTGGCGATGGAGTTGGCGGTGTCGTGGAAGCCGTTGATGAACTCGAACACCAACGCGGCCAGGATCACCACCAGAACAAGGGTAAGCACGCGGCGACCTCAGCTGTTCTTCAACACGATCTGGTACACCACCACCCCTGCCTCGCGGCAACGGTCGATGGCTTTTTCCAGGATCTCGAAGAACTCCTTGAGCAGGAACATCTGCAGCGTATCCAGGCGGCCGGAATAGATGTCGCGATACAGCTCGAGCATCAGACGGTCGGCCTCGTTCTCGAGCATGCGCAGCTTGTCGTTGAGCGCGGTCATGCGATCGATGTTCATGCGTGGGAGGTCGTCGACCATCTCCACCACCACCGCGGCAGCCTGCTCCAGCATCGCCGCGCGCGGGGCGAAGTCGATGTGTTCCAGGTGCTGGGTGGCCAGCGAATAGCGGTCGGCGAATTTTTCGACCTGCTTGGGAATCTTGTACAACGCCGAACCCAGCGCTTCGATGTCTTCGCGCTCGATCGGGGTCATGAAGCTGTCCACCAAGGCCTGGCCGATCTTGTCGGAGGCAGCGCGTTCGCGCAGGCGGGCGAGCTTGAAGGCGTCCAGTGCGGGCTGCCGGTCGGACTCGCGCATCATGGCGTGCAACGCCTTGGTGCTGTCGTAGGCGGCCTGCGCCGCTTCGTTCAGGAGCGAATAGAACTGCTTGCCGGAACCGAAGATGGTCTGCAACGAGAACATGGGTGGAGAACTTCCTGCCGTCGAGGGAGGACGGCACCAGGGGCGAATTATGACCGGTCCATGACCTGTCTGGGTATATCGGCGCCGCCTGCGGCCTTCACGCCGGCATTTCCCGGCTCGAACCACCCTGTGGTTTGCTACCATGCTCGCGCGCCTTCGGGCGCACCCTATGGAAGACGACCCTATATTCCCCCGTTGCCGCCCCGCCCTTGCGCGCGCCGGCCAACCCCGTGCTTGCCCGCCCTCCCCTTCACTGACCGGGGAAGACGCCCGTGGTTGAGTTTCTGATTGTCATCGCCCTGATCCTGTTGAACGGCTTCTTCGCCATGTCGGAGATGTCGTTGATGACCTCGCGCAAGAGCCGCCTGAAGCAGATGGCCGGCTCCAGCAAGCGCGCCGCACGGGCGCTGGCCCTGGCCGAAAGCCCCGAGAACTTTCTGTCCACGGTCCAGATCGGCATCACCCTGATCGGCATCCTGACCGGCGTGTTCGGTGGCGAGGCCATCGGCGAGGCGATCAGCAGCTGGCTGCAGGGCGTGTTCCCGGCGTTGTCTGCCTCGTTCGAGCTGGTCGGCAAGCCGCGCCCCTACTCGGTGGTGATCGGCAGCACCCTGGCCGTGGCGCTGATCACCTTCCTGACGTTGATCTTCGGCGAGCTGGTGCCCAAGCGGCTGGCGCTGCGCAACTCCGAGGACATCGCCGGGGTGGTCGCGGTGCCGATGACCTGGCTGGCCAGGATCGCCGCGCCCGGCGTGTGGATACTGGCACGCTCGACCCGGCTGGTGCTGCGCATGCTGGGCATGGGCAAGGACGAGTCGGCATCGGTGACCGAAGAAGAGATCCGCATGCTGGTGGCCGAAAGCCACGAGGCCGGCGTGATCGACGCGCACGAGCGCGACATGATGAATCGCGTGATGCGGCTGGGCGACCGTACCGCCGACAGTTTGATGACCCCGCGCAACCGCATCGCCTGGCTGGACGCCAACGCCGAGCCGGAACGTAACTTTGCGGTGATGCGCGAGCATGAA
This sequence comes from Xanthomonas sp. NCPPB 1068, assembly GCF_041479385.2. NCBI lineage: Bacteria > Pseudomonadati > Pseudomonadota > Gammaproteobacteria > Lysobacterales > Lysobacteraceae > Xanthomonas > Xanthomonas sp. NCPPB 1068. The sequence continues at coordinate 1,959,432 of NZ_CM192986.1, read as the reverse complement.
TTCTCGCGTTACCCCGTGTATCGCGGCAGCGACCAGGACATTGCCGGCGTACTGGAAGTCAAATCGCTGGTCACGCGCATGGGCGGGCACGGCGAGAACCTGTTCCAGGCACTGCGCGAGACCTTGTTCGTCTCCGAATCCACGCACGCGATGAAGCTGCTGGAGATCTTTCGCGAAGAGCAGCAGTCGATGGCCCTGGTGGTCGACGAATATGGCGAGATCCGCGGCCTGGTGACCATCAGCGACCTGATGGGTGCGGTGGTCGGCCGTCTGCAGGCGGTGGAAAACACCGACGAAGATGCGCTGGTGGTGACGCGCGCGGATGGCTCGCTGCTGATCGACGGCTCGCTGCCGGTGGAAGAGCTGCGCGAGGTGCTGGGAGCCGAACTGCCGGATGCCGACGAAGGCGACTACCACACGCTGGCCGGGCTCTGCATCTATTACTTCGGCCGGATTCCGCAGGCCGGCGAATTCTTCGACTGGGCGGGCTGGCGGATCGAGATCGTGGATCTGGACGGTGCGCGCGTGGACAAGTTGTTGCTGAGCCGCGTCGGCGACGAGGGCAGCGATGACATCGTCGGATAACAGCGCGCCGCCTTCGGAGGACGCCGGCAGCGAACAGATGCGTTACCGCAACGAAGGCATTCGCAGCCTGCTGGCGGCCTTCAGCGACGGCGACCCGGAGCACGTGTTGCGCGTGCGCGAGATCCTGGCCGATCTGCAGCAGAGCGCATTCGGCGTGTTCCTGTTCCTGGCGATCCTGCCATCCTTCATTCCCATTCCCGGCGTGGCCGGCGGCATCAGCGGCCCGCTGACGGTATTGATCGGCCTGCAGATGATGTGTTGCCTGCGCAAGCCCTGGGTGCCGGGGTTCATCGGCGACCGTGGCCCGAAGCGGCGCACCAGCCAGCGCTTCGTGGCGAAGCTGGCGCCGACCCTGCAGCGGCTGGACCGCCTGCTCAGGCCACGCCTGCATGGTGTGCTGGACCGCATGCCGGCGCAGGTGTTCACCGGGGCGCTGCTGGTACTGGTTGGCGTCCTGCTGACGCTGCCGATCCCGTTCACCAACTATGTGTTCGGGCTGATTCTGCTGTTGTTTGCGCTGGCCCTGCTGGAGCGCGATGGCGCCCTGATGCTGGCGGGCTGGGCGGCGGCATTGATCTCGATTGCCGTGTTCGGCGTGACCTCGGATCAGTTGGTGGACCTGATTCGCGGCTGGTGGCCGCTGGCCTGGCGTTGAGGCTGCGGTCACCGGCGGGCGTTGGTGTGCCTCGCTGATGGAGCTTGGCTGCGCGTGTGTCGGTGGAGCGTGCGGTGTGCTGGCCCGCGGAGGTGTGGCGACGGTGCTGGCTGAGCTGGCTTGGTGGAAACTTTCCTGACGGATCTCCGCAGCGCCGATCTGTTTCCGGCGCGCTGAGGTGATGCGAGCGACCTTACCCTCACATCAACCCCTCTCCCGCAAGAGAGGGGCTTACACGCCCCGCGCGCGGTGTTGCGCTACACGCGCGCCGGGAACCTGCACGCCACCTCGCTCTTGCCCGGCAAGGGCTGATCGTCTCTTGCCTGGCAATGGGCTGATCGTCGTCGCTACACCAGCTCAGGTCTTGCTCACTTCAGATCGACCACGCGGTTGTCCGAAAGGCTGGCGGTGTCGTCGGTCACGGCTGTCATGACGAAGTACAAGGCCTTGCCGAGCAGGCCGCTCGGGCCGTCCCAATATTCGGCCGATTCGGCGCGCACATGGATCAGACGCAGGTTGGGGTCGTCCTTGCCACCGGGGAAAAACACCTTCATTGCCGGCGACCACAATGCATCGATCTTGGCGCGGTCGTGGACGACTCGCGCAGTTCCGGCAACCGACACATAGGTGTTCTTGGATGCCGACGCGTAGGCCACGTTGACGCGCGGGTCGGCGGCGATCTCGGCCACCTTCGGGCTGTCGGCCGCGGTGGCGAACCACAGGTCGCCATCGAATTCCACTTCCTGCGTGCCCAGCGGACGGCTGACCAGCTTGCCGTCCGCCGACACGGTGGTGAACATCGCGATGTCCACGCCGCGAATCAATTCCGCCAATTGCTTGATGCTGTCGCTGCGATCCTGAAATTGCATGCCTGCCTTCCCGATGGAGATGCACGCATCTGAGCGGATCGCCGCGCAAAGCGACGTGAATCACGCAGTGGTCACGTCCAGCTCGCGGCAGGCAGCGGCCGCGAGTTCGAACGAGCGCAGACGTGCGCTGTGGTCGTAGATGTTGGCAGTGAACAACAACTCGTCGGGCGCATGCCGCTCGATGAAGGCCGCCACGCCGTGCGCCACCTGCTCCGCATCGCCCAGCACCGTGCATGCAAGCGCGCGCTCCACGCCGGCGCGCTCGTGCGGCTGCCAGAAGGCGTCGATGTCGTCGATCGGCGGCGGAATCTTGCCGGGCCTGCCGCGTCGCAGATTGACGAAACTCTGCTGCTGGGTGGTGAACAGGCGCCGCGCCTGCGCCTCGGTGTCGGCCGCCACCACGTTCAGCGCAAGCATCGCGTGCGGCTTGGCCAGCTGTGCGGACGGGCGGAATTCGCGGCGGTAGATCGCCACCGCCTCGTCCATCGCGTCGGGCGCGAAGTGCGAGGCAAACGCGAACGACAAGCCCATCGCCGCCGCCAGCCGCGCACTGAACAGGCTGGACCCCAGCAGCCACACCGGCACGTCCAGGCCGGCACCGGGAACCGCCTGCACCAGCTGTCCCGGCACGGCGGGCGCGAAGTAACGCAACAACTCCGCCACATCCTGCGGGAACTGGTCGGCGCTATCGAAATAACGGCGCAAGGCACGCGCGGTGGGCTGGTCGGTGCCGGGCGCGCGCCCCAGCCCCAGGTCGATGCGCTGCGGATACAGCGAGGCCAGCGTGCCGAATTGCTCGGCCACCTGCAGCGGCGCGTGGTTGGGCAACATGATGCCGCCGGCACCGACACGAATGGTCTTGGTGCCCCCGGCCACATGACCGATCAGCACGGCGGTGGCCGCGCTGGCGATCCCGGGCATGTTGTGATGCTCGGCCAGCCAGTAACGCTGGTAGCCCCAGCGCTCGGCGTGTTGCGCCAGATCGAGCATGTTGGCGAAGGCGTGGGTGGTGTCGCTGCCTTCGCAGACGGGCGCCAGGTCGAGCACGGAAATGGGCGTCATCGGACGGCTCCGGGAAGAATGATGTGCAGGAAATGGGGCTGCCCGGGGGGGATTGCCAGCGGTTTCATGGGCGCTGAGGGGATTACAGCATTCCAGCAGTCGGACAACGGGTGCGGTTGTGGGACCGAGTAGTGATAAGCATGCAGCGAAGCGGAGTGCTTCGTGGCCTGCCCGACTCCCGGCACAGGGGCCCTCACCCAACCCTTCTCCCGGCGGGAGAGGGGCTATTCCTTCTCCCGCCGGGAGAAGGTGGCGCGTAGCGCCGGATGAGGGCAAGGGTGAAGCCTGGTGGACCTTGCATGCACGCTTGTCGTGCTGTCCGCTGGTGTCCGTATGCACAGCGCCATCTTGACTTGCAGGCGAACGCCTTGACTGCGCCGCGAAGCGTGGCCGCTGTGGGATCTGGGCACTGCCTATGATGGCGCCGCTCCGTCTACGACTGGCTGCACATGTCTCCGATTGCCGCGCCTGCCCTTGTACCGCCCTCGCCTTCTGCGCAGATCGCAGCGAGGATCGATCGCTTGCCGGCCAGCGCCACCCTGTGGCGGCTGGTTGGCCTGCTGGCGCTGGGCGGCTTCTTCGAGCTGTACGACCTGTTCCAGACCGCCTACATCAGCCCCGGGCTGATCGCCGACGGCATCTTTGCCAGCGGTGCCGACGGCGCGTTCGGCATGTCCGATCAGGCCGCGTTCGCGGCGGCGACCTTCCTGGGCCTGTTTGTCGGTGCTGCGCTGCTGAGCCCGTTTGCCGATCGCTTCGGGCGCCGTCCGGTATTCACCTTTGCGCTGGTCTGGTACACCGCCGCGACCGTGGCGATGGGGCGGCAAGACACCGCCACCGGCGTGATCGTGCTGCGCCTTCTGGTTGGCATCGGGCTGGGCATCGAGCTGGTCACCATCGATACCTACCTGTCAGAGCTGGTGCCGCGGCACATGCGCAGCGCGGCGTTCGCATTCGCGTTCTTCGTGCAGTTTTTGGCGGTGCCCGCCGTCGCCCTGGCCGCCTGGCTGCTGGTGCCGCACGCGCCGCTGGGCGTCAGCGGCTGGCGCTGGGTAGTGCTGCTGAGCGGCGTGTTTGCGTTGGCGATCTGGTGGTTGCGCAGCCGCCTGCCGGAATCGGCGCGCTGGCTGGCCGCGCAGGGCCGCCACGCCGAAGCGGACACAGTGCTGGCGCAACTGGAAGCCCGCTGCATGCGCGATCTCGGCGCGCCGTTGCCGGCACCGCAGGCGGCCGCCGCGCGGCCGACCGGCCGGGCAGAGGTCTCGCAGTTGTGGCGCGCGCCGTATCGCGGCCGCATCGGCATGCTGGTGGTGTTCCATGTTTTTCAGGCCATCGGCTTCTTCGGCTTCGGCAACTGGCCGCCGGCGCTGATTGCCGCGCAGGGCAACGGGGTGAGCAGGAGCCTGGGATATTCGTTTGCGATCTCGCTGGCCTACCCGCTGGCGCCGCTGCTGTTGCTGCGCGTTGCGCAACGCTGGGAAAACAAATGGCAGATCACCGCATCGGCGCTGGGCGCGGTGGTGTTCGGGGTGGCGTTCTCGCTGCAGCAGCAGGCCATCGGCATGGTGCTGTGCGGCGCCATGATCGCGTTCTGCAATGCCTGGATGAGTTTTGCCTATCACGGGTACCAGGCCGAGCTGTTCCCCACCACATTGCGCGCGCGTGCGGTGGGCTTCTGCTATTCGTTCAGTCGCCTGTCCACCGCGTGCAGCAGCGTATTGATCGGCTGGTTGCTGAGCCGGGTCGGCAGCGACGGCGTGCTGGGCTTCATCGTGATCAGCATGTCGATCGTGGCGAGCGTGATCGCCGTGTTCGGGCCGCGCACGCGCAATCGTGCGCTGGAAGATATCGCCGGTTAGCCGCTGCGCAGTGGCGCTGCGCGCATCATGCGCCGCGCGTGGTGGCGACCGCAGCCCTGCCCTGCGCCTGCGCGTCAGGCGCGGCGCCCAAGGCCACCGTGCGGTCGGCCACCGCGGCCAGGCTGGTGCGGTGCGAGACCACGACCAGCGCGGTCTGCGGCAGACGCTGCCGCAGCATGCACAGCACCTGGTGCTCGGCATCTGCATCCAGCGCGCTGGTGGCTTCATCCAGCACCGCCAGGGCGGGCTGGCGCAGCAACACCTGCGCCAATAACAACCGCTGTACCTCACCCCCGGACAGACGGCTGGGTTGCCCATGGATGACGGTCTCAAGCCCCTGCCCCTCGCGCTGCAGGCGTGCGCGCAAACCGACGTCGCTCAGCGCTGCCCACATGCGCTCCTCCGGCACACCCGGCAGCGCCCAGTCCAGGCAATCGCGCACGCTGCGCTGCCACGGCCGCACGCCCTGCCCGAGGTAGGCGCCATGCCGGACCAGCTGCCGGTAGGCGGCAAAATCCAGCCGACGCCCGCCCATGTGCGCATCGAACAGCTGCGGCGACGTCTGCCCGGACAGCACGTCCATCAGGCTGCTCTTGCCGATGCCGGACGGGCCCACGACCAGGGTCATTTCACCCGGCACCAGCACCAACGCAGCGATCTCCAGCCGGGCCAGCGGCGGCGCCAGCGCAATGCGCTCGATCTGCAGTGCGGCGGGCAGCGAACAGGCGGCGACGGCAGAAGCCGGGGCACGGGCGGCGCCCAGGTCCACATGGCGCTGCCACAGTTGCAGGGCCGGCCAGGCAGAGCGCAGTTGCTGCACGCTTTGCCGCGTGGTGACCAGATAAGGCAGCAGCCGCCCCAGCAGCAGACTGACCGTGATCAGCGCAGCACGCTCGCCGCCTTGCCACAGATTGGCCAGCACCAGAATGCCGGCGATGGCGGCCACTGCCGTGACTTCGAGCACCAGTCGGCTGCTGGCCACCAGTGCCTGCTGTTGTGCATAGCCCTGGCCCAGGCGCGCGGAGATGCGCTCGTAATGCCCGGTTTCCACGTCCTCGCGCTGGAACGAGCGCACGTGGCGCAGACGCCGCGGAAAGTCCTCGCTCAACCAGAACAACCGGGTCATGTCGGCCACATAGTCGCGGCTGATGCGCGCCTGCGCCGCGCTGCTGGAAAGGCGCAGACCCAGCCACGCAAGCAATGCCAGCAGCGGCGTGGCAAGCAGCAACGATGGTGCGATCAACACCGCAATGCACAGGCTCACGGCGGCCGTAATGCCGGCCACCAGCAACTGCAGCACGGCACTGAAGCCCTGCGTTGCGATCTCGATGTTATAGGTCAGCACGTTGGCGATTTCGGCGGAGCTGGTACCCGCCAGCGCGGGCAGCGGCGCATCGATCAGGGCGGTATGCACACGTCGGCGCAGGCCCAGCGCATAACGACTGGTCAACCGCGCCGCCAGCCGGGCACCCTGCCAGCGCAACGCGGCGAACACCAGGCTCACCACCACAAACAGGCCGGCCTGCATCGGCAAACCACCCGGCACGGTGAGTCGATAGCCGGCCAGCTGCACGCCATGACCGGGCTGGACCAGCGGAACCAGACAGACCGCCACGATGCTGCCGACGCAGGCGGCCGCCAGCGACAATGCCACGTACATGATCATCGATGGCACATCTGCCGGCACCAGCGTGCCGGCGAAGCGGCGCAGCACGGCCACCACGTCATGGCGAGCGATGGCCTTATGCATCAGCAGCGCGCAACGCAGTGCTGCGCCGCGTCCACAGCACTGCGACATGCCGGGGCGGGCGGCGCGCAGTCTGCGCACGGCCATTGCGGCGGTGGGTTCATCGCAACACCTGCAGCACCGCCTCCAGCGAGGCCTGCGGCTGGGCGCCACGACGCAGGGTCGACATGCCGATACGCTGCACCTGAGCGACAAACCGTTGCCACCCCGGCTGCCCGGCCGCATAGGGCTGGTCGCGTGCCAGGCACTCGGCGATCTGTGCGGTGGGCACCGGAACCAGGCCCGGCGCGGACGTGCAGGCCGATAGCGGGGAGAGCATCACCACCGCACACAGCTGCAAGGGCGTGGGCGCCAGCGTGGCCTGGCCATGACGGATATCCACTTCGAACTTCTCCACGCCGCTGCGACGGACAATGGTGGGCGAGGCACTGATCCAGGCGCGCGTGCGCGCATCGACCAGCGCAAGCGCCTCGGGCCGCAGATGCAGAAAGTTGGCCACGCCGGTGGTCAGCAGGCTGTCCGGCGCCACGAACACGCCGTCTTCGGCAACAAACTCCAGTCCATGCAGCAGGCAATGCAAGGCGAGCGTGGATTTCCCCGCGCCGCTGGCGCCCAACAACAGCACGCTGCGCCCACGACGGCCGACGCAGGCCCCATGCAACGGCACCAGCCCCATGCCACGCGCGGCCAGCAGGAACACGGCGAACTCGATCAGCTCGTAACGCACGTGATAGGCGTGCGCCAGCATGTCCTCGGAAACCACCAGCATCGCGCGGCGCTCGGGCACCGAGAGCATCAGATAGTTGCAGGCATCCATGACCCCGCACACCAGCCCGCCGACGGCGTGCGTGCGCACCGGCGGCGGCACGGCAACACGGCCGTGCGATACGCGCGGCAGCAGATCCAGGCTGATGTGGAACTGCGGCTCGCCGGGCAGGTGATGCGCCGGCAACCCGGCATACGCGGCATCGACCAGCGCCAGCAGCGCGTGACTGTCGCTGCTGAAGTGGAACAGCGCACCGAGAATCTGCCGCTGCACGCTGAAACGACGCGGCCGCTGCTCGCCAAACGGATCGGCGGCCAGCACGCCCGGCGTGGCCAGGGCTGCGTGCTCGCCCGGCGGCATGTGTTGCGCCAATGCATCCGACTGCGGCATGCCTGTCCATTCATTGCATCGATCAGCCGGTGGGTGCCGATTCGCTAGACAAAGGTTGCATCGACACAGGTGATGCATCGCCGCGCCACCGTACCGCCGCTGGCAGCGCGACAGCGCAACCAAAGCCGCCTGCATGCGCACCTACTGCCGAGCCGAATGCCGGTGTCTGCGCACGCCGCCGCTGCGCGCCACCTGGCGACAGAACGAGAGCCTTGTGCAGATGCTAAAGATCCAGGTCAGTCATTCGTATTTCCTGCGTTACGACCCCAAGCAATGGGAGCGCGGCAAACCGTACCCGCCCTTGGCGACGCTGCAGATTGCCGCGCTGCTGCGCGAACGTGGCCATGCGTTGCGCCTGTTCGATGCCATGCTGGCCGACGATGTCGAGGAGTACGCCGGTGCGCTGCAGGACGCGCAACCGCAGCTGGTGGTGTTCTACGAGGACAACTTCAACTTTCTCACCAAGATGTGCCTGGGCCGGATGCGCGAGGCGGCCTGCCGCATGATCGGGCAGGCGCATGCAGCCGGCTGCCGCGTGCTGGTGGCGGGCTCCGATGCGTCCGACAACCCGGATGTCTTTCTGGCTGCCGGCGCGCACGCAGTGCTGATTGGCGAAGGCATTACGCCACTGATCGAACTGATCGAAAGCCTCGAGGCCGACCCGCAGATCGCCACGAGCGAGTGGCTGGCCGGCGTTGCGCGCATCGCCACCCGCGATCCTGCCGTGGTGCGCGCGCATCCGGGTGCGCAGCCGCCGGACGCGCGCCTGAGTGGCCTGCCCGCCTGGGACCTGGTCGACATGCCGCGCTACCGGCAGTTCTGGCAGCAGCGCCATGGCTATTTCAGCCTGAACATGGCGGCCTCGCGCGGTTGCCCGTTCCGGTGCAACTGGTGCGCCAAGCCGATCTGGGGCAACCATTACAAACGCCGCGGCGCCGAGGACGTAGCCGCCGAGATGATCCATCTCAAACGCAGCTTCCAGCCCGACCACCTGTGGATGGCCGACGATATTTTCGGCTTCCACATCGATTGGGTGGAAACCTTTGCGCAACGCCTGACCGAGGCCGATGGCGCCATCCCGTTCACCATCCAGACCCGCGCCGACCTGGCCAGCGAACGCATGGCTGCGGCCCTGGCGCGGGCCGGATGCGCGGAAGCCTGGATCGGCGCAGAAAGTGGCAGCCAACGCGTGCTGGACCGGATGACCAAGGGCACGCAGGTCGCCGAGGTGATCGCGGCGCGCCGACGCCTGGGAGCACAGGGCATCCGCGTGGGATTTTTCATCCAGTTGGGATATCTGGGCGAAGACCTCGACGACATCCTGGCCACGCGTGCGCTGGTGACGCAGGCCAACCCAGACATCATCGGCGTCAGCGTGTCTTATCCCCTGCCCGGCACCAAGTTCTACGAAGAGGTCAAAAACCAGCTGGGCGGCAAGACGCATTGGCAGGACAGCGACGATCTGGCGATGATGTTCCATGGTGCGTACGACTCGGAGTTCTATCGCAGCGTGCGCGACCTGCTGCACACCCAGGTCGATCTGCAACAGGCACGCGCCGGCATGGCCGCCGACGCATTTGCACGCGCGGCCGAGGCGCTGGAAGCACGCTGGTCTGCGCTGATCGCCGTTGAACATCGCCACCGGACCGAACCGCTTGCCACGCTGGCCGCACGACAACCACGGGCGTTGGCCACCGTGCTGGTGGGCTGAGCACATCCGTGGCGCGAGTTCGCTGTGCACGCCATGTAGCCAGCTTCATCGCGGCACCCTGCGAGCCGCTTGACCGCACCAACTCCGCGACGCGTTTCAGACAACGACGCGTCGCGACATCTCCCTTCGACCTTCCGGATCACGCCCGCATGCAGCCCTCGCTCCGTACCATCAAACACGGCTTGCACACCGCCACCGAGCAGCTGGCGCACGAGCTGGCACAGCCGGGCGACAGCGCGCCGCAGTGGGACCGGCTGCAGTGGCAACTGGCGGCGGCCGCGGCGGCGGCACATGGCGTCTCCCCGCTGCTGCAGCGCCGCTCGTTGTGGCAGGACGCGCAATGGACGGCCTTTCTCACCGAGCAACGCCGCCATGTCGAAGACCGCCACCGGCGCATTGCCGTGCTGCTGGCCCGTATCGACAGCGCCGCCCGCAGTGCCGGCATTGCCCTGGTGGGATTGAAGGGCACCGCCTTGCACCGGTTGGGGGTGTACCTGCCCGGCGATCGCCCGATGGCCGATATCGATCTACTGGTGGAGCCGGACGCTGCACCCGCGGTTGCAGCGGTGCTGTGCGAGCTGGGCTACACCGCCTCGTTCGAACAATGGAAGCACCAGGTGTTCAAACCCATCCGCGGCAATGCGGTAGCCGGACTGGGCGAGCATCGCGATGCTCCGATCAACATCGAGCTGCATACGCGTATCCAGGAGCGCCTGCCGGTGCGCGGCGTGGACATCACCGCACGCATCTGGCCGGAGCATGCGCAGCCGGGCCTGAACCCGTATCCGTCGACTGGCGCGCTGATGAGCCACCTGCTGCTGCATGCCGCTGGCGGCATCTGCCATCGCAGCATCCGCCTGATGCATCTGCACGATCTTGCGTTGCTGGCCACCCGCATGGGGCCACGCGATTGGCAGGAACTGTGGGAAGACCCGGCGGTGTCGCCCTGGTGGGCATTGCCGCCGTTGTTGTTGCTGCAACGCTACTACCGCACGGTGGTGCCGCCTGCGGTGATGGCCCGCCTGCATGCGGAATGCCCGCGACTGCTGCGCAGGCGCGCCGCGCGACAGACCCTGACCACCGCGTCGTGCTCCAACCTGTGGTTGTCCGCCCTGCCGGGGATCGAATGGTCCGGCTCCTTGCGCGAAGCGCGGCAGTATCTGCGCGAGCGCGTGGTGCCCTCGGCCGAGAGCCGCAAGGAGCGCGCGGACATGCTGCAGACGCAGTTGTGGCTGCAGGACCAGCCATGGGTGCGGCAGACCCAGGCACGCCGCCTGATGACGCGACTGACCCGGCCGGTGCCCCGTACCGACATGCTGTATGTGGTGCGTGCGGCGCTGGAGGGCTATCTGCAGCCGGCGTAGCAGCAAAGCGATTGCATGTGTGCCATGCCGCGCGACGTCTGCGCGGCGTCTGCTGCGGCCGAAGGTGCGGCTCAGCGGCGCGGCGTTGTACGCGCCGGTCGGGCCGTTACCGCCGCGTGCCGGCTGCCACGCGCTGCGCCACGGCCGCATCGGGCGCGATCGCCCGTCGGCCAGGTGCACGGCGCACTCCGCAGCTGCGCCACGGGTTGGGCACGCCCCAACGCCGACCGTCGTTCCGCGCTACGGCGCTGCACCCGACCCGTCAAGACAACGGTCGTGCGTCGCATACCTGCCGATAGAGTTGCTCGAACAGGCGGGTGGTGAACGCGGCATCTTCGCGCACTGCGCGGCACTGCGCTGCCCAGGCCAGGCGCAGGCGCAATTGGTCATCGCCGAGCACCTGCCGGACCGCCTCGGCCATTCCGGCCCAATCGCCGGGCGGCACCGCCAGTGCCGAAACCGGCGCCCATTCGACCAGATGGCCGACCGCCGTGCCGACCGTCGGCACACCGGCCACGGCCGCTTCCAGCAGCACCATGGGCCCGGCTTCGTGTAACGAGGACAGCAGCAACAGATCGGCCGCCAGCATGATCGGGCGCAGCTCGCGCTGGGTCTTGAAGCCCAGAAAGCGCACCTGATCCTGCAGGCCCAACGCCTGCACCTGGCGCTGCATGGCGCCATCCAGGGTGTCCACGCCAACCATGTCCAGCGTAAAAGCGACCCCGGCGCGCTTGAGCGCGGCCATCGCCTGCAGCAGGGTGCGCTGGTCCTTGACCGGGTTGAGGCTGGCCACGTGCAGCAGGCGCGCGACCGCACCCTGGCGGACACGCGGTGGCGCCACCGGCCAGGCACGCAGATCCACGCCCAGCGGCACGCGCGTGGCAGCGATGCCCAGTGCCTGCAGCGAGGCGATGATGGGTTCGCTGGCCGCAGTGACCCGATCGGCCAGCCGCAGGATCACCGCCTCGCGCAGGCGGCCGCGCCATTTGCGACGGCCGCCGTAGCCGATGGCATGCAGCGCCACCAGCTCGCCACCGGCGATGTGCACCGCGCTGGGACGCCGCAACAGGCGCGCCGCCGCCACCGCGATGAGGCTGCAGTAGCCGGAAAAAACCGCCTGGATCACATCGAACGGGGCGCGACGATGCTCCGCCACGATGGCTGCGACCGCACGCAGGCGCGTGCGCCGCGCGCCGATGTTGTGCACCGTGGCACCGCGCAGCATCCAGGTATCCGGCAAGGGCTCCTGGTGCAGCACGAATACATGCACCTGGTGATTGCGCGCCAGCCAGTCGATCAGGGTCAGGAACACCGGGATCACCCGCACCTCGCCGCTGCGGTCCACCCCACCGGGCACCACCAGCGCCAGTTTCATGCCGCGCTCCCGCGCAGGGGTTTCAGCAGGCTGGCGTACGCCTGCGCCCAGCGCTGCCCGACTGCGACAAACGACAGCCGCGCATCGAAATGCGCCCGCACCTGCGCACGGGCGGGCCGCTGCCGCGACACGCGCAACAACAGCTCCGACAGCGCACTGGCATCGCCCACCGGCCACAGTTCGCCCATGCTGCCGGCATCGCTGAGCGCGCGGAATGCGGGAATGTCGGTCAGCAGCGGCAGCGTTCCGCAGGCGTAGGCCTCCAGCGCGGCGTAGCCGCAGCTCTCCGTATGGCTGGCCGAGACGAACAGATCGCTGGCCCGCAGCAAGTCCTGCACCTGTGCATGATCGACCTTGCCCAACAACTGCACGCAGCGCGCCAGCCGCGGGTCGTCGCGCAGGCGCTGGCGGACCTGGTCCATCAACGGCGCCTGATCGAAGACGCAATACAGCCGCAGGCCGGGCAGCATGCGCGCGGCCATGGCCACCGCGTCGAGCACGCACAACGGGTCCTTGGCAGCGCTCAAATGGCCGACCCAGAGCACGCAGGGTTCGCCCTGCAGCCGGGTTTGTTCGCGTGCCAGCAGGCGATCGCCGGGAGTAAAGCGGCTGCTGGATTCGGGAATGGCAACCACCTGCGTCTGCGGGCGAAACAGGCGCGCGCGCACGAAGGGCTGGGCCAGCTGCAGCGAGGTGAACGCAATCCCGGCAGCGGCGCTGTAGCGCGCGCGCCACAGCAGCCTGCTCCACCAACGCGGCGGACGATTGGCATGGTCTTGCAGCAGCAGTGGCACGTGCGGCAGCCGGCGCGCCAGCCGCCGTGCATCGCCGGCAAATTCCAGCCCGTGCACGTGGATCACGTCGGCGTCGATCTCGCGCAGCAGTTTGCACAGCGTGCGCGCCCGTGCGGTGCTGCCCCGCGGGCCAAGTGGCGCGAAGCGATAGTCGATGCCGCCCTGGACGATGTGCTGATCCAGCGCCGAGGCCTGGATCACCGTGACCCGCACGCCGGCACTGGCAACGGCCTCGGCAATGTCGGCCAGCGACGGCCATTGAGCGAACACCTGCGCCGCGCTCAGACCGTGCGGGGTAGGAACCAGATTGAGCTGGGCCACGTGCAGGCTCATGACGCGCAGATCGCCCGTGTCGAATGGTGCGTGCGGCGGCAACCCGCAGCCGCGCAGGACGCGACGTGGGCGCAGCGCAGCCTGGTCTGGCCACTCAGCGTGCGGCCGTACACGGCCACTGCAACCGCACCGGTCACGCGACGCGACGCAGGCGCAGCACCAGCGCCACCGGTACCTGCAACGCGGTGCGGTCGAAGTTTGCGCCGGCAGGAATGTCGGCCGGGTCCAGCATCGGCTCGGCCACCGCTTCGATCGCAAAGCCCAACGCGGCGCAGGCCGCATGCCAGTGACTGTACAGATGCTGGGTGTGGCGCACGGCGTAGTGCCGGCCATCGGCCTTGAAATCACGACGCCACCCCAGCGCATGGCCGATCGGATGTACGTCACTGCACATCACCAGGCCATCGGGACGGGTCACCCGATGCAGTTCTTCCAGCGCCGGCCACAGGCGCTGCAGGTGGCCCACCACCAGGCCGCAGACACTGAGGTCGGCCACCGCATCGGCCAGTGGCAACTGGTCCAGGCTGCCCTGCTGCAGGCTGACGCGCGCGGGCGGCCAATGCTTTGCCAGTTCGGTACCGGCGCGCTGCAACATCTGCGGCGACAGGTCGACACCGGTCACATGCCGCGCGCCGCGGCGCAATGCGTGCTGCATGTAACGGCCGCTGCCACAGCCGGCGTCCAGCACGTGCTGGCCCTGCAGGCTGGCCGGCATCAGGCCCAGCATGGCGCGTTCTTCGGCCAGCATCACCGGGTTATGCGCATGCGGCGGATACGCCTGTGCCCACAGCGCGTATGCGGAAGCGGGTTCGAGCACCGGAATGGTATTCACGACGCCGCTCCCAACGCGCTCACTGCACCAACGTCCCTGGTGCTCGCAGGTGCGAGCGGCTGCACACGGTGCAGACCAGGCTCCAGCGCCAGCACGGCGGGGTCGGCAAGCGCCGCATCCAGCAGCTTGGGCCGGCCATCCAGCACCACCGGCACGGCCGGAACACCGGCTGCCGCGAACCACGGCGCAAAATCCGGGTCTGCAATGCGCGGCTTGCCGTCGCGGATCACCGCACGCAGCTCGCTGCGTTGACAACCGATGACGCTGTCGGCGGGCTCGCCGCCGCGGTCGCGCACGATCACCAGATCCGCAGCGGCGCCCGGCGCGATGCGCCCGCGCCTTGGCATGCGCAGGATGCGCGCGGACCGGTCTGTGACCAGGCCCAGCAGCAGGTCGGGCGCCAGCCCGCTGTCGGCGGCGATGCGCAGTTCTTCGAGCAGATCGCGCGCGCCGCTGACGCGCGAGTCGCTGCCCAGCGCCAGCCGCCCGGCCATGCACAGCCGCCAGGGGTCGAGCGTGCGACCCAGCAACGCCAGATTGCTCGACGGGCACCACACCAGCGCCGCACCGCGCGCGATCACCCGTTCGATCGCCTGCTCGCCCAGGCCCACGCCGTGGATCAACACCGTGTTGGCAGCCAGGCAACCGAGACGGTCCAGGTCGTCCAGCTCCGCCCGTGCCACCGCATCGGTGCCTTCTGCCAGATGGATCATCCACGGATGCGTGGGGGGCGTGGCGGCGAAACTGGCTTGCACCGGCGGGCCGTAGCCGGTCCAGCCGAGTGCGTAACTCCAGCCGAATTCGTTGAGCACGCCGACCGGGAAATCCGCCTCATCCAGGGTGGCGTGCCAGGGGTCGTGCTGGGCCACGCAGGTGACGCCGGCCAGCAGGTTCTTCAGCCCGCCGTGGCGCAGCCGCACCGCCTTGGGCACGCGCAGCGCCGCAGCGACGGCCGGATGCTGGAAATGCGCCTGAAATGCTTCGATCCAGGCGTAGCTGTTGGGGAAAGGCGCACGCTGCGGCAGCGGCGGCACGCAGTTCACCTGCAGATGCTCGTGCGCATTGACCAGCCCCGGCGCCAGCACATGGCCGGACAGATCCAGGCGCAGGGTCGCGGTGCCCACGGTGCCGCCGAAGCGGCCTGCGCGCAGGTTCAGCGCCGCGCGCGACGGGCCGGCCAGCGTGATCGAGCGCGCACCCTGCAGACAGACGTCGGCCATGGACATCGGCGTCTCCACTCAGCGCTTGCGCATCACGATGAGGAAGTGATCGCCCATGTCGCGCAGCAGCGGCAGGCCGCCGAACCGGTCGTCCAGCCGCCCCAGTCGCTCGGCCAGGCGCGGGTGCCGCTGGCAGACATCCACCAGATAGGGCGGTGGCAGAAACAAGCTCAGCGCACGATAGCGCTCCAGTACGAAGTGTGGTTCGAACGCGCGATAGAACTCGCGCGGCAGGTGGTACCAGGTCCAGATGGTGTGCCCGTTCATGCCCACCGCCGTGGCGCCCCTTGCCGCACGCACCGCTGCGCGCCTGAAGCGCCCACGCAAGGCGTAGTGGCCGATTTCCCACGGGCAGATCCGCCCGATCACCGAAAACACCAGGCAGCCATCGGCCCGCAACAGACGTGCGCACTGGGCGGCTACCGCCGGCAGGTCCGGTGCGCAGTTGAGCGGGCCGAAGTTGGAGTACATGCCATCGAAGGTGCCCTGCAACTGATCCAGCTGCTGGATGCCGACATGCGCGGCCGCCAGGCGTTCTTCCAGGCCCTGGGTGGCCGCACGCTGGCGGGTGCGCTCGACCATGGCCGGCGACCAGTCGGTGGCCAGCACGCGATAGCCGCGCCGGGCGAACTCGCTGGCATCCAGACCGGTACCGCAGCCCAGATCCACCAGCCGTGCGCCTTGCGGCAACTCGGCAGCGACCGTGTCCCACAAGGTGGTGCGCATGCGCTGGATCAGCGCATTGTTGCCGCGCGGGCCGTCATAGTCGGGGGCGACGCTGTCGAATGCACGCTGCGTTTCCAGCAACTGTTCCGGCGCGACCGTACCGCCGCGCGCAGCATGCTCATTGACCAACGACATGCATCGCCTCCCACACCTGTCCTGCTGATTCCACGGCACTCTCCGGACGCAGTGCCGCCAGCGCGGCATCGCTTGATAGATCCGTGAGTGCGTCCGGCTGCCGGTTTGGTTGCAGTCGCGCCGCCTGCCAACCACGCGCCGGGCCGGGGCAACGCCCGCGTGCCGTGACCAAGGACCGAACGGGGATGCGCTTACGCGCGCGGCGCACAAGACCTGGAGCTGGCAATGCTGCGATCGGTCCGCGCTGCGACGCGTTGCGGGGCGTGGATGCCCAACACTCAGCCGGCCGCGGTGACGCCTGCCATGCGATGGCGACGCCACGCATTGCGCAGCACCGCCACCACCGTGCCCAGCCCGGCACCGCCCAGCAGGGCGACTGCCCAGACCATCACGGCATTCGGGAACGCCCGCTGTTCTGGCACGTACAGCGGCCACGCCAGCGAGGTCTGGTAGGTATACCGTGCGGTCAGTCGCGCGATCAGATCGTCGCGCTCGGCCTTGATCGCGCGGATGGCAGTGGTGTTCTCGGTCAACAGCACCCCGGCCAGCACCTGCGCAGGTGTCGCACCGGACCCGCCCTGCCCCGCGTGCAGCTGCTGCTGCAGCTGCTGGCGGGTGAGCGTGGCAACACGCAGGTCTTCGCTCAGTCCCTGCAGGCGGGTACGTGCCAGCGCGAGCGCGGCGGTGTTGGTGTCGCCATGCAAGGTCTGCAGGACCGTCACGGTCGCCATGGCCAGGGTGCGCGCCTGCTGCGCCGATTCGGCACGGACGGTGATGCCGATCAGGTTGGCGTAGGGGTCCGGATCCGGCTTGAGGCTGGCGCGGTACACCTGCGCGGCGCGGCTCTTGAGCGGCACGCCGGCCTGGCGCAGCACCGCATCCTGAAACAGCCGCGTCTTCATGCGGTCGATCACCCGCTGGAACGGCTCCACCTTGGGGTCGCGGCCCGCCGGGGTCGGGCCGATCTCGCCCACCTGGATCCATGCAGTGGCTTCCCATTGCGGGGTGGCCACGCGCAGGAAAACGAAAGCCAGGCCAAGCACTAGCACCAATGCAGCCAGCGCCCAGCGCCATTCGCGCCGGAGGATGCGCCACAGGTCGATCAGATAGATTTCGTCGTGTTGATTCATGGTGCGCAGGCTCTGAAACGTGAGAGAGGACGTGGCGGTGTACTTACACGGCAGACGGGCATGGGGCATGTCGGTTGGGCAGCAGCACGGTGCAGGCATGCAACACCAGGCACAGCGCAATGAAGCCGAAGTTGGTCCAGGTAAACGCCTGCGGTGCAAAGGGCGACATCACGCAGGCATAGGCGATGCGCAGAAAGATCAGCACATGGAAGATCGACAACGACCGGTTGAGCCGGCGCACGCTCCACACCAGGCCCGCATACAGCGCCAGCAACGCCAGCAAGGCACCGGGGGCACCCCAGGCCATCAGAAACGGGAAGAACTCGGTGCCCACGTTGATGTTGGGCGCGTCCAGCGGAATGCCGGTGCCGGCAGTGGCAATCGAGCCGCTGAAGGGCACCAGCTGGTTGATCAGGAAGCTGGCGTTGACGTAGCCCTTGGCGAGCATCGCGCCGAAGTTGTAGGGCCCGGCGCTGATGTACAGCAGCAGCCACTGCAGCCCCTGCGGCATGGCGCGGTAGAACGCACTGAACGGCAGCGCCACCGTGGCCAGCGAGCCGGACCGCAAGGCGCCAAGCACCGAGAACACGCCGCCACCCGCCAGCAGCAACAGGCCGATGGTCTTCCACGGCAAGCGACGTGCCGCATCGCGGCGCAGCAGCATCACCAGCACGAAGGAAAACAGGCCGGCAAAGATGCGGTTGCGGTCGATCACCACGATCGGGAAGACAAACCCCAGCGTCACCATCGCCGCGCGCAGGCCGCGGTGGCGCACGCACAGCAGCGCGATCGGCGGCAGGATCCAGCACATATTGGAGATGTGCCGCACATGCGAGCGCGCCGGGCTCAAGGTTGCGTAAGACGCCGGATCGCTGAACAGCGGAATTGGAAACAGCACCACATCGGCGATGCAGAACACGGTAACCACCGCCGCCAGGGTCAGTGCCAGGAAAGCGTCGCGGGTGCCGGCGTAGCGGTAGCGGCGGAAGTGCTCGATATCGGGCAAGTGTGTCCGCAGGAGCGCATCGAGCGCACAGGTCGACGCCGCAGCGACTGCGAGCAACGCCACGCCCGCGCCGTAGCCATCGGGGAGCGTATAGGTGAGCCACGTCAATGCGCAGCCGAGCAGCATCGGCAACGCCAGATAGCTTGCCGGTCGTCGCAACAGCCTCGTCATACCGGCTCCGTCGTGCGGGCCGCATGCCCCGGTCGCCAACGTGCCGGCAGCGATAACCAGGCATAGGCCAGCAGATGGCCGGCCAGGGCAAGCGGCCGGCGTTGCAGGTAGGCCACCTTGGCGGCGATGTAGCGCGATTGCGCACGCAACAGCGTGCGGTCAGATTCTTCGTCGAACAGCTTCGCGCAGCGCAGCGCAACCTGCCGCGACTCGCTCAGATTGGCGATGCGCGCACGCACGTCGACGGTCTTGCTGAGATTGCTGCCATGCAGGCGGTAGGCGCACACCTGCATGTCGACAAATCCCAGCGCATCACGTGCAGCAAGGCGCAGAAAGAAGTCCCAGTCTTCGATGCGCAACGACTCGTCCCAGCCGCTGCGGGCATCGAAAGCACTGCGCCGCAACAGCGCCACTGCACCGCTGACCGCCCAGTACCGGATCACCGCACGCCGGATCCCGGGCCCGGAGCGATACAGATCGACGTCCACACCGTGCAGGTCGCGCATGGCACTGTCGTGCAAGCGCTGCCCGTGCTGATCGACCACGCAGGCATCGCCGATCACTGCCAGCTTTTGTGGGTGCGCACGCAGGTAACGCACCTGTGCATCGAGACCGCCCGCCAGCAGGTAATCGTCGCTGGCACCCAGGCGCAGATAGTCGCCGTTGGCACGCAGGGCCAGCTCGTTGAGCGTGGCAGCCACACCCCGGTTCTCCCGCTGCACAAATTGCACCGGCAGCCGGTGCCCGTGCTGCGCGACCCACTCACCGATCTTCTCTGCGGTGGCATCGCTGGAGCCATCGTCAATGATGACGATCTCCTTGCACGGGTAAGGTTCTTCCAGCACGCTGTCCAGGCAACGCTGGACGAAGCGCGCGTGGTTGAATGCCGGGATCAGCACCGACACCAGCGGCCAGTGTGCACGCTCCGACAGGGGCATTCGTTCGCTCACGCCGGTTGCACCAGGTAGCGACGCACCACCACGATGTTGAACAGCAGGTACAGCACGTAGTTGGCGACGAACGCGTACATCGCACCGACCAGGCCGAAGTGCGCGGTGCA
The DNA here is from genome assembly GCF_041479385.2 of Xanthomonas sp. NCPPB 1068. Classification (NCBI taxonomy): domain Bacteria; kingdom Pseudomonadati; phylum Pseudomonadota; class Gammaproteobacteria; order Lysobacterales; family Lysobacteraceae; genus Xanthomonas; species Xanthomonas sp. NCPPB 1068. Next base: position 1,939,642 of record NZ_CM192986.1, on the reverse strand, counting down.
CAGGTACACCAACCCCAGGTAACTGGCCGCAAATACGCATTCGGACAGCACGAACACGCGCGTCATCGCCTTGGCCAGCATCACATACGACAACACGAAGGCGGCGATCTTGACCACGTCGCCGATCAGCTGCGGCGCATACAACGCCCTGGCCGCGGAAAACCCTGGGTCGAACAGCACCCAGGTCACCCAGTCGCGGCAGACATAGACGCCCAGGGCCATGCCGATTACCGCAGGCATCACGTAGCGGTACGCGGCGCGCAGCTCGCGCCCCAGCGCGGCACGCTCGTGCAACGAGGCCAGCTTGGGCAGGTAATACACATTGATGGCGGTGGTGAAGAACAGCAGGTACGCATCCGACACCCGGCTCACGGCCTGCCAGTAGCCGACCTGCTGCCAGCCGAACTGTGCGACCAGATGGTCACGCACCAGCATGACCACCATTTGCGGCACCAGCGTGGAGGTCAGCGTCATCACCGAAAACGCGGCCAGACGGCGCGCCATCGGCGCATCGAAGCGCATGCGCAGCATCTCGCGTCGAAAGTAGGGGCTGGCCCGCAAGGCCGGCACGCCGGCCAGCAGCCACAGCACCTGTCCCAGCACCAGCGCCAGTAGCGCGCCCTGCAACTGGGCCCGGCTGGACAACCACGCCACCAAGGCCACACTCAATACCGCACCGCTCACCTGCACCACGGCCAGCCGGCGCACGTCCATGAAGCCGTTGATCACGGCAAGAATGTAATTGACCACTGCAATGCCCAGCTGCGCGATCGCCAGCACGCAGATCAGCGGCCGGTAGCCGGCATCGCCCAGCAGGCGCTCGGCGAGCGCCCGGCTGAACAGCAGTGCCAGCACGGCCAGCACGCAGGAGGCGCAAAACGCATACCACAGCGCCGTGCCCAGCAGGCGTGCCTGGGCCTGCGGGTCGCCGCGATATTCGGCCACATACTTGACGATCCCGGCGCTGATGCCGCCACCGGCCAGCACCGCCAGCACCGACATCAGATTGAGGAACTGCCCGAGCCGGCCCACCCCTTGCGGCCCGGCATGGATGGCCACCAGCTTGACCACCACCAGTGCAGCGAGCAGCTTGGCCAACGTCGCAACGCCGGTGTAGGCGCCGCTGCGCAGCAGATTCATGTGCGGGCGCCGAAGGATTGGCATGCGTCAATCACCCGCTGCACCGACGCGGCGTCCAGCGTCGGGCTCATCGGCAGACTGAGCACCTCCGCATGCAGGCGCTCGCTGACCGGCAGGCAGGCATCGCCCAGCGTGGCGTAGGCCGGCTGCCGATGCGGCGGCACCGGGTAATGAATCTGGGTGTGGATGCCATGGCGCAGCAGATGCGCCTGCAACGCATCGCGCTGCGGGCTACGCACCACGAACAGATGCCAGACATGCTGCTCGTCGCTGACCACGGCCGGCAGCGTGATCAAGGGGTTGTCGATCCCCTGCAGATAGCGCTGCGCCACCTCGCGCCGCAGCGCGATCTCTTCGTCCAGATAGCCAAGCTTGACCCGCAGCAAGGCGGCCTGCAGCTCATCCAGGCGCGAGTTCACGCCCTGATACAGGTGGTGATACTTCACCTCCGAGCCGTAGTTGCGCAGCGCGCGAATGCGCTCGGCCAGATGCGTATCGGCGGTGACCACCGCGCCGCCGTCGCCCAGCGCACCAAGATTCTTGGTCGGAAAGAAACTGAAAGCGGCGGCATCGCCGAAGGCACCGGCACGCCGGCCGTGCGCCATCGCACCGTGCGCCTGCGCCGCATCTTCGATCAACAGCAGCCCGTAGCGGTGCGCCAGCGTCTGCAACGCCGCCATATCGGCCAGCTGACCGTACAGGTGCACTGCCATGATGGCGCGGGTGCGTGGCCCGATCGCCTTTTCCACACTGGCCGGATCCATGTTGAAGGTGGCCGGATCCGGCTCCACCGGCACCAGCACCAGATGGTTCTGGCTGATCGCCAGAAAGGTGGCAATGAAGGTGTTGGCCGGCACGATGATCTCATCGCCCTCGCGCAGCGCGCCCAGCTCCCGATAGCCACGCAGGATCAACGACAGCGCATCCAGGCCATTGCCCACGCCCACGGCATGGGCGGTGCCACAGTAACTGGCAAACTCTTCTTCGAACCCGGCCAGCTCCTGGCCCAGCACGTACCAGCCGGCATCGATCACCCGCGCGGCGGCGGCCTTGAGTTCGTCCGCATACCGCGCGTTGACCGCGCGCAAATCCAGGAAAGGCACATCCATTACAAGGTCCATCGATAGACATCCTGTACCACGGCCCGCGCGCCGAAGCGCTCCTTTTGTTCGACCAGCCCCTCGTTGAGCACCAGCCCCCCCTGCTCGGTGGAAATGCCGAAGCTGAAGTAATCGCGCGCCGCATACACCTGCGTGATCAGCTCGGCCAGCAACAGGCTCAGCGCATCCAGCTGGCGTCCGCGCTCGGACACCGCCAGGTACTGGGTGTGCACGCTGCGCCCGAAGTCGTAGACCAGTGCCGCTGCCAGCAACCGCCCCCCGGCACGCGCCTCATGCAGCACGATGTGATGCGGGAAGCGCCCCTGCAGCAGCTGCAACTCCTCCAGGCGATGCGTGGGCGCCACGGCATGGCGCCGCAACACATCGCTGAGAAGCGCATGAAACTCTTCCAGCGCGGTGCCGGTCTGGATCTGCACACCGGCCTTGCGCGCCTTGGCGATCGACCGCCGCCGCTCGGCACTGAAGGCAAAGGGCTGACGCAGTGCAATCACTGACGACAGGTCACGCCGAGACAGCTGCGCGCCCACACGATGCAGCGCGTAGAGGTCTTCTTCGGCCGGGTACGCATGAAAGACATGCGGCACCGGCTTGTAGACGATCTCGCGCACACCTGTTGCCCGGTAATGCGCTGCGATCAGCTCGAACACCTGCAAGCTGGCGCCTGCGCGCAAGGCCGCCGAGAAGAGCAGACCGGCATAGGTAAGACCGGCGTGGCTGCTGACGCAGTCGCCGTGCACATTGGCCGGAAACACCGCCACCACCTCACCGCCACGTTCCACCAGCAGCGACGCGTCCACGAATCGGTCTGCGTGATAGTCCATGTAGCCGCGCCGATGCAACAGATTTCCATTGCGCGAGCAGGTGACAAGCGCGTCCCATCTGGCTGCATCGCTGGTGGTGTAGGGCCTAACCGAATACATGGCAGCCCTGCAGTTCCACCGGCAACGCAGCGTCGGCCAGGCCAAAGCCGGCCTGCCCCATCGCATTGCCGTTGTAGAACATCAACACACGCTCGCCGTGCTGGATCAGTGCCGGATAACACAGCGTCTGCGCATCCCAGCCGGTCTCGGACAGTCGCAGCCCAAGCTGGCCGTCGTCCCGCTCCCAGTGCACGCCATCGCGGCTGAAGGCGATGCCCGGGAAGTAACCACCCGCGGTATCGCCGCGGGTGAAGTACATCAGATAGCGTCCGCCAAGACGGTAGACGCGCGGACGCCCGATTCGGTATTCCGTGCCCTGCGGGCGCAGGCACACGCTATCGTCAAGGGGAATACAGCTCAACGCATCGGTCTCGGCATAGCGGATGTGATACCGCGGATACGGCTGGCCGCCGATATATTCCCAGTCATCGCCAACCGCGTACCACAGCCGCCAGCGTCCATCTTCATAGCGTGCCGAATGCACCGCCGCGATGGTGCTGCGGCCGGGCGCACGGTCCAGCAGCGGCGTGTCCTGGCGGCGCTGAAACGTCTCGCCGCCATCGTGCGAGACAGCCAGGCCGGTGAACGCCAGGAACTTGGCCTTGGCCACACGCTGAAAGCCGACATAGAACATGTACAGGCCATCCGGCCCGGCCACCACGTCGCCCAGGATCATGCCGTTGTCGTCGAAGCAGCCGTCGCGCCCGATGTCCAGCACCGGCCTGGCGCTCACGCCAACGATCTGCGTCGGCGCATCGGCACGCACATCCACGTAGCCGATCCGGCTCACTCCCTGCGTGTCGCGAAATCCCGCGTACACGCGCAGCACCTGCGCGGACAGCCGGTACGGGGTGGGCGTCAACGCCGCATGCTGCATCCAACCGCCCACGCCATCACGTGCAACGTCGAACACCAGGCCTCGCTTGGTCCAGGCGAACATGTCTTACAGCTCCACGTCGAACGCAGATCTGCCTGCCACGGCGCGTGCCGGTGAGCCGACATACACGCGTTCGGGCTCGGTATTCCGGGTCACCAGGGCGCCCGCGCCGATGATGTTGTGCGGGGCAATCCGCACCTTGTCGCTGAGCGTGGCGTTGACGCCGACGAAGCTGCCCTGCCCGATCTCGCAATAGCCGGAAATCACCGCGTGCGAGGCAATGAACACGTGGTCCTGCACCACGGTGCGATGGCCGATATGGTTGCCGCTCCACAGGATGCAGTTGTTGCCGATACAGGTGAAGGGCTGGATGACATTGCCTTCGAAGACAAACGTGTTGGCACCGATCTCGGCATTGCGCCACACGAAGGCACGCGAGCTGACATAACTGGCGCAGCGGTAGCCGCGACGCACCACATCCGCGTAGAACCGCGCACGCAGGCGGTTCAACTGCGTGGCAGGAATCGCAACGAAGACCTCGTACGCCGCAGGCGGGTAGCGCTGTTCGAGTTCTTCGTAAGCCACCACCGGCAGCTCGGCCAGACTGGGCCGCAACAGGAAATCGCGCTCCACGCTGAAGGCGACCACCTCGTAGTCGCTATCGTACCGAAAGTATTCGCAGGCGATCTGGGCGAACTCGCCCGCACCGACGATCACCAGCGGCTTGCGCGTGCTCATGCTTCCAACCTGCGTGCATCATTGCGATGACCACGCACTTCGCTCAGGAATTGGTCGTAGTCCAGGATGTAGTCGCCCGGGTCGTAGAACTGGTCGGCCAGCACCATCAGCACGCAGTCGGGGCTGAAGTGATGCAGGTCGCGCCACACCATGCGGCCCAGCAGCAGGCCTTGCGCCGGGTCGTCCAGCACCACTTCGGTCGGGCCATCGCCTTTGCCTTCGTCCAGCAGAATCCTCACCGAGCCGTGCAAGGCCACCGCAAGCTGGTTGAGCTGGCGGTGCGCGTGCTGTCCGCGGTGCACGCCACTGCGGGTGCCGAACAGGTAGTACACGCGGCGTATCTCGAACGGGACATTGCGCTGCTGCTCCAACGACACGAGCAGGCCGCGATCATCACCGTGGGTATGCAACTGGATGGGTTCGAAGGCCATGATCCGGGGGCGTTACCGCTGACTGCACGTAGTGCGACATGCCTGAGTGCGCCGCGATGCGCGAAAGGTTGCGCCACGCCGGGGCCCTGCGAAGCGGCGTGCGCGCAAGCGCAGCAGCACGCGTGGCGCAGCGCCGATGTCCCGCCGCCGCGATAAAAATTCGTTGTGGCGATGCAACCTTTCATCGGCATCGCCGCACATATCGGTGCACGTTCACCTGGCCGCAGCTTGGCCGGCGTGGGGAGCCAGGCCTGGCAGCGCGACACGCATTGCCGGAACCAACGACCACCACCGGTGAGGACACCGACCAGATGCGTTCTTCCCCTCAGGCTTCCGACCCGGCGGCCAGCGCCGATGCCACCGCGCTGCCATCGGCGCCAGACACCGCGCCGGCCGCGCGCGTCATTCCGCTCCCCAGACCGATGCGCGTGCTGCACTGGCTCACGGTGCTGTGCCTGGTGATGGCGGCCAGCCTGATCCTGCTGCGCGCCGAACTCGATGGTCGCGCATTGCGTCAGTGGCTGCTGGAAGGCCACCGCCACTTCGGCCTGATGGTGTTGCTGCTGTTCGTGTTGCGCGTCGGCCTGCGCCTGCGTCTGCGCAAGCTGCCGCCCGGCCCGCCCTCCCCGCTGATCACCCGCTTGCTGGCCGGTACCACCCACCTGGCCATGTACGGCCTGATGCTCGCACTGCCGCTGATCGGCTGGTCGCTGAGCAACGCCTTCGGCAAGACGGTGTATCTGTTCGGCCTGCCGCTGCCGAACCTGATCGAGGTGGACGCGGATCTCGGCGACACCCTAGGCACCTGGCACCTGAACGCGGCCTGGGCGCTGCTGGCGCTGGTGCTGCTGCACATCGGTGCCGCGCTCTGGCATCACCTGGTGTTGCGCGATGGCCTGTTGCGCCGCGTGTTGCCAGGCAAGCACGCATGAGCCCTCGCCCGTCCTCCGCACGCATCCAATCCGTTGCATTCCGTCCCGCCGAACAAGGACTTTCCATGCCTAACTCCCAGCCCGCTCCGCGCCGCGCCACTGCCTCGCGTGCCGCCTCCCTGACGTCGTTGCTGTGCGTCACCGGTCCGTTGCTGCTGATGGCGAGCAACCAGGCGCAGGCGGTTGCCGCCTTTGCACGCCAGACCGGTTCGTCCTGCGCCGATTGCCACATCGGCTCGTACGGCCCCTCGCTCACGCCGTATGGCATGCGCTTCAAGCTCGGCGGTTTCACCGATACCGACGGCAACGGCACCAAGATACCGGTGTCCGGCCAGCTCACCTGGTCGCGCAACAATCCCAGCCGTGGCGACAGCACCGCACGCCTGACCCAGGCCGACCTGTATCTGGCCGGCCGCGTCAGCGACAACGTCGGCGGTTACTCCAAGATCCGCTCCAACAACAGCGGCAATGCCACCTTCGATACGCGCCTCGACGACGTCGATCTGCGCTTTGTGACCAAGCCGTTCCAGCTGGCCGGCAAGGACACCATGGTCGGTGTCAGCGTCAACAACAATCCGGGCATCTCCGACCCGATCCACGTGTTGCCCAATGCCTCTACGCTGACCCCGGCGTCCAACGGCGGCGCCTCCACCATGCTCAGCTCCTCGTCGCTGTCCAACCGCGTCATCGGTGCCAGCGTGTACGGGCTGTACGACAAGAACTGGTACGGCGAAGTGGGCAGCTACAGCGCCTTGTCGCCGTCTGCGCAGGACCGCCTCGGCTGGCCGATCAACGGCGACCCGGGCAAGCTCAGCGACACCACCTACGCGCGCGTGGCCTACATGAAGGACATGAAGCGGCAGTTCTTCTCGGTGGGCCTGACCGCGCTCAACACGCGTCGCCAGCGCCCGCGCAACGGGCCCAGCGACGACCTCACCGACTTCGGCTACGACCTCACCTACCAGTTCCTCGGCACGCGCGAGCACGTGGCGTCGCTGGCCTACGTCAACATCTACGAGCGCCGCAAATACGGCAGCCCGCTGATTCCGTCCGACCCGACCATGCCGGCGCTGGACCGCGGCAGCGTGCGCGATCAGACCCTCAGCGTGAACTACGCCTTCAAGCAGACCTATGGCGTGCTGGCCGCGCACATGATCAACACCGGCTCGTTCGATGCGGCGCGCTATTCGCCGGTGGGCATCCCCGACACCACCAGCAATCTGATCCTGCTGTACTGGAGCCCGTTCGGCCGCGAAGGCACCTACACCACCAACGCCAACCTGCGCGTTTCCGCTGGCTGGTTCCGATTCGACAAATTCAACGGCAGCACATCCAACGTGTTCCGTGGCCCGCCGATCACCAATCCGCGCGATCTCGACAGCTTCTCGCTGTCGGTCAACCTGGCGTTCTGATCCCCCACCGTTGCACGCAACCGTACGGACTCATATGCACCCATTCCACAAAACGTTGTTATGCGCACCGCTGGCCGGCCTGTTGCTGGCCGGCGCAACCCTGGCCACGCCGGCGCGCGCCGCTGATGGCAAGAGCGTCTTTGCGACCGAATGCGCCGAATGCCATAGCGCCACGCAGGGCAAGAACAAGAAGGGCCCGTCCCTGTTCGGCATCGTCAATCGCCCTGCCGGCGCGGTGGCGGACTTCAGCGGCTACTCCCCTGAGCTCAAGGCAAGCAAGCGCACCTGGGATGCGGCCGGCCTCAAAGCCTTTCTGAGAGCGGATTCGAAGAAAGCGATACCGGGTACCAAGATGAAGTACGAAGGGCTTGAAGACGAAAAGGAGCTGGACGCCCTGATCGCCTACCTCAACACCCTGCACTGAGACGAACGGCAAGCCATGCCGGAAACGCCGGCCGGCGGGGGTGTCCCTGCCGGCACGGGGACGGCAAGGCAGTCGAGCCTGCCCAAGCCATTGCTGCATGTGTCTGAAGACCGCGCTCAGGCAGGGGCGATCGCTTCAAGCCCGGTACAGCCTGCCGGCCGCAGTCTCCGCGGCCGGCAGCCGATCACATGCCGCACCAGAACGGGTGCACGGTATCGCGTTGCCTGAGCCGACACCTTCGCGTATACGGACGGAACCGCCACAGCCAAGGCGGTCTCGTCCTGCGTGATGGGTCACTATCGCGCCCCGCTTCGTGTCCATGCCCTACGCCCTTGCCGAACCTGCTGTCCGCCAAGCAGTCTCCGTACCCACCGCGACGCCTTTGCGCCTGCGGGGGGCGGCCGTGGGCCGCATCGCACGGCCGTGCACCGTCGTACTCCTCGTCGCCTCGACGCGTGCCATGCCTGCACGCGCATTGCAGAACGCCGGCACCGCAGCCCCAGCGCTTACAGTTGCGCCATGCAGTCATGCTCGCCCTGCTCCTGAGCCCCTGCGGCAATGCACTGGCCGATAATGTCGGCGGTGCGGTCGCAGTCGCCTCCTCCCTGATCGATCGCGGCATCGCGATTGCGCCCAACCGCGTCACCCTGCAGACCGCCGGCTACTGGCTGCCGTCGCCGGGCTGGTCGACCTCGGTCTCTGCCGCACTGCAGTCGCCGTCGCTCAGCAAGCCGGTGGCATTCACCATCCAGGGCGCGCGCGCCTGGATGCTGGACGACCGCTGGCAGATGCAGGCCAGCCTGCTGTACTACGCCTACCCGGCCGACCGCCAGTCGCGCACCTTCGACCGCCAGGAAGCGAGCCTGGCCTGGTCCTACCGCGACATGCTGACCTTTTCGCTGTCCACCTTCAATTTCCCGCGCGCGCAGCGCTCGCCCTGGAACAAGGTGATCGACGTCACCGCCAGCGTGCCGCTGTCGTCCAGTTTCAGTCTCTCTGCCGGTGCCGGCATCTCCGATTTTCCGGCGATGACCTACGGCGCCGCCAGTTCCGGCCGCTATCGGTATGGCCAACTGGGCCTGAAGTGGAACCACGCCGCATGGACCGTGAAGCTGGACCGGATCCTGACCAGCAGCAACACCCCGCGCGCGCAGGGCGGCCCCGGCGAAACGCCCTGGGTGGGCATGGTCTCGCGCGCCTTCTGATCCACCCGCAACCTTTTGCCCGCCTGCGGGCACTCAAAGGTGTCCTACGCCATGCCTGCCTCGATGAATGACACCGACACCCTGGGCGATGCCACCGACCGCATGCTGTTGCGCCGCATGGCGGCGGGCGATCGCGACGCGTTGGCCAGCATGTACACCAGTTATCACGGGCGCCTGTGCCGGTTTCTGTCGCGCCTGACCCGCCGTCCCGACATCATCGAGGAGGCCATCAACGACTGCTTCTGGATCGCCTGGCAGAAAGCCGGCGACTTCCGCGGCGATTCGCAGGTGTCGACCTGGATCATGGGCATCGCCTACCGCTGCGGGCTCAAGTGCCTGCGCCAGCATGACGGTGAAGCCATCGACGACACCGCGGTGGTTGAAGAGCACGCCCCCAGTGCAGACGACAACGACGACCGCGAGCTGCGCGACTGGCTGGACAAGGGCATGGAGCGCCTGTCGCCGGATCAGCGCCTGGTGATCGAACTGGTCTACGGCGTCGGCCACAAGCTGGAAGAAGTCGCCGACATCATGCAGTGCCCGGTGGGCACGATCAAAGCCCGGCTGTTCCATGCACGGGTCAAATTACGCAACGTGCTGCCCGGCCTGGCCGGCAGCGCGCCTTACACGGAGACCATGCAATGAAGACGTTTTTCATCGCGCCTGGCAAGGAATGCTCGCACGCGTGGGAGCTGATGCCAGCCGTCCTGCTGGACAGCGCCACCGAGGAAGAACACAGCTGGCTGATTGCGCACGTGGCCAAGTGCGCCTCATGCAGCGCCGAGTTCGCGCAGCAAAATCGTCTGCGCCAGGCGCTGGCGCTGCCGTCGGCCGTCACGCTGGACCCCAATGCCGGGCTGCAACGCCTGCTCGGCCGCCTGGATGCCCCCGAACAGCGCACCGCGCCGGCACCGGCAGCACGCCGCTCCGGCAGCTGGACGGTGCGCGCACTGGCCGCCGCCGCGTTGGTGCAGGCCATCGGCCTGGGCGTCATGGGCGTCAAGCTGGCCTCGCCGGCCCCCACGCACGACTACCGCACGCTGAGCAGCGCAACCGCGTTGCCGGTGCCGCAGGGCGCCATCCGCGTGGTGCCCGATGCCAGGATGACCGTGGCCGACTGGGATCGCCTGCTGCGCGCGCAGCAGTTGCAGGTCATCGCCGGGCCCAACGACCTGGGCGCCTACACCGTGGTGCCGGCCGCGCCGCAGCCGCAGCCGCAGCCGCAGCAGACCGTGCAGAAACTGCGCGCCAATCCGGCCATCCGGCTGGCCGAGATCGTCTCCGCCCCATGAGCCGTCTTCTCGCCATCGGCCTGTGCGTCACCCTCATCGGCCTGGGCCTGCAGGGCAGCGCGCACGCTGCCGCGCCCACGCAGGACACTGCGAATCTGGCCGCCATCGCCGCGGCATCCGCTCCGGCCGATGCGCATACACCCGATGCCAGCCGCGACATCCTGCTGGCGGTGGCCAATCCGCTCAGCGCACCACCGGCGCGTGCCGGCTCCAGCCTGATCGGCTACGCCTCCAGTTACTACGGTGCCGGGCAGAAGGCCGCCGTGCGCATGGAAGCCATCAAGCGGCGCTACAAACTGCGCGAGGTCTCCGGCTGGCCGATCACCTCGCTGGGGCTGTACTGCGCGGTGCTGCAGCCGCCAGAAGGCGTGTCGCGCGATGCGCTGGTCAGCACGCTGTCCCACGACGACGGCGTGGAGCTGGTGCAGCCGGTGCAGGATTTCTCGGTGTTTTCTGCCGATGCCGCCGAAAAGAGCACCCCGCTGTCGGGCTACAACGACCCGTACGTGGACATGCAGCGCGGCTTCATCGACACCGATGCCGCCAGCGCGCAGACCGTCACCCAGGGCCGTGGCGTGGTGGTGGCCGTGGTCGACACCGGCGTGGATACCAGCCACCCCGACCTGAAGACGCGCATCCGCGACGTGCACGATCTGGTCGACGACACGCCGGTCATGACCAGCACCGATTCGCACGGCACCGAAGTGGCCGGCATCATCGCCGCCGGCAGCAACAACCATCAAGGCATCGTCGGCATGGCGCCCAAGGCCATGCTGAGCATCTACAAGGCGTGCTGGTATGCGCCCACGGTCGGCGCCACCGCCCGCTGCAACACCTTCACCCTGGCCAAGGCGCTGGCGGCGATCAACAACAGCTCCGCGCGGGTGGTCAACCTGAGCCTGGGCGGCCCGGCCGACCCGCTGCTGAACAAGATGCTGCTGCACCTGGTGCAGCAAGGCCGCATCGTGGTGGCGGCCATGCCGCCCAACGGCCGGCTGGATGGGTTTCCCAACGACGTGCCGGGCGTGCTGGTGGTGCGCAGCAGCAGTGCCAGCGCGGCGATGCCGGGGGTGCTCAGCGCACCCGGCAAGGACATCCTGACCACCCAGCCCAACGGCCGTTACGACTTCACCTCCGGCTCGTCGATGGCCACCGCGCACGTCAGCGGCATGGCCGCGTTGTTGTTGTCGCTGTCGCCGTCGATGGACGCCAGCGCGCTGCGCGAGCTGTTGCAGCGCACCAGCAAGGTCTCCGATGGTCAGCTGCAGGTCAATGCCGGCGCGGCGGTCGACGCGTTGTCGCCTTCCAAACATTCCAACTGACGACACCGGCATGGCCAACTGGATCCCGTTGTGGCTGCACAAGCTGAGCTCACCGCCGCTGTTTTACCGCTTTGCCGGGCGCGTGCGTCCTTGGGCGCTGGCGCTGGCGCTGCTGCTGGGCGCAGTGGCCGCCTATGGCGGGCTGGTGCTGGCACCGCCGGATTATCAACAGCACGACGCTTACCGCATCATCTTCATCCACGTGCCCAGCGCCTGGATGAGCCTCTTCATCTATGCGGCGATGGGCGTGTCGGCCTTTATCGCGCTGGTGTGGCGGATCAAGCTGGCCGAGGTGGTGACCATGGCGTCGGCACCGATCGGCGCGGCCTTTACCTTCATCACCTTGTGCACCGGCGCGCTGTGGGGCAAGCCGATGTGGGGCACCTGGTGGACCTGGGACGCGCGGCTAACCTCGGAATTGCTGCTGCTGTTTCTGTATCTGGGCGTGCTGGGCCTGTACTACGCGGTGGAAGACCGCCGCCAGGCGATGCGCGCGGCCGGCCTGCTCGCATTGGTGGGCCTGATCAACCTGCCCATCGTGCATTACTCGGTGGTGTGGTGGAACACGCTGCACCAGGGCTCCACCGTGCGCCTGCTCGGCCCCTCCAAGATGGGTGCAGACATGCTATGGCCGCTGCTGACCATGATGCTGGCCACCAAGTGCTATTACATCGCCAGCCTGTTCGGGCGGGTACGGGTGGAGCTGCTGGCGCTGGACAGCGGCAAGGACTGGGCACGCCGCATCGTGCTGGCGGAGCGCACCGCATGAGCAGCTTTCTGGCGATGGGTGGCTACGGCCACTACGTGTGGACTTCTTATGCGGTGTTCGTGCTGGTGCTGCTGGCCGATCTGGCATCGCCGTGGTTGCGGCGCCGGCGCCTGCCGCGCGAGCTGCGCGGTCAACTGCAGCGGCAGACGCCGCGCCGCCAGCGCAATGCGCCCTTGCCGGCACTGGAGCGCGACGCACCATGAATGCCACCCGCAAACAGCGCCTCTGGCTGGTCATCGGCGTGCTGGCCGCCGCCGCACTGGCCGGCACGCTGATCGTGTTCGCATTGCAGCGGAACATGAGCTACCTGTTCACTCCCAGCCAGGTACACGCCGGCGAAGCGGCCGGTTACCAGCAATTCCGGTTGGGCGGCATGGTCAAGGCCGGCTCGATCCAGCGCGCCAGCGACTCGTTGAAAGTCAGCTTCACCGTCATCGATAAACACGCAGCCACCCAGGTCGAGTACACCGGCATCCTGCCGGACCTGTTTCGCGACAACCAATCGGTGATCGCCAACGGGCGCATGCAGGGCGGGCGCTTTGTCGCCAACCAAGTGCTGGCCAAGCACGACGAAACCTACATGCCCAAGGAACTGAAAGACGCGATGGCCGAAGGCCATGTCGGCAAGCCGATTGCTGCCACCGCCGTGCCGCTGTCTGCGCCGCGCTGATGCGTTGTCGGCTGGCGCAAGGCACTGCAATGACTCTTCTTGGTTACACCCAGCGACCTATCCATGACGCCTGAACTCGGCCAGATCGCACTGATCCTGGCGTTACTGCTGTCGCTTGCCCAGGGCGTGTTGCCGCTGATCGGTGCCTGGCGCGGCAACGCTGCACTGATGGGCATTGCGCGCCCGGCCGCGCTTGGCCAGGCAGTGTTCGTGTGGATGGCCTTCGGGCTGCTCGCGTGGTCGTTGCTGTCGCTGGATTTTTCGGTGCAATACGTCGCCGCCAACGCCAACATCGCCCTGCCCTGGTACTACCGTTTCGCCGCGGTGTGGGGTGCGCATGAAGGCTCGCTGCTGCTGTGGATCGCCATCCTCGCCACCTGGACGGTGCTGCTGGCCGCCTTCAGCCGGCATCTGCCGCAGCACTTCGCCGCCCGCGTGCTGGCGGTGCTGGGGCTGGTGTCGGTGGGCTTCTTGGCCTTCATCCTGCTGACCTCCAATCCGTTCGGGCGGCTGTCGCCGATCCCGCTGGATGGCAACGAGCTCAATCCGGTGCTGCAGGACCCGGGCATGACCTTCCACCCGCCCGTGCTGTACACCGGCTACGTCGGCTTCTCGGTGGCGTTCGCGTTTGCGGTCGCCGCGCTGCTGGGCGGCGAGCTGGAACAGGCCTGGGTGCGTTGGGCGCGGCCGTGGACCAACGTGGCCTGGGCCTGCCTCACCGCTGGCATCGTCGCCGGCAGCTGGTGGGCATATGCGGAGCTGGGCTGGGGCGGCTGGTGGTTCTGGGACCCGGTGGAAAACGCCAGCTTCATGCCGTGGCTGGTCGGCACCGCGTTGATCCATACCCAGGCGGTCACCGAAAAACGCGGCAGCCTGCGCGCGTGGACCATCCTGCTGTCGATCCTGGCGTTTTCGTTCTCGCTGCTGGGTACCTTCCTGGTGCGCTCGGGCGTGCTGACCTCGGTGCACGCGTTCGCGGCCGACCCGCGCCGCGGCCTCTACATCCTGATCTTCCTGGTCGCGGTGGTCGGCGGCTCGTTGCTGCTGTACGCGCTGCGCGCGCCCAGGATCGCCAGCGGCAAACCGTTCGCTGCGGCCTCGCGCGAGACCGCGATCCTGATCGGCAATCTGCTGCTCACCGTGGCCGCCGCCATGGTGCTGCTGGGCACCTTGTTCCCGCTGATTGCCGATGCCTTCGGCCTGGGCAAGGTCTCGGTGGGGCCGCCCTACTTCGGCCTGTTGTTCCCGCTGTTGATGCTGCCGGTGGTGCTGTTGCTGCCGTTCGGCCCCTACCTGCGCTGGGGCCAGGCCGATGCCGCGCCATTGAAGGCGCTCGGCACCCGTGCCGGCACCGCGGCGATTGCCTGTGCACTGGTCGGCAGCATCGTTGCCGATGGACAGGCCAAGGCCATCGCCGGCATCGGCGTGGCGACGTGGGTGGCCGCCGGTACCGCGCTGTACGTTTACAAGCGCTGGCGCGAGCTGCCGCGCGGCCGGCGTTTCCCGGCTGAAATGGCCGGCATGCTGATCGCGCATGCCGGCGTGGCGGTCTTCGTTGCCGGCGTGCTGGTGTCCGAAAGCCTGTCGGTCGAACGCGACGTGCGCCTGGCACCTGGGCAAACCGCCGAGATCGCCGGCTACAGCTTCCGCTTCGACGGCGTGCAATTGATCGATGGTCCCAACTGGAAGGCCGAACAAGGCAGCGTGCAGGTCAGTCGCGATGGCCAGGTGGTGGCGCAACTGCATCCGCAAAAACGCCTGTACAGCAGCGAGCGCATCCAGACCGAATCGGCGATCGACCCCGGCATCACCCGCGACCTGTATGTCGCACTCGGCGAGCCGCTGGACGATCAACACATCGAATACGACTGGACGCTGCGGCTGTACTACAAGCCCTTTATCCGCTGGATCTGGGCCGGCGGCCTGCTGATGATGCTGGGCGGTTTCGTCAGCGCCTGCGCACGGCGCTTTCGTGCACCGGCCAGCGCCGCCAGGCCGGCCGCAGTACCCGCACACGATGGCCTGGTCATCGCGCAGGAGTCGCACCCGTGAATCGCATGCTGCCCCTGCTGGGGTTTTTGGTGGTGGCCGCCCTGTTCGGCTTCGGCATCTACTGGACGATGCAGCACAACCCGCGCGAGGTGCCCTCGCCGCTGATCGGCAAACCGGCCCCGGCGTTCTCGCTGCCGCAGCTGGATCAGCCCGCGCGGCACGTCACCCGTGACCAGCTGCTGGGCAAGCCGTACGTGCTCAACGTGTTCGGCAGCTGGTGCGCCGAGTGCGTGCACGAGCATCCGGTGCTGATGGCGCAGGCCCAACGCCTTGGCGTGCCGTTGATCGGCTACAACTACAAGGACGCGCCGGCCGATGCCACCGCCTGGCTTGCACGCCTGGGCAATCCGTATGCCGTGGTGCTTGCCGACGAAACCGGCCAGACCGCAATCGACTTCGGCGTCTACGGCGCACCGGAAAGTTTCCTGATCGATGCGCACGGCATGATCCGCTACAAGCACATCGGCGTGCTGACCCCGGATGTCATCAACGACGAGCTGCTGCCGGCCATCGCTGCGCTGCCCAGGGGGGCGCGGTGATCGGGTATTACCGCGGGCTGCAGGCGCATCGGCAGCAGCAGGCGCGGCAGCTGCGGCTGTTGCTGGTATTGCTGCTGGGCCTGCTGCTTGCGCCCGGTCTCCAGGCGCAGGCAGTGGACCCGCTGCCGTTCAAGAATGCCGCCGAACAAGCGCGCTATCAGCGGCTGACCGCGCAGCTGCGTTGCCTGGTGTGCCAGAACGAGAACCTGGCCGATTCCAACGCCAGCCTGGCGCGCGACCTGCGCCACCAAGTCTTTGCGCAGCTGCAGGCCGGCAGCAGCGATGCGCAGATCAAGCAGTACATGGTCGACCGCTATTCGGACTTCGTGCTGTACGACCCGCCGGTCAAGCGCGGCACCTGGTTGCTGTGGTTCGGGCCGGCACTGATGTTGGTCGCCGGCGCGGTGGTGGTGGCCCACACCATGCGCCAGCGCGCGCGCGCCGGCACCCCGGTGGCGCCGCGGCCGGAGGACGACTGGTGATGACAGGCTTCTATCTCGCAAGCGCCGCGCTGGTGCTCCTTGCGCTGCTGCTCTTGCTGCTGCCGCTGTTGCGCAAGCCCACGCGCCATGGCGCCGCGCACTACACGCTGCCGGTACTGCTGGCGCTGGGGCTGCCACTCGCCACTGCCGGGCTGTATCGGCTGGTGGGCACACCCGATGCGATCGCGCCGCGCATCGACGCCGCGCCGCCGCAGAGCACGCACACCGCCGTTGCCGCCCCCTCGCAGGCACAGGCCCCGGTTGCCGACGACGCGCAACTGCAGGCGCTCGGTGCATGGATGCAGCAGGCCAAGGATCACGAACAGAACAACCGCCCCGCCGAGGCACGCGACGCGTACGCACAGGCCCTGAAGCTTGCGCCGGACACCAGCGCGGCCATCGTCGGCTGGATTGCTGCCGACATGGCCACGCATGACGATTTTGCGATCGACGCGGCCGCACGCACGCGCCTGCAACAGGTAATCGTGCGCGAGCCGGACAACCAGCGCGGGCTGTGGCTGCTTGGCATCAGCGATTTCCAGCAGCACGACTACGCGGCCGCCACCACGCACTGGCGTCACCTGCACGGTTTGCTGGAGACCGGCTCGCCCATGCAGAAGGCGGTGGCAGACAAGATTGCCGTGGCAC
Source organism: Xanthomonas sp. NCPPB 1068 (assembly GCF_041479385.2). NCBI lineage: Bacteria > Pseudomonadati > Pseudomonadota > Gammaproteobacteria > Lysobacterales > Lysobacteraceae > Xanthomonas > Xanthomonas sp. NCPPB 1068. Next base: position 1,922,668 of record NZ_CM192986.1, on the reverse strand, counting down.
AAGCGCTGGCCACCGAGCGGCAATCCGGGCGCGCTGCGCGCTAGACCTCCACCGCGACATATCGCTCACGGCGGCCGGCTCGCGCGACGCGTCTCGCCCGCCACTGCCGCAAGCCTTACTGCGGCGCTCGTGTGTGCCGCGGAGCGCAGCAACACGACACCGCGATTGCGGTCACCGCCGCAGACCGGCAACAGCGCGCCGGGCTGCGCGCAGCGGGCTCACGGCGATGGCCCGAGCACCTCGTGCAATTTGCCGCTGAACTCGCCCAGCGTGAAAGGCTTGGCGATCATGCTCATGCCCTCGGCCAGAAACTCGCCACGGTCGCGCGCGGTTTCGGCGTAGCCGGTCATGAAGATCACCGGCAGATCGCGGCGCGACTGCCGCGCGATTTCCGCCAGCTGGCGGCCGTTGAGCCCGGGCAGGCCGACGTCGGTGACCAGCAGGTCGATCCGCCGTGGCGACGCCAGGATCGGCAACGCGGCATCGGCATCGGCCACCACCTCGGCCTGGTAGCCCAATTCGCCCAGCAACTCGGTCACCAGCAGGCGCACCTGTTCATCGTCCTCCACCACCAGCACCTGCTGCCCCTGCCCGGCTACCACCGCACCGCTCTGCGGCTCGGAGACCGCACCCGGCACGGACACCCCGGCCGGCAGGTACAGGCTGACCGTGGTGCCCGTGCCAATCTGCGACTCCACCCACACCTGCCCGTTGGACTGCTGCATGAAGCCGTAGATCATCGACATGCCCAGGCCGGTGCCCTGCCCGATCGGCTTGGTGGTGTAGAACGGCTCGAACACCCGCTCCAGCACATCGGTCGGCATGCCGGTGCCGGTGTCGGTGACCGACACCACCGCATAGTCGCCCGGCGCCAGGCTGATGCCACGGCCAAGCTCCAGCCCTTGCGCCTGGACCTGCAGATGCCGCGTGGCGATGCGCAACAACCCACCATCGGGCATCGCATCGCGTGCATTGATGGCCAGGTTGAGCAGCGCGCTTTCCAGCTGGTTTTCGTCGACGTAGGCCTGCGGCAACGCACTGCACAGATCGGTTTCCAGGCGCACCGATTCGCCCAGCGTGCGCGCCAGCAGATCCTGCAGCGACACCACCAGATCGTTCAATTGCAGATGCCGCGCTTCCAGCGATTGCCGGCGCGAAAACGCAAGCAGCCGCTGCGTCAACGCGGCCGCACGCAGCGCCGAGGCCGACGCCACATCCAGGAACCGCCCCAGCCCTTCGGTGCGCCCCTGATCGATGCGCAGGCGCGCCAGATCCAGCGCAGACAGGATGCCGGTCAGCATGTTGTTGAAATCGTGCGCGATGCCGCCGGTCAGCTGGCCCACCGCTTCCATCTTCTGCGCTTGGCGCAGCGCCGCCTCGCTGGACTCGCGCGCCTGCATCTGCTGCTGCAGCTCGGCCGTGCGCTCGGCGACCTTAGCCTCGAGCACGGTGGCTTGCTGCTGGATCGATTCCATCGCCAGCGCCCGCGCGGTGACATCGGTCGCGAACACATGGAACCCGTCCACCTGGCCGTCCGCATCGAAGCGCGGCATGTAGCGGATCTCGGCATCGCGGCGACGCCCATCGGCATGCGGCCAGCTGGTTTCCACCGTGAGCGCGCGCCCGGCCAGTGCCGCCTCGATCCACGCGCGACGCTCGGCCACCACCGCGGGCCCCACCACGTCCACCAGCGGCCGCCCGATCACATCCTGCGGCGGGATCCCGATCCAGTCTTCATACGAACGGTTGGCGAAGCGGTAGACCAGGTGCTTGTCGATGAACGCGATCAAGACCGGTAGGGCATCGGTGACGCGACGCAGCTCGGCTTCGCTGAGCGCCAGCGCCGCCCTGCTTTCGGCCAGCTGGGCCATCTGATCGCGGATCACGAACTGCTTCTGGCGCGAGCGCAGCGCAGTGGAAATCGCACTCAGCAACGACGACGAACTCAGTGGCCGCTCCAGCTCGATGACGTTGGTCATCTCCGGCGGCAGGCTTGCCCGCCGCCCGGCGTGGCTGCCGCGCGGCGCACGCAGCAGCACGAACGGGATGTCCGACCAGGCCGCCTGGGCCTGCAGGATCTGCTGCAGCTGTTGCAGATCGCCACCCACCGCCTCTTCGGTCAGGACCACCACACCGGAACTGTCGAGCAGGTCGCCGGCCAGCGCGGCCAGCGTGCCGTACTCCTTCTGGGTCAGCCCGTGCTCGCCGACGATGCCGGCGATGCTTTGGGCATCGCGGCCGAACGGCGCGATGATGTGAACGATCGAGCCGTCTGCCTCACAACTGGTCAAGGGGACGCCCCAGCAACGGCGCATCGTCTCCGACGAACTGCGGAGTGCCGGTCAGCACGCCATGGAATTTTTCCAGGGGCTCGCTCAGCTGCAAACCGCCCGTGCCGATCTGCAATTCGCGGATCGCGTCTTCGTGCGCGCCGCTGCGGTTCTTGATCACCGACAAGGCCTTGCGGATGCGGCCCTGCGCTTCGAAGAAGCGGAACAGGATGACGGTGTCGGCCATGTAGGACACATTGAGGTTGCCGGTAGACATCGTCCCCACCAGGCCATGCTGTGGATTGATCAGGAAGGTGGTCACGCCGCTCTGATTGAGATACGACAGCAGCTCGTGTATCTGCAACATCAACTGCTTTTCCTGCGGCATCGACGACAGGTACCCGTTGAGGCTGTCGATCACCAGCACACGGCAGTTGCGCTTTTCCACGCTTTCCCGCACGGCCCAGGCAAACTCGCCGGGTGTCAGTTCGGCCGGATCCATCTGATGCAGCTCCAGCAAACCCGACTGCAGATGCTTGCGTAAATCCATGCCCAGGCTTTGTGCACGCGTCAACAATGTGCCGGTGCGCTCATCGAACTCCAGCACGCAGCAGTGCTCGCCACGCTCGCAGGCCGCGTTGACATATTGCAACGCCACGTTGGTCTTGCCCGAGCCGGCCGGTCCGGTCAACAGCGTGCTGGTACCGCGCAGCGGGCCGCCATGCAGCAGCGCATCGATCCGCTCCACGCCACTGGACACCGCATCGCCAACGAAAGGCACGTGATGGTTGGAGGCAATCAAACGCGGATAGATATGCAAGCCACCGGTCGCGATCGTCAGATCGTGGTAGCCGGCGATGAAATTGACCCCGCGCAGCTTTTGCACCTGCATGCGCCGCCGCGCAGCACCGAAATCCAGTGTCATGCGCTCCAGCGAGACCACACCGTGGCAGAGGCTGTGCAGATGGGCATCGCGCTCGCCATGTTCACCGGTCAGGTCGTCCACCAGAAACACGGTGATATTACGTGGGGCAAAGAATTGCTTGAGCGCCAGCACTTGCCGCCGGTAGCGCAGCGAATCCTGCGCCAGCAATCGCAACTCGGACAAGGAATCGAACACCACGCGTGTGGGCTTGACCCGATCGACCTCGGCCTGGATGAGCTTGATCGTGCCATCCAGTTCCATTTCCCAGGGATGCAGGATGGACTGCTGACGTCCGTCGCCCAGGAACGCTTCGGCCGAGGCCAGCTCGAAAATATGCAGCGGCTCCAGCGACCACTCATGCGAGGCGGCCACTTCGGTGAGCTCGTCGATGGTTTCCGACAAGGTCACATACAGGCAGCTTTCGCCCCTGGCTGTGCCATCGAGCAGAAACTGCAAAGCCATCGTGGTCTTGCCGGAGCCCGGTTGGCCCTCGAGCAGATACAACCGGTTGGCGGGCAGGCCACCGCGGAGGATGGTGTCAAGCCCCGTCGTCCCGGTGGTAATACGGTTTGCGATCATCGGCTTCACGTTTTCCATGCCGCAGAATTTATCACGCGCCGGTGATACAGCCGCGTCAGGGACTGAATTGATCAGCTTGTTTGGCTTGACGTGCTGTGTGTTTTATCGCCCTTCTGCCGTGACACCGCTAACGTTTTACCGCCGGCGATGAATCGCACAAAAACTTGCTTGGATCTTGCCTGCCTGCGCCGCCGGCTTTGTGGCAACTCCGACACATCCGTCACGCACATGCGCATAGCGTGGGCAATGGAAGCGAACGCGCTGTTGCGATCGCTCGAGGACGGCAGTGAACGACGCATCAGGCAATGCACGCATTCTGTTGGTTGAAGACGACGATGCCATCCGTGCGATGGCCGCAGACATTCTGGGTGACGAGGGCTATCAGGTTGTTGTGTCCGCTGACGCCGAGCAGGCGATGCAGCAACTCACCACGGCGTGTCCGTTCGACTTGCTGCTCTCGGATATCTGCCTGCCCGGCATGAACGGACGCGACCTTGCCGACAATGCGCGGCGCCTGTATCCCGCGCTCCCGATCGTCTTCATGACCGGCTATGCCGGTGCGATTGCCAAGCGCGCGGACTTCCTGGACACCGGCATGCGCCTGCTGCCAAAACCATTTTCGTTACGCGACCTGTTGGGTATCGTCCAGAAAGCGTTGTAACGCGTCGCCGAGTGCCACGTGTAGCCGCTGCGCTTGAGCATACCCCAGTAGATTCCGGCGGCTTTGCTCCCGCTGCGCGGTGGAGAGCACAACGTCTGAAGCGCCTCGTCTCGCGGTCACGCCGTGTCTCCACGCGTGACCGCGCACCGCCCTGACTCACTACGGGCGCCGCTCCAGCAACTGCGCCACGCGCCGTTCCAGGTCAGCCGCCAGGAAGGGCTTGGTCAGCACTTCCATGCCGTCATCCAACTGCCCTGCGCCCACGGCCGCGGTCGCCGCGTAGCCGGTGACAAACAAGACTGGCAGCATCGGGCGATATTGCCGGCCCGCATCCGCCACCTGGCGCCCGTTCAGGCCGCCGGTCAGACCGACATCGGTTACCAGCACATCGATCGTTTCCGCTGACCGCAGGCGCTCCACTGCCGCGCTTCCCTCGGCCGTCTCGATGACCCGATACCCGGCGTCCGTGAGCACTTCGGAGATCAGCACACGGATCGCGGTTTCATCTTCGACCAGCAACACCGTGCAACTGTGCATCGTCGCCCGCTGCGGATCATCCTGCGTGGCCGGCCCTTCGTCATGCACCTGCTCGCCACTGAAGCGCGGCAGATACAGCGCCATGGTGGTGCCCACTCCAACGTCCGATTCGATACGCACATGCCCGCCGGATTGTCGGGTAAACCCATAGATCATCGACAAGCCCAACCCGGTGCCCTGACCGATGGGCTTGGTAGTGAAGAACGGCTCGAAAACCTTGGACATGATCTCTTCGCTCATGCCGGTGCCGGTGTCCTGCACGCTCAGGCACACATAGTCGCCGGGCGGCAAATCGAGCAGCTGGGCCGCAGCGTGATCCAGCGAGCGGTTATGCAGGCTGATGGTGAGCTCGCCACCATCGGGCATGGCATCGCGCGCATTGATGCACAGGTTGAGCAAGGCATTTTCCAGCTGCGGCGCATCCACCAGCACCTTCCAGGCGTCGGCCGCCGGAATCACCTGCAAACTGATCGACGGCCCCAGGGTGCGCGCGATGATCTCGCGCATGCCATGCACCAGTGCCTCCACTTCCAGTGCGCTGGGCGCCAGGGTCTGCCGACGCGAAAACGCCAGCAGACGCTGCGTCAACGCTGCCGCACGCGCGGCGCTGGTCTGTGCCATCTCCACGTAGCGTTCCAGCCGGTCGTATTTGCCCTGCTGCACGCGCGCTTGCAGCAGTTCCAGCCCCACCGTGATGGCGGTCAGCAGGTTGTTGAAATCATGCGCCAGGCCGCCCGTCAGCTGCCCAACGGCTTCCATCTTCTGGCTCTGGCGCAATTTTTCTTCGGCCAGCAGCAGTGCCGCGCTGCGCTCGCGCACGCGTTCTTCCAGGGTTTCGGTCAGCAGGCGCAATTGCTCTTCGGCCTGGCGTCTGTCGGTGACGTCCGATGCAGTGCCGAACCATTCTTCGATCGCGCCGTGCGCATCCAGCAGCGGCACTGCACGCAGCAGGGTCCAGCGCACGCGCTGGCTGGCATCCAGCACCCGCAGCTCCAGCTCCAACCCAGATTTGTCGGCGATCGCGGCACCAATGGCGCTCGACAACAGCGCGTGATCGTCCGGGTAGACCCAGTCCTGTTGCCAGCGCGCGTTCGCCGGCAGGCTGTCGTTGAGCAGCCCGTCGCGCACGTGCTGGCGCAATGCACTCCAGTCGGCAGCCGCAGAGAAGATCGATTGCGACGAGGCGCGCACCAGCGCATCCAGGCGACGCTCGCTCCTGATCAAGGCTTCGCTGGCCAGACGCTCGGCAGTACGGTCGCGCAGGACCTTGACGAAACCGATCGCCGTGCCGGTTTCTTCGCGCAACACCATCAACGACCCAGTGGCCCAGAACAGCTCGCCGGTCTTGCGCACGTGCCAGCGTTCGTCCATGCCGCTGCCGCTTTCCAGGGCGGCGGCAGCTTCGATGAGGATCTGCCGCTTTTCCACGTCTTCCGGTGTGAACGTGCGCTCCAGCGATTGCCCGAGCATCTCGCTCTCGCTCCACCCCAGAATGCGGCGTGCGCCCTCGTTCCACGAGGTCACCCGGCCGCGCATGTCGGTGGCGATGATCGCGTAGTCCATGACGCTGTCCAGGATCTGCCGGTTGCGCACTTCGGCCTCGCGCACCGCGCGTTCCAGGCTGATGCGGTCGGTAATGTCCAGCCCCTGCACAAAGATGCCCGACACCGTGCCGTCGGCACCGGCGATCGGTTGATAGACCAGATCCAGCAGCCGGCGCTCGGTCGGCCCGCCCGGCACGGCCTGCACGTCGTAGGCGAGCGCCGTGGCCGAATACGCACGTCCGGACTGAAACACCTCATCCAGCCGCGCCAGATGCCCTTGCGCCACCACGTCCGGCAACGCCTCGGCCAACGGGCGGCCGATCACGTCGCGGTGACCGATCAGCCGCGAGTAACACGGATTGACGAACTCGACGACATGCTGCGGCCCGCTCAAGAACGCCATGAACATCGGCGCCTGCTCGAACAGGCGGATCAGGCGTTCGTGCTCGTCGGCCAACCGCGCCTGCGCCACCTTGCGTGCGGTCACCTCGTTGGTCACGCAGAACGCGCCACCCACGCTGCCATCGTCGAGATAGATCGGCGAGAACGAGAACGTCCACCAGGTGTCTTCGGGCGTGCCATAACGGTTCATCGCGATCGGCACTTCTTCGAAGCGCGACGCGCGCCCGGCAAACGCCGCCTCGATCGGCGCACGCACGGCATCCCAGGCATCGGCCCACAACTCGCGCAGCGGCGCACCCAATGCCTGTGCCTGGCGCGACCCCAGGATCGGCGTATAGGCATCGTTGTAGAAGAACGTCAGCGCCTGCCCCCAGACCACATACATGCTTTCGGGCGAGGCGAGCATCAGATCGACGGTATTTCGTAACGGCAACGGCCACTGCGCGGGCAGCCCCAGTGGCGTGCCGCTCCAGTCATGGGCACGGACCGCCTGTGCCATCGCGCTATCGCCATGCGGGAATGCCGCGCTCATGCAGCGCACGACCATGGCGCGCCATTGCGCGCGCCGCACCGCGCAAGTGCAGCACTACGGGGGGCCAGGTGACCTGTCGACCATGGAAGCATCGTTGTGACCATCGGGAAGACTCAGGAATCGGCGCGTGGGTGACAGGCGACACCCACGCCGGGCGCCTATCATCTTGCCTGCGACCGACGCCGTCCAGCGGACGGGCGACATGCCACTGAATCTATTACCTGCCAGCTCGGCAGTGGTTGTTCGCCGGCTGCCGCGCTCCGGCCGGGAGTGGATGGAGACAGGCCCACTTGGCAGAACGGGCTTACACGGCGGGCATGACGCCTGCGCCGGACGATGCGGGTCATGCCAGCTCCGCTCCGGGCTTGGCTCGGGCGTCGCGTGCCCACGCATCGCCAACGCCATCCGGGCGAGCCGGCTGGCGGCTCGACGCCGCCCCGGACGCAGCAACCGCACCTGAATCCTCCGGGCTGCAAAGTTCAGTTCTCCTGGCCGAGGCCGCTAACGAATAGGTCGAGACACACCCAACGCAGCGGCCTTGCGCTGCCCACGGCCGTATCGCGCCTTTCGCCTCGCCATTGCCGCGGGGACCCCTGCCATCCCGCTGTCGGATCACCGATCGAACCCTATGCATCTCCTTTCGAATCTGCGCATTGGTCAGCGCCTGGCGCTCGGCTTTCTGTCCATCATCGTGCTGATGGTGATCCTGACCGTGGTTGGCATCCAGCGCGTACGAAGCATCGACCAGCAACTGACCGCCATCAACGAGGTCAATAGCGTCAAGCAGCGTTACGCCATCAACTTTCGCGGCAGCGTGCATGATCGCGCGATCGCCTTGCGCGATGTTGTCCTGATGGACGCGCCGGCCGACCGCCACGCGGCCGAGCAATTGATCGACAAGCTCGCCGCCGACTACGCGCGTTCCGCGCAACCGCTCGACGACATGATCGCGGCTTCGACCGACGCAAAAGAAAAAGCCATCCTTCAGCAGATCAAGTCCATCGAGCAGCGCACCATGCCGCTGATCACGCAGGTGCGCTCGTTCCGCGATGCATCGGACCGGTTGCACGCCGAGCAACAATTGCTGCAGCAAGCACGCCCGGCCTTCATCGACTGGCTGGCCAGCATCAACGCCTTCATCGACCTGCAGGAAGCCAAGAACCGCGCAGCGGCCAAGCAAGCCGTCGCCACCGCGCGTGGCTTTGCGATGTTGATGGTGATCTCCACCGTCGTCGCGCTGCTACTCGGCGCAACCATTGCCTTCCTGCTCACCCGCAGCGTGGTGCTGCCGCTGCGTCAGTCGCTACAGCTGGCCCAACGCATCAACGAAGGCGACCTGCGCAGCCAGGACGCCCCGACCGGCAGCGACGAATCCGGCCAACTGCTGCGCGCCATGCAGCACATGCAGCATCGCCTGCAGGACGTGATCTCCGCACAACGCACCATGGCATCGCGCCACGATGCCGGCGAGATCAGCTATCGCACCGATGCGCAGCGCTTCCCCGGCGAGTACGGCCACATGGTGCAGGACACCAACGCATTGGTGCACGCACATGTGCAGACGCAGTTGCGCATGACCGAGGTCATGGGCCGCTATGCAGTCGGCGACCTGGCTCCGGAGATCGAACAGTATCCCGGCGAAAAGGCCGCCATCACCGCCACCATGCAGCAGGTCAAGCAGAACCTGCGCGCGATCAACGCGCAGATCCACGCCCTGACCCAGGCTGCCTGCGCGGGCGACTTCGCACTTCGCGGCCAGCCGGACAAGTTCGAACACGATTTCCGCCTGATGGTGGAGAACCTCAACACCATGATGGCCACCTCCGACACCAACCTGGCCAAGTTCTCCGAACTGCTGCGCGCCATCGCCGACGGCGACCTGACCGTGCGCATGTCCGGCAACTTCCACGGCGTGTTTGCGTCCATGCGCGACGACGCCAACAGCACCGTGCACCGCCTCACCGATATCGTGACGCGCATCCAGACCACGTCCAACAGCATCGGATTCGCCGCCGAAGACATCACCGGTGGCAACCAGGAACTGACCCGTCGCAGCGAACAGCAGGCAGCCAGCCTGGAAGAAACCGCCGCCTCGATGGAAGAGCTGACCTCCACCGTCAAGCAGAACGCCGAGCATGCAGGCCGCGCCAACCAGCTCGCGCTCGGCGCGGCCACCATCGCCTCGCAAGGTCGCGATGTGGTCGGCCAGGTCATCGAGCAGATGTCCGGTATCGAAGCCTCCTCCAAACGCATCGCCGACATCATTTCCGTCATCGACGGCATTGCCTTCCAGACCAACATTCTGGCGTTGAACGCCGCTGTCGAAGCCGCGCGCGCGGGCGAACAAGGCCGCGGTTTTGCGGTGGTCGCGTCGGAAGTGCGCACGCTCTCGCACCGCTCATCGGATGCAGCGAAGGAGATCAAACGCCTGATCGACGATTCCGTACAGCGCGTGGCCGATGGCGCGACCCTGGTGCACCAGGCCGGCACCACCATGGGCGAAGTCGTCACCAGCGTCCAGCATGTCACCGACATCATCGGACATATTTCCGCCGCCTCGCAGGAACAGGCCGGCGGCATCGAACAGGTCAACCACACCATCGCCCAGATGGACGAAACCACCCAGCAAAACGTGCGCCTCGTCGAAGCCGCCAGCACCGCTGCGCATGCGTTGGAGGAGCACTCCACGCAACTCACCCGCGCAGTGGAAGTCTTCAAGGTCAATGCAACGGTGCTGTGAGCCCGCATGATCGCGTTCAACGCGCAAGCAACGGTTGCGGGCACCGTCTCGGCATCGACGTAACCACAGGCGCCTACTCGGCAGAAAACAGACCGATCTGCCGCGGCGGATAGATCAGATCGCTCCCAACCGGGCGCGCATCGGCATTCAGCTGGTGCGGCTGCGCCGTGGTTTCGCCAAGGATGTGCAGCACCTGCCACCCTCGGTGCAGCAACAGATCTGCAATCAAACGGCGATGGCACTGCCACCATAGCGCTTCGGCACACATCAGCGCGGTACGCCGCTCCCGTGCCATGGCCGTCGCCCGCTCCAGTCCGGCAGCGAACTCGGCACTGGTCATGTGGTCGGCATAGCCCTGAAACGCCGCGTTGCGCCACCCGCCATTCGGCGATCCCGGCTGCGCCTTGCGACGGCCACCCAGCTCGGGCAGCCACAGATACCGCACCGATACGGCATCCAGTGCCTGCGCCATCGTGTCGCTGGCAAACCAGGGGTAGCGGCGCGAACCCGGAAAACGCCGCACATCCACCAGTGCCTCAATCCCATGCGCGCTCAGCAGCGCAACGAACGCCTCCCAGGTCCTGGTGGAGTGACCGACCGTCCAGACTGTTTTGCCCGCATCGCCCGCCGTCTGCTGCGAACGCGCGTTGGTGTTGATCAAGGGTGAGGTGTCATGCATCGCGGCAGTGGATTGAAGGAGTGCTAGTACAGCACTATCACCGCAAGCGACCATGCCAGGTGATGCCCGCGCGGCCCGACTGCCGTGCGCAGTGCGGGCCCGCCTGATTCACACGCGTGCCATTCCTCGCACTCCGGAAGAACGCTGCTTGCTTCAAATCGCCCTGGAAGCGTTAGTCCAGCGCTGCGAGTGGCGGCAACATAACCACCTGCGGTGAACGGTTGACGGGGCTGCTGAGCGATCAGCCTGATGAGAAGTAGCCGCCACGGAAACCATAGCGCTGCGCATGGGATGGAAGATGGGACGACAGCGGACCTTGCAAAAGAAGTCCATCGCCTCAGCAACTTGTGGCAGCGTGTGGCGGAGAGAGTGGGATTCGAACCCACGGAAGGTTTGACCCTTCGCCGGTTTTCAAGACCGGTGCCTTAAACCGCTCGGCCATCTCTCCGATGCTGCTGCGCGTGACCGCCGAAGGCATCGGCTGTCACGCTATAGCGACCCGCACTGCGCGGGTGGCGCCTGACGGTGGCCGCAGGGACATCTTGTGCGGATCCACAATCCCCGGAACGCTCCCGGGCGCGCATTCTCGCATGCCCTGGCGCGTTTTGCTTGGTGGCACCACTCGCTTCTGGCTGGCACAGCGTCGTGCGGCGCTACTCGTGGCCGGCCGCTGCATGTCGTGGTCGGCGGAATGCACCCAAGCATGGATGCGGCCTGCCGAACGTCTGCAGCGAAACCACTGCCGAGCAGCTCGCTGGCTGCCAACCAACTTGCCAGCCAGCCGCGGCGGCCAGACGCAGTCCTCAGCCGGCCTTGGCCACGACCGCTCAGCCAGCCTCGGCCACCACCAAGCGCGGCGCGGTGCCGGCGGCACGCTTGAGCTTTTCCGCCAGCTCGGCGCAGTTGCCGCCGCAGTCCAGGCGCGAGCGTTCGATTTCCTGCGGCAGGTGCTCGGCCAGGAAGTCGATGAACACGCGCACCGCCGGCAGCAGGCCGCGGCGCGAGGCAAACACCGCATGGCAGATGCCCTGCGGCAGCGACCAGTGCGGCAGCACCACCTCCAGTTCGCCGCTGCGCACCGCTTCGGCGCACACGGTCTCCGGCAGCATGGTGATGCCGAAGCCGTCGCGCGCCATCGATTGCAGCAGCGGGAAGTCGAAGCCGGCCAGGCGCGGCTGCAGGTCCACGCGGCGCATCTCGCCGTTGGGCCCATGCAGCTCCCAGCGCTGGTGCGCTTCGTCCTCGCTGGTGCTCATGGTGGTGTGGTTGGCCAGCTCGCTCGGGTCCTTGGGACGGCCGGCACGGTCCAGGTACTTCGGGCTGGCCACTAGCAGCTCCTGCACCTGGCCGAAGCTGCGCATCACCAGACTGCCGTCGTCGTCCAGGCGCGAACGCACACGCAGGGCAATGTCGTAGCCCTCGTTGATCACATCGACGCGGCGGTTGCTGATGTTGAGCTGCAGCCGCACCTTGGGGTACTTGGCCAGAAATTCCGGCAGCAGCTTGGGCAACTGAATCTGCGCGAGCGAGACAGGAACGCTCACACGTACAAGACCGCGCGGCTCGGCGCTGAGACGATCCACCACCTCGCGCGCGGCCTGGGCCTCGGCCAGCATGGTCTGGGCATGCCGGTGAACGCTGGTGCCGACGTCGGTAACCGCGAAGCGGCGTGTGGAGCGCTGCAGCAGGCGCACGCCCAGGTCGGTTTCAAGCTGGCTGATACGCCGGCTCAGGCGCGACTTGGGGATACCAAGCGCACGCTCGGCCGCGGCAAAGCCGCCGTGGTCCACCACCATCGCGAAGTAGTACAGGTCATTCAGGTCGTGCATGGCGCAGGTATCCATGGATAGAACGATAAGTGATATTTAACCACCTTTATCCCAACAGGGCAACGACCTAGTCTGCGCATCTCCGCGGCGCTGCCGCTTGCCACAGGTCTTCGCCATGAAGCTGCTTCACATCGACTCCAGCGCCCTGGGCGCCAATTCCGTCAGCCGGGAACTCAGTGCCGCCGCCGTTGCGCAGCAGCAGCGGCTGCACCCCGGGCTGCAGGTGACGTACCGCGATCTGGATCAGGAGCCAATCCCCCACCTCAGCGGCAGGTCGTTGGCGCAGGCGGACGCCGCCGAAGCGGCCGTGGCCGAGCAGGCGATGCAGCAGTTCCTGGAGGCCGATGTCATCGTGATCGGCGCACCGATGTACAACTTCGGCATCCCTTCCACGCTCAAGGCATGGATCGACCGCATCGCGGTTGCTGGGCGTACCTTCCGCTACACCGCATCCGGCCCGGAAGGCCTGGCCGGCGGCAAGCGCGTCATCGTCGCCAGCGCGCGCGGCGGCATCTACCCCGACCCGACCAATGATTTCCAGGAGCCCTACCTGCGTCAGCTGTTCGGCTTCCTGGGCGTGGACGATGTCAGCTTTGTACGCGCCGAAGGCCTGGCCTATTCGCCGCAGCACCGCAGCGACGCGATTGCGCAGGCGCTGGCTGGCCTGCAGCAGGCGGCAGGCGCAGTGGCATAAGCGCGCGGCACCAAACGCAGGCCAGTGCCTCGCCCGTACCGCAAGAGCGATAGCCACGTGCTGGGTGGGCGCAACGCGCTGCAATCCTGAGCGTGCTGCGTCATCCCGGTGACTCGCGCCAGGCACTACGCCATACGACCAGCCAGCCGCGTACAACGCGAAACGGGGCCACTGCTGGCCCCGTTTGCGTGTTGAAACTGCACCCTTAGCCCGCAAGAGACACTGCACTTGCTCGTGCAAATGCGTACGTGCTGCCGATCCAACGACCACTCCAGACTGCGCGCGTGTATGCCGAGATCACTCGACATCCCTCCACCGCTGCACAGCGCTCGCCGGCTGCACCGGCCACGCCGACGTCAAGCGATCTTTTCCATCCCACCCATATACGGGCGCAACACCTGCGGCACATCGATCGAGCCGTCGGCGTTCTGGTAGTTCTCCATCACCGCAATCATGGCGCGGCCCACTGCGGTGCCGGAGCCATTGAGCGTGTGCAGCAATTCCGGCTTGCCGCTGGCCGGGTTGCGCCAGCGTGCCTGCATGCGCCGCGCCTGGAAATCGCCGCAATTGGAACACGAGGAGATTTCACGATAGGTGTTCTGCGACGGCAGCCAGACCTCCAGGTCGTAGGTCTTGATCGCCGAAAAGCCCATGTCGCCGGTACACAGCAGTACCTTGCGATAGGGCAGGCCGAGTTGTTCCAGCACCACCTCGGCACAGCGCGTCATGCGCTGGTGTTCGGCATCGCTGTCTTCCGGCGCGCAGGCCGTCACCAGCTCCACCTTCTCGAACTGGTGCTGGCGAATCATGCCGCGCGTATCACGACCACCGCTGCCGGCCTCGGCACGGAAGCACATCGAATGCGCCGTCATGCGCAGCGGCAGGCGCTCGGCATCGATGATCTCGTCGCGCACGATATTGGTCAGCGGCACTTCCGAGGTGGGGATCAGATAGCGGCGCGACTCACCCACTTCGGTCTGGAACAAATCGTCTTCGAACTTCGGCAGCTGCCCGGTGCCGCGCATCGAATCGGCATTGACCAGCAGCGGCACGTTGGTTTCTTCGTAGCCGTGCGCACCCACATGCAGGTCCAGCATGAACTGCGCCAGTGCGCGATGCAGGCGCGCGATCGGCCCGCGCAGCACGGTGAAGCGCGCGCCCGACAACTTGGCCGCCGTCTCGCCATCCAGCCAGCCGTGCGGCGCGCCAAGTTCCACATGGTCCTTGACCGCAAAGTCGAACTGCCGCGGCGTGCCCCAGCGCGACTGCTCGACGTTGTCGCCTTCGTCCTTGCCCAGCGGCACGTCGCTTGCCGGCAGATTGGGCAACCCCAACGCAATGGTGTCGAGCTTGGCGCGAATCGCATCCAGCGCCTCTTCCGACGCCTTGAGCTCATCGCCGAACCCAGCCACTTCGGCCATCAGCGCGGCGACATCCTCGCCTTTCGCCTTGGCCTGCCCGATCGCCTTGGACTTGGCATTGCGCTGGCTCTGCAGTTCCTGCGTACGCACCTGGATGCGCTTGCGCTCGCTTTCCAGCGACTCCAGTTCCGCGGTGTCCAGCGAGAAACTGCGGGTGCTGCGCAGGCGCTCGGCAAGGTCGGCGGGATGTTGGCGAAGCAGGGCCGGATCTAGCATCGGAAGTCTGTGTGTCGGTGGGGAGCGCGGGATTATCGCCTGTTCCGCCACCTGCTGCGATCGATTCACCGGGGCTATGCAAGAATTATGGCGATCCTTCAGGTGAGCCCTATGCCCGCGCCCCGCCCTGCGTCCGACCGCCAGATCGTTTTGCGCCTGCCCCGCCACACGCTGAAAATTGCCGGTATCGCGTTCGCTGCCGGCCTGCTGCTGTTCCTGTTGGTGTGGGCGACCGGCCGCAAGGACGATTTCTACAAGGCCTCCCCCACCCAACCGAGCGCCGGCACGCCGGCGGCGGACGACGCCATTCAACCGCTGCCAGCGCCGCTGCCCGCCCAGGATGGCGCCAGCGACATGCCACAGGCCAAGCCGCAGGAAGAAGCGCCCACGTTGGTCGACACCGCGCCGGCGGCTCCGCCCGCGCCCGCGCCACTCCCGGAAGAGGCCGTCCCCGGTGCACCAGGAACAGCAGCGCCGGCCCCGGCCCCGGTGGCCGGCGGCAACCGCCCGGTGCCGATCCAGGGCCAGATGCCGCCGCCGCGCTATCCCTCCGCTGCGTTGCGCCGTGGCGATGCGGGCGATGTGGTGGTGCGCGTGGACGTAGATGCCGCCGGCAATCCCGGCGGCGTCACCCTGGTGCAGCGCAGTGGTTCGCGGGATCTGGACCGCGCAGCGATGGAAGCGGTCCGCCACTGGCGCTTCCACCCGGCACAGCGCAATGGCCAGCCGGTGGCCGGCAGCCTGGATGTTCCGTTCGAGTTCAAGCCTGGTCAGTAAGCGCCACTGACGGCAGCGCTGATCGGCATCGCCCGGTGCTGCTGATCGGGAGGACGACAGCCGTCGATATGCACTGATCGAGCCCGTACACGGCCATCGATTCGCCCGGATGCAACGGCCGCCACCATCACTAAACTGAACATCTGCACGCCGGCAACCGCCGTCAGGCCCCGCGCCTTAGCTGCGCCTCAGGCAGTGCCGACCAGACTGGCCGCGTCATCCCAAAGATGCGCCAGGAGGTCGGCCATGTCCTTCATCTCGAACCCTTCAACGCCCCAGGCGCCAGCGATGTCGCGCGGCGCTCCGCCTGTTACGGGCCGGGGGCCGGATGCGGCAGACGATGGCGCCTCGCCATGGCTGTGGGCGACGCTGCTGGCTCTGCTGGTGGTGATTCCTGCTTGGTGGTGGAACCGGCATGGCGACGAGTCGTTTGCGACCGATACCGGCCCCGCTCCCGTCGCGAGCCGCCAGATTCTGCCCAGTGCCGATGGCCCCCGCGCGATGACGATGGTGGCGCATGCACCGGCACGCGCGGCCACCACCAGCATCGAGGCCGAACCGTTACCCGGCAATGCAATGCCCAGCTATCCCGCCGAACTGGCGCGCGCCGGCATCCAGGGCAGCCGTACCGTGCGCCTGCAGCTGGATGTGCAGGGCCGGGTGCGCGAGGTAGTCATTGTCGAACGCACCGGCAGCAACGACCCGCGCCTGGATGCGGCGGTGACCGACAGCCTGCGCCAGTGGCGCTTCGCGCCGGCCACGCGTGATGGCCATGCCGTGATCAGCAGCGTGCAGGTGCCGGTGGACTTCAGCGCAGCGCGCTGAGCCCGAAACCGGCATCCCGCGCCAGGGTGTCGAAACCCGGGAACGAGGTCGCGACATTCGCTACATCGTTCACCTGCACGCTGCCGGTGGACAGCTGGCCGGCGATGGCGAACGCCATGGCGATGCGGTGGTCGCCATGGCTTTCGATCACGCCGCTGCCAATGCTGCCGCCGTGGATGGTCGCGCCATCCGGCGTTTCATCGACCTGCACGCCCAAGGTGCGCAGGCCAGTGGCCATGGCCGCCAGCCGATCCGATTCCTTGACCCGCAATTCGGCAGCGCCGGTGACCACGGTCTGCCCGCTTGCCGCAGCCGCAGCCACGAACAAGGCCGGAAACTCGTCGATCATGTCCGGCACCAGCGCTTCGGGAATGTGCGCGCCCTGCAACGGCGCGTAACGCACGCGCAGGTCGGCTACCGGTTCGCCGCCGTGTTCGGCATGACGTTCTTCGGTGATGTCGGCGCCCATCAGGCGCAATGCCGCCAGCAGCCCGGTGCGCCGCGGGTTCAATCCCACCGCGCGCAATATGACCTCCGAGCCGGGGACGATGCTGGCAGCCACGATGAAGAACGCCGCCGACGAAAAGTCGGCAGGCACCGCGATATCGGTGGCGCGCAGTCGCTGGCCGCCACGCAGACGCGCGGTGCCGGGAGCGAAATCGATCTCCACGCCGAACGCCGACAACATCCGCTCGGTGTAGTCGCGTGTGGGATGCGGCTCGGTCACCGAGGTCTCACCCTGTGCGTACAGGCCGGCCAGCAGCACCGCCGACTTGACCTGGGCGCTGGCCACCGGCGAAACGAATGCAATGCCCTGCAATGTCTGGCCACCGTACACCCGCAGCGGCGGCGTGCCGTCATCCTGGGTGTCGATCCTGGCGCCCATCTGCGCCAACGGGCCGGTCACCCGCCGCATCGGCCGCTTGGACAACGAGTCATCACCGACCAGCACGCTGTCGAAGCGCTGCGCGGCAAGCACGCCGGCCAGCAGACGCATGCCGGTGCCGGCATTGCCGCAGTCCAGCGCCTCGGACGGCGGCTGCAAGCCATCCACACCGACGCCATGCACGATGCGCTGCGACGCCGATGGCGTTTCGATACGCACACCGAGCTTGGCGAAAATGGCCGCGGTGGAGCGCGTGTCTTCACCTTCGAGGAAGCCGTCGATCTGCGAGACGCCATCGGCGAGCGCAGCAAACATCACCGCACGGTGCGAGACCGACTTGTCGCCGGGAATGGCCAAGGTGCCACGCAAGGCGCTGCCTTGCCGGGCGATCCAGTGTTGCGTGCTGTTGCTCATGCGAATGATCCGAATGCTGCGCATCGCCACAGGCGGTGGCGATGCGCTTTGAAAGAGGGGCCGCGTTGCCGACACCAACGCAACGCGCCGATGGCTGCGGCTGTTCGTGCGCCTAGGGAATCGCGACCGGATACGACCCCAGCACCTTGATCTGTGCCGAATGCGCTTCCAGCTCGGCGAGTGCCTGCTTCATCGCCTCGTCTTCCACATGGCCGACCAGATCGATGAAGAAGCCGTACTCCCACTTGGCCTGATGCGAGGGCCGCGACTCGATGCGGTTCATGCTGATGCCGTGGCGTGCGAACGGGCTGAGCACATCGAACAACGCACCCGGCTTGTCATGGATGAACACCAGCACCGAGGTGCGGTCGTGCCCGGACGAGGGAAAGATCTGCCGGCCGATCACCAGGAAGCGCGTGGTGTTGTCGTCGTCGTCTTCGATCGACTTCATGATGACCTTCTTCAGGCCATACACGTGCGCCGCGCTCTCGCCGCCGATCGCCGCAGCGTCTTCGGCGTTACGCGCGCGCCGTGCACCCTCGGCGTTGCTGGAAACCGCAATCTTCTCCACCTTGGGCAGATGCGACCGCAACCAGCCGGCGGTCTGCGCGAAGGACTGCGAATGCGCATAGATGCGCTCGATGTCGTCCAGCCGGCCGTTGCGCGAGAGCAGATACTGATGCACGCGCAGTTCGACTTCGCCGCAGATTTTCAGGTTGGAGGTCAGGAACATGTCCAGCGTGACCTGGATGGTGCCCTGCCCGGAGTTCTCCACCGGCACCACGCCGAAATCGGCATTGCCGGCTTCCACTTCCTGGAACACTTCCTCGATGGTCGCCATCGGCAGACCCACCGCCGAGCGCCCGAAATGCTTGAGCACGGCCTGCTGGCTGAAGGTGCCTTCCGGCCCCAGGTAACCGATCTTCAATGGCTCCTGCTGGGCCAGACACGCAGACATGATTTCGCGATACACGTGCACCAGCACTTCGTCGCTGAGCGGGCCCTCGTTGCGGTCCACCACCATGCGCAGCACCTGCGCTTCGCGCTCGGGGCGGTAATAGTCCACCGCCGCTGCCAGTTTGCCCTTGGCCTTGCCGACCTGGTGCGCGAAGTTGGCGCGCTCGGCGATCAATGCCTGGATGTTGCGGTCGATCTCGTCGATCTTGGCGCGCACATCGGCCAGCACCGGTGCGGCCGCGACAGGCTTGGCGACGGATTTGGCAGCCACCTTGGCAGGTTTGCTGCCGGGCGCACGCGCAGACGTGTCGGCAGACCTGCTCGCCGGGCTGTGTTTGCCGCCATTGGCGGCCTTGGGCTTGTTGGACTTGGGTGCCATCGCTGGGCATTCCTTGAAAAGACGGCGCACGCGCCTGCGCGGCATGCGCCGCGGTCGAAGTTGGACTCAGCCGTGACGCTGCTGGAAGTCGTGCATGAAGGCCACCAGTGCCTGCGCACCGGCCACCGGCATCGCGTTGTACAGCGATGCACGGATACCGCCGACGGCTTTGTGGCCCTTCAACGCAAGCAACCCGGCGGCCTTGGATTCGCTCACGAACAACGCATCCAGCTGCTCGTCCGGCAGGAAGAACGGGATGTTCATGCGCGAGCGCACCGCCGGTGTGACCAGGTTGCGATAGAAGCCGCCGGAACGATCGATGGCCGCATACACCAGGCCGGCCTTTTCCGCGTTGCGCCGCGCAAATTCGGTCACCCCGCCCTGCTCCAGCATCCACTTCACGGTCAGCCCGAGCAGATACCAGTTCCAGGTTGGCGGCGTGTTGAGCATCGAATCGCGTGCCGCATGCGAGGCGTAATTGAAGATGTCGGCGCGCGGCTGCCCGGCGCGCTCGAGCAGGTCGCGCCGCACAATCAGCACCGAAATCCCCACCGGCCCCAGGTTCTTCTGCGCACCGGCATAGATCAGCCCGTAACGCGAGATATCCAGCGGCTCGGACGCAATGGATGAACTGAAATCGGCAAACAACGGCAGTGTGCCCACATCCGGTGTCTCACGGAATTCGACACCGTGGATGGTTTCGTTGGCGGTGATGTGCACATAGGCCGAGTGCGGCGACAAGGTCCAGCTGGCTACCGGCGGAATCTCGGTAAAACCGCCCGCCTGTGCATCGGCGGCAATGCGTGCGTCCACGTAAGGTGCCGCCTGCTTGATCGCGGTCTTGCCCCAGTGGCCGCTGATCACATAGTCGGCCGCCTGGCCGGGCGCGGCAAAGTTCAGCGGCAGCAGCGCCTGGATCGTGGTCGCGCCACCGGCCGTGAACAGCACCGCATAGTCGTCAGGGATCGACAGCAAGGTGCGCAGATCGGCTTCGGCCGCGGCCGCGACCGCCATGAAATCCGCGCTGCGATGGCTGATTTCAACGATCGAGGCACCAACGCCGTTCCACTCGACCATCTCCGCCTGCGCCTGCCGCAGGACCGATTCCGGCAATGTCGCAGGGCCGGCACTGAAATTGAACGCGCGTGTCATGGCACACCTTGTCGAGCTAGCCTTCTAGTATGCCGCAGCGCATCGGCCTTGGCAGCGGGCAAAAAAGTTGCAGCTGCATCCTTTTGACTGAGCCTGACGTAACGTGGTGACAGCCGCGGGACGAACTTCTGCCCCGGTCGGCTACTCTCACGCTGCAGCCATTGCCGGAGCCTGCCATGTCGTTTCGCACTGCTTTCAACCTGCCGTCCAGCGAGATCACCGATGAGGCCGTTTACCGCGACCGTCGTCGGCTGCTGCAACTGCTTGCGCTGACGCCGGCACTGGGCGTGGCCGGCTGCGCCGAGGCCGACCCGCCGCCACCGCCCAAGACGGTGGTGACCCCGGCGCAGGCGCGCAGCGGATTTCGCACCGCCGAGGAGTTGACCAAGCTGGAAGATGTCACCAGCTACAACAATTTCTACGAATTCGGTACCGACAAGACCGACCCGTCGAAGGCCGCCAAGACACTGAAGCTGTCGCCGTGGTCGGTGAACGTGGGCGGCGAATGCGAAAAGCCCGGCAGCCTGTCGCTGGATGAACTGCTCAAGGGCGTCACGCCGGAAGAGCGCATCTACCGGCTGCGTTGCGTGGAAGGCTGGTCGATGGTGATCCCGTGGACCGGCGTGCCACTGGGCGAGGTGCTCAAGCGTTTCGCGCCGACCTCCAAGGCCAAGTATGTGGCGTTCACCACGCTGGCCGACCCGCAGCAGATGCCGGGTGTGCGCTATCGCTCGATCAACTGGCCGTATCGCGAGGGCCTCCGGATCGATGAAGCGATGCACCCGCTGACCTTGCTGGCCACCGGCCTGTACGGCAAGCCGTTGCCACAGCAGAACGGTGCGCCGCTGCGCCTGGTGGTGCCGTGGAAGTACGGCTTCAAGAGCATCAAGTCGATCGTGGAAATCCGCTTCGTCGAGAAGATGCCCGAGACCGCCTGGCACGATCTGCAACCCTCCGAATACGGCTTCTTTTCCAACGTCAACCCGGCGGTGGATCATCCGCGCTGGAGCCAGAAGACCGAGCGCCGCATCGCCGGCACTGCCAGCAAGCTGTTTGCCAAACGCATCGCGACCAAGCCGTTCAATGGCTATGCCGATCAGGTGGCGTCGTTGTACGCAGGCATGGATCTGAAGAAGTGGTTCTAGGCAACACGCACTCCGGTATCGACAGGTCGTAGGAGCGCACCCGGGCGCGACAGGCCTTACCGGTAAGGCCCGTCGCGCCTGGGTGCGCTCCTACGCTTCATGCCCACGCGGCGTCCCCTTCTTCGAGATGGCATGGCCAAGACCTCCATTGCATTGATCGCCGCAAAGACTGCGGTACACGTTGCCGCACTGGCGCCGATGGCGCTGCTCTGTTGGCAATTCTGGCAGGTGTGGCAGAACGGCAGCGATGCACTGGGCGCCGATCCGGTGGCCGAGATCGAGCACCGCACCGGCCTGTGGGCATTACGGTTTCTTCTGCTCACGCTGGCGCTCACGCCGTTGCGCCAGCTCACCGGCCAGGCGGTGGTGATCCGCTTCCGCCGCATGCTGGGGCTCTACGCGTTCTTCTACGCCAGCGTGCATCTGCTGGTGTACCTGACCCTGGACCTGCGCGGCTTCTGGACGCAGATCTTCGAAGAGATTCTCAAGCGTCCCTACATCACGGTGGGATTTGCGGCCTGGCTGCTGTTGCTGCCGCTGGCGATCACCTCGACCCAGGGCTGGATGCGCCGGCTCAAGCGCAACTGGGGCCGCCTGCACCAGCTGATCTATCCGATCGGCGTGCTGGCGGTGCTGCATTTCTGGTGGCTGGTGAAGTCCGACATCCGCGAACCGGCACTGTATGCCGGCATCCTGGCCGTGCTGCTGGGCTGGCGGCTCTGGAAAAAGCTCAGCGCGCGCCGAACCACAGCAGGGCGCTCAGCGCCGCCGCCAGCAACACCGCGCTGAGCAGCAGCCAGGGCCAGCGTGCGACCTTCATCGGTGCGCGCGCCGGCGCGGCGGTGGCACGCGGCGGCGGCGGCGGTTCGGAATCGGGAATGTCCCAGGTGGTGCCGTGATGGATGCGCGGGACTTCCACCACGAAGCGGTGACGCGCATCGAACACGACCTGGTCGCCGGCCTGCAACCAACCATCGCGCACCTGCACGCCATTGATCCAGCTGCCCTCTTCCGACCCCAGGTCGCGCATCAGCACGCGGTCGCCATGGCGTTCCAGGCGCGCGTGCTGGGCGGCGAACGCCGGGTCGTCGATGACGATGTCCGACGCGGGGTCGCTGCCGACCAGGCGTGAGCGGTCCAGGGTGAAGCTGCGTCCGTGGTGACGCCCGCCCAACCCGCGCAGCAGCAGGCAGACTTCGCTCAGGCCGGCATTGTCCTCCGGCGCATCGTTGGCCGGCGCGCTCGACGGCGCGCTGCGCAACAGCATCTCCACACCGTCGGCGTAGATCGCATCGCCGGGACGCAGCAAGGCCATGCGCCGCACAGGGCGTCCGTTGACGTGGATGCCGCGGATGCCATTGGCCACCTGCAGCCACAGGCCACGCTGGTCCAGGCAGAACTGCGCCAACAGCAGCGCACCCTGCGCATCGGCGACCACCCGCACGCTGCCGGAGGCATGACGGACGATCCGGTGGACGCCGGGCGTGAGGGAATGATCCGGCTGCTGCCGGTGGGTGAAATGAACTTGCAGGTCGCGCACCCGCCGCAGCCTAGCAGGTTTGCCGCCAGCAGCGGCCAACCCGGCATCTTGCACACCGCCGGAGGGCGGCGTCAGGCTGTTGTGCAGCGAGACGTACGCGCCGGAAATGCGCGCATCGGCACCGACGCATATGTCTCCACGGTGCCGCCTGGAGCGCGGCGCGAGCGGTCGCACTTGGAGCCGGACGCGCGCATGCGCACAATGCGCGCCTACTTTCGTCTCACCCAGGCAGCTCATGTCCAGCATCGATATCCGCCACGACCATTCCCTGCCGCCGGCTCAGGCCCGCGCGGCGATCGACGAGGCGGCGCGCAAGCTGACCGATCGCTACGGCGTTGCCTCGCATTGGGAAGGCGACACCTTGCGCATCGCCCGCGCCGGTGTGGATGGTGCAATCACCTTGCTGCCGCAGCAGGTGCACTTGACGGCCGAGCTCGGCTTCCTGCTGTCGGCCGTGCAGCCGATGGTGGAATCGGAAATCCGCCGCCTGCTGGCGGAAAAACTCGCCTGAGCCAGCGCTTCGCGCAGGTTTGCCGCTTCAGCGCCAAGTCACCCGCCCAGCATGCGATGGGCGGATGCTTGGGCCAGGCCTGATCGGGTGGCGCTTCACCTGCCCGATGCAGGACCGGCACTAGGGTGAACGCAACGTCACTTTGGCAATCGACAGGAGCATTCCATGACGACCGGATACGACCAGAACGGCAATCGCGACCACACGGCGTCGGGCTTCCAGGCCCAGGCAGAACAGATCTCGCGCCGGCTCGGGGAATCGGCGCAGACCGTGTGGCTGGCGGGACTCGGCGCACTGGGCCGCGTGCAGAGCGAAGGCGGCAAATTGTTCGACTCGCTGGTGCGCGAGGGCGCTGCCTACGAGCGCACCGGCCAGCGCAAGGCGGCCGAAGGCGTGGACGAGCTGCGCGAAGAAGTGGAGACCCAGTTCGAGCAGGCACGCGATACCGCGGTGCGCGGCTGGGACAAGTTGGGCAAAGCCTTCGACGAGCGCGTCAAGGGCGTGCTGCGAACGCTCAACATCCCCGAGCAGGAAGAGCTGGAAACCCTGCGCCGTGAAGTGGAGTCGCTGAAGGCACAGGTGCGCGCCAATACCGCCGCGACCAAGCGGGCCAACCGCACGGCCAACCAGGCCGCGCAGGCTGCCAGCAGCGAGACGACCAGCGCAGGCACTACCGGCGGCACCTCGCAGACCGGCAATTCGGCGGCTTTCGACGGGGAGTGAACTACGGAAGGGGTTGGCCTGGTGCACGGGATGCAGGGCGTCGCACCGGCGCCCGTCCACAACTGACGTCCTGCGCAGCCAGGTCGCCCCGGACCGCACCGGGGTCAAGCGATAGCCGCCCCGCCACCGTGTTGCAAAGCAGCATGGTTTTACAGACAATCGGGGGACGACCCGCCAGTCCTGTATTACGAAGTCCGTTTGCTCCCCTCCCCTCACGGCTTCGGACTGGCGGGTCTTTCGTTGCCTGGGTCACGGCTCGTGACATCGCCGCCCGCGATCCATTGACGAATCCGGTACGAAGGATTCTTCTAGGCGCATCGACTCGTAATACGCGCCATCCCTTCGCTTGATGCTTATGCCTTCCTGGATTCTGGCGCTCCTGGCTGCACTGCTGCTGTGGTTGGCGGTGTGCGCTTACTTCTGGCTGGTGCGGCGTCGCGCCAACGAAACCGACGAAGGCATCCGTGCGCTGGCCGCCCTGCATTGGCGCGACTTCTCCGCAGTGGTGCTGCGGGTGCTGCAGGACCAACGTGGCTGGCAACCGACCCAGCTACCGCAGGACGGCCTGCCCACCGCCGATTTCATGATGCAGACCGATCACGGCACCCGCCTGGTGGCCTGCAAGCATGGCCGCGGCTATCGCATCGGCGTAGCTGCAGTGAACGAACTCGGGGCGATGGCACGGCTGGCCGGCGCTGGCGGCGGGGTGATGGTGACCGAAGGCCGCATGGAGCGCGAAGGCCTGGCTGCGGCAGACAAGCAATCCATCGAAGTGCTGGACGGCACGCGCCTGTGGCCCTTGCTCAAACCCTATCTGCCGGGCGATGTGGAGACCCGCGTGGTGACCCTGGCGCGGCGGCGCGCGCTCCGCCACAGCGTCATTGCCGGTGCCGCCCTGGCCACGCTTGCCCTGGTGGCGGTGCTGGCACTGCACTCACCCGAGCCACAGCCGGCACCGCCCGTTGCGGCCTCGCGGGCGGGCGCAACGCCGCCGAGCCCTCCCGCTGCGGCCGCCATGAACGCTGTGCAGCCCGCAGCGCCGACAGCGCCAGTCGGCGCCGCGACGGCAACCAGCGCAGAGCCGGATGCCGAGACCCTGCAAGGCTATCGGCGCGAGGTGTCGAGGGCATTGGCCCAGACGCCGGGCCTGGTGCGCGGGATCTGGATCACCCAGGCGACGCTTGCGGTGGATCGCGCGGTGGACGATGGCGCGGCATGGCCGCTGATCTGCCGCGAATTGCAGCGTTACCCCTATCTGCGCACGGTGCGCGTGCAGCTCAACCCCCGACCGGGCGTGGACGAGCCGGTGCGCTGGCGACAATGCACCACGATCTGATGCGGGTGCACCGCGATGGTCTGCCACCCCGCAGGTAAACATATCGGGCGTCTGGCGTGGGCACGCGCGAGTCCAGTCGATCCCGCGCTGATCTGCTGGCGCAGCTGGGCGATGACTGCGACGCGCTTCCCGTCATCGCGCATACAGCGGCTGGCCATTCACGACAGCTGGGTCAGACGAGCCGCGCTCTCGAAGCCGCCGTGCACACTGGCGTTGCAGCGACTGCGTTCTGCAACGCGATAGGCCCTACGCGGGAGGCGCGCGCGAGGCTCCAGTACAGCGTCAGCGCATGCCCGGCGCAAACCGCGCCACCAGATCGTACGAGCCGCCCAGAAACAGCTGGCGCACATAGGTCACCGGTTGCTCGCCACGCCAGGTGTGGCGGTCGATCACCAGACAGGCCGCGCCTTCGTCCACCTGCAGGCTGTGTGCCTGCGCGGCATCGGCGCTGACTGCGCTGATGCGGTGTTCGGCCCGCGTCCACGGTACGTTGCGCAACAGCCAGCTGCCGGGAGCGAGCGTGGTGAATGACTCGTGCAGGGCCTCGGGCACGGTGGTGACATCGATCACCCGCTGTTCCAGCGCAAACGGGCTGCCATCGGCCAGATGCAGGCTGTCCAGCGCGAGCAGCTTGCCGGTGCTGCCCAGCGCGCGCTCCTGCGGCACGCGCGGGCGCACACTGCGCAGCCGCCGCGACAACAGCGAAAACGCGTAGCGATGTCCGCGGGTGGTCATCTCCACTTCGATATCCGGAATCGACAGCGCCACCTGCTCCAGATGCGGATGCGGGCGCGCCACGAACGAGCCGGTGCGGCGGCGACGCTCGATCATGCCGGCGTCGGCCAGCAGGCCGAGCACCTTGTTGACGGTCATGCGCGAGCAGCCGTACTGCGCCATCAGTTCGTGCTCGGGCGGGATGCGGTGCCCGGGTGGCCAGTCGCCGCTGTGAATGCGTTGCTCCAGATCCTGCCGGATGCGGTGGTGCAAGGTGCCGGGCGCGGCGATGGGGGTGGCGGTCAAAGCGGAGGTCTCCGGTCAGACCTGCATTGTGCGCGCATCGGCTCCGTTGCCCAGCACTGTGCGCAACACCTGTGCAAACCGCGCGGCGATGAGTGCGCGGTCGATATGCCGGCCATCGCGCACCACCGCACGCCCGGCGCGCCAAACGGTACGGACCGCCCCCGCGCGTGCGGCGAACACCCAGCTGTCCAACAGCGCGTCGTCGTCGCGCGCGAGCAAGGCCGGGTGCGAGGTCTCCAGCTCCACCAGATCGGCCGCGGCGCCCGCCTGGATTCCATGCACCGCGCTGCCCAGTGCCTGTGCCGCCCCCCTGCCGGCCTGGTCGTACAACCAGCGCCCGCTCGACACATCGGCGGGCGCCAGCACGTTGCGCGCCTGCACGCTGAGCCGCTGGCCATATTCGAGCAGGCGCAACTCCTCGGCGGCATCGATCAGCACATTGGAATCCGAACCCACACCGAAGCGGCCACCCGCGGCGGCGAACACCTGCATCGGGAAGATCCCATCACCCAGATTCGCCTCGGTGATCGGGCATAGCCCGACCACCGCGCCGCGATCGGCAATGGCCTGCACTTCACTGCCGGTGACATGCGTGGCGTGCACCAGGCACCAGCGCGCGTCCACCGGCGCATTGGCCAGCAACCAGTCAACCGGGCGCTGGCCCGACCAGGCCAGGCAGGCATCGACCTCGCGCTGCTGCTCGGCAATGTGGATGTGCACCGGGCCATCGGTCAGCGGCAGCAGTGCCATCAGCTGGTGCGGCGTGACCGCGCGCAGGCTATGCGGCGCCAGGCCAAGCACACCGTCGGGCAGCGCAGTGAGGCTTTGCCTGCAATCGTCGAGCAGCCGTGCGAAGCCGTCGATGTCGTGGATCAGGCGCTTCTGCGCCGCGCTGGGTGCGGCGCCGCCAAAATCCGAGTGCGCGTAGAACACCGGCAGCAGGCTCAGCCCGATGCCGGTACTGGCAGCGGCAGCGACGATGCGCCCGGACATTTCGCCGGCATGCGCGTAAGGCGCGCCGCCGGGGCTGTGGTGCAGGTAATGGAATTCGCCGACGCGGGTGAAGCCGCTTTCCAGCATCTCCACATACGCCTGCTCGGCGATCGCCTGCAGGCTGTCCGGGTCGAGCCGGTCGACAAAGCGGTACATCAGCTCGCGCCAGCTCCAGAAGCTGTCACCGCGACGCCCACCCACTTCGGTCAGGCCGGCCATGCCGCGCTGGAAGGCGTGGCTGTGCAGGTTGCCCAGGCCGGGCAGCAGCGTCCCGGCGCGTGTATCGGTGGCAGCCACCGCGGTATCGGCCTGCACCGACACGATGCGCCCCTGCGTCAGGCCGATGCGCACACCGCTGGCCCAGCCGCCTGGCAACAGGGCCCGCGCTGCCCACAACGCTTGTACCGGCTGGTCTGCCACTGGACACCCTCGATTGACGAACTTATTGTATATACATATCAGACACCACGAGCCTGCGCCATGCATTGCGACGTTCTCTGGCACAACGCGCAGCTGATGACCCTGGACGCACCAGGCGGCGGTCTGGGTCCGGTGGACGATGGCGTGGTCGCCTGCCTGGACGGCCGCATCGTGTATGCCGGCCCGGCCGCGCAGGCGCCGGGGTTCGCAGCGGCCATCACGCACGACTGCCAGCGGCGCTGGATCAGCCCGGGCCTGATCGATTGCCACACGCACCTGGTGTATGCCGGCAACCGCGCCAACGAATTCGAGCAACGTCTGCGCGGCGCCAGCTACGCCGACATCGCCGCAGCCGGTGGTGGCATCGTGGCGACCGTGCGGGCCACCCGGGCTGCCGACGATGCCGCCCTGCTCGCTGCCAGCCTGCCGCGCCTGGATGCACTGCTTTCCGAAGGAGTGACCACGCTGGAAATCAAATCCGGCTACGGGCTGACGCTGGAGGACGAAACCAAGCAACTGCGCGTGGCGCGCGCGCTCGCCGGCCTGCGTCAGGTCGAGGTGGTACCGACCTTTCTCGGTGCGCATGCGGTGCCGCCGGGCAGCGATGCGCAGCCTTACATCGATGCGGTCTGCACCCGGATGATTCCGGCGATTGCCGCGCATGGCCTGGCCGAAGCGGTCGACGTGTTCTGCGAGCACCTGGCGTTCACGCCTGCCCAGGCCGAACAGGTCTTCATCGCCGCGCAGGCGCACGGGCTGGGCATCAAGATCCATGCCGAGCAGCTGAGCAACCAGCATGGCGCGGCGCTGGCCGCGCGCCATGGGGCGTTGTCGGCCGACCACATCGAATACCTGGACCAGGACGGCGTGGCCGCCATGGCCGCTGCCGGCACCGTGGCGGTGCTGCTGCCTGGTGCGTTCTATTTCACCCGCGATACCCAGTTGCCGCCGATCGACGCCCTGCGCACGGCGGGGGTGCCACTGGCCCTGGCCACCGACTGCAACCCCGGCACCTCGCCGCTGACCAGCCCGCTGCTGGCAATGAACATGGCGGCCACGTTGTTCCGCATGACCGTGGACGAATGCATCGCCGGCTTCACCCGCGAGGCTGCGCGTGCGCTCGGCCGCAGCGCGCGGTTGGGCCGGTTGCGCGCCGGCCTGGACTGCGACCTGGCGATCTGGGACATCGATGCGCCGGCCGACCTGGTCTATCGCATGGGCTTCAATCCGCTCCACGCCCGCGTCTGGCGCGGGCATTCGACCTGATTCACTGGAGTTGCCATGAGTGCTTCTGTTGTCTTGCAACCCGGCCACGTGACGCTGGCGCAGTGGCGTGCGCTGTATCGCGGCGCCGAGATGAGGATGGACGACGCCTGCGCGGCCGCGGTGCTGCGCAGCGCACAGACGGTGGAGGCCATCGTCGCGCGTGGCGAGCCGGTCTACGGCGTCAACACCGGCTTCGGCAAGCTGGCCAGCGTGCGCATCGAGCGCGACGACCTGCAGACCCTGCAGCGCAATATCGTGCTGTCGCATGCGGCCGGCGTCGGCGAGCCCACGCCGGTGCCGGTGGTGCGGCTGATGATGGCGCTCAAGCTCACCAGCCTGGCGCAGGGTGCGTCCGGCGTGCAACCGGGCACGCTGGCATTGCTGGACGCGATGCTGCATGCGGGCATCACTCCGGTGGTGCCGTGCCAGGGGTCGGTCGGGGCGTCCGGCGATCTGGCGCCGCTGTCGCATCTGGCGGCAGTGATGATCGGCGTTGGCGAAGCCTTCGTCGGCGGGCAACGGTTACCTGCTGCCGACGCGCTTGCACACGCGCAACTGCAACCGCGCGTGCTTGGCGCAAAGGAAGGCCTGGCGCTGCTCAACGGCACGCAATTCTCCACCGCCTGCGCGCTGGCCGGCCTGTTCGAGATCGAAACCGTGTTGCAGGCCGCACTGGTGACCGGTGCGCTGTCGGTGGAAGCGGCCAAGGGCTCGGATACGCCGTTCGATGCACGCATCCACGCACTGCGCGGGCAGCCGGGGCAGATCGCGACCGCCGCGGCGTTGCGCGCACTGATGGCCGATTCGGCGATCCGCGAATCGCACCGGCTCGGCGATGTGCGCGTGCAGGACCCGTATTGCCTGCGCTGCCAGCCGCAGGTGATGGGGGCAGCGCTGGACATCATGCGGCAGGCCGCGCGCACGCTGGAAATCGAAGCCAACGGCGTGTCCGATAATCCGTTGGTATTCAGCGACACCGGCGAGGCACTGTCGGGCGGCAACTTCCATGCCGAGCCGGTGGCCTTTGCCGCCGACATGCTGGCGATGGCGGTGTGCGAGATCGGCTCGATCAGCGAACGCCGCACCGCGATGCTGGTCGATCCGGCCTTGTCGGGTCTGCCGGCGTTTCTCACCCCGCGCCCGGGTTTGAACTCCGGCTTCATGATTCCGCAGGTCACCGCCGCGGCCCTGGTGTCGGAGAACAAGCAGCGCGCCTACCCGGCCAGCGTGGATTCGATTCCAACCTCCGCCAACCAGGAAGATCATGTGTCGATGGCCGCGCACGGTGCGCGCCGTCTGCTGGCCATGGCGGAAAACGCCGCGCACGTGATCGGCATCGAGCTGCTGGCGGCGGTGCAAGGCTGCGACTTCCATGCGCCACTGCGCTCCAGTGACGCGCTGGAAGCGGCACGCGCATTGCTGCGGGCGCAGGTGCCCACGTTGCAGGACGATCGCTACTTCCACCCGGACATGCTGGCCGCCAGCGCACTGGTGCGGTCGGGCGCCCTGGCCGAGGCGGTGGCGATTGCGTTGCCGGGTGTGGAGCCGCAGGCATGATGCGGCGCGTTGCAGCTTACCTGTGCAACATTCCGGCGCCATGCGATACAGCCGCGCGCGCATGCGCAGGATCTGCGGGCGGTGGGTTTGGCTGCTGCGTCCAGCGCGAAGCCGGCCTGCATGCCACTGATTGCTGCCGCCGGCCGCACTCGTTCACCGCTGCGCGCACCACCGGAGCGCAACGATGAGTGCCCTGCCCGACTGGCTGGAGATCCACCGCGGCAACGCCCCCTTGCTGATCAGTTTCCCGCACACCGGAACCGAGTTACCCGATCTGGTTGCCGACCAGTTCGCCTCGCCGTGGCTGGCGCGCCGCGATGCAGACTGGTGGGTGCATCAGCTCTACGATTTTGCGCAGTCGCTGGGCGCCACCACGGTGCGCACCACGATCAGCCGCTCGGTGATCGACGTCAATCGCGACCCCAGCGGCGTTTCGTTGTATCCGGGCCAGAACACCACCGGCCTGTGTCCGCTGACCACCTTCGACAATCAACCGCTCTATGCCGAAGGCCAGGCGCCGGATCAGGCGCAGATCGACCTGCGCCGCACCCGCTGGTTCGACCCGTACCACGCCGCGCTGGCCGACGAGATTGCGCGCCTGCGCCAGCAGCACGCAAGCATCGTGGTGTACGACGCGCATTCGATTCGGTCCTTCATCCCGCACCTGTTCGACGGCGAATTGCCGCAGTTCAACATCGGCAGCAACGACGACCGCAGCTGCGACCCGGCGCTGGCCGACGCGGTGGAGCAACTGTGCCGCAGCAGCGGCTCCAGTACGGTACGCAACGGGCGTTTCAAGGGCGGCTGGATCACCCGCCATTACGGGCAACCCGACCAGGGCGTGCACGCCCTGCAGATGGAGCTGGCCTGCCGCGGCTACATGCGCGAACCCGACACCATCACCCCGGACAACTGGCCCACTCCGTGGCAGCCGGTGCACGCCGCTGCCTTGCGCGCGGTATTGCGGCACGTGCTGCTGGCCTGTCTGGCATTCGCCAACGCACCCCGAACCGACACCACGCCGCACGCGGCCCACCGTTGATTGCAAGGAACCCGGCATGACCCGTCACGATGCTACCCGCGTCATCCGCGCTGCCACCGGCACCACGCTCACCGCCAGGAGCTGGCTCACCGAAGCGCCGCTGCGCATGCTGATGAACAACCTGGACCCGGACGTGGCCGAGCGCCCGCAGGAACTGGTGGTGTACGGCGGCATCGGCCGCGCCGCGCGCGACTGGGAATCCTTCGATGCGATCGTGGCTGCGCTCACGCGACTGGAAGATGATCAAACCCTGCTGGTGCAATCGGGCAAACCGGTCGGCGTGTTCCGCACCCACGCCGATGCGCCGCGCGTGCTGATCGCCAACTCCAATCTGGTACCGCGCTGGGCCAATTGGGACCACTTCAACGCGCTGGATCAAAAAGGCCTGGCGATGTACGGGCAGATGACCGCCGGCAGCTGGATCTACATCGGCGCGCAGGGCATCGTGCAAGGCACCTACGAAACCTTCGTGGAAATGGGCCGCCAGCACTACGGCGGCAGCCTGGCCGGCAAGTGGCTGTTCACCGGCGGGCTGGGCGGCATGGGCGGCGCGCAACCGCTGGCTGCGGTGATGGCCGGCGCCTCCTGCCTGGCCGTGGAATGCCGCCGTTCCAGCATCGACATGCGCCTGCGCACCGGGTATCTGGACACCTGGACCGACTCGCTGGACGAAGCGCTGCGCCTGATCGAGCAATCGTGCACCGCGAAGACGCCGCTGTCGGTCGGCCTGCTCGGCAATGTCGCCGACGTCCTGGACGAACTGCTGCTGCGCGGGATCAAGCCGGACCTGCTGACCGACCAGACCTCCGCACACGACCCGGTCAACGGCTACCTGCCGCAAGGCTGGAGCGTGGAAGAGTGGGACGCAAAGCGCGTGAGCGCACCGAAGGAGGTGGAAGCCGCCGCGCGCGAGACGATGGCCAACCACATCCGCGCCATGCTCACCTTCCACGCGCTCGGTGTGCCCACCGTGGACTACGGCAACAACCTGCGCCAGATGGCGCTGGAACAAGGGGTCGACGATGCATTCGACTTCCCCGGCTTCGTCCCCGCCTACATCCGCCCGCTGTTCTGTCGCGGCATCGGCCCGTTCCGCTGGGTCGCGCTGTCCGGCGACCCGGAAGACATTGCCAGGACCGATGCCAAGGTCAAGGAACTCATCCCCGACGATGCGCACCTGCATCGCTGGCTGGACATGGCGGCCGACAAGATCGCCTTCCAGGGCTTGCCCGCGCGCATCTGCTGGGTCGGGCTGGGCGACCGCCATCGGCTGGGCCTGGCCTTCAATGCGATGGTGCGCAGTGGCGAGCTCAAGGCGCCGGTGGTGATCGGCCGCGACCATCTGGATTCGGGCAGCGTGGCCTCGCCCAACCGCGAAACCGAGGCGATGGCCGACGGCTCCGATGCCGTGTCCGACTGGCCCTTGCTCAATGCCCTGCTCAACACTGCCAGCGGCGCCACCTGGGTGTCGCTGCATCATGGCGGCGGCGTCGGCATGGGCTTTTCGCAGCATGCCGGCATGGTCATCGTCTGCGACGGCAGCGAGGCGGCCGACAAGCGCCTGGAGCGCGTGCTCTGGAACGATCCCGCCACCGGCGTGATGCGGCACGCCGACGCCGGTTATGCGATTGCACGGGATTGCGCAGACGTACAGGGACTGGATTTGCCCGGGATCACGGGCAAAAGAGGTCAATGAGATCTGCGATCGTTCGAATAGCCACGGATTGCGCCAGCGGCAGGGCATGGAGCCGCCGCCCTTCCCGCGGGGGGTTATGGCCGCATCGGCGTCGACTGATCCCTCGCCCCCTCGCGGGCGGGGCTGAACGCGCTCCGCGTGGGCAAGGCCGACCTCACGCCTGACCACCGCATCACACTCCCGGCGATTGCCCTCAAGAACGCCGCTGCCTGGCCGACAAGGTATGCAACGTTTCGAGGAATCTCCATGGGCATCTTGATCTACCTGGTGCCTGCATTCGCACTCTGGGCCCTGATCGCCACGGCACTGGCATTCGTCCGCGGCCGCCAGTTGCGCGCCGAGTCCGGCCAGCTTGCCAGCACCCAGGACAGCCTTGGCCGCTACCAGGCAGCGCTGTCGCAGCTGAAGGCGCGTGCGGCGGCCAGCGCGCTGGAGCTGGAATCGCTGCAGCGCAGCTACGCTGTGCTCAAGCAGTCGCTGGACCAGCAGGAGCAGAACGCAGCCGGGCAGCAGGACGCCGCGGCCACCGAGGTGATCCCGATGGTGATGGTGCAGCGGCTGGATATCGCCAACGAGATCGGCACCCTGTTTGCGCATGTCGCCCGCGTGGCACGCAGCCTGCGTCGCTACAGCGCCTACAGCCGCGGCCACAGCGCGCCGGAGCCGAGCACCGCGCGCTACGACCTGCACTGGCTGGCGGACTGCCTGCACAGCTTCGATCAGATCGGCCACGCGCTGGTACGCGGCAATGTGGCGGCCTTGATCACCGCGTGCCAGGATCTGCTGTCGATGTACGACCATTATTTGAAGGACGGCTCCGGCTACAACAGCCGTGACACCTTCCAGCGCCTGAGCAGCGATGTACCACTCTCCGAAGCCACCGATGCCATCCGTTCCATCATCGTCAAGGCGACGCTGGCGCAGGATGTGCGCGATGCGGTGCGGGACGATGAGGTGGCGGCGAACGTTGGCTGAATCGGGAATCGGGAATCGGGAATCGGGAATCGGGAATCGTAAGAGCGTACGGCCTGATGCATCCCGATGTGGCGTTACGCCTATTGCCGAGGATGCGTACCGTGCGAATTAACAGTGAATCGGGAATCGCAGGAGCGTACGGCCTGATGCATCGCTAATGTGGCGTTGCGCCTCTCCACGAGGATGGCGTCTCGAGCGAATCAAGCGTTTTAGCCCCCCTGATTTTCTGCAAAAAGCGCACCGCTTGCGGTGCGCTTTCTTTGTTTCATGCTTCGGCATTCTTGAGTGGCCGACGAGTGATGCAGACGAGCGTGGTTGCGGGCGGCCGTGCGCCTGGTCGCGCCATATATGCATCGGCGCATTCCGATTTCAGACACCGGCCGCGCGGCTCGGCAGCCACGCAGCCGTGTCATCGCCGGCTTTACCAGCGGCCTTCGATCGCCCCCAGCATCATGGCGCCTGCTGCGGTAGCGCGTAGGCCATCAATGCATCGCCTGCCGGGGTCTCCATGAAGTGATGCCCGCCGGCCATGATGACCAGATATTCGCGGCCGCCATACGCGTACACCATCGGGTTGGCCTGGCCGCCGGCTGGCAACTTGGCATGCCACAGCTCCTTGCCGGTGGCCAGATCGATGGCGCGGATCAGGTCGTCGGTGGCGGCGGCGATGAAGATCAAACCGCCTGCCGTCACCACCGCGCCGCCGTTGTTGGGCGTGCCGATCTCGATCGGCAACCCGGAGCGGATGCCAAACGGGCCATTGCCGCGTGCGCTGCCGAACGGGCGGTCCCACAGCGTCTTGCCGCTGGCCAGATCGATGGCGCGGATGCCGCCGTACGGCGGTTCCTTGCACAGCAATTTGGTGAACGGCAGCCGCCAGCCGGCATTGACGTTAATCGCATACGGCGTGCCTGCCTGCGGGTCGCCCGCGCCTTCTGCGCCACCGGCATCGCCACGTACCTCGTCGCGCGGTGCCCAGCCCAGTTTGTCGGCCTTGGCGCGCGGCACCAGCAGGTTGTAATTGGGCATGTCGTTGTAGTTGGCCACGATCACGCCGCGCTGCGGGTCCACCGCCACGCTGCCCCAGTCCGAGCCGCCGTTATAGCCGGGGTATTCGATCGAATGGCGCTCCGCTTCCGGCGGCGTATAGATGCCCTTGTAGCTGGCGGTGCGGAACTGGATGCGACAAACCAGCTGGTCGATCGGGGTCATGCCCCACATGTCGCGCTCGGTCAGATCCGGCTTGCGCAGCGTGTGATACAGCGAAAACGGCTGGGTCTTGGCGCGCATCTGCGGCTCCACGCCGCCACCCGGCACCGCACGTTCTTCCACGCCCACCAGCGGCTTGCCGGTGCGCCGGTCCAGCACATACAACTCGCCCTGCTTGCTCGGCAGCAAGACCGCCGGCACGTTGACGCCGTCCTTGGGGAAATCGATCAGGCTCGGCTGCGAGCCAAGGTCGTAATCCCAGGCGTCGATGTGGGTGGTCTGGAAATTCCACACCGGCTTGCCCGTGGCCACATCCAGCGCCACCAGCGAGGTCGCGTAGCGATTCTCCTGCGGCGTACGCGAGCTGCTCCAGTAATCTGCGGTGGAATTGCCCATCGGCAAATACACATAGCCCAGCTGCTCATCGGCGGCCGCCGTGGTCCACATGTTGGGCGTGCCGCGCGTCCAGCTCTGGCCCGGCGGCGGTGCACCGTTCCAGTCCGGATGCGTCATGTCCCAGGCCCAACGCAACTTGCCGGTCACTGCATCGAAGCCTTCGATCACACCGGAAGGCTCGTAACGCTTCTGCCCGTCGAGCACCTGATGGCCGGTGACCACCACGCCACGCACAATGGCCGGTGGCGAATTGATCGACACATAGCCCGGCGGCGTCTGACCCATGCCGACGGTGATATCGACCTGACCATTGCTGCCGAAGTCTGGGCATGGCGTACCGCTGCGTGCATCCAGTGCAATCAAGCGGCCGTCCAGCGTGCCTTCGATCACCCGCGTGCGGCACAGCGCTGCCGGCGACGTTGCCGTTGCCGTTGCCGTTGCCGTTGCCGTTGCGTCTGCAGTGTTGGCGGCTGCCGGCACTTCGTAATACGACACCCCGCGGCAGGCCGCGGTGTACGGAATTGCCTCGTCCTTGACCTTGGGATCGTAGCGCCAGCGCTGCTTGCCGCTGGCGGCATCCAGCGCGATCACCTGGTTGCGCGCGGTGCACAGGTACAGGCTGTCGCCCACCTTCAGCGGCGTGGTCTCCGCGCCCCAGCGCTTGCTCGGCAGATCGCCGGTATGGAATACCCACGCCTGCTGCAACTGCGCCACATTGTCGCGATTGATCTGCTGCAGCGGCGAGTAACGTTGCCCGGCCTGGCTGCGTCCGTAGGCAGCCCAGTCGCCGTCGGCAGGTGCGTTCGCCGGCTGTGCGCCAGGTGCCGCACCCGGGGCGGATGCAGTGCGATTGAGCAGACCACCCACCATGCCGGCCGCCTGCGCCAGCGCGCCATCGGCTTCGGTGACGCCGTGCGGCACGAAGGCCAGCACGAAGGCGACCACGAACACTGCCGCCAGCGCGCCTGCCACGCTGCGCGAGACCGCGCGCGACACCGGGCGTTGCAATTTCGGGAGCAACAGCGCGAGCACGAATGCCAGGCCGACGATCAAACCCAGACGCGGCACCCAGCGCCAGTAATCGCTGCCCGATTCCCACCATGTCCACAGCAGCGAACCCACCACCACCGCAGCAAACCACCATGCGCCCGCATTGCGGCCCCGCACCAGCAAGACGCCGGCAATCACCATTGCCGCACCGGCCGGCAGGTAATACCAGGAGCCACCCAGCGCGGCCAACCACACGCCACCGGCCAGCAGTACTGCGCCCAGCACGGCAATCACACCTCCCAATATCGCCAGCGCCCAATGGCCGCGACCGGAAGGACGATCCAGAATCGTCATCAGTTGTTCCTCTTCGACTCAGCGGCAACGCAACGCCGCCGCACCGCCAACCACCTTCGGCCCGCGCGGGTGAAAGAGCCGCCTTTTTCGCGGCAATCGGTCGAGGACACTGCGTTGCAGATGTCATGGCCTGCAACAATGACCGGCATAAAAAAACGCCGGCTTCCGCCGGCGTTTTCGGTCAGCTGCAGCAATGCCGCTGCACGATCAACCGATCATTCTTCGGTTGCCGGCGGCACTACGGTGGCCTGCGCGGCCACCTCTTCCACCACATCGTCCACTTCATCCAGCGATGCATCCAGGCGTTCGACCGCCTGCAGCTTTTCGCCCTTGGACAGACGGATCAGCGTCACGCCCTGGGTGTTGCGGCCCACGCGCGAGATTTCCGAACCGCGGGTGCGCACCAGCGTGCCGCCATCGGAAATCAGCAACACTTCGTCGGTGGCGCCCAGCAGCACTGCACGCACCAGCTTGCCATTGCGCTCGGTGGTCTGGATGCCGATCACGCCTTGGGTGCCCCGCCCCTTGCGCGGATATTCGGCCAGCGGGGTGCGCTTGCCGTAGCCGTTCTCGGTGGCGGTCAGGATGTAGGCCACATTGCCGTCGTCGGCGACCTCGATCACGGCAGGCTCGCCGCCATCGGTGGCTTCCACCACGTCATCGACCTCGTCGCCTTCGATCTCTTCTTCGACACCGCCGGCACGCTCGGCCACGATCAGGCTGACCACTTCCTCGCCCTTGGTCAGGCGGATACCGCGCACACCGGTGGCGGTACGGCCCATCGAGCGCACGGTGGACTCACCAAAGCGCACGGTCTTGCCGTTGGAGGCGAACAGCAACACGTCGCGGTCGCCATCGGTCAACGCCACGCCGACCAGCGCGTCGCCTTCGTCCAGATTGATCGCGATCTTGCCGCGCGCCAGACGGAAGGCGAATTCGCTCAGCGGCGTTTTCTTGACCGTACCGTTGCGGGTGGCGAAGAACACATAGCGGTTGTCGGCGTACTCGCGCACCGGCAGCACCGCCTGCACGCGCTCGCCGGATTCCAGCGGAATCCAGTTGATGATCGGGCGGCCACGCGCATTGGAGCCGGCTTCCGGCAGCTGATGCACCGGCAGCCAGAACACCTTGCCGCTGCTGGTGAAGGTCAGCAGCGTGTCGTGCGTGTTGACCAGCCACAGCTGGTCGATGAAATCTTCTTCCTTGGTCGCGGCGGCAGACCGGCCACGGCCGCCACGGCGCTGCGCACGATAGGCGCTCACCGGCTGGCGCTTGGCATAGCCGGCATGCGACAGCGTCACCACCACGTCTTCCGGCGCGATCAAATCCAGGATGTCCAGATCTTCTTCGCTGTGACGGATTTCGGTGCGGCGTTCGTCGCCGTATTCTTCGCGGATATTGATCAGCTCGTCGCGGATCACCTGCAGCAGCACGTCCGGATTTTCCAGGATGCGGATCAGGCCTTCGATGACGCCGAGCAACTGCTTGTACTCGTCGGTCAGTTTTTCCTGTTCCAGGCCGGTCAGGCGATGCAGACGCATTTCCAGGATCTGCGACGCCTGCACTTCGCTGAGCTGGTAAAAGCCCTTGATCAGGCCCACGCCCGGCGGCAGATCTTCCGGCTTGGACGCCTCGGCACCGGCCGCGCCCAGCAGCGCACCGACCAGACCCGGTTGCCAGGTCTTGGCCAGCATGCGCTCGCGCGCTTCCTGCGGGTTGGCCGAGGTCTTGATCAACTCGATCATTTCATCGATGTTGGCCAATGCAACGGTCAGGCCTTCCAGCACGTGCGCACGCGCACGCGCCTTGCGCAGCTCAAAGATGGTGCGGCGGGTGACCACCTCGCGGCGGTGGCGGATGAACGCCTCCAGCATCTGCTTGAGGTTCATCAACTGCGGGCGGCCGTCGATCAGCGCGACCATGTTGATGCCGAACACCGACTCCATCTGGGTCTGCTGATACAGGTTGTTGAGCACAACCTCGGCCGACTCGCCGCGCTTGATCTCGATGTAGATGCGCATGCCGTCCTTGTCGGACTCATCGCGCAGTTCGCTGATGCCTTCGAGCTTCTTTTCCTTGACCAGCTCGGCGATCTTCTCGATCAGCCGCGCCTTGTTCACCTGGTACGGGATCTCGGTGACGACGATCGCCTCGCGGCCGTTGTCGGCCACTTCCACATCGGCCTTGGCACGGATGCGCACACGGCCACGGCCGGTGCGATAACCGGCGGCGATGCCGGCGGTGCCGTTGATGATGCCGGCGGTGGGGAAATCCGGGCCCGGGATGTATTCCATCAGGCCTTCGACATCCAGCTCCGGGGTGTCGATCAGCGCGATGCAGGCGTTGATCGCCTCGGTCAGGTTATGCGGCGGGATGTTGGTGGCCATGCCCACCGCGATACCGGCCGAACCGTTGACCAGCAGGCTCGGGAGCCGGGTCGGCATCACCGTCGGTTCCAGTTCCTTTTCGTCGTAATTGGGCTGGAAATCGACGGTTTCCTTGTCGATGTCCGCCATCAGCTCATGCGCCAGCCGCGACATGCGCGACTCGGTGTAACGCATCGCCGCCGCGGAGTCGCCGTCGACCGAACCGAAGTTACCCTGGCCATCGACCATCATGTAGCGCAGCGAGAACGGCTGCGCCATGCGCACCAGCGTGTCGTACACCGACTGGTCGCCGTGCGGGTGGTACTTACCGATGACGTCGCCGACGATACGCGCCGACTTGAAGTAGGCCTTGTTGCTGTGGGCGCCCAGCTCGTGCATCGCGAACAACACGCGACGGTGCACAGGCTTGAGGCCATCACGGGCATCGGGGAGTGCGCGGCCCACGATCACGCTCATCGCGTAATCGAGATAGCTCTTGCGCATCTCGTCTTCCAGATTGACCTGGATGATTTCCTTGGCGGTTTCTGCCATTCGGGTTCCGTAAGTGAGGTGGCGGGCGAGCCGGAAAGCCGCGTCGGGGGCGCCTTACCCACAGGCTGCCGACCCCACGCTCCCGCCGATCGATTCAAGCCCCGGATTGTACCACGAAGGGGCAGCCCGACGCCTCCGGTTTACCAGCCAGAAACAAGCACTTGCAGGACTTTGCCGGACGTTTGCGGCGCAGGTGCGCCGCGCCGGGCTCAGGCGCCGAAGGCTGCCTGCATCCGCGCCAGGTCCGGCTGCACGATCACCCCGCGCTCGGTGACGATGGCATCGATCAGACTGCCGGGGGTGACGTCGAATACCGGGTTCCAGGCATGGATGCCGTCGGCCACCGTACGCACCCCGCCCACACCGAACAATTCGCCTGGATCGCGCTGCTCGATCTCGATCTGGTCGCCACTGGCGGTGGCCATGTCCACGGTCGACGACGGCGCCACCACCATGAACTTGACCCCGTGGTGGCGCGCGGCAATGGCCAGCTGATAGGTGCCGATCTTGTTGGCGGTATCGCCATTGGCGCAGATGCGATCGGCGCCGACGATCACCCACTGCACCAGGCCGGACTTCATCAGATGCGAGGCCGCCGAATCGGCGATGAGGGTGGCGTCGATGCCGTCCTGCTGCAGCTCCCACACGGTCAGGCGCGCGCCCTGCAGCCAGGGCCGGGTTTCGCCGGCAAACACCTTGGCGATGCGCTGCTGCGCCATGCCGGCGCGAATCACGCCCAGCGCCGTGCCGAAACCGGCAGTGGCCAGCGAGCCGGTATTGCAATGGGTCAGCACGCCGCTGCCGGGGGCGATCAGGTCGGCGCCGAGCGCACCCATATGGCGGTTGGCGGCCAGATCCTCATCCGCGATTGCCTGCGCCTCGCGCGCGATCACCTCGCGCCAGTCCGCGCCGGCCGCGCCCAACACCCGACGCATGCGCATCAGCGCCCACGCCAGGTTGACCGCGGTCGGGCGTGCGGCATTGAGCCGCAGGAGCGCCGGTTCGAGCTTCTGCAGCGCGGCGCTGCCGTCATCGGCGTCGATGTCGCGCGCGGCCAGCACCACGCCCCACCCGGCCGCAATGCCGATCGCCGGCGCACCGCGCACGGCCAGCGAATGGATCGCTTCGCCCACCGCGTCGCTGGTGTCGCAACGCACATGCTCCACCACGAAGGGCAGCTTGCGTTGGTCGAGCAATTCCAGGGCATCGCCGGTCCACAGTAGCGGCCGGATGTGGTCGTAGCGGGCGTAATCGATATGGGCGCTGTCGTTCATGCGTCCATTGTAAGGCGCAGGGGCGGTGCAGTCAGTGGAAGGCGTCGCCCAGATCGCAGACCGCGCAGCAATGCATCAGGCGCAACCGCCCGGTTGGTCGAGATCGCGGCACCCTCATCCCAGACGGTTGGCTGGCGGTCTTGCTGAAAACGAAAATGCCGCGTCGCGCAGCTTGCCGTTGCTGATTGAAAACCCTGCGCACCGACCAACTTGACTGGTCCTTGCCTGCCCACCGTC
The DNA here is from genome assembly GCF_041479385.2 of Xanthomonas sp. NCPPB 1068. NCBI lineage: Bacteria > Pseudomonadati > Pseudomonadota > Gammaproteobacteria > Lysobacterales > Lysobacteraceae > Xanthomonas > Xanthomonas sp. NCPPB 1068. Next base: position 1,880,647 of record NZ_CM192986.1, on the reverse strand, counting down.
GCGGGACCCTTGGCGGAATGGATGCCGACACGGAGCTACATGGACGCACTTGCAGCGGGTCCTGCGATGGTGGGCGGGCAAGGGCTCTGCAGCAAAGGCGCAGATGATCCGCTTTTCGCCTGATCTACCAATATTGAGCAATCAGGTAGCGACGCCTGCATCGTGCGTGTAGCGATCGCTTGGCTGTCTTCAAGTCCGGTCGAGGGCGCGGTGCCCTCACCGCTCGCGGGACACGCCGTGAATCCGTCCGTGGAGGCTCGGTGGCGGCATCCATGCCGCCACACGGTCCCGCAATCGGCGAGGACACCACGCCAGGCAGTTGGCTGGTGGTTTTACTGAAGAGCGAAGACACCGCATCGCATGGGTTGCTGGTTGCTCTGCTGATAGCTCTGCACACCGACCATCTCGACTGGTCCTTGCCCGCCCACCGTCGCGGGACCCTTGGCGGCATGGATGCCGCCACGGAGCCTACAGGGATGTACTTGCGGCGTGTCCTGCGATGGTGGGCGGGCAAGGGCCCTGCAGCAAAGGCGCAGACCATCCGCTCTCCTCCTGATCTGCCGGTATTGAGAAATCAGGTAGCGACGCCTGCATCACGCCTATCGCGATCGCTTGGCCATCTTCAAGCCTGGTCGAGGCCGCGGCGCCCTCACCGCTCGCGGGACACGCCGTCAACCCGTCCATGGAGACTGGATGGCGGCATGGATGCCGCCACGGAGCTTACCGGGATGTACTTGCAGCGTATCCCGCGACGGTGGGCGTGCAAGGGCCCTGCAGCCAGACCACGGGGCAGCCGCGGCGCGGCGAAGACCTAAAGCACTAGACCGACACGTAGTCGCGCAGCAGCCCTGATAACCGCTCAGTCGACGATGAACTCGGCGCGGCAACCGTCGTTCACCCAGACACCATCGCGGCTCCAGCCCCAGGTCTGGCCTTCCACGCAGGGCGTCCTGGACATCTGCCGGCCCAGCCGTACCGCACGCTCCACCGACACCCCGCAGGTGCGGCGCGCGCTTTTCTTGGATTCGCAGGTGACCATGCGCGGCACCGTCACGAAGCCGGAGCCGTCTTCGGCACCCACTTCGAACTCGCCATCGCACCCACGCGACACCCAGATCTCGTTACGGCGAACGCCCCAGGTGCGGCCTTCCTTGCACGGCCACATCGAACGTTGCCGCAGCAGCCGCACCGGCGCGCCACGCAACACCACCGGGCACGCCACCTTGCCGCCATTGGAATCGCAGCGCACCACGCGGCGCATCACCGTTGCGGTCTGCACGCGGGACGCGGCGAATTCGGCGCGGCAGCCCTGTTCGACCCACACGCCATCGTCTTCGACGTCCCATTCGCTGCCGCGGATACAGCTGGTCTCGGAGAGCTGGCGCACCAGCTGAACGCCATTGGCAATGTTCATCGCGCAATGCACGCGCGCCATGTCCTTGGACTCGCAGCGCACCACACCGGCCGCACGCTCGGAAGCACGCGCATCGGCGAGCATCAGCAGCGGCAGGCACCACAAACCGCATAAGCTGATCAGCCACTTCATGCCAACAATCCTCACCCCGAAACGATCTACGTCGCGCCCCCGTGGACGTGAAGATGAGAGCATCATCGATGTGAAGATAGCAATACGGCGCAGCTGACAGCGGCATGGCAGCGAGGTGCACGCGCACTGTCGCGCGGTGCGCGTGGAGCGGTGTCGTCGACGGATCCGCCACGTCCGTCATGCGCCGCGCCGGCCTGGTGCGCAGCAAGCTGCGGCGGAGCACCTGCGTCCGGAAACGCCCTGGCGGTCTAGCGCAATGCCCGCCGCGCCGAGGCCATAGGCGCGCGAGCTCGAACGTCAGCACGTCCGCGATCTGCGTGGTGCGATCCAGCGCGACGCCGGCCGCCCCCGTCCTCAGGCACGCGCGAACTCGAAGGCCAGCACGTCGGCGATCTGCGCGGTGCCGCGCAAGGCCATCAACAAACGGTCCACGCCCACCGCCACTCCCGCGCAGTCCGGCAACTGCGACAACACCGCAAGCAGCTCCTCGTCCAGCGGCAGCTGCGGCAAACCGCGCGCCGCGCGCCGCGCGTTGTCGCGCAGGAAACGCGCGCGTTGCTCCTGCGGGTCGTTCAACTCGTGGTAGCCGTTGGCGACCTCGTAGGCGCCCAGATACAGCTCGAACCGTTCGGCCACCGGCGGGTTGTCGTGGCGGATCCGGGCCAGCGCGCACTGGCTGGCCGGCCAGTCGTGCACCACGGTGAGCGTGTCGCCGGAAAACCCCGGCTGCAGGCGATGGGTCATCAGCAGGTCCAGCCAGTCATCGCGCGTGAGCCCCTGCGGGTCGATGGCGATGTCCTGCAGCGGCGCACGCAATGCCTGTTCCGGCGCCAGCAGCGGGTCGATGCCCAGCCGCTGCACGAACAGCTCGCGGTAGCTGAGCACCTGCACCGCAGCCGCACGCCCGACCAACGCAAGCGCCCGCTGCACCAGCGCGATGGTTTCCTGCGCCAGCGCGCGGTCGTCCCAGCCCACCCGGTACCACTCGAGCATGCTGAATTCCGGGTTGTGCCGGCCGCCGGCTTCGCCATTGCGAAACACACGCCCCAGCTCGTAGCAATCGCCCAGACCGGCGGCGAGCAGGCGCTTGAGCGGGTATTCCGGCGAGGTGCGTAACCAGCGCACGGGCGGGCCGGCATCCACGTGCCCGCTGAAGCGGGTGCTGAAACTCTCGATGTTCGGCTCGGTATTGCCGGCCTGCGAAAGCACCGGCGTTTCCACTTCCAGCACGCCGCGCTCGGCAAAAAACGCACGAATCGCCGCGTTGAGCTGCGCGCGCAGTTGCAGTGCAGCCAGATCCAGTTGCGCTGCCGTCACGGCTGCTGCCCGTGTTCACCCAGGAAGGCCAGCAGCCGTGCTTCGTCCCAGATCTCCACGCCCAGCGATTGCGCCTTGTCGAGCTTGGAACCGGCCTCCTCGCCGGCGACCAAAAACGCAGTCTTCTTCGACACGCTGCCGGCGACCTTGGCGCCCAATGCTTCGAGGCGTTGCTTGGCGGCATCGCGCGTCAACGCGGCCAGGGTGCCGGTGATCACCACCGTCTGGCCATCGAGCGGGCCGGTCTGCAGCGCATCGGCTTCCGGCAGGCGCGCCAGCACCGTTTCCATCGCCTGTTGCGCCGCGCTTGCCAACGCGGCGTTTTCCGGGCGATCCAGCCATTGCAGCAACGCGGCCACCACGGGCGCGGGAACGCCGGCCTGTTGCAAGACATCGGCGCCTGCCGTGCGCAGCGCAGCAAACGACTCCACCGCAGCGGCAAGCTGTTGCGCGCGCACCGGCGTCACCTTGGGGATGTCCATGTCTTCCAGTACGCTGGCAAAACTCAACGCCTCGCGCAGCTTGGGCGATGGCGGATGCGCATCGCCGATACGCACGCCGCGTTGCAGCAGGTCGTCGATAGCCTGCTGATTGCCGGGCTGGTCGAGGAAGTGCCCGAGCGAACGCGCCACTTCGCCACCGATATCCGGCACGCGCTTGAACAACGGCCACGGCAGATGGCGGATCAGTTCCAGATCGCCGAACCAGGCCGACAAGGCCTTGGCCGTGCTCTCGCCCACATGTTCGATGCCCAGCGCGAACAGGAAGCGCTCCAGCGTGGTGTCGCGCGATGTCTCGATCGCCTCGATCAGGTTCTCGGCCCACTTGGTGGCGATCTTCCTGCGGTTCCAGTCGAAGCTCGGCAGGCCTGCGCGCAGCAGATCGGCCTGCCAGGTCTGCGGCACCTCGTGCTCCCCTGCCAGGTCCACGCCGATGCCGACCACACGGGTTTCCAGCTGCGCATACGCACCGCTGGCCAGATGCTCGCGCACCTCGCGCAGGAACGCATGCGGGCTCTCGGCGTTGCTGATCAGGCGCAGCTGCAACAACTGATCCACGGTGAGCAGATACAGATCGGCCACGCCCTGCACCAGCCCGCTGTCGACCAGCACCTCGATGAATTTTTCGCCGAGACCATCGACGTCCATCGCACGACGCGAAACGAAATGCCGGAACGCTTCCTTGCGCTGCGCCGGGCAGGTCAACTCACCCGAGCAACGCCACACCGCCTGGCCTTCCTCGCGCACGATCTCCGAACCGCACACCGGGCACTGCGTGGGCATGCGCCATTCCTGCGTGCCGGCCGGTCGCTGGTCGGCGACCACACCGGCCACTTCGGGAATCACATCGCCGGCGCGGCGCACGATGACCGTGTCGCCCACGCGCACATCCAGCCGCGCGATCTGGTCGGCGTTGTGCAAGGTCGCATTGGTGACCACGACGCCGGCCACGTGTACCGGCTTCAGACGTGCGACCGGCGTGGCCGCACCGGTGCGGCCGATCTGGATCTCGATCGCCTCCACCGTGGTGGACTGCTCCTGCGCCGGGAACTTGTGCGCAATCGCCCAACGCGGCGCGCGCGACACGAATCCCATCTCGCGTTGCCCGGCCAGATCGTCGAGCTTGTAGACCACGCCATCGATATCGAATGGCAATCCATCGCGCGCTTCGCCGATGCGTTGGTAGTACGCCAACAGGCCCTCACTGCCCTGCACCACATCGACCAGCTGGCTGACCGGAAAGCCCCAGTCGCGCAGCTGCGCCAGGATGGCCGAATGCGTTTGCGGCAATGCGCCGTCGCGCACTTCGCCCACGCCGTAGGCGAAGAAACTCAGTGGGCGCTGTGCCGTGATGCGCGCATCCAGCTGGCGCAACGAACCGGCCGCGCCGTTGCGCGGATTGGCCAGCACCTTGCCGCCCTGCGCGCGCATCTGCGCGTTGTAGGCCTCGAACGCGGCGCGCGGCATGTAGACCTCACCGCGCACTTCCAGCACCTGCGGCCAGCCCTGGCCGCGCAGACGCAGCGGAATCGCCTTGACCGTGCGCAGATTGGCGCTGACATCCTCGCCGGTGGCGCCATCGCCGCGGGTGGCACCCTGCACGAACTCGCCGTTTTCGTAGCGCAGGCTGATCGCCAGCCCATCCAGCTTGGGCTCGGCCGAGAAGACCGGTTGCTTGATCTCCAGGCGCTCGCTGATGCGCCGCACGAACTCGCGCACTTCCTCGTCGCTGAAGGCATTGCCCAGCGACAACATCGGCAAGGCATGCCGTACCTCGGCAAAGCGCGAGGCGGCCAGATAGCCAACCCGCTGCGTTGGCGAATCGGCACTGGCCAACGACGGGTGCTCGGCTTCCAGCGCCTCCAGCTCCCGCATCAGACGGTCGTAGTCGACGTCGGCCAGCTGCGGCTCGTCGAGCACGTGATAGCGGTAGTTGGCATCGTCGATGCGGCGACGCAAGGCAGCGATGCGCTGAGCGGGATCCGGGCTGGCAGTCATGATCGCGGGGCTGGCTCTGGGCCGCTCATTCTAACGGGCCGTGCCGATGCCAAGCATTGGCGGAAGCGCCTTCGGTCGCGCGGATTGATCGATGATGAAATCGTTGGCATTGGCGGCGTCGGCCGCGGTGGCCATGCGTAACCCGCACCTTGCCAGGGTGTCGGCATCGGAGCGAAGCAGATGCTTCAGCCACAGCCCGGAGCCCGTTGGAAGCGGGCCCGGCGGTTACCTGACCTGTGTACGCAAACGCGGGAAACACCACCGTCGCTGCCACCTGATTGCAGCGCGCGCACCTGCGCGACCGGCCCTGCGGGTATTTCCCGATAGGCAGACACGCCCAAACCGGCTAGCGTGGCGCCCTCTTTGCCCGCCGCCTCTGGAGCTCACCCGTGTCGTTGCCCGTCTCGCGCCGCTCGTTTCTCAGCCTCGCCACCACCGGCGTGGCGGTTTCCGCACTGGGGCTGGCACCCGCGGCCGAGGCGGCCCGCAAGCGCGCCGCGGCGCCGGCAACGCCGGGCGTGGCCGCCGCGGCCGGCACCGTGTACCTCAACCTCAACGAGCACCCGCTTGGGCCTGCCCCGGCGGCGGTTGACGCTGCCACGCGTTCGCTGGCGCGCTCGGGCCGCTACCTGTTCGAGATGGAGCGGGATCTGCGCAACCTGATGACCGGCGAGCTGCAGTTGCCCAACGATCATCTGTCGTTGTTTCCCGGCTCGCGCGACGCGCTGAACCGGGCCGGCAGCCTGTTCACCTCCGCGCGCGCCGGGCTGGTGGTGGCCGACCCGAGCTTCGACCCGCTGATCGAAAGCGCCACTGCCCGCGGCGTGGCCGTGCGCAAGGTGCCGCTGCGTGCCGATGGCGCGCACGACGTCAAGGCGATGGCCAAGGCCGACCCGACCGCCGGCCTGATCTATTTGTGCAATCCCGGCAATGTCACCGGTGCCATCACCCCGCGCGCCGACATCGAATGGCTGCTGGCCAACAAGCCGGCCAGCGCGGTGCTGGTGGTCGACGAGGCGTATATCCATTACAGCAACGAGCCCTCGGTGGCCGATCTGGTGCGGCAGCGCCAGGACCTGATCGTGCTGCGCAGCTTCTCCAAGCTCTACGGCATGGCCGGCCTGCGTCTGGGCGCCGCCCTGGCCCCGCCGGGACTGCAGACCAAACTTGCCGCGCTCGGCAGCAACCCGTTGTCGGTACCGGCGATGGCCGCCGGCATCGCCAGCCTGCGCGACCCGCTGCTGGTGCAGACCCGCCGTGCAGACAACGCCCGCGTGCGCGACGAAACCATCGCCTGGCTCAAGGGCAAGGGCTACACCTGCCTGCCCTCGCAGGCCAACTGCTTCCTGCTGGACGTCAAACGTGATGCGAGCGTGTTCGCCGATTCGATGCAGAAGCAGGGCGTCATCGTCGGCCGCAGCTGGCCGATCTGGCCCAAGCGCGTGCGCGTCAGCGTGGGCACCGAGGCGGAAATGGTGCGTTTTCGTGAGGCATTCGGCAAAGCCAAGCGCTAACTCGCAAAGCGTTTGATAAAGCCCACGCGAACCCTTCTCCCATCGGGACATTGTCCTCCTTTATGGAGGAGAAGGTGCCCCACCAGGGGCGGATGAGGGGCGCGTCGCGAAGTTGTCACCGCCTGGGAGGTCAAGCGCGTCGCTACGCGCCTTCAGAAATGACACACCACAAGTGGCTTCGCCCCGTACCCTCACCCCAACCCCTCTCCCGCCGGGAGAGGGGCTTTCGCCTACTGATCCGACGTCTCGCTCTGCGGTGCGCGTAGCGTGTGCCGGATCCAGAGATAGCTGATGACGAAGGTCAGTGCCATCGAGCCGGCGTTCCATAGCAGCAGCTCGCGCAGCATCGGCGAGCCTTGCAGGATGTGCGTGTAGTAACGGCGGTCGAACAGCGCGATCGCATGCGGCAGGAACACGCTGATGAAGGGCGTCGGTACCGGCGCCACCAGCAAGGTGATGGCGGCTGCAAAACCGCCAATCACCCACGGCGAGTTGCGCGGGCGCTTGCGCAGCCGTGCGGCGATTCTGGTAAAGATCCACAGCAGCGGCATCGCCAGGATTGCCCACAGCACCAGCAGTAGCGCCACTGCCAACACGCCCTGCAGGCTCAACATTGCTCAACTCACCAGCGCGGCGATTTGGTCAGCGGCGGTGCCTGGTGCTGACGGTCGTAGGCGCGCAGCTCGTCGCGGATATGCGCCACACGCTGCCGGCCCAATGCGTTGCGGCTGTCATCCAGCACCACGCCGTCCAGCAGCTCGGCCATGCGCTGCACGGTCGGCAGCATCTTTTCCCAGGCATCCAGCGCCGTCATCGGCGCCGGCAGGGTCAGGAAGAACGCGATCGCCGGCGTCTGCATCTCGCGGATGTTGGCCATGTCGAAGCTGCCGGGCTTGAGGATGCTGGCCATGCTGAAGATCGGCCCGCGCTCGGGGTGCCCTTCCACCAGACGGTGAAAGACATTCATGTGGCCGAACACCAGCCCGGTCTTTTCCGCGGCCACCACCACGTCCTCGCCACGCAGGATCTGCCCGGCCTTGGCGGCCACGAACAGCGACACGATCTTGTCGAAATCCTGGTTCGGGCGCTTGCCGACATCGTTACCGCCGGCCGCGTCCTGCGCGTCCAGCGACAGCTCGCTCTGTTCGGCACTGCCCTCGCTGCGCTCGAAGGCAACACCGTCGACATCTGCATCGCCGGAAATCACCGGCTCGCGCCGCTCGCGCGGCTGCCCGTCGTCCTTGTCGACGCGACGGCCCTGCGGTGATTTCTTCGGGCGGCCGAACAGGAAGATGGCCGCGACCAGCAGCAGTCCAGCGATCAGGATCCCGATCCGGATCATGGCCATGTCGGACATTCAGCGTGCCTCCGCGTAAAAGTGACGGGTGGAATCATTCCAACAAGCATGGCACGTCATGCCGCACCCGCCAAACGTGCGGCCTCTTCCAGGTCCACGCTGACCAGGCGGCTGACACCCGGTTCGCGCATGGTCACGCCGGACAACTGGCGCGCCGCTTCCATCGTGGCCTTGTTGTGGCTGACGAACAGGAACTGCACCTTCTCGCTCATCTCGCGCACCATGTTGGCCAGGCGGCCGACGTTGGCTTCGTCCAGCGGCGCGTCCACCTCGTCCAGCAGGCAGAACGGCGCGGGGTTGAGCTGGAAGATCGCAAACACCAGCGCCACCGCGGTCATCGCCTTCTCGCCGCCGGACAGCAGCGAAATGCTGGACACACGCTTGCCCGGCGGGCGCGCCATGATGGTCACGCCGGTGTCGAGCAGGTCTTCGCCGGTGAGTTCCAGATACGCGTGACCACCACCGAACAAGCGCGGATACAACGCTTGCACGCCGGAGTTCACGCGGTCGAAGGTGTCCTTGAAACGGCCGCGGGTTTCGCGATCGATCTTGCGGATGGCTTCTTCCAGGGTTTCCAGCGCGGTATTGAGGTCCAGGTTCTGCGCGTCCAGATATTCCGAACGCTGCGCAGCTTCGCCGTATTCCTGGATGGCGGCCAGATTCACCGGCTCCAGGCGTCGCATGCGCCCGTCGATCTGGCCCACCGCTGCTTCCCATTCGGCCGCATTTGCCGCCTCGGGCAGGCCGTTGACCACGTCTTCGAGCACGAACCCGGCCTTGACCACGGCAGCCGACAACTGTTCGGCACTGAGCACCAGCGCCTGCTGATCGAGCTTGCGCTGCGAAATACGTTCGCGCTGCGCCAGCGCCTGTTCGTCGCGCTGCTGACGGGTTTGTTCGAAGCTGCGGAGTTCGCTGTCGATGCTGTCCAGCAGGGTGCGCGCCTCGCCCAGCGCGCGCTCGGTGCGCACGCGCTCGCTCAATGCGGCCTGATGTTCGTGCTCCAGCGTTTCCACCGGCGAATCACCATCGCTGAGCTGGGCGACCAGATCTTCCAGGCGCGTGTCGAGCTGCCCGCGCTGGCTGTCCATGCGCTCCAGCGTCTGGCTGAGCGAGGTGATCTGGGTGCGTTGCGACTCCAGCGTCAGCGCCAGGGCATGCATCGCATCGCGCACGCCGCGCGCGGCGTCGCGGGCCTGGTCGCGCGCGTCGGTGAGCTGGCGGCGCTCGTTTTCCAAAGCTTCGCGCGTGCCCTGCAGATCGCCCATCAAGGTGACCGCATCTTCGAGTTTTGCGCGCGCTTCGCGGGCCTGCTCGCGGCTGGTATCGAGCGTTTCCAGCAATTGCGCCAGTTCGCTTTCGATGCGGTCGATGCGCGTGCGCGCCGCGTCGACCTTGCCCTGCTGGCTCTGCAACTGGCCGGCCAGTTCGGACACGCTGCGGTGGGCCATGTACAACTGGCGCTGCGCATCTTCGCGCTGCTGCTCGGCCGCCAGCGATTGCTCGCGGAAGCTGGTGAGTTGGTGTTCGAGCTCGGCTTCGCGCTCCTGCAGGGTTTCGATCTGGGTGCGCAGGTCCTGGATTTCGCGCTCGCGCAGCAAGGCGCCCTGCTTGGCGGCGCCGGAGCGCGACACGCGCACCCAGCCCTCGCCCAGCCGCTCGCCATTGCGGGTGATGACCGAGTCGCCCTCGGGCAGGCTGCGCTGCAGCGCGCGCGCGGCCGCCAGATCGTCGGCGACGTGCAGGCGCGCCAGCAGGCGACGGATCGCGATCGGCCCCTGCACCTTGGCGGCCAAGGAGGTCGGCGCGAACGTGGCGGTGTCGGTGGCATCGGACACCAGCGCGATGCGGCCTTCGCCCAACTCGCCCAGGGCGTCCACCAGCTGCTCGGGCGCCTCCACCAGCACGCCTTCGATCAACTGCCCCAGCGCGCTTTCGACGGTGTTTTCCCAACCGCTTTCCACGCTGATGCGCTCGCCCACCCGCGCCGCCGAGTCCAGGCCCCGGGACTTCAGCCACGCCACCGCCGCGCCCTGCTCCTGGCCGAGCGCGGCCTGTTGCAGGGTTTCCAGCGAGGACAGCCGGCCGCGCGCGGCCTGCGCCTGCTTGCGTACTTCCGCCAGCTCGCCCTGGCTCGCCCGCTGCTGTTCCTGCAGGCCGCCGAGTGCGTGCTTGCGCGCTTCCACCTGCTCGGTCAGCCCATCCAGCGACGCCTTTTGCGTTTCGTGGCGCAGTTCGATCTGCTCGAACGCTTCGGCCAGCGCATCCAGATCCAGCCCGGCACGTTCGTTGACCAGCGCTTCGCGGCGGCGGTCGGCTTCCAGCGATTGGCGGTCCAGGTAATCGACGCGCGTGCGCTCCACTTCGCCGGCACGCGAGGCTTCGCCGGTGTCGCGGTTATGGGCTTCCCAGCGCTGCTGCCAGTCGGCCAGCCGCGCCTCGGCTTCACGCAGCGCTTCCTGGCGGAATTCATGGTCTTCGCGCAGTTGTTCCAACTGCGGCTCGGCATCGGCCACCGCCTCGCGCAGCACGGCCAATTTGGCCGAATCGCCACTGATGTGCTGGGTCAATTCCTGCAGCTGGCTCTGCGCCTCGTCGCGTGCCTTGTGCAGGCGGTGCGAGAGCTCGCGCTGATGCTGGATCTGCTGTTCGATGCGCGCCAGCGCGCTGCCCACCTGGTACACGTCGGCCTGCGCCTTGGCCACCGCTTCGGCGGCCTCCTCGCGGCGTACGCGCCCGGTTTCGATGCGTGCTTCGGCATCGCGCTGATCGGCGATCAGTTGCTGCAGGCGGGTTTCTTCCTGATTCAATTTTTCGCGCAGGCCCTGCAACTGCCCGTCCAGGCCGCGGTATTCCAGCGCCTTCCACTCGGCATCCTTGATCCGGCGCTCTTCCTGCAGGGCCTGGTATTGCTCGGCCTGACGCGCCTGGCGCTGCAGATGCGCCAGCTGCTTGGTGATTTCCTCGCGCAGGTCGCCCAACCGGTCGAGATTTTCGCGCGTGTGGCGGATGCGCGTTTCGGTTTCCTTGCGGCGCTCCTTGTACTTGGAAATGCCGGCGGCCTCTTCCAGATACACGCGCAGGTCTTCCGGGCGCGCCTCGATGATCTGGCTGATCATGCCCTGCTCGATGATCGAGTAGCTGCGCGGGCCCAGACCGGTCCCCAGGAACAGGTCGGTGATGTCGCGGCGCCGGCATTTGGTGCCGTTGAGGTAATAGGCGCTGTTGCCGTCGCGGCTGACCAGGCGCTTGACCGAAATCTCGTTGAACGAGGCGAACTCACCGGTGATGGTGTGATCGGAATTGTCGAAGATCAGCTCCACCGTCGCCTGCGACACCGGCTTGCGCGCCGAGGAGCCGGAGAAGATCACGTCGGTCAGCGAGTCGCCGCGCAGGCGGCTGGCCGAGCTTTCGCCCATGACCCAGCGCACCGCATCGATGATGTTGGACTTGCCGCAACCGTTGGGGCCGACGATGCCGGTCATGTTGGTGGGCAGGTGCAACGTGGTCGGGTCGACGAACGACTTGAAACCGGACAGTTTGATCGTGGACAGGCGCATGGGGACTGGAGATTCCGGGCACCGCGCGGACGAAGCCGGTAGGTACTTTTCCTGTGAAGCCAGCGCCCAAGCCCTTGATCCATAAGATCTGCGGGCCGTGGAACCGGCAATGGGGCATGAGTATAACGGGCATGCCTGCGCTGGCGGCGGCGCCCCAAAAACAAAGGGCGCCTAACAAGGCGCCCTTCGGGTGACACTGACGGCCTGGATCAGGCGTCGGATTCGACGATGACCTTGACCGAGGTTTCCACATCGGCGTGCAGGTGCAGCACAACGTCGTATTCGCCGACATTGCGGAATGCGCCTTCGCCCAGGATCACTTCGCTCTTTTCCAGCGGCAGGCCGGCGGCGGTGAACGCCTCGGCGATGTCACGCGGGCCAACCGAGCCGTACAGCTTGCCTTCGGTCGACGCATGCGCGCCGATGGTGACGCTGGCGCCTTCGAACTTGGTGGCGCGGCTCTGTGCGTCGGCCAGGATGGTGTTGGCCTTGGCTTCGTACTCGGCGCGCTTGGTTTCGAACGCCTCTACGTTCGCAGCGGTAGCCGGAACGGCCTTGCCCTGCGGCACGAGGAAATTACGGCCGTAGCCCGGCTTGACGCTGACCTTGTCGCCCAGGTTGCCCAGGTTGGTCACTTTCTGCAGAAGAATCAGATCCATGGTGGTGCTCCGTTATTCGTTAGCGCCGGCCGGTGGGCGGGCGCAACGGGTGCTGTCCGAAAAGACGGGATTCGGGAATCGGGATTTGGGAATCGCAAGAACACGATCAACACCGCATCTCGAATGACCGGCCTCTAATTTTTGATAACCCGCACATGGATGTGCGGGCTGGGGACTCACACAAAACACGTGTGGGTCTTGCGCAAGGAGCCGCATGACTGCGGACTCCTGCGCGGAACTGCTTAGACGTCGTGGTTGTCCGTGTACGGGATCAGCGCCAGGAAACGCGAGCGCTTGACGGCCGTGGCCAGCTGACGCTGGTACTTGGACTTGGTACCGGTCACGCGGCTCGGCACGATCTTGCCGTTCTCGGTGAGGTACTGGCGCAGGGTGTTGAGATCCTTGTAGTCGATCTCTTTGACGCCCTCGGCGGTGAACTTGCAGAACTTGCGACGACGGAAGAACTTGGACATGACAGCGCTCCTTAAGCGGCTTCGGCGTTGTCGCCGTCGGTATCGGTGGCAGCGGGGGCTTCGCCCTCTTCATCGTCACGACGACGACGCTCGCTACGCTCGGGCTTGTCGCCCTTCTCGTCCTTGCTCTTCATGATCAGCGACTGCTCGGTGTCCGGGCCATCGCGCTTGACGACCAGGTGACGCAGCACCGCATCGTTGAAGCGGAAGCTTTCCACCAGCTCGCTCAGCACGGCCTGGTCGACTTCGATGTTGAGCAGCACATAGTGCGCCTTCACCAGGTTCTGGATCGGGTAGGCCAGCTGACGACGGCCCCAGTCTTCCAGACGGTGGATGGTGCCGTTACCGCCCTCGATCAGCGACTTGTAGCGCTCGATCATGGCCGGGACCTGCTCGCTCTGGTCCGGATGGACCAGGAACACGACTTCGTAATGACGACTCATGTTGTTTTACCTTTCGGATGTGGCCACGTGGGCCGGACAGCTCCCCGGGAAGTCCGCACAGGCGGCCGGTGGAGCAAGGGTTCCCACCCGGACCCGGGCAGGAAGCCGGAAAGTATGGCAGTTCAGATGCTTAGCCGCAACTGGACCTACGGCAGCCAGCCCGCGAACGTGGCGTCCTCGCAGGCGCTCAAGCCCCTCTCCCCGCGGTAGAGGGGTTGGGTGAGGGTACGGGGCGAAGCCACTCGCGCCCTTCCACTGCATGAAGCTTCGCCCGCACCCTCATCCGCCCTTCGGGCACCTTCCTCCCCCATGAAGGAGGACAATGTCCCGAGGGGAGAAGGGACTCCAGTGCCGATTGGCTCAGCCGGGCTCAGCGATGCTCGGCTTCGGTCGTAAAGCTCTCCCCGCAACCGCACTCGGCCGTGGCGTTGGGATTGCTGAAGGTGAAGGTCTCGCTGAGGCCGTGCTTGCCGAAATCGATGCGGGTGCCATCCACCAGCGGCAGGCTCACCGGGTCGACGAAGATGCGTACCCCGCCCTGCTCGAACACCGCGTCGTCATCGCGCTTCTCGCGCGCCAGGTCAGTGATGTGGCCCCAGCCGGAACAACCGGTCTTGGTCACGCCAAAGCGCAGGCCCAGCGCACCCGGGGTCTGCTGCACGAAACGCTGCACGCGCTCCAGCGCGGCGGGGGTGAGGCTGATGGCCATGGGGACACTCCAAAACAGTGGTGACAAGTATAGCGAGACCGCCACACCCCGGCGGCACGCTCGGCGATGGCGTCCGCAACACATGGGGGCAGCGCGCGCCTGCGACAAGCGCAGCATGGCGCAACGTGTTCAGGTGCTCGCGCCGGCGCGCCCGCAGCCAGTAAACTCGCAGGCCATTCAAGGTCGCTACGGCGAGGAAAAGTCATGACGGTGGTCAGCGTTGAACATGCGCTTGCGGGCAAGCTCCCCGAAGGCGGCGAAGTCACGGTACGGGGGTGGGTGCGCACCTTGCGCGGATCTGCCGGACTGGCCTTCATCAACGTGACCGACGGTTCGTGCTTCGCTCCGATCCAGGTGGTGGCCAACGACACCCTGCCCAATTTCGACGAGATCAAGCGGCTGACCAGTGGCTGCTCGCTGATTGCCAAGGGCGTGCTGGTGAAGTCGCAGGGCAAGGGCCAGTCGTTCGAGATCCAGGCCAGCGGCGTGGAGATCGTCGGCTGGGTCGAGGACCCGCTCACCTACCCCATCCAGCCCAAGCCGATGACGCCGGAGTTCCTGCGCGAAGTGGCGCACCTGCGCCCGCGCACCAATCTGTTCGGCGCGGTCACCCGCATCCGCAACTGCCTGGCGCAGGCGGTGCACCGGTTCTTCCATCAGAACGGCTTCAACTGGATCAGCACACCGATCATTACCACCTCCGACGCCGAAGGTGCCGGGCAGATGTTCCGCGTTTCCACGCTGGACATGGTCAACCTGCCGCGCGATGCCGCCGGCAATGTGGATTTCAGCCGCGACTTCTTCGGCAAGGAAACCTTTCTCACCGTGTCCGGCCAGCTCAACGTGGAGGCGTACTGCCTGGCGCTGAGCAAGGTGTACACCTTCGGCCCGACCTTCCGCGCGGAGAACAGCCACACCACGCGTCATCTGGCCGAGTTCTGGATGATCGAGCCGGAAATCGCCTTCGCCGATCTGGCCGAGGATGCACGTCTGGCCGAGCAGTTCCTCAAGTACCTGTTCCGCGCGGTGCTGGACGAGCGTGGCGACGATCTGGCGTTCCTGGCCGAGCGCGTGGACAAGAACGCGATCAGCAAGCTGGAGGCCTTCATCAATGCCCCGTTCGAGCAGATCGACTACACCGATGCGGTGAAGCTGCTGCAGAACTCCGGCAAGAAGTTCGACTTCCCGGTCGAATGGGGCCTGGACCTGCAGACCGAGCACGAACGCTGGCTCACCGAAGAACACATCGGCCGCCCGGTGGTGGTGACCAATTATCCCGAGCACATCAAGGCGTTCTACATGCGCTTGAACGACGACGGCAAGACCGTCGCGGCGATGGACGTGCTGGCGCCGGGCATCGGCGAGATCATCGGCGGCAGCCAGCGCGAGGAGCGCCTGGATGTGCTGGATGCGCGCATGGCGCAGTTCGGGCTGGACAAGGAGCACTACAGCTGGTACCGCGATTTCCGTCGCTATGGCTCGGTGCCGCATGCCGGTTTCGGCCTGGGCTTCGAACGGCTGGTGGTGTACGTGTGCGGGCTGAGCAACATCCGCGACGCCATCCCCTATCCGCGCGCGCCAGGCAGCGCGGAGTTCTGAGGTGAGTCTGCTGGTCGCCTCCACGCTGCAATTGCTGGCCTTTCTGGTGGCATTGCTGAGTGCCGGCATTGCCGGGGCGCGCGGTCTGCGGCTGGCGCAGCTGGCGTCTACTCACCCGAACCCGGGCGCGTGGTGGCAGGCCGATACGGCGCGCAAGGCTGTCGGCCATGCCGTGCGGCCGTTGTGGTGGACCATTGCTGCGCTGGTGGTCGGCGCAGCGCTTCCCAAACTCGCACTCCTGCTGGAGGGCACATGACTCTGTTCTTCGCACTGTGTTTCGTCGGTGTGGCCGTCGCGGGGCTGACCGCGCTGCTGATCTTCTGGCCACTGACCCTGGTGCATATGCGCGACCGGCATCCGGAGGCATTGGCCAGCTTCGGCGACCCGGCTTTCATCAGCCCCGTGGCATTGCGCTGGTTGCTGGCGCGCCGCTACCGCAGCTACCGCGACGGTGCCCTATCCGGCCTGGCCACGCCCGCATGGCTGTCGCTGCTGACCATCTTTTTCGGCCTGGGCATGGCAGCCCTGCTCGGGCTGCTTTCCAAGGTAATGCCATGACTATCGAGCTCGACGACCGCGACACCTCCACCGGACACGACCAATGGTGGCTGGCTACCATTGGTCGCACCCTGATCTGGGCACGCCTGCGCATCAAGGATGCCGGCACCGCCGAGGTGCTGGACAGCGATGGCAAGACGCTGGCCTACGACAGCGAAGACAGTGCACGCGCGGCGCTGTTCGATGCCGAGTTCGTCGCGCTGGACGGGCTGGACGAAGAAGACGCGCTGATCCGCGGTTTCTCGCTGCACGAGATCTCGCCACCGCAAGGCGACGACGATGCCGACCTGCGCGAACGCATGGTCATCAGCATGGGCGGCCGCGCCTGAGATGTACGCCCCGCGCGCGTTTGCACAGACCGATCTGGCGTTGCTGGACTGGCTGCTGGCGCGCGACGCGTTCGTCACCCTGATCAGCCAGGACGAAGGCGGGCAACCGGCCATCTCGCACCTGCCGGTGCTGTACCGGCGCGATGGCGAGGACATCACCATCGAAGGTCATTGGGCACGCCCCAACCCGCAGGCACGCGCACCTGGCGAGGCGGTGATCGTGGTGCACGGCCCGCACGCCTATGTGTCGCCCACCTGGTATCCAGACAAGGAAACCGCCGCGCGCGTACCGACCTGGAACTACGCGGTGGCGCATCTGCATGGGCATTGCAGCCGGGTGGACGACGAGCAGGTGCTGGGCGACCTGATCGGGCGCATGAGCGCGCACTTCGAACACCGCATCGGCAGCGACTGGCAGTTCGAAATGGCGCGCGACAGCCATCGCCGGCAACTGCGCGGCCTGGTGGGCTTCCGTTTCGTGCCCAGCCGTATCGAGCTCACCTTCAAGCTCAGCCAGAACCACCCTGCCGCCAATCAACGCAGTGTCAGCGAATTCCTTGCGCAGCAACCCAACCAAGCCTCGCAAGCGGTCGCAGCATTGATGCAGGCGGCCATGGACGCCCATACGACGCGCTGAAACGGCAGCGGTCGCACTCTCGAAGCCTGATCACCAGACGGTTGGGACGCGTCGGCCGTACCCTCGGGCGACGCCGGAATCGAGCTACCTGCGGGTCGTCGCACCACTACCTCACTGCGCCAGACATCGCCCCCGCGCCACGCTCACAACCTGATCAGCATGCGCTAGCGCTGTACACGCTGCGGTGGTGGTGCATCGGCCACCGGGGATGCTGATGTGCATAAGCCATCGCCTAGCACCTGCGTGCTTGCACCAGCGTCCATACGGCCGGTGTGCCGCTGTGCGTTGCTGGGATGCCTCAGCCGGCACGGCGCATGTGTTGCGCTACGCATGCATCGGGCGGCCCACCACTCCCGTCGATTGCTGCTTCGAGCGAAGAAAGGCCCTGCGCGATCGCATAACGGGTCAGCTGAGCGATGCTTTGGATATTGAGCTTCAACATGCAGTTTTCGCGATGCGTTCCCACCGTTTTCACGCTCAGGTGCAAGCGGGTAGCGATCTGCCTGGTGGACAGCCCCTCCGAATAGAGCTGCACGATCTCGCGCTCGCGTGAGGTCAGTCGGGTGTAGGCAGAATCGGCCTTGGCGGGTCGACGCAGCCCTGCGATCAATGAACGCGACATCTGCGGGCTGATATAGGTCTGATCCTGGGTGACGCATTGAATCGCACGCAGCAATTCGGCGAAACGGCTGGTTCGCGCCAGATATGCTTTGGCGCCAGCTTCGAAGACTGCGCTGGCCTGCATACAGGCATCGGACGGAGCGATACAGATTGCCCGGCTACTGGGGCTGCGCTGCATCAAGCGCCGCGTCAGATCGATACCATTGAGGCCGGGGAGCAGGACATCCACCAGGACGATATCAGGCAGTTCTCTTGCGGCGATCTGAAGACATGCCAGCCCGTCTTCCGCATGCCCTACCACTTCGAATCCCGGAACCTTTTGCAGCAAAGCGACCATCCCTTCCACGAGGATGGTGCGATCGGCAGCAACGACGATACGTGTCTTCATCATACCCTCTGGTGCACGAATGGGGACCGCGATGTGCAGCGGCTTTCAAGCGGCGCGCTGCAGCGAATCGGCAGATGCTCGGCAGGAGCACTTGAGCGAGCTTGTCACACGCTCACCGCCGGGCCATCGGTCTTGAACTGATTTGGCGAGCATCGGATGCTGATATCGATAACGATGCCGACGCCGCTGAGACACCATGACGGGTGCGCCTGCCTGAAGCGTGTTAGGCAATTTGCGCCGAAGCCGAAGCGAGCCATGCCGCACGACGCGAAAGTGTGCTGCCACCTGCTGCCCTGCAGACTCTGCCAAACCGCGCTTCTGCTGACGGCCGGCATAAAAAGCGCGCGCGCCTTACCGCATCTCACGAGCGAACGATTACGAATCGTCGGACATCATCTGCCTGGCAAGGCCGGTCAGTTGCTGGCGCACCTGATCCAGACGCGGGTCCGCCTGCATCTCGCGCTGCAGGTCCAGTAGACCTGCAGCAAGTTCGCCACGCGCGCGGATGCTTTCGGATTCGGCCGACGCACGCTGCGACTGGATGGCGGCAGCGGCTTGTTGGCCGGAATCGCCGCGCACGACCGTTTCCATGACCTCGACCATGCGTTGCAGCAGGCGGTACACCGCGCTTGCCGAGAAGCCGCCCATCATCGCCAGTGCGGGCTTTCCGAACGCGCCCAGGCTGCTTTCAGCGAAGAGATTCTCCGGCAGCAACTCCACCAGGATCAGGCCGGCGATCAGACCAAGGATCATGCGCGCCGCATAGGAGGAATCGAAGCGCGGATCGTATGTTGCGTCGGCAACGTAACGATGGGCTTGGAACAAGGCAGAAAACGCGGCACCGAGTCCGGCGCAGGCCAGGATGAACATCACATTCCAGCCCAGCGTACTCCCCGAGGAATCGAGGAAGCCCAGCGTGATGTTGTGCGCGTTCACAAGGCTGGACATCGCCAGCCCGACCACTGAGGCCAGACAACCGACCGAGGTCAAGGTCAAGGTGCGGATCAGCGGAATCGGCCCGAGCCAGCGCAGCCAGCCACCGCGTAGGCGCTCGCGCTCGATCAGCACAACCGCCTGCGGCGTTGCCGGCTGGATCGCACGCACCAGCTGCCGGTGCAGACCGGCCAATTCGCGCGCACCGGATTCGCCGTGCAAGGAGGCGCCAGGCATCACGCGCAGCTCTGCCAGCCGGCCGGGCAGATCGGGAGACATTGCCATCCCTTGCTTCAGTGCATAGGACACCATCGCCCGGCATTCAAGCTCCAGTTGTTCGAGTACGCTGCAAAATGCCGGCCCGCCGAATTCTGCCGGCGGGATGGGCTGGGCCACTGCGCGTCGCCGTAGGCCGGCGCGCTTGCTGGCTCGCTTCCACATAGATGACGTCCTTGCTGGCAGATACGCAGCTACGACACCTCAAGGCATCCGCTGGAACAGCGCCGTATCCCGCTGACCTTTCAACAGCAGTGCAAGCTCGGCGCTGCCATCAGCACGAACCTGCAGACTGGCCTGGGCATCACTGAGCTGACGGCAATAGCCCCTGTCGTTGGCCATGACCCAGGCATTCAACACGCCTGCCGCACGTCCGGCATAGCGCAATTCCACTTGGCAATCGCGCGGGGCACCGTAACGCAGGCGACCGAGCACATCTCCCGGACGAACGGTGGTCGCCACGATTTCAAGCTGTGCAGACATCAGGCCCGCCGCGCGCCAGCGCCCGGCTTCGGCCAATCCGGCATTGCCTTGATCCAGGGCGACGACGAACGGCGAGGCGCTGCCAGACAACGTGAGCTGCATCCCAGGCGCGCCCCCATCGGCCACCTGGAGTTGGGCAAGACCGCCGGTCAGCGCCTCGCAAAACTTGCCGCCATTGCGCGACAGCAACGCGTAACCGTCCGGCTGCGCTCGTAACTCGAGCGCGCAATTGTAGGGAGGCCCGAATCGCAGATCCGCCACCTGGGTACCCTCGACTCCAGCGGCGCGCGCACTCAGACGGACGTAGACGGGGCCTGCGCTGCCGCCGGTGGACAGGATGCCGCGCCAGTCACCCGCCGGAATCCCCTCAGCGGGAGCTGCCTGCGCTGCAGTCAGCGAAAGACACAAGGCCAGTGCCGAAGTGATGCGCAAAATGTGATGTTGATGACGATGTTGACCAGACATGAAAAAGCTCCGATAAGAAATTGGAAACAGTGGAAAGATCGATCACGCTGCCAATCAGCAGACCGAGCGCAGCGATGACCAGAACAACAACCAGGCAGATGATGAAGATGGATCGCGGCTTGCGCCGGGACTGCCGACAGAGATCCGCATGCAAGGTGGCCATATCGGTTCCCAGCCGCTCGGCGAGCGCGCGGGCATCGGCGTCTGACAGCAGCAACCTCACGGCACCACTCCGGAATCGGACGGTGGCACGTCCACGAACGGATGAAGCGTCCATTCCTTGAGCGCGACGCCATCGAACCAGAGCACGCCACGCGGACACTCGCTGCCCCGATAGCCGATTTTCAGCGTGTGGCCTGACGTACCGCTGCGTGGCGGCGCGATACGCAGCGCCAGTCCGGGAGCACCGTCGCTGTGCGTGATCGCCTCTATCTGCACTTCCAGCGTCAACAAAAACTCGCTGATTTGCGATAGCCGCAGCGCGCGCAATTGGCAGACTGGAATGGACAGCATGGTTTCCAATTCGCCCTGGGCCGTTCCTTCATCATCCACGCAGCGAACCTGCATACCGCAGGCGGCCACCGCAGCATCCACCAGTGTGGCGTGGCGCTGGTAGCATTGCAGTTGCGCTCGTCGGACGGTCTGGTCGAGCAGCGCCACGAAGGCGTCCAAGGAATAGCTCGCGTGTGCCATCTACGACTCCGTCAGCCAGATCGGCTTGCGCTTGAACCCAACGTGGTAGCACAACCATTGCAGCACCACCTGGTGCTCGCCCAGCTGCAGGATATTGAAGCTCTTCTCGATCCCGAGAATCGCTCCCTTGGGCGCTTCGCTGAGGCAGCGATTGAGCAGTTGCTGCGCGGCCTCGACCTGCTCAGCGGTCTGCATCTTTGCCGGGTTGTCGCTGCCGACGACGATGCGCTTGATGTAGCTCACTTCTGAAAAATCGATCATCGGCAACGACTCGGGTGATAGACAGGTATAGGACTCAGCAGCGACGCTTACGGTACCTGTACAGGCGGTGAGACTTTGCGTGGCGCTGCAGCGGTCTGCAGGATGTCGAGCACGCGCGACAGCCCTTCAGGGGTACCGCGATCTTCGGCGTGCAATGCGACGTGATACTTGGCCGAGTTATCCGAAGAGCGCGTGTTTTCCTTGTGGCTGGACACCGATCCCTGCACGTTGACCTTGGCCTTGAACACGCCCCAGCCGACGCTTGCCTCCAGATCCACCTTGAGGCTCTTGTCTTCGGCTTCCTTTTCCGAGAACGAGGATTTGACTTCCATGTCAAAGGTCACGTCCACGGTCTGAATGCTCAAATTGGGAACATTGACCAAGGTCAGCAGCGGCACAACGATCTCGACTTCCTCCTCGGCCATCCCGACACCGCTGGGGTCTTCGACCGGGCGTTTGAACTTGAACTGCGCGGTCCGTGTGCCGCCGTTTCCGTTGGGATCGGTAGCCGGGTCGGTCGGCGGCAGAAAACCGATGACCTTGATGAAGTCGGCGGTGGCGCGGGCCAGCATGACCTGCGCATCGCAGGCTGCACGTAACGGGGCGCCGATCAGGTCCGCCATCGGCAGGCCCTTGAATTGGTCTGACATATTGACAATATCGCTCATGGTGCTCTCCTGAAGAGTGATTGTTTAGAAGAATCGACGACGGCGGGAATCAATCTCCCTTGACCGTCTTGAACACACCTTGCGACTGCGCAAGGCGATTGATGAGACGTGCCACGCCTTCGGTCGGCTCGCTGCCTTCCACGCGCAACACGACATGTACTGCACTGTGCCGCGCACTTTTTGCGTTGGAGCCAAGGTCGATGCCGATCTGGCCGGGCAGCGCCGGCGGCTTGGGATGCCAGTCATCGACGGCGGCTGGAACCGCCAGCGACGCCGGCAACGCTGCTTCGTCCAGTTCGCTGAGCTCGCCGAGTTGCGCATCGAAGCTGATCTCGACGTCCTTGATACGCAGGACGTTGGACGACACCAGCGGCAACAGCGGTGCGCGATACAGGTCTTCGTCGTTCTCGCCCGCCTCCGGATGCTGCGACGGCAAGCGGATCAGAACGCTTCTGGGACGATTGTCCTCGTCGAAGAACGCGCCCAGATTGGCCATCTGGTGCTGTTCGATCCGGTCCTGGGCGTCGATGACCGCCCCGGCCAGCGCTTCGATCAGATCATTGAGGGAGATTTGCGCCATGTTGGGCTCGTTGGTCGGAGATGTCGCTGGGCCGGTACTGGCTCAGACCGCGTCGGGAAAGCTATCCACGCGTGCCAGCCATCCCTTGAGGAACCTGCCAAGCGCAGGTCGCGCGGCGACCAGTCGCTGGTAGTAGTCCTTGCGGCCGGCCTTGTAGCGTGCATAGAGGTCTTGCTGGTTGCTGGATGCCAGTGCGGCGAAAGTCGCCGGTCCCATCCGCCCGTCCGCCACCAGCGCGCCGCCGGTCTGCGCATTGAGCACGGTCTGCAGCAGCTTGATCGCGTTGCCGCCGGCGTTGACATAGAAATCGAACAGGATGTTGGCCAGTGGCTGCAGTGCGATCTGGTCGGCGCGCAGCCGGTCCCAGTACTGCGCCTTGTAAATGACCCCGGCCTGGGCATCCGTCAGGGCACGAAGGTTTGCCAGGCTTGGCTCCACGCCCAGCAGGTTCTGGGCGCAGGCCTTGAAGGTCAGCAGCGTGATGCCCTTGTTGGTGGCCCCACCCGGATCGGCGGGATCGTTGACGAAGCCGCCTTCGTGCTTGAGCAGGGTCGGAAAAAACACGTTGAAGTCAGCCATCGGCGCCACCTGTCGAATTGATCGGTGGCGCCAGTTTCCGCATCGGTGCAATAGCCGGACATCGGCCGTTCACCGATACTACGGTGCCTGAAAGCTGATTCATTCCGGGTCCCGGCAGGGGCCACCAAGACCGCGTTTTCTGGAATACTGCCCCCATGAACGAGCTCAACCATCTGCTAGACAACAACCGTGCCTGGTCCGAGCGTATCCGTCGCGAAGACCCGGAATTCTTTTCCAAGCTGTCCACCCAGCAGACGCCCGAATACCTGTGGATCGGCTGCTCTGACTCGCGCGTGCCGGCCAACCAGATCATCGACATGGCGCCGGGCGAGGTGTTCGTCCATCGCAACATCGCCAACGTGGTGGTGCATACCGATTTGAACTGCCTGTCGGTAATCCAGTTCGCGGTGGACGTGCTCAAGGTCAAGCACATCCTGGTGGTGGGCCACTATGGTTGCGGTGGCGTGTTTGCCAGCCTCACCCAGAAGCGCATGGGCCTGGTGGACAACTGGATCCGTCACGTCACCGATGTGGCCGACAAGCACGAGGCCTGCCTGCACGATGCCGGTGATCTGCCGGTGCAGCATGCGCGCCTGTGCGAGCTCAACGTGCTGGAACAAGTGGTCAATGTCTGCCGCACGACCATCGTGCGCGATGCCTGGGAGCGCGGCCAGGCACTGTGCGTGCATGGCTGGGTGTACAGCCTGCGCGACGGGCATGCGCACGACCTGGGCATGTCCATCGACCGCCCGGAGCTGCTGCAGGAGCGTTACGACGCCGCGCTGGCGCAGATCCAGGCCGATCACGAAGAACGCTGAGGCCCAACCGGGCGCGTTCACGGCGACGCAAGGAGCAGGCGTCGCACGCGTCCGGACAAGGCGTCCGGAACCGGCATGGCCTCAGTGGTACGTGCCGGCTCTGCGCAGCGGCGGCGGGGACTTCGCCTTCGCGATCGCGCCAGCCACCGCGTCACCCAACGGCGCCATGGGTTGGCTATGCTGGACGTCTTCTTTGTCGAGGAACGTCGATGCTGGTCCCGCCGATCAACCTGCATGCCTGGATCGAGCAACACCGCCACCTGCTCAAGCCGCCGGTCGGCAACAAGTGCATCCAGCAGGACGGCTTCATCATCATGATCGTCGGCGGGCCGAACGCGCGCACCGACTATCACTACGACGAAGGCCCGGAGTGGTTCTTCCAGCTCGAAGGCGAGATGGTGCTGAAGGTGCAGGACGAGGGCGTCCAACGCGACATCCCGATCCGCGCCGGCGAAATCTTTCTGCTGCCGCCGAAGGTGCCGCATTCGCCGCAACGTGCCGCCGGCTCGATCGGCCTGGTCATCGAACGCGAGCGCCTGCCGCACGAACATGACGGCCTGCAGTGGTATTGCCCGCAGTGCAATCACAAGCTCTACGAGGCGATGTTTCCGTTAGACAACATCGAAACCGATTTTCCGCCGGTATTCGATCACTTCTATCGCTCGTTGGCCTTGCGCACCTGCACCCAATGCGGGCACTTGCACCCTGCGCCCGAGCGCTATGCCGCAGTCGAGGCCTGAGGGGACGATGGCATGCCATTGCGGCGAGCACGTGGAGTGCGATGCGGTTGATTGTCTGTGCAAGGTCTGCTGTTGCCGGGGCAGCGGGCGTTGCCTGCGCATACCGCGATGATGCTGCAGCGCTGCGACGATGGGCGCGGCCGGCAGGTTCTTCCTGCCCGCTGCCTGACAGGAGAACTGCCATGACCTGCCCGATCCGGCGCAGCGCGTTTCGCGCGTGGCCGTATGCGCGCAGCGATCGCGCGCAAGCGATGCACCGGGCCGCTGCACGGAAACAGCCACCATGCTGCGCACACTGATCGACCTGAAGCCGCGCGATGTGCCGCTGCGCGTGGCCCTGCGCAACACCGCCGCGGTGGTGCTGCCGCTGGCGATCGGCGTGGCCACCGGGCATGTCGCGGCCGGGCTGGCCGTGTGCAGCGGCGCGCTCAACACCATGTTCTCCGACCAGCCCGGCCCCTACCGCGCGCGCCTGCAGCGCATGCTGATGGCGGCACTGGCGGCCGGCCTGGCGGCCTTGCTGGGCGTGTGGGTCGGTCACAACACGCCGGCGCTGGTGCTGGCCGGCTTGTTGCTCGGCCTGGGCGGCGGCCTGCTGGTGGCGCTTGGCCCGGTGGCGGCACGGGTGGGCCTGACCAGCATGATCCTGCTGGTGGTCAGCGCGGATATGCGCCTGCCTGTCGCACAAGCGCCGGGCGTGGCGGCGCTGATCTTTGCCGGCGGCCTGTTGCAGGTGTTGCTGGCGCTGGCGGCCTGGCCGCTGCAACGCTACCGCCCGGAGCGGTTCGCGCTGGCCGAGCTGATGCGCCAGCTGGCCGGCATCGCCCGCCAGCGCCCGGAAGCCAGCGCTGCACCGCCGGCCACGCAGGAAGTGCTGGATGCGATGGTGATGCTGCATGGCGAACATCGTTCGCGTGCGATTGCCGTGCAGAGTTTTCGCATCATCGCCGAGCTGTGCGAGCGCGTGCGGCTGGAGCTGCTGTCGCTGGCCGATGCCGACACCCGCCTGACCGAATCGCAGGCACGCCCGGCCATCGAGCGGGTGCTCGAACGCAGTGCGATCGTGCTGGAACAGCTGGCCCACGCGATGACGGTGGGCGAAGACCCGGTGGCGGCCAACGCATCGATGACCGGCTTCGACGACCTGATCGCTGCGCTGGCGCAGGTGCAACACGACAACGCCGATACCCGCGAGCGCCGGCTGGTGCGCGTGGCGGTCGCCCGCGCGCAGGGCCTGGGCGGCCAGTTGCGCGCGCTGATCCGCAATGCCCACTGGGCCAGCAGCCGTGGCGAGATCCAGGCGCAACTGGCCGAAGCACGCCTGCCGGCAGCGCTGCGCCCGGCCGCCACCTGGGCCACCCTGCGCGCAAACCTGGATCTGTCGTCGGTGGCGTGTCGGCACGCGCTGCGCTGCGGCGTGTGCCTGGCCCTGGCGATCGCGTTCCAGCGCTGGCAGCAGATCCCGCATGGGTTCTGGATTCCGATGACCACCGCCATCGTGCTGAAGCCGGACTTCGGCGGCACCTTCAGCTTTGGCGCGCTGCGCGTGGCGGGCACCTTCGTCGGCCTGTTGGTCGCCACGCTGCTTGCCCATCTGGCGATGGATGGGGCCAGCGTCCGCATGGCCTTGCTGGCGCTGTTCTGCCTGGGCTTTCGTTTGTTGACCCAGGTGAATTACGGCATCGGCGTGGCCTTCCTCACCGGCATGCTGGTGCTGCTGCTGTCGTTCGAAGGGGTGACGCCCGGCGAGGCGGTCGGTGCACGTTTGCAGGCCACCGTGGCCGGCAGTGCGCTGGCCCTGGTCGCCTATGCGCTGTGGCCCACGCGCGAGCGTCGGCATATCCGCAGTTCACTGGCTCACCTGCTCACTGCCTACCGCGAGCATCTGCGCAACCTGCTGCTGGGCCGGATGGACCACCTGGGCGACAGCCGCGCCGCCGCGCGCGTAGCGCGTACCAATGCGCAGGCCTCGATCGAGCGGCTGCGCGGGGAGCCACGCAGCCGCCGCAACCTGCAGGAACTCAAGCTTGCCGAATCGCTGCTGGCCAACGGCAACCGGCTGATCCGCGCCACCTTGCTGCTGGAGGCAGTGCTGCGCGATGGCCACCAGTTGCCCGCGCTGGACGCGTTGCCCGCCTTTGCCGACCACGCCGACCAGGCGCTGGCGGAATTGATCGACTGCCTGGTCAACGGCGGCACGCCGGCCGCGGCCACCTTGCGCAGCGCCGAGCGCAAGCTTTCCGATGCGCTGGCCGCGTTGCCGGACGGCACGCCCGGCATCGCCGCGCTTGCCGACACCATCGACCGCGTCACCGACAGCATCGGCACCCTCACCCACCTGCTGCGACCTGCCCGACCGGCCCCGGCCGAGACAGCGGGCGTGCATGACGGCGCGCGCGGTGCCGGCGGGTAAACTGCCGCATCGTTCCAGAGCGTTGCATGCCCGATGACCACCGACCCGCTGTCCCGTTCCCACGCCGCGGCACTGGACGCCGCCGACCCGCTGCGCAACCTGCGCGAGGCGTTCGTGTTTCCGCAGCACCACGGCCAGGACCAGACCTACTTCGTCGGCAATTCGCTCGGCCTGCAACCGCGACAGGCCCGCGCAATGGTCAGCGAGGTACTCGATCAGTGGGGCGCGCTTGCCGTGGAAGGCCACTTCACCGGCCCCACCCAATGGCTCACCTATCACCAGCTGGTGCGCGACGGCCTGGCGCGCGTGGTCGGCGCGCTGCCCGGCGAAGTGGTGGCGATGAACACCCTCAGCGTCAACCTGCATCTGATGATGGCCAGCTTCTATCGCCCCACGCCCGAGCGCGGCGCGATCCTGATCGAAGCCGGCGCGTTCCCGTCCGACCGCCACGCAGTGGAGTCGCAACTGCACCTGCATGGGCTGGACCCGGCCACGCAGCTGATCGAGGTGGAGGCCGACGAACCCAATGGCACGGTGTCGATGGCGGCCATTGCCACGGCGATCGCGCAGCACGGCTCGCGGCTGGCGCTGGTGCTGTGGCCGGGCATCCAGTACCGCACCGGGCAGGCGTTCGATCTGGGCGAGATCGCGCGGCTGGCGCGGGCGCAGGGCGCGGCGGTGGGTTTCGATCTGGCGCATGCGGTGGGCAATATCCCGCTCACCCTGCACGACGATGGCGTCGATTTCGCGGTGTGGTGCCACTACAAATATCTCAATGCCGGGCCGGGCGCGGTGGGTGGGTGCTTCGTGCATGCGCGCCATGCCACCAGCGACCTGCCGCGCATGGCCGGTTGGTGGGGACACGAGCAGCAGACCCGTTTCCGCATGGATCCGCAGTTCGTGCCTGCGCCGGGCGCCGAAGGCTGGCAGCTGAGCAATCCGCCGGTACTGGCGCTGGCGCCGCTGCGTGCATCGCTGGACCTGTTCGACCAGGCCGGCATGGCCGCGCTCCGCGCCAAATCCGAGCAGCTCACCGGCCATCTGGAACAGCTGATCCACGCGCGCCTGGCGCAGGTGCTGCAGATCGTCACCCCCGCGCACGCTGCGCAGCGCGGCTGCCAGCTGTCGCTGCGGGTGAAAGGCGGCCGCGCGCAGGGGCGCGCGCTATTCGAGCATCTGCATGCCGCCGGCGTGCTGGGCGACTGGCGCGAACCGGACGTGATCCGCATTGCGCCGGTGCCGCTGTACAACCGCTTCGTCGACCTGCACACCTTCGTGGAACAGGTGGAAACCTGGGCCGCCGCCTGAGCGCAACACGCTGACTGCAAGGTCACCGGGCCTGGGGGCCGCGACGCGGAGCCGGCAGCGGCCCACGTACACTCCCAGCCCGCCCACGGCTGATGCCCGGGCGGCCGCCCTTGCCAGTCGCTGTCTCCCCCTCTTCGCCGGCGCTGCGTCCGGCCGCCGCCGGATATTGCATTGAGCCCAGTCTCCCCCCGCTCCCTGACCCTGATCGGCGCCGGCCTGGCCGGTTGCCTGCTGGCCATCCTGCTGTCGCGCCGCGGCTGGCAGGTCACCGTCTACGAACGCCGCGGCGATCCACGCATCAAGGGCTACGAGTCCGGCCGCTCGATCAACCTGGCCCTGGCCGAACGCGGCCGCCACGCACTGCGCCAGGCCGGCGCAGAAGACGCGGTAATGGCCAAGGCGGTGATGATGCGCGGGCGCATGGTGCACCCGGTCAACGGGGAACCGCAGCTGCAGCGCTATGGCCGCGACGACAGCGAAGTGATCTGGTCGATCCATCGCGCCGCCTTGAACGTGGCCTTGCTGGATCTGGCCGAACAGGCCGGCGCCACCGTGCACTTCTACCGTCGCCTGCACACGGTCGATTTCGATGCCGGCTACGCGCGCTTCATCGACGACCGCGACGATCAGCCGCACGAGATCCACTTCCAGAGCCTGATCGGCAGCGATGGCGCCGGCTCGGCGCTGCGCGCGGCCATGCAGCGCAAATCGCCGTTGGGCGAGCGCATCGAGTTCCTGGATCACTCCTACAAGGAGCTGGAAATCCCGCCGCTGCCCGGTGGCGGCTTCCGCATCGAGCGCAACGCACTGCACATCTGGCCGCGCGGGCGCTACATGTGCATTGCGCTGCCCAACGACGGCGGCACCTTCACCGTGACCTTGTTTTTGCCCAACGCCGGCGAACCCAGCTTTGCCACCACCCGCACCGGCGAAGAAGCGCATGCGCTGTTTGCGCGCGACTTCCCGGACGCCTTGCCGCTGATTCCGCAGCTCCAGGAGCACTGGGAAGAACATCCGCCCGGACTGCTCGGCACCCTGACCCTGGACCGCTGGCATCTGGACAACCGCGCCTTGCTGATCGGCGATGCCGCACATGCGATGGTGCCGTTCCACGGCCAGGGCATGAACTGTGCGTTCGAAGACTGCGTGGCGCTGGCCGAACAGATGGACGCGCACGACGACATCGGCAGCGCATTTGCCGCCTTCGAGGCCGCACGCCGCGACGATGCCGCGGCAATCCAGCAAATGGCGCTGGACAACTATCTGGAGATGCGCGACCGCGTGGGCGATGCGCAGTTCCTGCTGCAACGCGAACTCGAACAGCAATTGCAGGCGCGCTGGCCCACCCGCTTCGTGCCGCACTACACCATGGTGACCTTCCTGCGCACGCGCTACTCGATCGCACTGGCGCGCAGCGAGATCCAGCGCGAGATCCTGGTCGATGCCACGCGCGGTCACAGCGATCTGTCGCGCATCGACTGGGCTGCGCTGGAAACCAGCGTGCACGCGCGCCTGGAGCCGCTGGAGGGCGCGCACTGACGTCTGCGACGGCAGTGGCCCACGGCATCACTGCCTGCGCTGCAGGCCATGCCGTGGCGTCATCCGGGTCTTGGCTGATCTCTCCGGCGTCGCTGTCGGCAGCTGCGAGACAGCTGCAACTGCCCTGCGCGTGCCGGTCGGTTAGTCAACGCTGATCGCCGGCCCACCGGGCCACTGCACGCGCGCACCACTCACGTGCGCCAACCCGCCGCACAGCCGCGCCTCAGCGTGCCGGTGCTGCGATGGGGGATACTAGGCGGCACCGGCAGCGCGTACGCCGTGCGCTGCGCATCTGGATCTTGCACCCGCATGCCTGACAGCTTTCTCTTCTACGACCTGGAAACCTTCGGCCAGGACCCGCGCCGCACCCGCATCGCGCAGTTCGCGGCGGTTCGCACCGATGCGCAGCTGCGGGTGATCGAAGAACCGATCAGCTTCTTCGTGCAACCGGCCGACGATCTGCTGCCCTCCCCGTACGCCACCATGGTCACCGGCATCACCCCGCAGCATGCGTTGCGCGAGGGCGTGAGCGAAGCCGAGGCATTTGCACGCATCGCCGAGCAGATGAGCCGGCCGCAGACCTGCACGCTGGGCTACAACTCGATCCGCTTCGACGACGAGTTCGTGCGCTGTGGCCTGTTCCGCAATTTCTACGATCCCTATGAGCGGGAATGGCGCGGCGGCAATTCGCGGTGGGATCTGCTCGACGTGCTGCGCCTGGTGCACGCACTGCGCCCGGATGGCATCGCCTGGCCGCAGCGCGAAGATGGCGCCACTTCGTTCAAGCTGGAGCATCTGGCCGACGCCAATGCCGTGCGCGAAGGGGATGCGCACGAAGCCCTGTCCGACGTGTACGCCACCATCGGCATGGCGCGCAAATTTCAGCAGCATCAGCCCAAGCTGTGGGACTACGCCTTGCGCCTGCGCGACAAGCGCTTTGCCGCCACCCTGCTCGACGTGATTGCGATGGAGCCAGTGCTGCATGTGTCGCAGCGCTACCCGGCCTCGCGCCTGTGTGCCGCCGCAGTATTGCCGCTGACGCGGCATCCGCGCATCGACAGCCGGGTGATCGTGTTCGATCTGGACGGCGACCCGGAGGTGCTGCTGCGCCTGAGCCCCGACGAGATTGCCGACCGGCTGTATATCCGCGCCGCGGATCTGCCCGAGGGCGAGCAACGCATTCCGCTGAAAGAAGTGCATCTGAACAAATCGCCGGCACTGGTGTCCTGGCAGCACCTGCGCGCAGCGGACTTCCAGCGCCTGGGCGTGGACCGCGACGTCGTCATGGCCAAGGCCGCACGGCTGCGCGAGCTGGGGCCCGCGCTCGCCGAAAAGGTACGCCAGGTCTACGGCAACGACCGCGCCGCTGCCGCAGCGGCCAACGATGCCGACGCCTCGCTCTACGACGGCTTTCTGGCCGAGGGCGACAAGCGCTTGCTGGCCCAGGTGCGCGCCAGTGCGCCAGACGAGCTGGGCGCCCTGGAAGCGCGTTTCCGCGATCCACGCCTGGTCGAGCTGCTGTTCCGCTACCGCGCGCGCAACTGGCCGCAGACGTTGTCGCCCGAAGAACACGACCGCTGGAACGTGTACCGTCGCCAGCGCCTGCTGGAAGACCGCGGGTTGGGCGAAGTCACCCTGGAGCAGTTTTACGCGCAGATTGCGGATTTACGGCTCGCTCACCCCGACGATTCTACCAAGCAAGCCCTACTCGACCAGCTCGCCGCCTGGGGTTCGGACCTCCAACGCACGCTATGACCACCTACTTTTCCGACGCCAGCTTCAAATTCCTGCGTGCCCTGGCCCGCCACAACGACAAGACCTGGTTCAACGACCATCGGCACCAGTACGAAGCGCATGTGCGCCAGCCGTTCCTGCAGCTGATCACCGACCTGCAGCCGGCATTGGCGCAGGTCAGCGAGCACTATCGTGCCGATCCCAAGACCCAGGGCGGCTCGCTGTTTCGCATCTACCGCGATGCGCGTTTTTCCAACGACAAATCGCCGTACAAGAACTGGCAGGGCGCGCGCCTGTTTCATGAGCGCCGCCGCCAGGTTCCTGCGCCGTCGTTCTACATCCACCTGCAGCCGGGCGAGAGTTTCGTCGGCGCGGGGCTGTGGCACCCGGAGCCGGACACGCAACGCAAGCTGCGCCAGTTCATCTTCGAAAACCCCGGCAGCTGGAAAGCCGCCGCGTACGCACCCAAGCTGCGTCGCAAGTTTGCGTTGGACGACAGTGAAAAACTGGTGCGTGCACCGCGCGGTTTTCCAGCCGATTTCGAGTTCATCGACGATCTCAAGCATCGCAACTGGGCGTATCTGCGCCACCTGGACGATGCGCTGATGACCGGGCCGCGCCTGCGTCAGACCATCGAAGCCGATCTGGTGACATTGGCGCCGTTTGTCGATTACCTGTGCGCCGCGCTGGATCTGGAATTTTGACAGCGCACGCAGCGCCACCGCTGGGCGGTGCGCTGCAGTCGATCAGCGCGTGCCGGCCATTGCCGCAGAGTGCAGGCAACCACCACCGCCCTTGGCAACGGAGTGCGAACGATGAAAAAACGCTGGTGGTTATTGCCCTTGCTGATCGTGGCCTTGCTGGCCGGCTACGTGGTGGCAGGGCCGTACCTGGCCATCCGCGGCATCAGTCAGGCGGTCGCCGACCGCGATGCCGGGCAGCTGGATCGCCATGTCGATTTCCCCAGCCTGCGCGTCAACCTCAAGGCGCAACTGGACGACTACCTGATCCGCCAGGCCGGCAGCAGCGCGCAGTCGAGCCTGTTGGGCGGTGTTGCGCTGCGGTTGGCCAGCGGCATCAGCGGCGCTGGCGTGGATACCTTGATCACGCCCTTGGGTATTGGTGCGCTGCTGCAGGGCCACAGCGTGTGGAACCGCGTCATCGGCGACACCGTCAGCGCCGACACCTATGCCGCGCCGTCTCCTGCCCGCCCGCTGCAGGGCGCGACGCAACGCTTCGAATCCACCCGCCGCTTCACCGCCACCACGTACACCGCCACCGGCGCACCGGTGGTGTTCGTGCTCACCCGCCAGGGCCTGCGCTGGCGCCTGACCGACATCCAGCTGCCGCTCGGCGACCAAGGCGACTCGCCCGCGCCGTAGGTGTTGCGTACGGATGCGGACGACCTGGCGTGCGAGCAAGCGCTGGTCGACACGCTGCACCGATGGACTGCAACATCGTGCACGCAATTAGCGGACGCGTGCCGCGTGGCTGCCGCCATCCCCGCTTGGCGCACCACGCAGGCTGACGCCCTACGCAAACCGCCAGGCGCGCTCGGTCCATGCCGCCTGCAGCCGCAGCATCGAAGGTCGTAGCTGCCGGCGTGCTGCCCACGGCAACGGTGCCAGGGCCTGTTCCGGGGTCGCCGGGGTATGTCGGCGGTTCCAGGCAAACACCACCTGATTGCGCAGGTCCGGCTCGGGCAACGCCAGCACCAGACCGTCGAATAGCGAACGCAGCTGCGCCAGGTGCCCAGCGATGGGCACGTCGTACAGGTTGAACGCCAGCACGCCGTCAGGGGTCAGTGCCGCGCGGCACTGCGCGTAGAACTCCGGCGTGCACAAGGCCGGCGGAATCCCGTCGGTGTCGTAGGCATCCAGCAGCAACAGGTCATAGCGACAGGCACGCGGGCCGATCCACTGCGCGCCATCGCCCAGGCTGATCTCCAGCCGCGCATCGTCGCGCGGCAGCGCGAACGCATCGCGCAGCGCCAGCACCTGCGCATCGGCTTCCACCGCCTCAATGCGCGTGTTGCGCAGATACCGATGGCAGAACTTTACCTGCGCACCGCCGCCCACACCGATCACGCCGATGCGCTCTGGCCGCGGCTGCAGCCACAACGCCGCCAACATGCTGCGCGTATACGGCAGCATCAACCGATACGGCGCCCAGCGCGACATGCGTGTCTGGACCGTCTGCTCGTCGAAGCACAGCTCCAGGGTGCGCCAGCGACGGCGCAGCGCAGCACGTCCGGGCGGCTGCGGCGGCGCGCTCATGCGCCCGGCGGATCGTTGGCCACGCCGTGCGGCACATGGCCGGCTGCCACGTGCTGATGCTGGCGTGCGCTGTCGATGTTGTGTTGCGAGTCGTCGAAGAAGATGTCTGCACCGAAGGCTTCCAGGAACGGCCCCTTGTGCCGCCCGCCCAGAAACAGCGCCTCGTCCAGCCGCACGCCCCATTCGCGCAGCGTGCGGATCACCCGCTCATGCGCCGGTGCAGACCGCGCGGTGACCAGCGCGGTGCGGATCGGCGACGACTCGCCAGCCGGAAACGCCGCCTGCAACGTGTGCAGCGCGGAGAGAAAATTACGGAACGGCCCGACCGATAGCGGCTCGCGGGCACGCTCGCGCTCGTGCCGCCCGAATGCCTCGACACCCTGCTCGCGGGAAATGCGCTCGCTCTCGTCGCCAAAGATCACCGCATCGCCATCGAAGGCGATACGCAGCTGGGTGGACAGGCGGCTCTCGTCGTTGTCCACGATGGCCGCAGCCGCCTCGGCACGCTCGCCCGGCGCACGCGGCATGATGGTCGCTGCGGCGATGCCATGGGTGAGCGCGCGCCGCACCGATTCCGGATTGGCCGACAGGAACAGATCGGTGCCGAACGGCTTCACATACGGCCAGGTCGGCTCGCCGGAGGTGAAGGTGGCGCGCACGATGCCCAGGTTGTAGTGCTGGATCGAGTTGAAGATGCGCAAACCGGTATCGGCGGAGTTGCGCGACAACAGGATCACTTCCACCCGCGGGGTCTCCTCGGGCACATCGTGATTGAGCGCCAGCAGCTTGCGCACCACGGGGAACGCCACGCCCGGTTGCAGGATGTCGTCTTCGTGCTCGCGCTGGAACGCCGAATACGCCTCCACCCCGCTGGCCTCGAACAGGGCATGACCTTCTTCAAGATCGAACAGCGCGCGCGAGGTCACCGCGACGGTCAGGAGCCTGGGGGAGTTGTCAGCCATTTGGGTGCCGGGAGTCGGGAGTCGGGATTCGGGAATCGGGATTGGTGAGCAGCAGCGCGTGCGGATTTGAGATCAGGAACACGATGGCGCGAGCCGCATCGTAACGCGTCGACGTGCTCGCAGGCGGCCAGCGTGCGCGGCTCCCGCCGTTGCCAATCCCGAATCCCCAATGCCCAATCCCCGCCCCTCACACCGCAAACTGCTCGCTGAAGATGCGCTCTTCCAGGTTGTGTTCCGGATCGAACAGCAAGGTGACCCGGCGCTCGGTGGATTCACGGATGGTCACTTCCACCACGTCGCGGATCTCGTGCGAATCGGCGGTGACGCTGACCGGGCGCTTGTACGGATCAAGCACGCGAAAACGCACTTCGGTATCGGCCTTGAGGATGGCGCCGCGCCAGCGGCGCGGGCGGTACGGCGCGATCGGCGTCAGTGCCAGCGTATGCGAGCCCAGCGGCAGGATCGGCCCGTGCGCCGAGTAGTTGTAGGCGGTGCTGCCGGCCGGTGTGGCCACCATCACCCCGTCGCCGATCAGCTCGGCGATGCGGGTCTGTCCGTTCAGATCCACGCTCAGATGCGCGGCCTGGCGGGTCTGTCGCAACAGCGAGACTTCGTTGTACGCCAGCGACCCGGCACTGCTGCCGGATTCGGTCTGCACCAGCATTTCCAGCGGCCGCAGATGCGCCGGCTCGGCACGTTGCAGACGGGCCAGCAAGTCGTCTTCATCGTCGCGATATTGGTTCATCAGGAATCCGACCGACCCCAGCTTCATGCCGAACACCGGCTTGTCGGCGGCGCCGTGGCGATGCAGTGTCTGCAGCATGAAGCCGTCGCCGCCCAGGGCGCAGACGACATCGGCCGTCTCCAGCGGATGATCGCCATAGCGCTGCACCAGGCGCGCGCGCGCGTTGGCCGCGGGCTCGGTGGGGCTGGCCAGAAAGGCGATGCGGGGTGGTGCGGTCATTGTCGACTCCAAAGCATGCGAATCAGCATACCGCAGCCCTGTGCTGGGCTTGTTGCCATGCCCCCTGCCCTCGCGTGCGTCGCCGCTGCTGCGCCTCTTGCCGCGGGCACCGCGCCCACCACCCACCGCCCATCGCGGCACGCCTCAGGCCGTCAACCGCCATGCGCGATGGATGCGTGCATGCCGTTCGAAGTCCGGGTCGATGGTGCGCGGGCTGATTTCTTCGCACTGCGCGAACTCGGCCACTGCGTCTTCGTCCAGCTTGAAGCGGCGGAAGTTGTTGGAGAAATACAGCACGCCGCCCGGCGCCAGACGCGCCACCGCCGCGCGCAGCAGGCGCACATGCTCGCGCTGGATGTCGAAGTCCTCGGCGCGCGCGGAGTTGGAAAAGGTCGGCGGGTCGCAAAAGATCACATCGAAATGCGCGCGCTCGGCTTCCAGCCACGCCAATGCATCGGCCTGCACCAGCTTGTGCTTGCTGCCGGCCTGGCCGTTCAACGCAAGGTTATCGGCGCACCACTGCAGATAGGTGGCGGACAGATCCACGCTGGTGGTGGAGGCAGCGCCGGCCACCGCCGCTTCCACGCTGGCCACGCCGGTGTAGCAGAACAAATTAAGGAAACGGCGTCCCTTGGACTGCTGCGCCATGGTGCCGCGCAGCGGGCGATGGTCCAGAAACAGCCCGGTATCCAGATAATCGAACAGGTTCACCCGCAGCAACGCGCCGTGTTCGCGCACGTTGACGATTTCGTTGCGCTGTTCGAAACGGCCGTACTTGCTGCCGCCCTTGCCGCGCTCGCGCGACTTCAGCGCCACGCGCTCGGCCGGCACCTCGAAGACCTCGCGCGCGGCAGCCAGCAATTCATTGAGACGACGGCGCACATCGGCTTCCGGGATCGTTGCGGGCGCTGCGTATTCCTGCACATGCAGGAAGATGCGCCGGTCGCCATCGGCTTGCTGGTACACGTCGATGGCAGCGGAATATTCCGGCAGGTCGGCATCGTAGGCGCGGAAGCATTCGATGCCTTCGCGCGCGCGCCATTTCTTGAATTTCTGCAGGTTCTTGCGCAAGCGGTTGGCCACCATCTGCGCGCCTTCGCTGAGCGCGGTCGGCGCCGCCAGCGGGGTACGCCGCGGCACTGCGATCGGGTCGCAGACGATCAGCGCGCACTCGATCGCGCCATTGAACAGCTGGTACTTCTTGGCTGCGCGCAGGCCGGTGGCATATGCCAGCTCGGCATTGCCGCACAGCAGGCTGGCCCGCCATTGCGGCACGACACGCTGCAGGGTATCGCCGAGCCTGCGGTACAACGCTGCATCGGCTGCCAGGCGCTCGTCATAGGGCGGATTGCACACCACCACGCCGGTGGCCTGCGGCGGCGTCTGCAGCTCGCCCACCTCACGCACGCCGAACCAGATCGCCTCGGCGACACCGGCCACTTGCGCATTCTCTTTCGCGGCGCGGATGGCGTGCGGGTCCATGTCGCTGCCATGGATCACCTGCCTGAGCGCAGCGCGGCCGACGCTGTCGCGTTCGCGCGCTTCGCTGACCAGCTGTTGCCAGGTCTCGCGGTCGAAACCGCGCCAACGGCTAGGCACATCGCTGCCATAGCGCTGCAGACCCGGCGCGACGTCGGCAGCCATCAGCGCGCCTTCGATCAGCAGCGTGCCGCTGCCGCACATCGGGTCCAGCAGGCCGCCGCCATCGGCATAGGCGCGCGTCCAGCCGGCGCGCATCAGCACCGCCGCAGCCAGGTTTTCCTTCAACGGCGCCTCGTTCTGCGCCATGCGCCAGCCGCGTCGATGCAGCGGGCCGCCCCCCAGGTCCACCGAAATGGTGGCGCGGCCCTTGCGCAGCGACAGGTTCAGGCGCAGGTCCGGGCTTTCCACATCCACCGACGGGCGCTCCAGGCCCTGCCGGCGCATGGTGTCCACCACCGCGTCCTTGATGCGCTGCGCCGCGTAGCGGGCATGGGTGATGGCGGTACCGGACACATGCGCGTCCACCGACAGCGTGTGCCCCACCGACAGGTGCTCGTCCCATGGCAGCTCGGCCACGCCGGCGTACAGCGCGTCTTCGTCCGGGCAATCGAACTCGCTCAGCGGCCACAGCACGCGGCTGGCCAGGCGCGACCACAGCACGGCGCGCTGCGCATCGCGCAGTTCGCCTTCGACGTTGACGCCGGAGATGGTGGCGGTGGCCTTGCTGGCACCGAGCGCGAGCAGCTCGTCGGCAAGC
Organism: Xanthomonas sp. NCPPB 1068; assembly: GCF_041479385.2. Taxonomy (NCBI): domain Bacteria; kingdom Pseudomonadati; phylum Pseudomonadota; class Gammaproteobacteria; order Lysobacterales; family Lysobacteraceae; genus Xanthomonas; species Xanthomonas sp. NCPPB 1068. The sequence continues at coordinate 1,842,508 of NZ_CM192986.1, read as the reverse complement.
AGGTATTCCAGGCCCTTGGCACAGGATGCGAAGAATTTCACGTAGGCAGGTATCGATAAAGACGCTGGCCGCGGCGGCGAGCGTGGGAGCAGCACGGCGGGCCGGCGCCCGTAGGGGCAATGCCGTGGCCGTGGACGGGCGCAAATGGTCGGCCATCGGGGCCGGCATTACCACCCCCGCCGGCCGCGTCGCCCGCCGCACGGTTCACCAGCGCGCCAGCGGCCACCAGCAAACGCCACCGCCACCAGGGCCGCGATCGCCGTCCGGCACTGCCTGCAACCCGGCCCAATCCCCCGCCACGCATGGATTGCATGGGTCTGGCAGCGGCACACCGCCCAACGCCGGCCCCGCGCACCAGCCCCCTACCGTCGGTGCCGCAGGCGTGCAGGCCTGCGGCCGCCCCGCTCAGCCGTGGGCAGGCTTGTGCGCGATGACGGTGGGAAAGAGGCTGGCGCGATCCTCGATGAAACGGATGTCGGTAAAGCCCGCGCTCTCCAGTTGCGCACGCGTTTGCGCGTGTGTACGGAACGATGCCCAGCGCGCCTGCACGATGTCGACGAAGATCTGGCTCTGCAGTGCCAGCGCCGCCGGGTCGATCAATGCCATCTGCCATGGCGACTGCGCGCACAGGCTGGGGGGGGGCGTCAGGAAACTGGTCAGCAACGTGCCGCCCGGCCGCAGCTTGTGGAAGAACGCGCCATACAACGCGATCACGCGTGCGTCGTCCGGTTCGTAGAGATTGAGTCCGTTACTTGTCAGCACGTCCACGCTATTGGCATCGCCCTGCGTCCAGGCGTCTTCCAGCCGTAGCGACAACTGCCCTTCCAACCCGTGCCGGCGCGCCAGTTGCAAAGCACCTTCCAGCGCCTGCGGGTCCAGGTCGATGCCAAGCAACTGCACCTCCGGACACTGCCGGTAGTCCAGGCTCAGCAGGTCGCCCATCCAGCCGCAGGGGACCGAGGCCAGCGTCATGCCAGGCTGCAGCAAGGCCTGCAACTGCGCACGGAAAATGCCGAACCGCTCGCGCGTGGCGAGCACGGCCGGGAGTGTCTCGAACAGGGCGTATTCCAGCGCCGGCGTGGTGTCCGGCGCCAGACTGCCTGGCTGGTGCGTTACCACTTGATGGGTCCAATAGGCATCCAGCCCGCAGTTGCGGAGCAGGAACCGGCCCAGCTCCACCGCCCATAGCGCATCGAGCAACTGCAGCAGGCGCTCCACGTCCGCCGCAGGCCGCGCGGGGTCCTGGCCAAGTCGCGCCTTGATCGCGGTGAGCAGGGTCGCATCGTCCTGCGGCAGGTCGCCCGCGTGCGAAATCAGGCGCGCCTGCGGCGACACCGTTTGCTGGTCATCTTGCATCGTTCACCTCGTCTAGCGTTCATCGCGATCGATCGACCATGATGACGGCTGACGCAAGCCGCGACGGTGCCCAGGGCGATGCAGGATGCCGGCGAACGAACGGGAACCACAGGCTGCGCGGAAAGGCTCCGGGCAAGCCACGCGCACGGCTCAACCCAGCCCGAATGCCGGGTGGTAGGTCACATCGGCCAGCGGCACCAGCCGGTCGCCGAACGCCAGCGCCTGCAATACGGATGCCGGCACATCCGGCATGCCCAGGCCCGGCTCGACGGCGAATCCGAAACGACGGAAGAAGCCGGGCTCGCCGTCGACCACGCAGCCGGCCGCACCACGCTCGCGCAAGCTCGCCAGGGCGGCGCGCACCAGGCGCGTGCCCAGCCCCTGGCGCTGATGGCCCGGGCCAACGGCCAGTGGCCCCAGCGCAAACCAGCCAGAGGATCCATCGGACAAGGCCACCGGCGACACCGCCAGGTGCCCCACCACATAGCCGTCATGGTCGGCCACCAGCGACAACGCCAGCGCGCCGTCCTCGCGCAGTGCAGCGATCACGTGCTGTTCGTCATGGCGGCTGTGCTCGTCGCGCATGAATGCCACCATCGTCAGGATCTCGATGGCCGCCGCATCGCCCTCGGACGCTTCACGGATCAGAATGCTCATTGCCCGGCTCGCCGGCGACGCAGGTGCCCGAGATGGCGCATCACAGGCTCTGCAGCAGTTCGGCAAACGCGCGTGCCGACGCGTCGACATGCGATGCCAGGCGATGTCCGTCGTCGACCAGCAACAGCCGCGCGGCGCGTGCCTGTGCCCAGGCGATCACCTCGGCGGCGGGAATCAATTCATCGTGCCAGGCATGCACGATCGAAATCGGAACCGCCGCCGCATCCAGCGCCGGCAACGGCCCCATTCTGGTCGGCGGCACCATCAGGAACAGCGCACGCGTGGGCACCTGCAGCGAGACCTGCGCAGCGATATACGACCCCAGGCTGGACCCCGCCAGCACCACCGGGCCCTTGTCGGCCGCAGCACGCGCGATGTCCAGCAACCGTTGCAGACGCCCGCGCACATCGCCCAGCTGGCCCAGATCGCGGCGCGCATCCAGATCGGTGAAATCCGGCCGCTCGTGGGTCCATCCGAGACGTTCGGCCACCTCGGCCAGCGCGGTGACCTTCAAGGCATCGGGCCCGCTCTCGAACCCATGCGCGAGGATGCAGTGCCCGCGGCTCATAGCGCCTGCACCGTATCGCCGATGCGCAGCACGCCGCCGCGCAGGATGCGGGCGCACAAGCCGCCATGTCCGCGCATCGCGTTGTAGCCGCCAGCACCCAGCGCGTCTTCCATGCGCGAGCACGGGTCGCAGGGATCGGTGCCTTCCAGCTCGACCTCGCCGATGCAAAAGCGCCGCCCTTTCAACGCGATCAGCGGGATGCCGGACACCACCAGATTGCGTCGCAGCGTGGCCGGTGCGATCTGCGCATGCCCTGCCAGCGCCGCAATCACCGGCAGGTGCTCGGCCTGGATCAGGGTCACGCCCCGCTTGCCGCTGCCGCCCTTGTAGCGGTCGCCCACCAAGCCAATACCGGTAGTGGCCTGCGCGGCGTCCACCTCCAGCATGTCCACATCACGCGCAGGACGCACGCCGATCCAGGTCACCTGACCGGTCTGCGGCAGCGTCGCCATCAATTTGCCCAGGGGGCTGTCGGGATTCAAGGCCATCGTCGAATGCTAGCATTCGCCACATGTCCGATGCCGTCCTGCCGTCGCCGCCGATCACCTACGCGCCGTTGCCCTACGAATCGCGACTGGCGCGGCGCCCGCTCGGGCACATCGACATGGTGGTCATCCACTGCACCGAACTGCCGGACATGGCGATGGCGCGCGACTACGGCGAGCGCGTGCTCTACGACAGCGGCACCGGCAACAGCGGGCATTACTACATCGACCGCAACGGCAGCATCCAGCAGTACGTGGCGCTGGAGCGCGTCGCCCATCATGTACGCGGCCACAACCCGCACACACTTGGCATCGAACTGGTCAACCGCGGCCGCTATCCACACTGGCTCGACTCGCGCCATCAACTGATGAGCGAGGCGTACCCGGAGCCGCAGATCGGCGCACTCATCACCCTGCTGCAGTGGCTGCAGCAGCAGCTACCATCGGTGCGCCGCATCGCCGGGCATCAGGAGCTGGATACCACGCAGGAAGCGGCCAGTGACGACCCGTCCCGCAAGATCCAGCGCAAGCTCGACCCCGGCCCGCTGTTTCCGTGGTCACGCATCCATGCAGCCATTGGCTGGTCGCACAGCCTGCGTTGACCGCACGCCCTGCACTGGAGCAACGCGTCAGCGGCGCCTCACGGCTCCGGAGCACGATAGGTTTTTTCGCCGGCATTGACGGCCACGGCGAGCCGGTTTTCCGGCGGCGCGATCGGGCAGACCACATGCGGCGTCACCGCGCAGGGCGGGTTTTCCGCGAGATTGAAATCCAGCAACACATGGCCATCGCGCGGCAGCGCGGTGAACAGATAGCGCGCGCCGCCGTAGCTCTCCTTGCCGCTGGTGCGATCGGCAAACAGGAAAAACAGCCCGCTGCCGTCCTCCTGCGCGATCGGCTGCAGGCGATAGGTCTGCCCATTGCGCTCGAACACTGCCTCGCCTGGCACGTCCACCGTCAGTGGCGTTCCGATCGAGGTCAGCAGGGTCACGGTCCGCGGCGTGGCATACGGCTGCCAGCGCGCCTGAACACGCCAGTGCGGATCGATCGGAAAATAGTCGAAGCCCTGGAACCGGGCCAATACGGGCGCCGCCGGGTCGCGAAACCGCCAGCCGAACAATGCGCCGGTCTGCACCAGGTAGAACTGCCGGTTGTCCACCTCCAGGCGGTCGCCCGGCTGATCGACGCGCTCCGGCTCCAGGCTGACCTCATCGACCGGCCGACCGTGCAGCTTCACGCCTGCGCCGGCGGCCGCCTTGAAGCGCACGTGGCCGGCGGCGTCCAGGCTCAGCTGGCCCAGGTGCACAGGACCGGCTGGCAACACCAGGTCACTGCGCGGATCGCTGCCCACCTGGTACCGGCCCGCACGGACGCGGCCGGAGCCGGTATAGCTCAGCCAACCATCCGGCGCCCGCAACCGTGCCAGACGCTGCGCACGTGCCTGCTCCAGAGCGACCTGATAGACCTGCTGCCCATCGTCCTCGGCACGGCTGGCGCCCCGCACACCGTTGGTGTCGGCAGTCGAACCCGCCGAGCACGCCGTCATCGACATCACTGCGACGCACAAGGCGCCGGCCTGCAACTGCACCCGCATGTCGCCACCCACCCTGCAAGAAACTGCGCTCCGCGCAGCAAGCCTGCGTCCCCACAGACCACCATTCCTGCGGTCATTGTGCATGCATCAGGCAGCGGTCGCGACCGGCCGCGAGCGATCCTGCAGCCAACCGCTCCAGGAACCGGCGTACACCCGCGCACCGGGCAGCCCGGCCACTTCAAGCGCCAGCAGCAGGTGGCAGGCCGTCACGCCGGAGCCGCACATCACGACCGCCTGCTCGGGCCGGTACGCGCCCAGCAGCGCGGACAGTTCCGCATGCAGTTCCTCGGCCGGCTTGAAGCGGCCATCGCGCAGGCTCAGCCCCAACGGACGACTCACCGCGCCCGGCACGTGGCCGGCCACCGGATCGATTGGCTCCAGCTCGCCGCGAAAGCGCTCGCCCGCGCGCGCGTCCAGCAGCCATCCCGGCGCCTGCCCCAGCCGCGCCAGGATATGCTCGGCGTCGACCACGGCAGCGCTGTCGAAGCTGCCCGGGTACGCAGGCCCCTCGTGCAGCTCCGGCTGCTCGCCGGTTTCCGGCAAACCGGCAGCGCGCCACGCGGCCAGCCCGCCATCGAGCACCGCCACGCGCCGATGTCCCATCAGGCGCAGCATCCACCACGCGCGCGCGGCCGCCATGCTGCCGTCGCCCGCGTCGTAGACCACCACCTGGCTCGCCGGATCGATGCCCCACCCGCCCAGACGGCGGGCGAAATCGGCAGCATGCGGCAACGGATGCCGTCCCTGACCGGGACGCGACAGGTCGGCCAGGTCGTGATCCAGATCGACATGAAACGCGCCGGGCAAATGCCCTTGCGCATACATCTTGCGTGCGGCCTCCGGGTCCGGGGCAGTCGGTGGCGCGGCGCGCGCATCCAGCACGCGCACCTGCGGGTGCGCCAACGTGCCCGCCAGCGTGCTGACGTCCACCAACGTGGTCCAGTTCGGATCGACACTCATGCAACCTGCTCCAGGCGACGACGGAGATTGAGAAGAATGGCCGCGGTGGCGCCCCAGATGTGCTGCCCGGGCCAGTCGTATTCGAGCACGCGGCGTGGGCGCCCGCGAAATTCCAGCTCCACGCTGCGCAGATTGTCCGGGTCCATCAGGTAGGCCAGCGGCACTTCGAAGACCTCGGCCACCTCGTCCGGCTGCGGTACCGCGACAAAGGCAGGGTCGACCACGGCCACCACCGGCGTCACCCGGAATCCGCTCACGGTCAGGAATGGGTCCAGATAGCCCAGCGCGTGCACCTGCTGCGCACCGAGGGCGATTTCCTCGCAACTTTCGCGTAATGCGGCCGCGGCCGCGTCGGCATCGGACGGCTCCATCCGCCCCCCCGGGAAACTGACCTGCCCGGCATGATGGCGCAGGCTGTCGGTGCGCCGGGTCAGCAGCACCGTCGTGCCCTGCGCGCGTGGCACCAGGCCGCACAGCACTGCCGCTTCGGCAGACGCGCCTCCCTCGCTCAGATCGATCAGTTCTGCATGGTTCCAGCCCGGCCCGGCGGGCGCGGTATCCAGCGGGTACAGCGCGCGTCGCAACTGCGCGTACTCGGGCAACGCGGCAACCAGCCCACGTGCCGGCAAAACCGTGTGCAGCAACTCCTGGCGTTCGACGTCACTCATGCTCATCCAGCGGGCGATTTCATCCAGGCTGCGCAGGCAGCCGACACAGTGCGATTGCGCGTCCAACGAACATACACCGATACATGGACTGGGCAGAGACCCATCGGCCGCGTCGGTGGCGCTCATCGTTTGCTGCTGCAGACGCGGTGTGGGACGTTCATCGATCTCTTCAGGCACCTTGGCCGGGCCAAAAACGACAACGCCGGCCTGATGGCCGGCGTTGTCAGTGCAACAGCAAACGCAGTTACTTGACGCTGACCAGCTTGATCTCGAACTGCACTGCCACGTTCGGCGGGAACGGCGTGCGCGGATCGGCGCCATAGGCCTGCTCCGGCGGCAACGTCACTTCCCACTTCGAGCCGGACGGCATCTGCAGCAACGTTTCGCGCATGGCCTTCATTTCGACTTCGCTGACCTTGATGGCCGGGATCTGCTGCGCCGGACGCGCCTTCTCGCGGTCGCCGAAAGGATACGGACCGGCCACTTCCAGCTGCACGGTGCTGGCCTGGGTCGGCTTGGCACCCTTGCCGGCTTCGATCACGCGGTACTGCACGCCGCTCGGCAGCGTCTGCACGCCAGCGGTGCTCTTGTTCTTGGCCAGGAACGCATCGCTCTTGGTCTTGTTGGCGGCAGCGGCCTTGTCGTACTCGGCCTTGGCCTGCTGTGCACGGCCCTGCTCACGCTTCTGGAACGCTTCGACAGCCGGCTTCAGCTGGTCGGCGGTGATCGCCGGCTGCTTCTTGGCATAGGCGTCCTGCAGACCCTTTACCACCGAGTTGATGTCGAGCTGCTCGCCGCGACCGGTGAGCTCGGCAAGGTTATTGCCGTAGTCGTAACCGAAGTAATAGCTCAACTTGCCCTTTTCGGACGTCGTGTCCTGGGCCAGTGCATTGCCCGTCAGGGCCAGGGCCGCCACAGCGACCGCGATAGAACGCAACTTCATCAAACAATTCTCCAGGGTGGTGGCACAGGACGGGTCTGCCGCCTGAGATGACGCGCTAGGATAGCGGCCGCGATACCGAACCGCTACTTATCACGAAAGCTAGGACCAGCAAGGCTTTCGGAAGTTCCGCATTTACTTTTTTTTTACGTTCTCAAGGGTTTTCGATGTCCAACCACGTCATTCTGATCGCCGATCACGCCAGTGTGCGGACCATTACGGTCAATCGCCCGGACAAGCTGAACGCCTTGAACCGCGACACCATGCTGGCGCTGGATCAGGCCTTCGCAGACGCCGCGAGCGCCGACGATGTGCGCGTGGTGATCCTCACCGGTGCCGGCCCCAAATCGTTCGTGGCCGGCGCGGACATCGCCGAGATGAGTGCGCTGTCGGCCATGGAAGGCCGTGCGTTTTCGCTGGTCGGGCAGCAGTTGATGCGCCGCATCGAACGCATGCCCAAGCCGGTGATCGCCATGGTCAACGGGTTTGCGCTCGGCGGCGGCCTGGAGCTGGCCATGGCCTGCCACCTGCGCATTGCCGCAGCGACCGCACGGCTCGGGCAACCGGAAATCAATCTCGGCCTGATCCCCGGCTTCGGCGGCACCCAACGCCTGCTGCGCCTGACCGGACGCGCTGCAGCGCTGGAGCTGTGCCTGCTCGGCCAGCCGATCGATGCAGCGCGTGCGCTGCAGCTCGGGCTGGTCAACCGGGTGGTCGAGCCGGACGCCTTGCAGGACGAAACCCTGGCACTGGCGCAGCGGCTGGCCACCGCCGCACCGCTGGCATTGCGCGGCATCCTGGACGCGGTGGTGTTCGGCGGAGAATGCGGGATGGAAGAAGGCCTGCAACTGGAAACCGCGCAATTTGCGCTGTTGTTTGCCAGCGAGGACATGCGCGAAGGAACCCGCGCTTTTCTCGACAAGCGCGCTGCCCACTTCAGCAACCGCTGACATCGCCATGACGCTCGACCCCATCCCGGCACCGCGTCCGTTGCCCTTGCAGTTGTTCGATTGTGTGGTGGCCGACGATCTCGACCGTGCGCTGGCGCTCGGCTTGATGGCGTACCTGCCCGACCCGCAGCACGACGCCCTGGACGCCAACTGCGCGCAGGTGTGCGCAACGTTGCTGGCCTCACAACGGCGCTTGCGCGATGCCTGGGCGGCACGCGAGCGCTATCGCGCACGTACCGCGCGCCTGCAACGCCGCGCCGCCGAACGCGATGCACGCAGGGCGCCCGCCCCGGCGCCCAGCCAGCCGGCAGCACCGGCATTGCCGCCGCTGGCCGCTGCCATCCTGGCGCGCGCCAAGGCAAAAGCCGCCGGCGGAGCGCAGCCATGAACGCGACGCAGGCAACTCCGCCGGCACGGCGCGGCAGCAGCATGCGCAAGCCCGAAATACAGGAGATGTTCGAGCGCCTGCGCGAACTTAATCCGCACCCGACCACCGAGCTGGAATACACCACCCCGTTCGAGTTATTGATCGCCGTACTGCTGTCGGCACAAGCCACCGATGTCGGCGTCAACAAGGCCACCCGCAAGCTGTATCCGGTAGCCAACACACCGCGCGACATTCTGGATCTTGGCGAAGAAGGCCTGAAGCGCTACATCGCCACCATCGGGCTATTCAACGCCAAGGCAAAGAATGTCATCGCGACCTGCCGCATCCTGCTGGAGCAGTACGGCGGCGAAGTGCCGCACGACCGTGCCGCGCTCGAAGCGCTGCCCGGCGTCGGCCGCAAGACCGCAAACGTGGTGCTCAACACCGCGTTCGGCGAACCCGCCATGGCCGTGGACACGCATATCTTTCGCGTCTCCAACCGCACCGGCCTTGCACCAGGCAAGGACGTACGCGCCGTGGAAGACAAATTGGTCAAAGTGATTCCTGCCGAGTTTCTGCACGACGCGCATCACTGGCTGATCCTGCACGGCCGCTACGTCTGCAAGGCACGCAAACCCGACTGCCCCGGCTGCGTGATCCATGACCTCTGCCGCTACCGCGACAAGACCCCCGCACCCGCCGAACGGCCGACAACGCCCACAGGCTGAGCAGTCGCGCCACCGCAACAAGCAACCCACCGCCTGACTCCGAGCAATCACCTCGCCAGCGCGACCGCTGCGTTTGCGAATCCCAAATCCCGATTCCTAAATCCCGGCTCAAAAAAAAATCGCGACCGGATGATGCGTCTTTCGGCGCCATGCATCATCCGGTCACGATAGAGGGTCACCCGGCGCGTACGCCGGGCAGGTACAGCAGGTTATGCAGCCTTGGCTTGCTCGACGCGCTTGTCGACCAGCACGCTGTCAACAGTCGGCTGACCTTCGACGCGCCGGTCCAGCTCCTTCCAGTCCACCACCAGCTCGCAGCCACGCGAAGCCGCATTCCGGCTCCAGTCGCGCAGCAACTCGATGCAGGCATGGTCGACGTGATGCAGCTTGGCCACGTCCAGGTGCAGCGCGGTGTTCGGCGGCACGCTTTCCAGCGTCCGCGCCATGGCCGGCACCTTCAGGAAGGTGGCCGAGCCCTGCAGGGTGAGGTGCATTTCGTCCTTCTTGTCAGCGTGCTCGCGCACTTCGACCTTCAGACGCGAGGAATGCAGCGCAAGACGGAACAGTGACAGGCCGAAGCCGATCAACACGCCGGTCAACAGGTCGGTCGCCACGATCGCAAAGGTGGTCGCCAGGTAGATCGCCGCGGTGCCACGACCGTAGGTCGCGAGCTCCTTGACCTGCCCGATCTTGATCATCTTCACGCCCGTGTAGACCAGGATGCCGGCCAGACACGCCACCGGCGTCATCCGCAGCAGCCACGGCAACAGCATCGCGAACACCAGCAGCCAACCGCCATGCAGGATGGTCGACGTACGCGTGGCAGCACCAGCCTGCACGTTGGCCGCACTGCGCACGATCACGCCAGTCATCGGCAGTGCGCCCAGGAAGCCGCACAACATATTGCCCACACCTTGCGCCGCCAGCTCACGGTCGTACTGCGTGCGCGCACCCTGATGCATGCGATCCACCGCCGCCGCCGACAGCAGCGTTTCGGCGCTGGCGATGAAGGCGAAAGTCACCGCCGACACCAGCAACGTGTGGTTGAACACGCCAAAGATGTCGGAAACGCTGGGGATGCTGATCGCCGAGAACAGGTTGGTCGGCACGTCGACCTTGTTGACGTTCAAACCCTGCAACTGCACCGTTGCCGTCACCGCCACCACCGCGATCAACGCACCCGGCAGGAAGCGCAGACGCTGCGGACGCAGCTTGTCCCAGGCCAGGATGATGCCGATCGTGGCCAGACCCACCAACAATGCGGTACGGCCGGTGCCCTCGCTGATGGCCTGCCACAACACGGCCGGCAGTGCAGCGAAGTTTTCCAGACCACGCGCCTTGGGCGCGGCGTCCATCAACACGTGTGCCTGCGAAGCCACGATCAGGATGCCGATGCCCGACAACATGCCGGCCACCACGGCCGGCGACGTCATCCGGAACCACACACCCGCACGGCACAGACCGGCGACCAGCTGGATGGCACCGGCCACCAGGATCACCGGGCCGAGCGCGGCGGCGCCGTGCTCTCGCACCAGTTCGAACACCAACACAGCCAGGCCGGCGGCCGGACCGCTCACCTGCAAGGGAGAGCCCGCCAGGAAGCCTACGACCAATCCACCGACGATGCCGGTGATCAGGCCAGCGGCCGGCGGCATGCCGGAAGCGATTGCGATGCCCATGCACAGGGGCAATGCGACCAGGAAGACCACGACCGATGACAGCAAGTCACGCCCGAACAGCCCCTGACGGAAATATCCGCCGATACCTGATGTGTTCATGATCGACTCCGTCAGGCGAGTTCAGCGCGGACGACTTGCTGCAGTCGCGGACGCGGAGTGGCTTCGGGGGTGCTTTCGGCCAGCAACGGACGGAAGCCACCCTTCTCGGCATCGAAGGCGCGGATCTCGCCGTGGGCGATGTCGTAGATCCAGCCGTGGATGCGCAAGGTGCCTGCGGCCAGGCGCGCGGCCACCACCGGCTGCGTGCGCAGATGGTCCAGCTGCGAGACCACGTTTTCTTCGGTCATGCAGCTCAGCGCTTCCTGGCTGTGCGGATCGTGCCCGTGATGCGCGGTGACGTGACGCGCGGCATCGGTGTGCTTGAGCCATGCCGCCACGGACGGGACGTCTTCCAGCGATTCCGGCTTGAGCACCGCCTTCATCGCGCCGCAATCGGTATGACCACAGATCACGATGTGACGCACGCCCAGCACGGCGATGGCGTACTCGATCGCCGCCACCACGCCACTGACATGCTGCGAGTACGGCGGCACCACGTTACCGATATTGCGATAGACGAACAGTTCGCCGGGTTGCGCGGAGAAGATCAGCTCCGGCATGACGCGCGAATCGGCGCAGGTAATGAACAGCGTGTGCGGGCTCTGGCCGCCTGCCAGTTCCTGAAAGCGCGCACTCTGGCGCGGATACACTTCCTTACGGAAATGGCGAAAACCTTCTAGCAAACTTTCCATGGGAGATTCCTCTGGGCAACGAATAGCCGTCCGCGGCTCAAACCGCGAATTGCAAAGACAAACAAATCAATCGGAAATCCGACGCAGGAAGCGCCGGGTGCAGCGACAGCGGGGATCAGCCAAGCAGCGCGTTTGGAGGACGCAGTTGCGGGATCAGGTCGCGTTTTTGATTTGCCGGCGCGTGATGCGCGTGCCACGAGGGGGAATACCGCGCCAGCATCGGCCAAGCTTGGGAGAGCAAGGGGATATCGTCTGCAGGCTGTGTATCGACTTGGCTTTGCGTATCGCCATCGTCCTGCGGATCTTCTGCTGCATCGCGTTCTTCGCCAGCATCCACCATCACCGCCAAACCATCGCCCACCAACGCATCGTGGATGCGTGTGTGTGCGTTGGCCGCCGACCACGCCGTGAGCGCGAGCAGGCAGACCAACAGGGTTTGGAGGAATCGAGGAAACATGGCCTCGAAACTAACAATTAAGGACCTGGCAGCGCAAGTGGTGCGTTGCACAAGCTGACATATATGTTCATCCGGTCACGGCTACGGTTCAGGTCGCCTGACCCGGAAGCGGCAAAAGTGTGTGACGCCAAGGATTGCGGGGCATTGTCACAATCGCGACCACGCACAGCCATTTGACACACACTGACACAATCAATACACGCGTAAATTATTGTCTTTGCTGACAAAAATGGTTTATTACGTTTCTGTTGTTTTGTCACATTAACGCAACCTTCACGCCATAGCCTGCGCCCACTTCCCAGGTCGCAAGGCACATATGAAATTCGCTCCCTCCCTGCTTGGCTCCGCGGTGCTGCTGGTGCTGACGGCGCCTGCCGCCCACGCGGAGATCGCCATCGATGTGATCGGTGGCTCGGAGATCTCGCTGGAAGGCCTGGTCCAGGCCGACGGCAACTGGTTTCACAACGATGTGCAGGACCTCAACGGTCCAATCGGTGCCAATGGCGACAATTCCGAATTCAGCATCCGCCGCGCCGAGCTGGTGCTCAAGGGCAAGGGCCCGGGCAACTTCGAATGGGTGGCCGGGTACGACCCGAGCGTGCTGAAGGACGTCACCATCCGCGGCACCACCATCCGCAGCACCGGGCGGTTCCTGGACAACAACATCAAGTACAAGTTTGGCGGCAACGCCAACAACTACCTGCAGGTGGGCCAGTTCAAGCAGCCCAACAGCCTGGAAGAACTGTCCAGCACCAAGAACAACGACTTCGTCTCCAAGGCGTCGGTGACCAATACCTATGGCATTTCGCGCCGCCTGGGCGTGGCCTACGGCATGGGCGACAACAACTGGAGCGTGACGGCCAGTGCGTTCGGCCGTGAGCTGACCCGCAACCAGGCCCACGGCAGCGGCTATGGCGCGCGCGGCACCTGGGCGCCGATCAACGAAACCGGCAACGTGCTGCACTTTGGCCTCAGCTACCTCGGGTACGACACCGACGACGACACCCTGCGCCTGCGCGCGCGCCCGGATGCCGACCTGACCACGATCCGCCTGATCGACAGCGGCGCCATCACCAATGTGGACCGCGTAGGCGTGGCGGGTGCCGAGGCGATGTGGGTCACCGGGCCGTTCAAGCTGCAGAGCGAATATTTCCAGGAAACCGCCAAGCGTATCGGCACCAACGCGCAGGACTACAAGAGTGATGGCTGGTACGTCAGCGGCGTCTGGAACATCACCGGCGAGACGTGGGGCTACAAGGCCGGCGTGCCCACCACCCCGTTGCCCAACGAACCGGCGTCGGGCATGTGGCAGCTGGCGGTGCGCTACGACACCCTCGACCTCAACGATGGCCATCTGATTGCCAACGGCAACACCCCGTTCGTGGACGGCGTGCTGGGCGGCAAGATGGATGTGTGGACGATCGGTGCCAACTGGTACTGGCGCTCCAACTTCAAGCTGGCGCTCGACTACGCCAAGGTGGAAAGCACCCGTTACAGCAGCGCCACGCGCGGACTGGTGGACGACAACCCGTCGATCATCGAGGCGCGTGCGCAGTTCTATTGGTAAGCCTGCGACCGCGCCGGGCGCCAGGCGGCTCGCCAGAGCCCTCAGGGTGCCGCCTGGTTGCCTCGCCCTACCCCGCGTGCCATCGCACGCCCGCGTCACCTGCCTGTCATGTCCCCGACACCGCGCGGTCATGCCCCTGCACTGCAATGGCACGACCGCGGGACGTCCCGATCCCTACCCCATCTGGAGCTGTTCCGTGATCCACTCCTTCAAGACCCGCCTGGCCGTCGGCATGCTCGCCGCGTCGCTGGCACTGTGTGCCCAGGCTGCCGATGTCACCGGCGCCGGTGCGTCGTTCATTTACCCGGTGATGTCCAAGTGGTCGGCCGACTACAACGCCGCCACCAAGAAGCAGGTCAACTATCAATCGATCGGTTCGGGCGGCGGCATTGCCCAGATCAAGGCGGCCAGCGTGGATTTCGGCTCTTCCGACGCCCCGCTCAAGCCGGAAGAACTGGCCGCTGCCGGGCTGGCACAGTTCCCGTCGGTGATCGGCGGCGTGGTGCCGGTGGTCAACGTACCGGGCATCGCTGCCGGTGCGCTCAAGCTCGACGGCAAGACCCTGGGCGACATCTTCCTGGGCAAGGTCAGCACCTGGAACGACCCGGCGATCGCCGCGCTCAACCCGGGCATGAAGCTGCCCGACGGCAAGATCACCGTAGTGCACCGCTCCGACGGTTCGGGCACCAGCTTCAACTTCACCAATTACCTGTCCAAGGTCAATGCCGACTGGAAGGGCAAGATCGGCGAAGGCACCGCGGTGCAGTGGCCGACCGGCATCGGCGGCAAGGGCAACGAGGGTGTGGCCGCGTACGTGAAGCAGATCAAGGGCGGCATCGGCTATGTCGAGCTGTCGTATGCGCTGCAGAACAAGATGGCCTACACCGCGATGAAGAACGCCGCCGGCAAGTTCGTTCAGCCGTCCGATGAAACCTTCGCCGCTGCCGCCAACAGCGCCGACTGGGCCACTTCCAAGGATTTCTACCTGGTGATGACCAATGCCGCGGGCGACAACGCCTGGCCGATCACGGCGACCAACTTCATCCTGGTGCAGAAGAAGCCGAAGAATCCGGCCGGCCTGAAGAACACGCTGGAGTTCTTCCGCTGGGTCTACACCAAGGGCGACGCACAGGCCAAGCAACTGGACTATGTGCCGCTGCCGGACAGCCTGGTGAGCCAGATCGAGGCCTATTGGGCCAAGACCCTTCCCCGCTAAGCGCAGCCAAGGCAGCGGCGGGCAAGAGTTCCACCGTTCGCCGGGCCACTGGGCAAGGCAACAACCTGTCACAGGAACGGCGCCGTCTCTCTCCCCGGCGTCGGGACCGGGACGCGGATCCCGGAGGGTGCGATGCCCTCCGTGGTCCGCGTCTTTTTTTGTGATGCCTTTGCCAGAAGGCACTGTCATGCACGTGTAACAAAAACATCATTTCATAGCGTGGTCTGCCGGACACCCGGCCAATCCAGCCTCGGAGCTTCCATGAAATTGCAGTCGGCCAGCCTGACCGCCCTGTCCCTCACCATCGCCCTTGCCCTGGCCGCATGCTCGCCGGGCAAGGATGCGCAGCCCGGCGATGCCGCCAAGGGCGCGCCGACCGCAGGCGCCGCTGCCAGCGACAGCAAGGGCGCTGAAATCTCCGGCGCCGGCGCCTCCTTCATCTACCCGCTGGTGTCCAAGTGGTCGGCCGACTACAACGCCGCCACTGGCAACAAGGTGAACTACCAGTCGATCGGCTCCGGCGGCGGCATTGCCCAGATCAAGGCCGGCACGGTGGATTTCGGTTCGACCGACAAGCCACTGGACAGCGCCGAGCTGCAGCAGGCCGGCCTGGGCCAGTTCCCGTCCGCGATCGGCGGCGTGGTGCCGGTGGTCAATCTGGAAGGCATCGCCCCGGGCAAGCTGCGCCTGACCGGCGCGCTGCTGGGCGACATCTTCCTGGGCAAGGTCACCATGTGGAACGACGCGGCCATTGTCGCGGCCAACCCGGGCGTGACCCTGCCCGCCACCAAGATCAACCTGGTGCACCGTTCGGATGGCTCGGGCACCACCTTCAACTTCTCCAACTACCTGTCCAAGGTCAGCCCGGAGTGGAAGAGCAAGGTCGGCGAAGGCACCTCGGTGCAGTGGCCGGGTGGCGTGGGTGGCAAGGGCAATGAAGGCGTGGCCTCGTACGTGCAGCAGATCAAGGGCTCGATCGGCTATGTCGAACTGGCCTATGCGCTGCAGAACAAGATGCCGTACACCTCGCTGCAGAACGCGGCTGGCCAGTGGGTCGAGCCGAATGCGGAAAGCTTCGCCGCCGCCGCTGCCAGCGCCGACTGGGCCAACGCCAAGGATTTCAACCTGGTGATCACCAATGCACCCGGCGAGAAGGCGTGGCCGATCACCGCCACCAACTTCATGCTGATGCACAAGCAGGCCAAGGATGCTGCGCGCAGCAAGGCGACCCTGGACTTCTTCAAGTGGGCGCTGGAAAACGGCCAGACCCAGGCCAGCGAACTGCATTACGTGCCGCTGCCGCCGGAGCTGGTGAAGCAGATCCAGGCCTATTGGGGCAGCGAGTTCAAGTAATGCCCTGCACCCGCCCATGCGGCGGGCTGCGCTGCGGCGAGGTACCTGACGGTGCCTCGCCGTTCCTGCTGTCTCACGCTCCCGCCGTTGCGCGGGTGACGAGTCCAATCGAATGAATGCCACCGCCATTCCCGAAGCGATGACCGCGCCACGCGGCCGCGACCTGCGCGACGCACGCGCCGATCGCCTGTTCAAGCTTGCGCTGGCCGCTACGGTCGTTTTCGTCCTGTTGGCGCTCGGCAGCGCGGCACTGTCGATGCTGTGGGGCGGACGCCATGCCTTGCAGATGCAGGGCCTGAGTTTCTTCTATTCGGCCGACTGGAATCCGGTCGAAAACAGATACGGTGCGCTGGCGCCGATCTACGGCACCCTGGTCACCGCAGTCATCGCGATGCTGATTGCGGTACCTGTGAGTTTCGGTATCGCGTTCTTCCTGACCGAAGTGGCACCGCGTTGGTTGCGTGGCCCGGTGGGCACCGCCATCGAACTGCTGGCCGGCATCCCGTCGATCATCTACGGCATGTGGGGCCTGTTCGTGCTGGTGCCGGTGATGACCGAACACGTCACACCATGGCTCAACGACCACCTGGGCACGCTGCCGCTGATCGGCCCGTTGTTTCAGGGCCCTCCGCTGGGCATCGGCCTGCTGACGGCCGGCTTCGTGCTGGCGATCATGGTGATTCCCTTCATTTCCTCGGTGATGCGCGAAGTATTCCTGACCGTGCCCACGCGCCTGAAGGAATCGGCATACGCGCTGGGCTCCACCAAGTGGGAGGTGAGCTGGGACATCGTGCTGCCCTACACCCGCTCGGCGGTGATCGGCGGCGTGTTCCTGGGACTGGGCCGTGCGCTGGGCGAAACCATGGCGGTGGCCTTCGTGGTCGGCAACACGGTGCGCCTGTCGCCCTCGCTGCTGGAACCGGGCACCACCATCGCCGCGTTGATCGCCAATGACTTCGGCGAGGCTACCGAAACCTATCGTTCGGCCCTGTTGTTGCTGGGCTTCGTGTTGTTCATCGTGACTTTCATCGTGCTGGCCATTGCACGCTTCATGCTGATGCAGCTGTCGCGTCGGGAGGGCAACTGATGTCTGCGTCTTCGGTGTCGCAATCCCTCTACAACCGTCGCCGGGTGACCAACGCGAT
Source organism: Xanthomonas sp. NCPPB 1068 (assembly GCF_041479385.2). Classification (NCBI taxonomy): domain Bacteria; kingdom Pseudomonadati; phylum Pseudomonadota; class Gammaproteobacteria; order Lysobacterales; family Lysobacteraceae; genus Xanthomonas; species Xanthomonas sp. NCPPB 1068. The sequence continues at coordinate 1,825,027 of NZ_CM192986.1, read as the reverse complement.
TGCGTTGCTGCTGTCGTGCGTCACTGCGTTGTTCGGTCTGTTCTTTCTGGCCTGGATCCTGTGGACGCTGTTGTCCAAGGGCGTGCCGGGCATCGACCTCAACCTGTTTACCAAGATGACGCCGCCGCCGATGCAGGAAGGTGGCTTGCTCAATGCCTTCTTCGGCAGTGCGGTGATGTGCGGGCTGGCGCTGGCGATCGGCACCCCGCTGGGCGTGGCCGCCGGCACCTGGCTGGCCGAGTACGGCAATGCGCGCAAGGCCGGCATCGTGGTGCGTTTCGTCAACGACATCCTGCTCTCGGCGCCGTCGATCGTGCTGGGCCTGTTCGTCTACACCTTGTACGTGATGCAGACCGGCGGGCGGTTTTCAGCGTTTGCCGGCGCCCTGTCGCTGGCCTTCATCGTGCTGCCAGTGGTGGTACGCACCACCGACGAAATGCTGCGACTGGTGCCGGCGCAGATGCGCGAAGCGGCGTTGTCGCTGGGCATTCCGCAGTGGAAGGTGACCGTGCAGGTGCTGTATCGCAGCGCCTCGGCCGGCATCGTCACCGGCGTGTTGCTTGCGCTGGCGCGCATCAGCGGCGAAACCGCACCGCTGCTGTTCACCGCGTTCGGCAATCAGTACTGGAACAGCAACATCTTCCAGCCGATGGCCAGCGTGCCGGTGATCATGAACCAGTTTGCCGGCAGCCCGTACGAATCCTGGCAGACGCTGGCCTGGTCCGGTGCGTTGGTGCTGACCGTGTTCGTGTTGTTGGTGAGCCTGGGCGCACGTGCCCTGCTACTGCGCAACAAGATTTCCAATGACTGACCTATCTTTCCGGACACCCGACATGAACGATCTCCAAAACGCCACGCCGATGCACCGCATCGCTGTTCCGGCCGCAAAGGGGGCGCCAACGGCGCAGGCGCCGGTGAAGGTGGCCGCACGCAATCTGGATTTCTATTACGACAAGTATCACGCGTTGAAGGGCATCAACATCGAAATCCCGGAAAAGCGCGTCACCGCGCTGATCGGACCTTCCGGCTGCGGCAAATCGACCCTGTTGCGCATCTTCAACCGCATCTACGCGCTGTACCCGAAGATGGAAGCGCGCGGCGAGGTGCTGCTGGACAACGAAAACATCCTGTCGCCGAAGTACCCGATGAACCGCCTGCGCAGCAAGGTGGGCATGGTGTTCCAGAAGCCGGTGCCGTTCCCGATGACCATCTTCGAGAACGTGGCCTACGGCATCCGCCACCACGAAAAACTGTCAAAGGCCGACATGCAGGACCGCGTCGAACAGGCGTTGCGCCAGGGCGCGCTGTGGGACGAGGTCAAGGACAAGCTGGGACAGAGCGCGCTGGGGTTGTCCGGCGGCCAGCAGCAGCGCCTGTGCATCGCACGCGCGGTGGCATTGCGCCCGGACGTGCTGCTGCTGGACGAACCGACCTCGGCGCTGGACCCGATCTCCACCAGCCGTATCGAGCAACTGGTGGAAGAGCTCAAGCGCGACTACACCATCGTGATCGTCACCCACAACATGCAACAGGCCGCCCGCGTTTCCGACTACACCGCCTTCATGTATCTGGGCGACCTGATCGAGCACGACCGCACCGAGACCATTTTTTCGCAGCCCTCCAAGCAGCAGACCGAGGACTACATCACCGGCCGGTTCGGGTGATGCAAGGCGACGCACCGTAACGCCCGCATTGAAGCAGCTCCGTCACCTGCCTTGCCCAGCGCATCGGCGGGGTGGCAGACATCCACCACGGCCATGTAATCGAGATCACAATGAACCAGCACCTCAACGACCATATCGTCAAAAGCTACGACGAGGAGCAGCACCGTCTTGTCGCCGAGATCGTGCGCATGGGCGACACGGCGGTGGCGCAGCTGGAGGCGGCACTGGACGTGGTGGAACGGCGCGACGACCACGCCGCACACCGCATCGTGGTCAACGACGAGGCGATCGACGCGCTGGAACATGCCATCAGCCACGACGTGATGCGCCTGGCATTGCGCGGGCCGATGGCGCGCGACCTGCGCGAGATCCTGGCCGGCCTGCGCATCCCGGCCGATATCGAACGCATCGGCGATTATGCGGCCAACGTGGCCAAGCGCTCGATTGCGCTGAACTCGGCGCCACCGTTGCCGCAGACGGTGGGGTTGCGCGCGCTCGGGCAGATGGCGGCCGATGCGGTGCGCGCGGCGGTGCAGGCGTACCGCGACAAGGACGCCAATGCCGCGATCCGCGTGCGCGACGAAGACGCACGGCTGGATGCGCAGTACACCGCGCTGTTCCGCGAGTTGCTGACCTACATGATGGAAGACCCGCGCAATATCACCCCGTGCACGCATCTGCTGTTCATGGCCAAGAACCTGGAACGCATCGGCGACCACGCCACCAACATCGCCGAAAACGTCTGGTTTCTGGTGCATGGCGAACAGCCGTTGCCGCCACGCCTCAAGCGCGACGACACCAGCAGTACGGGCGTCATCTGAGCGCTGGCGGTCCTGCGCGACAGCGGCCGCTTGCTGGCGGCAGCTGCCGGAACGCCTTGTGAGCTGCAATGGCAGGCCGGTCGCCGACGCGCCAGACCAAAGGCGCACGCAAGGCGCGCCTCGCGCCGTCGAGCCCCGGGGTGTGACCTGCTAGGCTATGCGGATGAACGAACCGGTCGACCCACAGCCTGCCCGCGCCATCCTGCCCATGTCGCGGCGCTTCCGCGGCTATCTGCCCGTCGTGGTGGACGTGGAGACCGGCGGCTTCGACTGGAACCGGCACGCCTTGCTGGAAATTGCCTGCGTGCCGATCGAAATGGATGACGAGGGCCGCTTCTTCCCGGGGCAGACTGCCAGCGCGCATCTGGTGCCGGCGCCCGGGCTGGAGATCGACCCCAAGTCGCTGGAAATCACCGGCATCGTGCTCGACCATCCCTTCCGCTTCGCCAAGCAGGAAAAGGACGCCTTGGACCACGTCTTCGCCCCGGTACGCGCCGCGGTGAAGAAGTACGGCTGCCAGCGGGCAATCCTGGTCGGCCACAACGCGCATTTCGATCTGAATTTCCTCAACGCGGCAGTGGCGCGCGTGGGGCATAAACGCAATCCGTTTCATCCTTTCAGCGTGTTCGATACGGTGACGCTGGCCGGCGTGGCCTATGGCCAGACCGTGCTGGCGCGTGCCGCGCAGGCTGCGGGTCTGGACTGGAACACGGCCGATGCACACAGCGCGGTCTACGACACCGAGCAGACCGCGCGGCTGTTCTGCACGATTGCCAATGCCTGGCCGGGGCCTGTTTAGGTCGGGATTCGGGATTGGCGGGAGCGCGCCATGTCCGGGCTGCGCGATCGTTCCCGCTTGCGCTACGAACAGTGGCCGACATGCAACTCGCGTCGTCTCATGCAGGCATGCACTCGCCGTCGGATGGGAGGCCTATTCCCTGCAAGGCTCAGGTCTTCCGTCCGCGACAGAGAAGCGCGGACGCAGCGCTTCACGAATCCCCAATCCGCAATCCCGGCCTCTAACCCACCCAGATCTGGTCGCGCCCCGCGCTCTTGGCCTGGTAAAGCGCCTGGTCGGCGCGTTGCATCAACGATGAGCCGGTGTCGTCATCGCGCAGTGCGGTCAGCCCGGCACTGAAGGTCACCTGCAGCCCTTCCACGCCGCCCCAGTCGCTGCGCGCATGGAAGCGCGTGCGAATGCGTTCGCACAGCGCCTGTGCATCGTGCAATGCGGTGTCGGCCAGCAGCAGCGCAAACTCTTCGCCGCCAAGACGGGCGGGCAGATCCGAGGCGCGTGCGGCGGCGGTGAGCAATGCACCCACCTCGTGTAACACCGCATCGCCACTGGCATGCGAATGCCGGTCGTTGATGCGCTTGAAATGATCGATATCCAGGATCGCCAGCACCAATGGGCGCCCGCTGCGCCGTGCGCGGCTGATGTCGCGCGCCAGTGCTTCGTCGAAGTGGCGGCGGTTGGGCAACCCGGTCAGTACATCCTCGTGCGCCTGGCGCTCGAACACGTCGGACTTGATGCGCAGGCGGGTCAGCAATTCGCTCTTTTCCTGATTGGCCTGCAGCAGACGCTGGGCCTGCATCTGCAAATCCTGGGTGCGCTTGCGCACCAGTTCGGCCAGGCGCGCGTTGTGGGTCTTGTAGCGATGCAACAGCACCCGGTACAGCAGGGTCAGCGCAAGAAGCGCGCCCAGCGCCGCCGCAATGCGCACATCGTGGCGCTGCCACCACAGCGGCAGCACGTCGAAGGTCCAGCGCGCCTCCTGCGGGCTCCACGCGCCGCCCGGGTGACGTGCGGCCACACGCAAGGTGTAGTGGCCCGGCGGCAGGCCGATGAATTCCACGCTGCGCTGCCGGCCGCGCGCGATCCAGACATTGTCCAGGCCGTCCAGACGGGTGCGGTACTCGATGCGCTCGGACAGCAGAAAGCTCATGCCCGCATACGAGACATTGAGCCGGTAACCGCCAGGCAGCTGCGCCTGCTGGCGCCATGCCAGCGGGCGGCCATCCTGTTGCACGCTTTCGATCAACGCCGGCGGCGGACGACGTTCGCGAAACCGCTGCAGGCGCGCGGGATCGACCGTGCTCACGCCACCAGCGGTGACCACCCAGACCGACCCGTCCGCACGTTCGATCATGCTGGGGCCGGAACTGCCGTTGGCCTGCGCATTGCCCATGCCATCGATCTCGCCATAACGCTCGATGGCGAGCGTGCCGTACCCATCGGCAACCGCATTGAGCGCGGCAAATCCGGTCCGCAACATGCCACGGTTGCTGCTGATCCACGCGTTGCCGACGCGGTCCTCGACGAGCTGGAACACCGTGTCCACCGGCATGCCCTGCTCCAGACCCACGCGTGCGAGGCTGCCGCCGCGTGCGCGGTACAGGCCGCGATCGGTGGATATCCACACCGCATCGCCAATGGACTGAAAGCCGAACACGCTGCGCGCGCCGCCCAGGCGTTCCAGGTCCAGTTGCCGCAGCGTGCCGTCGCGCAACACTGCCGCGCCATCGACCGATCCGATCCACAGCGCGCCATCGATACTGGCCAACGCGGTCACCACGCCATCGGGCAGGCCCTGGACCGTCACCGGCACGCGCTTGCCCTCCACCAATCGCACGACGCCGCGTTGCGTCGCCAGCCACACCACATCCTGCGCATCGACCGCGATGGCACGGATATGCCCGCTGGGAATGCCTTCGGCGTCGCCGTAATGCCGTAAGACGCGACCATCGCGCAGCACGAAGACCCCGTCGGCGTAGGTCCCGACCCACAGGTCGCCATGCCGGTCCAGCGCCAGGCTGAGCACCGACAGCCGCCGCCCCGACGGTGTGGCAACCGGCACCGGCACGACTCGGCCATCCAGCAGCATGCGGTCCAGACCAGCAGTACTGGCGATCCACAGGCTGCCATCGCGGTCTTCCAGCACCGCGCGCGCATAGTCGCCGCTCAGCCCATCGCGCTGGCTGTAGCTGCTGAACAAGGTCTCGCGCAGCCGAAACAGGCCACCGTTGGCACCCACCCAGATGCTGCCTTCGGCATCTTCGCGCAGGCTGACGATCCGCCCGGTGGGCAGGCTGCGGCCTGCTGCCAGATGCTCCACGCCATGACTGCCGATCCGCAGCAGGCCCTGGTTTTCGCTGCCCAGCCAGAGGTCGCCATTGCGGTCCTGCAGCATCGCGGTGAAATGGCCCTGCCCCGGCAGCCGGTGCACCAGCACTGCCCGCTCGTCGTGCAGGCGGAACAGCTGCTCGCCGGCAACTACCCACACCGTGCCGTCCGGCGCGCGATAAGGCCACGCCAGGCCCGGCGGCAGACCGAAGGCCGCCGGCGCGCGGTGCATGCGTCCATCCGGCTCGCGATAGATCAAGCCATCCAGCGTGCCGATCAACAAGCGACCCTGGCCGTCGAACAGCATGCGCGGAAAACTGCTCTGCAGCGGCACGCCGTCACGCGGCGGGAAATAGTCGAAGCGTCCATCCGGCCACAGACATCCCAGCCCGTGGCCTTCGAACAACAGCCACATGCGGCCATCCGAATCCATGGTCATCGCATGGATCAGCGCCTGCGGCCATTGCCCCGTGCGTTGCCATTGCCGCCACTGCCCGTCGGCACCGTGACGCACCAGATTGCCGCGCGCATCGCTGAGCCAGAGCGCGCCATCGCGATCCACATACAGCGCACCGACGCCGTTATCGGGTAGCCCCGGACGCGTGCTGCGATCGATCACGCTGAATTCCAGGCCGTTGTAGCGCACCAGGCCTTCCCAGGTGGCGAACCACAGATAACCGTCGCGGGTCTGGGCAATGTCGCGCAGCGAGTTGTGCGGCAGGCCGTTGCGCGAACTCCAGCTGTCGATCGCGTAATTGCGCAACGACGCCGTGCCGGCCGGCGCGGCGATCGCTGCGGCACAAGACACTGCGAACAACAGGCAGAGGCCGACACCAAGCCAGTGCCGCCACTGCCAATACCGTCGTGCCGACGCCAGGTCGGCGTCCCCGTTCTCGCCCTTGCCGCGGGCGCCCACCCCAAGATTCATCAGACATGACATACCGTTTACTGACGATATGGTAGGCAAAAAGCGCCCGGCGCGCTGAGCGGGTCACCGGCCTGGTACCGAAACGCCTGCTATGACGGCGTTGCCGCGCCTCCTTTGTCGCTGCGCCAGTCACGGGAACGCCGCAATCTGCGCAGATCGCGGCGTCGGACCACGCAGCTACGCGATGGTGTCAGCTGCCGCCGTCAGCGATTGCGGCAGAAGCCATAGGGTGCCGTTGGCTCACCTTGCCGCTTGCCTTCAGGCGCCCAGCCGCTGGCGCACGGCCTCGAACAGGGTCACACCGGTTGCCACCGACACGTTCAGGCTCTCGATATCGCCCGGCATCGGAATCTTGACCAAGCCATCGCAGTGCTCGCGGGTGAGACGGCGCAGGCCATCGGCCTCGCCACCGAGCACCAGCCCGACATTGCCGCGCAGGTCCACGCTGTACAACGAGGCATCGGCCTCGCCCGCCAATCCGTACAGCCACACGCCCTGCTTCTGCAGATCGCGCAGGCAGCGCGCCAGGTTGGTGACCGCCACCACCGGAATGCGGTCGGCGGCGCCGGCCGAGGTCTTGCGCACGGTGGCGTTCACCGTGGCCGACTTGTCCTTGGGGATGACCACCGCAGTGACACCGGCAGCCGCGGCGCTGCGCAGGCAGGCGCCCAGGTTATGCGGGTCCTGCACACCATCGAGCACCAGCACCAGCGCACGCCCCTGCGCCGCTTCGACCAGCCCTTCCAGCTCGTTCTCGGCCCACAGGCGCGCGGCGGCGTAGCGTGCCGCCACCCCCTGGTGACGGACCTGCCCACCCACGCCGTCCAACGCCTGGGTATTGACCCGGCGCACGTCGATGCCCTTGCGGCGCGCCTGTTCCTCGATCTCGGTCAGGCGCGGGTTCTTGCTGCCGGCCTCGATCAAGACCTCGCGCACGTTGTCGGCGTCGTTCTCGACGGACGAGGCGACAGCGTTGACGCCGACGATCCACTGGTTCTGCTTGCTCATTGCGCGGGCATACGAAGAAATGTGGGGGAATGGTAGGGCCTGCGGCCTGCCACGTCACGGCCGGGCGTGGATCGCCTGCACACGATCGCCAAAACGCCGGGCGGCGATGCCGCTGATGCCGGTTGCAGTGGCGCGTGGCTGGCGACAACACGCGGAGGGCAACTACATCAGCCCCTGCACGTCTGCCGCAGCCCGAACCACGGCGATGGCTGTTGAATCTCGCGCTGCCGCAGTTGTTACTGGCGAGCCGCGCCCCTGGCCCGCGACGGAAAACTCGGCAACCGTTGTGCCGGGTTGGCTGCGGCACGCCAACACATCGGTGCTCCGCATGTCCTTGCAAGGTTTGCAGCTCGCGCAGTGCCAACGACTGCAGCGAACCGCGCCACGTTGCTGGCAACGTGGAATGGCACCTGGATGCAAGTTGACCTTGGGCCGTTACTTACACCGGCCACCGCTCGGTGTCGTGGTCCGGATGCTGCCGCGAGACCAGCGAAGCCTGGAATGCTTCTGCGGCGGCATCATCTTCCGTGCGTCGTGTCGGCAACTGCGCCAACGCATCGACAAACGGCAGCTTGCGCTCCAGGCCGTACTGGATGTGCGGAGGCAAGCGCTCCGGCGTGTCGAATGCGCCGGCTGCGATCGCCACGCCGTCGGGTGCTTCATAGGTCAGCGGCGTGCCGCAATCGGCGCAGAAACCGCGCTGTACCATCGACGATGAGGCGAAGCGCTTGGGCTCGCCGCGGGTCCAGCGGAACGCGCTGCCGCGCACCGACACCAATGGCGCGTAATACGCCCCGAAGGCTTTCTGGCACATCCGGCAATGGCAGATCGACGCGTCATCGAGCACGCCGCGCACGTGGAAACGCACGGCGCCGCATTGGCAACCACCGCTGTATTCGGAAGAGCTGTTCATCCTGCGCCCCGCTTCTCAGCTTGCAACGGATATCACGGCAGCCCCAGCGCTCGCCACGAGCCACCAGCCTGCACTACCGCGTCGGCACGTTACGAGCGGCCCGTTCGACCGCCCGCAACGCCGACTTCAATTGGCCTTTTTCCTGCGCTTGGCCGGTTTCTCGCGTGGCGGCAGCGGCGCTTCGGGTGCTGCGCCATCCTCTGCCAGACGGAAGTCGATCTTGCGCTCTTCCATGCTGGCCTTGAGCACCAGCACGCGTACCGGATCGCCCAGGCGGAACTCGCGGCCGCGGCGCTCGCCACTGAGCGTCTTGCGGATCGGGTCGAACTGGTAATAGTCCTGCGGCAACTGGGTGACGTGCACCAGGCCATTGACCTTGGACTGGGTCAATTCCACGAACAGACCAAAACCGGTCACGCCACTGATGACGCCGTCGAACTGGCCACCGACGTGCTTTTCCATCCAGGCGGCGCGATAACGCTCATCCACTTCGCGCTCGGCTTCGTCGGCACGGCGTCCGCGTTCGGAGCACTGCAGCGCCAGCGCCGACATCTGCCGCGGGGTGTAGATGAACTTGTCCGGGCTGGCCCCGGTCAAGGCATGCTTGATCGCGCGGTGCACCAGCAGATCGGGGTAACGGCGGATCGGCGACGTGAAGTGCGCGTACGCCTCCAACGCCAGACCGAAGTGACCGTTGTTCTCCGGCGAATACACCGCCAGGCTCTGGCTGCGCAGCAGCACCGACTCCAGCAACGCCGCGTCCGGGCGCGCGCGCACCTTCTTGAGCAGCTTGGTGTAGTCGCCGGGGCGCACCTTGCTCCACGCCGGCAGGCTGAGCTGGAACTCCTTGAGGAACTCCAGCAGGTCTTCGTACTTGCTCTCCGGCGGGCGCTCATGCACGCGGTACGGCGCGGGCACATGCATGCTCAGCAGATAGCGCGCCGCCTCGACGTTGGCGGCGATCATGCACTCTTCGATCAGCTTGTGCGCATCGTTGCGCACCAGCATGCCGGCCTGGGTCACCTCACCGGTGTTGTCGAGCACGAAGCGTACTTCGGAGGTTTCGAACTCGATCGCGCCGCGCTGCGTGCGGGCCTTGGACAGCACGTGGTACAGCTGGTGCAGGCGCTGCACCTGCGGCAGCAACGGGCCGATGAAGGCCTTGGTATCGGCGTCGTCTTCGCCAACCGCCTTCCAGACCTGGTTGTAGGTCAGGCGTGCGTGCGAGTTCATCACCGCTTCGTAGAACCGCGAGCCGGTCACCTCGCCATCGCGCCCCACCTGCATGTCGCAGACGAAGCACATGCGGTCGACCTTGGGCATCAGCGAGCAGATGCCGTTGGACAATGTCTCCGGCAGCATCGGCACCACGAATCCCGGGAAGTACACCGAGGTGGCGCGTTTTTGCGCCTCGTCGTCCAGCGGCGTGCCAGGACGCACATAGTTGGACACGTCGGCGATCGCCACCACCAGACGGAAGCCGTCGGCATTGGGTTCGCAATACACCGCGTCGTCGAAGTCCTTGGCATCCTCGCCATCGATGGTGACCAGCGGCATCTGCCGCAGATCCACCCGCCCGCCGATCATCTGCGGCTCGACCACCAACGGCACGGCAGCCGCTTCGTCCAGCACTTCCTGCGGAAATTCGTGCGGCAGCTCATGGCCGTGGATGGCCATTTCCACCACCAGCGACGGGGTGAGCTTGTCGCCGAGCACCGCGATGATCTTGCCGATCGCCGGGCGGCGCGCGTCCGGCGGCGCGATCAGCTCGCACACCACCAACTGCCCTTCGCGCGCCTCGCCGATACCATCCGGCGCAATCTGCACGTTGCGCTGGATGCGCTTGTCGTCCGGGTCGACGTACGCCACGCCATGTTCGTAGAAAAAACGCCCGAGCATGCGCGACATGCCGCGCTCGAGCACGCGCGCAATCGCGCCTTCGCGACGGCCGCGGCGGTCGATGCCGGTGACGTTGGCCAGCGCGCGGTCGCCGTGCATGACCTTGCGCATCTCGAACGGCGGCAGGAACAGATCGTCGCCGCCCTCGTCCGGTTTGAGGAAGCCGAAGCCTTCCGGATTGGCGATCACCACACCGGCAATCAGGCTGGTCTGCTGCACCGGCGCGTAGCCGCCACGGCGGTTCTGCACCAGCTGCGCCTCGCGCACCATTGCGGCCAGGCGCTTGCCCAGCGCGTCGATGCGATCGCTCAGGTTGAGCTTGTCGGCGATCTCTTCAGCGGTCTGCGGGCCGTCGCAGGCATCGAGCAACTGCAGGATGGCCTCGCGGCTGGCAATGGGCTCGGCGTAGCGCAGCGCCTCACGATCGGCATGCGGGTCCTTGAACCCGGCATTGCCGGCCTGGACTTCTTTCTGCTGGGCGGCCTCGTTCTGGAAACGTTCCGGCAGCGGCGCGGCAGGCCCGCTCTTGCGCGGATGCGGTGCGCGGGGAGCCGCCGGCATGGGCAGCGCGTCCGACGGCTGCGAGGCTACGCCGGAGGCTTTATCGGCAGCGCGCTTGTTGGCGGCCTTGGTCGATGCACCGGCGGCAGCGCGAACCAGGAAGTCCGGCATCCAGCCTGGCAACTTCTGCTGTTCGGCGGTGCTGGACTCGGCTGCGCCGGTGGATTTGCGGCGACTCGGCCGATCGGAATCTGGAGTGTTTTTCTTTGTCATTGCCCTAATGGTACCCCTTGCGGTCCTGACGTGGGCGGCAACGGCGGCCCGTTCATGGCAATCGATGCAGGCAAGTTGTTGACAAGCCCGCCGGGAGTCTGCAAAATTCGCGGCTCACCTGCCCAGGTGGCGGAATTGGTAGACGCACTAGCTTCAGGTGCTAGCGGGGGCAACTTCGTGGAGGTTCGAGTCCTCTTCTGGGCACCAGTTTAAAAAGACCTCCGAGCGATCGGGGGTCTTCTGGTTTCTGGGCTACGGAAAACGCCGGGCCCTGGTCGCTGCCGCGCCGCTCGCTGTTCTGAGGCCCGGTATCACGATTGACCATGGTCATCGCAATCACTTTGCGCAGCGCAACCACTCAACCGGCACGTCACCACGGGCAATCGTTCACGCGTGTGCGGCGATACATTCGCTGTCGTCATCCGCGTCGACGCCGGCAGCGCCCGCAGCACGCAAGCTGCCGGTCGTTCGATCACGGAACCGCTGTCACCCCCGCCGCGCGCAGTGCCTGTGCCCAGATCCGGTAGCCGGCCTCGCTGGGATGGGTGCCGTCGGGCATCAGGACTTCGGGCAGGCTGCCGTCGGGCTGCAGCAGCTGTGGGCCGATATCGACCAGGCGCACCGCCGGGTCACTGGCATACCGCGTGCGCAGCAAGCGGTTGGTTTCGGCAATCGGAGCACGCTGCGGATCGCCGGCAGAGCGGCCACGCGGCATGATGGCCATCAGGATGAGCTTGCTGTTGGGTAGACGACGGCGCACTTCGCCCACCACCGCTTCGACGCCTTGTGCTGCCTCGGCAGGCGTGCTGGCGCGCGATTGCGCGGTGCCGGTGAGGTTGTTGGTGCCGATATGCACAACCACCCAGCGCGGATCCAGGCCGTCGAGTTCGCCCTGGCGGATACGCCACAACACGTTCTGGGTGCGATCCCAGCCGAAGCCCAGGTTGAGCACCGGCCGCTTGCCATACAACCACTGCCACGACGCCGGCCCGCTGACGCGCGTGGCTTGCGGCGGGCCCGCCCAGAAGTGGGTGATCGAATCACCGATCATCACCACCTCCGGCTTGAGCGTACGCGCGGCAGCCAGTGCGGCATGGTGGCGTGCGTACCAGTCGTAGGAGTCCTGTTCCAGCCAATCGACCGGCAGCAGCGAGGTCGCCACGTCGCGGCCGAGCTCGGCCACCGGCTTGACCGGCGCCTCCCCCAACAGCCGCGCCAGCGTGGGTTCGATCGCCTCGGCCAGCATGCGTTGGCCCTGGGTGTCCGGATGCAGGGCACCGGCGGCAGGATGGAAGCGCGTGTCGTAGAACAGCTCGGTGCGCAGCGTGCCGGCACGTTGAAACACCGCGCTCACATCCAGGTAGGTCACACGCGGGTTGTCGCCGTAACGCACTGCCAGACCCTGGTTGACCTGGGCGTCGCGACGCGATTTTTCCGCAGAAACCCCGCTGGGCAGCACACTCAACAACAGGATGTGGGTACGCGGCAGCTTCTGTTCGAGCGCGGCAACCACCGCATCGATGCCGAGCTGAGCCTGCTCCGCGCCCTGGCCGAGATGGCCGGTGTTGTTGGTGCCGATCAGCACCAGCGCGACCTTGGGCTGCAGCCCGTCGACTTCGCCATTGGCCAGCCGCCACAGCACGTTTTCGGTGCCGTCACCGCTGAAGCCCAGATTGAGCGCGCCGCGGCTGCCGTAGAAGGTCTGCCAGGTCGGCTGGAAGTCTTCGTCCGGCGCCTTGGATTTTTCGTAGTTCTGGGTGATCGAGTCGCCGACCAGTAGCAGCTTGGTTTCCGGATGCTGCCTGACCTGCTCCAGCACCTGCGCATGCCGCTGCGCCCACCAGGGCTCCTGCAGGCGATCGGTGGGGATGATCGACGGCGGCGGCGTCTGCGCGCTCGCTGCGGGGCAGACCAGCAGCAGCCCCCAACACACCAGTGCGGGCGCGATGGCGGATAGCGAAAGGCGAGGAAACACAGCGTGCAAGGACCGGAGCATGCGCGCACCAGAGGCTGGAGAAGCCACGATTGTGATCCGCGCGCGCCGCGCACCACAAGCGTGGACACAGCCACCGCCATGTAAGGCTGCGAGTGCTTGTGATGTGTCGACGCCAGGCCACTGGCACGACACATCTCTGATCGCAGACCGCTCACGTTGGCGTAGGAGCGCGCTTGCGCGCGATGAAGCGTTATCGATAACGCTTCATCGCGCGCGAGCGCGCTCCTACCTGGCAGTGGGAAGCAATCGCCTAAATCAAGCACTGGATCGAGCGCTGCGCACCTCGGGCCAATGGAGTCGGCAACCGGCGGCGCGCTGCCGGAACCGGCCGCTCAGCGCAGGCCGGTTTCGCTGCGTGCGATCACCAGACGCTGGATCTCCGAGGTGCCTTCGTAGATTTCGGTGATCTTGGCATCGCGGAAGTAGCGCTCCAGCGGCATTTCCTTGGAATACCCCATGCCGCCGTGAATCTGCACGGCCTGGTGGGTGATCCACATCGCTGCCTCGGAGGCGGTGAGCTTGGCGACCGCCGCTTCGGTGCCGAATGACTTGCCCTGCCCCTTGAGCCAGGCCGCGCGCAGCGTCAGCAACAAGGCTGCATCCAGCTTGCACTTCATGTCGGCAATCTTGGCCTGGGTCATCTGGAAAGTGCCGATCGCCGCGCCGAAGGCCTTACGCTCCTTCGCATACGCCAGCGTGGCTTCATAGGCGGCGCGCGCGATGCCCACGGCCTGCGACGCGATCCCGATACGCCCGGCATCGAGCACGCTCATCGCGGTCTTGAAGCCCGCTCCCTCCTGGCCCAGCACCTCGTCAGGCTGCGCGACGTAGTCGGCGAACTCGATCTCGCAGGTGGCCGAGGCGCGAATGCCGAGCTTGGGCTCGGTCTTGCCGCGGTGAAAGCCGGCACGCTCGGTATCGACCATGAACGCGGTGATGCCGCGCGAGCCCTTGTCCGGTTCGGTCACCGCGAACAGCACGATGTACCTGGCCACCGGGCCGGAGGTGATCCAGCTCTTCTTACCATTGATGACGAAGCTGCCATCGGCCTGCCTGACCGCGCGGCAACGCATCGCCGAGGCATCCGAACCAGACTGCGGCTCGGTCAGCGCGAAGGCACCGATGTGCGTGCCTTCGGCAATCGCGCGCACGTACAGCTGCTTCTGCGCCTCGGTGCCGTTCTTCAGGATGCCGGTGCAGAACAGCGAATTGTTGACCGACATGATGGTGGAGTGCGCACCGTCGGCGGCGGCAATTTCGATCATCGCCAGTGCGTAGCTGATCGGGTCCATGCCGGCGCCGCCGTACTCGGCCGGTACCTCGATGCCCATCAGGCCGTTCTCACCCAGCAGTTGGATGTTTTCCAGCGGGAATTCGCCGCTGCGGTCGAACTGCTCGGCGCTGGGGGCGATCTTTTCCTGGGCGATCCGGCGGGCCACGTCCTGGATCATCAGTTGTTCTTCGGTAAAGCTGAAATCCACGTTCGACCCCTCCCGGGTATTGGCTGAGCGACCATTGTAGCCACAACCATTCGCATGCGTATGTAGTTGACCCCACACCCCGCCCGGCCGAAAATATCTCCATATCGCGATATAGAGATATTCATGGATCTGGAAGACTGGTCGGCCCGCCTGAAAGTATTCGCCGACGCTACCCGAGTCCGCCTGCTGGCCTTGCTGGAACAGGAAGAACTCACCGTGGCCGAGCTGTCGGCCATTACCCGACTGGCCCAGCCGCGCGTGTCCACCCACCTTGCCAAGCTCAAGGAAGCCGGGCTGGTGCGCGACCGCCGCGCCGGCGTGTCGGCGTACTACCGCTTCGACGAAGTGTCACTGGACCCGGCGCAACGGGCGCTGTGGCTGGCGCTGAGCACCGGCAGCGACGATCCGCTGCTGCGCCAGGACGCCGAGCGCGTGGCGGCGGTGCTGGCCAACCGCGCCGCCGACCAGAACTGGGCCGATTCGGTCGCCGGTGACATGGAGCGCCACTACTCGCCCGGCCGCACCTGGGAGGCACTGGCGCGCACCGCCCTGCCCCTGCTGGAAACCGGCGACGTGCTGGACATCGCCTCCGGCGACGGCGTACTGGCCGAACTGGTGGCCCCGCACGCCACCCGCTACATCTGCATCGACACCAGTGCCCGCGTGGTCGCCGCCGCCAGCGAACGCCTGCGCAAGCTGCGCAACGTGGAAGTGCGCGAGGGCGACATGCATGCGCTGCCGTTCCCCGATGCCAGCTTCGACCTGGTGGTGCTGATGCATGCGCTCACCTACGCCGCAAAGCCTGCGCAGGCGGTGGCCGAATCGGCGCGCGTGCTGCGCCCCGGCGGCCGCCTGCTGCTGTGCAGCCTGGCCAAGCACGAACATCGCGCCGCGGTGCATGCCTACGGCCATGTCAATCTCGGTTTTGCCGCCAAGGAACTGCGCAGGTTCGTCGAGAAGGCGGATCTGGAGGTGTCCAGCCTGGAGACGGTGACGCGCGAAAAACGTCCGCCGCATTTCGAGGTGATCTCGTTGATTGCGGTGAAGCCGGGAATCGGGATTCGGGATTCGGGATTGGTGGAAAACAAAGACACTGCGGCGAGGAGAACCGGGCCATGACGCACGCGCGAATCCCCAATCCCGAATCCCCAATCCCGTTTGCATTGCCGTGGCTGCACCCCGAGCGCGCTGCCTCGCTCACGGCCGCATTGCGCGCGCGCATCCTCATCATCGACGGCGCGATGGGCACCATGATCCAGCGCCACGACCTGCAGGAACCGGATTACCGCGGCACGCGTTTTGCCGACGGCTACGACAGCGCGCACGTGCATGGCCCGGGATGCGATCACGCGCACGCGCCGGAAGGGCATGACCTGAAAGGCAACAATGATCTCCTGCTGCTGACGCGCCCGGAGATCATTGCCGGCATTCACCGCGCCTATCTGGACGCCGGTGCCGACCTGCTGGAAACCAACACCTTCAACGCCACCTCGGTGAGCCAGGCCGACTATCACCTGGAACATCTGGTGTACGAATTGAACAAGGCCGGCGCGCAGGTGGCGCGCGCATGCTGCGATGCCGTCGAGGCGCTGACACCGCACAAGCCGCGCTTTGTCATCGGCGTGCTCGGCCCCACCAGTCGCACAGCGTCGATCAGCCCGGACGTCAACGACCCCGGGTATCGCAATACCAGCTTCGATGCGCTGCGGCAGACCTACCGCGAGGCGATCGAAGGCCTGATCGACGGCGGCGCCGACACGCTGATGGTGGAAACCATCTTCGACACGCTCAATGCCAAGGCCGCGCTGTACGCCATCGAAGAAGTCTTCGAGGCGCGCGGCGGGCGCTTGCCGGTGATGATCTCCGGCACCATCACCGACGCCTCCGGCCGCACCTTGTCCGGCCAGACGGCCGAGGCGTTCTATGCGTCGGTTGCGCATGGGCGGCCGTTGTCGGTGGGCCTGAACTGCGCGCTCGGCGCGAAGGACCTGCGCCCGCATGTGGAGACGCTGGCGCGGATTGCCGATGCCTACGTCAGCGCGCACCCCAATGCCGGCTTGCCGAATGCATTCGGCGAGTACGACGAAACGCCGGAAGAGATGGCGCACACCTTGCGCGAATTCGCGCAGGCCGGCCTGCTCAATCTGGTCGGCGGCTGCTGCGGCACCTCGCCCGATCACATCCGCGCCATCGCCGAAGCGGTGGCGGATCTGTCACCGCGGCAATTGCCTGGCGCGCAGGAGCTGGCGGCGTGATGCGGCAGGCACGCCCTCATCCGCCCTTCGGGCACCTTCTCCCGCAGGCGGGAGAAGGACACAGCATGGCGTGGCTTGGCACGGAGACACTCCAGGCGCAGCGCCCTCCCCTTCTCCCGCCTGCGGGAGAAGGTGGCGCGCAGCGCCGGATGAGGGACGCATTCCATCGCGCCCCCTCGTTTGGTCACGAACACCAACACATCCAGACTGATCGCGGCGCCAACCTCCAGCAGAGCCTTGCATGAGCACTCCCCGCTACACCCGCCTGTCCGGCCTGGAACCGCTGGTCATCACCCCGGACCTGCTGTTTATCAACGTCGGCGAGCGCACCAACGTCACCGGCAGCGCCCAGTTCCGCAAGCTGATCAAGGAAGAGCGCTATGAAGAAGCGGTGGAAGTGGCGCGCCAACAGGTGGCCAATGGTGCGCAGATCCTCGACGTCAACATGGACGAGGGCCTGATCGATTCCGAGAAGGCGATGACCCGCTTTCTCAATCTGATCATGTCCGAACCGGATATCGCGCGCATCCCGGTGATGGTCGATTCGTCCAAGTGGACGGTGATCGAAGCGGGCCTGAAATGCCTGCAAGGCAAGAGCGTGGTCAATTCGATCTCGCTCAAGGAGGGCGAAGCGGTCTTCATCGAGCAGGCACGCAAGGTGCTGCGCTATGGCGCCGCCGCGGTGGTGATGGCCTTCGATGAGGTGGGCCAGGCGGACACCTGCGCACGCAAGGTGGAAATCTGCACGCGTGCCTACAACGTGCTGACCGAGCAGGTCGGCTTCCCGCCGGAAGACATCATCTTCGACCCGAACATCTTTGCCGTCGCCACCGGCATCGAAGAACACGACAACTACGCAGTGGACTTCATCGAAGCCACCCGTGAAATCAAACGCACGTTGCCGCACTGCCATATCTCCGGCGGCGTGTCGAATGTCTCGTTCTCGTTCCGCGGTAACGAAAACGTGCGCCAGGCGATCCACTCGGTGTTCCTGTTCCATGCGATCAAGGCCGGCATGGACATGGGCATCGTCAACGCGGGCGGCATGCCGATCTACGACGATCTGGACCCTGAGCTACGCGAGCGCGTGGAGGATGTGATCCTCAACCGGCGCAAGGACGGCACCGAGCGCCTGCTGGAGATCGCCGAGCGTTACAAGGGCACCAAGGGTGCGGCGAAAGCCGAAGACCTGGCCTGGCGCGACAAGCCGGTACGCGCGCGCCTGGCGCATGCATTGGTGCACGGCATCGATGCGTACGTGGACACCGATACCGAAGAAGCGCGTCAGCAGTCCACCCGCCCGCTGGATGTGATCGAAGGCCCGCTGATGGACGGCATGAACGTGGTCGGCGACCTGTTCGGCGCAGGCAAGATGTTCCTGCCGCAGGTGGTCAAGTCCGCACGCGTGATGAAAAAGGCCGTGGCGTATCTGTTGCCCTACATCGAAGCGGAAAAACTGCGCACCGGCGATGTCGGCAGGTCCAATGGCAAGATCATCATGGCCACCGTCAAGGGCGATGTGCACGACATCGGCAAGAACATCGTCGGAGTGGTGTTGGCCTGCAACAACTTCGATGTGGTGGACCTGGGCGTGATGGTGTCGGCGCAGGTGATCCTGGATCGTGCACGCGCAGAAAATGCCGACCTGATCGGCCTGTCGGGCCTGATCACGCCGTCGCTGGAAGAGATGTCGCATGTGGCGCGCGAGATGCAGCGCCAGGGGTTCGAGATCCCGCTCTTGATCGGCGGTGCCACCACCTCGCGCGCGCATACCGCGCTGAAGATCGACCCGCACTACACCGCGCCCACCGTGTGGGTCAAAGATGCCTCGCGTGCGGTCGGCGTTGCGCAATCGCTGATCTCGCGCGACCTGCGTCAGGCGTTCGTGGCCGCCAACGACGCCGACTACGCCGAGATCCGTGCCCGCCATCGCAACCGTGGCGATGCCAAGCGACTGGTGTCGCTGGAAAAGGCGCGTGCGCAACGCTTCGATGGCGGATGGGACAGCTACGTGCCGCCCGCGCCACGCCAGCCGGGCCTGCACGTCTTCGACGACTACCCGCTGCAGGAGTTGGTCGAGCTGATCGACTGGACCCCGTTCTTCCAGGCCTGGGAGCTGGCCGGCAAGTTCCCGGCCATCCTCAGCGACGAGATCGTCGGCACCCAGGCCAGCGAGCTGTATCGCGACGCACGCCGCATGCTCAAGCAGATCGTCGACGAGAAGTGGCTGACGGCGAAGGCCGTGTTTGGGCTATGGCCGGCCAATAGCGTGGGCGATGACGTCGTCGTCCTGACCGAAGCGGCGGAATCGGGAATCGGGAGTCGGGAATCACAAAGCGATGCTCCCGCGCTCGACCATTCCCGATTCTCCATTCCCCGTTCCCTGCATTTTTTGCGCCAGCAAGTCGACAAACCCATCGACCGCCCGGATTTCTGCCTGGCCGATTTCATCGCGCCCAAGGACAGCGGTGTGCAGGACTGGATCGGTGCCTTCGCGGTCACCGCGGGCATCGGCATCGACCCGCATGTGGCCCGTTTTGAAGCCGCGCACGACGACTACAATTCGATCCTGCTCAAGGCGCTGGCCGATCGCCTGGCCGAAGCACTGGCAGAGCGCTTGCATCAGCGGGTGCGTACCGAGTTCTGGGGCTATGCGGACGACGAGAGCCTGGACAACGACGCCTTGATCGCCGAGCGCTATCGCGGCATTCGTCCTGCCCCCGGTTACCCGGCCTGCCCGGAACACAGCGAAAAACGCACGCTGTTCGACCTGCTCGATGCAGAGCAGAACACCACGATGACGCTGACCGAAAGTTTCGCGATGCTGCCTACCGCCGCGGTGTCCGGCTATTACTTCAGCCATCCCAAGAGCCAGTATTTCGTGGTCGGGCGCCTGGGCAAGGAACAGGTGGCCGACTACGCCAAGCGCAAGGGGATCACGCTGGCCTTGGCAGAACGCTGGCTGGCATCGAATCTGGATTACGACCCGGAGTAAGGGCCGCCGCAAACACCTTAGGAGCGCACCCGAGCGCGACAGGGCGTTACCAGTAAAGCCCTGTCGCGCCCGGGTGCGCTCCTACGGTGCAGCCGCCAACCTTCGACCGCGCTGCCGGATTACACCAGCATCAAGCTGCTGGCCGCAGCACGTTCAGAACCTCGTAGCACGCGCCCATGGTGTGGTAATCGGTCTTGCCGGCCGGGCTCTTCTCGTCGCTGTACTTGCGGTTGTCCGCGTCCAGGATGCGATACCACGCGCCGTAGCGGTGATCGATCATGTGTTTCCAGGCGTAGTCCCACAGCTTGTCGTACCACTGCCAGTAGCGATCCTCGCCACTGCGCTGGGCCAGTAATGCGGCAGCGGCGAGCGATTCGGCCTGCACCCAGAAGTACTTGTCGTCGTCGCAGACCTGCCCGTCCGGTGCGAAGCCGTAATACAGCCCGCCGCGTTGGGCATCCCAGGAGCGTTCCACCGCCACATCGAACAGATGTTGCGCGGTCGGCAACAACCAGTCGGCCGGCGCGTAGCGGTCCAGCAGCATCAGCAGCTTGGCCCATTCGGTCTGATGGCCTGGCTGGAAGCCCCAGGGGCGGAACAGGTGCTTGGGGTCATCGCGGTTGTAGTCCCAATCGATGTTCCACTGCGGGTCGTAGTGCTCCCATACCAGGCCATCGGCCTTGGCGGCCTGACGGCGCGTCATGTTGTCGGCCAACTGCAGCGCACGGTCGAGATAACGTTGCTCGCCACTGGCCTCATACGCGGCGATCATCGCCTCGCACATATGCATGTTGGCGTTCTGGCCGCGATACGTGGTGAAGTTGAATTGGGCGTCCGCTTCATCGCGGTATAAACCAAATTCCGGCTCCCAGAAGTGTTTCTCCAGCAGCTGCCAGGTTTCGTCCATCCACGTGCGGGCTTCGGCGATGCCGGCCTTCAGCCCGCACGAATACGCCAGCAGCACGAACGCAACGCCGTAGCAGTGGTTCATGTCGTCTTCCACCACGCCATCGCGCAGCGTCCAGGCATAACCGCCGGTCGCCGCATTGCGATGCACGTTGCGCAGGTAATCCAGGCCGTGGTGCACCGCCTCCAGGTACTCGGCGTTGCCGAACTCGCGGTAGGCCATCGCGTAATTGAAGACGAAGCGCGTGCTACTCACCAGATGCCGGTGGCCGGCGTCGTAGATGGAGCCGTCATCGCGAAAATACTGAAAAAAGCCACCGGCCGGGTCGATCGCGCGCGGGTGGTAGAACGCCATGGTGTCGGCGATGTGCTGGCGCAGGACATCGGCCGAGCGGAAATCGGGTGCGGGGGATGCGGGCAACGGGCTCATGCTTGTTCCTGGATCAGAGAATGGACGTCATCGATGCCGGGCATTGCGGCGAACGCGCCCTTGCGCGTGACCGCCAATGCGCCGACGGCGGCAGCAAACCGGATCACCTCGGTCATCGCCGAGGTATCGCCGCACAATTGCGCCAGCGTGGTGCCGCGCGCAGCCAGCTGGAACAGCAGCCCACCCACGAACGCATCGCCCGCAGCAGTGCTATCGCGCACCTGCACGGTGAACGCCGGCACCTGGCCGGAATCGGTGCGGGTCTGCCAGTGCACCGGGCCGCCACCATCGGTGACCAGCAGCCAGGTCGCGTTGCCCTGCCACAGCTTCTGCGTCACTGCACTGGCATCGCCGTCCAGCGTGCCGGCCAGATAGTCGAGTTCTTCGCGCGAGAGCTTGACCACATCGGCCAGGGCCAACGCCTCCCACAGCACCGGCGCCGGGTTCACGTCCTGCGGCCACAGCATCGGGCGCAGGTTGAGATCGAGGCTGACGATGGCGCCATCGGCGCGCGCGCGGCGCATGCCGTCCAGCGTGCACTGCGCAATCTCCGGCTCGGTCATGCTGTTGGAGCACACATGCAGCACCGCCGCCTGCGCGAAGCCATCGGCAGCAAAATGTTCGGGACGGAACAGCAGATCCGCTGCAGGCGGCCGGTAGAAACTGAAACTGCGCTCGCCCGCCTCGTCCAACGCGACGAACGCCAGCGCCGTCTTGGCCTGATCGGTGCGCACGATGCCGCCAGTGGCTACACCGGCCTGCTGCAGGCTCTGCAGCAGGAAGTCGCCGAACATGTCGCGCCCGAGCATGCCGACAAAATGGGACGCACCGCCGAGCTTGGCGACAGCGACGGCCACGTTGGCCGGTGCGCCGCCCGCATATTGCGCAAACGTGCGCGCGTCGTCGCTGCTGGCTTGTGGCAAGGCCAGCATGTCGATCAAGGCCTCGCCGAAGCAGATCACCTGGTTCTTGACAGCGCTCATGCGTGCGCCTCCGCCAATGCGCCACGCAGACGAGAGCCCCAGATACCGTAGAACACGATGTACAGGTAGCACACCAGCGGCAGCACGAACGACTCATGCAGGCCGATCCGGTCTGCGAGCAGGCCCTGCAGATACGGCACGATCGCACCGCCGACAATGGCCATGATCAACAGGCTCGACGCACGCCCGGTCAGCGGGCCGAGGCGCTCGATGCCCAGGGTGAAGATGGTCGGGAACATGATCGAGTTGAACAGGCCGATCGCCACCAGTGCGTACACCGCCAGCATGCCGCCGCTGACCATGGTGGCGCCCAGCAGCAGTGCGTTGATCGCCGCGAACGCCGACAACAGGACGCGGGGCGACAGTTTGGCCAGCAGTGCCGAGCCGATGAAACGGCCGATCATCGCCAGCGTCCAGTAGGCCGAGACGTACTTGGTCGCTTCGCGCTCGGTGAAACCGCCGATCTCCGGCAACGAGAAGTAATTGACCATCAGGCTGCCGATCGCCACTTCTGCGCCGACATAGAAAAAGATCGCCAGCACCCCGAAGCGCACATGCGGGTGGCGCAGCGCATCCAGCAGCGAATGCTTGCTTTCTTCCTTCTGCGCGCCAGCGTCGGTCAATGCCGGCAGGCGGAACAGAAACACGAAGATCGCCAGCAGGAACAGCACCACGCCCAGGCCGATGTACGGGCCCTGCACTGCCTGCGCTTCCTGCACGCGGTAGGCAAGCTGCTCGGGTTCCGGCAGCGCCTTGAGCGCATCGCTGCTCATCACCGTGTTGGACAGGATCAACCAACCGCCCAGCAGCGGCGCGATCGCGGTGCCCAGTGAATTGAGCGCCTGCGCCAGGGTCAGCCGGCTGGAGGCACTGCGCTCCGGACCCAGCAATGCGACATACGGGTTGGCCGCCACCTGCAGGATGGTGATGCCGGTCGCCAGCACGAACAGCGCGCCCAGGAAGGCGCCGTAGACACGCAACTCCGCCGCCGGCCAGAAGCCCAGTGCGCCGACCGCCGCCACTGCCAGCCCGGCCACGATGCCCTGCTTGTAGCCCAACCGGTTCACCAGCCAACCGGCCGGCAGCGACATCAGGAAATACGCACCGAAGAAGGTGAACTGCACCAGCATCGCCTGGGCGAAGTTGAGCGCGAACACCGCTTTGAGATGCGGGATCAGGATGTCGTTGAGGCAGGTGAGAAAGCCCCACATGAAGAAGATCGTAGTGACCACCGACAACGCGACGCCGTTGTTGACGGGCGCCTTGTTGCCGCTTGGCACAGTGGATTGCGTGGAAAGGGAAACCATAGGAGTTGCCTGGTCAGCGGCCGGAGGCCTTGGTGGGGGAACGGTTGGGGGAATGCTTGCGCATTACGGCACAGGCGCTGCGGTCGGCGCGCATGCACTGCTTGCACGGATCTTCAAGGCGACGGCGGCGGTGAGCCGTTGCGCCGCCAGTTCAGGGCTGCCGATACGCTGCAGCACCAGTTGCGCGGCCTGCCGGCCACGCGCGCGCGGATCGGCGGCCAGCGTGGTCAGGGCCGGGGTGAACAACGCGGCTTCGGCGATATCGTCGAAGCCGGTCACCGCAAAATCGCGGCCGGGCACACGGCCCTGCATCGCCAGCGCGGCCATCAGGCCCAGCGCCACGCTGTCGTTGTAGCAGACCGCCGCACTCATGCGCTGGCCCGCGCTGCCCAACATGCGTGCGCCACACAGCGCGGCATCCTGGCGATTGGGTGCCGACTCGACGTACTGCACGGCCAGCCCTGCATCCGTCATTGCACGCGTATAGCCGGCACGGCGCTGACGGCACGAACTGGATTCGGCATGGCCACCGAAGAACACGATGTGCCGGTGACCTTGCGCGATGAGGTGCGTGCAGGCCAGAAACGCGCCCTGCTCGTTGTCGAGCGCCAGCAGATCCCAACCGGCACCCTCCACTTCACGGTTGAACAGCACGACGTTGCGCTGGCGGCCGAGCACCTGGGTCAGAGCCTGCGCCTGGCTGCCTTCGGCTGGCGACAGGATGATTCCGGCCGGCGTGTGCTCCATCAACGAGGTCAGCACCGCCTGCTGGCGCTGCGTCGATTCACCGGTGCTGCCCAGCAGCGTCACATAGCCGGCCGCGCCCAGCGCTTCATCGACGCCTGCGGCGAACTCGGCAAAAAATGGATTGGACAGGTCGTTGATGACCAACGCGATGCTGGACGAGGTGCGCCGGCGCAGATTGGCTGCGGCGCGGTTGTACACATAGTTCTGTCGATCCAGCTCGGCCTCGACACGTGCCCGCGTGCTCGCATGCACCAAGGGGCTGCCGCGCAGTACCAGCGAGACGGTGGCACGCGACACGCCGATGGCGACCGCGATATCGCGCAACGTCACTGCGCCACGGCGCAGACGGCGCGCGTCGCCGTCCTCTTCCATTGCGGATGTAGGCGTGGCACGCGTCAAGTTGCAGACCTGGCGTTGAGAGAAATGCGCATGCCCGTAGCGTTCATTGGATCGATCCAATTAGGCCTTTTCCTTGTTCTCAATGCATGCGGCAGTGCAACAAATCGGGCGGGATAGTCCACTCAGTGCGTGCCGACTGGTCGGTCGGGGCGATCAAGCAGCGCACGGCTCCTTGCCGCAAGAGCGGCTGCCACCAACGTGGTGCCGTCTCCGCCTTGCGCCCCTCCGGTATCTAGAACTTCTTTGCCCGTGACCGCCACCCCCACCGCCACCACCAGCTCGAGAGTGCAGCCCGGCATTGCGATGCCGCCACGACCGTCCGGGCCACCACTGGCAGCCACGCAGCGCACGGCTAGCGTCGTCGGGCACCACGACGCAGACGCCCTGGCTTACCCATAGTCGTTACTGAAACGCGATCGACAAGCCAACCCCGCCCTGCCAGTCCGGGCTCTCCGAGGTCAGACCGCGCAGCACCGAGACATCCAGCTGCATCGCGTGCGGCAGTTGCCAGGCGCCGCCCGCACCCGCCACGCGCGAATGCTCGCTGCCGGTATCGAACCCGGCTTCGACGTAGCTGCTGAAATGCTCGCCGGAAAAAAACGTGTAATTGGGCGCAAAGGTCCAGGTGTGGCCCTCGTCGTCGCGCGCATAGTTGACGTACAGCGCAAACGCACGCTGCTGCGCGAGGTCCCAGGAGGCGGTGACGCCGAGTTCGCGGGCATAGCCGTCGCTGAAGGCAGGGCTGCCCGTCGGGACGCTGTAGGTGCCCAGCGCCGCCCAGTGAAAACTGTCGGAGCGCGATGGCAGGGCAACTTTCAAGCCAATATGACTGTCGCCGCCGCCGCGCACGCGTTGGCCGCCCCCGTGCTGCCAGTTGTAACTGTCACTGCCCAGTTGCAGCTCCACCTGTTGCGACAGGCCCAGACGCAGCACGGTGTCGGCGGTGTACAGCGTGGTCCGCTGGCCATCGGTGCGATCGGTGCTCGCATCCGGCAAACCCTGCTCCCAGGCGAATGCGCCGGGCTGCAACACCTCGGCGGCAAACGGGATGCCGGGCCGGTCGAACGCCGGTGGATCCTCCGCCTGCGCTGCCGCCGGCCGGCTGCTGAGGCACAACGCCAGCAGCGACCCGGCCAACAGCAGAGGTCGCCCTGCGCGCAGCTGCAACCGCTCGCTCACGAAGGAAGAGGCCGGCACCGACGGTGCATCGGCACGCGATTGCACGGGAACAGAAAACACGGACATGGGCGGCACCATCGGCAGGAAGTGAGCGACAACGCAGCAATCATCGGGATGGCTGCGTCGACCAGCAACGGCGCGCATGGTGCCGCGCCGGCCGTGACCGGTTTGTATACCGCGCCGCTCTCGCCAGCGGCGCAGCCAGCGTTGTACGCGTGGCAGGCCGCGGCGCGGCAAAACAGCACGCTGCGGCGACAGCTACAACAGACGCACTAGCCGACACGCGGTGACGTCAACGAGCAACTGCTCCGGCACTGACGATCGCCAGGCCGGCAGGCAAGCCCGATCCCGTGGGTCAGCATCCCGCCGCCCTGCCCAGTCACAACCATTGGCGAGCTCGCCCGCCAACGACAAGGGCACCCTCAGGTGCCCTTGCAAAACAGCCGCGTGATGCCGTCTTACCAGACCAGATCGTCAGGCACCTGGTACTTGGGATCGGCATAGGGATCCTCGCCCGCAGGTGCGTTCGGGTCCACCTTCAGGGCGACCGATGGCGCGAACACCGCCTCGGCTTCGGCCAGCACTTCGGCCGTCACCAGCAGATAGCGCCCGTTGAGCTGCAGCACGCCGAGCTCGCCGGCGTTGAGTGCCTTGAGCTGGTCGGCGGTGACATAGATGCGCTTGATCTTGCCGCCGTACGGAAAATGCCGGGCAATGTCGGCATCGGCGTGATTCAGTCCCTTGTCCTTGAGCAGTTCTTCCAGCTTGGCCTTGGCTTCGCGGCGCAGGCGTGCTTCTTCCTGCTTGATACGCTCGGCTTCGATGCGTTCGTCCTTCTCGCGCTGCGCCCGGATCGCATAGGCCTTGGCCAGATCGATGTCTTCGCGCGTGCGCGGCGGCCTAGGACCGCGCCGGCCTGCGTCGGCCTGCGGCGGACGTGGCGACGCCGCCGGCCGGCCGTCGTTACGACGATCGGGCCTGCCCCCGTGCTTGCGTTCGCCGCTGCCATCGGTGGCCGCGGCGGCAGACGACCGCTGAGGCCCCCTGCCCTGGCCATCCGGCCGGTGGCCGCCAGGTGCGGGCTTGCCGCCCTTGCCGTGCGGACGCGCGGCAGGCCGCGCGTCGGGTTTGCGTTCTGGCTTGGGCGCGGACTTGAAGCCCAGGCCAAGCAGCTGGTCACGTAGGGTATCGCTCATGGCGGCGGCAATCTGCAATTAATAGTGCGGAGGCGGCGGTTCATCCGCCGCATCGGCAAACAACGTGGAGCGCACCTTGCCCAGATCTTCGAGCAGGTGGCGGATCAGTTCGGCATTGCGGGCGCCGGTCAAGCGGGCGTCCGCGAGCGCTTCACTCAGTTCGTTGAGCGCCTGCTCCTGAAAGGAGAGGCGCGTTTCCAGTTCCACCAATCGCGCTTCCAGGTCCTGGTCGCGCGGCGAGAGTTGCTCATGCATGTAACGAACGGCCTCGTCCGATAGCGTAGTAAGCCAGACCAGCGGCTTCGATCTCTTGCCGGTCATACAGGTTGCGGCCGTCGAACACGACCTCGTCCTTCACTGCCTGCCTGATCTTGCCGAAGTCCGGGCTGCGGAGCTGCTTCCACCCAGTGACCAGAACCAATGCGTCGGCGCCTTCCGGTACCGCGAACGCTCCGTCGCAGAAGGTCAGGTCATCGCGCCCGCCGAAGATGCGCCTGGCTTCACGAGTGGCCTCCGGGTCGGAGGCTCGCACGGTGGCACAGGCTTCCCACGGCTGCGCCATCAGGCAATGGCTGGACGCAGCACGCATGTCATCGGTGTTGGACCAACGTCGCCGGTGCCAGAGATTGCAACGCGCATGGGGGCGGAAGTCCTGCGAAAGATCAGGGAAGGATGCCCATCAGTTCGACATCGAACGTCAAGGTTGCGTCCGGTCCGATCGGCCCACCCTGCGTCCCGTTCGGGCCATAGGCCAGGTTGGATGGAATCCAGAAACGATATTTCGAACCGACCGGCATCAACGCAACGCCCTCGGTCCAACCGGGAATGACCTGATCCAGACCGAACTCGGCCGGCTGGCCGCGCTGGTAGGAACTATCGAACACCTGGCCATTGAGCAGCTTGCCTTCGTAATTGACGCGCACCTTGTTGGTCCGCATCGGACGCTCGCCGCTGCCCTGGCGCAGCACCATGTACTGCAGGCCGGATGCGGTGGTGATCACGCCCTTTTCGGTCTTGTTCTTGGCAAGGAAGGCATTGCCCTCTTCGCGATTCTTGGCACCGGCAGCGCCCTGCTTGGCCGAGGCGAACGCCTGCATGGTGGCGGCCGCTTCCTGCTGGGTCAGGCGCGTGGTGCCCTTGGCGAACACGGTACGCACCGCTTCCATCAGGATCGACAGGTCGATCTCGTCCTTGATGCCGGCCAGCGACGGACCAACTGCACGGTCGCCGAGCATCAGGCCGACGTTTTCCTTGGACGGGGCAGCCGGCGCGGAACCCGGCGCCATGCCTGGCACCTGCTGGCCGTTACGGGCCGCCAGCGCGGTGCGCAGGGCGGTATCGGTGGCCTGGGTCTGCTCGTCGGACAACAGCGGCTTGCCACCCTTGAATGCATTTTCGATGGCGCGTTGCATGGCGCTCAGATCGATGTCCTGGGCGATCGGCTCGAACGAGCGGGCCACGTCCATACCGATGGCGTAGCTGACGTTGTCGCGCGTGCTTTTCTCAGACGATGCATTCAAAACTGGCTTCTCCTTGGTGGCCGCTGCGGCCGGTTGCTGCGACATCGCCGGCACCGAAGCCGCCATTGCCACCATCAGTAGCGACGCCGCCGCGCCGCGCTTTCCCATCTTCATTCGATGCACTTCCCGAAAGTGAAAAGACACGCCGCCGACGGCGCTGAACACGCATTGTCGCATGCGCACGCGGCGTTGCGAGAGCCGTGCTCAGCGCGAGGGCGCATTGAGCTCGCGTTCGATCGCCGCCACAACGCGCGGATCGTCCGGTTTGATCTTGCTGGGGAACTGCGCCACAACGCGCCCATCGCGACCAATCAGATACTTGTGGAAGTTCCAGCCCGGCGCCACGCCCGTCGCCTGGGTCAGCCGCTGATACAACGGCGTGGCCTCTGTGCCGAGCACATGCACCTTCTCGAACATCGGGAACTTGACGCCGTAGGTCAGCGTGCAGAATTCCTGGATCTGTTTCTCGGATCCGGGCTCCTGCCCCTGAAAATCGTTGGACGGAAAGCCCAGCACCGCAAATCCACGGCTGGCGTAGCGCTTGTTGAGCGCTTCCAGGCCTTCGTACTGCGGGGTGTAGCCGCACTTGCTGGCGGTGTTGACCACCATCACCACCTTGCCGCCGTAACTACGGTTCAGGTTGATTGGGGCCTTTCCGGCGAGCGGGCGGTAATCCAGATCCAGCAGCGCAGCGCCGACGGCCAGCGCCGAGCCCGCGAAAAATCCAGCAAATACAACCACTAACAGACGTTTCAGCAACATGGGCAAGACCTCGGCGAGGGATCGGCATCCCGAATCTGGCGGGGTGCCATCAGTTGGGTGTGACAGACGGTTGACTGCCTGCGTGTCGGTGTTATAGTTGAATACAACACCAGTCATCCAACGCAGGGGGAAAGCATGAACAGCACACGTGTCACGCGACCAGTTCCGCTGTTGCTGTTCGGCAGCACCCTGTTTGCCATTGGTTGGCTGGGAGCCGCTTCCAGTCAGGTGACGGAGTCCGGCGCCGATTATGGCGTGTCGGAAGCGGTTACGGAAAACGCGACAACTCCCCCCGAAGCACGCACCCGGCCTGGCCGGCATCCGCGTGCCTCACTGTCGATGCCCTATTTCTCCTTCGCGCAGGTTCTGCGCCCACGGAGCTGATCATGAACGACATCCAATGGAGCGACGGCGCTCCCATCTACCGCCAACTCAAGGAACGGGTCATTGCCATGATGCTCGATGGAATCCTCAAGCCGGGCGATGCCCTGCCCTCGGTGCGCCAGGTGGCGGCGGACTATCAATTGAATCCGATCACCGTCTCGCGCGCCTATCAGGAACTGGCCGACGAGAACCTGGTGGAAAAACGCCGCGGCCTGGGCATGTTCATGACCCCGGAAGCCGCACAGAAGCTGCGCGGCAGCGAACGCGAGCGTTTCTTGAATGAAGAATGGCCGGCGGTGCTGGAACGCATCCAGCGCCTGGGCCTGTCCATCGACGATCTGTTGCCACAGGGGAAAACACCATGACCGCCGTCTCCACCGACCATGTCGTCGACGCCCGCGGCCTGCGCAAGGCCTACAAACACCGCCTGGCGCTGGACAACACCAGCTTCACCATCGCCGCCGGCCGCATCGTCGGCCTGATTGGCCCCAACGGCGCCGGCAAGACCACTGCACTGAAGGCGGTACTGGGCCTGACCGACTTCGACGGCGAGCTGCGCGTGCTGGGCCTGGACCCGCGCACCCAGCGCAACGCGCTGATGAACGAGGTCTGCTTCATCGCCGACGTGGCGGTGCTGCCGCGCTGGCTGCGGGTTGGCGAGGCGATCGACTTCGTGGCCGGCGTGCATCCGCGCTTCGACCGCGCCAAGTGCGAGCGCTTCCTGGCCAACACCCAGCTCAACCGCAAATCGCGGGTGCGCGAATTGTCCAAAGGCATGATCGTGCAGTTGCACCTGGCGCTGGTGATGGCCATCGACGCGCGCATCCTGGTGCTGGACGAACCCACCCTGGGTCTGGACATCCTCTACCGCAAGCAGTTCTACCAGCGCCTGCTGGAGGATTACTTCGACGAGCAGAAGACCATCATCGTCACCACGCACCAGGTCGAGGAGATCGAACACATCCTTACCGATGTGATGTTCATCCGCGACGGCCGCATCGTGCTGACCGCCGACATGGAGGACGTGGCGCAGCGCTACACCGAAGTGCTGGTCGGTGCCGAGCACCTCGATGCCGCGCGAACACTGACGCCGATCGACGAACGCGCCCTGCCCTTCGGCAAGACGGTGATGTTGTTCGACGGCGTGCCCAAAGCGCAGCTCGCCCACTTCGGCGAGACCCGCAATCCCGGCCTGGCCGACCTGTTTGTTGCCGTCATGAAGGGGACCTACGCATGAATGCCATGACCAACCACGCATCGCCTGCCCGCACCTTCGGCTGGCTGCTCAAACGCGAATACTGGGAACACCGTGGCGGCTTCGTGTGGGCGCAACTGATCACCGGCGGCATTGCGGTGTTCTTCGCGCTGCTGGGCGCGGTGATCGGTGCGATCACCGCCCGCCGCAACATGGTCGGCGACAGCGTCAATCCGGGCGACATGGCCGACTACACCCGCACCCTGGGCCAGGTGGGCGACGGCCTGCTGCTGGGCGGGATCGGCATCGCCTCGGTGGTACTGGCCTTCGTGGTGTTCTTCTATGCGCTGGGCAGCCTGTACGACGACCGCCGCGACCGCAGCGTGCTGTTCTGGAAATCGCTGCCGGTCTCCGACGTGCAGACCGTGCTGTCCAAGGCCGCCTGGGCGCTGCTGCTGGCGCCGCTGATCGCCATTGCGATCGGCCTGGTGGTGGGGCTGGCGCTGTGGCTGATCGCCATCGGCGGCGCGTTGATCGCCGGTGCGCCCAGCCCGTGGGCCATGGCCACGCACTCGCATCCGTTCGCGCTACTGTGGTTGCTGCTCAAGACCGTGCCGATGAGCCTGCTGTGGTCGTTGCCCACCATCGGCTGGCTGATGTTCTGCTCGGCCTGGGCCTCGAGCAAGCCGTTCCTGTGGGCGGTGCTGTTCCCGCTGCTGGCCTGCGTGATGCTGAGCATCCTTGCGGCGATGCCCGGCGTGTCGCT
The DNA here is from genome assembly GCF_041479385.2 of Xanthomonas sp. NCPPB 1068. NCBI lineage: Bacteria > Pseudomonadati > Pseudomonadota > Gammaproteobacteria > Lysobacterales > Lysobacteraceae > Xanthomonas > Xanthomonas sp. NCPPB 1068. The sequence goes on along the minus strand of NZ_CM192986.1, from coordinate 1,793,395 downwards.
GCCGATCGGCTGGATCTGGTACATCGTCGGCTACCGCGGCCTGCTCAGCGTGCTGCCGGGCACCTGGTCGCCGCGTGCGGTCAGCGGCAACCTGGACAGCAGCGCCATGCAGAACCCCAGCGACCTGGTGCAGTGGGCCCTGCAGCACACCGACAGCGCACGCGTCTACGGCAATGCCGACATCTGGATCGGCGCCGCCATCGGTGTGGCCCTGATCGTCGCCTCCATCTACCTGCGCCGCCGGCGCTCAGAAGCCTGAAGGACATTCCATGCGCCTGCCCCTGACCCTGGCCCTTCTGTTCGCATTGCCCGGCGCCGCGGCTGCCGAAGAGCAATGCAAGTACTCCGAGCCGCGCAGCCTGGAGCTGCAACTGGCGGGAGTGAAGACGGTGTTGTTCGAAGTCGGTTCCAACGACCTGCGTCTGGACGCCGCGCCCGGTACCGGCGGACGCCTGCAAGGCCGCGCCTGTGCGGCCAAGGCCGAGCTGCTCAAGCACCTGACCGTGACCCAGAAGCGGATCGGCGACAAGCTGGTGGTGACCCTGGCCGAAGACCGCCTGATCCGCATGTCCATCGGCGAAAACTATTCGTATCTGGACCTGCGCGGCAGCGTGCCGAACACCCTGCTGGTGCAGTTCGATGTGGGCTCCGGTGATGCCGAGATCAGCGGTGCCGCATCCGTCAGCGCCGATGTCGGTTCGGGCGATATGACCGTCCGCCGCAGCAAGGGACGCGTCACCGCCAAGGTGGGCTCCGGCGACATCGAGCTGGAGGATATCGGTGCGCTGCGTGTGTTGGCGGTGGGCTCGGGCGATCTGAAGGCAAAGCAGGTCCATGGCGCAACCGATGTCGGCACGGTCGGCTCCGGCGACGTCAAACTGCGCGATGTGGCAGGCAACGTCACCGTCGGCACCGTGGGGTCGGGCGAGATGGAGATCGAGGACGTGCGGGGAAGCGTTCGGGTCGAGGCGGTCAGCTCCGGCTCGATCCATGTGCGCAAGGTCAGTGGCGATGTCAGCCTTGCGCGCAAGGGCAGCGGCGACATCAGCGCCAGCGATGTGGGCGGCGCCATGCGCGTGCCGGCGGACAGGTAACTCTTCATTTGGGGGATAGCTTATGAAACTGCTTATTTCTGCGGTAATGGCCAGCGTGCTGCTGGTGGGCTGCGGCAAGTCCGAGCCGAAGGTGGTGGTGTCGGGCGAGAACGACAGCGGCGGCGGCGTGACCTTCAACGGCAAGAGCGTGACGCTCAAGCGCAGCGGCTTGCCGGCGGCGACCATCAGTGCCGACGGTGCGCTCAGCATCGACGGCAAGGCGGTGAACTTGAACGACGTGCAGCATCGGGCGATGCGCAATTACTACGCACAGATCCAGGGCGTTGCGGCCAAGGGCATCGATATCGGTACGCAGGGCGCGGCATTCGGCGCGCATGCCGCCGGTGAAGCGCTCAAAGGCGTGTTGAGCGGCAACACGGACCAGATCGGCGACAAGATCGAAGCCGAAGCGGAGACCTTCAAACAGAAGGCCAGGCTGATCTGCGATCAGCTGGACACGCTACGCGGCGCGCAGGATGCCGCAGCCAGTGCCGTGCCCGAATTTGGCCCCTATGCCAATCTCACCCAGAAGGATGTTGCCGACTGCCGCGATTGAGGGCGGCGTGCGGATTGAGGCAGCGGCTCGGCTCCGCGGCGGCCGCCGTCGTGCTTGCGGCCACTGCATCGGACTGGTCGGACATCGCCGCAGCCACTGGCCGGCACCCTGCGCACGGGTGAACATGCAATGGGTCAGCGGCGCACGATGATCGTGTTGCGACCGCTGGTTGGCGCACCCCTGCGACGTTTTGTCAGCTCTGCCGACCACCCGCGCCGGCACCCGCAGACCGCGGCGGGATTACACTAGTGCGCTCCCCTCGACCCACCGATCCCATGAACAAGTTCGTGATGCTCTGCATGGCGCTGTTGCTGTGCACACTCGCCGCCTGCGGCGATCAGTCGTCCCGGCGTGCCGAACGTGGCAAGCCGCGCGTCGCCATCACCACGCAGTCGGTGATGATCCGTCGCCCGCCTGCCGCCAACGCGGAGATCACCCCGGACGGCACCCTCAAGATCGACGATATCGCGCTACCGCAGAAGGAGCCGACCCGCGCCAAGCTGCAACTGCTGTTCGGGCACCTGCAGATGCTGCGCCAGCAGGCGGTCAACGACGCCGGCCCGGATCCGGAATACAAGTCGATCAAGCTGACCGCCACACCCGAGATCCAGACGCTCAGCAGCCAATTGCTGGATGAGATTCCGTCGCTGCAGCCGTATCGCGAAAGCTTTGGCAACATCCAGGCCGAGCGGCACTGAGCCGCCGGCCAAGTCCGCGCTAATCAGTAGATTGGCGCGAGACCCTGTAGGAGCGCACTGGTGCGCGATGGGGCCTTATCGGGAAGGCTTCATCGCGCCCAGGTGCGCTCCTACAGACGCACACGCGTTCAGTGGTCAGCCACCGCCACCACTGCTGCCGGCCTGGATGCCACCACGCGTCAGCGCGGCCGGATCCAGCAAACGGCGCAGATCCGCTTCGCCGAGCCCGCTGTCTTCCAGCGCCACGTCCAGCACCGGGCGCTGTTCCTTGTAGGCACGTTTGGCGATCGCGGCGGCCTTCTCGTAGCCGATGATCGGGTTGAGCGCGGTCACCAGGATCGGATTGCGGTCCAGTGCCTCGCGCACGCGCTCCTGGCGCACCTTCAATCCGGCGATGGCGCTATCGGCCAGCAGGCGCGCGACGTTGCCCAGCAAGGTGATCGAATCCAGCAGGTTGTAGGCGATCAGCGGCAAGGTCACGTTCAACTGGAAATTGCCGGTCTGCCCGGCCACGGTGATCGCGGTGTGGTGGCCGATGACCTGCGCGCATGCCATGACCGTGGCCTCGGGAATCACCGGATTGACCTTGCCGGGCATGATCGAGCTGCCGGGTTGCAACGCTGGCAATTCGATCTCGCCCAGGCCCGCCAACGGGCCGGCATTCATCCAGCGCAGGTCGTTGGCGATCTTGATGAGTGCAACGGCCAGTGCATTGAGCTGGCCCGACAACTCCACCGCATCGTCCTGCGCGGCCAGGCCTTCGAACTTGTTCTGCGCACTTTCGAACTTTGCCCCGCTCAGGCTCGACAAGGCCTTGGCCGCCTTGGCGCCGAAACGCGGATCGGCATTGATGCCGGTGCCGATCGCGGTGCCGCCCAGCGGCAGCCGCCGCAACCGCTTGAGCGCGTCGTCAATGCGCTCCTGCGCCGAACTCAGCTGCGCCGACCAGGTGCCGAATTCCTGCCCGAACGTCAGCGGCATCGCATCCATCAAGTGCGTGCGCCCGGTCTTGACGATCTTGTTCAGAGACTTGGCGCGCTTGTCGATGGTCTTGCGCAGGTGCTTGAGTGCCGGCTGCAGATGGTCCTGCACCGCAAGCAACGCAGAGACGCGGATGGCAGTGGGGATCACATCGTTGGAACTCTGGCCAAGATTGACGTGGTCGTTGGGATGCACCGCATCCTTGCCGGCGCGCGTGGCCAGTGTGGCGATCACCTCGTTGGCATTCATGTTGGACGAGGTACCCGAGCCGGTCTGGTACACATCGATCGGAAACTGCGCATCGTGCGTGCCATCGGCCACCTGCAATGCCGCATCCTGCACGGTCTTGCCGATCGACTTCGGCAACAGCCCGAGGTCGGCATTGACGCCTGCGGCAGCGGCCTTGATCAGCCCCAGCGCGCGAATGAAACCGCGCGGCATCGGCTGGCCGGACACCGGGAAATTCTGTACCGCACGCTGGGTCTGCGCGCCCCACAACGCATCGGCGGGCACCTGCAATTGCCCCATGCTGTCGTGTTCGGTCCTGAAACGTTCGCTCATCTGCACTCTCCGCACGTAGTGGTGGTGGTGACGCAATGGCTGGCAGCGGGCGCACCCACGCTGGCGAGGCCCACTACGATACCCGCTGGCGACGTTGCGACGATGTCATCGCAACGCGTGCACTAGACTGAGCATCGATCCATACGAGGTACCACGCTGCCATGGGCGACGACCCTGACTGTAGACACGCAGGCCCTGCGTTCTTTTTTGCGACATCGCCCACCACGGTGCACGCCCATCGGTTGACGCCGGCACGCAGCGGTGCCGCAGCATGCGGAGGCGAACATGCTCGCTAACGTGCTGCTGCTGTGCGTCGCGCTGTTGCTGGTGCTGTTGAACGGATTTTTCGTTGCTGCCGAGTTTGCGCTGGTCAAGCTGCGTCACACCCAGGCCGTTGGTCTGGCGCAGACTAACGGGTGGCGCGGCCGCCTGCTGCTGGGCGTGCATGCGCATCTGGATGCGTACCTGTCGGCCTGCCAGCTCGGCATCACCCTGGCCTCGCTCGGGCTGGGCTGGGTCGGCGAGCCGGCCTTCGCGCATCTGCTGGCGCCGGTGTTCGATATGCTGGGCATGTCGCCGGAGGCGGCGCAGTTCACCGCCCTGGCCATCGCCTTCAGCCTGATTTCCTTCCTGCACATCGTGCTGGGCGAGCTCGCTCCCAAGACCATGGCGATCCGGCGCCCGGAGCACATGTCGCTGTGGACCGCAGCGCCACTGTACGTCTTCTACTGGGTCATGTTTCCGGCGATCTGGCTGCTCAATACCAGCGCCAACCGATTGTTGCGGCTGCTGGGCTGGGGCGATGTGGAACACCAGTCGCACCGCTATTCGCGCGAAGAACTGAAACTGATCGTGGGACGCCAGGACCCCAACGCGCCCACGCCGGACCATGGGTTGGCCCTGATGAGCCATGCGCTGGACCTGCCGGATCTGGTGGCCGGCGACCTGATGCGCCCGCGCGAGCACCTGCGCAGCCTGCGCGAAGGCATGACGCTGGAGGCGGTGCTCGCCGAATTCAGCGAATCGCGCTACAGCCGCTACCCCTGGTTCGACGCCGATGGCGAGCAGGTGCTGGGCATCCTGCACACCAAGGATCTGCTGGTGGCGATGGCGCGCGGCCAGGACCTGGACGATCTGCGCCCGCTGCTGCGCCCACCGGCGCTGCTGCCCCTGGAAACCCCGATCCCCAGCGCGCTGGAGCAGTTCCGCACCGGCACCACCCATCTGGCGCTGTGCGTGGAAGACGAAGGCCGCATCCTGGGCTTTTTCACCCTGGAAGACCTGCTGGAAGTGGTGGTCGGCGAGATCGAGGACGAACACCGCCACGTGGTGCGCGACGCGCCGGTGCGCAGTCAGGACGGCTCGCTGCTGGTGGCCGGCAGCACCTCGATCTTCCGCCTGGAACGCCTGCTCGGCCAGGACCTGAGCGCTCCGGACCATGTCAATTCGGTCGGCGGACTGATCGTGCATCAGCTGCAGCGGCTGCCCGAAGAAGGCGAAACCCTGGAGCTGGACGGCCACGCGCTGACCGTGCGGCGCATGGCTGGCCACCGCATCCAGGCAGTGACGGTGCGGCCGGTGGGCGAAGCCGGCGCCGGGGCGGCGTAGAATACCGGCCCCGCCAGCTTCCCAGTGCCCCTGCCCATGTCGGATTCCGCCCTGCTCGCCCTGTCCCCGCTCGACGGCCGCTATGCCTCCAAAGTGGACGCGCTGCGCCCGATCTTTTCCGAATACGGCCTGATCAGGGCGCGGGTGAAGGTGGAGATCGAGTGGTTGCTGGCCCTGGCCGCCGAGCCGGGCATCACCGAGCTGGCGCCGTTTTCCGCCGCCGCCAGCCAGCGCCTGCGTGCGCTGGCCGACGATTTCAGCGTGACGCACGCCGCGCGGGTCAAGGAGATCGAGCGCACCACCAACCACGACGTCAAGGCGGTGGAGTACTTCATCAAGGAACAGCTCGCCGGCGACGCCGAGCTGGGCCCGGCGCTGGAATTCGTGCACTTTGCCTGCACCAGCGAGGACATCAACAACCTCAGCTACGGCCTGATGCTGGAGCAGGCGCGCCGCGAGGTCCTGCTGCCCGCGCTCGACGGCATCGCCGCCTCGCTGCGCACGCTGGCGCATGCCCAGGCTGCCCAGCCGATGCTCTCGCGCACGCACGGCCAGACCGCATCGCCGACCACGCTCGGCAAGGAAATCGCCAATGTGGTGGCGCGCCTGGAGCGCCAGCGCAAGCAGATCGCCGCCGTGGAACTGACTGGCAAGATCAACGGCGCGGTCGGCAACTACAACGCGCACCTGGTGTCGTATCCACAGCTGGATTGGGCCGAATTCGCACAGCGCTTCGTCGAGAGCCTGGGCCTGGTGTTCAACCCGTACACCACCCAGATCGAGCCGCACGACAACGTGGCCGAAATCGGCGACGCCAGCCGCCGCGCCAATACCATCCTGATCGACCTGTCGCGCGACATCTGGGGCTACATCTCGCTGGGCTATTTCAAGCAGAAGCTCAAGGAAGGCGAAGTCGGCTCGTCCACGATGCCGCACAAGGTCAACCCGATCGACTTCGAAAATGCCGAAGGCAATTTTGGCATCGCCAACGCACTGTTCGAGCACTTCTCGGCCAAGTTGCCGATCAGCCGCTGGCAGCGCGACCTCACCGACTCCACCGTCCTGCGTGCGCTGGGCACCGCGTTCGGCCACACCCAGGTGGCGCTGGATTCGCTGGCCAAGGGCCTGGGCAAGCTGACCGTCAATCCCGAGCGCCTGGATGCCGACCTCGATGCGGCCTGGGAAGTGCTGGCCGAAGCCGTGCAGACGGTGATGCGCCGCCACGGCCTGCCTAACCCGTACGAGCAATTGAAGGCACTGACGCGTGGCCAGGGCATCACTGCCGCCTCGATGCAGGCGTTCGTGGAAAGCCTGCAGCTGCCGGAAGACGACAAGCAGCGCCTGCGTGCGCTGACCCCGGGCGGCTACATCGGCCTGGCCGAGCAGCTGGCACGCGCGGTCTGATCGCCTGCGGGACCGGCGTCATGGCAGCCGCCGGACGCGACTGTAGTCCGGCGGCGGTGCCGGTCGCGCTCGCCAGCCGCGCAACCGGCGCACGCCTTGGCGCCGGACGCAAGAGCGGCGTCGACGGCCTGCCGCATCGCGGCTGGTATGGTGCCGGCCTCATCCAAGCAAAGGATTTCCCATGCGCGCAGTCCGGATTACACCTGTGCTGTTTGCATTGACCGGCATGGCCGCCTTGAGTGGCTGCAGCGCCGAGGGCCCCGCCGGCCAGGCCATGTCGGCCATGTCGGCCATGTCGTCCACGCTGACCGACCCGGCCAGCGGCGCCGATTGCGGCGGCAAGGACGTGCGGCTGACCCGTAACGACAGCGAGTGGATCCTGCACGGCGACTGCGGCACGGTCACCATCACCGCCTCGCGCGGCGCAATGAACCTGGACAAGGCCCGCGGCATTCGCGTGGAAGGCAGCAACTTCACCGTGCTCAACGCGCAGCTGGGCGAGCTCAGCGTGAGCGGCCACGACAACACGCTCAATCTGACCAATGTCGACAGCGTCGACATCCAGGGCAACAAGAACCTGGTGCTGGCGCACGACGTGAAGCAGGTGCGGTTTTCCGGCAACGACAACACCGTCAATCCGTCCAGCAAGCCCACCCTCGATGATCGCGGCAGCGGCAACAAGGTGATGTAAGCCGCGCTGCACGTGGTTGCCGGTGCAGCACGCGCAGCCGCCTGGGCCACACTGCCGACCAGTGGTGATGTCATGCAGGTGCCCTTGCTGCCACAGCATCAAGCCGATCGGCGAGACACCCAGGCGCTGCATTCCAGCGCGAATTGCGTGAGCATAGCGATCGGCGCCGGCCGATCAGGGCCGCCGCGCCGCCACCAGGGTCACTTCACGCGGCTTGGCAGCGCCCCGCACGATCACGAACCGCAAGGTTTCGCCGACCTTGCGAGTGACCGCCGCTTTCAGCAGATCGGCCTTGCTGCCTGCCACCGGGACGCCCTGCGCCGACACGATTGCATCGCCTACCTGCAGACCGGCCGCGGCGGCCGGCGATGCCGGCTTGATGCCATCGATCTTGACCGACGTGAGGGTGGGGTTGAACGAAAACCCCTCGCTTTCCACGGCAAAACTCAGACCGAACCACCCCTTCTCTTCCGCTGCCTGCACCGCGCCGCTGATGCTCAGCATGGCGGTCAGCAACAGCACACCCGCTGTCCAACGACGCATCGGTCAGCCCTTTGTCGAAAGCAGCGCATACCCCGCTGCGGTGACCCAGTATCGGGTTCCTGATGCGGCGCGCTCATGTGCCATCGGACACCCGCCCTTGCGTCACAGCACGGCGGGCGCCCGACCACCGTGCGGGCCGCATGGCGCCGCAGCGTGGTACACCCGACCACAGTCATCCGCACCGCACAGGCGGAATCACCACCTCCCTGAAGCCTTGCCTGTTGCCGCCCTAGCGCGCAGGTGCAGATCCGGCGCAAGCATCGGACAATAGCGGCATTCGCGCCGGCCCTGCCCGCGCCCCAGTCTTCCATCGATACCCTGCAAGGACCCCACCATGGCTGCACGCAAGGCAACCCCTCCCGTCATCGAAGTCCAGGCCCGCCCGGGTCAGCCGTTGGGCATGCCGGTGGAGCGCTTTCTGCGCAATTACTGGCACAAGCACCCGCTGCTGATCCGCAATGCCTTCGCGGACTTCGCCTCGCCGCTGCAGCCGGAAGATCTGGCCGGCCTGGCCTGCGAAGACGGCGTGCTGGCACGCCTGATCAGCCACGACCGCGCCACCGACGGCTGGGACGTGCGCACCGGCCCATTCCAGGAAACCGACTTCCCGGGCCTGCCCGACCATGACTGGACCCTGCTGGTGCAGGACGTGGACAAGTGGGACGCCGACGTGCGCGCACTGCTGGAGCACTTCCGCTTCCTGCCGCGCTGGCGCATCGACGACATCATGATCAGCTTCGCCGCCACCGGTGGCTCGGTCGGCGCGCATGTCGACCATTACGACGTGTTCCTGCTGCAGGGCCAGGGCCAGCGCCGCTGGCAGATCGACGCACGCACCTCGCAGGGCCGCAAGCCCACGCCGCTCGCGTTCCGTGACGATGTCGACCTCAAGCTGCTGCGCGAGTTCAAGCCCACCCACGAGTGGGTACTGGGCCCAGGCGACATGCTGTATCTGCCGCCGCTGGTCCCGCATCACGGTGTGGCCGAAGACGCCTGCCTGACGTTCTCCATCGGCACCCGCGCCCCGTCCTCGGCCGAGCTGATCGGCGATTACCTGGATACCTTGATCGCCGATGCCGACGAAGCGGTGCGCTACCACGATGAAGACCTCCAGGTGCCGGCCGACCCGTACGAGATCGACGTCACCGCGATGAACCGCGTGGTCGCAGCGCTCAACGCGCTGCGCATGAACGACCCGGACCGCCTGGGCGACTGGTTCGGCCGGTTCATGACCACCTACCGCGCCTCCGGCGACGTGGTGCCCGCGCCCGAGCCGATCCCACGCGAAGCGGTGGAACAGGCCCTGGACGAAGGCGTGGTGCTGTACCGCCACCCGTGGTCGCGCTTGGCCTGGCGGCGTGCCAAGCGCGGCGCCACGCTGTTCTGCAGCGGCCTGGAATTTGCGCTCTCCGCCAAGGACGCCGCACGCCTGGCGGCCGCCGAGGAAGTCGATGGCGCGCTGTACGGCCAGCTGACGGCACGCGGCCGCGAGGTAGTGCTGGAGCTGCTGGCCCAGGGCCATTACCAGCGCGCCCATGAGGATACGCACGAGGACATCGAGGACATCGACGACGCACAGGCAGCAGCGCTGAGCGTGTCGGCCGATCACGACGACGCGCATGACGATGCCGATACCGTGGAGGCCGACGATGCCATCGACGACGCTGCGGAGGTCGAGGAGGTCGCTGACGACGCGGATACCCCGGAAGAGCGCGTCGATTCCGCCGAAGCGGAGCTCGGCGAGAACGAGAACGGGGACGACGACGAAGATGCCTCGGACATCGACGAAGACCAAGGCAGCTCTCCTCGTCCATGAGCCCACACGGCAGGCCACAGATCGTTTCGCTGGACCCGGCCACCGACGCCGCCGCCCTGCGTACGCTGCGCCTGGCCTGCGGCGGCACGGCCCCGGGCGCTTCGGCCGGGGCCGAGTGGGACGCGCTGGACCCGCTCAGCCTGCACCTGGTCGCGCGCACCGAGGAGGGCCAACTGGTCGCCTCGGTCCGGCTGACCCCGGACCGGCGCGTCGACTGGCTCGGCTTGGTGCCGGACTGGCGCCGCCGCGGCCTGTCGGATCAGCTGCTTGCCGCCGCCGTGGCCAGCGCCGCCCAGCGTGGCTGGCCCAGCCTGCAGGCCCGTGTGACTGCAAACGCCGGGGCGGTCTTCGCACGCCAGGGCTTTCTTCCCGACGGCCCTGCCAACCTGTCACCCGACGGCAGCGCCGATGCCGTCGATCCACCCGGCACGCCGGTCCATCGCCGGCTCGACGGCCCCATGGCGGTGGATACCCTCGGTGCGGCCCTGGCCGCCACCACCGGCCTGCTGTGCAGCGCGCGGCGGCAATTGCTGATCTACACCCGCGCCCTGGACCCGCCCCTGTTCGACAATCCCGGGGTACTGGATGCACTGCGACGCTTCGCCACTGCACGGCACGACAAGCGCGTGCAGGTGCTGGTGCAGGACACCGCCAGCGCCGCGGCCAGCAGCAGCGCGATGTTGCGTCTGGCCCAGCGCCTGCCGAGCGTGTTCCGGTTCCGCGCCGTCAGCGATCCTGTCGATACCAGCTATGCATCGGCATATGTGGTCGGCGATGACGCCTACTACTTTCGTCCAACAGGCCATCGTTTCGACGACGGCGAAACCTGGCTGTCCGGCGCGGCCCGCAGTCGCCAGCTGGAGCGCGAATTCGCGCAGATATGGGAGCGCAGCGCGCTCTGGAACGAGCCGCGCGCACTCGGCATTTGACGCCGCAACGCCCTTGCCACGTAGGCGCGATGCCGATTGGTCTACCCGGCCGGTCAGCTCGCAGACGCCCCCTCACCAGCGCAAGGGGGTATAATTTTTCGAGATTCGATACCGACCGATAGGGCATCTCGCCCTGCCGCTTCCGAACAGTCATCCCCACAGCAGACCCGACTTACCATCGTGGATAATCTCCTAAAGCAGTTCGCGCAGTCATCGCAGCTCGCCGGCGGCAACGCCGCCTATATCGAGGATCTGTACGAGCAGTACCTCGTCGCCCCGGACAGTGTCGATCCGAAGTGGAAGAGTTATTTCGACGGCTTCAATGGTCGCGATGCCGGTGATGTGCCGCACTCGGCGGCCATTGCCCACATCCTCAGCGCCTCCAAGCAGGCCGCCCATGCCGGGACCGGCGCGGGCGCCAGCGACGAGCGCGAGCGCAATGTCGGCCGCTTGATCACTGCCTACCGTGCGCGCGGTCACCTGGGCGCACAGCTCGATCCGCTCGGGCTCACCCCGCCGGTCAACCCGCCCGATCTGGACCTGCCGTTCCACAGCCTCTCGCAGGCGGACATGGACAGCGAGTTCAGCACCGGTGGCGTCGGCGGCCAGCCGCGGATGAAGCTGAAGGATCTGCTGGCTCGCCTGAAGGCGACCTACGCCAGCACCATCGGCGCAGAGTTCATGCACATCCAGGAGTTCGACCAGCGCCAGTGGATCTACCGGCGCCTGGAAGATGCGGGCGGCCGGATTGCCGGCGATGCGGCCAGCCGCAAGCGCACCCTGGAGCGGCTCACCGCCGCCGAAGGCCTGGAGCGCTACCTGCACACCAAGTACGTCGGCCAGAAGCGTTTTTCGCTGGAAGGCGGCGACTCGCTGATTCCGATGATGGACGAGATCATTCGCCAGTCCGGCAACGATCAGGTCAAGGACATCGTGATCGGCATGGCCCACCGCGGCCGCCTCAACGTGCTGGTCAATACGCTGGGCAAGAACCCGCGCAAGCTGTTCGACGAATTCGAAGGCAAGTTCGAGCATGCCCATGACGACCGCGCGCACACCGGCGACGTCAAGTACCACATGGGCTTCTCGGCCGACATCGCCGTCGGCACCGACAAGCAGGTGCATCTGGCGCTGGCGTTCAATCCCTCGCACCTGGAAATCGTCGACCCGGTCGTGGTGGGCAGCGTGCGCTCCCGCCAGGAGCGTTTCGGCGATGCCGAGCGCAAGAGCGTGCTGCCGATCCTGATCCACGGCGATGCCGCGTTTGCCGGCCAGGGCGTGGTGATGGAGCTGTTCCAGATGTCGCAGGCACGCGGTTTCGCGGTCGGCGGCACGGTGCACATTGTCGTCAACAACCAGATCGGCTTCACCACCAGTACCCGCGACGACGCCCGCTCCACGCTGTACTGCACGGACGTCGCCAAGATGATCGGCGCGCCGGTCTTCCACGTGAACGGCGACGACCCGGACGCTGTGATGTTCGTGTCCAAGCTGGCCTACGAATTCCGCCAGCAGTTCAAGAAGGACGTGGTCATCGACCTGGTCTGCTACCGCCGCTGGGGCCATAACGAAGCCGACGAGCCGGCAGCGACCCAGCCGGTGATGTACCAGACCATCCGCAAGCACAAGACCACCCGCGAGCTCTACGCCGCCAAGCTGGAAAGCGAGGGCGTGCTGAGCGCCGACGAGGCCAAGGCGCTGGTGGACGGCTACCGCAACAAGCTGGATTCGGGCGAGTACACCACCGAACTGGCCAAGCGCAAGCCGGACGAATTCGCCATCGATTGGTCCAAGTATCTGGTCGGCACCGCCGCCGATCCGGTGGACACGCGCGTCAAGCGCGATCAGCTGGACCGTCTGGCCAAGCTGATCACCACCATCCCCGAGGGCGTGGAGCTGCACGCCCGCGTTGCCAAGATCTACGACGACCGCGTCAAGATGGCCGCTGGCGATCAGCTCGGCGACTGGGGCTTTGCCGAAAACCTCGCCTACGCCACCTTGCTGGCCGAAGGCCACAAGCTGCGCCTGGTGGGCCAGGATGCCGGTCGTGGCACGTTCTTCCACCGTCACGCGATCCTGCATGACCAGAAGAACGACAACTACTATCTGCCGCTGCGCCAGCTGGTCGAGAACCCGGAAGACGCCACCATCATCGATTCGCTACTCAGCGAAGAAGCGGTAATGGGCTTCGAGTACGGCTATTCCACCACCGACCCGAATGCGCTGTGCATCTGGGAAGCGCAGTTCGGCGACTTCGCCAACGGCGCGCAGGTGGTGATCGACCAATTTATCGCCGCCGGCGAAGCCAAGTGGGGCCGTATCGCGGGCCTGTCGCTGTTCCTGCCGCATGGTTACGAAGGGCAAGGCCCGGAGCACAGCTCTGCGCGTCTGGAGCGCTTCCTGCAGCTGTGCGCGCTGGAGAACATGCTGGTCTGCGTGCCGACCACGCCGGCACAGTGCTTCCACATGATCCGTCGCCAGATGCGCATGACCACCCGCAAGCCGCTGGTGGTGATGACGCCCAAGTCGTTGCTGCGCCACAAGCTGGCGGTGTCCAGCCTGGAAGAACTGGCCGACGGGCAGTTCCAGCATCTGATCCCGGATGCCAAGGCCGACGCGGCCAAGGTCAAGCGCGTGGTGTTGTGCTCGGGCAAGGTCTATTACGACCTGCTCGAAGACCAGACCAAGCGTGGCCAGGACGATGTCGCCATCGTGCGTATCGAGCAGCTGTACCCGTTCCCACGGGCGCAGCTGGCAGCCGAGCTCAAGGGCTATGCCAATGCCACCGACGTGGTGTGGTGCCAGGAAGAACCGCAGAACCAGGGTGCGTGGTACCAGATCCGCCATCACCTGAACTTCTGCCTGGCCGGTGGCCAGAGCCTGCATTACGCCGGCCGCGCCCGTTCGCCCTCGCCTGCCGCCGGCCACATGGCCGACCACATCGCCGAACAGCAGAAGCTGGTCGCCGATGCGTTGCTCAATCCGTTCAACGACCAAGTCGCTGAATAACTCCTTCCCCAAAGAACGAAAACCCTAGGACGCTCCCCGAATGGCCACCGAAGTCAAAGTTCCGGTACTGCCCGAATCCGTTTCCGACGCCACCATCGCCAGCTGGCACAAGAAGGCCGGTGAAGCGGTCAAGCGCGACGAGAATCTGGTCGACCTGGAAACCGACAAGGTCGTGTTGGAAGTTCCTTCGCCGGTCGACGGCGTGTTGAAGGAAATCAAGTTCGAGGCCGGCAGCACGGTCACCAGCAACCAGATTCTGGCGATCATCGAAGAAGGCGCCGTGGCTGCGGCTGCACCGACTGAAGAGAAGAAGGCCGATGCACCGGCCGCTGCGGCAGCGCCTGCTGCCGCGCCGGCACCGGCTGCTGCCGCGGCACCTGCACCGGCGTCCAAGTCCGCTGCAGATTCGCTGCCGCCGGGTGCGCGCTTTGCCGCGATCACCCAGGGCGTGGATCCGTCGCAGGTCGAGGGCACCGGCCGTCGCGGCGCCGTGACCAAGGAAGACATCGTCAACTTCGCCAAGGCCGGCGGCGTGGGCAAGGCCTCCGGCGCCCGTCCGGAAGAGCGCGTGGCAATGACCCGCGTGCGCAAGACCATCGCCAAGCGCCTGATGGAGTCGAAGAACTCCACCGCGATGCTGACCACCTTCAACGAGGTCAACCTGGCCAAGGTGTCGGCCGCACGCAAGGAGCTGCAGGACGAGTTCCAGAAGGCGCACGGCATCAAGCTGGGTTTCATGAGCTTCTTCGTCAAGGCCGCCGCCAACGCGCTGCAGCGCTTCCCGCTGGTCAACGCCTCGATCGACGGCGACGACATCATCTATCACGGTTACAGCGACATCTCGATTGCCGTCTCCACCGACAAGGGCCTGGTCACGCCGGTGCTGCGTAACGTCGAGCGCCAGTCGTTTGCAGAGGTCGAACAGGGCATCGCCGATTACGCCGCCAAGGCGCGCGCCGGCAAGCTGGGCCTGGACGATCTGCAGGGTGGCACCTTCACCATCACCAATGGCGGCACCTTCGGCTCGCTGCTGTCCACCCCGATCATCAACCCGCCGCAGAGCGCCATCCTGGGCATGCACGCGATCAAGGAACGTCCGATCGCTGAGAACGGCCAGGTCGTGATCGCGCCGATGATGTATCTGGCACTGTCCTACGACCACCGCATCATCGACGGCAAGGACTCGGTGCAGTTCCTGGTCGACATCAAGAACCAGCTGGAAAACCCGGGCCGCATGCTGTTCGGCCTTTAAGAGCCGGGAATCGGGAATGGAGAGTCGGGAATGGGACAAGCGCCCACCGCCCGCTCCATTCCCGCCTGGACCTGGATGGCACGCGACAGGCGCATGCGCTGTTGCGATTCCCCATTCCCTATTCCCCATTCCCGTGAGCAAATGAAATGAGCGAACAATTCGACGTCGTCGTCATCGGTGCCGGTCCGGCCGGTTATCACGCCGCCATCCGCGCGGCCCAGCTGGGCATGAAGGTCGCCTGCATCGACGCCGCACTCGGCAAGGACGGCAAGCCCGCCCTGGGCGGTACCTGCCTGCGCGTGGGCTGCATCCCGTCCAAGGCGCTGCTGGATTCTTCGCGCCAGTTCTGGAACATGGGCCACCTGTTCGGCGACCACGGCATCAGCTTCAACGACGCCAAGATGGACGTGCCCACCATGATCGGCCGCAAGGACAAGATCGTGAAGCAGTTCACCGGCGGCATCGCGATGCTGTTCAAGGCCAACAAGATCACCCCGTACTACGGCTTCGGCCAGCTGCAGCCGGGCAACGTCGTCAAGGTGACCCAGCACGAAGGCGGCGAAATCGAGCTGAAGGGCACCAACGTGATCCTGGCGGCCGGTTCGGAATCGATCGAACTGCCGTTCGCCAAGTTCGACGGCGACACCATCGTCGACAACGTCGGCGGCCTGGATTTCACCGCCGTTCCCAAGCGTCTGGCCGTCATCGGCGCTGGCGTCATCGGCCTGGAGCTGGGCAGCGTGTGGAAGCGCCTGGGCGCCGAGGTCACCATCCTCGAAGCGCTGCCCGACTTCCTGTCGCTGGCCGATGCCGAAGTGGCCAAGACCGCGTTGAAGGAATTCAAGAAGCAGGGCCTGGACATCAAGCTCGGCGCCAAGGTCAGCAAGACCGAGATCACCGGCAGCGGCGATGCCAAGCAGGTGGTGCTCAGCTACACCGACGCCGCGGGCGAGCAGACCCTGACCGTGGACAAGCTGCTGGTGGCCGTGGGCCGCAAGGCCGCGACCAAGAACCTGCTGGCCGACGGCACCGGGGTCAAGGTCACCGACCGTGGCCAGATCGAGGTCGACGGGCATTGCCACACCGGCGTGGACGGCGTGTGGGCAATCGGCGACTGCGTGCGCGGCCCGATGCTGGCGCACAAGGGCTTCGAAGAAGGCATTGCGGTGGCCGAACTGATCGCCGGCCTGCCGGGCCACGTCAACTTCGACACCATTCCGTGGGTCATCTACACCGAACCGGAGATTGCCTGGGTCGGCAAGACCGAGCAGCAGCTCAAGGCCGAAGGTGTCGCCTACAAGGCTGGCAGCTTCCCGTTCGCGGCGATCGGGCGTGCGGTCGCCATGGGCGAGCCGGCCGGCTTCGTCAAGGTGATTGCCGATGCCGAGACCGACCGCGTGCTGGGCATGCATCTAGTGGGCGTGGGCGTGTCCGAGCTGGTGCACGAAGGCGTGCTGACGATGGAGTTCAATGGCTCGGCGGATGATCTGGCCCGCATCTGCCACGCGCATCCGACCCTGTCCGAGGCGATCCACGATGCCGCGATGGCCGTGAGCAAGCGCGCGATCCATAAGGCGAACTGAGGCCGGGAATCGGGAGTGGGGAATCGGGAATCGTAGAAGCGCTCCCTTGCTCACTCTTGTGCTGACGCCGGACCTAGGTCCGGCGTCATGCGTTCCGGCTTCCGCTTTTGCTCTTGCTTTAACCATTCCCAATTCCCCACTCCCCACTCCCGAATCCCATGAAAAGCATCTGCGTCTACTGCGGTTCCAACGCCGGTAACAAACCGGCCTATGCCGAACGCGCCACCGCCCTGGGCACGCGCATCGCCGAGCAAGGCCTGCGGTTGGTTTACGGCGGTGGCAACGTCGGCCTGATGGGCACGGTGGCCAACGCGGTACTCGCCGCCGGCGGCCAGGTCACAGGGGTGATCCCCAAGCAGCTGGCGGACTGGGAAGTGGCGCACCGCGGACTGACCGAGCTTGAGATCGTCGGCTCGATGCACGAGCGCAAGATGCGCATGTTCGAGCTGTCCGATGCCTTCGTCGCCCTGCCCGGCGGTTTCGGCACCATGGAAGAGATTTTCGAAATGCTGACCTGGCGCCAGCTCGGCATCGGCAACAAGCCCTGCGCGTTCCTGGATATCGAAAATTTCTATGCGCCGCTGATCGGCATGATCGATCGCATGGTGGAAGAACGGTTCCTGCACCCGGATCAGCGCACCGACCTGTGGTACGGCGCCGATATCGCGCAGATGCTGGAGTGGATGCAGCACTACACGCCGGCGCAGGCGTCCAAGTGGATCGACGAAAAGCGTCGCGCGACGCTGGTGTAGTCGAGGACACCTCAAGCTCACCTGGTTTCATCGCGCGCCGTGCCTGCGACGACGTGCGGTGAAACTGGCCGGCACCCGCGTCAACTCGCCGATCCACCGAGGGTGAGATCGCTCGCCACTATTCCATCCGCAACGGCTGCGCTCCGCGGCCGCAGCGCCAACCCGACAGCCAGGGTCTGCCAGTCCGCCACCACGACTGCGGCAACCGGCATCGCTGCCTCGCTTAGAATGGCAGCGATGCTCGATACCCTCGCCGCTGACGCGCACCACAGCCTGGACATCAAGCACAGCCGCTTTCTGGCCCATGCCTGTGCGCTCGACACTGCGGCCCAGGCGCTGGAGATCGTGCAGCGCGTCTCCACGCCCGATGCCACGCACAACTGCTGGGCCTATCGCTTTGGGCAGGATTACCGCTCCAGCGACGATGGCGAGCCGAGCGGCACTGCCGGCCGGCCGATCCTGGCGGCCATCGACGGCCAGGGATTCGATCGGGTGGTGGTGATCGTCACGCGCTGGTATGGCGGCATCAAGCTTGGTGCCGGAGGACTGGTCCGCGCCTATGGTGGCACAGCCGCCGAATGCCTGCGCCTGGCAACGCGGCGGCAGTTGATCGCGGTCACGCTGCTCGACCTGCACTGCCAGTTCGACGATCTCGGCCTGGTGCACGCCGCGCTTGCCGCCTTCCACGCCGACAAACTGGACGAGCAGTTCGACGCGACAGGCGCAGCGCTACGCGTGCAACTGCCTGCAGATCAGCTTGCCGGCTTGAAAACGCGCCTGTGCGACGCCACTCGCAATCGTGTCCATCTCTCACTTCCGGAAACCGCATGAATCAGCCAGCCGCCAGGCCCAGTCCGTTGCGGAAGCTTGGCAGCCTGCGCACCTTGTGGCCATTCGTGCAACGCCAGCGCGGCCTGTTCGCGGCATGGCTGATTGCGCTGGCGGTGTCGTCGGCGGCCACGCTGAGCCTGCCGGCCGCGGTCAAGCGCATGATCGACCACGGCTTCTCCGGTGGCGCACAGATCAACCAGGCATTCGCGCTGCTGTTTGCGGTGGCGGTGGTGCTGGCGTTGGCCACGGCAGCGCGCTTCTACTTCGTTTCGCTGCTGGGCGAAAAGGTCGTCGCCGACCTGCGCGGGCGGCTGTACGCGCACCTGATCGGACTGGATGCCGGGTTTCACGACCGCAGCCGCAGCGGCGAGCTGGTGTCGCGGCTGTCGGCAGACAGCGAGCTGCTGCGTGGGCTGATCGGCACCACCATGTCGGTGGCGCTGCGCAGCTCGGTGACGGTGATCGGCAGCATGGTGATGTTGTTCGTCACCAGCCCGCGCCTGGCCGGCTTCACCCTGATCGGCATTCCGCTGGCGGTGCTGCCGATCGTGCTGGGCGCACGCCGGCTGCAGAAGATCTCGCGTGCCAGCCAGGACCGCGTGGCCGATGCCAATACCCTGGCGGCCGAAACGCTGGGCGCAGTGCGCACCGTGCAGGCGCATGCGCGCGAGCGCTACGAAAGCCAGCGCTTCAGCCAGGCGCTGTTTGCCGCCATCGACACCGCGCGGCTGCGGATCCGCACCCAGGCCGGCGTCACTGCGGTGGCGATCGTGCTGATCTTCGGCGCCATCGTCGCGGTGCTGTGGCTGGGCGCGCACGACGTGGTGGCCGGGCGCATGACGCCGGGCACGCTGGGGCAGTTCGTGCTGTATGCCTTGATTGGCGGCGGCTCGGTCGGCGCGCTGGCCGAGGTCTGGAACGAGTTGCAACGTGCTGCCGGCGGCATGGGCCGGGTCGGCGAACTGCTCGAAGAACAACCGGCGATCGTGGCGCCGCCCGTGCCCACGCCGCTGCCGCACCCCCTGCGTGGCGCGATCCATTTCGACCAGGTGGTGTTCCATTACCCGCAGCGTCCCGACGCGCCGGCGCTGGATGGCTTCGACCTGCAGGTCAGCCCGGGCGAAACCGTTGCCCTGGTCGGTCCCTCGGGAGCCGGCAAGAGCACCGTGCTGTCGATGCTGCTGCGCTTCCATGACCCGGCCAGCGGCAGCGTGCGCATCGACGGGGTGGACCTGCGCCAGACCGACCCGGTGCGGCTGCGCGAACACATCGCCCTGGTCCCGCAGCAACCCACCCTGTTTGCCGCCAGTGCAGCCGACAACATCCGCTACGGTCGGCTGGAGGCCAGCGCGGCCGACGTGGAAGCCGCGGCCACCGCTGCGGAGGCCGATGGATTCCTGCAGGCACTGCCGCAGGGCTACGCCAGCGAACTCGGTGAGCGTGGCACGCGCCTGTCCGGTGGCCAGCAGCAACGCGTGGCGATCGCGCGTGCGCTGCTCAAGGACGCGCCGATCCTGTTGCTGGACGAGGCCACCAGCGCACTGGACGCGCAGAGCGAGCGCGCCGTGCAACAGGCACTGGACCGGCTGATGCAGGGCCGCACCACCCTGGTCATCGCGCACCGCCTGGCCACCGTGCTCAAGGCCGACCGCATCGTGGTCATGGATGCCGGCCGCATCGTGGCACAGGGCACGCATGCGCAGCTGATCGCCGAAGGTGGCCTGTATGCCGAGCTGGCGCGCTTGCAGTTCATCGATCAATGACCCCGGCTTGATCCCGACCCGTGGGGCGATGCGCGTCGGACGAGCCGGCGCAGCGCCCCCGGGCAAACTGCCCCGACCGACGTGCCCATGCCCCGCCCCAAGACCACCCTCCGCCAGCTCAGTTATTTCGTCGCGCTGGCCGATACCGGCAGCTTCACCCGTGCCGCCGACCAGATGGGCGTCTCGCAACCATCGCTGTCGCAGCAGATCCGTGCATTGGAAACCATCATCGGTGCGCCGCTGTTCGAGCGCGGCGTGCCGGCCATCCTGACCCCGCTGGGCCGCGACCTGCTCGACCGCGCGCGCAGCATCCTGCTCGACGTCACCGATCTGGAGGAAGTGCGCGCCACCTCGGCCGATCCGTTGATCGGCACCATCCGCCTCGGTGTCTCGCCGACCCTGGGCGCCTATCTGATGCCCAGCCTGGTCGCGCGCCTGCACCGCGAGCACCCGGCGCTGCGCGTGCATGTGCGCGAGGGTCTGCCGACGGTGCTGGCCAGCGACCTGGCCAACGGCGTGCACGACCTGATCCTGGCGCAATTGCCGGTGGCCGGACGCAGCCTGCACAGCGAGCGGCTGTTCCGCGAACCGCTGCACGTCACCATGGCCGCCGATCACCCGCTGCGCAGCAAGCGCTGGATCACCCCGGCTGACCTGTGCGGCGCCAACCTGCTCACCCTGATGCCGGAATACCGCCTGGCCGAACAGGTGGCCGCCATTGCGATGGAGGTCGGTGCCCATGTCCTGCGCGATTACGAAGGCACCAGTCTGGATGCGATCCGCCAGATGGCCGGCATGGGCATGGGCCTTGCATTGCTCCCGGACCTGTACGTACGCCAGGAAATCCGCGAAGGCGACGACGTGGTGGTTCGGCCGGTCAAAGGCGGGCGCTACTATAGGGAGATCGGTTTGCTCTGGCGGCAGGGTGCCGGTCGCGCGCCCGCCTTCGGTTTGATCGCCGATCTGCTGCGTGCGGTAGCCGCATAGGAAAATCCTATGCGCTGAATAAGCGCCGCAGCCTTGTTCCAGGGCCGGCAACTCGTCAATGTTTCACTGAACTCATCAACGGATAGCGAATGGCGGCCAAGCGGATCGGATGGCGGGAAGCGGTGGGCTGGCTGGCGGAAATCGTCGGGCCGGACATGCCGTATGTGCGTCTTGCCATGGTGTACGGCGTTGCGATCAGCTTGCTGTCGCTGGCCACGCCCATCTCGGTGCAGTTGCTGATCAACAGCGTTGCCAACACCGCGCTGCCCACCCCGCTGTGGACGCTGTCGGGCCTGTTGCTGGGGTTGCTGCTGCTGGTGACCTGCCTGAGCGCCATGCGGGTGTGGATGATGGCGTTGTTCGAGCGCCGCCTGTTCGCGCGGGTGGTGGCCGAGATCACCGTGCGTGCGGTGCACGCGCAGAACCCGTTCTTCGCCGACCAGAACCGTGGCGACGTGTTCAACCGCTACTTCGATCTGGTGGTGGTGCAGAAGGCCGTGCCCAGCCTGGCGGTCGGCGCCTTCACCATCGTGCTGCAATCGGCGGTGGGCCTGATCGTCACCAGCTTCTACCACCCGTTTTTCCTGGGTTTCAACGCGTTGCTGCTGCTCACCATCTTCTCGATCTGGATGATCTGGTCGCGCGGCTCGATCCGCACCGCGGTCGAGCTGAGCCACGCCAAGCACAATGCCGCGCACTGGCTGGAAAGCGTCGGCGGCTCCAACGGCTTCTACAAATCCAGCCGCCACCTCAATTTCGCGATGGACCGCTCCGAGGCGGTCACCGCTGCCTACGTCGCACAGCATCGGCGTCATTTCCGCTACACCTTCACCCAGACCGTGGCGTTCCTGCTGACCTATGCGGTGGCCAGCGCAGCGCTGCTGGCGCTGGGCGGCAGCCTGATCCTGCGCGGCGAATTGTCGATCGGCCAGCTGGTGGCGGCCGAGCTGATCCTCAGCGCGGTGTTCTACGGCATTGCGCAGCTGGGCTCGTACCTGGACGTGTTTTACGACCTGGTCGCCAGCGCAGAAGAACTGTCGTTGCTGTACGCCATCCCACAGGAACGCGCGGTGGCCGCGGCCGGCAAGACGCCCGGCAACAGCGCGGTGCGGCTGGATGGCGTGGTGATCGAAGGGGCGCGGTTCGATTTCGCGCTGGACGCCGGCGAGCAGCTGGTGACGCTGGCCGACGGCGGCGCCGAGCGCTTGCTGGCGATGGTGCTCAAGCGGCACGTGGTACCCGATCGCGGCCTGGTGATGGTGGGCGGCGCCGACATGGCCACCTTCGACATGTACCTGCTGCGTTCGGAAGTGACCGTGCTCGATCGCCCGACCATCGTGGAGGTCACCATCCGCGAATACCTGGCGATGGCCTCGGCCGATGTGACGTCCGAAGCGATGCTCGAAGCCATCGACACGGTGGGGCTGCGCGCGCGCATCGCCGCGCTGCCGCAGGGACTGGACACCCGGCTCGCTGCTTCCGGCTTCCCGCTGTGGATCGGCGAGGTGATGGCGCTGAAGCTGGCCAATGCGCTGCTGGTGCGCCCGCGCGTGCTGATGTTGTCGCAGCTGTACGACCTGTTGCCCGCCGAGCGCCTGACCCGGGTGCTGCGCCGCTTGAAGGAGGCCGGGACCACCGTCCTGCTGTGCACCGGCCGGCCGGAGGACATCACCCTGGATGGCTGGTTCCGGCTGGAGCCCGAGCGCCAGCAACGTTACGCCACCCGCGCCGAACTGATCGCATCCACCCAGGAGGCAGACAATGCAGCACGCCCCTGACCGGATCGCGCACTTCCCTACCCTGGCGTCCATGCGGCCGCCCAGCATCGCCAAGGCGCTGGCGTGGATGCTGCTGATCGGCGTTGCCATCGCTGCGTCCATCCTGGCGTTCGCCCCCTGGGTGCAGACTGCCAGCGGCAAGGGCCAGGTGGTCTCGCTCGATCCAGGCGATCGCCAGCAACAGGTCACCGCCTTCGTGCCCGGCCGGGTGGAGCGCTGGTACGTGCACGATGGCCAGCACGTGTCCAAGGGCGACCCGATCGCCCGCGTCGGCGACCTGGACCCGGATCTGCTCGCCCGCCTGGCCAGCGAGCGCGCGCAGGTGGCGGCGGAAATCACCGCCATCCAGCAGTCACGCGCGGTTGCCAGCATTGATGTCGCGCGCAGCAAGCAATTGCTGGACGAAGGGCTGGCCGGCCGCCGCGACTACGAGCTGACCCAGATCAAGGTGGCCGAGGCCGATGCCAAGCTGGCCGAGTCGCGCGCCAAGCTGACCCGCATCGACATCCAGTTGAACCGCCAGTCCGCGCAGCTGGTGCGCGCGCCGCGCGATGGCCGCGTGCAGCAACTCAACGCCGCCAGCGGCAGCGCCATGGTCTCGCCCGGCACGGTGCTGGCGGTGATCGCGCCGGAGCGCGTGGAGCGCGCGGTGGAGCTGTACATCGACGGCCGCGACGTGCCGCTGATTCGTCCTGGCCGCCCGGTGCGGCTGGAGTTCGAAGGCTGGCCGGCGATCCAGTTCAGCGGCTGGCCGTCGGTAGCGCACGGCATGTTCGACGGCCGCGTGCGCGCCATCGACCCCAACGCCGCGCCCGACGGCCTGTTCCGCATCCTGGTCGAACCCCAGCCTGGCAAACCGGCATGGCCGGCGCAGGAATTCGCCCGCCAGGGCGGCAAGGTGCGCGGCTGGGTGCAGGGCGAAACGGTGCGGGTGGGCTACGAACTGTGGCGCCAGCTCAACAACTTCCCGCTGGAATTTGGCCGCCGCCCCGCCGCGACCACGCAGGAGGATGGCAAGACCAAGCCTGCCGCCTCCAAGTCCGAAGACGAGGAGACGGGCAAGAAATGAGGCACCGTCTGCTTGTCCTGCTGATCGCACTGTGCCCCGGTGCCGCATTCGCCCAGACCGCGCCGCTGAGCCTGGACGAGGTGCTGCAATCGTCTGCCCGTTCCGCACCGCAGATCGTCGAAGCGCTGGCAAAGGTGCGCCAGGCCGAAGGCAAGGGCATCTCCGCCGACGGTGCGTTCGACACCGTGTTCGATATCGAGGGCCGCTCGCGCGAGGCCGGCTATTACGACGGCAGCACCATCGAAACCGGCGTCAAGCGGCCGTTCGAGAACAACGGCGGTTATTACTACGGCGGCTACCGCTCGTCGCGTGGGTCGTTTCCGGTCTACGAAGACAAGTCCTATACCGACCGCGGCGGCGAAGTGAAGGTCGGGGCGCTGTATGCCTTGCTGCGCGACCGCGTGGTCGACGAACGCCGCACCCGTCGCAGCGTCACCAGCGCCGACATCGATGTAGCCCGGTACGAAGCGGAAATGGTGGCGATCGGCGTGCAGCGCCGCGCCGTGGATGCCTACCAGAGCTGGGTGGCAGCCGGGTTGAAGTTGCGCGCCTACAAGGACCTGCTGGAGTTGGCCGAGCGGCGACGCAACGCGATTTCGCGGCAGGTCACGCTGGGCGCGCGCCCAACCATCCTGCTGACCGAGAACGACCAGAACCTGGTTCGCCGTCGCGCCCTGGTGGTGCGCTCGGAGCAGGACTTTGCCAACGCCGCCAACGCGTTGTCGCTGTACCTGCGCGACGAGGCCGGCATGCCGCTGATCGTCTCCAACGAGCGTCTGCCGGCAGACACCTCCGCGCTGGAAGGGCTGGCCGGTGCCAGCAAGATCACCGCGCCGGTGGAACGCCCGGATTACCGCGCCGTGCTGACCCGCATCGATCAGGCCACCGCACGGCTGATGCTGGCGCAGAACGATCTGAAACCACGGCTGGATGTCAGTTTCGAGGTCAGCAAGGATCTGGGCGACCCGGGCGTGGGTGGCCCCAACCGCTCGCAGACCGATGCGATCATCGGGTTCCGTTTCAGCGTGCCGTTGGAAAATCGCTCCGCCAAGGGCCGCGTGGCCGAAGCGCGCGCCGAGATCGAGGCGCTGGACCAACGCAGCCGTTTCCTGCGCGACCAGATCTCGGTGGAGGTGGAATCCATCGTCATCTCGCTCAATGCCGCCGAGCGCCTGGCCAAGATCGCCGACGAAGAACGCGGCCTGGCCGACCGCCTGGCTGCCGCCGAGCGACGCCGCTTCGAGCTGGGCTCGGGCGATTTCTTCCTGGTCAATCAGCGCGAGGAAACCGCCAACGACGCGCGCGTGCGCCTGATCGATGCGCAGGCGCGCATTGCGTCGGCACGCGCCGAACTGGCCGCGGCCACGGCCGACCGGGACGCGCTGCAGCTGAGCCGTTGATGCGTGGCGCTTTGGCACGGGCGTACCGCACTGCCTGGCGGTGCATGGCGCCCCAGCCCACCCAGGTCTTGAGGTTTTTCGCGCAAGCGATTGTGGGCGCGGCCTTGCCAGGCGCCCGCGTCAGCCGCGTGCTGCAAGTACCCAGTCTCCGCGCCATCGCTCTTGGCGGTCCCTCGCGATCGCCGCGACCGGGCGCTGGTGTGAACGTGCACATCGTCCGCTGCAGCGTTGCCGGGCGCGCATGACATAGCAGCGCGCCCAGCGGGCTCGACCTTCCCGTTGTCGCCGGATTGCGCAATGACGCCTGGGTAACACGTGGCTACGCATGCTCGGCGTGCCAGCACGCGCTGGTGGTGCGGGCCGATGATCCGCATTGCAACCCTCGACTCTTTCGGAGGTGCCTATGTCTTTCCGGCAATTTCCCGCGATTGGTGCAGATGGCGAGCCGTACGTCATCATCGAGTTCCGCGACGAGCACGCATCCACATCCGAAACGCACGCCGCGCCACGGTATGAACTTCCCGATGGCCGCCATCTGCATCGGCAGGGCCAGCGTTTCGTGACCGAAGGCGGCGAGCTGCAGCTTTCCATGCCTTGAGACGGTGTTGATCATTTTTTGACCAGCAAACCGGCAGCCCTTGCTGTGCAAGGGCTGCGCCCGGTTATCCACATGCTTGTGCAGCTTTCATCCACACCCTGTGTGGATGAAACCGTTGCCGGCTACCTGTGCCTCGCGCAGGCGGTGCCTTAGCGCACCGAACAACTGCGCGGCGCATGTGCACGCTCGAGTGCGCTACGGTGATTGCCACAAGCGTCGGACAGTGAACCGACAGTGCTTCAACCAACGGCGCGATCCGACCGTTCCAGAACGCGCCCGATGCCACTGCGGTCGATCTCGCTCGCCGCCTGGGTCAGCGCCACCCGGTCGCTGTCGGGCTCGAAGCCGATCCGGAAGTGCAACTCGCCCACCGGCGTACGCGAGGAATGGATCGACGACAGATTCACCCCGTGCTGCTCGAACACATGCAACAGCGCGCGCAGCGAACCAGGCTGGTCTTCCGGCAGGTACACGCTCAGGGTCAACGGCTCGGTGAGATCTGCAAGCAGATAGCCCACCCGTTCGTAGGTGTAGTTGCCGGCGGCCAGCGCGTCGTGTTGCAGGGCCTGCGCGTTGTCATGCAGGAACCGGGCCCGGAACTGCGCGCGTGCGGCATCGTCGCCCTGCGCGACGAGTGCACGCAGCTGTTGCAGCTGCAAGACCAAGCGGTCGAGCATTTCGCCCACGTACGGGTTGCCGAACTGGATGTCTTCGTAGATCGCGGGGTTGAGCGAGAGAATGCGCGCGATTACCGCCGTGTCCAGCTCGAACGATGCCGAGCGATACGGCATCAAGGCCTGCAACTGGCCCAGCAGCGGCGCGTAGTCGCGCAAGGTGCCGGCCTGTGCCAGATGGGTGGCATGCACCATCGCCTGCACCAGCGCCATCACCCGGTCATGGTGCTCGGGCGTGGCGTAGACGCATTCGGCCTGCAGGGCCGTGCACAAGGTCTGTACCCACGTGGACCAGCGCTGCAGGCGCGCTTCGCATACCACCATCACCCGCCCCTTCAGCGTGGGCGACTTGGGTGGCGCAGTCATCGGATGCAGACCGACCACCTCGGCCGGCGATGCCAGCATCGCCGCCACCGGCGCCTGCTTGATCGAGGTGACATCCATCCACAGCTGCGATGCCGCGCGCGCGCCGGCAAGCGCGACATAGCGCTCGATCAAGGCGGCGGTGTGGCGAATGGGCGCGGAAAAAATCAGCACGTCCGCCCGCTGCGCCAGGGTGGCTTCGTCGATGCCGCCACTGTCGGCAGGATCGAAGCCGATCACTTCCAGCTGCATGCGCGTGCGCAGGAACTGCGCCAGCCAGCGTCCGTACGCGCCGGCAATGCCGACGATGCCGACGACCGGCTGGGGAATCATGCCAGGCGCTCGACGGCAAAACGCGGCGATGCCGCGAGCGCAGCCGGCGCGGCGGCCAGCACGTCGAACTCTTCGTACCCCGCCGCCAAGGTCGCCTCCAGTGCGCTGTGCACGCCACTGAGCGCGTGGCCCACCGCCTGCTCGAACGGTACATCGCGCAGCAACAAGCCGATCAGCAAGGCCATCAGCACATCGCCGGTGCCGGCCACGTCCACCGGCAGATGCGGGCTGGCCCAGCGATAGACCGCCTCCGTGCTGACCGCCAGGGTGACCAGCTCGCCTGCTGCACCGGCCACACTGTGGGCGAGCACCCACTGCGGCCCGCGTGCCAGCAAGGCACGTGCGGCGGCGATGGCATCGTCTTGCTGCAGGCTGGGCAAGCCGGTCAAACGCCCCAGTTCGAAGGCATTGGGCGTGACCAGCCAGGCGTGCGGCAGCAAACGCTCGGCGAACACGCGCTCCAGCCCGGGTTCCACATACGGGCCGGTGTGCGTGTCGCCAATCACCGGGTCCAGGCAATAACGCAGCTGCGGCGCCTGCGGCAAGGTCTGCTCCAGCCAGTCGGCGAAAGCTTGGCCGTTCGCCAGGCTGCCGAAGTAACCGGAGACCAGCATGCGTGCACGCTGCGGCAGGCCGCGTTCGGTGGCGCCGAGCAGGAGGTCGGCCAGCCAGTCCGCCGGCAGGATACGGCCGCGCAACGTGGCGTAAAACGGCGCATTGCTCAGCAGCGTCGTCGGCACTTCGGCCACACGTAGCCCCAGCGCGCGCAGCGGCGGCACCGCAGCGCTATTTCCGGCGTGCCCGTAGACCAGTTGCGACTGCACCGAGATCACATCGATCGGCGAAGGACCGTCGGGGCGCTGGCGGCGACCGTGGACGAGGTGGCTGTCGGTTGCATCGCTCATGGGGTGGCCGTCTTCGTAGAGATGACGCCATTATCCTCCGCAACGCGTGAGCGGATACGCGGGTAGTGGATCAGTGTGATCCGGCGTGTACGGATGGCACGAGATGGCAGCTGCTCGATGCATTGCCATACCGAACGCCGTTGAGCGTTGCCACGACCGCGCCTGGCGTGTCAATGGTAATGCGAGGTGAGTGGCTGCCACGTTTGGCCATCGATTGAGGGACGAGCGGCTGATGCCCCTGCAGGCTCGCCCTCATCCGCCCTTCGGACACCTTCTCCCGATGGGAGAAGGAATGAGGTCTTGCCGCGACGGGAAACGCATGGCGTCTCCTGTCGCTCCCCGCGAGACAGACGTCGCTTACGACGTCATACGGTCCCAGAAACCCTTGACGCCATCGATGAAGGTGGCCGACTTGGGCGAATGCTTGCGCGCATCCTCACCGGTGAACGTGGCCTCGAACTGTTGCAGCAGCTCACGTTGATCGGCGGTGAGGTTGACCGGGGTTTCCACCACCACGCGGCAATACAGATCGCCTTCGCTGCGGCTGCGCACCGAGCGCACGCCCTTGCCGCGCAGGCGGAACAGCTTGCCGGTCTGGGTTTCGGCCGGGATGCGAATTTCCGCCTCGCCGCCCAAGGTCGCCACGCGGACGGTATCGCCGAGCGCCGCCTGCGAGATGCGGATCGGCACTTCGCAGTGCAGGTCGTCGCCATCGCGCTGGAAGATCGCATGCTCACGCACGCGCACTTCCACATACAGATCGCCCGGCGGTGTACCGGCCGGACCGGCCTCGCCCTCGCCTGCCAGACGAATCCGGTCGCCGGTATCCACGCCGGCCGGCACCTTGATCGACAGCACCTTGTCCTCTTCCACGCGCCCTGCCCCGTGGCAGGTCTTGCACGGGTTCTGGATCAACGTGCCGCGCCCGTCGCAATGCGGGCAGCTCTGCTGCATCGCGAAGATGCCGCGCTGGATGCGGACCTGGCCGCGTCCATGGCAGGTACCACAGGTCTCGACCTTGCCGTCTTCCGAGCCGCTGCCATGGCATGGCGTGCACTCGATCAGGGTCGGGATCTCGATGCGTCGCTCGATGCCGGCGACGGCTTCTTCCAGATCCAGTTCCAGGACGTAACCGACGTCGGCACCACGTCGCGCAGCGCGCGGACCGGCGGCGCCACCGCCAAAAATATTGCCGAAGATATCGCCAAAGATATCTCCCATGTCCGGGCCACCAGGCCCGCCACCACCGCCCATGCCGTGCTCGAACGCCGCATGGCCGTGCGCGTCATAGGCACGACGCTTATTGCCATCGGACAGCACTTCGTAGGCTTCCTTGCACTCCTTGAACGCCGCTTCGGCAGCAGCGTCGCCGGGGTTGCGGTCCGGGTGGTGCTTCATTGCACAACGCCGATACGCCTTCTTCAGCTCTTCGTCGCTGGCGCCACGGGCCACGCCCAGCACTTCGTAATAATCGCGTTTGCTCATAAGCCGGGATTCGGGATTCGTGATTTGAGATTCGTTGAAACGCGAAAGCGGACAGCATGTGCTGTTCCGCCCTGGCGACGCGACGCGTAGAGGATATCGGGGTGGGGACTCACCCGCACGGCGGCGTGCGAATCCCCACTCCCGACTCCCGAATCACGGCTTACTTCTTGTCGTCCTTGACCTCGGTGAACTCGGCGTCCACCACGTCGTCGGCGGCCTTGGAAGCCTGCGCATTGCCGCTGGCCGCATCGGCGTTGCCGCCCTGCTCTGCTGCGGCAGCCGCGGCGTACAGCGACTGGCCGGCTTCTTCCAGCGTCTTGCTGCGCGCTTCGATCTGCGCCTTGTCGTCGCCCTTCATGGCGGTTTCCAGATCCGACAGCGCCGCTTCCACCTTGCCGATCACATCGCCACCGACTTTGCTGCCATGCTCGGTGATCGCGGTGCGGGTGGCGTGGATCAGGCCATCGGCCTGGTTGCGGGTCTGCACCAGCTCCTGGAACTTCTTGTCTTCTTCGCGGTTGGCTTCCGCGTCGGCGACCATGCGCTGGATCTCTTCGTCCGACAGGCCCGAACCGGCCTTGATCTCGACCTTCTGTTCCTTGTTGGTCTTCTTGTCCTTGGCCGAGACGTGCAGGATGCCGTTGGCGTCGATGTCGAAGGACACCTCCACCTGCGGCATGCCGCGCGGCGCCGGCTCGATGCCGGACAGGTCGAACTTGGCCAGCGACTTGTTGAAGCGGGCCTGCTCGCGCTCACCCTGCAACACGTGCACGGTCACGGCCGACTGGTTGTCTTCGGCGGTGGAGAAGGTCTGCGACGCCTTGGTCGGGATGGTGGTGTTCTTTTCGATGATCTTGGTGAACACGCCGCCCATGGTTTCGATACCCAGCGACAGCGGGGTCACGTCCAGCAGCAGCACGTCCTTGACGTCGCCGGCCAGCACGCCGCCCTGGATCGCAGCGCCCACGGCCACGGCTTCGTCCGGATTGACGTCCTTGCGCGGTTCCTTGCCGAAGAAATCGGCAACCGCCTGCTGCACCTTCGGCATGCGGGTCTGACCGCCGACCAGGATCACTTCGTTGATGTCGCTGGCGCGCAGGCCGGCGTCGTTCAACGCGGTGCGGCACGGCTCAATCGACTTCTTGACCAGGTCTTCGACCAGCGCTTCGAGCTTGGCACGCGTCAACTTGATGTTGAGGTGCTTCGGGCCCGAGGCGTCGGCAGTGACGTACGGCAGGTTCACTTCGGTCTGCTGGCTGGACGACAACTCGATCTTGGCGCGCTCTGCCGCGTCCTTCAGGCGCTGTAGCGCCAACGGATCCTTGCGCAGATCGATGCCTTGATCCTTGTTGAATTCGTCGACCAGGTACTCGATGACGCGGTTGTCGAAGTCTTCGCCGCCCAGGAAGGTGTCGCCGTTGGTGGCCAGCACTTCGAACTGCTTCTCGCCATCGACTTCGGCAATTTCAATGATCGAGACGTCGAAGGTGCCGCCGCCCAGGTCGTACACGGCAATCTTGCGGTCGCCGCCGTTCTTGTCCAGGCCATAGGCCAGGGCTGCCGCGGTCGGCTCGTTGATGATGCGCTTGACGTCCAGACCGGCGATGCGGCCAGCGTCCTTGGTGGCCTGACGCTGGCTGTCGTTGAAGTACGCCGGCACGGTGATGACCGCTTCGGTGACCTTCTCGCCGAGGAAGTCTTCGGCGGTCTTCTTCATCTTCTCCAGCACGCGCGCGGAGATTTCCTGCGGCGCCATGCGCTTGCCATCGCTGGTCTGCACCCAGGCATCGCCGTTGTCGTGCGCCAGGATGCCGTACGGCACGTGCGAGATGTCCTTCTGCACTTCGCCGTCGGTGAACTTGCGGCCGATCAGGCGCTTCACCGCGTAGAAGGTGTTCTTCGGGTTGGTCACGGCCTGGCGCTTGGCCGAGGCACCGACCAGCACTTCGCCGTCCTTGGTGTAGGCGACGATCGAGGGCGTGGTGCGGTCGCCCTCGGAATTTTCGATGACGCGGGCCTTGCCGCCGTCCATGATCGCCACGCACGAGTTCGTGGTGCCGAGGTCAATACCAATGATCTTGCCCATGGATACGCTCCTGATGATTCTGTAGCTGTGTCCGGCGACGCCGGGTCTGGCTGAGATGTGGGGGTGGTGCGCAGGTGTTCAAGCCATCCGTGCGCATCTGTGTTTCACCGGCGCGCCTGGCAGTTCAGCCGGGCGCTGCCGGTCAGTCGTGCTTGGCCACGACCACCAGGGCCGGACGCAGCAGGCGGTCGTTGAGCAGGTAGCCCTTCTGGAACACCTGCACGATGTGGCCGGGCGCGATGCCTTCGGCCTCGCCCTGGCTGATCGCCTGGTGCTGGTCGGGGTTGAACGGCTGGCCGACCGGGTCGAGCAGGGTCAGGCCATTGTCGGCAGCGACCTTGAGCAATTGCTTGTAGGTCATGTCCAGGCCATCGCGCAGCGGGCTGGGCTCGCTGCCGGCGGCGGTCAACCCGGCGTCCAGGCTGTCGAACACCGGCAGCAGCTCGCCCAGCAGCTTCTCGTTGGCGAACTTGCGGGCGTTCTCGACATCGCGGGCGATGCGCTTGCGCTGGTTTTCCAGGTCGGCGCGCTCGCGCAGGGCGTCGGCCTTGACCAACGCGATCTCGCTGCGCAGCGACTCGATCTCGGCCTTGAGCGGATCGGTCTCGGGTGGGTTCTGGGACAGGTCTTCGGAGTCGAATTCGGGGTGGTCTTGGTTCATGTGCAGTTCCCGGGCAAGCGGAACGCCCGCCCCAACGTCACCCCGTATGTGGGCGCTCGCGCGCGTTTCAAGCAAACAATCGCGCCGATCGCCGCCGGTTATCGCGCGCCGGGCGGCTCCATGGCCGCGCCCAGCACCTCGGCGGCAGTCTGCACCAGCGGAATCACCCGGTCATAGGCCATGCGTTTGGGACCGATCACGCCCAGCACGCCCAGCACCTGGCCGTTGGCGGTGTATGGCGCGGTGACCAGCGAGACATCGTCCAGCGACACCATGCCGGTTTCCTCGCCGATGAAAATGCGCACGCCCGGCGCCTGGATGGTGCGTTCGAGCAACTGCAGGATCTCGCGCTTGCTGGCGAAGGCCTCGAACAGCTCGCGCAGCCGGTCCAGGTCCGACAGGTCCTGCACGCCCATCAGGCGGGTCTGCCCGGCCATCACCATGTCGTCGGCATCGGCCGGCACCAGCGCCTCGCTGGCCAGGTCCACGCTGTGCGCCAGCAGCTGCTCCATCTCGTTCTTGGCCATGCGCAGCTCGCGCAGCAGGCTGACGCGGATGTCCGACAGCGCGCGCCCGGCGAACTGCGCATTGAGGTAATTGGCCACCCGTTCCAGCTCGGCGGGCTCGTAGGCGCGGCGCGGCTCGATCACCCGGTTCTGCACCTCGTTGTCGGCAAACACCAGGATCGCCAGCACCCGGCGCGCGTCCAGCGCCACGAAATCGATATGCCGGAACGCAAACTGCTCGCGCCGCGGCGCACTGACCACCCCGACGAAGTGACTCATCGCCGACAGCATCTGCGAGGCGCTGCCCAGCAACGATTGGGTTCCGTTGCCGCTGGCGAGCTCCGCGCGCAGGCGGCGCACTTCGTCTTCGCCGGGCGGCTGCATCTGCACCAGGCTGTCGACGAAGACCCGGTAGCCATGTGCAGTCGGAATACGCCCGGCCGAGGTGTGCGGGGAGCTGAGCAGGCCCACGTCTTCCAGGTCGGCAAGAATGTTGCGGATGGTGGCCGGGCTGACATCCAGCCCGGCATGCTGGGCCAGGGTCTTGGACCCCACCGGCTCGCCGTCGCGGATGTAGCGCGCGATCAGGGTGCGCAGCAACTGGCGGGCGCGGGGATCGAGCATTGGGGACTGGGACGCGCGCATGGGATCATCCGGTGAGACTGGGCATAGATAATGTCTGGCCTCGGGGATGGCAAGCGCCTGATTCCCCGTCTGCCCCTCCCACCCTAAGCTTCCCCAAAGCGTTCACACTCGACCCCATGCTCAGACACCTCTCGATCAAGGATTTCGCCGTTGTCCGTGCCACCGAACTGGAATTCGGGCCGGGCATGACCGTGGTGTCGGGCGAAACCGGCGCCGGCAAGTCGCTGATGGTGGACGCGCTGGGCTTTCTGTCCGGCCTGCGCGCCGATAGCGGCGTGGTGCGCCACGGTGCCGACCGCGCCGAACTGTCGGCCGAATTCCAGCTGCCGGCCGAGCACCCCGGCCTGGGCTGGCTGGCCGACAACGAACTGGATGACGATGCCCAGTGCCAGCTGCGCCGGATCATCCGCGCCGACGGTGGCTCGCGTGCCTGGATCAACGGCCGCCCAGTCACCTCCTCGCAACTGGCCGAGCTGGCCTCCCGGCTGGTGGAAATCCACGGCCAGCACGAGCACCAGGCGCTGATGGCCCGGCACAGCCAGCTCGCTCTGCTCGATGCCTATGCCCGCAACAGCGCCCAGCGCGAGCAGGTGCGCCAGGCCAGCCAGCGCTGGCAGGCGCTGCTGGACGAGCGCGACGCGCTTTCGGCACAGGGCGATGTCTCCGACCGCATCGGCTTCCTCGAGCACCAACTGGCCGAACTGGAACGCGAGGACCTGGACCCGGCCGCGATCGCCGCCCTGGACGTCAATCACCGCCGCCAGGCCCATGCCACCGCGCTGATCGGCGCCTGCGACAGCGTGGCCCAACAGCTCAACGGCGACGACGGCGCCAGCGCGCTGGGCCTGTTGCAGGACAGTCGACACGATCTGGCCCGCGTGGCCGAGCACGAACCGCGCCTGGGTGAGGTGGACGCACTGCTGGACAGCGCCGTGATCCAGATCGAAGAGGCACTGGCCCTGCTCGACCGCGTGCGCGACGACCTGGACGCCGACCCGGCCCAGTTCGAGGCCATGGAACGCCGCCTAGGCCGGCTGCACGACCTGGCGCGCAAACATCGCGTCGCCCCGGACGAGCTGGCCGCCCACCGCGACCACCTGAGCGCCGAGGTGGAGAGCCTACGCGGCGCCGACGAGCGCCTGCAGCAGCTGGACAAGCACATCGACACCGCCACCGGCGTCTGGCGCAGTGCGGCCAGCGTGCTCAGCGCCAGCCGCCAGAGCGCCGCCGAGGCCCTGTCGGCCGCCACCACCACCCTGATCGGCGAACTGGGCATGGGCGGTGGGCAATTCCTGATCCAGCTGCAGCCACACGACAGCGCCCGGCCGGACCCCAACGGCGCCGAACGGGTGGAATTCCTGGTAGCCGCCAACGCCGGGCAACCGCCGCGTGCCCTGCGCAAGGTCGCCTCCGGCGGCGAGCTATCGCGTATCTCGCTGGCCATCGAGGTGGCCGCGCTCGGCCTGGACAGCGTGCCGACCATGGTGTTCGACGAAGTGGATTCGGGCATCGGCGGCGCGGTGGCCGATATCGTCGGGCAAAAGCTGCGCGCCCTGGGCGAAGAACGCCAGGTGCTGTGCGTGACCCACCTGCCGCAGGTTGCGGCCAAGGGCCACGCGCACTACCGGGTCAGCAAGGCACCGGTGGACGGCATGACCCAGAGCGCGGTGGAACTGCTCGGCCCGCAAGCCCGCCAGGAAGAACTGGCGCGCATGCTCGGCGGCGTGGAAGTGAGCAAGGAAGCCCGCGCGGCTGCCCGCAAGCTGTTGCAAAGCGCCTGATCGGGGCCGGCAGCGCCTAGTGCCGCCACGCCGGTGCGACGGCGGCGGCAGTGATGACGCGTGGCAGCACGACCGTCGTGCGCTTGCGAGAGTTCCTTTCCACTGACGAGACTCCCTACCCTCGTCAGCAAGACGCCCTTGCTCCGCTGACGAGGCTCCCTCCCCCGTCTGCGGGGGAAGGTGCCCGAAGGGCGGATGGGGGCGGCATCGCTGCGACGCGACTACGACAGGGGCGACAGCCGTACACGGTGTCGCCCCTCATCCGGCGCTGCGCGCCACCTTCTCCCGCCAGCGGGAGAAGGGATGCCTGGCTGCACGTGATCTGCCGGTTGCACCGCAACTGACTACCCACCGCGCCCTTTCCTCGCCCGCGGGGGGGAAGGTGCCCGAGGGGCGGATGGGGGCGACATCGCTGCGACGCGACCACGACAGGCGCGACAGCCGTAAACGGTGCCGCCCTCATCCGGCGCTGCGCGCCACCTTCTCCCGCCAGCGGGAGAAGGGATGCCTGGCTGCGCGTGATCTGCCGATTGCACCGCAACTGACCACCCACCGCGCCCTTCCCCCGCCTGCGGGGGAAGGTGCCCGAAGGGCGGATGGGGGCGACATCGCTGCGACGCGACTACGACAGGCGCGACAGCCGTACACGGTGTCGCCCCTCATCCGGCGCTGCGCGCCACCTTCTCCCGCCAGCGGGAGAAGGGATGCCTGGCTACGCGCGATCTACCGGTTGCACCGCGACTGACCACCCACCTGCTCCCTTCCCCCGCCTGCGGGGGAAGGTGCCCGAAGGGCGGATGGGGGCAAGCCCGTGCATCAAATCCAACTTCACGCCCCAGAACGCACAAGGCGGCCGAAGCCGCCTTGTCATTCGCCCCTGCGATACACCTGGCTCAGCGCGGACGCTTCTTGCGCACGTACAGCACCAGCGAATGCTCTTCCAGCTCGTAGCCGTGCTTGGCCGCAATCTGGCGCTGCAGCGCTTCAATCTCTTCGCTTTCGAACTCGATGACGTGACCGGTATCCACATCGACCATATGGTCGTGGTGGCCGCCGCGATCGAGCTCGTATACGGCCTGCCCGCCCTCGAAATTGTGCTTGAGCACCAGGCCGGCGGCTTCGAACTGCGTCAGCACGCGGTACACCGTGGCCAGCCCGATCTCGTCGCCGTGATCGAGCAGCTGCCGGTAGATGTCTTCTGCGCTGAGGTGATGCTGGTTGCTCTTCTGTTCGAGCAACTCCAGGATCCGCATGCGCGGATGGGTCACCTTGAGCCCGACTTTGCGCAGGTCGTGGGTTTCCATATGTTCTCCGTTCATTGGCGATTTAGCGCCAGCTGCCATCAAACGGGTCGCGGCGA
Organism: Xanthomonas sp. NCPPB 1068; assembly: GCF_041479385.2. Lineage (NCBI taxonomy): Bacteria > Pseudomonadati > Pseudomonadota > Gammaproteobacteria > Lysobacterales > Lysobacteraceae > Xanthomonas > Xanthomonas sp. NCPPB 1068. The sequence goes on along the minus strand of NZ_CM192986.1, from coordinate 1,756,693 downwards.
CCGGCGGGAGTGTATCATCGGCGTGATTTCCTCAGCACTTACTCCCCGATGCGCAATCTCCTGCTGGTCGCCGCCATTGCTCTTTCCACCGCTGGCTGCGGCATCATCTACAAGCAGCCGATCTACCAGGGCAACCTGATCAAGCAGAACGCCGTGGAGCAACTGCAGGTAGGCCAGAGCAAGCAGCAGGTCAGCGCGTTGCTGGGGACGCCGTCCATTCCCGACCCGTTCCATGCGCAGCGTTGGGACTACACGTCCACCCAGCGCGTCGACCGCCTGGCGCATACCGAAGTCAAGAATTTCACCGTGTTCTTCGAGAACGATCAGGTGACGCGTTGGGAAGGCGATTATTTCCCGTCGCAGGACGAGCAGCTGGCCAAGTCCGCGCCCAAGCAGTTCGGCCGCAACCTAGCCCGCGACAAGAAGAAGCAACGCGGCCGTTGATGGCCAGGTTGCAGGTCGGGCGATTGCCCGGCCCTATGCAGCGCCTTGAAAACCGGCCAGTGATGCCGTTTTTTTGTTCCATCTGTGCGGAACAGTTCGCTCAACAACACTTCGCCTGACGACGATGGACAACCGTGCAACTACGTACCGGATCCGCTCTTCCGGTCGGGCGCAGCGCGTCGACGACGGGCTTCCTTGGGGTCCAGCAGCAGCGGCCTGAGCAATTCGATCCGGTCACCCGCGCACAGTGCCTGCTCCGGCCGTACCACCACACCGTGAATCGCCAGCGCGGCAGGCGTGTAGTCCCGCGTCAGCCCGGAGGAGGCCACCGCCTCGGCAACCGTCGTGCCCTGCGGCACCTCCAGCTGCACGCTGCTGTAGCGGTCAGGCCAGGCCAGGACGACCTCGACCTGCACCGTCATACGTCGCCGCGGTCGGCGACGCGCACAAAGTCGTTGACCATGCGATCGGCCAGGCCCTGGAAGCCCAGCGCCAGCGCCGGGCCCAGCAAACGCGAGCTGGTCTCCACTTCGAGGGTCAGGCTGACCTTGCACGCGCTCTCGCCCAGGGCCTGAAATTCCCACAAGCCCTCCAGGCGCTTGAATGGCCCGTCGCGCAGATGCATCACGATGCGCTCGGGGCGTTCGAGGATGTTCTCGGTGGTGAACCAGGTGCGGAACGAGCCCAAGCCCAGATCCAGGCGCGCCACGATGTGCGCATCGTCCTGCTCGAGCACGTGGGCAGCGTCGCACCAGCCGAAGCGGCGCGGATAGGCGGCGACATCATTGACCAGATCGAACATGCGGGAGGCGCTGTGTTCGACCAGGGCGCTGCGACGGATGATAGGCATTCGTAACTTGTGAAAGACGGAAGATCGTTTGACGACACCGAATCGGCGACAATGGCGGCATGAGCAAGAAACCATCCAAGGATAAAGCAAACGGCGCGAAGGCCACGAAAACCATCGCCCTGAACAAGCGTGCGCGCCACGAATACCACCTGGAAGAACGCTACGAAGCCGGTCTGGCGCTGCAGGGCTGGGAGATCAAGGCGATCCGCGCCGGCCGCGCCAACATCGTCGACGGTTACGCGTATGTCCGTTCCGGCGAGATCTACCTGATCGGCGCCCAGATCACCCCGTTGATCCAGGCCTCCACGCACACGGTGCCGGTGGAACGACGCGACCGCAAACTGCTGCTGCACCGGGCCGAGATCGACAAGGTGCTCACCCGCGTCGAGCGCGAGGGCTATACCCTGGTGCCCACCGCGCTGTACTGGAGCAGCAACAAGGTCAAGCTGGAAATTGCCCTGGCCAAGGGCAAGCAGAATCACGACAAGCGCGACGCCGCCAAGGACCGCGACTGGCAACGCGACAAGCAGCGCGTGATGCGCCGGCATAATCGTGATGCCTAAGGTGCCGGGAATCGGGAATTGGGAATTGGGAATTGGGAATCGCAACAGCGGGGGCTGCTTCTGACTTGCCGCGAGTCTAGCTGCCGCATCGCACGACCAGGCACGCTTTTACGATTCCTGATTCCTGATTCCTGATTCCCGATTCCCGATTCCCGATTCCCGATTCCCGATTCCCGATTCCCGATTCCCGATTCCCGATTCCCAACTCCCGATTCACGTCTTTCCAAGCATGCGCATCAAATTCGGCACTCCCCTGCCCTGTACGTAGCGGTCGCGCTGCAGGTCGGTGCTGGTGTCCAGCAGCAGTTGCTTGACCCGGTCGGGGAAGCCGATGAACTCGCGGCGCGCCGATAAGAACCCGGCCAGCACGCCTGAGACATGCGGTGCGGCCATGCTGGTGCCGCTCATTTCCACCATCAGGCTGGCCGGGTCTTTCGGGTCGAAGTCGTAGTAGGCCGAGACGATCTTTTCGCCCGGGGCCACCACGTCGGGTTTGCCGCGGCCGTCGGCGGTGGGCCCGCGCGAAGAGAAATACGACACGCCATAGTTGTGCGGGCTGCTCTTGTGCACCGAGCCCACCACGATGGCGTCTTCCAGATTGCCCGGATCGCTGATCGACAGGTCCATGTTGGCCGGATAGGCATCGCCATCCTTGCCCATCAACCAGGCCAGCCCCTCGTTACCGGCGGCCACCACCACCAGCACGCCTTGCCGCCACAACCGCCGCAGCTCGTTGCATAGCGGCGTAAAACCGCAGCCGTAGCTTTCCGGGTCGAAATAGCCGCCCAGGCTCAGATTGACGCCGTGGATGACCAGTTCGCCAGCGCGTTCGTTGATCGCGGCCACCTGCTGCACCGCCTTGATCATCCACGAATCGCGGCCATTGCCTGCATCGTCGAGCACCTTGAAACCATACAGCCGGGCGTCCGGCGCCATGCCGGCAAACTCGAGCGGGCGACCGGGCGTGCCGTGCGCATCGGCAATCACCGCCTGACACTGGCCGGCGATGATGCCGGCAATGTGCGTGCCGTGCCCATGCCGATCGAGCCGGGTGAACGCTTCGCCATCGGCGCGGGTCAGTTGCCTGGGCGCGCCGCGCCGCGTGCAATCCCATTGCGCCACCACGTTGTCGCGCTGCCCCTTGGCGAAGAAATGCGGATGCCCGGCCGCGATGCCGGTATCCAGGACTGCCCAGCCGATCTCCTGCCCGCGCGCGCGATACGCCGTGCGCGCGGCATCGGCGTGCAGCACGTTGCCGGAGACGTGAATCAGCGCGCGCTTGCCGGCATCACGCCACACCCGGCGAAAGCCCAATGCGCGATAGCGGTCCTGCAGCGATTCGATTTCGAAACGGGTCAACCGGGCCGAGACGAATCGCTGCAGGCCATCTTCCAGTTCGATCGCTTCATCCAGGGCATCGCCTGTCAGGCCGGTACTGCGTGCGGCGGTCTCACGCAGCTGGCGCAGCAGCAGCGCACGCACGCTGCCCGGGTCGTGCCCCGACAGCCGCCGATCCAGCTCGATCAGTACCTCGTGCCGATGGTCGGGGCCATGCGCCTCGAGCTGCTCACTGAGATCCTTGATCAACACCGCGTTGGACACCGGTTGATCGAAGCCGACGCCAACCGCCTGACGCACGGCAGCGCGCACCTGCGGGATCGACAGATAGCCCGAGCCCGAGTGGGCGTTGTGCTGCCAGTCCGGATTCAGCCGCGCGCCGGCCAGGTTGTCAAAACGTCCCTTGGCATTGGCGATGTCATCGGTGAGATCCGGGTCCAGCGCGATCGGGTCGCGCGTTTCGGCCACGTTGATCCACTGCTGGACGCAGTCGGGAAACGGCAGCTTGCGGGTACCCGTCCAGCGCTTGAACATGCTGCGCACCTGCGGCAACCCAAGCGGCGATCCCAGGGTTAAAAATAGCGTCACCTCGCAGTCGGCGGCGCGCAGTTGCCGCAACACGTCATAGGCAATCATCGAGCCCTGGCTATGGGCGACCACCACAAACGGCCCGCCGCCCGAGCGCAACCGCTGCACCAGGCTGTCGCGCATCACTGCGGCACGCTCCGGTACGAAAAAAAAGTCATGCACATCCTGCAGCAGCGCTGCGGAGATCAGCCGCAGCAGGACCCGATTGACCGCATCGACCGGCCCCTTGGCCTGCACGCTACCCGCGCCGCTTTTGCCATCCAGCTCGTCGAGCAGGCGATGCAGATCCGACCGCTCCTGTTCGCCCTGCGCCAGGGCGTCTGCAAGCAGATGCAGATCCTGCTCGCCCGGCACCACCCCCAGCGTGCTCAATACGCGTTGCACGCCCTGGTTGAGCGCCGGTCCCACATCGCGCGCATCGCAAGTGCCCGGCTCAGCAACCGGATAGCGCTCGCGATTGACCCAGTACGCAAGCCGGGTGCGCTCCCCCATCGGCCGCCCGAACAAGGCCTTGTCCCACTGGCACCGCAACACCTCGGCCGGCGGCTTGTTACCGATGCCATGGATATAGATCACGGTGCGCGCCTTGCCCTGCACGCGCGTGGCGGCGACAGCCGGTTCATTCGCCTGCCGGGTGCGTTGCACTCGCTGGCGCGACGGTGCGGGTTCGGTGTCGCCGGCCGTGCGCGACATGGCGCGCCGCGTGCGTGAACGTGGGGGCTTGCCTGTCGCCATCGCTTCGCTCCTCGCTTGCAGACTGTTCGGTTCGGTACCGCCTGAAGCCACTGTAAGCGCAGCCCATCTCAACACTTGTGACAGGGCGCGCCGATCCCTACACTGGGGTGGTCAGCGTTTGATGCTTTCCCCGGGGGTGCACTGGTTTCGACGGGGGGTCGCGAAGTCGCTTGGCGCATGCCGAGGGGGCAGCTTTCCTCGTTAATCCAGCAGCAAACTTTTAGTTGCCAACGACGACAACTACGGTTCGGACTACGCTATCGCCGCTTAATTGGCTTTAGTTGTTAGTTCTACAGCCGCCTAAGGCGAACCCCCGAACCTACTTGTGCCCGTGCTCGTAGATGTAGGGTCATTATCACGGAACCGCCGGTAGTGGCTGCCTGTCAGCTGCCGGCTAGATCAAGCAGGCTGGTTTCCAGGTGCGCTTTGCCCGCCGTGCTGCCTGGGAACGAGATCTAACGGAGGGATAAGCATGTAGTGCCGGGGATGGAGTGCTTCCGGACGGCGGTTCGATTCCGCCCACCTCCACCACACCACGGTCCTAAGACGACCGACCAAGGCCGGGAATCCTTCCATGAAGGGTTCCCGGCCTTTTTCATGGGCGTTCGATGCGTTTGCGTAGCAGGCGGGACGCCGCGGTGAACAGTTCGCCACCAGGCGTGTCAGTTAGTGACGCGCACCGTCGGGTTCGGCGCCCGTGCTGCGCGGCTGCGGGCAGGGATCGATGTCCGTATCCAGAGCCGCCTCACCGCGGAGTTGATCGAACAGCGCGAGCAGTTCGGTGGCTTCCTGCTGCAGCAGGACCAGGGCGCTCTTGTTGGGCTCTTCCACTGCATTGCTCCGACGGCGCTCCCCAGCGCCCTGCGGCAACCGACGCAAACTGCGTGCCAGCGTGACGATGCCGGCAGCCGCGACGCGTGGACTCAGTCGGTTGGTCCAACTCGCGCAACGACATTTGCGGGAGAAGCCCTCCGATCAGCAGCAGGAAAACAGCGGCACCCTCGACATGCAGCGGCGGAGCGGCAGTGGGATCGAAACGATAGCCGCTCAGGTGTATTCGAGCTGCCGCTGTGCTTCGGCGTGCATGGCTTCCAGCGTCACCATGCCGGCGACGCGGGCGGCCGACATGGCGCTGCGGTGGTCCGGGAATGTCGGCGACAGCCTGGCGCCTGCGAGCTCGCCGCTCGCCTTGCCGGTGCCGATCTGCTCGATGTTCCAGTCCGCGCTCCAGGACTCGGCGGCATCGCCACTGCGCGATGCGTGGCAGGTCAACTGGTAGCGTCCAAGAAAAATGACCAATGTGTGCTCGGCTCGACGGTTCGTCACGAGCATACCGGCACGACGTGGCGGCGACGAGTGCTGCCCCGTCTGCCAGCTGACTGCCCCACCTGGGCACGCGGCTTGCATCGGACTCAACCAGACCATCGGTGTTGGGGAACACGGTGTTGACCAAAAAAGCAAAACGCCGTGCCGCCGGAGCCTTGCTGCTCGGCGGGGCCATCTTCGTCCTGATCGGAGTGGGCGGTTACTTCACCACCCAGCGTTCGCTGTCCGATGCCGGCTGGGTGACGCATACGCAGGAGGTGTTGGCCGGCATCGACGAGATCCAGGCGGGCCTGCTGTCGGCAGAGTCGTCGGTGCGCGGCTACGTGCTCACCGACAACGAGGCATTTCTGGGGGTGTACGCCGATGCGATCGGGCGCCTGCCCGAGCGCATCGTGCGGCTGGATGCCCTGGTCCAGGACAACCCGGTGCAGAGGCGCAACGCGCGTGCGCTGGGGCAGCTGGTGGACAAGCGATTGGTGCAGATCAACGACCTGCTGCACAGCTATCGCGCGCATGGACTGGATGGCGCGCGCGGGTCGATCGCGCGGGGCGTGTTCCAGACCTCCGCGGCCCTGCGGCGGCAGGTGCAGACCATGACCGAGCTGGAACGCCATGAGCTGGTCAAACGCACCGAGGCCAACACCAGCAGCGCGCAGTGGGTGCTGCGCATGACCGTGATCGGCATCGTCAGCGGGCTGCTGGTGATGCTGCTGGCCTACCGCCTGCTGGCGCGCGAGCTGCAGCGGCGGGTGCATGCCGAAGACGCTGCCAGCCATACCAGCGAGCGCCTGGTGGAATCGTTCGCGGCCCTGGAGCGCACGTCTGCCGGCCTGGAAGCGCTGGCGCGGTATTCGGGCCTGCTGCAGAACTGCCGTGACGCCGAAGAAGCGCTGGAAATCACCGCACGCACGATCGCGCCACTGATTCCCGGCGCCGCAGGGGCCGTATACCTGCTGCGCGCATCGCGCGATCGCGCCGAGCAGGTGGTGGCCTGGGGCGCAATGGCCGACGGCGACAGCCCGAGCATTGCGCCGGACACCTGCTGGGCGCTGCGTCGCGACCGTACCCATGTGGTGGATGACGCCAGCGCCGGCATGCTGTGCCGCCACGCCGACGCCAATCTTCCGGCGCATGCCAGCACGGTGTGCATTCCGTTGTCGGCCCAGGGCACACAGTTGGGCATGCTGGCACTGCGCAGCGACGACCCCGGCGGCCTGGCCACGTTGACGGTGGCCGAAGCGGCGGCCGAACAGCTTTCGCTGGTGCTGCACAGCCTGCGTCTGCGCGAGACGCTGCGCCAGCAGTCGATCCGCGACCCGCTCACCGGCCTGTACAACCGACGCTATCTGGAAGAAGCGCTCAACCACGAACTGGCGCGCTGCACACGCCGGGTGCAACCGCTCTCGGTGCTGATGCTGGACGTGGACCATTTCAAGCGGTTCAACGACCTGCACGGCCACAGCGGCGGCGATCGGGTGCTGGCGGCGATCGGCGAGCTGCTGCTGGCGCAGACGCGCGGCGAAGACATCTGCTGCCGCTACGGCGGCGAGGAATTGACGATCATCCTCCCCGAGGTGGACCTGCCGGTGGCCTGCATGATGGCCGAGAAGCTGCGCGCCGGCATCGAGGCCTTGCAGGTGATGGCCGATGGCGTGTCGCTGCCGAAGATCACCGCATCGTTCGGTGTAGCGAGCTTTCCCGAGCATGCGGGCAACGCCGCGCAACTGCTGCGGCGCGCAGACGAGGCGCTGTATCGGGCCAAGCAGGCCGGACGCAATCAGGTGGTGGGCGCCGCGGCGCTCGCACGTGCAGGGCTGGCCCCGCTGCCCCTGAGCGATACGGCTGCTCGGCAGCGGTGATCAACCCGACGCGGCGAGGCGGCGATGGAAATCTGCTGGCCGATCCTGCTGGAACTATTCGTGATCAGTTATAGCGGCTGGCGACACGCCAGCTGGTGGCAGGCTGCTGACGGTCGGGCGGCTATGGGATACGGCACGGCGTGCAATGCAAACGCTGCATCTCAATCCGGCACACGGCGCTCGCACCCCGCAGCAACTCCAGGCGCAGCGTACCCGCTGCGACGGCGCAGCCTCAGCGACAGGCGTGCCCGTCTTCATCGGTCGGAATCAGCCCGGCGCCCGCCAGCATGCCGTCGACGCGGGTGCGGACATACGCCGCATCCTCGGGCTCGGCACTGCGCAGCAACGCTTCAGCGCGCGCCTGAAAATCCAGGTAGTCGAAGTCCGCATCGTCGTCGGCAGCCAGGTGTGGCAGTTCGTCCTGCAGTGCATCCAGGCGGGTATCGAGCTCTTCGCGGCTAGGCATGGCGGACTCCAACGACAAAGGCCATACGGTTGCGGCAAGGCCGTCAAGAATGTGCGAAGCCCCGCCGTGCAACGCTTCATTTTCCTACCCATTGCGGTGGTGTCCGCATACTCAACTTTGGCAGGGCCGGGCCGATAATGGTGCCGACTCCTACAGAACCTTCCATGTGATCCTCCACCTGCGGCGGGATTTCCGCCTCGGCATCGTCAAGATGCTTGGGCCAATCACCGCGCTGTTGCTTTGCCTCTATGCGGTGTACCTGGCCATGACTGGCCAGGTGGTTGCGTGCCTGATCACTGCGGTCGTGGGCGTGCTGGCGATCTGGCGCGGCTGGCAGATGCGCGATGCCGAACAGACCGGCACCGGCGGGGTCTGGCTGGCGTCGATCAATGTCGCCGGCTGCCTGGTGGCTTGCTGGACCGGGGGCGACGGTGCCCTGCCCTGGCTGTTTCCGGTGCTGGCAACCAATTATTTCTTGTGCGGGCCACAACGCGCGGTGTTGCTGAGCCTGCCGTTGATGGCAGCGCTATTGTTCTTGCCCGGCCTGATCGTCAGCCCCGGCCAGGGCGTGTCGACGGTGGTGGTGACGCTGGTGACGCTGGCGGTGGGCTATGCGTTCTCGCTGCGCATGCAGGACGACCGCGTGCATCTGGAAGAATTGGCCTCGCTGGACGCGCTGACCGGGTTGCCCAACCGGCGCATGCTCGAACGCGCGCTCTCCCATCAGATCGACCAGCGCCAGCCGCAGGAGCGGCTGAACAGCCTGATCATTCTCGACCTGGATCATTTCAAGGAGGTCAACGATCTCTACGGGCACGCCGCCGGCGATGCGGCGCTGTCGGACCTGGCGACCATCCTGCGCTACGAAGTGCGTGAGCCACATCAGGTCTTCCGCTTCGGTGGCGAAGAGTTCGTGGTGCTGCTGCGTGCCGGCTCGCTGGCCGAACTGGAAGCGGCTACCGAGCGCCTGCGCAAGGTGATCCGTAACGGACTGCGTGGCCCGGGCGGGCGGATCACGGTGTCGCTGGGGGCCGCGCGCCACGATGGCGAGACCCACTGGCAGGACTGGTTTTCGCGCGCCGATGCGGCGCTGTATCTGGCCAAGAACAGTGGCCGCGACAGCGTGCGGGTGGCCGACTGAGCGCAGCGCGCGCCAACCCGGACGGCGGCACGCGCGCCATCTGCCTGCCGATGGCGCATCCCTGAGCGGGATGCCCCACTGCGGTCGCGACGGGGCGGCCCACTGGCCGCCCCGCGCGTCCATCAACGCTTGACCACCGCCACCGGAGCGGCGGGCGCTTCGCCCTGCTTCCAGCCGCCAAGCGCCTTGTACACCCCGACCACACCGACATTGACGGCCGCCTCGGCGCGCGCCAGGGCATCGTCCGCTGCCAGCTGGGTGCGCTGCGCATCCAGCAGGGTGAGGAAGTCCTCCGAGCCCTCGCGATAGCGGATCTGCGCCAACTGCTCCGCTCGCCGCGCAGCGTTGGCCTGCTCCACGACGATCGCCAGACGTGCCTGCTGGCGGCCGTACCCGATCAAGGCGTTTTCGGTGTCTTCCAGTGCCAGCAGGACGGCCTGCTGGTACTGCGCCAATGCGCCCTCGGCCTGCGCCTTGCTCGCACGTAGGCGCGCGCGCACGGTGCCGAAGTCGAACGCCGCCCAGCTGATCGACGGGGTGATCGACCAGGCCTTGGCGTTGCCCTCGGTCAACCTGGCCGCATCGCCGGACAGGAAGCCGACAAACCCACTCACGCTGATGCGCGGGAACAGATCCGCCGTGGCCACACCGACCTGCGCGGTGGCCGCGGCCAGCCGGCGTTCGGCACTGCGCACATCCGGACGCTGACGCAGCAAGCCGGCAGTGTCGCCCAGCGGCAACGGGCGTGCGAACGCCGGCATGCTGCGTGCCACCAGGGTGGCATCCAGCGCATCGGGCTGTTGCCCCAGCAACACCGCCAGACGATGGCGGTACTGCGCTTCGGCGGTTTCCAGCAACGGAATATCCGCTTCGATCGCCTTCAACCGCGCCAGGCTGCTCTGCACATCCAGCTCGCTGCCGGCGCCCAGGTCCCAGCGCGTCTGCGTGAGTTTCTGGGTGTCGCGCAGATTGGTCAGGGTGCGCTTGGAGACGTCGAGCTGCTTCTGGGTGCCGCGCAATTCGAAGTAATTGCGCGCCACTTCCGCGGCGACGGTGACCTGCACGTCCTGCAGGTTGGCCTGCTCTGCATCCAGATCGGCGCGTGCGGCTTCCGACGCACGACGCTGGCGACCGAACAGGTCCAGTTCCCAGGCCGCATCCAGACCGAGCGTGGTCTGCTCGGTAAGGAAACGCTGGTTGCCGGCGATGACCTGCTGCTGCTCGCGGCGATCGAAGCTGCCCTGTGCGGTGATGTGCGGGGCCTGGTCGAGACGGCGCTCCACAAACACCGCGCGTGCCTGCTTCACCCGCGACACCGCAACGCGCAGGTCGTGGTTGGCGAACAGCGCATCGCGCACCAGTTGTTCCAGCACCGGGTCGTCGAATTGCGACCACCAGTTGCCGACCGGTGATTCGGCGCTGAAGGCCGCGTCCTGCGCGCCCTGCAGCGTCACCGAGGCGGGTGGGTCGGGCCGGTAATCCGGCCCGACCGCGCAACCGCTGAGCACCAGCGCGGCCAGTGCCGCGCCGAGCAATGTTCTTACCATGGCAAGGTCTCTCCCAGGTGGGTGTAGCTGCCGGTGGCGCCGTGCGCATCCAGCAGCGCCATCTGCACGCTGCTATACGCACCCTGCTCCACCTCGATCTCGCCGCCGCCACCGTTCATGTCGGTCTTGACGTAGCCCGGATGGATGGCATTGACCTTGATCGGGGTGTCGCGCAGTTCGTAGGCCAGATGCACGGTCCAGCTGTTCAACGCACTCTTGGAGGCGTTGTAGGCCGGCACCTTGAAGTCATAGATCGGCGAGCCGGGCTGGCTGTGCAAGGTCAACGAGCCAAGGATGCTCGACACGTTGACGATGCGCCCAGCCAGCGAACGACGCAGCAGCGGCAGGAACGCCTTGGTCACGCCAACCACCGCGAACAGGTTGGTGTCGAAGGTCCGCTTCCACGCATCCAGGCTCTGCTCGGAGGGCTTGCGCTGGATGTCTTCGACCATGATGCCGGCGTTGTTGACCAGGATGTCCAGGTGGCCATGGCGCTGCTCCACCGTGCCGACGGCAGCGGCGATGCTGATGTCGTCGTTGACGTCCAGTTGAATCGCTTCCACCGGCAGGCCTTCGGCCTGCAGCTTGAGCGCGGCGGCGACGGCGTCGTCGCGCTTGCGGCCGGCCAGCAGCGTGTGCACGCCGGCCTGGGCCAGTTGCCGAACGGTTTCCAGGCCGATGCCGCGGGTGGCGCCGGTGACCAGTGCGATCTTGGTGTTGCTCATGTGGTGAATCCTCTTTAATTGGGGGAAGTGACGGGCTTACGCCTTGACGGCGTCATGCGAAACGGCAGCCGGTGCAGCGGGACCGCGACGGGTCACCCACTTGCGCAGTGCCACATAGAAAACAGGGGTCAGGAACAGGCCGAACAAGGTCACACCCAACATGCCGGCGAACACGGTGATGCCGGTGACCGAGCGCACTTCGGCGCCGGCACCATGGCCGAACACCAGCGGCACGGTGCCGGCGATGAAGGCGATGGAGGTCATCACGATCGGGCGCAGACGCAGGCGGCAGGCTTCCAGTGCGGCTTCCACGATGCCCTTGCCGTGCATTTCGAGTTCGCGGGCGAACTCCACGATCAGGATCGCGTTCTTGCACGCCAGGCCCATCAACACCACCAGACCCACCTGCACGAACACGTTGTTGTCGCCACCGGTCAGCCACACACCGAACAAGGCAGACAGCAAGGTCATCGGCACGATCAGGATCACCGCCAGCGGCAAGGTCCAGCTTTCGTACAACGCGGCCAGCACCAGGAACGCCAGCAGCACCGCCATCGGAAACACGATCAACGCCGAGTTGCCCTGCGTGGACTGCTGATAACTCAGGTCGGTCCACTCGATGTTCATGCCGTTGGGCAACACCTGCGGTGCCATGCCGGCCAGCTTCTGCATCGCTTCGGTGGACGAGAGCACGCGCGGGTCCGCTTCACCGATGAGGTCGGCCGCCGGGTAGCCGTTGTAGCGGATCACCGGGTCCGGGCCGTAGGTCTGGCCCAGCGTGACCATGCTGCCGATCGGCACCATTTCGCCATTGGCGTTACGGGTACGCAGGTTGGCGATGTCTTCGACGCTGTCGCGGAACTGTCCATCGGCCTGGGCAATCACCTGATAGGTGCGACCGAAGCGATTGAAGTCGTTGATGTACGACGAGCCCAGGTAGGTCTGCAGCGTGTCGAACAGGTTGGTCAGCGGCACGCCCTGCGCCTTGGCCTTGTCGCGGTCGACCTTGGCATCGAGCTGCGGCACGTTGGCCTGGTAGGTACCGATCGGGAACTGCATGCCCGGCGTCTGCGAGATCGCACCGGACATCGCATTGACCGCGCTCTGCAGCTGGCCATAGCCCAGACCTGCACGGTCCTGGATGTACAGCGAGTAGCCCGAGCCCTGGCCCAACCCCAGGATCGGCGGCGGCATGAAGGCGAACGCAAAGCCCTGCTGGATCTGGCTGATGCGTGCATTGAGCTCGGCGTTGATCTGCACCGCGCTGCGGCTGCGCTGACTGAACGGCTTGAGCGTGATGAACACCGTGCCGGTGTTGGGCGTGTTGGTGAACTGCAGCGGATTCAGGCCGGGGAACGCGATGGTGTGATCCACGCCTTCGGTCTGCATCGCGATCTGGCTGATCTGACGGATCACCTCGTTGGTGCGCTCCAGCGAGGCGCCTTCCGGCAGTTTGGTGCCGGCAATCAGGTACAGCTTGTCCTGGGTCGGAATGAACCCGCCCGGCACCAGCTTGAACATGAAACCGGTGCCGACCAGCAGCAGCAGATACACCATGAACACCGCGCCGCGCTTGCTCAGGGTGCGCGACACCGCGCCCTGGTACTTGTGCGAGCTGCTATTGAAAAAGCGGTTGAACGGACGGAACACCCAGCCGAACAGACGGTCGATCAATCGCGACGGGCCGTCCTTCGGCGCGTCGTGCGCCTTGAGTAGCATGGCCGCCAGTGCCGGCGACAAGGTCAGCGAATTGATCGCCGAAATCACCGTGGAAATGGCGATGGTCACCGCGAACTGCTTGTAGAACTGGCCGGTCACGCCCGACAGGAACGCCATCGGCACGAACACCGCGCACAGCACCAGCGCGATGGCGATGATCGGCCCGGACACTTCGCGCATCGCCTGGTGCGCAGCGGCCAACGGGCTCAGCCCTTCTTCGATATTGCGCTCGACGTTTTCCACCACCACGATCGCGTCGTCGACCACGATGCCGATCGCCAGCACCAGCCCGAACAGGCTCAGCGTGTTGATCGAAAAGCCCAGCAGATACAGGGCGGCAAACGTACCGACCACCGACACCGGCACCGCCAGCAACGGAATGATCGACGCGCGCCAGGTCTGCAGGAACAGGATCACCACCAGAACCACCAGCAGCACCGCTTCCAGCAAGGTGTGCACCACTGCGCTGATCGAGTCACGCACGAACACGGTGGGGTCGTACGCGGCCGACCAGGCCATGTCCTGCGGGAACTGCTTTTCCAGCTCGGCCATCTTGGCGCGCACTGCATCGGACAGTTCGATCGCGTTGGCACCGGGCGACTGGAACACGCCCATGCCCACCGCGTTCTGGTTGTCCAGCTGCGAGCGCAGGGTGTAGTTGCCGGCGCCCAGTTCCAGACGCGCCACATCGCTCAACCGCACGATCTCACCGCTGTTGCCGCTGCGGATGACGATGTTGCCGAACTCTTCTTCGGTGGTGAGGCGGCCCTGCGCATTGATCGAGAGCAGGAAATCGCTCTTGTTGGGCATGGGTTCTGCGCCGAGCTGGCCGGCGGAGACCTGCACGTTCTGCTCGCGAATGGCGGCAACCACATCGCTGGCGGTCAGGCCGCGCGCGGCCACCTTGTCCGGATTCAACCAGATGCGCATGGCGTAATCGCCGGCACCGAACACGCGGATCTGGCCCACGCCAGGCAGGCGCGACAACTCGTCCTTGACCTTCAAGGTGGCGTAGTTGCTCAGGTACAGCGAGTCGTACTTGCCCTTGGGCGAGGTCAGATGCACCACCATGGTCAGCGTGGGCGACTGCTTCTGCGTGGTCACGCCCTGGCGGCGCACGTCTTCGGGCAGACGCGCCTGCGCCTGGCTGACGCGGTTCTGCACCTGCACCTGCGCCTGGTCCGGGTCGGTGCCCGGCTTGAAGGTCACGGTGACCATCAGCACGCCGTCCGAGCCGGCGACCGACTTCATGTACATCATGTTTTCCACGCCGTTGATGGCTTCCTCAAGCGGCGTGGCGACGGTCTCGGCGATGACCTTGGGATTGGCGCCCGGATACACCGCGCGCACCTGCACGCTCGGCGGTACCACTTCGGGGTATTCGCTGATCGGCAGCAGCGGCATGGCGATCAGGCCGGCCGCGAAGATGATGATCGACAGCACCGCGGCAAAGATCGGCCGGTCGATGAAAAAACGGGAAAAGTCCATTGGGGTGGTCCTGGAAGAGGTTGCCGCCGGGTGGCGGCGCGGCACGGCGGCCCCGAGCCGGCCAGATGGAAAGGCCGGCGTTCATGGGCTGCGCTGCAGCGATGAATCAGTTCGAAGCGGTGCGTTTGTCCGCTGCCGGCGCCGGTGCCATGGCCACGGCCTTGGCGTCGACCGGCATTCCGGGCATGAAGATCTTCTGCACGCCGTCGACCACGACACGGTCACCGGCCGCCAGGCCCTTGCGCACGATGCGCAGACCATCGGCACTACGGCCGAGCTCCACATCGCGCCGCTGCGCCTTGCCGTCCTTGTCGACCACGTAGACGTACTTGCGGTCCTGGTCGGTCAGCACGGCCTTTTCGTCCACCAGCATGGCCTTGAACTGGCCGCTGCCCAGCAGCTGCACGTGGGCGTAGAGGCCCGGCGTGAACTGCCGCTGCGCGTTGTCCAGCACCGCACGCACGCGGATGGTGCCGGTGCTACGGGTCACCTGGTTGTCCAGGAAATCCACCCGTCCTTCGTGCGGAAAGCCCTGCTCACCGACCAGGCCGATGCGCACCGGCAATTGACCGCCGCGTTCGTCCGGACGCTCGCCGTTGCGGGCCATCTGCGAATAGCGCAGGAAGGTGCCTTCGTCGGCATCGAAATAGACAAACACCTTGTCCAGCGACACCAGCGTGGTCAGCACGCTGGCGCTGTCGCTGGCGGTGACCAGGTTGCCGGCGGTGACCATCGCCCGCCCGGCGCGGCCGTCGATCGGCGCACGCACGCGGCTCCAGTCCAGGTTGAGCCTGGCGGTGTCTACCGCGGCCTGTGCGGCCAGCAGGTCGGCATCGGCCTGATCGGCGGCGGCGCGGCGCTGCTCCCAGGTTTCGGTGGAAATGGCCTGCTGGTCGGAGAGTTTGCGTGCACGCGCGGCTTCGCTGCGCGCCAGCGTGGCCTGGGTGCGGGCCCGCACCAGCGCGGCATTGGCGCGGGCGAAATCGGCGCGGTAGCTACGGTCGTCGATGCTGAAGAGCACATCACCCTTCTTCACTTCCGCACCTTCGGTGTAGTTGACCTTGTCGATGTAGCCGGACACGCGCGGACGCAGCTCGACGCTTTCCACCGGCTCGATCCGGCCGCTGAATTCGTCCCACTGGCTGATTTCCTTGATCAGCACCGGGGCGACACTGACGCTGGGCGGTGGCGGTGCGCCGGTCTGCGCAGCGCCGCCGCCACAGGCGGCAAGCACCACCGCGAGCACGGCGGCCGTCAGCACGGGACGCATGGGGAAACGGAACGGGGTGGCGTTCGGGGTCATGGAGACATCTCTCGAGTGGGGATAGGCAAATGCAGACCGGCCAGCCGGTCCACCGACGGGGCGGAGGGCAGACGACGGCTGACGGTCACGATGGGTTGTCCGGGCTGGCCGGGCCCGGCGATCAGGGAGACGGCGGCGCGCCCGACATCCACGGCGCGAATCCATTCCGGACAGGCCTCCTTGGCGCGGCCGGGCGTACACACCGGTTGCTCGACCGAGAGCAGGTGCACGCGCACGCCCAGCGGCTTGGCTTCTTCATGCAGCACCTGGGCCAGCATGCGGGTGGCGGCGGCGGCGACCGAGCGGTCGCCATGCGCCGACCAGGCACGCAGCGCGCAGGGGCTGCCGAGCAACAGATAGCGGCCGCCACCGTCGGCCTCGGCCAGCAGCGGCAGCAGGTGGCGGGCAGCAGCCAGATGCGGCAATACGTCGCGCTCCAGGCGGCGGCGCAACGCCGCCACCGGCCGGTCCAGCAGGCGCCCGGCCTTGGGCGGGCTACCCAGGCTGGCGATCACTGCGCCCAGCGGACGTGGGCGCTGGGCCAGCTCGGTGGCCAGGGCCAGCGCGGACGCATCGTCGGCGACCGAGCCGCGCAAGGTATCCAGCAACGGCGAATCGCCATGCTCGGCACGCAGCGCCGCCAGCTTGGCGGCATCACGTCCAATCACCAGCACCGGCATGCCGGCGTCGAGCAGCGCGGCGACGATGCCCGCGCCCACGCTGCCCGCACCGCCTATGACCGCCGTCTCGGATTGGACCATCCCGGTCATGGGACTTTCACTCCCGACATCGGGACAATTCCACGCTGTGCCCAGCGCGCCGGCAGTCCAGTCCGCCGCGCGGGCGCGCCGCCGGCCTGCCGTTTCGGCGATGCGGCAAATGCACGCGAAACGCTGGCGCGCTGGCTTTTTACCGAGGAAACCACCGGATCGAAGGCGCTTTCGATGGCGTTGCGGGACGCGGAAGACAAACCGAAGACATCGCACAACCACATGGCCGTGCTCCTGCATGAAGGGGATGCCGCATAAGCTAGGCCTCAAAGCAGCACTTGATTAGTCCGGATTTAGGGGAATAATCGTCCCGCAAGCGGTCTAATCCCTCCTGACCCTCGGAAGGCAGTCCCATGACACACGATCTCAACGACACCCTGATCTTCGTCAAGGTGGTCGAACAGGGCAGCTTCATCGCCGCCGCCAACGCGCTCGGCCTGCCCAAGACCACCGTGAGCCGCAAGGTGCAGGAACTGGAAACGCGCCTGGGTGCGCGCCTGCTGCACCGGACCACGCGTCGCATCGGCCTGACCGAAGCCGGTTCGGTGTACCACGAGCATTGCCAGCGCATTGCCCGCGAGCTGGAAGAAGCCGAAAGCGCGGTGGGGCAACTGCAATCGGGCCCGCGCGGCTGGTTGCGTTTCACCGTGCCGTATTCGCTGGGCATCACCTGGATCGCGCCATTACTGGGTGAATTCCACGCGCAATATCCGGAAATCCAGCTGGACATGCATCTGGGCAACGAGAAGCTGGACCTGATCGGCGGCGAAGCCGATCTGGCGCTGCGCGTCGGCGCCCTGCCCGATTCGAATCTGGTCGCGCGCAAACTCGGCAGCCTGCGCACGCAGGTGTTCGCCAGCCCGTCCTACATCGAGCGCTATGGCGAGCCACTGCATCCGGACGAGCTGCAATTCCATCGCACGCTGGCGCTGCGCAAGAACCGCAACGTGCACAACAACCGCTTTTTTTGGTCGCTCAGCGACGGCAGCGATGTGCGCGACTTCCCGGTCAATCCGCTGATGGTGGCCAACGACCCGGCTGCGCTCAACGGCGCAGTACTGTGCGGCGAAGGCTTGTTGCTGACCGGCGATGTGATGGCCAAGCCATTCGTGCAAACGGGCCTGGTGCGCCGCGTGCTGGCCGGATGGACCGGGCCGGAGGTGGACTTCAATGCCGTGTTCGCCGGCGGTCGATTGGTGTCGCCGAAGGTGCGTGCATTCGTGGACTTTCTGGTGACGCGGATGAACTTCGACGCGGACTACATGATGGCGCAGTGCCCTGCCCGTCTGGCCGCGCAAAAAGCCGACAACGACGCGAAAGTCGAAGTGGGCGCAGAAGCGGAACTACGCGCCGAGGGCAAGCGCATTCTGGAAAACGTCACGGCCTAAGATCGCTTCAAGCAGTCGCTCAATGGAGTAATCCTTCTCCCACTCAGGAGAAGGTGCCCAAAAGGCGGATGAGGGTACGTCTGCGAGCGATGGTTGAATGCCGGTGCGTGTTGCATCAAAGCGATGTAGCGCCAAGCCGTTGAGCAACACAGGTCCCGGACTATCTAGATCAGAAGCTTGGTTAGTCGAGTGCGCGGGGCCCTCGCCAGGCAGCTGGCTGGTGTTTTTTTGAAAACTCTGCACACCGACCAACTTGACTGGTCCTTGCCCGCTCACCGTCGCGGGACCTTGAGCGGCATGGATGCCGCGCCAGAGCCTCCAGGGACGGATTCACGGCGTGTCCCGCGGTGGTGAGCGGGCAAGGGCCATGCAGCAAACGCAAAGACGTCGAGTGCGCGGTGCCCTCACCGCTCGCGGGACACGCCGTTAACCCATCCATGGGGGCTCGATGGCGGCATCCATGCCGCCAACGGTCCCGCAATCGGCGAGGACACCGCACCAGAGAGTTGGCTGGCTGTTTTATTGAAAGCTCTGCGCAACGAGCAACTTGACTGGTCCTTGCCCGCTCACCGTCGCGGGACCTTGAGCGGCATGGATGCCGCGCCAGAGCTACATTGACGTACTTGTACTTGCAGCGTGTCCTGAGAGGGTGGGCGGGCAAGGGGTCTGCAGCCCAAACGCAGATCAGCCGCTTTTGATCACCAGAAATGCAGCGCAAAAAAACAGGCCGCTTTCGCGGCCTGCTTTTCAATACATCGCGGGCCAGTCGAATCGACCAACCCACGATTCAATGCAGCACACTCACCGCATGCCGGTATTGCTGGCGGCGCCTTCGGCGCGCAACGGAATCAGGCGAATCTCGACGCGACGGTTCTGTGCGCGGCCGGCATCGGTGCTGTTGTCGGCAATCGGGTAACGCTTGCCGGCGCCCATGGTTTCCATGCGCTCGCGTTGCACGCCCTGCGCGGTCAGGTATTGCGCCACGGCACCGGCGCGTTCTTCGGACAGGCGCTGGTTGACCGCATCGCTACCGACGCTGTCGGTGTGCCCAACCACTTCCACCATGGTCTGGTTGTACTCGCGCAGCGTGGACGCGACCCCGTTGAGCGCACTGTAGAACTGCGGCTTCAACGCGGACTTGCCGAAGTCGAAGGTGATCCCGTCGGGCAGGTTCAAGGTGATGTTGTCGCCCTGACGCTGCACTTCGATACCGGTATTGGCGGTGCGCTCGCGCAGTGCGCGTTCCTGGCGGTCCTGGTACTGGCCGACTGCTGCACCACTCAGCGCGCCGATGCCGGCACCGACCATGGCATGCTGGCGACGCTCGGTGGCGCTGTCGCCGGTGAGCAGACCTGCAGCCACACCGATGGCGGTACCGATCAGCGCATTGCGGCCGGTGCGGTTCTGCTGTTGCGTCTGCTCGCCGTACTGATCGCGCTGCACATACGAGCCGCCGGTCGCGCAGGCTGACAGCGCGATGGCGCTGGCCAGTGCAACGGCGAGGCTCTTGGTGGCTGCTGGGGACATGGTGCTCTCCTATCGCCGGACCATCCGGCGCTCAATCGTGTGCGCGAGGATAAACAGACCAACGCGACTGGCGCATGATGAAAGTGGGCGACGACGACGCGCAGCGGGTTGTCCATTCAGGAAAACGTTTTCTCGCGCGCATCATGGCAACGCAGTCGTTGCGTGCCGGCCCACCGGCCGTGCAGCCGCACCAGGATGACACGTGGCGTACTTGAAAAGCGCCACATTGCATCGGCGCGCGGACCAAAATGCATTGCTGTCGCCAGTCATCAGCCGCGCGTTTTTGCATACGCCGCCAGTGCGGCGTCACGTCCTTCGGCCAGCCCGATGATGGGCGATCGCGGATACTCCGGCGCAAGCCGCGCCAGCGACAGCGGATACAGCCACGGAGCGAAGCGTTCCTTCACTGCAAGCTTGCCGAGCTCGGGCACCCAGCGGGTGATGTAGGCCGCTTGCGGATCGAACTTTTCTGCCTGCGTCACCGGATTGAACACGCGGAAATACGGCGCGGCATCGGCGCCGGTGCCAGCGACCCATTGCCACCCCATGGTGTTGTTGGCCAGGTCTGCATCCACCAGCGTGTCCCAGAACCAACGCGCGCCTTCGACCCAGTGCACGCGCAGATGCTTGCACAACAGGCTGGCCACGATCATGCGAACGCGGTTGTGCATCCAGCCGGTGTGCCAGAGTTGCCGCATGCCGGCATCGACGATCGGAATGCCGGTGCGGCCACGTTGCCAGGCCTGCAGTACCACTGGATCGGCCTTTGCCCACGCGAAGCCTTCGAAACGCGGATTGAGATTCCGGTTGGTGGTGTCCGGGAAATGATGCAGCAGGTGATACGCAAAATCGCGCCAACCCAACTGGCGGATGTAGCCATCGATTTCAGCACCGTTGCGCGCGTTGCGATGCGCTTCCAGGGTGCCGGCAATCCGCCACGGCGCGATCTCGCCGAAGTGCAGATGCGGCGATAGCTGCGAGGTACCGACACGATCGGGTCGGTCGCGATTGTCGCGATACCCGTCGAGCGCGCCATCGATGAAGATCTCCAGCATTTCGTGCGCGCCCGCCTCGCCAGGCTGCCAGTGCTCCCAGAAGCCGGTGTCCCACTTCACGTTCGGGCGCAGCGCCAGCGACTCCAGCGCGACGGACGGCAGCGTTGCCGGCAATGGCGGCAGGCTACGCGGTGCGGCCACCGCGGCCGGCAGCTGCAGCTGTGTCAGCGCATTGCGCCAGAACGGCGTGAACACCTTGTACGGCCCGCCCTGCTGCGTGGAGAGCTGCCATGGCTCGAACAACAACGATGCATTGCAGCTCTGCACCTCGATGCTGCGCTCGCGCAGGTTGCGCTTGATCTGCGCATCGCGCGACTGGGTCGCCGGTTCGTATTTGCGGTTCCAGTACACCGCCACCGCACCGGTCTGGGCGATCACCTCCCCCAGCACCTGCTCGCTGCTGCCGGTCCGCACGACCAGCCCACTGCCCAGCGCGCGCAACGATGCCTCCAGCGCTGCGAGCGAGTGATGCCGCCAGCTGCGCGAGGCCGCACCGGGTGTCCATTCGCCTTCTTCGTGTGGCGCATCGATATACAGCGGGATCGGATGGTGCCCGGCATCGAGTGCGGCACGCAGGGCCGGGTTGTCCTCCAGGCGCAGATCGCGACGGAACCAGACGATGGCGTATGACATGCGGACTCGGCAGCGGCGGTGAGGCTGCGCAGCATAAGCCAGCAAACGCAACGATGGCGCGATGCCGGGCGGCGTTCACTGCCGGCATGCCGATCAGCATGCTGCGCATGCGCATTGGCAGATAGCGCGCCGCAATCGCCGCGCAAGTGCCAGCGCAGCGACATCGCCGCCATCACGCGCCCGCGCGTAGCGGGCGACGCGGGGCATGCCGCGCCACCGCCGTCCAACGCCCTCCACGCGCACGGGCACCGGCCGCGCGGCCGTTACTCGAAGCTGCCCACCGAATCGTGCGCCAGATTGTCGAAACGGGTGTATTCGCCGAAGAACTTGAGCTTGCACGCACCGGTCGGCCCGCCGCGGTGCTTGCCGATGATGATCTCGGCCAGGCCCTTGTCCGGCGAATTTTCCTTGTTGTAGTAATCGTCGCGGTAGATGAAGACGATCATGTCCGCGTCCTGCTCGATTGCGCCCGATTCGCGCAGGTCGGCCATCACCGGGCGCTTGTCGGTGCGCGTTTCCAGCGAGCGGTTGAGCTGCGACAGCGCGATCACCGGCACGTTGAGCTCCTTGGCCAGGCCCTTGAGTCCACGTGAGATTTCCGAGATTTCGGTTGCGCGGTTCTCGCTGTTGCCCGGCACCGACATCAGCTGCAGGTAGTCGATCACGATCAGGCCCAGATCGTGTTCGCGCTTGAGCCGGCGGCACTTGGACCGCAGCACCTCCGGCGACACGCCAGGCGTGTCGTCGATGAAGATCTTGGTTTCCTTCAGCATCTTGATCGCGCCGGTCACGCGCGCCCAATCCTCGTCTTCCAGCGCGCCGGTGCGCAGACGCTGCGCGTTGATGCGGCCGTTCGACGAGATCAGGCGCATCGCCAGCTGCGAGGCCGACATTTCCATCGAAAAGACCGCCACGCCCTTCTTGGATTTGATCGCGGCGTATTCGGCGATGTTCAGCGCAAAGGTGGTCTTGCCCATGGCCGGACGTGCCGCCAGGATGATCAGGTCGGTCGGCTGCAGGCCGGCGGTCATCGCGTCGAAATCGGTGTAGCCGGTGGGAAGGCCGGTGATGTTGCCGCCGTTTTCAAACCGGTTGCGCAGCTCTTCGAAGGCATCCTTCAGGGCGCCCGGCATCGCGACGAAATCGGTGCGGCCGCGCGCGCCGGCTTCGGCGATCTTGAACACCGCTTTTTCCGCGGCCGACAGCAATTCCACGCTCTCGCGGCCTTCCGGCTGGAAGCCATCGTTGACGATGGTGGTCCCCACCTCGATCAGCTGCCGCAGCACCGCCTTGTCGCGCACGATTTCCGCATAGGCGGCGATGTTGGCCGCCGACGGCGTGGTGCTGGCCAGCTCGATCAGGTAGGCGCCATCGCCCACCTGCTCCAGCTTGCCCTGCGACTCGAACCACTCGCCCAGGGTCACCGCATCGAACGGGCGGTCCTTCTCATTCAATTCGCGGATGGCGCGGTAGATCAGCCGGTGATCGCGCCGGTAGAAGTCGTTTTCGGTGAGCTGGTCGTTGACCCGGTCGAATGCGTCCGGCGCCAGCATCAGCCCGCCCAGCACCGCCTGCTCGGCCTCCACCGAATGCGGCGGTACCCGCAGCTGGTCCAGACGCGGCTCGGGACGATCGTAATCGTCGTCGTCGCGATCGCGATTGCGCTTGGAACGGAAACCAGGACGAGCAGACATGGACGAACAGACCTGACGCGGGGAGACGAGGGCAGGAAGCATAGTCATCGGCGGCGCCGACGACCATGCACAACTCTGTGGATAACTGGTGGACAGCCGGTGCATCAGCGTTGTACGCCACCGCTGTCGCAGCGACCGAGACGCCCGCCCCGCCTGGGTTTTCGGCATGCCCCCGGCCCGTCCGGCAGGCCTGGGCCGGGCCGGGAATCGCTGTGGTCAACTCAGCGCTTGGTGCGCTCGATCAGGCCCAGGAAGGCGTCGATGAAGCCCTGCAGGAACGCGCGGCTGTCGGCGTTGGCGACCTGGTCGTCCGGTCCGAACAGGCCGTCCTTGTACTGCAGGAACACCTCCGGCTGGCCGAGCACATGCATGTTCAGGTAGGCCAGCACGTTGCGCAGGTGCTGCTGAGCGGTGGCGGTGCCGATGGCGCCGACCGAGATGCCGACCACCGCTGCCGGCTTGCCGGAAAATGCGCTGTCGCCATACGGGCGCGAGCCGGTGTCCAGCGCGTTCTTGAGCACGCCGGGGATCGAGCGGTTGTATTCGGGGGTCACGAACAACACCGCATCGGCGGCGCGGATCTGCTGTTTCAGGCGCGTGCCTTCGGCTGGGAAATCGCCATCGCGATCCTGGTTGTACAACGGGATATCCCCGATTTCCACGTACTCGAACACTGCCTTGTCGCCGGCCAGATGCTCCAGCGCGCGTGCCAGCTGAAGGTTGTACGACGCTGCGCGCAGGCTGCCAACGAGGACGGCGATGGTGAACTTGCTCATGGGAACGCTCCATTGGGGAAACCAGCGCCCGACTCTAGTCAGCCCGACGCGCACACCCGGTGAAACGCCTGCGCCGCCTCAGCGACGCACCGCCGCCCGCTGCGCGCGCCAATGCGCCTGCCATGCCTGGAACATCAGCACCGTCCACAGGTGCGTATGCCATTTGCGCTCGCCGCCGTTGAAGGCGCGCCAGAGCCCGGCCACGGTATCGGCGGCAAACACGCCCTCGCGCTCCAGCGTGCCATGCGCCAGCAGATCGTCCGCCCAGCCGTGCAGATCGCCGCGCAACCACGCACTGACCGGCGCGCCGAAGCCGCGCTTGCCGCGGTACACCATCGGGTCGGGCAGGTAGCGGCACAGCACGCGCTTGAGCAGGTACTTGCTGACGCCATCGTGGTACTTGAGCGACAACGGCAACGACCAGGCGAACTCGGCCACGCGCCAGTCCAGCAACGGTGCGCGCGCTTCCAGCCCCACCGCCATGGTGGTGCGATCCACCTTGCACAACAGATCGTCGGGCAGGTAGGCGGCAAAATCGGCCAGCATCATCGCGTCGGCCGGCGTGCCCGAGCCGTGCAGCGGGTCGGCAAGGCTGTAGAAACTGTCCGGCTCGGTGGCGCCCAGCACCACTGCGGCCGGATCGCGCCAACGCGAGATGCGGTTGCGGTAGATGTCGCCGATGCCACGCGCGCCGGCTTCCGCCACCAGCGCGGCCAACCCGCCGGTGCGCGAGGACTCGCCGTTGCTGCGCGCCGCCACCGCCATCAGCCGGCGCAGCGGACCCGGTACCAGGCCGTGCATGCGCCAGTTGCGCAGCGCGCGCTGGTAGCGGCCGTAGCCGAAGAACAGTTCGTCGCCTCCGTCGCCGGACAGCGCCACCGTCACCCCACCGCGTGCCAGCCGCGCCACCAGCGCGGTCGGCACCTGCGAGGCATCGGCAAACGGTTCGTCGAACATGTCCGGCAAGGTCGGCACCACCGCCAGCGCATCGGCGCCGCTGACATACAGCTCGGTGTGGTCGGTGTGCAGATGCGTGGCCACTTCGCGCGCCAGCGGCGCCTCGTCGTGATGCGAGCCTTCGAACCCAATGCTGAAGGTGTGGACCGGCTGGGCGCTCTGCGCCTGCATCATTGCGGTCACGATCGACGAATCGGTGCCGCCGGACAGGAACACGCCCACCGGCACGTCGGCCACCATGCGCAGCGCCACCGCATCGCGCAACACGCTGTCCAGTTGCTCTTCGGCCTGCGCATCGGTGCCGGTGAACGGCGCTGCCAGTGCGCGCTGCATCGCTTCGCGCGCATTCCAGAACGGCTGCTGCGCCTGGTCCGGCCGGTGCGCGGCAGCGCCCGCCGCCACGGTCTGCGCGTCCATCCGCAGCACCCGGCCGGGCATCAGCTTGAAGGTGTGCTCATGGATGCAGGCCGGGGCCGGGATGTAGCCCAGACGCAGCAGCAAGGTCAGCGCGTTGCGATCGACGCCATTGTCGAAATCCGGGTGCTGCCACAACGCCTTGAGTTCGGAACCGAACACCAGGGTGTCGCCGGCCCAGCCGTAGTACAGGGGCTTTTTGCCCACCCGGTCGCGTGCAAGAAACAGGCAGTTGTCGCGCTCGTCCCATAGCGCAATGGCGAACATGCCGTTGCAGCGGGACAAGGTGTCGTCCAGGCCCCACTCCACCACCGCCGCCAACAGCACCTCGGTATCGGAATGACCGCGGAAACGATGCCCCAGCGCCGCCAGGGCCGCGCGCAACTGCGCGAAGTTGTAGACCTCGCCGTTGTAGGCCAGCACATAGCGGCCGTCGGCCGAGCGCATCGGCTGATGTCCGAGCGGCGACAGATCCAGGATGCTCAACCGCTGGTGTGCCAGCGCCACGCCGGCCTGCGCATCGCACCAGGTGCCGGCATCGTCGGGGCCGCGATGACGCACGGCCGCGCCCATGGGGCGCACCAGCGCATCGAGCTGCTCGCCGTGCAGGCGCGGCGAGGCCAGCAGCAATCCTGCCAATCCGCACATCCTCAGCGCCCCTGCGACACGACGGTGGCCGGGCGAGAAGCGCCGGCACACCGCGCACTGACGGCGTGCCGGCCTTCGCGCGAGTGCGCGGGTGCCGATCCAGCGCCCTGCCCGCCCCCACCTGCTCCGCAGTTGGCTGCAGCAGAACCGGCCACCCGCACGCAGCATGCGCCGCTCATGCCGCCACCGCCGCAGGGGTCGGCATCGGCACGAATCCAGGCAGCGCCTGCACGCGTTGCAGCCAGGCACCGATCGCCGGCCAACGCTCCAGATCGAAGCCGCCATCTGCCGCGCAATGGGTGTAGGCAAACAAGGCGATGTCGGCTATGCCGTAGTCGGCGCCGGTGAACCAGGCGTGCTGCTGCAGGTGCTGTTCCATCACCGCCAGGGCCTGTTCGCCGCGCGCGCGCAGTTGCGGCAGTTCCGCGTGGCGCGACGCATCGCGCGGGGTCCACAGGCTGATGAAACGCGCCACCGCCACGTACGGTTCATGGCTGTACTGCTCGAAGAACATCCAGCTCAGGGCCTGCGCGCGCTGCCAGGCATCGGTGGGCAGGTACGGCGTGCCTTCGGCCAGCCAGAACAGGATCGCGTTGGATTCGGTGAGCACGCGGCCGTCGTCGCGCTCCACCATCGGCACCTTGCCGTTGGGGTTCTTGGCCAGGTACTCGGGCGTGCGGCTCTGCCCGGCCACGCTGTCCACTTCGACCCAGTGATACCGGCTGCCCAGCTGCTCCAGCAGCAAGCGCACCTTGTAGCAATTACCGGAGCTGGACATGCCATGCACGGTCAACGGGGGACGCACGGTCGACATCACACTGGCTCCGCGGCAACAACGAGGGGCTGGCAGTGTCACAGCCCTTTGCGGCTTTGCAAAGCCCTGCGCAGGGTGCTGGCCGGCCATCGCCGGCGGAGTGCGCGCTGCCAGCGCAGGAGCCTGCAGCCGATGTGGGCCGCATCCCGCCTCAGCCCATCGCCACGATGGCGACCGGCACCCCCAGCACCGCCAGCAGCACGCCCAGCAGCGACAGCGTCAACGCCCAGGCACCGAACGCGCGGCTGCGCGCACAGCCGGTCGTGCCGGCCACCGACTGGATTGCGCTGATCGACCACCACACCGCCCCGAGCATCAGCAGCAGCACGCACACCGACAGCTGCGCCATGCCGGCCGGGTCGCTGGCCCCGGTGCGCAGCAGCCCCACCCTGCCCTTGAGCGCCACCAGCGCGGCGAGCACGCACACCAACCATGGCAGGACACTGCCGGCCATCACCGGCAGCAGGCGATCGAAACGCGCAGCGCTGCCCATCCAGCGCAACAGCACCGTGAGCAGCACGCAGCCCAGCGGCAGCAGCGCGCCGACGGCGACGATGCCCGCCAGCTGCATCCACCACGGCAGCGCGTGCAGCCACATCCACGTCGACACCAGCGTGGTCACGACGAACACGGCCCACGCGCTCATGCGCAACCGGCCTTGTTGCGGCATGCGTTGCGCCGTGCCATGCGGGTTGAACAGCATCCCGCCCAATCCGCCAGCACGCCACCACGGCAGGCACGCCAGTACCAGCACGATGAGCGCCAGCAGCCCGGCCAACGGTTCGCCCAGCGCACGCCAGTCCGGTGGCTGCGAGCGCCGCCGCGGCTTCAGATCCTGATTGAAGTACAGCAGGTCGCGCGCACGCTCCATGTCGGCCGATGCACGTGCCACCTCCCCGGCGGGAATGCGATCGGTAAAACGCTGCCATTCGCCCACGATGACCAGGCGGTCATCGCGCATTGCGATCGTGCGCGAGAAGCGGAACCAGGGGTTGGCCACGATCTGCGTGTCGCTCTCCACGGTCACCGCCGGGTCGGCCTGCACGCGCACGGTCTGCCGTGCCAGCTGCGGTCCACCCAGCGCCAACGGGCTCTTGCGCGCCTGCGCGGGCAAGGCCTGCATCCACTCGCCGAGCTGGAACAACGGGAAGCCGAGCTCGTCGCCTTCCCTGGCCGGCCATTCCAGCCGATAGGTTTCGTGGGTACGCACGTTCAGCGCGTCGGCAGCGTCGATGGTCGGCTCGCTCACCTGGGTCAGCGCGGTGTAGTAGTGCTGCATGAACTCCAGATAGTGCTCGCCCACAGCGGGCGCACCATTGGTTTCGAAACCCGACGCCACCTGCTCCCCGCGCCCCTGCCGGTAGATGGTGTCCACCGCAAAGCGCGCCACGCGCTGCGGCTTGCGCAGCGATACCACCACGTCCTCGACCACCTCGACCTGCGGCAACGTCGGCATCGGCGCCGGCACCGCCACCAGGGCGTCCTGCCCGGCCAGCACCGGCAATCCGCGCACGAACGGTAGCGGCCGGCGCTGCGCAAGCGCACCGTCCTCGCGGTCACGCGTGGCATCCACCCAGATCTCGCCCTGGGGCAGATGCGCACGCACCACCACATGGTTGAACGCGTACGGACTGGGCAGGCGCTGGTCCAGCGTGCCGCCCTTGTCGCTGCTGACCAGCACCGGCTCGGCGCGGATGCCGGCCAGCTGCAGCAGCGCAATCAACAAGGTCGCCTTGTCCTTGCAATCGCCATAGCGGTTGCGCAAGGTCACTTCCGGCGCATGCGGGGCGTGCGAGTTCTCGCCCATGTCCAGCCCGACGTAACGGATCTCGCCCTGCACGAACGCCACCGCGCGCAGCAACGCGCCTTGTGGATCGTCGCTGCGCAGCCGCAGGCTCTGCGCCATGCCGGCCGCCACCTGCGCGTCCTTGAATGCATCCGGATACAGCTGCGCCGCCCACGCCGCGACCGCCGCCCAGTTGCCGGCGGTGGAGATCTCGATCAACCCGTATGGGTCGACATCGTCGGGAGCGTCCTTTTCTGGCTGCATGGCGGCGATCGTGCGTGCGCCGATGTTCAACAGCGCGACCCCGTCCGCGGTGCTGACGTTTCGGCTGAAGCCTGGCGCGCTGATGCGCCACTGCAACGCCATCGCGGCGGGGTAACGCACGCGGACCCGACGTTCGCCCAGCGGCACCCCATAGCGTGCATCGAACACGTCGTGATAGCCCTTGCCGAAGACCGGATTGCTGCCGGTGATGGTCACGCCATAATCGACCCGGTCGCCCACGCGCAGATCCGGCAGGGTGATCGACAGGGTCAACGCGCCATCGATCAGGCCATCTTCCAGCCCGCTTTCGCGGCGCAGGCGCGCGTAGTGGGCCCGGCCGCGCATGTCGAGGCGCTTGCCGTCGCGCCACACGTCCAGGCTGTTGAGTTCCAGCGTCTGGTACTGCGGCTGATAGTCGACGGAAATCTGGCCGGCCTCATCCAGGCTCTTGGCACGTTGCACCGTGTAGCTCAATCGCCGGTAGGCGCGCGGCGCGCGTCCGGTGAGATCGACCTGGTCGGACACCAGCTCATAGCGCAGCCCGCTCGCGCCCGGCACATGCTCGGGCACCGCATCGGCCACCACCCATCCCGGCACCGGCGCCATCGTGGGCGCCTCGCTGGCCTGCGCCGGTACGGCCGCCCCGGCGGTGATCGCACACCACACCCACACCATCCACATCACGCCACGCAGGCGTCCCACCCCATCCTTGCCGATCAACACCCGCTCCTCGTCAAAACGCATTGAACCCCGTCAACGCACGCCCCACCACCAGCTGATGCACGGTTTCGGTGCCCTCGTAGGTGATCACCGATTCCAGGTTCAGCGCATGCCGGATCGCCGCATGCTCGGTGGTGATGCCGGCCGCGCCCAGCAGCTCGCGGCATTCGCGCGCTACGTCCAGCGCCATGCGGCAATTATTCCACTTTGCCAGCGAGATCTGCTCCGGTCGCACGGTGCCGGCGTCCTTCAGCCGCCCCAACTGCAACGCCAGCAACTGGGCGGTGGCAATGCGCCGCGCCATGTCGGCCAGCTTGATCTGCGCGCTCTGGGTGGCCGCCAGGGGCCGGCCGAACAGGATGCGCTCGCCGCTATAGG
The DNA here is from genome assembly GCF_041479385.2 of Xanthomonas sp. NCPPB 1068. NCBI lineage: Bacteria > Pseudomonadati > Pseudomonadota > Gammaproteobacteria > Lysobacterales > Lysobacteraceae > Xanthomonas > Xanthomonas sp. NCPPB 1068. The sequence goes on along the minus strand of NZ_CM192986.1, from coordinate 1,726,777 downwards.
CCAGCGCCTCGCGCAGGCAGGCCACCGCCGCGCCGATCGCGCCCCAGGCGATGCCGTAGCGGGCCTGGTTGAGGCAGCCCAGCGGCGCCTTGAGGCCGGCCGCGTTCGGTAGCCGCATGGGTTCTGGCACGAATACGTTGTCCAGAAACAACGCCGACGTGACCGACGCACGCAGGCTCATCTTGTGCGAGATGTCTTGCGCGCCGAAACCGGGGCTGTCGGTCTCCACCAGAAACCCGCACACACCATCATCGGTCTGCGCCCAGATGACGGCCAGGCCGGCAATGCTGCCGTTGGTGATCCACAGCTTGGCACCGTTCAAGCGCCAGCCGTCGCCCTCGCGCACCGCGCGCGTGGTCATGGCGGCCGGGTCCGAACCACCTTGCGCCTCGCTCAGCCCGAAGCAGCCGATCACCCGGCCGGCGGCCATCTCCGGCAGCCAGCGCCGGCGTTGCGCCTCGCTGCCATAGGCATGGATCGGATACATGCACAGCGAGGACTGCACGCTGACAAAACTGCGCACCCCGCTGTCGCCACGCTCCAGTTCCTGGCAGATCATCCCATACGCCACCGCGCCCAGGCCCGCACCGCCATGTTCCACCGGCAGGCTGGCGCCCAGCACGCCCAGGCCCGCCAATTCCGGCACCCACTCGCGTGGAAACCGCGCGGCGTCGAAGGCATCGCCGATGGCCGGCAGCACGCGGCTGTCGGTGAAGCGCGCCACCGCATCCTGCACTGCCCGCTCGTCGTCGGTGAGCAGCGCACGCACATCGAACAGATCATCGGCACGCACCGGCATCGCCGCTTCCAAGCAGGGAGTTAGGGCAAGTATCCGTCAGTTGCCGGGCGCGCGGCCTCCTTGCGCAGGGGCGCGGGCAAAAAAAGAGCCGGCGATGCCGGCTCTTGTTGACGCAGTAGGCTCAGCCCATCACTGGCGGCTGCTCATGCCGTCCTGACGGATGCCCGCATCTCCCGCGGTCGAGGCGGTCTGGGTCACCAACTGACCATCGACTACCGCGAGGCGATCGCTCGCCGGCTTGTCGTTCATGCGCACAGTCTTTTCGAACCCGTCGTAGCGATACGTCACGTCGTAGGCCACCACGTTGTCGGCATCGCCCAGCGAAATGCGCTCGCCCGGCTTGTTGTCCATCCGCATGGTGCCGGTGGTGCCATCGGCATTGCGGTAGGTCACGTCATAGCCCACCACGCGCGACGACGAGGAGTTGGCATTTTCGGTGTGGCACTGGCGCTCGGTACGATCCACTACGCGGCCGCCGACATGGTTACGGTCCACGCGGTTGCCGATGAAGCCGCCGCCCACCGCACCTGCGGCCGTGGCCAGCTTGCGGCCGTTGCCGCCACCGACCTGGTTACCGATCAGGCCACCGATGACCGCGCCGGCCACGGTGCCGCCGACGTTGCCATCGCGCTCGGGCAGGCGCTCCTGCACCACGACGTCGCGGCACACTTCGCGCGGCGAAGAGCTGGTGGTGGTTTCGCGGATGGCGTTGCTGTTGATGACCTGGGCGTACTGCGGCTCGCGCTGGGTGATCGGGGCGACCCGAACCACGTCGGCGTATTCCAGCCCGCGCGGCGCCGGCTGGCCATTCGCCACAAAGTCGCCGGAGGACGGACGATTATTCATGAAGGCGGCCGTAGCCACGCCTCCAACCAGCAAGGCACCAGCAGCGACCAGTATAGTTGTCGTATTGCTCTTCATAACCAGCTCCCTGCGGACGCACCGCGTTGTTGACGGCGTGATTCCAGCATGTGAACCCTGAACGAAAACGCCCTCGCTCATGAACGGTTCGGTTAAGTTCAGCTAGCGGTTACTTCATGCACTTCTAACAGGCGGAGCTCTCGCATGCGAAATCCTCTCACCGCACGCGCCCTGGAATGGGCGGCCAAACTGCGCTATCCCACGTTGTTCAAGCTGGCAGCCACGCTGTTCGTGGTGGATGTGCTGGTGCCGGATGTCGTGCCATTTGTGGACGAACTGCTGTTCGGGCTCACCACGCTGCTGCTGGCGAACTGGAAAACCCGGAAGGCGCCGCTGCCGGCATCGGTGCGCCGCGACTGATGCAGTTGATCGACAGCCACTGCCATCTGGACGCGAGCGAATTCGATCACGACCGCGCCGAGGTGATTGCGCGTGCACGCGCGGCCGGCATCCTGCAGCAGGTGGTGCCGGCGATCACTGCCGCCAGCTGGCCGGGCCTGCGCGAGGTCTGTTCCCAGGCGCCGGGACTGCATCCGGCCTACGGCCTGCACCCGATCTTTCTCGACCAGCACCAGCCCGACCACCTGGAGCTGCTGGCCGAGTGGATCACGCGCGAGCGCCCCTGCGCCATCGGTGAGTGCGGTCTGGATTTCTATCTGGACGGCCTGGACGCAGGCACGCAACGCGACTATTTCGATGGGCAATTGCGCCTGGCCAAGCGCTTCGACCTGCCGGTGATCGTGCATGCACGCCGGGCCACCGAAGAAGTCATCGCCCGCATCAAGGCAGTCGGTGGCCTACGTGGCGTGGTGCATAGCTTTGCCGGCAGCCCCGAGCAGGCGCAGCAGTTATGGAAGCTGGATTTCCTGATCGGCCTGGGCGGCCCGGTCACCTACCCGCGCGCCAATCGCCTGCGCGGCCTTGCCGCACGCATGCCGCTGCAACAGCTGCTGCTGGAAACCGACGCACCGGATCAGCCCGACGCCAGCATCCGCGGCCAGCGCAACGAGCCGGCATTGCTGCGCACGGTGCTGGACTGCATCGCGCAGCTGCGGGGCGAAGAGGCCGCCGTCATTGCCGAGCAGACCACGGCCAACGCGTGCCGCCTGTTCGGTTTGCCGGCCTGGCCTGGTCCGCGCAGCGCACTGCCGCAGCGCGGGTGATGCTCACGGCGCCGCCGCAGCCTCGGCCACCGGCGTGGACGTGGTGGTCCTGGGCTTGAGCAACATCTCCAACGCCTTGCCCACCGCCACGAATGCGAACGTGCCGGTGATGTGGGTAGCCGCGCCCAGCCCGGCGCCGCAGTCCAGCTTGAGGGTGGCGTCGGCATCGAGCTGGGGGCGAATCCCGCATACGCTGCCGTCGGCTTGCGGGTACTTGACGTTTTCCAGCGAGTACACCGCCGGCACGCCGAAGTAGCGCTGCGCATTCTTGGGGAAATTGAACTCGCTGCGCAGCTTCTTGCGGATCAGCGCCAGCATCGCATCGTGTTCGGTCCGCGAGACATCGCGCACGCGCACCAGGGTGGGATCGGTACGCCCGCCGGCGGCGCCGACGGTCAGCAACGGCAGCTTGCGTCGGCGGCACCAGGCGATGGTTTCCACCTTGACCCGGAAACTGTCGCAGGCATCGATCACCAGATCGAACCCCTCGCCCAGCAGCGTTTCGATATTGCCGGCAGTGAGAAACGCCTCCACCGCATCGGCCTCGATCTCCGGGTTGATCGCCATGCAACGCTCGGCCATCGCGCGCGCCTTGTTGCGCCCGTACTGCCCGGCCAGCGCCGGCAATTGCCGGTTGGTGTTGGACACGCACAGGTCGTCGGCATCGATCAGGCGGATGTGGCCGACGCCGGTACGCGCCAGCGCTTCCACCACCCACGAGCCCACCCCGCCCATTCCTACCACCGCCACGCGACAGGCGGCCAGGCGCTCTACCGTGCCGACCCCGTATAGCCGGTCGATACCGGCAAAGCGTTCACGCCATTGTGCTTTCATCGCCCTATTTTACGCGCGCCATCCACCGCGCGTCCGCCCAACGCCAGACCTCGCTGCCGGAGCACGCGTCATGACCGACTCCCCTGCCAATCAATCGCGCACGGCGCGTTACGGCTTCATGCTGGTCCTGGGGGGATTGATCGGACTGGTGGCCACGGTGATGGTGGCGCGTGTGCTGCAGGCCAGGCGCGACCCGGTCCCGGACAGCCTGATGCAGGTCATGGCCTACCAATTGCGCGCCCTGCAAGCGCCACCCACTGCAACCTGCACCCTGGCGCAGCAACGCGCGCGGTTGCGCTCGCTACGCCTGCTTGCCGACGAACTGGAGCCCGCATTCGCGAACCTCGGCGAGGACCGCCGCTTCGTCGAACATGCCGACGCGCTGCGCGCGACGCTGGACCGCGCGCAACCCGCGCCGGCCACCGACTGCGCGGCAGTTGCCGAATCGGGAACGCACATCGCCGACGCCTGCGAGGCCTGTCACCGTGACTTTCGATGAATAGGGCGCTCGGGTTTCGTTAAGCCTGGAGTGATGCAGTTGGCAGACTGTTCACCTGGACCATCCCAGGATGACATCGCCGCGGCCCCGACCGCCTTCAGAACCATCCGGAGACACCTCATGAAGACCCGACTGCTCGTTATCGGCCTGGCTGCAACCGCAACCCTGGTTGGCTGCGCCACCTCCCAGCCCCAGTACGGCAGCTATCGCGGCGACCGCGGTTACGACCAGGGCTATTCGCAGCCGGCGCCGCGCTGCGTGGATTGCGGCATCGTCACCCGTATCGACGAGGTGGGCCCGACCCGCACCGCGCCGACCGGCACCGGTGCCGTGCTTGGCGGCATCGTCGGCGCCGTCGCCGGCCGCCAGATTTCCAAGGAAACCGGCGGCAGCAAGGGCAACAAGAACGTTTCAGCCGTAGCCGGTGCCGCCGCCGGCGCGCTTGCCGGCAACGCCATCCAGAACAACGTCACCAGCGACAGCTTCGACGTGCAGGTGCGCATGGACGATGGCCGGGTCATCGTGGTGAACCAGCGCGATCTGGCGGGTGTCCGCGAAAACGCCTACGTGCGCGTGGTCAACGGCCGCGTGGTGCTGCGCTGACCGGCGCAGGTCTCCGGGCCGCAGACAGCAGAAAGGCCCGGTGACGGGCCTTTCTGCTGTCTGTGCCACGTGCTGGCACGCTGCGGCGCTCAGACCACCTGCACCGCGTCGGCCTGCAGACCTTTCTGGCCCTGCACGACGGTGAAGCTGACCTTCTGCCCCTCCTTGAGACTCTTGAAGCCCTGGATCTGGATCGCGCGGAAATGGACGAACACATCCTCGCCATTTTCGCGGCTGATGAATCCAAAGCCCTTGGCATCGTTGAACCACTTCACGACACCATTCTCGCGTTCGATGTTGGACATCTCGACTGACTCCCTACGACACTGTGATGGACTGGCGGTGGTGGCTGTGATTGCAAGGAGGAAGCGAGGTACATGGATGTAGCGGATCGAACGATCTACCGCATCAGGCCACGATTCACGGTGACCTTTGCAAACAGCAGCGGCTGCAACTTAACCCGCGCAAAACGAATTTTCAAGCACCCCTTGCGCATTTTTGTCAAGCCTGAAATAGGACATTTCTAAACCATCATGGACACCACCGTCGTCTATTACGTGTTGGCCGGAGCGCTCGTGCTGATCGGCCTGGCCGGGGTGATCCTGCCCGCCCTGCCCGGCCTGCCGCTGGTATTTGCCGGGCTGCTGGTCGCCGCCTGGGCCGATGGCTTCACCCATGTGGGGTGGATTGCGCTGGTGATCCTGGGTTTGATCACTGCCGGCTCCTTCCTGATCGATTTCCTGGCGACCGCCTACGGTGCCCAGCGCGTGGGCGCCAGCAAGACGGCGCTGTGGGGCTCGGTGATCGGCGCCATCGCCGGCATCTTCTTCATGCCGATCGGGTTGTTCGTCGGGCCGTTTGCCGGGGCCTGGCTTGGCGAGTACTACCAGACCCGCAAGAGCGGCCAGGCCACCAAGGTCGGCATCGGGACCTGGCTGGGCATCATGCTCGGCGCGGCGACCAAGCTGGCACTGGGGCTGTGCATGCTCGGCGTGTTTGCGATCGCCTGGTTCTTCTAGCGCGTGTCGATCGCTGCAGCGGTTCGGCAAACGCGCACTCGCCACGCCTGACCGGCTGCGGCGATGACCTGCCTGGCAAGCGCCGTGCTGGCAGCCGCGCTGCCCACTGCCGGCGTCCGTCCGATCGTGGCGGCGTGCCCACGCATCGTGGCAAGCGACGCAACACCGCGTTCAATGCCCACATCGCACCGACGAATGTTATGGCCGTGTACACATCGCGTATGCAGACGCGACCATTAAGCTACGCATCTCTGCGCCTGCCTGGCGCAACACCTCGGCCAGACTGACCATGTCCAAGCACCGCACCCGCCCCTTGATGCTGATTGCCCTGGCCGCTGCGCCGCTGGCGCAGGCGCAGGAAATCGCCCCGCAACCGGCTTCGCCGCAGGCCTGCACCTCGGTGACCTCGGACGCGGCGCGCCTGGCCTGCTACGACCAGGCCCTGGGCCATACCCCGCAAGCCGTGCAGGAGGCAGATGCCGCAGCGCAACTGGCCAAGCAGGCCGACAAGCCGGATGACGCCCGCAAGCTCAGCCGGGTGGGCGATTTCTTCCGTGCCGACGGCCAGGACCCGTCGAAGGAAGAAGCCGTTGCCAATGCCGGGCGTGGCTCGTTGCTGGACCGCCGCTGGGAGTTGGCCAAGGATTCCAAGCTGGGCACGTTTCAGTTGCGCGGCTACAAGCCGGTCTATCTGCTGCCGGCGTTCTGGACCAGCGACAGCAACCGCACCCCGCAGTCGCCCAACCCGGCCAACTCGGTCAATACCCCGCAACAGCTGGACAGCGCCGAGCTGAAGTTCCAGCTCAGCTTCAAGACCAAGGTGGCCGAAGACCTGTTTGGCGACAATGGGGATATCTGGATGGGGTACACCCAGAGCTCGCGCTGGCAGGCCTACAACTCCGATGCCTCGCGCCCGTTCCGCGAAACCAATTACGAACCCGAAGCGATGCTGGTGTTTCGCAACAACTACAGCATCTTCGGCTGGAAAGGCCGCATGAGCGGCATCAGCCTCAATCACATGTCCAACGGGCGCGCCGATCCGCTGTCGCGCTCCTGGAACCGGGTGATCCTCAATTTCGGGCTGGATCGCGAGAACTGGGCACTCAGCCTGCGCCCGTGGTTCCGCATCAAGGAAGACCGCGCCGACGACAATAATCCCGACATCGAGGATTACATGGGCCGTGGCGATGCCACCCTGGTCTACAACAAGGACGGCCACGAGTTCGCCGTGATCGCACGCCATTCGCTGCGCGGCGGCGATCGTTCGCACGGTTCGGTGCAGCTGGATTACGGCTTTCCGATCACCAACCTGCTGCGTGGCCATGTGCAGGTGTTCGACGGCTACGGCGAAAGCCTGATCGACTACAACCACAAGGCCACCTACATCGGCCTGGGCGTGTCGTTGCTGGAGTGGTTCTGAGGCCTTGCGGTGCGCCCGGCCGGCGCACCGCACGCGATTGGAATGCAGGGCCGCGCGGCTGCAGCCTGTCGCAGGCGCAAAGCGCAACGCAAAAGGCCGGCATTGCTGCCGGCTTTTTTGCGTCTGCATGGCGCAGTCATGCATTGCCAATGACAGCGGCTTACACGATGCAGGCGGCACAGCCGTGCAGCCTGCATCGCGTGCCGACGGCCGCAAGCCGGCGGCTCAGACGTCGAAGAAATCCACCTTGCCGTCTTTCAGCGTGTAATAGGCACCCACGACCTTGCACGCACCGGCGCGCAGGGGTTCGAGCAACGCAGGTTCGGAGGCAGCGCGCAGGCGATCGACGGTGCGCTTGACGTTGGCCTTCACCGACGCGCCCAGCAGATCATCGCCACCCTTGCTCTTGGCGGTCAGCACCGCCGGGACGATGGGCTCGATCATGGCGCCGATGGCACCCGGGAAGAATGCGTTCTGCTCCACTACCGATACCGCTGCTGCCACGGCGCCGCAGCTCTCGTGCCCCATCACCACCACCAGCGGTACGCCCAACTGGCTCACTGCGTATTCGATCGAGCCCAGCGCGGTGGTGTCCACGGTGTTACCGGCGTTGCGGACGATGAACATTTCACCGAGCCCACGGCCGAACAGCAGCTCCGGCGGAACCCGCGAGTCCGAGCACGACACCAGGATCACGAACGGGGTCTGGCCCAAGGCCAGCTCCAGCCGGCGCTTGCTGTCGGAGATCACCTTCTTGGGGCGGTTCTCGACGAAGGCGGCATTGCCGTCGCGCAGGACCCGCAGTGCCTGCTCGGCGGTCAGGTCGGTCTTTTTCGATGGCGCCGCGCGCACCGCGAACGGGAGCGAGCCGGCAGCGGCGGCGATCGGTGCGCAACAGGCGCCCTGCAGCAATTTTCGACGGGATGCGGAATGCGACATGGACGAGCCCCTGCTCTCTGGTTGGTGTCGCGATCGTACTATGTGGCAAGCGTGACAAAACCGCTCCGGCCGGGGTTATGCGCACAGGAGTTCGCAGCCGCGTGCCGCCGGTTCAGGTCCAGTCCGCCAGGCCCTCGCGCCGATAGGTTTCCTGAAACGCGGGGCGCGCTTTCATACGCTGCGCATGCGCTTTGAGGGCCGGCCAGGTGTCGCTCGGCCGCGGCATGTTGCGCGACCAGCGCATCATCATGGTCAGCATGAAATCGGCAGCCGACAGCGTGTTCCCGAGCAGGTAGGGCCCGCCCGCCTGCAGATGCGCATCGACCTGGGCCCAGGCGGTTTCCACCTTCTCGCGCGCCTGTGCCTGCGCGCTGTCGGTGTGGGCGGCGCCGGCCGGTTCGTGCGGGTAGAACCAGGCGCGGTAGGCCGGCTGCAGGGTATTGGCGCAGAAGAACATCCACTTGTAGTAGGCCGCACGCTCCGGGGTGCCCACCGGCGGTGCCAGCCCGGCCTGCGGATAGAGGTCGGCCAGGTGCAGCACGATCGCTGCCGCCTCGGTCAGGACCTGTCCATCCAGCACCAGGGTCGGCACCACGCCGGCGGGATTGAGTGCCAGGTAAGCCGGTTGTTTATGCTCGCCGCGCTCGAAGTCCAGCGGATGCAGCACGTGGGCAACATCCAGTTCGATCAGCAGCCAATGCACGACCAGGGCGGCGGTGCTGGGGGTGTGGTAGAGCGTGGTGGTCATGCGGATTCCCGGGTGAGATGAGGTTAGCTGAGGTCACGAAACAAAGGGGCGATCATCGGATAGGCGTTGCCGGCGTCCGCCGTCGGTGCGATTGGTCCATTCGAGGCGGCACCTGCGCGCCGTCCACACGCACACGACAGCCGCCTGCGATGTTCATTGGCCGCTGTTGTCGGTACAGGCACGCAGGCAGGCAAGCTTGCGCGGTTCGCAGCGGCTGTCGTCGCTCTGCTGGCTGCAATCGAAGACCTGCGCCATGCAGTTGGCCCGCTGCGCCGGGTTTTGCGCGTCGTCGCAGCGCTTTCCCCATGGCGCTATCGACGCGCGGCAGCTGCTCTCGCTTGGGCGGTTGGCACGACACTGCCTGGCACTGTCGTTGCACTGGGTGATGCAGCGTTCGCCCGCCGTCGGCCCGCTGAAGCGTGTCGAGGTCGCACTCGGTTCGAGTGGTGTGGGTTCGGCGAACGGCGCCGGTGCGGTGGGCGGCGGCAAGTAGTTGCCCGAAGGAAACAGCACCGTGGGCGCGGCCTTTTGCTGCGCGGCTGCGTCAACACTGGCGCACAGCGCCATGATCAGGCACAGACGTCGGAGCATTCCTGTTCTCCCTGGACATCGGCAATCGAAGGTCGAGCATAGCCGCTTCCGGCCTGGCGGTACGCCTGCGGTGATGGCGAATCCGCTTCATGCCCGCTGCGTTCGCATCGATGCGCACGCAGCGTTACACACACATGTTCGCAACGACAGTCAGCCCCATGCGGGGGCATGCCGACGGAAGCGGCAATGCGGTGCGCATGGCCGCTTCCTGGTGGTGCTTACTCGACCACGACCGGAATCTTGCCGATCCGCGACTGCCATAGCCGCGGGCCGGTCTTGTGCACCGACTCGCCGCTGGAATCCACCGCGACGGTGACCGGCATGTCCTTGACTTCGAACTCGTAGATCGCCTCCATGCCGAGGTCTTCGAACGCGAGCACGCGCGCGGCCTTGATCGCCTTTGACACCAGATACGCCGAACCACCGACCGCCATCAGGTACACGGCCTTGTTGTCGCGGATCGCATCGATGGCCGCATCGCCACGCTCGGACTTGCCGACCATGCCCAGCAACCCGGTCTGTTCGAGCATCTGGCGGGTGAACTTGTCCATGCGGGTGGCGGTGGTCGGGCCGGCCGGGCCCACCACTTCGTCGCGCACCGGGTCGACCGGGCCGACGTAGTAGATGAAGCGGTTGGTGAAATCCACCGGCAGCGATTCGCCGCGGTTGAGCATGTCGATCATGCGCTTGTGCGCGGCGTCGCGGCCGGTCAGCAGCTTGCCGTTGAGCAGGATCACTTCGCCCGGCTTGAAGCTGGCGACTTCGTCGCGGGTGATGGTGTCCAGGTTCACCCGGCGCGCATTGGTCGGGTTGTAGGTGAGCTTGGGCCAGTCTTCCAGCGACGGCGGGTCCAGCATCACCGGGCCGCCGCCGTCCAGGGTGAAATGCGCGTGGCGGGTGGCCGCGCAGTTGGGGATCAGCGCCACCGGCAGGTTGGCGGCATGGGTCGGGTAATCCTTGACCTTGATGTCCAGCACCGTGGTCAGGCCGCCCAGGCCCTGCGCGCCGATGCCGAGCGCGTTGACCTTTTCGTACAGCTCCAAGCGCAGCTCTTCGGCGCGGTTGGAGGCGCCGCGCGCCTGCAGGTCGACGATGTCGATCGGCTCCATCAAGGCTTCCTTGGCCAGCAGCATCGCCTTTTCGGCGGTGCCGCCGATGCCGATGCCGAGCATGCCCGGCGGGCACCAGCCGGCGCCCATGGTCGGCACGGTCTTGAGCACCCAATCGACGATGGAATCGGACGGGTTGAGCATGGCGAACTTGCTCTTGGCTTCCGAACCGCCGCCCTTGGCCGCGACGATCACCTCGACATGGTGGCCGGGCACGATCTTGGTGTTGACCACGGCCGGGGTGTTGTCGCGGGTATTGGTACGCTTGCCGGCCGGGTCGGCCAGCACGCTGGCGCGCAGCTTGTTGTCGGGGTGGTTGTAGGCGCGGCGCACGCCTTCGTTGACCATGTCTTCCACGCCCATGGTGGCGTCGTCCCAGCGCACGTTCATGCCGATTTCCAGGAACACGGTGACGATGCCGGTGTCCTGGCAGATCGGGCGGTGGCCTTCGGCGCACATGCGCGAATTGATCAGGATCTGCGCGATGGCGTCCTTGGCGGCCGGCGATTCTTCGCGCTCGTAGGCGGCGGACAGGTTCTTGATGTAGTCGACCGGGTGGTAGTAGCTGATGTACTGCAGCGCATCGGCGACGGACTGGATGAGGTCTTCCTGCTTGATCGAGGTCACGGCTGGCTCTACGGCTGGCGGGGGCAATCCAGGCATTTTAGAGCAAACCGCAGGCGCGTCCGGGCGCGGCGTCTATCGCTGCGATTGACCGATGCAGCGGATGGCGCGCAGAGCACGCCGCAGGGCCACGGATGATGGCAGTCGGCAGGCGGGCCGACTGTCGCCGGGCAGCGGCTGGCGGCAATCTCGGCACCCGATGGGCACGTTTCTCCTGCAGGCGCTGCCTCCTTGCCCGATTGCCCAACACCCCACGCCCACGTCGCGCGCGGCACACTAGCGCGATGTCAGCTTCCCGTTCCGGCGCCACTGCGCCCGCTCCCCGTACCGGCCCTACCCTGCGCGAACGCCTGGATGCACTGCGCAATCTCCCGCCCTTCCTGCGCCAGATCTGGCAGACCAGCCGCTGGCTGAGTGCCAGCAGCATCGGCCTGCGCGTGCTGCGCGCGTTGATGCCGGTGGCCTCGCTGTATATCGGCAAGTTGATCATCGACGAGGCGATCCACCTGGTCGGCCAGCCGCCGGCATTCGACTCGTTCGCCCAGGCCTTGGGCAGCGGCCGTCTGAACCGCCTGCTGGAACTGCTGGCGCTGGAACTGGCGCTGGCGGTCGGCTCGGACCTGCTCGGCCGGCTGGTCGGCTACGCTGATGCGCTGCTGTCGGAATTGTTCAACAACGCCGCCAGCGTGCGCCTGATGGAGCACGCCGCGCAGCTGGATCTGGAGGATTTCGAAGACCCCGACCGGCAGGACAAGCTGGATCGCGCGCGACGCCAGACCATGAACCGCATGAACCTGATGAGCCAGCTGTTCGGCCAGGTGCAGGACGCCATCACCGTGATCAGCCTGGCGGTGGGCCTGGTGGTGTATGCGCCGTGGTTGATCGTGCTGCTGGCGGCGGCACTGATCCCGGCCTTCATCGGCGAAGCGCACTTCAATGCGCTGGGCTATTCGCTCAACTTCCAGTGGACGCCGGAGCGGCGCCAGCTCGATTACCTGCGCCAGGTCGGCGCCAGCGTGGAGACGGCCAAGGAAGTCAAGATCCTCAACCTGCACCGCTTCCTGATCGCGCGCTACCGTCGGCTGGCCGACAAGTTCTTCCAGGCCAACCGCGCACTGGCGCGCAAGCGTGCGTTGTGGGGTGCGCTGCTGGCAGCGCTGGGCACGCTGGGCTACTACATGGCCTATGGCTACATCGCCTGGCGCACGGTGCGCGGCGACTTCAGCATCGGCGACCTGACCTTCCTGGCCGGCAGCTTCCTGCGCCTGCGCCAGTTGCTGGAAGGATTGTTGATCGGCTTTTCGCAGGTCGCCGGCCAGGCCTTGTATCTGGACGATCTGTATTCGTTCTTCAACATCGTGCCGGAAATCCGCTCGCGCCCGAACGCGCTGCCGGTGCCGCGCCCGATCCGCCAGGGCTTCGTGTTCGAGGACGTGGGCTTTCGCTATCCGGACGCCGAGCAGTGGACGGTGCGGCATCTGAATTTCGAATTGCGTGCCGGCGAAGTGCTGGCCCTGGTCGGCGAGAACGGCGCCGGCAAGACCACCCTGGTCAAGCTGCTGGCGCGGCTGTACGACCCCGACGAGGGCCGCATCCTGCTCGATGGCCAGGACCTGCGCGACTACGACCTGGACGATGTGCGCGCCAACCTGGGGGTCATCTTCCAGGATTTCGTGCGCTATCACCTGAGCGTGGGCGAGAACATCGGCGTGGGTCAGGTCGAGGCAATGGACGATGCGCTGCGCATCCGTGCGGCTGCGCAGCGCGCGATGGCCGGCGAGCTGATCGACAGCCTGCCCGACCGATACGACCAGCTGATCGGACGCCGTTTCAAGAACAGCGTGGACCTGTCCGGGGGCCAGTGGCAGAAGATCGCGATTGCGCGCGCCTACATGCGCGATGCGCAGCTGATGATCCTGGACGAACCGACCGCCGCACTGGATGCGCGCAGCGAGTTCGAGGTGTTCCAGCGCTTCAAGGAGCTCTCGGACAACCGCACCGCGGTACTGATCTCGCACCGCTTTTCCAGCGTGCGCATGGCCGACCGCATCCTGGTGCTGGCCGCGGGCCGCATCGAAGCGGCCGGCACCCATGCCGAGCTGATGGCGCAGGGCGGACGTTATGCGGAGCTGTTCGAGCTGCAGGCGGCCGGGTATCGGTGAGGCGGGGAATCGGGAGTCGGGAATGGGGAATCGTTAGAAGCGGCTTCGCGGCGGCTGATAGGTACTGAACCTCCCGACCCTGGAGACGCCCAGGTCTTTCGGCGCTACACCCCATTCCCGATTCCCGACTCTCCATTCCCAGCCAAATGAGAGTTCATCTCATTTGACTGGCTTGAGGTAGAATTGCCGGGTACTCCTCCCACGACACTCACCGGTATGTCTTCCGCTTTCGGCGCCGAAACGGTGCTTGAGGTCCGTCACTGGACCGATGCCTACTTCAGCTTCACCACCACCCGCGATGCCGGTTTCCGTTTCGAGAACGGGCAGTTCGTGATGATCGGGCTGGAGACCGAGACGCGCCCGCTGCTGCGTGCGTATTCGATCGCCAGCGCCAATTGGGAAGAACATCTGGAGTTCTTCAGCATCAAGGTGCCGGACGGCCCGTTGACCTCGCGCCTGCAGCACATCCAGCCGGGCGACAAGGTGCTGGTCGGCAAGAAGCCCACCGGCACGCTGCTGATCAGCGACCTGCATCCTGGCCGCAACCTGTACCTGCTGGGCACCGGCACCGGCCTGGCGCCGTGGCTGTCGATCATCAAGGACCCGGAAACCTACGAGCGTTTCGACAAGGTGATCCTGACCCAGGGCGTGCGTTTCGTGCAGGATCTGGCCTATCGCGACTACTTCGAACGCGAGCTGCCGCAGCACGAATTCCTCGGCGACCTGCTGCGCGACAAGCTGCTGTACTACCCGGCGGTGACCCGCGAAACCTTCGCCAATCAGGGCCGTCTGACCGAGCTGATGGCCGATGGCCGCATGCAGCAGACCCTGGGTCTGCCGACCCTGGATCCGGCCAACGACCGCTTCATGATCTGCGGCAGCCCGCAGATGCTGGCCGATCTGCGTACCCTGCTGGACGCCCGCGGGTTCCAGACCTCGCCGCGCATCGGTACGCCGGGGCATTACGTGTTCGAGCGCGCGTTCGTCGAGAAGTGATGCGGCGCGCGTGAGACGTCAGCGCGATGCGGCGTTTACGCAGCCGCGACGCCGGGATGCACTGTCGTAGGAGCGCACCCGGGCGCGATGAGGCATTGCCGGGAACGCTTCATCGCGCCCGGGTGCGCTCCTACGATTCAACTAACGCACGCTCGATGTCCGCGGCCAGGGCCTCCGGCTTGGTGGTTGGCGCATAGCGCTCCAGCACGTGGCCGTCGCGGCCGATCAGGAACTTGGTGAAATTCCATTTGATCGCCTCGGAACCGAGCACGCCGCGTTGTTCGCGCTTGAGCCATTGCCACAGCGGATGCGCGCCGTTGCCGTTGACCTCGATCTTCGACGACAGCGGAAAATCCACTGCGTAATCCAGCGAACAAAACTGGCGGATCTGCGCCGCATCGCCAGGTTCCTGATGCCCGAACTGATCGCATGGAAAACCGATCACCACCAACCCACGTTCGCGATACCGCTGCCACAGCGCCTGCAAGCCCGCGTACTGCGGGGTAAACCCACATTTGGACGCGACATTGACCACCAGCACCACGCTGCCGACGTAGTCGCGCATCGATTGGGTGCGACCGTCCAGGTCGGTGAATTCAAACGTGGCAAGGTCGCTCATGGCGTGCTCGGATGCGCAGGGAAGCGGCAGCGTAGCGCAGCTGTGGCTGTACAGCATGGCAGGCTGGGCTTGCGTGCAAGTGCGAAGCACGGCGCCGCGATGGCGGGGCCGTCCACATGTGTCGGCCTTTCAGCAGATCCGCCTCGGCGCCCGAGCTGTCACGCCAGACAACTCCGGCAAGCGAACACAGCTCCCAGCACGTCATCGCCGGACCAGCACAGGTCCGCACCGCGTTACGGCGCGTGCATGCTGATTGCCGCCCCCGCACTGCGCCCAGGCGAGCGCGGTCCGGCGGCGCCAACCAGGCGCCGAGCCCGCGATCACGTCGACTGGCCAGCGGGCTCAACCCGGCCGCGTCCGTCCGTGATTGCGCAATGGCCCTGCCGGCCATGCCTTTTGTCACACGCCTGTCCTGCCCGGCTGGGGTAGCCTCGGCGGTTCGCACTTTGGAGCCACCCTCTTGACCACCCGCCTCGCCTTTGCCCTGGCCGCTTCCCTGGGACTTGCCATGCCGTCCTACAGCATCGCCGCCCCCGCCACCACGCAGGCCGCCACCCAGGCCAACCCCTTCTTTGCAGACAGCACGCTGCCGCTGCATTACCCGCAGTTCGACAAGATCACCGACAGCGACTTCGCACCCGCCTTCGATGCCGGCATGGCCGAGCAACTGAAGGAAGTGGACAAGATCGCCAACCAGAAAGCCAAGCCGAGCTTCGACAACACCATCATCGCGCTGGAAAAGAGCGGCGCCACGCTGGATCGCGCCACCACGGTGTTCTTCAACCTGGTCGGTGCCGACACCAACGACGCACGCAAGAAGTTGCAGGCCGATTATTCGGCGAAGTTCGCTGCGCACCGCGATGCGATTTCGCTCAACGGCAAGCTGTTCGCGCGCATCCAGAGCCTGTACGACCAACGCGCCAAGCTGGGCCTGGACGCGCAAGGCGTGCGCCTGGTCGAGAAGTACTACAGCGATTTCGTGCGCGATGGCGCCAAGCTGTCGGACGCGGACAAGACCACGCTCAAGGCGATGAACGCCGAGCTGGCCAACCTGGGCACCACCTTCAGCCAGAACGTGCTGGCCGAGGTGAATGCCGCTGCGGTGGTCGTCGATGACGTCAAGCAGCTCGACGGGCTGTCCGATGAGCAGATTGCCGCTGCCGCCGAAGCCGCCAAGGCGCGCAAGCTCGACGGCAAGTATGTGATCGCCCTGCTCAACACGACCGGCCAGCCACCGCTGACCCAGTTGAAGAACCGCGAGCTGCGCAAGAAGATCTACGACGCGTCGGTGTCGCGCGGCAGCCATGGCGGCCAGTACGACAACACCGCGCTGGTGTCGCGCATCATGAAGCTGCGTGCCGACAAGGCCAAGCTGCTCGGCTTCCCCACGTATGCCGCCTATTCGCTGGAAAACCAGACTGCCAAGACACCGGAAGCGGTCAACGCGATGCTCGGCAAGCTGGCACCGGCCGCAGTGGCCAACGCCAAGCGCGAAGCCGCCGATCTGCAGGCGATGATCGACAAGGAACAAAAGGCCGCGCGCAAGCCGACGTTCAAACTGGAAGCCTGGGATTGGGCCTACTACAGCGAGAAGGTGCGCCAGGCCAAGTACAACTTCGACGAGTCGCAGCTCAAGCCGTATTTCGAGCTGAAGAACGTGCTGGAAAACGGCGTGTTCTATGCGGCCAACCAGGAATACGGCCTGACCTTCAAGCAGCGCACCGATCTGCCGACCTACCGCGACGACATCACTGTCTACGATGTGTTCGACGCGGACGGCAAGCAGCTGGCGATCTTCATTGCCGACATGTATGCGCGCGAATCCAAGCGTGGTGGCGCCTGGATGAACTCCTACGTGTCGCAGTCCGAGCTGACCGGGTTCAAGCCGGTGGTGGCCAACCACCTCAACATTCCCAAGCCGCCGGCCGGCCAGCCGACCCTGCTGACCTGGGACGAGGTGACCACCATGTTCCATGAGTTCGGGCATGCGCTGCACGGCATGTTCTCCGACGTCAAATACCCGTATTTCTCCGGCACCAGCGTGCCGCGCGACTTCGTCGAGTTCCCCTCGCAGGTCAACGAGATGTGGGCCGACGAGCCGTCGATCCTGAAGAACTACGCCAAGCATTATCAGAACGGCTCGCCGATGCCGCAGGCGCTGCTGGACAAGGTGATTGCCGCGTCCAAGTTCAACCAGGGCTTTGCCACCACCGAGTATCTGGGTGCGGCAATGCTGGACCAGAACTGGCACCAGGTCAGCGCCAGCGACGTGCCCGATGCCGCAGGCGTGATGGCGTTCGAAGCCAAGGCCCTGCAGCAGGACGGCATCGCCTACGCGCCGGTGCCGCCGCGCTACAAGACCCCGTATTTCAGCCACATCATGGGCGGTTACGCGGCCGGCTATTACGCCTACATCTGGTCGGAAGTGCTCGATGCCAACACCCAGCAGTGGTTCAAGCAGCACGGCGGGCTGAGCCGCGCCAATGGCGATCGCTTCCGCAAGACCCTGCTCTCGCGCGGCGGCAGCGTGGATGCGATGGAGCTATTCCAGAACTTTGCCGGCCATGCACCGCAGATCGAGCCACTGCTCGAAAAGCGTGGCCTGAGCGCGCAAGGCGGCGATGGCGCCACCCCGGAAGCGCCGCAGTCCAAGCCGTAATGGCCGCTGCATAGGCAACGACGCCGCCCGGAGCGATCCGGGCGGCGTTGTCGTTTCAGGCGATGTCGGGTGCGAACGCTACGCTGCCTGATCAGAGCTCGACTGCGTCCACTCCATCGAGCAACTTCTTCAACAGCTTTTCCAGGCGTACCTGTTCGGGTTCGCTCATGCCTGCGGTTTCTGCATGCAACAACGTACATGCGTCGGGCAGCAGGCTTTCGATCAGCGCCAGGCCTGCCGGCTGCAGGGTCAGCACGATCTTGCGTCGATCGTCCGGGCTGCTGCCGCGCGCGATCAATCCCTTCTCGCACAGCTGGTCGGTCAGGCGCGTGATGTTGGCAGGCTTTTCGCTGGCCGCCTCGGCCACTTCGGTCGGCGTGATCGCCTGCTCCGGCGTGCCGTACAACATCATCAGGATCTCGTACTCCGGCGGACTGATCCCATAGGGCTTGAGCCGCACGCAACTCTGTGTGTGCAGGCGCTTGTAGAGATGCTTGATCAACCTCACCAGGACAGCCGGCTCCCGCGGAAAGGCTGGATAGCGCGCGCAGGTGTGGTCCACGCGGTTCGCGGTTTGATCGAAACTGCTCATATCACCCGTTTGATTACATTACTGAATGGCCAGGCCATTCAATCACATCGCTTGCAGGGCAACGGCTCAGTGAGCGAAAAGATGTGCATATTCCGGCGCGACCCACGGCAAGAGTGTGGATGCAGCCACCTCGGCCGTTTGTGTGCCATCCGAATAGGGGCCGACCTGATACGGCGGAAACACGAAGCGCACTGCAGCGATCTGCCCGGTGGCATTCAACACCGGCACGAACTGCGCGAAGTTGTCCACCTGCGCGGCAGTGCCCTCGGCAATCATGCGATCGGCAGAGGCCACCTGCTCGGCCTGTTCTTCCACCGGTACACGATCGGCTTCCACACGCTGGGTTGCGGCGGCATGCAGCTGCGCGGCGACGTCGCGGCCGATCTTCTCCCAGCCCGCCGGATCGGGAACCATGGCCTGCGCCGTCAATTGCCTGCGCTCCTTGACCAACCACACGAAGCGGGCCACCAGGGGGTCGCCATGTGCGCCGCCGGTGTAGCGGCTGCCATCGGCGGAAACGACGATCAGATCGGCCGTTTGCACGAGCGTTTCGAAAGCCAGCGACAACTCGTAAGGCGCTGCAGGCTTGTCGTTGCCCAAGCCGGACACCGCCTCCATCAACTCGCCGCGGGCGGCATTTGCATAGTTGCGGATCAGTGCGGTCAGTTCCGGGTACGCATCCAGCCCGCGCGGGTAGCTGATGCCCACCATGTAGGCAGGCGTTTGCTCGATCACATCTTCCAGCGGGCCGCTCTGCACCAGCAAAGGCTCCTGCGCGGGCGTTGCGCTCGCGGCCGCATCGGCCGCCGGTTCGGCGAATTCGGGCGTGGCGGGTTCGCGCTGGGTACAACCCGCCAACAGCGCCAGCAACAGCAGGCCCCGTACACCATTCACTGCAAGCAACCGCCCCATTCCCACCTGCTCCCCTGATCGAACCATCTGCTGCCGGCACTCAGGCCAGCAGATCCTGAAATTGTTGGTGCCGGCGGACATACGCCGCGGCGTAGCTGCAAGCCGGCACCACCGTCAGCCCGTGTTCGCGCGCGAAATTCAAAGCGGCCTCGACCAGCGTGGCGGCAATGCCTCGCCCTGCGATCGCGTCCGGCACCAGCGTGTGTGTAATGGTCATGCGCGCACCGTCGCGGTCATAGATCAGCTCGGCACGTTGTCCATCGGTGTCTACGACGAAGTGCTGCTGACTCGGTTCGTGTACGGCGTGCACTGTCGCTGCCTCCATCGTGGTCTGCGCCTGGCAGTGAGTGTTTGCCAAGTGTGACCAGCGCGACGCCGCGCCTGCGTGAAAATGAACCCACGCTGTGACCGCCCGCGCAGCCTGGCAGACCTGTTCTCAAGTTCGCTCAGGCAACGCCGATAGCTGACTCGAAGGCGCTCGCTGCAACCGGTCTCCGGCATGGCCAGCTCCCTCTTACCTACGAGGAGTCACCGCATGCACAACGATTCGGCCGGACACACCGCAGACAGCGACAGCTCGTTGCTCGAGGGCCTGTTCCAGTTCGCCATCACCGGCGACACCCACAACCCCGATTTCGCCCAACTCAACGATACCGTCTACCAGCGCCTGCAGCAGGCCTATGGCGCGACCTCGGGTGCAGCGCTCGGCAGCACCACCGATCAGGAACGCAACGCGGCCTGAAGCCGGCGTCGCTGCATCTGCCGGGGCTGGCGACGCCATCGTGCCGGCCCTGGCGCAGTCTGCAGGACCCGCCGATTGGCACCGCTGCAACGTGCGTGGCCATCGCTGCCTGGCGGACGCCTCGCTGCCGCCGGCGGACACTCAGCCAAAGCGCGGATTGGACAGCTGCTCCAGAAAGACCTGCCACACACGCGGCTCCATGATCAGCATGAACATCACCCCGAATGCCGCGCCGGCCAGATGCGCGCTGTGGTTGATGCGGTCGCCGCCGCGGCGGTCCATCCACAGGCTGTAGCCCACATAGAACACCGCATAGATGATCGCCGGTGCCGGAATGAACAGCACCAGGATGATCGTCCACGGCTGCAGCAGGATGAAGGCGAACAACACCGCCGACACCGCACCGGACGCACCCAGACTCAAATAGTTGGGGTTGTGCTGGTTCTTCAGATAGCTGGGCAGGATCGACACCACCAACGCAGCCAGATAGAACAGCGGATAGGTCAACACGCTGCCGGTCAGCTGTGTCATCACGTTCTCGATCACCCGGCCGAAAAAGAACAGCGTGATCATGTTGAAGACCAGGTGGCCCAGGTCGGCATGAATGAAACCGTAGGTCACCAGCCGGTCGTACTGCCGGTTCTTGTCCAGCGCCGGCGGCCACAGGATCAGCCGGTCGGCCAGCTTGCGGTTGTTGAACGCCATCCACGAGACGATGCCGGTGATGGCGATCAGGATCAGGGTAATCATGCAGACCTCAGGCAGAACGGTAATTGTCGACCATGCGATAACGGCGCGCGTACAGGCCGAAGGCCAGCGCCGCCAGAAACGCAAACGCCGCGAAGAAGAACATCAGGAATGCCGCTTCGCTCAGCCCAGTATCGGCGATCTGCGAGGTCACCGTCGCGTTGCGCACCGCCACGTTCGATAGCAGCACCCACAGGTTGCCGACGGTGGTGGTGAGATACCAGAAACTCATCACCACGCCCTTCATCGATGCCGGTGCCTGGCTGTAGGCGAACTCGATGCCGGTGGCTGACACCAGCACCTCGCCGAAGGTGAGCAAGGCATAGGGCAGGATCTGCCAGGCGATGTGCATCGGCTCGCCGCCGTCCATGACCACCTGGATCGCCCCGACCGCAATCCACGCCACGCCACTGAAAGCAATGCCGCTGGTCATGCGACGCAACGGCGTCGGCTCCCAGCCGCCACGGCGCAGCAGCGGGTACAGCACCAGGTTGTTGAAGGGAATCAGCAGCATTACCAGCAACGGGTTGAGCGCCTGCATCTGCGAGGCGGTGAACCAGGCCGGCATGGTCATCTCCCGTCCCTGCAGCACCCAGGTGGACGCCTTCTGGTCGAACAGGGAAAAGAACGGCGTCACCAGCGCGAAGATCACCAGCACGCGCAGCAAGGCACGCACACCTTCCACGGCCGCGTCCGGATGCGTACCGCGTGCACGCTCCAGCTGCCACCAGGTACCGCCGCCGATCCCGCCCAGCAGCAGCACCAGCGCCATGCACAGGCAGATCACGATGCCCAGCGGCGCCACCAGCGCCAGGCAGGCCAGTGCAGCCACCACAGAGAGGACGGCCAGCACCAGGCCGGGCCGCCCCTGCCCCGGCGCGCGTGCCAGCAACGCCGTCCGCACCACCGCGCCAAACCCGTGCGGATCCTTCGGCGGCAGCGGCACCCGCACGTAGCGGCTGCGGCCCAGCCAGAACACCAGCGTGGCCACGAACATCAGGATGCCGGGGATGCCGAACGCCCAGGACGGACCCAGATTTTTCAAGGCCAACGGAATCAGCAGCGAGGCGAACAGCGAGCCGAAATTGATGATCCAGTAAAAAGCGTCGAACACCACCTTGGCCAGGTGCTTGTTGGACTGGTCGAACTGGTCGCCCATGAACGAGGCCACCAGCGGCTTGATGCCGCCCGCGCCCAGCGCGATCAAGCCCAGCCCGACAAAGAACCCGCTGCGGCTGCCTTCGAACGCCGCGAGACAGGCATGCCCGGCGCAGTAGACCAGGCTGAACCACAGGATGGTGTTGTATTTGCCGAAGAAGCGATCGGCCAGCCAGCCCCCCAGCAGCGGGAAGAAATACACCCCGATCATGAAGCTGTGCAGGATGTGCTTGGCTTCGGCCTCGCGGCCCGGCGCGCCAACCTCCTGCAGCAGCAGTGAGGTGATCAGGAACTGCACCAGGATGTTGCGCATCCCGTAGAAGCTGAAACGCTCGCAGGCTTCGTTGCCGATGATGAAGGGAATCTGGCGCGGCAGGCGCGCACCGGCGGTAGGGCCCGGCAAGGTGGAGGTGGTCAAAGGCGGTCCGGTCGAGCGGTAGACAGGCGCTATCGTACCGGCGCCAGGACGTCGCCGGCCATGCGGCCCTGCCGCGCGCAGCGCACCGCACGGCCGAGGCGCAGGACACCGGTGCATTCGATGCAATCAAACGCCTATACATTGCGCATGGAGGCGCAGCGAAAAGCAGCGCCGACCGGGCGCTCGCGCTCGCTGCTGGCCGCCGCCCATGCCGCAGTGCAGATTGGCCTGCCCGCTCGGCTCGGCTACATTGCAAACGTTTTCCTGGAACACTGGACCGCTGGATGCCCCGCTTCACCCGCCTGGCCCTGAGCCTGTTGCTGCTGACTTCCACCCCTGCCGCGCTTGCCGCCACACCACTGACCACGCAGGCCGAGCGCAGCGGCTTCGTGCAGACCGGCCGCTATGACGAAGTCATCGCGCTGTGCGATGCCTTCGCGCAGCGCTACCCGCAGGCGGTGCGCTGCATCCAGTTCGGCACCACGCCGGAAGGCCGGCCGATGAAGGCCCTGGTCGTCTCCACCAGTGGCGCGCTCGACGCGCAATCGGCCGCGCAGCGCAAGCTGCCGGTGGTGTTGATCCAGGGCGGTATCCACGCCGGCGAGATCGACGGCAAGGACGCGGGCTTCCTGGCACTGCGCGAACTGCTCGACGGCAAGGCCGGCAAAGGCGTGCTCGACAAACTGGTGTGGGTATTCGTGCCGGTGTTCAACGTCGATGGTCATGAGCGCTTTGGCGCCTGGAACCGGCCCAATCAACGCGGCCCCGAACAGATGGGCTGGCGCACCACCGCGCAGAACCTCAATCTCAACCGCGATTACGTCAAGGCCGACGCGCCCGAGATGCAGTCCATGCTGCGCCTGGTGCAGCAGTGGGACCCGCTGATGTATGTGGACCTGCACGTCACCGATGGCGCCAAGTTCGAGCACGACGTGTCGGTGCAGGTTGAGCCGGTGCATGCCGGCGATGCGACCTTGCAGCGCGACGGCACGCGCTGGCGCGACGCGGTGCTTGCGGATCTGAAAAAAAAGGGCTCGCTGCCACTGCCCTACTACCCGTCCTTCTTACACGAGGACGACCCTGCCTCCGGCTTTGCCGACGATGTCTCGCCGCCACGCTTCTCGCACGGGTATTTCCTGTTGCGCAACCGCTTCGGCATGCTGGTGGAAACGCATTCGTGGAAGGACTACCCCACACGCGTGCGGGTGACCCGCAATGCCATCGTGTCGGTGCTGCAGCAGACTGCACGCAATGGCACGCAGTGGCGCGCCGATGCACTGGCTGCCGACCAACGCGCCATGCAGCTGGCTGGCACATCCGAGCCGTTGAGCTTTGCGGCCGGCCCGCAGGCGCGCACGGTCGCGTTTCGCGGCTATGCATACACACGCACGCCGTCGCCGATTTCCGGCGCGTTGATGACGCGTTACGACGAGCGCACACCGCACATCTGGAAGGTGCCGCTGCGCGACCAGATCACGCCCGATGTGGTGGTGGATGCGCCGCGTGGCGGCTATCTGGTGCCGGCCGCGCAAGCGGCCCTGGTGGGCGAAAAATTGCGCCTGCACGGCATTGATTTCCAGACCATCGGCAGTGCGGCCACGCGCCAGGTGCAAACCTTCCGCGCCGACAAGGCCAGTTTTGCCGCGCGCTCGAATGAGGGTCACCAGACGCTCGACCTCGTTGGGCAATGGCGCGATGAAAGCCGCGATGTGCCGGCCGGCTCGCTGTTCGTGCCGATCGCCCAACCCAAGGCACGCCTGGTGATGGCGATGCTGGAACCGCAGGCACCGGATTCGCTGCTGCAGTGGGGCTTTTTCAACACCGCGTTCGAGCGCAAGGAATACATGGAAGCCTATGTCGCCGAAGAGGTGGCGCGCGACATGCTCGCCAACGATGCCGCATTGAAGGCGCAATTCGAACAGCGCATCGCCAGCGACCCGGACTTTGCCAAGGATCCGCAGGCACGGCTGGAATTCTTCGCCAAGCGCCATTCTTCGTGGGATGAGCGCTACCAGCTCTACCCGGTCCTGCGCACCGCGCAGACCGGCTTCTAACCGCCCCCGCCGATTCCGGCAGGCGGCAGCGCGGCACAGCCGCGTCCACCCGATTCGGGCACTTCGGTGCCCACAAGTTCGTTACGACCCAGCACTACAAGGACACCCCGTGCCACACCTCGATATGAAAACGTTTACACACCGCCAGAACCGCCCGCGCCCCCTGGTCCTGGCGGTGGTCATGGGCCTGGGCATTGCCCTGGCTGCACCGCTGGCAGTCGCACAAGGCGCACCGTCGTCGCAGCCGTGGATGGACACCGCATTGACTGCGGACCAGCGCGCCGACCGCCTGCTGGCGCAGATGACCGACGACGAAAAATTCCAGATGCTGCGCAGCTATTTCGGCCTGGGCACCGACAAGATCCCCAAGCCGGAAGGTGCGCTGGGCTCGGCCGGTTACGTGCCCGGCGTTCCGCGCCTGGGCATCCCCGCGCAGCAGCTCGCCGATGCCGGTGTGGGCGTGACCAACCCGGGTGGCATCCGCAAGGGCGACTTCGCCACCGCCATGCCATCGGGCCCGTCCACGGCATCGAGCTGGAACCCGCAACTGGCGTACGCCGGCGGCAAGACCATGGGCCGCGAATCCTGGCAGCAGGGCTTCAACGTGTTGCTGGCCGGCAGCGTCAATCTGCAGCGCGACCCGCGCAACGGCCGCAATTTCGAATACGCCGGCGAAGACCCGTTGCTGGCCGGCACCATGGTCGGCGAGTCGATCCGCGGCGTGCAGAGCGAACATGTGTTGTCGACGATGAAGCACTACGCGCTCAACGACATGGAAACGCGGCGCAACTTCCACAGCGCCGATATCGGCGAGCAGGCAATGCACGAATCGGATCTGCTGGCCTTCGAGATCGCGCTGAAGATCGGCGACCCGGCCTCGGTGATGTGTTCGTACAACAAGATCAACGGTATCTACGGCTGCGAGCACGATTACCTGCTCAACCAGGTGCTCAAGCAGGAATGGAAATACCCCGGTTACGTGATGTCCGATTGGGGCGGCGTGCACAGCGGCTCCAAGGCCGCCTTGGCCGGGCTGGATCAGCAATCGGCCGGCGAAGTGTTCGACGCGGCGGTGTTCTTCGACGCGCCGCTGCGCATGGCGGTGTCGGCCGGCGTGGTGCCGCGTGCGCGCTTCGACGACATGGTCAAGCGCGTGCTGCGCAGCCTGTTCGCGCATGGCGCCTTCGATCATCCGAGCCAGCGCCAGCCGATCGACGGCAAGGCCGGTCTCTTGGCTGCGCAGCATGTGGCCGAAGAAGGCAGCGTGCTGCTGCGTAACGAGCAGGCCACCTTGCCGCTGTCCAGGGAGGTGCGCCGCATTGCTGTGATCGGCGGCTACGCCGACAAGGGCGTGATGTCCGGCGGCGGCTCGTCGCGCGTGGACTACACCATCAACGGCGGCAACGCGGTACCGGGCATCACCCCGACCACCTGGCCCGGCCCGGTGATCATCCACCCGTCTTCGCCGTTGCAGGCGCTGCGCGCCGCGTTGCCGAATGCGCAGATCGATTACGTGGACGGCAAGGACCGTGCAGCTGCCGCACGTGCAGCGAAGGCCGCCGATGTGGCGATCGTGTTCGCCACCCAGTGGGCCGCCGAATCGGTGGATCTGCCGGACATGCGCCTGCCCGACAACCAGGACGCCTTGATCGAAGCGGTGGCCAAGGCCAACCCCAAGACCACCGTGGTGCTGGAAACCAACGGACCGGTGCGCATGCCGTGGGCCGAGCGCGTGCCGGCGGTGCTGCAGGCGTGGTATCCGGGCATCGGTGGCGGCGAGGCGATCGCCAACCTGCTGACCGGTGCGGTGAACCCGTCCGGCCACCTGCCGGTGACCTGGCCGGTGGACGAGTCGCAGCTGCCGCGCCCCTCGATTCCGGGCCTGGGCTTCAAGCCGGCCAAGCCGGGCGAAGACAGCATCGACTACGCCATCGAAGGCGCCAATGTCGGCTACAAGTGGTTCGCCGCACGCAATCTCACCCCGCGCTACCCGTTCGGCCACGGGCTGTCATACACCCAGTTCCGCATGGGCGGGCTGCGCGTGGACGCCAACGGCAGCCAGCTCACCGCCAGCTTCGAGGTGGAAAACATCGGCCCGCGTGAAGGTGCCGCGGTGCCGCAGCTCTACGTCACCCTGCCCGACGGCCACGCCACCCCGCTGCGCCTGATCGGCTGGCAGAAGCTCACGCTCAAGCCAGGCGAGAAGCGCCGCGTGCAGGTGGTGGCCGAGCCAAAGACGTTGGCCGACTTCGATGCCAAGGCGCGCCGCTGGAACATCGCGGCGGGCACCTACCGCGTGCAACTGGCACGTTCGGCGAGCGAACCGGTGCAGAGCGTGGAGGTCGCCCTGCAGGCCACGCAGTTGCCGTGAGCGGCCCCGCGGCGGACGCGTGCTGCGCGTATCCGCCGCCGCCGCCGCCGCCCTGTCACGCGCGTCGCAAGCGACGCTAAAATTTTGCAAAAGATGCGTTGACAGCCACGCGCGCAGCTTGCACAATTCGCCCCCTGAGTCGCCCAGGTGGCGGAATTGGTAGACGCACTAGCTTCAGGTGCTAGCGGGGGCAACTTCGTGGAGGTTCGAGTCCTCTCCTGGGCACCACGACTCACGGTAGATCGTAAAAAACCTCGCCTCGGCGGGGTTTTTTGCGTTTGGGGCATCAGTGTCGCGAGGTCTTCATTTGCCAAGGCCAGCGTCAGGCCATGCATCGCATCGAACTGCTTGGCGCTGCGGCAGTCGGCCAACGCTAAATCCCGAATGAAGAAAAACCCCGCATTTCAGCGGGGTTTTTCATGCTCAGCCCGCTGCCGCGCTCAGCGCTCAGTGCCCACCAGCCGCCGCCGCGCCGCCTGCACCCGCACCGAACGGCGGCTTTGCCAGCCACAGGAAGAAGATGATGGCCAGGAAGGTCCAGCCGAGCAGGTAGAAGATGTCGTTGAAGCCCATCTGCGAGGCCTGGTGGTTGATCATGTTGTTGAGCGAGGCCGCGCCGCGTTGCAGGTCGCCCTGCCCCATTGCGGTGACCTGCTCCTGCATGCCCGGCGTGTAGACCGAGATGTGTTCGGTGATATGCGCGTGGTGCACCTGGGTGCGGCGTGCCCATAGATAGGTGGTCAACGAAGCGGCGAAGCTGCCGCCCAGCGTCCGCAGAAAGGTCGCCAGGCCGGAGCCCGCAGCGATCTCACGCCCATCCAGATCCGACAGCAGGATCTGCAGCACCGGCATGAAGAACAACGCGACGCCCACGCCCATCACCAGCTGAATGGTCGCGACGTGGCCGAAGTCCACCTGCAGGTTGAAGTTGGAGCGGAAGAAGCTGGTGAACGACATGAAGACAAAGGCGATGGTCGCCAGCATGCGCAAGTCGAAACGCAGCGCGTACTTGCCCACGAACGGCGTCATCAATACCGGCAGGATGCCGATCGGCGCGGTGGCCAGGCCGGCCCAGATCGCGGTGTAGCCCATGTCGCGTTGCAGCCATTGCGGGATCAGCAGGCTGACGCTGAAGAACGCCGCATACGCCACCACCATGGCCAGCGTGCCGGCGCGGAAGTTGCGATGCCGGAACAGCTTGAGGTCGACGATGGGGTCCTTGTCGGTGAGTTCCCAGATCACGAACACCACCAGCGCCACCGCAGCGACGCAGGCCAGCACCACGATCTTGTCGGACGAGAACCAGTCTTCGTCATTGCCCAGATCCAGTACCAGCTGCAGCGCGCCCACGCCGACCACCAGCAGGATCAGGCCGATGTAGTCCATGCGCGGCTTTTCGAGTTGCTCGGGGCGATTGCGCAACTGCGAGCCCACGATACTGCTGGCGATGATGCCCAGCGGCACGTTGATCAGGAAGATCCATTCCCAGCTGTAGTTGTCGGTGATCCAGCCACCCAGGATCGGGCCGGCGATTGGCGCCACCACGGTGATCATGGCCAGCAAGGCGAGTGCCTGCCCGCGTTTTTCGCGTGGGTAGATCGACACCAGCAGGCTCTGGGTGATCGGGTACATCGGCCCGGCCACGAAGCCCTGCAGCGCACGCGACACCACCAGCATGCCCATGCTCTGCGCCAGGCCGCACAGCAGCGAGGCGATGGTGAAGGCCAGCGTGGACCACACGAACAATTTGGTCTCGCCAAACCGACGGCTCAGCCAGCCGGTCAGCGGCAAGGCGATCGCGGTGCTGACCGCGAACGAGGTGATGACCCAGGTGGCCTGCTGCGAACTGGCGCCGAGATTGCCTGCGATGGTCGGCAGCGAGACGTTGGCGATGGTGGTGTCCAGCACCTGCATGAACGAGGCCATGGCCAGGCCCACGGTGCACAGCGCCACGCTGGCCGGGCGAAAGCCGGCGGCGGGCGCCGGCGCCGCCGGGCCGCCGGGCGCGGTGGGAGCTTGCGAAGACATGGTGGCTCAGCCCGCCTTGGTGGCAGCCTGCGACGGCAGGTTGTCCTGGATGATGCGATGGATGTCGGCGTCGGCGGCCTGCAACTGCTGGGCATACACGTCGGTGGAGAACACCGCGCCGGTCGCAGGCTTGGTCGGCAGCACGCTGCCCTGCTGGTCGTGCAGATTGACCTCGACCTTCATCGACAGGCCGATGCGCAATGGATTACCCGCCAACTGCTTGCTGTCCACCGCAATGCGCACGGGCACGCGCTGCACGATCTTGATCCAGTTGCCGCTGGCGTTCTGCGCCGGCAACAGCGAGAACGCGCTGCCGGTGCCCAGGCCCAGGCTCTCGATGCGGCCGGTGTAATCCACGCCACCGCCGTACAGATCCGAGCGCAGCTCCACTTCCTGGCCCAGGCGCATGTGCTTGAGCTGGGTTTCCTTGAAGTTGGCTTCCACCCACACCTGCTCCAGCGGCACCACCGCCATCAGCACGCTGCCGGGCTGCACGCGCTGGCCAACCTGCGCCGAGCGCCGCGCGACATAACCGGACACCGGTGCCACCACGCCGGTACGTGCGTGGTTGAGATAGGCCTGGCGCACCTGCGCCGCAGCGGTCTGCACGTCCGGCTGGCTGGCCAGGTCGCTGTCGTCCACCAGCGCGCGATTACGCTCGAAGCTCTCGCGCGAGCCGCTCACCGCGGCCTCGGCAGCCGCCAGTTCTTCGCGGGCATGCGCCAGTTCTTCATTGGAAATGGCACCGCTGGCGGCCAGATTCCTGCGTCGCGCAAAGTCGGCACGGGCACTGCGCAGCGTCACTTCGCGCGCAGACACTTCGGCCTGCGCACCTTCCACGCTGCGGTACAGACCGCGCACCTGGCGCACGGTCTTGGCCAGGTTGGCTTCGGCCTGCTGCAGCGCCACGGCGGTATCGGCCGGGTCCAGCTGCACCAGCAACTGGCCGCGCTCCACGCGCATGCCGTCTTCGGCGCCGATGCTGACCACGGTGCCGCCCACCATCGGGGTGATCTGCACCTGGTTGCCCTGCACGTAGGCATCGTCGGTGTCTTCGTGCCAACGGCCGACCAGGAAGTACCACGCCACCAGACCGATGATCGCCACGATCACCAGAATGGCCACGATGCGCAGCGCCGCACGGCGCTTGCTGGGCGCAGCCGGCGCGGGTTGGGAAGAAGTTGGAGTGCTCTGGCTCATCGTCGCTGTCTCAGGAATTCGGTTGTGCGGAGGTGGTCGCGGTGCGTGCGGTGTCGCGTGCGGGCTCCGGCGTGAATCCGCCGCCCAGCGCACGCTGCAACCTCACCGAGGCCAGGAGTTGTTGCGACTGCAGCCCGGCCATGCGCTGGCGTGCGACGAGCAACTGCTCCTGCACGCTGAGCACTTCCAGATAGCTGCCGATGCCGGCGCGGTAACGCTGCTGCGCCAGCCCGAACGCGGCGTTGACCGTCTGCACGGCCTCGTCCTGCGCCTGCACGCGCTGCTGCAGCGAGCGCACCGCGTTGACCTGGTCGGCCACTTCGCGCAGCGCGGCAATCACCTTCTGGTTGTAATCGGCCACGGCCAGGTCGTACTGCGCATCGCTGCCGGCCAGATTGGCGCGCAGCTTGCCGCCGTCGAAGATCGGCAGGCTCAATGCCGGCGCCACCAATCCGAACACCGAGCCGCTTTCCAGCAGCTTGCCGATATCCGGGTTGACCGCCCCCCCCAGCGCGGTGAGGTTGAGGCTGGGATAGAAGCGTGTCTTGGCCACCGCGATGTCCTTGTCGGCGGCCTCCACGCGCCAGCGCGCCGCCACTACGTCGGGGCGACGGCCCAGCAGATCGGCCGGCAGGTTGCCCGGTAGCTGCATGGCGATCGATGCGGCGATGGCAGGCCGTGCGATGTCCAGCCCGCGATCCGGGCCCTGCCCGACCAACGCGGCCAGCGCAGTGCGCGCCTCGTCGATCTGCTGCTGCGCGGATTGCACCTGCTGCTGCGCGGCCGGCACGCGCGCCTGCGCCTGGCGCACCTGCAGCTCGCTATCGATGCCGGCGCTGCGGCGTTGCCGGGTCAGCTCCAGGGTCTTCTGCGCGCGGCCCAGCTCATCGTTGGCCACGTCGTGCAGGCTCCAGGCATAGGCAAGCTGCGCGTAGCCTTCGGCGATCGCTGCGGACAGGTTCAGGCGCGCGGCCTGTGCATCCACCTCGGCCGCATGTGCCTGATCCACCGCCGCTTCCCAGGCACTGCGCTTGCCGCCCCACAGATCCACGCCATAACGGAAATCCAGCACGACCTGCGCGCTACCGCCGTAACTGCCGCCCAGTTCCTCGCCGACCATCGATTCAGGCAACTGCAACCCGGTATAGCCGCCGGACACCGACAGGCTGGGGCCACGGTCGGCCTGGGCCGAACCGATGCGCGCCTGCGCCTGCCGCAGCCGCGCATCGGCTGCGGCAAGGCTGGGGCTGTGCTGCAGACCTTCGGCAATCAGGGCATCCAGCTGCGCATCGCCGAGCGCGCGCCACCAGTCGCTGGCCGGCCATGCGGCGGGACTCAAGCCGGCCTGCGTCAGGGTGCGCTCGGCATGCACGTCGCCGGGCTGCAGCACGGTGCCTTGCGGCGCCAGGCCACGGCTGCTGGCACATGCAGCCAGCGCCAGGCTCAGCGCGGTGAGGACGAGCGGCCGCGCCAGGCGCATCGAGCGCGGGCGCAGCGTCTGGAGAAGGGAACTAGCAGCGTTCATGAGTTGAGTGCATCGCGGACACGGATGAGAAGAGAGGTGAGTTGCTCGCGCTCGGGCGCCGACAGGTCGCGCAGGCCGTGCTCGATGGCACGCTCGCCACGCGCGCGCAGCCGCTCCCACAGCGCCAGGCCCTGGTCGGTCATGACGATCTGCAGCGCGCGGCGGTCCTGCGCATGCGGCTCGCGCCGCACCGCGCCGAGCGCCTCGAGCTTGTCGAGCAGGCGGGTCACTGCGCTCGGGGTCTGGTCCAGGGCCAGCGCCAACTCGTTGGCCGTGCAGGGCGAACGCACTGCCAGGACCTTCAGCCCCACGTAGTGGCTGAAGCCGAAGTCGGGCAGCTCGCCCTTCATCTCGGCGTCGAGTTGGCGCATCAGCGCGTCGCGCACCTGGCGCAACAGCAGGCCGAACGACGGCGAGGCGGTGGGCGGTAGATCCATGCCAGACATTTTGTTCCGAAAAATATATTTGTCAACGCAAATATCTTATGTGGTATTAAACCGCGCGCAAGGATCGCCACGATACGCGCCGTGATTGCTGGCCCGGTAATACAATTGCGCCAATGACTATCGAAAACCCGCCAACCACGATCGATGCCCTGCCACCCGGCATCCGGGCCAGTTTCGAGTGGGCACACGGGCCGGTGCTGATCGCGTTCCTGGCCGACCTGCGTGCGGTGTGGGCACCGGAAACCGCCTGGCATTCCCACGTGCGCGGCCAGCTGATGTTTGTCGAACAGGGCGTGCTCACCGTGCACACCGAACAGGGGACGCTGTCGCTGCCGCCCGGCTGCGCCGGCTGGATGCCGCCCGGCCGGCAGCACACCGTGGAGCTGGCCGGGCCGATGCGCGGCTGGGGCGTGGTGGTACGGCCCGATGCCTGCCATGCCCTGCCCGCACAGGGCGGCGTGATCCGCCTGACTGGGCTGGCACGCGAAGCGATCATGCGTGCCGCCAGCTGGCCGCTGGATCAGCCGCTGGACGCTGCCCAGCAACGGCTGGCCGCGGTGCTGCTGGACGAACTGTGCCAGGTGCAGATCGACCACCTGCACCTGCCCATGCCGGCCGACCGCCGGCTGCTGCGCATCGCCCGCCAGCTGCTCGACACCCCGGCCGACCCGCGCCCGCTCGAAGCCTGGGCCGACTGGGGCGGGCTATCGCCGCGCAGCCTGAGCCGGCATTTCCGTGCCGAGACCGGCCTGAGTTTTGCGCAATGGCGGCAGCAGGCGCGGCTAGCCGAAGGCCTGCGCCGGCTCAGCCAGGGCAGCCCGGTGGCGCAGGTGGCCGACCAGCTGGGCTATAGCAGTCCCAGCGCCTTCGTCAGTGTGTTCCACCGCCATTTCGGCGCCCCGCCCACCCGTTATCTGGCCGCCGGCCATGCGCGCGGCTTGGCATCCCCCGCCGCATCCGGATAATCGGCGCTCTTCGAGTCCGCGCCTCGGCGCGGATTCTTCTTCACGCAGGACCTGGCTTTACATGACCGATCTGACCCGCCCCACCTTCCACGGCTTCGAACAGCTGCCGCTGCGCGAGTACGCCGAACGCGCCTATCTCGACTATTCGATGTACGTGGTGCTCGACCGCGCCCTGCCATTCCTGGGCGATGGCCTGAAGCCGGTGCAGCGGCGCATCATCTTCGCCATGAGCGAGCTGGGCCTGAATGCCGCCGCCAAGCCGAAGAAATCCGCGCGCACCGTGGGCGATGTGATTGGTAAGTACCACCCGCATGGCGACAGCGCCTGCTACGAGGCACTGGTGCTGATGGCCCAGCCGTTCTCGTACCGTTACCCGCTGATCGAAGGTCAGGGCAACTTCGGCTCGACCGACGACCCCAAGTCGTTCGCGGCGATGCGCTACACCGAATCCAAGCTGACCCCGATCGCCGAGGTGCTGCTGGGCGAAATCAGCCAGGGCACCGCCGATTGGGCAGCCAACTTCGACGGCACCCTGGAAGAACCCACCTGGCTGCCGGCCCGCCTGCCGCACCTGCTGCTCAATGGCACCACCGGCATCGCCGTCGGCATGGCCACCGACGTGCCGCCGCACAGCCTCAACGAGATCGTGAGCGCGCTGCTGCGCCTGCTCGACGACCCCGATGCCACGGTCGCCGACTTGTGCGAGCACGTGCTGGGCCCAGACTACCCGACCACCGCCGAGATCATCACCCCGGCTGCGGACCTGCGGAACATCTACGAGACCGGCCACGGCAGCGTGCGCGCACGTGCCACCTACAAGAAAGAGCACGCCAACATCGTCATCGACGCGCTGCCGTACCAGGTGTCGCCGTCCAAGGTGATCGAACAGATCGCCCAGCAGATGCGCGCCAAGAAGCTGCCATGGCTGGAGGACATCCGCGACGAATCCGACCACACCAGTCCGGTGCGGGTGGTGCTGGTGCCGCGCTCCAATCGCGTGGATGCCGAGCAGCTGATGGGCCACCTGTTCGTCACCACCGATCTGGAACGCAGCTATCGCGTCAACCTCAACGTGATCGGCCTGGATGGCCGTCCGCAGGTCAAGAACCTCAAGCACCTGCTGAGCGAATGGCTGACCTTCCGCAGCGACACGGTCACCCGCCGCCTCAACCATCGCCTGCAAAAGGTCGAGCGCCGTCTGCACCTGTTGGAAGGTCTGTTGATCGCCTTCCTCAACCTGGACGAAGTGATCCGCATCGTCCGCAGCGAAGACGAACCCAAGCCGGTGCTGATCGCGCGCTTCGCGCTGAGCGAGGAACAGGCCGAATACATCCTGGAAACCAAGCTGCGCCAGCTGGCGCGCCTGGAAGAAATGAAGATCCGCGGTGAGCAGGAAGCCCTCGCCAAGGAACGCGCGCAGATCATGGCCATCCTGGACAGCAAGCCCAAGCTGAAGAAGCTGATCAAGGACGAGCTCACCGCCGATGCCAAGAAGTTCGGCGATGCGCGCCGTTCGCCGCTGGTGCAGCGCGGCGCCGCGCAGGCCATCGACGAAACCGAGATGGTCGCCAGCGAACCGATGACCGTGGTGCTGTCGGAAAAGGGCTGGGTGCGCGCCGCCAAGGGCCACGAGGTCGATCCGGCCGGCATGTCGTATCGCGAAGGCGATGGCCTGCGGGCGGCGGTGCGCAGCCGCAGCACCCACCAGGTGGCGTTCCTGGATTCCGATGGCCGCGCCTATTCCACCGCCGTGCACACCCTGCCCTCCGCGCGTGGCAATGGCGAACCGCTGACCGGGCGCTTCTCGCCGGCCTCCGGCGCCGCGTTCCAGGTCATAGCCAGTGCCGACAACGCCACCCGCTTCGTGCTGGCGTCCTCGCACGGCTACGGTTTCGTCACCCGCTTTGAAAACCTCACCGGCCGCAACAAGGCCGGCAAGGCGATGCTCAACCTCACCGCCGGCTCGCACGTGCTGACGCCGGCGCAGGTGAGCAACCCGCAGACCGACCGGATTGTCGCGGTGACCAGCGCCGGCAACCTGCTGGCGGTGCCGGCGACCGAGGTGCCCGAGCTGGACAAGGGCAAGGGCAACAAGATCATCGAGATCCCCAAGGCCAAGCTCGGTACCGAGCGTGTAGTGGCGGTGGTGGCGGTCGCTCCGGGCAATACCCTGCTGGTGCGCAGCGGCGCCCGCACCATGAGCCTGTCGTTCAAGGATCTGGACACGTATGTGGGTGCGCGCGCGAGCCGTGGGGCGTTGTTGCCGCGTGGGTGGCAGAAGGTGGATGGGTTGGAAGTGCAGTAACGGGTGTTCACCCATCCGGCGCGCAGCGGCGCGGATGGAACCGCGGTCGCCTCAGGCGACCGAGGCGCGGGTTCGAAGTGCAGTAACGGGGGTTCACCCATCCGGCGCGCAGCGGCGTGACTGGAACTGCGGTCGCCTCAGGCTACTGAGGCGCAGTTGGAAGTGCAGTAACGCGGCTTCGCCATATGCCTGCGCAGCGGTGCGATCGGCGCCGCTGCGTTGGCTGATCGAGCTGCGTCAGCTGTAGTGCCAACGCTGGAATCGACACATCAATCGAGCGGCGCGCGCTGGCGCGACGACCACTGCGCATGCCGCGCAAGGACACGACGCCTCCATGGACACAGATTTCTGGTTGCAACGCTGGCAGCACGGACAGATCGGCTTCCACCAGCAGGAGGTCATGCCCCTGCTGCGCAAGCACTGGCCCAAGCTGCAGGTGCCCACCGACACCCGCGTACTGGTGCCGCTATGCGGCAAGACGATGGACATGCACTGGCTGGCCGCACAAGGCCATCGCGTGCTGGGCGTGGAATTGTCGCCGCTGGCGGTGATGCAGTTTTTCGACGAAGCCGGCCTGCAACCGCAGCGTCGCATCAGCGCTGCCGGCGAGCATTTCGTCGCCGGTCCCATCGAGATCATTTGCGGCGATGCATTTGCCCTGGAGGCGAGCCTGCTCGCCGACTGCGGGGCGGTGTACGACCGCGCAGCGCTGGTCGCGTTACCGGAGGACCTGCGTCAACGCTATCTGGATACGACGTACGCGCGCCTGCCGGCAGACTGCCGCGGCCTGCTGATCACGCTGGAGTATCCGCAAGCCGAGAAAGCCGGCCCGCCGTTTTCGGTGGACGCCGCGCAGGTACACGCGTTGCTGGACACCAACTGGCAGGTGGAAGTGCTGGAACGGCGCGACATCCTCGATCAGGAGCCGCGCTTTCGCGCCGATGGCGTCACCGCACTGTCCACCGTCGTCTATCGCCTGCAACGCGGCTGATGGCGGCCTGCCAGGCACGCGCCTGGCCGCATCACACGCTGGCTGCTGCGCGCGGCCTTGCACCGCGCGTTCATGCAGCCGTGGCCATCAACCGGCCACAGGGCCCTTGTCGATCTTCGAGGTCTGGTACAACTCCAGGCCGATCCGCTTGATCAGGCCGAGCTGCTGCTCCAGCCACCAGGCATGGTCTTCTTCGGTGTCCTGCAGCTGCTTGAGCAGCACGTCGCGGCTGACATAGTCGCCGTGCTCTTCGCACAGCTTCATGCCGGCAGCCAATGCTGCGCGCACTTCGTATTCGACGATCAGATCGCGCTCGAGCATTTCCACCACCGTCTTGCCCGGCGCAAACTCGGCCGGTCGCATGTCCGGGTCGCCTTCCAGGAACAGGATGCGCCGCAGCAACGCATCGGCGTGCTCGGTTTCCTCTTCCATTTCATGATTGATGCGCTCGTACAGCGCCATCAGGCCCTGATCCTCGTAGCGACGCGAGTGCAGGAAATACTGGTCGCGTGCCGCCAGTTCGCCGCGTAGCAGCTGTTTGAGGTATTCGACGACTTCGGGATGGCCTTTCATGCTGTGCTCCAGTGACGCAATGCGCGCATGGTGCCCTAAGCCGGCGGGCAATGATCTAATCGGAATCACTTTCAGTTGCGCTTGCGGCCAGACCCATCGCGGTCATGCGCCGCAGGCACACTCGACAATGGCGACCAGATCGACGGTGCATGCCGCAAGACGGGCGCGGCCGGCCTGCGGATCGGCGATCCCCGCGCTGCGCAGCCCGCCGCCACCGCATCGCGGCCTGTCAGCAATCCACACTCAGGGACATGAAAATGCGCAAATGGTTGGGCCGGCTGACACTGGCAATCGTGGTACTGGCCCTGGCAGCCGGCGTGGTCCTGTATCTGCTGCTGCGCGGCAGCCTGCCACAGCTGGATGGCGACACCGCTCTGGCCGGGCTGCACGCGCCAGTGCGCGTCCAGCGCGACCGGAACGGCGTGGTCACGCTGGATGCCGCCAGCCAGATCGATGCGATGCGCGCGCTCGGCTACGTGCATGCTCAGGAGCGCTATTTCGAGATGGACCTGATGCGCCGTGCGCCCGCCGGCGAGCTGTCGGAGTTGTTCGGCGCCAAGGCGGTGGACCTGGACAAGCGCAACCGCGTCCACCGGCTGCGCACACGCGTGCAGGCCAGTCTGCAGATTGCAGCCGGCAGCGAGCGTGCCGCGCTGCAGGCATATACCGACGGTGTGAACGCGGGGCTGGCCGCGCTGCCGGTGCGCCCCTGGCCGTACCTGCTGCTGCGCCAGACGCCGCGTGCCTGGACCCTGGAGGATTCGATCCTGACCGGCATGGCGATGTACGCCGACCTGCAGGACAGCGACAACCAGACCGAACTGGCCGCCGCGCGTCTGCGCGCGGTGCTGCCACCGGCACTGGCGGCCTTGCTCGATCACCAGGGTTCCAGCTGGGATGCGCCGCTGTCCGGCCCCGCACAGGGCGATGCGGTGCTGCCGGATGCGGGGACGCTGGATCTGCGCCGCCTGCCGCATCCAGCCGCCGCACCGCAGGCCGAGCAGCCCACCCCGGGCAGCAACAATTTTGCAGTCGATGGCCGCCTGACCGCCGACGGCCGCGCCATCGTGGCCGACGACATGCACCTGGGCCTGCGCGCCCCCAACATCTGGTTCCGCGCGCGGCTGCGCTACTCCGACACGGCCGCAGCCGATGGCAAGGTGGATGTCACCGGCTTCAC
The DNA here is from genome assembly GCF_041479385.2 of Xanthomonas sp. NCPPB 1068. Lineage (NCBI taxonomy): Bacteria > Pseudomonadati > Pseudomonadota > Gammaproteobacteria > Lysobacterales > Lysobacteraceae > Xanthomonas > Xanthomonas sp. NCPPB 1068. The sequence goes on along the minus strand of NZ_CM192986.1, from coordinate 1,688,865 downwards.
CCTGCCCGGTCTGCCGGCGGTGGTGGTCGGCAGCAATGGCCACGTGGCCTGGGCCTTCACCAACAGCTACATCGACACCGCCGACTTCGCGCGTATCGCACCGGCGACGCCGGATCACCCGCAGGCACTGACGACGCATGTCGAAACGATCCGCGTCGCCGGCGCGGCACCGGTGCGCTTTGAGGTGCGCGAAGCGGCATGGGGGCCGATCCTGCACGAAAATGCAGATGGCAGCGTGCTGGCGCTGCGCTGGGCCGCGCAGTTGCCCGGCGCCATCCGCCTGGACTTTGCGCAGATGAGCCGCGCACGCGACCTGCAGGACGCCTTCGCGGTAGCGGACCGCTCCGGCATTCCCGCGCAGAACCTGGTGGTCGCCGACCGCAGCGGGCGCATCGGCTGGCGACTGATCGGCGCGCGCCCTGCACGCAACCCCGGCTGCACCCCGACCGGCATCGCCGACCTTGCAGCCTCGCCACAGACCGCCCCGCCAGCACCGGCCACCACGCCGCCGGCCGCTTGCACACCGTGGCCGCTGCGCAGCGACGCAGCGCCCGCGCTGATCGACCCGCCCTCGCATCGGCTCTGGACCGCCAACAGCCGGGTTGTCGACGCGCAGCAACTGGCCACGCTGGGCAATGCCGGCTACGACCTGGGCGCACGTGCCCAGCAGATCCGCGACGCCCTGTTCGCCAGGCAGCGCTTCACCGAGCGCGATCTGCTGGCGATCCAGCTGGACGATCGCGCGGTGTTGCTGACACGTTGGTGGCAGGTGCTGCGCGGCGTGGTCGCGCACAGCAACGACCCGGCCTTGCAGCAAGTCGAAGTGGCAACGCGGCGGTGGAGTGGCCATGCCTCCACCGATTCGGCCAGCTACCGCATCGTGCGCGAGTTCCGCAGCAACACCATCGCTGCGGTGGAAGCCGGCCTGCTTGCCCCCGGGAAAGCTGCGCTTGGCAATGAGTTTCTGCCGCTGCGTCGCGCGCAACTGGAAGGCGTCGTGTGGCCGCTTCTGCAACAGCGCCCGGTGCATCTGCTGCCACCAAGCTATGCGAGCTGGGACCAGTTGCTTGGCGACGCTGCCCGTAGCGCGCAGCGTGAGCTGGCCGCACAGGCAGCGCCCGGCGAACCACTGGGCAAGCGCACCTGGGGCGAGCGCAACACCGCTGCCATCTGCCATCCAATCGCCCGCGCGTTGCCGGCGCTGGCCAGCCGCTGGCTGTGCATGCCACCGGACCAGCTGCCGGGCGACCGCGACATGCCACGCGTGCAAGGCCCGGCTTTCGGCGCCTCCGAGCGCATGGTGGTCTCTCCCGGGCACGAACAGGACGGCATCGTGCACATGCCCGGCGGCCAGAGCGGCCACCCGCTGTCACCGTTCTGGGGCGCGGGCCACGACGATTGGGTGCATGGACGACCCACACCTTTTCTACCCACTGCCACGCGCTACACGCTGCAATTGCGTCCGCAGTAAAAGCGGCAGCAACGCTGCTGCATAGCGGCTACGGAAAAACAACAAGAACCATCGGCTATCGCCGCCATGCGGAAGCCCCTCTCCCCCGATGCAAAGCCCCTCTCCCGGCGGGAGAGGGGTTGGAGTGAGGGTACGGGCTTCATCCCTATGGATCAGCCAGAGCCGAGGCGAGTCCCGCAACCGGCAGCATCCAGCGGCACTGCACCCTCATCCGCCCTTCGGGCACCTTCTCCCGGCGGGAGAAGGGAAGCGGGCATGGCCGCCATGTTCTGAAGCCGCTCCCCGGCGAGGCGTCTTCTGCCTTCTGCCTTCTGCCTTCTGCCTTCTGCCTTCGCAGCTCGCAGCTCGCAGCTCGCGTGACTGCATCCGCACACGCACACGCACACAAGCAAATCACACAACCACACGTTTCGCTCCTCCGCAGCGACCTCTGCAATTGGCCAATCACATCGTGCTAAGATGCATTTGATAACCATTCCCATTTAGTCACCAATGCGCCCCACGCTCCTTGTCACCGCGCTCACCGCTGCGCTCGCCCTGCCTGCCCTGCCTGCTTTCGCTCAACACAGCACCCCTCCGGCCTTGACCGAGCTGGATGGCGTGAATGTCGTCGGCCGCGCGCAGACCCTCTACAAATCCGACGACGCCGCCGTGGCCACGCGGACCGATACACCGCTGGCACTGGTGCCGCAATCGGTGCAGGTCCTGCCGCGCGAGTTGATCGACGACCAGGCCGCCCGTCAGATCACCGATCTGTATCGCAGCATCAGCGGCATCAGTTTCTTCAGCTATGCCGGCGTGACATTGCGCGGTTTCCGCCAGGAAAACGTGCTCTACGACGGACTGCGCGGCGACCCGTACGCCGGCTTCTCGGTGCCGCAGCTGTTCAACATCGAACGCGTGGAAGTGCTCAAGGGTCCGGCGGGCGCGCTGTATGGCGGCGGCGAGCCGGGCGGCGTCATCAACTATGTCACCCGCAAGCCGGCGCATCAGGCACAGCGCCGGATCGAGTTGCAGGTGGGCAATCAGTCCTTCGGCGCGGCCTCGTTCGAAGCCACAGGCCCCGCGCGCGCCGACGGCCGCATCCGCTACCGCGTTGGCGCCTATGCCGATGGCGAGGACGGCTTTCGCTGGAACACCGACAGTCAAAGCCAGATCGGTGATGCGTCGGTGGCCTTCGATATCGGCGACACCGGCGAACTCACCCTGCAGTACACCGACATCACCCAGAACCTGGGCGGCAACCGCCTGCGCGGGGTGCCGGTGGATGACGACGGCAACTTCCTCACCGACCGCCGCTGGAACCACAACGAGCCCACCGACTTTCTCGACATGCGCGCCAAGGTGGCGTTCGCGCAGTACCGGTTTGCGCCGTCCAGCGCGTGGGACGTGGACATGGCGGTGCGCTGGTTCAAGAACGACGAACATCAGATCTATCACGAGCCGATGGGCCTGATCGACCGCGATCGCGACGGTACGGCCGAGTGGATGACGCGCCAGTTGCGCAACCAGTACCGCGACAACGATGCGATTTCCAGCAACGTCAACGCGGTGTTCCGCACCAGCACCGGCGCGATCGAGCACAAGCTGCTGATGGGCGCCGATTACTACCGTCTGGATGCCGATTTCCGTGCACAGACCGCCAACACCGCCGATACCGGGCGCGTGCGCGGGCCAGTGCCGGGTATCGATCTGTTCAACCCGGAGTACGGGCGCAGCGGCTTCTACGACTACGGGCTGGACACACTGCCCTGGCGCGCCACCAGCACGCGCAGCCAGCGTTATGGCGCATATCTGCAGGACGAGCTCACGCTGACGCCGCGCTGGCATGCAATGGCCGGCGTGCGCTGGGACGGCTTCAAGGACGACAACCTGCTGGACGATTCGCGCGTCACCGGCAACGACCTCAGCTGGCGCGTGGGCAGCACCGTCGTGCTGCGCGATGGCGTCAATGCCTACGCCAGTTATGCCAGCGGTTTCCTGCCGCAGGATGCGGCCAATCAGGATGCCAGCGTGGGCGGGCCATTCGATCCGGAACGCAGCACGCAGTGGGAGCTTGGCCTGAAAACCGCGCTCAACGATGGTGGGTTGACCCTCAACACCGCGCTGTATCGCATCGAACGCAGCAACATCGTGCAGGCCAATGGTGCCGTCGTCGATGGGGTCAATCAGCTGTCTGCACTCGGACTGGTGCGCAGCGAAGGGCTGGAGGTGGACCTGCTGGCCGACCTCACCGAGCGCTGGGTGCTCAACCTCACCTATGCGTACAACGATGCACGCGTGCTGGACGCGGGGACCAATGGCATCACCAATGCCTCCGGCGATCGCTTCGCCAATGCGCCACGCAACACCTTCGGGCTATGGACCCGCTACGACCTGCCGGCATGGCGCTCGGCGGTCGCGTTCGGCGCCGACTACGTGGGCGAGCGGGTCAGCCTCGAAGGCCAGCGGGTCAAACCGTACGCCATCTACGACATCAGCTGGCAGACGCAGTGGGACGCATGGAAGCTGCAGATCAACGTCAAGAACCTGTTCGACAAGGTGTACGCGGTGAGCGGTTTCAATGCGCGCGGCGGCCACTTCCCGGGCGAGCCGCGACGCATCTACGCGCAACTGGCCTACAGCTTCTGATCGCCGCTTGCAGTGGTGCGCACTCCTGCATGCGTGCGGAGTGCGGAGTGTGGATCCTGTAATTCAGCCCGCGCCATCGCCATCGCTGCCACGCGTCTGCGTGTGGCGATGGCAACTGTGCAACAACGCACGGTTGCGGCGGTGGCGATGGCCGCGCAATGAACCTGCGCCGAATCGCGCGGGCATGCATGGGCTGGAACTTAACGTTCGGTGCGACACACTAGAGGCCGTCGCGATCGGTAGAGAGCTACCGCACATCGCCCTCCTCCCCTCACTGACCGGAATCCGCATGCCTCAGCTTGCCCGCTCCGTTTCCGCCCTGTTGCCCCTGCTGTTCTCGGCCGCCTGTTCGGCCGCGCCACCAGCCACTCCGGGCCCACCTGCCGCGCCGGTGGCCAGTTGCACCGCCAAGGTGAAGCCGGGGCAGGATCTGCAAAAAGCCATCGACAAACTGCCGCTGGGCGACACGCCGGCCGTGCTGTGCCTGGAAAAAGGCGAATTTCCGCTCAACGGGCTGGTGTCGATCCATCGTGGCAACCTGACCCTGCGCGGCAAGGGTCCGGGCACGGTGCTGCGCATGGCCGACGGCGTGCAACAGCCTGTGCTGGTGGTAGGCGACTACGAAAACCAGCAGCCCACCGGGGTGATCCGCAACGTCAGCATCGAAGACATGCAGATCGTGGCCAGCACCGGCGACAAGGAGTTCATGCCCGAGCGCCCGTACCTGAGCAACAGCGCGGTGGTGGTGCGCTCCGGCCAGGGCATCCGGCTCGCCGGTCTGCAGGTCAACAAGTGCCGCAGCGCCTGCCTGCTGAGCGAGTACGACACCCGCGAGATCACCATCGAAAACAACGATGTCTCCGGCGCCATCTGGGATGGCGTGTCGTTCAACCGCACAGCCAAGGTGACCATGGTCAACAACTACATCCACGACAACGTGGCTGCAGGCCTGACCACCGAGCATCTGGAAGACAGCGAGATCCGCAACAACCGCTTCGAGCGCAATGGCAGCCAGGGCATCTACCTGTCCGATGCACGGCGCAACCGCTTCAGCAACAACCAGTTCGACGGCAACAAGGTCGCCGGCGTATTCCTGGCCTGCGCCATCCGCTATCGCACGCCGGAAATCCTGTGCTGGGACAACAGCATGAGCCAGGACAACGTGTTCGAGAACAACCGCTTCTCCAATACGCCGTTCACCTACACCATCGGCGTGGACCGCGCGGCCAATTGCACGGCGGCCGACTTCAAGCCCAACCTGTGGCGCAACAACCAGGCCGATGTGGCCGGCGTGGATATCGAGCCGCAGCGATACGGTTATTGCGTGCGCCACGAGCAATAAGACAAGGCGGCCGGCCGCGCGTTGGCGCGTGCCGGCCGCTGCAAGCCCACTGCCTCAGGAGGCCAGCGCCTGTGCGTGCACGCCTGCGATCGCCCGGCCGGATGGGTCGGCCATTGCGGCAAAACTCGCATCCCAGGCAATCGCGGTGGGCGACGAGCAGGCAATCGACTTGCCGCCGGGCACCGTCTCCGCCGCCGCCTGGCTCGGGAAGAACTGCTCGAACACACTGCGATAGAAATACGCTTCCTTGGTCTGCGGCGGATTGACCGGGAAACGCTTGCCGGCCGCAGCCAGTTCGCGGTCGCTGACGTGCGAGGCGGCATGCTCCTTGAGCCCGTCGATCCAGCCGTAGCCGACGCCGTCGCTGAATTGCTCCTTCTGCCGCCACAGGATCGATTCGGGCAGATAGCCGGCAAAGGCCTCGCGCAACACGCCCTTTTCCATGCGCGTGGCGCCCGTGCTGGTCTTGTCGATCATCTTGAAGCTGGCGTCCATGCGCATGGCCACATCCAGGAACTCGCGGTCCAGGAACGGCACCCGCGGCTCCACGCCCCAGGCCATCATCGACTTGTTGGCACGCAGGCAATCGTAGTTGTTCAGCGCATCGAGTTTGCGCACCAGTTCTTCGTGGAACTCGCGCGCATTGGGTGCCTTGTGGAAATACAGGTAGCCACCGAAGATTTCGTCGCTGCCTTCGCCCGACAGCACCATCTTGACGCCCATCGCCTTGATCCGCCGCGCCAGCAGGAACATCGGCGTCGATGCCCGGATGGTGGTGACGTCGTAGGTCTCGATATGGCGAATCACTTCCGGCAGCGCATCCAGCCCTTCTTCGAAGGTGTATTCGAAGCCGTGGTGCACGGTGCCCAGCGCCGACGCAGCGACTTCTGCGGCGGCAAGATCGGGCGACCCCTTCAAGCCGATCGCAAACGAATGCAGCCGCGGCCACCATGCTTCGGTGGTGTCGTTTTCTTCGATGCGGTGGCGTGCATAACGCGCAGCCACGGCTGCGACCAATGACGAGTCCAGTCCGCCGGACAGCAGCACACCGTACGGCACATCGGTCATCAGCTGGCGGTGCACGGCACGCTCGAAGGCTTCGCGCAATTCCTGCAGCTGCACCTGCACGCCTTCCACTTCAGCGTATTCGCGCCAGGCACGCTCGTAGTAACGGCTCAGTTCGCCGGTGGCGCTGTCGTACCAGTGCCCCGGCGGAAATTGCGCGGCGTCGGCGCACTCGTCCACCAGCGACTTCAGTTCCGACGCCACCCGCAGGCGACCCTCGCGATCGTGGCCCCAGTACAGCGGCACCACTCCGATCGGATCACGCGCAATGATCACGCGGCCGGCGGCCTTGTCCCACAACGCAAACGCAAAGATGCCGTTGAGGCGATTGAGATAGGACGCAGGCGCATCTTCGCGATACAGCGCATTGATCACTTCGCAATCGGAGCCGGTCTGGAATGCGTAGGCCTGCTGCAGTTCCTGCTTGATTTCGCGATGGTTGTAGATTTCACCATTCACCGCCAACACCAGTTGCCCATCTTCGGAAAGCAACGGCTGTGCGCCACCGGCCGGGTCGACGATGGCCAGGCGCTCGTGCACCAGGATCGCACCGCCATCGACATACACGCCGCTCCAGTCGGGGCCACGATGGCGCTGACGCTGCGAACATTCCAGAGCCTGCCGGCGTAGCGCCTGCAGATCGTCACCGGGTTGCAGCCCGAAAATACCGAAGATGGAACACATGGAAAACTCCTGATGAACTGCGGGATTGGTGGCCGGTGGACACGCGTGCTGCACGAAATGACACCCATAAAAAAACCCGCATCGGCCGATGCGGGTTTTCTGATTCCTGGGCGTTTGGGTGAACTTCGCCTAGTCGCAGACCCGCATCGGCCGCGCACGATTATTCGCGCGCAGCGTGTTGCGGTTGGCGTTATTGACGTTGGCGAGGTGGATGACCATGGCGTCGACGCTAACCGTTCGTTTTCGCTGGCGCAACTGTTTCAGCGGCAACGACGGTCCGACGCCGACACCTCATGCGCTCAACAAGCGCTCGATCAGCGTGCGATACAACGCAGGCAAGGCTTCCAGGTCGGCCACGCGGACGTGCTCGTCCACCTGATGGATGGACGCGTTCACCGGGCCGACTTCGATGCATTGCGCGCCCAGCGGCGCGATGAAGCGCGCGTCGGAGGTACCGCCGCCGGTGCTCTCTTCCGGCGGCGCACCGGCGAACTCGCCCAGCACCGCGCGCGCGACGCTGCGCAGGCGGCCTTCCGGGGTGTAGAACGGTTCGCCGCTGCGATGCCACTGCAGCGTGTAATCCAGCGCATGCCGATCCAGCGATGCAGTGATCTCCGCTTCCAGGCGCGGCGCGTCCCAGTGCGGGGTGTAGCGCAGGTTGAAGGCCATTTGCAGCTCGCCGGGGATCACGTTGTTGGCACCGGTGCCGGCGTGGATGTTGGAGAGTTGCAGGCTGGTCGGCGGGAAGCTTTCAAAGCCGTCGTCCCACTGCCGCGCCACTAGTTCGGCCAGCGCAGGTGCGGCCTGGTGGATCGGGTTGCGCGCTTTGTGCGGATATGCCACATGCCCCTGGATACCGCGCACGCTCAACATGCCGGACAAACTGCCGCGCCGGCCCACGCGCAGCAGATCGCCCAATCGCTCGGTGGACGACGGTTCGCCGGTGATGCACCAATCGATCTGCTGGCCGCGCTCGGCGAACAGCCGTGCGACATGGCGCACGCCGTCGATGGCATCGCCCTCTTCATCGGACGTCAGCAACACTGCCAGCGTGCCGGGATGCCCGGGATGGGCGGCAACGAACTGCTCTGCGGCGATTGCAAATGCCGCGACGCTGCCTTTCATGTCCGCCGCGCCACGGCCGTACAGCACGCCGTCACGGATCTGCGGCGCGAACGGATCACTGGTCCATGCGTCGCGCGGGCCCGGCGGCACCACATCGGTATGGCCGAGCAGCACCAGCACCGGCGCGCCGCTGCCATGCGTGGCCCACAGGTTGTCGACCTCGCCCAGGCGCAGGTGCTCGCAGGCGAATCCGGCCGCGCCCAGGCGCCGCGCAATCAGTGCCTGACATCCGGCATCCACCGGCGTTACCGAGGCACGTGCAATGAGGTCACAGGTCAGGTCCAGCACATCGCTCATGAAACGTCACCGCAGTGGAGCCGCATCAGCGGCGTTGATGGAATGGAGCGGATTTGCATCGATCGGTGTGGTTCGATCGCGGTCGCAGTCGCGGGGTCGGAATACCTTGCTGCCGGGAGCCATGCCCACGCCACCTCGACCGGCTTGCCGAGCGATGGACGGATGAGCGAACAGGCGATCGCCGAACCAATGGCAGCAACGACACCAGCGGCAGCGCGCTCCGGCCTCGCCGTAGGAACCGCAGTCGCTCAGCCGATGCCGAACCGCTTCTTGAAGCCGTTATCGGAGAAGCCCTGACTCAACTCGCCGTCGTCGGTCATCACCAGCGGGCGGCGGATCAGCTGCGGGTATTCGCGCAGCAGCAGCTTCCACTCCGCATCCGAACCGGGCGTCTTCTTGTTGTCGGGCAACTGCCGCCAGGTGGTGGAGGACTTGTTGATCAAGGCCTCGAATCCACCCGCCTTGCCTGCCCATCCCAGCAGCGTCTCCGGCGACGGCGTGTTGTCCCGGTAGTCCACAAACGTATAGGCGACATTGAAGCGGTCCAGCCACTTGGTGGCCTTCTTGCAGGTGTCGCAGTTTTTCAATCCGTAGAGCGTCGTCATCTGTATCCCGGAAAATCGGCCTATAACGCCCCTCTCCCACCGGGAGAGGGTTGGGGTGAGGGTACGGGTGAAGCCCCGTACAGAACGCGCATCAGGCTTCGCTCGTACCCTCATCCGGCGCTTCGCGCCACCTTCTCCCGGTGGGAGAAGGGAAGCAAGCGTCCAGCGCGCGAGCAACTCGCAGGCCTCCTCCCGATGCACGATGGATCAATCCGCCAGCCCGCGCAGCAATTCATTCACGCTGGTCTTGCTCCGCGTTTTCGCATCCACCTGCTTGACGATTACCGCGCAGTACAACGAATGCGAGCCGTCCTTGGACGGCAGCTGGCCGGACACCACCACGCTGTACGGCGGCACGTAGCCGTAGGAAATCTCGCCGGTGGCACGATTGTAGATGCGCGTGCTCTGGCTGATGAACACGCCCATGCCGATCACGCTGTGATGGCCGATGACCACGCCTTCCACCACTTCCGAGCGCGCACCGATGAAGCAGTGATCTTCGATGATGGTGGGGCTGGCCTGCAGCGGTTCGAGCACGCCGCCGATGCCGGCGCCGCCGGACAGATGGCAGTGCGCGCCGATCTGCGCGCACGACCCCACCGTGGCCCAGGTATCGACCATGGTGCCTTCGCCCACGTAGGCGCCGATGTTGGTGAAGCTCGGCATCAGCACCACGTCCTTGCCGAAATAGCTTCCGCGACGCGCCACGGCACCCGGCACCACGCGCACGCCGGCCTTGCGGAAGTCGGCTTCGTGGAAATCGGCAAAACGCGATTCCACCTTGTCCCAGAACGGCGCCGGCTGCGCATCGATCACCGCCATCTCGTTGACGCGGAAATACAGCAGCACGGCTTTCTTCAACCACTCGTTGACCGTCCAGCCGCCCTGCCCGTCCGGCTCGGCAACGCGGAATTCGCCGCTTTCCAGTCCGTCGATCACACGCGTGACGATCGCACGCGTGGAGCCCTCGATCTCGTCCACCGTCAGGCTGGCGCGGCGCTCGAAGGCGCTTTCGATACCGAGCTTCAATTCGTCCTTGCTCACATGCGCTGTTGCGCGCTGTACGACCTGCTCGGCGATCGGCAACTTCTTGGCTGCTGCGGCCTTCCTGGCGGCCGGTGCCGAGACCACGCGGGTGGCCTGCTTGGCCACACGCGCAGCACTGGCAACTTTCTTTGCCGGCGCTTTCTTAGCAACGGCCGTCTTGGCATCGCGCCTGGCGGCGGCGCTTGCCGGCGGCTTGGCGCTGGCCGCCGCAGCGGCCTTGGCGGGTTTGCCGGCAGGCGTGGCTGCACGCTTGCTGGCGGTGGTGGCGGCGCCGGGCTTGCGCGTGGTCTTCTTGGGGGTGGCCATGGGGGTCTCCGGACGGACTAGGCGGGATCGAGACAGGCGCACAGCGCATCGCGCAGCGCCTGCCGGGCGGATTCGGACAACGGGCGATCGTGCTCGTCGGTGATCTGGAACTGATCTTCGGCACGCTCGCCAAACGTGGCGATACGCGCGTCGTGCACGCGCAGGTGCTGGATGCGCAGGACGTGCGCGACATCGGCCAGCAGGCCGGGGCGATCGGGGGCGACCAGACTGATGCGGGTGCGCCGGCCGCCGGCACTTTCGCTGAATTCCACGCGCGGGGCAAAACGGAAATGCCGCAACTGGCGCGGCACTGCGCGCCGCGATGGGCGCACTTTCTGCAGATCGCCGGCAAGCACCTGGCGCAGCACCGCAGCAAGCCGCTGCGGGTCGCCGTCGGCAAAACTCTCCTGCGGCAGCACTTCGAACACGTCGAAGATCGCATCGTGCGGTGCGTCCAGCACGCGGGCGCGGTGGATGCCATAGCCCTTGCGGTCCAGCGTGGCCACGATCGCCGCAAACAGGCCATCGCGGTCGGGCGAATACACGAACACTTCCAGCGCGTCGTTGTCCGGCACCGCACGGCGCGCCTTGACCAGGGTCTGGCCGATCTCCACTTCGATCAGCGATGCGGCCTGCCAGGCCAGTTGCTCGGGGCGGAAGCGCAGGAAGTTTTCGTCCGGCATGCCGGCAAACTGGCGGTCGATGGTGGCATCGTCGTGCCCTTGCGCCTGCATCAGCGCGCGCGCGGAGTCGCGCGCTTCGCGCAGACGCTCCTCGCGCGGCGGCGGATGCTCCAGGCCTTCGCGCAAGGCGCGGCGCGCCGCAAAGTACAGGTCTGCCAGCAGCCGGTCCTTCCACGCATTCCACAGCTTGGGGCTGGTGCCGGCGATGTCGGCACAGGTCAACAGGTACAGATAATCCAGCCGCTCACGCGTCCCCACCAGCGTGGCGAAGCGATGGATCACCTCCGGGTCGGAGATGTCCTGTTTTTGCGCGGTGACCGACATGCGCAGGTGTTGCTCCACCAGCCAGGTCACCAGCTCGGTATCGCCTTCGCTCAGGCGATGTGCCAGGCAGAACGCACGTGCGTCGACCGCGCCCAGTTCGGAATGATCGCCGCCCCGGCCCTTGGCAATGTCATGGAACAGGCCGGCCAGCAACAGCAGCTCGGGCTTGCGCAGGCGCGGCCAGACTTCGTGGGTGATCGAAAAACGCTCATCGGCACGGCCGGCCGCAAACAGCGCGATGTTCCGCAGCACCATCAAGGTGTGCTGATCCACCGTGTAGACATGGAACAGGTCGAACTGCATGCGCCCGGAGACGCTGGCAAACGCCGGAATCCACTGCCCGAGCACGCCCAGCCGCGCCATGCGATTGAGCGTTTCCACCGCGCGCGGGCCACGCAGCAGCGCCATGAAACGCTCGCGTGCCGTCGCATCGGCCACGTCGTAGGCCGGCAGCTCGTGCAGGACCTCGGCCAGCGCACGCGCGGTCAACGAATGCAGCCCGCGCACCTCGCGATGCGCCGCCCATTGCGCAAACAGCGCAAAGATCTGCAGCACGTCGCCATCCGGCCAGGTCTCTGCATCGGCGGCAAGATAGCCACGGCGCAGGCTGAACCCGCCGCCGATCGGCTCCGGCACCGCTTCGCCATCGAACTGTTCTTCGAAGCGCTGCAGCAGCCGGTCGCTGATGCGGCGGATCAGCGCCGCGCTGCGGTAGAAGCGCTGCATCATCTTTTCGACGCCCAGGCTTTCCGGGTCGTCGGCAAATCCCAGCCGCTGCGCCAGGGTCTTCTGGTAATCGAAACGCAGGCGTTCTTCGGGCCGGTTGGCGACGATATGCAGGCCAAAGCGCAGCCGCGCCAGTTCCTCGCGCTCGCGCCGCAGCGCCGCCGCTTCGTCCAGGCCCACATGCCCCAGCCCGACCAGCGCGTCCAGATCCTTCACTCCGAACGCGCGCAACGCCATCCAGCCCAGGGTCTGCAGGTCGCGCAGACCGCCCGGGCCATCCTTGATGTCGGGTTCGAGGTTGTCGGCGGTATCGCCGAAGCGCTCGTGCCGTGCCAGCAGCTCCTCGCGCTTGGCCTGGAAGAAATCGCGTGGCGACCACACCTGTTGCGGCGCGATGGCCGCTGCCAGCGCCGCGCGCGCCGCGCCATCGGCCACCAGTGCGCGCGATTCGATCAGCGCGGTAAGCACGGTCTGATCGACCGCTGCAGCCGTGCACTGCGCAGGCGAGCGCACCGCATGACTGATCGGCAGGCCCACATCCCACAACAGCGCGAACAGTCGCGCCAGCGCCTGCTCGTGGTCTTGCTGCGCAGCGGTGTCGCCCAGCACCAGTACATCCACGTCCGAGCGCGGGAACAACTCACCGCGCCCGTAGCCGCCGACCGCGTGCAGCGACAGGCCACTGTCGGCTGGAATGCAGCGCGTCCAGGCATTGCGCATCAGTTGATCGACTGCGCGTGCGCGCAGCGCCACCAGCCGCTCGATCGGCTCGCCCTGATCGAAGCGTTTGCACAGCCGCATGTCGGCGTGCACCAACAGCGGACGGGCCTGCGCGGCCCAGTCCGCGTCGCCGGCGACGCCCGGGTCGGGTCGATCCGCCGGCGTGGCCGTCATACCGGCGCGGGAGAGTTGGCCGACAGCGTCAGCACATCCACGCCGTCCTCGGTCACCGCCACCATGTGCTCCCACTGCGCGGACAGCTTGCGGTCCTTGGTGACCACGGTCCAGCCATCGGGCAAGGTCTTATGGTGGTAGGTGCCTTCGTTGATCATCGGCTCGATGGTGAAGGTCATGCCCGGCTTGAGCACCAGTCCTTCGCCCGGACGGCCGTAATGCATCACCTGCGGTTCGTCGTGGTAGACCTTGCCGATGCCATGGCCGCAATAGTCGCGCACCACGCTGAAGCGCTCGGCCTCGGCAAACTTCTGGATCGCATGGCCCACATCGCCCAGCGTCGCACCCGGCTTGACCGCGCGGATGCCGCGCCACATGGCTTCGTACGTGGTGTCCACCAGGCGCTTGGCCATCACCGAGGGAGTGCCCACGTAGTACATGCGGCTGGTGTCGCCATGCCAGCCGTCCTTGATGACGGTGACATCGATATTGACGATGTCGCCATCCTTCAGGACCTTGGCCGCGCTCGGGATGCCGTGACAGATCACGTTGTTGACCGAGGTGCACACGCTCTTCGGGAAGCCGCGATAGCCGACATTGGCAGGAATGGTTCCCTGCACATTGACGATATGGTCATGGCAGATGCGGTCCAGCTCGGCCGTGGTGACGCCCGGCTTGACGTGCGGGCCCACGATATCGAGCACCTCGGCGGCCAGACGGCCGGCGATACGCATCAGTTCGATTTCTTCTTTGGTTTTCAGATTGACGCTCATGGCCCGGATTATCGCCGATACGGGCTGAATCTGAACGACCCATGCGCGGCTTTTTTCAAGTCGCATTGCCGTCGCACAAACGGACGGGGCAACAGAAAACCGCCGCCACCCGCCCATTCATGTGTGACGCAGTCCCGGACGCGTCAACGTTGGCGTGAACGGAGTCATCCGCAGGACATCGCATATTTGTCAGATTGGCCTTTGAAAACAGCTGGATAGCCGGCGCAATCGCCGTTATGTTTGGCACAGCTGATGCATTGCAGGGAGGGCGACATGTTGTCGCGTCACTGCTGACCCAACCGGTCAAGGAAATGTCCATGCGTACTGTCCGCCCTGTCCTGCTGTCCCTCGGCCTGCTCTCGACCATCGGTATGGCGACTGCTGCAGACACCACCACCTTCAACGTCAAGATCGCCGTGACCAAGGCCTGCACAATCACGGCCGCCTCTGCCACGGATGTCGACTTCGGCTCGGTGCTGTCCACCTCGACCGCCAATGTCGACGCCAATGGCAGCGTGACCGCCCAGTGCACCGCACTGACCCCCTACAACATCGCGCTGAGCGCAGGCAGCAACGCCGGCACCGCCAATGACGTGACCACCCGCCGGATGAAGAACGCCGACCCGCTGGTGACCACCAACAACTTCATTTCCTACCAGCTCTACCAGGACCTGGCGCGCAGCACGGTGTGGGGCAGCACCACCGGCACCAACACCCTGAGCCGGACCGCCACCGGCCTCAACCAGGTCTATCCGGTCTACGGCCGCGTGACCAATCCGTCGGTGGCCAATGCCGCCACCGGTAGTTACCTGGACACGATCACCGCCACGATCGTCTATTGAGACCACGCATGCCCTTGCCTCCCCTGCGGTTTCCTGTGCGCGCACGGCTGGTCCTGACTGGACTGGCCCTGAGCCTGTTGCTGGGCAGTGCCTGGACGCTGCCCGCCACGCACGCGGCCAGCCTGCAGCTGGCCCCGACCTCGCTGACCCTGAGCGCCGAACAGAGCGCCGATGGGCTGTGGCTGAGCAATAGTGGCGGCGCGCCGGTACAGGTGCAGACCCGCGCCTACCGCTGGACCCAGCGCGAGGGCCAGGACCAGCTCGCCCCGACCCAGGAGCTGCTGATCAGCCCCCCGATGCGCACCCTGGCCGCCGGCGAGCGCCAGTTGATCCGGGTGATCCGTGCCGGGCCCGCACCCGGCAGCCAGGAAGCCTGCTACCGCATCATCGTCGACGAACTACCCAGCGCCGATGCCGACCGCAAGGGCATGCAGTTCGTGCTGCGCTACTCGGTGCCGATCTTCGTGCTGCCGCCCGGCAAGGCCGCGCCCACCCCGACCCTGAGCGCGCAGGTAGTGGCCGGCAGCGACGGCACTGCGCAGATCCAGATCAGCAATACCGGCAGCGGGCATGCACAGATCGCCGATCTGCAGCACCGGGTCGACGGCGCCACCAAGACCGCCTTGAACGGGCTGGTCGGCTATGTGCTGCCGGGGCAGACCATGCGCTGGTCGCTGGGTGCACCGCTGGCCCAGTTCGCCCGCGGCGCCATCATCGCAAGGATCAATGGTGAGGCTGACGAACGTACCCTGTTGGCCGCGCCGACGGCGCCGTGATGCGGCCCGGCTGGCGATGACGCTGCTGGCGGCCGCCACCGGGTGGGCAGACGCGACGGCCGGCGACCTCGCCGATATCGACGCCTTGCCCGATCAGACCGCACAACCCGCCACCGGGCAGCCGCAGACGCTGTATCTGGAGGTCACCCTGAATCAGGCCGAGCGCGGCCTGACGCCGTTCGAGCTGGTCGACGGCCATCTGCGGGCCTCGGTGGACACCCTGCGCAAGCTCGGCTTCATCCTGGCCGACCGCGCGCCGGGTCAGTCGGTCGATCTGGATCGCCTGCCCGACGTGGAAGTGCGCTACGACGCCGCCCTGCAGCGGCTCGCGCTGCAGGTGCCGGTGGCACAGCTGGCGCTGTCCACCACCGTGCTCAAGCCCGAAGAAGCCGCCCCGCCCAGCGCCACCGCATCGCCCGGCGTCCTGCTCAACTACGACCTGTATGCCACGCGCACCACCGGTGCCAGCAACGTGTCGCTGGCGACCGAACTGCGTGGCTTCGGCATCGGCCGCGGCATGTTCGACACCACGGCGGTGTTTCTGGCCTACGACCGCCCGCAGGACGAGCGCTGGCGCAGTGAAGCGGTGCGTCTGGACAGCGCCTGGCAGATGGATTTCCCCGATAGCGCCACCAGCCTGACGGTGGGCGACTTCTACAGCGGCTTCGTCGACTGGAGCCGCTCGCTGCGGCTGGGGGGCGTGCAGATCGGCCGCAATTACGCGCTGCAGCCGTATCGCGTGCTGACGCCGACGCCCAGTTTTCTGGGCGAAGCAGCGGTGCCTTCCACGGTGGAGCTCTACGTCGATGGCCTGCGTCAATACAGCGGCCAGGTGCCGGCCGGTCCGTTCCAGCTGGCCGCGCAACCGGGCATCAGCGGCACCGGCCAGGCGCAGATCGTGGTGACCGACGCCTTCGGTCGCGTGCGCCAGCTGAATTTCGCGTTTTACGGCACGCCGCAACTGCTGGCGCGCGGCATTTCCGAATGGTCGGCCGGCATCGGCCACCTGCGTCGCGACTACGGGGTGCGCTCGTTTTCCTATGCCTCGCAGCCGATCGCCAGCGCCACCTTGCGCAAGGGAATGCGCGACGATTTCACCGTCGAGGCGCATGCCGAAGCCGGCGGCGGCGTGATCAATGCCGGCGCGGGCGGAGTGTGGTTGCTGGGTGCAGGCGGGGTGGTCAACGCTGCCTACGCCCACAGCCGCATGCATGACCTGCGCGGCGGACAGTACGTGCTGGGCTACGCCTGGAACAACCGGCGCTTCAACGTCAACCTGGGCACCCAGCGTACCCACGGCGACTACCGCGACCTGGGGGCGCTGCAGGGCAGCCTGCCGGCGCGCGTCAGCGACCGCGCCGCGTTCGGCGTCAATGTCGACCCGATCGGCTCGCTGGGCACCAGCTACGTGCGCCTGAGCTACCCGCAAGGCGACACCTCGCGCTATGCCAGCGTGTTCTGGTCGCGCAGCTTCGGGCGCAACTGGGCCGCCAACCTGTCCGGCAACCAGAATCTGGACGAGCGCAGCGATCGCAGCCTGTATCTGTCGCTGTCGACCACCTTCGGCCAGTTGCGCCAGGCCAGTGCCTCGATGCAGCGCAGTGGCAACCGCACCGGCTTTGTCGCCGATGTCAGCCAGCCGCTGCCCGGCGACGGCGACCTGGGCGGCATTGGCTGGCGGCTGCAGGCACGCGCCGGCGACGATGCCAGTGGCGGGCTGGCCGAACTGGGCTGGCTGAACCGGGTCGGCCGCTACAACTTCGGCGCGGCCAGCCAGGATGGCGCTACCTTCGGCTATGCCAGCGCCAGTGGCAGCCTGGTATGGATGGATGGACGGAGCTTTGCGGCGCGCGACGTCCAGGATGCGTTTGCGGTGGTCTCCACCGACGGCCAGGCCGGCATTCCGGTCCGGCTGGAAAACCGTCTGATCGGTGTCACCGACGCACGCGGCACCTTGCTGGTGACGCCCCTGCAGTCGTGGCAGCGCAATCAGTTGTCGATCGACGCCTTGAACCTGCCCGCGGAGCTGCGCGTTGACCGCGTCGACACCACGGTGACCCCGCGCCAGCAGTCCGGTGTGGCCGTGCGCTTCGGCATCACCCGCGTGCGCGCTGCGGTGATCGTCCTGCACGATGCCAATGGCGCTGCATTGCCGGTGGGCAGCGTGGCGCAGCGCGAGGGGAACGCCGAACGCGTGGTGGTCGGCTACGACGGCGAAACCTATCTGGACAATCTGCAGGCCGACAACCGCATCCTGGTCGATCTGCCGCAGGGCCGTTGCGTGGCGCAGTTCGCGTACCCGCCCGAGGCCGGCGGCATTCCGCGGGTCGGCCCGCTGCGCTGCACGACAGAGCCCGCGCCATGACACCGACGATGCGCTGGCCACTCCTGCTTGCATTGACGCTCTGCAGCCTGTGGCTGGCACCGAGCCAGCACGCGCGCGCCGACACCACCTGCACGGTCACGCTGGGGACGCCCATGGCCTTCGGCAATGTCGCGGCCAATGGCACGACCGATGTGGTCGCCACGCTCAACGTCACGTGCGCGACCGCCGCGCTCAGCGTTCTGGGGTATGCGCAGGTGAGCCTGTGCCTGGATCTTGGCCCGGGCAGCGCGAGCAATGGGCTGTATGCCCCGCGCCGCATGCTCAACGCCACCGGCGACAGCCTGGACTTCCAGGTCTACAAGGACGCCGCACGCACCCAGGTCTGGGGAGCCACCGGGTCGGCAAGCCCGTCGCCGGGCCTGCTGACGCTGTCGTACGGCGTTCCGGTGGTTACCGGCGGCTCGCAGATGACCAGCATCACGCTGTACGGGCGCATTCCCGCCAACCAGATCCTGTCGACCGGCAATCACACCAGCAACTTCGGTGGTGCCGATACCGTGCTGCGCTACGCCTACAACGAAAGCATCATTGGCGTCCCGCCGGTTCCGGCCAATTGCACCACCGGCGGCAGCGGCGCCAAGACCGCCAGCAATGCATTCCCGTTCACCGCGTCGGCCAGCGTCCCGGCGCGCTGCAATACCTATGTCACCACCGACCTGGATTTCGGCAGCATCGCCGGCAGCATCGCCACCGCCATCGACCGCAGCTCCACCATCAGCCTGGCCTGCACCAACCGCACCGCCTGGAACATTGGCCTGGATGTCGGCGTCAACGCCAGTGGCAGCACCCGCCGCATGCGCCACGCCAGCAGCGCCAACTACATCACTTACGAGCTCTACAAGGACCCCGGCCGCAGCAGCCGCTGGGGCACCACCATCGGGGTCGACACCCTGGCCGGCACCGGCAACGGGGTGGCACAGACCGTCACCGTCTACGGACGCGCCCCGGCTCCGCAGCTGCCTATCGCAGGCGCCTACAACGACACGGTGACAGTCTCGATCACTTACTGACAGTTAATAAAGTTCGTTTGGGGCACGTCGCTATCTGTTACGTATCCGCTGCAAACGATTGCCTTCATGATGACGGTCACCTTGCCGAAGCGCGTGCTTTTGCTTGCCCTCGCTTGCAGCGCCTCCATCGCGAGCGCGGCCGGCAACCGCGGCCCTGAAAACTCCACCCTGCACATCGGCCTGCGCGTGCTCAGCGGTTGCGAGCTGCGCACCACACCGCCGCGCGCCAGCTGCTCGCGCGGCACCCCGGTCGCGATCGCCCAACCAGCGCCCGGCGCCGGGACGCCGCCGCCTACCAGCACCGCCCAGGACGCCAGCGCCCTTGCCGGGCCTGCGCCCAGCGGCGCGGCGCGCATCACCACCATTGCGTTTTGACCATGGCCACGTCCTGCTTCCGTCGGGTCTGGCTGGTGCTGGGCCTGGCCGTCCTGGCAACCAGCGGCAGCGCCGTCGGTGCCGAAATCGCCATCGCACCGACCACCGCGCACATCCCGGCCGACACCGATCAGACCGCCGTCTGGCTTTACAACCAGGACGCCCATCCGTGGCGCGCCGATGCCAGGCTCTACCGCTGGCGCCAGCAAGGCGATCGCGAGGTGCTGGAACCGGCCCTGGGCGCCACCGTCAGCCCCAGCCAGTTCGATATCCCGCCGCAAGGCCGGCAGTTGTTGCGGGTGATCCGCCTCGGCCCCAGCCCCGCGACTATCGAAGACAGCTACCGCCTGGTGGTGACCCAGCACGCCACCGGCCAGGAGACCGAGCTGCTGCGTTACTCCACCCCGGTGTTCGCGCTGCCCAGCGAACCGGGAAGCGGGCATCCGCGCCTGCAGGTCTCGCTGACCGGCCAGGGCGTCGAGCGGACGCTGCGCGTGCACAATGCCGGGCTCAGTCACGCACGCCTGGCCGACCTGGCCTTCATCGATGCCGGCGGCACCCGCCGCAGCATTCGTGACGACCTGGCCGGCTATGTGCTGCCAGGCCAGACCCGGCAATGGGCACTGCCGGCCAGCCTGCTCCCCGGTACCGGCCGCTTCGTGGCACGCGTCAATGGCGATATCGAGAGCACGCTGACGCTGGAGCCCTGAGGGCCGGGATTGGAAATTCGGGATTGGGGATTCGCAGAAGCGTTGCTGGCCTCGCCGTCCTTCGGAATGTGCGACACGACCGGTCATTCGCGATCCGCTCTAAACCAATCTCCAATCCCGAATCCCCCAGCGATCACTGTCAGCTGCCTCAGAACCATACCAATTGCACCACGTCACCCAGCCGGCTATACTCCGCCGGCTGTTTTGCGTCTCTCACGCATTGCGTCGTTCACGTCGGACGTCACCGACGAATCCACACCTGCTGCCGCCATCCGCGCCGGGGTGCCCTCACAAGGGGTTCGTCGCGGAGGCAACAGGGAAGCCCAACCCCGGAATCTTGTGCGTTTGATGCGAGTCCCTCGCAACAGTCCGCATGCCCATGCGCGGACTCTAAAAGTCAAGGCCGCGCACGGCGATTCCGCTCTTACGGAGTTACTGCAATGCCCCAAGTCACCATGCGTCAGATGCTGGAAGCCGGCGTCCATTTCGGCCACCAGACCCGCTACTGGAACCCCAAGATGGCGCCGTACATCTTCGGCGCGCGCGGCAAGATCCACATCATCAACCTCGAGAAGACCGTTCCGCTCTTCAACGACGCGATGAACTTCCTCTCCTCGATCGCGCAGAAGCGCGGCACCGTGCTGTTCCTGGGCACCAAGCGCAGCGCGCGCGAGTCCATCAAGGAAGAAGCCGAGCGTTGCGGCATGCCGTTCATGACCCAGCGCTGGCTGGGCGGCACGCTGACCAACTTCCGCACCGTCAAGCAGTCGGTTGCCCGCCTGAAGGAACTGGAAGCGGCCGAGACCGATGGCACGTTCGAAAAGCTGGTCAAGCACGAAGTGCTGGGCCTGCGTCGCGAGCGCGAAAAGCTGGACGCCTCGCTGGGCGGCATCAAGGAAATGAACCGCCTGCCCGACGCGATCTTCGTAATCGACATCGGCCATGAAGACATCGCCATCAAGGAAGCCAAGAAGCTCGGCATCCCGGTGATCGCCGTGGTCGACACCAACTACGATCCGGCCCTGGTCGACTACGCCATCCCGGGCAACGACGACGCCATCCGCGCCGTGCAGCTGTACGCACGCGCCGCCGCCGATGCCGTGCTGGAAGGCAAGGCTGCTGCGCCGAACTCGGCTTCGGTCCGCGAAGAAGAGTTCTCTGCCGATGCCGGCGACGAAGGCAAGGGCCGTCGCGCTCCGGCCAAGAAGGGCGACAAGAAGGCTGACGCCGCCGCTGCCGAGTAACTGGCATGCAATGCGGCCGCACCATGCTGTGCGGCCGCAGCCCCGGCGGGTCCATCGCGACCCGTCGTACAGGCCACTGAAGACACAACGGGGGCGGCCAGCACGCTGCACCGTCTCCTACTGGCGGAATCCTTTCCGCCGCACGCATTCGTCCAATGAGGTAATCCCGTGGAAATCACTGCTTCCCTGGTCAAGGAACTGCGCGAGCGCACCGGCGCCGGCATGATGGAGTGCAAGAAGGCACTCGTCGAAAACGCTGGCGACATCGACGCCGCTGCCGAATGGCTGCGCAAGTCGGGTCTGGCCAAGGCTGACAAGAAGGCCGACCGCGTTGCCGCCGAAGGCCGCATCGCCACCGCACAGGCCGGCGGCAAGGCCGTGCTGGTCGAAGTCAACTCCGAGACCGACTTCGTCGCCAAGGACGAGAACTTCCTGGCCTTCACCGAGGTCGTGGCCAATGCCGCACTGAACTCGGACGCTACCGATGCCGAAGCGCTCAAGAGCGTCAAGCTCGACAGCGGCGAGACCATCGAAGAGCGTCGCGCCGCAGTCATCGCCAAGGTCGGCGAGAACCTGCAGGTGCGTCGCCTGGTCCGCATCGACAGCGCCAACAACGTCGCGGCCTATGTGCACGGCGGCCGCATCGGCGTGCTGGTCGAGCTGAAGGGTGGCGACATCGAGCTGGCACGCGGCATCGCCATGCACATCGCTGCGATGAACCCGCCGCACGTCAAGGCGTCCGACGTTCCGGCCGAATTCGTCGCCAAGGAAAAGGAAATCGAACTGGCCAAGATGTCCGAAAAGGACAAGTCCAAGCCGGCCGAGATCCTGGAAAAGATCATCAGCGGCAAGATCAGCAAGATCGTCAACGAAGTCACGCTGTACGGCCAGCCGTACGTGCTGAACACCGATCAGACCGTCGAGCAGGCCGTCAAGGCCGCCGGTGCGGACGTGATCGGCTTCCAGCGCCTGGCCGTTGGCGAGGGCATCGAGAAGGTGGTGGAAGACTACGCCGCCGAAGTGATGAAGCAGGCCGGCCTGGCCTGATCTTCGCCACAGTGCAGAAGGAGCCGCGGCATGCCGCGGCTTTTTTTGTGCCCGTTTTGTACCCGTCCTTGCCGCACGACAGGCCCGGCGCCCGAACCTGAAGCAAACGCATCCGCCACGTGGCGAACCGTGCTCGACGCTACAGATCGGTTGACGGGTGCCGCTAAATCCAGATACCGACCAGGCTCTCGACACCCAGCGCGCATGCAGCGCGGTGATGGCGGGGCATGGCGTGCCCTACTCAACGAACGCAGCTGTATGCTTGCGATCACCGTCGGCGATGACTCATGCAACCAGATCTTCAGGCCGCCCTGCACTACTGCCGCAACCTGCCATCGCCGCCTGGCGTCGCGCTGCGCGTGATCGAACTGGCGCAGGACCCGGACGTGGACATGACCACCACGGCGAACGTCATCGGCATGGACATGGCCTTGAGTGCCCGCATGCTGCGCGTGGCCAACTCGCCGCTCTACGCCAGCCGCCGCCGCGTCGACAACCTGGGCCAGGCGCTGACCATGCTCGGACTCAATGCCACCTTGAGTCTGGCGTTGGGCTTTTCGATGGTGCACGGCGTGCGCAACACCTTCACCGCCCATCCCCTGCATGAGCACATCTGGCGTCGCGCCGGATTGTGCGCGCTGGCCAGCCGCATCCTGGGCCAGGCCTATGGCATCCGCAAACCCGAAGAATTGATGCTGGCCGGCCTGCTGCAGGACATCGGCAAGCTGGCGCTGCTGCAAGGTGCGCCCGAGCTGTACGGGCCACTGCTGGACCAGGCGCCGGACAATGCATCGCTACTGGATGCCGAACGCGAACACCTGGGTGCCACCCATGCCGAGGTGGGCGCCTGGCTCGCGCATCAGTGGCAATTGCCGCCCTATCTGCAGAATGCGATCGCGCAGAGCGAGGACGAACCGGCGAGCCTGGAGCCGTTCATGGCCTGCGTCGCGCTGTCCGGGCGGCTGGCCGACATCTGGCTCTCCGCAAGCGCCGTCACCGCCACCGAGCGCGCGCAGCGCCAGGCCCAGGACATCCTGGAACTGGATGCCGAGCGCTTCGAGAAAGTGATCGAACGCATCGCCGAATCGCTGCCCGAGCTGGAAGCGCTGTTCGACATCCGCGTGCCGCAACCCGAGCACATCCAGATGATCTTCGAGCAGGCGCGCGAACTGGCGATGCTGCGCAGCCTGCGCGAATTGCAGGACGTGGCCGAAGCGCGCCGTCATGCCGACGAATCGGAAAACCGCATGCGCCATCTGGCCGAACAGGCCAGCCGCGATGCATTGACCGGCGTGTTCAACCGCCATCAGCTCGGCACCGCGCTGACGCATGAGTTCGAACTGGCCTCGCGGCAGAGCTGGCCGCTGTCGATCGCCTTCATCGACCTGGACGACTTCAAGCGCGTCAACGATGCGCATGGCCATCTGGTTGGCGATGAGGTGTTGCGCAATTTTGCGCAGACACTGCAACGCATGGTGCGCACCAGCGATCTGGTGGCGCGCTACGGTGGCGAAGAATTCCTAGTGATCCTGCCCAACACACCGGCCGACGCGGCGCTGATGGTGATCGAGCGCATTCTTGCCGAGACTGCGCGCACGCCGATGGCGCAATTGCAGGGCGGCCCGTTGCATATCACCTTCTCTGCAGGCCTGGCCACGCACGGCGGTATCGAGCGCCAGTTCGAAAGCATCGAGCACCTGCTGCAGGCCGCCGACAGCACGCTGTATCGCTCCAAGCATCGCGGCCGCAACCGTGTCACCGCCTACGATGCGACCGATGTACCGACGCCGCCCAACCCGCGCGCACACTGAGCAACGCGTCACGTCGCCACCGACAAAGGAATTTTTACCACGCCCGGGGACAGGCTTCCGCTAGAATTGCCGGCGTTTGCCGTCCCCTACCCCCGAGGCCTCCCCCATGTCCGAACTTTCCTATCGCCGCATCCTTCTCAAACTTTCCGGGGAGGCGCTGATGGGAGACGGGGACTACGGCATCGACCCCAAGGTCATCAATCGCCTGGCCCATGAAGTGATCGAAGCCCAGCAGGCCGGTGCGCAGGTCGCGCTGGTCATCGGCGGCGGCAACATCTTCCGCGGCGCCGGCCTGGCCGCCAGCGGCATGGACCGCGTCACCGGCGATCACATGGGCATGCTGGCCACGGTGATCAATGCGCTGGCGATGCAGGATGCGCTGGAGAAGCTTGGCGCCAAGGTGCGCGTGATGAGCGCGATCAAGATCAACGATGTCTGCGAAGACTTCATCCGCCGCCGCGCCATGCGTCACCTGGAAAAGGGACGCATCGCGATCTTCGCTGCCGGCACCGGCAACCCGTTCTTCACCACCGACTCCGGCGCGGCGCTGCGCGCGATCGAGATCGGCGCCGACCTGCTGCTCAAGGCAACCAAGGTCGACGGCGTCTACGACAAGGACCCGAAGAAGCACACCGATGCGGTGCGCTACGACAGCCTGACCTACGACGAAGTCATCCTGCAGGGCCTGGAAGTGATGGACACCGCGGCCTTCGCACTGGCACGCGACAGCGACCTGCCGCTGCGCATCTTCGGCATGAGCGAGCCCGGCGTGCTGCTGCGCATCCTACGCGGCGAGCAGATCGGCACGCTGGTGCAGGGCCGTAGCTGAGGTCGGGAATCGGGAATCGGGATTGGGGAATCGCAAGAGCGCATGGCCGCGCGCTGCGCAGCGATCTTCACCCCGCACGCCCGGCTGGAACAGGGCGGCAAGTGAACCGGCTGCGCGGGTCCTGACGGCATGCGAGTCGTGAAACCCCAGTCCCGGCTATAATCCCCGGATTCAGCTCCACACGGATTCCGGCGATGCTCACCCAGATCAAACAAGACGCGCAGACGCGCATGACCAAGAGCATCGATGCTCTGCGCCATTCCCTCACCACCATCCGCACCGGCCGTGCCTCGCCGGCGCTGTTGGACGGTATCAAGGTCAAGGCCTACGGCACCGACACGCCCCTGAATCAGGTCGCCAGCATCAGCGTCTCCGAAGGCCGCTCGCTGGTCATCAGCCTGTTCGACAAGGGCATGATCAAGGACGTGGAAAAAGCCATCTATGCCTCGGATCTGGGCCTGACCCCGACCGTGGTGGGCACCGTGATCCGCCTGAACCTGCCGCCGCTGACCGAGGAGCGCCGCAAGGAGCTCAGCAAGTCGGTGCATGGCGAAGGCGAAGACAGCAAGGTGGCGATCCGCAACATCCGCCGCGATGCCAACCAGCAGGTCAAGGATCTGCTCAAGGACAAGGCCGTCACCGAAGACGAGGCCCGCAGCGCCGAAGACGACATCCAGAAACTGACCGACAAGGCCATCAAGGACGTGGATGAGGTCGTCAAGGGCAAGGAACAGGAATTGATGACGGTCTGATCGTGGCATCGCCTGCCATGCATCCAGTCCCTTCCTCCGACGCGATACCGCGCCACATTGCCATCATCATGGATGGCAACGGGCGTTGGGCGCAGCGTCGGCGACGTCCGCGCATGATCGGCCATCGCGCCGGTGCGCGGGCGGTCAACCGCACCATCGATTTCTGCCTGGAAAAAGGCGTCAGCGCGCTGACCCTGTTCGCGTTCTCCAGTGAAAACTGGGGCCGCCCGCAGGAAGAAGTGGATGCGCTGATGAAGCTGTTCCTGCACGCGCTGGACCGCGAGGTCGACGAATTGCAGCGACGCGGCGTGCAGGTGCGTTTCATCGGCGAGCGCAGCCGCTTCGCCGCCCCGTTGCGCGACCGCATGGCGGCAGCGGAACGTAGCACCGCCGGCAACGCGCGGCTGGTGCTGAGCATCGCGGCCAGCTATGGCGGCCGCCAGGACATCGCTGCGGCTGCCCGCGCATTGGCCGAAGAGGTGGCCGCCGGTCGCCTGCAACCGCAGCAGATCGACGAAGCCCTGCTCGCCAGCCGGGTAGCCCTGGCCGACCTGCCGGCGCCGGATCTGTTCATCCGAACCGGCGGTGATACCCGCATCAGCAATTTCCTGCTGTGGCAGCTGGCCTACACCGAGCTGTGGTTCACCGAAACCCTGTGGCCGGAGTTCGATGCCGGCGTCCTGCAGCAGGCGCTGGATGATTACGCCGGGCGCGAACGTCGCTTCGGCCTGACCAGCGCCCAGATCGCCGATAAGGCGACGGAGACTTCCTCCGCATGACCAAGACCCGCGTGATTGCCGCGTTGATCATGGCGCCGCTCGCCATCTGCGCGATCGTGCTGCTGCCCACGCAGTGGCTGGCGGCGCTGGCGGCGGTGCTGTTCCTGACCGGGCTGTGGGAATGGCTCAAGCTCTCCGGCATCGACGACAGCCTGCCGCGCACCGTGCTGCTGATGCTCAACCTGCTGCTGATGGTACTGATGGTGTGGGCTTCGGCCGGCTCCATGGTGCTGTTCCAGATCGCCGCCCTGGTGGGCGTGGTGTGGTGGGTGCTGGCGCTGCTGTGGCTGCGCTTCTTCACCTTCGGTGCCGATCACGGCAACGGCCAGGCACGCGCGCTCAAACTGGCCGCCGGCACCCTGGCGGTGCTGCCGGCCTGGGCCGCGCTGGTGCTGCTGCATGCCAACCCGGACAAGGGCAACCTGTGGCTGCTGACCGCGCTGACCATGGTCTGGGCGGCAGACTCGGGCGCGTATTTCGCCGGGCGCGCGTTCGGCAAGCACAAGCTGGCGCCGCGCATCAGCCCCAACAAGACCATCGAAGGGCTGCTCGGCGGCATGGTCGCCGGTATCGCGGTGGCCTGCGCGTTCGGCTGGCTGGCCGGATTGACCCTGGCGCATGTGCCACAGCTGGTGCTGGTTGCAGCCGTCGCTGTACTGGCCTCGGTGCTGGGCGACCTGTTCGAGAGCCTGCTCAAGCGCCATGCCGGCGCCAAGGACTCGGGCACGGTGATCCCGGGCCACGGCGGCGTGCTGGATCGTATCGATGGCGTGCTCGCCGCCCTGCCGGTGTTCGCACTCGGCAAGGAAATTCTCGGATTCTAAGCATGGCTGGCTCTTCTCCCCGCCAGGTCGCCGTCTTCGGCGCGACCGGCTCGATCGGCACGTCGGCCCTGGACGTCATCGCCCGCCATCCGGACCGGCTGCGCGCCAGCGTGCTGTCGGCCGGCAGCCAGGTCGATGCCCTGCTGGCACTGTGCGCCACGCACCGGCCCGCGCATGCGGTGATTGCCGACCAGGCGCTGTACCCGGTACTGCGCGACGGCCTGCGCGCCGCCGGCCTGGCCACCCAGGCGCATGCCGGCACCGCAGCGCTGGACGCACTGGCCGGCAGCGATGCCTGCGATACCGTGGTGGCGGCCATCGTCGGCGCCGCCGGCCTGCCCTCGACCCTGGCAGCCGCGCGCGCCGGCAAGCGCCTGCTGCTGGCCAACAAGGAATCGCTGGTGCTGGCCGGCGAACTGCTGACCCGCACCGCTGCTGCCGCCGGCGCTGAAATCATCCCGATCGACAGCGAGCACAGCGCCATCTTCCAGTGCCTGCGCTCGTGCGATGCCAGCCGCGGCGTACGCCGGGTGATCCTCACCGCCTCTGGCGGCCCGTTCCGGGGCTGGGACCGCACTGCGCTGTCGGCCGTGACGCCTGCGCAGGCGGTGGCCCACCCGAAGTGGTCGATGGGGCCGAAGATCTCGGTGGATTCGGCCACGCTGATGAACAAGGGCCTGGAAGTCATCGAGGCGCACCACCTGTTCGGACTGCCCGGCGGGCAGATCGATGTACTGGTGCACCCGCAGAGCCTGGTGCATTCGCTGGTCGAGTTCGTCGACGGCTCCACCCTGGCCCAGCTTGGCCTGCCGGACATGCGCACCACCCTGGCCGTCGGACTGGCCTGGCCCGAACGGGTCGACTCCGGGGTGGCGGGGCTGGACCTGCTGCAGCAGGGCCGGCTGGATTTCGAAGCCCCCGACACTGCGGCCTTCCCCTGCCTGCGGCTGGCCTGGGAGGCCTTGCGTGCTGGCGGAACCGCCCCGGCCATCCTGAACGCGGCCAACGAAGTGGCTGTTTCAGCGTTTCTTCAGGGCCGGATAGGTTTCCTAGCGATCCCAGCGTTGGTCGAACAAACGCTGGCAACGCTTCCGCGGCACAATGCCGACACCCTCGACACCCTCCTTTCTGCCGACGCGCAAGCACGGCAGATCACCGAACGCGCCCTCGCCCACCACGCCTTTCATGCCTGACCGAACCACGCAACCGAGTTACATCCATGGGTGATTTCATCGGTTCGGTCTGGTGGATGATCGTCAGCCTGGGTGTGCTGGTGACCTTCCACGAATTCGGCCACTTCTGGGTCGCACGCCGGTGTGGCGTCAAGGTGCTGCGGTTCTCGGTGGGCTTCGGCAAGCCGCTGTGGATGCGTCGCGACCGGCACGGCACCGAGTTCGTGGTGGCGGCCATTCCGCTGGGCGGCTACGTCAAGATGCTCGACGAGCGCGAAGGCGACGTGCACCCGGCCGAGCAGGATCAGGCATTCAATCGCAAGACCGTGTGGCAGCGCATCGCCATCGTGGCCGCCGGCCCGATCGCCAACCTGCTGCTGTGCATGGCGATGCTGTGGGCGATGTTCGTGGTCGGCAAGCAGGATTATTCGGCCACCGTCGGCCGCGCCGACGGCCTGGCCGCCGAGGCCGGGCTGACCCCGGGCGAGCGTATCGTGCGCATCGATGGCCGCGGCGTGAGCAGCTGGAGCGATGCCAGCATGCAGCTCACCACCGCGGCGATGGACCGGCGCGACATCCAGGTACTCACCGCCACCGAGGGCGCCGGCAACAGCGAGCACACCTTGCGCCTGTCGCAGCTGCCGGTCGGCTTCGACGAGCGCCGCGTGGCCTCGCTGGCCGGGATCGGCTGGCAGTTCATGCTGCAGCCGCCGGTGATCGCCGAGGTGGTGCCCGGCTCGGTCGCCGACGGCCTGCTCAAGCCGGGCGACCGCATCGTGGCCATCGACGGCCAGCCGATCCGCTCGGCCGAGGACATCATTCCGCAGGTGCAGGCGCTGGGCGAGCACGGCGGCCCGGGCATGATCGAGGTGGCGCGCAAGGGCGAACAGGGCGAAGACCGCCTGGCGCTGGAGATTGCCCCGCGCAAGTCGCCGCAGGGCCAGTGGATGATCGGTATCCGCCCGGCCGCCGCGCCCGCCCCGGCATACGACAGCCGCCAGCAGTACGGCCTGTTTGCCGCGGTGCCGGCCGCGATCCGCGAAACCGGCCGGATGACCGCCGATTCGCTGGGCATGATGAAGCGCATGCTGACCGGCCAGGCCTCGGTCAAGAACATCTCCGGCCCGGTCACCATCGCGCGCGCGGCCAATGCCTCGGCCGAACGCGGGCTCGACTGGTTCCTGTATTTCCTGGGCCTGCTGTCGCTGAGCCTTGCGATCATCAACCTGATGCCCATCCCGATCTTGGACGGTGGGCATCTGCTGTATTACCTTATTGAGTTGGTCAAGGGCAGCCCGATCAGCGAGCGGGCCATGATTGCCGGGCAATACGTCGGCCTGGCGGTCTTGGCCGGGCTGATGGGGCTGGCGTTCTACAACGACATCCTTGGCCTGGTTCCACGATGAAACTGCTCCACTCTTTCCGCCTGTTGTCGTCGTCATACGCCGGCACCCAGCAACACCTGAAATCGACTCCAACCGGATGTGACATGACGCGTCTTCCCACTCGCCGCCTGCTTGCCCTCGCTCTTGCCGCCGGCCTCAGCCTGCCAGCCGTTGCCCTGGCCGCCGAGCCGTTCGTTGCCAGCGACATCCGCGTCGACGGCCTGCAGCGCATCGCTTCGGGCACCGTGTTCACCTATCTGCCGGTGAACCGTGGCGATACCGTGGACGATGCCAAGGTGGCCGACTCGATCCGCGCGCTGTACCGCACTGGCTTCTTCGAGGACGTGCAGCTGGACCGCCAGGGCAACATCCTGGTGATCACGGTCAAGGAGCGCCCGGCGATCAACAAGCTCACCGTGACCGGCAACAAGGACATCAAGTCCGAAGAGCTGCTCAAGGGCCTGGGCGACATCGGCCTGACCGAGGGCGGCACCTTCGACCGCCTGAGCCTGGACCGCGTGACCCAGGAACTGACCCGCCAGTACAACAACCGCGGCAAGTACAACGTCGAAATCACCCCCACGGTGAGCCCGCTGGACCGCAACCGCGTCGATGTGGCCATCGCGATCAAGGAAGGCAAGGCGGCCAAGATCCGCCACGTCAACCTGATCGGTACGGAAAAGTTCGCCAACGAGGACATCCTGGAGAACTGGGAGTCCAAGGAGCACAACTGGGCCTCGTGGTACCGCCGCGACGACCAGTACTCCAAGGAAAAGATGTCCGGCGACCTGGAAAAGCTCAATTCCTGGTACCTGGACCGCGGCTATGTGGACTTCAGCATCGACTCCACCCAGGTGTCGATCAGCCCCGACAAGCGCGACATGTTCGTCAGCGCCGGCGTGACCGAGGGCGAGCAGTACAAGATTTCCGAGATCAAGGTCACCGGCGACACCGTGCTGCCGCAGGCCGACATCGAGCGCCTGGTGATTCCCAAGGCCGGCGACATCTTCTCGCGCGCGCTGCTCGAATACACCTCCGATGCGATCACCAACACGCTCAGCAACGTCGGCTACGCGTTCGCCAAGGTCAATCCGATCCCGACCCCGAACCGCGAGGACCGCACCGTTGCGGTGAACCTGCAGGTGGTGCCCGGCCCGCGCGTGACCGTGCGCCGCATCCTCTACAAGGGCAATAGCCGCACCTCGGACGAAGTCTTGCGCCGCGAGATGCGCCAGTTCGAAAACACCTGGTACTCGCAGGCGGCGATCGACCGTTCCAAGATCCGTCTGCAGCGCCTGGGCTACTTCGAGTCGGTGAACGTGGAAACCCCCGCGGTGCCCGGCAGCAACGACCAGGTCGACGTGATCTATGACGTCAAGGAAACCACCTCGGGCAGCTTCGTGTTCGGCCTGGGTTTCTCGCAGGCCTTCGGCGTGACCACCTCGGTGCAGTTGTCGCAGAACAACTTCCTGGGCGGTGGTAATCGTGTGGCAGTGGAAGCGTCGCGCAGCACCTTCCAGCAGCGTTATGCGTTCTCGTATACCAACCCGTTCTTTACCGATGACGGCGTGTCGCTGGGCTACAACCTGTCGTGGCGTTCGCTGGACTACTCGGACTTTAATACTGCACAGTACAACAGCAAGAACGGGTCCGCGCAGGTTGTGTTTGGGGTGCCGATCACTGAAAACGACACCGTTTCAGCGATGATCGGTATCGACAGCAATCAGATCAACACGTTCCCAGGAACGCCGCAGGCGATTGTCGATTATATCGATGCGGTCGGGACACGCACTTTCCATGCATGGCGCACGGAATTGGGTTGGGCGCGTGATACCCGCAACGATTTCTTCATGCCCACCCGTGGCATGTACCAACGCGTCGGCCTGGAAACCACTCTTCCAGGATCCACAGTCGAGTACTACAAGCTCAACTACCAGATCTCCAATTACTGGCCGATCATTCCGGCGTTGGTGCTGAACACGCGTTTCGAACTGGGCTACGGTGACAGCTACGGCAACGACAGTACCCGCGTACTGACCAATCCGGATGGATCGACCCGGACGATCACTGCCAGTGGCCTGCCGTTCTACGAGAACTTCTATGCTGGCGGTACCAACTCGGTGCGCGGTTTCGAAGACAACACCCTGGGTCCGCGCTCGGAAGTGCTCCCTGGCTTCAACCGAGGCCAGCCGCTGGGTGGCTCGTTCAAGACCGTCGGCTCGGTGGAAATGTATTTCCCGAAGCTGTTCGACAGCCCGTCGGCCCGCGTTTCGGCGTTCTTCGATTTCGGTAACGTCTACAGCGGCGTCGACAACTTCAAGGCCAACGAGCTGCGCGCCTCCACCGGTGTGGCGCTGTTGTGGCGCGCCCCGGTCGGCCCCATCTCGATCAGCTACGCATTCCCACTGAAGAAGGAAGACAACGACGAGATCGAGCGCCTGCAGTTCACCTTCGGCGGCCAGTTCTAAGAGACGTGAGCACAACAATGGCGGCCCGACATCTCGGGCCGCCATTGTTTGTTTAGGAACCGCTGGATCCTGCGCAGCTTTTAGCGGTAGCTATCCCAAACGGTGCTCAGGCAGGTGTAGGTGGCGCTCCAGTCGGACGCATCGACGCAGGCAATCTGCTGATCCCAGAAGCTATGCGCCTGGGCACGCTGATCGGCGAAGTCATCGGCCGATGCGGTGGTCACGGCGCCAAGCAGGAGCAGGCTTCCGACAATGGAGAGGGCAGGTTTCATATGCTTCTTCCTAGGTTCGCCGCACGATTGCGACCTGCGAAGAGATACGCCCGCATGTTTGGCAACTCTTTGGTCGGGTTTTTTTCCGTAAAAACAGCCACCTAATGTTTACGCGAGGTTCACCCTGATGCACTTGACCGCCAGTGCGATTGCCGAACAGTTTGGCTTGACCGTCGTCGGCGACGGCACCACCGAAGTCACCGGTGTCGCCACCCTGGCCCATGCCGGCGCGGGGCAGCTGAGCTTCCTGTCCAACCCGCGCTATCGCCCGCAGCTGGCCGAGACCCAGGCCGCAGTGGTGGTGGTGCGCGCCGACGATGCCGAGGCAGCCAAGGGCACCGCCCTGGTCGCCAAGGACCCGTACACCGCATTCGCCAAGATCGCCGCGCTGTTCGACGTGGCGCCGGTGCGCGCGCCCGGCATCCATGCGTCGGCAGTGATCGACCCCACCGCGCAGGTTTCGCCGGGTGCACATGTCGGCCCGTTCGTCAGCATCGGTGCGCGCAGCCGCGTGGGCGATGGCTGCGTGATCGGCACCGGCAGCATCATCGGCGAGGACTGCGTGGTGGACGAGGGCAGCGAGCTGCTGGCCCGGGTCACCCTGGTCACCCGCGTGCGGCTGGGCAAGCGCGTGCGGATCCACCCCGGCGCGGTGATCGGCGCCGACGGCTTCGGCCTGGCGATGGATGCCGGCCACTGGATCAAGGTGCCGCAGCTTGGCGGGGTGGTGATCGGCGACGATTGCGAGATCGGCGCCAACACCTGCATCGACCGCGGCGCACTGGAAGACACCGTGCTGGAAGAAGACGTCCGCGTGGATAACCTGGTGCAGATCGCGCACAACTGCCGCATCGGCGCGCACAGCGCGATTGCCGGCTGCACCGGCATTGCCGGCAGCGCCAAGATCGGCCGCTATTGCCTGCTCGGCGGGCACGTCGGCGTGGTCGGCCACCTGGAGATCTGCGACAAGGTGGTGATCACCGGCAAGTCGGTGGTGCGCAATTCCATTCACGAGCCGGGCGAGTATTCGTCCGGCACCCCTCTCACCGACAATCGCACGTGGCGCAAGAATGCCGCGCGCTTCAAACAACTCGATGCGCTGGCAAGGCGCATCCTGGCTGTGGGCAAGGAGAACGCATGAGTCATCCCGTTTACGAGCTGCCGATCGACGTCAACCAGATCCAGACGCTGATTCCGCACCGCTACCCGTTCCTGCTGATCGACCGGGTCATCGAGCTGGACCTGGAGGCCAAG
The DNA here is from genome assembly GCF_041479385.2 of Xanthomonas sp. NCPPB 1068. Taxonomy (NCBI): domain Bacteria; kingdom Pseudomonadati; phylum Pseudomonadota; class Gammaproteobacteria; order Lysobacterales; family Lysobacteraceae; genus Xanthomonas; species Xanthomonas sp. NCPPB 1068. Next base: position 1,654,956 of record NZ_CM192986.1, on the reverse strand, counting down.
CGCATCGTCGGGCAGAAGAACGTCAGCATCAACGAGCCGTTCTTTCAGGGCCACTTCCCGACCCGTCCGGTGATGCCGGGCGTGTTGATCATCGAAGCGTTGGCGCAGGCCGGCGGCGTGATGACCCAGCTCGGCCTGGGGCGCGATGCGCTGTCCAAGCTGTTCTACATGGTCAAGGTCGACAACGCGCGCTTCAACAAGCAGGTGGTGCCGGGCGACGTGCTGATCCTGGAAGTGCAGATGAAGCGCCTGATCCGCAACATGGGATGCTATTACGGCGAGGCCAAGGTCAACGGCGAAATCGTGGCCAGTGCCGAAGTCATGTGCGCCGGCGCCAAGGAATAATCCGTTTTTGGAGGTGAGACACGATGCGTGATCAAGCACCCTTGATTCATCCCACCGCCGTCATCGATCCCTCGGCGCAGCTAGCCAGCGATGTGCGCGTGGGCGCGTTCTCGCTGATCGGCGCGGACGTGGAGATCGGCGCCGGCACCGAGGTGGGGCCGCATTGCTCGATCCATGGCCCGACCCGGATCGGCCGCAACAACCGTTTCATCGGTCACGCCGCGATCGGCGGCGAGCCGCAGGACAAGAAGTACGCCGGCGAACGCACCGAGCTGGTGATCGGCGACGGCAACGTGATCCGCGAGTTCGTCACCATCAACCGCGGCACCGGCGGCGGTGGCGGCATCACCGTGGTCGGCAACGACAACTGGATGCTGGCCTATACCCACGTGGCGCACGATTGCCATGTCGGCAACCATTGCGTGTTCTCCAACAACACCACCCTGGCCGGCCACGTCACCGTGGGCGACTACGTGATCATCAGCGGTTTTGCCGGCGCGCATCAGTTCTGCCGCATCGGCGCGCATGCCTTCCTGGGCATGGGCGCGCTGACCAACGGCGACGTGCCGCCGTTCACCATGGTCGGCAGCGAATCGCTGGGCCGCCCGCGCGGCATCAACAGCGAAGGGCTCAAGCGCCGCGGCTTCGACGCCGAACGCATCACCGCGATCAAGCGCGCCTACCGCACGCTGTACGTGGCCGGCCTGCCGCTGGCCGACGCGAAACTGCAGTTGGCCGAACAGGCCAAGAGCAGCGACGACGTGCGCGGGATGCTCGAGTTCATCGACGCGGCAGAACGGCCGTTGTTGCGATGAAGGCCGGGATTCGGGATTCGGGATTGGGGATGGAAAGCGTCCCCACCAAGCCGGGCCAACTCGTGCACGACGCGCTGGCCAATCCCCAATCCCCAATCCCCAATCTCCGCGCTCCGCGCATCGCGCTGATCGCCGGCGAAGCCTCCGGCGACATCCTGGGCGCAGGGCTGATCGAGCAGCTGCGGCTGCGCTATCCCACTGCCGAATTCGTCGGCATCGGCGGCGATGCGATGCGTGGCGTCGGGTGCCAGACCTGGTTCGATGCCAGCGAGCTGGCGGTGATGGGCCTGACCGAAGTGCTGCGCCATCTGCCGCGCCTGCTCAAGCTGCGCAGCGCGTTCCGCGAGCGCGTGCTGGCGTGGAAGCCGGATGTATTCATCGGCATCGATGCACCGGATTTCAATCTGCCGGTGGAGCGCTGGCTCAAGCAGCGCGGCATCAAGACCGTGCATTACGTCAGCCCCTCGGTGTGGGCGTGGCGCGAGAAGCGCGCCGAGAAGATCGGCGTCAGTGCCGACCTGGTGCTGTGCCTGTTCCCGATGGAGCCGCCGATCTACGCCAGGCACGGCGTGGATGCGCGCTTCGTCGGCCACCCGATGGCCGACGACATCGCCTACCAGGCCGACCGCGAGGCCGCGCGCGCCAAGCTCGGCATCTCCGCCTCCAGCACCGTGCTGGCGGTGTTGCCGGGCAGCCGGCATGGCGAGATCAGCCGGCTCGGCGACACCTTTTTCCAGGCCGCCTGGCTGGTCTCCGAGCATCTGCACAACCTGCACGTACTGGTGCCCGCGGCCAATCCGGGCTGCAAGCAAGTGCTGGCCGAGCAGCTCTCGCGTTCGTCGCTGCCGGTGCTGCGCTCGCACCTGCTCGACGGCCAGGCGCGCACCGCGATGCTGGCCGCCGACGTGGTGCTGCTGGCCTCCGGCACTGCCACACTGGAAGCCATGCTGGTCAAGCGCCCGATGGTGGTCGGCTACAAGGTCGCGCCGCTGACCTACCGCATCGTCAAGACGCTGGGCCTGCTCAAGGTCAATCGCTACGCGCTACCCAACATCCTGGCCAACGACGACCTGGCCCCGGAGCTGATGCAGGACGACTGCACGCCCGAGCGGCTGTGCGTCGCCCTGCTCGACTGGTTCAAACACCCCGAGAAGGTCGCCGCCCTGCAACCGCGCTACCTGGCCCTGCACGCCGAACTGCGCCGCGACGCCTCGGCGCGCTCGGCCGATGCGGTGGCGGAGTTGGTCGGGACCGGGGACCCGGGACCGGGGACCCGGGAGCTACACCGGAGTTCCTCATGAAAGCGCCCAACGCCGCCCTGTCGCTGTTTCCCGGGTCCCCGGTCCCGGGTCCCGGGTCCCGGCTCTACGCGGGCGTCGACGAAGCCGGCCGCGGCCCGCTCGCTGGTCCCGTCGCGGTGGCGGCGGTGGTGTTCGACCCCGGCAAGCCGCGCATCAACGGGCTGGACGATTCCAAGCAGCTCACCGCCGAACGGCGCGAGCAGCTGTATGCGCGCATCATCGACCGCGCGCTGGCGTGGTCGGTGGTGCTGATCGACAGCGAAGAGATCGACCGCATCAATATCTACCAGGCGACCATGCTCGGCATGCGGCGCGCGGTGGAAGGCGTGGCGCACGTGGCCGGATTTGCGCGCATCGACGGCAACCGGGTGCCCAAGGGGCTGCCCTGCCCGGCCGAGGCCCTGATCGGCGGGGATGCCATCGACCGCGCCATCATGGCGGCGTCGATCGTGGCCAAGGTCACCCGCGACCGCCTGATGCACGAATTGCACGCGCAACACCCGGAATACCGCTTCGACCAGCACAAGGGCTACAGCACACCGGTGCATCTGGCCGCGCTGCAGAGCCATGGGCCCTGTCCGCAGCATCGGCGCAGCTTTGCGCCGGTGCGGTTGGCGCTGGAAGGCCGGGAACCGTCTCCCGGGACCCTGGGCCCGGACCAGCTGCAGGTCGGGCAACTGGTTGCGCCGTTGTAAGAAAGGCCAGGGTCGGCCGTGGCGTGTCCGGCTGCTCGTCGGAGCCTGAACCACCGCACGTTGCGGTGGCATGCGCGGTGGCTCCAGACACACATCATTCCACGCGTATCGGCCCCGCAGCCCCGGGATGCCTGTGCAGCGCTTGCCCAGCAAGCGATTGACCGCCTTTCCGGGTCCGCGGCCCCGGGTCCCGCCAGCAGCTGTCAAGCCTTGTTCGCCTTCGCCCCCGCCGGTACCCTGACCGCGCATTATTCCGGTCTCGCATGTCCACTTCCCGCTTCGTCCATCTGCACGTCCACACCGAGTTCTCGCTGGCGGATTCCACCATCCGTGTGCCCGAGAAACCGGATCAGGCTGACCCGAAAAAGGCCAAGCAGGCCAACCTGCTGAGCCGGGCGGTCGAACTCGACATGCCCGCGTTGGCAGTCACCGACCTCAACAACCTGTTCGCGCTGGTCAAGTTCTACAAGGCCGCCGAAGGCGTGGGCATCAAGCCGATCGCCGGCGCCGACGTGATGATCGCCACGCCGGACATGACGCCGTGGCGCATGACCCTGCTGTGCCGCGACCGCGAAGGCTACCTGAGCCTGTCGCGGCTGCTGACGCGCGCCTGGATGGAAGGCCACCGCCCCGAAGGCGGGGTGGCGATCCATCCGGAATGGCTGCAGGCCGGGCACGCCAACCTGTTCGCGCTGGCCGGCCGCGACAGCCTGGCCGGGCGCCTGTTCGGCGAGGGCCGCGCGGATCTTGCCGAGCAGCAGCTGGCCGACTGGCAGCGCGTGTTCGGCGATGGCCTGCATCTGGAACTGACCCGCACCGGCCGCGAGGGCGAGGAGCGCTTCAACCAGTTCGCGCTGCATGCGGCCGGTGTGCGCGGCCTGCCGGTGGTGGCCAGCAACGATGTGCGCTTCCTGTACGCCAGCGACTTCAATGCCCACGAGGCGCGGGTGTGCATTTCGTCGGGCCGCGTGCTCGACGATCCCAAACGTCCGCGCGAGTACAGCGACCAGCAGTACATGAAGTCCAGCGAGGAGATGGCGGCGCTGTTCGCCGACATCCCCGACGCAATCGACAACACGCTGGCGCTGGCGCAACGCTGCAACATCGAGATGCGCCTGGGCACCTACTTCCTGCCCGCCTATCCGGTGCCGGACGACGAGACGCTGGACAGCTGGATCCGCAGCCAGTCGCGCGACGGTCTGGCCGCACGTCTGGAAAAGAACCCGATCGCACCGGGCAAGACGCGCCAGGACTACGTGGACCGGCTCGAATTCGAGCTGGACACCATCATCAAGATGGGCTTCCCCGGCTACTTCCTGATCGTGGCCGACTTCATCCAGTGGGGAAAGAACCAGGGCATTCCGATCGGCCCGGGGCGCGGTTCCGGTGCCGGTTCGCTGGTGGCCTGGGCGCTGCAGATCACCGACCTGGACCCGCTGCCGTACAACCTGCTGTTCGAGCGCTTCTTGAACCCCGAGCGCGTGTCGATGCCTGATTTCGACATCGACTTCTGCATGGACCGCCGCGACGAAGTCATCGACTACGTGGCGCGCAAGTACGGCCGCGAGCGCGTCAGCCAGATCATCACCTACGGCACCATGGCCGCCAAGGCGGTGGTGCGCGATGCCGGGCGCGTGCTCGGCTTCACCTACGGTCTGGTGGATAGCGTTGCCAAGCTGATCCCCAACATCCTGGGCATCACGCTCAGGGATGCGATGGGCGAAGGCAAGGATTCGGAAATGGCCTCGCCGGACCTGATCCAGCGCTACCAGGTCGAAGACGATGTGCGCGACCTGATGGATCTGGCGCGCCAGCTCGAAGACCTCACCCGCAACGCCGGCAAGCACGCCGGCGGCGTGGTGATCGCGCCCGAGCCGCTCTCCGAGTTCTGCCCGCTGTTCGCCGAACACGACGAGGACGGCCGCGGCAAGAACCCGGTGACCCAGTTCGACAAGGACGACGTCGAAGCGGTGGGCCTGGTGAAGTTCGACTTCCTCGGCCTGCGCACGCTGACCATCATCGATTGGGCGGTCAAGGCCATCAACGTGCGCCATGCGCGCGCGGGCATCGACCCGGTCGACATCACCACCATTCCGCTGGACGACGTGCCCACCTACAAGGGCGTGTTCGCCTCGGGCAATACCGGTGCGGTGTTCCAGTTCGAATCCTCGGGCATGCGCCGCCTGCTCAAGGACGCGCGCCCTGACCGCTTCGAAGACCTGATTGCGCTGGTGTCGCTGTATCGCCCCGGCCCGATGGACCTGATCCCGGACTTCAACGCGCGCAAGCACGGCCAGCAGGAGATCGTGTATCCCGATCCGCGCACCGAAGTCATCCTGAAAGACACCTACGGCATCATGGTGTACCAGGAGCAGGTGATGCAGATGGCGCAGATCGTCGGCGATTATTCGCTGGGCGGCGCCGACCTGCTGCGCCGCGCGATGGGCAAGAAAGTGCCGGCCGAAATGGCCAAGCACCGCGAAATCTTCCGCGAAGGCGCAGCCAAGGGCGGCGTGAGCGCGGCCAAGGCCGACGAAATCTTCGATTTGATGGAGAAGTTCGCCGGCTACGGTTTCAACAAGTCGCACGCCGCCGCGTACGCGTTGGTCAGCTACCAGACTGCGTGGCTGAAACGGCATTACCCGGCCGAGTTCATGGCCGCCACGCTGTCCTCGGACATGGACAACACCGACAAGGTGGTGGGCTTCCTGGATGAGGTGCGCAACCTCGGCCTCACCGTCAAGCCGCCGCGCGTCAACGAATCGGCCTACCAGTTCGAGGCCGCCAGCCCGGACACCATTCAATACGGGCTGGGCGCGATCAAGGGCGTGGGCCAGGGCGCGTGCGAGGCCATCGTCGAAGAACGCCGGCGCGGCGGCCCGTACACCACGCTGCTGGATTTCTGCACGCGCGTGGGCACCGCAAAGCTCAACCGGCGCACGCTGGAAGCGATGATCAATGCCGGCGCGATGGACGGCCTGGGCAAGAACCGCGCCTCGCTGATGCTGCAGTTGCCGGAGGTGATGAAGGCCACCGAGCAGATGGCGCGCGAACGTGCATCCGGGCAGAACTCGCTGTTCGGCGGGCCCGACCCGGGCGCGCCGGCGATGCGCCTGGACCTGCCCGAAAGCAAGGAATGGCCGCTCGGCCAGTTGCTCACCGGCGAGCGCGAAACGTTGGGCTTCTACCTCAGCGGCCACCCGTTCGACCCGCACCGCGAAGAAGTGCGCGAACTGGTCGGTTGCGACCTCGGCGCACTGGAAAAGATCCTCGCCTCGCAACAACGTGGCGGCGGCGGTGGTGGCGGCGACGGCGAAAAACGCGCCTGGCGCCCGGAGGTCAGCGCCATTCTTGCCGGCCAGGTGGTCGGCGTGCGGCGCAAGGGCGACAGCCAGGTGTTCGTGCAGCTCGAAGACGGCCGCGGCCGGGTGGAGTGCAGCGCGTTCTCCGATGCGATGGCCGAGTTCGGCCACCTGCTCACCCGCGACCGCATCCTGATCGTCAAGGGCGGCCTGCGCGAGGACGAATTCAACGGCGGCTACAGCCTGCGCATCCGCCAGTGCTGGGACTACGAGCAGATCTGCGCCGACCACGCGCAACGGCTGTCATTGCGCCTGGACCTGCGCGAGAAGCAGGCCTTCAAGCGCATCGACGCGCTGCTGGCCAAGCACCGCCCCGGCAAGACCCCCCTGCGCCTGGACCTGCTGCTGCGCGCCTCCAGCGGCGGGGTGGCCGGGATGCTCGACCTCAACGGCAACCACTCGGTGCGCATCGACCAGCAGCTGATGGACAGCCTGCGCGCCGACCCGGCGGTGCGGACGGTGAAGATCAAGTACAGCCCGCCGTGGGCGCAGTGAATCGGGAATCGGGAATGGGGAATCGCAAAAGCGTGGCGGCCCGGATACCTTGCTCTGATTCCCGATTCTCCATTCCCGATTCCGCTCCCAACGCCCCCGTACGGGCCAGCCACACCGCTTCAGCTACACTCCCCGCCTTACGTTGACGACGCCATTGCATGAATCCTAACTACCTCGACTTCGAGCAACCCATCGCCGATCTGGAAGCCAAGATCCAGGAACTGCGCAAGGCCAGTACCGGGCCTGCAGTCAACGTGGAAACCGAAGTCCGCGCCCTGCGCGACAAGCTGCGCGTGCGTACCGCGCAGATCTTCCGTGACCTGTCTGCCTGGCAGGTCTCGCAGCTGGCGCGCCATCCGCAGCGCCCGTATACGCTGGACTACATCGGCACCATCTGCGACGAATTCCAGGAACTGGCCGGCGACCGCGCCTATGCCGACGACAAGGCGATTGTCGGTGGCCTGGGCCGCATCGACGGCCGCCCGGTGGTGATCATCGGGCACCAGAAGGGCCGCGACACCAAGACCAAGGTGGCGCGCAACTTCGGCATGCCGCGCCCGGAGGGCTACCGCAAGGCGCTGCGCCTGATGAAGCTGGCCGAGCGTTTCCGCCTGCCATTGCTGACCTTCATCGACACCCCCGGCGCCTACCCGGGCATCGGTGCGGAAGAGCGCGGCCAGTCCGAGGCGATCGCGCGCAATCTGCTGGAAATGGCCGAACTCAAGATCCCGGTGATCTGCACGGTGATCGGCGAAGGCGGCTCCGGCGGCGCGCTGGCGATCGGCGTGGGCGACCGCACCCTGATGCTGGAATACGGCACCTATTCGGTGATTTCGCCGGAAGGCTGCGCCTCGATCCTGTGGAAGGACGCGGCCAAGGCCAAGGACGCCGCCGAACAGCTCGGCCTGACCGCCAAGCGTCTGAAGGGCCTGGGCCTGGTGGACAAGGTGATCCGCGAGCCCACCGGCGGCGCGCACCGCAATCCCGAGCAGATGGGCAAGCGCCTGAAGGCCGTGCTGCTCAACGAGCTGGACGCGCTGGAAAAGATCCCGGTGGAAACCTTGCTGCAGCAGCGCTACGAGCGCCTGCGTAGCTACGGTGCCTACGAGGGGCACTGAACCGTCGCGCTCCGTGGCCCGGAGCGCGCGCAACCCGCTGCACGAAAGGACGTCCCAGCCAACCTGAGTCGCTGCTGCGGTCGATCGTGTTGCAGCTGGCCTGCTGCGTGCACGTGGTGCGCAGCGGTGGTCCGTCCTACCGGATGATGATCCTGCTGACGTTTCAGGCCGGCATCGCGGCGACGTCAGCTTCGGCTCCTGCGTACGAGGCGACGCCATGCCGCCCTGCATGCAACGCCGCTCAGAACGGCTTGGCCAGCACCAGCCAGATCACACCGACCAGCAGGATCACCGGCACCTCGTTGAACAAGCGCAGTGCACGCCCGCTCGGGACGGCACGCCCCTGGTCCACGCCCTTCAGCCAGCGCCCGGCTACGATGTAGTGCGCCAGGATCAACGCAACCGCGAACAGCTTGGCGTGCAGCCAACCGCCGGTCACCATGGTCGGGAAATCGGGAATCACGCGGTAGCCCTGCCACAGCACTGCGCCCAGCAGCAGCGCCAGCCCCAGCATGCTGTGGCCGAATTTGTACAGCCGCCGCCCCATCAACACCAGGCGTGCGCGCACTGCAGATTCGCCGCCGGCTTCGGCGATGTTGACCAGGATGCGTGGTAGATAGAACACCGCCGCCATCCAGGCGATCACGAACAACAGATGGAAGGTCTTGATCCACAAATACAGGGTCATGCGCTGGCTCCGTTGGCTCGCGTAGGATGGCCCGCATTTTCACCCATCCGCACGCGCGAAAGCAGCTGAGACCATGCAGCAGTCAGACCAGAAACAGTACGACGCCCAGTATTTCCGCCGCTGGTATCGCGATGCCGGGCTGGCCGACCCCGCTCGCCTGCGACGCAAGGTCGCACTCGCGGTCGCACAGGCCGAGTACTACCTGGAACGCCCGATCCGCAGCGTGCTGGATGTCGGCTGCGGCGAAGCCGCATGGCGCGCGCCCTTGCTGGCGCTGCGGCCCAAGCTCAGCTACCTGGGCTTTGACAGCAGCGACTACGCCGTCCGGCGCTACGGCCGTAGCCGCCAGATCCACCCTGCCCGCTTCGGCGACTTCGCCTGGCTGCGCCCCTGCGCACCGGTGGACCTGCTGATCTGCTCGGATGTCCTGCATTACGTGCCCACGCGCGAATTCAATCAGGGCCTGCCCGGATTGGCCGACATGTGCGCAGGCGTGGCGTTTCTGGAAACCTTTGCCGAAGAAGATGCGTTCGAAGGCGACCATGACGGTTTTCAGGCGCGGCCATCGCGCTGGTACCGGCGCCGCTTCGCCAGCGTGGGCTTTACAGCGCTCGGGTCGCACTGCTGGTTGTCGCCGCAATTGGCTGGAGAGACGTCTGCATTGGAGCGCAGCTGAGCAGGTGTTCGCGGCGGCCGGCGGCCGGGAGAAGGCGCCTCGCAGGAACGGATTGCGATGACGTGCCAGGCTCGACGTGGTTGGTGTATCGCCGGTCGTATTTGAGTCCGCGAGGGCTTCGCCACGTACCCTCACCCCAACCCCTCTCCCGCAGGAGAGGGGCTTGCTTCTACGGGCCCTGCGTCATCCGGCCGCCTAACGCCATCTTGCAGTCGCGCGAGCTGTTCCTTCTCCCGTCGGGACATTGTCCTCCTTCATGGGGGAGAAGGTGCCCCGCAGGGGCGGATGAGGGTACGGGCGAAGCCTCGCGCAGGTTGAATGGACGTGTGCTTTACCCCGTACCCTTACCCCAACCCCTCTCCCGCAGGATAGGGACTTTGCTTCTGCAGGCACTTCGACAGGACTGTCGATTACACGCTGGTCGCATCGCTTCTAACGTCATCCGGCCGCCTAGCGCGATCTCCCGTCCGTGCGCGCCATCCGAACGAGCATAGACAGCAGCAGATAACGCAGCCTATGTCTGCCATAGCTCCCATGACAGCCTCAACCGCCCGGAGCCCCATTAAGGTGCAAATGCGCCAAACCCGGTATGCTGCGCGGCAGCAAAACCGCACGGATGGGTGGAATGCTTTATCAACTGCATGAGCTGACCCGCAATCTGCTAGCCCCCTGGGTGCATCAGGCCCAGGCGAACGCCAAGATGTTCTCCGATCCCGACAGCCTGTGGGCATCGCTTCCCGGTGCCGAACGCATGGCCGCCAGCAACGAGCTGTTCCATCGGCTGGGCAAGGAATACGAAAAGCCTGCTTGGGCGCTGGACGATGTCGAGGTCGATGGCCATTCGCTGCCGATCATCGAACGCGAAGTGTTGAGCAAGTCGTTCTGCCGGCTGCTGCGCTTCAAGCGTTTCAGCGACCACGTCGAGCTGATCGGCAAGATGAAGGAGCAACCGGCCGTGCTGGTGGTGGCGCCGTTGTCCGGTCACCACGCCACCCTGTTGCGCGACACCGTGCGCACCCTGCTGCGTAACCACAAGGTCTATGTGACCGATTGGGTGGACGCGCGCATGGTGCCGCTGGAAGCAGGCGCGTTCCGGCTCGAGGACTACATCACCTATATCCAGGAGTTCATCCGCCATATCGGCGCCGAGCGCCTGCATGTGGTGAGCGTCTGTCAGCCCACGGTACCGGTGTTGGCGGCGGTGTCGCTGATGGCCAGCAACGACGAGCCCACCCCGCGCTCGCTGGTGATGATGGGCGGGCCGATCGATGCGCGTCGCAGCCCTACCCAGGTCAACAACCTGGCCACGGAAAACGGCATCGAGTGGTTCCAGAACAACCTGATCCACACCGTGCCGTTCCCGTATCCGGGCCATGGCCGTCAGGTGTATCCGGGCTTCCTGCAACACGCCGGCTTTCTGTCGATGAACCCCAACCGGCACGTGATGTCGCACTGGGATTTCTACACCGATCTGGTCAAGGGCGACCTGCAGGATGCGCAAGCACACCGGCAGTTCTACGACGAATACAACGCTGTGCTCGACATGCCGGCAGAGTATTACCTGGATACCATTCGCGTGGTGTTTCAGGAGTTTTTGCTGCCGCAGGGCAAGTGGAAAGTGGATGGCCAACTGGTCAAGCCATCGGCGATCCGCAATACCGCGCTGCTGAGCATCGAAGGCGAGCTGGACGACATCGCCGGCCTCGGCCAGACCGAAGCGGTACACGATCTATGCACCGGCATCGATGCGGCGCATCGCCGCCATCTGGTGGTGGAAGGCGCCGGTCACTACGGCATCTTCAGTGGCCGTCGTTGGCGTGAAGTGGTGTATCCGCAGGTACGCGAATTCATCGCCCGCTACGATGCCGACCCGGTCGGCAGCCGCGACCCGGCCACCGTGACCCCGATCCGCAAGCGCGGCAAACGCGCCTGAACCAAGAAATAAAATCCCCGGCACGGCCGGGGATTTTTTTGCATCGCCACTGAGGTCGCCCGGCAAACCTGCTACGCAACCGCCAGGCGTGCGCGGCAGGCGTCCACAATCGGTATATCTCGCTCGCACACTCCGGTTCCTGTGCGCTGCCCACACCCGACCGACAACTGCTCGCCACGTGTTGTCAGCTGTTCTACGTGCGACAGCACGCCAAGCAATGCCGGCCTGCAAACGCCATCATCGATGCCGTGCATGCTGATACATCGCTCGCGCGCGTCACGCAGCCGCGTCGCCACTCTTGACCAACAGCTGCTTGGCGAACATGCCGTGCAGCTTGCCGAAGGCGCGCGCCAGATGCAGCGTGACAAACAACAACAGCACGCCCACCGCGAACAACGGCAACGTCAGCCAGGAACCGGTGATGTCCACGCCATCCCAGGTCAGCACGGCCGTGTTGTCGAACAACACGACAAGCGGTGAAGCGGCCAGCCCCAGCGACAGCGACAGCAGCGTGCAAAACACGGTGAAGTAGAGAGTTCCCAGCGGCAGCATCAACACGAAGTACAGCATCGTGCTCCAGGTGCGCACGTCGGTGAACATCGCGCCGATGCGTTGCAGCCAACTGCCCTGCAGGCCCGGATGTTGCGGGCGACGCGGCATGCGCACGCCCAGCAGCGTTTCGACCACGCGGCCTTCCACCAGCGACAACACCCGTACCGAGCCGAAGAACAACACCAGCAACGGCACGCCGATGATCAGGATCAGCAGCCCGATCGACAGGCTCGCGCCAGTGACGACCCAGGTGAAATAAAACACGCCGGTAAGCAGCGACAGCAGCATGTAGAACAGTGCGCCATAGGTGCGCGGGTCGGCTGCCACACCGAAGAAGTTGGCAATCCACGATGCGCGTTTGGGCGGCGCCGGAGGACGCAACGCGCGGGTCACGGTCACTTCGGTTTCGCGGTAGATCTCGGCCACTTCCTCCGGCGCGCCGTAGCTGCCAGCCACGTCTGCAATGACCTCCGCCTCGCTCTTGCCGTGCTGTTCCGCAAGCTCGGCGCGCAGATATTCTTCGGCGTCGTAGAGCGCGTCCTGGATCATCGCCGGGTCGGCCCCCGCCAGCGCCTGTCGTAGCTGCGCCAGGTAATCGGAAATGGTGGTTGGCAACGGATGTGACTGCGCAACTGTATTCATGAGTGGGTCCCCTGCAGCACTGAATCAACGGAATCTCGGGTGGCACGCCAGGCGGCGGTCCAGTCGCGCAGGCAGTCACGCCCGCTGTCGGTAATGCGGTAATAACGGCGCGGCGGCCCAGACGCGGATGGCTCGATATGGCTCTGCAACAGCCCTGCCCCTTCCAGATTGCGCAGTACCGGATACAAGGCGCTCTGCTTGCCGCTGAGCACGCCTTCCAGCCGCTCCAGCCGTTTGGCGATGAGATAGCCGTACAGCGGCTCGTCGGCCTGTGCCAGGACGGCCAGCAAGGCCAGCGACACGGTGCCCGCACTCAGCTCCTTCTGAAATTTGCGTAGGTGGATATCCGGCTCGCTCATCGGCCATCTCCGCTAGGTCGAAGGTGATGCTATGTAGAACCTAGCTATAGTGAATGTGCCGGTAGTCATGGGAATGGAGAATCGGGAATGGGGAATCGGAAAAGCGCCGATACCGACGCGCCAAGGTGGAAATCCGCCTTTGCGATTTGCGATTTGCGATTTGCGATTCCCGATTCCCGATTCCCGAGTCCCGATTCCTGCCCCTGTCGCGCCCGCCTGCGCAAACCCCAGTGCGTTCATGAGCTTAGAACCTTTGGGTTACTGCGTTTCCGGCACGGCTTTACTACAGTCAACGCCCCCCGTGCCGATAAGCTTCGCTCAGGGGTTTTCATTTTTCGATGGGGCAAGACGATGCAATTGACACGCTTGGCGCAGCCGGCCATGGCTGATACTTCCTTTGGTGCCACACGGCGCCTGTGCCTTGCGATCGGGTTGGCGTTGCCGGGCCTGGCGCTGGCGCAGGTGCAGCCGGCACCGGCCAACGCCGAGCAGGCCGTTGCAGAGCCGGCCAAGGCGCCGGTGACCACCGCGCCGGCCACCGCAAAGGGCTATCCGCAGGAAGCCCAGGGCTGGGGCGCCAAGCAGGGCGGCAACATGTGGCAGGTGCGCTGGGCCGAAGACTGGTCGTATTTGAAAGACACGTCCAAGCGCAAGAGCCCGTTCGATCCGCTCAAGTACATCCCGCTCAGCGAAGACGGCGATGTCTACGTTTCGCTCAGCAACGAGCTGCGCGTGCGCAGCAACACCATCACCAACCCGGGGCTGATTCCCGGCAGCCACTCGCAACAGCAGTATCTGCTGCGCGCGTTCTTCGGCGCGGACCTGCACGTGGGCGAACACTTCCGTCTGTACACGGAACTGGCGCACGGTAGCCTGGATGGGCGCAACGAAGGCGCCAAGACTGGCACGCAGGAGAACAACGCGATCCTGCAGCAGGTGTTCTTCGACGTGAAAGGCCGCATCGGCAGCGCCGACACCGGTTTGCGGGTAGGCCGTCAGGTCTTCGTCGATGGCCCCACCACCTTGATGGCGCTGCGCGACAATACCGACATCTTCGTCACCTTCAACGGTGCGCGCGCCTGGGCGATCGGCGAAAAAACGCGTGTCGACGTGTTCGACTTCAATTTCAACCTGGATGGCACCGAAGGCCTGGGCGACGACCGTATCGACCGCTCGCGGCACTTCCGCGGTGTGGTCGGTGGCTACCGCCTGCCGACCGCCAAGCCCATGTACCTGGAACCGTTCTTCTATCAGTTCCGCAACGACAATCAGGTGTGGGGCCGGCAGACCGCCGAAGAGCACCGCAATTACTACGGCCTGCGCCTGTGGGGCAACGTGGGCAAGCTGCGCACCGATTCGTTCGTGACCGTGCAGCGCGGCAGTTTTGGCGGACGCGACCTGCGTGCCTACATGGCCAGCACCTCCAATGCCTGGTCGCTGAGCGAAACCGGCTGGAAGCCGCGCCTGGGGTTCCATAGCGAAATCGCCTCCGGCGGTGGCGGCACCTCCGGTACCGGCACGCTGCGCAACAACAACTTCCTGTACGGCAACACGATCTACTTCAGCTGGGCCACCTTCTTCGGTCCGGTGAATCTGGTCACCGCTGCGCCGACCTTTACCTTCTCGCCCACCTCCAAGCTCACCGTGAATCTGGAATGGGAAACCCTGTGGCGCCAGACCACCAGCGATGCGATCTACAACAACCAGGCACGCGCCTATGCACGCACGCAGAACACCGGCGAGCGCCGCATCGGCACCATGCCGCGCATCAATGCCACCTGGAACATCGACCCGAACTGGTCGGTAACCTTCCGCGCCGAGCACCTGATGGCGGGACCCGCGCTGGAAAGAGCCGGTTATGGCGATTCGACCTTCGTGATGGGCTGGTTGAACTTCCGCTTTTAAGCACGCGGTGGTACGCCTGCGCGCACCGATGCGGTGTGCGTCATTGCTGCGCGTCTGCACAGCGACACATCGACATGCCGCGTCCTGTCAGGGACGCGGCATGTTGCTTTTCAGCGCAGCTGACTGCAGTGGGGTGCCACGACTGCGGCGCGCATGCCTCGCAATCCCGTGCTGATCGCACCGGCTCAGCCATGAAATTCCAGAGGCGCTGCTGACGGACCAGGTCGTGGCCTCAGGCTCCACTAGCAACCTGGTGGATGCGCCACGCCACTGACGCGTTGCGACACTACTGGATCGCAGTGCTCGCGCGCTCCGCAAGCCGGCTGGCCGGCACTGGCCAGCGGTCGTCTCCGGTACCGTCCTGGCGTCTGGCATACCGAGCGATGGTGAGATGCTTGCCGTCGCCGCCGGCCTGCAGCGGGCGCATCTGTCCGCGCAGTGCAGGCGGCAGCTCGGCAAGTCGCTCCGCAAGCGGCCGTGTATCGGCCGGGCGATCGCGCAACCACAGCAGGGCTGCCACCGTATGGACTGCCGCAGCAGTGTCCTGCAGCTTGTGCTGATAATCGGCATAGTCCGGACGCGCCGCGCTGACCAACAGACAGCCGGTGGCATTGGCCACGCAGGCCACCGTGGCCGTGTCGGGCGTTGCCACCATGCCGGGCGGCAGCGCCTGATCCTGCGCCAGCAATGCCCGCACCGGCGCGCTGCAGGCCCAAGTAAAGGTCGGTGCCAGCAGCGCCTGGGTGCGCTCGCGGTCCAGTAGCCGTGGTGAGATGCGATCCAGCCAGTCGCGATCGCCATCCTGGACGGACGCGTCCTGCAGCATCGAAAACATCAAGCGCGATTCGCCGTGCAGCGCATTGCACAGCGAAATCTCTTCCATCGCCGCCGGTGCGAACGCCGCGGCGCACTGCGCGGGCAACGGCGCCTGCGCAGGCAGCTCGGCCAGCATGTCCGCAAACAGCTGCGCGTTACCGCGCAGCATCGCCGCGCCGATCATCGTGACCGCCAGGTTGTCGCTGCTACGCAGCAGCACCCGGGCAACCTGCGCGCTGGTGCAGACATCGCTCAAGGCCTGGGTGGTACGCCCCTGGACGAAATCCAGTGCGCTGGCGGTCATCGACAGCGGCATCCGCGGCAGCTCGGGCAAGGTCATATCGGCGCGTGGCCGGAACGGGCTGCGGTAGTCGGTGTAGTTGGCCAATGCCCGCATCCTGCTCAGCATCGGCGCCTGTGCGGCCAGCGCATCGGCATAGGCCTGCGGTTGTTCGCGCACCTGCTGTAAACATCCGCCTGCGCTGGCGCTGCACAGGGCTGGCGCGGTGGCTGGCCAGCTTGGCAGGCGCGGATAGTCCGAGACGGCACTGCGAAACGGCGCCTGCCGCTGCAGCTGATTCAGGCGCCCCACGTCCCGGGCCAGCAAGGTCTCTCGCTGCGCTTCCGGAACCGCGTAGGACAGCGACCAGAGCGCCGCGAACATATTGGCCCCACGCAACGGCGGCAGCGGTTGACGCAGCTGCGCCAGCGCCTGCCGCTGTGCATCGGGAATGGGCCAACGTTGGGAGACGGCATACAGCGCCGCCACTACCGCAAGCAGGATGCAAACACCGAGCAAGGCGGTCTTGAGGAACTTGGCAAGCATGTCCACATCCATCCCTGGGAAGCTGCGCATCTTAGTGCCATCGGCGCAGCACCGCGACGGGTAGACGAAGACGCGTCCACGTATCGGCATTGCGTTCTTTCAGCAGGCAAAAGCAGCGGCAACCGATTGAACGACACGCACGCGCAATGTCCGGGCAAGGACGGCGGACGCTGGCGACAGCCTGCCGGTTTTCAGGCAGCGGAGTTGGGAAGGCCGGGTTGCGGACATCAGTGGCGGTCGTGCCCTCATCCGGCGCTACGCGCCACCTTCTCCCGGCGGGAGAAGGGAGCGGCCTTTGCTTTTGCCCTCGCCTTGCCGGCGCCACTGACACTGCAACTGCCCCTGCCTATGCCCCAGCAGTTGCAGTTGCCGCGGCAATTACCGATCGCGGCAGTCCAACAGTGAGTGAGCGCGTTTACAAATCCCGAATGCCCACTCCCCAATCCCGGCCCCACCTCCACCGGACGCGGCCGAATGCCTACACTATGCAGATGTCCGAATCTCCCACTCCGCATTCCCGCCCTTCCCTGCAACGCGTGTTTCTCACCGGGTTGCTGACCTTGCTGCCGGTCTGGCTGACCTGGGTGGTGGTGAAGTTCGTGTTCGCGCTGCTCTCGGGTATCAGCAGCCCGTGGGTGGTGCCGCTGTCCGAGCGTATCGCCGCCTCGTTCCCGGATAACCTGGGCTGGATCAAGGCGCTCTGGGTGCAGAACACCATTGCCCTGATCGCTACCGTGGCGGCGATCCTGTTTGTCGGCATCCTGAGCCGACGCGTGATCGGCCAGCGCCTGCTGCGCTGGTTCGAGGCGATCATGCGGCGCATCCCGCTGGCCAGCGTGGTCTACGACAGCGCGCGCAAGTTGCTCGACATCCTGCAGACCCAGCCGGGCAGCACCCAGCGCGTGGTGCTGATCGACTTCCCGCATCGCGACATGAAGTCGGTCGGCCTGGTCACCCGCGTCATCAAGGAACAGGGCACCGGCCGCGAGCTGGCGGCGGTGTATGTGCCGACCACGCCCAACCCGACCTCCGGCTATCTGGAAATCGTGCCGGTGGAACTACTCACGCCCACCGACTGGAGCGTGGATCAGGCGATGAGCTTCATCATCTCCGGCGGCGCAGTGGCACCCGAATCGGTCCCCTTCACCCGGACGGCGGACCGCTGAGACCATGACACACATGCGTACCCTCGACGATCGTGCGGTACGCCTGTTCATTGCGCTGGCCGCGTTCTTCTGCGTCAACGCGGCACTGGCCGAGTTCATCGGCGTCAAGATCTTCGCGCTGGAAGACACCCTGGGCATCGCGCCGTTGAACTGGAACCTGTTCGGTCAACGCGGCTCGCTGAGCTTTACCGCCGGCACCTTGTTGTGGCCGGTGGTGTTCATCATGACCGACACCATCAACGAGTTCTTCGGCAGCCGCGGGGTGCGTTTCATCTCGTGGGTGGCGGTGGCGCTGATCGGCTACGGCTTCGTGTTCGCCTTCGCGGCCATCGCACTGGCACCGGCCGGGTGGTGGGTGACCGCGGCGCAGAGCCAGGGCGTGCCGGACTATCAGGCCGCCTTTGCGGCGGTGTTCGGGCAAGGGCTGTGGACCATCGGCGGCTCGCTGGTGGCGTTCCTGGTCGGCCAGTTGATCGACGTGTCGGTGTTCCATCGCATCCGCAAGCTCACCGGCGAACGGCACGTGTGGCTGCGCGCCACCGGCTCCACTGCGGTGTCGCAGCTGGTGGACAGCTTCGTGGTGATCTACATCGCCTTCGTGCTCGGGCCCCAGCACTGGTCGATGGATCAGTTCCTCGCGGTGAGCACGCTCAACTATGTGTACAAGATGGGCTTTGCCATCCTGCTGATCCCGCTGCTGTATCTGGCGCGCCGCGGCATCGGCGCCTACCTGGGCGCCGAGCGGGCCGAACAGTTGCGCCAGGAAGCCGCGGCCGATTGAGCGGCAAGGCTTGCCGGGTGGCGCGCTTCCCGGGCGCTGCAAGGCATCCGCCGATTGCCGCGCTGCATCATCCGAAGCGGAACCACGTCCAGCCAGTGCGCCGCATGAATTGCCGATAGGCGGTATGACCGCGATGGGTGGCCGTAACCGTGCGGATCGGGCAAGCTCCCCGCTCGCTTGTTTCCGGAGCCGGTAATGCCCCTCAGCTTTTCCCGCCTGCTGTCGCTGGCCCTCGCCGCCGTGTTGAGCCTGCCAGTGGCAGCGCCCGCCGATGCGGCCAAAAAGAAGACCGCCAAGGCACAGACCACGCAGACGCGCGCGAAGGCGGGCAAAGCCAAGAAGACCACCAAACCCGCGGCCAAGGGCTCCAGGACCGCCAAGGGCAGCAAGGCAGCCAAGGCGCGCCCGCGGCCCGTCGTCGCCCCGGTGGTGCTGACCAAGGCCCAGCAACTCAACCTGCTCTACGACCAGTACTGGGACGCCTCGCTCAAGCTCAACCCGCTGCAGGCCACCTTCCAGGGCGAGAGCCGCTACAACGACCAGTTGCCCAACTTCCTGTCGCCGGCATTCCGTCAGCAGTCGCACGATTTCACCGTGCTGTGGCTGGGCAAGGCCGAGGCGCTTGGGCCGGACGGTCTGAGCGGCCAGGACCTGCTGAGCTATCAGATCTTCGTGCGCGATGCGCGCAGTGCGCTGGCCGCCGAGCAGTTCCCCAGCTGGATGCTGCCGATCAACCAGTTCTACAACATCGCCAGCATCGCCGTGGTGCTGGGCTCGGGCACCGGCGCGCAGCCGTTCAAGACGGTCAAGGATTACGACAACTGGTCGCGGCGTGCGCTGGGCATCCCGGACCTGTTCGACCAGGCCATCACCAACATGCGCGCCGGCATGCAGGCCGGGGTGGTGCAGCCCAAGGTGCTGATGCAGAAAGTGCTGCCGCAGCTGGATGCGATCATTGCGCGCAGTGCCGAAGACAGCCTGTTCTGGGGGCCGATCCGCAACCTGCCGGCCGACATGCCCGAAGCCGACAAGCAGCGCCTCACCGCCGAATACAAGCGGCTGATCGAGGTGCGCATCCTGCCGGCCTACCGCGCGCTGCGCGGCTTCATCGCCACCGAATACCTGCCGGCCTGTCGCGACACCGACGGCCTGGCGGCGCTGCCCAACGGCGCGGCCTGGTACGCCTACGACGTGCGCCAGAGCACCACTTCGGAGCTGAGCCCGGAGCAGATTCACCAGATCGGGCTGGACGAGGTGGCGCGCCTGCAGGGCGAGATCCAGGCGCTGGCCAAGCAGGTCAAGTTCCGCGGCAACCTGCCCAAGTTCTACAAGTTCATGCAGACCGACAGGCGCTTCAGCTTCCGCAGCGAGACCGAGCTGCTGGGGTATTACCGGGGCCTGCAGGGGCGCGTGCAGGGCGCGGTGCCGCGCCTGTTCACCGTCCAGGGCATGCCGGAGCTGGAAGTAAGGGCGGTGGAACCGCAGCGCGCGCAGTCGGCGGCCAGCGGCTCGTACATGCGCCCCAGCGCCAATGGCAGCGCGGGCAGCACGCCGGGCATCTTCTACGTCAACACCTCCGACCTGCCCTCGCGCAAGACCTGGGAAGCGGAGAGCCTGTACCTGCACGAGGCGATCCCCGGCCATCACTACCAGCTGGGCCTGCAGCAGCAACTGACCGACCTGCCCAAGTTCCGCCGCCTGGGCGGCGAGACCGCGTACATCGAAGGCTGGGGGCTGTACGCCGAATCGCTGGGCCGCGAGCTGGGGCTGTATCAGGACCCGTACAACTATTACGGCTACCTGCAGAACGCGCTCTGGCGCTCGATCCGGCTGGTCGCCGATACCGGCCTGCACAGCAAGGGCTGGACCCGCACGCAGGCCATCGACTACATGCTGGACAACTCGGCGATGAGCCGCACCGATGCCGAAGCCGAGGTCGATCGCTACATGGCCATCCCCGGCCAGGCGCTGGCCTACAAGGTGGGCGAGATGAAGATCGCGCAGCTGCGCGAACAGGCCCAACGCGAGCTGGGGCCGCGCTTCGACGTGCGCGCCTTCCACACCGAAGTGCTCAAGGACGGCTCGGTGCCGCTGGAGATCCTGCAGGAGAAGATCCAGCGCTGGATCGCCACCCAGAAGGGCTGAGGCAGACACGCGCGGCACAGTCCCGTCGCGCGCGCCCCGAAACGGGCGTGCCATCGCACGCCGGCAAACGCGCCGCGCCTGCCCGTCCCCCGCCGCGGCGGCCACGGCACACACCGCCGTGACCATCGTCAGCCCCGGGCGGTCGCCCGCGCCGCGGCCAGCGTAGCGATGTCGCGCGGCGTGGTGCGGCAACAGCCGCCGATCAGGCGCGCACCGGCGGCCAGCCACTGCGTGTGCTGGTCGGCCAGGCTGCACGCCGGCGCATCGCCAGCGTGCCAGCGCTTGTCGCTGGCGTCGTAGTGTTCGCCGGAGTTGGGGTAGACCACCAACGGCAGCGTGGTCAGCGCCGCCAGGCTCTGCAACGCTGCCGTGACCTGGTCCAGCGCAATGCAGTTGATCCCCACCGCCACCACCTGCGGGCTGGCATCCAATGCCGGCACCACCTGCGCCAACGGCGTGCCATCGCTCAGATGCGCTGCGTCGCGCAGGGTGAACGAGAACCATGCATGCAGCTGCGGAAACTCTTCCAGCACCCGGCGTAAGGCGTCGATCTCGCTGGCCGAAGGCAGGGTCTCGCAGGCCAGCACGTCCACCCCGGCCGCGGCCAGCGCGGCGATGCGCGGACGGTGGAAGTCCATCATTTGGGCCAGCGGCAGCACGTAGTCGCCGCGATATTCCGAGCCATCGGCCAGATAGGCACCGTACGGGCCGACCGACCCTGCCACCCATAACGGCGCGTCCTGCGGTTGCGCCTGCAGATGATCGGCGCGCGCCTGTGCGGCCAGCGCCACGCTGCGCGCGATCAGGGCCTGCGACTGCGCCAGGTCCAGGCCGCGCGCGGCAAAACCCAACGGCGTGGCCTGGTAACTGGCAGTGATGGCGCACTGCGCGCCGGCAGCAAAATAATCGCGGTGCACCTGGTAGATCAGCTCCGGCTGCTCCATCAGCACGCGCGCCGACCACAGCGCATCGTTGAGATCGCAGCCGCGCTTTTCCAGTTCGGTGGCCAGGGCGCCATCCAGCAGGACGACTCCGTCGTGCTGCAAGACCTGGCTGAAAGGCGCATCGGCGCGCGGCTGGCGGGGAAGAATCGTCATGGGTGCAGTCTCCGGGCCGCAAGCCATTGGGTGAATGCGTAGGCGCCATAACACAGCGCGACAAAGGGAATGCCGCAGTACAGCGCGATGCGCTGCTGCGGATCGAACGCCAGCCCGAGGCAGGCCAGCAGACACAGCAAAAAGCCCAGAATCGGCGTCCACGGATACCACGGCGCCCGGTACGCCAGTGTCTCCAGCGCGCGCCCATCGCGCAGCAGCTGGCGGCGAAACCGGTAATGCGCAGCGCAGATGCTCAGCCAGACCACCACCACCGCAAAGCCGGAGACCGCCGAAATCGCCACGAACACGGTGTCGGCCGCATACACGCCGGTGAGCAGCGCCAGCAAGCCGCCCAGCATGCTCAGCGACACCGCGCGCAAGGGGATGCCGCGGCGGGTCAGACGCGCCAGGCCCGCCGGAAGGGTGCCCTCGTTGGCCAGCGACCACAGCATGCGCGCGGCTGCATACAGGCCGGAATTGGCCGCCGACAGGATCGCGGTGAGGATCACCGCATTCAAGATATCCGCCGCATACGGAATGCCCAGCAATTCGAATGCGCGCACGAACGGGCTTTTTTCCACCGCTGCCTGCCCGGCCGGCAGCAAGGCGGCCAGCACCAGTACCGTACCCACGAACAACACCACCAGCCGTACCAGCGTGGTGCGGATCGCCAGCGGAATCGCGCGTGCAGGCTGCGCGGTTTCGCCGGCGGCCACGCCGATCAATTCAGTGCCGGAAAACGCGAAGTTCACCGCCACCATCGTCATCAGGATCGGCAAGCTGCCCTGCGCAAACCAGCCGTCGGCACGCAGATGACGCAGCCCCGGTGCAGGCGAACCATCGGCCAGCGGCAGCACACCGATCACAGCCGCGCCACCCAGCACGATGAACACCACGATGGTGATCACCTTGATCAACGAAAACCAGAATTCGCCCTCGGCAAACCAGCGCGCCGACACCGTGTTCAAGCCGAAGATCAGCGCGCAGAACAGCAGGCACCACGGCCATGCCGGGCTGTGCGGAAACCAGTACTGCATGCAGAACGCCGCGGCGGTCAGGCTCGATCCCAATGCCACCGTCCAGGTCAGCCAGTACAACCATGCCACCACGTAGCCGGTGGCCGGGCCCAGGTAACGCGCCGCATACACATGGAATGCGCCGGTCTGCGGCATCGCCACTGCCAGTTCGCCCAGGCTTTGCATCACCAGGTACACCACCAGCGCGCCGATCAGATACGCGATCACCGTGCCCAGCGCGCCGGTGCTGGCGATGATGTAACCGGTGTTGAAAAACAGCCCGGTACCGATCACCCCGCCCAGCGACAGCATCACCAGATGACGCACCTGCATGCTGCGCTGGAACTGCGGTGCGGTGGTCGGCGACGATTCGGGCATGGGTGCATCTGGACGGGGGGGAAGCCGTATCCTGCCACGCGCAGGCAGGCGGGCACAGCCGCGTGCGGACGAGCCGTGAGCCATGCGCTCTGGCTGACTGACGGGCGGCGATGCCGCCAATTGGTGTCCGCAGGCCCTCGACCTGCCGCATCATCACCATCCAGCTGCGCAAACCTCTGCGCGCGGCCGGTTTGCCCACGAACCTTCCAATGCCACAGCACCGTGCGTGCGATGACCTTGCTGCGCTCTGCATCGCAGGCACACGCCTGCCCTGTACGTGCAACGCGCCCGTGACCGTGCCGGGTCCAACTGCGCCTGCACGCGGGCACGCGCGCCGCTGTCTTGGTCGTCGATGACCACGCCGCCGAACCTGGGATGCTGCACGTTGGCGCCGAGCGTGATCGCCGGCGCCTCGATCATGCCGTGCCGCATGCTGCGCGGCGCGCCCAATGAGGCGCTGCGCGAAACCTGCACACCTTCGGCCGCACGTTGTGCAGCAGTTCGCGCGAGATCTCGCGCAGGAAGCGCGAGGGCAGGACGTTTCGCCGTGCCGGTCAGGGATCGAGCCGGCAGTAGGCGCCCGGTGTATAGCCGAAGCTCTCGCGCATCGCGTTGCGAAACTCGGCGAACGTGAAGTCGGTCGCCACGCGCATCAACACGCCGGCATAGGCACCGCCGGTTTTGCCGTCGCTGCCGGTGCCCCACTGCACCTGCCAGGTCGCGTAGGTGTTGCCGTCGTGGGTCTGGGCCCGTTGCAGGTCCACACGCAGGCCTTTGACCAGATCCATGCCCACGATCACGCCTTCGCTGTTGGCATAGTCGGCGGGGACCTGGATCACTGTATCGTCGTTGACCTTCGTGCGGCCGATGCCGACATAGTTGGCGATCTTCGCCGTCAGGTAGTCGTCGAGCACATGCTTGCGGATCTTGCTGCTGGCACTGCCGAACGTGCCGGTGCCGTTGTTGGTGTAGGTGGTCATGGAGACAGTCCTCTTGTGTCGGGTGGATGCGCGGATGGGCGGCGGTGCCGGGCCGGTCAGAGTCGGTGCAGGCGTTCGATGAACCCGGCGCGGTCCTCGATGCACTGTTCGGCCGCGATCAGCGGCCTGTCCTGCCAGGTCGCCCTGCCCACGCGCGCGAGGGTTGCCTCGGCATCGCGGATATCGCAGGCAGTCATCACTCCCTCGCTCACGGTCAACCGTGCATAGCGGATCAGCACCCGGTCGTGTGCGGTGTAGACCACCTGGCTGGACGCGGCCGCGGCCAACTGGGCCAGCACGGTCTCGGGCTGCTCAACCAACGCAGGCAACCGGCCCGATGTCAGCGATTCGATGCGACTGCTGTTGCAGATGCCCGACCAGCCGGCGAACACGCCGTGCTCGGTGAGCAGCGGGACCAGCTGCGGCAGCGAGGCCAGCGAAAAACAGGTATCAACGATCAGCGCCGGCGTGCGGATGCCGATGGCGACCATATCCGCGATGAAGCGCTGGAACACGGCGGCATCGCTGCAGCCGTTGAACTGGGTCGGAGCGCCGTGGTTGTCCACATTGCCGTGGCCGCCGCCGATCCACACCGTGTCGTACTGCAACTGCGGCGTGTCCTGCGCGGTGCGCGGCAAGGCTGCGACGATCGCATCGCGACCGGGCAGCGTGTCGGCCGGGTGCTGGATCACATGTACGCCCTTGGGGATGGATTTGAGATGCGGCGGGCGGAACGCGAGAATGGGCATGGGTAAGTTCCTGTCATGGAAGGACGATGCCCCGGCGGCGTAATGCAAACGCGCCGATACGACATCGGTGTCCAGCATCGGTTGCGTCGACAGTGCAGCCCATCGGCAAACCCCTGACATTGGCCTGCCAGGCGGAGGATGTTGGCGCTGCACGTCCGTGCTGGCGCCATGCGCGAGTCAGCCGTGCGGTGGTCCTCGACGACGTGCACGCGCGAAGCGCTGCGTCAGGCGCACTGCATCACTTCCGCCCGATGTCGATCGGCCAACCTGCCCAACGGACGCAGACCGGCACAGCCATGCGCAGGCGAGCGGCGAAACAGGGCCTGCGGCTAACGCTCGGGCGGTTATGCTGCCGACTGGTTTCTGCTGGTCCTCTGACATGCCGCACCATTACCTTCCATCTGCGCAAACATCCGCGCACTGCCTGCTTGCTTTGGGCTTGCCCACAACGCTGCCAATGCCACAGCACCCTGCGTGCGATGACGCTGCTGCGTCCTGCATCGCGGGCACACGCCTGCCGTCTGCATGCCCGGCGCCGTGGAGCGTGCCGACACTGCCCGACTGCTCAACGTCAATGCGTCGGAGCGCGGCATGATGCTCGCCGGCATCCACCATGTGGCCATCATCGCTGGCGACTACGCGCGCTCCAAACAGTTCTACTGCGGGATCCTGGGCCTGCGCGTGCTCGACGAGCATTACCGGCAGGCGCGCGATTCGTGGAAGCTGGATCTGGCGCTGCCCGATGGCGGGCAGATCGAGCTGTTCTCGTTCCCCGCTGCCCCGGCACGCCCCAGCCGCCCGGAAGCACAAGGGCTGCGCCACCTGGCGTTTCGCGTCGTAGATCTGGACAGCGCGGTCGCGCATCTCAACGCGCACGGTGTGGCCACCGAGGACATCCGCATCGACGAATACACCGGCCGCCGCTTCACCTTCTTCGCCGACCCGGATGCGTTGCCGCTGGAGTTGTACGAGGTCGGTTAGAACCTGCGGACCTCGCAGCCCGGTTGCAGGGTAAGGTCACATCCACTGCATCTGCGCGTCAATGTGGCATGACTTCCGGCGCATGCGGCCATGCGGCAACGCCGTGAAGATCCTCAGTACCCAGGGCAAAGGAACCGTCCATGCTGCAGATCCGCGCGTTGTCCAAGACCTACGCCAATGGCGTGCATGCGCTGCAAGGTGTCACGCTCGACATTCCCCGCGGCATGTTCGGGCTGCTCGGCCCCAACGGCGCCGGCAAGTCCTCGCTGATGCGCACGCTCGCCACCCTGCAGGAGCCGGATTCGGGCAGCGTGACGCTGACCGGCGCCGACGGCAGCAGTATCGACGTACTCAAGCAAAAAGACCTGTTGCGGCGCCGGCTGGGCTATCTGCCGCAGGATTTCGGTGTGTATCCGAAGGTCAGCGCGCTGGACCTGCTCGATCATTTCGCGGTGCTGAAAGGGCTGACCAACCGTGCACAGCGTAAGGAGGTGGTCGAGCGCCTGTTGCAGCAGGTCAACCTGTGGGATGCGCGCAAGCGCAAGCTAGGCACCTACTCTGGCGGCATGCGCCAGCGCTTCGGTATTGCGCAGGCGCTGTTGGGCAACCCGCAGCTGGTCATCGTCGACGAGCCCACCGCGGGGCTGGATCCGGAAGAGCGCAACCGCTTTTTGAATCTGCTGGCCGAAATCGGCGAGAACGTGGTGGTGATCCTGTCCACCCACATCGTCGAAGACGTCACCGACCTGTGCCCGACGATGGCCATCATGAACAAGGGCCAGGTGTTGCTGACAGGACGGCCGTCCGACGCCATCGACATGCTCAAGCAACAGGTCTGGCGCAAGCAGGTCAGCAAGAGCACCCTGCCCGACTACGAAGCGCGCTTCACCGTGTTGTCCACGCGCCTGATCGCCGGCCATCCGGTCATCCACGTGTTCAGTGCGGACTGCCCGGAACCGGGTTTCGAACCGGTCGCTCCCGATCTTGAGGATGTCTATTTCCAGCGCCTGCGCAAGCACGCGTTGGCTGCCTGACGGAGCGCGGCCATGATCCTGGCGTTCCTGCGCTTCGAACTGCGCGAACAACTGCGCTCGCCCTTCCTGTGGCTGCTGGCCGCGCTGTACGCGTTGCTGGCCTTTGCCGCGCTGGCCAGCGATGCGGTGCAGATCGGTGGCGGCATCGGCAATGTGCTGCGCAACGCGCCGACCGTGATCGCCAGCGTGCTGGCGATTTTCAGCCTGCTCGGCCTGCTGGTGGCTGCGCTGTTCGTCAGCAATGCGTTGTTGCGTGATTTCGAGCTGGGCACCGCAGAGCTGGTGTTTTCCACCCCGGTGCGTCGCCGCGATTACCTGTGCGGCCGCATCGGCGCGGCGCTGATCGCCGGCACGGTGATGTATCTGGTGATCGCGCTGGGCATGTTCGTAGCGCAATTCATGCCCTGGATCGACCCGGTGCGGCTGGGGCCGGTCGCGCTACTGCCGTACCTGTGGTCGCTGCTGGTGCTGGTGCTGCCCAACCTGCTGTTCACCACCGCGCTGCTGTCGCTGCTGGCGGTCACCACGCGCAGCATCCTGTGGGTCTACATCGGCGTCATCGTGGTTTTCGTGTTGTATGGCGTGAGCCGTGCACTGCTGGCCGATCTGGACAACGTCTGGGTTGCCACCCTGTCCGACCCACTCGGCATCCGCGCACTATCGCAAACGCTGCGCTACTGGTCGGCCGAACAACGCAACCTGCAGTTGCCTCCGTTGGCCGGCTACCTGCTCGCAAATCGCGCGCTGTGGCTGGGCATGAGCGCGCTGCTGTTCGCTGCGACCTTCGCACTGTTCCGCACCGAACGTAGCGACACGCGTGGTCGCCGCGGCACGACGCCTGCGGCATCTTCCAGCGCGCAAAGAGCCGGCGTGCGTGCCATCACCACCACCGGCCTCACCGTGACGCCCGCCTTCGCGGCCACCACCGCCTTCCGGCAGCTGCTGCGCCAGATCCGTTTCGATACGCTCGGCGTGCTGCGCAGCGCACCGTTCGTGGTGCTGCTCATGATGGGCCTGGCCAACTTCATCCCGACCGCGTTGTTCAATGCGCGCCTTTACGGCACCGCCGTGTTGCCGGTCACCTCGTTGATGCTGCAAGCACTGCAGAACAGCTACAGCTTTCTGCTGATCATCGTGGTGCTGTTCTATGCCGGCGAACTGGTGTGGAAGGAACGCGGCAACCGCATCGACGGCATCACCGATGCCATGCCTGTGCCGGATTGGGTTCCGCTGCTCGGCAAGTTCGTCGCCTTGCTGGCCGTGATCGCCAGCTTCCAGTTCGCTGGCGCGTTGACCTCGATCGTGCTGCAACTCGGCCGTGGCTACACCACGATCGAGCCATTGCTGTATCTCAAGACCCTGGCGCTGGGCTCGGTGCTGTATGTCCTGATGGGTGGCATGGCCTTGGTGCTACAGGTGTTGAGCAACAACAAGTTCGTCGGTTACGCCTCATTGATGCTGGTGTTGATCGGGCAATCGGTATTGTCGCTGCTCGACTACACGCAGAACCTGTACAACTTCGGAAGCTGGCCCAACGCACCGTATTCGGACATGAACGGCTTCGGCCACTTCCTGCCCGGGCAGCTGTGGTTCCAGGCGTATTGGGGCGTGTTCCTGCTGGCCTTGTTGCTGCTGTCCTCGGCGTTCTGGCCGCGTGGCATCGGCCATGGCCTGCGCCAACGTGCGTGCGTGGCGCTGCGGCGCCTGCGCGGCCCCACCGGCGCGGCACTGGCGATGAGCCTGCTCGGCTTTGCAGCAATCGGCGGCTGGCTGTACTGGAACACCAACGTCTACAACAGCTTCCTGTCGCCGGAACAAGAGCTGGACCTGCAAGCACGTTACGAGCGCGAATACCGTAAGTACAAGGACCTGCCGCAGCCGCGCATCATCGCCGTGGACAACCACATCGACCTGCATCCGGAAACGCAGTCGGCCGTGATCGATGCCACCTGGACGGTGCGCAATACCCACAGCGTACCGATCAGCGAGGTGCACGTCGGCATGCAGGGCCGCAGCGGCGACCGTAGCCTGGTGACAGTGGACCTGGGCGGGCAGACGCTGATCACACATGACATTCCGGCCGGCTACCGCATCTATCGATTGCAGCACCCGCTGCAACCTGGCGAGGAGCGCATGTTCCGCTTCCGCGTGGACCAGCACCCGCATGGCCTTACCGCCGCGCAGGCACAGACCGATCTGGTCGCCAACGGCACTTTCTTCAACAGCAGGTCGTTGCCCTGGTTCGGCTACAACACGCAAACCGAGATCACCGACCGCAACGACCGCCGCAAGCGTGGCCTGGGCGAACCGACGCGCATGCCCAAGCTGGAAGACCAGGCTGCCCGCGCCAACACGTATGTCAGCAACGATGCCGACTGGCTGCAGTTCGCCAGCACCATCTGCACTGCCCCGGATCAGATCGCACTGGCGCCAGGCTATCTGCAGAAGGAGTTCCAGCAGGCTGGCAGGCGTTGCTTCCGCTACGTGATGGATCGCCCGATGCTCAACTTCTATGCGTACCTGTCGGCGCGCTGGCAGGTGCGCAAGGCCTACTACAAGAAGATTCCGATCGAGATCTATTACGACCCCAAGCACCCATACAACGTGCAACGCATGATCGAAGGCGTGCAGAAGTCGCTGGCCTATTACGAAGCCAATTTCACCCCTTACCAGCACCATCAGGTGCGCATCATCGAGTTCCCGGGTTATGCGGGGTTTGCGCAGTCGTTCGCCAACACCATTCCTTATTCCGAATCGATCGGTTTCATCGCCGACCTGCGCGACAAGAACGACATCGACTACGTGTTCTACGTCACCGCGCATGAAGTGGCGCACCAATGGTGGGCGCATCAGGTGATCGGTGCGAATGTGCAAGGCGCCACGATGCTGTCCGAATCACTGGCGCAGTACTCGGCGCTGATGGTAATGGAGCGCGAATACGGCCGCGCGCACATGCGCCGCTTCCTCAAGTACGAGCTGGACCGTTACCTGGAAGGACGCAGCGGCGAAACGATCGATGAGCTGCCGTTGTATCGGGTGGAAAACCAGCAGTACATCCACTACCGCAAGGGTTCGCTGGTGTTCTATCGCCTGCGTGAGGAAATCGGCGAGCAGGCGCTCAATCGCGCATTGCAGCGTTTTTTGCAGGCCAAGGCATTTCAGCAGCCGCCTTACACCACCTCCGCCGAGCTGCTGCAGGCCATTCGTGCCGAGGCACGCCCCGATCAGCAGGCAATGATCACCGACCTGTTCGAAAGGATCACCTTCTACGACAACCGCGTGGTGAGCGCGCAGGCCCGCAAGCGCCCGGATGGACGCTTCGATGTGACCGTGCAGGCGCAGGCGGCCAAGATGCAGGCAGATGGCCGCGGCAAGGAACATGCGGTGCCGATGGACGACTGGATCGAAGTGGCGATCTACGGCCTGCCCTCTGGCAAGAACGCCACGGCGCCACTGCTGGCGCTGCAACGCCAGCACATCACCAGCGCAACGCCCAGCTTCACCTTGACCGTCGACGCCCTGCCCATCGAAGCCGGGTTCGACCCCGACAACAAGCTGATCGACCGGGTACCGGACGACAATCGCAAACGGATCAGTCTGCTGGCCCACTGACCTGCCGGGTGCAGCAGGCCGTGATGGCCGCAGCAACGTGGCGTGGCTGCGGCATCCGCCGTAGTCGCGCGCGCGTGGTTCGGAAGGCCGGGGCTGTGCTCACCCTGCAGCGGCCGCGCATGAACGCATCTTCCAGGGCGTCTTTCCCGCACCATACTCCACGGTATACATTCGCAATCAGGCCGCCGACGGCGGCCCTAGCAATCCCTGGGAGGGGACATATGCGCAAGACCTTCAAGACCCTGCTGGTGGCCCTGCCGCTGGCCGCCGCCTCGCTGCTGGCCCAGGCCTCCGACTCGCCGGTCGGTCGCTGGAAGACCATCGACGATGAAACCGGCAAGCCCAAGTCGGTGGTGCAGATCGAACAGGCCGCCAACGGCACCCTCAGCGGCAAAGTCGTCGAGATCCTGCAGTCGGCCAAGGGCCCGAACCCGCTTTGCGACAAGTGCGAGGGCGAGCGCAAGGGCAAGCCGATCAAGGGCATGACCATCCTGTGGGGCCTCAAGGCCGACGGCACCGCCGTGTGGGACGGCGGCTCGGTGCTCGATCCGGCCAAGGGCAAGACCTACAAGGCCAAGATCACCCTGACCGAAGGCGGCAAGAAGCTGCAGATGCGCGGCTATGTGGGCATCGAAGCGCTGGGCCGCACGCAGACCTGGGTGCGTGAGTAGCCAGCACATGCGATGGCCAATGGTGGCGTGCAATGCGCCACCATCCCGTTTGCGCTGTAGACGAGCACTAAGCGACGGCCTCCCATTATCCGACGGAGGTTAAGCGCCACATAACCGCCCCCGTTTCGTTATCTGTACAGCACGGAGACCGACCTTCCTGGTCAGCTGCGCGAACCCTCTTGCGGTATACGACTCGCGAGAGTTGCACTCTGGGCGTCACAATCGCTTCCGCCTGCAACTGACGACTTCATCTTCAACGTGCGCCAGCAAGTATGCCTGGCAGGGTTCGGCGGCGATAACGAAGTTGATGCGCCAAATACGTAGCAAATGCGGATGGACGCGTTGCAAAAGCGAGCACAACCGTGCATGAATTAACAAGGGGTAAACATATCCCGGGAATTCATCCGTCGGTCATGCCTTTGCGACATGACCGCTGCCCGCTAGAGGAGAGAGCCATTCCATGAGTAATCGCACACGTTGGCCACGCGCCAGCTCGCTGAGTCTCGCCCTGATGTCTGCACTGGTAGCCGCCACCACCGCACAGGCGCAGACGGGTGAAGCACTTACAACGCCTGCATCCGACCAGGCCAGTGCCGGCGGAGAGGCGAAGCAGCTCGATAGTGTCATGGTGACCGGCTCACGCATCGCCCGTGTCGGGTTCGATTCGTTGGAGCCAGCCAACGTTGTTGGCCGCGAATACATCCAGGGCTTCGGCTTTACCAATGTGGCCGATGCGATGTTCATCCAACCCAGCTTCAGTGCGGGTGCGTCCTCGCAGGGCGACCAATCCGGCTATGGTGCGGGCGTCAACTTTCTTGGCCGTTTCGGTCTGGGCTCGAATCGTCAACTAACCCTGATCAACGGCCGTCGCTTCGTTTCCTCCAATCCCCCAACCGTCTTCGGCCCCGATGGCGGAGGCACCCAGGTGGATCTCAATGTTGTCCCGACCATCCTGATCGATCAGGTCGAGACCATCGGCGTGGGCGGCGCTCCGACCTATGGCTCAGATGCAATCTCCGGCGTCAGCAACATCATCCTGAGGAAGAACTACCAGGGTGCGGAGGTGCGCATGGGCTATGGCCTCACTGATCGCGGCGACAACGAGCGCTTCAACTATTCGGCGCTGCTCGGCAGCAATTTTGCCGAGGGCCGCGGGAACGTGACCATCGCATTGGACGCAGACAACAGCCAGGGCGTCCTCAGCACGGCACGCAGATTCCTTCGCCAGAGCTACTCGTCCCGTCCCAACCCTTCGGCCAGCGCGATCGCGGCATTTCAGCCGGGCCGGACGCCTGGCAACGACGGCCGGGTAAACCCGCAAACCGGGTTCAATACGGGTGCAAACGACGGCATCCCCGGGCGTGTCCTGATCCGCAATCGCCGCATCAGCGACATGACCTGGGGTGGCTTGTTGTTTCCCGCCGACGGGAACACGGTGCGCGACGCCAGCGGGCAGCTGCGTGGATTCGGCAGCAACGAAGACCAGTTCGTGCAGTTCGATCGCAATGGCAACCTGGTGAGCTACAACCCCGGCACCAATTTTGGGGTCAGCGATGCCTCCGGCGGTGACGGCGTCGATCTGACCGAAACATCCCAGATCATCTCCGACCTGGATCGGAAGTCGGTGTTTGCTCTCGGCAATTACGACTTCAACGAGCACGTCTCCGGCTTCTTCGAAGCTTCGTTCTACAGCTCGACTGCACGCGAGCTGGTCGATCAGAACGTGTACAACGCCGCCGGCTTCGGCGTGGGCGCGGTTGATGGCAGCGGCGACCAGAGCGGCACCTTGAACTTCAACATCAACAACCCGTTCCTGACCGAACAAAACCGGCAGGTGCTGCGCAACCTAGGTGCAGAAGACTTTGTACTGTCACGCTCATCGCGCGACCTGGCCCTGAACAACTCGGGCACCGACACCAACCTGTGGCGCGCGGTCTTCGGCCTGCAAGGTGCGTTCGATGCGGCTGGTCGTAACTTCACCTGGGAGGCCAGCGTCAATCACGGCGAAGGCAACTTTGATTATTACGGCACCGGACTGATCCAGCAGAACTTCATCAATGCGCTCAACGTCACCCGTAACGGTGCAGGCCAGATCGTCTGCGACAGTACGGCTGCCGGGACGACCGCCGACCCGGGGTGCGTTCCGTTGAACATCTTCGGCGAAGGTGTCGCCTCTCCGGCTGCGCGCGGTTACGTCACAACGCCGACGCATACAGAAGCGCAGATGAAGCAGACGGTGTTCAACGCCAATATCACCGGCGCGCTACTGGACCTGCCAGGCGGCGAACTGCGATTCAATGCCGGCTACGAGCGCCGCAAGGAACAGGGCAGCTTCACGCCCAGCGAGTTCGAGCGTCTGGGTCAGGGGCGTTCGGTTCCGATCGAGCCGGCCTCCGGCGAGTACACAACCAACGAATATTTCGGCGAGATTCTTGCGCCATTGGTCAACCCGGACGCCAATATTCCTGGCCTGCACCGACTGGATGTGACCGGCAAGATCCGCCGGGTTGAAAATACCGTCAACGGCTGGTTCAGCGCCTACACCTACGGGCTGCAATACGAGCCCGTTGCGGGCGTACAGCTGCGCGGCAACAAGACCCGCTCGTTCCGCGCTCCGTCCATTGCCGAGCTCTACACCAGCCAACAGCCTGCGTACTACTTCATTCCCGAGCCTTGCAGCGCAGCGCAGATCGGCAGCGGCCCCCGGCCGGACGTGCGTGCACGCAATTGCCAGGCATTCTTCGACTATTACAGCAACGTCGATCCGGCATCGTTTGAGGAGGCGCCTAGCAGCCAGCTTGGATCGGTCAGTGGCAATACGCGCCTGCAGAACGAGCAGGCCGAGTCGTGGACGGCCGGCATCGTGCTGCAGCCGGAATGGATCAAGGGTCTGCGCATCGCAGCGGACTGGTACGACATCCAGATCACCAATTCGATCACCACGCTGACGGAAGCCGACATTGCCTCAGGCTGCTTCGATAGCGACACCTTCAACGTCAACGACGTGCCCAATGCCAACAGCTTCTGCAGCCTGATCACGCGCAACCCGCAAACCGGTGTGGCCAACAGTATCCGCACCAGCTATACCAACGGCCCGTACACCAACTTCCGCGGTTGGACTGCCGAGGTCAATTATCGGTTTGATCTGGCCGACATGAACTGGGGCAGCGGCGTGGTGGATCTGGGCTTTTATGGCTATTTCCCCAAGACCCTGGAAAGCGCGCCGGCACAGGATGTTCCGCCCGACGAAGCCGTCGGCGAGATCAACACCTCGAAGCGGCAATTCCAGTGGAATGCGCGCTACATGAGCACGCACTGGAACCTTGGCCTGAGCGCCAACTACACCAGCGGCGCGGTGTATGACCTCAACAACACGGTCGAGACACGCGACTTTGCAGGCATTCCCAGCTTTACATCCTATGACGCGAACGTGGGCTATGCGCTCGACAGTCACACCAGCGTCAATCTGGCCGCATTGAATGTGACCGACAAGCTGGCGGCGTTTCCGTGGGTCTATGACGGGCTGGGCCGTCGCTACATGCTGACCCTGAATCACCGGTTCTGAGGGCTGCCGGCGACCGGGCCAGGTAAGGGTCCGGTCGCCGGCACTGCAGCCGTGCCCCGGGACGTTGGCAGGCAGCTGGCATAGCCGTGCGATAATCGCGTGTCCCCCGCATTACGCCTGCCATGACCCGCACCGCACTTGTCACCACTGCCCTGCCGTATGCCAACGGCCCGCTGCATCTTGGCCATCTGGTCGGCTATATCCAGGCCGATATCTGGGTGCGCGCGCGCCGCCTGCGCGGCGACAAGACCTGGTTCGTCTGCGCCGACGACACCCATGGCACGCCGATCATGCTGGCCGCCGAGAAGGCCGGGGTGACTCCGGAAGCCTTCATCGCCAACGTCCAGGCCAGCCATGAGCGCGATTTCGCCGCGTTCGGGGTGACCTTCGACCATTACGATTCGACCAATTCGCCGGTCAATCGCGAGCTGACCGAGGCCTTCTACGCCCGGCTCGAGGCCGCCGGCCATATCAGCCGGCGCTCGGTGGCGCAGTTCTACGACCCGGCCAAGGGCATGTTCCTGCCGGACCGCTACATCAAGGGCATCTGCCCCAATTGCGGCAGCGCCGACCAGTACGGCGACAACTGCGAAGTCTGCGGCGCCACCTATGCGCCAACCGAGCTGAAAGAGCCCAAGTCGGTGATCTCCGGCGCCACGCCGGAACTGCGCGATTCGGAGCATTTCTTCTTCGAAGTGGGCCATTTTGACGGCTTCCTGCGGGACTGGCTGGCCGGCGACGTGGCACTGCCCGGCGTCAAGGCCAAGCTCAAGGAATGGCTGGACACCGAAGGCGGCCTGCGCGCCTGGGACATCTCGCGCGATGCGCCGTATTTCGGCTTCCAGATCCCCGGCCAGCCGGGCAAGTATTTCTACGTGTGGCTGGATGCGCCGATCGGGTATCTGTGCAGCTTCAAGACGCTGTGCGCGCAGATGGGCGAAGACTTCGAATCGCATCTGGTGGCCGGCACGCAGACCGAGCTGCATCACTTCATCGGCAAGGACATCGTCAATTTCCACGGCCTGTTCTGGCCGGCGGTGCTGCACGGCACCGGCCACCGCGCGCCCACGCGCCTGCACGTCAACGGCTATCTCACCGTGGACGGCGCCAAGATGTCCAAGTCGCGCGGCACCTTCGTGATGGCGCGGACGTTCCTGGATGTCGGCCTGGAGCCGGAAGCGCTGCGTTATTACTTCGCGGCCAAATCCTCCGGCGGTGTGGACGACCTGGATCTCAACCTTGGCGATTTCATCGCACGGGTGAACGCGGACCTGGTCGGCAAGTTCGTCAACCTGGCCAGCCGCTGCGCCGGCTTCATCGGCAAGCGCTTCGACGGCAAGCTGGCCGAGGCGCTGCCCGATGCCGCGCAATACGAACGCTTCGTCGCGGCGTTGGCACCGATTCGCGAGGCCTACGAACGCAACGATGCGGCCAGCGCAATCCGCCAGACCATGGCGTTGGCCGACGAGGCCAACAAGTACATCGACGACACCAAGCCGTGGGTCATTGCCAAGCAGGACGGCGCCGATGCGCAGTTGCAGTCGGTGTGCACGCAGGGCCTGAACCTGTTCCGCATCCTGGTGGCCGCGCTCAAGCCGATCCTGCCGCGCACCTGCGCCGAAGCCGAAGCGTTTCTGTCTGCGCCGATGACCAGCTGGGAAGACGTCGAGCGCCCGCTGACGACGCATACGATCCAGCCCTACACCGCCCTGTTCACCCGTATCGACCCCAAACTGATCGACGCCATGACCGACGCTTCCAAAGACACCCTCGCCGCCCCTGCTGTACCCGCTGCAACCGCCAAGCCGGTATCAACCAAGGCCGACGCAAAGCCCGCCGCTGCGGCGAATCCCGAATCCCCAATCTCCAATCCCGGCCTCATCGGCATCGAAGATTTCGCCAAGCTCGACCTGCGCATCGGCAAGGTGCTGGTCTGCGAATTCGTGGAAGGCTCGGACAAGCTGCTGCGCTTCGAACTGGATGCCGGCGAGCTGGGCAAGCGCCAGATCTTCTCGGGCATCCGCGGCAGCTACGGCGAACCGGAAACGCTGGTCGGCCGCAGCGTGGTGTTCATCGCCAACCTGGCCCCGCGCAAGATGCGCTTCGGCATCAGCGAAGGCATGATCCTGTCGGCCGGCTTCGACGGCGGCGCACTGGCGCTGCTGGATGCCGATGATGGCGCGCAGCCGGGTATGCCGGTGCGGTGAAGCGGGATTGGGGATTGGAGATTGGGGATTCGTAGAAGCGACACCTGATTTGGTCTGCGAGACATGCCGGTGAATCTCCAGGATCTGACCACTGAGAGATTTCAACGGCGAGTGCCGAACCCGTCTGCACACGTCCCGGGTTGAAAGCCCCTCTCCCGCCGGGAGAGCGGTTGGGGTGAGGGTACGGTGCGAAGCCCTGACGTCTTGCCAGACTGCACGTGGCTTCGCCCGTACCCTCATCCGCCCCTGCGGGGCACCTTCTCCCACAGGGAGAAGGGAAAGCGGATTGGCCCGAGAAATACAGCGCCCTCCCCGACTCTCGCTCCCGACTCTCGCTCCCGAACCGACTCTCGCCCCAACTCCCACGAATCCCAAATCCCAAATCCCAGCCCCCCATGCACCTGGCCCTGTTCGATTTCGACCACACCATCACCACCTGCGACACCTACGCGCGCTTCCTGCGCAAGGTGGCGGCGCCGGCGCAGGTGGCAGCGGCAAAGTGGCAGGTTGGCCCCTGGGTACTTGGCTATCGCATGGGCATCGTGTCTGCAGCGGCCTTGCGTGCCCGCGTGACGCGCCTGGTGTTCAGTGGCCGCGCGCTGGACGAGATGGTCGCGCATGGCGCCGATTACGCGCGCACCGCGCTCCCGGGCGTGTTGCGTGCCGAGATGATGCAGCGTATCGACTGGCATCAGGCGCAGGGGCACGAAGTGGTGCTGGTGTCGGCATCGCTGGATCTGTACCTGCAACCGTGGTGCGCGCAACACGGGCTGTCGCTGATCTGCAACCGGCTGGAGCACCACGGCGGCCGCCTCAGCGGGCGCTATGCCGAGGGCGATTGCGGGCCGTACAAGGCCGCGCAGATCCGCGCGCGCTACGATCTGTCGCACTATGCGTGCGTGCATGCCTATGGCGACAGCCGCGAAGACAAACCCATGCTCGCACTGGCGCAACAGCGCTGGTTTCGCGGCCATCCGCTGCACTGATGCGGCAATGAACACGCCTGCGCCCGATCTGGTCGAACGCCTCGACCGCCTGCTGCCGCAGACCCAATGCGGCCAGTGCGGCTACGACGGCTGCCGCCCGTACGCGCAGGCCATGGCCGATGGGCGCGCCGGCGTGGACCATTGCCCGCCCGGCGGCGATGCCGGCGCACGTGCGCTG
Source organism: Xanthomonas sp. NCPPB 1068 (assembly GCF_041479385.2). Classification (NCBI taxonomy): domain Bacteria; kingdom Pseudomonadati; phylum Pseudomonadota; class Gammaproteobacteria; order Lysobacterales; family Lysobacteraceae; genus Xanthomonas; species Xanthomonas sp. NCPPB 1068. The sequence continues at coordinate 1,616,882 of NZ_CM192986.1, read as the reverse complement.
GCCCGGGTGCTGGATGTGCCGGCGCGCCCCTTCGATCGCAGCCGCGGCGCGCACAAACCGCCGCAGGTGGCCTGGATCGTGGAAGCCGATTGCATCGGCTGCACCAAATGCATCCAGGCCTGCCCGGTGGATGCCATCGTCGGCGGTGCCAAGCACATGCACACGGTGATCGCACCGCTGTGCACCGGTTGCGAGCTGTGTCTGCCGGCATGCCCGGTGGATTGCATCGTGCTGCACGCCGCCGGCTAGGCATCGGCCTGCCCGCGCATCGGTACTGGCCCTGCGCGCTCCCAGCCGCGCGACCCGGCGCGGCGCCGGACCGGTGGCCCGGTCCTACATGCAGTCAGGAACGTCCTGACCCCGCCGGCGCATCCGTGCTGCGGCCGCGCCCGTATTGCTAGGCACTCCCATCGAGGATTCCACCGATGCGTCCATTTGCTGATGCCGTTGCCGCGCTGGCCAGACACTGCCGGCCGATTCCGCCGTTGCTGCTGCTGGTGCTGGGCAGTGCACCGCTGTCGGCCGCAGCGGTCACGCGCGTGGATGGCGATGCCTTCGATGCCGACAACGGCGCACTGCGGTATCGCGAATCGCACTGGCTGCTCGACGACGGCGGTCGGTTGGTGTTGTATCGCTGCCCGAACGGGCAACCCTTTGCGCGCAAGCAGGTCGAAGGCGGCGGCACCGCGCCCGACTTCAGCCTGCTCGATGGACGCGACGGCTATCGCGAAGGCGTGCGTCGGCGCGATGGCGTGCGCGAAATGTTCCAGCAGCAGCCCGGCAAGCCCGAACGCCATACGCCACTGCCGGCCGGCGAAGACGAGCGCGTGATCGATGCCGGCTTCGATGCATATCTGCGCACCCACTGGGACGCGCTCGCCGGCGCCCCGCAGCGCGTGGATTTCGTTTTGCCCAGCCTGCAGCGGCAGCTGGCGTTCAAGGTCGAACGCATCGGCGACAGCGGCGGCCAGCGGCGTTTGCGCATTTCGCTCGATGCGTGGTACGGCGCGGCGGTGCCGTCGCTGGAGGTGCGCTATTCCATCGCCAACAAGCGTCTGCTCGAATTCCGCGGCGTCGGCAACCTGCGCGATGCGCAGGGGCGTTACCCGCGGGTGCGCATCGTTTTCCCGGACACCGCTGCGCGTGCCAGCACCGATGACGAGCTGCGCCAGGCGCGCGAGCAGGCGCTGGCCCGCAGCTGCGAGGCGCCGTGAGCCACACGCGCCACATCTTCACGCCCGACCACACGCCGTTGCGTACAACGGCCCGGGCACCCATTCCTCGTACAGGACCACCGTCATGGCAAAAGCCTATCTCTGGATCAACGCAGTGCTCTACGTCGTCCTGGCGATCTGGTGCACGCTTTCCCCGACCAAGACCGCGAACGCGGTCGGCTACACGCAGCTGTCGCCGGCCGGCCAGTCGGAATATCTGGTCATCTATGGCGGCCTGCAGCTGGGCATGGCGTTCCTGTTCGGCTATTTCGCCTGGATCGACCAGCCACGCACCGGCCTGCTGGTCGCACTGGCCTTCTACGTCCCCATCGTGCTGTTCCGCAGCGTCTCGCTGGCGCGCCTGTGGCCGGTCTCCGCGCCTACCGTGGCGCTTGCCGGCGTGGAGATCCTGCTGCTGCTCGCCGCCGTGCTGCTATGGCTGCGCAAGTGACAGACAGCGCCTGCCCAGTCCGGTAGCATCGCCCCCACCTTACCCAACGCCCGACCGCATGAGTGCCATTCCTGGCCACGACGACGATGAAACCGGACGCCTGCTGACCGCAACCGCGGGCGGCGACCGGCATGCCTTCGAAGCGCTGTACCGGCAGACCTCGCCCAAACTGTTCGGGGTCTGCCTGCGCATGATCCCGCAACGTGCCGAAGCCGAAGAGGTGCTGCAGGACGTGTTCACGCTGATCTGGCACAAGGCCGGCCAGTTCGACCCCAGCCGTGCGCGCGGGCTGACCTGGCTGGCGATGATCGCGCGCAACAAGGCGATCGATCACCTGCGCGCCAACGCGCCGCAGCGCCGCAACGTGGCACTGGACGATGCAGGTGAACTGCGCGATGGCGATGTCTCGCCGCTGGAGCGCACCGAGCGTGCCAGCACGCGGCGGCGCATCGACCACTGCCTGGCCGAGCTCGAGCCGCCACGCAGCGAATTGATCCGCACCGCGTTCTTCGAAGGCATCACCTACGAAGAACTCGCCGCGCGCACCGATACACCGATCGGCACGGTCAAGAGCTGGATCCGCCGCGGCCTGGCCAAACTCAAGGCATGTCTGGAACGATGAGCACGCCCTTTCCCATCGACCAGGAACCGCCGCGCGACGTGCTTGCCGGCGAATACGTACTGGGCCTGCTGCGCGCCGAAGAGCGCCTGGCAGCCGAACAGCGCATTGCCACCGACGGTCAGTTCGCGCAGGCGGTGCTGCAGTGGCAGGCGCATCTGGCGCCACTACTGGAAGAAATCGCCGCGGTGACGCCCCCCGACCAGGTCTGGGCGCAGGTGCGCCAGAGCCTGGGCTTCGACACCCCGCTACGTGCCGTGCCTTCGGCAACGCCGGCCATGACCACCGCGCCGGTCGCGCCGTTGTGGAACAACGTGCGGTTCTGGCGCTGGGCCAGCGCGGGTGGCGTTGCCACCGCGGCCGTCTGCGTGCTCGCACTGCTGACCTTGCGCACGCCGCAGGCACCGGTGCCGCCACCGACCTCGGGGCCTGTCGTGCAGACGCCGGTTACCCCGCCTGCAGTCACGCCGCCGCCGGCCACCGGCATCGCCATGACGTCCACCCTCGCCACCGAGGACGGCCGGCCGGGTTATGTGGCGCTGATGGATGCCGACAAGCACACCATCACCGTGACGCCACTGGATCGCACCGCCACCGCCGACAAGGTGCCGGAGCTGTGGCTGATCACTCCCGACGGCAAGGCGCATTCGATGGGCACCTTCGACGACCAGCGCGCACGTCGCGCGCAGATTCCCGATCAGCTGATGCCCATGCTGAGCAACGAGGCGATCCTGGCCGTGACGCTGGAGCCACCGGGCGGTGCGCCGGGTGGCGTGGCCACCGGCACCGTGGTCGCCAAGGGTGGCATCAGCACGCTGGCAATGGCGCCCTGATCCATCGTGGCACCCACCTGTTGCGCGTCGCATGACGGTGCGCAGCAGGTGGTAGCCAACCGTCTTCGCAGTACAGTGGCCCGCGCCGGCTCCCGTCGACAGGGGGCCGTCCGGCCTGCGTGAGGCGGGCCGATCTGCTTGGCATGCGTCCCTGTCTGCGCAGCGTCTTTCACAAGCAGCCTCATCCGCGTCAGTGATACTGGGCGCACACATTGGTGTGCGCGTTGCGCGATTGCCTGGCGCAGCCAACCGGGCCTCATCCATGCATGCGACGATCAAGCGGGCTGGTGCATCTATTGGCCGGCCGTTTCCGTAGAGGGTCACGACTATCCATGGAGATTCATGCGTGCCGAGTACTGAACTCGACCCTCGCGCTGCACCGCCCCAGCCGCCATCCACGCAGCGCCGTGGCTGGGTTGCGTCCCGTGTCGGCAGCCTGCGCCGCTGGGTAGATTCGCAAACCGATGAGCCGCTGGACGAGGCGCGCGCCGACCGGATCGACTGGCTGCGTGCCCTGCCCTTCATTGCGCTGCATGTGGCCTGCCTGGCGGTGTTCTGGGTGGGCGCGTCGTGGTTTGCGGTCGGCACGGCGTTGGCGCTGTATGCGCTGCGCATGTTCGCCCTTACCGGGTTCTATCACCGCTATTTCTCGCATCGCGCGTTCAAGACCTCGCGCGTGCTGCAGTTCGTGTTTGCGGCCATCGGCGCCACCTGCGTGCAGCGCGGGCCGCTGTGGTGGGCGGCGCATCACCGCAACCATCATCGGCATACCGACACCGGCCGCGACCCGCATTCGCCGGCCCAGCATGGCTTCTGGTGGAGCCATACCGGCTGGTTCCTGACCCCGCGCAACTTCCGCACCGACTGGGAGGTGATCCCGGATCTGCGCCGGTTTGCCGAGCTGCGCTTTCTCGACCGCTTCGACATCGTGATGCCGGTGCTGCTGGCGCTGGGGCTGTACCTGCTTGGCGACTGGCTGGCCGATGCGGCGCCGGCGCTGCAGACCACCGGGCCGCAGCTGCTGGTGTGGGGGTTCGCGATTTCGACCGTGGCGCTGTTCCATGCAACGTTCACCATCAACTCGCTGGCGCACCGCTTCGGCAGCCGCCGCTTCGACACCCGCGACGACAGCCGCAACAACTGGCTGCTGGCGCTGATCACCTTCGGCGAAGGTTGGCACAACAATCACCATTTCTTCCCAGGCTCGGCGCGGCAAGGCATGCGCTGGTGGGAGTACGACATGACCTGGTACGGCCTCAAGGCGATGTCGTGGGTCGGGCTGGTGTGGGATCTCAAGCCGATGCCGGCCATGCTCACCCGCCGCACGCAGCGGGTGTCGCGATGAGCGAGGGCCAGATTGCCGTGGTCGGCAGCGGGATTGCCGGCCTGGGCGCCGCGTGGCTGTTGTCGCGTCGCTACGAAGTCACCTTGTTCGAGGCTGCAGATTACCTGGGCGGTCACACACATACGCATGACCTCCAGCTGGACGGTCAGCGCTATGCGGTGGACAGCGGCTTCATCGTGTTCAACCCGCAGCACTACCCGTTGCTCACCCGCCTGTTTGCCGAACTGGACGTGGCCGCCCAGCCGACCACGATGAGTTTTTCGGTGCACGATGCCGGCAGCGGGCTGGAATACAACGCCGGCACGCTGGACGGGCTGTTCTGCCAGCGCCGCAACCTGCTCAGCCCGCGCTTCTGGGGCATGCTGGCCGACCTGCGCCGGTTCTACCGCCAGGCGCCGGCGGTACTGCACAGCGAGGAGCGCTTTAGCACCCTGGGCGCGTATCTGCAGCGGCATGGCTACTCGGCAGCGTTCCGCGACCAGCACCTGGTGCCGATGGCATCGGCGCTGTGGTCCTCGCCGTCGCAGACTATCCTTGAATTTCCGATGGGCCAGTTGATCGGCTTCATGGCCAACCATCACATGCTGCAGATCAGCGGCCGGCCGCAATGGCAGGTGGTGCGCGGCGGCTCCAACAGCTACGTGCGTGCGCTGCGTCGGCGCTGGCAGGTGCTGGAGCGGCTCTCCACGCCGGTGCATGCGATCCGGCGCGCGCCCGATGGCGTGGTGGTGACGTCCTCGCGCGGCCAGGAACACTTCGATGAAGTCGTCCTGGCCTGCCACGCCGACGATGCGCTGGCATTGCTCAGCGATGCCACCGATGCCGAGCGACAGATCCTGGGCGGGATCACCTACCAGGACAACGACACCGTGCTGCACACCGATGCCCGCGTGCTGCCGCGCGACCGGCGTGCCTGGGCGGCGTGGAATGCGCACGTACCAGCCGACCCGCAGGCACCCTGCACGGTGAGTTACTGGATGAACGCGCTGCAGTCGATCGAATCGCCGCAGCCGTTCATCGTCAGCCTCAATCGCGATCACGACATCGACCCGGACAAGGTGCTGCGACGCATGCGCTATCGCCACCCGGTGCAGAACGCGGCCGCACTCGCGGCACAGGGCCGCAAGGCCGAGATCCAGGGCGTGCAGCACACCTGGTTTGCCGGCGCCGCATGGGGCTTCGGCTTCCATGAAGACGGCCTGCGCAGCGGCGCGGACGTGGCGCACGCGCTGGGAGTGAGCTGGTGATGCAGTTGCTGCGCGAAGCCGGCCAGGGGGCAGTGCCGCTGCCTCCCGGTGAGGACAGCGGCTCCGCCAGCATGGCAGGCACACTGCGCAGCGCGGTCTATACCGGATGGGTGCGGCATCGGCGCTTCGTGCCCAAGCCGCTGGATTTCCGCTATCGCCTGTTCCTGATGTACCTGGACCTGTCCGAGCTGGATCGGGTGTTTGCGCACCGCTGGCTGTGGTCGGTGGGCCGGGCCAATCTCGCGCAATTTCGCCGCAGCGATTATCTCGGCGACCCGCAGATTCCGCTGGACGAGGCGGTGCGTGCGTGCGTGCACGCGCACACTGGCGAGCGCCCGGAGGGCGCGATCCGCCTGCTGACGCATCTGCGTTACTTCGGGCATGTGTTCAACCCGGTGAGCTTCTATTACTGCTTCGATCGCCACGATGCGCTGCGCTGGATCGTGGCGGAGATCACCAACACGCCGTGGCAACAACGGCACACCTACGTGCTGCCTGTCGCACAGGCGCGTACCCATCGCGATGTGCACGCATGGCGCTTCGACAAGCGCTTCCACGTGTCGCCGTTCATGGGCATGCAGCATCGCTACGACTGGCGCTTCAGCGTGCCGGATGCGCAGCTGCGTGTGCACATGGACGTGCTGGATGCGCTCGACGACGATGCCGCGGGCGCCATCGACAACAGCCCGGTGCGTCGCTTCGATGCCACCTTGGTGCTGCAACGCCAGCCCCTGACTGCGCGCACCCTGGCGCGCACCTTGTTCGCTTATCCCCTGATGACCGTGCAGGTGGTGGTCGCCATCCACTGGCAGGCACTGCGCCTGTGGCTGCGCGGCAACCCGGTCCACGACCATCCCCATCCGCCTGTGCGAGATCCCCGATGAACGCCACGTCCCTGCCCGATACCGCTGCGCCGCGCGCGGCCTCCTGGACGGACCGCCTGTTGCGCAAGCGCCTGCTGGCCACACTCGGCGAGCTGCGCGACGGGCAACTGCACCTGCACGAGGCCGACGGCGTCACCACGCTCGGCAATGCCAGCGGCGCGCAGGCGCTGCAGATGCAGTTGCGCGTCATCGACCCCGGCTTCTATCGCCAGGCTGCGCTCAACGGCAGCGTGGGCGCCGGCGAGTCGTACATGGATGGCCAGTGGCAGTGCGACGACCTGGTCGCGCTGATGCGCCTGCTGCTGCGCAACCGCGCGCGGCTCGATGCAATGGAAACCGGCACCGCACGCATCGGTGGCTGGGCGATGCGCAGCCTGCACGCGCTGGCCCGCAACACCCGCAGCGGCAGCCGCCGCAACATCGCCGCGCATTACGACCTGGGCAACCCGCTGTTCAAGCTGTTCCTGGATGAGAACCTGATGTACTCCTCGGCGATCTTCGTCGATGGCGAAGAAGCGCAGGGCGAGGCGGCCCTGGAACGCGCCGCCACCCGCAAGCTCGAACGCATCTGCCAGAAACTGCGCCTGGGTCCGCAGCATCACGTGGTGGAGATCGGCACCGGCTGGGGCGGTTTTGCCCTGCATGCCGCGCGCGAGCACGGCTGTCGCGTCACCACCACCACCATTTCGCGCGAGCAGTTCGACCTGGCCACGCAACGCATCGCCGACGCCGGCCTGGGTGATCGGGTCACCGTACTGCTGAGCGACTACCGCGACCTGCAAGGCCGCTTCGACCGCGTGGTTTCGATCGAGATGATCGAGGCGATCGGCCACCAGTATCTGGACACTTATTTCGCCAAGGTCGGCAGCCTGCTGGCCGACGACGGCGAAGCGCTGATCCAGGCCATCACCATCGAAGATCATCGCTACAAGCAGGCGTTGCATTCGGTGGACTTCATCAAGCGCCACATCTTCCCCGGCAGCTTCATCCCGTCGGTGGCGGCGATGACCGGTGCGATCGCACGCGCCAGCGACCTGCGGCTGTTCAACCTGGAAGACATCGGCCCCAGCTATGCGCTGACCTTGCGCGCCTGGCGGCAGCGTTTCATGGCGCAACTGCCGCAAGTGCGTGCGCTGGGCTACGACGAGCGCTTCATCCGCATGTGGGAGTTCTATCTGGCCTACTGCGAGGCCGGCTTTCTGGAGCGCTCGATCGGCGACGTGCACCTGTGGCTGAGCAAGCCCGGCGCACGTCCACCGCAGTTCGTGCCGGGCCTTGCGGGCGCATGAAGCAACTCGGCAATTACCTCGGCCTGCAGGTGCTGTGGCTGGCGGCCGTCAGCGCCGCCGCGCATGCGCGGGTGTGGCCCACGCTGCTGGTGCTGGCGCTGTTTGCCTTTTATCAGCTGTGGCCGTCGCGACGCGCTGCGGGCGATGTGCAGTTGATGATTGCCGGCCTGTCGCTGGGGCTGTTGCTGGATACCACCCTGGCCGCCGGCGGCTGGCTGCGTTACGCCGCGCCCTGGCCCGGGAGCGTGCTGGCGCCGCCGTGGATCCTGGCGTTGTGGCTGGGCTTTGCGCTCACGCTCAACCACTCCTTGCGCAGCGTGATGCAGCGGACATGGCTGGCGGTGCTGCTCGGCGCGGTGTTCGGGCCGGTGTCGTACTGGCTGGCGCAACGCAGCTGGCATGCGGTGGAGCTGTTGTCGCCGCAACTGCATGCCGCGCTCGCGCTGAGTGTTGGCTGGGGCCTGGCCTGCGGCGTGTTGTCGCTGTATGCACAGCGCCTGGCGCGACCATTGCCGCAGACCATGACCGGAGAACTGCAATGACTGCCTGGCCGCTGCTGCATGTCGCGCTATTTGCCACGGGGGTGATGGTGCTGGGCTGGCTGTGGCAGCGCCGCAGCGGCAATGCCGGCCCGGTGGATGTGTTGTGGGCCGGCTGCCTGGCGCTGGCCGCGCCCTGTTGCGCGTGGATGGCCGACGGCGCGCCGTTGCCGCGCGTGCTGGTGGCGGTGCTCGGCGGCGTCTGGGGCGCGCGCCTGGCCTGGCACCTGGGTGTGCGCGTGTTCGGCGACCCGCACGAAGACGGCCGCTACCGCGCATTGCGTGAGCATTGGAACGGCAACCAGGCCAAGTTTCTCGGCTTCTTCCTGGCGCAGGCGGTGGTGGTGGTGCTGTTTGCGGTGCCGTTCCTCGCTGCAGCAAGCAATCCGGAGCCGCATTGGAGCGTGTGGAGCGGTATCGCGATCGTGGTGTGGTTGATCGCCGTGGGTGGCGAGGCCCTGGCCGATCGGCAGCTGTCGGCGCACAAGGCCAACCCGGCCAATCGCGGCACCACCTGCCGCAAGGGGCTGTGGCGCTACTCGCGCCACCCCAATTATTTTTTCGAGTTCGTGCACTGGTTTGCCTATCTGGCGCTGGCGGTCGGGGCCGGGCCCTGGCCGGTGGCGCTGTGCGCGCTCGGGCCGGTGGTGATGTTCGTGTTCCTGTATCGCTTCACCGGTATTCCCTACACCGAGCAGCAGGCACTGCGCTCGCGTGGCGAGGACTACGCGCATTACCAGCGCACCACCAGTGCGTTTTTCCCGCTTCCCCCTTCGTCCTGAGTTGCCTGGAGAGTTGCATGTCCACCGTCACCGCCCCGTCCTCCTCGCTGCCCGAAGAAGCCTTTGCCACCCGCCTGGCCGAATCGGGGGTGCTGCCCGACGCCGCATTGCGCTACGGCATCCGCCGTCTGTGTGCGCAGCGCTTGCGCGATGAGCGCGGTAACGATGCCGATGCCAACGGCGAGCGCCAGCGCACCTTCATCGACAGCCTGCGCGCCAGCGCCATCGCCATCGAAACCGATGCGGCCAATCGCCAGCACTACGAATTGCCACCGCAGTTCTTCACCCTGTGCCTGGGCAAGCGGCTGAAGTACAGCAGTTGCTACTGGGACGCGAGCACGCCGGATCTGGATGCGGCCGAAGAACGCATGCTGGCGCTGTACGGCGAGCGCGCCGAGCTGGCCGACGGCCAGCGCATCCTGGAGCTGGGCTGCGGCTGGGGCTCGCTGACGCTGTGGATGGCCGAGCGTTACCCCAATGCCACCATCACGGCGGTATCCAACTCACGCCCGCAGCGCGCGCATATCCTGGAGCAGTGCCGCATCCGCGGCCTGGGCAACGTGCAGGTGATCACCGCCGACGTCAACGCGCTGGCGCTGCCACCCGGCAACTTCGACCGCGTGGTCTCGGTGGAGATGTTCGAGCACATGCGCAATTACCGCGACCTGCTGGCACGCGTGGGCAGCTGGCTGGCGCCGGGCGGCAAGTTGTTCGTGCATATCTTCTGCCACCGCGATCTGGCCTACCCGTTCGAAGTGGCCGGCGAAGACAACTGGATGGGGCGGCATTTCTTCACCGGCGGGCTGATGCCGGCAGCCGATACGCTGCTGCATTTCCAGCAGGACGTGGTCATCGAACAGCGCTGGGTGCTGTCGGGCGAGCATTACGAAAAGACCGCCAATGCCTGGCTGGAAAACCAGGACCGCCACCGCGACCAGATCATGCCGTTGCTGCGCCAGACCTATGGCGACGACGCGCAGCGGTGGTGGCAGCGCTGGCGCATGTTCTGGCTGGCCTGCGCGGAACTGTTCGGCTACGACCAGGGCCGCGAATGGGGAGTGGCGCACTATCGCTTCGTCAAGCGCTGATCGTCCGCGGCGGTTGGCACAGGCGTGCAGTGATGGCTGGCGTCGCGGGCATCGGAGGCGGCACGCACTCGGAACCGCAGTGCATGCACTTCCGTGCACGGGGCGGCGCCTTGCCCCGTGCAGCCGCTCGATCGCCGCGGCGAATCGTGCGATCAGCCCGCCGCGGCGGTGATCACGATTTCCACTTTCCATTCCGGCCGCGCCAACCTGGCCTCGACGGTGGCGCGCGCCGGGGTGAAGCCATGCGGTACCCATTCGTCCCAGGCGGCATTCATGCCGTCGAAATCGGCAATGTCGGCCAGGTAGATTTCGGCGCGCAGGATCTTGGTCTTGTCGCTGGCGGCCAGCGCCAGCAGCTTGTCGATCTCGCCCAGCACCTGGCGGGTCTGCCCGGTGATGTCTTCGCTGGTGTCTTCGGCAATCTGGCCGGCCAGGTAACACACGCCGCCATGGACGGTCATCTCGGACATACGCGGACCCGCATCGAATCGCTGCAGCATTTCTGACTTCCTACGGTTGGTGGACCCGGCCATTGTCCCGCGAATGCGCGAGGCGTGCAGCCCCATCCCGCGCGACGCGCCGCAGCCACAGCCCGACCCGCACCATCCAGACCACGATCAGCACGATGGCGATCTTCTGGCTGATGCCCAGCGGCGCGCCGCTGACCGTGACATGGAACAGCAAGGCCGCGAACGCCGCCCAGCCCAACGCGAATGCGCCGAAAAAATGCGCGCGCCACGCCCGATCGCGGCGGAAATACCACGATTGCAGCAAGACCGCAGCGATCACGCACAGGAACGTGGCGTCCGCCGACAGCACGTGCACCATCGGTGCCGCATCCGGCGCCAGCTGCGGCATCCAGCTGTCGCCGATCGACACCGCGCACAGGCCAAGCGCCGCACACCAGAACAGGCCCAGTACCGTGCGGCTGCGTGCCACCGGCGCCAGCGCCGCGTAAACGCCCGCCGCCAGCCACGCCATTGCCGCCGCCAGCAGGCAATACGCGGTGCGCAGCAGCAGGCCGTAGGATCAATGCAGATAGGCGCTCAGTTGCGCATCGATCCACCACAGGTCGTCGCGCAGCCATTGCAGCAGCACCACCAGGCCGATGAAGGCGCTGCCGGCGCCGGCGGCAAGCGCACCGGCCTGGCCGCTCCAGTGCGGCGGCGGCGACGTTGCCGCCGACATGGGCGCTGCCGGCGCGCCAAGGTCCGGAGTGCCCATCAGTAGCCTGTCTGCCTTCCAACTGTGGTGCAGTGCATCTGTGTCCCCTGCGGCACCTGCGTGTGCCTTTGCCCTATGATGCGCGCGGCCGGCCCGTGCCGACAGGTGCCGGCCCGATCGCGCCGTGCGTTCACCCTGTTTCGGCACTGACGCGATCACGCTGCATGCTTCTCCAACCGTCCGGCCCATGCAGACCCACCGCGCCCGCGGCACATCTCGTGCATGCGTCTTCCTTCCCTCTTATGCAGATCCCGTTGCCCTCATGACGGATACCCCCGTGTCTACCGAAGCGCCTTCCAGCGGTTGGCGTCGCGCCCTGCCGGTCATCATCAGCCTGGCCATCCTGGCGATGGCGCTGCATGCGCTGTCGGCGCAGTTCACCGACCATGGGTATCGCCAGATCCGCCAGGCGTTCCGTGCACTGGGTGCGGGGCAGATCGCACTGACGCTGCTGCTGGGGTTGAGCAGCTACGCATGCCTGGTGGGCTTTGACTGGGTGGGGCTCAAGCGCACCGGCAAGCGGCTGCATCCGGCGCGGGTGGGCATCACCGCCTTCATGGCGCATGCGGTGGGCCAGACCCTGGGCTTTGCCGCACTCACCGGCGGCGCCGTGCGCCTGCGCGGCTATGGCAGCGTCGGGCTGACCCTGGCCGAGATCGGCCAGGTGGTGCTGATGAGCACGCTGGGCTTCATCTTCGGCGCCTGGGTCCTGCTCGGGCTGGCGCTGATGCTGGAACCGGAAGCGGCCGCGCGCGCCTTGCCGATCACCGCCGACGCCATCCGCATCGCCGGCATCGCCTTGCTGGTGGGGTATGTGGCCATGCTGGTGCTGGTGGGCAGACATGGCCGCGAATTCGGCATCCGCAGCCATCGCTTCTGGCTGCCCGACCGCACCACCGTGCTCGGCGTGACCGCCCTGAGCGTGGTCGAACTGGGCCTGGCCGCCGCGGCGTTCTACGTGCTGCTGCCGCCGGACCCGGGCACCGGCTACTTCGGCTTCATCGGTATCTGGCTGGTGGCGGTGGTCGCCGGCCTGATCTCCACCGTGCCGGCCGGACTGGGCGTGTTCGAGTGGAGCCTGCTCAAGCTGCTGCCGCATGTGACGCCTGCCGCCGTGTTGGCCGCAGCGCTGGCGTACCGCGTCACCTACTACATCGTGCCGCTGCTGATTTCGGTGGCCATGGCCGCCGCCTCGGGGCTGGGCGCACCGGTGCGCGCCAGTGCCAGTACTGCACGCACGGTGTGGAAGGCGCTGCGCCCGTGGTTGCCACAGATCCTGGCCCTGGCGGTGTTTGCGGTGGGCGCGGCGTTGATGATCGACGGCACCCTGCCCACCCCGCGTGCGCGCCAGGAAGTGGCGCCATTGCCGCTGATCGAAACCTCGCATCTGCTGGTCAGCCTGGGCGGCATGATGCTGCTGCTGATCGGCCAGGGCCTGCAGCGCCGCAGTCACGCGGCCTGGATGCTGGCGCTGGGCGTGTGCGTGCTGGTGCCGCCGCTGGCCTTGCTGCGCGGCAGCCATATCTCGGTGTCGCTGTCGGCCGCACTGGCCGCCCTGGCGCTATGGGCGGCGCGCCGCGAGTTCTACCGCCAGGGCGCGCTGCTGGACGAAGCCTGGTCCTGGCGCTGGTTGAGCAACCTGGGCCTGGTGCTGGTGGCCACGTTCTGGCTGCTGTTCTTCGTCTACAGCCACGTCGAATACAGCAACGATCTGTGGTGGGAGTTCGCCACCTCGGCCAATGCACCGCGTGCGCTGCGCGCGGCGCTGATCCTGTGCGTGGGCGTGATCATGTTCGGCATGGCGCGGCTGCTGCGCGGCGGCCGCCGGCCGATGCCGCCGGCCGATGCGCAGGCCCTGCAGGCGCTGGCGCCGATCCTGGAGACCAGCACCGACACCCAGGCCTGCCTGGCGTTGACCGGCGACAAGGCGTTCCTGTTCGATGAGGGCAACCGCGGCTTCGTGATGATGCAGCGCTATGGCGGGTCGCTGATTTCGATGGGCGACCCGGTGGGCCCGCCCGAAGTGGCGCGCGCACTGATCTGGCGTTTCCGCGAGGAGGCCGACCACATGGGCCTGCGTCCGGTGTTCTATCAGGTGGGCGAGAAATACTGGCAGAGCTACCTGGACATGGGCATGACCCTGGTCAAGCTGGGCGAAGAGGCGATCGTGCCGCTGGAGAACTTCACCCTGGAGGGCCGCGACCGCGCCGATCTGCGCCAGGCCTGGAACCGTGGCAAGCGCAGCGGCCTGACCTTCCGCATGCTGCAGCCCGACCAGGTGGATGCGGTGTTGCCGCGCCTGGCCGAGGTGTCCGAGCAGTGGCTGGACGAAAAGGCCGGCGAAGAAAAGGGCTTTTCGCTGGGCAGCTTCGATGCCGACTACCTGCGCCGTTTTCCGGTGGCGGTGGCCGAGGCGGAAGGCCGGATCGTGGCCTTCGCCAACGTGTGGTGGGCGCCGGCCGGCGGCGAGCTGTCGGTGGACCTGATGCGGCACAGCGCCGAAGCCCCCAAGGGCACGATGGACTTCCTGTTCATCGAGCTGTTCCTGTGGGGCCAGGCCAACGGCTACAAGCGCTTCTCGCTGGGCATGGCGCCATTGTCCGGGTTGGCCGAGCATCGCCTGGCCGGCCGCTGGAACCGCTTCGCCAGCCTGGTGGCACGCCATGGCGAACGCTTCTACGGGTTCAGCGGGCTGCGCCGCTTCAAGTCGAAGTTCGCCCCGACCTGGCGCCCGCGCTATCTGGTGGCGCCCGGCGGCATGCATCTGCCGGCCGCATTGCTGGATGTCACCCGCTTGATCTCGGTGGATCCGGGCCGGCAGGAGTAAGGCCGCTCGATACCTGCGGTTTTACGCAAATGCTTTGGTCTGCTGCGGCCGCTTGCACGCGTACCGGCGTGGGGCACGCCGCAAGTCCGTCCATGCAGGCTCTGGCGCGGCATCCATGCCGCTCGAGGTCCCACACCGGCACCCGTGCAAGCACCACCGATTGGTGGCGGTTGCGGAAAGAAATGCCGAGGGCCTGCCAGGCTGGACGGAGGCCGAACCGAACGACGACGACTGGGTTATTGGCCTGCGCCGGCCCGGCGTCGGGCCGAACCAGCTCACAGATGCCCTGCTCTTTTACGGCTTCGACAGCGCGTGCAACTGCTCCATGATCACCTTGGCCAGGGTCGCGTAATCGCCCTTGAAATGGTGATCGCCCGGCAGCGCCACCCGCGTGGCCGCCTGCGCCGGCAGGCTGGGGCACAGCGCGTCGTCGTCGTCCTGGCCGTAGATGCAGACCGTGGTGCTGGCGGGCAGGCGTTGCACCTCCGGCGCGATCGGCAGGCCCTCGTCGTCCGAACCCAGCCAGTTGCTGACGTGGAATTCGTAGTCGGCCAGCTTGCCCACCGACAACAGCGCGGTCATACGAATGTTTTGCCTGGTCTGCGCGGGCAGCTTGTTGATCGCCGCCGGCAACACATCGGCACCTTGCGAGAAGCCGATCAGCACCACGCGCTTGCGCTGCCAGCGCTGCGCATAAACCCGCGCGATGCGGTCCAGATCCGTGGCAAAGCCCTGCGGGGTGCGCTCGGTCCAGAAATAACGCAGCGAATCCAGGCCAACCACCGGAATGCCCTGCGCGGCCAGCGCGTCGGCCACTTCTTCATCCAGTCCGGCCCAGCCGCCGTCGCCGGAAACGAAGATCACGAAGGTGTCGTCGTCGCTGTCGCCGTCCGGCTTGGCCGGCAACTCGACCACCGGCAGGTCGGCCAGGCCACCGGGCGGCGGCGGCAACGCCACGCCCTTCTGCTCGCCCAGCGAGCGCGCCGCAGCGCGCAGGCCCGGCAGGATGTCGCCCTTGGCAGAGCGCGTGAAGGTGCGCGCCTGCGGGATCTGTTTGATGAAGGCCGCCTCGGCCGCCGCAGGGCACCGTTTGTCCTGGCTGCCGGCAAGCACCCACGGAATCTGCAACGGCGACGGCACCAGCGTGTTGCTGCCCGGGCGCACGCCCGGCTGGCAGATCGCCTGGTCGGATACCGTCGCCGGGCACAGGCCATCGGTGAGCACGCCGGCCAGCACATGCGGCTTGGCCTGCGCGCCGATGGCATAGGCCAACGCCGCGCCTTCGCCGTCGCCGACCAGCAGCGGCAGACGATAGGTGGGGATGTGATAGAAGGCCTGCACATAGCGGGAGAAATTCTCCACGTCGCCGACCGAAAACGCGCAGGCGCCGCCGTCCTTGCGCACCACCGCGTAGAGGTGCGCGGTATCCACCACCGCCACCATCGCGCCGTCGTCGCGCAATGCCTCGACCTGCGCCTGGCGCGTTGCGGCATTGCCGGCGCCCGCGAACCAGATCACCACCCGCTGCGGTTCGCCCTTGGGCATCAGCACCGGCACCTGCTCGAAACGGCCGTGAGTGACCGGCTCAGGCGCCTGCGCGGCGGCCAATCCCGACAGCGTCAACACCGCCGCGCCGCAGAGCGCGCCCCACATTTCAAGTCGTCGCATGTCGCACCATCGCGGAAAGTGGTCCAAAGATAATCGTTCCAGGCGGCATCGCGAAGCGTGGCGCTTCGCTTATCGCGCCTGCGGCGGTTGCCGGGCTTCCCAGGCGGCCAGCGCCTGGCGGTAGCGGGCCAGTTCCTCGGCATACAGATCGTGCACGCACAACGGGCAACCGCTTTCGCAGCACTCGTTGGGGGCCGGCGCCTGTGGCGGTTGCGGACGTGGATCGGCGGTGGAAACGGCGCGCTCGTGCATGCGGCCATTGTAGCGTGCGCACCTGCAGCGCCCGGTTGATGCGAACCGCCCGCTGCGGACAGTTCAGCGGCCCAGGCGCCGCCGCAGGTTGGCCCGCGCGGCAGCATCCAGGCGCGCGTGGAAGTAGTCACTGAGAAAGATGCGCGGACGCTTGAGCAGGCCGGCCAGGAAGCGGCGGCGATTGAGCCGGAACAGCAGCGCGGGGACATGGCCGCGGTACTCCTCGGCAATCGCCCGGTCGTAGGCATCGAAGACGTCTGCCGGCGCCGCCAGGATCGCCATATCGCAATCCAGAAACAGCGCCGCCTCCTGGTCAACGTCCTGCGGCTCGAGCTGGCCGTGCCGCGCAGTGAGCAAGATCAGCGCCTGTACGCGCTGCAGATCCACGGCGGCCTGCGGCCACCAGCGCGCACTGCATTCCAGCGCCCACGCCGCCGATTGCGTCTCGTTGTCGCTGCGCCCGGGTTGATATACCGCATCGTGGAACAGCACCGCCAGCCACACCTCGGCCGGCTGCTGCCAGCCCGGCCCGCTGGCGACCTCGGCATAGTGCTGCAGCAGCGCGCGCACGTGGCCGAAGTGGTGATAGGCGCGCGGCGGCGTGGCATAGGCCTGCTCCAGCGCGGCCAGGTGATCGGCGTGCAACGGCAGGGGCGTTGAAGTGTCCATCCGTGCAGGCTATCGCACCCGGGCCTGCGTCCCACACACAGGCGCTCAGCGCAGCGGCCAGCGTCCTTCGAACTGGTAGCGCGACTGGCCGAGGAAGCTGCGTACCAGCGCAAACTCGCGCACGGTCCACGCAAGCGCGTCGCAGCGCCGTTGCGGCACGGTCTGATTGCAATACAGCAGCGTCATGTGCGGCGTGTACTGGGCATCGCCGGCAATGCCCACATGCGCCAGCTGACGGCCCAGCGCGCCCTGCAACTCGTACAGGCCGCGTACGCGCTCTTCGCCGCGCAGCACGCAAGGCAGTTGCGACCGCCGTCCACCGAAGGTACCGACCCGGTCGAACTCCACCTCGAACGCCTGCAACGCCACACGGTCGGCGGCCTGGCTGGCACGGCTGACCAGCGACGGCGGCAAACCCCCGGCATAGTCGCCAAGATGGTGCAGGGTCACATGCAGGCGGTCGCGTGATAGCGGCTTTCCATCGACCCCGCCTTGCAGCAGGCCCTCACTGATACGACTCGCGCGTTCGGCAGTGTCCGCATCGGCCATCACCGCAAAGAACAGCCGCTCGGTCGTCTTTTCTTCCCCCAGACCGAGCGACAACTGCGCTTCGGCCGATGACAAATACAGAAACTGCTGCTTCATGGGTAAGTCCACGACCGCCTGCGCAGGCCTGGGTGAAGAAGGGCGGCGGATACTAGCAGACACGACGCGCGGCGAATACGCCGCCTGCCATCGGCTTCAACGTGGAACGCGATACTGACGTGGAACCGCCATCGCGCGTTTTCGCGTTGTCGCTTCGCATCGGACACAAAAAGAAACGGGCAGCTTGCGCCACCCGTTTCCCGCCTGTATCGGTTTACTCCGGAGCTGCATCAACCCAGATGCACTTCGGACGCGCCGCGCTTTTATGCGGCGCTCTTCATCGCGTGCTTGCGGTTACGCATCACGTCGTGACATGCGCGCACTTCCGGCAGCAGACGCAGTGCGGCATCGCGCGCGGCGGCCGGCGTGTCTGCATCGGCAATGGTTTCGTCGAACGCCTTCAGCAAACGATCTTCCGATTCTTCCAGCTCGGCCACGTAGCCGTACTTGGTATCGCCCAGCGTTGCACGGACCTTGCCGTAGAACTGCTGCATGCTGCCGACCATGGTGCCGTGCTGCTCCGGCGTGCCGCCCACCGAGGTGACCACGCTGCTCAGGCTGCTCACGATGTCGGTCTTGACGCCGGCAATGCGGCGGAACAACGTTGCAAGCTCTGCATCGCCCACCTTGGACGCCGCTTCGTCGTAGAAGTCCTTGCCGTCACGGGAAATGGCGATGAGGTCGTTGAGGCTGTGCTCGGTCTTGCTCTGAATGCTCATGTGTCGCTCCTTGTTGGATGGGCCGCGCTGCACGGGGGTGCAATGCGCCGGCTTTCGGGGAGAAGCGCAATCGATGCGTTGATTGCGATGCCTTGCGTTGTGTACGGCCTCATCCTGGGCTCGCACCCATAATCGACATGTGAGCAATGTGGGCGTCATCCTCACGCGTTCGTGCGGCCGATGAATCGCGATTCATCGATGCCAACGGCGCATCAAGACCCTTTCGGTTGCCGGCTGGCCCACATGTTGTCGACCAGGTTCGGGTACGGCCGCCCGGCTGCTTCGGCGCGTTGTCTTGCCGCTGCCTTCTGGGCGTCGGTCAGTGGCGTCGAGGCGCGTTTGGACGTCGGATTGGAGCGCTTCCACGGCGGTGGCGTGAAGTCGGTCATGGCGCGGTCCTGCTCGCTTGTGGTCAAGCGCGCAGTCTCGGGCGCGTACCGTGAGTTGGCTGTGGATGTGGCTGGCATGCGCGGTTGGCATCGCCGCTCCGACAGCGAGCACGCGCGTCAAGGCACGGCACTGCAGTGAGGCCTTGCGCCACGTGTCTGTGTGCAGCCGAGTGCCGGGGATGATGAGTGGCATGCAGCAGCACGCAACGCGCAGGCCATCGATCGAGATGCGCGCCCGTGCACGCCGGGCGATGCGTGCGGCCGCCCGGCGCACTTGCTCAGCAGTTGGTCGCCAGGCTGCGCTGGCGCTGCTCCTGCCACACCGCACATGCGTACACCAACAGTCCGCCGAGCGCGGTTGCTGCACCGACATAGCCGGTGGATGTCCAGCCCCAGCCAGCGGTGATCGCCATGCCGCCCAGCCAGGGGCCCAGGGCATTGGCGGTATTGAATGCGGCATGGTTCGAGGCCGCTGCCAGCGTCTGCGCCTCGGCCGCCACGTCCATCAGGCGCGTCTGCAAGGCCGGCGCCAGCGCGCCCATCGTGCCGACTGCCACGATGGAGACGAACACCCACTGCCCCGCATGCGCGGCCATCGGAAAGGTCAACATGACCACGATCGACCACACCAGCAGCACCGGCACCGCACGGAACTGCATCCGGTCGAACAACCAACCGCCGGCAATGCTGCCGAGCACACCGCCGACGCCGAACGCCGCCATGGCCAGCGGAATGCGTGCCGGTGCCACGCCGGTAACGGCAGTGAGGGTCGGCGCCAGATAACTGAAAACGCAGAACATGCCTGAAAACCCGACGGCTCCGATCGCCAGGGCCAGCCACACCTGCGCCCGATTGAACGCACGCAGCTCGCGCAGCGGCTGCTGGCGCGGCTCATCCGGTGCGGGCGGCAACAGCGCGGCCACCGCGGCCACCGTCCCCAGCGCGATGACCGAGACCGAGGCATACGACCAACGCCAGCTGACGACCTGCCCCAGCCAGGTCGCCAGCGGGTTGCCGACCAGCAACGCAACGCTCAACCCCAGCAGCACGCGCCCGACGGCGGTGGCGCGCTGGTTGGGCGGGCTGATCGAGGCTGCCACCAGCGAGGCGACGCCGAAATACGCGCCATGCGGCAAGCCGGCGATGAAGCGGCACACCAACATGGCGCGGTAGCCGGGCGCCAACGCACTGGCCAGGTTACCCAGTGCGTAGAACACCATCAGCAGTAACAGCAAGGTGCGTCGCGGCCAGCGCGCGCCCAGGATCGCCAGCAGCGGTGCGCCGACCACCACGCCCAAGGCATAGGCGCTGATGACATGGCCAACCTGCGGCTCGCTGATCTGCAGGCCCTGCGCGATCTGCGTCATCAGGCCCATGGTGGAAAATTCGCTGATGCCGATCGCAAAGCCGCCCATCGCCAGCGCGAGCAGGATCAGCACGTAATCGCGGCGCGGCACGCGCGGCGCGGACAGCTCGGTATCGGACATGCCCGACTCCAGAATGACGGGGCAGCTTATTATTGTGCAATGCAGCATTCGACGAAAGGCCGCACGTCACAGCGATGCCGCGCCAAGGCCTCGCGGGTCACGGTTCGCTCGGCTTGGATGCCCGCAGAAGACGCTGTGTCCTACTGACGCTGCTCGAATCCCGCCCGCCGCGCCACCATCGCTGTGGGGCACCGCGATCGTCGTGGCGCCGCGCCTTGCGTGTGATCCCAAACACTGGTTGCTGATGTCCAAATCCACTGAATCTCCGTTGTTCTCCCCGGTGCGCCTGGGCGCGCTGGATCTTGCCAACCGCGTGATCATGGCGCCGCTGACGCGTAACCGCGCCGGTGCCGGGCAGGTGCCCTCGCCGCTTGCCGCCGAGTATTACGGCCAGCGCGCCACCGCCGGCCTGATCGTGGCAGAAGGCACGCAGATCAGTCCGCTCGGCCAGGGCTACCTGGACACGCCCGGCATCCACACGCCGGAACAGGTCGCCGGCTGGCGCACCGTCACCGATGAAGTGCATCGCCGTGGCGGCAAGATCGTGCTGCAGCTGTGGCATGTCGGCCGCGTGTCGCACACCAGCGTACTGCCCCCCGGCGAAGTACCGGTCGCGCCCAGCGCCATTCGTGCCGAAGGCAAGACCTACACCCAGAACGGCTTCGAGGATGTGTCCGAACCGCGCGCACTGGCGCTGGATGAAATCCCCGCGCTGATCGAGGACTACCGCCGTGCCGCACGCAACGCGATCGACGCCGGTTTCGATGGCGTGGAAGTGCATGCCGCCAATGGCTACCTGCTCGACCAGTTCCTGCGTGACAGCGCCAACAAGCGCACCGATGCCTACGGTGGCGATATCGAAAACCGCACCCGGCTGCTGATCGAAGTGGTGCAGGCCATTGCCGACGAGATCGGTGCCGAGCGCACCGGCGTGCGGTTGTCGCCGGTCACTCCGGTCTATGGCGCGCACGACTCCGACCCGCAGCCGTTGTTCGAACGTGCGGTGGAGCGGCTGAACCTGATCGGCGGCCTGGCCTTCGTGCATGTGATCGAAGGCGCCACCGGTGGCCCGCGCGACAACATCGCCTTCGATTACGCGGCGCTGCGCGCCAAGTTCGACGGTGCCTGGATCGCCAACAACGGCTACGACCGCGCCATGTCCGAACAGGCCATCAGCAGCGGCTATGCCGATGCGATCGCCTACGGGCGCCCCTTCATCGCCAACCCGGATCTGGTGCGTCGCCTGCGCGAGAACGCACCGCTGGCCGAGGTCGATCAGGCCACCATGTACGGCGGCGGCGCCAAGGGCTACACCGACTACCCCGCACTGCCGGAGTGATCCTGTAGGCACACCGGCCGGCCATTACCGCATCCAGCGCGGCGATGGCCGGCCGGTGGCGCGTCGCGTCCGCGCACCACGCACTGCCTAAGCGCTCTCTTTCCGCATCCATCGCAGTGGCCGGTTGGCCGCATGGACCGCACCGACAGGTTCGCTTCGCACGTCGCTTGCGCGCCGTCGCCACATGACGCGCACAGCGCTCCCCGCTAGCATCCAGGCAGCCCCTGATCCTGGAACGCCCATGCGCCGCCTTCTTCCATTTGCGCTGCTCTGCACATTGCTGATCGGTGGCCAGGCGCTGGCCGTGCCGTTCTGGGGTGCGCGCCAGTCCAGTCCCGCCGACACCCTGCCGGCCCAGCTCAAACCGGGCGAATGGATCTGGGGCGGTGTCAGTAAAGGCTGGGGCCCGATGGCCGTCATCGTCAGCCTCACCGAGCAACGCGCCTATGCGTATCGCAACGGCATCCTGATCGGCGTGTCCACCATCAGCTCCGGCAAGCCCGGGCACGAGACACCCACCGGCGTGTTCACCATCCTGCAGAAGGACAAGGACCACCGCTCCAATCTCTACAACGCCGCACCCATGCCGTATCAACAGCGGCTCACCTGGGACGGCGTGGCGCTGCATGCCGGCGGCCTGCCGGGCTACCCGGAGTCGCATGGCTGCGTGCATCTGCCATCGGAATTTGCCCGGTTGCTGTTCGACAATTCCAACATGGGCATGGTGGTGGTGGTCGCGCAGGCCGGTGTCAGTGCCGACGATGTGGTGCATCCACGCGCGCTCAGCCCGATCGACCCGACCACCGGCGCCGAGCGCCCCGTGTTGCCGCTCCCCAATGGCCAGGCATTTGCCTGGCAACCGGCGCTGGCGCCCACCGGCCCGATCTCGATGCTGATCAGCAGCACCGACCAGCAATTGGTGGTGTACCGCAATGGCATGGAGATCGGCCGCGCGCAGGTGGCCTTGCACGCACCCCCTGGCGCAGCGCCGCTGGGCACGCAGGCCTTCATCGTCGGCCAGGGCTTCCTGCCGGGCGACATTCCCGGCCTGCCCGGTCATCGCATGCCCAACTGGATGCGCATCGGCATTCCCGGCAGCGCTGCGGCGGCAGGCCAGGCGCTGGATGCCGACACCATTGCGCGCCTGCAGGTGCCGCCGGCATTCCTGGCCAATCTGCTGCCGCTGCTGACGCCGGGCGTGGTGTTGGTCGCCACCGACCAGCGCATCCTGCCGGAGACCACCGGCGGCAAGCTGCAGGTGCTGGATTCGGACCCGCCCGACACGCCGTAGCGCACGTGCACACCAACGCGTGGCGCAGGGTTCGCCAAGCTCGGCTTGCCGATACGGCGCCCACGCCGTGTAGGGCCTGCCTGGGTGTGCCGGCTTGATCGCGGCACACGCCCGCGTCCCGCTGCCGGGCGATTGTCACGGCGCCGACGCCGGCACATGATGCAGCCATCTCATTGCCAAGGATGTGCGTGATGCGCCTGCTCCCTGTGGTCCTGCTCGGCACCAGCATCATGGCCTGCACGGTGGGCGGCGCAGCGGCGCACTCCCCGCGCCCTGCCGCGCCCGGTCCCGAGTGCCTGGATGCCCGCCAGGTGAGCGAGCTGCATCAGACCGATGCGCGGACCCTGGCCGTTGCCGAACGCGGCGGCCGCCTGTTCCGCCTGCAATTGGCACAGGACTGCCCGCGCCTGACCGTGCACGCAGACGCCACCGTGCTCGCACCGCACGGTTGGGTCTGCAATGGTGCACAGGCATCCGTCAGCACCGGGCAGCAACGGTGCGCGATCAGCCAGGTCGCCCCGCTCAGTGCACGCGACTACGCCAGCATGGCCCGTCAGCGGCAGGCCGACGGCATCCCCACCCTGGACGGCGTGAGCGTGCGGCAAGCACGTCGTCGCAACTTCGCCGGCTCCGCAAGCTATTGCTTCCAGCCCGGCATGGTGCGGGCGTGGTCGGAGGACGCGCAGGGTCTGGTGGTGGAAGTGTCGCCGCGCCATCCCGGCACGCACCGCCATTATCGCGTCGAATTGATGGACAGCTGCCGCGAGCTCAGCGGCGCACCGCCGATCCGCTTCGTATCCGGCATGGGCCTGAATGCGATTTGCGGCAACCCCGGCGACAAGGTCGACGTGCTCGACGAAATCGGCATTGCCGGCGCAGGCGTCGGCGCCGGCCAGCAAGGCGACCTCAGCACCTCGCGCGGCGGCAAGTTTTCGCGCATGCGCCAAAGCTGCACAGTGGCGGCGGTCTACCCGCGCGATTGAGCCGCCACACCCGGCGCAGTACCAGCCTGGCAGGACACGCTGGCGCGTGGCGTGGTGCGATCGGTACCGCCATCGCGCTGAGGCGCGTCACGCGCGTCATGCCGCCGGGCGGCTCGGGCTGCGCACGAACCGCAGGCGCATGCTCGCGCGATATGAGGCGTTATCGGTGTGCCTGTCGCGCTCAGATGCGCTCCTACGGGAGCGGACTCAGGCTTTACGCAGAAAACAGGTCTTGAGCACCAGGCCCTTGATCTTTTCCGAGTTGCCTTCGATATGTTCGGCGTCGTCCTCGACCAGGCGGATATTGCGGATCACCGTGCCCTGCTTGAGCGGAATCGACGAGCCCTTGACCTTGAGATCCTTGATCACCGTCACCGTGTCGCCGGCCTGCAGCACATTGCCGTTGCTGTCGCGCACCACGGTCGTGTTCGCGGCGACCTCGGCTGCGCTCCATTCGAAACCGCAGTCCGCGCAGATCGACAAGGCGCCGTCGGCATAGGTGTTGTCCTGGCCGCATTGCGGGCAGGCGGGAACGGTAGACATGCGATTCCTTGATCGAAACGGGCGTGGATTGTAGCGCCACGGCCGCGCGATCACGCATCCGGCACGGCGGCGGCGCGATAGTGCAGCGCTTATCGAATGTCCTGCAGGTTGCGCGTGTCCAACGAGCCAGTACACCCCGCGCCAGGCGCCGCACCAGCCGCCCCGGCGCCCGGCAACGCGCCTGGCGCGCCAGGCCATCCCGACAGTCCCGCAGAGCGCCCCGGCAAGCCCAAGGGCGCGCATTTGGTCGTCTACGTCGCGTTGGCCGGCAACCTGGCCATTGCGGTGGCCAAGTTCATTGCCGCCGGAATTTCCGGCAGCTCGGCCATGCTCAGCGAGGGCGTGCATTCGCTGGTGGACACCGTCAACGAGGTGCTGCTGCTCTATGGTCTACGTCGCGCTGCGCAGGCACCCACGCCGACGCATCCCTTCGGCTACGGGCGTGAACTGTATTTCTGGAGTTTCATCGTCGCGTTGCTGGTGTTTGCGATGGGTGCCGGCGTGTCGTTGTACGAGGGCATCGTGCACCTGCGTCACCCCGAGCCGGCCAAGAGTCATCTCATCGCGTATTGCGTGCTCGGCGTTTCGATCGTGTTCGAAGGCATTTCCTGGATCGTGGCACTGCGCGAATTCCGTGCAAAAAAGGGCCGCATGGGCTACTTCGAAGCATTTCGCCAGAGCAAGGACCCCAGCACCTTTACCGTGTTGCTGGAAGACAGCGCCGCATTGATCGGCCTGTTCATGGCCTTGCTCGGCCTGGCCGGTGCGCAGCTGTTGGACATGCCCGAACTCGACGGCATCGCATCGATCGGCATCGCCGGCGTGCTGGCCTTCACCGCTTTCCTGCTGGCGCGCGAGACCAAGGGGCTGCTGATCGGCGAGCCGGCCCATGCGCACGTCACCGACTCGCTGCTGCGCATTGCCGCCAGCGACCCGGACGTGCGCGCCGCCAACGGCGTGCTGACCATGCAGATGGGCCCCAACCAGGTCGTTGCCGCATTGAGCGCGGAATTCGAAGACAGCCGCAGCACGCCGCAGATCGAAGCCTGCGTGGGGCGCATCGAAGCCGCCGCCAAGCGCCAGCATCCCGAAGTCACCGCGTTGTTCGTCAAACCGCAGACACCGGAAACCTGGCGCGCACGTCGCGCGCAGATCGAACGCGGCGCGCAGACCGAGTAGGCAACCACGTGTACGGGCTGCAGCCACTACAGGTGCCGCAATGGTCGCGACATCAGCGGCGTTGCCGGTGAGCGGAGTGCCGCGCAATCGCGGTCAACGTCAGGCCCGGGCCGCTGCCGCACTTTCCATCGGGCCGCAGCAGGGTCGGTCCTCACCCCGTAATGCCTGCCGCACGTCCACAGCGATGCACGACGACGGCCAACCTGATCCTCGCCCAACCGCAGGTTCCGCAGCGGTTGCATGATCCGGTGCGATTGCCTACGGTGTGGGTGCAGCACCTCTTGGCATCGTGAATCAGCCGATGCACTTCCCCCTCGATCACCCGCATGGAGGTTTCCAATGGAAATCAGCCAGGGTCGCGTTGCGACCATTCACTACACCCTTTCCGACGACAGCGGCCAGGTCCTGGACCGTTCTACTCCCGACACCCCGTTGAGCTATCTGCACGGTGCCGGCAACATCGTGCCCGGCCTGGAGCAGGCGCTGGACGGCCGGCGCGTGGGCGACACACTCACCGCCGACGTGGCGCCCGAACAAGGCTACGGCCCGCGCCACGAGCAGCTGATCCAGCACGTTCCGCGCGAGGCCTTCCCCACCGATGTGGACGTGGTCCCGGGCGTGCAGTTCGAAGCCCGTACCCAGCAGGGCCCGGTGCTGGTCACCGTCACCGAGGTCGGCCCGGAACAGGTCACCGTGGATGGCAATCACCCGCTGGCCGGCCAGACCCTGCACTTTGCGGTGGAAGTGCTGGACGTGCGCGAAGCCACCACCGATGAGTTGAATCAGGGCCACGTCGACGACATCGCCGCCTGATCCAGTGCGTCGCGTGCCAGCCGGCGCGCGGCGCATCGGCCGGCGCGCCGCCGCTGCACGCCGGTCTGGACGGCAGCTGCGGCGGCCGTAGTAAAGTGCGCGGCCCGCTTTGAAGGCCTGTCTGCATGAAACTCGGCATCGACTTCGGTACCAGCAACTCCGCCGCCGCCGCAATCGTCGATGGCCAGGTGGAACCGGTGCGCTTCGGCGACGCCTTGCAGTTCCGCACCACGGTGTACTTTCCCGAGACCATGCGCGACCCGGAGGATTTCAATCTCACGCCCGCGCTGGAATACGAGATGGAGCGGCTGATCGACTCCGCGCGCCGCGACGCCACCGCCGCCGGCCGCACGCCGAATCAGGACAGCCTGCGCCGCGAAGCGCTGCGCATCGTGCGTCGCCAATGGATGGAAGAACAGGTGCGTGAGCCACGCAGTTCGGCGGCGCTGCTGCAGAACGCGGTCTACGGCGACGACGCGCTGGATGCGTACTTCCTGGAAGGCGAAGGCAATCTGGTGCAAAGCCCCAAATCGATGCTGGGCTACAACCTGCACCCGCGGGCCCGCCAGACCATCACCGGCATCGCCACGCACGTGCTGGAGCACATCCGCCTCACTGCCTCGCGCCAGTTCGATGTCACCATCCGCAATGCCGTGATCGGCCGCCCGGTGCAATTTCGCAGTTCGATCGGCGAAGCCGGCAATGCGCAGGCGCTGGAGATCCTGCAGACCGCCGCCATCGCAGCCGGGTTCGACAGCGTGGACTTTCTCGAAGAACCCGCCGCGGCCGCCATGCACTACCACGTCAGCCACGACGCCCGGCACGACACCGTGGTGGTGGACATCGGCGGCGGTACCACCGATATCGCCCATGCCAGCGTGGGCGGCAGCGCACCACCGCAGGTGCATCGCGCCTGGGGGATCGCGCGCGGCGGCACCGATATCGATCTGGCGCTCAGTCTGGCCGCCTACATGCCGCTGTTCGGCCGCGGCATCACCCGCGTTCCGGCGCACCATTACGTGGAAGCGGCGATGGTGCAGGACATGACCCGGCAACGCGAATTCCGCCTGCACACGTACCGCGACGTCCCTGCCCCGTTCGACACCCGCCTGCAGGCCCTGCAGGACACCGGCAACACCGCGCGCCTGTATCGCGCCGTGGAAGCCTGCAAGATCGCGCTCAGCGAGCTCGACCAGCACCAGGCATCGCTGGAGTTCATCGAACGCGCCCTGCACGTGGACGTGCAGGCCAGCGCACTGGTTGCGTCCGCCTCGAACTACCTCCAGGAACTGGCAGGACTGCTGGCGCAGGTGCGCGCCGACCTGCCCACGCCTCCGGCCACGCTGTTTCTCACCGGTGGCATGTCGCGTGCCGGCTACATCCGCGACACGGTGGCGGCGGCATTTCCGGAATCGCGCATGGTGCACGGCGATCCGTCCTTCGGCGTGGTGCAGGGCCTGGCCTGGGCCGCGGCGGGCGACGCCCGTCCGTCGGAGCATTAACACAAATCGGTACTTGGCGCCTATAATACGCGGTTGCTGCCTGACGCCCCGCCGTCTTGTCTGCAAGGCACGCCCGCCGTGCCGCCGCGATTGCGCACCGAACGCACTCGCACCTCTCGACACCGCTTCCGCGCGCGCCACCCTTGCCGCATGCGGTGTCCTTGCACTTCCCCGCTACAGGAGGCCACATGGCACGTCCCGCGACCAAGCAGAAATCCCAGCCCAGCATCGCTCGCAGCGAAGGCAAGTCGCAGCCGCTCAGTCGTGAGCGTATCGCTGCCGACATCGCCGCGTTCCGCAAGACCGGCGGCCGGATCGAAGTGCTCACCACCAACTTCGGCCCCGCGCGCAACGATGGCGACAAGATCGGCTGAGCGGCAGACAGGCTGCCGTCGATGCCCGCCGCTACGCGTGCAGACCGGTAGCTGCCTGCAAGGGTTGCCTTGAAGTGTTGAACCGACGTGCCACCGCAAGGTGGCACGTTTGTTTCCGGCCTTCTGGCGTCATCGGGGCGTACCGACCCGGAGTGCGACTCCAGTGTGATGCCACCGTTCGCCGCGCCGAGCGTCGCAGGCAGGCGCTTTGCCGGCACGGTTGCCCGGCCGTCGCCCTGGCAGCCACCGAATGATGTGTCGCCACTGAAGACATACGCATCCAGCGCCGCTCACATCTCGCGCGGCGCGCCCGGCGCAGTGCCGGATGAGCATGCATTCATCCCACGCATCTGGTGCACGCAGGGCGCACCATTACAATGGCGGCTCTTTTGCTTTCGCATGATGTGATGTCCGCGCCCGACGCCTTGCCCGCAATGATCCGAAGCCTGTTGCCGCACTGGAATCCGGAATGGCTGGCGGTTGCGGTGCCCACCATCAACATCGTCCTGATCCTGGCGGCTGCCGCGCTGACGCGGCTGCTGCTGCGACAGCTGCTCCGGCGGCTGTGCGCGCATTACAACGTGCCTGTCGAGATCACGATCGGCATCCGACGTGTGGGCAGCTTCGTGATCTCGCTCAGCGCCGTCCTGATCTCATTGCATATCCTCGGTGTCTCCACCGGCGTGCTGTGGACCGCCTTCACCAGCTTCGCGGCCGTCGGCGCAGTGGCGTTCTTCGCTGCATGGAGCGTGCTGTCGAATATCTTCTGCACCTTCCTGATCATCACCACGCGTCCGTTCCGGCTGCACGATCACATCGAGCTGCTGGAAGGCGGCGACAAGCCCGGCCTGAAAGGCCGCGTGATCGACATCAACGTGATCTACACCACGCTCGAAGAAACCGGCGACCATGCCGGCAGCGTGCTGCAAGTGCCCAACAGCCTGTTTTTCCAGCGCACCACGCGCCGTTGGCGCGAGAGCAGCGGCTTCAACGCCAACTGAGTGCAAGAGACGCCGCTGCGCTCCGCGCATTCCCGGAGCCTTGCCGCGCGTGCATCGCGTGTCCAGCGCTGTAGCGCATCGGGCCATTGCACACCAGGTCGCCCTTCGGTCCAGCTTCAACGCCACTGGTTCAACGCAGCTGGCTGTCCTTGCTGCCACGACGGTTGAAGCCACTCTGCGCACCCTGCTCCTGGTCATGCGCTTGCTGGCACTGCACACATAGATGCACGCCAGGCACTGCCTTGCGACGCGCGTCGGGAATCGGCGCATCGCATTCCTCGCAGTGGGTCAGGCTCGGGCCCTGGTGCAGCTGGCTCCGCGCACGCTTGATCGCGTCCTCGACGGTGGCATCGATCTGGTCCTGCACCGCCCCATCACCCGCCCATCCGGTTGCCATGGTCGTCTCGCCTCGCTGGTCAGGCAGACACTATGGTCATGGCCACAGGCAAATCCAAGCCAGCCGTGCACAGTGTCCTCAAGCCAGGTGCTCTACCATTCATTCATCCGCACCCGTCATCCGCACCTACGAGGGATTTGCAATGGAACAACCGGTCCACCCCTTCTCCGAACTGTTCGCCCAGCTCGGCTTGCCATCCGATGAAGCCAGCATTCGCACCTTCATCGCCGAGCATTCGCCGTTGCCGGGCGACATGCGCCTGGAAGAAGCACCTTTCTGGACGCCGGCACAGGCACAGTTGCTGCGTGAAGAGCGTCTCGACGATGCCGACTGGATCGTGACCATCGATCAATTGAACATCGCGCTGCACACCACAGCGGACGACACCGGCGTCTGACCGACCGCCCTGTGACGGTCGAGCCCGGCAGCGATCCTTGCGGTTGAGTTTCGCCCCAAAAAAAAGAGCGGCCAATGGCCGCTCTTTGCGTAACTGCAGCCGACGGCACATGGCGTCCGGCTGCGGGTTGCGCGTCAGGTCACCTTCTTGGCAATCGTCATGCCCAGCACAAACAGCACGATGGCAATGATGATGCCGGCCCAGAACAGGAACTTGGCAATCCCCATCGCAGCGCCTGCCATCCCGCCGAAACCGAGCGCACCGGCAATCAGTCCGATGATGGCGAAAATAATGGCCCACTTGATCATGTTGTCGTCTCCTAATCCGGCACAGCGCCGTTGTTCGATCGTGTGCTTGCGACGCGTCGCCGCAAAACATGCGCTGCACGCTACCGATTCCGGCGTGCCGCATTCGTGAATACGCATGACACACGCTGCCACATTGCTGCGTTGCGCAGTATCGGCGCCCCGCAGAGGCGGGGGCGTGCGGATCGCCATTGACCGCGCGTTGACGTGGCCAGAGCGCCGCCGTGTGAATCACCGCGCGTGACCGCAGCACCATCGCAGCCGTCACGCCGGCTGCATCCTTCGCCCGGCGCACGCCCGCGTTGCCGGGCGACACCCGTTGCCATCCACCGCGTTTGGAGAGCTGCGCGCCACAGTCCAATGACACGGATTAGCCAGCGTCCTCCGCATGCGCGATCATGGAGTTCTCGCAGCCTGCATTGGCCATGGACACTCTTCGTTATCTCGCCGGTTATCCGCCCGCCGTCCTGGATCAGGTGCGCGCGCTGATAGCGCAGGACAAGCTTGCCGCAGTGCTGGCGCGACGTTACCCCGACCGGCACACGGTTCGCACCGATCGTCATCTGTACGACTACGTCAAGGCAATGAAGGAGCGCTACATGCGCTCATCGCCCACCTTGCACAAGGCCGTGTACGACAATCATCTGCAGGTGGTGAAGCACGCGCTGGGCACCCACACCGCCATCTCGCGCGTGCACGGCGGGCGGCTCAAGGCCAGTCGTGAAATCCGCATCGCCTCGGTATTCCGCGACGCGCCCGAACCCTTCCTGCAGATGATCGTGGCCCACGAATTGGCGCACCTGAAGGAGGCCGATCACAACAAGGCCTTCTATCAACTGTGCAACCACATGACATCGGACTATCACCAACTGGAGTTCGACCTGCGCCTGTATCTGACCCAGCTGGCGCTGGAAGCGGGCGGCTGATCGCGCCGTGTCGGGTGTGGGCTTAGGATGCAGGCATGCCTGCATCCTCTCTCGCACAGCTCACCCTCGCTGCACACAGCCGGCAGCCGGCGGCCATGAATGCCTTGGCGCAGGCACTGGTCCGCGCCGGCCAGCCAGAGCAAGCCCTGGCCTGGTACGCACGCGGTGCGGCCGCAGGCGATGTCACCGCCCGGATCGAAGCCGGCCGCCTGCTGGCCTACGGCATCGGCTGCGCAGTGGATCTGCGGCAGGCGCTGACGCATTGGGAAGCCGCCGAGCGCCAGGGCGCCGCACAAGCGGGGTACCTGTTGGCCACGTGTGCCGTCACCGACGATCCGCTTGCGCTGGAGCCGCAGGCGGTCGCACGCCTGCACGCCGCCGTTGCGGCCGGCTACCCGCCCGCCCTGCGTGCCCTGGCCGTGCTCC
Organism: Xanthomonas sp. NCPPB 1068; assembly: GCF_041479385.2. Classification (NCBI taxonomy): domain Bacteria; kingdom Pseudomonadati; phylum Pseudomonadota; class Gammaproteobacteria; order Lysobacterales; family Lysobacteraceae; genus Xanthomonas; species Xanthomonas sp. NCPPB 1068. The sequence continues at coordinate 1,585,235 of NZ_CM192986.1, read as the reverse complement.
ACGGCCGCATCGATCATCCGCACCAGCAGCAGCGCTGCGTCAGCCTGCTGGAGCGCGCAGCGGCGGCCGGCGATGCGCCTGCGGCCGCCCTGCTGGCCGAGCGACTGCTGCGTGGCGAGGGCGTCCCGGCCCAGCCGGAGGCCGCCGCACGCCTGCTGCAACAGCTGCAGCAGGTCGGCGTCGCGGCACTGCCGGCCGTCCACGTTGCGCCACCGGACCGTGCCGACGACGGCGGCCCCGAGCGTGTCCGCTTCACCCCGCGCGCGATGCCGACGCGCCGTCATGCCGCCCCGCTGATCGAAGAGCATGCGGCCGTGCTGTCCGCCGACGAGTGCCGCTTGCTGATCCTGCTGGCGCAGCCGCACCTGCGTGCCTCCCAGGTCGTCGACCCCGATGATGCGCTGACGCACCGCACGCCGATCCGCACCAGCCGCGGCGCCACGCTGGACCCGGTGCTGGAAGACTTCGCCGCCCGCGTGGCGCAGGCACGGCTGGCGGCCTGCGCGCAGCTGCCCCTGACCCACGCCGAGCCGCTGTCGGTGCTGTGTTATGCACCAGGAGAGCATTATCGCGCGCATCGCGACTATCTCCCCGCGGCCAGGGTCGCGGCAGATCGCCCGGCGGCCGGCAATCGCCTGCGCACCGTCTGCGTGTATCTCAATGCGGTCGAGGCAGGTGGTCAGACCGATTTCCCGGTTGCCGGCGTCAGCGTGCAACCGCGCGCCGGTTCGGTGGTGTGCTTCGACAACCTGCACGCCGACGGCCGCCCCGATCCCGATTCGCTGCATGCAGGCCTGCCGGTTGTGGTTGGCACCAAGTGGCTGGGGACGCTGTGGATGCGGCAGCAGCGCTATCGGGATTGGTGAACAGATTCATGCACGCCCCCCTGCCGACGTGGTTTAAAATGTTGCAGCGCGACGTGATCGGACAGGGTCTGCAGACGTCGCGTTTTTTGTTTCCCATCGCTCGGGTCCACGCCCGGCCTCAGGGAAGGCACATCACGCAGCCCCGCGGAGCCTTCGATGCTTTTCGAAACCCTCGATACCACCGGCCACGAGCAGGTGATCTTCTGCCACAACCGCGACGCCGGTCTGAAAGCCATCATTGCCCTGCACAGTACGCAGCTGGGCCCGGCCCTGGGCGGCGCGCGCATGCGCCCCTATCCCAATAGCGAGGCGGCGCTCACGGACGCATTGCGGCTCAGCCGCACCATGACCTACAAGAACGCGCTGGCCGGCCTGAACGTGGGCGGCGGCAAGGCGGTGATCATCGGCGACCCCAAGACCGACAAGAGCGAGGCGCTGTTTCGCGCCTTCGGCCGGTTTGTCGACACCCTGGGCGGGCGCTACATCACCTCCGAAGACGTCGGCACCGACGTCAACGACATGGAGCAGATCTACCTGGAGAGCGAATACGTCACCGGCGTGCATCAGGTGCATCGCGGCTCCGGCGACCCGGCACCGTTTACCGCCTATGGCGCGCTGCAGGCACTGATGGCCTCGCTCAATCGCAAGCTCGGCCATGAGGAAGTGGGCAAGGCCAGCATCGCGATCCAGGGCCTGGGCCACATCGGCATGGAGCTGGTGAAGCTGCTCAAGGAACGCGGCGCCAAACTCTATGTGGCCGATCTGAATCAGGCGCTGGTGGATCGCGCGGTAGCCGAATATGGCGCCGAGGCGGTGCGCCCGGACGAAATCCACCAGGTGTCCGCCGACGTGTTCGCCCCCTGCGCGCTGGAAGGCGCAATCAACGAAGACACGTTGCCGCAGCTCAAGGCCAAGATCATCTGCGGCACCGCGAACAATCAGCTCGCCAGCGCGGCCATCGGCCAGGAACTGCACAGGCGCGGCATCCTGTATGCACCGGATTATGTGGTCAATGCCGGCGGTGTCATGAATGTGTCGCTGGAAATCGATGGCTACAACCGCGAACGCGCCATGCGGCTGATCCGCAGCATCTATCACAACCTGGAAAAGGTCTTCGACCTGTCGGCCAAGCTGGACGTGTCGCCGCAGCAGGCGGCCGATCAGATAGCCGAAACGCGCATCGAGGCCATCAGCAAACTCAAACTGCCGCTGGGCCGCACCGCACCGCGCTTCCTGCACAAATTACGCGGCGAATAAGCGCGTCCGGCGGGCGGGCCGCGCCTGACAGGTTGCGCGCGTCCGCGATCGCCGCCACGCACACGGCGCCCGGGCATTGCACCCGGGCGCCGCAGACACCGATCAGAAATCGGCGCTGTACTTCAGGCTCAACGCGCGGTCGTCGCCCCGTTCGCCCACCCGCTGGTCGTACCCGAAACGCAGCTGGCTTTGGTGCCCCAACGGCGCAGAGGCGGCAAGCCCGAACACAGCGCCCGAGCGTGCCGGCTGCATGCCGCGCAAGGGGGCCCACGCCTCGACGCCATTGAAGCTGGCGTCCAGCATCAGCCCCTGGCTGCTCAACGCCTGCTGCCACTCGGCGTAACCGCCCAGCTGGAGGCCGCGCCAGCGGTAGGCAGAGCGCAGGCCAGCCAGCATCTGGGTGCGCGATGAGGTGCTCGCATCGGCCCGCAGGCCGAAACCATCGCCGCCACTTTCGCGAAAGCCTTCGCTGCGCAAATGCACGTAGTCCAGGCCCATGTAAGGCGTCAACGACGCCGCTGCGTGGCCCAGGCGATAACCGGCTTCCAGATTGCCGCTGAGATAGCTGGCGCTGTAATCGCTGAAGGCGCTGCTGCGTTCTTCGCCCAGTTGCAGGCTGCGTTCGATCTGCCGGTCGACGTTGCCGACGCCCAGCTGGCCCAGCGTGTACGCCGGCCCCCGTGTCGTCCCCCAATAGAGCTGCGCCTGCACCTGCCGGTCGCGGCCGCGTGCAGCGTCCAGATCACCGAGGCTATTGGAACGTGTTTCGCCAAACGCAAACCCGGCCACGGCGCCTGATGACAGACGCAGGTCGTTGCCCATCATCCAGCCGGAGCTGGCAAATCCTGCCGTGGTCACTCCGCCCTCGCCCGGCCCGCCCAGCGCACGCTGCCAGGTGCCCAGCATGCGCGGTTGCTGCGACAGACCATCGAAGTGCGATGCCAGGGCGCGCCGCCCCAGATCGATGGTGTCGAAGGTCATCGCCGCAGACGCCGCATGCGCATGCCCGGACAGACTGCGCAACGAATCGGCTGCCGCCTTCGCATCGGGTGCCTGCTGCAACGCCGCCGCAGCACGAATGAAGCCGCTGCTGATGCCAGCGCTGCCCTGCAACTGCTGCGCGTCCACTTTCTGGAAAGCCTGCTCCACGCGGATGGCAGCGTCCATCGACGCGGTACCGATCGCACCCAGCGATGCGGCAACCGCCGTGACATCCATGCGTTGCAGCGACACGAATGCGGTGTTGGCGTCGTAGCTGCGCGTGGCCGTCAGGAACGTCACTGCCGGCCCGCCGCTGACCGTATCGAAGGTACCCTGCAAGCCATTGGTCGCCTGCAGGACCGCGTAGGTCGTATTGTCGGCCACGTACGCACGCCGGCCGAGCAGTTGCAGATCGCCGGCGATGGTCGCGGTGCCGGTCACGTTCAAGCGGTCGCCCACGTTCACGGCCAGACGGCCGTTGCTGGCCTGCGTGTAGTTGCCGTCGACCGTCAGCACCGCACTGTTCACCTGCACGGTGCCTGCGTTGGCGAGCGCGCCGCCGATGCGGCCGGCGCCAATCAACGTGGCGCCATTGGCAACGCCCACGCGCGCACTTTGCAGACTGGCGGTTTGCAGGGTGCCGCCCAGCACCTGCGTGTCGCCGCTATAGGTATTGGCCGTGCTGCCCAGCACCAAGGTGCCGGTACCGCGCTTGGTCAGGCCGCCAGCGCCACTGATGTCGTTGGCCCAGGTGGACCGCAGCGTGTTGACCGTGACGTCGACCGTGCCCCAGTCGAAACGCGCCGGCCCAAGCACCGCCTTGCCCACGTTGAGCAGGCCGTAACCGAACACCGGATCGGCACCTGTCGCGCCCAGATCGGTGGCCGTGCCCAACAAGGTCTGCCGCACCAGATCGTTGGTGAAGTACGGAAACGCCTGCCATACCAATGCCGCTGCGCCCGATACCAGCGGTGCGGCAAACGAGGTTCCGCTACCGTAGAAATAGCTGACGTTGCCGGCGGTGGCGTCCGGATCGACGAACAGCGAGGTGCCCGGTGCGACCAGGCAATACCGCATCGCCACGCCACAGGCATTGGAGTACGACGCCAGCTGGGTGGGATTGGCGGTGTCCAGCGCGCCGACCACCAGCCAGCCGCGCTCCAGATCCGCCGCCGGCAGCGTCCCGTTGGGACCCACCTGACTGGGCAACGCTGCGGTATCGGAGGGCTGGGATCGCGACTCGTTCCCCGAGGCAAACACCACCAGACCGTCGTTGCCGATCACGAAGGAGCGGTATTCCTGCGCGACCTGATTGGTGACCGCTGGATTGTTCCAATACAGACCGCCCCACGAATTATTCATGATGCGCACGCCAGCACCGATCAGATCGGTGTGCACCGGTGCCAGGCCGAGCGGCCCATCGAGCTCGTTGCCTTGGCCACTGCCATCGTCCACCGGCGCGCGGTCGTTGATGATGCGCGCCGAGACCAGGCCGGCGCCCGGAGCGATGCCGCCAGGCCACTGGCCAACCGCGCGCCCGGCGGCAAGCTCGGCCACCGCCGTGCCATGGCCTACCACGTCGCCGACCGCGACGTTGTTGGTCCGTGGGTCGACGTGGATGAAGCTGTCGCTCACGCGCCCCTGCAGGGCCGGATGATTGGCGTTGATGCCGCTATCGACCACGCCGATGCGGTAGCCGGCGCCGGTAAAGCCCAACGCCTGCGCAGCGCGCGTGTTGGTCAACGCCAGATGCGCGTCGATCGCAGGCTCCGGTGTCGGTGCAGTCACCGGCGGCGGTGGCGGTGGCGGCGACGTAGGTGGTGGCGGTGGTGGCGGCGAGGTCGGTGGCGGTGCGCTGGGGGTGGTGGGACGAATCCCGCCTCCGCCACCACCGCCGCCACAGGCGGTCAACGCCACAGCCAACGCCGAGGCCAGGACGGTCCTGGCGACGTCTCTCTTCTTCATTGCGTATGTTCTCCCCGAACCCATTCCATGGATGGGCCCCATCCCGGGCCCTGACCGCATCATATACACCACGGCCGCGCCGCTGTCGTCGCACTTCAGCTTGCTGGCGCGAATCAGCCGCGAGGCAGATAATCGTTTCACTTTAAACGGTATCCGCTCATGTCCGACATCGTCATCGTTGCTGCCAAACGCACTGCCATCGGCTCGTTTCTCGGTCAATTCAATGGTGTGCCGGCACCCACGCTCGCCGCCGCCGCCATCGAAGCGGCGCTCGCGCAATCGCAGATCGCGCCGGCCGATGTGTCCGAAGTCATCGTTGGCTGCGTGCTGCCGGCCAATCTCGGCCAGGCGCCTGCACGGCAGGCCGCGATCGCCGCCGGCATCCCTACCTCCACCGGTGCCACCACCATTAACAAGGTGTGCGGCTCGGGGATGAAGGCGATCATGTTCGGGCACGACCTGATCAAGGCCGGTTCGGCCAGCATCGTGGTGGCCGGTGGCATGGAGTCGATGAGCAACGCGCCGCATCTGCTGCCCAACTCGCGCACCGGCAACCGCTACGGCAACTTCCAGGCGGTGGATCACATGGCCTGGGACGGGTTGACCAACCCGTACGATGGCCAGGCCATGGGCGTGTTCGGTGAGGCCACGGCGGAAAAGTTCGGTTTCAGCCGCGCAGACCAGGATGCCTTCGCGATCGCTTCGGTCGAGCGTGCGCAGGCGGCGCAGCGCAGCGGCGCATTCGCCGCTGAAATCGTTCCGTTCACGGTGACCACGCGCAAGGGCGCGGTGGTCGTCGACAGCGACGAGCAGCCGGGCAAGTCCGACGTGGCCAAGATCCCGACCCTGAAGCCGGCCTTCAAGAAGGACGGCACCGTCACCGCCGCCAGTTCGTCGAGCATTTCCGACGGCGCGGCAATCACGGTGCTGATGCGCGCGGACGATGCCCAACAGCGTGGCGTGACGCCACTGGCGCGCATCGTCGGCCACGTCACCCACTCGCAGGCACCGGAGTGGTTCACCACCGCACCGGTGTCGGCGATCCAGTCGCTGGTCGGCAAGATCGGCTGGCAACTGAACGAGGTGGACCTGTTTGAAATCAACGAAGCCTTTGCCGTGGTGCCGATGGTGCCGATCAAGGAACTGGGCATCGCGCACGACAAGGTCAACGTGCACGGTGGTGCCTGCGCACTGGGCCATCCCATCGGCGCGTCCGGTGCGCGGCTGGTAGTGACATTGGTGAACGCGTTGCGCACGCGCGGAGGCAAGCGCGGGATCGCGACGCTGTGCATCGGTGGCGGCGAGGCGACCGCTATCGCTATCGAATTGATTTAATTGGTATTAACGTCGATTTTGCAAAGCTGAATGCGCGTACGCTTGACACTCGTCTTGTGGCCGTCATCATGTCGGGGGCGCGCAATAGCGCGTTGCCTAATCTAACGACGAGGATTGAAACAATGACCATCAACAAGCTGCTGATCGCAATGGCGCTGGGCCTGGCCCTGACCGCTTGCTCGAAGCCGGAACAGGCTCAGGACGCTGCTGCTTCGGCTAACGAAGCTGCTGCCGACGCTCAGACCGCTGCCGACCAGGCTGCTGCCTCGGGCTCGCAGTCGGCTGACGCCGCTCAGGCTGCTGCCAACACCGCCGCTGCTTCGGCCGACACCGCTGCTGACGCTGCCCAGTCCGCTTCCGGCGCCGCGACCGACGCTGCTGCTGAGCAGGCTGCCGACGCTGCCAAGACGGCTGAAAACACCGCCGAAGCTGCTAAGGACACCGCCGAAGAAGCCAAGAAGTAATCACTTCTTGACTCCAAGCGAGTTCGGAAAAAGCCGCTGGTTTCCAGCGGCTTTTTCTTTGCCTGCGATTTGCCGGGCAACGCGTCTGCTTCCACGCGCGACGGCCTGGAGGCCGCGCTCCCGGCCCTGTCGTCCGGCGCCCCGGGCCTGGGCCGCACCTTGACGCAGGCTGCATCGAGCCCTGCATAAGCTCCGCTCTCCAACACCGGAACAGGAACAGGACCACCTCATGAAGACGATCCGCATGCTGTCGTTGAGCGCCATTGCCGCCCTCACCCTTGCTGCCTGTCAGGGCCCCGATGCGGAGCAGGCGCGCCGCGACGCTGCCTCTGCCGCAAAGCATGCCGCAGCTGCTACCGAACAGGCCGCCGACCGCGCCGCAGTGCAGGCCAAGGCCGCCACCGCCGACGCCCGCGTGGCCGCACGCGAACTGGCCGCCGACGCCAGCCGTGCGACTGCCAATGCCGCAGACGCAACCGCCGACAAGACCCGCGAGATGGCCAACAAGGCCGAGCAGAACGCCGACAAGCACGACGCCGAGCATCCGCAGCACTAAGACCACGAGCAGTTATCAGGTAGGCATCGCCGGCCCGCATAGAGCATCGGTGTACACGCGGCACCTACCGCTTTCGCGCACCGGCCGCACCCGCCTGACTACTGCGCAGTAGATTCGTCAGCTGCCTCAAGCCGCATCTGTCCCCTGCGCTCACCGCCCCGGTGGGCGCAGGATGCGCCACGCTCGGCATGCGCACGCCGCCGGACACCTCCCGGCACCAGGCATGCCGACAAGCAACTTCCCGCTGTCCGCCACGGTGAACGCAGCACATCGCATCGCCGGCCTGCCTTCACTTTCGTGCCGGCGCGCACGTCTTGCGCCGCGATTGGGCTCGTGTTGTCGAGGCCGGCAGGCTAGCATCCTGCATGCCCTCATTCTTTACCTCGCGCCGCCGCAACCAGCTGGCGCTGATCTTCTCTGCGCTGATCTTCATCGTGATCGGCGTCGGCATCTTTGTCGGTGCGCGGCGTTCGCTGGCCGACGCGGCGCTGGTCTCGCACACCCATGAAGTGATCGGCCGAGTCGACGAGATCCAGGCACGCCTGCTGGATGCCGAATCCGCGCAGCGCGGCTTCCTGCTCACCGGCAACGATGCCTACCTGCTGGACTATCAGACCAGCGTCGAGCGCCTGCCGATCCTGCTAGGCAACCTGCGCCGGCTGATCGTCGACAACCCGTCGCAGGAGCAGCACCTGACCCAGCTGCAGGCGTTGGTGGAGGCGCGGCTGCGGCAGATCCAGCAGGTGCTCGATGTCTATGCCCAGGGCGGCCTGGAGCCGGCACGTGCGAGCATCCGCCAGAGCGCGTTCCGCACCACCAGCGCCATCCGCGAGCAGGCGCTGACGATGGTGCAGCGCGAGCAGGAGCTGCTTGCGCAACGTGCCGAAAGCAGCCGGCAGAGCGCGACCCTGTTGCTGGTGCTGGCGTTGGCCGGCATTCCGTTCGGCCTGGCGGTGGTCGGCACCGTGTATGCGGTGCTGATGCGCGAATTGCGCCATCGCGCGCAGGCCGAGCGTCTGGCGGCGCAAGCCAATCGCGAACTGGGCGACAGTGTCGGCGCGCTGCAGCGCAGTACCGCCGATCTCAACCTGCTGAGCCGTTACACCGGGCTGCTGCAGAGCTGCATCAGCGCAGAAGAAGCGTTGGTGGTCACCAGCCGCACGCTGGCCAGCCTGCTGCCGGGCGTTGCCGGCAGCGTGTATCTGCTGCGTGCCTCGCAGGATCGCGCCGAGGCGATCAGTCACTGGGGCGAGCCGCTGGTGCAGAGTGCACCGCATCTGCTGCCGGAAGAATGCTGGGCGCTGCGCCGCGGCCAGCCGCATGTCATCGACGACCTCGCCCGCGATGCGTTGTGTGCGCACATCGAGGAGCCGGGTGGCCAGACGCCGATCACCACCGCGTGCCTGCCGATGTCGGCGCAAGGCACCCAACTGGGATTTTTGTTTCTGTCCTCGCCCGGTCCGGGCCCGATGCCGCGCCTGGAGATCGCCGAGGCTGCGGCCGAGCAGTTGTCGCTGGCGCTGAGCAACCTGCGCCTGCGCGAATCGCTGCGCCGGCAGTCGATCCGCGATGCGCTGACCGGGCTGTACAACCGCCGCTATCTGGAAGAATCGCTCAGTCATGAGTTGGCCCGCTGCGCGCGACGCGGGCTGCCGCTGTCGGTGCTGATGCTGGACGTGGACCACTTCAAGCAGTTCAACGACAGCCAGGGGCATGCCGGCGGCGACCTGCTGCTGGCTGCGGTGGGCGAGCTGTTGCTGACCCGTCTGCGCGCCGAAGACGTGGCCTGCCGCTACGGTGGCGAAGAATTCACCGTGATCCTACCCGAGGCCGATGGCGAGGAAGCCATGCGCGTGGCCGAGCAGATCCGCGCGCAGATCGCGGCATTGGCGGTCACCGATGGGCAACGCGCGTTGCCGCGCGTCACCGCGTCCATCGGTGTGGCCAGTTTCCCGGCCGACGGCGAACTGGGCGCCAGCCTGATCCAGAAGGCCGACGCGGCGCTGTATGCCGCCAAGCATCGCGGACGCAACCGGGTCGAGCGTCATGGCGCCGGAGCGAGCAGGCCGGATTGACCCACAGGGCCAGAGCGGCGCGCTGTCGGTCTCGGATTGCGCGCTCTGTCACACAAAAGATCGATTGACGCAGCGATAGTCGGCCCAGACCCCCGAAGCGAGGCAGTCCGATGTCGATGTGGCGCGATCAAGGTCCCAACAAGAAAGACGGCGCTCCCGCAGCCCCGGAGGCGCCTGCCGCCGATGGCCGGCTGTTCAATGCCGACCCCGGCCCCGCCCCGCCGGTGCCGGCCGCCGCCGCAGCGCCCAGCGTCGTGCCGGCCGCTGCGCCATCGCAGCGTCAGGGCGAAGCCAAGGAATCGCTGATCGCCGCCGACATCAGCATCGAAGGCAAGATCGAGGGCGCCGGTCACGTGCGTCTGGCCGGCCGCTTCAAGGGCGACGTCAACGTCAAGGGCGATCTCACCATCGAACGCGGCGCCAAGCTCACCGGAGGCGTGCGCGCCAACAAGGTCATCATCGCCGGCGAGCTGGAAGGCAATATCGAGTCCGCCGCGCAGGTGGAACTGCAGACGTCCGGCGTGCTGGTCGGCGACGTCAAGGCCGGCAACCTCACCGTCGCCTCGGGCGCCCGCATGCGTGGCCAGGCCGACTTCGGCTGGGGCGAAGACGCCGGCAGCAAGCCGTCAGCCGCCGCCAAGGCCAGCGTGGGCGGCGACAGCACCGACGCCACATGAGTGCACCGCGCCCGGGCACGCCCGGCGCCACGCGCAGCTGTCCGCATTGCAAGGCCACGATCCTGGAAAGCGCGATCATCTGCCCTGCCTGCAAACACCACCTGCGCTTCGACTCGGCGGCTGCACAGCACGCGCAGCCGGCGCGGATCGTGCCGTTGAAGGTCGACGGCACCATCCGCCACCCCGCCGACGGCGATCCGTGGGAATACACCGTGGTCGTGGTGGTGCGTAACGGCAAGGGTGAGGAGATCCGCCGCCACGTGGTCGACGTAGGCGCAATGCAGGGCGGCGAGGAGCGTGGGTTCACGCTGGCCGTGGAGGCGATGGCGGTACGCGCATCCGGGCGGCGTACGCGGCATTGACGGGCTGCTTGCGGTAGCGCGTCACCATCGCCGGCACCGGCCATGGCGACTGTGCGTTGGCAATGCAGGCGCGGCATCGCGTCCGGTCCGCGCCCGCATCCACCCGCCATGTGCACCGACATCGCGCCAGCGCTGGCCCTGCGGTTGGCAGCGCGACCACGTCTTGTTGCCCAGCCGATGCAGCCATTCCCATTCTCAGGATCTGCACACCGGCTTGGCCAGAGTTGCCGCATGCGCAACGGCAACGACGACACGAACCCACGCGGTGATCTGGTGGTACTTGGCCCCGAGGGGCTGTATTGCCCGCAGGGCGACTTCCATATCGATCCCTGGCGCCCGGTGCCGCGTGCGGTGATCACCCATGGCCACGGCGATCACGCCCGTGGCGGCATGGGCGAATACCACTGCACCCGCGAAAGCCTGCCGATCCTGCAATGGCGGCTTGGCGAACAGGTCTATCACCCGCATGCCGATGGCGAGGCGTTTACGCTGGGACGCGCACGCGTGTCGCTGCATCCGGCCGGACACGTGCTGGGGTCGGCGCAGGTGCGCATCGAAGTGGATGGTGAAGTCTGGGTGGCCTCCGGCGATTACAAGCGCCAGCACGATCCCACCTGCGCGCCGTTCGAAGTGGTGCCATGCGACACCTTCATCACCGAGGCAACGTTCGGCTTGCCGGTGTATCGCTGGCCCGACACCGCCGATGTGGCGGCCGATATCGTGGCCTGGCGACGCGAGTGCGCCGAGCGTGGCGAGGCTGCCATCCTGTATTGCTACGCACTGGGCAAGGCGCAGCGCGTGCTGGCCGAGCTGCGCGCCTGGGACACCCAGCCCGCACTGCTGCACGGCGCGATTGCGGCCGGCGTAGCGGTGTACCGCCAGGCCGGGATCGCGATGCTGGACACGCAGCCGGTCAGCGAACATGCGCGCGGCGCGGACTATGCCGGGCAGTTGGTGCTGGCACCGCCGTCGGCGGCCGGCAGCTCCTGGATCCGCCGCTTCCGCCACGCGCAACAAGGATTCGCATCGGGCTGGATGCGCATTCGCGGCAATCGCAGGCGCCGCAACTACGATCGCGGCTTCGTGGTCTCCGATCATGCCGACTGGCCGGACCTGCTGCGGACCATCGAAGACACCGGCGCCCGCCGTGTGATCGCCACCCACGGCAACACCGATGCGCTGATCCAGCACCTGCGCGAGCGCGGCGTTGCGGCCGAAGCCTTCCGCACCGATTTCGGAGCCGAGGAATGAACCCGTTGCCCGCACGTCGGTATACACGCGCGCGTGTGCGCATTCGCCTGAGCGGCGCACTTGCGTTCGGCCGGCATGCGCTGGCATTTCGTGTGTGCCGCAGCGTGCCGGCGGCGGTCATCGGCCCGCCGCGTCTGCAACGTCGTCCACGCACGCTGGCCGCATTCACGCGCCGCGCGCTGGAACTGCGCGCGGCCAACAGACAGGCCAAGGCAGAGGCAATGCCGTGAAGCGGTTTGCCGCGCTGTACCGCACCCTGGACCGCAGCACCGGCACGCTGGACAAGCGTGCGGCGCTGGTCGCCTATTTTCGCGATGCCGCGCCGCTGGATGCGGCCTGGGCACTGTATCTGCTGGCCGGCGGCAAGGTGGCCAGTACGCGCATGCGCATTGCCAGCAGCGGCGAATTACGCGAATGGATCACCGACACCGCCGGCATCGCCGACTGGCTGGTGGCCGACAGCTACGACCATGTCGGCGACCTGGCTGAAACGCTGGCCCTGTTGCTGGACGACCCGGACACCGAAGCGGCCGACCTGCCGCTGGCGGAATGGATCGAACACCGGCTGTTGCCGATCGCCAATCAGGACGTCGCCGTGCGCAAGGCGTGCATCGTGCAGGCCTGGCGCAGCCTGGCCTTCGACGAGCGGCTGGTGTTCAACAAGCTGCTCACCGGCGCGTTGCGGGTCGGCGTGTCGCAGCGGCTCGTGCAGCAGGCGCTGGCGGAGCTGTCAGGCGTGGACATCGCGCGCATCGCGCAGCGCATGCTCGGCAGTTGGCGCCCGCATCCGACCTATCTGGCCGATCTGCTGACCAGCGAAGAACTGCCCGGCGATCGTCAGCAGCCCTACCCGTTCTTTCTTGCTTCACCGCTCGAAGCGGCCGTCGATACGCTGGGACCCATCGACGACTGGCTGCTGGAATGGAAGTGGGACGGCATCCGGCTGCAACTGATCCGGCGCGCCGGCGAAACGGCGCTGTGGTCGCGCGGCGAAGAGCGCCTGGACGGGCGCTTTCCGGAGATCGAACGCGCGGCGATGCAGTTGCCCGACGGCACCGTCATCGATGGTGAGCTATTGGCCTGGAAACCGGAGCAGCCCTTGCCGATGCCGTTCACTGCCTTGCAGACGCGCATCCAACGGCTCAAGCCCGGCCCCAAGACGCTGGCCGACGCGCCGGCGCGCGTGGTCGCCTACGACCTGCTCGAACTGGACGGCGAAGACCTGCGTGAGCGCCCGCTGCAGGAGCGACGCGCACTGCTGGACGGCGTGCTTGCCACACGCGCCGACCCGCGCATCGTCGCCTCTCCGCTGGTGCAGGTGAGCGATTGGCAGGCCGCCGCGCAGGTGCGCGTGGAGGCGCGCGAGCGCGGCGTGGAAGGGCTGATGCTCAAGCGCGCCAACTCCGTCTATCAGGCCGGGCGCCGACGTGGCGACTGGTGGAAGTGGAAGATCGACCCGCTCACCATCGATGCGGTGTTGTTGTACGCGCAAGCCGGCCACGGCCGGCGCAGCACGCTGTATACCGACTACACCTTCGGGCTGTGGCATGAGGGACAGCTGGTGCCGATCGCAAAGGCCTATTCGGGCCTGGACGACAAGGAAATCCTGCAGCTGGACCGCTGGATTCGTGCCAACACCACCGAACGGTTCGGCCCGGTGCGCGCGGTCACCGCGCATCATGTGTTCGAGCTGGGGTTTGAAGCGGTGAACCGCAGCGCACGGCACAAGTCCGGTATCGCGGTGCGCTTCCCGCGCATCCTGCGCTGGCGGCAGGACAAGCCGATGTCCGAGGCCGACCACCTGAGCAGCCTGCAGGCCCTGGCGCGGTGACGGCGGCGCAGCAGACACGCGGCACGCCATTGCAGCAGTGGCGCGACTGGTTCGCGCAGCGCGGCTGGGCGCCGTTGCCGTTTCAACGCGATGTGTGGAAGCGCTATCTCGATGGCGAGTCCGGCTTGCTGCACACGCCCACCGGCAGCGGCAAGACGCTGGCGGCGTTCGGCGGGCCATTGCTGGACGCATTGGCTGCGCGCGGGCGCAAGTTACCGCTTAAACAAGGCAAACCTGCTGCACCTGCGCGGCGCCAGCAGCAACGCAATCTGCAGGTGTTGTGGATCACGCCGTTGCGGGCATTGGCCGCCGACACCGCGCGCGCATTGCGCGAACCGGTGGAAGCACTGGGGCTGGACTGGCAGGTGGGACTGCGCACCGGTGATGCCAGCGCGCGCGACAAGCGGCTGGCACGCAGCGGCAAGCTCGACGTGCTGGTCACCACGCCCGAATCGCTGGCCTTGCTGCTGTCGTATCCGGACACCGCGCCGCAGCTGTCGGCGCTGCGCTGCGTGATCGTCGACGAGTGGCACGAGCTGCTCGGCAACAAGCGTGGCGTGCTGCTGCAACTGTGTCTGGCGCGCTTGCGCGGATGGACGCCGCACCTGCGCATCTGGGGGCTGTCGGCAACGCTGGGTAATCTGCCGCAGGCGCGCGATGTGCTGCTGCCGCACCTGCCCGATGCAGCGCTGGTATCGGGCGTCAAACCGCGCACGATGACCTTGGAAACGCTGCTACCGGAAAGTGGCGAGCGGTTCCCATGGGCGGGCCATCTTGGTCTGGCACAGCTGGCGCGCGTGCTGCAAAAGATCATGCAGCAGCGCACCAGCCTGGTGTTTACCAACACGCGTGCGCAGGCCGAGTTGTGGCATCAGGCCTTGAGCGCGGTGTGGCCCGAAGACCTGGCCACGCTCGCGCTGCATCACGGCTCGCTGGATCCATCGCTACGCGCGGCCGCCGAGCGCGGCCTGGCCGATGGCAGCCTGCGCTGCGTGGTGGCAACGTCCAGCCTGGATCTGGGCGTGGATTTTCCGGCGGTGGATCAGGTGTTGCAGGTCGGTAGCCCCAAAGGCATCGCGCGCCTGCTGCAGCGCGCCGGGCGCGCACGTCACCGCCCCGGCGAGTCCGGGCACGTGGTGTGCGTGCCCTCGCATGCGCTGGAACTGGTGGAATACGCCGCCGCCCGACGCGCGCTCACCCACGGCCATATCGAAGCACGGCCGCCGCCGCGCTTGTCACTGGATGTGCTGGCGCAACACTGCGTCACCCTCGCCCTCGGCGGCGGCTTCCAGGCCGATGCGTTATTCGAGGAAGTGCGCGGCACCGATGCCTTCGCTGCGCTGGAAAGACCCACCTGGAATGCGGTGCTGGACTTCATCGTGCAAGGTGGCAGTGCCCTGGCGCACTACCCGGATTTCCACAAGGTGGTGCGCGACGACGACGGCGTGTACCGCGTCGTCGATCGGCGTGTGGCGCTTCGGCACCGGTTGTCCATCGGCACCATCACCAGCGATGGCAGCGTGCGCGTGCAGTTCCTGCGCGGCGGGCGACTGGGCGCGGTGGAAGAACAGTTCGTCGGCCGTCTGCGCCGCGGTGACCGCTTCCAGTTTGCCGGCCGCCTGCTGGAGCTGGTGCGGCTGGAAGACATGACCGCCTACGTGCGCGTGGCCAAGGGCGGCAGCGGCGTGGTGCCCAAATGGATGGGCGGACGCATGCCGCTGTCGTCGGCATTGGGGCGCGAAGTGGAAGCGGTATTCGCCGACCCCGGCGATGCGCCGGAGATGCAGGCCTTGGCGCCGTTACTGCAGCTGCAGGCCTCGCTCTCTTCGCTGCCGGGGCCGGACCATCTGCTGGTGGAAAGCATCAAGGCCCGCGATGGCCGGCATGTATTCGTGTACCCGTTCGCCGGCCGGCAGGTCAACGAAGGGCTGGCCGCGTTGCTGGCGGCGCGCTGGGGCCGGCGTCAGCGCAACACCTTCAGCTTCGCTGCCAACGACTATGGCTTTGTGCTGTCGCCGGCGCAGGACGTCGAGATCGATGCCGATGTACTACAGAGCTTGTTGTCGCCGGTAGCGCTGTTCGACGATCTGCGCGACAGCCTCAACCTGGGCGAGCTGGCACGCCGGCAGTTCCGCGAGATCGCGCGCGTGGCCGGCTTGCTGTCGCCCTCGTTGCCTGGGCGTGCGCCGCGCAGCCTGCGTCAGCTGCAGGCCTCCAGCGGCTTGCTGTACGACGTGTTGCAGCGCTTCGACCCGGATCACCTGTTGCTGGCACAGGCCGAGCGCGAGGTGTTCGAAGGCCAGCTGGAACTCGCCCGCCTGGCACATGCGCTGGAAGACTGCGCGCGACGCGAATTGCGCTTGTGCAAGCCGCGCAGCCTCACCCCGTTGTCGTTTCCGCTGTGGGCCGAACGCGTGCGTGGGCAACTGAGTACCGAAGACTGGAAGGCGCGCGTGTTGCGCGCTGCCGAACAACTGGAGCGCAAGCATGGGCGATAGCGTGCAGCTGCAGCTGGCCAGCGAAACCGTGGAGTTGCTCGGCGAACGTGCCTTGTATCGCCCCGCGCAGCGCGCGTTGTTGATTGCCGATCTGCACCTGGGCAAGGCCGATGTGTTCCGGCGCGCCGGCATCGGCTTGCCGGCCGGCGGCACCGCGCACGATCTGGAGCGGCTGGATGGGTTGCTCGCCCAGCGCCAGGTCGACGCGCTGTGGATCCTGGGCGACCTGCTGCACGGCCCGGCACCGCGCGCCGCCTGGCATCGGCGCTGGAGCGCATGGCGCGAGCAACATTGCGCGTTGCGGGTGATCGCCATCCGCGGCAATCACGACCGCGCACTGGCAGGTGCCGGGTTGCAGATCGAAGCGGCCGGCGAACAGGTCGAAGATGGCCCGTTCGTGCTGCGCCACGACCCAGTGCCGCACCCCACCGGCCATGTGCTGTGCGGGCATCTGCATCCACTGGCCAAGCTGCCGGGGCTGTCGCGACGTTGGCCCGCCTTCTGGTTGCGCGAGCGCGTGACCATCCTGCCGGCGTTCTCGCAGTTCACCGCAGGCATCGTGCCGACGCTCACCGAAGGCGAGCGCCTGGTCGCCTGTGTGGAAGGCGACGCGATGGCACTGCCGGTGCGTTAGCCAGCGCCGCGAATGCGCCGGCCAACGCTACGACGCTGCGGCCACTTCCGCCGTGTCGTCGGCCGCATGCGCCACCGGTTGCGATAACGCCTCGACGAATTCCGGCGCCAACGCCAACTTGCCGAACCAGCCATGCTGGGTGCCGCTGAGCACGCGCAGCATGTGCCCGCGCCCGCCCGGCACACGTCCCATCGGGCGCAGCAGCAGATCGCGGCCCTGTGCCCAGAGGTCGCGTTCTGACTGGAACAACGGCGTCAGCCAGCGGCTCCAGCGGTGATAGATCGCCACATGCGCCTGGCGTTCGCGTTGATACCGCTGCAGCGCTTCGTCCAGATCGCTGCCCGTACGCAATGCATCGCGCATGGCCAGCGCGTCGAGCAGGGCCATGTTCACGCCCTGCCCGAGCTGCGGGCTCATCGCATGCGCCGCATCGCCGGCAAGCACGAAGCGGCCGCGATGCCAGCGCGACACCACCGCATCGCGATAGCTCGCCCGCGCCAGTGCGCCATGCACCTGCACCGTGGCAAGCCGCGCGTGCGCTTCCGGCCACATCTGCGCCACCTCGTCGCGCCAGGCGGCAATGCCGCGTTGTTCCCAGGCCACGAAATCGCTGCACGGCAGGCTCCAGAAAAAACTCAGCCGCGGGGTGTCGTCGCCCGGACGCGTACCCACCGGCAGCAGGCCGATCATCTTGCGCGCGCCGATATAGCGCTGGCGCAATTCGTCCACGAACGGCCAGTCCTCGCGCGGCAACAGACACCACAGCGCGCCCCATGGATACACCCGATCCAGCCGGGTTCCCTGCGCCTGCGCGCGCAAGGTGGAGGCCGAGCCATCGGCGGCGATGATCAGATCGAAAGGGCCGTGCCATTGCCCGCGTTGATCCTGCACGCGCACGCCGTCGTGGTCGATGGCGGTGATCTGCGTATCCACATGCAGCTGCGCGTGCTGCGGCCAGGCCTCGCGCAGCAGCGTAAACAAGGCGCCGCGCTGCATGCCCACACCCATCAGGCGCGCATCCAGATCACGGTACTGCATGTCCATCACTGCGCGTCCGCAGGGCGTGTCGCCGTACAAGCGGCGCACCGGTGCGCCATGCGCAAGCGCCTGCGGCAGCAAGCCCATGTTCCAGAGCACCTGCAGGCCACTGGGCTGCAGCAAGAAGCCTGCGCCCACCGGCCCGGGCGCGGCGGCGCGCTCGAACACCTCCAGTTGATGCCCATCGGCCCCCAGCAACACTGCCAGCGCCTGCCCCGCCGTTCCGTAGCCAACCACCGCAATCCGTAATGTTCGTTGCATCGTCCCTGCTCTGTTTCGTTATTGCTGCCCACGCACAACGGCGCAAAAAAAACCCCGCCGTGGCGGGGTTCTTCAACCGCACAATCGAGACAGATTACTCGACCGGCGTGATGTTCGAAGCCTGGGCACCCTTGGGGCCCTGGGTCACGTCATAACTGACGCGCTGGCCTTCCTGCAGGCTGCGGAAGCCCTTGGAATTGATCGCGGAGAAGTGCGCGAAGACATCGGCGCTGCCGTCCTCCGGTGAGATGAAGCCAAATCCCTTGGCGTCGTTGAACCACTTGACGGTACCGTTCGGCATGGTGATGCGAGACCTTTGCAATAATTAATGGGTGGTGTACGGCGGTGCGTACGCGCCGAGTATGCAAAGCTTATTCCCCAATGACAATCACCCGCGTGCAAGTTCGCCAATCAGCTCCGGCAGGCCGGACGAGGCGGCATCCACGTTGGCCAACACGTCGGCCATGGTGATCTCCTGCGCGTCGCCGCAGCCGGCCGCCCAGTTGGCCACGATCGCCAGACACGCATATTCCAGGCCTTTTTCGCGCGCCAACCCCGCTTCGGGCATGCCGGTCATGCCGACCAGATCGCAGCCGTCGCGACGCATGCGTGCGATCTCTGCAATCGTTTCCAGCCGTGGTCCTTGCGTCGCGCCATAGCAACCACCGGCCACCAGCGTGACGCCGGTCACCTTGGCGGCGGCAATCACCTTGCTGCGAAACATGGGCGAATACGGGTGGCCGAAATCCACATGCTGCACCTCGCTGCCGGGCTCTTCGCAGAAGGTGGAAATGCGGCCCCAGGTGTAGTCGATCAGTTGGTCGGGGCACGCCAGCACGCGCGGCCCGAACTGGTCGGTGATTCCGCCCACCGTGTTGAGCGCAAGCACGCGCGAGGCACCGATTTGCTGCAGCGCAGCGATGTTTGCGCGGTAGTTGACCTTGTGCGGCGGCAACGAATGCCCCTCGCCGTGCCGGGCCAGGAACGCCACGCGATGGCCGAGCAACATGCCGACACGGATCGGCCCGGACGGTACGCCATATGGGGTGTCGAGCTCATGCGTCTGCACGTCGTCGAGCTGCGCGAGCTTGTAGACACCGGTGCCGCCGATGACGGCCAGGGCGATGGAATTGGGGGACATGGGCGACCTCTGCTACGAACGGACGTGGATGCGCGCGGCGCGCGCCAGGTTGCCCGCGCAGTGGCGGGCCAATACGAACGACGCCGACAAGGCTATCGGTGTCGATAGTGAACATGCAGGACTGCGATCTCCGCGTCCCCAGGCACGGCGCGCGGCGCTGCGCCGCGTCCGCGCGCTGCTTCGAGCCCCGAGCGCAGCCACCACGCCCGGCCACGCCGCGTGGATTACTGCTTCATCGCGTAGATGGCAGGAATGCCACGCAGCTGCTCGTTGACGTCCATGCCGAAACCGAACACGTAGCGGTCTGCCACTTCCACTCCCACGTAGTCGGCGGTGACGCCGGGCACGCAGCGGTCGTGCCGCTTCACGGTCAGCACCGCCACGCGCACGTCGGTGGCGCCCTGCTCCAGGCACCACTGGCGCACGCCCTGCAGGGTGTAGCCCTCGTCGAGGATGTCGTCGACCAGGATCACCCGGCGGCCGAACAGTGCGGTGGCCGGACGATGCTTCCACACCAGCTCGCCACCAACGGTTTCGCCGCGGTAGCGGGTGGCATGCAGGTAATCGAACTGCAGGTCCTGGCCACGTGCGCCGAGTTCCAGCGCCAGCTGGCCGGAGAACGGCAGCGCGCCGTGCATGATGGTGAGATACACCGGCACTTCACCGGCGTAGTCGCGCGCGATGGCGTCGGCAATGGTGGACACGGCGGCATCGATGGCCGGGCGGTCGACCAGCAGATCGGCTTGGGCCAGGGCCTGGGAAATGGTGAGCGTGGACATCAGGCAATTGTTCCGAAAGAGGCAGAAGGAGTGTTGAAGGAAGCGTCGGTGCCGGCCAGCAGGCCATCCCAGCCGAGCGCGCCACGACCGATCAGCCCGATCAGGGCTGCAGTATTGAGGCTGCGGCCCTGCACGGCCTGCAGCGATTCGTCGACCAGCTCCGGGTGGCAGACCAGCACCACGTCGCAGCCGGCATCCAGATGCGCATGCACCCGGCCCGCCACGCCACCGGCGGTGAACGACGCCGCCATGCCGATGTCGTCGGAAAAAACCACGCCGCGGAAGCCCAGCTGCCCACGCAGGATCTGCTCGATCCAGCGCGGCGAGTAGCCTGCCGGTTCCGGCGCGACCTGCGGGTAGACCACGTGCGCCATCATCACCGCGTCGGCGCCCGCCTCGATCCCCGCCACGAACGGCACCAGGTCTTCCGCCTGCAGCACTTCGAGCGGTCGCGGGTCGCTGGCGTGGTCGACGTGGGTATCTTCCAGCACCGTGCCGTGGCCGGGGAAATGCTTGAGCGTGGCGGCCATGCCGGCGCCGTGCAGCGCCTGCACATAGGCACGGGTGAAGGTGGCCACGATCTGCGGGTCGTCGCTGAAGGCGCGGTCGCCGATGGCGCGGTTGCCGCGGCCAAGGTCCACCACCGGCGCGAAGCTCAGATCCACGCCGCTGGCACGCACCTCGCTGGCCATCAGCTGCGCGTGCGCGCTGGCCGCGGCCAGCGCAGCCTCGGGGTCCTGCGCGTACTGCGCACCGAAGCTTTGCAACGGCGCCAGCGCGCTGAAGCCTTCGCGAAACCGCTGCACGCGTCCGCCCTCCTGGTCCACGCAGATCAACACCGGGCGCGGCGCGGCCGCGCGGATGGACGCCGACAACTCGGCCACCTGCGTGCGCGAGGCGAAGTTGCGCGTGAACAGCACCACGCCGGCAACCGCATCGTGCTGCAGCCAGTCGCGTTCCTGTGCGCTGAGTTCGGTACCGGCAACGCCGATCAGAAGCATGTTGGGGGGACTCCCGGGCCAGGCGCCACGAGGGCGCAGCGCGGCATTGTCGCAGATGCGCGTTGCAGCGTCAGATCGCGCATTCAGGCGGGCGTTGGATCGGCAGGCTGGCCGGGACGCGCGTTGAGCGCAGGTGCAGAGCGCCCGGCGACCGCGCCCTGGCCCGGCCCCGCAACGGCTTCAGAGCACGTCCAGGTGTGCCCGCCAATGCGCGGCCTGGGCCTGGATGCCCTCCAGCACCTCGGGTGCCATGCCATCGAGCTGCCGGTACGGCATCGCCAGGCGCTCGTTGCCGCCCAGCAGCGGGCGCTGCCGCGCAAGGAAATCCCAGTACAACGCGTTGTACGGGCAGGCCTTGGGGCCGGTACGTGCCTTGCGCTGATACCCGCACCCGGCGCAGTAGTCGCTCATGCGGTCGATGTAGGCCGCGCCGCTGATGTAGGGCTTGCTGCCGAGCAGGCCGCCATCGGCAAACTGGCTCATGCCCACCGTATTGGGCAGCTCCACCCATTCGAACGCATCGATATACACGCCCAGATACCAGCGATGCAGCGCTTGCGGGTCCAGCCCCGCCAGCAGCGCAAAATTGCCGATCACCATCAGCCGCTGGATGTGGTGCGCGTGCGCATTGGCCAGCGAGTTGCCGACCGCATCGGCCAGGCAGCGCATGCCGACCTGTCCATCCCAGAACCAGTGCGGCAGCGGCGCATGCTGATCCAGGCGATTGGTGTGGGCGTACTCGGGCATCTGCGACCAGTACACACCGCGCACGTATTCGCGCCAGCCCAGGATCTGGCGGATGAAGCCTTCCACCGATGCCAGGGGTGCCTGCCCGTGATGCCATGACGCCTCGGCGCGCGCAATCACCTCGGCCGGGTGCAGCATCTTGACGTTGAGCGCGAACGACAGCAGCGAGTGGAACAGCCGCGGGCTGCGGGTACTCATCGCATCTTCGTAGCGGCCGAAGTCCGGTAACGCCTGCGCGATAAAGGCATCCAGCTGCTGCAGCGCTTCGTTGCGATCCAATGGCCAGGGCAATGCCTCGGCGCTGGGCGCTCCGAAACTGCGCACACCGGCAGCTTCGATGCTGCGCCACAACGCGCGGTGGTCGTGCGCTGTACGCCAGTCCTGCGGCGCGGGCGGATCGCCCGGCCACGGCGCGCGGTTGTCGTGATCGAAATTCCAGCGCCCGCCCTGCGGCTCTCCGGCCGCGTCGAGCAGGATGCGGTGGCGGCGGCGCATGTAGCGGTAAAACACTTCCATGCGCCACTGGCTGCCCGCACCAAAGCATGCAGCGACCTCCTTGCGCGTGGTCAGGAAATGCTCGCTGTCGACCATGCGCGTGGCAAACGCACGGCCTGCACTCCATTGCCGCAGCGCTTGATCCAGCCGCCACTCGTCCGGCGCCTGGTAGTCCAGCTGGCCGGCGCGGTAGTGGGCCATCAGCGCATCGAGATTGGCAGGGATGGACTGCCGATTACTGGGGCTGTCGATCGCGACATGGCGCACCCGATGCCCGGCTTGCCGCAGCCCGGCCGCAAACGCGCGCATCGCTGCGAAGATCGCCAGGATCTTCTGCGCGTGATGCAGCACGTAGTCGGTTTCCTCGCGCACTTCCATCAGCACGTAGACCACACCGGGGTCGCGGGTCGCGAACCAGCTGTGCTGCGGGTTGAGCTGGTCGCCCAGGATCAGCCGCAGCGTATGTGCGGGCGCCTGTGTGGTGCTGTCGGCAGAGGCCGGAGCGGCGTCAGGCATCAGCACAGCCCCTGCCGGTGCGCGCGGTCCATGCATCGCCCGGCGCTGCGCTCGACCATGCGCCATGGCACCGCGCGCTGTATCGCGCAGTACGCCAACCCTGCAAGCGACGCGCTGCCGCTGCGTCTCGTTGTTGCGCAGACGCAGCCCCGAGTCACGCGTCGGCACGGTCGGCACGGTCGGCACGGTCGGCACGGTCGGCACGGTCGGCACGGTCGGCACGGTCGGCAGCATGACCCGCACAGACCTGCTGCGCCAGCGCAGTTCCGCTTTGCCAGGCGCCTTCGACCTTGCCGCCGGCCAACCAGTCACCGCAGATGCCGATACCACGCTGCGCGTCCCACACGCAATCAAGCTGCAGTGGCGGCTCGGTACTTGCGACCGTCCATCCAAACGCATCGCAGGCGTGCGGCAGCGGCAGGCCAAGCGCCGCCAATTCCGGCAACAGGAGCGCGATGACCTCGGCAGGCGATGCATCGCGATGGGCCCGGCTCCACTCGGCAGTGGCGTGCAGCAGCCAGGTCTCCGCGCCGCCTCGCCCTGGTTTGCTGGAATCGCGCGCCACCCAACGCAATGGCCCGGCATTGACGAACAACGCGTCATAGCCCGGATCGATGCGTGCATCGAAGCGCAGCACCAGCGCCCACGCAGGCCGCATCCGCGCACTGCAGGCAATCTCGCACAGCGCGGGCGCAACCTTGGCGAGCAATATTGCCGCTTCGGGCGCCGGAAGCGCGAGCAGCAGCGTATCGACGCCGTGCGGCGCAGCGCCGTCCTGCACATCCACCGCCCAGCCCTGCCCGCTGCGTTGCAGCGTGCGCAGCTTCGCGTGCATGCGCACATCCAGGCCCACCGCAAGCGCACGCGCCGGGGCGGCCATGTCCGGCACGCCGACAAAACGCGTCAGCGCGCTTTGCGACAGGCGCCGCTCTACGCCATCCCAACTGGCGATGCGCAACGGCCAGCGCGCGGCAACACCAGCGCCCATCCACGTCTCGACCACCGCCGCAAACGCCGGATCGCGTGCGGTGAAATACTGTGCCCCGGTATCGCATTGCCAGCGGTTGCCGGCGTGGCCACGCATGCGCCCGCCGGGTGCGTCGCCCTGCTCGTACACCGTGACCGCATGGCCGGCAGCGTGCAGGGCGTCGGCGCAGGCAAGGCCGGCCAGGCCGGCGCCGATCACCGCAATCGTGAGCGGACGGTGCGGACCGGCTGTCTGGTCATTGGCTGGCAGAGGCATCGCGCAACCGGTCGATCAGACCGGGCAGCCATCCGGCCCGCAGGCGTCGGGGCCGCCGACCGGTACCGACTCGGCGGCCAACTGCAACAAGGCCTGCGCAAAGCTCTCGGCTGGCTGCGCGCCCTGGATCAGGCTGCGCCCGTCGATCACAAAACTGGGCACCGCGCGAATGCCCAGCGCACGGGCCTGCGCCAGCTGCGCCTGGACCTCGACGGTGCCTTCGTCGGAGTCGAGCATCGCCTGCACGCGCGCGGCGGCAAGACCGCCGGCCTCACCGGCACGCAGCAAGGTCTCGGTCGCCGCCACGTTGCGGCCTTCGGCAAAGTGCGCATGAAACAGCGCTTCCATCACCGCACCGACATCGCCTTCATGCGTGGCCAACCATAACAGCCGATGCGCACGCAGCGTACTCACCTGCACCTGGCCGCGCCCGAAGTCGAACGGCAGGCCCTCCGCACGCGCGGTCGCCTGGGTCTGCGCCAGCATCTGCTCGACGCGCTCGACCCCGCCGAACTTGCGCGCCAGCGCGTCGCGCAGCGGTACCGGCTCGGCGCCAGCGTCCGGATCCAGCTCGAAGGCGTGGTAATGGATGTCCAACACCGGCGCCCTTGCGCCCAGCGCTGCGACGGCCTGTTCAAACCGGCGCTTGCCGATCCAGCACCAGGGGCAGACTACGTCGGACCAGATATCGATGCGCATAAGCGGGGATGTGGGATTGGGCATTTGGGATTCGCAGAGCATAAGCCCAATCGCTGCAGCGGAAATTAGAAACGAGTGAGGGCAATGCCCGGACAGCATCGATCAGCGCGGCGCCGCACCCTGCCCTTGCGAATCCCGAATCCCCAATCCCCGCTCCTGAATCACCCGGCCCAGCGCGAAAACGGATGCGATGCCAGCGCCAGATTGTAATACCGCGTGTCGTCGGTCACTTCCGCACCGATCCACTCGGGCCTGGCAAAGGCTTCGTCGGCGCTGGCGAGCTCGATCTCGGCCACCACCAGCCCGGCGTTGTCGCCGAGAAATTCGTCCACTTCCCACACATGGCCCTGGTACTCGACCAGATGCCGGCGCTTGTCGATCAGCCCGCCCACGCACAGGTCCAGCAGCGCGCGCGCATCGGCGAGGGGAATCGGGTACTCGAACTCCTGGCGGGTATGCCCCACCTCACGCGACTTCAGATTCAAGAACGCACCCTCGCCCTGCACACGCACACGCACCGATGCATTCTGCGCCCCGCTACGCAACGCCGCCTGGTCATTGATGTAGCCCTGCGCCATCGGGATCACCGCATGCGCGGCAGCACGCCACCCATCGCCGGAGACAAGAAACTTGCGTTCGATTTCTAGAGGCATGGGATTCGGGACTTGGAATTGGGGATTGGTTAAAGCAACGCACTGCGTGCCTGTGGGGCTCTTGCCAAGACCCCGCCATACCAGGGGCAATGCTTCGATCTGACGCTTGGGTAAGCGATTAGCGAAAGGACACATCACGACTCGCCGTTGCGAATCCCCAATGCCCAATCCCCAATCACCGCTTCTCGAACACCGCGATGCTCTCCACATGGGCGGTATGCGGGAACATGTCCATCGCACCGGCCGACACCAGCGTGAAGCCTTGCTCGTTGACCAGATAACCGGCGTCGCGCGCCAGCGAGCCCGGGTGGCAGCTGACATAGACGATGCGTTCGAACTTCTTCAGCGGCAATTGCTGCAGCACTTCCAGCGCACCGGAGCGCGGCGGGTCCAGCAGCAACTTGTCGAAGCCCTGGCGCATCCAGGACGCACTGCGCTGGTCCTGGGTCAGGTCTGCCGCATGGAACTGCGCATTGTGCAAGCCGTTACGCTGTGCATTGTCCTTGGCGCGCGCGACCAGCCCGGCATCGCCTTCCACCCCGACCACCTCGCGCACGGTGCGCGCCAGCGGCAGGGTGAAGTTGCCCAACCCACAAAACAGATCGAGCACACGGTCATCGGGCCTGGCATCGAGCAGTGCTAGCGCGTGCGCGATCATCTTCTGGTTGAGCGAGGCGTTGACCTGGATGAAATCCAGCGGACGGAAGGCCAGTTCCACATCCCACTGCGGCAGGCGAAACGACAGCGGCACCTCTTGCGGCCACAGCGGATGCACGCTGTCCACGCCGCCGGGCTGCAGGAAGATCGCAAAGCCGTGCTCCTGCGCGAACGCCACCCAGGCCTGTTGGTCGCGCTCGCTGAGCGGCTGCATGTGGCGAATGGTCAGGGCCACCGCGTCGTCGCCGGCGATGAATTCGATCTGCGGAATATCGCGCTTGCCATCCATGCCCTCGACCAGCGCAGCCAGCAGCGGGATTTTGTCGCCGATCTGCGGGATCACCGTGTAGCAGACCGACAGGTCGGCCACGAAACGTGGGTCGAGCTCGCGGAAGCCGACCAGCGTCTTGTCTTTCTTCTCGACCCGGCGCACCGAGAAACGGCCCTTGCGGCGATAGCCCCAGTTGTCGCCGGTGAGCGCAGGCAGCACGGTCTGCGGGCTGACGTGGCCGATGCGTTCAAGATTGTCCATCAGCACCCGCTGCTTGGCCACGATCTGCTGCGACTCCTCGAGATGCTGCAACACGCAGCCGGCACAGACACCGAAATGCGGGCAGCGCGGGGTCACGCGCTGCGGGGAGGCTTCCAGCACCTCCACTGTCTTGGCCTCGTCGAAATGGCGGCTACGCGCGGTGGGTTCGGCACGCACCAGCTCACCGGGCAGGGCGCCGCTGATGAAGGTGACCTTGCCGCCCTCGCCGTCACGGCGCGCAACGCCGCGCCCGTCATGGCTCAGGTCGGTGATGGCAGTCTGGAAGGGAGTACGGTCGAAACGGTTTCGGGTTCTGGCCACGTGGCGACGAGCTGCGGGCAAAAAGGGTGCGTATTGTCGCAGATGCGATCGACGGAGGCCGCGCCGCCTGGCGCGGCAATTGTGGCGCCCCGCAAACACAGGCAAACTGCATGTGCGCGCGGCAGCACAGGACGCGGCATCGCTGACAAGGAGGCAGCATGAATATGGCGACACGTCAGGAACCCCATCCACGACTCTTGTTGGTGGAAGACGACCCGATCAGCCGTGGCTTCCTGCAGGCTGCGCTGGAGGGCCTTCCGGCCCAGGTGGATTGCGCCGATTCATTGTCCTCGGCGCTGGATCGCGCGCGCGGCCATCGCCACGACCTGTGGCTGATCGACGTCAATCTTCCCGATGGCACCGGAAGCGGGCTGCTGCGGGCGCTGCGCCTGCTGCATCCGGACGTCCCCGCGCTGGCGCACACCGCCGACGGCAACATGGCGATGCAGCGCGGCCTGCAGTCCGATGGATTTCTGGAAATGCTGGTCAAGCCGTTGAGCACCGAACGCCTGTTGCAGGCGGTGCGCCGCGGCCTGGCGCGCGGCCGCTACAGCGTTGCGCCGGTCGGCGTGGTGGACATCGCGGCCAGCGACTGGGACGAGGCCGCGGCACTGAGCGCCCTCAACGGGCAGCAGCATCATCTCAACGCCTTGCGCGAATTGTTCCTGGCGGAGCTGCCGGGCACGCGGGATGCGGTGACCTCGGCGCTGAACGTCAGCGATGAGCAGGCGCTGCGCAATCACCTGCATCGGCTGCAGGCCAGTTGCGGCTTCGTCGGGGCCGCCCGGCTTGCCGGAGCGGTGCGGCTGCTTCGCGGCGACCCGCAATCGCGGGCTGCACAAACCCAGTTCCACGCGGCGGTGGCGGCGTTACTGCACTGAGTTGCGCCTGCGTTTGTGGCGAGCACTCCAGCGCGCGGGCCTGGAGTGCGACGTTGGCCTGGTCGACATCGGAGACGCAACGCGATGGCAGGGGCCTGCCGGGCAAGATCGTGCATCGATGCCCACCCTGCCCCGATCAGCGGCGTCGCGCCAGATCCTCGAGCATTTCCCAGGATTTGAGCCCGCGTCCGTTCAGATGATGCAGCAGCACGCTGCGCATGCTGCGCCGCAGGCCGGGCATATCCTCGGACGCCGGCAGGGTATCTTCGCCCAGCGCCAGCAAGGCCGCACCGGTCACGGTCTCGCGCCGATCCTGTGCCAGGCGCTCGCTCAGCACCCGCATGGCGCCTTCCTGGGGATCGAGCCGATAGCGCGCCGCCGGGTCGATCGGTTGCCCCTCGCTGTCGTGCTGCAGATCGAAGCCAAACCCCAGCCCGCCCAGCACATCACGCTCGAACCGGCGCAGTCCCCAGGCCAGCGGCAGCCCGGCCGCCAGATGCGCGCGTGCCTGCGCATAGCACGCGTAGAGCTCGGGGACCGCATCGTTGCGCGGCGCAAGCCTCAGCAGCAGCTCGCTGATATAGAAGCCGGCCAACATGGCCTCGCCGACCAAACGGGGCGCGGTGTCCAGCGCTTCGGCCTGGCGCAGTTGCGCAAGTTCGCCGCGCTGCACGGCGGTGAACTGGATCAGCTGCAGCGGCTGCAGCGCCGCGCGCAGCGCCTGCTTGCGCGGCCCCTGCACGCCACGCGCCAGCAACCCGACCCGCCCGTGCTGCTCGGTCAGCACTTCCACCAGCAGGCTGGTCTCGCGCCAGGCACGCACATGCAGGACGAAGCCGTGCTCGTGTTCGATCAGCATGAGAGGGAAAGCCGGGACTGGGGACCCGGGACCGGGGACCCGGGAAAAGCGCCGGATCGGCCGTCGACCTGCAACGCGGCGCGGCGATCGGGGGCCGAGCCAATGCCGTCAGCGCAGCACGCGAATCTGAAAAATGCGAAAAAACGTCTTCCCGGCAGTATGCCGACCAACTGCATGACCCAGCCTTTCCCGAATCCCGGGTCCCGGGTCCCGGGTCCCGGCCTTCCCGGCCTCATTCGTAGCCGAACGCCTTCAGCGCCGCCTCGTCATCCGACCAGCCTTCGCGCACGCGCACCCAGGTTTCCAGGAACACCTTGGCACCGAACAGGCGCTCCATCTGCAAACGCGCCTTGCCACCGATCTCTTTCAGGCGGGTACCGCCCTTGCCGATCACGATCGCCTTCTGGCCTTCGCGCTCGACCCAGATCACCGCACCGATGCGCAGCAGAGCGCCGTCTTCGGCAAAGCGCTCGATTTCCACGGTGGTGGCGTACGGCAATTCTTCGCCCAACTGACGCATCAGCTGCTCGCGCACCAGTTCGCCGGCCAGGAAGCGCTGGCTGCGGTCGGTGATTTCGTCTTCGCCGAACATCGCCTCGGCTTCGGGCACCAGCTTGAGCAGGTCGCTCACCAGCGCTTCCAGGCCCTTGCGCTTGAGCGCAGAAACCGGGTGCACGGCGGCAAACGTGCGGCCCTCGCTGACCTGCGCCAGGAACGGGAACAGCGCGGTCTTGTCCTTGAGCCGGTCGACCTTGTTGACCACCAGCACGACCGGCACGTCTGCGTCGCTGAGCACGCGGAACGCCAGGGTGTCTTCCTCGTCCCACCGCCCGGCCTCGATCACCAGCACCGCGGCATCCACGCCTTCCAGCGAGCCGCGTGCGGCACGGTTCATCACCCGGTTCATCGCGCGCTTCTGCTCACGGTGCAATCCGGGCGTGTCGACCAGCACCAGCTGCCCCTCCGGGAAGGTGGCAATCCCGAGCAGGCGGTGCCGCGTGGTTTGCGGGCGGTTGGAGACGATGCTGACCTTGGCGCCCACCAGGGCATTGGTCAGGGTGGATTTGCCGACATTGGGCCGGCCGATCACGGCAACGCTGCCGCTACGGTGGGAAGAGGGTTCGCTCACGTGTTTGAATCCAGTTGTGCGATGACGGTAGCCGCCGCCTGTTGTTCGGCAAGACGGCGCGACGTGCCCTGGCCTTCGGCACGGGCAATCGGCTGCTCCAGAATGCAGGCGACATGGAACTGCTTGGCATGCTCGTCGCCGGTTTCGCTGATCAGCGCGTAATTAGGCAGCGGCAGCTGGCGCGCCTGCAGCCATTCCTGCAACCGGGTCTTGGGGTCTTTTTCTGCCTTGCCCACCGGCAATGCCGCCAGCGATGATTCGAACCAGGGCAGCACCACCGCGCGGCAACGCTCGAACCCACAGTCCAGATAGATGGCCGCCACGACCGCTTCGACCGCGTCGGCCAGGATCGAATCGCGGCGATGGCCGCCGGACTTCAATTCGCCTGGTCCAAGCGTCAGCCGCTCGCCCAGATTCAGGGTGCGCCCGATCACGGCCAGGGCGCCTTCGCGCACCAGTTCGGCGCGCGCGCGCGTCAATGCACCTTCGTCGGCCTTGGGCCAGCGCTGATACAGCGCCTCGGCGATCAGCAGGTTGACGATGCCGTCGCCAAGAAATTCCAGGCGCTCGTTGTGCGGCGTCCCGGCACTGCGATGGCGCAGCGCCTGGGTGAGCAGACCCGGATCGGCGAAGGTGTGCCCGATCGGATCGCCGCGCTGGAAGGTTCTATTCGCCACCACGTCCGGTCATGTCCTGCGAGGTATCGAACTTGCCGACAATGTCCAGATTGCCGATCAGCTCGCGACGCACTTCGTAATTGACCTTCATGCGCCAGCCGCCATCCACACGCTCGAACTTGACGTCTTCCTTTTTGACGTTTTCCGAGTAGTTGATGTACAGGCGACGAAAGAACAGATCCTGCAGCTTGGAGGGGTCCATGTTGGCACTGCCCGGCTCCTTGGCCAGACCCTTCATCGCCGTGCGTACCGAGTAATACTCCTGGTACATCGGAAACAGCTTCATCCCGATGTACAGGCCGAACCCGACCACCGCCAGCACCACCACGAACGACGTCAACGTCATACCGCTTTGCTTGCGCTTCATTGTGCTTCCCCCGGCACGCCGTGCGTGCATTTACTGGATTCCAGTCCCGATCCGCGATGGATCGAAACTCCCCTTGCAGAACCACCCTTCGCAATTGAGCCAGATCAAAAACGCCTTGCCGCGCAGATTGGCTTCCGGCAGGAAATGCGTCTGGGTCCAGAACCGGCTGTCTTCGCTGTTGTCGCGATTGTCCCCCATCACGAAATAGCTGTCTGCCGGCACCGTCCAGTCGCCCTGGCCGGCCGGCATGTTGCGGTCCACCCACTCCAGCACGGTATGCGTGCGGCCCGGCAGGTCTTCCACCAGCAGCGTGGTGCCGGTCATCTCGGCGCCCTTGCCCTTGCCGATGTACTCGCCCTTGACCGTATAGCGCATCGGCTTGTCGTTGATGTACAGCGTATCGCCGTGGAAGCCGATCTTGTCGCCCGGCAGGCCGACCACGCGCTTGATCCAGTTCTGGTCCGGCGCATGCGGCGGCTTGAACACCACCACGTCGCCACGCTTGGGCTCGCCGGTCGGGATGAACTTGGTATTGGTGATCGGCAGACGGAAGCCGTAGGCAAACTTGTTGACCAGGATGAAATCGCCGATCAGCAGGTTGGGCATCATCGAGCTGGACGGAATCTTGTACGGCTCGGCCACGAAGCTGCGCAGGATCAACACCACCGCCAGCACCGGGAAGAAGGCGCGCGAGTAATCGATGATCGCCGGCTCGCTGTCCAGCAGCCCGGCGCGTGCCGCGCGGCGCTTGGCCAGGAACAGCTTGTCCAGCAGCCAGATGAAGCCGGAGCCCAGCGTCAGCACAACCAGGATGATTTCAAACCATTTCATTGGTGTTCCTTTCGGAAAGGGAATCGAGAATCGAGAATGGGGAATCGGAACAGCAGGAGCACTCGCGCTCTTACGATTCCCGATTCCCGATTCACCATTCCCAGCTACTTGTCCATCTGCAAGACAGCCAGGAAGGCCTCCTGCGGAATCTCCACGCGGCCGACCTGCTTCATGCGCTTCTTGCCTTCTTTCTGCTTTTCCAGCAGCTTTTTCTTGCGCGAAACGTCGCCACCATAGCACTTGGCCAACACGTTCTTGCGCATCGCCTTGACGGTGGAGCGCGAGATGATCTGCGAGCCGACGGCAGCCTGGATGGCGACGTCGAACATCTGCCGCGGAATCAGATCCTTCATCTTTTCGCACAGCTCGCGGCCGCGCCGGTCGGCATGGCTGCGGTGCACGATCAGTGACAACGCATCGACCTTGTCGCCGTTGATCAGCACGTCCACGCGCACGAACGGGCCGGCATCGAACCGCACGAAGTGGTAATCCAGCGACGCGTATCCACGGCTGACCGACTTGAGCTTGTCGAAGAAATCCAGCACCACCTCGGCCATAGGCAGCTCGTAGCTGATCTGCACCTGGCTGCCCAGGTAATTGATACCGATCTGGGTGCCGCGCTTTTCTTCGCACAGCTTGATGATGTTGCCGATGTACTCTTCGGGAGTGAGCACGTTGGCGCGGATGATCGGCTCGCGGATTTCCTCCACCAGGTTCAACTGCGGCAG
This sequence comes from Xanthomonas sp. NCPPB 1068, assembly GCF_041479385.2. Classification (NCBI taxonomy): domain Bacteria; kingdom Pseudomonadati; phylum Pseudomonadota; class Gammaproteobacteria; order Lysobacterales; family Lysobacteraceae; genus Xanthomonas; species Xanthomonas sp. NCPPB 1068. Next base: position 1,552,928 of record NZ_CM192986.1, on the reverse strand, counting down.
CTTGGCCGGGTTGTCCATGTTGATGATCGAGCCATCGGTCTTGAGCACTTCATACACCACGGTTGGCGCGGTGCTGATCAGGTCCAGGTTGTACTCGCGCTCCAGGCGTTCCTGCACGATTTCCATGTGCAGCATGCCCAGGAAGCCGCAGCGGAAGCCGAAGCCCATCGCCTCGGAGCTTTCCGGCTCGAAGCGCAGCGCCGCATCGTTCAGGCGCAGCTTGTCCAGCGCTTCGCGCAGGTCTGGGTAGTCCTCGGCGTCGACCGGGAACAGGCCGGCGAACACACGCGGCTGCATTTCCTGGAAACCGGGCAGCGCATGCGGTGCCGGGTCGGCCGCCAGGGTCAGAGTGTCGCCGACCGGCGCGCCGTGCACGTCCTTGATCGAGGCATTGATCCAGCCCACTTCACCGGCGCCCAGTGCGGCCAGTTCCTTGCGCTTGGGCGTGAACACGCCGACCTTGTCGACCAGATGCGTGCGCCCGGTGGACATCACCAGGATCTTGCTGCCCGGCTTGATCTCGCCCTGCATCACGCGCACCAGCGAGACCACGCCCAGGTAGTTGTCGAACCAGGAATCGATGATCAGCGCCTGCAGCTTGTCGGTATCGCGCGGCTTGGGCGGCGGGATGCGATGCACGATCGCTTCCAACACCAGATCGATGTTCAGGCCGGTCTTGGCGCTGACCGCCACGGCGTCTTCGGCGTCGATGCCGATCACCGCTTCGATCTCGGCCTTGGCGCGGTCGACATCGGCGGTAGGCAGGTCGATCTTGTTGAGCACCGGCACCACTTCCAGCCCCTGCTCCACCGCGGTATAGCAGTTGGCCACCGATTGCGCTTCCACGCCCTGCGCGGCATCCACCACCAGCAGCGCGCCCTCGCACGCGGCCAGCGAGCGGCTGACTTCATAGGAGAAGTCCACATGCCCGGGGGTGTCGATGAAGTTCAGGTGGTAGGTCTGCCCGTCCTTTGCCGTGTACGGCAACGACACCGACTGCGCCTTGATGGTGATGCCGCGTTCGCGCTCGATCGGGTTGGAGTCGAGCACCTGGGCCTCCATCTCGCGCGCCTGCAGGCCGCCGCACAGCTGGATGATCCGGTCGGCCAGGGTGGATTTACCGTGGTCGACGTGGGCAATGATGGAGAAGTTGCGGATATTCCGCATTGAATCAGAGGACATTGAGGTGGGCGCCGGCGCAGCCGTCGTCAGGGTAACGCAGCATTATCGCATGCTCGGCCCCTTTGGGGCCGGGGATTGGGGAATCGGGATTCGGGAATCGCAAAAGCAGGGCGGGCCGTGTCGTGCGGACCTGCTGCTGCCAATCCCGAATCCCAAATCACCAATCCCGGCCTCTGTTAGCCGCCGGCCTTCAAGGCTACGTAGCTCGTCGCCTTGCCGTCGGTGACCAGCAGCATGACCACGTCGCCCTTCTTGTAACTGGACAGGGCGCGATTGAGCTCGGCGACGCTGCCGACCTTGGTGCGGCCGACACGCGCGATGACCAGGCCCGGCGACAGCGGCGGCTGGGTGCTGCGCGCTGCGGCACCGGTGACTGCCGCAATCCGCACGCCCTCCCCGGCGTCCAGCCCCAGGCGGCTGCGTTCGGCGCCGGTGAGATCAGCCACCTGCAGGCCCAGCAAGGCCACGCTGGCCGGGGCCTCCGGCTTGGCGTCCTCGGCGGCGGAGCGCGGTGCGGCGCTGTCGCTGCCATCCTGCAACGGGGCCAGGGTGACGGTGACCTGGCGCGGCTTGCCGTCGCGCAGCACATCGAGCGCCACCTTGGTACCCGGCGCCATCAGGCCGATCATCGGCGGCAGATCGCTGGCGACCTCGATCGGCTTGCCATTGACCGAGCGGATCACATCGCCCACCTCGATCCCGGCCTTCGCGGCCGGGCTCCCTGCCGGAATGTCGTTGACCAGCGCGCCGCGCGTATCCGGCAACCCAAGTCCCTGCGCCTTGAGCGAATCGATCGGGCCGACCGCCACGCCCAGCATGCCGCGGCTCACGCGGCCGGTGGCCTTGATCTGCTCGGCCGCACTGAAGGCCAGGTCGATCGGGATCGCGAAGCTGATCCCCATGTAGCCGCCCGAGGCCGAGAAGATCTGCGAGTTGATGCCGACCACCTCGCCGCGGGTGTTGAGCAACGGGCCGCCGGAGTTGCCCTGGTTGATCGCCACGTCGGTCTGGATGAAGGGCACATAGCGCTGATCGGCGTACGGGTTGCTGCGCCCGGTGGCGCTGACGATGCCGGCGGTGACCGAGTGGTCCAGGCCGAATGGCGAGCCGATCGCCACCACCCACTGACCCGGCTTGAGCGTGTTGGAATCGCCCAGGCGCACCGTCGGCAGGCCCTTGGCCTCGATCTTGAGCAGCGCCACGTCGAACTGCTCGTCGCTGCCGACCACCTTGGCCTTGAACTCGCGGCGGTCGGTCAGCTTGACGGTGACCTCGCTGGCGCCATCGACCACGTGGTGATTGGTCAGTACATAGCCGTCGGCAGAAATGATGAAGCCCGAGCCCATCGACTTGCCGGCGATACCGCCATCGTCGTCGCCACCACCCTGCCCCGGCCCCTGGCGCGGCCCACCGGGCATCTGGAAATCCGGGCCGAAGAAACGCTTGAAGAACTCCGGCATCTCATCGTCGGGCATCGCGCCGCCGCCGCGACCGCCCGGGCCGCTGCGCTGCTGCCGTGCCATCGCGTCCTTGCGGGTGATGGTGGTTTCGATATTGACCACGCCCGGGCCGACCTGTTCGACCAAGTTGGTGAAATCCGGCAGGCCGGCGACCAGCTGCGGCGCCGGCGTGGTGCTGCGGTTGGCGGCGATCGGCGCACTGGCCTTGGCGGCCGGCGCGGACGCCGTCTGCTGGGCACAGGCGGCCAGCGGCAAGGTCATGGCGATCAGGCCGAACATCTGGGTGCGGATGCGGTGGTTCATCGAGTTGCCTCCGATGGCAGGGCGACAGGGGCCGGAACCCGCGTGATGACGCGGGCCCGGCAAGATAACGGAAGGACGCGAGCCGACAGGATGAAGAGCGGCCGCCGGATCAGTCTTGCGGGAGCGGTGCCGGCAGGGGCCGGTTCGGCGCCGGGTGACCCGTCGCCTGCGGCGCAGGTTCGAACGGGTAGAACGCCGGGACCTGGCGGCTCTGGCTGAAACTGGCGTTGAGGGGGCTGTCGCCGGCGCCGGACAGCGCCGCGCGCGGCCACGGACGGGCCTGCAGCGTGGTGTCCGGATGCGTAAACGGATTGGATGACGCCGCCGGGGCCGCGACCGCCGGGGCCGCTGCCACCATGCGGGTCGGCGCCTGCTGCTGGCGCGCAGCCGCACTACGGGCGACCTGCTGATTGCGGGTGGCAGCGCCGCGCCGGGTCGACGCCAACGCCGCCGCCGGCACCGCCGCAACCAGCGCGCCGCCGTCGCCCGGGCCAGCCGGGTCCGGGGTTGCCGGCGCCTTTGGCAAGGCCGGGGGCGTGGCGGCGGCGGGCAGCTGCGCGGTGGTGGCGTATACCGGCACACGGGATGCCGGCGGCGCCGTCTCCGGCAGGCGCTCGCGCGCCATGAACAGGGCGATGGCCGCAACCGATGCCGCAATCGCCGCACCACCACCCCAGCGCCAGCGCGCCGCCGGGCGGGCAGCCTGCTGCGGCCGGGAAGCGGGTTCGTCGGCGATGGCTGTGCGCACACGCGCCGCAAAATCCAGCGGTGCCGGCGCGCTGGCCGCACCGCGCAGCACGTCGCCGCACAGTTGCCAGCGCTCGTGGCAGCCGGCCAGCTCTTCGTCGTGGGCCAGACGGCGCAACAGGAAGCGCGACTCGTCTGCGCTCAATTCTCCGTCGACCAGTGCAGACAGCTGCTGGCGATAGTGAAGTTCGAACTTGTCGGTGGTGGACATGGCGGGGTTATGGCTCATACACGGTGTCGCTCACGGGTAGCGCTTTCGGTCTCCAGCAGAGGCCGCAGCTCGATGTCGATGGCCTCACGCGCCCGGAAGATGCGCGAGCGCACCGTTCCGATCGGGCAATCCATCTTTCGCGCGATTTCCTCGTAACTCAGCCCTTCCACCTCGCGCAGGGTGATGGCCGACCGCAGTTCTTCCGGTAACGCTTGGACCGCACGCATCACCGTTTGTTCCAGCTCCTGTCGCATCAATTCGCGCTCCGGGGTGTCGGTGTCGCGCAACCGGGTCGCCCCGTCGAACTGCTCGGCATCGCTGATCTCGATGTCGTCGGTAGGCGGCCGGCGGTTGTGTGCCACCAGATGGTTCTTGGCGGTGTTGACGGCAATGCGGTGCAGCCATGTATAGAACTGGGAGTCGCCGCGGAAACTGTTGATCGCGCGGTAAGCGCGCACAAAGGTGTCCTGGGCCACGTCCTGGCATTCGCTCCAGTCGGCGATGTAGCGCCCGATCAACGCGACGATCCGATGCTGGTATTTGCGCACCAGTACATCGAACGCCGCGCTTTCGCCGCGCTGCACACGCCGGACCAGTTCCAGGTCCAGCTCCTGAGGTGTATCGACTTCGGCCATGTCGGGCCGCACTCCTGTCAGCCCACCGAAGTCGGGCAATGAGACCGCCATTGAAAGGAAAAGTTCATACCGATCCGTACGACCGTCACGCATCAGGGTAGCGGCACCGATGCGCCGCTGGCGATGCCCGGAACCAGGCGCATGCCGTCCTGTCGACAGGGATGGGTATTTGACGTGAAGGAAACAACCTCTGGATGATAACGGCCTTTCCTTCTATTGCCGGACGGCCAGACGCATGCTTCCAGGTTTCGACGGGCTCCGATTCAGCCATTGGCAGGCCGACCTGCGCGAGGACGGCGTGGTCGTGCTCAGCCTTGATCGCCAGGGCGCACCGGTCAACGCATTTTCGCAGGAGGTGCTGCTCGAACTGGGCGCACTGGTCGAGCGGCTGGCGCTGGAGCCACCCAAGGGCGTGGTGTTGCGTTCAGGCAAGGCCAACGGCTTCATCGCCGGCGCCGACCTGAAGGAATTCCAGGAATTCGATCGCAAGGGCACGGTCAACGATGCGATCCATCGCGGCCAGCAGGTCTTCCAGAAACTGGCCGAGCTGCCCTGCCCCACGGTGGCGGCGATCCAGGGCTTCTGCATGGGCGGCGGTACCGAGATTGCGTTGGCGTGTCGCTACCGCGTGGCCTCCGATGACGGCAGCACGCGCATCGGCCTGCCGGAAACCAAGCTCGGCATCTTTCCCGGCTGGGGCGGCAGCGCCCGCTTGCCGCGCCTGATCGGCGCACCGGCAGCGATGGACCTGATGCTGACCGGGCGCACCGTCTCGGCCAAGGCCGCGCGTGCGATGGGCCTGGTGGACAAGGTCGCGGCGCCTGCCGTGCTGGTCGATGTGGCCGCTGCGCTGGCACTTACCGGCACCACGCGGCCGCTCAAACAGCGCGCCACCGCGTGGGCCACCAATACCTTGCTCGCCCGCAAGCTGCTGGCGCCGCAGATGCGCAAGCAGGTCGCACGCAAGGCGCGCAAGGAGCATTACCCGGCGCCATACGCCTTGATCAATGTCTGGGAACGGGCCGGTGGCAGCGGTATCCAGGCGCGCCTTGCGGCCGAACGCAAGGCAGTGGTCAAGCTCGCCAGCACCCCGGCCGCGCGCAACCTGATCCGCATCTTCTTCCTCACCGAACGCCTGAAGGCGCTCGGTAGCAAGGAGGCGGGCGCCGCCGCGCTGCCGCCGATTCGCCATGTGCATGTGATCGGCGCCGGCGTGATGGGCGGCGACATCGCCGCGTGGGCGGCTTACAAGGGCTTCGAGGTCACGCTGCAGGACCGCGAACAGCGCTTCATCGATACGGCACTGGGCCGTGGCGGCGAACTGTTCGCCAAGCGCGTCAAGGACGAAAGCAAGCGACCGGCGGTGGCGGCGCGCCTGCGCGGCGACCTGTCCGGCACAGGCGTGGCGCAAGCCGATCTGGTGATCGAGGCGATCATCGAGAACCCGCAAGCCAAGCGCGAGCTGTATCAATCGATCGAGCCACAGCTCAAGCCCGATGCATTGCTGACCACCAATACTTCGTCGATTCCGCTCACCGAGTTGCGTGGTCATATCCAGCGCCCGGCGCAGTTCGCCGGCCTGCACTACTTCAACCCGGTGGCCATGATGCCGCTGGTGGAAATCGTGCAGCACGATAGTCTGGACCCAGCCAACGTGGCGCGCCTGGCGGCGTTCTGCAAGGCGCTGGACAAGTTTCCGGTACCGGTGGCCGGCACGCCGGGGTTCCTGGTCAACCGCGTGCTATTCCCCTACCTGCTTGAAGCGGCCACCGCCTATGCCGAAGGCATTCCCGGCCCGGTGCTGGACAAGACCGCGGTCAAGTTCGGCATGCCGATGGGGCCGATCGAACTGATCGACACCGTGGGTCTGGATGTGGCTGCCGGCGTCGGCGCGGAGCTGGCGCCGTTCCTGCACCTGCCGATCCCGGCCGCACTGGCGACCGTAGAGCCAGGCAAGCGCGGCAAGAAGGACGGCCAGGGCCTGTACAAGTGGGAAAACGGGCGCGCGGTCAAACCCGAGGTGGCCAGCGGCTATGCGGTGCCGGCCGACCTGGAAGACCGGCTGATCCTGCCGCTGCTCAACGAAGCGGTGGCGTGCCTGCACGACGGCGTGGTGGCCGACGCAGACCTGCTCGATGCCGGCGTCATCTTCGGCACCGGCTTCGCCCCCTTCCGTGGCGGCCCGATCCAGCACATCCGCAGTGTCGGCGCCGACGCCCTGCTGGAACGCCTGCAGGCACTGCATACGCGCTACGGCGAACGCTTCGCACCGCGCCCGGGCTGGGACTCGCCGGTGTTGCGTGAGCCGGCGGCTTGAGGTGTAGGTGTTGCCAATGGGCTGAGTGACGCGAGGCGCCGCCAGGCATCGATCGCGCAGATTGCCGACAGCAAAAGACAACGGCGAGCCGAGGCTCGCCGTTGTCGTGTCCAACACAGTGCGCGTTCTTAGAACCGCAGGCCAACGCTGGTAAAGAAGTAACGGCCAGCCTGGTCGTAACCACCGAGCGAGTTGCCGTTGAAGGTCAAGCTACCGCCCACCAGCGGCGGTTCCTTGTCGGCGATGTTGTTGATGCCCAGGGTCCATGTCACGTAATCGCCCAACTGCACCGAGCCGGAGAGGTCGAAATAGTTGTAGGCCGACACCTTGTTGTCCTGGTTGACCAGGCGCACGTCCGTGGTACCGCGGGTGCCGTCGGTATTCTGGTAATCCAGCTGGCCGATATAGCGCCACCGCAGGCCGACCGTATAGCGGTCGAAGCTGTAGCGCGTGCTCAGCACATGCCGCCATTCGGCACTGTTGCAAGCCACGTTGACCACGCCGGCGCAGTCGTAGGTCACTTCCTGCACCCCCGGAACCGGCTCGTACTCTTGCTTGAGCGCGTAGCTGCCCATCATGCTGGCAGTCAGGCGCCCCGGGCCGACACTCCACGCATAGGACGCCGTCAGATCGATACCCTGGAAGTGCAATGAACCGAAATTGTCCTGGGAATTGAAGATCAAACCGGAGATGTCTGCATCGCTGCCACGGAACAGGTCGCCTGTGGTTGCATTGCGGCGGATGCGGCTACAAAGGTCTGCGTTGCCGGTCACGCCGCATGCGGTGAGGATATTGGAAGAGCCAATGGCACGGATGGCATCGTCGATCTTGATGTCGTAGTAGTCCACGCTCAGGTCCAGCCCCTTGATGGGGCTTGCAGCAAAACCGACTGTCCAGGTATTGGCCGTCTCCGGCTGCAGCGATGTATTGCCGCCTCCAATTTCGTTGTACTGGCCTGCCGGGTTAGCTGCCACGCGACCGTACTGCGCCGCGGTCACGCCGGTATTGGCGCATTGGGCCTGGGTGAATGTTGGATTGGCGCCGGCACACGGGTCGCTACCGCTCCATAGCCCGATCGTATTTTCGTTATAGAGCTCGGTGACGTTTGGAGCGCGGATCGCACGGTTCCAACCGGCACGCAGATGATACTTGCCATCCACAAACGTCGCGCCCAGACCAGCCTTGTAGGTGCTTACTCCGCCGGAAATGTCATAGTCCGAGTAGCGATAACCGAGCTGCATATCAAGGTGGTCCAGGCTACCGGCATCGGCCAGCAGCGGCACCGCACCTTCCAGGAACAGCTCCTTGACACCGATGTCGCCCGAGACGTTGGAGGTCGGGCCACCCAGGCCGGTGAAGTTACCGGTCTGCATGTTGCTGTCTGCTACCCGCTTGAAGGTTTCGGTACGGGTTTCCACGCCGCCGACAACACTGATGGGGTTATCGCCGGCCCACGGCAAGCTGTAGCCGAAATTGCCGGTGACGTAGGCATTGAAGACTCGCATCGAGGTTTCGTAGTTGACGATGCCTACGCCTTGCAGCGCCTGTGCCTCTGCGGCAGTCACGCTGTCGTTCCAGACGCTGTACGGGACGCAGCCGTCAAACGAACCCGGTTGGCAGCCGAGCAATGCATCGCGCACCCGGGTTGTCACGAAGTCGTTGATGTTCTCTGACTTGGTGGTGCTGCGGTTGTAGGTAAAGGACGCGTCATAGGACCAGTTGTCGTTGATATCGCCCTGCGCACCGGCGGTGATGCTGAAGCTATTGGTGTCCGACTCAGTGATACGCGGACCACCTTCCACGTTGCGCTTGGCGACGTAGACGGTGAACTCGTCGTCGGTAATGCCCACATCGTTGCATAGGCTGCCGATCACCGAGGTGGCGCAGTTGACGTTGACATCGGTGAAGAAGGCGCCCGATGGCGCGATCTGGGTGGAGCTCTTGCGGTTGACGAAGAGCGTTTCGAGGTAGGGCTTGAAGTGATCGTTGACTTCGTACTTGATGCTGCTGCCTGCCGTGTAACGCGTATCCGGCCGCTGGTAATAATTCAACGGTGCAAAGTTGTAGAGATTGGGAGAGGCCACCTGCGACCAGGTGCCGCCTGCGGATGGCTGCACATAGAACGCGCCAGCGGACGGCGCAACGACATAGAAATTGGCCGGATCGGCTGTGGCCGAGCCACCACACGCGGTGCCGCGATTGCTCAACGCGCAGGCCGAATAGTCGCGCTGCCCTTGCAGCAGTGGATCGTTTTCGCGCCAGGTGGCCCATGCGGTAGCATGGCCGGATTCGCCGAAGCTACCGCCGATTGCCAGATCCACGTTGCGCGAAATGCCATCGAAGCCGGAATTGCCGGTCGGATAATCGTAGCCGGCATCATCCATCAGGCCGCGCATCAGCTTGTTGCCGTTGTCGTGCTGATAAGCGTTGTAGCCCATCTCGACACTGACGCCGTCGAACTCGTCGTCCAGCACAAAGTTCACCACGCCGGCCACTGCGTCCGATCCATACACTGCAGAAGCACCGCCGGTGAGGATATCCACGCGGCGCACCAGCGCTGCGGGAATGATGCTGATATCCGGACTCTCGCCGATGCCCTTGGGAATACGCCTGCCGTTGACCAAGGTCAGGGTGCGCTGCGCACCCAATCCACGCAGGTCGACTGTGGCGTATCCCTGCGAGCCATTGTTGGCAAAGTTGTCGAAGCTTGCAGCGAGCTGCGGGTACTGGTTGATCAGATCTTCGACCTTGGTCGAGCCGGTGTACTGGAATTCTTCCTTGTTTATTTCCGCCACCGGGCTGGAGGCAGTCATCGTCTGGCTCTTGATACGCGTGCCGGTGACATTGACCGTATCCAGGCTCTTGGCATCCAACGATGGCTGCTCCTGGGCCATCACCGTGCCTGTAAACGCCAGTGCGGCAGCGCCAACCGTGAGCGATGCCCTGATGGCATCGCGCAACTTGGTGGTCTTCAATCTCATCTCTCTCTCCGACAGTACGAACGGAATGCGCAGTGCAAGACATGCCTGACGTAACGGCATGTGCGGGCCACTGCGACGACGCAGGCGAGCGCAGCAACGGCGCTGCCACATTGACTAGCGGGAGGACGAACGAGCGCCCTCAATAACGCTGCCAACCCGATGTTAAGACGATGTCAGAGAGAATTAAACCCCTGTTCAGCAATGCTCTGAAACGGTGCAACCAAGCCCCAAAGCGGTGCATTCATCACAAAACGCTGCCGCTCAGCAGACGTCCATGCTCGCGAACATCCGGCGTCGTTACATGACACCGGGCACCTCGACGCCTGCTGCCCGGAGCCGATCGACGAGCATCTCAAGCCCAGCAAGGTGGCGACGTGAGCCATGCACCGATCGCTGATGGACCTCTCCGCGCACCTGCGCCGCACTGGCGGTTACAAAGGCCACGTCCGCCAACTCGGGTGGGGTCGCACGCGGCGTAAGCCCGCACCACCGCAATACCCGGGCCGTCTGTTCGTCCGTATCACGGACAAGGTCTTCGTAATGCACATCCAGAATCGTTTTGGGTAACACCGCATGCCAGTGACGCATGGTCTGCCGGTACGCCAGGTAGTACTCTGCCAGTTCGTCGAGCGCGTAAGAGAACGGATACGCGTTATAGAACAGGGTTTTGTACATGGCGTAACAGGTATCGAGCGGGTCGCGGACCAGATGCATGATGCGCGCCTGCGGAAGTGCCTTTGCGATCATTCCGCAGTACAGATAGTTGATCGGCATCTTGTCGATCAGTACCGGGTGCCCATGGACAACCTCACGAGCGCCGCGCAGGTAGTCGCCGCCGAGCGCGGCAAAATCAATCTGCAACGATGCCTGGGCGGGCGTCAGGTCCGGATTACGCGCCAGCACGCGCGACGTCGCATTCCCCAATAGCGCACCCAAGTCCATCAGTTCCCCGGCCGAGCGGGCATCACCGCGTTGCACGAGCAATCGCTCGAGCAGGGTGGTTCCCGATCGCGGCAAGCCGACAATGAAGATGACGCCCTCACCGCCCTGCCCAGGGTTCAGGGCCTGGATTGCGCTATGGGAATAGGCGTCGCGCACTTGCGCGATACGCGCGCATTCGGCTGCTACGTCGTAATGCAGGGTCGCACGCTTGCTTGTCGCTGCGGTGGTCAATGTCTGGAACGATGCCTCATGCTGGCCCAGGTCTTCCAGTTCCTTGGACAGTGCAAAGAGGCCTGCCGCCCTGGCCGGAGGATCGAAAGAAACTGCTGCCAGCCTGTGACGCAGATCGTCCAGGTGGTTGTACTGTGCGTTCTGTCGTCGCAAGCACGCGCGCAGGTACAGCGCATCGCCGGCATTGGGGACCAGTTGCAGTAGCCGCTCGAGCACCATGTCGGCCGCATCGAAGGCACCGCTGAAAAATTGCATCGTCGCAAGGTCGTACATCAGCCGCGGCTGCTCGCCAAGCAGCTCCAGCGCTTGCTGGTAGGCGTCGCGTGCCGCAACCACGTCCTGGCACCCGCTATACAGCGTACCGATCTGCCAGAGTGCCGCCCCGTCCGCCGTTGACAGCGCCTGCGCCTGCTGCGCGACGTGCCTGGCCTCACGCCGGCGACGAAGTTGCACCAACAGCGTGCCCTGCTTGATGAGAAGCGGAACCGGCGATACGGCCACTGCTGCGGCACGCGCGATACGTTTGGCGGCCGTGTCCGGGTCGCCGTTCGCCAACCACGCCTCGCTGGCCAGCTCAAGCAGATGCGCATCTTCCGGATGTCCTGCGCAAGCGCCCTCCGCGAACTCGACCGCTTCGCGGTAGCGTCCCTGACGCAACAGCTGATATCCGTCACGCAGGACGGCTTGTCGCTCCACCTCGATCAATCCACTCTCTCCCGGTTACGCAGCTGGTCCCAGCCAGGTCAATCGATGCGGCGTGCACGCAGTGCGACACCGCCTGAAGTGACCAACATATAGCTCCCCATCGCCGCTTTGCGGATTACCACTTTGTCGCCATCGGCCAAATGACCGCGGCTGGTGGGCTCGGTCAATGCCCAGCGCTGTTGGCTGTCCAATGCCACGATGCGCGTGCCATCGGCCTGATACGCGACCGAGACTACGGTTGCGCTCACCTGGGCAGGCGATGCTGCCACCGGCATCACCGATGCACGCGCTGCGTCGCGGCCAAACTCCCGAAGACCTCTGCTGGCATCGGCAGCACGCACCGCGGGCGATGGCGGAAAGCGGGCGTCGTAGCAGGCCAGGCGTGGCAATGGATCGAGCACCGACGCACACGGGTGTGTCGTCGGCTCCTGCGCCATTGCGCCCGGCGCGCATACCAGCGCCATCACTCCCCATGACTTCCACGTAGGCATCGCGCGCCTTTGCTGTCGACGAGGGCTGAGCATACAAGGCAATTGCGTTCGGTGGACCGTAGCAGGCCTGTCCTTGTCGGCGATGATTGAACACCTGGCATCGGCAACCTAAGCTGCGGAGACTCTCTTGCCTGGCCACCACCTGGGAACGTGCATTGGACATTTCTTTGCGGCAGGCTGCGCAGCTATTGCAGCAGGGGCACCTGCAGCAGGCCATCGATGCGTACCGCCACGTGCTGAGCATCCAACCCCGCTGTGCCGATGCCTGGTACAACCTGGGGTATCTGCTGCGCCGGACAGGCGAAGCGAACGGCGCACTCGAGGCCTATGGCCAGGCCCTGGCCTGTGGCGCCGCGGCTCCCGAGCAGATCCACCTCAATCGCGCCGCAGTGCTGAGTGAACAGCTGCATCTGGACAGCCTGGCGTTGCATGAGTTGGAGCTTGCCTTGCGCTGCCATCCCGACTATCCGCCGGCGCTGCTCAACCTGGGCAATCTCCACGAAGAGTTGGGACAACGCGACCAGGCGATCGCGGTGTATTCCCGACTTCTGGCGACAGCCCATGCCGATGCGTCGACCCGCCCACTTCAGCTGCAAGCAACCGCGCGCTTACTCCACTTGGATCCACCGACACATCCCTCGGACCGGCGCCTGGCCAGCCTTGTCCGAGCCGCCGCGCTACCCGGGCAGGACAGCCTGCTGGCATCTACCCTCCTGCATGCGCTTGCCCAGGCATACGATCGCCTTGGGTTGCACGAGCGCGCATTCGAGTGTGCGGCTGCAGCCAATCGGCATGGGCATGCGCACGCAGGGCGCTACGATCCAGCGCAGACCCAGCAGCGGTTCCGCCAGATATCCGCGGTGTTTTCCGTCTGCGTCGCTACGCCCGGGCAAGCCGCCCCGCTCCCTGCGCAGCAGTCCCCGTCCGCGCTCTTCATCTGCGGCATGTTCCGCTCCGGGTCAACCTTGCTCGAACAGGTCTTGTCGCGTCACCCGTCCATTGCCGCCGGCGGCGAACTGGACGCATTGCCTCGCCTGGTGGCTCAGGCGCTGTCGCCGTTTCCGCAGGCCGCGCAGGATCTGTCTGCGCAGACCAGCGCGCAACTGGCGGAGCGCTATCAACACCTTCTTGCACAGGCTGTTCCGCAGCACGCGCAGCTGCGCTATCTCACTGACAAGCGGCCGGACAATTTTCAACTGATCGGCTTGATCAAGCAGCTCTTTCCCTCCGCCAGGATCGTGCACACACGACGTCACCCGCTGGACAACGGGCTGTCGATCTTCATGCACCAACTCAATCCTCGGCAATTCAGCTATGCCGGCAGGCTGGAAGACATCGGCCACTTCTACGGCGCCTATGCGCAACTCATGCACCACTGGCTGGCGCTGTACCCGGACAGCATCCACACCTTCGATTACGACGCATTCGTCACGGCGCCAGAGCCCTCCCTGCGCGCACTGCTCGACTTCCTGCAACTGCCATGGGAGCCGGAATGCCTGCAGTTTCACCGGGCGCAGAACGCGGTCAGGACTGCAAGCTACTGGCAAGTCCGCCGCCCGCTGCATGCGGACGCGTCAGGCCGCTGGCGCGCTTACGCCGCGCAACTTGCGCCGCTACGTCGTGCGCTCATGCAGGCAGGCGTCGCAATCGAAGACTGATCACCGGCCCGGCAGGCGTGTACTCATCCCGCACGATGCAGTGCAATGGCCGCTTCCATGGCATTGACCATTGCACGCTCCTCATTGCTGAGCAATGGATTCCACACATCGAAGATCAGGACCACGCGCACCTGCGCACTGTCGTTGCGTGCCTCATGTTCGATCGAGTCATCGAACACCAGGACCTGTCCGACCTCCCAGCGGCGCCAGTCATGGCCTACCCTGAAGCTGCAACCATCCGGCACGATCAATGGCAAATGCGCCACCAGACGCGCGTTGGTTTCACCGCAATGCGGAGGAATCACGGTGTGCGGCGCCAGTACGGAAAACATCGCGTTGGGACAGACACCATCGATCTGCGCCGTATCGACCGACGCCAGGGCAGCGGCAGTTGCCGGACAGCGCTGCAAATGCACCGGGACGGGCTGGCCGTGTTGCCAGAGCGGATACGAGCTCCATGCGGGCGAATGGTTGAGCGCCGTCCACTGGTTCACTGGCTGACCAGGCGCGTAAGCGATGTAGGGGGCAAATCCGTCCGAGTCCGCTTCCATCACTGCCTGCAACTCCTCGATGATGACGCTTGTCTGCCTCTGTACTGCGTCGATCCACGGAAACGCTGCCGGGTCATGGAAGGGCAATGCAGGCAAACGCGGAATGTGCAGACGGTTGGATTGCGAATGGAACGGGCGGCAGCGGCCACTTGCAATAGCCGCGGCTTCATCCCAGCGCCCGTGAAGTGCGGCATCGACTGCAGCGCGCGGGGCCTGAAGCGCGGCGTGCAACTGCGCTTCCAGCTCCAACATGTCCTGCTCCACAACCTGGCTGGCATGTGCCAGTTTGCGACGCAAAACCGCCGGCCATTGCGGTTGCGGCGGCGCGACGGTCAAGGCATCCCGATAGACACCGGCCGCCGCACGGGAGCGGCCACGCGCTTCCAGAAATGCCCCCTTTGCCAGCAGCCCGGGTAGAAAGTACGGGTCCAATACCAGGGCAGCGGCGATGGCCTCCCACTCGCCGTCAATGTCTCCCAGCGCCTGCTTCACCACGGCGGTGGTCAAGACGATCATCGGATCGGACGGGGCGCTTGCCTGCGCAGCTACCAGATAGTCGAGCGCGGCCGGGGCGTCGCCCCGCTGATAGGCATGCACGCCCAGGCTATACAAGGCCTGCGGATGATCGGGCGCCAGCTGCCGCACCCGTCCCCATAGCCGCTCGGCTTGCGGCCAGTCGCCCGCTGATGCTGCGGCGCCCGCCTCCCGCATCAGATCGGCAATCTGCACATTGATTTGCTCGACATTCACTGCCATGTCACCCGCCGCCTGTCGGACTCATCCAGCTCCGATCATACGATTTGGGCTGCAACCCGACAGCCGGTGGTCCGCCAACCTGCCGCCGCTGCCTGCATGGCGTACCGTGCGATGGTGCGCCGGCAGTGTTCGTGCACGAACCGGTTGGGGGGCAGCTCGTGCCCAATGGCACCGACAAGGCGGTGCGACGTCAGCGACTTGCGGACTCTGGCGCGGAGCGCCTGCCGTTCAGTGCTGGTGATGACCACCATGCCCATGCGAGTGCCCATGCTGGTGTCCAACGTCATGCCCTGCATGCGCAGCATGCCCGTGCTGCGGGGCGCTGGCCGGGGAGCCGCAGGGGTCGGTGCCACAGTCGCCGCTTTCCACCTGCAAGGTGACGTGGGCGATGTCGAAGCGGTCGTGCAGCAGCGTGCCCAGTGCGTCGCGCAGGCGGTCGCGGTCGGTGGACTCGCCCACCACCACGTGTGCGGTGAGTGCCGGCGTGCTGGAGGCCAGCGCCCAGACGTGCAGGTCGTGCACGTCGTCGACGCCGGGATAGCTGGTCAGGGCATCGCGGACCTGGGCCAGGTCGATGCCCTTGGGCACGCCTTCGAGCAGGACGTTGATCGCTTCGCGCAGCAGCACCCAGGTGCGTGGTAGCACCCACAGGCCGATCAGTACGGCCAGCACCGGGTCGATCCAGTGCCAGCCGGTCCAGCGGATGAGCAGCGCGCCGATGATCACCGCCACCGAGCCGAGCATGTCGCTCCAGACCTCCAGATAGGCGCCCTTGACGTTGAGGCTTTCACCGCTGCCGGCGTGCAGCAACTTCATCGCGATCAGGTTGATCACCAGGCCCAGCCCGGCGATCAGCAGCATGCCGTTGGAGGAAATGTCCTGCGGCGCGCGGAAGCGTTGCGCGGCCTCCCACAGGATGTAGCCGCCCACGCCAAACAGCAGCGCGCCGTTGACCAGGGCACCCAAGGCCTCGAGTCGCACATAGCCGTACGTGCGGCGCGCATCCGCCGGGCGGCGGCTCAGGCGCACCGCCAGCAACGCGATCATCAGACCGAGCGTGTCGGTAGCCATGTGCGCGGCATCCGACAGCAAGGCCAGGCTGTTGGACACGAACGCGCCAATGACTTCGGCCACCAGGAACGTGGCTGTCAGGCCGAGCGCCCACCACAACGGTGCTTCGTGACGAATCTCGGTGGGGGCGTGGTTGTGGTCGTGTCCCATGGGTGCGCTAGCCGTATGCAATGCGCGCACCTTAGGCGCGCGCGCTGGCGGAGACTATTACACCCGCAGGTGATGCGATGACATCACCTGCCGATATGCAGCCGCCCCGCATCACGCGTTGCGAGGTTGCACCGGTCTACACCTTGGCCACCAGCTTGACCACGCTGGAAAAATCCAGCGCGCCGTTGCCGGCCTGGCTGTTCATGGCATACAGGTTGCGCGCCAGCTCACCCAGCGGAATCGACACGCCAGCCTGCACTGCAGATTCGGCCACCAGGCCCAGATCCTTGAGCATGAGGTCGTTGCCGAAGCCGCCGCTATAGCCGCGCGAGGCCGGTGCGTTGGGCAGCACGCCCGGCCACGGATTGCAGACTTCGGTGGCCCAGCTGCGGCCGGTACTGACCGCCATCATCTGCGACAGCACTGCCGGGTCCAGGCCCTGTGCGACGCCGAGCGCCAGCGCCTCGCCGGTCGCCGCCATGATCACGCCCAAGGCCATGTTGTTGCAGAGCTTGGCCACCTGGCCGGCGCCGTTGTCGCCCACGTGGAAGATGTTCTTGCCCATGGCCTGCAACACCGGACGCGCGCGTTCCAGGACGTCGGCATCGCCACCAACGATGAAGGTCAGCGTTCCGGCGCTGGCGCCGGCGGTGCCACCGGAGACCGGCGCATCCAGCATCGCCAGCCCGCGCGCGCGCGCAGCGTCGGCCAGCTTGCGTGCGGACACCGGTGCGATGGTGCTGCAGTCGATGACCAGCGCTCCGGCCGGAATCTGCGCCAGGATGCCGCCCTCGCCCAGATACAGCCCTTCAACATGCCGGCTGGCGGGCAGCATGGAGATGACGATCTCGGCCTCTGCCAGGGTGTCATGCGCCGAGGCGGCGACATGGGCCCCGGCGGCGAATGCGGCGTCCAGTGCGCCTTGCACCAGATCGAATACCCGCAACTGGTGCCCGGCCTTGATCAGGTTGGCGGCCATCGGGCCGCCCATGTTGCCCAGGCCGATAAAGGCGATCTTGCTCATTGTGCGATCTCCAGGAGGGAGCAACTATCAAACAGGGGGCTTGCGCGCAGGCAGGGCGATGGCGCGCGGCGCCGGAGCAATGCAGGCGATGACTGCCGCACGCGCGGTAGCAGGCCTGCAGCACACGCGGTGGCTAAGCCTGGCGTGCACGCAGATCTGCCAGCGGATGCTGCGCCGCCGACCAGGGGGCGGTGAAAAAACCGGCAGCCCACTGGGCGTCTGCCTCGCCCAAGGTGGCCGGCTGCCAGTGGGGCTGGCGGTCCTTGTCGATCAGCAGCGCGCGGATGCCTTCGGCAAAATCGCCGTGCGCGGCGGCATGCAGCGCGACCACGTACTCGATGCGAAACGTGTCGGCCAGTGTTGCGGTGTCCGGATGACGATGCAGCTCCCACGCCAGCCGCGCCGAACCTGGCGCACCGGCCGCCAGGGTGCTGCGCGCGGCCTGCAACCAGGCATCTTCGCTTTGCAGGGCCACGATGGCAGCAACCACCTGCTCCAGCGATTCGCCAGCCACCAGGTCTGCAATCAGCTGCGCATGAAGCTGCAGCGGACCGGGCTCCATCGGTTGCGCAATGCCCTGCAGAAACGCACTGAGTTGCAGGCGATCGTCGTCGGCATGGCCTGTCCATGCATGTGCGCTCAAGGCATCCAGCACCGCCGCATACTGCGCGTGCTCCAGGCGTACATCGGCCAGGCCGGCGTAGATGGCGTCACTCGCGTCGAGCGGCGCGCCGGTGAGCGCCAGAAACAGCCCGGCGCCCTGCGGCACGCGGCGCAGCAACCAGCTGCCGCCGACATCGGGAAATAGACCCACACTGATTTCGGGCATGGCCAGGCGCGAACGCTCGGTGACCACGCGATGGCTGGCGCCGGACATCAGGCCGATGCCGCCGCCCATCACGATGCCGTGGCCCCAGCATAGCAACGGCTTGGGATAGGTGTGGATGCGATAGTCCAGCCGATATTCTTCTTCGAAGAATGCCGCGGCGTGCGCATTGTCCTGCGGCCTTGCCTGTCGCAGCGCAGCGTCGGGTACCGCGTCGCGATGCGCGCGCATGCTCTGGTACAGGCCATGCAGATCGCCGCCGGCGCACAGCGCCTTCTCGCCCGCGCCGCGCAACACGACGCAGGCAATCCGGGCGTCATCGGCCCACGCATGCAATTGGGTGTCGAGCAAACGCACCATCTGCAACGACAGGCCATTGAGCGTCCTGGGTGCGTTCAAGGTCGCAATGCCGATGCAATGCCCGTCGGTGCACTCGCGTTGCTCGAACAGGACCGGTGCCTGGTCAGCCGTGCTGGTCTCCACCATCACCGCGCGCTCCATTGCGGTGCGCGTTTTTCCAGGAATGCTGCAACACCTTCGGCTTGATCGGCGTGCTCGAACAGGTCGACGAAGGCTTCGCGCTCCGCAACCAGTGCGGCAGCATGCGTACCGTGGCGGGTGGACTGCACCAGCCGCTTGCAGGCCGCCACACTGGCCGGGCTTTGCTTGCCGGCACGCTGCGCCCAGGCGAGGGCCAGCGCGCGTGATTCACCCTTCCCTACCACTTCCTCCACCAATCCAATCCGGTGCGCGGTGGGGGCATCGATGCGTTCGCCGAGCAGGATCATGCGCTTGGCCCAGCCCTCGCCCACCAGACGCGGCAGGTTCTGGGTGCCACCTGCGCATGGCAGCAGGCCGACGCTGGCTTCGGGCAAGGCGAGCTGTGCGTGTTGCTCGGCGATGCGCAGATCGCATGCCAAGGCGCACTCCAGTCCGCCGCCCATGGCATAGCCGTTGATGGCGGCGATCGAGACGCCGCGGAAGGCGCTCAAGGCTTCGAAGGCTTCGCCGAAGCGGCGCGCAGCTTCACGCGCGTTGGCCTTGTCGCCATCGGCAAATTGCTTGAGGTCGGCACCGGCGCTGAAGAACTTGTCGCCTTCGCCGGTGATGACCAGCGCATACACGCTGCGGTCGGCATCCAGTGCGCGCACCAGGTCGCGCAAGGCCGCCAGGCTGTGCACGGTCCAGGTATTGGCCGGTGGATTGCTGAGCGTGACGATGGCCACATGGCCGTCGCGCTGCACCTGCAAGCCGGTATGGGCGTGTGCTTCCCAGTCGCTCATCGCAGTTCCTCCTCGCCGTTGAGCAGATGGCGTGCCACGATCATGCGCATCACCTCGTTGGTGCCTTCCAGGATGCGATGCACGCGGCTGTCGCGTAGCAGGCGCTCGATCGGATACTCGCGGATATAGCCGTAGCCACCATGGATCTGCAGGGCCTCGTCGCAGATGGCAAAGCCGGCATCGGTGGCGAAGCGCTTGGCCATCGCGCACCACACCGTGGCATCGTGGCTGCCGGCGTCGAGCTTGCGTGCGGCGGTGTGCACCATCTGCCGCGCGGCCACCAGTTGCGTGGCCATGTCGGCCAGCTTGAACTGCAGGGCCTGGAAATCGGCCAGTTTCTTGCCGAACTGGCGGCGCTCGCCCATGTAGCGACGCGCGGCGTCCAACGCGCCCTGCGCGGCCCCCAGCGAGCAGGCGGCGATATTGATGCGGCCACCGTCCAGGGCCTTCATCGCCATCTTGAAGCCCTCGCCTTCCTTGCCCAGCAGATGGCTGGCGGGGACGCGCACGTCGGTGAAGGTGATGCCGCGCGTGGGCTGGCTGTTCCAGCCCATCTTTTCTTCCTTGCGGCCGTAGCTGATGCCAGGCGCGTCGGCCGGCACCACGAACGCACTGATGCCACGTGCACCGTCGTCGCCGGTGCGCGCCATCACCACCAGGACATCGGTGGCGCCCGCGCCGGAAATGAAGGCTTTGCTGCCGTTGAGCACGTAACTGTCGCCGTCGCGCTGCGCACGGGTCTTGAGCGACGCTGCGTCCGAACCGCTGCCCGGTTCGGTCAGGCAGTACGAGCCCAGCCTGGCGCCGCTGGTCATCGCCTCGCCCCACTGCGCGCGCACCACGTCGGTGCCGTAGCTGGCAATCAGCCAGGTGGCCATGTTGTGGATGCTGATGAAGGCCGACGTGGATGGATCGACCGTGGCCAGTTCCTCGAACACCACTGCCGCATCGAGCCGGCGCATGCCCAGGCCGCCCACGCCTTCGTCGGTATAGAGGCCGCAAAAGCCGAGTTCGGCGGCCTTGGCGATCGCCTCGCGCGGGAAGTGGCCTTCCGCATCCCATTGCGCGGCATGCGGGGCGAGTTCCTTGTCGGCGAAGTCGCGCGCGGCGGCGCGGAAGGCTTCCTGCTCGTCGTTCAGATCGGCCGCGTTGGGGTGTAGCTGGATGGCTGCATTCATGGCGATCGGGTCACTTGAGAGAGATGGTGGTGTTGACGCCGTGGCCCAGCGTTTCGTCGTCGAACCAGCGCGCGGTCACGGTCTTGGTCTGGGTGTAGAACATCACCACCTGTTTGCCGTACGGGCCCAGGTCGCCGAGCTTGGAGGCGCGCGAACCGGTGAACGAAAACAGCGGCACCGGCACCGGAATCGGCACGTTGATGCCGACCTGGCCCACATCGATGTCTTCCTGGAAACGCCGCGCGGCGGCACCGGATTGGGTGAACAATGCCGTGCCGTTGCCGTTGGGATTGGCGTTGACCAAGGCGATGGCTTCGTCCAGCGTGGCGGCTTCCAGAATCACCAGCACCGGCCCGAAGATTTCTTCGTCGTAGATGCGCATGCCGGGTTTGACGCCGGAGAAGATGGTCGGGCCGACAAAGTTGCCCTGCTCGAACCCCGGCACGCTCGGGGCGCGACCATCCAGTTCCAGCGTGGCGCCCTGCTCCACGCCGGAGGCGATCAAGCCTTCCACCCGCTCGCGCGCGGCGCAGGAAATCAGCGGTCCGACCTCGGTGCCCGGGGCGTTGCCGGCGCCGATCTTCAAGCCCTTGGCCTTGGCCACCAGCTGCGGGATCCACGCGCGTGCCTCACCCACCAGCACCAGCGTGGACGCCGCCATGCAGCGCTGGCCGGCAGCACCGAATGCGGCACCGACCATCGCATTGAGGGTCTGCTCCTGGTTGGCGTCCGGCAGCACCACGGCGTGGTTCTTGGCGCCCATCATGCATTGCACGCGCTTGCCGGCCAGCGAGGCGCGGCGATAGACGTGCGTGCCCACCTTGGTGGAGCCGACGAACGACAGCGCCTTGATGTCGGGGTGATCGCACAGCGCGTTGACCACGTCCTCGCCGCCATGCACGACGTTGAGCACGCCCTTGGGAATGCCGGCTTCCAGCGCAAGTTCCACCAGCCGCATGGTCACCATCGGGTCTTGCTCGGAGGGCTTGAGCACGAAGGTGTTGCCGGTCGCGATGGCCATCGGGAACATCCACAGCGGAATCATCGCCGGGAAGTTGAACGGGGTGATGCCGGCGCACACGCCCAACGGCTGTAGCAGGCTGTACGTATCCACGCCATTGGCCACGTTGTTGGCCAATTCGCCCAGCTGCAGGTTGCCGATCGCCGCGGCGTGCTCCACCACTTCCAGCCCGCGGAACACATCGCCTTCGGCATCGGCCAGGGTCTTGCCCTGCTCGGCGCTCAGCAGCGCGGCCAGCTCGGGCATGTGCTCGCGGATCAGCTGCTGGTACTTCAAGAAGATGCGCGCGCGCGTGCCGATCGGCGTCTTGCGCCAGCTGGTGAAGGCACGGCTGGCCGCGGCTACTGCCGCGTCCACTTCGGCGGTGGTGGCGAACGGCACCTGCGCCAGCACCGACTGGTCGGCCGGATTGACCACGTCCTGCCAACGGTCGCTGGCAGAGACCACCAACTCGCCGTCGATCAACAGGGACACGCGGGGGACGGATTCGCTCATTGCAGGCTCGCTCGCAGAAGACATCGGGCCGGACGGCCCAGTGCTTCGCATTGTTCGCAGCGCGCACTCGCATTCCCAGCCAGCATCTGCTTAATCGCGCTAAGCTGGCGGCACAATTTTGCGAATCTTGCGAATGCCCCAGTCGCAGTCCCCGTTACGCCACCAGCTTGGCCTGCGCCTGCAGCGGCTGCGTCAGCGCCACGGCCTGACCCAGGCCGAGCTGGCGCGCCGGCTAGGGCTGTCGCCGAGCTATCTCAACCAGATCGAGCGCAACCAGCGCCCGCTCACCCTGGCGATCCAGCAGCGGCTCAAGGCCACGCTGGGCGATCTGGACGGCCTGCTGGACCTGGACGACCCGGCCGCGCTGGTCGAACCGCTGGACGAATCGCTGCGCAGCCTGGGCCATACGCTGTCGCCGGCCGAGCTGCGTGCGCTTACCGGCAACCTGCCGCAGGTGGCGCAGGCGCTACTGGACCTGCATCGCGCCCACCAGCAGCTGCTCGAGCGCAATGCCGCGCTGGAGGTGCAGATCGGGGTGGAGCACGCCGCCCTGCCCTCGCTGTCGCCCGGCGAACAGGTGCGCGATTACTTCAACCGCGCGCACAACTACCTGCACGAGCTGGATGAACATGCCGAGGCGCTGTATGCCGAACTGGGGCTGACCCCGGAAAACCTGCCGCTGCGGCTGCGCCAACGTCTGGCCGACCGCCACGGCCTGCTCGTGCAGGAGGCCACCGACCTGCAGAGCGACAAGCGCGCCGTGGATGCGCAGGCGCGCGTGCTATGGCTGCCGGCGCATCTGCGCCCCGGCCAGCAGGCTTTCCAGATGGCCGCGCAGCTGGCATTGCTGGAATGCGCACCGTTGCTGGACGCGCGCATTGCCGATGCCGGCTTCGCCGATGCCGAGCGCATCGCGCTTTCGCGCATCGGGTTGTCCAATTATTTCGCCGGCGCGCTGGTGATGCCGTACAGCCAGTTCCTGCACAGCGCACAGCGCTCGCGCTACGACATCGAATGGCTGGCGGACCGCTTCGGGGTCGGCTTCGAGGCGGTGTGCCATCGGCTCAGCACCCTGCAGCGACGGGGGGCGGCCGGGCTGCCGATCTTCTTCATGCGGGTGGATCGGGCCGGCAATGTCTCCAAGCGCCACTCGGCCACCGACTTCCACTTCTCGCACGTCGGTGGCGCGTGCCCGCTGTGGATCGTGTACGAGGCATTCAACCAGCCCGACCGCATCCTGACCCAGATTGCGCGCATGCCCGACGGACGCCGCTATTTCTGGCTGGCGCGGCAGGTCAGCAGCGGCGCGCCGGGCTACGGCCGCCCGCGCAAGACCTTCGCGCTGGCGATGGGCTGCGACCTGCGCCATGCCGACCAGTTGGTGTATGCGCGCGGCTGGGATCTGGGCGCGGTGGACGATGCGGTGCCGATCGGCCCGGGCTGCCTGACCTGCGAGCGCAGCAATTGCGTGCAGCGCGCCTTCCCTGCCCTGCCCCGGCTCGCCGCCAGCACACGTTAGCGGCGAGACCACGGTGCCAGGCGGCACCCTGGGCAACTTCGGCTGGCCAAACCGGCACCCACCGCGGAAGTGTGACCAAGCAGGCGCTAGCGCTGCAGTGCAGCATTCCAAGCTGAGATAGCTGCCGCAAAATGCTTCATTGGAATGGAATGACTCGCGCTTCTACCCTGAAGCGGACACATGCAGGACAAGGGGACGCCAGCGCGACATCGTTCGCCGCAGCGCCACAGCAACCACCGCTCCAGTAACACCGCACCGCACCACTCCGCCATGCCCGCTCGGCCGCGCCAGACCCATGTCGGCGCCGGTGGGCCACGGCAGCCACCACCACTCATTCGGTCACTTTGTCCTGGGAGGGATCAACCGATGCCTGTTCACCACACCGGCCATTCGGCCAGCCGGCGCCTGCGCCGCACGCCGGTCCGCGACGTCCTCTGCACCACCATCGCCCTGGTCCTGGCCACCGCCTTCAGTGCGCAGGCCCAGGACACCGCGCCTGCCGTGCCGCCAGCCACCGGCAGCAGCAGCGCCGCCAGCGGCCAGGCGCCGGTAACCCTGGACAACATCACCGTGATCGGCCAGCGCGCCAGCCTCAACCAGGCCGTGCAGACCAAG
Organism: Xanthomonas sp. NCPPB 1068; assembly: GCF_041479385.2. Taxonomy (NCBI): domain Bacteria; kingdom Pseudomonadati; phylum Pseudomonadota; class Gammaproteobacteria; order Lysobacterales; family Lysobacteraceae; genus Xanthomonas; species Xanthomonas sp. NCPPB 1068. Next base: position 1,528,576 of record NZ_CM192986.1, on the reverse strand, counting down.
CAGATGTCCGATCACGTCATGGAAGTGATCTCGGCCGACAACATGGGCCAGATGCCCAATGTCACCGTGGCCGAAGCGCTGGTGCGCCTGCCCGGCGTCAACGGCACCCGCGACCGCGGCAACGAAAGCCTGGCCACCGTGCGCGGCCTGGGCCCGCGCATGACCATGGGCACCGTCAACGGGCGCGAGATCGCTTCCTCCGAACCCAACCGCGCGGTGCGCTGGGAAGTGTTTCCCACCGAGATCGTCTCCACCGTCAAGGTCTACAAGACCCAGTCGGCGGATCTGGTCGCCGGCGGCCTGGCCGCCACCGTGGACATCTCCACCATCAGTCCGCTCGACTACACCGGCCCCGGCTTCGTCGGCACCGCCGGCCCGGTGTTCTACGACCACGCCAAGGATGTGGACGGCTACAACCCGTGGGGCAGCCGCCTCGGCGCCAGCTGGGTGCACAAGATCAACGACAACCTGGCGGTGGCGCTGGGCGCCACGTATCAGAAGCAGAAAAACGCCAACTCCTCGATCGGCAGCTGGGGCTATACCGATGCCGCCACCTCGCGCGATGTGGATGGCGACGGCACCGTGGACCCCACCCCTTTCGGCGCAGCCGACCAGCTCAAGCTGACCGAGCAGACCCGCACCGGTGCGATGGGCACCGTGCAGTGGCGCTCGGGCAACTTCGAACTCAAGTTCGACGGCCTGTATTCGCGCATCGAGATCGACGAAGACCAGTTGCAGAACTGGTTCAACGGCCTGGCCTTCAGCACCTTCTCGACCGGCGCCAATCCGTACACCACGCCGGGCTCCTCCTACACCATCGTCGATGGCGACGTGGTGGCCGGCACCCTGGCCAATTCCAACCTGCAGGTCGACCATGTGGTCAGCCACTACAACGAGGTCAAGACGCTGACCGCCGGCGGTTTGAACGCCAAGTGGAGCGGCGATGTGTGGACGCTGGGCAGCGACCTGTCGTTCTCGCAGGCCAAGCGCGACAACACCTGGCAGGCCGTGCGCTTCGGCAGCAACCCGGACACCGTTTCGTTCGATTTCCGCCGCAGCGTCACTCCCACCATCAGCACCAGCTCGGACACGCCCGAGTGGGGCATCAACGGCCAGACCGAGCCGCAGGCGCTGCGCGACAAGATCGCCGCGCTGGCGCTCAACGCCAGCCGCGCGGTGGACGCAGGTCCGTTCAATTCGCTGGAGTTCGGTGCGCGCGCGGCACGACGCGAAAAACAGAACCGCCGCTTCATCGGCAACCAGTCCGGATTCGATCAACCGATCGCGGCATACCAGGACCTGATCTTTCCGGTCACCATGCCCGACTTGAACGTGCCCACCCTGACCGGCGGCAACATGGCCGAGATCGCGCGGGTGGGCTTTGGCGGTTTCGATCCGGGCACGCTCGACGAACAACTGCTCGACCATTGGAACGTCAAGGAAGATGTGCGCGAAGCCTTCGCCAAGGCGGTCTTCAGCTCGCAACTGTTCGGCACCGATGTCACCGGCAATGTCGGCGTGCGCCTGGTCAACACCAAGACCACCAGCGACGGTTTCGATTCGGTGGGCAGCACCATCCAGCCCAGCACCGACAGCAAGGAATACACCGACGTCCTGCCCAGCGCCACGCTCAATTTCCTGATCGACGACCAGCGCATCCTGCGCTTTGCAGTGGCCAAGGTCATCGCGCGTCCGCCGCTGGACGAGCTGCGCACCGGCCGTCGCCTGGACGACCCCAGCGTCACCGTCGGCCAGCTCACCGGCAGCGGCGGCAACCCGCAGCTGGACCCGTTCAAGGCCACCCAGGTCGACCTGTCCTACGAGTGGTACTTCCATAAGGAAGCCTTGGCGGCGTTGGCGGTGTACCGCAAGGAAGTGGATTCCAGCATCGGCTACCGCACCGACCGCGAAATCATCAACGGCCTGGATTACCTGGTCAGCGCGCCCTTCAATGGCGGCGGCGGCCATATCAACGGTGTCGAGCTCACCTTCCAGACGCCGTTCTATTTCATCCCGCACATGGAAAATTTCGGCGTCTACTCCAACTTCTCGTTGGTGGATTCCAACCTCAAGGAATTCTCGCCCGAAGACAACCCGCTGCCGCTCAGCGGCCTGGCACGCAAGACCGGCACCTTCGACCTGTGGTACAGCAACGGCACCTTCGAAGCGCGTGTGGGTTACAAGTACCACAGCCCCTACACCGTGGTGTACGGCTGGAATGCCGCGCGCCTGGCACGCCTGCAGAGCGAAGGCACGGTGGATCTGAGCCTGAACTGGCAGTACAGCAAGCAGCTGGGCTTCCGCTTCCAGGCCGGCAATCTCACCAACGAGCCGCTGCGCGCCTACACCGACAACAAGCCCAACCGTCTGGCCAACCAGGACGATGGCGGCTACCAGGTGTTCGGCCGCCGTTACCAGCTGGAAGCGACCTACCGGTTCTAAGCGCCGTCAACAACACAGTGGCGCTCACCGCAAGGCGGGCGTGCTCGGTGCTCGATGTTCGGTGCGGCAGATACCGCTCGTACACTGAGGTGCTGAGCGCACCGCCAGCACCGGCCTGACGACCGCTACGTTTTGTTGGCCACCCTATGCGTTGCCAGATCGGCTGCGAGCACTTGAACGCAGCCAATCCGATCAACGCGCATCTGCACAAAGCAGCAGCCGCAGTGTGGACTGCAATCTGCAATCCACGTTTGGATTCTGCACAGCGGCCGTGCAGCAGCGCGGTTGCCTGCGGCATGCTGTCACCTGCTCCACGTTTATCAGTCGAGGAATTGCATGCGCTCACCACGCCGTCTCTGGACGCCCGCGCTACTGGCGCTGGCCATTTCCACCTCCGCACACGCCGGCCGGGCGCCGGCCACGCTGTATCTCGGCGCGGACCTGTCCTACGTCAACGAGATGGAGGAATGCGGCGTGCAATACCGCGAGAACGGCGTGGTCACCGATCCGTTCGAACTTTTCCACGCACATGGCGCCAACCTGGTGCGGGTGCGCCTGTGGAACGATGCGCGCTGGACCAAATACAGCGACCTGTCCGACGTCAAGAAAACCATTGCGCGTGCGCGCGCGCAAGGCATGCAGGTGTTGCTGGACCTGCACTACTCCGACGATTGGGCCGACGGCGAAAAACAGCTGATTCCCAAGGCCTGGGCCAGCATCACCGACACCGACGAACTGGCGCGCACGCTCTACGGCTTCACCTACGACACGCTCAGCGCACTCGACCGCGCCGGCCTGATGCCGGAGCTGGTGCAGGTGGGCAACGAAAGCAATTCCGACCTGATGGACAGCACGCCCTGGGACAAGAAGCGCCCGATCAACTGGCAGCGCAACGCCAAGCTGTTCAATGCCGGCATCAAGGCAGTGCGCGACATGAGCGCGCGCTCCGCCATCAAGCCGCGGGTGATGCTGCATATCGCCCAGCCGGAAAATGTGGAGCCATGGTTTGCCGCGGCCACCAAGGCCGGGGTCACCGATTTCGATCTGATCGGCATCAGCTACTACCGCAAGTGGTCCACCCAATCGATGGCGCAGCTGGGCAAGACCATCAAGCGCCTGCGCGGGCGTTACGACGCCGATGTGGTGGTCGTGGAAACCGCGTACCCGTGGACGCTGGACGCTGGCGACACCTCGCATAACCTGCTCGGCGAAGACTCGCTGATTGCCGGCTACCCGGCCACACCGCAGGGCCAGGCGAAGTACATGGTCGATCTCACCCAACTGGTCATCGATACCGGTGGTGCCGGCGTGGTGTATTGGGAACCGGCATGGACCAGCAGCAGTTGCAAGACGCGCTGGGGCACCGGCTCGTCATGGGAAAACGCCAGCTTCTTCGACTTCAAGCACGGCAACGAGGTGCTGCCGGCGATCGACTTCATGCGCCACCCGTACACCGGTGTGCCTGCGTCGCGTAAGCCCAACGCAAGCGAACATGCTGCGAGTACGCCTGACGGTTCCGCAGAAGTCGGCAAAAGGACGCAACCATGAGTGGCATCAATCGGCGTGAGTTGCTGCGCGGCATGCTAGCCAGTGGCGTGAGCGCCGCATTGCCGGTGGGCACGGCCGGTGCACTGGTGTCTGCCAGCGCTGCGGCTGCCCCGGCCGCTGCAAAAGACACCGCAACACCTGTGCCGTTGGGCGATGCAGCGCTGGCGCCGCGTGAGCGACTGCTGTTCGACTTCGGTTGGCGCTTCCACCTGGGCCACGCCAGTGATGCATCGCGCGATTTCGAGTTCGGCACCTTTCAGCGCAGCTTCGCCAAGGCCGGCAAGGACACCGCCACCGCCGCGCAGCTGGCGTTCGACGATAGTGCCTGGCAGCAGGTGGACCTGCCACACGACTGGGCCGTCACCCTGCCATTTCGGCAGGAGCCGATCTCCGCCGCCATGACCGAGGAAGACCCAGCCGCCGCGCATGGCTACAAGCCACTGGGCACAAGCTTCCCGGAAAACAGTGTGGGTTGGTATCGGCGCACGCTGCAGATTCCGGCAAGCGATCTGGGCAAGCGAATCTGCCTGGTGTTCGATGGCGTATTCCGCGACTGCATCGTGTTCTGCAACGGCCATATCGTCGGCCGCAATGCCAGCGGCTACTGTGGCTTCGAAGTCGACCTCAGCGAGGTGCTCGACTATGGCAAGCCCAACATCATCGCCATTCGCGTGGATGCCACACTGGGCGAAGGCTGGTTCTACGAAGGCGCCGGCATCTACCGGCACCTGTGGCTGCAGAAGACCGACCCGCTGCACCTGCCGCAGGATGGCGTGTTCGTGCGCAGCACCGTGCAGGACGGCAACGCCACTGCGCAGCTCTCCACCGAAGTGCACAACGACGGCACAGCGCCACGCCAATGCGTGGTGCAGGCGCGCATCACCGCACCGGATGGACGCACCGTTGCCCAGGCAGCCAGCGCAACCATCACGGTTGCGCCGGGCCAGGTGCAGGTCGTCGAACAGACCCTGCCGCTCGGCCAGGCCGCGCTGTGGTCGATCGACACCCCGCAGCTCTACAGTTTGACTACCAGCGTGCACAGCGACGGCAAAGCGGTCGATGCATTGGTCACACCGTTCGGCGTGCGCAGCATCGCCTTCGATGCGCAGCGCGGCTTCTTATTGAATGGCGCACCGCTCAAGCTGCACGGCACCAACAATCACCAGGATCATGCCGGCGTCGGCACCGCCATCCCGGACAGCCTGCATGAGTGGCGCCTGCGCCAGCTCAAATCGATGGGCTGCAACGCCTACCGCAGCTCGCACAATCCGGCCACACCGGAACTGCTCGCGCTGTGCGACCGCCTGGGCATGTTCGTGATCGAAGAAACCCGCCGCATGTCCACCGACGCCGAAGCCATGGGCGAACTGGAAACGATGGTACGGCGCGGCCGCAACCATCCCAGCGTCATCCTGTGGTCGCTGGGCAACGAAGAACCGCAGCAGGTCACCGAGCGCGGCGCACGTATCGTCGCCCGCATGCAACAGCGCGTGCGCCAGCTCGATCCCACACGCCCCACCACCTTTGCCATGGATAAAGGCTTCGGCGATGGCGTCGGTCAAGTGGTCGATGTGGTCGGCTTCAATTACCGCACCAGCCAGATGGACGGCTTCCACGCGCAATACCCCGACATTCCGATCTACGGCAGCGAAACCGGCAGCACCGTGTCGGTGCGCGGCAACTACCAGCGCGACGACAAACGCGGCTACACCCGCGCCTACGACCTCGACCACCCCTGGTGGGCCAGTACCGCCGAAGCGTGGTGGAGCTATGTCGCGCAGCGCCCGTACATCGCCGGCGGCTTCATCTGGACCGGCTTCGACTATCGCGGCGAGCCCACGCCCTACAACCGCTGGCCGAATGTGGCTTCGCAATTCGGCGTGCTCGATAGCTGCGGCTTTCCCAAAGACAATTACTGGTACTACCGCGCACAATGGACCAGCGAACCGGTCCTGCATCTGTTCCCGCACTGGAACTGGGATGGCGCGCTGCAGCCCGACGACAACGGCCACATCGCGGTCTGGTGCCATAGCAATCTCGAGGCGGTGGAACTGCTGGTCAATGGTGTCAGCCAGGGCCTGCAGCAGGTGCCGGCCTACGGCCATGTCGAATGGCGCGTGGCGTATGCACCGGGCGCGATCGAAGCGCGCGGCTATCGCGGCGGCAAGTTGGTACTCACCGAACGCCGCGAAACCGCTGGCAAGCCGGCAGCGATCCGCCTGAGCTGCGACCGCGAAGCACTGCGCGCCAATGCGGAAGACGTAGCCGTGGTGAAGGTGGAAATCGTCGATGCGCAAGGGCGCCTGGTGCCGACCGCCGACAATCAGGTGCAGTTCGCCGTGCGCGGCCCCGCACGCCTGATCGGCGTCGGCAACGGCGACCCTAGCAGCCACGAGGACGACAAGGCGCCGCAACGCAAGGCGTTTAACGGGTTGTGTGCCGTCCTGCTGCAGACCACGCGCAACAGCGGCGATATCGTGCTGCAGGCAAATGCAGCAGGCCTAATGCCAACGACTCTGCGTCTAAGCGCAGATCGCGCGACGCCACGCGCTTTCATCCTTTGACCGTCCGGCATCCGGCGACGCGTCCCTTATCAAAAAATCGAGAGCCGATCACGGCTTCTCGGCCATGCATCACGCGGAGAGCATCAAAGCGCCATAGCACTTGAACGGCAGAAAATCCGGCATCCGTGTGCCTTGACAGCCCAAAGCGGCCCGCACACTGTCAGTTAAGCGCCGGCAGAAATCGCCGGAGTACCACAGTGCTGCGCTCCACGCCGGCATTCCGGTCCTACATGCGACAAGTCGTCGTACGGCGTCACGGTTGCTTCGGCAAACCCAAGTGGCCTTACCGAAGACACCTCGCAAAAGATATCGACGCCGCGCAAATCTACCCCTCACAGTGAGTTTGACAGAACGCGGCGTAATAATTTTGATGAAATTTTTTGCTACTTGCGCCGCTCAATCAGCAGATTCCCAACCCAGGCATGCAAGGCGCGCCGGTCGAATTATACATGCCACAAAAGGTTAGCCTGGCCCACATTTCCTCATGGCGACCTTCAAACCAAGCCTATAATCGTCCAACTTATCGCAAATAAACGACTAACTTCGCATCCAGGAATACAACCAAACAATCCCAGATAACTGCTCAGATTGAGAGCACGACTATTAATCGAACCAGCCCCCACCGAAAATTCTTCAGTCAAGAATTATATTTAAATTCACACAAGCAGCATTTTTCGTTCTTTGGCAGTACGTGTCACGCAATGACATTTGTATAAACCTCATAGCGCGTACTTTACGCGAACGCACAGCGCACGTTCAGCGAAAACGAAAACAGCATCCACATGAAATATTTAGAACTGCGACCGCCAGGAACATATGCAAAGCGCCGATTCTAGATGCCCCAAAATCGCAGTTCCGTTCCAACCTCCGCTCGCAGCTTTCAACTAGTTAAGTTTATCGATAAAAGATAAATGTTGAAAATTTCAGGCGTGCATCAATATCCATACATGCGCCCTGCACCGAAGCATCACAACAAGCAGTCCAAAAGGCCCCACCGGCATACAGATCAGTCAACTCACCTGGACTTACTCAGCCGATGAACGATCAGAACTCAAGAACACAAAAATACACGCCCATCCTTATTACTGGAGGCTTGCTTCTCAGCGCAGCACTATACTTTTATCAATCCGCCATCCCGATGAATGTCGCTTCATCAGTCGATAGCGAAAAAAACGCGAGCACCGCCAACTCAAGGACACCGTCCAGTCATCGGCCTGCAAACCAATCGAGCGATCATCACCTGCATTGGGACGAAAGCGACTTCATAGCACCTCAAGGCGACAAGCCATTTTCTGCCGGGGACGTTCAATATCACATAAAATCATTTTATGCACGTTTCTACGCCGACCCGCCAATGTCTCGCGCAGAACGCGATGCCTTCGCGCAGCGGCTGGCCATAGCCATCGACGCAGATCAAAACACAAAGAAAGCTGTCGCGGATTTCTACGGCCAGATGCCCGCCAACAATCAAATGGACCGCGACGTGATGCGAAACATGCTTGCGATCAGTCCGGAAGGCAGATCCATCCTTCTTAACGAAGCAAACAGGATATGGGATAGTAAGGATAAGACTCTGTATTCGCATATGTATGAAACGTATTCGAACCTTCCGGGTCAAGCATCACGAAATGTTCTGGCAAATGCCCTATCAAGTCTCAGCGACCAAAGTACGGACACCCGCACCGCAGTTGCCGCGCTAAATTTCATTGGAACGATAGAAAAAGACGATTCTGCAGATGCAGGAAAGTTACGGACCAACGCAATTTCTCAATTGAACTCGGTTGTTTCCGGCCAAAGCGAAGAGGTCGTTCGTGGCTTGGCAGCTCAGAAGATATATAGACTTTCCTCACCTGAAGGCGCCGCTGATGCAGCGGTTGAATTCATCAGACGCGATGCAAACAGTTCATTAGTCATGCAAACGCTTGATTCCATCAATAGCGGAGACGTCGAGTTGACCCCGCCGCTTCGCGCCACGCTTGTAAGCGCAGTCGCGCGGCCGTCGGCAACCACTGAAGAACGCGATAGATTTAGACAAGTTATCGTATCGGGCCACAGCTAATAGCGATTCGCAAACGAAACCCGATTTTTGAGCCGATAGCCTAAAATACCCGAGGCATAGACCAGAAAAATTTCAATTTCCAAACTAGTGTGGCAGAGACCATGCTAGTGCATCAATTTCAGTTTCATCGGCTACGGCAGTGCCGTAACGATTTTGAGCTGCGGAAAATTGTATTTAAATCTAGCCACACCTAAAACACTCAATAAAATATTTATTTAGGATCTTTCATAAATTTTCCGTGCGCCACGCTTCACGCTTTGAATTTCCCATTTAGCCACCTATCACCACCCAAGGATTCAAAATGAAATTTTTAAAGAACAAAATTGCGCCATTTTTGTTTGCGGCAGCTGCGACCGTTGGCGTTGCTGAGGCGGCAGAATTAACCACCTCTTTTCAAGGATGGCTAGGCAAAAATCAGAAATCAGAATTTATCGACCCTTCAAGGTGGGCCACATGCTATAACGACCGAGGAGGCGAATGCGTTGTCGTTTCGCTGACGTCTGGCACGAGCCAGTGCTATGAAGAATCGTTTGAACTTGGTGCAAGCTTCGAGCTCCCTGCCCCTGCTGGCTGGGGCCCGTTTTCCTTGAGCGGGAGCAAAGGCTCTAGCTGGAGCGCATGCCACGAACGGAGTGAAACTACGCAGTGCCAGCCTAAACCGGGCTTCAAGGGCAGAGCCGCAGTCTTGATGGGCGAACGCTTTGGCAAGCTGCACGTGACTGGTGGAACACCCAATTCTTATGTTATCCCGGCATACAAGGGTTGCGAGAACAAATGGAATGGCAAAGTCAGGCTTTCGGGACGTACTCTTGAGCGTGTATGCACCTACGCCGGCGGGACTTATGACCACCAAGGATATTTACCCGAGTTTGAAAATCTGACCTGCGACTATCAGAAAATTTGACTGATAACCGCATTTTCTTGCGCACGGGACATTTATGCGGTTACTTAATTTCCGGTAGCAGCAAGAATCGCAACCCCGGGCCTGCGGCATTTCGTGGGCCCGGGACTTCGCACTCAGGAATCCATGCAGCACTATTTGTTAGTGCCGTTGACATATCGTCAGATAACTATTCCCGTCCTCGTCGCTTCACCTGAACACTTGCATTCGATTGTCTACGTCGACACATACAACCCGCCAATGCCGCGGTAGGGGCAAGCAATAGCGTACAGTCTCGGCAAAGTCGCCGATGCTCCCACCTCGTCTTCACCGATTTCACGCATTTTCAAACCAGTGAAACTGCACCGCTTCAACTACGCCCCCCCTCGCGGCGCATGGCCGCGAGGGGGGGCAAGCGCTTATCGCATACGCGAAAACGCACCGATCCCCGCAATCGCCAGCCGCTCGGCAGGCGCCGCCGTTTCCGCGAACGACAGCCGCAGGTAGCGGATCTGGCGGACTTCGGGGAAATTGAGCCGTTGGGTCGAGAGCGCATAGGCGATATTGGACAGCTCGCCGCCGCCGGCCGGCTGCCAGTGCTGACCATCCTCGCTGCTTTCGGCACGATAGCCCTTCGGCGGCGCCGCACCGTTCATCACCGTGCGCGAGGGCGTGAGACTGAAGCCGGCAACGTCACGCAGTTCGCCAAGGTCGATGGTCACCTGCACGGGGTGGCCAGATGTAGGAGCGGGCACGGTCCAGATCGTGCTGGCATCGTCGTCCAGCAATGCCTCCGATCCCGGCGCGCTGGCTTCCACGATGCGCCAGCCTGCAGTTGACAGCACATCCGGCGCGTTCGCCGCCGGCCGCGCAACCGGGACTGGCGCAACCGCGCGGAACAGCGCGAATTCGCTGATCGCCGGGCAGACCGGCGCCTCGAGCACGACCAAACGCACACGGCGCGCGGTGATCGGGCGATCGAGCCGCAGGATCCGCTGGGCACCGATGCATTGCGCTTCGGCCAGCCGCCGCCAGTGGCCATCGACTTCGGCTTCGACCGCAAAGCGGGTGACGCGCACGCCCAGCGGCAGGTATTCGCGTAGCCGGATCAGATCGAAGCTGCGCAGCGCCGACAGCTCCAACGTCAGCGTGGGCGTAGTGATCTCATCCGGCGTGGACCAGTAGCTGTCCGGCTGGCGGTCGAGCACGCGCGCCGGCTCGAACCCGGCACCGCGTGACGCGCTGGCGCTGGCCCTGGCGCCCTTGGCCAGATCGATGGCGAAGCTGGCGCGGATGGCGTCGCCGAAACTCTGCAGCACCGCCACGTCATGGTCGGGAATGCGGCCGCGTCGGTCGGGTGGGAGATTGAGGTTCATGTTGGTGCCGCGCGCGACCGAGGTGTCGAAATAGCGCACCAGGTTTTCCGGGCTACGCACCTTGCCGTCTTCATCGGCGTGGTAGAACCAGCCCGGGCGGATCGACGTGTTGGTTTCAGCCGGCCACCACAGCGCCCCGCCGCGCACGCCGGAATTGCCGTTTTCCTGGGTGTACGGGGCATTCGGCATGGTCGGCCAGCTCGGATCGCCGGCGATGCCGTCCTCATTGCCGCCCCAGCGGATATCGGCACCGAGTGGGTCGAAGGTGCAGGCCATTGGTTGGTGCTGGTGCACCAGCTCGATCATCCGCGGCCAGTTGTAGTACGCCGGCGCGTCGATCTTGCGTGATTCGCGTGCGCCACCGTAATAGCCGTCACCGCCATTGGCACCGTCGAACCAGAACTCGAACAGGTCGCCATAGCCCGTGCAGAGTTCGACGATCTGTTTGCGGAAATAGTCGATATAGCCGGGGCGACCATACTCGGCGTGGTTGCGATCCCAGGGTGAGAGGTAAAGACCGAACGCCAGGCCAGCGCGTCGGCACGCCGCTGCCATTTCGCCGACGATGTCGCCCTTGCCGTTCTTGTAGGGCGAGTTGCGAATGCAATGCTCGGTCAGGCGTGTCGGCCAAAGACAGAAACCATCGTGGTGTTTGGCCGTGAAAATGAGTCCTTTCAGATTGCCGGCCTTGGCCGCAGCGACAATTTGATCGGCTGATAAATCGCTGGGATCGAACTTGCGCGGATCCTCGTCGCCGTAGCCCCATTCCTTGTCGGTGAAGGTGTTCATCGCAAAATGCACGAAGGCGTATTGCTCCCACCGATGCCACCGCAGCTGGCGTGCGCTGGGCACTGCGCCCCACGGCGCCGGCCCGTTGGCGCGCGGTGTCTGCGCGATCCGGGCCGCCGATGCACTGAAGCTGGCGGCAGCGGCCGCCACACCCGTAGCAAGAAAGGTACGACGATCGATCATTGGCGCCTCCGACATTGCACAAGCTTCGATCTTAGCTTTTCCAAAGACGAAAGAGTTCCAGCCCTGAAGCGACAGGCGTGTGTGCAAGGCACGGCGCATACATAAGCAGACCCTGCACAGATTGCGTTGACGCGCGTGCCAGCAACTGCGCGCATTCGTGGCTGGGCGGCCAACGACCTCGGCTTGCACTGTGTCGTTGGTGCTCGCATGTCCATGCTGTTTCCGCAGGCCAAGCGAGCTCCGCGAACAGGACAAACAATGGCTATCCGACGACAACCAACATCGCCCGCACGACAATTGATGCGGACTGACATGCGCCAAGTATTGGCTTCAACATTGACCGTAAACTGCTTATTTTGGCCGACACTGACTTGCCGGGAGCCCACAGGTCGTCGCGTTTCAGCAACTGCGTTGGCTGATCGGGCCACCTCTCCGGCAGCGGAATAGACTGGCCAGTCACCGCACGCAGCAGCGGAGATGTTGCGGTCATCTTCTGCCGCAGAAGCATGCTTAAGCGATCCGGCAATGGCAAACCACTCGACGAGATCCGTGTCTTGCAGCGCTCTGCCAAGCGCAAGGCAACTACAGCGTGACCCCCGCCGGAGATGCGACACGCCAGTGCATGGCACACCGCAACCGCGGTCCCTTCTCCCGCCTGCGGGGGAAGGTGCCCGAAGGGCGGATGGGGGACGTCTGACCTTCAGCCCGATGCCTCTGGCCAGCTTGGTGGGCCGGAGATGCGCCAACGGACTTCAGGAATATTGCCGCTTGTGCAGCGCTCTCATCATCGAAGCACGCAGGCCTCGAGGGCGCACACTGCACACCGACTCTTTGGTTGCCGGCAAGAACGCGCGGTCGCGCCTCCGTTTATTCCAGATCCACATCGCGCGGAAAATAGCGGCGAAACTTTTCTTCCCAGGCCTGGAATTGGTCCAGCGTGTAGCCATCCATCGGCCGCTCCACCGCAGCGGCGGCCTTGTTCTGTGCAACGACGGCAATCCGCTGAGACGACAGCTCGTCCCATGCCTTTCTCAAGGCGACCGGATCCGGATGCGAGACCAGCATGGCCTCCAGCAGCGTGGCCTGCGCAACGCGCGCGGCCAGCAGGTCGCTGAGCGCGTCGGTGACGGCCTGCATCCATTCCTGATGTCGGTTATCCATGCGGCGTGTCGTACGTGATGAGTGGCTGGGCACTCTAGCCCCGCCGCCGCCACGGCGATGTGGAGTGGCTCGGCCCTGGATCACCTGAGCGGCACCTGCCGAGACAGGCGAAGGCCTTCAGCAAGATAACGGCACGGCTGATCAGCACCGTCGGACGCCATCTCGACAGGGGGCATGACCTCCGGCCGCCACGCAGCCTGAATCTGAGGCCCGATGCAGCGTGTCGCAAGAGCGCCAACCAACCGCCACCTTGGCTGGTATCCCTGTCATCAGCGGTGATCGGCTTGCTCCAGCGTCACCACCGGCCGCGCCCCCTGCCTGCGATGAAGGCATCGCCACCGCTGCGCCGGGCCGGGCAGAAGCGCGTCGCCCCCGCAACAACTGAGCCGCCGGCGCATGGGCAAGCGCCCGGATCGCGATCCCGGGCGGCTCGGCTTAAACTTGCACGCCGCCGTTGACCCAGCCAGCTCAGCCGCCGCGCGGAGCGCCCGGCCACACGCCTGCCACCGGCACTGCGGGTCACCACCTGCCCGCCCCTCACCGCGCCAGATTCCGGAAGACGTAATTGCAAACCACCGACACCAAAGACAAAGCCAAGCAAGGCACGGGAACCCCCGAGCACACGCCGCTGATGAAGCAGTTCTTCGCCGCCAAGTCGGACTACCCCGACCTGCTGCTGTTCTTCCGCATGGGCGATTTCTACGAGCTGTTCTACGACGATGCGCGCAAGGCGGCGCGCCTGCTGGATATCACCCTGACCCAGCGCGGCAGCTCCGGTGGTGCGCCGATTCCGATGGCGGGTGTGCCGGTGCATGCGTATGAAGGCTACCTGGCGCGGCTGGTCGCGTTGGGCGAGTCGGTGGCGATCTGCGAGCAGATCGGCGACCCGGCGCTGGCCAAGGGGCTGGTCGAGCGCAAGGTGGTGCGTATCGTCACCCCGGGCACGGTCACCGACGAGGCGCTGCTGGACGAGCGCCGCGACACCTTGTTGATGGCGATTTCGCGCAGCAAGCAGGGCTACGGCCTGGCCTGGGCCGATCTGGCCGGCGGGCGCTTCCTGGTCAACGAAGTGGACAGCGTGGATGCGCTGGAAGCTGAGATCGCGCGCCTGGAGCCGGCCGAGCTGCTGGTGCCCGATGAAGACAACTGGCCGGAGTTCCTGCGCGGGCGTATCGGCGTGCGGCGTCGGCCGCCGTGGCTGTTCGACGCCGACAGTGGCCGGCGCCAGTTGCTGGCGTTCTTCAAATTGCACGACCTGTCCGGCTTCGGCATCGACGACAAGCCCTGCGCCACCGCTGCGGCCGGCGCCTTGCTGGGGTATGTCGAAGAGACCCAGAAACAGCGGCTGCCGCACCTGACCTCCATCGCGATGGAAGTGGCCAGCGAAGCGATTTCGATGAACGCGGCCACGCGCCGGCATCTGGAGCTGGATACGCGCGTGGATGGCGACACGCGCAATACCTTGCTCGGGGTGCTCGACAGCACGGTCACGCCGATGGGCGGGCGCCTGCTGCGGCGTTGGCTGCACCGCCCGCTGCGCCTGCGCGATGTGCTGGTGCAGCGCCACCACGCGGTCGGCACCTTGATCGACGCGGGCGCCGATGTCGACGTGCGCGAGGCCTTCCGCGCGCTAGGCGATCTGGAACGCATCCTCACCCGCGTGGCATTGCGTTCGGCGCGCCCGCGCGACTTTTCCACCCTGCGCGATGGCCTGGCACTATTGCCGAAGGTCCGCGCAATCCTGGCACCGCTGGATTCGCCGCGGCTGCAGACCTTGTTTGCCGAACTCGGCGAGCACGATGCCACCGCGCATCTGTTGATCAGCGCCGTGGCCGAGCAACCGCCGCTCAAACTCAGCGACGGCGGCGTCATCGCCACCGGGTACGACGCCGATCTGGATGAGCTGCGCCGCCTGTCCACCAATGCCGACCAATTCCTGATCGATCTGGAACAACGCGAGCGCGCCAGCAGCGGCATCGCCACGCTCAAGGTCGGCTACAACCGCGTGCACGGCTACTACATCGAGATCAGCAAGGGCCAGGCGGAAAAGGCGCCGTTGCACTACAGCCGCCGGCAGACGCTGACCAACGCCGAGCGCTACATCACCGAAGAACTCAAGAGTTTCGAAGACAAGGTGCTGTCCGCGCGCGAGCGTTCGCTGTCGCGCGAAAAACTGTTGTACGAAGGCCTGCTGGATGCGCTCGGCACCGAGCTGGAAGGCCTCAAGCGCTGCGCCGGTGCATTGAGCGAACTGGATGTGCTGGCCGCGTTCGCCGAGCGCGCGCAGGCACTGGACTGGTCGCAGCCGGAGCTGGACAGCGCACCGTGCCTGCGCATCGAACGCGGCCGCCACCCGGTGGTGGAAGCGGTGCGCGACCAGCCGTTCGAACCCAACGATCTGGAGCTGCATGCCGACCGCCGCATGCTGGTGATCACCGGCCCGAACATGGGCGGTAAGTCGACCTACATGCGGCAGAACGCCTTGATCGTGCTGTTGGCGCATATCGGCAGCTACGTGCCTGCCAGCCGCGCGGTGATCGGGCCGATCGACCGCATCCTCACCCGTATCGGCGCCGGCGATGACCTGGCACGCGGGCAATCCACCTTCATGGTGGAAATGGCTGAAACCAGCTACATCCTGCATCACGCCACCCCGCACTCGCTGGTGCTGATGGACGAGATCGGCCGCGGCACCTCCACCTACGATGGCCTGGCGCTGGCCGATGCGGTGGCGCGCCATCTGGCGCACACCAATCGCTGCTACACGCTGTTTGCCACGCATTATTTCGAGCTCACCGCGCTGGCGGACGAATCGCATGCCGGTGGCGCCAGCGGTATTGCGAATGTGCATCTGGATGCGGTCGAACACGGCGAGCGCCTGGTGTTCATGCATGCAGTCAAGGATGGGCCGGCCAATCGCAGCTTTGGCTTGCAGGTGGCCGCGTTGGCCGGACTGCCGAAGGCGGCAGTGACCCAGGCGCGACGACGCCTGGCGGAGCTGGAACAACGCGGCGGCGAAAGCCATAGCGCGCAGATGGCGCCGGCCGCGCTGGATGCGCCGCAACAGTTCGGGCTGTTCACCGCGCCCTCTTCCGCCGCGCAGGAAGCGCTGCAGGCCCTGGATCCGGACGAGCTCACGCCCAAGCAGGCGCTGGAGGCCTTGTATCGGTTGAAGGCGTTGATTTGAGGTGCCGGGATTGGGGAGTCGGGATTTGGGATTTGTAAGAGCGGAGCTGCATGGCTGATGCTTGCTGCGCTTGCGGATGCAATGCGCTGCAGGAATCGGTGGCCGCAGAAGTGCAGTGCGTGACGGCTGACCTGCCGCGATGCCGCATGGATTGCTCTGTCGGCGCGACGGGCGCACCCTGCGGCAACGCTTCGTCCAACAGGAAACCTTCCGATGACCACGTCCGCCTCATTGACCGATCAGCTCGCCGCGCAGTTGCAGGGCCCGCAGCTGCAACAACTCGCCGGCCGCCTGGGCATTGCGCCCGAGCAGGCGCAATCGGCCGTGCAGACCGCGCTGCCGCTGTTGATGGGCGCGCTGGGCCGCAATAGCCAGCAGGCCGGCGGCACCGATGCCTTGCTGGGCGCCCTGCAACGCGACCACGCCGCCAGCCCGGACATCGGTAGCCTGCTGGGTTCGCTGCTGGGCGGTTCGGCCAGCGGCGCGTCGGCCAATGGCGCCGGGATCGTCGGCCATCTGTTCGGCGACAAGGCGCCACAGGCCGCTGCCGGGCTGGGCCAGGCCACCGGGCTGGAAACCAGCAAGGCCAGCCAGCTGCTGCAGCTGCTCGCTCCCATCGTGATGGCATATCTGGCCAAGCGCTTTCTGGGCGGCGATACCGCCACCGCCGGCCAGCTCGGCCCCGCGCTGGCCCAGGAACATCAGCAGGTGCGCACGAACGCCGGTGCCGGTGGCCTGTTGACCAGCGTGCTGGATCAGGATGGCGATGGCCAGCTCGGCCTGGGCGATGTCATGAAGCTGGGCGGCAGCCTGTTCGGCAAGCGCTGAGCGACCCGTAGCCGCTGGGCACGCCGGACGAGCACCGGCGTGCTATCCATAGCAGTACGCTATCGATATGGTCGAATAATTCGAATTCACCAAATGATCGATGCGCTTTATCGTGTGCGAACGTCGCCATGATGAGTCCGCCTGATGCGCCTGCCCGCCCATTGCCTTTCCCGTCAGCCAGGCGGTTTCGACTGCCACAAGCAGGCGCTAGCATCGGCAGGTCCGCCAGCGGCCGGGCGACTGTTCCCCTGTCGTGATCGTCGATGACCACGACAAGGGCGCTGCCGTCCACCTCGATTCCACCAGCACGTGCCGGCATTCCGGCACGCCGCTCCCCAAGTGCTCACGCACACAGGTAAATCCCATGACCACCGAAGCAAAGTGCCCGTTCAACCACGCTGTCGTCGGTACCGGTACCACCAACCGTGACTGGTGGCCCAAACAGCTGCGCGTGGATCTGCTGAGCCAGCATTCGAACAAGTCCAACCCGCTGGGCGAGACGTTCAATTACGCCGAGGCCTTCAAGCGCATCGACCTGCAGGCGCTCAAGCAGGAACTGCGTGCGCTGATGACCGACTCGCAGGACTGGTGGCCGGCCGACTTCGGCCATTACGGCCCGCTGTTCGTGCGCATGGCCTGGCATAGCGCCGGCACCTACCGCATCGGCGATGGGCGTGGCGGCGGCGGCCGTGGTCAGCAGCGGTTTGCGCCGCTCAACAGCTGGCCGGACAACGTCAGCCTGGACAAGGCGCGCCGGCTGCTGTGGCCGATCAAGCAGAAGTATGGCCAGGCCATTTCCTGGGCCGACCTGATGATCCTCACCGGCAATGTCGCGCTGGAGTCGATGGGCTTCAAGACGTTCGGCTTTGCCGGCGGCCGCGAAGACACCTGGGAGCCGGACCAGGACCTGTACTGGGGCCGCGAAACCAAGTGGCTGGGTGGCGACGACCGCTATTCGCGCGGCTCGCCCGGCGTGGACGAAGCGCACGGCGTGCTGGTCAAGGACGACGACAGCGAAGTGCCGCACACGCGCGATCTGGAAAACCCGCTGGCCGCTGTGCAGATGGGCCTGATCTACGTCAATCCGGAAGGCCCGGACGGCAACCCCGACCCGATCGCTGCCGCGCGCGACATCCGCGACACCTTCGCGCGCATGGCCATGAACGACGAAGAGACCGTGGCCCTGATCGCCGGTGGCCACACCTTCGGCAAGACCCACGGTGCCGGCCCGGCCGACAACGTCGGCGCCGAACCGGAAGCCGGCGAATTGGAAAGCCAGGGCCTGGGCTGGCACAACCGCTACGGCAGCGGCAAGGGCGCCGACACCATCACCAGCGGCCTGGAAGTCACCTGGACCACCACCCCGGCGCAGTGGAGCAACGATTTCTTCGACCACCTGTTCAAGTTCGAGTGGGAGCTGGGCAAGAGCCCGGCCGGCGCGCACCAGTGGGTGGCCAAGAACGCCGAGGCCATCATCCCCGATGCGCACGACGCATCGAAGAAGCACCGCCCGACCATGCTGACCACCGACCTGGCACTGCGTTTCGACCCTGCGTACGAAGCCATCTCGCGCCGCTTCCATCAGCACCCGGAGCAGTTTGCCGACGCCTTCGCACGTGCCTGGTTCAAGCTCACCCACCGCGACATGGGTCCGCGCTCGCGCTACCTGGGCCCGGACGTGCCGGCCGAAGAATTGCTGTGGCAGGACCCGGTACCGGCGGTGGACCACGCGTTGGTCGACGCGCAGGATGCGGCCGCATTGAAGCAGACCATCCTGGCCTCGGGCTTGAGCGTGGCGCAGCTGGTGTCCACCGCGTGGGCCTCGGCCTCCACCTTCCGTGGCTCGGACAAGCGCGGCGGTGCCAACGGCGCCCGCATCCGCTTGGCACCGCAGAAGGACTGGCAGGCCAACCAGCCTGAGCAGCTGGCCAAGGTACTGGCCACGCTGGAGCGCATCCAGGCCGACTTCAACGCCGCGCAATCGGGCGGCAAGAAGATCTCGCTCGCCGACCTGATCGTGCTGGCCGGCAACGCCGCGGTGGAACACGCAGCGCAGGCCGCCGGCCACAGTGTCACGGTGCCGTTCGCACCGGGCCGCACCGATGCCTCGCAGGAGCAGACCGACGTCGAGTCGTTCGCCGTGCTCGAACCGGTAGCCGATGGCTTCCGCAATTTCGCCAAACGCAACTACGCGGTGCCGGCCGAAGCGTTGCTGATCGACAAGGCGCAGCTGCTTACCCTCACCGCACCGGAGTTGACCGTGCTGGTCGGCGGCCTGCGCGTGCTGGGCGCCAATGCCGGCGACACCCAGCATGGCGTCTTCACCACCCGTCCCGGTGTGTTGAGCAACGACTTCTTCGCCAACCTGCTCGACATGCGCACGGAGTGGAAGGCGACCTCCGAAGCGAAGGACCTCTACGAAGGCCGCGACCGCGCCACCGGCGAGCTCAAGTGGACCGGTACGCGCGTGGATCTGGTGTTCGGCTCCAACTCCATCCTGCGTGCAGTGGCCGAGGTCTATGCCAGCAGCGATGCGCAGCAGAAGTTCGTGCACGACTTCGTCGCCGCCTGGACCAGGGTGATGCAGCTGGATCGGTTCGATCTGGCGTAAACCGCTGGATCGTTCGGCCTGATTCAGGCCCTGGCAACCAGACAATGCCCCGGACAACCGGGGCATTTCTTTTGCGCGACGTCCCGACCGTCTTGGCCATGCGTCGCCGTGCGGACCCATCGGGCACGGCAGGGATAAGGTGCCAGACCGCTAGAGCGCGTCGATATCGCCCAATGCATTGATCAAGCGGCGTGCGCGCTTGTCGGGCTTGCCCTCCGGCGCGCGGTAACCGGTGCGTTCGGCAGCACGTTGCAGCCGCCACTGCGCACGCGCCTCGCGCGACGCCTCGCCCTCCACGTACAGGGCCTGCGCCACCGGCGCCGGTCCGCGTACGTCGCTGAGCCCGGCCACCGTGATCTCGAAGATTTCACCGCCCCGGTCGATACGCAGACGCTCGCCGCAGCGCAGGCTACGCGATGGCTTGGGGCGCTGCCCGCCCACGTCCACCTTGCCGGTGTCGACCGCGTTCTTGGCCAGGCTGCGCGTCTTGAAAAAGCGCGCGGCCCACAGCCACACGTCCAGCCTGACCGTCGTGCCCTGTTCCAGCTCCGGATTCATACGTTTTGCTGTCTCGCTCTGCCTGGTAACCGATATCTGGGCAGCCACCCGGAACTCAAGCTGGGCCGTCGCCGCGGCCATCTGGGTCGATCGCCAGTTCGATGCTGGACGCTCGCCCCCATCCGCCCTACGGGCACCTTCCCCCGCAGGCGGGGGAAGGAAGGACTGCCAGCGCGGTACAGATCACACAAGCCCATTACAGTTCAAACAACGCACTGCAGTTCAAACAAGCGCTCGGCCACACCCCTTCTCCCGCATGCGGGAGAAGGTGGCGCGCAGCGCCGGATGAGGGCCACCGCGGCTGCGCAGCCGAGCGAAGCAACGCAACGCCCCGGCCAAGGCTGCATCGCTGGCGGTGAATGTGGAGCTCCCCCAACCGAAGTGCGTACGCAACGCGAGCACTGCACTGGATCTCACCCGCGCAATGCTAGGGTGCGCAACGTCCGCATACCGATACAACCGCGATGCCCAAATCCGCTGTCCTGACCGAAGGCCCGATCGGCAAAAACCTGCTGCTCTTCGCACTGCCGATCATGGCGGGCAATATCGCCCAGTCGCTCAACGGCTCGGTCAACGCGATCTGGATCGGCCGCTACCTCGGCGAAGAGGCGCTGACCGCGGCAGCCAACGCCAACAGCATCATGTTCTTCCTGATCGGATCGGTCTTCGGTATCGGCATGGCGTCCACCATCCTGATCGGCCAGGCAATGGGCGCGCGCAACATCACCCAGGCCCGCAAGGTCATGGGCACCAGTGCCAGCTTCTTTGGCGGACTGTCGGCGCTGATCGCCGTGCTGGGCTGGTTCCTGGCGCCGCATCTGCTTACCGCGATGGGTACGCCCGCCGCCTCGCAGACGCTGGCCGAGGAGTATCTGCGCGTGATCTTCCTGGCGATGCCGACGCTGTATCTGTTCGCCTTTCTATCGGCGGCCCTGCGCGGCACCGGCGATGCACGCACGCCGTTCCGGTTCCTGTTGCTGTCGGTGCTGCTGGATATCGTGTTCAACCCGTTGCTGCTGTTCGGCATCGGCCCGTTTCCGGCGCTGGGCATTGCCGGTGCGGCCTGGGCCACGCTGATTGCGCAGGTAGTTGCACTGGCCGGCCTGCTGATCTATCTGCGGCACAAAAAACATGTGCTGTGGCTGGGACGACGCGACCTGCATCTGTTCCGAATCGATGCCGCCATCCTGCGCGCGCTCATCGTCAAGGGCGTTCCGATGGGCCTGCAGATGGTGATGATCTCGCTGGCGATGATTGCGATGCTGTCGCTGGTCAATGGCTTCGGCACCGACACCACCGCCGCGTTCGGTGCGGGGCTGCAACTTTGGAACTACGTACAGATGCCGGCAATGGCGGTCGGCGCCGCCTGTTCGACCATGGCTGCCCAGAACGTGGGTGCCGGCCTGTGGTCGCGGGTGGATGCCGTCGCCCGTACCGGCATCGCCGCCAACTTCCTGATGACGGGCCTGCTGATCGTGCTGTTGATCCTGTTCGATCGCTGGACCCTGGCCCTGTTTCTGCCCGAAGGCAGCGCCACCCTGGAGATCGCGCGGCATCTCAACCACATCGCGATCTGGTCGTTCCTGTTGTTTGGCGTCAGCTTTGTGGTGTCTGGGGTGGTGCGCTCCACCGGTGCAGTGATCCCACCGCTGTTGATTCTGGCGTTTTCGCTGTGGGGCGTACGCGTGCCTCTCGCAAATATCCTGCTGCCGCATCTGGGCGCAGACGCGGTGTGGTGGAGCTTCCCGATCAGTTCGACCTGCTCGATGCTGCTGTCGCTGGCGTACTACCGCTGGGGCGGCTGGCGCAAGGCGCGCATGCTGACCACGCCGAACCACCCTTCCGTACTGGCAGCGGCAGCCGAGGTACCCGCACATCCTGCATCGCCGGTTGCCGACCCCGCCCCCATTGCCGAGCCGATCACCGAGCCAACCCGGACACGCTCGCGCTGATGCATGCGCGCTGATCCGCGCATGCCGACCGCAGCCAAGCCACGTGATCGATGGCGATGCGCTGCATTGACCGGCCTCAAGCTGCGACTTGAGAACGGCTGACAAAACGTAGCGCGCGGTTGTCAGGTGGCTGCGGGCATCGCGGCCAGAACCGCAGTGCGCGAGTGGCACATGCCGACTTCGAGCGCTGTCGCCATTCCGGTTCCACAAACGCAAACGGCCGCCCAAGGGCGGCCGTTTGGCAGTGGCAGATCGATGAGACCCGCCAACAGTGTGGCTTACTCGGCCTTGGCAGCAGCCTGGCGAGCGGCCTTGGCCTGCGCAGCGGCGGCCAGATCTTCCTTGATGCGGGCAGCCTTGCCTTCCAGGCCGCGCAGGTAGTACAGCTTGCCGGCGCGGACCTTACCGCGGCGCTTCACTTCGACCGAGTCGATGATGGCGCTGTGGGTCTGGAACACGCGCTCGACGCCGAAGCCGTGCGAGATCTTGCGCACGGTGAAGGCGGAGTTCAGGCCGGCATTCTTGGTACCGATCACCACGCCCTCATAGGCCTGCACGCGCTCGCGGTTGCCTTCCTTCACCTTGACGTTCACCACAACGGTGTCGCCCTGGTTGAATTCCGGCAGCTTGCGCTGAATCTGGGCGGCTTCGAAGTCAGCCAGGATGGTCTTGTTGAGTTTGCTCATGGTGGGCACCGCGTGTCTGGTGATATTGGACCGGCAGTCGCCGCACGGCGATTGCTCGAGGTTCGTAAGAGGGCCAGACGCAAGGCTGGCCAGCAAGCCGCATATTGTACCCCAATCAATTCTTCAAGGGCTAGGGGTGCGCCCTTATTTCTCGTCGCCCCGGGTGAGTTCGCGGCGAAACTCCTCCAGGAGACGACGATCGTGCTTGTCCAGGCCTGCCTCGTCCAGCAGATCGGGACGACGCAGCCAGGTCCGGCCCAGCGACTGCTGCCGGCGCCAGCGCGCAATCGCGCCATGGTTGCCCGAGCGCAATACCTCGGGCACATCGCCCCAGGCATGCGCCGACGGGTGGCTGTAGTGCGGGCAGTCCAGCAGGCCTTGCGGGCCTTCGAAACTGTCCTGTGCAGCAGACTCGGCGTCGTTCAACACGCCGTCCTGCAGCCGCGTCACCACATCCACAAGGACTGCAGCGCCCAACTCGCCACCGGACAACACGTAGTCGCCGATGGAGATTTCCATATCCACCGCGTTGGCCAGGAAACGCTCGTCCACCCCTTCGTAGCGCCCGCACAGCAAGACCATGCGCGGCAACTGCGCCAGCTCGCGCGCGAGGGGCTGGGTGAGCGGACGTCCCTGCGGGCTGAGATAGATCACCGGCGCCGGTCGCGCGTCGGCGGCCTGCACCGCCTCCAGACATGCCCGCAACGGCTCGATCAACATCACCATGCCGGGCCCGCCGCCGAAGGGACGATCGTCCACGCGGCGGTAGTTGCCCTGCGCATGGTCGCGCGGATTCCAGCCCTGCAGGTCCAGCAGACCGCGCTCCTGTGCCCGCCCGACCACGCCGAACGCCGCGCACTGCGCGATGAACTCTGGGAACAGGCTGATGACGTCGATGCGCACGGGAATCGGGAATCGGGAGTGGAGAATGGGTAGAGCAAAAGCGGCGCCGGGGCACCGCTTCGATCAGAAATCCGGGTCCCAGTCGACCACGATCAGATTGGCCTCGAAGTCCACCGATTTGACGAACTCCGGTAGCACGAACGGAATCATCCGCTCGCGATCGCCGCGCACGACCACCACATCGTTGGAGCCGGTGGAAAACAGGTGTGACACCGTCCCGAGCTTGACGCCGTCGACGGTTTCCACCTGCAATCCTTCCAGATCCACCCAGTAGTATTCGTCGGGCTTGGGCGGCGGCAAGGCGCTGCGGGCAACATAGATTTCGGTGCCATGCATGGCCTCGACGGTGTCGCGATCGGTCACGTCGGGGAACACCGCGATCAGATTCTTGCCCTGATCACGTCCCCGTACGCCGCTCACGACCGACTCCTGCCCCGATGGCGTGCGCACGACCCACGGCTGATACCGGAAGATCGCACTGCGCGGTTCGGTCCAGGATTCGAGCTTCAGCTCACCCTTGACACCAAAAGCGCCGACAATCCTGCCTAACAGGATGCGGCGCTCGGTCGGCTTCATCTGTGTCGACTCTGGCCGGGCAAACACGCCCGGCCTCAAGATCAGGCCGCAGCGGCCTGGGACTTGGATGCTTCGCGATACAGGTTACGCACCTTGTCGGTCAGCTGTGCACCGTTGCCGACCCAATGGTCGACGCGGGCGATATCGAGCACGACGCGCGGTTCGGCGCCCTGCGCAACCGGGTTGTAGTAACCCACGCGCTCGATGTTGCGGCCGTCGCGCGCGCTGCGCACGTCGGTCACGATGATGTGGTAGAACGGACGCTTCTTGGCGCCGCCGCGGGTCAGTCGAATCTTGACCATGGTGTCGTTTTCCTGAGTTGCCCAGTCGCCAGAGTGGCGCGGTAAGCCGGCGATTATAGCGGGCTCCCGCAGCGAAGCCAAGCCAGCCGGTGGTTTTGCTCAAATCCCTTGCCAGGCCTGGGTTTGCAGCGCCCGCTCCAGCAGCGGCAGCTGCGCGGCAGCGGCCGACCACTGCGCCGGGCCCATGGCCACGATGGCCTGCTGCCCCCGCGCATTGCAGCTGAAGCCACCGTCGAAGCTGGCGAGCTCGTCAAGGGCGACCGGGCGGGAGGTCTGCGCGATGCCGAGCGCCTGCAGTCCGGCCTGCAACAACCGCTGCTGGGTGCCGTCCAGCGCCGGCCCGGCCGGCCAGACCACCCTGCCCTGCTGCCAGAACCCGACATTCCAGAACGCCCCTTCCAGCACATGGCCCTGGGGATCGACCAACACCGCATCGTCACCGCCGGCAGCCATCGCCTGGCGACGCAGATGCAACAGCGCGAAGGTGCCGACGTGCTTGCACTGCGCCTGCTCGCGCACATGGGTGACTGCGTGCACGCGCAGCGCGGCATCGGGCAGTTGCGCAGCCGGCGATAGCGAAATCAATACGTCCAGCGCCACCTGGCGCGCTGGATCGCGCAGCGCGAACGCCTGCGAAAACACGGTGATGCGCACGCTCGCATCCACGCGACCGGCACTGGCCAACGCCGCGCGCAGAGACGCGCGCACCCGTGAGGCATCGATCGGTGCGCCGAACAATGCGGCACTGTCGTGTTGCAGGCGTTGCAGATGCAGATCCAGCCCGCGCACGGCGGCGTTGCGCACCTGCAGCGTCGTGAAGTGCCCGTAGTTGATCAGGGCGGCCGCGCCGAGTTGCTGCGCCGTTGCCGCCTCGCCATTACAGAAGATCAGCGACACAGCAGTGCCTGCGCCTGCTCCCACCACTGCACGACCAATTGTGCGGCCGGCTGCGCCGGCGCCATCCAGGCCGACTGGCCTGCCCAGGCCTGCATCGCCTCCAGACGGTTGTCGCGCGCCGCTGCCTGGCGCATCGCAGCGGTCAGGCCGCGCTGCACCGGATACGGCGCAGGCGGTGGCGCATCCGCAGCAGTGGCGGCGCGCACGTAAGGGGTGAGCAATGCCCGCCCCAACCGACCTGAAAACGCGCGGGTTGGCAGGGTATGTTCCGGCTCGGCGGCTGCCAATGCACCGGCCCAGGCGCCGGGCAAGGCAGCCTCGGGCGTGCGCAGCAGACCGGTGCCGATCTGCACTGCACTGGCGCCCAGCGCCAGCGCCGCGGCAATGCCGCGCGCGTCGGCAATCCCGCCCGCGGCGATGACCGGGATCTCCAGGCCATCGACCAGCCGCGGCAGCAGGGCAAACAGCCCGGTCATCTGCTGCGCGGCGCGGCTGGCATCGAATGCGCCGCGGTGACCGCCGGCCTCGGCGCCTTGCGCGACCACGGCATCGGCCCCGGCCGCCTGCGCCGCCAGTGCTTCCTCCAGCGTGGTGGCGCAGGCGAACCAGGCGATGCCCGCATGCTTGAGGCGCGCAACCTGATCGGGGCGGAACACACCCATGATCGACGAGGCCACTGCCGGGCGCGCGTTCAGCAATGCATCGAATTGCGCGTCGAAATCGGCTGGCATTGCATCGCCTGCTGCCTCCGGCACTGGCGGCCCCCACTGCGCAAGAAACACCCGCAGGCGCGCTTCGGCAGCGGCATCGCGGACAGGCGCCGGATCGGGAATCCACAGATTGACTTGCGCAGGCCCGGCACTTGCCTCACCAAAGGCGGCCATCCACGTCACGATGTCCTGCGGCTGCGACAACACCGCACCCATCGCGCCCATGCCACCTGCATTGGCGACCGCTGCCGACAACGGCACCGGGCAGGCGCCGGCCATGGGGCTGAGCAGGATCGGCAGGCGCAGGCCGAAGCGCTGCTGGAAGGCATCGACGTTGGAAAATCTGGTCATCCAC
Organism: Xanthomonas sp. NCPPB 1068; assembly: GCF_041479385.2. Classification (NCBI taxonomy): domain Bacteria; kingdom Pseudomonadati; phylum Pseudomonadota; class Gammaproteobacteria; order Lysobacterales; family Lysobacteraceae; genus Xanthomonas; species Xanthomonas sp. NCPPB 1068. Next base: position 1,502,009 of record NZ_CM192986.1, on the reverse strand, counting down.
CACCTCGGCGGCCACGAGACGGAGCATGGTAACCGCGATGGACGGATGCGGATGCCTGCACGCGCAAGACGGTCAGTCGCGCATGCACTGCATGCCGCACCTTGCGTCTAAAGCGGCCACCAAACGTGGCAACCGTGATCAGGTGGACATGAAGTTGCCGGTGCATACCACTGCTACATGCCGCACCGAGCTCCGGCCACGCCCATGTGGCGTCGAGCACAGTGGCTCGTTCTTCGTTCTCTCAATCCACCGGCACCGGCATCACTTGCCGGTACCAGTCTTCGACCCAGATATCCTGCAACGCGAATGCACGCAAGCTCCGAGGACGCTGCAGGTAAGCACCCCACACGCGCAGGTCGACCACTGCAGCAATAGCTTGCTGGCGCCATGCGGGCGGGCCGAACAGCCGCAGTTCCAGGCAGTAATCGCCATCGACAGGACAGGTCATCTGCATGCAGGCGGCCGGTGCCGCGCTCGCCCATGCATGCACCAGATCCGGCCCACGCACCAGCTTGAACACACGCACCTCGCCCTGCGTGCGACCGGTGCATTGATCGGGCAACGGCAACGGGCGATCGAAGTGCTCGCCGGCCCAGACCAGTTCCAGCGTCAGCACGTCGCCCTGGCTCAGGCGCAGGAAGTAACGGTAAAGATGGGTGTTTTCGGCACGCCACGACGATGCCGGATCGGAACCTGCGGACACATCCCAGGCATCGTCGGCGCTGGCGAACAACAACGTCGAGCCGGCGGGCGCGCCGTGCACGGGCACTGACGGCAGATGCGCCTGCGACTGCAGCTGTGCGTCGTCTTGGAGATGCACCACCGCCGCGCCGTCGTCGCGACGCGCGTATCGCATGGCCGACCCGAACGTGGGCTGCAGCGGCAGTGCCAGCCGATCCGGCTCGGGCACGCGCAGCCAAAGCGCGACCATGCCGGGGCACGTTCCATAGGCCTGGCCGATGCCGATCGAATACACCCCGGAGCGGGTGACCGGCACGTCCACCTCGCCATCGGCGGGCACCTCCCACCACTGCGATTGCGTGCCAGCCGGGTGCCACACATCGCAGCGCCACGCGGCCACACCTGCAGCATCGTTGGCAGGATGGAACGCCAGCACGAGATGGTCGCCCGCACGCAGGAACACCTCGACCGTGGTGCAGATGTCCTGCCGCGGGTAGCGCTCTTCTTCGTATGGCGCCACGTCGACGATATGGCGCCGCCACTGTCGCACCGACGTGTCGTGCACGTGCTGCGCGACGACGCGTTTGGCGGCTGTGTCGCGCTGCGGCAGGCGAGCGATTGCCGGCGTACCGCCGATGCCGCCGCCAGTGCCACCACCCTGCGCTTGGGAGGTGGGCGTTGACGCCGGTGCTGCGACCGGCCGCGCGCCAGACAGGCGGTCGATTCCTGCGACCACCAGTGCGATACACAGCCACAACACAACGCTTGCCGGCAGTAACGCCCACCCTGCCGTTAGCTGCCACGCCAGCACGACGGCCAGCGCCAGATGCACGCAGTGCGCGCCTGCGGATGTGCTCACAGCGCGCGCAACCTGCGCAGGTTGATCAACGGAACGGCATGCCGCCGCGGCCGCCCATGGCACCCATCATGCCCTTCATGTTGCGCATCAGGCCCTTCATGCCGCCGCCGGCCAGCTTGCCCATCATCTTTTCCATCTGCTGGTACTGCTTCATCAGCTTGTTGACGTCGGCCGGCTGCATGCCCGAGCCGCGTGCGATGCGGGCACGGCGCGAGCCGTTGAGCAACGCCGGGTTGCGGCGCTCCTTCTTGGTCATCGAATTGATGATGGCGATCATGCGCGGCACTTCCTTGCCGGTGACCTGCTGCTTGACGTTGTCCGGGATCTGACCCATGCCCGGCAGCTTGTCCATCAGCCCATGGATGCCGCCCATGTTCTGCATCTGCTCGAGCTGCTCTTTCATGTCGTTGAGGTCGAACTTCTTGCCCTTGGCGACCTTGGCAGCGAGCTTGGCGGCCTTTTCCTGATCGACGCTGTGCTCGACCTGCTCCACCAGCGACAGCACGTCGCCCATGTCCAGGATGCGGCTGGCGACGCGATCAGGATGGAACACATCCAGGCCGTCGGTCTTTTCGCCGGTACCGACGAACTTGATCGGCTTGCCGGTGATGTAGCGCACGCTCAGCGCGGCACCGCCACGGGCGTCGCCGTCGGTCTTGGTCAGCACCACGCCGGTCAGCGGCAGCGCCTCGCCGAAGGCCTTGGCGGTGTTGGCGGCGTCCTGGCCGGTCATCGCATCGACCACGAACAGGGTTTCGGTGGGGGTGATCGCGGCGTGCAGCGCCTTGATCTCGTCCATCATCGCCTGATCGATCGCCAGGCGACCGGCGGTATCGACCAGCAGCACGTCGGCAAACGACTTGCGTGCGTCGCTGATGGCGGCGCGCACGATGTCGACCGGTTTCTGCGAGGCGTCGGACGGGAAGAACAGCACGCCGACCTGCTCGGCCAGGGTCTTGAGCTGCTCGATCGCAGCCGGGCGGTAGACGTCGGCAGAGACCACCATGACCTTTTTCTTGCGCTTTTCCTTCAGGTGCTTGGCGAGCTTGCCGACCGTGGTGGTCTTGCCCGCACCCTGCAGGCCGGCCATCAGGATGATCGCCGGTGCCGGCACGTTGAGGTTGAGGTCGGCCGCCGCCGCGCCCATGACCGCGGTGAGCTCGTCGCGCACGATCTTGATCAGCGCCTGACCGGGGGTCAGCGACTTGAGCACTTCCTGGCCCACCGCGCGCACCTTGATGCGTTCGATCAGCGCCTGCACCACCGGCAGCGCGACGTCGGCTTCCAGCAGCGCGATGCGCACTTCACGGGTGGCTTCGCGGATGTTCTCCTCGGTCAGGCGGCCGCGGCCGCGCAGGCGCTCCATGGTGCCGGAGAGACGTTGGGTAAGGGACTCGAACATGCGCAAGGGACCGCGTGAGGGGAAACGGGCACCGATTATAGCGGCACCAGCCAATGCCCCGCCCCAATCGACCCGCCGGCCGAAGCGAGCCAATCCAGGGCAAATCCCTCCGGCGCTCGGCAGTCCCTGCAACCAGCCAGGGGAGCAGCACCGCAAAGACCAGAGAAGGCAACGGCCACGCCCGCAGGCAGGCTTACCCGTACCCACCCGCTACCAACCAGCACACTTGCCTGCCCGCCTATCCCCACGCCCCCGGCCCGGCTTTCCCCATTCCCCATTCCCCATTCCCGATTCCCGATTCCCCATTCCCGATTCCCCATTCCCGATTCCCGATTCCCGATTCCCGATTCCCGATTCCCGCCCCACCAATATGCGAAACTTCCACGATGACAATCGTTCTCATCGCGTTCGCCCTGTACCTGCTGGCTGCCGCCCTGCTCACCCGGGCAGTGCTGCGCGATGGCAACCAGGCCCCTGCGCGCTGGTTGGCGCCGGCGCTGGCTGCGGTTGCGCTGCACGCCGGCTATCACGTGCTGGTGGCGTTCCGCACCGCGGGCGGGCCGGACATGCATTTCTTTGCCGCGCTGTCGCTGACCGGCCTGGGCATGGCGGCGTTGACCGCGGTGTTCGGCGGGCGCGGCCGCATGGCAGCGGTGGGCGTGGTGGTGTTTCCGTTGTCGGCCATCCTGCTGGCCTGTTACCACGCCTACGGCCATGAGCCGAGCGCAGACCTGGGCTGGCGGCTGGAACTGCACGCCTGGATGGCGCTGCTGGCCTACGCCACCCTGGGCATCGCCGCCCTGCTGGCCATCATGTTGTGGCTGCAGGAGCGGGCGTTGCGGCGGCGCGACTTCCATCCCTGGCTGCGCGCGCTGCCGCCGTTGACCGAACTGGAAACCCTGCTGTTCCGCACGATCACCGTCGGCTTCGTGTTGCTGAGCCTGACCCTGCTGACCGGGCTGCTGTTCGTGCAGGATTTCCTGGCGCAACGATTGCTGCACAAGACCGTGCTCAGCATCCTGTCGTGGATCGTGTTTGGCGCGCTGCTGGTCGGCCGCTGGCGTAATGGCTGGCGCGGCACCAAGGCCGTGCACTGGACGCTGACCGCCATGGCGCTGCTGGTGCTGTCGTTCTTCGGCAGCAAGTTCGTGATCGAACTGGTGCTGGGGCCGCGCTGATCGCGCAGGCGGGCGCTGCCTGCCATGCAGCGAGTCCTGCGCGTGGCCGGCCGCTTGTGTCCTGCAGGCCCGCTGCCCGTGTGTCGCACCGCACCTGACCAGAGATCACCCCGGCGATTCGGCCCGAACCGACAGATGCGAGCACGCCGCGCCGGCGGTCGGCTGACACGCGGTTGCGCGCGGGTGCACGGTGCGCGGACGGCACGGACAGCACGGACGAGCCGCAAGGACGCGGAACCCGTGCCGCCCCTCAACATCGGTCACGCCTGCCCGATGGTTGCGCAATGCGTGGGTCGGCGGATCCGGGGCATCCGCCTGGACCCTGTCAGCGTTGCTCAGCCATCGAGTGCAGCGCTGACCACCTCCCACGGCTGATCCGGGCCTGGCGTGGCGAAGCGATAGACGATGCGGCGGCGATGGACCTCGCCGGGACGCAGGATGGTCGAAGGAAAGTTGGCGTGATTGGGGGCGTCCGGGTAGCTCTGCGGTTCCAGGCACACCCCGCGGCCCAGGCCCGGATGATGCGCGTCCAGATGCTGCCCCTCGTAGACCTGCACCGCGGGCGCGTCGCTGAGGATGCGCATGGCCACGCCACTGTGCGGCGAGTACAGCTCGGCGACCCGGTCGGCGCCTGGCGCCAGCACCAGACACTGGTCGTAGCCCTTGCCGAGCACGACCTGCGGATGCGCCGGGTCGATCCGCTCGGCCAGCGCGGCGGGGTCGCGGAAGTCGAAGGGTGTGCCGGCCACCGACGCGATCTCCCCGGTCGGGATGGATTCTGCGTCCACCGGGAGATAGCGGTCGGCAGGCACCCGCAGCACCTGCGCTGCGGCACGCCGCTGCGGGTCGCCGGACAGATTGAAATACGGGTGATGGGTCAGGTTCAACGGCGTGGCCGCGTCGCAGCGGGCTTCGAAGTCCAGATGCAGGCTGCGCTGCTGCAGCGCAAGCCGGGCGCGCACCTGCAGATTGCCGGGGTAGCCCTCTTCGCCGTCGGGCGAGTCGTAGCCCAGCAGCACCTGATCGGTTGCCTGCTCCAGTACCGTCCAGACCCGTCGCCCGAAACCGCGCTCGCCGCCGTGCAACTGGTTGCGCCCCTCGTTGGTGGCCAGCGTGTGGGTCACCCCGTCCAACGTATAGCGTGCACCGCCGATACGATTGCCGAAGCGGCCCACCAGGATGTTGAGGCTGTCGCCATCGGCGGCGTAGGCCGGCAGGTCCGGCAGACCCAGCAGCAGCGGTACCACGCCCTGCGCGGTGGTCAGCCGCAGCGCGTGCAGGATGCCGCCGTAGGTAAGGACGTCCGCCTCCAGCCCGTCGTCGCTGCGCAAGCTGAGCGCGTGAACCTCGACACCGTCTGGCAACTGCCCGAACACTCGCTGCATGAATCGCCCCACTGCGGATGGAAGCCCGCGAGCATAGCCGCGTCGCGCGCGCCCCGACCATGCCCTTGCGCACATCCTGGCCTGCCGAACGACGACCAGGCCGCACCGCATTGCGCGGGCGCGGCAGGATTCGCCAGCGGCGAACGCGATGCAGCGACACAGCACCACCACTGCCACTACGCTACCGGCATGCGGCTGCGCCGGCAGTGCGCCAACACCTCGCCCCCCCCTACAGGAGCGCCCCGCCGATGCATTGGATCTCCCTCGCGTTGCAGACCTCACGCCGGCGGCTGCTGCCCGCGCTCGTTGCCGTCACCCTGGCGACCAGTGCCTGCATCGCCTGCGCTGCCGAGGTCGAGGTGACCGGTAGCTTGCGTGCGGACCAACCCGGTGCACAGGTGTCGCGGCAGCTGTTCGGGCAGTTTGCCGAACACCTGGGTACCGGCATCTATGGCGGCGTGTGGGTGGGCGAGGACGCCTCCATTCCCAACACGCGCGGCTACCGCAACGACGTGCTCGCGGCGTTGAAGGCCATCGCGGTGCCCAACATCCGCTGGCCGGGCGGCTGCTTTGCCGACGAATACCACTGGCGCGACGGTGTCGGCGCGCCGGCCAGGCGCCCGATCCGCGTCAACACGCACTGGGGCGGCGTGGAAGAGTCCAATCGCTTCGGCACCCATGAGTTCATGGACTTCACCGAGCTGCTCGGCACCCAGGCCTATATCGCCGGCAATGTCGGCAATGCGGCGCCGGACGAGATCGCGCAGTGGACCGAGTACATGACCGCCGACACCCGCTCCAGCCTGGCCAGCGAGCGCCGCGCCAACGGCCGCGATGCGCCCTGGCAGGTGCCCTACTTCGGCGTGGGCAACGAGCTGTGGGGTTGCGGCGGCAACATGCGGGTGGAATATGCCGCCGACGTGTATCGGCGTTACCAGACCTTCGTCAAGGCGCCCGCCAATCAGACGCTGCGCAAGATCGCGCCCGGCCCCAACAACGACGACTATCACTGGACCGAGGTGATGATGCGCGAAGCCGGCACGCTGATGGACGGCCTGAGCCTGCATTACTACACGGTGCCCGGTGGCTGGCCGCCGCGCGCCTCCTCGACCGATTTCGACGAAAGCGCCTGGATCGACACGCTGTCGCGCACGCTGGTGATGGACGAATTGATCACCAGGCACAGCGCGATCATGGACAGATACGACTCCGGCAAGAAGGTGGCGCTGGTGGTCGACGAATGGGGCACCTGGTACGCCGGCCTGCCCGGCGCAAACCCGGGCTTTCTGCATCAGCAGAACAGCCTGCGCGATGCCCTGGTGGCGGCATTGAATATCGATATCTTCAGCAACCACGCCGAGCGCGTGCGCATGGCCAATATCGCGCAGATGGTCAACGTGTTGCAGGCGATGATTCTTACCGATGGCGACAAGATGGTGCTGACGCCGACTTACCACGTGTTCGCCCTGTACAAGCCCTACCAGGACGCCACCCACCTGCCGCTGCAGCTGCAGACACCGCACTACCGCCACGGCAATACGCAGGTGCCGGCGGTGCACGGCTCGGCAGTCAAGGCAAAGGATGGCCATGTGTATGTCGCGCTGACCAACCTGGACGCCACTGCACCCGCCAACGTCAGCGTGGACGTGCAAGGCCTTGCGCCGCGGCGTGTGGAAGGACAGATCCTCAGCGCGGCGGCGATCACCGCGCACAACAGCTTCGCGCAGCCGCATGTGGTGGAGCCGAGGCCGTTCAACGGTGCACGCGTGCAGGGCAAGGCCTTGACGGTGGCGCTGCCCGCGCATGCGGTGGTGATGCTCAGGCTGGACTGACGCGGCGCATGGCATCGCTCGACAGGCGTGCCGCAGTCGAGGCGTCCGCAAGTGCCGGGTTGGCCTCCGGCATGCCTGGAGCAACGCCGCTGGTCGCTGCGCTGCTGCGGTTCTACGTCGAGCCCGGCGCCAATGCCGGCTCGGTGACCCGCCAGTCCGGTGGCAGGCGCTGCAGTACGTGTTCCATGAAGGCGCGCACCTTCGGGGTGAAGTCGCGGCGGTCGGCCACGCACAGATACAGGCGCAATGGCTCGAGTGCGGCCTGCCCGGTGTCGGCGCTGTCGGGGGTGAACAGCTGCTGCAGCTGGCCGCGCTGCAGATACGGTTGCACGACGAATGCGGCCAGCCGCGTGATGCCGCCACCGGCAGCGGCCATGGTCGCCAGCGCATCGACGTCGTCGCTGACCAGCGCCTGGCCAAGCTGAGGCTGGAAACGCACGCCGTCGCGTATGAAGTTCCAGCGCAGGAAGCGGCCATCGGCCGGATAGCGCAGCAGCAGGCAGTCGTGATACTTCAGCTCATCCGGCCGCGTCGGTGTGCCGCAGCGGGCCAGATACTCGGGCGCGGCGCACACCACGAACGGCACCATCGCGATACAGCGCGCCACCAGGCCGTCTTCCAGTTGCGCCTCGATGCGCAGGCTGACATCCACGCTTTCCTGCGCGTGCTGCACCACCCGGTCGGTGCACAGCAGCTCGATCTCCAGTTGCGGGTACTGCTGGCGCAGCGCCGGCAGCATCGGGGCCAGCACGTGACGCGCGAACGCGGCGGTGCTGGCCACGCGCAATCGGCCTGCCGGTGCCTGCTGCGGGCCGGCGACCAGTTGCCGGGCACGCTCCAGGTCACGCTCCAGCTGCCGCACCTGCTCGAAGTACACCGCGCCGCGCTCGGTCAGTGCCAGGCTGCGGGTGGTTCGATGCAGCAAACGCACGCCCAGGTGCTGCTCCAGACGCGCGATGTTCTGGCTGACCGCCGCAGGGCTGACGCCGAGCAGCTTGGCCCCGCCGGCAATGCTGCCGGCATCGACCGTGCCGACAAAGCTTCGAATCGACTGAAGAATATTCATTAGTTGAGCAAGTATCGCGGCGCGATTCGTAAGATTTACTTACGTAAGCCGCAAGCTTACGCGATCTACTCCGTACGCCAAGGCTGCCCTAGAGTTCGGCCATCCCGCCGCTGTGCGGCAACCGAGGTCCTGCCATGTCGTCGTCCCCCTCTTCGTCTGCGATGGTGCGCCCGCGCTGGAAGCTCGGCGTGCGCGCCACGCCCTTCGTGTTTGCGTTCTACATGGCCGCGATCATGGCGCTGCTGATGTGCCTGGTCATCACCGGCATCGCCACCGGGCCCACGCCGGACCTGGTGTGGCGCGCGCTCGATGCCTATCGCATCGCCATGCCTACCGCGTTCTGCTGCGTGCTGGTGGTGCGGCCGCTGGTGATCCGCCTGGTGGCCTGGACCGTGCACGCAGGACACTGACGAGGCGCGCACCGCGCTGGTTGCCTATCGCCTCGGGGGTGTCGCCTCGACCGCATGCGGCGATCGCGTGCCTGGGCGAAGGCAGCGCGCGAGGCTTCCCCGCATGCGCTTGCAACCGCTTCAACACGATGTACCTGCCATCGCTCGGCGTACGACTGCGCGACGGCACGCAACATGCGTGCCCACTCCCGTCCGCTGCTGCCACGCAACATGCCGCAGGCGCCATCTGCGACCGGCGTCATGCCAATGATGGAATATTCCGTAATGAACACCACGGAACTGAAACGCCGCGTTCAATTGCGTTGACTCCGACGTAGCCACTGCGCAGCGTCGCTCCTCCACGGACCATCCGGTCCATCGTTGGAGACACGCATGCGCGCCTTACGTAGCGTCACCGTGCAGTTCGCTGTTGTGCTGGGCATGGCCCTGACACCGGGTGCGCAAGCGCAGACACTGGTGTGGGAAGACAACTTCAACGGGCCCGGCATCGACGGCAGCAAGTGGACCTACGATGTCGGCAATGGCTGTCAGATCGGCCTGTGCGGTTGGGGCAATGGCGAGATGCAGTACTACACCAGCCGCCCCGACAACGCGCGCATCGAAAATGGCCGGCTGGTGATCGAAGCGCGTCGCGAAGCCTTCGGCGGCATGCCGTTCACGTCGGCGCGGCTCAAGACCGAAGGCCGCATGCACTTCCAGTACGGCACGCTGGAAGCGCGCATCAAGACGCCGGTGGTGGGTAACGGGCTCTGGCCGGCCTACTGGATGCTGGGCACGATCGGCGTGTGGCCCGGGCGCGGTGAAATCGATCTGATGGAAGCCGGCATGGCTGCCGCGATCGCCAACGGCACCGCCAACCGCCGCATCGGCGCGGCCGTGCACTGGGACTACAACGGCTCGCAAGCCGATTACGACACCAGCTACACCAGCCCGGTGAACCTGCACAACGATTTCCATGTGTATCGCATGACCTGGGACCCGCAATTCATCCGTATTTCGATCGATGGCCAGCACTATTTCGAATTTGCGATCTCCAATATCGAGGGCGCCTCGTTGCACGAGTTCCATCAGCAGCACTACCTGCTGCTCAATCTCGCCGTCGGAGGCACCTATACCGGCGTAACCTCGCCGGCCGCAGTGACCGCGCCGCTGCCGGGAAAGATGGAAGTGGACTACATCCGGCTGTATCAAAACCCCGGGGCGCAGCTGTACGTGGGCAACCAGCATGCCGCGCCGGCGGGACGCTTCGGCGTATTCACCGACCAGACCGACACCAGCGCGCGACTGACCCTTGGCCAGGACGCCGAGCTGTACCTATGGAACAACCTCACCCCGATCGCGCAGGCGCCGTTCGAGGGCCGCAACGTGATGGCCTACCGTGCCAACGCCGGTGCCTGGTACGGGTTGGGGATCCAGAGCGATTACCGCAATCTGGCGGCCTACGCGGGCGGCGCGCTCAAGCTGCAGGTGAAGACCACGACCGCCTCCCCCTTCAGGATCGGCATCAACACCAGCTTCGGCGACAGCTGGGTGGCCATTGCGCCCGGTGGCAATCAGTACGGCGTGGTGCGCGATGGTGCCTGGCACGAGGTCACGATCCCGCTCGGCGCATTCCACGACCTGGACCTGCAGGCGGTCAGACAGCCCTTCATGCTGGCGGCCGATGCGCCGGCAGCGCCGGTGGAGATCGCCATCGACCAGGTCTACTACCAGAGTCGCTGAGCCGCCGCTGCAGCGCTGCCGTACGCGCTCAGGCGTTGGCGGCAGCGCCCTTCAGCATGTCGATGAGCTGACGCAGGCGATAGGGTTTGGGCAGGAAATCCACGTGCGGCGGCAGTGGCGGCAGCTGCGCCTTGGCAAAGCCCGAAGCCAGGATGACGCGCGCGTCCGGCAGCAGTTGCGCCACCTGCTCGCTCAGTTCGATACCCGACATGCCGTTGGGCATGCGGATGTCGCTGAACACCACATCGTAGGGGCCGCTGTCGCGCAGCATGCGCAATGCAGCATGCCCGTCGTCGGCGGTGTCGACACGGATGCCGGCATCGCGCAGCGCCTCGCCGATCAACTCGCGCAGTTCTTCTTGATCTTCCACCATCAACAGGCGCAGGGATTCAGTCATGCTCGGCCTCCTCGACGGCCGGAAGGAACAGGGTCACGGTGGTGCCGCACCCGGGTGCGGTGTCAAGCTCGACAAAGCCGCCGGATTGGGAAGCAAAGCCATACACCTGGCTCAATCCCAGGCCGGAGCCCTTGCCGACATCCTTGGTGGTGAAAAACGGCTCGCTGGCGCAACGCGCCACCTGCGCCGACATGCCGGGGCCGTCGTCGCGCACCGCGATGCCGACGTATGCACGCGGCACGCCGTGCGGATCCGAGGGCGCCACCCGCCGTTGCGCGGCAGTGATCAGCTCGATCGCGCCACCGCCAGGCATTGCATCGCAGCTGTTGAAGACCAGATTGAGCAGGGCCGCTTCCAGCTGCCCGGGGTCCACGCGCACATCCGGCAGCGCATCGGCGAAGGCCAGCGACAACCCGACTCCGGCGGGACAGGCACGGCGCAACAATTCCAGCGAGCGCGTCACCACCGCGTTGGCCGCGTGACGTTCCGGAATCAGGCGCTGGCCGCGCGCAAACGCAAGCAACTGGCGCGTCAGCAGGGTGCCGCGATCCACGGCGGTCTGTGCGGCCTCCACCAGCATGCGGGTGCGCGCATCCTCGCCGGCGCGCAGCGCGATCAGGTCGAGGCTGGTCACCATCACGGTCAGCAGGTTGTTGAAGTCGTGCGCCATGCCCAGCGTCAGCCGGCCCAGCGCCTCGGTTTTCTGCGAGTGCAACAAGGCCTCCTGGGCATGTTGCAGCAGGCGCTGCGCTTCGTGGCGCTCGGTGATGTCACGGGTGATCTTGGCAAACCCCACCAGCACGCCGAATTCCAGCACCGGCTCGATCACCACGCTGGCCCAGAAACGGCTGCCGTCCTTGCGCACACGCCAGCCTTCGGCGGCAAGGCGGCCCTGGCGCTCGGCAATTTCCAGGTTGCGGGTGGGCTCGTCGCGCTGCACGTCTTCGGGAAGATAGAAACGCGAAAAATGCGAGCCGAGCACTTCAGCGGCGGAATAGCCCTTGATTCGCTCCCCACCCGGGTTCCAGCTGCGAACATACCCACCGATGTCGAGCATGTAGATGGCGTAATCGGAAACGCTCTGCACCAACAGCTGGCACTGCCGGCTGTCGTGCGACAGCGGGCCCGCGTTGTCGATGACCGTTTCCGTACCCATTTTGCGCGAGGTTCCCGGAAAAACGCGCGACGTTAGTGACGTCGCCGTGAAGGGTGCGTGCAAGCCAACCCGGCCGCAAAAAGCGTCAAAAACCCGGCGATTGGCGCGTGAAACTTATCGGATACCATGACTGCCCCCTTTCGTCGGTGCGTGCGCCTCATGCAGAACATCTCGACCACACGCGACCGCTGGGTGTGGGTCATCGCGGGGGCCTTGATGGCGGGAACCCTGGGCGTGGAGTTGGTGACGCCCCTGGGTTATGCGGTGTGGCTGACCTATTTCATGGCTGTGGGCGTGACCGTTTTCCAGAATCGCCCGCAGGCGCCGCTGGTGGTGGGTGTGCTGTCGTGCGTGCTGTTGGCGATCGGGTTCCAGCTGGCGCCGCCGAGCACCAATTCAAGTTTTTCCTCGATCAATCGCAGCATCGGTGGCGTGTCGTTCCTGGCGATGGCGCTGGTGGTGACGCAGGCAATCCGTGCGCGGCGCCAGGCCGAATTCGCGCTGTGGCTGCAGCAGGCCGAGAACACCGTCGAGGCGAGCCTGCGCGGCGATCAAAGCCCGGAAGATCTGGCCGACGCCGCCCTGCGCGCGCTGTGCGACACGCTGGATGCGCAGGTGGGCGCGCTGTATCGCATCGAAGGCGAGCGCCTGCGGCTCACCGGCGGCGCAGCGCTGCCGGCAGATATCCCGAAGACCCTGCCGACCAATGCCGGCCAATGGGGCGAGGTGCTGCAGCGTGGCACGGTGCGCCGGGTGCGTGGAGTGGAGGCCGGGCATCTGCAGATTGCCTCCGGGCTGGGCCAGAGCGGATGCACGGAACTGCTGCTGGCGCCGGTCACCGCCGACGGCCGCGTGATCGGCCTGGTGGAACTGGGCCGCGTCACCGGCGCGCAGACGGCCGGTTCGCGCGAACAGGAACTGCTTGCCCGTTGCGGTGAAAACATCGGCCTGGCGCTGCGCACCGCGCTGCTGCGTGCGCAGCTGGTGGCCTTGCTGGAAGAGACCCAACGCCAGAGCGAAGAGCTGCAGACGCAGCAGGAAGAACTGCGCGTTGCCAACGAAGAGCTGGAAGAACAAAGCCGCAGCCTGCAGCAATCGCAGAGCGATCTGGAGCAACAGCAGGCCGAGCTGGAACAGACCAACGTGCAGCTGGAAGAACGCACCCAGGCGCTGGAGGCACAGAAACAGGCCTTGTTGATCGCGCAGAATCAGCTGGTGCGCAACAGCAACGAGTTGTCCACCGCCTCGCGCTACAAGTCCGAGTTTCTGGCCAACATGTCGCATGAGCTGCGCACCCCGCTCAATAGCGCACTGATCCTGGCCAAGCTGCTGGCCGACAACAAGGACGGCACGCTCAGCACCGAGCAGGTCAAGTACGCGCAGGCGATCCTGTCGTCCAACAACGATCTGCTTGCGCTGATCAACGACATCCTTGACCTGTCCAAGATCGAAGCCGGGCACGTGGAGCTGGCCGATGAAACCGTGGCGACCAGTTCGGTGCTGCAGCGGCTGCGCGAAACCTTCGAACCGTTGGCACGGCAAAAGGGCCTGAGCCTGGAGATCGGCGCCGACGCCGGTGCGCCGACCCAGCTGGTGGTGGACAACCAACGTCTGCAGCAGATCCTCAAGAACCTGCTGGCCAATGCAATCAAGTTCACCGAGCATGGCACGGTGAGCCTGTCGGTGCAGGCGCATGCGCCAGGGCGCGTGCTGTTCAAGGTCAACGACACCGGTATCGGCATCGCGCGCGAACAGACCGAGGTGATCTTCGAGGCATTCCGTCAGGCCGATGGCAGCACGCGGCGGCGCTATGGCGGCACCGGACTGGGCCTGTCGATCTCGCGCGATCTTGCGCAACGCATGGGTGGCAGCATCGCGGTGGACAGCGAACCGGGACGCGGCAGCTGCTTCACGCTGGAACTGCCCGTCGACGGCGCACCTGCAGAGACCGGCACTGCGGCCCAGGCACCCGGCGCGGGTGCCGCATCGCCCCCCGTCACCACGGCGCAGCGGCACCCGCACGACGGCGCCCGCGTGCCCGCGCGTGGCAACGAGGCCATCGCCAGCCCACCACAGCCGCTGCCGATTCCCGCGCCCAGCGCCGCGCCGCTGCAACGTGCCGACGACGATCGCGACCAGCGTACGCGCCCCGGGCGGCTGATCATGGCGGTGGAAGACGAGACCCGGTTTGCGCAGGCCCTGGTCGATCTGGCGCATGAACTGGACTTCGACTGCGTGGTCGCGCCCAATGCCGAAGAAGCCCTGCGCCTTGCCGGCGAACTGCGCCCCAGCGGCATCCTGCTGGACATCGGCCTGCCGGACGCTTCCGGTCTGAGCGTGCTCGAACGCCTCAAGCGCGACCCGGCCACGCGCCATATCCCGGTGCATGTGGTGTCGGCGCTGGAGCGCAGCCAGATTGCACTGGAGCTGGGTGCGGTGGGATATCTGATCAAGCCGGCCACGCGCGAGCGGCTGGCCGGCGCGATCCGCCAGCTGGAAGAAACCAATGCGCGCGCGGTGCGGCGCCTGCTGATCGTCGAAGACGACAGCGCGCTGCGCGCGAACCTGCAATTGCTGCTGGCGCGCGATCAGCTGGACATCGTCGCGGTCGGCAGCATTGCCGAGGCGATGGAGCAGCTGGCCGGCTCCACCTTCGACTGCATGGTGACCGACCTGGCCCTGCCGGACGGCAGCGGCTACGACCTGCTGGAACGCATGGCCGGCAACGATGCAGTCGCCTTCCCGCCGGTGATCGTCTACACCGGCCGTGCCTTGACGCGCGACGAAGAACAGCGCCTGCGCCGGTATTCCAAGAGCATCATCATCAAGGGTGTGCGGTCGCCGGAGCGGCTGCTCGACGAAGTCACGCTGTTCCTGCACAGCGTGGAAGCCTCGCTGCCGAGCGACCAGCAACGGCTGCTACGCGAGGCGCGTCGCCGCGATGCGGTACTGGACGGCGCAACGGTGCTGCTGGCCGAAGACGATGTGCGCAACATCTTTGCGCTGTCCAGCGTGCTCGAGCCGCTGGGCGTCACGCTGCAGATCGCACGCAATGGCCGCGAGGCATTGGAGCATCTGGCCAAGCACGACGTGGACCTCGTGCTGATGGACATCATGATGCCGGAGATGGATGGCATCACCGCGATGCGGCAGATCCGTGCCAACCGCCAGTGGCAGGACCTGCCGATCATCGCGCTGACCGCCAAGGCGATGGCCGACGACCGCGAACGCTGCCTGGAGGCCGGTGCCAACGACTACATCGCCAAGCCCATCGACGTGGACAAGCTGGTGTCGCTGTGCCGCGTGTGGTGCTCGCGGCAATGACTCCGGTGGAGCTGTTCGACCTGGAGTTGCGCGTGCTGCTGGAAGCGGTCTACCAGCGCTATCACTACGACTTCCGCGACTACGCGGTGTCGTCGCTGCGGCGACGCATGCGTCACGCAATGGCGCGCTTCGAGTGCGAGCGGGTGGCCGATCTGCAACACCGGCTGCTGCACGAGCCGGATGCGTTTGCGCAGGCGATGCAGTTCTTCACCGTGCAGGTCTCGGAAATGTTCCGCGACCCGGCCTACTTCCGCGTGCTGCGCGAGCATGCAGTACCGGTCCTGCGCACCTATCCCTCGATCAAGCTGTGGGTGGCCGGATGCAGCACCGGCGAAGAAGTCTGGTCGCTGGCGATCCTGCTGCACGAGGAAGGCTTGCTGGAGCGGGCGGTGATCTATGCCACCGACATCAATCCGGAGGCGCTGACCATGGCCGAGGCCGGTGCCTATGGCATCGACCGCATCGCGCAGTTCAGCCGCAACTACCTGGAGGCCGGCGGCCGTGGCTCGCTGTCGGATTACTACACCACCGCTTACGACGGTGCGGTGTTCGACCGCCGCCTGAAGCGCAACATCGTCTTCGCCGATCACAGCCTGGCCACCGACACGGTGTTTTCCGAAGTGCATCTGGTGTCGTGCCGCAATGTGCTGATCTATTTCAACCGCAGCCTGCAGGATCGCGCTGTGGGCCTGTTCTTCGATGCGCTGGTGCACCGCGGGTTTCTCGGGCTGGGCAGCAAGGAGTCGCTGCAATTCGGCGCGCATGCACAGGCGTTTGAGACCTGCGCACGCGAGCAGCGCCTGTACCGGAAGGCCGCATGAGCACTGCAGCGGCGCATCCGCCCTTCGAGGCGATGGTGATCGGCGCATCCGCCGGCGGCGTGATGGCGTTGCAGGCGCTGTTGTCGCGCCTGCCCGTCAACCTGCCGATGCCGGTCCTGGTGGTGCTGCATCTGCCGCGCGACCGCGCCAGCCACGTGGCCGAACTGCTGGATGCGCGCTGCGCGCTACCGGTACGCGAGGCCGAAGACAAGCAACCCTTGCTGCCCGGCACGGTCACCATTGCCCCGCCCGACTACCATCTGCTGGTGGAAAGCCGCGACAGCCTGGCGCTGTCGATGGATGCGCCGGTGCTGTTTTCGCGCCCGGCCATCGACCCGTTGTTCGAATCGGCCGCCGACGTGTTTGCCGAGCGCCTGCTGGCGATCCTGCTCACCGGCGCCAGCAGCGACGGCAGCGCCGGTGTGGCCGCCGTGCGCGCGGCCGGCGGCACCGCCTGGATTCAGCTGCCCGACGATGCCGCCTCCCCGCTGATGCCCGCCTCTGCACTTGCCCACGCCGGTGCCGATGCGGTGCTGACCCTGCAGGCGATCTGCAGCCGACTGGAAACCTTTCATCCATGAACCTCACCGCGACCGGCCTCGCTGCACACAGCGACGAACCCGCCAAGCTGTTGATCGTCGATGACGTGCCGCAGAACCTGGTGGCAATGCAGGCGCTGTTGCAGCGCGACGGCATCCAGGTGCTGTGCGCATCGTCCGGTGCGCAGGCACTGGAGTTGCTGCTCGAACACGATGTGGCGCTGGCACTGCTCGATGTGCACATGCCGGAGATGGACGGGTTTTCGCTGGCGGAATTGATGCGCGGTTCGCAGCGCACCCGGCATGTGCCGATCATTTTCCTGACCGCCTCGCCGAACGATCCGATGCGTGCCTTCCAGGGGTACGAGACCGGCGCGGTGGATTTCCTGCACAAGCCGATCGAACCGCATGTGATCCTGAGCAAGGTCAACGTGTTCATCGAGTTGTACCAGCAGCGGCGCCTGCTCAAGGCACGCAATGCTTCGCTGGAACGCGCGCTCACCCTCAATGAAACCATGATGGCGGTGCTCACCCACGACCTGCGCACGCCGCTGTCGGTGATCCTGCTGTGCGCCGACAAGCTGAGCCTGGACGTGGATGCCGACGGATCGGCGGCGCGCACGCTCGAACACCTGGAAAACAGCGCACGGCGCATGGCGCGCATGGTCGAACAGTTGCTGGATTTCTCGCGCCTGCGCACCGATGGATTGTCGATGCAGTTCGGTCCCTGCAACCTCGGCGAGGTAGCGCACAGCGTGGTCGGCGAAGTGGCCCAGGCCAACCCGCATACCACCATCGACCTGCGCACCGAGGGCGACCTGGACGGCGACGGCGATGGCGACCGGCTGGCGCAGGTCGTCTCCAATCTGGTGGGCAACGCGGTGCTGCACGGCGGCCGCCACCCGGTGCAGGTGCATCTGGACGGCCGCGAGCGCGACGTCGTGCGGCTGTCGGTGCGCAATGCCGGGCACATTCCCGACAGCCTGATGCCGCGCCTGTTCGAACCGTTCAAGGCGAGTTTCCACGCCAGCCAGGGCTTGGGCCTGGGGCTGTTCATTGCCGATCAGTTCGTCAAGGCACACGGCGGCACGCTGCAGGCCCGCAACGAGGACGGCGACGTGGTGTTCGAAGCCAGGCTGCGGCGGCACAACCTGGCGGCGTGAGCGCAGCAGGCGTTGCGCTGGGTAAGACCGCGCCTGCCTGCACCATCGCGCGTGGCCAACGCGGCTCCACGCTTGATGCATTTGTCGACGGCGGCAACGGCGGCCGGGCCGCCTGACGCGCGGCCGTGCGCTGCCGCTGGCGGACTGATCCGTTTCTAAATCCAGCAGTGATTGGCAGGCAATCGCCCGCCGGGCGAGCTCGACACTGCACACGTCTTATGCGAGCGCGAGCAGTGCTCGGCAGCGCAATGCGCCGTATGCTCGCCAGCAAGCGCACCGGCGTCATGACGCCGCCCCACTCCTGCCGCCCCCCGTTCCAGCATCAGGATCTGTCTCGTCATCATCAGGCGCACGCTGTGCGTCATGTCAGCGGAGGTGGTCATGTCGTATGTGGATGGTTTCGTCCTTGCAGTCCCCAGAGCGAACAAGGATGCATTTATCGCGCACGCCCGCATGGGCGATGCAATCATCATGGAATATGGCGCACTGCGCGTGGTGGAGTGCTGGGGCGACGACGTCCAGCAGGGGCAATGGACCGACTTCCAGCGTGCGGTCGATGCCACCGACGACGAAACCGTGGTGTTCTCGTGGATCGAATGGCCGGACAAGGCCACCCGCGATGCCGGCATGCGCAAGATGATGGACGACCCGCGCATGGACCCGGCCGTCAACCCGATGCCCTTCGATGGCAAGCGCATGATCTATGGTGGCTTCGTGCCGGTGGTGGCCTTGGGCCAACCGGCCTGAGTGGTGCCGGGCGATGGCGGCATGCCAGCTACATGCCGCCATCGGCAGTGCCAGCTCGCCTGCGGTGTTGCACGCAAGCGTCTGCGCCGTGATCGGTACACTGGCAGTGCGCCGTTGCGCGCGCCGCGAGGGCGCCGCCGCTGGACTGCCTGACCATCGGAGATCACTGCATGACCGACGCACCGCTTCTGATCGCCTGCCCCAGCTGCGCGGCGATGAACCGCGTGGCGGCCACGCGCCTGCACGAGGCGCCCAACTGCGGCAGCTGCCACCGGCCGCTGTTCCAGCGCGCGCCGGTCGCCCTGTCGGCGGCCGACTTCGACAAGCACGCGGTACGCAGCACGCTGCCGCTGGTGGTGGATTTCTGGGCACCGTGGTGCGGGCCGTGCCTGAGCATGGCACCGCAATTTGCCGCAGCCGCCGCCACGCTGGAGCCACAGGTGCGGCTGGCCAAGGTGGACACCGACCTGCATCCGGCGCTGGGCACGCGCTTTGGCATCCGCAGCATCCCCACGTTGCTGATCATCCAGGGCGGGCATGAGATCGGCCGGCATTCCGGCGCAGTGAGCAGTGCGCAGATCGTCAGCTGGGTGCGGTCGGCCCTGAGCAATCGATGAGCCAACAGAAAGACCAGCTGCGCATGCACGCAGCTGGCCTATGGACACACGGCAACTATCACTGCGACGCATCCGCCGCAGTGACTGCACTCACGTGTCAACCCATTATTGCCAGTTGACGTTGACCGACACGCCCACGATGCGCGGCTCGTTGTACACCGCCGCCATGTAGTTTTCGATCACGCCCTTGACGTTCTTTTCGTTGGTGATGTTGCGCGCAAACGCCGCCACTTCCCACGCACCGTAGCCGCCGGTGTAACCCAGCTTGAGGCCGCCTTCGAAGTTGCCGTCGGCGCGGAACTCGGTGGAGTCGTACAGCACGAAGCTGGTCTCGCCCTGCTTGTTCCAGTCGGTGGACACGAAGAACGCGCCATCGTTGCCCATGGGGATGTCGTAGCGCGCAGCCAGGTTGAGGTTGTACTTGGGCGCGTTGGGCAGCGGGTTGCCGTCGATCTGCGCGAAGGTGTTGGCCCCCACGCGGATGGTCGGGTCGTTGACCGTGCACACCACCACGCCATTGAGCGCGCAGGCCTGTGCGAACACGCGCTTGTCGTTGATTTCGCTGTGCAGCAGGCTCAGGCCGGCGGTCAGCGACAGGTTGGAGATCGGGCGCCAGTCCAGGTCCGCTTCCAGACCGTAGGCCTTGGCCTTGTCGGCATTGAACAGCACACCATTGCCGTCCGAGTCGTTGCCGTTGAGCTGGATGTCATCGACGGTGTAGGTGAAGCCGCTGACATTCAAACGCAGGCGATTGTCGAACAGGCTGCTCTTGATGCCGGCCTCCCACGACAGGATGGTTTCCGAATCGGCGGTGGTGAAATCCGAATTGAACACCGCGCTGCGGCCCTGGATGGTGGGGCCACGGAAGCCGCGTGCCACGCGTGCGTATACGCTCAGCTGCGGGTCGATTGCATACATCGCGCTCAGGTCCCAGCTGGGCTGGGTGTCGGACATGCGCACGTCGCGACGGCCACGGTAGGTCACCGCACCGGCGGCGGTATCGGCGGTCTTGAGCAGGCGGGTTTGCTTGGTGTCCTTGGTCTGGCGGATACCGGCGGTGAGCGTCAGCGCGTCGGTGGCCTTGTAGCTGAGCTGGCCGAAACCGGCCCACGAGGTATTGGTGTTGCGCAGCCGCACCCAGTTGTTCGGGTTGCGCGCGGCGGACTGCAGGAAGAAGGCACGCTGATAGAAATCGGTGGTGTCGCGGCCATCGAAATAGAACGCGCCCATCTGCCATTGCAGCGCGGCGTCGCCCTCGCTGGCCAGGCGCAACTCCTGGGTGTACTGGTCCAGGTCGCGGATCTGCCCCATCGACTGGCCGAACCCGTTCGGCACGCCGTTGACCGGGAAATTGGCAGCCGCGCCGCCATCGGTGTCGCCACGGCTGAAGCCGGAGGTGGTTTCGTAGGCGGTGATGGAGGTCAGCGACACGCCACCGAAATCGTAGACCGCCTTGATCGAGCCGCCATCGGTTTGATAGGCCTGCGGGTTGTCGTGCGCTTCATCGTAGGCCACGCGGTCGCGCGGCACATCGACCTTGTCGCTGCCGCGAGTGACCGCGTTGCGCAGGAACAGCGTGGAGGTGCCGTCGTAGTCGCGCGTGTGCACCGAGCCCAGCAGCGAGAACGCATCGCTGGGCTTGAGCAGTACCTGCAGGCGCACGTTGCGGTCGTTGTAGCCGCCCATCGCGTCCTTGCGCGGGGTACGCGTGCCATCGGCGCTGCTGCCGGCAAAGGTGTTGTCCACCCAATCGTCGCGGTGCTGGTACAGGGCCGACACGCGGAACGACAACACGTCGTTGATCGGCCCACCGAAACCGCCGTCCAGCGACACGGTGTTGTAGCTGCCGTAGCTGGCATCGAGACGGCCGGTATAGGTATCGCCCGGTTTGACGGTGTCGAACTTGACGATGCCGGCGGTGGTATTGCGGCCGAACAGAGTGCCTTGCGGGCCGCGCAGCACTTCGACCTGGTCCACGTCGTAGACCGGGTTGGACTTGAGCACCACGTGCTCCAGCACCACGTCGTCCTGGATGATGGATACCGGCTGCGAGGCGCCCAGGTAGAAGTCGATATTGCCCAGGCCGCGGATATAGAAGCGCGGGAAGATGCGCCCGGTGGTGGTCTCGGCATAGAAGCCCGGCACGCGGCCGGACAGCGCCAGCAGCGTGTCGTCGCCACCGGCGGTGTACTCGCGCATCGCCGCGCCCTGCACCACGCCCACCGACACCGGCACCTCCTGCAGGTTCTGCTCGCGGTGCTCGGCGGTGACGGTGACGGCATCCAGCGCGGTCGGGCTGCCCTCGCCCTGGCTGCTCGGCGCTTGCTGCGCCGATGCGGCGGCCGCCATCGAGGCCAGCAGCAGGCCGGCACAGGCACGCGCCAGCGGCGTGCGCTGCGGAGCGGTGCTGCGAGCAGCGGCGTGCGGGGCGGCGGACGTCAGCGACGGGGAGACAGACGAGTACAACGACATGCGGGAGGATCCTTGGGATGAGACGCGGAAGTGAGAGCGTTCGGCATGGGCATGCCGGAGGGAGGCGCAGCATGGCGCCGCGCGCACGATATGTCAGCAATGTTGCAGCGGCGTGGCAGCCGTCCACAGACGCAGATCGGTGCGGTCGCGGAGGGCATGCCACCGCGCGCAGCGCCTCGCTCCCTCATGCCCTCGCCCGGCCGCGAGCTGTCATGCTGGCCGGGCTGGCGCCGCGCCAGTGCTGAGCATCGGAGAACTGTCTTGAACACTGGCAGCCCGCGAAAAGGCAGGTCTGGCAGTGGTCGGCAAGGAGAGTCACTTTCTGGCGGCCACGTTGGTGCGCGACGACGCCGGTGCCGCGGTCGTGCTGTATCGCCGCATCGCGGTTGCCTGCCACCGCGCGGCCCGCGGCAGACACAACTCCATGCGAGCCGCACAAGCGCGCCGTTGCGCTGCGGCGCCATTGGCGGTGAGGCCGCGGCAACCGCACTGGCGCGCGCCGCTGCGCCCTACGTGCGCGCCTGCGCGCTGCTGTCGAGCATCTGCCCGACCGTGTTGAGCAGGTCGTTGAGGCTGAAGGGCTTGGGCAGCAGGGCCATGCCGTCGGCCAGAAATTCCTGCCGGGTGATTGCGTTTTCGGCGTAGCCGGTGATGAACAGGATCGGCAACGCGGGCCGCAACGTGCGCGCCACATCGGCCATGTCGCGCCCGTTCATGCCCGGCAGACCGACATCGGACACCACCAGGTCGATCGGCACATCGCTGCGCAGCTGCTCCAACGCGCCGGTGGCATCTTGGGCTTCGACCACCTGATACCCGGCGTCGCTGAGCACCTCGCTCACCATCATGCGCACCACATCGGTGTCGTCCACCAGCAGGATGCGCTCGTTGCGCGCGCGCGGCGTGCTCGGCGCCGGCGCCGGTGCCACCTCGCCTGCAGACAGCCCCCGCGGCAGCAGCAACGCCACCGTCGTGCCCTGCCCGACCTGACTGCTGATCCGCGCGGTGCCACCGGACTGGCGGGCAAACCCGTAGGTCATCGACAGGCCCAGCCCGGTGCCTTCGCCGATCGGCTTGGTGGTGAAGAACGGCTCGAAGACCTGGTTGAGGATGGCCGGCGCGATGCCGCTGCCGTTGTCGATGACGTTCACCGCCACGTATTCGCCGTCGTCCAGCTCGGGGTCCTGGTGCGCGGTGTAGGCGGCCGTCTGCACACGGATGGTGCCCTGCCCCTGCAGTGCGTCGCGGGCGTTGATCACCAGGTTGAGCACCACGTTCTCGAGCTGGTTGGCGTCGGCAATCGCCACCAGGGAGGCGTCGGCCAGCTCCAGCTCCAAGGCGATGTTCTCGCCGATGGAACGGTGCAGCATGTCTTCCAGCGAGCGCACCCGCAGGTTGACGTCGAATGGTTGCGCATCCAGCGATTGCTTGCGCGCAAACGCCAGCATGCGCTGGGTCAGTGCCGCCGCGCGGTGCGCCGATCCGGTGGCGATCTCGGCCAGCCGCGGCACCCGCTCGATGCGGTTGGATTCCACCGCCAGCTGGATCATGTCCAGGCCGGAAATGATGCTGGTCAGCAGGTTGTTGAAGTCGTGCGCGATGCCACCGGTGAGCTTGCCCAGCGCTTCCATCTTCTGCGCCTGCAGCAGCTGGATTTCGGTGCGCTGGCGCTCGGCGATCTGGTGCGCCAGCTCGGTGGTGGCGGTATCCAGCTCCTGGCGTTGTTCGCGCTCGCGCAGGCGTTGTTCGGTGACATCTTCCACCAGCAGCAGGCCCAGGTCCGGCTCGCGGTACGGCGACACCCGCCATTCGGTTTCGCACAACTTGCCCTCGCGCAGGAGCGACAACGCGCCGCTCCAGCGCTCACGCCGGGCCAGTGCGGTGGTCAGCGCCTGCACCGTGGCCGCCTGATCCAGCCCGGCCGCACGAATCGCCTCGCCCGGCGTGGCGCTGCCGACCAGGCGCTGGAAGGCCGCGTTGAGTTCGTGCGTCTGCAGGTTGGCATCGACCACCGCAATCGGCGCGCTGATGTGTTCGAACATCTCGCGAAAGCGTGCCTCGCTGACCCGCAGTGCCTCCTCGGCGTTGCGCGCGCGCAACAGCGTACGCAAGGTGGCGACCAGCACGTTGGGGTCGACCGGATGGATCAGGTACGCATCCGCACCGGCATCCAGGCCGGTGATCATGTCGCCGGTGGCGATCGAGGCGGCCGACACATGCACCACCGGCAGCAGCGCGGTGCGTGGCTCGGCGCGCAAGGTACGCACGATGTCGAAGCCGCTCATGTCCGGCAGGTTGACGTCCAGCACCACGCCGGCAAACGACTGGGCGGCCAGCTTGGCCAGGCCCTCGGCGCCGGTGCCGGCCTCCTCGACCACGAACCGGTGGTGTTCGAGCACGCGCCGCACCGAATACCGCGTCACCGCGTTGTCGTCGACGACCAGAATGTGGTGCCTGCTGCTCACGTTGCGTTCTCCGCTGCCAGCGTCACCGGCAGCACCACGAAAAATTCCGAGCCCTGCCCGACCACGCTGTTGATGCCCACCCGGCCGCCCAGCAGCTCGGCGAACCGCTTGCAGATCGACAGCCCCAGCCCCGTCCCGGTCAGGCGCTTCTGCAGCGGCGAGTCAACCTGTACGAAATCCTCGAACAAGGCGTCGTGAAGCTCGGGCGCAATGCCGATGCCGGTGTCCTGCACGCTGAAGCGCACGTGGCTGTCGCCTTCCAGCTGCGCCAGCACGCGCACGTGGCCTTGCGGGGTGAACTTGAGCGCATTGGAAATGAAGTTGCGCAGGATCTGCGCCAGCTTCTTGTCGTCGGTATAGAGCATCGGCAGCACCGGCGGATCTTCGAAGATCAGCGTGGTGGTGCCGACATCGGTGAGCGGGCGAAACATGCCGCGCAGCGCGGCGAACAGGTCCATCAGGTCGAACCAGCCTGGCGAAATGGTGATGCGGCCGGCCTCGATCTTGGCCAGGTCCAGCAGGTCGTCCACCATCTCGGTGAGCTCGCGTGCCGACGCGCTGACAAAGCGCACCTGCTTGAGTTGTTCGTCGTTGAGCGGGCCGTCCATGCCGTCTTCCAGCAGCCGGGTGATGCTCAGGATCGAGCCCAGCGGGGTGCGGAATTCGTGGCTCATGTACGACAGGAACCGGCTCTTGAGCTCGGACACTTCGCGCAGTTGCTCGGCCTGCTGATCGAGCTCGGCATACAGGGCCAGCACGCCCTGGTTGGTTTCTTCCAGCTCCTCGCGCAAGGCCTGGTTCTGCTGGCGCAAGTTCGCCAGCTCGGTGCCCGGCGCGTGGCCGGATGCCGCATCGGATGAATTCATTGCATGCCTCCCAGGCGCATGACGAAGACACAGGCATCGTCGCGGCCGCGCGCGTAGTCGCGCAACAGCACGGCGGCAATGATGCGTGGATGGCGCGACAACAGCCCAGGGTGGTCGCGCAGGTTCCAGCGCGATTGCAGGCCGTCGCTGTGCATCACCAGCAACTTGCCGGCGGCCTGCGGAAAATCGAACGGCTGCGCCTTGCGAAATTGCACCCCCACGATGCCCGGATGCGAGGGCATGCCGCGCACGCCATCGCCATCGCAGAGCGCTGCGCCGAGATTGCCGACGCCGGCAAAGCGCACCTGCCCGCTGCTGCCGTCGAACTGCATGACCGCCGCCGCACCGCCACGGGTGCCGCCCATGCCCGCATGCAGCCGCGCGATGCGCTCGCCGGGCTCACCGCTGGCCGTCGCCGCCACCCGGGTGCCGGCATCGGCGGCATCGGCTGCGCCCGGCCCATGGCCCAGACCATCGATCATGGTGACCGTCACACGTGAGCCATCGACGCCCAGGTGCCAGCCATCGCCGCACACCACTTCGGTGTGCAGCGGGAGCCGGATCGCGCCATACGGCAGGTCGGGCGTGGCCTGCGCATCGGCATACACCCGCGCCAGCACCACCGCGCCGGTGGCATCCGAATACGCGTCCAGCAACGCCGCATGCCGCTGCACCGCGCCCAGGCCGTTGCCCGGCGTGCTGCCGGTGGAATAGCCGTCAGGCAGACAATCGGCGAGCACGAAGCCCGGGCCCTGGTCGATCGAACACAGCTCCACACCGAGGCCACCGCGCCCGGCCACGGTGCACAGGTGCAGTTGCCCGCCGCCGCCGTGATTGAGCAGGTTGGTGCACAGCTCGGTGGCGACCAGCGCGACACGCCCACAGGCGTCCTGGTCGAATCCGCTGGCCTGGGCAAGCGCCACCGCATCGCGGCGCACCTGCCCCACCTGGGTCACTTCCTCGACACGGATGACCTGGGTGAGCGCGCCGGCAACATTCACTTCCATTTGGTGATGGTGATGCGCGTGCCCTTCCCCGCAGCGCTGTCCAGCACGAAGTCGTCCACCAGCCGCCGGCTGCCGGACAGGCCCAGGCCCAGCCCGCTGCCGGAGGTCCAGCCATCGGTGAGCGCAAGTTCCAGATCGGGGATGCCCGGGCCGTCGTCGCGGAAGGTCAGCTGCACGCCCTTGCGGATGCCGCTTTCCACCACCGCCCAGTCCATGTCGCCGCCACCGCCGTAGATCACCGTATTGCGCGCCAGCTCGCTGGCGGCGGTGACCAGCTTGGTCTGGTCGACCAGGCGCAGGCCACACTGCACCACCAGCTTGCGCACGGTCTGCCGCGCCAGCACCACATCCTGCTCGGTGCGCACCGGTTGCGAGCCGGCGCTCATGACGATGCGTCGGGTTGTTGCAGCAGCCGCATGCCGCGTTCGACATCGAGCGCGGTGCGCACCGAAGGCAGGGTCAGGCCCAGCTCGACCAGGGTGATCGCCACCGCCGGTTGCATGCCGACCACCACCGTCCTGGCGCCCATCAGCGCGGCCAGCCCGGAGATGGTGCTGATCATGCGGCCGATGAACGAATCGACGATATCGAGTGCGGAGATGTCGATCAGCACGCCACGCGCCGAGGTGGCGCTGATCTTTTCCGACAGGTCTTCCTGCAGTTGCAGCGCGAGCTGGTCGTGCATGTCCACCTGGATGGTGACCAGCAACAGGTCGCCCATCCGCAGGATCGGGATGCGCTCCATGTCAGTCTGCCCTGCTGACGGTCAGGCCGGTGCGCTTGAGCGCCAGCGCCAACGCGTCGGCCAGGTTGGCCTTGGTCACGATGCCCTGCAGATCCAGCCCCAGATGCACGATGGTCTGCGCAATCTGCGGGCGCACGCCGCTGATGATGGCATCGGCGCCCATCAACCGGATCGCGGTGACGGTCTTGAGCAGATGCTGCGCCACCAGTGTGTCCACGGTGGGCACGCCGGTGATGTCGATGATGGCGATTTCCGAACCGGTGTCGACGATGCGCTGCAACAGCGATTCCATCACCACCTGGGTGCGTTGCGAATCCAGCGTGCCGATCATCGGCAGCGCCAGCACGCCCTCCCACAGTTTCACCACCGGCGTGGACAGCTCCAGCATCTCCTCCTGCTGCCGCACGATGATGTCTTCGCGGGTCTTCTGGAACGCCTTGACGGTGTACAGGCCCAGGCGGTCGAGCAGTTCGGACAGCGCCCACAGCTGCTGCCCGAGGTCTTCCGGCGTGCTGGCGTATTCGCGCTGCACCAGCTCGAACAGCACGCGTTTGAGCGAGAAAATGAAGTTGGCGGTTTCCTGCGAATCGAAGCCGCGCGTGGCGCGATCGCGCGAAAGCGTCTCCAGGAAGCGCCGCACTTCGCTCCACTCGGCGCTGTCGAGACTGCTGCCGTCGTCCTTCAGCGAGGCGACCAGCAGGCGCAGGAAGTCCGCGCCCTGGGCCTGCAGATCCTGCCGCGAGATGCGCGCATCGTTGCCAAGGCCCGACCCCAGCCAGGCGGCCAGCAACGCGGCTTCCTGGTCACGAATCGCGTCGATCGAGCGCTGCTGCAGTGCCACCATGAAATCACCCGCCAAAGTAAAAAGTAGAGAGGCTGGGCATGCGGGCTGGACTGCGCCCTGTCCGACGCGGCGCCCCCACGCCGATGCGCAGCAGAGTAAAGCAATTCAGATTCGGCAACCAGCAAGCAAATCTGTAGCGGTCAGAGGACGCCACCGCGGCAGTTTGACATTGCGGCGCCATCACCGAACGTGCGCCGGGCCACGCCTGCAGACAACGCCCGCGCGGCGCATCGATGGCCACCGGAGCGGGCCGCCGCGACCGCGGCGTGCCTCTGCCCTGCTGCATCGGGTGCGAACCGCACCACCCTGCATCCGTCCTTCGCATCGGCGCATTCCCGAAATCGACGGCCGCGACGAACAGATGCTGGCCGGGGCCATCGCGCCGACCCGCCACTTCAAACGCAGCGGCCTGGACCTGCCGGATGTCAGCAAGGGCTTCAGCACGCCGAGTGCGCAGATTCCGTGGGGGCGCCGACGCTGTTGGCGCAGATCGCCGAACGCCTCAGCCGCGAGGCGCAGTTGCCGGTTGCCTCGTCCGCGAATATCGACGACCCGCACGATGCAGACCGGGTGGCGGCCGAAGGGCGGATGGCACTGGTGATGATCGGCCGCGCGCACCTGACCAACCCGCAGTGGCCGTCTCCGGCGGCACTGGCACTGGGCCAGGTACGCCCGTCGTAGGTGCTGCCGGCCTCCTGCGCGCACTGGCTGGAGCGCTACGGCAAACACAGTTGATCGTCGGCATGCGGCAAGGGTGCCGCTGGATGCGCAGCCTCGCAGCATGCGCAGCGTGTTATCTACGGACTGCCTTACAGCCCGTAGCGCTCCACCGCATCCAGATGCGGGCGCGGATCCTGATCGCAGGCCTCGGCCAGGCGCAGCCAGCACATCGGGTGCGACCAGCGCGAGGTCGTACAGCGCAAGACGCGATGCAATTCCTGCGGCGAGACGTTTTCCGGAAGCGCCACCGTGAACAACACCCCCGGCAGACCCGAGGCGGGGTCCTCCGGGTCGAACGCCTCCGGGTGTTCCGGGTCGACCACGCGGTAGTCCGCGCGGCTATGCCGCCACAGCTTCCATCCACGCATCTCCAGGTCGGCACGCAAGGCCTCGACCACCTCTTCTCCCGGGTCCACACCATCCACCAGCCAGCTGCTGCCGTAGCCGCCGGTCTGCAGCACGTGCACCTGCGCATAGGTCGGCACGAAGCGCTCGCGCTCGGCGTCGTCTTCAGGCGCCGGGTACAGCAACTCGGCATCGAACACGACCCAATCGCCCACATGCTGGCGGCGGTGCGCGGGCGCGTTTTCGATGATGCGCGCCGTCACCGGGCCGGTGCGGCGCGCGTAGTACTCGGCCACTTCGCCATCGTCGACGCAACGCACGATCACCCAGCCCCAGTCTTCCTCGACCGCCCCGCTGGTGCTGCTCAGTTCCATGCCGATCGCCGCTGCCGAGGCCCGCACCGCGTCCCAGTCCTGCGCGGCGCTGGCCGCGGTCATGTGGTCCCAGTACGCCGAACGTGGCTCCTCCAGCACCGCGATCAACTGGCGATACACCGCGGCCGCCTCGGTAAAACGGCCGGTGGTGAGATACATGCGCGCCAGCAATCCGCGCGCGCCATGCGAGCCCGGAGAAAGCTCCAGCAGCGCCATGCAGGCCTGCTCCAGCGCCGGCCAGTCGGCCAGCCGCTGGGCCAGTTGCGCCTCGCACCACAACGCCACCACCGGCACCTGCGGGCGATACAGCAGCGCCAGGCGGCGCACACCGGCATCGTCGCCACGGCCCAGCAATAAATTCATCAGGCGGAAGGTCGGACTGGTTTCGTGGTCGGCATGCCGCTGCACGAAAGACCACAGCAGCGCGATGGCCTGCTCGTCCGCCGCGCAGGCGCTCAGCGCCGATGCCGCGGTGTCGACCAACTCGGCGTCGTCGGGGCGCTCGGCGGCCGCCTGCAACAGCCATTGCGCTTCGCGCTCCGGGTTACGCACCACCTCCTCGCCCTGCGCGTTCAACCACGCCAGCAACTGTGCGGCTGGCACCGGTGGCGCCTCGCCGGTGGAGGCCGCCTCGATACGCGCGGCCCAGCCATCCAGCGCCTGCGTCGCGCCACGGTCCTGGCGCAGCTTGGACGCATGCGTGCGTGCCAGGACCAGATGCCGGCGCGCGGTCCACACCGCGCCGCGCTGCAGTGCCAGGTCGATCGCCAGCTCGGCCGCCTCGATCAGAATGCGATGCGCACCGACCTGCGCGTAATGATCGAGCATCAGCTGCAGGCGGCTGCCCAGATCCCAGGTGTTGCGTGCAGGTGTGCGCGCGGCCAGCACCGCCACTGCGCGCAGCCAGTGCAGGCGATACCGCGGCGCCACCTCGCGCCACGGCAGCAGCGACTCCATCGCTTCGTCATCACGATGCAACATGGCCAGCGCGCGCGCCTTCTGCAGGCGACGCGGCTGGCTGCAATTGGCCCACTCTGCGCCTTCGCGCGCCGCGTCGCGTTCGCGTTGTTCGATCAGAGCCAGCGCCTCGTCTGCACGCCCCAGCGACAGCAGGATCGAGATGCGCATGTCCGGCACGCCATCAAAGATCTCGCCGCCGTGCGCAATGATGGCCTGCGATTGTTGATCCAGGTACGCCAGTGCAGCGTCGCCGCGACCGTCGTCGAGCAGGGCATCGGCCTTTTCGCAGCTCAGGCACTGATAGCACGACCAGCTCGGGTCGATGCGGCCCAGGGTTTCGTCGCAGACCTCGATACGCTCCTGCACCCAGCCCGGGCCATCGATATTGGCGTAGCACGCCGCCAGATCCTGCGTCACGCACACCGATTGCGGGCACTCCACTGCATCGGCACGGTGCGCCCGCTCGAACAAGGCCACCGCATCGCCCAGCGCACGCTCGCCCTCGCACAGATTGCCGACCCGGTTGCGCATCTCCCAGTGGCCGACGAACACCTCCAGCCACGGGTTGGCGAGCGTCTTGCCCAGCGCACGCGCCTCGGGCAACAGGGCCTCGGCGCGCTCGATCTGCAGATCGCAGATATGGTCGGTCAAGCGCGTCAGCAGCTGCGCGTTCTGCGGCTGCCCGGCGTCGCCCAGGTCGTCCTGCAGCTTTTCCACCCAGTTCCAGATTTCCATCGCGTGCGTCCTTCAGTGCGGCGCTCAGCGCGCCAGCAATTGCGTCACGGCCCCGGCAAGATCGCCGAACGCCTGGTTGAGATCCGGACCGCCCGATGCGCCGCCGCCGGGCGGCGGCTGCGTGCGCCCCTGTGCCGACACGATCACCTTGAGCGAGCGCAGCAGGCGCGCGGCAACCGCTGCCTGCGGGTTGCCGGCGCGCTGCGCGGCCAGCAATGCCTGCAACGCCGGATTGTCCAGATTGAGATACAGCCGCTGGGTCTGGCGTGCTTCGATGCGCGCGGTGAACTGGCGCGCCAGCCGCAATGCGGCGGTGGACACCCGCTTGTCGTTTTCGTCCTGTTCCAGCCGGCGTTTGAGCTCGGCCTCGCGGTCGGGCACCACCACCAGCGGCAGTTCTTCCGGGCTGAAGCGCGCCGGCACCAGGGCTTCGCCATCGCCCAGGTGCTGTTCCAGCCACGCCAGTTCGTCGGCCGGCAGCGTGTCCAGATGGAACAGCTGGCGGTTACCGTGCTCGGTGCCCAGTTCGACCAGCCGCACCCCCTTGGCCTGCGCCCAGCGACGCAGGAACGGCACCACCGCATAGCGGTTTCCATAGGCCACCGGCACGCCCATCGCACGGAACAGCATTTCCTCGAAACCGCCGTCGCTGTCGAGGATCACATGCACCGCGCCACGCGCCGGCAATTGCTGCGCCGGCAGGTCGCCCTGCGAGGTGGGTACGCGCACGTGTTCCAGCAGCAACTCGAACAGGCGCTCATCGCACAGCGCCGCGCCGAGCAACGCTTCGTTATGCCGCAACAGGATGCGGCGCCACGCCTCCGGTTGCTGGCGCGCCACCTCCGCCAGCCCCTGCACCAGGGCTTCGGACAAGGCATGCTGCACCGCGCTGTAAACCGTATCGCGCTGCAGATCCTCGCGGCTTGCGGTCGGGGTCAGGCGGTTGGATTCGATCACCCCACCGATGAAGCCCGCCCACGGTGGCAGCAGTTCGCGCGCATTGTCGTCCAGCAACATGCCACGCAGAAACACCGACAGATTGCGGTTGTCGCTGGTGCCATAGGTTGCGCCGTCCTGCACCCACAGCAGTCCCACCGCATCGCTGCCATCGTCGGCACGTACCGGCATGCAGCACAGCGGTTCGAAGTTGCGCTCGAAGCGTGCCGCGAACTCGCGTTGCCGGCGCCACGCCTGCACCGGATGCAGCGGCACCGCATCGTGCGTGCGCCACGGCGGCGGCTCGGGATTGATCGGTTGCGCATCGGCGCCGACCCAGATCGGCTCGCGCAGCAATGCGCAGTAACGCGACAGGATCTCGTGCAGCCGTCCCTGCTGCGCCAATGGCAGATATTGCTCATGCAGTTCCAGCACCACCTCGGTGCCCACCTGGGCACGCGCCGGAATCGGGCTCACCGTGTAGTGCTCGGCATTGCTGGAGATGTAGCAATGGCCCGACGTCGGGCTCTGGTAGGAGGTGGTGCGCACGGTGACGCGCCGTGCCAGCACGAAGGCAGACAAGAACCCCAGCCCGAACATGCCGATCAAACCGCTGTCTTCATGCCCGCCCTGACGCAGCCCGCGGGTGTATCCCACCCCGACGGTGGCCAGATAGTCGTGGATTTCCTGCTGAGTGAGCCCGGCACCGGTATCGATGATGCGCACGATGCCCTGCGCCGGATCGGCCTGTACATGGATGCGCGACTCGCCATGCCAATCAGGCTGCTCCAGGCGGCGGCGCAGAATCGAATCGTGCGCGTTCTGCACCAGCTCGCGCAGCGCGACCACCGGCGTGGAATACAGATGCTTGCTGAGCACGGACATCAGTCCATTGAGATCGACGCCGGCGCGGCGGATCTGTGAGGCGTCCGTCGCCTCGGAGATAGGATCTTGCATGATCGTCGTCGTTTCCTTGGCGGCCACGCCCGTCCTCGGACGCGCCTCCTGATGGCAGTGCGAGCCGGCAAGGATAGCCGCTGGCCATCTTGTACGCACGTCTCACTTCGGCTCCTGCCCTACCGTGCGTACAGCCAACGGCGCCTGTCTCCGGCCATCGAAAACGACGCGCCGCGGCCCGGCATGCGCACCGGGCCGCGGCCGGGTCGACTAACGCTGCAAGGTTTCCATCGGCGCCTCGTTGAAGTGCTGGCGGTACCCCTTGGCCAGCGCTGAACGACTGCCAACGCCCCAGCGGCTGGCCGCCTGCAGCACACTGCCGCATCCGCCGTCGGCCAGCAGTTCATCGCGGATGCTCTGCATGCGGTAACGCCGCAGGACCTGGGTCGGCGACAGCCCGGTGGCCGACTTGAACGCCTGCTGCAGCGCGCGCCCGGTAACCCCGATCTGCGCGGCGACTTCATTGATCGACAGATCCGAGCGGTGCGCGTTGGTGATCATGTAGCTATACGCGCGCCGGTACTTGGCCGGCAACCGCGCGGAGATGTCGTCGCTCACATGCGCAGGCGTGCCGCTTTCCAGCAGCCGCGGCGCCTGCACTTCGCTGCGCAGGCATTGCACCGCACCCAGCGCGTAGCGGTTGTACAGCAGCAAGGCCTGTTCGGTACGACCCAGCGCCTGGCTGATCTTGGCCTGGCAATACTCGTACTCCAGATTCCAGCGTGGCGCGTGATGCCGCCCGGCGCCGGCCAGCGCACGCTCGGCCAGATCGGCCCGGCCCACCGCCAGCGCCGCCAGCGCCAGCTCCACCTGCGCATCCTGCCGTGCGCACGGCGGGCAGCCGTTCGCCGCCGCCGGCAATGCATCGATCTGGGCGTCGAAACCGAACGTGTCGCCGCCGGCAATCCGCAGCAGGTTGCGGACATGCCGCATGCGCTGTGCAAGCACCGGCATGCTCTCGGCCAGATCGGCAATGCAGGCCCGCAGTTCGCTGGGCTCGAACGCATGCGCGGCATCTTCCTGGCGCAGCGTGGCCTGCCAGAACACGTGGTCGCTCATGCGGTCGGCACGGCGGATGCGCAGCTGCGCGATCATGTCCAGCCGCAACGCGGTGGTGATCCGCAGCCAGTCCGAGGCTCCGCTTTCAAGCTCCGCCAGCACCTCGTGCGCCCGCTCCAGGGTCTGCAGTGCCAGCGTGCTCTGGCCAAGGTGGAAATGGGTCAGCGCCTTGCCCAGCAGGCTCTCGCCGCCCAGGCAGGCGGGGGTGTCGCGATCCATCGCCAGCTGCGCGAAGCAGTTCAGTGCGGCGCTGAGTCGGCGCTGGCTGAGCATCAACCATGCGGTATTGCGGCAGGAGAGCAGCCGCAGTTGCCGCTGATGGCCACGCATTGCCTTCAGGGCGTGGCGGTAGGCGTCTTCGGCCTCTTCCTGGTACTCCAGGATCAACAACGCATCGCCACTGGCACCGAGCAGCGCGACTTCATCGTCGGCTCCCTCGGGCGCGGCCTGTCCGTCGCGGCGTTGTTGAAGATGTTGCAGACCTTGCGGCCAGGCACCAACCAGCATCCTGCTTGTATAGGTAGGAAGACGATCTGCGTACGACAGGGCAGAAATCGCTGCGAAGTAGGTGGAAAGGATCATGCCGGGCTCTCTCATAGGGGGATGAGCAAATGACAACAGCGCGCCGCTCTCGCTGGCGCAAACGATTGTATGCAGCGGATCCAATGGAATTTCTCACCTTGGAGCACCGCAAAAATCAAAAAACCTCACTCTGTCCACCACCGGCCCTGCCGTGCGTTTTGCATAAGCGCCGCGGTTGTTTGCGTACGCCAGAGAATGTCTAGCGCAGGACATAGCAACCGATTCGAGCGTGTATCGAAGACACGTTGGCGCCACTTCCTGCGCGCTCATTGCACAACGTCTGCCAACACATCACCTCGACATGGATTTTGGGCGGTTAGCGGTCGCTACGCATCGGCACGTGTGACGATCCAGAGCATTCAACGCACGCGCGTCGGCCACTCATAACCGAAGTCACTTTCTGGTTACCGACCCCGCAAACCTATTCCAACTGCGATGCGCGAGCGTCCTAATCGCAATACCCTGGTCTAGACCTCTCACGACCAATTTCATGGCTGCCGCCCAGCCAGCTGCACAGCTGAAGCCGCCAGGATTCCGCTGCCAACTGCGCGTCTATGCGTCTTTCGTATCGCGCATGCCCTGTGTGTAAGAGCTGCATTACGCATACATGAGCGCAAGTTAAAGCGCGCCTACCCGAACCCGAAGAAAAGTGCGCAGCAGTGAAACTTTCTGCCTTTGGAATGGTACATACCATTCGTCCGACCTCGGTCAGACCCTTCCCCCGGCAGCCCGATGGTATGGCGATGCACTTATCCAGAGATGTGGGTTTCATCATGGCGCCAACCGCCCGTTGCCGGCATCCAATACATGCCCTGTCTGCGTGCCAGCACGGGAAGGCCGGCTGATGCACGGCAACGCCTCCGGGAAGCAGGGATCGGCTTTCCTGTTGACGCAGGACGCACGCCTGGCCTCGCAGGTCAATGCGAGCCTTGCCCCGCTGACTCCGCACGTCGCGGTGTTTTCCGATGAACTGGAGCTCTTGCGGACGCTGCGGCATTCGCCCTGCGAGCTGCTGATCTTCGACGCCACTTGCGTGGCCTCGGACGACAGCTCGGTGCTGGCCTGGCAGCGCTGCCACAGCGGCCATCCCACGCCACTGATCGTGCTGGGGCGGTTCGACTGCCCGAACGACATCCTGGCCTGGTACCAGTCCGGCGCACAGGAAGTGTTAGCGCTCCCATTCAACTCGCACGAGCTGCAGGTGCGTGCGGCGTTGGCGGTCAGCCCGGCGCCCCAGGCCTGCCAGGAAGTCCAGCAACTGAGTGTCGGCCCGTACCAACTCGTGCGCGAGGAGAACACCGTCTACCTGCATGGCAAGCCGATCGTGCTGACCTCGCGCGAATTTTCGATTGCCTGGCTCCTGTTCTCCAGCCCTGGCGTGTGCTTCCGCCGCTGCCAGTTGGCCAAGGCGGTCTGGGGCAGCCACACCGAATTCACCGACCGCACGATGGAACAGCACATCTACAAGCTGCGCAAGAAACTGCAGCTGTGCAATCACAGTGGTGCGGTACGTATCCGGACCGTGTATTCGCACGGATACAAGCTGGAACTTGCCTCATCAGACAAGGATCCGCTTTTGCCAGGTAAGAGCCTGAGTGCAACCACTGCGCATCATTCCGCCGCCTGCTGAGCAAGCTGCCGATGAGGTCGTGCCCCATGCCACGCTCCGCGCCGTAGACATCCGGCCGCGTAAACGACGATGGCGCAGGGGATGCCTGCGCCATCGTTCGATCACGCTTGAACCAGCTGCTTACAGCTTCGGGTTTTCGCCATACTGATTCGGGCCGGGCGTACCTTCCAGGCACATGAAGACCAGCACGACAAGACCGCCGACGTACGGCACGAAGCTGATCAGATAGAACCAGCCCGACTTGTCCTGGTCATGCAGGCGACGCACGGTCACCGCGATACTCGGCACCATCATCGCCAATACCACGATGATCATGATGGCGAACACCAGCCACGCCAGCGGGCCGGGGTTGCCGTCGCCGCCCATGACCGCTGCCGCAATACCGAACATGATGGTCAGGACGACCAGGATGATCGCCTGCAACAGCATGAACATCCAATATTCCTTGCGACGCGAACGCCCTTCGAAGTCGGCATAGCGCTTGAGCGGCAACAACATCCATTCCATTGTGTTTCTCCAGTACGGGCAGTCAGCGGTGTTTGTGATCCGCTGCTCGATGCAGCGGCCGCGCATGTTGCCATAGCGCACATCGGGTGAAAACGGTTTCTGTCTCCACAGATGCAGATGACACCGTGCCAGCCGACAGACGGTCGCAGCCTCGGTAGAGGCCGTTTTTCAGGGACGGCGCATTGTTCCGGCAGGCTGGGCTCGCAAGGCGTTCGGTGTCTCGCGACAGCGCAACCGCCTGCTGCAGCTGCTCGCGGTGCCCCGCCCGGCAACGGGCCGACCGGGTTGTCCTCGTGCAGGCTGCCTGCACGAATCAAGCGGAATGCCGCTACTCCGCCGCCGCTTCCAGCGCCTGGCTCAGCCGCTCCACCGCGATGATCTCCATGCCCTTGATGCTGGCGGTCTTGGGCGCGTTGGCACGGGGCACGATTGCGCGCTTGAAGCCGTGGGTGGCGGCCTCCTTCAACCGGTCCTCGCCGTTGGGCACCGGGCGGATCTCGCCCGACAGGCCTACTTCGCCAAAGGCAATGGTCTTCTCGGACAACGGCCGGTCGCGCAACGAGGACAGCACCGCCAGCAGCACCGGCAGGTCGGCCGCGGTTTCCTGCACGCGAATGCCGCCCACCACGTTGACGAATACGTCCTGATCGCCCACCACGATGCCGCCGTGCCGATGCAGCACTGCCAGCAACATCGCCAGGCGGTTCTGCTCCAGCCCCACGGCGACCCGCCGCGGATTGGACAAGGGGGATGCATCCACCAGCGCCTGCACTTCCACCATCAACGGCCGGGTGCCTTCGCGGGTGACCATCACGCAACTGCCCGGCTGCTGGGTGCTGCCGCCGGACAGGAAGATCGCCGACGGGTTGGAGACCTCCTTGAGGCCCTTCTCGCCCATCGCGAACACGCCCAGCTCGTTCACCGCACCGAAGCGGTTCTTGAACGCGCGCAACAAGCGGAACCGGCTGCCGCTCTCGCCTTCGAAATACAGCACCGCATCGACCATGTGCTCGAGCACGCGCGGGCCGGCAATGCCGCCCTCCTTGGTGACATGGCCAACCAGGAACACGGCGGTGCCGGTCTCCTTGGCGAAGCGCACCAGCCGCGCCGCGCTTTCGCGCACCTGGCTCACCGAGCCCGGCGCCGCAGTCAGCGACTCGGTCCATAACGTCTGCACCGAGTCGGCCACGATGAGTTTGGGCCGCGCCACGCTGGCGTGCTGCAGGATGTGTTCGATGCCGGTTTCGGCCAGGGCGTTGAGCCCTTCCAGCGGCAGATCCAGGCGCACAGCACGTCCGGCCACCTGCGCCAGCGACTCCTCGCCGGTGACGTACAGCACCGGCAGCGTGCTGGCCATGCTGGCCAGCGCCTGCAGCAGCAACGTCGACTTGCCGATGCCCGGGTCGCCGCCGATCAGCACCACCGCCCCTTCCACCAGCCCGCCGCCCAGCACGCGGTCGAACTCGCCGATGCCGGTGGACACGCGCGCCTGCTCGGTCTGCTGCACGTCCTTGAGCGCCATGATCTTGGGCGCCTCGGCCTTGCCGGCCCAGCCGCTGCGCCGCGACGCCGCCGGCGAGGCCTTGCCGCCGGGCGTGGCGCTTTCGAGCACGATCTCGCTGAGCGTATTCCAGACACCGCACTCGGTGCACTGCCCCTGCCACTTGGTGTACTCGGCGCCGCACTCGCCGCAGACATAGGCCGTTTTCGCCTTCGCCATCGTCTCTTGCCTGTTGTTCTCGAACCGACAGGATAGTGGCTGACGGTCTCAGCATGCGCGACGCACGCTTTCGGGAATGGGGAATGGGGAATGGGGAATGGGGAATGGGGAATGGGGAATCGGGAATCGGGAATCGGGAATCGGGAATCGGGAATCGGGAATCGGGAATCGGGAATCGTCAGAGTCGATGACGACCTGGTGCGCTATGCAATGACGTGCACGCAGACGATGCCAATGTGCTCGGCTGCTGTCCATCTCGGATCACATCGACGCATCAATGCAAAAAAGCTGCCTGACCGGTACGAGCAGTCAGGCAGCTTCGGCTCCACCACTCCCACGGTGCGGAACGCCGTGGAGTGCATGACTTAGCGCGGCTTGTACAACTCGCTCAGGCGATCTGGCTTGCCGGCGATGCGTTCCAGATGCGGGTACAACAGCCCACCGTGATAATCGAGGCGCACGGTGTCGTAGCGGTCCAGGCGCTTGACCAACAATTCGATCGGCGCGGTGGTGCCCTTGGCCGCCTTGATGGCGTCCTTGATCACCTCGCTGCTGAAAGCGCGGCCATTCACCGC
This sequence comes from Xanthomonas sp. NCPPB 1068, assembly GCF_041479385.2. NCBI lineage: Bacteria > Pseudomonadati > Pseudomonadota > Gammaproteobacteria > Lysobacterales > Lysobacteraceae > Xanthomonas > Xanthomonas sp. NCPPB 1068. The sequence continues at coordinate 1,463,211 of NZ_CM192986.1, read as the reverse complement.
CACGATGGTGTTGCCGGTAATCAGCCCCGCATTGAACGCAGGGCCGTCCCACAGCACATCGCTGATATCGCCCGAGGCTTTCAAGGACAGACCAAGCGAATAGGTCAGGCTGACGTCCTTGTCGTCGCTCTCGTCGGCCTTGGTCGCCAGGTTCGGCTCTTCGTTGTAGACCAGCTTCCAGCCATTGGCCTCGATGCCGCCATTCAACGAGCCGTGCCCGTCCATGCGCTCGCGCAACAGACTCGCCCAGTCGTACGGTGCAATGCCGTTGAGCGTGCTCACGATGTCGTCGAAGGTGTACGGGTTGACGTCCCAATCGCCATTCTTCATGCCGAAGAACGCCTTGCCGAAGTCGTCGATGGAGCGCTTGTTGTTGGTCAGCGCGCGCAGCTTGCTGTCCACTTCCAGCCACATCATCTGGCCGCCGGAATAGTAATCCTCGCTCATCTGATAGTTGCGGTACGCCTTCGGGCGGCGCATCGACATGGTCGGATCGTTGGTGGTGTCCTGCACCGTGCGCCAGGCCATGCCGGGGCGACCACGCTCGTACTGGGCCGCCACGCCGGCCAGCATGTCGCGCGCCTGGTCCTGCGTCCACAGGCCGGACCGCGCAGCCATCACTTCGCCCCAGAACTGGGTCTGGCCTTCGTACAACCACAGCAGGCTGTCGCCCATTGGCACGTTGAAATTGGGCGTGGCCAGGTCGGCCCCACGGCGGTACTTGCCGTTCCAGGAATGGTTGAATTCGTGCGCGAGCAGGTCGCGTCCGGTCCAGCTCTTGTCCCACTCGGTGAAATAGGTCGGCACACCGCTGTTTTCGCTGGAACGGTGATGCTCCAGGCCGATGCCACCCAGCTTTTTGGTCAGCGCCAGCAGGAATTCGTAATGATCGAAATGCCGCGCGCCGTAGAGCTTGTCCATCTGCTGCACCAGCGCCGCATGCGCCTTGATCTGCTCGGGCTTGGCGTCCAGCGACTTGGCTTCGTCGGCAAACACATTGAGATAGACCGGCTGTTCGCCGGTGCTCAGCTCCACGCGCTTGTAGTACTTGCCGGCGAACATCGGCGAATCGACCAGGTCGTCGAAATCGATCGGCTTGAAGGTCACCGTGTCGCCCACGCGGCGGTCGGTTTCCAGCGCGGTGGCATAGCTCCAGCCGGCCGGCAAGGTGACGCTGGCCTGCGCCTTGATGTTGCGTGCGAAATAACCGGCCGGATACAGCGCCGTGGTGTTCCACTGCAGGTTGAGCATTTCCGGGGTCATCATCACCCGGCCCTGAGTGGGAGCCTGCGGCGAGAGGAACTTGAACTCGGCGGTCAGCTCGGTGGCGCCCTGCGGCACGTCCACCTTGAACGCGTAGACGTCGAACTGGTCGCGCGTCCATGGCACCACCTTGCCATCGACCTTGATCACCAGACCGGCCAGCTTGTCGATCGGGCCGGTCGGCGAATGGTTGCCGGGAATCCATTGCGGGTACAGCAACGTCATCGGGCCGGGCTTGGCCGGCATGCTGGTCTTGACCTTGAAGATGCGGTGCGCCAGATCGGTGGCATCCACGTCGATCTTCAAGGTGCCGTCGAACGGCACGTCCTGCGGGGGTGCGGTTTGCGCGGCCGCAGGCAACGACAGTGCCGCCAGCAACGACACGGACAACAGGGTGGGCATCTTCATCGCAACTCCGCAGGGACCTGGAACAGGCAAGCCCACGATGCTAAGCGCCCGCCTGTGCTTCCCCGTATGCCATTGGTCATGTTGCGCGCGATTGACGCATAAAAAAAACCGCCAATCGCTTGGCGGTTTTTTCTTCAACGCTGCATCGATCCGGCGTGGTGCCGTCTCAATGCATCATGTTGACGTTCATGTTGTGCAGCACCCACAGCGAGCCGACGATCACGATGCCGATGATCAGCAGCGAGAACAGGCCCACCTGCACGTTGGAGCGCTGCTCGGGCGTGCGGTCCATATGCAGGAAATACACCATGTGCACCAGCATCTGCACCGCGGCCATGACCGAGATCACGACAATGGTGACGCCCTTGGAGAAGGCGCCGCTCATCACCATCGCAAACGGGATGACGGTGAGGATCACGGCCATCACGAAGCCGATCAGGTAGGACTTCAAGCCGCCGGCATGCGCATCGGCAGCAGTATCGGTGTGGTGGTGATTGGCCATTACAGCGCTCCCAGCAGATAGACGACGGTGAACACACCGATCCAGATGATGTCCAGGAAGTGCCAGAACAGGCTCAGGCAGGCCAGACGCGTGCTGTTGCGCGGGGTCAGGCCGTTCTTGGAGATCTGGATCACCAGCACCGCCATCCACAACAGACCCGATGCCACGTGCAGACCGTGCGTGCCCACCAGGGTGAAGAAGGCGGACAGGAACGCACTGCGACCCGGGCCGGCACCTTCATGGATCAGGTGATTGAACTCCCACACTTCCATGCACAGGAAGCCGATACCCAGCAGCGCGGTGACGCCCAGCCAGCCATACAGGCCGGTCATGCTGCGCTTGTGCGCCGAGATCATCGCAAAGCCGAAGCTCAGGCTGCTGAACAACAGCAGGAAGGTTTCCACCAGCACGAACTTCAGGTCGAACAGCTCCTTGGCTGTCGGCCCGTCCACCGTGGCGCCCGAGAGCACCGCGTAGGTGGCGAACAGGCCCGCAAACAGCAGGCAGTCGCTCATCAGGTAGACCCAGAACCCGAAGACGGTGTTGCCACCGCCGTCGTGATGCTCGTCGTGGTCGTGATCGTGGCCGCCCGCGTGGGCGGCGTGGTCAAGCGTGGTCGAGGAAGCCATGGTCATACCACCTTCGCGGCCTGCGCCGCCTGTTGCTGTTCGAGCAGGGCAAAGCGTGCGTTTTCGATGCGCTCCACTTCATCGGCCGGCACCCAGTAATCGATGTCGTCATCGAAGGTGCGTGCAATGAAGCTGCCGATCATGCCCACCAGGCCGATGATGGCCAGCCACCAGATGTGCCAGATCAGGCCGAAACCCAGCAGCACACTGAAGGCACCGATATAGACGCCTGCACCGGTGTTACGCGGCATGTGGATCGGCTCGTACTTGGACGGACGCACCCAGCCCTTGCCGTTCTGCTTGTCGGCCCAGAACTGGTCGCGGTCGTCGATGTGCGGCAGCACGGCGAAGTTGTAGAACGGCGGCGGCGAGGAGGTGGCCCATTCCAGCGTACGGCCATCCCACGGATCGCCCGTGTAATCCATATGCTCCTTGCGCTTCCACACGCTGTAGCCGATCTGCACCAGGTTCAGGAAGATACCCAGGCCGATGATCGCAGCACCCACCGCGGCGACATACAGCCACGGCGCCCACTCGGGATGGTTGTAGGTGTTCATGCGACGGGTCATGCCCATGAAGCCGAGCACGTACAGCGGCATGAAGGCCACGAAGAAACCGATGATCCAGCACCAGAACGATGCCTTGCCGATCTTCTCGTTGAGCTTGAAGCCGAACGCCTTCGGGAACCAGTAGGTCAGGCCCGCCAGATACCCGAACACCACGCCGCCGATGATCACGTTATGGAAGTGCGCGATCAGGAACAGGCTGTTGTGCAGCACGAAGTCCACGGCCGGAATCGCCAGCATCACGCCGGTCATGCCGCCGATGGTGAAGGTGATGATGAAGCCGATCGTCCACAGCACCGGCGAGGTCATGTGCACGCGACCGCGGAACATGGTGAACAGCCAGTTGAAGATCTTCACGCCGGTCGGAATCGAGATGATCATCGTCGTGATGCCGAAGAAGGCATTGACGTTGGCACCCGAGCCCATGGTGAAGAAGTGGTGCAACCACACCACGAACGACAGCACGCCGATGCACGAGGTGGCATAGACCATCGAGGTGTAGCCGAACAACCGCTTGCGGCTATAAGTCGCAATCAACTCGGAGAAGATACCGAACGCCGGCAGGATCAGGATGTAGACCTCCGGGTGACCCCAGATCCAGATCAGGTTGACGTACATCATGGCGTTGCCGCCACCGTCGTTGGTGAAGAAGTGCGTGCCCAGGTAACGGTCGGCACCCAGCAGCGCCAGCGCCACGGTCAGGATCGGGAACGCGGCGATGATCAGGATGTTGGTGATCAGCGCGGTCCAGGTGAAGATCGGCATGCGCATCAGGGTCATGCCCGGCGCGCGCATCCGCATGATCGTCACGAAGAAGTTGATGCCGGTCAGCAACGTGCCCAACCCGGACACCTGCAACGCCCAGATGTAGTAATCGACACCGACCCCTGGACTGTATTCCAGCCCCGACAATGGCGGATACGCCAGCCAGCCGGTCTGCGCGAATTCACCGACACCCAGCGAGATGTTGATCAGCGCCGCACCGGCCACGAACAGCCAGAAGCTCAGCGAGTTCAGGAACGGGAACGCCACGTCGCGTGCGCCGATCTGCAGCGGCACGATCAGGTTCAACAGGCCGGTCATGAACGGCATGGCCATGAAGAAGATCATGATCACGCCATGCGCGGTAAAGATCTGGTCGTAGTGATGCGGAGGCAGCACACCTTCGCCGCCGTTACCTGCCAGCGCCTGTTGGGTACGCATCATGGCCGCGTCGGCAAAGCCGCGCAGCAGCATGACCAGCGCCACGATGATGTACATCACACCGATGCGCTTGTGATCCACCGAGGTGAACCACTCCTTCCACAGGTAGCCCCACAGCTTGTACTTGGTGATGGCGCCCGCGATGAGCAGGCCGAGCAGCCCTGCACCACCCAGCGCGACCATGATGATCGGCTCGTGGTACGGAACTGCCTCGATCGTAAGTTTGCCTAGCATCACTTGTCTCCAGAAGTGCACATGGCGACCGGCTCTGCAGCCGATGCCTCATGGTCGCCATGACCCTTGCTGTGGCCCGGACCATTCATGTATTTGTCGACCAGCGAGCGGAACATGCCGTCCTGCACCGACGAGTAGTAGGTGACCGGATACTGTTCCTTGTCGTTGCGATTGGCGGCCAGCACCTGGTACTCGGCAGCATTCAACGCGGTCGGCGAGGCCTTGACCTTGGCCACCCACGCCTCGAAGCCGGCCTGATCGACCGCATGCGCCTTGAAGCTCATCTTCGAGAAGCCGTGACCGCTGTAGTTGGTCGACAGGCCGAAATATTCACCCGGCTCGTTGGCCACCAGATGCAGCTTGGTTTCCATGCCCGCCATGGCGTAGATCATGGTGCCCATGTGCGGAATGAAGAACGAGTTCATCACCGTGTCGGAGGTGATCTTGAAGTTCAGCGGCGTGTGCACCGGGAACGCGATCTCGTTGACGGTGGCGATGTTCTGGTCCGGGTAGATGAACATCCACTTCCAGTCCAGCGACACCGCTTCGATGTTGATCGGCTTGACGTCCGAATCCAGCGGCCGGTACGGGTCCAGTGCGTGCGAGGAGCGCCAGGTCAGCACCGCCAGCACCAGGATGATCACGCACGGGATCGACCACACCACCACTTCGATGGCGGTGGAGTGCGACCAATCCGGCTCGTAGCGTGCCTTCGTGTTGGACGCGCGATATTTCCAGGCGAACGCAATCGTCATCACGATCACCGGGATGACCACGATCAGCATCAGCACCACCGAGGTGATCAGCAGTTGCTTCTCGTCGTGGCCGATCTGGCCTTTCGGATTGAGGATGGCCGAGTTGCAGCCTGCCAGCAGCAGGAACGGCAACACCAGGCCTGGACGAAGTAAACGCCCGAGATGTTTCAGCGGAATCATCGGTCGATCCAAGTGCGAAGGAACGCCAGCCTCGTTCGTCGCTCCGCAAGGGAGATGTCCGACACTGCCCTTCCTGGTGAAGGCGGGCCCGCGCAGACCGAAGACACGGGTTAGCGCGCCAATTTTAATCTTTGCTGCACCTGCACGAAACCCATTGGCAATGATCTGCCGCAATTAATGCGCGCAAAAGTGTGCGACATGTTGTCGCAGCGCAGCGCGCGGGTGCAGTGGGCGGCCGTGGCCGTTACTGAAGCGCTGCAACCGTGCCAAAAAAGCGGTGTTGAAAGACGCATCCAGTTGAGCGCCGTCCCAAAACGCGACTGGGCCGGCCAAGGGCCGACCCAGTGCTGAAGCGTTGGTGCCGGAAATAGGAATCGAACCTACGACCTACGCATTACGAATGCGCCGCTCTACCAACTGAGCTATTCCGGCGAGCCGTGCATTGTAGGAGCACGACGCAGCCCGGTCAATCGATGCCGCCTGTCGCGCCATCGCCGATGCTGCCGGCGTCCGTCGCGCTCAACTGACCAGACGCAGCCGCAGTTCCTTGGGCAGCGCGAACACCATCGATTCCGGCTCGCCTTCCAGTTCGGACACGCCTGCCGCACCGAGCTCGCGCAACCGGGCCAGCACGCCGTCGACCAGCACCTGCGGCGCGGAGGCACCGGCAGTCAGGCCGATATGCTGTTTGCCGACGACCCAGGCCGGGTCGATCTCGCTGGCATTGTCGATCAGGTACGACTCCACGCCATCGCGCCGGGCCAGCTCGCTCAGCCGGTTGGAGTTGGAACTGTTGGGCGAACCGACCACCAGCACCAGGTCGCACTGGCGCGCCAGATCGCGCACGGCGTCCTGGCGGTTCTGGGTGGCGTAACAGATGTCGTCGTGCCTGGGCCCCTGCATCGCCGGGTAGCGTGCGCGCAGGGCCTCGATGATGCCCATGGTGTCGTCCACCGACAGCGTGGTCTGGGTGGTGTAGGCCAGGTTTTCCGGCTGGTTGATGTGGAGCGTGGCCACCTGCGCGATGTCCTCGACCAGATAGATGGTGCCCGTGCCACGCTCACGGCTCCACTGCCCCATCGTGCCTTCCACTTCCGGATGCCCGGCATGGCCGATCAGCACCACGTCGCGGCCGGCCCGGCAGTGCCGCGCCACCTCGAAATGCACCTTGGTCACCAGCGGGCAGGTGGCATCGAACACCTTGAGCCCACGGCGCTCGGCCTCCTGGCGCACAGCCTGTGAGACGCCGTGCGCACTGAAGATCACCGTGGCGTTGTCGGGCACCTCGTCCAGTTCTTCGACGAAGATTGCTCCGCGCTGCTTGAGGTCGTCGACCACGAAACGGTTGTGCACCACCTCGTGCCGCACATAGATCGGCGCGCCCAGCGTCTCGATCGCACGCTTGACGATCTCGATCGCGCGGTCGACGCCGGCACAAAAACCACGGGGATTGGCGAGCAGGACATCCATGCGGTGCATTCTACGGGAATGGCGATTGGGGAATGGAGCCGGGCAGCGCCGGTCCGCGGGAACTTCAGCGGCGATTCCCGATTCCCGGCTCCCGCTTGCCGGACTTGTCGAACAGGCCGAACACGGCAATCCCGATCGCGCCCCCCACGATCGCCGAATCGGCGATGTTGAACGACGGCCAGGTATGGCTGCCGATGTACCACTGGATGAAATCGACCACATGGCCGTGCATCAGCCGGTCGATCACATTGCCGATCGCCCCGCCGATCACCAGCGCATACGGCAGCGCGCTGCGCCACTCGTTGCGCGCGGTGCGCGACAGCCAGAACGCCAGCAGGCCGCTGATACCCACCGCCAACGCGGTGAAGAACCACAGCTGCCAGCCGCCGGCATCGCTCAGAAAGCTGAAGGCCGCGCCGGTGTTATAGGTGCGGTACCAGTTCCAAAAACCCTCGATGACCGGCACCGGGGTGTACTCGGGCAGGCTGGACAGCACCCAGGCCTTGCTCCACTGGTCCAGCCCGATCACCACGGCCGACAGCAGCAACCAGATCAATGCGGAGGGTTTGGGTCTTGCGGTCATGGAATCACCTTAGCTGTTGCTGCTCCCGGGTTCGGAAGAAGCTGCCCGACGGGCAAATCGGCAAGCAGTGCCGGATGCGAAGCAATGCCCTCATCCGGCGCTGCGCGCCACCTTCTCCCGCTTGCGGGAGAAGGGTATTGGAACGGACTCCCGCTTGCGGGAGAAGCAATCAACACATCAGAACCCGCGACGCTAGAACCAGCGACGCACCTCGCCGGGGCCTTCGATATTGCTGACGCAGCGGCTGCACAGCTCGGGATGCCGCGGGTCGCTGCCTATGCTGGCCTGGTGATGCCAGCAGCGTACGCACTTGGCCTTGGTCGTGGGCTGCGCACTGACGAAGATGTCGTCGGTGCTGGCCGCTGTCACGGTGACATCGCCACTGATGAACAAAAAGCGCAGTTCATCGGCCAGCGGCTGCCAGCGCGCGGCGGTCTGCGCATCGGCAGCCACGGTGATCTCCGCTTCCAGCGCCGCGCCGATCGCGCCGTTTGCACGCATCGGCTCCAGCACCTTGGCCACCTGCTCACGCAGCGCCAGCAACTTGTCGAAGTCCGCGCCGGTCAAGGCGGCATCGGCCGGCAACGGCGCCAGGCCGTCATACCAGGTGGCGAACAGCACGTTGCCGGCACGCTCGCCCGGCAGATAGGCCCATAGCTCGTCGGCGGTAAAGCTCAGTACCGGCGCGACCCAGCGCACGAACGCCTCGGCCACGTGATACATCGCGCTCTGCGCCGAACGCCGGCCGCGCGAATCCTCGGCCATCGTGTACAGACGGTCCTTGGTGACATCCAGGTACAGCGAGCCCAGGTCCACACTGCAGAAGTTCAGCAGCGCCTGCACGATTTCGGCGAAGTCGTAGCGCGCGTAGGCGGCCACGATCTTTTCCTGCAGCTCATGCGCGCGATGCACGATCCAGCGGTCCAGCAACACCATGTCGTCCAGCGCCACCAGATGCTGCAGCGGGTCGAAGCCATGCAGGTTGCCCAGCAGAAAACGCGCGGTATTGCGCAGCCGGCGATACGCATCGGCATTGCGCTTGAGGATCTCCTGCGACAGCGACATCTCGTTGCTGTAGTCGGCCGAGGCGATCCACAGGCGCAGGATGTCCGCGCCCAGCGTCTTCATGATGTCCTGCGGCTCGATGCCGTTGCCCAGCGACTTGGACATCTTGCGGCCGTGCTCGTCCACGGTGAAGCCGTGGGTCAGGCACTGCTTGTACGGCGCTGCCTTATTCATCGCCACGCCGGTCAGCAGCGAGGACTGGAACCAGCCGCGGTGCTGATCGGAGCCTTCCAGATACAGGTCGGCCGGCGTGGGCAGGCCGCGGTCCACCAGCACCGCCTCGTGGGTCACGCCCGAGTCGAACCACACATCCAGGATGTCGGTGATCTTGTCGTAGTCGGCGGCCTCGTCGCCCAGCAGCTCGGCGGCATCCAGCGTGTACCACACGTCCACACCGCCCTGCTCCACCCGGTCGGCCACCTGGCGAAGCAACTCGGTGCTGCGCGGGTGCGGCTCGCCGGTTTCGCGATGCACGAACAGGGCGATCGGCACGCCCCAGGTGCGCTGGCGCGAGATGGTCCAGTCCGGACGTCCTTCGACCATGCCGGCAATACGCGCCTGTCCCCAAGCCGGGTACCAGGTCACCTGTTCGACCGCCTTGAGCGCGTCAGCGCGCAGGTTGGCCTGCTCCATCGAAAAGAACCACTGCGGCGTGGCGCGGAAGGCGATCGGCGTCTTGTGGCGCCAGCAATGCGGATAGCTGTGCTCCATCTTGCTGGCGGCCAGCAACACGCCGGTATCGCGCAGCGCGTCGATGATGACGTCGTTGGCCTTCCAGATATGCAGCCCGGCCAGCACGGTGTCACCCAGCGGCGGGGTCGACGGCAGATACACGCCACGTCCGTCCACCGGATTGATCTGCGCAGCGCCGTAGCGCTCCAGCAGCCCGTACTGCTTGGAGACCTGGTAGTCCTCCTGGCCGTGACCTGGGGCGGTGTGCACCGCGCCGGTACCGTCCTCGGCCGACACATGGTCGCCCAGCAGCAGCGGGATCTCGCGCTCGGCGCAGAACGGGTGGTTCAGCAGCATCTGATCCAGCGCCGCGCCCTTGGCGCGACCGTGCACCACCACCTCGTCCACGCCGTAGCGCGACAGCGCCTTGGCCGCCAACGCTTCGGCGATCACCAGCCAACGCGGCTGGCCGCGATCGGCCGGGCCTTCGACCAGCACGTAATCCAGTTCCGCACCCAGGCTCACCGCCAGCGACGCCGGCAGCGTCCACGGCGTAGTGGTCCAGATCGGCACCGCCACGCTCACGCCCGCCGGTAGCGTCGCACCGAATGCGGCAGCGACAGCGCCCGGATCGCGCGCCGGATAGGCGATGTCCACCGTCGGCGAGACCTTGTCGGCGTATTCGATCTCGGCCTCGGCCAGCGCCGAGCCGCAATCGAAGCACCAGTGCACCGGCTTGACGCCACGGGTCAGATGGCCGTTGTCGACGATCTTTGCCAGCGCGCGCAGCTCGTTGGCCTCGAAGCGGAAATCCAGGGTCTTGTACGGGTTGTCCCAATCACCCACCACGCCCAGGCGCTTGAAGTCGCGGCGCTGCAGATCGATCTGCTCGCTCGCGTACTCGCGGCACTTCTGACGAAATTCCGCCGCGTCCAGCTTCACGCCGACCTTGCCGTACTTTTTCTCGATCGCGATCTCGATCGGCAAGCCGTGGCAGTCCCAGCCCGGGATGTAGGGCGCATCGAAGCCAGCCAGATACTTCGACTTGACGATGATGTCCTTGAGGATCTTGTTGACCGCGTGACCGAGATGGATCTGGCCGTTGGCATACGGCGGGCCATCATGCAGCACGAACAGCGGGCGTCCGGCCGCGTTCGCGCGCAGCTGCGTATACAGACCCTCGCGCTCCCAGCGGTCCAGCATCGCCGGCTCGCGCTTGGGCAGGTCGCCGCGCATCGGAAAGTCCGTCGCAGGCAGATGAAGAGTGGCTTTGTAGTCTTGGGTCACAGGAATCTACCGTTGCGCTGCTTTCATTGAAGAGTCCGCACAGGGATGTGCGGGCTGTTGCGAAGGACTCGCATCATTGGAGTCCGCACAGGGACGTGCGGGCTGTTGCGAGAGACTCGCATCATTGGGGTCTGCACCGGGCGCCACAGCGCCGTGCGCGCGACTGCTTTCGGCATGCACGGAAACATCGCGCGCCTGCTGCAGGCCGCCCATGAGTTCAGCGCCAACCAGCATCCGCGACGGGCTGCCCTGAAGCACCGCGCGCGCCTGTTCGGCATCGCGATGCATCTGCACGGTCAGCGCTTCCAGACCATCGAACTTTTCCTCGTTGCGCAGTTTGGCGACGAATTCGACTTCCAGATGCCGGCCGTACAGATCGCCCTGGAAATCGAACAGGTGCGCTTCCAGCAGCGGCTCCACGCCAGCCACGGTCGGCCGCGTGCCGAAGCTGGACACCGAGGGCCACGGCTGCGCGGCCACGCCGTGCACCCAGGTGGCATAGATGCCCGACAGCGCCGGCGTGCGCGAAAACCGCAGATTCGCAGTGGGGTAGCCCAACGTGCGACCCAGTTGCTTGCCGCGCACCACCCGCCCGCCGATGGCGTACGGGCGGCCAAGCAGATCGGCGGCGTGCGCAAACTCGCCTGCCACCAATAATTCACGGATGCGCGTGGCGGAAATGCGCTCGCCATGCAGATGCACCGGCGCAATCTCCCCGGCCGCAAAACCGTGCTGCTCGCCCAGTGTGCGCAACAAGGCGATGTCGCCGCCACGGCGATGGCCGAAACGGAATTCCGGGCCGATCCACACCTCGCGGGCGCAGAGCCGGCCCACCAGCGCCAGCCGCACGAAGTCTTCGGCGCTCATCGCCGACAGACGGCCATCGAAACGGATCAGGCCTACGCTGTCGGCGCCGAAGCCGAGCAGGCCTTCGATCTTGGCGCGCGCCAGGGTCAGCCGCGGCGGCGGTGCGGCCGGGGCGAAGAACTCGCGCGGCAATGGCTCGAAGCTCAACGCCACCGCCGGTACGCCCAGCGCGCGCGCGCGGTCAGCCGCATGCTGCACCAATGCCCGATGCCCCAGGTGCAGGCCATCGAAGGCGCCGATGCAGACCACGCTTCCGTGCGGGAACAGCGTCCCGCCCTCGACGTCTCTAAACAGCCTGCTCATTCCTCGATCCAAACAGATGCCGGCTTGCGGCCGACCCTCGCTGATACATAACTTGTAAGTATAGCCGTGCCTGTCAACCCGCACGGCCCGCACCGATCACGCAAGCGCCCATCGGCATGACGCGCTACACCAGCCTCTGGGACGCACCTGCCGGGCAGGCCGCGGCCGACAATCCGCCGGCCGTCACCGTGGACAAGGGGCAAATCCGCCTTGCATGCCGCCCTGCCGTTCCCCATTCCAGAGGCCGGCAAGGCCGCCTGCCCCATCACAAAACCCGACATCCAGGCTCAGCCCTCGCGTAGATCCCGCGGCCGCAAGCCCAGCGCCAGCTGTGCCACCACGTAGGTCAGCCCGCCACTGCCGACCAGCACCGCCAGCCAGCCGATCCGCTGCCACTTGTCCATTCCGGTGAACGACGGCAGCCACCACAGCAAACTCAACAGCACCGCCACCATGGCCGCACACGCCAGCAGCAGACGCATCACATAGCCGCCCCAGCCCGGCCGGCGCTGATACACGCCGGACTTGCCCAGCCAGTACCACAGCAGCCCCAGGTTGAGATAACTCGACAGCGCACTGGCGATGCCCAGCGCCAGATGTAGCCCGGGCTGCTTACCCAGCGCCTGCATCACGCCCTGCGCCTTGAGCTCCGGTGGCACCATGAGCTGGTACAGCACCGCCAGGAACGCAAAGTTGAACACCATATTGGCCACCAGCGCCGCCACGCCGGCGCGCACCGGGGTGCGGGTGTCCTGACGCGCATAGAACGCCGGCAGCACGACCTTGAGCATGGCGTACGCCGGTAGTCCGAAGCTCAAGCCGTACACCGACAACGCCGTCATGCGGGTGTCGAAGGCGGTGAACTTGTGATACTGGAACAACGTTGCCACCAGCGGCTCGGCCAGCAGCAACAACCCCAGCATGGCCGGCATTGCGATCAGCAAGGTCGTCCGGAAGCCCCAGTCCAGCGCGCTGGAAAACGCGGTGCGGTCGGTCTTGACGTGATGCCGCGCCAGCGCCGGCAGGATCACCGTGCCCAGCGCCACGCCGAAGACGCCCAACGGCAGTTCCAGGAACCGGTCGGCCAGCGACAGCCACGACTGCGAGCCATCGGTCAGCTTGGCGGCGATCACGGTGTCCAGCAGCAGGTTGATCTGCGCGATCGAAGAGCCGAACAGGGTCGGCACCATCAGGGTCAGCACCTTGCGCACACCCGGATGTCGCCAACCCCAGCGCGGCAGGGTCAACAGGTTGATGCCTTTCAGCGAAGGCAACTGGAACAGCAACTGCAGCATGCCCGCCGCCAGCACGGCCCAGCCCAGCGCAAGGATCTGCCTTTCCGGCGTCCCACCCAGCCGGGGCGCCAGCCACACCGCCCCGGCGATCATGCACAGGTTGAGGATCACCGGGGTCAGCGCCGGCATGGCGAACTTCTGGAAGCTGTTCAGTGCCCCGCCCGCCAGCGCAGTCAGCGACACGAACAGCAGGAACGGGAAGGTCAGACGGAACAGATCCACCAGCAGGCCATGCTTGGCCGGATCGGTGTCCACCCCGCTGGAAAACAGCGTGGCCAGCTGCGGGGCGAAGATCAGCGCAAGCGCGGTGACCAGCAGCAGCACGCCGCCGAGGGTCCCGGCCACGCGCGCCATCAGCTCGCGTAGCTCGGCATGCGACCGGGTTTCCTTGACTTCGGTAAACACCGGCACGAAGGCGGTGGCGAAGGAGCCTTCGGCAAATAGCCGCCGCAGGAAATTGGGAACCCGGAAGGCCACCCAGAACGCATCGGTCACCGCATTGCTGCCGAAGGTGGTGGTGATGACCTGGTCGCGCACCAGCCCCAGCACCCGCGACACCATGGTCATGCTGCTGAAGGAGAGCAGGCCCCTCATCATGCGGGGGGTGCTCATGGGGACTGCCTCTTGACAACTGACTTGACGTAGATATCTGGGTCCATCATACTTTCGCGCTTGCTTTTTCCACCACACCGATTTTTCAGGAAACCACCACCGTGGCCAATATCAAGTCCGCCAAGAAGCGCGCCAAGCAGACCATTGTGCGCAATGAGCGCAACACCGGTCAGCGCTCGATGCTGCGCACCGCCGTCAAGAAGGTGATCAAGGCCCTTGACGCCAACGATGCTGCAGGCGCCGAAGCCGCTTTCGCCGTTGCACAGCCGATCCTCGACCGTTTCAGCGCCCGTGGCCTGATTCACAAGAACAAGGCTGCACGTCACAAGAGCCGTCTGACCGCACGCATCAAGGCCATCAAGGCCGCGTAAGCGATCGGCAGCAACGTTGCCGGAAGCCTGGCTTCCGGTAGCACAGAAAAACCCGGCCTCGGCCGGGTTTTTTGTGTGTGCGTGTGCGCACTCAGCCCGCATCGCGTGCCTCGAGCTCGTCCTCGCGCTGGCGGTCGAAGAAGGCCATCACGTCCTTCATGATCGGGAAGGTGCCGTCACGACCCAGCGCCGACACCAGATACCACGGCGCGGTCCAGCCCAGCTCGGCCACGATGGCCTCGGCAGCGGCGCGCGCCTCGTCCTCGAACATCAGGTCGGCCTTGTTGAGCACCAGCCAGCGCGGCTTCTTCAGCAACTCGGGATCATGCCGCTCGAGCTCGCGCTCGAGGGTACGCACCTGGTCGGCCGGCGACACACCGTCCACCCCACCATCCATCGGGGCCATGTCCACCAGATGCAGCAGCAGGCGGGTGCGCTGCAGGTGACGCAGGAACTGCGTGCCCAGGCCGGCGCCATCGGCTGCGCCTTCGATCAGGCCGGGCACGTCCGCGATCACGAAGCTGCGGTACGCCTCGACACTGACCACGCCCAGATTGGGATACAGCGTGGTGAACGGGTAGTCGGCCACCTTCGGCGTGGCCGAAGACACCGCACGGATCAGCGTGCTCTTGCCGGCATTCGGGAAGCCCAGCAGGCCAACGTCGGCCAGCAGCTTGAGCTCCAGCTTGAGCAGGCGCTCCTCGCCCTCTTCACCGGTGGTGGACTGGCGCGGCGCACGGTTGACCGAGCTCTTGAAATGCATGTTGCCCAGACCGCCCTTGCCGCCCTTGGCCACCAGCAGGCGATCGCCGTGCTGGACCAGGTCGCCAATGATTTCATCGGTCTGCACGTTGATCACCACGGTGCCGACCGGCACCACGATGACGCGATCTTCGCCGCCCTTGCCATAGGCCTGGCGACCCATGCCGTTCTCGCCGCGCTGCGCCTTGAAGGTGCGCTCATGACGGAAGTCGACCAGGGTGTTGACGTTTTCGTCGGCCACGATCCAGACGCTGCCGCCTGCCCCGCCATCACCGCCATCGGGCCCGCCCAACGGGATGAACTTCTCGCGGCGAAAGCCGACACAGCCATTGCCGCCATTACCGGCGGTGACCAGGATTTCTGCTTCGTCGACTAATTTCATGGGATTCGGGATTCGGGATTCGTGATTTGGGATTGGTGACAACGCGGCAACGCAACCATGGCGAGCCGTCAGCAGGGAAGGATGGGAACGCCAGGATGCCAAGGGACCCGCTCTTGCGAATCCCCAATCCCGAATCCCGATTCCCGGCTCTCAAACGCAAAACCCCGCAAAAGCGGGGCTTTCCGTCTCATTCGCCCGGCAGCGTTGCCGGGCGAACTGGCCTGCATGGAGCGGGCGATTACGCCTCGGCAACCACGCTGACGGTGCGACGCTTCTTCGGGCCCTTGGTGGAGAACTCCACCTTGCCGTCGACCAGCGCAAACAGCGTGTGGTCACGGCCCAGGCCGACGCCGGCGCCCGGATGGAACTGGGTGCCGCGCTGACGCACGATGATGTTGCCGGCATCGATGGCCTGGCCACCGAAGATCTTCACGCCGAGGTACTTCGGGTTGGAATCGCGACCGTTGCGCGAGGAACCTACGCCCTTTTTATGTGCCATGACTGGTTCTCCTTACTTCTTGTCGCCACCGGCGATGCCGGTGATCTCGATTTCGGTGTAGTGCTGACGGTGTCCCTGACGCTTCATGTGGTGCTTGCGGCGACGGAACTTGATGATGCGCACCTTGTCGGCGCGGCCATGGGCCACGACCTTGGCGGTGACCGAGGCGCCCTTCAGCGCATCGCCCAGCTTGATGCCGTCGCTATCGCCCAGCATCAGGATGGTGTCGAACTTGATCTCGTTGCCAGCTTCGACTTCGAGCTTTTCCACGCGGAGCGTTTCGCCCTGCGCGACGCGGTATTGCTTACCGCCGGTTACCAGAACTGCGTACATGACCAGGTGTTCCTCTGTAGTTATTATGGTCGCCTGACTTGCCCATGGGGCAGACAGGAGCGGAATTGTACTGGCCTAGCCGGTTTCGGGTCAACCCGCAAGCCGGCCCGCCACTGCCGGCCGGAATCGGCCTGGTGGAACGCATCATCCGGCCGCCACAACGGCCCCGGCAGACTGGCATTTGGGGCAATTGCCCTCACCTAGGTCGGCGGGTAGGCTGATCGACTGCCACTCATTCCTGCTGAGCACGCTCGCACCACCGCCGGTTCGCCGGCCCGACATCGGATCCCCCATGGCGATGGATTTCATCCGCATCCGCGGCGCGCGGACGCACAACCTCAAGAACATCGACCTCGACCTGCCCCGCGACAAACTGATCGTGATCACCGGCCTGTCCGGTTCGGGCAAGTCGTCGCTGGCGTTCGACACCATCTATGCAGAAGGCCAGCGCCGCTACGTCGAGTCGCTGTCGGCGTATGCGCGCCAGTTCCTGAGCGTGATGGAAAAGCCGGACCTGGACCATATCGAAGGCCTGTCCCCGGCAATTTCGATCGAACAGAAATCGACTTCGCACAACCCGCGCTCCACCGTCGGCACCATCACCGAGATCTACGACTACCTGCGCCTGCTGTACGCGCGCGTCGGCCAGCCGCGCTGCCCGGATCACGGCTTCCCGCTGGAAGCGCAGACGGTCAGCCAGATGGTCGACCACATGCTTACCCAGGACCAGGAACAGCGCTACATGCTGCTGGCCCCGGTGATCCGCGACCGCAAGGGCGAGCATGCGCAGGTGTTCGAACAACTGCGTGCGCAGGGCTTCGTGCGCGTGCGCGTGGACGGCGAACTGTACGAGATCGATGCGGTGCCGCCGCTGGCATTGCGCCAGAAACACACCATCGAAGCAGTGATCGACCGTTTCCGCCCGCGCGAAGACATCAAGCAGCGCCTGGCGGAAAGTTTCGAAACCGCGCTCAAGCTGGGCGAAGGCATGGTGGCGGTGCAGTCGCTGGACGACCCGGCCGCCGCACCGCACCTGTTCTCGTCCAAGTACAGCTGCCCGGTGTGCGATTACTCGCTGCCGGAGCTGGAACCGCGGCTGTTCTCGTTCAACGCACCGGTGGGCGCCTGCCCGAGTTGCGATGGCCTGGGCGTGGCCGAGTTCTTCGACCCGGACCGTGTGGTGGTGCATCCGGAGCTGTCGCTGTCGGCCGGTGCGGTGCGCGGCTGGGATCGACGCAATGCCTATTATTTCCAGCTGATCGCCTCGCTGGCCAAGCACTACAAGTTCGATGTGGACGCGGTATGGAACACGCTGCCGGCCAAGGTGCGCCAGGCGGTGCTGTTCGGCAGCGGCGATGAGGTGATCAGCTTCACCTACTTCACCGACGCGGGCGGGCGCACCACGCGCAAGCATCGCTTCGAGGGCATCCTGCCGAACCTGGAACGTCGCTACCGCGAAACCGAATCGCCGGCGGTGCGCGAAGAGCTCACCAAGTACGTGAGCCAGCAGCCCTGCCCGGCCTGCAATGGCACGCGCTTGAATCGTGCTGCGCGCAATGTGTTCGTGGCCGATCGCCCGCTACCGGAACTGGTGGTGCTGCCGGTCAACGAAGCGCTGAACTTTTTCCGTGGTTTGTCGCTGCCGGGCTGGCGTGGCGAGATCGCCAGCAAGATCGTCAAGGAGATCGGCGAGCGGCTGGGCTTCCTGGTCGATGTGGGCCTGGATTACCTCACCCTGGAACGCAAGGCCGACACCTTGTCCGGCGGCGAGGCGCAGCGCATCCGTCTGGCCAGCCAGATCGGTGCCGGCCTAGTCGGCGTGATGTATGTGCTGGACGAGCCATCGATCGGCCTGCATCAGCGCGACAACGAACGCCTGCTCGGCACGCTGACGCGGCTGCGCGACCTGGGCAACACGGTGATCGTGGTCGAGCATGACGAAGATGCGATCCGCCTGGCCGACCATGTGCTGGACATCGGCCCCGGTGCCGGCGTGCATGGCGGCGAGATCTGCGCGCAGGGCACGCTGGAGGACATCCTGAAATCGCCGCGTTCGCTGACCGGCCAATACCTGTCGGGCAAGCGCCGCATCGAGATCCCAAAGCAGCGCCACAAGCCCAACCCGAAGATGATGCTGCATCTGCGCGGGGCGACCGGCAACAACCTGAAAAATGTCGACCTGGACATTCCGGCCGGTCTGCTGACCTGCATCACCGGCGTGTCCGGCTCGGGCAAGTCGACGCTGATCAACGATACCTTGTTCACGCTGGCGGCCAACGAGATCAACGGTGCCTCGCACGTGGTAGCGCCACATCGCGAAGTCGAAAATCTTGATCTGTTCGACAAGGTGGTGGACATCGACCAGTCGCCGATCGGTCGCACGCCACGTTCAAACCCGGCCACCTACACCGGCATGTTCACCCCGTTGCGCGAGTTGTTTGCGCAGGTGCCCGAGGCGCGCGCGCGCGGCTACTCGCCGGGGCGTTTCAGCTTCAACGTGCGCGGCGGCCGCTGCGAGGCCTGCCAGGGCGACGGCATGATCAAGGTGGAGATGCACTTCCTGCCCGACGTCTACGTGCCCTGCGATGTCTGCCATGGCAAGCGCTATAACCGCGAGACGCTGGAGATCCGCTACAAGGGCTTCAATATCAGCGATGTGCTGCAGATGACCGTGGAAGACGCGCTGCGCCTGTTCGAGCCGGTGCCGTCGATCGCACGCAAGCTGGAAACGCTGGTCGATGTGGGTCTGAGCTACATCAAGCTGGGCCAGAGCGCGACCACGCTCTCCGGCGGTGAAGCGCAGCGCGTCAAGCTGTCCAAGGAACTCTCGCGTCGCGATACCGGACGCACCTTGTACATCCTGGACGAACCGACCACCGGCCTGCACTTCCACGATATCGAAGCCCTGCTCGGCGTGTTGCACAAGCTGCGCGACGAGGGCAATACGGTGGTGGTGATCGAACATAATCTGGACGTGATCAAGACCGCGGACTGGATCGTGGACCTGGGCCCGGAAGGTGGCCATCGCGGCGGCACCATCCTGGTCTCTGGCACGCCGGAAGATGTGGCCGTGCACGAGGCATCCTACACCGGCCAGTTCCTGGCCAAGATGCTGCCGTCGGTGAAGGCGCGCGAGACACGTCCGGCGGCGATGGCCAACAAGCCGGATGCGCGCCCGCCGCGCAAGGTCAAACCGGAGAAGGTGACCAAGGTCGCCAAGTCCGCCACCAAGAAAACCGCGAAGAAGAAGGCAAGCTGATGAGCGAACACAAGATCCTGGCACGCATTCCGATCAGCGTGCGCTGGCGCGACATGGACAGCATGGGCCACGTCAACAACGCCAAGTACATTTCCTATCTGGAAGAGGCACGCGTGCGCTGGATGCTGGGCGTGCAAGGCGTGGCGATGACCGACCGCATCGCACCGGTGGTCGCGGCCACCAACGTCAACTACAAGCAGCCGCTGATCTGGCCCAACGACATCACGGTGGAGCTGTTCGTGGAGCGGCTGGGCAACAGCAGCGTCACCATCGGCCACCGCATCTTCGACCAGAAGGACGACAGCGTGCTGTATTCCGACGGCAACGTGGTGGTGGTGTGGATCGACACGCAGACCGGCAAGAGTGCGCCGCTGCCGGACGCGGTGCGCCTCGCCAGCACCTGAGCGGGCGCGCCGCCAGGCCTGGGCAATCACGCTATCGACGGCGGTTCTTGCGGGAGCCGCCGTTTTTTTATGGGCGCGTGCTTTATCTGGCAGTGGTGCCGCGCGAGCCGATCCCGCTGCACATGGCCGCAGGCCGCATGCCCAAGCGACCCGGCAACGCCGCACGCACGTGCATGCGGAAGACGAAGCCGGCTGCCCGGGCATTCATCCGCCCCGCTCCTCAGCCGCCCGGCGCGCGCTTGCGTGCCAGCAGCGTGGCCTTGATCTGGCGACCGTCCTGCAAGGTGAACGTCACCGGCACCTGCGCGCCTTCCTGCAGCGGGGCGCGTGCCTCCATCAACATCAGATGCAGGCCGCCGGGTGCCAGGGGCACCGTCTTGCCGGCGGGCAGGGCCAGCGCGGGTACCGCACGCATGCGGCTGACGCCATTGCTCTGCGTGGTCTCGTGCAGCGACACGTCGGCGAAGGCGCTGCTTGTGGCCGCGGTGATCGTCAGCGGTTGCGTGCAGCCATTGTGGAATTGCCCGAATCCCGCGGCCATGCCCATGCCGCCAGGTGGCGGGATGCGGATCCAGCCGTCCTTGAACTCCGGCATGCACTGCGCCGCAGCGCCCGCGCTGGCCAGCAGCGCCATCACACCAAGCCACACGCGTGCACGCAGCTGCCACCTGCTTCGACTGCCGTCTATCATGACCCGACCTCCAGGAGCCCCGAATGAGCATCCAGATCTTAGACCATGGCCGAGTTCGCGAAATCCGTCTGGCGCGCCCGCCGGTCAATGCGCTGGATCGTGCGCTGTGCCAGGCACTGAGCGCTGCGGTGCAACAGGCCGGCGACGAGGCCGACGGCATCGTGCTGTCGGGCAGCGAGCGGATCTTCTCCGGTGGCATGGATGTACCGCAGCTGCTGGCGCACGGTACCGACCGCGCCGCGTTGCTGGCCAGCTGGACGGCATTCTTCGAGGCTGCGCAGGCGCTGGCCAACAGCCGGATTCCGGTGGTCGCGGCGATCGGCGGGCATGCGCCGGCCGGCGGCTGCGTGCTGGCGCTGTGCTGCGACTACCGGGTGATGGCACGCAGCGCCGATACCGCCAGGCCGTACACGATCGGCTTGAACGAAGTGCAGGTCGGCCTGGCCGCACCAGAAGGCATCCAGCGGCTGTTGCGCCGGGTGGTTGGCGCGCACCGTGCCGAGCGCCTGCTGATCGCCGGGCAGCTGCTGCCTGCCGAACAGGCGGTGCAGATCGGCCTGGTGGATGAACTGGTCGACGGCGAGCTGGTCACCGCTCGCGCCGTGGCCTGGCTGCACGAACTGCAGCAGCTGCCGCGTCAGCCGATGCTGGCCACGCGCGCGGTGGCCCGCGCAGACCTGCGCGCGGCCCTGGCGCCGGAGCTGATCCAGCTGGAGCGGTTCGTCGACGGCTGGTACGCCCCGGATGCACAGGCCGCACTGCGCGGGCTGGTCGCGCGCCTGCAGAAGGGCTGAGCCTTCCACTGCCGCGGTGACCACGAAGCGGCCCGCTATAATCGCGGTCCGTCGCACCCAGGCCAGCCCCTTGTCCGCCACCGCCGAACCCGTCGTCTCCGAACTGATCAGCCTGCTGTCGCTGGAGCGCCTGGAGGACAACCTGTTCCGCGGCCAGAGCCGCGACATCGGCACCAAATACGTCTTTGGTGGACAGGTGCTGGGCCAGGCGCTGTCGGCCGCGCAGGCCACGGTCGACAACGGGCGCCAGGCGCATTCGCTGCATGCCTATTTTCTGCGTGCCGGCAATATCGACCACCCCATCGTCTACGACGTCGACCGCACCCGCGATGGCGGCAGTTTTTCGATCCGCCGGGTCACCGCGATCCAGCACGGCAAAGTGATCTTTTTCTGCGCGGCCTCGTTTCAGGAACGCGAAGACGGCGCCGAGCATCAGTCGGCGATGCCGGTGGTGCCGCCCCCGGAAGACATCGAACCGGCCGCGCCGCTGGCACCGGAGGTGCTGGCGAACCTGCCTCCGAAAGTGCAGCGCTGGCTGTCGCGCGGCGGCCCGTTCGAATTTCGCCACGTGTTTCCACGCGACGAACTCAAGCCGCCCAAGCGCCCACCGTTCCAGCAGATGTGGCTGCGCTTGAACGACCCGATCGGCGACGATGTAGGGCTGCATCAGGTGCTGCTTGCATACGCGTCGGATTTTCAGTTGCTGGGCACCTCCACGTTTCCGCACGGCATCAGCTACTACACGCCCAATGTGCAGATGGCCTCGCTCGATCATGCGCTGTGGTTCCATCGGCCGTTCCGTACCGACGACTGGCTGCTGTATTCGCTGGACAGCCCGACCGCACAAGGCTCCCGCGGCCTGGCGCGCGGGCAGTTCTTCACCCGCGATGGCGTGCTGGTGGCCAGCACCACGCAGGAGGGGCTGATCCGCGTAGTGCCCGATGGCAGTGCGATTGCCGTGCCGGCCAAGGGCTAGGCGTGCAGCGTTGCGTCGCGCCGAGTGGGTGGGCGACCGTGCACTGACCACGTGCGTCCCACTCCCCCCGGCGTACTGCCACCGGGACCTGCTGTCGCACGCCTGCATTGCGTGCACCGTCAGTCGCAGTGTTGATCGGCATTCCTTTCCACCTTGAACCGGCGCAGCAGTGGCGCCATCTGTTCCGGACCCAACGGCGGTTTCCAGCATGCGCAAGATCTTCAGCAGTCAACGTATCGAAACCGCCGAGGGCGTCGCCAATCTGTTGCGCGATGCGGGCATCGAGATCCGTCTCAGTAATGGCCGCTCGTACCAGAGCAAGCGCGGCGGCCAGTTCAGCTATCTGGAGCAAAGCAACGCGCAGGCACAGCCCACCGTGTGGATCGTGCATGCCAACGACCAACCGCGTGCGCGCGAACTGCTGCGCGATGCACGCCTGCTCGACACCACCCGCCGCGATCTGCCGAACGTGGAATACACCTTCCGCGATGGCGAAAACGGCTCCAGTGCCAGTGCGCGCAGCTGGGCCTGGCGCATCCGTCTGGTGCTGCTGCTGGTGATCGGCGCCGTGGCCATGGTGGTGGTGATGCGCCATCGCAGCGCGCCTGCGCCACTGGCACCGGCGGCACAGCCGGCGTCGCAACAGGCGCCGGCGCCAGATGCCGCCCAACCGGCAGCAGACGACGAAATGCGTGTGCGGATCCAGCCGGCGCGCTGAGCGCGGCCGACCAGAGCGCGGCGCGCCCAATTGATGGCGGGATAGCCGCGCGCACGTCATCAGCCCAGTCACATCCCTTGCCGGCATGCGTCATGCTGGCAACAGGACATGGATTGCGCCGATGAACGCCAACACGCTGGAGCTGATGTTGCAACGCGAACTGCCCAACGCCGCGGCCGGCTGCCAGCAGGCGTATGGGCGCATCGTGGGCGCCTGCCAGAACACGGTGACTGCCATCGCGCTGGCGATCACCCGCGACATCGCAGCCAGCGAAGACATCGCCCAGGAGGCCTTCCTGCGTGCCTGGCAGCGGTTGGCGCAGCTGCATCAGCCGGCAAGCTTTCTGCCCTGGCTTCGGCAGATCACCCGCAACCTGGCGCGCGACTGGCTGCGTGCCAACCGCCATCGTGCGCTCAGCGGCGAGGCCGCCGAGCTTGCCATCGCGATGGCAGCCGACCCGGCGCCCTCACCCGCCGACCAGCTGCTACAGGTGGAAGAAGAGATCGCCGCGCTCGATATCATTTCTGCACTGCCGGAAGAGAGCCGCGAAACGCTGCTGCTGTATTACCGCGAAGGCCAGAGCTCGCAACAGGTTGCCGCGCTGCTCGGGCTCAGCGACGCGGCGGTACGCAAACGGCTGTCGCGCGCCCGTGCCAGCGTGCGCAGCGAGTTGCTGCGCCGCTTCGGCGAATTCGCACGCGGTAGCGCGCCGAGTGTGGCGTTTGCCACCGCGGTGACCTCGGCCACCCTGTTGGGCGCGCCGGGCAAGGCTAGCGCGGCGGTTGTGCTGACGAGCATCGGAGGCGCGGGCAAACTAGGCGCGAGCGGGTTAAGCGGCTCGGCGCTTGGTGGGGGCGGCGCCGCCGGCGCGCTCAGCCTCTGGCTCGGCATGCCGACACTGTTCGCTGCGTGCGCGGTGCTGGTTGCCGGGATCGGCACGTACTGGTCGTACTGGTACCTGCTGCGCTTCGCACAGACCGCCAGCGAGGCAGCAGCGATCCGTCGTTTCATGCACATCACCACGCTGACCTCGGCTCTGGTGTGCGGCAGCACGTTGGTGCTGAAATACCTGCAGGCGGGCGCGTGGGCATCGGTTCTGACGCTGTGCGCAGGCAT
Source organism: Xanthomonas sp. NCPPB 1068 (assembly GCF_041479385.2). Classification (NCBI taxonomy): domain Bacteria; kingdom Pseudomonadati; phylum Pseudomonadota; class Gammaproteobacteria; order Lysobacterales; family Lysobacteraceae; genus Xanthomonas; species Xanthomonas sp. NCPPB 1068. Next base: position 1,439,012 of record NZ_CM192986.1, on the reverse strand, counting down.
GGCGGTACTCAACTATCAATCCCTGCGCATCCTGCCACGCGTGATGCGCCCCATGCTGGAACGCGATGCGCGCAGGCGCGGCGCCACGCAGGCACCGCTGTTGTACCGCTGCATGTTCAGTCCGGGCGCGATGGTGGTGAGCACAGCGGCTGTCATTCTGCCGATCGTGCGGCACTACATGCAGCTGGGAATGTTCTGAGGCTGGCGTGACGTCACCGCAGCACCGGCAGTTGCAACCTGTTCCGAGACGAGGACATGCGGCTGCGGATCCACCCGCGCTGGCGGCAGCACCGGCTTTGCGTTACGCAGGCTTGGCGACATGGTTATCGACGACGCACACTGAAGCACGCTGCGGCCCAGCCTGCCTGCCTGCAACGGTGAACGCCGCGGGCAGCAACGTCGCATGGTCCGAAGTGATGCGTTCATATCCGACTTCAGCGGCCACCGGGTAGCGTCCACGCTGCTACAAGCAGGGAGAATTCGACCAAACCCCGGAGCAATGAAGTGAAGGCAAGTCTCCTCACCAGTCTGCTGATGATGGCCAGCATGGGCGCGCACGCGGACGGACTGACGACATCCCACGATGGCAAGACCCTGTCGGTGAGTTTCGGAGCGCCTACCTTCAAACAGGTGCTTCACTACAACAAGATGTACGAGAAGAAACCGTTCCCCGATGCGGAAATCTATTATTTCAGCAACGGCATGTACAAGATCATTTCGCAAGGGGAAAACCATTACGGGGTTTACGTCCTGCAGGGGACGTTCGACGACCAGACCTACACAATCCGTTTCATCTCCCTGCCCTCGGAAGACTGGGGCAACAAGACTGCGTTCCATCAGCTGACCTTCGTGCGCGGCGACAAGCAGAATGTCTTCATCCAGAACGCCATCGTCGACACCGGCGAAGCGATCGCACAGCAGAACGGAACCTACACGCTGGAGAAAAACACCGTTTCCAATCCGGTTCCCACGTCCTGGAAGCACGACTGATCGTTGCAACCGCGCCCCGCATCTAGCCCAAACGCAAGCGCCCTCCCGCCAGGCGAGAGGGCGCGGTCGATCGGCGCCTTGTTACGTTTTGATGCTACGTGTTGCTGCTGATGCAGCGACCGCCGCGCCTGTCACGCGCCGGCCGCTGCATCGATGCGCACTACTGCTTAGTTGCCCGCAGCAGGCTTGGCCGGCATCGCATGCTTGCCGTGGTTGCCACGCTCACCATGCTCGCCCGGACCGCGCGGGCCGTGGTCGCCGCGCAGCTTCGAGGCCGCGTCGAACTCGGCCTTGCTCAGCTTGCCGTCCTTGTCGGTGTCGGCCTTGGCGAACCATGCATCGCGATGCTGCTGCATGCGCAATTCGCGATCGGCACGGTCGACGAAGCCGTCCTTGTTCACATCCATCTGGTCGAAGCGTGCAGCGAACTTGGGGTCGGCCTTGGCTTCTTCACGACTGATGCGGCCGTCCTTGTTGGTGTCGAGCTTGGCCATCCATTCGCCACGGCCCTCGCGCCCCGGACCGCGATGACGTGGACGCTCGTCGCGCGACAGCTTGCCGTCCTTGTTGGTGTCCAGCGTATCGAACTGCGCGGCCAGCTTCGGGTCCGCGGCCGCTTCGCTGCGGTCGATCACGCCATCGCCGTTCTTGTCGAGTTTGGCAGGCCGCGGCGCATCGCCGGGGGCCGGCACGGTGGCGGCGAACACGGCGCCGGTGGACAGCGCGGCCAGCACGGCCAGGGCGAGGAAAGGTTTGCGTGACGTCATGGGACACTCCTGGAAGATGGGAACCACACGCGGCACCTGCATGGGCCGCATCGCGTGGGTGGTGCGTCCGGATCGCCCGTGCGCTGCCACCAACACCCACATCAACGAGCCATCGGCGTACGCGTTGACGTCCGGGCCGGGCGTATTCATCCGGCGGACAGTCGCCGCTGCTGCGACGCACAGGCGCTATCCTGCGGCCATGGCCATCCATGCCGACACTCACGACGACCTGCGCCTGTTCCAGACCGGCGAGCATGCCTGCGGCTATTGGTCCGACCGGCAAGCGCGCGACCTGGTGCTGGACCCACACGACCCGCGCCTGGGTGCGATCTATCCGCAAGCCCTGGCATGGGGCTTCCGCCGCTCCGGCGATCTGGTCTACCGCCCGCATTGCGAACGGTGCCGTGCCTGCGTGCCGGTGCGCATTGCGGTGGATGCCTTTCGTCCCGACCGCAGCCAACGCCGGTGCCTGGCACGCAATCAGGACCTGGTCGTGCGCGTGGTGGCCGCCGAACGCACCGAAGAACAACTTGCGCTCTATCGCCAGTACCTCAAGCACCGGCATCCCGGTGGCGGCATGGACGAACATGGCGCCACCGAGTTCGATCAGTTCCTGATCGGCGGTTGGTCGCACGGGCGCTTTCTTGAGATCCGCGAACCGGCTGTCGCGCATGTGCCCGGGCGCCTGCTGGCCGTCGCGGTCACCGACGTCACCGAGCACGCGCTCTCGGCGGTCTACACGTTCTATGCGCCGGATGCGGCCGCGCGCAGCCTGGGCACGCTGGCGATCCTGCAGCAGATTCAATGGGCACGCCGCGAGCGACGCGCGCATGTCTATCTGGGCTACTGGATCGATGGGCACGCAAAGATGAACTACAAGCGGCGGTTCGGCGCGCTGGAAGCCTACGACGGCCGCCACTGGCGCGGACTGCCGGCCACTGCGCCAGCGCCCTGACGTGCCGGCGGCGACATCGGCTTGTCGCATCCAGCATGCGACAATCTCGCAATGATCAAGCCACTGCTGCTGCTCGCACTGACCGCGCTCTGCGCTGCCTGTACCCATCGCACGGCCACACCGGCGGCCACCGCCGACACTGCGTCCGGCCAGGCATCGCCCGCGCAGTTGCGCATCGCCACCTACAACACCTCGCTGTACTCCGACGAGGCCGGCGGCCTGGTCCGTGAGCTGCAGGGCGACAGCGCGCACGCGCGCAAGATTGCGGCCGTGCTGCAGCGCGTGCGCCCGGATCTGGTGCTGCTCAACGAGTTCGATTTCGACCCCGACCACCGCGCTGCCGAGTTGTTCCAGCAGCGCTATCTGCAGGTCGCCCAGCCCGGCGGCGGCGAGCCGCTGCGTTATCCGTATCGGTATCTGGCGCCGGTCAACACCGGTGTGCCGAGCGGGCTGGATCTGGACAACAGCGGCAGCGTCGGCGGCGATGGCCGCAACCGCGGCAACGATGCCTGGGGGTTCGGCCTGCATCCGGGGCAATACGGCATGCTGGTGCTGTCGCGTTATCCGATCGATGCGCAGGCCGTGCGCAGTTTCCAGTTGCTGAAATGGAGTGCATTACCAGGTGCGCTGCGGCCGATCGATCCGACCACGCGGACCTCGTTTTATAGCGACGCAATCTGGGCGCAGCTGCGGCTGTCGTCCAAGTCGCATTGGGACGTGCCGGTCCGTACGCCGCAGGGCGTGGTGCATGCACTGGTGTCGCACCCCACCCCGCCGGTGTTCGATGGCGCGGAAAAACGCAATGCCGCGCGCAATCACGACGAGCTCGCGCTGTGGCGCGCGTACCTGGACAACGCCGCCGACAGCACGCGCTGGCTCTGCGACGACAAGGGCACCTGCGGCGGCCTGCCGGCGGATGCGCGCTTTGTGATTCTGGGCGATCTGAACAACGATCCGATCGATGGCGCCGGCCGCCACGAAGCGATCCGCGCACTGGTCCATCACCCGCGCGTCCTGCAGTACCCCACACCGCGCAGCGAAGGTGGCGCGGAAAAGACCGCCGAATACGCCGCGCGCGGCATCGCGCACACCGGCGACCCGCACCAGGTCACCGGCGACTTCGGCCCGCAGGCCGGCACCATGCGCCTGGACTACGTACTGCCCTCCCACCAGTTCACCCTGGTCGGCAGCGGCATCTTCTGGCCGGCCGGCACCACCGCCGACGCGGCGATTGCCGATGGCAGCGACCATCATGCGGTGTGGGTGGATGTGGGTTGGTAGCAGGAATTGGGGAGTCGGGATTGGGGCGTCGGAAGAGCGGGTTCCCTGTCCGGCTGCGTTAGTGGAGCTCGGCTAGTAAAGGACGTGGGTATGCGCGGCCAGCCGTGCGGAGCGACGCAGCTCCGCCTGCAGTGACGTGGCGTCACCAAGGGTGGTCAATCTTTGGCGAAAGGCAGCGCGCCTGGACGTGCGCACGAACCTCGCCATGCTTTGGTGCTTTGGTGCTTTGGTGCTTTGTTGCTTTGTTGCTTTGGTTCTTTGGTGCTTTGACGCAATGCGGCGGTGCGCTGCATTGCGTCGGATGTGCAGCGCGTCAGGCCTGCAACTGGATCGACAGTGCAGCGGCCGCCACGCGCGCCTTATCGCGTGCGTCGTCGATGCTGCCCGCGCGGGCAAGCGTCACGCCCACACGGCGGTGACCGTCCACGCGCGGCTTGCCGAACAGGCGTAGCGCGGTATCCGGGTCGCGCAGGGCGTCGGCCACGTTGTCGAACAACGGCACGCCATGGCCGTGCGCAAGCAAGGCGCAGGAGGCCGACGGGCCGCTCTGACGGATGACGCCGCCGTCTTCTGCGCCCACCGGCAAGCCGAGAATCGCGCGCGCATGCAGTGCGAATTCGCTGAGGTCTTGCGAGACCAGCGTGACCAGTCCGGTGTCGTGCGGGCGCGGCGACACTTCGCTGAACCACACCTCGTCGCCCTTGACGAACAGCTCCACGCCGAACAGGCCCCAGCCACCGAGGTCGTCGGTGATGGCCTTTGCGATCTGCTGCGAGCGACGCAATGCGGCTTCCGACATCGGCTGCGGCTGCCAGCTTTCGCGGTAGTCGCCGTCCTGCTGCCAATGCCCGATGGGGTCGCAGTACGAGGTGCCGCCGGCATGCCGCACGGTCAGCAAGGTGATCTCGTAATCGAAATCGATGAAGCCTTCGACGATGCAGCGGCCGGCACCGGCACGGCCGCCGGTCTGCGCGTACTCCCACGCCGCGTCGATGTCCGCTTCGCTGCGCAAGGTGCTCTGGCCCTTGCCCGAGGACGACATCACCGGCTTGACCACGCACGGCAGACCGACCGCGGCAATCGCCTCGCGGTATTCCGCGGCGGTGTCGACGAAGCGGTACGGCGAGGTCGGCAGGCCCAGCGTTTCGGCAGCCAGCCGGCGGATGCCTTCGCGGTCCATGGTCAGGCGTGCGGCACGCGCGGTCGGAATCACCTTCTGGCCCTGGTCGCGCTCCAGCGCCACCAGGGTCTCGGTATGGATCGCCTCGATTTCCGGCACGATCAGATGCGGCTGCTCGGTGGCGATCAGCGCGCGCAAGGCGGCGGGATCGAGCATGTCCAGCACGTGCGAGCGGTGCGCCACCTGCATCGCCGGCGCGTTCGCGTAGCGATCGGCGGCGATGACTTCCACCCCGAAACGCTGCAGCTCGATCGCCACTTCCTTACCCAGTTCGCCCGAGCCAAGCAACAGCACGCGGGTGGCGGAGGGCGACAGCGGCGTGCCGAGAGTAGTCATGAGCGCAGGTCCAGATCGGAAGGGGGGCGGCCATTCTAACGGCCAGCCCTGATCATCGTCGCCCGGCGGCTTGCGCTGACTGATATCACTTTGATATCGTTTTCTCCGAACCCAAGGAGACCTACTCATGAAAGAGAAGCCGATCCGCTCATTGCCGGGCATCCCGCTCGTCCTCGTTGCCGGCGCCGGCCTGATCGGCGCAGCCTGGTACCTGCTGACCGCGATGGCCGGCACCAGCCTCACGCCCGGCGGATTGGTCGGGGCGACGTTGGGCGCGGCGGCGTGCATCTTCATCCTGGCCGGCCTGTACACGCTGGAGCCCAACCAGGCCGCGGTACTGAGCCTGTTCGGCAAGTATGTCGGTACGGTCAAGGACGCCGGCCTGCGCTGGAATGTGCCGTTCTACGCCAAGCGCCGCGTCAGCCAGCGCGTGCGCAACTTCGAGAGCGGGCGGCTCAAGGTCAACGAACTGGACGGTAGCCCGATCGAGATCGCCGCGGTGATCGTGTGGCAGGTGCTGGATGCCTCCGAAGCCGTCTACAACGTGGACGACTACGAGAGCTTCGTGCACATCCAGTCCGAGGCGGCGCTGCGTGCCATGGCCACCAGCTACCCGTACGACCAGCACGAAGACGGCCAGATCTCGCTGCGCAGTCACCCGGCCGAAATCAGTGAGCAGCTCAAGCGGCATCTGGACGAGCGCCTCACCCAGGCCGGCGTGGACGTGATCGAAGCACGCATCAGCCACCTGGCCTATGCGCCGGAAATCGCCCAGGCCATGCTGCAGCGCCAGCAGGCCAATGCGGTGATCGCCGCACGCACCCGCATCGTGGCCGGCGCGGTCGGCATGGTGGAGATGGCGCTGGCCGAGCTGCAGAAAAACGGCGTGGTACAGCTGGACGAAGAGCGCAAGGCGCATATGGTCAGCAACCTGCTCACCGTGTTGTGTTCTGATCGCGGTACCCAACCGGTGGTCAATGCCGGCTCCTTGTATTGAGGTGATGCAATGAATGTCATGGTGCCACTGGTCGTCGCGCTGTCCGGCTTGCCCGCGCTGGCGATCGCCGCCTCGATCGGGGCGGACGACGACGACCGCGCGCGCGGCCTGGGCCTGCGCTGGGCGTTGATCAGCCTGGTGATCCTGGTCGGCGCGGCATGCCTGTACTGGGCCGGCGACAACCGCGCCGGCATCTACGCGGTGGTGATCGGCATGATCATCGGCGTCAACACGCTGATCGTGTCGATGGTCATGCACCTGCGTCGCCACGGCAGCCGCAGGAACGGCGAATGAGCGAAAAGAAGGCCTACCCGCTGCGCATCAATGCCGATGTTCTGGCCGCCGCGCAGCGCTGGGCCGATGACGAACTGCGCAGCCTCAACGCGCAGATCGAATACGTGCTGCGCGATGCGCTGCGCAAGGCCGGGCGGCTACCGAAGCCCCAGGGCGACAGGACAGCCGACGACTGACGACGCGTGGGAGTCGTCGCACGAACGCGCGCGCAGTGACGTCACCTCGCATCTGCAGGCAAGATGGCCAGAGGCAGCCCTGAGTGCACCCCAGCGCTGCAGCCCCCGCGGCGGCCGACCGCATGTCATACGCCCGCCTGGAGCAGTCCAGGCTGACCACATGCGCTCGTGCTCACTGGTGACGCTCACCACTTCACCCTACCCTGTCGCAATGCGCCCTCTCCTCACCACGTTGCTCAACACCACTGCCATCGAGTTGCTGCCTGCCGCCTTGCTGCGCGCGCGCAGCAATGCCGATGCACGCGTGCTGGCGCAGGCCGACTGGCTGCTGCGGCGCAAGCGCGACGGACGCTATCTGGCCGCGCAGCTGGCACAGGGCCTCATGCCGCTGATACCGCGGCTGGCACGCGAGCCCGGGCTGGACGAGGCGCTGGACCGGCTGCAGGCCGCCGCTGCCGGCACGCAACCGCCGCACGGCATGACGCTGATGGTCGACGGCCTGCAGCGCCGCCTGGGCCGACTCGGGCTGGATGCAGACGGCTATCAGCAACAAACCGGCCTGCAGCTGATCGCCGAGCCGGCGACCTTGCAATCTGCCGGGCGCGATCGCTTCGGCCGCCCGCTCTGGCTCAGCGCAGGCGCCGCGCGCGCCTGGCACCACATGCGCGCGGCAGCGCTGCGAACGGACATCGTGCTGGATGCCATCTCCGGCTACCGCAGTCACGACTACCAGCTGGGAATCTTCGAGCGCAAATTTGCGCGTGGGCTTACCCTGGAACAGATCCTTGCAGTCAACGCCGCGCCCGGTTTCAGCGAACACCACAGCGGCGACGCGCTGGATATCGGCACCCCCGGCGAGCCACCGGCCGAAGAGTCGTTTGAGACCACCGCGGCGTTTGCCTGGTTGAACGAGCATGCGGCAGATTTCGGCTATCGCCTGAGCTACCCACGCGACAACCCACACGGCATCGTCTACGAGCCGTGGCATTGGCGTTGGCATGCTCCCTGACAGACGCGGCATGCAAGACGCAGTGGCCGCGATGGATCACTCCTGCGAACGCGGCGTCGGCACCTTGGCTGCCACGCTGAAGTCGGCGATCTTCCACAGATAGAACGCGGCATAGGTGCGGTACGGGCCCCAACGTTCGCCACGGATGGCCAGCTCCTTTGGCGTCGGCATCTGCGCCTGCTTGTCCACGCGCTGGGCGCCCTTGCGCACGCCCAGGTCATCGATCGGCAGCAGATCCGGCCGGCCCAGGCGGAACATCAGCATCATTTCCACCGTCCAGCGGCCGATGCCACGCACCGGAATCAGTGCCTGGACAATCGCCTCGTCGTCCATGAAAGCAAGCTTGCGCACGGAGGGAATCTGGCCGTCGCACGCGCGGCGTACCAGATCGCGCAACGCCAGCGCCTTGTTGCCGGAAACTCCGCAGCCACGCAATGCCGCATCGTCCACGCGACCGAGGGTGTCCGCATGCAGGCGCGGCGAGCCGATCGCCGCTTCCACCCGTGCCACGATGGTGGACGCCGCCTTGCCGCTGAGTTGCTGGAACAGGATGGCGCGCGCCAACGCATCCACCGGGTCGAACGGCTTGCGCCATCCCGGCTGCGGGGCGATCGGGCCGATACGCCGCATCCACGCAGCCAGGGCGCGATCGCGCCGGCTCAGGTGTGCAAACGCCATCTCCACATCGAAGCCGCGGGTATGGCGCGGCATGCTCAGCGCCTCAACGCACCGATGGCCAGCACCACCCAGCCCAGCATCAGGCTCATGCCGCCTACGGGCGCCAGGCTGGTCGGCCAATGCAGCAGCACGCCGCCGACCAGACTGCCCGAAAACAGGACGGTGCCGAGCAACAACAACGACAGCCCGACCCGCGCCAGTGCACGCGTTTCGGTGGCGCCAAGCACGGTGAGCACCGCGCCGTGCCCGAAGGCGTACAGGGACGCCAGTTGCAGCCGCGACTGCACCAGCGTATCGGACACGCCATGCGAGGCGTAGGCAGACAGGCCCACCGCGGTGGCGGCCAGCACGCCGCCGCAGAACGCCAGTAACGAGGGGTGTTTCTTGCGACGGTCGAGCAACGACATGAGGGGAGACTTCCTGGCAGCGCCATGGCGCAAAAAAAAACGCGCCGCAGGACTGCGGCGCGTTTTTGTCTGGATCAGATCATCGCGGTGAGACGATTACTTGATGGCCCAGTAGACGTCGTAGGTGCCGTCCTGCGTAAAGGACTTGTCCACGCCGCCCTTCCAGCTTTCGTACGGACGCTCGGTTACGTCCATACCGCTGGTGGCAGCCCAGGCACGCAGCGAGTTGCGCACGGCATCCAGGCCAGCCATGTGACCTGCATAGGTCGCAAACGCCGAGCGGTGCGCCGGGGTGCGCTGGTACTTCACAGGCGCCTCGGACGGGATGTTGACCTTCAGCTCTTCGCCCGTTGCGGCAACCGGGGTTGCATCGACCGGTGCAGCGGCTGCGGCGTCGTCCTTCTTGGCATCGGCCTTGGCGGTGCCGGTCTTGGCGTCGGCCTTCGGCGCGCCACCGGCACGCTTGCGGACCGGCTGCACGACGTCGAAGGCGTACTTGTCGGTGGCGAAGTCGGTGGTGACGATGCGCACCGGGCCAGCAGTTTCCAGACCATTGGCGTCCATGACGCGCTTGATCCACTCCTGGTTGTCCTTGATCGACTTCTTGATCGTCTCGTTGTCACGATCGATGTTGCCTGCGGTGACGACCAGCAGGTCCTCGGCGGGCACATCGACGATCTTGAGATCGCTCAACACCGGCTTGCCATCCAGCTGCGCGCGGTAGTCGAAATTCGGCACGGTGGCCAAGGCGGTTGCCAGACGCGACAGACCCAGCTTCAGGTCATCGCCCACGTGACGGCTGACATACAAGCCGGCGTAGCGACCGAACAGGTTCCAGCCGTACTTGACGCTGTAGTCCTGGGTGATCTTGACGTTCTTGTTGTTCTTGCCGGTCGGCGCCAGGGTGAAATTGGTGACCTTGTCGTAGCCCTTGGTGGGATCTTCGATCGCAATCTCAACACGCTCGTTCTTGACGGTGTTGGTGATTTCCCAGCTGCCCTTGCCGATATAGCCCTCGTTGGAGCTGTACTCGACGCGTGCACCCTTGCCCTCTTCCGGGCCGGCCAGCTTCAGCTGGATCTTCGGGTCACGCAGCACAAGCGGGTTCCAATCCTTGAAACGACGGAAGCTGTTCACGGTGTCGTAAACAATCGTCATCCTGCGGTTGGTCTCAACACTCTCGGACATCTGCCGCTCCGAGGGCAACACCAAGCCCACCACGACAAACAAGCCAGCCACGATCCCCAAGGCGATCAGGAACTCGATAATACGGGTCATTCAGGAGGTCTCCGGGGCCGATCCCACGGCCGGGTTGAGTGAAGCGAAGCCACCATCCTAGCAGGCTTCGAGAAAGATGTTCAGTTGTGCGACGGGTAGCGCGGTCTTGCGGTGTCATCCAGCGCGCGCGACGCCCTGGTGGAACTGCGCAATCCCTGCCTGCGCAAGGGTTTGCGCCGCGCGCGCAGCCATCATGCACATCGTGCGCTGCGTGCGCGTGATGCCGTGCCCGTTGCGGACGCCGATGGCCGCCGGCACCACATCTGAACGGGCCGCCGCGGCAACCGGACCACGACCTGCGGCACGCAGGTGGCAGCAGCGGTCACGATCAGACCAGTTGCAGCTCGAACGCCTTCAGCACCGCGCGGGTACGGTCGCGCACGCCCAGTTTGGACAGGATGTTGGAGACGTGATTCTTGATGGTGCCTTCGGCCACGCCCAGCGAGTTGGCAATCTCCTTGTTGGAAAAGCCGCTGGCCATCAGGCGCAGGATCTCGGTCTCGCGGTCGGTGAGCGGATCGGGCCGGTCCAGGCTGACGAACTCGTTGCGCATGTGCTCCAGGCCCGAGAGCAGGCGCTGGGTCACTGCCGGCTGCACCAGCGAACCACCATCGGCCACGGTGCGGATGGCGCCGACCAGCTGTTCCAGCGAGACGTCCTTGAGCAGGTAGCCCTTGGCGCCGGCCTTGAGCCCGGCCAGCACCAGCTGGTCGTCGTCGAAGGTGGTCAGGATGATGGTCGGCGGCAGCGTGCCGTTGCGCGAAAGCATCTGCAGGGCTTCCAGCCCGGACATCACCGGCATGCGCATGTCCATCAGCACCACGTCCGGCCGGATCTGTGGAATCTGCTCCACCGCCTGCTTGCCGTCCGAGGCCTCGGCCACCACCTCGATGCCGTTGTCCAGCGCCAGCAGCGAGCGGATGCCCTGGCGTACCAGGGTTTGGTCGTCGACCAGGCACACACGGATCATCTAAAACACTCCTTGAGTCACGGCCGCCGGCATCAGTGCCGGCGCGCCTGGAACGGAGATGCGCAGGCCGAAGCCGTCACCCCGCCGGGTTTGGATTTCCAGCTGCCCACCATACTGGTTGAGCCGCTCTCGCATGCCGCGCAAGCCATTGCCGGGCGCGACCGTGTCGGCGCCGTGGCCGTCGTCGCGGGCGTCGATCAGCACGCTGTCGGCGTCGCGGCGCACCTGGATCCACAGATTGCGCGCGCCGGCGTGGCGGACCGCATTGGTGATGATTTCCTGGGTACAGCGCAGCAGCACGTGGGCGCGCTCGGGGTCGTCCAGGGTCAGCGGCTGGGCGATGTCCAGGTGGATGTCCAGCGAAGGCACCTGGGTCACCAGCGGGCGCAGCGCCGCCTCCAGGTCGATGGCGCCGCTGTCGCGCAGCTGGCTGACCGCTTCGCGCACGTCGGTGAGCAGCAGCTTGGCCAGGGTATGCGCCTGGCGCACGTGCTCCTGTGCCTGGCCCTCGGTGATGTGGCCGGCCACTTCCAGATTCAGGCTCAGCGCGGTGAGGTGATGGCCCAGCAGGTCGTGCAATTCCCGCGAAATGCGGGTGCGCTCGTTGATGCGCGCGCTCTCGGCCAGCAGCGCGCGGGTGGCGCGCAGTTCGGCATTGAGCCGGCGCTGTTCTTCGCGCGCTTCGGTCTGCTGACGGGCCACCAGGCTGGTGACGAAGATGAACATCGAAAAGCCGCCGTAGAGCAGCGACTGCATCAGCGCGGCCAGCAGGGTGAAGTCCGCCCGCAGGTAATAGAACACCGGCAACACCGCCAGCTGGCTCAGCACCAGCCACAGCACGCCCACCCGCAGCGGCAACAGCCACGGGATCACACCGGCCGCCACCATCATCAGGATGCTGCCCAGGCCGGTGCCGCTCAGATAACTCACCGCCAGGGCGCAGATCGTCAGCAGCAACAGCAGTACCCGGTCGTACCAGTGTGCGTGGCCGCCACTGCTCAGGCCGCGGGTCAACCAGAAGTAGCTGGCGCCGAAGCCGACGAAGAAGGCCGCCATGATCAAGGCCTCGGCCACGCTGCGATGATCGCCCTCCTCGGCCGGCGGCCAATACGTGTACACCAGCGGCATGGCGATCATGGCCCAGGTGAACAGGCCGGCGAAGCGCAGGACGCGCGTATGACTGAGGTATCCCAACATGTCCGCATCTTAGGGCCAAGCCGCGCCGCTGCCCTCTTGCCGGAAGTCATGCCTGCACGTCATCGGCGGCGTGCGCGGACTGGCGACGGCGGTGCCTGCGCGGCATCCCGGCGTGCGTGCGCGTAGCCTGCCGGGACGCAGCGCGCCATCGCGGTGTGCGCTCCGGGTCGCCGCTTCAGGCCACGCATGTAATAATCCGACGCAGATCCGATTTCGGATCGAGAGCGTTACCCCACGGAGTCCCAATGTCGATCGTCATCCGCGACGTGCGCGAGCACGAGCTCGATTCCGTCCTGGCCCTGAACAACAATGCCGGACTGGCGATCCTGCCGCTGGATTCAAACAAGCTGCAACGGTTCTATGCGCAGGCCGAATATTTCCGCGTCGCCGAGCGCGACGGCAACCTGGCCGGGTTCCTGGTCGGGTTCGGTAGCGGCAGTGCGCACGACAGCAGCAATTTCGCCTGGTTCCGGGACCGTCATCCGGAATTCTTCTATATCGACCGCATCGTGGTCGCCAGCCGCCGCCGCGGTGGTGGCGTGGGCCGCGCGTTCTACGCCGATGTGCAGAGCTACACCGAGCTGCGCTACCCGCAACTGGCCTGCGAGGTGTTCCTGGACCATGGCGCGGATGCGGCGCTGCTGTTCCATGGCAGCTTCGGCTTCCGCGAAGTGGGCCAGAACACCATGCCCGACGTGGATGTGCGCGCCAGCATGCTGCTGAAGGACATGTGCAGCTATCCGTGGGTCAAGGAGACCTATGGCGGCAACCTGCCCGAGGACCTGCCGTGGGTCGGCCGGCCGCGTCATGCCGCCACCGCCAATCAACCGACGGGGGCCTGAGGCGTGTCGAGCGTGAATGTGGATTTTGAGCAGGCCGGCGAACTGAAGATCGGCCAGGTGGGTATTGCCAACCTGCGCATACGCACCCTGGACGTGCCGCGCCTGGTGCGTGAAATGCGCGAACGCGTGAACCGTGCCCCCAAGCTGTTCGGGCGCGCAGCGGTGATCCTGGATTTCGGCGGATTGTCGCAAGTGCCGGACGTGGCCACCGCCAAGGCACTGCTGGACGGCCTGCGCGATGCCGGCGTGCTGCCGGTGGCCCTGGCCTACGGCACCAGCGAAATCGACCTGCTGTCGCAGCAGCTTGGCGTGCCGCTGCTGGCCAAGTTCCGCGCGCAGTACGAGCCGACTGCAGTCAGCCCGCCGCCACCGCCACCGCCGCCCGCACGCGCCGAACCGGCACCGCCCGCCGCGCGCCCGGCACCGGGCCGCATGCAGCGCACCGCGGTGCGTTCGGGCCAGCAGCTGTACGCGGAGAACTGCGACCTGACCGTCCTCAATACGGTGGGTGCGGGGGCGGAGGTCATCGCCGACGGCAGCATCCATATCTACGGTACCCTGCGTGGCCGCGCTCTGGCCGGCGCGCAGGGCAACCCCGACGCGCGCATCTTCTGCCGCGACTTCCACGCCGAACTGGTCGCCATCGCTGGCCACTACAAGGTGCTGGACGATGTTCCCATGGACCTGCGTGGCAAGGCCGTCCAGGTCTGGCTGGAGCAGGATCAGATCAAGATCGCTGCGCTTGATTGACGCGGCCCAACCACAGAAACATTCGGAGAAATCCTTTGGCTGAAATCATCGTAGTCACCTCCGGCAAGGGCGGCGTCGGCAAGACCACCACCAGCGCGAGCCTGGCCTGCGGGCTGGCAAAGCGCGGCAAGAAGGTGGCCGTCATCGACTTCGACGTCGGTCTGCGCAACCTCGACCTGATCATGGGCTGCGAGCGGCGCGTGGTGTACGACTTCGTCAACGTCGTGCATGGCGAAGCCACGCTCAAGCAGTCGCTGATCAAGGACAAGCGCTTCGACAACCTGTACGTGCTGGCGGCCTCGCAGACGCGCGACAAGGATGCGCTGACCCAGGAAGGCGTGGAAAAGGTGCTCAAGGATCTGGCCGCCGACGGTTTCGATTACATCGTCTGCGATTCGCCGGCCGGTATCGAAAAGGGCGCGTTCCTGGCGATGTATTTCGCCGACCGCGCGGTGGTGGTGGTCAACCCGGAAGTGTCCTCGGTGCGCGACTCCGACCGCATCATCGGCCTGCTCGACTCCAAGACCCGCAAGGCCGAGGAAGGCAAGGCGGTACCGGCCTTCCTGCTGCTGACCCGCTACAGCCCCGGCCGCGTGGAAGGCGGCGAGATGCTGAGCATCACCGACGTGGAAGAAGTGCTGGGCCTGAAGGCCATTGGCGTGATTCCCGAATCCGGCGACGTGCTCAATGCCTCCAACAAGGGCGAGCCGGTGATCCTGGACGCCGAATCCCCGGCCGGTCAGGCGTATGAGGACGCAGTCGCCCGCATCATGGGCGAGGAGCGCCCGATGCGATTCACATCCGTGGAGAAGAAAGGCTTCTTCAGCAAGCTGTTCGGAGGGTAAGCATGGGCCTGCTCGATTTTCTCAAGAGCAAGAAGAACACCGCCGAGACGGCCAAGAACCGCCTGCAGATCATCATTGCGCAGGAGCGCAACCACCGTGGCGGGCCGGATTACCTGCCGCTGATGCAGCGCGAATTGCTGGAGGTGATCAAGAAATACGTCAACATCGATGCCGATGCGGTGCGGGTTGATCTGGTCAAGGATGGCGAACACGACGTGCTCGATATCACGGTCGCGCTGCCGGAAGACGGCGACAAGTAGGCGACCTCCCGCTGCGGCCATGCCGTCCGCCCACACGGGCGCGCTGCTTGGCCGCAGCGTCGACCTTCTGCCGACGGTACCGTGTTCGCACGGTACCGTTTTGGTGTCTGCCCCACCGCGCCCTGCGGCGCGCCCGACCGCGAGCGACTGCGCGTGACTGCTGACCCTGCCCCGGTGCCTGATGCTTCCCAAGTGCTGTGCGTGGCCGATATCGGCCTGGAGGCGCCGACGGCGTTGCTCGGCCGCTACGGCCTGCGCCTGCACCGCGTCGACGCGGGCGCGCCGATTCCCGGCAGTTTCTGGGGCGAACCGGAGGCCGGCATCATCGGCTGCGATGTCTATGTGCGCGATGACACCCCGGTGCATTCGATGCTCCATGAAGCCGGGCACCTGATCGTGTTGCCGGCCGACAGGCGTGCAGCCGTACACACCGATGCCACCGATTCGGTGGATGAGGAGGACGCCACCTGCTACCTGCAGATCCTGCTGGCCGAACAGCTGCCCGGGGTGGGCAGCGCGCGGTTGATGGCCGACATGGATGCCTGGGGCTACACCTACCGCCTGGGCTCCACGCGCGCCTGGTTCGAGCAGGATGCCGAGAACGCGCGCAGCTGGTTGAACGCGCGCGGGTTGCTGCCTGCCTGAGGGCGGCGACGTGGCCGCGTGGACGATAGCGCAGCACGCCGTGGCATCTGCGTGCCGCGCCAGGGTCGCCGCTCGCTGCACGCATCGCCAGTGCGGATGGATCGACGTCCGCACGCCGCCTGCGGGCGATCGGGCCTGTCGCAGGTCGCGCGCAGGCCGTGTCATCTCGGTTCCTAGGCGTGCACCGGTGCACCCGCCGTGCTGGCATCGACCAGATCCAGCGTGGCCACCGTGCCCTGCCCTGCATCGGATGCAAGGCTCAGCTTCCAGCCCAGGTGCTCGCACAGCCGGCCGATCAGCTCCAGCCCGATGCCATTGCCCTGGCGTGCATTGCCGCGCGCCAAGCGGGCGTAGATGGCGCTGACTTCTTCCGGCGTCATGCCGTGGCCCGGGTCGGCGATGCGCACCGTGCCCGGTGCCGAGAGCGAAATCCGGATGATGCCGCGGTCGCTGTTTTCGATGGCATTGCGCAGCAGATTGCCGATGGCGGTCTGCACGATGGCCACCGGCGCGGTCAGGCTGCAGGCCGGCAGCGGGTCGATGACCAGTTGCAGGTCCTTGTCGGCACACAGATGCGCATGGTCGGCAACGATGTCCGGCAGCAGCTGATCCAGCCGCAGCGTATCGCTGCTACGCACCAGCCGGCCTGGGTCCTTGGCCAGCACCAGCAACAAGGTGATCAGCTGCTCCACCGACGCGCTGGTCTGGGCGATGCGCTGCAGCTGATGGCGCACCGCCGGCGGCGTGCCGGGTTGTTCGAGCGCCAGCTCCACCGCATTGCCGATCACCGCGATCGGCGTGCGCAGCTCGTGGCTGGTGCTGTCGATGAAGGCGCGTTCGCGCTCGACGAAGTGGCTGTTGCGCTCCAGATAATCGTTGAGCGCATCGGCGATGACGTACAGCTCGGCGCTGCCCTGTGCGCCCACCGCGATCTGCTGCGCGCGCTGCTCCGGGCGCAGCGCGCCGATGTCGCGGGCCAGTTCCACCAGCGGGCGCACCAGGCGCGCCATCGCATAGGTGCCCATCAGCACGGTGATGCCGATCAGCGCGATGCCGGCGGCCAGCATCCAGCGGGTCAGGAACTTTTCCAACGCCTCGAAATCGGTGATGTCCAGCACCAGCGCCAGGCGGCCGGCCTGTGGGGTATCGCGCACCATCACCGCGCTCTGGCGGCCGGCAACCTCCAGCTCGTCGTGCAGACCCGGGTGCAGGGTGCGCAGCACCGGCGGCACGCCTGACGAGCCATCGATGCGGTAAAGCCGCAAGGTGTCCGAGTCCTGCCAGCGGTAGTCCGGATTCTGCGTGCTGCGATCGAGGATGCTGTCCAGCTCGGAGTTCAGCAACGAGCGCCACACGCCATGCTCTGCGCGCTCGTGCAGGTACTGCGCGGTGCCGAATACGGCCAGCGTCATCAGAAGCGTGTACCCGAACAGCCACACCATGACGCGGCGGCCCAGCGGGCGCTGCTTAGCCATCGACGCTGTCGCTGCGTGCAGGCTCGCTGCCGCTGTCGAGCTCGGCCAGGCGGTAGCCGAGCCGCGGCAGGGTGTGGATCAACTTCTGCGCAAACGGGCCGTCCACGCTGCGGCGCAATTCGTAGATATGCGAACGCAGCATGTCGCCATCGGGCGGGTCGTCGCCCCACAGCGATTGCTCCAGCCGCTGCCGGGTCACCGCCGCCGGGCTGGCCTGCATCAGCACCTCCAGCAATTTGCGGCAGGCCGGATACAGGTGCAGCGCCTGGCCGGCGCGGGTGGCCTCCAGCGTGGCCAGATCCAGGCGCAGGTCGGCCACCTGCAGCAGCTTGCCGCGGCGGCGGCCGTGCGCACGCGCCAGCAAGGCCTCGATGCGCACTTCCAGCTCGGGCAGCGCGAACGGTTTGGTCAGGTAGTCGTCGGCGCCGGCGCGGAAGCCGGCGATCTTGTCGGGCAGCTCGTCACGGGCGGTGAGCATGATCACCGGCAATTCGGACTGATGCTGCTCGCGCAGGCGGCGCAACACTTCCGGGCCGTCCATGCGCGGCATCATCCAGTCCAGCACCAGCACGTCGTACTGCTGGGTGGTGGCCAGATGCAGGCCGGTGACGCCGTCGGGCGCTGCGTCCAGGGTGTGCCCGCGCGCTTCGAAGTAGTCGAACAGGTTGGCAACCATGTTGCGGTTGTCTTCGATGACCAGCAGCCGCATGCGCGCGATTCCAGAACGGCCCGACCGGGACGGTGTGCGCATCCTAACCGAGGCAAGCCGAACGCGGCCGGTATCGCCGGGATCGCCTCGCAATCGGTTGTGCTCAAGACCCCGTCACGCTGCAACGCCTGCACTGCGGCGTGCGCTCCGCTTGCGCGGTTCCGACAAATTTCCGACCTGTTTGCCAGATAGTGTGTGCCCGCATTCACTCAGGGCGTGCGCGTGTCGCCTGCCATTTCTGCCTTCTCATCCCGCCAGCGCGCGCTGATGACCGCGTTGCTGTTGATCGCGATCAGCCTGCTGGCCGGGCTGGGCATGCGCCAGCCCAATCCGCCGGACGAGCCGCGCTTCGTGCTGGCTGCACGCACGATGGTCGAAAGCGGCCAGTGGTTGCTGCCGCACCGGGGCAGCGAGCTGTATGCGGAAAAGCCGCCGGTGTTCATGTGGCTGCAGGGCGCCACCTACACGCTGATACCGCACTGGCCGGTGGCATTCCTGCTGCCTTCGCTGCTGGCCGCGCTGGCCACGCTGTGGCTGACCTGGGACATGACGCGCCGGCTGTGGAACCGGCGCGTGGCGGTGTATGCGGTGCTGGCCTTGTTCACGGTGCTGCAGTTCGGCCTGATGGCCAAGCGTGCGCAGATCGACATGGTGCTGGTGGCGCTGACCACCCTCTCGCTGTGGGGGCTGCTGCGGCATCTGCTGCGCGGGCCGGACTGGCGCGCCTGGACGCTGGGGCTGTTTGCCGCCGGCGTCGGCACGGTGACCAAGGGCGTCGGCTTCCTGCCGCTGTTGCTGCTGTTGCCGTGGATGGCGCTGCCGCGCCGGCACTGGAGCGTGTTGCCGGCGCGTGCGCAGGCGGGGCGCAGCTGGCTGCTGGTGCTGCCGGCGTTCGTGGCTGGCACCGCCGTGTGGCTGGGGCCGCTGGGTATCGCGCTGTGGCACAGCGACGCCCCCCAGCTGCACGCTTACGCGCACGAGCTTTTGTTCAAGCAGACCGGCACGCGGTACGCGCACGCCTGGCATCACGTCAAACCGTTCTGGTACTACCTGCAGGTGATCGCCACCTTGTGGCTGCCGGGCTGCCTGCTGTTGCCGTGGTTGCTGCCGGCCTGGTGGCGGCGACTGCGCCGCGGCGACCCGCGCTATGTGCTGTTGCTTGCCTGGAGCGCGCTGGTGCTGCTGTTCTTCAGCGCCAGCCCGGGCAAGCGCGAGGTCTATATCTTTCCGATGTTGCCAGCGTTGTGCGTTGCAGCCGCGCCGCTGCTGGCCGGGCTGTTGCGCCGGCGCGGCGTGCGCGTGTTGCTGAGCGGCTATGTGCTGCTGCTTGCGCTGGCCGGGTTGATCCTTGGAGGCGGCATCGCGCTGCATCTGCACTGGGCGGAGAACCCGGCGCTGAAACGCGGGATGGAGCTGGCCTCGCTGCAGTCGGTGGGGTTCTGGCTGATCGGCCTGTGCGTGGTCGGCTTTGCCACGGTTGCATGGTCGCGCGGCCAACGCGCGGGCACCGCGTTGGTGGTGATGACCGCCGCGCTATGGACGGTGTACGGCCTGGGCTTGATGCCGGCACTGGACCCGTACAGTTCATCCGCGCGTCTGATGCAGCGGGTGGGCCAGCGCATCGGGCCGGACGCGGAGTTGGGCATGCTGGCCTGGCGCGAGCAGAACCTGCTGCAGGCCGATCGCCCGGTCACCGACTTCGGCTTCAAGGCGAGCTGGCAGGAGCAGTGGGCCAAGGCGGGCCCCTGGCTCGCACAGGCGCCTGAGCGGCGTTGGCTGTTCGTGCTCCGGCAGGCGGTGCCGGCGTGTATCGACCCTGCGCAACGCATCGATATCGGCGAATCCAATCGCAATCAATGGCAGTTGGTGCCGGGCACTGCGTGGCATGCCGGATGCGCTGCCACGGCGTCGGACAGCGAGCAAACCGGCAATGACGACGAGACAGACTGAACGCTTGGTGTCGGGTTAACACCTGAGCAACTCCGGTCCGACCGCTCTCCGACATCCGGGTTTCGAAGATGCCGGGCATTGACACAGACCGACATCTTGATGAGCTCGTTTCCTCTCCATGCGCCCAGCGTGGCGCATACCGCCAGCGATGTGCAGGCGCAGTTTCTTGTTCGGCATCTGTGGCTGCCGCTGGCCTGCGTGCTGTTGGCGAGTGCGCTACTGATGGGCGCCGGTGGCGACCAGTGGATTGCCGACGCGCTGTATCGGCTGGAAGGCGGGCACTGGCTGCTCAAGGACCATTGGTTCACCAGCGGCGTGATCCACCGGGTGGGCAAATGGTTGAGCACGACTGCCGGTGTCAGCGTGTTGGTGCTGGCCGGCGTTGCGTGGTGCCGGCCGCGTCTGAAGGGATTGCGCTGGCCGCTGACGTATCTGGCCGCATCGGTCGCACTGTCGACCTCGCTGGTGTCGTTGCTCAAGTCGTGGACTGCGATGGACTGCCCTTGGGATCTGAGCCGTTATGGCGGCACGCACGCGATGATCGGGCTGTTTGAATCGCGCAACGGCATTGCTGCGTCCGGTTGTTTTCCGGCAGGCCATGCCAGTGCCGGCTATGCGTGGGTGGCGCTGTATTTCTGTGCGCTGGCGCTCCGTCCTGCATGGCGCTTTGCAGGCTTGTTCGCAGGCTTGGCAGCAGGTCTCGTTTTCGGTGTTGCGCAACAACTGCGTGGCGCGCATTTTCTCTCGCACGATGTCTGGTCGTTGGCGGTGTGCTGGGTGAGCGCACTGGCACTGTACTGCGCGATGCTGCAACGGCCGCATCGCGCGCTTGGTTTGATGTTGCTATCGGGGGACGCAGCGTGAGCACCTGGTTACCGGAACCGCGCAGGCGTAGTGGCCTGCGCGCGCTGACATGGAGTACGCGGCCGACGGTGTCGACCGAAGCGCTGGTGTTGCTGTCGAGCCTGTTTTTCGCGCTGGTGTGCAACCAGCTGTTCTGGCGCACGGCGATGGCCACGCATCCGGGCAGCCTTGGCTTTGCGGTGTCGTTGATGGCGCTGCTGGTGGCCGTGCATGCGCTGCTGCTGGGGGTGCTGGTCTGGCGCTGGAATGCCAAGCCGCTGCTCACGCTGCTGCTGTTCACCACCGCCCTGGCCGCGCACTACATGGACAGCTACAACGTCTATCTGGATGCGGACATGCTGCGCAACGTGCTGCATACCGACCACAAGGAATCGCGCGAGCTGCTCACGCCCGGATTGATCCTGCCGCTGGTGGGCTACTTCCTGATTCCGACCACGTTGCTGTGGCGCACGCGTCTGCGCGCACGCAGCGTGGGCAAGGCGTTTCTGGTGCGGGTGGGGTTTCTGCTGGTGGTCGCGGTGGTGGGCGCTGCGGGCACCCTGCTGTCGTCGCAGGATATTTCGGCATTGATGCGCAATCACCGTGAAGTGCGCTATCTGGCCACGCCGATCAACTACATCGTGGCGTTGCGGCAGAACCTCAAATCCGAATCGCCGATCAAGCATGCGCCCAAACAGCCGATCGAACACGACGCCACGGCCACGCCGCGCGCTGCCGGCAGCCGCCCCCGCCTGTTGCTGCTGGTGCTGGGCGAAACGGCGCGTGCGCAGAACTGGGGCCTCAACGGCTATGCGCGCCAGACCACGCCCGAGCTGGCGCAGGCCGGGGTCATCAACTTCCCGGACATGCATTCGTGCGGTACCAGCACCGAGGTCTCGGTGCCCTGCATGTTTTCGCCATTCGGCCGCCGCGACTACAACGAAGACATGATCCGCGGGCATCAATCGTTCCTGCATGTGCTCGAACACGCCGGCATCTCCACGCTGTGGCGTGACAACCAGTCCGGCTGCAAGGGTGTCTGCGACGGGCTGGAACTGCAGAAACTCGACGATGCCACCACGCCGGGCCTGTGCGCCGATGGCCGCTGCATGGACGAAATCCTGCTAAGCGATCTGGCCGCACAGGTGCGGGCAAAGCCTGGCGACCGCGTGGTGGTGCTGCATCAACTGGGCAGCCATGGCCCGAGCTATTTCGAACGCTATCCGGCGCATTTCGAACGCTTCAAGCCGGTGTGCAGGACCGCCGACCTGGGCAGCTGCAGCCGCCAGAGCATCGTCAATGCCTACGACAACTCGATCAGCTACACCGACCATTTCCTCAACCAGGCCATCCACACCTTGCGCGGGCTGCAGGACTACGACACGGCGCTGATCTATCTATCCGACCATGGCGAATCGCTGGGCGAAAAAGGCCTGTACCTGCATGGCGTGCCGTACGCGATCGCACCCAAGGAGCAGACCCATGTGCCGATGGTGATGTGGTTCTCGCCGGAGTTCGCGCGCGACCGCGGCCTGGACGAGGCCTGCCTGCGCCACCGCGCCGGACAGTACACCGATCAGGATGCGCTGTTTCCTTCGGTGCTGGGCCTGATGCAGGTCAGGACCAGTGTGTATGCGCGCGAGCGGGACGTGTTCGCGCAATGCACGGGCAAGCGCTGAGCTGAGCGCGGCCATGCCTGCGGCGCGCGCAGCAGGCGGGCGCGGGCGGTGCTCCGCGCCGCATCTCCATCTGCCGCGTTGCAGCTTGGGCGCCGATCACACCGCCTGACCCTGGTCGGCCAGGGTCCGCGCGCGCGCCAACCGTTCTGCCGGATCGCTGCCCAGATCGATCGTCGGCGTGACGCCTGCCGTCGCACCGCTTGCCCTGAAGACCGGCGCGCTCTAGCCTTCGCCGGACTTCACCGCAAGGACCACCCGTGAATCCTCGTCTGCTGTTGCTGGCGCTGGCTGTTGCCGCCGGCACGTTGTCGCTGTCGGCCTGTCGCAAGGATGCCGCACCGCCGGTCACACCGGCCGCACCCAACGCCGCGCCGGGCGAAACTGCCGACCAGTTCGTCGCGCGCATCAGCGCCGAGTACAAGGCGGCCTACCCGGAAGTCACCGCGGCGCAGTGGCTGTCGTCCACCTACATCAACGGCGATTCACAACTGCTGGCCGCCAAGGCCAACGAGCGTTCGCTGGCGCAGCTGGATCGCTGGATCGAACAATCCAAGCGCTACGCCGGCACGCCAATGTCGGCCGACAGCACGCGTGCGCTGCAGTTGCTCAAATTGATGAGCGCCCTGCCCGCTCCGCGCGACCCAGCCAAACTGGCCGAACTCACCCGCATCGCCGCCAAGATGGAAGGCGACTACGGCGCCGGAACCTATTGCGTGGGCGATGGCGAGCAACGCCGCTGCCGCCAGCTGGGCGAGCTGGAGCAGGTACTGGCCAGCAGCCGCGACTACAACGAACAACTCGATGCCTGGCAGGGCTGGCATCGCACCGCGCAGCCGATGCGCAAGGACTACCAGCGCTTTGTCGAGCTGGCCAACGAAGGCGCGCGCGGCCTGGGGTTTGCCGATGTCGGCGTGATGTGGCGCAGCGGCTACGACATGCCGCCGCGGCAGCTGGCCAGCGAAACCGACCGCCTGTGGGAGCAGGTCAAACCGCTGTACGCACAGCTGCAGTGCTATGCGCGCGGCAAGCTGGACACGCAATACGGCAAGGACAAGGGCGAGGTGGCCGGCGGCCTGCTGCCGGCGCACCTGATGGGCAACATGTGGCAGCAGGACTGGAGCAATCTGTGGGACCTGTTGCAGCCCTACCCCGGCGCCGGTGATCTGGACATCACTTCGGCCCTGGAAAAGCAGTACCAGGGCAATCTGAGCGCAGTGCTGGCACGCAATACCGGTGGCGACGGCGGCACCGCGGCACGCTTCAATGCCGAGCGCGAGGCGCAGCTGCGCACCGCCAGGCAGATGACCGAGCGCGCGCAGGATTTCTACACCTCGCTCGGCATGCCCAAGTTGCCGGACACCTACTGGCAGCGCTCGCAGTTCATCAAACCGCTGGACCGCGATGTGGTCTGCCACGCCAGCGCCTGGGACATGAACATGGGCGGCGAGGCGAACCAGAACATCGGTGCGGATGTGCGCACCAAGATGTGCATCAAGCCCACCGAGGAAGACTTCACCACCATCTACCATGAGCTGGGCCACATCTATTACGACCTGGCCTACAACCCGCTGCCGCCGCTGTTCCAGAACGGTGCCAACGATGGGTTTCATGAAGCGATCGGCGACACCATCGTGCTGGCGATGACGCCCAGGTATCTGCAGTCGATCGGCATGGTGGGCGAACAACAGGCCGGTCGCGAGGCGTTGATCAACTCGCAGATGCGCATGGCGCTGAGCAAGGTGGCATTCCTGCCGTTCGGCCTGATGATCGACCGCTGGCGCTGGGGGGTGTTCGATGGCTCGATTCCGCCGGAGCGCTACAACCAGGCCTGGTGGGAACTGAAAGCCCGCTATCAAGGCGTGGCGCCGGCAACCGCGCGCGGCGAAGAGTTCTTCGATGCCGGCGCCAAATACCATGTGCCGGGCAACACCCCCTACACGCGCTACTTCCTGGCCCACATCCTGCAATTCCAGTTCTACAAGGGCCTGTGCCAGGCCGCCGGCCACCAGGGCCCGTTGTACGAGTGCAGCTTCTACGGCAACAAGGACGCCGGGCAGAAATTCTGGTCGATGCTGCAACGTGGAGCGAGCCAGCCGTGGCAGACCACGCTGAAGGAACTCACCGGCAGCGACAAACTCGACGCCGGCCCGATGCTGGAATATTTCGCGCCGATGAGCGAGTGGCTGAAGCAGCAGAATCAGGGGCAGATGTGCGGGTGGCAGGCGACTGCGCCTGCTGCCACGAGCAACGCGCCTGCGCCTGCCGCGCTGCACTGACGCGCCGCTGTCGCTGCGGCATGCAGCATGCGGCGGCCGTCACCAGGGCCGCCGCCTAACGTTCCTTTGATAAACGCCTAAAACGCCGGCGATATACTGCGCGCCCGCTGCACAGGCGCAGCATGCAGGAAGCATCCTAATGAGCAACGCCTCCACCGGCCCGGACGCGCGCGATGTGGACCGCAACACGCAGTTCATCGACGATGCGAACGATCGCGCGTTCGACCCGACCTACAGCAGCTCCAACAGTGAATACGCGGCGAAGGTGGGAAGCGGCACCGTCTCGGTCACCCCGGCAGAGCAGTCGGCCAAAGTTTCGCAGAGCATCGGCAGCCCGACACAGCCACTGGGCGAGACCAGCCTGCGTCGCGGCGGCGCGCTGAGCGCAGGCGTGCTCAGCGATGCCGATGCAAAGACCACCACCTTCAGCCTTGAGGCCGATGCACAGACCGGCCAGCACCAACGCCTGCAATCCAAGCTCGGCGACAGCAAGCTGAGCATCGAGGCAGACACCAGTGCCGGGCAGCGCATGCGCTACGTAGTGACGCTGCCCGGTGTCGATCAACCGCTGGAAGCCGCCAGGCAAGTCAATCCGCTGCAGCCGGAGAGCCTTCCGATCGGCGCACGCGTGGTGATGGACACCCAGACTTTTGTGCAGCGCGAATCCTCGGCAAGCCTGCGATCGCTGACCACGCAGAGCGAGATCACCGAAGCCAGCGGCCGCAGCTACATGATCGAACGCGTCGACGAGCGCCACGTGCGGGTGGTGACTGGGCCGAACGCGGCCATCGAGGCGGTGAATGCGTTGGGCATCAAGGCCGGACCGGCGCAGGCCCTGCTCGGTCGCGCCGACTCGCTGGGCCAGTCGCAGGTGCACAGCGCGCAGTTCGACCTGGCCGATCCGCGTGCGCTTGCGGCCATGGGTGCGTTCGTGCGCGAGGGCAAGATTGCGCCGGGCGTGCCCGGCGTCGATGAGATGCAGACGCTGGAACGGATCAATTTCAGCTCGCAGCAGCGTCTGCAGCTGGAACTGGGCCCGCTCAGCGCCGATGTCGCCGGCAACCGCAACCAAGGCAGCCAGGTGCGCATCAGCACGCCGGGCCAGGACGGCTACACCGTGGTGCAACAGCTGCAGTACGGCGACAACGTGCCGCTGACGATCGTGCGCCAGTACGACGGCAACGATGCCGAACGCGTGGAGCAGCGCAGCTACCGTTTCGAGATCGATGGCGATGTGGCCGCGCCGGGCTTGTTGCAGCGCTTGGGCGGGCGCAACGAGGCCAGCGAGGAAAAGGCGATCGCGCAGACCCTCAACAGCGCGTTGAGCGGCGACATGGCGGGTCCTGGCGCAATCGCGCCAGGGCAGAAAACCACGCTGGAATTCAGCGAGGTGCAGATGCAGGCGCTGCTGGAGCAGACCCGCGCCAGCGCCGACGCCGGCAAGATCAGCGGCAGCGCGTTGACGGCGCTGGTCGGCGACCGCAACGCCCCGTCGCAGTCGCCCGAGCAGTTCGCAATCGCGATGGCGCGCAATGTGGGTGGATCGCCTTATGGGTTTGCCGAGCGGCTGCAGCGCATCGCCGACGGTGCCGACGGAACATACGACGGCCAGCTGCAGCGTGTGGATGCCACCGTACTGCCGCGACCGACGGACGCCACCCCGACGCTGCCGGACCCGCGCGATGCAACGCACCCGGATCATGCATTGCTGCAGCAATGCACGGCGGCAGTGGAGCGCCTGCAGGCGACGCCCGGCCCTGCGGCCGGGATGGACAGCGAACGCCTGGCCTTGGGGTCGGTGGTAGCCGCACGCGAGAATGGCTTGCAGCGGGTCGATCACGTGCTACTCGGCAACGATCCCGCGCGCGGGTTCGTGGTGCAGGGAGCGCTCGACTCGCCAGCGCATTTGCGGGGCAGCTTCGATGCCAAGGCTGTGCAGGAGGAGCCCATTGCCAACAGCCTGCAACGCCTGCAGGCGCTGGAAACCGGCACGGAGCGCGATGCCGCCACGCAGGCGCAGGCGTCGCAGCAGGAAACGCAGCGACAGGCGCAGGCGCGCTGAGACTGCGCGCTGGCGGCTGCACCTGAATTCCCCGATCGAAAGCGTTCGAAGACACGCATGGCCAACCGCGATGTTGGCCCGGTGGGCTGGACGGGAACGATGATCTGCTGGCTGGCCGGTGATACCGCGCGCCACACCTGCCAGGCAGCGGATCTAACACCGGCCTGCTGCACATCCTTGCAGCAGGCACAGCAACCCGGTAACCCGTTCTAAACGACGCGTCTCTCAAGGCACCAGCGAAGGCACACGGCGAGCGTGGCTCAATTGAGCTTGGCGCCGCCCTGCAAGCGTTCGCTCAACTTGGTCTTGAATTGTTCGAACTCCATGCCGTCGGCTCGGGCTTCGGCGTGCGCGGCGTCCTTGAGGGCGTCCGAGTAGGTCAGGCGCACCGGCGTGCCCTGGCGTTCGTGCAGTTCGGCCGCGCGCATGATCAGCGCCAGCACCTGGGCGGCGCTGGTGCTTTCGCCGGCGATGCGGCCGTCCATGCCCAGCACCCATTCGCCGTCGCGGCGGACGATGCCGGCCAGCAGGGTGCGTTGCTGATCGCGGAGTTCTGCATGCGGTTCGATCGGCGAGTCGGCCGTGGCCTTGGCGGCAGCCTGGTTGCGCTGGCGCTCGGCGGCGCGTTTGCGGGCATCGCGGCGCAACTTGGAATCGGTGGACATGCGGGCTCCTGTGGGGTCAAAGGTGGTCGGCCGGCTCCAGAGGCACTGCCTCGGTGGCCTGGCGGTGCCGTAGACGGCGGCCGCTGCGGCGCTCCCAGCGCCAGAATAGCCAGCCCAGCAAGAAAAAACCGGTCATCCCGATCGCCAGATGCCGCGGGTGTTCACTCAGCAGCGGCGACAGCACCCCGGCCACCAGCGTGTTGGTCATCAATTGGGTGAAGGCCTGCAGCGAGGACGCCAGGCCGCGCTGGTGCGGGTACATGTCCAGCACCGCCAGCGCCAGGATCGGGAAAATCAACGCCATGCCCACGCCGGCCAGGAAGATCGGCAGCACCGCCCAGGGCAGCGCGATCTGCGCCACCGTCATGGTGTAGCCCAGGTTGGCGAGCGCTGCCACACCGCAGCAGATGAAGCCGATGCGGATCTGCCGCACCGGCTCCATGCGCCCGGCCATGCGCCCGGACAGGAACGAACCCAGCGTCATGCCGCCGATGGTGGGAATGAACAGCCAGGCGAAGTCGCCCTCGCCCAGATGCAGGTGCTGCATGATCAGCACCGGCGCCGAGGCGATGTACAGGAAGATGCCGGCGAAGTTGAGCGACCCGGCCGCGGCCAGCCGCTGGAAGCGCGGATTGAAGCCGATGCGCACATAGTCCTGCAGCAGGCGCTTGAACTGCAGCGGGGTGCGTGCCTCCACCGGGTGGGTTTCCGGCAGCCAGGTCATGGTGGCCACCAGCAGCACCAGCCCGAACACCACCAGAAACCAGAAGATCAGCGGCCAGCCGGCACCGCTGAGCAGGATCCAGCCACCGATGATCGGCGCGATGGCCGGCGCGATGCCGAAGATCATCGAGACCTGGCTCATCAGCCGCTGCGCGTCCGGGCCATGGAACAGGTCGCGGATCACCGCCCGCCCGACGATCATGCCCACCCCGGCCGACAGGCCCTGCAAGGCGCGGAACGCCAGCAGCGTGGGCAGGTCCTGCGACAGCGCGCAGCCGATCGAGCCGGCGATGAACAGTACCAGCCCGCCCAGGATCACCCGCTTGCGGCCCCAGGCATCGGACAGCGGCCCGTGCGCGATGCTCATCACGCCATAGGCCAGCAGGTAGACGCTGATGGTCTGCTGGATCGCCACCTGGTCCACCGCCAGGCTGCGGCTGAGCCGCGAGAACGCCGGGAAGATGGTGTCGATGGAAAACGGGCCGAACATCGCCAGCCCGGCGAGCAGCAGCGCCATGCGCCGGGTGGAGGGCGTGGTGGGGGTCATGCAGGGATCCGAAACGTGATGCATCCGGGACGCACGCCGGCATCCGCCGGGGGCGGCACCGGATAGCGCGTGAGGGCGCCGATGATAGGCGCTTGCGCCGGCGAGGTTAAGCAAACCCAAGTGCACGGGCCGTTGCCGGCGACCCACGCGGGCCCGCCAGCATGCGCAGCCACGCTATAATCGGCCGGCAACACGGTGGGAGAAGCGGCACTGCCGCTGCCGAAGGCGCAACAGCCCGTAATCGCTCAGGCCCGATACCATCCGCAGTACAACTCTGGAGAGACCGGCCGATGCCGGCGCCGAAGGGGCACGGAACGCAGGCAGGCCAGGCGCCATGCCGCGTTTTTAAACTCTCAGGCAAAAGGACAGAGGGGCGCGAGGAAGACCGTCGCTACGGCGGGTCGCGGTGCGCCATGCGCGCCGGGCCGGCTGCGGGACGCGTCGACCATTCGTCTGCCCCCTGCCCCGGATGCCCGCCATGTCCCAGACCCCGTCTTCCTTGCGCGACCTCGAACACCACGGCGCGTTCGTCGAACGCCATATCGGCCCCAACGACGCGGAAATCGCGCAGATGCTCGAGGTGGTCGGCCACGCCTCGCTGGATGCGCTCACCGACGCCATCGTGCCGGGCAACATCAAGTCGCCGGCCGCGCTGGCGCTGCCCGATGCCATCACCGAAGAAGAAGCGCTGGCCAAGATCCGCGCCATCGCCGGCAAGAACCAGGTGCAGCGCACCTTCATCGGCCAGGGCTATTACGGCACCCATACGCCGAAGGTGATCCTGCGCAACATCCTGGAAAACCCGGCCTGGTACACCGCCTACACGCCGTATCAGGCGGAGATCTCACAGGGCCGCATGGAAGCGCTGATCAACTTCCAGACCCTGTGCGCGGATCTGACCGGCATGCAGATCGCCAACGCCTCGCTGCTGGACGAAGCCACCGCCGCGGCCGAAGCGATGACGCTAGCCAAGCGCTCGGCCAAATCGAAGTCCGACATCTTCTTCGTGCACGACGCAGTGCACCCGCAGACGCAGGAACTGCTGCGCACGCGCGCCGAGCCGCTGGGCATCGTGCTGCGCGTGGGTACGCCGGAAGAAGCGCTGCAGGCCGAATGCTTCGGCGTGCTGCTGCAGTACCCGGACAGCTTCGGGCATATCGGCGATCACGCCGCGCTGGCCGAGGCGGTACATGCGCAGGGCGGCCTGGTCGCGGTGGCCACCGACCTGCTCGCACTGACCCTGATTGCCGCCCCCGGCGAATGGGGCGCGGACATCGTGGTCGGCAATTCGCAGCGCTTTGGTGTGCCGTTCGGCTTTGGTGGCCCGCATGCGGCCTTCATGGCCTGCCGCGATGCCTACAAGCGTTCGATGCCGGGCCGCCTGATCGGCGTGTCGATCGATGCCGCCGGCAACCCGGCGTATCGCTTGACCCTGCAGACCCGCGAGCAACATATCCGCCGCGAGAAGGCCACCTCCAACATCTGCACCGCGCAGGTGCTGCTGGCGGTGATGGCGTCGATGTACGCGGTCTACCACGGCCCCGATGGCCTGACCCGCATCGCGCGCCGCACCCATCGCCTGGCGGCGATCCTGGCGGCCGCACTGCGCAGCGCCGGCGTCACCGTGGGCGAGCATTTCTTCGACACCCTGCACGTCAAGGCAATCGATGCCGATGCCATCCACGCTCGCGCGCGTGCGGCCGGCATCAACCTGCGCGCCATCGACAGCGAGGCGGTCGGCATCAGCCTGGACGAAACCACCACGCGCGCCGACGTGGTCGCGCTGGCGCAGCTGTTCGGTGCCACGGCCGATGTGGACGCGCTGGATGCCGCCACCGCCGATGCCCTGCCGCAAGGCCTGCTGCGCACGACGCCGTTCCTGACCCACCCGGTGTTCAACACCCACCATAGCGAGCACGAACTGCTGCGCTACATGCGTTCGCTGGCCGACAAGGACCTGGCGATGGATCGCACCATGATCCCGCTGGGCAGCTGCACCATGAAGCTCAACGCCACCGCCGAAATGATCCCGGTGACCTGGCCGGAGTTCGGCGCGATCCATCCGCTGGCCCCGGCCGAACAGTCGGCCGGGTACGCGCAGCTGATCGACGAGCTGGAAGCGATGCTGGTCGAATGCACCGGCTACGACGCGGTGAGCCTGCAGCCCAATTCCGGCGCGCAGGGCGAGTACGCCGGCCTGCTGGCGATCCGTGCCTATCACCGCGCGCGCGGCGAGGCGCATCGCGACATCTGCCTGATCCCGGAGTCCGCACACGGTACCAACCCGGCCTCCGCACAGATGTGCGGCATGACCGTGGTGGTCACCAAGTGCGATGCCAACGGCAACGTCGATGTCGAAGACATCCGCGCCAAGGCGGAGAAATATTCCGACCGCCTGGCTGCGCTGATGATCACCTACCCGTCCACCCACGGCGTGTTCGAAGAAGACGTGGTGGCGATCTGCGAAGCCGTGCATGCGCATGGCGGCCAGGTCTACACCGACGGCGCCAACATGAACGCGCTGGTTGGCGTGGCCAAGCCCGGCAAGTGGGGCTCGGACGTGTCGCACCTGAACCTGCACAAGACCTTCTGCATTCCGCACGGCGGCGGCGGCCCGGGCGTGGGCCCGTGTGCGGTCAAATCGCATCTGGCGCCGTTCCTACCGAGAACGCTGGGCGGCGAAGGCGATGTCGGCATGGTCAGCGCGGCCAGCTATGGCTCTGCCTCCATCCTGCCGATCAGCTGGATGTACGTGACCATGATGGGCCGCGCCGGCCTGCGCAAGGCCACGCAGGTGGCCCTGCTCAATGCCAACTACATCGCCAAGCGCCTGGCCCCGCACTACAAGACGCTGTACACCGGCCGCAACGGGCTGGTGGCGCATGAATGCATCCTCGACGTGCGCCCGTTGGAGAAGACCAGCGGCATCGGCGCCGAAGACATCGCCAAGCGGTTGATCGACTTCGGCTTCCACGCACCGACCTTGAGCTTCCCGGTCGCCGGCACGCTGATGGTGGAACCCACCGAAAGCGAATCGCAGCATGAGCTGGACCGCTTCATCGACGCGATGATCCAGATCCGCGAAGAGATCCGCGCCATCGAGGACGGCCGCCTGGACCGCGAGGACAACCCGCTCAAGCACGCCCCGCACACTGCCACGCAGGTCTCGGCCAGCGAGTGGGCCCATGCCTACCCGCGCGAACTGGCCGCCTTCCCGCTGCCCAGCCTGAAGCACCAGAAGTACTGGCCGCCGGTGGCGCGCGTGGACAACGTCTATGGCGACAAGAACGTGATGTGCGCCTGCATCCCGGTGGACGCGTACAAGGAAGACGCCGAAGCCTGAGTAGCGCCACGCATGCTGTAAACAAAAAACCCAGCCGGAAACGGCTGGGTTTTTCATTGCGCGCAAGGCGCGTCGTTCATTTGCCTGGCCTACACGTGCAGTCGGGATGATGGCGGACGTCCTTACCGCACTGGCAGAGCCTCGCACATGCTTGAACTGAAACATCTCGGCGCCGTGCTGCTGGCCGCCTGCATGTTGAGCGGCTGCGCGCCGCGTCGTCCCGGCGAGGTGCCGGCACTGGTGCAGGCGCACGATGCGCGTGCGGCGGTGGTGCAGACCGACGCCGGGCCGGTGCGCGGTGTGACCAGCGCGCACGGCAAGGTCTTCCTGGGCATACCGTTCGCAGCGCCGCCGGTGGGCGCATTGCGCTTTCGCGCGCCACAACCGGTGCCGGCCTGGAAGGACGTGCGCGATGCCACGCACGCAGGGCCCGCTTGCTTGCCGCGCTATCGCATCGGACGCACGCATGTCTCCGAGGACTGCCTCACGCTGAACATCTATGCCCCGCCCGGCCCGGCCCCCGCGCATCCACGCGCGGTGATGGTATGGATCTATGGCGGTGCGCTGGAGCTGGGCAGCAATGCGGATTACGACCTGAGCGCACTGGCGGCGCGCCAGGATGTCATCGTGGTGGCGCCCAACTACCGGCTGGGCGTGTTCGGCTTTCTTGCGCACCCTGGTCTGCGTGGCGAGGGCGAAGGCGCGTATGCGCTGCTCGACCAGCAGGCCGCGCTGCGCTGGGTACAACGCAATATCGCCGGGTTCGGCGGCGATGCGCACAACGTCAGCGTGTTCGGCGAATCCGCCGGCGCATGGAGCATCTGTTATCAGCTCACTTCGCCAACGGCCAAAGGGCTGTTCCAGCGTGCCATCCTGCAAAGCGGCAGCTGCCTGGCCGCCGATTCCAGCGTGACCCGCGATGAAGCCGAACACGGCGGTGTGCGCATGGCGCAGGCGCTTGGCTGCACGCACACGGCCGATGTTGCAGCATGCCTGCGCGCGCTTCCGGCCGATGCATTGGCCGATGCAACGCCGCAGCGACGCGGCCTGACCGGGCGCGATGCGTGGGCGCCGATGGCCGGCGGCGATGTGCTGCCGCTACCACCTGCACAGGCGATCGCAAGCGCGCAACACGCACAGGTGCCGGTACTGATCGGCAATAACCGCGATGAGGGACGCCTGTTTGCGCAGCTGCTGTCCTACCTTGGCAAGCTCACCTCGCGCAGTGGCTACGAGGCACGCATCCAACGCATGCACGCGTCTGCGGCGCCGATCATGGCGCAGTACGCCGATGTCGCCACGCATTCGCGCTGGGAGGCGTTTGCCGACATCGTCACCGACGGCGGTTTCGCCTGTCCGACGCGCCGGCTGGGCCAGGCATTGCGCACGCATGCCCCGGTGTACGCATACGAGTTCGATGACTCGCAGGCGCCGTACGGGCTGCTGCGCCTGCCGTTCTCGCCGACGTTGGGCGCCTTTCACGCCTCCGAGCTGGTGTATCTGTTTCAGCGCCCATGGGTGCTCAGCGGCGATCCGCAGTTCAGTCCGGCGCAGCAGGCGTTCTCCGACACGTTGCAGGACTACTGGGGCGCGTTCGCGCGTACCGGCGATCCGAACGGGAACGGACGCCCGCGGTGGCCGCGATTCGCTGGCCAGACACCGCTGACCTTGTCGCCCGCCCGGATCGGCGCAACGCCGGACTTCATGCAACGGCACCGCTGTGGCTTTTGGGACGCACAGGCGCGCGCTGCCACGGCAAACGTCCCATCGCCTTCGCAACAGCATCAGCCCGACGTAACGCACGCTGCTCAACGATAGGACCGCTGCCGCGGGATGCCGGCAGGCGCCCGCAACCGTGCATGCACGTCGCCCGTCGCACGGGACACACGACCAACCGCCATCACCGCAGAGGAGCCATCCATGTCCATCGCCCCGTCACCCTCCTGTCCCCAGTTGCGCCTGCGTCATGGGCGCGAGGTACCGGCACTCGGGCTGGGCTCGTGGAATCTGGGCCAGGGCCGGCATCCGTCGCAGCAGGAGATCGATGCGCTGCAGGTTGGCCAGCAGTTGGGCATGCGGCTGATCGATACCGCCGAGATGTACGGCAATGGCCGCTCGGAGCAGCTGATCGGCCAGGCCATCGACAGCAGGCAGCCGCCGTATCTGGTGTCGAAGGTGTTGCCCGGCAATGCCAGCGCGCGCGGTATTGCGCGCGCCTGCGAGGCCAGCCTGCAGCGGCTGGGTGTGCGCACGCTGGACCTGTACCTGCTGCATTGGCGCGGCGGCAGCGCGCTGGCCGAGGTGGTCGATGCGTTCGAAGCCTTGCGCGATGCCGGCAAGATCCGCGACTGGGGCGTATCCAACTTCGATGTCGATGACATGGAAGAACTGTGGTCCATCGATGGCGGACAACGCTGCCTGGTCAATCAGGTGCTGTACCACGCCGGCAGCCGTGGCATCGAATTCGATCTGCTGCCGTGGTGCGCCGACCATCAGGTGACAGTGATGGCGTACTCGCCGTTGGGTAGCCGCGCCCTGCTCGGCCACCCAACCTTGCAGGCCATCGGTGCGCGACGCGGCGTGGCGGCCACTGCCGTCGCACTGGCGTGGGCGATTCGCAGCGGCAAGGTCATCGCCATTCCCGAGTCGGGCACGCCGGAGCATGTGCGCGCGAACGCCGCCGCCTGTGCGTTGCAGCTGGATGACGACGATCTTGCCGAGCTGGACCGCAGTTTCCCTGCGCCAACGCGCAAGCAGCCGCTGGATCTGCTGTAACACCGGCCTGCGCATGCACATCATTCGGTGCATGTGCCCACTGACGTGACGCGCGCAACAAAGCGCTGCGACGCGCTGCAGGGTTCTGCGCAGATGTGAGTATTCGTTCTCAAGCAGACACATGCAGTTAACAGCGCCACTCGCACGCTCTGTGGCTCAGCCCGCAATCAGCTCGCCAGAGTGGAGTCCCATGGCCAAGTCCCCCAGTAAACCCGCGCAGATTCCTGCCGCCGCTACCGCAAGCGCCACCGCCGATGTGTCGCGCGGTCGCGGCGACGAACTGCATCAAAAGGCCGGCGGCTCGCATCCGCAACTGACCACCAATCAAGGTATCCCGGTCGGCGACAACCAGAACTCGCTCCGCGCCACGCCGCGCGGGCCGACGTTGCTGGAAGACTTCATCCTGCGCGAGAAGATCACCCACTTCGATCACGAGCGTATTCCTGAGCGCATCGTGCATGCGCGCGGCAGCGCGGCGCATGGCTATTTCGAGCTGACCAAATCGTTGAGCCAGTACACCACGGCCAAGATCTTCACCGAGCTCGGCGAAAAAACCCCGCTGTTCACGCGCTTTTCCACCGTGGCAGGTGGCGCCGGCTCGGTGGACACGCCCCGCGACGTGCGTGGGTTCGCAGTGAAGTTCTACACCAAGGAGGGCAACTGGGATCTGGTCGGCAACAACATCCCGGTGTTCTTCATCCAGGATGCGATGAAGTTCCCGGACCTGATCCATGCAGTAAAGATGGAGCCTGACCGTGGCTTTCCGCAGGCCGCCAGCGCGCACGACACGTTCTGGGATTTTGTCTCGCTCACGCCCGAATCCATGCACATGATCATGTGGGCGATGAGCGACCGCACCATTCCGCGTTCGCTGCGCATGATCGAAGGCTTCGGCATTCACAGCTTCCGCTTCCTCAATGAGAAGGGCGAAAGCACCTTCGTCAAATTCCATTGGCGTCCCAAGCTTGGCCTGCAATCGACCATCTGGGACGAGGCGGTGAAGATCGCCGGCGCCGACCCGGACTTCCAGCGCCGCGACCTGTTCGAAGCGATCCAGAACGGCGACTTCCCGGAATGGGAATTGGGCGTGCAGCTGTTCACCGAGGCCGAGGCCGAGGCATTCCCGTTCGACCACCTGGATTCGACCAAGGTCATTCCGGAAGAACTGGTGCCGCTGCAGATCGTCGGGCGCATGGTGTTGGACCGCTGGCCGGACAACTTCTTTGCCGAGACCGAGCAGGTGGCATATTGCCCGGCCAACATCGTGCCCGGCATCGACTTCAGCAACGATCCGCTGCTGCAGGGGCGTCTGTTCTCGTATCTGGACACCCAGCTCAGCCGTCTGGGCGGGCCGAATTTCCACCAGATTCCGATCAACGCACCCAAGTGCCCGTTCGCCAACAACCAACGCGATGGCCACATGCAGATGGGCGTGCCGAAGGGACGCGTGGCCTATGAACCGAGCTCGCTGCAGGCAGATGCGCCGCGCGAGGCGCTGCGTGGATTCCCCAGCCATGCCACGCCCGCCGAGGATGGCGTCAAGGGCCGCGTGCGTGCGGACAGCTTTGCCGACCATTACAGCCAGGCGCGCATGTTCTTCCGCAGCCAGACCGCACCGGAGCAGGCACACCTGGCATCGGCGCTGGTATTTGAACTGTCCAAGGTCGAAACCGCGCACGTGCGCGAGGCCGTTGTCGGCCATCTGCGCCACATCGATGAAAGCCTGGCCAAGCGCGTGGCCGACGGCATGGGCATGACCACGCTGCCACCCGCGCCGCCAGCGGCCGTTGCGCCCACCGATATGCCGTTGTCGCCGGCGTTGCAGCTGATCGGCAAGATGAAGGACACCCTGCAAGGCCGCACGGTCGGCATCCTGATCCACGACGGCTCGGATGCTGCCGCGATCAAGGCAGTGCGCAAGGCGGCGGAAGCGGCCGGCGCCACGGTCAAGATCGTGGCACCCAAACTGGGGGGCGCCAGGCTCAGCGATGGCAAGCAACTGGCGGCCGATGGCCAGCTGGCCGGCACCCCGTCGATCATCTTCGATGCGGTGGCGGTATTGCTGTCGTCGGAAGCGGCCAAGGCATTGACCAACGAATCGGCGGCGCTGGATTTCGTCAGCAACGCCTGGGCGCATCTGAAGGCGATCGCCTTCGACGACGGTGCGCAACTGCTGCTCAAGGCCGGCAACGTCGGCAAGGACGCGGGCATCGTTTCTGCCGCCGATACCAAGGCCTTCATCGCGGCGGCAAAGACCCGCCAGTGGGCACGCGAGCCGAAGGTGCGCATGCTGGCGTAATCGCGGCTGGTTGGCAGATGCAGGCTTGGGCGCGGGCGGCTTTCCAGTAGCCGTTTCGCGCCCAAGTTGTTTCCGCAAGGCAGCGATGAAGATGCATCGCCGGAGGCGTTGAGCTTGCTGTTGATTGCATGGGTCAAGGCCACCGCGCCCTCGATCGACGCCGCATTTGGCTGAACCTGCAAGACGCTGATGCTGATGCTGATCGCCATGGAGTACGTTGACAGCGCGGAAGATCAGCTGCGGAGTGCCACCTCTGCATTTTGCTGCAGGGCCCTTGCCCGCCCACCATCGCAGGACACGCTGCAAGTACGTCCATGTA
The DNA here is from genome assembly GCF_041479385.2 of Xanthomonas sp. NCPPB 1068. Taxonomy (NCBI): domain Bacteria; kingdom Pseudomonadati; phylum Pseudomonadota; class Gammaproteobacteria; order Lysobacterales; family Lysobacteraceae; genus Xanthomonas; species Xanthomonas sp. NCPPB 1068. The sequence continues at coordinate 1,401,490 of NZ_CM192986.1, read as the reverse complement.
GCTCCGTGGCGGCATCCATGCCGCCAAGGGTCCCGCGACGGTGGGCGGGCAAGGACCAGTGGAGATGGTCGGTGCGCGGTGTTTAGTTGATGCGCAGCGCTTTGATAAGCAATCGGCAAGGCGCGTGGCGTGGCTTCTTCGCTCTTCAACAAAACCATCAGCCAACTGTCCGGTGCGGTGCTTTCGTCCTTCAACGACGTCGCCAGCACACTGTCTGGTGCGGTGCCCTCGCCGATTGCGGGACCGTGTGGCGGCGTGGATGCCGCCACCGAGCCTCCACGGACGGATTCACGGCGTGTCCCGCGAGCGGTGAGGGCACCGCGCCCTCGACCGACTCAGCGTTTGACTGAACCAGCAAGACCAGAACGCCGATGCTGATCGCCATAAGGTACGTTGACAGCGCGGAAGACCAGCTGCGGAGTGCCACCTCTGCATTTTGCTGCAGGGCCCTTGCCCGCCCACTATCGCGGGACACGCCGCAAGTACGTCCATGTAGGCTCCGGCGCGGCATCCATGCCGCTCAGGGTCCCGCGACGGTGGGCGGGCAAGGACCAGTGGAGTTGGTCGATGGGCAAGGATCTCCACCAGCGGCCAGCAGCCTGGCGGCGCGGTGACCTTGATGCTCTTCAAAAAAAGCACTAGCCAACTGTCTGGCGTGGTGCCCTCGCCGATTGCGGGACCGTGTGGCGGCATGGATGCCGCCACCGAGCCTCCACGGACGGATTCACGGCGTGTCCAGCAAGCGGTGAGGGCACCGCGCCCTCGACCGACCCATCGTTTAGATGTTGAACATTGGAAGAGAGATGCTGGAACTAGCCACGCATACTCCACAGCGGTGCAGTCGTGTGGTCTGCAGCTCTACACCGCTTCGACAGCAAACCGTTGCGCATTCGCCAGCGCACGATACTCGCGCGGCGTCATGCCCACGGCCTGCTTGAATTGCCGCGCAAAGGCGCTTTGATCGCTGAAGCCGCAGGCGTGGCCGATTTCGGTCAGGCTCTTGTCGCCGTGCAGCAGATGCATGGCCATCTGCAGCCGCAACTTGGCCAATACCTGCTGCGGAGTGAGCTGGAACACCTTGCGGAACGAGCGTTGCAGCTTGGACATCGAAAACCCGGTGATTTCCACCAGCGCCTGCATGCGCACGTTCTGCGCGTAGTTGGCGTTGAGGTAGGCCAGTGCGAGCCGCAATTTTTCGTACTGCGACTCGTGCCCGTCCTGCGGACCGAGATCGCGTGAGATGCCGATGATGCCCTGCACCTTGCCATCCACCAGCAGCGGGCGCTTGCAGGTGAGACACCAACCCGGTTCGCGGTTGGCGAACAGGTGCAGCTCCAGCAGGTTGTCGATCACCTCGCCGGCCAGCACCTGCTCATCCTGATTAGCGTAGTTGGCACCCAGGCCGCTCGGGTACACCTCGGCCACGCGCTTGCCGATCAGCTCCTTGCGCGATTTCAGACCAAGCCGCCGCAGCATGGTCTGGTTGACGTGGGTATAGCGGCCCTCGCGATCCTTGACGAAGAACAGCACGTCCGGCACGGCATCGAACAACGCTTCCAGATCGGCAGGATCGATGCTCTTCATGCAGGACGGTGGGCTCGTGAGCAGGAAAGACGCGGCAGCAAGAAAACGACGCAGCCATCTCGGCGAACAGCATCGCCGCGCCGCTTCATGATACGCCGCGCAGGCCGCACGGCTTGCAGGAGGTCAGCGCGGCTCTTCGGCCACGGTGGCCGTGGCTGCAGCGGGAGCGGCCTTGGCGGTGTCGAGCGAAGCACTGGTCGCGCCCAGACGATCGGCCGGCGTGCGCCGTGCCGCCCAGCTCTGCACCACGGCCGCACCCGATTGCGACCCCACCTGCACGCGCAGACGCGCACCGGCAGCCGGTGCCACAAATTCGATTTCGCAGTCGCCCGCCGCCATGCAGCTGTCGGCTGCAAGCGGATCCACAGGCTGCCAGCCCTGTTCGGCAATTGCCTGCGAGAACGCGCGGTAGTTCATGCCCGACTTCAGTGTTGCCGGCAGCGGCACCAGCAGCTCGCTGTCGGCCGCCTCCGCTGCGGCCACGGGCGCCGCAGGTGCCGGCACACGCGCAGGTGCGCCAGCTGCCGTCCGCGGCGTGGCGCTCCAGGCAGGGCTGAAGATCAGGGCGAGCCCCAGCAGGGCGGGACGGGCGAACGTGCGCATACGGAAGATCCTTGCGATCCTGCAGGGACTGGGAAAGTTAAAGAAGCGCTATTTTGACACGTCGACATGACGCCGGGGCGATGATGCCCGTGCGCGATCAGCCGCCGTTTCGTCGCGACACGGTTTGCGCGCGCCGGCAAGCGCACTCGACAGCGCTTGTCTCGGCGTAACGTGTGTGACCGCAAGCGAACCCGACAGCAATGCAGCTGTAGCAGCGATCGCTGCATGCTGCGGGTCGACCTCGGCGCACGCAGCCGCATGTGTCGCGGTTGCGTGCGCACACGTGTCGCGCTGCTGTTTGTAAACCAACGTTGCAGCGTGCCTATCAATGAAGACCGGCACGCCGCATTGCGCGGCGTGCCGGTATCGCCGGCTTATTGCCCGATGTGCTGCTTCAACCAACCGTTGACGGTGTCGTGCCACAGGATGCTGTTGTCCGGCTTGAGCACCCAGTGGTTTTCGTCCGGGAAATACAGGAACTTGGAGTCGATACCCTTGCGCTGCAGCGCGGTGAATGCGGCCAGGCCCTGTTCGACCGGGATACGGAAATCCTGCTGGCCGTGGATCACCAGCATCGGCACCTTCCACTTGTCCACGTGCAGCACCGGGTTGAACTTCTCGTAGCCGGCGGGGTTCTGCCACGGCGTGCCGCCGTTTTCCCATTCGCTGAACCATAGTTCTTCGGTGGCGTAGCCCATGGTGCGGTTGTCGAACACACCGTCGTGGTCGACCAGGCACTTCCACGGCTGATTCCAGTTGCCCGCCATCCAATAGACCATGTAGCCGCCGTAGCTGGCGCCCAGCGCGCACGCCTTGTCACCATTGAGGAAGCCGTACTGCTTCTGCGCGGCGGCCCAGCCCTTTTGCAGGTCTTCCAGCGGGCGGTCGCCCCAGTGCTGGCTGATCGCATCGGTGAATTCCTGGCCATAGCCGGTGGAGCCGTGGAAGTCGATCATCACCACCGCGTAGCCCTGGCCGGCGTAGGTCTGCGGATTCCAGCGGTTGCTCCAGCCATTGCCGAAGCTGCCCTGCGGACCGCCATGGATCAGGAACGCCACCGGGTAGGTCTTGCCTTCCTGATAGTTGTACGGCTTGACCACGTAGCCGTAGACGGTGTCGTTGTTCCAGCCCTTGAACTGGAACTGCTCGTAGTCGCCGAACTGCACGTCGGGCAGCTGCTCGCCTGCGCTTTGGCTGATCGCACGCAGACCCTGGCCCTGCAGGTCGCTCACGAAGATTTGGTCGCCGCTCTTGAGCGAGTTGCGGGTAAACGCCAGCGTGGTTCCAGCCAGCGTCGGTGCGTGCACCGCGCCCTCGCCGACCAGCTTGGTCGTGGTGCCGGTGGCGATGTCGATCTTGAACAACGGGTGCTCGCCGAGCTCGTCAGCGCTGGTGTACAGGCTGGTACCGTCCTCGCTCAAGACGATCTCACCGGCGGAGCGATCCCACTTCGGCGCGATCTCGCGCGTCTTGCCGCTGGCCACGTCCATCGCCATCAGGCCGAAGCGATCGGCCTCGAACCCCGGGCGCTTCATGGCGCGGTGGTACAGCGTCTTGCCGTCGGCGCTGAACACCGGGCCGGCATCCCAGGCCGGATTGGCCGCGGTGAGATTGACCGGTGCAGACTTGCCGGTGGCATCCAGGCGATACAGATCGAAGTTGGTCTGCCACGGCTCGTCGTTGCCGGTGGGCTTGCCAGCCGCCTTGCCGTTCTTGCCGGCTTCCGGGCCATGCGGCTGCGGGATGCGCACACTGGCCACCACGGTGCTGCCATCGGGCGACCAGGTGTAGTCGTCGTTGCCGCCAAACGGCTTGGAGGGCGCGTCGCCGGCCAGCGTGGCACTGATGGCCGACGCCCCGACCACGGCCTTGCCACCTGCCGCTGGCAGGTCGGCCACGAACAAGGTATTGCGGCGGCCATCGTTCCAGGTGTCCCAATGCCGCACGAACAGCTGGTCGTACACGACGCCGCTGGCTTTGCTGTTCTTGAGCTCGCCCAGCCGCTTCTTGGTGCAGCCCAGGTCCGAACCGCAGTCCTGGAACACGCCCGCACTGAAGACGATGCGCTTGCCCTCGGGCGAGAGCTTGTAGCTGTCCACATCCACCGCAAAGGCGGTGAGTTGCTGCGGGGTACCGCCGGCCATCGGCTGCGCATAGAGCTGCTGGCTGCCGGACTTGCTGCTGAGGAAGTACACCGTCTTGCCATCGGGCGACAACGCCGGGCTGTTGACGTTCCAGCCTTCCGGGGTCAGCCGCTTGGGTGGCGCCAGATCGCGCGTGCGCAGATTGCGCACCCACAGGCTGGTGGCCGGCTTGCCATTGCTGGTCTTGGCCTGGCGTTTGGCGAACAGCACGCTGCCGCCATCGGGCGTGAGCGTGGGTGAGGACACCCGGTCCAGTGCCACCATGTCGCGCACATCGAAACCGCGCGCGGCGGCAAGGTCTGGCAAGGCGGCCAGCAAACACAAGGGCAATACGGCGTGACGCAGCTTCATCGATAATTCCCGCAACGGCAAAACGCCGATGGTAGGCGTTGCTGCGGCGCACGCGCAAAGGCAGGACGTCATGCGGCGTGAAGTGGCGCGGCACGCCGTCGTGCGCATTGCCCATGCCGCCTATGGGCGGCACGGGCGGCAGCGCATCAGAAGCGGTGCGACATGCCCACATACACCTGCGCGTCCGGGGTGCGGTCGTTGAGGCCGAAGTTGGCGCCCACGTCCAGTTGCAACAGCGGGTTGAGCAGATACGCCGCGGCGATGTCGGCCGAATACTGTTCGACCGTCTGTGCAGGATCGCGGTTGATCGAGGACCACACCTCCACCGCCATCGACAGCTTCGGCGTGAGCGGATGGGCCAGGTTGATCGCATTGATCACCGCGATGTGTTTGCCGCTGCCATCGCTGTCGGCCAACCAGTCGAGCTCCGGGCCGAAGGTCAACGAGAAGCTGTTGGGCAACGCAAAGTTGATCGGCAGAGCGACGCCGCCTTCCCACTCGTCGTTGCCCAGGCCGGTGCGGGCGGTCGGCGCCTTGACGAACGGCAGTACCGCCACGGTGGCGGTGTCGCTTTCGTAGAACCGCGCCTTCATGCGCAGATAGATGTCGCCACCGCCGCTCAGGCTGCTGCGTGCGCCGGTGGCGCGATCGGTGCTCTTGACCTGCAGTTGTGGCGCCCAGTTGAGCTGCAGATCGATGCGGTCGCTGACGCCGTACTTGAGCGTGGGATTGGTAAACACCGAGGTTTCGATGCGTGTGCCGGGCTGGCTGTCGCGGGTGTAGCTGCCGATATCGGTTTCCAGCTGCCAGGCGCCGGTCGGCACGGTACAGGTGGAATTGGCCTTGGTCGGCCGATCGGTGCAGAGCGCCGCTTCGGTGGCGTCTTGCGCCTGCGCTTGAGTGGCCAGGCCGCACAGCATGCCGGCCACGGCGATGGTCAGCAGCGAGATGCGGCGTGCGCGGGAAGAAGAACCGGAAATAACAGTCGGCATTGCAGTAACTCCATGGCAGAGCGCTGGGCCAGGACACAACAGGCCAGCAGTGAGTGGGGGGAATGCGCGTGGAGAGGTGGATCGACCAGACGCCCAAACGGCGACGTCTGGTCGATCCTATCGAACTGTCGAGCTCGCCAGACAAAAAGCGGCCGCAACCGTGCCTTGAAAGGAGCGCAGTGTGATTGGGCTAACGTTTTTGTCGGCAGCAGCGGCGGCGCGATGGCCTATGGCGCGGAGATCAGCGGGGTCGATCCAGGCTTGCGGCAGTGGTGGCGCATCATCCGTGCGGGAGACGGCACGATACGCAGCGGCGGCATAAAGGCGCTATGCATGAGCGCTGGACCCGGCATAAAGTCGGCGCAAAGACAGGCCGCAGACGACGAGGTGCCGTCAGGGACCGTCGATGGAGTTTGCAGCGGCCGTGCGTGGGGATGATGCAGATGATGGCAGCGACATCCGCTGCGGGCAGGTCGCGTTGCGCGCCTGCCAGGACGGCGCATGCATCGCATGCGCCGTGTCTGTCGCAGGCTCAGGCGGCCTGTTCGCCGCGCTTGCCGATGCGGTACAGCAGCCAGCCAACCAGGGCGAGAATGGCCAGGCCGATCCATTGATTGAGCTGCAGGGCGGCCGGCAGTGCCAGCACATCGGCACGGCTGGACAGCACGATCGGCACGGCAATGGCGATGCCCATCAGCGCCTCGCCGGTAATCAGGCCGGCGGCGAACAGCACGCCCGGACGATGCACGCGGTCGCGGCCATCTTCGTCGTCGGCGCGGATGTTGTGGAAGCGCTCCACCAGGTGCGCAATCAGGCCACCGATGAAGATCGGCACCATCAGTTCCAGCGGCAGGTAGATACCGATGGCCGCCGCCAGCACCGGCACGCGGAAGCGCTTGCCGGTGGCCTTCAACCATTCGTCCAGCGCGATGATCGCCGCACCGACGCCGGCGCCGATTGCGATCATGGTCCACGGCAACTGGCCGCCAAACAGTCCCTTGGCCACCGACGCCATCAAGGTGGCCTGGGGCGCGCCCAGCGAGTTGGGATGTTGCGGCGTGGCCGGGCCGATGCCGTACGCCTGGGCCAGCAGATTCAACACTGGCGCCATGATCAACGCACACGAAAACGCACCGATGCCCAGCATCAACTGCTGCTTCCATGGCGTGGCACCGACCAGGTAGCCGGCCTTGAGGTCCTGCAGGTTGTCGCCGCCCACCGCCGCCGCGCAGCACACCACCGCGCCGATCATGATGGCCGCCACCGCGCCCAGCGGTGCGGCGCCGATGCCCACCGGCACCAGGCCGCTCTTGCCCAGCAGCAGCACTAGCACCGCCGACGCGAACAGGATGGTGGAGATGGTGATGCCGGAAACCGGGTTGTTGGACGAGCCGATCAAGCCGGCCAGGTAGCCGGACACCGACACGAACAGGAAGCCGGCCACGATCATGATGATGGTCATCGGGATCGACACGTGCCATTGCTGCACGATGGCCTGATACAGGCCCAGCAGCGGCAGCGTGCACAGCACCAGCGCCACCAGCATCCACTTCATCGGCAGGTCGCGCTCGGTCTCGGCGACCACGCCGCCACTGCTCTTGCGCGCGGCCGCAAAGCCGCTCTTGATGCCGGAAAACAGCGACTTGCGCAGCGAGAACAGCGTCCACACGCCGCCGATCAGCATCGCACCGACACCGAGGTAGCGGATCTTCGCGCCCCAGATGCCGAATGCCGCATCGGCGGCCGGCGCACCGGCCAGGCTCTGCGCCAGCGCCGGATCGCTGCCCATGAAGAACTGCTGATACAGCGGGATGGCGATATGCCAGGACAGGATCGAGCCGGACAGCACCACGATGCCGACATTCAGGCCGACGATATAGCCCACGCCCAGCAGCGCCGGCGACAGGTTGGTACCGATATAGCCGACCAGGCGGCTGCTGCCCAGGTAAGTGGCCTGCGCCCAGGTGTCTGGGATCACGCGCAGGCCGCTGGCCGCAGCCAGCTTGACCAGCGCACCGATAGCGCCGGAGGCGGCCAGGATCTTCAGGCCCGGGCCGGGGTTTTCGCCGGCCTTGAGTACCTCCGCGGCGGCCTTGCCTTCGGGGAACGGCAGCGGGTCTTCGACGATCATCGAGCGCCGCAGCGGCACCGAGAACAGCACGCCGAGCAGACCACCCATGCCGGCGATGCCCAGCACCCACCAGTACTTGAAGTCCGGCCAGTAGCCCATGATCACCAGCGCCGGGATGGTGAAGATCACCCCCGCCGCGATCGACGAACCGGCCGAGGCGCCGGTCTGGACGATGTTGTTTTCCAGGATGGTGCCGCCGCCGAGCAGGCGCAGCACGCCCATCGACACCACCGCTGCCGGGATGGCGGTGGCAATGGTCAGGCCGGCAAACAGGCCGAGATAGGCGTTGGCGGCCGAAAGCACCACCGCCAGCACGATGGCCAGCACGACGGCGCGGAAAGTGAGCTGGCGCGGCTGCGCGTCATGGCGCATTGGGCGTTCCCCTGTAGGCAAAAAATCCGCACCACGCTAGCGTCTACGCAGGTTTCCGTCCAGCTGCGCCGCGGCGTGACAGTGTGCAAGGCATGGCGTGCGGCACCAACGACATCGGCGGCGACGCCTTGCGTGGCGCGATGGAGACGCCAGCTGGCGGCAGCCTGTGTGGATCGATGCGCCCGTGGCGCCACGGATTCGCACACGGCGCCGGCCTGGGCGTGGGGCTCGCTATCGTCCTGCACAGCAGCGCGTCGACAAGAGCCTGTGCGCCCCGCTCCGGCCGATGCGGCGTGCGCTGACCGCCAAGCCTGTTTCATCGGCCTTCCATCGCATACCGCGGCCGCGCGCCGAAAGGTCCGACACATGATCCGTCCACTGACACCGTTGATTCTGGCCGGCATGCTGTTGCCGCCTGCTGCCGCCGATGCATCCGGCAAGCAGCCCGCTCAGGATGCGGCACGATGCCCGGCACCTGAAACGGTGCACTACGCGGCCGGACGCTATCGCGCCCCTGTCCGGCTTGAGGTCGGCTCCGGGAGCGGCGTGTGGGCCAGTACCCTGCAACCCAACGCGGGCAGTCCACGGCATTTTTCATCAGCGCTCTACTACGGCACCCTAGCCGTGGCGGCGCCCAGCACCGGAGTGCTGGTCAATTGCAGCTACACGTTACGCGGTGGCACGGAGGTGGATCTGGCCTACTTCGATCGCCAGACGCCGGAGACGCAACGCAACCTGATCGTCACCCTGCAGCACCCATCCCGCTGGCAGCTCGATCAAGCGCCAGCGCCTGGGCAGGATCAGTTCTATGCCTGTTCCCGGAGCGAGGACATCCGGAGCACGGCGGACTGCGCGTTCGAGCCGCTGCGCCTGGAGTGACGCAGCGGCAACCACTGTTCAATGCAGCAATTCGGCAAACGCGCGGTCGGCTTCGATGACCTCAGGCAGCGCGGCGAACAACGCGTCCAGATCCACGCCGTCCATCAGCGGGCCGCGTACCGCCTGCAGTGCCGCCGCAGGGTCGCCGCCATGGGCATGCAGGGCGTCGGAGACCTGCACGGCCTGGGCGACCAGCAAGGGCATGCGCGCGCCGTCGGGTGCGGCCGCGGGGCGGACCTGGTAGGCAATGGCTTCCTGGATCACGGCTGGCAACTGCCAGCGACGCACCAGCTCGGCGCCCACTTCCGGGTAGCCGAAGCCCAGTTGCAGCGTCTCTTCGGCGGCATGGCCGGCCGACGAGGTGTCGTGGTTGATGCGGCTGGCGTAATCCGGGGCGCCGGACTGGATCAGCAGCTCGCCGATGTTGTGCATCATGCCGCAGGTAAAGGCGGTTTCCGGGTCCAGGCCGTGCTGGCGCGCCAGCAGGCGGCAGATGCCGGCCACTTCGAAACTGTGCCGCCAGAATGCCTTGAGGTCGAAGCCCGGGCCGGCGCGGAAGGCGCCAGTCATCGCCGAGGCCAGCACCAGGGTGCGCAGCGTATTGAAGCCCAGGCGCATCGCGGCGTCTTCCACGCTGGTGGAATCGCGCAGGCCGTGAAAGCGCGCCGAATTGGCCAGCCGCAGCACCTTTGCGGCGATCACCGGATCGCGCTCGATGCTGCGCGCCAATGTATCGATATCGGTCTGCGGATCGTCGAATTGACGGATCAGGTCCTGCGCCACCTTGGGTACCGTGGGCAAGGTATGCAACTGCTCGAACAGCGCCTCCAACTTCATGATCGCCTCGTGGGTGAAGGGATAAGCCAGCGCGGCCGCGCCAGCCTGCATGGTGTAGCACAGACCGGTTGGCTGTCGGTGACCAACGCAGGGCAGTATTCATGCGCGTCCGGGTTTCGTGGTGCACAACGCCTGCGTGGACGGGCCTCAGGCGGGTCTTCACCGATAGCGACCTCGACAACTCCGCCCTGCCCGGCGTCGCTCGGCGCCTGTGATACCGGCGATGCGCGGGTGATCGGCACCACAGGTGGTCACCCACCCTGCATTGCAGTACACGAATGAAGCATCCGGGCAGGCGTATCGACACGATGGAGTGTTGCGCTGCCGATACCTGCTGCACGCGGGCAGCGCTCAATGAAAATCGCGCGAGGGCAGCTGCATCTCGCCGAGCAGGTTGCTGAGGTCGTGCAGGTCGCCGGCGATGAGGTGCTCCACGCCGTCCACGCGTTCCCAGCGGCCGCGCACCGCGAGCAGGCGCGACTCCAGCAGCGCGCGGCGGCGGCGCAGCGCCAGATGCGACCAGACGATGACGTTGATCATGCCGTGCTCGTCTTCCAGGGTGACGAAGATGGTGCCCTTGGCGGTAGCCGGGCGCTGACGCTGGGTGACCAGGCCGGCCACATGCACGCCGCTACCGTGGCGGCGTCCCTGCAATTCGCGCAGGCCCAGGATGCGTCGCTGGCGCATCTGCGGGCGCAGCAGCGCCATCGGGTGCTGGCGCAGGCTCAAGCCGACCGCGCGGTAGTCGGCCAGGATTTCTTCGCCCGCGCGCGGCGCTTCGAACTCCACCGGGCGCTCTTCCGGGCTGCCCGGCAGCAACGGCCGCCGCGCCTCCACACCGGCCATGGCCCAGCGCGCGGCGTTGCGATTGCCCACCAGGCCCTGCAGGGCGCCGGCTTCGGCCAGGGCCAGGCGCGCTTTTTCGTCGAGTGCCGCGCGCAGGCACAGGTCGCCGATGTCGGCGAAAACCCGTTGCGTGCGTGCAGCGGCAATGCGATTTGCCACCACCTCCGATAACCCGGCGACTTGCCGCATGCCCAGCCGGATCGCCGGCTGTTCGCCCGGGTCGGCGTCGCTTCGCCACGGCCGGCCACCGACCAGGGTGTTGTCCCAGTCGCTGTGCAACACGTCCACCGGCAGCACCTCCACGCGCTCGCGCTCCGGGCTGCCGCGGCGCGCGTCCTGCACGATCTGGCTGGCCGAATAAAACCCCATCGGCTGCGAATTGAGCAGCCCGCAGGCGAAGGCTGCCGGTTCGTGGCGTTTGAGCCAGCAGCTGGCATAGACGAGTTTGGCGAACGAGGCGGCGTGGCTTTGCGGAAACCCGTAGGAGCCGAAGCCCTTGATCTGTTCAAAGATCTGGTCGATGAAGGTGGAGGCGTAGCCTCTGTTCTGCATGCGCTCGCGCACGCGCGTGCGATGTTGTTCCATGTCGCCGCCGCGCCGCCAGGCCGCCATGGAGCGGCGCAGATTGTCCGCTTCGCTTTCGGTGTACTCGGCGGCATGCATCAGCAGTTCCATCACCTGCTCCTGGAACAACGGCACGCCCAGCGTGGGTTTGAGGATGTCTTCCACTTCCGGCGATGGATAGTTCACTTCTTCGCGGCCCTGTCGCCTGCGCAGATACGGGTGCACCATGTCGCCCTGGATCGGCCCGGGACGCACGATCGCCACTTCGATCACCAGGTCGTAGAACACCGCAGGTTTGAGCCGCGGCAGCATCGCCATCTGCGCGCGCGACTCGATCTGGAAGACACCGACCGTATCGGCGCGCTGGATCATCTTGTAGGTTGGGAGATCGTCACCCGGAAGCGTGGCAATGCTGTAGTCGCGCCTGCGGTGACCGCGCACCAACTCCAGCGTCTTGCGGATGCAGGTCAGCATGCCCAGCGCCAGGCAATCGACCTTGAGCAGTTTCATGGTTTCCAGATCGTCCTTGTCCCACTGGATGATGGTGCGATCGGCCATGGCGGCGTTTTCCACCGGCACCAGCAGCGATAGCGGCTCGTCGGAAATGACGAAACCGCCGACATGCTGGGAGAGATGCCGTGGGTGATCGCGCAGCTGCTCGGTCACTGCAAGGATCTTGTTGATCAACGGATTGGCCAGAGCGAACCCGGCTTCTTCGATGCGCTGTTCCATCGGCGTTTCACCATTGCCCCAGCCGTAGCAATTGGCCAGCAGCGCGATCTGGTCCGGCGGCAGGCCGAAGGCCTTGGCCACGTCGCGTACCGCACTCTTGCCGCGATAGCAGATCACTGTTGCCGCCAGCGCCGCACGTTCGCGACCGTACTTGCTGTAGACGTACTGCAGCACTTCTTCGCGGCGTTCGTGTTCGAAATCCACGTCGATGTCTGGCGGCTCATCGCGTTTTTCGGAGAGAAAGCGTGCCATCAACAAACGCGTCTCGTCGGGATTGACTGCGGTGATGCCCAGCGCATAACACACCGCCGAATTGGCCGATGAGCCACGGCCCTGGCAAAGAATTTTTTTCTCGCGCGCGAAGCGCACCACATCCTGGACAGTGAGGAAGAACGCTTCGTACTTCTTGAACGCAATCAGCGCCAGCTCTTTTTCGATGTCCTCGCGCACCTTTGCCGAGATGCCGCCCGGCCAGTGCTTGCGAATGCCGGCTTCGGTGAGCTGACGTAGATAACTGGTTGGCGTATGCCCTTCCGGCACCAGTTCTTTAGGGTAGGTGTAGCTGATCTTGGAAATATCGAAGATGCAGCGTTGCGCCAACTCCACCGTGGCTTGCAACAACGCATCCGGGTAGATATTGCCCAACGCGCGCCGCGTACGCAGATGGCGCTCGCCATTGCGAAATAGATGCGCGCCGCACTCGGCAAGTGGCAGGGTGTAGCGGATGGCGGTCAGGGTGTCCTGCACGATGCGCTCGCGGCGTTGCGCCATATGCACATCACCGCTAGCCAAGGCGGTCATGCCCAGTTGCTGGGCAAGCGATTGCAGCGCCTGCAGGCGTGCGGCATCGTCCTGCTCGCGATGCAGTTCCACCGCCAGAAACGCACGCTCGCCGAACACGTGTTGTAGCCAGGCGCCCTGCTCTGCCTGCGGCTGCGCGCTGGGCAACCACAGTGCAAACACACCTGGTACACCGTCGCGAAACTGCGCTTCCACTTCGGCACGCCCCAACCGATACGCGCCCTTGCTTGCGGCACGCCGCGCGCTGGTGATCAGCGCACACAACTGCGGATAGCCCTGCGCGTTTTCCACCAGCAGCACGAAGCGGGTGCCATCGACGAGGGTGAATTCGCTGCCGACGATCAACCGCACGCCGGTGGCACGCGACGCTTCCAGGCCACGCACGATGCCGGCCAGCGAGCATTCGTCGGTAATGGCCAAGGCGCTGTAGCCGCAGTGCTGTGCGCGCACGAACAACTGCTCTGCGCTGGAGGCGCCACGCAGGAACGAGAAATCCGACAGGCAATGCAGCTCGGCATACGCGGGCAAGCCATCGGCGACCTGCGCATGGGTGATGTCGTCGTTGGCCGCACGCAGCCGCGCCGCCACGTTCCAGGCGCGCGGCATGCGCCCGCCGGGCGTGTCGCGGTCCACGCCATCGACGGCGTCATCCCAGCTCATGCACGGACGCCTTCAACTTCGGGCTGCGCCCTGCAGATGTCCAGTGCGCGGCAGATGGCATCGCCGCAGATCCTGCCGCGTTTTGTCTGGAGCCTTGGCACCGGCCGCGTACGCCGCAGCCGCAATGAGCAGCCAAGCTGCACGTGCTCCGATACCGCGCGGGCATGCGCGCTCACGCAAACCACCCATGCAGCATCCAGCCATCCACCCGGCCCGGTGCGGCGAATGCCCAACCGCGCCGGCCGCGCGCGGTTTCCACCACGTAGTAATCGCGACGCGCGTCGTCGTCGTCCCACCAACCACTTTCCAGCCGTTCCGGGCCGGACACGATGCGCAGATGCGGGTCGTGCAGCGGCACCGGCTGCGGCAGCAGCCAGGTGGGACGCGGCGGACGTGGCGGCGCGGCGGTTTCGCGCACCGCATCGCCGATGGCGCGACGCCAGGCACGTTCCGGGCGCGGGTCGTCGGCCGGCAGGATGCGATACACCGCGTCATCGCCCAACCGCGCACGCAGGCGTTCGCGCAGTTGCGGCCACTCCACCGATTGCTGCGCGCGCTGATCGAACAGGTCGCGCATGGCCGGCACAAACGGCGGCAGTTGCCGCGCCAGCAGGCGCATCGCTACCACCGGGCGCGGAATTTCCACCCGCTCCAGCCGATTGCGCGCCAGCTCGAACAACAACGTGGGCGCACGCTCCGGAGTCAACAGGCCGATCTCCACATCGGTGGCGCCCTCTTCGTGTTCCAGGCGCAGCAAAAACCGCTGTACGCCGCCATCGCGAATGGACAGGTACGTGCACAGGTCGCCGATCAGCCGGCGCAGCGGAAACAGCAGCGCCGGATGCGTTTCCACCTCGTAGCCCAGCTCCACGCGGTGGTCGAAATGGTCTGGCGGCGCGTAGCACTCCAGCGGGTCGTCGACCTGGCCGTAGAGGCGATCCAGATGATCCAGCAGGCTGGCACCGAAGCGCCGGCGCAGCCCATCGCGCGGCAACCCGCGCAGCGCTGCGAGCGTGCGCACACCCATGTGCTGCAGGCGCTCGCCGGTATCCTCGGGCAACGCGGCGCGGCGTACAGGCACCTTGTCGAGGGTGCTGTGCAAGGACGGCAATTCCGTCACCACCATGCCATCGCGCAGGCCGGCCAGCACGCGTGCGGCGCGCGGCGTGGGTGCCAGCGCAAGCCGGTGCTGGAAGCCCAGCGCCTGCAGCTCGTCACGCAGGCGCCGCTCGAACCGTGGCCAGGGGCCGAACAACCGAAAGCTGGCGCCGGCTTCCAGCACGATGGCGCGCGACCACTGCTGGCTCACCAGCGAGCTGTGCCGGTAGGCCCAGGCGGCCAGAAAGCGCTGCGTGCGCGCCTCGTTGTGCGCCTCGTAATCGATCGTGCGCACCTGCGCCATCAAGGCATGCGCCGCCGACAAGCGCATGCCCGGTTTGAGCCCCGCCTGCGCGGCGGCGAGATTGACCGAGTGCAGGCTGCGCAGCTGGGCCGGCCCCTGCACCAGCACCAACGGCGCGTGTGGCTCTTCAAGCCGCCGGAGAACGGCGTCCAGTGCCAGCTGCGGCAATAAGATGCAGGCCCACAACATGCGCGCGGCTCAATTCACCAGCCGCAACGGCTGCGACGGGACCTGCCCGCCGCGGCATTTGCGCACCTGCCAGGCATCGCGCTCGGGCAGAAATTCCAGCCGCAGGGCTGCCGGCGATGCATTGACCGCATGGCGGCGGTCGCGCAACGCAAACGCGCAGCAGTTGCCGCTGTCGGCTGCCACCTGCAGCCGTCGCAATGCGCGCGCATCGCCGGTCTGCGGCCAGCCCAGCACCGCCGCGCAGGCGCCACTGCGCAGGCATTGTTCGAACGCCCACAAGGCCTCGCGCGGCTCGGCCTGCACCACCTCCAGATGTTCCAGCACCACCCCGCCCGCCTGCCAGGCCGGCGCATACGGAATGAACGGCGGGGCCACCAACACCACCCGGCTGCTGGCAGCGGTCATGCGTGCCAGGGTGGGCAACAACAAGGCGATTTCGCCCACGCCGTGGGCAGGCAACAGCAACTCGGTCAGCGCACGCCGCGGCCAGCCGCCGTCGGGCAGCAGCGCATCCAGTGCGGCATGCCCGGTGGCTTCGCCGCCATTGGCGGTGGCCGTGCCATGGCCGGCCCGCCACACCGTGCGCGCGGCCAGCAAGGCATCCAGCGGCAACGCCAGCGCCGCATTGCCGTGTTGTCTGGTGCGCGCGCGCTCCTGGCTCATGTCAGCCCTGCCGGATCAGGCCGCAGTACAGTCCCTCGATCGCGAAGTCGGCATCGGCTGCCACCACGATCGGCGCATGCGCGCGGTTACGCGGCAGCAGGCGGATGCGCTCGGGCCCACGCTCCAGGCGCTTGATGGTGATTTCGCCGTCCACCCGCGCCACCACGATCTGCCCATCGCGCGCCTCGTTGCTGCGATGCACGCCCACCAGGTCGCCATCCAGGATGCCGTCGTCGATCATCGAATCGCCCTGCACTTTCAGCAGGTAATCCGGGCGCAGCGAGAACAGCGCGCGATCCAGCCAGAGCTGACGCTCCAGCCCGATGTCTGCGCCGATCGGCACACCCGCCGCCACCCGCCCCAGCACCGGCAAGGCCAGCACCGCATCGCGTCTTGCCCCGCCGGGCATGCGGATGCCGCGCTTCTGGTTGGGCAGCAGCTCGATCAACCCGGCCTCGGCCAGGGCCTGCACATGCTTTTGCGCCGCGTTGCGCGAGGCGAACCCGAAGGCCTGCGCAATCTCGGCCAGGCTGGGCGACACGCCGGCCTGGGCCTGCTCTTGCAGAAAGGCCAGCACCGCAGCGCGTTGAGGAGACAGTGGGGGCATGGCAACGGCAGCCGGACGGGACAAGGTGTATATTTGTACACCCATCGGTCGCAGCAGACGAGATTGGCTTACTGAGCCGATTCAGCCGGGCCGGCTTGCGAACGGGTCGCTGGGGAGTTATAACTTACGTATTAACGCAAGGTGCCGCCATGAAACTCAAGATCACTGCCATCGGCAATTCCTCCGGCGTCATCCTGCCCAAGGAACTGCTCGCCCGCCTGCGCCTGGGCAAGGGCGACGAACTCTATGCGCTGGAAACGCCAGACGGCATCAAGCTGACCGCATTCGACCCTACATTGGCTGCGCAGATGGATGTGGCCGAGCAGGTGATGCGTGACCGCCGCACTTTGCTCAACAAACTGGCACAGTAACGCGCACGCATGCTCATCTGGATCGAGCGGCCACTTGTCTTGGCCATTCACGATCGCCAGCTGGCCGAACATGGCGGCGGGAGCGGTGTGCGTGACGATGCGCTACTCGATTCGGCGCTTGCCAGACCGAAACAACTGGCTGCCTATGGCGACCCGCCACCGGACCTGGCGGCGCTTGCAGCGAGCCTGGCGTATGGCCTGGCCCGTAACCATCCATTTGTCGATGGCAACAAGCGCACCGCAGCAGTGGCCTGCGAAACCTTCATTGTGCTCAACGGCGCCACCTTGGTGGCGGGCGATCTGGAACTCTACGGGTTTTATATCGGCTTGGCGGACGGCTCGCTCGATGAAGCCGCTTGTGCCGCTTGGCTGCGTCCACGTTTGCAATCCCGCCACCAGCAGCGTGTGCATGAATCAGCACCGACCTACGGCTGAGTGACCGCCGGAGCGGCACTGTTCGTGCGTGCCGCGTGGCAGCACTTCTTGCTGAGCGTGGCAGGCATAAATAAAAGTAACCGCGCAACCAATCACCTGGAGAGTCGATTCTCTGTGGGCATGGCATGCGCCCGTTGCACGCCAATCTCCCTCACGCCGTCCCACTCCGGCTAACGACTGCACGCTACGCTCGTACTCGCCGTCTAAGCGTCTTTGGCTTCGGTACGCTTACGCGTTGCAGCTGCCTTCTTCGCGGCCGCCTTGCGCACTGCAGGACCCTTGGTCGTTGCGGCTTTTTTCGCTGCTGTCGAGCGATCACTGACTGTGCGCTTTTTGGCGGCGCCCTTGGTCTGCGTGGACAAGGCCTGCTTGCCTACCGTTTTCTTGGCGGTGGTGCCCTTGCTGGCGGTCTTCAAGGCTTTCTTGGCGCCGGCCGAGCGTGTAGGCGACACCGGCTTTTTGGAAGTTGCAGCTGCGCTGTCCTGTGCAGCTTTCTTCTTGGTGGCTTTGGACGCGGAACCGGACGGTGCGACATCCACGCCATCGCGGCGCGCCTTGGACAAGCCGATCGCGATGGCCTGCTTGGTGTTCTTCACTCCATGCGCGCCTTCGCGCACCTGTTCGATTTCTTCTTTGACGTATTCGCCGGCCTGGATACTGGGCGATTTTCCTTCGCGCTTGTCCTTGTCGGCAGCGCGGCGCGTCTTGGTCTGTGGCATGGCACTTCCCGGGCTGTGGATGGCAGCCCGATGTAACAAGCGCAGCGTCAATATGCAGTGGGCGCAATGCTCACCTGACGTTGAAGCGTGCCTGACGCCACCCCAGGCCTGTGCATGCGCCTGGCTTGCGCAAGACTGAGCGCATCGGCGTACCCAGCAGATGTATGCGTCACCGCGCTCAGCTCACACTACGCTTCGCCAGCCGGTAGCGGCTCACCTTGCGCATCGTAGGCGGGTGGGTGATAGAAATTGACCGTCTTCAATGGCGTGTGCCCGGTGTTGCGGATCTCGTGCGTTTCACCGCGCTCGATGGCGATCAGGCAACCGGCCTGCAGCGCATGCGCCTGCCCCTCGACCACTGCCACGCCGGTGCCGTCCACCACGTACAGCCATTGATCGGCGCCGCGGTGGCGGTTGTCGGGCCCGCCTTCGCCCTCGCCCGGCGCGATCACCATTTCGGCGGCCTGCACCTGGCGCACCGAAAACAGCACCTTGAACGCATCGGTCAACGTCAGCTGTGCACTGCGCATGGGGCATCTCCTCGGGATTGACGCGATGCTGGGCCGCCACGCGTCAACGCGCTGGCAACGCGCTCATGGGTGATGGCAGTACCACGCCCAGACCTGGTCGGGCAGGTGCGCCTGCAGCGGCAGATCCAGCGCACGATACCCATCAAGCACATCGCGCAGCGCGCGTTGCGCCGGCGTGGTGCCGAGCAGGCCATCCAGTTCGTCCGGGCTCAACTGCACGGCCGACCAGTCGTACAGGCGATCGATCCGCTGCGCCATCGCCGCTTGCAGCCAATCGCGCAGCACAAAGACGCGATACCCCTGCGTCTGCAGGTCAGCCACCGCCAGCTCCAACGCCTGGCTCACGCCACGGAACCACTCGGTATGCCCGCCTGCCGTCGCACGGATGGCCAGGGGCGCTGGCGCGTTGTGCGCAAGCAACGGGCGGCGCAGTTGCAGCTCCAGGTCGCGTGCATCGCGCTCACGTTCGGCTTCCACCAACAGCCCGCGCTCCAGATCGAAAAAATCGAACCAGCGCGGGTGCAGGCTGCCGATGCGCCCCAACGGGTCGCGCGAGAAACCGATCTTGCAATGGTCTTCCCATTGGCACGGGAACACGTAGGTGAAGCAGCGTCCGTCGGTGGCGACCGTCGTGGCGCGGCGTGCCCGCGTGCTCACCGCTGCCCCGCACGCGTACGCACTGGCGCAGCGGGTTGGGACGATGACGGCGCCGGCTCCCAGCCGAAGACGCTGCGCCCGCCGTAACGGTGCGAATCGCGGCGTTCCTGTGCGATGTACTCCTCCACCGTGGGACCTTGCGCGCTGGCTTCGAGCCGGCGCGCCTGCGCGTCCAGCCGTGCGATCGCCTGCAAGCGTTCGTCGTTGCCCAGTTTGGCCTGCTGCATCGCCTGCTTGAGTACGCCGATGGTGTGATCGAGCACCCGTGTCGGCACCGGAAACGGATGGCGATCCTTGCCGCCGTGGGCCAACGAAAAGCGTGCCGGGTCGCTGAAACGGCATGGCGTGCCATGCACCACTTCGGCCACCATCGCCAGCGAACGCAAGGTCCGCGCACCTACGCCAGGTACTTGCAGCAATGCGGTGAAATCGCGCGGGCCGGCTTCGGCGGCAGCGGCCAGGCTGGCGTGCAGCCGCCGGACGATCACGTTTTCGCTGCGCACGTCGTGATGCTCGGGCATGGACAGATGCGGTTGCTGCGCCGGGTCCCAACCGTGCCCGGCGAACAGATCGCCAGTCACCGGGCCTTGCGCAGCGGGCGCCGCTACAGGCGCTTCCACACCCGCAATCCGCTGCCATTCACGCGCTAGCTGATCCGGCGCGGTGCTGCGCAACAGTTCCACCTGCGCCTCACGCGAGGCGGCGGCCCGTTGATCTGCAAGATTGACGATCCTGCCCTGATGCGCCCCGTCGATGGCTGCATGCGGCGCATCCACGAAACTGCTCAGCCCCTCGGAGAGCCAGTGATACCGGCGCGCCTGCTTGCGTTGCCCATGCATGCCCTGCTGCACCACCACCCAGCGGCCGTCGTCGCTGACGATGAAACCGTGCAGGTACAGGTCGAAACCGTCCTGCACTGCCGCGCTGTCGACCTTGGCCACCAGCCGGCTGGCCTGCGCCAACGCCGCGCCATCGAGCCCCACCGCGTCGCCCACCGCCAGCAGCTCGGCCGGTGTGGCGCGCGAATGCCGGCCGCGCCCGCCACACACATGGATGCCCAGCTCGCCGGCCAGAGGCGTCAGCCCACGCTTGAGCGCGCCGATCACGCTGGTGGTGATGCCGGACGAATGCCAGTCCATGCCCATCACCGCACCGAACGACTGAAACCAGAACGGATGCGCAAGCCGACGCAACAACTCATCGCGCCCATAGCTGTGCACGATGGCCTCGCACATCACCGCACCCAGCCGCGTCATCCGCTGCCCCAGCCATTGCGGCACGCGTCCGCCATGCAAGGGAAGATCTGCACTGCCGCCGCGCCGGCTCATGACTGCCACTGCTTGTTCATGCCACCAGAATACCGGCGCTGCGTCGCACCCGCTGGGACGCAGCTGGTGCAGCGCGCCGCATTGCTGACGAATTCAGTTCGGAGCACTTGCACCGCCTCGCAGCGGATCAGCATGCCCTTCACGACAAGGGTGCAACCGTCACAGCGCTGCAGATGCGCGATATCACCTCGAATGAATAGAGGAGGTGGTCACTCTGCGTTGACCCCTTCGTCGTCAAGGTGGTGGCCCTCCTCAGCCATCGCCACGGGGTTCGCATGAATGCCACGCCCGCCACTGCCCATGAAACGGCACCGGCCACCGCCACTGCCCCTGCGCCGACTTATCCGGTGAATCTGCGCATCAACGGCCAGCCCTATCACCTCCAGCTCGAAGCCTGGGTCAGCCTGCTCGATCTGTTGCGCGACCGGCTCGATCTGACCGGCAGCAAGAAGGGCTGCGACCACGGCCAGTGCGGTGCCTGCACGGTGCTGGTCGATGGGCGCCGCATCAACAGCTGCCTGACCCTGGCGGTGATGCAGGACGGCGCCGACATCACCACCATCGAAGGCCTGGCCGATGGCGAGCAATTGCACCCGTTGCAGCGCGCCTTCATCGACCACGATGCCTTCCAGTGCGGTTACTGCACGCCGGGCCAGCTGTGTTCCGCGGTGGGCCTGATCAACGAGGGCAAGGCGCACGATCGCGATCAGGTGCGCGAGCTGATGAGCGGCAATCTGTGCCGTTGCGGTGCCTATCCGCAGATCACCGATGCGGTGATGGAGGTCCTGGGCAAGCCCGGCGACAGCCGCGACAGCGCCACCACGCCGTGGACGCCCGGGACGGTGCCGGCATGATTCCGCTCAGCTACGCGCGCCCGGACAGCATCGATGCCGCGCTCACCGCCATCGCGCCGCGTGGGGATGATCCGCATCCGGTACCCGCAGACGCGCCGGTGCGGTTGATTGCCGGCGGCACCAACCTCACCGACCTGATGAAGCTGCAGCTGATGCGGCCCAGCAGCCTGGTCGACATCAACCGCTTGCCGCTGGACAGCATCACCACGCTGCCGGAAGGCGGGCTGCGCCTGGGTGCGCTGGCACGCAATGCCGAGACCGCCTACCACCCGGAGGTGGAAACACGCTATCCGTTGCTGAGCGCGGCCATCCTGGCCGGTGCCTCGCCGCAGATCCGCAATATGGCCAGCAATGGCGGCAACCTGCTGCAGCGCACGCGCTGCATGTATTTCTATGACCGCGCCACGCCCTGCAACAAGCGCGCACCGGGCACCGGCTGTTCGGCCATTGGCGGGCTCACCAAGTACAACGCCATTCTCGGCGCCAGCGCGCACTGCATCGCCACGCATCCTTCGGACATGTGCGTGGCGTTGGCAGCATTGGATGCGGTGGTGCATGTGCAGGGCCCGCAGGGCGAACGCGCCATTGCCTTCCCTGATTTCCATCGCCTTCCCGGCGACCATCCGGAGCTGGACAGCACCCTGGCGCCGGACGAGTTGATCGTGCACATCGACCTGCCCGACGCGCAGCGCTTTGTCGCCCACAGCGCCTATCTCAAAATCCGCGAGCGCCTGTCGTATGCGTTCGCGCTGGTGTCGGTTGCCGCCGCGCTGGATCTGACAGAGGACGGCAGCATCGGCGAGGTGCGCGTCGCGCTCGGCGGCGTGGCGCACAAGCCATGGCGCAATCCCGCTGCCGAGGCGCAGCTGGTGGGCCTGCCCGCCAACGCCGAGACCTTCGCGCGTCTGGCCGATGCGCTGCTGCAGGGCGCACAGTCGCAAGGCGAAAACGGCTTCAAGCTGCCGCTGGCGCGCCGCGCCATCGTGCGCGCACTGGAGGTCGCACGCGAGGGCACCATCGACAACCGCGGGCGCACCAGCGCGCTGGAGGAATCGCCATGAATGCACGCAGCACCGACCTGTCCAACACCGAACTGACGCCACCGGTTGCCGACCAGGGCACCGGCTTTCGCCCCACCGGCACCGGTGTCCCGCGCATCGACGGGCGCGCAAAGGTCACCGGCCAGGCACGCTATGCCGCCGAATGGCCGGTGCCGGACCTGGCCTATGGCGTGGTGGTCAGCAGCAGCATCGCGAAGGGAACCATCATCGGCTTCGACCTGGCAGCCGCGCGTGCGGTACCTGGCGTGCTGGACATCATCACCCATGAAAACCGTCCGCACATGCGCGGCATGGACCTGTTCTACAAGGACATGACCGCACCGGCCGGCTCGCCGTTCCGCCCGTTGTACGACAACACCGTGCTGTACAGCGGGCAGCCGATCGCCTTGGTGGTGGCCGAGACCTTCGAAGCGGCGCGTCACGCCGCGCATCTGGTGCAGGTGGACTACGCCCAGGAGCCGCACGACACCAACCTGATGACCAATCTGGACCGGGCGCACAAGCCCAAGGCGATGAAGGCCGGCTTCTCGCCGCCGCCCAAGGACAAGGGCGAGCCGGACACCGCGTTCGTCAATGCCGCCTGCCAGGTGCAGGGCGACTATTACAGCGGCGTGGAGCATCACAATCCGATGGAATTGTTCGCCTCCACCGTGATCCGTGAGGCGGACGGCCACTTCACCATCTACGACAAGACCCAGGGCTCGCAGAACAGCCGTTGGTATGTGTCGCACGTGTTTGGCCTGAGCAAGCGCAAGGTCACCGTGCGCAACCCGTATGTGGGCGGCGCCTTCGGTTCGGGCCTGCGCCCGCAATATCAGCTCGCATTGGCGGTGATGGCCTCGATCCTGCTGGATCGCTCGGTGCGGGTGATGCTCACCCGCCAACAGATGTTCACCTTCGGCCATCGTCCGGAAACCGTGCAGCGGCTCAAGCTCGGCGCCGACCGCGACGGCACGTTGCGGGCGATCTGGCACGAGGCCATCGCCGAAACCTCGCGCATCGAGGATTACGTGGAGGTGGTGGTCAACTGGAGCGGCCAGCTGTACGCCTGCGACAACGTGCATCTGGGCTACAACCTGGTCAGCCTGGACCAGTACAGCCCGATGGACATGCGCGCGCCCGGCGCCACCCATGGCGTGCATGCGCTGGAAGTGGCGATGGACGAGCTGGCCTACGAGGTCGGTATCGACCCGTTGGCGTTGCGGTTGAAGAATTACGCCGAGGTCAATCCGGCCGACGACAAGCCGTTCTCCACCAAGGCGCTGCGCGAGTGCTACCAGCAAGGTGCCGAACGGTTTGGTTGGGCGCAGCGCCCCATGCAACCGCGTGCGCGCAAGGAAGGCAGCGAGTGGGTGGGCTGGGGCATGGCCACCGGGCAGTGGGATGCCATGCAGATGTTTGCGCGTGCGCACGCCGTGCTGCATGCCGATGGCCGCCTGGTGGTGAGCAGCGCCGCCAGCGATATCGGCACCGGCACCTACACGGTGATGGCGATGATCGCCGCCGAGGCGCTTGGCCTGCCGCTGGAACAGGTGACCTTCCAGCTGGGCGATTCCACCCTGCCCGTCGCGCCGATCGAAGGCGGCTCCTCGCATGTCAGCACGGTGGGTTCGGCCGTGGATGGGGTCTGCGGTAAATTGCGTACCAAATTGTTCCGGTTGGCGCAGGCCTTGCCCGACTCGCGCTTTGCGCGGGTCAAGCAGGACGCTGTGGTGTTCGCCGATGGGGCCATTGCCTTGCGTGGCGATGCCGGCAGTGCGATCGCGCTACCGGCGTTGCTGCGCGCGGCCGAGCTGGAGCAGATCGAGGACAAGTTCCTGCTGCTGCCCAACGTGCTCAAGCAGCGCAAGTACACCCGCGCCACGCATGGCGCAGTCTTCGTGGAAGTGCGGGTGGACGAGGAGCTGGGCACGGTACGGGTGACGCGTGTGGTCAGCGCCATTGCCGCAGGACGCATCCTCAACCCCACCACCGCGCGCAGCCAGATCATCGGCGGCGTGGTGTGGGGCATCGGCCAGGCCCTGCACGAACACACCCAGTCCGACCATCGTTTCGGGCGCTTCATGAATCACGATCTGGCGCTGTACCACGTTTCGGCCAACGCCGACATCCACGACATCGAGGTGATCTTTGCCGACGAAGACGACCGCGTGGTCAGTAGCCTGGGCGCCAAGGGCGTGGGCGAGATCGGGCAGGTCGGCGTGTCGGCGGCCATCTGCAATGCGATCTTCCACGCCACCGGCAAACGCATCCGCAGCACGCCGATGACGCCGGACAAGGTGATGGCGGACTGAGCGATTGGCCGCGGATGCGTCCATCCGCGGCGTGACCACGACGGCAACGCACGGGCTCGACATTGCAGGATGTCGGGCCCGTCGCATCTTGCGACTACACCGCTGGCACTGCGCGTTGCACAGGCCAGCCCCTCCGAAGCGGCCACATCAAATGCGAACGCCACCGGCGCGAATGCCGCGGCGCTGCTGTAGCGTGAGCGGACCTCCGCCCACCGCAAGGCTCGTATGGCACCGCGCACCACCCGTCGACAGTTGCTCCGCGGTGCGGCCACGCTGGCCGTGCTCAGCCGGGTCCCGAGCGCTTGGGCGCTGCCGCACGCCCCTGCGCGCGGGCCGGCCTTCATCGAAGACCTGATTGCACGCATGACGCTGGAGGAAAAGGCCGGCCAGCTCAGTCTTTTCAGCTCGGCAGAACAGATCGACAAGGCCATCGTCGCCAACCCGATCCACAAGGACGCGGCCGGCCGCACCCAGCTGGCGGCAGCGCGCGCCGGGCAGCTGACCGGGGTTTTCAACGGCTCCAACGTGCGCTGGCATCGGCAGTTGCAGCAGGCCGCCATGCAGAGCCGGCTGAAAATCCCGCTGGTCTTTGCCGCCGACGTGATCCATGGCTACACCACGGTCTTTCCGGTGCCGCTGGGCGAAGCGGCCAGCTTCGAGCCGGAGCTGGCGCAACGCACCGCGCGTGCCGCCGCGATGGAAGCCAGCGCGGTCGGCATCGACTGGACATTCGCGCCGATGGTGGACATCGCCCGCGATGCCCGTTGGGGCCGCGGGGTGGAAGGCGCCGGCGAAGACGTGCAGCTGGCGCAGCAGTTTGCGCAGGCACGCGTGCGTGGCTTCCAGGGCGAGGCCGGGCTGGCGCATGCCGATGCGCTTGCCGCCTGCCCCAAGCATTTTGCCGCCTATGGCGCGGCCGAAGGCGGCCTGGACTACAGCCGCGTGGACATCTCCGAGCGCACGTTGCGCGAGGTGTATCTGCCTCCGTTCCAGGCCGCCTTCGACGCCGGCGCGGTGACCACCATGGCCGCGTTCAACGCGCTGTCGGGTGTGCCGGCAACCGCCAACGCCTGGTTGCTGGGCACGGTGCTGCGGCAGGACCTGCAGTATCGCGGCCTGGTGGTGTCCGACTTCACCGCCGACCAGGAACTGGTGGCGCATGGCGTGGCCGCCGACGACCGCGACGCGGCACGGCTGGCGTTTCTGGCCGGCGTGGACATCAGCATGGAGAGCGGCCTGTATCTGCGCCATCTGCCCGCGCTGGTGGCCGCGGGCGTTGTGCCGATGCAGCGCCTGGACGCCTCGGTGCGCCGGGTGCTGGGTTTCAAGGCGGCATTGGGGTTGTTCGACGACCCGTTCCGGCGTCTGCAGCCGGCACGGGCGCAGCCGCGCCAGCGCCAGGCAGACACGCTGGCGCTGGCGCGCGAGGCCGCCTGCAAGTCGGTGGTGCTGCTGAAGAACGAGCGCGCGCTGCTGCCCCTGCAGCGCAGCGGGCAACGTATTGCGCTGATCGGGCCGATGGCGCGCGACTGGGTCAACCACGCCGGGCCATGGAGCCTGTTCGACCAGGAAGACCGCAACAACACCGTGGCCGCGGCCGTGGCGCGTGCCATGGCCGACCCGCAGCTGCTGCAGGTGGTGGACGGGTGCGGCTTCGACCAGCCGCTGCCAGGCGGCGTGCAGGCCGCCGTGGCGGCCGCGCGCACGGCCGACGTGGCCCTGCTGGCGGTCGGCGAGCCGATGACCTACTCCGGCGAGGCGCAATCGCGGACCGAGATCGTCCTGCCGGACGTGCAACAACAACTGCTGGCGGCGGTGGCGGCCACCGGCACGCCGGTGGTGTTGCTGCTCAGCACCGGCCGGGCGCTGGCGCTGCAAGGCCCGGCGCTGCAAAGCGCAGCGATCCTGGTCACCTGGTTCCTGGGTTCGCAGGCCGGCAACGCGATGGCCGACATCCTGTTCGGTGCGCAGGCACCCAGCGGCCGCCTGCCGGTGAGTTTTCCGCAGGCGGCGGGCCAGGTGCCCTACACCTACGCGCATCCGCCCAGCGGCCGGCCCAATCTGAACCCGGCCACCTTGCAGCCGTACACCACGCATTACCGCGACGTGCCCAATACGGCGCTGTTCCCGTTCGGCCATGGCCTGACCTACGGCCGCATCGACTACAGCGACCTGCGCCTGAGCGCACCACAGCTGACCGCCACCAGCCGCCTGCAACTCAGCGCGCGCATCGGCAACCGCGGCAGCCGCGATGCAGACGAAGTGGTGCAACTGTATGTGCGCGACCGCACCGCCAGCGTTACCCGCCCGGTGCGCGAGCTCAAGGGCTTCCGCAAGGTCAGGGTGCCGGCCGGCGCTAGCGTCGAGGTGCAGTTCGAGCTGCGCCGCGAGCACCTGCTGTTTGTCGGGCAGGCCATGACGCCGACCGTGGAGCCCGGTGTGTTCGATGTCTGGATCGCGCCGTCGGCCGAAGCCGATGGCGTGAGCGGCAGATTCGAACTGCTGGGATGAGCGCGGCGATGTCGCCGCAGTCGTTGCGCGTTGCGTTGCACTTGATTGCAGAGCCCGGGCATTGCAGCGGCGGCGGCAGCATCGCAACACGCGCCGGCTGTTGACGCAGCGGCCGGCCGGCGGCCACCCAAGGCATCAACGCGATACGTCGGCGCCAGCGTGCGCGACCACACTGGCGGTGCGCACTGCGTACGCGCATCCGGCGCGCTGCATCGCCGGCACACGCAGCCTGCGATGGCGGCCACCGGCGCCAGCCCTGCCTATTTCCCGGCCAGCACCTGCGCCAGAAACGGCGCCGTGCGGCTGCCACGCTGCCGCGCAACCTGGGCCGGCGTCCCCGCCACCACCACGCTGCCACCGCCCCCACCGGCGCCCGGCCCCATGTCCAGCACCCAGTCGCTGCTGGCCGCCACGCGCATGTCGTGCTCGACCACGATGACCGTATTGCCGGCATCCACCAGGCCCTGCAGCTGGGTCATCAAGGTGTCCACGTCGGCCGGATGCAGGCCGGTGGTGGGTTCGTCCAGCACATAGACGGTGTCGCGGCGTTGCGCACGCTGCAACTCGCTCGCCAGCTTGATGCGCTGCGCCTCGCCGCCGGAGAGTTCGGTGGCCGGCTGGCCCAGGCGCAGATACCCCAGCCCCACTTCGCGCAACACCTGCAGCGGCCGCACCACGCTGGTGTCGTCGGCAAAAAAGTCGGCCGCCTGATCCACCGTCATCGCGAGCACCTGCGCAATGGTGTGCCCGCGCAGTTCGATCTCCAGGGTCTTGGCGTTGTAGCGTGCGCCGTGGCAGGTGGGGCACGGCGCATACACGCTGGGCATGAACAGCAATTCCACCGACACCGAGCCCTCGCCTTCGCAGGTGGCGCAACGACCCTTGGCAACGTTGAAGGAGAATTGCCCGGGGTCGTAGCGCCGGCGGCGGGCGGTAGGCGTGGCGGCAAACAACTTGCGCACCGGGTCGAACAGGCCCGTGTAGGTGGCCAGATTGGAGCGTGGCGTGCGGCCGATCGGCTTCTGGTCCACGCGTACCAGCCGGCGCACCTGCTCCAGCCCGCCCACGATCGCCCCACCCAACGGCAGCTGCGTGCCGCGCTCCAGCGGGTCCAGTGCCTCGTCTTCGTCTGCCGGCGTGTGCCCCAGATGGGCCGCCAGCAGTTCCACCAACGCCTGGCTCACCAGCGACGACTTGCCCGAGCCGGACACACCGGTGACGGTGGTGAACACGCCCAGCGGCAGATCCACGTCCAGCGCGCGCACATTGTTGCGGGTGATGCCGCGCAGCTGCAGCCAGCCGGTCGCCGCGCGCGCGCGGCTGTGCACCGGTGGCGGCGTGCCGAACAGATAGCGCCGCGTGGATGAGGCCTGCACCTGTTCCAATCCGGCAGGCGGGCCGCTGTACAACACCTGCCCGCCATGCACGCCGGCGGCCGGGCCCACATCCACGATCCAGTCGGCGTGGCGGATCACGTCCACCTCGTGCTCGACCACGAACACCGAATTGCCGGCCGCCTTGAGCTGATCCAATGCACCCAGCAGCGCTTGCGCATCGGCCGGATGCAGACCCGCCGATGGCTCGTCCATCACGTACACCACGCCGAACAACTGCGAGCGGATCTGCGTGGCAAGCCGCAGCCGTTGCAGCTCGCCCGGCGACAGCGTGGGCGTGCTGCGTTCCAGGCTCAGATAGCCCAGCCCCAGCGCCTGCACCACGCCGATGCGCGCGCGCAGGTCGGCAGCGATACGTTGCGCGGCAATCGCCTGCTCCGGGTGGCTGGCAGCGCCCTTCCTGCTGCCTTGCGTGCGCACATCGGCCTGCGCGGCCGGGCGCAGCAACTCGGCCACCTCGTCCAGCGGCCGGCGCGACAGCTCGCCGATATCCAGCCCGGCAAAGGTCACCGACAGCGCCTCGCGGCGCAGCCGCTTGCCATCGCACTGCGGGCATTGCGTGCTGATCAGGTACTGCGCCACGCGCTTTTTCATCTGCGCGCTCTGCGTGGTGGCAAAGGTGTGCAGCACATAGCGGCGCGCACTGGTGAAGGTGCCCATGTAGCTGGGCTCTTCCTTGCGTTTGAGGGCGCGCTTGACCTCGGCCAGGCTGTAGCCGGCATATACCGGCACCACCGGCTGTTCGTCGGTGTAGAGAATCCAGTCGCGGGTCTTCTTCGGCAGGCTGTGCCACGGCACATCCACGTCGTGGCCAAGCGTGGTCAGGATGTCGCGCTGGTTCTGCCCATGCCAGGCGCCCGGCCAGGCCGCCACCGCGCGGTCGCGGATGCTCAGGCTGCGGTCCAGCACCATGGTCGCCTCGGTGGCGTCGTAGATGCGGCCCAGGCCGTGGCAGGTGGGGCAGGCGCCGGCCGGCGTGTTCGGCGAAAACCCGTCCGCGTAGATGATGTCCTGCCCCGGCGGATACTGGCCCGCACGCGAATACAGCATGCGCAACGAGTTGGAGATGGTGGTGACGCTGCCCACCGACGAACGCGCACTCGGTGCGCCGCGCGCCTGCTGCAACGCCACCGCCGGCGGCAGGCCATCGATGGAATCCACCTCCGGCACGCCGACCTGGTCGATCAGCCGCCGTGCATAGGGCGAGATGGAATCCAGATAGCGCCGCTGCGCCTCGGCAAAGATGGTGCCGAATGCCAACGACGACTTGCCCGAACCGGACACACCGGTGAACACCACCAGCGCATCGCGTGGAATATCCACATCCACATGCTGAAGATTGTGCTCGCGCGCACCGCGCACGCGCACCAGGCCGGAAGAAGCAGACATTGCGTTGGACATGACGGTAAAACCAGATCGACAAGGCCGCAGCCTAGCGTGCGCGGCATGCAGCCGATGTCAGCGCTTGCGGCCGGTGCTGATCACCCAGTGCTGATCGACCAGCGCGCGCCCGCGCTCAGCCCGGTGCGTGCGCCGGCAGCGCCTGCTCGCCGTGGTCGGCCAATGCCTGCATCCGCGCAACCACGCCGCTGAACAGGCGTGCGGTGGCGGCGTTGCGGCTGCGGAAGATCTCTTCCAGCGCGGCGTAGTACCACAGCGTGCCGTCGCGGCCGGCGGTGAACACCTTGAAGATGTCCTGCCCCACCGCCGGGTTGTCCAGGTCCTGCACGATGGTGCGCGCGTTATAGAGCTTGTCGCAGCCGGACACCAGCAGCGCGCGCTCGGGCGTCTTGCGTAGGTGCTCCAGATAGGCCAGCTTGCGTTCGCGCCAATCGCGCTTGCGCGCACGCGCGCTGTTGTCCACCTCGGCCTTGTCTTCGGCGGTGGCGTCGGTGCAGGCCATCACGATGTCGGCCACGGCGTCGCCGAACTGCGCGCGGATCGAGGCCTCGTGGCCGCCACCGCAGTCTTCCACCACGTCATGCAGCAGGCCGGCAATGGCCTGCTCTTCGTCGCCACCGCATTCCAGCACCAGTGTCGACACGCCCAGCAGATGGCTCAGATACGGAATCTGCGTGCCCTTGCGCACCTGTCCGGCATGGGCAATGCGCGCGTAGTCCACGGCCAGGGCGTAGCGTTCGGTAAGAGCGGTCATGGGGCGTCCGATGCGAGCGATGGTGACAGTATCGCCGAGCCCGACCACGCGCGCAGTGAGGATGCTGCGATGGGCGGTGCGCCCTCAATGACGCGCTGTTGCGGCCGATAGGACTAGGCTCGACCCACGCCGCATGATGGACCACGCCATGACCCAGATTCCTGTTTGCAACGCCTGCCGCGACGGCCAGGAATTTCCCACCGCCATCACCATGGCGTTCCAGCCCATCGTCGATGTCGCCACGCGCAGCCTCTATGCCGGCGAAGCGCTGGTGCGCGGGGTCAACGGCGAGTCGGCCGGCAGCATCCTGGCGGCGGTGGATGCGCGCAACCGCTATGCCTTCGACCAGGCCTGCCGCATCAAGGCGATCGAATGCGCCGCGCAGATCGCACTCCCCACGCTGCTGTCGATCAACTTCATGCCCAATGCGGTCTATAACCCCGAGCATTGCCTGCGCGCCACGCTCTCGGCTACCGAGCAATACGGCTGGCCGCTGGATGCCATCATCTTCGAGGTGAGCGAGCAGGAGCACCTCACCGACCCGGCCCACCTGCTCGACATCCTGCGCACCTACCAGGCCCGCGGCCTCAAGACCGCCATCGACGATTTCGGCGCCGGCTACGCCGGGCTCGGCCTGCTGGCCGACTTCCAGCCCGACCTGCTCAAGCTCGACATCGCCCTGATCCGCGGCGTCGACACCAACCGCAGCCGCCAGGCCATCGTCCTGCACGTCACCCGCATGTGCGAAGAACTCGGCATCACCGTCATTGCCGAAGGCATCGAACAACCCGACGAATCCCGCGCCCTGCGCGACATGGGCATCCACCTGCAGCAAGGCTACCTGTTCGCCAGACCGCAGATCGGCGCGCTACCGCAGGTGCACTGGCCGCAGTAAGCAGGCGCATGCCAATCGCGCCCCCATCGGCACGAGCGCAACACACCATCCGCACCCGAAGACATCCCCCGGCACGCAAGCCGATTCCCGATTCCCTATTCCCTATTCCCCAGCACTGGCAAGTTCAGAGACCGGCACCGGGTTGGCCTGATGCGCCAGGTATTGGTGGACCTGCGCCACCACCGCCGCGCCCTCGCCCACGGCCGCAGCCACGCGCTTGACCGAGCCGGCCCGCACATCGCCGATGGCGAATACACCCGGGCGATTTGTTTCCAGCGGCAGGCAGGCCGGCACGCCATCGCCGCGCGCGGTGCCGGTAATGACAAAACCGCGCTTGTCGGTTTCCACGCAGTTCTGCAGCCAACCGGTATTGGGGTCGGCACCGACGAACAGGAACAGGTGGCGCAACTCCACCCGTGTGGTCGCACCATCTGCGCGGGTGCGCAGGACGGCCGCCTGCAGGCCGCGATCGGGGTCACCGTCCAGCGCGGCCACTTCGGTGCCGGTATGCAGCTGCACGTTCGGCAACGCAGCGATGCGCTCGATCAGGTACTGCGACATCGACGCTTCCAGCCCGTTGCCGCGGATGATCAGGTGCAATTCCTTGACCCGCGGCGCCAGGAACGCCACCGCCTGCCCTGCAGAATTGCCGCCGCCCACCAGCGCCACCACGCCGCCCTCGCACAGGCGCGCTTCCACCGGCGAGGCCCAGTACGACACGCCGTGGCCTTCGAAGCGCTCCAGCCCTTCGATGTCGGGGCGTCGATAACGCGCACCGGACGCAATCACCACGGTGCTGGCCAGCACCTGTTTGCCATCGGCCAGGTCCAGATGCAGCGCACCGTCGTCGCGCCCGCATTCCAGCGTTGCCGCTTCGAGCGGGATGGCCAGCTCGGCGCCGAATTTCAGCGCCTGGTTGTACGCACGCCCGGCCAGCGCCTGCCCGGAAATCCCGGTAGGAAAGCCCAGATAATTTTCGATCCGCGCCGAGGCGCCCGCCTGCCCGCCGATGGCGCGCTGATCCAGCACCAGCACCGACAAGCCCTCCGAGGCCGCGTACACCGCCGTCGCCAGGCCTGCAGGGCCGGCGCCCACAATCGCCACGTCGTAGCGCTTGTCCGGGTCGATGTCCGGGGTCATGCCCAGGCAATGCGCGGCCTCGGCATCGCTGGGCTGGCGCAGCACGCGGCCACTGGGGCACACCATCACCGGCAGGTCGTGCTCCTGGATGCCCAGCCGCTCCACCAGCGCGCGGCCGTCGTCGTCGGAGACATCCATCACCGTGTTGGGGTAGCCGTTGCGGGTCAAAAAGCCCTGCAAACGGGTCAAATGTGGGTCGTCCGGCTCGCCAATCAACACCGAGCCGGAGGCATCGCCTTCGATCAGCCCCACCCGGCGCAGGATCAGCGCACGCATCACCACTTCGCCCACTTCGGCCGAGCTGATCATCAGCGCGCGCAGATGTGCAGTGTCGAACGGCAGCGCCAGGCAACCGTCCGGCCCGGCGCGCCCGGCCGCCAGCGACGCGCGCCCGGCCAGCTGGCTCACCTCGCCGGTGAACTGGCCGGGCGTGTGCAGCGTGATCGGTTTTTCGTTGCCCAGGCCGTCGCGGCGCACCACTTCGATGGCGCCTTCCAGCACCACCCACACCGGCGCGTGCGCATCACCCACTTCGAACACGGTCTCGCCAGCGCCGAACCGCTGCGCCGGCCCGCTGGCAAAGCGCCGCGTGATTGCCAACTGGCCCGCATCCAGCTCGGGAAACATCTGATGGTGGCGGGTCTCGTCCAGAGGCATGGATCGGCAGCGTTTGAAGGGGGATTGCATGCAAGCATGCGCAGTGGTGACGGCAATGGCAATCACTCGAAATAGGCACGGCAGCGCATGACACGCGGCACACGCGCCGCAAGCGCACGCGAGCGGAGGTGGCAGCCGATTGCGCACGGCCGCGTCCTGGCGCTTGCCTGCGCAGGCGAGCGCCACCGGGCCATCACATCTGCACGCGCATCACGGCGACGGCGGCTCCCAGTGCGGGCCATGCCGGCCTGCGGCCATGCGCTCTGCCGGGCGCACGCGAAACACCACACTCAGGCGTTCGCCCACCGAGCGGCTGGTCTTGGGAATGCCATGGGTATGCGTTCGCTGCGACGCATGGCTCATCGCCAGCAGACTGCCCGGCGCCAGCTCCAGGCCGATGGCGCGTGCATGGCGAGTGTTGGCACGCAGGTTCATGCGTCGCGGCGTCCCCAGTGACACCAGCGCAATCGGATACGGCGCCACCAGCGTCTGCAGCGTGTCGTGATGCATCGCCACGCTGTCGCGCCCGTCGCGATACAGGTTCAGCCCCACCGCGTTGTACGGCGCGGGCACCACCGCCTGCACCGCATCGAGCAGGCAATGCAACGGCAAGCCGGCAGGCAACGCGTCATCCAGCCGGTAGGAGGCCAGCAGGCGCGGCACCTCGACCATACGGTCGTACATCTCGCGCCGCTGGCTGCGCCAGTCCGCTGCATCGCGCAGCGCGTCGAAGCACGCCTGTGCCAGCGCCGGCGCAAGCAGCTGCGGCCAATAGCGCACGCCGCCTTCGGCATCGTCCAGCACCTGCAAGGGCGTGGTGGCAGTGTCGAACAGATCCATCGCTGCCATATGCGGGCGGGCGCAGGCGATTTCAGCACCACGCCCGCGTCACGCCGTGCAGCAACCCGACCAGTTCAGCTTCACGCAGCGGTACGCAAACAGCCGCGTCGTGTTCACGCCGAGCGATCAAGCATGCCTGTCCAACGTTGTGGAGCTCTCGCATGCATCGCACTTCTCCTGCCCACGTGGTGATCTCCGGCGCCTCCAGCGGCATCGGCCAGGCCACTGCCGAAGCCTTTGCCGAACACGGCGCGCGCCTGGTGCTGGCTGCACGCGGCGAAGACGCCCTGCAGGCCGTTGCCGAACGCTGCCGCGCACGCGGCGCCACCGTGCTGGTGGTGCCCACCGACGTCAAGCATGCCGACCAGGTCAAGGCACTGGCCACCGCCGCACAGAGTTTTCTGGGCCGCATCGATCTGTGGTTCGGCAATGTCGGTGTTGGCGCGGTGGGCAAATTTCACGAGGTGCCAATCGAGGCCAGCGCTGCGGTCATCCACGCCAACCTGCTGGGGCGCATGCACGATGCGCACGCGGTGATCCCGATCTTCATCGCGCAGGGCCATGGCGTCTTCGTCAACATGATTTCCTCCGGCGGCTTTGCACCTACGCCGTATGCGGCAGCGTATAGCGCCAGCAAGTTCGGCCAGCGCGGGTTTTCCGAAGCGCTGCGTGCCGAGCTGGCCGACTACCCGCGCATCCATGTCTGCGACGTGTACCCGTATTTTGTCGACACGCCCGGCCTCACCCACGGCGCCAACTACGTGGGCCGGCGTCTGGGCGGCCCGCCGTTGATGCTGGACACCCGCACCGTGGCTGCAGCGGTGCTGCGCTTGCTCGACCGTCCGCGCGCCACCGTCGTGCTGGGCGCGCCCGTGCACGCAATGCGCGCCGCACACGCACTGGCGCCCAATCTGCTGGCCCGCCTCACCCATCGCGTGTTTACGCGTTACTTCGCGCAGGCACCACGCGTGCTGCAATCCAGCGGCAATGTGCTCGGCCCGCCGGCCATTGCAGGAGGCATCGACGGCGGCTACCGCAGGCGCGCGGCAGCGCATCCACGCTCGCCCCGCAACACGCTGGTGATCGGCGCGGCAGCAGCGGGGCTTGCGGCCCTGGCCGTACTGGCGCTGCGGCGACGGTGAGGCGCTCTCATCCTGCTGCCGCAATGGCTGGGCAACGCATTGCAGGCGATAGGCAGTAGGGGCGATTGGCTGGCAGGTGCACACCTACCGTGTGCAACGGATACCCAGCCGGCAGCGTTGCCTACAGCGGCGTCCTTGCCGCTCTGCGTTGAAGAAGTCTGGCTGGTGTCTGGTCGCGTGGCGAACCCAACCGGCAGCGCACTGCTGCCTGCACCGCACCCCTGTGGCCCGCCAGGACGCTGTGCTACGGTCCGGCGCTGCATCCGCCGGAGCCATTCGCATGCCGCATCGATTGATCGCATCTCCTCGTCTGCGCTGGCTGCTGCTGTTTGCCAGTCTTGCGGCCATCACCGGCAACGCGGCAGCCCGCACGGCCGAGTCTGCCTTTGCCGCCGTGGACCCATTCATCGGCACCGGTGGCGAAGGCCACACCTATCCCGGCGCCACGGTCCCGTTCGGCATGGTGCAGCTGAGCCCGGATACGCAGATCAAACCGCGCAAGGAGGCCTATGGCTGGGCTGCGGGTTACCGGCATAGCGACACCACCATCGTCGGGTTTTCGCATACGCATTTTTCCGGCTCCGGGCATTCGGACCTGGGCGACATCCTGCTGATGCCGCAGGTGGGCGAAATCAAGCTCGAACGTGGCGATGCGAACACGCCCGGCAGCGGCTACACCGCGCAGTTCGATCACAGCAGCGAACAGGCACAGCCCGGCTATTACGCGGTCACCCTGAAAGACCGCAACATCCGCGCCGAACTCACCGCCAGCGCGCGCGTCGGCGTGCACCGCTATCAGTTTCCAAAAGGCGCACCGGCGCATGTGCTGGTCGATTTGCGCACCAGCCTGTACGACTACCCGGGCAAGGTGCAGTGGTCGCGGTTGCGCGTGCGTAGCGATGGCACCGTCACCGGCTTTCGCGAAACGCGCGGTTGGGCGCCCGGCCGGCAACTGTATTTCGCCATGCGGTTTTCGCGCCCGCTCACTGCCACGCAACTGCACGACACCGAGCAGGATATTGCATACAAGGGCTTTCCGCCGCCCGGCGCGAACAACCCGGCGCAGCGCGCGCAGATCGAAGGCCGGCAACTGGTGGGCGTGTTCGATGTGGCCAACGACGGCACGCCGCTGGTGGTGAAGGTTGCGCTATCGCCGGTCAGCGAAGCCGGCGCCATCGCCAATCTCGATGCGGAAGTGCCGGGCTTCGACTTCGACCGCGTGCGCGCCGATGCGCGTGCGCAATGGACGCAGGCGCTGGCGGCGATCGATGCACAAGGCACGCCACAGCAACGCACCCAGCTCTATACCGCGCTGTATCACACGCTGCTCGGCCCCACATTGTTCATGGACAGCGACGGCCAGTATCGCGGGCCGGATAACGCCGTGCATCACGCCAGCGGCTGGACCAACTATTCCACGTTCTCGTTGTGGGATACCTATCGGGCCCTGCACCCGTTATTGACCCTGGTGCAGCCGCCGCAACGCAGCAGTGACATAGTCAACTCGCTGCTCGCCGCACGCCGCGACAGCCCTTACGGCATCCTGCCGGTCTGGGCATTCCACGGCCTGGAAACCTGGTGCATGATCGGCTACCACGCGGTGCCGGTGATTGCCGATGCGTACATGAAGGGCATCGGTGGTTTCGACGCCGACGAAGCCTTGCAGGCGATGGTGGCCAGCGCCGACTACGGCCCGTACGACGGCATCGCGCAATACCGCGAGCTCGGCTATGTGCCCATCGACGAAGAAGGCGAAGCGGCGTCCAAGACGCTGGAATACGCCTTCGACGACTGGACCATCGCGCGCATGGCCCAGGCGCTCGGCAAGCCGGAGATCGCCGCAGAGTTCAACAAACGCGCCGGCAACTGGAAGCACGCCTTCGACCCGGCCACCGGCTACATGCGTGCGCGTACCCGTGCCGGCAATTTTCGCGAACCGTTCGATCCTTCGGCTAGCGGCTACGGCAGCGACTACACCGAAGGCAATGCATGGCAGTACTCGTGGTACGTGCCGCAAGACGTGGCCGGGCTGGCCGCCGCGCATGGCGGCGGAGACAAACTCCTCGCGCGCCTGGATGCGGTGTTCGACGCCAAGGTCGACCCCAAGGTCTTCGAGCACATGGAAGACATCACCGGGCTGATCGGCTGGTATGCGCATGGCAACGAACCCAGCCACCACGTGGCCTATCTCTACGCTTACGCCGGCCAACCCTGGCGCACGCAGGCGCGCCTGACCCAGATCATCGGTAGCCAATATCACGCCGGACCCGAAGGTTTAGCCGGCAACGACGACCTTGGCCAGATGTCAGCCTGGTACGTGTTCACCACGCTAGGCTTCTACCCGGTGGCGCCGGGCAGCAATCAATACATCATCGGCCGCCCGTTCCTGCCGCGCGCCACGCTCAACCTGCCCAACGGCAAGCGCTTCAGTATCGTCGCCGATGGCTTGAGCGCATCACGCCCGTATATCGGCAGCGCCACGCTCAATGGCCAGGCCTTGAACCGCGCCTACCTGACGCATCAGGAGATTCAGGCCGGCGGCGAGCTGCGTTTCCGCATGCAGGCCACGCCGAATCAGCAGTGGGCAACGGACCCGGCGCAACGGCCGTATTCGATGTCGGCGCAGCCACGCTGACTCAGTAGTAGATGCCCATGCGCAGCCCGCAGGCGTCGCGCTCGACCACCGCCGGCAGGCTGCCGGCGGTGCCTGCCGCGATCCGCTGCGCACTCCAGCAGGCCGCCAGGGCGTCCAGCACATCGTCTGGCTGCGCGCAGGCACGCGGCACGCGTTCCAGCAGCGAGGCAACGCGCGCCGCGCCGTAGTGGTCGCCTAGCAACCGGCAGCGTTGCCGCTGCCCTTCGCTGCTTTTCTTCGCTGCAGCCAGGCCCGGCCCGCCGGCAAGCGCCGCAAACGAGACTTCCGGATGCACCTCGAACACCCGTGCGGCCCATGCGGGGTCTGCCCGCAGGGCGTCGTCCCAATCGCGGATCTTGGGCAGCAACGCAAACGACTGCACGCCAAAGCCACGCTGCTTCTCATGATCCAGCACGCGATGCAGCGCAGAGGCTTCCGCTTGGGTGCGTGCCTGCAAGATGCCGCGCAACGGCGCAGCAAAGATGCTGCACGCACGCCGCCCGCCCACGAATCGGCGTGCCTGCGCATCCGCCACGCGCGGTGCGTGCTCGCTCAGCCCGATTGGGATATCCACGCCTAGCACGTCCACCGCAGGCAGGGCCACTGCCAGCGCAGCCACGCTTGGGTAATAGGCAAATGCCAGCAGGTCGCCGTTGTCCCACACGGCAATCCAGCCACTGCGCGCCCCATCGACGCCCACACACCAAGGTTGTTGCACGGCGACAGATTCTCTTGTGTGAAAGATGGACGAGGTGACCTTGGAGTGACGCGCACACAGCGTCGTCGCGTCACGCGTTCACATGATGCACAAGTTTTTTTCACCCGTGCACAGCAGCGGCGTTCCCACACTGGGCGGCATCGGTGCGCTGTGTCCGCGCGTACCGCGCCATCCCCCACTGCAGGAGTCCGTGCATGTCCAGCGCGAAGAACCAGTACGAAATGCAAAACCCCCTGACCCAATTCCCGCAGCCGCAGTTCCCGGAGCAGACCCAGGACGCGCCCGGTACCGTCCATGCGCTGCAACCCAAGGCCGACCACGGCGAGCAGAGCTATAAAGGCTTTGGCCGCCTGCTCGGCCGCAAGGCGCTGATCACCGGCGCAGACTCGGGCATCGGCCGTGCCACCGCCATTGCCTATGCACGCGAAGGCGCGGACATCGTGCTCAATTATCTGCCCGAAGAAGAACAGGACGCCGCCGAAGTGGTCGAACTGATCAAGGCCGAGGGTCGCAAGGCGATCCCCATCCCCGGTGACCTCAAGGACGAAGCATTCTGCAACGAACTGGTGGCGCGTGCGGTCAACGAACTGGGCGGGCTCGATCTGCTGGTCAATATCGCCGGCAAGCAGACCGCCATCAAGGACATTGCCGACATCACCACCGAGCAGTTCGACGCGACCTTCAAGACCAACGTATACGCGATGTTCTGGTTGTGCAAGGCGGCCATTCCGCATCTGCCGCCGGGCGCGTCCATCATCAACACCGGCTCGATCCAGTCCTACCAGCCCTCGCCCACCCTGCTCGACTACGCCTCCACCAAGGCGGCCATCGTGAACTTCACCAAGGGCCTGGCCCAGCAGGTTGCGGAAAAAGGTATCCGCGTCAACGCGGTCGCACCCGGCCCGGTATGGACGCCGTTGCAGCCCAGCGGTGGCCAGCCGCCGGAAAAGATTCCGGATTTCGGCTCGGAAACGCCACTCAAGCGTGCCGGCCAACCGATAAAAATGGCACCGCTCTACGTCATCCTGGCCACGCAGGAATCCAGCTACGTCACCGGTGAAGTGTTCGGCGCCACCGGCGGCCTGCTGTTGTCTTGAGCCGGCCCGACGCGCAGTTCAAACGCGATGCCAGCGGCAGCTTGCCGATCGCTGCCTATGCAGCGGTCGGCGACGGGCGTTCGGTCGCCCTGTGCGGCGCCGACGGCAGCATCGACTGGTGGTGCGTGCCGACGATGGACTCGCCCCCACTGTTCGATCGCCTGCTCGATGCGGGCGCAGGCGGCTATTTCGCTCTGGCGCCGCGCGCCCTGCAGCAGGTAAGCCGCCGCTATCGCGACGGCAGCAACATTCTGGAAACCATCTTTACCACCGACACCGGCAGCGCGCGCCTGACCGAGTCGCTCAATAGCGGTGAAGCAGGCCGCCTGCCGTGGTCGGAGTTGGCACGCCGTATCGAAGGCATCGACGGCGAGGTGCGGTTCGATCTGGTTTACCGCCCCGGCACACGCGCCGGCGAGGCGACGCCCTGGCACAGCGAAACGCCCAACGGCCGCGTGCATCACATCGGCCCGTTGATGACGATGCTGCGCTTCGACAGCGCCGCCGTCGATGTCACCCACTGCGACGATCGCGGCGTGCATGCCACGCTCACCGCACGCGCAGGCGAGACACACGTGGTCGCCCTGCTGGCTGCCGAAGACGATGCCCTGCCAGTGCCGTCGCTGGCCGATATCGACGGGCGCATCGATCGCAGCGACGAAGAATGGCGCGAATGGAGCGGCAATCTGCGCTACGACAACGGCTATCGCAACGAGGTGATCCGCTCGGCATTGGCGCTGAAGTTCCTGTGGTTTTCCCCCACCGGCGCAATTGCCGCGGCGGTGACTACCTCGTTGCCGGAGCAGATCGGCGAGAACGGCAATTGGGACTACCGCTACGCCTGGGTGCGCGATGCGGCATACACCACCAAGGCATTTTTGCGCGTGGGCGCATTGGCCGACGCCAAGGCCGCTTTCAGCTGGCTGATGCGCACCATCCGCCGCCACCGCCCCGGCGTGCGGCCGTGCTACACGCTCGATGGCGAATTGGTGCCGGACGAGCGCGAGATCGACATCCCCGGCTACCGCAACACCCGCCCGGTGCGCGTGGGCAACACCGCCAACAACCAACTGCAGCTGTGCCTGTATGGCGACATCTTCGAGATGGCAGCGCGCTTTCTGGATGCCGGCCACATCCTGGACCAGGAGACCGCCCGCCAGCTGTTCGAACTCGGCAACGAATGCGCCAACACCTGGATGCGCAAGGACGCCGGCTTCTGGGAACTGGAGGCCAACGAGCACTACACCATGTCCAAGGTGGAATGCTGGCTTGCATTGCGCCGCGCCAGCGAACTTGCAAGGGCCGGGCACTTGTCCAGCGCCATGCTGCCGCGTTGGGAGCGCGAACAACAGCGCATCCTCGACTGGATCGACACCCATTGCTGGTCGGACGCAAAACAGTCGTACACCTTTTACGCTGGCACCGAGGACCTGGATGCCAGCCTGCTGCTGGCATCGCGCTTCGGCCTGGGTGGCCCACGCCGCGCGCGCATGATTGCCACACGCGAGGCCATCCGCAAGGAACTCGCCACCGGCGCGCTGGTGCACCGCTACAGCGGCATGCAAAACCGCGAAGGCAGCTTCACCGCCTGCGCCTTCTGGATGGTGGAAGCCTACGGCCTGCTCGGCGATCGCCAGGAAGCCAGGCAATTGTTCGAGTGCCTGCTGGAGCAGCAAGGCAACGACGTCCACCTGATGCCGGAGATGGTGGATGCCGCCACCGGTGAAGCCTTGGGCAATCTACCGCAAGGCCTGAGTCACCTAGCGCTGATCCACGCGGCGCTCGCTGTGGATGGCGTATAGGCCCGTGAAGTGGCAACCCGCGAAGCGCGCCGGAATAAGCGCGGCGCATAACAGCTGGCAAGCAGCCGTCAGGCGAGTACGCAGACGCTGAGAAAACGCAGTGTACGAATGGCATATGCCGAGTCCGCGCACCGGCTGCGCCCGCCTGGCGGTGAGCGCAGTCGCTTTCTTAGCCGCTCTAAACTATCGAGACGCCTCCCCTTCTCCCACCGGGAGAAGGTGCCCGAAGGGCGGATGAGGGCACGCTTGCTCGCGATCCAAACCAGCCATCGTCGCCCCCCCTACCGCATCAACACCACCGTCTGAATCGCATGCGCCGGAATCTCCAACTCGCTCGACGCCTCACCCACATACAGGTTGTAACGAATCGCCACGTCGCCGGCATTCATCACCACCGTTGCCAATGACCCATCGCGGTTCGCAAATGCGGTGGTCATCAGATTGCTACGGCTGCTAGCCGCACTCACCCGCCGCGCGCCGGGCCGGATGAACTTGGAAAAGTGGCCGATATACCAATAGCTCGGCGTGTACGTGACCTCACCGGTGCGCGTATCTGCATGCACCGGTGCAAAGCAGTAATTGCCCACGTGATTGGGCCCGCCGTGTTGGTCGAGCAGGATGTTCCAGTCGGTCCAGCCCACCGCCCCATGATTGAGGTCGTTGATGATGGCGGTGCCGTAACGTTCGCCATTGGGCCAATACTGCAACTTGGCGGCATCGAACTTTTCCACCGCCGCCTCGGTCAACAGCAGGTGCTTGTCCGGGTACGCCTGCGCCACCGCCGCCACGTTCTCCACCATCGGCTCAAATCCGGCCCAGGTTTCGTACCAGTGGAAGCCCATGCCCCAGGCATATTTGGCCGCTTCCGGGTCGTCGAAGATCACATGCGCGCGGTGCACCATCATGTCG
Organism: Xanthomonas sp. NCPPB 1068; assembly: GCF_041479385.2. NCBI lineage: Bacteria > Pseudomonadati > Pseudomonadota > Gammaproteobacteria > Lysobacterales > Lysobacteraceae > Xanthomonas > Xanthomonas sp. NCPPB 1068. The sequence goes on along the minus strand of NZ_CM192986.1, from coordinate 1,358,989 downwards.
CGGTTGTGGTCCCACACGATGATCTTGCGATCGCCGTAGCCAGCGCTCGCCATGGTCGGCCCCAGGTGGTTCTTCAAGAAATCGCGCTCTTCTTCGGCAGAGAACAGCATCGACTCCCAGGTCTGCACCGCCATCGGTTCGTTCTGCAGGCTGATGCCCCAGATCGGGATACCCGCCTTCTCGTACGCCGCAATGAACCGCGTGTAGTAACGCGCCCAGGCCTGCGCATATTCCGGCAGCAGCTTGCCGCCCTTGAGCATGGTCTTGCTGTCTTTCATGAAGGCCGGCGCGCTCCACGGGCTGGCAAAGGTGGTGAGCGTGCCGCCTGCAGCGGCAATGGCCTGGCGCAACATCGGGATGCGGTACCTGGCATCGTGCTTGACCGAGAAGGTCTTCAGCGCCGCATCGCCCTCCTTGATGTAGGTATAGCTGCCGCTACTGAAGTCCGAACTGTGGATGGTGGTGCGCGCCAACGTATAGCCAATGCCGTTCTGTGGATCGTAGTAGGCGGTGAGCAGCGCGCGTTGCGCACGCTTGGGCAGCTTGGCAAAGGTCTCTGCGCTGGAATCGGTGATGGCCCCGCCAAGCCCCAGCAGTTCCTGAAACTGCCGCTGCGGATTGACGAAGATGGAGTTTTCTTTCTCGGTCAACGCATGCCCGGCGACAGGAGCGGCCGCTGTGCTGGCGCGCATCTGTTGCGTGGCGCCTTGAGAGCTGGTGTAGATACGCAACGCGCCATCGCTGCGCGTCGCTGGCGAGCTCGCATCTGACGCTGCTGGGGTCGCCGCAAGTGCCACGGCCGCGGCTACGGCACTCGCGCTGCCCACCGTGCCCAGTCCCATCCCCAACATTCCCACCACCGACCACGTCATCGCTCGCTTCACTGCGCACCCTCCCAGGTAGATCGCGCCAGCCTAACCGAGCAGCGCGCCGCAACATGGCACAGCAAACGAGCGCAAGCGCGCATCGACCTCCCCTTCTCCCTCTGGGGGGAGAAGGTGGCGCACAGCGCCGGATGAGGGTACGTGCACACGCAGCGGTGACGCCAGCGCGTGATGCATCACAAACAGCGAGGAATATAAGACTTCAATCCGCACCAATCCCGGCAGCCGCACCCTCACCCCAACCCCTCTACCGTAGGGAGAGGGGCTTAATCACCCGCGCGACAAACGATCCAGGATGCCTGGCACTTCCGGCAGAATCTCACGCGCCAGAAACCCCACCGTACCGATGCGCTTTGCGAGCTGTTTGCCCGCAGCCGCATGCACGAACACGCCCCATAGCGCAGCGCTCAGCGCATCGCTACCGCGCGCAGCGAAACCCGCGATCACCCCGGCCAAGGTATCGCCCGACCCGGAGGTGCCCAGACCCGGCACGCCGCCACGGTGAACCCACAGCGCACCGTCCGGCCCGGCGATAAAACTGTCCGCGCCTTTGACGATGACCACGCTGCGCATCTTCTTTGCAAATGCCAGCGCGTACTCACCGGGCGCCGCTTCCACCGCCGCCTTGTCGTCGCCAGCCAATGTCGCCATCTCACCGGCATGCGGCGTCAGCACGAACGGGCGGCCAGGCGGCGCACGCAAGGTGCGCGACAACGCGCCCGCATCCAGCACCAGCGTGCACACCGCCTTCTGCGCAGCGAGCTTCACCAATGCAGCGGTCTTCGAAGACGATGCCATACCCGGCCCGATCACCGCCGCATCGCACGCAGCCAACGCCGCCTCCAGCGCACGATGCCCACGCGTAATCTCGCCCTGCCCGTTTTGCGCCAGCCCCAGCACCAAGGCTTCCGGCACCGCCAACGCCATGCCGGGCGCCACGCTCGCCGCCGTGGCGATCTGCAACTTGCCCGCGCCCGCACGCAATGCCGCCTCGCCCGCCAGCAAGGCCGCACCCGGCACACGCATCGAGCCGCCCACGATCAACACGCGCCCACGCTGCTCCTTATCGCCGCCCGGCGGTGGCAGCGGCATCGCGCGCAGCGCAGCAGCGTTCAACGTGCGCAGGCGAGCGGCGGCCATCAGCGCGCTCCGGCCGGCCGGTCAGATTCGGTGGTTACCGGCTCCTGTGCCAGCTCCGGCGACACGAACTTGGTCCGCACCAACTCTAACGACTGCCCGTCGGCCGCGGCGGCGTATTCGGTGACCCCACAATTAGGCACATCGCCCTCGCGATCGATGCCCAGGATGGTGGCCTCGTCCATGCGCTCGATCAGATAACGGAAGCAATTGACGATCACCTGGTGCCCCACGATCAACACGCGCGCGCCCACATGGTTGCGCTGCAAATCGCCCACAACGCTGCGCAAGCGGAAGATCACATCGCACCAGCTCTCGCCACCCGGCGGGCGAAAGTAGAACTTGCCCACCAACTTGCGTTGCTCCGCCAGCTCCGGAAATGTCGCCAGGATGCCGGCGGTGGTGTAGCGGTCGAGCACGCCAAACTCTTTCTCGCGCAGCCGCTCGTCCACGCTTACCGCAGCGTCCGGCTGACCCAGCGCCCGCGCCACCGCCGCAGCCGTTTGTCGCGCGCGCACATAGGTGGAGCTCAAGATCAAGGTCGGCCGCTCGTGCTCGGGCAAGCCGGCCATCCATGCGCCCAACGCCTCGGCCTGGCGCTCGCCTAATTCCGACAACGGCACATCCGCATCGCGGTGCTCCAGGTCGATCAACGTGGCGCCATTGGACTCGGCCACATCACGCGCCACATTGCCCGCGCTCTGCCCATGCCGCACCACCCACAACCGCGCCGGCCATTGCGCCGACACCCCTGCAACCGCACTGTTCTCACTCACATGCATCTCCTGCAACCGAGCATCACGTGTCGCATAGCGGCCGTGAAAAACCGGTCGATCACCGCATCTGCGGCAACTGCAACGCAGCGCACGCCGCACCCATGACCAATGGCCTACAGCCAAGCGAACGCAACGGATGACTAACGCAACGCCGCTATACTGCAGCCCCCCGCCTACCTGCTCCCCATGTCCAACGTTCTGCTGCTACGCACGGCGAAAGAGCGCGAAGAACTGCGCCTGGAAGAGGTGCTGGACGCCACCGAACAATGCATCGACGAGATTGGCCTGGGCGCCACCAGCTTCGAGCTGATCGCCGAACGCGCCAAGGTTTCCTGCGGCAGCCTGCTGCAGCGCTTCGAAGACAAGGACGCCCTGGTGCGCGCATTGCTGGAGCGCAACTACATGCGTGCCATCCGCCAGATGTGGCTGGTGGAACGCCCGGCCAACGTGCACGTGGTGGATTTCATCGCCGGCCTGCTCGAAGACTGGCTGCTGCAGGAAATCAACATCAAGCGCACCCGCATCGACCTGGAACTGCACCTGGCCACCCTGCGCGACCCGGTGCTGGCTGCCTTCATGCGCCGGCAGAGCGCCTCGCTGATCGAACACCTCAGCGCCCTGCTCAAGCGCCTGCTCCGCGGCCACGCCGACCCGGCCAACAGCGAACAGGAATTCCAGGCCCGCGTCTTCGCCGTCGCCGCCATGTGCGGCGGCCTGCACAACGTCATGACCAGCGGCATGGAACTCAACCGCATGCACCTGCAGCTGATCCTGCGGGAGAGTCTGTCGGGGATTTTGAAGTCTGCGCCGGTGTAGGAGCGCTACTTCTTTCCGCCTGATTCTTCCAGACTCGCCGGCCACTGCACTTGCTTCAGCGCATGGGTCATCTGATCGGCAAGCAGCTCAAGACAAAACGCCAACTCGTCCATGCAGATGGCTGGCTGCCTAGCTCGCTCTTCAGCCTGCGTGCGTGGCTGCGCCAGGCGCGCCAAAAAGCGCATATGGTCGCGCAGCTGCTGCAAGCGGTACTGCGCGCCTTCTGGTAGGTAATAGCCCGGGTGTGACTGCGCATCGCGTACGACATCCGACATGGCCTGCTCCTCATTCCATGGAATCAGCCCGCCCGCCGCAAGGCGGCGGACGGGAAGTCGGGAGGCTCGAAACCGCGTATAGCCGGCGGGCGTATTCCCCTTGCGGGTGTTGTATTAGCCGCCCTCCCGACGCAGGCATCACGTCGGTTGCACCCCTAAACAAGCAGGCACAAAAAACCCACCGGCTTGTCGGAGGTGGGTACCGCTATACGTGGAGTTTCGAGGCTCCGTGCACCTAGATTGCTACCCAAACTGCAATGAGTCAAGACGACGCGCGAAAGCCGCATTCGGATGCCGATTCTCTGAAGAAATCCAAAATTAGCACGGTTACTTTTGCACTAGGTCCCGCAGAAACTCAGACTCTGGCTTCACTGCCGAAACGAGTAGCTGATCACGGGCACGGGTACAAGCCACGTACAGCAACTGGCGCTCGGTATTGTAGATTTCGGTCAAATCGGCTTCGTCGGCGGCAGTATCGATGCGCGCCTGTGAAGGAATGATTTCATCATCGCAGGCAATCACCCCGACCACGCGGAATTCCATACCCTTAGCCAGATGCATGGTGGTGATGCTGACGAAGCCCTCTTCCGTCGCCATGTCCTTGCCAAGCACGCGCCCCCGCAGGTCCGCGACCTTTACCGCCGCCTGTGCGCGAGACAGTTCGCTTTCGGATCGAACGAAGACACCGATCTCCTGCGGCAGCACGCCACTGCGGTTGCATTGCTTCAACCATGCGCCGACTGCTTGGATTTCTGCCTCAGCATCGGCATAGCTGCAGATGGTCGGCTCCGGCCCATTGAAAACGGAAATCGTGCCCTTGCGGCTTTCGACGTTTCCGTCCACATCGGATACCTCGGGGCCGAGCAGACGATCGGCCTGCGAGCGAATCTGGTGCGAGGTGCGGTAGTTGATATTGAGCGTGCGCGATCGACCACGCACATCAACACCCAAATGTTTCCACGAGAAGGGCGTCTGGAAGATGCGTTGGCCGAGGTCACCGGCGAAGAAGAGCGCATTGGCGCGGTTGCCACCAATCGCTGCGAGGAAGCGCAATTGTTGCACGCTGATATCCTGCGCTTCATCCACCACGATGTAATCAAATACCGGATGTTTGCGACTAGGCATGACTTCGGCCAGCTTGGCGAACATTTCGGCAGTAGTGATCTTGCCGGCCTGTTTCAATTGCGCCTGCACCTGGGTGAAAACCTGCCAATACAACGCTCGCTGCGCCTCCGGCAAACGTGTCTTGCGCCCTAACCGCTTGGCATCGCGGTAAGCCTCCCAGCTTTCCACTTGCCATGTATCCACCACGTCGTCCCATTCGGACAGCAAAAACGCAGCGTTGGCTTTCAGGCCATCGACCTGCGTAGCAGCTGACTTCAGCAGAGAGGAAGTTTCATCACGACTGGCAAATACCGGCTTGCCGAATTCCGCCGCGTATAAGCGGATACCAAGAGCATCCATGGCAAATACGTCGATACGTTCACCTAGCTTCGGCGCGTTCCAGATCAGCCGATACAGATTGCCGCGCAAGGCGTTGGCCAACGTGTCCGAAAACGTGGAAAGAAGGACGCGTGCGTCTTCGTCCTGTTGCACCAGATGCACAGCCCGGTGCAAGGCAACCACTGTCTTGCCCGTACCCGCCGAGCCAGACACACGCGCCGCACCGTTGTAATGACGCTCGACAAGTTGCCGTTGTGCCGGATGCAGGAACACTGTCCACTTGTCCCACGGGTATTCCAAGGCGCGAGCCAGCTCGTCCATATCGGACATGACGCGGAAGCGACGCTGCGCGTCCGGGTGCTGGAACGGATCCGCGCCCTTACCCGCCACCTCCGGCAACGCCGGCGTGCCACCGGTCGCCAGTTCAAGCAGGGCTTCTGCCGCCTCACCGGGAAGATGATGAGCCAGCTCAAGCAGCGAATCCTCGTCGGCAGCTTTCACGTCGGCAAGCCAATCCTGCGGCACCCCATAGGCCAGCAGTTGGTCGTCACCATGTTTCGCGAACAGTTTCGGCTTCCGCCACGTGGCAGGCCTGCTGTCCTCGACGTACTTCGGAACGAGGATCTCCTCGACACGCTCGCGAACTTCGACAAGCTGCGCTGCGCCGGTGGTCGGGTGCACTTCCAGCTTCCGCCGCTCGGCCCATTGATAGGCCTTATCGTGGTGATCGACATAGCAGAGCAGCAGACTGCCAGCGGTCTTGTGGACGATCAGGCGAATATCGCGGCTGACACGCACCGACCAGAAGTTCGGATCTTTGGCTCTGTCGAGCTTATGGAAGCTCATGCCGTTACCGACAGGATCCACCTGCAAATCGAAGGCAGTGGTCTTGGCTGCCTTTTGCTCATCGCCGGTCAAGCGCGCAAGACTAGTGGTAAAGGTGTCGGCGATGCGGAATTCCATCAGTTCCTCTCAATTCTGGCAATTACGCTGCGCGGTACTGGCTACCGCGATCCACCGCAAATTTTTTCAGTTTCTTCGCCAGCTTCCGACACTCTTTTTCGGTGACCACGTTGAAATTAATAATCGCGTGCGCTGGATTCCCGGGGACGGGATCGGGCTGATGTATCAGCCCAACCGATGCGGCCTCTGCGCCACTGACAGCCCACACACCAACTGACTCCAAACCGAGATCCAGTGTGTAATGATGATGCGATGCTTCCGCGGTAGTCTGATCGCCATCGTAAATGGACAGCTTTCCGTCATCCTTTGGGAAGGGAAAAAAAGCCTGACTGGAGACTTCGCCATCGGGAAAAAAATTCGGATGCACCTGGCGCAGCAATAAGGTCTGATCGTTCATGCCTGCTGCACCTTGATGGTGTCATTCAAGAACGCGAACAGGGATTTCCAGCCGACAGGATCCAGATTGAAGTCTCTCTCCACGTCCTCCTCATCGGCTCCGAACGCATGGTAACTGGCCTGCAAGTTCGTCAAGTCGATGTCCAACGACGGGTCACCTTCGACTTTCCATTCGAGCAAAAGATTGCCATCCTGCTTTGGAACAATTATGGGTAACGGTAATTTATCCGGGTAATCAGCGATTATTTTTTCAGAGACACCAGACAGCCTGTCGGCATCTGGAGCCAGACCACTACCCGCAAACCAGCCACTTTCCAGCTGGGAGATCTCGTCGAACCGTGCCGAGATGGCGTAGTTCTTGGTGACTTCCAGTGACTCGATGGAAATTATTTTTTGCAGGCGTTCGTAAGAGTCGTAAGCACCTACGCCTACCACGCTAATCTGATGACGCTCGCGCCCCCCATAGATGCGAGCCGTGTTATGAAACGAGTCCACCATGGGAATAACAACGGCCGGACTATTGTCTACCGGCTTCAGGCGAAATGACGATTTGGCGAAATCGACCTCTTCAATGTAGCCATTGAGCAAGATTTCTCGCTCATATACCTGATCCGCAGCCAGCACCAGTTGCTTGCGTTTGTCCTGCGTTAGGCGGGCCGGATTGCCGATTTGAAGTGGCAACTCTAAAGCTTCGTCGGCACGCAAAGAGCGTCCGAACTGATTGAAGTGCCCTAACAATTCTTTCGGAAATGCATCTGGCAATGCAGTAACCGGTGCTGCGATACACTCAGCCACCAAATCACGGGCACGCTCGAAATAATCTCTCTCACCGCCTTGCAGGGCAAGCGCTCCAGCAATGACCAGCGCCAGCATCGGCTTGGTGCTACCTTCGTCGATTCGCTCAATATCCAAGCGGAAACCCGCTTCAAAGCCCTTGGGCACACGCTGACGTCCTGGGTGCTCCTGCAAATATAGATGCTTGGCCAGTTCGACAATTAGACGTTCATAGGCCGCCAGATCACGAGCCACGTCGACAGGCAATGTATGCTCGTCAAAGCGTGCGCCAGTGAACTTGGGCTGGGAGAAGTCGATCTTCATATATCTTCTAGCTTACCTTGAAAACCTTCATCACCTCATCACCGAGGTGATTGATGACCTTAACCGCAAACCGACCGTTACTCGGTTTCGGGAAAGGGCGCGAGGTGTCACAGTTGAGCGTTGCCCAAGCGTCGGGGTCGATTTCAGCTTTGAGGGTAGTCTTCAAAGCCTTGTACGGGTCATTCGCGCCGAGGAAGTAGGCATGGCGGACGAAGAAGGATTCCTCATTGTAGTCGGTGTCCAAAAACCAGCAAGCGATGCCGTCCGCCCCGTCGCTACGCACTTCACCGGTGCTGGGGTGGAACACATCCACGCCATTGATGCGCACCACCAGTTGCCCGTCAGCAGGCACCTCAATAACGTCACGCTTGCCATCGTATCGGCGGATGCTGTGGCCCTGTGTGTCCAGCACATCCACATCCGGCTCGCCGAAGATCACGAACAGGTTACCCTTGCCGGTGTTCTTCAGATCTTCGGCCATGTGAAGGTCAGCGTTCATGCGCGCTTTGAGCACGTTAATGCGGCCCAGCTTGCTGAACTCGCTGGCCGGTGCGTCAAAGTTAAAGGCACAGGCAATGAGCACATCGAAATTGGCGTCGCCGGCCTCGCGGGCAGCATCGACCAGGTCAACACGAGTGACGGTACCAAATTCTGGACCGACCAGAATGCCAGCACGCTTCACTTGTCCGCTTTCCAGATAGTGGCCTTCGGCACAGACCAGCTCGCCCGGCCACGGCTCCAATGAGGTGAATTCGATCTTGTCGACCTTGTGCGCCTGCTGCACGCCGGCGGTGCGCAGATTGGCCAAGATCAGACTGACGAAATCTTGTCCGTACTCCGCCTGGGTGTCGGCCACATGATCGATCAGGTTGTCTTCCTCGTCCACGCCCAGCACACGGTGCGGCGATAGCGACTCAACAGTGAAGGGACCTGCCACGCGCACACGCTTTTTGTCCTCGTACGGTTTGTCGTATAGGAACTCAAACTCGGCCTTGGCAGCAATGGAGGCGTCGATTTCCTTCTGCCGTGCGATCCGTTGCTCCCACCAGTCGGCGTGCAGCTTCTTGGCCGCATCGTTCCACTTGGCATCGAGCTCGCGCGGGATTTCCCATTCTTGCCAGTTTTTTTTCAGCGCGTTGTTGAGTTGATCGCGCAGCGGTTCCAGCACCGTCTGGAACTTGTCCCAAATGACGTCGATCTCGGCATTATTGGCGATGGATTTGAGCGCAATATGCGGCACACGCTCATAGACGAAGCCATGGGCGATATTGCCAAAGGTAGGTTTGCTGGACGGTGTGCTGCGGGTGATCTGGGCTTCCTTTAACTGGCCCTCAGGGCTATCGGCCAACAGGTAGAATGGGTAGCGCGCGCCCATAATGCGGGCACGGGCCAATGCCAACGCAACGCGACTGGTGTCAACCGTAATCCAACGGCGGCCCCATTGCTCCGCGACGTAAGCAGTGGTACCTGAACCACATGTCGGGTCTAGGACTAAGTCGCCTGGATCGGACGCCATCAGGATGCACCGCTCTAATACCCTTTCATTGGTTTGGACGACGTAAATCTTCCCTTGAGCACCCGCCAAGCTTTCGGTCCAGATGTTTGAAGATGCTGTTGATGGCGAATCGTCGAACCCTTCAATATAGAAAGGCCGCGACACGCTTGGGTTTACACGTCCTGCTTTATAGAGACGATTCCTTCCTAATTCATGAGTCCTCCAATGACGGCCTTGTCCCGGCAAGTAAGCTGAACCGCAAACACTCCAAATAACCTGCGAATTACCAGAATCGCCGTCTTGGGTCAGAGTAATATCGCTTCGGAACGGACGCCAGCCCTCTGCAAAGAGCGAGGGGTCCTCTCGCCATTTCTTTGGTATCTTCTGCACTCCACTTGGCGTGAAGGCCTTCGTGTACTTCGAATAATCAACTTCAAAAAGGCTTGCTGGCCGAAACGACTTTTTATGTTTATTTTTTTTTATATCCTTAGCAAAAAGAACGAGATAATCAGAAATATTTGAGACATTGTCTGACTCTAAGTAGTGAGTTTTTTTAAACGTAATGATAGAGATAAAGTTCTCATCACCAAATACCTCATCCATTATGGCGCGCACACGATGCAAATTCTCATCGCCAATTTGCACAAAAATTGAGCCAGTATCCGTCAATAAATCCCTTGCCACATTTAGCCGATCCCGAAGATAGGTCAGATAACTGTGAATTCCATTACGCCATGTATCCCGGAATGCTTTAACTTGCTCAGGTTCACGAGTGACCTTATCTGGCGCATCGTTACTATTGCTTCGATCAGCAGTACTCCACTGAAAGTTGCTATTGAATTTGATCCCATAAGGAGGGTCGAAATAGATACACTGCACCTTGCCCCGCAACCCTTCGCGTTCTGCCAGCGAGGCCATCACCTGCAAACTGTCGCCCAGGATCATCCTGTTCTGCCAATGTCCCTCGTGCTGATAGAACTCGGTGCGATCCGCGCCTTCTGGCAGACCATTGAAGTCGCCGAACAGGTCCAGCGCGCTGGTCTGCGACGCAGCGGCTTCGCTGACGCGCCGAAGATCGTCGATCAGCACCTTGGGCTTCACCTTCTCTTGGATGTAGAGTGGCGGCGCATTAACAACCAGATCTGACCAGTCCTGTTGATCCTTGCCTCGCCAAACAAGTTGCGGGTCGAGGTCGCGGTTGCGCTGGGCCTTTTCGTCGTCCATTCCGTTGTTACCGCGCGGGTATTTCACCTTCACCGGTGCCTGTTCGTGGTGCTGCATCACCGACTGATGCTCCACGGTCGGGATATTCTTGCGTTTGGCCTCGGTGTGCGTGATCTGCTCGATACTCTTGCCGGGCGTCTGCGTTTTTTTGGTTCCCATCTCAGTACTCCTTGTTTCCCGCCGCAGGCGTAGCTTTTTCAATTATTTGGTTAAACTTCGCCTCGACCTCTTTCGCGAAGTCATCCTGCATTTCGTACACGTCGCCGAACTCGGCGAAGGCCCAGCGACCGTGGGCGCCGAGGTGGTTCACGCCGGGAATCCAATAGGTGTCCATGGTGGACTTCTTCTCCTTCGCATCTTCGCGCCGGTAACCCTTGATCTCAACGATCAGGTTCAGTGGATCCTCCTTGCCGCGACCATCGTCCACTCGGACGATGAAGTCTGGGATGTAGATGCGGTTGGCCGAGCCAAAGCGGTAAGGTACTTCCAGGCCGAGATTATGGTTCTTGGTGTAGGCCAGCACCTTGGGATGCGATTCGGCAATGCGGCAGAATTCCCCTTCCCAGCCACTGTCCAGAATCACCCAATTGACTTGGTTTTTCGGCTGGTTCTCCACGCCGAGGGTTTCCCAGCGTTCACTGCCCGGACGAGAAGTGTTGAAACGCACGTGCGCGGTGCTGCCGGTCGGATTGAATGGATCGAGGATGGCGTTGACCTGCCTGCCCTTCTCCAGTTCCTTCGCAGTGATGCCCTTGGTGATGCGCTGGCAGGCCATATCTGCCAGTTCGCGGTACATCAACTGCGCCGGGTAGGTGCCACCCTTACATTCCAGGCACTGGTCCAGCCACTGGCGCACGATACGCTTGAGCTGCCCGAACAAGGCAATCGGTGCATCCTGACCTAGATCACGCCAATGCTGGAACAGCAGATGCTTGGTCAACTCCATCAGTAGGGTGGACTGGCGCACGTCCCCTAGATGCTTGATATCCAGCTCCACCGCTTCGCCAATGATGCCGGCGTTGTGGGTTCTGGTCGCACCAACCATGTCGGGCGTCAGGCTGAGGTGGTGATCGTCGTTGAATTCTGCTTCGAGTTGTTCATCTGGCAGTTCGACGCGATAGCCTTGTACGCGCGGGAACCAGATTTCCAGATGATCGCGTTCCGGACGCAGTGCCTTGACTGTGATGGTTTCGCGGGGCTTGGGCGGCGTGACGACGACAGGCTCTGCTGTGAAGTCGAAGGGTATGCCGAATATGTCAGCGTACTCCACGTCGAAGAGACCTTGCTCGTTCAGCTCATAGGACTGGCGACGCAGGGCACGGCCGATCACCTGCTCACACAGCAGCTGAGTACCAAAGGCACGCACGCCGAGGATGTGGGTAACTGTATTGGCATCCCAGCCTTCCGTGAGCATCGACACCGACACTACACAGCGGATTTGTTCACCCAAGCGGCCCTGCTTGCCAACGGTGTTCATCACCTCGCGCAGCAATTCGCTGTCACTCAGGTTCTCAGCCTGGCGGCGATCGCCGGTGCGCTCGATGATTTCGCGCTTGAAGCGTTCGATCTCGTAGGCCGCCATCCCCCGGAAGTTATCGTCCAGCGCCTCGCCGGATTCGAGTTGCTCGCTGTCTATCAGCAGGGTGTTAGGACGTGCTAACGGACCGTGTTCATCATGGTTTCGGAACAATTCAAGCCTGCCGGGTACAGGCTTGATGAAGCCATTCTCATCCGTGCGCTCAAAACCGGAGATGTAATCAAACACCAATTTTGAAGTCGCTGTGTTGTTGCACACCACGATAAAGCACGGTGGCACTTGAATCCCCGCCTGCTTCCACGCTTCGTACGTTTTGAGGTAGTGGCCGTACAGGGCTTCCAGTGCGGTCTGCAATTCCACCGGAATGGCCAGTGGATCGAGCTGGGCGTTCTTGCCGCGCCCCTTCTTCGGCATCTTCTTGCCTATGTGCTTCCAGAGCTCACGATAGATAGGCATTTCCGCACCGGGAATGTTGTCGGCAACCGGCACGCGCGGCAACTTGACGATGCCGCATTCGATAGCGTCCATCAGCGAGAAATCGCTCATCGTCCACGGAAAGAGCGTGCCCTCCACATAGCCAGAGCCGGCCAGGAAGAAAGGCGTTGCAGACAGGTCCATCACCTGCTGCAGCCCCAGCTTGCGGTTGACCGCTTCTAGGCCAGAAATCCAAAGCCGAGCGGCTTCATTGTTGTCCTCGGCTTCTGCTTTCTGATCTTTATCGAGATCTTCGTCGTCTACGACAGCGTGCGGCTTCTCCCGATAGCAATGGTGTGCCTCGTCGTTGATGGCAAGAATATTCTTCAGCCCCATCAATTCCGGCATGACTCGATGGAGCATCTGTCCCTCGGTTTCCAGCGTTTCCAGCTCGCTGCCGGTGCGGCCTTGCAACAGGCGGCGGCCGCCCTTGGACAGCTCCATGCGTTCACGTCGCTTGAAAGCGTGGTAATTGGTGATAACGATCTTGGCCTTGTCCAAATCGGCCAGCATGTCGCGTGGCACGATTTCGCGGTTGGCGTAGTAGCTGTCTGCATCATTGGGCAATAGCACACGCAAACGATCCTTGATGGTCAGGCCAGGAGCGACCAGCAAGAAACCACGAGTGAATTTCTTGCTCTGCGGATGCCGTACGGCATTAACCGTCTGCCACGCAATGAGCATGGCCATGACCGTGGTCTTGCCTGCACCAGTCGCCAGCTTCAGCGCCAAACGCATCAAGCCGGGATTAGCATCAGTGCTGGCCTTTTTCAGGTGATCGAGGAAGCGCTCGCCGTTCTTTCCAAGCTGTGGAGCGACCTCGGTCAACCAGATGGCGGTCTCGGCCGCTTCTACTTGGCAAAAGAATGGGCGCACACCGGCGAACTTGTGGTTGCGCCAATGTTCCAGTAATCGTGCTGTTTCAGGGGTGACGCGCCACTGCGCAGGTGGCAAGAGACGCCAAGCATCGACCTCCCGCCGCACCGAATTGATTAGCTCAGAGTGTCGGTAGCGCTGCCCGTCATCAGCCAGGCTCTCAACTTCATCCAGCGCCAGGGTAGCCTGCTCGCCCTGGTGCCGACGTGGCTTTGGAATCGGACTAACGAAGCTGGATGCTCGGCGAGATTCGACTACTTGCTGTGTAGGTTGCCCCTTTTCGTCGAGCTCCCAGTGCAAAGACGGGTAACCGTATGGAGAATTGAGAATAGGCTGCTTGAAAAACTGGTCACTCACTATCTTTAACCCCTGATTTTTGCCCTACCCGGGCATCGACTCTTACGCCAAGAGGTGGACGCAGGTGCCCAACTCAATGATAGTCGTCTTCACGCTGATGCCTGACTGCCAAAACGGTGACGACCTGATCGCTTTCCACCTCGAACAGCAGCACATAGCCACCGGCATCGAAGCCGATCACCAGCTCCCGCAAGAACGGGTCTGCCACCCCCGCCTTGCGGCAGCTCAACGGGGCCAGTTCAAGCACGGTGACGCCATCGCGGATGGCCTGCAGCGCGCGCTCGGCCACGGTGAAGTCGCCTTCGGCACGCTGTAGCAGCCAGTCGTAAAGACGCGCGAGATCTTCGCGCGCTTCCTGGGTGAAGCGGACAGAAAATCCCACGCTGGCTTAGCCCTTACGCGCCTTGTCCAGTTGGGACTGCAGCCCGGCCAGCATATCCTTCGCGTCGATGTAGTGGCCCGCCGCCCTGGCGCTGTCACGCGACGCCAGCCCGCGTGCAATGAAGGCTTCCTGCTGCTGGCGCTGCTGCACCTGGGCACGCACGGAGTACTCGACGAAGCTGGACAGCGTCTCACCCTCCTGCAACACGGCTTCGGCCGCTTCGCGCAGCGCGGGATCTACCCGGAGCGATGGAAGAGATGCGGATTTCATGGCAGACCCAGTGCGTTGCAATTGCGATGCATCATCGCAAGCGAGCGCCGGTGCTTCAAGGTTTTCTTTATAGACCTAACCCGACGATGCCGCAGCTACGCTGATGCAATAGTGCGTAGGCGCTGAAGCACCACGCTTGCGCGCTCCGGTTCGGCGACCAACCCCGGCAACGCGTTCACAAACGCCGGGTTATCCACTAGCCCCTCGAACACGTCGGCAACCCAATGCCGAAGGTCTGCATGCTCCACGGCAAACTCTTCCACCAGCTCGGCCCGGCCATCGACGACATTGAGGACGTCCTCCAGGTCGTGACTGGCAAGGAAGTCGCTGTTGCCTCGGGTAACGAAGGCTTCGAGCTTGGTTGCCACGAATGCAGTCGCTGTGACCAAGCGGATGGACAGGCGATCGCTCAAGGCCACCACTTGGGACGTCTCTACCGCATGGGCGTACCAGCGGTTGGAAAAGCCAAGCACGCCGGCATCCACCGGCATCAGGTCGAAGAGGACGCCCGACGCTTCGTGTACCCAGCGGCAGACAACACCGCTGCGCATCTCGCGCGCAAAGCCCTGCGATTCCACGCGCGCCTCGATACCGCGGAACCGGGCCCAATCAAGATTGACCACCGCATCGACGTCATAGGTGGCGCGGACACTTTCCGCCAATGGATCGGATACCAGCAGTCCAACAACTGCCCCGCCAAGAAATACTACGTGGTCGCGAAGTTCGCCCAGTGCATCCGCAATCACCAGCAGATGCGGCAAATTGGGATCATCAGAGCGCATCGCCAAGCCCCAGCAATTGTTTGAGATAGCGCGCTGCCAGCGTGCGCTCGCGGGCGCGCCCGCTACGCAGGGCGTCCTGCAGCGCCAGCAATTGGTGCAAGGCAGGGTCGGCCAGCGCAGCGTTGGGCACACCGGCCGACAACGGCGACAAGCTGGGGCCTTTGGCTGTGCCCTGCGCGCTTGGCCACACCGGTGCCTCCCCTGGGACGCTGGCAATCGCAGTGGACAGTGGGGGCACGCCAAAGGCCGTAGGAATGCCACGCCTGAGCGGCCCGATCACGGCAGGAAAGGCATAACGCACGCCATGTACCGCAAACTCATGCAAAGCAGTGCGCACCGTCTCCCACTCGCCGCGGCTTTTTTCCAGCGCCAGGCCGGATGCCACAGCGCGCTTGACGCTGCGATGCACCTGGGAGGCGCTCATGCCCAGCGCTTCTCCAAGGGATGCATAGGTCCAGGCCTGGCCAGCCTGGGCGACCTGCTTGTACAGCACCACCAGATCCTGGGGCTTCAGTTCCACGGCCAAGCTCGCCTTATTCCATATTCCGAAATATGGAATATCCAGCCAACGAGCTGTTTTTGCAAGCAGTCGTCGCTAAGTGCCCTGACTAAACGAGGGTCTATCGCTCAACGGCGGAAGCCAGACACGCTCACCCAATTCCCCGCAGCGCCACCCGAAGCGCCTCCCCCGCCAACCGCGCACTCGCCAACAGGCGCTCCAGGCTCTGCCCATGCCGCGCGCTGGCCGACAGCCCGGCCATGGTGGTGCTGATGAAATCCGCCAGCCGGTCTGCGTCGTGCGGGCACTGCTTGACGATGTGGGCGCGGATCAACTCCTGTGCGGCGACATGAAAGCCGCAGGCGGCCTCGCGCGCCTGCGGGTCGTTGCTGCGCGTGCCTTCCAGCACGAGGCAGCCGGTGGCAGCGGGGTCTGCGGCGTAACAGCGGGCGGCGTGCTCCAGTACATCGGCCAGGGCGTCGGCCAGCGGGCGGTTGGCGTCCAGAATCTGCGGCAGCGGGATGGCACCGGTCTGCGCGTAGCGGTCGAGGATGCGCGCATACAGGCCGGCCTTGCTGCCGAAGGCGGCGTAGAAACTGGGCGGGTTGATGCCCAGCGCCTTGGTGAGGTCGGCCACGCTCAGTGCGTCGTAGCCGCGCGCATGGAACAGCTGTTGCGCGGTGGCGACCGCTTGGTCCGGGTCGAATGCGCGCGGCCGGCCGCGGGCCCTGGAGTTTTCTGTAGTCATTGTTACAAAATTCTTGACGGCAGGCCAAATCTATTATGTATTACTCGCTACATTAATTGCGAGGTGGGTGCATGTCAGCGTTCAAAGACAAGTCTGTGTTGGTGCTCGGCGGCAGCCGGGGAATTGGGGCCGCGATCGTGCGGCGCTTCGTGGCCGAAGGGGCGCGAGTGACGTTTACCTATGCCGGCTCTGCCGAGGCGGCGCAGCGCCTGGCCAGCGACACCGGCAGCAGCACGGTGCTGGCCGATAGCGCAGACCGCGATGCGGTCATCGACACGGTGCGGCGCAGTGGGCCGCTTGATGTGCTGGTGGTGAACTCCGGCATTGCGTTGTTCGGCGATGCGCTGGAACAGGATCCGGATGCGGTGGACCGGCTGTTCCGCATCAACGTGCACGCGCCCTACCACGCGGCCGTGGAGGCCGCGCGGCAGATGCCGCCCGGCGGCCGCATCATCGTGATTGGCTCAGTCAACGGCGACCGCATGCCGCTGCCCGGCATGGCGTCGTACGCGTTGAGCAAATCCGCGCTGCAAGGGCTGGCGCGCGGGCTGGCCCGCGACTTCGGGCCGCGTGGCATCACCATCAACGTGGTGCAACCCGGCCCGATCGATACCGACGCCAACCCGGAAAACGGGCCGATGAAAGACCTGATGCACAGCTTCATGGCGATCAAGCGCCACGGCCGCGCCGAGGAAGTCGCCGGCATGGTGGCCTGGCTTGCCGGCCCGGAAGCGGGCTTTGTGACTGGCGCGATGCATACGATCGACGGCGCATTCGGGGCATGACGCGGCGACGTTTGCGTTGAGGGCACTGCAGCTCGCCATGCGCGTTGATGGATGGCCGCAAACGCCCTCCGTCAACGCGCATGGCGAGCTGCTGTTGCACCGCCAGCATCGTGATCCACGCGCCTTAGCCTGCTGGCGGCGCGTGATCGCACTCGGATGTCATGCGGCGCTTGCACATGCAATGGCTGCCTGGACCTTGCTGTCGTGTTGACCCCGAGTTGCCTATAGTTCGTGACGAACCCTGCAATGGACTGACCCATGCACATGATGTCATCCGGCCGGTGCCTGGCCCTTGCACTCGCCGTCGCTGTGACCGGCAGTGCATGTGCACGGACGCCATCACCCGAACACAAAAGGACTTCCCCCATGTCGGACACCGTCACCACAGGCCGCACCATCAACGGGCACACCTATTCGGATGCTCCGGTTGACGTAAAGCTGGGGCCGAACACCTTCCGCATCCCCGCCAACTACCTGGATAGCCAGATCGCGCCATGGCCGGGCGAAGGCGTGACGCTGGTCATTGAATGGCCGGACATGACCCCCACCCCGCCCGGTGCACGGGCTAACCCGCGTACGAATGATTTCCGGAAAGAAATTTCCGTGTCGATCGACTACATCGACCGCGCCCCCATCGAAACATCGCTGGAGAGGCTGTCGTCCAACGAGGCCATCACTGAAGACGGTTCGGTGGAACGCCGAGATCCAAGAGATCGCCTGGACTTACGCATTGCCCAAACCGAGACCATGGGGCTAATGCTATACAACATTGACGAAGCAAAGATGGCAGGATTTTCGAAAGAATACGAAGCACGCTATGGCAAACCACCAACACGTAACCCCGGCTACGAAGACGACTGGTATATCGCGCGCGGACCAAAGGGCAACCTGACGACATTTATCAAATGCGACAGCAAGAAGTTTCGAGGAGATGGCGTGCGCCTGGAGGGTGATCAGGTCATCAACGAGGATGGCGCAGTTTCCGCCGGTTGCTTTCATTATTTCTCGGATATCGAGAATAAGCTGTCAATCAGGTTGACCTACAAAAGAGCGTTCCTGAAGGATTGGACGCGCATGGAAGACGCAGTACGGGATGTACTGGCGCGAACCAAAGTGCAGTAATCCGCCCATTGCCGGAGTGAATCATGAGTGGATTGACTAAGAAGGATTTGGCTGTCCTGACCAGCTATGCCAGAGATGGAAACCGCGAACTCTACTGGAACTATCTTTCCCAGTTGCCAGGTGCCGATGGCTACGGAACGTTGGCATTGGGTGTCGTTCGCAATGACAGCTTGCCCGGCCAAGTGGCAAACAGTTATGCCCAGGATTACGCCAGGCAACAACACGACAACGGATCGCGCTTTGCCAATGCCGAACTGAGTGAGCGCCAATGGGAGGTATTCGGGCAGACGCTGGTCAAACAGGATTTGGCGCAGCGGATGCATTGGATGGAACAGCGCCGCCCGGACCTGGCCTTGAACCTTCCTGGCAAGGATGTGATGACTGCACATGATCGAGCATTCGAATTTCATCAGCTCGACCCCAACTGCTGGACACCTCGCGTCCTTTTAGAAGCAGCCGAGCAAAAAAGCGGCCCGCAGAAGCTCGAAGAGATCTGGACCAACATGCTCGACAACGAGTATCGCGGCGCTGCCCGTATAAAGAACACGAGCTACGAGACCTTTGCGCAGATGGGACTGGCGGCCGGCAGCGAGTACCTGACCAAGCTCGGCACTACAGAAGCGATCCAGATGCTGGAGGGCCGCTCCGCCGTCGACCCCAATGTGGTCGGCAGCAACAGCTTCTATGCGATGTACTTCGAAAAAGAACAGAAGTGGGTGAACGTCAGCGCAGGCGGCGGGCATCTGTCCATGCGCGAAGAAACCAGTCCCGGCCGTATCGCCGAACTCGATGATGCCCGCGCCGTGCGCCTGGAGCGGCAGCAGAAAGCCACGCAGTTCCACGAAGACGATCCGTACCGCTCCATCACCCGCAGCCCGTTCACGGCGTCGGCTGACGGCCTGCCCGATCGGATGCAGGCGCCCACCAAACTGGCCGATATCGGCCCTGATCACCGGGACTACGCACTGCTACAGCAGGTGCATGCGGGCGTAAGCGCGATCGATGCGCAAGCCGGGCGCACACCAGACGCAAACAGCGAGCGCCTGATCGCCAGCGTGATGACCCTCGCCCGCCAGAACAACCTGGACCGGGCCGACCATGTGGTACTGAGCCAACAGACCGCCGACAGCCCGGCTGGCCGCAATGTGTTTGTGGTGCAGGGCGAGTTGAACAACCCGGCGCACCTGCGCGCCCACATGCCGACCGATGTGGCCGTGCAGACGCCGGTGGAGCAGTCGCTGCAGCAGCTGGAAGTGGCCAGTGCCGACCGCCAGCAGGCGTTGGCGCAGCGCCAGCAGCAGGAAACGGACAACCGGCAACGTGAGAGTGCGTCGATGCGCATGGGATAACGGCGCTGGGCGGGTGGCAAGGCATTGCGGCGGCTTCTGGGCAATGGCGTGCCGGCGATACCGGTTGGCAACGTCGGCGTGGCGCGCGACGATCTCCAGCACCGGCTTGCGCGGGTCGGGTGGCAGTGCATCGAATAACAGGGACGCCGGGCTACGGCGATGGGGCAACTGCGAACATCACGGCCCCGCAAAGCCCGCCTCACGTTGCGAGCGAACGGCCAGCACAAACACCGTGTCGATCTGCGCGACATAGCAGTACAGCGCCAGATAGCCATGCGCGCCGCGACCGATCACCAGTTCGCGTTTGTCGCCACCAGCCGGCCGGCCGATCAGCGGATTGGTTTCCAGCACATCGATTGCCGCGATGATCTCGTGCAGGCGTGCTGCGACATGTGCGGCTTCATGGCGCTGGAGGTGATCGAAGATCCGCTCAAGATCCTGTGCAACCTCCGGTGCCAGTTCGATACGCGCCACGCTA
This sequence comes from Xanthomonas sp. NCPPB 1068, assembly GCF_041479385.2. NCBI lineage: Bacteria > Pseudomonadati > Pseudomonadota > Gammaproteobacteria > Lysobacterales > Lysobacteraceae > Xanthomonas > Xanthomonas sp. NCPPB 1068. The sequence goes on along the minus strand of NZ_CM192986.1, from coordinate 1,338,823 downwards.
CGGGGCTAATTTGCGGGCCGCGGGACGCTTTGCCGGCTCTCCAGCCATGCGCTTTTCCAGATAGCCACGCATGTCGTCCCAGGCGATGGTCTTTCCGGACGCCACGATGCCGGCATAACGCTGTTCGGCAACCGCATCGAAATCGGCACGACGTTCGACCGACTCCGCCTTTTCGGCGATCGCTTCCAGAATGAAATTATGTGCGGTCGTGCCGCCCTGCTTCGCCGCCGCAGCAACGCGCATCTTGAGTTCGTCTGGAAGACGGATGGTTGTGGTGCTCATGAAACCCTCAAGCGTGTGCATTTCGTACGCGCGAATGTAGCACAGGTGTGTCACACCACCGTGTCGTCACACCGCATGCCGTTGCCGGCCCGCCCGGAAGCGACCGCGCCTGAATCCTCAAACGCCAACGGCCCGGACAAGCCGGGCCGTTGGGTATGACAACGCGAGATCAACCGATCAGGCGAACGGGTCCTGCAGCACCATGGTGTGGTCGCGGTCCGGGCCGGTGGAGACGATGCTGATCGGGCAGCCAGCCAGTTCTTCCAGCGCACGCAGGTAGGCGCGTGCGGCCACCGGCAGCTTGTCCCACTCGGTGATGCCGTGGGTGTTTTCGGTCCAGCCCGGGAACTCCAGGTACACGGGGGTGCACTCTTCCCAGCCTTGCGCGTCCAGCGGCGCATATTCGGTGCGCTTGCCGCGGTATTCGTACGCAATGCAGACCTTGAGCTTTTCCATGCCGTCGAGCACGTCGAGCTTGGTGATGCACAGGCCCGAGATACCGTTGATGGCCACCGCACGCTTGAGCGCGACGATGTCCATCCAGCCGCAACGACGCGGGCGGCCGGTGGACGCGCCGTACTCGGCACCGCGGTCGCGGATGCCCTGGCCCACTTCGTCGTCCAGCTCGGTCGGGAACGGGCCGCCGCCCACGCGCGTGGCGTAGGCCTTGGCGATGCCAAGCACGTAGTCGATGGCGTCAGCGCCCACGCCGGTGCCGGCCAGTGCGCCGCCCACTGTGGTGTTGGAGCTGGTGACGTACGGGTAGGTGCCGTGGTCGATGTCCAGCAATGCGCCCTGCGCGCCTTCGAACAGCACGCGCTTACCCTGCTTGCGCAGGTCATGCAGGATGCCGGCCACGTCGGACTTCATCGGCTGCACGTAGTCGCCGAAGGCCAGCGCCTCGTCGAAGGTCTTCTGGAAATCGACCGCTTCCACGCCCAGGTACTTGGTCAGTACGAAGTTGTGGTAATCCAGCGCGGTGCGCAGCAGTTCTTCCAGCTGCGGCGGGTAATGCAGGTCGGCGATGCGGATACCGCGACGGGCCACCTTGTCTTCATACGCCGGGCCGATGCCGCGGCCGGTGGTGCCGATGGCCTTGCCGCCGGCGGCCCTTTCGCGCGCCTGGTCGAGGGCGATGTGGTACGGCATGATCAGCGGCGCGGCCGGGGAGATTTTCAGGCGCGAACGCACTTCCACACCGGCGCCTTCCAGCTCGCTGATTTCCTTGATCAGCGCGGCCGGGGAGATCACCACGCCATTGCCGATCAGGCACAGCGCGTCGTCGCGCAGGATGCCGGACGGAATCAGATGCAAGACGGTCTTCTTGCCGTTGATGACCAAGGTATGGCCAGCGTTGTGGCCGCCCTGGAAGCGAACGACCGCACCGATCTCTTCGGTGAGCAGATCGACGATCTTGCCTTTGCCTTCATCGCCCCACTGGGCACCGAGCACGACAACTGATTGACCCATGACGGGTGAACTCCTGAGTTTTGCTGCAGCCATCGGGGCCGCGGGATGGGACCGGCTCGGGCTGGCGGCGCCACCGTACGCGCGGCTCCATCGGGGAGCGTTGCAGCGGCGACCAGCCCTGACACGGAAAAAGCCGAACGGGGTGCTCTGCGTGGAGCGTGCCCGGCCGGCTTTTGTGCATTATCCGGGTTTCCGGTGGCGTGCACTACCCCCGGCAAACGGCGGATCGAGGGCTAGCCGGATTGCCGCTGGCCATCGGTCGCGCGGTGCTCCGGGCGCTGCCGGCCCCCTAGCAATCCCAAACCCCATCGCGGGTCGTAGGAGCGCACCCGGGCGCGACTGCTTCACCGGTAACGCCTGTCGCGCCCAGGTGCGTCCATACGCTGCCCATTTCGGTCGGAAGGGACCACCCACTCAGTGACGCACGATCCACAGCGCGACCGCACCCAGCACCAAGGTCACACCGCCGATGGCACGCAGTTGGGCCGTGGGCAGGCTGAACAGCTGCTCGACCATCCGCTTCCAGACGGCGGGCGCGGCGAACAGCAGCAGGCCTTCGATGACGGCGATCAGGCATAACGCGGACAGGAACTCGTGCATCAGCAACACCAGGACGACGTGGGAGTTGCAGTGTGCCCGGTTCGGCAGCCCGACACGCCACACCGTAGGAGCGCACCTGGGCGCGACGGGCATTGCCGGTAAAGCCGTCGCGCCCGGGTGCGCTCCTACATGGCAGGGTGGCGTGCCTCGCGAGATCTGCAGATCGCCCGACGCACGATCATTCGGTCCACGATAGGCACTGAATCGACACCCGGACACACCGCGCCGGTAGGAGCGCACCTGGGTGCGACGGGCATTGCCGGTAAAGCGGTCGCGCCCGGGTGCGCTCCTACGCGGATGCCGGGGTTTGGATGCGCATTAATCCCCTCTCAGAGCCAGATTGCGTCCCAGAACGGGTAATCGCCCACGCGGCTGACCAGCCCGGCACGGAGGGGATTGGCGATGAGGTAACGCGCGGCTGCGTGCAGGTCGTCGTCCTTGCGCAACGCGTGGTCGTGATAGCTGTGACTCCAGACCGGTGCGTGATGCTGGCGCTGATCGTTCACCGCACGCGCTGCGCACGCCTTCATGCGTGAAGCGGCGTCGGCCAACGAGGTGACGCTCCCCAGTTGCAACAGCCAATGGACATGGTCCGGCATCAACACCCAGGCCAGCAGCGTGGCATCGCAAGGCGTGGCGGCAGTGAATGCCCGGCAGGCGGTTGCTGCAAGCAGAAAATCTGCGAACACAGCGCGACGCTGCCATGTCGTGGTGGTCAGCAGGTATGCGCTGTTGGGCAAAGACTGCCTGCCGCGGCGCAACGCGCGATGCCCCGGAGAATCGATATCGGCCATGGCGTGATGCTGACGGCATTGGGCAACGCGGGATATCGGCGGTTGCCGCGTTCTGCGCTAGGGGATCTCTGTGGCGATTGACTGCCAGGTGAGATCAGCGGGGTCCGCCGGTAAGGCCCGTCGCGCCCGGGTGCGCTCCTACGGTGGGGGGCGCGTCTGCCTGCGCGGCAGTAACAGGCGCATGCAAAAACGCCCGCGTTACGCGGGCGTTTTTGTTTCAAGGCAGAGCGATCACCGATCGCTCTTGAGGTACTGCAGGAATGGGTCGTTCTTGTCGAGCACGACCACGCCGTTACCGTCGGTCATGGACTCGCGGTATGCCTCCAGGCTGCGGTAGAAGGCGTAGAACGAGGGGTCCTTTGCGCCGGCCTGGCCATAGATGCGGGCCGCGTCGGCATCGCCTTCGCCGCGCAGTTTCTGGGCATCGCGCTCGGCATCGGCCTTGATGATCGTGCTTTCGCGATCGGCTTGTGCACGGATGGTCAGGGCCTGCTCTTCGCCTTCTGCGCGCAGCTTGCTGGCTTCCTGCTTGCGCTGGGCACGCATGCGCTCGTAGACGTCGGTGATCACCTGGCTGTCGGTCGGCAGGTCGATCTGCTTGATGCGCAGGTCGGTGATCTGCATCCCCAGGCCCTTGATGGCGCCATTGATGCCCTTGAGCTGGCTGGCGATCAATTCGCTGCGGTCGCCGGAGACCAACTGCTGCAGAGTGCGCGAGTTGATCTGGTTACGCAGCGAGTCGGTGATGATCGGGGCCAGGCGCGAGTTGGCCACCGACTCCTCACCACCGGTGGCGCGATAGAACGCCCGCACATCGGAGATGTAGCCGATGGCGAAGAAGTCCACGCTCACGTCTTTCTGCTCGGCGGTGAAATAGCGCGCCGGGGCGGTATCCAGCACCTGGAAGCGGCGATCGAACACGCGTACCGATTCCACCACCGGAATCTTGAAGTGCAGGCCGGGCTTGAGGTCGGCGCGCACCACACGGCCCAGGTTGAGCACCATGGCCGTCTGGTCTTCGCGCACCACGAACACCGAGCCCATCAGGGTCAGCAACACGGCGACGATCAGGCCGATGACTAGCGAATTCTTCATTATTCGGTTCCCTCACGGCCGGTCGGGCGCGGCCCGCGCTCCGGGTTGCGGATGGCCTCGCTGCTGGAGCTTTGCGGCGGATTCAACAGCACGTCCTGCGGCACCATCGACGGCATGCCGCTGTTGCCCGTATTGCCGCTGGTCGCGGACGCCTTGTTGGCATCGGCCGGCAGCGGTACGTAGATGACCTGGCGGCCATCGCTGCCGATCACCTTGCGGTTCTCCGAGAGCACCTTCTGCACGGTTTCCAGCCACAGGCGCTTGCGCGTGACTTCGGGCGCGCCGGCGTACTGCTCCTGCAGCAGGCTGAAGCGGTCGGCGTCGCCCTCGGCCTTGGAGATCACCGCCTGCTTGTAGCCTTCGGCACCGGTGCGGGTGCGTGCACCCTGGCCACGTGCTTCCGGTACCACCTTGGCGGCATACGCCTGGGCTTCGTTGATCAGGCGCTCGCGCACCTGCTGGGCACCGTTGACCTCGTCGAAGGCCGGCTTCACTTCTTCCGGCGGACGCGCGTCGGGCAGGGTCACGCCGGTGACGGCCAGGCCGGTGTTGTAGGCATCCAGCGCCGCCTGCAAGCGGTCCTTGGAGGCGATCGCCAGCGGGCCGCGATTGTTGAGCACGGTATTGAGATCCGAGCGGCCCACCTGCTCACGCACGGCGCTTTGCGCGGCCTGCTCCAGCACCAGGTCGGCATTGCGCGAGCCGAACAGGTACTTGCGCGGGTCGCTGATCTGGTACTGCACGTTGAGCGAGACATTTACGATGTTCTCGTCACGGGTCAGCACCGGCACCTGGTTGCTGAAGGTCTTGATCTCGGTGGCATTGACCTTGCGCACCGACTCGATCGGCCACGGCAGCTTGAAATTGGGGCCGGGCTGCAGGATGCGCGAGAACTGGCCGAAGCGCAGCACCACGCCACGCTGCTGCTCGCCGATGAGCTGGAAGCTGGAGAACAGCACCATCAGCACCACCGCGACCAGGATCCAGCGCCCCGCACCACCGTCGAACAGCTCTTTCAGCGGCGCAGGCAGATTGCCCCAACCGCCACCGTTGCCACCACCGCGCGGGCCCCAGGACCTGCGACGGTTGGGATCCGGGCCGTCTCCGCCCTTGTTGCCGGGTGTGTTCCAGGCCATGCACGCTCCATGATCGAGGGGCTGTGCGGGCCAGTCCCGCAGTGCCGCCATGTTGTTTGATTCGCCGATTCTACTAGATGGGGCAGACCGGCCGTTTTGAAAGGCCCGGTCCGGTGCATCGGCGATTTAGCCGCTGGGTGGATTGGGGCCCATTGCTGTGCAGCATGGCATGTGCGGGGGACGAGGGACCTCGCTGGCGCGCCGGTGCCCTGTTGATGGATGACCAGCACAAGTACCTGCCGGTCTCACCGGGCATGCGCGAGGACGGACGCACTGACCGCAGCGCTGATCTGCCCTGCCTTGCCCGGCGGCAGCCTTGCCGGCTGGCTGATGTGGAACCGTCACCGACACTGCCGGCAGCTGCGGCGCCGGCCGCCACGGTAGTGCGGCAACGGCCGCAGGGGCTGCACACGCGGCGCGGCACCCCCGCGATCACGCCGTCGGCGATTCGTCCTTCTGGTTGAACACGCGCTCCATCACTTCCAGCAGTTCGTCTTCGGAAAACGGCTTGGTGATGTAGGCGCGGGCGCCCTGGCGCATGCCCCACATGCGGTCGGTGTCCTGGTCCTTGGTGGTCACCAGGATCACCGGGATATGCTGGGTGGTGGGCTCGCGCTTGAGCGTGCGCGTGGCCTGGAAGCCGTTGAGGTTGGGCATGACCACGTCCATCAGCACCAGATCCGGCAGCGACTCCTTGGCCGCTTCCACGCCGGCGGCGCCATCGGTGGCGGTGATGGTCTCGTGCCCGAGCTTCTCGACGATGCGCTGAATCCCCAGCAGCTGCGACGGCGAGTCGTCGACGATCAAAATGCGTGCCATGTGTTTCCCCTAGTGTGCGCGGCGAGTGTAGTGCGCCGGCTGCGCTTTCGATAGCTGGGCCAGGTTGGTGGTTGGTGGTTGGTGGTTGGTGGTTGGTGGTTGGTGGTTGGTGGTTGGTGGTTGGCGAAGGTTGCGACATGCGATGGACTGACGCGCAGTCGTTCTTTGTAGGCGACTGCTGGAGTACTACGTCGGCCAAGCCACGGTTGGATTCAACGCAGGAATCGACGGACAGCGACGCTGATCCCTTCTCGCATCGGACATTGCTTGCTGCATAGGGGAGAAGGTGGCGCGCAGCGCCGGATGAGGTGCGGCTGCGGCTCGATGGCGCAGGTCGAGGTCGACTGCCGCATTGCTGACCTACGTACCCTCACCCCAACCCCTCTCCCGCAGGAGAGGTGCTTATCCTTCTTCTCCCCCACGAGGAGAGGGACGTGCACCCTTCTCCCACCGGGAGAAGGTGGCGCGCAGCGCCGGATGAGGGTGCGGCCGCGATTCGACAGCGCAGTTCGAGGGCGACTGCCGCATCGCTGACCTACGTACCCTCACCCCAACCCCTCTCCCGCAGGGAGAGGGGCTCTTCTAGCAGGCGCTGATCAGCTCACTCACACCGTCTCGCCAAATGCCTTGGCGAGATTACGGTACGCCTTCTTCTGCGCGTCGTCGGTGGGAGCCGGGGCCAGGATCTCCAGCTCCACGATCTGGTCACCCGGGGTCGTGCCCGGCAGGCCGCGGCCGCGCAGGCGCAACTTGCGGCCGGCGTCCGAGTCGGCGGGCACCTTCAGTTCCACCGAGCCGCCCAGGGTCGGCACGCTGATGGTGGTGCCCAGCGCTGCCTGCCAGGGCATGACCTGCAGGGTGTACAAAATGTTGCGCCCGTCCACCTCGAACTGTGGGTGGGCGGCGTACTCGATCTCCAGCAGCAGGTTGCCGCCGCCGTTGCCCTGCCCGCTCAGGCGGATCACCTGGCCTGGCTGCACGCCCTTGGGCACGCGCACGTCCAGCTGCTTGCCGTTGATGGTGATGCGCACGCTGTCACCCGAATGCACGGCTTCCAGCGGTACCGCGAGTTTGGCGCGGGTGTCGCCGCGCGTCTGTGGGCCGGCACCTGCGCCCGCACCGGCACCCGGGCCGCGCGGACGGCCACCGCGCTGGCCGGCGAACAGGCTCTCGAAGAAATCGCTGAAACCGCCGCCGGCGCCGCCGTTGCCGAACACCTCTTCATAGTCGAAGCCCTGCCCGCCGCCATAGCTGGGCGGGGCCTGGAACTCGTCGCCCGGGCGATACCCCTGCGCCTTCAACTGATCGTAAGCCTTGCGCTTGGCCGGGTCGCGCAATGCCTCGTAGGCTTCGTTGATCGCCTTGAACTTGTCTTCGGCGCCGGCTTCCTTGCTGACGTCGGGGTGGTACTTGCGCGCCAACCGGCGATAGGCGGTCTTGATTTCCGCATCGCCCGCGCTGGGCTCCACGCCCAGCGTTGCGTAGTAATCCTTGAATTCCATCTAATCACCTCTGGAAAAAAAACGGCCCGCAGCCGAGGCCACGAGCCAGTTCGAGGGCGGGCATTCCCGTAGGACAGCCATGGATGGCGCAGCTGGCGAAACGTGACGGGTACATGCCGTACCCGCAACTGCACCACCAGCCGCACCCGCATGACGGTCACGCAACGGGGTTGCTGGCCGATCTCTTCGCAGCCGGGCGGGCGACCGCGCCTATTCTACGGCGCGGTCGTCGCCGGGGAGCGAAGTCAGGCGACATCGCTCCAGGGTCCGTTGCCTCGCAGCGGTGCGCCGCCTGCACGGGTGGTGGTCGCCGGAGGGCCGAAGGCTGGGCGCACCAGCGCTCAGACCAAACAGGCGACTCGCCCGGCAACTACCTCAGCGCAACCGCTGCGCGCGCTTACTGCACGGTGCTGCCACTGGTGTCCTGCCCGTTGCCCACCTGAATGCGACGCGGGGTGGCCGCCGGACGCTTGGGAATGCGGATTTCCAGCACACCGTTATGCCCGGCTGCGGTGATGCCGTCGGCATCGGCGCTATCGGGCAGCGCGAAGCGGCGGTGGAAGCTGCCGTAGCGGCGCTCGATACGCGAGAAGCGCTCGGTCTCGGTGCTGGACTCGCCCTTGCGCTCGCCCTTGATCGACAGGATGCCCTTGTCCATCTGCACCTCGATCTGGCTGGGGTCGATCCCCGGCAGGTCGGCATACAGTACGAAGTGATTGGCCTCTTCCTTGATGTCCACACGCGGCACCCACTGCGCGGTCACCACCGCCGATTCGTCGGTGTCGCCGTTCTGCTCGAAGAAGCGGTCGAACACATGCTTGATCTCGTTTTGCAGGGCGTGGGTGGGCCACTGGGGATAACGAACGATGTTCATTGCGAGCCTCCAAAAGGTTGGGTAAGGGGCCGGCGGCGGCGGCATGCGCGCACCGCGCCGGCCATGTGCGTCAGATAGGCGTCGCGCTGCGGATTTCAAGCGCGTTGACGCGCCTTTCCCCTGCCCTTTTCTAGAATTCGTTCAGCCACAGGAGCACAGCCCCATGACCATCGCCGTTGGTGACAGCATTCCCGAAGTGGTGCTCAAGCGCATGCGCGAAGGCATCGAGGCGGTCGACACCCATACCTTGTTTGCCGGCCGCAAGGTGCTGCTGTTCGCGGTGCCGGGCGCATTCACGCCGACCTGTTCGGCCAAGCACCTGCCGGGCTACGTGGAGCACTTCGAAGCGTTCCGCAAACGCGGTATCGAGGTCCTGTGCACCGCCGTCAACGACCCGTTCGTGATGCAGGCCTGGGGCCGCAGCCAGTTGATACCCGACGGCCTGCATCTGCTGCCCGACGGTAATGCCGAACTTGCCCGCGCACTGGGCCTGGAAATCGACGCGAGCGGCTCGGGCATGGGCCTGCGTTCGCGTCGCTACGCGTTGTATGCCGACGACGGCGTGGTCAAGGCCTTGTTCGTCGAAGAGCCCGGCGAATTCAAAGTGTCTGCAGCCGATTACGTGCTGCAGCACCTGCCCGATTGAAGCGTAAGTCCCCGTCCACTCAGAAGGAAAACGGCCAGCCATGTCTGATCAGCCAGCCAGCACCACCCCCGCCGGTATCACCGATACCGCCACCCTGCGCGCCCGCGCACGCCAGAGCATCGAAGACGGCGCCATCACCGAGAGCTACCATGCCGATCGCGAAAAAGTGATCGCGTTGCTCAACACCGCGCTCGCCACCGAATACGTGTGCACCTTGCGCTACTACCGCCATTACTTCATGGCCAAGGGTATGTTGGCCGATGCGGTCAAGGGCGAATTCCTGGAGCACGCGCAGCAGGAACAGGCGCACGCGCACAAGCTTGCCGAGCGCATCGTGCAACTGGGCGGCGAACCCGACCTCAACCCGGACACGCTGACCAAGCGTTCGCACGCCGAATACAAGGAAGGCACCGACCTGCGCGACATGGTCAAGGAAAACCTGATCGCCGAACGCATCGCCATCGACAGCTACCGCGAGATGATTGATTTCATCGGCGACAAGGACACCACCACCAAGCGCATCCTGGAAAGCATCCTGGCCCAGGAAGAAGAGCACGCCGACGAGTTCGCCGACATGCTGGAAGGCTGGATCGGCGAATGAGGTGATCGGTGTGGTGCTGCGCACCGCATGCATTGGGAGCGCAGGCAACGTCGATCATTTGCACGTGCCTGCAACCGCGATGCGCTAGGTCATGCCGGATGACTGCATCGGCATGACGTGGACACCCCTCGATAACGAAACAGACAGGGCGCCACGTGCGCCCTTTCTGTTTTCGGCGCATGTCGCACGACGACGTAACCGCGTCAGCAAGTCACAAGATCGATACGCAGTGCTTCTCGTAGGAGCGCCCCCGGGCGCGACGGGCCTTCCCGGTAACGCCCATCGCGCCCAGGGGCGCTCCTACATGTCAGCTGGTGATCGATCACGCTGCGGCGGCGCTCAGCGCAATACGCGAAAACGCACCTGCGTCCATGCACCATCGCTGGCCATTGCGGTAAGCGTATGCATCCCGACTTCTTCGAAGTCGCGCTGGAATCCTTGTCGTCCGTTGGTCTGCGCGATCCAGCGGCCGTCCAGCAGCCAGTCGATGCGCGCCTCGCTGCCCAGTGCGCGCAGCTGCAGGCGCACCGGGCGTGCGGTGTCGTTGGCGCGCGCCAGGGTGGCGCGGTCGGTCAGGCCGTCGATCCGCAGCACACCGCCGCCGGTCATGCGCCCGTCCGGCAGGCAGTCCGGCGCCAGTGGCGGCAGTTGTGCGGCGTGACGTTCTGCGGCGCTGAGCCAGGGCGACACCAGTGCCGGCCAGCGCGCCAATGCACGCGCCGCACGCGCGTGCGGCTGGGTGCACTCCTGTGACAGGCGCAGGCCGCTGCGCGCGTCCACCTCGAACTGCAGCTGCCCGCTTTGCCACAGGCGTGCATCGCGCTCGGCAAAGGTGGGTGGTACCGCGCCGTCGAGCGCGTAGGCGTCGGCACGGCGCGCGCACAAGGGCGGTGGCGTCTGGTCGGCAGCACCACCCAGCGGCCAGCAGATCTGCACGCGCTGCACGGTGGCCGGCATCGGCAGCGGCGCACTGTCGCCGGCACTGCGCGGCAAGGCATCGATGACTTCGAACATCAACGGCAACGCAGTCACCGCGCCGTATTGGCCGGGCAACGGCGTGCCATCCGGCCGCCCCACCCACACGCCCACGGTGTAACGCCGCGTGCCACCGATCGCCCAGGCATCGCGGTAGCCGTAGCTGGTACCGGTCTTCCACGCCACGCCCGGACGCGCTGCGGTATCGAAGGTGCCGCTGCCGTAGCCAGGGCGCGGATTGCTCTGCAGGATCTCACGCACGATCCAGGCCGCGCCCGGCGACATTAGCCGGCGCTCGACGCGCGCATCGCCGGGCGTATAGCGCACACGCCCGGCGATGCCGCCGCGATTGAGCGCGGCGAATGCACCCACCAGTTCCTGCAATTGCGCGCCGGTGCCGCCCAGGATCACGGCCAGCGATGGCGTACTGCCACGCGGAAAATGCAGGGCGATGCCGGCATTGCCCAATCGCGCGGCAAAGCGCGCCGGGCCGATGCGATCAAGCAGATCCACTGCCGGCACGTTCAACGACAAGCGCAATGCAGTGGCTGCGCTCACCGGGCCATTGAAGGCTGCATCGAAGTTGCCCGGCCGGTAATCGCCAAAGCTCTGCGGCGCGTCTACCAGCAGGCTCTCCGAGTGGATCAGGCCATCGTCCAGCGCCATGCCGTACAGGAACGGCTTGAGGGTGGAGCCAGGCGAGCGCCAGGCCTGCACCATGTCCACATGCCCCAGCCGCTGACGATCGCCGAAGCTAGCCGAGCCGACATAGGCGCGTGCTTCCATGCTGGCGTTGTCCACCACCAGCAAGGCTGCAGAGGTGCGCTCGGGCAGCTGCGAAAAATACGTGGCCACGCGCTCTTCCAGCGTGCGCTGCAGTTCCACATCCAGCGTGGTTACGATGCGCGCCGCGCGCGGCTGCGCGCTGTGCAGGCGCTGGGCAAGCAGGGCCGCATGCAACGGCGGCTTGAGCGAGCGCGTGACCACCGGCTCGATGCGCGCATCGTCCACCTGCGCGCGCGACCACACGCCCAGCTCCACCATGCGATCGAGCACCTTGTCGCGGGCGCGTTGCGCCGCTTCCGGGTGACGGTCCGGCCGCAAGCGGCTGGGCGATTGCGGCAGCACCGCCAGCAACGCGGCTTCGGCCTGCGACAACGCTTTCGCCGGTTTACCCAGGTACGCCCAGCTGGCCGCTTCCACGCCTTCGATGGTGCCGCCGTAGGGCGCCCGTTCCAGGTACAGGTTGAGAATCTCGCGCTTGCTCAAGTGGGCTTCCAGCTGCAATGCGCGCAACAACTGCTTGGCCTTGCCCCATGGCGTGCGCGTGTGCGGGTCCAGAATGCGCGCCACCTGCATGGTCAGCGTCGAGCCGCCGGACACGATGCGGCCCTGCCCGATCCACTGCCCGCCGGCACGCAGCAGGCCCCACGGATTGACGCCGGGATGGCGCCAGAACCAGCGGTCTTCGTAATTGAGCAATGCCTGCAGATACAGTGGCGACACGCTCTGCGGCGTGGCCGGATAGCGCCACACGCCATTGCGGTCGGCAAACGCACGTAACGGCGTGCCGTCGCGCGCAACCACCAGGGTGGAGGTGTCGCGGGATTTGGGCAACGGCAACGGGAAGGCCAGATCGAGCAGCAGCAGGGCGCTCAGCAGGGCAGCCGCACTCAAGCGCAGCCACCGCAGCCAGCGGCGCCCGTCGCGAGCCTGATGGTTCGGCGCTTTCGGGTGCGCCTGCGTCCGATCCATCCCTGTTTTTACCTGCGGCTGTTCATCCATCGCGCAGAGCATGCAGGGCAAAACGCGTTTCGGCCACTGCTATGCGGCCCGGGCCCGGCGTCTTGGCGCGATCAGCTGCACGACAGCCGGACAAGCTACTGGCCCAAGGGCCAGGCGCAAACCCTGAGCGACAGGTGGATATCCTTGCGATCCACCGTCTGATCTTATCCGTGGCCGCCGCATGAAGTGCCTGCAACGATCAGGCCACTCACACCGAAGGGCGTGGTCGGTGCCCATCGGTAGCAGCACGCATTGCCGGCAGGCAATGGCCATGCCTACAAATACAGTTTGGTTGACGTGACGTATCGGTCGTTGCGTTGTTTGATGCACCGCGCGCCGTGCTACACCTGGTTGCCGCCGCGTGGGACAGCCGCCTGGTCGCTTCCGCTCAGCGCTTTTCCAAGCTGGCGCGATAGCGCAACAAGGCTTCCGGTGCATCGGTCTGGATGATCGACACGCCATCGCTGTACATCCGGCCCCACACCTTGTCCGGGTCGCGCTCGGCATCGGCGTCGCCACCGTAGCCGGCGATGAAGCCTTCCCACAGCGAATTGACCATCAGCCGTACGTTGTGTGCCTTGCTCACCGCCACCAATGCCGGCAACTGCGCCGCAGCCATCTTGGGCAACTCAAACGCCATCGGACGCGCATTGCGGGTCTGCGCGGTGGCAATGGCGGCAAGGTCGGCATTGCCGTGCGCATTGATCAGGATCGGAAAGAAGTACACGGTGTCGAACGGCACCATCGCTGCCAGCGGTGGCGTGGCGATGCCCGCCTCGGCCTTGACGATCACCTGATGCTGCATGCCGGCGCGCGCGACCGCGTCGATCACTTGTACGTAGATCGCATCCTTGACGTCCAGGTTGAGCAGGATGTGCCCTTTGGCCTTGGCAAGCATCTGGTCGAGCGTGACCACGCGCTGGTCGGTGAGCGGTGCCTGTGCGCCACCTTCATCGCTGCGCAGGCGCAGTTTTTGCAGGTCGCTCAGCGTGAGCTCGGACAGCTTGCCGGTGCCGTCGGTGGTGCGGTCCACGGTGGCATCGTGCAGCATCACCAGCGTGCCATCGGCCGCGCGCCGCACATCGGTTTCCATCACATCGGCACCGATTGCGATGCAGCGCTCCAGTGCCGCAAGCGAGTTCTCCGGTGCTGTATCGGTGAAGCCGTGCTGTGGTGCGGCGGCATGACAACCGCGGTGCGCCACCACCACGATGCCGCCTTGCGGGTTGGCCAGGCGTGCCTGGATCGCGGCGACGCCCGCAGGCGCTGCGCTCGCTGTGGTGACCACGGCAGCGCACAGCAAGGCAGCGAGGATGGCAATGGAACGTGGTGTCATTCGAACAACTCCCAATCGGGTGACTTGCAAAACCAGTGTGCGGCGCAGATGCATTGCCGCGTGGCGTGCTCGACGCTGTAGATGCAGATACGGATGAAGTGTGTAGGTTGTAGTGATGCGCTTCTGGATGGCAGCACTCCGGCGGGATGGCACAGCTCTACAACGTTGCCAACGCAAACTGATCGCGCTTACAACGCCGGCGTAAACCGCAGACCCACCCAGTAGGTGGTGGGCACCGAATAACTGTCCTTGAGCAGGTTCTGCCCCGGGCCGGTCACGCTGGTGATGCGGCTGTGGGTGATGTTGCTGACCTGGCCGATCAGGCTCAATTGCTTGCTGACCGCATAGGTGGCAGTGAAATCCAGCTGCGAGCGCGGCGACCAGTACAGGTCCTGCCAATCGATATTGCTGACGATGGACCGCAATGCCTTGCCTTGCCGGTTGTAGGCCGCACGCAACTCCAGCCCGCCGGTGTTGTAGAACAGCGTGGCATTGGCGGTGTAGTCCGGCTGACCGACCAGATTGTCGAGTTTGCGCTCGCGCTGGGTCAGGCTGCTGCCGCTGCCAACACTGTAAGGCACATCCAGGCTGCCATCGAGCACCGCGACATTAGCGCTGAAACCGACACCGCTCAACCACGGCGCGATGGGCGCCAGCGTATTGACGATGCCGTTGAGCTCCACACCGCGGATACGCGCCTTGGCCGCATTGGCCGGCGTGCTGATCAACGCATTCGCGTAAGTGGTGCCATCGAAAGTGAAACTGTCGGTGCGCGAGAGCGTAAAGATCTCGTCCTGTATGCGCTTGTCGAACACGGCAGCGGACGCGAATGCATCGAAGTCGCCGGGCAGGCGCCATTCCAGCGACAGGTCCAGGTTATTGGACACACGCGGCTTGATGTCCGGGTTGCCGATGGTGACGGTGACGCCCTGCGCATTCGGGTTGCCGGCGTCAGCCGTGTTGACGAAGCCGATCGAGGTGCGCGCCGCATAGGCATCGTACGGTGGGCGGCCCAGCGTGCGGCTCGCACCGGCGCGCAGGTCCAGTGCGTCGGTCAGGTGATAGGTCATGACCGCCGACGGCAACAGGTAGTCGTAGTCCGCACTGGTTGGGTTATCGACATACACGTAGCGATTGCTTGCTGCATCCAGCTGCCTCTGGCGGCCGACCGTGTCGAGCTTGGTGCTGTCGAAATGCACGCCGGCCTGCACGTTGAAGCGGTCGCTGCGATAGCTGACCAGGCCGTAGCTGCCGAAGGTTTTTTCGGTATGGGTGAAGTTGTCCTGATTACTGAAAGCCTGTTGGTCGGTACTATTGAACGCGCTCAGCGGCGTGGCGGCCAACACGCGATTGGCCTTGTTCGGGTCGATGCTCAGCAGGTTCAAACCAGCGTAGCGCATCGGTGCCCTGCCGGTGCCGACCACATCGGCCAGGCCGAACGCGGGCGCCGTCGTGTTGGGCTGATACTCGACACGAAAGATGTCGTATGACGGCTTGTCGGTGGTGTACGACACGCCCGCCGCGAAGCCGACGCCCTGATCGCTTTCCCCTTGATTGAAGCCGTAATCGAGCCGGCCGGTGAGGATGCGATCGGCCGCGGTGCGCTTATAGTCCGGGCGCCAGTACGACAGGCTGTAGTTGTCGAGGGTGTTGTACGCCTGCGGCGATACCGCGAAGCGTTGATCGAAACCGGAGGTGTCGTAGTTGAACGCATAATTTGGCGTGGCATTGATGGTCACGCCACTGCCGGTCTGGCCCACCGGCACCGGCGCGGTGCGACTGATGCCGGTGGCGTACTTGATCATGCGGATCGGCTCGTCGTAGGTCGCATCCGACCACGCACCGCGCGCGGAAAACTGCTGCCGATCGGTGGGCCGCCAGATCGTGCCCAGCTGCGCGACCTTGGTGCGCGTGGTGACGATCTGGTTCGAGTAACCCACCTCGATGTCGCCACCCGGATAACTGCCGGAGGAGGCAGTCTGATCGAACACCTGGTTGCGGTTGCGCGGGTCGATGATGACCTCGTTGCGCTCCATGTCGTCCTTGAAATAGTAGTAGCCGGCCATCGCATACGCTTCGAGCGCGGCACTGGGTCGCATCTCGAACTTGCCGGTGACGCCGTAGCGGTCGCGCTGGTTTTGCACGTACCAATACTTGTCCTGCTGCGGCACTGCCCAGCCATTGCCGAGATTGGCGCCGGTCTGCAGCATGCCGTTGTTGTCGTAGAACCCGTAATGCACCGTGTCGGTGGTCATATGGGTTTCGGTATAGCTGCTGAGCGTCTGGTAGTTGGCCGACACCGTGAGCCCATATTGCTGCTCGCTGCCAAAGGTGCGGCTGCCGGTGGCATTCAACCGGTAGCCCAGCTCGTCCTGATCGCGTGGCTTGCCCACGTCGTTGGCGTGGCCAAGTGCGGCTTCGGCGCTGAAGAACGGCTTGCCGCCGTTTTCGAATGCGCTGCGGGTCTTGAGGTTGATTGCACCGCCGGTGGCATTGGGATCCAGGTCGGGGGTGAACGTCTTGACCACCTGCAACTCGCTGACCATCGAGGCGGGCACCAAATCCAGACGCACGCCGCGGGTGATCGAACCGAGCGTCCCGTTCGGCGTACCGGGCGAGGCGATGGTGAGCCCGTCGATGGTGACGTTGTTGTACGACGGCCCCAGGCCACGCAATACCGGCGTGGCGGCTTCATCGCGCGGATGCTCGTTGTCGGTGGCCGGTAACACCGACAAGCCAGGCACGCGGCGCAACGCTTCGACGATGGTGCTGTCGGGCAAGGCGCGTACGTCCGTGGCGCTGATCACATCGGTGATGTTGGTCGCCGCACGCTTGCTCTCCACCGCCGCCGCATTGGCGCGGCGCACACCGGTGACCTGCATTGCATCGAGGGTTTGTACGCCTGATGCGGTGGTGGGCGGTCTGTCGGTGTTGGTTGCATCGTCTTGTATCGATGACGACGATGCAGGGTCTCTGGAATCTGCAGAGGCATCGGCTGACACCGAAGAACCTTGCATTGCGGTCGCAATCCCCGCGCCGGACGTGGTTGCCTCGCCATTATCGGTTGTCGCTGTAACTGCACTCGCCGATGCGCTCGTGGCCGTGGCCATCGCCGCAGAAGACGTCTGAGACGGGGCGTCGACTGCAATCGCCGCGCGCTCGTTGGCGGATGCCTGCGAGGCAGGCGAACAGGCCGCGATGGCCACGGCGAGAACGGACAGGTGTACACGGTACGAGTCGGAGTGCTGCATGGAATCCCGTAAGTCGCGCAGCAATCACGCCGCGCCGATGAGAAAGCACGCCACCGTAGCCCGTAAAAATGACCCTTGCGTGTCGCGCGCATCGCATCAAGAAGACAGTGCGCAGTGACGTCGCTTGCTGCGAAGCGGCGTTTTTACTGGCGTAGGAGCGCGCTCGCGCGCGATGAGGTTTTCCCGGCGATGCCCAATTGCGCGCGGGCGCGCTCCTACGGCAACCAGATTGCGTCCCAAAATGGGTAATCACCGACCCGTTCAACCATTCCGGCGCGCAGCGGATTGGCGATAAGGTAGCGAGCCACGATGCGCAGATCGTCGTCCTTGCGCAAGGCGCGGTCGTGGTAGGCGCGCGCCCAAACCGCGCTGGGCAATTCCCGTTGCCTGTTGACCGCACGCGTACTTGCTGCCTTCATGCATGACACAGTACGCGCCAGTGGCGTGACATCTCCCAACTGCAACAGCCAGTGGACATGGTCCGGCATCAGCACCCAAGCAAGCAACGTGGCATCTTCGGGTAGCGCGGCGATGGACGCACGGCAAGCCAACGCAGCCAGCTGAAAATCGTGGAACACACGTCGCCGCTGACAGGTTGTAACGGTGAGTAGATAGCAGCAATTTTCAAGCGAGCGTCGGCCACGACGAAGCGCGCGATGTCCTGCGGAAGTAGAGCTGATCATCGATGCATGCTGCTCCACCTAAGCAAGCGCTTGAATGGGAGTCGCACGCCCGCGTCGGTGAGAAAACTCCCGAACGTAGGAGCGCGCTTGCGCGCGATGGGGCATCCTTGGGAAAGCCTCATCGCGCGCGAGCGCGCTCCTACCTTTTTGCCCTACGGCTGCACCACCGTCATCGTGGCCGGCGTGCTGCGGCCCACGCCACGCAGCTCGGGGCGGTACATGTCTTCCACCAGCGATGGCGGCACCGTGTACGTACCCGGCGAGACTGCGCGCACCAGGTAGTACACCTGCGCCTTGCTGCCCGAGGACAGCGCCAGCGCGGCCACATAGCGGTCGTCGCGGAACTCTTCGTGCTTGACGTCGGCGGCGCTGGAACGCTCGCTGATGCCGATGCCGTCCACCACCACGTCAGCCCATTGTTTGGCATCGCCGAGATTGAAATTCTCGATCTCCAGCCCGGCCGGCAACAGGTCGGTGAGCAAGGCGTCGGGCATGTTGCTGTTGGCGGTGATGGTGACGCGCACGATCAACGCCTCGCCTTCCTTCAAGGCCTGCGGTGTCCACGGCTTGCCGTCGGTGGTGTACCAGCTGCGCTCCACGCTGAGATGGCGCGTGTCCGGCTCCGGTGCGCTGCGCGGGATGCCGGCCACTTCCAGGCTGGCATACATCGGGGCTTCGCCCTGCGGTACGAACTGCACCCCACGCGCCAGCGCGGCGCTGTCGAAGCTGCGCCCGAACAAACGTGCAGGGGCGATCTGCTGTGCATCGCCGCCGACCGTCAGCGTGCCGGACACCTGCTTGCCCTGCCCCACCATCAGCGCCTTGCCCAGGCGCGCCAGGGCGACCTGTTCCTGCGTGCTCAGCCACAGCCAGCCGGTGGCGCGACGTGCATCCAGTGCGCGCCCGAGTGCCACCGCACGGGTGTCGTACTCGGGCTTGGACAAGCCACGCTCGTGCAGCAACGCCATCATCAACGCATCGTCGCGGATCGCGCTGCCGTAATCGCCGAAATACGGCGGCCGCTCGCTGCTGTCCTTGGCAAAGCCGGCCTTGATCGCCGCATCGCCGCGCTTGGTGTCGCCCTGCAGCGACAACGCCACACCCAGATGCACCAGCGACAGGCCGGTCAGCGCCTTGTCGCGCTGGTTGTCGTACAGCGCGCGCAAGGTGCCCAGCGGGGCGCGATTGACGCGCGCCAGGACATAGCCCGACCAGGCTTGATTGGCGAACTTCAGGTTGTCGCGGCGGTCCTGCCCATAGAACTCGTTGCCGCCGGACAACAGGTCTTCGCTCAAACGATTGAGCGCCTTCTGCAGCACGTTGTCGGGCACCGCAAAGCCGGCGTCCTTGGCATCGAGCAGGAACTCGGCGATGTACGGCGTCAGCCCCGGGTTGACGTAGCCATCGTCGCCCCACATCGAAAAATGTCCGCTGGCGATCTGCATCGACGCCAGCCGGCCGAACGCGCCTTCCATGCGCTCGCGGCGCTTGGCCGCTTCCAGCCCCTTGGTCCCCAGCGCCCTGGCGGTGGCATCGTCGAGCAACAGCGCCGCGTAGCCCTTGCTGGTGGTCTGCTCGGCGCAGCCGTACGGGTACTCCAACGCGCCTTGCAGGGCGCTGGCGAACGGAATCGGCGGCAGCGGGCTGACCACCATGCGCGCGGTCACCGAGCCGGCCATCAGGCCATCGGCAAAGCTCCTGTCCAGGGTGATCGGCGCCAGCGGGTCGAGCACACGGGTCTGCGTACGCAATACCTGCGGCCAGCCGGCGCGTACCGGCAGCTCGTAGCTGCGGTCGGCCTTGAAGCCATTGCCATCCACGCGCACGCGCACCTTGGCCACGCTGTAGCCTTCGGTGGCGCTCAGCGGAAAGCTCAGCGTCTGCTTGGCGTCCACACCCAGCTTGACGCTGCGTGCCGCCTCCGCGATGGCGAGCGGGCCAATGCCTTCCACACGCACGTTGAACTCGCCCGGTTTGCCGGTGAAATTCTGCACATCCAGCGTCACCGTGCTGCGGTCGCCCGGGGCCATCACGCGCGGCATGCTGGCCTCGGCCAGGATCGGCGCGCGCACGATGGTTTCCATGTCGCGGTTGCCGTAACGCGTGTCCGAGTACACCAATGCCGACACCCGCAAGGTGCCGTTGAAATCCGGCACCGGCAGTTGCACCCGCGCGTTGCCCTTGGCATCGAGTGTCACCGAGCCGGAGAACAGGTCCACGGTCTGCACGCGCGCGGTCGGGCGCTTGGCCTGCGGCAAGGCTTCCAGTGCCATGTCGCCGCCGAACTTGAGCTTGCCGCTGGCGCCTTCGAAGCTTTCGATCACCCGCCCGTAGATGTCATAGGCATCGGTGCCCAGGCGGCGCTGCGCGAAGAACTGCGCGTTGGCGTCGGGCACCGGGAAACGGGTGATGTTGAGGATGCCTACGTCCACTGCCGAAATGGTCACGTGCGCGGCCTTGCCGGCCAGCTCGGGCACGCTCACCGTCACCGGCAGGGGTTGCTCGGGGCGCATCTGCTTGGGTGCGGACAAGCCCACCGCCACACGCCGTGCCTTGCGGTCCATCGGCACATGCGCAACGCCCACCGCACGCGCGGGGGTGATCTTGCTCGGCGCGGTGCCGCCGCGGAACACCAGCGCGGTGACATAGACGTCGTGCCGCTCCCAGGCTTCCGTGACCGGGAGTTCAAACGTGCTGCCCGGCTTGACGTCGATGTCCTGTACGTACAGCAGCTTGTCACTTTCCACCAGCAGCACGCCCTTGCCGGCATGTGGCGGGGTCAGCGTCACCTTGAGCGTGTCGCCGGCGCGGTAGCCGGTCTTGTCCAGCGCCAGCTTGACCTTGTCCGGGCGCGCGTCCAGGCCGCGGTTTTCGTCGTTCCAGCTCCAGCCGGCACGGAACGGGTAACGCGTGGTCAGCCCACTCGCCGGGTCGAACACATCCAGGCGGTATTCGCCCCACTCCACCGGGAAATCGATCTTGGCATTGGCGCTGCCCACGTCCAGCGTGCGCGTGTCCTTGTTCTCGAAGCGGCGGGTGAAGTCGTAATCCCAATGGTTGTCGGTGTAGTTCCAGTGGTAGTCGCGCAGCTCGCGCACCAGGGTGACCTTCAGGCCCTTGGCCGGCTGCGGCTTGCCATCGGCATCCACGCGGGTGATTTCAAAACGCGCATTGCTGTTGGCGTCGGCACCATCGGCGTCGTCGAACAAGGGGCGCACGCCGACCAACGCCTTGGCCGGCCACAGCACCCGCTTGAGCGTGCGGGTGACGGTGCGCCCGCCGGTTTCATACACGCTGCCGGAGACCACTGCCGCAATCGTGCTGACCGGCTTGGCCTCGGCCGGCAACGCGATGTCTTCGCGCAGGATGCCGTCGCTGCCGAACTCGGTATCGATCACGTCCTTGGCTTCGCGCGGCAGCTCCAGCGTCGGGTCGCCGAAGAACCAGCCCGGCAACGATTCGAGCGGATGCTGCTCCACACTGACCGCCAGCTTGGCGGTGAAGCGGTTGCCATCGGCCGGCGCGCCGTACAAGTACGCGGCATTGGCCACCAGCTTGAACGGCTGCCCGGCGCCCAAGGTCTTTTGGGTGCTGTCCAGGTCCAGCTTCATGCGCTCGGGCAGGAACTCTTCCACACGCACGGTCATGCCCTGCACGGCGTCCTTGCTGGCCGGGTCGGTGCGGAATTCCACCTGCCAGCGGCCGGTCGGCGCATCGGCCGGAATCTGCTGGGTGAACTCGAAATAGCCCTGCTCGCCGGGCTGCAGTTTGGTCTCGCGGAACGTCTTGCCGTCCGGTTGCTTCAGACGCAGGAACACCGGCTGCGGCTTGGTGGGCTTGCCGTCGTTGTCGCGCAGGATCGCCGAGACCCGCATGGTCTCACCGGGGCGATACAGGTCGCGACCTGCCCAGGCAAACACATCGAACCACGCGCTCTGGCGCCCGGCCACCGCAAATTCGCTCAGATCCAATGCCGGCTGATTGAATGGCAGCAACGACACATCGGTCTTGCTGCGCGCGGTCAGCACATGGCCGGCGTCGAGCGTGTAGTTGAGCAGTGCGTTGCCGTTACCGTCGGTCGCACCTTTCAGGAACAGCTCGCCCTTGGCATCGAGGATGCGCAGTTCCACGTTCTTGATCGGCTCGCCGCTCTGCAACGAGGCGGTGTGCACGAACAGCTTGTCCTTGTAGGCGCGCGCGTGCAGGCCGATGTCGCTGACGGTGAAAAACGCGGTATCGAATTCGTTTTCGAAACTGCCGGCACGCTTCATCACCGCGAAGTACAGGCCCGGCTCCTGCAGCTCCTTGATGTCCTGCGTGGGCAGGTAGGTCAGCACACGCTCGTTCTGCTTGCCGCCCAAAATAAAACGGTTGACGTAGACCGGGTCGGCCAGCTTGGACAGCGGCTCGTTGCCGCTGTACTCGCTTTCCAGATCCCAGCTGCCGCGACGACCGCCGCGCTGGAACTGCTGGAAGAACGCCGGCAGCGATTTCTCGCGCACGCGCAAGAACTCGACATCCACTTCCGGCACGTTGACCGACACCACCGGCAGACCGCGGCTTTCGCGCGCCGGCAACACGCTGCCTTGCGAAGCGAACCCGGCCACAGGCTTGAGTTCGCCGGTGTAGACCTTCTGCTTGAGCGGCTTGCCCAGGCGGCTGCCGTCGGCGGCCAGCAAATTGGCGTCGACCAGCACCGTGTAGTCCTTGGCGGCCTCCACGTACGGGTAGCGCAGCGTCTTGCCGTCTTCGGACAGCGACCAGCTGCTGTCGCCGGTACCAACCTTTTCTTCGAAGCGCACCAGAGCATCGAAATCCTGGGTGCCCACCAACGGCCGCGAGAATTCCAGCGCCAGCGACAGACCATCGCTGGTCTGGTCGGGATAGGCACGCGCCAGCGCGAAGCCGGTAATGGCCTGCTTGTCAGCCTTGATCGCCTCGCCGCTGGCGGCAGGCAACTGGCCGCTTTCGTTGCGCTTGCAGGCCACCGCGCCAATCGCCACCGTGAGCAGTACCACCCACAGCAACATACGCCGCGTGCCCGACGCCCTCATCCCTGATTCCCGGCTGTCCATTCGTGCTATCCCATGACTGAGACGACCAGTATAGCGACGCACCCCACCCGCACGCGCTGCGCGGCAGCATAGGCATACCCCCCTTGGCGCTGCGCGCCATGCGACTTGCAGTGGCCTCGGGTAAGGACTCCTGGCGCCTGTTGGATCGGCTGCGCGCAGGCAAGCTGAAGACTGGATGTGCCTGTGCTGGGCTGGCGGGGATGTCCTCAACAGCCCCTCATCCGCCCTTCGGGCACCTTCTCCCGCCCACGGGAGAAGGAGTGCCAGGGCTGGATGGACTAGGTCTCGGCCGCCAGCGTGATGCTTGGCACCGCGCGTTGGGTCGCCGTACGCACGCAAGCGACGTACATACCTGTTCGTCGGCTCGCCTGCCTCGTACCCGCGGAAGCTGTTTCAACACTTGAGCGGTGCCGGCAGCACCAAAAAGCTTGTCGATCTCCCCTCTCCCGCTGATGGGAAAGGTGCCCGAGGGATGGATGAGGGACGGCTCACACCATTACGAATCGCTCGCCAGCCGTGCCATCAACACCATGAAGCTCAAGCCGTTCCTCCTCCCGTCAACGGGAGAAGGTGCCCGAAGGGCGGACGAGGGACGGTTCACGCCGTTACGAACGCTCACACCAGCCGTGCCACCAACGCCATGAAGCACAAAACGTTCCTTCTCCCGTAGACGGGAGAAGGTGCCCGAAGGGCGGATGAGGGGCGGTTCACACCATTACGAACGCTCACACCAGCCGTGCCACCAACGCCATGAAGCACAAAACGTTCCTTCTCCCGTCAACGGGAGAAGGTGCCCGAAGGGCGGATGAGGGGCGGTTCACGCCATTACGAACGCTCACACCAGCTGTGCCAGCAACACCATGAAGCTCAAGACGTTTCTTCTCCCGTCGACGGGAGAAGGTGCCCGAAGGGCGGATGAGGGACGGCTCACGCCATTACGAACGCTCACACCAGCTGTGCCAGCAACACCACGAAGCGCAAGCCGTTCCTTCTCCCGTCAACGGGAGAAGGTGCCCGAAGGGCGGATGAGGGGCGGTACACGCCGCTGCCCCAGACCAATGACCCGGCGTAGGACCAACAGCACCAACTACCCAAGCGCCTTGCTGGCAACGCCACGGCACGCGTCTCAGCGCAGCAGCTGGCGCATGTACAACGCAATGAACGTCGGCTTGTCCAGACGCAGGCACGCCCGCACGTTCGGTATGCCTGGCCCTTCGCGGGTATAGCCCTGTGCATCGACATCCAGATGCAGCGGCGTGGTCGGGCATAGCGCCGGGCTCAGCAGCCAGGCGACCGGTACCGCATCGAACACCGTCGGTGTGGCATTGGCCCAGGGCTGGTCGGTATTGCGCCACTGATAGTACAGCTGGGTGAGCGCATCGGTGAGTCCATCGCCATGCGCGAACAAGGCGATACGCTCGGGTTCTTCCAGCGTGATCTGCGTAGCGTCCAGCGGCAGCAACACGATCGGCACGCCGGCCGCGAACACGCGTTGCGCCGCCGGCACATCGGAGAGGATGTTGTACTCCGGCGCCGGTGCGCTGGCCGGCCGATAGGCAGACTTGCCGTAACCCACCCGCACCGAGCCGCCCATCGCCACGATGCGCTTGAGCTTGGCAAAGCCGGCCGGGTCGCGCTGCTGCGCCAACGCCGCATCGGTCATCGGCCCCAGCACCAGCAAGGTGACCTCGCCCGGGTGCCGGCGCGCCTGCTGCAGGATCATGGCCGCCGCATCCGGCAGCTTGCCGGGCAACTGTTCCTTGGCGGCCCAGCGTGCCTGGCTGAAGGCAATGGTGCTGGTCGTGCGTGCCCCCACCGCCAATGGAATCTCGCTGCGCCCGGCCTGCCGCAACAAGCGCTGCAACAGCTGCGCACGCAACGTGGTGTCGCCCCATGCCGATGCGATACCCAGTACCTGCAACTGCGGGCTGCGCAACAGCAGCCCCAGCGCAAACGCATCGTCGATGTCGTCGCCGATATCGGTGGAGACCACCAGCAGCTCGCTGGCCGTGGGCGATTGCGCGGCCTGCGCTGTCGTCACCGCAGCCGCCTGTGCCTGCGCCACGGCAGCCGCACACCACAGCCCCGCAATCAACCACGCATCTCGAATGATCCGCCGCATGCATCAACTCCTGCTGCCATAAAAAAAACCGCCGGCTTGTTGGCCGGCGGTTCGATAGTGCTACACCACGACGCCGATCAGAAGTTGGCGCGGAACTGCGCGCCCACGATGCGCGGGTCGTTGATGAAGCCGGTGAGGTTGTTGAAGTCGATCGCACCGGTCACGCGGATCTGGTTGGTGCAGTTGCGGCAGAACACCGACAACTCGTACGCACCCGCGCCCCAGTTGTAACCGATCTTGGCGCCGCCCTCGACCAGCGGCTGGCCGGTGAACTCACGCGAGTCGTACAGGAAGAAGTTCACTTCGCTGCGGTAGGACCAGTCGGTGTAGAAAAACAGCTCGCCGTCGTTGCCCATCGGGATGCCGTAACGCAGCGTCGCGTTGGCCATCCACTTGGCCGCCTGCGGCAGGTCGTTGCCGTCGATCAGCGCGCGGCCGGCCGCATTGAGCGGGTCGGTCACGGTGCAGGTGCGGCACACGCCCACCGACAGGCTCGGGTCGTCGATGCGGGTCCAGTTGTAGGCGCCGCCAGCGGTGACGCGCAGGTTCTGGGTGATCAACGCTTCGAAGTCGAACTCGGCACCGCGCGCCTTGGTCTTGTCGGCATTGAGCAGGCGCACGTCGTTGGATTCGCCGCCCACTGCGGTGAGCTGCTGGTTCTTAACCCGGAAATCGTAGATGTCGAAGCTCAGGCGCGCACGGTTGTCGAACAGATCCGACTTGATGCCAATCTCGAACGAATCCACCGTCTCCGGCTCGGCCACGGTCAGCGGCGCGGTGCCCGAGGGCACGCCGAAGCTGGCGCCACGGAAACCGCGCGCCGCACGGGCGTACACGTTGACGTCGTCGTTGATGGAGAACGTCGCGGCCAGATCGCCGGTGACCTTGGAGTTGTCGGTCTCGCCGCTGGACGGCTCGACCAGGGTGACGCGGTCCAGCGCCAGCACGTCGAAGGTCTTCTTGTCGTAGGTGTAGCGGATGCCGGCGCGCAGGTTCAACCGGTCGGTGGCCGCGTAGTTCAACGAGCCGAATGCCGCCCATGAGGTATTGCGCTGGCGGGTCAGCTGGTAGCTGGCCAGGTCGCCGCCGCTGAAGGTGTTGTAGGTGTAGTTTTCGCCTTCCACATCGTCGTGGAAGTAGTACAGGCCGGCCTGCCAGTTGAGCGGGCCCTCGTACTGCGATTCGGCGCGCACTTCCTGGCTGTACTGGTCCAGGCTCTTGATGCCGCCGGCGGTTTCCACCGGGAACGGAATCACGCCCGGGCCGGACGGCGGTGCGAACACCGCGCCGAAGCCGCCGTCGATATCGCCACGGCTGTAGTACTTGCCGATGCCTTCGTACGCGGTGATCGAGTGCAGCGCGATATCGCCCAGGTCCCAGGTCAGGTTGGCGCTGCCGCCATAGGTCTGCAGTTCCTGGGTGTTGGCGCCGTCGATGAAGGATTTTTCTTCGTCGAAGCCATCCACCAGCTGATTGGTGCCGGGCTGGATGATGTTGGCGCGGAACAGCCGCGCGGTGCCGTCCAGATGGCGTGCATGCGCGTTGAACAACGCGCTGAAATCGTCGCTGGCCTGGTACAGCAGCTGCAGACGCACGGCCGAGTCGGTATAGCCTTCCAGATCGCGGCCGTCGCGGTTTTCCACCCAATCGTCGCGGCGCTGGCCCAAGGTGGACAGACGCGCCGCCCAATGGTCGCCCATCGCGATGCTCAGGCCGCTTTCCAGGGTCATGGTGCCGTAGGTGCCGTACGACAGGCTGGCGTAGCCGTCATTGGCGCCGATGGTCGGCTTGACCGAATTGAACTTGACCACGCCGGCCGGCGTATTGCGGCCGAACAGCGTGCCCTGCGGGCCACGCAGCACTTCCAGGCCTTCCAGATCGAAGATCGGGAAGCCCTTCAAAAACGCGTTTTCCTGCACCACTTCGTCATAGATCAGCGACACCGGCTGCGACGCGTAGGTGTTGAAGTCGGTGTTGCCGTAGCCGCGGATATACACGCGCGGGAACACACGGCCGTTGGACGATTCGATGTTGAGGCTCGGCGCCTTGCCGGCCAGCACGCGGATGTCCGAGCCGCTGGTGGAAATGGCATCGAGAAATTCCGGGCGCAGCACGCTGGCGGAAACCGGCACATCCTTGGAGTCTTCCGAGCGACGCTCGACCGTGACCTTGACCGCATCCAGACGCACGACACCGTCGTCGCTGGGCGCCTGCTGTGCAGCAGCGTGAAACGGAAGAAGCGAAACGACGGCAACGGCAAGCGCGCTGATCTTGAGCGACCGGCTGGCTGACATGGGAAGCACTCCAAATTCTGGTGGCGGGGCGGCCTGGCCTGCATGCCGCGGTGCAACAGAATTAACACGATTTACACAAATATGGCAGAGCCCGTACGAAAAAGTTTCCATAATTCGCACGGGCGTTCTAATTAATGCAACACGGGCGTGCAATTTGTGCGTCGGAGCCCTGTCAGTCTCAAAAGCGGTCCGTGGCCGGCAACTGCCAACTTCGGCATTCACATGGTCGGCTACACAAGTCGCGACCCAGGCGCATCGCTAAGAGCTGGCCTGGCGTGACAAGACGTCAGGGACGCGCCCCTGCACCAGCACCTTACCGATTCGCAAGCGCACCCGCCGCGCCATCGCGACACTCGACCCGGACGGCGCACCGAAGCCCTGGACATGACAACTACGGCGCAAACCTACGCAGCCGCGTTGTCCATCCCGAACATGCGCACCTGCCGCAAGCACACCACCCGTGCCAGCTTCTGCTCACTCGCCTTCGGCGATGCCGCCGGGCACCCGCACCCAACCCTCCATCAGCACGCGCGCACTGCGGCTCATCAGCGCCTTGGTCACCTGCCACTGCCCATCGACCTGTGTTGCCTCGGCGCCCACGCGCAAGGTGCCGGACGGATGCCCGAAGCGCACCGCCGAGCGGGCCGCGCCGCCGGCCGCCAGGTTGACCAAGGTGCCCGGCACCGCCGCAGCGGTACCAATCGCCACCGCTGCGGTGCCCATCATCGCGTGGTGCAATTTGCCCATCGACATCGCACGCACCAGCAGATCGATCTCGGCCGCGTGCACCGGCTTGCCGCTGGAGGCGGTGTAGTCGGCCGGCGGCGCCACAAAGGCCACCTTGGGCGTGTGTTGCCGCGTCGCGGCGTCTTCCACCTTCGCAATCAAACCCATCCGCACCGCGCCATGCGCGCGCAAGGTTTCGAACATGATCAAGGCGCGTGGGTCGCCATTGATGGCCTCCTGCAACTCAGTGCCGGTGTAGCCCAGATCGCGCGCGTTGACGAAGATGGTCGGAATGCCGGCATTGATCAGCGTGGCATCCAGCGTGCCCAGCCCGGGAATCTCCAATCGATCGATGAGATTGCCCGTGGGGAACATCGCCCCACCCTCGCCTTCGGCGTCATCGGCCGGGTCGAGAAATTCCAGCTGCACCTCGGCCGCCGGAAAGGTCACCCCATCCAGTTCGAAGTCGCCGGTTTCCTGCACCAGCCCATCGGTCATCGGCACATGCGCCACGATCGTCTTGCCGATATTGGCCTGCCAGATCCTTACCATGGCCATGCCATCGCGCGGCACGCGTGTGGCATCGATCAATCCGCTGGCAATCGCAAACGGCCCCACCGCCGCAGAAAGATTACCGCAGTTGCCACTCCAGTCCACGAACGCGCTATCGATGGACACCTGCCCGAACAGATAGTCCACATCGTGCCCGGCACGCGTACTGGCAGAGACGATCACACTCTTGCTGGTGCTCGAGGTCGCCCCGCCCATGCCATCGATCTGCTTGGCATACGGATCCGGGCTGCCGATCACCCGCAGCAACAGCGCATCACGTGCAGCGCCCGGCTGCTGCGCGGCCACGGGCAGATCCTGCAAACGGAAAAACACGCCCTTGCTGGTGCCGCCACGCATGTAGGTAGCGGGGATACGGAGTTGGGGGAAATGGGTCATGGGAGGCCAGGATTAGGGATTAAAGCGGCAGTGCGATGGCAGCAGCCAGTGACGTTAGTGCGCTTGCGGTGCAGATCTCGCTTTCAACGAATCCCGATTCCCGACTCCCGATTCCCGGCTCTCCAGAAAATCCTGCGCAAACCGTTGCAGCACACCACCGGCTTCGTAGATCGAGACTTCCTCTGCAGTGTCCAGGCGGCACGTGACCGGCACCTGCAACTGCTCGCCGTTGCGCCGGTGGATCGAGAGTGTCAGCGTGGCCCCCGGCGTGCGCTGTCCGGTCACATCGAAGGTTTCGCTACCATCGATGCCAAGTGTCTTGCGATCGGTGCCCGGCTTGAACTCCAGCGGTAGCACGCCCATGCCGATCAGGTTGGTGCGGTGGATCCGTTCGAAGCCTTCGGCCACGATCACCTCCACACCGGCCAGACGCACGCCCTTGGCTGCCCAGTCGCGCGAGGAGCCCTGCCCGTAATCGGCACCGGCAACGATGATCAACGGCTGCTTGCGGGTCATGTAGGTTTCGATGGCCTCCCACATGCGCATGACCTGCCCTTCCGGCTCCAGCCGCGCCAGCGAGCCTGCGGTGACCTGCCCATCGATCACGGCCATTTCGTTGATCAATTTGGGATTGGCGAAGGTGGCGCGCTGCGCGGTGAGATGGTCGCCGCGATGGGTGGCGTATGAATTGAAATCCTCCTCGGGCACGCCCATGTGCGCGAGGTACTCGCCAGCCGCACTGCCGGCCTGGATCGCATTGGACGGCGACAGATGATCGGTGGTGATGTTGTCGCCGAGCACGGCTAGCGGCCGCATGCCGTGCAGGCTGCGCGCCCCTGCCAATGCGCCCTCCCAGTACGGCGGGCGGCGAATGTAGGTGCTGGTCGGGCGCCAGTCGTACAACGGGCTCACGCTGATGCCCTGCCCACTGCTGCGCTGAAACATCGGGTCGTACACGCGACGGAAGTGCTCAGGCTTGACGCTGCGCGCCACCACCGCGTCGATCTCCGCATCGCTCGGCCACAGATCCTTGAGCGTTACCGACACGCCATCGGCATCGATGCCCAGCACGTCCTTTTCGATATCGAAGCGCACGGTTCCGGCGATTGCATAGGCGATCACCAACGGCGGCGAGGCGAGAAACGCCTGCTTGGCATACGGGTGGATGCGCCCGTCGAAATTGCGGTTGCCCGACAGCACCGCAGTGGCATACAGATCGCGGTCGATGATTTCCTGCTGGATGGTTGGGTCGAGCGCACCGCTCATGCCATTGCAGGTGGTGCAGGCGAACGCCACGATGCCGAAGCCCAGCTGTTCCAGTTCGCTCAATAAACCGGCTTCTTCCAGGTACAGCTGCACTGCCTTGGAACCCGGCGCCAGCGAACTCTTCACCCACGGCTTGCGGGTCAAGCCACGCGCGTTGGCATTGCGTGCCAGCAGACCGGCCGCGATGACGTTGCGCGGGTTGGAAGTGTTGGTGCACGAGGTGATTGCCGCAATGATCACCGCGCCATCGGGCATCTGCCCCGGCACTTCGTCCCAGGCGCCGGCAATGCCGCGCGCAGCCAGCTCGCTGGTGGCCACGCGCTTGTGCGGGTTAGAGGGCCCGGCCATGTTGCGCACCACGCTGGACAGATCGAACTGCAGCACGCGCTCATACTGTGCGGTGGCCAGATCGTCGGCCCACAGCCCGGTATGGCGTGCATAGTTCTCCACCAATGCCACCTGCGCGTCGTCGCGCCCGGTGAGCCGCAGGTAGTCGATGGTCTGCTGATCGATGTAGAACATCGCCGCGGTCGCGCCGAATTCCGGCGTCATGTTGGAAATGGTGGCGCGGTCGCCGATGGTCAGCGCACTGGCGCCTGCACCATAGAATTCGAGATAGGCGCCCACCACGCGTTGCTGGCGCAGGAATTCGGTCAAGGCCAGCACGATATCGGTGGCAGTCATTCCCGGTGCCGGACGCCCGGTAAGTTCCACGCCGATGATGTCCGGCAGGCGCATCCACGAGGCGCGTCCCAACATCACGTTTTCTGCCTCCAGGCCGCCCACGCCCACTGCGATGACGCCCAACGCATCCACATGCGGAGTGTGGCTATCGGTGCCCACGCAGGTATCCGGAAACGCCACGCCGTCCAGCGTGTAGATCACCGGCGACATCTTCTCCAGGTTGATCTGATGCATGATCCCGTTGCCCGGCGGAATCACTTCCATGTTCTCGAACGCGCGCTTGGTCCATTCGATGAAATGGAAGCGGTCGGCATTGCGACGGTCTTCCACGCCGCGGTTCTTGACAAAGGCCTGCCTGTCGAAGCCGGCGTATTCCACCGCCAGCGAGTGATCGACGATCAGCTGCACCGGCACCACCGGATTGACCTGCGCCGGATCGCCGCCCTGCTCGGCAATCGCATCACGCAGTCCGGCAAGATCCACCAAGGCGGTCTGGCCCAGGATGTCGTGGCAGACCACGCGCGCCGGAAACCACGGGAAATCCAGCTCGCGCTTGCGCTCGATCAGTTGGCGCAGATACGCCTCCAGCATCTGCGGCTCGGCGCGCCGCACCAGATTTTCCGCGTGCACGCGTGCGGTGTACGGCAAGCCTGCATATGCACCGGGCTGCAACGCATCCACGGCGGCTCGTGCATCGAAGTAATCCATCGCGGTGCCCGGCAAGGGCTTGCGGTACTGGCTATTCATGGCTGGCGATATCACAAGGCGGGCGGGGTCTATTGCTGTTGCTGTTGCTGTTGCTGTTGCTGTTGCTGTTGCTGTTGCTGTTGCTGTTGCTGTTGCTGTTGCTATTGCTGTTGCTATTGCTATTGCTGTTGCTATTGCTGTTGCTGTTGCTGTTGCTATTGCTGTTGCTATTGCTGTTGCTGTTGCTGCTCGTATTCCTGCTCACCACGTGCCACTCGCCACGCTCCCTTCTCCCGCAACGCGGGAGAAGGTGCCCGAAGGGCGGATGAGGGCCACTCGCAAGTGGCACTTTTCAGACGCGCTGATCCAACGGCACAAACACCTGATCTTCCGGCCCGGTGTAATTGGCCGAAGGCCGAATGATCTTGCCATCCACGCGCTGCTCGATCACGTGCGCACTCCAGCCCGCCGTGCGTGCCAGCACGAACAGCGGGGTGAACATCGCTGTCGGCACACCCATCATGTGGTAGCTCACCGCACTAAACCAGTCCAGATTCGGGAACATCTTCTTGATGTCCCACATCACGCTTTCCAGACGCTCGGCGATGTCGTACATCTTGCGGCTGCCCTGCTCCTCGGACAGCTCGCGCGCCACGTCCTTGATCACCTTGTTGCGCGGGTCGGACACCGTGTACACCGGATGCCCGAAGCCGATCACCACTTCCTTGCGCTCCACACGTGCCTTGATATCGGCCTCGGCTTCGTCTGGCGTGTCG
Organism: Xanthomonas sp. NCPPB 1068; assembly: GCF_041479385.2. Lineage (NCBI taxonomy): Bacteria > Pseudomonadati > Pseudomonadota > Gammaproteobacteria > Lysobacterales > Lysobacteraceae > Xanthomonas > Xanthomonas sp. NCPPB 1068. The sequence continues at coordinate 1,306,396 of NZ_CM192986.1, read as the reverse complement.
TAGCGCTTCTGTACCTCGAAGGCCACCTCGTTGGCGCCGCCATGCTTGGGACCGCGCAATGCGCCGATACCACCGGCAATGGCGCTGTACATATCGCTACCGGTACCGGCAATCACGCGGCTCGCAAACGTGGAGGCGTTGAATTCGTGCTCGGCGTACAGGATCAGGCTGGTGTGCATTGCGCGCACCCACGAATCCTTCGGCGCAAAGCCATGCAGCAGGTGCAGGAAATGCCCACCGATGGAGTCGTCGTCGGTCTCCACCTCGATGCGCTTGCCGTTGTGGCTGTAGTGATACCAGTACAGCAGCATCGAACCGAGCGAGGCCATCAACTTGTCGGCGATATCGCGCGCACCGGGATGGTTGTGATCGTCCTTTTCCGGCTGCAGGCAGCCCAACACCGACACACCGGTGCGCATCACATCCATCGGGTGCGCGGATGGCGGCAGCTGTTCCAGCGCGGTTTTCACCGCCGCCGGCACACCCCGCAACGAGCGCAGCTTGGCCTTGTAGCCGCGCAACTCGCCGCTGTTGGGCAACTTGCCGTGCACCAGCAGGTAGGCGATCTCCTCGAACTCGCTGGTGGTGGCCAGGTCCAGAATGTCGTAACCGCGATAATGCAGATCGTTGCCGCTGCGCCCCACCGTGCACAGCGCGGTGTTGCCCGCGGCAGTGCCTGACAGTGCGACGGATTTTTTCGGCTTGAAACCGGGAATGGCAGTGTCGTTCATGCGATGAGCTCCCAAGCTGTGGCGTGTTGCAATGTCACGAAGGATTGACCAGATGGACCCAGCAAGCGGCGATCATGCGCCCTTGCGCGCAAACAACGCGTCCAGGCGCTGTTCGTAGCCGTGATAGCCGATGCGCTCATAGAGTTCTTCGCGGGTCTGCATCGTTTCCAGCACGGCCTGCTGGTGGCCATCGCGCCGAATCGCCGTATAGACCGCCTCGGCGGCCTTGTTGGCTGCACGGAACGCCGACAGCGGGAACAGCTGGATCGCCACACCGGCCTGCGCAAGTTGGTCGCGCGTGAACAGCGGGGTCTTGCCGAACTCGGTGATGTTGGCCAGCACCGGCACTTTCACTGCATCGACAAAGCGCGCGTAGGTCTCCAGGTCGTAGGCGGCCTCGGCAAAGATGCCGTCGGCGCCCGCGTCCACGCAGGCGATGGCGCGTTCGATCGCCGCATCCACCCCTTCCATCTGGATGGCGTCGGTGCGTGCAATCAAGAAAAACGCTGGATCGGTCTTGGCATCGGCTGCTGCCTTGACCCGGTCGACCATCTCACCCTGGCTCACGATCTCCTTACCCGGCCGATGCCCGCAACGCTTGGCGCCAACCTGGTCTTCGATATGGCAACCGGCCGCGCCGGCCTTGATCAGCGACTTGATGGTGCGCTCGATATTGAAGGCACTCGGCCCGAAGCCGGTATCCACATCCACCAGCAGCGGCAGTTCGCACACGTCGGTGATGCGGCGCACATCGATCAGCACGTCTTCCAGCGTGTTGATCCCCAGATCCGGCAAGCCCAGCGAGCCAGCCGCCACGCCGCCGCCGGACAGGTAGATGGCCTGGTAGCCCGCACGCTGGGCCAGTAGCGCGTGGTTGGCATTGATCGCACCGATCACCTGCAGCGGCGACTCGGCAGCCAGCGCTGCGCGGAAGCGCGTGCCGGCAGAGGCTGGATAGGAGGACGTCATGACAGTTCCCGGGATGAGATGGTTAGCTGGTCAGCAAACGTCGTGCCAATCGCAAGTGTCTGATTCTGCTACGAACCGGAGACACCATTGTTGCGGTTTTGGAACTGATGGAACATCATGAAACATGACGAAACAGCTCGACTTCCCGCGCACCTCCAGCACCTCCGACGCAGCAGACACCTCTCTGCCGGTAATCTGGACCGTCAGCGTGTCCCGCCTGACCGGCCTGCTCGCCGACGTCATCCCCGAGTTCGACCAGCGCGCGCGCATCGAGCAGATCAACCTTGGCTTTGCCGAAGCGGTGGAAGTCATCGGCCAGCGACTGCGCCGCGAACGCTGCGACGCCCTGGTGGCCGGCGGCTCCAACGCCGCCTATCTGCGCAGCCGCCTGGCATTGCCGCTGGCACCAATCCAGGCGACCGGGTTCGACCTGATGGAAGCACTGGCGCGCGCGCGCCGCATTGCCCCGCGCATCGGCGTGGTGACCCATGCCAGCGACGTCCCGTCGTTTCATGCCTTCCAGATCAGTTTCGACCTGGATATCGAGCACCGCCGATTCGTCACTGCCGAGGACGCGCGCGATTGCATTGCCGACCTGCGCGCCGCCGGTATCAAGGTCATTGTGGGCACCGGCATGGCGATCGATTTCGCCGAACAGGCCGGGCTGCCCGGCGTGCTGCTGTATTCGGCAGGGTCGGTGCGCCAGGCGCTGGAGCAGGCCATCGCACTGGGCACGGCATCGAGCCGGGAGCGGCCCTCCGCGCGTAGTCACTCAAGGCGCCCCCGACGTAGCGATGCGCTGCTTGGCGACGCCGCCGCCATGGCGCAGGTGCGTGCCTTGGTGCAGCTGTATGCCCCGCATGCCGGCACCGTCCTGATCAGCGGCGAAACCGGCACCGGCAAGGAATTGGTCGCCCGACAACTGCATGCCGGCAGCCGTCGACGCGGCCGTTTCGTGGCAATCAATTGCGCGGCCATCAGCGAATCGTTGCTGGAGGCAGAGCTGTTCGGCTACAGCGATGGCGCCTTCACCGGTGCCCGCCGCGGCGGGCACACCGGCCTGATCGAAGCCGCGCAGGATGGCACGCTGTTCCTCGACGAAATCGGCGAATTGCCCATGCCGTTGCAGACACGGCTCTTACGCGTATTGGAAGAACGCGAAGTGTTGCGCGTTGGCGCAACCCTGCCCGTCGCAATCGACGTGCGTGTGGTGGCCGCCAGCCTGCAGGAGCTGCACGCGCTGGTCGAACAAGGGCGATTCCGTCGCGACCTGTTCTACCGCCTGGCAGCGTTACGCATCGCGCTGCCCCCCTTGCGTCAGCGCCCCGACGACATCGCACTGCTGCTGGCGCATTACTTCCAGCAACTCGGCAATATCGCCTCGCCGCTGTCGGAGGCTGCATTGCAACGACTGCAACTACACACCTGGCCCGGCAACGTGCGCGAGCTGCGCAACCTGGTCGAACGCCTGTGCATCCACTGGAAGGCGCAGGCGCACGAGAGCCTGAGCCTTGAGCAACTGCATTGGTGGGCACCGGAACTGTTCGACACGCAGATCGGCGATACCGCGGCGACATCCGCACGCAGCGACCTGGCGGCGTCCCGCCTGCAGCTCACCGCTGCAGCCGTCCGCGCGGCGCTCGATCGCGCAAACGGCAATCGCGCCCTCGCCGCACAGGCGCTCGGCGTTTCGCGCACGACACTGTGGCGCTGGATGCAGGCGCAAGCTACCTAGAACGGACGCGACGACTGCAAGGCGCACGCCCAGGCGCAGAGGCTCACTTGACCCGCGTGTACTCGGTATCGCCGGTGCTCAAACGACCGCTCGCCTCGTCGATCGCATAGTTGACCGTGCCATTGCCACTGGACACCTGCAGCACGCCCTTGGTCAACAACGCCGGGTAATTTCGGGTCTTGACCCCATTGCCGAACATCTCCGGCGAGGTGTCGCGGATGATGAAGCTCTCGCCGTTGTGCTCGATGCTCAGTACATTCTTCTGCGACTTCACATTGACCCACTTGCCCACGTACTGCTCGCCAACATCGCGCGCGCAGCCGGTCAGCAGCGCCATCGCAATCAGGGCACTTCCAAGCAGTGCTTTCATCGCCATACCTTCTTCAACGCGGGGGTCTCGCAGGATGGCAAGTCCTTGCTGAGCCCGCAACAAGCAGGCACAAGCGACGAGACAGACCACCCGGAAAGAAAGGTCACGGGGCGCAGGCCCGACTCTCCGGGCGCCAACGGACATGTCTGCAAGACCGGGAACGACGTTCTACTGATTGCCAGGTGCGCTATCACTCCCGTAGCGGCAACGTGCATTCAACCAAATTCGCCTACCGCAACCGCCTGCAGCAGGCGTCACCCATGACGTCCCGCGCGTTGCTGCGTCCTTGAGCCTCCCGCATGGGAGGCGAGACACAAAAAAACCGGCACATGGCCGGCTTTTTCTTCGCGTCCAATCCCGTGGAGTGCAGGATTTCTATGGTGGGCGGTACAGGGTTCGAACCTGTGACCCTTGCCGTGTGAAGGCAATGCTCTACCGCTGAGCTAACCGCCCGGTGACGCGAGCCGCACATTATAGGGCAGCTGCGGCAATCGTCAACAGGTACATCCGCGACGGCGAGGACCTGGTCGAAAACGTCCGGTCCAATGACTGGGCGCGCCGTGCCGGCGGTCTGGCGGCGCCATGGCGATAATCGATTCGGCGCCATTCAAACGCCCGATACGCCCCTTCGACGACCCGCTGCCAATACGACGGCAATCACGCACGCAACCGCACCGCGCCGCACCACGTCACATCGTATGCGTCGGTTTGTCCGAGGTCGTCAGGCCTGCCAGCAGGGTCTCGATCTTGTTGCGCACTGCCTCACCTTCCGGGCCGTCCGGGAACTGCACGCCGATGCCGGCAGCGCGGTTGCCCTGGGCGCCGGCCGGCGTGGTCCAGATCACCTTGCCGGCCACCGGCAGGCGCTCGCTGGAATCGGGCAGGGTCAGCAGCAGGAAGACTTCGTCGCCCAGCATGTAGCGCTTGGGGGTCGGCACGAAGATGCCGCCACCTTTCACGAACGGCATGTAGGCGCTATAGAGCGCCGGCTTGTCTTTCAACGCCAGCGACAAAATGCCTTGGCGTGCATTCATTGCACTCATCGAGTTCCCCTAGAACGTGGCTGGCGCTCTCCCTCGCGCCAGGCCAGCAACAATTCCGTCACTGCCAGGTCGGCGCGGACGGTGGTGCGCAGCAGGTCGCGGGTGCGGTTGGCGGCGTCGAACCAGGTCGCCAGCTTGTGCAACCGCGATGGATCGGTCAAGCCGGCCGAGGCCTGCGCCAATGCCAGATCGGCGGCATGCCGCAGACGTTGATCGGCCTGGCCATCATTGGTCCAGCGCTGCGCAACCTCCACCGCGCCGACGCGGCCGCTGGCAATCTGCTCCAGGTCCTGCGCCACCGCACGCCGCACCGCCAGGCCGTCTTCGCGCAGCCATTGCGCGGCAAGGCCGGGATGGCCGCGGGCGGCGTCCAGGGCCTCCTGCGCAGCGCGCTCGCTGACGCCTTGCGACAGCAACCAGGCCAGTGCCTCGTGCGCGGGCGGCAATTTGAATTCCAGGCGCTGGCAACGGCTGCGGATGGTCGCCGGCAACCGCGCCGGCTGGGCACTGATCAACCACAGGTAGCGGCCGGGCGATGGTTCTTCCAGCGTCTTGAGCAAGGCGTTGCAGGCGGCGCGATTGATCGCATCGGCCGGGTCCACGATCACCACCTGGGCGATGCCGTACTGCGGGGTCAGCGCGAGCTTTTGCGAAATCTCGCGCACCTGCTCGATGACGATCTCGGTACGCAGCTTGTCGCCGGTACGGTTGGCAATGAAGGACACCAGCTGCAGGTCGGGGTGGGTGCCGGCGGCGATCAACTGCCGCGTGCGCTGCGCCAGTGCCGGGTCCGGCGAGCTGGCCAGCACGTGCTCGGCCAGGGCCAGGGCGACCGCGCGCTTGCCCAGCCCTTCCGGCCCGCAGATCAGCAACCCGTGCCCGAGCCGTCCGGCATCCAGTGCAGCCACGGTCTGGTCGAAGGCGCGTTGCTGCCAGGGCGAAAATGCGGCGGTCATGGCGTGGGCTCCGTCTGCGGCGCGCTCGGCAGGCGGCGGCGCTGCAGGTAGCGCGCCACCGCCGCGTTATGTTCGGCCAGCGTGGCCGAGAATGCGTGCGCGCCGGTGCCATCGCCGACGGCCACGAAATACAGCGCCTCACCGGGCGCAGGCTGCACCGCCGCCAGCAGGGCCTCGCGGCCCGGCATCGCGATCGGCGTCGGCGTCAGGCCGGTGCGCGTATAGGTGTTGTATGGCGTGTCGGTGGTCAGGTCGCGGCGGCGGATATTGCCGTCGTAGCTGCTGCCGATGCCGTAGATCACGGTCGGGTCGGTCTGCAGCTTCATGCCCAGCTGCAGGCGGCGCAGGAACACTCCCGCGATCAACGGCCGCTCGGAGCCCAGGGCCGTTTCCTTTTCGATGATCGATGCCAGGATCAATGCCTGTTCCGGCGAGCTAAGCGGCAGGTTCGGGGCGCGCTGCTCCCAGGCCTGCGCCAATGCCTTGTCCATGGCGGCGTGTGCGCGCTTGAGCACGTCGAGATCGCTATCGCCGCGCTGATATACATAGGTTTCCGGCAGGAATCGCCCTTCCGGATGCTGCTTGGCGGCTCCCAACTTGGCCATCAGCGCAGCATCGTCCAGCGTCTCAATGGAGTGCTGCAACGGCGTGGCGGTGGCGAGTGCGGCGCGGAGCTGCCGGAAATTCCAGCCCTCCACGATCGTGAAACGGTACTGGATCACACGCCCCTGGCGCATGCGCGTGAGCACCTCGCGTGGCGACAGTGCCGGCGCCAATGCGTACTCGCCCACCTTGAGCTTGCCGGCGGCATCCACCTGGCGGGCGAGCAGCTGCCATTCCAGATCGGTGCCCTGCTCCAGGCCGGCCGCGCGCAATTTGCGCAGCGTGACCTTGAGCGAATCGCCGGGCGCAATCACCACACTGGGCGCGCTCGCAGGCACGGGGGTATCGGCGAAGTGCAGGTAATGCCGCCACGCCACCACCGCGGCAATCGCCAGCAGCGCTGCGAGCAGCAATGCCGTGCCCAGCACGGCCAGACATCCGCGTTTGCCAGTCACCGCCACACCCACCTCGTCATTGCCCCAGCACCGCGCAGGATACCGCGCGCCGGTGATGTCCCGTTGAAGCGCTCATGTCTGCTCGATCGCGCGCAACACGCCACGCGCCTTGGCGCGGGTTTCGTCCAGCTCGCGCTGCGGGTCCGAGTCCACCACGATCCCGGCGCCAGTGCGGAAACGCACCTGCTCGCCGGCCACCTCGGCCGTGCGGATCAGGATATTCAGATCCATATCGCCATCGCGATTGAGCCAGCCGAACGCGCCGGTGTAGGCGCCGCGCGCGGTCTGTTCGAGCTCGGCAATGATCTGCATGCAGCGCACCTTGGGGCAACCGGTGATCGTGCCGCCGGGAAACACCGCCGCGATCACCGCGCCCGGGGTCACCCCGGCGCGCAGGCGGCCACGCACGTTGCTGACGATGTGGTGCACGTGCGCGTAGCTCTCCACGGCCATCAGCTCGTCCACTTCCACCGTGCCGGGCGCGCAGATGCGGCCCAGGTCGTTGCGCTCCAGATCGATCAGCATCACGTGCTCGGCACGCTCCTTGGGATGCCCGACCAGTTCACGGATCCGCGCAGCGTCGTCGTCGCCGGCAAAGCGCGCGCGGGTACCGGCGATCGGGCGGGTCTGCACCGCATCGCCCTGCACCGACACCAACCGCTCGGGCGAGGAGCTCACCACCGCGCGCCCGGCCGCCACGAACAGGCCGGCAAACGGCGCAGGGTTGGCCGCGCGCAGGCGCGCATGCAGCGCGGCCGGGTCGACCGCGTTGGCGAATGTGGCCTGCCATGCACGCGAGATATTGGCCTGGAACACATCGCCGGCGCGCAGGTAATCGAGCACCCGCTGCACCGCGTCGGTGAAGCGCTCGGCCGCGTCTTCTTCCACCGCGACCGGCCCGCTCCACGCGGGCAACGGCGGCAGTGCAGCGCAGGCAGCGATGTCTTCGACGATGCGGGTCAGTAGATCCTCACGCCCCGGCTCGGCCAGCGCCACGCAGCGCCCTTCCACGCGGTCGCGCAGCAACGCTGCCGGCGCGCGCAACGCCAGCGCAGTCGGCATGCCATCGCCGCGGGCGGGCAGCTGCAGAATCGGTTCGACCTGCGCGGCCAGTTCGTAATCCAGCAAGACCGCCCAGCCGCCACGGAACGGCCATGGGCTGGTCGTATCGTGCGGCACGCTCTCGGCCTGCCAGGCGGCATCCAGCGCGTCCAGAAACGTGCCTTCGAGCACCCGGCCATCGCCATCGCGGGTGCGCCCATCGCCGTCCAGCCGCAGGCTTGCGCCCTCTGCCAGCAGCAGCACATCCCAGCGCCCGTGGGCGGTTCCGGAAGCAGTGGATTCGAGCAGGGCCGGATAGCGTTGCGGTGCCAGCCGATGCAGCGCCAGCAGGTCGATGTCCGCATGCAGTGATCGGGTGAGCGTCATCGGTCCGGCGTGGCGTGAGGTGCAGACGCGGGCCGCTGCGGTAAACGCGGCGTCCGCGATGAGATGGATCGGCTGTCAATCGGAAACGTCAGCAGCGACTGCCGCGCCGACGCGTCACGCGCAGCAGCTGAGGCACCGCACACCGTTTTCAGAAAAGAAAACGGCGCATCGACTCAGACGCGCTTGAACACCAGCGTGCCGTTGGTGCCGCCAAAGCCGAAGCCGTTGGACATCACCGCATCCACCTGTACCTCGCGCGCCACGTTGGGCACGTAATCCAGGTCGCAGCCTTCGCTGGGCTCTTCCAGGTTGATGGTCGGCGGAATGATGCCGGTGTGCAGCGCCATCACCGAGAAGATCGCTTCCACGCCGCCGGCCGCGCCGAGCAGGTGTCCGGTCATCGACTTGGTCGAGCTGACCATGGTCTTGTAGGCGTGGTCGCCCAGCGCGCGCTTCATCGCCAGCGTTTCGGCCAGATCGCCCAGCGGCGTGGAGGTGCCGTGCGCGTTGAGGTAGCCGATCTGCTCGGGATTGAGCTTGGCATCGCGCATGGCGGCCAGCATGCTGCGCGCCGCGCCTTCGCCGTCTTCGCTGGGGGCGGTCATGTGGAACGCATCCGAGCTGGCACCGAAGCCGACCAGCTCTGCGTAGATGCGTGCGCCACGCGCCTTGGCGTGTTCATACTCTTCCAGCACCAGCACGCCGGCACCGTCGCCCAGCACGAAGCCGTCGCGCTGCTTGTCCCACGGACGCGAGGCCGCAGCGGGATCGTCGTTACGAGTGGACATGGCCTTCATGGCGCAGAAACCGCCGACCGAACTCGGCGAGGAGCCGCGCTCGGCGCCGCCGGCCAGCATCACGTCGGCATCGCCGTACTGGATCATGCGCATTGCGGTGCCGATCGAGTGGTTGGACGTGGCACACGCCGACACGGCCGAGAACGTCGGACCCTTCAGACCTTTGATCAGGCTGACCTGGCCCGGCAACATGTTGATGATGGTGCTGGGCACGTAGAACGGCGAAATCTTGCGCGCGCCGCCCTCATGGAATTTGATGGTCTGCTCTTCGATACCGAGCAGCCCGCCGATGCCGGAGCCAAGAATGGCACCGATGCGTTCGGCATTGCTTTCGTCGATCTCCAGCCCGGAATCGTCCAGCGCCATGAACGAGGCGCCGACACCGTAGTGGATGAACGAGTCCATCTTCTTGACGTCCTTGGCGGACACAAAAAGCGTGGGGTCGAAATTCTTGATTTCGCCGGCGATCTTGGTGGTGAACTGCGAGGCATCTATCTGCGTGATCGGGCCAATGCCGGAGCGCCCGTGGATGATTCCATCCCAGCTGCTGGCCAGATCATTGCCCAGCGGCGACACAATGCCCATGCCGGTAACGACAACACGACGACTCATTGCAGATCTCCTCACCACGGAACGAACGGTGCTTGCGGTTTGCGGGTGACGCCTAAAAACACAGGGCCGCATCAGCGGCCCCATGGAATGTCTGACGCAGCAGCGGCGTGATGATGCGCGCCACCGCCGTCAGGAACAACGCATCAGCTCTTGACGTGAGCCTTGACGTAGTCGATCGCCTGCTGGACCGAGGTGATCTTCTCGGCCTCTTCGTCCGGGATCTCGCACTCGAACTCTTCTTCCAGCGCCATCACCAGCTCGACGGTGTCCAGCGAGTCGGCACCCAGGTCATCGACGAACGATGCGCTGGTGGTGACTTCCTCTTCCTTGACGCCGAGTTGTTCGACGACGATTTTCTTGACGCGTTCTTCGATGGTGCTCATTGGGGATATCGCTCCAGATGGAGTAGTGGTGGTACAAAAAAACGCCATCGGGCTGCGATGGCCGCGTTGGATAGTGTAGTGGAAGCGCCCGAGCCTTGCATTGCATCACAAGTCCCGGCCGATCAGCCACTTAGCGCCTCCCGGCGCCGCACGCTCACGGCATGTACATGCCGCCGTTGACGTGCAGGGTCTCGCCGGTGATGTAGCGTGCGGTCGGGCCAGCCAGGAATGCCACCGCATTGGCGATGTCTTCCGGGGCGCCCAGGTGGCCCAGTGCGATCTGCTGCAGCAAGGCGGTCTTGGCCTCGTCCGGCAGCGCCTTGGTCATGTCGGTGTCGATGAAACCGGGCGCCACCACGTTGACGGTGATCCCGCGCGAGCCGATTTCCTTGGCCAGCGACTTGGAGAACGCAATGATGCCGGCCTTGGCCGCGGCGTAGTTGGTCTGGCCCGGATTGCCGGTCACCCCGACCACCGAGGCGATATTGACGATGCGGCCCTTGCGCGCCTTCATCATGCCGCGCATCACCGCCTTGGAGGTGCGGAACACGCTGGTCAGGTTGGTGTCGATGATCGCCTGCCAGTCGTCGTCCTTCATCCGCATCAACAGGTTGTCGCGGGTGATGCCGGCGTTGTTGACCAGGATCGAGATCGCACCGAATTCCTTGCCGATCGCATCGATCAGGCCATCCACCGCCGCCGCATCGGTGACGTTGAGTTCGCGACCATGCCCGCCGTGGGCGGCCAGGCGCTCGCCGATCGCCGCAGCGCCGGAGGCCGACGTGGCAGTGCCGATGACGGTGGCGCCCTGGGCGGCCAGCGTGTCGGCAATGGCCGCGCCGATCCCGCGGCTGGCACCGGTGACAAGGGCGATTTCGCCCTGCAGAGGCTTGCTCATGAATGCTGTTCCTCGAAGGGGGACGTCGCAACGGTGGCCGCGAACGTCGAGGGAGGCCGGCACGACCGGCATATGCAGTAGATCAGTGCGCCCACGCGTCGAGCGCGCCGGCATAGTCGGCCGGCGTGGCCAGCGGGCGCACATCCAGGCTCTTGTCGATGCGCTTGATCAGCCCGCTCAGCACCTTGCCCGGGCCGCATTCGGCAATCCGCGTGATGCCCTGCGAAGCCAGCGCCTGCACGCACCCGGTCCATTGCACCGGCAGGTACAGCTGCTCGGCCAGCGCCTGGCGGATCGCGGCGCTGCCCTCGTGCACGCGTGCATCGACGTTCTGCACCACCGGGATCTGCGGCGTCTGCCAGCTCAGCCCGGCCATGGCTTCAGCCAGCTGATTGGCGGCATCGCGCATCAGCGGCGTATGCGAGGGCACGCTCACCGCCAGCTTGACCGCCTTGCGCACGCCGCGCTCGGCCAGCAATGCCAGCGCGCGGTCCACCGCGCCGGCATCGCCACCAATCACGATCTGACCGGGCGAATTGAAGTTGGCCGGCACCACCACCTGGCTGCCTGCCGCCTCGGCGCAGACCTCCAGCACCAACGCGTCGTCGGCGCCAAGCACCGCCGCCATCGCGCCAACGCCGGCCGGCGCGGCGGCCTGCATGAACTGGCCGCGCAGCCGCACCAGGTGCGCGCCGTCGTGCAGCGACAAGGCGCCGGAGGCGACCAGGGCGGTGTATTCGCCCAGGCTGTGCCCGGCCAGCAGCGCCGGGCGCTGCCCGCGCTGGGCAGTCCACAACCGCCACACCGCCACGCCCGCGGCCAGCAAGGCCGGCTGGGTGTATTCGGTGCGGCTGAGCATCTCTTCCGGGCCACCCTGGGACAGGGCCCACAAATCGACACCGGCGCCTTCGGAGGCTTCGGCAAACGTGTCACGGATCTGCGGATGCAGTTCGGCCAGTTCGGCCAGCATCCCTAAGGACTGCGAGCCCTGGCCGGGAAACACGAAGGCGAGAGTGGATTCGGTCACGCGCTGCTGCCTGCAAAAATCGAGCCGGGATGATACGTGCGAAATCGCCCTGGCGTCTGTACTGCCGCGTATGCAAGCCGGCACCGACGCAGCGGCCGGCACGCTTACAGCAAGGCTGCGAGCAGGTCCATTTCGCCGTCGGCAAACCAGTCCACGCACAGCGCCAGCACCAACACCACGCCGAAGGCACTGGCCGCATGGATGGCCTGGATCGCCCGCCCCAGCGCGCTCGCCGAGCGGCCCAGGCCGCGCGCCACCTGCGCAACGCGCCGCAGCCGCCCGGTGACCGTATGCGCATGTTCGACCACCGCCGGGCCGGCGGTATCGAAGGCGCGCGCCAGCAAGCGCTGCAGCACCTCGCGCCGGCCACGGTAGTACTTGGCTACGCCATAGCCGAACACCAGCCAGTCGCGCGCCTGGGCCTGCGCCAGGTCCATCACTTCCAGTGGATCTTCTTCGAAATCGATAAAGCCGACCGACTGGCCATCGAAGGTCATGTTGCGTGGCAACGGCTGCCCGAAATAGGCGCCATGACCATGCGCATGGACCATGGCCGACACCGCCAGCGCCACCAGGCGGTCGCGCTCGGGCACGTCGGCTTCGCGCAGGCAGGTGGCAAACGAGCGGCCGTTGTCGCTCAGGATCAGGGCCGCCTGCCCACAGCCGACCACGCGCGGCACATTGACCGACTGCGCGTGCAGCTCGCCGAGCCGGCGCGCTTCGAGGTCGCGCGCGGCGTCGCCGCCACGGTGCGGCGGTGGACGCAATGCATCCAGGCCCCAGCGGCGTGCGACAAAGTTGAGTGCGCCCAGCGAGACCGCCCGATTGCTGCGGCGGTACTGCTTGAGCCAGACACGCTGGCCGGCGATGACGATGGGTTCTGCCATGACGGTCCGTCCTTCGACGCAGTCAGACCCAGCCGGCGGACGCGGCCGGGCCTGCGGGACTCAGTAGCGCAGCAGCGCCGAGCCCCAGGTAAATCCACCACCGAAGGCTTCCAGCAGCAGCAATTGGCCACGCTGCACGCGGCCCGAGCGGACCGCTTCGTCCAGCGCGAGCGGCACCGAGGCCGAGGAGGTGTTGCCGTGGCGATCCACGGTGACGACCACCTGCTCCATCGGCAGGTCCAGCCGCTTGGCGGTGGCCTCGATGATGCGCAGGTTGGCCTGATGCGGGATCAGCCAGTCCAGGTCGTGCTTGTCGTAGCCATTGGCGGCCAGGGTCTCATCGACCACCGAATCCAGCGCCTTGACCGCGTACTTGAACACGTCGTTGCCCTTCATCAGCAACGCGCCGCCGCCGTTCTTGCCTTCGCCGAAGCCGACCGACACGCCCACCGGGTCCCACAGCAGCTCTTTCTTGCTGCCGTCGGCATGCAGATGGGTGCTGAGGATGCCGGTTTCTTCATCGGCCTTGAGGATCACCGCACCGGCACCGTCGCCGAACAGCACGCAGGTGGTGCGGTCGGTCCAGTCGACAATGCGGGTCAGCGTCTCGGCGCCAACCACCAATACGGTCTTGGCGTCACCACTGCGCACGAACTTGTCGGCCACGCTGAGCGCGTAGACAAAGCCCGAGCAGGCCGCGTTGACGTCCATCGCCCCGCACCCGACATTGCCCAGCCGCGCCTGCAGCAGGCAGGCCGTGGACGGGAAGATCAGGTCGGGGGTGGTGGTGCCGATGACGATCAGATCGATCTCGTCGGCGGTGACGCCGGCCGCTTCCATCGCCTTCAGCGAGGCGAAATACGCCAGATCGCTGGTGGTCTGGTCGTCGGCGACGATGTGACGCTCACGGATACCAGTGCGCGAGAAGATCCATTCATCGCTGGTGTCGACGATCTTGGACATGTCGTCGTTGGTCAACACCTTTTCGGGCAAATAGCTACCCGTGCCCGCGATTCTGGAATAGATCCGCTTGCTCATACTGTTTCCTGGTGCAAGAGCCGCGGTGACCGGCGGCTCCGGAAGAAGCGAGAGTCACCCGGCCGCGCAGAGGCGCCGGGTGCCACGAATCAATCTTCTTGAATGGCCGACGACTTGGTCGCGATCACCTTCTTGCCGCGGTAGTAACCGTCAGCGGTGATGTGGTGGCGCAGATGGATCTCGCCGCTGGTCGGGTCGGTCGACAGCTGCTTGGCGGTCAGGGCGTCGTGCGAACGACGCTGGCCGCGACGGGACGGGGTGACACGGGATTTCTGCACAGCCATGGGATTGCTCCAACTTTAGTTCGATAACTTGTCTGTTGAGTCGAACAGCACGCTCTACGCCCGCGTCGACCTGTCTTTCCGCCCTTAACAGCGGCGGTTACTGTTTCTTCAACGCTGCCAGCGCCGCGAACGGACTGGCCTTGTCTTGCTCTTCCTGGGTCGGAACCCATTCGGCATCGATCGCTTCGCTGCCCGGCGCCATCGGCACCACTGGCACCGACAGCACCAGTTCGTCCTCCACCAGGTCCGCCGCCCGCAACATGCCGTCGTCGGGCACCAGCAAAGCTTCGTAATCCGGCGGCAACGCGGCTTCTTCGTCCTCGTCGCGGATCAGGCCAAGACGCTGCCTGATCTGCACCGGGTACAGAAAACGCTGCAAGGTGCGCTGGCAGGCCAGCGGCAGCTCGACATCGATGCTGAGTTCGACATAGGCGACCTTGAGCAGAGCGTCCTGATCGAACTGGAGCGAATAGACACACTCGCCTTCGGTATCGACCAGACTCCCCTGCAGACGGGTCATCGCAGAGAGCGGGATGCGGCCATCGAAGCGCCTGCGCGCTGCGACCATCCGCCAAGCATCCAGCATTTCGGGTACGTTCGCGGACATAAGCCGCAGAATGTTAAAGACCCGCCGTGGCCATGTCAAATGCACCCATTCAGTGTGCTGCACCGGGTGCAGACTGGCAGACTGCCCTGCCCGTTTCCAGCAGCGTCCATGATGCCACGCCTGATCCTAGCCTCCACTTCCGCGTACCGGCGCGAGCTGCTTGGCCGCCTGCAACTGGACTTCACCACCGCACGCCCGCAGGTCGATGAGCGGGCGCAGCCGGGTGAGGCCCCGAGCGCCCTGGCCAGCCGCCTGGCTGCCGAAAAGGCCGCCGCCATCGCGACCCACACGCCCGACGCCTGGGTGATCGGCTCGGATCAGGTGGCCGACCTCGACGGCCAGGCGCTGGGCAAGCCCGGCACACTGGACCAGGCATGCGCGCAGTTGAGCGCCATGTCCGGGCGCACGATGCGCTTCCACACCGCGGTCAGCCTGATCGGCCCGGACGGCGCCTTTCACGCCTTGGACCTGACCGAAGTCCAGCTTCGCCCGCTGACGCCCGACGCGATCGCGCGCTACCTGGCCGCCGAACCCGCACTGGATTGTGCCGGCAGCTTCAAATGCGAAGGCCTCGGCATCAGCCTGTTCGATGCGATTCGCTCTGAGGACCCCACGGCCCTGATCGGGCTGCCGCTGATCGCGCTGGCGCGGTTACTGCGCCAGGCGGGGTTTCAACTGCCCTGAGCTATCGCCTGGGCTCATCGATCGAGCCTGCAGAACTGGTAGGGATACTCTCCCTGCCCGATTTGCGAGGAAAGCCTGCGACAACTCGCCGGATCCAGCCTCACCCCATACGCAAGCAGCTGCTGCCGCGCCTGCTCCAATAGGCGGCGATCGGCAGCCACCAATTCCCTCGCCTTGTGTTCGGGAACGCGCAACTGGCACAGTCCGGGCCGGGATGCATCGAGTTCGGCACGCAATCCATGCGCCGTCAGCCAGCGTAATTGGGGGCATTCCGGCCCAGCACTCCATCCCAGACGCCGCGCCCACCGATTCATCCGTTCCACGCGGGGGCTCTGCTTGTCCCGGGTAGCATCCCATAACGCATACAGCTGGGGCCGCTCTGCCACCAGCGCGCGCACGCGGGCGCGATAGGCATCCGACTCGGCAAGGTTGCTGGCCACACCGACATAACGTGCCGCTGGCGCAAGCAGCGCAATCCGCCATGCCTGTGGCTGGTTTCCGACCAGTAACACGGTACTGGACGCTGGTGCATCGATCGGTGGTGGCTGCACCTGGATGCTGTGCCGTGCCCACGATTCATGGCCCCAGTCGTTCCAGCCCCCGAGCGCAATCACCGCACTGAAGAGCACCAGGCAGGCGGCCACAGTGCGGGCCCGGGCGGCGGCGAACAGCCGCTGACAGCAAAGCCAGAGCGCCAACGGCGCCAGTAGTTCCAATGCCGCCAGGTAACGATGGATCGAAAACATGCTCTGCCAGAGCAGATACCCCACCCCGACAAACACCAGCAGCGTCGTCGCCTGGGCATTCCACCCGCGAACGGGCAACGACCTGCGCCATAGCGCGCGCCCCACGATTCCCAGCACGGCCAGATAAAGCAGTGCCCAGATGCATTGAAACAGCGCAATTTCACTCACCCGCCAGGGATTGAAGGTCAGCACCAGCGGCCACGCCAACCACTCGCCAACATTGCGCGGCAGCCAACGGGTGTCACCTAGCGAAACAGGTTGCGCGAGTGGCGCGCGAAACAGGCCATTGAACTGCGGAAACAAGGGGTTGCCGAACTGCTCCCAGACCCGCAGATACCAGGGGGCAGCGATCACGGCAAAGACCAGCAATGCCGTTAGCGCCATGCTCACCAAACCCAGCGCCCGTGCGCGCGGCCGCCCACCGGCGCAGAGCGCCGCACAAGCCAATGCCACTGCATAAGGCGCGTTGGTCAACTTGCACGCCACGGCGAGACCAAGCAAAAACCCGGCGAGCAGCCAATGACCCGCAGCAAGCGCACTACCGGCCTGCTGTCGGCGCTGCGCGCGCATCACCAATGCCAGCGCCGCGAGCAATGGCAGCGCCGTGCTCGCATCGCCCATGGTGTTGGCAAATTCGGAAAGGAATGCCGCGCTGCACAGGCCAGCCAGCGCCAGCGGCGGGGCGAGGCGAGCGCGCTGGGAGTCTGCCTCCAGCACATACCAGGCGATTGCCGCCACCGGCACGAACACCAATGCATGCAGCACGCCCATCAGCGCGCCGGCCATTGGCCCGGGCCAGCGTGTCAGCAGCGCGTACTGGACGATATCCAGCGCCGGATTGAAATAGCTCTGCAACTGCGCCGGAGCCAGATCCTGGGTCAGGCGACCGTGCCACCACGCATAGCCGTTGTAGACGTGGTAATTGCGCAGGTCCCAGTTGGCATCCTGCCCAAGACACAACGCCACCAGCCCACCTAGCAGCGCAACGGCGGTCACCGCCGCGACCACGTTGGCTGGACGCCGGAACGCGAAGCGGTGATCGGCCCAATGCAACAAGCGGGCGATCCTGCGCCCCTGCCCGGAGGCGGCAGCGCCGGCGTAGACGCGCGCGAACAGGGCACTCATCGATGCGCCCCCGGCCCCAGCAAGGGCTCGGCAAGATAGGCCAGATGCTTGGCCTCGATGCGTCCACGGGTGACGGTATCCAGGATCAACCCGCAGGCCAGCAACAAGAACCCCAGCAGCATCAGCGCCACGCACAGGATGGCGGCGGGAAAGCGCGGAACCAGGCCGGTCTGGGCGTAGGTTTCAAACAACGGGATCGCCAATCCCACCGAAGCCAGGGCACAGGCAATAAAACCCACCGAGAAGAACAACAACGGCCGCTCGGCCTTGAACAACTTGGCGATCGTGGTGAGGATGCGCCAGCCGTCGCGCCAGGTATTCAACTTGCTTTGCGAGCCTTCCGGTCGCACGCCGTAGGCGGTTTCGACCTCGGCCACCGGCATGCGCAACTGCAACGCGTGCACGGCCAGTTCGGTTTCGGTCTCGAAACCATGGGCATGGGCCGCGAAGGATTTGACATAGCGCCGCGAAAACACCCGGTACCCGGACAGCATGTCATCGAAGCTGCGCCCGAACAGCAGCCCGGCGCACCGCGTCAGCAGCACGTTCCCAGCCGATGGCCGGGGCGATAGGCGGCCTGCTGCTGATCGCGCCGCGCGCCGACCACCATGTCCAGGCGTTCGTCGATGAGCTTGCGCACCAGCGCGGGCGCAGCACCGGCGTCGTAGGTGGCGTCGCCGTCGACCAGCACGTAGATGTCGGCTTCGACGTCGGCAAATCCACGCCGCACCACGTTGCCCTCGCCTTGCAGTGCGACGCGGCACACCTGTGCACCTGCCGCCGCGGCGACTGCTGCGGTGGCATCGCTGGAATTGTTGTCCAGCACGTAGATCACCGCGCCCGGCAGGGCGGCAGCAAACGCGCCGACCACCTCGGCCACTGTTGCCGCTTCGTCATGGCAAGGCACCAGCACGGCGATTTGAATCCCGGACAGCGGTGCGGGATGGGGAACAGGCAAGGATTGCGTCATTGGGCGATCTAGGGTGCGGAAACGGCGACGGGCTGCTCCCACCAGTCCTCGACGCTGCCGTTGCGGCCGTGCAGGCGCAGTCCCAACCAATGCGTGCCGGGCGGCAACGCGTGCGTGTCGAGCGTGGCGGAGAAGCCGACGTTCGGGTGCTGCGGGTCGGTGGAAATCTTCCAGTACGGGCGCACGTCCAGCACGCTGCCGTAAGCGGCCTGCGCGACCGGGCGACCGTCCAGCAGCAGCTCCACGGTCGCCAGGCCGACGCCGTCCTTGAACGCCCAACCGCGCACCTGGACCTGGCCGGACACCGCCGCGTCCGGCAGCGGCGTGTCGATCCAGGCCATCGCCGGGGTAACGCACGCCCCGGGCGCGCGCTGCGCCGGCAGTGCAAGCAGCAGGAAGCGCTGATAGCCGTGATCGGTGGAGACGACGGTGGGCGATGGCAATGGCCCGACCATCTTGCAGATGTCGTGGTAGCGCACGAGCAGATCACGGTAACGCTGATCGCTGGGCGAGAGCACCAGCAATCGCGGCCCATCCCGCGTGCCATCGCTGAGCAACCCCCACTGCAGCAACTGCGCACTGCGCCCGTGCTTGTCGTTCAAGTCGGCGCGCAGCACCTCGATGTTGGCGTCGTGCAACTGGAAACCGAGCTCGGCGCCGACCTTGAAGTTTTCTGCCAGCACGCGCGTGCCCGGCGGCATCTGCGCCAGCTGACGTTTGACCGCGCGCGCCAGATCGTTCCAGCCGGCAAAGTTGCGCGGGTAGTATTTTTCGCCAGCCGCGTGCGCGCGGATCGACGGCACCGAGACGGCCAGGTAATAGCCATACGCACCAAGCGTGCCGAGCAGCGCGATCAGCCACGCCGCACGGCGCAGCGGGTGCGGCCAGCGCATCAGGATCACCGGCACCGCCACCAGCAGCGCCAGATACCCCGGCAACGGCCAATGGAAGCTGATCCGCTCGGCATCGCTGAAGAAGCCCAGCACGAAGATCGCTACGGTCGAAATGCCGCCCAGCAGGCCGAAATAGCGCCACTGCGCGCGCGAACCGCCACCGGTCCGCGTGCCGGCCAGGCCCACCTTGACCATTGCCCAGGCCAGCAACGGCGTCACCAGTGCCGCCTGGATCAACAGAAACCACAGCCCGGTGATCTGAAAGCGCCACGGGTGCCGGTCAACCAACTGGAAGCGCAGGCCGGCCTCGTCATGGTCGGTGTTCCAGAACAGCAGCGGCAGCCAGCTCACCGCACCCACCGTCAGCGCCATCCAGATGCGCGGGTCGCGCATCACCGCGCGCCCCTGCGGAATGCACAGCAGCGCGATGCAGCCCACCCCGATCACCCCGGCAAAGCGGTAATGGCTGAGCGCGCCGATCACCAGGCCAATGGCGAGCTCCAGCGCACTGGTGGCATCGACCTCGCGCAGCAAGCGCGCGCCAGCGTCCATGCACAGCACCGCTGCCAGGGCCATCGGCACGTCCGGCACCGCCAGGATGCCCAACGTGGCCGACAACGGCATCAGCAGGGTCAGGCTGCCGGCCTGCCAGCCCAGGTTGGAGCCGAACCAGCGCGTGGCGATATGCGCGATCAACCAGGGAATCAGCGCGGCAATGGCCAGGAACGGCAGCCGCAAGGCCAGCAGATGATGCCCGCCCAGCTCCACGCCCAGCCGCGCCAGCCAGGCGGTCAGGCCCGGCAGATCCGAATAGGCTGCGGCCAGATGCTGGCCTTCCTGCCAGTAAAACGCCTCGTCCACGAATAGCGGCAAGCGTGCGGCGATCAATAGCTTGACGGCCGTCGCCAGTGTCCACAGGATCACGAAGGTGCGATGTGCGCGTTGGTCCCCCTGCATTGCCCTGTGCACTCTTCTTTTCACCTACGGAATTGTGATGTCGACACCGCTGCGTTCCACGGAAATGCTAACCGATGCGCTGCGTCAATCGCTGCGGCGCGCGCAAGACCAGGTCAATTCGCTGCTGCTGGGCAAGGCGCAGGAAGTGCGGCTGGCGTTCGTGGCGCTGCTGTCCGGCGGGCATTTGTTGATTGAGGACCTGCCCGGCCTGGGCAAGACCACCCTGGCCCACGCGATGGCGTCCAGCCTGGGGCTGGGCTTCCAGCGCGTGCAGTTCACCTCCGACCTGCTGCCGGCCGATGTGCTGGGCGTGTCGGTCTACGACGCGGCCTCGCGCCAGTTCCAGTTCCATCCCGGCCCGGTGTTCACCAACGTGCTGCTGGCCGATGAGATCAATCGCGCGCCGCCGCGCACGCAAAGCTCGCTGCTCGAAGCCATGGCCGAGCAGCAGGTGACACTGGACGGCGTGACGCATGCGTTGCCGGAGCCGTTCTTCGTGATCGCCACGCAGAACCCGGTCGATCTGTCCGGCACGTTCCCGCTACCCGATTCGCAGCTGGACCGCTTCCTGCTGCGGCTGAGCCTGGGCTACCCCAGCGCCGATGCCGAGCGCGCGCTGCTGTCGGGCACCGACCGACGCGAGCTGATCGCCCAGGCCGCCCCGCAACTCAGCGACGCCGACGTGGTGGCGCTGCGCGCAGTGGTCGGCCAGGTCCACACCAGCGATGCCTTGATCGGTTATGTGCAGGCCTTGCTGCTGCGCAGCCGTCAGCACGCCGGGGTGCGCGTGGGGCTGTCGCCGCGCGCCGGCATTGCGCTGTTGCGTGCCGCCAAGGCCTACGCGCTGCTGCTGGGGCGCGAACATGTGCTGCCGGAAGACGTGCAGGCGCTGTTTGTCGCCGTGGCCGGGCACCGGCTGGTGCCGGAGGCCGAATCCTCGTCCGGGCCGGCGCTGGCCAAGGCGCTGCTGCACAGCGTGCCGGTGGACTGACCCAGGTGCGTGCGCCACTGCGCGGCATCGGCCGCCGGCTCAGCCTGCTGGCGCGTCCGCGGGGAGCCGAAACCTTGCCGATCGTGCTGGACCGGCGGCGCATCTATGTGCTGCCCACCCGCTTCGGACTGTTCGTCACCGCGCTGTTGCTGGCGATGCTGCTGGGCGCGCTGAACTACAACAACAACCCCGCGCTGTTGCTGGCCCTGCTGCTGGCCACCGCCGGGGTCGCCAGCAGCATCATGGCGCACCTGCAGTTGTCGGCGCTGCGTATCGAGGCGGTGTCGGCCGAGCCGGTGGTGGCCGGCGAGCCGCTGCGCATGCGGGTGTCGCTGGCACGCCGCGATACCCGCGCACGCCGCGGTGTGCGCCTGGATCATCTGGACAGCAGCGGCTTCTGTTCGCTGGTCGACCACGACATGGCCGAGATCGACTTGCTGGTGCCCACCGAGCGCCGCGGCTGGCAGGACATCGAACGCATCCGCCTGTCCAGTACCCAACCGCTGGGGCTGGTACGGGCATGGTCGTGGGTGTGGCCGGAAACGCCGCTGCTGGCCTACCCCAGGCCCGAAGAACAGGGACCGTCATTGCCCGAGGGCGCCGGGTCGCCCAACCAGACCCGGCTGCACGCGCAAGGCGAAGAACTGCATCAGCTGCGCCCGTACCGCGCAGGCGATGCGCCACGCACGATTTCCTGGAAGCACTCGGCGCGGCGCGACACCTTGCTGGTGCGCGAGTACGAACAACCGCTCGGTATCGAAGTGACACTGGACTGGCGCAGCCTCCACGCGCTGCCCTACGAGCGCCGCATCGCGCGGCTGGCGCGCTGGGTCAATCTGGCAGAGCGCGACGGGCGACGCTACCGGCTGCTGCTGCCGGGCCAACCTCCGCTGGGCCCTGCACAGGGGCCTTCGCACCATCACCTCTGCCTGCGCGCGCTGGCGCTGCTGCCGCATGACTGAGCCCGCCCTTCCCATTTCCCAGGCCAGCCGTGGCTGGGTGCTGGCCACCAGCTGGCTGGCGCTCACGCCGTTGCTGCTGCAGCTGCCCGGGTTGCTGGCCTCTACCATCGCCATCGCCGCACTGCTGGTGGGCGTGATGAGCTGGCGCGGCACCCTGATGGCACCGGTGCGCGTCCTGCTGGTGATCGCGATGCTGGCGGCGGTGTATTGGCAAATTGGTATGCGTTTCGGGCGCGACACCGGCTGCGCGGTGCTGGCGGCGATGCTGGCGATCAAGGCCTCCGAACTGCGCACCCTGCGCGATGCGCGCAGCCTGCTGGGCTTTGTATTGTTTGCGCCGTTTGCGGCCTTCTTACTCGACCAGGGCCCGACGACGATGGGCCTGGCGCTGCTGGCGGTGGTCAGCGCACTGATCAGCATGCAGCGGCTGGCCGACGAAGAGCACCGCACCGGCACGCCCGGCCTGCGCCTGCAGTTGCGCAGCATCGGCAAACTGGTCGCCATCGGCGTGCCGCTGGCGCTGGTCACCTTCTGGCTGCTGCCGCGCCTGAGTTCGCCCTTGTGGGGCGTGCCCGAGCGCGCACTGTCGCGGCCCGGCCTGTCGGACAACATGTCCCCGGGCGAATGGATCGACCTGATGGCCGACGACAGCCCGGCCTTGCGCGTGCAGTTCACCGGCAAGGCGCCACCGCCGCAGCAACGCTACTGGCGCGGACCGGTGATGTGGGACTTCGACGGCCGTACCTGGCAGCGCGCGCGCTGGACCGGCCGCGGCCAGCCCGCCTCGGTCACCGCAGGCCCGCAAACCTATCGTTACCGACTGGACTACGAGCCCACAGATCGTCGCCAGCTGGTGTCGCTGGACCTGCCGACCCGGGGCGTTGCCAACGCCGAGCTCTCACCCGATTACGAACTGTTCGCACAGCGCCCGTTGAGCGCGCTGACACGCTGGGAGCTGCAATCGGCACCGCCCACCCGTTTCGATACCGACCTGCCCGACCAGTTGCGCAAGCGCGCGCTCGCGCTGCCTCCAGGCTTCAATCCGCGCACGCTCACCCTGGCCCGGCAATGGCGCGCGGAGGCCGGCAGCAACGACGATGCGGTGGTGCAGCGCGCGCTGGGGTGGATCACCCGCGAATTCGCCTACACGCTGGATACGCCGCTGCTCGGCCGCAACAGCGTGGATGAATTCCTGTTCCAGCAAAAGGCCGGTTTCTGCGAACACTTCAGCTCATCGTTTGTGGTGCTGATGCGTGCGGCCGGCATCCCGGCGCGCGTGGTCACCGGCTATGCCGGCGGCACCTACAACGGGCTGGGCAACTACTGGGTGGTGCGGCGCATGGATGCGCATGCCTGGACCGAGGTGTGGCTGGCCGGCCGCGGCTGGGTGCGCGTGGACCCGACTGCCGCGGTGGCGCCGGAACGCATCTACGACACGCTGGAAGATCGCCTGCAGACCGATGGCGGCGCCGGCCTGGCCCAGCTCGGCACCTGGGCCGGCCTGAGCCAGGTCGGCGACTGGCTGCGCCGCGGCTGGAACGACCTGGTGCTGTCGTTCAATGCCGACCGCCAGCAGCGCCTGCTGCAGCCGTTCGGCATCGACCGCCTGGAGCCCACGCAACTGGCTGCCATCTTCGGCGTGTTTGCCGTCAGTGCCCTGGCCTGGATGGGCTGGCTGCTGGCCCGCGGCGAGCGCGAACGCGACCCGCTACTGCGCGCCTGGCATCGGCTGAGTCGCCGCTACGGCAAGCTGGGCCTGGCCCGCGAACCCCACGAACCGGCCATTGACTGGGCGCAACGCGTCGCCCGCTCGCACCCGGACACGGCACTGTTGGCGCTCAGCCAACGTTTCGCTGCCGCGCGATACGCTGGCGCTGATTCGGACAGCGCCACTCTCCTGAAAGACCTGCTGCAGCATCGCCCGCGAACCGGAGCTTCCTCATGAGTACCCGTTTTCTGTTCCCCATTGTCGCTGTGCTCGGGCTCGCAGCCTGCGCGACCGCGCCCAAGCCGCTGCAGGGCCAGTTCCCCACGGTCAGCCCGAGCGATTCCACTGCCAGCGCGCAACTGGGCACCTCGGTGCGCTGGGGCGGCAAGATCATTCAGACCAAACCCGGCCAGGGCCAGACCTGCTTCGAGCTGATCTCGCGTCCGCTCAACGCCAGTGGCCGCCCGGACCGCAATGCGGTGGATGCCAGCGATGGCCGCTTCCTGGCATGCCGCTCGGGCTTCTATGATCCGGCCGTGTTCGAGCCGGGCCGCGAGGTCACCTTCATCGGCAAGATCGAAGGCTATGAAACCACCAAGATCGGCGAGTACGACTACAATCTGCCCAAGGTGGCTGCCGATGTGGTCTACCTGTGGCCGGAAGTGCGCGACGTCGACGTGATTCCGGCCTACCCGTACGGCCCCTGGGGCGACCCGTGGGGTCCGCGCTGGGGCGGCGGCTGGGGTTGGGGCCGCGGTTGGTGGTAATCCATCGCTGAGTCAGCCGTGATGCAAAACGCCGCTCCTGAAGGAGCGGCGTTTTTGTTGGTGCAGGTCAAGCCGCCTGCATCAGCGCATTCCGGCTGGATCGTCACTTCGCCATCTTGCCGGCCCCGGCGCTACGCGGGAGCAACAAGCCTGCAGGAATCGCGGCTGCGCGGCTGCCATGAGCGCCTACTGGCGTGCATCGGCTTATAACCGCAGTAGCGACGACCGGCCATGCTCAAGCCTGGCCTGCCGTTGCCGCTCGACCACCTGTTCGGTCACATCGGCGGCAACGTCCTGCCCCACTCCGTCATGGGGTGCCGAAGCGGCCCAGCGGCGCACCGGCCAGCAGATGCAGATGGATATGGAACACGGTCTGGCCCGCATGCTCGCGGCAGTTCATCACGATGCGGTAACCGTCCTGCGCCAGTCCCTGCGCACGCGCGTAGGCCGCCGCCGCAATGGCCAGCTTGCCGACCAGCAGTGCCTGCTCCGGCGGCACATCGTCCAGGGTGGGAATGGCGTGCTGCTTGGGAATGAAGAGCACATGCACCGGCGCCTGCGGTGCGATGTCCTCGAAGCCCAGCACCTCGTCGTCTTCATAAACGATGGTGGCCGGAATTTCGCGACGAATGATTTTGCCGAAGATGGTGTCGGTCATAGACGGGATTCGGGATTCGGGATTGGCCAAAGCTTACCGCGCGCGCCGACCGGCTTTTGCGAATCCCCAATCCCGACTCCCCAATCCCCGCCCTCACAGCACCTCACTGCGGGTGCCGAAGGCGTGCGACAGGGTGCCGCGGTCGACGTATTCCAGCTCACCGCCCAGCGGCATGCCCTGGGCGAGCCGGCTGGGCCGCACGGCATGTTGTCGTGCCAACTGCGCCAGGTAATGCGCGGTTGCCTCGCCTTCCACGGTGGCGTTGGTGGCGATGATCATTTCGGTCACTTCGCCAGCGGCCAGGCGCTCGCCGAGGCGGTCCAGCCCCAGCTCGCGCGGGCCGATGCCATCCAGCGGCGACAGGCGCCCCTGCAAAATGAAATACAGACCGCGGTAGCCGGTGGCGTGCTCGATCGCCAAGCGATCGGCCGGTGACTCGACCACGCACAGCTGCTGGCGGTCACGGCTGCTGCTGGCGCAGATGGTGCAGACTTCCGACTCGGTGAAATCGCGGCATTGCACGCAATGCCCGACCTTGTCCACCGCATTTCCCAGCGCCGCGGCCAGGCGCCGCCCGCCCTCGCGCTCGCGCTCGAGCACGTGGTAGGCCATGCGCTGCGCCGACTTCTGGCCCACACCGGGCAATACCCGGAAGGCCTCGATCAGTTGTTCGAGCAGAGTGGACATTGGGCGGCCGGGATTCGGGAGTGGAGATTCGGGATTCGCAAATGCAGAAGCGAACCTCGCTTCTAGCGAATCCCCAATCCCGACTCCCGAATCCCCTCGATCAGAAAGGCAACTTCATGCCGGGCGGCAGCTGCATGCCGGCGGTGGCCGAGCCCATGCGGTCCTTGGATTCGGCGTCGATCTTGTTGGAGGCGTCGTTGAACGCAGCGGCGATCAGGTCTTCGGCCATTTCCTGGTCGGAGAGGATGCTCGGGTCGATGCGCACCTTGCGGCACTCCTTGGCGCCGGTCAGCGTCACGCTGACCATGCCGCCGCCGGCGGTGCCGGTGACTTCCAGCTTGGCCAGTTCTTCCTGGGCGCGCTGCAGGTTTTCCTGCATCTTCTGCGCCTGCTGCATCAATTGGGCAATGTTTCCACGCATGGGGCGTTACTCGTCGTAAGGGCGGATGGAATCGGGGACGACCCGCGCGCCCTGCTGCTGAATCAGCTGCTGCACATTGGGGTCGTTCATGAAGGCGATTTCGGCTGCGCTCTGGCGCTCGCCTTTCTGGCGGTTGGCCCGCTCGTGCAAGGTCTCGACATCGGCGTTGCCGGTTTCGATCACGATGCGCGGGGTGTCGCCCAGCACCGGCGCCAATGCCTGAGCCAGGTTGGCGATGGAGCGTTCTGAGTTGAGGTATTCGAAGCCCGGCGCCAGCGCCAGCCGCAGCACGCCGTCGCGATGGCCAATGAATGCCGCGTTGGCAGCAAGCTGACGCGACGGGCCATTCAAGCCGCTGCGCGTGACCAGCTCCAGCCACTGCTCGGCATCGGCGATGCGGCCATCGTCGATCGGTGCCACCGCAGCGGTGGAAGGCGCCGGGGATGCTGCTGCAACGTGCGACGGCGGTGTCGCCGCCATCGTTTCGGTTGCCGCTGCCGGGTCCGCAGCGTCCAGGGGAGGCGCCATGGCCGCTTCCGGCGTGGCCATGACCGAGGGCGACGCGATCGACGGGGCAGTGGCCGCCCCGGATGCGGGAGCCGAGGTCTCCGTCACTGCGGCAGGCGTCCTCACTGGTGCGTCGTCCACCGCCCAGGGTGGGGTGTCGTCAGTGCGCGCAGGCGCAGCGCCCGCGGGAACCGCCGAAGCAGCCAGCGAGACCACCGGCGCTGCCGCGACGGCAGCTGGCGCAGCGGCGGCAACTGCCACGTTTGGCGCAACCACTGCTTCCATCGCCGCTGCCGGCATCGCTGCAGGCGCTGCGGCCGCGGCAGCAGGCGCAGCGGCCTGCACGCCTGCGCCCGGCACGCGTGTGCCACTGCCGGCACTGGCCCCACGGCCGTCGTCGCTGCTACCGGCAGGCACCGCCGCCGCGGGCCGGAAGGCCAGCATCCGCAGCACCGCCATTTCGAACCCGGCGCGCGGGCTTGGCGCCAGATACAGATCGCGGCGCCCGTTGAGCGCCATCTGGTACCACAGCTGCACCACCTCCGGGCGCAGCTGCGCGGCAAACGGGGTCGGGTCGATCCCATCGCCCACAAAGGCCACCGATGGCACCAGCTGCTGCACCTGCACCCGGTGCAGCGCCTCGGCCAGGGCTTCCAGCACGCCGCTCCAATCGGGCGAAAATTCAGCCAGCGCGGCCACCACCTGCAGCAGGCGCGCGCCATCGCCATCGGCCAGCGATTGCAGCATCGCCCCGACCTGGGTGCGATCGACCGTGCCCAGCATGGTGCGCACCACGTCCTCGCGCAGCGCGCCGCCGGCGTAGGCGATCGCCTGATCCAGCAGCGACAGACCATCGCGCAGCGAGCCATCGGCCGCCTTGGACAGCTGCACGATCGCCGACGGATCCGATTCGATCTGTTCGGCCGCCAGAATGCGCGTCATCTGGCCCTGGATCTGATCCTCGTCCAGCCGCTTGAGGTTGAACTGCAGGCAGCGCGACAGCACGGTCACCGGCAGCTTTTGCGGGTCGGTGGTGGCCAGCAGGAACTTCACATGCTCCGGCGGCTCTTCCAGCGTCTTCAGCAACGCATTGAACGCCGCCTTGGAGAGCATGTGCACTTCGTCGATCAGATAGACCTTGAACTTGCCGCGCGAGGGCATGTACTGGGCGTTCTCGATCACCTCGCGCACGTCGTCCACGCCGGTGTTGGATGCGGCGTCGATTTCCAGCAGGTCGATATAGCGGCCGGCATCGATGTCCAGGCAGGCCGGGCACGTCCCGCACGGGTCGGCGCTGGTGCCGGTCTCGCAGTTCAGCGACTTGGCGAAGATGCGCGCAATGGTGGTCTTGCCCACGCCGCGGGTGCCGGTGAACAGGAACGCGTGGTGCACGCGCCCACTGTCGAGCGCGTTACTGAGCGCGCGGACCACGTGTTCCTGGCCTACGAGTTCGGCAAAACGCTTCGGGCGCCACTTGCGGGCGAGAACGAGATAAGACATCGGGCAACCAGCTTGTTCTGAGCCGATATTGTGCCACGGCCCGTCTCATCGACTGCGCCTGCAAGATTCAGCTTGTGGTATGGCCCGGCGACCGCTAGAATTTGCGGCCCTGTAAGGCCCCGGTCGTGCAGGTACGGAGAGGTGTCCGAGTGGTTGAAGGAGCACGCCTGGAAAGTGTGTAAGCGTCTAAACCGCGCTTCGGGGGTTCGAATCCCCCTCTCTCCGCCAGTTTCATGATGTGCGCGATGACACCGTCGCAGCAGATCCCGGGCCACGCCAGTGGCCCACGTCTTATGGTGGCCCCGTCGGTCCCTCGCGACGCTAGATCGAAAATCCCGCCAGGGCCGGAAGGCAGCAACGGTATCGATTGATGCGGGCGCCGAGGTCAACCGGCGGGGACACCACCCCAACCTCCAGCACGCGCCGGGCCGGCCAGTCGCCGCCACAGCGGTACGCCTGCCTGCATCACGCGGCGACCACGTTCTGCAGTTCCATTGGCGTCTGCAGGAACATCAGTGCGGTGTTGTTGGCAAGGAGTGCCGCGTTGCGGACCGACGTGGCGTGCGCAGGGCTGGACACTACACAAGCGCATTGACGCGCGCTGCAGACGCCCTCGAGCCGCGCGCCATCGTCAGCATGAAACTTGCAGGACTCGGCACGCCACTGCGCTGCCTTCACCCCTAGGCCTCCGGATGCAGCCAGCCCGCATCCCCTTCCAGGTAATGCTCGTGCTTCCAGATCGGCACGCGCGCCTTGACCTCGTCGATGATGTAACGGCAGGCGTCGAACGCGGCGCCGCGATGCGCCGCACTCACACCGACCCACACCGCCATCTCGCCGATACGCAACTCACCCACACGATGCACGCACTGCGCCTGCACGACGGCAAAGCGGCTGACCGCTTCATCGAGCACGCGCTGGCCTTCGGCCTGGGCAAGTGCGGCATAGGCTTCGTAGCGCAAGCCGGCAACGCCGCGGCCCTCATTGTGGTCGCGCACCCAGCCCTCGAAACTGGCGAAGGCGCCGGCGTGCGGATGTTCCATCCCTGCACGCAAGTGATCGACCGGCAGCGCAATGTCGGACAGCGCAAACACGGCGGTTGTCTGCTCTCTCACGTTCAACCTCCCGACACTGGCGGAATGAACACCACTTCGCTGCCGTCGCGCACCGCATCCTCCCAGCGCGCAAACGCCCCATCGACGGCGACGCGCAACTGCGCCGGCGTCCAGCGCAGGCCGTGCCGTGCATCGAGCTCGGCATACAGGCCCCGCAGGTCCTGAGCACTGGACTGCACGCGCTCGTCGGCCACCCCTGCCGCCTCGCGCAGGCTGGCGAAATACAACACCGTTACCGTGGCAGTCATCGCGCCGCTCCGATGTCGCGCTTGCCGCCACGCTTGGAGACCAACCTGGTCGGCCCGATGGTCATGGCGTGCGACAGCGCCTTGCACATGTCATACACCGTCAACGCCGCAACGCTGGCGCCGGTCAGGGCCTCCATCTCCACGCCAGTGCGATGCACGCAACGGACCGTGCACTGGATGTCCAGCACCTGCTCTCCAGCCCAATCGATCTCGAAACGGCAGGCATCGATCGGCAACGGATGGCAGAACGGGATCAGCTCATGCGTGCGCTTGACCGCCATCGTGCCGGCGATCACTGCCGTCTCGACGATGCCACCTTTGGCACTGCGCAGGCCACTGGCACGCAACTGGGCTGCGACCGCAACCGGAAAACGCACCCGGCTGGCGGCCGTGGCGCTGCGTGCGGTGACCGCCTTGTCCGAGACATCCACCATGGTGGGGAGCCCGGCATCGTCCAGGTGGGTCAGGCGCGCGGAACGTGATTTGGGAGGCATGGAGAACTACACGGTGACAGGCGGGCAGGATGCGGCATTCTCGGTGAACGAGGCGCCTTGATGGAACAGCAGCTGTCAGCAGCGTGCATCCTTGCGCCAGCGTGCGACGCGCAGCAGCACGCAATCCGGCAGTCGCCTGGCGGTCGACCGATGATCCAGCGGCGCAGGATTGCAAGAAAACAACGTTTCAGACGCGTTCGACGCGGTCATCGACAGCGAGATCCGCACTTGGCGCAGCGATCGCTGCACATCGTCCGCTGCGACTGCAGGGCGCCCGGACGCGGTGACGTCCAGTCGGTGCCGCGCAATGCGCCAACGCGCGCGCATCAGCAAATCGCGCAAGCACGCGTGCGGCGCGCATAGCGCCAGAAGCCCGCCCGCACTCACCCGCCGATCAGAAACATCTCCACCGGTTTACCCCGACGCGGCGCCGCCACCGCACGCACCTCGCTGTAGCGGTCGCCACGCAGGCTCCAGCGCTGACGCAGGTGGTCCGCCAACCCGTGCTCGCCGTCGGACAAGGCCGGCTTCAGATCATGGCCCTGGCTGGCAAACAGACAGGTATACAGATGGCCGTCGGCCGAGACGCGCGCGCGCTGGCAGTCGCCACAGAACGGCACGCTGACCGAACTGACGAACCCCACTTCGCCGGCGCCATCTGCAAATGCGTGGCGCTGAGCGACTTCGCCGGTGTAATTGGCATCCAGCGGCACCAGCGGCCAGCGTGCATGGATGCGCGCGTGCAGTTGCGCAGAGCTCACCACCGCCTCCGGTGACCAACCGTTGCAGCTCCCCACGTCCATGAATTCAATGAAGCGCAGCACGTGCCCGGTACCGCGGAAGTGCTCCACCAGCGGCAGCACCTGATCCTCGTTGACGCCACGCTGCACCACGCAATTGATCTTCAACCGCGTGAAGCCGGCCTGCTCGGCAGCCGCAATCCCGGCCAGCACCTGGGCAATATCGCCGCGGTCGCCGCTCATGCGTCTGAACAATGCCGGCTCCAACGCATCCATGCTGACGGTGATGCGGCGCAGCCCGGCCTGGCGCAGCGCCACAGCCTGGCGCGCGAGCAGGACGCCATTGGTGGTCAATGCCAGATCCTCGATGCCGTCGATCGCCGTCAGACGCGCGATCAGGGCCGGCAGGTCACGCCGCAGCAATGGCTCGCCACCGGTCAGGCGGACCTTGGTCACGCCCACCGAAACAAAGGCCCGCACCAGGGTTTCCAGTTGCTCGAAGCTCAGGCGCTGCTGCGCATCGAACCCGTAGTCGTCCGGCACGCGATCGGCCGGCATGCAATAGCCACAGCGGAAGTTGCAGGCCTCGATCACCGACAGGCGCAGGTCGCGCAGCGGGCGGCCGTAGCGGTCCTGCATGGGCGCACCGGCCAGGGTGGGCAGGGTCAGGGCACCCATCAGCGCACCGTGGCAGCGGTCGAGTCCGCCAGCATCAGATGCTGCCCAGGCACGGCAACACGATGGCCGCGCGCGCGCAGCACATCGGCATCGGCGTCGCTGGCGTAGTGGTACAGCAGCATGCGGCTCAACAGGTCCTGCGGGTATTCCCGCTCCAAATCGTCCACGCCAGTATGCGACGGGTTGCCGTGAACACCGCAGTCATGCGCGATGAGCTCGTTGTCGTCGGCATAACGCTTCAGCATTTCCGGGATCGGCCGGGTGTCGCCGGTCCACACCAGCGCGCCCTTCAGACGCAGCCCGTAAGCAGTTTCGGGCCAGTGGTGACGTACCGGGAACACTTCCAGCCGCACCCCGTCGTGCCAGAAGGCATCGCCGACCGGCACCAATTGAAATGCGTCCCAGAAGTTCGCCCCGCCTTCGGCCAGCACGTTCGGGTAATCGGCAATGCGCCGCTGCAACAGCGGCACCACCGGCGCGGGCACATACAGGCGCGTGCGCCCACGCCGCTCGGAGAAATAGCTGTCGACGAACACCCGCTCCAGCCCGCCGACATGATCCAGGTGCACATGGGTGATGAAGATCGCCTGCGGCAGCTGACCGTAATGGGCCTGATAGGCAGTCAGCCCCTCGCTGCCGCAATCGATGGTCAACCACGGAGCGCCGGCGCGCTCGATGGTTGCCATCGGCGAACCGAGCGCCACCGCCGACGCATTGCCGACCCCTTGCATCCGCAACGCCCAATGCATCAGTAGCCCCGGCCCCAGGCCAGCTCATACGCGCGGTGCAGCCGCTGGTAATCCTTGTCGACCTCTTCGCGGCTACGGTTGCCGCGCAGCTTCAGCAGCGAACGGTGCAGCCGCTTGAGGTTACGCTCGCGCCAGCGGGTGGCCGGAATACGCAGCACACCGCGGTCGAAATCGATCAACCAGCCATGCCCGCCGGCATCGAACAGGATGTTGTGCGCGTTGAGATCGGCGTGATCCAGCCCGGCGCGATGAAACCGCGCAATCAGTTGGCCGGTGGCCTCCCACGGTGCGCCACGCCCGGCCACCTGCGCGTGGTCGGCCAGCGAGCGCACATCTTCAAGCCGCTCCATCAACAAGGCCGCGCGGTAGCCCAGGCCTTCGCGCAGATAGCAGGCTGCCAGCGGACGCGGCACCGGCAACTTGCGCTTGATCAGTTCGCGCATCAGCCGGAACTCGGCAAAGCTGCGCGTGCGTCCGGCACCTTTCCACAGATACCGGTCATGGCTCACCCGCGCCGCCATGCCGCCACGCAGGTACTGGCGCAACACGCTGCGGCCGAATGGCGCATCCACAAACCAGGCCCCGCCGCGGCCACCCTCACCGACCGGCCGCGCCCTGTCGCCCCAGCGTTGCGGCGAAAACAGCCCGGCGTCGGCTTGCCGCAGCCGTTCGCGGTCGAACAGAATGGCGCCGTACCCGCGACCCTCGCGGTACGGCGTCAGTGCTTCGGTGGCGTCGAAAGAAACCATCTATCGAGTCTAACAACACCATGGCTGTAACGCCTGCATCGCTGTGTCTGCTGCGCTTGTCCGCCCTGGGCGATGTCACCCATGTGGTGCCGCTGGTGCGCACGCTGCAAGCGGGTTTCCCGCAGACGCAGCTGCACTGGATCATCGACCAGGCGGGACTCAAGCTGCTCGATGGCCTGCCGGGCGTGCAGTTCCATGCCTACGACAAACGCAGCGGCGTGGCCGGCATGCGCGCATTACGCCGGTCGCTGGCGCCGCTGGGGCGCTTCGACGCCTTGCTGCAAATGCAGGTGGCCTTTCGCGCCAACGTGTTGTCGGCGTTCGTGCCGGCGCGCCGGCGTATCGGCTACGACCGCAGCCGCTCCAAGGATCTGCACGGGCTGTTCGTCAACGAACGCATCCCCGACCGCCCGGGCATCCACGTACTCGATGCCATCGGCAGCTTCGCCGAGCCGCTGGGCCTGCGCCAGACGCAGGTTCGCTGGGACCTGCCGGTGCCCGCCGAGGCGCACGCCTGGGCAGGCGCGCAGTGGGACGACGACGGCCGCCCGGTGCTGATGATTTCGCCCTGCTCCAGCCATGTGCGACGTAACTGGTACCCGGAGCGCCACGCGGCGCTGGCCGATCACGCGGCGGCGCAAGGCTGGCGCATCGTGCTGTGCGGCGGCCGCAGTGCACTGGAACGCAGCACGGCCGACGCCATCGTCGCCGCCACGCGTGCGCCGGTACTGGACCTGGTCGGCAAGGACACACTCAAGCAGCTGCCCGCGCTGCTTGCCCGCGCAGACCTGGTGGTCACCCCCGATTCGGGGCCGATGCACATCGCCAACGCGATGGGCACCAAGGTGCTTGGCCTGCACGCGGCCAGCAACCCCAGACGTAGCGGGCCTTACTCGGATGTGCGCTATTGCGTGGACCGCTACGACGCGGCCGCGCGCAAACACCTGGGCAAACCGGCCGAGCAGCTCCGCTGGGGCACCAAGATCGAGTTCGACGAGGTGATGTCGCTGATCACCGTCGACGATGCGATTGCCGCATTCGAACGCTATCGCGCCGATCATCCGCGTTGAGCATTGGCCGCTGCAGCCACGCGCGTACCGGCGTGTTGCGCGGTGAGCCTGCGCGGCGCGCAAACGCGACACAGCGATCTCATCGTCCCACGAGGCAATGGGCAACGCCCTGATCGCCAGCCGCCGGGACACGCACCGCCGGCCCTGTGGCCCCACTGACGTACGCCAGCGCGATCACCCGATCACGTCTCAGGCGCCGGTTGCGCGGTAATCCTGATAGGACTTCTCTTCCACATACGACGAGCCCAGCGCCAGATTGATCTGCTTCTTGATCCGCGCACGCTCGTCGTTTTCGATGTACACGCTGCGCGCCAGCTGCACGAAGCCGTCGTCGAAGGTCTGCGCCTGTTCCTTGAGCCGGATGTCGTCCTCGATCACCCACAGCCGCTCGTTGACGGCTTTGAGCTCGGCGCGCAGACGCACAATGTCGTGGCCGGCGGCCGGATGCGCCATCCAGCTGTTTTCCAGCGCGGACAACTCGTTGCGCACATTCGCCAGTTTGGCCGCATCGCTCATGCGCTCGGACTTGATCTGCAGGATCGCGATCTTGTCGAGCAGCTCACCAAAGGACACGGGCACCAGGATCTCGGACATGACAGGCCTCCAACGGGGATCGAGCGGATTGTAGTCATCGCAGCCACAGCCGGCTGCGACACATAAACAAAAGCCCCCTTGCGGGGGCTGATGCGAATCTGGCGGAGAGGGGGGATTCACTCGGCACTACGTGCCTTCGCCCTGCGGGCGGCTTCGCCGTGCAGACAGCTGCGCTGTCTGTCGAACCCGGGGCTTCTCACCCCCCAACGCCGCCGGCGAAACTCACGCGGCACTGGCACAACTGCTCGCCTCAATCTGGCGGAGAGGGGGGGATTCGAACCCCCGAGGCGCTATAAACGCCTGCCTGATTTCGAGTCAGGTACATTCAACCGCTCTGCCACCTCTCCAGATGGTCCCCAGTGTCCTGGGGCCGTGCATCATACGGGCACACGCGTCAGGCCACAAGCGGCCTGGGCCAGCGTCGGTGTCACCGCCCGCCGGCCCGGCGTGAACCGGCGCTGCGGCACCGGCAATGGCTCGGTTGCTGCTGGCCGTCCCGGCCGCGATGATGGTGGCGTACCTTCTCCCTGGCGACCGGCCCCATGCTCGAATTCGGACACCTCACCCACGTCGGCCTGCGCCGTGACCTCAACGAGGACACCTATTACGGCGACAGCGAGCTGGGGCTGTGGCTGGTGGCCGACGGCATGGGCGGTCACGCCTGCGGCGAGGTGGCCAGTGCGCTGGCGCGCGAGACCATCGTGCGCGAAGTCCGCGCCGGCACCCCGCTCGCCCAGGCCGTGCGCATCGCCGACGAAGAAATCATCAAGACCTCGCGCCGATGCAACGACACGTTGCCGATGGGCACCACCGTGGTCGCCGCACGCGTGCTGGGCCAGCGCTTCGAAGTGGCCTGGGTCGGCGACAGCCGCGCGTATCTGTGGCGCGACGGCCGTCTGGCGCAGTTGAGCCAGGACCACAGTTATGTGCAGGAACTCATCGCCCAAGGCACGTTGACCAGCGAGCAGGCGCGCGCGCATCCGCATCGCAATGTGGTGACCCAGGCGTTGGGCGTCACCGACCCGGCGCACCTCAACGTTGCCACCATGCAGGGCGAACTCAAATCCGGCATGCAGCTACTGCTGTGCAGCGACGGCCTGACCGAGGAAGTGGACGATGCCGCCATCGCCGCAACCCTGTCGCAGGCCGACTGCAGCGCGCAGGAGTGCGTGGAATGCCTGGTGGCCGCGGCACTGGATGGCGGCGGCTCGGACAACATCACCGCCATCCTGGTGCGCAGCTACTGAGCAAGGCTGCGCGCCGTCGGCCTCGGACGTCGGCGCTGATCGCCTAACACAGCGCCGTGCTGCACCTGGCACAGGCCCACCATGGCGTATGCCGCGAGCGCGTGACGGCAGACGCCCCCGGCGCAGCCGTCCTAGCCTGCCGCAGCAACCTCCTCAACCAGCGCATCCCACAGTGCACGACCGGCTTTCTTGCGCAACTGCGCCAGCCGCGCTTCGTGCGCCTGCGTTTCCGACGCGGTGACCACGACCCGCGGCCGCGGCAACAACAAGGCCGGGTCGAAGGTGATCATGCCGCTGCCGTCCTCGGAGCGTTGGCCGGCATCGGCGCTGGCAAAGCCGATCTCTTCCTGCCCGGAGGTCAGCGCGATGTAGACATCGGCCAGGATCTGCGCATCGAGCAGGGCGCCGTGCAGCTGGCGATGCGAGTTGTCCACGCCCAGGCGCTTGCACAAGGCATCCAGTGAGTTGCGCTGCCCCGGGTAACGCTCGCGCGCCATCATCAAGGTATCGGTCACGCTGGCGCGATCGGTGATGCGGCCATAGCCGCTGCCCAGCAGCGAGAGCTCGTTATCCAGAAAGCCCAGGTCGAATGCGGCGTTGTGGATGATCAGCTCCGCACCGTCGATGTAGGCGAGAAACTCCTCCACCACGTCGCTGAAGAGCGGCTTGTCGGCCAGGAATTCCAGGGTCAGCCCGGTCACTTCCTGTGCCCCGGGCTCGAAGTCGCAGTCCGGCTTCAGATAGCGATGGAAATTGTTGCCGCTGGGCCGTCGCTCCAGCAGCTCCACCGCACCGATTTCGACGACGCGGTTGCCCTTGCGCCATTCCAGGCCGGTGGTTTCTGTATCGAGAATGATCTGACGCATGAATCCTCTTACGCAGTTGCAGCGCCACCGCGCTGGGCGATGGCCTGGTTGCGGGCGAGCACGTCGACGCGCTCATTGTCCGGGTCGCCATTGTGCCCCTTCACCCAGCGCCAATCGATGCGATGGCGCTGGGTTGCCGCGTGCAGCCGCTCCCACAACTCGCGGTTCTTGACCGGATCGCCGCCGGCAGTTTTCCATCCGCGGCGCACCCAGCCGGACATCCATTCGGTAATGCCCTGGCGCACGTATTGCGAATCGGTATGCAGCACGATCTGGCATGGCTCGGTCAACGTTTCCAGGGCCATGATCGCCGCCATCAGCTCCATCCGATTGTTGGTGGACACCGCTTCGCCGCCGGCCAGTTCCTTTTCGCGGCCGTTGTAACGCAGCAGCGCTGCCCAGCCACCCGGCCCGGGGTTGCCGAGGCAGGAGCCGTCGGTATGCACTTCAATTGATTTCATCAGGTTCCAAGAGTTGCAATGAGGCAAAGGTCAGTCAGATCGTGGCCACCGGTTGCGGCCAACGCGACGGCAGCGCAATCGGTGTGGGCGCGATCGGTGCCGAGGCGCGCTTTTCCACTTCAAGTAAATACACCGCGCGCCACGGAGCGTGGCCAGGATCGGAGGAGCCGCGCCCGACACGCCAGACCGGCCCCAGGTAGCGCTCTGTTTCCACGCAATGCAGGCCGGCGCGCTGCGCCAGCAGCCGCCAGCGATCCGGCCGCAAGGCCACCGGGCCGCGGCGCGCCCAATGAAACCGGTAAGGGCTCAGCGGGTTGAGCGTAAACAGCCACAGCCGGCCACCCGGCATCAACAGCCGCTCGCACTCGCTCAGGAAATCCGCCGCACCGCCGACCACGGCATGTTGCACCACGATGGCCTGCAGGCTTTCGGTTGGCAGCGGGAACGGCATGGTGCAGCGGGCATCGCCGGCGAACCGCCCCGCACTGCGGAACAGGCGCAGCCCGCGCCCATCCAGCGACTCGCGTGGTGGCAGATCCTTGGTCGGCGTCAGCCACAACCACGGCTGGGAGGGACGCGTCTGCAGCGCCTCCAGTGCCAGGCGACGCTCGGACTGGAGCAGGCCGCGCCCTGCCCCCGTATCAAACCAGGATGAGACACCAGCTTGACGGGAGAATGGCGGGGCAGGCATGGTCCCAATTCTATGCGACTGATCGCCCTGCCCGCATTCGATGACAATTACATCTGGGCGCTGGTCGCTGCGGATGGCCGCGCCATCATTGTCGACCCCGGTCAGGCCGAGCCGGTCATCGCCGCCGCACAGCACGATGGCGTGGTGCCCACGGCCATCCTGTTGACCCACCATCACGCCGATCATGTCGGCGGCGTGGCCACGCTTCAGCAGCGCTGGCCGGACCTGGAGGTGTTCGGGCCTGACGACGAGCGCATTCCCGGCAACGCGCATCGGGTTGGTCAGGGCGAGCGCCTAGCGCTATTGGGGACGGCACTGGAGGTGCTGGAGGTTCCCGGCCACACCCGCACCCACATCGCGTTTGCAACGGGCACCCACTTGTTCAGCGGTGATACCCTGTTCAGCCTAGGCTGTGGGCGGATGTTCGAAGGTACCGCTCCTCAGATGTTCGACTCGTTGCAGCGCCTGGCCTCCCTGCCTGGCGACACGCTTGTGTGTTGTGGCCACGAATACACCCTGGCCAACGCGGCCTTTGCGCTGCATGTCGATCCCACCAACGCTGCCTTGCAGCGCCGTCAACAGGAAGCCCAGGCCATGCGTCATGCAGCCCGTCCTACCCTGCCGATTTCGCTCAAGAGTGAACTGGCCACCAATCCGTTCTTACGTACCAACCGCCCCGAGATCCGCGCCGCAGTCACACTGCGCGCGACTGCAGCGGTATCCTCCGAAGTAGACGTATTCGCCGAACTTCGGCGCTGGAAAGACGAATTTCGCGCATGAGGCCGTTGGTGTTGGCAGTGCTGGCCGCGTTTGCGGTCACTGCACCGGCGGCGGCCTCGTCCAACGACGCAGCCCGCCTGAAACCCGCAGACGGCCCCACCGCATCGCCCGCCGCCCCCAGCATGCGTAACGGGCGGGAGATCTTTTCGGCATTCCTGGACGGCCGCGCCGATCCCGGCTGCGACAGCGAACACAGTGACACGCGCTGGGAGCAGCACTTCTCACGCGCCCCGGCCCGCCTGGCCGACGATGCACAGGATGTCCTGCCGCTGTTCGGTTATGTCGTCGATGAACTTCGCGCCGCCGACATGCCGACGGAATTCGCGCTGATCCCCTTCGTCGAGAGCGGTTATCGCCCCGGTGCACGTAACGGCAGCGGCCCTGCGGGCCTGTGGCAGTTTGTCGCCACCACTGCACGTAACCACCATGTACCGGTCGGCGCGCAATACGATGGCCGCCTGTCGGCGGTGGATTCCACCACTGCGGCGGTGCGCTATCTCAAGACCTTGTACGGCATGTTCGGTGGCGACTGGCGACTGGCGCTGATGGCGTACAACGCCGGCGAGTACCGCGTGCTGCAGGCGATGCGCAGCGCCGGGGTGAATGCCCAGAATGCCAGCCCGTCGCAACTGCCCGGCATGTCCAAGGTCACCTACGACTACGTCGAAAAGCTGCATGCGCTGGCCTGTGTCCTGGACCACGCGCAACAACAGGGTACGTTGCTGACCTCGCTGGACCGCCAGGTGCCGGTATTGACCGAGCACGCACTCCCTGCCGGTACCAGCCTCAACACCTGGGCCGGGCAACGTGCCATCGAGCCGCAGTTGCTGGCTCGCCTGAACCCTGCGGTGGCAGGAGCGCGCGCGGCCCCCAGGGGCGTCCATGTCCTGGCTCCGGCAGCGCCCGCGCAGCCCGGATCCAGCGGTGCCGTCGTCGCCTCGACGACTCCGATGATGGCAACGGATAACGGTGCCGCTGCCACCACCAGTACTGTGATAGCCAAGGCCTCCGGCGCGCCCGCCCGGACCCACACGGTTCGCAACGGCGAATCTGCCTGGGCCATTGCCCGCCGCTACGGCATCACCGTGGCCACCCTGCTTGCCAGCAATGGCCTGGACAAGCGCGCGGTATTGAAGCCGGGCATGGTGCTGTCGTTCAACGACGCACCCTGAGGGCGCACCGGTCGGGCGCCCCCACCATTCCGGGTGCCGAACTCCCCAACCGCCATAGCCATCACGCTCTTGCAGAAACGGCCCTGGCCG
Organism: Xanthomonas sp. NCPPB 1068; assembly: GCF_041479385.2. NCBI lineage: Bacteria > Pseudomonadati > Pseudomonadota > Gammaproteobacteria > Lysobacterales > Lysobacteraceae > Xanthomonas > Xanthomonas sp. NCPPB 1068. The sequence goes on along the minus strand of NZ_CM192986.1, from coordinate 1,266,253 downwards.
CGAGGGGGACGTTCCCGGGAACAGTCCCCTCGCGGCCAGGGCCGCTACCACCACGACACTACGCGCAGTGCGTAACGACCCGGCCGCTCGTGCCCGGCAATCCTGCACTGGATAGCTTGCAACGCCGCTCGAGCGCGGGCCATGCGCGTCATTGCCACTGAACGGCCTTGTCTGGAAACGTCTTTCCGAATCCAGGCAGCAGATTCTGCATGCGCCAAGCGCTGGCATAGGCAAGCACACCACCGCACCCTCGGACTGTTCGCACAGCACGGTGACAGGCAAAGAAAAAGCCCGGTTACCCGGGCTCGTTCCTGACACCATCCGACAGCGCGACCTTACAGCTGCGCTTCTTCGATCTGGATCTTGTACCGCTTGCGCATTTCTTTGACATAGGCCTGGGCGGCATTGTTGCCATCGATCTGGCTCAGCTGCTCGCGCAGCATCGTCTGCTGTTCGGCCGGCATCTGCTTGAGGTCGCCCGGCGTCGCCTTGCTGATGACGAAGACCGCGAAACGACCGCCATCGAGCTCCACCTTCCCTGCCGATGGCTTGCCTGCAGTCGGACGCGGGGCACTGAAGATTGCGCGGTTTGCAGCCGGCGTCGGAATCGGCGCGGTACGCGGCAACCCCGGGATCGGCTGCACCTGCAGCTTCTCACTTGCAGCCAGTGCCTGCAGGGTCTCGCCCTTCTGCACGCGCGCCAGCAGCGCATCGGCCGCAGCAGCAGCCGCCTTTTCAGTGCGATCGGCGTGGACCGCGGCAATCACCTTGTCGCGCACCTTGTCCAACGGCAACGCCTGTTCGGCGGTGTGATTGGTTACACGCAGCACCACGCTGTGGTTGGGCGCGATGGTGATCGGGTCGCTCACCGTGCCGTCCTGCACCAGCGTTTCGGAGAACGCCGAACGCAGCACCGCCGGGTTGGCGGCAATGCCGCTGGCCGTGGTCCGCGAGAACGGGCCCAGCGTCTGCACCGGCAGGCCGACCTGCTTGGCCGCAGGCTCCAGCGCGGTGGGGTTCTTGTAGACCTGATCCACAAGCTTGCCGCTCACGTCCGCAAATGCCTTGTCGGCGTCTGCCTTGAGCTGCTCGGCGGCCAGCTGGTCACGCACCTGCTCGAACGACTTGCCCTGGCCACCCTTGACCTCACGCAACTGGATCACGTGATAACCGAATTCGCTCTTGACCGGCCCGACCACGTCGCCCGCCTTCATCGAAAACAGTGCGTCTTCGAATGGCTTGACCATGGTGCCCTTTTCGACCCAACCCAGGTCGCCACCGGCAGCCTTGGAACCGGGGTCCTGCGAGTTGGCCTTGGCCAGTGCCGCAAAATCGGCGCCTGGCTGCTTGGCTTCCGCTGCAAGCTTTGCCGCCTTCGCCTCGGCCGCCTTTTGCGCGGCAGCATCGCTGCCGGCACTGATCAGGATATGCGACGCCAGACGCTGATCCGGCTCGACGAAGCGCGCCTTCTCTTCCTCATAGCGCTTGCGCAACGTCGCCTCGTCGGCTGCCGTCGCAGGCGGCATCGTGGCGGCATTGAGCTCCACATATTCGATGGTCACCGTCTCGGGCTGACGGAAGTCCTGCGCATGCGTGTCGTACCACTGCTTGATCTGCGCATCGCTAACGGGTGCGGTATCGGCCGCCGGCGCCGGCAGCATTGCCAACTCCACATCGCGCGTCTCGCCCATCAGCTTGAGCAGGCGCTCGAATTCGGCCTTGGTTGCAAACCCCGATTCGGCCACGGCCTGCGGGATCACCGACTGCTGCAGGCTGTCGCGCACCAGCGCGTCAAACTGCGCAGGCGTGCGCGGCGGCGTGCCCTGTGCCAGCGCGGCGCGATACTGGTCGGGGCTGAACTTGCCGTCGACCTGGAACGCCTGGATGTTGGTGATGTAATCGCGCACCGTCGCATCGCCGATCACGATGCCGGCATCTTCCGCGCCCAGACGCACCACTTGTTCGTCGACCAGCTGGTCGAGTACCTGCAGCTTGTTCTCGCGGGATTCGAACGTGCGCGGGTCGAAATTCTCGCCCTGGCGCTGACGTTCCTGCATGCGCGCCTGCTCGAAGCGTGCACGGAAATCCTGCGTGCTGATTTCATGGTGCTGCCACAGCAGCGAGACCGGCCACCATGACGGTGCCGATTTCCACCACGTGGGTGGCGCCTGCACCTTGGCCACGTTGTTGGCGCCAATGCCGCCCAGGTAGCTGTTGTCGATGACGAACAGGAACGGAATCATCAGCAACCCCAGGATGGCGGTAGCGATCCAGCCTGACGTCTTGTCGCGAAGTTTCTGCAGCATTGGCAAATCACGGCCTGTGGGCGAGCCGCGCAGTGTAACCCGCCTGACGCCAAGCACCCAGCCCGACGCCCGCTGCCGCAGCGCGGCGATGCATAAACTGGATCCCGGCGCAGAAGCCGCGGCGCCCTGGACGTGATGGAGAGAAGGACAGACATGGCACCCGCTCCGCCATGCCCAGGCCATTTGTCTGCAGCGCCGCAACCGCCAAACCCACCGCGAGACAGACACCATAAAAAAAGCCCCCGGCACAAGGCCGAGGGCTTGGGTACAACTGGCGGAGCGGACGGGACTCGAACCCGCGACCTCCGGCGTGACAGGCCAGCATTCTAACCAGCTGAACTACCGCTCCGCTTTAAACTTGGACATCTTCCCCAACGCATTCGCAGCGCAAATGTTGTGGAGAAAACGAAGCCCCCAATCGCTCAGGGGCTTCGGTGTAACTGGCGGAGCGGACGGGACTCGAACCCGCGACCTCCGGCGTGACAGGCCAGCATTCTAACCAGCTGAACTACCGCTCCGCGCTTGAAACTTTGCCTGGTGCTTAGTGGTGGGTGCTGAGGGTTTCGAACCCCCGACCCTCTCCGTGTAAGGGAGACGCTCTACCGCTGAGCTAAGCACCCTAGCGAGTCGATTAGTTTACTGCATCCTTCAGGGCTTTGCCAGCCTTGAATGCAGGATTCTTCGAAGCGGCGATCTTGATGCTGTCGCCCGTCTTCGGATTGCGGCCGGTACGCTCAGCGCGCTCGCGGACCTGGAAGGTGCCGAAGCCAACGAGGGTGACGGCGTCGCCCTTCTTCAGCGCCTTGGTGATTTCGCTCACAACCGCGTCGACAGCACGGCCAGCTTCAGCCTTGGAGATGTCAGCGGCAGCGGCAACGCCATCGATCAATTCGGTTTTATTCATTCTTGAAACTCCCTTTGCGGCAGATGCCGCGGAATCGACAATCGGCGCTCTTGCCGTTAGCGAAGAACCCGACACAAGTGGTATCGCGTGACGCATCACATTTTGCCGCGCCCACGAGTCGTGCATTTATACCAGCGCCCCCAACAGCACGCAAGCCAAAACCCAATAACGACGCGGGTTTTGGCTTGTTTCGGGATGTCCTAGACAGCGCGCGTTAGTGCTTGACGCGCGCGCCGGGAGTGGTGCGCGACTTACCGCGGACGGCAACGCGCGATGCGGTCTTGCGCGCCTTTTCCTTGCCGGCCTTCTTCGGCGCCAGCGGGCGCTCCAACGCCAGGTCCAGCACTTCGTCGATCCACTTCACCGGCACGATGTTGAGATCGCGGGTGACGTTGGCCGGGATGTCGGCAAGATCCTTGCGGTTCTCGTCCGGGATCAACACCGTGCGGATACCGCCGCGCAATGCCGCCAGCAACTTCTCCTTCAACCCGCCGATCGCCGAGACGCGGCCACGCAGCGTGATCTCGCCGGTCATCGCCACATCGGCACGGATCGGCACCTTGGTCAGGATCGACACCAGCGAGGTCACCATCGCAATGCCCGCGCTCGGGCCATCCTTGGGGGTGGCACCGTCGGGCACGTGCACATGCACGTCCTGCTTCTGCAGGAAATCCACGTCGATGCCCAGCCGCTCGGCGCGCGAACGTACCACCGACAACGCAGCCGATGCCGATTCCTTCATAACGTTGCCAAGCTGACCGGTGAGGATCAGGTTGCCCTTGCCCGGCACCAGCGTGGATTCGACCTGCAGCAACTCGCCGCCGACTTCGGTCCATGCCAGACCGGTCACCAAGCCGATCTCGTTTTCTTCTTCGGCGCGACCGAAGTCGAAACGACGCACACCCAGATACTTGTCTAGATTCTTCGAACCAACCGTCACCAGCGCCTTTGGCTTACCCTTCTTGGCCACGGCTTTCTTGGCTGCCGGCTGTGGGCCGGCCAGCGCGATCTCCTTGACCACCTTGCGGCAGATCTTGGCGATTTCACGCTCCAGGTTACGCACGCCCGATTCGCGCGTGTAATAGCGCACGACATCCTGGATCGCGTCGCCACCGATCTCGATCTCTTCCGGCTTCAAACCGTTGGCCTTGATCTGCTTGGGCACCAGATACCGCATGGCGATATTGAGCTTTTCATCCTCGGTGTAGCCGGGGATGCGGATCACTTCCATGCGGTCCAGCAGCGGGCCCGGGATATTTAGCGAGTTGGAGGTGGCGACGAACATCACCTCCGACAGATCCAGATCCACTTCCAGATAATGGTCGTTGAAGGAGTTGTTCTGCTCCGGATCCAGCACTTCCAGCAATGCCGACGACGGATCGCCACGGAAGTCCATCGACATCTTGTCGATCTCGTCCAGCAGGAACAGCGGGTTCTTGCTGCCGACCTTGTTGAGGTTCTGCACCAGGCGGCCCGGCATCGAGCCAACATAGGTCCGGCGGTGGCCGCGGATCTCGGCCTCGTCGCGGATGCCGCCCAGGCTCATGCGCACGAACTTGCGGTTAGTCGCCTTTGCGATCGACTGCCCGAGCGAGGTCTTGCCCACACCCGGCGGACCGACCAAGCACAGGATCGGCCCCTTCATCTGCTTCACGCGCGACTGCACAGCCAGGTATTCAAGGATGCGCTCCTTGACCTTGTCCAGACCGTAATGGTCGGCGTCCAGCGTGTCTTCGGCGACCTTGAGGTCCTTGCGCACCTTGGTGCGCTTCTTCCACGGCACGCCCAGCAGCCAGTCCAGATAGTTGCGTACCACCGCCGCTTCAGCGGACATGGGCGACATCTGCTTGAGCTTGTTGAGCTCGGCCTTGGCCTTGGTTTCGACCGGCTTGGGCATGCCCGCCTCGGCGATCTTGCGGGCAAGCTCTTCCAGCTCACCCGGCGCGTCGTCCAGGTCGCCCAGTTCCTTCTGGATCGCCTTCATCTGTTCATTGAGGTAGTACTCGCGCTGGCTCTTTTCCATCTGCGACTTGACGCGGCCGCGAATGCGCTTCTCCAGCTGCTGCACGTCGATTTCGCCGTCCACCAGGCCAACCAGCAGCTCCAGGCGCTCACCGATATCGGTGATCTCCAGCAGGCGCTGCTTGTCGGCCAGGCGCACGCCGATATGCGCGGCAATGGTGTCGGCCAGGCGCCCCGGCTCGTCGATGCCGGCCAGGGTCTGCAGCAGTTCCGGCGGCAGCTTGCGGTTGGTCTTGACGTACTGCTCGAACAGCGACATCAGCGAGCGCGCAATCGCTTCCACCTCGCGCGGCTCACGAGCATCGCTGGCTTCGACCTCGGTGCCTTGGCCCTGCAGTGCGCCGTCCTGCTCGACGACCTTGTCGACAGTGACGCGCGACAGGCCTTCGACCAGCACCTTGATGGTGCCGTCGGGCAATTTGAGCAGCTGCAACACCTGCGCCAGGGTGCCGACGGCATACAGATCGCCGGCCGCCGGGTCGTCGGTTTCGGCCGACTTCTGCGCTACCAGCAGGATGCGCTTGTCCGCTTCCATGGCTTTTTCCAGCGCGCGCATCGACTTGTCACGGCCGACGAACAGCGGGATCACCATGTGCGGAAATACCACCACGTCACGCAGCGGCAACACCGGCAGATCGAGAACTTCTGATTGGGACTGGGCCATGGGGCGCTCCGCAGGAATGGGGGTTTAGAGGCACAAAAAAGCCGATGGCCCCGTTATGGGGCCATCGGCGAGGTGTTGCAAGTAGCGCTCGGAAAGCCTTTAGCCGCGAGCGGGGCCAGGCCCGGGCAACGCGGCCGCAGGGCTCAGTCGCCGGACGCGGCCTTGGCCGGGGCCGGTTGCGCCTGGTAGATCAGATACGGCTCGGATTTGTGCTCGATCACCGACTCGTCCACCACCACCTTGCTGACGTTTTCCTGCGAGGGCAGCTCGTACATCGTGTCCAGCAGGACCGATTCGACGATGGTGCGCAGGCCACGGGCACCGGTCTTGCGCTTGAGCGCCTTCTTGGCGATCGCGGACAAGGCATCCGGGCGGAACTCCAGTTCCACGCCTTCCATGTCGAACAGCTTCTTGAACTGCTTGGTGATGGCGTTCTTCGGCTCGGTCAGGATCTTGATCAGCGCCGGCTCGTCCAGCTCCTCCAGCGTTGCAACCACCGGCAGGCGGCCGACGAACTCGGGGATCAGACCGAACTTGATCAGATCTTCCGGCTCGACCTCTGCCAGGATCTTGCCGACTTCCTGCTTGCGCTCGCTGCTCTTGACCTTGGCACCAAAGCCGATGCCGCCGGCGTCGTTGGAACGTTGCTGAATCACCTTGTCCAGGCCGGCGAACGCGCCGCCGCAAATGAACAGGATGTTCTTGGTGTCGACCTGCAGGAATTCCTGCTGCGGATGCTTGCGGCCACCCTGCGGCGGCACCGAGGCAACCGTGCCTTCGATCAGCTTCAGCAGGGCCTGCTGCACGCCTTCGCCGGACACGTCACGGGTGATCGACGGGTTCTCGCTCTTGCGCGAGATCTTGTCGATTTCGTCGATATAGACGATGCCCTGCTGCGCCTTCTCGACGTCGTAGTCGCACTTCTGCAGCAGCTTCTGGATGATGTTTTCCACGTCCTCGCCGACATAGCCGGCCTCGGTCAGCGTGGTGGCATCGGCGATCGTGAAGGGCACATTGAGCAGGCGTGCCAGCGTCTCGGCCAGCAGCGTCTTGCCCGACCCGGTCGGACCGACCAGCAGGATGTTGGACTTCGCCAGCTCGACGTCGTCGTTCTTGCTGCGGCTCTCGATGCGCTTGTAGTGGTTGTACACCGCTACTGCGAGCGTGCGCTTGGCGCGCAACTGCCCGATTACGTATTGATCGAGAACCTCGAGAATCTCGCGCGGCTTGGGCAGGCTGGAACGTGCCGACTGCGCCTTCTCTTCGAGTTCTTCGCGGATGATGTCGTTGCACAGCTCAACGCACTCATCGCAGATGAACACGCTGGGACCGGCAATCAGCTTACGGACTTCATGCTGACTCTTACCGCAGAACGAGCAGTAGAGAATCTTGTTGCTGTCGCCGGAACGACCTTGGCGGTCTTCGCTCATGCTTCTGTTACCCAGTTACCCCACCCGATGTACGGGGGTTCGATTTCGAGAATAGCACAGGGTCGGGAGGACATTCGCCCCACCCGACCCTGCCGGTTTTTCCTGCAATTTCAGCGACCTGGCGATCAAGACGGCTGGATCGACTCTTCCGGACGACGCTCGAGCACCTGATCGACCAGACCATAGGCCTGCGCATCGACCGCGCTCTTGAAGTTGTCGCGCTCGGTATCGCGCGCGATGGTTTCCAGCGACTGGCCGGTGTGCTTGGCCAGGATCTCGTTCAGGCGCGAACGCAGGGTCAGGATTTCGCGGGCGTGGATGTCGATGTCGGTCGCCTGGCCCTGGAAACCACCCAGCGGCTGATGGATCATCACGCGCGAATTCGGCAGCGCGTAACGCTTGCCGGCCGCACCCGATGCCAGCAGCAGCGCGCCCATCGAGGCCGCCTGACCGACGCAGATGGTGCTCACGTCCGGCTTGATGTACTGCATGGTGTCGTAGATCGCCATGCCGGCAGTGACCACGCCGCCGGGCGAATTGATGTAGATGCTGATGTCCTTTTCCGGGTTGTCCGCTTCCAGGAACAGCAGCTGGGCCACGATGACGTTGGCCATATGGTCGTCGATGGGACCGACCAGGAAGATCAGACGCTCCTTCAGCAGACGCGAGTAGATGTCGTACGCACGCTCGCCACGGCTGGTCTGCTCGACCACCATGGGCACCAGGTTCAGGGCTTTGGTCACAATGCTCATCGGTCTTCCTGTTGTGGCAGCGGCCTGTGCCGACGCCCGTGTTCGATATCCGCACCCTGACGACGGCAGGGCGCGGTTCTCTTGCTACCGCCTCAGACCCGAATGGCGTCCTGGAACGACAGCGGCTGCTCGGTGTGCTGGGCGCGCTCGGCGATCCAGTCGATCACCTGCTCTTCCATCACACGGCTCTGCAGCCCACCCATCAGTTGGGGGTCGTTGCGGTACATCTCAATGACCTGTTCCGGCTCTTCGTAGGTCGAGGCGATCAGACGCAGCGTTTCGCTGACGCGCTTGGATTCCAGACGCAGTTCATTGCGACGGGCCACCTCGCCCACCAGCAGACCGACCAGCACGCGCTTGGCGGCCGCGTCCATGAAGCCCTGATGCGCGTCGTCCGGCACCTGGCCCGGATCGCGGCCGCTGCGGCGAACCTGCTCAACCTGCTGGGCCAGCATCGAACGCGCTTCGTTCTCGACCAGGCGCGGCGGCATTTCGACGTGCGCGTAGGCGGCAATCAGCTGCTCGCCCACTTCGCGGCGCAGACGGTTCATCAGCGCGCCCTTGAGTTCGCGCTCCAGGTTGGTGCGGATGTCGGCGCGGAACTGCTCGGCATCGCCGCTCTTCACGCCGAAGCTCTTGATGAACTCCTTGTCCACTGCCGGCAACACCGGCTCGGAGACCTCGACCGCCTTGACGTGCACCTGCACGGTCTTGCCTGCCAGCTGCGGCACGCGCCATTCGGCAGGAAAATCGACGGTCAGGGTCTTTTCTTCACCCTTGGTCAGGCCTTCCAGGCCCTTTTCGATCTGGTCGAACATCACGCCCGAGCCCAGCACGCTGCTGCCGGTCTCCACGCCTTCGGCGGGCAGACGCTCGTCGCCGGCCTGCGACCAGGTCTCCAGCGCCACCAGGTCGCCGACCTGCGCGCCGCGCTCGACCGGATTCCAGGTGCGGCGCTGCAGGCGCAGGTTTTCGATCATCTGGTCGATATCGGCATCGGTCACTTCGGCGGTATGACGCACCACCGACAGCTGGCTCACGTCGATGTCGCCGAAATCCGGCACCACTTCGAAGGTGGCGACGAAATCGAAGTCGCTCTCGCCCTGGTCGATCCGCGGGTTGCCGGCCAGGCGCAGCGAGTGCTCGCGCACCGCCGAATCGAAGGTCTCCCGCAGCAGGCCTTCCATCGCTTCGGCACGCACCTGCTGACCGAAGCGCTGCTCGATGACCTTGGTCGGCACCTTGCCGGGACGAAAGCCCTTGATGCGGGTGGTCCGCGCAAGTTCGCGCAGGCGGCCACCGACATGCGTCTCCAGGCGCTCCTGCGGCAGGGTGAAGGTCAGGCGGCGTTCCAGATTGCCGGTGGATTCGATCGATGCTTGCATGTTGACTCCTGCCACCGACAGCGCACGGCGTCGGCACGAGATGGAAGATGCGGGTTGACGGATGGCGAGAAAGCCGCCGAGCCTTGTAGTTTCGCCGATAACGGCGGCCGCTGCCAGCGGGATGCGTGCAATGGCACGCCTGGCGAGAAAAACCTGTGGTCTACATGGGCGTCGGCGGCCGGAACACTCACGGCCGAGCTGCACTGGTGCGAAAGGGGGGACTCGAACCCCCACGCCTTGCGGCGTCAGAACCTAAATCTGGTGCGTCTACCAATTCCGCCACTTTCGCAGTGCTGTACGCGCCCGCCATTGTTGCAGGGATGCTGGCAAAGAAAAAGCGCTGCTGCCTGTCCAGGGCGGTCTGCCGCCATTTCTGACCTTACCTGGCGGCCGTTGGCTCCCTCTTCGCAGCGCTCCCGACATCTACCAGTACGCTAGAGTCCGGTGAATGGTTCAGCGTAGCGCCCTGTTGCAGGATGAAGCAATGCCGTGTTCTTGCGCACGGCGACGGCAATGTTTGCGAAAATTCCGTTAATCAGCCGAGAGAGACAACCGCCGCGATGAAAGATCGGTATCGGCAGATCGTGGCACTGTCGCGAGACTGCATCAAAGAGATCGACCTCGACGGGCGGATCACGGCAGTCAACGTCAACGGCTTGACCGTCCTTGGCGCCAGCCACCAGGACCAGTTGCTCTCCCGCCCGTGGCGCGAGTTATGGCCGGCGGAGTCCGTGCACCTGGTGGATGCGGCAATGGCAGCATCGATCGACGGCACGGTGCACGAGTTCGAGGCGACCTGCGTCAATTTCGGTGGCGTCCGGCAGACCTGGCAGGTGGTCACCAGCCCGTTGTTCGACGAGTTCGGCAATGTCGAAGCCATCCTGGCGGTCAGCAAGAACATCTCTGACCGCCGGGCACTGGAGGCGGCCTTCCACACGCTGGACCGCACCCTGAAGGCAGAGCGTGAATTCTCCACCGGCGCGCTGATGCTGGCACGCACGCGCGAGCATTCGCTGTCGACCGAGCTGCATACCTTGCGCGGCCTGCACGAGCGCACCGAAGGCGACCTGGACATCGCGCGTGCCGCGCAGGGCGCTGCGGAGAAGATTTCCGAGCAGGCGCAGAAAGGCGAGGCAGTCGGCCAATTGCTTGCCGGCGTGGTGCACGACCTGAACAACGTGCTGCAGGCCGCCACGTCGGCGATCGATCTGGTGGTGCAACGCGGGCAGATCGACGCAAAGGATGCCAAGCTGCTCGCCGTCGCCGATGCGGCGCTTCAACACGGCTCGGTCATGGCGCAGCGCCTGGTCGGGTTTTCGCGCCAATATCCGTACAGCCCCGAAGTGGTCGACCTGGCCGCCCTGGCCGAACAGCTCAACCCGCTGCTGGAGCAGGTGATCGGCGCGGACCTGCAGCTGCAGTTGCACAGCGATGCGGGCGGATGCTGCGCGATGGTCGACCGACACACGGTGGAACGCGCGCTCTTGAACCTGGTCATCAATGCGCGCGATGCCTGTGACAGCGGCGGCATCATCCGTGTCGAGACGGGCTACGCACGCGTGACCGAGGCCGACGCAAGCCTGACCAAACCCGCCGGGGCCTACGTCACCATCGCCGTCGCCGATGATGGCCATGGGATGGATCAGCAGGTGCAGTCACGGCTGTTCGAAGCGTACTTCACCACCAAGGGTGCAGACCGCGGCGCCGGCCTGGGCCTGGCGCAGGTCTACAGCGCCGTGCGGCAGGCAGGCGGTTTTGTCGAGGTCATTTCGGCGCCGGGTGAAGGCGCGCGCTTCCTGCTTGCGTTTCCACGCGTGGATCAGGCTTAGCATCTGATCGGCGGGTGCGGGAGCCGGCGCACTGCATTGCGCCGCAAGCAAGTGAGATACCGGTGTAAACCGTTGCGTAATGCGGCGCACCGCATCATCGATGCCACAGGCCGATTACTGCCGCCCGCCGGCACTACCTCGGTCGTGTCGGCAACATGCCGATGTACTTCAAGAAGTCGGCGGGACGTCTGCAACGATGACATGCGCTCGTGCTGAGAGTCATCCAGCCACTTTTGTGACCGATGCAGCCTTGCCAGTCACTTGCCGCGCAGCCTGGATGGCGATCGAACCGCCTAGTGACACCGACTCGTCCCGACTGGCCCTTGCACCCGGAAAGCGGCAGCCGCTGGCGCACTGATGCTGGCCTGCGTCCAGGCAGCCGCGTCCAACATCCGATGAATCGATACAGGCGAAGACGTGCGTGACACTTCGCGCATTCGCGCCGGGAGTGCGCGCTTCGTTGTTGCGGAATGCGGCCCTGATCCACAGGCCCATAGTCTGGCCTCCTGAACAGTCAGGGCCTCGCCAGCACCCATCCATTACCTGTCGCAACGCCGTCACTGCCGATCAGGGCACCGCGTTTGCCTCGATCCACACACCCCGCTGACAAAGCGCCGATTGCATGCGATCCATGCCACCACTGTCGCAGCCGACACCTTGAAGCGTCCCACCACTCCCCCACGCAGCCGCATTCACCTGCGGTCGCACATCAGGACATCCGCCATGGGAAACAAACGAAATCGCAATGCATCACGTCTGTTCACCGCCATTGGAACTGCGCTGGCCTTCCTGCCCGTGATCGCGATGGCATCGCCTGCGCGTGGCACCCTGCTCAACAGCAACTTCCTCACCAGCTATACCCGCACCGCGCTTGCTGCATTGCTGCCCAACGACAAGGCCAGCGACCTGCCCAAATGCGATGTCAGGGTGGCCGAGTTCACCTATGCAACGGTCGGCGTGAAGGGCGAACCGACCACGGCGTCTGGCGTATTGCTCGTGCCAGGTGGTGCCAGCTGCACAGGCCCCTATCCGTTGCTGAGCTGGGACCCAGGCACCGAACCGCAACGTGCCGCAGAGCAGGCCAAGGAGATTCGTGACGCAAAGGGCGATGACCCGATCGTTACCCGACTGGCCGGCCGGGGATACGTGGTGGTCAGCACCGATTATTTGGGCCTGGGCAAGTCCACCTATCCATTCCACCCCTACCTGCACGCGGACAGCGAAGCCAGCGCGACCATCGATGCGATGCGCGCCGCCCGCCAGGTCCTGGCACGGCTGAACACCCCGCTGTCGGGCAAGGTGATGCTGTCGGGCTACTCGCAAGGTGGTCACGCCGCCATGGCAACCCAGCGCGAAATCGAGGCGCACTATCCCAACGAGTTCAAGCTGGCCGCCAGCGCGCCGATTTCCGGCCCGTATGCATTGAGCCAGACCTTCCTGGACAGCTGGAGCGGACGCAATGCCGTTGGCGAAAGCACGTTCGGCCTGGTGCTGGTGACCTACGCCCTGGTCGGCATGCAGCACGCCTACCAGAATGTCTACCTCTCGCCGTCACAGGTGTTCCAGGACCCGTGGGCGGGAAAAGTCGAAGGCCTTTTCCCGGGCAAGAACGATCTGATCGATCTGGCCGTCGGCGGACTGTTGCCGACGATCGACAAGGTCGGCAGCTATTTCCAGCCGAGCTTCTACAAGGACTTCCTGCGTAACCCCAACAACCGGTTCCGCCAGGACCTGGTGCGCAACGATCTGCTGGACTGGACGCCACGGACGCGCACATTGCTCTGCGGCTCCTCCAATGACGCCACCGTGCCACTGAAGAACGCGAGCACCGCCATCGACGCCTTCAAGCGCCGCGGCAGCACTCAGGTCTCGGTGGTGGATGTGGGCAGCGGCGATCCCGCCGACAACGATGCCCTGGCACATCTGGCCAGCAAGGAAAGCTGCATGATCGCCGTGCGCCAGCAGTTGCTGGACAAGCAACGCTGAGCGCAGGCGCTTGCGCACAGCGGCCCGGGACGCACGCAACACCAGGACGGCGCGCAGCGCATTGCCGCCGTCTGCACAGCGACGATGCCGTTGCCAGGATGAAAAAGCCGGGCGCCACTGATTTGGCGCCCGACGCGCCGGCAGTCATTGCACACAGCAATGACGCGCCGGATGCCACGCAGGCCAAGATTGCCTGCGTCTGCGACAAGCATCTGCGCAAAGAAAAACAGCCACTCAACTTGCGCTGAGTGGCTGCCTGTCTGGTGGGCCGTCAAGGATTCGAACCTTGGACCTATTGATTAAGAGTCAACTGCTCTACCAACTGAGCTAACGGCCCTGAAACTGGTCGCACATTGTATGCGCGTTTTTGCTTCGTTGCAACACCCCGCGACGCATCGGGTCAAACTTTCCTGCACTTGCCTGTCATTCAGTGGGGTGGCTGAGGGGACTCGAACCCCCGACATCTGGAATCACAATCCAGTACTCTAACCAGCTGAGCTACAGCCACCACTGAAAACCTGCTTCCTACCGTACCGCCGATGGCGCGCCCGACAGGACTCGAACCTGTAACCGCCGGCTTAGAAGGCCGGTGCTCTATCCGGTTGAGCTACGGGCGCCCGGACCGAACTTCGCATTCCCACGCCGTCAGGAGCTCGGAATGGTCGGGGTAGAGGGATTCGAACCCCCGACATCCTGCTCCCAAAGCAGGCGCGCTACCAGACTGCGCTATACCCCGGCGGGACCTTTCAATCCCGAAGGCTGGAAAGGTCGGCTATTTTGGGAACGATTGGCCTCGCTGTCAATCACCCAGTGTAAATTGGGCGATCCGGTATCCTCGCAACAACGCTCGTCAACTCGGCGAGCACACACTTTCATGGAGAACACGCATGCGTAGCGGTAACCCGGCCCTCCGGGAATCCACGTTCCTCGACCTCGGCTCCGGCTCGGTGGTCACCCGCGATGGTCAGGCGATGACACTCAACGGCACGGTCAACAAGACCGGGCTGCTGTTGCTGATGGCGGTCCTCACCGCCGCGTTCGCGTGGTCGCAATCGCTTGGCGCCGACGGCGTCCCGCTGCCGGCCGCACGTATCTACATGATTGCCGGTGCGATCGGCGGTCTGGTGTTCGCGCTGGCGACCAGCTTCAAGCCGACCTGGGCGCCGATCACCGCGCCGCTGTACGCACTGGTGGAAGGTTTCTTCCTGGGTTCGATATCGGCCGTGTACGAAGCACGCTTCAACGGCATCGTATTCCAGGCGGTCCTGCTGACCTTCGGCACCATGTTCGCGCTGCTGTTCGCGTACCGCAGCGGCATGATCAAGGCAACCGAGAACTTCAAGCTGGGCGTGGTGGCGGCTACCGGCGGCATCGCGCTGGTGTATCTGGCGACAATTGTCCTGGGCTTTTTCGGCGTGCGGATTCCCTTCATCCACGACTCGGGCCTGGTCGGCATCGGCTTCAGCCTGTTCGTGGTGGTGGTGGCGGCACTGAACCTGGTGCTGGATTTCGACTTCATCGAGAGCGGTGTCGAGCAGGGCGCACCCAAGCACATGGAGTGGTACGGCGCGTTCGGCCTGATGGTGACGCTGGTGTGGCTGTACATCGAGTTCCTGCGCTTGCTGTCGAAGCTGCAGTCGCGGAACTAAGCGGGGAATCGGGATTGGGGAATCGCTAGAGCGTTTCCCTGCGATCTATGGCATGGAGTGGCTTCAGACATTTCCAAGCAAAAGAAAGGGCGCCCTGGGCGCCCTTTCTTTTTGTGCGGCGTTGCCAGTGCGCTCAGAGGCGGCTGGCGATGGCCTTGGCAAAGCCCATGGTGTTGCCGGTGCCGCCCAGGTCGGGGGTCAGCGAGTCCTTGGCTTCCAGGGTGGCCACGATGGCTTCGCGCAGGCGCTCGGCGTTCTGCGGCTGACCGATGTGGTCCAGCATCTGCGCGGCACCCAGCAGCAACGCGCACGGGTTGGCCTTGCCCTGCCCTGCAATATCCGGCGCCGAGCCGTGCACGGCTTCGAAAATCGCCGCGTCCAGACCGATGTTGGCGCCCGGGGCCAGACCCAGGCCGCCGACCAGACCGGCACACAGGTCGGAGATGATGTCGCCGAACAGGTTGGTGGTCACGATGATGTCGAACTGCTCCGGACGCATCACCAGCTGCATGCAGGTGTTGTCGACGATCATTTCCTGGAATTCGATTTCCGGGTACTGCGCGGCCACGTCACGTGCCACCTTCAGGAACAGGCCCGAGGTCGACTTGATGATGTTGGCCTTGTGCACCGCGGTGACCTTCTTGCGGCCGGTGGCGCGCGCCAGGTCGAAGGCATAGCGCACGATGCGCTCGGAGCCCTTGCGGGTGATCCGGGTGCCGGAGAACGCGGTCTCGCCATCCTCGGACACGGTCTGGCCTTCGCTCAGGTAGGCACCTTCGGTGTTCTCGCGGACGGTGATCAGGTCCACTCCATCGGCGAAACGCGACTTGGTGTTCGGGAACGACTTGGCAGGACGCACGTTGGCGTACAGGTCGAACTTGCGACGCATGGCGACGTTGATCGAGCTGAAACCTTCGCCGACCGGCGTGGTCAGCGGGCTTTTCAGCGCCACCTTGTTCTTGGTGATCGACGCCAGGGTGGACTCGGGCAGCAGATCGCCGTGCTTTTCCAGCGCGACCAGGCCAGCGTCGGCGTACTCGTAGGTCAGGCCAGCTTGCAGCGCATCGAGCACGAACAGCGTGGCATCCATGATCTCCGGGCCAATACCGTCGCCGCGGATGACCGTGATTGTCTGCGTCATATCGTTGGGTTTCCGAACTTGAAGGGGGGAGCGCCAGCCGTCGAACCCGGCAGATCGGCGCAAGGAGGTTTCACGGGCAATTATGCCCGATGCCGGTGAAGGCGCCCAAACCGACCTTGGTCTAAGAGCGGCTGGCACGGCGCAGGCAGGGCGCGGCAGTCGCTGCGCGGCCGACGGATGCGGACGCCTCCGACCCTTGCCAGGCCAGGCTGCCTGGCAGGCGCATGCGCGACGACGCAAACCACAGGCGCCGGCCGCTGTGCGGAGACTGCCGCCTACCGAGACCCCGGTATCAGCGCGTCACCTGCCGCCAAACCCCTGACCGCTCCGAGCACCCGCCCATCCTGCGCGGTACGTACGTCGACAGCACAGCGAGCCCACCAATGCGTGCGGCCGGCTTACGCCGCCGCGGGCACGCTGGCTACGCATGCTGTCGGCGTGGGGCGGCCGAGCACCCGAACGCAACGCGCCGCCCTGACGGCGGCGCGCGACCTGTCTTTTGACGAATTCCCAATTCCAAATCGCCAATCCCGAGCGGCATGCAGCCGCCCGGCTCGGCCCCTCACTCGTGCGCGTGCTGCGCCGGCGCCTGCGCGCCGCCTTCGAGCTGGTCGAGAAAATCCACTGCGCGGCGCAGATGCGGGATCACGATGGAGCCGCCGACCACCAGTCCGACCGAGAAGGTTTCGAAGAACTCTTCACGGCTCACGCCAGCCTCTTTGCACTGGGCGACGTGGTAGCTGATGCAGTCGTCACAGCGCAGCACCATCGAGGCCACCAGACCGAGCAGCTCCTTGGTTTTCACGTCCAGCGCACCGGCCTGGTAGGTCTGGGTGTCCAGCGCAAAGAAACGCCGCACCACCTGGTTGGGCTCGGCCAGGATGCGCTGGTTCATGCGCTGGCGGAATTCGGTGAACTCGCGCAGGCGGTCGGCGCTGCCGTCGTCGGAACCACTCATGCCTGCCCGCCCGTGCTGCCGGCCAGCAGCGGCTCGAGCTTGCCGGCGCGATGCAGGGCCATCATGTCGTCGTAGCCGCCCACATGGACGTCGCCGACGAAGATCTGCGGCACGCTGGTGCGCTTGGCCAGGGCGACCATCTTGTTGCGCTCGGCCGGGTCCAGGTCGATGCGCACCTCGGTCCAGGTCTGGCCCTTGCTCTTGAGGAAGTTCTTGGCGGCCACGCAATACGGGCAGATGGCGGTGGAATACAGGGTGATATGTGGGCCGCCGGCGGCGTCCTGCACGGTATGGTCTTGGCTCACGGGAAACTCCGTGGTTGGTCTGAGGTCTGACACATGGTAGCGGGCGACTGGAATTTCCATGTCGTCACCGCAACACTGTGGATTAATTGCCGATTCACGCCGCTGCGCTGCGCTGCCCGCATGCTCCGCGCATCACCTGGGAGTTCCACTTGCGCCTGCTTCCGCTTGCCACCGCCCTTACGCTGGCCGTCGCCGTGGGTGTGGCACCCGCGCAGGAAAGCCGCCTGCCCGATATCGGTTCCTCGGCCGGCGAGCTGCTGACCCCGGCGCGTCAGGCCGAGTACGGCAAGATGATGCTGGCCGAGCTGCGCAATTACGACTACGTGCTGGACGACCCGCTGATCGGCGATTGGCTGCAGACCATGGGCACCCGGCTGGGCGCCAACAGCGATCAACCGCAGCAGCCGTTTACGTTTTTCATGTTGCGCGACCGCCAGATCAATGCGTTCGCCACCCTGGGCGGCTATATCGCGGTCAACGCCGGGCTGGTGCTGACCGCCGAGCGCGAGGACGAGGTGGCGGCGGTGCTGTCGCACGAAATCGCCCACGTCACCCAGCAGCATGTGCTGCGCGGGGTGGAGCGGGCCCAGCGCGACCAGATCCCGATCCTGCTCGGCATGCTGGCCGCGGTGGTCGCCGCGCAGCAGGCCGGCGGCAACTCCAAGGGCGATGCCACCATGGCCACCATCACCAGTGCGATGGGGCTGATGCAGCAACGCCAGATCGACTACACCCGCTCCAACGAATCCGAGGCCGACCGACTGGGCATCCGCACGCTGGTGCGCAGCGGCTACGACGTGGACGCGATGGCCGGCTTCTTCGAGCGCATGTCGGTGGCGATGCGTGCCAACGAGGGCGGCTACAGCGCCCCGGACTTCCTGCAGACCCACCCGGTCACCACCACCCGCATCAGCGAGGCCAAGGCACGCGCCGAACAGATGAAGAAGAACACCGTGGTGCTGACCACCTCGGTGCCGGGCGGAACGCGCCAGGAACGCGTGGACCCGGCAGACCCGAGCCTGTCGGAGCCGTTGAGTCGCAACGGCAACGCACTGCTTCCCTATACGCTGCGGCTGCCGGTGGATGCGCTCAGCCGCGGCGGCGACCAGCAGGGTTTCGACTGGGCCAAGGAACGCCTGCGCGTGCTCAGTGCAAGCACCCCGGACGCAGCCATTCGCGAGTACGAAAACCTGCGCCGCAGCGCCAAGCAGGGGCTGAGCGATGCGCAGCGCTACGGGCTGGCGCTGGCGCGGCTGCGCAACAGCGGCAGCCGGCCCAGCGAGCCGGTGGCCGAGCTGACCAGCCTGCTCGAGGCGCACCCGGACAACCTGTGGCTGGCGCTGGGCCTGAGCGAGGCGCAGGCGCGCGTGGGGCAGCGCGAAGCGGCCAATGCGCGCTTCGATGCGCTGCTCAAGCAACTGCCGAGCAACCGCGCGGTGGCACTGACCTATGCCGGCGCGCTCAACGAGCAGGCCAGCAAGGAGTCCGGCCAGCGCGCGCGGCAGGTGCTGGAACCGTTGCTGTACCGCAGTGGCGAGGACCCGCTGCTGCAGCAGACCTATGCGCGTGCCTGCGAGCTGGCCGGCGATCATCTGCGCGCCAGCGAAGCCTATGCCGAGTCTGCTTACTTGAATGGGCGCCCGGAGCAGGCGCTGATCCAGCTGGAAGCACTGAAGAAGAAGGACCTGGACTATGTGACACGGGCACGCGTGGATGCCCGCATCGCCGCGATCACGCCAACGGTGCTGGAGCTGCGCCGTCAGGGCATCCGCGACCCGGACCTGTCCACGCGCTGATGTCGCCGGGTGCGAGGAGCCGGCCCGACCGCCGCATCCTGCAACCGTCGATACCGCCGCCGCACTACCAGCCCAGCCCGCTTCACAGAACCGCAGTCTGGCTGCAGCCTGCGCCCGGCATGTCACATGAGAGTCACAAAACCGTAGTCTACTGGCGATCACCAAAGCCAGACGGTAAGCCCCGCGTGCAGAAACGCATTCTGATCGTCGATGACGAACCCGCGATCCGCGACATGGTGGCGTTCGCGCTGCGCAAGGGCGAGTTCGAGCCCATCCACGCCGGCGACGCCCGCGAGGCGCAGACCGCCATCGCCGACCGCGTGCCCGACCTGATCCTGCTGGACTGGATGCTGCCCGGCACCAGCGGCCTGGATCTTGCCCGCCGCTGGCGCAAGGAGCAGCTGACCCGCGAGATTCCGATCATCATGCTCACCGCGCGCGGCGAAGAGAACGACCGCGTCGGCGGCCTGGAAGCCGGCGTCGACGATTACGTGGTCAAGCCGTTTTCGGCACGCGAGCTGCTGGCACGGATCCGTGCGGTGATGCGGCGCACCCGCGAGGACGACGAGGACGGCAGCGTGGCCGTGGGCCGGCTGCGCATCGATGGCGCCGCGCACCGCGTGTTCGCCGGCGATGCGCCGGTGCCGATCGGCCCGACCGAATATCGTTTGCTGCATTTCTTCATGACCCACCCCGAGCGCGTGTACACGCGGACCCAGCTGCTGGACCATGTCTGGGGCGGCAGCGTGTATGTGGAAGAGCGCACCATCGACGTGCACATCCGCCGCCTGCGCAAGACGCTGGAGCCGTTCGGCCTGGAGAACATGGTGCAGACCGTGCGTGGCTCGGGCTATCGTTTTTCTTCGGCGACCTGACGTGCCGCCAAGCCGCCCGGCCGCGCTCTGGCCGGGGCGGCTGCCTACCTGACGCTTCGTGATCACGCCTTCCATGCCCCAACATATCCGTTCCGCCTGGCTCAAGACGCTCGGCACCCTTGCGCTGTTGCTGGGCGCTGCCGTCGTGGCCGGCGTGCTGATCGGGCATGTATGGATGGCGCTGACGCTCACTGCATTGGGCGTCCTGGCCTGGCATTACTGGCGGCTGCGTCAGGTGCTGCGCCGGCTCACCGCACGCCAGCGTGCCGAGCCTGCTGCCGGCGTCGGCGCCTGGAACGAGCTGGACCGGCTGCTGTATCGCAGCCAGGCCGAAATGCGCGGGCGCAAGCGTCGCCTGATCGACATGCTGCGCACCTACCGCGCCGCCGCGCAGGCGTTGCCGGATGCGGTGGTGGTGGTGGACCGCAACAGCCAGCGCGTGCAGTGGTTCAACAAGGCCGCGGGCGGCCTGCTTGGGCTGCATCATCCCGGCGACATGGGCGTGTCGGTGGTGGAACGCCTGCAACCGCTGCCGCTGGCACATTGGCTGGCGGCCGGCCGCAATGCCGAGCCGATGCTGGATGCGCCCTCGCCCGTGGACCCGGACCTGCGCTTGAACCTGCGCCTGATCCCGTACTCGGACGACTACTGGCTGCTGGTGGCGCGCGATGTCAGCAAGCTGTTGCGCCTGGAGCAGGTCCGCCGCGACTTCGTGGCCAATGTCTCGCACGAGCTGCGCACGCCGTTGACGGTGGTGCACGGCTACCTGGACATGCTCGACCCGGAAGACTTCCCGGACTCCGGCCCGATGCTGGCGGAGATGCGCAAGCAATCGCAGCGCATGGCGCAGCTGGTGGAAGACCTGCTGACCCTGTCGCGACTGGAATCGCAGGAAGAGCTCGGCGAAGAACACGTGGCGATGGCGCCGATGCTCTCCACCCTGCGCCGCGAGGCCGAGGCGCACAGCCAGGGCCGGCACACGGTTGAAGTGATCGACGAGGCCGGGGTGGATCTGCTCGGCTCCAACAAGGAACTGCACAGCGCGTTTTCCAACCTGGTGACCAACGCGGTGCGCTATACACCCGGCGGCGGCACGGTGACGATCCGCTTCGTGCGCGAAGGCGACGGCGCGGCGCTGGCGGTGCGCGATACCGGTTACGGCATCCCCGCCTCGCATCTGCCGCGCATCACCGAGCGCTTCTATCGCGTGTCCAGCAGCCGCTCGCGCGAGAGTGGCGGCACCGGGCTGGGGCTGTCGATCGTCAAGCACATCCTGGGCCTGCACCAGGCGCGCCTGGAGATCGAAAGCGAAGTGGGACGCGGCAGCGAATTCTCGTGTCATTTCGTCGCTGCACGCATCGTGCAGCGCGAGCACTCCCTGCCACTGTCACGCTCGGCGTGATATGTAGGGAGCATGCGCTGCGATGGGCGCGTAACGCGCACACCGCGTTACCTTCGCTGCATGGCACGCGCGGCAAACACGCACACTTTCCGTCTTGATGACCGACTCCATGGGCCACGCCAAACAACTGCACGACATCACACCCGGCGACGACATCGCCACCGATCCGTTGCGTGATCCGGCGCTGTACATCAACCGGGAACTGTCGCAACTGGACTTCAATTTCCGGGTACTGGCGCAGGCGCTGGACGAGCAGGTTCCGCTGCTGGAACGGCTGCGTTTTTTGTGCATCTCGTGCACCAATCTGGACGAGTTCTTCGAGATCCGCGCGGCCACCGTGCGGCACGCGCAGGAGTTCGGCCTGCCGCCGGCCCCGGACGGGCTGAGCCCGACCGCCATCCTCAACGCGGTGCACGACCGTGCGGCCAAGCTGGTCGAGCAGCAGTACCACGCATGGAATGAAGTGCTGCGCCCGGCGATGGAAGATGCCGGCGTGGCCGTGCTCGGTCGCTCGACGTGGAATTCCCGCCAGAAGCGCTGGCTGCGCGCCTACTTCCGCAACGAGATCATGCCGGTGCTGTCGCCCCTGGGGCTGGACCCGGCGCACCCGTTCCCGAAGATCCTCAACAAGACCTTGAACATCGTGGTGGTGCTGGAAGGCCAGGACGCATTCGGGCGCGCCGGCCATCTGGCCATCGTGCGTGCGCCGCGCTCGTTGCCGCGCATCATCCAGTTGCCGGCCAGCCTGTCGCCGGAAGGCGCGCAGAGCTTTGTGTTCCTGTCCTCGGTGCTGTCCGAGTTCGTGGACGAGCTGTTCCCGGGCATGCAGGTCAAGGGCTCGTACCAGTTCCGCGTCACCCGCAACTCCGAACTGGTGGTGGACGAGGAAGAAGTCGAAAATCTCGCGCTTGCGCTGCGTGACGAGCTGGTCACGCGCGGCTACCGGCCGGCCGTGCGGCTGGAGATCGCGCACGATTGCCCGGCGCCGATCATGCGTACCCTGCTGCAGAACTTCGGTTTGAACGAGAACGCGGTGTACCGCATCGTCGGGCCGGTCAACCTGAGCCGCGTCACCCAGGTCTACGACCTGGTGCAGCGCCCGGAGCTGAAGTACCCCGCGTTCAATCCGCGCACCTTGCGCGACAGCGAGGGCATCTTCCAGATCGTCAGCAAGGGCGATGTGTTGCTGCATCACCCCTTCGATGCGTTCACTGCGGTGCTGGATGTGATCCGTCAGGCCGCCGTCGACCCGAATGTGCTGGCGATCAAGCAAACGCTGTACCGCACCGGCAAGGATTCGCTGATTGTCGATGCATTGATTCTGGCCGCGCGCAACGGCAAGGACGTCACCGTGGTGGTGGAGCTGCGCGCGCGCTTCGATGAAGAGGCCAACCTGGGCCTGGCCGACAAGTTGCAGGAAGCCGGCGTGCAGGTGGTCTACGGCGTGGTCGGCTTCAAGACCCACGCCAAGATGCTGCTGATCGTGCGCCGTGAGGGACGCAAGCTCAAACGCTACGTGCACCTGGGCACCGGCAACTACCACAGCGGCACCGCACGCGTTTACACCGACATCAGCCTGATCACCGCTGATGCGGAGATCGGCAACGACGTGCACATGCTGTTCCAGCAGTTGTCCGGTCTTGCTCCGCGCATGAAGCTGGATCAGCTGCTGCAATCGCCGTTTACGCTGCATGCCGGCGTGCTGAAGCGGATCGAACGGGAGACGCGCTTGGCCCGCAATGGCCGCCCCGGCCGCATCATCGCCAAGATGAACGCGCTCAACGAGCCGCAAGTGGTGCGTGCGCTCTATGCCGCCTCGCAGGCCGGCGTGCAGATCGACCTGATCGTGCGCGGCGCCTGCACGCTGCGGCCCGGCGTCCCGGGCGTGTCGGACAACATCCGCGTGCGCTCGATCGTGGGGCGTTTCCTGGAACACAGCCGGGTGTACTGGTTCGGCAATGACGGTGCGGCCGAGTTGTACTGCGCCAGTGCCGACTGGCTGGAACGCAACCTGCTGCGCCGTGTGGAAACCTGCTTCCCGATCCTGGACCCGGACCTGGCCAAGCGTGTCTACCGCGAAGTGCTGCAGAACTACCTGGACGACAACGTCAGCGCGTGGGAACTGGATGCCGATGGCGTGTACCACAAGCGCACGCCGGCACCGGGCGAGCCGGCACATTCGGCGCAGATGACCCTGCTCGACCGGATCTGAGAGGCCGCGGCCGTGGCCTCTCACGTGGCCAACGGCCCATCGGCTACCATGCGGCCATGCCAATGCCTTCCCCCACGATTCCGCCCCTGCGCGATGGCGATTTTCTCGCTGCCATCGACCTAGGCTCCAACAGTTTCCACATGGTCATTGCGCGCTACCTGATGGGTCAGCTGCGCGTCGTCGACCGCCTGCGCGAGACCGTGCGCATGGCGGACGGCCTGGATGGCAAGGGTGGCCTGTCCAACGAGGCGCGCCAGCGCGCGCTCGAATGCCTGGCACGTTTCGGTCAACGCATCCGCGAAGTTCCTTCGCTGCGCGTGCGTGCGCTGGCGACCAACACGGTGCGTCAGCTGCGCTCGCCGCAGGCCTTCCTGATGCCGGCGGAGACCGCGCTGGGCCATGCGATCGAAGTGGTCAGCGGGCGCGAGGAAGCGCGCCTGATCTACCTGGGCGTGGCGCATGCGCAGCCGCCCAAGCCCGACCAACGCCGGTTGGTGATCGACATCGGCGGCGGCTCGACCGAGTTCATCATCGGCCGCGGCTTCCAGACGCTGGAACGCGAAAGCCTGCAGGCCGGTTGCATTGCCAGTACGCGGCGGTTTTTCCCCGGCGGCAAATTATCGAAGAAGAAATGGAAGGATGCGCTGACCGAGATCGGCGCCGAGTTCCAGCAGTTCGCCGGCCAGTACAAGGCGTTGGGCTGGCATGAGGCGATCGGCTCGTCCGGCACGCACAAGGCCATCGGCGAGATCTGCGCGGCGATGAAGCTGACCAAGGGCGCGATCACCGCGCAGGCGTTGCCAGCGCTGCGCGATGAACTGCTCAAGGCCAAGCGCATCGAAGACATCCAGTTGCCCGGCCTTGCCGCCGAGCGCCGCCCGATCATCGCCGGCGGCATCCTGGTGCTGGAAGCCGCGTTTCAGGCACTGGGGCTGGAGAAGCTGATGGTCAGCAAGGCAGCGATGCGCGAAGGCATCCTGTACGACATGCTCGGCCGCGGCGGCGAAAACGACCCGCGCGACAGCTCGGTGGCCTCGCTGGTGCAGCGCTATGGCATCGATGAAGTACAGGCGCAGCGCGTGGAAGCCACTGCCTGCCGGCTGTTCGACCAGGTCTGCGAATCCTGGCAACTGGACGGCGACGATGCGCAGGTGCTGCGCCGCGCCGCACGCCTGCACGAGCTGGGGCTGATCATTGCGCACAGCCAGTACCATGTGCACGGTAGCTACATCCTGGAACACTCGGATATCGCCGGGTTTTCGCGGCAGGAGCAACAGGTGCTGGCCTCGCTGGTGCGCACGCATCGGCGCAACGTGCCCAAGACCGCGTTCGAGGCCCTGCCCGACCGCCTGCTGCTGCCCACCCGCCGCAAGGCCGCACTGCTGCGGCTGGCGGTGTTGCTGCACCGCGCGCACGAGTCGGACCCGATTCCGACCCTGGAACTCACCGCCGACGACACGCGGCTGTCGTTGATCCTGTCGCAAAGCTGGATCGACTCGCGCCCGCTGCTGCGCGCCGACCTAATCGGCGAAGTCGAAAGCATGGCCGGCCTGGGGATCGCGTTCAAACCGTTTGTGACCTGAGGCCTTCGGCCTCAGGCGGGATTGGGGATTCGGGATTGGGGATTTGTTGATCCCGGCAGACCATGTGTTGCGGGCTTGCTGACATTGGCGTAGCCCGCTTCTGCGAATCCCGAATTCCTACTCCCGTCGCGCTTGTCACCGCCACGTCTTATCGGCGCAACACCCATGCCATCGCATGCCCGGAAGCTAGTCAAAACGGGAGAACGGGCATGCGCTACGCGATCGTTACCGAAACCTATCCCCCCGAGGTCAACGGTGTTGCACTGACCGTGCACGGACTGGAAACCGGTCTGCGCGCACGCGGACACCAGGTGGATGTGGTACGTCCACGCCAGAGCGCCGACACCGTACCGAGCGCAGCGCTGCTGGTGCGCGGCGCATCGCTGCCGCGCTACCCGGGGCTGAAATTCGGGTTGCCGGCCACTCATCGCCTCATTCGCCATTGGCGCGCGACGCAACCGGATGCGATCTACGTGGCCACGGAAGGCCCGTTGGGCTGGTCGGCGATGCGTGCGGCACGCCGGCTGGGCATTCCGGTCGCGTCGGGCTTCCACACCCGCTTTGACGAATACCTGCCCGACTACGGCGCGGCCTGGCTGCAGGGCACCGCATTGCGCTGGATGCGGCGGTTCCACAACCAGGCCGATGCCACGCTGGTGCCCACGCGCGAGCTGCTGCAGTTTCTGCGCAACGACGGCTTTGCGCGCGTGCAGCTGCTGGCGCGTGCCGTGGACAGCCAGCAGTTCGATCCGCGCCGTCGCGATCCCGCGCTGCGCGCCGAATGGGGCATCGACGGCGACGGCTTTGCGGCGATCTATGTCGGACGCATCGCCAACGAAAAGAATCTGCCGTTGGCGATCCAGGCATTTCGCACGCTGCAGCGGGCCCGCCCCGAGGCGCGCTTCGTCTGGGTGGGCGATGGCCCGGCGCGCGAGAAGATCGCGCAGGAGCACCCCGACTTCATCTTCTGCGGCATCCAGCGCGGCGAGGCGCTGGCGCGCCACTTCGCCAGCGGCGACCTGTTTCTGTTTCCCAGCCGCAGCGAGACCTTCGGCAACGTGACGCTGGAAGCGATGGCCAGCGGCGTCGCGACGGTCGCCTTCGACTACGGTGCCGCACGCGAATATCTACGCAGCGGCCAGAACGGCGCAGCGGTGGACTCCGATGATGCATTCATCCAGGCCGCGGTTGCGCTGACCCAGGACGACGCACTGCGCCAACGCCTGGGTATAGCCGCAGCGCAGGCAATGAAACGCCTGCATCCGGACAACGTGGTGTCCGATTTCGAAGCCTTGTTGCTGGGCATCACCGCGGCACGGGGGCGTTATGTCGTCAACGCGGCTTGAGGTCTTGCGCGGCCACGAAGCGCGCTGGTGCCGGCGCGCCAATCACTGGTGCCGACGTCACCCGGTACGGCGCGCCTTCGCCACCATCAGCCGGCTGGGCGATGGCGTGTTCTGGTACAGCCTGATGGGCCTGCTGGTGGTGCTCGACGGCATGGACGGGGTTCGCGCCTCGGCGCATATGGCCGCCACCGGCGTGCTGGCATTGACGCTGTACAAGGCGCTCAAGCGCTGGACCCGACGCCCGCGCCCGTACGCGGCCGATGTGCGCATCCGCGCGTGGGTGGCGCCGCTGGACGAGTTCAGTTTCCCCTCCGGCCATACCTTGCACGCGGTGTCCTTCAGCATCGTGGCACTGGCGTACTACCCGTGGCTTGCCCCGCTGCTGGTGCCGTTTTCGGCCGGCGTGGCGCTGTCGCGGGTGGTGCTGGGCCTGCACTACCCCAGCGATGTGCTGGCGGCCACGGCGATCGGCGTGCTGCTGGCAAGCCTGTCGTTATGGGGGCTGCCGGCGATGTTGGGGTAAGCGCTGGCGGTTTGCGTGAGGGCGGCTTGCTGACAGGTAAGCGTAAGGACAAACGGACAGTTACCAGAACGGTGGCAAGTAAGCAGCAAGGCTTCTGCGCCGCGGCTTTCTCTTGCCGGGACATTGTCCTCCTTCATGGGGGAGAAGGTGCCCCGCAGGGGCGGATGAGGGTCCGTGCGCAAGCCTCATTCATTTGCCGTCGATTGGTGTTTCGCACAAGTCGAAAAGAGCCATGACGCAGCAATTGCGACTTCAGCGCGTGGCTTCGCCCCGTACCCTCACCCCTACCCCTCTCCCGCAGGGAGAGGGGATCTTGCGCTGAAGGTATGCGGTGAGCTGACAGAAAGCTGCCCACCCAAGCGTATGTCCCACGGCGCGTACGACCGCAGGATGTCTGATGGCGATCGCCAGCCTCCGGCGTAGTTGCAAGAATCGTTCGCACACCCATCGCTGCGCAGCCGAAACGCTTCTCCGCTTCTCCGCTTCTCCGCTTCTCCGCTTCTCCGATTCTCCGATTCTCCGATTCTCCGATTCCCGATTCCCGATTCCCGATTCCCGATTCCCCATTCCCCATTCCCCATTCCCGCCCCGTCCTGCCGCCGTACAATGGCGCAATGACGACCCTGTTCATTTCCGACCTGCACCTGGACCCGGCCCGGCCGGCAATCACCGAGCTGTTTCTGGATTTCCTGCGCACGCAGGTGCCCGGCAGCGACGCGCTGTACATCCTGGGCGATCTGTTCGAAGCCTGGATCGGCGATGACACTCCTTCCACCGCTGCCGATGCGGTCGCGGTGGCACTGCATGCAGTGGCTGACGCCGGCGTGCCGGTGTTCTTCATGGCGGGCAACCGCGACTTCCTGGTCGGCGATACCTACGCGCAGCGCGCGGGCTTCCGCATCCTGCCCGACCCCAGCGTGATCGATCTGTACGGCCATACGACGCTGCTGATGCATGGCGACCTGCTGTGCACCGACGACACCGCCTACCAGGCGTTCCGCGCGCAGACGCGCGACCCGGTGTTCCAGGCGCAGTTCCTGGCCCAGCCATTGGCCGCGCGCGTGGCGTTCGCGCAGCAGGCACGTGCAGCCAGCCAGGCACGCCATGCCGAACTCAAACAAGGCGACCAGTCGCGCTTTGAGACGGTCACCGACGTGTCGCCGGCCGAGGTGGAGGCCACTTTTGTCCGCTACGGACTGGATCGAATGATTCACGGGCACACCCACCGTCCCGCGATCCACACGCTGCAGGCAGGCGGGCAGACCTGCACGCGCATCGTGCTGGGCGACTGGTACGAACAAGGTTCGGTGCTGCGCGTGGATGCCGATGGCGTGTCGCTGGAGCAGCTGGCGCTGTAGTCCACGCGGCGCAGCGACAGCGCGCGCAGGCATCGGTCGTTCGGGGCGCTATACGCTGTTCAACCAGCCCGGCTCGGCGGTGGAGCCGCGAGCCATTGAGTGCACGACATCATTGCGTGCTACGTGCACGCTCGGCGTAGTCGACGAAATCGGCATTGACCACGTCGTACCAGAGCAATGTGCCATCGGCCTGGACGCGGAAGCGGTCACGCACCGGGCTGGTCTGCGGGTCACCGGGGCAGCCGTCGCCGTGGCGCTCGCGCACCGCAAAGTCGAAGGCGTCCGTGGACGGCGCATCGCCGTCTTCGTCGATGATGCTGATGCAGTTATCCGGGTAGGCGTGGTCGCTCTGCAACCGCGCTTCGAGCACATGCAGGGCGCGGGCCCGGGCATCGTTGCTGGTCGCCGGCGCCGGGGTTTCCACGGTGGGCGTGGGTGCGGTGGCGGCGGGCTCGGCCGGTTGCTGGCGGCAGCCGGCAGCGGCCAGTGCGACCAGACACAGCAGCGCATAACGCAGGAAAGTGGACATGAGGGCTCCGCTCGACAGGACGTGGCCGGCAGCGGCCGGCGGTGCGTCTAGTCTGCGCGATCACCGCGCCCGGGTGTAGCGCATTGGCCCGGCACCTGCCGGTGCCGGGCCGTGTGAACGTGCAACAGGATCAGCGGAAGCCGGCGATCGTGGCCTTGGTGTTGACCAGCACGCGCTGATTGTCGGCGGTGCTGGCATTGCCCATCGGCACGCCGTTGTAGCTGATGTTGGGGTTGGACCAGTAGTTCAACCGCGGGCAGCCGCTGGTGCAGTCGTAGGCCATGATGGTGCGCCAGCTGTTGCCGTAGCGGTAGCCGTGGCCGTACGCATAGGGCGAGGTGCTGGGGTCGTTGGTGGCATCGTGGCGTGCGCTCTGCAGATGCCCGATTTCATGCGCAAAGCTGTAGT
Source organism: Xanthomonas sp. NCPPB 1068 (assembly GCF_041479385.2). Lineage (NCBI taxonomy): Bacteria > Pseudomonadati > Pseudomonadota > Gammaproteobacteria > Lysobacterales > Lysobacteraceae > Xanthomonas > Xanthomonas sp. NCPPB 1068. Next base: position 1,236,890 of record NZ_CM192986.1, on the reverse strand, counting down.
AGCCGGTGGCGCAATCCCAGTACACCGATGCGAATGCGCTGGCGGCAGTCGAACCGATACCCGACGCCAGCCCACAGTAACTGCTGTTGTCCAGCACGATCACGCCCACGTCGGCGGTGTAGGTGTTGCGGCTGGTGTGGATGCTGTCCATGTAGCCGTCGTTGGTCACACGGAAGCGCTGCAGGTCGGTGGTGAAGTTGCCGGTTTCGGTGTAGCTGGTGGTCTCGTAGCGCGCCAGTTGCAGGGTGATGCCCACGTTGCTGTTGATGTAGCCCTGGTTGGCCTCGGCCACCGCCAGCTGCACCAGCGACTGCATGTTGCCGCCATAGGCAGTCACGGCCTTGTTGGTGGCGACCACCAGCACGCGGATGGTGGCCGGGCTGCCGGACGACGCGGCGGCGGCGGTGACGCGTCCGTCGCTGGGCATGTCGAACTTCGGCAGCAGGCTGTATTCGGCCGGATGCTCCTGCGGCATGCGCCGCTCGTCCACCTGCACCAGCACGTGGCGGCCATCGGCGAGCGGACGCAGGCGATACAGCTTGCCGGCGTAGCGGATGGTGCCGGTGACGGTGTCGCCGCTACGCACCAGGATGGCCGAGTTCAACGGGTCCACACCCGACAACGTGCGCGCGCGGGTGCCGGCGCGCGGGCCGAGGTTGCCGTACCAGACGCTGTCGCCGCCTTCCAGCGCATCCACCTTGGCTTGGGTGGCGGTGATGGTCTGGCCGTCCAGCTGCAGTTCCAGCAGTTTTTCCGTCGCGGTCACCGCGCCGGCGTCGAGCTGGACCACCTGTGCGTTGGCAGTGGACGGGGCGGTCAGCAGGCGTTGCAGCGCAGGTTCGGCTGCAGCGGTGGCAGTGGCGCTGCGGCTGAGCGCCGGGCCGGTCTGGTACAGCGGCTTGCCGGCAGCGGCGGCCGACCCGGCCAGGCACATGGCCACCAGGCCCAGCGTGGTGCACATCGACTTCGACTTCATCGTCTCTCTCTCCTAAGACATGGAAGTAACGGATGCGAAACACCGGGCCCCTGTCCCCGGGACGTCATTAGGGCGCGCCACAAAGGACAGATTGCAAGTTGTTACAAAGGAAAATTACATTTTTGTGATGTTTGCCGATGACTGGATGCGATTCCGGCGGCGGCATGGAAGGAACCAGCGCACAGTCCGGTGTGTGAGTCGCGGCACCGGGGGAACGCAGCGGCGAGGACACGTGCAGAATTTGGGCAGCACGCTGCCCCACTGCGTGCGGGGGCGTTGCGTTGGAGCATGCGCAGCGCGGGACAACGGCAGCGCGATACGATCGGCGCACCGCTTGGCGTTCGGTCAAGCCAAATGACAGCGGCACTGGCTGGTCGGTGCACGCGTTCGGCGGCGGGGTGTCGGCACGCATGCCACACCGTCTCGTCTGCGCATCGGCGCAGCGATCAGCCGGCCTGCTCTACCAGATCGGCCAGTTCTTCCTCATCGAACCCGGCGAGCAACCGCGCCTGGATATTGAACGGCCCATGCAGGTAGCCGCCGGCGTACTCGCGCAACAGGGCCTTGAAGCGCGCACGCGGCTCGACGCCGGCCTGTTCGCAATACCAGCGGTACCACCGCGAGCCGGCCGCGACATGGGCCACTTCTTCGCGCAGGATGATGTCCAGCACGTCGGCGGTTGCCGCATCGCCGAGCGAGCGCAGCTTGACGATCATCGCCGGCGTTACGTCCAGGCCACGCGCTTCGAGCACGCGTGGCACCAGGGCCATGCGTGCCAGGCCGTCGTGCGCGGTTTTCTCGCACATTTCCCACAAGCCGTTATGCGCGGCAAAGTCGCCATAGTCGTGGGCATGCGCCTTCAGGCGCGCACGCAGCAGCATGAAGTGGCGCGATTCGTCGTCGGCAACTGCCACCCAATCGGCATAGAACCCCTCGGGTAGCCCGCGAAAGCGATACACCGCATCCCAGGCCAGGTCGATGGCATTGAGCTCGATATGGGCGATGGCATGGATGAACGCGGCGCGCCCTTCCGGTGTTCCCAATCCGCGTCGCGGCAGCTCGCGTGGATGCACCAGGATTGGTGTTGGCGGCCGCCCCGGCATGCGGATCGGTTCGGGCGCAGGCGCCGCCGAAGCGATCATGAGATGGCCTGCGCGAAAGGCCTCAGCGTACTGCTGGGTCAGTGCGACTTTCTGCAGCGGGTCGGCCTGGTCCAGGCACAGGCGCGCAGCAGAAAAGAGATCGGTGCTTTCGAACGAACCGATGCTCATGCCGTCGGCCACGAGTGACCGCTTGCAGCAGACACCCAGTACGCCCGCAAGCGCCCGCAGGCGTGCTGTCTCGCACGGCCTGCCGGCAGCATCAGCGCGGCCAATCGGCCGCGCCACCGCGATGACTCAGGCGCGACGACGCTTCTTGGCATCGTCCGAGCGCAGCTGCTGGATGCGTTCGAAATAGCCCGGCTCGATGCCGGTGATGTATTCGCCGTTGAAGCACGAGGAATCGAACTGCTTGATCTCCGGATTGCCTTCGCGCACGGCCACTTCCAGGTCTTCCAGATCCTGGTAGATCAGCCAGTCGCAGCCAAGAAATTCCTGGATTTCCAGCTCACTGCGGCCATGCGCAATGAGCTCTTCGGCGGCCGGCATGTCGATGCCGTAAATATTGGGATAGCGCACTGGCGGCGCGGCCGAGGCCAGATACACCTTGCGCGCCCCCGCATCGCGCGCCATCTGCACGATCTGCCGGCTGGTGGTGCCGCGCACGATGGAATCGTCCACCAGCAGCACCACGCGGTTGCGGAATTCCAGATGGATCGGATTGAGCTTGCGACGCACCGATTTCTGCCGCTCGCCCTGCCCCGGCATGATGAAGGTGCGGCCCACGTAACGGTTCTTGACGAACCCCTCGCGGTACTTCACGCCGAGCACGTTGGACATTTCCAGCGCCACATCGCGCGAGGTATCCGGGATCGGGATGATGGTGTCGATGTCGTGGTCCGGACGCAGGCGCAGGATCTTTTCGCCCAGCTTCAGGCCCATGCGCATGCGCGCCTTGTGCACCGAGATGTTGTCGATCATCGAATCGGGACGCGCGAAATACACGTATTCGAAGATGCACGGCGCGTTGTTGGTCGGCGACGCACACACTTCCGAGAACAGCTCGCCACGCGCGGTGATCACCAGTGCTTCGCCCGGGCGCACGTCGCGCACGCGCTGATAGCCCAGGATGTCCAGCGCGGCCGATTCGGAGGACACGATGTATTCGGTGCCCTCGGCGTGCTCGCGCTTGCCCAGCACCAGCGGACGGATGCCGTGCGGGTCGCGGAACGCCACCAGGCCCAGGCCCAGCACCACGCTGACCACCGCGTAGCCGCCCTTGCAGCGGCGGTGCACGCCGGCCACCGCGCGGATTGCCGCTTCGGGAGTGAGCATGCGCTGCGCGTCCAGCTCGTAGGCGAACACGTTCAGCAGCACTTCGCTGTCCGAATCGGTATTGATGTTGCGACGGTCGGCTTCGAACACCTGCTGGCGCAAGGCCTCGGTGTTGATCAGGTTGCCGTTGTGCGCCAATGCAATGCCGTAGGGCGAATTGACGTAGAACGGCTGCGCCTCGTCCATGCCTTCCGAGCCTGCGGTCGGGTAGCGGCAATGCGCGATGCCGACGCGGCCTTCCAGCACCGCCATCTTCTTTTCGTCGAAGACGTCGCGCACCAGGCCATTGGCTTTTTGCACGCGCAGGCGCGTGCCATCTGCGGTGGCGATGCCTGCGGCGTCCTGCCCACGATGCTGCAGGACGGTCAGGCCGTCATACAGCTGCCCGGCGACGTTCTGGTTGCCGACAATACCGACGATGCCACACATGGTGCGCGTTCTCCGCTTCGGCTTGCGCCGTTACTGTGAAGGTGGCCGTGCCTGGCCTTGGGATTCGACCCGAGCCGGGTCGCTTTCTCCGCCGCGAACCTGCGCCGGATCGATATTGGCCGGCATCGCCTGCGTCGGATCGCGTCCGTCGCTGGCAGCTTTGCCGGGTTTGCCAAGCGCACGCGTGATGGTGTCGCTCAGGCCGGAACCGCCAAGCGCCTTGCCCAGGTCCGTATTATCGCCTGCCGAGGGCAACTTCCCCAACTCCGTTGGCAAGTTGCCGAGTTCCATCGATGGCATCTCCATCGATGGCATCCGCCAGGCCGGCAGCTGCGCGCGCATCCAGCCCACACCGGGCTGGAGCATGGGCAGCAGCACCGACTGGCGCCAGGACGGCTCCCGCGGCAGCGGGGTGAAGCCCATCAGCAGCACCAGCACGCTGGCCAAGAACGCGCCGCGCACCACGCCCAGGCCGAAGCCGAGCATACGGTCGGTGCCACCGAGTTTGACCGCGTCCACGCCGGCGCGAATGACCATGCCGATCACCGCCACGCTGATCAGCACGCCGACAAACACCATGGCGTAGCCACCGAACGACTCGGTGGCCGAGGGATGCTTGCCATCGGCCAGCCAGCGCGCCGCCGCGCCGCCGAACAGAAAGGTGGCCCAGCCGGCCAGCAGCCACGACAAGGTGCCGACCACGATGGCGACAAAGCCGCGCAGCAAGCCCAGCAGCGCCGACACCAGAATGATGACGCCCAGCACCATGTCGATCATTGGCGAGGTCTCCGCGCGGCGCGCGCGCCGTTGCTGCACTCTGGCTCGGTCGTCATTGCCCTCCCCTCCGTGGGTGCGAGGCGTTCAAAAAGTCCAGCCGCAGCCGGCAGCGCAATGCGCGCAGTTAGCGGACACATGGCGGTGCGCCAGCCGTGCAGTGTACAAGCGGCTGCCACACACCCAGCGGCCGCGCTTGCTTGCGGCCGGCGCAGGCGTTTATGGATGCGGGCGCACCATGCCGGAAATGCCGACCTTGGCGGCGACCTGCGCACGCAACTGCTCGGCGTCGCCGCGATTGGCCACCGGCCCGACACGCACGCGGTTGAGCGCGCCCTTGTCGGTACGGACCTGTTCGACGAAGGCGCTGAAGCCGGCGGCGCGCACGCGGTCGCGCAGCGCGTCGGCATCTTCGGCGCGACCGAATGCGCCCAGCTGCACGGCAAACCCGACGCCGCTGGCGGCAGGTGCTGGCGGCGCGGCCGGTGCAGCGGCGACCGGCTTGGCAACTTCGGGCTTGGCAGGTTCTGGCTTGGCCGGCGCTGCCTTGGCAACGTCTGGCTGGGCGGGTGTCGGCTTGGGCGCTTCGGCCGGCTTGGGTGCCGCTGCGACCGGCTTGGCCGGTTCCGGCGGAAGGCTCTCGGTCTTTGGCGCAGCCGGCGCGCTGGCAGCGGCCACGGTGCTGCTCGGTTTAGCAGCCGGCGCGGGCGTCGGCGTCGCGACCGGCGCCGGTGCGGCGGCATTCGCGTCCAGCGTCACCACTTGCGCATTGACGTCGCTGCGCACCTTCACTGCCTGCAGGCGGGCCGATTCGGCCTGGGCCTGATCGGCGTACGGCCCCACGCGCACACGCCAGGCGGGGCGATCACCGATCTGGGTCTTCTCGCTGAAGCCAGGCAACTGCGCCTGCTTGAGCCGCGCAATCACAGCATCGGCATCGGCGCTGGTGGCATACGCGCCAAAATTCACCGCGTAGTTGCCGGCCGCCACTTCTGGCGCCGACGGCGCGCTGGAGGGGTTGGCCAGATCGGCGGCATCCGGGTTGTCCTGCACCGCTGCAGGCGCGCTGGGAGCGCCGGCCATGCCCAAGGCGCCACCAGCCGGTGCATTGCCGGGGGTGACCAGCGGCAATTCACGGGTTTCAAATTCGCCATTGCCGGGCGCGGCAGGTGCTTCGAGCGGGACATCGGCCACGCCGCTGGCTGGCGCGGGGCCCTTGACCAGCATCGGAAGGAAGATCACGGCAAGTGCCACCAGAACGATGGCGCCAATCAGTCGCTGTTTCAGAGCAGTGTCCACAGAAGAGAGCTAAAGGCGGCGTGGCGGGGTGCCGCGGCGATTATAAGGCCGGCGCCACCCCGCCGACCCTAGTGGGCTGAACGAAGTGCGGTTAGCGCGTCGGCAACGGTAAGAAAGGAGCCAAAGACCAATACACGGTCGCCGGGCCGGGCGGCGGCCAGCACCGCGCGTAGCGCATGCGCAACATCGGCATGACACGCCGCCTGGGCCGCGGCCGTGCCCTGCAGACGCTGCTGCAAGGCCTTCGCCGATTGGGCGCGGACGCCTTGTAGCCCCGCCAGCGTCCAGTGATCCACCTGCGCCGCCACTGCCTCCACTACGCCCACCGCATCCTTGTCCGCCAGCGCGGCATAGACGGCATGGGTGACGCCGGCGATCGGCTGCGCAGCCAGTGCCTGACCCAGAGCGCGTGCAGCCTGCGGGTTGTGCCCCACATCCAGCAGCACCTCCACGCCGGCGACGTCCATGCGCTGCAGGCGCCCCGCCACCTGTGCGTCGGTCATGCCCTGCGCCCAGGCCGCTGCGGGCACGTCCACCGGCAAGGCCTGCAGCGCCGCGATCGCGGCTGCGGCATTGGCCAGCTGCACCGGCGCCAGCAGGGCCGGCATCGGCAGCTCCAGGGTCACGGCCACATCGCGCCAACGCCATTGCCGGGCGTCGATCGGCTCGAAGAAGTAATCGCTGCCGGCACGGATGGCATTGGCGCCCAGTTGGTAAGCGCGTCGCAGCACGCTGGACGGCGGGTCGATTTCGCCCAGCACCACCGGTTTCCAGGCGCGGATGATGCCGGCCTTCTCGGTGCCGATGGCCTCGCGATCCTCGCCCAGCCAGTCGGTGTGGTCGATATCCACGGTGGTGATCACCGCCACGTCCGAATCGACGATGTTGACCGCATCCAGGCGCCCACCCAGGCCGATTTCCAACACCGCCAACTCCAGCGCGGACTGCTGAAACAGCCACAGCGCGGCGAGCGTGCCGTATTCGAAATAGGTCAGCGTGGTATCACCGCGCACCGCCTCGACGGCAGCAAACGCTTCGACCAGCTGCGCGTCGCTGGCCTCATTGCCGTCGATGCGCACGCGTTCGTTGTAGCGCAGCAGATGCGGCGAGGTGTAGGCACCCACCTTCCAGCCGGCCGCGCGCCCGATCGCCTCGATGAAGGCCACCGTCGAGCCCTTGCCGTTGGTGCCGCCCACGACGATGACATGCCTGGCGGGCGCTTCGATCTGCAGGCGCGCCGCAACCTCGCGCACGCGCTCCAGGCCCATGTCGATGGCGTTGGGATGCTGCTGCTCGATGTAGGCGAGCCAGTCGGAGAGTACTGTGGGGGTAGTCACTGAATTTACCTGATGTCATGCGCATTGGAGGGCATTATCGCCAATGCAGCGCACAGTTGATCAGGGAAGCGATGGTTTGGCCGCGATGAAGAAACTACGGCAGTATTCCCACACGGAAGACAACTCCGCCACAGGCTATCCCCGCTGCAATCCTCGCTTTGCGTGGCTATTTTTCGTAGAACCTTTCGATCCGCAGACCCAACACAGACCGCTGACCGGTCAACAGCACCTGCACCGGTTGCTCCGGATGACGCCGATAAGAAGACGCGTTGATACAGAGATAGCTGGGCACGGCACCCTCCATCGGCGCGCCAGTTAACCGGTACTCGCAAAGCTTTCGATCATGTTGGTAATGCGTCTGCATCACATATGTGTGTTCGAATGATTCGCCCACCGCCAGGGTGAATAACCACGGCAACAGCTTGCACAACAGTAACAAGCATACACAGCCCAACAATATCGGTGCGCCGCATATCATGAATACCGAAAACAACCGGCTGTTTTGATTGAAAATTCCCTCGCGCCCATGCCGACGTGCATTCCTCTGCAATAGCACGCACAGCACAGCACCTAGGGCCGTCATCGGCCAGAACCAAAGGTCAGACCTTAAAAATGGAGCGGGTGCAAAATCGACGAACAGACTCAACGGCACCAGAGCTATCGGTGCACAAAGCAATATGACCTTGCTCCAGGCGAATAACTTGGATGTTCGCGGAGCTACTTCTGGACGCAAATGAGTCATCGCCTGCCTGACCATTTTCCATCTTGAGTTTGCGCCATCGCTTAAGCAGCGAGATAACGCCATCCGGCAGGACGGCGCATCATTACCAAATTACTGATATGTCGCGCTGTCTATGATGATACGTCTCCGTACTGGTAGACCTACGCTGCGTTGCGAGACGTTACAACGCCCGATGCTTGGCCTCACCGAAAAACGGCGTGTGGTGGGCGCAGTCGTTCAAACGGACCACTTCGAGGTGGTCGACGTCGTCGCCTTCGAGCAGGTTGAGAGTGGTGGGCGCCTGGCGGAAGCTCCACAGCTTGGACAGCGGCAGGCCGAGGATCTTGCACAGGATCACGCGATTGACCGCGTCGTGCGCGACCACCAGCAAGGTGTCGTCGGCGCCCAGCCCGTCGGCGGCACGCGCCAGGCCGCGCCAGCTGCGGTCCAGCACCTGGCGCAACGATTCGCCGCCCGGCATCAGCACGGTGTCCGGTTCTTCGCGCCAGGCACGCAGGCGGGCGGGATCCTTGTCGTTGATTTCGCTGGCCAGCAAACCTTCCCACTCGCCATGGGCGATTTCCTGCAGGTCGGCATCGGTCTGCAGCAGGCTTTCGCGCGATGCACCCAACGCAGCCTTGGCGGTGGCCTGCGCGCGCGACAGCGGCGAGGCCACTGCGCGGTCGATCTGCAGCGTGTGCAGCCGTTCGCCCAGCGCACGTGCCTGCCCTTCGCCCACCGGCGACAGCGGAATATCGATCTGGCCCTGGTAACGGCCTTCGGCGTTCCACGGCGTCTCGCCGTGACGAGCAAGCAGGATGCGCATGCGCTGAGAGTTCCTTGGGGGAGGGGCCGGCTCGCTGCGGCGAAACCGGACCGCATCATAACCGCTCCCCGTCCCCTGCCCGGCCAACCCAGCGCACACCCGGCGCCTTCGGGACCTGCAATGCGGGCGCCACCACAGTCATGATCCAGCGCAGATCGCTTTGTGCAGCGGTCGAGCGGGTCATCGCCGGGTCGAAGGTCCAGTCGCTGCTCACCGACTCCCGGTTGCCGTCGAACCCCAGACCGACCAACTGCCCTGCGCATCCATTACCGGCACGCCGGCGCTGCCGCCACTGATGTCCAGCTCCGACACGAGGTTGACCGGCACCGAGCCCGGGCGCTTGTCTTCGAACCCTGCAGCGCTTGGCCCTGACCGCCGCCGGCAACGGCTTGAGCGCGTTGAACGGGGCGGCGTCGGTGTCCTTGGCGGCCATTCCATCCAGCGTGGAAGTCACGCCACGCCCGCTGACGCACGCAGCGGCAGGCCTCCGCTCAGGCGCGTCCCAACGCCGGATCGCTGCGACTTGGCCGACCGGTTTCCAGATGACCGGCCAGCCGGCGGCGAAATGCCGCACCCGGTTGCTCTACCATCACGTCGTACCAGTGATCGCTTGCCGCCAGCGCCAGCCGGATGGTCTGGCGCTGACCACCGGCCAGCTGCAGCGAGCGTGGACTGGAGTCGCCGTGGTCCAGCGCGCGCAGTTGCAGCGTGCAGGCCTGTTGCCCGGCATTGCCGATCTCCAGCACCAGCGCATCGCCCTCCTGCCGCGCTTCCAGCCACGGCGCCGCCTGCTGCGCCGATGCGGGCCGCACGACGCCTGCAAACTCGCGCAGGAATCCATTGGGCCCGTGCACGCGCAACGCATACGCGCCATCGAGTGCAGCGCCCACCGGCACATCGTCGAGCTGCGTGCCCGGCAACACGGAGTAATACCAGGGCCCGCCGCTGGCGGCGCCACTGTAGACATTGAAGGCCGCCGCAGCGGTGCCGGTGTTGACGAAGTGCAGCTGCAGCGCTTCGCCCGCGTGTTCGCGCGCATGCACCTGCAGGGCGTAGGGCAACGCGCGTGCCGGACGTTGGCCCGGCTCCTGGCGCGGCATGCGCGCCGTGGCCGGTGGCGCCGGCAGCGGCTTGTTGCGCACCGCAGCCGTGCGCGCACGGTAGTCGTCGATGGAGGGCAAGGCGCTCAGCGCCGAATCGTCCGGCTTGCGGAAGTCGAACACGCTGGTGAGATCGCCGCTGACCGCACGACGCCATGGACTGATATTCGGCTCGGCCACACCGAAGCGACGCTCCAGCAGGCGCAGCACCGAGGTGTGGTCGAACACCTGCGAATTGACCCAGCCGCCCCGCGTCCAAGGCGAGATCACCAACATCGGCACGCGGATGCCCAGGCCGACCGGCACACCGTTATACGACTCGCCGCGCACATCGACATTGCTGCGCCCCATGCGTGCATCCAGCGCCGGCAGCGGTGCCGGCACATGATCGAAGAAGCCGTCGTTCTCGTCGTAGTTGATGATCAATGCAGTCTTGGCCCAGACCTCCGGATTGGAGGTCAGCGCGTCGATCAAACGCGCCACCAACGATTCGCCATAGGCCGGCGGTGCTTCGGGATGTTCGCAATACGCGGTGGGTGGAATGATCCACGACACCTGCGGCAGGCGATTGGCCTGCACATCGGCTGCAATGGCCGCAATCAGGTGATCGGCCTGGGTGTGGGGCGCGTTTTCTGCGGTGGACCCGGGCACGCAGGCACGTGCGCGCCGATAGCGCTCGTCGGCGCGATCGAGCCCGCGGTAGTGCGCAAAATACGCCAGCGAGTTGCAGCCGAAGTTGTCGTATTCCTGATACACGCGCCAATCGATGCCGGCGGCCTGCAGCCGCTGCGCATACGTGGTCCACCCCATCGCCGCGTAACCGGGTTTGTCGCGCGCCATGTCGGCAGTCCAGTTGCCATCGTCGGCGTTGTCGGCCACCTGTGCGCGCAGGTCGCCCACGCTCAGGCCGCTGGTGCCGGTGAACAGGTACATGCGGTTGGGATTGGTCGGCCCATGCATCGAGCAGAAATAGCCATCGCAGATGGTGAAGGCGTCGGCCAGCGCGTGGTAGTACGGGATGTCCTGACGCTGGAAGTACCCCATCGTCAGCTCGCCCTTGTACGGCACCCAGGTGTCGTATTCGGCCCAGCGTGCCGGGTCCTGCCCGTGGCCGGCTTTCCAGGAGTGGTCCAGGCTCTTGATCAGCGGCGCGCAGGTGGTTTGCGAATCGAACGCGAACGGCAACAGGCGCCGTCCATCGGCCGCAGGCTGGCTCCAGACCGGGTTGCCGTCGCGCAGTTGCAACGCATGCGGGTCGCCGAATCCGCGCACGCCACGCAGTGCGCCGAAGTAATGATCGAACGAGCGATTTTCCTGCATCAGGATCACCACATGCTCGATGTCGCGCAACGTGCCGGTACGCGAATTGGCCGGCAGCGCCAGCGCGCGCCCGATCGACGAAGGCAGCGCTCCGGCCGCAGTGAGTGCAGCAACCCGCTTGAGGAAATCGCGGCGCGAAGCAGATGACGTCATGACCAAAATCCTAGCGAAGCCCGTGCAATGCAGCGCGCGATGCGGCTGCAGAACACGTGTATAGCGGGCAAGCGCGACAGTTTTGCGACAGCCGCCGTCATCAATGTTTCATGAGCCGTTGACACCCTGCGTCGCGAAACGCCGGTGTTGCACCGCGCGTCCGCCCTCAGCCGTGCTCGAACAGGATTCCCCCATGACTTCCGCTCGTCGTTTTGATGTCACTCCGCTGGCGCTCGCCCTGGCCGCGCTGCTTCCCGTCATGGCGCAGGCCGCCGACCCGGTGACCGCCAGCGTGGCCGACGCACCGGCAACGACGGCCGATGCTGCAGGCAATGCAACGCAGCTGGATGCCATCAACGTGGTCTCGCAGGGCAGCACGCGGCAGGTGCAGCGCATCAGCCGCCAGGACATCGAACAACTCACACCGGGCAGCAGCGCCTTCAAGGCCGTCGAAAAACTGCCCGGCGTACAGTTCCAGTCGGCCGACCCGTTCGGCACCTACGAATGGTCCACGCAGGTCACCCTGCACGGCTTCGATCAGAGCCGTCTGGGCTACACGCTCGACGGCATCCCGCTGGGCAACATGAGTTACGGCGTCACCAACGGCCTGCACATCACCCGCGCCATCATTTCGGAAAACCTTGGCTCGGTGGAAATCGCGCAAGGCGCCGGCGCGCTCGGCACCGCCTCAAATACCAATCTCGGCGGCACCATGCAGTTCTATTCGGCCGATCCGCAGACCACGCCCGGCGCGCGGCTGGTGCAGACGGTGGGCAGCGATGCGACGCGCCGTACCTTCGTGCGCGCCGACACCGGCGACCGCAACGGCTTGTCGGCGTACCTGTCCTACGCCAATGCCAGCACCGACAAATGGAAGGGCTTCGGCGACCAGACCTCCGAACAGGCCAACCTCAAGACCGTGTACCAGTGGGGCGACGGCAACCGCCTGAGCCTGTTTCTGGATACCTCGCGGCGCAAGGAATACGACTACATGGATCTGTCGTTGACCAGCCAGCGCGCACTGGGCTGGGACTACGATTACCTGCAGCCGGACTGGGCCACCGCCGTGCAGATGGCGCGTGCATATCAAAACACCGGCGCCACCAGCGGCGTGGCCAACGGTTACCCGCAATCGCTGGCCGGGCTTCCCAGCGATTACAGCTGGCTCGATGCCAGCTACTACGCCGGCGGCGGCCTGCGTCGCGACAATCTTGCCGGCCTGTCCGGCACCTTCGTGTTCGGTGGCGCAACGCTCGATGCCACCGGCTACTACCACGCCAATCGTGGCGAAGGGCAATGGGTGACGCCGTACGTGGCCACCTCGGCGCAGATTCCGGTGTCGATGCGTACCACCGACTATGGTCTGGATCGTTTTGGCGGCACCAGCGCCTTGAAGTGGTCGTGGGGCAATCACGATCTGGAAGTCGGTGCATGGGCGGAAAACGCGCGCACCACGCAGGGCCGCAATTACTTCGCGCTCGGCAACGAGGGCTATACCTCGCTATACAACGTCCTTGAGGCACAGACCCCGTTCCGCCGCGATTTCCAGCAGCGCTACACCACCCAGACCCGCATGCTGTACCTGCAGGACACCTTGCGCCTGCTCGATGATCGGCTGACGCTGAACTACGGCGCAAAGGCGCTGGACACCACCACACGCGCGCAATCGCTGGTGCCGACCACCGCACTGGCGCAGGGCCGCATCCGCGCCGAAGACAACTTCCTTCCGCAGGTGGGCGTGAACTACAAACTCGACGAGCGCCAGGACATCTACGCGTCCTACAGCAAGAACATCGCCGCCTTCGGTTTCACCCCGTTCGCCACCTCGCAGGCCGCCTTCGACCGCAGCCGCTCCACGCTGGAGCCGGAAGAATCGCAAACCGTGCAGATGGGGTACCGCCTTCAGGACGAGCAGTTCCAGCTTTCGGCCGATGCCTACTTCACCAAGTTCTCCAACCGCCTGCTGACCACCTCGCCGTGCACCGCGGTGCAGACCTGCGCCTCGATCCTGAGCAATGTCGGTGCGGTGCACAGCGCCGGTGCGGATCTGGCGCTGATGTGGCGCCCGGTCGAAGGCCTGAGCTGGTTGAACTCGCTGTCGTGGAACCGCTCGCGCTATCAGGACGATTACCTCAACAACGGCGTGGTCGCCACCTCCGGCAAGGACGTGGTCGGCATTCCGGCGCTGATGTTCTCCTCCAGCGCCAGCTACCAGCTTGGCAACCTGCGCCTGGACCTGGACGGCAAGTACGTCGACAAGCGCTACATCACCTTCCTCAACGACTCGCAGGTGCCGTCGTACTGGCTGTTCAATGCAGGCGCACGCTACGACTTCGGCCGCGTGGGCCCGGTCGAGAATGTCGCGCTCGCCCTCAACATCACCAACCTCACCGACAAGCGCTACTTCGCCAGCACCGGCACCAACGGCTACGTCGCCTCCGATCCGGACGGCTACAACCAGACCATGGTGGTGGGTGCGCCACGGCAGTACTTCATGAGCCTGGATGTGAAGTTTTAAGCAGCGCTACATCGTTTGAAAGCGCCCTCATCCGGCGCTACGCGCCACCTTCTCCCGCGCGCGGGAGAAGGCAGGCCGGCAGCGTCTTGACGCCTCAAGCCGGTCCGCAGCGTCCGTTCCCATACGTTCACACTTGCTCGGCTTATCCGTATCTCGCCTCACCTGCTTCCTGTCTTCCCTGCCGTTCTCGGCCTCATCTACTTTTTGCCTTCTCCGCTTTTCCTTTCTGCCTTCTCCGAGCGGTGGCCGGTCTTGCGCAGCGGCTCCCCTCCTTGTCGACTTCCCTCCTTGTCGACTTCCCTGCTTGCCGACTTCCCTGTCGCTCGACTTCCTTGTAGCTCTACTTCTCTGTCGCTCGACTCCCTTGTACCTCGATTTCCCTGTCGCTCGACTTCCCTGCCCTTCCCCCGCCTGCGGGGGAAGGTGCCCGAAGGGCGGATGGGGGCAACCGCCCGGCAACAGACGCATCCTGTCCGCCAACCCACCCATCACCACCACCTCCCGACCCGGACTGCGCCGGGACCATTGCTCTTGCACCGCCACATGCATACGCCTGGCCCCCGCATATAATCGGCGGCTTATCTTTCACTCAGCAGGCCCCGCCAGATGGCGCAGACGATGAAGGCGCTGGTCAAGCGCGAAGCGAACAAAGGCATCTGGCTGGAACAGGTTCCCGTGCCCACGCCAGGCCCCAACGAGGTATTGATCAAGCTGGAAAAGACCGCCATCTGCGGTACCGATCTGCATATCTACCTGTGGGACGAGTGGAGCCAGCGCACCATCACCCCCGGCCTGACCATCGGCCATGAGTTCGTCGGCCGCGTGGCCGAGCTCGGTTCGGCGGTTACCGGCTACCAAGTGGGCCAGCGCGTCTCGGCCGAAGGCCACATCGTCTGCGGCCACTGCCGCAACTGCCGCGGCGGCCGTCCGCACCTGTGCCCGAACACGGTCGGCATCGGCGTCAACGTCAACGGCGCCTTTGCCGAATACATGGTGATGCCGGCGTCCAACCTGTGGCCAATTCCGGACCAGATTCCGTCCGAGCTGGCCGCCTTCTTCGACCCGTACGGCAATGCCGCGCATTGCGCGCTGGAATTCGATGTCATCGGCGAGGACGTGCTGATCACCGGCGCCGGCCCGATCGGCATCATTGCCGCCGGCATCTGCAAGCACATCGGTGCGCGCAATGTGGTGGTCACCGACGTCAACGATTTTCGCCTCAAGCTGGCCGCCGACATGGGCGCCACGCGCGTGGTCAACGTCTCCAAGACCTCGCTCAAGGACGTCATGGCCGACCTGCACATGGAAGGCTTCGACGTGGGCCTGGAAATGAGCGGCAACCCGCGCGCGTTCAACGACATGCTCGACTGCATGTACCACGGCGGCAAGATCGCCATGCTCGGCATCATGCCGCGCGGCGCCGGTTGCGACTGGGACAAGATCATCTTCAAGGGTCTCACCGTGCAGGGCATCTACGGCCGCAAGATGTACGAGACCTGGTACAAGATGACGCAGCTGGTGCTGTCGGGTTTCCCGCTGCACAAGGTGCTGACCCATCAGTTGCCGATCGACGATTTCCAGAAAGGCTTCGACCTGATGGAAGAAGGCAAGGCCGGCAAGGTTGTGTTGAGCTGGAATTGATTGGCTAATGGTGCAGATACGCAAAAGGCGCCGCGAGGCGCCTTTTGTATTTCGGTCTTCAGAAGTGCTTAAACGCAGCGGGTGATCCTTGGGTGCAGGCGAGCGCTTCAAGATACGCGACGTCGGCGAGGATGCAGACAAAGCTCAGTCGGTTGAGTGAGCGAGGACACCGCACCAGACCGTTCGCTAATTGCTCATAAAGAACAAAAAAACCGCACTCGCCAGTTTTTTTCAGCTGCTTGATCGAGAACAAAACACCGCGTCAGACGGTTTACTGGTGCTTTTTTGAAAACGCAACGTACCGACCATCTCCACTGGTCCTTGCCCGCCCACCGTCGCGGGACCCTTGGCGGCATGGATGCCGCCACGGAGCTACATGGACGTACTTGCAGCGTGTCCCGCGGCGGTGGGCGGGCAAGGGCCCTGCAGCCAAGCCTCAGCGTCGAGGGCGCGGTGCCCTCACCGCTCGCGGGACACGCCGTGAATCCGTCCGTGGAGGCTCGATGGCGGCATCCATGCCGCCAACGGTCCCGCAATCGGCGAGGACACCGCACCAGACAGTTGGCTGATTGCACATAAAGAACGAAAAACCGCACGCGCCAGTTTTCCAGCTGCTTGATCGAGAACAAAACACCGCGTCAGACGGTTTACTGGTGCTTTTTGAAAACGCGACGCAAGGACCGTCTCAACTGGTCCTTGCCCGCCCACCGTCGCGGGACCCTTGGCGGCATGGATGCCGCCACGGAGCTACATGGACGTACTTGCAGCGTGTCCCGCGATGGTGGGCGGGCAAGGGCCCTGCAGCCAAGACACAGATCAACCGCTCTACAAGTGATCGATCCGCACGATGCAATCACGCCAAAACAAAACAACCAAGATTTAAAGCAAAGCGTCGTTTAAACAGGCGGCGAAGAATCCACGTAGCCACTCTTGCCGCCTCACCACTTCACAGCCGACTCGTCAGAGCCGCTGTTTAGTCCATCGCCATCACGGCCAGGTGACCGTCGCAGTCGCGACCAGATGGTTCTGCGAATTCTGCCGGCCAAAACCGAATTCGGCCGCTTCGCTGGTGTCGTAATAGCCCACGGTCAGGCCCAGCGGGCCGAAGGTCTTGCCCACGTTGACGCCGAAATCGTTGTAGTCGTGGTCCACCTTGCTGAGTGCGGCGGTGTAGATGCTGTGCCCGGCATGGGCGCCAATGGTGAAGTTGTGCGGCAATGCCCAATTGGCATCCAGCGCGTAGTAGTAGCCGTCCGTGTCGGTGCCGTACAGATCGTTGGTGTAGGCAAGGGTCAGGCTGTAGGTTTTCAGGAATGTGGTCTTGGTGATCAGCTCGGCGTAGTTGGATGCGCCCGCGCCCAGGTATTGATAGCGGTTCACCATCACATCCAGGTTGAAGTTGGCGCTCAGGTCGGTGTTGTAGCCGACGAAGCCGTCCACTTCCCAATCCGGATCGCCAGCGCCGTAGTCGACATTGGAACCCCAGGTGCCGACGTAAAAGCCATACGGCAACTTGTAGGTCAGCCCGGCCTGGAACGCCGGGTCTTCGTTGGTCTGCGAGATACCGCGGAACAGGTAGTCGCTGGTCACCGCAAAGGTCCCGCTGAGTGGCGAGGCAGGCGCGTCTTCCTCCTGCGCTTGTGCCAGCGGCACGACAGACAACAACAGCAACGACAGACGACAGGCGAGCGGGGTCTGCTTCATGGGGCATCTCCTGGAGCGATGGGCGGGCGGATGGCGCGAAGCGAGCTGCACTGACTTCTTAGTCGAACTGTCATTGCAGCGCAACATGAACGTCGCGCTCGCTGGATCCAGCGCACATCCTGCACAAGCCGATGACGCCGATCAGGCCTCCGTCTCATCGACCGGCAGAGCCGAATCTTGATGGGACGGGAGTGGAGATTGGGGATTGGCCACAGCGAAGAGAATCCCTGCCGTGCCCCAATCCCTATCACCAATCCCCCATCCCGAGTCCCGGCTAGTACCAGCCGGCTAGGTCAGGCAGAAAACACGCCGTAGTGGCGCGCTGCCAGGCGTAGTTGCTGCCCTGGCTGAAAACTTCCGGCCGACGCCGGCAGCTCCACCTCTACCTCGTTGCCTGCCGGCTCCAGCGTCGCGCGCAGGCGCAGACGCGCCCCGCTACGCTGCGACCAGGCCACCGTGGCCGGCCAGCCCGCCTCGTCGGGGACCAGATCTTCCGGCCGCACGTAAACCTCGACCGGCCCTGCAGCCAGCGCGGCATTGGCCAGCGGCAGCGCATGCCCGGCCACCTGGATCTGCCCCTGCGCCAGCACCCCGGGAATGCGGTTCACCGCCCCCACAAACGAATACACGAATGGGGAGGCCGGCTTGTCGTAGATCATCGCCGGCGTGTCGAGCTGCTCGATGCGGCCGCGGTTGAGGATGGCCACGCGGTCGGCCAGTTCCAGCGCCTCTTCCTGATCGTGGGTCACGAACACCGTGGTCAGGCCAGTGCGCTCGTGCAGCTCGCGCAGCCAGCGCCGCAGGTCGCGACGCACCTGCGCATCCAGCGCACCGAACGGCTCGTCCAGCAGCAGCACGCGCGGCTCGATCGCCAGCGCGCGCGCCAATGCCACGCGCTGCCGTTGGCCGCCGGAGAGCTGGGTGGGATAGCGCTGCTCCAGGCCCTGCAACTGCACCAGCGCCAACAGCTCTTCCACGCGTGCACGGATGCGCGCTTCGGCCCAGCGCTCGTTGCCACGCCGCACGCGCAGCCCGAAGGCAATGTTCTCGAACACGTCCATATGCTTGAACAGCGCATAGTGCTGGAACACGAAGCCGACCCGGCGCGATTGCACGCTCATGCGGGTGGCGTCTTCGTCGCCGAACAGCACCTGCCCGACATCGGCATGCTCCAGCCCGGCCATGATCCGCAGCAAGGTGGTCTTGCCCGAACCTGAGGGACCGAGCAGGGCCAGCAACTCGCCCTGGCGCACGTCCAGGGTGATGTCGTCCAGCGCGGTGAAGGTGTCGAACTGCTTGCGCAGGCGGTGGATGCGGATGCCCATGGTCACCTCAGTGGCGGTGGTTGGCGGCCAGCGCATCGCCGTGCCGCCATTCCAGATATGTCTTCAACGCCAGCGTCAGCAGCGCGGTCAAGGCCAGCAGCGAGGCGCAGGCAAATGCGGCGCTGTAGGCGTATTCGTTATAGAGAATTTCCACGTGCAGCGGCAGCGTGTTGGTGCGTCCGCGAATATGCCCGGACACCACCGATACCGCACCGAACTCGCCCATCGCGCGCGCCGCGCACAACAGCACGCCGTACAGCAGGCCCCAGCGGATATTGGGCAGGGTCACCCGCCAGAACATCTGCCAGCCGCTCGCACCCAGGCTCAGTGCAGCGAGCTCTTCGTCGCTGCCCTGCTGCTCCATCAGCGGCATCAGCTCGCGCGCGATGAACGGGAAAGTGACGAACGTCGTTGCCAGCACGATGCCCGGCAACGCGAACACGATCCGCGGCAGCTGGATCACGAATTCGCCCAGCGCCGGCAGCTGCACCCGCCACCCTTCGTCGATCAGCGGCCAGGCCCAGCCACTGCGCCCGAAGATCAGCACGAAGATCAGGCCCGCCACCACCGGCGACACCGAGAACGGCAGGTCGATCAGGCTGACCAGCAAGCGTTTGCCCCGGAACTGATGCTTGCTGATGGCCCACGCAGCGGCCACGCCGAACACCAGATTCAACGGCAGCACGATCGCGGTCACCAGCAAGGTCAGCTTGATCGCCGACAACGCATCCGGATCGACCACTGCGCGCAGGAAGGTATCCCAGCCGCCACGCAACGCCTCGGCGAACACCAGCACCAGCGGCAGCAGCAGGAAGGCCAGCAGGAAGGCCAACGCGCCCAGGATCATCAACCACTGCACCCAGCGCGGCTCATTGGTGGCCGAGTCGGTGATGCGGCGCGCCTGCTCGGTCATCGTGCGTGTCTGCAACAGGGAGGGCAACGATGAGACAGCATCGCTCATGCGGGCCTCCGTTGATAGCGCAGCAGGCGTGCCTGCAACGTATTGACCAGCAGCAGGATCACGAACGACAGCAGCAACATGGCCGCCGCAATCGCGGTGGCGCCGGCGTAGTCGAACTCTTCCAACCGGATGGTGATCAGCAGCGGCGCGATCTCGGTGGAATTGGGCAGGTTGCCGGCAATGAAGATCACCGAGCCGTACTCACCCACCCCGCGCGCAAACGCCAGGGCAAAGCCGGTCAGCACCGCAGGCCACAGCCCCGGCAGCACCACCCGCCACACCGTCTGCCAGCGCGAGGCGCCCAGCGTGGCGGCAGCCGCTTCCAGCTCCCGCTCGCTTTCGGCCAGCACCGGCTGCACCACCCGTACCACGAACGGCAGGCCCACGAACACCAGCGCCAGCACGATGCCCAGCTGGGTGTAGGCCACCTTGATGCCGATCACCTCCAGCCAACGCCCGACCCAGCCGTTGCCGCCATACAACGCGGTCAACGCAATACCGGCCACTGCCGTGGGCAACGCGAACGGCAGATCGATCACCGCATCGAACAAGCGCTTGCCCGGAAAGCTGTAGCGCACGAACACCCAGGCCACCCACGTGCCCATCACCGCATTGAAGGCACCGGCCGCGAACGCGGTGCCGAAGCTCACCTGCAACGCCGACAGCACGCGCGGCTCGCTCCAGACCTTCCACAGCCCCTCCCAGCCCAGCCCACTGGTCTTGATGAAAATCCCCAGCAACGGGATCAGCACGATCAGGCCCAGCCAGGTCAGGGTGATGCCCAGACTCAGACCCAGCCCCGGCATCACGCGCCGGCGCGATGGCGACACCGTGCCGGATGCAACCGATGTCTGCATGGCTACTTCTTGGCCTGGATCTGGTCGAACAGACCGCCGTCGGCAAAGTGTTCCTGCTGTGCCTTGTCCCACGAGCCGAAGGCCTGCTGGATGGTCACCAGCTTGATGTCGGGAAAGCGGGCCACATCCGCCGGATCGGCGAACTCCGGATGCCGCGGGCGATAGAAGTGCTTGGCAGCCAGCTTCTGGCCTTCCGGTGCATACAGGTAGCGAAGATAGGCCTCGGCCACATCACGGGTGCCGTGCTTGTCCACGTTCTTGTCCACCAGCGCCACCGACGGCTCGGCCAGGATCGACAGCTTCGGTACCACGATCTCGAACTTGTCCTTGCCCAGTTCCTCGCGCGCCAGCAGCGCCTCGTTTTCCCAGGCCAGCAGTACATCGCCGATCCCGCGCTGGACGAAGGTGGTGGTAGCGCCGCGTGCACCGGTATCGAGCACCGGCACGTTACGGAACAAGGCCTGCATGTAGCGCAGGATGCGCTCGCGGTCGCCCTTGAAGATGTGGTCGGCATAGGCCCAGGCGGCCAGATAGTTCCAGCGCGCACCGCCGGAGGTCTTCGGGTTCGGCGTCACCACCGCCACGCCCGAGCGCAGCAGGTCCGGCCAGTCGTGGATATTTTTCGGGTTGCCCTTGCGCACCAGGAACACGATCGTCGACGTGTAAGGGGCGCTGTTGTCCGGCAGCCGCTTTTCCCAATCGCTGTCGATCAGCTTGGCCTTTTCGGCAATCGCGTCCACGTCGTAGGCCAGTGCCAGGGTGACCACATCGGCTTCGATGCCGTCGATGACCGCCCGCGCCTGCTTACCCGACCCGCCATGCGAGGTTTCCACCGTCACCGTGTCCTGCGGATGCTGCTGCTTCCACTGGGCTGCGAAGGCGGTGTTGTAGTCGCGGTAGAACTCGCGGGTGGGGTCGTAGCTCACGTTGAGCAGCCCGATATCACGCGCGCCGGCCGGGCCAGCCAGCGCCAGCAGCGTGCAGAACAGGGAAGCAAGACGGATACGGGGGTGTGTCACAACGATCTCCTGGCCGGTGGGCGCAGCTGAACAGCAAGCATGCCATGCTGCGCAGCGGCACGCGGGCGGTGAAATGACATCCACGCCGCCGCTTATGCCGATTTTGCATGACGTAGTGGTATGCCATTGTGATCGTTAACATTGCGCTTCTTTCTTTGCCACAGCGACCGCCATGACCCGTCCGCCTGCCGCGCTCACCGCCCACTACGCCGCCGAACTGGAGACCCTCCAGTCCCAGGGCCTGTTCAAGTCCGAGCGCATCATCACCGGCCCGCAGTCGGCCCGGATCACCCTGGCAGACGGCCGCAGCGTGCTGAACTTCTGCGCCAACAACTACCTGGGCCTGGCCGACCACCCGGACATCATCCAGGCCGCCAAGGACGCGCTGGACACGCATGGCTTCGGCATGGCGTCGGTGCGTTTCATCTGCGGCACCCAGGACCTGCACAAGCAACTGGAACGCACCATCGCCGAGTTTTTCGGCACCGAAGACACCATCCTTTACGCGGCCTGCTTCGACGCCAACGGCGGCCTGTTCGAACCATTGCTCGGCGAAGCGGATGCGATCATTTCCGACGCGCTCAACCATGCCTCCATCATCGACGGCGTGCGCCTGTGCAAGGCCAAGCGTTTCCGGTACGCCAACTGCGACATGGCCGACTTGGAAGCGCAGCTGCAGGCCGCCGACGCGGCCGGCTGCAAGACCAAGCTGATCACCAGCGACGGCGTGTTCTCGATGGACGGCTTCATCGCCCCGCTGGACGAGATCACTGCCCTGGCCCGCAAGTACAACGCGCTGGTGCACATCGACGAATGCCACGCCACCGGCTTCCTGGGCGCCAGCGGTCGTGGCTCGGCCGAGGTCAAGGGCGTGCTGGACCAGATCGACATCTTCACCGGCACCCTGGGCAAGGCCATGGGCGGCGCACTGGGCGGCTTCACCACCGCAAGGCGCGAAGTGATCGAACTGCTGCGCCAGCGTTCGCGGCCCTACCTGTTTTCCAACTCGCTGCCGCCGCACGTGGTGGCCGCCGGCATCAAGGCGTTCGAGATGCTGGACGCGGCCGGCGAGCTGCGCACGCAGCTGGTGGAGAACACCCGCTACTTCCGTGAGCGCATGACCGCAGCCGGCTTCGATCTCAAGCCCGGCGTGCACCCGATCAGCCCGGTGATGCTCTACGACGCGCCATTGGCGCAGAAGTTTGCCGAGCGCCTGCTCGAAGAAGGCATCTACGCCATCGGCTTCTTCTTCCCGGTGGTGCCCAAGGGGCAGGCGCGCATCCGTACCCAGATCAGCGCCGCACACACCCGCGAGCACCTGGATCAGGCCATCGATGCCTTCATCAAGATCGGCCGCGAACTGGACGTCATCAAGTCCTGAGCATGCGCACGGTCCTGCGCCAACGGCTTCTGCTCGCGGCGCAGACCGATGCCCAGGCGCAGCTGCTTGCCGATCGCTGGGAAACCCGCTGCCTGCATTGCCGGCGGCGCCTGCAGGTCCGTGCCGACGGCGAGCCGCTCGGCCACACCACCCTGGAACACGTGGTGCCGCAGGCCTGGTTCGGCCGGCGCGCCGCCGCCGCGCTCTGCGCGCTGGTCGGCGACGCCCCTAACGACGCACGCAATCTCGCGCTGGCCTGTGCCAGCTGCAACCACGCCAAGGGGCGGCGCCATGACGCCAACGGTGCTGGCGATGCGCGCGCTGTCGAAGTGGTCGGCGCCTTGCTCAGCGCGCGCCTGGCGCGCTGGCGGGAGCCGACATCAGCGCCCGGACTTCCGCCGCACTGAGCTCGCGCCAGGCGCCCTTGCCCAGCGCCCCCATTGCCAGCGAACCGATCGCCACGCGCACCAGCCGCAGCACACCGATATCCACGGCCGCCAGCAGCCGGCGGATCTGCCGGTTGCGGCCTTCGTCCAGCACGATTTCAAGCCAGGCATTGCGCTCGCCTTCGCGCAACAAGCGCACCTGTTTGGCGCGCAGCAACGCCCCGCCGCCGTCCGGGTCGGGGTCGACCACCCCGGCCTGCAGCTGCGCCAGCCGCTCGGCGCTCGGGCGGCAATCGATCTGCACGTGATAGGTCTTGTCCGGCCCGCTGCCCGGGTCGGTCACTGCCGCAGCCCATTGCGGGTCATTGCTGAAGAGCAGCAGCCCCTCGCTGGCCTTGTCCAGCCGCCCCACCGGCGCGATCCACGGCAGACCGGCGCCATCGAAGCAGCGGTAAACGGTGTCCCTGCCCTGCTCGTCGCGGGCAGTGGTCACCACACCGCGCGGTTTGTTGAGCATCAGGTACACGCGCGCAGGCCCGGCCAGCGGCTGACCATCGACGGTGATGGATGCCTGCTGGTCGGTGCGGATCGGAAACTCGGGGTCGCGGATCACCCGCATGGCGACGCTGACCCGCCCATCGACGATCCAGCGCGCCGCTTCGGTGCGCGAACACACACCCAGCTTGGACAACACCCGCGCCAGCCCATGGCGTGGCGCAGAGTGAGCGGCACCTGCAGCCGATGCACGCACGCCGCGCACCGATGCAGCCGAGGCGCGCTGACGAGGCCGGGACGTCACCGGCGGTGGTCGCCGGGTCATGCCGTCCCGACCGTGCGGCTTACTTGGTTTCGACCGGCTTGGCGTCGGCAGCAGGCGCAGCCGGCGCCGGTGCAGCCACCGGACGCGCCTTGACCACGCGCACGCCGCGCGCCTTCATCCAGGCATCAAATTCTTCGGCGGTCATGCGCTTGCCGTTCTGGCTCATGTCAAAGCGCCACGGCGTGTTGTCGAAAGCGGTCGTGGCCTTGTAGGCCGCCGGATCGTTCGGGTTGACGGTGCCGCCCGGTGGAATGACCTTGGCCAGGTCCTGGCAGCCTTCCACGCGCAGGCGCAGCAGCACGCGGTCGACCGATTGATCACTGCTGTACGGCTGTGCCAGCACGCCGGTGGGCATGCCCAGTTGCACGCTGCGGGCATAGAACTCGGCAGCGGCCGGCGCGATGACGGTGGCGGGCAACGGCAGCGGCTGGGAGACCGTGTTGCCGGCGCAGTTCGGTGCGGCGTAGGCGGCGGGAATCAAGGCGAGACAGAGCAATCCTGCCGAAGCGGTACGCAGCATCGTGGTTCTTCCAGTAAAAGTGTGGTGTCGACGCGGCGAGTGTAGGCAGCGATGAACGCTGTTTTCAACAGGAACCGCATATCGATGGCAACGCAGACAGCATGGCGGTCCGGCTGCGGCTGAATTCGGGAGTTTTCGGATCACACATAGACAAAACCCGGCACGAGGCCGGGTTTTGTATGAAGCAAGCCAGCGGCCAGATTAGTTCTGGACGTTCAGCTCGGTACGACGGTTCTTCGCACGGCCTTCCGGATTGTCGGAACCATCCGGGTTGGCGTTCGGAGCAATCGGACGGCTCTCGCCGTAGCCGATCGGGCCAACCAGACGCGACGCATCGACGCCGTTCTTGGTCAGGTAGTCGTACACGGTGGTCGCACGACGCTCGGACAGCTTCTGGTTGTACGCGTCGGTACCCTTCGAGTCGGTGTGACCGGCAACCTCGACCTTCAGGTCGGGGTAACGCTTCAGGATTTCGGTCGCTTCGCTCAGGATCGACACGGCATCCGGACGCAGGGTCGACTTGTTGAAGTCGAAGTTCACGCCCTTCAGGTCGATCGAGACAGGAACCGGGCAACCGTCCGGACCGATGGTCTGGCCAGGCTGCGAGTTCGGGCACTTGTCGTCGCAGTTGTTGACGCCGTCACCGTCGTCATCCAGATCGGCGCAGCTGGGAGCAACCGGAGCCGGAGCCGGCGGCGGAGCGGTCGACGGAGCCGGTCCCAGCGGGATCACGACGCCGACCGAAGCCAGCACGTCGCCGAACCAGTCTTCCTGCGGAGCAGCAACGCTCTGGTCGTTGAAGTCGGCGCGGTAGGCCAGTTCAGCACGCACGGCGACGCGCTTGTCGAAGGTGGTCTGCAGACCGACACCAGCCTTGGCGGCAAAGTTGCCGTCCTTCTGCTGGCCCGGCGACACCGGGTTCGGGGTCGCGTCGAATTCTTCTTCCGAACGCTGGTAGCCCAGACCGAACAGCAGGTAGGGGTTCCAGCCGCGGCCTTCCTGGATGAAGTGGCGACGCAGGTCGAACGAGATGCCGTACTGGCTCCAGTTCTGGTCCTGGTTGGCGTCGAAGTTCGGGTTCTGATAGTTCAGTTCACCGTCGATCGACCAGTTCGGGCTGACAAACTTGCCCAGGCCCAGGGTGACAAACGGAGCATCATTGGTCAGGCGATCGCTGTCCTGGAAGTTGAAGCCAGCGCTACCGGTCAGGTACCAACGGTCATCGAACTCCTGCGCGGAAGCAGCCTGGGCCACTGCCAGACCGCCGAGCAACGCGGCAGTGAGAATTTTCTTGTTCATTTATACAGCTCCTTCTTTGGGAGATAAAACCGATAGAGGCGGTGTTCTTGGTAAAGATGCTCGTCACATCCAGAGCCATCGGGGCGCAGATTAAGCCGGCCTCGGTGAAGATCGCGTTAACGGTCATATAACATGTGAAAGCAATCGCCAGGGCCGCCGAGCCCACTCGATATTACGTATACAGTTTCATGAAGAAAAGGGCCCGGCGCTCACTTTCGCTTATCGAAGCACATGAACATCAGCCGAATCGAGGCGATTGAAGACGGTTCCATGCAAGGCACTTTCCGGTGTCCCAGCGTGGCAGGAAAACCACATAGGTGAACGCCAGGCCCCGTGCGAGCTGAATTGTGGGGTGCGTGGTTGCAGCGCACTGACTTCACAACGCACCCTGAACTTCCCATCAGGAGCGCCCCGATGAAAGCCGTCGCCCTCACCAGATACTTGCCGATCGACGACCCCGCATCGCTGCTTGACATCGAGGTGCCGAGCCCTGGAGCGCCCTCGGGGTATGACTTATTGGTACGGGTGGAAGCGATCTCCGTGAATCCGGTCGACACCAAGGTACGCGCGTCCACGCCGCAGGCCTTGCCCGAGCCGATGATCCTGGGCTACGACGCGGCCGGAGTGATCGAAGCGGTCGGTCCGGAGGTGACCGCTTTTGCGATAGGCGATGAGGTGTATTACGCCGGCGATGTCGGCCGGCCGGGTAGCAACGCGCAGTTCCAGTGGGTGGATGCACGCATTGCCGGCTGCAAGCCGACCTCGCTCAGCTTTGCGCAGGCAGCGGCATTGCCGCTGACCACCCTGACGGCCTGGGAGCTGCTGTTCCAGCGCATGCCCTTCGCCTTCGACGGCGCGCGTCAACGCGGCCGGCACCTGTTGATCATCGGCGGTGCTGGTGGCGTTGGGTCGATCGCGATCCAGTTGGCACGGCACGCCGGCTTCACGGTGATCGCGACTGCATCGCGCCCGGAGAGCATCGAATGGGTCCGGCAGATGGGCGCTCATCATGTGATCGACCACCATCGGCCGCTGCACGCGCAATTGCAGGCACTGGGCCTGCAGACCGTGGACGCGGCGCTGAATCTGGCCGATACCGACCGCTACTGGCAGCAGTTGGGCGAAGTCCTGGCACCGCAAGGACATGTCGGCCTGATCGTGGAGCCGCGCGGTGCGCTGACCATTGGCGGCCCCTACAAGTCCAAGTGCATCGGCATCCATTGGGAGCACATGTTCGCGCGGGCGCGCCACGCGACCGGCGACATGGTGGAACAGCACCGCATCCTCAACCGCGCCGCGAGCCTGATCGATGCCGGCGAGCTACGCTCGACGCACACCGAGACGCTGTCGCCGATCAACGCCGAGAATATGCGCCAGGCGCATCGGCGCCTGGAAAGCGGCAGCACGATCGGCAAGCTGGTGCTGGCCGGCTGGTAAGCGCATCGGCGGCTACGCCACCGCTTGCACGGCAGAGGCAGCGGACGCGCGGCACGCTGCCGACGCCTGCCATCCGGTGACAACGAACGCCAGGATCTGGCCCCGCTGCGGCTGCATGGGCAGACGGTACGCAAGAAGGCGGTGGCGCGCACGGAAGGCGCGATGGTGCCTGCGGTGCCGTCGCGAAGCGAAATCCGCTACCAGGGCTTGCCGCCACGCCCGTTTGACGGCATCGTGCGCACTCCGTACGCCAGCGTATCCATCCCATGTCGCCCGCCACCGGCCCTTCCGCCTTCCCGCACCTGTTCACCCCGCTCGATCTGGGCTTCACCCAACTGCGCAACCGGGTCCTGATGGGCTCGATGCACACCGGGCTGGAAGACCGCGCGCGCGATTTCCCCAAGCTGGCCGCGTATTTTGCCGAGCGCGCCGAGGGCGGTGTCGGCCTGATCGTGACCGGCGGTTTCTCGCCGAACGTGGTGGGCTGGCTCAAACCCTTCGGCGGCAAGCTGTCGTGGCCCTGGGAAGTACGCCCGCATCGCCAGGTCACCCGGGCGGTACACGCGCACGGCGCCAAGATCTGCCTGCAACTGCTGCACGCCGGGCGCTATGCCTACCATCCGTTGTCGGTGGCGCCTTCCAAACTGCAGGCGCCGATCAACCCCTTTACCCCGCGCGCGTTGTCGGCATCGGCAGTAGACCGGCAGATTGCCGCGTACGCCCGCGCAGCGCGGCTGGCACGCGAGGCCGGCTACGACGGCGTGGAGGTGATGGGATCGGAAGGCTATCTGATCAACGAGTTCACCGCCGCGCGTACCAACAAGCGCAGCGACGCCTGGGGCGGCGACGCAGCCAAACGCATGCGCTTTGCCGTGGAGATCGTGCGCCGCATCCGCGAGGCCTGCGGAGAGGACTTCATCATCATCTACCGGTTGTCGTTGGTGGACCTGGTCGAGGACGGCAACCAGTGGCAGGAGATCCTGGCACAGGCGCAGGCGATCGAAGCGGCCGGCGCGACCATCATCAACTCCGGCATCGGCTGGCACGAGGCGCGCATTCCGACCATTGCCACCTCGGTTCCGCGCGCCGCATTCGCCAGCGTGACCGCCAAGCTCAAACCGCACCTGCGCATTCCGGTGGTGGCCAGCAACCGCATCAACATGCCGGAGGTGGCCGAGCGCATCCTCGCCGATGGCGCGGCGGACATGGTGTCGCTGGCACGGCCGTTGCTGGCCGACCCGCAGTGGGCCAACAAGGCGCGCGCCGGGCAATCGCACACCATCAATACGTGTATCGCCTGCAATCAGGCGTGCCTGGACCATGTATTCGAAAACAAGCTGGCCACCTGCCTGGTCAATCCGCGCGCCGTGCACGAAACCGAGCTGGTCTACGCACCCACGGCCACGCCCAAGCGCATCGCCGTGGTCGGCGCCGGACCCGCGGGCCTGGCGTGCGCGACGGTGGCGGCAGAACGCGGTCACCGGGTGACGCTGTTCGATGCGAGCAGCGCCATCGGCGGCCAGTTCAACGTGGCAAAACGCATTCCCGGCAAGGAAGAATTCACTGAAACGCTGCGCTATTTCAGCCACCGCATCGAGGCCACCGGCGTGCAGCTGCGACTGGAGACGCGCGTGAAGGCAGACGACCTGAAGGACTTCGACGAGGTGGTGCTGGCAACCGGTATCGAGCCGCGCAAGGTGGACTTTCCCGGCGCCGATCATCCGATGGTGGTCAGCTATCTGGACGTGGTGCTGGGCCGCCACGTCGCCGCCGGCAAGGTGGCGATCATCGGGGCCGGTGGAATTGGCTTCGATGTCGGCGAATTCCTGGTGCACGAGGGTGCGTCGGTATCGCTGGATCCACAGCGCTGGATGGCCGAGTGGGGCGTGGATCCGACCTTCGAGGCACGCGGCGCGCTGTGCAAACCGCAGCCTGAGCGCCCTGCCCGCCAGGTCTGGCTGTTGCAGCGCAGCCCCGGGCGCCCCGGCGCGCGGCTGGGCAAGACCACCGGCTGGATCCACCGCGCAACGCTCAAGGCCAAAGGCGTCAAGATGCTCGGTGGTGTGGAGTACCTGGGGGTGGACGATGCCGGCCTGCGCATCCGCGTGGACGGCAGCGAGCAACTGCTCGACGTGGGCACGGTGGTGGTCTGCGCCGGTCAGGAGCCGCGGCGCGAATTGCTTGCCGCGCTGCAGGCCAACGGTCAGCAACCGCATCTGATCGGCGGCGCAGACGTGGCCGCCGAACTGGATGCCAAGCGTGCCATCAACCAGGCCAGCCGACTCGCTGCCACGTTGTAAACAACCCAACTCGAACGACGCCGGTACGCCGAGAGCTGACTTCATACCGTGGCGCAGCTTCGGTCATTGTGCATCTGACGATAAAGCGCATGCGGCTTGTGCTTGTATGCCGGAACGCGTCCTTGCCGACGTAAGTGGTTTTGTCGTGCGCCGTGCGCAATGACATCGTGCGTTGCAACGGTCTCATGTGACAGAAAAGCACATGCGTATTCACTGTCAAACACGCAGTGCGTGCAGGCCGTGTGAACTAAAAAAGGTGCGCGCGCCATCGTGCTTGCGCTGCATCGCCTGCCGTTTCGCAAAGCGCGCGTGTCGCTCTGCCAATGCGACGCGTGCAGCGTGTTGCGATGCGTGAGCCGGCACCTGCGCAACGTAGGCGTGGCCGCGCTGACGCCACGTCAACCCCGCCCATTCAGCCACGATTGTGTGATCGGCGCCTACCTTGCGCCAACTTTTTGACCCACCCACTTGGTGGGCACCTCCGGTAGATCTCTCTTCGCCGGAGACCGGGCGGCCCGTGACAGGTCGCCTCCCCATGACGCCAAGCCCTTCGCACTGGTGCACCCACATTGGGCGCTCTGCGGATCGGCCCATACGGAGCAAGGAGTTCTATGAAACTGGCTTGGATACTCTGGCTGTCGCAATTATTGCCGCAGCCTGCTGCAGATTCGTTGTGTTTGAGTACCACCGTCTACCTGGAAGCGCGCGACCAGACCTTGCGTGGCCAGCAGGCCGTTGCAGAAGTTGCGTTGCGTCGGTTGGATAGCGGACTGTGGGGCGACTCGATGTGCCAGGTGGTGACCGCGCGCAAGCAGTTCGCACCCACCATCGTCTCTCCGGGTACGCAGTTGAAGAACGACGATGCCTGGAACAAGGCATTGGGCGTGGCCCTGGCTGCGGAGCGCAACTGGGCGTTGCCCGTGGGGCAGCGCAAGGAGATCGTGCCAGGCGCGAGCCACTTCGCCGCCAGTGCAATCGCCAGCCCGAGCTGGCGTAACGCCTATCAGGTTGCCACCATCGGCGACCACACGTTCTACCGCGTGCAGAAGCTGCGTCCGCGCACTGCGTCTTGACCGACATCCCTGCCTTGCAGTGCGCTGCGGCGTGTCGTTACCGCCGCCCGCATGCACGCAGTGTTTGCCGCCGTTCCCACGGATAACGATCTACTGCATCGCGCTGCACGTGATATCGCGTGATGCACGCAGGCGTCCGCGGTGCGCCGCCAGTAGATCACTACGCGTGACGATGCCGAGCACGCGCAATGTTTGCGCCCCGTCGACGACCACCAACCGCCCCACCCCGGCATCGCTCATGTGATCGGCGGCATCGCGCAACGAGTGCTCTTCACCGATCACCACCGGTGCGCGTTGCACGAGTGCGCAGAGCGGCAGGTCGTCTGCGTGGCGGGAATCGAGCAGATCGCGGCGTGTCAGCACGCCCCGCAGCGCACCGTCGGATCCGATCACGGGGAAGCCGTGATGGGTGATGCCTGCTGCGCCACTGCTCAACCACTGGCGTACCTCGTGCAGGGTTTGCGTCTCATGCAGGCTCACCACGTCGCGGCTGCACACGGTACGCACGGCAATCTGATCCAGGTGATCCGCACTGTAGTCCGATGGAACGCGAACACCGCGACGCACGATTTTTTCAGTCATGATCGTGTGCTGCATCATCAGGCCCGACACCAGATACGCCGCCGCGCAGGCACCCAACAACGGCACTAACCCGTGCGTTTGCTGCGTGGCTTCGAAGGCAAAGATCACCGACGCCAGAAATGCGCGTGATGCGCCTGCAAACATCGCCGCCATGCACACCAGTGCCGCCATTCGCGGATCCACGCCCAGGACGGGCGCATACGTCGCCAACGCGATCCCCAGCACGCCACCCAAGGCGCCGCCGATGGTGAACAACGGTGCGAGCGTGCCGCCGGACGTGCCGCTGCCCAGCGCCACCGACCAGGACACCAGCTTGGCAACGCACAGCACCAGCATCGTGCCCAGCCCCGCGCTGCCGCCCAGCACGAAAATGATGTTGTCGTAGCCCACACCCAACGTGCGCGGCACCCAATAGCCGACAATGCCGACGACCAGGCCACCAATCGCAGGCCACCACATCCAATGCAGCGGAATCCGCTCGAACGCGTCTTCGATGCCGTAGGTCAGACGCGTCACCCCAACGCTGATCGCACCGACCAGCGCGCCCATCGCGACATAGGCGAACAATGCGCTCAGCATCGCCGGCGGCAATGCCGGCATCGGAAATACCGGCCCGCTGCCTTCGAACACAGCATGCATCGCAGCGCCGACCATCGCAGCCAATGCCACCGGAATCAACGAGCGCGCGCGGCGTTCGAACAGCAGCAATTCGATCGCCAGGACCACCGCTGCGATCGGTGTCGCAAAGATCGCGGCCATGCCTGCGGCTGCACCTGCGGCAAGCAAGGTCTTGCGCTCGTCGGCAGTGACATGCAGCCGCTGCCCCAGCAGCGAACCGAGCGCGCCACCGGTGGCGATGATCGGCCCTTCCGCACCAAACGGCCCGCCAGTCCCGATCGCCACCGCAGACGATGTCGGCTTGAGCCAGGTCATGATCGGCGGAATGCGGCTGTCGTTGCGCAACACCTGTTCCATCGCTTCGGGAATGCCGTGCCCGCGAATCGCGCGCGAGCCATAGCGGGCCATGATGCCGACGATCACTCCACCGATCACCGGCACTGCAATGGCCAAGGCACCCAGTGCGTGTCCTGCCGGGCTGACCATCTCGGTGCGCAGGCGCCCGAAGTACGCAAGATTGGTCACCAGTCCGATCAACGCGGTGAGCACCTGCGCCACGCCGGCCACCACGAACGCCAGCAGCACACTCAGGCTGGCGATCCAGATCACGCGACGTTCCAGCGGTGGAGATTGCTGCGGCAAGTGGGCCTGCACCTGCGCGGCGCCCAACGAGGGGACAAGCGGAATCGCCGCGCGTGATTGCGTGGTGGGAGCAGAGTCGTTCAAGGGGAAACGCCAGAAAATGCGACGCGGCAAAGGCTACGCCGATCACCTCGTAGTAGCTGGCTGGAACTTAAATCGGCGCGCGCACCGCATCGGCGAGGCATGTCGTTCAATCGCGCACGCAACATCCCACGCGCCAGGCAGGACACCGCAGCAAAGACGTCTAGCTCCTTCTCTCGTCGCATCGAGCCGGCGGCGCCCTACATGCGCCACCTGGCTCGCCTTGCATGCGCATTCGATGGCCACACGCAGCCGCCCGCACCACGCTCGCTGCCGGCCGGACGACCGCACGGCAGCGGCATACGCCCGCCTAAGAGCGGCTGACAACATCACTGTGCAGCCGTCAGGCGGGCGCGGTCGGCGCCCGGAATCGGCATGTACCACGCGTACTCCGGTTCCGAGCCCGCTGTCCACAGCTACCTGACGACTGCTCGCTACGTTCTGTTGGCTGCTCTAAGCTTGCGCACCTGTTCCTCATTGGATTGACCATGAAGCTTTACACTAAGCCGGGCGCCTGTTCGCTGGCAGATCACATCGTGTTGCGCTGGTCCGGGCTGCCCTTCGACCTGGTCGTGGTCGATGCAGCCACCATGAAGTCGCCCGAGTATCTGCGCCTGAACCCGGCCGGTGCGGTGCCACTGCTGGTCGTCGACGACTGGGCCTTGACCCAGAATGCCGCCATCCTCAACTACATCGCCGACATCGCCCCGCTTACCGGCCTGGGCGGCGATGGCAGCGCGCGCAGCCGCGCCGAGATCAACCGCTGGATCGCCTTTTCGAATGCCGATGTGCATCCGGCCTTCAAGCCCATCTTCGGCAGCACCGCCTATCTGCAGGACGAGGCCTTGATTGCGCGCAGCCAAGACGATGCACGCAGCAAGTTGCGTGCGCTCTATGCCCGCGTCGATGCACATCTGCAAGACCGCCAGTGGCTGGCCGGCGACAGCCATACCGGAGCCGATGCCTATCTGTTCGTGACGGTGCGTTGGGCCAACAAGGCAGGCGTGGATCTGAGCGGGCTGAGCGCACTGGATGCCTTCTTCCAGCGCATGCAGGCCGACGCCGATGTGCAGGCTGCGCTGTCGGCCGAAGGCCTGGCGTAAACGCCACCGCTGCCTGGTGGCGCGACGTGGCTGCCAGCGATGTGCATCGCTGAAGATGCACGTCGCAAGGCACCCCGCCTCAGGCGCGCCATCGCCGCGCATCGCATCGCTTAGCGAGACTACCGGCATGCGGCCACAAAAAAACGCCGGGCAGTGCCCGGCGTTTTTTACTTGCGACACACGTATGACTCAGCCCAGCAGGTGCGACACGCCGCTGCGCTCTTCTTCCAGCTCGGCCAGGGTCTTGTCGATGTACTTCTGGCTGAAGTCGTCGATCGGCAGATCCTTGACGATAGTGTACTTGCCGTTTTCGGTGGTGACCGGGAAGCCGAACATCACGCCTTCCGGAATGCCGTAGGAACCGTCCGACGGCACGCCCATGGTGACCCACTTGCCGTTGCTGCCCAGCACCCAGTCGCGCACGTGATCGATGGCCGCATTGGCAGCCGACGCAGCCGAGGACAGGCCACGCGCTTCGATAATGGCCGCGCCGCGCTTGCCCACGGTCGGGATGAAGGTGGACGCATTCCATTCCTGGTCGTTGATCGCATCGCCGATGGAGGCACCGTCAGCGGTGGCGAAACGGTAGTCCGGGTACATGGTCGGGCTGTGGTTGCCCCACACCACCAGCTTTTCGATACCGCCGACCGGCTTGCCGAGCTTGGCCGAGAGCTGGCTCAGCGCGCGGTTGTGGTCCAGGCGCAGCATGGCGGTGAAATTCTTCGGGTCCAGATCCGGCGCCGACTTCATCGCGATATAGGCATTGGTGTTGGCCGGGTTGCCGACCACCAGCACCTTGACGTCGCGCTTGGCGACCTTGTTCAACGCCGCGCCCTGCGCGGTGAAGATCTCCGCATTGGCCAGCAGCAGGTCCTTGCGCTCCATGCCCGGGCCGCGCGGACGCGAACCCACCAGCAGGGCGACATCGACGTCCTTGAACGCCACTTCGGCGTCGTCGGTACCGACCATGCCGGCCAGCAGCGGGAACGCGCAATCTTCCAGTTCCATCATCACGCCCTTGAGGGCGGCCTGCGCCTTCTCGAGCGGCAGTTCAAGCAACTGCAGGATGACCGGCTGATCCTTGCCCAGCATTTCGCCCGAGGCGATACGGAACAGCAGGGCATAGCCGATCTGGCCGGCGGCGCCGGTCACAGCAACACGAACAGGTGCTTTCATGGGGTGTTTCCTCTGCTAAAAAGCGTTGGTGGGGGTGGCGCGCTGGCGGGGCCCACGGCCTGGCGGCGCGCGTTGACGAGCAAACGGCCGCACAGGGCGGCCGTTCGACAGGATGCGATCAGGCGGCGAGGATCTTGTTCCACTCCGCAACGCGGTCGGCCTTGGCGGCCAGCACGGCGTCGGTATCGCCTTCGATAGTGAGCGTGTTGATGGTGTCGCCCTGGGCAACGCTATCGACCACGTCCAGGCCCTGGGTGACCTTGCCGAACACGGTGTGCTTGCCGTCCAGCCACGGCGTGGCGGTGTGGGTGATGAAGAACTGACTGCCGTTGGTGTTGGGGCCGGCATTGGCCATGGACAGCACGCCGCGCTCGTGGCCGACGCCGTTATTGGTCTCGTCTTCGAACCGGTAACCCGGGCCGCCGCGACCGGACCCTTCCGGGCAGCCGCCCTGGATCATGAAGTCGGCGATGACGCGGTGGAAGCTCAGGCCGTTGTAGAAGCCGCGCTTGGCCAGGTTGACGAAGTTGGCAACGGTTAGCGGTGCCTTCTCCGGGTACAGCTCGACGACGATCGGGCCGCGGGACGTGTCGAAAGTG
Organism: Xanthomonas sp. NCPPB 1068; assembly: GCF_041479385.2. NCBI lineage: Bacteria > Pseudomonadati > Pseudomonadota > Gammaproteobacteria > Lysobacterales > Lysobacteraceae > Xanthomonas > Xanthomonas sp. NCPPB 1068. Next base: position 1,201,478 of record NZ_CM192986.1, on the reverse strand, counting down.
GCGATCAGGGACATGGAAATCCTTGCAGGTTCTGGGGTGATCAACAGCTCATTAGGATACACCCGGGCGCGTGGACGACCGTGCGGATACGACCATGGTCCAACGCTCCTGCCTGCCACACCCCCCGGCCCGTCACGCTGGCTGAATGGGCGATCTGAATCGACTTTGGCCAATTGGCAACGGTAGCGCAATGAAACCGCTATAATGTCGGGCTTACCTCATCTCAAGACTGGCGCCAGACAGGGGCCCTTTCCGCATGTCCATTGAAAAACTCCGTAATATCGCCATCGTCGCGCACGTCGACCATGGCAAGACCACCCTCGTCGACTGCCTGCTGAAGCAGTCCGGCACCCTGTCCGAACGCACCGTCTTGGCTGAGCGTGTGATGGACAGCAACGACCAGGAAAAGGAACGTGGCATCACGATCCTGGCCAAGAACACCGCCATCACCTGGCAGGGCAACCGCATCAACATCGTCGACACCCCGGGACACGCCGACTTCGGTGGCGAAGTCGAGCGCGTGCTGTCGATGGTGGACTCGGTGCTGATCCTGGTCGACGCGATGGACGGCCCGATGCCGCAGACCCGCTTCGTGACCCAGAAGGCCTTTGCGATGGGCTTCAAGCCGATCGTGGTGGTCAACAAGATCGACCGTCCCGGCGCACGCCCGGACTGGGTGATCGACCAGGTGTTCGACCTGTTCGACAAGCTCGGCGCCACCGACGAACAGCTGGACTTCCCGATCGTCTACACCTCCGCACTGAACGGCTACGCCAGCCTGGATTCGGACGTGCGCGACGGCGACATGACCCCGCTGTACGAAGCGATCATGCAGCACGTGTCGGCCCCGGACGTTGACCCGGACGGCCCGTTCCAGATGCGCATCAGCCAGCTGGACTACAACAACTTCGTCGGCGTGATCGGCATCGGCCGCATCCAGCGCGGCGTGCTGAAGAAGAACATGCCGGTCAGCGTGATCGACCGCGAAGGCAAGAAGCGCCAGGGCAAGGTGCTGCAGGTGCTGGGCTTTTTGGGCCTGGAACGCATCGAGCAGGACACCGCCGAGGCCGGCGACATCGTGGCCATCTCCGGCATCCAGGAGCTGACCATCTCCGACACCGTGTGCGCGCTCGATCACCCCGAAGCGCTGCCGGCGCTGACCGTGGACGAGCCCACCATCTCGATGACCTTCCAGGTCAACAACTCGCCGTTCGCCGGCAACAAGGACCTGTCCGGCGGCAAGTTCCTGACCAGCCGCCAGCTGCGCGACCGCCTGGACCGCGAGAAGGTGCACAACGTGGCACTGAAGGTCGAGGAAGGCTCCGACGCCGACAAGTTCCTGGTCTCCGGCCGTGGCGAACTGCACCTGTCGGTGCTGATCGAAAACATGCGCCGTGAAGGCTACGAGCTGGCCGTGTCGCGTCCGGAAGTCATCATCAAGGAAATCGACGGCAAGCTGATGGAGCCGATCGAACAGCTGGTGGTGGACATCGAAGAACAGCACCAGGGCGGCGTGATGGAAAAGCTGGGCACCCGCAAGGGCCAGCTGAAGAACATGGAGCCGGACGGCAAGGGCCGCGTGCGTCTGGATTACATGATCCCGGCGCGCGGCCTGATCGGCTTCCAGAACGAATTCCGCACCCTGACCCAGGGCTCGGGCCTGCTGTTCCACGTATTCGACCATTACGGTCCGAAGGAACAGGGCGCCATCGCCAAGCGCCAGAACGGCGTGATGATTGCCAATGCACCGGGCGCAACGCCGGCCTATGCGCTGGGGCCGTTGGAAGAGCGTGGCCGCCTGTTCGCCGCTGAAGGCGACAACGTGTACGAAGGCCAGCTGATCGGTATCCACTCCAAGGACAACGATCTGACCGTCAACGCCATCAAGACCAAGCCGCTGACCAACATGCGTGCGTCGGGCAAGGACGATGCAATCAAGCTGACCCCGGCCATCAAGTACACGCTGGAACAGGCGCTGGACTTCATCGAGGACGACGAGCTGGTGGAAGTCACCCCGAAGGAAATCCGCCTGCGCAAGAAGTTCCTGACCGAAAGCGACCGTAAGCGCGCTGGCCGTTCCGGCTAAGCACTGACGACCACTGTCGTGAGCAACACGCCCTACAGCCCGGATGCGCGCGCGCATCCGGGCCTCCACGCGATCGCCTTGCTGGAGGCGGTCAAGGGCACGCTTGCGTTGCTGGCGGCGACGGGCCTGGAAATTCTGGGCCCGCTCCCGCTGCAGCATGCGGTCAGCACGCTGATCCGCCGTTTCAATCTGGACCCCGACCACGGCGCTCTGCCGTCGTTGCTCAAGACCATCAGCCCCGATGCCGTGCATCTGGCCGCTGCCGCCATGCTGGCCTACGGTCTGCTGCATGTGGTGGAAGCGTGGGGCCTGTGGCGTGCCCGGGCCTGGGCCTCGGTGCTGGGCTGCCTGTCGGCGGCCATCTATCTGCCTTTCGATATCTACGCCATCGTCCGCCATCCCGGCTGGACCGCCTGGGCCGTGCTGGCGATCAATCTGATCGTGGTCGGCGTATTGGCGCGCGATCTGGTCCGGCGTCGGCGCCGCTGACCCGCCCTACCCGTCTGCGGGCACGTCTTATCCGTTGTCACCCCGACGCAGCGCCGTTAGCCTGCGGACAGTTCCCGGGGAAGACCATCCATGCGATCCACCGTCCTGTCCTTTGCGCTGTCGCTGGCCTTGTGCAGCTGCGCGCATGCCGATGACCCGGCACGTCCGGCAGCCACAGCCGCCCCCTCTACCGCTACGCTCGATCTGATCGATGCCGATGTCGCCGGCCTGCAGGCCCGCATGCGCGATGGCGGCACCACCAGCCTGGCGCTGACGCGCGGCTATCTGCAGCGGATCGCCAGCATCGACCGCGCCGGCCCGCAGCTCAACGCCGTGATCGAACTCAATCCACAGGCCGAAGCCGATGCGCGCACGCTGGATGCAGAGCGCCGCGCCGGCCGCGTGCGCGGGCCGCTGCAGGGCATTCCGGTGCTGCTCAAGGACAACATCGATGCGCTGCCCATGGTCAACAGTGCCGGCTCGCTGGCCCTGGCCGGATTCCGCCCGACACGCGACGCCTTCCTGGTGCAGCGCCTGCGGGCGGCCGGCGCCGTGATCCTGGGCAAGACCAACCTGAGCGAGTGGGCCAACTTCCGCTCCACCCAGTCCAGTTCCGGCTGGAGCGCCCGCGGCGGGCTCACCCGCAATCCGTATGCGCTGGACCGTAACCCGTGCGGCTCCAGCGCCGGCACCGGCGCGGCGATCGCCGCCAGCCTGGCCACGCTCGGCATCGGCACCGAAACCGATGGCAGCATCACCTGCCCGGCCGCGGTCAATGGCCTGGTCGGACTCAAGCCGACGGTGGGCCTGGTCAGCCGCGACGGCATCATTCCAATCTCGGCCAGCCAGGACACCGCCGGGCCGATGACGCGCAGCGTGGCCGACGCGGCCGCGCTGCTGCAGGCCATCGTCGCACCCGACCCGCAGGACCCGGCCACGCGCACTGCGCCGTCGTCCACTCCAGACTATCTCGCCCACCTCAAACCCGACGGCCTGCGCGGCGCGCGCTTGGGACTGCTGCGCAATCCACTGCGCGAGGATCCCGCGATCGCCGCCGCATTGGATCGCGCCGTACAGACCTTGCGCGCGGCAGGTGCCACGGTGGTTGAGACTGCCCTGGTCACGGATGGCAAGTGGGATGCTGCTGAGCAGATGGTCTTACTGGTCGAATTCAAGGCCGGCTTGAATGCCTACCTGCGCAGCCATGCCGCACCGGTCAAGGATCTGGAGGCCCTGATTGCCTTCAATCGCGCCAATGCGCAGCGCGAAATGCCTTACTTCGGCCAGGAGTTGTTCGAGCAGGCGCAGGCTGCGCCGGGCCTGCAGGACGCGGGCTATCTGCGCGCGCGTGCCAGCGCCAGACGGCTCGCCGGCGAACAAGGCATCGACGCGGCCTTGAAGGCCGACCGCCTGGACGCGCTGATCGTGCCGACCACCGGCGCCGCCTGGGTCACCACGCTCGGCAAGGGCGACACCTTTCCCGGTGCCGGCTACGGCGCCGCGGCAGTGGCCGGGTATCCAAGCCTGAGCGTGCCGATGGGGCAGACCCAAGGCTTGCCGCTCGGACTGCTATTCATGGGCGCTGCCTGGAGCGAGCCGCGCCTGATCGAACTGGCCTATGCCTACGAGCAACGCAGCCACGCGCGGTTCGCGCCCGGCTACGCGCCGAGCGCACCGCCGGCGGCACCGGGCGCAGCGCAACCGAAGACGGCCGACTGACTACACCGCAAGGCAACGCGGCGGCGGTACGGGCATCGACGCCATGAGACAGCCTCACCCGGCTGTCGCGCTGCTTGCCACCCAGGCAGCTGCGCACCGTCGTCCGTCCGATGCGCAGCATGGCGAACCGCTTGGCCGCCAACGCCCACCGACGCGACCAGGCATGTCTGCCGGCAACGCTAGATCGATGCCGCAGGCTCGCCGTCTTCCGCACCCGGCGAACGCACGCTCTCTGGCGAGATCGGTTCTGCGGCACGCGACACCGGCTTTTCCTGCGCCGCAATTTCGGCGCGGATCCTGGGCAGCGCATAGGCGTGCTCGCGGGTCAGGAAGTCGATCATGCGTTCGCGCACCAGGCAGCGCAGATCGAACGCATCGCCGGAATTGCGCGCGCTTACCAGCAATCGCACCTGGATGGTGTTGTCGCTGGTATCGGTGATCTGGGTGACGCAGACGCGGCCATCCCACAGCGGCTCGCTCTGACAGATGCGTTCCAGTTCCGCGCGCACCGCCGCGATCGGCGTGCGGTAATCCAGCCACAGGAACGCGGTGCCGAGCAGGTCCGCACTGGCGCGCGTCCAGTTCTGGAACGGGTTTTCGATGAACCAGGTCAGCGGCACCACCATGCGCCGCTCATCCCAGATCCGCACCACCACATACGAACTGCCGATCTCTTCGATACGGCCCCACTCGCCTTCGACGATCACCACGTCGTCCAGACGGATCGGCTGGGTCAGCGCGATCTGCAATCCGGCGATCAGGTTGCCGAACACCGGCTTTGCCGCAATACCGGCCACCAGCCCGATGATGCCGGCCGAGGCCAGCAAGGTCTTGCCGATCTGGCGTACTTGCTCAAAGCCCAGCAGCACCACCGAAATGCCGAGCAGGATCACCGTGCCCATCACGACGCGGCTCAGCACCCGCGTCTGGGTCTGGATGCGTCGGGCGGTGAGGTTATCGGAGACTTCGATCGGATTGCTGCGCAGGATCGCCGCTTCGCCAGCCGCCACCGCGCGTACCAGCAACCAGGTTACGCAGCCGACGATGCCGACATGCAACAGATGCTGCACTGCCGCCAGCGCCTTGCCGGTCAGCGGCGTGGCCTCGGTGGCAACACCCAGGAACAACAGCGGCAGGATGAACGCCGCCGGCAGCGTGATCACGCGGATGATGCGCGCACGGCGGTAGTCGCGGCCCTGCATGCGGCGAAACAGCCACAGCATCAGCGCCCAGGTGCCAGCACCGGCCAGCAGCGCGGCGCCAAGCGGGATTGCGTATTCGCGGATGACGTTCCAATCGGCAGTCAAACCGTTCCTCCTGTGGGGAGAGAGAGGGATGGCTGCCAGAGCATGCCGCAAGCGGCATGAGCGTCACGTCATGCGCACACGCCGGTCATGCGCCCAGCGGTTGCGACGCCACCTGTTGCTGCTTGCGCACGATTGCCATCGCAATTTCCAGCGACTGTTCGTAGTTCAGCCGCGGATCCACGCTGGAGCGGTACGCACGCTCCAGATCGCGCTCGGTCAACTCGCGCGCGCCACCGGTGCACTCGGTGACATCTTCGCCGGTGAGTTCCAGATGCACGCCACCCAGCCGCGTGCCGGCTGCCACATGCAGGTCGAACGAGGTCTCCACCTCGCTGCGGATATTGTCGAAACGCCGGGTCTTGTAGCCATTTCCGGTGCTCTCGGTATTGCCGTGCATCGCATCGCACACCCACAGCACGCGGCGCCCGTCACGCTTGACCGCGTCCAGCAGCGGCGGCAGTTTTTCGGCAATCTGTGCCGCACCCATGCGATGGATGAAGCTCAGACGTCCCGGCTCGTCTTCGGGGTTGAGCACATCGATCAGGCGCAGCAGTTGGTCCGGCTGCACCGACGGCCCCACCTTGATCGCGATCGGATTGCGCACGCCACGCAGGTACTCCACGTGCGCGCCATCCAGCGCCGCGGTGCGCATGCCGATCCATGGGTAGTGCGTGCTGAGGTTGAACCAGCCCCACTGGCGCGGCACCTGCCGGGTCAGGCCTTCTTCGTACGGCAGCAGCAGCGCTTCGTGTGAGGTGTAGAAGTCGATGCGATTGAGGTTGTACACCTCCGAGCCGGACAAGGTCTCCATGAAGCGCACCGCATCGCCGATCGAAGCCACCATCTTCTGGTAGTCCGCCGCCAGCGGCGAATAGCCCACCCAGTCCAGATTCCAGTACTCGGGGTGGTGCAGATCGGCGAAGCCGCCGTCGATCAAGGCGCGCACGAAGTTCATCGTCATCGCCGAACGCGAATGCGCGGTGATCATGCGGCGCGGATCGGGCACACGCGCCGCCTCGGTGAAGGCAGGCGCATTGATCACATCGCCGCGATAGCTCGGCAAGGTCACACCATCACGGGTTTCGGTATCGGCCGAGCGCGGCTTGGCGTATTGCCCGGCAAAGCGGCCCACCCGTACCACCGGCAGGCGCAGGCCGTGCACCAGCACCAGGCTCATCTGCAGCAGCACCTTGAGACGATTGGAAATGGTGCCCGATTCGCAATCGCTGAAATTTTCCGCACAGTCGCCGCCCTGCAGCAGGAAGCGCTTGCCTTCCTGGGCTTCGGCCAGCTGGCGCTTGAGCGCGAAGATCTCCCATGAGGTCACCAGCGGCGGCAGCTGTCCCAACTCGTCCATGGCCGCCTGCAACGCGCCCTGGTCCGGATACACCGGCAGCTGCAGCGCAGGTTTGCCGCGCCAGCTGCCGGGCGCCCACGACGAGGCAGCGGCATCGGAAACGGAAGTTGGGGCGGAAAGATTCATGACGAGGCTCCTGGACAGCCCGTGATGGTGGCAGAGCCGGGCGCGTCAGGCAAAGCAGCGATGCGAAGTCCGCCGCCAGCATCGGGCGCCGTCGCTATCAGAACCTGCACCGCTACGGCGGACGCGACTGAACGGCAGGCAAAGCGCCCACAGCGGGCACGACTTCCCATCTACGCCAACACCGCTCTGGAGCACAAGGTTAAGGGTTACACATCCTCCCACTGGTCAATCGTGCGACCGCCCTGCCCCCTGCACGCTCTCCGCTCCCATCGCCTCCATCCTGCCGTCCTCCGTCTCGGCCGCCGAGGCTGCCGCCCCGCAGATCACCGAGCTGGATACCGTCTGTGCGAAAGCGCGGTGCAACCACGTGCTACCGCGTTTTCAGTTCAGTGGCAGGCCTCCGCCGCCAGGCTCAGGCCGCTACCGCCATACATTCAGCCGCACACCAGGCGTCAGTGGTGAACCGAGCTGCGTCGTGCCTTGAAGCCGGCGTACAGCGCCCACAGCGCAAGCGAGACAAACCAGACCATGCTCCACATCGGCATGCTCAGGCCCAGAAAACGCCAATCGATGTTGCCGCAGTCACCAGTGCCGGTCAGCACGGTACGGAACACTTCAAATGGCCCCATCGTCTCGCTCAGAAAGCTCAGCGGCGGACCGCACGACGACATCATGTCCTTGGGGCGGATCTGCACCCAGACATGCCGCGCCGCGATGCCCATGCCCACGCCTGCCGCAATGAAGCTCAACACCCCGTAGACCTTGCGCGCCCCAGCGCGCCGCGGCCCATGCAATGCGCCCAGCAGGAAGAACACGGCCAGGGCGGCAAACGCGATGCGCTGGAAGATGCACAGCGGGCATGGTTCGAGTCCAAGGTGCAACTGCACATAGATCGCATAGGCCAGCAGTCCTGCACACGCGAGAAAGCCCAACAGAAACTGCGCCCGAAAACCCCAACGAAATGGATTCATCGTTACTGCTTGCCTAGGTTCGAGCCCCGATTATCAGTCATCGCCGCGGCCGTGACCACGCATGCCTCCACGTGCCCCGTCGCATGCTGCGAAGAACGCCGCAGGCCGGCCTGACGACTTAGTCTGCATCCGGCCACTGCGCTCTGGCGATCGACGGCACGCACCCCAAACGCGCCCGCAGCCCACGCACGGAGCAGGGCAATACCCCTCGCGCAGCATCCTAAACGCGCTGACGGACACCTGCCGCACATGCCAAGTACATGCCAAACAAAAAGCCCGGCATCAGCCGGGCTTTTCGAGAATCCTGCAGGTGCGATCCGATTACTCGGCCACTTCCTCTGCCACGACCGGACGGTCGACCAGCTCGACATACGCCATCGGCGCATTGTCACCGGCACGGAAGCCGGCCTTCAGGATGCGCAGGTAGCCGCCGGGACGGGTCGCGTAACGCGGGCCCAGTTCGACGAACAGCTTGCCCACTGCTTCCTTGTCGCGCAGGCGGGCAAACGCCAGACGACGATTGGCAACGCCATCGACCTTGCCGATGGTGATCAGCGGCTCGGCGACGCGACGCAGTTCCTTGGCCTTCGGCAAGGTGGTCTTGATCAGCTCGTGCTTGAACAGCGAAGCGGCCATATTGCGGAACATGGCTTCGCGGTGCGCGCTGGTGCGGTTGAATTTACGACCGGATTTCTGGTGACGCATGAGTGTGATTTCCTAAAGAATGTTGAGACTGCTTTGAGACACGTTGTCGCCATCCTGGCGCTGTTGAATGGACTGCGGTTGGTCCGAGCCGGCCGTCCTTTGACCGGATGTCATCGCGGGCTCTGGCCCGTCGATGTAAAAAAACAGCATGGGCGCCCGAAGACGCCCATGCCTTGATGCATTAACCAAGCATGCCGTGCTGGGCGACGCCGGCCGGCGGCCAGTTCTCCAGCTTCATGCCCAGTGCAAGGCCGCGCTGTGCCAGCACTTCCTTGATTTCGGTGAGCGACTTCTTGCCCAGATTCGGGGTCTTGAGCAGCTCCACTTCGGTCTTCTGGATCAGATCGCCGATGTAGTAGATGCTCTCGGCCTTCAGGCAGTTGGCCGAACGCACGGTCAGCTCGAGGTCGTCGATCGGACGCAGCAGCACGGGATCCACGCCGCTGGCAGCCGGCTTGGCCGCACCGCGATCGCGGTGGGTGAAATCGCCGAACACCGACAGCTGATCGCTGAGGATGTCGGCGGCGGTGCGCACGGCTTCCTCGGCATCGATCGTGCCGTTGGTTTCGATATCGATGACCAGCTTGTCGAGGTCGGTACGCTGTTCGACGCGTGCAGCTTCCACGGCGTAAGCAACGCGACGCACCGGCGAGAACGACGCATCCAGCATCAGGCGACCGATGGTACGGGTCTCCTCGTCCGGACGACGGCGCGCAGCAGCCGGCTGGTAGCCAAACCCACGCTCGATCTTCAGGCGCATGTTCAGTGCGGTGTCTTTGGTCAGGTGGCAGATCACGTGGTCGCCGTTGATGATCTCAACGTTGTGATCGGTCCTGATGTCGGCCGCAGTGACCGTGCCCGGACCCTGCTTGGACAACGACAGCGTGGCGCTATCGCCACTGTGCATACGAATGGCCACATCCTTCAGGTTCAGCAGGACGTCAAGCACGTCTTCCTGCAAACCTTCGACCGTGGTGTACTCGTGCAGCACGCCGTCGATCTCGACCTCGGTGATCGCAAAACCGGGGATCGACGACAACAACACACGACGCAGGGCATTGCCCAGCGTGTGCCCGTAACCGCGCTCCAAGGGTTCGATCACGACCTTGGCACGGTTGTCGGTAAGACGTTCGATCTGCGGACCACGGGGGCGCAGAACCTGGTTGGCGGTAACCGTCATGTTGCGGGGTCTCCTGCGAACCTCCGGCAATGCCGGAGGCTCTCCAATGTGAATTACTTCGAATACAACTCGACGATCAGCGCTTCGTTGATATCCGAAGGCAGGTCAGCGCGATCCGGAACGGCCTTGAACACGCCGCTGAACTTCTTCGAATCGACTTCAACCCACGACGGCGTCATGTCGTGCTGCTCAGCCACGGTCAGGGCTTCCTGCACGCGGAGCTGCTTCTGTGCCTTTTCCGACAGCGTGATCGCATCGCCAGCCTTGATCTGGTACGAGGCCAGATTCACCGACTTGCCATTGACCAGTACGCCACGGTGCGACACCAGCTGGCGCGCGGCCGGACGGGTGACGGCAAAGCCCATGCGGTAGCACACGTTGTCCAGACGGGTTTCCAGCAACTGCAGCAGGTTCTCGCCGGTGTTGCCCTTCTTGGTCGAGGCCTTCTTGTAGTAGTTGCGGAACTGACGTTCCAGCAGACCGTAGATACGCTTGACCTTCTGCTTTTCACGCAGCTGGGTGGCGTAGTCGGAGAGCTTGCCCTTGCGAGCCGCGCCGTGCTGGCCGGGCTTCTGCTCAAGCTTGCACTTGGAGTCCAGCGCACGCGCCGGGCTCTTGAGGGAAAGGTCGGCGCCTTCGCGGCGGGCGAGCTTACAGGTAGGACCGATATAACGAGCCATTTCTTATCGCTCCCTTTAGACGCGACGCTTCTTCGGCGGACGGCACCCGTTGTGCGGGATTGGCGTCACGTCGATGATGTTGGTGATCTTGTAGCCCACGTTGTTCAACGAACGCACGGCCGACTCACGGCCCGGACCCGGACCCTTGATACGCACTTCCAGCGACTTCACGCCGTAGTCAAGCGCAGCGCGGCCAGCCTTTTCGGCGGCAACCTGAGCAGCGAACGGGGTCGACTTGCGCGAACCACGGAAACCGGCGCCGCCGGACGTAGCCCACGACAGTGCATTGCCCTGGCGATCGGTGATGGTGACGATGGTGTTGTTGAACGAAGCGTGGACGTGAGCGACGCCGTCAGTGATGACGCGCTTGATCTTCTTCTTCGTTTTCTTTTCTGCTGGCTTGGCCATGATCTATCCCTTACTTCCTGATCGCCTTGCGCGGACCCTTGCGGGTGCGGGCGTTGGTACGGGTGCGCTGACCACGCAGCGGGAGACCACGGCGATGACGCAGACCGCGATAGCAGCCCAGGTCCATCAGTCGCTTGATCGCGATACCGATTTCGCGGCGCAGGTCGCCTTCGACGACATACTTGCCGACTTCGGCGCGCAGGCGCTCGATTTCGGGTTCGGACAGATCACGAATCTTCGTGGTCGAGGTAACGCCTGCGGATTCGCAGAGCTTCTTCGAACGGGTACGGCCGATGCCGTAGATGCTTTGCAACCCGACCCAGACGTGCTTCTGGGCTGGCAGGTTGACGCCTGCAATACGCGCCATGACGCGATTCTCCAACTGAGTGATGGCCCGACAGCGCCCAGGCGCCATCCGGCAGGATGGATCAAAAGTGAACTCGGAATTATAGCAAGGCCTCGGATTGCTTTGAAGCCCGTGGAACCAGAGGTTCCATGGACCCGGCGTGGGGAGTGTGCCCTCGCTCCGGCGCCGGACGGTGTTGATCCAGAAAACCTCTCCGAATCGCCTGTGCTACTCCCGCACAGGACCACCCCGTCACACCCGCGCGCGAGACGTCGCGCGAGCCGCCCTTCTGATCGGAAGATCGTGGCCCGGGAACCAGGCCGTCTTCACGTAATGAAGATCTAGTGTACCACTTAACCGCGCGCCAGACCGCCGCGCGAGCCGCCCTTGAGGTTGGCCTTCTTCAGCAAGCTCTCATACTGATGCGACATCAGGTGCGCCTGGATCTGGGCGATGAAGTCCATCACCACCACCACCGCAATCAGCAACGAGGTACCGCCGAAATGGAACGAAGTGCCGAGCTGCGTGCGCATGATTTCCGGCAGTAGGCAGACGATCACCAGGTACAACGAGCCGGCTGCGGTCAGGCGCGTCAACACGCCATCCACATAGTCGGCCGTCGCCTTGCCCGGACGGATGCCCGGGATCAACGCGCCCGACTTCTTGAGGTTGTCGGCAGTTTCCTGCGAGTTGAACACCAGCGCGGTGTAGAAGAATGCAAAACCAATGATCAGCGCCGCAAACACCAGCATGTGCACCGGCTCGCCAGGACCCAGCGCGTTGGCGATCTTCTGCAACCACGAGCCAACACCGCTACCCGACGCCGCCTGGCCAGACCACATCGACAGCGTGGCCGGGAATGCCAGGATGCTGGATGCGAAGATCGGCGGGATCACGCCGGCCATGTTGAGCTTCAACGGCAGGAACGAGGTCTGGTTCATGTACGCATTGCGACCGCCCTGGCGGCGCGCGTAGTTGACCGTGATCCGCCGCTGCCCGCGCTCGACGAACACCACGAACAGCGTAAACGCCAGGATGGTGATGACGATCAACAGCAGCGAGATGAAACTCAGATTGCCTTCGCGGAACGCCTCGACCGTCTGGATCGCAGCAGACGGAAGGCCCGCCACGATGCCCGCGAAGATGATCAGCGATACACCGTTACCAATGCCACGCTCGGTCACCTGCTCGCCAACCCACATCAAGAAGATGGTACCGGCGGTCAACGCAATCACCGCGGTGAGCACGAAACCCATGCCCGGCGCATACACGACGGGAGCGCCACCCGGCGCGGTCTGATTCTGCAGCGCCAGCGCGATACTGCCGCCCTGCACCACTGCCAGCAGCACCGCACCGATACGCGAATACTGGGTGATCTTGCGTCGGCCGGACTCACCTTCTTTCTGCATCGCCTTGAGCGCGGGAAAGATGTGCGTGGCCAACTGGATCACGATCGACGCCGAGATATACGGCATCACATTCAACGCAAAAATACTGAAACGGTGCAGGGCGCCGCCCGAGAACATGTTGAACATGTCCACGATGCCGCCGCCCTGCGCCTGCATCAACGAAAGCATGGCATCGGGATTCACGCCCGGCACCGGCACATAGCAGCCGATGCGATAGACGATCAATGCCCCGAGGACGAACAGCAGCCGCTGGCGAAGTTCCGTGAACTTGCCGAGCCCGCCACCGAGGTTACCAATGCCAGCCTGCGCCATCTGCCGATTACTCCTCTACGCTGCCGCCGGCAGCTTCGATTGCCGCCTTGGCGCCTGCGGTTGCCGCAACGCCCTTCAGCACGAACTTCTTGCTCAGCTCGCCCTTCAGCACGATCTTCGCCTTCTTGGCGCGGCTCGGGACCAGATTGGCCGCACGCAGCGCTGCAAAGTCGACATCACCGGCATCCAACTTGTCCAGCTGGTAGGACAACACTTCTGCGGTGTCGCGCGCCATCTTGGAGCGGAAACCGATCTTCGGCAGACGGCGCTGCATTGGAGTCTGGCCGCCTTCGAAGCCGGCCTTGATCTTGCCGCCACCCTTACGAGCGAACGAACCCTTGTGACCGCGACCAGCGGTCTTGCCGAGGCCCGAACCGATACCACGGCCGACGCGGGTGCGCTCGGTACGGGCGCCATCGGCGGGCTTGAGGTCATTAAGACGCAGAGTCATGGGATTACTCCTCAACCTTGACGAGGTAGTGAACCGTATTGATCAGGCCACGCACCTGCGGGCTGTCCTTCAGTTCACGCACATCGTTGAGCTTATTCAGGCCCAACGCACGCACCGACAGACGGTGACGCGACTGGGTTCCACGCAGGCCACGCACCAGGCGCACCTTCACGGTCTTGTTGGTGTCCTTAGCCATGGTTGAGCTCCTCCACCTTCTTGCCGCGCTTGGCCGCAACACGCGCCGGCGACTGCACTTCCGACAGACCCTTCAGGGTTGCGCGGACCAGGTTGATCGGATTACGCGAACCAACAGCCTTGGCCAGCACATTCTTGACGCCGACCGCTTCCAGCACTGCGCGCATGGCGCCGCCTGCGATGACGCCTGTACCTTCCGAAGCCGGCTGCATGTACACGCGTGCTGCGCCATGGCCCGACTTGACCGCATGCCACAAGGTGCCGTTGTTCAGATCGACAGTGGCCAGGTTCTTGCGCGCCTGCTCCATCGACTTCTGGATGGCAACCGGCACTTCGCGCGCCTTGCCATAACCGAAACCGACCTTGCCCAGACCATCGCCGACCACGGTCAGCGCGGTGAAGGTGAACTGGCGGCCGCCCTTGACCGTCTTGCTGACGCGGTTGACCGCGACCAGCTTTTCGATCATGCCATCGTCGACTTTCTCTTCGCGGTTACGGTCGCGATCACGACCCCGCGGTGCACGTTCTTCTGCCATCTTGATTCCTTGATTGATTGAGTATGTACGGCTCGAAGCCGCTTATGGTTGTGGAGTCACGCAGTGTTCCCGATGCCGCTACAAAAGAACGGGTCGGTCCGGCATCTCCCTGCCGGCGGTATCGCGGATGTGGTCGATGACCACATCCGCAGCAGCACTTAGAACTGCAGGCCGCCTTCGCGAGCTGCGTCGGCGAGCGCCTTGATGCGGCCATGATAGCGATAGCCCGAGCGGTCGAAGGCGACCTTCTCGATGCCAGCAGCCTTGGCGCGCTCGGCGATCAGCCTGCCGACCTTGACGGCCGCATCGCTGTTCTTGCCGTTCTTCAGGCCGTCCTTGACGTCAGCCTGCAGGGTGTTCGCAGCAGCGATCACCTTGGAGCCGTCGGCAGTGAAGACCTGCGCGTACAGGTGCTGACCGGTGCGCAGCACCGACAGACGGGCGACGCCCAGCTCACGGATGTGTGCACGGGTCGATTTGGCACGACGCAGGCGGGCAATATTCTTGTTGATGCTCATGATATGTGTCCTACGGAAGCTGAAGGAAGACAGGCTGTGCATTGAGAAGTCCGGCCATGGATGGCCGGGCTCCTAGCAGAGGGACCTGCCTTACGCCTTCTTGGCTTCCTTGCGAATGATGACTTCACCGGCGTACTTCACACCCTTGCCCTTATAGGGCTCCGGCGGACGGAAACCGCGGATCTTGGCGGCGACTTCGCCAACGCGCTGCTTGTCGGCACCCTGGACCACGATTTCGGTCTGGGTCGGGGTCGACAGCGTGATGCCTTCCGGCGCCACGAACACCAACGGGTGCGAGAAACCGAGCGCCAGGCTCAGATCCTTGCCCTGCATGGCGGCACGGTAACCGACGCCGACCAGCTCGAGCTTGCGCTCGAAGCCTTCGGACACACCCTTGACCATATTGGCCAGGATGGCGCGCACGGTGCCGGTGATGGCGATCTGCGACGGATCATTGGCCGACAGCGTGGCGACGTCGCCATCGATGGCGATTTCCACACCCACCGGCTTGGGCAGGGTCAGGGTGCCCTTCGGGCCCTTGACGCTGACCAGCTCAGGCTGGACGTTGAGCTCAACACCCTTCGGAAGGGACACAGGCTTCTTGGCTACACGGGACATGTTCGATTCCTTCCCTTAGGCCACGAAGCACAGGACTTCACCACCAACGCCGGCTTCGCGAGCCTGCGCATCGGTCATGATGCCCTTCGACGTGGAGATGATGGCGATACCCAGGCCACCCAGGACCTTGGGCAGCTCGGTCTTGCCGCGGTACTGGCGCAGACCCGAGCGCGAGAAACGCTTCAGGGTCTCGATGACCGGGCGGCCTTCGAAATACTTCAGCACGATTTCCAGCTCCGACTTGTTGTTTTCGGTGGCCGTAACGCGCAGGTCGGTGATGTAACCCTCGTCCTTCAGGACCTGGGCGATCGCAACCTTGATCTTGGACGACGGCAATTTCACCGTCTGCTTACCAACCGCGGCCGCATTCTTGATGCGAACCAGCAGGTCGGCGATGGGATCAGTCATGCTCATATGAGTACCTTTGAGTGCACCGATATCCGCTTTCGCGAAAATCTTGTGTTTTCCTGGGGATGGGCCAGGACCCTTGACGCCACGTCAAACCCGCACGGGCAAGACAGAAGCGGAAGTATACGACAAAAGAGCCCGACTTGCGTCGGACTCCCTCGTTGAACAGAACAATCCTGCTCAAACCGGCCGCGAGCGGCCGGGCTGCTGTTACCAGCTTGCCTTGCGCAGGCCCGGAACGTCGCCGTTCATTGTGGCTTTGCGCAGCATGTTGCGACCCAGACCGAACTTGCGGTAGACGCCGCGCGGACGACCCGACAGCTCGCAACGGTTGCGGTGGCGGCTCGGCGACGAATCGCGTGGCAGCTTCTGCAACTTGGTCGACGCATCGATCTTCTCTTCGTAGGACGCATCCTGACTGGAGAGGATCTTCTTCAGCGCATCACGCTTGCCGGCGAACTTCTTGGCCAGCTTCGCGCGCTTGATGTCGCGGTGGATCATGGAGGTCTTTGCCATTTCGGATGTCCTCTATGGTCAGTTACGGAACGGGAACTTGAACGCTGCCAGCAGCGCCTTCGCTTCCGCATCCGTCTTGGCGGTGGTGGTGATGGCGATATCCATACCGCGGATCGCGTCGACGGCGTCGAAGTCGATTTCCGGGAAGATGATCTGTTCCTTCACACCCATGTTGAAATTGCCACGACCGTCGAAGGAACGACCGGACACACCACGGAAGTCGCGCACGCGCGGCAACGAGATGTTGATCAGGCGATCCAGGAACTCGTACATCTTGGCGCGACGCAAGGTGGTCTTGCAGCCGATCGGCCAACCGTCACGAATCTTGAACGATGCGACCGAAACGCGCGACTTGGTGACCACCGGCTTCTGGCCGGAGATCTTGGACATGTCGGCGACCGCATTTTCCAGAATCTTCTTGTTGGTAGCCGCCTCGCCCACGCCCATGTTGAGCGTGACCTTGACCAGCTTCGGCACTTCCATCGGATTGGTGTAGCCGAATTCCTTCATCAGGGCCGGCACCACGTTTTCCTTGTAAAACTTTTCGAGACGAGTGTTCATGATCTCATTCCTCAGGCGTCGAGCGCCTCACCGCTGGAGCGGAACACACGCAATTTGCGTCCATCCTCCAGCACCTTGAAGCCAACGCGCTCGCCCTTGCCCGTTGCCGGGTTGACGATATTGACGTTGGAGATATGGATCGACGCTTCACGCTCGACCACGCCGCCGGCGACACCCGCCTGCGGGTTCGGCTTGGTGTGGCGCTTGATGACGTTGGCGTTGGAGACGATCACGCGATCGCCGTCCACACGCACCACTTCACCCTGCTTACCCTTGTCCTTGCCGGTGTTGATGACGACCTGGTCGCCCTTCTTGATACGGTTAGCCATGTGTATGTCCTCCGCTCACAGCACTTCGGGAGCGAGCGAGACGATCTTCATGAACTTCTCGGAACGCAGCTCGCGCGTCACCGGCCCGAAGATGCGGGTCCCGATCGGCTCCTGCTTGTTGTTCAACAGCACAGCGGCATTGCCATCGAAGCGGATCAGCGAACCGTCGGGACGGCGCACACCCTTGCGGGTACGCACCACGACGGCGTCGTAGACTTCGCCCTTCTTGACCTTGCCACGCGGAATGGCGTCCTTGACGGTCACCTTGATGATGTCACCGATGTGTGCGTAGCGGCGCTTGGAGCCGCCCAGCACCTTGATGCACATCACTTCCTTGGCACCCGAATTGTCGGCGACATCGAGGTAGCTCTGCATCTGGATCATGATTCAGATCTCCCTTATTCGGCCGAACGGGTGACGATTTCCACCACCCGCCAGTTCTTGGTCTTGGACATCGGAGCAATCTCGGTCACACGCACGACATCGCCTTCATTGCAGGCATTGTCGGCATCGTGTGCGTGCAGCTTGGTCGAGCGCTTGATGTACTTGCCGTACAGAGCATGCTTGACCTGGCGCTCCACCAACACGGTGACCGTCTTGTCCATCTTGTTGCTGACGACACGGCCTTCGACCGTGCGCAGCGTTTGCTTTTCATTATTGTCGCTCATCGCGGCCGTCCTTACTTGGTGCTGCCGAGCAGGTGCTTGACGCGAGCAATCTCGCGGCGCACCCGGCGGGTTTCGTGGGTCTTCGGCAGCTGGCCGGTGACCTGCTGCATACGGAGCGAGAACTGCTCCTTACGCAGGTCGGTCAGGTGGGCCTTCAGTTCGTCAGCCGACTTTTCGCGGAGTTGTTTGATATCCATCAGCGCACCGTCCGGGTCACGAAAGTGGTCGTCACCGAGAGCTTGGCAGCGGCAAGGCGGAACGCCTCACGTGCGGTCTCTTCGGGAATCCCCTCGATTTCATAGATCATGCGGCCCGGCTGAATCTGCGCGACCCAGTACTCCACGTTGCCCTTACCGGAGCCCATGCGGACTTCGATCGGCTTCTTGGTGATCGGCTTGTCGGGGAACACACGGATCCACATCTTGCCGCCCTTCTTGACATGGCGGCTGATCGTGCGGCGTGCTGCTTCAATCTGGCGCGCAGTCAGCTGACCGTGCGCCGTGGCCTTGAGGCCGTATTCGCCGAAGCTGACGGCGTTTCCGCTCCATGCCAGGCCGTCATTGCGGCCCTTGTGCATCTTGCGATATTTGGTTCGCTTGGGTTGCAACATTGCCGTTACCTCGCTTCACGAGCCGGGCGCGACGGGCGGTCACCACGGTCGCCGCGATCGTTACGATCGTTGCGCGGGCTGTCGTCCTGCTTTTCCTGGCCAACCTGGGAGAAGTCGAAAACCTCGCCCTTATAGATCCAGACCTTGATACCGATGATGCCGTACGTCGTAGACGCCTCGGCAAAACCGTAATCGATGTCGGCACGTAGCGTGTGCAGCGGCACGCGACCTTCGCGGTACCACTCCGAACGGGCGATTTCTGCACCGTTGAGGCGGCCAGCCACGTTGACCTTGATGCCCAGGGCACTCAAGCGCATCGCGTTACCGACCGAGCGCTTCATTGCGCGGCGGAACATGATGCGACGCTCGAGCTGCTGCGCGATCGACTCGGCGACCAGCTGCGCATCCAGCTCCGGCTTGCGCACTTCGGTGACGTTGATGTGCGCCGGAACGCCCATCAGTTCGCTCACTTCCTTACGCAGCTTTTCAATATCCTCACCACGCTTGCCGATCACCACGCCCGGACGGGCGGTGTGAATGGTGACGCGGGCGGTTTTGGCAGGGCGCTCGATCAAGATCTTGCTGACACCTGCCTGCGCGAGCTTCTTGCGCAGCATTTCACGCACTTTCAGGTCGGCTGCCAGGTAACCGGCGAAGTCGCCCTTGTTTGCGTACCACTTGGAGTTCCAGTCTTTGGAGATACCAAGACGGATTCCAGTCGGATGAACTTTATGACCCATGGTCTTTTCCTTTCCGCTTACTTGGCGGCGCCGACAATCACAGTGATGTGACTGGTGCGCTTGAGGATGCGGGTACCGCGGCCTTTCGCCCGCGCCATGAAACGCTTCAGGGAGGGACCTTCATCAACCATGATGGTCTTGACCTTCAGCTCGTCGACATCCGCGCCCTGATTGTTCTCGGCATTGGCGATCGCCGACTCCACCACCTTTTTGATCAGGTGCGCAGCCTTCTTGTCCGAGAACTTCAGCAGATTGACCGCACGTTCGGCGGACAAACCACGCACCTGGTCAGCGACCAGACGGGCCTTCTGCGGGGAGATGCGCGCGGTGCGCAGGATTGCTTTCGCTTCCATCGTCATCTCTCCTTACCTGCCCGACTTCTTGTCGCCACCGTGACCCTTGAAGGTCCGGGTGACGGCAAATTCGCCGAGCTTGTGGCCGACCATATTCTCGTTGACGAGCACCGGAATGTGGTTCTTGCCGTTATGCACGGCGATGGTGATGCCTACCATTTCAGGCAGGATCATCGAACGGCGCGACCAGGTCTTGATCGGCTTCTTGCTACCCGCAGCGGACTCCACCTTCTTTGCAAGGTGGTGATCGACGAACGGGCCCTTCTTAAGTGAACGTGCCATGGTCGATTAGCCCCTACGATCGCGGACGATGAACTGCTGGGTGCGCTTGTTCTTGCGCGTCTTGTAACCCTTGGTCGGAACACCCCACGGGGTGACCGGATGCGGATTACCCTGACCAGCCTTCGCTTCACCACCACCGTGCGGGTGATCGACCGGGTTCATGGCCGCACCGCGAACGGTCGGGCGAACACCGCGCCAACGCTTGGCGCCGGCCTTGCCCAGCTTCTCGAGGTTGTGCTCGTCGTTGCCGACTTCGCCGATGGTGGCGCGGCACTCGACCGGCACCTTGCGCATTTCGCCCGAGCGCAGACGCAGCGTGGCATAGATGCCTTCGCGAGCGACCAGCTGGACGGCTGCACCGGCAGCACGTGCGATCTGAGCGCCCTTACCCGGCTTCAGCTCGATACCGTGAACCGTCGTACCGACCGGGATGTTGCGCAGCGGCAGCGTGTTGCCGGTCTTGATCGGTGCATTGGCACCGGCAATGACCTGGTCGCCAGCCTTCAGGCCCTTCGGGGCGATGATGTAGCGACGCTCGCCGTCGACGTAGCACAGCAGGGCGATGTGAGCGGTACGGTTCGGATCGTATTCGATCCGCTCCACACGCGCCGGAATGCCTTCCTTGTTGCGCTTGAAGTCGATGATGCGGTAGTGCTGCTTGTGGCCACCACCGACGTGACGCACGGTGATGCGGCCGTGGTGGTTACGACCACCGGACTTGCTCTGCGAGTCGAGCAGCGCCGCGTGCGGTGCGCCCTTGTGCAGATCGGGAGTAACCACGCGCACGGCGGAACGACGGCCGGGAGAGGTGGGTTTGAACTTCATCAATGGCATGGGATGGACCTCAGGCCTTGGCCGTTACGTCGATGGACTGACCATCGACCAGGCGGACGTACGCCTTGCGCCAATTGCCACGGTTGCCAGCACGGTTACGGAAGGACTTGCTCTTGCCCTTGACGTTGACCACGTTGACTGCCTTGACCTTGACGTCGAACAGCTGCTCAACCGCGGCCTTTACATCGGCCTTGGTGGCGTCGTTCGAAACTTCGAAGACATACTGGTTGGAGATTTCCTGCAGGCGCGCGGTCTTTTCGGAGACTCGCGGAGCACGCAGCACGCTGAAGATTTTTTCGTTGCTGCTCATGCCAGCCACTCCTCGACCTTCTTGACCGCATCGGCGGTGATCACGACCGTATCGGCCCCGACCAGTGCGACCGGATCCAGACCCTGCACGTCACGCACCTGCACATACGGCAGATTGCGGGCGGACAGATACAGGTGCTCGGAGGCTTCTTCGGTGACGATCAGCGGGCGCTTGCCCACATCCAGTCCCTTCAGCTTCTCGATCAGACCCTTGGTCTTGGTCGCTTCGAGGTCGAACGCGTCGACGATCATCAGACGACCCTGGCGGTTCAACTCGGAGAAGATCGCGCAGATGGCCGCGCGGTACATCTTGCGGTTGACCTTCTGCTCGAAGCTGCGCGGCTTGGCCGCAAAGGTCACGCCGCCGCCGACGAAGATCGGAGCCGTCAGTGCGCCATGACGCGCGCCGCCGCCCTTCTGCTTCTTCGACTTCTTGGTCGTGCCCGCAACTTCCGAACGCGTCTTCTGTGCCTTGGTACCAGCGCGACCGGCGTTGCGATAAGCGACGACGACCTGGTGAACCAGATCCTCGCTGAATTCGCGACCGAACACGGCATCGGAGACCGAGACCTTGTTGTTGCTACCCGTGATAACGAGTTCCATCGTCATCTCTCCTTATGCCTTGCTCGCCGGACGGACGATCACGTCGCCACCAGCTGCGCCAGGCACGGCGCCGCGGATAGCAATCAGACCACGCTCGACGTCGACCTTGACCACTTCCAGGTTCTGCGTGCTTTGCTGCACGGCGCCCATGTGGCCCGACATCTTCTTGCCCGGGAAAACACGACCCGGGGTCTGGCGCTGACCCAACGAACCCGGCGCGCGATGCGACAGCGAGTTACCGTGGGTTGCATCGCCCATACGGAAGTTGTAGCGCTTGATGGTGCCCTGGAAACCCTTACCCTTGGTGACGCCCTGGACGTCGACCTTCTGGCCGACCTCGAAGATGTCCGCCTTGATTTCGCCGCCGACGGCGAAATCGCCGAGCTGCGCGTCTTCAACGCGGAATTCCCACAAGCCACGACCCGCTTCGACCTTCGCCTTGGCGAAGTGACCGGCGGCCGGCTTGTTGACCAGTGCGGCGCGACGCGCGCCAACGGTAATCTGCACGGCGCTGTATCCGTCTACTTCTACGGTCTTGATCTGCGCGATGCGGTTCGGAGTTGCTTCGATCAGCGTGACCGGTACCGAGCGGCCGTCTTCAGTGAAGACGCGGCTCATACCAGCCTTGCGGCCCACGAAGCCCAACGAATATTTCTTCGTCATGGTCGTAGTCCTCAGGTGAGCTTGATCTGGACGTCGACGCCAGCCGCGAGTTCGAGCTTCATCAGCGCGTCCACGGTCTTGTCGTTGGGGTCGACGATATCGAGCACACGCTTGTGCGTGCGGGTTTCGTATTGGTCACGCGCATCCTTGTCGGCATGCGGGGATACGAGGATGGTGTAACGTTCGATCTTGGTCGGCAGCGGGATCGGGCCACGCACTTGCGCGCCGGTCCGCTTGGCCGTTTCGACGATCTCGCTGGCCGAACGGTCGATCAAACGATGATCGAACGCCTTCAACCGAATCCGGATCTTTTGTTCCGACATGACGGAAGCTTCCTTCGTTAAAAGAGCGACGGGCAAGGCCTCTGGGATACCTGCCCCGATATTCCTGCGTTGGTGAAATCGTCGTACTTCCTGCCGACGAGGGCTTTCCTCCGCCCAAAAACTGAGGCAGCCCGGTAAACCGGCCTGCCCAGACGGAAAAGTATAATGCGCAGCTAGAGCACGGTCAACAACGGATGAGTTGTTGAGTGCTCCATGCAACACGACCTTCCCGGTCTGGCGAACACGAGCGGCATCCTGCCGTTCTTTTCGCTGTAACCCAGCGCCCTACCCAGGGACACCGAGCCGCGCATTATAGCGACGTAAATTTCAGCGCGCAAGCGCAGAACCTGCGGCCGGATGCCGGTAGATCAATCCAGGCCGAGGGGCAATAAAAAGGGCCGGCTTGCGCCGACCCTTCCGTGCTACGCCAGCGGCAAACGCCGCCGACTGCAGGCACTGCTTACTTGATGACCTTGGCAACCACGCCGGCGCCGACGGTGCGGCCACCTTCACGGATTGCAAAGCGCAGACCTTCGTCCATCGCGACCGGGTTGATCAGGGTCACGACCATCTTGACGTTGTCGCCCGGCATCACCATCTCCACGCCTTCCGGCAGCTGGCACGCGCCAGTGATGTCGGTGGTGCGGAAGTAGAACTGCGGACGGTAGCCCTTGAAGAACGGGGTGTGACGGCCACCCTCGTCCTTGGACAGCACGTAGACTTCGGCTTCGAACTCGGTGTGCGGCTTGATCGAACCCGGCTTGCACAGCACCTGGCCACGCTCTACGTCGTCACGCTTGGTGCCGCGCAGCAGCAGACCGGCGTTGTCGCCTGCCTGGCCCTGGTCCAGCAGCTTGCGGAACATTTCCACGCCGGTGACCGTGGTCTTCTGCGTGTCGCGGATGCCGACGATTTCGATTTCGTCGCCCACCTTGATGATGCCGCGCTCGATACGACCGGTCACCACGGTGCCGCGGCCGGAGATCGAGAACACGTCTTCGACCGGCATCAGGAACGGACGGTCGACGTCACGGGTCGGCTCCGGAATGAAGCTGTCCAGGGCGTCGACCAGCTTCAGGATGGCCGGCACACCGATCTCGCTCTGATCACCGTCCAGCGCCAGACGGGCCGAACCGTGGATGATCGGGGTGTCGTCGCCCGGGAAGTCGTACTTGCTGAGCAGCTCGCGCACTTCCATTTCGACCAGCTCGAGCAGCTCGGCGTCGTCGACCATGTCGGCCTTGTTCAGGAACACGACGATGTGCGGCACACCGACCTGACGCGAGAGCAGGATGTGCTCACGGGTCTGCGGCATCGGGCCGTCCGCGGCCGAACACACCAGGATCGCGCCGTCCATCTGCGCCGCACCGGTGATCATGTTCTTGACGTAGTCGGCGTGGCCGGGGCAGTCAACGTGTGCGTAGTGGCGGGTCGGGGATTCGTATTCGACGTGCGCGGTCGAAATCGTGATGCCGCGCGCCTTTTCTTCCGGCGCTGCGTCGATCGCGTCATACGCCTTGAACTCGCCACCGAAACGCTCTGCACCGATCTTGGTCAGCGCGGCGGTCAACGTGGTCTTGCCATGGTCGACGTGACCGATGGTGCCGACGTTCACGTGCGGCTTGGTGCGCTCGAATTTAGCTTTTGCCATGACTTACTACCTCTAATTGAAAAATTTTTGAAGCGGCTGAGCGAACTCAGCCCTTCTTGGTGACGGCGTCGGCGATGTTGGCCGGTGCCTCTTCGTAGTGGTCGAATTCCATCGAGAACGTCGCACGGCCCTGGCTCATGGAGCGCAGCGAGGTCGCATAACCGAACATTTCACCCAGCGGAATCATCGCGTTGATGATCTTGCCCGACGGGCTGTCGTCCTGACCCTGCAACACGCCACGGCGGCGGCTCACGTCGCCCATCACGTCACCCAGGTAATCCTCCGGGCTGACGATCTCGACCTTCATGATCGGCTCCAGCAACACCGGGCTGGCTTTCGCAAAGCCCTGCTTGAACGCCATCGACGCGGCCAGCTTGAACGCCATTTCCGAGGAGTCGACGTCGTGGTACGAGCCGAACACCAGCTTGACCTTCACGCCCACCACCGGGAAGCCGGCGATCGGACCACTGGTGATCGTTTCGCGCAGACCCTTCTCAACCGAGGGGATGAATTCCTTCGGAATGATGCCGCCGGTGATGTCGTTGATGAAGAGGAAATCGTCCTTGACGTTGTCGCTCTTGCGATCTTCCTCGGTCATCGGCGACAGCTCGATCACCACGTGACCGTACTGACCCTTACCACCGGACTGCTTGGCGTGCTTGTAGTCGGACTTGACGTCGGACTTGCGGATCGTCTCGCGGTAGGCCACCTGCGGCTTGCCGACGTTGGCCTCGACATTGAACTCGCGACGCATACGGTCGACGATGATGTCCAGGTGCAACTCACCCATGCCCGAGATGATGGTCTGGCCGGATTCTTCGTCGGTCTTGACGCGGAACGAGGGATCTTCCTGCGCCAGACGGCCCAGGGCCATACCCATCTTTTCCTGGTCCGACTTGGTCTTCGGCTCGACGGCCATCGAGATCACCGGCTCCGGGAACACCATGCGCTCCAGGGTGATGATCTTGTCCTGCGCACACAGGGTGTCGCCGGTGGTGACGTCCTTCAGACCCACGGCAGCGGCGATGTCGCCAGCGCGCACTTCCTTGATCTCTTCGCGATTGTTGGAGTGCATCTGCAGGATGCGGCCCACACGCTCTTTCTTCGACTTGACCGGGTTATAGACCTGGTCACCGGAATTCAGCGTGCCCGAGTAGACGCGGAAGAACGTGAGCGAGCCCACGAACGGGTCGGTCATGATCTTGAACGCCAACGCCGAGAACGGCGCGGTATCGCTCGCAGCGCGCGTGTCTTCCTTCTCGTCCTCGTCGATGCCCTGCACTGGCGGACGGTCGGCCGGCGACGGCAGCAGGTGCACGACGCCGTCGAGCATCGCCTGCACGCCCTTGTTCTTGAACGCCGAACCACAGAACACCGGCACGATCTCGACCTTCAGGGTGCGCTCGCGCAGACCCTGCAGGATCTCTTCTTCGGTCAGGTCGCCTTCGTTGAGGTACTTGTCCATCAGATCTTCGCTGGCTTCTGCAGCCGCCTCGATCATGAACGAACGCGCCTCGGTCGCCACATCGACCAGATCGGCCGGGATGTCGCGGTATTCGAAGGTGGTGCCCTGCGATGCGGAATCCCAGTGGATCGCCTTCATCTTGAGCAGGTCGACCACGCCTTCAAAGCCGTCTTCGGCGCCGATCGGCACCTGCATCGGCACAGCGTACGCACCCAGACGGGCCTTCAGCTGCTCCACAACCTTGTCGAAGTTGGCACCGGTACGGTCCATCTTGTTGACGAAGGCCATGCGCGGCACGGAATACTTGTTGGCCTGACGCCACACGGTCTCGGACTGCGGCTGCACGCCACCGACCGCACACAGCACGAACACCGCACCGTCGAGCACGCGCAAGGAGCGCTCCACTTCGATGGTGAAGTCGACGTGCCCGGGGGTGTCGATGATGTTGAAGCGGTGCTGCTGCATGGACTTGTCCATGCCCGACCAGAACGCAGTGGTTGCCGCGGAGGTGATGGTGATACCACGCTCCTGCTCCTGCTCCATCCAGTCCATCACTGCCGCGCCGTCATGGACTTCGCCGATCTTGTGACTCACACCGGTGTAGAACAGGATGCGTTCGGAGGTGGTGGTTTTGCCGGCATCGATGTGGGCCATGATGCCGAAGTTGCGGTAACGCTCGATAGGGGTGGTGCGGGCCACGGGGAGCCTCTCAATTTCTTGGATTTCGGATGGCCGAACGCCGCCTTTCGGCGGCCTTCGGATTGGTAGCGACGCCAGAGGCGTCGCAAACAGCACTCATATGGTGCTGAAGGGCCCCGTTACCAAGGCCCCCGAGGTCACCAGCGGTAGTGTGCGAACGCCTTGTTCGCTTCCGCCATACGGTGGGTCTCTTCGCGCTTCTTGATCGCGCCGCCACGGCTTTCCGCAGCGTCCAGCAGTTCGGCAGCCAGCTTACGCGGCATGGTGTTCTCACCACGCTTGCGCGCGGAGTCGATCAACCAGCGCATTGCCAGCGCCATGCGACGGGAGGAGCGCACTTCGACGGGCACCTGATAGGTAGCACCACCGACGCGACGCGATTTGACTTCGACAGCCGGGGCCACGTTGTCCAGTGCTTTCTGCACCAGCTCGATGGCATTCGGATTCTTTTCGCCAATGACGTCCATTGCGCCATAGACAATTTTCTCAGCAACCGACTTCTTGCCACTTTGCATCACCATGTTGATGAAGCGGGCAATGGTTTCGCTGCCATGCTTGGGATCAGGCAGGACGGTGCGCTGCGGAGTAGAACCTTTACGGGACATTAGAGTATTTCCTTAGCTCTTCGGGCGCTTGGCGCCGTACTTGGAACGACCTTGACGGCGCTTTGCGACGCCGGCGGCGTCCAGCGAACCACGGACGGTGTGATAACGCACACCGGGAAGATCCTTGACGCGACCACCGCGAATCAGGACCACGGAGTGCTCCTGCAGGTTGTGGCCTTCACCACCGATGTAGCTGATGACCTCTTCCTGGTTCGTCAGACGCACTTTGGCGACCTTACGCAGGGCCGAGTTCGGCTTCTTCGGGGTAGTGGTGTAGACGCGTGTGCAGACGCCGCGGCGCTGCGGACACTTGTCCAGTGCCGGTGAGGCACTCTTGTAGGTGGTCGCTTGCCGGGGCTTGCGGACCAGCTGATTGATCGTTGCCATCAGTCGATTCTTCTGATTGGAGGCCGAAACGGCCTTGCATGAAAACGAAGGCAGGCCGTGAAACGGCCCACCGAGACAGAGAAGTATAGCTGGCAGGGCAAAACTCCGTCAACTTCACGGAAACCTAACCCTGCTGATCCTTCCAGGACCGGAAAACGGAGGGCCTCCTGCCCTCCTTTTCGCTTGGCTTACGGCGGCCTTGCGACCGCCGTCGGAGCGCTTACTCCTCGTCCGCGCCAGCGTCGGCCACGGCTGCGACCGGTTCGGCCACTGCGGGCTTGCCCGACAGCGTTTCCATTTCAGAGTCGGTCAGACCCGACGCCTTGCGACGGCTGGCGTGATACGCCAGACCGGTACCGGCCGGAATCAGACGACCCACGATCACGTTTTCCTTCAGACCGCGCAGGTTGTCGCGGGTACCGCGAACGGCCGCCTCGGTCAACACGCGGGTGGTCTCCTGGAACGACGCCGCCGAGATGAACGACTCGGTGGCCAGCGAGGCCTTGGTGATACCCAGCAACACCGGATCGTACTTGGCCGGCAGTTCGTTGCGCGTGGTCAGACGTGCATTTTCCTCGATGACGCGCTGGCGCTCGACCTGCTCGCCGTTGAGGAACTTGCTGTTGCCCTGGTCGACGATTTCGACCTTGCGCAACATCTGGCGGGTGATCACTTCGATGTGCTTGTCGTTGATCTTCACGCCCTGCAGGCGGTACACGTCCTGGATTTCCTTGACCAGGTACGCGGCCAGCGGCTCGACGCCCAGCAGACGCAGGATGTCCTGTGGGCTCGGCTCGCCGTCCACCACGGTTTCGCCCTTGGTCACGTGCTCGCCTTCGAACACGATGATCTGGCGGTACTTCGGGATCAGCTCCTCGTGTTCCGAACCATCGGTGTCCTTGATGATCAGGCGCTGCTTGCCCTTGGTGTCCTTACCGAAGCTGATGATGCCCGAACGCTCGGCCAGGATCGCCGGATCCTTCGGCTTGCGTGCCTCGAACAAGTCGGCAACGCGCGGCAGACCACCGGTGATGTCGCGGGTCTTGGACGCTTCCTGCGGAATCTTCGCCACCACGTCGCCCACGCCGACGGCAGCGCCGTCCTGCAGGTTGACGATGGAGCGCGGCGGCAGCAGGTACTGGGCTGGCAGATCCGTGTTCGGGATGGTCAGGTCGTTGCCCTTGCCGTCGACGATGCGCACGATCGGGCGCAGTTCCTTGGCCTGTGCACCGCGACGCTTCGGGTCGGTGATTTCGCGCGAGGCCAGACCGGTCAGCTCGTCGGTCTTCTCGATGACGGTGACGCCGTCGACGAAGTCGATGAAGCGGATGAAACCGGCCACTTCCGACACGATCGGGTGGTTATGCGGATCCCAGTTGGCCACGCCCTGCCCGGCCTTCACTGCGTCACCGTCCTTGGCAGTGATGGTGGCGCCGTACGGCAGCTTGTAACGCTCGCGCTCGCGACCGTGGCCGTCGAGCACCGACAGCTCGCCCGAACGCGACACCGCGACCAGCGAACCATTGGCATGCTCGACCGACTTCAAGTTGTTGAACTTGATCGAACCGGTGGTCTTGACCGTGATGTTGTCCACGGCCGCCGCACGCGACGCCGCACCACCGATGTGGAACGTACGCATGGTCAGCTGGGTACCCGGCTCACCGATCGACTGGGCGGCGATGACGCCGACCGCTTCACCGATGTTGACCTGGTGACCGCGTGCGAGATCGCGACCGTAGCAACGTGCGCACACGCCGAACGAGGATTCGCAGCTGATGGTCGAACGCACCTTCACCGACTGCACGCTGGCGTCTTCGAGCTTGGCAACCCAGGCTTCGTCGAGCAGCGTGTTGCGGGTGACGATCGGCTCTTCATCGTTGCCCGGCAGGTACACGTCCTCGGCCACCACACGACCCAGCACGCGCTCCTTCAACGGCTCCACCACGTCGCCGCCTTCCACGATCGGGGTCATGATCAACCCTTCGGTGGTGCCGCAATCGACTTCGGTGATCACCACGTCCTGCGCCACGTCGACCAGACGACGGGTCAGGTAACCCGAGTTCGCGGTCTTCAGCGCGGTATCGGCCAGACCCTTACGTGCGCCGTGGGTGGAGTTGAAGTACTCCTGCACGTTCAGACCTTCGCGGAAGTTCGCCTTGATGGGCGTCTCGATGATCGAGCCGTCCGGACGCGCCATCAGGCCGCGCATACCGGCCAGCTGACGGATCTGCGCCTGGCTACCACGGGCACCGGAGTCGGCCATGATGTACAGCGAGTTCATCGACTTCTGGTCGATGGTCTCACCCTTGGCGTTTTCGACCTTTTCGGTACCGATCGTGTCCATCATCGCCTTGGCGATGCGCTCGCTGGTACGCGACCAGATGTCCACGACCTTGTTGTAGCGCTCGCCGGCGGTAACCAGACCCGACTGGTACTGCTCCTGGATTTCCAGCACTTCGGCTTCTGCCTCGGTGAGGATGCCCTTCTTCTCGTCCGGGATCAGCATGTCGTCGATGCCGATCGACACGCCTGCACGGGTGGCGTAGGCATAGCCGGTGTACATCAGCTTGTCGGCGAACACGACGGTGTCCTTCAAGCCCAGCAGACGGTAGCTGGAGTTGATCAGACGCGAGATGTTCTTCTTGGTCATCTCGGTGTTGGCCAGCTGGAACGGCAGGCCTTCGGGCAGGATTTCGCTCAGCAGCGCGCGACCGACAGTGGTATCCACGATCGAGGTGCCGCTGGTGCGCTTGCCGTCCACCGCGTCCACGTCCACCTGGGTGATGCGGACCTTGACCTTGGCGTGCAGTTCCACCACGCGGTTGTCGTAAGCGCGCTTCACTTCGCTGGTGTTCGCAAACACCATGCCTTCGCCCTTCTTGTTCTCAAGGGCGCGGCTCATGTAGTACAGGCCCAACACCACGTCCTGCGACGGCACGATGATCGGCTCGCCGTTGGCCGGCGACAGGATGTTGTTGGTGGACATCATCAGCGCACGCGCTTCCAGCTGGGCTTCCAGCGAGAGCGGCACGTGGACGGCCATCTGGTCACCGTCGAAGTCGGCGTTGAACGCAGTACACACCAGCGGATGCAGCTGGATGGCCTTGCCTTCGATCAACACCGGCTCGAACGCCTGGATGCCCAGACGGTGCAGGGTCGGCGCACGGTTCAACAGCACCGGATGCTCGCGGATGACCTCTTCCAGGATGTCCCAGACTTCGGCTTCTTCGCGCTCGACCAGCTTCTTGGCGGCCTTGATGGTGGTGGCCAGGCCACGACGCTGCAGCTTGGCGAACACGAACGGCTTGAACAGCTCCAGCGCCATCTTCTTCGGCAGGCCGCACTGGTGCAACTTGAGGTACGGACCGACGGTGATGACCGAACGGCCGGAGTAGTCCACGCGCTTGCCGAGCAGGTTCTGACGGAACCGGCCCTGCTTGCCCTTGATCATGTCGGCCAGCGACTTCAGCGGGCGCTTGTTGGTGCCGGTGATGGCACGGCCGCGACGGCCGTTGTCCAGCAACGCATCGACCGATTCCTGCAGCATGCGCTTTTCATTGCGCACGATGATGTCGGGCGCATTGAGCTCGAGCAGGCGACGCAGACGGTTGTTGCGGTTGATCACGCGGCGGTACAGATCGTTCAGATCCGAAGTCGCGAAGCGGCCACCATCCAGCGGCACCAGCGGACGCAGGTCCGGCGGCAGCACCGGCAGCACGGTCATGACCATCCACTCCGGACGGTTACCCGATTCCAGGAAGGCTTCGATCAGCTTGATGCGCTTGGTGAGACGCTTGAGCTTGGTTTCCGAACCGGTGCTGGCGATCTCTTCGCGCAGGCGGGTCATTTCCGACTGCAGGTCGATCGTGCGCAGCAGCTCGTACACCGCCTCGGCGCCCATGGCGGCGTCGAAGTCGTCGTTGTACTCCTGGCGTGCGGTCAGGTACTGCTCTTCGGTCAGCAGCTGGCGGCGCTCGAGCGGGGTCAGGCCCGGCTCGGTGACGACATAGGCTTCGAAGTACAGCACGCGCTCGATGTCACGCAGGGTCATGTCCAGCATCAGGCCGATGCGCGAGGGCAGCGACTTGAGGAACCAGATGTGCGCGACCGGCGAGGCCAGGTCGATGTGGCCCATGCGCTCGCGACGCACCTTGGCCAGGGTGACTTCGGTGCCGCACTTTTCGCAGACCACGCCGCGGTGCTTCATGCGCTTGTACTTGCCGCACAGGCACTCATAGTCCTTGATCGGTCCGAAGATGGCGGCGCAGAACAGGCCGTCACGCTCGGGCTTGAAGGTCCGGTAGTTGATGGTTTCGGGCTTCTTCACTTCGCCGTAGGACCACGAACGGATCAGGTCCGGCGACGCCAGCGCGATCTTGATCGCGTCGAAATCCAGCGTCTGGCGCTGCTGATTGAAGAGGTTGAGCAGGTCTTTCATTTGATATCTCCGGGTCGGAGGAATTTCGTATCTGAGATGGGCGGGAAACGCGTGATCTCGGGACCGGGACCCGGGGCCCGGGACCCGGAAAAACGAGAAGCGCGAAGCCCCTGCTTTTCCGTGTCCCCGGTCCCGGGTCCCGAGTCCCGGTTCATCACTCTTCCAGTTCCATGTTGATCGCCAGCGAGCGGATTTCCTTCACCAACACGTTGAAGGATTCCGGCATGCCCGCGACCATCTCGTGCTCACCATCGACGATGTTCTTGTACATCTGGTTGCGGCCCTGCACGTCGTCGGACTTCACCGTCAGCATTTCCTGCAGGGTGTAGGCCGCGCCGTAGGCTTCCAGCGCCCAGACTTCCATCTCACCGAAGCGCTGGCCACCGAACTGCGCCTTGCCGCCCAGCGGCTGCTGGGTCACGAGCGAGTACGGGCCGGTCGAACGTGCATGCATCTTGTCGTCGACCAAGTGGTTCAACTTCAGGTAGTGCATGTAGCCAACCGTGGTCTTGCGATCGAACGCCTCGCCGGTGCGACCGTC
Organism: Xanthomonas sp. NCPPB 1068; assembly: GCF_041479385.2. NCBI lineage: Bacteria > Pseudomonadati > Pseudomonadota > Gammaproteobacteria > Lysobacterales > Lysobacteraceae > Xanthomonas > Xanthomonas sp. NCPPB 1068. The sequence continues at coordinate 1,169,080 of NZ_CM192986.1, read as the reverse complement.
GTACAGCTGGGTCTGACCGCTCTGCGGCAGGTCGGCCAGTTCCAGCATGCGCTTGATCTCGGCTTCGCTGGCGCCATCGAACACCGGGGTGGCCATCGGCACGCCGTCGATCAGGTTCTTGCCCAGGTTGAGCAATTCCTCATCACTGAACTGCGACAGGTCCACGCGCTCGGCACTGATCGCGCCGTCGTGGTTGTAGATGTCGTTGAGGAACTTGCGCAGCTCGCTCACCGCCGCCTGTGCTTCCAGCATGCGCTGGATCTTGCGACCCAGGCCCTTGGCGGCCCAACCCAGATGCACTTCCAGAATCTGGCCGATGTTCATACGCGACGGCACGCCGAGCGGGTTCAGCACGATGTCCACCGGCTCGCCGGTCGCCATGTACGGCATGTCTTCCACCGGCACGACATTGGAAACCACACCCTTGTTGCCGTGGCGGCCCGCCATCTTGTCGCCCGGCTGGATGCGGCGCTTCACGGCCAGGAACACCTTGACCATCTTCAGCACGCCCGGTGCGAGGTCATCGCCCTGGGTGATCTTGCCGCGCTTGTCGGCAAAACGTGCTTCGAATTCCTTCTCGTGCGCCTGGATCTGCTTCTGTGCGCGTTCGATGGCGTCGGCAGCGTCTTCGTCCTTCATGCGCAGCTGGAACCAATCGGACTTCTTCAGCCCGTCCAGATATGCGTCGGTGACGTTGTCGCCCTTCTTCAGGTTCGCGCCGCCGTTGGCGACCTTACCCACGATCTGCGAGCGCAGACGTGCGTAGATGGCCGCTTCCAGGATGCGGAACTGGTCGTCGAAGTCCTTCTTGACGCGCTTGATTTCGGACTCTTCGATCTGACGCGCACGCTTGTCCTTCTCGATGCCGTCGCGGGTGAAGACCTGCACGTCGATGACGGTGCCGTCCATGCCCGGAGGCACGCGCAGCGAGCTGTCCTTCACGTCGGACGCCTTCTCGCCGAAGATCGCACGCAGCAGTTTTTCTTCCGGGGTCAGCTGGCTTTCGCCCTTCGGCGTGACCTTGCCGACCATGATGTCGCCGGCGCGCACTTCTGCACCGATGTACACCACGCCGCTCTCGTCCAGGCGGTTCAACGCCTGCTCGGACACGTTCGGGATATCGGCGGAAATTTCCTCCGGCCCCAGCTTGGTGTCGCGTGCAACGCAGGTCAGCTCTTCGATGTGGATCGTGGTGTAACGATCTTCTTCCACCACGCGCTCGGAGAGCAGGATGGAGTCTTCGAAGTTGTAGCCGTTCCACGGCATGAAGGCGATCAGCATGTTCTGACCCAGCGCCAGTTCACCGATGTCGGTGGACGGGCCGTCGGCCAGCACGTCGCCGCGCGCGATCACGTCGCCCACGTTCACCAGCGGACGCTGGTTGATGCAGGTGTTCTGGTTGGAGCGGGTGTACTTGATCAGGTTGTAGATATCCACGCCGGCATCGGTGCCGCCGCCGATTTCTGCCTCGTTGACCTTGACCACGATGCGGGCCGCGTCGATCTGCTCGATCACGCCACCACGCAACGCATTCACGGTCACGCCCGAGTCGCGCGCAACTGCACGCTCGATACCGGTACCAACCAGCGGCTTCTGCGAACGCAGCGTCGGCACGGCCTGGCGCTGCATGTTGGCGCCCATCAGTGCGCGGTTGGCGTCGTCGTGTTCCAGGAACGGCACCAGCGCCGCAGCGACCGAGACGGTCTGCATCGGCGAGACGTCCATGAAGTGCACTTCGGACGGCGGCTTCAACAGCGATTCGCCCTGGAACCGGCACGGCACGAACTGCTCGGTGAGCATGTTCTTGGCATCGGTCAGCGCGTTCGCCTGGGCGATCACGTACTCGTTTTCTTCGATCGCCGAGAGGTATTCGACGTCGTCGGAGACCTTGCCGTCCAGCACCTTACGGTACGGCGTCTCGAGGAAGCCGTACTGGTTGGTGCGGGCGAACACCGCCAGCGAGTTGATCAGGCCGATGTTCGGGCCTTCCGGCGTTTCGATGGTGCAGACGCGGCCGTAGTGGGTCGGATGCACGTCGCGCACTTCGAAGCCTGCGCGTTCGCGGGTCAGACCGCCCGGGCCCAGTGCGGAGACGCGACGCTTGTGCGTCACTTCCGACAGCGGGTTGTTCTGATCCATGAACTGCGACAGCTGCGAGGAACCGAAGAATTCCTTGATTGCGGCAGCCACCGGCTTGGCGTTGATCAGTTCCTGCGGGGTCAGGCCTTCGGACTCGGCCATCGACAACCGCTCCTTGACCGCGCGCTCGACGCGGACCAGGCCCACGCGGAACACGTTCTCGGCCATTTCGCCGACCGAACGCACACGACGGTTACCCAGGTGATCGATGTCATCGACCACGCCGCGACCGTTGCGGATTTCGGTGAGCACCTTGATCACTTCCAGGATGTCGGAAGTATCGGTGTGCTCGGCGACCAGGCGCTTGGATTCTTCGTCGTTGCGCTCGGCGAAGTACTTCTTGTCGTACAGCACCGATTCGCCCAGCACGTCCTTGCGGCCGACGCGGCGGTTGAACTTCATGCGGCCGACCGTCGACAGGTCGTAGCGCTCGAAGGTGAAGAACAGGTTGTGGAACAGGTTCTGCGCAGCCTCCTTGGTCGGCGGCTCGCCCGGACGCATCATGCGGTAGATTTCCACCAGCGCTTCCAGCTGCGTCTTGGTCGGATCGATGCGCAAGGTGTTGGACAGGTACGGGCCACGATCCAGATCGTTCACCCACAGGGTGCCGACCGCGTCGACGCCGGCCTTGCGGAACGCCGCCAGCTGGTCTTCGCTGATTTCGTCGTTGGCGTTGGCCAGCAGCTCACCGGTGGAACCATCGACCACGTCGTGCGACAGGATGCGGCCGACCAGGTAGTCGTCCGGCACAGCCAGCGCGGCAACGCCGGCGGCTTCCAGCTGCTTGACGTGACGCGCAGTGATGCGCTTGCCCGCTTCCACGATGACCTTGTCGCCATCGGCCAGATCGAAGTTCAGCGTTTCACCACGCAGGCGCTCCGGCACCAGCTCCAGCTGCACGCCTTCGTCCGGATTGATGTGGAAGGTGTTGATCTCGAAGAACTCGGCCAGCATCTCTTCGTTGCTGTAGCCAAGCGCACGTAGCAGGATCGACACCGGCAGCTTGCGGCGACGGTCGATACGGGTGAACAGCGCATCCTTCGGGTCGAACTCGAAGTCCAGCCAGGAGCCGCGGTACGGGATGATGCGGGCGCTGTACAGCAGCTTGCCCGAGCTGTGAGTCTTGCCACGGTCGTGGTCGAAGAACACGCCCGGCGAGCGATGCAGCTGCGAGACGATCACGCGCTCGGTGCCGTTGACGATGAAGGTACCGTTGCCGGTCATCAGCGGAATTTCGCCGAGATAGACCTCCTGCTCCTTCACGTACTTGATGGCCTTGGTCGACGACTCGCGGTCGTAGATCACCAGGCGCACGGTCACGCGCAGCGGCGCGCCATAGCTCATGCCGCGCTGACGGCATTCACGCTCGTCAAACACCGGCTGACCCAACTTGTAGCCCACGTACTCGAGCGCAGCGTTACCGCTGTAGCTGGAGATCGGGAACACCGACTTCAGAGCGGCATGCAGACCGAGGTCCTTGCGCTTGGTCGGCTCCACGTCTTCCTGCAGGAATTCGCGATAGGAATCCACCTGGATGGCAAGCAGGAACGGCACTTCGAGAATCGAGCGCTGCTTGCCGAAGTCCTTGCGGATACGCTTTTTTTCGGTGAACGAATAAGACGTCATGAGGTCTTCACCCTAGGCTGCGGGGGCCACGTCGCGGCGGCCCTGAAATAACAAAATTGTCAGTTGGAAGTCGCTGGTATTGCCGGCACCAGCACGCCTTCTCCCGCTACTTCCAACTACCAACTCGGTGAGGCCGGAATCGGGAATGGGGATTCGGGAATCGTAAGAGCGCACACCTTGCAGTTGCGACTTTTCGACCCTCACTCCGACTTACGTCCGAAACGGCCAAAGGCCGGGGGCTTTACGCCCCCAGCCTTCAGTGCATCACCATGAACCGCTGGCGATGCAAGGTGTTGCTTACTTGATTTCGACCGTCGCACCGGCTTCGGTCAGTTCCTTCTTGATCTTCTCGGCTTCGTCCTTGGTGGCGCCTTCCTTCAGCGTGCCACCGGCTTCGGTCAGATCCTTGGCTTCCTTCAGACCCAGGCCGGTCACGCCACGGACAGCCTTAATGGCGGCAACCTTGTTGGTGCCGGCGCTGGTCAGCACCACGGTGAACTCGGTCTGCTCTTCGACCACGGCGGCCGGGCCAGCAGCAGCGGCTGCGACCGGGGCGGCGGCGGAGACGCCGAACTTCTCTTCGATGGCCTTGACCAGCTCCATCACTTCCATCAGGGACTTCTCGGCGATGGCGTCGACGATCTGTTCGTTGGTAAGGGACATTGTGATTACCTTTAAGAGTTGATTCTGGATTGGGTTCTAGCGAACGCTAGGACATCAAGCTTCGGCAGTCTCGGCAGCCGGCGCGGCGGCTTCGTCGCCACCACCCTGCTTGTCGCCGACGGCCTTGACGGCACGGGCGAACATCGCAGCCGGTTCGGACAGCACGCGAGCCAGCATGGCCAGGGCCTGGTCACGGGTCGGCAGCGAGGCCAACACGTCGACGTGGCTGGCCGGGAACAGTTCCCCGCCAATTGCCACGACCTTGGCCTGCAGCTTTTCGTTGCTCTTGGCAAATTCCTTGATCAGGCGCCCGGCAGCGCCGGGTTCCTCCATCGAAAACGCATACACCAAAGGACCAACCAGCTTGTCGGACGCGACAGCAAATTCGGTACCTTCGACGGCACGCACGGCCAGGGTGTTCTTGACGACTTTCAAGAACACGCCGGTCTCGCGGGCCTGCTTGCGCATCGCGGTCATCTGGGAGACCGTGGTGCCAGCGTATTCGGCGGCGATCAGGGAGTGGGCCTTGGCGGCGATGTCTGCCAGCTCGGCGACTACGTCTTGCTTCTGGGACAGATTGAGAGCCATTGCACTCCTCCGTTAAAGCCGGGATTCGGGATTGGTGATTCGGGATTCGTCACAGCGATCACGCCGCCGTTGCCAATCCCAAATGCCGAATCGCTAATCCCCGCTTCAAACTACTCCGCTCGCGGCTCCTGCCGGTTGCGGTCCAGGGCAGCCTCCATCCTGGAAGCCGGGAACATCGACCGATGTTCCGTTGGTGGCCGTTCTAGACCTGGAGTGGACTCGATCCGGGATGTCCCAGACGCGCGTAAACCAGAAAGCTCCAGAAGGGCGACACCATCTACGCCGGCCAGTTCAAAAACGAACCGATTAAGCGACCCCGCTACGTCGACGGCGACTCCCTGCCAGTGCGAGCATCCGTGCCCGTCGTCGACCTGCGCTGACCGCGCCTGCGGTCTTTGACGGCTACCGCCGGACACGCCGGCGATCGCCTTCAAAATGTCCGTTACCCCAAAGGAGGGAACGGACTCCCAGCACACGGTAACCCGGGCCGGAAAAACAATGCTGTACTCCACAAACACGTCAGGCGCATGACGCCTGACGCATTCGATTACTTCAGCGACAGGCTCGACTGGTCGACCGTTACGCCCGGACCCATGGTCGAGCTGACCGACACCTTCTGCAGGTAGGTACCCTTGGAGGTCGCCGGCTTGGCCTTCAGCAGATCGGCCAGCAGGGCCTGCAGGTTCGACTTCAGCGCTTCGTCATCGAAGCTGGCCTTGCCGATCGTGCAGTGAATGATGCCGGCCTTGTCGGTGCGGTAGCGCACCTGGCCCGATTTGGCGTTCTTGACCGCTTCGCCCGGGTTCGCCGACACAGTGCCGACCTTCGGGTTCGGCATCAGGCCGCGCGGGCCCAGCAGGGTGCCCAGCTTACCGACGACGCGCATGGCGTCCGGGGTGGCAATGACCACGTCGTAGCTCAGGTCGCCGGCCTGCATCTTCTCGGCCAGGTCGTCCATGCCCACTGCCTCGGCACCAGCAGCCAGGGCTTCGTCAGCCTTGGCACCGGCCGGTGCGAACACGGCAACGCGCACGCTCTTGCCGGTACCTGCCGGCAGCACGGTGGAACCGCGCACCTGCTGGTCGGACTTCTTGGCGTCCACGCCCAGACGCACGGCAACGTCGATGGACTCGACAAACTTGGCCTTGGTGGCGGTCTTCAGGATCTTGATTGCGTCTTCGAAGGCATAGGTCTTGCCCGGAACGACAGCGGCCGCAATGGCCTTAACGCGCTTGGTCTGTGCCATGTCTTAGCCCTCCACCGTCAAACCCATGCTGCGGGCAGTACCCGCAATCGTACGAACCGACGCTTCGAGCTCGGCTGCCGTCAGATCGGCTTCCTTGGTCTTGGCGATCTCTTCCAGCTGCTTGCGCGTGACCTTGCCCACCTTGTCGGTGTTGGGACGCTTCGAGCCGGACGTGACGCCTGCAGCCTTCTTGAGCAGCACGCTGGCCGGGGTGCTCTTGGTGATGAAGGTGAAGGTGCGGTCCGAATACGCGGTGATGATCACCGGCGTCGGCAGGCCCGGTTCCAGCTTGGAGGTCGCCGCATTGAACGCCTTGCAGAACTCCATGATGTTCAGACCGCGCTGACCCAGCGCAGGGCCGACCGGCGGCGCAGGATTGGCCTGACCGGCCTTCACCTGCAACTTGATGTACGCAACTATCTTCTTAGCCATTTCGATGCTCTCCGGGTGCTAGCGCCTGCACGGCAGGCTCCCCATCGGACCGGGAGAATCACGCGTCCCGGCTTCGCGTTGTCATTACACGCAGATGGCCGCCTTGCGGCAGCCAATATTTCCCGGCGGTCGCCAGGTCAGCGAGCCGCGCACTATAGCAGCATTTGAGGCAGGCGCCTAGCCGGCGCCGCCGAGGGTCAACCCTTCTCGACCTGCCCGAACTCGAGCTCGACCGGTGTGGAGCGACCGAAGATGAGCACGGCAACGCGCAGCCTGCTCTTCTCGTAATTGACTTCCTCGACAACGCCATTGAAGTCGTTGAACGGACCGTCGGTGACGCGCACCATCTGCCCCGGTTCGAACAAGACCTTCGGGCGCGGTTTTTCAACACCGTCCTGCACACGCTGCAGGATGGCGTCCGCCTCTTCGTCGCGGATCGGTAGAGGACGGTCGGCCGTACCACCGATGAAGCCCATGACCTTGGAAGTTTCCTTCACCAGGTGCCAGCTTTCGTTGTCGATGCGCGGAATACCGGCCTCTTCATGCGTCTCGATCTGCACCAGCACGTAGCCGGGGAAGAACTTGCGCTCGGAGCGACGCTTCTGGCCGGCGCGCATCTCGATGACTTCTTCAGTCGGCACCAGCACCTCACCGAAACGATCTTCCATCTCGGTGCGGACGATGCGGTCGCGCAATGCCTGCGCAACCGATTTTTCAAAGCCTGAATAGGCGTGAACGACGTACCAACGCTTCACTGCTTGATTCTCCTCAACGAGCCAGGAACCACTGCGTGAGCTTCTGGATGACGAAGTCGAAGCCGCCCAACAGCAAACTCAGAATGATCACAACAACAATCACGACCCAGGTGGTGCGAATGGCTTCCTGGCGCGTCGGCCAGACCACCTTACGCAGCTCAAACCTGGATTCGGACATGAATTCACGGGTTTCACGGCCCTTGCCGGTCCCCAGAAATACAAACGCACCCGCCACCAACCCGACGATGACCGCCAGCGCGCGCAACTGCGGCGTCCAGGCGCCCAACTGAGTCGCGCGCTCGGGAGCGGAAAACCAGAACCACACAAATAGCCCCGCAACCACCAGGATCGCAGAGATCACATATTTCACGATATCAGCGCTGGCAGCAGACGCGCTTTTGGAAGGCTCGATTTTGCTATTCATCCGGCTCTAGTTACCGATCTGACCCGAATCGCTGGGCCGGAAAGAGGAGTGGCACGCCAGGAGGGACTCGAACCCCCAACCTGCGGTTTTGGAGACCGCTGCTCTGCCAATTGAGCTACTGGCGTATGTACTCGTTTACCGCAAACCCCAAGACAACGAAGGCGGACCGAGGTTCAGCCGGCCCGCCATTCGCGCAAATCGGCGACCGAAGTCGCCGAACTGCAGGCACTGCTTACTTGATGACCTTGGCAACCACGCCGGCGCCGACGGTGCGGCCGCCTTCGCGGATTGCAAAGCGCAGACCTTCGTCCATCGCGACCGGGTTGATCAGGGTCACGACCATCTTGACGTTGTCGCCCGGCATCACCATCTCCACGCCTTCCGGCAGCTGGCACGCGCCAGTGATGTCGGTGGTGCGGAAGTAGAACTGCGGACGGTAGCCCTTGAAGAACGGGGTGTGACGGCCACCCTCGTCCTTGGACAGCACGTAGACTTCGGCTTCGAACTCGGTGTGCGGCTTGATCGAACCCGGCTTGCACAGCACCTGGCCACGCTCTACGTCGTCACGCTTGGTGCCGCGCAGCAGCAGACCGGCGTTGTCGCCTGCCTGGCCCTGGTCCAGCAGCTTGCGGAACATTTCCACGCCGGTGACCGTGGTCTTCTGCGTGTCGCGGATGCCGACGATTTCGATTTCGTCGCCCACCTTGATGATGCCGCGCTCGATACGACCGGTCACCACGGTGCCGCGGCCGGAGATCGAGAACACGTCTTCGACCGGCATCAGGAACGGACGGTCGACGTCACGGGTCGGCTCCGGAATGAAGCTGTCCAGGGCGTCGACCAGCTTCAGGATGGCCGGCACACCGATCTCGCTCTGATCACCGTCCAGCGCCAGACGGGCCGAACCGTGGATGATCGGGGTGTCGTCGCCCGGGAAGTCGTACTTGCTGAGCAGCTCGCGCACTTCCATTTCGACCAGCTCGAGCAGCTCGGCGTCGTCGACCATGTCGGCCTTGTTCAGGAACACGACGATGTGCGGCACACCGACCTGACGCGAGAGCAGGATGTGCTCACGGGTCTGCGGCATCGGGCCGTCCGCGGCCGAACACACCAGGATCGCGCCGTCCATCTGCGCCGCACCGGTGATCATGTTCTTGACGTAGTCGGCGTGGCCGGGGCAGTCAACGTGTGCGTAGTGGCGGGTCGGGGATTCGTATTCGACGTGCGCGGTCGAAATCGTGATGCCGCGCGCCTTTTCTTCCGGCGCTGCGTCGATCGCGTCATACGCCTTGAACTCGCCACCGAAACGCTCTGCACCGATCTTGGTCAGCGCGGCGGTCAACGTGGTCTTGCCATGGTCGACGTGACCGATGGTGCCGACGTTCACGTGCGGCTTGGTGCGCTCGAATTTAGCTTTTGCCATGGGTGCAAGTTCTCGGTAATCGTTTGGAGTTAAGACGATTGAGTAATGGTGCTCACGAAAGGAATCGAACCTTCGACCTCCTCCTTACCAAGGAGGTGCTCTACCGACTGAGCTACGTGAGCGAGTTTTGCATTATGCCATGCATTTGCGTTCAATGGAGCGGGAGACGGGAATCGAACCCGCACCATCAGCTTGGAAGGCTGAGGTTCTACCGTTGAACTACTCCCGCGCCGGGAACTGCATGCCACAACGTGAAACTGGTGGAGGGAGGTGGATTCGAACCACCGAAGGCGTAAGCCAGCAGATTTACAGTCTGCCCCCGTTGGCCGCTTGGGTATCCCTCCAGCTTTTACTACCGGACCGTTGCGCGGTGAAGCGAATCGGTTCGGGGTGAAGCAGCCCGTTATTTTGTTGTGGGACGCACCCGGTGTCAACAAAAATTTTGAACTATTCGTCACACCCGACAGCGCGCGGCGAACGACGCCGCACGCATCGGATCAGACGTTGAAACGGAAGTGCAGCACGTCGCCTTCTTGGACGCGATATTCCTTGCCTTCCAGACGCAGACGGCCCGCGTCGCGCGCACCGGCTTCGCCGCGATACTTGATGAAATCATCGAAACCGATGGTCTCGGCGCGGATGAAGCCCTTCTCGAAATCGGTGTGAATGACGGCCGCCGCCTGCGGCGCGGTGGAGCCAGCCCTGACCGTCCAGGCGCGCACTTCCTTGACGCCCGCAGTGAAGTAGGTCTGCAGGCCGAGCAGCGTGTAAGCGGCGCGAATGACGCGATTCAAGCCAGGCTCGCTCAGCCCGAGGTCGGCCAGGAAGGTATCGCGGTCCCCGTCGTCCAGCTGGGACAGCTCTTCTTCGATCGCGGCAGAGACCGGCACCACTTCTGCACCTTCGGCAGCAGCGTGCGCGCGCACGGCATCCAGGTGCGGATTGTTCTCGAAACCGTCTTCCAGCACGTTGGCGATGTACATCACCGGCTTGAGCGTGAGCAGGAACAGATCGCGCACCAGCGCCTTCTCTTCCTCATCCAGGCCGGCCGTACGCCCCGACTTTCCATCAGCCAGCGCCGCCTGCAGCTTGGCCAGCACCGGCTTGCGTGCCGCAGCCTCCTTGTCGCCGCCCTTGGCACTGCGCTCGGCGCGATTGAGTGCCTTTTCCACGCTGTCCAGGTCGGCCAGCGCCAGCTCGGTATCGATGGTTTCGATATCGGAGATGGGGTCGACCTTGTTGTTGACGTGGATGACGTCATCGTTCTCGAAGCAACGCACCACGTGGGTGATCGCATCCACTTCGCGGATGTGCGCCAGGAACTTGTTGCCCAGGCCCTCACCGCTCGCCGCACCGGCCACCAGGCCGGCGATGTCGACGAACTCGACCGCGGTCGGAATCAGCTTCTGTGGCTTGACGATCTCGGCCAGCTGGTTGAGGCGCGGATCGGGCACCGGCACGATGCCGACGTTGGGCTCGATGGTGCAGAACGGAAAATTGGCCGCAGCGATGCCCGCCTTGGTCAGCGCATTGAACAGGGTCGACTTGCCGACGTTGGGCAGGCCGACGATGCCGCATTTGATACCCATGGGTTTTCCAGTGAATGGAGAATCGGGAATCGAGAATGGCAAGAGCAACGCTCCTCCCATTCCCGATTCCCCATTCTCTATTTTTCCGTATGCAGGCGCTTCATCGCCTCGTTGAAATTGCCATCCATTGCCAGCGGCAGCACGTCGATGGCCGCATCTATCGCCTGACCAATCGCCACATCGTCCTCGCGCCCTGCCCGTCCCAGCACCCAGGGCACCACGCGGTCTTTGTGACCGGGATGACCGATGCCGACGCGCAAGCGGTGAAATTTGCCATGGCCGAGCAGGCGGATGGTGTCACGCAGACCGTTCTGGCCGCCATGTCCGCCGTCGAACTTGAGCCGTGCCGTGCCGGGTGACAGATCCAGTTCGTCGTGGGCGACGAGCATCTGCTCCGGCTCGATCTTCCAGAACCGCAATGCGGCGGTGATCGATTTACCACTGAGATTCATGAACGTCGCCGGCTTGAGCAGCCAGACCGGCTGCCCCGCGATATCGACCCTGGCCGTCTCGCCGAACAGCTTGCTGTCCAGGCTCCAGCGGGCGCCACTGCGCTCGACGAGGGCATCGACGAAACGAAACCCGGCGTTATGCCGGGTTTGCGCGTGTTCGGGACCGGGATTACCCAGCCCGACGATCAGACGAAGTGTAGACATGCCAGTGACCGCAGCCGATTCCCCGCATGCTGCGAGGGATCGGCCAACGGATTACTTGGTCTCTGCGCCTTCACTGCCTTCTTCACCGGCAGCGTCTTCTTCCTCGACGCGCACGTGCTTGGCAGCAACCACGGCAACGTCGTGTTCCTTGCCCAGCTTCAGTTCCGGAATTTCAACACCGGCCGGCAGCTTGATCTCGGACAGATGGATCACGTTGCCCACTTCCAGGGCACCGAGGTCGACTTCGATGAACTCCGGCAGATCCTTCGGCAGGCAGACCACCTGGACTTCGTTGAGCTCGTGGGTGACGACCACTTCGCTGGACTTACCGGCCGGCGAGGTTGCTTCGTTGATGAAGTGCAGCGGCACAGCGGCACTGAGCTTCTCGTTGGCGCTGACGCGCTGGAAGTCGATGTGCATGATCAGCTGCTTGAACGGATGGCGCTGCATGTCACGCAGCAGCACCTGCTGCACGTCGCCATTGAGGTTCAGGTCCAGGATCGACGAGTAGAACCACTCGTTCTGCTGGGCAAGCCAGATCTGCTCATGGTTGAGCTGGATGCTGACCGGCTCGAGTTCGCCACCGTAGACGATGGCCGGAATGACGCCAGCGTGACGCAGGCGGCGGCTCGCACCCTTCCCCTCGTCTGCGCGGCGCTCGACCTTGATTTCGTGAGTCTTTGCCATGTTGTTTCACTACCTAGTTTGGAATACCGCCTCGCGGCGATGAAGCGTCTCACCCGCGACCAGGAGAGACGTGGTACCGGCACCCGAGAGATCCGGGCACCGAATGGGAGATCAGTCGACGTAGAGCGAGCTGACCGATTCGCCGAAGGCGATGCGGCGAATGGTCTCGGCCAGCAGTTCGGCCACGCTCAGCTGACGAATCTTGGGGCAGGTCCGTGCCGCTTCGTTCAACGGGATCGTGTCGGTGACCACCAGCTCGTCGAGCTGCGAATTGTTGATGTTGTCCACCGCCGGACCGGACAGCACCGGGTGGGTGATGTAGGCCACCACCTTGAGCGCACCGCGCTGCTTGAGCGCAGCGGCAGCCGCACACAGGGTACCGGCGGTATCGACCAGGTCGTCCACCAGCACGCAGGTCTTGCCCTGCACGTCGCCGATGATGTTCATCACGGTGGCGACGTTGGCGCGCGGACGGCGCTTGTCGATGATGGCCAGATCGGCGTCATCCAGGCGCTTGGCGACGGCGCGCGCGCGCACCACGCCACCCACGTCCGGCGACACCACGATCAGGTTGTCGGTGCCGTAGGCGCGCCAGATATCGGCCAGCAGCAGCGGCGAGGCATAGACGTTGTCCACCGGCACATCGAAGAAGCCCTGGATCTGGTCGGCATGCAGGTCGACCGTCAGCACGCGGTCGGCCTCCATCGCGCAGATCATCTTGGCTGCGACCTTGGCGGTGATCGGCACGCGCGAGGAGCGCATGCGACGGTCCTGGCGCGAATAGCCGAAATACGGGATCACCGCGGTGACGGACTGGGCGCTGGCGCGCTTGAGCGCGTCGATCAGCACCAGCAGCTCCATCAGATTCTCGGCGCTCGGCGCGCAGGTCGGCTGGATGACGAACACTTCCTGCCGGCGCACGCTTTCTTCGATTTCGACCTGCACCTCGCCATCGGAGAAGCGCGTGACCAGCGCCTTGCCCATGCGCACGCCGAGCTCCTTGCAGATGCTCTGGGCAAGCGGCTTGTTGGCATTGCCGGAGAACACCAGCAGGTTACGTTGATCTTGCATGGGATCTCTCAGGCGGCGGCGAAGAGCGTGCGGGTCGGCGGAAGAGCAGAGGAGCCACGCCGTTGCCCGGCCGTACCTCGATCTGCGCACATGAAGCTGCGGGCGCCTGCAGACGAATCTGCATCTACACCTCTTGCAGAGCGACCCACATCAACACATTGGCAGGGGCGGTAGGATTCGAACCTACGAATGCCAGGATCAAAACCTGGTGCCTTGGGCCTCTTGGCGACGCCCCTGCATCAAACTTGTCTCGCGTCCAGTGCGTCGAGCAATGGCGAGTGCGCTGCACCCATCACGACCCACGCCCGCAGGCTGCCCGGCAACTGCGCCATGGCCTGCTCTGCAGCAGCGCGCGTGGCGAATTCGACGAAGCACCCACTTCCCGACCCGGTCAAACGCGGCGTTCCGATCCTGGACAGCGCCAGGAACACGGCCTCGACAGCGGGTTCACGGCGCCGCAGGATCGGCTCGAACGCATTGTCGAGCAGAGAACCGGAAGCGAAGTCCGCTATTTTCGCGGGCGCGGCATCCCGCGTCAATTCCTGTGATTGAAATAAGGCCGGCGTGGGCACGTGGACACCTGGATCGACCAGCACATAGGCCGCGTCCGGGAGCGCGATCGGGGTCAATTGCTCGCCGACGCCCTCGGCCCAGGCGTTGTGCCCGCGCACGAACACCGGCACGTCCGCGCCCAGTTGCAGGCCCAGCCCGGCCAGCGCATCGACCGGCAAACCCAGGTCCCACAAGACATTGAGCGCCACCAGCACGGTTGCCGCGTCCGAGGAGCCGCCACCGAAACCGCCACCGGCGGGGATGCGTTTGTCGACCCGGATCTCGGCACCCGCGTCCGTGCCGGCGGCCGATTGCAGGAGCCGCGCGGCGCGAATCACCAGATCGTCGTCTTCGGTTACGCCGGGCAGACTCTCGCCGATACGCCGAATCAGGCCATCGCCGCGCAAACGAAGATGAATGGTGTCCCCCCAGTCCAGCAGCCGGAACACGGTCTGCAGCAGGTGGTAGCCATCGGCGCGGCGCCCGACGATCTGCAGAAACAGGTTCAGCTTGGCCGGCGCGGGCCATGCCGACCACCCTTCTGGCGCCGACATCAGGGCGAGACCGTCCATTGATCGACCAGCAGGCGCACCTTGGCGCTGCCGTTGCGGGCTTCGATGCGTTGCGGCAGCTCGGGTTGGCCGTCACCGGCAGGAGCCCAGGCCAGGAACTCGATGGTCCAGCCGCCCTGTTGCACGGTGCGCGGGCGCCCGGCGGCATCCAGGTCCACGCGCTGCGCACCGGTGTCGGCGATGCGCAGCGCGCGCACCCAGTCCGCCATCCGGTTGACCGGAATGGTCCAGCCGGTCGCCTCGAGCAACACCTGCTCTGCGTCCGGCCCACTGCGCGGGCCGCCATCCAGCCCTTCGATCCGGCCGGCGCCGGTGGCGCTGTCGCCGGTGAGCACCCAGCTCTGCCGGGTCACTGGCGCACTGAGCTGCACGCGGTATTGCGGGCCATCCTGCTGCCAGTCGATGCGGCCGCTGCCGCCGTCACGGTCCTTACTGATCGCCACCCGGCCCTGGAACGACCAGGTGGGGTGGGCCTGCAGCCAGGCCTGGCGCGTGGCTTCGGCCTGGCGAGCCTGGTCGGACACCTGTTCGACCACTGCTGCTCCGCCGCCCTGCCCGCGCGGCACGCTCACGCAGCCGGATAGCATGGCCAGCACCAGCCCGCTCAGGGCCAGCGTGCGGATCCCGCGATTCATAGGCCGAACTTTTCCACGGCGCGCTGCAGCGCGCGATTGTCCGGGTCCAGCCGGCGCGCTTCATCGAAATAACGCCGCGCCTCGTCCTGCTTTCCACTGACCCAGAGCACCTCGCCCACGTGGGCGGCGATTTCCGGGTCCTTGACCAGCGCCCAGGCACGGCGAAGTTGTACCAGGGCCTCCTTGTTGCGCCCCATGCGGTACAGCACCCAGCCGTAGCTATCGACGATGGCCGGGTTGTCCGGGTCGGCGGTGCGGGCGCGGTCGATCAGCGCCAGCGCTTCCTTGTAGCGTGTGGTGCGATCGGCCAGGGTGTAGCCCAGCGCGTTGAGCGCGGCGACGTTTTCCGGCTCGGCCACCAGGATCTTGCGCAGGTCGGCCTCGGCCCGCGGCACGTCGTCGCGACGCTCCCATGCAAGACCACGGGCGTACAGCAGCGCACTGTCGTCCGGATAGGCGGCCAGGCCGCGTTCGAAGGCGTCCAGCTCGCCGGGGGCATCCTCGGCGCGCTGGTGCAGCTCGGCCTCCAGCACGTACGCATCGCGACGGGCATCGTCGTCGGCACTGGCATCGCCCTGCAGGGCACGCACTTCGGCCAGCGCCTCGGGCTTGCGACCCAGTTCATACAACGCGCTGGCCGCGCGCAACCGCGCCTCGCTCAGCTGCGAGCCGCCCGGCACGCCGCGGTACCACTCCACCGCCTCGTCGTAACGTTTGAGGAATTCGGCGATCTTGCCCAGCAGCAGGCGGCGATCCGGATCCGGCTTGGTGGCATTGCTCTTGAGGTCGCCGTACAGCGCCTGGAGCGCGCTGCGGTCCTTTTCCTTGGCCAGCATGGAGGCCCGCAACCCGTAGGTCTGGGTGTCCTGCGGCCCGGTGGAGAGCACGCGTGCGGCCGCTTCGGTCTGGCCCATGGCGTCGTAGGCGAAGGCCAGCGCGCCGCGCAGTTCGGAGTCCTTCACCGCCTGCGGCTCGACGGCCTTCAGCAGGGCCAACGCCTCGTCGTTCTTGCCTTCCTGCTGCAGCTGGGTGGCATGCAGCAAGGCCACGCGCGGCTCTTCGGGGAAGCGGCGCACCACTTCATCGACGATGCGCTTGGCCAGCGCCGGGCGCTCCATGCGCAGCGCAAGCCGGCCGAACTCCTGCCAGGCCTCGATCTGGTTGGGGATGGCACCCGCCTTGACCAGGTCCTCGAGCACGTCGGCAGAGGCTTCTGGCTCGCGGCCGCCATTGGCCAGGGCGATCAACGCAAAACGCCAGCCGCGCGGGTCGGGTTCCTTGAGCAGGCCGAGCAGATCGCGACGGGCGGTGCGCAGGTCATTGCGGCGCAAGGCCAGCGACGCCTCGGTGCTGCGCATCGACATCGACGATGGCGCGCGGGCGCGCCACAGCGCCATCGCCTCGATGGCGCGCGGGTCGTCGTTGGCGAGCATGGCGATGCGGGCGGAACGTTCGGCCAGCCCGGCGTCGCCGGCTTCGGCCTTGGCGGCGTCCAGGTAGGCACGGGCGGCATCGTCCAGTTGCCCGGCCTGCAAGGCGAATTCGCCAGCGAGCACGGGTTCCAGCGAGGTGGCGCCGGCAGCCTTGGCGGGTGGCGCGGGCGGTGCTTTCTTGGGTGCTGCAGTGGCACTGGTGGAGACTGCGACCAGCAAAAGAACACTCAGGATGCGAATCGGTACAGGCATCGGGGGCAACCGGGCCGTAAAATGGGGCCCTGAATGGCCGCCAGCTTATCGCAAGCAACTGAACAATGACGTTGTGGGTGCTCGGACTGAATCACCAGACCGCTCCTGTGGACCTGCGCGAACGTGCAGCGTTCGCCGGTGAGGCACTGCCGCGTGCGCTCGAATCGTTGCGTACGTTGCCGCAGGTGCGCGAGGCGGCACTGTTGTCCACCTGCAATCGTACCGAGCTGTACGCGATGGCCGACGACGCGCAGACGCTGGCCGGCTGGCTGGACGCACACGCTCCCGGGCTGAGCGGGTATCTGTATCAACACCAGGATGCCGATGCGGTACGTCACCTGTTCCGGGTGGCCACGGGGCTGGATTCGATGGTACTGGGCGAGCCGCAGATCCTGGGCCAGGTGAAGGATGCCTGGGCGGTGGCGCGCGCCCACGGTGCGTTGGGCAGCGGCCTGGATCGGCTGTTCCAGCAGACCTTTTCGGTGGCCAAGCGCGCGCGCACCGATACCCGGGTCGGTGCCAATCCGGTGTCGGTGGCGTCCACGGCGGTGCGGCTGGCGCAGGAATCGTTCGCCCGGCTCAACGAATCGACCGTATTGCTGGTCGGTGCCGGCGAGACCATCGAGCTGGCGGCCAAGCATCTGAGCGAGGGTCGCGTGCGGCGCCTGCTGATCGCCAACCGCACCCTCGCCCATGCGCAGACGCTGGCCAGCCAGCATGGCGGCTATGCGCTGCCATTGACCGACTTGGAACGCCACCTGGCCGAGGCCGACGTGGTGTTCTCGGCCACCGCCGCGCGCGAGCCGGTGGTGACGCGCGCCCAGGTCGAACAGGCGCTGCGCGCACGCAAGCGCAAGCCGATGCTGCTGTTCGACCTGGCGGTGCCGCGCGACATCGAGGCCTCGGTGGCGCAGCTGGGCGATGCCTACCTGTACACGGTGGACGATCTGGAGCGCGCGGTCGAAGACAACCGTCGCAGCCGCCGCGAGGCCGCCGATCAGGCCGAAGCCATCATCGACCTGCAGGTGGCACGCTACGTCGAGACCGTGCAGGCCAACGCACGCCAGGCGCCGCTCAAGCGCCTGCGCGCATTCGGCGACAGCACCCGTGACGAGTTGCTGGCCAAGGCACGCCAACAGTTGAGCAACGGCAAGCCCGCCGACGAAGTGCTGGAACAGCTGGCGCATGCGCTGACCAACCGTCTGCTGCATCCGCCCACCGCTGCGCTGCGCGATGCGGCACTTAACAATGACCTGGAACTGACCAGTGCGGCCGACCGGCTGTTTCCGGAAAAGCCCGGTTACCAACATCCCCCTATAGCTACCCCGATCGTGAGGACAGATGACGCCGACCCTGCGCCGTAAGCTCGAAGCGCTGGCCGAGCGCCGCGAAGAACTGCAGCACCTGTTGTCCGACCCGGATGTGGTCGGCAACAACGACAAGTTCCGCAGCTTGTCGCGCGAACTGTCGCAGCTGGAGCCGGTGGCAGTGGCGCTGGAAGACGAAGCGCGCGCCAAGGCCGACCTGAGCGCGGCCGAGGCCCTGCGCAGCGACCCGGAAATGCGCGAACTGGCCGAAGAGGAAATCGCCGCCGCGCAGGCACGCCTGGACGAGCTGGATGCGCAACTGGCGCTGCTGCTGGTGCCGCGCGACCCGCGCGATGACGGCAACCTGTTCCTGGAAGTGCGCGCCGGTACCGGCGGCGACGAAGCGGCCATCTTTGCCGGTGACCTGTTCCGCATGTACGCGCGTTACGCCGAGCGCCAGGGCTGGAAGGTAGAAATCGAATCCGACAGCCCCGGCGAACATGGCGGCTACAAGGAAGTGGTGGCGCGGGTGGTCGGGCGTGGCGCGTATTCGCGGCTGAAGTTCGAATCCGGCACGCACCGCGTGCAGCGCGTGCCCGCGACCGAGTCGCAGGGCCGCATCCACACATCGGCGGCGACGGTGGCGATCATTCCCGAGGCCGATGACGTGGAAGAGATCGCGATCAATCCGGCCGATCTGAAAGTGGATACCTTCCGCTCGTCCGGTGCGGGCGGACAGCACGTCAACAAGACCGAATCGGCGATCCGCATCACCCATGTGCCGACCGGCGTGGTGGTGGAATGCCAGACCGAACGCAGCCAGCACGCCAATCGCGACAAGGCGATGAAGCGCCTGAAGGCGCAGTTGCTGGACACCGAACGTAGCAAGGCCGCCGCCGCCGAAGCGCAGACACGCAAGCTGCAGGTGGGCAGCGGCGATCGCAGCCAGCGCATCCGCACTTACAGTTTCCCGCAGGGACGCATCACCGACCATCGTGTGGAAGGGCTGACGCTGTACGACCTGCCCAACATCATCGAAGGCGATCTGGATGCCCTGATCGCGCGCTTGCTGCACGAGCATCAGGCCGACGAACTGGCGCGGTTGAGCGACGGCCCGTGAGTGCCAACGTCCCGCGCGAGCTGCTGCAGCTGCGCGAGGCGGTGCGGCGCCAACCGGGGGACTTTGTCGCCTGGTTGATGTTGGCCGATGCCGAGCTGGGCATGGGCGACAGCACCGCCGGCGAGGTGGCGGTACAACACGCCCTGGCCATGCATCCTGGTCACCCGGAGGCGATTGCACGGCTGGGCCGGGTACGCTGGGCGCAGCAGCGCCATGCAGACGCCGCCACCTTGCTGCAACAGGCCTCGGACCTGGTACCGCAGCATCCCGGTATTGCGCTGTGGCTTGGGCACGCACTGGAAGATGCCGGCCAACCGGAGCAGGCGGCTGACGCCTATGCGCGTGCGCATCGGTTGCTGCCCGACGAACCCTACATCACCGCGCAGTTGCTCAATTGGCGACGCCGCCTGTGCGATTGGCGCGAACTGGAGCCACTGGCTGCGCACGTGCGTGCCGCCGTGGCGCGAGGCGAGGCGGCAGTGGAGCCGTTCGCATTCCTGAGCGAGGACGCCAGCGCGGCCGAGCAACTGGCGTGTGCCCGCACCCGTGCGCAGGCGATTGCCTCGTCTTTACGCCCGCTGCCTGCGGTGACGGTGCGCAGCCGCGGTGCGCTGCGGCTCGGCTTCGTTTCCAACGGCTTTGGCGCGCACCCCACCGGCTTGCTGACCGTGGCCTTGTTCGAAGCGCTGCAGCGACGTCAGCCGGACATGCAGGTGCACCTGTTCGCGACCAGCCATGACGATGGCAGCGAGATCCGTGCGCGCCTGGCGCAGGCGACGCGCCTGCATGACGTCGCCGCACTGGGGCATCTGGCGACCGCGCAGCACATCCGGGACCAGGGCATCGATCTGCTGTTCGATCTGCGCGGCTGGGGCGGTGGCGGGCGCCCGGAAGTGTTCGCGCTGCGGCCGGCGCCGGTGCAGCTCAACTGGCTGGCGTATCCGGGGACCTCGGGTGCGCCCTGGATGGACCATGTGCTGGGCGATGCGTTTGCACTGCCGCCGTCGCTGGAGCCGTTTTACAGCGAACAGGTGCTGCGCCTGCCACGCGTGTTTCAACCGTCGGACACCTCGCGCGCGGTCGCGCAACCGCCACCGCGTGCGGAGTGCGGCTTGCCTGAGCAGGGTGTGGTGCTGTGCTGCTTCAACAACAGCTACAAACTCACTCCACGCAGCATGGCGCGCATGCTGGCGGTGTTGCGCGCGGTGCCCGGTAGCGTGCTGTGGCTGCTGTCCGGGCCGGGCCGGGCCGATGCGCGACTGCGCGCGGTGGCGCAGGAACAGGGCGTGGACCCGCAGCGGCTGGTGTTCATGCCGAAGTTGCCGCATCCGCAGTATCTGGCGCGCTATCGGCATGCGGATCTGTTTCTGGACACGCACCCGTACAACGCGCACACCACGGCCTCCGACGCGCTATGGGTGGGCTGCCCGGTATTGACCACACCAGGCGAGACGTTCGCCGCGCGCGTGGCCGGCAGCCTGAATCAGCATCTGGGGCTGGATGAGATGAATGTGGCCGATGACGCTGCGTTTGTCGCCAAGGCGATCGAACTGGCGAGCGATGCGGATGCCTTGCGTGGTGCGCGCGTGCGATTGGCGGAACAACGCCTGCGCAGTGGCGTTTTCGATATGGACGGATTTGCAGATGATCTGGCTGCGCTGCTGCGTGGCATTGCGCGGCGCAGTGGGTGGTTGGGAGGTTAGCGTCGGTTGCCGGATGTTGCGCTGCCGGGTTGGCATGCTAGATGGCGTGGTGCTTGAGGCGCGGAATCTTTTGCTGGCGCTGCCATACGAGCGACAGTCAGGCATGGATGCTTCTCCCTTCTCCCTTCGGTAGAAGGTGGCGCGTAGCGCCGGATGAGGGTGCGGCTGCGGCAGTGACACTGGTTAACCGTACCCTCACCCCAACCCCTCTCCCGCAGGGAGAGGGGCTTAGAGCGACGCGGTAGCTAACGCCTGATAGGCAGCCGCTTCGTACAACTTCACACCACAACGCTGTACCCGGCCGTCCCGGCTCGCTAGGCTGCGCGCATGCCTTCCACTCTCGACTTCATTCCGCTGCGCCTGTGCGTGCTGACCGTGTCCGACAGCCGCACCCTGGCCGATGACCGCTCCGGCGATTACCTGGCCGATGCCCTCACCCACGAAGGTCATGTGCTGCACGAACGTGCGCTGTGCCCGGACGACCGTTACCGCATGCGCGCGATCGTGTCCGGCTGGATCGCCGACGCACAGGTCGACGGCATCCTGATCACCGGCGGCACCGGCTTTACGGGCCGCGACAGCACTCCGGAGGCAATCATGCCGTTGCTGGACAAGGTCATGCCCGGCTTCGGCGAAATGTTCCGCGCGGTCAGCGTGGACGAGATCGGCACCTCCTCGCTGCAATCGCGCGCGTTTGCCGGGCTTGCCAACCACAGCTTCGTGTTCTGCCTGCCCGGTTCCACTTCGGCCTGCCGCACGGCATGGGAGAAGATCGTGCGTGCGCAGCTGGATGCGCGGACCAAACCGTGCAATCTGGCGACACTGCGTCCACGTCTGGGCGAATAGCCTGCGCGCTCTCCACCGGCTGGAACGCGCATGTCGCATCTCAAACGCAAGGCCTACAAGAAACTGCTGGCACCGCTGCAATTGGAACTGGTCGGCATGGCGCGCTGGCTGCGCCACACCAATCAGCGCGCCCTGGTGCTGGTGGAAGGCCGCGACACCGCCGGCAAGGGCGGCGTGATCCAGACCATCGCCAGCCATCTCAATCCGCGCCAGTGCCGGGTGGTGGCGCTGCCCAAGCCCAGCGACCGCGAGAGCACGCAGTGGTATTTCCAGCGCTATGTCACGCATCTGCCGGCGGGCGGCGAGTTGGTGCTGATGGATCGCAGCTGGTACAACCGCGCGGGCGTGGAACGGGTCATGGGCTATTGCACCGACGCGCAATACGCCGCGTTCCTGGAGCAGGCGCCACGCTTTGAACAGATGCTGGTCGACGACGGCATCCTGTTGTTCAAGTACTGGTTGTGCGTGGACCAGGCAGAGCAGGAAGAACGCTTCGCCGAGCGTCACGCAGACCCGCTCAAGGGCTGGAAACTGTCGCCGGTGGATCTGCAATCGCGCGACAAATACGACGACTACACCGCCGCCCGCGAGCGCATGCTCGAAGCGACCCACACGCCCGATGCACCGTGGACGCTGGTGGATTTCAACGACCAGAAACGGGGCCGGTTGAGCCTGATCCGCGATCTACTGGATCGGCTCCCGGACACGTCGGTGCCCGAAGCGCAACTCGCGTTACCGCCCTTGCACGGCAAGCCGCACAAGGAACATTACGGCGTGCTGGAGCCGATCGACGATTACGCCGGCCAGTCCTGAGAGACTTCATCGCTGGCCGCAGTAGCGCGCGGCAGCGGATGCAGGCCGGCCTGACGTTCGGCCTGCTCGGCCTGCAGCACCAGTTGGCTCAGGCGCTGACTGAACAACTGCATGAAACCGCGGTGCAGCGGGCGCATCGCTTCCATGTAGTCCACGTCATCGGCTTGCGCGCCGAGCGGGCTGCACGAGGACAGCAGCACTTCGTCCAGGCGCAGCGCGCTGTCGGGCAGGCGCACCAGGGCGGCGCGGCGCAGCCAGTCGCGCATGCCTTCGCGGTATTCGGCAGCCAGGATGTAGGCCACTTCGACCTGGTCCAGGTCCACGTCCGGGTTCCAGGCCAGCACCTGGATCACCTGCGAACGCTCGTCCAGCATGCGGCCTTCGGCCACCAGGGCGTGCATCTGCTGCAGCAGCCGCCACTGCGCCTCGGCCGCGCCGCGTTGGGCGGGCGGCATGGCGTCGATGGCCAGTGCCAGGCGACGTGCGAACAGGGCCGGCACCTCGGCCAGTACCACCGGGCCGGCATCGGCGCCGAGCAGGAAACGCTCGGTCCGCAGCGCGGCGGTGTCGGGCAGGTAGCCGTCCTGCAACGGCCGCATGACACCGTGGTCGAGCAGCGACAGCACCACGTCCAGCCAGTAGCGGCGTTCCTGTTGCAGCGCGCGGTTGGCCGAGGCGTTCTGCCAGGCGGTGCGCACTTCGTCCAGCCGCGCGATGCAGGTCTGGGCATCGAGCCCATCCCACGGCGCGCGGGTGGCATCGTCGGGGTCGAAGGTTTCCGCACTGAGCATGCCGCCGCCGAAGCGATGCCAGGCCGCGCCACGCTGGGTGTGGGCCGGGTCCAACCGGGAGACGGCAACCGGGGCCGGCGGCGCGGGACGCAGCAATGCGGCGTAGGCATCGGCCCAGGATTCAGGCAGGCGTGCCGACAGCGGGTAGCTTGCCGAGGGCTGCGCCAGGCCACGGCGCGCCAGCCGCAGGCTCCACAGCAACGCACCGATCACGATGCCGCCGAAGGTCCAGGCCACCAGCCAGCTGGTGGCCGCCTGGCCAGACTGCAGCACGCGCGTGGACGGCTGCACGAACAGCAGCCAGCCGCTGCCCAGCAGCGCGCCGAGATACAGCCATGGCGCGGATTGCGCCAGCTGGCGACGGCGGCGTGCCGGCTGATCGTGCGCGTCGTTGTGATCCTGAGTTGGAGCGGCCATTACATTCCCCTGAACGCCTGATCGCGTTGACAAGGTTATCGGCGCGGTGCCCCAACTCTGTTGCCCCGCCGTGCGGGCCGGCGCTCAGCCAGTTACAAAGTCTTCAGTCGTCGGAACCGGGCACGGTGCCCGTGTCACCGCGGCCACTCGCGCCGCCGGCGGGCCTTGCCAGAGCCAGGCTTCCAGCGCATCCAGGGCGTCCGCGTTGCCGGCGGCGATCACCTCCACGCTGCCGTCGGCCTGGTTGCGGGCGTGCCCGGACAGGCCCAGTGCCAGCGCGCGGTCGCGGGTGGAGGCCCGGTAGTAGACGCCTTGCACCACGCCGCTGATGACAAAGCGTGCGGCCTGCATCAACCGGCCTTGCCGGTGATGCCCACGGCGGCTTCGATATCGCGCGCGGTGACCGGGCCGAGGAATTGCTTGGCCACCTTGCCGTCCGGGCCGATCAGATAGGTCATCGGCAGGCCGCGCGGCGTGGCGAAGTCCTGCGGCGGCTGGTACGGGTCGAGGATGGCGACCGGATAGGAGACCGGATGGTCCTTCAGGAAGGCCTGCATGTCCGCAGCGGTGATGTCTTCATAGGCCAGGCCCACCACTTCGACGGCATCGCGCATGGTGTGCAGCGCCGACAGTTCCGGCATTTCCTTCAGGCAGGGCGCGCACCAGGTGGCCCAGAAATTGACCACCACCCACTTGCCGCGATGCGCGGCCAGATCGTAGGTCTCGCCGGTTACGGTCGGCAGCGAGAGCTTGGGCATTTCGGCGGTCTGCTGCACGACCGAGGTGTTGGCGGCGCCGGCCGGATCGGGAGCGGCAGGCGCTGCAGGTGGCTGAACCGGCGCGGTGGGAGCGGCCGCATGATCGGCCGCGGGCGCGCCGTCGCCGGTGGGCTTGCAGGCAGTCAGCACTAACAGCGGCAACAGCAGCGCGCACGCGCCGCGCACAAGGCGCACAGTCATGGAGGATCTCCGGGAAGGTGGGTGTAGAGGTCGCCAACCGGTTGCGCCAGCACGCTGCGCAACGGTTGGCGCAATTGTTCGAGCGCGGCGGCGGCGGCCTGGCCATAGGCATCGTCGCGACAGGGCAAGGGGCGGTCTTCGATCGGCACGCGCAGCTGGCAGTTTTCGTAGAGTTCGGCCAAGGTCACCACGTCCAGATCACGCGCCAGCAGCCATTGCCCGCGCTCGTCGCGACGCAGCAGGCGGATGCGTTTGAGCTCGCACAGCAGCTCCTGCATCAGCGTATCGGTGAGCATGGGTTCCAGCGCCAGGATGCGGTCTTCGTCCAGGCCGTTTCCATGGATGCGCGCCTGGCGGAAACGCCCCAGCAGCCGCAGCAGCCCGTAGATCTCGAAGCCCGGCGGCAGCCGCATCGCTTCGGGCTGGTAGCGGAACGCGGACATCGACGAAGCCAGCGAGGCGCCCAGCAGCACCGACACCCAGCTCAGATAGATCCACAACAACAGGATCGGCAATGCCGACAGCGCGCCGTAGATGCGCTGATACGTCTGGAAATTACCGAGATAGAACCCGAAGCCCCATTTGACGATTTCCATCAGGATCACCGCCAGCAGCGCGCCCGGCAGCGCATGCCGCAGCCGCACCACGTGCTGCGGCACCACGCGGTAGATCAGCACGATGCAGACGAACTCCACCGCCATCGGCGCCAGCCGCCAGGCGAATTCGGCCAGCCACTGGCCTTCGGTGGTGCGGAACAGCGGCAGCGCAAACACGTAGGCCGCCATCGCCATCGAGGCCGCGGCCAGCATCGTGCCCAGCGTCAGCACCGTCCAATAGATCAGGAACCGCGTCACCTTGGGGCGCGCAGCGGCCACCCGCCAGATGCTGTTGAAGGTCTGCTCGATGCTGTGCAGGGTGATCAGCAGCGAAGCCACCAGCGCCACCATACCGGCCACGGTGAACTTGCCCAGGTCTTCCAGCGAGCGGTTGAGGTAGTTCTGCACCGAACGCGCGGCGCCGGGCACGAAATTGTTGAAGATGAAGTCGGTGAGCGCGTCCTTCCACTCGTTGAAGGCCGGAAATGCCGACAACACGCCGAACACCACGATGGCCAGCGGCACCAGTGCGAATACGGTGGTGTACGCGAGCGAGGCCGCCGCCTGGAACAGCCGGTCATCGAGAAAGCGGCGCCACAGAAAGCGCCCGAAGCTCACCGTCCGCGCGCGGTCGCGCAGACGCTCTTTCCATTGGTGGAGGGTGTTCACACGCGACATCGCGCAAGGGTACCCGATGCGCCGTCATCGCGGCCTTGCCGCACCTGCGGCGTGCAGCAGGCCGGCCGCTTGGCCGATACTGCGGCAACTCACACAGTTGGTAGATGCGATGGCGGAGATTCTGGTGCTGTATTACAGCCGTGGCGGTTCGGTGGCGCGGCTGGCGCGGCAGATCGCGCGCGGCATCGGCGAAGTGCCCGGCATGAGCGCGCGGCTGCGCACGGTGCCGCCGGTGGCCGCGGTCACCCAGATCAGCGCCCCGCCGGTGCCGGACGAAGGCGCCCCGTACGTGGACCGCGCCGATCTGGCCGAATGCAGCGGCCTGTTGTTGGGCAGCCCCACCCGCTTCGGCAACATGGCTGCGCCGATGAAGCACTTCCTGGACAGCCTGGGCGCCGAATGGGCCAGTGGCACCCTGGCCGGCAAGCCGGCGGGTGTGTTCACCTCCACCGCCTCGATGCATGGCGGGCAGGAATCCACGCTGCTGTCGATGCATCTGCCCTTGCTGCACCACGGCTGCCTGATCGTCGGCATTCCGTTCACCGAGCCGGCGCTTAGCCACACCACCAGCGGCGGCACGCCGTACGGCGCCAGCCATGTGTCCGGTGCCGGCGGCGACCCGCAACCGAGCGAGGACGAGACCCTGCTGGCGCGCGCGCTCGGCCGCCGGGTGGCCGACATCGCGCGGCGGCTGGCGACCCCGTGAGCCTGCGCGCCACGCGCTGGCTGCTGACGGCGGCGCTACTGGCGCTGGCGCTGCTGTTCGTGGTCTGGTTCCACGACGATGCGCGCCCGATCGCCGCGCTCATCGTGTTCGTGCTGCCGGCCGCGCTGACCGGTGTGCTGGCGGTACGCAGCGCCCGCGCACGTTTCTGGGCCGGCGTGTTCGCGCTGGGATGGTTCAGCCACGGCGTGATGGCTGCCTGGAGCCAGCCGCACGCCCGCGGCCTGGCGTGGCTGGAACTGCTGCTGGCGCTGCTGGTGATCGGGCTGGTCAGCGGGCCTGGCGTGGCGGCCCGGTTCGGCAGCAAGCGCAGGGCGCGCTGACCGGCGCAGCTGCGCGCGGACTGACCACGCCGGTGGCCCGGTGGCGGACCGCTCACCTGTCCAGGTGAGCGTAGGTGTCCGGCTTGCCTGCCCGCGGGCCGCAGCCAGCACCGCAGTCGGGCGGTATCATGGCGGCCCTCGCGCGGCCTGCACCGCGTTGGCCCTACAGGATTGGCAGCAATGGAAGACCTTCTGATCGTCACCACCGGTGGCACGATCGACAAGATCTACTTCGACGACAAATCGGACTACCAGATCGGCGACCCGCAGATCGGCCAGATCCTCAAGGAACTGGGCGTGACCTTCCGCTTCTCGGTGATTCCGATCGTCCGCAAGGACTCGCTGCACATCACCGAGGCCGACCGCGAACTGATCCGCGCCACCATCGCCGCCCAACCCACCCGCCACGTGCTAATCACCCACGGCACCGACTCGATGGTGGAAACCGGCAAGGTGCTGCAGACGATCGCCGACAAGACCATCGTGATGACCGGTGCGTTGAACCCGGCGCGCTTCCGTGGCTCGGATGCGGAATTCAACATCGGCTGCGCGGTGGGTGCGGTGCAGTCGTTGCCGGCCGGGGTCTACATCGCCATGAACGGCCGCATATGGAACCCGGAAAAGGTGCGCAAGAACGTGGCGGCCAACCGTTTCGAATCGATCTGACACGATGAGCAAGGCCACCCGCGCCACCAAGGCATTGGACGCGGCCGGCGTGGGCTATGCGTTGCATCCGTACGCCTATCAGGCCGATGCCGATGCGAAGGGATTACAAGCCGCACAGGCGCTGGGGCTACCGCCGCACGCCGTATTGAAGACGCTGATGGCGTGGGTCGATGACAACGCCGTCTGCGTGGTGATTCCCTGCGACCGCCGGGTGTCGCTGAAGAAACTCGCCAGCGCGTACGGCGGCAAGTCGGCACGCATGATGGAGGTGGCCGATGCCGAACGCCGCACCGGCTACAAGGTCGGCGGCATCAGCCCGCTCGGCCAGCAACGGCAGGCGCCGGTGCTGGTCGACACCAGCGCACTGGATGCACCCGCGCTCTGGATCAACGCTGGCCAGCGTGGCTTGCTGCTGGAATTGCCCGGCGCCCAGCTGTTGCAGGCACTGGCCGCACGCGCCTGTGCGCTGTGCGAATAGACGCATCATCGCGCTGCCGCACGCACCCGCTGGTGCGCGCGTTCCTCGCTCAGAATCCTGGCTCACACGCGACATCTCGGTCGAACCTCGACCTCGACCTCAGTATCCAACTTCCAATCGACGTCGCGCCAGGCTCCCCGCACCCACTGACGACTGCCCACGCCGCGGCACTCGTCAGCGTCTCCAGACGCGGCGGCAACGACGCGCCGGAACTCCTCAATACGCCGCAGTGACGCTGACCGCAGAGAAGCCCAGCGTCGCCTTCAAGCGGACGTAGTACACGCCGGCTGCGGGCGCAGCCAGCGTGCAGCTGTCGCCATTGCCCGGCAACATGCTGCGGCAGCTGTAAGCGGCATCGGTCGGCAACGCACCGGCCCGCAGCGACAGATCGGCATTGCCGCTGCCACCGGCAAGCGTGACCTTGAGCGTGCGCGTGCCGGCCGGCACGTTGACCCGGTAATACAGCGAATCGGAAAGCGCTGCGCTCAGCCCGGTGCGAGCAACATTCCTGGTCAAGGTGGTCGACTCGATCACCGCCGTCACCGCGCCGTCGGCATTCACCAGCCCTGCCCCGCAGCCCTGCGTGCAGGCCACCGGCAAGGGCCGAGCGCTGCTCTTGAGCAAGGCTTTCACCGTGGCCGGGGTGAGCGGATTCAGGGCCACCGACTGCATCAGTGCCACCACGCCGGCCACATGCGGCGCGGCCATCGAGGTACCGCTATAGCCCGCGTAGGCGGCATTGCCGGGAACCGTGGTGCCGGTATTGAGCGTGGATACGATGGACTGCCCGGGCGCTGCGATGTCCACGCCCTTGCCGAAGTTGGAGAAGCTGGCCTTGGCGCCGGCCGAGGTGGTGGCTGCCACCGCGATCACGTTCGGGCAGTTGGCCGGCACGCTGGTGGAGACATCCATATTGCTGTTGCCGGCCGCCGCCACCACTGCGCTGCCACGCGTCACCGCAGCGGTGATGGCGTTGCTCAGGGTTGTCGAACAACTGCCGTAGCCGCCGAGCGAAAGATTGATCACCGTGGCCGGGTTCGGGTTGGCCGGCACGCCATTGACCTTGCCGCCGGACGCCCAGACGATCGCATCGGCGATGTCGGACATGTAGCCGCCGCATCGGCCCAGTACCCGCAGGGGCAGGATCTTGGCGTTGAAGGCGGTGCCGACCACACCGGCCGCGTTGTTGCCGACGGCCGCCACGATGCCGGCGACATGGGTGCCATGCCAGCTGGAGCTGGACGCGGATGCACCGGGGCCGCATTCGTTGGCGGCGGTCCAGTCGCCCTGGTCGGTGGCATTGGCATCGCGCGCGCTGCCGTCGCGCGCAGTCGCAGGATCGATGATGAAGTCGTAACCGGGCAGCACGTTCGCTGCCAGGTCGGGATGGTTGGTGATGCCGGTATCGATCACCGCCACCACGATGCCCTTGCCGGTGGTGCGGTCCCAGGCCGGGCGGATGTTGAGGCCGGCGCTGGTCGTGCCCATCGCCCACTGCTGCGGCACGCCCGGGTCGTTAGGCACCAGCAACGGACGCATCAGCACGTCCACTTCCACGCGCTTGACCGCCGGGTCGGCTGCGAGGCGGCGCATCAGGCTTTCCGAGTCCACACGGTCCAGCTTGCGGTCGGCCACCAACAACATCGGACCGGTACTGAGCCGACGCGTTGCAGACAAGCCCAGCGCACGTCCGCGCGCTTCCGGCACCGCGCGCGCGATGTCGCGCCAGGGCGCAGACAACCCGGTCGCCCGGCTGCTGCCGACGCGGTCCTTGTAGCTGACGATGAAGCGCTGATGGCTGCTGCTGGAGTTCAAGCCTTGCAGGCTGACCTCGCCGGCGGCGGCATGAAACGTGCACGACAACGCACAGACGAGTGCAATGCGGCGCAATGCGCCAACTGAGTGATACGACATGAATCCATCCCTCCCCAAGGAGCTGGCAACCCGGATGGCAACGCGCTAACGCCACGGCGATGCGCCTTGCCCGATGCGTGGGCAGGCAGATGGCGCATGCCTCACGTGGGGTGGCTATCGGCGTGCCGCAGGTGGCGCTGAAGCGGCCACGCTGCGCCCGCATGCGCTTCATTCAGCCGTTACGGCCGGCCTGCGCCGGCAGCCCGGCAATTGCCGCTGCCCGAACGCACACTGCCCCGCCGAAGCGGGGCAGTGCAGGTTTCAAAACACCGACAGCTACGTCGGGGTTGGCCCGACGTCGATGCCGGCAAGAGCGCCGGCATCCAGGGTGTCGGCGCGGCCTTACGGGGTCTGGCTGACCGCGCCGGCGGCGTTGACAATGCCGGCACCACAGCCGCCCGAGCAGGCGCCCGGCAGCGGACGGGCGGTGTTCTTCAACAGGGTTTCCACCGCCGCCGGCGTCAGCGGACGGCTGGCCGCCGACTGCACCAGCGCCACCACGCCGGCCACATGCGGGGCCGCCATCGAGGTGCCGTTGTAGCTGGCGTAGCTGGCCGACCCGGGGGTGGTGGTGCCGCTGTTGAGCGTGGACAGGATCGACGAGCCGGGGCCGGAGATATCGATGGTGGTGCCGAAGTTGGAGAAGCTCGAACGCGCACCGGCCGAGGTGATCGAGGCCACCGAGATCACGTTGGCGCAGCTGGCCGGGGTGAAGTTGGCCACGTTGGCATTGCTGTTGCCGGCCGCCACCACCACGGTGGTGCCACGCGACACCGCGCTGTTGATCGCGTTCTGGTAGGTGGCCGAACAGGTGCCATTGCCGCCCAGCGACATGTTGATCACTTCGGCCGGGTTGGCATTGGCCGGCACGCCGGACACGGTGCCGCCCGAAGCCCAGACGATGGCATCGACGATGTCGGAGGTGGCGCCGCCACACAGGCCCAGCGCACGGATCGGCACCACGCGCGCATTGAACGCAGTACCGGCCACGCCGCTGTTGTTGTTGGTCACCGCCGCGATGGTGCCGGCCACGTGGGTGCCGTGCCAGCTGGAGTTGGCGGCGGGAATGCCGGTACCGCACTGGTTGGCCGCGCGCCAGTCGCCCTGGTCGGCCGGGTTGCTGTCACGCCCGTTGTTGTCGCGCGCACGCGCCGCATCGCTGATGAAGTCGTAACCCGGCAGCACGTTGGCGTTGAGATCCGGGTGGCTGGTGATGCCGGTGTCGATCACGGCCACCACCACCCCGGTACCGGTGGCGGTATCCCAGGCCGGGCGCACGTTGATGCTGGAGGCGCTGGTGCCAAAGCCCCACTGCTCGGACAGACGGGTGTCGTTCGGGGTCAACACCGGATACATGATCTGATCGACCTCGACGTAATCCACGCTCGGATCGGCGGCGATGCGGCGCATCAGCGTTTCGGCTTCGGCACGGTCCAGGCTACGGTCGGTCTTGAGCACTTCCGAACCCAGCGCAGTGCGGCGCACGTGGTTCAGGCCCAGCGCACGGCCGGCGCGTGCCGGCACGGCTTTGGCAACGGAGTTGAGCGATGCACGCATCGAGGTCGGGCTTACTGCCGCGCTGGAGCCGTCCTTGTATTTGACGATGAACCGGTCCAGCGTGGGCTGCGACTCCAAACCGGACAGATTGACCTGACCGGCGAACGCCGGCACGGCCAGCAGACAGGTCAGCGCGGAAACACCCAGCACGACCAGGGCGCGTGCGGGTGCACGACGTTGCGACACATTGGACATCGATCGTTCCTCAGTTTTTTATGAAGTGCCGCGGTTGCGGCGAGATGGCCGGCCCCTTGCCGCACACCGCGGATCGGGCCGGAACGCACGGGCGGTGACGCCCGTCGAAACGACTGACCGGTGTCCTTGCCGGCCGAGCGGCAATGCGCCGCCGGCGCCGGCCGAACTGGCAGACGTGGGCGAGACATCGCAGATGAGGTGAGGCGCCGCCGGCGCGGCTGCCGGCACGTGACCGGCAGCGCAACGCGGCGTCGAACAACCGGGCCCTAGTAGCTGGCCCTCAGGGTCACGCCGGAGAACGTGCTGTACGCCTTGACCCGCACGTAATAGGTTCCCGACGGCGCGGTGATGCTGCAGGTTTCCGCATTGCCACTGCGGTAGGGCCGGCAGGTGTAGGTGGTGTCGGTCGGTGCACTGCCGGCACGCACGTACAGGTCGGCATCGCCGCTGCCGCCGCTGATCGCCACGGTGAGCGTGCCGCTGCCCGCTGGCACCGCGATGGTGTAGTTCAGCTCTGCACCGGTGGCCGCGCCCAGGCCGGTCACCGGCGTGCCATTGGTCAGCGTGTTGCCGCCGCCGCCACCGCCGCCCCCATTGCTGCCGCTGATCGCGGCCGTGACCGCGGCATCGGCGTTGACGATGCCGGCGCCGCAGCCACCGGAGCAGGCGCCCGGCAATGCCCGGGCCGTATTCTTCAGCAAGGTTTCCACGGCGGCAGGCGTCAGCGGCGACGGGGCCGCCGATTGCACCAGCGCCACCACGCCGGCTACATGCGGCGACGCCATCGAGGTGCCGTTGTAGGACGCGTAGCTGGCGCTGCCCGGCGTGGTAGTGCCGCTATTGAGCGTGGACAGGATGGCCGAACCCGGCGCTGACACGTCGATGCCGGTGCCGAAGTTGGAATAGCTGGCCTTGGCGCCGGCCGAGGTGGTGGCCGCTACCGCGATCACGTTGGCGCAGTTGGCCGGCAGCGAACCGGACACGTTGGATGCATCGTTGCCCGCAGCCACCACCACGGTGGTACCACGGGACACCGCACTATTGATGGCGTTCTGCATGGTGGTCGAACAGGCGCCGCCGCCGCCGAGCGACATGTTGATGACCTCGGCCGCATTCGCCGACGACAGCGTCGGCACTCCCGAAACGGTGCCGCCCGAAGCCCAGATGATGGCATCGGAGATATCCGACAGCGAACCGCCGCACTTGCCGAGCACGCGCACCGGGATCACCTCGGCGCCATAGGCAGTACCGGCCACGCCGGTGGCGTTGTTGGTCACTGCGGCAACCGTGCCGGCGACGTGGGTCCCGTGCCAGCTGGAGGTCGCCGCCGGAATGCCGGTGCCGCACTCGTTGGCGGCGTACCAATCGCCCTCGTCGGCGGGGTTGCTGTCGCGCCCGTTGCCATCGCGCGCGGTTGCCGCGTCGCTGATGAAATCGTAGCCCGACAGGACGTTGGCATTGAGGTCGGGGTGGCTGACGATGCCGGTGTCGATGACCGCCACGCGCACGCCGGCACCGGTAGATTTGTCCCACGCCGAGCGGATATTGAGGCCGGCATTGGTCGTGCCGAAGGCCCACTGCTCGGACAACCGGGTGTCGTTCGGGGTCAGCGTGGCGTGCAGGATCTGATCCACTTCCACGCTCTGCACGTTCGGGTCGGCGGCCAGCTGGCGCATCAGCGTCTCGGCTTCGGCACGGTCCAGCGCGCGGTCGGCCTGGATCAGCTCCGGCCCCACTGCCAGGCGGCGCACCGAATTGAGACCCAGCGCCCTGCCCGCCTTGGCCGGTACCGCGCGGGCGGCGGCGCGCAGCGAACTGGTCAACACGCTTGGACTGGCCAGGGCATTGCTGCCGTCCTTGTAGGTAACGATGAATTTCTGGTGGGTCTGGGCGGTGGCAAGGCCATCCAGGTAGACCTCGCCGGCGAACGCAGGCGTTGCCAGCAACAGCGAGGTCAGCGCGGTTGCGCGCATGACGATGAGTGCGCGAGGACGCTTGCGAGAGGACGCGTTCGACATTGAATTCCCTTCCAAATCAAAGAGAACCGCCTGAGCGGTGTTATCCGGCGCCGCCTTCCATCGGTCAGCACCGAGTCCCCGGAACGATCCCCTGTTATCGATCCGTTCAGCGAACCTACCCCAGTGCAACCAAACTGGACAATACAAGATCGACACTTTTGAAACTTAAATATCAGTTTTGTGACAACGATCAGCTCTGTTCAGTCCGCTTCGCACAGTTTTTTGACCGGTCACGGCCCATTTGCTGCAGAGCGGGCCAAAAAAAACCCCCGTGCTGACACACGAGGGCCATTTTTTGACGATGTATGGCGGCTTATGACAAACGCACCAGCCAACCGTGACGATCCGGCACGCGGCCGTATTGGATGTCGGTCAACTCCTGGCGCAGCGACATGGTGACCTCGCCCGCCGGTGCGGACAGATCGCCTACCGCGAAACCGTCACCCTTGAGCTCGCCGATCGGGGTTACCACCGCCGCGGTGCCGCAAGCGAACACCTCGGTGATCTCGCCGGAGGCCACGCCCTGCTTCCACTCGTCGATGGCCACCTTGCGCTCGATCACCTGCATGCCGCGGTCGCGGGCCAGTTGCAGGATGCTGTCGCGGGTGATGCCTTCCAGGATGCTGCCGGACAGTTCCGGCGTCACCAGGCTGCCGTCCTTGTAGACCAGGAACACGTTCATGCCGCCCAGCTCTTCGATGTACTTGCCTTCCACCGGGTCCAGGAACAGCACCTGCGAGCAGCCCTGCGCATAGGCTTTTTGCTGCGGCAGCAGCGAGGCAGCGTAGTTGCCGCCGCACTTGGCCGCGCCGGTGCCGCCCTTGGCCGCACGCGCGTAGTCGGTGGACAACCAGATCGATACCGGCGCCACACCCTTGGCGAAGTACGGGCCAGCGGGGCTGGCGATCACGTAGTACGAAGCCTTGTGCGCCGCACGCACGCCCAAAAACGCCTCATCGGCGATCATGAAGGGGCGGAAATACAGGCTGGTTTCCGGTGCCGAGGGCACCCAGCCGGCGTCCACCGCCACCAGCTGGCGCAGCGATTCGACGAACAGGTCCACCGGCAATTCCGGCAGTGCCAGACGGCGCGCAGAGCGCTGCAGACGCTCGCCGTTGGCCTGCGGGCGGAAGGTCCAGATCGAGCCGTCGGCATGCCGGTAGGCCTTGATGCCCTCGAAGATCTCCTGGCCGTAATGCAGCACCGACGCCGCCGGATCCAGCTGCAGCGGGCCGTACGCGCGCACCTGCGCGTCATGCCAGCCCTGCTCGTTGTTCCAGGAAATGGCGACCATGTGGTCGGTGAAATGCAGCCCGAAACCGGGCGCGGCCAGGATCACGGACAGTTCGTCGGCGCTGCGCGGCGACGGAGAACGGGTGGAAGCGAAGGACACGGACACCGGGAGATTCCTGTATGGCGGGCGAAAGGACGCGGCGCCACATCGTGGACATGGCGCGTGACGATCAGAGCATGCCGGTCTCGAGACGGGCCGCTTCGGACATCATATGCCGGCCCCATGGCGGGTCGAACACCAGCTCGACATCGGCCTCGGCGATGGTCGGAATCATTTCGACCTTGCTGCGCACGTCGTCGACCAGGATCTCGCCCATGCCGCAACCGGGCGCGGTGAGCGTCATCTTGACGTCCACCCGGCGCTGATCGTCTTCTTCGCGATGGCTGACCACGGCCTCGTAGACCAGCCCCAGGTCGACGATGTTGAACGGGATTTCCGGGTCGAAACAGGTGCGCAGCTGCTGCCACACCAGGGCTTCAACCTCTTCGTCGCTGGCGTTGTCGGGCAATTCCAGCCCGGGCGGAGCCTCCTTGCCGATCGCATCGCCATCCTTGCCGGCAATACGGAATAGATTGCCCTCGACAAAGACGGTGTAGCTGCCACCCAGCGCCTGGGTGATATAGCCGTAACTGCCTGCGGGCAGGGTCACCGAATCGCCCTGCGGCACCATGACGGCATCGCAATCGCGTTCGAACTGGACGGGTTCGCTGCTACGGGAATACATGGGCTGGATATGGGGCCGCGCCGGACTCGCGCAAGTCGGCCATTCTAGCCGACCGCGACGGCATCGCCGCCGCACGCGGCGCCCGTCAGCGACGACGCTGCATTCCATCCGCCGCACCGTGGGGGCGAGGCATGCAGCGCAGAGGCAGGCCCGCGTTCTATCATGTGCGCACTGTCAGGAGCTCCAATGCCGCCCACCACCGCGTCCGCCAGAACCGCCCCCTGGCTCTGGCCCCCGCTCCTGCTGCTGGGATGCGTCACCGCCCTCATCGCCTGGCTCCTCATCGCACTCGCGCTCGGCAACCAGGCCGGCTGGATGGCGGTGGTGGCAGCGCTGGAGATCGCCTGGATGCTGCGCCTTGGCACCTTGCACGCCGGCCGGCTGCGCATCGGTGTTGCCGTCGTCACGACAGCATTGATCATCGTCGGCGCCAACTGGGGGATCGCCTCGGCCCAACTGGGCGGACCGCTCGGTCTGGACCCATGGACCTCGGCACAGAAGATGGGCACCGGCCTGGCCTGGACCCTGTTGCAACTGGCCAACAACGGCTTCGATCTGCTGTGCTACGTCGCCGCGCTATTCGTTGCGTGGTGGGCCGCGCGCTGAGTCGGGCGCGTTTGGCGCAGGGATGGTTGGTACACAGAGTTTTCGACAAGGCCCACGATCAACGCCCTGGCGCGTTGTTCTGGCTCTTCAATAAAACCACCAGCAAACTCTCTGTTGCGGTGTCCTCATCGCGTATTCGATGTCGTCGTGTTTGCTGCAGGGCCCTCGCCCGCCCACCATCGCGGGACACGCCGTGAATCCATCCCTGGAGGCTCTGGCGCGGCATCCATGCCGCTCAAGGTCCCGCGACGGTGGGCGGGCAAGGACCAGTAAAGATGGTCGGTCTACATGGATTTCAACAGCGACTAGCAAGCTGCAACGCGGTGTCTTTGCTTTTCAACAAAACCACCAGCCAACTGTCTGGTGCGGTGCCCTCGCCGATTGCGGGACCGTTGGCGGCATGGATGCCGCCATCGAGCCCCCATGGACGGGTTGACGGCGTGTCCCGCGAGCGGTGAGGGCGCCGCGCCCTCGACCAGACGTGAAGATCGCCAAGCGATCGCGATAGGCACGATGCGGGCGTCGCTATCTGATTGCTCGCTACGGACAGGTCAGGCGCTGAGCGGATCATCTGCGCCTTTGCTGCAGGACCCTTGCCCGCCCACCATCGCAGGACACGCCGCGAGCGGTGAGGGCACCGCGCCCTCGACGGTGGTCGGTGCGTAAAGCTTTCCAAAAGCAATCAGCGACGTGATGCCTTCGTTCTTAAAAAAACAACCAACTCTGCGGTGCAGTGATTCGTCATCGCGCACGAACACACCCGCCCTCACCAACCAGTTAAAGAGAGGCTGACAAGACCCACGCCCTCAATGCCCGCCGCCATCCAGCGCCTTCAACTCGCTGACCAGGGCACCGGCCGCCTCCGCTCCATCGCCGTACAACATGCGCGTGTTGTCGGCGTAGAACAGCGCATTCTCGATACCGGCAAACCCTGTGCCCCTGCCACGCTTGATGACCACCGTGTTCTTCGAATTGACCACGTCCAGGATCGGCATGCCGTAGATCGGGCTGGCCGGGTCGGTCTTTGCGACCGGATTGACCACGTCGTTGGCGCCGATCACCAACGCCACATCGGTGCTGGCGAATTCCGGATTGATGTCGTCCATGTCGGCGATCAGGTCGTAAGGCACGCCGGCTTCGGCCAACAGCACGTTCATGTGCCCGGGCATGCGCCCGGCGACCGGATGGATCGCGAACTTCACCTTGACCCCGCGTGCGATCAGGCGCTGCGCCAGCTCCCAGATCTTGTGCTGCGCCTGCGCCACTGCCATGCCGTAGCCGGGCACGATCACCACCCGCTCGGCGAACGCCATCATCGCGGCCACATCGCCGGCCTCGATCGGCTTCTGTGCGCCGCTGATCTCCTGCGTCTGCCCACCGCCACCGAAGTTGGAAAACAGCACGCCACTGATCGGCCGATTCATCGCCTTGGCCATGAGGCGCGTCAGCAGGATGCCGGCCGCACCCACCATCATGCCGGCAATGATCAACGCCTCGTTGCCCAGTACATAGCCCTCGAAGGCCACCGCCAGCCCGGTGAAGGCGTTGTAGAGCGAGATCACCACCGGCATGTCGGCACCGCCGATCGGCAGGGTCATCAGCACGCCCAGCGCCAGCGCCAGCACGAAGAAGGCGATGATCGCCAGCGGCTGCAGGCTGCTCGCCGCCCAGATGCCGAGCGCCAGCACCGCCACTGCCACCACCAGATTGAACGCCTGCTGGCCGGGGAAGGTCACCCGCCGGTCGAGCCGGCCATCCAGCTTGGCCCAGGCGATGATCGAGCCGGACAACGACACCGCGCCGATCGCCGAGCCAACTACCGCCAGCGCCACGGTGGTGGCGTCCGGCCGCCGCGCCGCCAGCTCGGCAATGGCCTGCGCGCTCCAGTGCGCAGTG
Source organism: Xanthomonas sp. NCPPB 1068 (assembly GCF_041479385.2). Lineage (NCBI taxonomy): Bacteria > Pseudomonadati > Pseudomonadota > Gammaproteobacteria > Lysobacterales > Lysobacteraceae > Xanthomonas > Xanthomonas sp. NCPPB 1068. The sequence goes on along the minus strand of NZ_CM192986.1, from coordinate 1,130,712 downwards.
TCGCGGTTGGCAAGGAAGGAAAACCGCAGCAGCTCCACTGCGCCGATCGCCGCCGCCGAGCCGCCGCCCATGCCGTTGTACAGCGCCACCATCTGCGGCATGTCGGTGATGGCCACCTTCTTGGCCGACCACCACGCCACCCCGGTGCCGATCGCCAGTGCCGCCAGGATCAGCGGCACGTTGTGCAGTTCGGGAAGGAAGAACGTGGCCACGGTGGCGATCAGCATGCCCAGCCCGGCCCAGCGGATGCCGCTGCGCGCGGTCACTGGCGAGGCCATGCGCTGCAGGCCGAGCAGAAACAGCGTGGCGGCGACCAGATAGCTGGACTTGACCAGCCAGTCCAGCAGCTCGGCAGTGGTGACGGTCATGGCTCCTCCCTGGCCGCCGGCTTCTTGCTGGCCCTGAACATGTCCAGCATCCGCTCGGTCACCACGTAGCCGCCGGCCGCATTGCCCGCGCCCAGCACCACGGCGACAAACCCCAGCGCCTTTTCCAGCGTGGTATCGGCATGGCCCAGCACCACCATCGCCCCGATCAGCACGATGCCGTGGATGAAGTTGGACCCCGACATCAGTGGCGTATGCAGGATCACCGGCACCCGCGCGATGATCACGTGGCCGGCGATGGCCGCCAGCATGAAGATGTACAGCGCTACGAACCCGTCGCTCATGGTCTTTCGCTCCACTGGCCGGTGCGGCCCGCCGATCATACCCATGCATCGGCGTGTCAACCGAATCGGCGCCCGGCCGTTGACGTCGTATCGTCTTCGCGGAAGCTACGCTGTGCTGGTGGGAACCCCTTTCGATCCGCAGCCTGTTGCACCGGCCGCTGCCGTCCCCGTGTCGCTGGATGCATTTCTGGCCGGCATCGGCCCGCGCGCGTTCCGCTTCGCCGAGGCCGGTTTGCGTCACCGCGAAGACGCGCTGGATGCCGTGCAGGACGCCATGGTGAAGCTGCTCGGCTACCGTGAGCGGCCCGCAGAAGAATGGACGCCCTTGTTCTGGAGCATCCTGCGCAGCCGCATCATCGACCTGCAGCGCCGCCGCACGTTCCGCCTGAAGTTCTGGGCACCGGCCGAGCGCGCCGATGACGAAGGCCCCATCGACTGGGCCGACCCGGGCATCGGCCCGGTCGGCGAGCAACAACACCAGCAGGCCTACCAGCGCTTGGTCGATGCGCTGCGCTCGCTGCCGGCACGCCAGCGCGAAGCGTTCACGCTACGCGTACTGGAAGACCTGGACGTGGCCACCACCGCCAAGGCCATGGGCTGCTCCGAAGGCTCGGTCAAAACCCACCTGTCGCGCGCCCGCGACGCGTTGCAAAAACAGTTCGAGGATTTCCTGTGAACCGCTCCCACGATCCGGCCCAGTTGGATGCGCAGCTACGCCAACTGCACGCCACCGCGCTCGCCCAGCTGCCCCCGCAGACCCTGGCGCGCCTGCGCCAGGCACGCCAGGCGCCGGCCGCGCGCATGCGCCGTGGCCATTGGTTGCTGGCCACCGCCTGTTCGGCCTTGCTGGCTGTCGGCATCGGCCTGCAGATGCGGCCCAGCGACACCGCCCCGGCAGGCGCGGCGCCAACCCAGGCGGTAGCCGGCAACACCGCCAGCACCGACACCGACGACCTGCTGACCCAGAACCCCGACCTGTACGTCTGGCTCGGGTCCGACACCGCCCTGGCCATGGAATGAGCACGATGACCCGCACGACCCGCCTATTGTTGACCCTGTTGCTGTGCGCCGGGCCGTGCGCCCTGGCGCTGGCCCAGGACCGCCCACCGGGACCGCCGGGCCCGCCCATGGACGGGCCTGGCCCCCGCGGCCAGGGCCCGCGCGACGAGACCCCGATGCCCGAATGGGACCGCCTGACCCAGCAGCAGCGCCAGGTATTGATCGATGCGCTGCGCGAGCGCTGGAACGACGTGCCCGAAGAACGCCCGCGCATGTACCGGCACGCCCGACGCTGGCTGGACATGACGCCCGAGCAGCGCAAGCAGGCCAAGGCCGGCATGGACCGCTTCCGCAACATGAGTCCGGAGCAACGCCGCGAAGCCAAGGCCTTGTTCGACCGCATGCGCACGCTCAACCCGCAACAACGCGACGCGCTGCAACAGCGCTGGCAGAAGATGAGCCCGGCCGAACGCAGCACCTGGCTCCGCGAGCATCCGCCAACCGACGACTGACGGCAGCGTCGCCGCGGCGAGCGCGGCACGCCATCGCACGGGTGCATCCCTGGTGCAGGTGGACGTGCGTGCGGCCACCGTAGGAGCGCGCTGGCGCGCGATGGAGCTTCATCGGTGACGCTCCATCGCGCGCCAGCGCGCTCCTACCCGGAACCGCCGACGCACAAGGCGCATGGACTCGGCGGGGCTATGCAGTCGATGTCACCGACCAGCGTGTCCTGGCCAGCAGTTCGTCGTCCCAATCGAACGACAGCGCGCCATCCTTGATCAGCAGTGCGGCGAAGGCATACACGTTGCGCGCGAACATCTCGCTGGCATGCACTGCGCCCTGGCTGGCCAGATCGAGCGGGCCGGCGATGACCACCCCGTCGAGATCATAGGTGTCACCCGGACGGGTGGCCGCGCAATTGCCGCCGGTTTCTGCGGCCAGATCCACGATCACGCTACCGGCGCGCATGTCGCGTGCCATCTCCATGGTCAGGATTTTCGGCGCCGGGCGCCCGGGCACGGCGGCCGTGCAGACCACCACGTCCACGCCCTTCAGATGTTCGGCCAGACGGCGCTGCTGTTCGGCGCGTTCGTCGTCGGTGAGCTGACGCGCATAGCCACCCTCGCCGGCGGCGCTGACGCCCAGATCCAGGAAGCGTGCGCCCAGCGAGGCGATCTGCTCGCGGGTTTCCGGGCGGACATCGAACCCTTCCACCTGCGCGCCCAGCCGCTTGGCCGTGGCGATCGCCTGCAAGCCGGCCACCCCCGCACCGATCACCAGCACCTTGCACGGCCGCATGGTGCCGGCCGCGGTGGTCAGCATCGGAAAGAAACGCGGCGCCAGTTGCGCTGCGATCAAGACCGCCTTGTAGCCGGCCATGCCGGCCTGCGAGCTCAACACGTCCATCGATTGCGCGCGCGTGGTGCGCGGCAGGCGTTCCAGCGGAAATGCGATCACCTCGCGCTCGGAAAGGGCCTGCGCGCGTGCGGGGTCGGCATCGGGCGAGAGCATGCCGATCAGCACCGTGTGCGGTTTGCATTGCAGCAGGACATCGGTCGGCGGCGCCTGCACGCACACCACGACATCCGCCTGGCCGAGCGTCTGCGCGTTGGCCAGCTGCGCACCGGCCTGCAGATACGCCGCATCGTCCATGCTGCTGGCGCGGCCGGCATCCGGCTCGATCCACACGCCGGCGCCAAGCGCGACCAGCTTCCTGACCGTTTCGGGCGTTGCGGCCACGCGGCGTTCGCCAGCGGCCCGTTCTTTCAGCACCAGCACCTGCACAGCCATGGGTTGCTCCGGTCTTGCGCCCAGTCGGGGCGATGCTAGCAGAGCGCGGCACCGCTGCCGGCCGTGCCAACCGATACGCGGCGGATGCAGCCATGCCCGGGCACGCCGCCCGAGCGGTCGAGCAGTCGAGCGCGTCGTCAGGGGTCGAGCACGGCGTGCAGCAGCGGCGCAAACACCACCTCGGGCGCAAAGGCCAGCAACGCCGTGTGCTTGCGGTCGATCGCCAGCGAGGCATAGCCGTGCACCGCGCTCCAGGCCAGCAGCGTGCGTTGCTGCAGCACGTCGGTGGCCGGGGCGCGGCCGTGGCGGGCGATCCACTGCGTCCGCACCGTCTCGCGCAGGCTCGCCATCGCCGCGTCGCTGGCCTGCACCAGCCGCGGCAGGCTGCGCGAACACACCTCCAGCCCAAGCATCAGCCGAAACTGCTGCGGGTAGTCGAGCGCGAAGCGCACATAGCCCAACCCACAGCCCAGCAACGGGTCGGCCAGTTCCCGCTGGGCGGTGAGGATGCAGGCGAGCATGCGCTCGTAGCCGTCGGCCGCCAGCTCCGCCAGCAACCCGTCCAGCGAACCGAAGTGATGCGCCGGGGCCGCGTGCGAGACACCGGCGCGGCGTGCGCATTCGCGCAGGGTCAGCCCGCGCACGCCGGATTCGCCCAGCAGTTCCCAGCCGGCCCGGCGCAATGCAGCCGGCAGGTCGCCATGGTGATAGGCAGCAGGAGCGTCGGGGCGCGACATGGCGGCTTCGCTTTTCGGGATTCCAGTGGAGCAGATCATCTTGACGCTGACAAGATACAACCGCAGACTCGCTGCATCTTGGCATCGACAAGATGCAATCCGCCCGACTCCACAAGGATCCCGCTCATGCGCGCGCCCATTGCCAAACTGCGTCTACGCATGCTTCGCGGTGTGCTGGCTGCCGCCAGCCGCCTGGCCCCCGGTCCGACCGGGCGCTATCTGGCGCGCCGCTTCGTGACACCTGCCAACGCAGGGCGCCAGCAGGCGGAAGCGATTGCGGCGACTTTGACCGAGGTGCACCGCCAGACGCTGCACATCGACGGGTTCGACATCGCGGTGTACCAGTGGGGCGACCTGAGCGAACAGCCGTATGTGCTGCTGTCGCACGGCTGGTCCAGTTACGGGTTGCGCTTTGCCGCATGGGTGCCGCAGCTGCGCGCGCTCGGCTATGCGGTGCTGGCGTTCGATCAGGCCGCGCATGGGCTGAGCAGCGGCAAGATCAGCAACATGCCGCATTTCGTGCAGGTGCTGCGCCAGATCGGCAGCCGCTTCGGTCGCCCTGCCGTCTTCATCGGGCACTCGATCGGCGCGGCAGCGGCCGTGTTTGCCAACGAGCCGGCATGGCAGCCCGAGCGCTACGTGCTGATCGCGCCGCTGGTCGAACCCGGTGGTAGCGCGCATCGTCAGTTCCGCGCCTCCTCGATCGCGCCTGCGGCATTTGCACCGTTCGAAAACTGGCTTTGCCAGCTCACCGGCCTGCGTTTTGCCGATCTCGACGCGAGCCTGCATCTGCCGCAGTTCGATCGCCCGGCACTGGTCATCCACGACCGCCGCGATCGCGAAACGCCGTGGGACGAAGGCGCGCGCTTTGCCGCCCTGTGGCCGGGCGCGCAGCTGTTCAGTACCGAAGGCCTGGGCCACAACCGTCTGGTCGATCATGCCTCGGTGATGGCGCGGGCATTGGAGTTCATCGGGCCGGCATCGCGGTAAGCGCGCAGGCATTGCGCTGCACGCAATCCCGTCGCCGGTGCAGTGCCACTGTTGCGCAATGACACGCCGCTTGCGCGCACTGCCCGGCCCTACAAGGAACGCACCCGCGCCCGTTCTGATCCACCACGCTGACGCAGCGGCGCGAAGAGCGCCGCTCAGTGCACCGTGCTGTTGTTATGCAGCGGATCCAGCCGGTCGATCACGCCCTGCATCGCGCTGTCGAACGCGCCATCGTTGATGTGCTCGCGCAGGCGGCCCAGCCGCACCATCACCGCCAGTTCTTCCGGCGAGGCAACGCAGAAGCGCACGCCACGCCGGTTGACGAACAGCAACCGCTGCGAAATCGGGCTTACCCAGGACAGCTTGCCGGCCTGCACCTTGCCGTCCTTGTCGACGAAATCCAGCCAGGTCCCGATATCCATCGCACGGAAGCGCTCGGCATCGGCGCTGTCGATGCTCTGCGCGACGGCATCGGCACCGAGTACCACGCTGACACTCTCGGCCGCCGGTGGCGGCAGATTGACCTGCGGCAGTTCCGGCAAGGCCTTTTCCAGCTCCGGGCGCGCTTCGGCGATTGCCTGCAAGGTGTCGTGCAGCGCGGTGATGGCCACCACCACCGCATCGCCATGCAGACCGACGCTGGCGAAGACGCGGTGCAGGGCCGGTTGCCAGACCTGCAGCCAGGGCTTGCCGATGATGTGCCGGCGTGCCTCGCCCAGTTCTTCAAGCACGCCGTCGGCCAGCGCCAGCGCCTCCACGGTGCCGGGACCTTCGTCGCCGTCGCGCAGGATCGCCATGGTCAGATGGTGCAGCCACGGCTGGCGCAGGAAGTCTTCCAGTGCCTTGGGCAACGGCGCACCGGCCTGCACGCGCTGCTCCATTTCCGCCAGCGCGCGTGTACGCGCCAGCTCGAGTTTTTCCTGCCCGCGCTGGGTCTCGGTGGCGCGGCGCTCGGCAATTTCCACACGGCGCCGATGCTGCGACAGGAAATCGCGGAATTCTTCTTCCAGGGTCAGGAAGATCGCCAGGTTCTCGTTGAACTCGGCCACCAGGCGGTCGACGATTTCTTCGACCTTGCCCATCAGCACGCGTTCGGCGGCGCTGTCGCCGTTGTTGCCTTCGCAGGCCTCGGCCAGCGAATTGAGCAGGCGCCGCGCCGGGTGGGTCTTCTGCACGAACATCTTGCGGTCCAGCAGCGCCACCTTGACGAACGGCACCACCAGGCGGCCGATCATTTCGCGCGAGCGGCTTTCCAGATCGCGCTCGTCCAGCATCACGTCGAACAGCATGCCGACCAGATCGATCGCATCTTCGTCCATCGGGTCGAGTTTTGCGGTGGCCGGGTCCACGCCCAGCCGCGTGGCGCTGTTGAGCACCTCGTTCTTCAACCGCTGCGCGAGCGACTCGTTGTCGTCGCCGATCGCTGCCTGCAACGTCGCGCTCGGCGTCGCCTGCAGCAACGACAGCACCGACATCATTTCGCGCTGGCTCAACGGCCGTTGCTGGCCCACCGCCACCGACGCGGCAGAGGCGGCGTTGTCGCGCACGTTGCGGGTCTGCTGCAACAACTCGTGCAACGCATCCAGCAGCATGCCCTGGCTGCCGCCGGGATGATCGGCGTCGCCCTCCATGCCACCGCCGGCACCGTCGGCATGGCCACGCTGTGCGGCCGCCTGCATGCGACCGCGGCTGTGCGCCCAGCGATCCAGGAAGCGGTTGGCCCAGGCGGGCGCGTACTGGTCGTTCTGATCGTCGCCGCCCATCTCGACGTTACCGCCCTGCGCCTCGGCCTGCGCGCGTTCTTCCGGGGTCTCGCCGCGTGACGGCATGCGCGGCGGCGGGCGCTTGGGCTGGGACATTTCCGGCATCACGCCGGCCTTGGCCAGCGTCTCGTCCAGACGGGCGTACAGCTTGCCGATCGGCTCGGCCAGGTCGCGTTCGCACAGCTTGATCAGGACCAGACGCACTTCCGGCGCCAGATCGCAGGTGGCAAAGGCCTCATGGATCGCCACGCCCAGGTGTTCGGGACCGATCGGGTTGGTGTCGGCCACCAGTTCCAGGCCGCCGGCGATCCAGCCCAGCCGGCGGTCCACCCGCGACAGCACCTGCTTGAAATCGCGCAGCAGCACGGTCGCTAGATTGCGGACCGCCAGCCGCGATTCGAGCACGTGCTCGGGCACCAGGCTCAGCGGACCGGTGCCCATGTCGCCGGCCAGCACCACTTCGGCCGACAACGGCGTGCCCAGTACCAGCGCCTGCCAGCCGTCTTCCAGCTGCTGGCGGAATTGCGTGGCCACGTCCTCGCGCCTGCGGCGCAGCTCGCGCATGCCATCGAGAAACAGCAACTGTGACGCGCCCGCAGACTCGGCGCGATCGAACAGGACATCATCGAAATGTGCAACTGCAGCTGCAAACACCTGCACGAGCGCGGGCACGAATACGTCGTGCGCCTGTTCGAGCAAGCGTTGGTCACGGCCCGGATGTCCCGACGGACTGGGCTGAAAAGTCATGCGCAAAGGCTCCCCGCCTCTGCAGGCGTGAAAATATTCAAACGAGGAAAAACAGACGCGGCCCCAAATTCCGCCCCCGCATGGTAGGCGTTTCGCTCGTTTGCTAAATGTGACGCTATTCTCACTTTACTCGTGACCGCCCAGGGTTTGCGTGTCAAGCCGACATCCTAGCCCGCAACGCTGCGGTGGAGCCTGCCGTCACCCGTTATACGCCTGCGGGGGTTAAGGCTTCAGCTTGACGGACGCGTCCAGACCGTCGACCACGCCCTGCATCACACTGTAGAAGGCATCGTCCTCGGTAAACGCCTCGGCCAGCGGGATCAGCACGATGTCGCAGACCTGATCGAGCAGGTGCGGTTGCGGCTGGGCTGCGGGCCGATGGCAGCGAACCGGGTCATCGAGCCACCCAGAAGAGAGGCATGAGGTGACCACGCTGCGGGCATCGACCCTGCCGGCCCGCATGCGGCGGGCGTTGGGAAGGGCCCGTCTATAATCGCCTGCCCGTCGCCCAGAACCGCAACTTATGCACGCACCGTATTCGCTACAGGCGCTGGACGCGCGTCGCTCGGTCCCGTCCAAACAGCTGGGTGAGCCCGGGCCGGATGAAGACACCTTGCTGCGCATGCTGACATCGGCCGTGCGCGTACCCGACCACGGCAAGCTGGTGCCGTTCCGTTTCCTGCGCATCAGTGGCGAGGCACGGCACGCGCTGGGCGACTTCCTGGCCGAGCGCACCCAGGCTGCCGATCCGCTGGCGCCGCCGGCGGTGGTGGAGAAGGACCGCAACCGCTTCAGCGACGCTCCGCTGGTGATCGTGGTGATTGCCGCGCTGCGTCCCGGGCACAAGGTCCCCGAGCAGGAACAACTGCTGACCGCCGGCTGCGTGTGTTTCGCGCTGCTGCAGGCTGCGCAGGCACACGGCTTCGGCGCACAGTGGCTGAGCGGCTGGATGGCCTACGACCCAGCGGTCATCGGCTATCTCGGCCTGGAAGAACACGAACGCGTTGCCGGTTTCATCCATATCGGCACGCCACGCATGCAGGTGCCCGAGCGCGAGCGCCCGGACCCGCGCACCTTGCTGCGCGACTGGACCCCATGAGCAGCCTGCCCGGTGCGATTGCCGCGGCGCTGCCGGGCGGGCCACGTCCGCAGCCGCTGTACCTGATCGATGCCAGCCTGTACGTTTTTCGCGCCTGGCACTCGATCCCGGACGAATTTCAGGATGCACAAGGCTGGCCGACCAACGCGGTGCACGGGTTTGCGCGTTTCTTGCTGGACCTGCTCGAACGCGAGCGCCCGCACCACATCACCATCGCCTTCGACGAGGCGTTGGACAGCTGCTTCCGGCATGCGATCTACCCGGCCTACAAGGGCAACCGCGAGCCGGCGCCGGATGCGTTGCGTCGCCAGTTCGCGCATTGCAAGGCGCTATGCGCCGCACTGGGCCTGAGCGTGCTGGCGCATCGCGACTACGAGGCCGACGATCTGATCGGCAGCGCCCTGCACAGCGTGCGCGCACAGGGGCTGCGCGGTGTCATCGTGTCGGCCGACAAGGATCTGTCGCAATTGCTGTTCGAACACGACGAACAGTGGGATTACGCACGCAACCTGCGTTGGGGCATGGACGGGGTCAAGGCACGGCATGGCGTGCATGCGCACCAGATCGCCGACTATCTGGCGCTGTGCGGCGACGCGATCGACAACATCCCCGGCATCACCGGGATCGGCGCCAAATCGGCCGCCGTGCTGCTGGCGCATTTCGGCAGCCTGGACGCACTGCTGGAGCGCATCGACGAGATCCCGTTCCTGCGCTTGCGCGGCGCCGCGCAGATGGCGGTGCGGTTGCGCGAACAGCGCGAGCACGCATTGCTGTGGCGCCAGCTCACGACCATCGCGCTGGACGCGCCGCTTGACCTGACCGACGCCGGTTTCACGCGCGCGCACGCCGACGCGGACATGCTGATCGGGCTGTGCGACAGCCTGCGCTTCGGCCCGCTTACACGCCGGCGGCTGCTGGCCGTGTGCGACGGCGCCGCACTCCCCCCTCCTCCCGCCTCCCTGTCTCAAGGCATCTCCCCATGAACCGACACGACACCCCGCCCACCGTGGTCTACGAAGGCAAGTACCAGCGCATGGTCGTGCGTGGCACCTGGGAATATTCCGAGCGCGTGCATGCCGGCGGCCTGGCCGCGATCATCGTGGCGGTGACGCCGGACGATGCGATGTTGTTCGTCGAACAATTCCGCGTGCCGCTGCAGGCGCGCACGATCGAAATGCCGGCCGGGCTGGTGGGCGATGTGCATGCGGGCGAGTCGATCGAGCTGTCGGCGATCCGCGAACTGGAAGAAGAAACCGGCTGGACCGCCGAGCATGCCGAAGTGCTGATGATCGGCCCCACCTCGGCCGGTGCCAGCAGCGAGAAGATCGCCTTCGTGCGCGCCACCGGGCTGAGCAGAGTCGGCGCCGGCGGCGGCGACGACAGCGAAGACATCACCGTGCACGAGATTCCGCGCGCGCAGGTCGGCACCTGGCTGGTGCAGAAGATGGCCGAGGGCTACCAGATGGACCCCAAGCTGTGGGCCGGCCTGTACCTGGTCGATCACGCACTGGATGGCACCCCGCGTGGCTGACGCTGTCGTCGCTCCCTTGCTTGGCCCCGACGATCCGGCACCGTTTACCGTGCACAACGCGCAGGCGGCCTCGCCATGGCTGTTGATCGCCGACCACGCCGGCCAGCGCGTGCCGGCACGGCTGGCCAATCTGGGCCTGCCGCAGTTCGAGCTGGACCGCCATATCGGCTGGGATATCGGCATTGCGCAGGTCACGCAGCTGTTGGCCGATGCGCTGGACGCCGTTGCCATCGCCCAGACCTATTCGCGGCTGGTGGTCGACTGCAACCGCCCGCACGCGTCCGCCACCCTGATGCCCGAGGTGAGCGACGGCACATCGATTCCCGGCAATCTGCAGCTGTCGGCCGAGGCGCGGCGGCAGCGCATCGACGAGATCTTCGCGCCGTACCACGCACGCATCGCGGCGGAGCTGGAGACCCGTGCGCAGCGCCAGCAACCGACCTTGCTGGTGTCGATGCACAGCTTCACCCCGATCATGGCCGGCCATGCGCGGCCCTGGCATGCCGGCGTGCTGTACAACCGCGACACCCGGCTGGCGCATCGCCTGTTGCAGGCGTTGCGCGCCGAACCGGATCTGGTGGTCGGCGACAACCAGCCCTATGCGGTCAGCGATGCCAGCGACTATGCGATTCCGGTGTATGGCGAAGGCCGCGGCCTGCCGCATGTGGAGCTGGAGATCCGCCAGGACCTGATCGCCGATGCGGCCGGGCAACACGCATGGGCACAGCGCCTGGCACGTATCCTGCCGCCATTGGCACAGGCATTGCTGCTGCCCTGAAACCGGCAATCATTTTTGGCAATTAATGTAGGAGCGCGCTTGCGCGCGATGAGGCGTTACCGATAACGCTCCATCGCGCGCAAGCGCGCTCCTACCGGGTGTTGAGGCTTTAACGGTAACGCTCCATCGCGCGCAAGCGCGCTCCTACGGGTGCTGAGGCTTTAGCGGTAACGCTCCATCGCGCGCAAGCGCGCTCCTACGGGTCATGCGAGGGCATGACCCGGCTGCCCTGACGTCGTCGCTTAGGCAAACCCATCGGTGGCACGCACCAGCGCGTCGACGTTTTCCGGCTCGAATGCTGAATGCCCCGAGGCCGGGCTGATCTGCAGCTGCGCCTTCGGCCACACCTTGTGCAGGTCCCAGGCGCTTTGCAACGGGCAGACCACGTCGTAGCGGCCGTGCACGATCACGCCGGGGATGTCGGCGATGCGGTGCGCATCGCGCAGCAGCTGGCCTTCGACCTCGAAGAAGCCCTTGTTGACGAAGTAGTGGTTTTCGATGCGCGCGAACGCGAGCGCAAAGTGCGCGTCCTCGTGTCCGGTGACGAAGTCCTCGTCCACGTGCAGGAAGCTGGTGGCGCCTTCCCACACGCTCCAGGCCTTGGCCGCGGCCAGGCGCGTGGCTTCGTCGTCGCTGGTCAGGCGGCGATGGAAGGCCGCGATCAGATCGCCGCGCTCTGCGGTCGGGATCGCATTGATGTAGTGCTCCCAGGCATCCGGGAACAGGCGGCTGGCGCCCTCCTGGTAAAACCACTCCAGCTCGAAGCGGCGCAGCAGGAAGATGCCGCGCAGCACCAGCTCGGTGACCTGCTGCGGATGGGTCTGCGCATAGGCCAGCGCCAGCGTCGAGCCCCAGCTGCCGCCGAACACCTGCCAGCGGTCGATACCCAGGTGCGTGCGCAGGCGCTCGATGTCGGCGACCAGATCCCAGGTGGTGTTGTCGGTGAGGTCTGCATGCGGGGTAGAGCGCCCCGAGCCACGCTGGTCGAACAGCACGATGCGGTACTTGGCCGGGTCATGGAAGCGCCGCATCTTGGCATTGCAGCCGCCACCCGGGCCGCCGTGCAGCATGACCACCGGCTTGCCCTGCGGGTTGCCGCACTGCTCGAAATACAGCGTGTGGCGGTCATCGACCTTCAGGCTGCCCTGCTCGTAGGGCGTGATCTCGGGATAGAGCGTGCGCATGCGTCGGTCCTGGGCGAAAACGCATAGTGTATCGACCGGCGACATCGCTACCGCCTGCCCCTTCCTGTAGCGCAGCGCCGCTGCGCATGCCGGCGCAGAGCGGCCGGTCTTGAGCACTGTGGCGGCAACGCGGCTCAGCGCGTGGCGGCTGCCTCCCAGCGGCCAAGGGTCACCCGGTCGCGCTGTTCCAGGTCCTGATGCGTGGCCACCTGCGCAAACCCCTGCGCGCGCAGCAGCTCGGCCACCGCCGCGCCCTGGTCCCAGCCATGCTCGAGCAGCAGCCAGCCGCCGGTACGCAGATGGCCGGGCGCCTGCGCCACGATCAACCGGATGTCATCCAGCCCGTCCCTGCCGGAGGCCAGTGCGCTGGCCGGTTCATGGCGCAGGTCGCCCTGTTCCAGATGCGGGTCGCCGGCCGCGATGTACGGCGGGTTGCTGGCGATCAGGTCGAACTGCTCGCCGGTCAGCGGCGCAAACCAGCTGCCGTGTCGGCAGTGCACGTTCGATAGGCGATGCCTGTCGGCATTGCGCCGGGCGATGGCGAGCGCGGCCGCACTGGCATCGGTGGCGACCACCGCGGTCTGCGGCCGCTCGCTGGCGATCGCCAGTGCGATGGCACCGCTGCCGGTGCCCAGGTCGACGACGCGTCGGCCGGGCGCGTGGTCCAGCCGTTCCAGCGCCAGCTCCACCAGGGTCTCGGTGTCGGCGCGCGGGATCAGCGTCGCCGGCGAGACCTCCAGATCCAGCGTCCAGAACCCGCGCGAGCCGGTCAGATACGCCACCGGTTCACCGGCCTGACGCCGCTGCACCAACGCGTCGAAGGCAGCGGCGACGGCGCTGGGCACCGGGTCGCGGCCATGGGCGAAGAGCCAGGCGCGGTCGCGGCCCAGCGCGTGCAATAGCAGGGGTTCGGCATCGCCGCGCTCGATCCGCGCCGCCGCCAGCCGCAGCAGCTGTTCGCCGGATAAGGCGGCAGGATCGTGGCTCATACGGATCGTTCACTCATGCGAAACATCGGCTGACCATTATCGGAGATGGAGCATCGCCGCTGCAGCACCAGATGCCGTCTGCAAAATCGATAGCCAAAAACTATCTATCCAATTCCATCAATCGATTTGAGGAATCTATCGATCCTGCCTACCATGGCGACTGTTCCATCCCCCGCCCCCCTTTCATCGCACGAGGAAACTCAATGTCTCTCATCAACACTCAGGTCCAGCCGTTCAAGGCGAATGCGTACCACAATGGCAACTTCATCGAAGTCACCGAGGCCAGCCTGAAGGGCAAGTGGTCGGTGCTGATCTTCATGCCGGCCGCGTTCACCTTCAACTGCCCGACCGAAGTGGAAGACGCCGCCGATAACTATGCCGCCTTCCAGAAGGCTGGCGCAGAGGTCTACATCGTCACCACCGACACGCACTTCTCGCACAAGGTGTGGCACGAAACCTCCCCGGCCGTGGGCAAGGCGCAGTTCCCGTTGATCGGCGACCCGACCCACAAGCTGACCCGCGCCTTCGGCGTGCACATTGAAGAAGAAGGCCTGGCCCTGCGCGGCACCTTCATCATCAATCCGGAAGGCGTGATCAAGACCCTGGAAATCCACGACAACTCCATCGCCCGCGACGTCACCGAGACGCTGCGCAAGCTCACCGCAGCGCAGTTCGTGGCCAACAATCCTGGCCAGGTCTGCCCGGCCAAGTGGAAGGAAGGCGCCAAGACCCTGGCTCCGTCGCTGGATCTGGTCGGCAAGATCTAAGTCGGCTGTCACCTCCGACCTGTCCTCAGGTTGGAGCATCTCCGGCCCGCACGGGCCGGGGGTGAACCGGAGCCGGTGCCGGGCTGCCCGCCAGCCATCGCCAGCACGCACTCCGACCTTGCGCCGGCTGCGGTTCACCTCCTTCCTCTCCCGGCGACCTGCCTCAGCGCAGCGACGCCACGCCCTCCCCTTGCCCATTCCCAGGAGTTCCCCCATGTTGGATGCCAACCTCAAGACCCAGCTGACCGCCTACCTGGAACGGGTCACGCGGCCGATCCAGATCAATGCGTCCATCGACGACAGCCCGGCTGCGCGCGAGATGCTCGACCTGCTCGAAGATCTGGTGCTGCTCTCGGACAAGATCAGCCTGGACATCCACCGCGACGACAACCAGCGCAAGCCGTCGTTCGCGCTGACCACGCCGGGCCAGGACATCTCGCTGCGCTTTGCCGGCCTGCCGATGGGCCACGAGTTCACCTCGCTGGTGCTGGCGCTGCTGCAGGTGGGCGGCCACCCGTCCAAGGCCACTGCCGAGCTGATCGAGCAGGTGCAGCACCTGGACGGCGATTACCAGTTTGAAACCTATTTCTCGCTGTCGTGCCAGAACTGCCCGGACGTGGTGCAGGCGCTGAACCTGGCCGCCGTGCTCAATCCGCGCATCAAGCATGTCGCCATCGATGGCGCGCTGTTCCAGGACGAGGTCGAAACCCGCCAGATCATGTCGGTGCCGACGGTCTACTTGAACGGCGAGCTGTTCGACCAGGGCCGCATGACGCTGGAGCAGATCGTCGCCAAGCTCGACACCAATGCCGCCAAGCGCGATGCCGCAAAAATCGCCGCCAAGGATGCCTTCGACGTGCTGGTGGTGGGCGGTGGCCCGGCCGGCTCGGCAGCGGCGGTGTATGCCGCACGCAAGGGCATCCGCACCGGCGTGGCCGCCGAACGCTTCGGCGGGCAGGTGCTGGACACCATGTCGATCGAAAACTTCATCTCCGTGCCGGAGACCGAAGGCCCGAAGATGGCTGCAGCGTTGGAGCAGCACGTGCGCCAGTACGACGTGGACATCATGAACCTGCAGCGTGCCGAGCAGTTGGTGCCGGCCGGTGCCGATGGCCTGATCGAGATCAAGCTGGCCAATGGCGCCTCGCTCAAGGGCAAGACCGTGATCCTGTCCACCGGCGCGCGCTGGAGGCAGATGAACGTGCCGGGCGAGGACCAGTACAAGAACAAGGGCGTGGCCTATTGCCCGCACTGCGACGGCCCGCTGTTCAAGGGCAAGCGCGTGGCGGTGATCGGCGGCGGCAACTCCGGTGTGGAAGCGGCGATCGATCTGGCCGGCATCGTGGCGCATGTCACGCTGGTGGAATTCGACGACAAGCTGCGCGCCGACGAGGTACTGCAACGCAAGCTGCGCAGCCTGCACAACGTGCGCATCATCACCAGTGCGCAGACCACCGAAGTGCTGGGCGACGGGCAGAAGGTCACCGGACTGGTCTACACCGACCGCACCGGCGGCGACAGCCAGCATGTGGAACTGGAGGGCGTGTTCGTGCAGATCGGCCTGCTGCCCAACACCGAGTTCCTGCGTGGCACGGTGGAGCTGTCTCCGCGCGGCGAGATCATCGTCGATGACCGTGGCCAGACCAGCGTGCCGGGCGTGTTCGCCGCCGGCGACGCCACCACGGTGCCATACAAGCAGATCGTGATCGCGATGGGCGAAGGTTCCAAGGCCGCGCTGAGCGCGTTCGATTACCTGATCCGCTCCAGCGCCCCGGTCAGCGCCGAGAACGTCGCGCAGGCCGCATAAGCGCAGCGACCGCCAACGCCCGGCCCAGCCGGGCGCTAAGCTGGCTGCACGCGTCCGTCGTCCACCGTCATCGCCATGAGGGCTGCTGCACATGAATCTGCGTGACCTGAAATATCTGGTAGCCCTGGCCGACCACAAGCACTTCGGCCGTGCTGCGACGGCATGTTTCGTCAGCCAGCCGACGCTGTCCACCCAGATCAAGAAACTCGAAGACGAGCTCGGCGTGTCGCTGGTGGAACGCGCGCCGCGCAAGGTCATGCTGACCCCGGCCGGCCGCGAAGCTGCCGTGCGTGCGCGCAGCATCGTGGCCGAGGTCGAACAGATGAAGGAAGCCGCACGGCGCAGCCAGGACCCGGAAGCGGGCACCGTGCGGCTGGGCATCTTTCCCACTCTGGCACCGTACCTGTTGCCGCATGTGGTGCCGCGCATCCGCGAGCGGTTCCCGCGTCTGGAACTGCTGTTGATCGAAGAGAAAAGCGATCAACTGATGCATCAGCTGCGCGAAGGCCGGCTGGACGCTGCGTTGCTGGCGCTGCCGTTGCAGGACGACCAGCTGCATGCCGAATTCCTGTTCGAAGAACCCTTCGTACTGGCCGTGCCGGAAGGCCACCCGCTGTCGCGCCATGACAGCATGACCCTGGACGATCTGTCCGAGCAGCGTCTGTTGCTGCTGGAAGACGGCCATTGCCTGCGCGAGCAGGCACTGGATGTCTGCCACCTGGCCGGCGCGCTGGAGAAATCCGAATTCCAGGCCACCAGTCTGGAAACCCTGCGCCAGATGGTGGCGGCCAATGTCGGCGTGACCTTGCTGCCACTGCTGGCGGTCAAGCCGCCGGTGGCGCGTTCGGACAACATCCGTCTGATCCGCTTCCGCGAAGACAAGCAGCCCAGCCGCCGGATTGCGATGGCATGGCGCCGTAGCTCGGCCATGACCGGGTTTCTGGAGCAACTGTCGCAGTTGTTCAAGGAATTGCCCGACACCCTGTTTGCGCTGGATCAGCCTGCGACCGGGCCGAAGGCAGTGGCTGCCTGAAGGCGGGGAATCGGGAATCGGGAATCGGGATTCGGGAATCGGGAATCGGGAATCGGGAATCGGGAATCGGGAATCGGGAATCGGGAATCGGGAAAGCGTATCGCGGTTGCGGTCGCTTTATCGCCGGGTGGAGGTTTGAATTGGGCGGCGCGCGAGCGTCGCTTTTTGTTTGTCTGTGTGCGCAGTACTCTTGCCTGGCGGTTGGCCACGCATCAACTCGCCGCTGCGTGCTGGGCTGGGTGGAGCCGGCCGGCCGGGCCGCCCCGCGATTTGCAAACGGCGTTTTGATTCGTTTGCTTGGGGCTCGGAGCGCGGCATTTGCAGCATGCGTCGGCAGAGCGGGCTCGTCCAACAGCAGCTGTCATGCCCTGCCCCTGCGGCTAGTTCATCTGGAACACTTGCTGCTGCACCAGGCCTGCAGCGCCTGCCTGGCGACACGTGCCCATGCCTTGGGGTCGCAACGCGTCCATGCATTGCGATCAGCCGCCGGCGCCCTCATCTTGTGAGTGCCGCTTGCCATGTCGGCGAGCCGTTTCTGTCAGGAGATCGCCATGACTTCGCAACACCACAGCGGCTTGCCGCCGTCCATCCTTGTGTCCAGCCACGACCTCGCCCGGCTTGAGGCGTTGCTCGATTCGCCCGCCTTCCACAAGCATCCCGCCGCCACCGCGCTGAGCGACGAACTGGGCCGCGCCCGTGTGCTGCCGCCCGATCAGATTCCCGGCGATGTCGTCACCATGCACTCCCGCATCGACTGCGAAGATGAGCTGCATGGCGAACGGCATACGCTCACCCTGGTGTACCCGCACGAGGCCGATGTCCAGCACAGCCGCATCTCGGTGCTTTCGCCGGTCGGCAGTGCCCTGCTTGGCCTGTCGGTTGGCCAGAGCATCGACTGGCGCACGCCTGACGGGCGCAACCTGCGCCTGCGCGTGACCGCCGTGCACGACCAACCCGCCATTGCGGGCGACTTCCAGCGCGCGGCGCGCTAACGTAGCGCGCTGCGTCATCCCCGACCCGTTCCACGATTCGAGAGAACCCGCATGACTGCATCCCCCTCCAAGCTTGCCCAACTGCGTGAGCTGTCCGTTGTTGTCGCCGACACCGGCGATTACGACGCCATCAAGCGCCTGAAGCCGGTCGATTGCACCACCAACCCCACCCTGGTCAAGAAGGCGCTGGACCTGCCGGTCTATGCCGACCTGATCGAACGCGAGCTGGCCTGGGGCCGCGAGCACGGTGGCGAAGACCGCACTGCCACCGTCAACGAAGTCGCCGACCGCCTGACCATCGGCGTGGGCGTCAAGCTGGCCGAACTGGTGCCGGGGCGCGTGTCCACCGAAGTCGACGCCGATCTGGCGCACGACACCCAGGCCACCATCGCCAAGGCGCGCAAGTTCATTGCGATGTACGCCGAGCGCGGCGTGTCCAAGGACAAGATCCTGATCAAGATCGCCGCGACCTGGGAAGGCATCGAAGCCGCCCGTCAGCTGCAGAAGGAAGGCATCGACTGCAACCTGACGCTGATCTTCAACCGCTCGCAGGCACTGGCCTGCGCAGAGGCCGGCGTGTTCCTGATCTCCCCGTTCGTGGGCCGGATCCTGGATTACTACGTCGCCCAGGGCCAGACCCCGGCCACGATCGATGAAGATCCGGGCGTGGTGTTCGTCCGCACCGTCTACAACGAGTTCAAGCAGCGCGGCTCGTCCACCGTGGTGATGGGGGCCTCGTTCCGCTCCACCGCCCAGATCGAAGCGCTGGCCGGTTGCGACCGCCTGACCATTTCGCCGGACCTGCTGGAAAAGCTCGACGCCGAACACGGCGAGCTGCCGCGCAAGCTCTCGCCGGCCAAAGCCAATGACGCGCAGATCACCCCGATCGACAGCGACAGCTTTGCCACCGATCTGGCGGCCGATGCGATGGCCACCGAAAAGCTCGCCGGCGGCATCGACACCTTTGCCAAGGATCTGCAGGCCCTGCGCAAGACCATCGCCGACAAGCTCGCCGGCTGATAGCGGCAGGGTGCTTCTGCGATACGACGCCTGCAGCCAGATGGCTGCGGGCGTTGTCGTTTGTGGAGGTGGCAGCAACATCGCCTGCCATCGAGGCACAGCGATGGATGCGGCACCGTGGCGCCTTCCATCCTCGACCGCGCGCCATTCGCGCAGGCCTCAAGCCCCGTATCCGCAGTGCCAGGACAGCTGCGACCTTGCGCTCTTGGCTATTGCACACGCCCTGGCCCGGCGGGTAACGCGCCACATGATTGCCGAGCACGGCCCGCCACTGCTCTCCACACGCCGCTTACACCCGCCACGCGCGCACTGCCTAGAATCCGGATTCCCTCAACTGGCGTAACGGACAATGGCAAACATTGCAGTGGTGATGGTCGACGGCGTCGCCGATTGGGAAATCGGCGTGGTGCTACCGGCGGCACGCGAATGGTTCGGCGATCAGGTCGCCATCGCCAGCATCGACGGGCAGCCGGTACAGTCCATCGGCGGCCTGCGCATCACGCCGGAATTTGCACTGTCCGATCTGGCGCCGCTTGAGGCCGATCTATGGATTCTGCCCGGCAGTGAACGCTGGCAAGCCGGTGAGATCCCCGGCCTGAGCGGCCTGCTGGTCGAGCGCGTGCAGCAACAACGCCCGGTCGCGGCCATCTGCGGCGCCACCATTGCCCTGGCCTATGCCGGCCTGCTCGATGAGCGCGCGCACACCAGCAACGCGCTGGCCTTCCTGCAGGAACACGTCGTGCCATATGCGGGCGCAGCGCACTACCGCCATGAAAAGGTCGTCAGCGCCGATGGGGTCATTACCGCACCGGGCACCAGCCCGGTGGGCTTCGCCCTGGCGTGCATGCGCTTGCTGCATCCGGAGCGCACCGACACGTTGGCGCAGTTGCGCGGCATGTTCGCCGGCGAATTCGTGTGATCCAGCGGATCCAGCCACGCACAGCTGATGCTCGGCATCGATGCGCCGTGCCGATGCACTGAACCCGGTCTGCGCACCGTTGGCTGCAGCGATTCACCTGCAGTGATTCGCCACCGAGTCGTTGCAACGAGTGCATCCACCTTCTGCATCGCTCGCCGCAGCAACTCATCAATACTGATTGCGGCACAGCTTCGCCAGCCGATTCGCTGTTCACACACACGGCGCCATCGCCAGCCCGTATTGCGAACACCACCCAAAAAAAGATGGCCACGTCGTCTCCGACGTAGCCATTCAAGTTGCCTGGCATGCACTCCCATGCGCTGCCTGATCGTGATAACGCTGCCGGTCACTGTCGGCCATCGGCGCACTGCCACGATCACGTGGATGACAGCGCTTCAATCCGGCCCGCCTTTCCGTCAGGCATCCAGCCCGATCGGGCAGCTCACTCCCGTTCCGCCAAGCCCGCAATAGCCGTTGGGGTGCTTGGCGAGATATTGCTGGTGATCGTCTTCGGCGTAATAGAACGTGGGCGCCGGGAAACGGATCTCCGTGGTGATCGCGCCATACCCGGCTGCAGTGAGTTGCTGCTGGTAGGCATCGCGGCTGGCCAGTGCCGCGTCGTATTGCTCCTGCGTCGTGCAGTAGATGGCCGAGCGGTATTGCGTACCGACATCGTTGCCTTGCTGCATGCCCTGGGTGGGGTCGTGGCTTTCCCAGAACGTGCGCAACAACTGGGCGAACGACACCGCTTGCGCGTCGTACACCACCAGCACCGCCTCGGTATGGCCGGTCTGCCCGGAGCACACTTCCGAGTAGGTTGCATTCGGCGTCTCGCCCCCGGCGTAGCCCACCGCCGTGGTGTACACCCCGGGCACGTTCCAGAACTTGCGTTCCGCGCCCCAGAAGCAACCAAGCCCGAACTGCACCTGGGCCAGGCCGGTGAATTCACCGCGCAACGGATGACCGTTGATCAGGTGCGTGTTGTGCAGCGGTAGTGCCTGCTCGCGTCCGGGCAATGCCTCGCCCGGACGTGGCATGCGTTGTTTGAAGGCGCCGATTCCCAGCATGGTGCAACTCCGCAATCGTGAGGATTGCCTGCTGGATGGCGCCGGCCGCGGCAGCTTTCAAGCCTGCACGGCCGGCGCACGGTCGCCGGACGGCACTTACTTGGTCTTGGCAACCGCCGAGCGCGTATCCACTTCCGGCATTGCCGAGCTGTGGTGGTTGATGATCAACCACTTGCCGTCGCGCTTTTCGTACACGAAGGTGTAGCGCGCCTGCACGTCGCTCTTCTTGCCGTCCTTGTCGGTCAACGTGAAGGTGTAGACGCCGGCGTCCACGGCGCTGTCGTCATCGAGCACGCGCACGGTGCGGTAATTGACCACGCCCTTGGGCTTTTTGGCCAGGAACATCTCGAAGTACTTTTCGATCTGCTCGCGCGAGGCGCGCACTTCATTGGATACGGTCGGCAGCAACACGCCATCCGGTGCGTACAGATCGGCCACCTTGTCCGGGTTACCGGTTGCCAGTGCGGCGTTCCAGGTGTCGAACAGTGCAGCGACTTCGCGCTCTTCGCCGCCAGCCGGCAGCTTGGCCTTGTCGGTGTAGTGCATCACGCCGCCAGCCAGCGCCGGGGTGGCAGCCAGAGCCAGAACCATAGAGGACAGAGTGCGACGCATGGGAATCTCCGTTGGGTTGTTGTGGGGTGCCTCATCGGGCGAGCTCAGTATCGAAATCAAGCGGCCCCAACAATTCTGCCGACTGGCATATACTTAAATATGCTGATCGGCCTAGAGCGAATCCATGGAAACCCCTACCAGTGCTGGTGATTGGCGGCTTGCCTTGCGCCGCGAGGCCTCCGATGGCGCACGCTGGCAGGCGCTCTGGGAAGCAGCCGTGGCGCTGCGTCAGGCACACACACCCGAGCAGGCGTGCGATGCCGTGCTGGGGCGCGTGCTGCTGTTGCTGGGCCTGGAGCACGGCGCGGTGCTGGCACAGCGCGGGCCGCGTACGCAGGTGCTCGCCAGCCGTGGGCAGGCCCTGCCACCCGGGGCCAGTGCGGCCGGCGACAGCCACGACGCAGCCTGGCTGATGCCGCCGCGCCCGGCCGACATCCGCGAGGCCAGGGTGCCGATCCATGCGCTGGGCACTACTCACGGCATGGTCTGCGTGGCCTGGAACGACGGCCGCCCTGCCCCCGGCAACGATGACGTGCAGGCGTTGCAGGCGTTCGCCCTGTTGCTGCCGGCGATGGTGGCCGAACCGGCCAAGCCGGTTGCCACGCGGCGGCGCAAACCGCTGCAGGACGATCGCCTGAACGCACTGAGCAAGCGCGAGAAACAGGTGCTGTCATTGCTCCCGCGCGGACTCACCAACGCGAGCCTCGCAGCTGAACTGGGGATTTCTCCCGGCACGGTGAAAGTGCATGTGGAGCGAATCCTGCAGAAACTTGAGGTAAAAGATCGCACCCAGGCCGCGGTGTACGCGGTCCAAGCCGGACTCGCGCTATGAATGCATTGGCAGTGCGTTGGAACGATTGGCCGATCACCCGCAAGAGCCTGGCGGTCGTCACGTTGCCGTTGTTGTTGCTGGCCGTCGCATTGATGGCGATCTACAGCGTGGAGCGGCAGAACATCGCCGCCGAAAACGACGTGCGTCAGACGCTGGAGGTGCTGAGCGATCTGTACGAAGCGCATGCGCTGCTGGCCGAAACTGCGGCCGGTGTGCGTGGCTACCGGCTGGTGCGGCGCGATGAATTCCTCACCCCGTATCGCGATGCCGAGCCGCGCCTGCAACGGGTGGCCGAGCGCTTGTCGCAACGCATTACCGACCCGGGCCAGGCGCAGCGGTTTGCGCGCATCAAGCCACTTTTTGCCGAAAAAATGCAGGGTTGGCGCCGGCTGCTGGCACCGGATCTGAGCCGCGAGGAAGAAATTCGCCAGCTCTGGGACGGCAAGTACAAGCTCGACATCCTGCGCGCGGAACTGCGCGAGCTGCGCAATTACGAAACCGCGCAATTGCAGGTGCGTACCGCCAAGGCGCAAGGGCTGCGCCAGCGCAATCTCATCATCACCCTGAGTGCGGCCATGCTCGGCGGCCTGGGCGCGGTGTTTGCCGTGGCCTGGTTTGCCTCGGCGCTGTCCGGGCGTCTGCGTACGCTGGCGGCAAATGCGGACCGCCTGGGCGAAGGCCTGCCGCTGGCACCGCAACCGCGTGCCGGCGACGAGCTGGGCCAGGTCGGTCAGCGTCTGGCGCAGGCCAGCGAACTGCTGGCCGCGCGCGCGGCCGAAGCGCAGCTGGCGCGGCGCGAAGCAGAAACCGCCAACCGCGCGAAGACCGAGTTCCTTTCGCGCAGCAGCCACGAACTGCGCACTCCGCTCAATGCCATCCTGGGCTATGCGCAAGTGCTGGAAATGGACCTGCCCGAGCCCGGCCACCGCCGCCACCTGCAACACATCCTGGGCGCCGGCCGGCACTTGCTGGGTCTGATCACCGAGCTGCTGGACATCGCGCGCATCGAGGCCGATCAGCTGGATCTGAGCCCGGAACCGATCTCGGTGCGCGCGGCCGTGCACGAGGCGCTGGGCCTGATCGCACCGGATGCGGACCGATACGGCATTGCCCTGCAACCGCCGGCCATCGAAGCGACGTGGACGGTGCGCGCCGACGCGCAGCGGCTGCGGCAGGTCCTGCTCAACCTGTTGTCCAATGCGGTGAAGTTCAATCGTCCCGGTGGCCAGGTGCAGGTGAGCGCACACGCCGGCGACGAGCAGGTGCGCATCACCGTGGCCGACCAGGGCGCGGGGCTCACCCCGGCGCAGATCGAGCGGCTGTTCACGCCGTTCGAGCGGCTGGGTGCCGAGCGTTCTGCCGTGGAAGGCACCGGCCTGGGGCTGGCGCTGAGCAAGCGCCTGATCGAGGCGATGGGTGGGCAGATCGGGGTGGACAGCAGTCGCGATGGCGCGCGCTTCTGGATCTCGCTGCCGCAGGGCGAGCCGCAACGCAGCGAGCCTGCACGGACCCTGCTGCCGCCCAGCACCACCGGCAGTGGCGTCTGCCGCCTGTTGAGCATCGAGGACAACCCCTCCAACCAGGCGTTGATCCGCACGCTCACCGAGCGCCGCCCGCAATGGCAGCTGCTGGAAGCGGCCAGCCTGGCGCAGGCGCGCGAACTGCTGCTGCAGGGCGTGCCGGACCTGATCCTGCTGGACCTGCACCTGAGCGACGGCAACGGCGAAGAGTTGCTGCGCGAGCTGCA
Source organism: Xanthomonas sp. NCPPB 1068 (assembly GCF_041479385.2). Taxonomy (NCBI): domain Bacteria; kingdom Pseudomonadati; phylum Pseudomonadota; class Gammaproteobacteria; order Lysobacterales; family Lysobacteraceae; genus Xanthomonas; species Xanthomonas sp. NCPPB 1068. Next base: position 1,106,638 of record NZ_CM192986.1, on the reverse strand, counting down.
GGCGCAGCCGGCCACCGCGCAGGTCCCGGTGGTGGTGATCAGTGCCGATGCCACCACCGCCACGCTGGCGCGCGTCGGCAATCAGGGCGTGCGTGCGTATCTGACCAAGCCACTGGACGTGGCGGAATTCTTCACCGTGATCGACAGGTTGCTGGCATGACACGCGACGAAATCCTCGGCTCCCGCATCCTCATCGTCGACGACGAGCCGGCCAATGTGCGGCTGCTGGAAGACCTGCTGCAGCGCGAAGGCTTCCAGCAGGTCATCGCCACCACCGATCCACTGCGGGTCATGGGCCTGGTCTCGGCATTTGCACCGGATCTGATCTTGCTGGACCTGAAGATGCCGGAGCTGGACGGCTACGCCCTGCTGGAACAGCTGGCCCGGCTGTCCGACCCGGCGCATTTCCTGCCGGTGATCGTGCTCACCGCCGACCCCAGCCGCAGCGCGCGCCACCGCGCATTGGGGCTGGGGGCAAAAGACTTTCTGACCAAGCCGCTGGACACCTTCGAAGTGGCGCTGCGGGTCTGGAACGTGGCCGAAACCACGGTGCTGTTCAAGCGGCTGCGTGCATTGGCCGCGCCGGAGGCTGCGCCGCCCGGGTGGCGCCAGCCGGGATGATGCCTGCACAGCGTAGGAGCGCACCGGGGTGCGACGGGGCGTTTATCGGCACGGCCCCGTCGCGCCCCGGTGCGCTCCTACGACAGGCGGCTGGCCGCTACAGCGCGCGGGTGACCTCGCCGCACAGGCCGATGTCTGCCAGCACCGCCTGCGCCTGGCTCAGGTGCAGGTCGGCCACGCAGACCTGCAACACGCCGAAGGCCGGCAGTTCGCCGGCACCGCCCAATAGCGACTCGCCGAACACGAATGCGGTGATGCCGGCATCTTCCAGCGCGTGCTTGGCCAGATGCGCGTCGATGATGTGACTGGCGCGATACGCGATCTGCATGTCAGCCGCGCTCCAGGCGTTCGCGCTCAGCGCCCTGCTTCCACTCGCGCAGCGCCGGCAGTGCATCCAGTGCAGCCAGGTAATCGCCGGCGGCTTCGAACAGCGGGACGCCATAGCTGGTAAAGCGCAACGCGACCGGCGCGTACATCGCATCGACGATGCCGAACTCGCCGCACAGGAACGGCCCGGCGTGGCCGTGCTCTGCGCGCAAACTGGCCCACAGCGCCTGGATACGGGTGATATCGCGCTCGACGGCGGCGTCCCACTGCGCGGGCGCGGGCGTGCGGGCCAGGTCCATCGGCAATTGGGTGCGCAGCGCGCCAAAGCCCGAGTGCATCTCCGCCGCGGCCGCGCGCGCCTGTGCACGCACGGCCAGCTTGGCAGGCCAGCCGCGTCCATCCAGCCAGCGCTCGTTGACGTACTCGCAGATCGCCAGCGAATCCCATACATGCAGGGTGTCGTCCCACAGCACCGGCACCTGGCGCGTGGGCGAATACCCGGCGATGCGGGCCTGGAATTCCGGCGTGTCCAGCGGCAGCGCGACTTCCTCGAACGGCACCTGGAAGTGCCGCAACAGCAGCCACGGCCGCAACGACCAGGAAGACAGGGTCTTGTCGCCGATCACCAGGCGGGGCAGTGACATGGGTAGGGCGCTCCAACGGGGTTGGCGCAGCGTACGCGTGGCGACCGATGCCCGCCAGCCGCGCCCGGCCGCAGCGCAGCGACGGGGCGGCGCTTTGGGCAGGGCCGGGGCGACCGATGCCCAGGCATTGCATGGCCGCAGCCACGCAATTCGGTTGCGGCGCACCGATGGCGGCAACCGCGCACTGGCCGCCGGGCATGCGGACCACACGATGCGCCGGTGGGTTGCATGGTGCCAAACCGGGCCACGGCTACGCCAGGCATTGCCAGCACAGCCTGCAGCGGTGACGAACCATCTGGCCGGCACACCCGAACTACCGGCCCGACGCGCCCCGCTGCCCCGCCGCCTACCCCTAACCGGTGCCACCGCCTAAACTTGCGGTTTACCTAATGCCGATGCCCCGCATGTCCGAGATTGCAGCCACCGACGCCACCGCCCCGGCGGAGAAGAAAGACTTCATCCGCCAGATCGTTCGCGAGGACCTGGCCAGCGGCAAGCACACGGTCATCCGCACCCGCTTCCCGCCCGAGCCCAACGGCTACCTGCACATCGGCCACGCCAAGGCGATCTGCCTGGACTTCGGCCTGGCCGCCGAGTTCGGCGGGCTGTGCAACCTGCGCCTGGACGACACCAACCCGGCCAAGGAAGACCCCGAGTTCGTGGTCGCCATCCAGGACGATGTGCGCTGGCTGGGCTACGAATGGGCACAGTTGCGCCATGCCTCAGACTACTTCGAGGTGTATTACCTGGCCGCGCAGAAGCTGATCCGCGACGGCCACGCCTTCGTCTGCGATCTCTCCGCAGAACAGGTCCGCGAGTACCGCGGCACGCTGACCGAACCCGGTCGCAATTCGCCGTTTCGCGAGCGCAGCGTCGAGGAAAACCTGGACCTGTTCGGCCGCATGCGCGCCGGTGAGTTCCCTGATGGTGCGCGCACGCTGCGCGCCAAGATCGACATGGCCAGCGGCAACATCAACCTGCGCGATCCGGCGCTCTACCGCATCAAGCACGTGGAGCACCAGAACACCGGCAACACCTGGCCGATCTACCCGATGTACGACTTTGCGCATTCGCTGGGCGATGCGGTGGAAGGCATCACCCACTCGCTGTGCACGCTGGAATTCGAAGACCACCGCCCGCTCTACGACTGGTGCGTGGACAAGGTGGACCTGGCCGGCCACCCGGAATTGCTGCAGCCGCTGCTGGAGAAAGGCCTGCCGCGCGAAGCCGGCAAGCCGCGTCAGATCGAGTTTTCGCGCCTCAACATCAATTACACGGTGATGAGCAAGCGCAAGCTCACCGCGCTGGTGGAAGAACAGCTGGTGGACGGCTGGGACGACCCGCGCATGTACACGCTGCAGGGCTTGCGTCGTCGAGGCTACACACCGGCGGCGATGCGGTTGTTCGTGGACCGCGTCGGCATCAGCAAGCAGAACTCGCTGATCGATTTCTCGGTGCTGGAAGGCTGCCTGCGCGAAGATCTGGACGCAGCAGCGCCGCGCCGCATGGCGGTGATCGAACCGCTCAAGCTGGTGCTGACCAACCTGCCCGAAGGCCACACCGAGACGCTGCAGTTTTCCAATCACCCCAAGGACGAGAGCTTCGGCACGCGTGAAGTGCCGTTCGCCCGCGAGCTGTGGATCGAGCGCGAAGACTTTGCCGAAGTGCCGCCCAAAGGCTGGAAACGGCTGGTACCGGGCGGTGAGATCCGCCTGCGTGGCGCCGGCATTGCACGCGTGGATGAGGTGATCAAGAACGCCGACGGCGACATCGTCGAGCTGCGCGGCTGGCTGGACCCGGAATCGCGCCCGGGCATGGAAGGTGCCAACCGCAAGGTCAAGGGCACCATCCATTGGGTCAGCGCCGTGCATGCGGTGGACGCGGAAATCCGCCTGTACGACCGTCTGTTCTCGGTGGAAAAGCCCGACGACGAATCCGAAGGCAAGACCTACCGCGACTATCTGAACCCCGAGTCCAAGCGCAGCGTGCGCGGGTATGTGGAACCGGCCGCCGCGCAGGCAACGCCAGAGCAGGCGTTCCAGTTCGAGCGCACCGGCTACTTCGTTGCCGATCGCCGTGACCATAGTGCAGCCACACCGGTGTTCAATCGCAGCGTGACCTTGCGCGATACCTGGGCCAAGTAACGGGTGTCTGCACCGGATCAAGGCGCCGGTGCGGCCTTTGCACTGCGCAACACGTGGCTACCGATGCAAACGGCGGGGCCACATGGCATTGCGCACCCCGCACAGGGCTGTCAAGACGCGTCGCGTTCTGAGCTAATGCACACGCGCAGGGAGCTGCGCCCGGCCGTGGCCTGCATGCTGCACGACTGACAGGAGCAACACGATGCGTGAGCGCTTGATGGTGGGGGTTGCCTGCGGCGTCGGCGCGGGCGCGCTGTGGGGGCTGGTGTTTCTGGCACCGCAGTTGTTGTCGGCGTTCACGCCCCTGCAACTGGCGGTGGCACGCTACCTGTCGTACGGCGCGGTGGCGGCGTTGGTGCTGGCACCACGCGCGCGCCAGACCGCCGCCCGGCTGGGCCGCGCCGAGTGGTGGGCGCTGGTGCGCCTCAGCCTGATGGGGAATCTGGTCTATTACGTGCTGCTGGGCAGCGCGGTGCAATGGGCCGGCAGCGCTGCCACCGCGCTGATCATCGGCCTGTTGCCGGTGGTGGTGACCGTCATCGGCACGCGGGCGGCGGGCGCGGTGCAATTAAGGCGGCTCGCTGCCCCGTGCGTGCTGTGCGTCATCGGCGTGACGCTGGTAGCGCTGGACACCGTGCAGGACGATTCGGGGCAGCAGGCGAGCGACCGTCTCACCCGCATTGCCGGCCTGTTGTGCGCCGTCGGTGCACTGGTCTCGTGGTCGGCCTATTCGATCGTCAATGCACGCTGGTTGCGGCGCCGCCCCGATCTGTCCGGGGGCGACTGGTCGCTGCTGACCGGCGTGGTCACCGGCGCACTGGCGGCGTTGCTGGCGCCGGCTGCGCTGATCGGCAGCGCGCCGCATGCGCCGATCGACTGGGCCGGCTTCTGGGGCGTCTCGCTGCTGCTGGGCATCCTGGCCTCGGTGATCGGCAACGCCCTGTGGAACCGCGCCAGCCGCGTGCTGCCGTTGACGCTGGTCGGGCAGATGATCGTGTTCGAGACCATCTTTGCACTGCTGTACGGCTTTGCCTGGGAAATGCGTCTGCCCACGCCACTGGAACTGGCAGCGATCGCGTGCCTGCTGGTCGGCGTGCTGTGGTGCGCAGCACTGCATTCGGAAGCGAATTGACGCCCAGCGCTGTCGAGGTGCTGCGCCTAGATTGCAGGCTGTGTCCACTGGAACGCCGCCATGTGCCTGCCACGCCCCAGCCCGCGGACGCTATATGGCGCCGTGTTTTCGCTCTCCCTCGGGCTGACGGCCTGCTCGCCGCCGCCGCACAACGCGCAAGCGGTGACTCCGGCCGAGGCATTGTGCCTGTTCGTTCCGCACCCGCCGGACGACGAACTGCCCAGTGATCGCCGCGACGAAAGCATGCAGCAACTAGCGCTGGCCAGCCGTTGCGGTTCTGCGCTGACCCGAGGTCGCTGACCACGCGCTTGCAGTACAGCGAGCCGTGGATGGGGACCCGTGGTCTTCTGCACGACCGCGACAGCCGGGTGCCGCCGGTGCCCCGCCAACCGGCTGACCAGACGTCGTCCACCTCAGTGGTCACACTGCGCGCGGCAACGCCCGTTGACGCCAGCGACATGCAGTCGCGAAACGCGCAGCGATCAACGCCAGGGCCGCTTGGCCGCACCCCAGGGCGCGCCCAAGGCTTACCATGACCTCTCACCTGTCCTGATCGGAGCAACCGCATGTCCCGTGCCTTGTCCTGGTATTTGAGCAGCCTGTTGCTGTTGGTAGTGTTCACGTTGATCGGTTGTGTCGCCGCACCGCCGACCGAGGCCGCCACGCCACCTGCGGCGACCGCCAAACCCGTCACCGTCATCACCACGTGCAAGGTCGATGCCGATTGCACGGTAAAGAACGTCGGCAACTGTTGCGGGGCGTTCCCGGCCTGCGTCAACGTCAACAGCGCCACCGACCCCAAGGGTGTGATGGCGCAATGCCAGTCCAGCGGCATGATGAGCGTGTGCGGTTTTCAGGACATCAGCGGCTGCCAATGCGTCTCCGGCCAGTGCGCCGCCAGGTAGGACCACGCAGGTAGCGATCGCGTACGTTGGTTGCCGCCTGGTGTGCAGCAGAGCGTGGCCGGCAGTGACGGCATTCATCTCCGGCCGCCTCCTGGTGTTGCGCGCTGCCCCCGGGCCGATACACTGCGCCGCCCCTTCCCCCTCTCCTACCGGTCGTCACGTGATGCTCTACGCGCAGGTCCACCTCACCTTGCCCGCCTGGATCCATGATTTCGTGGATGCCAGTCGCGCCTATCCCAGCGACGACGAGAAGGTGGCGCTGGCGATCGCGTTGTCGCGGATGAACGTCGAAGCGCGCAGCGGCGGCCCCTTTGGCGCAGTGGTGTTCGGCCCGGACCATCACATCATCGCCGCAGCCGTGAATCGTGTGGTGCCGCAGACCACCTCGCTGGCGCACGCCGAAAACATGGCGTACATGCTGGCGCAGCAGCGCCTGCAGACCCCGCGCCTGAACGATGTGCTGTCGCCCATCACCCTGGCGACCTCCGCGCAACCGTGCTGCCAGTGCTACGGCGCCACGGTATGGGCGGGCATCGACCGGCTGCTGATCGGCGCCCGCGCCGAAGACGTGATGGCCCTGACCGAATTCGACGAAGGCCCGCTGCCCGCCGACTGGGTGGGCGAGCTCACCCGCCGCGGCATCGATGTGGTGCGCGACGTACAGCGCGAGCAGGCGTGCGCGGTGCTGCGCAGTTACGGCGAGGGCGGCGGTGACCATTATTGACCTCTCCCTGCGAGCGCTGCGATGAGCGGGCTGCTGTGTTACTGCCGCCAGGGCTTCGAGCCGGAACTGGCGGCCGAACTGAGCGCGCGCGCGGCATTTGTCGGCATTGCCGGCTATGCGCGCACCCAACGCAACGACGGCTATGTGCTGTTCGTCTGCGAAGACGCCGCGCATCTGGCCGCCAGACTGCAGTGGCGCGAGCTGATCTTTGCCCGCCAGAAACTGGTCGTGCTTGCCGAACTCAAGGGCATCGACCCAACCGATCGCATCACCCCGATCCTGGCCGCACTGCACGGGCAACCGCGCTTTGGCGACCTGTGGGTGGAGCATCCGGATTCGGATGCAGGCAAACCGCTGGCAGGCCTGGCGCGCAGCTTTGGCAATGCGTTACGCCCGGCCCTGCGCAAGGCCGGCCTGCTCACCGACAAGCCGCAGCCGCGCCTGCCACGCTTGCACGTGTGTTTCCTCGATGGCGACCACGCATTGCTGGCGGTGGCCGATGCCGACGACAGCGCGCCCTGGCCTCTGGGCATTCCGCGGCTCAAATTGCTGCCCGACGCACCGTCGCGTTCGGCGCTCAAACTCGACGAAGCACTGCTCACCTTGCTGACGCCCGACGAGCGCGAACGCCTGGTCAAGCCCGGCATGCGCGCTGCCGATCTGGGCGCCGCGCCCGGCGGCTGGACCTGGGTGCTCACCCGCCAGCACCTGCATGTCACCAGCGTGGACAACGGCCCGCTGCGCGAGCACGTGCTGGACACCGGCCTGGTCGAGCACCTGCGCGCCGATGGCTTCCACTGGAAACCGGCACAGGCGCTGGACTGGATGGTCTGCGACATGGTCGAGCAACCACGCCGCGTCGCCGAGCGCATGGCCACCTGGGTGCGTGAAGGCTGGTGTCGCCACACCCTGTTCAACCTCAAGCTGCCAATGAAAAAGCGCTGGGACGAAACCCGCCTGTGCCTGGATCTATTCGAGCAGCAGGCCGAAAAGTCCCTGACCGTGCGGGCCAAGCAGCTGTATCACGATCGCGAAGAGATCACGGTGCTGGCGATGCGGGACTGAGGCTGGGAATGGGGAATCGGGAATCGTAAAAGCGGTTGGTTGGCGCCCTGTCTGTATGTGCCGCCGTCCATTCCCTCGACAACCGCGCGCAGCTCACTGAGCGTTTGAACAACTCCTGCACAGCGAAGCGATGAGCGTCTGAAGCGCACCCAGGACGTGGAGCGGGAATTCTGGAGATGGTTGGTCCCGCGCGTTGACGACGCTTGTCCGTCACTCACTGCCACTCACTGCATCGACGTTTCTGCGACCTGTGGGCGCTGCCTGCCGCTGGCGTGCTGCGCGCCGCTGTCGAGCGTTGATTGTGCGAGCGTGATGCACTGCGTTCCGTTGGCTGCTTGCTCGCTCCAGATTCCGCTGTCGGTTGCCGCTGTGTGCTGCCATGCCCAGCGGTCCTGAGCCGCCGCCGCTATTGCGGTTGCCCCGGCGGCAGTCGGCCGCCGGAGCTGGCTCATTTACAGCACGATGCGCTTGCTGCCTTCGCGGGCGGAGCGGTAGATCGCATCGACGATGCGGATATCGCGCAGGCCTTCTTCGCCGGGCGCGCGCAGCGGCGTGCCATTCATGATGGCCAAGGCGTCTTCGTCCATCTGCAAGGCCTGCTGGTGCGGCACCTTGGCATCGAACACACGGCCATCGCTGGCCTTGCCGGTGACGCCTTGGTAGCTCTGGAACGGCGACAGTTCGTACCAGCCGCGCTCGCAGTCGGCACGCAGCACATTCATGTTGGCACCGAAACTGGTCTTGCACGCCGCACGCACGGCATTGGGGAATTCCAGCGTGAAATCCATATGTTCGTCCACTTCATCGAACAGTTCGGGACGGTCGGTCCAGCGCTTGGCGGTGACTGCCAGCGGCTCGGCACCCACGGTGTAGCGTGCGGCATTGAGTGGATACACGCCCATGTCGTACATCGCGCCGCCGCCGAATTCCGAGCGCAACCGCCATGGGCGATCGGCCTTGGTCGTATCGCGATACCCGTTGTAACCGGCCTCGGCACGCACGCGCTGCATGGCGCCGAACGGCTTCTCGCTGGCCATCGCAATCAGCCGCCGCGTGTTGGGCTCGTGCTGCATGCGGTAGCCGATCGTCAGCGCCACCTTGTTGCGCTTGCAGGCGGCAATCATCGCCTCGCATTCGCCGGCATGCATCGCCATCGGCTTTTCGCACCACACGTGCTTGCCGGCTGCCGCTGCGCGCAGGGTCAGCGGCGCATGCAGATGGGTCGGGGTGACGATGTACACCACGTCGATATCGTCGTTATCGGCAATCTTGTCGAAGTTCTCGTAGCTGTAGACATTGCGATCGGCGATACCGTACTTGGATTGCCATTGCGGAATCTTCGACGGCGTGCCGGTGACGATGCCGGCCAGCTTGCAGTGCTTGGTCAAGGCCAGACCCGGCGCGAGTTGTTCGCTGGCATAACTGCCGAGACCGGCCAGGGCGACATTGAGCGGCTTTCCCGGTTTCTTCTTGGGCAGCGCCCAGGCCGGCGCGCCCAGCAGGATGCCGGCACTGCCGAAGGCGGCGAGCAAGCGGCGACGTGTCAAGGATTCCACGGACATGCAAACCTCCTTCAAGTGAGAATGGCGACCAGCACCGGCAAGCGACGTCAGGCAGGCAGCGGTGACACCGCGATGTCATGCGGCATGCACGGCACGTATGCACCACGCCATCGCCTGCCGGAGCAGAAGCTGCCGCCTGCACGTTGCACTGGTTCGGTACCGCCCGCGCACCTTACTTGATCGCGCGTGAGTACCGCCATGGTCGCGCTGCACGTTCTGGCACACTGCGCACGATCCCGCCTGGAGCATTCCGCATGATGGCTATTGCACGCGCTCGCTGCCTGACGTTGGCGTTGTTGTTGTCCAGTTCGCTCGCTGCCGCGGCCGACGCGCCCTTCGTTGCGCGTGACCTGATCGGCGATGGCGCCTTCACGCATAACGCAGAAGGCCCGGCCACCGGCCCGGATGGCGCGCTCTACGCCGTGAATCTGGGCAAGGATGGCACCATCGCACGCATCACCCTGCAGCCGGACGGCAGTGCCAACGCACAAGTGTTCGTCACCTTGCCAGCAGGCAGCACCGGCAACGGCATCCGCTTTCGCGATGGGGCGATGTACGTGGCCGATTACACCGGCCACAAACTGCTGCAGGTGAACATGCAGACGCGTGCCGTGACCACGTTCGCTGCGTTGCCCGACGCCGATGGTCCCAACGATCTGGCGCTTGCACCGGACGGCAGCTTCTACGCCAGCGACCCGAACTGGGAGGACAACAGCGGGCGCTTGTGGGGCATCGGGCGCGACGGCGCAGTGCGGCTGCTGGAGTCCGGCATGACCACCCCCAACGGACTGGACGTCAGCCCGGACGGCAAGCGTCTCTACGTCAACGAAAGCATGTCGCGCAAGGTGTGGGTGTATGACCGTCGCGATGACGGCAGCCTGCGCAACAAACGCCTGCTGATCGCGTTCCCCGATTTCGGCATGGATGGCATGCGCTGCGATGCCGATGGCAATCTGTACATCGCCCGCTACGATGCGGGGCAGATCGCCGTGGTGTCGCCAACGGGCAGGCTGCTGCGCACGGTTGCGCTGAAGGGGCGCAAGGCCAGCAGCGTCGCCTTCGGCGGCAGCGACGGCAAACAGGTCTTTGTGACACTGCAGGATCGCGGCGCAGTTGAAACGTTCAGATCCGACCGCACCGGGCGCGAAACCGGACACTGAAACTGCTGTGCGCGTCGCATCGGTTCTCAGCCCGCGCAACCGGGTGCTGGCATTGTGCAGGTCACCCGCGGAGGACTCCCCATGCAACCGATCGAACTCAAGGACGCAGCCGCCTTCGGCAGCGAATTCCTGCGACTGACCCTGTTGCAGGGGTTTCAGTCATTGACCAAGCGCGACCTGGAATTGTTGATCTTCGTGCTGCTCGAACGCGATGGCGCCATCTCGCGCAACAGCGCCAATGCCGTGGTCGCACTGCAGTTGCGGGTCACCTCGGCCAAGGTCAAGGCCCTGCGTCGCGATGGCTATGCGCGCTGGCGTGCGCTGGTGCCCGAGGAAGGCGATGCGGCCATGCAGCGCATCGTGGCCAACGTGCTGACCGAGGACAACCTGCGCTCGGGTGCCAAGCATGTCAGCGAACGCAGCCGCAAGGAAGGCTTCCTGGCAGTGCGCATCGAACACCCCGATGACGCGCAACAGTTCGAGCAGGCCATCCTCGACGTCGGCGCATTGCCGGTGTACGAACGCAATCGCGAAGTGGTGGCGGTGCGTTTCGACACGCTGTTGAAGATTGCCGAACGCTGGGGCTATCTGCAGCAGGACCCGCAGGCGGCCATCCGCGCACTGCAAAAACTCACCCCCACCGCCGAAGAGGTGTCGGACCTGTTGAAAAAAGACATCGCCCAGCTGCGTTGGGACGATGTGCGCCGCGCACTCAACAGCCTGGGCGCCAAGGCCGTGGCCAGCACCGCCGAGGGCGGACTGAAGGGTTTGCTCAAAATCGTGTTTCCCTTCATTCCCGGTTGAGCGACGTGCAGGGCAGCGGCCACACGCCGTTGCCCGCACGCTGGCGGTCGCCCGCGTGGCGCGCAGCGGCCAGCGTGCAAGCGGCGCCCACCGCAATCGGCTCGACACCCACTATCCTTACCGGCTGTTCCACATCAGGGGGATCTGATGACCACCAGCCGTATTGCCACCCTCATTGCCATGCTGCTCGCGTGCGGCGCCGCGCACGCACAGCAAGCACCCTCACCTGCCAGCAGCATGCCGCTGATCGAGGTACCCAACGTCATCCGCACCCAGCCGCTCGCCAGCGGCGAGGTCACCCATCAGACCCAGCTGGAGCGCCCGCGCGGCGAATCCAGCGTGATCGTGCGCTCGATCCAGCCAAGCAGCGTGGCGGGCAGCTACCGCATCGACTTCCAGGCCATGGACGTGGACGGCGATGGCCGCATCAGTCGCACCGAAGCCCAGACCAACCCCGCACTGGCCGACGAATTCGATGCGCTGGATAGCCGTCACAGCGGCTATCTCACCCGCGAACAGCTGGCCGGCTGGCTGATCCAGTAGCGCTGGCGCACATCCGCATGGCAGCCACGCGCGCCGACGCTACGCAGGCGCGCGCCGGCCTTCGTTTTTGACGCACCAACCCCCTTGCAGCGCTCGCTTCGCTCAGCTAGATTGTATTTAACGGATACAATCTGGATGGATCGATGACCGCTCGCCTGGCCCTTGCCGCCGACCTCGGCTACCAACTGCAACTGGCCACCCTGGCCTCCAGCCACGCTGCGCGCCAGGAGCTGGCCGAACTGCACCTGACACCGGCGCGTGTCACCGCGTTGATCCATATCCGCGACCAGCCCGGCTGCGACCAGACCGAACTCGGCAATCGCCTGCTGGTCAACCGCGCCGCCGGCATGAAGATCGCCAATGCGCTGGCCGAGCAGGGCCTGATCGAACGCCTGGCCGGCCGCGACCGCCGCAGCAAGGGCCTGTACCTGACCGAGCACGGCCAGCGCACGCTGGAAGTGGCGCAGGGCTGCCTTGCGCGCGCCGTCGAACGCACCTGCGCCGGCCTGCAGGCCAGCGAGCAGCAGACCCTGCTGCGCCTGCTATGCAAATTGAACGCCAGCGCCACGCTGGAACGGACGACCGCGCCGGACCCCGCGCTGGCAGAAGATTTCTGATCCCCGCAGCCCCCGACTTGAAGGAGACGCCGCTTGAACGAGCATGACGTGGTATCGGTTCGCATCGAAAACCGCATTGCCTGGGTGAAGTTCGCCCGCCCTGACAAGCGCAACGCGATGAGCCCGGCGCTCAACCGCCGCATGATGGATGTGCTGGACGAGCTGGAGTTCGACGACAACGTCGGCGTGCTGGTGCTCGGCGGCGAAGGCACCGCCTGGTCGGCCGGCATGGACCTGAAGGAATACTTCCGCGAAACCGAAGCGCAGGGCCTGCGTGGCGTGCGCCGTTCGCAACGCGAATCCTATGGCTGGTTCCGGCGCCTGCGCTGGTATCAGAAGTCGACCATCGCGATGGTCAACGGCTGGTGCTTCGGCGGTGGCTTCGGCCCGTTGTTCGCGTGCGATCTGGCCATTGCCGCCGACGAGGCGCAGTTCGGCCTGTCGGAAATCAACTGGGGCATCCTGCCCGGCGGCGGGGTGACCAAGGTGGCGGTGGAACTGCTGTCCATGCGCGATGCGATGTGGATGACGCTGACCGGCGAAATGGTGGATGGCAAGAAGGCCGCCGAGTGGCGCCTGGTCAACGAAAGCGTGCCGCTGGAGCACCTGGAAGCGCGCACCCGCGAAGTGGCCGAGCTGCTGCTGCGCAAGAACCCGGTGGCGCTGAAATACGCCAAGGATGCGGTCCGTCGCGTGGGCACCATGACCTACGACGAAGCCGAGGACTATCTGGTGCGCATGCAGGAAGCGGCCAATTCCTTCGACAACAACGCGCGCAAGGAAGGCATCCGTCAGTTCATCGACGAGAAGAGCTACAAGCCCGGCCTGGGCGAATACGACCTGACCAAAAAGAGCACCTGAGCACGTCCAACGGCACCTGCAGCGCTGCGTGCACGCCACGCATCGCTGGCGCCGCCAGTGGTTTTCTGCACCGAGGAGGGAGTATGGAAGCCTTATCCGCAACGCTGCGCGGAATCGCCGCGCGTGGGCCCCTGGGCCTGTTCATCGATGGCCAGTGGCGCGCGAGCAGCGGCGACCGGCATGTCGACGTGGTCGCCCCGCATAACGAAGAGCGCCTGCTGCGCTACACCGAACCCTCGCACGCAGATACCGAGGCCGCCGTGGCCGCGGCGCGTGCCGCCTTCGATACCGGCCCGTGGCCGCAGCTGTCGCCACCCGAACGCGGCGCGGTGCTCAAGCGGGTTGCCGACCAGTTGCGTGCCCGCCTGCCGGAACTGGCCGAGGCCTGGACCGGCCAGGTCGGCGCCACCATCGGCTTCAGCCGCCGCGCCTCGCAGCAGGCGCCGGGGCTGTTCGACTATTACGGCGAGTTGATCACCACCCACCCGTTCGTCGAACCGCGCGCACGTGCCAACGGCGGCCGCGTGCACGTGGTGCAGGAACCGGTTGGCGTAGTCGCCGCCATCACGCCCTGGAATGCGCCGCTGGTACTGCTCTGTTACAAGGTCGCCGCCGCGTTGGCCGCCGGTTGCACGGTGGTGGCCAAGCCATCGCCGGAAACCCCGATCGATGCCTACATCCTGGCCGAATGCATCAGCGCCGCCGGTGTGCCCGATGGCGTGTTCAACCTGCTGCCGGCCGGTCGCGACGTTGGCGAACAGCTGATCCGCGATCCGCTCGTCGACAAGGTGAGCTTTACCGGCTCCACCCAGGCGGGGCGACTGATCGGTGTGGCCTGCGCCGAACGGCTGGCCCGTGTCGGCCTGGAGCTGGGCGGCAAGTCGGCCGCCATCGTGCTCGAGGATGCCGACCTCACCAAGGTGCTGCCCAGCCTGGTGCCCTACTCCATGCCGATCACCGGCCAGGTGTGTTTCTCGCTGACCCGGGTGCTGGTCCCGGCGCAACGGCGCGAGGAGATCCTGCAGGCGTATTGCGCGGCCCTGGGCGCACTCAAGCTCGGCGACCCGTTCGCCGCCGACACCGGCATGGGCCCGTTGGCGCTCGGCCGGCAGCTGGAACGCGTGCAGTCCTACATTGCGCAAGGCAGCGCCGAAGGCGCGCAGCTGGTGATGGGCGGCAACCGGCCAGCGCATCTGCCGCGCGGGTTTTTCCTCGAACCGACGGTGTTCGCCAATGTCACGCCCGACATGACCATCGCACGCGAGGAAATCTTCGGCCCGGTAGTCAGCTTCATCGACTACCACGACGAGGCCGACCTGATCGCCAAGGTCAATGCCAGCGATTACGGCCTGCATGGCACCGTCTACAGCGAGGATGTCGACCGCGCGTACCGCATCGCACGCCGCGTGCGCAGCGGCAGCCACTCGATCAACGGCATGTGGGTGGACATCGACATGCCGTTCGGCGGCTTCAAGCACTCCGGCGTCGGCCGCGAAGGCGGCATCGAAGGGCTGCACGCCTTCCTCGAAACCAAAACCGTCTATCTCAGCTAGCCGGGCACCCCCCGAGCGCGTACCGGCCAGCGGTGCGCGCTCCGCCTCGCGGCGCTAACGCCGCGGCCCTGCCGCTCTCCTGCAACCGGTTCACGCCATCGCTGGTGAATGCCCGCTGCGTCATCGGGCGTGCGCGTGAACCTTCTGCCGTTGCCGTCGCACTCACGCCAGCCACTCCCCCAAACCGCATTCGGAAGACAGCGCCATGACCATGCCGACTGACTCGATTTCCTTCCATGCCCGCCTCACACCGCAACGCCTCGCCGCGCGCGACCTGTTGCTGGATCAGCAATGGACCTACGCCGAACTGGACGAGCTGATCGGCCGCCTCGCCGCCCTGCTGCAGGCGCGCGGCTGCATCGACGGCGAACGGCTCGCCGTGCTCGCGCGCAATTCGGTCTGGCAGGTGGCGCTGCACTTCGCCTGCGGACGCGTGGGCGCGATCTACGTGCCGCTCAACTGGCGCCTGAGCGCCACCGAGCTGGATGCCCTGTTGCAACGCGCCGAGCCGCGTTTGCTGCTGGGCGATGATGTCGCCGCCGGGCGCGCGCATGTCGAAGCGCTGACGGACTTCATCGAGACCGCCAAAGGCCTCGCGCCGGCCGAGACGTCCTACATTCCGCCGGACCGCGTCAGCCTGATCCTGTTCACCTCGGGCACGTCCGGCCAGCCCAAGGGCGTGATGCTGAGCGAGCAGAACCTGCAGCAGGTGGCGCACAACTTCGGCGTCACCACCCGCGTGGATGCGGGCAGCAGCTTCCTGTGCGAAGCACCGATGTTCCACATCATCGGCCTGGCCACCAATGTGCGGCCGGCACTGGCGGTGGGCGGGTCGATCCAGGTCTCCAGCGGTTTCGAGCCGCAGCGCACGCTGGGCTGGCTCGGCAATCCGGCGCTGGGCATCACCCACTACGTCGGTGTGCCGCAGATGATGCAGGCCTTCCGCGCTCAACCGGGTTTCGACCCCGCAGCGCTGCGTCACCTTACTGCCCTGGTCAGCGGCGGTGCGCCGCACGCCAGCGACGACCTGCTGGGCTGGGTGGACGACGGCATTCCCATGGTCTGCGGCTTCGGCATGAGCGAGGCCGGCACGGTGTTCGGCATGTCGGTCGATTGCGAGGTCATTCGCAACAAGCTGGGCGCGGCCGGCATCTGCTCGCCGACGGTGCAGACCCGCATCGTCGATGGCGACGGCAACGACTGCCCGACGGGTGTTCCCGGCGAGCTGTTGCTGCGCGGGCCAAATCTCAGCCCCGGCTACTGGCGCGACCCCAAGGCCACTGCGGAGATGCGCGATGCGCAGGGCTGGTTCCGTACCGGCGATATCGTCAAGCGCGATGCCGATGGCTTCTTCTTTGTGGTGGACCGCAAGAAGGACATGTTCATTTCCGGCGGCGAGAACGTCTACCCCGCGGAGATCGAAGCCGTGCTCGCGGATCACCCGCAGATCCGCGAATGCGCGGTGGTGGGCATGGCCGACCCGCAATGGGGCGAGGTGGGGTATCTGGCGATCGTGCCAGCCGCCGAGGACCCGGATCTGGAGCAAATCCGCAGCTACCTGATCGAGCGCCTGGCCAAGTACAAGGTGCCAAAGCATCTACGCGTGGTGGAAGCGTTGCCACGCACGGCGACAGGCAAACTGCAGAAGGCGCGCCTGAAGGATGCGCTCGCGAACGATGCGTAGCGCCTGCTGATGCACGTCGGACGCAGAGCAGCTGACAAAACGGCTGCGCGGCCGGTGCCCGGAACCCGCATGTACCACGCGTACACGCCGGTTCCTCCGCGCCGCCCGCACCCGCCTGACGACCGCTCGCTAGGTTTTGTTGGCCGCTTTTGGGCGGACACGTTGCCCGACGGCGACGTGCCCGCCGATTGGCCTTGGCGGCGTGTGTGTCGCTGCGCGTCCCTGACTCCAGCACGCTGCACTCACCTGCATCCAACGCACGCGCAGGGCGAGTGCTGAAGACACCGTCGTAGGCACCACTGTCCCAATACGCACATCGGGCAGCCTTGGCTGCCCGATGTGCGTTACTCAGACCGCCTGCATCGTGCCTTTCACTGCAGCACGAGCAGACAGGCACGCCATCGCTTACGCGGACGCATCCAGCAGGATGTCGTCTTCGCCGACATGGTCGTCCACCCACACAGCGCCCTGCTCGGCCATGAGCGCCAACTGGTGCTCCAGCTCGCGCATCAGCAGACGCACGCCCGGCTTGAGAATGGCATTGTTGTCGCGGTAGATCACCCCACCTGCACGCGCCTGCGACGGCTGCTGCAGCTGGAAGGCACGCAACTCGCCACGGGCGATGTCGCCGGCCACCATCATGCTCGGCATCACCGCGATGCTGTCGGTGCCGAGCAGAATCTCACGGGTGAAGCTGGCCGAGCTGGAACGCAGCTGGTCGCGCGTGGCCAGCCCATGCTCGCGCATGACCTGCGCCACGTCGCGCTCCACGTGCTGGCTCAGCGTCGGCAGCACCTGGCGATATGCCGCGGCTTCGGCAATGCGTACCGGGCCGTTCGCGAACAGGGGGTGGTCGCTGCGCGCCACCAGCGCGATCGGATCCTGGTACAGCACCTTGCGGACCAGTGCGTCGTAGCGTGCCAGCGGATAGAGCCGGCCCACGACCAGATCGACTTCGTTGCCGGCCAGCTTGGGCAGCAGTTCGTCGGTACGGCCATGCAACAGCCGCACCCGCAGCGTGGGCTCGGCGCGGTAGAGCGCCGCCAGCACGGCCGGCAACAGGCCGCTTGCCGCCACCGGCAGGGCGCCCACGGTGATCGTGAGCGCGTCGTCCTGCAGCAGACCCTCGAACGTGTCCTGGGCGCGGCGCAACTGGCCCAGCACCACATGCGCGGTCTGCACCAGCACCTCGCCCATGGCGTTGGGGCGCACGCCGCGTGAGTGACGTTCGAACAGCGGTGCCCCGACGATCTCTTCGATCTCCTGCAGGGCACGCGTGAGCGCAGGTTGGGTCACATTCAAGACGCGCGAGGCGCGGAGCAGGCTTTTTTGCCGGTCCAGCGCCTCGATGACACGTAGATGCCGGACCTTGATGCGGTGTTCGAAGAACACGGAGGACATGGTCATGGGGGTGGGCCTTACGTTGGGAAGTCGGGTGACAGCACCCGGCAGATGCCCGAGGCGCGCAGTTCAGCGCGCCTCGGGCACCTGCCGGGTCTGCATGAACGCTTCGAACGATTCACCGCGCATGATGGCGTAGACCTGCAGATTGGTCATGCGCACCACACGGGCGAACTTTTCGATGACGAAAAAATTGGCGCCGTACTGCACCAGGCCAAGCCAGTCGCGCGCGCGGATCAGCGCCTTCTCCTGCTCGGTGAGTCCGGCCTCCTGCATCAGCACTTCTGCATCCTGCAAGAAGCGGTCGCGCCACGGCGCGCGGATCATCTGCCAGAAGAAGCGATTCAGGCGCAGCGCGCGGTTGCTGGTGCGCAGATCGAACAGATAGGTCCCGTCGATCTTGTCCATGCCGTTGACTTGCGGATTCATGTGCACGCCCTCATGCCGCGTTGGCGGTACGCGCCAACAGCTCTGCCGAACGCGGCGCATCGGCCGCCTCTTCGCCCGGCTCGTACACCACCACGGTCATCGCGGTGGTGGTCATCAAGTAGTAGTTCTGATGCAACTTGCGGATCGGACCCTCCAGCGCGCCACGCATGGCCAGCCACATGATCTGCTCCACGCTCTCGGCCCCGCCCAGGCGCACGTAATCGGTGTGGGTCAGGTCGGTCAGGGTCTCGGGGGCATGCTGGAAGCGGTCCAGAAACTCCATGTCCCACTCGGTGTTGTTGAAGCCGGTGCGCTCGCCATGGATCTGGTGCGACAAACCGCCGGTGCCGACCACCACCACCCTGAGATCTTCCGGATACGACTCGATGGCACGCCGCACCGCCTGACCAAGCCGGTAGCAGCGGCGCGCGGTCGGCAGCGGGTACTGCAGCACGTTGATCGCGATGGGTACCACCGTGCCGGGCCAGTCGGGCACATGCGGCCATAGCAGCGGCAAGGGAGCCGCGCAGCCATGGTCGATGGGCTTGTCCTGGAACACGGTCAGGTCGAATTCGTCGTTGACCAGGCACTCGGCGATATGCGCCTGCAACTGCACATCGCCGCGAATGGGCGGCAGGTTGCGCAAGCCCGCTCCCTCGTCGGCCACCGGGAAACGCTCGCCCACGCCCAACGCGAAGGTCGGGTACAGATCGAAAAAGAACGTGGTGCAGTGATCGTTGTAGAAGAACACCAGCACGTCGGCCCGTTGCCGGGCCAACCACTCGGCGACCGGCCCGTAGCCGTCGAACAACGGTTTCCATATCGGATCCTGTTGTTTGCCCTTGTCGTAGGCCACCCCGATGGTGGGAACGTGCGAGGTTCCGATGCCGCCGATGATGCTTGCCATGCTGCGCTCCTGCGACGCGGCGCTGCCGAGGAAGGCCGGGCGCGCGTCATTGATTGGGTCGGGACCGGCGATGCAATGGATCCCAACAGGGACGATCGAGCACTCCGGATTGCCAAAAAGGTATCCTTGGGATCCAAATTGCCATCAAGCGATCTCGTCCGCAAGGTTTTTATACACGCATTTGCGAGTTTTCCCTTCCAAGGAACGTGCGCTGCGGCACGGCGCGAGAGAATGGAGCCAATGGCGAACAACCACCGATTGCAAGCGGTCCAGCAGTTACGCGAACTGATCCTGTGCGGCACCTTTGCCCCGGGCGAACGCATCACCGAAGCGGCCCTGGCCGAACGCCTGGCGATTTCGCGCACGCCCATCCGTCAGGCCCTTCCGGCGTTGTGCCAGGAAGGCCTGCTGGCACAGACAGGCAACCGCGGCTATGCGGTGCGCCGCTTCAGCCAGCAGGAAAGCCTGGATGCCCTGGCCGTGCGCGCCCTGATGGAAGGTTTGGCGGCGCGCACGCTGGCCGAGCAGGGCGCGTCGGCCGAGGTGCTCGCCACCCTGCACGGCTGTCTTGGCGAAGGCGACCGCCTGTTCGCCAAGCGCAGCCTCGATGCCGGTGACGAGCAGGCCTATGCCGCGATGAATGCCCGCTTCCATCGCACCATCGTGGTGGCGGCCAACAAGCCCATCCTCACCGAAACCGTGGACCGCTGCACGGTGGTGCCGTTCGTCAGCCCCAGCCATGTGGTGTTCGGCCAGCGCTCGGCCACCGTGGCCTACGACGATCTGTATTACGGGCACCGCCAACATGGGGCGATCGTCTCTGCGATCGAACAACGCGACGGAGCACGGGCGGAACTGCTGTTCCGCGAACATGCGCATACGCAACGGCACAGCATGGGGATGTGACTACCGCGCCCCGGAGCTGAGCACGAGGCACCTGCGCCAACACCGCAGACGCGCCACGCGGCACCCATTGAGCGCCCCCCTTGCCACCCGCTCGTGCAGGTGGCAAGGGCAGTTACCCCGCCATGCGCAGCGCCCCGTCGCAGGCGCTGCGCATGGCGGCGGTGGACGCCTATAACGAATGCACGAACATCAGATTGAAGTTATTGCCGGCGACCGAATTTTCCACATCCACCGGCAGGTACACATTGAAGTTGAACAGGTTCTTTTCGTTCATGCGCCAGGACAGGCCGGGGCCGATATAGAACTGCCTGCGTTTGCTGTCCGGCACACGCTGGTCGTTGGTGCGGTTGTCCTTCAACTGCTGCAGGTAGTACCCATTGATCCCCACCCGCCACTGCTCGTTGAGCTTCAGCGAGGTGGCGAAGTTGAGCCAGACCAGGTCGCCGGCCTGCCCGTTGCGGAAACGGAAGCCGGCAATCGGCGGCACGCCGCCGGCGCGGCTGGTCCGGAAGTTGTACAGATAATTCAGGCGCCCGCTGATTTCCCAGCGATCGCTGGGTTGCACGGTGAATGCCCAGTGCGGGGCCACCGACCAGAACCCGGTGCTCTGGTTGATCGCGGTATCACGATCGAACTTGCCGACCGGCGCAAAGGCGTCGATCGCAAAGCGCTGGAAGAAGAACACGCGCCCGTCGCGCATGACCGGCGGCATCTGCAAGGCAGGCCCGAACGAGATATCGCCCATGCCGAACCCATTGCTGCTCAGCTGCACGGGGCTGTCTGCGTCAAATGCGGTGTCGTAATTGACCAACGGCACGATGGCATTGAAGCTCAACGAACTTCCCTTCCAGGTATAGGGCGTGACATAGATCATCTGGGTCAACAGCACGCTGACGTCCACTTGTGGGTCGCGGAAGGCCGGCGAATCGTCGCCGCTGGCATTCCGGATCGAATTGAAGTGGTAATGGCGCAGGTATTCGATGACGGTCCAGCCGGGCGTCAGCGAGCCAAACCCGTCCATGAAACTGGTGCCCCCCACATTGATGCCCTGCGGCGGTGCCGCCGTTTCCGGTACGGCCTGCGCCATCACCGTGCCCGGCAACACCGCAGCGAGTGTGGCGCCGACAATCCATGACCGTTGCCGACGCGACAGGGCGCGCAGCAACACCGAACGACAATGAGCAGACAAACGGACGCGTTCCACTAGGCGAATCTCCGGTGCGGACAGGTGGGTGACAGCGGGCGCGGCGTGGGGGAGAAAGCGATACGACAGCGCCGCAGGCCGATGGCGGCTGCAACGTTTCTTGCGTGTTAGCGATGGCGGCTCAGGAACCGATCTGCAGCTGCAACGCACCGAGCCGCTGCTTGAACAGCCAACGCTCCTGCTCGAAGACCAGCACATCGTCGAAACTGCCGAGCAAGGCCGGTGACTGCGCGGCGAACGGCGGTGGCGCAGAGGTCTGGCTGGCGGTGTAAAGCAGCACATGGCTGTGCGCGTGCGCCAGGGTCGGCGATTGAACGCTGACCAGGGTATTGAGCATCAGGTGGCAGGTGGTGCGCGGCGGACGCGCACGAAACGCCTGCAGGATGGCCTCGCGCCCACGCACCGGTGCATCGGGTGCGCTGGGCCGTGCGAACACGCCATCGTCGGTGAACAAGGCAGCAAGCGCCTCGTGATCGTGGCGGTCGTTGTACAGCGCGAACCTGCGGATCAGTTGCTCGCAGGCAATGATGGTCGATGCCTCGTCGTGCATGCAGCCTCCTTGGATTTCAGCAAAACCGATCGGCGTCGCCAGCGACCGCTGCGTCACCGCCGGTGGCGTGGCCTGCTGGCCATCACGCGGCCTGCAGCCAGTCGCGCAGGGCGGCGGTCACCGCCACCGGCGCCTCCACCGGCGCCATGTGCCCGCTGTCTTCGAACACCACCAGGCGCGCCTGCGGGATGTGCCGCGCCATGTCCTGGTGCCGGGCCAACGGGCTCCAGGCGTCCTGGCGCCCGACACCCAGCAAGGTGGGGCAGCGGATCCGTGCCAGCACCGGCGCGGCATCGGGGCGCTCCAGCAGGGCCGTGATCTGGCCGGCGAACCCCTGCGGGCTTTGACGCTGCACCATCGCCGTCAGGCGCTCCATCAACGCGGCATCGTCGACACGGTCCGGGTGCAGCATCGGCGGCAACCAGGCCGACGCCAGCGCCTGCATGCCCTGGGTGCGGGCCAGGTCCACCAGCGCCTGTCGCTCTTCGCGCTCGCCCTCGCGACGTGGGGCGATGCCGGTATCGAGCAATGCCAGCCGGGTCACGCGCTCCGGTGCCTGGCGCATGATCTCCAGCGCGACGCGTCCGCCCATCGAGTGCCCGGCCAGCGCGAACTGCGGCGGTGCACCGGCCAGCACGTGGGTGGCCATCTGCACGATGCTGTCGAAACCGGGAAAGTCCAGCACCTGCACCTCCGCCAGGTCCCCCAGCGCCTCGCGCTGCGGCTGCCAGATCGCGGCATCGCAGAGCAGGCCGCAGAGCAGCAGCAAGGGGGGCTTGGGTGGGTGCGCAACCGAGGTCATGCGCCGACTGTAGCTAGGCCGTGCGCGTCCGTCGTATGGAAGATGCGGCCTTCGCTATAAGTTTCCAGGCATATAACAAAGGCTGCGCCGGTTATCCGCGTTCACGCCGGCCGGCGCGGCGATGCTCACGCACCGCCGGAGGCGCGCTTCCACAACACATCGACCAGCGGCGGCAGTTTTCCGGCCAGGCCGAGCACCGATCCGCGCAGCAGGGTCAGGTGCATCTCGTCATTGGAAAACACCCGATTGATCGCATCGAAGCCGTAGGCGGCGACGGCGTTGTCGCTGCGACGGGTTCGCGCCCAGCGCTGCAGGCGGTGCGGCGCTGCCCAGTCGGCACGCTTGGCGCGCGCGTTGCGCACTTGCTCGCGCAGCGCAGCGACATCGCGTAACCCCAGATTGACGCCCTGCCCGGCCAGGGGATGCACCACGTGCGCGGCATCGCCCAGGGTCAGCACACGACCGCTGACATACTGCTCCACCAATTGCCGCTGCAGCGGAAAGGCAGCGCGCGGCGAGGCCACCCGCACCTGGCCAAGGCGTGCGGCGAAGGCCTGGGTGAGCTCACGCGAAAACGCCGCATCATCCAGGGCCAGCACACGTGCGGCGTCGGCATCCGGCAAGGTCCATACGATCGAACTGCGGCCTTGGGCAAACGGCAGGAACGCCAGCGGCCCGGTGGTCAAAAAGCGCTGCCAGGCGGTGGACTCGTGCGGCCGCTCGGTCTCCACGAAGGCCACCACGCCGCGTTGCGCGTAGGCGTGCCGCGAGACCGGCACCCCGGTCAATTCGCGCAAGGTGGACGCAGCACCATCGGCGGCGATCGCAATCGCCGCCTCCAGGCGGCTGCCATCGTCCAGCCGCAGACGCACGCTGCCGCTGTCCTGCTCCAGTTCGACCACGCGCGCCGGGCAATGCACCTCGATGCCGGCTGCGTGCACGGCCGCCCAGAGGCGATCGACCAGCAGCGCGTTTTCGACGATCCAGCCCAGCTGTTCGCGCCCCAGCGTGTCGGCATCGAAGCCCAGCTCGCCGCCCCCGCCGGCATCCCAGACCCGCATCCGCCGGTAGGGCTGCACGCGGGCCGCACGCACTGCCGACCACACGCCCAGGCTGTCCAGCAACGCGGCGTTGTCGGCGGCGAATGCGTAGACGCGCAGGTCGGGTTGGTCGGCGTGCCAGTGCGCGGGTTCATGCCCTTCCACCAACGCGACCTGCAGCCCGGCATCGGCCAGCGCCAAGGCGCAGGCGGCGCCGACCACACCGCCACCGACGATCACCGCATCGCGCGGCGTGCGCCGGTTCATGCCACACCCCGGCACAGCTGCGGGACTTCGCCACGGAAGCCCATCGCGCCCCCGACCAGCATCGACTGCAACGGGGCGGCCTGCGAGGTCGCCAGCAGGCCCAGGCTGCGCAGCGGCCGTAGCAAAGGCGCCGGATTGCCGGTCAGCCGCGCCAACCCGCTGGAGAAGCCGATCGTGTGCTCGCGGTCCACGCGTCGACGCGCCAGATACGCATCCAGCAGCGCACCGGCACCGGCATCGCTGCGATCGTGTTCGATCAGTTCGGCAAGCGTCAGCGCATCGCGCAGCCCGAGATTGAAGCCCTGCGCGCCGATCGGATGCAGCGTCTGCGCGGCATTGCCCAGCAGCACCACGCGTTCGGCGATGAGGCTGTTCGCCAGCACCTGCACCAACGGGTAGGCGCTGCGCTCGCCACTGGCGATGAAGCGCCCGGCACGCCAGCCGGCCGCGCGCTGCAGCCGTGCCAGCCAGCCGGCCTCGTCCAGGGCCGCCACCGCTTCGGCATCGGCACGCGCCACGCAATGGATGGCGCCGTAATGGCGGTCGCCCCGCGGCAGCAATGCGGTTGGCCCGTGTTCGCCGAAGCGCTCCCAGGCAGTGCCATCGGGCGGCCTGGCGGCTCGCACCCGCGCCACGAACAGGGTCTGCAGGAAATCGTGCGCGTCGGTGCCGATATGCAGCAGCTCGCGCACCGCGCTGTGGCTGCCATCGGCGCCAACCACCAGCCTGGCGCGGACCAGTCGCTCGCCGTCGGCGGCCGCCAGGCGGACTGCGCGCAGGCCGTCCTGCACCGGCTCCACGCCGATGCAGCGTGCCGGGCGATACCGGTGCAACCGGGTCAGCTCGTCCAGACGCGCCTGCAGGGCGTCGCCGAAATCGCGCGCCACCACCACCTGGCCGAAGCTGTCGCGCCCGTAGTCGGCGGCATCCAGCTGCACGCGCCCGAAGTCGCCTGCACGGCTGACGTGGATGCGCCGGATCGGCCCGGGCGGGTTGCGCAACTTTGCCATGACCCCGAGCGCGCTCAATGCATTGACCGTGGCGGCGGCAAAACTCAGGTTGCGTTGGTCGAATACCGCCGGTGGCGCGCCGGCCGGGGTGGCTTCCACCAACCCGACATCCAGGCCGAGGCGGTCCAGCGCAATCGCCAGGCTGGAGCCGACCAGGCCGCCGCCAACGATCAGAACGTCATGTGGATGTGTCATCGCCACATGATAAGCCCTGGCCCCAGGCAGGGTGCCGCCGGGCATTGAGACAGATTGCCGCGCCCGGCCCGTCTACCCCGCGTCGCCGGCACGCCCACTCCGGCAGACGCTCGACGCATCGCGCGTCTGCCGGGCCGGCACGGGCATGCCGGGTTCCACGCTACACTCCCGGACCTGTGACCTGGCCACCTTCGCGCATGACGTCTCGCTCGCACGACACCTGGATTCTGAGTCTGCTCGCCCTCCTGATGGCGGCCACGCGGATCAATCACTTCGCGCCGGTCCCGGATGCGTCCTGGGCGGTGTTCTTCATCGGCGGCTTTCACTCGGCCGCGCGCACGCGGCTGGCGTTCCCGCTGTTGATGGGGCTTGCGGTGGCGGTGGACTGGCTGGTGATCACCCGCCAGGGCCTGAGCTTCTGGCAGCACTATTGCGTCTCGCCGGCCTACTGGTGCCTGATCCCGGCGTACTTCGCGCTGTGGGCCGGTGGCGTCTGGCTGCGCCGGCACTACCACGGCGCCCATTGGAACGCGCTGGCCCGGCTGGTACCCGCCCTGCTGATTGGCGTGGCGCTGTGCCAGCTGATCGCCCAGGGCAGCTTCTACTGGATCAGTGCCAGCGTCAGTGAGCCCACGCTGGCCGGCTGGTTCAAGAACTACACCGACTGGCTGTGGCCCTACCTGCGCAGTGCGGCCCTGTATGTCGCCGCCGCCGCGTTGCTCCAGGTCGCGGCCGAGCGCCTGGCAGCGCCGCAGCACCAGTCCCACGCCGGCTAGGTCATGGGCAACCGGCTTTCGCGCATCTATACCCGTACCGGCGACGATGGCAGCACCGGCCTGGGCGACGGCAGCCGTACCGGCAAGGACGCGCTGCGCGTCAATGCCTACGGGACGGTGGACGAGGCCAATTCGGCACTTGGCGTGCTGTTGGCCGCGCCCGGCGTGCCCGCCCCGGTCGCCGACCTGCTGACCACCGTGCAGCACCAGCTGTTCGACCTGGGCGGCGAGCTGTGCATCCCCGGGCATGCGGCGATCGAGGCGGCCGATATCGCCGCCCTGGAACGCCACCTGGACCATTACAACGACGGCTTGCCGCCGCTGCAGGACTTCATCCTGCCGGCTGGTGGCGAAGCGGCCGCGCGCTGCCACCTGGCCCGCACCATCGTGCGCCGGGCCGAGCGCGAGACCGTCGCGCTGTCCCGCCAGGAAGCGGTGCGCAGCGAGGCGATCGGCTATCTCAACCGGCTGTCGGACCTGTTGTTCGTCCTGGCGCGCGTGCTGGCGCGGGTCGATGGCCAGCAGGAAGTGCTCTGGCGGCACGACCGCCGGCGCGGTTGACCCTGTGCCCGGCACGGCGGAGAGGCTAGAGTCGTCCCATGTTGGTCTTTACCCATCCCGCCTGCCTCGGTCACGACGCCGGCCCCGAGCATCCTGAAAGCCCCGCCCGCCTGGAAGCGGTGGTCGACGCCCTGCGCGCCGCCTTTCCGGACCTGGACTGGCGCGAGGCGCCGCTGGCCAAGCTGGGCGACCTGTGCCGCGTGCATGAGCGCGAGCAGGTGGACGCGGTGCTGGAAACCGCCTTCGACGGCTATCGCCAACTGGACGTGGACACGCGGATGGTGCCCGCCTCGCGTGCGGCCGCCCTGCGCGCTGCAGGCGCCGGCATCGCGGCTGTGGACGCAGTGATGCAGGACCAGACCCGCACCGCCTTCTGCGCAGTGCGCCCGCCCGGCCACCACGCCACCGCGCAGGTGTCGATGGGCTTTTGCCTGTTCAACAACATCGCCGTAGCCGCCGCGCATGCGCGCGACCGGCATGGGCTGGAGCGCATCACCATCGTCGATTTCGACGTCCACCACGGCAACGGCACGCAGGCGATCTTCGAGCGCGACCCGGCCGTGCAGTATCTGAGCACCCATCAGTCCGGGCTCTATCCGCACTCGGGCAGTGTCCACGAGCGCGGCGTCGGCAACGTCCACAACCTGCTGCTGCCACCGGGCAGCGACGGGCTGCGCTTCCGCAATGTCTGGGAGGACGAGATGCTGCCGTTGATCGATGCCTTCCGCCCGCAGCTGATCCTGATCTCGGCCGGTTTCGATGCGCACCTGCGCGATCCGCTGGCCGACCTGATGCTGGACGACGACGATTTTGCCTGGCTGACCGGCGCGCTGCGCACCCTGGCCGAGCGGCATGCGCGCGGTCGGGTGGTGTCAATGCTGGAAGGCGGATACGACCTGCAGGCGTTGCGCGAGAGCAGCGTGGCTCACGTCGCCGCCCTGCGCTGACCCCGTCGGCACGCCGGGCGCTCGGCCGCCGGCGATGAACCTCGCCCGCGCGGCGCAGGCGCTCTTCATTGCCCCTATGCGGGGTATACGGCAAGCTAGTCGCCATTTTATTGGTTGAACCACGCGTGCGCCGAGCTCTCCGCCTGCTGCCCCTGCCCTTGAGCATTGCCATCTGCCTCCCGGCCATGGCTGCCGACAAGCCGTTGAACTGGGGATTGTGCCCGGCCGTGGACCCGCTACCCGGCTTCGACGGCGCCCCAGCCGCAGACCCCAAGGCAGCCGAGATGCGCCCGCAGTTGCCGACCGACATCGAAGGCGACCAGCTGTCCGGGACCAGTACCACTCCGCAATACCAGGGCAACGTGGCGCTCAAGCGCGGCGACCAGTTCCTGGGTGCAGACAATCTGCGCATGGACACCGAGACCGGCAACTACATCGCCGAAGGCAACGTGCGGTACCAGGACAGCTCGTTCCGGATGATTGCCGACCGTGCCGAGGGCAATCAGGACACCGACGCCCACAAGGTCACCAACATCCAGTACCAACTGGTGGACCGGCGCGGCAACGGCGGTGCGGAATCGGTGGACCTGCAGGGCCAGGTCGGCCAGATGCACCGCTCGACCTATACCACCTGCGATCCGTCGCAGCCGATCTGGCGCGTGCGCGCGCCCGAGATCGACGTCGACAATGAAGAAGGCTTCGGCACGGCACGCAATGCCGTGCTGCAGATCGGCAAGGTGCCGGTACTGTATTTCCCCTGGTTCAAGTTCCCGATCGACGACCGCCGTCAGACCGGCCTGCTGTTTCCGCAGTTCGGCCTGTCCGGCCGCAACGGCTTCGACTACCTGCAGCCGATCTATCTCAACCTGGCGCCGAACTACGATGCCACCCTGCTGCCGCGCTATATGAGCAAGCGCGGTTTCATGTTCGGCACCGAATTCCGTTACCTCTACGAGGGCGGTCGTGGTGAGATCACCGGCAATTACCTGCCCAACGACAAATTGCGCGACAAGGACCGTGGCAGCGTCTTCTATAGCGGCTACCACAACGTCAATAGCCACTGGCAGGCGCGCAGCAGCATCTCCTGGGTCAGCGATACGCGCTATGTGGAAGACTTCACCAGCCGCCTGAACGGCATGGGCTCGGCCTCCAGCCTGCAGAGCACCATCGGCATCTACGGCACCGGCGAAACCTGGACTGCTGGACTGATGGCCGATCGTTGGCAATTGACCGACTACACCCTGGACGAGCAGGCGCTGCCCTACAACCGGCAGCCGCGCGCGTATTTCACCTGGGAAAAGCCCTTCGGCATTTTCGAAGCTGGCGTGTATGCCGAAGCGGTGCGCTTCACACACGACGACTCTTACTTCGTCAGGCCACCCATCAATGGCAGCAACAGCGGAAATGACGACGACGACGATTACGTCCGCACCAATATCCGCAACAAGGACTACGGCAACGGCGCGCGCCTGGATGTCAAACCCTATATCTCCATGCCGCTATCCGGCGCGGCATGGTTTCTGACGCCCACCGTAGCGTGGCGCTACACCGCATATCAGTTGGATTCCACGCTGGCCAACACCGCGCCGTTGACCGGTGATCGCTCGCCTTCGCGCAGCCTGCCGATCGCGTCGGTGGACGCCGGACTGTATTTCGATCGCGAGACCTCGCTTTTTGGCACCAGCTATCTCAATACGTTGGAGCCGCGCATGTACTACCTGTATGTGCCGTATCGCGATCAGGACGACCTGCCGGTATTCGACACCCGTCCGTTCACATTCAGCTATGGACAGCTGTTCCGCGACACCCGTTACACCGGCGCCGACCGCCAGAACGATGCCAATCAGCTGACCCTGGCCGTAACGTCACGTTGGCTGCGACAGGACAATGGCCGCGAGAAGCTCTCGCTGAGCGCGGGCCAAATCCTGTACTTCAACGATTCACTGGTCACCATTAACAACAGTACCAATGCCGCCACCGGCGGTAGCGAGCAGCCGATCGAGCAGGGCAAATCTGCCTGGGTGGTCGATGGCAATTACTCGATCAACGACCGCTGGTCGATGGGCGCCACGTATCAGTGGAACCCCAACTCACGCAAGGAAGATCTGGCCAGCCTGCGTACGCGCTACCTGCTCAATAACGATGGCATCATCAATCTGGCCTACCGCTACCGTCGCAACCTGATCGACGACAGCGACCAGCTCAAGCAGGCCGACTTCTCGTTCCTGTACCCGATCAACCCCACCTGGAGTGCGGTTGGCCGTTATTACTACTCGCTACTGGATCGCAAGCCGCTGGAAATCATCGGCGGCGTGCAGTGGGACAGCTGCTGCCTGGCGGTCCGCGCGCTGGTACGCCGGTTCGTGCGCAACCGCGACGGAGAGATGGACAACTCCATCCAGTTCGAGTTCGTGCTCAAGGGCTTGAGCTCGTTTGGCCAGAACACGGACCGCACTTTGCGCCGTGCTATTCTCGGCTATTACCGCGACGACCTGTACCTGGTCCCGCCCAGCAACACCAACACCACGAGCAATCCGGACGATTACGATCCGAACCTGATTCCATGACCAAGCCTTTCTCTGTTCTTCTTGCCTCGCTGCTGGTGATCACCAGCACGGTCTCGCCGCTGGCCTCGGCGCAGCAATCCCAGCCGCTGGATCGTATCGCCGCCATTGTGGACGAAGACGTGGTGCTGCAGAGCGAGCTCGATCGCGCTGTGCGCAACGTCAAGTCGCAATATGCGGGCCGCGAAAACCAGCTGCCGCCGGACGATGTCCTGCAGCGTCAGGTGCTCGAGCGCCTGGTCCTGGTCAAGCTGCAGGTGGGCCGTGCCGATGGCAGCGGGATCCGCGTCAGCGACGAGGAGCTCAACCGCGCCATCGCCAGCATCGCCCAGCAGAACGGCACCACCGTCGATGGCCTGCGTCAGAAGCTGGCGGCCGACGGCATGGCGTACGGCGACTTCCGCTCGTCGGTGCGCGAGGAGATCATCGTGCAGCGCCTGCGTCAGAGCTTTGCGCAGAGCCGCATCAGCGTGAGCGAAGGCGAAGTGGATACCGCGCTGGCCCAGCAGGCCACGACCGGCAGCCAGTATCATCTGGCCCACATCCTGGTCGGCCTGCCCGAAGGCGCGACCGCCGATCAGATCGCCACCGGCCAGAAGAAGGTCGATGGCGTCAAGGCGTTGATCGACAAGGGCGAGCTGGATTTCTCGGCAGCGGCGGTGCGTTATTCGGATAGCCCGAATGCGCTGGAAGGCGGTGACCTGGGCTGGCGCAGCCTGGACGAGATTCCCAACGCGTTTGCCCAGCTCATTCGCGACATGCAGCCTGGCCAGGTGGCCGGCCCGCTGCGTGGCCCCAGCGGTTTCCAGTTGCTCAAGCTGGTGGAAATGCGCGACGCCAATGCCGGCGGCGAGAAGAAGATGGTCACCGAGTACAACGCGCGCCACATTCTGGTCCGCATCGGCGACAACCAGACCGACGCGCAGGCCAAGGCCAAGATCGACACGCTGCGCGCCCGCATCGTGGGCGGCGCGGACTTCCAGGCGACGGCCAAGGAGTCCTCCGAGGACACCA
The DNA here is from genome assembly GCF_041479385.2 of Xanthomonas sp. NCPPB 1068. Taxonomy (NCBI): domain Bacteria; kingdom Pseudomonadati; phylum Pseudomonadota; class Gammaproteobacteria; order Lysobacterales; family Lysobacteraceae; genus Xanthomonas; species Xanthomonas sp. NCPPB 1068. The sequence goes on along the minus strand of NZ_CM192986.1, from coordinate 1,075,719 downwards.
ACAGCCGCAGCCAGGGCGGCGACCTGGGCTGGTTCCCGGCCGATGCGTTCGGCCCGGACTTCGGCAAGCAGGTCGAGAGCCTGGCCGATGGCGCCGTGTCCGAGCCGTTCCGCACCCAGGCCGGCTGGCATATCGTGCAGCGCGTCGGCAGCCGCCAGACCGATGTCAGCTCCGAAAACCAGCGTGCGCAGATCCGTGAAACGATCGGTCGCCGCAAGCTGGAAGAGGAATACAACCGCTACCTGCAGGAACTGCGTGGCGAAGCGTACGTGAGCTACCGCACCGGTGATCGTGCCGACGGCAATGCCACTGCCGAGCCGACCAAGCCGGCCGAACCGGCCGCTCCGACCCCGCCGCCGGCACAGCCGGCGCGCTGAGCCGATGGGGGTACCCTCGCTCGCGCTGGTGCCGGGCGAGCCGGCCGGGATCGGGCCGGAACTGTGTGTGCGGCTCGCCCAACGGCCGCGCACGGATGCGCACCTGATCGCCTACGCCGATCCTGACACCCTGCACAGCGCCGCACAGGCGCTGTCGCTGTGTGTGCGCCTGCTCGATCCGGACCAGCCTGCGCGTCGCCCCGGCGACCTGCCGTTGTTTCCGGTTCGACAGGCGGCGCCGACCCGCTTCGGCCACGCCGATCCCGCCAATGCCGCCGCGGTGATTGCCGCCCTGCGCACGGCCGCCGGCGACTGTCTGGCCGGGCGCCTGCAAGGCATCGTGACCGGCCCGGTGCACAAGGCGGTCATCAACGCCGGCGGCATCGCCTATACCGGCACCACTGAATTGCTGGCCGAACAGGCCGGCTGCCCGGTGGTGATGATGCTGGCCAACAGCATCGTGCGCGTGGCGCTGGTGACCACGCACCTGCCGCTACGCGCGGTCGCCGATGCGATCAGCGCCGACGCGCTGGTGCAGTGCCTGCGCATCACCCATACCGCCTTGCAGCGCGACTTCGGCCTGCCGACGCCGCGCATTGCCGTGCTCGGCCTCAACCCGCATGCGGGCGAGGACGGCCACCTGGGCCGCGAGGAACTGGACGTGATCATTCCGGTCCTGCAGCAGCTGCGCGGCGAGGGCCTGCAGCTGATCGGGCCATTGCCGGCAGACACTGCCTTTCTGCCGCGGAAACTGAGCGGCTTCGACGCGGTGGTGGCGATGTACCACGACCAGGGCCTGCCGGTGCTGAAGTACAGTGGTTTCGAGCAGGCGGTGAACATCACCCTGGGCCTGCCCTACCCGCGCGTGGCGGTGGATCACGGCACCGCGCTGGAACTGGCCGGACGCGGCACCGCCGACCCGTCCAGCCTGATGGCGGCCACGGCGTTGTGCGCGCGGCTGGCGGCGCGCGGCTGAGCCACCAGCCAGGCAGGGCATTGCGAAGCTGCGTGCGGGTCACTGGCCGTGGCGGCACACGCCGCGCACGTCGCACCACGCGGCGTGCAGCCGCCGGCTCCGTTAAACTGCGCAGATGAATTCTTCCTTCAGCGCACCGGCCAAGAAGTCGCTTGGCCAGCACTTTCTTGCCGACCGGTATTACATCGACCGGATCGTGCAGGCGGTGGGCCCGCGCGCCGGCCAGCATCTGGTCGAAATCGGCCCCGGCCAGGGCGCCATCACCTTCCCGCTGCTACGCACCCATGGCGCGTTGACCGTGATCGAGTTCGATCGCGACCTGATCGCTCCATTGACCGATGCTGCAGCGCCGATCGGCGCGCTGAGCATCATTCATCGCGACGTGCTCAGCGTGGATTTCACCGCACTGGCCGACGGCACGCCGATCCGCCTGGTCGGCAACCTGCCCTACAACATTTCCTCGCCGATCCTGTTTCATGCGCTGGACCATGCCGCGGCCGTGGCCGACATGCATTTCATGCTGCAGAAGGAAGTGGTCGACCGCATGGCGGCCGGTCCCGGCAGCAAGGTGTATGGCCGGCTAAGTGTGATGCTGCAGGCGTACTGCGAGGTCACCGCGTTGTTCGTGGTGCCGCCGGGCGCGTTCCGGCCGCCGCCGAAGGTGGACTCGGCCGTCGTGCGGCTGGTGCCGCGCGACCCGGCCACGGTGCAGATCAAGGACCGCCGCCGCTTCGCCGATGTGGTGCGCGCCGGTTTCGGGCAGCGCCGCAAGACCCTGCGCAATGCCTTGTCCAATGTGTGCGAACCGGCGCATTTCGAGGCCGCCGGCGTGCGTCCGGATGCCCGCGCCGAGCAGCTCGAGGTCGCCGATTTCATCCGGCTGGCCAATGTCGAGCTGGCTTGAGCACCGCTCCCACAGTGGTTTATTTAGACTTTTCCCATGCACGATGATCCACGCTATCGGGTCGAGGTCGAGGTCTCGCCGCGCTTCCTCGCCCACCAATCGACCCCGGAAGAAGGCCGTTACGCCTTCGCTTACAGCATCCGTATCCAGAATGCGGGCGCGGTGCCTGCGCGCCTGGTGGCGCGCCACTGGAAGATCACCGATGCCAACGGTCGCACCGAACAGGTCGATGGCGAAGGCGTGGTCGGCGAACAACCCTGGCTGCGTCCCGGCGAAGCGTTCCAGTACACCTCCGGGGTGCTGCTGGAAACCGAACAGGGCCAGATGCAGGGCCACTATGACATGGTGGCCGACGATGGCACCGAATTCACCGCCCCGATCGCCGCCTTCGTGCTGAGCGTACCCAGGACGCTGCACTGATGACTGCTGGATTGATGGAGCGCGCGCGATGAGCGTCTGGGCAATTGGCGACCTGCAGGGGTGTTACGACATCACCCAGCGCCTGCTGGAAAAGGTGAACTTCGACCCGGCGCGGGACACGCTGTGGTTCTGCGGCGACCTGGTCAACCGTGGCGGGCAATCGCTGGAGACGTTGCGCCTGGTGCATTCGCTGCGCGCGCATAGCGTGGTGGTGCTGGGCAATCACGACCTCTCGCTGCTGGCGATCGGTGCACGCTCGGAAGAGGAGCAGCGCAAGGTCAATCCGGACCTGCAGCGCATCGTGCTGGCCGAGGACCGCGACGTGCTGCTGGACTGGCTGCGCATGCAGAAGCTGGCGCATGTGGATCGCGAGCTGGGCTGGATGATGATCCATGCCGGGCTGGCCCCGAAGTGGACCACCCAGATGGCCGAGAAACATGCCCGCGAAGTCGAGCAGCAGTTGCAGGGCGGCGGTTATCGCAAGCTGTTGCGCAACATGTACGGCGATCAGCCCGGCTGGTCGCCGGGGCTGAGCGGCTATGAGCGCAGCCGCGCGATCATCAACCTGTTCACGCGCATGCGCTATTGCACCCCGCGCGGGCGGATCGCCACCGACGACAAGGGCACGCCGGGCACCCAGGCGCAGGGCCTGTATCCCTGGTTCGAAGTGCCCGGCCGGGTCGAACGCGATCTGAAGATCGTCTGCGGGCATTGGTCGGCGCTGGGCCTGACGATCACCCAGGGCGTGCACGCCATCGATACCGGCGCGGTGTGGGGCGGCAAGCTCACCGCCCTGCAGCTGGACACCGACGAACTGCGCGTCGTGCAGGTCCCCGGGCGCGAAGTCCCCACTCCGGCAGCACCGGCAGCGCATGCGCCGCGGCGCCCGCGCGAGGGCCAGGGCCGCCAGCGCGGGCGTGGCCGTGGACGGGGCCACGGCGGCGGCGGTGGCGCGAACACGGGGGCCGACACAACGGCGCCCAACCGTCCGGCCACACCGGCAACGGAATGATCCGCCAGCGAGGCGTGCGGCACGACGCGCGTCTGGCTGACTCTCGCAAGGTCGCGCGATGCGCGCCGCATGCAGCAGCGTGCGGGCTGTGACTCAGGACGCACGCTACGCGTTCGTAGCATTCCGACGTTTCGATGCGCAGAAGGAACGTAAGGGTCGCCAGGCTTACGCCTAGATCTGGTTCCGGTTCTAGGCCCGCATCAATTGCTGATGCCCCGCGTGCCGGAACCTTGAGGCAATCATGTCCGACCGAGTAAATGGCCATGCCATTGCGGTGCTGGCGTGGCGGCTGTACCGGATGACGCAGCCAGGTCCTTCGACCTGGATGAGCCGCGAACGATCGTGCCGGCACTACGTGCAGCGCCGCGATATGCGTCGCCATCACTCCGTGCGAATCGCGACACATCACGCCTCATGGATTGAATAAAACACTATCCGCTTTGCATCTCTGTTTCGAATTTCTCTCTGGCTGGATGGATGGCATTTCCAACGATCGGGCCTGCAACCGTCTGCGGTTATTCATTGAGTGATATCCAACACACTGCTGCGGAGATGTTTTTCCACAAACAGTTATGACGCGCTTATTTCCTGACGCACTTTCCTGATGCATCGAGAGGTATGAGGAAACGCGCGCGAAACAGCGCGATTCCATTGAGTCGCGCACTTTTTCATCACGTCATTCTCAAACCTCCTAAGCCATCGGGCATTTACAGGCGCCAAGGCATTGCCATCGCTTGGGTCCGGCAGGCAGATTGAAATGGCTGGCTGCTTGCGCACGCACAGTGGCAACGCAGCACATTCTGCCTCCATCGCAACAGTGGGGCTGCCGGGACGGGATACCGCTTTGCCGTGACCCGGTCCGCCGCACCATAGGAACCTTTGCATGCGCACACCGTTGAATGTTGTCGCTGTCTCCGGCAGCTCGGCCCGTCCGTCGCGCAGCCTTGCGCTGACCGAGGCCACCCTGGCCGCACTGGCCCAACGCATTGCGATCAAGCCCAGCATCGTGCACCTGGGCGATATCGCCCGGCCGCTGGGTGCAGCGCTGTGGCGCAACGAACTGGACGAGCACACCGAACACGCACTGCGCCAGATCGAGACCGCGGAGCTGTTGCTGGTGGTCGCCCCGGTGTATCGCGGTTCCTATCCAGGGCTGCTGAAGCATCTGTTCGATCTCATCGACATCAGCGCCTTGATCGATACGCCCGTCTTGCTCGCCGCCACCGGCGGCAGTGAGCGGCATGCCCTGGTGATCGACCACCAGCTGCGCCCGTTGTTCGCCTTCTTCCAGGCGCTGGCCCTGCCGGTCGGCATCTATGCCGCCGAAGCGGATTTTCAGGATTACCGGGTGAGCAATCCGGCACTGCGCGAGCGCATCGCGCTGGCCGCAGAACGTGCCGCCGGCGTGCTTGGTGCGCGACCGGATGCGCTATTGCGTATTGCCTGAACCAGTCGCCAGCGGTGTGCACCGCCTGAGCGGCACGCGCGCTGAAACGCAGGAAGCGCTCAACCGATCCACGCCTGAGGACACCACGATGCAGATGTTCTGGTTCATCCCCACCCACGGCGACAGCCGCTATCTGGGCACCAGCGACGGCGCACGCCAGGTCAGTGCCGAGTACGTCACCCAGGTGGCGGTCGCTGCCGACACGCTGGGCTACGAAGGTGTGCTGATTCCCACCGGGCGCTCGTGCGAGGACCCGTGGGTGATTGCCTCCAGCCTGATCAATGCCACGCGTCGGTTGAAGTTCCTGGTCGCGCTGCGCCCGGGGTTGATGGCACCGGCGCTGGCCGCGCGCACGGCGGCCAGCTTCGACCGGCTCTCCGGTGGGCGCTTGCTGGTGAATCTGGTCACCGGTGGCGACCGCGGCGAGCTGGAAGGCGATGGCGTGTTCCTGGACCACGCCGAACGTTACGAAGCCTCGGCCGAATTCATCCGGATCTGGCGCGAGATCATCGCCCACAGCCACACCGGCGAGAGCTACGACTTCGATGGCAAACACCTGCAGGTCAAGGCGGCCAAGCTGCTGTATCCCACGGTGCAGACGCCGTATCCGCCGGTCTGGTTCGGTGGCTCGTCCGATGCCGCGCACGATCTGGCGGCCGAGCAGGTGGATACCTACCTGACCTGGGGCGAGCCGCCGGAAGCGGTGGCGGAAAAGATCGCCTCGGTGCGCAGCAAGGCCGCTGCGCTCGGGCGCACGCTCACCTTCGGCATCCGCCTGCACGTGATCGTGCGCGAAACCGACGAGGCAGCATGGGCGGCGGCGGAATCGCTGATCAGTCATCTCGACGACGAAACCGTGGAGCGCGCGCAGAGTGCGTTTGCGCGCATGGATTCGGTGGGCCAGCGACGCATGGCTGCACTGCACGGCCGCGGTCAGCGCCGGACACGTGCCGATCTGGAAGTCAGTCCCAACCTGTGGGCCGGCGTCGGCCTGGTGCGCGGCGGTGCCGGCACCGCGCTGGTGGGCGACCCGCAGACCGTGGCCAGGCGGATCGAGGAATACGCCGCGCTCGGCATCGACACCTTCATCTTCTCGGGCTACCCGCATCTGGAAGAGGCCTACCGTTTCGCCGAGCTGGTGTTCCCGCTGCTGCCGCGCGCGGTCAAACAGAAACTTCCTGGCCAGGCACTGAGCGGGCCCTTCGGCGAAGTCATCGCCAACACCATCGTGCCACGCGCTTCGGCGCGCTGACTGGAGCCCTCATGAAGCGTCGCAACCTGCTCAAACTCGGAACCCTCGCCGGCGTCGCGCTCGGCAGCTCGCCGCTGTTGTCGCGCGCCGCATTCGCGCAAGCCAAGCCCGCAGTTCCCAAGCAACTGCGCCTGGACTATGCCTATTACTCGCCCACTTCGCTGGTGCTCAAGCACTTCGGTTGGCTGGAACAAGCGCTCAAGGCGCAGGGCACCGCGGTGACCTGGGTGCTGTCGGCCGGCAGCAACCGCGCACTCGAATACCTGGCCGGCAACAGCATCGATTTCGCCAGCACCGCTGGCCTGGCCGCCTTGCTGGCGCGCGCCAACGGCAATCCGGTCAAGGCGGTCTACGTCTATTCCCGGCCGGAGTGGGTTGCACTGGCCGTCGGCAAGCGTTCGCCGATCCAGCGCGTGGCCGAGCTCAAGGGCAAGCGGATTGCGGCAACCAAGGGCACCGATGCCTATCTCTTCCTGCTGCGTGCGCTCCGCCAGGCGGGGCTGGACAAGAACGCGGTGAACATCGTCCATCTGCAGCATGCCGATGGCCGTACCGCGCTGGAGCGTGGCGATGTGGACGCCTGGTCGGGCCTGGATCCGCACCTGGCGGCCAGCCAGATCGAAGCCGGCTCACGCTTGATCTACCGTAACGTGGCCTTCAATTCGTATGGTTTCCTGAACACCAGCGAGGCGTTTGCCGCGGCCTACCCGGCGCAGATTCCGCTGGTGCTGCAGGCCTATGAAAAGGCGCGCCGCTGGGCCATCGAACATCCCGACGCGCTGGTCGGCCTGATCGCCGAGGAGGCCCGCGTCTCGCTGCCGGTGGCCAAGCTACAGCTGCAGCGCAACGACTTCAGTCGTCCGCTGATCGGCGCCGAGCAACATGCCGCCTTGCAGAGCGCTGCGCCGATCCTGCTCGAAGAAGGCCTGGTCCGGCCCGGCACCGATCTGAGCAAGGTGCTGGCCACGCTGATCGATGCCAGCTACGCCAAACGCGCACACGTGGCGCAGGGCTGAGCGCGGCCATGAACGAGACCTCCTTGCGCGTTTCCCGCACGCTGGCCGGCACGCCATCGCGGCCGCGACTCAGGCTGCCGGCCAGCAGCCTTGGCTGGCTCCTGCCGCTCAGCTTCTTCGCCGCTATTGAATTGGCCGCTGTGTTCGGCTGGACGCCGCGCTACCTGCTGCCGCCGCCAAGCCAGATCCTGTCCACGCTTGCCGACGAGGCAGGCCGTGGCTTGGCCGGCCACATCGGCGCCAGCGTGTTGCGGGTGCTGGCGGGCTTTACGATCGGCGCCGGGCTCGGCGTGCTGGTCGGCGTGGGGGTGGGCCTGAGCCGCTGGCTGGAACGCCTGCTCGACCCCAGCTTCCAGGCGTTGCGCGCGGTGCCCAGCCTGGCCTGGGTGCCGTTGCTGCTGCTGTGGATGGGGATCGATGAAGCACCCAAGATCACCCTGATCGCTATCGGCGCGTTTTTCCCGGTGTATCTGGGCGTGGTAACCGGACTGCGCCAGGTCGACCGCACGCTGGTGGAACTTGGCGAAAGCTACGGCCTGTCCAAGCTGCGGCTGGTACGGAGGATCCTGCTTCCGGCCGCGCTGCCATCGATCTTCACCGGGCTGCGCACCAGCCTGAGCCTGGCCTGGATGTTTCTGGTCGCCGCCGAACTGATCGCCGCCACGCGGGGGCTGGGCTATCTGCTGAGCGATGGACGCGAAACCTCGCGCCCGGACATCGTAATCGGTGCCATCGTGTTGCTGGCATTGCTCGGCAAACTCAGCGACGGCGCGCTCAAGGCGATCGAGACGCGCACGCTGCACTGGCGCGACAACCTGCAGAACAGCCACACCCACCTGCGCGCGGCACACGACGCATGAGTGCCGGCCTGCAGATCCGGATTGCGGCCAAGCGCTTCGGCCAGCGCAGCGTGCTGCAGGATATCGACCTGCGCGTGGCACCCGGCCAGATCCTGAGCCTGATCGGCGCCAGCGGCTGCGGCAAAAGCACCTTGCTGCGCATCGTGTCCGGCCTGGAACGCGATTACACCGGCGAGGTGGTGCTGGACGGCGTGCGCGTGCAGGGCGCCGACCGCCGCATCGGCTTCATCTTCCAGGAACCACGTTTGTTGCCCTGGCTGGATGTGGCCGCCAATGTCGCCTTCGCCGACGACACCGGGCTGTCGCCAGCCGCTGCACGGCAATCGCCGCGCGTGCAGCAATTACTGGCCGAGGTCGGCCTGCTCGACCACGCCACCGCCTTACCCAAGCAGTTGTCCGGCGGCCAGGCGCAGCGGGTGGCACTGGCGCGCGGGCTGTATCGGCAGCCGCAGATGCTGTTGCTGGACGAGCCCTTCAGCGCGGTGGATGCCTTCACCCGCATCAAGCTGCAGGACCTGCTCCTGCGGCTGGCCCACGAGCACGGCTTCACCGTGTTGCTGGTGACCCACGATATCGAGGAGGCCGCCTATCTGAGCGACCGCGCCATCGTCATCGGCGGTCACCCCGGGTCGATCGTGCAGACGCAGGTGCTGGACACACCGCGTCCGCGCCACCGCCAGGACCATGCGCCAGCGCTACATCAGGCGCGACAGGCATTGCTGGCCGCACTGCACGACATCCACGTGCTGTAGCCGCTGGCCCGTCCTCAGATGCATCCGTCGCTGCTGGGCAGTGACCGCATGCACTGCCGAATCGATTGCCAGCCCCGCCACGGCTCACCCTTTGCGTCTTGAACGAGATCCCCGCATGACCGACGGCCGACCGCAACCGACCCTGCTCGATCCGCTGCACACCGCGCAGCGCCTGGCGAGCGAGTTTGCCGCCACGGCAGTCGAACGCGATGCACGTGGCGGCACGCCCAAGGCCGAGCGCGATGCGCTACGCGTCAGCGGGCTGCTCGGCCTGAGCATCCCGGTGCAGTATGGCGGGCTGGGCGCCAGCTGGAGCGAGGTGCTGACGGTCGTGCGCGAGTTCGCCCGGGTCGACAGTTCGATCGCGCATGTGTTCGGCTTCCACCACCTGATGCTGGCCACCGTGCGCCTGTTCGGCCAGCCGGCACAGTGGCAGCCCTGGCTGGAGCAGACCGCGCGCAAACACTGGTTCTGGGGCAACGCGCTCAACCCGCTGGATACGCGCACAGTGGCGGTGCAATGCGATGGCTGGCGCGAGTTTTCCGGCAGGAAGAGTTTCTGTTCCGGCGCCATCGATTCGCAGATGCTGATCGCCTCGGCGCTGGACGAACGCAGCGGCAAGCTGTTGATCGGTGCGATTCCCACCGCGCGCAGCGGCATCACGCTGGGTCACGACTGGGACAACATCGGGCAGCGCCAGACCGACAGCGGCAGCACCACCTTCGAGCGCGTGCGCGTGGAAGAGAGCGAACTGCTGCTCGATCCCGGACCCTTGAGTACGCCGTTTGCGTGTCTGCGCCCGTTGCTCGCGCAGCTGATGTTTGCGCATGTCTTCCTCGGCATCACCGAAGGCGCGTTCGAGGAGGCACGCCGCTATACCTTGACCGAAACGCGGCCGTGGCATCGCTCCGGGGTCGAGCAGGCCAGCGACGATCCGTACATCCTCGCCCATTACGGCGACTTCTGGCTGGGCCTGGAAAGCGCCCGCCTGCTGGCCGGGCGGGCTGCCGAATTGCTCGACGCCGCCTGGCGCAAGGAGCATGCGCTGGGCGGCGACGAACGCGCACAGGTCGCCGTGGCGGTGGCCGCCGCAAAGGTCGCCAGCACGCGTGTCGGGCTGGAGGTGTGCAGCAAACTGTTCGACGTCACCGGCGCGCGTGCCACGCATGCGGCACTGCGGCTGGACCGCTACTGGCGCAACCTGCGCACCCAGACCTTGCACGACCCGGTCGACTACAAGGTGCGCGAGCTCGGTGAGTGGGCACTGCGGCAACAGGCGCCCACACCGAGCTTCTATTCCTGAGCCGCCGATGCTGCGCTGGTGGCGTGATCTGCTGCACGCAATCGCGCGTATCGCGCAACGCCCGCTCGCCCCCGTCATCCACCACGCCTGGCTGATGCACCGCGACGGCGTGATTCGCGCCGAGGACATCCAGCTGCCGCCACAGCGCCTGCCCTCCCGTCTCGGTGACGAGCCGCCCACGGATGGCCAGGCGCTGCTTGCACGGGCCTTTGCCAGACCGTTCGAGACAGGCGACGCCGCATTGCACGCAACGGTCAAAGAGCAGCTGTTCCGTGCGGCCTATCGGCACTGCGACCAGAATCAGGTCAGGACAGCTGCACTGTTGGGAGTCAGCCGCAACGTCGTGCGTGCACGGCTGATCGCGCTGGGCGAACTGGTCGTTAACACGCGCTCCGGCTGAGGTGCGCCTGCCCGGCGCAGGATGACGGTGCCGAGCCACCAGCACGGCTGAGCGCGCATGCTGCAACAGCAAGGTCGCAGCACAACGGCCAAGGCTCAGCGGCGCCGGTAGTCCACGTACTCGAACGCAAACGCATGGCGCTCATCGGCCGCATGCGCCTGGCGCTGGACCGGTTCCCACACGGCGGGATCGATCGGCGGGAAATGCGTGTCGGCGCCGGCGACCACGGTATCCACTTCGGTCACTGCCAGCAGATCGGCATGTTCCAAGGTCAGCCGATACACCTCCCCGCCACCGATCACGCACAGCGCCTGCGCGCCCTCATGCGCGGCACGTTCGATGGCCTGCTCCACCGATGCCACCGCCTGCATGCCCTCGAACGGCACGTGCCCCGAGCGCGTCAGCACCAGGTTCAACCGCCCCGGCAGCGCACGTCCCAGCGACTGCGCCGTCTTGCGCCCCATCAGGATCGGCTTGCCCAACGTCAGCGCCTTGAAACGCTTGAGGTCATCGGGCAATTTCCACGGCAGGTCGTTGTCGCGGCCAATGGCGTTGTTGCGGTCGAGGGCGACGATCAGCGAAATGCGCGGATGGGACGCCCGTGACCCGGGACCCGGGACCCGGGACCCGGAAAGCGAGGTGCCGCCCAATGCCGGGTCCGCCGCATCCGTAACGTTCGCAGCACTGCCGGTCGTTGCAATTGCAGTTGCAGTCGCCGTTCGCGCGCCCCGGGTCCCGGGTCCCGGGTCCCGGCCCTTCATACCGCCACCGGCGCCTTGATCGCCGGATGCGGGTCGTAGCCTTCGATGGCGATGTCTTCGAAGCGGAACGCGAACAGGTCGGTCACCTCCGGATTCAGGCGCAAGCTGGGCAGCGCGCGCGGTGTGCGCGCCAGCTGCTCGCGCGCCTGTTCGAAGTGATTCGAATACAGATGCGCATCGCCCAGCGTATGCACGAAATCGCCCACACCCAGGCCGGTGGCCTGCGCCACCATGTGCGTCAGCAGGGCATAGCTGGCGATATTGAACGGCACACCCAGAAAAATATCGCCACTGCGCTGATACAGCTGGCAACTGAGCTTGCCGTTCACCACGTAGAACTGGAACAGGCTGTGACACGGCATCAGCGCCATCTGCGGCAATTCGCCCACATTCCAGGCGCTGATCACCAGCCGGCGCGAATCCGGGTTGCGCTTGATCTCGTCCACCAGCCATTGCATCTGATCGATCTCGACGCCGTCCGGGCCGGTCCAGCGTCGCCATTGCTTGCCGTACACCGGACCCAGGTCGCCATTGGCGTCGGCCCATTCGTCCCAGATGCGCACCTGGTTGTCTTTCAGATACCCGATGTTGGTATCGCCCTGCAGGAACCACAGCAGCTCGTGAATGATCGAGCGCAGATGCAGCTTTTTGGTGGTGACCAGCGGAAAGCCGTCGTTGAGGTCGAAGCGCATCTGCCAGCCGAACACGCTGCGCGTGCCAGTGCCGGTGCGGTCGGACTTCTCGGCGCCGTGTTCCAGCACATGCCGCAGCAGATCCAGATACGGCTTCACTTGGCCGCCTCTGCCGTGGCCGGTGCTGCAACCACCGGCTGCAGCACCGGCGCGCGGCGCGACATCGCCAGCAACACCAGGCCCACGGCAATCAACGGCAGGCTCAGGATCTGCCCCATCGTCAGCCAGTTGAAGGCCAGGTAGCCGATCGGCGCGTCCGGCACGCGTACGAACTCCACGATGAAGCGGAACACGCCGTACAGCAGCGCGAACAGACCCGACACCGCGTAACGGGCGCGCGGCTTCATCGAGAACGCCCACAGCACCACGAACATCACCACGCCTTCCAGCGCTGCTTCGTAAAGCTGCGAGGGATGGCGTGCAAACTGATTCAATGCGCCGGCGGCGTACTGTGCCTGGATCTGCGCCGGCAACTGGTTCGCAAGCTCCGGCGCATGCGGAAAGATCACGCCCCAGCCGGCCTGCGTGAACTTGCCCCACAACTCGCCGCCGACGAAATTGCCCAGCCTCCCGAACCCAAGGCCCAGCGGCACCAGCGGCGCCACGAAATCCATGACATCGAAGAAATGCAGCCGGTGCTTGCGTGCCCACAGCCAGCACGCGATCAGCACGCCGAGCAGGCCGCCGTGGAAGCTCATGCCGCCTTCCCACACCTTGAACAGGATCAGCGGGTTGGCCAGGAAGGTCTCGAAGGCATAGAACAGCATGTAGCCGATGCGCCCGCCCAACACCACGCCGAGCATGCCGTAGAACAGCAGGTCGGAAAAACCGTCCATGTCCACCCCGGGCAGGCGGCCGCGCAGGATGCGCGAGCGACCCAGCGCCCAGGCCGAGAAGAACGCCGCCAGATACATCAAGCCGTACCAGTGCACCTGCACCGGGCCGAGCGAGAAGGCGATGGGGTCGATGGCGTGCAGATAGATCATGCGGACCGCGTATCACGTAGAGCGAGGCGGCTATTCTGACACCTCGGGCGCGCTCAGCCTAAAAGCTGTGGCCGGTTGGGCAGCTCGTCTTCATGCGGCGCGTCGGCGCCGCGCGGGAAGTGAGCGACCAGCAGCTCGGTCACTGCCTCGATGCCCGCCAGCACCGCCACCTCGTACTGCCCCTCGCGCAGGAACTGCTGCATGCGCCGGCACACCTCGTCCCACTGCGCCTGCGGCACCTGGCTGCGCAGGCCGCGGTCGGCCACCACCTCGATGGCGTGGTCGGCCAGCAGCAGATAGACCAGCACGCCGTTATTGCCTTCTGTGTCCCAGGCACGCAGCTGCGCGAACGCCTGCTCGGCGCGCTGGCGGGCCGTTTGCCCACGCCACAGCGCCCCCAGCGGCAGGTCCGCCTCCACCGCCACCATGATCTGGCCGGTGTGGCTGCGCTCGCTGTCGGCCACGGCAGCAGTGATCGTCTCCATGCACCTGGCGGGAAACCGACGCTGCGCCGAGGGCGCGAACAGGTGCCTGAGCAGTCGCATTACCAGCTCCCCGAGGCGCCACCGCCTCCCGATGATCCACCGCCGCCACCCCAGCCGCCGCCGCCAAAGCCACCGCGGCCACCGCCCCCGAACCCTCCAAAGCCGCCACCGCCCCAGCCGCCACCGCCGACGAAGCGTCCCGGCGAGCCGGAGGCCAGCCCCGCCAACAGCCCGATCACCGCAGCGCCTGCGCTGGCGAACAGCAACGAGGTGAACAGCAAGGCCGCGCCACCAGCGGCCACCCCGGTCAGCACGGCACGCAACGGGCGCGGCAACGCGCCAAGGATCCCGCGCGCCACCATCGCCACCACGAAGCCGATGAACAGCGCCATGATCCAGCCCCCACTGGCGCCAGCGCCGGCACCTCCCTCGTGCCCGCTGACCGGCGCCGGCAGCGCCTCGCCTTCGATCAGTCCGGCCAGCGTCGCCGTTGCATCACGGATACCGCCGCCGTAGTCGCCCTCGCGAAAGCGCGGTGCCAGATACTCCTGGATGACGCGGTTGGCCACGATGTCGGGGATGGCGCCCTCCAGGCCGTACCCGGGCTGGATACGCACGCGACGGTCGTCCTTGGCCACCAGCAGCAGCACGCCATCGTCCACGCCCTTGCGGCCGATCTTCCACTGGTCGAATACGCGCTGGGTGTATTGCTCGATCGCCTCCGGCTGGGTGGTCGGCACGATCAGTATCTGCAGCTGCGCGCCCTTGCGTTGCTGCAGGGCCAGCGCCTGTTGCTCCAGTTGCTGGATCTGTGCGGCATCCAGCGTACCGGTGACATCGACGACCGGCGAACGCAGCGGCGGGATGGCAGCCAGATCCTGCGCCAGCAGCGATGCCGGCAGCAGCAGCAACACCATCATCATCCACACCGCTCTCAAAGACGTTCGCCGCATTTCCGACTCCTACCTGATGCGTACTGAAATTCAGTCGTTTCCTTCCCCCATCGAGGCACTGTCCTCCCTTTGGGGAAAAGTGTCCCGAATGGGCGGATGAGAGTCCGCGCAAAGCCACGTGCAGCGCGACACCATGGAGGCTTCGCTCCGTACCCTCACCTCAACCCCTCTCCCGAGGAGAGAGGGGCTCATAGCCTGCTCGGACACGGTTTGCAGATTCGTTTTGCAGACTCTTGTCGATTTGACGCCGTAAAACAGCTCAGTCGTTCCCTTCTCGAAGGTGCCCCGAGAGGCGGATGAGGGTGCGAGCGAAGCCACGTGCAATGGGAAGACACAGAAGCTTCGCGCCGTACCCTCACCCCAACCCCTCTCCCGCAGGGAGAAGGGCGATTACTGCGCGGGCTGCAGATTACTGTGCAGGCTGCGGCGCCGGCTGCTGCTGCGGCGCCGGCTGGTTACCGAAATCCACCTGCGGGGCGCGCGAAATCTGCGCTTCGTTCTCCACGCTGAAATTCGGCTTGGGCTGGTAGCCGAAGATCTTGGCGGTGATCACCTGCGGGAACGAACGGATGTAGGTGTTGTAGTCCTGCACCGTCTGGATATACCGGCCGCGCGCCACGGTGATGCGGTTTTCGGTGCCTTCCAGCTGCACCTGCAGGTCGCGGAACGACTGGTCGGACTTGAGCTGCGGATAGTTTTCGCTGACCACCAGCAACCGCGACAGCGCACTCCCGAGTTCGCCCTGGGCCTGCTGGAATTGCTTCAGCGAGGCTTCGTCATCGGCATTGACCTGGATCTGACCAACCCGCGCACGCGCATTGGTCACCTCCGTCAGCACCTGACGCTCCTGCTGCGCGTAGCCCTGCACGGTGCGCACCAGATTCGGAATCAGATCGGCGCGGCGCTGATATTGATTGAGCACCTCCGACCAACCGGCCTTGACGCCTTCTTCCTTCTGCTGGATCGCGTTATAGCCGCAACCGGACAGCGACGCGGTCAGGATCAGCAACACCAGGGCGCGAATCAGGACAGGCATGCAGGCGATTCCGTTGAAAGAAGGCGCGAGCATGCCATGGGCCAGGTCAAGCCCGCATGCACATGCCCGCATCTGAAGCGCCCCGCGTTGTAGAGGCCGGCAGCAGGCAAGCGCGAATGATGGTCGGTACGCGGTTGGCTAGCGCCCGGCCCGGTAACTGGCTGGCAATGAAGCGGCGCTCACCCTGGCTCAGGCCTGCGATGCGGGTTGCCACCGATGTGGGCAGCTCAAAGGCAGCGGACGGGCGGGCACTCATCCGACCCGATCACCGGACGCGCCGGCATCGCCATCCAGCCATGTCTCCATACCCGCACCTGTCGCCGTATCGACGGTGCACGCGCGGCCCTTGCAATCGCTCCGGGACAATTCCTCCTGTGCTGCCGAAGGCCTTCAGAACAGCCGCGGCAACAGGATCAAGCCCCAGCACAGCAGCACGTTGAGCAGCAGCAGGAACACCGCGGCCGAGCCCATGTCCTTGGCACGCCCGGCCAGCACGTGATGCTCCGGGCCGTAACGCTCGATCACCGCTTCGATGGCCGAATTCAGCAGCTCGGCGGCCAGCACGATCAACAACGGCGCGATCAGCGCGATACGTTCCAGCGGTGATTGCCCCAGCCAGAGGCCCAACGGGGCCATGACCGCCGCCATGCACACTTCGAGCCGGAATGAGGATTCATGCAACCACGCGGCGCGCAATCCCTGACACGACCAGATCGCCGCCTTGAGCATGCGGCGCGGGCCGCGCGGCACGTGTCCCAGTTGATCAGCCATGCGTCGGTGCTTGCGCCCCGGCAGGGCGTGTCTGAGAACAGGGAAGACGCATGGCATGGTCGCTGCTGGGGAAAGTGCGAATCTTGCACCGTGGCGCTGCGCATCGCCAGCCGCAGTCCGGTTTGCCCTCAGCTCGCAGACTGCTGCACCATGGCAAGCCCGCTCAATCGCTGCAGGTTTCTCGCATGATCAGACACAACTTGCGCACGCTGCTGTGCGCCCTCGTGCTGCTGTCCAGCCAGGTGCATGCGCAGCCACTGCACGCGGCACCGGCCGTACCTGCACAGGTGTCCAATACCGCATGGGAACAGGATATGCAGCGCTTCGCCGCCAGCGACGCGCGCCAACCGCCGCCCAGGCACGGCATCGTGTTCGTCGGCAGCTCGTCGATCCGCTTCTGGGAAACGCTGGGGCAGGATTTCCCCGGCACCCCGGTCATCAACCGCGGCTTTGGCGGCTCGGAAGTACGCGACAGCACCTGGTATGCCGACCGCATCGTGATCCCGTACGCACCACGCCAGGTGGTGCTGTATGCCGGCGACAACGATCTTAACAGCGGCCGTACGCCCGAGCAGGTGCGCGACGATGTGCTGGCCTTCGTCACCCGCGTTCGCCGCGACCTGCCCGAGGCGCGCATCAGTTATCTGTCGATCAAGCCTAGCCCCTCGCGCGCGCAATTGCTGCCGGCGGTGATCACCGCCAATCGCCTGATCAAGGCGGCGCTGGCGCCACTGCCGCGGGTGGACTACGTGGATGTCTACACGCCCATGCTCGATGCCGCCGGCAAGCCACGTCCGGAGCTGTTTCGCGAGGACATGCTGCACATGACCGCCGATGGTTACGCCATCTGGCGCAAGGCCGTCGCCCCGGTGCTGGAACCGTAGTCACCTCCGACCGATCACGCTCAGGCCAGTGGCGCGGCCCGTTGGCCAGGGCGCGCCGCCAATGCGTCGATCGCAACGGCAAGCTGCAACGTGGACGCAGAAGGCCCTTCGCCGCGCAGCCGTTCCGATCAATCCCGCCAGGCAGCCGACACTGACGGCCTGCCTGCGGGCAGACCGCCAGTGTCAGGCAACTACCACGGCTACCGAGGTCCCCTGCCCGGCCTCGCTTTCCAGCTCGATCCGCCATCCAAAGCGGTCGCACAAGCGCCGCACGATCGACAGACCGAGGCCGGTGCCCTGCGGGCGCGTGGGGTCGGCGCGGAAGAACGGCTCGAATGCCCGCGCACGTGCTTCATCGCTCATGCCGATGCCGGTATCGCGCACCACGATGCGGTCCTGTGTCACCTCTACCTCGATGCTGCCGGTGTCGGTGTAGGCGCAGGCATTGCGCAGCAGATTGCTGAGTACCACCCGCATCACCCGCGGCGGCGCGAACATCTGCAGGCTGCGGTCACCCACCATGCGCAGGGACACCGGCTTGTCGCCGAGCAGCTCGCGCGCACTTTCGACTTCTTCGCTGGCCAGCTCGGCCGCATCGAAGGTCTCGCTCTGCGGGTCGATCTCCGCTTCGCGCGCCAGGATCAGGAAGGCATCGATCACCGCCTCCATGTCGCGGCCGGCGCGCTGGATCCGGCGCAGGCTACGCTGGGTGCGCTGTGACAGCTCGTCGTCGGCCAGTGCCATGTCGGTGGCGACGCGGATCACCGTCAGCGGTGTGCGCAGTTCGTGGCTGGCGTCGCGGGTGAAGTTGCGTTCGCGTGCGACATGCTCGCTGACCCGCTGCCCCAGCGCATGCAATGCAGCAGCCAGCTGCCGGGTTTCGCCCTGCAACTCTGCGGGCAGGCGCTCCGGCGAAAGTTCGTCCACGTCCGGATTGCGCGGATCCCAATGCGACACCCGCAGCGCAAGCCAGCTGATCGGTGACACCAGCCGCTTGGAGACGCGGTAGGTGAACCAGGACACGCCATAGATCCCCAGCAACACGATGATCGCCGGCACCACCCCGAACCACAGGGTCAGATGCGCCGCACGCGAACGCGGGAAGACCAGGTACAAGCGCCCTTCCGGATGTTGGTCCACATAGACCAGCGCGTCGGCGGCGGCCACTTCGCTGAAGCCCGGCGACAAGGTCTGCAGCGCGCGCGGGATGGCCTGGTCGCCAGCGCCGGCAGGTGCGAAATATCCCTGGATGTTGCGTGTATTCGGCGGCCGATTGTCCGGTGCGCTCTTGTGCATCTGCCAGAAATGCACGGCCTCGTCGGCGAGCACCGTGCGCACCAGGCTGTACTTGATGACAAGCGAAATCAGGTACCCGCCCAGCACGATCGCCAGGCTCGCCAGCGCGACCTGTAGCAGGAAGGCAAGACGTATTTTTCGCGGGAGCCCGTGTGGCATTGCTGCATCCAGGGGAGAGCGCCGGAGTATAGGCAACGCTTCCGTGAGTCCGTCGTGCAGCCAGCCGGCAGCACGGATAAACCATTAGCGCGTGGAGCCTAACACCGACCGGCCGCCAGAACGGCGGCCGGTCGGGGGACATCAGGCCATCGGTTGGGCGATGTCGGCGATGCGGTAGCCGGCGCTCTGCACGGTGTGCAGCAGCGGGCGGTCGAACGGCTTGTCGATGATCTTGCGCAGGTTGTACAGATGGCTGCGCAGGGTGTCCGAATCCGGCAAGCCATTGCCCCAGATTTCGCGCTCGATTTCCTGGCGGGTCACCACGCGCGGCGACTCGCGCATCAAGATGGTCAGCAGGCGCAGACCGATCGGCGAGAGCTGCAGCTCGGTGCCGGCACGGGTGGCGCGCATGCTCACCGGGTCCAGTACCAGATCGGCGACCTTGAGCACTTCCGAGCCCACCTGGCGGCGCTCGCGACGGATCAGGGCACGCAAGCGTGCTTCCAGTTCCTGGATCGCGAAGGGCTTGGTCAGGTAATCGTCGGCGCCGAAGCCCAGGCCGGTGAGCTTGTCGTCCAGCGTGTCGCGGGCGGTCAACATGAGCACCGGAGTGGACTTGCGTGCATCGTTACGCAGGCGGCGGCACACTTCGATACCGTCAAGGCGTGGCAGCATGAGATCCAGCACGACCACGTCGTAACTGTTCTCGGCGGCCAGACGGTAACCGTCGAGTCCGTCCTGCGCATAGTCGACCTCGAAGCCACGGCCTTCCAGGTATTCGCCGATCATTTCGGAGATATTGCGGTTGTCTTCGACGACCAGCACGAGGCCGGACGTCTCCTTGGTCTGACGCATGGACTTTCCTCGGTCTTCAGCTTTGTGAAACATGCCGGATCGGAGGTGGAAAGAACGTGAAGACCGGATAACGTTTTGTGACGCGCAGGGTCTAGCGCGGGAGCAGCGGACGCAGCGCGGGCCACACCGTCTCCAGCACCTTGGGCTGGGCTGCGGCGGTCGGGTGCAGGCCGTCGTTCTGCATCAGCCCCGGCTGCAATGCCACCTTTTCCAGGAAGAACGGCACCAGCGCGGTGGTGTACTGTTTCGACAGGTCTGCATAGGTGGCCTTGAGGCGCTCGCGGTAGGCCGGGCCGTAGTTGGGCGGTACGTCGATGCCCAGCAACAGCACCTTGGCACCGGCCCGTTCGCTGAGCTGGATCATCTTTTCCAGGTTGCCCTTGAGCTGGGCCGGGGTCAGGCCGCGCAGCGCGTCGTTGCCGCCCAGTTCGATCACCACCACGCCGGGACGGTGTTTTTCCAGCAGACCGGGCAGCCGGGTCAGCGCACCGGAGGTGGTTTCGCCGCTGATGCTGGCATTGACGACCGCCGGTGGCGTCGCCATGTCACGCTTCAGGCGTTGGTCCAGCAAGGTCACCCAGCCGGACTGCACCGGAATGTTGTGCGCAGCGCTCAGGCTGTCGCCAACGACCAGGATCGGTGCCGTGGTGGCCGGACTTCTGGCAGAGGCAATCCCCGGCGCAAGCAGGGACAGTGCCAGCAGCCACAGGGCCAGCGCGCCATATCGCAGTGTTCTTTCACGCATTCGGAGATTCCTCATCGACAGTCTGGCCCCCCGCTCCAGCACCCGCACCGCCATCGACGTCCGCGAGGTCGGCAAGTCCGTCAGTGGCCCGGAGGGAACACTCCACATCCTCGACAACGTGAGCTTGACGGTCAGTGAAGGCGACAGCATCGCCATCGTCGGCGCCTCCGGTTCGGGCAAGACCACCCTGCTCGGCCTGCTGGCCGGGCTGGACCTGCCCAGCCGCGGCAGCATCGCGCTGTCGGGCCAGGACCTGGGCCAGCTGGACGAAGAAGCCCGCGCCGCCCTGCGCGCCCGCGAAGTGGGCTTCGTGTTCCAGAGCTTCCACCTGTTGCCGGCGCTGACCGCCGAAGAAAACATCGCGCTGCCGCTGGAACTGGCCGGGCGCGAAGACCCGGCGCGGGTGCGCGAAGTGCTGGAAGCGGTGGGCCTGAGTGCGCGTGCGCGCCATTACCCGCGCCAGCTGTCCGGCGGCGAGCAGCAACGCGTGGCGCTGGCGCGCGCATTCGTGGCCCGCCCCCGCATCCTGTTCGCCGACGAACCCACCGGCAGCCTGGACCAGGCCACCGGCGCACAGATCAGCGACCTGTTGTTCGCGCTCAATGCCACCAGCGACACCACCCTGGTGCTGGTCACTCACGACATGACCCTGGCGCAGCGCTGCAAACACATCTACCGCATCGACAGCGGCCGCCTGCACGCACAGACCGGTCCGGCCGCATGAACGTGCTGCGACAAGCCGCACGCGCGGTACGCCGCGAATTCCTGGCCGGCGACCTGCTCACCGTGTTCGCTGCGCTGGTGCTGGGCGTTGCGGTAATGACCGCCGTCGGCACGCTGGTCGACCGGGTGACGCTCGCCTTGACCTCCAGCGCGGCCGAGGTGCTCGGTGGCGATCTGGGCGTGACCGGCCGCCAGGAGATTCCGGCCGACTTCGCCGAAGAAGCGCAACGACGTGGCCTGCAGAGCACGCGCATGGTCAGCTTCCCCAGCGTGCTGTTCCACGGCGATGCCAGCCAGATGGCCAATATCCGCGGCGTTGGCGCCGGTTACCCGCTGCGTGGGCAGCTGCTGGTGTCCAGGGACGGCGTCGGGACGGAGGGCAGCGTCGCCAGCGCACCGCCGCCCGGCCAGGCTTATGCCGACCCGCGTCTGCTCGAAGCGCTGGGCCTGCGCGTGGGCGAGCAGCTGGAATTCGGTGCCGGCCACTTGACCATCACCGGCGTGCTGCGCGCCGAACCGGATGCCTCCGGCGAGCTGATGCAGCTGTCGCCGCCGTTGCTGGTCAATCGCGCCGATATCGATGGTGCCGGCCTGCTCGGGCCGGGTAGCCGCGCCTCCTACCGGTTGATGTTCGCCGGTGCGCCGGAGGCCATCGCCGATCTTCGCGCCTGGCTGAAGCCGCGTGCCAGCGAGTACCGATTGGTCGGCATCGAAGACACCCAACGCGGCATGCGTGCGGCGTTCGATCGCGCCGGCCGCTTCTTGGCCTTGTCGGCCTTGTTGGCGGTGCTGTTGTCCGGCGTGGCGACCGCACTGGCGGCCAACCGGTTTGCGATGCGGCGTATCGACACCGTGGCAGTGCTGCGCTGCCTGGGCGCGAAGCAGCGCGACATCCTGGCGATGCTGTCGCTGCAATTACTGCTGACCGCCATTCCGGCCTGCCTGGTCGGCATCGGGCTGGGCATGCTGGCGCAGGAAGGCCTGGTGCAGGCACTCGGCAGCCTGATTCCGAACCGCCTGCCGCTGCCGCAGGCTACCCCTGCGCTGGCCGGTGCGGGCATCGGCCTGACCCTGTTGCTGGGCTTCGGCCTGCCGCCGCTGCTGCGGCTGCGCAACGTGCCGCCGATGCGCGTGCTCAACCGCAGTTTTGCCGCCGTGCCGCCAAGCTCGTTGCTGGTGTATGGCGCAGCCCTGGCCGCGACGCTGGCGCTGACCGTGTATGCCACCGGCAACCTGGTGCTGGCTGGCTGGGTGCTGGGTGGACTGGCCGCGCTGGCGCTGGTGGCGATGATGCTGGGCCTTGGCCTGCTCGCGCTGCTGCGGCCGATCCAGCACCGCCTGCGTGGTGCCTGGAAGCTGGGCCTGGCCTCGTTGACACGGCGACGCGGGCTGAGCGTGGTGCAGTTGGTCGGGCTGTCGCTGTCGTTGTGCGCGCTGTTGCTGCTGGCCGTGGTCGGCCCCGGCCTGCTCGGCCAGTGGCGCGACCGCCTCCCGGCCGATACGCCCAACTACTTCCTGATGAACATCCAGCCCGAACAGACCGAGCCGGTGCTGCAAACGCTGCGCGGATTGGGGGTGGAAGGTGCAGCAGTGGAGCCGTTCTCCACCGGACGCCTGGTCGCCATCAACGACAAGCCGCCGGTGCGCGGCGACCGCGACCCGGCCGACGATGGCGACGGCGACAACCGCCCGGTCAATTTTTCCTGGCGGCACGCATTTCCGCCGGCCAATACCCTGTTGCAGGGCAAGTTCTGGGCAGCCGACAGCACTGCAGCGGAAGCCTCGGTGGAAGAAGGCTGGGCACAGCGCTACCAGCTCAAACTCGGTGACCGCATCACCTTGCTGCTGGGCGAACAGCAACGCAGTTTTACCGTCACCAGCATCCGCAAGGCCGATTGGGATTCGTTCCGGGTCAACTTTTTCCTGCTGCTCAATGAGGGCGCAGTCGGCGATGCGCCGTACAACCTGATTTCGGCCTTCCACCTGCCGCCCGGCAGTGCCCCCAAGCTGGCGTCGCTGAGCCGCGACTACCCCAACATCTCGGTGCTGGATATCGATGCCATCCTGGGCCGCGTGCGCGAGGTGATCGACCAGGTGGCACAGGCGGTTCAACTGGTGATGGGGTTCAGCCTGCTCGCCGGTGTGCTGGTGCTGCTGGCGGCGCTGCAGGCCACCGCCGGCGAGCGCCGCTACGACAGTGCCGTGCTGCGCACGCTGGGCGCGCGCCGCGGGCAGCTACGCGGCGCAGTGCTGGTGGAATTTGGCGCACTGGGGTTGCTGGCGGCGGGGCTGGCGGTGACGGCGGCGGCGGTGATCGGCGCACTGGTCGGACAACAGGCCTTCGAGATCGCACTGGCACCGGACTGGCCGCGTCTGCTGCTGGGCGGCGCATTCGGGCTCGCCCTGAGTCTGCTGGCCGGTTGGTCAGGCACCCGTCGCATCCTGTCCACGCCACCGGCGTTGGCCTTGCGCAGCGAATAAGAGCAGCCAACCAGACTACTGCGCAGGCCCCGGGCGGGCGCGGCCGGTGTTCGGGATTCGCACGTACCACCGGTACACAGCGATTACTGCACGCCGTCCGCGCCCGTCTGACGGTTGCGCGCTACGTTCGGCGGCCGCTCTCGGCGCGCGTGCACGCCGTGCCGGCTGACGGCGGCATGTGCTGCGCCGTCTGATGGCAACGCGGGAATCGGCGCGACGGTCTCTGCGGCGAGCGAAGCACGATGCGGGTGGCGGTATTTCATATACCCGCAGCGCATAAGCACCTTGCCAATCGTACGTTCGCAGCGACGGCATGACTGCCTAGAGTGACCAGTCCGGTCGCCGTTGGCGGCCTTTGCCGTTGTCGAGGTGCCAGGGTCATGGCCAGCAGTCGTTCCGCCGCGCGTGTGCAACCGCCGCGTGCCGATGCCACCACCGCGGCTGCGTCAGGCGTGCGGATCGTGCCGTTCGATGCGCCACTGGGCGCAGAGGTGATCGGGCTGGATCTGTCGCAACCGCTGGACGCCGCTACGTTCGCGCGCATCCATCGGGCGCATCTGGATCACCACGTGCTGGTGTTCCGCGATCAGCGCATCACACCGGCGCAGCAGGTGGATTTCAGCCGTCGCTTCGGGCCGTTGCAGATTCATGTGCTGCGCAATTTCCAGCTGCGCGATCACCCGGAAGTGCTGGTGGTGTCCAACATCAAGGAAAACGGCGAGCCGATCGGCCTGGGCGATGCCGGGCATTACTGGCACTCGGATCTGTCCTACAAGCAAACCCCGAGCCTGGGCTCGCTGCTGCACGCGCAGGAGCTGCCAAGCGAGGGCGGCGATACCCTGTTCGCCAACCAGCACCTGGCGTGGCAAACGTTGCCCGACGCGCTCAAGCACACGGTGCAGGACCTGCGCGCCGAACATAGTTATCTGGCCAAGTACGAAGAGCTGCGCGCGCGCAATCCGTGGCGGCCGGCACTGACACCCGAGCAGATTGCCGAAGTGACGCCCGTGCAGCACCCGGTGGTGCGCACGCATCCGGAAACCGGCCAGAAAGCGTTGTTCGTCAGCGAGCATTTCACCACGCGCATCGTCGGCCTGCCCGAGGACGAAAGCCGGGCGCTGTTGCAGACCTTGTTTGCGCACAGCACGCGCGCGGCGCTGGTGTACCGGCATCGCTGGCAGCCGCATGACATGGTGTTCTGGGACAACCGCTCGGTCATGCACCTGGCCGCCGGTACGCCCGATCACCTGCGTCGCCGTCTCAACCGCACCACCATCGAAGGCGATGCGCCGTTCTGAGCGCGCGCCTGCCCTCTCCCCTCATCGACCGGAGCGCCGCATGCGTTTGACTGTCACTTCTCACGCACCTTCGCAGCGCCGACGCTTTTTGCGGCCCATCGCGCTGCTGTTTCTGGCCGCCTTGCCGCTGCTGCATAGCGGGCAGGCGCAGGCCGAAGGCAAGCTGCGCATCGCCAAGCAGTTCGGCATCGTCTATCTGCTGCTGGATGTGGCGCAGGACCAGAAGTTGATCGAGCAGCAGGGCAAGTCCGCCGGTGTCGACATCGACGTGCAGTTTCTGCAGCTCTCCGGTGGCGCAGCGGTCAACGATGCGTTGCTCACCGGGTCGATCGATATCGCCGGTGCCGGCGTGGGACCGTTGTTCACCATCTGGGACCGCACGCGCGGCCGGCAGAATGTGCGTGGGGTGGCCTCGCTGGGCAATTTTCCGTACTACCTGATCAGCAATAACCCGCGCATCAAGAGCATCGGCGATTTCACCCCGCAGGACCGTATTGCGGTGCCTGCCACCGGCGTGTCGGTGCAGTCGCGTTTTCTGCAGCATGCCTCGCAACAGCGCTGGGGCGACAAGGGCACCCATCAGCTCGATCCGCTGCAGGTGGCGTTGCCGCACCCGGATGCGGCGGCGGCGATCATCCGTGGCCGCACCGAAATCACCGCGCATTTCGCCAGTCCGCCGTTCCAGGAGCAGGAGCTGGCGCGCAACCCGGCCGCGCATATCGTGACCAGTTCCTACGACATCGAGGGCGGCCCCTCGTCGGCGACGGTGCTGTACGCCACCGAAAAATTCCGCCGCGACAATCCCAAGACCTATCGCGCCTTCGTCGCTGCACTGGACCAGGCAGCCAAGTTCGTCACCGCGCATCCGGATCAGGCGGCGGATATCTTCCTGCGCCGCAATGGCTCGGGGATCGACCGCGCGCTGGTGCTGCAGATCCTCAAGGACCCCAAGGTGCAGTTCACCGTGGCACCGCAGAACACGCTGGGGCTGGGCAAGTTCATGCAGCACAGCGGGGCGATCAAGCAGGCACCGGCCAAGGTCAGCGACTACTTCTTCGACGACCCGCTGGTTGCGGGCGGGAGCTGAGCGATGAGCACGCCCTTGCTGCAGGTCGATCATGTCAGCCTGGAATACGCCTCCGCCCAGCGGGTGGTGCGCGCCACCCATCGGGTGCGCTTCGATGTGCATGAAGCCGACCGTTTTGTGCTGCTGGGGCCATCGGGGTGCGGCAAATCCACCCTGCTCAAGGCGGTGGCCGGCTTCGTCGGCCCGCGCGAGGGGCAGATCCGTCTGGACGGACAGGCGGTGACCGGGCCGGGGCCGGATCGGGTGGTGGTGTTCCAGGAGTTCGATCAGCTGGCGCCCTGGAAGACCGTGCGCGACAACGTGATCTTCGGCCTGCGGGCGGCGCGCACGCTGTCGCGCGCCGAAGCACGCGAACGGGCGGACGAGAGTCTGGCCCAGGTCGGGCTGAGCGCGTTTGCCGAGGCCTACCCGCACACCTTGTCCGGCGGCATGAAGCAGCGCGTCGCCATTGCGCGCGCGCTGGCGATGCGCCCGCGCGTGTTGCTGATGGACGAGCCCTTCGCGGCACTGGATGCGCTGACGCGTTCGCGCATGCAGGAGCAGGTGCTGGAGCTCTGGGAACAATCGCGCTTCACGCTGCTGTTCGTCACTCATTCCATCGAAGAGGCGTTGGTGATCGGCAACCGTGTCCTGCTGCTGTCGCCGCACCCGGGCCGGGTGCGCGCCGAGCTCAACGCACATGCCTTCGGGCCGCATAGCGCCGGTAGCGTGGCGTTTCAGCAGACCGCGCAACGGATTCATCGCCTGCTGTTCGATCTGCCCGACGACACCCTGGACGACGACAAGGTGGCGCCATTGCGTCGCACTGCCCCGCTGCAGCGTGAGGCGCTGCCATGAGCCGCTCGCCCGCCACGGCGTTGCCGCCGATTCCACCGGTGCGCGCGGAATACGAATTGACGCTGCAGCCACTGGACCCGGCCCTGTTGACCGCCGCTGCGCCGATCCGATGGCAGGCACCCGCCTGGCTGCGCAAGGCCCTAGTGCTACTGGTCCTTGGAGCGGCCTGGGAGGTCGCCGCACGCGTGGTCGGCGACGATCTGATGCTGCCCAGCGCCGTGCAGACTGCGCGCGCGTTCTACGACGGCCTGCTGTCGGGCGAACTGCTGCGCCGGGTAGGCGCTTCGCTGCAGGTGCTGGCGCAGGGCTATCTGCTCGGCGTGGTGTCGGCGTTCCTGCTGACCGCCGTGGCCGCCTCCACCCGCTGGGGCCGCGACGTGCTCGGCACACTCACCGCCATGTTCAACCCGCTGCCGGCCATCGCGCTGTTGCCGCTGGCCCTGCTGTGGTTCGGGCTGGGCACCGGCAGCCTGGTGTTCGTGCTGGTGCACTCGGTGCTGTGGCCGCTGGCGCTGACCACCTACGCCGGCTTTCAGGCGGTGCCCGACACGCTGCGCATGGCCGGCCGCAACTACGGCTTGCGCGGCCCACGCTATGTGGCGCAGCTGCTGATCCCGGCGGCGCTGCCGGCCATCCTGTCCGGCCTGAAGATCGGCTGGGCGTTCGCCTGGCGCACCCTGATCGCCGCCGAGCTGGTGTTCGGCGCCACCTCCGGTCAGGGCGGGCTGGGCTGGTACATCTTCCAGAACCGCAACG
Organism: Xanthomonas sp. NCPPB 1068; assembly: GCF_041479385.2. Taxonomy (NCBI): domain Bacteria; kingdom Pseudomonadati; phylum Pseudomonadota; class Gammaproteobacteria; order Lysobacterales; family Lysobacteraceae; genus Xanthomonas; species Xanthomonas sp. NCPPB 1068. Next base: position 1,048,195 of record NZ_CM192986.1, on the reverse strand, counting down.
AGCTTTACACCGACAAGGTGTTTGCCGGCCTGGCCATGGTGATCGTGCTGGGCCTGCTGGTGGAGGGCGTGGTGTTCCAGGCGATCGAGCGGCTCACCGTGCGGCGCTGGGGCATGCAGCGCTAGCGGCTCTGTCCCCGGCGGCGGCGAGGCGCAGCCGGGGCCCGATGCCTGACTGCGCTGCACGCGGCCAGCCTGAGCAGCCTTGGCCTGCTTGCCGGGCTCATCGGCACGGTCGCGTGCGCTTAACGGGTCTGGCTTATGCTGCCGGCCCCTTCGCTGCCGTCTGCCGTCATGCCCACCGCGTCGTTCACCGCCTATCTGTATCCGGTCCTGTTGCTGCTCGCCAGCAATGTGTTCATGACCTTCGCCTGGTACGGGCATCTGAAGTACAAGAGCACCCCGCTGATGATCGCGATCCTGGTCAGCTGGGGCATTGCGTTCTTCGAATATTGCCTGCAGGTGCCGGGCAACCGGTTGGGCAGCGCGGTGTATTCGGCGCCGCAGCTCAAGGGCATGCAGGAAGTGATCACGCTGCTGGTGTTCGCCGGGTTCTCGACGTTCTACCTGGGCCAGTCGCTGAAATGGAACCACTGGGCCGCATTCGGGCTGATCCTGGTGGCGGCGTTTCTGATGTTCAAGGAATAACGGCCCTTTGAGCGACCAACCCGCGCCTCGCCTGTAGGAGCGCACCAGGGCGCGACCTCGCAGCAGCGTCATGGGCGCGGCGCGATGGGCGTGTCGGGAAAGCCACGTCGCGCCCTGGTGCGCTCCTACGGCCTGGGCTGGCTAGTTCGCCGGTTCGGCCCATTGCGCGAACACTGCATCGATCTGCGCGTCCTTGACGCGCCTGCCCGCTTGCACAGCTTCGGCCTGCTCGAACATCGGCATGATCATCGCCATGCCATCGGGCCTGGTCTTCAGGTGCAGGCCCGGCGGTGTGTCCAGAAATCTGGCCCAGCGTGCACGCACCTTGGCCCAGTAATCCTGCGTGCCCTTCCAGTAGGCATAGGCCGGAGCGAAATCGACCTCGGTGGTCTTGCGGTAGTCGTTGAAGCCGAACTCGCGTGCGATCGCTTCCTGGCTGCCGTCGGGCTTGCGCAGCACCTTGGTGTTGAACTGTTCGTGCGTCCAGCCATTGGGCGTGAGGGTATGCCGGTTGATCACCGACAGCGCGTTGTAGTCGCTGCGCTTGGTGTACTCGCGGCGCGGCAACGGGCGCCAGCTCAAGTCACTGGTCCAGGTCGGGTGGCCATCGGCGTAGTCCCAGCGGCCGGTACCGCAGTAGCGTGGCGCATCGCTGACTTCGAACACACATTGGGTCCACGCACCGGTGGTCGTGGCGGCCGGCACCGCACGTACCTGCCAGGTCTGGTCCGCACTGAACTCGAACCGCTGTGGCGCCTGATAGACCCAGTCCTGCCGCCAGTGCTTGGTCACGTGCTTGGTCTTCTCGTCCACCAGCAGGTGCTGCAACACGATCTTGCGCGGGCTGTCCTCGACCACGATGACCACCTCGCTTGCACCGCTGCGCATCGCCGAGGCGCGCTCGTAGCCGGGCTTGAGCAACACGGTTTCGTCGAAGGCGAAATCCACCGCGTACTCGCCCTGCATCGCCAGGATGCTCTGGCGATCGCGCTCGGCATCTGTCGCTGCAGTGGCGACCACGGGTAACAGGCTCAGGGTCAGGGCAAGACAAGGGGGGACGAATCGACTCATCGGAACTCTCGGTGGTGAAGACGGGGATGTCAGCGGCGCAGGCGCAGCAGCGCAGCGGTCATGGCGATGGGATCGGCCCCGCGCGCGCCGGCCTGCGCCGCGCGCGACAAGGCAGCGCGCGCGCAGCAGCAATCGTCCACGGCCACGCGACCGTCGATGCCTTCTTCCCGCGCAAGCCGTGCGGCGACCTCCGCCCCCAACGCCGACACGGTCGCAAGGCTCGCCGCCAGGGGTTGCGCGCGCCCGCCGGCCGGGTGCAACCGCAGCGCGCTCAACCGCCAGCTCTCGCCGCGCATGCGTCCGGCCAGCCGCCGCCACAGGCGCTCGCCCACGCCCAGGCCCTGGGTGTCGTCCGGTACGGGCGGCAAGCGCGAAACCAGCCGGTCCCAACTCAGGAAGTCACTGTCCGGCAACAGGTACAACCGCCAGCAGCAGTGGCCGTCGGCATCGAAGAACCACACGCTCTCGCGCACGCCCTCGCTATCGACCTGTCGCAAGGCGGCCGCATCGACCGCGTGTTGCCAGCCATCGAGTTCATTGCCCAGCGCAGGGCGGTACAGGCACAGCACCGTGCCCAACGCCGACAACTGCGGCGGACGCGGCAGCGCCGCGGCGGTAGCGCGTGCATGCGACGACACCGGCGGTGTGCGGGCGATGGGCATGGCCGCTACCAGCTCACGGCCAGGCTGACTGCGGCGGTACGCCCGGCGCCGGTGAAGCGGTCCACCACCGTGCTGCCGGCCAGCGTGCCGTTGGGCAGTGCATTCCAGTCCACATAGCGGCGGTCGGCCAGATTGAAGAGGCCGGCGGTGAGCCTGGCGCCGGGTGCGAACTCCCAGTGCCCCATCAGGTCCAGCGTGGCGTAGCCGGCCGGGGTGTAATAGCTGGCCAACTGCGGGCGCCGCTTGCGCGCGACGAAGCTGCCGATCAGCTCTGCGCCCCAGCTGTCGCTGTCGAAGGCCACGCCGAGCGTGCCGCGCAGCGGATCCACCGAGTTGAGCGGCGTGTTGTCGGTCAGGTTGTCGCCTTCCGAATAGGCAACCGCGCTGTTCAACGACCAGCCCTGCCAGCCGGCCAGCACCCCGAGATCCAGGCCGCCGCGTGCCTCTGCGCCCTTGATCACCACATCGTCCACGTTGCGCGACTGGAACACCATGAAACCGTCGGCGTTGACCCCGGCTGGCGCATTGGACTCGATGAAATCGCGGTAATCGGTGTAGTACACCGCCAGGCCGAGATAACCGAGCGCGTCGTTGAAGCGCAGCCCCAGTTCACCACCGCGACTGGTTTCCGCTTTCAGGTCGGGGTTGGCGATGGCGGTATAGCGCCCCTGCAGATTGGTGAAGCCGATATTGACGTCGTTGTACGGCGGCGCGCGGAAGCCATGCGCGTAGTTGGCGTAAGCCGACCATGCGTCGGAGAACCGCCACACCGCGCCGAACTTGGGCGAGACCTGGGTTTGCTCGATGGTCGCGGCGGCAACGCCCGGATTGTCTTCGCGGAAGATGTCGTCCACCCGCGGCGACAGCCGGAAATAGTCCACGCGCACGCCCGGCGTCAGCGACAGTCGACCATCGAGCAGGCCGATTTCGTCCTGCGCATACAACCCGAGCTTGGTGGTTTCGCTGGTCGGGAAATCGCGTACCGGAAACACGTCCTGGCCTACCCGATTGGTGACTGCCCCATTGGCGAGGTTGACCGAATAGCCATCGCGCTTGGCACGCGTGTCGGTCCAGGTGCCGTCCAGGCCATAGGTGATTTCGTGGCGAAGCGTGCCGGTGTCGATGCCTTTGTGGGCGTTGACCAGCAGGCCGTAAACACGCTGATCGAAGGTGTGTTCGTTATGGCGGCGGGTGTTGTTGCCGCGTAACTCGTTGGTGCGCTGCAGGCTCTCGCTGTCCTGGCGATACACCTGCCACTGCAGATCGTCGGCCAGTGCGGAATCCAGCGCATCGATCTCGTGCCGCAGCGACACCCGCGCACGGGTCTGATGGTCGCGCCCCTCCTGCGACAGAATGCGCAGCGAGGCGCTTGGCGAGCGCGTGTCGATGCTGCTGAGCGCATCGATGCTGCCGTAGTCTTCGTTGCCTTCGACCGTGAGTTTGAAACGCTGTCGTGCGCTTGGCGCATACACCAGCTTGGTCAGCACGCTGCGTCCGTCGACCTGCTGCGGGTTGGCCGCAGTGCGGGTGAAATCGCGGCTGCGGATCTCGCCCTGGTTTTGCGCCTCCTGGCCCTGTCGGTGCGCAACGGCCACCATCCCGCTCCAGCGCTCGCCGCCGAAGGCGCCGGTGGCGCCGGCAAACAGCCCGTTCCAGTCGCCTTCGTAGCCGAACTTCAGGCCGACGTAGCTGGACGTATCGTCGCTCAGATAATCCGATGGATCCTTGGTGACGAAGGCCACCACACCACCCAGCGCATCGGACCCGTACAAGGCGCTGGCCGGCCCGCGCACCACTTCCACGCGCTTGAGCGTTTCCAGATCGACAAAGTTACGGTTGGCATTGAGATAGCTGCCAAACGCGAAGGTATCCGATACCGGCACGTTGTCGACCAGGATCGCCACGCGGTTACCGTCCAGGCCACGAACGCGGATGCCGCTGGCACCGGTGAAACGGCCGCTGTTGGTGGTGACCGACACACCGGGCGTATAGCGAAACAAGTCCTTGAGTTCGCGCACCAGTTGGTTGTCCAGCTGCTCGCGGTCGATCACGTCCACCGTGCCCGGCACGTCGACCAACGCCCGTTGGGTGCGCGTGGCGGTGACCTGCAGGCGGTCGAAATCGTGCACCTCACGCGCCGACTCGCCGCCGGCATCTGCGTCGACAGCATGGGCACACAACGGAACTGCAGGCAGCGCAAGCGACAGCGCGGCCACCAGCGGATGCAGGCGGATCATTCAAGAACCTTTGTGGGAGACCCCGGACCTTGCGCGCAGCGATACGCCGCGTGCGGCAGCCGAGGGAGAACGGAATGGCGGACGGCGGCGGCAGCGCCCGCAGCGGTGATGCCGCACCCGTCAGCGGGTGCGTTGGTGCAAATCGACAGCAGTAAAGCGCTGCTGTTGCAGCGGTGCCCTGGACACTAGCGCGAGGGCGCGCCTGTCCTGCCTTCAGCGTCGTACGGCCGCGCCCGCGTGGTGGGGGCGCAGCCGGGCGCGCTGCCAGGGTTACTTGGTGAGAATGAGCTTGTCGTTGCTGGTATGGCGCAGGCGATACACACGGTCGCCATGCTGGATCAGCACTTCGCGGCGGCCCTTGAGCAGCGCCTCGCTGCTGATGAGGTCTTCGGCAGGCACGGCACGCGGCGCGGCGCGGTCGCGCAGGTTGACCGGTTCGGAGCGGAGCAGCACGGGATGAGCGGTCATGATCTGGATCTCCAGTCGGTTGGCCAGACAAATAATAACCATTCTCATTTAATGATCAAGAGCCATTCTCATCTGAATGGCTGGATCTTTGCATCAACTCATAGTTATCAATTGACAAGATCAATCGATAGTGTCGCCACGCGTCAAAATGTGACTGCGTCCACCCGCTCCCATCCGGCTGCATCCATCTGCGCGAGCGTCTCCAGGGCGCCGAGGTTTTCTTCCAGCTGCGCGACCCGGCTGGCACCGAGGATGACGCTGGACACGTGCGGGTTGCGCAGGCACCAGGCGATGGCCAGCCGTGCCGGCGCGTGGCCCAGTTCGGCGGCCAGCGCGCAGAACGCGCGTGCGCGCTCGACACGGCGCGACTCCGCTGCCCCCAACACCTCTTCCTGCAACCAGGCGTTGCCGGGCTGGCCCAGACGACTGTCCGCGTCCACGCCCTGGTTGTATTTGCCGGTGAGCAGGCCCGAGGCCAGCGGCGACCAGATGGTGGTGCCCAGCCCGCGCTCGCACAGCGGCGCGTACTCGTGTTCCAGCCGCTGGCGATGCAGCAGGTTGTACTGCGGCTGCTCCATCGCCGGCGCATGCAGGTGCTCCTGCTCGGCGATGGCGATGGCCGCGTGCACCTGGTCGGCACTCCACTCGGAGGTGCCCCAATACAGCACCTTGCCCTGGCGGATCAGCGCGTCCATGGCGCGCACGGTTTCCTGGACCGGCGTGTCCGGGTCGGGCCGGTGGCAGAAATACAGATCCAGATAGTCCACGCGCAGGCGCTTGAGCGCGGCGTGGCAGGCATCGGTGACGTGCTTGCGCGACAGCCCGCGCTGGGTCGGGCGCGGGCTGTCCACCGCACCGAAGAACACCTTGCTCGACACGCAGTAGCCGTCGCGCGGCAGGCGCAGATCGGCGATCACATCGCCCATCACCTCTTCGGCGCGGCCGCGTGCATAGACCTCGGCGTTGTCGAAGAAATTGATGCCGTTGTCCCAGGCCGCAGCGATCAGGTTGCGCGCTTCGCCGCGCCCGATCTGCTTGCCGAAGGTGACCCAGGCCCCGAACGACAACGCCGACAGCTGCAGCCCGGTGGAACCCAGACGACGGTAAAGCATGGCGAACTCCTGCAACCTCCGGGGCACCTGCCCCGGACCGGCTTGCGCAGTTTACCGGGCCGGGGCTGTGCGCAAGCCTGCGACGGCCGTCTGAATGCCGCTCGCCTTGCCCGCCGACACCCCCTGCTCTAGGCTTCTCGTTTTGCCGTCAGCAGCCCCGGGGATTGGAATGGTCGAAGGTTTGGGAAGGATCGGTTTCGGCCTGTTCGGTCTGGCGGTGCTCATCGGCATCACCTGGCTGTTTTCGAGCAACCGCCGCGCGATCGACTGGAAGCTGGTTGGCACCGGCCTGCTGCTGCAGATCTCGTTCGCCTCGCTGGTGCTGCTGGTGCCGGGCGGACGCGATGTGTTCGATTCGCTGGGCAAGGGCTTTGTGAAGGTGCTGAGCTTCGTCAATGAAGGCTCCACCTTCATTTTCGGCAGCCTGATGAACATCGAAAGCTACGGCTTCATCTTCGCGTTCCAGGTGCTGCCCACCATCATCTTCTTCTCTGCGCTGATGGGCGTGCTCTACCACCTGGGCGTGATGCAGGTGGTGGTGCGGGCGATGGCATGGGCAATCACCAAGGTGATGCGTGTGTCCGGCGCGGAAACCACCAGCGTGTGCGCCAGCGTGTTCATCGGCCAGACCGAAGCCCCGCTGACGGTGCGCCCGTACATCCCCAAGATGACCCAGTCCGAACTGCTGACGATGATGATCGGCGGCATGGCGCATATCGCCGGCGGCGTACTGGCCGCCTACGTCGGCATGCTCGGCGGCAGCGACCCCGCGCAGCAGGCGTTCTATGCCAAGCATCTGCTCGCCGCCAGCATCATGGCCGCACCCGCCACCCTGGTGGTCGCCAAGCTGCTGGTGCCGGAAACCGGCACCCCGCTGACCCGCGGCACGGTCAAGATGGAAGTGGAAAAGACCACCAGCAACATCATCGACGCGGCGGCGGCCGGGGCCGGAGACGGTCTGCGCCTGGCACTGAACATCGGTGCGATGCTGTTGGCCTTCATCGCGCTGATCGCCTTGATCAACGCGCCGCTGACCTGGCTGGGCGAGGTCACCGGCGCGGCTGCCGCGCTGGGCCGGCCGACCAACCTGTCGACGATCTTCGGTTATGTGCTGGCACCGGTTGCCTGGGTGATCGGCACGCCCTGGGCGGACGCGACCACGGTCGGTTCGTTGATCGGCCAGAAGGTGGTGATCAACGAGTTCGTCGCCTACACCGAGTTGTCGCAGATCGTGAAGGGCCAGGTGGCCGGCGTGAGCCTGAGCGAAGAAGGCCGCCTGATTGCCACGTATGCCCTGTGCGGTTTTGCCAACTTCAGCTCGATCGCGATCCAGATCGGCGGCATTGGCGGGCTGGCGCCGGAACGTCGTCACGATCTGGCCAAATTCGGCCTGCGTGCGGTGCTCGGCGGTTCGATCGCCACCTTCATGACCGCTACCATTGCCGGGGTGCTCTCGCACTTCGGTTGAGGCGGCGCGGGTTCATCGGCGTCACGGTCTAATCGCTGCACGCCACGTTTCATTCAAGTCATTCAAGCAAGCAGGTATTTATGAGTTCGGTCGTCGTTGTCGGGTCTTTCAATGTCGATCACGTGTGGCGCTGCGACGTGTTGCCGGCGCCGGGTGCCACCATCGCCGGCCGCTACAGCACCGGGCCCGGTGGCAAGGGGTTCAACCAGGCGGTCGCGGCCGCGCGTGCCGGTGCCAGGACGCATTTCCTGTGCGCGCTGGGCGACGATGCCGGCGGCGCGCTGGCGCGCTCGCTGGCCGCACACGACGGCTTTGCGCTGATCGCCGAGCCCAGCAACGAGCCCACCGGCACCGGTGGCATCTATGTGGACGGTCACGGCCGCAACACCATCGTAATCGGTGCCGGCGCCAACTCGGTGCTGAGTGCAGCCTTTGTCGACAACCAGCGCGCGCTGGTGGCCTCGGCACGCGTGCTGCTGGCACAGCTGGAATCGCCGGCAGAAACCGTCGAATCGGCACTGGCGCTTGCACGCGAATGCGGCGTACTGACCGTGCTCAACGCCGCGCCCGCCAATGCGCCGACCTCGATCGGCCTGCTCAAGCTGTCGGACGTGCTGACCCCGAACGAGACCGAATTCGCCGCGCTGCTCGGCCGCCACGTCGGCGAGCGCATCAACGCCGACGATGTCGCGGCGCTGGATGGCAACACGCTGCACTCGCTGTGCCGCAAGTTGCTGCCGGGCGGGACCGTGGTGGTCACGCTGGGTGCGGTGGGCGCCTTCATTTCGCACGCCGACGAACAGCTGCGCGGCGACACTGCCGCGCATTATCGCGTGGGCGCCGAAAGCGCGCAGACGGTGGACACCACCGGTGCCGGCGACGCCTTCAACGGCGCGCTGGTCGCCTCGCTGGCGCAGTCGCCGGGGGCAAGCTTCATCACCCACGTGCGCTTTGCCACCCGCTACGCGGCGCGCTCCACCGAGGTGGAAGGCGCGGCGACCTCGATGCCACGGATGCTGCCTGACGTGGCTGTGTAAACCGCACGCGTCAAGCGATCAACAAAGGCGACTGCAGCGATGCGGTCGCCTTCTGCGTTCAGGGGTTTGGCGTGCACGTTGGAGACTGTTTTGCGCCGGGGACCGCAGGTTGAGACGTGGCTGCCGACGGGCGCTGCGAGCTCTGCTGGTGCAGGAACTTCGGTCGCCTTCGTCGGAAAGCGTCGGGTACAGGAATGAGGCGTGATGCTAGGGAATGAGGCGTGATGCAGCGTCGGGCGCCCGTACCCTCATCCGGCGCTGACGCGCCACCTTCTCCCGACGGGAGAAGGAAATAGAAGCTGCTCCCACTCCCAAGTGGAGAAGGAAAGAAGCTGCTCTTCTACCCACGAGGCGGAGAAGGAATAGAAGCCCCTCTCCCCGCGGGAGAGGGGTTGGGGTGAGGGTACGGCCAGCCAACAGGTTCGCCGCCCTCGTTCTATCTGGTCGCGCGCCCCACACAGCAATCGCGCAGGACCGAAGGCCGGAAGCGCTTTCCCGATTCCCGATTCCCCACCCAGCTACAATGCCCCCATGCAGATCGGCCCCTACTCCATCGCCCCCAAGGTGATTCTCGCGCCCATGGCCGGCGTCACCGACAAGCCGTTCCGCTTGCTGTGCAAGCGGCTTGGCGCCGGGCTGGCGGTGTCGGAGATGACCATTTCCGACTCACGCTTCTGGGGCACGCGTAAATCGCTGCACCGCATGGATCATGCCGGCGAACCGGACCCGATCAGCGTGCAGATCGCTGGCACCGAGCCGCAGCAACTGGCCGAGGCGGCGCGCTACAACGTGGACCACGGTGCGCAGCTGATCGACATCAACATGGGCTGCCCGGCCAAGAAGGTGTGCAATGCCTGGGCCGGCTCGGCATTGATGCGCGATGAGGCGCTCGTGGCGCGCATCCTGCGCGCGGTGGTGCAGGCGGTGGATGTGCCGGTGACCTTGAAGATCCGCACCGGCTGGGATTGCGACCATCGCAACGGCCCCACCATCGCCCGCATCGCGCAGGACTGTGGCATTGCCGCGCTCGCCGTGCACGGGCGTACCCGCGACCAGCATTACACCGGCAGCGCCGAGTACGCGACGATCGCGCAGATCAAGGCGGCGTTGCAGATCCCGGTGATCGCCAACGGCGATATCGATTCGCCGCAGAAGGCCGCGCAGGTGCTGCGTGAGACCGGTGCGGATGCAGTGATGATCGGGCGCGCGGCGCAGGGACGTCCGTGGATCTTTGGCGAAGTGGCGCATTTTCTGGCCACCGGCGAGGTGTTGCCGCCGCCATCGCTGGCCTTCGTGCGCGATACCCTACTCGGCCACCTGGAAGCCCTGCATGCGTTCTACGGCCAACCGCAGGGCGTGCGCATCGCGCGCAAGCACCTGGGTTGGTATGCCAAGGATCACCCGCAAAGCGCGGACTTCCGTGCGGTGGTCAATCGCGCCGAAACGCCGGAAGCGCAGTTGGCGCTGACGCGCAATTACTTCGACGCCTTGATCGCCGGCGTGCCGCCCGCATTGTCGGACGCTGCCTGAGTTTTTCTGCATTGCTGGAGCCGCACGCATGAGTGCACCAAGCGACACCCCGACCTATCTGCACGGATTTTCGGCCACCGAACAGGCGCGCCTGCTCAAACAGGCCCGGCTGCTGGAAACCACCCTGTTCAACGAGGTCGACTACAGCGGCGCGCGGCGCCTGCTGGAAGTGGGCAGCGGGGTCGGCGCGCAGACCGAGATCCTGCTGCGCCGGTTTCCCGACCTGCACGTCACCGGCGTGGACCTGAGCGAGGCGCAGCTGGGCGCGGCGCGGGCCAATCTTGAACGGTTGGCGTGGTGCCGCGAGCGCTACACGCTGCAGCAGGCCGATGCGGGCGACCTGCCGTTCGAGGCGCGCCAGTTCGATGCGGCCTTCCTGTGCTGGGTGCTCGAACACGTGCCCTCGCCGGCGCGCGTACTCAACGAAGTGCGGCGCGTATTGCTGCCCGGCGCGCCGGTCTACGTGACCGAGGTGATGAATGCCTCGTTCCTGCTGCACCCGTACTCGCCCAATCTGTGGCGCTACTGGATGGCGTTCAACGACTTCCAGCACGACCAGGGCGGCGACCCGTTCGTCGGTGCCAAGCTGGGCAACCTGCTGCTGGCCGGCGGCTTCCGCGATGTGCACACGCAGATCAAGACCCTGCATCTGGACAACCGCGAGCCCGGCCGGCGCAAGACCATGATCGGGTTCTGGGAAGAAGTGCTGCTGTCGGCGGCCGATCAGCTGCTGCAGGCCGGCGCCGTCGACGCAGACACCGTGGAGGGCATGCGCGGCGAACTGGCGCAGGTGCAAAGCGACCCGAATGCGGTGTTCTTCTACTCGTTCGTGCAGGCCCGCGCCACGGTCTATTGAGCGTTCGGAGCGGGTGCGGCGGCTGGCGTCCCGGCCGTGTCCAGGTCGCCGGTCAACGTCGTGCCGCTTGGCGCCTGCCAGATGCGGCGCCACATCTGCGCCAGCACCGCGCCGATCTGGTCGCGGGCCACCGGTGCGCGATACGCCGCCTGCACCTGCCGCGGCACGATTGGCTGCCACTGTCCGTCCTCGCGATGGGCCACGACGAAATTGAAGTTGTAGTCCGGCTCCAGGCCCATGCGCAGATCGCTGAGCATCAGGTCGTCATCGACCAGGCGTGCGCGCATGAAGCCGCGATTGAACCAAGTCAGCCTGCGTACCGAATCGAACCGGGCCACTTCGCCCAGTGCCTGGGTATTGCTGGAGAACCCGCGGAACTGCATCGGGCCGCTGTCGGCCACCAGCGAACGTTCGCCGATCACATAACCGCCGGGCGTCATCGCCACCACGCGCCACAGCAAGGTGTTGAACGGCATGGGCACCGAGAAGCGTGGCGCGTCGGCCAGCCCCATCGCCGCCAGCGCGCGATCGGCCTGCTGGTCGACCAGGTGTTTGGCCATCAGCGACCAGCCCAGGTACGCGCTGCTCGCCACCAGCCCGATCACCAGCGCGCGCTGCGCAAGTGGGCGCGCACGCGCGAACCAGGCCACCGCACAGGCCAGCAACAGCCACAGCGTGTACGCCGGGTCGATGATGAAGACGCTCGACCACATGGCCGGATGCGGCTGCAGCGGCCACCACAGCTGGGTGCCGTAGACGGTAAAGGCATCCAGCAGCGGATGGGTGATCAGCGCCAGCTGGATCGCCCAGAACCAGCGCGTGGGTGCACTGGCCACGCGCCCGTTGCCGTAGCGCCGGAACAGCCACCAGATCAGCCAGCCCACCAACGGCAGCACGAACAACGAATGGCTGGCGCTGCGGTGCACGGTCATCAGGGTGACCGGGTCGTCGGTCAGCGGCAGCAACGCCAGCGAGTCGAGGTCGGGCAAGGTGCCCAGTGCCGCGCCGGCCAACAAGGCAGCGCGCCGCTGTCCGGGCGGCGCGATGGCAGCGGCGATGGCGCCGCCAAGAACGATCTGGGTCAATGAATCCATCGGCCGATGCTAGCAGGCCCGACATGCACGCATGGGAATATCCACCGCCAGGTTTCGTCGGCGCGGGGCTGTGGATGCGCCGGCTCCTGCGCCGGACGCGCCGCGCCCACCGACATCGGCTTAACCCCACGGCATCGCGTTCAGGCGCACAATGCAACCGACACACGGGGCGTGTATCATCCGCACCCATCTTTTCATCCGAATTAAGGGATATAAGCCTGATGTCCAGCTACCTGTTCACCTCCGAATCGGTCTCCGAAGGCCATCCGGACAAGATCGCCGACCAGATCTCCGACGCCGTGCTGGATGCCATCCTGGCCCAGGACAAGCGTGCCCGCGTGGCGTGCGAGACGCTGGTCAAGACAGGCGTTGCGATCGTCGCCGGCGAAGTGACCACCAGCGCCTGGATCGATCTGGAAGCGCTGACCCGCAAGGTGATCCTGGACATCGGCTACAACAGCTCCGACGTCGGCTTCGACGGCGAGACCTGTGGCGTGCTCAACCTGATCGGCAAGCAGTCGCCGGACATCAACCAGGGCGTGGACCGCAAGAAGCCCGAAGAACAGGGTGCCGGCGACCAGGGCCTGATGTTCGGCTATGCCACCAACGAAACCGACAGCTTCATGCCGGCGGCCATCCACCTGTCGCACCGCCTGGTCGAGCAGCAGGCCAAGATCCGCAAGAAGAAGAACTCGGCGCTGGCCTGGCTGCGTCCGGATGCCAAGTCGCAGGTCACCCTGCGCTATGAAGACGGCGCGGCGACCGCGATCGATGCGGTGGTGCTGTCGACCCAGCACGACCCGGGCATCAAGCAGAAGGACCTGATCGAAGCCGTGCGCGAGGAAATCCTCAAGCCGGTGCTGCCGGCCAAGTGGCTTCACAAGGGCACCAAATTCCACATCAACCCGACCGGCAAGTTCGTGATCGGCGGCCCGGTGGGCGACTGCGGCCTGACCGGTCGCAAGATCATCGTCGACACCTACGGCGGCTGGGCCCGTCACGGCGGCGGCGCGTTCTCGGGCAAGGATCCGTCCAAGGTCGACCGTTCGGCTGCCTATGCGGCGCGCTACGTGGCCAAGAACGTGGTGGCCGCGGGTCTGGCCGACCGTTGCGAAGTGCAGGTTTCCTACGCCATCGGCGTGGCCGAGCCGACCTCGATTTCGGTCACCACCTTCGGCACCGGCAAGATCGCCGACGAGCAGATCGAGAAGCTGATCCGCAAGCATTTCGACCTGCGTCCGTTCGGCATCATCCAGATGCTCGACCTGATCCACCCGATGTACCAGCAGACCGCCTCTTACGGCCACTTCGGCCGCAAGCCGAAGGACTTCACCTACACCGACGGTGCCGGCGTGCAGCATTCCGCCACCTCGTTCTCGTGGGAAAAGACCGACCGCGCCGACGCCCTGCGTGCCGACGCCAAGCTGAAATAATCACGCCGCTCCTGCGGGAGCGGGCGCGATGCGTGACGACCGGGCCGCTAATGCGGCCCGGTTGCGTTTTGGGGGTCTGTCGGTGGGTTGCCCAACTGCAGGAAGTGGCAGGTTGCGAAGGCGTCGGCTTATGGCAGACCCGCACGCGGACGGGCGTGACGAGATGGAGCCCCTCTCCCCGCGGGGCGAGAAGGCACGGCTTACGCGCCACCGGCGCGTGTGCCTTGGAGCGCCCGCGCCGCAAGCGCGGGCCGGGGCGCAGAGAGGGGTTGGGGTGAGGGTACGGGGGCGAAGCCACTCTCTGCCGAATAGCACGTGGCTGCGCACGTACCCTTATCGCCCCTGCGGGGCACCTTGTCCCCCATGAAAGAGGACACTGTGCGCGGGAAGAAGGGACAACGACGTCAACCGCTGCTCAAGCCCCTCTCCTGCGGGAGAGGGGTCGGGGTGAGGGTACGGTCGAAGTCACATGCCATGCAAACTATCGCAGGACAGTTGTCGCGAACCTTTCCGCTACTGATCGAGCTGCAACTGCTGCTGCAGCGCCGTAGCAAAATCTGCCAATGGGCAGGCCATGCGTTGCTCCGGAGCGCACAAGCCCAGCGACAGTTCCTGCTGCAGCGGCGGGTGGGCCAGATCCAGCGGCGCGAGCGTGCGCAGTTGATCCAGCGATTGCGCCAGGTAACGTGCGCGTACCACCTGGGTGCCGTCTGGCGCACGCCACAGGCCGAGCAGCAACGCGCCGCCCGGTGGCGGGTCGTCGGCGCCGTAGCCGGGCAAGTGGAAGTGCACGCCCAGCAGGCTGCTCAGCGCGGCGATGTGCGTGTCGCTGCCGACGAACAGCGACACCTTCGGCGCCTGCGCATTTCCGAACCGTTGCAGCACCGCGCGCGCCAACGGGGCGCCCGAACGCTGCGCCATGTAGTGCGGGCGTGCATAGAGATCGAACAGCAGTGCATGCAATCGCGACACCTGTGCCAGACGCTCGGGCGTGGCGCGGCCCCAGCCGACCTGCGCCAACGGCAGGCCATCCGCATACTGCAGCAACAGCACTTCGCCGGTGCCGGAGGTCAGGTCGATCGGCCCGCCCAGGGCCAGGCCTCGCCCATTGGCCGAGGGCGCCAGCGTGGAGGGCATGCGCGCAAAATCGCAGGGCGTGCGGCGGCAGCCCAGAATCTGCTGCATCGCCTGCAGTTCGGCCGCATGGCCTACCAGCAAGGCGGCCGGCCCGCCAGTCTGCCGCTGGATCGATGCCACGGCAGCGGCCGCGTCGAATGCCACCGCGCCGGCTTCGATCGGCCGGAACAGCGGGTCGTCGCTGCCTGCCTCGCGGTGGCCGGCGACCAGGCCGCAGCCGGGTGCCAGTGCGTCGGCCAGCAGCGCGCCGCTGTCGATGGTGCGTTGATCGGTGTTGGCCCAGACCGACACGCTGCCCGGCGACGGGCAGCCGGCGTGCGGCAGCAGCCCCTGCGCCGCCAGCCACTGACGCAGATACTCCCCGCTCAAGCGCACTGCCGTGCGACCCCGCGGGGTCAGCAGGCTGGCCGGGGTGGACCACTGCGGCCAGGGCTGGTCGGCATAGCGTGCCGCCGCTGCTTCGCCCTGTAGCGGCGCACGCACGCCGTGCCGGAAGATCACCACCACGCGCTCGAGGTGGGCCGTGGCTGTAGCGGGTGATGGTCCCGCTGCGGCGGCGCTGCCTTGCGTGCGCGCATCCGACAACGGCAGCGGTGCATGCGGTTCCGATGCTGCGCAGCCGCTCAACAACGTGGCGGCCAACGACGTCCACAGCGCGCTTGCGGCGAACATCGATGGCATACCGATACGCGGCATGCGCGCGTCATGCGTTGCGCTGCTTGCCGGCGGCGCAGGGTGCCCCGTGGAGTGCGGCGGGCGCCACGCGATCCCCATCGCATCGCGCCCGCTGCATCGATCCGCTGCGGACCGCGGCAATTCCCGCTTGCCGGCGAACGCCCCCTGCGGCCCGGCACCCTGCCCTACATCACCGACTTCGCGCGCGGCGATCCTGCTGCGGCGGCGCCTGTCGACGACGGCAGCCCATATCGTCTGCATGTCCTCTGAGCAGCTTCGTAAGCGGTGAAGCAGCCAACAACGAGCGTACATTCCGTCATCCAGAGCACAGCCGGGCTGCAACACCGTCGGACATCCCGACAGTGCGACGGCACAAGCGGAAAAGCGATGCAGCAGCCCTGCACCACGCCTGCAGGCAGGCGCGGCGCATGATGGGGATGGGTTGTTTCACCCCGGTGACGCCCGGGCAAGACCCGAAATCTGCATGCCTCAGGCGCGCACCTCGGCACAGTTGCGCGACCACGCAGCTGGAATGGCGGCCGGGCTGCGCAGACGAGGGCAGCGGCGCGGTCGCGGACATTTCCACTCGGATCGCAGTGCGGGCACTCGCGCTACGGCCCCCGCAGCCTGTTTCGCCATCCAATACTCTTCTTCCAAAGAGCGTGACCAGGCACCCGCCATCCATGCCGTGGGCAGCGGGCCGCACTCACGTCCGCAGAAAGATCTCCACGCGCCGATTGAGCTGCCGTCCGCCGGGATTGTCCTGCCCGTTGAGGGTGTTGGGTGCCACCGGCTGCGATTCGCCATAGCCCTTCGCACCGGCCGTCTGGGCGGTACCGCGCGTACGCAGCGCGGCCAACACGGCGTTGGCGCGGCGCTCGGACAGGGCCTGGTTGTAGGCGTCCTCGCCCTTGCTGTCGGTATGCCCGCGCACCTGCATGTCCTGTGCTGTCACCTTGCCGAGCGCAGCGGCCAGGGTATCGAGCACGCGTGCCGCATCGGGACGGATGTCGGACTTGTCGAAGTCGAACAGGATGCGGTCGTTCAAAGTGATCAGATAACCGCAGGGCGCACCGGGCGGGGCGAACTTCTGCAGCGGCGGGAAGCGGCCGGCCGGCGGCACCTTGGGCAGCGGCGGCATGCGCACCTCGCGGGAAGGCGTGCCCACCGTGCCGGTGCCGTCGCCGTGGTTCTGCACCAGACCCTCGGGCCCGTTCCAGGTACCCGACCCATCGGCGTTGATGGTCACCAGCCCGCGCGGACCGTTCCAGGTGCCGCTGCCATCGCCGCGATTGTCGATCAGGCCGCTCTTGCTGCTGTTCCAGGTGCCGGCGCCCTTGCCGTCCAGGCTGATCAAACCAGCCGGGCCGTTGTAGGTGCCGCCGCCATTGGACTGCACGTCGATGAGCGCATCGTCGCCGTTCTGGCCGGTGCCGTTGATGGTGCCGCTGCCATCGGCGTTGATGCTGATCAAGCCGCCATCGAAGTTGGCGGTGCCACTGCCGTCGGCCTTGAGATCGAACAAACCACCATCGCCGTTGCGCAGCAGGTTGCCATGGGCATCGACGCTGGTGATGCCGGCATCGGTGATCAGCGTGCCGCCATCGCCACAACGCGCGGGCGCCACGCTGACGCCTTCGATCGGGTCGAGCACGTCCTGCAACGAGGCTTCCAGTGCGCGTTGCGCCGGGGTCACGCCGACGATGTCGGGGACCACGATCATTGGGATGGCCGGAAATTCGGGCACTGCCGCATCGGTCGCGGGTGGCGCATCGGTGGCAAGCGTTGCGGTCTGCGTTGCCTGCGGCCTTGTGCCTGCAGCGTCTGCCGCGGTCTTCTGACCTTCGCCACGGCTGCAAGCCGCCAATAGCAAGGGAACCCAAATCACTGCCGACAACGTCTTGCGCATCGCGTCTTCCTTGGTTCGAGCGAGCTCGAGGGAACCGCCTGATAGCACGAGCCTGGTCAACACCGCGCTAAGAGCGGCTGACAGACCTGCCGCGCGTCCGTCCGTCCGTCAGCCAGTCAGGCGTGCGTGCGTGCGTGTGCGTGTGCGTGTGTATTTGCGTGCGTGCAGTGATTTCCCGGCCACGTCTTGGCGATGCCGTCAGACGTCCAGGCCAGATGCCGAGTGGGTCGAGGGCGCGGCGCCCTCAACGCTCGCGGGACACGTCGCAAGTACGTCCATGTAGCTCGGTGGCGGCACCATGCCGCCACACGGTCCCGCAATGGCGAGGACACCGCACCAGACAGTTGGCTGGTGGTTTTGCGGAGAATCAAGACAGCGTGTCGCGGCTTGCCGTTGCTCGTTGAGAACTTTGCGAACCAGCCAACTTGACTGGTCCTTGCCCGCCCACCGTCGCGGGACCCTTGGCGGCATTGATGCCGCCATGAAGCTTACGGCGACGTATTTGCGCGGTGTCCCGCGGCCGCCGTACTTCCTGCCGCTTCGGCCTGCAACTGCGCGTGCAGAATGCGGCGGATCTCCAGAATCGCCTGCGGCGTTTCCTGCACGCTGTGCCAGGAAGTCACCACCAGTTCGGAGGCGGCGCCATCCAGATGCGCGCTGCGATACGGCACCAACCCGTCGTCGGAGTCGGCCAGCGGCACCTGCGGTTTTTCGCGGCCGACGATGGTGTGGTACTGCACCTGCGGTGAGATCGGCAGATCCATCGTGGCGCGCACGAACGGGTCGGTATCGCGCAGGTTGTCGATGCTGGTCGGCGGCAGCAGGCGGCTCTTGCGCCGGGACTGGCCACCGCTGCCCTCACGTTCGCTGTTGGAAAGGTCCTGCAATACATCGCCAAACCGGTCCAGCAACGCAATCGGCAACCGCACCAGGCGCCCGACGAAGCGCCCCAACCCGCCTTCGGCCAGTGGCGTGCCGCGATGTGGCGCGGCGATAAAAATCGCGCGGTCGATCTGCGGCATCGGCGAAAAATGCAGCAACGGCGACAGCTTCGCGCGCACGCGGGCACCGCGCTCGCCGTCCAGCCGGTAATCCCGCAGCAGCGCGTCCCAGAGCTGTTCGCCGGACGAGGACACCAGCAGCCGTCCGATCACTCCGCCCATGCTGTGGCCGATCAGGACCATGTCGTGTGAGGCGACGGCGCTGCCCGCCGGGTCGAAATGGCGCAGGCTGCGTTCCACCAACGCCTGGATTTCCGCGCGATTGACCGCGATGGGCGCATTGGTCGGGTAGTACACCTGCCAGATCTGGTAACGCTGACGCAGCGTTTCATCGCCCATCACTTCGTTGGCCACGTTGACCCAGGCCTCCGGGCTGCTGGCCAGCCCATGCAGCATCAGCAGCACGCGGCGATCGGGGTCGTACGGCTGCATCAGATACAGATGCGGGCGCTCGATGCCGCGCGCACTGCCCAGCATCGAGCGCAGCGACTGCGCCGCAAACCCCGATTTGGCCAGCCACAGCCCGTAGGCGGCGGTGAAGTTGGCCGCCAACGGCACGCGCTGCCCATGCAGCACCACCTCGTTCTGGCGGTACGGGTCGTACGGCACCAGGGTCACCAGATCGGTCTTCAGCACCGCTGCAAGCGTGTCGCCATCGAAGCGCAGCAACAGCGTCGCCGGTGCGTACGGCATCTCGCTGAAGGTCGGCAGCGGGCGCTCGGGCGCGGCACTCGGGGCGATGGCTTGCTGGACCGCCAGCCCGGCCGGATCGCCGACCAGCTGCGGGTCCACTTCGGCCACCAGCTCGGCACCGAAACCGTCGCGCCGATAGGTGCTGCGCAATCCGTTGAAGCGCAATGCCGAGGCGGCAAAGATGGCGCGCGGGGTATTGCCGCCACCGGGCAGCCGGTAAGCCGACATGTCGACCACCACCTGCCAGCGGCCGACCGCGGTGGGCGCCGGGGTGGTGTCGCCGGCCTGCTGGGAGCGCGCAAACAGGCGCTCGACCACCTGCTGCACGGCATAGTTGTAGTAGTCGCGCACCTGCGTCTGGCGGTTTTCAAACGCACGCGCACTGGGCGCGCGCGCAGTGAAAAACAGGTAGGCATACGCATGCCGCGCCGCCTCCAGCCAGGCATCGGTGGCCACGTCGCTCATCTGCGCCGGATTGCGTCCGCCCAGGTCGATTGCGCGCGCGGTCCAGAGCTCGGCCTGGGTGGCCAGGCGACGCTCTTCGCCGACGCCTGCCACCGTGGTCAGGTGCTGCAGGCAGGGCAGCGGCTGCGTGCGGCAGGCCTTGGGCTGCAGTCCGGCCACCTGCAGGGTTTCGCTACCGGCCTGGCTGAGCGCGCCGGTGCTGAGCACATCGCCGCGGGTCTGCGCGACGTAATCGCCGCTGTTGCGCGCCTGCACTGTGACCATGGCGCAGCCGCTCAACCACCCACTCATCACCACCGCCACCAGCACGGTCGTGGCCCGCCACCATGGCCTGCGCGGCATCACTGCTTCGCACTCGCCGAGGTGCCGGGCGCCGGCGCCTGCGGCATGCCGGCACGGATGCGCTCGGAGAAATCGCTCGCCTTGTCGGCGGCGATCGCACGCGCAGTGAAATGCCCGCGCTGCTTCAAGGTGGCAAAGTCGTAACCGGGCATCAGGCCGTGATGGTCGTAGGCGTATTCGTCGACATAGCCGGACAGCAGCAGGCGGTGATCCAACGGTAGCGTGGGCTGCAGCTGGCGCACCAGCGCAAAGACAATGGTGGTGCAGTTGCTGGTGAGCGTGTTGTAGAAGGCCGGCGCGCGATCCAGCTGGTTGGCCAGTTCCACATACCCCATGAACATGCGACGCAACCCGGCCTTGGGAATGGCCAGGCGATACAGGTACATGTCCTCGCCGCGCACATTGGTGCGCACGCGCAGGATGTCGCGCTCGTCGGCGGCCACCAGGGTTTCTTCGAAACTGCGGAAAAACCCGCCCAGCGCCGAGAACGACTCGTGGCGCTCCTTGCGGATTTCCAGCGAGAACACCACATGCGAGCCATCGTCGAAGCCGAACGACACCAGCGTGTGCGCGATCGCCGGGCCCATCCAGTACGACAACGCCAGATCGGCGCTGACCAGATGGTCCAGATCGTACTGGCGGGTTTCCCAGCGCGGCACGTAGCGGGTTTCGCTGTGCCAGTCGAAATTGCGCACGTTGCGCAGGGTGACGATGTTGCCCTGCACCTGCGGCTGCAGACGCTGCGCGACATCGTCGGCCCAGTCGCGGTCCTGGCTGGGCTGCATGAACCCCCACGACACCGCCAGCACCACGAATGCGGCAGCGAAGATGCCCACCAGCGCCCAGTTCTCGCGGCCACGCCGCAGGCCCCACAGCGCGGCCAGTGCCATCGCGCACCACGAGGCCACCCAGCCGATGCGTACCAGTGCATTGCCACCGAGCGCGAAATAGATCGCCAGCCCGCCCCAGCACGCGGCCAGCACCAGCGCGGTGCGCAACGCCCAGCGGCCGATGCGTGCGCGGGTGGCCGGTGTCATCGCGTGCCGCCCTCCGGCACCTGCATGCCCAGCGCGTGCATCAGCAGGTCGGCCGAACGGTGGGCCAGCCGCTTGCGTTCTGCTTCATCGTTGCCGCGCAGGCAGCTGCCCAGCATGTCGATCACCAAGAGCAGCTGCTCGTCGTCGACATCGGCCCGGCACAGGCCGGCGTTGCGGGCGCGGTGCACGAAGGGCAGGAAGATCGCCACCACGCGCCGGTCGGCCGCTTCCACCGCCGGGTGCGCGCGCTCGATCGAGCGCCAGAAGTCCACCAGCGGTGCGGACTGGGCGATGTGTTCGGCCACGTCGTGCAGCAGCACGGCCAGCCCGTCCGGGCGGTCGGCCAGGTCGGCGGCCAGCCGCTCCAGGCCATCGAGCCCGCGCGCCATCAGCGCGGTCATCAGCGCCACGCGGTCTGGGAAATTGCGGTACAGGGTGGCGCGGCCAAGGCCGGCGCGCTCCACCACCAGTTCCAGGGGGGCATTGACGCCGTGTTCGCTGAACACTTCGTCGGCGGCATCGAGAATCTGCCGGCGGCGCAGCGCGGCATCAGGACGGGAAGTCATCATGCCGACATTATCGGACAGATTTGTCCGGTAACGCCAGAGTCCGCTTGCTCAATCGACACCCTCCCCGACCGACGGTCGGAGTGAGTGGTCGGAGTGAGTGGTCGGAGTGAGTGGTCGGAGTGAGTGGTCGGAGTGAGTGGTCGGAGTGAGTGGTCGGAGTGAGTGGTCGGAGTGAGTGGTCGGAGTGAGCGGTCGGAGTGGACCGTCAGCTTGGGTCTTCGGAGTGGACCATCGGAGCCGATGGTCCACTCGGCAAACCGGCTCAGCCGGTGTTCTGCACGCCTTGCGAGACGCCGTTGACGCAGGCCACCAGCGCGCGCAACAACGCTTCGTCTTCGCCATCGGTGGCGCGCCAGCGTTGCAGCAGATCCACCTGCAGTACGCTGATCGGGTCGATGTAGGGGTTACGCAGGCGGATCGACAACGCCAGCCGCGGGTCGTGCTGCAACAACGATTGCTGTTGCAGCAGCGCCTTGACCCAGCCCTTGGTCAGGGCCAGCTCGTCGCGAATCTGCGGGAAAAACCGCTCGTGCAGATCACCGGACAGCCGCGAGAACAACTCGGCGATATTCAGATCGCCCTTGGACAACACCATGGCGATGTCGTCCAGGAAGGTGCGGAAGAACGGCCAGTCCTGCGCCATCTCGCGCAAGCTGTCTTCATGCCCGGCATCCACTGCCGCCTGCAGGCCGCTGCCCACGCCGTACCACCCCGGGATCACCGCACGCGCCTGGCTCCACGCAAACACCCACGGAATCGCGCGCAGGTTGGACAACGCCGCATCCTGGCCCAGCCGCCGCGACGGACGCGAGCCCAGCGTCATGCGCTCGATCACATCGATCGGTGTGGCCAGGCGGAAGTACTGCATGAAGTCCGGCGCGCCGACGAAGGCGCGATAGGCCACGGTGCTGCGTTCGGCCACCAGGTCCATCACCGGGCGCCAGCGCTCCTCGCGCGGCTCGGGCGCACGCGGGCGCAGGCTGGACAGCAACACCGCGCCGGTCATCTGTTCCAGCGAGCGCAGCGCCAATGCACGGATGCCGTACTTGCGGTGGATGACCTCGCCCTGCTCGGTGACGCGCAGGCGGCCATCCACGCTGCCGCGCGGGGCGGCATCCAGCGCGCGGCTGGTCTTGCCGCCGCCGCGGGCGATCGACCCACCGCGTCCGTGGAAAAACGTCAGCCGCACGCCCAGCTCGGCGGCCGCTTCCAGCAGCTCGACCTGCGCGCGCTGCAGGCCCCAGCGCGAGGCCGCAATGCCGCCGTCCTTGCCACTGTCCGAATACCCCAGCATCACCATCTGCGTGTCGCCGCGTGCGGCCAGGTGCTGGCGATACACCGGGTCGGCCAGCAGGTCCTGCACGGTCCCGGTGCCGCCACGCAGATCGTCCACGGTTTCGAACAGCGGCACGATGTCCAGCGGCACCGCGCCCGCGTCGTCGACCAGGCCGCCGCGGCGCGCCAATGCGAGCACGGTGAGCACGTCGGCGCGGTTGTGCGCCATCGAAATGATGTAGCTGCCCAGCGCATCGGCGCCGTGGCGCGTGCGCGCATCGGCGAGCGCGGCAAACACCGCGTCCAGGCGCGCATTGCCTTCATCGGCCACGCGCGGCAATGCCTGTTCGCCGGACGCGTAAGGGCCGAGCAAGCCAGCGCGCTGCTTGGCATCCTGTTCGTCCCACTCTGCCTGGCCCAGGGCATCGGCCACCGCGCGCGCATGCACGCTCGATTCCTGGCGCACGTCCAACCGCGCCAGATGAAAACCGAAACTGCGTACGCGCCACAACAGACGCCGCACGGCGAACCAACCGGCATGCAGGCCCTTGTTGGCCTGCAGGCTGTCCAGGATCAATTGCAGGTCGTCTTCGAGTTCGGATGGTGCGGTATAGGCGCCGGCGGCATCGTCCAGCGTGGCCTGCAGGCGCGCGCGCATCAGATCGTTGAGCAGGCGGTACGGCATGTCGCCGTGGCGCGGGCGCGAACGTGCGGCGTCTTCGGGGAGCAGCGCGCGGTAGCGCTCCAGTTGCGCGGCGAGTTCCGGGCTGACCTGCACCAGCGTGGTCGACTGGCTGAGCAGGCTGGCCAGTTGCCAGAGTTCCTTCTGGTAGCGGTCCAGCACCGCGCGGCGCTGCGCGTCCAGGGTGCCGGCGATGGTGGTGGCATCCACGTTCGGGTTGCCATCCATGTCGCCGCCCACCCAGGTGCCGAAGCGCAGCAGACGCGGCAGCGTTGGCACGCTGCCGTAGGTTTCTTCGATGGCGTGTTCGAGCGTTTCGTACATCACCGGCACCACCCGGTAGAGCACCTGGGTGAGATAGAAGCCCACATGCTCGCGCTCGTCGTCCACGGTGGGGCGCACCGGCGAGGAATCGGCGGTCTGCCACGAGGCGGTCAAGGCCATGCGGAAGCGTGCTGCGTCGCTGGCGCGTTCGTTGGGCGTGCGCATGCCGTCCAGGTTGTCGACCAGGCTGGCGACCATCAGCTGTTCTTTTTCCAGCAGCGCACGCCGCACCGCCTCGGTGGGGTGCGCGGTAAACACCGGCTCCACATCGATGCGTGGCAACCACTGGCTCAGCTCTTCCAGGGTCACGCCCTGCGCCTTGAGCCGGCGCATGGCATCGTGCAGGCCATCGGGCTGCGGGGTGTCGGTGCCGCTGCGCTGGTATTCGCGGCGGCGGCGGATGCGATGCACGCGCTCGGCGATGTTGACCACCTGGAAATAGGTGCTGAAGGCACGCACCAGCGCTTCGGCTTCACGCGGTTCGCGGCCGGTGAGTTGTTCGCTCAAGGTGGATGGCGGGGCATCGCTTTCGCGGCGCGAGATCGCGGTGGTGCGCACGCGTTCGACTTCATCGAGGAATTCCGCAGACACCTGCTCGGCGAGCAGATCACCCACCAGTGCGCCGAGCCGACGCACGTCGTCGCGCAAGGGAAGATCGGGGGTAGCGAACACAAGACTGCTGCGGTACTCGTTCATCGGAAACGCACACCCTCTTCAAGCGCAAAGTCGTCGAAGACTAACCCAAAAGGATTAGATGATCGCGACCGGCACGACGGTTTCAACACCAACCATCGTGTGCTGGCGCACGTGGCGATGAATCGCGTAGGAGCGCGCTAGCGCGCGATGAGGCGTTACCGGTAATGCCCCATCGCGGGCAGGCCCGCTCCTACAGGTGATCGCGGCACCCATCTATGCGGCTCGGCAGCCGTTGCCGGCAGCGCATCAGCCACATCCTCATCCGCTGTAGGAGCGCACCCGGGCGCGACGAAGCTTCATCGATAACGCCGCATCGCGCGCAAGCGCGCTCCTACCGGTGTCAGCGCACCGGTGCCGGCGCACCACCGATCAACGCGTGCGCGTGGCGCCAGTCTCCTTCACCGGCTCGCCGACATTGGTCTTCAACCACTGCTCGCTCTCGGCCAGCATCTGCATGATCGATTGCCGTGCGCGGTAGGCGTGCGATTCGTTGGGCAGCATCACCAGCCGCGCGGTGCCGCCCAGGCCCTTGATCGCGGCGAACATGCGCTCGCTCTGGATCGGGAAGGTGCCGGTGTTGTTGTCGTCCTGGCCGTGGATCAGCAGCAGCGGGTCCTTGATCTTGTCGGCATAGTTGAACGGCGACATCGCCTGGTACACCGGTTGCGCCTGCCAGTAGTTGCGCTCTTCGGCCTGGAAGCCGAACGGGGTGAGCGTGCGGTTGTAGGCGCCGCTGCGCGCGATGCCGGCCTTGAACAGGCGCGTGTGCGCAAGCAGGTTGGCGGTCATGAACGCGCCATAGGAATGCCCGCCGATGGCGATGTGCTGCCGGTCGGTGACCCCGCGCCGGACCACTTCGTCCACGGCGGCCTGCGCATCGGCGATGAGCTGTGGCACATAGGTGTCGTTGGGTTCGGCATCGCCTTCGCCCACGATCGGCATGGTCGGGTTGTTGAGCACCACATAGCCGATCGCCAGAAATGCCTGCGGCCCCCAGTAGCTGATGGCGTTGAAGCGGTACGGCGAGTCGGTGACCTGGCTGGCGGTGTCGGCGCTTTTGAATTCGCCCGGGTAGGCCCACATCAGCAGCGGCCGCGGGCCGTCGCGCTTGGGGTCATAGCCGGGCGGCAGCAACAGCGTGGCGGTGAGGTCCACGCCATCGGCGCGCTTGTAGCGGATCTGCTCCTTCTGCACACCACGCAGCTGCGGTAGCGGGTGCGCGAAATGCGTCAATGCACGCGGTGCGGCTGCGCCATCGCCAAGCGTCTGCACGACATAGTTGGCCGGCTCCTCCGGCGATTCGCGGCTGAGCAGCAATTGGGTGGCCTGTGCGTCCAGCAACGCCAGTGGTGCGGAATAGCTCGGCGCCTGCGAGTGGAACAGACGCGTGGCCTGCTTGCTGCGCAGATCGAACCGGTCCACAAACGGGCGGTCGCCTTCCGGCGAGGCGCCCTTGCCGAGCAGGAACAGGCTGTTGCCATCGCTACTGGTCTGTAGCAACGCGCGACCCTTGCCATCGGCTACCGTCGCCGGCGTGCCCGGATCCTTGTAGCGGTCCTGCGAGGAGCGGTCCCATAGCAGGTCGGGCGCGCGTTGCGGTTGATCCGGTGCAATGCGCCACTGTTTGGTGCGGCGGGTCTTCCACCAGCTCTCGCTCACGATCGCCAGGTCGCCGCGGCCCCATTGAATGCCGTCGAACCGGCTACCCAGCTGCGCCAGCGTCACCGGTGCGCGGTTGAACGGTGCGGCCTGCATCCGCACCGCATCGCGGATGGTGCTCTCGCGTGCCGGGTCGCCGCCGTCCTGCGCTTCGGCCCACACCAAGGTGGCCGGTGCGTCGTGCCGCCAGGCGATGTCGCGCACGCCGGTGGGCACCGCATCGTTGCCGGTCGGCAGGCCTTCGACCAACGGCAGCTGCGCGATCTGGCGCACCAGCTTGCCCTGCAGGTCCAGCACCTCGATGCGGCGCGGGAAATTGTCCGCCGGCACCAGATACGAAAACGGCCGCTCAGCGCGTTCGCTCAGGATGTAACGGCCATCCGGCGACACCGACAGGTTGAGATGGATGCCGGGCGCGGCGATCGGGCGGACCTGCCCGCTCAGCGTGACGATGATCGGCTGGCCGGTGGCGTAGTACTCGAACACGCGCGCATCGGCCTCGTTGCGCAACAGGTCCTGATAGGTCGGCAGCGAGCGCACCCCGGCGGCGGCGCTGGTCTGCTGGATCGCCGGGCCGGCCGGTATCGCATCGCGGGTCGGCGGCGCACCCTGCCCGGCCACCTGTTGTTGCAGCAGCAGCCCGCTGCCATCGGGCAGCCAGCGCAGTTCGTCATCGACGGTGGTATTCAGGCCGGTGACCAGACGCCGCGCCTGCCCGGCGGCCACGTCGACCAGCCACAGTTCGTTGGCGCCACTGCTCGCGTCTTCGCGGCGGAACGCCAGATAGCCCTGATCGGGCGACCAGCTCAACGTGGCCAGCGACAGCGGCGACGGCAGTCCGGCGATCTGCCGCTCACCACCATCGGCCACCGACAACAGCCACAACTTGCTGGCAAAGGAGAACCGGCTGGCGGCAAAGGTCTTCGGGTGGATGCGCAGGCCGGCCAGTTTCAACTCGGGCTGGGCCACCTCGGCGATGTCCGGCAGTGCCGGCAACTGCAGCATCGCGGCCAGGTCGCGTTTGGGCGAGAGCTGCAGCAACGGTGCGCGCGGTGCGTCCACCACCGCCTGCAGCGCCTTGGACGGCAGCTGGTACGCGCTGCCTGCCGCAGCGCCCGGCTGCGTCACTGTTGCGCCGGCCGCCGGGCCGGCCGCCATCGCCAACACCGGCGCGCCCAATGCCAGCGCCCCTGCCAGCGCCCATGTGTGCTGCCGCCAGCCTTGCGCATGCGGTTTCTCCTGCATTGCCCGTCCCCGGTGATGATCGACCTGCGACCATAGCAGCCGCCTGTCGGCCGCTCCCCTGCCGTTGGTTGGGGGTCATGCCACTTCAAACCGGCCAATTCATGCCGGAGGGGGGTGCTGCCGATATAATCAGCGCTCTCGTCGAGGGGCGCTGCGACCGGTAGGGCGGACTGATCCGCTCACTGCACCACAAGGTGCAGGCAATACGGCCAGGCTCGACCAGCAGTTACCGTTCAACGGCGCCCGGAATTGCAGACATTCGTTTGCCTACCGGAGCCATTGCATGAACGCTGTCACAAAGATCACCCCGCACGCCGATTACAAGATTGCCGACATCTCCCTTGCCGATTGGGGCCGCAAGGAGCTGGACATCGCCGAGCACGAAATGCCGGGCCTGATGTCGATCCGCCGCAAGCATGCGCAGACCAAGCCGCTGAAGGATGTGCGCATCACCGGCTCGCTGCATATGACCATCCAGACCGCGGTGCTGATCGAAACGCTCAAGGACATCGGCGCCAACGTGCGCTGGGCCTCGTGCAACATCTTCTCCACCCAGGACCATGCCGCCGCGGCGATCGCCGCCACCGGCACCCCCGTGTTCGCCTGGAAGGGCGAGACGCTGGAAGAGTACTGGGACTGCACCCTGGATGCGCTGACCTTCACCCTGCCCGACGGCACCCTCACCGGCCCGGAGCTGGTCGTGGACGACGGCGGCGACGTCACCCTGCTGATCCACAAGGGCTATGAGCTCGAAAACGGCAGCACCTGGGTCGACGAGCCGGCGTCTTCGCACGAAGAGAGCGTGATCAAGGCGCTGCTCAAGCGTGTGGCTGTCGAGCGCCCGGGCTACTGGGGCCGCGTGGTCAAGGACTGGAAGGGCGTCTCCGAAGAGACCACCACCGGCGTGCACCGCCTGTACCAGATCGCCGAAGCCGGCAAGCTGCTGATCCCGGCCATCAACGTCAACGACTCGGTCACCAAGAGCAAGTTCGACAACTTGTACGGCTGCCGCGAGTCGCTGGCCGATGGCCTCAAGCGCGCGATGGACGTGATGCTGGCCGGCAAGGTCGCCGTGGTCTGCGGCTACGGTGACGTGGGCAAGGGCAGCGCCGCCTCGCTGCGCGCCTATGGCGCCCGCGTGGTGGTCACCGAAATCGACCCGATCTGCGCGCTGCAGGCGTCGATGGAAGGCTTCGAGGTCAACACCATCGAATCCACCCTGGGCCGTGGCGACATCTATGTCACCACCACCGGCAACAAGGACATCATCACCGTCGAGCACCTGCAGGCCATGAAGGACCAGGCCATCGTGTGCAACATCGGCCACTTCGACAACGAGATCCAGGTCGATGCGCTGAATGCACTCAAGGGCGTGGAGAAGATCAACATCAAGCCGCAGGTGGACAAGTACGTGTTCCCCAACGGCAACGCGATCTTCCTGCTGGCCGACGGCCGCCTGGTCAACCTGGGTTGCGCCACCGGCCACCCGAGCTTCGTGATGTCCAACTCGTTCGCCAACCAGACCCTGGCCCAGATCGACCTGTGGGAAAAGCGCGACAGCTACGAGAAGAAGGTCTACATCCTGCCCAAGCACCTGGATGAGGAAGTGGCCCGCCTGCACCTGGAAAAGATCGGCGTGAAGCTGACCACTCTGACCAAGGACCAGGCCGATTATCTCGGCGTGCCGGTGGAAGGCCCGTTCAAGCCGGATCATTACCGCTACTGAGTCTTTGGCAAACCATCGCTATGCATGAACGGGCGCCGCGAGGCGCCCGTTTTTTTACGTGCCCAGCGCCTGACCGCGCCTCGAACGGTGCTACCGGTAGATCATGCACCGAGGGAGGCCGAGCAGCGCCTGGTGCGAGGTCGAGCATGCAGAAGAGAGAGCCGAGAAGATCGCCAGCGCGTTCGACGTGCTGGCAGGTAATCCGTTGATCGGCCGCACAGTGCATGGAGACAAGCGCGAACCGGTGATGGGCTGCGGTTCGCACGGGCATGTTGCGTCATATCGCTACGTGGATGTGACCGACACGGTGTGTCGTGATCGGTCACCGCGCGCAACGCGAGACGGGCTACGCACGCGATGCTTGAAACGCAGCGGCGCGATCATGATCAGGCTCACGGCCGCCAGTTTGCATTGGCCTCCCAGAACGCAACGCTGCGCCGGTAGGCCGCGCGGTCCAGCGGCACGCCGGAGCCGCCCTCATCCACGCCCAATGCATTGCGCAACATGGTAATCGGTGCCATCGGGATGTCTTCGGGCTCGGCGGTGTACAGACAGCCGACCACACCCCAGTCCGCATCGATCGGCGCGCCTTCCTTGGCCAGCTGTTCGCGGCTGTACAGGATCGGCACCATGTACTGCGCAACCGGCGACTCGACGCCTTCGAACCAACGCACCAGAACGGGAAGTTCCTGCGTGTTGCGCGCTTCGTAGCCCGAGCGCAGCAGGTGCCGGTTGTCTGCGGTGATCGGCACTGTCAGGCAGCGCGTGCTGGTCCAGTTGCGGTGTACGTGCAGCTGGCAGAACGGCGCGTAGCCTTCGATCACGCGCAACGGTGGGGCGTCATTGAGATGCTGGATGAACTGCTCGGGCGTGCAGTCCTGGATGGCATTGCGACGGCCATCGCGCGGAAACAGACGGGGACGGGCAAACGCGGTCAGAACGATGGACATGGCAGTGCGGGCAGCGGCAAGGCCGTCAAGGGTAACCCTTGAATGCGGTTCTCACGCGCAGGCCGGCGCTGGCAAACGGGCCGCGATGCACCGCATGCGTCGCTGCCGTTGAAGCGGGCTCACGGTTGCGCGCGTCGAGCGACGGGCCGTGTCAACGCCCGCTGCGGCGTCACCAGATCAGATCGTCCGGCACCTTGAATTGGCTGTAATAGTCATCGTCGCTGTCCGGTGCCGGCGAGCTGCCATTGCGGCCGTGATCCAGCACCACGGTTGCCTCATCGCGGCTGTAGACCTTCTCGGCGGCCGCACGCGGAATCAGCTCGAAGCCTTCGCCATGTCGCACGATCACCAGGGCGCCGCTGGCAAGCTGGGTGCGCAAGGCGGGATTGACCAGCACGCTGCGGATGACGCTGCCATCGTTGAAGCGATAGTCGATCTCGCCCTCGCGCTTGACCTTGCTGGTCTCCACGATCTGGCGCACCTGGGCCAGCACTTCCTGTTTGCGCAGCTGCGCATTGCGCTCTTCGGCCAGTGCGCGATCGCGCTCGGCACGCTCGGCCTGCAGCCGTGCGGCATCCACCTTGTCGGTCTGCGCAGGCGCCACCGCGCCACCCTTCGCATGGCGCTGCTTGACCTGCTCACGCGCGACCTTGTCCACCTGGGCTTTTTTGACCAGCCCGGCCTTGAGCAGCTGTTCTTGCAGTGGATTGCGCATGGGAGACGTCGGCAGTGAATTGGCCGCCAGTTTAGCGCGGCAGGCGGCAGGCTCCCGTCGCAGCCCATGCCGCGCCCTCCCGGCAAGCACGCCAGCCGGCCGCTGCGCCCGATGAAAGATCGGCCGCACCACGGCATTGCCGCTACCGGAGACAAGCCGTGCCCCAACGTCATGCCGCATCACCTGCTCACGGCACCACTCACTAATGCGCGGCCTTGGGCAACTGGCCACCAACTGCGCAGGGAGGGTCGCGGACCGTACGTGCAGTCCTGCGGCAAGCATGCTCGCTCGTGGCCCGCGTACGACCTGCATCCCCGATGATGATGGCGCCGGGCCTGGCGACACCTGCGCTGGCCGAGCCGGTCACCCAGCCGGTGATCTGCAACAGCAGATGTATCCGTCGCTGAAGCAGGCGCCGCGCCCCTGCGTACCAGGGCGACCGCGGAGGGCTGGCAATTCTGCGACCCGGCACCCCGTTGCCGTCGAACCCTGCACGCAATTCGGCGGTTCACCGCATTGAATACGTATGCACAACACCGATGTTGCGGCGCGATGCGCGCTTAGCATCACCGCGCGCTGCACGCCGTGCGCGCGCTTTCCGGAACAGGGGCCGGAGGCCTTGAATGTGGGCATCGCCAGCTGCGCGGATGCTCGCTCCTACCGACTGGAGATCCACCCGATGCACACCCTCATTGCTCCTTCTCCGCCTTCGCTCACGCAGCGATGCATCCGCCTGTTGCTGACGGCACTGGTTCTGCTGCTGACCAGTGCCAATGTGCAGGCCGATGTGATCCTGCACGCCTTCAACTGGCCGTATGCCACCGTCGAAGCACGCGCCAAGCAGATCGCCGATGCGGGCTATCGCAAGGTGCTGGTGGCACCCGCCTACCGTTCGCAAGGCAGTGCCTGGTGGGCGCGCTACCAGCCGCAGGATCTGCGCGTGATCGACGGGCCGCTCGGCGACACCGCGGCGTTTTCGCGCATGGTGCAGGCATTGGCCAACAACGGTGTGCAAACCTATGCCGACGTGGTGCTCAACCACATGGCCAACGAAGCGGCCACGCGTCCGGATCTGAACTACCCCGGCAGCGCGGTGTTGTCGCAGTACGCCGCCAATCCCGGCCGCTACGATTCGCTGCGCCTGTTCGGCACCTTGCAGTCCAATTTCCTGAGCGCCAGCGACTTCGGCCCGGCGCAATGCATCAGCAATTACAACGATGCCTACCAGGTGCGCAATTACCGCATCTGCGGCGGCGGCAGCGATCCGGGTCTGCCGGATCTGGTCGGCAACGATTGGGTGGTGCAGCAGCAGCGTGCCTATCTGCAGGCACTCAAGGGCCTGGGGGTGAGCGGCTTCCGCGTGGATGCAGCCAAGCACATGACCTTCGATCATCTCAACCGCGTGTTCGATGCAGGCATTCGCTCGGGCGTGTACGTGTTTGGCGAGGTCATCACCGGCGGCGGCAGCGGCAACGGCGATTACGACCAGTTCCTGGCGCCGTATCTGCAATCCACACCGCATGCGGCCTACGACTTCCCCTTGTTCAATGCGGTGCGCAATGCCTTCGCCGTCGGTGCGAGCATGCAGCAGCTGGCGGACCCCGCCGCGTCGGGGCAGGCGTTGCCGGGCAACCGTGCGGTCACCTTCGCCATCACCCACGACATCCCCAACAACGCCGGCTTCCGCTACGCCATTCTCGACTCGGTGGACGAAACCCTGGCCTATGCCTATCTGATCGGACGCAATGGCGGCATGCCGATGGTGTACACCGACAACAACGAAAGTGGCGACAACCGCTGGGTCAACGCGTATCAGCGCGATGACCTGCGTCGCATGATCGGCTTTCACAACGGCGTACAGGGCACCGACATGCAGGTGCTGTCATCCAGCGCCTGCCACATCCTGTTCCGCCGCGGCAGCCTCGGCATCGTGGGCATCAACAAGTGCGGCAACCCGGTCACCACCACGGTGGGCATGAACAACAGCGTGCTGTACTGGAACGCCGACTACGTGGATGCCCTGGGCTCGGGCAGCGTGGTGCGTATCTCCAGCGGCTCCTACACGTTCACGCTGCCGGCGCGGGGCGCGCGCATGTGGCGCCGCTGAGCCAAGCCGCAGACCGCGCACAGCGCGCACTCCCACAACGTGCCTAGGTTATGTAAAGCAGACCTGGACATCGTTGCGTGCATCAGACCGTTGCAAGCAAACACCGCCTCCGCCGCCTTGCGCGCGCGGAGGCGTTTTTCATTCTGCAGCCTGCGCTTGCTCCGCTTGGTCATGCGATGAGCGGTCTGGTCAGAGATGCGCCAGGTCACGATCGATACGAACTTCGCTGCAACATGAATTGATCGAAAAGATCAGGCCTTCGGACGCAACAAAACCTGCTGCCGGGTGGACCTACCTCGCAGCCCGATGCATGCCGATTCATCTGCCCACCCGGCATGCAGACGGCCGACCGCGACGCGAGCGCGCCACCGTGGCAACGCACGCGATCCCGCACCCGAGGAGCAGAACCGGAGCAAGCCGATGCCTTTGTACTTCGTGCGTCACGGCGAGTCGCTCGCCAACGAACAGAACTATTTTGCCGGCGCGCAGAACTCGCCATTGACCCCGCTGGGGCGTCGCCAGGCGCGGCAGGCGGCCGAGGAGGTCAGGCGCCGCGGGCTGCAGTTCGACCAGGTCCACGTCTCGACGCTGGAGCGCGCACAGGCGACCGCGGCGATCATTCTCGACGGTGTGCCCGGGACGCCGCAGGTCATCTCCAGCGCGGCATTGGTGGAACGCGATTTCGGCATCTTCGCCGGCAAGAACAAGACCCTGATCAAGAAGTCCATCGGCCACCGGCTCTACGACGCCTGCTTCCATGACGCGCAAGGCGCGCCACCCGACGGCGAGCACTGGATGGACATGTACGCGCGTTGCAAGCAGTACTACGACACCGTGCTGGCGCCGCTGGACCGCCAGGGCAAGCAGGTGCTGGTGGTGGCGCACAAATACATCGTCGAGGTGTTCGCCCTGATCGCCTCCGGCCTGCCGCCTGCCGACTACATCGACTTCCGGCTTCCCAACTCGCGGCCGCTGTCGTGGGACGAACTCAAACACATGACCGCACGCAGTTCATCGCGCATGAACTACCTGGGCGAGCAGACCGAAATCCATTTACTGCAATGGATGCTGATTGCCGCAGTGGCCGGCTTTGCGCTGTCGTGCCTGGGCGTGTCGCTCCCGCATGGCATCAGCTCCGCCGCCATCGTGGCGCTGCTGGCCGCCAATGCGTTTTTCCTGTCGGTGCGTATCGAACCTGACGCGATGCGACTGACCCGCGGCCCGGAGAACGTCGCGCTCAGCGTGATCAGTGTGGCGCGCGCACTGATTGCGATGGTGCTGCTTACCCAGTTCGACAACGCGTGGATGCATGTCCTGGGCCTGTTGCTGATCGTGCCACCGGCGCTCTCGGTGCCGACCTTCTCGCTGGCGCGCGGCGGCGACTATTTCTTTGCCGCGCGCTATACCCTGGTGCTGTCGATGCTGTTGCCGGTGGTGCTGTTGCTGCTGTTCCTGGATCACCGCGAGGTCCTGGGCAATGCGCATGCACTGGAGCGGTATTTCGTGGTGCTGCTGCTTGCGCTGGCCTTGCCCTGCCTGCTGGCACAGGGCTGGCGGCGTGCGCGTCCGATCGCTGCGGGCAAGCTGGCAACCAACTGGGGCTGGGTCGGCTCACTGATGATGGTGCCGATGGCCTTGCTGGTCGCGCTACGCGCCGGTGGCCCCGCGTTGGCGGATGCATTGGCGCATGGCGGCTGGCGGGCCTGGGGCGCACTGCTGTTGCCGTTTGCGCTGCTGCTGACATGCCGGCTGGGCAGCGCGGCGTCCCTGTACCTGCATCAGCGCGTCACCGGCAAGCGCATCGGCCCGGCGATCCGCTCCGATATCCATCTGCTGCAGACATCGCCCAACATCTTCCTGTGGCTGAGCCTATTGCTGCCAGGCACCTTCGCGCATGCGCCCACGCTGGTGGCCGGCACGCTGCTGAGCTTCTTCGCCTTCGCGCTCCTGGATGAAACCTGGGTCGTGCGGCGCTTCCGTGCGCAGATCAAGCCGGCGTTGCAGCAGCGCCCTGCGCGCGCCACGACAGCGGCTTCGCCGCCCGGCACACCAGGCGACGTCGCACTGGACAGCCGATGACGCGGCCCGCCTCAGGCGCGGCGATCACCGCGCCCGGGGCGGCCATCACGATGAGCGCCATGTTCAATGAAGGCAGCCATCGGCATCGTTGCGGATCGCTGCGGCCTGGAGTTACCAGGCGAACGGCGCGGTGACCTTGCGTGCACCGAGCAGGAACGCATCGGCCACATGCACGAACGGTGCGACATCCACGTCCGAGTCACCCGCGCGCACCAGCTGCACAAAACGCCGGTACAGCCCATCGTATTCACTGGATGCCGGCACTGCCTGCGGCTGCCCGTCGATGCTCAGCTT
The DNA here is from genome assembly GCF_041479385.2 of Xanthomonas sp. NCPPB 1068. Lineage (NCBI taxonomy): Bacteria > Pseudomonadati > Pseudomonadota > Gammaproteobacteria > Lysobacterales > Lysobacteraceae > Xanthomonas > Xanthomonas sp. NCPPB 1068. The sequence continues at coordinate 1,013,000 of NZ_CM192986.1, read as the reverse complement.
GGCGCCGCCTTCGCTGAGCACGAGCAGCCCCTGCGTGGTTTCCACCTCGATGTCCCAGCGCTGATGACCGGTCTGCAGGAAATCGAATTCCGCCGTCACCGGCACGCCGGCGGTATCGACGAAGGCGAGCCGGGCAGACAGCGGTGCCTGGCGGTTTTCCGGCGTCTGCAGTTCGGCCTCGCGCAGGGCGAAGGGGCGCGGCAGCAGATGCGTGACGATGGACAAGGCGTTGATGCCGGGATCGAACACGCCCATGCCGCCGGGTTCGAGAATCCAGTCCTGCCCGGGGTGCCAGTGGCGGATGTCTTCCTTCCAGGTGATGTGCGTCCGCACGATCTGCTTGTCGGCCAGCCACGCACGCGCAGGCTCCACGCCGGCCGCGCAGCGCGAATGCCAGCTGGTGAACAGGCTGCGCTGCGCATGCTGCGCCACAGTGCGCAGATCGTTGATCTCGGCGAGCGTGGCCGCCGGCGGCTTTTCCAGGAAGACATGCCGGCCAGCCGTCAACGCCGCTTGCGCCAACGCATGTCGCCCAACCGGCGGCGTGCACAACGCGACCGCTTCCAACTCCGGATGCGCGGCAAACGCCTCATCCAGGGTTTGATACGCCGGTATGCCGTCGACCGTGCCATGCCGGCTTACCGTGGCCACCAACTGCACATCGGGGCGCGCGGCAATGGTCGGCACGTGTTGATCGCGGGCGATCTTGCCGATCCCCACCAGGGCAATGCGCAATGCGTCTGGATGCTTCATCGAAACCTTCGTGCTGATAAGGAGAGCGGCGACACGATCGACTGATCGCGCACCATGGGGCAGCGCAGCCGTGGGCCGCGTCCGCCAGCGCGATGCAGTGTACGGTCAGCGCGCAGCCCACCGCGAGACATCGCTCCTGCTTGTTTTGCTATACCTGCCCACGGCCGGCGATGCCGGCGTGCTTGCCATCCCGGCGATGGCGACCTGCAAGCGCCGGCATTCCCGCGCCAGCCAGCGCCATGGTTCCGTCCCGCGATTGACCTCACCGTCGATGCAGCCCAGCATCGCCGCCGGCACGCCGATGTGCCGTCGTCACGAAGGCCGCTCCGATGTTGCACCACGTTTCGCTGGGCGTTCGCGCAATCGAGGCATCTGTCGTGTTTTACGACGCCGTTCTGGGGGCGCTGGGTCATGTGCGGGTGTGGTCCGATCTGGAGCCGGGCACGCTCGACCAGGCCGTGGGCTACGGCAGACCCGGCGGCGAAGACAGCCTGGCATTGAAGCAACGGCCGGCCACGCACTGCGCGCCAGGAGACGGCTTCCACCTGGCCTTCGCCGCGATCGATGCAGCAGCGGTGGATGCCTTTCACCGGGCAGCGCTGCAACACGGCGGCCGTTGCAACGGTGCACCGGGTCTGCGGCCGGATTACGGCAGCAGCTACTACGCCGCCTTTGTCATCGACCCCGACGGCCACCATCTGGAAGCGGTGCGAGCAGGCACGCGATAAACCGCCCGGCGCTGCGTCGTTGCATGAGCATCAGCAGCCTGGCCTACCGTCGCATCGCCAGGCTGCTGACCGCGTGCGCTCACATTTCCAGCACCACCTTGCCCAGGTGGCTGCCCTGCTCCAGATAGCGGTGCGCGGCGGCGGCCTCGCTGAGCGGGAACCGCTTGTCGATCAGCACGCGGATCTTGCCCTGTTCGATCCAGGGCCACACCACGCGTTCGACCTCCGCCGCCAGCCGCGCCTTTTCATCGGCGTTGCGCGGGCGCAGGGTCGAGCCGGTCAGGATGGCCTGCTTGCGCATCAGCTGCGGGATCGGCACCTCGATGGTGGAGCCGGCCTGCGAGGCGATATAGACGATGCGTCCGCGCGGGTTGAGCGCGTCCAGCGTCTGCGCAAAGACGGCCGCACCCACCATGTCGAGCGCCACATCCACCCCGGCGTGCGCCTTGGCCACGTCGACGAACGACTCACGGGTGGAGTCGATGGCGATATCGGCGCCCAGCTCGCGCGCCTGCGCCGCCTTGGCTGCCGAGCGTGCGGTGGCCAGCACGTGCGCACCGGCAGCCTTGGCCATCTGGATGGCGGTGACGCCGATTCCGGACGTCGCCCCATGCAGCAGCAGCCATTGGCCGGCTGCCAGCTGGCCATGTTCGAACAGGTTCGTGTAGGCGGTGAAGATGGTCTCCGGCAGCGCGGCCGCCTGCACCAGATCCATGCCTGCAGGAATCGGCAGCACATGACGCGCATCGACCGCGGCGTATTGCGCGTACCCGCCGCCGCCCAGCAAGGCGCAGACACGGTCGCCGACCTTCCAGCGACCGGCGGGCTCCACGATCTCGCCGGCAACTTCCAGGCCCAGCGTTTCCGGCGCGCCCGGCGGCGGCGGATAGTGGCCGGCGCGTTGCAGCAGGTCGGGGCGATTGATGCCGGCGGCATGCACGCGGATCAGCACCTGCCCCGGTGCCGCACGCGGGAGCGGTTGCTCGGTGGCGTACAGCGCATCGGCGTCGCCCTTGCCATCGCGGATGGCGATGGCGGTCATCGTGGTGTCGCTCATGCAGGCGCTCCGTTGAGGGGTGCCCAGTGTAGGCAGGCAGACGTCAACGTGTGGCGCAGATGCCGCGCACCTTGCATCGCGCGCCTGCCAGCAGCAGACGCGCGTGGCAGCGCTCATTCCTCGCCGGGGACCACGTCCTGATCGATGTACTGGCGGATCGCCTCGAACACCTTGGAAGTACCGTCGTCCTGGCCAGACGGCAGACGCGCGGCAAAGTCGCTCAGCAACTTGTTGCCATCCACGCCGGGCTGCTCGGCCAGCGCCAGCGCCAGATCGCCGACGCTACGCGCCAGCGCAACCCAGATGCGGCCCAACGATTCGGCGATTACATCCATTTCTTTTTCTTGCATGTTGCGCTCCGATCAAGTGGCGTGGGGGTGCCTGAGCTTACCGCGTGCAACGCAGACCGAGACAAGCGCACAGAAGCAGGCTCGGCCCTTCCAGCCGCTGCACCTTTTGGCTGCCTGCATGGGGCGCGGATGCGTGCGCAGCATCATCCGCCACCAGATATGCATTCATCGCGATGAAGCGATAGTATGCCGGCACGATCCGCAGAAGCCGCCGCGATGACGCATCTCAGTTTCGAGTTCTATCCGCCCAAGACCGACGACCAGCGCGCGCAGCTGGACCGCACCGCGGCCAGGTTGAAAGGCTACGCGCCGGAATATGTCTCGTGCACCTTCGGTGCCGGCGGCTCCACGCTCAGCTACACCTCCGAGACGGTGCGCCACCTCAAGCAGAAGCACGGGTTCGAAGCGGCGCCACACCTGTCCTGCGTCGGCGGCAGCCGCCAGGAGATCCGCGAACTGCTCAAGTTGTATCGCGCCATCGGCTGCACCCGCATCGTGGCATTGCGCGGCGACCTGCCCTCGGGCATGGGCCATCCCGGCGACCTGCGCTACGCCTCGGACCTGATCGCCTTCATCCGCGCCGAGCACGGCGATGCCTTCCGGATCGAAGTGGGCGCCTATCCGGAAACCCATCCGCAGGCGGCCGATGCGCTGAGCGATCTGCGCTATTTCAAGGCCAAGGTGGATGCCGGCGCGGATGCGGCCATCACCCAGTATTTCTACAACGCCGATGCCTACTTCCATTTCCGCGATGCGGTACAGCGCATGGGCGTGGCGATCCCGATCATTCCCGGCATCATGCCGATCTCCAATTTTTCACAATTGCGGCGCTTTTCCGAGCAGTGCGGCGCGGAGATTCCGCGCTGGATCGGCAAGAAGATGCAGTCCTATGGCGACGATGCCGACGCAGTGCGTGCCTTCGGTGCGGAAGTGGTGGCCACGTTGTGCCAGCGCCTGATCGCCGGCGGCGCGCCGGCGCTGCACTTCTACACGCTCAACCTGGCCAAGCCGACCACCCAGGTGCTGCAGCTGCTCGGTCGCTGAGCGCAGCAGCGCACCTGGCCACGGGCAATGCGCCGCACGTGCGTTACCCTCGCCGCCGGCTTGCACTTGCTGCGCATGGCGCAAGTCGGTAACCGGCAGGCCTGCCACATCGGGGGCTGTCATCAAGTCCACCACGTAGGCGTGGCCGGCGGCACCAGACCCGGAAGGCCATGAATCCTGGTGTTTGTCGCCAGCTCACACGTGGCCGGCTACGCTGCGCGAATGCCCCGCATCCTGCCCATGCTGTTGCTGCTGTTTGGCCTGTCTGCCGCTACCGGCCTGCAGGCACAGGAGATCCGTCGCTGCGTGACGCCGGATGGGCAGACCATGTTCACCGACCGCCGCTGCGAAGATGTGGGCGCCGCTACGCGCGCGCCACCTGCCCCGCGCGCGCCGGGCAACACCGGGCTGCATCGCTATGGCTGCCCCCGGCGGCTGAGCGAGCTGGTGACGCTGCTGCAAACCGCCGTAGACAGCCGCGACGTCAATCGATTGTCCAGCCTGTACCTGTGGAGCGGGCAATCCGACGCGGCGGCCAACCAGGTGCTGAGCCGGCTGGAGGCCATCGTGCAACGCCCCTTGCTGGACATCGTGCCGATGTATCCGCAAAGCGACCCGCCCACCTGGGACGTAGACAACACCGCAACAACACCCTCGCTGGACGGCAGCGCAATCGATGCGCCCTTGCCGGCACCCACGCGTCCCCGCCCATGGGGATTGCGCCTGGAACAGAACCTCGCCAGCGGCACCCCGGCGCGCAGCGTGTTGCGGCTCCGCCGGCAGTACAACTGCTTCTGGGTGACGTTCTAGCGCAGCGCCCCCTTGAAGGACGCCAGCGGATTGCAGTGGTGAAGTACCTTCGTCGGTGGAGCGTATCGGCTCCGCGAGTCCGTTGGACCCCATGCCTCTGGAGGTGACGCCTGCAGGCTACGCGGCAAGCCGGTCCATGATCTGAGTAGCCGACTGCTGCGGGTTCAGCCCGGCGCTGTCGATCACCCAATGCGGCTCGGTCCACACCGCATATTCATGCGCGAGTACGGAGGACCAATCCGGCACGCGCAGTCCGACCACGTCGCTCCGACGCGATTCCACGCGCTGCCGATGCATCTTGCGATCGCTGCACACTCCTTCGATTTCCAGCAGGCGGCTGCGTGTGCGGCGATCGCCCGGCAATCCGCCGAACACCACCAAGGTTGCTGACGACGCAGTCACTGCGGCCACAGCGCGCGAATCGCCGCAATACCTTGTGCGCCGTGGGAACGCGCTTCGCGCAGGTCGTCGGCCTGCATCCCGCCGAGTGCGTAGATCGGCAGCGCGACCTGCTCGCGCAAGCGTTCAAATCCGTCCCATCCCAACGGCGTCGCGCCTGGATGCGACGCCGTCGCCTGCACCGGCCCCAGCACCGCAAAATCACAGCCGAGCCGTTGCGCGTGACGCAGATCCTCCAGGCCATGGCACGACGCGGCGACGACCTGTTCGGCTGGCAACGGACGCTCCTGCAAGGTGGCAAGTTGCTCCGAGCCCAGATGCACGCCGATGCCGAGCTCCCCGGCCAGCGCGATGTCGCGGTTGAGCAACAGCTGCGCGCGTGCACGACCACGCAAGCCCATCACCTGTTGCAGCAAGGCCCTCCAGCGCGCGGGCTCGGCCTGCCGTGCGCGCAACTGGATGCGCGTGACTCCGCTGTGCAATGCGCGCTCCAGACCTTCCAGCCATAACGCAGCGTCATCGGGTTCGGGGGTGATCAGATAATGGTCGGGCTGACGCAGCACGCCCACCACCGGCACGTCGGCCGGCGGCATCGAATAGCGGGCAAGCTTGTCGGCCGCCACCCAGGTCATCGCCTGGCCCTCGCGTCCGCGCGGGCTGCCTTTCCAGGCAGTGATGTGGCGCACTTCCAGGCGCAGGCGCTTGTCCGGATACAGCTGCGGCACCTCCATGACCCACTCGCCTACCTGCGCCTCGATGCCGAGCTCTTCGTTGAGCTCACGCACCAGCGCCTGCTCGGAGGTTTCGCCAGGTTCGCGCTTGCCACCAGGGAACTCCCACAGCCCCGGCATGTCGCGGGTTTCGGTGCGGCGGGTCAACAGGATCCGACCGCGGGGGTCGGTGATCACGCCGGCAACGACGTGAATGGATCGAAGGGAATCGGGCATGGCGCAAGAGTGCCGCGAGTGGGCCACTCGGCGCAATCGCTTGAGGGCTGGGATGCGTGATGCGGGATTGGCTAACGCCTGTATTGCACCAGCTGTTACAAATCCCCAATCACGAATCCCCAATCCCGGCTTCACAAAGGCTGCCCGATTCGCCACAGCACGCCGCTGGGATCGTGCAAGGTGAAATCGCGCGCCCCAGGGCCGGTCTTCTGGAGCGCTGAAGCTCACACTGAACTGCGCATCCAGGCCGATGTCGTGCACGTGCTGCCACCAGGCGTCGGCATCGTCCACCCACAGATGCAGCATCAGGTTCTCCGCCAACTCGCGCACGTAAAAATCCTGCAGCAAGAACGCGCACTGCGCGCCATGCCGAAAGCAGGTCACATTGCCGACCTCGTCTTCCTGCACGAATCCGAGCGCGCGATAGAACCGGTGCGACACCGCGTAATCGCGCGCAGGCACGAAGACCTTCAGTTGCTGGCTGGACAGCTGCGACATGACCGCACTCCACGCAGGACGGGCAATGAGCATACGCCCCGCAATCGCACAGACGCAGCAGCGTGACGCACGGCGGCACAGGTAACGCATCAAGCGATTTACGACTGCGTAGCTGCAGCTCACGCTCACCAGAGTAGGCGTCTTGAACGCGCGGTTCTGGCGTTGATGCCGTGGTATCCCACCGAATGCCGACCGACTCAACCAGCAACACTGTTACCAGGAAGTCGGCCCAACGCACGCAGGATCGGGAAGCAGGACCTTGCGCCCAGCCTCCAACATTCACCGCTCACTTTTCAAACAATTTCCACTTCTCAAGAGCCCCACCAACTCCCCGTAAGCAGAGCCCCCCTTGGTAAGGGGGGCGCGCCGAAGGCGCAGGGGATCGGAAGCAACACCGTGAGCCCGCTATCCGCGTTGCGGATAGCGGGTGAGCAGCCCGCAAAGCGGGCTGCTCCACGGTCAACTCAGCATCAGCTGAGTTGACCGTGGCAGTGCTTGTACTTCTTGCCGCTGCCGCAGGGGCACGGGTCGTTGCGGCCGACCTTGGGTTCGTCGCGGGTGACCTGCGAGACCGGCACCGGGGCGTTGGCGCCCTGCATCTGTTCCACTTCTTCGTCGGCACCATAGCCGCCGGCATCCTGGTGCTGGAACTGCGAAGCCATCAGGCGGGCTTCGGCCTGGCGACGCTCCTGCTCTTCCAGCTCGGCCACTTCGTCTTCGCTGCGGATACGCACGCGCGCCAGCAGGTTGATCACCTCGCGCTTGACGTTCTCCAGCATCTCGGAGAACAGCTCGAAGGCTTCCTTCTTGTATTCCTGCTTGGGCTGCTTCTGCGCGTAACCACGCAGGTAGATGCCCTGGCGCAGGTAATCCATCTTGGCCAGATGCTCCTTCCAGCCCTGGTCGAGCACGGTCAGCATCACGTGCTTTTCCAGTGCGCGCATGGTGTCGTTGCCCACGGCCGCTTCCTTCTCGGCGAAGTGCGCGTCCACCGCTGCCTGCACCTTGGCGGCAATCTGTTCGGCGTCCAGTTCTTCCTGGGTGCGTGCCATTTCGCGTAGCGCCAGTGGCATGCCCAGTTCCGATTCCAGCGTGGCTTCCAGGCCCTGCAGGTCCCACTGTTCGTCCACCGAGTTGGGCGGCACGAAGCGTGCGACCAGGTCGTAGATCACATCGCCGCGGATGCCGTCGACGTTGTCCTTGACCGATTCGGCATCCAGCAACTCGTCGCGCTGGGCATAGATCACCTTGCGCTGGTCGTTGTTGACGTCGTCGAAATCCAGCAGGTTCTTGCGGATGTCGAAGTTATGCGCCTCCACCTTGCGCTGCGCCTTTTCGATCTGCCGGCTGACCAGGCGATCTTCGATGACGTCGTCTTCCTTCATGCCCATCATGCGCATCGCCTTCTGCACCCAGTCCGAGGCGAAGATGCGCATCAGGTTGTCTTCCAACGACAGATAGAAGCGCGACGAACCCGGATCGCCCTGACGACCGGCACGGCCGCGCAGCTGGTTGTCGATACGACGCGATTCGTGACGCTCGGTCCCGATGATGTGCAGGCCACCGGCCGCCTTGACCGCGTCGTGCCGACGCTGCCATTCGGTCTTGACCTGGAAGCGCGCTTCTTCGGTCGCCTCCTCGCCGAGTGCGTGGTATTCGGACTCGAGCGACCCACCCAGCACGATGTCGGTACCGCGACCGGCCATGTTGGTGGCAATGGTCACCGCGCCCGGCTGGCCGGCGTTGGCAACGATGGTGGCTTCGCGCTCGTGCTGCTTGGCGTTGAGCACTTCGTGCTTCACGCCCGCCTTGCGCAGATGCTCGGAGAGCATCTCCGAGGTTTCGATCGAGGTGGTACCCACCAGCACCGGCTGGCCGCGCTTGGCGCAGTCTTCGATATCGGCCAGCACCGCATTGAACTTGCCCTTGCGGTTGAGGAACACCTGGTCCGGATGATCCTTGCGCACGGTCGGGCGGTTGGTCGGGATCACCACCACTTCCAGCCCGTAGATGCTCTGGAATTCGTAGGCTTCGGTGTCGGCCGTACCGGTCATGCCGGACAGCTTCTTGTACATGCGGAACAGGTTCTGGAAAGTGATGCTGGCCAGCGTCTGGTTCTCGCGCTGGACCGGCACGCCTTCCTTGGCCTCGACCGCCTGGTGCAGGCCGTCGGACCAGCGCCGCCCGGACAGCGTGCGGCCAGTGAATTCGTCGACGATGACCACTTCGCCATCGCGCACGATGTAGTCCACATCGCGCTGATAGATCGCATGCGCACGCAGCGCGGCGTTGAGGTGGTGCACCACGCTCAGGTTCTGCGCGGCATACAGGCCGTCTTCGGCATTTTCCAGGATACCGGCCTGCATCAGCAGTTCTTCGGCGTGGCCCATGCCCGCCTCGGACAGATGCACCTGCTTGCCCTTCTCGTCGATCCAGTAATCGCCCTCGCCTTCCTCGCTTTCCTGCTTGGTCAGCTGCGGCACGATGCGGTTGACGCGGATGTACAGCTCCGGCGACTCGTCGGCCGGGCCGGAAATGATCAGCGGGGTGCGCGCTTCGTCGATCAGGATCGAGTCGACTTCGTCGACGATGGCGTAATGCAGGTTGCGCTGGTAACGGTCGGCCCGCGACAGCGCCATGTTGTCGCGCAGGTAATCGAAGCCGAACTCGTTGTTGGTGCCGTAGGTGATGTCGGCAGCGTAGGCGGCGTGCTTGTCGCTATGCGGCATGCCCGGGTACACCACGCCCACGCTCAGGCCCAGCCAGTTGTACAACTTGCCCATCTGCGCGGAGTCGCGACGCGCCAGGTAGTCGTTGACCGTGACCACGTGCACGCCCTCGCCCTGCAGTGCGTTGAGGTACACCGGCAGGGTCGCCACCAGGGTCTTGCCTTCTCCGGTGCGCATCTCGGCGATCTTGCCCAGGTGCAGCACCATGCCGCCGATCAGCTGCACATCGTAATGGCGCATGCCCAGCACGCGGCGGCTGGCCTCGCGGCACACCGCAAAGGCTTCGGGCAGGATCTTGTCCAGGGACTCGCCGGCGGCAAGCCGCTGCTTGAACTCCGGGGTCTTGGCTTGCAGCTCGGCGTCGGAGAGCTTCTCGATCGTCGGCTCCAGCGCATTGATCTGGGTGACGAGGCGGTTGAGCTGGCGCAGCTGGCGTTCGTTACGACTGCCAAAGACACGGGTAAGCAGACTGTTGATCATTGAAGAAACCGGTTGAAAAGGAACGGTTTGACCGACGCCGGTCCCCAAGACCCGACCGCCGTAAACGAAACAGGGCGCACTGCGCCCTGTCATGGCAACACCCTATTGTAGCTTGGGGCGAGCCTTCACGAATCAAGCAGCTCCGCGGGAGCCTGCCATGCCTTCGTCAACCGCGCCCTCGACGCCCCACCGGCGTGTTGGTGTCGCCCAGGAACTTGCGCGGATTGACCACGCGCCCGTCCGCCCAGACCTCGAAATGCACGTGTGCGCCGGTGGACCGGCCGCTGGAACCGGCCCTGGCCACCTGCTGGCCGGCACGGACCAGGTCGCCCACCTTCACCACCAGCCGCGAGTTGTGCGCATAGCGGGTCACGTAGCCGTTGCCGTGGTCCACCTCGACCACATTGCCGTAGCCGCCGCGCACGCCGGCATAGCTGACCACGCCGTCGGCGACCGACATCACCGGGTCGCCCACGTTGGCATGGAAATCCACACCCTTGTGGAAGGCCGAGCCGCCATCGAACGGATCGGCGCGGCCGCCAAAGCCGGAGGTGATGTAGGTATTGCGGATCGGCATCCGCGACGGCACCGCGTTCTGCTCGAGCTGATGATCGAACATCAGCGAGGCCAGCACGTTCAGTTGCTGCCCGGACGCGGAAAACTGCTGTTCGACCTGGCCCAACGTCTCGGTGAGCTCCTTCACCGGCATGTCGCTGACCGGCTCGTCGCCGCCACCGACGCCGACCGGCTCGTCAAAGTCGAACTCGCCGTCCTTCAGTTTGCCCATTTCGGTCAACCGCTCACCCAGCGCATTGAGGCGGGTGGCCTGCGCCTGCAGCTCGCCCATGCGGGCCGCCAGCGCGTTGACCTGCGCCTGCGAGGCGCGCTGCGCCTGGGCCAGCTCGACCTGCTGCTGCGCGACCTTGGCCTGCAGCGCGGAATTGGTCACCATGCCGGTCGCGGTACTGGCGCCGACGCCCATCAGCATGCCCAGGCCAAGTACCGCGCCAAGGACGACCATCGGCCGATCTGCGGCAAAGCCCTGGATCTGCTGGGTCAATCGTTCTGCCCGTGTCTGACGGGATTTGATTACAACTTTTTTCAACGCCATATGAGTGTCATGTCCAAGCCCAAGTCCAACGCACGCAACCCCTCCACACCACAACCGGCCATCGAGGCCGCGCTGGGGGAAAAGGCTGGCGACCCGTTGCGCCGGGCCTTGTGGCTCGATGCGCTGGACCGGCAGTTGCGTCCCCTGTTACCGCCCCATCTGGTCACCCGTTGCCGGTTGGCCAATGTCCGAGGCGAACAGCTCGTTTTTCTGGTTGATTCACCGATCTGGCATGCCAAGGTGCGGCTTGCCGAGACCCAACTCCTTGATGCCGCCCGATCCCTCGGATTGAAGGCCACCGCAGTGACCGTCAAGACAGCAAGCACTCCGCTGCATTCCCCAACACAGCAGAACCGCGACCGTCCACGGCCGGTATCCGAAGCCACGCACAAAGGTCTACGCGAAGCGCTGGCGTCCTTGCAGGACGTCTTACCGACCAAGCGGTGACGTCCTGGCCGCCGTCTCGAAGCGACCGCCTGTGCGTGAAAAGATTGCGAAGACCACGCACGACCCGACGCATCCTAGCGGGCGTGGAGGCCGCAGGAGTTAGAGAAGTCTTAAATAAAAGTTAAGAACCGACCTGAAATCTGACAGAGTTCACACTTTGAATGCCGATTGCGGCATTCCCTGACACAAACGCTGCCGAATGCTCGGGTGCGCCGGGGCAGATGGCACGCGTGACACGGCAGCGGATGCCGGGCGCTGCAACGCTGGGCCTCGGCCTCGGCCGCGCCCGTCGCCCGCTGCACGGGGTTCGATCAGCGCCGTCAGGCGTAGACAGGGCTGGCGTAGGTGACCGGCGGCTGCTGGGACCCTTGCGGGTAGCTCACCCATTCCCAGGCAGCCTGATCCGCCAGCAGGGCGCGCACCAGCTTGTTGTTGAGCGCGTGGCCGGACTTGAAGCCTTCGTAGGCACCCAGGATGGCGCCGCCGGCCAGATACAGGTCGCCAATGGCGTCCAGGATCTTGTGGCGGACGAATTCGTTGGTGTAGCGCAGGCCGTCCTCGTTGAGCACGCGGAACTCGTCCAGCACGATGGCGTTGTCCATCGAACCACCCAGGCCCAGATTGCGCTCGCGCATGTATTCGAGGTCGCGCATGAAGCCGAAGGTACGGGCGCGCGAGATTTCCTTGACGTACGCCGAGGTGGAGAACTCGATTTCCTGGCGCGACTGCTTGGCCGGGATCATCGGGTGGTTGAATTCGATGGTGAAGCCCAGCCTGTAGCCGTCATACGGCTCGAAGCGCGCGACCTTGTCGCCCTCGCGCACTTCCACCGGCTGTTTGATGCGGATGAAACGCTTGGGCTTGTCCTGCTCGACGATGCCTGCCGACTGCAGCAGGAACACGAACGGGCCGGACGAGCCATCCATGATCGGCAATTCGGCCGACGACAGTTCGACGATGACATTGTCCACGCCCAGCCCGGCCAGCGCCGACATCAGGTGCTCGACGGTCTGGATCTTGGCGCCGTTGCAGGTCAGACCGGTACACAGCGTGGTCTCGGTGACCAGCTCCGCATCGGCAGGCACTTCGACCACCGGCTCCAGGTCCACACGTCGGAACACCACGCCATGGTCGACCGGGGCCGGTCGCAGCGTCATATAGACCTTGTCGCCGCTGTGGAGGCCGACGCCGGTGGCGCGAATGGTGTTCTTGAGGGTGCGTTGCTGGGTCATATGCGAAGTCTGGGGGAACAATGCAGACAGACGCTGAACCGGCTGTCTAATCCGTTGAGATTATCCGAATTTTAACAAGTTGCGCGTGACGAGCGCTGTAATCCTGCGGTCACGCCAGTGCAAAAGCTGCCGGACCGTCACCGATCCGGCAGAAAGGACATGGCATTACAGCCCCGAGGCAACCCTCGGGTGGGACGGGCGACGCCGCCGTGGCGGCGCCGCCGGCGCCCCTCAGTCGGCCTGGCGGCGCAGGAACGCCGGAATGTCCAGGTAATCGTTGGGCAGGTCTGCGGCCGGCGGTGCGGAATTGCCGGTGCCGTGGCTGCTGCCGACCGAATCGCTGCTCGGGCGACGCAGGCCCAGACCCATGCTGCCGCCGACGGCCTTGGACACCGCATCGCCGCTGGAGGCGTCGAAGTCGCCGAACTCCGGCTGGCCGGTGGTGGCGTTGCGCACCAGCTTGATCGGGGCGCGCTGGTCCGGACGCTGGGTCTGACGGGCAACCGCACGGTTCAGGCCGGTGGCGACCACGGTGACGCGCACTTCGTCCTGCATGTCCGGATCGAGCACGGTGCCCACGACCACGGTCGCATCTTCGGAAGCGAACGCTTCGATGGTGCGGCCGATCTCGTCGAACTCGGACATGGTGAAATCCGGACCGGCGGTGATGTTGACCAGGATGCCGTTGGCACCGGCCAGGTTCACATCGTCCAGCAGCGGGTTCTGGATGGCGGCTTCGGCGGCGGCCTGCGCGCGGTCATCGCCACGTGCCGAGCCGGTGCCCATCATGGCCAGACCCATTTCCGACATCACGGTGCGCACGTCGGCGAAGTCGACGTTGATCAGGCCCGGACGCACGATCAGGTCGGCGATGCCCTGCACGGCACCCTGCAGCACGTCGTTGGCCGCACGGAATGCCTGGATCATGGTGGCGTTGCGGCCCAGCACGGTGATCAGCTTTTCATTGGGGATGGTGATCAGCGAATCGCAATGCTGGCTCAACTCTTCGATGCCCTTCAGCGCCACCTGCATGCGGCGACGGCCTTCGAACGGGAACGGCTTGGTGACCACGGCCACGGTCAGGATGCCCATTTCCTTGGCCAGCTGTGCGACGACCGGTGCGGCACCGGTGCCGGTACCGCCGCCCATGCCGGCGGTGATGAAGACCATGTCCGCACCCTGCAGTGCGTCCATGATGCGCTCGCGGTCTTCCAGCGCGGCCTGACGACCGACTTCCGGATTGGCGCCTGCGCCCAGGCCCTTGGTGACGTTGGTGCCGAGCTGCAGCTGCAACTTGGCGCCGCAGTTCTTGATCGCCTGCGAGTCGGTGTTGGCGGTGATGAATTCCACGCCATCGACATTGGTGTTGACCATGTGCGCGACGGCATTGCCGCCACCGCCGCCGACGCCAACGACCTTGATGACCGCGTTGGGAGCCATTTTTTCAATCAGTTCGAAATGTGCCATGTCAGTGTCCTCTTGTATGAAGCCGGGACCCGGGGCTCGGGACCCGGGACCCGGGAAGCGATCTCCCGGCTCCCGGCCCGAAACTCGGACCGGCAAAATGTTTCTTATGAATGCTGCGTGCCGCTCAACCACCTACCGATTCAACCCAATCTCTCCGCCACCTTCCGCTGTCCGCTTTTTTGCTCTTCCGGGTCCCGGGTCCCGGGTCCCGCGTCCCGGCCTCAAAATTCGCCGCGATACCAATTCTTCAATTTCTTGAACAAGCTGCCCGCGCGCCCGGTCGGGATCGACGGACGGCGCGGATGTTCGATCTGGCTGCCCATCAGCAACAGGCCAACGCCGGAGGCGTGCACCGGGTTGCCGACGACTTCGCCCAGGCCGGTGACGTGCTGCGGGATGCCCACGCGCACCGGCATCTGCAGCATTTCTTCGGCCAGTTCCACCACGCCTTCCATCTTCGAGGCGCCGCCGGTGAGCACCATGCCGGCGCGCACCATTTCTTCAAAGCCCGAACGGCGCAATTCGGCCTGCACCATCTCGAAGATTTCTTCGTACCGGCCCTGCACCGCCTGCGCCAGCGCATGCCGCGGCATGCGGCGAGGCGGGCGGTCGCCCACCGACGGCACCTGGATGCTTTCTTCGGCGGTGGCCAGCTGCGCCAGCGCGCAGGCATAACGCACCTTGATCTGTTCGGCTTCCGGGGTGGGCGTGCGCAGCATGTGCGCAATGTCGTTGGTGACGTGGTCGCCGGCGATCGGCAGCGAGGCGGTGTGGCAGATCGCGCCTTGCACGTACACCGCCAGATCGGTGGTGCCGGCGCCGATGTCCACCAGTACCACGCCCAGCTCGCGCTCGTCGGCGGTCAGCACGGCCACCGAGGAGGCCAGCGACGACAGCACCAGATCGTCCACCTGCAGGCCGCACTTCTGCACGCACTTGGTGATGTTGGCCGCGGCCGACTGCGCGCACACCACCAGGTGCGCATGCACCTCCAGGCGCACGCCGGTCATGCCGACCGGGTTGCGGATGCCTTCCTGCGAATCGTCCAGCACGTACTCGCGCGGAATGGCATGCAGGATGCGCTGATCGGCGGGAATGGCCACGGCCTTGGCGGCATCGAGCACGCGCTCCAGATCGCTCCAGGTCACTTCGCCATCGCGGATCGGCACGATGCCGGGGGAGTTCTTGCACTGCACGTGGTTGCCGGAGATCGAGGCATACACCGAGCGGATTTCGCAGCCGGCCATCAGCTCGGCTTCTTCCACCGCACGCTGGATCGACTGCACGGTGGATTCGATATCCACCACCACGCCGCGCTTGAGACCGCGCGATTCATGCGAACCGATGCCGATCACTTCGATCGGATTGCCGGGCGAATACTCGCCGACCAGCGCGACGACCTTGGAGGTGCCGATGTCCAGTCCAACGATGAGGGATTTGTCGCCTTTGCGGTTCATGTCTTAAAGCCGGGAATAGCGAATGGGGAATGGGGAATCGTCAACAGCGGTACACGAATGCGGGGAGAGTTGAGAACAAGTGTGTGAGGCGCAGCGGGCGATGCGGGCTTTGGCTTCTTCTCGATTCCCGATTCCCCATTCTCCATTCGCCGTTCGACCGTAAAGCCATTGGTGTAGCGCAGGTCGGCGCGGGCGATCGGGCGTTGCGGGTCGGCCAGCTGCGGGAGCACGCGGGCGAAGCGTTGCAGGCGGGCGCGGGCATCGTCGCGGCCGATCACGATCTGCACGCCGTTGCTCAAGCCCAGCGACCAGCTGCCGCGCGCATCCATTTCAAGACGCTCCACATCCAGCCCGGTCGGCGCGAACAACGCGCGCGATTCGTTGTAGAGCGCCACCACCTCCTGGGTCTTGCTGTCCGGGCCACCGAGTTGCGGCAACTTGAAATCCTTCAACAGCGGCGGGGTGCGGAACAAGCGGCCCTGCTCGGACAACATGCGGTCGGTTCCCCAGCGCGCGAACGGCTTGTGCTCGGTCACGTGCACTTCCAGCACGTCCGGCCAACGCTTGCGCACCTGCGCACTTTCCACCCACGGCAAGCGCGCGATGGCGTCTTGCGCGCTCTGCAACTTCACCGCGAAAAAGCCCGCGCGCGCATATGGCAGGACCACCGCACGCAACTGCTCGGCCGGCACCCGCTTGAAATCGCCCGACACCCGCAACCGCGCCAGCGGCCAGCGCTCGGCGCCGACCCAGCCGTTGAGCACGGCCACCACCGGCAACGCGACCAGCGCCACTGCGAGCAACCACGCCAGGATGCGCAGGGTGGCGTTCATGGGTGTGCTCCGCACACGGGATTCGGCATTGGGGATTGGGGATTCGTCACGGCAACGGCAACAGCAACAACGCGCATGGCGCCGCCGTTCACCAATCCCGAATGCCGAATCACCAATCCCTGCGTCATAGCGTCTGCTCCAGCACGCGCCAGACCAGTTCTTCGAAGTCGATACCGAGCTGGCGGGCGGCCTTGGGCACCAGGGAGTGGCTGGTCATGCCCGGGGCGGTGTTGACCTCAAGCAGATAGAGCTCGCCGCTGCTGCCATCGCGCATCACGTCCACGCGGCCCCAGCCGCAGCAGCCGGCAGCGCGGAACGCGTCCAGGGCGAGCTGGCGGATCTGCGCTTCGGCCTCGCCTTCCAGGCCCGGGCACAGATACTGCGTGTCTTCGGCAATGTACTTGGCGTTGTAGTCGTACCACTGGCCCTTGGGCACGATGCGGATCGACGGCAGCGCGGTGTCGCCGAGCACGGCAACGGTCAGTTCATCGCCTTCGATCAATTGCTCCATCAACAGCGCACCGTCGTAGCGGGCAGCCAGGGTCACCGCCTCTTCGAGCTGTGCCTGGTCGAACACGCGGCTGACGCCGACGCTGGAGCCTTCGTTGGCCGGCTTGACGATGACCGGCAAGCCGATCTGCCGGGCCGCGGCATGGATGTCGTCGGCGCTGGCGCCGGCGGCCAGACGCGCGTAGCGCGGCGTGCTCAGGCCCAGCGACAGCCACACCTGCTTGGTGCGGATCTTGTCCATGCTCAGCGCCGAGCCGAGCACATCCGAGCCGGTGTACGGCACGCCGAACGCTTCCATCAGGCCCTGCACGATGCCGTCTTCGCCACCGCCGTTATGGCCGTGCAGCACGTTGAAGACGCGATCGAACTGCTGTGCGACCAATGCCTTGGCCAACGCCGGAATGCCATCGACCGGCTGTGCATCCACACCGCGTGCGCGCAGCGCTTCCAGCACATTGCTGCCGGAGTTCAACGACACTTCACGCTCGGACGAGGTGCCGCCGAGCAGCACCGCAACGCGGCCGAATGCGGCCGGGTCGCTGGTGCGTTTGTGAAGGCCGGGACCCGGGACCCGGGACTCGGAACCCGTTACAGCGGCATGCGTGCGCTGATTGCCCTGCTGTTCCCCGGTCCCGGGCCCCGGGTCCCGGGTCCCGATAGAAGACATGCTCACGCCGCACCCCCGACAAAGCCGTTGTTGGTGATGTGCTGGGCCACATAGCCGATATCGCCGGCGCCCATCATCAACAGCAGGTCGCCGTCCTGCAGCACGTCGGGCAACACTTCGGCCAGGCCGGAAATCTGGCCTACGACCACCGGCTCGCTGCGGCCGCGCGCACGGATGGCGCGTGCCAGCGCACGCGAATCGGCGCCGGGGATCGGCGCTTCGCCGGCCGGGTAGACCTCGCTCAACACCAGTGCATCGACCGTGCTGAGCACTGCGGCGAAGGCGTCGAACTGGTCACGGGTGCGGCTGTAGCGGTGCGGCTGGAAGGCGACGACCAGGCGCTTGTCCGGCCAGCCGCCACGCGCTGCAGCGAACACCGCTTCCAGTTCGCGCGGGTGATGGCCGTAATCGTCGACCACGCGCACACGTGCACCGGTGCTGGTGGTGACTTCGCCCAGATCGTTGAAACGACGGCCGATGCCGGCGAAGTTTTCCAGCGCGCGCGCAATGGTCTGCGGCTCCACGCCCAGCTGCCAACCGATTGCGGCGGCGGCCAGGGCGTTGAGCACGTTGTGACGGCCCGGCAGCGCCAGCGTGACCGGCGTGGTGGTGCCTTCGGGCAGACGCAGCGTGAAGCGCATGCGCGGGCCGTCCTGCACCACATCCTCGGCGCGCACGTCGGCGTTCTCGCTCATGCCGTAACTCATCACGTGACGCGGCGTCTTGCCGGCCAGTGCGGCCACTTCCGGGTCGTCGATGCACAACAGCGCCAGGCCGTAGAACGGCAGGCGCTGCAGGAATTCGGCGAATGCGGCCTGCACGCGGGCGAAGTCGTTGCCGTAGTTTTCCAGGTGATCCGAATCGATGTTGGTGATCACCGCCATCAACGGATTCAGGCGCAGGAAGCTGCCGTCGCTCTCGTCGGCCTCGGCGACCAGCCACTGCCCGCCACCGAGCTTTGCGTTGGCACCGGCGGCCAGCAGCTGCCCGCCGATGACGAAGGTCGGGTCCAGGCCACCTTCGCTCAGCACGGCTGCCGCCAGGCTGGTGGTGGTGGTCTTGCCATGCGTGCCGGCCACGGCGATGCCACGGCGGAAGCGCATCAGCTCGGCCAGCATCGCTGCGCGCGGCATGATCGGAATGCGCTGGCTGCGCGCTTCCATCAGCTCGGGGTTGTCTTCGCGGATGGCACTGGACACCACCACGCAATCGGTGCCGAGCACGTTGGCGGCGGAGTGGCCGCGCATCACGCGCGCACCCAGCTTGGCCAGCCGCCGCGTCGCCGCGTTATCCGAATTATCCGAACCGGACACTTCATAACCCAGCGTCAGCATGACCTCGGCAATACCGCTCATGCCGGTGCCGCCGATGCCGACGAAATGCACGCGCGGAAATGCGCGCACCAGATCGCCACTGTCCTGCAGACGGCGGATCACAGGGCACCTCCTGCGGAGCCGGGACCCGGGACTCGGGACCCGGGACCCGGGGAAAACGCAGCGGCGCCGCGCGCCTGCCCGCCGAAATCGTCTGCATGCATGCCTTTCTGCTCTTGCTGTTGCTTGTGTGCTTCCGGGGTCCCGGGTCCCGGGTCCCGAGTCCCGGCTTCTTCCAAAATGATGTCGGCGATCCGCTCTGCGGCATCCGGCTTGGCCAGGGTGCGGGCGGCTTGCGCCATCGACAGGCGACGGGCCGGGTCGTTGAGCAGGGTCTGCAGGAGCTGCTGCAGACGCACCGCGAGGCTGTCGTCCTGCTTGAGCAGCACGGCGGCATCGGCGCTGACCAGGTATTCCGCATTGCGGGTCTGATGGTCGTCCACCGCTGCGGCGAACGGCACCAGCACGCTGCCGATGCCGGCGGCGCACAGTTCGGCCAGCGTGGATGCACCGGCGCGGCACACGACCAGATCGGCCCAGGCATAAGCGGCCGCCATGTCGGCGATGAAGGGTTCGACACTGGCGTTGACACCGGCCTGTGCGTACGACGCTTCGGCTTCGGCGCGCAGCTTTTCGCCGCACTGATGCCGCACCTCGACATCCGGGTAACCGAGTGCAGCCAGCGCGGCCGGCACGGCCTGATTCAATGCCCGTGCGCCCTGGCTGCCGCCAAGCACCAGCAGGCGCACCGGGCCATCGCGGCCCACCAGACGTGCAGCCGGCGCAGGCAGTGCGGCAATGTCGGCACGCACCGGGTTGCCTACCGCTTCTTCGCCGACGAAGCTGCCCGGGAAGCCGGTCAGCACGCGGCGCGCGAAACGCGACAGCACCTTGTTGGTCATGCCGGGCGCGCGGTTCTGTTCGTGCACAAGCAGCGGCGTGCCGAGCAGGCGTGCGGCCAGGCCGCCCGGGCCGGCCGCAAAGCCGCCAAAACTGATCACCGCACGCGGTTGGCGCTTGCGCAGCACGAAGCCGGCGGCGCGCACCGCGCGCATCACCCGCACCGGTGCACCCAGCAACTTCACCACGCCCTTGCCACGCAGGCCGCTGATGGCCAGGGTGTCGATCTGGATGTCGTGCTGCGGCACCAGACGGGTTTCCATTGCGCCATCGGCGCCCAGCCAGGTCACCGGCACGCCGCGCGCGCGCAATACCTTGGCCACGGCCAACCCCGGGAAGATATGCCCGCCGGTGCCGCCAGCCAGAATCATCACAGGCCGAGCTCCGGCAGACACTGCGGATGCTTGCGAGGCAGTCGCATCAACGCTCATGCGATCCTCCCGAACGTCGGTTCCACGCGCGGCTGCATGCGGCTGGTGCCGCGCAAGATCGCCGATGCCGGTGCCACGGAAGCGGCAGCGACTGGTGCGGCGGCCACCGGCGCGGCGGCAGCAGCGGTCTCGCGCTGCGGCTTGCGCGCGGGTGAATACGGCGGCGGCGCCGCGTCGGCGACAGGTTCGGCCGGCTCGGCAGCCGCAGTGCCCGCACCCTGCGGCGACAACTTGCTGCGCAGGCGCTCGGCACGATCCATTTCATAG
This sequence comes from Xanthomonas sp. NCPPB 1068, assembly GCF_041479385.2. NCBI lineage: Bacteria > Pseudomonadati > Pseudomonadota > Gammaproteobacteria > Lysobacterales > Lysobacteraceae > Xanthomonas > Xanthomonas sp. NCPPB 1068. The sequence goes on along the minus strand of NZ_CM192986.1, from coordinate 992,510 downwards.
GACACGCGCAGCAACAGGCCCATCGCCACGCAGGTCATCAGCACCGACGAACCGCCGGAGGAAATCAGCGGCAAGGTCAGGCCCTTGGTCGGCAGGATGCCCAGGTTGACGCCCACCGACACGAAACTCTGCAGGCTGATCCACAGGCCGATGCCGAACGCGATATAGCCGGAGAAGTGGCGCTTCATTTCCACGCAGCGCATGCCCAGCCAGAACGCACGGCCGACCAGCAGCGCGTACAGCGCAATGACACCGCAGACGCCGACGAAGCCCAGCTCTTCGGCGATCACCGAGAAGATGAAGTCGGTATGCGCCTCGGGCAGATAGTTGAGCTTCTGCACCGAGGCGCCCAGGCCCGCGCCGGTCCACTGACCACGACCGACTGCCATCAACGCATTCGACAGCTGATAACCGGAGCCGAGCTGGTCGGCCCACGGGTCCAGGAACGAGGTGATACGACGCAGGCGATACGGCTCCAGAATCGCGATGAAGGCGAACACCGGCAGGCCGAACACGATCGGCATCGACATGCGCGGCAGGTTCACCCCGCCCAGCACCAGCATGCCGGCGGTGATCGCCAGCAGCAGCGTGGACGAGCCGAAGTCTGGCTGCATCAGCAACAGGCCGACCAGCGCGATGGCCACGCCCAGCGGCTTGAGCATGGCCGGCCAGGTGGCGTTGACTTCATCGCGGAAGCGCACCAGGTAGCTGGACAGCCATACGATGTAGAGCACCTTGACCGCTTCGACGGTCTGGAACTTGGACACGCCCAGGTTGATCCAGCGCTTGGCGCCGTTGACGCTGCTACCCAGCCCCGGCACGAACACCACCATCAGCAGGCCGAAGCAGGCCAGCAGCAACACCTGGTTGTATTGCTCGATGGTCTTGAGCTCGGTGCGCATCGCCCAGAACGCCAGCCCGATGCCGATGCCCAGGAACAGCAGGTGACGGGTCAGGTAATAGAACGGGTTATCCGACAACTCGATCGAGCTGGAGGCCACCATCACCACGCCCAGCGAGGCGAGCGTGGCGGCCGCGCCGAGCAACCACGGGTCGTAGCGGCCGCCGATGGCGTCCAGTCGCGTGGCCTGGCGGGACATGTCGTTCATCAGCGCACCTTCAACGTGGCAAGGCCGATCAGCACCAGCACCACCGAAATGATCCAGAAGCGCACGATCACCCGCGGCTCCGGCCAACCCTTGAGTTCGAAGTGGTGATGGATGGGCGCCATGCGGAACACGCGCTTGCCGGTCAGCTTGAAGCTGGCCACCTGGATCATCACCGACAGGGTTTCGATCACGAACACGCCGCCCATGATCACCAGCACCATTTCCTGGCGCACGATCACCGCGATGGTGCCGAGCACCGCGCCCAGCGACAGCGCGCCGATGTCACCCATGAACACCATGGCCGGATAGGTGTTGAACCACAGAAAGCCCAACCCTGCCCCGGCGATCGCCGAGCAGATGATGATCAGCTCGCCAGCGCCTGGAATCAGCGGGATTTTCAGGTATTCGGCAAACACCACGTTGCCGGAGGCATACGCGAACACGCCCAGCGCGCAGGCCACCAGCACGGTCGGCATGATCGCCAGGCCGTCCAGGCCGTCGGTGAGGTTCACCGCGTTGGAGAAGCCCACGATCCAGAAATAGGCGATCACCACGAAGCTCACGCCGGCCAGCGGCAGCGCGATCGACTTGAACATCGGAATGTAGAAGGTGATCGCCGCCGGCACGTCGGCGGTGTAGTACAGGAACAGGCCGGCGGCCAGACCGAAGATCGACTGCAGCAGGTATTTCCAGCGCGATTTCAGGCCATTGGGGTCGCGGCGGACGATCTTGATCCAGTCGTCGTACCAGCCGATCGCACCGAAGCAGATCATCACCGCCAGCACCAGCCAGACGTAACGGTTGCGCAGGTCGCCCCACAGCAGCACCGACATGGTGACGGTGAGCAGGATCAGCGAGCCGCCCATGGTCGGCGTGCCGGCCTTGGAGAAATGCGTCTGCGGGCCGTCCTGGCGGATCGGCTGGCCACCCTTGAACTGGGCCAGCTTGCGGATCACCGCCGGGCCCATCCACAACGACAGGAACAGTGCGGTCAGCGCGGCCAGGATGCCGCGGAAGGTCAGATAGTTGAACAGCCCGAACAGGCTCTCCAGTTGCTGCAGCCAACGCGCCAACTCAAGCAGCATGGGAGGCATCCTCCGCCGGTGCGAGCAGCGCGGTGACGATGCGGTCCATGGCGCTGCCGCGCGAGCCCTTCACCAGCAGCGTGATGGCGCGGGGACCCGGGACCCGGGACCCGGGACCCGTAGAAGCGGGTGCGGGCTGCGACTGTTGTTGTTCTATCAAAGCGTGTTCCTGCGCATTTTCTGATGCGTCGTGCTGTTGCTGTTGCTGTTCCCGGGTCCCCGGTCCCGGGTCCCCGGTCCCGGCTTCGGCAAGATCCGCCCGCAACGCCTCGATCAGCTCCGCATGCGTGGCAAACACCCGGCCACCTTCACCGAACGCCTGCGCGGCGGCGGCACTGAGTTCGCCCAATGCATACAGACGCTGCAACTTGGCCGCGCGTGCGCGCCGCCCGGCGGCGGCATGCAGGGCGGCACCTTCCGGGCCGAGTTCGCGCATGTCGCCCAGCACCAGCCAGCCATCGCCCGGCGCGGCGGCCAGTGCATCGATGGCCGCGTCCAGCGAGCCGGGGTTGGCGTTGTAACTGTCGTCGATCAACAACGCGCCGCCGGGCAGCCGATGCGCGATCTGCCGGCCGGCCACCGGGCGCGCCTGCGCCAGGCCTGCGGCAATGACCGGCAACGCGATGCCGGCGCCGAGCGCCAGCCCGGTGGCCGCCAGGGCGTTGAGCACGTTGTGGCGACCGGGCAGCGGCAGCGCAATCTGCGCCTCGCCCTGCGGCGTCACCAGCGTGAACTGTGCGCCGTCGGCCTGCAGCCGCAGCTGGCGTGCACTGATGTCGGCGCTGGCCTGCAAGCCATAGCGCAACACGCGACGGCCCTGCAGCGGCTGCGCCAGCAGTTGCTGCTCGAACCAGGCGCCGAACGCGTCGTCGGCGTTGATGACCGCCACGCCATCGGCCGGCAACGCGGCGTAGATGGCGCCCTTGGTCTGCGCCACGCCGAGCAGGCTGCCCAGGCGCTCCAGATGCGCCGGCGCGATGTTGTTGACCAACGCGACCTGCGGCCGCGCGATGTCGGTGAGATAGGCGATATCGCCCGGCTTGCCGGCACCCATTTCGTAGATCGCCACGTCGGCATCGTCCGGCGCGGCGATCACCGCCAGCGGCAGGCCGATTTCGTTGTTGCGGTTGCCCGGCGTGGCGTACACGGTGGTGCCGTCCACGCGCCCGGCTTCGGTCAGGATCGAGAGCAACAAGGCCTTGACGCTGGTCTTGCCGTTGGAACCGGTCAGCGCAACCACGCGGGTGGCGCGGTCGCGCTGCATGCCGGCGGCGATCCGCGCCAACGCCAGCTCGGCATTTTCCACCACCACCTGCGGCACGCTCAGCGCCGGCAACAGGCGCTCCACCAGCAACCCGCTGGCGCCGTGCGCCACTGCGTCTGCGGCAAAGTCGTGCCCATCGAAACGCTCGCCGCGCAGCGCCACGTACAGGCTGCCGTTGGACAGCGTGCGCGTGTCGTTGCTCACCGCATCGATCATGGCGTCGTCGCCCTGCAGCTCGCCGCCTGCCCAGTGCGCAATCAACGACAACGGGGTGAGCTTCATGCGCGCACTCCCAGCGTGGTGCGCGGCAGCAAGGCCTGCGCGGCCACGGCGGCATCGTCGAACGCATGCCGCACGCCAGCGACTTCCTGGTAGGGCTCGTGGCCCTTGCCGGCGATCAAGACGATGTCGGCGGCGCTGGCCATGCCGATGGCCTGATGGATCGCGGCGGCGCGATCGCGCTGCACGATGGCCGCGTCCGGGTGCGCAAAGCCGCGCAGGATGTCGGCCACGATCGCATCGCCGTCTTCGCCGCGCGGATTGTCGTCGGTGACGATCGCCACATCGGCATTGAGCTCGGCAATCGCCGCCATCTGCGGACGCTTGCCGGTATCGCGCTCGCCACCGCAACCAAAGACGCAGATCAACCGGTCCTGCGCATGCGAGCGCAGGCTCGCCAAGGCCTGTTCCAGCGCATCGGGGGTGTGCGCGTAATCCACCACCACCAGCGGTGCGCCGTGCGCGCCGCCGAGCCGGTTCATGCGGCCGTGGATCGGCTGCAGCTGCCCAAGCACATCGGCGATCCGCGCCGGCGCATGGTCCAGCGCAGACAACGCACCAGCCACTGCCAGCAGGTTGTCCACATTGAAGCGCCCCAGCAACGGCGAGCGCACCGCATGCGCCTCACCGGCGATGTGCAGCGTGAAATTGATACCGGTGTGGTCCAGCTGCAGATCGCTGGCATGTACGCCGGCATCGGCCTGCCCGCGTGAACTCACACCGATCGCGCGCAGCGCAGGATCGAGCGAGGCAAACAGCGTGCGGCCGAAGCCATCGTCCAGATTCACCACCGCCGCCTTCAGCCCGGCACGGGTGAACAGCCTGGCCTTGGCGGCGCCGTACTGCGCCATGTCGCCGTGGTAATCGAGATGGTCGCGGGTGAGATTGGTGAACACCGCCACGTCGAAATGCACCGCGTCCACGCGGCCCTGGTCGAGCGCGTGCGAGCTGACTTCCATGGCCACCGCCTGCGCACCGTCATCGCGCAGCTGCGCCAGCAGCGCATGCGTGGACAGCACCAGCGGCGTGGTGAAGCCGGTCGGCACGGCAGCGCCGTACAGGCCGACGCCCAGCGTACCGAGCGTGCCGGTGGGTGTGCCGAGCAGCGTCAGCGCCTGCGCCAGCAGCTGCACGGTGGAGGTCTTGCCATTGGTGCCGGTGACGCCGAGCATGCACAGCGCGCGCGACGGATGGCCATGGAACTGGTCGGCCATGCGGCCCAGCCGCGCGCGCAGGCCCGGCACGGCGATCGCATCGGCCGGCGCCGGCAGATCGTCCGGTGCGGGCGGCTCGAACAACACCGCCACCGCGCCGTTGGCACGCGCCTGTTCGACAAAGCCCAGCCCGTGTGCGCCGAAACCGGCGATGGCCACGAAGGCATCGCCCGGGCGTACCGCGCGGCTGTCCATCACCAGGCCCGACACCTGCACGTCGTGCGCCAGCGTCAGGTCCGGCAACAGCTGCGACAGCGGCAGCGAGCGGCTCACTGGCGGCTCTCCTGCAGCGGCGCGGGCTGCGCGGATGCAGGCGCGGCCGGCGGCGGCGCGGCGGCGGTCGGAATACCGGCCGAGACTTCGTCCACCGGGTCAGGTACCAGCGCCGGATCAAGATCGACCGGCTGCGGCTTGACGATCGGCTGGCCGGTCTTGCCGGCGGCCTGCGCGGCCAGCCACGACTGGATATCGTCCGGCGGCACGTCCATCAGGCGCAGCGCACCTTCCATCACGCGATGGAAGACCGGCGCGGAGACCAGGCCGCCGTAATACACCTTGCCCTGCGGATCGTTGATCACGATCACCGTGGCAAAGCGCGGGCGCGTGGCCGGCACCAGGCCGGCAAACAGCGCGTTGTAGTGCCCGCGCTCGTAGCCGTTGGCGCCGTTCTTGCGTGCCGTACCGGTCTTGCCGGCCACGTGATAGCCCAGGATCGCCGCGCCCTTGGCACCGCCCTGGGTGACCACGGTTTCCATCATGTCGATGACCTGCCGCGCTACTTCCGGCGTCACCACCTGGCGGGTTTCGTTGTGCTGGCCGCGCACGAAGGTCGGCGGCGTCAGCTTGCCGCCGTTGCCCAGCGTGGCGTAGGCCTGCGCGATCTGCAGCGGCGTCACCGACAGGCCGTAGCCGTACGACATCGTGGTCTTGGACGGGCCGCTCCAGCGTGCCGGCTGCAGCACCACACCGGACGATTCGCCGGGGAACCCGCTGTGCGGTGCGCTGCCATACCCGAAGTTGCGGATCGACTGATAGAAGGTCTGGTCCGGCACCTTGGCCGCGATCTTGGCCGCGCCGATATTCGAGCTGCGGGTGATCACGCCGGTGACGTTGAGCACGCCGTTGTTGCGCGGCACATCGCGGATGGTGAAACGCCCCACCGACATGAAGCCGGGGTTGGTGTCGATGACGGTGTCCTTGGTCACCACGCCGGCAGTCAGCGCGGTAGCCACGGTCAGCGGCTTCATCGTCGAGCCCGGCTCCACCAGGTCGGTGACGGCGCGATTGCGCCGCGCCGACGGATTGATCCCGGTCACCGAATTGGGGTTGTAGGTCGGCAGGTTGACCATGGCCAACACTTCGCCGGTGGCCACGTCCATCACCACCATCGACCCGCCGGCCGCATTGTTTTCGACCAGCGCGTTGCGCAGTTCCTTGTAGGCCAGGAACTGGATGCGGCGGTCGATGCTCAGGGTCAGGTCCTTGCCCGGCTGCGCCGGACGCACCAGATCCACGCTCTCCACGATGGCGCCGCGCGCATCGCGCACCACCTTCTTGGAGCCGGGCTTGCCGCGCAACCACTCGTCGAACGCCAGCTCCAGACCTTCCTGGCCGCGGTCGTCGATGTTGGTGAAGCCCAGCACGTGGGCCATCGCTTCGCCTTGCGGATAGAAGCGACGAAACTCGCGCTGCGAAAACACGCCCGGGATCTTCAGATCGACGATCGCATGTGCCTTGTCCGGATTGATCCGGCGCTGCAGGTACATGAACTCCTTGCCGGCCTTCTGCGCCAGCTTGGCGTTCAGCTCGTCCAACGGCTGGCCGAGCGCCTTGGCCAGCTCGGGAATGCGGTCCGGGTTGCGCAGCAGTTCCTGCGGATTGACCCAGATCGATTCCACCGGCGTGGACACCGCCAGCGGCTCGCCGTTGCGGTCGGTGATCATGCCGCGCGAGGTGGCGATCGGCAGTTCACGCAGGTAACGCGCTTCGCCCTGGCGCTGATAGAAATCGCGGTTGACCAGCTGCACATAGGCCGCCCGGCCGATCAGGGTGACCGAGCACAGCCCCAGCGCCACGCCCACCAAGGTGAGGCGGCCGCGCAGGTTGAAATTGCTGCGGGGGCGGTTGCGACCAGCCTTCACCGCATACCTCCCTGCAAAAAGCTTGGCCGTGCAAAACGGCTGTCGCGCGAATTCGTCATGGGCGCACCACCACGATGTCGTTGGTCTCCGGGAACTTCATCCCGATGCGCGCACGCGCGACCTGATCGACACGATTGCTTTCCGCCCAGGTGGCCTGCTCCAGCTGCAACCGGCCGAATTCGATGTTCAACTCGTCGCGCGTGTGTTCGAGCTTGGACAGCTGCACGAACAGCTTGCGATGCATGTGGCGCATGTACACCACCCCGATCGCCGAGGCGATGCTGCAGGCCAGCAGCACGATGAGGAGCAAGCGGCTCATGGCACGCTCCGGAGGAGCGTGTTCGGGACCCGGGACTCGGGACTCGGGACCCGAAAAAAGCGAGCAGCCGAGGCGGCCCGATCTTCATCGCCGTCGCCGTTGCGCCTGCTGTCACCGAGTCCCGGGTCCCGGGTCCCGGGTCCCGCCAGCTTCTCGGCTACCCGCAACACCGCGCTGCGCGCGCGCGGGTTGATGCCCAGTTCGGCGTCGTCGGCCTTGATCGCGCCGCTGACCAGTTGCAGCGTCGGTACGAAGGGTTGCGCTTCGGGCAGGCGGCGGTTGCTTGGCGGGGCCTTGGCGTAGCGGGCCATGAACTGCTTGACGATGCGGTCTTCCAGCGAATGGAAGCTGATCACCGCCAGCCGGCCGCCCGGCTTGAGTGCGCTCAGGGCCGCGTCCAGCCCGGCTTCCAAGTCGGCCAGCTCACGATTGATGTGGATGCGGATCGCCTGGAAGCTGCGCGTGGCCGGGTGGGTCTTGCTGTCGCCGCGCGGCATCACCGAGGCGATCAGGTCGGCCAGCTGCGCGGTGCGCAGCAGCGGCTGCTCGGCACGACGCGCCACGATGGCGCGCGCGATGCGGCGGCTCTGGCGTTCTTCGCCATAGGTCCACAGCACATCGGCAATCTCGCGGTCGCTGGCGTGGGCCAGCCACTGCGCCGCGCTCTGGCCGCTGTCCGGGTCCATGCGCATGTCCAGCGGGCCGTCCTTGCCGAAACTGAAACCGCGCCCGGCCACGTCCAGCTGCGGCGAGGACACGCCCAGGTCCAGCAGAATGCCGTCGACGGTCGCCGCGGCGACCACCTGGCCAAGGCCGGCGAAGCTGCCGCGATGGATGGACACGCGCGCATCGCCACCGAACGCCTGTTCGGCCACCGCGATCGCTTCAGGGTCCTTGTCCATCACCAGCAGTCGACCTCCCGGGCCAAGGTGTTCCAGCACGCCACGTGCGTGTCCGCCACGCCCGAACGTGCCATCGAGATAGGTTCCGCCTTCGGTCACCTGCAGGCCATCCAGAACCTGCGTGTACAGCACCGGCACATGGGCCGCCGGCGGCTGCGACACCGGGTGACCGGGCTGCGCTTCACCGCGCATCCGGGCACCCCGGCTCACAACCTGAGATCGAGCAATTCATCGCCCAGATCCCCGTCAGACAGTGTCTGCTGGATCAGTGCGCGATGTGCCTGCTCGCTCCAGAGTTCGAACTTGTCGCCCATGCCCAGCAGCACGGCCTTTTTTTCGATGCCGACCGCGTTGCGATGGCTGGCCGGGATGCTCAGACGGCCATTGGCGTCCAGCTCCAGCACGGCCGAGGAACCCACCAGTTTCTGCTGCAGCGTGCGGACCACGCGCTGGGTGTTGGGCTTGGACATCACATCGTCGCGCACCCGCTCCCACTCCTTCTCCGCGTACAGCCACAGGCAACCGGCTTCGAACGGGTTGTAGGTGAGTACCAGGCGGTTGCCGCTCACGCGCGCGACCAGGTCGCGATATGCGGTTGGCACCGCCATGCGTCCCTTGTCGTCCACCGTGATGGCAGTCTCGCCCTGAAACACCGAATGCAACCTCGAATACCCGCTGGGGGATCATTGAACCACGAAAAACCACAAAACACCTGGTTTTCCCTCCGATGCCCACCTTAGCAGCGCGTCAAAGGTTGTCAACAGTTTTCCGGGTCATAAATCGCCAGTCGCATCAATGAGTTGCAGCACTCTTTAGAGACTTGTTCAAAGCTTATCCACAAGTTGCTGTTTCGTCTCAGATTTTGAGATTGAACGAAAGTTCAGGGGCGTGAAGGGCATGTAAACCCGACCCTCGTCTCACTTCACATTGCGCCAGCTGCATATCTCAACTGCGCAAAGAGAGGACAATCGATGCCATGTGCCTGGTCGCTCTCGCCTGGAAAACCCACCCGCGCTGGCGCCTGCTGCTGGCCGGCAACCGCGATGAATTCCACGAGCGTCCCACTGCGGCCCTGGCGCGCTGGGCCGCACCGGCCGACGGCGTGCTGGCCGGTCGCGACCTGCGCTCGGGCGGCAGCTGGGTCGGGCTGGGCAGCGATGGCCGTGTCGCGGTGGTGACCAATGTGCGCGACCCGCTGGCCAGCAGTTCGGGACGCTCGCGCGGACATCTGATTGCCGACTACCTGAGCGGCACCCTGGATGCCCGCGCCTACGCGGGCGACCTGGCCGCCGCGGCGCACGAGTTCCCACCGTTCAACCTGCTGCTGTGCGATGCAGAGCACTGCGAGCACCTCAGCAACCATCCGCCGCTGGCGCGCCACCTGGCACCCGGTATCCACGGCATGTCCAACGGGCCGCTGGACGCGCACTGGCCCAAGACCAATGCCCTGACCGATGCCCTGCGCGCCTGGTGCGAGGACGCCAGCGGCGATCTGCAGCCGCTGTGGACGGCCCTGGGCAACCCGGACACTGCGCCCGACCACGCCCTTCCCCACACCGGCGTGGACCTGGCCACCGAGCGCCTGCTCTCGGCGGCGTTTATCAGTGGCGCCAGCTACGGCACCCGCGCCAGTACGATCGTTGCCGTGGACCACCAAGGCCGCGGCTTCATCCACGAACGCCGCTTCGGCCCGAACGGCATCTTCCAAGGCGAAACACGGCTGGACATCGCTGGCACGCATTGACAGCCCAGAATCATGCGCATAGCGTGCGCATGACCGCAGGAGGCCCGTCATGAGCCGTTATTACGATAGCTCCGCACCCAAAAAACCCCTCAACCTGACCATCAATGCCGACCTGGCCGCCCAGGCCCGCGCCATGACCGGCAACCTGTCGGCAAAGGTGGAGGAACTGCTGGCCGAGTACGTGACGAAGGAGCGCGACAGCCACAGCGCCCGGGCGATGGAGTTGCAACGCGCCGCAAGCGAATGGAAGGCCTTCACCGACGCGCACGGCGCCTTCGCCGACGAGTTCTCCACCCTGTGACCGACCAGTTCGATATCTACGCCAACGTCGGACGCAACAAGAACATTCCTTATGTTGTGGCCGTCCAATCGAAAATCTTCGATGCCTCCCCCCGCCGCGTCGTCGTACCGTTGGTCATCGCCTCCGCGCACTCCCCGACCCCCTCCCGCTTCACCCCCGAATTCGTCGTCGCCGGCCAGCGCGTCGTGCTGCAACCACTGGAAATGACCTCGGTACCGCTCTCGGTACTCACCCACCCGGCGGGTTCGTTGAGGGACGAAGGGCAACGCATCGTCGACGCCCTGGACGAGCTGTTCACCCGCTCGTTCGGTTAGGTAGCACGCTGGCAACTGCAGCGTGAGCGAGACGCCCATGACGCAGATCGCGGCAGGTTGCGCACGCAGAAGCATCCACTGATCCAGCATCTCAGCGCTTGACGCCCGATTTGCCGCCATGACGCCAGAGCGAAAAGCTCGCCCCCATCCGCCCTTCGGGCACCTTCCCCCGCAAGCGGTGGAAGGGAGCCGAGCACCTATCGCTGCATGCGGTGAAAGGGAGTTGATCCAGGTCACGTGCAGGCACCCTGGCCAACCACTTATCTGCAAGCCCCCTTGAGTCAAGGGAGCGCGGCGACAGCCGCGGGGGATGTGGCATGCCCGGAGCGGGACCTGCGTTGTGTACCGCTACAGGCGGCACGAAATGCTGCCCCCATCCGCCCTTCGGGCACCTTCCCCCGCAAGCGGTGGAAGGGAGCCGAGCATCTATCGCTGCATGCGGTGGAAGGGAGTCGATCCAGGTTACGTGCAGGCACCGCGGCCAACCACTTATCTGCAAGCCCCCTGAGTCAAGGGAGTGCGGCGACAGCCGCGGGGCATGTGGCATGCCCGGAGCGGGACCTGCGTTGTATACCGCTGCAGGCGGCACGGCATGCTGGCCCCCATCCGCCCTTCGGGCACCTTCCCCCGCAAGCGGTGGAAGGGAGCCAAGCACCTACCGCTGCAAGCGGTGGAAGGGAGTTGATCACTTGGTGCGCAGTGCCCCGGCCAACCACCTATCTGCAAGCCCCCTTGAGTCAAGGGGGCGCGGCGACAGCCGCGGGGGATGTGGCATGCCCGGAGCGGGACCCGCGTTTTGTACCGCCGTAGGCGGTACGAAACGTGGGCACCTTAGCTTTGGGCGATGCCCAAAGCAAGGCGGCGGAGCCGGCCGATAAGCCGGGTTCTGTCGTGGACAGTCATTCGTCTAGGCGCTACGTCACCGCAGCGCTCAAGCAACCTACCCGGATCCAGCGCGGGCCACGCCAATGGATCCCTATTTGGTCTTGCTCCAGGTGGGGTTTGCCGTGCCGGTCCGTTACCGGACTCGCGGTGCGCTCTTACCGCACCATTTCACCCTTACCGGCCCCTCGCCACCCCTCTGCAGCCTCCGAACGCAATTGGCGATGCTGCGCATCGCCGACATGCTTCAGTGGCGGCAGAGGGGTGACGAGGGACGTAGGCGGTATCTTTCTGTTGCACTTTCCGTCGGCTTGCGCCGCCCAGGCGTTACCTGGCACCTTGCCCTATGGAGCCCGGACTTTCCTCGGCACTCTTGCGAGTGACGCGACTGTCTGGCCGACTCCGCCGGGGCGCATTCTACGCTATCGCCGCCATGCGAAACGGCACGGCGATTTCAAGCTGACCATTGCTTTGTAGGAGCGCACCCGGGCGCGAGAGGCGGTACCGACCAACCACCGTCGCTTCCAGGCATGCTCCTGCGAGGACCGCATCAGCCGCCATACAACGCCTTGCGCGGCGCGCCGGTCAGCTCGGCGGCGAGCTTGGCCGCAGTGGACGGCGGCAGGTGTTCGGCGAGCTTGGCGTAGACGCGGCGGCCTTCGGCGAGCTGGCCGTCGGCGGCGTCGGCGGCGCCTTGCACCATCACCACGAACTCGCCTTTGCGCTGGTTGTCGTCGGCTTCGACCCGGGCCTGCAGCTCGGCCAGGCTGCCGTCGAGCACGGTTTCGAACAGCTTGGTCAGCTCGCGGGCGATCACGGCCGGTCGGTCATCGCCGAAGGCAAGGCGCAGGTCGGCCAGCGACTCGACGATGCGGTGGGACGACTCGTAGAACACCAGGGTGCGGGTCTCGCCGGCCAGCCGCGCCAGGCGTTCGCGGCGCGCGGCGCTCTTGGCCGGCAGGAAGCCTTCGAAGCCGAAGCGGTCGCTGGGCAGGCCGGCCACGCTCAGCGCGGCGATCGCCGCGCAGGCGCCCGGCACCGGGCTGACCTTGATGCCGGCAGCACGGGCGGCGCGCACCAGCTTGAAACCCGGGTCGCTGACCAGCGGGGTGCCGGCGTCGCTGACGATGGCCAGCGATTCGCCCTCGCCCAGGCGCGCCACGATGCGCTCGGACATCGCTTCTTCGTTGTGGTCGTGCAGGGCCAGCAGCGGGCGGTCGATACCGAAATGGCTGAGCAATTGCCGGGTGTGGCGGGTGTCTTCGGCGCAGATCGCGGCCACGCCACGCAGCACCTCCTGCGCGCGCGGCGACAGGTCGGCCAGGTTGCCGATCGGCGTGGCGACCACGTGCAGGGTTCCAGGGGACGTCATCAGCGGTCTTCCGGGGGCAAAGGGTAGAATCGTAGCGGTTTTCAACGGGCCGCCCAGGCGGCCCCTGTCCAATGGATCTGAAATGAACAAGCGTGTTGCAAGGATCTCCGCCCTGTCGCTGCTGGTGATGCTGGCCGCCGGCTGCGCCACCAGCAGCGTGACCCAGACCGCCTCGCCCACGCAGAGCGCGGCGCTGGCGCTGCTGGACCAGGGCAAGCCGCGCGATGCGGCGCAGCAGCTGGAAGCCGAAGCCGCCGGTGCCAGTGGCGCGCAGCGCAGCCGGCTGCTGGCTGCCGCCGCGTTCGGCTGGCACGACGCCGGCGACGATGCGCGTGCCCGCACGCTGCTGGCGCAGGTCAACGCGCGCCATCTCAGCGGCGAAGAGCGTGCCCGCTTCGGGCTGCTCACCGGCGAGCTGGCGGTGCTCGACAAGCAGGGCGCGCAGGCGTTGGAGGCGTTGGGCGACAGCCCGCACGGATTGCCGCAGCCGCTGCAGACGCGCTGGCTGGTGGCCCACGCCGCCGCACTGGAAGCCACCGGCGACCTGTTCGGCGCCGCCGCCGACCGCGCGCGCGCCGATGCCAGCCTGACCGGCACCGCGCGCAGCGACAACCAGCGCGCCATCGTGCGCCTGCTGGCCGCACTGGACGATGCCACCCTCAAGGGCCGCACCGCCGCGCTGCCGGCCGGCGACCCGCTGTACAACTTTGCCGGCCGCGCGTTGATCAGCCGCGGGCTGGGGCTGCCGCGCGCGTTCGAGCGCGATGCGCAGTGGGGCTTCGACACCAGCAAGCGCCCGCCCGCCGAGCGCGATGGCTACCGCCCACCGGTCAAGCTGGGTGTGCTGTTACCGCTTACCGGCAGCCTGGCCACCGCTTCAGCCCCGGTGCGCGACGGCCTGCTGGCTGGCTATTACGCCGAGACCCGCCGCCGCCCGGAAGTGCAATTCTTCGACACCGCCGGCACTGCGGCCGGTGCCAATGCCGCCTACGACAAAGCGGTGAGCGCCGGTGTCGATTACGTGGTCGGCCCCTTGGGCCGCGATGAAGTGAGCGCCCTGTTCGCACGCGGCCAGCTCGCCGTGCCGGTGCTGGCGCTCAACCGCCCCACCGACAACAAGGCGCCGCCCACCGGCAGTGCCGGCTTCTCGCTGGCGCCGGAAGACGACGGCATCATGGCCGCCGAATACCTGCTCTCGCGCGAGCGCCGCAACGTGCTGATCGTCGGCACCAGCGACGACAACGGCAAGCGCACCATCAAGGCCTTCCGCGACCGTTTCAGCGAACGCGGCGGCACGGTGGCCGGCAGCATCAGCGTGGCCGATGCGCCGGGCGACATCGGCGCGCAATTGCGTAACTACGGCACCGCCGATGCGGTGTTCCTGGCGGTACGCGGCAACACCGCGCGTGCGCTGGCCCCACAGCTGGCGCTGAGCGGGTTTGCCGGCAAGTCGCGCGTGGGCACCTCGCAGCTGGTGGCCGGTACCGGCAAGGTCGAAGACGACCTGGCACTGGACGGCATCGTCTACCCGAGCGAAACCTGGACTGCGCTCGGTGTCTCCGGTCTTCCGGCAGCCAGCCAGGTGGCCAGCACCCTGCCCAGCGCACGCGGCCCGGCCGCCCGCCTGTTCGCGTTCGGCTACGACGCCTGGAAGATCAGCGCGTATCTGGAGAAACTCGCCACCGGCACCGACGGCGGCCTGCGCGGCGCCACCGGCACCCTGCATCTGGATGGCTTCGGCAATGTGTTGCGCACGCCGGCCTGGTCCACCTTCAACGGTGGCCGCCCGACGCCGATCGCCGACGGCCGCTGAGGCCATGCCGGCTGCGCGTCAGCGGCGCGGTGCGGCAGTGGAAGCGGCTGCACGCGTCATGCTGGAGCAGGCCGGTCTGCGGCTGGTGGTGAGTAATGCCAACTACCGCGGCGGCGAACTGGATCTGGTGATGCGCGACGGGCAATCGCTGGTGTTTGTGGAAGTGCGTTACCGGCGCGACGACCGCTTCGGCGGCGGCGCGGCTTCGGTGGATGTGCGCAAGCGCCGCAAGCTGGTACTGGCCGCGCAATTGTTTCTTGTCCATCACCCCGCGCTGGCGGCGCTGCCGTGCCGCTTCGATGTGGTCGACGCCAGGGGCGAACCGCCGGTGTTGCACTGGATCCGCGACGCGTTCCGCGCCGACGATTGCTGACCACGCCCGACGCTCGCTACCCACGCCATTACCGACGTTCGATGCCGACCATCATGACCCACGCTGCGGTGCCGCTGGCGCTCTGGTGCGCCAGTGAACGCGGCCGCGTCTCGCCACGCCTGCTGGCTGCCGGTGTGCTGGCGGCGATGCTGCCCGACACCGACGTGGCGGCGTTTGCGTTGCACATCCCGTATGCCGACGCGTTCGGCCATCGCGGTGCCAGCCACTCGCTGTTGTTCGCCGCAGTGATGGCGTTGCTCGGGGGCGCGGCGCATCGCCTGCTGCGTGCCGATGCCGTGCAGGCGGCTGTGTTTTTGTTCGTCTGCGCCGCATCGCACCCGTTGCTGGATGCGCTGACCTCCGGCGGCCTGGGCGTGGCACTGGGCTGGCCGTGGGACCAGACACGCTGGTTCGCACCGTGGCGGCCCATTCGCGTGTCGCCGTTCGCCAGCGGCTTCTTCAACGCGCGCGGCCCGGACACGCTGCGCTCCGAGCTGCGCTGGGTCTGGCTGCCGCTCACCGTCGCCGTGCTGGGCTGGAGATGCATCCAGCGCACGCCACCAAAGGATCAGATGCGATGACCGACGTACTTCCCGCTGCACTGGCCGATCTGCTGGCCGCGCGCCTCGGTGCCGAGGGCTGGTTGACAGGCGACGATGCGCGCCGCCGCTATGGCGAAGACGATTCGCGCCGCTGGGCATTGCCCGCCGCCGTCGCCTTGCCGCGCGATACTGCAGATGTGGTGGCGATTGTGCAGGCCTGCCGCGCGCACAGCGTGCCGATCGTGGCGCGCGGCGCCGGCACCGGCACCACCGGCGCGGCGGTGCCGTTTTCCGGCGGCGTGGTGGTGTCGATGGCGCGCATGAATCGCATCGTTGCGTTGCGCCCGGAAGACCGCTGCGCCGTGGTGCAGCCCGGCGTGCTCAATGGCGACCTGCAACAGGCGTTGCAGCCGCACGGCCTGTTCTGGCCGCCGGACCCCTCCAGTGCGGAGATCTGTAGCGTCGGCGGCAATCTATCCACCAACGCCGGCGGCCCGCGCGCGGTGAAGTACGGCGCCACCCGCGACAACGTGCTTGGCCTGGTGGCGGTGACCGGCACCGGCGAGGTGATCCGCTGCGGCGGCGCATACACCAAGAATTCCACCGGCTACGACCTCACCCATCTATTGGTAGGCAGTGAAGGCACCCTGGCGATCATCGTCGAAGCGACCTTGAAACTGACGCCACGCGCCATCGCACAAGCCGGCTTGCGCGCGCTGTACCGCGATGCGTCCAGCGCTGCGGCCGCGGTGTCGCGCATCATGGCGCAGCCGACCACGCCGACCATGCTGGAATTCATGGATGCCAGTGCCATTGCACTGCTACGCCGCAATGGCAGCGATGTGCCCGACGCCGGCGCCATGTTGCTGATCGAAGCCGACGGCGATTACGACACCCTGCCTTACGCATTGCAGGCACTGCATGACGCCGCCAATGGCGAGGGCGTGCTGAGTCTGGACATCGCCGCCGACGGCAGCGCGCGCGACAAATTGTGGGCTGCGCGCCGCGCGCTGTCGCCCGCACTACGCACGATCAAGCCCGGCAAGATCAATGAAGACGTTGTGGTGCCGGTGTCGCGCATTCCCGCGCTGGTGGCCGGCGTGGAAGCGCTTGCTGCGGAATTCGCGCTGCCCATCGTCGCCTTCGGCCACGCAGGCAACGGCAACCTGCACGTCAACATCATGTACGACCCGGCCGATGCCAGCGAAGACGCACGCGCGCACGCGGCATTGCCGCGGCTGTTCGCATTGGTGCTGTCGCTGGAAGGCACGCTCTCCGGCGAACACGGCATCGGCGTGGCCAAGCGCGATTTCATGACGCAGGCGTTCAGCGCACCCACACTGGCGGCGATGCGCGCGATCAAGGCCGCGCTGGATCCGGATGGGATCCTGAATCCGGGCAAGGTGCTGCCGCCGCTGGAATGAGGTTGCGCGCCTGCGACACTGCAGCGCGTACCGGCAAGCGCGGAGCTATGCGCTCGCGATGCACACGGCGTCCGTGTTGGTGCCGCTATCGACGCACCACACTGCGCCGCTCGCATCGGCTCACTCGCAGTGACAGCACCGGGAAAGACGCCACCTTGCTGCTTGCAGCAACTTGGCGCGGCAGGGATGGCAGTACACCTGCCTCAGCGCGTCACACCGATAAAGCGTAGCCCCACGCCGGGTTCGGTGACGATGTAGTGCGGATCGGCGGCATCGTCGTGCAGTTTCTGGCGCAGTTTGCCGACCAGGATGCGCAGGTAGTGGGTGTCTTCTTCGTGTGTGGGACCCCACACTTCGCGTAGCAGTTGCGGCTGGGTAACCACGCGGCCTGCGTGCTTGAGCAGCAATGCGAGCAAGGCGTATTCCTTGCGACTCAGCGGCACGGGCTCGCCTGCCAGCGTGACTTCGCGCAGGCCCAGATGGATATGCAGGCGGCCATCGTCGAACACGCTTTCTTCCACCGTGCTGCCGGCGCCGGCCTGGCGCAGCAAGGCGCGGATGCGTGCCATCAGTTCCTGCACGCCGAACGGTTTGGTCACGTAATCGTTGGCGCCGGCGTCGAGGGCGGCGACCTTTTCGGTTTCGCCGGCGCGCACGGTGAGCATGATCACCGGCACGCTTGACCACTGGCGGATTTCGCGCAGCACCTCGTGCCCATCGCGGTCGGGCAGACCGATGTCCAGCACCACCAGTTCGGCGCCCTGCCCGGCCAGCGTGGCCAGGCCTTCTTCGGCGGTGCCGGCCTGCAGCACGCGGTAGCCCTGCGCACGCAGGCTGATGTCCAGAAAGCGACGGATCTGCGGCTCGTCGTCGACGATCAGCACGCGGGCGGGCGGGATGGCAGTAGTGTCAGTCGGCATCGGGGCGAGGTGGCGCGGCAGGGACGAGCAACGGCAGCGTAATGCGGATCGTGGTGCCGTGACCATGTGCGCCGGCCAATGCCTGCACGCTGCCGCCATGCGCGCCGATCATGCCCTGGCAGATGGCAAGGCCCAGCCCGGTGCCGTTGCGCCCGCGGTCGCCGCGCTCCACGCTGTAGAACATGTCGAAGATGCGCGCGCGTTCGTCCTCGGGAATGCCCGGGCCCTGGTCGCCGATATCGATCTGAAGAGCGCCGGCACGCAGCTGTGCATGCACGGTGACCGGCACGCCGGGCGGCGAAAATTTCGCCGCATTCTCCAGCACGTTGAAGATGGCCTGTTCGACCAGCGCCGGGTGTACCCAGATGGCCGGCAGCTCGGCCGCCAGATCCAGTTGCAGGCGCACTTCCGGCTGGTAGCGCTGCAGGCGGCGGGTGGCCGAGCCGATCAACTCGTCCACGCCGATCCAGTCGCGATTCAAGGTGAGCCCGGTGTGGCCGAGCTTGGTCATGTCGAGCAGGTTCTGGATATAGCGATCCAGCCGCTCGCCTTCGAGCTGGATGGTGTCGAGCAGCGCGTGGCGATCCTGCGCGTCCATCGCATCGCCGTAGCTGGCCAGGCTGCTGGCCGAGCCGATCATCGAGGCCAGCGGCGAGCGCAGATCGTGCGAGACCGACGACAGCAAGGCCGAGCGCAGCCGCTCGGTTTCGCCGCTGACGCGCGCGCCTTCCAGATCGGCCACCAGGCGCGTGCGCAGCGCGGCCTGCCCGATGTCTTCCACCATCGCTTCGGCCAGGCGGCGTTGCTCCAGGCCGGGCCGCTGTACGGCCTGCCGAAAGCGCAGCGCGGCCACGCCCAGGGTGCCCCGCTCGTGGCGCACCGGCAGGCACCACCACTGCGCGCCGGCCAGGGTGTCGGTGAAACGGCCAGCCGGTTGGCCATGGCGTTGGGTCCAGTCTGCCGCGCTGCGATCGAGCGCACCGAAGCTGGTGGGCACCTCGCTTTCGCGCTGCTCCAGGCGCAGCCAGACCTCGGCATCCAGCGCGGTGGCCAGGGCGCGACGGCCGGCTTCGAGCACCTGGCCCAGATCGGCGGCGGTGCTGAGCTGGCGGCCCAGCGCTTGCAGCGCGTTGGCGTGCGCATTGGCCGCGCGCAAGGCCAGCACCTGGCTGCGCAGGCGCGAGGCCAGCCGGCCGGCGACCAGCGCGGCAATCAGGAACAAACACACCGTCACCACGCCCTGGCGCGCGCTGATGTGCAGGGTGAAGCGCGGCTCGATGAAGAAGAAGTTGTAGGCGACAAAACTCAGCAGCGCCGCGATCACGGCGGCCGCCATGCGCGTGCGCGATGCCACCAACACCACCGCCACGATGAACACCATCGACAGGTCGTCGATGTCGGTCCAGCGCTGCAGCAACCACGCCACCGCCACCGCGCCTGCCGCAGCGATTGCGGCGAACGCCAGGTCGTAGCGTTGCAGCCATTGGCGTGGGTTACGCCAGCGCTGCCGCGCGCGTGCGCGCGCATCGGCGGAGCTGACGATGACCAGCTCGTAATGCGCGCCACGTTGCAGCAGTTGCTGGGTCAGGGTGCGGTTGAACATGCGCGCCAGCGGGCGTTCGCGGGTGCGCCCCAGCACCAGGGTGGAGATGCCGTTTTGCGCGGCGAAATCCAGCAAGGCGTCGGCGACATTGGCGCCATGCAGCAGCGCGGTATCGCCGCCGAGGCGGCGCGTGAGCGCGAAGGCGCGGTCGATCTCCAGCTGCCAGTGGGCATCGGCCACGGTGCGTGTCTGCACCGTCACCACCGTCCAGGGCGCATCGCGCCGTTCCGACAGCCGCCGCGCCACCCGCACCAGATAATCCGAGCTGCCACGCCCGTCGATGGCCACCACCACGCGGCGCCGCAACGCAGCGGTGCCGGGCAAGCCGCGTGCGGCCTGGGTGTCGCGCAGATCGCTGTCGACACGGTCGGCGGCGGTCTGCATCGCCAGCTCGCGCAATGCAGTGAGGTTGGAAGGCGAGAAAAACGCCTGCAGCGCCTGCGTGGCCTGTTCGGGCAGATACACCTTGCCCTGCTGCAGGCGCTCGATCAGTTCGCGTGGCGGCAGGTCCACCAGCACGATATCGCGCAGGCGGTCGAACACCGCATCGGGCACCGTTTCGGACACGCGAACACCGGTGATGCGCAGCACGATGTCGTTGAGGCTTTCCAGGTGCTGGATGTTGACCGTGGTATAGACGTCGATCCCGGCATCGAGCAGTTCCACGATGTCCTGCCAGCGCCGCTCGTGGCGGCTGCCCGGCACATTGCGGTGGGCCAGCTCGTCGATCAGCGCCAGCTGCGGCTTGCGCGCCAGCAGTGCATCCAGGTCCAGTTCTTCCAGCACCCTCCCCTGATAGCTCACGCGGGCGCGCGGCAGCAGCGGCAAGCCGTCCAGCAAGGCGGCCGTTTCACTACGCCCGTGGGTTTCCACCACCCCGGCCACCACATCCATGCCCTGGCGCAGCCGCTCGCGCGCCCGCGACAACATGGCGTAGGTCTTGCCCACGCCGGGTGCGGCGCCCAGGAACACCGTCAGGCGCCCGCCGTGTTCGCGCTGTAATTCGCCGATCAGCGCGTCGGCTTGCTGGGTGCGGGCGTCGGGCATGGAGGCCGGGATTGGAGATTGGTGATTGGAGATTCGTAAAGGCTACAAGCATCGCTTCTAGTGCGGGTGCTTTGCTTCGCCGTCGCTTCCAGCTTCGCCACTTCCCGCCGCATCCAATGCGAGGTTCAGCGCCAGCACATTCACTCGCGGCTGGCCGAGCAGGCCGAACTGGGGTGGCTCGATAGCAGCCTGCAGCAGCGCGCTGACGCGTGGTTCCGGCCAGCCGCGGGCGGCGGCGATGCGGCGCACCTGCACCTGTGCGCCGGCAGGGCTCAGGTGCGGGTCCAGGCCGCTGCCGGACTGGGTCAGCAGTTCGCCGGGCACTGCGTCCGGGGCGATGCCGTCGCGCGCGGCGACCTCGGCCCGGGTGGCGGCAATGCGCGCCTGCAGGTCCGGGTTGGAGCGCGCCTGGTTGCTGCCGGCGGCGGCGGTGAGGTCGTACTTGGCCGCCGACGGGCGCGGCTGAAAGTAGCGCGCATCGCTGAAGGGCTGGGCGACCAGGGCCGACCCGATCACGCGCGTGTCCTGGCGCAGCAGCGAGCCGTGCGCCTGGGCCGGAAACAGCGCACCGGTGATGCCGGTGGCGATCAGCGAGTAGGCCAGGCCTAATCCCAACAAGATAAACAGCGCCAGCACGATCGATGCGCGTACTGCGCCGTCATCGCGCAAGGGCAGTGTGGTGGCAGTGGTGATGGAAGATGTGGTCATGGCTCAGGCACCCAGGGTGGCGGCAAGCGCCAGGTCGATCAATTTGATGGCGGCAAACGGCAGCAGCACGCCGCCCAGCCCGTAGATCAGCATGTTCCGGCGCAACAACGCGGTGGCGCTGGACGGACGAAACCGCACGCCGCGCAAGGCCAGCGGAATCAACGCCGGAATGATCAGGGCATTGAAGATCAACGCTGCCAGCACCGCGTGACGTGGGCTCGATAGCTGCATCACGTTGAGCGCGGCCATCGACGGGATGGCGGCGGCAAACAGCGCCGGCAGGATCGCGAAATACTTGGACACATCGTTGGCCAGCGAGAACGTGGTCAACGCGCCGCGCGTGATCAGTTGCTGCTTGCCCACTTCCACCACCGCCAGCAGCTTGGCCGGATCCGAATCCAGGTCCACCATGTTGCCGGCCTCCTTGGCCGCCTGCGTGCCGGAGTTCATCGCCAGGCCCACGTCGGCCTGGGCAAGCGCCGGTGCATCGTTGGTGCCGTCGCCGACCATCGCCACCAGCCGCCCACCGGCCTGCTCGGCGCGGATGCGGGCCAGCTTGTCTTCCGGGCGCGCCTGGGCGATGTAGTCGTCCACGCCGGCTTCGGCGGCAATGGCAGCGGCGGTGAGCGGGTTGTCGCCGGTGATCATTACCGTCTTGATGCCCATCGCACGCAGCTGCGCGAACTTTTCCTTGATGCCCTGCTTGACCACATCGCTCAGTTCGACCACACCGAGTACATGCCGGCCTTCGGCCACCACCAGCGGGGTGGCACCGCCACGTGCGACTTCTTCGATACGCCCGTGCAATTCCGGCGACACCGTGGCGCCCATGCCCTGCACATACGCCACGATGGAATCGCCGGCGCCTTTGCGGATAGTGCGCCCAGCAAGATCCACACCGGACATGCGCGTCTGCGCAGTGAAGGCGATGAAATGTGCACCCTCGGGCTCGACCGCCACGGCACCTTGCTGACGCGCCAGCTTGACGATGGATTTGCCTTCCGGCGTCGGATCGGCCAACGAGGCCAGCATCGCCGCATCGCGCAGTTGCGCACGGTCGATGCCGGCCAACGGATGAAACGCAGTGGCCTGCCGATCGCCGTAGGTGATGGTGCCGGTCTTGTCGAGCAGCAACACATCCACGTCGCCGGCCACCTCCACTGCCTTGCCGGATTTGGCCAGCACATTGGCCGACAGCGCGCGGTTCATGCCGGCAATGCCGATCGCCGGCAACAAGCCACCGATGGTGGTCGGGATCAGGCACACCAGCAGTGCGATCAGCAGCAACGGATCCAGCGTGACGCCGACGAACCCGGCAATCGCCGGCAACGAGGCCACCACGATCAGGAAGGTCAGCGTCATCGCGGCCAGCAACAAGGTCAGCGCGATTTCGTTGGGCGTCTTCTGCCGGTTGGCGCCTTCCACCAGCGCGATCATGCGATCCAGGAAACTCTGGCCGGGTTCGGCGGTGACCTTGAACACGATCTCGTCGGAGAGCACGCGCGTGCCGCCGATCACACCGCTGCGGTCGGTGCCCGCCTCGCGCAGCACCGGTGCCGATTCGCCGGTCACCGCTGCTTCGTTGATCGTTGCAACGCCACGCACGATCTCGCCATCGGCCGGTACGAATTCGCCTTCGGACACCATCACATAATCGCCCGGCCGCAGCTCGGCGGCGGGCACGCGCGTCTCGCGCCCGCCCAGTGCGGTTTCCATCCGGCGTGCCACCAGATCCTTGCGCGCACGCCGCAACGAGGCGGCCTGGCCGCGGCCACGCGCTTCTGCAATGGCCTCGGCGAAATTGCCGAACAACACGGTGACGAACAGGATCGCCGTCACCGCCCAGCCGAAGCCTGCATTGCCATGCCCGCTGGCGGTGATCACCGCGGCCAGCAACGTGCCGCCCATCACCACCGCCATCACCGGGCTGCGCAGCAGATGCCGCGGCGACAGCTTGATGAAGGCCGCGCGCATCGCCGCCATCAGCACGGTAGCGTCGAACAACGCCGCGTCGCCGCGCGCGCGTTTTTCAGTCGTATCGATCGTAGACATTGCTCAAGACTCTCAGGACGCCGCCAGGGCGAGGTGTTCAGCGATAGGACCCAGCACCAGTGCCGGCATGAACTGCAGCACGGTCAGCACCAGCACGATGGCCATCAGGGTCAGCGCAAAGGTAGGCGTCTCGACCTGCAGGCTGCCGGCCGACTCCGGTGCGCGCCGCTTCACTGCCATGCGCGCGGCCACCATCAGCGGCAGGATCAACGCCGGATACCGTCCCAGCGCCAACACCGCCGAGCAGCTCAGATTCCACCAATAGGTTGCATCACCCAAGCCTTCAAAACCGGACCCGTTGTTGGCGAACGCCGAGGTGTACTCGTAGAACACCTGGCTGATGCCATGGAAACCAGGATTGGAATTGGCCGTGAATGCCGGCACCGCCAGCGCCACTGCGGTGAAGCCCAAGACCACCAGCGGCTGCAGCAAAATCAACAATGCAAGCAACTGCACTTCGCGCGCTTCGATCTTGCGGCCGAACAATTCCGGCGTACGTCCGGTCATCAGACCGGCCAGAAACACGCTCAGCAACAGATACACCACGAACTGCTGCAAGCCGCAGCCGATTCCGCCCCAGATGGCGTTGATCAGCATGTCGACCAACGTGACCAGGCCGCTCAACGGCGCCAGCGAATCGTGCATCGCGTTGACCGAGCCGTTGGAGGTCTGCGTGGTCAACGCCGCCCACAACGCCGAAGCATCGGCACCGATGCGCACTTCCTTGCCTTCCATCAGTGCGGGCGAGCCCGCGCTGGCCGAGTGCGCTTCGGACCACAGCAACAATGCAGTGGACGCGGCGGACATCGTCAACATGGTGCCGAACACCAACGCGGTGAGGCGCTTGCGCCCGGTCAGAGAACCGACCATGAACACCACGCTCATCGGCAGCAATACCAATGCGAGCGTTTCAAGCAGATTGCTCAACGGCGTGGGGTTTTCCAGCGCCACCGAACTGTTGGGGCCATACCAGCCACCGCCGTTGGTACCAAGCTGCTTGGCCGCCACCATCGCCGCCACCGGGCCGACCGGAATGGTCTGGCTGGGCATGCTGGTACTGCCATCCAGGGGCGTTGCGGTCGCCGCGCCCTGCAAGGTGGACGGCACGCCTTGCCAGCCGAGCAGCACGCTCCATAACAGGCACAGCGGCAACAGCACGCGCACGCTGGCGCGGATGACGTCGGCCCAATAATTGCCCACGTCGGCGTCAGGCGAAAGCGCTGCGTCAGGCGTCGGCTGCTGCCATCCCTGCCGCATTGGTGCTGCGTCCGGATCGGGCTGAGCGACCATCTGCATCCGCGTGGTCGCCGTCGTATCCGATGCCGGCAAGGCATCGGGCAAACCCGCGGCCACTCGCCCACCGAACAACGCGCGCAAGGTGGCCACCGCCAACGCCAGGCCCATCATCGGCGTCACCACTTGCAGACCGACGATGCCGGTCATCTGCGCCAGATACGACAGCTGCGCCTGACCGGAATAATGCTGCTGGTTGGTGTTGGTGACGAACGACACCATGGTGTGCAGCGCCGTATCCCAGCGCAGGTTCGCGATGCCGTCCGGGTTGAACGGCAGCCAGGCCTGGGTCATGAACACCACCCAGGTCAGCACGCCGACGGCCAGATTGCTGAGCAGAAAGGCCACGCTGTAGCCGCGCCACGACATGCCCTGCTGCGGACGCGTGCCGAGCAAGGCATACAGCGGACGCTCGATCCAGCCGAATAACGCATCGCCGCGCATCGGCGCGCCGCGCATCACCGCAGCCAGATAACGGCCCAGGGGCCACGCCAGCACGATGGCCAGCGCATAGACAAGAAAGGTTTCACTCATTGGAGCGCACTCGCATCAGAAGTCTTCGGGCCGCAGCACCACGTACAACAGGTAGGCCGCAGCAACGAGTACGGCCACGCCGCACAACAGGGACATCCAGGCAGGCATGGGCTACTCCCCCAGACGCGCACAGCGCGTCGCGATGGATGCGAGGTGCGACGGCGCAGGCAACGGGCGCGTGCCAACACGGCAAAGCGCTGCCGCACCGTGCGCGCCGCGCCGATGGAGCAGACAGGTCAAGGGATGCATCAGAATCGTCCACGGCGGAACCGCTCCGCCACTGCGCGCAGTCTCTGCCTGCCCGGCGTAAAGTCGCTATGGACCTGAATTGGCCGCCGCGTAAATTCCGCATAAATCATGCAATGCGGATGCGCTGCAGGCACGTTCCTGCCAGGTCGAGCCGAGAACTGGGAGTGTGCGGTGCCCACGCAGGCCCTTGACACCTACGCTGCCACATTCCGAACAGAGAAGGCTCGGTGGCGGCATCCATGCCGCCAACGGTCCCGCAACCAGCGAGGACACCACGCAGACAGTTGGTTGTTGGTTTCACTGAAGAGCGAAGACACCGCGTCGCACAATTGGCTGGTTGCTCTGTCGAAAGCCTGCATGCCGACCAACGCGACTGGTCCTTGCCCGCCCACCGTCGCGGGACCCTTGGCGGCATGGATGCCGCCAAGGAGCTACAAGGACGTACTTGCAGCGTGCCCTGCGATGGTGGGCGGGCAAGGGCCCTGCAGTAAAGACGCAGATGATCCGCTCTCCGCCTGATCTGCCGTTATTGAGCAATCAGGTAGCGACAACTGCATCGCGCCTATCGCGATCACTTGGCGATCTTCAAGTCTGGTCGAGCGCGCGGTGCCCTCACCGCTCGCGGGACACGCCGTGAATCCGTCCGTGGAGGCTCGGTGGCGGCATCCATGCCGCCACACGGTCCCGCAAGCGGCGAGGACACCACGCCAGACAGTTGGTTGGTGGTTTCACTGAAGAGCGAAGACACCGCGTCGCACGGTTGGCTGGTTGCTCTGTTGAAAGCCTGCACACCGACCAACGCGACTGGTCCTTGCCCGCCCACCGTCGCGGGACCCTTGGCGGCATGGATGCCGCCACGGAGCTTACATGGACGTACTTGCAGCGTGTCCCGCGATGGTGGGCGGGCAAGGGCCCTGCAGCAAAGGCGAAGATGATCAGCTCTCCGCCTGATCTGCCAGTATTGAGCCACCAGGTAGCGACAACTGCATCGCGCCTATCGCGATCACTTGGCGATCTTCAAGTCTGGTCGAGCGCGCGGCGCCCTCACCGCTTGCAGGACACGCCGTGAATCCGTCCGTGGAGGCTCGGTGGCGGCATCCATGCCGCCACACGGTCCCGCAATCGGCGAGGACACCACGCCAGACAGTTGGCTGGTGGTTTTGTTGAAGAATCAAGACAGCGTGTCGCGGCTTGCCGTTGCTCGTTGAGAACTTTGCGAACCAGCCAACTTGACCGGTCCTTGCCCGCCCACCGTCGCGGGACCCTTGGCGGCATGGATGCCGCCACGGAGCTTACATGGACGTACTTGCAGCGTGTCCCGCGATGGTGGGCGGGCAAGGGCCCTGCAGCAACGGTGCAGAGCTGCAGCTTTGACGCTCTAAAAGCTCTGAAGCTCTGAAGCTCTGAAGCTCAATCATCCAGGCTAGCAATCATTCGCCAGCGGAAGGTTCTTGAGGTCATGGCGTTGCCTGGCTCCGAACCCTGGCGTGTCATCCGATACCTCCGCATGCGGAACCCAGGCCCACCCCACTCTTCCAAAACGCTATGCGCCGCACGCTGGTCGACGCATTAACGCAGCGGCAGGTTCAACACCGAAGGCGTCGCCACCGGCGAGGAGAATGTCACCGTGCCGCCGCCGTCGCTGGCATCCGTGTAACGCGCATCGCGGGTATCGATCACCAGTACCAGCCGCTGCCCCGCAGGAATCTCTGTTGCTGCCGCTTGCAGCTGCCAGTCCAGCGTCACCGCGCGGCCGGGCGTTGCATCGCGCAGCGAATACGGCGCATGCGTGATCAGTTGCGCCACGCCCAGGGCGTCCATGCGATACAGATACGCGAACAGGCTCACCTTCGGTTGGCTGGGTGCCACGGTCACTCGCAATGACGGGCTGCCCGCCAGCCGCCGCGTACTGCTCGATGGCGAGCCTACCCATACCGCAGCACCGGCGCGGTTGACCAGCGGAATCGAGGTGGTCACCGGCACGCCGATGCCCTGCAGCAGGCCGCTGACCAGCACCACGCCGGAGTCTGCCACCGTCGGCACATCAGTGCCGATGCGCGACTGCCAGCCACTGGCAGTGCCGCCGATCAACCCACCGGTCGGACTGAGCACGCCGGTCGGTGCAGACAGTCCCAGGCGCGTGCTGCCCTGCTGCACCGCCGCCCAATCCGCATATGCCAGCCATTGCCCGGCGCGCGGCGACAGCCGCACCGGTGCCTCGGCGTCCACGCCGTTCCGCAGCTGTTTGAGATGGCGATCGAACCAGCGTGTGGCTGCCGTATAGACCTCGTTCGGCAGCCCCAGCGCGCCGGGCAACTCCGTGGTGGCGTGATCGCCCTGGCTGAGCAGCAACTGCTTGGGGCCGCGCAGCTGATTGAAGAAGGCAATCGTCTGGTTCGGCGGGAACAGCCCATCGTTGAAGGCATTGCCCAGCAGAACGGCGGTGCCGCGCGCGTTGAGGGCCGCCACCTCGGTGGCCGGGCTGCGCGAGGCGGCCTGCGGCAGGAAGCCCTGCACCGCGCCGTCGTAATCGCCTTGCGCAACGCGTGCGCCGATCTGCGCCAGATCCGGCCCCGGTCGCCCGGTCAGCGCGCCTGCGCCCACCAACAGACCGACACCCTGCTGGCTGACGGTGCGATTGGAATACAGCGACGCCTCCAGGTCCGCCCAGCCACTGAGCGCCGCCACTGCCTTGATGCGCGGGTCGCGCTCGGCGGCCAGCAGGCTGATGCCCGCGCCGTAGGAGATGCCCGACGCACCGATCGCCTCGGGATTGGAGGGCGTATGCGCCAATGCCCAATCGATCACCGCACTGACGTCTTCCACGGTGTCCTGCCCGGCAATGTCGATCTGCCCGGCCGAGTCCCAGAACCCGCGCGAGGTGTAGCTGACGACCACGTAGCCATCGCTGGCCAGCTGGGTAGCCCGGCCGAGGTATTCCAGGTTGGGCAACGACCAGCTGGCCGGCATCACGATCAGCGGAAACGGCCCGCTCCCCTGTCCTTGCGGCACCAGCACCAGTGCGCCCATCGGCGCCCCGTCCCAGCCGGGGATGCGCTCGTAGGTCTTGCTGAAAGCGCCCGCAGTTGCTGACGCCGCCGCCACCAGCAACGCGATGGCGGCGATGCCGCGGATCCAAACCCTGTTCATGCTGCTCTCTCCCACGCGAGGCCGGGCCGGGATGGCCCAGCGGCGATTGCCATGCATCCGTGGTTCGGGGGAGAACGCCGAGCGAACGTACCAGACGGTACGGTGGGGCTCAAGGGCCGGGAATCGGGAATCGGGAATCGGGAATCGGGAATCGGGAATCGGGAATCGGGAATCGGGAATCGGGAATCGGGAGTCGGGAATCGGGAATCGGGAATCGGGAATCGGGAATCGGGAATCGGGAATCGGGAATCGGGAATCGGGAATCGGGAGTCGGGAGTCGGGAGTCGGGAGTTAGGAGTCGAAGATAAGGGCCAGCCTGGTCCCCGTTGGCGCAGGCAATCGCATGTCTCAGATCCGGATCGGCACGGCGGGGCACGTCCACTTCTCACCTGCGGGAGAAGCGGCAACGAGCGGATGTGGCGAACACGGCAGTTCGCAATTCTCGAATCCCGGCCCGACTCGACGCGCACGCGCGTCGCTGCCGGGGCGAGCGTGCCTGCGGTCGCTGCGCAAGCAGCAGAGAAATTGGCGCTGCAGCTGCGCGGTGAGGGCCACGAAATCGTCGAGCTAATGTCACTCGGTGCGATGATCGAAGCACCCGATGCTGCGCGCCGCATCACCCCGCCGCCGCTGCCGCATCGAGCGGCGCAGCATTCGCCCTGCAGCAATCCTTACGGGTCAGCCGACGAAATGCTGGTATCCGCGCTGCGGTGGTTGCCAGGCATGGCCCTCGGCGTCGTGCACCACCACGCCCGGCGCGGCCGTGATCCGGCCAAGGCGCGTGGCCGCGACGTCGGCAAATGCCAGCGCCTGCAGCACGGCGTCGCGGTGCTGTGGCGCGGCGGTGAAACAGAGTTCGTAATCGTCGCCGCCGCCCAATTGCCAGCCGGTGCATTGCAGTGCGCTGATTCCCGCGCTGCGCGCCATCGCCGGCAAGGCCGCTGACGCCAACTGTGCGCCCACACCGCTGCGCTCGCACAAGTGGCCCAGATCGGCCAGCAGACCGTCCGAGACATCCACGCAGGCGTGCGCAAGACCCCGCAAGCGCAGGCCGGCCTGCACCCGTGGTTGCGGACGCAGCAGCCGGCCACGCCAGCGTTCGTGCACCGGATCAGCCGCCACGCGCGTGACATCCAACTGGCCCGCCTGCCATAACGACAACGCCGCCGCCGCCTCGCCGAGTGCACCGGTCACCCACACGTCATCGCCCACGCGCGCGCCATCGCGACGCAGCGCCGCACCCGGCGGCACGCTGCCGATGGCAGTCACCGCACACGACAGCGGCCCGCGCGTGGTATCGCCGCCGACCAAGGCAATCTCGTGCGCATCTGCCAGCGCGAAGAAGCCATCGGCAAATGCCTCCACCCAGGCCAGATCGTCGTGCGGCAACGACAGCGACAACGTGCACCAGCGCGGTTGCGCGCCCATCGCGGCAAGATCGGACAGATTGACGGCCAGCGTTTTCCAGCCGAGATCGTCGGCGCGCGTCTCAAGCGGAAAATGCACCCCGGCATTGAGCGTATCGGCCGTGATGGCCAGTTGCTCGCCTGCCGGCGGTTGCAGCAATGCCGCGTCGTCGCCAATGCCCAACGGCACGTCGGCCCGCGTGGCAATGCGCGCGCGCAGACGGGCAATCAGATCGAATTCAGGCATCGGGGCGGGAATAGGGAATCGAGAATTGGGAATCGCAAATGCATCGGGACATCGCGGGAACGCAGGCTTTTACGATTCCCGATTCCCCACTCCCGATTCTCGCGGCGCTCAGGCGCCGCTGGCACCCGACTCCACCTTGCGCCACTCCACCGCCGCGCGATCGAGCACGCCATTGACGTAGGTGTGCCCATGTTCGGAGCCGAAGCGCTTGGCGGTTTCGATCGCTTCGTTGATCACCACGCGGTACGGCACGTCCTGCCGGTACAGCAGCTCGTAGGCCGCCAGGCGCAGTACTGCACGCTCGATCGCATCGACCTCTTCCACGCCGCGGTCCAGATACGGCGTCAGCGCGGTATCCAGCTGCACGCGATTGGCAATCACGCCATCGACCAGGCTTTCGAAGTACGCCAGATCGGCCACCTCGTGCGCCTGCTCATGCGCAAACTGGGCGATCACCTGCTTGGCGAATCCGCCGGAAATCTGCCACGCATACACCGCCTGCAGGGCGCGGCGGCGCGCGCGCGAGCGCAGCACCGGGTCGATGCCGTCGCGACGGCCGTGGCGTGCATGTCCACCGGACTTGCTCATGGCAACAACTCCATCAAATTCACCAGTTCCAGCGCCGCAAGCGCGCATTCCTCGCCCTTGTTGCCGTGGCTGCCGCCGGCACGCGCCTCGGCATCTTCCACACGCTCCACCGCCAGCACGCCGTTGAGCACCGGCACGCCGGTCTGCAACTGCACGCTCATCAGGCCTTCGGCGCACAGGTCGGCCACGTGCTCGTAGTGGCGTGTGTCGCCACGGATCACGCAGCCCAGCGCGATGATCGCGCCATGCTGGCCGGACTGCGCCACGCGGTTGGCGGCGATCGGGATTTCCCAGGCGCCGGGCACGCGGATCACGTCGATGGCGTCCTCGCCGATGCCGTTGCCGGCCAGGCTCTGGCGTGCGCCGGCAACCAGCACGTCGGTGATGCGGGCGTTCCAGCGGCTGGCGATGATCGCAAAGCGCGCGGTGGTGGGGCGGAGATCGCCTTCGTAGTGGGTCATGCGGGTCGGCAACTCGAGGGGGCGGGAAGTTTAACAGCTGCCGCGCCAGGCCCGGCCGCCGCGTGCAGGCCGGGTCCGCCCAAGCAGACCCGGCCTTCCGATGCAAGAACAGACGGGGCGACGACTCGCCGCCGATCCGCCAGCTGGTGCAGCCCACGGCGGGAACCGGCCGCCGACGCCGGGCCGCGACACAACTGGCGGCTGCGCGCCGTCAGCCAGGCCTCAGCACCGGCAGCGGCCGGGATCTTTGGGGCGGATGAGCTGACGGCGGCAATGGCTCGCCGCCAGCTCAGGGGACCGCGGACGGCGGCACCGAGCGCACGCCCTCGCCGGGATGGCACTCCAGGTACTCCACCACCTCCAGCCCGAACCCGGCCAGACCCACCTGCCGGCGCGGGGTGCCAAGCACGCGCAGCTTGCCCAGGCCCAGCTCGGCCAGGATCTGCGCACCGGCGCCATTGCGCCGCCACTGGCTTACATCCTTGGCGTTGGCCGCAGCTTCGGGCTGCTGGCGCAGCCGTGCCAACAACGATTCGCTGTCGCGCGGGGCCGACAGCACCACCATCACCCCCTGCCCTTCGGCGGCGATCGCGCGCAAGGCATCGGTGGCGGCCACGCCGAAATCCTCGCGCTGCCAGTGCAGCAGGTCGGCCAGCGGGTTTTCCACCTGCACGCGCACCAGTGTCGGCGTCTGTGGATCCGCGTTGCCGCGCACCAGGGCAAAGTGCAGGTCGTGCGCGATGCGGTCGCGGTAGGTCACCAGCTGGAACGGGCCGAATTCGGTACTGATCTCGCGCGCGTCCACACGCTCGACGGTGTGCTCGTTGGCCAAGCGGTAGGCGATCAGGTCGGCGATCGAGCCCATCTTCAGCCCATGCTCGCGTGCGAACACTTCCAGCTGCGGGCGACGCGCCATGCTGCCGTCCGGGTTGAGCACTTCCACCAGCACGCCGGCCGGCTCCAGCCCGGCCAGCATCGGCAGGTCGCTGGCGGCCTCGGTGTGGCCGGCACGGGTCAGCACGCCCCCGGGCTGGGAAATCAGCGGGAAAATGTGGCCCGGCTGGCTCAGATCCTGCGGCCGGGCATCCGGGCGCACCGCGGTACGCACGGTGTGGGCGCGATCGTAGGCCGAAATACCGGTGGTCACGCCCTCGGCCGCCTCGATGCTGACGGTGAAGTTGGTCTGAAACTGCGCGGTGTTGTTGCGCACCATCGGCGCCAGCCCAAGCTGCGCACAGCGCTCGCGGGTCAGCGACAGGCACACCAACCCGCGTGCGTGGGTCACCATGAAATTGATGTCCGACGGCTTGACCAGCTCGGCGGCCATGATCAGGTCGCCCTCGTTTTCGCGGTCTTCGTCGTCGACGATCACCACCATGCGCCCGGCACGCAACTCTTCGATCAGCTCTGGAACCGGTGCGAAGTTCATGCCGCACCCCGCGCGCCGAGCAGGCGTTCGACATAGCGCGCCACCAGGTCGATTTCCAGATTCACCGCCGCGCCCACCGCGGTCGCGGAAAACGCCGTGTTGGCCACCGTATGCGGGATCAGCGCAACCTCGAACCCGTCTTCGTCCACCTCATTGACGGTCAGGCTGACGCCGTCCACGCAGATCGAGCCTTTTTTGGCCACATAGCGCAATACCGATGATGGGGCGGCAAACCGCCAGCGCTGCGCACGTGCATCGCCATGCACCGATTGCACCTGGCCCAGACCATCCACATGCCCGCTGACCAGATGCCCACCGAGCCGGTCGGTGGGCCGCATCGCGCGTTCGAGGTTGAGCACCGCGCCTTCGGGCAACGCACCCAATGTGGTCAGCGACAGGGTTTCGGTGGACGCATCGGCCTGGAAGCTGGTTGCGTCGAACGCGATCACGGTCAGGCACACGCCATTGACCGCGATGCTCTCGCCCAGCTGCACGGCGTCGAACGGCAGGCTGCCGGTGGCGAAGGTGAAACGCACATCGCCGCCCTGCGGCTGGCGCGCGGCCAGGCGGCCGACGCCTTCAATGATTCCGGTGAACATCAGCGCGCCCCCTTCTGCAGCGAGCGCTGCGCGGAAGTCGGGCGGTGGACAGGTGCATTACAGCGCAGCGGGTGATGCAAAGACATAGTCGTTTCTCGCAGGAGTTGAGCGAAAAACGCCACAAGGCAAAGCAAACAGGCGCGCGCACAGCCGCAAGGCTGCGCGGTGGCCGTCTTCTTTCATCCGGACTATACCGTCGGCTCCGGCATTGGACCGGATCTGCTGACCTTCGCGCGATGCCCGACACATGCAGTGCCAACCATCGCGGCGAAGCGCTCGCGGGCTCGCACGCTTGCGCGTGCCTACCGCCGGTGGGGAATCGCACCCCGCCCTGAAGACGTTCGTAAGTGCCGGCGAACCGGCCCGCGCAGTTTAGCAGCGCCTGTTCTGCCCTTAGCTGTCTGAAAGCCATGGCTGACAGGACGCTGCGTCATGTCAGGAAATCCCCCATAGCCAGTTTTGTGAAGAGTCTGTTAAATTGCGCCCCGCGACGGGAGACGTCGCCCTCCCGCCCCGCAACGGGGTGGAGACACGGACATCATTTCGGAGAGATCACTCAATGCGCACTACCCTGATTCTGGCTGCCGTGCTGGCCGCCGCCCCGTTTGCCGCGTCTGCGGACGGCCTGAGCTATAGCTACGTCGAAGGCGGCTGGAACCGTACCGAGATCAGCGTCAACGAGGATTCGGACGACCTGGATGGCGGCTACATCCGCGGTTCGTGGCAGATCGCCGAGCCCGTCTACGTGTTCGCTGGCTACCAGCGTGCCGAGAAGGACTTCAACCTGGGCGCGGGCTTCGTGCTCGAAGGCACACTGCAGCAGGCGAATCTGGGTATTGGTTACCGCCAGGAAATGACCGAGCGCGTCGAATTTACCGCCGACATCAGCGTGCTGCGCTCCAAGGTCGAATCCGATCTGCGTCGCGGCGGCCGTTCGCTTGGCGATTCGTCCGATACCAGCACCCTGGGCTTCGGCAACCTGGGCCTGCGTGGCAAGCCCTCGCCGCGTACCGAAGCCTGGATCAAGGCCGGCTACATCGACGGCAGCGACGTGGACGAAGGCGAATTCGTCGGTACCCTCGGCGGCCAGGTCAACTTCACCACCACCTGGGGCCTGGTCGGCGAAGTCGAGTTCATCGACAACGCCAACCAGTACCGCGTCGGTGTCCGCGCCAGCTTCTGATCACGCGCGTTGCCGGCAATGGAAGGCCCCGCATGCGGGGCCATTCTTTTTGCGGCGCTCACGCCATCGCGAGCGGCGTATAGCGCAGACGCAGATCCTGCCCGAGCTGACGCACATCGCGTAGCTGCAATGCATGCCGCTGCGCCATCGTTTCGATGCCAAGGCCAGCGAGCAGCGGCCGTGCGGTGTCGCCCAGCAACACCGGGGCCAGGTAGACCAACAGCTCATCGACCAACCCGGCCTGCAACAGCGCACCGCCCAGCGTGGCGCCGGCTTCCACGTGCACTTCGTTGATGCCACGCTGGGCCAGCAAGGCCAGCACCGCAGCCAGATCGAAGCGACCAGCGTGCAGCGGCAATGCCGCGCACTCCGCACCATCCACAGCAGTCGGCGCGGCGGCATCGCCATGCAGATACAACGTCGGTGCATCGCCGTGGCGAATGTTCCTGCACGCCAAGCTGCGCAGGCCGGCATCCAGCACCACCCGCAACGGCGGCACGAACGGAGTGTCGTCGCCGAGCCGCACCGTCATCGACGGATCGTCGGCCAGCACGGTGCCGGCACCGGTCAGGATCGCGCCGGCACGTGCGCGCCAACGCTGCACATCGGCGCGCGCGTCGCTTCCGGTGATCCATTTGGATTCGCCGCTGGCCAGGGCGGTGCGTCCATCCAGACTGGCGCCGAGCTTGACCCGTACCCACGGCCGGCCACGCTCCACGCGCGACAGGAAGCCCTGGTTGAGCAAGCGCGCCCGGGCTTGCATCACCCCGCTCAGCACGGCGATTCCAGCCTCGCGCAGCAGCGCGAAACCGCCGCCATTGACCTGTGGAAACGGGTCGGCCATCGCCGCGACCACACGCATGACGCCTGCCTCGATCAACGCCAACGCACACGGCGGCGTGCGCCCGTAATGCGCGCACGGCTCCAGGGTGACATAGGCGGTCGCCCCGCGCGCCAGCTCGCCGGCTGCGCGCAATGCGAACACTTCGGCATGCGGGCCGCCGGCGCGTTGGTGGAAGCCTTCGCCCACGCACACGCCGTCGCGCACGATCACGCAGCCCACCATCGGATTGGGGCGCGTGGTGTAGGCGCCGCGCTCGGCCAGGCGCAAGGCCTGCGCCATCCAGCGGTGGTCGTCGGCACTCGCGTCCGTCGTGGTCTCAGTCATTGGCGTTGCACTCCCGGCGCAATGCACATCACCACGATCTGCATCGGCCCCAGCGAGAATTCGGTATGCGTCTGCCATCCCAGCCGCTGGTAGAACGGCACCAGGGCCGGCTGGCAGTACAGGTACAGCAGCGGCACGCCCAGACGCGCGGCGGCCTGCACGCAATGCGCCACCAGTGCCTCGCCGATGCCCTGCCCGCGCGCCTGTGGCCGCACGTACAGCGAGGCCAGCCAGGGAGACCATTGCCGCATACGGGCGTCGTCGTTTTCGAGCAGGCTCACCGAGCCGAGCCACTGCGCCCGATCCAGCGCCACCCAGGTCGTCTGGATGACGCCATCACGTGTATGGCTGCGCAGTTCGCTCAGCGCCTCATCGAGGTTCCACTCCGGCAACAACGCGCCGAAGGCCTGCAGATGCGCTTGCGCAATCGCAGGCAGATCGTCCGGCGTTTCCGCAACGCAGGCGATGCGCATCGCGCTCACCGCTTGCCGGGTTTGCCGGCGCGTTCCAGTGCCGCTTCCAGCAGCGGCAGTTGTTCGCTGCCGACCGGCAGTTCGCGTTCGAGCTTTTCGATCTCTTCGCGAAAATCCGCCACGTCCTGAAAACTGCGATACACCGAGGCAAAGCGTACGTAGCCGACGTGATCGAGCTTGCGCAGCTCGACCATCACGTACTCGCCTACCCGCAGCGAACCCACTTCGCGTTCGCCGGACATGCGCAGCTGATGCACGACCGCCCGCACCGCCGCTTCGATCTGTTCTTCGGCGACGGGGCGCTTCTGCAGCGCGCGGTCGAAGCTGGTGCGCAACTTGCGCGCATCGAACGCCTCGCGTCCACCGTCGCTCTTGACCACGGTGGGCAGCTTGAGTTCGATCGTTTCCAGGGTGCTGAAACGCTCGCCGCAGGCCTCGCACTCGCGCCGCCGACGGATCGTCGTGCCGTCTTCGGACACGCGCGAATCAATCACCCGGGTGTCGTTGTGCTGGCAGAAGGGGCAGTGCATCAGACGTCCGGGAATGGGGAAAGGGGAATAGGGAATCGGAACAGCAAAGCTATCGCAGCGTCGCTTCTACCATTCTCGTCTCCCTATTCCCCATTCCCATCTCAGCCATACACCGGATATTTCTTGCACTGCGCGGTCACCGCATCGCGGACCTTGGCGAGCACTGCTTCGTCGGTTGGTGCGTCCAGCACGTCGGCGATCCAGTTGGCCAGGTCGATGCTGTCCTGTTCCTTGTAGCCGCGCGTGGTGATGGCCGGGGTCCCCAGGCGCAGGCCCGAGGTCACGAACGGCGAGCGCGGGTCGTTGGGCACCGAGTTCTTGTTGACGGTGATGTGGGCCGTGCCGAGCGCAGCTTCTGCCTCCTTGCCGGAGACATCGCGGCCGATCATGTCCACCAGCATCAGGTGATTTTCGGTGCCACCGGAGACGATCTTGTAGCCGCGTGCAATGAGCGTGTTGGCCATGGCCTGGGCATTCTTGACGACCTGCTGCTGGTAGGTCTTGAAGGCCGGCTCCAGCGCTTCCTTGAAGGCCACGGCCTTGGCCGCGATGACGTGCATCAGCGGGCCGCCCTGGATGCCGGGGAACACGATCGACTGCAGCTTCTTCTGCAACTCCTCGCTCGCGCCCTTGGCCACGATGATGCCGCCGCGCGGGCCGCGCAGGGTCTTGTGGGTAGTCGAGGTGACCACGTGCGCGTGCTCCATCGGGCTGGGGTACACACCGGCAGCCACCAGGCCGGCGATGTGCGCCATGTCCACGAACAGGTAGGCACCGACGCTGTCGGCGATGGCACGGAAGCGCGCCCAGTCGATCTTCTGCGAATACGCAGAGAAACCGGCCACGACCATCTTCGGCTTGTGCTCGGTGGCCAGGCGCTGCACCTCGTCGTAATCGATCAGGCCCTGCTCGTTGACGCCGTACTGCACGGCGTTGAACAGCTTGCCGGAGACATTGACCTTGGCGCCGTGGGTCAGGTGGCCGCCATGGGCCAGGCTCATGCCCAGGATGGTGTCGCCCGGCTGCAGCAGCGCCAGATACACCGCCTGGTTGGCCTGCGAGCCGCTATGCGGCTGCACATTTGCATACATATCTTCCGTGGAGCCCGCGCCAAACACCTGCTTGATGCGGTCGATCGCCAGCTGCTCGGCGATGTCGACGTATTCGCAGCCACCGTAGTAGCGCTTGCCCGGATAGCCTTCGGCGTACTTGTTGGTCAGCTGGCTGCCCTGCGCTTCCATCACCAGCGGGCTGCAGTAGTTTTCGCTGGCGATCAGCTCGACGTGATCCTCCTGGCGGCCGACTTCAGCGGCGATGGCCTTGGCCAGTTCGGGGTCGTAGGTTTCCAGTCGGACGTCGCGCGAGAACATGCAAAGCTCCGGAGCAGCTGCAGCCAGTAGGGCCGCCGATTGTAAGCCCCCGCCGCACGGGTGACCAATCGCATGCCTGGCGCCTGGCGCGCGGCCGGCGCCAGGCGTGCGCCGCGAAACAGCAAGGGCGCACCGACGTGCGCCCTTGTGTGATGACCGGCCCGATTGCCCAACAGGCGAACCGGGCACCGCCGGCCTAGAGCGGCTAACAGAACGTCGCCGGCAGTCGTCAGGTGGGTGTGGCGACGCGCCGCAGCCGATGTGTACGCTTGGTACACGAGGATTCCGAACGCCGGCCGCGCCCGCCTGACGGCTGCGCAGTAGCGTGGTTAGCGGCGCTTAGTTGTTGAGCACCAGGTCGGCGATGATGCCGGAGGCAATCGCGACCAGCAGCAGGTTGCCGCGGTCATCGCGCTGCCAGCGGTAGCCGTACGGTGGGCGGCGCAGATCGTAGCGGTCGTAGTCATTGATCACGTAGACCGGGCCGTGATAGCGCTGACCGCGCGCCCAGTACGGACGCGGCGGCGGGCCGGCGCGGTAGTACGCAGGGCGGTCGTAGACATAGACCCGGTTGCGGTCGTAGCGACGGTCCTGGTAGCGGGCGTCGCGATAACCCTCGCGGTAGCCGTTGCTGTAGTAACGGCGGTCGTCGCGCCATTCGCGGCGGTCGGCCCGGCGGTCATCCCGCCACTCGCGGCGATCGTTGCGCCAGTCACCGCGGTCACCACGGTGATCGCGATGGCCACGGTCATGTCCGCGGCGGTCGTGGTCGCGGTCCCAGTCGCCGGCAAACGCCGCCGGGGCCACGCAGCCCAGCGCCAGGATGGAGGAAAGCACAGCGGTAACGATGCGTTTGCGGTTCATGGCCCAGCTCCTGTTTGCGATGTCGCAATTTCATTAAGACGCCGCCCGCCTTAACGCATTCTTGCTGGAATCGGTTACGAAAACGCCTATTCAGGTAATAGGTAGGCTGCCGTTTAGCTGCGCTGTCGCCTGCCGGGCCCGCGGCACTTGCCGGTATAATCGGCGCAATCCCTTTTCCGCTGCCTCCGGCCTCGGCCGGCGGGCTGCCTGCGTCCACGGAGCACCCATGTCGCAATACATCTACACCATGAACCGCGTCAGCAAGGTGGTCCCGCCCAAGCGGCAGATCATCAAGGACATCTCGCTGAGCTTTTTCCCGGGCGCCAAGATCGGCCTGCTGGGCCTGAACGGCGCGGGCAAGTCGACGGTGCTCAAGATCATGGCCGGCGTGGACACCGACTTCGAGGGCGAAGCCCGCCCGCAGGCCGGCATCAAGGTCGGCTACCTGGCCCAGGAACCGCAACTCAACCCCGAGCACACCGTGCGCGAAGCGGTGGAAGAAGGCGTGGGCGACGTGTTGCAGGCCCAGGCCGCGCTGGATGCGGTGTATCTGGCCTATGCCGAGGAAGGCGCCGATTTCGACGCGCTGGCCAAGGAACAGGAGCGCCTGGAGGCGATCCTGGCCGCCGGCGATGCGCACACCCTGGAAAACCAGCTGGACGTGGCCGCCGACGCGCTGCGCCTGCCGCCGTGGGAAGCGATCGTGGGCAAGCTCTCCGGCGGCGAGAAGCGCCGTGTGGCGCTGTGCCGCCTGCTGTTGCAGAAGCCGGACATGCTGCTGCTCGACGAACCCACCAACCACCTGGACGCCGAGTCGGTGGAATGGCTGGAACAGTTCCTGGCGCGCTACACCGGCACCGTGGTGGCGGTGACGCATGATCGCTACTTCTTGGACAACGCCGCCGAGTGGATCCTGGAACTGGACCGCGGCCGCGGCATTCCGTGGAAGGGCAACTACACCGACTGGCTGACCCAGAAGGACGAGCGCCTCAAGCAGGAAGACAACCAGGAAAAGTCACGCCAGAAGGCGATCCAGAAGGAACTGGAATGGTCGCGGCAGAACGCCAAGGGCGGCCGCACCAAGGGCAAGGCACGCCTGGCGCGCCTGGAAGAACTGCAGTCGGTGGATTACCAGCGCCGCAACGAGACCAATGAAATCTTCATCCCGCCGGGCGAGCGCCTGGGCAACTCGGTGATGGAGTTCAAGAACGTCTCCAAGAAGTTCGGCGACCGCCTGCTGATCGACAACCTGTCGATGATCGTGCCGCCCGGCGCCATCGTCGGCATCATCGGCCCCAACGGTGCCGGTAAGTCGACCCTGTTCAAGATGATCACCGGGCAGGAAAAGCCCGATTCCGGCGAAATCGTGGTCGGCCCCACCGTGCAGCTGTCCTACGTGGACCAGAGCCGCGACGCGCTGGAAGGCAACCACAACGTCTTCCAGGAGATCGCTGGCGGGCTGGACATCCTCAACATCAACGGCGTGGAGATCCAGTCGCGCGCCTACATCGGCCGCTTCAACTTCAAGGGCCAGGACCAGCAGAAGATGGTCGGCTCGCTGTCCGGCGGTGAGCGCGGCCGCCTGCACATGGCCAAGACGCTGCTGCAGGGCGGCAACGTGCTGCTGCTCGACGAACCGTCCAACGACCTGGACATCGAAACCCTGCGTGCGCTGGAAGACGCCTTGCTGGAATTCCCCGGCAACACCTTCGTGATTTCGCACGATCGCTGGTTCCTGGATCGCATCGCCACGCACATCCTGGCGTTCGAAGGCGACTCGCACGTGGAGTTCTTCCAGGGCAACTACCGCGAGTACGAAGAAGACAAGCGTCGCCGCATGGGCGATGACGCCGGCCCGAAACGCCTGCGCTTCAAGGCGCTGAAGTAAGCACAACAAGGGCGCCGTCAGGCGCCCTTGTTGTTTTCCGTCCCGGCGGCTGCGCGGGTGTGGATGCTGCGCGCCTGGATCGATGTAGCCGGCCGCTAGGTGCTACCTGCGGCAACACCGCAAGCTGCGGCGGTCGCCCCAGAAGTTATAGCTCGTACGACAGCACATCTTCGAACCCGAAGGTGTCGAAGTTTTCGATGCGCGAGGGGTACAGGCGGCCGACCAGATGGTCGTACTCGTGCTGGACCACGCGCGCATGGAAGCCCTCGGCCTCGCGTGCGATCGGGCTGCCGTCAGGCGCAAAACCGCGATAGCGGATGTAGCGGTAACGCGGGATCACCGCGCGCAGGCCGGGGATCGACAGGCAGCCTTCCCAGCCGTTTTCCATCTCCTCGGACAACGGCTCGATCTGCGCATTGGCCAACGCCGTGCGCGGCACCGCGGGCGCCTCCGGATAACGCTCGCTGGCCTCGAAACCGAACACCATCAACTGCAGGTCCACCGCGATCTGCGGCGCGGCCAGGCCCACGCCGCGCGCATCGTCCATGGTCTCGAACATATCGGCCACCAAGGCCTGCAACTCGGCACTGCCGAGGTTGGTCACCGGGGGCGCGACACGCAGCAGGCGCTTGTCGCCCATGCGGATGATCTCGCGAATCATGCGGATGCTCCTGATAAACGATGCAGCGATCTTAGGGCGTGTGGCGTACCTTGAGGTGAGCAGAGCGGCCTGCCTCCTCAAGCCACAGATGCCGCCTTGTCCGGCGACGGTCGCCGAACACAGTGCTGCATGCGGTGCCGCCATGCCACGGCGAGGTATATGACGGCCTGGACGTCACACCGCGACTCGATTGCCCCGCTCCTGCCGGGCACCGCAGCGTTCAGCGCACGATCCGCTGCCCGGTGTCGTCCAGCACGCGCTCGCCGTCTTCCTTGACGAATGCGCCGGTGGCCGGCGGCAATATCTCCAGCACCTGCTCGGATGGACGACACAGGCGCGTACCCAGCGGCGACTGCACGAACGGGCGATTGATCAGTATCGGATGCGCCAGCATGGCGCTCAGCAGGGCCGCCTCGTCCAGCGCGGGGTTGTCGAGCCCCAGTTCCAGATACGGCGTGCCCTTCTGGCGGATGGCCCCGCGTACCGACAGACCAGCGTCGGCAATCAACGACTGCAGCGTCTGCCGGTCCGGCGGCTGCTGCAGGTAGTGGACGATCTGCGGTTCGATACCGACATGCCGGATCAAGGCCAGGGTATTGCGGGACGTGCCGCAGGCAGGGTTGTGATAGATGACGACGTGCATGCGCGGCCCGACTGGTTCGATAAAGACTGGATTTTGCGATCGCTGATGACGCAGCGACACGCTCAACGCGCAGTGTACGGGGGATGCGTGAGGCTACGTGCACTGGTGCTCAGTACTTAGCGCTCAGTACTTAGCACCAGCGCTTATCGCTTATCGCTTTTTATCGCTTAGCTCGTAGCTCGTAGCTCGTAGCGCTTAGCGCTTAGCGCTTAGCGCCAACACCAACACCAACACCAACACTTTTTAAGGGCACTTGCACGATTGTT
The DNA here is from genome assembly GCF_041479385.2 of Xanthomonas sp. NCPPB 1068. NCBI lineage: Bacteria > Pseudomonadati > Pseudomonadota > Gammaproteobacteria > Lysobacterales > Lysobacteraceae > Xanthomonas > Xanthomonas sp. NCPPB 1068. Next base: position 950,100 of record NZ_CM192986.1, on the reverse strand, counting down.
AGCTTGAGACTTGATCGCTTTGCTCTTTGCTGCTTGCTCTTTGCTGCTTGCTCTTTGCTGCTTGCTCTTTGCTGCTTGCTCTTTGCTGTTGCTGTCTGCGTTCTGAAGCCTGCTTTCGCTTGTTAGCTCGTTGGTCAGTAGTTGTTTGCTGCTTGCTGTTTCCAGCCCACTGCCTCAATGCCGACGGTCTCGATGCAGCAGGACTGCAGGCCCCTCTCCTGCGGGAGAGGGGTTGGGGTGAGGTACGGGGCGAAGCCGCTCACGGCACCCGCCTGCACCAGGCTCGGCCCGTACCCTCATCCGCCCCTGCGGGGCACCTTCTCCCGACGGGAGAAGGGAGCCGTTGCGGATCCGTTGATGCGCCGGGTGCCCCCCTTTTCCGCCCTTGCTCCTCCCCCTTCTTCGCGTAGTCGAAGACAGCGCGCCGGCGGAGTTCGCGCCCCCTGCTCCGGCACCTTTCGCTCATCCGCCGGACCGTCTCGGAGCGCTCTCGGCGCCCTCTCAGAAAACCACACGCCGCAATCAGCCTGATCCGTAAAAGCGTCAGAGCCACCGCGCAGTGCCGGGCACCTGGGTGACACACGCGCATCTGGCCGGCCTTGGCGCCAAATTTCTGACCCGGCCCGCCCGGCAGTGCTTGCTGAATTTTTTGAAACCAGCAAAACACAAGCCGCAAGCTGACTTTTTCAGGCCGCGCCTTCGCTCCCAGAGCCTCGTCTGTCAAAAGATTGACACAGGTCACGGATTCATGATTCAGTCATGAACAGACTAAATCGGACGGATTCTCCCGAACACCGGTTGTTGCACGGCGTTCTTTCTCTGGTTGGACCCCAAGGAAACCCCAACAATGATGAGCTTTCGCAAGCCCGGATGGATGTTGTCCGGCCTCTTGTGCGTTGCCTGCCTGCCGGCTGTGGCCGGGGCGCAGGACGTCGCTGCCAGTTCCAAGGTCGGCATCGATCCGGTCACCGGCAAGTTGCGCCCACTGACCGATGCCGAAAGCGCAGCGCTGGATCAACAGGCCCAGCAGACCGGTGCGGCGTCCCGTCGTGCGACGACCGGCCCGACGCTGCCGCAGACCGAAGCGGCCGCCCGCGCCACCGAACGCCGCCTGCCCAACGGCACCGTGGCGCGCAAGTTGCCGGCCACGCAAATGAGTTCGTTGACCGCCACCCGCCAGGCAGATGGCCGTGTCGTGATCGAACACAGTGACGACGCCCAGACCCAACCCGCCCACGCCGAGCACGGAGCGCTGCCGCATGAATAAGCCCTTGTTGCTGTTGTCCCTGGCGGTGGGTGCGGCGCTCGCTCCGCTGCAGGCCTCGGCTGCCACCGTCACGCTGATCAATGGCGATGCCGGCACCGTGGTCGGCTTGAACGACCCGACCGCCGCCACGCCGCTGGGCGGCAATCCCGGGCGCTCGGTGGGCGAACAGCGCCGGATCGCCTACCAGTACGCGATGGACCTGTGGGGTGCGGTGCTGCAGAGCAACGTGGAGATCAAGGTCTATGCCTCGTTCGCGCGCCTCAACTGCACTGCCACCGGCGGCACGCTGGGCCAGGCCGGCCCGAACTGGATCGTCAACAATTTTCCCGGCGCCAAGCCGAACACGCTGTACCCGTCGGCGCTCGGCGATGCAATCGCCGGACAGGACCTGGTGCCCGACCCGGCCGATCCGGCCGATGTGTTCTCGCAGTTCAACGGCGACCTGGGCAAGGACGACTGCCTGGCCGGCTCCGGCTGGTACCTGGGTCTGGACGGCAAGACGCCGGAAGGCCAGATCAACTTCCTCAACGTGGTGATGCACGAGATCGGTCATGGCCTGGGTGCTGCCGGTTTCCTCAACAAGACCACCGGTGTGCTCGGCTCGGGCAGCGGCCTGACCGACGTGTACACCTCGCAGGCCTACGACAACGTGCAGAACAAGCGCTTCGACGACCCGGCCATGACCAATGCCCTGCGCGCCGAAGCGATGCGCACGCCGGGCCGCACGGTGTGGGCCGGGACCGGCGTCAATCGCGAGGCGGCGTTGATCCTGGACCCGCGTACCCTGCTGCGGGTGACCGCGCCCAGCGCTGCGGCGGGCAAGTTCGAGGTGGGCTTTGCGAGCTTCGGGCCGCTGGCCACCGCGCGCAACTTCCCGGCGCGTGCGGTCGTCACGGTCGATGACGGCGTTGCCGCCGCATCGAGCAGCGATGGCTGCGAAACGCCATTCGTCAATGCGGCAGCGGTAGCCGGCAAGGTGGCGTTGATCGACCGCGGCACCTGCGCCTTCGCCATCAAGGTCAAGAACGCCCAGCTCAATGGTGCCGTGGGCGTGATCGTGGCCAACAACGTCGCCGGCGTGCAGACCATGGGCAATGCCGCGCCACCGATCACCGACATCACCATTCCGGCGATCATGGTCTCGCAGGCCGACGGCGCACGCCTGAAGGGCAGCACCGCCGTGGTGGCCGGGCTGTACGAGGACCCGGAGTTGCTGCAGGGCACCGACACCGCCGGCCGCACGCGCCTGTACGCGCCCAGCGTGGTGGCCGGCGGGTCGACGTTCTCGCACTTCGACACCGATCTGCAGCCGAATGCGTTGATGGAGCCGTTCGACACACCGGAGGTGCAGGCACATCTGAACATCGACCTGACCCCGGCGATGTTTGCCGATATCGGCTGGACCTTGAACCGTGGCCTGACCCGGCTGGGCAGCTGCAATACGCTGGTGCCCACCGTGGAGCCGGGCGGCTTGATCGTCGGCGCCAACCTGACGGCCGAAAGCAGCCTGTGCAAGACGCAGAATGCAGGCAACCGCCTCGGCTACCTGACCTGCATGAACGACCACATCCGCGAGCTGGAAGACCAGGGTGCGATCAGCCGTGTGCAGCAGGCTGCCACGTTCGTCTGCGCGACCAAGGTGCGCCCGTAACCCAGGCGCATGTGGCTGGAGAAGATGCGAACGGCGCCGCGAGGCGCCGTTCGTTTATCCGCGATCAGAACGGCATTGCCTGCGGCATTGCGCGCCGATGCACGGCATTGATGGCAGGTCACCTCCGGGCCGCGATGCGATACGGCTGCGCGACGGCAACCGGTGCATGCTTCACTGATGCGCACACGCCCGGTTGCATGCCATCACAAGACGCCTGGCCTCACTCGCCGTACCTCGTTGCCTGACTCAGCGATCCGCAGCATATGGCGAGGTCAGCACCTGCGGTGCGCGGCCCAGCGCAGCGCCCAGGCGATCCATCACGAAGCGCAGATAGAGATTGCTGCTGAACTGGTTGTAGTCGCGTGCGTTGTTGAAGGTCATGCGCCCACCCAGGAACAACTGCGGGGCCACCTGCCATTCGGCGGCGCCACTGAGGTTGTAGGACACCCCGGTGCGGCTTTCGCCCGCGTACACCGGGTCGGTGTAACGGTCGACCAGACCGAGCAGCGCGGCCAGCGATGCGGCGTCGTAGGCGGCCTGCTGCAGGCCCGGGTCGGTAGGGAAGTACGGCGTGGGGTCGGTCTTGAAATGCTGCACGCCGATGCTGGCATCGAGCTTCCAGTTGACGCTCTGCCCCGCGCTGCGCCCGCTCCAGTGCACCGGGAAGCCGAGATCCAGATACTCCTGCGGGCTGAAGTAACCGCCGTGGCCGTAGGTGAAGCCGCTGAGGTTCTTGTCGTACTGCATGGCGGTCAGATTGACGCCGGCCGTGAGCGACTGATTCTGCGTTTCCAGCGCGTGCACGTAGAAACCGAGATCGGCCTGACGGTGGTCGTTGTCGGCCACGTGAGTGCCGGTCACCCGATGCGCGGCAAGATTGGCGTAGCCGCCGAGCAGGCCGTTGTCGGCGTTGGCCGACAGGGCGATGCCGTTGCTGGTCACCCCGCCCCACTCGCGACCACTGCGTGCATCCTGCGCGCCGGCGAACGAGAGCACGCTGTCGGTGACGGCGCGCCGCGATACATCGGCCGACCAGCCCGCCGCTTCGCCGAGTTCGCCGCGATAGCCAAGCCCGCCCACCACGTTCTGCTCCTGGAAGCCGATTGGCGTGCTGCCCACGTCGGCGCTGAACCCACCGTTGCGGTAGCGCACGCCGACGCCCACGCCGGTGTCGTCCTGGCTGAGCCGGCGCGCGCCGTTGCCGGTGGCGGCCATGCTGTTGAGGGTGGCCGCCAGCGCTGCGGGCGTCTGCTGCGCGGCGGCGCTGCTGCTGGCCAGCGCCTGCAGTGCGGCGCCATCGCCGGCGGCCAGTTGCGCGCTGATGGCGGTGTTGCCGAGGATGTCGCGTGCCAGCTGCGCGATCGACGTGTTGGACGCGTTGACGCTGAGCAGATACGCCGGCAACGGTTGATTGGCCAGGGCGGCCAGGGCGGCGGGTGTGCTGTTGTTGTTTTCGGTGAGCAGCTCGCCGAACAGGCCGGTACCCAAGGCATACCGGCGCAGGCGCTCGCGCGTGGCCGCGGTGTCGCCCTGGGTGGCAAGCAGTTGGTACACCGACGAGCTGACCAATGCATCGATCGGGCTGCGATCGGCGGCCAGCGCATCGTTCACTGCACTCTGCGGGCCGGCGCCAAAGCGGCTGGCGGTCGCGTAGTCGGTGGTCAGCGTGCCTGCATCGACCACGGTGGGTGTGAGCGTGACGCCGAGCTTGCCCTCGCCCACCGCGAACTCGGCCTGCAGCGGCATTTCGATGTCGTCCAGGCGGCCCAGGCCGTCTTCGCCATCGCGCGAACGGTACAGCGCGCCACCGGCCAGGTTGTCGCTGTTTTCCGATTGCACGGCGCGCAATTCGTCGAGCACGCTGTTGCCGCTGCTGGCCGGCAGCAGTGCCTGCGCCGCGGCGCTGCGCGGGCGCAGGTCGTCGGCCGGTGCCAGTGTCGGCGTGCTGCGTGCGGGCAGGCGCGAACGGCTAGGCGGCGCTGCGCTGTCGCTCACCGGCGGCGGCAGGGGATCGGCGCTGTTGCCGGCGTAGGCATACGCGTCGGCAGTCACAGGCGCGGGAACGGGCGCAGCGAAGCGGGCAGCGGCCGGTTGCGCGGGCAGCGGCGCCAACGCGGTCTGCGGATAGGCACTGCCGGCGTCCATGCGCTCGGACACCAGCGCCGGCGAGCGCGGCATGGCGCCGGTCATGCCGGAGAACGGATTGAGCGGGCGGCCGGAACTGGCCACTGCAGCCGGGCCGCGCGCGGCCGGCAGGCCGTTGTCGAGCTGCCCGGCCTGGCGTTGCTGCGCGGCCAACGCGGCGCGGAAATACTGCTCGGCCTTGCGGTTCTTGCCGGCGCTGCGATACACCCGGCCCGCAGCCGCCAGCACATCCGGCGACTGCGGTGCCTGCGCCAGTGCGCGTTGCAGATAGCCTTCGGCATTGCGCAGATCCGACTGCGCGGCCGCGCTGTTGGCGGCGGCGGTGAGCGTGTCCAGATCGTCGGGATGACGCTGCAGGATCTGCTGATAGATCGCCAGGGCCTGGCGCTGATCGCCGGAGGCCGCGTACAGGCGGGCCAACGCGGCCTGCGCATCGCGGTTGTCCGGCTGCTGCGCCAGGATCGGCGACAGCGCATCGTAGGCAGCTTCCAGATTGCCCAGCTCGCGCAACGCATCCACCTGACGCAGCGTGTAGGCGCTGCGCAGCGCCTGGGCGCGGCGCAGCTGCGCCGGCGTCATGGTGGTGGATTGCAGCTGGCGCAACACGGCCGACAGCTCGGCGTCCTGATGTGCGCGCAGCAGCACGTCTGCATATTGCAGGCGGTCTTCGGTGCGCGGATTGGCACCGGTGACCAGGCGCTGCGCCAGCACCAGCGCGCGCGGGGTGTTGCCGGCGTCGGCGTGCGCGCCGGCCAGGGCGGCCAGCAGTTGCGGGTCGTCGAGCTGGTTGCCGAGCGCGGTTTCGGTACGCGCGAGCAATTGCTGCGCCTCGCCCACCCGGCCCTGTTCCACCAGCAGGCGCGCCTGGCGTGCCTGCAGTTCGATCCAGGCGGTGGTGCGCAGCTGGGTCATCTCCGGCGTGCGCGCGGCGGCCGGGATGCGCTCCAGGCTGTCGTAGGCGCCCTGCCAGTCACCGCTTTCCTGGGCGAATAAGGCATTGGCATGCAGCGCTTCGGGTTGATCGGCATGCACGGCAAGCAGGCCGTCCATGACGCTGCGCGCCTGGTCGGGGCGACCGGCCTGCTGGTACAGACGCGCCAGATCCAGGCGGATCCAGGCATCGCCCGGGCGTTCGACCATGGCCGTTTCCAGCTCGGCCTGCGCGCTGACGACATCGCCGGCCTCCAGCGACTGGCGGGCGCGGGCGCGCTGCACGTTGGAACGCAACAGCGCCTGGCCGCCGGATTTGGCGCGTTCGGCCGCCGGCAGCCGATTGAACAGGTCGCTGGCTTCCTGCATGCGGCCCTGGCGGCTGTACAGCCCGACCAGGCCCTGCAAGGCGCCGGCGTTGTCGGCATCGCGCGACAGCGCCTTGCGATAACTGGCCTCGGCCGCGTCCGGGTCGGTGGCGGCCTGCAAGCCGCCCAGCGCCACGTGGCCGGCCGGTTCGTTGGGCAGCAACTGTACCGACTGCTCCACCAGCTGGCGTGCCTGGGCGATGTCGCCACGCGCACGCGCAGCTTCGGCCTGCTGCAGCTGCTGCCAGTAGCGGGCGCTGTCGAGTGCGCTTTTCCATTTGCCGTTGCTGGCCGCGGCCGGGCGCAGCAATTCCTGCGCTTCGGCAAAGCGCTGCTGACGCAGGCGCACCGAACCCAGCCCGCCCAGCGCTTCCGGGTCGCGTGCACGGGCACGCAGCACCTGGGTGAAGCGTTGTTCGGCCACGCTCAGATTGTTGGCGCTCAGCGCGCGAAAGCCCTCGCCCAGCCTGATGCCATTGGGGTCGGCCGGTGCCGCGGCCGCAGCAGCGCGCTGTTCGCGTAGCTGGCCGAGTTTGGCGGTGACTTCGGCATCGTTCGGGGTGCCGGCGAGAAAGGCCTGATACAGCGGCGCATCGGCACTGCTCGCATTGAGCCACAGCAGCGCCTGACGCCAACTGGTGCGCGCCGGGCCACCCACATCCGCACGCTGGGCCAGCGTGCGCAATTGCGCGATGCCGTCGCGGCGGGTGGGCTCGCGGTAGCTGAGCACCTGGGCCAGGGCCAGCTGCAGCGAAGGGTTGCCCGGTTCGCTGGCCTGCAGCGTGCGCAGCCCGTTGCGGGCGCGTTCCCAGCCGGTGGGCGTGCCGGCCAGCGATTGGTAGTACTCCAGCGCCAGGTTCGGCGGCGGCGGCTTGCCGGCGAACACGGCCTCGTAGCTGCGCGCCGCTTCCACGTAGCGCCCGGCCGCGGCGGCGCGGCGGGCGTTGCGCAGGTTGGGGTCTTCGCCAGCGGCGGCACTGCCGCGCGCGCCGATCGCCACGCGCAGGCGCTGGGCCTGCGGCGATTGCGGGTGGGCCGCGTCCAGTTGCTGCAGGCGTTTGCGCGCTTCGGACTGGCGCCCTTGCGCCAGATCGATCTGCGCCAGGCCGAGCAGGGCGTCGGGCTGGTCCGGGTCGATGCCGAGCAGCTTCTTCCAGGTATCGGCGGCCAGATCGTCGCGGCCCTGGTCGTGCCAGTAGTTGCCCTGCCCCACCAGTTGCTGGGTGGCGCTGGTCTGCGCCTGCGCCGGGCAGGCGAGCAGGCACAGGTCGAGCATGCCGGCGAGGTAGAGCGGCGTCAGGTGTTTGCGGAGCATGCAGGGGTTCTCCAGGCGGGCAGCAGGCGCCCGTCTGCGGCAAAGCGGTAGCGGTTCTCAAGCCAGCCCTGTCCGAACAGGGCCAGCGTGCGTTCGTAATACGGCAGCGCGGCGGCTGCGGGCTCGGCGGCCGCGGGGATGCGCTGCGCCTGCGCCTTGAGCAGTGCCGGCTGACCCCGCGCGCTCAGGTATGGCAGCAGCGCGGCGGAAAACCCGATCGGCAGCGTGCCGCTGCCCACGCCACGCGCGGTGTCGGTCTTTTCGGCAAAGCCGGTGCCGGCGGCGAGCAGGTCGGACGGGCCGGACAGGTCCTGCAACAAGCGCGCCCGCAGCGGCTCGCCGGCATCGAGCATGCCGGCCCACAGGTACACGCGAATGGCGTCGTAGCTGCCGAGGTTGCCGCGCTTGGGATCGGCACCGAAGGCCTGGCCGTCCCACACCGTCCAATCCGGCGCAACGCCGACCGGTGCACTCTCGCGCAGCACGCGCGCCGCGTTGCCGGCGATCGCCGCCCACGGGCCCTTGGGATCGGCATTGGCGCAACGGCGCAGCAGCTGGATCGGCAGATAGCTGGGATTGAGGGTCCAGCGGCCCGGCTCGACGAATCCGCTGCGGCCGGGCAACAGCATCGGCCCCAGCCCGGGCAGCGCAACCACTTCCTGCGCACGCATCAGCTGCAGGATCTGCTGGCCGGCCTTGACGTAGCCGGGGCGGCTCCACAGCCGGCCGGCTTCCAGCAGGGCGTAGGCAATCCACAGCTCGCCATCGCTGGCCGTGTTGGCATCGAGCACGCGCCAGATGCCGCTGTCGTCGCGGCCCCACAGCCAGGCCGGCAGGTTGAGGTCCGGACGCCCGCCGCACAGGTTGTGGCGGGTCCAGCCCAGCACCTTGTCGAACAGCACCTGGTCGTTGGCGACCAGGGCGAAGAACAGTGCGTACGACTGCCCTTCGGAGGTGGAGCGTTGATCGGCGTTGAGGAAATCCACCACCCGGCCATCGGGCTGGATGTGCCTGGACACGAAGGCATTCCACAGCGGCCAGCTGCCGCACTGCGCCGCTGCCGGCCTGGCGCCGGCCGGCAGCGCCGCGGCCAGGCCGGCCAGTGCGCCGGCACGCAGCAGGGAGCGGCGCGTCATCGTCGTGACGTGGGCACCGGTCTTCATGCGCTGCCGCCTTCGTTGAGGCGCTCGGCGGCGTGCCGGCGCAGCAGGACGCGCGCGGCCAGGGCCAGCAGCAGCGCCAGCAGCACCACGGTGAAGGCCAGCCACACCGGATGGTGCGAAAAGTACCAGCGCAGCCAGGTCGGCAGCGGCAGGTGGCCCACGTAATAGGTCTGGTTGCCGACCAAGCTGGTGACCTTCTTCTGCTGCAGCACCACCACGCTGCCCTGGAAGTCCTTGAGCAAGGTCGGGTCGAACCAGGCATCGAACAGGCGGCCCATGTTGGCGGGGTCTTCGGTCTGGAACGCGACCACGCTGCGACCGGATTTGAGCGGCGATTCGAAACCCATCAACAGCACGTCGTCGGGCTGCGGCTGCAATGCGATCTCGCTGGTGGTGGGCAGGTCGGTGCGGCGCGCATCGAAGGACAGGAAGCCGGGCAGTTTTTCGAACAGCCAGTCGGTCAGGCCGATGCGTCGGCTCTGCCCGTCCTGGCTCACCGGGAGCTGCGCGCGCCACTGCTTGAACAACGGCTGCGACTCGGCGCTGCCCAGCAGCAGCAGATCGCGGTCGGCGTGCTGCTGCACGGCGCTGGCGGCGATGATCTGCGCATGCAGCGCCGGGTAGCCGGTGGAGGCCCCGAAACGTCCGAGCAGGGTCAGCACGTTGCCCAGATCCTGGTCGCCCGGATTGTCGGGCAGCACGATCGCCGACTCGGACAGGTCGGCCAGGCGCGTGAACGGGTAGCCGGCATTGGCGAAGGCCGCCAGGTTGGGCATCGCCATGTAGTGATGGAAGCCGCTCAGGTCGATGGTGGAATCGGCATCGATCGCGCCCGACACATCAGGGAAGGAGTTCTTGCACGCCTCGCCTTGCGGGCGATCGAAGAAGAAGTGGAAACGCAGCTGGCTATTGGCCGAAAACGCGCCCACCGGCAGCGTCAGGTCCTGATGCACCGGCATGCTGCCGCGCGTGCCCAGGCTGTTCCACCAGCGCATCGGCGTGGATTCGGCGAACGGGCGCCCGGTCAGCGGCAGCGTGGTCACGAACGACCGGTTGATGCTGACATTGAGCGCGGACTTGTTGTCTGCCTCCGGCACCGTGTAGCGGTATTTCAACGCCACCGGAATGCCGTCGCGCTCCCACACGAACAGGTCCGGCGGCAGCTGCAGGCCGACCCGGATCAGGTCCGGGTGATAGCCGGTGACGTTGAGCGCGCCGGGCTGGCTGACCAGATCGCCGAAGCGTACCGGACGCTCGCTGGAGACCCACTTGGGAGCATCGTAGGGCTGGCGCGGCGCCGGCGCGGACAGCTCGCCGATACGCGCCACCGCACCACTCAACGGCGCATGCAGCGCCAGCGCCGTGGCCGCGCGTTGCAGGTCCTCGGTGTTGCGGCCTAGCACCAGCAACAACTTGCCGTTGGGATCGGTGGGGTTGACCACCACCGCTACCGTCGGGCCGCGGATATCGGCCACACCGCTGTCGGCGGTGGCGAACTGCGCAGGCAAGGTGTCGGGCGTGGCGAAGACCACCGCGTTGCCGGTCGCCGGCAGACTGGTGGTCGATGCCGGAAACACCGCGCCGCGATAGCCGGCCAGGGTGCCGAACCACGAGGCCACCGTGCCGGCCGCCTGCAGCGTGGCCAGGTCCGGTTGCTGCGGAAAGTAGAACGGCAGTTCCAGCCGGCGCGTGTCGCGCACATCGAAGAACGGCACCGGCAGCAACGCCAGGTTGTTGGCCAGCGCTAGCGGCGTGGTCGTCAGCGACAGGCTGGTGGCCGCATCCACATTCGCCCACAGGCTGCTGTGGTCCGGGTCTTCGCACTCGCGCGTGTAATGGCCGATCAACTGCAGGTTGAGCTGGTTGTAGTCGGTGATCAGGCGCGGGTCGATCGGCAGATCGGCCGAGAGCAACTTGCCGGCATTGGCCTTGTCGGCGGGCAAGGTCGCCACCGTCACGCCGTTGACGGTGACCTTGACGTGCGACAGGTCCGGCAACAACGACGGCGAGTAGCTGTATCGCAGATTGAGCGTGGCGGCGGTGACGATCTCGTCGCTGCGCACGCTGAAGGGCACGCCGGCACTGCCCTGCACACCACGCAAGGTGATTTCGTAGTCGATACCCAGATCGCGCAGCGAGGCCGCGCGCGTGCTGCCACCCGGCAGCGGCGCCAGTGCAGCAGGTGCCAGCGGCGCTGCGGTGGCGGTCAGTGCAGTGCTGCCGGCCGGTCCGTCGGTGGAGGTGGGCGCAGCCTGCTGCGCTTGCGCCAGGCCCGCCAGCAACGTCAGCGCGCAGGTCAACAGCGGCGGAGAAATTCGCATCAGTGGTTTCTTGGCAAGGGAAAGGGAAACACCAGGCATCACGCTCACGACTCCAGATCCACAGCACGTGCCGGGCGGAAGCCCTGGCGTGCGCTGTCGGCCATATGCCGGCCCAGGCGCCCGAACCCGCGCGCGCTGGCGGCCAGCACCTGGCCCATCGAACGCCAGAACGAATCGCGGTCGTGCTGGCCCCATTGCGACAGCCAGATGTCGGCGCGCGCAAAGGTCGATGCCACCAGCCAGCGTTCCTGTTCCATCGACATCGCGGTGAACTGGATGCTGACCTGGCCGTCGCGGTCCTGGCGCACCACCGCCGGCAAGGTTTGCTCCACACCGCGGTGACTGAGGCCGATCTGCACCGCCGACCCGGGCTCGATCGGCTGCGGCTGCGCGAGCTTGATCGCCATGCCGCCGGTGGAAAAATTCACCGAACGGCTCGGCAACACGCTGCCGTCGGGCAGATACAGGGTGACCGGGATATCCAACGGCACTCGATGCGCGCTGCGCACCTGGCGGGTCTCGCTGGCGGTGGCGATCGTGGCGCCCAGCAGCACCATGTTGTAGAGCGTCCAGGCCAGGTTGAACCAGATGGTCTGCTGCTCGCCGCTGCCGCCGACATACACCAGACGCAGCACGCCGGCCACCACACCGGCCAGGTTGAGCAGCAGCAGGAACAGATAGGGCTTGGCGATCTGCGCATCGAAATAACTACGCGCCACCAGCCCGCCCTTGGGGGTGACGTTGAACTTGCCCAGCTTGGGATTGAGCAAGGCCACCAGCGTCGGGCGGAAGATGTACCAGGCCAGCGTGGTCTCGTAGACCTCGTTCCACAGCAGGTGCCGAAAGCGGCTCTGCACGCGCAGGTTGGTCAGGTTGGCCTGCAGAAGGTGCGGCAACGCGTAGGCCAGGATCATCAGCGCCGACGCCTGGATCACGTGCGCACCGAAGAACAGATAGGCCAGCGGCGCCGTGAGATAGATGATGCGCGGCAGCCCGTAGAAAAAATGCAGCATCGCGTTGAGATAGCACAGCCGCTGCGACAGCTTGAGCCCGCGCCCCAGCAAGGGATTGTCGATGCGCGCAATCTGCGCCATGCCGCGCGCCCAGCGGATGCGCTGCGCCACATGCCCGGACAGGCTCTCCGTTGCCAGACCTGCGGCCTGCGGCACCGCCAGATACGCGGTGCGATAGCCGCGGCGCTGCAGCTTGAGCGCGGTGTGCGCATCTTCGGTGACGGTTTCCACCGCCACCCCACCGACTTCTTCCAGTGCGCTGCGCTTGATCACCGCGCACGAACCGCAGAAGAACGTGGCATTCCACTGGTCATTGCCATCCTGCAGCAACCCGTAGAACAGCTCGCCCTCGTTGGGCACCTTGCCGTGCGTGTCGAGGTTGCGCTCGAATGGATCGGGCGAGAAGAAATAGTGCGGCATCTGCACCAGTGCCAGCCCGGTGTCGCGCAGGAACCAGCCCATCGCCACCTGCAGAAAACTGCGGGTGGGAATGTGGTCGCAGTCGAAGATGGCCACATATTCGCCGCTGCACTTCTTCAATGCCGCATTGATGTTGCCGGCCTTGGCATGCGCGTTGTTGGTGCGGGTGACGTAGTTGATGCCGACCTCGGCGCAGAACTCGCGGAATTCGTCGCGGCGGCCGTCATCGAGCAGGTGGATGGTGATCTTGCCGGCCGGCCAATCGATCACGCTGGCGGCCAGCACGGTAGTACGCACCACCGACAGCGGCTCGTTGTAGGTGGGGATGAACACGTCCACGCTCGGCCACAGGCGCTGGTCGGCAGGCAGCGGTACCGGCTTGCGATCGAGCGGCCACAGCACCTGGAAGTAACCCAGTACCAGGATCACGAAGGCATACAGCTCGGCGCCGAGCAGGCCCAGCCCGAGGATGAAATCCCCTGCACTGCCCAGGCCCATGGTCTGGGTCATGCGCCACCAGATGTAGCGGCACGACACCGCCAGCGACATGCCCATCATCATCAGGACCACCACGCGCCCGCCGCGCTTGCGCACCGCCAGCGCCACGGCGAACAGCACCCCGGAGAACACCAGCTGCTGGGTGACGTCCATCGGCACGGCCACCACGAAGACCAGCAGCAGCGCGCCCAGCAGCCACAGCGCCCAGGTTGCCAGCGTGGGCAGCGGCGAGACGGAACGACGGTGGGCAACGGTCATCGGGCAATCCTGAAAAACATGGCAGACGTGCGGTACGGCACCGGATACGCGCGCTACGCGTGCCGGGCGTTAAGGGTGGCAGGCATCAACGCGAACGCAGGCGCTTGAGCGGGCTGTGCGCGTTGCTGCGGGCGTCGGCCTGCAGCAGGCGCTGGAACAGCTGCTCCAGTGGCGTCTGCGCAGGCCGCGGCGGCGATGGCAGGCCCCGCGGGCCGGGCTCGTCGAGCTGGCGCAGCTTGCGTAACGGTGCCAGCGCATCGCTGCGCTGCAGGCTTGCGGTCTGTTCCGCCGCCGCAGCTGCTTGCAGCACCGGTGACGGCGGCGCAGCAGGTGGCGTGCCGGCTACCGGTACAGCTGGCGACGCTGGCGCGGGCGGCGCCACCGCGTCGGTCGCATCCGGCACCGCTGCGCCAGCGACCGGCGCGCCGGCAGGCAGGCCGCCGGCTTTGCGCGGCGGCAACTGGGGATAGGCGAAATCCTGGTACCCCTGACTCGCCTGCGTCCCCAGACGTGCGAACAGGCCGGACACATCGTCGTGTCCCGGTGTGTTTCTGGTGTTCTTTGGCGCCATCACATTCTCCTTGTCCGATGACCGCTGTTCATGGCGTCCGCGCCAGCACCAACAGGCGCAGGTCCACGCTCTCTCCCGGCACGGCCTGTACGGACAGGCCCGCCAGCATCCCCAGTTGCTGGAACCAGCCTTCGTAGACGCCCTGCAGGAATCCGTCGCTCCAGGCGGCGCCATCCAGCGCCACGCCCAGCGGCGCACCGCCGTGCCGGATCTGCACATGGTCGGCGTGCTCGTCCATCGCGCACTGGCCCCAGTCGCAGCCGTCCCAGATCGCGTTGGCGGCCTGTTGCACCTCGGCCAGCGCGTTGCAGGGCGCCAACCTGTGCTCGCGCGCAAACCGACGGCCGATCCGCACCATCAACGTGGCCAGATCGTGCTCGGGCAACTCGGCGCCGAACTCCTCGGCCATGGCGCGGACGAAGCCCAGCCACTGCCGGGAGCAGGCACGCGCGCGGTACAGCGATAACGGGTCGAGTGCGGGCATCAACGGACTTCGCAAGATGGGACGTCATAAGCGACCGCCGCATCAAATGTGATGGCGGCGTGATGCCAATGTTAACGTCAGCCAACGTGCAAGCGCGATGGGGTTCTCATTTTTTTCTGGCGATTCCCCTACACCAGGGTGGGCTGTCCACCCTTCTCCCTGCCGGCCGGCGTCACCTAGTGACGCGCGGTGCCACTGTCGTCGGGCATCGGCGGCAGGCCGAACACATCGCGCAGGTAGCGCAGGTAGCCAACGTCCTCGCACATGCTCTTGCCGGGCGAGTCGCTGAGCTTGGCCACCGGTTGGCCGTTGCAGCGAACCATCTTGATCACGATCTGCAACGGGGTCGGTCCCAGGTCGTTGGTCAGGCTGGTGCCCACCCCGAAGGCCAGACGGCAGCGCGTGTGGAAGTGCTGGTACAGCTGCATCACCTTGTCGATATCGAGGCCGTCGCTGAACACCAGCACCTTGGTCCGGGGATCGATGCGGTGCGCCTCCAGGTGCGCGATCACCCGCTCGCCCCATTCGAACGGGTCGCCGGAATCGTGGCGCATGCCGTCGAACAGCTTGCAGAAGTACAGGTCGAAATCGCGCAGGAACGCATCCAGCCCCACCACATCCGACAACGCAATGCCAAGGTCGCCGCGGTATTCGCGCGCCCAGGACTCCAGCGCCGCCACCTGCGAATCGCGCAGCCGCGGCCCCAGCGCCTGAAATGCCTGCAGGTATTCGTGCGCCATCGTGCCCAGCGGGGTCAACCCGTAGTGCTTGGCGAAATACACGTTGCTGGTACCCACGAACTGCTCGCCCAGGCCATCGCGCAGCAGCGGCAGCAGCTCGCCGTGCCAGTGCCGCGAATAACGCCGCCGGGTGCCGTAATCGGCGATCTTGCAGCCGGCGGGCATGCTGCGCAGGCTGCTGACCTTGGCGCGCAGGCGGCTGCGGCCTTCCTCGAAATCCGGCTCGGAGGTGTTGCGAAACCACACCTCGTTGATGATCGCCAGCAGCGGTACTTCGAACAGGATGGTGTGCAGCCACGGGCCACGGATGGTCAGCTCGATCTCGCCCGGATGGGTGGTCGATGCCGACAGCTGCAGGTACTTGCGGTCCAGATGGAACAGCGCCAGGAAGTCGGCAAAGTCCGGCTTGATGAAGCGCAGGCTGCGCAGGTAATCCACTTCGTCCTCGCGCAGGCGCAGCCGGCACAGCGCATCGATCTCGCGCGATATTTCATCGATGAACTGCGCCAGGTTCACGCCAGGGGTGCGGCACTTGAAGCGGTACTCCACCTGCGCGGCCGGGTGCTGATGCAGCACCGCCTGCATCATGGTGAATTTGTACAGGTCGGTGTCGAGCAGCGAATGGATGATCATGCCGCCGGATTATGCCCGCAGCGGCGCTGGCGGGACGTGCAAGGCCGCCAACGCGCCGGCTGCCACGCGCACGCGCCCGGCGTGCCGACCATCGGCCGTTGCCGCCGCTGCCACAGGCAGCTACGCGCAAAGCCTCCCACTCGATCCACCGCCGCGCACGCCGTCCGCAGGCGCAGCTGGGCGCCTCAGCGCGCCAGCACCTGCTGGGCCGGCTTGCCTTGCACGGTGAAGTCGCTGTCGCCCGGGCCGCCGGCCTTAGGGTCGGTGTACCAGCACCACAGCGCAATCCCGTCGATGCCATGCGCCTGCAGCACCTTGCGCCATTGCTGCAGCACCTGCAGCTGCAGCTGCGTATCCACTGCGGCGGCACGTTGCTCCGGGCTTTCCCAGGGTGCGGCCAGGCTGCCACGTGCCGAGCGCAGGCCCAGCTCGGCCACCCACACCGGCTTGCCGACGCGCTGGCCCAGCTGCTGCAGGCGCTGCGCGGCGGCGTTCATTTCCGCCGTGCGGGCATCGCCCGCCTCGGACAGGCGCGGATACAGGCTGGTGCCGACCGCATCGAACAGCGACCAGTAACGGAAGCTCTCCGCATGCTCCATGCCATCGGCCACGTACAGCAGCTTGCCGTGGTAGACCTTGCGTACCGCGGCCACCAGCTCGGGCCAGTGCGGCGCGTCCTGCAGCTTGCGCAGTTCGGTGCCGACCACCAGCGCCTCGGCGTGTTCGTCTTCGGCCAATTGCGCCAGCGGCAGCAGCGCCCGTTGATACGCCGCAAACCAAGCGGCCTGATCGCCGGGCGCCACCTCGCCGGCCCAGTGGCCGGGTATCCAGACATGCACCTTGAGCGTGGGCTGCAAACCGGAACGCTGGCTCCGCCGCAACGCAGCGCGCATGGCCTCCAGGCTGCTGTCGCTGCCCAGGACCGGGTCACTGGAATGCGGCGTTGCCTGCCACACGAAGGCCACCAGCAACGCCTTGCTGGCACCGGTGCCGGCCAACGCATCCAGCGATTGCGCGGCGGCGGCGCTCTGCCACGGCGCATTGGCCGACACCTTGACGTTGGCGCCCATCCACATCGGCGCGGCTGCATTGCAGCCGTTGGCAAGCAGGCACACCGCCAGCACCGCCACGAGCGTCAGAACGCGCTTGAACATGCCGCAGACGTCTCGGTGGTCGACGCTGTCGTGCCCTGCACGCATGTGCTGCCCTGCAAACTTGCATTGCCAGTCTGCGGCTGCGCCACCGTCGCCGTGGCAGGGCCAGCCAGCCCCGCCGGTGCGCTCGCCACCGGTGCGGCCGCCGCGGTGAGCACGGCATCGTCCCCTAGCCGCGGCGTTGCAGGCACGGCTGCCGACGGCGTCGCTGTGGGCTTGACCGGCAGCGATACCGGCGCGGCGATGACGACCGCCTCACCCTGCAGCAGCGACTGCTCGTCGGCAGGCGCCGCACGCAGCCAGCTGCCCCAGCCCGGCGGCTGCACCCAGGCCGCACCTACCAGACCAAGCAGCAACAAACCGGCTGCCTGGGTGCGCTGGTCGGCCTGCAGCGCGCGCAGCAACAACGCCGCCGGCACCCACAGCAACAACAAGGCGTCGAACCCGGCCCAGCCGAACGCAAACGACAGTGCCGCCGCGCAGATCACCGTGCCGGCGCTGGCGATGACGCCGCGGGCCAGGGCACCACTGCGCGTGCGCACCACCAGCGCCAGCACCGGGAAGCAGACCACTGCGGCCACGCCCCAACGCACGGCCGGCAACCAGTCCTGCGCCTGGGCGGCCAGCGGCAATGGCAGCGGATCTGCGGCCTGGCCGATGCTCGACAGCGTCGGCCACGGCGCATTGAACACGGTCAGGTTGACGTAGGCCCACATGCCGACCAGGAACACGAACGGCAGATAGCACACCAGATAGAACGAGCCGGGCGCCTTGCGCAGCATCTGCGGCGGCATCACCAGCAGCAGCCACGGCGCCACCATCGTCGACAACGCCAGGGTCTGCAGATCCAGGCACAGCAGGATGCACAGCCACCCGGCGATGCGCAGGTAGGTGAACGCTTCCACCGGCGCCTGCAGGCGGCGCAGCGTGCGGCACAGGCCGTAGAACGCCAGCAGGCCCACCGCCTGGCTGCCGCCCGCCGCGATCGGCAGCAGGAACAGCGGGTTGCAGCCCACCAGCAGGGTCAGGCCGCTGGCCCAGCCACGCCCGAACACGCCGGCCAGATCGCGCCACAGCAGCGACAGGAACAACGCGTTGGCGGCGACCGCCAGGAACGGCCAGATCTGCAATGGCAGCTGCCAGTGGTGCAACGCCAGATCGACCGCCCAGGCAAGCACGCCGGACGCCGGCAACCCGACGCCCGGCGCACTCACCGGCGCGGCACCGCCCATCGACTGCACCAGCAACGGCTGGCTCAGCAACGACAGCGCCACCACCGCCACCAGGAACGCGGGCAGGCCGCTGTCGCGACGCGCGACACCCGGCTCACTCTTCGAGTGCGGCGCGGCGCTCGTTTTCCGAATGCTTGCTGATGCCATGCGTGGTCTTCTCCCAGTAGAACGGATTGTGGATCAGCTGCCAGAGCCCCTTGTAGGCGGCGATCGACTGCAATGCCCAGTAGAACGGCACCGTCAACGCGTACGGGGCCAACTTGAAGTAGTCGCGTTTGAACGCCGCCACCAGCGTGATGTAGATGAAGAACGCGTTGGCCAGCAGCAGATTGACCAGCGATACCGCGCCCAGCCACGGCGGGAAGAAGCGCTCGAACATGCTGGTGCCGGTGAGCAGCCACACCGCATACAGCGTCCACAGTACCGGCACGCCCAGTGCGGTGAAAAAACCGCCACCGATGAAAAACTGAAAGCCCCAAAACCCCTTGAACCCGGTGCTGCGATACAGATGCACCGGGTCGCGCATGTGCACCAGCCAGGTCTGCATGTAGCCCTTGAGCCAGCGCGAACGCTGCCGGATCCAGTTGGGAATGCTGACGTTGGCCTCTTCGAACGTGGTGGAGTTCACCACGTTGACGCGGTAGCCGTTCTGGATCAGCCGCACGCCCAGGTCGGCGTCTTCGGTGACGTTGTACGGGTCCCACGCACGCACCTGGCGCAACACATCCAGACGGAAGTGATTGGAGGTGCCGCCCAACGGAATCGGGATGCGCAGGTATTCCAGCGCCGGCAGGTAGAAGTCGAACCAGAGCGTGTACTCCAGCGTGAACATCCGCGTCAGCCAGTTTTCGTCGGCGTTGTAGTAGTTCAGCCGCGCCTGGATGCACACCACGTCCTTCTCGGCCTTGCGGAAGGCCGCCACCACGCGCTTGAGCTGATCCGGCTCGGGCTTGTCTTCGGCGTCGTAGATGGTGAGCAGTTCGCCGCGTGCAAAATGCAGCGCGTAGTTGCAGGCCTTGGGCTTGGTCTTGGGCTGCGACGGCGGCACCCGGATGATTTCGAAGAACGCCTCCAGGCCGAGCTTCTTGGCCGCTTCGATGGTCTCGAAGTCGTCGGCTTCCAGCACCAGTTTCACGTCGAGCTTGCTGATCGGGTAATCCAGCTTGCGCAGCGCATTGGCCAGGATCGGCAGGACTTCCGGTTCCTTGTACATCGGCACCAGCACGGTGTAGACCGGCAGGTCGTCGTCGCGCAGCGCGGCCACTTCGTCTTCGGTGACCTTGATGTCGATGCGGTGGCGCGAGCCGAACCACACCAGCAGCAGCTTCAAACCGAAGGTCGCCAGAAAGCCCAGCGCCACCAGCACGTTGATGGCGATCAGGGCCGGCACCGGAAACACCACCATCGCGATCAGCAACGCTGCGGCAATCGCCCACAGCGTGTGCTTCTGCCCGCGCGTCACCACCTGGCGCGCCGAGTAGGTCGGCGCATGCGCGGCCAGCAGGTTCAGCGCGTTGTCGGTGAGCTGCTCGTCGGCGTGGCGCTGCAGGCTCCAGATGATGTCGAACTTGGCGGTGCCGACAAAGCGCACGTCTTCGCCGTAGTGCGCGCGCGCCCAGGCGAACAGCGCCGGGTCGGGGTCGGCCACGGCCAGCACCAGCACGCCGTCCTCGCGCCGCCAGGGCAGCAGCAGTCGCTGGGCGTAACTGTCCAGATCGCCGGCAGTGAGCAGCGCCGGATCCGGCGGTTGCTGCACCAGGTCGATGAATTCCAGCCCGAAGTGCGCGGCGACGATGGCGTAGAAGCGCTGCGCCGGCACCCCGCGCTGGGCCAGGATCACATCGCCCAGGCGCGAGTTCCAGCGCTGCTGCAGCGCCAGCGCCGCGCGCAGTTGTTCGTCGGTGATGACGCCCGCCGACACCAGCGCACGCCCCAGCAGGCCGCGTTCGCGG
Organism: Xanthomonas sp. NCPPB 1068; assembly: GCF_041479385.2. NCBI lineage: Bacteria > Pseudomonadati > Pseudomonadota > Gammaproteobacteria > Lysobacterales > Lysobacteraceae > Xanthomonas > Xanthomonas sp. NCPPB 1068. The sequence continues at coordinate 929,985 of NZ_CM192986.1, read as the reverse complement.
CCGATATCCGGCACCCGTCCCAGCGCCTCGCTCTCGCAGCTGACCGTCATGGGCGTGGCGTCCTCAGAAACGCCACCAGGCGGCCACGAACGGCCCGCCTGCGGCAGCAGTGTTGCGCCCCATCACCGGCTGCTGATAGCCCAGCTGCCACTGACTGCCGCCCGGGGCGGTGTACAGCGTGGACAGCTGCAGCTTGGTCAGGTCGTAGTTGGTGCCGGTGGCGACGAAACCCACGCCGCCCGCAGAGCCTGCGACATCGAAGTTGTTACGCCCGTTGCCCAGCCCCTGGATGACGTTGAGCTCGCCGAGCAGCAACCAGCCCGGGGTCAGGCTCAGACCGGTGGAGGCATCCACGCGTACCTCGTCGGAGGCCGCACTGCCGCGCAGGCGCACCGCGCCACCCAGATCGACATAGCCGTTGCGGTCGCCCAGCGTGTAGCCGCGGCCACGGCTGTAACGCAGCTCCAGCCCGTAATCGCCCAAGCCCAGCGCAGGATCGGTGTTCGCCTGGGGATTGTTCGGGTGGTAGGTCTTGCTGCGGCCATACGCCGGGATGCTGACCAGCCCCTGCACCGAGCTGCGCCAGACATCGTCCGGCGCGCTCGGCAACGCATAGCGCAGGCCGATTTCCTGATCGGCAAACCCGGTGGTGCTGGTCTGCTGGCGGCCGCGGCCACTGTCATGGCTGCTGAAACCGACATCGCTGAAATAGAAATTGCCGATGACGCTGAGCCTGTCGGTCAGCCCATGCTCGACGTAGACATTCAGCTGGTCCTGGCGGCTACGCCCGTTTCCGTCGAATTGCTGGCCGTCACCGAAGGTCGTGCGGTGATGGCTGTCGTCGAACCACCCGCGGCCATCGCTATGCAGCGCCTTGACGATCACCAGCGTGTCGCCTTGCGGTTGCGTCCAGGCACCGGCAAGCGCAGCGCCCGGCAATGCGGCCAGCGTGCAGCCCAGCGCCAGCGCCGACAGCGCGGCCAGCGGCTTGCGGCCAAGGGAACGAAAAGAGGCCGACGGCCGGGCAACCGGACTGGACTGCTCGGGGATAAGGCACGACTGACGTACCCGCGAGCGCGGGTCGATCTGTAAGGACATTTGTACGTTTCCTGATGGGGGACCCGTTAGGGACAGGAAGCACTGACTGGATCACACTTCGCCACGCAACGTATCACAGTTACGACCGGCTCCCCATCACGGATTTATCACTAATTTAACAGGCCGCGCGTCATGCCCGACGCATCAACCGCGGCAGTTGCGCAGCCGCATGCGCCCAGATCGCCAGCCACACGCCGACCCGGGTCAGCGGGCTGCGCTGGGCGGCTTCGAACTTGCGGAAATAGCGCCACAGACCGCGGTGTTTATGCCATTCGACGAAGTACGGGCGGGCTCGGCTGGAGACGCCGCGCACGTGCACCACCTGCAGATCGTTGGCCACCGCGACCAGCGCACCCGCCTGACGGGCACGCCGGCACAGGTCCAGATCCTCGGCATGCAGCCGGTAATGGCCGTCCCAGCCGTCCAGCCGGTCGAACAGGCTGCGCTGCATCAGCATCAGCGCACCGGAGATTGCATCGACCGCCTGCAGCGCCTGCGACGGGTCGGCCGGCATCGCCAGCTGGGCGGCGGCACGCGGCGCGCGCAGCATGGCCGCAAAGTCCGGGTCGCGGCGGCGCACTGCGGCGTCGGGGCGGCCCTGTTCGTCCACCTGCTCCACGCCGAGCAGCACCGCAGCATGCCCGGCCGCGCGCGCGCACAACTGCACCAGGGTGTCGGGCTCGACCATCAGATCCGGGTTGATGAACACCAGCCAGGGCGCCTGCGAGTCGCGTGCGCCCTGGTTGCAGGCGGTGGCAAAGCCGGGGTTGTCCGGGTTGGCGATGAAGTGCACGCGGGCGTCGGCCAGCGCGTGCCGCTGCACCACGTCCAGGGTGTCGTCGCTGGAGGCGTTGTCGACCACCCGGATCTCGCGGATGCCCTCGGCCGCGCGCAACCGCGACAGGCAGCCATCGATGGTGCTGCTGCTCTGGTAGGTGACGACGACGGCGGCGATCTGGACTGGAGTCATCCGCCCATTATCCGGTGCGGGGCCACCGCCGCGCCATCGCGTGTGGCGCCCCGGCATGGCGGCGTGCCGCAGCAGCAGGCATACTGCGCGCCCGACAGCCGCCACGCGGCCTGCGTCGGCGCCGTCCGCGGCACCCCCACTTGATCCTCAGAGATGACGGCCAGCGACCTTCCGGTTTCGCGCTGCCCTTTCATTCCATGCAGTGCGACCGCCTGATGGCGCCCGCCCTGCACCGACGGCCCGGCAGCGCCGTCCGCAATGCCGGCACATGCGCCGGGCCCGTCGGATCGGCCTTACCCGGTTGGTCTATACCACTCGATCTCCCTATGGCTTGCACGTGGAGCCTGCAGCCGTGAACGCGCCGCATCAGGTCCATGGCATGAGCCTGGCGCTGGCGCCGCCCGACTGGCCGGCGCTGACCCTTGGGGAAATCCGGCGCGTGCTGCAGCGCCTGCCCACGCTTGGCGGTGCGCAGGACGTGCAGTGGCACAGTGCGCGACCGTTCTCCGCCGCCGCCCGCGTGGAAACCGCCACCGGGCAGGTGATCGTCAAACGCCACCATCGCCGCGTGCGCAGCGTTGCCGCGTTGCGCGAGGAGCACGCCTTCATGGCGCATCTGCGCCGGGCCGGGGCGCCGGTGGTCGAGGTGCTGCACGCGGCGGACGGCCAGACCGCGTTTGCCCACGACGCCTGGGTCTACGAAGTGCAGCGCGTCGGTGCCGGGCACGACCTGTATCGCGACGCGGTGTCGTGGACGCCGTTCATCGACACCGCCCATGCACACGCCGCCGGCGCGGCGCTGGCGCAGCTTCACCACGCTGCGCGGGGCTTTGCTGCACCCGCGCGTTCCAGCGCCGTGCTGGTTGCCAACCTGCAGGTGTTCGCGCAGGCCGAGCCACTGCCGGCGCTGCAGCGCGCGCTACCGACACGGCCGCATCTGGCTGCGGCCCTGCACGGGTATCCCTGGCAGCGTGACCTGGCCACCCACGTGCTGCCCTGGCATGCACGTGCCTGGCCCTTGCTGTCTGCACCGGGTGCCATGCCGCCGCTGTGGACGCATGGCGATTGGCACGCGTCCAACCTGCTCTGGAACACCGACCACGGCGCCACCAGGGTCAGCGCGATCTTCGATTTCGGATTGAGCGATCGCAACAGCGCGCTGTTCGATCTGGCCACCGCCATCGAACGCAACCTGATCCCGTGGCTGCACCTGGACACCGGCGCGCGCGCGCAGCCCGAGCTGGCGCAGCTGGATGCATTGCTGGATGGCTACGCAGCGCATTGCCCGCTCGGTGCCGCACAGCTGCGTTGTCTGGCCGCACTGCTGCCGATCGTGCATGTCGATTTCGCCTTGAGCGAGATCGACTATTTCGCCGGCATCACGCGCTCCGCCGACAACGTGGACATCGCCTATCACCGTTATCTGCTTGGGCATGCGGACTGGTTTTCCAGCGCCGATGGCCAGGCCCTGCTCGCGCATTTGCATGCGCGCGCGCACCGCTCGCCCTGAGCGGTTTCCCTTCTTCCATCGAGCCTTACCCATGTCCTTCGCATCCACTTGCCTGCTGTCCCGCCGCCCGCTCGCGCTTGCCCTGGCGGTGTGCCTGTCCAACCCCGTCCTGGCACAACAACAACCCGACAGCGCAGCGGTGGAACTGGACGCGGTCAACGTGCTTGGGCAACGCGACGAGGCAGCCACCGCGCTGACCGGCTTCGGCGCCACCCGTCTGCTGGATGCGCCCGCCTCCATCGCGGTGATCGACCGCCCGCAATTGCTCGATCGCCAGGCGCGCGTGCTCAGCGAGGTGCTGCGTGCCGACGCCTCCGCCGGCGATGCGTATGCGCCGATCGGCTATTACGAAAACTTCGTGGTGCGCGGGTATTCGCTCAATGCCGCCAACAGCTACCGCATCAATGGCCTGAGTGCGGTGGGCGAACAGTCGATCGCGCTGGAGAACAAGCAGCAGGTCCAGATCCTCAAAGGCCTGGCCGGGCTACAGTCCGGTGTCAACGAACCGGCCGGGCTGATCGACTACCGCACCAAGCGGCCCGAGCGTGTGCGCAGCGTGACCCTGGGTACCGACGAGCAGGGCTCGCGCTATGTCGCGGCCGACCTGGGCGACTGGTTCGGTGCCGAGCGCAGCCTGGGCCTGCGCGTGAATGCCGCACGCGAAGACATCGACAGCTATGTCGACCATGCGGATGGCTACCGTAATTTTCTGTCGCTGGCCGGCGACTGGAAGCTCACACCGCAGTCGCTGCTGCAGCTGGACGTGGAATACCAGCATCGGCAACAGCGATCGGTGCCCGGCTACCAATTGCTCGGCGGCACGCAGGTGCCGCGCGATATCGACGTGCGCCGCCTGCTCGGGTACCAGCCCTGGTCACGCCCGGTGGAAATGGACTCGCTCAACGCGCAACTGCGCTACGCCTATCAGTTCAACGACGACTGGCGCGCCACCGTCGACGCGTCGCGCAGCCGCTCGACGATCAACGACTTTTCCGCGTTCGCCTGGGGCTGCTACGGCGCGGCAAGCTGCGCGGACATCGCCACCCCGAACTTCTTCAGCGCGCAGGGCGAGTACGACGTCTACGACTACCGCAGCCCGGACGACACCCGCGTGCACGACCAGTTGCGCGCCACCCTGGAAGGCCGTGTGGTCACCGGTGCGCTGGAACATCGCCTGAGCATCGGCGGCGACTGGCTGCGCCGCACCATCGACCGCTTTGGTTCGGTCAACGAATTCGTCGGCAGCGGCAGCATCGACCGCGACCCGGAAGTCTTCGCGCAGACCGACGTGCCGCTGGACCCGAAACAACGCCGCCTGGACAGCCGCCAGCGCGCGCTGGTGCTGGCCGACCGTATCGGCCTGGGTGAGCAGTGGGAGCTGTCGTTGGGCGCGCGCGCCGTGCGGATGGACGAACGCGCGTTCGATCGCGACGGGCTGTTGGAACGCCGCACCCGCAAGGACGCGGTGTTGCCGCAGGCGGCGCTGTTGTTCAAACCGCAGCAGAACGTGTCGCTGTATGCCAGCTACGCCAAGAGCCTGGCCGCCGGCGGCACCGCGCCGTGGTTTGCCGACAATGCCGACGAGATTCTGCCGCCCACCAGTGCGTATCAGCTGGAAACCGGCGCCAAGATCGACCTGCAGGGCCTGCGCCTGGGCGCGGCGCTGTTCGACATCCGCCAGGCCTACCAGTTCACCCAGCCGCAAGCCGACGGTGGCCTGCTGTTCGTGCAGCAGGGACGCTTGCATAACCGCGGCCTGGAGCTGTCGGCCGATGGCGCGGCGACCGAGCAGCTGCGCCTGTTCGCCAGCATAGCGGCCATCCGCGCCCGCGCAGAAGACACCGACATTGCAGCGTATGAGGGCCATCAGGCCATCAACGTGCCCAAGCTGCGCGCCAGCGTGCAGGCCGACTACAACGTGCCTGGCGTCGATGGGCTGGAGCTGCTGGCCGGCGTGCAATACAGCGGGCGCAAGTTCGCCGACCGCCTTGGCAATGCCAGCGTACCCGCCTACACGGCGGCCAATCTGGGCGCGCGCTACGCCACGACGCTGGGCACACTGGCAACTACGTGGCGGGTGAACGTGGACAACGTGTTCGACAAGCGCTACTGGCGCGATTCCGGCGAATACCAGGGCGATGCATATCTGTTCCCGGGTGCACCGCGTACGGCGCGGCTGACCGTGCAGGTGGATTTTTGAGGTCTGCTGCCTCCCCCATCCGCCCTTCGGGCACCTTCCCCCGCAAGCGGGAGAAGGATGTCGGAATCAGCTGTGCTTGGGCGTGTTTCAGGCACTGGCTGATGGCGGCAACTGAGAGCAGCTGACAGCACTCCTGCGCGGCCGCCAAGCGGGCGGGCGCCAGCTTGTGTCAGCCGCTCTTGAGGCAGGAGCTCGGCGGTGAGGACGCTGTTGGGTTCCCATCGCATACAGGCTCGGAGTCGCGCAGCATCCACTTGCGACTGCAACACGGTTTTGCACGGGTTGCACCTGCTCCCCGCTCTCCACTCTCCATCAGGCATTGCATGTCGTTGCTCGAATCCATCGCTGTCGTGATCAACCTGCTGGGCGTGTGGCTGACCGCGCGACGCATCCGCTGGTGCTGGCCGGTGGGCATCGTGGCGGTGGCCTTGTACGCGTGGCTGTTCTACCAGTGGAAGCTGTACTCGGACATGCTGCTGCAGGGCGTCTACGTGCTGACCCAGCTGTATGGCTGGTGGCAGTGGCAGCGCGGCAATGCCACGGACACGCGCATCCGCCCGTTGCCGATGCCGCAGCAGGAACTGTGGATCTCGCTGGGCATCGGTGCTGCGTTCGCTGCGGGGTTGGGCGCGTACATGCATCACCGCACCGACGCCGCACTGCCCTGGCTGGACGCGGCGCTGGCCAGTTTCAGCCTGGTCGCCAGCGTGTGGGCCGCGCGCAAGCGCATTGCCAACTGGGTGTTGTGGATCGTGCTGGACTGCGTGTATGTCGGCGTCTTCGTCAGCAAGGGCCTGTACCCCACTGCCCTGCTCTATGCCGGCTTCGTGGCGCTGGCGGTCTATGGGTGGCGCAGCTGGAAACCCCAACAGAACCGGAATCCGGCGGCGCTGCGCTGAGTCTGGCGCGGTTTGCCGGCGCGTTCTTCTTTACCATCGGCGCATGCACGACTTTCAGCCTGTTGCCTTACCGATGCGTCAACTCCTTGCCGGGCGGCACGCCGCATGAGCGCCTCGCGCCAGCACGCCATCACCGAGATCATCTCCGCGCAGATCGCTGCCGGCGAATGGGGCCCCGACCAGCGCCTGCCGGTGGAGCGCGAACTCGCCGAGCGGTTCGGCTGCACCCGCATCACCTTGCGAGAGGCCCTGCAGCAACTGGAAGCGCAGGGGCGCATCTACCGCGAAAACCGCCGCGGTTGGTTCGTCAGTGCGGCGCGCGTGCGTTACGACCCCACCAGCATTGCCGGCTTCATGCAGTACGTGGCCGCGCAAGGGCGCAAGCCGCGTACCGAGCTGCTCAGTGCGACCCGGCAACCGGCCGGCGCCGCCTTCGCCGCCGCGCTGCGCCTGGCGTCGCCCTACGAGGATGTCTTCGTGCTGCAGCGCCGGCGCTGGATCGACCGCCGCGCGGTGCTGCTGGAAACCAATGTGGTGCTTGCAGCGTGGGCGCCGGGCCTGCTGGAACATGATCTGGCCGGCTCGCTGTCGAGCGTGTTCAACCAGAAGCTGGGGCTGTTCCTGAGCCGCGCGCAGGTGTCGATGCATCCGGCCGGCCTGGATGCCACCCAGGCGATGCTGCTGCAGTCCACCACCGGCACGCCCTGCTTCCGCCTGCAGCGGACCAGCTTTGCCGAAGACGGCCGCGCGGTGGAACTGGATATCGAATCCTGGCGTCACGACGCGCTGGACGTAGTGGTGCGGACCGATGCGCCGACGCGGAATGCGCTTTAGTGCCGGGAATCGGGAATCGGGAATCGGGAATCGGGAATCGGGAATCGGAAAAAGCATGCGCTGCTATCGGCAGTGTTGCGTGTGTCTTGGTGAATATGGTCTTGCAGCTGACACCAGGCGGCGAGCGGCGCAAATGCGGATCGCTGTGCTGTGTGCTGTACCGGGCAGCAGCTGCGTGCGCTGACCACTGCGCGATGGTTTTGCCCTTGCATCTTCTTGCGTGATCGCGACGTCTCGTCCGTCATCGCGACGTCGCTGCGCCACCGCTGGCATGCGTGGAAGGCCTTGATTGCGGACGACTAGGCGTCGAACAGCATGCGTTGCGGATCGGGGGGCGGCAGTTCGGCCAGCAGCCGGCTCAGCTGTTCGCGTTGGGCGCGCAGCGGGTCGTGCATCAGGAAGTTGGCCAGGCGTGCATGCCAGGCCGGCCAACGCGTAGCCAGTGCATCCATGTCGCCATCGGCCGGGCGGCCCTCGTGCGGGGAGGCGACGAAGGCGGTGTCGCATAAGACATTGCGCCAGCCCAGCCCGCCCATGCGCAGGCTGAGGTCCACCAGCGCGGCGTACCACGAGCCGTAGCTGCTGGCATCCAGGCCGCCGGCCTTGCGTCGCGCGGTGCCCCGCAACAGCACCGCGTGGCCGACCGCCGAAGGCAGCTCCGGGTGCAACGGCGGCATGGCCGCACAGGCAGCGGCCAATCGTTCCGGTGCGTCCGGCAACGGGTTGAGTTCACCCAGCCGCGGCCAACTGCAGGCTTCGCCCACATTGCTCCATGGCGTGGCCGTGGCGATCGCCGCATCGCGCGCAAAGCACGCGCTCAACTGGCTCAACCAGCCCGGAAATGGGCAGGCGTCCACGCCCAACACCACCACATCGGCGTCGCCGCAGGCGCTGAGCATTTCATCCAGATGCGCCACCTCGCCGAGCATGCGTTGGCGACGGGTGTGATGGGCCTGCAATCGAGTGCGTGCCAGCCAGTGTTCCATCACCGCACGCCCGCGCGGGCCGGCCTGGGCGTCGTCGGCCAGCCACACCCGCGTGCCGGCGGGCGTGGCCGCATCCAGTGCACCCAGGCAGGCATCCAGGGCCTCGTCGTCGGTGCCGACCGGCACCAGCACGACGGGCAGCGCCGCACTCATTGCGGCTTCTGGCTGGGTTTCAGCGGCTCCATGGCCTTGAACTTCTGGCCGTATTCGTCGGTGAGATTGCGCGCTTCCTGCGGGTTGCGCACGATCGTGGGAGTGATCAAGACGATGACTTCACGGCGGTTGGTATCTTTATTTTTCTGACCAAACAGGGCGCCGACGACCGGCAACTTGCTGAGAAATGGCACGCCAGCGCTGATATCGGTCGTACTGTCGTCGATCAGGCCAGCCAGCATCATCGTGTCACCACTTTGCACTGCCGCCTCGGTTTTGACACGACGCGTATTGATATCGACATTGCAAGCAGCGCTGTTGACGGTGGTTGTGGCTGCTGCCGTACACGCTTGAGGCCGTGCGCCCGGGGTGCTGATTTCCTGCACGATATCCAGGAACACCATGCCGTCCTTGGTGACGCGTGGGCGCACCTTCAGGATCACACCGGTATCGATGTATTGCACCGACGAGAAACTGCTGTCGCTGCCCAGGCCAGTATTGATCGACGTGGAATTGATCGGAATGCGTGAGCCAACATTGAGCGTGGCTTCGGCATTGTTTCGCACAAAGACTGACGGTGTCTGCAGCAGTCGCAAATTGGTGACCGTATCCAGGGCACTGATGACTGCCGCAGCATTCTTGCCGAGAAACGTCCAGCCAACGCCGCCGTTGGTGACGGTACCCGAGATGTCGCCCCAGATGCTGCGCCCCGCCGCAGAGGGAAGTCCGGCACCACCAGCCGCCGTTGCAGCATTGACCGCGTTCTCGAAGTACCAGTTGACGCCGTACTGAAGCTCACCCGTCAAATTCACCTCAGCCACCTGTGCCTCGATATGCACCTGCATCGGCATCACATCGAGCTTTTCGATGACATCGCGGATGGAGGTCCATGCCTGCGGGGTGGAACGCACCAGCAAGGTGTTGGTTTCGGCCACTGCCGATACGCCGACCTTGTCGCCTTGCACCTCCAGCGTCACCGCGCCATTGCCATTGCTGCGCGGCGACAGCTGCAGACTGCCGTTGCCCAGGCCGCCGCTACCGCTGCTGCCGCCACCCATGCCGCTGCTACCGCCGAAGCTGCCCGAACCACTGCCATCGCCGCTTTCGCCGACGCTGCCACCGGTCAGGCCGGAGCTGCCGCCCATCGTGCTGTCGCGATTACCCAGCTGACCGCCGAGCACGCTGCTCTCGGCGCCCGGCGCCAGCGAGGCATTGGAATCGCCACCGCTACTGCGGCCGCCGAACACTTCCGACAACCGATCGGCCAGGTCCTTGGCCTTGATGTATTTCAACTCGTACGAAAACAGCCGCACGCCGCCACCGGCACTGTCGATACGGTCCAGCCACTGCTGGATCTGGTCCAGGTAGCGCGGCTGCGGCGTAATCACCAGCACGGCGTTGGCGTTCTCCAGCGGCATGAAGCGGAACATGCCGGCGCTGGGCGTCTTGCTCTGCTCGCCGAACACCTTTTCCAAGTCTGCAGAGACCTTCTCGGCCTTGCCGGACTGGATCGGGAACACGCCCACCGACATGCCAGACAACCAGTCCACGTCGAAGATCTGCACGGTGCGCAGATAGTTTTCCAGCTCGGCGCGGGTACCGCCCAGGGTGATGACGTTGCGTGCCGGGTCGGTACCGACGATGGCATTCGGCCGTGCGTAGGGCTCGAGCACTTTCTTCATTTCGCTGGCGGAAATGAACTTCAACGGCACCACGCGCACTTCGAACCCGCGCGCGGCCGACGGCGATGCGGTGCTGGGCGCGACGGTGCCGGCCAGTGCCTGGTCGGCCGGCACGATGTTGTAGCGGCCACCGCTGAACACCATGCGCGCGTTGTTCCAGCCCAGCACCATTTCCAGCAGGTTGAGTGCCTGGGCCGGCGAGACCGGGTTGGGCGTGGCCAGGGTCACGGTGCCCTGAACCCCGGGCGCGATGACGTAGTTCTGGCCGAGCATGTCGCCCAGGATCGCCTTGACCACGGCCTGCACCGATTCGCCTTCGAAATTGAAGGTGGCGCTGCCGCTGCTGGCCATGCCGAGCGTGGGCGCCGGCGCGCCAGCCGCACTCTGGTTGATCATGGTGCCGCTGCCGCGGCGGATCACCGGGCTGGGCTTGGCGTTGGCATCGCCGTCGGCGCGCTGTTCGGCGGGGGTCTGGGTGGCGCCGGCAGCGCCGACTTGCGGATCCAGGCGCGCATTGCGGCGCACGTCCGGTGGCGGAGTGGTGGCGCAACCGGCCAGCAGGCCAATCAGCAGGGACACGGGAAACAGGCGCGGCGTCATGCGTTCACTCATTGGGTCTGACCGGGGGTAGAGCCGCTCTGGCGCTGCTGTTGCAGCTGGCGGCGTCGGGCTTCGATGCGTTCGCGGATGGCACGCATCTGATCGTCGGAGGGGCGTGGGGCTTCCTGGGCGCCATCGCTGCGCTGCGGCGGCACCGTGGGCGGGGCCTGCCCGCCGGGCTGCTGCTGCGGCGGCGTGGCCGGCTGTGACTGCGGCGGTTGCGCCGTGGCGGCAGGATCGGCTGCGTCGGGCGAAGGCAACGGCGGGGTGGCGCCCGCAGCCCCGCGCGCGGCGGCATTGGCGGTGGGCGGCTGCCCGCCCTGGCCGTTGAACACGTGCAGTTCCAGGGTCTGGGTGCCGCCGGGGCCTTCGATGGTGGCACTGCGCGGCTGCAGGGCCAGCAGGCGCCAGCCCTTGACCGCGTCGCCGCCGAGCTGCACGCGCACCGAATCCTGCGGGTCCAGGGTCAGCGTGGCCATCTTGAAGTTTTCCGTCAGCAGCACGCCGGTCAGGCGCACCGTCGAGGCCGCGCCGCTGCCATCGTTGCCGGACAGGAAGAACGGATGCGGCAGGCGGTCCTCGGCGAAGGCCGGGTGCGCGGCGATCTCCGAATACTTCTCGAACGCGCCCAGCCGTTCCGGCGCCGGTGCCGGCAACGTGGGCAGGCGCTGCACCAGCGCGGGGTCGTCGGGCAGCAGCTCCACGCGCTTGCCCAGGCCGGCCACCGCCAGGATGCACACCAGCAGCGCCCAGCCGACCACGGTGGCCAGCAACCAGGTGCGTAAACCGATCAGGTCAAGGCGCATTGCTGGCCTCCCCGGCGGCGGCGGGCACGGCATCGGTGTTCAACGGTGCGGCACTGGCGCCGGGGCGCAGGTAGCCGGCCAGTTCGAAGGCGATATCCAGCCCGTTGCCGCTTTCGTTGGGAGAGAGTTGGTAACGCTGCGCCATGACATTGAGGTTGTCCACGAACAGCCGCGGCGTGCCGTTTTCCAGGCTGTACAACACCGAGGCCAGCTCCGGCGTGCCGCAGCGCAGGCGCACCTGCACGGCCACGCGGGTGAAACGGTCCTTGCTCTCCGGTTGCAACGGCGAGCGGTTGCTGATGGCGCAGCTGCGGTTGCCGGGGCTGGCTTCCACCACCGCGCGTTCCAGCCGCTGCACCAGCCCGGCCGAGGCCAGCTCGGCGGAGGTTTCCGGCAGGAAGCCCGGGCGGCTTTCCAGCGTCTGGCGTGCCTGCCGCAGCCGCTTGCTGACTTCCGGCGCCTGCTGCAACTGCACGCGCACGCGCAGTTCGCGCTCGCGCAGGGATTGCAGGTCGTCCTGCACGGCGATCATCGGCTGGGTGAACCACGGGTGCACCAGCACCAGATACGCCACGCCCAGCACCAGCAGCAACAACCCCAAAGCGATCCAGCGATCGCGCTTAACGCTGCGTGGCATCGGCCGCCTCCTTGGCGTCGGGGCCGGCCAGCTCGGCAGTGATGGTGAAGCGGTCGACGTTGCGACCGGCATCGCTCTGCAGCACGCCGGTCAGCGAGGGCGTGCGCCATAACGGCGAGCCTTCCAGACGGCGCACCAGCGAGGAGGCTTCGTTGCTCAGGCCGATCAACTGCAATTGCCCGCCTTCGACCGAGAATTTTTCCAGATAGGTACCACCGGGCAGACGCCGGCTCAGCTCGTCCCAGATTTCCACCGAGGTCGGACGCGTGGCGCGCTGTTTCTGGAAGAAGTTGGCACCTTCGACCAGGTCCATCAGTTGCTGCCGTTCGGCGGCCACTTGGCGCGCACGCGCGGCATTGGCCTGCACCTTGGCGCGCAGGTCGTCGGCCGCCTGACGGCGGTTGTCCAGCAGCAACCAGCCGGCCACTGCCAGCAACACCAGCGCGGTGGCGGCAAGCATCAGGTTCCAGCGCTGCATGGGGTCGCTGCGCCGCAGCCGGCGCGCCGGCGGCAGCAGGTTCACCCCCAGCGGCACGCCCTGGGTGTCGGCCACGTCGATGCCGGACAACGCGCTGGTCCAGGCATCGGGCACGCCGGCCGGGCCGTCGATCATGCGCCGCGGCACCACCACCAGTTCGGCATCGAGCTGGCCGTCTTCGCGCACATCGAGCACGCGCGCATCGAAATACACCTGGTCGGCCGTGAACGGGGTCTGCCGGTCGATCTCGAAACGCGCCACGTCCTGCAGGCGTGCGGCGGCGGCGGCCGGCAGCCGCAAGGGGCGCCGCAGCGCATGCGCCGACGGCAGCAGCCAATGCCGCGGCAACCCATCCAGCGCACTCGGCAGCACGGCGTTGACTTCCTGCGGCTGCACCGGCCACGGCAGGCTGGCGACCGCCTCGCGGCTATGGTCGCGCTGGCGCAGCAACTGCAAGGTGTCGCCATCGAGCTGCAACAACAGGCGTGCCTGCGACAGACCCAACTGCCACTGCCACCGTTGCGGCAGCCAGGCCAGCAGCGATTGTTGCCACCAACGCCAGAAGCCTCCGGCTCCCGGCATGGCGCGTACGCCGATACGACCCAAGGTATCCCGCCATGCGGTCATTGCACTGCTGCTCCCTCTTCCCAACGCAACACGGTGTAGGCCGATCCCGGTACTGCGGACGCGCTGGTGGACACGACCGCCCGCAACACAGCCTCGCGTCCCTGACTCAGTCGCGCCCGGCTCTCGATACTATAAGTGTCCGAGCCACCGACCGTCGCCTCGCTGCCCGGCAAACCCAGCGGCGCGTCACGCTGCGCCAGCAGTTGCTGCGCATCCAGGCCCATTGCGGTCAACACCGGGCCGGGCGCAAAGCGCGCTTCGGGGCGCGAGCGGCCGCTGTACAGCGTGAGGTTGGGCAGCAGCTTGCGATACAACTCGCTGTCCATGCCCAGCACCAGCCGCAGTTCGCCCAGGGTTTCGAAGGGGCTGTCCTTTGCGCCATACGGCAGGCCGGCGTCGGCATAGTCGCGGTCTTCGGCGCCGCCGCCGGGCTGGCTCAGCGAGTCGCCATCGCGCCAATCGACGATCGCGCCGGCAATGCGCGTGTCGCGGCCCTGTTCGCCGCCCACCGCACGCACCAGCCCGGCCAGCAGCGCCGGCTCGGCCATGTTCAGATCCACCTTGCCGCTTTCGTCAGTGATGCGGATCTCCACCGTGGCATCGTCCAGCTGCCAACGATAGCGCCGGCCGTCTGCGCGCCAGCGTGCCTGGGTATCGGTGCTTTGCAAGCGCGAAAGTGCGTATTCCAGGCCAGCACGCGCGTATTCCTGCGCCTGCGCGCCGTTGCGCAGCATGCTGCCCTGCAACGCTTCCACGCGTGCGGTGAGCGCGAACGCACCGATCATCGCGGTGAGCAGGGCAATCAGCCACAACACCAGCACCAGCGCCGCGCCGCGCATCCGGTTCATTGCCCTGCTCCGGGGTTGCTGGATTGCGGCAGCGCCACCACCAGCGACGGCCATGCCGCATCGCCGCTGCGGATGTCGATGCGCACCAGCAGCGGCAGGCGGTCGTGCCATTCCCACTGCGGCAACCACGCGCTCAGGCGGCCGGTCTGCGGATCCATGCCGCGATAGCGGAAGCTCACCTGCTGCACGTCCTGCGCCAGCGGCTCCGGCGGCAGCGCACTGCCTTCTTCGATCGACTTGCCCGACTGCAGCATGGTCAGGGCAATCTGCAAGGTGCGCTGCTCGCCGTCGCCGACCACCGACAGGTCATGCAGATACGGGCCGCCGCGCCCCAGGTAATCCGGCACGTCGGCGGCAAAGCGCATGCGCTGCGGCTCGCCGACGAACAGCATCGGCTGCTGGCTCTGCGGATCGATGCTCATCGCCAGCGGCAACGCGGCCGCCAGACGGCGGCGCAGGAATTCTTCCACCGCGCGCACGCGCTCGCTGCGCTGGGCAATCGCCTCGCCGCGCTGACTCACTGCGCTGGCCGAGCGCAGCGTGGCAAAGGCCAACGCCAGGCCGCCAACCAGCAGCATGGTGGCCAGCAGCACCTCGATCAGGGTGAACCCTGCACTGCGCGAACGGCGCATCAGGCGCCGTCCTGCGCGGTGGCGGCCACCAGCCGCAAGGTGCGCCACTGCAGCATCTGATTGGACTGCTCGCCCCAGCGCACCACCAGGGTCAGTTGCAGCAGCTTGTGCGCGCCCGGCGCGACCGGCGCCTGCGGGTTGCGCCGCGGTTCGTCGTACGGGCGCACATCCATCGACCAGCGGAAATGCCCGTTCTCGAAGCTGCCCTGCTGCTGCTCGGGCACCAGCGGCTTGTCCATGCCCTGCAGGGCGAGCAACGATTGCGCGTGCAGCGTGGCGCGGGTGCTGTCGTCGGCCGCACGCACCTGCCGCGCCGCACCCGACAACGATCCCAGCAACAGGCTCAAGGCCAGCGCCAGCAGCGCGAAGGCGACGATCACTTCGATCAGGGTGTAACCGCGCTGGCGCCTCATGGCGACGGCGTCCGCAATGGGCCCGAACGCACCTCGCCGGTGATCCAGCCCACGTCCACGCGCCAGCGCGCGTCCTTGACCTGCAGATCGATGCGGCCGCCGGTGGAGGCGCCGTCGGGAAAGAACTGGATGGCGCCCTGGTCTTCGCGCGACTGCACCTGGCGCGCGCCGGTGAAACGCACCTGCAGCGACGACGGCAGGTCGCCGCGATGGCCGCCGGGGGCTTCCCAACGACGTTGCAGCGGGTCGATCAGGAACCGCTGCGGCGTGCCGGTGGCAATCGCCTGGGTGCGCGTGTAGCGCAGTTGCGAGGCGATCGCCTTGCCGGCGGTGCGCAGGCGCATACCGTCGATGCCACCGTTCAATGCCGCCGCCGCGAGCACACCGGCCATGGCGATCAACGCGATGACCAGCAGCATTTCCAGCAACGATGTGCCACGCGTGCGCGGACGACCAGGGCCGACCACTCCATGCCGATGACGCAACGGCTGACACGCAACGCGCATGGCGAGGGCTTATTGGTACTTGATGTCCGAATCGTAGCTGCTGCCACCGGGCTTGCCGTCCTTGCCCAGGCTGATCAGATCGAACGGCTGGCCATCGCCGGGCACGCGGTATTCGATGGTGTGGCCCCACGGGTCGTTGAGTTCCACCGGCTTGGCGTACGGGCCCAGCCAGCCGCTGCTGCCACCGGGCTGGGTCACCAGGTCATCGAGCTTGCCCGGCAACTTGCCGGTGTCGAGCTGGAAATTCTCGATCTTGCCGGCCAGGGTCTGGATCTGCGACTTGGCCAGATTGGCCTTGCCGCGATCGGCACCACCGAGCACGCGGCTACCGACCAGGGTGAGCACTGCACCGATCAGCACGATGACGATGATGATTTCCAGCAGGCTCATGCCGGCCTGGCCTGCGCGCGACGGACTACGGGTGATGGAGCGCTTGATCATGAACGATTTCCTTGCACGTCGATGAAGGATGCTGCCGCCAACAAAGGACACGGCGGCCATTGCATTGGTTCCCGCATGGGTGTCGTGCGGTCACCGGAAAGTTGTCGTGAAGCCGTTACTGCGGTCAGGGAGCTGTGCATTGCCACCGAAGTGTACGAGCGATGCGTACCGATGCCGAGCCCCGCTCGGGTCCGGCTGACGGCGCTGCAGCGATGTTGGTCATTGCGCTCAGCCGATCGCATTGGTGAGGTCATACAGCGGCACCAGCACCGAGATGATGACAAGCCCCACCACCGAGGCCAGCACCAGCGTGATGAAGGGCACCAATGCCGCCAGTGCGCGATCGATGGCTTGCGCGGTTTCCAGCTCGAAGGTGTCGGCGGTCTTGAGCAACATCGTGTCCAGCGCGCCGGATTCCTCGCCGACCTGGATCATCTGCAGCGCCAAGCGCGGAAAGCGCTTGCCACGCGCCAGCGACATCGCCAGGCCATGCCCGTTCTTGACGTCGTCGGCCGCAGTGGCCACATCGTCGACCAGCGCCAGATTGGACATGACATTGCGTGCGATGCCGATGGCCGCCAGCAACGGCACGCCATTGCGCAACAAGGTGCCCAGCGTGCGCGTCAGGCGTGCGGTTTCCAGCCGCGCGATCAGGCTGCCGACCACTTTCTGGCGCAGCAGCCACTCATCCAACGACGCACGAAATGCAGCGTTGCGGCGCTTGCGATCCAGCCATAGCCCAAGCACGCCGGGCACCACGATCAGCAGGATCCACCAGTCGCGCACCAACAGGCCGACGCTCAGCACCGCTTGCGTGAACCAGGGCAAGGCCACATCCAGGCTTTCGTACATCTGCGCGAACTGCGGCACCACGTAGCCCAACAGGAACAGCAATGCGCAGCCGACCACCGCCAGCAGGATCGCGGGGTAAATCAGCGCGTTGATCACCTTGCCCTTGAGCGCGCGGCTGCGCTCCAGGTAATCGGCCAGGCGTTGCAGGGTGTCCTGCATGCTGCCGCCTGCCTCGCCCGCACGCACCATGTTGATGTACAACTTGGAGAACAGGCCATGCTGGCGTTCCAGCGCCGACGACAGCGGCGCACCGCCACGCACGGTGTCGCGGATGTCGCCGATGACGCGCCGGCTTTTTTCGTCTTCGGGCAGATCCATCAGGATCGACAGCGCGCGATCCAGCGGCTGCCCGGCACCGATCAGGGTGGACAGCTGCTGGGTGAACTGCACCAGCGCCGCATTGTCGAACGGCTTCTTGCGCAGCAGCATGCGCAGCGATGGCGAGTCGTTCTCGCCGGTGGCCAGGCGTGTTTCCACCGGCAGATGGCCCTGCTCCTGCAGGCGCAACGCCACCTCGGCATCGCTGGACGCTTCCATCTGGCCGTCGAGCATTTCGCCATGGGCGTCCAGGGCCTTGTAACGGTAGAGGGGCATCAGGAATGACCGGCACCGGGGACCCGGGACACGGGACCCGGGAAACGCAGCACGATGCAGCACTGAGACTTGGCAGCGCGTTGGTCGGCGCATGCGGCCTCACCAACAGCGCCGTTGACGAGGCTGTTCCCGGGTCCCGACAGCAGCACTCCACTGCCGCACCGAAACGCGCCAGCGCCTTGGTCAGCGAATACGAAGCACCCCACTGCGCCCTTGCCTTGGCTGTTCCCGGGCCCCCGGTCCCGGGTCCCCGGTCCCGGCCCTCTCACGCATCCTCCGTGACGCGCAGGACTTCTTCGATGGTGGTTTCGCCACGCAGGGCCTTGGACAGGCCGTCTTCGTACATGGTGCGCATGCCGGCCTGGCGTGCGAGTTGTTCGATCTCGCCCATGCCGGCGCGGCGCATCACCGCACGCCGCAGTTCGTCGTTCATCACCAGAAACTCGACGATGGTGGTGCGGCCCAGGTAACCGGTGGGTGCGGCGGCGGAGGGGCGCGGGCGATACAGGTAGATCTCGCCCTCCGGCTGCAGGCGGCGCAGATCGAACTTGTCGATCTCCTCCGGCGATGCGGCATAGCGTTCGGCGTTGGCCAGGTCGAGTTTGCGGACCAGCCGCTGGGCCAGGATGCCGTTGATGGTGGAGGTCAGCAGGTAATCTTCCACGCCCATGTCCAGCAGGCGGGTGATGCCGCCGGCGGCGTTGTTGGTGTGCAACGTGGAGAGCACCAGGTGGCCGGTGAGCGCGGACTGGATCGCGATGCGCGCGGTCTCCAGATCGCGCATTTCGCCGATCATGATGATGTCCGGGTCCTGGCGCACGATGCTGCGCAGCGCATTGGCGAAATCCAGCCCGATCTGCGGCTTGGCCTGGATCTGGTTGATGCCTTCGATCTGGTATTCCACCGGGTCTTCGACGGTGATGATCTTGACGTCGGAGGTATTGAGCTGGCTCAACGCGGTGTACAGCGTGGTGGTCTTGCCCGAGCCGGTGGGGCCGGTGACCAGCATGATGCCGTGCGGCTGCTCCAGCACCTTGCGGAACTGCGGCAGAAACTCTTCGGTGAAGCCCAGCTTGTAGAAGTCGAACACCACCGTTTCGCGATCGAGCAGGCGCATCACCACGCTTTCGCCATGCGCGGTGGGCACGGTGCTGACGCGCAGGTCCAGCTCCTTGCCCTGCACGCGCAACATGATGCGGCCGTCCTGCGGCAGGCGGCGCTCGGCGATATTGAGCTTGGCCATGATCTTGATGCGGCTGATCACCGCGGCAGTGAGCTTGGCCGGCGGGCTCTCGCCCTCCACCAGCACGCCGTCGACGCGGTAACGCACCTTGAGCCGGCTTTCGAACGGTTCGATATGGATGTCGGAGGCGCGCAGTTCCACCGCGTGCTGGATCACCAGGTTCACCAGCCGGATCACCGGCGCTTCGGAGGCCAGATCACGCAGCGCTTCGATGTCGTCGTTGCTGTTGGCATCGCCATCGGCGGTTTCGACAATGGTGCCCATCGCGCTGCGGCCCTGGCCGTACCAACGCTCGATCAGATCGTCGATTTCCGAACGCAGGCCGACCTGCAGGAACAATGCGCAGCCGGTGGCAAGGCGAACGGCATCCACGGCGTAATCGTCGTAGGGGTCGGCGATCCACAGCTCCAGCCGGCCATCGCGTTCGCCCACCGGGCACAGATGAAATTGCTTGAGGAAGCGCAGCGACAGGCCCTGCACCTCGGGCAGCATTTCCGGCGGGGTATCGCCGAGTTGGCGTGCATCCACCAACGGCAGGCCGAGCACATCGGCGCAGGTCTCTGCGTGATCGCGTTCGGACACCAGGCCCAGACGGCCGAGCAGGGCCAGCAGGCCCATGCCTGACTCGGCCTGCAACTGGCGCGCGCGCAGCAGGTCGGAGTCTTTCAGACGACGGCGTTCAAGCAGTGCTTCGACGATGCGCGTTTCGGCACTTCGCTGCTCAATTGGATCGACGGCAACCGCGTTCACACTCGTCTCCACTGGTCCGGCGCCGACTGTAGCAGTTTGCCGCGACGATCAACCGCACGCATCTGAATCCCCCTGAAAAACGATGCCCCCGGTGATGAGCCGGGGGCATCGGTCACACTATTGCATGCGCTTACTGTCGCGCAACGAGCGTCACCTTCGCATAGGCCGACGCACCAACCAACTTGATGTAGTACGTGCCTGCCTTGGGCGCGGTGAAGCGCACGGTTTCGCTGTTGCCGGGGCGGGTCGACTTGGCATCGAAGCTGGTGGCGCTGGGCTCGGCTTCATGGCTGACGTACAGCGAGACGTCGCCGGTGCCGCCATAGGTCATGAAGCTCAGCACGGCGCCGGCCTTGGCCTCGAAGCTGTACAGCGTGGCGCTGCCGGCAGTGCCGCTCAGGCCGGTCACCGGCACCTTGTTGGTCAGGGCGATGGCGGTCGGCGCGCAGCTCTCGGTGGACGGGTCGCACGGCTCCACCAGCACCGCTTCCAGTGCGGCCTTGGCATCGACGATGCCGCTGCCGATCGGGGTGCTGGCCGGCGGGGTCACCGGGAAACGGCGGCTGGTCTGCTTGAGCAGGGCTTCCACCGCGGCCGGGGTCAACGGGCCATCGCCCAGACCGATGGACGCGCTCTGCACCAGCGCCACGACGCCGGCCACGTGCGGGGACGCCATCGAGGTGCCGCCCATTCCCATATAGATGTAGGAACCGGAGGTCGGCGTGGTCGCACCGTCGTAGCCGGCCTGCCAGATGTAGCCGCCCGGATTGCCGTCCACGCTGCCACCGCCACCCGGGCCGGACAGGTCGACCTTGCTGCCGTAGTTGGAGTAATAGGTGATGCCGCCAGTGATGCGCGTGGCGCCCACGGTAATGGTGTTGTTGCAGCTGGCCGGCGAATGGTTGGCTGCATCTTCGCCACTGTTGCCGGCCGCCACCACCACGGTGGTGCCGCGCGAGACCGCGCCATTGATCGCCAGCTGGGTGGCCGAGTCGCACGGCTCGCCGCCGCCCAGGCTCATGTTGATCACTTCGGCCGGATTGGTGTTGGCCGGCACGCCTTCGACGGTGCCGCCGGACGCCCACACGATGGCGTCGGCGATGTCGGAGGTGTAGCCGCCGCAACGGCCGAGCACGCGCACCGGCAGGATGGTCGCCTTCGGCGCCACGCCGGCCATGCCGATGCCGTTATTGGTGGCCTCGGCCACGGTGCCCGAGACATGGGTGCCGTGCCAGGAGCTCTCCTGTGCCACCGAGCCGGTGTAGCAGACGTTGTCGGCCTCTTCCCAGTCGCCGTAGTCCAGCGCGCCCGGCACGCGGGCATCGGTCGGGCGGCGCGAGACTTCTGCGTCGGTGATGAAGTCGTAGCCCTGCAGCAGGTTGCCGGCAAAGTCCGGGTGGCCCGGCAGGATGCCGGTGTCCAGCACTGCCACCACCACGCCGGCGCCCTGCGACAGGTCCCATGCCGCCGGCGCATTGATGCCGCCAGTCGGGTTGCTCAGGTGCCACTGGTACTGCGCGTACAGCGGGTCGTTGGGCACCAGTTGCGGGCTCACGTCGGTGGCCGGCACGTTCTTCTGGATGTCGATCGGACGCAGCATGCGGTCGATCTGCACGTCGGCCACGGACGGGTCGTTCTTCAGCTCCACCACCACCTTGTTCACCTGTGCGGCAGTCAGCGTGCTGGACAGCCTGATCAGGTCCGAACCGATGCCCAGCTTGCGCACATACGTCGCCTTGGCAGCGGCGGCAGCGCTGCGTGCGCCGGTGCTGGCGCCAACGCGGCCGACAGCGGCCTGCACGGCATTGAGCTTGCTGCTGCGATCGGTCGCAGCAGCAGTGTTGTCCTTGTAGCGCACGATCAGGCGGCTACTGAATGCGGCGCCGGCCGGAGCTGCCTGGGTCGGTTCCTTGACCAGCAGTTTCGGTGCGGCAGCCAGGGTGCCGGATGCACCCAGGGCCATCATCAGGATGGCGCCGGTCAGCGGGGTGAGGCGGAAGGTCTTGTCGATCACGGTGAAATCCTCTTCGTGTTTTTCGTGAATCAGGCTTGGAACGACGTCGGCAACGGCGCGCAGCCGTCAAACGGCCTGCGCTGTTGCTGTGGATCGCTCCTGGTACGGCCATCACTCCATGCGAATCCGTTGGCTGGCCTAGCCACGGTCCTTGCCCGCCCCCTCAGGCCTTGCCTTGCCGCGGCGGCGCATGTGCGCGCCGCCGCGTGTGATGCAACTGCGCGTGCGTGTGCCGCGTTACCAGCCGAAACCGGCACCCACGCCGATCGAGCTGTCGTCGCCGCTGAGCGCACCGCCCACCGTCAACGTGGCGCGCGGGCTGATCGCGCGCTGGTAGCCCACCGACAACGCCGATTCGCCGTTCTGGAACCCCACACCGGCACCGATGCGGTTCTGCGACGCGATGCCCGCCACGCTGGCAGACATGTTCAACATCGCCGAGCTCATCGCGCCCTGACGGTCCAGGCGGCGGTTCTGCCGACGCAGGCGGTCTTCGATATCGCCCTGGTAGCTTTCGAAGCTGTCGGCCATCGCGCTGTAGCGGCTGTCGGTGTAGCTGTTGGCTGCGGCAACCCCGCTGTCCAACTGCCCCTTGTTCACCGCATCGGTGGCGCGCACACCGGCCGCCACATTGGCCACCTGACGCTCGCCGCCGACGCTGCCCACCGACACCGTGTTGGCACGATCGGCCACCGAGCCCTGCCCCAGGGCCACCGCGCCCTGCGCACTGGCACGTGCGCCCTGACCGATCGCCGTGCCGGAGGCCGCGCTGACCTGCGCGCCCTCGCCCATCGCCACCGCATTGGTGGCCACCGCGGCAATCTGCGTATTGGCGCCCACCGCCGTGCTGCCATCGGCATTGACGCGTGCATTGCTGCCGATCGCCGTGTCGTTGGGGCCGTGCGCATACGCGCTGCCACCAATTGCAGTACCGGTGACATGGTTGGCCACCGCCGCAGTGCCGACCGCCGTGGACGTTGCCGCCGGCGTGATGCTGCCGACCACGGCGGCGGTGGGCGTGCCCTGCACGCCGCTCGTCGCCGTGGAGGCGCTCACGTTGCCCGCCGCATCGCTCGTGACAGTTGCGGCAACCGCGGGCACCGTTGCTGTCCGCAGCGACGCGGTGCCGGCCGTCGTGCCGGCAACCGCGCTGCCACCACGCGCATCCAGTTCGGTGACCTTGCTGTCCAGCGCAGTCAACGCCGCGCCCACGTTGTTGTAGCTGGCGCCTTGGATCACGTAGGTCGGCGCAACGAACACGCCCTGCGCGCCGATCGCCGCACCGCCGCCCAGGAAGCTGGCCGCATTGCTCAACGACTGGAACAGCTGGCCACCGTTGATGGCATCGGTGCTGGCATCGGCAATCGCACCGGCGCCCACATTGACGATGCGGCGCGTGGCCGGACCGCCGCGCCCATTGCCGCTACCCACCGACACCGTGTTGGCGTCGTAGGTGCGCGAGCCTGAGCCCAATGCCACCGAATCGGCGCCGCTGGCACCGGCGTTGGCACCCAATGCCACGGCATTGCTGCCGCTTTCACGCACGAAGGAGTTGTAGCCCAGTGCCACGCCGTTTTCGCCGATGGAACTGGTCTGACGGCCCATCGCAGTGCTGTTCACGCCGCTGGCGCTGCTGTCCACGCCCATCGCGCTGGCACCGGTGGCCGACGCGCGGCTGCCGGAGGCGATGGCCACACTGCGTGCGCCAGTGGCAGTGGCGCCCGCACCCGCGGCGGTCGCGCGGTCACCGGTTGCCACGGCCACGCCGTCGCCGGTGGTCTTGACCATGCCGCTGGTGGTTTGCACATCGGCCGCCAATGCATCCAGCTGGCCCTTGTTGACCGCATCGCTGGCGGTCTGGCCATCGCTGACGTTGACGATGCGGCGCGTGGCCGGACCGCCGCGCCCATTGCCGCTACCCACCGACACCGTGTTGGCGTCGTAGGTGCGCGAGCCCGAGCCCAACGCTACCGAATCGGCACCGCTGGCGCCGGCGTTGGCACCCAATGCCACGGCATTGCTGCCGCTTTCGCGCACGAAGGAGTTGTAGCCCAGCGCCACGCCGTTTTCGCCGATGGAACTGGTCTGACGGCCCATCGCGGTGCTGTTCACGCCGCTGGCACTGCTGTCCACGCCCATCGCGCTGGCACCGGTGGCCGACGCGCTGCTGCCGGAGGCGATGGCCACACTACGTGCGCCGGTGGCGGCGGCGCCCGAGCCGGCAGCGGTGCTGCGCTCGCCGGTCGCCGAAGCCACTGCATCGCCGGTGGTCTTGAACTTGCTGCTGGTGTTCTGTACATCGGCCGTCAGCGCATCGAGCTGGCCCTTGTTGACCGCATCGGTCGCCGCCTGGCCATCGCTGACGTTGACGATGCGACGCGTGGCCGGACCGCCGCGCCCATTGCCGCTGCCGATCGACACCGTGTCGGCTTCATAGGTCCGCGAACCGGAGCCCAGCGCGACCGAATCGGCACCGGTTGCACCGGCGTTGGCACCCAGGGCCACGCCGTTGACCGCGCTCTGGCGCACGAACGAGTTGTAGCCAACCGAGACCGCGTTTTCGCCGATGACGTTGACCTGACGACCGACGCCGGTGCTGTTGATGCCGGTGGCCGATGCATCCACACCGACCACGCTGGCGCCGATTGCATCGGCGCGGCTGCCGCCACCCAAGGCCAGCGTGTTGTCGGCAAGCGCGGCTGCACTCTGGCCCAGTGCAGTCGCATTGGCGCCGTCGGCATAGGAATTCCAGCCGATTGCGGTGGTGTAGTCCGCGGTTGCCCACGCACCTGCACCGAAGGCGGCCGCGCCGGTGCCGGACGCACGCGCCGGAATGAACCCGAAGAACGTGCTGCCGCCCACCGCCACGCTTTCGTCGCCGGTGGCTTCGCTGAATTCACCCACGGCCACGGCGCTGGCGCCGGAGGCCAGCGAGGCAGCGCCGACGGCGGTGCTGTAGTCGCTCGAAGCCACTGCGCCGTAGCCCAGTGCCGACGACAGGCGGCCGCTGGATTCGCTGTAGCCACCGAATGCGGCGCTGCCGACATTGGAGGCGGCACTGCGGAAACCCGCAGCGGTGGCCTGGTTGTCGGAGGCCACCGCTTCGCTGCCGAGTGCGGTGGTGTAGGTGGAAATCGCCTGCGCGCCGGCACCGTTCGCGGTGGCGCCGATATCGCTGGCCAATGCGTTGCTGCCGACCGCGCTGCTGTTTTCGCCCACTGCTTGAGCGTTGTTGCCCACCGCTACCGCGCCGATGCCGCCAGCCAACGCGGCGACGCCAACTGCGGTGGCGTTGTCGACCACTGCCTGCGCCCCTGCGCCCAATGCGGTGGTGCCGGTACCGGTGGCATTGGCGCCCTCGCCTGCCGCCAACGCGTTGTCGCCTTCCACATACGCGCCGGCGTCGCTGTCGTCGCTGCCGCTGGCCTGGAAGTACTTGCCGGTAGAGGCGCCGGCTTCGGCAACCGCGTTGAGCTGATCCAGGTTCACCGCGTCCGTGCCCTGCGTGCCGGCTGCCACGTTGGTGATCTGGCGCTCGTTGCCGGCACTGCCCACCGACACCGCGAAGTCGCGATCGGCTACCGAATCGGCGCCCAACGCCACGCTGCTTTCGCCGGTGGATTCGGAGAAATTCCCCAGCGCGGTGCTGTTGAGGCCCGGCGCCCACGCTGCGCCGCCGAGTGCCGTGGAGAAATCGCCGGAGGCTTCGGTCGGCAACAGGCCGAGCACCGCACCGCCGACCGACACGCTGTTGTAGCCACTGGCCACGCTGCCCTGGCCGGCCGCAACGCTGTAGGCACCGGTGGCGGCTGCATCGCTACCCACGGCCAGCGTGTTGGAACCGCTGGCCGTGCTGAAATTACCCAGCGCGGTGCTGTTGAAACCGCTGGCGGTGGAATAGCCGCCCAAGGCGGTGGTGTAGTTGCCGGTGGCTTCGGCACCGAAGCCGAAGGCCGCCGCACTGGTGCCGTTGGCGACGCTTTCCGCACCGACCGCGGTGGCCGACTCGCCGCTGGCGCTGGCGAAATAGCCCATCGCGGTGGATTCGCTGCCTTGCGCTTCGCTCAACGCGCCGACCGCCAGCGAACCATCGCCATAGGCGCCTGCCGCTGCGCCGAGCGCGGTGCTCTGTGCGCCGGCTGCTTCGCTCTCGCCACCCACGGCCACCGCGTAGTCACCGCTGGCCTGGCTGAAGGCGCCATTGGACACGCTGCCGAAACCGCTGGCCGCGGCGTTGTAACCGGCCGCATTGGCGTACTGCGCCGTGGCGCTGGCACCGCTGCCGATGGCCACCGCACCGATTGCGGTGGCCTGGCTGCCGGCACCGAACGCGCTGCTGTAATCGCCGTCCGCGGTGGCATTGGAACCGGCCGCGGTCGCGTCGTCGCCCTGTGCGAGGGCGGTGCCGTCACCGGTGCCCGCGTACAGGCGCGCGGTATTTTCCGCAGCGCCAGCCACGGCGTTGAGCTGATCGAGATTCACCGCATCGGTGCCCTCGGTGCCGGCCGCAACATTGGCAATCTGGCGCTCGCTGCCGGCCGTGCCCACCGACACCGTGTTGGCGCGATCGGCGACGGCGCCTGCACCCAGCGCAACGCTGTTGTCGGCAGATGCCAGCGCGCCGCCGCCGAGGCTGATGCTCTGCGCGCCCACCGCAGTGGCTTCCCAGCCCAGCGCGATGCTCTCATCGCCAGTCGCGCTGGATTGGCCACCGAGCGAAATGGCACGCGGGCCATACGCATTTGCATAGGTGCCCACCGCAATCCCGCCGGTATCGGCCGCAAACGCGTTCGCGCCCACTGCCGTGCTGTCATCGCCATAGGCCACACTTTCGGTACCGATGGCGGTGCCGCCGTTACCCCATGCCACGCTGGCAAAGCCCAGCGCAGTCGATGCGCTGCCGTTGCCGATGCTTTCGTAACCGATTGCCGTTGCACCACGCCCGTTGGAAATGCTGTTGCCGCCGATGGCAGTGCTGAAATATCCCGATGCATTGCTGTCGCCGCCGAGCGCAGTGGCGTAGTCGTCGCCGGCACTGCTGTTGAAACCGATCGCAGTGGCATTGGCAATGCTGGCGTTGGCATTGCTGCCGACCGCCGTGGTGCCCAGCGCGGAGGCCTGGCTGCCTGCACCGACCGCAATGGCGTCGTCGCCCGACGCGTTACTGGTGTTACCCAGCGCAACGGTGCGCTCGCCGAAGGCACTGCTGCTTGCGCCGATCGCGGTGGATGCGCTGCCACCGGCGGCCGCATTGGCACCGAAGGCGGCGCTGTCATCGCCGAACGCGACGCTTGCGCCGCCCACGGCCGTACTGGTGTCGCCGAAGGCCACGCTGCCCACACCCAGCGCAGTGGAATCGGCACCGTTGGCGATGCTTTCGTAACCCAGGGCGGTCGCGCCGCTGGTGGTGGCCTGGCTTGCGCCGCCCACTGCGGTGCTGGACTCGCCCGAAGCGCTGCTGTTGCCGCCGAGCGCGGTGGTGTTTTCGGCGATTGCGGCGCTGTTGAAACCCACCGCCGTAGCGTTGTCGGTGGTGGCATTGGCGCCACTGCCAACGGCGGTTGCGCCCTGCGCAGATGCCGCGCTGCTCGAACCCAGCGCGGTGCTGTAATCGCTGAAGGCCGATGCATTGGAACCGGCAGCGACGCTGTCGACGCCTTCTGCAACGGCGGCGCCATCGCCGGTGGCGACAAAGGAACGCGCGGTGGTGGATGCAACGTCGGACACCGCGGTGAGCTGGTCGAGATTCACCGCATCGGTGCCCTCGGTACCAGCGGCCACGTTGGTGATCTGACGCTCATCGCCGGCCGCGCCCACCGATACGGTGTTGGCGCGCGTGGCGACCGAGTTGGCACCCAACGCGACCGAGTTGGCGCCGCGTGCAGTGCTGTAGTAGCCGAGCGCGGTGCTGAGTTCGCCGCTGGCCCAGGATTCCGGGCCAACCGCGGTGGCGCCTTCGCCAGGTGCGTAGGCGAAGTAGCCCACGGCGGTGGCTTCGGTGCCGGAGGCTTCGCTGAGCGTGCCGACGGCCGTGGTGTAGGTGCCGGATGCGATCGCACCAGCGCCGAGCGCAGTCGCCGCTTCGCCGCTGGCCTGGGTCTGCACGAAGAAACCCAGGCCGGGGATGAGGTCCACCGGGCCGCCGACAGCGGTGCTGCTGGTGCCGCTGGCGCTGGTCTGCGTGCCCACGGCAGTGGCGTAATCGCCGGCCGCATTGGCCACCGCGCCGAACGCGGACGACTGCGCACCGGCCGCATACGCGCCGACGCCGAACGAGGACGCGGCAAAGCCATCGGCATTGGCGCTGGCGCCAACCGCGGTTCCGCCGACGCCGGCGCTGGTGGCGCCGGTATCGACCGGCACGCCGCCGTTGGTGATCAACGGCTGGCCGTCTTCGTTCACGGCCGCGCCGCCAACGGCCACGCTGGCCGGGCCAGTGGCCTGTGCGTTATGGCCGAAGGCCGCGCTGTTCTGGCCCGATGCCAGTGCATTGAACCCCACTGCCGTTGCGTTCTCGGCCACGGCATTGGCGCCACTGCCCAGCGCGGTGGCGGCGGCACCCACTGCATTGGCGCCATCGCCTGCAGCCAGGGCGCGCTCGCCTTCGACATAGGCGCCGACGCTGTCTTCGCCCGGGCTTGCCTTGAAGAACGTTGCGGTGTCTTCGGCCACGTCGGCCACGTCGCGCAGCTGCGCGACGTTGACCGCGTCGGTGGCGTTGACGCCGGCGGTGACGTTGGTGATGCGGCGCGTGGCCGGACCACCGCGGCCGTTGCCGCTGCCCACCGACACCACGTCGTCTTCGTGGGTACGCGAGCCTGCGCCCAGCGCCACGGAATTTGCACCGGTGACGCCGGCATTGGCGCCCAGCGCCACGCCGTTTTCGCCGGCCTGACGCACGAAACTGTTGTAGCCGATGGCCACGGCGTTTTCGCCGATCGCATTGGTCTGGCGCCCGATCGCGCTGCTGTTCACGCCGCTGGCGCTGCTGTCGGCGCCGGTGGCCACTGCGCCGGTCGCGCTGGCATGGCTGCCTGCGCCGATGGCGGTCGCCTTGGCGGCGGGTGCAGCAGCGCCGCGGCCGACTTCGACCGACTGCGCGGTGGCGGGGAGCGGCGTGACAAGTCCGGCGCCACCCAGCGCCAGGGTGATGGCGGCGGCCAGGGCCAGGCTCTGGCGGCGGTCGATGAGCGAGGCTGGAGCGACGGCTCCGGGGCTGTCACCGCTGGCCAATTCCGATGCCACGGCCCATACGCCCAGTGATTTGTTCCAGACCTTGCGATAAATCCGATTCATCGACGCACGACTCCTGAGTTGTTTGGACTGGTTTTTGGCGAACACCCACCATCGGAAGGCCGTTCGGCCAGGCGATTCCCCGCGGTTGGTTGCGCTATGGACCTTGCGGCGATGGGCGGCTCGCGCCTGCACCCTGGATAGTCAAAAAGTGAACGCTACCCAACCATAGAACTGCGCGAAGTGTTAACAGTCGTCAAATCAGGCGTCAAGTTTTTGACAGAAAGCGAAGATAAGCGCGCATTTGGTCACACTTCTGCTTGCTTTTATTATTTTTTTGATAATTCTTTGGAAAACAGCGACCTAGATCGTGTCTCACGAGACATTCGGATCCTGAATAGCCGTGTCTGGTGAGGACAAAAAAGCCCGCTGGCAGGACGCCAGCGGGCTTGGTTGCGCAAAACCGTACGCGGAACTGGTCAGAAGGCCGGTCAGCGCGCTCCCGCGCCGCCGTCCTCAGGCTGCGCCCTCGTCGCCGAGACAGGTGTTACCTACAGAACTGCGCCAAGAAACCGACGACAGCGCTCCCTTGCGCTGCCGCGTGTCGGATCACTGACGCGCCAGCAGACTCACCCCATCGAAGCCACTGCCATCGAGCCGGAGGAAATAGGTTCCGGTGCGTGGCGCGGTGAAGCGCACGGTCTGGCTGGTTCCGCTGCGGCTGGACATGCCGTCGTTATCGGTCGCGGTCGGCGCGCGGCCCAACGCGACATACAGCGCGGTCTGCCCGCTGCCGCCGAAGCTGATGAAGCTCAGTACCGCGCCGGCATTCGCTTCGAAGGCAAAGACGCCGGCATCGCCGGCCACGTTCGACAGACCGCGTTCGGCCACGCCGTTGCGCAGCGTCTGCGCGTCCAGCTGGCAGCTCAGGTCGCCACTGTCGCAGCGGCGCAGTGCACGATCGATGGCCGCGGCGGCGTCCACGATGCCGCTGCCGGCCGGCGTGGTCAGCGGCAACTGCACGGGAAAGGCGCGCGCGCTGCGCTTGAGCAGGCGTTCCAGCGCCGCAGGTGTCAACGGCGGTTTGCCGTCGGCGATCAAGGCGCTTTGCACCAGTGCGGCGGTCCCGGCCACATGCGGCGAGGCCATCGAGGTCCCGGCAAAACCAGGCCCGACATAGGTGAATTGCCCGGACGTGGGCGTGGTTTTGCCGGTGTAGCCGGTCTGCCAGATCCAGCTGCCGATCAGGCCGTCGTACAAGGTGTCGGTTTCCAGATTGCGCGCGCCGCCGCCGGGTGCGGCCAGATCGATCAAGCTGCCGAAATTGCTGTAGTACGCCAACCCGCCGGTCAGGCGGGTGGCCGCCACCGACACCACGTTGGCACAGTTGGCCGGCACCGCGCTGGATACATCCGAGCTGTCGTTGCCGGCCGCCACCACCACGGTGGTGCCTCGCGCTACCGCGCCGTTGATCGCCGCCTGCGTCACCGAATCGCAGGGACCGAAGCCGCCCAGGCTCATGTTGATGATTTCCGCCGGATCGCGATTGTCCGGCACGCCATCCACATGCCCGCCGGACGCCCACACGATGGCATCGCTGATGTCCGAAGACGAACCCCCGCAATGGCCGAGCACGCGCACCGGCAACACCTTGGCCTTGTAGGCCACGCCGGCGCCGCCGATGCCGTTGCCGGTGGCTTCGGCAATGGTGCCGGCCACGTGCGTGCCGTGCCAGGAACTGTCGCGGGCCGCTGAAAAAATGCCGCATTCGCCGTCCGTCGCTTCCCAATCCCCGTAATCCAGCGCCCCCGGCACGCGCGCATCGGTGGCGCGTCGCGAGGTGTCGGCGTTGGTGATGAAGTCGTAGCCCTGCAACAGGTTGCCGGCCAGATCCGGGTGCCCCGGCAAGATGCCGGTGTCGATCACGGCCACCACCACGCCCTCGCCTTGCGCGGTCTTCCACGCCGCCGGCGCATCGATGCCGCCGACCGGATCGGTGAGATGCCATTGATTGCTCGCCAGCAACGGGTCGTTGGGGAGGCTGCCACCGCTGTTCTGCAACGGATACATGCGCGTGTCGATCTGCGCATATTCCACCGCAGGATCCGCTTGCAACGCACGTACCAGGCGATCGGCGTCGCTGCGGCGCAGTCGAGTGGGCAACTTGATCAACTCGCTGCCCACTGCCAGCGTCCGCACATGCGTCGGCGCCGGATGCACGCCGCTGCGCGCGGCCGGAGCCAACTGCACGGCAGCGCGTGACGCGGCCGCGGTGATCGTGGCCACCGACGCGGCGCCGACACTGCGCGCGGCCACCGTGCCGCTGCGATATTTGACGATGATGCCGTCGACCGGCGCATCGCGCAGGGCCTGCTGACGTTGCACGGTGCGCATGCCGGCATCGGCGGCAGCCGCAAGGGCGCTGCCGCCGGACAGCAAGAGTACGGCGCTGCAGGCGATGGCAAGCGCGCGGGAATGATGGGTCTGAATCACGATGACGTCCTCTTCAAGATGAAATGCATGGCGAATGAGTGAGCGCGCAGCGGCCGCACATGCCACCGCTACGCGTGCAAGGCCTGCGTTACCAGCCGAAACCGGCACCCACGCCGATCGAGCTGTCGTCGCCGCTGAGCGCACCGCCCACCGTCAACGTGGCGCGCGGGCTGATCGCACGCTGGTAGCCCACCGACAACGCCGATTCGCCGTTCTGGAATCCCACACCGGCACCGATGCGGTTCTGCGACGCGATACCCGCCACGCTGGCGGACATGTTCAACATCGCCGAGCTCATCGCGCCCTGACGGTCCAGGCGACGGTTCTGCCGACGCAGACGGTCTTCGATATCGCCCTGGTAGCTTTCGAAGCTGTCGGCCATCGCGCTGTAGCGGCTGTCCGTGTAGCTGTTGGCCGCCGCAACCCCGCTGTCCAACTGCCCCTTGTTCACTGCATCGGTGGCGCGCACGCCGGCCGCCACATTGGCCACCTGACGCTCGCCGCCGACGCTGCCCACCGACACCGTGTTGGCACGATCGGCCACCGAGCCCTGCCCCAGGGCAACCGCGCCCTGCGCACTGGCACGCGCGCCCTGACCGATCGCCGTGCCGGAGGCCGCGCTGACCTGCGCGCCCTCGCCCATCGCCACCGCATTGGTGGCCACCGCGGCAATCTGCGTATTGGCGCCCACCGCCGTGCTGCCATCGGCATTGACGCGTGCATTGCTGCCGATCGCCGTGTCGTTGGGGCCGTGCGCATACGCGCTGCCGCCAATTGCAGTACCGGTGACGTGGTTGGCCACCGCCGCCGTCCCCACTGCCGTGGACGTTGCCGCCGGCGTGATGCTGCCGACCACGGCAGCGGTGGGCGTGCCCTGCACGCCATCGGCCTGCGCAGGACTGCCGGCCGACCCCGTGGCGAGCGAGGCCGCGACAGCGCCGGTGTCGTCCGTTGCCAGTGCGCCAGCGGCAAGGTCGCTTGCACCACTGCCGCCCACCGCATTGGCCGCCGACGACGCACGGACCGACGCCGCGCGCGCGGCGCTGCCGCGTGACGCCACTGCCGTGCCGCCACGCGCATCCAGCTCGCTGACCTTGCTGTCCAGCGCAGTCAATGCCGCGCCCACGTTGTTGTAGCTGGCGCCCTGGATCACGTAGGTCGGCGCGACGAACACGCCCTGCGCGCCGATCGCCGCACCGCCGCCAAGGAAGCTGGCCGCATTGCTCAACGACTGGAACAGTTGCCCGCCATTGAGCGCATCGGTGCTGCCCGCTGCAATCGCACCGGCACCGACATTGACGATGCGACGGCTGGCCGGACCGCCGCGGCCGTTGCCATTGCCCACCGAGACCACCTCGGCCTGGTCACTGCGTGCACCTGCGCCGAGCGCGACGGAATCGGCGCCGTTGGCACCGGCGTTGGTGCCCACCGCCACCGCGTTACGCCCGCTCTCGCGGGTAAAGGCGTTGTGGCCCAGTGCCAGGCTGTTGTTGCCGAGCGCACGCGCCTGCACGCCCACCGCGACTGCCGCACTGCCGATGTCGCCGACGAACACCCCGACGCTGGCGTCGCGCCCGATCGCAATCGCATCGGCGGCGTCGGCCCTGGCGTTGGTGCCCAGCGCGATGGCATCGCGATGGACGATCGAGGTGTCGGCACCGCTGCCGATGGCAATACTGCGGTTGGCGGCACGCGCGTCGTAGCCGATGGCAATGCCTTCCTCGCCCCAGGCCGATGCTGCGCCCCCGAGCGCCACGGCACGTGGCGCGGACGCCGCTGCGCTATGGCCGATCGCCACCGCATCGGTATTGCTGCCGTTGGGAAAGACATTGGCGTTGTAGCCCAGGGCAATTGCATAGTCGGCCTGGCTCTGCGCGCCAGCCCCGATGGCAATGCCCCCGACACCGGACGCGCCGGCACTGCGCAGCGTGTTGCTGATGAGCGAGAAGCCGCCCACGGTGATGCTGCGCTCGCCGGTCGATGCCGCGCTGCTGCCAACGGCGATACTGCTTTCGCCAAAACCCAGCGCATTGAAGCCCACCGCCGTCGCCAGGCTGGCGGCGGAGGTGGCATTGAACCCGAACGCCGACGATCCGGCGCCGCGTGCGGCCGAGAAACTTCCCAACGCGGCGGTGGTGTCCTCCAGCGCCTGCGCGCCGAAACCCACCGCGGTCGACTGCGTGCCCAGTGCCCTGGCACCGGTCCCCACGGCGGTGGCAAACACCTGCATGGCGGTGGCGCCGCCGCCCAGGGCGACTGCGCCGCGCCCTTGCGCGGTGGTGGCCTGCTCCTGCTCGCCGATGATGAAGCCGGCGGCATCCACCAGCGGCACCGTGGCAACACCGCCTACCGCCAGCGCCGAGGCGTCGGAGGCACTGGCATTGCGGCCAACCGCCACGGCGTCGCGCCCGATCGCCGCACTGCCCGATCCCAGCGCGCCGGCTCCCTCGCCCAGCGCATTGCTGGCACTGCCAAGCGCAATCGCATTGCTGCCTTCGGCAAAGGCCGCCGGCTCGTCCGTGTCGGACTTGGCCAACGCAAGATGGCTATCCAGGCGTGCAGCGACCGCGCGCACGCTGTCCAGCTGCGCGACGTTCACCGCATCCGATGCCTCGGTCCCGGCCGCCACATTGGTGATCTGCCGGGTCAGGCCGGTCTGCACGTTGCCCACCGACACCGTGTTGCTGCGGTCCGCGTAGGAAAACGCGCCCAGCGCCACTGCGCTGGAGGCAGAACGGTTCCACGCATCGTCGACAAAGTCGCCTACCCGCGCGCCATAGCCGAGTGCCACCGCATCGACCCCGTTGGTCTGCGCATCGGCACCGATGGCGGTGTTGTTGCCGTTGAACCACGAGGTGCTGGCACGGGCACCGAGCGCGACGCTGTTTTCGGTATAGGTGACGCTGTCCTGGCCGATCGAGATGCCACCATCGCCCATCGTCAACGCAAAACCGCCCAGCGAGACGGTGCCCGGTGCGAAGGTGCCCGCCGAGTGCCCGATCGCTATCGAATCGGTGTTGCCGGGTCGATTGGGAAACACATTGGAGTCGTAGCCGATCGCAATGGCGTAGTCGGACTGACTCTGCGCGCCCGCACCGAAGGCGATGCCACCACGCCCGGTGGCCGCCGTGATCGCGCCGAAATCGCTGACACCCCCGATCACCACGCTCTGCGCACCGATGGCGAAAGCGGTATCGCCGATCGCAACGCTGCTGGCGCCATCGCTGCGCGCCCGGTAGCCGAAGGCGGTTGCCGTGTCGGCACTGGCCCGCGACAGATAGCCACCGGCAGTGGACAGGAAACCGCTTGCCGTGGACAGGCCGCCTACTGCGGTCGCCCCATCGCTGAAGGTCTGCGCGCGGTAGCCCAGCGCCGTGCTCTGCACGCCGTCGGCGCTGGCACCACTGCCAAGCGCGCTTGCAAATGGCGTGGCGGCCACCGCACCGCCCCCGATGGCGGTGGCGCCAACGCCTGCCGCCTGCGCGGCCAGTTCGCGTTGACCAATGACGAACCCGAACGCGTCGTAGTCGTAAACGGTGGCCACCCCCCCGAGGGCGACGGCCGATTCTCCGGCTGCCGTTGCGTTGTAGCCGATTGCGGTCGCATTGCGCTCCAGCGCCAGGCTGCCGCCGCCGAGCGCGATGGTTCCATCGCCCAGGGCATTGCTTGCATTGCCCAGGGCCAGCGCATCCTGCCCGTCGGCAAAGGGCGGCAGGTCGCTGTCGGCCGCGGGTGTTGCCGCGCGCTGGGTGGTTGCACGCTCCAACGGTGCAGCCGTGGCAGCGGCATCGATGCCCGCATCGGGACCGCAGTGTTGCTGGCCATCGATCAGGCGGCATTGCGCGCCCGGCGCCGCCTGCGCGGTGACCGCACCGGCAACGCCCGCCATGCCGAACAGCACCACCCCCATGGATGCCGTCAGCAGGCTGCCGGCCTGTGCCCGCCGCATGCTTGGCCGGTGATGTCCGGTGGCGCAGGCATGCGCCGCCATTCGGTCGAGAGCGCCCTGCTCGAGACCGTCCTGCAGATAATGTCGTTTCATTAACGCCTTACTCCCCATTGGCCTGGTGTGTAAAAAAACCGGCCACCGCGCGATTGCATCGCACGGTCCCCCTGAGGCTCTGTCGACATGCGCACACACGCCTTCTGCGGCGGAAAACCTCCCGCGCAAAAGATTCAATCAAGTAAATAAACGGATGCAGCAGATAATGCGGAAATTCCGCAAATGGATAACGCCAGATGAATCTATTGAAAAACACAGTATTCGAATGCGCTAGACGTCGCATTATCGAAGTGGCGACCATCCACCCCTGAAAAACTAGTATTTTTATTAGTTACTTAAAAAATACCACGTTCCGGCGTTTTTATTTACTTGCATACGATCTCCACGCGCCTGCAGACCGGCATCGCGCAGCGCGCTTGCGCTTCGATCTGCTGGAGGCCGTGGGCGGTCGGGGTGGGGCGCGGAGTGCGGGGTGCGGCTCGGCTGTCTGCTGGCCGGCCCCGCGCCAGGCCCGGCGCAGCAGGTATCACGGCGCAGCGGTCGCGCTGGCCGCCCAGCGGGCGCCATCAATCACCGGCGCAGGGACATCGCTGCCACCACGCGGCGCGCCTGGCGAACGCCGATGTCAGGCCATCGCACAAACGACAACGGCCGCGCGCAGGGCTGCACACGGCCGTGAATGATGGCGCTGGCAGCGGGCGACGTCCGTCGCTCACCCGGCTGGTTCCGGCAATCGGCCGGCATGCGGCTGGTTCCCGCGCCGGCCGCACGGCTTGCGCCAAATGCAGCCGGATCGCCGCGCGCCCGGGTCAGCGCGCGCGGCGTGCAGCCATCAGCCGCACCAGACGCGCGCGTTGCGGAACATCCGCAGCCACGGCGAATCATCGCCCCAGTCGGCCGGATGCCAACTCAGGTTCGCCGTGCGTGGGGTGCGCTCGGGATGCGGCATCAGGATGGTGGCGCGGCCATCGGTGCTGGTCAGCCCGGTGATGCCGTCCGGCGAGCCGTTCGGATTGAGCGGGTAACGCAAGGCCGCTGCGCCGTCGCCATCGACGAAACGCAAGGCCACGCGCGCGGCGGCCTGGTCCACGGCAGTCTCGAACTCGGCCCGGCCTTCGCCGTGCGCCACCGCCACCGGAATCCGCGAACCGGCCATGCCGCGCAGGAAGATCGACGGCGATTCCACCACTTCCAGCAGCGCGGTGCGTGCTTCGAACTGTTCGCTGCGGTTGCGCAGAAAGCGCGGCCAATGCTCGGCACCGGGAATGATGTCCTTGAGCTGGCTGAGCATCTGGCAGCCATTGCACACGCCCAGCGCGAACGTATCGCCCCGCGCAAAGAATGCGGCAAACGCATCGCGCAATGCCGAACGCTCCAGGATCGAGGTTGCCCAGCCACGCCCGGCACCCAGCACGTCGCCGTAGCTGAAACCGCCGCACGCTGCGAAGCCGACGAACTCGCTCAACTCCACGCGGCCTCCGATCAGGTCGCTCATGTGCACGTCGTAGGCGCGGAAACCGGCGCGCTCGAAGTTGTAGGCCATTTCGATCTGCCCGTTGACGCCCTGCTCGCGCAGGATCGCCACCTTGGGCCGCGCACCGGTGGCCACGAACGGCGCCGCCACATCTTCCGAGGGGTCGAACACCAGTTTCGGACGCAGCCCGGGCGCCTGGAAATCGCGCGCCAGCGCGCGTTCTTCGTCGGCGCTATCGGGGTTGTCGCGCAGCTTCTGCATGGCATGGGTCACCGACCACCACGCGTCGAACAACTCTTCCCAGCGCCATTCGGCCAGCACGCGGCCCTGCCCGCTCACGCGGATGCGCGGCGCGCCGGTGGGGCGTGCAATGCGCTGCGCGCATTCGGTCAAGGCGTGGCGCTCGACCAGATCGGCGAACGCGGCGCGGTCTTCGCTGGCGATCTGCACCACCGCACCGAGCTCTTCGTTGAACAGGCTACGGAATGCGTCCTCGCCCCATGCATCCAGGGTGATGTCCAGGCCCTGACGCGACGCGAACGCCATCTCGCACAGCGCCGCAAACGCACCGCCATCGCTGCGGTCGTGGTACGCCAGCAGCAGACCGCTCTCGCGTGCATCGCCAATCAGCTCAAAGAAGCTGCGCAGCCGCTGCGCATCGTCCAGGTCCGGCACTTCGCCGCCAAACGCCGGCAACGCCGCGTCATCGGCATACACCTGCGCCAGCACCGAGCCACCCAGACGCTGCTTGCCGCCACCCAGCCCGATCAACCACAGCTCGCTCTCTTCGTCGTTGCGCAACAACGGCGTCAACTGCCGGCGCACATCGCCGACCGGCGCAAAGGCGCTGATGATCAGCGAGACCGGTGAAACGCTCTTGTGGGTAATGACGGGACCCGGGACCCGAGACCCGGGACCCGGAACAGCAGGATCGGCGGCGACGGAGGCGCCATCGGCGAACGACGCTGATTCACGCTCTTGCGTTTGCGGTTGCTTTTCCCGAGTCCCGGGTCCCGGGTCCCGGGTCCCGCCCGTCACCCACTGCGCCTGCATCGACAGCGAGTCCTTGCCTACCGGCACGCTCAGTTCGAGCGCAGGGCACAGCTCCATGCCGATTGCGCGCACGGCGTCGTACAACAGCGCGTCTTCGCCGTTGTGGCCGGCGGCGGCCATCCAGTTGGCCGAGAGCTTGATGCTGTCCAGCCGCTGCACCGGGGCAGCGCACAGGTTGGTGATCGCCTCGCCCACTGCCATGCGTGCGGACGCAGCGGCGTTCAACAGTGCCAGCGGGGTGCGCTCGCCGATCGACATCACCTCGCCTTCGAAGGTGTCGAAGCCGGCCAGGGTGATCGCGCAATCGGCCAGCGGCAGCTGCCACGGCCCGATCATCTGCTCGCGCGCAGTCAACCCGCCCACGCTGCGGTCGCCGATGGTGACCAGAAAACTCTTGGACGCCACGGTGGGATGCGCCAGCACGCGCAGGCCGGCCTGCTGCAGGTCCAGCGAGGCGGTCTGCAACACCGGCCACTGCGGCGCCGGCGGATGCACGGCATCGCGATGCATCTTCGGCGCCTTGCCGAAGAGCACGTCCATTGGGAGGTCGATGGGGAGATCGTTGGAGGAGCCGGGACCCGGGACCCGGGACCCGGGACCCGTAACGGCGGCGTCCCGCGCTGCCGTCGGTATCGCAGCACCTTCCGACGCAAGCTGTTGCGTTTGCTCTTCCCGGGCCCCGGGTCCCGGGTCCCGAGTTCCAGCGTCCAACGTCCCATACCCCACCACCAGCCGCTCCTCGGCCGTGGCCACGCCGACTGCGGCGAAGGGGCAGCGTTCGCGGGCGCAGATGGCGGCGAATTCTTCCAGGCGCGCCTGCGGCACGCCGAGCACATAGCGTTCCTGCGA
This sequence comes from Xanthomonas sp. NCPPB 1068, assembly GCF_041479385.2. NCBI lineage: Bacteria > Pseudomonadati > Pseudomonadota > Gammaproteobacteria > Lysobacterales > Lysobacteraceae > Xanthomonas > Xanthomonas sp. NCPPB 1068. Next base: position 891,107 of record NZ_CM192986.1, on the reverse strand, counting down.
TTCGTTGCACCACAGTTCCAGCGGCGACAGCGAGGGGTCGTCGGTGAGCACGCGGCCCAGGTCGATGATGCCGCCCACGCCGGAGTCGTGCAGCAGCTCGGGAATGGCGTTGGACAGGCCGCCCGCGCCCACGTCGTGGAACCAGCGGATCGGGTTGTCGACGCCCAGCGCCACGCAGCGGTCGATGACCTCCTGGCAGCGGCGCTCCATTTCCGGGTTTTCGCGCTGCACGCTGGCGAAATCCAGCGCCTCGGCGCTGTCGCCGGCCGCTACCGAACTGGCCGCACCACCGCCCAGGCCGATCAGCATCGCCGGGCCGCCCAGCACGATCACCGCATCGCCCGGCTGCAGGCGCAGCTTTTCGACCTGGTTGCGATCGATCGCGCCCAGGCCACCGGCCAGCATGATGGGTTTGTCGTAGGCGCGGGTCAGGCCCGGGCCTTCGGCAAGCTCGAAACTGCGGAAATAGCCGAGCAGGTTGGGCCGGCCGAATTCGTTGTTGAAGGCCGCGCCGCCGAGCGGGCCGTCGAGCATGATGTCCAGCGCCGGCGCCATGCGCGGGTTCAGCGCGCGCGGCGCTTCCCACGGCTGCGGCAGGGTCGGAATGCGCAGGTGCGACACCGAAAACCCGGTCAGGCCTGCCTTGGGCTTGCCGCCGCGGCCGGTGGCGCCCTCGTCGCGAATCTCGCCGCCCGCGCCGGTGGCCGCACCGGGGAATGGCGCGATCGCGGTGGGGTGGTTATGCGTTTCCACCTTGATCGCGAAGGCCGACGGCAGCACCGCCTCGCTGCGGTACTCGCCGCTGACCGGGTCCGGGCGATAGCGCGCGGCCGGCACGCCTTCCACCACCGCCGCGTTGTCGCTGTAGGCGGACAAGGTGTGCTGCGGGGTCTGCTGGTGGGTGTGCTTGATCATGCGGAACAGCGAGCGCTCCTGCGGCTTGCCGTCGATGGTCCAGCTGGCATTGAAGATCTTGTGCCGGCAATGCTCGGAATTGGCCTGGGCGAACATCATCAGTTCGACATCGGCCGGGTCGCGCCCCAGCGCGGCGAAGCGCTCGCGCAGGTAGTCGATCTCGTCCTGCGCCAGCGCCAGGCCCAGGTCGCGGTTGGCCTGCTCCAGCGCGTCCAGCGGCACGCGTTGCAACTGGCCCGGGTCGGGCACGTTGAACAGCGCCTCGGCAGCGGCGGCCGAGCCAAGCAGCGACTGCGTCATCGGGTCGTGCAGCAGCTTGGCCACGGCAGCCTGCGCGGCCGCGTCCTCCGGCCAGCCGGCCAGGTCGATGCGGGTGCCGCGTTCCACGCGCTGGATCGGCTGCCCGGCGCCGCGCACCAGTTCGGTGGCCTTGCTGGACCACGGCGACAGCGTGCCCAGCCGCGGGACCACATAGCGCGAGGAGGCATCCGCGTCGCATGGCGCGGGGGCGGCGTCGGCCTGCAGGATCCGCTGCAAGGTGGCTTGATCGGGCGCTTGCCCGGCTTCGGCGCGGATGAAGTACACGTGCCAGGCGCCAGTGATGCGCAGCGCGGGAACGAGGGTTTGCAGGCGGGTTTCGAGCCGAGCGCGGCGGAACGGCGAAAGGGCGGAAGCGCCCTCGAGGACCATCATGTCCGGGGAACCGTGTCAGAAACGGGGCTGCAGATTGTAACGGAGCCGGTGGGTCGGCGTCGGTCGGGTGTGCGGTGTTACGGATCGGGAATGGGGAATGGGGAATGGGGAATGGGGAATGGGGAGTCGGGAGTCGGGAGTCGGGAGTCGGAATCGTCAGGCAGGCCTTTGCGCTGGCGCATGCCCATGCGCATGCCGGTGTGTTGCGCGGGCCGCAGTAGGGGATGTGGCCAGATGGCGTTCCATCGCCGTTAATAGCAAAGGCCCGGATGCGGACGCACCCGGGCCTTTGTCATTGCACAGACCATTACCGCGACGGCGCCATCGGCGAGGCGCCGCGATGATCAGGGCTGAGCCCGCCTCAGCGGCTGCCGCCCGCCGTGGTCACGGCACGCTTTTCCAGCGCTTCACGCAACTGCGCCGGCGGCAGGTAGCCACCGAGCTGGGTCCCGTCCGGTGCAAAGATCGCCGGGGTGCCATTGACGCCCAGGCGCTGGCCCAGCGTGTATTCCATCGACACCGGGTTCTTGCAGTCCTTGGACGCCACCGACTGGCCGGACTTGGCGGCGGTGAGCGCCTGCTTGCGATCGGCCGCACACCAGACCGCAATCATTTCCTTGTGGTCCTGGCTGCCCAGCCCCATGCGCGGGAACGCCAGGTATTCCACGGCGATGCCCTGCTTGTTGAGCTCGCCGATCTCGCTGTGCAGCTTGCGGCAGTAGCCGCACTCCACGTCGGTGAAGACGGTGACGGTGTACTTCGGGTTGGCCGGCGCGAACACGATGCGATCGGCCTTGGGCACGGTGTCCAGCTGCTTGCGCCGATAGGCCAGCAGGCCCGGGCTGGCCGCGAACTGCTTGTTCTGGATGTCGAACGGCTGGGCCTGGATCAGGTAGCGGCCATCATCGCTGACGTACAGCACCTGCCCACCGACCACCACTTCGCGGAAGCCGGGGAACGGCGCGGCGCCGATGTAGTCGGGCTTGAAGTCCGGGTCCAGCGCCTTGAGCGCCGCGCCCACACGCTGATCCACATTGCCGGCGGCGGCAGGCGCGGTGGCGGCCGGCTTGGCGCCAGCGTTGCTTGCCGCGGGCTGCGAGGATTGCGCGCAGGCGGTGAGGCTGAGGGCGCCCAGCAGTGCGGCGATGGCAAGACGATACATTCACGCATCCAGTGGAATGGGGTGGCTGGATTCTCGCACAGGGCAGATGAAGCCAGGCAGCGGCCGCGACAGTTTGTTCGTTCGCCAGCCGGTGGGTTCGTACGCCGGGCATGCACCGCAGGCCCGCGGGCGCTGCCAACTGCGCGACCGGCACCATCGATCCTCGGGGAACGCGGGTGCAGGCGACGGCGCCGTCCCGGCAACACCTGGCTAGCCGCGCGGGTGATGCCTGGCATGCAGCGTCTGCAGGTGCTGCCGTGCGACCAGCGTGTAGATCTGGGTGGTGGACAGCGAGCTGTGGCCCAACAGCATCTGCAGCGCGCGCAGGTCGGCGCCATGGTTGAGCAGATGGGTCGCAAAGCTATGCCGCAGGCCGTGCGGGCTGACCGTTGCCGGGTCGATGCCGGCCAGCGCCGCGTAGCGTTTGACCAGCGACCAGAACTGCTGGCGGCTGGGCGGCTGCCGCGCAGCGTCGATGAACAGGGGCACTTGCCCGTCCACGGCGGGTACCGGCTTCCCGTCGGCCAGCAGCGTGCGCGCCTCGCGCAGATAGCGTTCCAGCCAGTGCTGCGATTCCTCGCCCAGCGGCACCAGGCGCTCCTTGCTGCCCTTGCCGGTGACGCGCAGCACGCCCTGGCGCAGGTTGACGCCCACCGCCGGCAGCGTGACCAGCTCGCTGACCCGCAGCCCGGCCGCATACATCAGCTCGAGCATGGCGCGGTCGCGCAGGCCGAGCGGCGTCTGGATGTCGGGCGCGGCCAGCAAGGCATCGATCTGGGTTTCGGTCAGCGCCTTGGGCAGCGAGCGCGGCAATCGCGGCGGGTCCAGCAGCGTGGTGGGGTCGTCGCTGCGCACGCCATCGCGCAGGCACAGGCCGTAGAAGGCGCGCAAGGTCGACAACAGCCGGGCATTGCTGCGCGGCGAATACCGCGCCTCGGTGCGCCAGCGCAGATAGTCGAACAACACCGCGCGGTCGACGCCGAGCAGGCCGCCGCCGGCACCATCGCGCCAGCGTGCCAGCCCCTCCAGATCGCGCCGGTAGCTCTCCAGGGTCTGCCGCGCCACGCCCTGTTCGGCCCACAACCGATCCAGAAAGCGCTCGATGGCCGCGGCGTCGGCCGCCTGGACAGGTGGCAACTGCTGGGCAAGCTGGCGGCGTTCGGCGGGACTGCTGGCTGACATCGCAACAGCATAACGGGCGGCGCGGCTGAGGGGCGCTGCGCTGGATGTCGCCTGCACGCAGCCTGCCTGGAAGCGCGGCGTCGTGATGCCGCTGCGCCAAACGGCCTTGCCAGGCTTGACCGACCGCGTCACCTGCACAGAGACCGACAACCGGCAGCGGTATGGCGGGAATGCGGCGGTCTACGCGCCGCGGGCCGGCACCACGGCAGGCAGACGCTGGGCATAGGCACGCGCCCGATCGAGACGCCTGGCGCGGCGCGATGTAGCGATGGCGCAGCACGTGCTCGCTCGGATCGCCGTCACCGCAGCGCAGCGTTGCGCCGTGCCTGCCGGCCGCTATGCTCGCGCCATGACCTCGATCCCGTCGCCTCGCGTTGCACGACCCCCCGCCCTGGTGGGCTGGCGACTGCTGGCGCTGTGCTACGACGCCTGGCCGGTGCTGGCGCTGTCGATGCTGATCTCCGCCGCGTTCACGCTGGGCTTTACGCTCGCCGGGCACCCGGCGCGCGAAAACATCGCTCCCTTCAGCAGCTGGCAGTGGCTGCTGTGGCTGTGCTGCTGGGTCGCCGGCGGAATCTACGCCACGGTGAGCTGGCGGCGCGGTGGGCAGACCCTGGGCATGCGCCCGTGGCGACTGCAGCTGCAAGGGCCATCACCCAGCTGGCGACAGGCCTGGATGCGTTATGCAGTGGGCACGCTGTCGCTGATGCTGGGCGGCGCCGGATTCTGGTGGGCATGGCTGGATCGCGAGCGCCTGACCTGGCATGACCGTGCGAGTGGCACCCGGCTGGAGCGCATTCCCAAGCATTAGCCACAACCAACACGTCGCCAGCTAATGCTAGTTAGGGGAATGTGCTGCGGCTGAGTGGCCGTTTTGCGACATGCCGATTGCGGATACCAGCGAGCTCCTGTGAGCCTGTCAACGGCATGCGCTGGCAAGGGCACTACGCAGCCGCCTCGGGGACCTGCCCGCACGTGCGAGGTCGAACACGCGCTCACCTAATGAACGGCGGCGCGTCGGCTGCCGGAACCGGCCAGCCAGTATGCCTGACGGATTTCCCCACCCCTCTAACGGGTGATGACCTCGCGCCACGCCATCAAACGGCGGGCCGCCTGCTCGGCTAAAGCGTCCGTGTCGTCAAGACCCATGCGCTGCCCGGAGATCTCACGCAGGGTCGTGGCGACCGTTGCCTGATCAGCACCCTGCCAGAGCAGCGTGCATATTTCGGGAACATAGCTGTCGTACTCATCACGCGCCTGCGGCACGCCCGCAACTCCGATCGGATCCCACAGATAATGCAGTACCTCGCTGACCGCCTGCGCAAGCGCACGTCGGTCGGCATCGGGCAAGGCCTGCGCTGCGCGGCTCAACTACTGCGTCGCCTGAACAACCACACCGACACCCCCAGCATCACCATCGGCGGCAATGCGTAGGCGATGCGGTAGTCCAGCTTGAGTGCACCGGCCATGCGGCCGAAGAACAGCTGCAGCAGCCAGAATCCCAGTGCAAACAGGATGCCCAGGAACAGGCGTTTGCCCAGACCACCGCTGCGCAGCGAGCCGAACGAAAACGGGATGGCCGCCATGCACAGCGCCAGCACGTTGAGCGGGTAGAACCAGCGACTCCAGTACTGGTCTTCGTAATCGCGCGCGTCCAGGCCGTTGCGGCGCCGGTACTCGATGCTCTGCTGCAGTTCGTGGGCCGAGAGATTGCGCGGCTTGGCCAGTCCGGCCGCCAGCGCCGCAGGACTCAGCTGCGACTGCCAGGGCAGTTCCGGGAAGGTTTCGCGCTGCACCGAGCGTTCCTGGAAGGTATCTCGGCGCACCTGGTGCAAGGTCCAGCGGCCGTCACGGTGCTCGGCCACCGCTGCGTAGGTCAGTTGCTGCATGCGGCCGCTGGCGTCCAGGTGATACAGGCGCACGTCGTGCAGGGCCAGCGCGGTACCGCCGCCCTCGAGCAGCTTTTCTTCGCCGCTGAGTGCATTGAGGAAGGTGTCGCCCTCGCGCGCCCACAGGCCCGAGTAGCGCGCCATCGCCATATTGCTGTTGTAGCGCGCGCTGGTCTTGAGCGTGTCGGCCTGGTTCTGGGCCCATGGCCCGATCGTCTCGCCACTGATCACCATGCCTGCGGTCAGCAGCGCCATTGCGGCCACCACCGAGGCGGACATGCGCTTGCGCGACACGCCCAGCGCACGCAGCGCGGTCAATTCCGAGGTTGCCGCCAACTGGCCCAGGCCCATCAGGGCGCCGATGACGGCGGCGGTGGGGAACAAGGTGTAGGCCCGGCGCGGCACGGTATAGGCCACATAGGCCACCGCATGCCCGAAGCTGTAGCTGCCCTGCCCGATGCTCTTGGCTTCGCTGGCAAACGCATTGACCAGGTCCAGGCCCAACAGCACCGCCCAGGTCAGCAGCACGGTGAACAACACCACCCGACCGACATACCAATCGTGGACCCGCGGCATCAGCCTCATGCGCGCACCCTCGGCCGACGCACGCGGCCATCGCGCGCATATGCCCAGATCGCCACGCCCAGCAGCGGCAGGGTCAGCCACCACAGGCCCAGCGCGGCCGGGGTCTTGCCGTTGGCGATCCACTGGGTGCCGACGATCATCAGATTGGTGCCGACCATGTACGCCAGGAACGCCAGCATGATCCGGCCATAGCGCTGCTGGCGCGGCGCGCTGCGCGACAGCGGCAGGGTCAGCAGGGCAAAGGCCAGCGCCAGCAGCGGCGGCGCCAGACGCTCGTGCAGCTGGGCACGCGCGGCCGGGCGTTCATCGCTGAGCAACTGGGTGGTCCACATCACTTCCGGGTCGTTGGCATCGTGTACCTGGGTGCGGTCGGGTAGCGCCACGTCGTTGCTGGCGAACTTCATCAGGCGGTAATCCAGTGTGGCGCCTGCGGCCGGGCCCTCGATGCGGTAGCCGTCTTCCAGGCGCAGGTAGCGGTCGGTCTTGCCTTCGAAGAACATCGCCCCGCGTTGCGCGGTGACCACATCGATGCGGTCGTCCTTCTGGCGCTGCAGGAACACCTTGCCCAGGCCCTTGCCGTCGGCCGAAATCGTGGTCAGGTAGACCACGCCGCCGCCGGACAGCGGGGTGAACTTGCCCGACTCCAGGCCGGCCATCAGCACGCTGCGGTTGGCGTCTTCCAGCATGGTCTCGGCGGTGCGGCTGGCCCAGGGGCCCAACCACAGCGAACACAGCCCGATGATGGCCACCACCGGTACCACCAGCATCAGCATCGGCCGCAACAAGCGCCTGGGGCCCACGCCAATGGCGGTGATGACGGCCATTTCTGAATCGCGGTACAGCCGCGCCAGCGCCAGCAACAGGCCCAGCATCAGCGCCAGCGGCAGGATGATGGGCAGGTAGGCCACGAACTGCAGGCCCACCTGCGACAGCAGCAAGCGAGCGGGGATGCGGCCGTCGGCGATATTGCCGAGGATATCCACCAGCACACCGCCGACGCTGACGACCAGCAGCACGATCAAGGTGGCCAGGAAGCTCTGGGTGAAATCGCTAAGCAGGTATCGATCGAGCTTCGGCATGGGGTGGGCTTGTTTTAAACTCTCGGATTCGTTCGCGGCGCCGCCAGCCTAGTCCGGTTGGCGTAAACAGCCCGCGATTGTACGGATTTGCCTACGGAATCTGATCAATGGCCCTGCAATTCACCCTGAACCAAGACGCGCCGGCAAGCGCTGCCGTCGACTGCATCGTGGTTGGCGTGTTCGCCGACAAGACCCTTTCGCCTGCCGCCCAGGCGCTGGACAGCGCCAGCCAGGGCCGTCTGAGCGCCCTGGTGGCACGCGGCGACGTGACCGGCAAGACCGGCAGCACCACGCTGGTCCATGACCTGCCGGGCGTCAGCGCCCCGCGCGTGCTGGTGGTGGGGCTGGGCGAAGCCGGCAAGTTCGGCGTGGCGCCCTACCTGAAGGCCATCGGCGATGCGACCCGTGCGCTGAAGACCGGCGCGGTCGGCACCGCCCTGCTCACCCTGACCGAGCTGACCGTCAAGGCCCGCGATGCCGCCTGGAACATCCGCCAGGCGGTGACCGTCAGCGACCACGCGGCCTACCGCTACACCGCCACCCTGGGCAAGAAGAAGGTCGACGAGAGCGGCCTGAGCACCCTGGCCGTCGCCGGCGACGACGCCCGTGCACTGGCCGTGGGCGTGGCCACCGCCGAGGGCGTGGAGTTCGCCCGCGAGCTGGGCAACCTGCCGCCGAACTACTGCACCCCGGCCTACCTGGCCGACACCGCGGCCGCGTTTGCCGGCAGGTTCCCCGGCGCCGAGGCCGAGATCCTGGACGAGGCGCAGATGGAAGCGCTGGGCATGGGCTCGCTGCTGTCGGTGGCGCGCGGCTCGGCCAACCGCCCGCGCCTGATCGTGCTGAAGTGGAACGGCGGCGGCGACGCGCGTCCGTATGTGCTGGTCGGCAAGGGCATCACCTTCGACACCGGCGGCGTCAACCTCAAGACGCAGGGCGGCATCGAGGAAATGAAGTACGACATGTGCGGTGGCGCCAACGTCATCGGCACCTTCGTGGCCACGGTCAAGGCCGAGCTGCCGATCAACCTGGTGGTGGTGGTGCCGGCGGTCGAGAACGCCATCGACGGCAATGCGTACCGCCCGTCGGACGTGATCACCAGCATGTCCGGCAAGACCATCGAGGTCGGCAACACCGACGCCGAAGGCCGCCTGATCCTGTGCGATGCGCTGACCTACGCCGAACGCTTCAACCCCGAAGCGCTGGTGGACGTGGCTACGCTGACCGGCGCCTGCATGGTGGCCCTGGGCCACCAGACCGCCGGCCTGATGAGCAAGCACGACGACCTGGCCAACGAATTGCTGGCCGCCGGCGAGCACGTGTTCGACCGCGCCTGGCGCCTGCCGCTGTGGGACGAGTACCAGGGCCTGCTGGATTCCACCTTTGCCGACGTCTACAACATCGGCGGCCGCTGGGGCGGCGCGATCACGGCAGGTTGCTTCCTGTCGCGCTTCACCGAAAACCAGCGCTGGGCGCACCTGGACATTGCCGGCGTGGCCAGCGACGAAGGCAAGCGCGGCATGGCCACCGGCCGCCCGGTCGGGCTGCTGACGCAGTGGTTGCTGGACCGCGCCGCAAGCGGCGCGGCGTGATTGGGGAGTGGAGATTCGGGATTCGTGCAAGCACACGCATCCCGCCGTCCTTAGCAACTCGCAGGCAACAGTGACCCGCTGTTACCAATCCCGAATCCCCCTCAACGAATCCCTGCTCTGATGCCCCGTGCCGACTTCTATCTGATCGCCAAGCCGCGCTTCCTCAACGAACCGCTGCGGCTGGTCTGCGAGCTGGCGCGCAAGGCCAACGACGCCAACCTGCCCACGCTGATCCTGGCCCGTGATGCGGCGCAGGCCGAAGCGCTGGACGACCTGCTGTGGGCGTTCGACGACGAAGCCTATGTGCCGCACCAGATCGCCGGCACCGACGAGGAGGACGAACTGGCGCCGGTGCTGATCGCCGCGCCCGAATTCGCCGCGCCCTCGCGCCCGCTGGTGATCAACCTGCGCGACGACCCGTACCTGGGCGCCTGCGACCGCGTGCTGGAAGTGGTGCCGGCCGACCCCGCCGCCCGCGAACCGCTGCGCGAACGCTGGAAGCAATACAAGGCCCTGGGCCTGGAACTGACCAAGTACGACATGTGAGTGGGGCTGGGATTGGGGAGCTGGGATTGGGGATTCGTCAAAGCAGATTGCTGCGCGCCCCGAGGCTACATCCAACGACCAATCCAACGCGGCCGATGTTCGCTCCACAGCACCAACACTGACGTTAACGAGTGGATGGCCAGTGATTCTCGCCGGCCCCATGACGCAACCAATCCCGACTCCCGATTCCCGAATCCCAGCCCCTCTATGACCACCCTCGCCTCCAGCTACGACCCCGCTTCCTTCGAATCGCGCCTGTATGCGCAGTGGGAGGCGGCTGGCTATTTCGTGCCGTCCGGCAAGGGCGAGCCGTACACCGTGTTGCTGCCGCCGCCGAACGTCACCGGCACGCTGCACATGGGCCATGCGTTTCAGCAGACGCTGATGGATGCGCTGGTGCGCTATCACCGCATGCGCGGCTACGACACGCTGTGGCAGGTGGGCACCGACCATGCCGGCATCGCCACCGAGATGGTGGTGTCGCGCAATCTGGCGCTGGAAGGCAACGGTGAAACGCGCGACTCGCTGGGGCGCGAAGGGTTCATCGCCAAGGTGTGGGAATGGAAGGCCGAATCCGGCGACACCATCGAGCGCCAGATGCGCCGTTTGGGGACCTCAAGCGATTGGTCGCGCAGCACCTTCACCATGGATCCGCAGCCGTCGGCGGCGGTCAACGAAGCGTTCGTGCGTTGGTACGAGCAGGGCCTGATCTATCGCGGCCAACGCCTGGTCAACTGGGATCCGGTGCTGAAGACCGCCATCTCCGATCTGGAAGTGGAAAACGTCGAAGAAGACGGGTTCCTGTGGTCGATCCGCTACCCGCTGGCCGATGGCATGACCTACGAACACGTCGAGCACGATGCCGATGGCGTCGAGACCCTGCGCGAAACCCGCGACTACTTGGTGGTGGCCACCACGCGCCCGGAAACCATGCTGGGCGACACCGCGGTGATGGTGCACCCGGACGATGCGCGCTATGCCAGCCTGCACAGCGCACGCATCGTGCTGCCGCTCACCGGCCGCCAGGTGCCGGTGATCACCGACGATTACGTGGACCGCGCGTTCGGCACCGGCGTGGTCAAGGTCACACCTGCGCATGATTTCAACGATTATGCGGTGGGTGTGCGGCATGACTTGCCGTTGATCAATCTATTCACCGTTACCGCGACCATCAACGACAACGCGCCGGAGCGTTATCGCGGGCTGGATCGTTACGATGCGCGCAAGCTGGTGCTGTCCGAGCTGGAAGACCTCGGCATCCTGGTGGAAACCAAGCCGCACAAGCTGCAGGTGCCGCGCGGCGATCGCACCGGCCAGGTGATCGAGCCCTATCTCACCGACCAATGGTTCGTGAAGATGGACGCGCTGGCCAAGCGCGGCCTGGAGCTGGTCGAAAGCGGCCAGGTCAAGTTCGTGCCGCCGAACTGGATCAACACCTATCGCCACTGGATGGAGAACATCCAGGATTGGTGCATCAGCCGTCAGCTGTGGTGGGGCCACCGCATCCCGGCGTGGTTCGACGATGCCGGCAAGTATTACGTCGGCCATGACGAAGCCGAGGTGCGCGCGAAACATGGCCTGGGCGCAGAGATCGCGTTGCATCAGGACAGCGATGTGCTGGAAACCTGGTTCTCCTCGCAGCTGTGGCCGTTCTCCACCCTGGGCTGGCCGGAGGCGGCCGCGATGGCCGAACGCGGCTTCGAACGCTATCTGCCCTCCAGCGTGCTGGTCACCGGGTTCGACATCATCTTCTTCTGGGTGGCGCGCATGATCATGGCCACCGACAGCTTCACCGGCCAGGTGCCGTTCCGCGATGTCTACATCACCGGTCTGATCCGCGATGCGCAAGGCCAGAAGATGTCCAAGTCCAAGGGCAACGTGCTCGACCCGCTGGACATCATCGACGGCATCAGCATCGAAGCGCTGGTTGCCAAGCGCACGCATGGCTTGATGCAACCGCGCATGGCCGAAAAGATCGAAAAAGCCACGCGCAAGGAATTTCCGGACGGCATCATCGCCCATGGTGCGGATGCGCTGCGCTTCACCATCGCCGCGCTGGCCACCCACGGCCGCGACATCAAGTTCGACCTGGGGCGCGCCGAAGGCTACAAGAACTTCTGCAACAAGTTGTGGAATGCCACGCGCTTCGTGCTGATGAATACCGAAGGCGCACGCTTCAACGGCGTGCCGCAGCCGCGTACCGAAGCGGAGAAGTGGATCCTGGCGCGGCTGGACAAGGTCACCGCCGAGACGCATGCGCATTACGCCAACTACCGCTTCGACCTGCTCGCGCAGTCGCTGTACGAGTTCGCCTGGAACGCGTTCTGCGACTGGTTCGTGGAACTGGCCAAGCCTGCGCTCAACGGCGAGGACGCCGCGGATGCGACCAGCACCCGCCACACCCTGCTGTACGTGCTCGATGCCTTGCTGCGTTTGCTGCACCCGCTGACCCCGTTCGTCACCGAAGAGCTGTGGCAGCAGGTTGCACCGCGCCTGGGCATCACCGCTGCAACGATCTCACTGCAGGCTTTCCCGCAGGTCGGCGATGTGGACACCAGCAGCTACGCCAGCGCAGACGCCGATGTCGAATGGCTGAAGTCGATGGTGTCGGCATTGCGCCGCGTGCGCAGCGAATTGAACGTGCCGCCCTCCAAGCAGGTGCGCCTGCTGCTGCAGGCCGGCACCGCCGAGGACCGCCCGCGCGTTGCCCGCTTCGCCTCGCAGCTGTCGTTCCTGCTCAAGCTGGAGACGATCGACTGGCTGGACGCCGGCCAGGGCACGCCACCGGCCGCCACCGCCATCGTCGGCGAGCTCACCTTGCTGGTGCCGCTGGAAGGCCTGGTCGACATGGAAGCCGAGCGCACCCGCCTGGACAAGGAGATCAAGCGCGTGGAAGGCGAGATCGGCAAGTGCAACGGCAAGCTCGGCAATGCCACCTTCGTGCAGAACGCGCCCGCCGCCGTGGTGGAGCAGGAACGTGCCCGCCTGAACGACTGGACCGTGCAGTTGACGGGCCTGCGGGAACAGCGCGCCAAGATCTGACGCAGCGGATCGTCTCGGTGCGCTGCAACTGCACGGCCACGCATCCGTGCAAGCGGCACCGATGCGACGGCAACACCGGGCCGGGCACTGGGCGGATCGCTCAGAGCAATGAATGCACGCACTGCTTGGTGGTGCACCGACCATCGTGACCGGCCTTTGGCCGCCCACCGTCGCGGGACCTTCTGCGGCATGGATGCCGCAGAAGAGCCTCCATGGACGGATTCACGGCGTGTCCCGCGACGGTGGGCGGCCAAGGGCCCTGCAGCCAAGTCGCAGACCAGACGCCTGGCGCATCATCCATCCGCAGCAATCGCTTGCAGACACCGATATCTACGCGACGCTCCCGCCGGGCACCACACCCAAGCAAAACCCGACAGCGCTGGCCGCGCCTTGTTTCGACGCAAGCACCGCATCGGGCATCATGTGGCGATGAAGATCTATCTCGTTGGCGGCGCCGTCCGCGATGCATTGCTTGGCCAGCCGCCCGGCGACCGCGACTGGGTGGTGGTGGGCGCCGATCAGGCACACATGCAGGCACAGGGCTTCAAACCGGTGGGCAAGGACTTCCCGGTCTTCCTGCATCCGCGTAGCGGTGAGGAATATGCCCTGGCGCGCACCGAGCGCAAGTCCGGACGCGGCTACCGCGGCTTCGTGGTGGATGCCGATCCATCGGTGACGCTGGAAGAAGACCTGCTGCGGCGCGACTTCACCATCAACGCCATCGCACGCGACGAAGACAGCGGCGAGCTGGTGGACCCATACGGCGGTGCGCGCGACCTGCAGGCACGGGTACTGCGGCATGTAGGCCCCGCCTTCGTCGAAGACCCGGTGCGGGTATTGCGTGCCGCGCGCTTCATGGCGCGACTGGCGCCGTTGGGTTTCAGCCTCGCCCCGGAAACGGCGGCGCTGATGCGCGAGATGGCGGCCAGCGGCGAGCTGGACGCCCTGGTGCCCGAGCGTGTGTGGCAGGAACTGCGCCGTGCACTGATCTGCGCCCGGCCCTCGGCGTTTCTGCGCACGCTGCATGAAACGCATGCGCTACGCGTGATCCTGCCGGAGATCGACGCACTGTACGGCGTGCCGCAACGTGCCGAGTTTCATCCGGAAGTGGACACCGGCGTGCATCAGGAAATGGTCAGCGACATGGCCGCGCGGCTGGCACCCGGCGATGCGCTGATCGGCTTTGCCGCGTTGACGCACGATCTGGGCAAGGCGCTGACCCCGCCGGACCAATGGCCGCGCCACGTCATGCACGAACAGCGCGGGGTCGCGCCGCTGCAGGCGCTGTGCGAACGCCTCAAGGTGCCGCAGGACCATCGTCAGCTTGCGGTCACCGCCTGCCGCGAGCATCTCAACGTGCATCGTCTGGCGGAACTGCGCGATCGCACGGTGCACGAGTTGCTGGTGCGCTGCGATGGATTCCGGCGGCCCGAACGCATCGCGCAACTGGCGCTGGTGTGCGAGGCCGACAAGCGCGGCAGGCTGGGCAGCGCCGACATGCCGTACCCGCAAGGGGCCGAACTCACACGCCTGCACGCTGCTGCCCTGGCGATCAATGCACGCGACCTGGCAGCCGAAGGCCTGCAAGGCCCGCAGGTCGGCGAAGCACTGGCCAGGGCACGCATCGCCGCGATTGCTGCTGCGCGCGGCGGCGACAGACACGGCGGCGGCACGGAGTCTGTTGCCGCACCTTGATCGGGCGCTGCGGCGCATCAGGGATCTGGCTGCACTCGGCGGCACAGCCGTGCAGTGCCGGGCAGCTGCGCAACGTGACTGCGTGACTGTGTGGTTGCAGTAGCGCAGCGGCCTTGCCGGGCTGCGCCATCGCTGGTGTGTCACTGGCTTTTGATCACGCGATGAGCCGGCCGTGACCTGCGCTCTGTGCGGCACCGACGCTGGAGCGACTGCTTCGTGCAGCCGCTCCGTCTCCATCACATCTTGAAATTCAGGCTCAGCATGAACGAGCGGCCGTTCTTGTAGATGTAGTAGGGCTGGTTCTTGTTGCCGATATAGCTGTAGTAGGTTTCATCCAGCAGGTTGGTGGCCTCCAGCGCCACGCGTAGCCGCTCGGTGGCCTGGTAACCGAACGAGGCATCCACCTGGGTAAACGCATCGGTCATCTGCTGGCCGTTGAGCCGGCCGATCTGGGTGAAGTATTCCGAACGCCAGCCCAGGTTGACCCGCGCGCTCCATTTGCCCTGCTCGTAATACGGGCTGATGTTGTAGGCGTTGCGCGAGTTGTACGGCAGGCTGTAATCGCCATCGGTGTTGGAATCGGAGTACGTGTAGTTGGCCACCACGCCGAAGCCGTTGCCGAAGTTGTGCTGCAGGTTGAGCGCCACGCCCTGCACCTTGGCATCGCCTGCATTGGTCGGCACCGAGGTCTGGTACGTGCTCGACCCACCGGTGGCGTTGTTGAAGAACACCCGGTCCTGCACCGTGGTCAGGATGTAGTTGGAGATATCGCGCGAGAAGAATTCACCACTGAGCAGGCTGCTGTCGGAGAAGTACCACTCGACCGAAGCGCCCAGATTGGTCGATTCGTACGGGCTCAGGCCGGGATTGCCGGTGGACGCCGTCAGCGTGGTGTCGTCGGTGGCCACATACGGGGTCATGTTGGTGTAGCGCGGCCGCGCAATGACCTTGGAGGCGGCAAAGCGCAGCAGCAGATCGTCGCGCAGGTCGTAGGCGATGTTGAAGGACGGCAACCATTTGCCGTAGCTGCTGAGAAAGTTGACCGGTGTGTAGCTGCCGCCCGGTGCGTAGCTGAAACCATCGGTGGAGTCGCGCGTATGCACGTAGCGCACGCCGATATTGCCGCGATAGCGCGCGCCGGAGAAGTTGCCCTGCAGGAACCAGGCGCGGTTCTGTTCTTCGATGCTGTAGTTGCCGGCATAGCTGATCGGCAAGCCGTCATCGCCTTCCAGGCCGCTGATGTACTGGCTGATGGCGCCACGATCGATGGTGGACCAGCGCTGCATGTCGGCGCTGGTGGACAGGCCGTCCAGGTAGCTCGATGGCGTGATGCCCGGCGAGAAATCGGCCAGCGTGCTGCCATCGTTCGGTGCCCAGGTGCGGCTGTAGGACGATTGCCCGGTGGCGTGGTTGGTGAGCTTGATGCCGGTGAGGATCTGGGTGAAGGGCCCCCACTCCACCGCATGGTCGAAGTCCAGCTGCAGGTAACGCTCCTTGTCGTACTGCGGGCTATGGCTGGCCGAGGCGTTGTTGAGCTGCATCGCCGCTGCATTGGTGGGGTCGGTGCTGTAGTCCATCGCGGTGCGGCGCCCGTCGATGTTGTAGCTGTAGCCGGCCAGGTTACGGAACTGGATGCCGTAGATGCGCTCGGCACCGCCTTGTGAGCTGGTGTAACCGACCTGGCTCGATGCATTCCAGCCATCGCCATGCCAGTCTGCACGCAGGTGGATGCTGCCGGTGGTGACATCGCTGTTGCGCAGGTAGCCATCCAGGAATGTGGTGGATTGATCGCCGAACGTCCCGGAGGTGGCCACACCATTTTCGAAACCCAGTGCCTGCGCATCGCCAGGGTTGGAGCCCCAGTAGCCATAGCGGCTCTGGTTGTAGTTGTCGAAGCTTTCCTTGACGTACAAACCGGTCAGATTGAGCTCGAAGTCGGCATCGGGCTTCCATTGCAGCGCCGCACTGACGCCGTCGCGCTTGCGGGTCTGCTGGAACAGCGCGGTATTGATCGAGGTGGGAAACACGCCGGTGTTGTTGCCGACCACACCCGGCGGAAACCCGGCACCTGCGACATCGTCATAGCCGAAGATCTCCACACCGTCGCGGCGCAGGACACGCTGCGAATGCATCACCGAGGTGAGCACGCCAAGTGTTTCGTCCTGTTTCTTCCAGCTGTACAGCGCCGATGCGTTGGGTTTGCCTTCCTCGGAACGGTCGTTGTAGCCGTAGCTCACCGTGCCGGTCAGCGTATTGCGCTCCAGGTCCAGCGGCTTGCGCGTGTGCACGATCACCGTGCCGCCGATGGAGCCTTCGTCGATGCGCGCTTCCGGCGTCTTATAGACCTCCATCAGCCCCACCACTTCCGGCGCCAGCGTGCTGTAGTTGAACGAGCGGCTATCCGGGTCGTTGGGGTCGCCGCCCCAACTGGTCGACGCGATGGTCTGCCCGTTGAGCAGCACGCGGTTGAGCGCCGGATCGGTACCCAGGATGCTGACCTTTTCGCCTTCGCCGAACTGGCGATCCACGGTGATGCCGGACAGGCGCGACAACGATTCGGCCACATTGGTATCGGGGAACTTGCCGATATCCTCGGCGCTGATCGCATCCACGATCGCGTCGGCATTGCGCTTGACGTTGAGCGCCTTGCCCAGGCTGGCCTGATAGCCCACCACCTTGATTTCATCCAGGGTGGAGACCGATGGATTGGTTTGTGTAGGGAGCTGTTGCTGTTCAGGTGCGGGCTGTTCCTGCGCGAATGCTGGAAGCGCTGCAACGCAGGCGAAGGTCGCGCCACCGACAAGCAAGTGCCTGACGGCAGCACTCAATGGAGAGCGGCGTAACGCAGCGATGGACGCATGCACTTGCACACGACGGGACGAAGCGAACATACGGGGAGACAGCATTGCGTAGACCTCATGACTGTTGTCGGATGGCAACCGTCTGGTTGCGCAACGACGCGCGACGCGCGCGTCATGCCCGCAATCCGTCCCCTGTACCGGATACGAGCGACCACCCGCATTCGATGACGGCACGCGGGTAGCACCAAGCCGCAAGATGCGCGGCCGGCAATGTTTTCTCGGACGTGGAGCAATCTCTTCGCTGACAACGTTATCAGTGAAAGTGCCTATCGCAAGCGGCACTGTCAACTCATCTGCACGAACGCGGATTTTTATGCGTCAAACAGCGCGTTTTGCGCAGATGTCTGGATGATCGCGTGACCGTCGTCTCACTGCTTTCGGCACGCGTGCCGACCGTTGCGCCTTGCAGCCTGTTGCCACACCGCTGCGCGCACGAATGGTGCGGCGCAGAGTCTGCACGCGCGCAGTGTGGTGTGCATGAAGGGTCGGCAATGCGTAGCGACGCTGAAGAGACGCCGCACTGCGATGTAGGCGAAGGTTCGCAACGATGCGACACGCCATGAACGCCGCGCGTGGTCGCGCGGCGCAAGCGCAACGCTTTACTCCCGCTGCCCGCCAATCCAGGTGCCGAGCACCTGTACCTCTGCGTCCACCAGCACCAGGTCGGCCTGGTAGCCCGGCGCGATGCGTCCCAGGCGGTCGCCCAGGCCGATGCATTGCGCGGGATATGTGGATGCCATGCGTGCGGCTTCGGCCAGATCCACGCCCAGCCATTGCACGCTGTTGCGCACGGCGGTGGCCATGTCTAGTGCGGAGCCGGCGAGTGCACCATCGGCATTGCGCACCACGCCATCCACCGCAGTGATGGTTTCGCCATACAGGTCGAAGCTGGGGCTGTCGCTGCCGACCATCGGCATGGCGTCGGTCACCAGCAGCACCTTGCCGCGCGGTTTGGCCGCCAAGGCAACGCGCAGGCTGGCCGGATGCACGTGCACGCCATCGACGATGACGCCGCACCACACATTGGGGTCTTCCAGCGCCGCGCCGACCGCGTTGGGCTCGCGTCCGGCCAGTTGCGACATCGCGTTGTACACATGCGTAAAACCACTGACGCCGGCCGCAATCCCGTCGCGTGCCTGCTCGTAGGTCGCCGCGGTGTGGCCGGCGAACACGATCGCGCCGCCGGCAACGAAGGCACGGATATCGTCCAGCGGCACGCGCTCGGGCGCGAGCGTGATCAGGGTGACGCCGTTGTCCAGCGAGGTGTCGACCGCAATCTCGTGCGCATCCGGCACGCGGAACTTGTGCGCGTCGTGCGTGCCCTTGCGCGCTGGGCTGAGGTACGGGCCTTCCAGATGGATGCCGAGCACACCAGGCACGCCTTGAGCGATGGCTTGACGCGTTGCATCGATCGCTTCGGCCATCACCTCGGCAGTGTCGCTGATCAACGTGGGCAGCATGCCAGTGGTGCCAAAGCGGCGATGCGCCGCGGCGATCGTGGCCAATGCCTGCGGGTCGCGTGCGTTGTTGAACAACACCCCGCCGCCGCCGTTGACCTGGATGTCGATGAAGCCCGGCAGCAGGGTGGCGCCGCCCAGATCCACGCGCGTGTGCGCCTGCGCCACGCGTGCATCATCAGCCGGCACGATCGCCTGGATCTGCGCACCGTCCAGCAATACGGCCAGGCCATCCTGCAGGCCGTCGTCGGTGAGTACGCGTGCGTTGCACAATGCCTGAGTGCGGGGAGCATCCATGTTCAAACGGTTTCCGTAACCTTGTTCAAGTGCGGCGGCAGATCGGGATTATGGCCGCGCTGCAGCGCCAGCGCATTGATCGCGCGGTAGAAGCTCTGCACGGTGAGCAGCGGTGCGCAGGCAGGATGCGCTGCGTCGGCCAGCGGCAGATCGCCATCGGGCGCGGCCAGCCACACCTGCGCACCGCGTGCGCGGAATTCTTCGGCCAGCGCGCGGGTACCGGCGCCGGTTTCATCCGGCTGCGCGAACACCAGCACCGGAAAGCCCGGGCCCACCAGCGCCATCGGCCCGTGCTTG
Source organism: Xanthomonas sp. NCPPB 1068 (assembly GCF_041479385.2). Classification (NCBI taxonomy): domain Bacteria; kingdom Pseudomonadati; phylum Pseudomonadota; class Gammaproteobacteria; order Lysobacterales; family Lysobacteraceae; genus Xanthomonas; species Xanthomonas sp. NCPPB 1068. The sequence goes on along the minus strand of NZ_CM192986.1, from coordinate 871,815 downwards.
ACCTCGGCCGAGCTGTAGGCTTCGGCATGCAGGCCGCAGGTTTCCTTGAACTTCAGTGCCGCTTCCTGCGCCGCGCCCAGGCCCAGGCCGCGGCCCAGCACGAACAGGTTATGCGCGGGCGTCAAACCGATGGTCAGTGCCGACCAATCGGCCTGCCAGGCATTGCGCAGTTGCTGCGGCAACGCATCCACCGCCGCGAGCAGGGCCGGGTCGTTCTTCCACAAGGCGCCCAGCTGCAGCACCGCGGCCAGCGAGGCGAGATAGCTCTTGGTAGCGGCCACGCTTTTTTCCGGACCCGCGCCGAGCGGAATCACCACATCGGCCAGCTGCGCCAGCGGCGAATCTTCCACGTTGACCAGGGCGACCACGCGCGCGCCGGCGGCCTTGGCCGCTTCGGCATTGCGCAACAGGTCCGGGCTCTTGCCCGATTGCGAAATCACGATATACAGCGCACCACGCAGTTGCAGCGGCGCTGCATACACCGAGCCCACCGACGGCGACGCAGACGCGGTGACGATGCCGAGCTGGGTTTCGAACAGATACTTGGCGTAGGTGGCCGCGTGATCGGAGCTGCCGCGCGCGCAGGTCACCACGAACGGTGGCGGGTTGTCGCGCAGCGACTGCGCAAGCGCGGCGATGGTGTTGGCGTTGCGCGCGAACTGTGCAGCGACCACATCGGCGGTCTGCGCCGCCTCGCGGAACATCAAGGTGTCGGTTTCGGTGGGAAGGCTCATCGTGGCTCAGGCGGATTCGGGGGGGAGGGGTTTGCCGGTGGATGCAGGCGCCGGCGCGGTGGAGCCGCGCACCACCAGCTGCGGCACGAAGCCGCGGTTCTGCAATTGCGCGGGCTGGTCGTCGTAGGCATCGCTGCGCAGCTGGCTGATCAGCAAGCGTGCGGCATGCCGCGCGATGTCTTCGGTGGCCTGCTTGGCGGTGGTCAATGCCGGCCACGACTGGCGCGAGAACGGGCTGTCTTCGAAGCCGGCAATGGACAGCTGGTACGGCACGTTCATGCCGGTGGACTTGGCCGCGGCCAGCACGCCGGCAGCGATTTCGTCGTTGCTGCCGAAGATGGCCGTGGGCGGTTCGCGCAGCGACAACAGCCGACGCGCACCACGGAAGCCATCGTCGAAGGTGTAGTCGCCGGGAATCACCAGATGCTTGTCCAGGTTGATGCCGTAGTCCTTCAACGCCGCTTCGTAGCCGGCATAGCGCTCGCCGCTGGAGCGGTGCTGCGGGCCGCCCCACAGAAAACCGATGCGTTGATGGCCGAGCTGGATCAGATGCTCGGTGATTTCATAGGCGGCATCGCGGTCGTCGATGTAGACGCAAGGGCCATCGCCCGGGTCTTCGGTGGAGGCGATGATGCGCACGCTCTTGATGCCGCGCGCGGCCAGACCGGCGAGCAGTTCCGGGCGCTCGGACATCGGCGCGGTCAACACCACGCCGGCCAGACGCGAGCGCTGCACCCATTCGGCCAGTTCTTCGGCCAGCAGCGGCGAAGTGGAATCGCAGGGATGGATCTGCAGGCCGAAGCCGGTTTCGCGGCAGGCGGCCAGCACGCCGTTCTGGATGCCGATGATGTGGTATGGGTTGGGGTTGTCGTAGACCAGGCCGATCACGAACGGCGTGCCGCTGCGCAGGTTGCGCGCGGACGGGTCGGGTTCGTAGTCGAGGTCGGCAATGGCACGCAGCACGCGTGCACGCGTGGCCTGCATCACCGAGGGCTCGTTGTTGATCACCCGCGACACGGTCTTCAACGAGACCTTGGCGCGCTCGGCGACGTCTTTGATGGTGGGCCTGCGCATGGGTGTGCCTTGTTCGTCGGAACGCATCATGCTGGCTGGTTCACTTGGCCTGGGCCGGCAGGCCCACGCGGTGACCGCGCAGCGAATAGAACAGGATGTACAGATAGCACGGCGCCATCAGCGCAGCGAACACGACCTGGAAGTCGTAGTGCTGCTTGAGAATGGCGAACAGCTGCGGAATGATCGCGCCGCCGGCAATGCCCATCACCAGCAGTGCCGAGCCGATTTCGGTGAAGCGGCCCAGCCCACGAATGGCCAGCGGAAAGATCGCCGGCCACATCATCGCGTTGGCAAACCCAAGCGCAGCCACGAAGCCCACCGACACGTAGCCATGGGTGAACAACGCGCCGAGTGAAAACAGCACACCCAGCACCGCCGACACGCTCAGGTAACGCGCCTGCGAAATGACGTTGGGGATCAGCACCAGGCCGGCGATGTAGCCCAGCAACATCGCGCCCAGCGTGTAGGAGGTGAATAGCTTGGTGCTGTCCAGTGGCAGATCGAAGCCGTGGCCGTAGGTGCCGATGGCATCGCCGGCCATCACTTCCACACCCACGTAGACGAACAGGCACAGCACTCCCAGCCACAGGTGCGGGAACTGGAAGATGCTGGATTTCTGCACGCCGGTCGCGCTGCCGGGCGTGGCATTGGCTTCGGAGGCCTTGAGCTCGGGCAGCGGCGAGAACAGCACGCCGATGGCCAGCATCAGCAACACCCCGGACATCACCAGATATGGCGCGTGGATCTTGGCCGCGAATGCGGTGAGCAACTGCTCCTTGGCGGCCGGCGTGGCGCTGGCCACCTGCGCGGACAGATCGCCGATGCCATGCAGCACCAGCGAGCCGATCAGGACCGGCGCCAGGATGCCGGCGATCTTGTTGCAGATACCCATCAGGGCGATGCGGCGCGCGGCGCTTTCGATCGGCCCGAGAATGCTGATGTAGGGGTTGATCGCGGTCTGCAGCAAGGCCAGGCCGCTACCGATCACGAACAGCCCCGCCAACGCGCCGGGATACCAGCGCTGCGTGGCGAACTGGCCGAAGCCGGCTGCACCCACCGCCATCACCACCAGGCTCAGCGCCAGGCCCTTCTTCATGCCGGTGCGCTTGAGTATCCACGACGACGGCAAGGCCAGGAAGAAGTACGACAGGTAGAACACCATCAGCACCAGAAACGCGTTGACCTCGTTGAGGTCGAACGCCAGCCGCACGAAGGTGATCAGCGGCCCGTTGATCCAGGTGAAAAAGCCGATGATGAAAAACAGCACGCCGACGATGGCGATCGAGACAACGGGATTTGCGGGCCTGGCGGTAGTCATGGATCGGCGGGCTCTGAGGTTGTCGTGGGGGATGCCGTCGGCGTCAGCGGCGCAGTTCGGCGACGAAATCGTAGAAATCGTTGTGGCAATAGGTGTCGGTCAATTCGATCGCGCTGCCATCGCGGGCATAGCCCACGCGCACCACGTGCAGGATCGCCTCGCCGGTCTTCATGCGCAGGTGTTCGGCCAGCCGCGCCGGCAGATTGATCGCACGGAAATACTGCAGCGCGCGCACCACCGGCGTGCCCTGCGCATCCAGGTAGCTATACAGCGAATCGCCGATCTGCTGCGGGTCGGCGACGATGCGTTGCGGCAGCACCGCGTGCTCGTAGGCCATGACGCGGTCGTCGGCGCTGCGCAAACGCGTGAGCGAGGCCACCGCCGCATCCGGCGACAACCCCAGCCGCAGGATTTCCTCGCCGTGTGCCGGGCGCAGCCGCCGCTCCAGCCAGCGCGTGCCGGGCTCGTAGCCCTTGATGCGCAGCGTCTCGCTGAAGCTGGTGAGGCCACTGAGCTGATGCTGGATCTGGGTGGTGACGAAGGTGCCGGCGCCCTGCCGGCGCGAGACCAGGCCTTGTTCGACCAGCACATCCACCGCCTGACGCAGGGTCACCCGCGAGATCTGCAGGCGCTCGCACAGCTGGCGCTCGGCCGGCAGCGCCTCGCCGGCCTTCCACTGGCCGCCACGGATCTGTTCGTCCAGCTTGCTCGCCAATTGCAGATACAGTGGCGTCGGCGCGGCGCCATCGAGCGCCAGCGCGTCCATCCGCGGATCGGTGTCAGATCGGGCTTCGGTTTTCGGTCTGGCCATTGCCTGTCCTCCGGACCGACTTGGATTCGTTAGGTCCAATATAGTACCAATTTGACCGCAGCGCATTAGCTGCGGGTGGGCATGCCGAAAACCAGCCCGGCACTGCAAGCACCCGGGGCTGCGTCACTGGGCGCGGGGCCGGGCGATCACAGCCGCAGGTACCAGCGCCTTCGGTCCATCCACCAGCCCACGGCCCAGCACAGCAGCGTGTAGCTCAGCGCGCATAGCAGCGAACCGAGCGGGCCCGGCGCGATGGTCTGGAACACGCGAATGCCGGCCCAGGCGTAAAGGTCCAGCCCGGAACCGCCGGCCGGGAGCAGCCGCAATAGCACCACGAACAATTCGGAGAACAGGTAGATCGCCAGCGGGTTGCGGCCCAGCACGGTGAAAAAGCCGCTACCGCCGGTCCAGCCGCGCAACTCCAGCAGGTAGACGAGCATGCCCAGCACCAGCAGGTCCAGGCCCACTGTGCAGGCGACGAACGACCCGCTCCAGAGCTTCTTCGACAACGGCCAGGCCGGGTGCCAGAGCAACGCCAGCAGCACCAGTCCCGCGCCCGCCAGCAACAGGCTGCGCGTGGCGGCAGCGGTCTTGCCGCGCCGCTGCAGGAAGCGTCCTCCCAGATAACCGGCCAGCACGTTGACGGTGGCCGGCAGCGTGCCGAGCAGGCCCTCGGGGTCGAAGCCGTCGTCTTTGCGGTACAGGTGCGCGCGCCCGTACAGCCATAGATCCAGCCGGGTGCCGGCGTTGCCGGTCTTGCTCAACTCCGCCCCGGGCTGGCCGACCAGATACAACACCGCCCAGTAGCCCAGCAGCAACGCCACGCAGGCCGGCGCGATGCCGCGTGGCGGCAGATAGCGCACCAGCAGTGCTGCGAGCAGATAGCACAGCGCGATGCGCTGCAGCACACCGGTGAGGCGGAGTTGATCGACTGCCGTGAACGCCCATCCACCGCCGGGCTGCGGATGCACAAACGGGAACCAGTACATCAGCACGCCGCACACGAAGATCAGCGCCGCGCGCTTGCTCACGCGGCCGAGAAACTGCCAATGTGGCGTATCGGTTGCCAGCGCAAAACTCATCGCGCTACCCACCGCGAACAGAAACGAAGGAAACACCAGATCGGCAAGCGTGAAGCCGAACCAGGCAGCGTGCGTCAGCTGCGCATACGCCTGCGCGCCCGGCCCGGCGGTATTGACTAGGATCATCAGGAAGATGGTCAGGCCGCGGAAGACGTCCAGCGAGAGAAAGCGTTCACGCTTTGGCGGTGTGGGTACGGTGCCAGCCGCAGCAGGGACTGTGTGCGCGCTCATTGCAGTGCCTTGCCCAGGGTCTGCCGGTGAGGCCGACATGCGTCTGTGCCACCTATGAGCTGCGTGCTTGCAGCGGCGCTACCACGCTCCAGCACGAGCAGCATGTGCAATCCGGATCTGTTCATTGCGCAGTTCCTTGCGTGGTGCTGTGCACGGCGCCGTGCGCAATCTCTTGCACGTTTTCCTTGGCGATGCCTTGCATTGCGCTTTGCCTGGCGCTTTCCGCTGCGCTCTGCACGTCATCCTGCGCGTCCACCTGCGCCAGCAATGTGCGCAGCAAGGTCAATGGATCGCGCGGTGGCTGACGCTTCGATACCGCACCCTGCTCGGCCCATTGGCGTTCCCACGCTGCAAGCTGGGTATTGACCGCCGCTGCGTCGAACGGCGTGCCTGCCTTGCGCGCAGCACGGTAGCTGCTCAAAAACCGCGTCCAGCGCTGCAGATAGAAATCCGCGTACATGCCCTGCCACGCCTTGGACGCGTAATCGGCCAGATTGCCGTCGCCGCCCCAGACGCTGACCTGGGCACGCGCATTGCCGACATAGGCGCGACGCAACGCGGCATCGTCGCCCGCTGCGGCAGCCGCCTGGCCGGTCCAGTCGGCCAGGGTTTCGTGTTGGCCGCCGACCAGTGCATCGAGCCCTTGCACCAATCGTGTCGTGCGCGCCAACAACGCATCCCCCCGTGCGAAGTCGCCGGCCGTGTAGGCCTGCACCACCGCCTGCAGTTGGCGGTCGGCGTGCAGGCTGAGGTAATGCCGCGCATCTTCGATCAGGTCGTAGCGGTATAGCGGTACATCGGCATAGCGGTCTGCTTGCTGCAACAATGCGTCGATCGCGCGGCGCAGGCGTTGTGGATCGCCGGGGCGATCGTCGAAGCCGACGATGTCGGCAGTCGGCCGCTTGAACAGCAGATACGCACCGGCACGCTTGTTCCACCAGCGCGGCGACCAGTACCGGGTCTGATAGATGCCGGCTTCCAGCTCCGACCAGGCCTGCAGCAATACCCCGTCGCTGCGGCCGTAGCGCGCACGCGTGTACTGCGTGAGCCACTGCGACCAGGATTGCTGCGGCCCTTCCCAGGCCAGCGCGTACAGATACTCGTAGACCACCGAGTTGCTGTGCAAGCCTTCGGGAAACACGCCAAACCCGCGCAGATTGCGTTTGTCCGGATCGGCCAGCAAGGCCTGCAGATCCTGTCGATAAAACGCGAAGTCACCGTACAACGGATTGCTGGCACCGTAGTTGTGCACGTAGCCGTAAATCCACTGTTTGTTGTCGAAGGCCTGCGAGGCCTTCCAGGTGCCGGGATAACGGTCGTTGCCGATGTCCAGCACCATCAAGCGCGCATCGGGCACCTTGCCCAGAAACGCGGCGATCGCCTGCGGTTGCCAGAACTCGCGGTCGGCGCCGAACAGCCAGCCCTGCATCACCCAGGTGGCCTGTGGATTGACCTGCGCAATGGAGCGATACAAGGCCTGCCCGTACTCGGCCAGGCGCGCATCCCGTTGCGCCGCTGGCACGGCCTTGGCACGTGCGGCGTCGGAGTTGGCGATGCTGTCGCCGTACTTGGCGGCGGCCACGTCGCTGCCGTCGTCGGCCACCGGCGGCAGCATTTCGTTGAAGGCATCGGCCAGATAGAACTCGCCTGCGCCGTAGGTCTGCGTGTACAGCTCGAGGAAACGGCGTGCGACTTTGGCGAACAACGGATCGCGCGGATCCAGCCAATAGGTTTCGTGGAAACCTTCCCAGGCGCGCATGCGGTAGATGCGCGCGTTCGGATGCGCCTGCGCGAACGCCTTGGGCACGTAACCGGCAAATGCCGGCAACACCGGCTGCATGCCCAGCTCGTGCATGCGCGTTAGGATCTGCGTCTGCAGTACGCGCTTGCTGTCGATCCATTGCTGCGGCAACGGCGCGCGATAGCCCTCGATATTGCCCATGCGTTGCCATGGGGTGAATGCCGGGCCGGAGAAGTATTCCGCCAACGTGTCATCGCTGACATCGAACTCGCGCCACAGCGCCTGCCAGATCGCCTCCTGTCCTTCCATCGCCAGCGGCATGTCGATGCCGTGCAACGCCATCCAGTCGATCTCGCGCTGCCAGCGTGACCAATCCCAGAACGGCGTGGTGTAGCCGTAGGTGCAGGTGTTGAGATAGGCGCGATGGGCAAACGGCGTACGCACCTGGCCGCTGTGGTAGGCCGGCCATTGCGCCGGCAGTGCGACGCGGTCGCCTTCCCAACTCATCGAGGCCGCGCCGGCCTGGCCGAGATACGCGTAGGCGGCGCGTGCCAATGCCACTTGCGAGGAGCCGGCAATGCGCACGGTGTCGCCGCCGGCGTCGATGCGGTACCAGTCCGCGCCGTCGCCGCGCGGCGCCACGGTCATCTCGAACTGCGCGGCGCGCGGGCCGATCAAACGTTGCACCACCGCTTGTGCGGGCGGTGCGGCCAGCACGCTGTGCGGAAGTGCGAGCAGCGCGCTCAGCACCGCGCCGGCAAATAGACGTGCGGGTGACGACGGTAAGAACGATGAGGCGATCATGGCGAGTTCCGGTGGTGCACGGTGACGACGTCGTGGAATCCAAACGGCTGGTCGGCGGGAACCTGCAGGATCACCGCCAGCGTGCGCGTGCCGGTCGCGGGTGCAAGCACCAACTTGATCGGCGTGCCAGCGGCCGCTTGCGCCACGGCGCGGCCATCCAGAAACACCTGCGCCGGCCCACTGAGGCGCCCCAGATCGAGCATGCCGCCGTGGGTCTGCACGCCTTGCCACGGTGTGAACTGGGTGCGGTACAACACGTAGCCGGCGCGTTCGGGCGCGGTTTCCAGCGTGCCGGGCAAGGTGTTGCTCCAGCTATTGTTGTCGTTGGGGCGGCGCGACAGATCCGCCGGCGGCGGCTGCGCGAAGGCGGCGGTGTGGCGCCAGCTTTCGACCACCATCACCGGCGCCACGATCGGAACGCTGGCTGGCAGCGGCACGGCCACGCGCGCGATCTCGAGCACCGCATCGCGCAAGCCTGCGCTGCGCGCCTGCAGCCGTAACACGCCGGCGCCGCGCCCGGCCTGCACGATCGCCTGCGCCAGCCCGTTGAACAAGGCCACGTGCGTGCCCTGATCGGCGGCGTGCGCATTCGGGTCGCCATTGCCCAGGCCGAGCAAGCGGCCACCGCTGATCTGCAGCGTCAGCAACGCATTGCAATCGGGCACGTGGCGGCCCTGTGCATCCAGCGCCTCCAAGGTCACCGGTTGCGCATCGCGGCCATCGTCGCGTAGCTGGGTGCGGTCCGGCGTGAGCCGCAACGCGACCGGCGCGCCGGTGGTTTCCACTCGCGTACGCGCCACCTCGCGGCCGTCGCGCCAGGCCACCGCTTCGAGCACGCCTGGCGCGTAGTCCAGCTGCCACTGATTCATCTGCGCGCGATCCACCGCCTGTTTCCCCAGCGAGCGGCCGTTGAGCCACAGCTCCACCTGCCCGGCATTGCAGAATGCCATCACCTTGATCGGCCGGCCTTCGCGGCCGGGCCAGTTCCAGTGCGGCAACAGATGCAACACCGGCGTATCGTCGATCCACAACGCGCGACGCAACCAATAGGCACCCTTGGCAAATCCGCACTGGTCCATGATGCCGAAGAACGACCCCACCGACGGCCACTCGAACGGCGTGGGTTCGCCGCGATAATCGAAGCCGGTCCACACGAAACTGCCGGCGACGAATGGGCGTTCGGCAATCAGCTGCCAGGCGCGGCGATGGGTGTTGCCCCAGTCTGCAGCCAGGCTGTCGTCTTCGGCCACCACATGCGCGTGCAGGTCGGTGAACCATGCACCACGCGTCTGGAATGCGCTGGTGTCTTCGCTGGACAACATCGGCGTGCGTGGGCGGGCGGCATGCACGCGGTCGTAGTTGTACTGGCGATAGTTGAAGCCGAGCACGTCCACCACGTCGGCCGCGCCGCGGGTGGCGAACATGCCATCGTTCATGCCGGCCGTGATCGGGCGGCTGTCGTCGAGCGCACGCACCGCGCTGGCGGCGCGCGCCATGATCGCGTAACCGGTGGCGGTGCCCTGCAGCGGTTCTTCGTTGAGCAGCGACCACAGGAACACGCTGGGGTGGTTGCGCTGGCGCCGCACCATGGTGCGCAGCAACGCCACATACTCGGGCGCAGGATTGAACAGCCGATTCTCGGCCATCACCAGCATGCCGAGCCGGTCGCAGGCCTGCAGCAATTCCGGCGCCACCGCGTGATGCAGGCGGATGGCGTTGCAGCCCATCGATTTCAGGCGCTGCAGGCGAAACACATGCAGCGCATCGGGCAGCGCCACGCCAACGCCAGCATGGTCCTGATGCAGGCACACGCCTTTGATCTTGAGCGCGCGGCCATTGAGGAAGAAGCCGTGGTCGGCATCGAAGCGCAGGCTGCGAAAGCCGATGTCGCACTCGGCACGGTCGCTGCGGCCATCTGCGCCGCGCACGTTGGCCTGCACGCGGTACAGCACCGGCGTGTCCAGGCTCCAGCGCTGCGGCTGCGGCACCGACACGTTGATGGCCGCCTGCGCGGTGCCGAATGCAGCCACGCGCAATTGCGTCCCGCCGCTTGCCACGACCACCCCGTTTGGGTCGTGCAGCGCCACATCCACCCACGCGTCGGCGGGCTGTTCGCCGCTGTTGACCAGCTCCAGCTGCACCGGCACCTGCCAGACATCGCCCGGCCCTTCGCGCGGCACCGCTGCCAGACCATCGCCGGCGATATGCAAGGGCGCACGCAGCACCAGCCAGGTGTGCCGGTAGATGCCGCCGCCCTCGTACCACCAGCCATCCATGGCCTCGGCATCGACGCGGATGGCGATGCTGTTCAAGGCATTGCCGTAGCGTGCGACCGGCGTGAGGTCGATGACCAGGCCGGTGTAGCCGCTCCAGCTGCGCGCCATCAGCATGCCGTTGACCCACACGGTGGCGTGGCTGGCGATGCCGTCCAGACGCAGCTCCACCGCCTGGCCGCGCACGGACTCGTCCAGCCGCAGCGTGCGCCGGTACCAGGCAATGCCGCGCGGGCGATAGCCCTGCGCGATGTTGGCGTCGGCGCGCACCGCCTGCTCCACCACGAAATCGTGCGGCAATTGCAGCTGCCGCCAGCCGGTGTCGTCGAAATCCGGTGCCGCCGCACCCCAGGCGCGGCCGGCCTTGGCATTGTCGTAGGTCTCGTCCTGCGCAAGCAGGCGCGGCAACGGCAGATCGCCGGCATGGAAGCGCCAACCCTCGTCCAGGTCCAGCCATTGGCCGCCGTCATCGGTGCCCGCCGGCGCCGGGCGCGGCTTGCCGTCGCTGCTCGCGCGGGCGGTGACAGCGCTCGCCGCGCCTGGCAGCAACGCCGGTACGCCCAGCAGCGACGAGGCGCAGACGCTGCCTTTGATGAACTCACGCCTGCGCATGGCAGCGCCCGCTCGCCTGCACTGCAGGCGCAGCCCGTGACGCACGCCGCGCGGCCGCCGCATGGCGCGCGTCCATCGCGCCTGCGGCGTTGCGCTGACTGACGGCGTTGCACGCGCTCCTGGCTGCGGCACGCAGCGATGCGCGCTGGCACCGCGCTCGCTCGCCCGTCATCACAGCATGTCCCACTGCATCGACAGGTAGTAGCTGCGACCGGTGACACCGGTCATCTGCCAGCGGCTGGCGATGTCCTTGTACGCTTCTTCGGTGCGGTTGGTGAGATTCAAACCACCGAGCTGGAAGCTCAGCTTGTCGTTGACCTGATAGCCGAGCACCGCATCCAGCTGGGTGCGCGCCTTCATGGTGTGGCCTTCGCGCGCGAAGAAGCTGTCGCTGCTGTCCTGTTCGTACTCGCTGCGATGGTTGAGCGAGACGCGCGCCGAATAATGCGCGCTCTCCCAGTACGCGGTGGCGTTCCAGGTCTGTTCGGACAGGTTGCGGATCTGGAAATCGGTATCGCGCTGCGGAATCACCCGGGTGAAATTGGTGGTCACCCCGAAGCCGTCGATCGGCAACCAGGCATCCAGCGATTGCGTCCAGCCCAGCTCGTAACCGCGGATCTTGACCTTGCTCGGGTCGTTGGTGGTGGCGGTGATCTCGTAGATGTCGCCGCCACTGTCCACGCAGTCGCCGGCTGCGTTGCTGGACAGCGCAGTGCCGTTGAAGGCGCCCGGGCAAACGATGCTGTTGAAGGTGCCGTTCTTGATGTTCTTCCAGAACCCGGCCACGGTCAGCGCGCCGCCGTTGCCGTAGTACCACTCCAGGCTCAGGTCGGCCTGGTCGGCGGTCAGCGCCTTCAGATCGGTCTGGCCCTGGGTGACGACATAGGTGGTGGTGCCGCCGGTATTGGTGCCGGTGGAGATCGTCGAGGCGATGGCGGTATTGCTGTCCAGAATCGGCCGCACCAGTACCTTGGCGGCCGCAAAGCGCAGCAGCAGGTCTTCGCGCATGTCCAGCACCAGATTCAGGCTGGGTAGCCAGTTGGAATAGTCGTAGGGTGCGCGCGCAGTACCGATCACCACATTGGCATCGTCGCTGGCCGCCTGCGCCTGGGTCAGGTAGGTGTCGGTGGTGCGCTTGGTGTTCTCATACCGCAGGCCGAGGTTGCCGCGCAGGCGCATGCTGCCGATGTCGGTATCGATGCGCGCCATCGCATAGGCCGAGGAAATATCGTTCTCGATGCTGTAGCTGCTTTGCGGTGCGAACAGCACCGGCACCGTGATGCCGGCGGCCGCCAGCGAGCGGGCATAGGCCGCGATGTCGGGGGTGACCCAGCTGTCCTGCGAGGCCAGCTGCCCGTCGAGGAAGTTGCTGACCGTGCTGTTGGCGGCCGACAACTCCGGGAACATGTCGAAGCCGGACACGGCACCGGTCCTGAGCAGATACAGGAAGTCGCGCCGGCGCACGTCGCGCTCGAAGGTCTCGCGGCGGTACTTGGCGCCGAAGCGCACCGCATTCAATGCACCCAGCTCCAGATACCGTTCGGCATCCAGCTGCAGCGACCATTCCTTGTTGCTGAGCGACTGGATGGAACCGTTGGGGTACTCGCTGCGCACCAGATTGGCCTTGTCCCAGGCGCTGGCATCGGTGGCGTCGGCATCGGTGGTCAGCGAAATCGCGTCGGGATTGGAGGTGTCCAGCAATGTCGCCGAGGGAATCCGGCCCAGGATTGCGGCGCGTTCGTTCTCGTCGGTCTTGCCCTGGGTGTAATTGGCCGCGCCACCGAGCGTCCAGGCATCGCCCTTCCATTTGAAGTCGTAGGTGAACAATTGCGTGGACAGATCGTGTTGTTCGATCTGGCGATTGTTTTCCAGCCAGTAGTCCGATGCCGACACCTGGGTGGCGGTCAAGCCGTTGGTCTGTAGCACCGTCAGCGGGTTGCGCTCGAACGAATACACCAGCTGGTTCATGTCGTTGGCGGTCTTGTCCTGCGAGTACAGCGCAGTGAGGTTCATTTCCAGCTGGTCGTTGGGCTTCCACTGCAGGCCGCCATTGAACATCTTGCGCGTGGTCTCGCGCTCGATCGAGCGATAGCGCGGGCGACGCGGGATGTACAAGGTGCCGGCGTCGGTGTCCTGCGTATACCATCGGTCGATCCACAGATAATCGGCGCGGTCCTTGAGCTTCTGGTAGCCGGTACTGAGGAACACGCCCAGATCGCCGCCACCGAACTTGAACTGGTCGATATAGGTCAGCACCCCCTTGGGCGTGGGCGAGCCGCCGGCAAATTCCGCATATTGGGTCTTGGCCGAAAACAGCAGCTTGGTCTGCTGGTAATCCAGCGGCTTGGTGGTGTTGATGTTGACCGTGCCGGACAGGCCACCGGCGTCCATGTCCGCCGACGGCGACTTGATCACCTCGATCCCTGCAGCCACTTCCGGCTGGATGATGTCGTAGCGGAATCCATCGGTGAAATCGGCGCTCTTGATCACCTGGCCGTTGATGGTGGTGGCCGAGTACTGCGGGCCCAGACCACGCACGCTGATGGTGGAGCCGCGCCCGTTGATGGTGGAGATCTGCACGCCGGGGATGCGCTGGATCGCTTCGGCGATGTTCTCGGCAGGAAACTTGCCGATGTCCTGCGCCGAGATGCCGTCGGTCATGCGCACGTCGTCGCGCTTGTTGTCCATGGCGGTGATCAGGCTCTTCTGGTACGAGCTGGTGACCTTGACGGTGTCGAGCTGGGAGATCTGCGCCGATGCTTCCGGCGGCGATTGCTGCGCCTGCGCGTTGGCGCCACAGGCGAGCAGCGACAGCGCAATGGCAATGGACAGCGAGGAAGGCGAACAACAACGCAACGGGGCACGCGGGACAGGTGACATGGGAGATCCTGAGGTGGAATGGCTGGACGACGACGCGGCTGGCATTCCGATCGATCAGCGATGACAGATCCGGCGTTGGGCAACCCACCCACACGCGCACAGGCCACCAGTTCCGGACATCCGGAACCGCCTGCGATCTGTTGTGTGCGAGCACCCCGTACGGCCCCCCGTGGGTGCCGATGCCCGTCTCCCTCCCAGGACGGACATCGCCTGCCATTGCTGATCAACGGCCCTGATTGGCAAATACCAATTCAGTGGATTTGATTCTTATGGTCTTTAAAAGATCATGTCAACAGTCACTGTCGCAAATGTTCGCTGGCGCTGGCAGATCGGGCGATGCACTGTTTTTAGGGCATTTCTTTGGTGCATACAGGACCATCTGGGTGCAGATCGGGAATCGTTGTCACATAACCAGTCAATGACCAATCTCCGGCCACCAGACCAATTCCCGTTCGGCTTGGGCTGAGCACATCGCCGCGCAATCGTTGCAAGGCGCATCACAGTCCATCATTCCGCGCTTCTACGAGCTCGAGCGCGGCGCGCAAGCCTCGTCACTACAGCCAGCCAGTTGTAGCGATGACTGCCTGCGGCCATGGGGCCGACAACGTTGTCAGCAGACTGATCGGGTACCGCGCTACATCGGTCTGGACCAAGCCACCGCCGTCAGACATGCACGCTAATGGTGCAGGAGAACGCGTGCTTGGCGCGTAGCAGGCAACGCTGCGCTCAGCGCAGCTGCCCCTGGTCGATGCGCAGCAAGTTGCGCTCTGGGGTAGCGGCGAAGCCCAAGAGTTGCAGAGCCACCCCCAGCACCGCGTCCTCACCCGGATCGACACGTGACTGCAGCTGCCAACGCCCATCGCGCCAGAGTTGCAGTTGTGTGGTGGCCTGCACGCCGGCAGGCAGCGCAGTGTCGGGCAGCAGGGTCAGCACGGCGGTGTCGTCCACGCAGCGCGGCTGTCCGGACAAGCGCAACGGAGGCAGACCGGGCACGTCACCGATGCCACTCGACAGCAACTGCACACTGACCTGCCCACGCGCCTGCACGCAGCGGGTGGCATCGAACAGCAGATCCACCCGCTGCAGCTCCACTGCCAGATCGATCAACGCCAGGCCCGCTGGTTGGCGCACCAACACCTGCCCCTGCGCATCGCGGATTCCGTGTTGTGCGCCATCCACCAGCTGAAGTTGCAGCTGCGTGGACTGCAAGTGCACCTGACGCTCGCCTCGCAACAGTGCACCGACGCGCGGCCGCACCGCGACATCGCCGAATGCGATGCCGTGCCATTGCACCTGCCTCAAGGTACCCGCCCATACCGGCCCCTCCACCTCCAGCACCGAGAAGGGCAGCCCCTCGCGTGGCAGCACCAGGCGCAACGGCAGCGATGCCAGCAGCGCGGCACCCAGCATCAACAGCAAGAGCAAGGTCCAACGTATTCGTGTCACGGGACAGGTTCCGCAAACCCGCAGCGTACGCGGAGTTGGCCCTGATCGCGCACGACGCTCAGCTGGGTCGGGGCCAGGCCGTGTGCTTGCCGCAACCGCTCGAGCCAGCCGAACAGCGCAGCGGCGCTGACCGCATCGATCTGCACCTCCACCCCACCCGCCGCGCTGCGCTGCTGCAAGCTGATGGTGACGCCGGCATCGCGTGCGCTGGTTGCGATGATCCCGGCCAATGCCGCGGGGCCCGGGGCGGCGCTGCGCTTGGTCGACGCTGCCTGCGCAGAAGTGTCGAGGACCAGCTGCGCTGCATCGGCGTAGCGCGCCCAGGCCCGGTCATGCCAGTGCCGCAATGGGGTGTAGAGCGCATACCAACCAATGAACGCCGCCAGCGCAGCGCACATCAGACCCAGCATGCGCCGCTCGCGCGGCGCCCGCGCCTGCCACCACTGCGCGCCGCGTTGCAAAGACGCCTTCATCGCAACGGCTCCAGTGCGAATGGCGTCCGCATGCGATCGTCTTCGACCTGACTGCCGCCGGGATCAATGTGCCAACCCGCCTCGGCAAGCCGGGCAGATAGCTGTTGCAGGTCTGCTCCATCGGTGTGCAGCAAGGTCGCGCGCAGCGGCTGTGTGGCGCGGTAATCGAGCTGGTCCAGTTCCGCAGCCGGAAGCGTATCGACCGCTGCGAACAGGGCACCCAGTTGCACGGCCAGCCGATCGGCCGCCGTGCCCGCCTGGCGGCGTGCCTGCAGTGCGGCAGGCACCGCCGCTGCATCGCGCACACCCAACTGCGCGGCGACGCGTGCTTGCAGCACACGCGCACCGATCTCGTAGCGCAACGTTTGCGCAAGCAGCAACAGCAGCGGTGAGACCACCAGCAGCGCCAGCAATGCGGCCAGCATGCGCAAACTGAAACCGGAGCGCGCTTGTGGCCGGATTGCAAAGGCGTGCTGCCGCAGATCGAGCGGGGCTGTCACGGCATGGCGCGCGAACTGCGCGATGGCGCGGTGCGGATCTGCCTCCGGCGGCAGCGTTGCTGCACGCGGTTGCGCGGCGAGCAGCAGCTGCGCAAGCGGCGGCTCCAGGCTGCAGGCCAGGCGCGGCCCGCGTAGCAGCCAGCGCCCATCCCATTCCACCACGGTGGGTGCCTGATCGGCATCGGCGTTGTCCAGCAACAGACAATCCGGCACCACCGTATCGGGCACCACGCCCACACTCGCGGCGCGCTGCAACCACTGGTGCATCACCGCAGCGTCCACGGCCGCAACCAGGCGTGTGCCGTCGGGCTCGGCCTGTTCGGCGATTGCCACATGCACGGCCTGCGCATCGGTGGCCAGATGCTCGGCCAGTTGCAGCCGCGCGGCCGCCACCGATTGCGCAACGCTGCGGCCTGGCAGCGTCATCCAGCGCAGATGCACCGCACTGCCCGGCACCACCAGCAGCGTGTGCGCGGAACGTTCGTGCAGTGCGCTGGGCGTGTGCTGCACCAGGGCATGCCCCTGCGCATCCACGCGCACGGCAATGGGGTCTGCCGCGGCATCGGCTGGCAGCAACAGCAAGGTACTACTCATTCGTCGGAACTCCATTGGCGCGCCACCAGCCGCACACGGCCGGCTGCTTCCTGTTGCAGCAACGCTTCCAGCAGGACCTGCGCGCCGGCATGGTCGACCTGGCTGTAAAGAGAGAAATAGTGGGTGCGGAGTTCGATCTGTTCCAACACTGCATTGGCAGGCTCGGCCTGCAGCAACGCCGGCTGGCTAAGGAACGTCCTGACGTCGCGCCATCCTCCGGCCGGCCGTGCGGCGATGACGCTTCGCGCGGCCGGCAACGCCAGTGCACCGCCGGTCAGCGCCACCAGCACCGGCGCATCCTGCAGGCGCAGCGTGTTGACGTTGATCGGCGACAGGCGTCCTTCCGGCAGCGCACACACGTACGGCTGCAGTTGCGCGACCAGCTGCGGCGTGTAGCCGTCGATGGCACGCAGTTCGCTGATGCCTGCCAGCAACGTCGCACCGGTGCGCAGCGGCACGGCAGCCTGCAGGTAGCGGTCGTCTTCGGCACCTTGCGCGCCGGGCTGCGCGTCGCTGTCGATCCAGTCCACCAGCGCATCGGTCAGCGCCTGCGCCTTTTGCGGGGCGATGCCCAGCACTTCGAGCAAGGCGCGGTATTGACGTGCACCTTCGTCGCTGCGCTGCCATTGCTCGGGCGCACCGACGACCACGCTGTTGAGATTGAAGCAGCCGCCGCGGTCGCGCAGGCGCACGCTCACGGCACCGTCGTCCAACGGAAAGCGGATCGGCTGGTCGTTCCAGCCGCCGTCCAGGGTGGTGCGCAGCGGATCGCGCTTTGCCATGGCCTGCAGCCGTTGGCGCGCGACGGTCTCGCTCCCCAGTGCGTACCACTGCGCCTGCGTCATCGCCGCGCCATTGCCGCTACGGCGCAGCCCAAAGCGCAGGTCGTCCAGCACGGCGGCCATCAGCAAGGTCATCACTGCAACCAGCAGCAACACCGTGAGCAAGGCCACGCCCCGTTGCCTGGCAGGGACGTGCAGTGTGCTCATGTGCGCCCCTCCGGCAGCAGGAACAGCTGGCGCACCCGTCCCCAGTGTTCCAGCTCCAGCTCCAGCGCGACCGCATCCGGCACTGCTTCCAGCCCGCCGCTCCAGCCATCGCTCCACTGCGCGCGGTAATGGAACGCCACCACTGCCGAGCGCACACCGCGCAACAGCACTTGCGGCGTGCCGGCGGTTGCGCCGTCGAGCGCAGGGCGTGCGCTGCGCTCCAGCCGCCCATCCACCACGAGGTATTCCACGTATTGCAGCGACGCACGCGGCAACTGGTCCGGATTGCTCCAGCCACGCCGCACAAAGCCGAACAACGGCCCCTGCGTCCCCGGCGCGCTTGCGACAAATGCACTGCGGGCGGCACCTCCCTCGCTGTTGCGGGTGCGGCGCACTGCGGCCTGTTGCAGATCGCTGCGTAGCAGGCCATGCATGAGTTGGAAATCGCGAATCTGCTGCAGCCGCGCACGCACGACATCGCGCTGATCGATACTCTGCCGCATCACCACCACCGCCGCTGCGGCCACCAGCGCGAATACCGCCAGAGCCACCAGCAGTTCGATCAAGGTGAAGCCGCGCGTGCGCTGCCTGCGGATCATTCGACACTCCGCAACACACTCAGACTGGCCACTTCCTGCGCCTGGCCTGCGGCGCGCACGCGCACCTCGATCCGCACCAGGCCTGCAGCGCCGGCCGGCATGGCCTGGCGTTGCCACTCCCAGCGGCGATCGCCGAGCACTGCCTGCCCGTTCGCCGGTGCGCGTACGGCAGCAGCGGGCGACAGCATCGCTTCGATGGCCTGGTTCTCTGCCACCACCGCAGCCAGTGCACGCTCTTCCAGCACCACCGCCGTGCGGGTGCTCTCGCCGAACAGATTCAACAGACCGACCACCGCCATGCCGAAGATCGCCAGCGCGACCATCAGTTCGAGCAGCGAAAAACCGCCCGATGCGCGTGGCTCAGCGCGAGGGCGCATCGACCTGCACCACACCGGCGGCATCCACCACCACCTGCATCTGCTGCCGACCATCCCCCAAAGCGATGCGTTGCGGCGTGGCCGCACCGGTGGGATCGAAACGCACGCTCAGTCGCTCGCTGCCGGCGGGCAACTGCGCCTGGATGCCGTCCGGCCAGCGCATGGCTGCGAACGGCGTTTCATCCAACACGATCCAGCGCTGCTGCGCCTGGCGACGGAACGCGTAGCCGCCGGCATCGATACTGACCTCTACCATGCGCAAACTCATGATCGCCTCATCGCGTGCCTGCATCAGCGCGCTGGCCAGGGTATCGGCGTGATCGTGCAGATCGCGCTGCGTATCGGGCAAGGTCATCACCACCAGCGTGCTGGCAAGCGCGGTGATCACCAGCACCGCGAGCACCTCGAGCAGGGTGAAGCCGCGCGCGTGCGTTGGCGCCGCGTGCACTCGCATGCACATGGATGGTGGCTGTGCAGTGGCAGGTACTGTCGGCACTCAGCGCCAGTTGCCGATATCGGCGTTGTCGGCATCGCCGCCCTCTGCACCATCGGCGCCAAACGAGTAGACGTCGAAGCCGCCGTTGCGGCCCGGGCGGCGGTATTGATAGGCGTGGCCCCACGGGTCTTCCGGCAGCCGCCGGATATAGCCGCCCTGCCGATAACGCTCTGGTCGCGTCAATCCGCTCGGCGGGTTGAGCAAGGCCTGCAGCCCTTGTTCGGTGCTCGGGTAGCTGAGGTTGTCCAGGCGGTAGGTTTCCAGCGCCTGTTCCAGCACTGCCACATCGGCGCGCGCTTTTTCGACCATGGCGCGGTCCTGGCTGGGCATCACGTTGATCATCACCACGGTGGCGAGCAGGCCGATGATGACGATGACCACCATCAGCTCGACCAGGGTGAAGCCACGCGCGCGTTTGCGCGAGATGAGTGCGTCGATGCGTGCACGGCATTGAAGGGGCTGCATGAAGGTCTCCGGGAGAAACGGCCGCGCTCAACCAAGCGCGAGGGTGTTGAATTGCAGGATGGGCAACAGGATCGACAGCACGATGACCGCCACCACCCCGCCCAGCAGCACGATGATGGCCGGCTCCAGCAGGCTCATCGCGGCGGTAGTGAACGACT
Source organism: Xanthomonas sp. NCPPB 1068 (assembly GCF_041479385.2). Classification (NCBI taxonomy): domain Bacteria; kingdom Pseudomonadati; phylum Pseudomonadota; class Gammaproteobacteria; order Lysobacterales; family Lysobacteraceae; genus Xanthomonas; species Xanthomonas sp. NCPPB 1068. The sequence continues at coordinate 852,158 of NZ_CM192986.1, read as the reverse complement.
CGAATTCGCGTTCCAGGTAATCGGCGGCGCGCTCCAGCATCGGCGCCAGGCGCCCGCTGTTTTCGCCACTGGAGGCCATGTACAACAACGTCGGCGGAAACACTCCTGCGCGCTTCATCGCCGCGGCCAGGCTGCCGCCTTCGCGGATCGCGGTGACCATGCTGTCGGTGGCCAGCCGCAACGCGCGGTTGTCCACGGTGCGCGCGGCAATCATCAGGCCCTCCATCAGTGGCAGGCCGCTGTTGACCATGATTGCCAGCGTGCGCGCCATGCGCGCGGCGTGCAGATCGCGGATCAGCCGGCCCAGCAGGGGCGCACGCAGGAGCGCGCGGTCCGCTGCCAGGCGCAGCGCTGGCCGTTTGAGCAGGTGCAACGTGGCCGCCGCCGCAACCACCAGCGCAAGGAGTAACGGGATGCCTGCATGCAGCAGAAACTGCGACACGCCGATCACCGCACGCGTCAGCCAGGGCAAGGCGCGGCCCATCGAATCGAACTGGTCCACCACCTTGGGCACCACGAAGGTCATCAGCACGATCACCACCGCACCGGCGGTCAGGGCGAGTGCGGCGGGATAGACCAGTGCAGACTGCAACTTGCTGCGGACCTGCGCTTGGCGTTCCAGCAGATCGGCCAGGCGTTCCAGTACCTGCGGCAAGGCGCCCGCGCTTTCGCCGGCGGCCACCATGGCGCGGTACAGCGGCGGGAATGCGTTACCTTGCCGTGCCATCGCATCGGACAGGCGAAACCCTTCGAGCACCAACGCGTGCGTCTGGCTGGTGACCCGGCGCACGCCGCGGCGTTCGGACTGGGTGCCGATGGTGCGCAGGGCTTCTTCCAGTGGCGCGGTTTCCACCAGGGTGGAGAGCTGGCGGGTGAACAACACCAGGTCCTTGCCGCTGAAGCGCGCTGCGCGCACGGCCGTGCCGGCTGTCGCTGCGGCCGCTTCCACGCGCACGGGCACCCATTGCCGCTGCTCCAGCTGCGCACGCGCACTGTGCACGCTGTCGGCGCTGATCACGCCGTGCCGGTTGCGCCCCTGCAGATCGAGCACGGTGTAATCAAACTGCGGCATGCGCGTCGTCCTGCTGACGGGTCACACGCAGCGCTTCTTCCAGCGTGGTCAGGCCTTGCAGCACGGCGGCGCGTGCGGCATCGCCCAGCCGCGGCGCGCGCGCAAAGGCCACCGCCGCCAGCGCGTCTTCGTCGGCGTTGTCGCCGATCAGGCGGCGCATCGCATCGTCCACCGCAATGGCTTCGTAGATGCCTACGCGCCCGGCGTAGCCGCTGTGATGGCAGACGCTGCAGCCCACGGCTGTGTAGATCAATGCGTCGGCAGGCGCATCCAGTAGTTGGCGCGTACCCGCATCGATCGTACGCTCGCAGCGGCAGTGCGGGCACAAGCGCCGCACCAGCCGCTGCGCCAGGATCAACCGCAGGCTCGATGCCAGCAGGAACGGCTCGATCCCCATGTCGCGCAGGCGCGTGACCGCCCCCACCGCATCGTTGGTGTGCACGGTGGAGAGCACCAGGTGGCCGGTGAGGCTGGCCTGCACCGCGATCTGCGCGGTCTCGGTGTCGCGGATCTCGCCGATCATCACCACGTCCGGGTCCTGGCGCAGGATGGCGCGCAGGCCGGCGGCGAAGGTCATGCCCACGCGTGCGTTGACCTGGGTCTGGCCGACGCCATCGATGGCGTATTCCACCGGGTCTTCGACAGTGAGGATGTTGCGCGAGCCATCGTTGAGCAGGCTCAGCGCCGCATACAGCGTGGTGGTCTTGCCCGAACCGGTAGGGCCGGTGACCAGCACGATGCCGTTGGGCACCTGCAAGGCGCGCTGCACGGTGTGCATCACCGCCGGAGGCATGCCCAGCTGCGCCAGCGACAGCGTGCCCTGCTCCTTGTCCAGGATACGCAGCACCACCCGCTCGCTGCCGCGCGTGGGCAGCGTGGAGACGCGCACGTCCAAGGCCTTGGCGCCCATCACCAGCGACACGCGGCCATCCTGCGGGATACGTTTTTCGGCGATATCCAGACGCGCCATCACCTTGACGCGCGACACCAGCAACGGCGCAATGCGTCCGGGCAACGTCGCTGCTTCGCGCATTACCCCATCCACGCGCAGGCGCACCCGCAAGCGCGATTCGTAGGATTCCAGATGCACATCGGACGCGCCCAGGCGCGCGGCTTCGGCGATGATGCCGTTGATCAGGCGGATGATCGGCGCATCGTCCTGGCTGTCGAGCAGGTCGGCGGTGGGGATGTCGTCGATCAACGAATCCAGACTGCCATGCAGGTCCAGCGCTTCGACCTGCACCCCCTGCTCCAGCCCGGCATCGGCGTAGATCTCCGACACGTGCCGGTCGAACACCGATGGCGCCAGCGTGCGCACCTGCAGCGGCATGCCCAGCGCACGCCGCAGTTCGATCAAAGCCTGCACATCGCCGCCTTCGCGCAGGCCGATCTGCGCGGCAGTGTCGCTGCCGAGCAACACCACGCCGTGGCGCTTTGCGAATGCATAGGAAATGCTGGCGCGTGCAGTGCTCATGACATCAGCGCTGCGCGGGACGTGCGGCGGGCACAGGCGTGGGTGCCGGTGTCCGCTTCGGCACGACCGACGATGGGCCGGCCGGCAACTGTGGCGGCTGTGTACGCAAGTAGTCGCGCACCAACGCATCGAGCGCCGCTTCCGGGTCGCCATCGGCCAGCTGGCGGTCGCGCAGGTAGTTGTAGCGCGGCGCGGTCATGCGCTGCGCATCGGCGGCATCGCGAATGATGGTGGGGCGAATGAACACCATCAGGTTGGTCTTGTCGCGGTTGCGCGACCTGTGCCGGAACAACGCACCCAGCCCGGGCACATCGCCAAGCAGCGGCACCTTTTCGACAGTCTGGCGGTCGTTCTGGTCGAGCAGCCCACCGAGCGCGACGATGGCGCCGTTCTCGACCACCACGCGCGTCTCGATCTGGCGCTTGTTGAACACCAGCTCCGAGGATTGCGCGCTGACCGGCCCGGCAATGGCCGAGACCTCCTGCTTGATCGCCAGGGTGATGCCACCAGCGGTGTTGATCTGCGGGCGCACTTCCAGTTCCACGCCCACGTCCTGGCGCTGGATGGTGCGGAACGGGTTGTCGTTGGCCGCACCCAGCACTTCGCCGGTGGTGATCGGCACTTCCTGGCCAACCAGGATGCGCGCCTGTTCGTTGTCCAGGGTCATGATCGACGGGGTGGACAACAGGTTGGAGCCGGTGTCGCTCTTGACCGCATCGATGATCATGCCGAACACCGCATCATTGCTTTGCCCGGCCAGCCCGATCAAACCGCCGCTCAGGCCCAGCAGCGATTGCGCGGCCACATTACGCGCCTGTTCCAGCACCGAATCGTCGTCGGTATTGCCGCTGCGCGTGCCCGCCGCCGCCGCGGCCAGCGGCACGATGCCCGGCGATGCGCCGCTGTACTGCGTGGCGATCAACGGCACGGTGCCGTTGCGGCCGGCCAGCAGCAGCTGCACGCCCAGGCGCTTGGCGGCGGTGTCGGAGATCTCCACCACGATCGCTTCCACCAGCACCTGCTCGCGATGCACGTCCAGCTGACGGATCACCTCCATCAGCGCACGCTGGGTTTCCGGGTCGGCATTGATGATCAAGGCGTTGGAGCCGGGGTAACGCACGATCACCGGGCGCTTGCCAGCGGCCGGGGTGATCACCTGCGTCTGCGCGGCGCCCGCTGCATTGGCCACATCCACCGCGTTGGAGCGCGTGTCCTGCCCGGGCTGCGCCTCATTGCCCGGGGTCTGCCCGACCAGCTGCTGCAACACCGGCAGCAATTGCTCGGCACTGGCGTGCTGCAGCCGTACCACACTGACATCGCCGCGGCGTTCGGCGCGCCCGTCCAGGTCCATTGCGGTGCGCACCACCCGCTGCACCAGTGCGGGGTCGCCACGCACGATCAACGAGTTGCTGCTGTCCACCGGCAACACCGACAGCACATTGCTGCGCTCGCCGCCTTGCCCGAACAGCGTGGTCAGGGTGCGCGCCAATTCCTGCGCCGAACTGTTGCGCAACGTCACCGTATCGATGGCCGCGCGGTCGGTATCGATCTGCGCCACCAGGGTACGGATGCGGCGCAGGTTATCGGCGTAGTCGGCAATCAACAGGCTGTTGCCTTGCGGCATCGCCATGATCACCCCGCCGCGCCCGATCAGCGGCTTGAGGATTTCTGCCGCACTGCGCGCATCCACACGCTGCAGGGTGAACACCTGCGTCGCGAACCCCAGATTGCCATCGGCCGCACTGCCGGGCTGTTGCGCGGCGGTGTCGTCGGGAATGATGCGGTAGGTCGCCGGCCCGCTGGACACTGCAATCAAGCCATTGGCACGCAGCACCGCCAGCAGCATGCCCAGCAGATCGGCCTCGGACATCGCCTGCGCACGCGCCACGTTCACCGTGCCCTGCACGCGCGTGTCCACGATGAAGGTGATGCCGGTGGCACGCGACACATCCTGGATGAAGGCACGCAGGTCCACGTCCTGCAGGCGCACGGCCGGCGCATCGGCCGCGCGCAGCGATACGACCGGCATGGCGGGCAGCGCGAGCAACAAGGTGGCCGTCATCAGCCAGAGGGGACGAACGGCACTCATTGCGGGCGCTTCAGGGTCATGGTGTGGGTCTGGCCGTTGCGGCGGTAGGTCAGCGTGGCCGCCTGACCATCGCGTAGTTCGTCCTGCAGCTCGCGCAGGTGTTCGGCATCGAGAGTGCGGCCGTTGATCTGGGTCAGGACGTCGCCGGCGGCCAGGCCGGCCTGTCGCAGCAATGCCCCATCGCCGCGCGGCATGAGCGTGTAGCCGCTGCCGTCCTCGCTTGCGCGTAAGCCGGCGGTGCTCAGCAACTGCTGCGGGTCCACGGCAGCGGCGGCGGATGCGTTGGTGGCGTTGGTGGCGTTGCCCACGTTCGACATCACCGCAGCGGCCGTGCCTGCTGTCGTCGTGCCGGCTACCGGTGTCGTCGAGGCGGGCACCTGCGGCGCAGCGTCGATCAACCCCAGCCGGCGCACGCCGCTGACGGTGCGTAGCAGCACATGGTCGGCAGCGATCGCCTGCACCACCACGCCGGGCACCACCGCATCGCCGACCCGGTAGGCGCCCTGTCTGCCGTCGCCGCGACTGAGATAGGCGGCCGCGTGCGTGTCACCGGCGCGCACACCATGCAGCACGATCCCATCGCTGCTGGCGCCGCCGACGTTGCGATAGAACACGTCGCGGCCGAGCGCAGACAGATCCAATGTTGCCTCGATGGCAGGTGGTCGCGTGCCCAGCGGGCCGATCGGCGTGACCACCAGCCACACCAGGCGCAGCGCCTGTACCGCCAGCAGGACGGCCAGCGCGCAGACCACGGCGGTGCGTACACCACGCAGCGACATGACGGCATTCAAGGGGGGTAATACGCGCTGCAAAGCAGACATCCGTCTCAGGATTGCGAATGGATGACAGAATGCGGCAGCAATGTGTCAGTTCGAAGAAAACGATGACACAAGCCGGCACAGGCCGACGTGCGGCAGAACGCAAACGCCCGCCGTGCGTGGCACGACGGGCGTTTGCGGTGACGGACGCGCGCGACGGCTCAGAAACGTGCGGTCACACTGATGTCATAACTGATGCCGGGCTGGTAGGTGTACAGGTCCACCCGGTTGCTGCCCAGCTTTTGATACTCCTGGTATTTGGTCTTGAGCAGATTGCGTGCGGCAACGTTCACCGACAACGTATCGCCCGACCACACCAGGCCCTTCTTGATCACCAGATCCAGCGAAGTGCCGGGCTTGTCGATGTAATCCGGCTGGCCCGGACGACCACGCGCGGACACCCGCTCGCCCACATAGTTGGCGATCAACGTGGCCTGGCTGTGCGTGCTCTCGCTTTCCACGCCGATCTGCAGATTGGCGATGTCATCCGACTGCCCCTGCAGTGCAGAGCCATCACGAATGAACAGGTTGGCCTGCACCGGTGCACTGAAGCCGAACGGCTGCACCGTGTCGCCGGCGCTGGCACTTACCTCCGAGGTGGTACGCGTGTAATTGCCGGACACGAACACGCGCTTGTCGCCCCACCAGTCCGCGGCAATCGGCAGGTCCAGATACTTCTTGGCCTCCAGCTCCACACCGTACAGCGTGGCCTTGGGCGCATTGATGAAGCTCTGCACGATGCCGCCGCCGGGCGCGTCGTTGACGATGGCTTCGATCGGCTTGTCGATGTTCTTGTAGAAGGCGCCGATGGTGACGTACTGGCCCGGCTCGAAGAACCACTCGTAGCGCGCATCCAGATTGACCAGCTCGCTGTCCACCAGGAACGGGTTGCCGAAGAACTGGCGGTCGATATCCGGGTCCAGATATTGCTGCGGCGCCATTTCGCGGAACTGCGGCCGCGCGATGGTCTTGGAGGCACCGAAGCGCAGCTGCTGGTTCTCGGCAAAATTCCAGGTCACCGTCGCCGAGGGCAGCGCGTAGCTGTTCTGCAGCGGCGCCACGCTGTCCTGCCGCGTGCCGGTGAAGATGTCGTACGGATGCACCGCCTGGGTGGCGTCCTCGTAACGCACGCCCACGGTGGCCCGCAGGGTCGGCACGATCTCGCCTTCGGCCTGCAGGTACGCCGCCTTCACCTTCAAGGTGGCGTCGTAGGCGGCCGCACCGAAACTGCCGGTGGTCTCGCGCAGTCGCAGCAGATCGTTGCTGAGGTTGTAGTCGGAGAGCAGATAGTCCACGCGCTGATACTGGTTCAGGAAGGGCAGCGGGCCGTCCAGCGCCAGGAAGCGGAATTCGCGGCTCCACGCGCTGCGGTCGTTGTCCAGATACGCCAGGCCGCCCTTGATGGTGAGGTCGTGCTCGATCGGCAGGCGCCAGGTGACATCCACACCACCGCTGGCCACGGTGTCGTCGACCTTGCTGAAGCGGGTGTAGTTCTGCACGCGCGACGCATCGTGCGCCCAGTAGCCATCCAGCAGCTCGTAGCGGATGCCGGTCTCGTAGGGCACATCACGGCTTGCATTGGCCACTGCGGCGCGCCACTCGATCTTGAGGTCATCGTATTCGCCGAATGCATGCGAGCCGAGCAGCTGGTTGTTGATCAGCTGGCGCTCGTACCACTCGGTGTTGTCGTCGCGCACATCGAAACCTGCCAGCTCATCGCGGCCGGCCCGGCTGCGCGCCACCTTCAGTGCGTCGTGCACATACAAGGTGGCCCAGCCGATCTTGTGGCGCCCATATTCCCAGCCCAGCCCCAGCATGCCGTTGCTGCGCACGTTGTTGCGGGTGGTGGCGAAATCGTAGTTGGAATTGAACTCCACGCTGTCGCCGACAAAGATGCCGTCCTGCTGCTTGCCGGTCCGCGTGCGCCATTCGTTGTCGTAGCTGGCAACGGCGACGATGCCCAGCTTGGCCTCGCCCACGTCCATGCTGTAGCCGGCGCTGGCGCCCACGTTGACGTCCGGGGCAATGCTGTCCTTTTCCTGCAGCACATACAGGTTGGCATCGTTCATGCTGCGCCCGATGCGGCGGATGTCCTCGCGCGAGAAATTCCCCAGGTCCACGCGGCGCCCACTGCCGATCGCATCGCGCAACGCGCCCGGCTGCTTGCGCGTGCCATCATCAAAGCCCCACTCGTCGTCGCCGGAGCCGTAATACGTCAGGCCCTTCTCGCCGGTACTGACGCTATTGGCGCCGCCGCCCACGGTGAGCGACAGGAACGGCTTGTCCGGCACCGTCATCGACTGCAGATCGATCACGCCACCGCCGAATTCACCCGGATAATCGGCCGAATAGGTCTTCTGCACGGTCACGCTTTGCAGCACGTCGCTGGGGAACAGGTCCAGCGGCACCACGCGCTGCATCGGCTCCGGGCTGGGCAACGGCGAGCCGTTGAACAGCGCCGACGAATAGCGCTCGCCCAGGCCGCGCACATACACATACTTGCCGCGCGACAGGCTCAGCCCGGTGACGCGCGTCAACGCCACCGCCGCGCTGCTGTCGCCGGTGCGCTCCATGTCCTCGCGGGTGACGAACGAGGCCACTTCGGAGGTCTGCAGCATCGGTTCGGGAATGTATTCGCCGCGCACCACGACCTGGTCGAGTTGCTTGGGCGTACTGGCAGCAGCACTGGAACTGCTGCCGCCGGCAGCATCGCTGGCGGCCGACTGCGCGAATGCGGCGCCGGACATCAACAAGGTGGAAATGGAAAGAGACAGGCCCGTCCGCGAGAGACGGGCAACAGTGGAGGTTCGCATCGTGGGAGCCCTGGCAACAGAAAGATGAAGCGGGACGCATCGCGCGGCGGCGTCGGGCCGCCGCGCGATGCCGTGCCTCAGCAGGGACGATCGGCGGTCAGGCCGCAGGTCCAGCCTTGCCACCAGGTGTCGTTGGCATCGCGCACGCCGCCGATGTAGTTCACCTGCTGGAAGAAGCTGCTCACCCCGTTCAAGCCCTGGAACGCCGGCACCGCGGTTTCGTTGGTGCCATTGACGAAGGTGTTCTGCAGCGTGGACACGCCGTTGGCAACGTTGTTGGTGCCGGCTGCAAACTGGCTGGCTGCACGCGCATCGCTGCCGAATGCGGTCGGGCAGGCGAAGAACACCGAGTGGAAGGTGCCCGCGGTGTCGGCGTCGGCCATGTTCAGGCACACCAGGCCATCGCCGGTGCCGCCGGCCGGACGGGTGAACACTGAGTTGTAGAACGCTGCCTGGGTGCCCTGGTTGAGCATGATCGCCGCACCGGCGCGCGCATTGCCCACGTAGGTGAAGTTGGCCACCTTCGGGCGCGAATACGGCTGGCGACGCAGGCTGCTCCACTCGTTCATGCGGTCGCCGCCACCGGCGCGCTGCACCACGATGCCGTACTGCAGGGCGCCGCTCCAGCCGGCATCGGTATCCAGCGAATCGTCGTCGGCGCCGGTGATCACGATGTGGCTGCCGTTGACGGTGCCACCGAACCATTCGATGCCGTCGTCGGAGCTGTTGTGGATCTGCACGTAATCCAGGCGCGTGCCGCTGCCCACGCCGGCCAGGGTGATGCCCTGCAGCTCGTTGTTGGGCGAGATTTCAAAGCCCGAATACATCACGCGCAGGTAGCGTAGCGAGCCGCTGTTGTCGGTTGCGCTGTTACCGCCGTAGAACGCGTTGGTACCTTCGACCTGCGCCTGGCACTCCGGTGTGCCCGACACGGTGGTGCCCGGGCAGTTGTTGATCGCCGCGCGCCCCAGCACCACGATGCCGCCCCACAGGCCGATGGTGTTGGCGCTCACCGTGCCATCCAGCGCCTGGCGCGCAGTGAACACGATCGGTGCGGTGGCGCTGCCTTCGGCAAAGATCTGCGAGCCGCGGTTGACCACGATGTAGTCGCTACCGGCAGAACCGTACAAGGTCACGCCTGGTTCGATGGTCAGGATGCCCTGCGTGCTGCCGGCCGCTGGCGCGGTGGCATTGCCGCCGCGATCGGTGCCGACGTTGACACGCCCGCTGATCGAATACGCCGTGCCTGCACGGGCCGGCACCACCAGATTGCCGGTGATGGTCTCCGGCAACTGACACGAGCGCAGCGTGTTGTTGGCGATGGTGCCCACGTTGGAAAAGCCGGTCGGGCAATCCGCGGCCGGGCCGGTCGGTGTGGGTGCAGGCGTCGGTGCAGGCGTGGGCGCCGGCGTCGGTGCGGGCGCCGGTGCGGGCGGAAACGCGCCTTCGCCCGGCGACGCGACACGGTCGGCACCGCCACCGCAGGCAGACAACGCCAGCGCGGTCCCGAACGTCATGAGAAGTGTCTTGCTGCTATTGCGAACGGACATGCGGCTGATCTCCAGGTCAAAAGGTCCGGTATGAAGAGGAGTCGTCAAGAATTGGTTGCGTTCCGCTCACTGCAGTGGCGAGCACGTTCAAGATCCCCGTCACCGTTATAGGGGGCGTCTGTTGCATTTGTCTTACCACGACACATTTGACACACCACTGACACACCTCGGCATGCACTGTGGCGGGATGACATCCCTCCCGATTGCTCCAGCACTGGCCGACTGGATCGTTGCGCAGGCCGTGGCCGGCCAACCACCCGAGCAAGCGCTACAGCCGTTGCTCGATCAGGGCTGGAACGAGCAGGACGCCATCGATGCAGTCGAATCACTGGTGCGCGCCCATATCCAACAACACGCGCAGGCAAATGGCCTGCCCTTGCCGGTGCGCGTACCCGCACTACTGCAATACGACGATGCATCGCTACTGGATCTGGGCGACCGTCAGGTGCGCGTACTGATCAGCCTGCTGCTGCCGCGCGTGGTAGTGCTGGAGAAGTTCCTGTCCGATGCCGAATGCGATGCACTGATCGCACTCGCACAACCGCACCTGGTGCGCTCACGTACGGTAGACAACCGCAACGGCGCGCAGATCGTGCATGCCGCACGCACCAGCCACAGCATGTGCCTGCAGCTGGGCCAGGATGCACTTTGCCGAAGCATCGAAGCGCGCATCTCGCGCCTGCTCGATTGGCCGGTGGACCACGGCGAAGGCCTTCAGGTGTTGCGCTACGTCACCGGTGCGGAATATCAGCCGCACTACGATTACTTCGACCCCGACGCCGCGGGCACGCCGGTGTTGCTGCAGGCCGGCGGTCAACGCGTCGCGTCGTTGGTGATGTACCTCAACACGCCCGAACGCGGTGGTGCCACCCGCTTCCCCGATGTGCATCTGGACGTTGCCGCAGTGAAAGGTAACGCAGTGTTTTTCAGCTACGACCGCCCACACCCGATGACGCGTAGCCTGCATGCCGGCGCGCCCGTATTGGCCGGCGAAAAGTGGGTGGCAACCAAGTGGTTGCGCGAGCGCCCGGTACGCATGCCCGTCTGACAACGACAAGCACTCCGTATGCGGTCGCCATGGAACAGCCGCGCTGCCGACGACTTGTCCAGAGGACTAGATCAGCTCCACGGCAAAGACACCGCGTCACGCCGCTTGTCGGTTGCTTGTCGGTTGCTTGTCGATTGCTTGTCGAAAACGCTGCGGACCGATCATCTCGACTGGTCCTTGCCCGCCCACCGTCGCGGGACCCTTGGCGGCATGGATGCCGCCACGGAGCTTACATGGACGTACTTGCAGCGTGTCCTGCGATGGTGGGCGGGCAAGGGCCCTGCCGTAAAGGCGCAGATCATTCGCTCTACGCCTGATTTGTCCGTCTTGAGCAAGCAGGTCGAGACGCCTGCACTGTGCCTATCGCGATCACTTGGCGATCTTCAAGTCTGGTCGAGCGCGTGGCGCCCTCACCGCTCGCGGGACACGCCGTGAATCCGTCCGTGGAGGCTCGGTGGCGGCATCCATGCCGCCACACGGTCCCGCAATCGGCGAGGACACCACGCCAGACAGTTGACTGGTGGTTTCATTGAAAGCAAAGGTCACCGCATCGCCAGCCTGATCGTCGCTGGTTTATATCCATGCGTACCGACCATCTCGACTGGTCCTTGCCCGCCCACCGTCGCGGGACCCTTGGCGGCATGGATGCCGCCACGGAGCTACATGGATGTACTTGCAGCGTGTCCTGCGATGGTGGGCGGGCAAGGGCCCTGCAGCAACGGCGCAGATCATTCGCTCTACGCCTGATTTGTCCGTCTTGAGCAATCAGGTCGAGACGCCTGCACTGTGCCTATCGCGATCACTTTGCGATCTTCAAGTCTGGTCGAGCGCGCGGCGCCCTCACCGCTCGCGGGACACGCCGTGAATCCGTCCGTGGAGGCTCGGTGGCGGCATCCATGCCGCCACACGGTCCCGCAATCGGCGAGGACACCACGCCAGACAGTTGACTGGTGGTTTTGTTGAAGAGCGAAGACACCGCATCGCATGGTTTGCTGGTTGCTCTGCTGGTTGCTCTGCTGATAGCTCTGCACACCGACCATCTCGACTGGCCCTTGCCCGCCCACCGTCGCGGGACCCTTGGCGGCATGGATGCCGCCACGGAGCTTACACGGATGTACTTGCAGCGTGTCCCGCGATGGTGGGCGGGCAAGGCCCTGCAGCGACGGCGCAGATGATCAGCTCTCCGCCTGATCTGTCCGTAGTGAACAATCAGGTTGAGACCCATGCGCTGTGCGCATCGTGATCCCCCGGCTCTTGAAGCATGGTCGAACGCGCCGCACCCTCACTGCCAGCAGGACACCCCATGAATCTGCGGCCCTGCCCATACCGTCTTGCAGAATCAGCGTGCACCAAACAAGCGCTGATCAATTCGCAGCATCACCAAGCGCAGCGGCGTCCATGTCAGGCACAACCCGGCCAGGATGCCCAAGGTGTCGGCCAGCGCGTCATAGGGATCGGCACTGCGATTGGTGGTCAGTGCCCCCTGCGCAATCTCGATCCCGATCCCCAACAGCACCAACCCGAACGCCGCCAGCAACAGCGCGCGTCGCATTGCGAACAACTGCACCGCCCCCCAGCACAACAGCGCAAAACTCAGGAAATGTTCCGCTTTGTCGCTGTTGGACGGCAGCTCCGGAAATTCCGGCGGCGGCCCAAGGCACACCGCGATGAGAACGCCGATGGCCGCGACCCACAATCCTACCCACACGCGCGGCCGATGGAACGGCCGTAGCGCCGGGGTCACAACCGCCACGTAAGATCGCCGGCCAGGAATGCAGGAGCGAAGTCCACATCGCGCGAGAACCCCATCACCTGGAAGCGCTCGCCCATCTCGCTGGGCAAGGTCAGCCGCTTGATCTGCTCGCGCAGGCGCATGCGCCCCACGTCATCGGTTCGCGTCTCGGCCTGGGCCAGCAAGGCATCCAACCCATTGCCCAGCAGGAAACTCGCCTGCGTGCAGTAGCCGGCCAACTCGAAACCGGCACCGGTGCCGGCCTCGGCCAACGCGGTGAAGTCCACCGACGCCGTCAGGTCCTGCAGACCTGGCCAGCGATACAGGTCTTCATGCATGCGATGGCGATAGAACGCCCGCAAGGTGCCGTCTTCGCGCTGCGCACGATAGAACTCGCCGCGCGGATAACCGTAATCGACAAACAGCATTGCACCGCGTTTCAAACCACCGGCCACCGCCTGGATCCAGTACGGCAGCTGCGGCAACAACTCGGAGCGGTACCCGTCGGCAAACGGCTGTTGCAGGTAGCGCTCGAGGTGGCGCACCGCCGCGCTCAACAACGCATCGGCCGGCTGCTCGCCACGTGCAAACTGCTGCTGCGCGTCCAGCACCACGGTTTCCTCGTAGACCTCGCCATCGCGCAACGCGAACCGCGGCGTCGGCAATGCATCGATCACCTCGTTGGCGAACAGCACGCCAGCCCAATCGTCGGGGAACGGCGCATCCAGCCACTCGACCAGATCGAACACCGGCGGAATCAGGCTGCGGCCCAGGCGTTCGCGCTGCCGCTCGCGCAGGTCGGCGCTGGGCTCCAGGATCGCGTAGCGCTCGGGCAGCGCATCCAGCTCCAGCAACCGCTTGAGGGTGACTTCGGCAAACGCACCGCTGCCGCCACCGACTTCCAGCACCCGCGCCTGCGGCCCGAGCTGCTGCAGCACCGGGGCCAGCGCACCGGAGACGGTGGCCGCAAACAGCGGCCCAAGCTCGGGTGCGGTGACAAAATCACCGGCCTCGCCGAACTTGCTTGCGCCGGCGCTGTAATAGCCCAGGCCCGGCGCATACAGCGCCAGCTCCATGAAGCGCGAGAACGGAATCGCACCGCCAGCGGCCTGGATTTCGGCGCGCAGGTGCGCGGCCAACTGGTCGCTGTGCGCCAGCGCGTCCGAATCGGGAGTGGGAAGGTCGGCGTGCATGCGGGCACCGGTTGCGGGGACAATGCACAGGATAGCCGAGCCCTTTGCAACGCCGAGCGAGTACGCCATGACAGACAGTTCCAAGGTGGTGTTGATCACCGGTGCAGCCCGCCGCATCGGCGCGCAGATCGCCACCACGCTGCACACAGCGGGCTACCGCGTGGCCTTGCATGCGCACCACTCCGGCCAGGCGCTGGACGCACGCGTGACCGAACTGTGCGCACAACGCGCCGGCAGTGCGCACGCACTGTCTGCGGATCTGCGCCTGCCACAGGCCCCTGCGCAGTTGGTGGCCGAGTGCATCGATGCGTTCGGCCGCCTGGATGCGGTGGTCAACAACGCCTCGGCGTTTTTTCCCACCGCCCTGGGCGAGGCCACGCCGGAGCAATGGGACGCGTTGTTCGCGGTCAATGCGCGTGCGCCGTTCTTCATTGCCCAGGCCGCTGCCGCGCAGCTGCGCCAGCACCATGGCGCCATCGTCAACCTCACCGACCTGCACGCGCAGCAGCCGATGCGCAACCACCCCCTGTATGGCGCCTCCAAGAGCGCACTGGAGATGCTCACCCGCTCGCTGGCGCTGGAGCTGGCGCCCCAGGTGCGCGTCAATGCGGTGGCGCCCGGCGCGATCCTGTGGCCGGAAGAAGGCAAGCCCTCCGACGCCAAGCAGGCGCTGCTGGCACGCACCCCGCTGGCGCGCATCGGCACGCCGGAAGAAATTGCCGAGGCCGTGCGCTGGCTGCTGGACGACGCCGGTTTCATCACCGGCCACACCTTGCATGTGGATGGCGGCCGCCAGCTCAGCTAGAGCGGCCAGCACCACGACTGCACGGCTGCCAGGCGCGCGCGGCCGCTGGCCGGAACCGGCATGTGCCGCTCGTACGCGCCGGTTCATGCGCGCCGGCCGCGCCCACACCTGACACTGCTCGCTACGGTTTGTCGGCCGCTCTTGGGGGGCTTGGTTGCCTGCACGCGCGGCTGCGACGCCGGCAACCTTCGCCAGTCACAGCGCATCCGCGCGATCGCCCTGCGCTGCACGCAACCGCCGTCGCGCAGTGACGCCGGTCGGGCGGCGGTGCTACTGCGCGATATCGGCCGTTGCCGATGCGCGCTCCAGGTCCACCGTGGTGAAGGCAGCGCCGTATTGCGCATGCGCCTGCCAGAGCGCGGCCAGCGTCTGCCCGCTCAACGGATCGACGAAGTCCGGCGCGATGTCGGCCAGCGGCTTCAGCACGAACGCGTGCTTGAGCTCGGGGCGCGGGATGCGCAACTGGCCCGGGCCTTCGATGACGCAATCGCCGAAGAACACCACGTCCACATCCAGGGTACGGTCGCTGAAGCGTGGCCCGCTGCGATCGCGGCCATGCGCGTCTTCCAGCGCATGCAACCAGTGATCGAGCGCATGCAGCTCCAGATCGGTCTGCAGCGCCACGGCGTTGTTGACGAAATCCGGCCCGTCGAAGCCCACGGCCGGCGTGCGATACGCCGGGGATACCGCGAGCGGGCCAAAGCGCGCGCGCAAGGCCGCCACGGCCAAGCGCAGGTAATGAGTCGGCTGGACATTGCTGCCGAGGCTGAGAAGCACGGTGGTCATGCGGTATTCGCGCATGCGGCCGGCGTCAGCGTCAACTGTTGCGGCATGCCGGCGGTGATCCGGCACCCACGCAGCGGACCGATGCGGCCTCAGGCCACTTCGAGCGCGTGCGCCACGGCACGGAACACGCGGCGCATCTCCAGCGGCTTGCGCAACACATGCACCGGGATATCCGGCGGAAAGTGCACGCGCTGCAACGGCGCGCCCATGTCTTCCAGCACGATTGCCGGGCCCTGATACCCCAGCTCCTGCATGCTCAGCAGCACGCTCACCGCAGACAGCAGGATGATGTCGCTGTCGATGATCACCAGATCCGGCATGGCGTGCTGCTGCACCAGTTGCAGCGCGGCAGCGCCATCGGTGGCCAGCTGCGGCTGATAGCCCTGACTGGACAGGGCATTGCCCAGCAGCGACAGGCGCGTGGCCTCGCCATCCACCAGCAGGATGCGCTGGCCCTGGCCAAGCGCAAGCGGCGGGTCGGTTTCGGCCGCCACGACTGCCGCCGCACGCATCGGCACGATCATGTCGAAGCGCGTGCCCTCGCCCAGGCGGCTGTCGACCTGGATGCTGCCACCGTAGCTTTCCACGATGCGCTTGCACGAGATCAGGCCAAGCCCGGTGCCATCGGCTTTGGTGGTGAAGAACGGGCTGAACAGGCGTGCGCGGGTTTCGTCGCTCATGCCCACGCCGGTATCGGCCACGCTCATGCGCACGCGCGTGGCATCGTGCTGGTCGGCCGACAGAATCAAGGTACCGCCGCCGGGCATCGCCTGGATCGCGTTCAAGCCCAGGTTGAGCAGGCATTGCTGCAACTCGGTGTAGTTGGCTTCGATGGTCAGGTCCGAGGCGATGGCGTCCATCTGCAAACGCACCCCGTCGGGCAGGCTGCTCTTGAGCAGCATCTGCACGGCCTGGAACAGGTTGGCGATGGACACCTGCTCGCGCGGCTTGTTGGAGCCGCGCACGAACGAGAGCATCGACTCGGCCATCTCGTGGCCACGCCGTCCGCACTCGGCCACCACATTGGCCAGCTGCCGCAACTGCGGGTCGTCGGTGCGCCCGGCCAGCAGGTCGGGCACGATCAGCAACGGCTGCAGGATGTTGCGCAGATCGTGGCTCAGGCCGGCCGCCAGCATCGCCAGGCTTTCCAGACGCTGCGCGCGCATCAACTCGCTCTCCACGCGCTGGCGTTCCAGATCGGCGCGCGCCTCGCGGATCGCGCGCACCACCGCACTCGGCAAGCGCGTGGGGTTGTGCTTGATGATGTAGTCGTTGGCGCCATCCTGCAGCGCCTTGACCGCGGTCTCCTCGCCCATGGTGCCGGAGACGAAGATGAAGGGGGTGGCGCCGTTCTGGCGCACCAACCGCAGCGCCTGGTGACCGGAAAACCCCGGCATGCTCAGGTCCGACAGCACGATGTCCGGCTGGAACGTATCCAGCGCGCTCCGCAGCGAGGGCTCGCTGTCCACGCGCTCGAATGCCGCATCGATCCCGGCATCGAGCAACTGA
This sequence comes from Xanthomonas sp. NCPPB 1068, assembly GCF_041479385.2. Classification (NCBI taxonomy): domain Bacteria; kingdom Pseudomonadati; phylum Pseudomonadota; class Gammaproteobacteria; order Lysobacterales; family Lysobacteraceae; genus Xanthomonas; species Xanthomonas sp. NCPPB 1068. Next base: position 835,269 of record NZ_CM192986.1, on the reverse strand, counting down.
TCGGACAACAGCTCGGCATCTTCCGGTGAATCTTCCACCAGAAGGATCTTCAGCTGCTCCAGCTTGCCACCCTCATGCGGCATGGTTCAGTCCAGCTCCGGTGCCTGGTTGATCACCGCCCAGAAGGTCCCGAGCGTCTTGACCGCGTTGAAGAACTGGTCGACATCCACCGGCTTGACCACATAGGCATTGACGCCCAGGTCCCAGCTGCGCGCCAGGTCGCTCTCTTCGCGCGAAGACGACAGGATCACCACCGGCAGGCGCTTGAGCGTCTCGTCGCTGCGCACCTGCTTGAGCACTTCCAGCCCGTCCAGGCGCGGCATCTTGATGTCCAGCAGCAACACCGCCGGCAGGCCTTCCTCGCGATCGGCGAAGGCGCCACGGCGCAGCAGGTAGTCCATCGCTTCCACACCGTCCTCGACGTGCACGATGGGGTTGGCCAGACGGGCTTCACGCAGGGCGTCGACCGCCATTTCCGCATCGGCCGGGCTGTCTTCTGCCAGAAGAATGGTACGAATGGCGGTCATACGGTGAACTCTTGGTTGGGCGCTTCGAGCGCAGGGGGAAGCACGAAATAAAACGTGGCACCTTCATCGACGATGCCTTCGGCCCAGATGCGGCCGCCATGGCGCGTCAGCACGCGCCGCACGCTGGCCAGACCGATGCCGGTGCCGGCGTACTCGCTGGCCTTGTGCAACCGCTGGAACACGCCGAACAACTTGGCGCTGTACTCCATGTCGAAGCCGGCACCGTTGTCGCGCACGCTGAACTGATGCCCGCCATCGGCCATCGGCGTATAGGTGACCTCGATCTTGGCCACCTCGCGCTTGGCGCTGTATTTGACGGCGTTGCCCAGCAGGTTCATCCACAGCTGGCGCATCATGTTTTCGTCGGCCACCAGCACCGGCAACGGCGCGATCTGCCAGTCCACACGGTGACCGGTATTCTCGCTCTGCAGGTTGGAATCCAGGATCGCGCGCGTTTCGGCGACCAGCGATTGCATGTCCACCGCCTGCAGCCGCAACGCACTGCGGCCCAGGCGCGAATACACCAACAGGTCGTCGATCAGCGAGGCCATGCGCCGCGCCGAGGAGCTGATCACTTCCATGTAATGGCGCGATTTTTCGTCGGCTGCATCGCCCAGGTGGCGCGCCAGCTTGTCCGAGAAACCGGCCACGTGGCGCAACGGCGCGCGCAGGTCGTGGGAGACCGAATAGCTGAAGGCTTCCAGCTCGCGGTTGACCTCCGAAACCTGCTCCACCTTGCCTTCCATCTGCCGGTTGAGCTCCTGGATGCGCAGCTGCGACGCCTTCTGCAGGCTGATATCGCTCACCGTCATCAGCACCACGTCCTCGTCGGCGGTGTCGGGCAACGGCATGCGCCGCGCATTGATCAGCATGGTGCGCAACACGCCATCGGCGCCGCGCTGCTCATGCTCGAAATCCCACAGCTCGCGGCCGCGCAGCAACACATCGGCCAGCCGCTGGTGGATCTGCGGATCGCGCCACGCGCCCTCGCCCACCTCGTCCAGCGCCATCAATTCGTTGCCGCGATCCTCCAGGCCATACAGCTCGGCGAAAGCCGGGTTGTGCAGCACGATGCGCTGGCTGGCATCCAGCAACACGATCGGCTCGCGCACGGTCTGCAGCACCGAACTGGCACGGCCGTTGGCGCGCAGGTACTCCTGCTCGGCCGCCAGGCGACGACGGATCTGCCGCTGCAGCAACCAGATCACCGTGGCCAGCAACAGCAGCTGCACCGCCAGCGCGGCCCAGCTCAACACTGCGTAATGCAGGCGCTCGGTCTCGGCGCGCGCATTGCGCAAGGTCAGCAAGCGCCCCTCGGCGACCTGCACCTCGTCGATCAGCACGCGGATCGGGTTGCTCAGCGTCATCTCGTTGATCAGCGCGCGGATCTGCTCCGGCGAGGTGGCCACCGCGATGCGCTCGGCCAGCACCATCCGCCGCTCGATCGTGCTCTGGATCCGCCCCATGCGCACCTGCTGCGCGGGATTGTCCTTGGTCAGTTCGATCAGACGCTGCACCGCAGCGAAGGCTTCGCTGCGCCCACGGCGCATGCGCTCCAGCAGCGCCGGGCGCTCGACGCCGTGCGAGCGCATCAGCGCAGCCGACTCGGCGTTGCGCATCGCCGCTTCCAGGCGCTGCGCGTTTTCCTGCACGTCCTGGCTGTGCGACACCCACACCGCCGCCTGATTGGCGTTGTGCGCCATCTGCTGCAGCAGCAACGACGGCACCACGACGATCAGGCACACGGCCGCCGCCAATGAAGGCAGGCGCCAGCGATCCCATCTGTCTGCTTGGACCGTTGTCTGCATTACCAGGTCTGTCTTCGCTCGCTGCGTGTGCCCGGGACCAGCCGGCATTGTCTCCGATTGCGCCCCGAACGAGATTAACGATTCAGCAAATCAGATACCGTCGTGACATAGCTGAATGGGCATATCATACGTGCAGCAAATGTGAAAACCACGAGAGCATCCGGTCGCGCTGCGGCCTCCCCGACGCCGGCAGTACGGCAACAAAAAAGGCGCACTCCTGGAGAGTGCGCCTCGTGCTCGGCCCCGCCGCCTCGCCTCGGCCGGCCCGGCATTCGCAGCGGCTGCGCTTACTTCTTCGCAGCGGTGACCTTCAGGCCGGTCGACTTGACGCTCTTGACGCCTTCGATGCCCTTGGCGACAGCCACAGCCTTGTCGTGCTCGGCCTGGGTGGCCACCGTGCCGGTCAGGGTCACGATGCCGTTCTTGGTCTCGACCTTGACGTCGGTGCCCGACACATTGTCGGTAGCGAGCAGGTCGGCCTTCACCTTGGTGGTGATCCAGGTGTCGGTCACCGGCTTCTTGGACTCGTTGATGTTGTCGGCAGCGTGGTCCTTGGTGGCGTGGTCCTTGTGCGCACCCATGTCCTGCGGTGCGGCGAACGCCTGCGAGGCGCCCAGGGCCAGGCCGAGCGACAACGCCACTGCCAGCAGCTTGCGTGCATGCATCATGTTCTTCATCCGAGACGCTCCTGTTGAATGTGCGTGGAGCTTGCGGTGGCGCTCGTCGAGCAAGCGTGACCGCAACATGCAGAGGTTGTGAACCCGGCGCACACAGGCGTGTGCAATACCATGCTGGCTTCTTCCGTCGTTGCGATGAACCGTTTTCAATGCCTAAACCGTTCAATCTGGCCGTCGTCGGCTACGGCTATGTGGGCCACACCTTCCACGCCCCGCTGATCGCCAGCACGCCTGGCCTGCGGTTGCACAGCGTGGTGTCGTCCAAGCCGCAACAGGCGCAAGCCGACTACCCCGACGTTACCGTGGTTGCCGACCTCGACAGCGCATTGGCCGACCCTGCGCTCGACGCGGTCGTCCTTGCCACGCCCAACCAGACCCACGCGCCGTTCGCGCTGCAGGCCCTGGCCGCAGGCAAGCATGTGCTGGTGGACAAGCCATTCGCACTCGACGCCGCCCAGGCACGCGCCATGGTCGATGCGGCCGCCAAGGCCGGGCGCATCATCAGCGTGTTCCAGAACCGCCGCTGGGACGCGGACTTTCTCACCGTGCGCCGCCTGATCGAAGAAGGCCAGCTGGGCGAGGTGGTGGAATTCCATTCGCACTTCGATCGCTACCGCCCGCAGGTACGCGACCGCTGGCGCGAAAGCGATGCTCCCGGTGCAGGCCTGTGGTACGACCTGGGCCCGCATCTGCTGGACCAGGCCCTGCAATTGTTCGGCACGCCGCAGGCCATCGCTGCGGACCTGCAGCGCCAGCGCAGCCAGGCGCGCAGCGACGATTATTTCCACGTCACCCTGCACTACCCGCGGCTGCGCGTGATCCTGCATGCCGGCTCGCTGGTGGCCGACAACGGCCTGCGCTTTGCCGTGCATGGCACGCGTGGCAGCTATCTCAAGCATGGTTTGGACACGCAGGAAGACCAGCTACGTGCCGGCCGCCGTCCGGGCACGGTGGGCTGGGGGGTGGACCCGCTGCCGGGCACGCTCACCCGCGTCGACGACGAAGGGCGTGTGCACAGCCATCAACCCGAAAACCTGCCGGGCGATTACCGCCAGTGCTATGCCGCCTTCCGCGATGCCCTGGCCGGCACCGGCCCGGCACCGGTGGACGGCGCCGACGCGGTGCTGCTCATCCACTTGCTGGAGCTGGCACAGCGCAGTGCCGCCAGCGGCCAGGTGCAGTGGCTGGATGGCGTGCGCGGCCTGTAAGGCGACTCGATCAACTACCCCGTGCGCGCGGCCCACGAACGGCGCGCGATCGAACATGCGGTGCCCGCTATCGGTGCGCAAAAGCATCCGGCAATGATGGGGATGTGCCTGCAGCCTGCGTCGCGCGGGCCGCGCAGGCGACCGACGATGCAGCGCCATCGATCGTGATCGAACAGGGCCTGCGTTGTCAGCGGGCGCACGGCTGCCCGAAAAGCGCGTGGCGTCGGATTGCGCGATCCGTCGGTACAGCCGATACGCCTGAGCGCCGCGTTGTTCGAACCTGCGAACCGCGTACCTGACGCAAGCGGCTTGGCGTAAGGCTTCGCGCAACACGCCTACCCTGACAGCACAGTGCCTCTACCCAACGGCTACGCCTGCCGCAAGGCACGCGTAGCCATCTGACGGATCGCGCTTATGCGTCCTTGCTGCCGATCGTCGGCGCTGCGGCGGTGGTGGTGGTCATCACCGCATGCCCACCAAACTGGTTGCGCATCGCCGCCAGCAACTTGTCGGTGAACGAATCCTTGTCGCGCGAACGCAGCCGCTCCATCAACGACAGGGTGATGATCGGTGCAGACACTTCCAGATCGATCGCCTCGGCCACCGTCCAGCGACCTTCGCCCGAATCGGCCACGAACGGCGCGATACCGGCCATGGTGGGGTTGTGGCGTAGCGCGTCGGCGGTCAGATCCAGCAGCCACGAGCGCACCACGCTTCCATCGCGCCAGATCTCCGACACCTGGTGCAGGTCCAGCGCAAAATCGCTCTTGTGCTGCATCAACGCAAAGCCTTCGGCATAGGCCTGCATCATTCCGTACTCGACACCGTTGTGGACCATCTTGGTGAAGTGGCCGGCGCCGCTCGGGCCGACCCGGCCCCAGCCCTTGTCGGGCGCTGGCGCCAACGTGGCCAGGATCGGATGCAGCGTGGTCACTGCGGCTTCCTCGCCACCCACCATCAGGCTGTAGCCTTCCTGCAGGCCCCAGATGCCGCCGCTGGTGCCGCAATCGACAAACGCGATGCCACTGGCCTGCAACTGTGCCGAGCGCCGCTGCGAATCCTTGTAATACGAATTGCCACCATCGATGACGATGTCACCGGCCTGCAGCAACGGCAGCAGCTGTGCCAGGGTGTCGTCGACGATCTTGCCGGCCGGCACCATCAACCACACCACGCGCGGGCTGGGCAGCGCCGCCACCAGCGATGCCAGCGCATCGGCGGTCACGATTCCCTTGGCCTGCGCACTGCTGCGTGCGGCCGCGCCCGGATCGTACCCATGCACAACGTGTCCGCCGTGCACCAGACGCTCGGCCATGTTGGCACCCATGCGGCCCAAACCCACCATACCCAGTTCCATAACGACTCCTCGTGATCTGATCAGTGCAGGGTGCCACGGCCGGCGTACGCCGGCGTCGCGGAATCCTCAATGGATTGTTCCGTGGCGATGCGCGCAGCGCACTGTTGCAGCTGCCAGTCGATCCATCGCCAATACAAGGTGGTGCGCAGATTGTGCAGGGTCAGGTCGATCGCATACGGCGTGCGCGGGTTGCGGTCGAGAAGGCGCGCCACGTGGTAACCGATCGGCTTGACGCCCTTGGGATGCACATAAACCAGAAACCCCTGATAGAACGGGTCGTCCAGCAGCGTCTGCAGCTGGTACAGCCGTGCCTGCTGCTGCGCATCCAGGGTGGCGCGCAGCTGCGCATCGCGCTCGTACAGCAGGCGCTCGAAACGCCGCTTGCCTGGTCCACGCAACGGCTGAGCCAGCTCCCAGATCTGGCGGTTGAGCGCGTCGTAATGCGCAAAGCCCCCGTGCTGCGCCAAGGCTTGCGCGGCGGCATCGCTGACGTCCACCACCACGAAGTTTTCGGCCTGATTGTGGATATCGTCGAGAAACGCTTTGTCGAACACATGCGCGATGAAACCCGGCGCACCGACGAAGGCCTGCCGCCCGAGTTGCGAGGTCTTCACCGCCTTGCCGTCGGCAAAAAAATCGCCGGCATGTGCACCGAGCAGAATGCTGTCGGTGTCGTGCAAGGTCAGGAAGGTGCCGATCGACAACTCGCCAGGCGTAAACACCTGGTCGAAACCCGCATCGCCGTACAACTCGCGCTGGGTGGCGAGCTGGGCAACCTGCCGCCCCACGCCGCATTCAGAGCGCACCCGCCCGCGATAGAACGCATCCAGTGCCTGTGCGTTGCTGCCTCGCGGCTGATAGCCGCGGCCAAGACTGCGAAAGCCGCTCCACCCTTGCGCGGCCGCACCGCGCCAACCGAAGCCGATCCAGCCCAGCTGCAACGCAGAAAACCGATACCCCGGATTGTCCTGCAACTGGCTTACGGCGCGACGCGTTGCCGCACCGACCTCGAACGCGTACGCACACTGGGTGGCGCTGTCATCCAGCAAGGCCGTCATCGACGCGCTGCGCTGTTGCGCATCCCAGGCGGCCGGCACGGTCAACGTCAGGTCGCCGGCAGCATGCGCCTGCGCAAGCGAGCCGCGCGTGCACGGCGCACCGCGCTCGATGACCGGTGCAGATACGGCGGCGCGCTCGATCCTCCAGCCCAGCCGGCGCAGCAGCCCTTCGACGCAGTCGGTACTGGCCGCGGTTGCGGCCGCACTGGGCGCTGCACCAGCAACCTGCTGCGTCTGCGCAACCAACACGGCAAAGGCGCACACCACCGCAGCAACGCGGTGTCGCGCTGCATGTCGCATCGGCAGGTGTTGCGGTGGGCAGATCCGGAAGGCGCGCATCGGTCAGCGGTCGACTCGGCAGCACGCGGCCGCCTTGGCAATAAAGAAAGCCCCGGCAGGGCCGGGGCTTGTGACAGTCACCGCATCAGGCTTAGCGACGTTCGCAGACGCGCTCGACCTGGCGGTTGCCATTGGCCTGTTGGCGATTGCCCTGGATGGTGCGGCCTGCCGCGCCACCGGCCACTGCACCGGCCACCGTGGCCAGCTTCTTGCCGTTGCCGCCGCCGACCTGGTTGCCGAGCAGGCCGCCGATCGCAGCGCCGGCAACCGTACCGCCGATGCGATTGGGGTCGGTCGAATTCTTCTGCACTTCCACGTTGCGGCAGCGCACGCGCGTGCCATCGGAGAATTTGCGGCCTTCGTCTGCCTCGGAATACCGCTGCTGATGCGAGTAGTTCTGCGCCTGTGCAAACGTGCTCGTCGCCATCAGGCCGATCAGGGACATACCCAGCAAGGAATTACGCATCTTCATCGTCGGTCTCCATCGTTCTCGCCCATTCGGCGAGTCATGGCTGCACTCTGTTCGCTGCGTCGAGAACACGACGTGAAGCGCACGCGCCTCTATTCAGGCTTTGGAGCGGTGCGTGAACCGCGCCATCACGGCTGCTTGGCGGGCTCGCTCTGTGGCCCATCGACCGGCGCCGGCGGCGGGTCCTGCGCTTCCACCGGCAACGGTGCAACCGGCGGCTGCGCCACGGTGCCGGATGCGGCCGGCGGCGTGGCTGCGGCTGCTGGCGTGCCGACCGCCGGCGCAGCGGTGGATGCCGCTGCAGGCACCGGCGCGGGCGGGTGCGGGGCCACAGGTGTCGGTGCCGGCGCAGCGCTCGCTGCGGCGGGCACCACGTCGGTCACCTTGGGCAGATAGGAGTTCAGACGCTCGAAAAACCGCTTGTAAAAGGCAGCGTCCTGCACCGTGGTGCTGGAGACGCGCACCAGCGAGTCGCCACTACTGCCCACCGGCAACGACAACGAGCCGAGCACGCCGACGCCCACGCTGGCCGACGTGGAGCTCTTCTTCAGCGCGTAGCGGTCCTGCAGCGCACTGACGAACACCTGCGCCTTGCCGCCGTCCTGGGTTGCGCAGGAAATGCGCAGATTGAGCTGCTCGCTCTGCTCGGCTTCCTTCAGCTGGAAATTCTTGCTGCCCTCCACTGCCGCGGCGTCGGCGCGCGTGACCGCGTAGCCCTGGCTCAGCAACACGCGGCGTGCGGCTTCGCAGGCCTGTGGCGAACTGGCCGCCACACTGCGCGAATAGGTGTCATCGGAATTGAACGACTCGCGCATCAGCATCGTGTCGCCCTTGCTGCCACCGCAGCCGGCCAGGGTTGCCAGCGCGCCGAGCAGCGCGCCACGCGCGATCAGGGAAGTGCAAGACATTGGGAGATTCCATCATCCAAAACCGGTCAGAGCATAGCCGCAAGCCATGTGCGCGCGGCGTCGCGTTGCCGGCTCAGGGCACCGGCGGTTCATCCGCAGGCAGCTGCAGGTCCACCTGCAGGCGGCTGCCGTCGGCACCGATCCGCTCGGCACGCAGGTAGTGATGGGCGCGCACCGCCGCCAACGGCACAGGTGCGCGGCACGGCTCGCCCCACAGGCTCAGGCTGAAGCCCTGCGCCTGCAGCCAGCTGGTCAGGCGGTCCCAGAGCGGCTGCTCGGCAGCCAGCATCAGATCCAGGTCCGCCGGGCCGTCCGGCACCAGCGTCGGCGACTGCAACCAGCGCGCGTAACTGCCGTGCACCACCACCGGCAGGCCCAGCGCCTGCACCGCCTGTAGCAGTTGCGCCGCCTGCTGCAGGTCCATCCGGGCATGGCAGCGCTGGAAGATCAGCGCGTACTCGTGGCTGCGGTTGCTGTCGGTGCGCGCGTGGGGCAGCGCATCGGCCGGGCGCTGATAGCACAGCACGCGCTCCTCGTGCAGCGTGAACAGGCTGCCCACCAGCCGCCCCAGGTCCCACGCCTGCGGCAGCAACCGCCCGCCAATGCGCACGTTCTGGACCATGGCCACGCCGAATGCACCTGGCCGCATTCGCTGCCGTAGCGCGTGGAATACGGCGCGCATTCCCGCGAGATAGCTGGCGTAGTCGGCACTGGCGTACAGCTGGCCCGGCACTGTTTGCCCGCGCCACTGACAACCGAAGTACGGCACGTTGGTCAGGCATAGATCGATCGCTGCCGCCGGGGCGGTGTGCGCCAGGCTGCCGACCACGACCGGCGCTGTCACCCCGTGCCGTTGCAGACGCGTGCGGGCTAGCTGGGCGCGCCCGGCATCGATCTCCATGCCGTGGGTAGCGCGACCTTCGAAAGCCGCCGCCAGCAAGGTGCTGCCAAACCCGCAGAACGGGTCGAACACCTGCTCGCCCGGCTGGCTGAAATGGCGCACGAACGGCCGCATCTGGTTGACCCATCCGCAATCGCGCCCGTTGAGTGGATCGGCTGCCCGTAGATCATCGGGCAAGGCCCAGGCCGCATCGTCCGCCGCCGGCGTCCACCAGCTGCGCTGATCGAACTCATCCATCGCGCGCTTCCGCCCCGGCGGCGTCCCACAACACATCTGCGTCCGGGTCCCAACCTGCGCACAGGCGCCCATTGGCAAAGAACACCAGCTTGTACAAATCCCCGGTGGCGTGCCGTGCATGCATCGCGGCATAGTCGGCGCTTTCGAATACCACCTGCATGCCGTCCGCGCTGCGCAGGCGCACATTCCAGAAGTAATACCCTTCGGTCATGCTGTCCAGCTGCCAGCGCGGCCACCACGGCTGTTGCATGCACTCGGCCAGCAATGGCTCCACCCCGACGCGATGCTGTGCGATGTAACGCCAGGTGCCATTGCTGCGATACGCATCGTCCAGCCGCGACAGCTCACGGAAGATGACCTGCTGCGCACCACAGCTGCGTGCCCAGTCGATGTACTGCGCAACATCATCGGCACTGCACACACCGCCGCGTTGGACGATGCAGACCAGGCGTACCGGCAGACGCGCAGCCAAGCGGCGGGCCGTCTGCAGGAAGACGCCCGCATCGGCAACCGGCTCGCCGGGGCGGAAACGCATGATCGCATCGTTGCGCGCCTGCACTGGATGGTGGCGCGACAGCTCGATCCACGACAGGCCGAACTGCAGCAGTGCCTCGAGCAGACGGCCGCCATGCGCGCGCGCCAGACCGGCGCCGTTGCTGTACAGCACGCGCTGCTCGACCTGCGGACCCTCGGCGGTGGTCGACAAGGTCTGCAGCAGGGTCTGCAGCCAGTCCGGGTCGTCGGTCATTTCCAGACCGGACAACGAATACGACAACGGCACTGCATGCAGCAGCTGCAATACCTCACGCAGCTGCCTGAAATAGGCTGGCCCCGGGCGCAGCATCGAGGCCGCCGGACCACTGCCGTGCTGGCGCAGGTTTTCCGAACAGAACCCGCAGCGTGCCGAACAGGGCCGCACCGACGCATACGGGGTGAACGTGATCGGCAATGCCGCGCGCAAGCGCCGTGCGCCGATCTGCAGCCGGTGCCAGCGGCCGGCGTCGTCTTCCAGCGGCACGCGCTGCTGCAGGCTCGGTGCTGCGGCGCGCAGCTGCGCCAGCAGCGCCGAGGCGGGCAATGCAGAACCCGCATCGCTGCCGGCGGGCATGCTCATGCCCGCCGGCAGGCCATCAACGGCGTGCAGCGTCGGCACGCGCGCGTACCTGCTCCAGCGTCCACTCCTGCTGCATCGCGCCGTTTTCCCACACCGTCACCAAGGCGTCCTCGCTCTCGGCATGGGCAGCCACTTCATCGAGCAACGCACTGCGATAGCTGCCGTCGCGACGGTCGCGCAGCAAGGTCAGCCGCCCACGCTTGCTCTGCTTGCCCTGGTCGGTGATCGGGTCCTTGTAGACATCGATCCACTGTCCGTCCACACGCACCGCCGAACACTTCAATGCAAATTTCTGCGTGTCGCGGTCCACCTTCTGCAGCAGCGCCCCGCCCATGCCGAAGGCAACATTGTCGGCGGCATAGCCGGCGGCAGTGATGCGCTCCAGAATCGCGCGCAGCGAGCTCGGGTTGATGCCATCGCCCTGGATCACCCGCACATGGTTGAGCAGCTTGTAGCCCTTGCCATTGACCTGATGCCCGAACGCCTCGTCCAGCAGCACCAGGCACTGCTCGACCACGTCCACCGGGTCGCCGGAGTCCGGACGGATCACCACCGTTGCGCCCGATGCAATGATCTCCTCGCGCAGGGTCGTGCCCCAATGTTCGCGAATGGCGCGGTAGATGTCGTAGCTGTCCGACACCACCGCCACGATCGATCCTGGACGTGCGAACTGCGTCAGCATGTTGCGATACGCGTCCACCTCGCGCTCGCGGCCCCAGCTGGTGATGGTGCTGTGCTCGGCTGCCGGGATCGAATAGCCGGCCACCGGCGTGTGGTAATGCGCACGTGCCAGCAGCAACGCCGACAAGGTGTCGGTGCCGAGAAAATTCACCAGATGCGCGGCACCGCCCAATGCAGCCGAGCCCAGGCTGGACACGCCACGCGCACCGAAATCATGCAGCTTGAATGGCAGCTGCCCTTCCGGATCGTCGCTGGTACGCTCCAGGTAATCGCGCACGGTCTGCTTGACCTGCCAGCTCACCGTGGCCACCGTCACCGGGTACCACACGCGCAACAACAGGGTTTCCAGATACGAGGGCACCCAGAACGCCTTGGCGTCGGTGGACTCGATGGTCATCAACACGTTGTGGGTGGGCACCACCGCGCCCTCGGGCACCGCGCGGATGCGGATCGGCAGTTGTCCGCCCAGCCGGTCGACGATGTCGCGCCAGCCGGTTTCGTTGAACGGTTCGCCATGCGCGGCCAGCAATGCTTTCGCATCGTCGATATCGGCATGCGTCACCGGCCGGTTGATCGCTTCCTTCAGGATCGACTGCAACCCGAAGAACACCGTCTGGTCGTACACGCCACCGCGCGATTCGACATAGAAAAACGAGGCATCGGTGCCGGGCGGATATTGCAGCCAGTGGCTGGCCTTGTAGCTGTCGGTGTTGAGCAGCAGGTTATCGAGGTAATGCATGACGGAAGCTCCTTCGCGTCGGGTAAACCAGCGGTCTGTCCGCCGGTGGGAGGTCGTGGATCAGGCAAGCCCAGCGCACCGTGTCGACGTCGGTCGGCGGCAGCATGCAGGCGATGGCAGTGCCCTCAGCCACGGCCCAGGAAGAATTCAAGAATATGCAGGTGGTCTTCGTACAGCCGCGGCCCCATCGCCATCACTTCGGCGATCGGAATCCAGCGCGCCTTGTCGGCATCGTCGCCGCCACGCACCGCAGGCAGCTCCCCTGCGGGAAATTCGAAGTGGAACGCGTGGGTGATGGTGCGCCCGCGCAGACTGCGCTCTGGATGGTCGAATACCTGGCGCCCGCGCAGGGAGCCCTTCAGCACCGGCACCGGCACCTTGAGCCGGGTCTCTTCGCGCAGCTCGCGCAGGCAGCTTTCCAGCAGGCCTTCGTCCTGAGCGATGAAACCGCCCGGCAGCGCCCACAGGCCCTTGCCCGGTTCGGCACGACGCCGCACCAGCAGCACATGCCCCGAATGCACGACCACCGCATCGGTGGTCACGAAGGTCGGCGCATACGGCGCATCCTTCCACGCGGCACGGTACTGCTCGATGAAGCGGTATTCGGCCACCAGCTGCGCATAACTGGGCGAGTTGCGCCGGAATGCTTCCAGCATGTCGTACACCGGCGCGGGCACGTTGCCACGCAGCATCAACAGCCCGCCATGAAACCCGATGTCGCCGGCCTCGAACAGATAACGGCGTAATTCGGTGGCCGAGAGGGTGGCGGTGTGCTGCACATCTTCCAGCGGCCACTGCGGAAACTCACGCAGGTAATAGCTGCTGGCATCCTTGTCCATGCCGATCAACCCGATACGCGCATCCGGCGTGCCGCCATCGGCTTGCACGGCCTCGGCAACCTGACGCTGTACCTCGGCAATCCACAGGCTTTCGTTGTACAGATGGTCGCGCAGTGGCCGCAGGATCAACCGTTCGCTCTCACCCGGCAATGCAGACTCGATCATCACCGCACGTTCGGCGACGGTCCATGGATTGCGGATGGTGCGAGGGGTGTCGGCCGAGCCGATCAACACGATGAGCTTGCGTGCCTTGCCCAGCGCGTGGCGGGCGACGGCGGCATGGCCGTTATGAAAGGGCTCGAAACGCCCGATAAACACGAGATAGTCGTACGGTACTGCCATGAGAATCCCTCACGGTTGAGTGGTGAGGCCAGCGGTCTATCCGCGGGCCTGCAACAAATGCTACGCCGTTGCGCAGGGACGTCAAGCGTGCAGCGGCAGCGACGGACCCCACCGCTGCGGTGTCACGGCCGTCATCGTTGCTGGCTAGACTTGGCCGTCTTGTTCTTCGGGAATCTGCCTGCATGCCACGTCCGATCACACGCGCACTGACGCGCTGCCTCCTCGCCATCGCCCTGTTGTGCATAGACTTGCCGGCACTGGCCGCACCGGCCATCGCACCGTTGCGCGTGATGTCGTTCAACGTGCGGGTTCCTGCCGACACCGAGGGCGACAAGCGCTGGCAGGTGCGTCGCAGTGCAATGGTCGCCTTGATCAGGCAGACGCATCCGGATGTGTTCGGGACGCAGGAACTGGTGAGCGAGCAGGCCAGCTACCTGGCTGCACAGCTGCCCAACTATCGCTGGTTCGGCCAGGGGCGACGCGGCGATGACAGCGACGAACACATGGGCGTGTTCTACGACGCGCGCAAGCTCGATGTCGTGGAATCCGGCAATTTCTGGCTCTCCGACACGCCAGAGGTCCCCGCCAGCATCACCTGGGGCAACGTGCTGCCGCGCATGGTGACCTGGGCATTGTTCGAACGGCGCAGCGACAAGCGTCGTTTCTACCTGTTCAACACGCACTTCCCCTATCGAGACGAAGACGAACCCGCGCGCGAACGCAGCGCGCAGCTGATCCTGTCGCGCATCGCGCAGCTTCCGAGCGAGATCCCGGTGGTGCTGACCGGCGACTTCAACAGCGACCCCGACAAGATCACCTACCCCACGCTGACTGCCGTGCTGGGCGATGCACGCGCAAAGGCGTCAAAACGCAGCGGACCGGAAAAGACCTTCCAGGATTTCACCACTCACCCGACCCGGCGTATCGACTGGATCCTGTTCCGCGGGCTGACGCCAACGCAATTCGTCACACTGGATGACCGCCCCGGCGACGTGTTGCCGTCAGACCACTATCCGGTGCTCGCCGAGTTCGCCTGGCCGCGCTGAGCGCACGCACGCGGGATTGGCCGGTTGATTGGTTGATTGGTTGATTGGTTCATTGGTTGGTTGGTTGGTTGGTTGGTCAGCACGCTCGCTTACGGCGGCTGAATCCCTGCCTGCGCCGCGCTTGCCTGCAACCATTCCAGCAAGGCCTGCAGGATCACCGAGGGCGTGTCGCGCCACACGATGGACAGCTCGCGCCGCGCCCAGGGTTCGTCCAGCGGCACGGCCACCAGCTGCTGGCTGACGCTGGAGCACGCCAGCGCGGCGCGCGGCACGATGGCCACGCCGATGCCACGCGCCAACATGCGGCACAGCGTTTCGATCCCCGGAACACGCGCGCGGATACGAAGGTGCACGCCCGCCCGTGCCAGATGGGTGCGCAAATGGCGCTGCAGGGCGTTGTCCACCGATAACGCCAGCAACTGCATGTCGGTGAGATCGGCCAGCCGCAGCGCGGTCGCGCCGGCAAGCGGATGGCCGGCCGCAACCGCCACGATCAGGCGATCATGGCGCAATGGTCGCCGCTGCAGGCCGGTGAAATCCGCATGCCCGGCGACGACCGCCAGATCCGCGCGCTCCTCGCGCACCGCATCGGCGGCCTCCTCGCTACCCCATTCGGCCAGGGTCAGGTCCACCCGTGGATGCGCCAGCAGGAAGTCGGCCACGCATTCGGGCAGCCATTCCGACAGCGCGGCCGTATTGGCGGCCAGCCGCAGGCTGACCTGCCCGCCCGCGCCGTAATCGCCCAGTTCGGTACGCATCGCCTGCGCTTGCCGGGCCAGCGTGCGCGCGTGGCGCAGCAAGACCTGGCCGGCAGCGGTAAGGGTGACGCCACGCCGGCCACGCTCGAACAGCGCCGCGCCGACCTGCAGCTCCAGTGCGCGGATACGGGCGCTGGCGGCGGCCAGCGACAGCGCCACGCGGTCGGCACCGGCCGTGATGCTGCCGGTCTCGGCCACCGCCACGAAAATCCGCAAATCGACGAACTCCACTTGCATTGCGCACCCACAGCCTTCGGCGTGGACGAAGTCTGCCTCAAACAAAGACAGCTTGCCGTGTCGCCACCGCCGCCGGATCCTGCCCGGCATGACTGATGATCGATTGCACTGGGTCCTGATTGCGGGCGTGTTCCTGCTGGCTGGCGGGGTGAAGGGTGTCGCGGGGATGGGGCTGCCCACCGTGGCGATGGGCCTGCTGGGGTTGTGGCTACCGCCGAGCCAGGCAGCTGCGCTGTTGGTGCTGCCTTCGCTGGTGACGAATCTGCAGCAGGCCTGGGGACCGGCACCGGGGGCGCTGTTGCGGCGCATCTGGCCCTTGCTGACGCTGATGAGCCTGGGCAGCTGGCTGAGCGTGGGCATCATGATCGGGGGCGACCCACGCAACCTGCGCGCCGGGCTCGGCGCCCTGCTGGTGGCCTACGCGTTGCTCGGGCTGGCGCGCTGGCAGTGGACGCTGCCATCCCGCCATGAACGCTGGGCCAGCCCGTTGACCGGCCTGGCCAGCGGCCTGCTCAACGGCGCCACCGGTGTCGTGGTGCTGCCGGTGGCGCCGTATCTGGCCGCGCTGGGGCTGCCTCGCGAGATGCTGATCCGCGCATTGGCAACCTGCTTCGGCACCGCAACGCTCGCGCTGGCCATCGCGTTGGTCTGGCACGGTGGCGTGCCGTTGTCGGCAGGGGTGCCGTCGCTGCTGGCCTTGCTGCCGACGGCGCTGGGGGTCTGGGCCGGCACCCGGGTCCGGCGGCGCATTTCCGCCGAGACGTTCCGGCGCGTGTTCTTCTGCACCCTGCTGCTTCTGGGCCTGCAGGCCTGCTGGCAGGCGCTGAGCTGAGCTGAGACGCGGCAGGCCGTTGCCACTGTGCGGCCGGCGCGGTGCATTGGCCCAAAACAAACGCCACCGACAGGCGGTGGCGTTGGTCAGTCCTCGGTAGTGCGGGCTGTCAGTCCGCCCAGCGCCCCGGCGCTGTGGACTGCGGCAGCACCTGCGCCGACAGCGGCCGATCCTGCGCAAGCAGGCCCAGCGCGTCGGCCAGGATGGCCGCCGACTCATGCAGCAACGGATCCGGGCGCTTTTCTGCGGCCTTTTCGCGTGCGGTGTCCTTGACGATGTCGCGCTCGTTGCCGGTCAGCCCGTCGTCGCTGTCATCGGCCAGCGGATCCAGCGGCAAGCCCAGCTGCTTGCGGACCTGCTGACGATCCTTGCGCTGCTGGTCCTGCTTCTGCCGTTCGGCGACACGTTCAGCCTCGTTCAAGGAGATGTACTTCTTGGCCTTCTCATCGCGGAACTGCTTGACGTCTTCCTCCCACCACTGGAATTCCTTGTCGGCAGCGATGCGCGCGGTGTGCAGGGACTGCAACTTGGGCAGCAACGGCGCGAAATTGCCGTACTGGGTGTGCGGCGCAGCGGCAATGCGCGTCCACGGCAGCGCGTTGTCGTAGGTGCTTTCGCCGAATTCGGTGGCATCCACACTGGCCGGGAAGGCGATATCCGGCACCACGCCCTTGTGCTGTGTGCTGGAGCCGCTCACGCGGAAGAACTGCGCGATCGTCAGCTTGACCTGGCCATAGCGCTGCCCTTCTGCGGCCGGCCAACGGTCCAGGTCGACGATGTTCTGCACCGTGCCCTTGCCGAAGCTGGTTTCGCCGATCACCAGGCCGCGACCGTAGTCCTGGATGGCACCGGCAAAAATCTCCGAGGCAGAGGCCGAGCCGCGGTTGATCAGCACGCCCAGCGGGCCGTCCCAGGCCACCTTCGGATTGCTGTCGCCATTGACGGTGACCCGACCACCGGATTCGCGCACCTGCACCACCGGGCCCTGTTCGATAAACAGCCCGGTCAGCTCGATCGCCTCGTCCAGCGAACCACCACCGTTGTTGCGCAGATCCAGCACCACGCCGTCGACCTTGTCGGTCTTGAAACCGGCCAGCAGCTTGGCCACGTCGCGGGTCGCCGAGGCATAGTCGGTCGCGTTGCGACGACGACCTTCGAAGTCCTGGTAGAAGCCCGGCAGCTTGATGATGCCGATGCGACGTTCCGGTTCGCTGCCCTTGGCCGGCAAGGTGATGGTTTCGCCCTTGGCGGCCTGCTCGGCCAGCCGCACCTTCTGCCGGGTCAGCGTCACCGTGCGGTGCTTGCCGTCGATACCGGATTCGGCCGGGATGTACTCCAGGCGCACCTGGGTGTCCTTGCTGCCGCGGATCTTGGCCACCACGTCATCGATGCGCCAGCCGATCACGTCCTCGATCGCGCCATTCTTGGCCTGGCCCACGCCGACGATGCGGTCGCCCGGCTTGAGCGTGCCATCCACCGCTGCCGGACCACCCGGGATCACCTCGCGGATCACCACCATGTCGTCCTGTTTCTGCAGCTGTGCGCCGATGCCTTCCAGCGACAGCGACATCTGCTGATTGAACGTCTCGGCCGTGCGCGGGGTGAAGTAATCGGTGTGCGGGTCGACGGCGTTGGTGTAGGCGTTGACGAAGAACTGGAACACGTCCTCGCCCTTGAGCTGCTTCACCGAATCGGCGAGCGCGGCATAGCGCTTGTCCAGCGTCTTGCGGATGTCATCGGGCTTCTTGCCGGCCAGCTTCAGCCGCAGCCAGTCGTTCATGACCGACTGGCGCCACAACACATCCAGCTGCTTGTCGTCGCTGGCCCACGGCACGTCCTTGCGGTCGTACTCGAACTTGTCGCTGCCGGTGAAGTCGAAGTCCTGCTTGAGCAGGTCGCGCGCGTACTTGACGCGCTGGTCCACGCGCTTCTTGTAGACCGCAAACACCTGGAACGCCGGCTCCAGGTTGCCGCCGCGCAGTGCGTCGCCCACACCGGCCTGCAACGGCGCAAAGCCGTCGATGTCGGTCTGGGTGAAGAACTGTTTACCGCCGTCCAACGTTTCCAGGTAGCGCTTGAACACGTCCTTGGACATCGCCTCGTCCAGGGTGCGCGGACGATACGCATAGCGGCTGTCGGACAGCAGGCCGTAGACGAGTTTGGTGGCCGTTGCCTGTTCGGGCGTGGCGGCCGCCGGCAACGCGGTATCGGCGCGGGCCAGCAATGCCATCGGAGTGGTCAACACCAGCGCCAGCAGGCCGGCCTTCATGGACGCAGAAACGTTGTAGGTCATCGAATGGCTCTCGGCACGGGGCCGACGAAAGAGAGGCGGTGAACGGATCAGACAGCATGACAGTGCCCAAAGTTGCTGACGCTGTCATCCGCTGGCTGAATCAGCCTAGCGCCGGGCACGTAGCAGATTGTGAACGTGACCGTACCTTGCGCCCGCGCGCTCCCACGCCAAAAACGACACGGCCCCGTGCGATGCACGGGGCCGTATGGAAGCGCGAACGGTCTATTGGCTGGTCAGCCAGCAGGTCAACAGCGGCGATAGGCATCGCCCCCGTCCAGATGGGCTGATGATCGGCGCCAAGGCCCCGACCCTGCCCAGGCGTACACGCTGCTTGGCTCAGGCAGCGACGCCGGCGCCGGCCGCCTGGCGATCGGCGTGATACGACGAACGCACCATCGGCCCGGAGGCGACGTGGCTGAAGCCCAGCGCGTTGCCGTACTCCTCCAGCGCCTTGTATTCCTCCGGCGTCCAGTAGCGCATCACCGGGTGGTGGTGCGGGGTCGGCTGCAGGTACTGACCGATCGTGATCATGTCCACATCGTGCGCGCGCAGGTCGCGCAAGGTGGCCTGCACCTGCTCCATCGTCTCGCCCAGTCCCAGCATGATGCCGGACTTGGTGGCGATGGACGGGTGCTGCGCCTTGAAACGCTGCAGCAGGGTCAGCGACCACTGGTAATCGGCACCGGGACGCACGTTCGGGTACAGGTCCGGCACGGTTTCGATGTTGTGGTTGAACACATCCGGCGGACTCAGGGCAAGGATCTCCAGCGCGCGGTCCATGCGGCCCTTGCCGCGGAAATCCGGGGTCAGGATCTCGATGCGGGTCTTGGGCGAACTGACCCGGATGGCCGAAATGCAGTCGACGAAATGCTGGGCCCCGCCATCGCGCAGATCGTCGCGGTCCACGCTGGTCACCACCACGTACTTCAGGCCCATGTCGGCCACGGTGGCCGCCAGGCTGGCCGGCTCGCCGGCGTCCGGCGGCTTGGGCCGGCCGTGCGCCACGTCGCAGAACGAGCAGCGCCGCGTGCACACCTCGCCCAGGATCATGAAGGTCGCGGTGCCGTGGCTGAAGCACTCGTGGATGTTCGGGCAGCTGGCTTCTTCGCACACCGTGACAAGGCGGTTTTCGCGCAGCTTGGCCTTGAGGTTCTGCACTGCATTGCCGGAGGGAATCCGCACCCGGATCCACGACGGCTTGCGCAGCACCGGCGCATCGACGAACTGCACCGGCGAGCGATTGATCTTGTCGCCACCGATCTGCTTGACGCCGGTCTGCAGCGGCGCAGGCGCGGCGGTGTCGCCGGAGACGACCTGCAAGGGAATGGAACGGGCGATAGGCTGGGTCATGACGGTACGGGCGCTCAGGCCGGAAGCGAAAGGTCGGGCAATGTGGAGACAGGCTGCAACACGAGACCGAACTGGCGCGCCAGCTGATCGAGCAGCACCGCCTTGACGGCGGCCATCCCGGAGGGGCCGCCCAAGTCTATCACCGAGGTCACCTGCAGGCCCTGGTAGCCACACGGATTGATGCGGTGGAACGGCTCCAGGTCCATCGCCACGTTGAACGACAACCCGTGGAAGGTGCAGCCGCGCCGCACCCGGATGCCCAGCGCGGCGATCTTGGCATCGCCCACATAGACGCCGGGCGCGCCGTCGCGGCGCTCGGCCACGATATTCCACTCGTCCAGGGTGTCGATCAGCGCCTGCTCGATCTTGCACACGTAGTCGCGCACACCGATCTTGAGCCGGCGCAGGTCCAGCAGCGGATAGACCACCAGTTGGCCCGGACCGTGATAGGTCACCTGCCCGCCACGGTCCACCTGCAGCACCGGGATTTCGCCCGGCGCCAGCACGTGCTCCGGCTTGCCGGCCTGGCCCAGCGTGAACACCGGCGCATGCTCGACCATCCACACCTCATCGGCGGTGGATGCATCGCGCGCATCGGTGAAGCGCTGCATGGCGCGCCATACCGGTGCGTAGTCCTGCCGGCCAAGGTCGCGCAGCGATGCGGGCGGCACCGACACGGCGGCCGGCGCCGCTTGGGTCGCTACAGCGTCCACTTCACTTCCGGGTGATCGCGCAGCGCCTGATGCGCCGCGTCGAACTGCTCCCGGCTCTCGGCACGGAAGCCGATCTTGACCGAGACGTACTTGCCGCTGGACGAATGCTTCCAGCTGACGCTTTCCTCCAGCAGTTCCACGCCGGTCGCAGCAAGCAGGCGCGGCAGCTCGGTTTCAAGACCGCGTTCGGCCGCGCCCATCGCGCTCAGCTCGAAGGTGCCGGGGAATTGAAAGCCGTGATCAGGGTTGTCGGTGCTGATATCCATCGCCCCATTATCGGGCCGGCAGTGGGTAAACCCAAGCCTTGGGCCGGGTAACGATTGCTTTGCCCAGCGCTCGCTGTAACGCGCCGGTCGCCCTCCCTGGCGATTGTGGCTTGGGACCAAACACACCTACGCACCGGTGGCGATTCCGCGGCGAGCGGCCGGGGCAGAAGATAGGTCACGCCAGAGCGCACTTCACGCGGCACAGCCGTGCGTCCAGGCACCTTTGCCGAACCAGGTCACTCCTTACTCCCCAGGTCCTCCATGCTCCGACCGCGCGCGTTGTCTGTTGCCTTGTTGCTCTCTCTTACCGGGCTGTCGCTGCCGGCCCTGGCGGCGGATCAATGCGATTCGAGCCGGCTGGGGCGTACGCCGCCGGCGGTGAATTTCCGGGTCGACAACGACCTGTTTGGCGGCGAGGACCAGGACCAGGGCTATTCCAACGGTGCCGTGCTGACCCTGGTCTCGCCCAACCTGGTCGATTACACCGACGACCCCTGCTTGCCGCGCACCGCGCGCTGGGTCAACAGCTATCTGGAACGCCTGCATCCGGGCGAGTTCGATCAGCAGAACATGGTGTTCTCGATCGGCCAGGCCATCTTTACCCCGACCGACTACACCCGCCGCGACGTGATCCCGGACGACCGCCCGTATGCGGGCATCCTGCTGGCAAGCTTCGGCTACAACGCCCGCAACGATGCCCACCTGCGGACCACCCAGCTGCAGATCGGCGTGGTTGGCCCGTGGGCCTTTGCGCAGGAGGCGCAGGATGCGATCCACGACGCGTTGGGCGACGAGAAATTCCAGGGCTGGGACAACCAGCTGCACAACGAGCCGCTGATCAACCTGGTGCACGAGCGCATGCATCGCTGGCCGGCCGACGCCAGCGGCAATGCCGGCGGCTTCGGCTGGGACTTCATTTCGCACTGGGGTGGTTCGCTCGGCAACATGGCCACGCATGTGAACGCAGGCGGCGAAGCGCGCTTTGGCTGGAAGCTTCCGGACGACTTCGGCAGCACGCCCACCCGGCCGGCCGGCGAGAACACTGCACCGAGCCGCTTGGGACGCGCCAGCGGCTGGTCGGGGCATGTGTTCCTGACCACCGATGCGCGCTGGGTGATCCGCGACATCACCCTGGACGGCAATACCTTCCGCAACAGCCACAGCGTGGACAAGCGCCCGTTCGTGGGCGACGTCGGCTACGGCTTGGCGGTGATGTACGGCCGCTGGAAATTCGCCCTCGCCCGCTACCACCGCACCCGCGAATTCGAGACCCAGCGCGAGACGCCGGTGTATGGCAGTTTCACGATCAGCCGGATGCTTTGAGGGCTGGGAATCGGGAGTGGGGAATCGGGAATCGCAAAAGCAAACGCTGTGCTCCTGCCTTTACCGATTCCCGATTCCCCATTCTCGATTGCAAAAAAAAATGCCGGCTTTCGCCGGCATTTTTTTACTCTGATTCCCACCACATCCAGAACGCGTCCCAGAGGCGCTTGAAGAATCCACCCTCTTCGACCGCGTTGATGGCGACCAGCGGGGCCTGGGCGATGATCTTGCCGTCCAGGCTGACCTTCACCGTACCCACCTGCTGGCCCTTCTTGATGGGCGCCTGCAGATTCTTGGGCACTTCCATGCTGGGCTTGAGGTCGTTGTAGCGGCCGCGCTGCAGGCTGACCAGCAGCGGCTGTGCCACGCCCAGCTGCACTTCGTCCTGTTGTCCTTTCCACACCTTCTGCTGGGTCACGACCTTGCCGGGCGCATACAGGCTGTGGCTTTCGAAGAAGCGGAAGCCCCAGTTGAGCAGGGCCAGGCTGTCGGTGGCGCGTTGCTCTTCGGAGCTGTCGCCCATGACCACGGCGATCAGGCGCTGGTCGCCGCGCTTGGCCGAGCTCAGCAGGCAGTAGCCGGCCTCGGAGGTGTGGCCGGTCTTGATGCCGTCCACCGCCGGGTCGCGCCACAGCAGCCGGTTGCGGTTGCTCTGCTTGATGGTGCCGACCTGGAATTCCTTGATCTTGTTGTAGGCGTACGTCTCCGGGTAATCGCGCACCATCGCGCGGCCCAGCATGGCCAGATCGTAGGCGGTCGAATGGTGCCCTTCGGCACTGAGCCCGTGCGCGTTGACGAAGTACGAGTTCTTCATGCCGATCTTGGCGGCATAGCTGTTCATCAGCGAGGCGAAGGCTTCCTCGCTGCCGGCCACGTGCTCGGCCAGGGCGATGGCGGCATCGTTGCCGGACTGGATCGCCATGCCCTTTTCCATGTCTTCCAGACGCGCGGTCTGGTTGACCGGGAAGCCGCTGTAGCTGCCGTCGGTGCCGGCGCCGCCCTCGCGCCAGGCGCGCTCGCTCATCATGACCTGGTCGTCGCGGGTGACCTTGCCGTTCTTGATTTCAGCGGCCACCACGTACGAGGTCATCACCTTGGTGATGCTGGCCGGTGCCAGCTGCTGATGGATGTTTTCGCCGGCGAGGACCTGTCCGGTGGCGTAGTCCATCAGGATCCAGGACTTGGACACGGCCGGCGCCGGCGCGGGTGGGACCGGCAATGCAGCCTGTGAGGCCGGCGCGGTAGCCGCAACGGGCGTCGGCTGCGGCGCAGGCGTCTGGGCGCAGACCAGGCCGAAGGCGAACGTGGCCACGGCGGCGGCGGCGAAGCGGAATTTCATTGAAGAACGACTCCTGACGGGCCCGAAGGCTGGGTAATGCGAAATTGTAAGGCGCCACGGCGATCGGGGCGACGCGCGAAGGTGCCAGCGCGCTTGCACAGTTCAGTGTCCGCGCGCCTCATGCGGCGGGTGGCACGCCGCAGACGATGAGTGGGCGAAGCTGGAAACCACCCCACCGCACGCGGGACGAACGTATTCAACGGGCGTGCCAGGCGATGGCACACCCGCGCAGCGGCGCTCAGTTGGCGACGATCTGCGGCCGCCCGAAGCCCAGCCCTGCGATCCGCTGGGAGATTTCCGAGGCATTGGCATGATCGCGGGCATTGACGCGCAGGCGCCACAGGGTACGGCCACCGCTGACGATGTCGCTGACGCTGGCACCGGCGATGCCGGCCGAGGCCAGTTGCGACAGTGCGCGATTGGCGTTTTCACGGCTGGCGAAGCTGGCCACCTGCAACAGGATGTCGCCCAGCGCCGCTTCGGCCACGCTTGGCGCCTTGGCCGGGACCTGGGCCGGGGCTTGCGGGGTCTTGAGCGGACGTGCGGGCGCGCTGTCCGGCGCCTTGACTGCCGCAACGGCGACTGGCGCAGCTGCTGGCACGGGAGCGGTGGTTGCGCCAGCCGGGCGCGGGGTCGCGGCGGCCGGCTTGCCGGTGGCCACGCGCACGCCCTGCGATTTCATCCACGCATCGAAGTTGTCGGCATTGCCGGGCTGACGCGAGTCGGCCACGCGATAGCGCCAACGCTCGCCGGCGGCCGTGACCGGCGCCGCCGCCGATGCGGCGACCGGCGCGGCAGCCGCTGTTGCAGTTCCTGCCGCAGCTGCGCGTGGCGGCACGGTGCGGGTGGGCAGCCGCTGCACCAGGCCATCGATCTGGCTGGCGCTGGCAGCCGGCCGCGCGCTGGCAATCGCGGCGTTCACCGGTGCCTGGCCACTGCGGCGCTTGGCGAGCAGATTGCCGTTGTCTGCCTCGGTCAGGCCACGTACTTCGACATTGCCGGTGCCCTTGCCGGTAATGCCCAGCTTGACCGCGGCGGCGTAGCTCAGATCGATCACACGGCCGTCGTGGAACGGGCCGCGGTCGTTGACGCGCACCACCACCGACTCGCCGGTGTCGGTGTTGGTCACCAGCGCAAAGCTCGGCAGCGGCAGTGTCTTGTGCGCGGCGGTGAAGGCGTACATGTCGTAGACCTCCTTGTTGGAGGTCAGCCGGCCGTGGAATTTGTTGCCGTAATACGAGGCGGTGCCGCGCTCGACATAATCGCCGGGGTTGTCCATCACCACGTAGCGCTTGCCCAGCACTTCATACGGCGAGCGGTTGCCGACCGCCGAGCGCGGCTCGTTGGTGACCAGCGGCTCGGGGATGCAGGCCACGTTGGGCACATGGTCGGGCGTACTGTCCTTGACCCCGGGCTTGTACAGGCCGCCGGCGGTGTAGTCGCCACGCGTGGATGGGTCTTCCTTGGCGGCGGCGTATGGCGAGGTGGAAGGGCAGCCGGTGGCCACATACGCCGGCCCCTTGCCTTCGACCTTGACGCCCTTGACCGCGCCGCCGCCGGTGTTGCCCGCGCTTTTCTTCGGTGCGCTGCTACAGGCCGCCAGGCCGAGCATCAGCGCCATCGGGATCAGCCACTTGGGGCCTGTCGTGCTGTTCATGCCGGGGGTAACTCCTTGCCGGCGATGGCCTCGGACAGCTGGAACACGGCCATCGCGTACATCTTGGAAATGTTGTAGCGGGTGATTGCGTAGAAGTTCTGGAAGCCCAGCCAGTACTGCTTGCCGTTGGCATCGTCCAGGCTGATCGGGGTGGCGGTGCTGCCGGCCACCACCGGCGCGCTGGGGTGATACCCACGCGAGGACAGGTCGGCCAGCGTGTACACCGGCGACCAGTCGGTGGGATTGAATTCTTCGTGGCCGGCGGCCAGCGTGGCCGGCACGGCGACCTGCCCACCGCGTACCCAGCCGCCCTTCTTGACGAAGTAGTTGGCGATGGAGGCGAACACGTCGTTGTAGTCGGTGAACAGGTTGCGCTTGCCGTCGGCATCGCCATCGACGCCGAACTGGCGGTAGCTGGACGGCATGAACTGGCCCATGCCCATCGCACCGGCGTAGCTGCCGATGAGGGTGGTGACATCGAGTTGCTCTTCCTTGCCCAGCGCGAACAGCTGGCCGAGCTCATCGCGGAAGAACAGCTCGCGGCGCACTTCGCGCTCGAGCTTGGCCGGGTCGCCACTGCGCGGATAGCGGAACGCCAGCGTGTACAGCGCATCCAGCACGCGGTATTTGCCGGCATTGCTGCCATAGCTGGTTTCCACGCCGATGATGGACACGATGACCTGCGCCGGCACGCCGGTGGCGGCTTCGACCTTGCTCAGCTCGGCGCGATGCTCGGCGAGGAACTTGCGCCCCCCGTCGATGCGCGCCTGGGTGATGAACATCGGACGGTATTCGTTCCACGGCTTGACCCGCTCGGCCGGGCGCGACATGGCGGTGACGATGGCGTCCTTGAACTGGGCCTGGGCCAGGGTCGCTTCGATCTGCGTGGCATCGAGGCCGTACTTGGCGGCGGTGTCGCGCACGAAATTGGCACGCGCGATCTCGAACGGCACCGGGGTCAGATCCACCGGCGGCAAGGCAGGTGCTTCGGCGGCAGCGCTGGCAGGCACGGCAGCTGCAACCGGGGCAGCAGGCGGCTTGGCCGGGGGCGCACTGGCGGCCGGCGGCGGGGACGGAGGACTGGGCTGGGTCGCACAGGCGACAAGGCCGAGGGTGAGCAGGCAGGTCAGAGTGCGTCGAATCATCGGCCGAGGGTAACAGACATCGGATGAACTTCTGGCAATAAGACCATGAAACGAAAAGACTTTAGCCAAAGTCAAGGGCGGCCGCAGCAGTGGGGGTGGTTTTGTTGGTTCGGGATTCGGGATTCGGGATTCGGGATTCGGGATTCGGGAGACGGGAGACGGGAGACGGGAGACGGATCAGAGGGTGGGCGCGACGTGCGGGGCGGTGTTGCGTCCGGTTTGGCGACGCAGCGCGTGCCGCGTGGTGGGTCTGGGGGGACAGGAGGCGATGCCTGTACCGGGTCGCTGCTTCAGCGCGCAGCGATCGGGATGGTTGCCTGGCCGCGGTGCTTGCCGGCTGCCGGCCGATACCGAACCGCTGGCGGCATGGGTCGATGGTGGCCTCGATGATTCGATCCAGGTAATGGGTCAGGCGCGACCGGCCCGGCGGCCGCGCCTGACCCTCAGCTCACAGCGCGGGGAAGCGCGGTGCGCCCGAGCAGGTGGGCACCGCACCGCCCACTTGCACCGGGACGGTGGTGACACCGGTGCCGGTGGGCGTCAGCGTGCTGTTGCTCAGCCCGATCCGGGCATTGCTGGCGGTGACCGTGACCGAGGCGCTTGCCGTGGCCACATTGGCCAACACCAGATCCAGCGGGGTCTGTGCGTCGTAGCCGCGCAGGATCCAACCCTTGCCGCCGGCGTCGTTGGCACTGCGCAGGCCATCGACCACGATGTCGCTGAAGGTCGGCTTGGTGCCGCTGCTGCCGCCGGCATAGAACGGGTTGATCACCAGCGGGCTGGTGACGCCGTACAGACAGGTACTGCGGTAGGTGACCTGGCTGACCGGCCCGCCCTTGACGATGCTGGTCTTGATGCGCAGGCCGCTGTTGTCGGTGCTGCGATTGCCCGCATCGTCGGTGGAGACGAGTGCGTTGTTGTCGACCAGCACGTTGCTGACGCCGGACATCACTTCGCTGCCGATGGAAATGCCATGCGTGCCGTAGCAGCGACTGTTGCGCACGGTGATGTTGGCCGACTTGGAGGCGATGGTCTTGATCGCCACGCAATCGTCGCCGCCCATCACATCGCTGTCGTGGATGGTGGCGTTGACCACGCTGTCCAGATCCAGGCCGTCGGTGTTGGGACTGGTGGCCGGCGACTTCACCCGCACGCCCCAGATGGTCAGGCCATTGACGATGTGCGAGAAGAAATGGAAATACGCGGCATTGACCAGATTGACGTTGTAGAGCGTGAACTGGCTGGAGTTTTGCACCTTGATCAGGTCCGGGCTGTTCTGCACCTGACCGGCCGCCTTGGCGTTCTCGCCGAACTCCCACCAGGTGGTGCTCTTGCCAAGCATGACCTGATCGCCACGGCCGTCGATGGTGCCTTGTCGCCCGTCGGTGCGGATGCCCATCACGCCTGAGTTCGCACCTTTGACGCTGATCAAGGGCACGCACCCGCCGCTCTTGGAGCCCGCGCTGCCGCAGCCGCTACCGTAATCGGCCGGGTTGCGCGAGCCGTACAGGGTCACGCCCTGATCGATGACCAGGGTGACGCCAGTGGGAACCGTCAGCGGGCCGGTCAGAAAGGCGTTGCCACTGCCGCCGGTGAGCAGCACCGCGCCGTTCTTGCACGCGCTGAGTGCCGCCTGGATGGTCTTGGTATCGGGCGGCGCACTTTCCAGCGCCGCATCGAACAGGTGCCCGGTCGGTGTCAGGTGGGCGGGCAGCGACGAACACACGGTTGGAATCGTCGGTTGCGCGACCGCGCGGGTATCGCCGGTGGCAAAGGTGACGGCGCCCGCCTGCGCGCAAAGCGACAGACAGACACCGCCGATGGTGGCGGTTAGCAGTTTCATGGAAGAGGTCACCCGAATGAGGAATGGCGCGCGCCTGTGCAGGCGAGGCGACGCGGCCGCCAACGCTGCGGCGGCCAGGCGGACTCTACGAAGCGCTGTGCCCGCATGCAGCAGGTGCGCGAACCCGGCACCGCACGAACGAAGCGGGCCTACGCCGGTGTCGTGTCGTTGCAATGCACTGCGCAAAAACGCGATGCGCCCGCAAACGTGTCAGCGTTTGACATACGCCTGTCGCATCGATCGACGCTGCGGGATTGCATGTGCCGCGTACGCGAGGACACGCGCACGGCATTGGCGCAACGCGGCGACACTCCCGCATCAATACCCGTGCACCGGCCGGTGCGTCCTGACCGCCATCACCAGCCCAAGGCCGGCCAGCAGCGACACCGCCGAGGTGCCGCCGTAACTCATCAGCGGCATCGGCACGCCCACCACCGGCAACAGGCCGGAAATCATGCCGCCGTTGACCAGCACGTAGACGAAGAACGCCAGGCCGGTGGCGCCGGCGACCAGGCGCGAATAGGTGTCGCGCGCCTGCGAGGCGATCCACAGGCAGCGGCCGATGACGATGAGATACAGGGTGAGCACGGTGGCCACGCCGATCCAGCCGAATTCTTCGCTGAGCACCGAGAACGCAAAGTCGGTGGTCTGTTCGGGAATGAAGTTCAGATGCGATTGCGAGCCCAGCCCCCAGCCCTTGCCATCCAGCCCGCCAGAACCAATCGCGATCTTGGACTGGATGATGTTCCAGCCGGCACCGAGCGCGTCGTTTTCCGGGTTGAGGAACATCATGATGCGGTCCTTCTGGTACGGGCGCAGCAGCCAGAACCAGGCCACCGGCGCCGCCGCCGAGACGCCGCCCACGCCCACCGCCACCCACCACCACGGCAGGCCGGCCAGCAGCAGCACGAAGACGCCGCTGGCGGCGATCAGCACGCCGGTGCCGAAGTCCGGCTGCAGCATGATCAGCGCGGTGGGCACGCCGATGATCATGCAGGTGACCAGCACGGTGGAGATGCGCGGCGGCAGCGGCATGCGGTGCAGATACCAGGCCGCCATCATCGGCAGGCTGATCTTGAGCAGCTCTGCCGGCTGCAGATAGAACACCTTCAGGTCCAGCCACTGCCGGCCGTATTTGCCGGTGCCCAGCGCGAATACCGCCAGCAACGGCAGCATCGACAGGCCGTACACCCACGGCGTCCAGGCACGCAGGCGCAGCACCGACATGCGCGAGATGCCCCACATCGCGGCCACGCCGATGGCAAAGCGCACGCCTTGCGCCATCACCAGGTGATCGCCATTGGCAGCGCCGCCGGCGCTCTTGAGCACCGACAGGCCGATCACCATCAACGCACCCAGCGCCAGGCACAGCACCCAGTCCAGGCTGCGCGTGAAGCGCGCGGCCATGTCCACCAGCCAGCGCAGGATGTCACTCAATGGTCGGTCTCCTGCACCGCGTCCGGCACGTCCGGCACCACCGGTTGCGCGGGCGTGTTGGGGTCCAGCGCAACGGCGGTCTGGCCGATCACCACCGGCAGCTCGTCCAGCGTGGTGGCGGCCGCGTCGCCGGCTGCGCGCGCGTCGGTGGCGCCGGCTTCGAACTGGTTGATGCCCACCGCGGTCATGCCCAGCTCGCTGTCCAGCGGCAGGATGCCGGCCGGCATCTTGCCCAGCAGCCAGGCGTCGAATATCTTGCGTGCGATCGGCGCCGCCGAGCTGGTGCCGAAACCGCCGCCCTCCACTGCCACCGCCACCGCGATGACCGGGTTGTCGGCCGGTGCGAAACCCACGAACAGGCCACGGTGACGCAGATGCAACGGCAGGCTGCGCGGGTCCACCGCCGCCACGCCCTTGCGGCTGACCACCTGTGCGGTACCGGTCTTGCCGGCCATCTGATACGGGGCGCCGGGGGTGATGGCGTAGCCGGTGCCGCCCGGGCGCATGGTGTCCATCATGCCCTCGCGCACCACCTGCAGATGCGCCGCGCTCGGGCTGATCGGCTTGCCCGGCGGCTGGATCATCGGCTGCCAGGGGTGATCGAAGCCAGTGCGCTGCTCCAGCACCAGGTGCGGGCGCAGCAGCAGGCCGCTGGCGATGGCCGAGACGCCGCGCACCAGCTGCAGCGGGGTCACCTTCCAGTCGCCCTGGCCGATGGCGATGTTGACGGTGTCGCCCGGGTACCAGCGTTCCTTGCGGGTCTTGTACTTGTAGGCCGGCGACGGCAGGATGCCGCCGATCTCGCCCAGCAGGTCCACTCCGGTGGGCGCGCCAAAGCCGTATTCGGCCATGTAGTGGTCGAAGCGCTCGATGCCCATGTCCACCGCCAGGCGGTAGTAATAGGTATTGACCGACTGGGCGATGGACTTGCGCAGGTCGGTCCAGCCATGCCCGCCGCGGTGCGAATCGCCCCAGCCGCGGCTGACCCCGGGCAGATAGAACATGCCGGTGGACAGCACGCGGTCTTCCGGCCGGCGCAGGCCGCTGTCCAGGCCGGCCAGCGCGATCAGCGGCTTGAGCGTGGAGCCCGGCGCCACACCCCCCAGCACCAGCCGGTTGAACTGCGGCCGCGACGGGTTGTCGTTGAGCATCTTGAAATCGGTATGCGAGATGCCGTTGACGAACAGGTTGGGGTCGTAGCTGGGCAGGCTGACCATGCCCAGGATCTCGCCGGTGCGCGGGTCCATGGCGATGGCCGCACCTTCGTGCTCGCCGAACGCGGCCACCATCGCGCGCTGCAGGTCGGCATCCACCGACAGCCGCAGGTCGGCACCGGATTGCGGCGCCACCCGGCCGACGGTGCGGATCGCCCGCCCCTGCACGTTGGTTTCGACCTGCTCGTAACCGACCTGCCCACGCAGGTCCTGCTCGTAGTAGCGCTCCAGCCCGGACTTGCCCATGTGGGTGAGCGCGGCATTGCCCTCGCCCAGCACCGCCAGGTCTTTGTCGTCGATGCGGCCGACGTAGCCGATGATGTGCGCGAACAGCGGGCCGTACGGGTAGCGCCGGGTCAGATACGGTTCCAGCTCCACACCGGGAAAGCGCCAGCGCTCCACCGCAAAGCGCGCCATTTCCTCATCGCTCATGCGCAGCTTGAGCGTGACCGGCAGGAAGCTGCGGCGAGCCTTGCGCTCGCGGTTGAAGCGTTCCAGATCCTCCGGCGCGATCGGGATCACCTTGCCCAGCGCGGCCAGCATGGCGTCCATGTCGGCCACCTTGTCCGGGGTCACGTCCAGACGAAAGGCCGGCACGTTTTCGGCCAGCAGCCGGCCGGTGCGGTCGTAGATCATGCCGCGCCCGGGCACCACCGGCTTGGGCTTGATGCGGTTGGCCTCCGAGCGGGTGGCGTAGACCTCGTGGTCGAGCACCTGCAGCTTGAAATACCAGCCGCCCAGCCCGACCAGGCAGATCACCACCATCACAAAGCCCAGCACCGCGCGACGACGGAACTGCTCGGCCTCGGCGTGCGGGTTCTTGGGCTGGCGACGGCCGTGCATGGGCTACTTCTTGCTCCGCTTGCCCAGCCGCACCGCATCCAGCAACACGAACAGCGGCGGCCACAGCGCCATGCCCAGCAGCGGCGCCCACCAGTAACTCCACGGCAGGGTCGGCTCGCCGACTGCGAGATGGACCGCCGAGGAGACGATGCGGTCGTTGAGCAGCAGCCCGCCGATCGCCAGCGCCTGCTGCGACACCGGGAAGAAGCGCATCCGCGCGCGGAAGCGCTGCAGGATGAAGGTCATGATCACCAGCCGCAGCGCCTGCTCGCCGAGCAGCCCGCCGTACAGCAGGTCGGCCAGCACGCCGGCCACGAAGGCCACGCCCAATCCAACCCGGTCCGGCTCCTCGATCACCCAGTAGGCCAGCACCAGCGCCAGCCAGTACGGACGCAACGGCTGCACCACGGCCGGCAACGGCAGCAGCCCCAGCACCAGCGCGATGAAGATGCTGGCCGGCAGGATCCAGGTGTTGCGCATGCGGGTCATTGGTCCGTCTCCTGTGGAGACGGACGGGAATTGGGAGTCGGGAATCGGGAATCGGTAGGAGCGGTGCCCTGCGGCGGTGAGGCGTCGCGGTTGCCGCCCTGCTGTGGAGCCGGGCGGGAATCGGGAGTCTGGTTTCTGGCGAGGTTCGACGCGAAAGGAGCGGCGGGCACATTGGCCTGACGGCTGGACGCCGGCGCGCCTGCCGTCGGACGTGCCGGATCGATCGCTGCATTGGAAACCCCGCCCGCCGACGGACGCGCTGCTGCGCTCACCGGCGCGTTCACTGGCCCGGTAGTGGCAGCGGGCGCCGCGTTGTCGCTGTTGCTGTTGCCATTCCCGATTCCCGACTCTCCATTCCCCATTCCCGGCACCACCCGCAGCGGCTTGCCCGCGCGCAGCAGCAGCACATCGCGGCCGCGATCGAGTTTGGCGGCCGGGGCCAGTTCGCCGACCAGGAAGGCATGGGTGTCGTCCGGGTGCAGCTCGGACACCTTGCCGACCGGGAAGCCGGCCGGGAAGCGGCCGCCGAGACCGGAGGTGACGATCTCGTCGCCCACCTGCACGCCGGCGCTGAGCGGGATGTCGCGCAGTTCCAGGCGGTCGCCGCGGCCGTAGACGATCAGGCGCACGCCGTTGCGCGCCACGCTGACCGGCACCGCGTGGTCGGGGTCGGTGAGCAGCAGCACGGTGGAATGCAGCGGAGTCACTTCGATCACCTGCCCCATCAGGCCGCCGGCATCGATCACCGCCTGGCCCATCAGCACGCCGTCGCGGCTGCCGGCATCCAGCAGCAGGCGCTGCCGGGTCGGGTCCAGGTCGATATCCAGGATCGGCGCCAGCTGCACGTCCAGGCCGCGGCGCTCGGCCACGTTGAGCAGTTCGCGCAGCTGCGCGTTGTCCAGCGCGGCGGTCTGCAAGCGGGTCAGGCGCGCGTTGGCCACCAACAGCTGATTGCGCAGGTCGCGGGTTTCTTCCACCAGTTGTGCATGGGTGGCGGCGTTATCGCGCACCTGCGAGCCGATCCGTCCCGGCAACCCGGCCACCGCCCAGATCGGCTGGATCAGCAGATTGGCCTGCAGGCGCACCTGGCTCAGCCAGCCCCCGCGGCTATCGAGCGCAATCAGGGTGATCGCCAGCACCAGATAGACCAGCAGCCGCAGCGTGGAGGTGACTTCGCCCGGGCGGGAGGCGACGGGAGGACCGGCGTAGGAGGGCACTTTCAGGGCCGGGATTGGGGAATCGGGAATGGGGAATCGGGGAGCAGTTGGCTGCCCACAAGACGGCTGAGGCGAAAACTCGCTTTGGCGGGAATGCGTCGCAAGCGCTCAGGGCCGCAGGCAGGAAACGCTTTTACGATTCCCCACTCCCGATTCCCCATTCCCGGCTCCATCACTCCGGCGCGAAGAACTCATTGCCATGCATGTCCACCAGCTCCAACGCACGGCCACCGCCGCGGGCCACGCAGGTGAGCGGGTCGTCGGCCACCTGCACGTGCAGGCCGGTTTCTTCGGAGATCAGGCGGTCCAGGTCGCGCAGCAGCGCGCCGCCGCCGGTGAGCACGATGCCGCGCTCGGCCACGTCGGCACACAGTTCCGGCGGGGTCTGCTCCAGTGCCAGCTTGACCGCGGAGACAATGCCCGACAGCGGCTCGTGCAGCGCTTCCAGCACTTCGTTGGAGTTGATCTTGATCATCTTCGGCACGCCTTCGGCGAGGTTGCGGCCGGAGATTTCCATCTCCTGCACCTCGTCCTGCGGGTAGGCGCAGCCGATCTGCAACTTGATGCGCTCGGCGGTGGCTTCGCCGATCAGCATGCCGTGGTTGCGGCGCACATAATTGGTGATCGACTCATCGAAGCGGTCGCCGCCCACACGCACCGACTGCGAATACACGATGCCGTTGAGCGAGATCACCGCCACTTCGGTGGTGCCGCCGCCGATGTCGATGACCATCGAGCCGCGCGCCTCGGTCACCGGCATGCCGGCGCCGATCGCGGCAGCCATGGGTTCTTCGATCAGGTAGACATCGCGCGCACCGGCCTCTTCCGCAGATTCCTTGATGGCGCGGCGCTCCACCTGGGTGGAGCCGGCCGGCACGCACACCAGCACGCGCGGGCTGGGGCGCAGGACGCGCGACTTGTGCACCTTCTTGATGAAGTGCTTCAGCATTGCCTCGGTGTAGGTGAAATCGGCGATGACGCCATCCTTCATCGGGCGGATGGTGGTGATGTGACCAGGCGTGCGGCCCAGCATCTGCTTGGCCTCGGCGCCGACCGCCGCCACCGAACGCGTGCCGCCGATTGCGCGGTCCTGCCGCACCGCCACCACCGATGGCTCGTTCAGCACGATGCCCTGCCCGCGCACGTAGATCAGCGTATTGGCCGTGCCCAGATCGATGGACAGGTCGTTGGAGAACATGCCGCGCAGTTTCTTGAACATCGAGGGAGTTGGTCCTGGGTAAGTCGCGCGCCCGGCCGCCAGCGTGGCGAAATTTTGGGCAGAAAACGAAGTCGGCTAGCCTAGCAATCCCCCCCGGGGTGAGCAAGGAAAAATCGGATCTGCCGGCCCGGTTTTCATGTGCCGGTCACGCCGGCCATGGCACGCGGTTGTGGCCCTGATCGGTCGCAGCCGTTACCCTTTGCGCCGCGGCGTTGCTGCCGTCCCGCCGCCATGCCCGGCAACTGGCGGGTATTTCCTTACGCAAAGGCCTGACTCGATGTCCGCACTGATCTGTGGTTCCCTCGCCTACGACACCATCATGGTGTTCCCGGACCAGTTCAAGAACCACATCCTGCCGGACAAGGTGCACATCCTGAATGTGTCGTTCCTGGTCCCGCGCATGCGCCGCGAGTTCGGCGGCTGCGCCGGCAACATCGCCTACAACCTGCATCTGCTGGGTGGCGCACCGATTCCGATGGGCACCGTGGGCCAGGATTTCGGCCCGTACCGCGAACATTTCGAGATGCTCGGCATCGACCTGTCGCGGGTGAAGATCATCGACGACCTGTTCACCCCGCAGGCCTTCATCACCACCGACCACGACAACAACCAGATCACCGCCTTCCATCCGGGCGCGATGATGCGCAGCTACGAAAACCACGTGAAGGACGTGCCGGGCGTGACCCTGGGCCTGGTCGGCCCGGATGGGCGCGAAGGCATGATCCAGAACGCCGAAGAGTTCGCTGCCGGCGGCATCCCCTTCATCTTCGACCCGGGCCAGGCGATGCCGTTGTTCAACGGCCCGGAGCTGCGCCAGTTCATCGAGCAGGCCGACTACGTGGTGGTCAACGATTACGAGTCCAACCTGCTGCAGGAACGCACCGGCTGGGACGAGAAGGACATCGTGTCGCGTGTGCAGGCCTACATCACCACGCAGGGCCCGAAGGGCGCGCTGGTGCATACGCCGGAAAAAACCTACGACATTCCGCCGGCGCACGAACGCCGCGTGGTCGACCCCACCGGCTGCGGCGACGCGTTCCGCGCCGGCCTGATCTACGGCATCCAGCACAACTACGATTGGCTGACGATCGGGCGCATGGGCAACCTGATGGGCGCGCTGAAGGTGGAACACCCCGGCACCCAGAACCAGCGCTTCGACTTCGCCGAGTTCAACGACCAGTTCAAGCAACAGTTCGGCTACGCGCTTTAACGGACGCTTTGCCCTTCTCCCACTGGGACATTGTCCTCCTTCATGGGGGAGAAGGTGCCCCGCAGGGGCGGATGAGGGTACGGGCGAAGCCTTGCGCAGTTCGAGTACTCGGGTGCTACGCGCGACGTACCCTCACCCCAACCCATCTCCCGACGGGAGAGGGGCTTTAACGCCCTCGCGTATCGACGTCCCTTCTCCCAATGGGACATTGTCCTCCTTCATGGGGGAGAAGGTGCCCCGAAGGGGCGGATGAGGGTACGGGCGAAGCCTCACGCAGTTCGAGAACTCGGGCGCTACGCGCGACGTACCCTCACCCCAACCCCTCTCCCGACGGGAGAGGGGCTTTATGCCGACATCGCGGCGGCAGCATCGGCGGCAGCGGCAGCGGCAGCGGCGGCGGCAGCGCACTTTGCTGCAACGCAGTTTGAGCATGGGGACGATTTGTGTCTCTACTGCCGCCTCGCGTCCACTGAGGAACGCTGGGCCATGTCCGAGCCAAGCGTTGTCGCCGCCGCTTCCACCGCCCCGCCCCAGATCGAGCCGGATGTCCTCAGGCAGACCCGGCGGCTGCGCGATATCGCGTCGCTGGCGGCGCCGTTGTCGCGCTCGTGGCGGCGCTGCCTGGACGACTACGCGCTGCTGCCCGAGGCCACGCCCGAGCCCCTGGTGCACGACGCGCTGCACGTACGCGAGCGCCAGCAACGCCTGGGCGAGGTGCTGCGCATCGCCCGGGTGGAGATGGAAAACCTCTACGAGCAGATCGCCGGCAGCGGGTATGCGGTGATCTTCGGCGATGCCGAGGCCACCGTGCTGCACAGCGTGCACGACTCCACCCTGCTGCGCGAGTTCCGCCAGGCCGGCCTGTTCTGCGGCGCCAGCTGGGCCGAGTGCCACCAAGGCACCAACGGCCTGGGCACCTGCGCGGCCGAGCGCACTGCGGTGAGCGTGCACCGCGGCGAGCACTACCTGACCCGGCATCTGCCGCTGTCGTGCAGCGGGGCGCCGATTCTGGACCCGCATGGCGGGCTGCTGGCCGTGCTGGATGCGTCCACCCCCAACGCGCAGGACAGCAAGCAGATCCAGCGGCACACCGTGGCCCTGGTGAGCATGTCGGCCGCGCAGATCTCGCGTTCGCATTTCCTCAACCAGTTCGGCCATGCCTTCATCCTGCGCTTTCACAGCCGTCCCGAATTTGCCGGACTGTTGCACGAGGCATTGATCGCGATCGGCGCCGATGGCCGCGTGCTGGCCGTCAACGAAGCGGTGCTGGAGCAATTGGGCAAACTCGACCGCAGCCAGCTGGTCGGCCGCGATATCTCGCAGGTGATGCAGCTGGATTTCGACACGCTGGAACATCGCGCCGGCAGCGACGCGGGCACGCTGTGGTCGATCCGCTGCGCCTGCCACGGGCGGCGGTTCTACGCGCTGGTGCGCCCGCCCCGCTCGCGCCCGGCAATGCCGTCGGTGGGCGCCGCCGCGCAGGTGGCGCCGGAGGGCGAACAGCCGCCGGGCGAACATGTGGGCTCGGACCCGCGCATGCGCCACAACCTGGCCAATGCATTGAAGTTGGCCGCGCATCGCGTCTCGATCCTGCTGCGCGGCGACACCGGCACCGGCAAGGAAGAATTTGCCAAGGCTGTCCATCGCGGCTCGCCGTGGGCCGGCGGCGCGTTCGTGGCGATCAACTGTGCGGCGATCCCCGAGGCATTGATCGAAAGCGAATTGTTCGGCTATGCGCGCGGCGCGTTCACCGATGCGGCGCGCGAAGGCCGGCATGGCAAATTGCTGCAGGCCAGCGGCGGCACCCTGTTTCTCGACGAAATCGGCGACATGCCGCTGCCGTTGCAGAGCCGCCTGCTGCGCGTGCTGGAAGAACAATGCGTTACCCCGCTCGGCAGCGAGCGCGCGGTGCCGCTGGAGCTGCACGTGATCAGCGCCAGCCATCGCGATCTGGCGCAACGCGTGGCCGCCGGCGAGTTTCGCGAGGACCTGTATTACCGCCTCAACGGCGTGGTGCTGCACCTGCCGCCCTTGCGCGAGCGCAGCGACAAGGCCGAGTTGATCCGCACCCTGCTGCGCGAAGAGAACCCGGAGCACAGCGTGCGCATCAGCGAAGAAGCCATGCACACCCTGCTCAGCTACGCCTGGCCCGGCAATCTGCGCCAACTGCGCAATGTGTTGCGCACCGCGGCGGTGCTGTGCAGCGACGGGGTGATCCGGCTACCGAACCTTCCGCAGGAAATCGTCGACGCCGGCAGCGCACCGTGCCTGGTCGACGGGCGCGCGGTGGCCGCCGACGACATGCCCGGCCGCGTCGCACTCGACCAGGCCGAACGCTTGGTGCTGCAACAACAACTCGAACGCCACCGCTGGAATGTCAGCCGCACCGCCGACGCGCTGGGAATCAGCCGCAATACGCTGTATCGCAAGCTGCGCAAGCACGGCCTCGATACCGGGTGAATCGGGAATCGGGAATCGGTAAACGCAAGAGTGCTTGGCTCTACGATTCCCCATTCCCGATTCCCGATTCCCGATTCCCGATTTCCGATTCCCGATTCCCGATTCTCCCAAGTCAAAACGCCCAACGCACTCCGATCACGTACTGCCTCGGTACCCCGGGCGCCAGGAAGCGTGCCGGTCCGGTTTCCACCGGTGCGTCCTGCGGGCGGGCGAGTTCGCCGTCGGGGAACACGTCTTCGGCCACGGCGGCATAGGTGGCGTACTGGCGATCGAACAGGTTGTCGATGCGTGCGAAGACCGCTACCCGCGCGGTGACGGCCCAGCGCGCCTGCAGATCGACCAGCGCGTAGCCGGCGGTGCCGATGTCGATGCGCTCTGGCGCGGCCTCGCCTTCCTGCGCGTTGTCGACCTGGCCATCTTCGTTGCCGCTGGCCACGCGCCCGGACACCGCACGCACGCCGGCGCCCAGTGTCAGCGCGTCGCGTTGCCAGTCCACCCCGAGCTTGAGCTGGTGCCTTGGCAGCGCGGCGATGCGTAAACCGGGCCGCAGGGTGATCACGCGCTCGCCGGACAACAGTTCGCCGTCGCTGCGATAGGTGGCGTCCAGATAGCTGTACCCGGCCGACCACTGCCAAGCGCCGCTGCGCAGCGCCAGCGCGACATCGGCGCCCTGGTAGCGGGTGCGGCCCACGTTGTCGAAGTAGCCCAGCTGGGTCTCCGGCGCGCGCAGGAACAGGATGTCGTCGCGATTGTCGGCGCGGTACACCGACACGGTGGCGTTGCTGTCGGCCGACGGCGCCCAGCGCGCGCCCAGTTCGTAGGTGCGCGACACGATCTGCTCCAGGCGCGGGTCGGCCTGCAGGCCGGTCGGCAGCCGGCATGGCTGGGTGGGGTCGGCGCAGCCCAGCTCGATCGCCGTGGGCGCACGCGTGTTCTGCGCGACCGAGCCGTACACCGTCAGCCCGGACTCCAGCCGGTGGGTGAGCCCCAGCGAGGGATTGGCCTTGGCATAGACGAAGCGCTCCCGCGCGCGGTCGCCGTCTTCTGCGGTGGACAGGATGTTGTCCACCACGACGCGGTTCCAGCGCACCGCCGCGGTGAGGTGGGTGGCAGCGTCCAGCTCCCAGGTATCGGCGACGAACGCGCCGAGCGTCTTGGAGCTGCCGCGCACGCCGGAGAAGAACGCCCGCTCTGCAGCCGGATCGGCCACCACCGAACGGTCCGGTTGCACCCAGCCCTCGCGGGCGAACTGCCGATACCGCACATGGCCGCGGTCGAAGGTAACGCCGGTGGTGAGCGCATGTGCGCCCCATTGCGTGCTCAGGTTGAGCGCAACGCCTTGTGCTTCCTGACGCATCTGGGTGGTATTGAGCGCGCCGGTGGGCAAGGCATCGGCATCGGCGCGCGCAACATCGCATTCGGCATCCAGCGCGCTGCCGTCGGCGGCGTAGCCAGAGGCGCATTCTTCCACGAACTCTTCGTAGTCTTCGCCGATATCGCCATTGACAGTGTCGCGACGACCCACGCGCGAATAGGCCAGCGCGTGCAACGCGGTGTCTTCATCGAAACGGTGCTCCAGCTGCGCGGTCAGCAGCGTATTGCGGTTGCGGGTGAGATCGGGCGAGGTATACACCGAACGCCGATCGGCGCGGTACAAGCCAGGCGCCGGCCCTTCGTCGGTGTAGCGCGTATCGGGCAGCAGCCCGTTGCCGATCAAACGGCTGCGGCCATGCAGCAGCGACAGGCTCCAGTCGGTCTGCTCGCCCTGCCTGCCCAGCTTGCCGAACAGCGTGCCGAGCCGCCCCTCGGAGGCATCGCGCCAGCCGTTTTCATCGAACCCGGTCACCGCCACAAGGCCATGCCAGCCATCGGCGCCAGCGACGCCGTAACTGGCATCCAGCCGCTTGCGCGCGCCGCTGCCGCTGCTCACTTCGCCCTGCAACCCGGGCGCGGTCAGTCCGGACGCGGTGGACAGCACCACCGCGCCGCCGAGCGTATTCGGCCCGAACAAGGGGTTGGAACCGGGCATCAGCGTCACCGCAGTGATCGCCGATTCGGGCAGCATGTCCCAGCTGACGATGTCGGCGAACGGTTCGTTGACGCGCACGCCATCCAGATACACCGACACGCCCTGCGATGCGCCCGGCAAGGCGGAGGCGCGAAAACCATGGAAGGTGAGATCGTTCTGGAACGCGCTGCCTTGCACGTCGTTGCCGTCCACACCCACGAAGCGCCGCTGCAATAGATCGCTCAAGTTGTTGCTGCGCCCGCGCGACAGCTCGGCATTGGTCGCCGACTGCACCATGTACGGCAATTGCGCCGCATCGATGGTGGTGCCGGGGATGGGCGTGGCGGTGACTTCGATACGGTCCAGCCAGGTCACCTGCGGGGTATCGTCGGCAAGGACGTTGCCGATCGTGCTACTGCACAGCAGCGCTGCGCAGGCGCAGGCCAAGCGATGCTTTCGTGGCGCGTTGCATCGATGTTGTGCAGCGCGAGGTCGCGGTGTCCTGCAATGAACCAGCACCTGGTGGGTCGACGTCATGTCGTCTCCTTCAATAAAGCACGATCGATTTGATGCCGCGCGCTGCGCGCAGATCCGCCAGCGCCTGATTGATGTCCTCCAGCGCCAGCCTGCGGGTGATCAGCGGTGCCAACTGGATGTCGCCCTGCAGATAGCGCTCGACATAGCCGGGCAATTCGCTGCGCCCCTTCACCCCGCCGAATGCACTGCCGCGCCAGACCCGCCCGGTGACCAACTGGAACGGACGGGTGCTGATTTCCTGTGCGTCGTCGGCGACGCCGAGGATGACGCTCTCGCCCCAGCCCTTGTGGCAGCACTCCAGCGCCGCGCGCATCGCCGCGACGTCGCCCACGCACGCGAAACTGTGGTCGGCGCCGCCATCGGTGAGGTCCACGATCACCTGCTGGATGGGTGCACCGTAGTCACGCGGGTCCAGGCAATCGGTTGCGCCCAACGCGCGCGCCAGTGCGAACTTGCCCGGGTCGATATCCACCGCGACGATGCGCCCGGCCTGCGCCAGTACCGCGCCCTGGATCACCGACAGGCCGATGCCGCCCAAGCCGAACACCGCCACGCAATCGCCGGGGCGTACATGCGCGCTGTTGAGCACCGCGCCCACCCCGGTGGTGACCGTGCAGCCCAGCAGGCAGACCTGGTCCAGCGGCGCGTCGGGGTGGATGCGTGCCACCGCAATCTCCGGCAGCACGGTGTATTGGGAAAACGTGCTGGTGCCCATGTGGTGCAGGATGGGCCGGCCGTTCAACGAGAACCGGCTGCTGCCATCGGGCATCAGGCCGCGTTCCTGGCTGCTGCGGATCGCCTGGCA
The DNA here is from genome assembly GCF_041479385.2 of Xanthomonas sp. NCPPB 1068. Lineage (NCBI taxonomy): Bacteria > Pseudomonadati > Pseudomonadota > Gammaproteobacteria > Lysobacterales > Lysobacteraceae > Xanthomonas > Xanthomonas sp. NCPPB 1068. Next base: position 793,824 of record NZ_CM192986.1, on the reverse strand, counting down.
CAGGTTGGTGCGGCCGGAGCGGCAGAACTTGCACACGCCGCATTCGGGCATGTACAGCGGGATGACGTGATCGCCGGCGCGCACGCTGGTGACGCCGATGCCGACCTCTTCGACGATACCCGCGCCCTCCTGGCCCAGGATCGCCGGGAAGCTGCTCGCGCGGCCATGCACCAAGGCATGCGCGTCGCCATGGCAGACACCGGTGGCGACCAGGCGCACCAGCACCTCGCCGGGACGCGGCGGCTGCAGGTCCACCTCCTCGATGGTCAGCGGCTGATGCGGACCCCAGGCCACCGCAGCGCGTGTCTTCATCCCGCCTCCCCGGCGCGCGTCGGCATGGCCGCCGCTCAGCGCGCGATGACCACGCCCCACGGCAGTTCGCCGACGGGGATCTGTTTGCGTTCGCGCAGGCTGGCGGTGTCGATCACGCTCACCGTGTTGGAACGCCCGTTGGCCACGTAGAGCTTGTCGCCGGCCGGGGTAAGCGCCGGATTCCAGGGCCGCAGCCCGACCGGGATCTCGGCCACGCTGCGCCCGTTCTGCGTGTCGATCACGCTGACCGTGCCGGCGCCGCCGTTGGACGCGTACAGCCGCGTGCCATCGTCCGACAAGGCGACCCCGGCGGTGCGCACGCCGGCCGGCAGACTGGCGCGGCGGGTGCGGGTCTGCAGGTCGATCACGTCCACCACGTTGGCGGTCTCCTGCGCGATGTAGACGCTGCGCCCGTCCGGGGCGAACGCCATGCCGCGCGGATGCCCGCTGGTAGCCACCACGCCACGCGACCGCTGCGTGGCCAGCTCGATCATGTCCATGTCGCTGGAACCCTCGTTGCTGGTGAGCAGCCACTGCCCATCGGGCGTATACACGCAGTGCTCCGGTGCCTGCCCGCGCGTGGCAATCACCTGCTGCACGCGGAACTGCGCGGCATCGATCAGCATCACCTGGTCCTGCCCTTCCACGCACACGGCAAACTGCTTGCCGTCGGGCGACAGCGCGATGCCTTCGGCGTTTTCTCCGATGTCGACCTGACGCAGCACCGAATCCCTGGCGGTGTCCAGTTCGATCAAGCGATGGTGCTCGGCATCGATCAGGTACAGATGCCCCTGCGGACCGGGCAACACCTGCTGCAGCCGCTTGCCGAGCTGGCCCTGCGCGCTGAGCGTGCGCACCACCGTGTCGGTGCCGGTATCGATCACCGACACCGTGCCGCTGCGCTGATTGGGCACATAGGCAACGACCGGTGCGGGTGCGGGTGCAGGTGCAGGTGCGGCGTCTACCGGAGCAGGCGGCGCACCGGCAGCCGCTGCCGGCACAGCCGCATCGCGCTGGCAGCCGGCCAGCGCCAGCAGTGCGCCCACCGCAACCACGGTGCAGCGGCGCTGCCAGCTTGCGCATGCCGTTCGCAGCGGGCCATGCTTCATTGCGGCTTGCCTGCGGTCTTGTTGATCGAATGGATGAAGGCCAGCAGTTTTTCGGTGTCGCCCGGCTTGAGCACCGGTGCGAACGGCGGCATCTGGCCGACCACCTTTTCGTGCCCGATGCGGGTCTTGCCGTGGGTGATCATGGCCGCGGTGCCTTCGCTGATCAGCGTGCGCAAGGTGTCGTCGTCGCTGCCATACACCCAGATGTCATTGGTCAACGGCGGGCACATGCCACCGCCACCGGTGCCGCCATGGCAGGCATTGCAGCCGGCAGAGAAATAGATCTTCTTGCCTTCGGCCACCAGCTCCGCGGTGACCTTGACCTCGGGTCCCTTCGGAATCGGCACCACGGTGGCCGGCGGTGCCGGCGGGGTGGACGGATCGGGCGCCGGCCCGGCGGCGAGGTTGGGCATGGCAGGCGAGGCGCCCGCCGGCGGGGGCGCTGCGGGCGTGGCCGCGGGGGCCGCCGGTGCCGACGCGCCGGCGGCCGGTGCAGGTGCCGGATCGGCTGCGGGGGCCGGCGGAGACTCCTTGCCGCATGCGGCCAGCAGCGCGCCAAGCAGCAACGCGCACAACGGAGCGCGGACGGAACGATCGATACAACCCACGGTGGACTTGCGCATGAACGAACCTTTCTGATCGGAGGGAACGCCGCGCACCCCGTGCACGCGGCGGGTGATGCAGTCATCTGCGCACTGGGCGCCTGGCTTCGGTCAACAGCGTGGCCAATGCGGTGTCGCCACGTGCCTGCGCCAGTGCCACGGCCGTCTTGCCGTCGCGATTGCGTGCGGCCGGGTCTGCGCCGGCGGCCAGCAGACGCGTGGCAACGTCATGGCGTCCGGCCGCGGCGGCCAGCATCAGGGCGGTAACGCCTGCGTCGTTGGCATGCCGCACATCGGCACCGCGTGCCAGCAGGGCATCGAGAATGGCCGGGTCATCGCGCGCCACGGCGAACATCAGCGGGGTGAATCCGCTGGCATTGGCGCGCTGCACGTTTGCCCCGGCTGCCAGCAACGCCTGCACCACGCCGACATCCGCATACGACACCGCCAGATCCAGCGCACTCCAGCCATCGCCGGAGACGGTGTCGACACGCGCGCGCTTGCCCAACAGCCGGGTGACGCTGTCGGCATCGTTGGCCCAGGCGGCCTTCATCAGCGCGGTCCAGCCACTGGCATCGCGCGTCTCCAGCTGCGCACCGGAGTCCAGCAACAGGCCCACCAGATCCGGTTCCTGGTTGCGGATGGCCTGGTGCAGCGGCGGCTCACCGAGCAGGTTGGGGGTGTTGGCGTCGGCACCATGCCGCAGCAACCACGCTGCACGCACGGCATCGCCGCCGTCCAGCGCATGCGCCAGTTCCTGGTTCGGGTCGGCACCGCCTGCGATGCGCAGCTGCAGTTGCGCCAGGTCCTGCGAGGACGCGGCAGGACTCGGTGCAGGCGATGCGGGGGCCGGCGTGGCGTATGGCCCGTGCGAGGGCAGCGTGCCGGTGACCACGCAGTCGTCGCAGCGAACTAGTGGCACGTGATAGCTGCGCAGGATGTCGGCGATCTTGGCGGCGTTGTCCTGCAGCGCGGTGTTCAACGCGTCGCGCAAGGCCGCATTCTTGCGCGACACCGCCCAGGCCATCGAGTATTCCAGCACCGCATCGTCGATGGTGTTCAACGGCACCACGCCCAGCCCGCTGCGCGCCGCGTAATAGCCGGCCACCGGGCCCCAGGATTCGGCCGCATCCAATGCATTGGCAGCCACCCGCTCGACCAGCTTGCCGGGGTGTTCTTCCGGTGCAGTGGCCGAGTCGTAGAACAGGTACTGCACCTCACCGCTGACGCCGTGTTCGTACAGCGCCTGGCGCGCCGGCGAACTCTGGAACACGCCGAGCCGCAGCTTCTTCAGTGCGGGGTCGTCCAGCGAGGTCGGTACCAGGTTCAGGCCTTTGCGCGTCACCAGCACATAGGCCGAGCGATACACCGGGCGTGTGGTCAGCCCCTGCTCGAAATCGCTGTTGAGGTCCATCAACAGATCGCAGCGACCCGCGTTGATCGTGCTGCGGGCCAGCCCGCGCTGGTAATAGGTGCGCCACTCGTATTCCAGGCGCCGGCCCATGGCAGCGGCCACCACCTGCGCAATCTTGTTCTGGAAGCCTTCGCCGGCCTGGTTGGACAACGGCATGTTGCCCGGGTCTGCACACACCCGCAGCACCGTTGGATCGGGCGTGGGCGGCGGCGCAGACACCGACGCTGCGGTGGATGCCGGTGGCGCGGTGGGTGCCGGCGCCGCGGCCGGCACCGCACCGGAATCAGAAACGCGAGCCGTCGGTGAAGACGGCTCGCGTGTGCAACCTACGGCGACGAGTCCGAGGCTGCAAACCAGCAGCACCGTGTGCAGGTGCGCGGTCATGCCGCGCACGCCGGCAGGCATCTGCCGACATGCGCGTCCAACGCCGTGCGTGGAGCTCATCGTGCCGTCTTCGCTGCTGCGTTGGCGGTACCGCCGCCCCCGGCCGCTGCGGTGGCCGTCGCGGTGGTCGACACGGTCTTGCCGGCGCCATCCAGGCGGAAGGTATGCACCATGCCGCCAAGCGGAATCTTGTCGAAGCCCGCCCCGAACGCCAGCCCGGCCGCACCCAGTGCGCCATATGGGTCACTCGGATCCAACCCCGCCGCGACAGGCAGGCCGATCCAGCCACCGATGCCGGAGAACACCGCCACATACTGGTGGCCGTTGGCCTTGTAGGCGATCGGGTTGCCGATGATGCCGGACGGCAGCTTCATCTCCCACAGCTTCTTGCCGGTGTCCTTGTCCACCGCGCGGAACCAGCCATCCAGCGTGCCGTAGAACACCAGCCCGCCATCGGTGACCAGGGTGCCGCTCCACACCGGGAACTTCTCCTTGATCTCCCACTTGGACTTGCCCTCCACCACGTCGAACGCCTTGACGATGCCCAGCGCACCCGGCTCGTTCGGTTTCATCATCACGTTGGCGAACACGTAGGGCAGGCCCATCATGGTATTGCCGCGCTCCTGCGGCTCCAGCTCCATGTGCCAGTTGTTGGTGCCGCAGAAAAACACCGCCGCGTTGGCCGGGTCCACCGAGCACGGTTGCTGGTCCTTGCCACCCATCGCGGAGGGGAACGCCTGCACTTTCTTGCCGCGTTCCAACGGCGAATGCGCCGCCACCTTGACCGGGCGGCCGGTCTTCATGTCGATGCGTTCGGCCCAGTTGGCCGGCACGAATTTATGCGCGCGCAACAACGTGCCGTCGCGACGATCGAGCACATAGGCAAACCCGTTGCGATCGAACTGCACCACCGACGGAACCTGCTTGCCGTCGATGGTGAGGTCCACCAGGATCGGCTCGTTGATGCCGTCGTAATCCCACTGGTCGAACGGGGTCTTCTGATAGCCCCACACCGCTTCGCCGGTATCGATCTTGCGGGCGAACAGGGTCATCGACCATTTGTTGTCATGCTCGCCGTTGTTGCATTCCTCGTGCGTGGTCTTGCCGCAGCGGTACGACGGGCTCCACAGGCCGGGATTGCCGGTGCCGTAGTACACCAGCTTCAACTTCGGGTCGTAGCTGTACCAGCCCCAGGCCGCGCCACCACCGCGCTTCCACTCGTCGTTGGGAAAGGTCTTCACCCCGAGATCGCCGAGCTGGCCATGCTGCGGATTGGCCTTGTTGAAATCCGGGCCCAGGCAGATGGCCTTGTCGGTGCCGGCCGCATCGCAGGACCAGGCCTGCTTGCCGTCGGACAGGTTGTAGGCGGCCACGCGCCCGAGCACGCCGAACTCGTTGCCGCTGATGCCGGCGACCACTTTGCCATCGGCGATGATCGGCGCCATGGTGATGGTTTCGCCCTTGTCCGGGTGGGCGAGTTTCTGCTTCCACACTTCCTTGCCGGTCTTGGCATCGAGCGCAATCACATCGCCGCTGAGGCTGCCGAACACCAGCTTGCCATCGGCATACGAGGCTCCGCGGTTGACCGTGTCGCAGCACGCCACCGCCACCGAGCGTTCGTCCTGTTGCGGGGTGTACTTCCACAGCACCTTGCCGCCATCGTCCTGCGCTGCGAGGTCGATGGCAAATACATTGTTCGGGTACGCACTGACCATGTACATGATGCTGCCGATCACCAGCGGCTGGCCTTCGTGGCCGCGCGTGGCATCGGTTTTCATCTCCCAGGACATCTTCAGATTCTTGACGTTGTCGCGATTGATCTCGGCCAACGGGCTATGCCGGGTCAGCGCAAAGTCGCGCCCCACGCCGCCCCAGTTATCAGCGTTGCTGGCGTTGGCGGTGAATTCGCCATCAGTGTCGACCACGGCGGCGGCCGGCGTCGCGGCGGGTGCGGCGGCAGGTGCGGGCGGAGCGGTATCGGCAGCCGGCGTGTCTTTCTTGCAACCGGCCAACACGGTGCTCAGCGCAAGCATCAGCAGCGCCGAGCTGCCGATGCGGCGACAGGAAGATTGGTGCATATGCGTCTACCCCTCTCGGTGAAGAATCCAATCGAACGAAGAGCCACGCGCGTTTGCTGCGCAGCGACGGCGCAAACGGGTGGGTACCGGGAGACGACAGAGCACAGCGCGTGCCAGCGCACTGTTGCGTCGCAGCACCTTGCAGTGGCAGCGCGTTGCGCATGCGTGGTTGCCGCAGCACGCCAGGTGTCACGCATTTGGCACAGTTTGCGCCGGGCGTGCTGTCGCACTGGTGGAGCACTGCGTGCGGGTGGGTAAAGGTGTGGCGCTATTGCGGTGCCCAGGCACGTGCGCAGGATCGTTGGAAAGTGTTGCCTGCCTTCGCCCGCCGGGAGGCCAAGCACGATGAAGGATGAGAGCGGGCATTGGACGGTTGGAGACGGTGCACTGCTCACGACGATGCACGCATCGCGCAGCGTCGTTGCGCGATGCACTGAGGATGTGCCGACGGCGCGAGGATGTGCCGACCGCGCCTGGGCCGTACCCTCACCCCAACCCCTCTCCCGCGGGGAGAGGGGCTAGCGCCTTGCTGAGCGCTCTAGCGCCTTGCTGAGCGCTGGAGCTTGCTCTTGTTCTGCTCACCAGTAGCAACGCTACCGCTTTCAATCACCGCATCCGATGCCCCCTTCTCCCACCGGGAGAAGGTGCCCGAAGGGCGGATGAGGACCGGTATGCTGCAGGGACTCAGTGCAGTACGTTTCGACCACCGCACCCGATGCTCCCCTTCTCCCACCGGGAGAAGGTGCCCGAAGGGCGGATGAGGGCCGGTGTGCTGCAGAAACTCAATGCAGTGTGTCTCGATCACCGCACCCGATGCTCCCTTCTCCCCCCGGGAGAAGGTGCCCGAAGGGCGGATGAGGGCCGGTGTGCTGCAGAAACTCAATGCAGTGCGCGCTGTGCAGCACAGCGCTGCAACACAGTGCCGCAGATTGACCGATCGCAGCCTGCCGAACCTCTGCCGCAAGGCGCGCGGCAGTGGATTGGCGAGCTGCGTCGGCGCGACGTCGGGTCAACACAATGCGCGAGCGCCACACGATATGCCGCCGTGCCAAGTGAAGACAGCGAAACTACTGACCAGCGCGGGCCTGCCAGTGCTGTAACAGGTCAGCGCAATCGCGCAGGCGCCAATCGGCCAGGCCAGGCCAGGGATCGCCCGGGGTATTGACCAGCACGGTGCCTGCGCCGGCGGCGCGGCCACAGGCCAGGTCGTTGTGATGGTCGCCGACCATCAGCAGTGCCGCGGCGCTCACTGCCCAGCGCCGCTGGAAATAGCGCAGGCCATCGGGCGCGGGTTTGGGTGCCGCTTCGTCACGGCCGACGATGTCGTCCGGCGCAAAGGCGTCGGCCAGGCCGATCGTCTCCAACGTCACCTGCGCCAGGCTGCGTGCGTTGCGGGTCAGCAAGCCCAGCCGGCAGCCATCGGCCTGCAGCGCGCGCACCAGCGGCTGCGCACCGGGCGCAGGGCGTGCGGCCTCTGCCAGGGCACGCTCGTGCTCCAGCAACCAGGCATGCTTGGCCTGCGACTCATTGGCCGGCAATGCAGCCAGGTGATGCAGGATGTCCGCGTCGGGCGGGATCTCCAGCGCGCGTCGGATCAATGCAAAATCGTGCACCGGCTCGGTCAGCGTGCCATCCATGTCGAACACCCAATGCCGGCAGGCAGACAGCGGCAGGCGTGCGGCAATCGCGCCGTGCATGGGTTACTTCCAGCCCGGCATCTGGGTGGTGTCCAGCCCGCCCACCTCGAATTCCGCGGTCCGCGTGCCGCCGGCCTTGACCGGGAAGGCGATGCTGACGCGCTTGGCGTTGCGCACCAGCTTCCACAGCGCCTTGTCGTCGTCGATGAACATGGCGATCGCTTCATCGGTATCCGGGCGATGCGCCGCCATCGCGCGTGGCGCGCCGCCGTCGGTCGCAACCTGCACCTTGCAGCCAGCGTAGCAATTGAAGTCGCCGGCCTTGAGCACGAGATAGCTGTGGCGCTTCCACTGCGGATGATCGCGGAACACCAGGCTGACCGGCTTGGGCCCGCTGCCATCCACATCCACGCGCTCCTTGGCCTCGATCATCGCCGAGCGCTGGGTGCCGCCCTTGGCCGGCACCTGCGAGTACTGCCACAGCGCCTGCATGCGGCGCAGTTCGCGCGCCTGCTCGCCCTTGGCCTTGATGTCGGCATAGCCGGGCTCGATGCGTGTGGCGGCTGCAGTGCCGGCATAGCCTTCGAGCAAGGCGGCGCCGTGGGCGCGCGCCATGTCCCAGTTCTGCGCCTTGACCGCTTCGTCGTATTGCTTGGCAAGCGCATCGGCCTGGGTCTCCTTGGCCTGCGCCTGTGCAGTTTCCTGCGCCTTGCGTTGCGCCTCGCGGTCCGTGCAGGCAGTCAGGGCCGCGACGCACAGGGCCGCGCTCAGCAGATACTTCATCGTCGACTCCGGAATGCATGAAAAGCAGCGGCAACGATACCAGCCCGCCCGCATGACCCGCGATCAACCGCCGCACACTGTACGAGCGCACCCGGGCGCGATGGGGTTTTACCGGGAAAGCCCTGTCGCGCCCGGGTGCGTTCCTACGGCAATGATTGCGCAGCCACGATGCGGCGATGGAAGTTGCGGCCGAGCATGCACCACGCCGGGACTGCATCGTCGCTTCCGGAAGGCATGGACGGCAATGGCATCGCAACGGTACCAGCCTGCCGCATCACCCGCGATCAGCTGCCCGCGTCGTAGGAGCGCACCCGGGCGCGACGGGGCTTTCACCGGGAAAGCCCTGTCGCGCCCGGGTGCGCTCCTACGATGGTGGTTGCAGGCACGATGCGGCGATGGAAGCGGCGGAGGGCGCCGGCGACGCCCTCCGCTGCCACTACGGCTGCGTCGGCGCAGCCGCCTTGGCCTTGGCGATCATCTCGGTCACCGACGCAGTGGTGATCGGGTGGTAACCCGGCTTGGCCTTTTCGAAGGCCTGTTCGGCAAACGCGATGCCGTCCGGGGTCTTCAACAGTTCTGTATAGATCGGCAGCACCAGCTTGCGACGGCCGACGCGCTCGATGAACTCACCGGCGGCCGGGCGCGCCTCGGTATAGCCGCTGCGAATCGCCAGCGGGTACCAGCGCATGGCGATCTCGCCATTGGGCGTGCCGGTGAAGTGATACGCCTCATCCAGCTGCTTGAGCTGCTCGGGCTTCAAGGTGGCGCCCATGCCGCTGAGGAAGTGCACCCATTCCTGCGTGCCCCATTCGCCGGTGACCTGCTTGCTGGGCAGCGTGCCGCTGCCGCTCCAGGCGATGCGTGCGGTGTCCACGATCGAGAAGCTGCGCGAGCGCGCCTTTGCGGCGAAGGCCGGAATGCCCGGCTGTTTCAGCCATGCATCCACTTCCGCCGCGCTCACCGTGTTGGGATGCTTGGCCAGCAGGTTCTTCTGCAGGTAATCGACGAACTGGTCTGTGGTGGCGCTCTGGAACGCGTGATCGTCGAACCAGCCACGCAGGAACGGGTCGAACACCTCGCGGCCGAAACGCTGCTCCAGGAACTGCAGGAACCACGCGCCCTTGACGTAAGCCACCTGGCTCAAGGCCTCGTCCGGGTCGCGCTGCGCCAGCGGCGGCAACTCCAGCACCTGGTCGGCCGGCGGCATGTCTTTGACTTCCGCCAGCAGATCGCCCTGGTCGATCTCGCGCTCCATCTCGGCCATCTCCGTGCCGTACAACACTTCGGTGATGCGGCCCTGCACATAGGTGGTGAAGCCTTCGTTGAGCCAGATGTCCTTCCAGCTGGCGTTGGTCACCAGGTTGCCGGACCAGCTGTGCGCCAGTTCGTGCGCCACCAACGACACCAGCGACTTGTCGCCGACGATGACGGTCGGCGTGGCGAAGGTCAGGCGCGGATTTTCCATGCCACCGAACGGAAACGACGGCGGCAGCACCAGCATGTCGTAACGGCCCCAGCGATACGGGCCATAGAGTTTTTCGGCGGCACCGATCATCTTCTCGGTGTCTTCGAACTCCTTGGCAGCCTTGTCGGCCATCGCCGGTTCGGCCCACACGCCCGAGCGTGCGGAGATCGGCTTGAACACCACATCGCCGGCGGCAATTGCCAGCAGGTAGGACGGAATCGGCTCGGGCATCTTGAAGCTGTAATCGCCGTCGCGCACGGCCTTCGGGTCGTTGTCGGCGCTCATCAGCACCATCACGTCCGGACGCGAGGTGACATGCGCGCTATAGGTGAAGCGCACACTCGGGGTGTCCTGCAGCGGTACCCAGCTGCGCGCGTGGATCGCCTGCGACTGGCTGAACATGAAAGGCAGCTGCTTGCCTTCGGTCATGGCCGGCTCCAGCCACTGCAAGCCCGATGCGGTGGGCGCTGTGTGATAGGTGATCACGACCTTGCCCGGCTGGTTCGGCGCTTCGATGGTGAGCTTGCTGCCGAAGGTCTTGTCGGCCGGCGCCAGTGCGAATTGCAGCGGCGACAGACCGCCCTTGCCATCGTCGGCCTGCACCTGCGCAATGCTCAGCTCGCGCGTGTCCAGCACCAGCTGCTTGGCGGCCTTGTCCTTCCACTCCAGCGTGTAGGTGGCGGTACCACCGATCTGCCTGGCATCGAAATCCAGCTTCAGGTCCAGCGCCAGGTCCTTGATGACCACCAGCTGCGGCTGGGCGTAAGAACTCTCGTCGTGGGTGCGGGCGTCTGCTTTCACGGGGGCCTTGGCAGTGGCGGCCGGTGCGGCGGCGGTGGCAGCCGGCGGCGTGGACTCATTGGAACAGCCGGCCAGTGCGAGGGACACGGCCAGGGACAGCGACAGGGAAGTGAAGCGCATCGACGGCACCGCAGCGAGGGAATTGGCCATTTTAGCGCTCCAGGCCACGGCCTGCCCGTGCCGCCGGGTTCGGGTGCGCAGCCGACAGCCTGCGCTTGCTCACGCCAATGCTGCCGCGCCGCCGGCGCTCAGGTCACCGGATGGCTGCGCGGGGTGTCGTGGCCATCGCGCACCAGCCGCCGCCCGCCGGAGAACTTGGCGCGGTACATCGCCGCATCCGCGCGCCGATACAGTTCGGTGGCGTCCAGCCCCTGTTCGCAGACTGCGCTACCGGCGCTCAGATGCAGCGGCGCTTCATCGCCGTCTTCGCGTTCGAGCATCGACAGCCACTGATTGAGCTTGAGCGTGGCTTCGTCCTCGCTGGCATGCACGCCGATCAGGAATTCATCGCCGCCCCAGCGCCCGATCCAGTCCTGCGCGCCCAGCCAGCCATAGGCCGATTCCACCAGCCGCACCAGCACGCGGTCGCCGGCCAGATGCCCGAAGCGGTCGTTGATCGGCTTGAGGTTGTCCATGTCCAGCACGAACAACACGAACGGCCAGCCTTCGCGCTGCGAGGCGGCGACCGAATCGCGCATGGCCTGTTCGCAACCGCGCCGGTTCAACGCTTCGGTCAGCGGGTCGAACAGCGCATGCTTCCTGAGATCGCGCATGCCCGCGTCGATGCCACGCAGACTGCGGTTGATGCCGCGCAGCAGCCGGCCAAGTTCGTCGTCGCCATGCTCGGGCAGGCTGGGCAGACGTTGGTCGGCGTAGTAGGTGTCCAGCGCATCGGCGGCGATGCGCAGCGGGGCAAGCAGGCGATACAGCGCCGAGAGCGTCAGCGCGGTGCCTGCCAAGGTGGCCAGCAAGGCCACGATGATCACCGACCACAACGGGCGGCCTTCCAGCTCGCTCTGCGAGGCCAGCCAGGCGATCAACAACAGCAGCGGCAGGTGGATCCCGATGAAGGTCACCGCCAGCAACTTGGCGCTGAAGGAACGGGGAAACACGCGCGAGAGCCCGGCGTACAAGCGCATCCAACTCTCCGGCAAAGGGGCGCCTAGTGTCGCCGACAGTCAGTGGAGCCAACGCGACGAACGTCCCAGAAATCCGCTGGTGCGCACACCTGTGCAAGCAGCCAGGGCGCGCCAAGCGAACCCAAGCGGCGCGAGCTCATCCAGGCTGCGGCGCGCGATGCACGCGCCACCTCGGCGGCCCGGCGCGCGTGGTCAGATCTTGTAACCGGAGTGGATGGCCACGATGCCGCCGGTCAGATTCTTGTAATGGCAACGCGCGAATCCGGCCTCGCCCATCATGCCCTTGAGCGATTCCTGCGGCGGGTGCTTGCGGATGCTTTCGGCCAGGTACTGGTAGCTGTCGGCGTCGCGCGCGAACAGCTGGCCCAGCCTGGGCAGGATCTTGAACGAGTGGAAGTCGTAGATCGGCTTGAACCACTCGGCGGTGACTTCGGAAAACTCCAGCACACGTGCCTGCCCGCCCACCTTCAACACGCGGTACATCTCGCGCAGTGCGGCGTCCTTGTCGGTGACGTTGCGCAGGCCGAAGGAGATGGTCACCAGGTCGAAACTCTGGTCCGGGAACGGCAGCGCTTCGGCGTTGCATTGCACGTAGTCGAACCCGGACACCAGCCCGCGGTTGGTGAGCCGATCGCGGCCCACCGACAGCATGCCGGCATTGATGTCGCCCAGCACCACCGCGCCTTCTTCGCCCACGCGCTCCTTGAGCAGCACGGCGATGTCACCGGTGCCGCCGGCCAGGTCCAGCACGCGGTCGCCCGGCTTCACCTGCGCGGTCGCCACGAAGTAGCGTTTCCATGCGCGATGGACGCCCAGGCTCATCAGGTCGTTCATCAGGTCGTAGTTGCGCGCGACCGAGGTGAACACTTCGCCGACCAGCTTCTGCTTGTCCTTGGCAGCGACATCGCGAAAGCCGAAATGGGTGGTACCGGAGGTATAGGGGGATTCGCTCATGGGCGGATTATCGCACTGCTGACGCCACCATGACCGCAACCGGACCACAATCGCGCACTCTTCCGCCCCTGCCCTGCGAGTATTGCGTGCGTGACAAGTACGCCCAGCGCGACTGGCAGCCCCACGAAAAGCCCACCCTGCCGGGCTCGGCCTCCACCCCGCTGCACCCCACCCGGCGCCGCATCCAGTACGGCCTGGTCGGCGTGGTGGTGGCGCTGACCGGGGGCCTGAGCAATGCGCTGGTCACCGCCAACCTGCCCTACCTGCAGGGCGCGCTGGGCGCCTACGCCACCGAAATGGCCTGGCTGCCGGCCGCCTATGTGATGACCAACATGTCGGCGAACCTGTTGCTGGTGAAGTTTCGCCAGCAGTTCGGGCTGCGCCGCTTCACCGAGATCTTCCTGGCGTTGTATGCGGCCATCGCACTGGCGCATCTGTTCGTGCACAGCCTCAGCTCGGCAATCACCGTGCGTGCCGCCCACGGCCTGGTCGGCGCCGCGCTCAGCTCGTTGGGCTTGTATTACGTGATCCAGGCGTTTCCGGGCAAATACCGGCTCAAGGCCGTGGTGCTGGGGCTGGGCGTCACCCAGCTGGCGTTGCCGCTGGCGCGGGTGTTTTCCACCGACCTGCTGGAATTCGGCCAGTGGCAGGGGCTGTATCTGTTCGAGTTCGGGCTGGCGGTGTTTGCGCTGGCCTGCGTGCTGGCGCTCAAGCTGCCGCCGGGCGACCGTTACCGGGTATTCGAGCCGCTGGATTTCCTTACCTTCAGCCTGTTTGCCGCCGGTGCGGCCGGTCTGGCGGCGGTGCTGTCGCTGGGCCGGCTGTTGTGGTGGACCAGTACGCCGTGGCTGGGCGTGGTGCTGGCGGCCTCGATCGTGCTGCTGTGCCTGGCGGCGTGGATCGAACACAACCGCCGCAACCCGATGATCAACACGCGCTGGCTGGCCAGCGCGGACATGCTGCGGCTGGGGCTGGCCATCCTGCTGATCCGCCTGGTGCTGTCGGAACAGAGCACCGGCGCGATCGGCTTCTTCCAGACCCTGGGCCTGGCCAACGTGCAGCTGCAGACGCTGTTTGCGCTGATGCTGCTGGGCGCGGTGGTGGGCGTGGCCGCCAGCGCGTGGCTGATCAACCCGGCGCGGGTTGCCGAACACCTGATCATCGCGGTGGCGGCCATCTGCATCGGCTGCTTCATGGACGCCGATGCCACCAGCATCACCCGCCCCGAACAGATGTACGTCAGCCAGTTCCTGCTCGCCTTCGGCAGCACGTTCTTCATCGGCCCGGCCATGGTGGCCGGGATCGGGCGGGTCATTGCGCAACCGGGCAACCTGATCAGCTTCATCGTGCTGTTCGGCATGGCACAGAACATGGGCGGGTTGCTCGGCAGCGCCCTGCTCGGCACGGTGCAGGTGGTGCGCGAGAAATACCATTCCAGCCAGTTGGTCGAGCATCTGGTGCTGACCGACCCGCAAGTGGCCGCGCGCGTGCAGGCATACGCCAACGTCTACGGGCGCGCCATCGGCGACCCGGCGCTGCGCCAGGCGCAGGGCGTGCGTGCACTGGGCAGCGTGGCCACGCGCGAAGCCAATGTGCTGGCCTACAACGATGTGTTCCTGCTGATCGGCTGCATTGCCATCGCCACCGGGCTGTGGATCCTGTCCGTGCTGGTGTGGCGGCGTTATCTGCGCCCGTCCGTGCCGTCCCCTTCTCCTGCCTCCCCTGTGCGCCCATGAATACACCTGCCGAAGCTCCCTCTGTCGCCGATCAGCAACGCCGGCGCCGCCGGCGCATCACCGGCGCGATTGGTTTTGGCGGGCTCGCCTTGGTCGGCGTGGCGCTGGTGCTCTACGCCTGGCAGTTGCCGCCGTTCGTCAGTGCCGTGGAGCGCACCGAAAATGCCATGGTGCATGGCCAGATCACCGTCATCGCGCCGCAGGTCAGCGGCTACGTCACCAACGTGCCGGTGCAGGACTTCGCCCACGTCAAACACGGCCAGTTGCTGGCCACCATCGACGACCGCATCTACGCCCAGCAACTCGAACAGGCCAGGGCGCAAGTGCAGACCGCACAGGCCAACCTGGCCAACTGGGAGCAGCAGCGGCATAGCGCCGAGGCCACCATTGCCGAACAACGTGCGGCGCTGAGCAGCAATCAGGCGCAGCGCGACCGTACCCGCTCGGCGTATGCGCGTGCGCAACAGCTGGCCAGCCAGAAGCTGGTTTCCGAGCAGGACCGCGACACCGCCTTTGCCGCACGCGCGCAGGCCGATGCCGGCGTCACCCAGGCCCTTGCTGCCGTGCAGGCAGCCGAAGAGAACGCGCGCAGCGTCACCGTCAATCGCGCCGCGCTGGAAGCGGCCGTTGCCAATGCACAGGCCGCCCTGCAACTGGCGCAGATCAATCTGGACAATACCCGCATCGTGGCCCCGCGCGATGGCCAGCTTGGTCAGCTCGGCGTGCGCCAGGGCGCCTACGTCACCAATGGCACCCAACTGATGTCGCTGGTGCCGGACACGCTGTGGGTCGTGGCCAACTTCAAGGAAACCCAGATGGCAAAGATCCGCGTGGGCCAGCGCGCCAGCTTCACCGTGGACGCGCTGGACAACGCGCGCCTGCATGGCCGCGTGCAGGAGATCTCGCCGGCCGCCGGCTCGGAATTCAGCGTGCTGCCGGCCGATAACGCCACCGGCAACTTCGTCAAGATCGCCCAGCGCATTCCACTGCGGATCAGCGTCGACCCCGGCCAGGCGCTGGCACCGCGGCTGCGCCCGGGCATGTCGGTGGTGGTCGCGGTCGATACCGCCAGCGCGGGCGACTGAGCGCGGCTGACGGCACCGCGGTTGCACAGGCACGGCGCGTGGACGAAGTGCGCGCACTGTAGTGCAGAGCGCTTCGGTCGCCGGCGCAGCCCCCATGCGCCGCACCCGCTTGCCGCCCGCAGGCGGAGCAGCCGCTATCATGCGCCCATGCCCTCCATGCCAACGCCACCCCTGCACTGGCAGCACCTGCACTTTGCGCAGCTGAGCACCGTGCAGTTGTATGCGCTGCTGCGGCTGCGCACGGATGTCTTCGTGGTGGAACAGCAGTGCGCCTATCCCGAACTGGATGGCAAGGACACCGAGCCCGGTGTGCTGCATGTGCTGGGCAGCACGCAGGCCGGAGAGCTGGCCGCCTACCTGCGTGTGCTGCCACCGGGGCTGAGTTACCCCGAGCCCAGCATCGGCCGCGTGGTCGTCGCCGGCGCACAGCGCGGCACCGGCCTGGCCCACGCGCTGCTACGCGAAGGCATCCGGCTGGTGCACGCGCACTGGCCCCGCAGCGCGATTCAACTGGGTGCGCAGGCCCACCTGCACGCCTTCTACGCCGCCCACGGATTTGTGCCCTCATCGGCGCAGTATCTGGAAGACGGCATTCCCCATCTCGACATGCTGCGCCCTGCCGGCGCGGCCACCCTGGAGTCCGCATGATCACCACCCCCGACTACCGCGCCCTGCTCGACACCGCCATTGCCGAGGCCCGCCAGGGCCTGGCGGAAGGCGGCATCCCGATCGGTGCAGCGCTGTATCACAACGACGGGCGCCTGCTCGGCTGCGGCCATAACCGCCGCGTGCAGGAAAACGACCCGTCCGTGCATGGCGAAACCGATGCCTTCCGCAAGGCCGGCCGCCAGCGCCGCTACAAGGACACCATCATGGTCACCACCTTGGCGCCATGCTGGTACTGCAGCGGCTTGGTGCGCCAGTTCAACATCGGCACTGTGGTGGTCGGCGAGTCGGTCACCTTCCAGGGCGGCATCGCGTGGTTGCGCGAGCACGGCGTCAACGTGATCGATCTGCAGAGCCAGGAATGTATCGATCTGCTCGGTGGCTATATTTCCGCCAACCCGGATGTGTGGAACGAGGACATCGGCGAGGACTGAGCGGTTTGCCGGATTTAGCAGGTTGGCTGTGCAGTGCAGGCGGCTGCCAAGGTGCGGGGCCATTGCAGAGGCGATGATCTGAGCCGTAGTTGCAGGGAGTGATCTGCAAGCTGGCTGCAGGGCCCTTGCCCGGCCACCATCGCGAGACACGCCGCAAGTACGTCCATGTAGGCTCCGGCGCGGCATCCATGCCGCTCAGGGTCCCGCGACGGTGGCCGGGCAAGGACCAGTCAAGTTGGTCGGTATGCATGGTAGAGCGGTGCTTGATGCGCCTTGTTCGATCGTTGAAGCATCGGCTACAGGTCTGATGCACACCGCACGCCAGACAGCTTTATTTAGAAGAGCAACTGTCTGGCGTGGTGTCCTCGCCGATTGCAGGACCGTGTGGCGGCATGGATGCCGCCACCGAGACTCCACGGATGGATTCACGGCGTGTCCCGCAAGCGGTGAGGGCATCGCGCCCTCGACCGACTCGGCATTCGACTGCATCCGACAGGATGCAGCTCACTTGCGTCCTCCTGTGATGCGTTCCCGCCATGCTTGCAATGCATGGATGCGGACTACCATCCATGCATTGCATTCGACACCTGCGCGCAGCTGCGCTGCGATCAGAGGATGTAGCGGCTCAGGTCCGGGTCCTGTACCAGCTCGCCGAGCTGCGCATCGACATAGGCCGCATCGACGGTGACGCTTTGACCGTCGCGATCCGGTGCCTCGTAGCTCAGCACATCGAGCAGACGCTCAAGCACCGTGTGCAGGCGGCGCGCGCCGATGTTTTCCTGCCGCTCGTTGACCTGCGCGGCGATCTCGGCCAGGCGCTCCACCGCATCTGCGCCAAAGCTCAGGTGCACGCCCTCGGTCTGCAGCAGGGCTTCGTACTGCTTGATCAACGCCGCCTTGGGCTCGGTGAGGATGCGCACGAAATCGGCCTTGGTCAGCGCAGTCAATTCCACCCGGATCGGGAAGCGGCCCTGCAGTTCCGGAATCAGGTCGCTGGGCTTGGCAAGATGGAACGCGCCAGAAGCGATGAACAGGATGTGGTCGGTCTTGACCGTGCCGTACTTGGTGGACACGTTGGAGCCTTCCACCAGCGGCAGCAGATCGCGCTGCACGCCCTCGCGGCTGACATCGCCGCCGTTGGAGCCGGCTTCGCCACGCTTGGCCACCTTGTCGATCTCATCGATGAACACGATGCCATGCTGCTCGCAGGCTTCGATCGCCGCGGTGCGCACATCGTCCTCGTTGACCAGCTTGCCGGCTTCTTCCTCGATCAACAGCGGACGTGCGGCCTTGATGGTGAGCTTGCGCTTTTGCGACTTGCCGCCACCGATGTTGGCGAACATCTGCCGCAGCTGCTGGCCCATTTCCTCCATACCCGGCGGGGTCATGATGTCCATGCTGGCATTGACGGCCACTTCCAGCTCGATCTCGCGCTCGTCCAACTCGCCGTTGCGCAGCATGCGGCGGAACTTGATGCGGGTCTCGTTGTCCTGCGACGACGGCTCGTTGCGCGCCGCTTCCGGGTCGAACCCGATGCCGGCCGCACGGCGCGGCAGCAGCGCATCCAGGATCCGGTCTTCGGCGCGTTCCTCGGCCTGGTTGCGCACGCGCACCTTGGCCTGCTCGCGATACAGCTTGACCGAGGTATCGGCCAGGTCGCGGATGATCTGCTCCACGTCCTTGCCCACATAGCCCACCTCGGTAAAGCGCGTGGCTTCGACCTTGACGAACGGCGCGTTGGCCAGTGTTGCAAGACGTCGTGCAATCTCGGTCTTGCCGACACCGGTCGGGCCGATCATCAGGATGTTCTTGGGCATCACCTCGTTGCGCAGTTCTTCCGGCAACTGCATGCGGCGCCAGCGGTTACGCAGCGCGATGGCGACCGCGCGCTTGGCGTCGTGCTGGCCAACGATATGACGATCGAGCTCCTGCACGATTTCGCGCGGAGTCATGGTTGAAGTATCGGGATTTGGCATTGGGGAATCGAGAATTGGGAATGGGGAAGCGTGGAGGCACTCAAAAGCCTATGTCATTGGAGTGGAGACGAAACCGCTGTTGCGATTCCCGATTCCCCACTCCGATTCACAGCTCTTCAACCACCACATTGCGATTGGTGTAGATACAGATATCGCCCGCGATATTGATTGCTTCGACGGCAATCGTCTTGGCGTCCAGTTCGGTATGCGCCAGCAGCGCGCGTGCGGCCGACAGGGCGTAGGAACCGCCGGAACCGATGGCGATGATGCCGTCTTCCGGTTCGATCACATCACCGGTGCCGCTGATGATCAGCGACGTCTCCTTGTCGGCCACCGCAAGCAACGCTTCGAGCTTGCCGAGGCGGCGCTCGGTGCGCCAGTCCTTGGCCAGTTCCACGGCGGCGCGGGTCAGCTGACCGTGCTTGTCGAGCTTGGCTTCGAACAGTTCGAACAGGGTAAAGGCATCGGCGGCCGCACCGGCAAAACCCGCCAGCACCTGACCTTCGCGGCCGAGACGGCGCACCTTGCGCGCGTTGCCCTTCATGACCGTATGGCCGAGCGTGACTTGACCATCGCCCGCGACGGCGACATGCCCACCACGCCGAACCGAAATGATGGTGGTGGCGTGAACGATGTTGGGGTTCTGGCTGGGATCCATGGGTCCTCCGGGGGTTTCCAAAGAGGTGGGGACGCCCCTGCCGGGTTCAAGCGCGCTGCGACGAAGCGACGCGGGCACGCGAGACAGAGAAGCGTCGCGACACGGCGATCGACTGCCTCAACAGGACGCGCGCCGCACTCGCTCCGAAAGCGAACAATGAGGCCATGCCAACGCGCTAGCCACCTAGCCCCTCTCCAGAACGCGCCCGCCGCCGCTAATGGACGGCTCGCCGCTGCATTAGCCAGATCAGTTCCATCAGCCAATCATGCAGCGATGTCACTGACATCACACACCCCAGCGCTCACTCGGTCGCTTTCCTACGCTTCGCACGCGGATGCGCGGCGTCGTAGACCTTGGCCAGGTGCTGGAAATCCAGATGCGTGTAGATCTGCGTGGTGGCGATGTCCGAATGCCCGAGCAACTCCTGCACACCGCGCAGATCACCCGACGATTCCAGGATGTGGCTGGCAAAACTGTGCCGCAGCATATGCGGGTGCACGTCCTTGAACATGCCCTGGCGCACCGCCAGTTGCTTGATGCGGATCTGCACCGCACGTTGCGAAATCGCACCGCCCGCGCGCCCTGGGAAGACGTGCGTGTCCGCGCGGCCGCCGCTGTCGCACTGCCACGCGCGCAATGCCGCAATCGCATGCGAACCTACCGGCACCAGCCGCTGCTTGCCGCCCTTGCCCAGCACCATCACCAGTGCGCTGGCCAGATCCAGGTCGCGCCAACGCAACGCGCAGAGTTCGCTCAGGCGCAGCCCGGACGAATAGAACAGCTCCAGCAGCGCACGGTCGCGCAGGCCCAGTGGCGCATCGGTGGGAACTTCGACCAGCCGCACCGCCTCGTCGGCGTCGAGCACCTGCGGCAACTTGCGCGGCGCCTTGGGCGCGCGCAACGCCGCCGCCGGGCTGGCCGCGATCCGGCCATGCTTGAGCAACCACGCGTAATAACTGCGGCAGGCGGACAAGCGCCGCTGCAGGCTCTTGGCCGACAGGCCGCGCCGATGCTCGGCCGCCACGAACTGCCGCAGCTGCGCGCTATCGAGCTGCGCAACCTCGACAGGCGCGCCGTCGCCGTGCTGCTCGGCCGCCCAGCTCAGCAAGGCCGCAAGATCGCGCCGGTAGGCATCCAGCGTATGTGCCGAAACCTGGCGTTCGACCTGCAGGTACGACAGGAAAGCATCCACCGACGACGACACTTCAGCCACCCCGTTGCCGCGCCATCGACGCTGCGTTGCACCGCAACCGCAACGCGATGCGGCGCGCGACCGGCATCACGCGTCGAAACGCTGTAGCGCCACGCCGAGCGACTCGCCCATCATGCGCAGGAACAACGTGCCCATGCCGGGATAGAACCGGTTGGCATCGCTACTGCCGACAGCGATCAGGCCGATGCCCGGCAACGGCAATAACGCCGTGGATTGCACCTCGCCCGCTTGGTCGGCATACAGCAGCGCGTGCTTGTCGGCCTGCAGGCGGCCGCAGATCGGCTCGCCATCGCTCAGGCAATCGCGAAACGGGGCCAGCCGCGCATCGTCGGCGGCGATGACCTGCAGCCAGTCTGCCTCCAGCGCAGCAACCGGCTTGAGCAACACCAGCCGCACCAGTTCGCCGTTGAAATCTTCCGCCAGCGAGGCCGCCATTGCCTTGAGCGTGTCGGCTGCGCTGGTCTGGCGCATCAACGCCAGCGTCAACTGGTGCGTGCGTACCGCCAGCCGCTCGTTGATCTGCGCATTGCTGCCCAGCTCGTGCAGGCGTCGCGACAGCTCGCGATTCTTGTCGCGCAGCACTTCCAGCTGATAGGTCGCCAGCGAGGCAGTGGGGCCGTCGTCGCGCGGCACCAGCAGGCTTACGGCCAGATCCGGGAACTGCTTGAGGAAGGTGGGATGACGACGCAACCACGTTGCGACCTCGTGCGCACCGAACTTGTCCGTGTTGTCGCTCATCAGTTCCATTCTCCATCGAAGACGAACACGGCCGGGCCGGACATCACCACCTCGTCCTGATCGCCGGGCCAGCGAATGCGCAGCTCGCCGCCGGGCAGTGATACACGTACGTCGCGCTCCACGCGGCCGCGCTGCATCAACACCACCGCCGCGGCACATGCCCCGCTTCCGCAGGCCAGCGTTTCGCCGACGCCGCGTTCGAATACGCGCAACCGCACATGCGCAGGATCGACCACCTGCGCAAAGCCGACGTTGACCGAATCGGGGAAGGCAGCGTTCTGCTGCAACAAGCTGCCCAGCCGCTCCACCGGTGCGGCATCCACGCGTCCCACCTCCAGCACGGCGTGCGGATTGCCCATCGAGACCGCGCCAAAGCGCACCGTCTCGCCGTGCACCGGCAACGCGTATTCCTCGCGCGCATGTGCAAACCCTGCCAGCGGGATGCGGGACGGCTCGAACTGCGGCACGCCCATGGCCACCGCGTAGGTGCCGGCGTCCACGCGCTCGACCGCATGCGCGGTGACCGGGCTGTCGATGACGAAGCGCTCGCCCTGGGCGGTGCCGTCACGCACCAGCCAGGCCGCGACGCAGCGCGCACCGTTGCCGCATTGGCGCGCCGGCGAGCCATCGGAATTCCAGATGCCATAGGCCGCCACGGCGCCGTCGCTGCGCGGGGCCTCGATGGTCAGGATCTGGTCGCAGCCCACACCGAAATGCCGGTCGGCCAGCCGCGCGGCCAATGCGGCGTCCGGTGGTGGCGCCCCGTCGCGCAGATCCAGCACCACGAAATCGTTGCCGGCGCCATGCATCTTGGTGAAACGCAGACGCGCGCTGCGACCGTCAGCGCTCATTGCCGCTGCTAGCGGGCTGGTCGGTGGTGGAGGCGGGCTTGGGCTCGGTCTGCACCGGCTCAGGTGCCGGCCTCGACTCATCCAGCGGTTGCGGCGCATCCGGCGGCTGCGGCACCGGCTGGGCTTCCACCGGCACCGGCTTCTGCGGCATCACCAGCGGGCCCTTGTTGCCGCAGGCGGCAAGCAGGACAAAGGTCGCACCAACCAGTGCGAGACGAACAGACGGTCGGGACATGATGCTCATGGACCGGAGTATAGCCAGAACACCCTGACTGCCGTGTGCGCTCACTGCGGCGCCGGCATCGTCCGCGGCGGCGGCTCGGGGCGCAGCCATAACCAGATCGCCACCACCACCATGCTGCCGATCGACAGGCATTTCACCCAGAACACCGGCACGCACCACAGCATGATCCCGGCGCATACCGTCATGGTCAGCGTCGCCATCCACTTGGCCTTGCGGCTGACCGCGCGATAGGTCTGCCATTCCACGATCGCCGGCCCGAAGCGGGGATGCGACAACAGCCACGCATGCAGCCGCTCGGAGCCACGCGACGCCGCCCAGGCAGAGATCAGGATAAACACGGTGGTCGGCAACCCGGGCACGAAGATGCCGACGATGCCGGTGGCCAGGCTGGCGTAGGCCAGCAACCACCAGGCCCAGCGGAATCGGTTCGGTCGCGTCATGGCCAAATGATACGACCACAGCGGGCCACGGTGGTCTCTCCAGCGCAGCCAAGGCGCGCGTCCTGGCTGTCCCGGCCCGAGGTGCCGGCGCATCGCATTGAATCGCGCCGGTCCTCCCGGCCACACGGCCCGACGCGCCAGGCCGAGCGCTGGCAGGCCACTGCCGCTCATGGCTGTTGCGCGTGCCTTGCCTCAGCACGCCACCTGACAGTACCGCGTGCGGCCGCGGAAGCGCCCTTGTCTGAGCGCTGCGAGCTCGGCGGGATGCACCGTGTGGAAAAGCGCAGGGCGTCATCACGTCCAGCGACAGCGGCTCTGGTGAGGTGACCTTTGCCAAAACACGGGTCACCCGCGCACGGCGCCCTTGACCACGCTTTATCTCAAGTCCTGCCTTCGAGGCTGGAATCACAACTTCAGACGACGCGTGTCATCGCATCGCTGCAATGGCTTTGCGCAACCTTCCCCTCATCCGCCCTTCGGCCCCCTTCTCCCGGCGGGAGAAGGATGCAAGCCGCAGTCTCAGTTGCGTCGTTTTGCCCCGCAGATCACTTCACGCCCAGCTGATCCAGCACGAACGCATACGACTCGGCCAGTTCGCGGTAGCGTCGGAAACGCCCGGACTTGCCACCGTGTCCCGCCTCCATGTTGGTGCGGAACACGATCGGCTGCGTCCCGGTATTGTCATCGCGCAACTTCGCCACCCACTTGGCCGGCTCCCAGTACTGCACCTGCGAATCCCACAAGCCGGTGCCCACGAACAGCGCCGGGTACGCCTGCTTGCGCACGTTGTCGTACGGCGAGTACGACAGCATGTACTCGTAGTAGTCCTTCTCTTCCGGGTTGCCCCACTCGTCGTACTCGTTGGTGGTCAACGGGATGCTGGCATCAAGCATGGTGGTCACCACATCGACGAACGGCACCTGCGCCACCAGCACGCGATAGTCCTGTGGCGCCATGTTGGCCACCGCGCCCATCAACAGCCCACCGGCACTGCCGCCGGACGCCGCAACCCGGTCCTTGGCGGCATACCCCTGCGCCACCAGCCCGCGGGTGACGTCGATGAAATCGTTGAAGGTGTTCTTCTTGTGCAGCAACTTGCCATCGTCGTACCACTTGCGGCCCATCTCCTGGCCGCCACGGATATGCGCCAGCGCATACACCACGCCGCGATCGAGCAGGCTCACTGCAGGCAGATTGAACGCCGGGTCGGTGGACATGCCATAGCTGCCGTAGGCGTACTGGAACAACGCAGCGGTGCCGTCCTTCTTGAAGCCCTGCTTGTAGACCAGCGACACCGGCACCTTGACGCCGTCGCGCGCGGTCACCCAGACCCGCTCGGTGACGTATTTGCCCGGGTCGTAGCCGATCACCGGCTGTTGCTTGAGCAGCTTGCGTTCGCCGGTCTGCGTATTGAGTTCGTAGGTGGTCGCCGGCGTGGTCAACGAGGTGTAGCTGTAGCGCAGCCATGCGGTGTCCGGCTCGGGATTGACCGACAGGCCCATCGAATATGCCGGCTCATCGGCCTTGACGTATTCATGGCTGCCATCGCGCTTGAGCAGGCGCACACGCTCCAGGCCGCCGGAGCGTTCTTCGATGGCGGTGAAGCCGTCGAACAACTCGAAGTTTTCGATGTACACGCTCTCGTCGTGCGCCACCCAGTCGGTCCACTGCTGACGCGTGGTCGCGTCGGTCGGTGCAGTCACCAGCTTGAAGTTCTCGGCGCCATCGGCGTTGGTGCGGATCACCCAACGGCCATCGAAGTGTTCCGCGCTGTATTCCACATCACGCTCGCGCTTGGCCAGCACCTTGAAGGTGTCCGGCTTGGCCGCCAATGCGTAACGCGTTTCTGAGGACACCGTGCTTTCCACGCCGATGGTGATGTACTTGTCGTCGCGGGTGCGGCCCACGCCCATGTAGAAGCTGTCGTCCTTTTCTTCGTAGACCAGCACATCGTCCTTGGCGGGAGTGCCCAGCACATGCTTCTTGACGCGGACGGTCAGCAGCGTCTCCGGGTCGTTTTCGACATAGAACACCGTCTTGTTGTCATCGGCCCACACCAGGTTGGCCGCAACGCCTTCCACGGTATCGGGATAGATCTCGCCGGTGTCGAGGTTCTTGAAACGGATCGTGTACTGACGGCGGCCGATCGCATCGTCTGCCCAGGCAAGAATGCGGTTGTCCTGGCTGACTTCCGCCTCGCCGACGCTGAAGTAGCCTTTGCCTTGCGCCATCTGATTGACGTCCAGCAGGATTTCTTCCGGCGCTTCCATGCTGCCCTTGCGGCGCGCCTGGATCGGGTAATCCTTGCCGGCCTCGAACCGGGTGTAGTACCAATAACCACGCTCGCGATACGGCACGCTGGCATCGTCCTGCTTGATGCGCCCGACGATCTCGCCGTAGAGCGTATCTTCCAGCGGCTTGAGCGGCGCCATCACCTTGTCGGTGTACGCGTTCTCGGCGTTGAGGTAGGCCAGCATCGCCTTGTCCTGCCGCTTGTCGTCGCGCAGCCAGTAGTAGTCGTCATTGCGGGTCGCACCGAACGGCGCCTTGACCACATGCGGGTGCCTGGCGACGTCTGGCGGCGTGGGGAGAGCGGCAAGTGCAGAGGATGCGGTTGTGGTCATCAGGCTGGCGATCAACAAGGTCAGGACAGGTTTCATCAGATTGGGGTCCGTCGGATGAACGCAATGCCATCCCAGCGCCCGAGTGTGGAAGAGCCCGTCGCCGGACGTCATGTGTCCTAGGTCATGCTGGCCTATCATCTTCGCAATGAACTCAACGCTTTCGCCCGCGACCGGGTATAGCCGCCGCAGCCAGGACATCGCCCCGTTCCATGTGATGTCGCTGCTCGCCCGCGCCAACGCACTCGAACAGGCAGGTCACGATGTGATCCACCTGGAAATCGGCGAGCCCGACTTCACCACCGCCGCGCCGATCGTGGCTGCCGGGCAGGCCGCCTTGGCCGCCGGGCATACCCGCTACACCGCCGCACGCGGGCTGCCCGCATTGCGCGAGGCGATTGCCGGGTTTTATGCGCAACGCTATGGCTGCACCGTCGACCCGGAACGCATCCTGGTCACCCCCGGCGGCTCCGGTGCGCTGCTGCTGGCCAGCAGCCTGCTGGTGGACCCCAGCAAGCACTGGTTGCTCGCCGACCCCGGCTACCCGTGCAACCGGCACTTCCTGCGCCTGGTCGAAGGTGCCGCGCAGCTGGTGCCTGTGGGGCCCGACAGCGACTACCAGCTCACCCCGGCCCTGGTGGACGCGTGCTGGAACACCGACAGCGTAGGTGCGCTGGTCGCCTCGCCGGCAAACCCCACCGGCAGCGTGCTGTCACGCGATCAATTGGCCGCGTTGTCGCATGCCGTGCGTGCGCATGGCGGGCATCTGGTGGTGGACGAGATCTACCATGGCCTGACCTATGGCCTGGACGCGCACAGCGTGCTGGAAGTGGACGACAGCGCATTTGTGCTGAACAGTTTTTCCAAGTACTTCGGCATGACCGGCTGGCGGCTGGGCTGGCTGATCGCGCCGCCCGACGCGGTGCCGGAGCTGGAGAAACTCGCGCAGAATCTCTACATCAGCGCCTCCACCATTGCGCAGCACGCGGCGCTTGCGTGTTTCACGCCGGACAGCATCGCCATCTTCGAAGCGCGCCGCGCGCAGTTCCAGCAACGTCGCGACTACCTGCTGCCCGCCCTGCGCGAGCTAGGCTTCACGATCGCCGTCGAACCGCAAGGCGCGTTCTATCTCTATGCCGATATCAGCGGATTTTCAGACGATGCACAGGCGTTTTGCGCGCACTTCCTGGAAACCGAACATGTGGCCTTCACCCCCGGCATCGACTTCGGTTTCCACCGCGCCAACCAGCACGTACGCATCGCCTACACGCAGAGCCTGCCACGCCTGCAGCAGGCGGTGGAGCGGATTGCGCGTGGGTTGAAGCATTTTTGATCACATGACGCGCGTTTCGCACGGCGCATCGCTGTAGCGGCGTACAGCCGCAACGTCACTCACTGCGGTTGATAAAAGCAGCTGTCTTCAGGCTCTGCGCTTTTACTTTTTGCGCTCAGGAACACCTCCTGCGTGCGACCGCACCCTCATCCGCCCTTCGGGCACCTTCTCCCGGCGGGAGAAGGAAATAACAAAAAGCCCTGGACCACTCGGCCCAGGGCTTGGTTCAACGCACACATAAAAAGGCAAAAGCAAGTTGCGGATTCGCTTCCAAGGCCAACTCAATCGGCCAACCGCTCCCACAGGAAGCTGTACGCCAGCGCCGCCATATGCGCGGCCTGCGCGTTGTTGGCTGCGCCACCGTGGCCGCCTTCGATGTTCTCGTAGTAGGTCACGTCCTTGCCGGCTTCGATCATCTTGGCCGCCATCTTGCGCGCGTGGCCCGGGTGCACGCGGTCATCGCGGGTGGAGGTGAGGAAGATCACCGGCGGGTAGGTCTTCTTCGCATCGAACAGGTGATACGGCGAGAAGGTCTGGATGAATTTCCAGTCGTCGGTATCCGGGTTGCCGTACTCGGCCATCCAAGACGCGCCGGCCAGCAGGTGGCTGTAGCGCTTCATGTCCAGCAGCGGCACCTGCACCACCACCGCACCGAACAGCTCCGGATACTGGGTGAGCATGTTGCCGGTCATCAGGCCGCCGTTGCTGCCGCCCTGCACGCCTAGGTGCTTGGTGGAAGTGATCTTGCGCGCCACCAAATCCTTGGCTACCGCAGCCATGTCCTCATACGCCTTGTGGCGGTTCTGCTTGAGCGCGGCCTGGTGCCAGCGCGGGCCGTATTCGCCGCCGCCGCGGATATTGGCCACCACGTAGACGCCCCCCTTTTCCAGCCAGGCGCGGCCCAGGCCACCGGAGTAATTGGGCGTCATCGAAATCTCGAAACCGCCATAGCCGTACAGCAACGTCGGCGTGCTGCCGTCGAGCTTGAGGTCCTTCGGGCGCACCAGGAAATACGGCACGCGGGTGCCGTCCTTGCTGGTGGCGAAGTGCTGCTCGATGCTGTCCTTGCCGGCATCGAAGAACGTCGGCATGGTCTTGAGCGGTTGCGGCGCGCTGCCCACCTCGACCCACGACAAGGTGGTGGGCGTCAGGTAGTCGGTGACGGTCAGCCACAGCGCATCGCTGTCGTCGCTGTCCACCGCGCTGACATCCACCGTGCCGAACGCGGGCGCGCCGACGAAGGCGCTCTTCTTCCAGCCATCCTGCGACGGGGTGACCACGCTCAGGCGGTTCTTGACGTCTTCCAGCACGTTCAACACCAGGTGCGATTTGGTCCACGCCACGCCCGCCAGCGAGGTGGTCTCGGTGGGTTCGAACAGCACATCGAAGCTGCGCTTGCCGGCCATGAAATCGTCAAAACGCGTGGCCAGCAGCGAGCCGGCCTTGTAGGTCTTGCCACCGACCGTCCACGGCTCGCGCAACTCCAGCGTCAGCCATTGCCGCTTGACCGCCTTGCTGGCCGAATTGGGCACGTCCACCTTGACCAGCTTGCCGTCGACGCCCTTGAGATACAGCTCGTCGTTGTAGAAGGCCAGCGTGCGACTGACGAAATCGCGCTCGAAGCCGGGCGTGTCGTCGTGCATCGCCGCGATGTACATGTCGGTCGGCTTGCCTTCGTACACCACCGCCGCGGCGCTGAGCGGGGTGCCGCGCTTCCACTGCTTGGCGATGCGCGGGTAGCCGGAACTGGTCATGCTGCCGGCACCGAAATCGGTGAAGACATAGACCGTGTCGCGGTCGATCCAGCCCAGCCCGCCCTTGGACTCGGGACGGAAGAAGCCGTCCTTGACCCACTGCTTGCTGCCCAGGTCGAACTCGCGGGTGACATCGGCATCGGCGCCGCCGCGCGACAGCGCGATCAGGCAACGCTGGTACTCCGGGCGCAGGCAGTCGGCGCCGTGCCAGACCCAGTTCTCGCCCTCGGCCTTGTTGAGCGCGTCCAGGTCGAGCACCGTTTCCCACTTGGGCGCCGGCTTGCGGTATTCGTCCAGCGTGGTGCGCCGCCACAGGCCGCGCTCGTGCTGCTTGTCCTTCCAGAAGTTGTAGTAGTACGCGCCGATCTTCTGCACGCCCGGGATCTTGGCGTCCGAATCCAGCACCTCGCGGATGCTGGTTTCCATCTGCTTGAATGCCGGCGTCGTGGCCAGGCGCGCTTCGGTCTTGGCGTTCTGGGCCTTGACCCAGTCCAGCGGTTTGGCGCCGGTGACATCTTCCAGCCAGGCGTAGGGGTCGTTGGACACAGCGGTTTCCTCTGCAGAGACGGCGCCAGCGGTGATCAGGCCGGCAACCAGGCAGATCGAGGCGAACTTGGGCATGTATTTTTCCGGAAAAACCAATGCCGCAAAACCTAGCACAGCGCCTCGCCGGCCCTCCCCTGCCGAAGGTCAGGCCGCGCGCGCCGGAGCCGCCGCCCGCGAAGCCACCCGCCGGCGCTGCGCCTGCGGGCCGCGTCGGCGCGGCGCGGCCCTTCGTGCCCCCGGACGCACCAGCGTCGGCAATGCGAACCGGTGCAGGCTCCACCAGGCCAGCATCGGCATGCCCACCAGCCACAGCGGCAGCCAGCCGATCCACTCGCTGTGCCCGCGCGCGGCCGGCCACACCAACACCAGCGCCAGGCCGGCCAGGGCGATCTGCCGGATCGGGCGCAACACGCGCGGGTCGGGGCGTTCGGAACGACGGGAAGAACGATGCGACATGGCGGCACTCCGTGGCAGAAAGGATCGGAATAGGCGCGCAGCATTGCCTGCCTCCATCTCACCGACTGCGACCTGGATACTGGGATCGCCGGGCGCTCGGGCGGGTGCTGCGCGGGGCCTGGGCGGCGGCGGACGGCTGGGCGGCGCCGTTCGGCGGCGGCATGTGGCGATCGTGGGCGCGTCGGGTGGGCTGGCGGGGATTCGGGGTCCGGGGTTCGGGCACTCGCGCGCTTGGGGCAACGCCATTCGCACCGCCCCGTCGCATTGCCGACATGCGGCAGCGCTGGCCTGTCAGCGAGAAGGTAACCGGCGGCACCGATGCACGTTCAGTGCGCGATCGGCCAGCCAGACGCCTGTCCAATGTCGCACCTCGCCACCGCAGCCCGATGTGCGGCCCCCTTCAACGCGGCATGGGCACCATGCCGGTGTTCCAGCCATGCGCAGCAATGCCCTTGGCCGGACTGACCGGTACCCGCTGCGCGCGCGTCACCCGCCGTTCGGGGTACCAGCGGCTGCCGTTGGGCCGGTGGCGCGCGCCAGGCCCGACCGTTGACGCGAACTTGCCCCCTGCATGCGGTAGTGTGCTGCACCTACCGCCCCTTTGTGATGTTGCGATGCGCCTGACCGTTACGATCGCCCTCGCTTTCCTGCTCGTCCTCGGCCTGCCCGTGGCGCATGCCAGGGACACGTCCACCACCGAGCCGGCGATCGATCTGTCCAAGATCATGGGTACCTGGTATGTGATTGCGCGCATGCCCAACGCGGTCGAGCGCGGCCACGTGACCAGCCGCGACGAATACACCCTGGTCGAAGACGGCAAGGTGGCGGTGCGCTATCTGTATCGCGAAGGCTTCAGCGAGCCGGAAAAGGAAGTCAACGCACGCGCGTCGGTGGATGCAGAGAGCGGCAATCGCGACTGGCGGGTGTGGTTCTACAAGGTGATCCCGGCCAAGCAGCGCATCCTGGAAATCGCACCGGATGGCTCGTGGATGCTGATCTCCTACCCCGGCCGCGACCTGGCCTGGATCTTCTCGCGCAAGCCGGACATGAGCCGCGACCAGTACCGCACACTGGTCAACAAGATGCGCGACGACTATTCCATCTACACCGACAAACTCAAGCGGGTGCCGCAGCTGCGTGAACAGGTGGGCCGCCTGGGTTTTGAAGTGCCGAACGAGCGCTAAGCCGACTGCCGTTACGCTGCGGCAGCAAGCCTGTCTCTGTGCAGCAAGTGATCGTCCACGCGCGTGGCGTGCACGCACAGTGGCGGAGGCACCGGCTACCGGCGCCGCGCGCGGGCGAACCCGTCAGCAGTGTGCCTGCGTTGAAGAGATGGCCCGTGACCCTGGATGTCGCTAACGGGCCGCCCAACAGGTGCACAAAATACCTGCGCAGAGGCGGCCCCTCTGGCTCAGTCGTAGTTGCTCAATGCCAGCGACAGCAGCGCCTTGGCCTGCTCGCGCAATGAGATCGGCTCGACGATTTCTGCGTCCGAGCCGTAGTGCAGCACGTCCATCAGCAGTTCGCGCGAATTGCTGTACGGCAATCTGAGCTCGTAGCGGCCATCGGGCATGAAACGGCCCTGCTGCTTGGAATGCCAGTGTTCGTCGGCCACCCAGCGCGCGGCCTTGGCGCTGAACACGATGGTCGCCCAGCCCTTGGGCGCACCGGAAAAGATGCCGTAACTGGCCGCGAGCTGCTCATCGAGCTCGCTGTCGGGCACATCGCGCGGCGCGGCATCGAGCAGGCGCGCGTGGTTGATGCGGTCCACCGCGAAGCTGCGCACGCCGTCGCGGCCGTGGTCCCAGGCATCCAGGTACCAGTTGTCGCGGTAATGGGTGATGCGCTGCGGCGACACGGTGCGCTTGGTCGACTCGTCGGTAGAGCGCGCGCGGTAATCGAAGCTCAGCTGCTTGCGCTCCAGCACGCCGGAAGCCACCGTGCGGAAGCTGGCTTCGTCCAGCTTGCGGCCGCGGTGCGGAATTACCCGCACCCGATCCACCGGCCACTGCGATACGCCCGCCTGGGCGGCCAGCAGGCCTTCGATGCGCTGCTGCAACGGCGCCAGCATCGAGGACAACACCCCGCCACCGGTGCGTGCGAGCAACTGCTGCGAGGCCAGAAGCGCGTGCAGCTCTTCCGAGCTCAGCCACAGGCCAGGCAGTTCAAACCGATCGCTCTCGCCGGACAGATACCGGAAGCCCGATTCGCCATCGCCTTCCACCGGCGCCATCAGCGCATCGCGCAGAAACGCCAGGTCGCGGTACACGGTGGCACGGGAACAGCTCAGCTCATCCTGCAGCCGCGCCACCGTGACCGGGTAGCGCGCCGATTTGAGCAAGCGATGCAGGGAGTTGATGCGTTCATAGCGGTCCATGCGCCGATTATGTCCGAGTCTTCGCGCGACGGGGTGAGCGTGGCACCTGTGCCGTGGTGCGGCGGGTGCCCCACGGGCGCGTGGTGTGCTGGAGGCGCTGCCGGCAGACGCGCTGGCGGGCGGCTGGCGTAGGACCTTGGTGGCAGCGCAATCCATCCATGGCCCGGTGCCAGGGATCCAGGCACAGACTGCGGGCGCCATGGTGGGTTCCAGCAGCACTGGCGGCAAACCAAACCCGAGTACCGAGCTCAAGCGGAATGCTCGGCAGCAGCATCCCAACCGCCAATGAAGCGTGGCGTTCACCCGGTTATGACGGACCGCACAGTCCGTTATCATGAAATCGCTTCCACCCTCCTGCCCTGCCCTCAAGCGAGCCGCCCATGTCCCGCCGTGCCCCGTTGTCTGCCCTGCTGCCGTTGTTGTTGATCACGCCCGCCGTCTGGGCCCAGGCAGTTGCACCAACGCCGGTGGACCCCGCCGCGGCGGTGATGCCATCGCCCTGGGGCGGCAGCAGTGGCGAGCTTGGCTACGCCGCCGCGCATGGCAACAGCACTACCGACAGCCTGAACGGCCGCATCCGCCTGCGCTATACCGACGGCGACTGGATCCACAGCCTGGATGCCACCGCGCTGCGATCGAGCTCGGAATACACCAACACCAATGACGACGGCAGCACCACGCGCGAGCGCCAGACCACCGCCGAGCGTTACACCGGCAGCGCCGGCAGCGCATTGCAGCTGGGCGAACACCGCCAGCTCACCGCCACCGGCCGCTACGAACACGACGACTTCGCCACCTACGATCGCCTGGCCACCTTCGGTATCGGCTACGGCACACGCCTGATCAACGCCGACCGGTTCTATCTGGACGCGCAGGTGGGCCCGGGTATCCGCCGCGCGCACAACAGCGACGAGGACCGCAACGAGACCGGCCTGATCGGGCGTGGCCTGTTCGACCTGAAGTACACCGTCACCGACAACACCGACCTGATCAACACGCTGCTGGTGGAATCGGGCGAATACAACACGTATGCGCAGAACGACTTCGGCGTGCAGGTGAGCATGAACTCGCACTTCGCGCTGAAGGCGGCCTGGCAGATGCGCCACAACAGCGAGGTCAGCGATGGCGACAAGAAGACCGACACGCTGACCACGGTCAACCTGGTCTACACCTTCAAGTAAACAACCCGCAAATGTAGGAGCGGCCCTGGCCGCGAAGGGCTTTCCCGGTGAAGCCTCTCGCGGCCAAGGCCGCTCCTACGAAGAGCGGCGCCCTGCCGGACAGGCCTAGCCGAGGCGGCGGTCGATCGGTCCCACGTTCGAATCCGCAACTGCGCCTGTAGGAGCGGACATGGCCGCGAGGGCTTTCCCGGTGAAGCCTCTCGCGGCCAGGGCCGCTCCTACGAGGCAGATGTCTGTTCCAGGCCGGGTCAGAGTTCGGCCAGCAGCTGCGCGGCACCCTTGTCGAACAGGCCCTGCGCGACGCGGCGGCCCAGGTCTTCGGTGTCTGCGGCGCTGCCATGGGCCTCGGCGTGGATCAGGCGTCCGTCGCTGGCGCTGCCGACCATGCCCTGCAGGTACAGGCCCTCGCCTTCCCAGCGCGCGAATGCAGCCACCGGGACGTGACAGCTGCCGTGCAGCGCACGGTTCATTGCGCGCTCGGCTTCCACGCAGACGCGGGTGGCGGGCGCGTCCAGCACCGCCAGCAGACGGTGGACACGCGCATCGTCGCCACGGCACTCCACCGCCACTGCGCCCTGCGCCGGAGCCGGCAACCACTCCGGCGCGTCCAATCGCGCACTGATGCGCGCATCCAGACCCAGCCGCTGCAGGCCGGCACAGGCCAGCACGATGGCGTCGTAGCCGCCGTTATCCAGCTTGGCCAGACGCGTATTGACGTTGCCGCGCAGGTCGATCAGCTCCAGATCCGGGCGCGCGGCGCGCAGCTGCGCCTGGCGACGCAGCGACGAGGTGCCCACGCGTGCGCCCAGCGGCAAGGCCTGCAGGCTGGCGTAGAGGTTGGACACCAGCGCATCGGCGGCATCACCGCGGCCCAGGATCGCCGGCAGCACGAACGGCGCGTCCAGCTCCATCGGCACGTCCTTGAGCGAATGCACCGCGCAGTCGGCCTCGCCGCGCAGCATGGCCAGCTCCAGTTCCTTCAGGAACAGGCCCTTGCCGCCGATCGCCGCCAGCGAGCGGTCCAGCACCTCGTCGCCGCGGGTGCTCATCGGCACCAGCACGACCTCCAGGCCGGGATGGTGCTGGCGCAGCGCGGCGGCGACGTGTTCGCTCTGCCATAAGGCGAGCGGGCTCTTGCGGGTGGCGATGCGGAGCGTGGTCATCCACCCATTATCGCGGAGCCGGCGCGTAACTCATACACACCCCGCAACAGGAAGGCTGAGGCGAAGGCATGGCCGTCAGCGCGCGGCGCCGCAGGCTGGCGCCAGCCTGCGGCGCATGGGGAGTGATCAGCGCTACAAGCGGTGCAACCGATGACGCCCGAGACCGCGGAGCAGGTCCTGGCGGTGGCAGCGTCATCTTTCGGCGAAGGACCCGCTCGTCTGCCGTCAGCGGTGCACCGTGTCTGCGCGTGCGCTCCGCTCCATCCGGCCCACGGCGATTGGCCTGCCCTGGCGCAGTCGTTCGCGCAGGCTGGCTACGCTGCGTCGCCGCACTTCCAGCGGCTGCGCCACGTTGCGCTAAACCGCGTGCGCCGACGATTACTGCTGCGGCACAGCTCCACCCGCCATTGCCCGCTGCTCCGTGCTGTGCGCCGCTCCACCCGGCCCACGGCGATCCACCTGCTCTAGCGCAGTTGTTCGCGCAGGCTGGCCACGCAACGGCGGCTCACTTCCAGCGGCTGCGGCACGTTGCGCAGCACTGCGTGCACCTGGCCATCGCTGCTGCGGCGCAGTTCCACCAGTTCATCGCGGGCGACCAGGCAGTTGCGATGGATGCGCACCAGACGGTCGGCAAATTCGTCCTCCAATGACTTGAGCGACTCTTCGATCAGGTCTTCGCCCCGGGCGTGATGGACGATGACGTACTTTTCCTCGGCCTGCAGGTAACGGATGTCGCCGATGGGGATCAACCGCAGGCTGCCGCGCAGACGGGCGCACAGATGCGTGCGCAGCGGGGCCTGCGCGACGCTGGGCGCGCGGCCGGCCAGGAAGGTGGCCACCTTTTCCAGCGCAGACGCCAGGCGTTCCGGGCGCACCGGTTTCATCAGGTAATCCAGCGCGGCTGCATCGAATGCCGACAACGCATGCTGGTCGTAGGCGGTGCAGAACACCACCGCCGGGGGCGGCTGGCGTTGCCGCAGCAGGCGGGCGGTTTCCAGCCCGTCCACCCCGGGCATGGCGATATCCAGCAGCACCAGATCCGGGTGCAGGTGTTCGCATTGCTGCAGCACCTGCGCGCCGTTTTCGGCCTCGCCGATCACCTCGACCTGCGGATGCTCGGCCAGCAGCATGCGCAGGCGCTCGCGCGCCAGTGGCTCGTCATCGGCGATCAGCACCCGCACTTGCGTGGCCGTCATGGGCTCCCCCTCGCTGCAGTGACTTTCCCCTCACGGCAGCGGCAATGTGATCTCGCAGGCATAGTAGCCTTCAGTCCAGCTGGCCGCCATCCGTGCCCCGGCCCCGAACTGGAACGCCAGCCGGTGCGAGATGCTGGCCTGGGCGTGCCCGGCACCGGCCAGCAGCGGCAACTGGGTGCCGGGCTGCGGGGCGGGGTTGACGATGCGGATCTGCAGCTGGTTGCCGCGCTGGCGCAACGACAGGTACAGCGTACCGCCCTCGGGCATGCGCGACACGCCATGCAGCACGGCGTTTTCGACCAATGGCTGCAGCACCAGGCGCGGCATCGGCAGTTCCCAGGGCAATGGCTCCTGGCGGTGCCAGCGCACCTGCAGGCGCTCGCCCAGGCGCAGCGATTCGATCGCCAGATAACGTTCGGCCAGTTCGCATTCGGCGCGCAGGGTCGAGACGCCCTCGCCGGCCCCCAGCGCGGCGCGGAACAGATCCGACAGATCCAGTACCGCCTGTTCGGCCACCACCGGGTCGCGCCGCAGCAGGCTGGCAATCAGATTCATGCTGTTGAACAAAAAATGCGGCCGAATGCGCGCCTGCAGGGCATCGGCCTCGGCGCGCGCGTTGGCCTGCACCTGCGCCTCCCAGCGGTCGCTGACGTAGAAATAGCGCAGCGCCAGCGCGGTGATCAGCACCACCGTGGCGGCACTGCCCAGGGTGAACCGCCAGAAGCCGACCAAGGGGCCAAGTGGCGCCTGGCCGAGCACCGCATACAGGCCATGCACGATGCCGGCCCCCAGCACCGCCACCACCGCGGCAATCGACAGTGCCGCCAGCCCTCCCAGCTTGGGCGGCAACCGCGACAGGCTGGGCCGCAATACGCACAGCAACACGCTGACCGCCAAGGCCAGCCACAACGCCAGGCCGCTGGCCGAGACGAAGCGCGACAGGGTGATGCTGCGCGCGGCGCCGGTGTCGGGCACCAGGGTCACCACCAGCACCACCAGTTCGGCCAGGCCCAGCATCGCGCCCAGCCGGGGCAGCCGGCACAGGTCCGGCATCCAGGTGATCTGCGGCGCGCCGGTGGCCATGGGCTCAGGCGGCGGTGAAGCGCGCCTGCATCCAGTCGCGCAGGGCCTCGATCTCTTCCAGGCAGACCTGATGCCCCATCGGATAGGTCTGCCACTCCAGTGCAAAGCCCAGCATGCGCAGGGCCTGCATACTGGCCTGGCCGGCCGCGAACGGCACCACCGGGTCGGCGGTGCCATGGGCCATGAACAGCGGTTGGCGCAGGGCCGCCGGCTGCAACTGGCTGGCGGCTGCAGCCGGATCCGGCAGATAGGTGGACAGGGCGATCAGCCCGGCCAGCGGCACGCTGCGCTGCAGGCCAACGGCCAGGGTCACCGCGCCGCCTTGCGAAAAGCCGGCCAGCAGGATGCGCTCGGGCGCGATGCCGCGGCTTTGCTCATGGGCAATCAGGGCGTCGACCTGGGCCACCGATTCGGCAATGCCGGCCTTGTCGGCGCGCTGGGCGAAATCCATGCCGACGATGTCGTACCAGCCGCGCATGCGCACGCCGTTGTTGATGGTGATCGGGCGGATCGGCGCATGCGGGAACACGAAGCGCAGCGCCGGCCACTGCGGGCGCACCAGCTCCGGCACCATCGGGGCGAAGTCGCTGCCATCGGCGCCCAGCCCGTGCAGCCACAGCACGCTCCATTGCGGGTCGGGTCCGGTCTCGCGTTCGATCACTTCCAGCATCATCCAGCTCCGCTTGCGGGCTGGGCATTATGCCTTGCGCGCCGGATCGGCCCGATCACGCCAGGGCCGGACCGCCGCAGCGCAGGACCGGAAGCGAGCACATGGGTGTGCAGCGATCGGCGCGCGCGCCAGGGCACGCGCCGGTCAGCTAAGGGCGGATCACACCCGCGAGCACTCAGATCAGCGAGGGTTCCAGCGCAGCGGCGCGGCGCAGCTCGGACGCACGCACCAGCACCTTGGGCGGGTCGAGTTCTTCGGGGATGCAGAAAATGCCGGCGCGGCGTAGCGCCATGCCGGTGCGACGCAGCGAGGTCAGCGCCACCACCGGGATCGACAACGCCATGCCCACGATCACCGGCGCCATCCAGGCCGCCAGCGACGGCGACACCGTGTAGGCCACCGCGCCCATGAACAGGCCGAACACGGTCAGGCCCCCATAGCTTTGCAGCAAGGCCGGCCACGACAGCTTGCCGTCGTCGCGCACCTGCGCGTCCCAACCTGAGTCCTTGCCGGCCAGCACTTCGAACACGCCGCGCGACTGCAGGTACATCACCACCGGCGCCATCAAGGCAGCCAGCACGGTTTCCAGCAGGATGCTCAGCATGGCGCGGATGGCGCCGCCACAGGCGCGCAGTTCGCGCGGGTTGAGCAGCAGCGCGATATAGCCCAGCAGCTTGGGAGCCAGCAGCACGAACATGGTGCAGACGAAGATCCAGATCGCATTGCCCTGGCTGCTGCCGTGCCAGTAGCGCGCCGGCGAGAACGGCAGGTTGCCGGCCAGATCGATGCCGCCGCCCGCCAGCGGAATGCCGATGCCGATCAGCATCAGCAGGCCCCACATCGGCGCGGTGAAATAATGGCCGATGCCGATCAGCATGTGCATGCGGCTGATCCAGTGCAGGCCCTTGGCGCCGACCACCTTGGCATGCTGCAGGTTGCCCTGGCACCAGCGGCGGTCGCGGATCAGCAGGTCGGTGAGCGTGGGCGGGCCTTCTTCATAGCTGCCCTGCAGGTACGGCACCATGTGCATGGCCCAGCCGCCACGGCGCATCAGCGCCGCTTCGACGAAGTCGTGGCTGAGCACATGCCCGCCGAACGGCTTGCGCCCGCGCAGCGACGGCAGGCCGGCATGATCGGCGAAGGCCTGGGTGCGGATGATGGCGTTGTGGCCCCAGTAGTTGCTCTCGGCGCCATGCCACCAGGCCACGCCGAAGGCGATGATCGGCCCGTACACGCGGCCGCCGAACTGCTGCATGCGGGCGAACAGGGTCTGGCCATTGACCACGGCCGGCAGGGTCTGGATCAGGCCCACGTCCGGGTTGTTTTCCATGCCGGCAACCAGCCGCACGATGGTGTCGCCGGTCATCACGCTGTCGGCGTCCAGGATCAGCATTTGCGGGTAGCTGCCACCGAACCGGCGCACCCAGTCGGCTACGTTGCCGGCCTTGCGCGCGGCATTGTCGGCGCGGCGGCGGTAGAAGATGCGGCCGTGCCCGTCGACGCGGTCGCACAGCTCGTTGTAAACCAGTTCTTCGGCACGCCCGATGTTGTCGCGGGTGGTGTCGCTGAGCACGAAGAAATCGAAGTGCTCCAGCTGGCCGGTTTCGGCCACCGATTCGTAGATGGCCTGCAGGCCGGCCAACAGGCGGCGCGGGTCTTCGTTATACGTCGGCATCAGCAGCGCGGTGCGCGAGCGCAGCGTGGGCAGCGGCTGCTCGGGGTCGATGCCGAGCTTGCGCCCGGCGCGCGCCACCACGGTGACGAAACCGGCTACCGCGCTGGCAAACGACATGGCGATCCAGGCGAACAGCAGCACGAACAGGCCGAGCAGGCAGCCTTCCAGCACGCTGATGCCGTCGGGCCACAGCACGCTGAGCATCACCCACACCGCAATGGCCGTAGTGGCGAAGGTGCCGCCGATCAGATAGAAGCGGCGCACACCGATGCCCACCGGCGAGGTGCGCTGGTGGCGAACCTGCAGGCTGCCTTCG
Organism: Xanthomonas sp. NCPPB 1068; assembly: GCF_041479385.2. NCBI lineage: Bacteria > Pseudomonadati > Pseudomonadota > Gammaproteobacteria > Lysobacterales > Lysobacteraceae > Xanthomonas > Xanthomonas sp. NCPPB 1068. The sequence goes on along the minus strand of NZ_CM192986.1, from coordinate 754,734 downwards.
CGCAGGCTTTGTTCGGGCATGGCCAAGGGCGCTTCCGGCGGCAGCGTGGGCTGGCCGGCATCGAGGGCGGAAACGGAAGAGACTGCGGTTGGTGCGGGGGGAAGGGTCACGGTGCCGTCCATCAAGGCTGCCCGTCGCACGCTGGCGACAGTAGGGGCTGATGCGGGAGGTCCATCCCCGCAACGCGTAGCGACGTTGCCAGGTGCGCCGCACGCAGGACGTGCCCGGCGGCGTGCGACCAGGTCGCGGTGTTGGCAGCTATGAAACCACTCCGATGCACAAACTCTCCTGGCGGCGACGCAACGTCGCGGCTCATCCTAAAGAATCGACCGTTAAAGGAAACGAAGGCCATTGTGCAGTCTTCGCCCCTCCCGACGAGGACCGCGCGGCAGACTACGACGTGACGACCGAACGCAACCCCAACAGATTGCAGCCTGGCACACGCGCTGTCACGGGCCGCTGGCCGGGCTGTCATCCCGAGAGATTGCAAGTGGCGTGCCATGAGGCGCAATCGGTTGCAGCGACGGGGCCTTGGCGTCGAGCCGCTGGATGCGGTCAAGTCAGACGTTGAAGCGTGGCTGGTCGGCTGATTGTTGAAACCACTGCGCACCGACTGCAGACACAGCGCACCGACCATCGTGACTGGTCCTTGCCCGCCCCCGTCGCCGGACCCTGTGGCGGCATGAATGCTGCCACGGAGCTATAGGGATGTACTTGCGGCGTGTCCTGCGATGGTGGGCGGGCAAGGGCCCTGCAGCAAAGGCGCAGATGGTCCGCTCTGTGCCTGATCTGTCCGGATCGAGCATCAGGTAGCAACGACTGCGTCGTGCGTATCGCGAGCGCTTGGCGATCTTCAAGCTTCCAGTCTGGTCGAGCGCGCGGTGCCCTCACCGCTCGCGGGACACGCCGTAAACCCGTCCATGGGGGCTCGGTGGCGGCATCCATGCCGCCACACGGTCCCGCAATCGGCGAGGACACCACGCCAGACAGTTGGTTGGTGGTTTTGTCGAAGAGCAAAGGTCACCGCGCAGCCAGCTTGCGAGTCGCTGTTGAGATCCATGCGGACCGACCAACTCCACTGGTCCTTGCCCGCCCACCGTCGCAGGACCCTTGGCGGCATGGATGCCGCCAAGGAGCTACATGGATGTACTTGCGGCGTGTCCTGCGATGGTGGGCGGGCAAGGGCCCTGCAGCAAAGGCCCAGATGATCCGCTCTGCGCCTGATCTGTCCGTAGCGAGCAATCAGGTTGAGACAACTGCAATGTGCGTATCGCGAGCGTTTGGCGATCTTCAAGTCTGGTCAAGAGCCCCTGCAGCAAAGGCGCAGATGATCCACTCTGCGCCTGACCTTTCCGTACTAAGCCATCAGATCGAGACGCCTGCACTGTGCGTCTCGCGAACACCTGGCTGTCTTCACGTCTGGTAGCGGGCGGTGCCCTTGCCGCCCGCAAATTGGTGAGCGGCTGCTACTTGCGCGCCGCCTCGCTGGCATCGCGGGTGGCGCGGAACTCAGAATCGCTGCTCCAGTTCGGCCATTGACGCGAATCGGCCAGCTGCTGGCCCAGCGTGTACAGCACGCCCAGATCGCGCGCGGCACCGGCGAAGGTCCAGTCCGGCTTCCACTCGTCGCCCTGCTGGTGATAGCGCTTGGCGGTGTAGTCGTCCGATGCGGCCTTGCCTGCCGCCACGCCGCCTACTTCCCAATCCTGCCCGGCCGCATAAGACAGCGCCGGCACGCCGCGCTTGGCAAACGAGAAGTGGTCGGAACGGAAGAAATACCCGGCCTGCGGCTTGGGATCGGGGGTGTAACGCAGCTTGGATTGCGCGGCCACGCGCTTGAGCTGGTCGAGCAGCTCGAGCTTGGCGGTGCCGTAGATGCCGAAATCGCGTGAGGGCACGAACGGGTTCATGCCGTCCATGTTGATCACCGCCACGGTGGTGTCCAGCGGGTACAGCGGCTTGGAGGCGTAGAACTCCGAACCCAGCAACCCCTTTTCTTCGGCAGTGACGGCCAGGAACACGACCGAGCGCTCGGGCTTCGGTCCGGTGGCGAAACCGCGTGCCAGCTCCAGCAGCGCGGCCGTGCCGCTGGCGTTGTCCAAGGCACCGTTGAAGATGGTGTCGCCGCGTGCGTCCGGCTTGCCCACGCCGATGTGGTCCCAGTGCGCGCTGTAGATCAGGGTTTCGTTCGGGCGCTTGCTGCCTTCCAGGCGCGCCACCACATTGTGCGAGGTGATCACGTCGGACTTGACCTGGTAGCTGGCGCTCAGGCGCTGGCCCTTCAGCTCGACCGGCTTGAAATCGCGCGTCTGCGCCTGCTTCTTCAAGGTGTCGAAGTCCAGCCCGGCGTGCTTGAACAGGTCGGCAGCCAGATCGCGCTGGATCCAGCCTTCCAGGGTGGGATGCGCGCTGCGCGGGTTGTCGCGCACCACATCAAACATGGTGTTGGTGTTGGAACTGGCCACCGTGTCCCAGCCATAGGAGGCCGGCGCGGTTTCGTGCACCACCAGCACGCCGAGCGCGCCCTGGCGGGCGCCTTCTTCGTACTTGTAGGTCCAGCGGCCGTAGTAGGTCATGCCGGCGCCATCGAAGGCGCCCTTGCCGGTTTCGAAATCCGGGTCGTTGATCAGCACCACCGCGATCTTGCCCTTCAGGTCCACGCCCTTGAAGTCGTCCCAGTCGCGCTCCGGCGCCTTGACGCCGTAACCGACGAAGACCAGCGGTGCGTTGGCGATGTCGACCTTGGACGAACCATCGAGCGCAGCGCGGATGGCGATCTGCTGGCCCTGGGTCAGGGTCTGCGGCTTGCCGGCATTGGCCAGCGCAATGGTCGGCGCACCGACGATATCGGCGCGCCGCAGCGGCACCGCCTGGGTCCATAGGCGCTTGCCGCCGGTGAGATCGCCGCCGGGCTGCAGGCCCGCGTCGGCAAATTGCTTGCTCAGATAGGCGATGGTCTTGTCTTCGCCGGCCGTGGCCGGGCCGCGGCCTTCATAGGCATCGGAGGCCAACTCCTTGACGTCGCGCGAGATGCGCGCGCCATCGAAGGTCGGCGCCGCCGCCATCAGTGCGGTCGAGACCGCCATTGCCAAGAGTCCTACCGCAACTCGCTTCATTGCATACCCCAGATCATCAGACAGCCCTGGAGTGTAGCCAGCCGCGGGTGCAAGCGGATGCATGCGGGCACTGCACGCTGTCGTGCCGCCGCGTATTGCCGGGGCAGCAGGATTGCGCGAAGCGATGCCGCGTGGCCCGGGCGGGCGCCGCTAGAACAGATCGACGCTGCCGGTGGGTTGGATGGCGTGCTGAAGTTGGCCATTGCCCACCAGCTCGGCGTACACGGCCGCGCGGTTGCGGCCATGCTGCTTGGCCCAGTACAGCGCCTTGTCCGCTTCGTCCAGCGACTGGCTGATCAGGCGGCCCTGGGTCAATTCCACGATGCCGGTGCTGAGCGTGACCTGGCCGACCTGCGGAAACACATGCTCGGCCACGGCCAGACGAAAGCGCTCGAACAGGCCGACCGCGCATTCGCGGTCCACGCCGCGCAGCACGATCACGAACTCCTCGCCGCCAAAGCGGAACAGCAGGTCGTCCTGGCGGAACGTGCGCTGCATCAGCTGCGCGACCAGCAGCAGCACCTCGTCGCCGTACAGATGGCCAAAGGTGTCGTTGACACGCTTGAAGTGATCGATGTCCACGATACCCAGCCACACGCCCTGCTCCGTCGTGGACTGCGCCCCGGAGAACAGGCGCAGGATCACGTCGTCGAAGGTCTTGCGGTTGCGCAGGCCGGTCAGGGCATCGCGCTGTGCATCGTCGAGCAGGCTGCGGTAGTTCTGGAAGAAGCGTGCAAAGCCCTGCAGCATGGCCTGCTCGGCGGCGCCGGGCGGGCGGGCGCCGGCCACCCGCAGGCAGGTGCGGATGCCGCGTGCTTCCATCATCGGGTACACCAGCAGCGCGCGGCCGTCCTGATGCAGCTGCACGGCCTCGCCCGGGCCATGCACATCGGCCAGCTGGGAGCGCATCTGCGCATCCTTCAGCTCGGCCACCGTCAACGACAGGCGGCCGTCGTCGCGCAGCCGGGTTTCGGCCATGGTGCGGCCGTCCGGCGCGATGCGCAGCAACGACAGCTCCTCGGCCGCGCAGACCTCGCGCATGGTGCGCAGCAGGCTCAGGTCCAGCAGATCGGCATCGCGGATGGCGGTCATGTCCACCATCCGCTCCAGCAACGGCGCGTCGCTCATTGCAGCCCCCGCCGATGCGCGGACGCAGGCCGGCCGTGCCGCACGCAGCAGGCCGACCGACAACGGGAATGGCAATGCACAGGCTTCACGACAGCGACCGGCAATCTGGATGCCGGTTCATCGGCGCCCGCCAGGCAAACTTGAGACCGCTCGCCGGCCCTGCTCAGCACCGGGCCAGCCAGCCAGCACGGCACACCAGCCAGCGCATCGCACGGCGCCAAGCGGGGACTCGGCCTGTTGGCTCAGGGCAGTGCGGATTCCAGCGCGTCTTCGCCCAGTGCGTGCCGCTGCATCAGCCGCCGGCTGCCGGCATTCAGGCCTTTCACCTGCACCTCCAGGTCGTGATGGCGCAGCCGCTGCACCACCTTGTCCAGCGCCGCCACCGCCGTGATGTCCCAGAAATGCGCGCGGCCCACATCGATCACCACCGCACGGCCGGGCACCTCGCGTGCGTCGAAGGCGTCGATGAACACATCGGCGGAAGCGAAGAACACCTGCCCGCGCACGGTGTAGGTGCGCACGCCGTCCGTGCCGTCGCTGTGGGCGATCTGCAGCAGGCCGGCCACCTTGAAGGTGAAGAACACCCCGCTCAGCACCACGCCCACCGCCACCCCGGCGGCCAGGTTGTGGGTGATCAACGTCACCGCCACCGTGGCCAGCATCACCACGCTGGAGGTGCGCGGATGGGTGATCACGGTGCGCAGCGAGCGCCAGTCGAAGGTCTCCGCCGACACCATCACCATGATCGCCACCAGCGCCACCACCGGCACCTGCGACACCCACGGCTTGAGCAGCACCATCAGGATCAGCAGGAACACGCCAGCAAACAAGGTGGAGAGCCGGCCACGGCCGCCGTACTTCACGTTGCCCACGGTCTGCCCGATCATGCCGCAGCCGGCAATGCCGCCGAACAGGCTGGCCGCGGCGTTGGCGATGCCCAGCCCGGTGCATTCGCGGTTCTTGTTGCTGGGCGTATCGGTGAGTTCATCGACCACGCGCGCGGTCATCAGCGATTCGAGCAGGCCCACCATGGCAATGGCCAGCGCCGGCAGCGCGATGATGCGCAAGGTCTCCAGCGTCATCGGCACCGCCGGCCATTGCAGGAACGGCAGCGCGTTGGGCAGCTTGCCCAGATCGGCCACGGTCTTGAGCGGCAACTGCAGCGCGCTGCCGGCAATGGTGAGCAGCAGGATGCACAGCAGCGGCGAGGGAATCGCCGACAGCCCAGGCACGCGGAGCCGCGGCAGGCCGTAGATGATCGCAAGGCCCACGCCCAGCATCACCCACGTGGTCATGTTGGCGCCGAGCAGATGCGGCAGCTGCGCGGCAAAGATCAGTACCGCCAGCGCGTTGACGAAACCGGTACGCACCGAACTGCTGACAAAGCGCATCAGCACGCCCAGCCGCAGCACGCCAAACAGGACCTGCACCGCGCCGGCCAGCAAGCCGGCGGCCAGCAGATACGGCAGCCCATGCGCGGCCACCAGCGGCGCCGCGACCAGCGCCACCGAGCCGGCAGCAGCAGAAATCATCGCCGGGCGTCCGCCACAGAACGCAATCACGATGCCAATCACGAAGGAGGCGAACAGACCCACCTGCGGATCGACGCCCGCCACGAACGCGAACGCGATCACTTCGGGAATCAGCGCAAAGGTGGCGACCGCACCGGCCATGAGTTCGCGCGCAGGTGAGGCGCGCCATTGCGCCAGTTCGGCACGCAAAAGGGACATCGGGGACACTCCGGGGACAGAAAGGACAGCCTGCGGACAGCACGCAGCGGCAATAGTGTGCGGGAAAGCGACCGCGCCCGCAGCCTGCCTGTGACCCGTGCGCCAATGCGCCTTTCTGTGGCTGCGATCACGCCACGCGACGCTGCCGCAGACCAAGATGCCCCCCTCACCGGGCTCGGGTGTCGAGTCCGGTCATCTAGGAGACCACCATGTCCATCTTCAGGACTGCAAGTACGCTTGCACTCGCCACCGCGCTGGCCCTGGCCGCCGCACCGGCATTCAGCTATTCCATCAGCAACAACAAGATTGTCGACGACAGCGGCAAGGTGGTTCAGCTCAAGGGCGTCAACGTCTTCGGCTTCGAGACCGGCAACCATGTCATGCATGGCCTGTGGGCGCGCAACTGGAAGGACATGATCGTCCAGATGCAGGGCCTGGGCTTCAATGCGGTGCGTCTGCCGTTCTGCCCGGCCACGCTGCGCAGCGGCCAGATGCCCAGCAGCATCGACTACAGCCGCAATGCCGACCTGCAGGGCCTGACCTCGTTGCAGATCCTGGACAAGGTGATCAACGAGTTCAACGCACGCGGCATGTACGTGCTGCTGGACCACCACACCCCCGACTGCGCCGGCATCTCCGAGCTCTGGTACACCGGCTCCTACACCGAAGCCCAGTGGCTGGCCGACCTGCGTTTTGTGGCCAACCGCTACAAGAACGTGCCGTACGTGCTCGGCCTGGATCTGAAGAACGAACCCCACGGCGCCGCCACCTGGGGCACCGGCAACGCCGCCACCGACTGGAACAAGGCCGCCGAGCGCGGTTCGGCTGCGGTGCTGGCCGTGGCGCCGAAGTGGATCATCGCGGTGGAAGGCATTACCGACAACCCGGTGTGCTCGACCAACGGCGGCATCTTCTGGGGCGGCAACCTGCAGCCGCTGGCCTGCACCCCGCTGAACATTCCGGCCAACCGCCTGCTGCTGGCGCCGCACGTGTACGGCCCGGACGTGTATGTGCAGTCGTACTTCAACGACAGCAACTTCCCCAACAACATGCCGGCCATCTGGGACCGCCACTTCGGCCAGTTCGCCGGCAAGTACGCGCTGCTGCTGGGCGAGTTCGGCGGCAAGTACGGCGAAGGCGACGCGCGCGACAAGGTGTGGCAGGACGCGCTGGTGAAGTACCTGCGCAGCAAGGGCATCAACGAAGGCTTCTACTGGTCGTGGAACCCCAACAGCGGCGACACCGGCGGCATCCTGCGCGATGACTGGACCACCGTGCGCCAGGACAAGATGACGCTGTTGCGGACGCTGTGGGGAACGGTGAGCACCACCACGCCAACTCCGACGCCGACTCCGACCCCCACGCCTACTCCGACACCGACGCCTACGCCGACACCAAGCGCTGGCTTCAGCACCAAGGTGACCGTGGACAGCCAGTGGAACGGTGGCTACTGCAATCGCGTGCAGGTCACCAACACCGGCACCGCCAGCGGTACCTGGGCGATCTCGCTGCCGGTCACCGGTACCGTCAATAACGCCTGGAACGTCACCTGGTCGCAGAGTGGCACCACGCTCAAGGCCAGCGGGGTGGATTTCAACCGCACCCTGGCGGCAGGTGCGACGGCAGAATTCGGTTTCTGCGCGGCAGGTTGATCGACACGCGTTGGGCGTGCAGCTCGCGCCCAACGGTGCAGCGCAGACTGCAACAGTCTGCGCTGCGCGCGATGACGACATGCAGCGCATTCGATCGATGCATGTCGTTGTTGCAACCGCGCTGACTACAGCAGATTTCTGTAGAAACAAGGCAGGAGCGCCCTTGGGCGCGATGCAGCGTTGTCGATAACGCCGCATCGCGCCCAAGGGCGCTCCTACATGGCAGTGACGCAGAATACATCCGCACATTCCGCATCGCGCATCACCTATCGAATGTCTCGCCCAAGCAGGCGCTGCCGCAGATAGTGTTCAACACCTGCGTGCATCAGCCGCTATCCATGACATAGCGCTTCGGCGCGTTCTGGATGTCGTTGTCATGCCCGTTGTCTCCCTGTTGCGTCGTCACGTTGCCAATCTCCCGCTCACGCGCAAGTTCGTGCTGTTGTGCACGCTGTTGACGGTGGGCGTGATCCTGCTGGCGATGGCCGCCGCGCGCCTGCAGTACCTGGACCTGATCGAGGCACGCAAGCTCAGCGTCAGGACCGAGGTGGAGATGGGCCTGACCGTGATGCAGCACTACGCCGACAAGGTCAAAGCCGGCGAACTCAGCCTGGACCAGGCCAAGGAAGCGGCGCGCACCACCTTGGCGGACATGCGCACCAACGACGGCGTGGATTATTTCTTCATCGTCGACCCGCAGATGCGCATCCTGATGCACCCCAAGCGCGCCGTCGGCACCGACATGAGCGACTACAAGAGCGATGCCGGGCAATACGTGTATCGCGACATCAAGACCGCCATCGACAGCGGCGACGGCTTCAGCTATTACGACGCGCCCAAGCCGGGCAAACAAGAACAGCTGCCGAAGATCAGTTACGCCAAGACCTTCCCGGCCTGGAACTGGGTCCTGGTGATGGGCGTCTATGCCGAAGACATTCAAGTGCAGGCCTGGGGATTCACGCGCACCTTGACCTTGATCGGTGGCGCATTGGTGGCGCTGGTGATCGGCCTGTGCTGGTTGATCGCCTCGGCCATGGCCGCGCCGCTGCGTGCCGCTTCGCGCACGGCGGAAGCGATTGCCTCGGGCCGCTTCGACAACGACATCCGCGTTGAATCGCGCGATGAAACCGGCCATCTGATGCACAGCATGCAGCAGATGCAGAACCAGTTGCAGCGCTTCAACGGCGAGATGCAGACCATGATCCGGCTGCAGCAGGGCGAGAACATCGCGCACCGCATTCCGGAGGATTTCCCCGGCGATTACGGCACGCTGGCGCACGGCGTGAACACGGTGGTGTTCGAACACCTGGATGCCATCAACGAAGCGATGGACGTGATGAGCGACTATGGCCGTGGCGACCTGCGCCGCGACATGCGTCGCCTACCCGGCCAGCGCGCCGCACTGCATCAAGCGCTGGATACCGTCAAAGACAATCTGTCCGCCATCAATAGCGATATCGCACGCCTGGCCGATGCGGCCGCGCGCGGCGATTTCTCTGCACGCGGCGATCAATCGCGCTATCAGTTCGCGTTTGCGGAAATGGTGCAGGCCTTGAACCGGCTGATGCAGCAGGCCGATGCGGGGCTGGACGACGTGGGCCGCATCATGGCCGCCATCGCCGACGGCGATCTGTCGCAACGCGTGGAGTCGCATTACGAAGGCGCGTTCGGGCGTCTGGCCAATGCGGCCAACCGCACCGCCATTCAATTGACCGGCATCGTGCAGGGCATCCAGCATTCGGCCGAAATGATCAACACCGCGGCAGGCGAGATCGCCAGCGGCAATGCCGACCTGTCCACGCGCACCGAACACCAGGCTGCAAACCTGGAAGAAACCGCCGCCTCGATGGAAGAACTCACCTCCACCGTGCGCCAGAACGCGGACAACGCACGCCAGGCCAATCAGCTGGTCAAGGGCACCGGCGAGGTGGCCGAAAGCGGTGGCCGCGTGGTGCAGGAAGTGGTGAGCACCATGCAGGCGATCACGCAATCGTCGGCGCGCATTTCCGACATCATCGGGGTCATCGACGGCATCGCCTTCCAGACCAATATCCTGGCGTTGAATGCGGCCGTGGAAGCGGCGCGCGCGGGCGAACAAGGCCGCGGCTTTGCCGTGGTGGCCACCGAAGTACGCGCCCTGGCGCAGCGCTCGGCCGGTGCCGCCAAGGAGATCAAACAGCTGATTTCCGATTCGGTGGACAAAGTGGCGCAAGGCTCGAGCCTGGTGCAACAGGCCGGCAGCACCATGACCGAGGTGGTCAGCTCGGTGAAGCGCGTCACCGACATCATGGCCGAGATCACCGCCGCCAGTACCGAACAAAGCGCCGGCATCGAACAGGTCAGCACCACGGTGATGCAGCTGGACGAAATGACCCAGCAAAACGCCGCCCTGGTTGAAGAAGCCACCGCGGCAGCGCGCAGCATGGAAGACCAGGCGGCGGATCTGACCCGTGCGGTGGCGGTGTTCCGGTTGGCATCGGCGCAGCCTGCCTCAACGCAGCGCCACGGCGCCGCTCAGGCAGCGTAAAACGGGCGACTGCCGTCACCACATCGGCTGACGTACCCTCATCCGCCCTTCGGGCACCTTCTCCCGAAGGGAGAAGGAACAGCGACGCACCGCGTGCCAAAGCCCCTCTCCCGCCGGGAGAGGGGTTGGGGTGAGGGTGCCCGGTAGCCGGGAGGCGTCAATACACGCGCCGGATGCATTGCTAAACGAACGAGATGCATCGACGAACAGGCATGCGTACCGAGGGTAGGCGCTAATCGGGAATCGGGAATTGGGAATCGACAAGTATTTGTCGCTCGTCAAAAGATGGCCGCCGCAATCACCATCGGCTGGACATACCCTCATCCGCCCTTCGGGCACCTTCTCCCGAAGGGAGAAGGAACAGCGATGCACCGCCAATGACCCACTTCTTCAACGCGTGGCGTCTTCAACGCGTAGCGTCGCGGCCGTTCGTCGCGGTGTCTTTGCAGCGCGCATTTTTTGCCGCATACATCGCTTCGTCCGCGGCGTGCATCAGGCTTGCGGCCTCGGCCTGATCGCCGTGCTGCCAGGCCACGCCGATGCTGGGCTGGATCGGCAACCACTGCTCGCCAAACATCGCCCCTGCCGCCGCGGCCTGGCGGATGCGCTCGGCCACGGTCGCGCAGTCCATCTGCGGTGTCTGCAGATTGTCCAGCAGCACCACGAATTCATCGCCGGCCAGACGCGCCACCAGGTAGCGGCCTTCCACCGCGCGCTGCAGACACTGGCCGAACCCCACCAGCACCGCGTCGCCGGCGCGGTGGCCATAGGTATCGTTGATGCGCTTGAAGCCATCCAGATCCAGGAACATCACCGCCACCGCGCGCTGCAGCTGATGCGCCTGCAGCACCGCCGCCTGCAGCGCCTCGGTCCAGGCGTGGCGATTGGGCAGGCCGGTCAACGCATCGCGGGTGGCGCGTTCGTGCATCAGCCGGTGCAGCGTCTTGTGCGCGGTGACGTCCTGGGCCATCAGGAAGAAGCCCTGCGTGCCCGCCGACATGCCCACCGTTTCCGGCACCAGGGTGATCTCCACATCGCGGGCGCTGCCGCCCACCTGCAGCACATGCTCGAAACTGGCACGTTGGCCGTCGGCCACCTGTGCCAGTGCCGTCCGTGCCGGGCCGCTGAGCGGCGTGCCGAGCAGACGGGTGATGGGTGACCCGACCAGGCTGGACGGTTCCACGCCCAGCCAGTCGCGGTGTGCCTGGTTGGCGAACAGGCAGCGTTGCTCGGCATCGAACTGGCTGACCAACGCCGGGGTGGCATCGCTGATCGCGCGTAGCCGGGTTTCGCTTTCGGCCAGCCGCTCGGCTGCGACATGGCGCTCGGTGACGTCCTGGATCTGCGAGACGAAATGCACCGGCGCACCGCTGCCGTCGCGCACCAGCGACACCGACAGCTGTGCCCAGATCACCGCCCCGTGCTGGCTGATGTAGCGCTTGGCCAGGCTGTAGCTATCGCGCTTGCCGTCGATCAATTCCTGCACCAGCTGCAGATCCAGCTGCAGGTCGTCCGGATGGGTGATCTGCTGGAAGGTGGTGCGCAACAGCTGCTCGCGCGGATAGCCAAGAATGCTGCACAGGGAGGGATTGACGTCGCGCCACGTGCCATCCAGCGAGACGATCGCCATGCCCTGCGGCGCGGTTTCGAAGGCACCGGTGAAACGTTCGGCGGCCAGCTGCGCGGCCGCCTGTGCCTGCAGCTCGGCGGTGACGTCGATGGCCATGGCCAGGTATCCGGCCAACCCCTGCTGTGCGTCGTGGATGACGTTGAAGCACAGCCGCACGCGGCGCAATTCGCCGTCCTTGCGCACCAGCGTCCAGAGTTCCTCTGCCAGCACATCGCCGGCAGCGGCCGCGGCCAGCTTCACGTACGACGCAGGCGACAACGCCAGCGTGGCCATGTGGCGGTCCAGCTCGGCCTGCAGGTGGAACTGCGCCGGGCAGCGGCCCAGCACCTCCTCGGCGGTGTAGCCCAGCAGTTGCTCGGCACCGGGGTTGAACAACTCGATCCGGCCATGCGGATCGAAGGCGATGATCGCCACGTCCTGCGAGGCATCCACCAGCGCCTGCAGCCGCGCGCGCTCGGCAGACAAGGCTGCCGACGCATCCCTGAGCTCGGTGATGTCGTGCATCACGCACACCGCGCCCAGCGCGGTGCCCTGGTCGCCGACCACCGGGTCCGCGTTGCACAGCACGGTGCGCGCCGCCTGCCCGTTGGCACGGATCACCAGCTCGGCGTTGCGCACGTGTTCGCCGCGCCAGGCGCGCACCAGCGGAATGGCCTCGGTGGGCAGCAAGCCGTTGCCGTCGGCGGTATACAGGTCGAAATGCTGCGCCCATTGCACCGGCGGCAGCACCCGCGGGTCGGTGCCATGCCATTGTCGCGCGGCATGGTTGAACTCGCGCAGCAAGCCGTCGGTGCCGCAGGCCACCACGCCGTCAGGCATGGCTTCCAGCAACATGCTCAGGGTCTGCCGCTGCGCCTGCGCGGCCAGCCGGTCGCGGCGCGCCTCCAGCTGCTTGGCGGCCTGGCGCGCCAGCCGGATCAAGGCCTGCTTCTGCTGTTCATCGAGCACGCGCGATTTGGTACTGAGTGTGCACAAGGTGCCGTAGGCGTAGCCCTCGCGGCCGATCAACGGCACGCCCACGTATGAGCGCACGCCAGGGGCCGCCGTCACCAACGGGTTCTGCGCAAAGCGCGGGTCGGCCTCTGCGTCCGGCACCTCCATCAGTTCGGTGCCCATCACCGTGTGCGAACAGAACGACACACTGCGCGGGGTGCCTTCCAGGTCGGTGCCGCAGCGTGCCTTGAACCACTGGCGGTCGGCGTCCAGCAGCGACACCAGCGCCATCGGCGCCCCGGTGACATGCGCCGCCAGCCAGGCGATGTCGTCGAATTCGGCCTCTGCCTCGGTATCCAGCACGCCCAGCCGACGCACCGCGTCCACGCGCAGGGCGTCGTCGGCGGGAATCGGCACGGGCGGCAGCAGGACGGTCATGGCGTGCTTGGCGGGTAGCGTCTGGCGAGGGTAGGTCGCCCGAAGTAACGGCGAAGCGATGGTCAACTTGAGCACGTGCGGCGGCGCCCGCTTAACCGGCGGCCAAGCGCGTGGTCCACGGCCCCGCACACCGGGCAGCCAGGTCCGCCTGCGCCGGGCACCGATCCTGGCTGCATGCCGCCTGCGTTTGCGCATCCGCAAGCGCTGCCGCCGCTCGATTTGGCAGGCATGCAGCGGTCCACCGGGGCCACGCAGGCCGGCATCGCTTGCCTGCCCCGACGGTGCTGGCGCCTTGCGGCGCGCTCCAGGCCGTCCCGCAGCGCTGGGACACGCGGGACAGGACTTGCCCCCGTGCACCGGGTCAGATCAGCGGCGCAGCCCCATCGCCGCATCACGCCCGCCGGGCGCAGCGGTCCAGGGTCCGGCCGCCCTCCCGGCAACCGCCACCGCACCCATGCCCAAGTGCATTTGCGGCGCCGCCAAGCAGCCACTACCCTCGGCCGATTGCCCTGTTCTGGAGTGTCACATGCTGCGTCCGCTGTCCCTGTTGATCGCCGGTGTGCTCGGTGTCGCCACCGGTACCGTTGCCCCCGCCCTCGCGGCCGCCCCGGCCAGCCTGTCCAAGAGCGCGGCCAGCAGCGCCATTCCCGACATCGCCTACACCCGCTTCACCCTGCCCAACGGCCTGACCGTGGTGGTGCATGAAGACCACAAGGCGCCGGTGGTGGCGGTGAGCATCTGGTACCACATCGGTTCCGGCGACGAGCCGGCCGGCAAGACCGGCTTTGCGCACCTGTTCGAGCACCTGATGTTCTCCGGCTCGGAAAACAACAAGGGCAGCTTCTTTGCACCGCTGGAAAAGGTCGGCACCACCGACATGAACGGCACCACCTGGTTCGACCGCACCAACTATTTCGAAACCGTGCCGACCACCGCGCTGGACACCGCGCTATGGCTGGAATCGGACCGCATGGGCCACCTGCTCGGCGCCATCGGCCAGGAAGAACTCGATACCCAGCGCGGCGTGGTGCAGAACGAAAAACGCCAGGGCGAAAACCGCCCCTACGGCCGCGTGGACCAGAACATCCTGTCCAACCTGTTCCCGGCCAACCACCCGTACCAGCACGACACCATCGGCTCGATGGAGGATCTGGACGCAGCGTCGCTGGGCGACGTCAAACAGTGGTTCAACGACAACTACGGCGCTGCCAACACCACCCTGGTGCTGGCCGGCGACATCACCGTGGCGCAGGCGCGCGCCAAGGCCGCACAGTATTTTGGCGATATCCCGTCCGGCAAGCCGGTGGCGCGCCAGCAGCCGTGGGTGACACCGCTGCCCGCGCAGAAGCGCGGCGTGCAGCACGACCATGTCTCGCAGCCGCGCATCTACCGCACCTGGGCCGCGCCGCAGCTGGGCACCGACGATGTGATCCAGCTGGACCTGGCCACCACCGTGCTCGGCGGCGGCAAGACGTCGCGGCTGTACCAGCGCCTGGTGTACCAGGACAATCTGGTGGACGACGTCTCCGCCTCGGTGCAGCCGTTCGCGCTGTCCAGCCAGGTGCAGATCCAGGCCGACGTCAAGGACGGCGTGGACCCGGCCAAGGTCGAGGCGATCATCGACGAGGAACTCAAGAAGTTCATCGCGCAAGGCCCGACCACCGACGAATTGCAGCGCGCGCAGGTGGCCTACCGCGCCGGCTTCGTGCGCGGGCTGGAAAAGGTCGGCGGCTTCAGTGGCAAGGCGGTGATCCTGGCCGAGGGCCAGGTCTACCGCGGCGACCCGGGCGCCTACAAGAAAGACCTGCAACGCGGCCAGGCCGCCACCGTGGACAGCGTCAAGCAGGCCGCTGCCACCTGGTTCGGCAAGGGCGACTACCTGCTCACCGTGCTGCCGGCCGGCAAGGACTTCGACCCGGCCGCCGAGGACAAGGCGGTGGTTGCACGCGGCGAAGAAGCCGGCAAGCCGGCGCCGAAGCTGCCGGCCGCAGGCAAGTACAAGACCGTTGCCAGCACGCTCGATCGCAGCAAGGGCGTGCCGCAGACCGATCAATTCCCGGACCTGAGCTTCCCGCAGTTGCAGCGCGGCAAGTTGAAGAACGGTATCGAGGTGATCCTGGCCGAGCGCCACACC
The DNA here is from genome assembly GCF_041479385.2 of Xanthomonas sp. NCPPB 1068. Classification (NCBI taxonomy): domain Bacteria; kingdom Pseudomonadati; phylum Pseudomonadota; class Gammaproteobacteria; order Lysobacterales; family Lysobacteraceae; genus Xanthomonas; species Xanthomonas sp. NCPPB 1068. Next base: position 739,446 of record NZ_CM192986.1, on the reverse strand, counting down.
ATCCCGGTCACCCAGGTGGAGCTGCTGTTCGATGCCGGCTACGCCGCAGACCAGGGCGGCAAGCTCGGCACCGCCAGCTTCAGCGCCGCGCTGATGAACGAGAGCACCGCCGCGCTGGATTCGGTGGAAGTGGCGCAGCGCCGCCAGCGGCTGGGCGCCATCACGTCGGTGGGCTGCGATCTGGACAGCTGCAGCGCCTCGCTGGATGCGCTCAACGACCAGTTGCAGCCCTCGCTGCAGCTGTTCTCCGACATCGTGCGCAACCCCGCGTTCAAGGCCGCCGACATCGAGCGCGTGCGCGGCCAGTGGCTAGCCGGCATCGCCCAGGAAAAAACCCAGCCCAACAGCCTGGGCCTGCGCGCGCTGCCGCCGCTGCTGTTCGGCAACCAGCATCCGTACGGCATCCCGCTCACCGGTAGCGGCACCGAGGCGGCGATCAAGAGCCTCAACGCGCAGGACCTGCAGCAGTTCCACAGCCAGTGGCTGCGTCCGGACAACCTGCGCATCCTGGTGGCCGGCGACACCACGCTGGCGCAGATCATCCCCCAGCTCGATGCCGCATTCGGCGACTGGAAGGCCCCGACGACGGCGTTGCCGAAGAAAAACCTGGCCAACGTCGCCGCCCAGCCCAAGCCGCGCGTATACCTGATCAACCGCCCGGACGCACCGCAGTCGGTGATCCTGGCCGGCTTGCTGGCCCCCTCCACCAAGGCACCTGACAACCTGGCGATCGGTGTTGCCAATGGCGCCTTCGGCGGCACCTTCACCTCGCGTCTGAACATGAACCTGCGCGAGAACAAGCGCTGGGCCTACGGTGCGCGCACCCAGATGGTGGATGCGCAGGGCCAGCGGCCGTACCTGTTCTCGGCACCGGTGCAGACCGACAAGACCGCCGAATCGGCCAACGAGATCTTCAAGGAAGCCACCGCCATCATCGGCGACAAGCCGCTGTCCAACGACGAGATCGAGAAGATCAAGAACCAGCGCATCCGCGCCCTGCCCGGCAGCTTCGAAACCACCGGTGCGGTGCTGGGCGCGATCGAAGGCATCGTGCAGTTCGACCGCCCCGATGACTACGTGCAGACGCTCAAGCCGCGCCTGGAAGCAATCGATCAGCCGGCCGCGCAAAAGGCCATCAAGCAGATCATCAAGCCGGAGGCCATGACCTGGGTGATCGTGGGCGACCTGAAGAAGATCGAAGCCCCCGTCCGTGCGCTCAAGCTGGGTGAGGTGCAGGTGCTGGACGTGGACGGCAAGCCGGTCAAGCGCTGACGGCCCGCCTGCCCTGCCCGCTTGCGCCACGCAGGCGGGCAGGTGCACGGCGTTGGCGCGCTGTGCGGCGTGTAGGCGCGGTGGGATGATGGGCTGAGTGCCGCCGGTGCTCGGCGCCGGCCGGTCGGCGATGACGACCAAGACCGTCGATCGATCGACTGATCATCATCGGCCTGCTTGCATACGTGTTCGCAGGCGCAATCGATGGGTGGGCTCGCCGCCGGGCCGGACTGACCAGGCATCGGTCGCGCGCGCGTCCATCGTTTTATCTCCAGCGGCGGCGACGCTCACGTCGACGCCATGTTATCGGCCAGCCCGGTAAGGTTGGCCGCTCTCTTCGACAGGTGTTTGGCTGATCCGATGAAAGAAATGCCGACGGCAGATGAAGCCTCCCGCCAGCAGGTCCTCGACGGTTATCGCATCGTCGACAGCCTGCCTGAAGCTGCCTACCAGGATATCGTGCAGGTGGCCGCCGCGCTGTGCGAAACGCCGATTGCGCTGATGTCGCTGGTGGACCGCGACCGCCAGTGGTTCAAGGCCCAGCTCGGCCTGGGGCTGCAACAGACTGACCGCAGCCAGGCGGTGTGCGACCACGCCATCCGCGACCCCAGCCACCTGATGGAAGTGCCGGACCTGACCCAGGACCCGCGCTTTCGCGATATTTCCGTGGTCACGGGCGAGACCGGCGCGCGCTTCTACGCAGGCATGCCGTTGGTGACGCCCGAGGGCGTGGCGCTGGGCACCGTGTGTGTGCTCGATACCGAGCCGCGCACGCTCAATGAATTGCAACGCACCGGGCTGCAGGCATTGGCGCGCGTCACCATGAACCTGCTCGACGCACGCCAGGAAGCGCTGCAGCAGGAACGCGCCGCCATCCTGCAGCCGGCGGCTGAAGCAGCGGCGGCCGCACCCGCCGTGGATGCGGAAGGCCCGTACCGGCTGGTGATCCTGGAAGTACAGGAGCTGGCCGCCCTGGCCGAACGCCAGAGCGAGCGGCTGCTTGGCCGCACGCTGCAGCAACTCGACCAGGCATTTGCCGCACTGGTGCAGGGGCCCGGCAACAGCATCGACCGGGTCACCGACAGCGCGGAATTCATCGCCGTGCTACGCGGCCCTGATGCCGAACGCACCTTGCAACACCTGCGCGACGTGGCCCATCAGCAGCATGCCCTGGGCCTGACGGTACTGCTCGGCGAAGCCCTGGCCAGCCGCGCCGACGAACCCATCGGGCACGTCTTCCTGCGCGCGGAAATCGCGTTGAGCGCAGAGAAGGATCGTTACCGGCAGAGCCTGGCGTAGGCACTGCGTCGCACCCCGACCTCGCCCCGACTGACTGGCTCTCCAATCGCCACGGTCACCAGCGGCCGACGCGTCAACGCGCCGCCACTGCGCCACTCACCCCACCGCGCACTGCTTCAATTGCCGGTCTGCGTACCACAGCGCGCGACGTGCCAGGTCGTAGGCGCTGTCGGCCTGGCGCGGCAGCAGCTGCGCAGCCATCACCGGATCGGCGCCGTTGTTCAAGGCATGCTCGGCACGCTCCAGATCGCCCAGGTGCGTACGCACCGGCGATAACAGCGACTTGCGCCTGGAGGCGTCGCAACGCGTGCTGCGTTGTTCCAGCGCCGCCAGGGCCTCGCGGATGCGGCGGCTGGCTTCGCCCTTGAGATCCGGCGGCGTTTCATGCGCGATCGGCGCGGCCTTGTACGCATCGCCGGTCGCCTCGCTGCCCATCTCGGCCTGGTTGCCGGCCAGCGCCGGATTGAAGCGCACCTCCGGCGGCGGGCGGGCCTTGGCCACCTGCGTCTGCGGCCCGTTGAGCATGTCGTTGAACTTCTTCATGCCGCGATTCATTTCCTGCATCGCCACATCGCCCAGGGTGCCATCGCTCTTCCAGTCCTTGGCAAAGCGGGTGTCCTGGTACTGCACCGGGTTGACCCGCTCCATCACGTTGCGCGCCTTGGCCTGCGCGCGCTCGTCGGTCATGCCCGGCGGCGCCGCGCCGCCGGTCTGCGCCATCGGGTCCACCTGCGCCATGCGCAGACGCCCTTCGCGGGTATACAGCTGAGCCGCCATGGCGTCGCTGGCAGGCGCATCGGCGGCGGCCACCTGACGCTGCGGTGGCGGGGTGCGCGTGGGTGGCGGCGCAGTGCGCGCAGCCGACGCTGCCGCAGCGCGCGGTGTGCGCTCGGGTTCCTGCGGCGGTTCCTGCGGGGTGGGGGGCGCCTCTTGCGGCCGTGGCACGAAATACACCTGCAAGCTGTCGTCGTGTTGCAGGGTCTGGCGCGGCGCCGGCATGTACAGCAACAGGCAGGCCAGGAAAAACAGGATGGCGCCCGTGCATGCGGCAGCAGCAACATGCGGGACAAGCGCTTCCTTCCTGCGGGTAGTCACAATGCGGGAGACCGGTGAGTGAAAGACGGGAGCGGCACCGCTGACCCTGGTGCACAGCGGGCAAATCTAGCGGGCGCAGCGTTTGCGCGCGTTTGGAATTCGTTGTCTGGCCAGGCGTCCCCAGCCGCCATTCACATTGGGCGCCCACTTCTGACCCGCCCTGCGCCCTGGCGCCCTGGCGCCCTGGCGCCCTGCGCGGCAGGATTGGCCAGCGCTGCGCACTTGGTGATCGAGGAACACTGCCTGGCTCTACCGTACGCACCCGATCGAACGCAGAACGGGCGTCCGGACCCAGCGCCCATCGCAACGCTTCCCGCGCCGCTTGCTACGTCTGATCGGCCCGATACAGCCGCTGGCACACCTCGCAGAAAAACGCACGTCGCCCGGCCTTGCCCAGGTGCTTGCGGTACTGCAGCGGCGCACCGTCGCGCGGGCAGCTGGCCTTGGTATGCACCTGGTAATGCTTTTTCAGCACGAAGGCTTTTTTCCAGGTGTAGAAATCAAAACTGTAATCGCGTGCCTGGGTCACCAGCTCGCCGAGCTTGCGCGCCGGCAGTGCGCCCACTTCGCTCTCCGGATGCACGCGGATGCGGTGCAGCACCTCGTTCTTGATGATGTTGCCCACGCCGGCGAATACCGTCTGATCCAGCAAGGCATCGGCCGCCAGCATGCCGGGCGCGGCGCGCAGCTTGCGACGCGCCTGCGCAGGGTCCCACAGCGGGTTCATCACATCGGCGGTCCAGTCGTAGAGCTCATCGAGCGGGCGGTCGATGAATTGCACCGAGCAGGCATAGAAGTTCAGGCGCTCGCCCTTGGAGAATTCCAGGCGCAGGCGCGGCACCGCATTGGGTTTTTCTTCGTTGATGCGGTAGCTGCCGAACAACAGAAAGTGGATGCGCACGCTGAACTGTGCGCATTCGATCAGAAAGTGCTTGCCCCAGGTGCGTAGCGCCAGCACTTTCTGGTGTTCCAGGCGGGCGATGTCCTGCTTGCTGTTTCCGGAAACGTGAAGGATGTTGCGGCCGACAAAGGCAGCCGTTTCTTCGCGCAGGATGACGAGTGAGGGACCTTCTGGCATGCGCCCAGTATCGAAGCGGCTCGTGAGTCGGCCGTGATCGCTGCGCACACGCTTTGCTGACGGATGCCCCTGCATAGAGTGCTGCCGCCCCTTGCCTCGTCCGCCATGCCTGCTCGTCTCCCCACTGCCGATGCTCGTGTGCGCTGTGGCTGCGCGGGCTGGTCGATTCCTGCCGCCGACCGCGCCGCGTTCGGTGAGGGTGCCAGCGTGCTGCAGCGCTACGCCACGCGCTTCGCCGCGGTGGAAATCAACTCGTCGTTCTATCGCCCGCATCGCGCCAGTACCTACGCGCGATGGGCCGACAGCGTGCCGGAGGATTTCCGTTTTTCGGTCAAGCTGCCGCGCAGCATCAGTCACGATGCACGCCTGCACGCTGCCGGGCCATTGCTGGACGCATTTCTGGCACAGGCCGGCGCGTTGGGTACGCGCCTGGGTTGCCTGCTGTTGCAGCTGCCACCCAGCGCAGCGTTCGACGCGCGTGTGGCAGCGAGGTTTTTTGCGATGCTGCGGCGGCGCTGGGACGGTGCGGTGGTGTGCGAGCCGCGCCACGCCAGTTGGTTCCTGCCGCAGGCACAGGCGCTGCTGACGCGCCACCGCATCGCACGCTGCGCGGCCGACCCGGCCCCGGTGGCTGCAGCGGCGACACCGAGCACGAGCGCCGGGCCGCAGTACTGGCGGTGGCATGGCAGCCCGCGTATCTATTACAGCGCCTACGACGAGGGGGCGCTGCAGGCACTGGCCGAAGCGGTGCGTGCGGCCGGCCAGCCACAGACCGAACGCTGGATCATCTTCGACAACACCGCCGCCGGCCTGGCGGTGCCCAATGCGCTACGGCTGCAGGCACTGCTGGGCATCGACCGCGCGGTGTGATGCGCATTGGCGGTAATGGGCCTGCCCGGGTATAGCGCAGCCACTGCCTGCACCTGCATAAGCCTCCAGCCATGGCGGCCACGGGTGTATGCGCCACGTCCAGGTTGCCTGCATCCGCTGCTGCCCGCCCAACACGCCGCAGGCCGGCACGCGCGCTGTCTGCGACACCTCCGCATCCCGCACCCTGGCGCACTTCTTGCACCGACACCGGCGATCCTGCGCACGGGTGCTGCGCTCAAGCTGCCTCGATCCGCGCCGATACGCCAGGATCGGCGCACGTTGCGGCGGCGCGCCGGATCACCTTGCTGAACCCTGTTGTCACCGCGCGAAGTCTGCCGGCACTCCGGCAACCCACGCGGTCCCGCCCGCCACTTCGGTCGTTTACCATGCCCCACGTCACTGCCCGTTCTGGAGATGCCATGAGTTCTGCCGCGCCCCCGTGTTGCACGTCGCTGCTTGGCCTGTCGCTGAGCATGTTCGTCGCGCCGTGCACGCTGACCGCCGCGCCGCTGGACACTCCGGTCGTCAATGCGCCGGCGTCCACGCCGCCCACACCCGACCTGGCCTACCCGGAACTGTTCCAGGCCGTGCAGCGCGGTGAACTGTTCGACGACCAGAAGCATTTCGTCGACTTCCTGCCGCTGCGCGACCCGGCACTGATCAATGCCGATTATCTGGCGCAGCACGACCACCCCGGTTTCGACCTGCGCAAGTTCGTGGACGCCAATTTCGAAGAGTCGCCGCCGGTGCAGACCGATGCGATTCGCCAGGACACCGCGCTGCGCGAGCATATCGACCTGCTGTGGCCCAAGCTGGTGCGCAGCCAGACCCACGTACCGCCGCACAGCAGCCTGCTGGCGCTGCCGCACCCCTACGTGGTGCCGGGCGGGCGCTTCCGCGAGGTGTACTACTGGGATTCCTACTTCACCATGCTGGGCCTGGTGAAGAGCGGCGAGACCACGCTCAGCCGCCAGATGCTGGACAACTTTGCCTACCTGATCGACACCTACGGGCATATCCCCAACGGCAACCGCACCTACTACCTGAGCCGCTCGCAGCCGCCGTTCTTCTCCTACATGGTGGAGCTGCAGGCCGGCGTGGAAGGCGAAGCGGTGTATCAGCGCTACCTGCCGCAGCTGCAGAAGGAATACGCCTACTGGATGCAGGGCAGCGATGGCCTGAAGCCGGGCGAGGCCGCGCGCCATGTGGTGCGCCTGGCCGACGGCAGCATGCTCAACCGCTACTGGGACGAGCGCGACACCCCGCGCCCGGAAGCCTGGCTGCACGACACCCGCACCGCCGCCGAAGTGACCGACCGCCCGGCTGCCGAGGTCTACCGCGACCTGCGTGCCGGCGCCGAGAGCGGCTGGGACTACACCAGCCGCTGGCTGGCCGACGGCCAGAACCTGCGCACCATCCGCACCACCGCCATCATCCCGATCGACCTCAACAGCCTGCTCTACCACCTGGAACGCACCCTGGCGCAGGCCTGTGCGCAACCGGGCGCAGACTGCACCCGCGACTACGCCGCACTCGCGCAGCAGCGCAAGCAGGCCATCGACGCGCATCTGTGGAACAAGGCCGGCTATTACGCCGACTACGACTGGCAGGCGCGCACGCTGAGCGACCAGGTCACCGCCGCGGCGCTGTATCCGCTGTTCGCCGGCCTGGCCTCGGACGATCACGCCAAGCGCACTGCCAGCACCGTGCGCAAAACGCTGCTGCGCCCGGGCGGGCTGGCCACCACCGCAGTGAAGACCGGCCAGCAATGGGACGAACCCAATGGCTGGGCCCCGCTGCAATGGGTGGCCGTGGACGGCCTGCGTCGCTACGGCGAAGACGCGCTGGCACGCACCATTGGCGAACGCTTTCTCGCCCAGGTACAGGCGCTGTTCGCACGCGAACACAAGCTGGTCGAAAAGTACGGCCTGGAAACGGATGCGGCCGGCGGCGGCGGTGGCGAATACGCCCTGCAGGACGGCTTCGGTTGGACCAACGGCGTCACCTTGATGCTGTTGAATCTGTATCCGGGCAAGGACACCAAGGCTGCACCCGCCAAGCGCGTGCGCAAGCCAGAGGCGGCGACGCGCTGACAGCTGCGCCGCCGCTGCGCGTTGCGCGGTTCAGAGCAGCCAACAAAACTACTACGCAGCCGCCGGGCAGGCGCGGCCGGTGCTCGGAATCGGCATGTACCACTCGTACACTCCGGTTCCTGTGCGCCGTCCACACCCGTCTGACGACTGCTCGCTACGCTTTGTTGGCCGCTCTTATTGCACCCGCACGCGCAGATCGCGATTGGCCATTGCCGCATTGCCGCTGTAGTCGCGCGCGGTGATGCGTAATACGTAAGCGCCGGGCGCCAACGCGCCGGCCTGCCATAAGCCATTTCCGATGCGGCCATCGCGCACCGTGTTGCTGACCATGTAGCGGAACCGCGTGACTGCGCTGCCGTGCACGGTGATGCCGCTATCGGGTGCGTACGCAGTCAGCACCGCGTCCGGGTCGGCCGGCATGCGGTCGAACACGAGCGTCATGCGTGGCGCTTCCTCGCCCGGCAACGCCACGCCGTGCGCATCCAGCACCTGGTAGCCCAACGCATACAGCCCCAGCCGGCGCCGCGGCAGATTGCGATCCACCTGGTCCCAGGCTTCGACCACGATCTGCACGCTTGCCGCAGCCGGTACCTGCGCGACCCCCTCGGTCACCGGCAGTGGCTGACCCGCAGCGTCGAGCAGGCTCACCTTGTCGATACGCGGCGCCACATGATCTGCATAGCCGACAAATCCCAACTGCACCGCGTTGCGCTCGAAGCCATTGGCACCGGCGGTGAGATGCACGTGCGCCATGCCATTGAGCGTGCCCAGCGCATCGCCTGCGCGAAACCGCGTACCGCGCAGCACGCGCATGCGCTCGGGCTTGCCGTCCACATCCGTCATCAGGTGGAAGCGCTGCGGATCCAGCGGTTTGCCCTGCGCGGTGCGGCCCACGCGCATGTGCACGTAGCCAATTGTATCCAGTGCCATGCCCTCGCCCAGTTGCCCCAACCCCCACGTCGCGTATGGACTGGAAACCTTGGCATCAGCGATGGCGAACACGGTCTGGCCGACATCGCCGCGAATATCCAGGCCCGCGTGCAGATGGTCGCGGCTGAGACCCTGGTAGTTGCCACGCACCTCGCCGAGCGTGCCGACCACTTCGTGCCAACCGTCCTGCGGTTGCAGCGGCCACCGGCCCTGCGTGGCAGGCAATGGCTGCGCTGGCGCCGGCCCGACCACAGGCGCCGCATTCGCAAGCGCGCCGTCGAACGGCACCAGACGATGCACGCGTGCGCTGCCGGCATCGCTGACATACACCGCGCCCTGTGCGTCCAGCGCAATGCCGGCCGGGCGCGACAAACGCTGCGTGACCTCTGCGCCGCTCAGTGTCAGCACGTGCCCCGCACGCGAGACCTGCAAGACGCGCCCGCTTGCATCGCCCACGTAAAGCACGCCGTCGTGGGTGATCGCAAGGCCCATCGGGCGATGCATCAGCGGACTTATGTCTGCAGGATCGCCGCCAATCAAGGTGCTGACCGTGCCATCGGGTGCAATCCGCCGGATCGCATCGTTGCGCATGTCCGCCACCCAGACATCGCCGTGCGCATCCACTTTCAAATCGGTTGGCGTATCGAACCGCGCCTGCGTTCCGAGGCCATCGGCCATGCCCGGCGACGCGCCGCCGGCCACTGTGCGCACCTGTCCATCGGCGTCGATCACGCGGATACGATCGTTGTAGGTGTCGGCGACATACACGCGCCCGTAGGTATCCACCGCCACGCCAACCGGCCCGTTGAAGCGCGCCTGTACCGCTGCGCCGTCGCGATCGCCAGCCACACCGTCGCCGGCAAGCGTGGTCACGTTGCCTTGCGGGGTCAGCTTGCGGATGGCGTGGTTGCCGGTATCGGCGATGTACAGATTGCCAGCCTTATCGAGGGCGATGCCCGAAGGCGTATTGAACGCCGCCGCCGCACCGATACCGTCGGCAAAGCCTTCGCGGCCGCCGGCCAGCGTGTGCACATGGCCATCCGCGCGCAGGCTGCGGATACGGTTGGTGTCGCCACCATCGGCGATGTAGAGCGTGCCCTGCGCATCGACCGCCAGGCCATACGGATCGGCAAACTGCGCGTCGGTGGCGCGGCCATCCGCTGCGCCACGCACGCCACTGCCGGCAACCCATTGCAGTTGCGCTTTCCAGCCCAGCGGCGTTGCGACTGGTGCGTTCTGCTGCGCTGCAGGAGCAGGCGAAGGTAGGCGTGCGGACCACCAGAACGAGAATGCTGTGGCCGCAACAAGCACAAGCAGCAAGCCGATCCATCGTGCGCGTCGTCCTGCCATACCGGTTGCGTGGACCTGTCGAGGGGACTCGCACTGTAAGCGGGTTGCATGCTCGTGGGGAGCAAGCGGGCTGTGGCGTGGCACGCGTGCCGCCTAACTGCCCGTGCGACTGCTCCGCAGGCGCCCGCGTATCATGCGCACTCTTTCACTCCAGGACGGACCCATGGCCGTACGCACGCTCAACGAATTTCTCGCCCATTCCAAGGAAAAGGACGTCAGCCCCGATCCGTTCGAACTGGAAAACCCGCATCTGCTGGAAGTGCGCCTCAACGGCATGGTGTGGTCCAAGGCCGGCGCCATGGTGGCACGCACCGGCACCGTCAAGTTCACCCGCGAGGGGCTGCTGGAACAGGGTCTGGGCAACCTGCTGAAAAAAGCCGTCAGCGGCGAAGGCATGCAGCTGATGAAGGCCGAAGGCCAGGGCCGCGTGTATCTGGCCGACGTCGGCAAGCTGGTGACGCTGCTGCGCTTGAACGGCGAGGCGATCTTCGTCAACGGCAACGACGTGCTGGCGTTCGAGTCGGGCGTCGAGCACAAGATCACCATGATGCGCAAAGTGGCCGGCATGTTGTCGGGCGGGCTGTTCAACGTGCGCCTGAGCGGCCACGGCATCGTGGCGATCACCTCGCACTACGAGCCGCTGACCCTGCCGGTCACCACCGCCAGCGGCCCGGTGTTCACCGACCCCAATGCCACCGTGGCGTGGTCGGGCACGCTGACCCCGGAGCTGGTCACCGACGTGTCGATCGGCACGCTGTTCGGCCGCGGCTCGGGCGAAAGCCTGCAGATGCGCTTCGCCGGCGAAGGCTGGGTGGTGGTGCAGCCGTACGAAGAAGCTAGTTTTCAGGCCAAGGGTTGATCACGCATGCCCGGCTGCGCGTTGCGTGGCCGGGCAATTGATTAGCCGTTGGAGGCACTGACTTCATGCGCAAAGCTGCGTATATCCTTCTGATCCCTGGACTGCTTTTGGCCTGCGCTGCCATTACGCTGGCTGTGCTCATGGCATCCGGAACTCAACAATGGACGTGCAGCTGCGATGGTGCAGATCACTGGCATTACATCGGTGCCGAGGGGATCCCACAGAGCAGGTCGCACTTCGACACCACCAAACACGCAACATCCTGCAAGCGCACGGATCGCGCCGCGAAACTCAGCGACCGGGTGTATGGCCTTCTCTTCCCGAACCTGAAGTCCTAGCGCGTCGGTTCCGTCGATCTGCTTCGATGCTTTGCGTGACCAGGTCCGCCCCGACTCGCCTCACACCCAGCCACGTTTGCGAAACCACGCCAGCGGAATCACCACGCTCAGCGCGATCACACCCAGCGCCCAGAAGTACGCATCGTGTGCCTTGAGCTCGGGCATGTAGGCGAAGTTCATGCCCCAGATGCCAACCAGCACGGTGGGCGGGATGCCGACCACCGACGCCACCGCCATCACCTTCATCACGTTGTTCTGGTCCATGTTGATCATGCCCAGCACGCTGTCGAGCAGGAACTCGATGCGGTCGTCCATGTGCTGCTGGAATTCGCTCAAGGTGGTCAGGTCCTTGTGCAGCAGGGTGATGCGTTTGGCCGCATCGGCGCCGAACCAGTCCGGCGTGGCGCCATCCAGATAGGTGACCAGACGCAACAGGCCCTGCCCGGCGTTGTGCAGGCCGCCGAGCTGGCGGCCCATGCCGCCGACCTGGTGCAGCATGCGTTCCAGGTCCTTGGTCTTGTGCGGGTTGTCGAAGACCAGCCGCGTGGTGTCGGTGACCGCCGCTTCCAGCGCTTCCAGGCGGTCTGCCAGCCGCCCGACCAATTGGTCGAACATGCGCAGCAGCAGGTCATCCGAACTATGGCAGGGCGCGTGTTCCAGGCGCGCGGCCAATGCCTCCAGCGAGCCGATACGCTGCTCGCGCTGGGTCACCAGCATGGTCGGCGACAGCGCAAACCCCAGCGGCGCGGTGGGGCCGTCGTCATCCTGGAACCGCGGCACATTGAGAAACAGCACATCGCCCTGGCGGCGCACCCGGCTGCTGAATTCGATCTCGCCAATCGCCGCGCGATCGGGCAACGCAAAGCCGACCTTTTCGGCGGTTTGCGCCAGCTCCTGCGGGCTCGGCTGACACAGGTCCACCCAGCAGCCCTGCGCGTGGTGAGTTCCGGCAATCGGGTGGATCGTGATCATGCGGCAGGCCGTGGCGATGGATGGCCGCGAGCATCCGGCCCCGCTCCATCGGCGTCAACGCCACCCCATACGCACACTCAGCTGCCAGTGGCCTTCATCGTGGCGACGTGCAGCCGCGGTGCGGCCCGGCGGTACAGGGCTGCTGCGCCGCGCACCGATCGAACCCGCGAGGCATTCGGCAGTAAACGCCACGGTGCGTACGCTGGCAACGCAGTGCCGCTCGGGCACTGCCGGCATGCTGGAGCGCGCCGGCAGTGTCACGCCTCTGGCTCAGGCGCGCGCCTGCCGCCCCTTCACCGCATACCCGATCGCCAGGATCAAAAACCACACCGGGCTGGCCAGCAACGCCTGCCGCGTGTCGGCCTGCAAGGTCAGCAGCACGATGACGAAGGCGAAGAACGCCAGGCACACGTAGCACATCAACACGCCACCGGGCATCTTGAACGCCGAGGCCGCGTGCTGCTCGGGCCGCTTGCGCCGGTACGCGATGTAGGCGCACAGGATCAGCGACCACACGAACATGAAGAGCACTGCCGACAACGTGGTGACCAGCGTAAATGCAGTGACCAGGTTCGGGATCAGGTACACCAGCATCGCGCCCAGCAGCAGGCAGACGCAAGAAAACAGCAGTCCACGTGCCGGCACCGCAGCGCGCGAGAGCTTGGCAAAGCCCTTGGGTGCATGCTGCTCTTCGGCCAGGCCGTAGAGCATGCGGCTGGTGGAGAAGATGCCGCTATTGGCCGACGAGGTGGCCGAGGTCAGCACCACGAAGTTGATCAGGCTGGCCGCTGCCGGCACGCCGGCCAGCACGAACAGCTCCACGAACGGGCTCTTGTCGGCCACCACCTGCCGCCACGGCGTCACCGCCATGATCGCGATCAGGGCAAGCACATAGAAGATCAGGATCCGCACCGGAATCGAATTGATCGCCTTGGGCAGGTTGCGCCGCGGGTCGGCGGTTTCCGCAGCGGTGGTACCGACCAGCTCGATGCCGACGAAAGCGAACACCGCGATCTGGAAGCCGGCAAAGAAACCACCAATCCCCATCGGGAACATGCCACCGTCGTTCCACAGATTCGACAGCGAGGCCACGTTGCCCGACGGCGAACGGAAGCCCCAGGCCACCAGGCCGGCGCCGGTGATGATCAACGCAGCGATGGCGATGATCTTGATCAACGCAAACCAGAATTCCATCTCGCCGAACAGCTTCACCGTCACCAGATTCAATGCAAGCAGCAACAGCACGCAGGCGATAGCCGGTATCCATGGCGCCAACCCGGGAAACCAGAACTGCGCATACGCAGCGATCGCGATGACATCGGCGATGGCGGTGATGATCCAGCAGAACCAGTAGGTCCACCCGCAGAAGAACCCGGCCCATGGCCCGAGCAGATCGGTGGAGAAGTCGATGAACGACTTGTACTCCAGGTTGGACAACAGCAACTCGCCCATCGCGCGCATCACGAAGAACAGCATCGCGCCGATGATGAGATAGACGAACAGGATCGACGGCCCGGCCAGACTGATCGTCTTGCCCGAGCCCATGAACAGCCCGGTCCCGATCGCCCCACCGATCGCGATCAACTGCAGGTGGCGATTGGACAGGCTGCGTTGCAGATGATCGGGCGCGGACGGATCGGACATGGGCACGGCACCGGCAAGTGAACAAGCCGTCAAAAATACGAGATCGCGCCGGCTGGCACCAGGGGTCTGACTGGAGTTGCCTGCATCGAAAACGAACCGGCCACTCACGATTGGCGGCACGCCCCATGATGGTGCGCAGCGCGGACCCGCCCGCATGCCGGCATGGACTGCATGCAGCGGCTCAACCGATCGATACCGTTCGACGTCCAGCGTTTTCGGATAGCTGGTGCCAAGGCCAGCATCTACCTGGGCGACGCCAGCGTCACACGTCGAAGCGATGCCGACCAGCGCATCGCCGCGTCGGTCCCCGTCCATAGATCCCTCTGATTGGCCTGCGCGGCAACCGGCACTGCGGCAGCACCCCCAGGCGGCGCCCACTGTGCCCGTCACGACGATGATGGTGCGGCATCTCGCACAAACAGCGATCCCCGTTCCAGTGCGACAGTTCGCTGCGTATGCCCGGCGCCCTCGCGCCCGCTTCCTTGACTGGGCGCACGGACCGCGCCGGGCAATCGCTGGTTTCCTGCGCGGCCACCACCCAGGAGCCTTACATGCAATCACGCACCTACCTATTGCTCGCCCTCGCGCTGCTCGCCCCGGTCACATCGCTGGCCATGCAGGTCGACTCGCGCGGGCACCTTGTCGATGTGCAGGGCCGGGTGTTGCAGCTCCGCGGCGTGACCTGGCCGGGATTCGATCGCAGCACGCTGGTGGCGACCGGCTTGCACAGCCGCACACTGGCGCAGCTGCTGGACCAGATGCAGGCGTCCGACATCAACGCCGTGCGCCTGCCCGTTTGCGCTGCAGTGCTGCACGGCAGGCCGGTGCCCGCTGCGGCAGTGGCCGGCGACCCGGCATTGCACGCGCTCAATTCCCTGCAACTGCTCGATGCGTTGGTGCGTGCCAGCAGCGAACGCGGGATGCAGGTGCTGTTTGCATTCGCCGATGGCGGCTGCGACGAGGAGGCACCGCAGCTGGGCACCCATCCACAGGCGTGGACACGCGATCTGGTCACCCTCGCACGCCGCTACGGCAACCACGCCGGCGTGATGGGCGTGGACCTTGGCAGCAGCGGTTATCGCAACGCGACCTGGGCGGGAAGCGCCGCAGGGTCGGACTGGAACCGCGTAGCCTCGCGCGCCGCCACAGCGGTGCTTGCGCAGGCGCCGCGCTGGGTGGTGGGCGTGGAAGGCGTCGGCAGCAACGCCGTGTGCAGCGACACCGCACGCAAGGCCGCAGGCAGCAATCTGCAACCGCTGGCCTGTGTGCCCTTGCGTATTCCGGCGCGGCAGCTGGTACTGATGCCGAAGCTGGCCGGGCCCGATCGTGATGCGGCCGAGGCGTTTGCGGCACCCAACTTTGCGCAGCTGCTGCCCGCCACCTGGCAACGCGACTTCGGCACGTTTGCAGTGGACCACGCGGTGATCCCGGTCAGCATCGGCGGCGGCCTGGGCGATGGCGATCCGCGCGATGCGGCATGGCAGACCGCCTTGAGCAGCTATCTCTCCGGCAGTGGCATGCGCAGCGCATTTCTCGGTCGCTGGGAGGTGGGCAATGCCAACAACGGTGGCCTGCTCGGGCCGGACGGCAGCCCGCGTGCGGACAAACTGCAGGTGCTGCATCAGGCGTGGGGCATCGGCACTGCAGCGGGGTCGGTTGCCTCGGCAAAGGCGGCCGGCACGAAGGATGCGAGCAAGGCAACCGCCTGGAACGGCACCTTCACCGGTACGGCCACGTACACCGGCTCCGGCTACTCCGGCGGCGCGCTGCTGCTGGACCCGATCCCGAGCACCGCCTTCATCACCGCGCTCAACCCGACGCAGCTGAACTTCGGCGGCGTCAAGGCTGCGCTGGCCGGCGCCTACCTGGAAGTGACCGGTCCCAAGGGCAAGACCACCGTCTATGTGACCGATCTCTATCCGGAAGGCGCCTCCGGTGGGCTGGATCTGTCGCACAACGCGTTCGCTGCGATCGGCAACATGGTGGACGGGCGCATCCCGATCAGCTGGAAGGTGGTGCGCGCACCGGTGAGCGGCAACGTGCAGTACCGCATCAAGGAAGGCAGCTCACGCTGGTGGGCCGCGATCCAGGTGCGCAACCACGCCTATCCCGTGGTCAAGTTCGAGGTCAAACAAGGCAGCACATGGAAGAGCCTGCAGAAGATGGACTACAACCATTTCCTCGGCGAACAGCTCGGCAATCAACCCCTCTCCATCCGCATCACCGACATCCGCGGCAAGGCCATCCTCGATACCATTCCCGCGCTCTATGAAGACGGCAGCCATCCGGCGTATTTCCAGCCGGGTCAGGTGCAGTTTCCGTAGCAACTTGCGTACCGATCGATGTGTCTCGTTGTTCGTGCAGAAGCATCGGCACAGCGGTGATCCACATGGTCAAGCAACTTCTGCATGGCCGTGCGTGATGCAGGCGGACGCGACGCAGATAGTGCAAGCCAACTGATGCAGTGGGTGCAAGCCAGCGTTAACTCGCGCAATCCAGCCTCGGCACATCTAGCGAATGGCACTCCGGCCAACCATCGCCAACACTGTGTAAAACCGCAATGCAAAAGCCCCTCTCCCACCGGGAGAGGGGTTGGGGCGAGGGTACGGCGGCCGCACCGGTCACGCACATTACGCAGCCTCAATCACGCTGGCACATCCCATCGCATTCATTCAAGGCGGTGCAACGCGCTCCAACGCAATGCAATGCAATGCAATGCACTAGAGCTGAAACCGCACATTCAACGCACGCCACACATCCGCACCGCGCGCTCTGCTTACGCACCCACCAATCCATCAACCACCCGCCAACCCACCCCCCACACGTCCCGGCAGCGCCTGGTCGTCATCCTGTTCAAGGTCGCCAACTTCATCGCGCAGGCCGCCTTTCTGCGGCGGCTGCTCTTCCAGAGGAGTCTGTTCCTCATTGGTATCCGGGTCCGGTGTGCCGTGGACCGACAGACCTGCCATGAACGAGGTCATAGGCCGCGCGGTGCGTGGATTGAGATGCATGTCTGACTCCTTGCGGTTGACGTTAGCGACAACGCTAGGCCGCACGGTGCTACCGGGCTGTGAGCCGGCTGGTCGCGTTCGTGACGCCTTGTTGACGCGTCCCGCCAAGCGCAGTGCTCCTGCAGCGCGCAACCGCACCGCATTCCCCCTTTCATCGGGCTGACTGCCGGTGCTGCAGGTCACCGCTGCACAGTGGCCCCGCGACCAAAGCTCCGCAGCACGCCAGCCTCACAGATCCTGCCACCGCTATCATGCGCACTCACCTCCGAGGCAACGCCATGCGCTACTGCGTCCTTCTCGCCGTGCTGATGACCATCGGCAGCACGCAGGCGGCCACGCCCACGTCCCGCCTGGATGCGGTACTGCAGGCCGGTGTGCTGCGCGTCTGTACCACCGGCGACTACCGGCCGTACTCGCTGCTGCGCGTCGATGGCCGCTTCGAAGGCAGCGATATTGCGCTGGCGCAGTCGCTGGGCGACAGCCTGCAGGTGCGCGTGCAATTCGTGCAGACCAGCTGGCCGACGCTCCTGCCCGACCTGCTGGCCGATCGCTGCGATATCGCGGTGGGCGGGATTTCGGTGACCTTGCAACGGCAGCGCCAGGCAAGCTTCAGCGCGGTGCTGGACGTGGACGGCAAGATCCCGCTGGTGCGGTGTGCAGACCGCAAGCGCTACCGCACCATCGAGCAACTCAATCGCCCCGAGGTCCGCGTGATCGAGCCGCCCGGTGGCACCAATGAAGCCTTTGCGCGGCGCGACCTGCCCCGCGCGCAGCTGCGTCTGTTTGCCGACAACACCACCATCTTCCACGAGCTGCTGCATCAGCGCGCCGACGTGATGATCACCGATGCCTCCGAAGCGCTGTACCAGCAGGCCCGGCTGCCGGGCCTGTGCGCCATCGCCCCCGAGCAGCCCCTGCAATACAGCGAAAAGGCCTTCCTGCTACCGCGCGACGACCAAAGCTGGAAGGCCTATGTCGATCAGTGGCTGCATCTGAGCAAGGCCAGCGGCGAATATGGGCGCATCGTTGCCGCCTGGCGGGAATAGGGAATAGGGAATCGGAACAGCAGTGGATCGAACGCCTTTGGCGGTGCTCTTACGGATCCCCAATCCCGAATCCCCAATCCCCGCCCTCAAACGATCTTGGTCCGCCGCCACCACCTGGAAACCTGTTCCTCGCGCACCAGGGTGAACAGGCCGGCGCCCAGGATCAGCGCGATGCCCACGCCCATCGGCCAGTCCAGATGATCGTGAAACAGCAGGTAGCCGAAGGCGATCGCCCATAGCATCTGGCTGTATTGCGTGGGCGCCACCACGCTGACCGGTGCCAGCCGCGTGGCGTACATCATGCAGATGGCGGCCAGCCCGGCCAGCAGGCCGTAACCGGCCAGCAACCCCCACTGGTACAGCGTGGGCCACACAAAGCTCGGCAACATCATGATCCCGCCCATCACCAATGGGCCGATCACGCCGGCGCCATACAAGGTCAGGCGCTTTTCGCTATGTCCGGCCATGCGCAAGGTGATCACCGAGATGGCGCCGACCAGGCCGCACACGATCGCTGCCACATGCCCATGGGTGAGATGGCGAAAGCCCGGCCGCAGCACGATCAGCACGCCGATGAAGCCGACGATCACCGCCGACCACCGCCGCCAATGCACTTCTTCCTTGAGGAAGATCACCGACAGCACGGTGACGAAGATCGGCATCAGGAAGATCAACGCAAAGGCTTCGGCCATCGGCAAGGTCGTGAAGGCGATCACCGAGGTGAGGTTGCCGATGGCCCCGGTGAAGGCGCGCAGCAGCCACAGTGCAGGCTGTTTTGCCATCACCAGCTCGCGCAGCTGGTCGTCGGGCTTCTTCAGGAACGGCACCGCCAGCAGCATCAGCAGGGCACCGAGAAACAACACCTCGTAGACCGGCAAGGTGCCTTCGAGCAGCTTCACGAACGCATCGCTGATCGAATAGGCCGCGTAACAGGCGAACCCCAACAACACACCCTTCAGCATTGCCGATACTCCACGGTTGACGCCGATCGATGCGGGTATCGATACGGACGGCCCGCAGTATGCGGTGCGGGGTGTGTCAGCGGAACCGCGCGCAAGCACCACGCAGTGCCCGCTGCGTTCGGCCGGGTGCGGCCGGGCACGCATTGGCAGCAGCCGTGCAGCGCACCGCGCGGCAGCGGTGAACTCCCGGGCCGGCACATGCCAGCACCGCAGCGATCCCGCAGGATGCAGGCGGTGGTCTCTCTCACGCTGGCCCTCCTCGCCAACCTGCCGGGACGATGCCCGGAAGCACCAGGTCGGTTACGATGCCAGCCCTCTGCGCGCCGCCTCGCGCAGCGCCCGCCCTCCATGTCCCTGCCAGCCGTGCCCCACTATTCCGGACCCTTGCTCGCCCTTTCCGATGCCCAGGCCTTGCTGGCCGCGCGTGGCGCCGGCCGCGTCGCGTGGACGGGGTCGCTGGATCTGGGCCGCAGCACCGGGACCGCGCAGCTGGATGCGCAGACCTGGCAATGGCGCGGCCGCGGCTACCCGTATCCGGGCAAGCTCAAGGACCGCACGCTCTATTTCTGGGACGGCGACGATTTCGCGCCGATCTCGCGCTTCGACAGCGCACTGATCAAGCTGGTACCTACCCAATGGGGCGCGCCCACCTTCGAGATCGACGGCATCAAGATGCTGCCGTCGGCACAACTCTCGCCGTTCGAGGATGCGCGCCGCAAGGTGGCGCTGGTCAACCCGCGCGGCAAGAGCGTGCTGGACACCTGTGGCGGCCTGGGCTACTTCGCAGCCTGCGCGCTGGAAGAAGGCGTAGCGCAGGTGCGCTCGTTCGAAAAGAACGCCGACGTGCTGTGGCTGCGCACGCTCAACCCATGGTCGCCGGACCCGGAGGCTGCCGCTGCCGGCGGGCGGCTGCAGCTGGTGCATGCCGATGTCGCGCAGCAGATCACCACGCTGGCCGACGATTCGGTCGATGCCATCCTGCACGACCCGCCGCGCTTCGGCATTGCTGGCGAGCTGTATTCGCAGGTGTTCTACGACCAGCTGGCGCGCGTGCTGCGCCGTGGCGGGCGGCTGTTCCACTACACCGGCGCGCCCAACAAGCTCACCAGCGGGCGCGATGTGCCCAATGAAGTGAGCAAGCGCCTGACCAAGGCCGGGTTCAGTGCGCAGTTGGCGCTGGATGGCGTACTCGCGACGTTGCCGGCCCGGCGCTAGCCGCACCATCACCCGCAGCGTGCGCAATCTGCGCACACCACGCTGACATGGCGGCCGTCAGGACCGCCTGCAGCAGCCATCGCCGTCCGCAACAGGCGAGTGCCACTGCTGCACGCACGCTTCAGCCCTGCATGGTGGCACGCTGCCGCGGCGGCGAGCCGCTGCGACGCCTGTCCAAGCGGCGTGCTTGCGATCATGGCCGTGCGGTGTACGTGAGCGTCCAGACCCAGCGCTGACCGCAGTGGCCTGCAGGGCAGGCATCGGCCTCGACCCGTGACGCAAGGCCGCCGCGCGCGTGGTGCAACGGCCGGCCTGCCTCAGAGGTTCAGCACACCGCCCATTGATCGCGCCCGGCCGTCTTGGCGGCATACAGCGCCAGATCGGCCTGACCGAGCAGCACATCCAGCCCGGTGGCCGGGGCCACGCTTACCGCGCCCATGCAGAAGCGCACCGGCTGCTCTGCCGGCAGGCCGGGGATCTCGATCGCGGCTACCGCATTGCGCAAGCGCGCAAACACCGCCGGAATTTCATCCGGCCTGCAGCCCGGCAGCACCAGCAGGAATTCTTCGCCACCCAGCCTGCCCAGGCGGTCCTGCGCACGCAGCGCCAGGGTCGAGGCGCTGGCCAGGGCCTTGAGCACCGCATCGCCGATGGCGTGCCCGTGCACATCGTTGATCAGCTTGAAGTGGTCCAGGTCGATCAAGGCCAGCATGCACGGAGTGTGCGCGCGCAACGCCTGCTCGATCTGCTGTTGCGCTTCGGCGCGGATGGCGCGGCGATTGGGCAGGCCGGTGAGTTCGTCGCGCATGGCCAGCCGCGACAGCTGCCGGCGATGCCGCGCCCCGAAGGCCAGCACCACCAGCGCCCCAAGCAACAGCAGGCAGGCCGCGCACAGCGCGATCCACAGCGCGCGCTGGCCGGCTTCGCGCGCCTGCAATGCCAGCTGCGCGGTTTCGCTGCGGCGGCGCAACTCGGCATTTTCCGCCTCGCGGCGCGCATCTTCATAACGTGCCTGCAGGCGCAGCATCACCGTGTCGCGCTGACGCTCCAGGCTCTGCGCGCGCAGTGCGTTGGCACGCTGCAGCTCCTGGTATGCCTCGGCATGCCGGCCTTCGGCCGCCAATGCCTGGGCGATGGCCTCGACCAGCTCTGCGCGCCGGCTCAGGGTCAGGTTCGGGTCGTCCGCGTCCCTGGCAGCGATGATTGCGCTGCCCAGGCTGGCGGACTTCAGCGCGATCAATGCCCGCAGCAGCACCGTGTGGCACGCGGCGACCCGGCCGACATTGCCCTGGGTCTGCATCAAGGGCAGCGCCTCGCGCGCCATGCTCAGCGCCGCCGCGGCATCGCCGGTGTCGATCAATGCCTCGCTGGCGCTGGTCAGCGCCGCCGCCACGCCGGCCTGATCGCCCAGCTCACGGCTGAGCGCCAGCGCGCGCCGGAAATGCAGCAAGGCCGCTGCCGGCTGCTGTTGCGCCAGCGAGGTGCCGTATTCGTATTCGATCAGGCTGCGCTGGAAGCGCGCCGGCTGGCCCTGCAGACGCGCCAGGGCACGCTGCAGGTAATCCTGCGCGTCGGTGTCGTCGGCAACGCGGCCGGCCACGCGGCTGGCCAACGACCCGAGCTGGGTCAGCCCGTCCATCTCCAGACCCAGCTGATGTTCGCGCGCGGCGCACTGGTAGCTGGTCTGCGCAGCGCTCCAGGCTTCGTCGCTGCTGCCGGAGGCCAGCATGCTCCACATGTCCACGGCTTCGACTTCGCACACCAGATCGCTGCGCCCCAGCGCGCGCGCCTGCTGCCGCAAGGCATTCAACCGCGCCACCATGCCGCGATTGGGATTTTCGCGTACGTCGCTGAGCGCCTGCACGATCTCCAGCCACAGCCGCGCCTGCGCGGCATTGCCGTGCAGTTGGTCCAGCAGGCCACGCGCCTGCGCCAGCGCTGCCTGTCGCGCGTCGGTGTCTTCCAGGGAGATCAGCACCCGGGCCTGCGCCAGCTGCGCCCAGAACTGCGCATCGCTGTCGCCATCGGCACGCGCCCGCTGCAGCGCCTGCCGGGCGATCTGCAGGGCCTGCATCGGGTCGTCGAGCGTGGCCGATTCGATGGTCTTCCACGGCTGCGGTTGCGCCCAGGCCGGTGCGCTGAACAACAGCACCATGCACGCGGTGAGCACACCTCGCCAGGCGGTCGCGGCCCTGCTCAACCGGTGCTCACGTTCGCGGCGGACCAGACCGCATGCGCAGCGCACCCATGGCAAGACACATGGCAAGACCCGTGGCCTGGCCCGGGCTGGCTGTTTGCTGCGGCATCTCGGGCACTCCCTTGGTCTGACAGCGGTGGAATCCGGTGAGCCGCCTACACGGCGCACTCGATGTCTTGCGGCTGCAATGATGACTGGCAGACACGGCAGGTCACGTGAGCGCGCGGCTGGGTCGAGCCCGTTATCGGCCGCATTGCGCACGTCTTGAATCGGGCTGCATGAATCGGTTGGGCGCGGCCTGCGCACGCATGACGGCCGTGGCACACCAGGTGGCCCGCTGGGCACGGCGCCCGAGGTTCACTGCGCAAATCGAGGTCACTCACCGGCTCGTCCGCGCACAGCCGAGGAGGGTGTATCGCCGTTGTCGTTGGCGGCCGTGCGGTGCTGCAGGCCGCGCGCGCAAGCGGTGCGTCCTGCCGGTCAGCTGACACGATCGACATCGGCGATACCGCCGGCCGCCACGCGCTCCCCTCGCGCGCCATGAAAACCGCCACACCCCGGCCACGTAAACTGCGCCACGGCGATTGCCGCCATCGATCCTGGAGACACCGTGACCTGCCCCCTGTCCCGCCTGCTCACGCTGCTGGCCATCGCCCTGCTGTCGGCCTGCGCCACCCAGGCGCCGCGCGCACCGCAACGCTCGCCGGAGGCGGTCAAGGCCGACATCGCACGGCGCCTGCCAGCCAACCTGCCCGACCGTGCCGGCTGGGCCAACGATGTCTACGTGGCGCTGTCGTCGCAGGCGCTGGACACCAGCGCCGAGCACATCTGCGCGGTGCTGGCGGTCACCGAGCAGGAGTCCACCTATCAGGCCAATCCCCCCGTGCCCAACCTGGGCAAGATCTCGCGCGCGGAAATCGATCGCCGCGCCGGCGCGCACCACATTCCCGCGTTCATGGTCGATGCGGCGCTAGGCATCACCTCGCCGGACGGCCGCAGCTACGCCACGCGTATCGCCGCCGCCCGCACCGAGCAGGAGCTGAGCCGCATCTTCGAAGACTTCACCGGCAGCGTGCCGCTGGGCGCGCGCCTGTTCGACGGCCTCAACCCCGTGCACACCGCCGGCCCGATGCAGGTGAGCATCGCCTTTGCCGAGCAGCACGCCGCGCGTTACCCGTACCCGCCCGACAGCACCGTCCGCCACGAGGTGTTCAGCCGCCGTGGCGGGCTGTGGTTCGGTACCCTGCATCTGCTTGGGTACCCGGCCACCTACGACGCACTGTTGTACCGTTTCGCCGATTTCAACGCCGGCTGGTACGCCAGCCGCAACGCCGCCTTCCAGGCCGCGCTGAGCAAGGCCAGCGGCATCGCACTTGCGCTGGACGGTGACCTGCTCACGCCCGACGCCAGCCTGGAGGCACCTGGCGGCACCGAACGCGCCGCACGCGCGCTCGCCAGCCAGCTGGCAATGAACGACCGCCAGATCCGTCGCGCCCTGGAGGCCGGCAACACGCTGGAGTTCGAAGACACCTCGCTGTACCGCGAGGTATTCGCCCTTGCCGACCGCACCGCCGGCGCGCCCTTGCCGCGTGCGGTGCTGCCCGGCATCACCCTGGAAAGCCCCAAGATCACCCGCACCCTCACCACGGCGTGGTTCGCCCAGCGGGTGAACGAACGCTGGAAGCGCTGCATGGGCAAGTGAGCTCGGTAAAGTGCTGGCCGGCAAGCGCGGCAGCGGCGGTCATTGCCTGCGCCTTGCCTGCGGCAGGCTGCGCCATCGCGTGATTGCAACGGCGCCCACCATGCGAAGCACCGGGCGCCCCACCCAGCGCGGTGCACGCGGCGCACACGCTGGCAAGCCGCACAGGTGCGTCGCATCGCCACCATCGCTGCGTGCACTGCGGCACTGCGGCGCGGCGCCGCCGACCCGGCCGGCACCCGCACGGCGACAGGCGCTGCCGATGTCTCGCCTGCCATGCCGCCCTGGCCGGCATGCATCAGCGCACTGGCCTGTGCACCGGCACGACTTCTGGCAGAGGCATGCCCCGCCCCCGGCCGATAGCATCGGTCGGTCGCGCTGACCGTGGTCGTGCGCGCCCTTGTCCCGGAGAGTCCTACATGCCCACCCCGTTGCCGATGCGGCACCTGCTCGCCACCCTCGCGCTGGCTGTGTCACCGGCCATCGCCAGCGCGCAAGCGCCCAGCGTCACCGAGGCCGACTACGCGCGCGCCGAACGCCTGATCAACCATCTCGCGCAACCACTGCTCGACCATGCCCCCACGCGCGTCACCTGGCTCGATGCCACGCATGTGGCCTATGTCGATCACGATGCCAAGGGCAACCGCGTGCTGCAGCTGGATACCGCCACCGGCAAGACCGCGCCGCTGTTCAAGACATCCGCGCTGGTCGCCGCGCTCAATACGCTGCTCAAGACCGGCGACACGCCGCTCACGGCCGACACATTCGCACCGGCCGTCAAACTGACTGCCGACGGCCGCTACCGCCTCACCGTGCGCGACACGGCCGTGGTGTGCGATACGCACGCACGCTGCAGCAAGCTGTATGCAAAGGATAAGTCGGAGCCCGGCGTTCCATCGCCGGACAAGCGCAGCGAAGCCTTCATCCGCAACTGGAACCTGTGGGTGCGCGATCTGGCCAGCGGCCAGGAAACCCAGCTCACCCGCGATGGCGTGGAAAATTTCGGCTACGCCACCGACAACGCCGGCTGGCAGCACAGCGACAACGCCATCGTGGCGTGGTCGCCGGATTCGCGAAAGATCGCTACCTTCCAGCAGGACCAGCGCAAGACCGGCGACATGTACCTGGTCAGCACCAAGCTCGGGCATCCGGAACTGCAATCCTGGAAATACCCGCTGGCCGGCGACAAGGACGTGACCATGATCGAGCGCGTCATCATCGACGTGCCCACGCGCAGCGTGGTGCGTCTGAAGCTGCCGCCGGATCAGCACCGCTCCACCTTGTGCGACGACGTCAGTTGCTCGCCGGGCCTGTGGGACGACGTGAAGTGGGCGCCGGACAGCAAGACGCTGGCGTTCGCCTCCACCTCGCGCTTCCACAAGCAGACCTGGCTACGTATCGCCGATGCCGGCACCGGCGCCGTGCGCACCGCGTTTGAGGAAACCGCCAAGACCTATTACGAAAGCGGCCAGGTCGCCGCCAACTGGGCCTATCTGCCAGCCAGCAACGAAGCGGTATGGTTCTCCGAGCGCAGCGATTGGGGCCAGTTGTATCTCTACGATCTGGCCACCGGCAAACCCAAGCGCGCCATCACCGGCGGCGAAGGCAACGTCACCGAGCTGTTGCGCGTGGACCCGGTGAGCCGCACTGCATGGTTTGTCGGCGTCGGCCGCAGCCCGGGCGTGGACCCCTACTACCAGCAGCTGTGGAAAGTGAGCCTGGACGGTGGGCAGCCGGTACTGCTCACCCCCGAAGCAGCCGATCACAGCATTGCGCTGTCACCGGATGGCGCACGGTTTGTCGACACCTATTCCACCTCGGTCACCCCGCCGGTCACGCTGCTGCGCGATGCCGGCGACGGGCGCACCGCCAGCACCATGGCCACTGCCGACATCACCCGCCTCAAGGCCGCCGGCTGGGTGCCGCCGGAACCGATCACGGTCAAGGCACGCGACGACAAGACCACGCTGTACGGGCTGATGTTCAAGCCCAGCAACTTCGACCCGACGCGCAAATACCCGGTGATCGATTACGTCTACCCCGGCCCGCAGACCGGCTCGGTGCGCGGCCGCAGCTTCCTGGCCGGCCACGGCGACAACCAATCGCTGGCCGAACTCGGCTTCATCGTGGTCGCCATCGACGGCATGGGCACGCCGTGGCGCTCCAAGACCTTCCACGACACCTGGTACGCCAACATGGGCGACAACACCCTGCCCGACCAGGTGGCCGGCTTGAAGGAACTGGGCAAGCGTTACCCGTGGATCGATCTGGACCGCGTCGGCATCTGGGGCCATTCCGGCGGCGGCAATGCGTCCACCGCGGCGATGCTGCGCTATCCGGACTTCTTCAAGGTGGCCTGGTCGGAAAGCGGCAACCACGACAACCGCGGCTACGAAGACGACTGGGCCGAGAAGTATCACGGCGAGCACATCGTCAACAAAGACGGGAGCTCCAACTACGACGACCAGGCCAACGCCAACCACGCCGGCAAACTCAAGGGCCGGCTGATGCTGGTACACGGCACCCTGGACGACAACGTGCCGCCCTACCTCACCCTGCTGGTGGCCGATGCCTTGATCAAGGCCAACAAGGACTTCGATATGCTGATGCTGCCCAACGCCAAGCACGGCTACGGCGACCTCACCCCGTACGTCGCCCGCCGCCGCTGGGACTACTTCGTGCAGTACCTGCTCGGCGCCACACCGCCGGCGCAGTACCAGATGAAGCCGATGCCGAAGGAGTGAGCGGTGCTCACGCACAGCTCAGTGGGACGCCAATGCAGCGTCGTGCAGACCACCAACGGCCACACGCCCAGCGCGCTATGGCGCTAGCGCTCAGCGGTACACACTGCCGATACCTGCAGGTACCGATTACGCTGCAACGGCAGCCGGCGTATCGCTCACAGCCGACGCGTTTCAGCTGCCGGGCCGGCGGAAGAATGTGGTCGCCCACCCGCATCCGCCAGCCCGGTCACGTGCTCACCCATCCATGGCGACCCGATGGACGTGATTCGGCACCGCAGCCACCTCATCCATCCACAAAATGCAAATCGTCAGGCAGTGGCGGCGTTGGGAATCGTCGCTGTGGCGGGGGTTGCCTGGTTGTATTTGATCGAGGCAATCGTATTGCACAGTCCCACCAAGGTCTGCCAATCCTGGTTGGCGGAATTCAGGTTCGACTGAAGCTGTGGCAAGTTCAAATTGGTGACGTCGCCGTTGCAGTTGGTCAAGTCCGTCAGCACGGTGTTCAACTCGGACTCAAGTTCCTGCCAGACTTGCAATACCAGGGCAATCTGCGTGCTGGCCGCTTGCGAAAGCGCGATCAATCCATTGACCTGGTCATTCAGCACCGCCAGGCTGGCCGCCTGCTGGGTCACAGCATTCATATTGCTGTTGTCGGCCTCTACCTGGCTCTTCAACGCCTGAATCTTGTTCGATGCGATGACCATCGTGGTGATCAGCGCTGCGGTGGCGACGATCCCGAATGCCAAGCCGATCCCGAATGAGAAAATTGCAATCACCGCACCAGTAAAGAAGGCGACACCTGCGGCAATCGCAGATGCCGTCTCAACGGTTTGCCAATGGCTGATTTCCGACTGCAGCGACGCGATATCGGCCTTGAACGCAGCGATCTTGGCCTGATCCACCTCCTGCTCCTTGGTCGAATCAACGACTGCCTGCGTCAGCACTGCCGCATCGGAGGTCAGGTTATTGCTGAATGTAGTGATGGACTGCTGGACATTCACCGCGCTCTGCGTATAGGACGTGATTTGGGAGATCATGCTGCCGAACTGAGACTTCAGCGCAGCAATCGCAGCGGCATTGGTCGGATCGTTCTGCAGCACCGCCACCAGGGAATTGATGGTGGACATGCTGACATTGAAGGAAATGCCATAGCCCGCAATCGAGTTGGGGATACTGACGAGATTGGTCGCAATCGGATACCAGCCATTGGCGTGAATCTGTGCATCGCTGAACGCTGTCTGGAACGTGCTGTACCACGTGGGCGAAGGCGAGATCGTTGGCAACTGCGTATTGCCGATGCCCAAGACATAGGCCATGACCGCATTATTGGCATTGAATGCGTTTGCAAGTTGCTGATCGATGGGCAAGGGATCGTTGGAGACGGCAGCCAATACACGCGAGGTACCGATCGCACTCGCGATGCTGGTCACCTGCGGGGCCGAACTCAGAGCAAAGGGAAAAAACGGCTTCTTCTGCGCTTGCATGGATCGTCTCCTGATGCTGTCAACCAATGAATCGAGGAATGTCACCGCCAGATCCGGACCGCTGGTTCTCGGATCCAGACGTTCTGTTTATGTCACCTGCGTGTGGTCCAATGGATCCGTTCGCCTTGGGTCCATGCCGGATTGCGACCACCGATGCCCGAACCCGGACGCGTTGGACGCTCCATCAACGCTTGCCATTGAACACAGCCACTGCCGGCCTGCTGCCACACCGGGACAGCACCAATGATCGATGCTCTCGAGAACGCTGCCGTGCTATCTGCGAAAGCACCGAGTGCCCGAGAACCCCAGCATCCCCGAACCGATGCGCACAGACCCGTCGATTTGTCTCAGCCGGCACATCGTCCGGCAGGTGCAGGCTCTACCACGCCGATCGCCAGTGGCGTCCATAAACAGCGGATGCGCTGGTCGATCACCTCCACTGCAATGGCGATCACGCCGCATCGGTGTTCGCCCCGACGCGCTCAGCCGACAGTTCGCGTCGGCACACCCAACAGACCGATACGCCGGAACCACATCTCCAATGGCACCGTCACCAGCGGCGGCACTGCGGCCAGCAGGCTGAGCACCCAGGCCCACCACGGCCAGCGCAGCCGCAGCGCGGCAAGCACGCTCACCGCCAGGTAGAACAGGAAGGCCGCGCCGTGCAGGCGACCGAACAACCAAACCACCAGCTCGGTGCTCTGCAAGCCGTACTTGAGCCACATGCCCAGCAACAAGCCGGCCCAGGTCACACCCTCAATGAACGCGGCAACCGCAAACAGCCGACCCATCGGCGACAACGCAACAGCAGAACGCATGCAACACTCCAGTGGACACAGGGATTGCCGCGACGCGATGGCGGCGGCGACGCCCGCTGGCCCACCGAGTTTACAGGTGGTGACCGCAGCGGGTGCCGGTGCACTGCTGCCAAGCGTCCGAGCCCACTCCTGCAGTGCATCTGGCTGGAGCAACGCACCAGTTGCCCGTCCAGGCAATAATGCAGGTCTTGTTGTCCTCAGGCCCGCACCATGCGTCTCGCCCTGCTGCTCTCACTCCTATTCGCCTTGCTGCCCGTCACGGCATCAGCCCTGCGCGTCCACGAGGGCGACCTGCTGTTCGTCACCGCCGCACGTACCGGCCTCAGTGGTGCGATCGACGATGCAACCGCAAGACCGGGCGCGCCCAGCTTCGACCATGTGGCACTGGTCGCGCACGAAGGGAACACGCAGATCGTCCTGCACGCCGACGAACAGGGCTCGCGCCAGCAGTCGCTGCGCACGTTCATCGACGAGGCGACCGCCAAGCATCGGCAGATCATCGTGTATCGCCTCACGCCGGAGCATCGCCCTGCCATTGCAGACGCCGTCGCCCAGGCGCGCCGTATGCTCGGCAAACCCTACAACGACACCTATGTGCCGAACGAAGACAGCTATTACTGCTCGGACTTCATCGAGCGCGCGTTCCGGGCACACCATGTCTTTGCGCTGCAACCGATGAACTTCAAGAACCTGCAGACCGGCAGGATCTCCCCATACTGGACCGATTTCTACCGCAGCCGCGGCATGCAGGTTCCGCAGGACGTACCTGGCAGCAACCCGAACGATATGGCGCGCGCACCAGCGCTCGCCGTGGTCGGGCAATTGAACTGAGTTGCGCGATCAAGGCGTCGAGACGCAGCCGGTGAGCGGCGCGTCGCGCTGTCAGACGCCGGGCACACGCCCTGGCGCAAGCAGCACGCACTTCAACCACGGGATGACGCTTTGAAACGATGCCTGTTGCCTGCATGGCTGCTGATGCTGTCCGCATGTACCCAAACTCCACAGGCAGCGCCACCGAGCGCGGTGGCGGCCTCCCCGACTGTCCAACCCGCGGCACCGGCGCTGACCGCTGCACCTGGCCAGCAACGCGGCGAAGGCCATCCTTACCAACTCGCCGATACCGCGGTCTGGAACGTGCCCGACCCCGTCTCCGGCCGCACCCACCAGGTGTTCGTTGCCCTGCCGCGTGGCTATGCAGACACCCCGCAACGCCGCTACCCGGTGCTGTATGCCACCGATGGCGACTACGCCTTTCCGTTGGTCAAGGCGATCGCCCGGCGCTTGAACGGCGAAGGCCCGGCGATCGAGGACTTCATCCTGGTGGGCCTGTCGTACGCGCTTGGCGATGAGCCAATGCCCAGCCGCAGGCGCGACTACACGCCAACCCCGGAAGAGGGCCCAGGCGCGCCACCGGTCGCCACGCACGGCAAGAGCGCGGCGTATGTCGCGTATCTGCGTGAACAGGTGTTGCCCTTCATCGCACAGCACTACCGCACTGACGAACAGCGGCGCCTGTATCTGGGCCATTCGTATGGCGGCCTGCTCGGAACCGAGATCCTGCTGAGCACACCGCAGATGTTTTGCGGCTACATCCTGGGCAGCCCGTCGTATTGGTACGGCGCGCATGTCATGGCGCAGCGTGAACCTGCCTATGCCACCACCCACACCGATCTCCCCGCGCAGGTCAACCTGTATGTCGGCGAGTACGAACAGGTGCGTTACCACAAGAACTACGACATGGTCCCCGATGCACAGCGCATGGTGCAGACGCTGCGCACCCGCCACTCTCCGTCGCTGCGGATCGACCTCGATGTGCTCAACGACGAAGACCACCTCAGCGTGGCCCCACGCGGCGCCACGCATGGGCTGAAGACGCTGCTGGGCACCGCAACCGCGCAGCGCGCCCCCCGCTGAGCTGACGACCCAAGGTTTGCCCCCCGACTTCCGGCACATGGCGCAATTACAACAGCGCTTATATATTCGTGTCATGAGCACGCCCTCACCCACCCTCGGCACCCTGGTCCGGCATCTGATCGAGTTGCTGGACGGCGACCTGGAAGCGGTCTATGCAGCCTCGGGGCTGGCGTGGCGGCCGCGCTATACGCCGGTGTTGCGCGTGCTCATGCGGCTGGGGCCCGTTTCCATCAAGGTGCTTGCGCAAGAGATCGGCATCACCCACTCCGCCGCCAGCCAGACCGTTGCGCAGATGGTCAAGCAACGCCTGGTCGCCCTCAAGCCCGGTACGGATGCGCGCGAGCGCATCGTGGTGCTCACCGCCAGGACCAGGCAGATGATTCCGGCATTGCAACGGCAATGGGCGGCCACCAATGCAGCCGCCGCACAACTGGACGCGGAGCTGTCCGTTCCCTTGTCTGCGGTGCTTGCAGAGGCCATTGCCGCATTGAACCAACGCTCCTTCGCCACCCGTATTTCCGCGGCAGCGACCGCACCTGCCCCATAGCCGCAGCATCCACAAGGAGTCGCACATGCATGCAATGACGCAATCCAATGGTCCCCTCGCGGCATCTCCAGCAACGCAGGCATCGCAGCGCATCGAACTGGGCGAGCGTGGCGTCCTGCGCCCCGGCCGGCTGCGCTGGCTGCGCGCATGCGGCTGGGCAGTGGCGCTGTTCTTCCTGGTGGCCATTCCAACCGGCGTGGTCACGCGGTTTCTCGGCAGTCTGTGGCCAAAGACCAATGAGCCGGTGCAGTTCGTGGCCAGCCTGGTCGGGGCGCTGGTCGCCTTGGGCATCTATACGCTGGCGGTCCGCCTGGCCGAAAAACGCACCCCATCGGAAATCGCGTTACGCCCCATGCTGCCGCAGTTGACCATCGGCCTGTTGGCAGGTGCCGCGATGTTTGCCACGGTGATGGGCATCATGGCGCTGTTCGGCCTGTACGACATCCAGTTCGTCGGCCCGGCATCGGCCTGGACGCCGCTTCGCAAAGCGCTGCAGGCCGGCGTGGTGGAAGAGCTGATGATGCGTGCGGCCATTCTGCGTCTGGTATGGCGTGCATTCGGCCCGTGGACGGCGTTTGCGGTGTCCTCGGCAGTGTTCGGCATCTCCCATCTGGGCAACCCCAATGCCACGGTGTTTGCCGCGCTCTGCATCGCACTGGAAGCCGGGGTCATGATGGGCGCCTTCTACGCGCTCACCGGGCGCATCTGGGTGTCGATCGGTGCGCATGCCGCCTGGAATTTCACCCAGGGTTACCTGTTTGGCGCCGCCGTCTCGGGTGTGGCGGCGGGCCCGGCCATCGCGCGCAGTACGTTCAATGCCGCGCTGCCGGAATGGCTGACCGGCGGCACGTTCGGCCCCGAAGCATCGTTGATCGGCATGCTGGTCTGCCTCGCCGTCGGCCTCTCGGTCGTGTGGCTGGCATGGCGCCGTGGTCAATTCGCCAGGCAATAAGGTAACGCCCGCATTTCGCACGCCTTATTGATCCGTTCGCTGTGGCGACAGCTGCAGAGGCTGCACGCCGCACGACCTACGCATTACCCGGTTGCCACGCGCCGCCACCCGGCGGCGCGTGGCGAACAGCAAGCACCGGCATACGGGCGCAACCGATGCGCGGCGTGCACAAGGTCTTGCCAGCGCCCACACATGCCCGGCCCTAGTGTGTGGCGATCCACAACAGCGTGACGATCGCAATGCCATTGGTTTGCGCTCGTCGACCACAGGCAGAGGTGCACATGGCTTTGATTCATTCCATCCTGATGAGCGCCGTCGCCGGCATGCGCTCGATGACGCCGCTGGCAGCAGTGGCCAACGCCGCCCGCACCGGCAAGCTTCCTTCTGACAATGGCGCCCCGTCGTTGCTTGCCAACCCTGTCGCCTCGGCCGGCATGCTGGCGCTGGCCGGCGGTGAGTTGGCGGGCGACAAGATGAAGACCGCCCCCGACCGCATCGTGCTCCCCGGAATGATCGCCCGCATCGCCACCGGCGTCATCGTCGGCACTGCGTTGGCGCCGCGCGAGCAACGTGGCATTGCCGCCCTGCTCGGTGCAACCACCGCGGTCGCCGCCGCCTATCTCACCTTCAACGCCCGCATGCGCGCCATCGAACGCTACGGCCAGACCAGCACCGGCATTGTCGAAGACGCCATCTCCGTGGGCGCGGCCACCTTGATCATCCGGGACGCCGCAAAGCGCTAATTCCCGCTGACGTGCCTGCACGCAGTGCTGCACCATGGTTCGACTTCTGCATCGTGGCCGCAGCATGGTCATGCTGCAGCACTCGCCTGGCGTTAGGCGCGCTCTTCGGGCGCCTGGGCCACTGCGTTCCACCCTTGCTGCACACTCCATCGCCAAGCTGCAATCGGGCACATACGCTGCTTGAAACGCCCTGCACTTCAACCGCCACGCCCGTGGGGTGCATCCAGATCCAGCAGCGGCCCCATCGGCACGATTCCGGTCGGATTGATCATGCCGTGGCTTTGGTAATAGTGGCCCTTGATATGCTGGAAATTCACCGTCTCGGCGATTCCCGGCATCTGGTACAGCTCGCGCAGGAAGCCGGACAACTGCGGGTAATCGGCAATCCTTTTCAGATTGCATTTGA
Organism: Xanthomonas sp. NCPPB 1068; assembly: GCF_041479385.2. Classification (NCBI taxonomy): domain Bacteria; kingdom Pseudomonadati; phylum Pseudomonadota; class Gammaproteobacteria; order Lysobacterales; family Lysobacteraceae; genus Xanthomonas; species Xanthomonas sp. NCPPB 1068. The sequence goes on along the minus strand of NZ_CM192986.1, from coordinate 705,908 downwards.
AGTGCCCCACATACACCGCATCGAACCGCACCAAGGTGGTGAACAGGCGCCAGTCCGCTTCGGTCAAGGTGTCGCCGCATAGATAGCGTTGCTGGCCAAGGCGCGCCTCAAGCCAGTCCAGTGAGGCGAACAGTGGCGTCACGGCCTCTTCGTAGGCTTGTTGGGTGGTGGCAAAGCCCGCCTTGTAAACGCCGTTGTTGACGGTGTCGTACACGCGTGCGTTGACCTCATCGATCTGCTCACGCAGGTGCGCAGGGAAGTAATCGCCAGCGCGGGCACCCACGTCATCGAAGGCGCTATTGAACATGCGGATGATGTCGGCCGATTCATTGCTCACCACCGTGCCGCGCTCACGGTCCCAGAGCACCGGCACCGTCACGCGGCCGGAATAGCGCGGATCGGCCTTCAGATACACCGCGTACAAGCGCGTGGCATGGTTGACCGGATCGGCCACCACGCCCGGACCAGGGTCGAAGGTCCAGCCCTGTTCGCCCATCAGCCAGTGCACCACCGACACATCGATCAATGGCTCCAGACCCTTCAGCCGACGAAAGATCAGCGTGCGATGCGCCCACGGGCAGGCCAGCGACACATACAGGTGGTAGCGGCCCGCGGCCGCCTTGAACCCACCTTCGCCATGCGGCCCGGCCGACCCATCGCGTGTCACCCAGTTGCGAAACTGCGATTGAGAACGCTCGAATCGCCCGTCGCTCTTGTCGGTGTCGTACCACCGGTCCTGCCACTTGCCATCGACCAACAGGCCCATCGTGTTCTCCCGCCACAGCATGAGCGGCCACCCTAGCCCAGCAGCACTGGAGGGTGCGTGAGCGCTAAGCCATCCACACCGCACCGCTTGCCGCTAGGCAAAGGCAGCGGTGACGGGCCTGCACACATCCGCGGCAGGCGCGAGCAGCGCCTGGGCAGCCGCTCGGTTGCCGGTCACGCATCGTCGTAGGTAGGTGGCTGGCCACCCGGCCGGCGGCATTGGCGCCAACCTGCCCGGATCGGTGAAAATACGCGTCATCGCGCCTTGGGGCCGCCCGGCGCGCACGCTCGCCGCTCCCTGCCGCGGCCTCCTTCACGCGTGCCTGGCACGCGACCGATGCCCAACGTCTTTCCCGGATCTGCCTTGAACACCACCACCCCGCCCCTGCCCGCCAACGACGACCTGCCCCTGACCGACCGCCTGCGCGCGGCGCTGGATCTGCTGGAGGCCATCGAGGCCGACCGCAGTGTGCTCGACACCTTGCCCGAGGCCGATCGCGTACGCCTGCATCAGGTGGTCGCCAAGGTCTATCACCCCGAGCCGAAGGCGCGGCGGCAGCTGCTCAAGCAGCGCGAACGCGAGCGGCATCAGGAAAAGGTGCGCAAGGCCGAAGCACTGCTGGAGCAGCGTGGCATCCGCGCACTGCGGCGCAAGCCGGTGTTCAGCACGCCGAACTACTTTCCGCCGCATGCCGCCGGCCTGCACGACGCGCACAACGGCGAGAATGCCGCCGAGGCACCGGAGCAGCTGCATTCGCCGGAGCTGCGCCACTGCTATGTGTGCAAGCAGAAGTTCACCCAGCTGCATCACTTCTACGACCAGATGTGCCCGGCCTGCGCCGAGCTCAATTTCTTCAAGCGTACCGAAACTGCCGACCTGCGCGGGCGCGTGGCGCTGCTCACCGGTGGGCGGGTGAAGATCGGTTATCAGGCCGGATTGAAGCTGCTGCGTGCCGGCGCGGAATTGATCGTCACCACGCGTTTCCCGCGCGATTCGGCCGCGCGTTATGCGGAAGAACCGGATTTTGCGCAGTGGGGTCACCGCCTGCAGGTCTTCGGCCTGGACCTGCGCCACACGCCCAGCGTGGAAGCCTTCTGCAGCCAGCTGCTGGCCACCCGTGAGCGGCTGGATTTCATCATCAACAATGCCTGCCAGACCGTGCGCCGCCCACCGCAGTTCTATGCGCACATGATGGCCAACGAAACCGCTGCCCTGCATGACCTGCCGGACACGGTGCAACAACTCGTTGGCCATTACGAAGGCCTGCGCACGCCCGAATTGCTGCGCGACGCATCGGCCACCGCGCTGCCGGCGGTGCATGGGCGTGGTCTCGACGATGCAGACGGCCTCACCCGCGCTGCAGAGCTGTCGCAGATCGCACTGCTGGACGACGAGCTGGTAGGCCAGGAACACCTGTTCCCCGAAGGCCGGCTGGACCAGGACCTGCAGCAGGTCGATCTGCGCGGACGCAACTCCTGGCGCCTGCTGATGGCCGAAGTGCCATCGGTGGAGCTGCTGGAAACGCAACTGGTCAACGCCATCGCGCCGTTCATCATCAACGCGCGCCTGAAGCCACTGATGCTGCGCACGCCCGAGCGCGACAAGCACATCGTCAACGTCTCGGCGATGGAAGGCCAGTTCTATCGCAACTTCAAGACCACCCGCCACCCGCATACCAACATGGCCAAGGCCGCGTTGAACATGATGACGCGCACCTCGGCGGCCGATTATCAAAACGACGGCATCCACATGAACAGCGTCGACACCGGCTGGGTCACCGACGAAGATCCGGCCGACATTGCCGCGCTCAAGGTCCAGCAGGAACGCTTCCACCCGCCGCTGGACATCGTCGACGGCGCCGCCCGTATCGTCGACCCGATCATCCACGGCTTCAATACCGGCGAGCACGTGTGGGGCCAGTTCCTCAAGGATTACGCGCCGACGGATTGGTGATGGATCACGCCGCACCGGCGCACCGCATCGCGATGCAATGCCAGCTCCGCACGTACGCGCCGGCCAGTGCGTGCGCAGTCCTCACGTGGCGTTGCATCGATTCGCGGAAGCACGCGTCGGTTCGCGCTCCGGCCCCGTGCCGGTTCGGCATGCATGCTGAACTGTCTTCCCGCGCGTCGCCGGCCCGATGTGCAAGACACACGAGAGACATGTAACGCGTCGCCGGGCCCCCTGGCGCGTTTGAAGTTGCATCAACGAGCCAACGCATGAGTCGGCCACCCCATCCAACCCAAGACAGTCCGGCTTGCCGGCACCTCTTAGCGTTGCATCGGACACCCACACCCGCCCGATCGACCACCCGCGGCACAGGAGTTCCTGCATGTCAGCATCGTACGGCGCACTCGCCTTCATCGGCTTCGGCGAAGCTGCATGCGCATTCCATGAGGGTTGGGCACTCGATGGCCAGCGCCGGATCACGGCCTACGACATCAAGAGCGACCACCCCGAGACGCAACCTGCCATGCATGCGCGCTACCTCGACCATGCCGTGGTGGGCTGCGAAAGCGCCGCAGCCGCAGTGGAACAGGCACATATCGTCTTCAGCCTGGTCACTGCCGACTGTGCACAAGCGGCAGCACACGCAGCAGCGCCCGCCCTGCGCAAGGCAGCGCTCTGGCTGGACTGCAACTCGTGTGCACCCGGCACCAAACAGGCGGCGGCGGCCGTGATCGAAGCGGCCGGCGGCCGTTATGTCGACGTTGCGGTCATGGCCCCGGTGCTGCCACAACGGCACCACGTACCGCTGCTGGTGAGCGGCCCGCATGCGCCTGCCGCGCTGACCGTGCTGCAGGCGTTGGGCATGCGGCCCGAGATCGCTGGCGACCTCGTCGGCCAGGCGTCGTCCATCAAGATGCTGCGCTCGGTGATGGTCAAGGGTATCGAGGCGCTGTGCGCCGAATGCTTCATCGCCGCCCGGCGTGCAGGGGTCGAAGACCAGGTCATCGCATCACTCGATGCGTCTGCACCACAACGCACTTGGGGCGAGCAGGCCAGCTACAACCTGGGGCGCATGATGATGCACGGCGTCCGCCGCGCGGCAGAGATGCACGAGGTTGCCGCCACCGTGGCCGCCCTGGGCCTGCCCGCCGAGATGGCAGCGGCGACTGCCGCGTGGCAGCAGCGGATCGGCAACGCCGCGCTCGATGCCGGTCGTGAGGTACTGAGTGAGCGATTGGATCGAGTCTCCGCGGCGCTGGGCCAGCGGTGACGCCGCGGGCGCGCATCCTCGCGGCCTGACCGCCCGCCCTCGCACATCACCCCGCACCCGCCAGGCTCAGCGGCGTCGAGGCGGCGCGTCCTTGTTGGCCTGCGCGCGTGCAAGCACATTGGCCGCTGCGATGACGTCATTGAGTTCCTGACGAAACTCATCCACATGCGCGGGCGGCACCATCCCCTCAAAGCTGCCACGGTCGAACACCGGCCTGGCCTCCATGAAAAACCCGTCGCGGCCTTGCACCACGAACTGGAAGCACGCCTGCCACCGCGGGTCGGGATGGGCAGACAACTCGACGGTGATCTTGCTGCCGGCGCGCCCCGTGTCGCCGGGCGCGACAGTCACGGTTCGCGCTGTGATCTGGTTACCACTATTCATGCGCGCAATGATCGGAAATGGCGAGTCGAGACGCCGTGAGCCGGCGGGTTCGTCCCGGAATCGAGGCATAGAAATTTTCTATTGGATTGGCGCCCACCTTCACACCAACATCACGCTGTCGGACACGAGGCCATGTGCCGCTCATCTTGTGGGATGCGGAGCACATCCAGAGCCGGCATGCCAACAGCAACTGTTTGTGTGCGAGGGGAAGCATGCAGCTGATCAGAACGCATCAACGTGCCATCCATGCGGCACTTGTCACCGGCTACGTCACGCTGCTGAGTGGCGCCTGCTGGGTTTTCACGCACCTGCACTAGGTCGGCGCGTCTCGGCACATTGCCACGCTGCGATGCCGTACGGCGTTCGGGCAGGCTGATTTTCAGACGCCTGCCGTGCTGGTTGCCCTATCCGGCGATAGGGCGACTGTGCCAGTGCACGCCTGCAAGACTGCTCGTGCCTTGGGGCATGAAACGGGCACTCATCCGTCAACGCACGCGGCTCGCGTCGCCGCGCTGCGCGCGCAGCAGATGGTTCGCAGCGAAATCGCACAACGCCAGCAGCGACGACACACCCTGGTCAATCAGCGTCCAGGCCAGCGCACCCGCGCAGGGAAGGGCGGACCGTTGCCCCTGCTCCAACTGCTTCGGCGTCGCCATGCGGCCAGGCGAGCTCAATTGTTGCAATCACGTGCACAACGGTCGTGTTCCCTTGCCACACCATTGATCAGATCGGCGCTAGCGTCGCACCACTCCTCAGAAGACGCGCAAATGACCGACAACGGCAAACCCAATCCCATCATCGACACCCTCGCAAACATCATCGGCACCCTGCGCGCCGATGACGACATGCACCAGGTCGCACTGGCGCACGATGCGCTGGAACCCAAGGCCATCGAAAAATTGACGCCACAGGAAGCACGGCAGCAGCCCACCATCGCCGATGCGGTCAACAAGGTGTTGCAGGACCAGGGCAAGACCACCGACCCGGAAGTCCTGATGCCCGGCGTCAAACGCACGGCTCACACGCTGGAGACGCCAGCAGGCAATCTCCCGGCGCTGATCTATACCCCCAACGGCGGCACGCAACTGCCGGTGATCGTCTATTTCCATGGTGGCGGCTGGGTGATTGCCAACGCGCAGGTGTATGACGGCGGCGCACGCGGGCTGGCCAAGGAAACCGGCACCATCGTCGTCTCGGTCGATTATCGCCAAGCGCCGGAACACAAATTCCCCGCCGCCTGGGACGACGCACTCGCCGCGTACGAATGGGTGCTGGCCAACGCGGCAAGCATCGGCGGCAATCCGCAGCGCGTTGCCCTTGCAGGCGAAAGCGCAGGCGGCAACCTGGCCATCGCCACCGCCGTGGCCGCGCGTGACAAGGGCCTGCAGGCACCCACGCACATCCTGGCGGTGTACCCGGTCGGGCAAACCGGCAGCCTGCACACAGAGTCCTATATCGAAAACGCCATCGCCAAACCCTTGAACAAAGCCATGATCGAATGGTTTGTCGGCCACCTGATCCGCAGCGATGCCGACAAGGCGGACACGCGCCTGGATCTGGTCAACGCCAACCTGCGCGGCCTGGCACCGGTGACGCTCATCAACGCCACCATCGACCCGCTGCGCAGCGACGGCGCCAAGCTGGAGGACGCCCTCAAGGAGGCCAATGTACCGGTCGAGCGCGAGGTCTACACCGGCGTGACGCACGAGTTCTTCGGTTGTGCAGCCGTCGTCGCCAAGGCGAAGGCCGCGCAGGAGTATGCGGGCAAGCGGCTGCGTGAGTCGTTTCGCTAAGCTAGCCACGGCGTTTGGCACGCCGGTCGTGCCACGCGACAGCAGGAAGAGATAATGTTCAAACGAGGGCCGCCCTGGCAAACCAGGCGGCCCTCCTTTTTGGTCTCAGTTTGGACGTTATAAAAACTCTTACTGGCGGGGCAGGGTATTGGCTCGCAGCCTGACTCGTACGCGGCACGATGTGACAAGCCCGGGACCAAAAGGACTACTCCGGCAACTCCCTACCCTGCCTTTGCATGTACGATCCAGCCAGGGGAGGAGTCGCGGTCAGACAAGGAGTTCGTCATGAGTGAAATCCACTCCAAACGTGCAGTTGCATATGCGCACGTCAGGCGCGCACTGCAATCCGGCAGGTATCCGCCCGGCCAGCGCATCGACCCGGGAAAGCTCGCTGCCGAATTCAACACCAGTCCCACCCCGGTACGCTTTGCCTTGTATCGCCTGGTCGGCGAAGGGCTGGTGGACGACCACGCGCGCTACGGCCTGCAGGTCCCGCTGCTCACTGAAGTGGCCCTGCGTGACCTCTATGACTGGATGGAACGCCTGTTGCTGATGGCGTGCGATATCGCCAGTCTGCAGCCTTCCCGCACCCCTGCCGGCATCATGCAGGAAGACGACCGCGCCGATCTGGTGAAGCGAACCTGGAAGCTGTTCGACGCGATCGCGCGCAGCACTGCACACTGGTCGCTGCACCACGCAGTAAGACAGGCCAATGACCGGCTGGCCCCGATCCGTCGCGCCAAACACGGCATGCTCGATGCTGTCGACGCTGAGATAGCGGATCTCGAACAGCACTGGCAACGGCGCGACTTCATTGCGTTGCAGATCGCGCTGCGGTCGTACCACACACGACGCAAGCAGGAAGTGCCACGTATCGTCGCCGCATTGAACGAGCAAAGCCGTAACGCGCGATAGTCGTCCATCCAGCGCGAACCAGCATCGTCTCATCGCGCCGGCTGCCGACCGCATCGGGGGCCAGGTTTCCAAGCAGAAGAGCGCGACCTTGCAATGGCAGCATCGCAACGGGCCCTGTACGCCGTCTTCCCATTACAGGGCTGCTTGGCCGAGCGATACGCCACGACCAGGACAGCGCAGCCTTCCTTGAAACTGATCACAGACCGGATTTAATTACCGGCGTGCAACGCGATAATCATTTGAGAATCAAAAACATCGCTTCCTATCCTGCACATGTCATGGAGCCCCATGACACAACCAGGAGACAGCGATGAACACATACGACAACACGCACACCGATGTATCCGACGACATCACCGTCCTTGGCGTTGCCAGCACGGATACCAAAGGTGGTCCACTCGCTGGCGAAGAAATCGGCGGTTTCAACGTCCCCGGCATTTCCGAGGCATGAACCTTGAGGCGTGCCTGAGCGCACGCCTCTCCCATCCAGGAGCAGACATGATGAATATCACCAGCAATGACGCACCGCGCACCACGGCGTTGGAGCAGGAACTCATCGTGCTCGGTGTAGCAAGCATCGACACGCGCGGCGGACCACTGTCCGGGGAAGAGATGGGTGGCACCGCCACGTTGGGCATCAGCCAGGACTAAGCGCTGCCGAGACACGGTAGGTCGCGGTTGATCGGATGCATTTCAAACCAACGGCAAGGTCACGGGCGCACCCACACGGTGCGCCCTTTTCTCAGCAGGACAACCCCATGCCCCACTACGCATTGCGCGACGATCTCTCGTTCTGCCGCGTCGGCGAGCAGCTTGTCTTCCTCGATGTTGGCACGGATCGCTATTTCCGTTTGCCTGCCGCATTGCAACGCGCCCTGCTTGCCTACCTGGAGCAGCCCTGCTCATCGTCGGATGCGGAGATCGGCGGCCTTGTCGCACGCGGCCTGCTTGTCGAGCGATCGACCACAGCAAGTCACTCACGGCCAGTCATCACACCCGTTGCGCGCAGTGCCATGGAGACCGCCACCGCCATGCACCGGCCACGCCTCCTCGACACGATCGAAGTGCTGGCGACTGTGCTGGCCACGCGGTTGGCGTTGCAGCGCTATCCGCTCAGACGTGTGCTCGCCAGCCTCGCTGCCGGAGCACCCGGGCAACGCAAGCACGGCCAATCCACCCTCGCGCTTGAGCAACGCCTTGCCAATGCAACACGCAGGTATCTGCGCGCACGCCTGTGGGTGCCGGTCGAGATGCGCTGCCTGCTTGACTCGCTTGCCTTGGCGAAGTTCCTGCGAAGGCGCCAGCTCGATGCGCAGATCGTCTTCGGCGTGGCACTCAACCCATTTTCGGCACATTGCTGGGTGCAGACCGGCGACCTTGTCCTGAACGACACGGTTGGCAATGTCCATGCCCACACACCCATCCGGGTGGTGTGATGTATCGCTATCTGCTGGTGCTCGGCCCCGCGCATATGCACGGCAATGGGCGCAACGACATCGATGAGGCACTGCGCCAGATCGGGCTGTTTCCGCGGCTGCACAGTGGGCGCATGACCCTATATGCATCGAACGATACTCCCGTACTCGACATCTGCGGTGGCGGCGCACTGATTGGCCACGTCTTTTCGCGGCACGACAATAGCCCCCTGGCAGACGTTACATGGCTGCACGCCTTGCCCACGGCGCAGCGCATGCGGCAGCTCATCCAGACCCAGTGGGGCGAGTATCTGATGCTGCAGGCAGCCCACCAGGGTACCGGCGCGCAGACCGACGCCGACAACGTCACTGTGATGCGTGACCCGTCCGGTGGCGTGGCCTGCGTGTATGCGCTGCAGGCCGGCTTCATCACCTCGGATATTTCCATCGCCACCCATGTCGGCCTGTATACGCGGCAGATCGACTGGGAGTACATCGCCCATACCCTGCGTTACCCGCATCTCAAGACCGGCCGCACCGGTCTTGTCGGCGTGCGCGAACTACTGCCGGGCAGTCAGCTGCGCATCCACTCTGGACAGGGCAGCGTGGACCAGCTCTGGAACCCCTGGGATTTCGTCGCGCCCCCGCACCGGCAGCATGACTTGCGTGACGCGCAGGCCCAGGTGCGTCAGGCGGTCGCGTCCACCGTCGCGCGTTGGGCCCAGACCGATGCGTCTGTGCTGCTGGAGCTCTCCGGCGGATTGGATTCTTCCATCATTGCCGCGTGCCTGAAGCCCGCAACAGCACGCGTCGCGTGCTGCAACCTGGTGACGCCGGTGCCTGGCGCCGACGAGCGCCACTACGCCCGGCAGATGGCCGATCTTCTGGGCACCGAGCTGGTCGTGCGCACACTCGGTTTCGATGCTGCGCCCATCGACTTCGCGCCGCCGGCACATGCGGTCGCCCCCAGCACCTGGTTTCTCCAGCATGCCTCCAACGCACTCAAGGAATCGGTTGCCCGGCAGCTCGCAATCAGCAGTTTCTTTTCCGGCGGCGGTGGCGATACGGTGTTCTGCTACACCAGAACCGCCGCGCCAGCGGTGGATGCCTTCCGGGAGCGAGGCGTACGTGCCGGCATCACCGCCATCCATGCGCTGGCCGAACTGCATCAATGCACGCTCTGGAAGGCAGCCAGGCTGACGATGAAGAAACACTTCGCCAAGCCCGGCCCGCCACGCAGGGCCGAGCGCGCGTTCTTGCCTGCCTCGCAGCCGGACATGCCGCTGGAGTTCCACCCCTGGTTCAATGCGCCAGCGCATGGCCTCCCCGGCGACCGCGAACGCATCTTCGACCTGGCAGGCACCCAGGTCTTCCGGGACGGACTAGCGCGCAGTGCGTCATGGCACCTGCGCATGCCGCTGTTGTCGCAACCGGTGGTGGAGGCCTGCCTGGCAGTGCCGAGCTGGATGTGGATCAGTGGCGGCCGCAATCGCGCCGTGGCGCGTGACGCCTTCGCAGAGCAGCTGCCCGCTCAGATCCTGTACCGTCGCAGCAAGGGCACCTTCATGAACTACTCCGGCGCGGTCTATCGTCAGAGCCGGCACCAGATTCGCGATTACCTGCTACATGGCCGGCTCCAAGATCAAGGGCTTCTGGATGCGGATGCGCTACGTCGCCATTTCGATGCAGTGCCGGCCGATGGCGACGACAGCTTCATGCGCTTGTTCGACCTCTGCGCCGTCGAGAACTGGGTCCGCCATCAGGGCTGACGCCGCGCCCCGGCACCGTCACGCATGCGCGACGACGCGCCAGTCGCATCGCGGCCCCGGCCGCGATCGGCAGCCGGCGCTGCCTTCATTGCACGCCAGCGCGCGTACTGCGCGGCCTTTTCCGGCGCATCGTCCTGATAGCCCTGCAACCAGAAACGAAACCAGTCTACATTGCGTGCATACACCGCCAACTTGTGCCGGGGCTGAAACTTCTGGTGTGGCTCGTTCGGAAACACATAGAGTTCGGCACGCTGCGCACGTAGCAGCGGAATCACATAATCCAGTGCGTACAGGTACTCCTGCTCGGAATGCTGGAACAGGATGGGCGCGCGAATCCGCTCCAGCTTGAACGCCGGCGACAGTGCCTTCCAACGCTCCGGCGTCTGCTCCGGTGCTCCCAGCCCCCACATCTCGCGTAGTCCCTTGAGAAAGGGCTCACCCTTCATGCTGCCGAACAGGTAGTAAGACGGCGACACCACCGGGTTGGCCACCGATGCCGCGGCCAACAGGTTCGATTCGGTCGCCGTCCACAGGGTCACCGCACCGCCAAAACTCAGCCCGCCCATGCCCACGCGTGTGCGATCGATGTCGGCGTGCGACGACAGCAAGTCCACCGCACTTTCCACCGCCGCCAATCCCTGGCCGTGCCGCTCCACCGCATCCATGGTGTAACCGGGCAACTGGTTGATGCACAGCGCCGCGATTCCTAGTTGCGCAAACGCCGCCAATGGCCACTCGTCGCCCACGCCACCGCGGACGAAGCCCGGGCAACTGTAGTAGGTAACGAACAATGGCACCTGGCCGTCGGTGTGGCCGCGTGCCGCAAAGAACTGCCCGCTGTAGTGTCGCCCGCGCCTGTCGGTCCACTGCAACAGACGCGCGGGCGTCGCGTTTGCCATGTCCACCGCCAACGCCGCATTGGGGTCGAACAGGACGGCGCGCGTGCCGCCGTCCAGCGCGATGCGTTCCAGCCGTGGCGGGCGATCGGCGTCGGCCGTCACGCAGACCAGTGCCGTAGCCGATGCGCCGCAGGGTGCCGATGGATCGCGCCCGCCATTGACCAACCCACCGCCCTGCACCACCAGTCGCACCTGCCCACTGGCCGGGTCCCAGCGGTGGATGGATTGCGCCAGACCCAAGGCGGGATTGGTGATGGTGAAGAGCACCTCCGTGCTCCCGGGGCGCCACTGCATGCCACTGATCGCCTTGCCCACGCAGGCTGCCGCCACGCAATGCACTGCCTTGCGTGCGCCAGCACCCGGCACTACCGACAGCACCACGTCCGGCCGGGATAGCTGCCCACTGCCGTCGCCCACACGCGACAACACCGCTTCCGCACCGCCTCGTGGCGCGCGCGCAGATTTCCACACATCGCCGACCAGGCCGCGCAGCTTGCTGACGTCTGGTTCCGCCTCGGGTCGCTGCGCATCGGCGAGCACATGTGTAGTGCCAGTCGTCAAATCCAGCGCGATCCAACGTGTCGGCACTCCCGCCGATAGCCCGGCACGGTCGAACCACACCGAGCCGAAACGCTGCGTGGCCAGGCGCCCGTCGACAATGCCCGAACGGAACAGGCCTTGCCCGAGCGGCACCGTCTCGTCGATCAGGATGCCCTGCGCATACTCGTCCTGCTCGGCCGACAGCACCTGCTCGCGCGTCGCACCGATGCGGTAACGCAGAACGCGCCCGTCCGCATCCAGCGCGAACTCCTGCACATCGGCCGCATCGTGCGTCACCGGCGCAGCGCCGGAACCGTCTGCCGCCGCACGCCACACCGCAATCACGCCATCGATCAACGCGCGGTAGTAGAGCCAACGCCCGTCGGCCGACCACGTCACCGGCGCCGGCAACGACACGCCGGCCGAATCGCGCAACGGCACGCCGCCATCGGCAACCCGCCTGGGCGCGGCATCCTGCAGGCCCTGCACGTACCAGACGCTGTCGTAGGTATTGCGCTGCACCGATGCCTGCTCCGTGCGGAAGGCCACACTGCGGCCATCCGGCGACAGCGTGGGGCTGCCGATATCCACCACCTCCAGCAATCGCTGCGGCGATACCGTTTGCGCGTGGCACACGCACGCACCTGCCGCCATCAGCACGCCTGCAAGCAGCAGGCGCCATGGTTTGTGATTCCTCACACACACACTCCTCTCAGCAACGCTCAAGGACCATCGCCATTACGTCGGCTGCAGCGGCAGCCGACGCATCACCAGTGCTTGGACACCGACACGCTCACGAAGCGACCAATCGGCGAATAGTTGGTGGAGTCGTACGGCGCCACGTACAGCGGCGAGGTCACCCGATACAGCGGCGGATCGCGATCGAAGGCGTTGTCCACCGACACCCCGAATTCCAGCCCGGCCCATGCATCGCGGCGTGCACCGGTGGCGTAGCGCAATGCCATATCGAAGGTGGTGAACGATGCCGACTCCACCCCATCGGCGCGGTTGCGCACCCCGCCGCGGTAGTTGCCGAACAGCGAGGCAGTGAGCCCGCCCTGTTTCCACACCGCGCCCACGCGGCTGCTCAGCTTGGGCGGGTTGAACAGCGTGCCGGACAGATCGAACTCCGGTTGCGCGGGCAATGTCTGCTGCGTGCTGTCCAGCCAGCTCGCCGCCCCGCGCAAGGTCAGCGTGCCGCGCGCCAACGCCACCTGGTAGCTCCCGCTCAGGTCCAGACCCTCGATGTCCTGCCGCGCCACGTTGGCGTATTGCGTGTAGATGATTGCCGCCACCCGGCTCGGGTCGTAGGCGACGCCGGCAAAGTTGGAGAACCGGCTGGCGAGCGCGATCACATCGGCCTGCGCCTGCGGCGTCGGCGTGCGGTCCACGAAGGGCGCGTAGATCGGATTGCGCAAGGCCTGGCTGGCATTGGCGATCGGCTGCAGCACGCGGTTGCTGTAGTCCACCCCGAACCAGGTCAGCTCCGCCTCCAGGCCATCCAGCGCCTCGGGGTGCCAGGCCAGCGAGACCGAGCGGGTGATGGCGCGCTCCGGCTGCAGATCCTGGTTGCCGCCATCGGCCACCAGCACCGTCGTCCCGGCGGGAAAGCCCACCCCACCGAACGCGCCCGGCTGGAACAGCCATGCCTCCTGCGCATAGTTGCGCTCGAACAGCGTCGGCGCCTTGAACGACTTGCCCCACGAGGCCTTGAGCGTCACATCGCTGCCAGGCGCATACAGCACACCGAACTTGGGCGTTGTCACCCCGCCGAAGCTGCTGTAGTCCTCCCCGCGCACCGCCGCGGTCAGCGTCAGTCGCTGCACACCGGGCACGCCCTGCGCCGGGTCCACCACTGGCAGGCTCACCTCCGCATAGGCAAAGCGCGCGCTTTCGCTGCCGTCGATCGTCTCCGCGCCGTTGACGTGGTTGATGTTGCGGAACGTGTTGCTGCGATACCCCACCCCGGCGGCAAGGCGCGCATCGCCTGCCGGCAGCGCGAATAGCGGCCCCTCGGCGCCCAGCTCGTAGCTGCGGCTGTCGTTGCAGTAGCACAGGTCGGTCACACTGACCGCACCGCTGGCCAGCGCGGTTTCGCGCCGGTATTGATCGTGCTTGCTGTTGCCGTCGGTGGCGCCCAATGTCAGCGTCCAGTCGTTGGGCAACCACACCGCAAGGCTCGGCGACAGCAGCAGGCTGGTGGTTGTCGGCGTGACCCGGCTGTTGCGGCCACTGACAGCATAAAAATGCAGTTGGTCGCGTTCAGTGCGTAACGCATCCAGGCGCAGCTCGGCGTTGTCGCCCAGCGCCTGGTAGGCACTCAGCAGCCCGCTGCGCAGGTCACTGCCCGGATACAGCGTGGAGGGGTCCACCAGTTGTGTGGTGTAACTGCGCTGACGGCTGTAGATGGGGTCTGCCGAGACGTCCTGGTAGGTTGCGATCACGCCACCGCTGCGCCACGTGGTGCCGGCCGTAACGCTGTATTGCCGCGAGGTGAGCCCACCCTGCGTCGCCCGCCCGAAGCGCGTACCGACGTTTACTCCGTCGTAGTCCCGCTTGAGGATTACATTGCCCACGCCACCGACTGCATCCGACCCATAGATTGCCGACGCACCGTCGGCCACGATCTCCAGCCGCTCCACGGCCTCCACCGGGATCGCACTGAGATCCACCGCCTGGGTGAATCCTCCATAGGCAAGCCGGCGCCCATTGAGCAGGGTAAGCGTGGCATCGGCACCCAGCCCGCGCAGGTTGAGGCTCGCGCCACCGGTCATGTTCTGGTTCGCATTGCCGGCCCCGGCCAGATTGCCGCTCAACACCCCCGGGTTCTGCCCACCGGAGAAGTTCTGCGGCACGCTGCGGATCACCTCGCCAAGATCGCTGAAATCCTCTTCCTGGATCCGCGCCGCGCTGATCGCGATTACCGGCGACGGCACGGTACCGCCCTTGATGCGCGTGCCGGTGACCTCGATGGACTCCAACTCGGTCGCGGCGGTTTGCGCCGGCGGTACCGCTGTAGTCGCAGGCTCCGGCGAGCCGGGCCTGGGCGGCGCGTCTGCGTTCGTTGCCACGGCCGCCGGCGTTTTCTGCGCTGCTGCCTCAGGTCCCGTCGCCACCTCCGCCATCGCCGCCTGTGCCCCCACCACACCTGCCGCCCCGCTCGCCATGGCGAACAGGGCGATGGAAATGGCGTTGCGTAACGTACGTGTCTTCATGCTGCGTCCTTTGACTTGCCTGGGTTGGCCCGCCGACCGCCCGCCCGGTCGGCCCGGAGCGCATTGCCAGCTGAGCAAGATCGGTCCTGCACCTGACTGCTGAAACACGCACACCGCAACGCGGAAGCAGTGATCAGTACCGCTAACTGTTTGATTCACGAGCAATCATCGCCCACGCAAATTGGCTCGGTACCCAGCCGGGCCCGACACGTCATCGCTGTGTGCGCTCTTGCTCTTCCCCTACCACCTGCTCTGCGTCCGGCGCGCTATACCCGCATCGCCATCACCAGCGCACGCGCTGCCATGGCTACCTTCGCAGGCGCATCAGCGCATTGCGCATGGCTTGCACCACTGGTGCTGCACATGCTGCGCGGCCATGCCTTGCGACACGCTATGGGTATGCGGCGGCGGCCGCGATACAAGCCACACCCCAATCTGCGGTATAGGCCCCAATCCCACACCGCTCCCCCGCTACTGCCCGTCGTGCTTGCATGTGCATCCTTCGCGTCCTGGGCGCGGCACCATCGCCATTGCGTCCCCCGACAACAAGTGATGCTTCGTCAGCGCAATGCCCTACCAACAAACGCAGATGCATCGTCGCAGCTGCACATCGCACACTCAAAGGTCTGCACAACACGCAGCAGGGAGTGCGTGCTAGCGCATCAACGCGTGACGCAACGCGTAGCCGATCGCGGCAATCAACATCGCTGCCAGCAACACCCAGGGCCAGCGACGCCTCTGCTTGGACGGCGGCGTCAGCAACTCCAGATCGCGTGCAGTGGCGGCCTGCAACTCGGCATCACCCAGTACCGCCGATGCATGCGCGTCCACGTCGAGCAACTGCTGGTAGGCCGCACGGTGCCGCGGGTCGGCAGCCAGCCAGGCCTCGCGCACGGCGCGCTCGGCAGCGCTCTCGCCGCTGCTTCGAACGAGATAGGCGGCCGCCTGCGCGTGGATACGCTCGGACTGTGCACGCATGGCTGGTGACTCCCGGCGGGCCGTTTCCCTGCGCCCTTGCGCACGATGCTACCAGCATCCTTTGGCGGCACCAGGCCAGCCTTGCAGGCTGGTCACTGCGGCACTTCCCCCACGGCCGCACGACAGGCCAGCAGCGCACGGCTGATGTGCTTCTCCACCATCTTGGTGGAAATGCCCATCTTGGCGGCAATCTGCGGATAGGTGAGTCCGTCGAACCGACTCAGCTTGAACGCAAGCCGGCACTTCGGCGGCAGCTCGAGCAAGGTGCGCTTGAGCAGCACATCGAGCGTCTGGCGCGCCTCGGCAATCTCGTCCACGCCGGCCTCGTCGGCCCTGATCGGCGCCACCTGATCCAGCGACACATGCTGCGCCGCCAGCCGCCGGTGACGCTGCCGCCGCAACTCGATTACCAGATTGTGCGCAATGCGGTACATCAACAGCCGGCGGTCGCCGATGTGGGGCGCATCGCGGTACACCATCATCCGCGAGAAGGTCTCCTGCGCCAGGTCGGCCGCAGTCTCGGCATCGCGCGTACGGCGGCGCAGGTACACCAGCAGCTCGGCCTGCAGCGCAGCCAGTGCCTGGTCGAACTCCGCACGCAGACGGTCCCTTTCCTCAAGCGACAACTGGCCGCGCGCCGCAGGCGGCCCATCACGCGAGCTCATCGTGATCGCCGCGCCTTCGGCCGAGTGCCGCTGCCCACCAACTTCCCCACGCATCTTGCGACACGACGCACCAACGCAACGCGCGCGCAAGGGTCGTGCAAGTGGATCTGAACATGAGCGATTGCAGCCAAAGATGGGACAGTGGTGAGTAAGACCCGCAGCCCTGACCGCAGCCGCACCTATCTAACCATGATGGCAAGCAACGCTAACCCCCTACGTGCCGCGCGTTGGTCAGCCTTGGTCGAGATCACACGCCACTCAACGCTTGCTCGCTGCAAGTGCAGTGGTGCCCATAGCGTTGCATTATTGGCCCGCATTCCCGTGGGCTCCATGCAAACAGCAAGACCGTGCGCTGTTGCAGTTGCAGTTGCAGACAGCAGAAACACTGCTTGCTACCAAGTGGGTGCTTCGCCATTGCACGTGGCCGAGGGCAAATGCATTCGCGTAGCGCCGTCAGTGCACACATCCGCCCTGCGCACGCGATACGAACAGGGCAGACTATCAATTGCGGTTTTGCCAATCGATCAGGCAACGCTCATCCAGATTCAAAGACTGCATAGACCGATGCAACCAACGCACCCACGCTCATAAGCCACCGGAAGCCGAACGCAATGGACTACGTCATGTGTGTCACCTGGACAATTGCAGTGTTGGCCGGCAACCTTCTTGCCGCCGCACCAGCTTCCGCACAGTCGCCCACCGACGAGCCTGGCACGACCTCGATAATGGCGGCTCTCGACGCGCCCGTGGTTGCAGAGCCCGCGGAGGCCAAGACGCTTGAGCCAGGTGAATACATCACAGAGGCGGGGTGGGGCCAGTTGCTTTTGACAAAAGAAGATGGAGTGCTCCGATTCTCCCTGGAAAGCACCACGGGTCAATCCATGTGCTTACTCGAGGGCACCATCCGCGGCACCCAAGGCAGCGCAGAAGTTGAGACTGGCGCTACAGGCTGCAAGGTCCAGTTCTCCAAAACCGCTGAAGGCGTCGACGTGACAACGCCCACCACGGCGGAGTGCAAGGCCATGTGCGGCTATAACGGCAGTTTCGAAGCACCCTACCTTCGTGCCAAGAGCGGCTGCGACCGCGCCGCCATTGCACGTACGCGCGCGGCGTTTCAGCAGCGCTACGACCGCAAGGACTATGAAGAAGCGCTCTCTGTATTGTCTCCCGTCCTGACGCAGTGCGGGCAGACACTGGAATGGGACGAAAAGGGAGATATGCGCAATGATCTTGCACTCACCCAGTACAAGACTGCCCAGTACGCGAAATGCCTGGAAACGTTGCAGGACTACGCTGAGGATGCAGCGCTACCAGACGATGCGGTGACGGACCGCTGGCCGCCGGTCCTTGCGGATCGCTATCTCGCAATCGTCCGCGCAGCTAGAACCAATATTGGGTTGTGCAAAAAGGGACTGGCCAGGCAAAAGAAGGGTTAGTCGCGGCCAACAGGCTCGAACACGAGAGACATCGGATAGCACAAGAAAATCTACAGCCGTCCACTAGGCACCCGCGGGCCGGCTAACGCCCAGGCGCAGGCGCATGTTGTGCAGCCTGTGACTGCCCTTGGTCGTAGGCGTGGACGGCATTCTGCTGGTCGGCCATGTAGAGGCTCTGGCGCATATCGGGTGCCGGCGTCGTTGCGTCCACCTGCACACGAAATCCTGGCGTCTTCCCAGCCACAAAGATGTGGTCATCACGCAGGACGGCACCGGCGAGCTGGTCAACCCGTTCCACACCGGCCTGCTTTGCGGCAATCATCACCTCGGCGACTTTGGTATCGGAAACTGATGCCGGCAGCTGCCCACGCAGGGTGTTGAAATACGCACGATCCGGATGCGTGTCCGGGAACCTGTCATGCGCCTGTTCCTGCAAGCGCGACACATCCTTGTTGATCCGGTCAACATCGCTGCTGGTCACAAGGTCCCGTTCTGGATCTCCCTGGGGGCGCGCCAGGCGTGGATCGTCAGGAAACAACTGCCTGAGTCGTGGATCGCTCAAACCCGTCGCCAGATCACCGTGACGCAGCGCGTCGTATGCCTGACGCGCAAGCGCATCCTGCCCGGAGGTCTGATCACCGAGCCGGCGGCCGGCTTCGTTGTTCCACAAGTCCATCCGGTGTTCGTAAGGGTCGTTTGGATGGGCCGGCCCAATCTCGGCCTCATCTCCGAACTTACGTGCAATCCACTGCTGCCCTAACGCGAGCTGGGTGACACGGCCGCTGGTATACGCATGCCGGAAGGCATCGAGCTGATCATTGTGCCCCTGCGACTGGAACGTGCCATCGGGACGCTTTGCCAAGGTGATGCCGCTCAGCTGTTCGTAGTGCCGATACGCTTCCTGCTCGATCTCACGCTTGGCGCCCTTCGGATCGGTGATATCGACCATGGCTCAGCCCCCCTGCGCTGCCTTTTGAAACTCGATAGGCCCTTGGTAGCCCGGATACTTCTTCTTGATCAGGATGCGATCGGATGGCGTCACACAGCTATCCTCGAGGGAATTGGCCACATGTGCCTCATCCACGAAGAACTCTTCATAAGGCAGCGGCAGCACGGATGTCTCCCCGCCCTGATCGAACTTGAGCAACAAACTGTCGTCGCGCTCGAAGCACAACGTCTTCCAGGCGAAATCAGTCAGCGTCCCGGCTTCAACCACGGCCGAGTCCTTGCCGGCCAGCAGCGCCACAACATGCTCGGAGAACTGTTTCTTTGAAATCGGCGGCTCGGTCATGGCGCATCCTGCAAAGGTGGCAAAGACCACTGTGGCCACTGCCGAAACGTGGGGGCGGAAGATAGCGAATGGCATATGACGCGGCTCCTTCCTGCGGTAGATGAGTGTTTACCAGGAGGGCGCAGTGTACGCATCTTTGCAAAGTGGCGATTCCCTCTTTGCCAAAAGTCCAAGCCCCAAGCTGCTGAGAAGACCATTGACGTTGCGACGGCCATTTACATCAGATTTGAGTAGTCGCCTATCTGATTGCATATCTCCACAGGTGGGTCATCCACCTTGACGACTCTTCGCAGATCTCTTTCAGACTCCCGCTTTGGGGCAACGACACGGTAGACGAGATAAAACTCTCGGTCACGCTCCCAAAGACTGAATGTCGAAACTTCGGAAAATCTAAAACCTCTGCCGTTCGAAGATGCAACCTCAAAGTTGCACTCAGCATAGGCACCGAATCCACAACTGGCATCCAGGTAGCGCAACCGGTCTCTCCTACCAAGATCAAAGTGATATGAGCGCCCGTTTTCATCTTCGATGATCTGCGGTCTGATTTTCAGTGCCCGGTTTACACCTGCGCTCTCCCAGTCCCGGGACTCTGCGCAGAGTGAGAGATCGTGCAGCTCATGAGCACTGGTCTCGGCAAATATCAAAGTGCAACCTGTTGTAGCCAGGAGCAAAACCAGTACGCAGTTAAGTAACCTTACGCTCACGGGCACACTCCAGCCTTCGTTGCTCTGAGTGCCAGCGTACCAGCGATATAGAACATCTCAGCGCGTCATCGACGGGCCGGCCTGGGTAACGGCTTGCTGCGATTGCTCCAGCGCCTGCTGCTGTTCGCGCCCCTGGGCCTGAGTCTGATTGATTTCCTGCAGGCGATCGAACGACTGGGTCTCTGGTGTCTGCACGGCGTCCATGGTCGACATATGGGCACGCTGGTGAGCCGGGTCGTTGAGGGCGCCCTGAACGACGAAGACCTTCTCGCCGCCCGCCAGCTGAGCCGTTGGGTTGTTGAGTACCACATGATCGACCCGCGACAACCCTTCCTCTTTTGCCAGCGCAAGCAGGCTGGCGGTCATGCGCTGGCTCGATGCATCCCACTCCCTGCCATGCTGGGCATCGAGCTTTTGCACCCCATCCCTGATCTGTTGGTAGAGCGAGTGATCTGCATGGCCTGGGTCTGACGGAAGAAGTTGAGCCGGTGGCCCAGGCGATTGCGGATCGCGCTCTCGCAACTCCTGTTCTAGCTCGCGCGCAGTGATCGGCGAGACGTGCAGGTGCGTCGTCTTGCTGTGCTGGAACAGGCCGGGCGTCGGCGGCTGCGTGCTGCTGTCGAGGTAAGGCATGGGGCGGGTATTGCTACCCAGGTCGATACCATTGCGCTCCAGTATTTCTTCCTTCAATCCCAGGCGCTGCATGTCCAGGATCATCGGCTGTTCTTGCTCGCCCGGCTTTGGCTTGTTGTACTGCCGCTCATAGATGGCGGCTGTGCCAACCACCCACGGGCCGTAGTGGTTGGCGTAGTCGGACTGACCGGTATGGCCGATACGGGTGCTCTTGGCATCCTTGTCGAAGAAGTTCGCACCCATTGCCTCAACGTTGGCAGGAGTGACGGGCATCGTCATATCTGCGTTCAGGGTAAGGTTGGACTTGAGCACGTAATTGAACTGCGGCATTCCGCCAGTTCGATCAATGAAGTCGTGCATGCGGCCGGGGGCTTCCCGATAAATATCTTCCAGGGAGGCATGCGGATTTGACTGCTTTACCCTGCTGATGGTTGCATTCCAGCCTGCAATTTCTGCACTTGCTTCATCTACACGGTTACTTGCTAGAACCTTCTGCGCCGCGTCCGAATAGTCGTGCGTGGTCTTGGCTATTTGCGCCGCAGCGGTTTCGAACGTCTTACGGGAAACAGCTGCGGTTGGGCTGTACATGGCGTGCTGTAGTTCATGCCCAAGCACAAACGTCATGTCACCCGAATCAAGCAATGTTCCACCAGGCCCATTGGAAAGTTTGGACAGCGGCAGCCGGATGGAATTCTCATTAGGCGTGAACGTCCCACCTGCATTCGGATCAGTCAGAGGCTTTAGACTGAGTACGCGCTGCTTGGCAACCGCATCATTGAATTGATCAACCAGAACGGGCGAAGCGGCAAGAACGCCCTGCAAATTGGCGACATGTTCGGCAGTGACACCTGGCTGGCGGCCGAAGTCATCAACAATGGCTTGCGCCTGTGGACTCAAAGGCATGACCGTTCCTTGGATTAACGAATGTAGATCCATTCAACGCAGTGGTGCTCCACCCGCTGCTGCGGTGCATCAGCCTCACCTCGTGGAAACACCTCCACGCGTATGCCTGGCCGGCTGAAGAAGTCACTCATCCATCGCCCGTCTTCCACCATGTTGCGCTGACGCACGAACCCGATACTTTCCAGCTTCTTCGTGAACGTATCGAAATCGATCTTGCAGATCTCCGTCATGGGCGGAGAAGCACCCGCTTGCGTTGGGATAAAGGTGAACTCGAACCAACGCCCTGCGGTAGCAGTCTGGTCCACGCCAAAGCTATACCCCCACTCACTGGTAAGCGGAGCACTGCCGCCGTAACGCCTGGGATCTGACGCGGCATGCGTCACCGGGACACCCATCTTGGATTGCAGGTAGTCGGGTGTCAGATCGTCAAGCCCTTGGATTTCTTCAATCAAGGCAAGCATGCGGGTGAGTGCATCTTCTGCCGTTCGTATCGGTCCGCTGGGTTCGCTGCCAGGGGGAGTGACTGCGGAATCGGATGAGGAACGCATGGCAGATGTCTCCGTGACGGTTGCCGGGGCTGGGGTGGCCGCCGTGTGGGCGCATGCGCCCAGAGCGAGGGTGGCGAGCAAGGCGTAGAGGGGGCGCGCGATCATGAAGCGTCCGTTGTGCGCTGGTGTGGCTGCGACGCTAGTGGCATCCGGCACCGAGGTCAATCGCAAGGGGTCTGGCAGCCGCACCATCATCGCCGCACGCTACGCGCCTTGGCCGGCACCTCCACCGGCGGCAACACCTCCATCAGCAGCTGCCCTTCGCTGGCGGTGATGCGCAGCTTGGTGCCGATGGCAAAGCCCAGTTGTTCCAGCCATAGGCCGCTGAGGCGGACGTGGGGCACGTGCTGGTCGCCGGCGCGGTCGTGGGCGCCGGGGTAATGGGTGTAGCTGACAGTGCATTGGCGCGGGCGCCGTGCGCGGCGGGGTGCGCGCAGCGTGCCGGGGCCTTGCGGGGAGGCGTCCGGGTCGGGTGGCAGCATCGGTGGCAGCTTGGTGCGGTCGGGTTCCACAACGACCCACTGCACCCGCTTGGGCGGCGTGGGGCGCGCACGCGTGCGGGTGGGCCGTGCGCTGGCAGATGCCGTGGGTGGACGGCGGCGTGTCATGGCGCCTCCGGCCGGTGGCGGGTGATGGATGCGGCAACGCACTGCTGCAGCGCCATGGCCCTGCGTGCGGACCGGCGGCGCGAGGTGTGCGGCAGCACAGCGGGCGGGCAACTCAGCGTATGCGCGCAATGGGCGCTCGCCTGCTCAACAGCTGCGCGTGCGGCGAGCTGGCGCAGCATCCCGCCTACATCTAGCAGCAGGCGGTGAGCGGAGGCTGGCAATAGATAACCCGGCACCGGGGCCGGCGTGGATGGTGCGGTAGACATGGCAACGCCCTCTTGGAACAACCCAAGAACCGCCGCCAACGGCGACGGGATGTCGGGAGGTTCGAAACCGCACACAGCCGGCGGGCGTATTCCCCTTGCGGGTGTTGTATTAGCCGCCCTCCCGACGCAGGCATTGCGTCGGCTTGTACCTGCAAGATGCAGGCACAAAAAACCCACCGGTTTGACGGAGGTGGGTACCGCTGTGTGAGGAGTTTCGACGCTCCTTGGGCCTAGATTGCGAGTGCAGCGTGTGCGTGTCAATAGCAACTGAGGAGGATGTTTGACGCGTCTGTGTAGCGTGCTGGCGCACCACCGGCAGCTGAGGAATACTGACGATCACAGCCATTCGTTGGCTGCGCGATCCCCGAGGGAAGCCAGGTGAGTTCAATGGATGAAGTAGCAACGGAACACAGCGCCGACATTGATGGAGAAGCGATCAAGCTCACAGACCCGAGCTTTCCATCGCTCTCTTCAGCAATGGCCCATTACGCACAGGTGACCGAGCAGAGCCGCGCCGGCCCAGTCGAGCGCTGGAGCTTGACGATTGGCCTGATCGGTGCCGGCGTCGGAATCTTGTCCGGTGCTCTGTTGGACGGCAAAACTGGCATCTATTTAGCTGTCTTCGGACTTGTGACTGAGCTGACAGGCTTCCTGATTTCGGCAGCGCTAACCGTCAAGCGCGAATGGCCGGGGTTCCGTCGCCCCTATGCGGATCACGCAGAGCTGATGGAGCGGGAGTTCCATCAGTATCAATCGATGGTCGCGGCGCTTCGCAGGTTTCCGCTGGAACAACGGCGTCGACGCGAGGCATTCATGCGTGATCGTCGCACCAACATGCACGACCGCCTGGGGCTATTCACCGGTGGCATGGAGAAGCTTGGCTTCATGCCTGTCCTGCTTGCCCTCTATCTGCAGTTGAAAGACTGGCGTCTGGGCGACTGGACGGTACTGAGCAAGATCACCCTAATCCAGGGCGTGCTGGCCTTCACGCTACTGTTTGCCTTTGCAATGTCATGGCATCTCATTCGCCTACGTATACGCGTGCAGTCTTACGAGCAATTGTTGGCTGAGGCAAACCGGCAAGATGGCGCGTCCAGCAAGTAAGCGGGCACCAAGAACGACATGCCACGGTAATCCCCCCACAGGTTAGCTGACGCCAGAAGTGGAATTTTCTCGTACCCTTTTCCGAGGAGGTTCCATGAAGACATCCCGCTTCACCGACAGCCAGATCATTGCCGTCCTCAAGCAGGCCGAGGCCGGCACGCCCGTGCCGGAGTTGTGCCGGGAACACGGCATCAGCTCGGCGACGTTCTACAAGTGGCGCAGCAAGTTCGGCGGCATGGACGCATCGCTGATGTCCCAGCTCAGGGAGCTGCAGGACGAGAACCGGCGCCTGAAGAAGATGTACGCCGATGCCCAGCTCAGCGCCGACCTGCTGAAGGAGGCGATGGCAAAAAAATGGTGAGGCCATCTCAACGCCGGGAGATGGCCCGATGGGCCGTGGCGAACAAAACAATGAGCATCCGGCACGCCTGCCAGGCGTTTGATATCAGCCAAACTTGCTACCGCTATCAAGCCAAGGCCAGCGAGGAGAACGTCCAGATTGCCGATTGGCTTGTCCGGTTGACCACGACCTATCGTGACTGGGGATTCGGCCTATGTTTTCTGCACCTGCGCAACGTGAAGGGCTTCGGCTGGAACCGCAAGCGGGTGTACCGCATCTACCGGGAGCTGGAGTTGAACCTGCGGATCAAGCCGAAGAAACGGCTGGTACGTGAGCGGCCAGAGCCGTTGTCGGTACCGGAGACGATCAACTAGGTCTGGTCGATGGATTTCATGCACGACCAGTTGGCCGATGGTCGCAGCTTCGGGTTATTTAACGTGCTCGACGACTTCAATCGCGAGGGTCTGGGCATCGAGGTCGACCTATCGCTGCCATCGGCCCGTGTGATCCGCGCGTTGGATCAGATCATCGACTGGCGCGGCAAGCCAAACGCCATTCGCTGCGACAACGGCCCGGAGTACATCAGCGGCGCGCTGCTAGCTTGGGCACAGCAGCGCGGCATCCGGATCGAGCACATCCAGCCAGGCAAGCCGCAGCAAAATGCCTACGTCGAACGTTACAACCGCACCGTCCGCTACGCTTGGCTGGCCACAACGTTGTTCGACACCATCGAGCAGGTTCAGGACAAAGCCACGCGCTGGCTATGGACGTACAACCATGAGCGCCCCAACATGGCGCTCGGCGGCATCACCCCAGCAATGAAATTGGCGATGGCCGCGTAGCTCCACTTTTGGCGAACGCTAAAACGGGGGGATTACCGCAGGACGAGCAGCCCGGAGCACATCAGAACGTGACAAAGAGGAAGACCCTTCCGATCTATAGCCAGCGCCTGCGTGAGGCGCGGGAGGCGCGCGGACTATCGCAACGGGCGCTCGGAATTGAGGCTGGCCTTGATGAGTTCGTCGCGAGTACGCGCGTCAACCGGTACGAAACGGGCGTACACCAGCCCGACCTGCAGACCCAGCAACGCATAGCAGCTGTACTCGGCTACCCCCTGGCCTATTTCTACGCCGAGGACGACGAACTCGCCCAGATGATCTTTGAGTTCAAGAGCCGGGCGAAGCGTAACGCCTGACAGATCGAAGACCCTTCAAGGCGTCCTCGTTGTCGGCGGAAAACAAGGCTCCCCGCTGCAAGCTCAGATCGCTTTCCCATCGCGGGCATTGTTCGTTCTGGCGACATGGCCGCAGTGACGATTCGCGGCCTTGCACATCCTCACTTGATCTCGGGAATCAACGCGTTGATGCTGGTCAGCTCAAGTTGCTGTAGCTTCTTCCAGCACTCTTCCTTCTTTGACCATTCGCTGATCATCCTGCCATCGGCTGTAGAGTGGAGGCCTGCATTCACCTCCTTTGCCCACACCCTCACTTGGTCCTTGAAGGCTGCGGAGATGCCTTGCTGCTCCCAGATCCGCATCAGATCTATCGCACTACCATGCTGCTTTGCCAACAGCGAGACAAGGTAGATCGCCACATTGCCTTGGAATGCTGGAAACATTGGCCTGACAAGTGAATGCACTTGCTTGAACAGGATCACCTTACCGATCATCTCCTTGAAGCCACCGGCACTGGGCATCACGGGCTCGCCACGCTCCTCCCTCTCACGCACGTCGTCCATGAAACGTGCGAAGTTCTTCTGACCGCCCAGACTCGCCAAGTGCGGAAGTCCGCCCCAAGCATTCAAGAACTTCGCAAGATCTGTCTTGGTGAGCCGACGAGCAGGTGGAACTACATTCGACTTCAAGTTCCTGTACTTCGCCGGCGTACTTCCCTCACGCGCCAACATGGTCGTGTAGCTTCCCGCTGCACGCTCATAGAACCAGCGACCTACGCCGTCCGGCAGATACACGGAATTCGACAGCTTCTCCAGCTCTACGTGGAAAGGAGAGTTGGCGGAGAGGTCGGATTGCTTCACAGTATTCTGGCTGTTGGCAAACCTAGATATGTCGCTTATCAGCGATTCTTCTGCGACTGCGTTATCCGCCTTCAGTACGACAACCTTGGCAGGAACGCGAACCTTCGCCAAGTCGGTGTCGGGATATTTCTTCTTGGTGAAGTAAATGGATGCAGTTGTCTGCCCACCATTCACTATCTGCATTCCCTTCAACCAAGCGATCCCAGGCCCACCCTGCGAGGTCCTGCCAAGACTCGCTTCGTCAGCGACGACCACAATGCCATTGTTGTACGCCACAAACTTCTCTGGTTCCGAACGGAGCGAAGCTTGGATGCCCTTATTCACTTTTCCAGTTGCGCTCAGGAATGAGCGTACATTGGCCTCGAGTAGACGAGCTCCATACTTGTCATACAGGTGGCGAAGCACATCACCAGGGAATACCGTCATCGCATAGTCATAGGACTCAGCTTCGCCAGGAATGTAGACGCACGGCAAGGGTCCACCTGCCAACTCCTCAAAATTGACGACCAGCTCATCGCGTGGCCTCCCCTCTGAAAGGTGACGATGCAACCTCTCGATGTCCATCACTTCAAGACGGATGGTCTTTGCAGCGATTTCCTGCGACTTGAAATTCTTGGTCTTGACTTGGCCATCCGTCAGAACGTAGATCCGGATCTCCTCGAGGTCCCCGTACGCTCTTTGGATGTGGACGGCGAGCTCATGCGCGTCATGAGAAGGATCCAAGTTCTTTGCCATCGATCCTTCGGCCGACAGCCTGAGGAAACGCGCACAGTACTCCGCTGCCTGCTTGGTTTCGGAATCCGGAATCGAACTAGGCTCGTCCAAGTTCAAGTAGTGTGTCACGAAAAGATCAAGACGGTCTCCATCCTCCGAGATCGAATAGCCGCTGAGCCTGATACTCGCACCGCCTCGTCCGACTTTGCTGTCGACGTGACACACTTGGGGCTCATAGGTCATCCCTACTTCCTCCATGTGCTTCATGACGATCTCCGAGAAGACAAGCTCCGGATAAGGGTAGGCCGCGCCCGATGCAGTCATTCTTTCTGAAATCTCATCTTGGACCTCAGCTCTTATCTGTCCGAGGAATTCGATCAGTTCCATCTTCCTACGCTCCAAGTTTTCCAGAAATCTCCGCGAAGCTCCTCGCGACCACCGGGAAAGCATCCAGATCCAGCGTATACATCACTTCGCTGACCGCCGCCGGTACCGTAGCCCTTGTCAAACGAGGGCTCTCGTCTTCAACCAGGCGATACATCAGCTCCCTTGTCAGAAAGCGCCTGCTGTAATGGTCACGCATGGCCTCAAGATAGCCTGCTGCGAAAAGCCTCCCTGAGAACAACAAGGCTGCTGCGTCATCCTGAATAGCTCGCGCCAGATCATCGACATACTCAGGAAGGGTCTTCCCTCCATCGCTCTGGGATACACGAACACAGGCGATATAGAGCGGCCGATGAAGACTGTTGTCGAGCTGGTCCAAGTTGCCGATCCTGGCCGTGAATCCAGCAGGCAATGTGGTGGTCTTGACCTCAACCCCGCCAGTTCCGATGGAGAAGTCATGCAATCCATCCATGGGGCCGACCCAGGACTCCATAGCATCGGCCGCCAACATGCCGTCGGCAATCATGTTCCGTAAGACAACGAGTTCACCAAGCAGTCCAACCTCCTCTTCAGTCGAAAGAACAGCGGGCTGTTCCCTCTTCATGAAGTCCTGCCATGCTCGAATTCTAGCCAACAGCGAACCGAGGACCTTCTCTCCTCTATCGTCATGGGCACGCTCCAAAAGCGACACGAGATCTGCCGCCATGAGCGTAAACAACGCAAGTGGCCCGCCTTGCTGACGAACGAGTGCAAACCAGGCGCGCCCGCCGCCATGCGGCATCTCAGTTTGGTGGAACGCGAAACCCTGCCCACGTGGCAGCCTGGAATCATTTGGAGGTACCACATCGGCGATCCCCACCAGCAGACTCTCCTCGTTTCCACTCCCCCGTCTTCCAGCCAGGACCAGACTGGTCACGGTCTTCGAAAGTTCGATGACCTTCCAGCCCGCGCCATCGGCCAGCCCGCTCAACGCCCTCCATGCCGAAGCTAGCTGTTCCTCCTTATTCCGATGCGCCATAGTCCAGTTCCCAACCTACATTGTTGATCTTGTACTCGACGCGGACATCCGCCTTGCTTCCCGGAAAGCTCATGGCAAAGGCGACGACGTCGGAGACATCGGCCAGCGCGCCTTGCTCACCCTTCGGATCCAGCACGTAGATGATGAGGAGACCACTCTCAGGTTTGGCTTGGACACCGTCCGCACCAAGTCCTCTAACTGTACGCATGGCTGGACCACTCGGCACCTCTGGAGCCGTGGCCGACTTCTTTTCCTGTCGGCGCTCCCAAGTCTCTACGGACATCCTCAAAGCAGCATCCCACTGACTTTGGTCGAGGCAGATCATCTCGTCCTTTGGATCGGACAGGACCCCTATGGCGAACCTATCTCCCTCGACTACATCGGCACTTCGGCCAACCTTGTTGACCTTGATCCCATCAGCCACTTCAACGGGAACTCCCGACTTGTTCCCGATCAGCGCGACATCCCAGTTCGTCAGCTCCCCTAGGCTAGCCATCTTCCGCACGAATTCCGCCAGCACCGCGCTGTTTACCCGATGCGCAGTGCTGTTCGTCCTGTAGTCCAGAAGGAAATCGACAACGGTCTGGTAATTGACACCTTTCCAGAGGTGGCCGTGCCAGGCTTGACGGGTATCTCCAAAGGTCCTTGCAATCTCGCCGTATTCGTCCTGACGGCCCAGATTTCCGACAAGCCTTCGAGCAGCCTGCAGATTCCTCCCGACATCTCCCTTCGAGAATGAGACCGTCTGCATCAGCTGACCGCTGTACGAGAGCAGCAATGTCCTGGCACTCCGCATCTTGATCTGGGAAGTGACCATCAGCTCAGGATGCGACTGCACCTTCAGTCCGAACTCCTTCGGCGTGGCTCCGGAGTTTGCCATCAGATCGAACTCCTCCCTCAGCTCACCTGCCGCATCGGAGATGTGGCGGAACCATTCAACCAGATCGGAGGACGTGTACAGGCGGCACAGGTCCAGATAGCCCCGGCGATATCCGAACCAGCGGCCCATCTGCATCAGCGTGTCGTACATCTTGGAGGCACGGAGGAAGTAGCTTGTACAAAGGCCTTCCAACGTCAGTCCACGCGCCAACTTGTCGCCACCGATGGCGATGACTTTCAACCCCCTTCCCTTGTTGTACTCATAGTCCAAGGCGTCCTTGGCAGTGCCATTGACAAGCCTTACATCAATGTCCTCCAACACGCCGGGAATCGCATCAAGAAGCTCCGGCCAGGAAATTTCCAATTCCGGGACGTCGCCGATGCCTGCGTCCACGAGGACACGTGTGGCGGGGACAAAGTCTTCTTCCCACATCCGGCGGAGGCGCTCGACGACATCCTCCTCCCCGATGCCTCTCGTGACCCGCTGACGCATAGACCTCACGTAGTCCTCAACGTCAGCCTTTACCAGCTTTTGAACCTGGTTGAAGCGAGTGACGTGGATCAGCATCGAGCTGTGCATCGCCCCTTGCCTACGCATGGAGCGGACCGCACAAGCAAGTACAAAGGAATCGATTGCGGTTCGTAGACTTGGAGGAAGCGGTTCATCACTGCTCCAAGCCGGCATGTGGGTGATCTTGTGCTTCGCAGGCATCCATCCTGTCTGCTTGTCCGCGGACTGGAAATCGCTGATCTCCTTGACCAATGGCAGCTGTCCTTGCCGCCCTTCGGGTGACGGATAGCCAAACACCGTGGATGGCCCCACATAATTGCTTGGTGCAGCGAGGCTCTGAATAAAAGCGGATGGGAAGAGGTCCAGTCCCTCCCTTTTCGTCTCCCCCTTCTCATGAATGAAGATATTGGCGAAGGGAGTGGCCGTATAGCCGACGTAGGCGGACCTCGAGAACGAATGCAGTATCCGTCGAATCAGTTTGTTGATGGTTGTCGGCTGGTGTTCGTCGTCCGGCTTGCCGTCTTCATCCAGCACGGTCTCGCCTGTGTCCACCGAACCGTTGTCGGCTTCATCGTCAATGATGAGAAGTGGAAGCTTGGTGACGCGCTTCTTCACCAACGGCAACTTGTTTTCGTCGGAGCTCGTCCCTTCCTCCGCATCCCGCAAGGTGAGGTCGGCCACATGGTTCTGGATCCATTTCAGAAGACGCACGAGGACCGACTTGTTCTTCTTGACGACGAAAAGCCAAGGACGCTCCTCGGGGGATATGGAGAGTTGCGTAGCAGCACGACCGCCGAAGTCACCATTTTCCGCACGGGTAGTCGCGCAGTTCGGCTTGATGGACATGTCGGTATCGATCAAGCCGACACCGACCCGGCGGAGGACGTCGCTCTCTCCGTTTGCTTCGTACCCGAGGAAGCCCTCCTCCAAGCGGATCTGTGTCTGCGACCTCAAGTTGTTGTGGAGCCCTGCAAGGACGATGATCACCTTGTACTGGGCGTCCGCGGCCTTGCACACCAAACCGGTATAGCTGGCAGTCTTGCCAGATTGGACATGACCCACAACGAGCCCGCGCCTGCTCCAGCTCCCCTTCCGGACCGGATCCTCGAGCATTCCAAGAATCTTGTCGGTCGACTTGTCCAACTTGTCGGCTATGTCCCAGGAAAGGTCCTTCTCCAGAAGTTCGCGATAGCGCTGCCAGTATCGCCAGTCCTTCTTTCGCGTTGCATCCAGCCACGGCTCATGTCCAGCCTCGTCCCTCAGGGATGTGTCATCTCCGACCCAGATGCTGAACCTTCGGATCAACTCGTCGGTGACCGCATCCTTGTCGAGATCCACGGCCCACTTCGGATTCAACATCATGGCGATCCCGATTTTTTCGGCAATCAACGCGGGGGTGATTCCTCCTTTGTCCTCTTCCTCGAGAAGAAGCATCTGTACGAGGCGGATGGTCTTGCTTTCATTGGAATCGCTCATACAGCTCCACGCTCATTGTTCTCATTGATATCGGAGGGCAAGCCTTTGACCAGATCGGGATGCAGATCGAAGGGCTCTGTCTTGAGCAACCTAGATTTCGCCTCGTCCGAGGACAAACCCGACCTCACCATAAGTGTTCTGTAAAGGCTCAAGAGCACTTTTCTTACCGACTCATCTGGCTCTTCTGTGAAGCCACCTTTGGCGTGCTCTCCTGTCTCGGCAGCTTCCAGCCAGATTCTTTGAACCGGAATGGTCTCTTCGAGCACACGGAGCATCGTCTCCACGCGCTCCTTGATTTCCCCGCCCTCATCCAGCAACGGCTTGATGGCCGGATGACTGCGGTCTACCCGATAGCGGCGGCCTGATTTGATCTCATGCGACATCCAGACCGCTGCTAGGTCCTCGGGACGGTTGGATGAAGCGTTGGACCGGGCCCTGTGCAGGAACACCTTCCTGGCCCTGTCGCGCACATCGTCTGCCAAGCGGGTCAACTGGTCCCGCAGCCTCACCGGTGGCTGCGCGGACGACTTCCGGACATCGATCTTCCAGTCCGCATCAGTGTTGTTGGCAATATCCAGACGGATCCGTGCCAACCTGTGCGCCTCGTCCTTGGACCATGATCGACCACGCCCGAGACCCAGCCAGCTTCCGGCAACCAAAAGTCTACGGCCACGGTACACATAGAAGCCCTGCTGTGAAGCCCAGCCTTCTGGCCCGCCCGCATCCAAGAACGCTTTGTCGCTGAGACGGTCCTTGTGTGGCAGCACGAACGCCTGTGCCGATACCTGCCAATCACCCGAACCGATGTTGGCTTCCGGAGATCGCCACGTCGCCGAGTTCGCGGTCAGGAATGGGTCCCAGGGCTTCAGTTCCTTCCCATTGATGCGCAGTCGGATCCAAGGACCGCTTCGGTCGAGGAAGCGGTGGAACACCATGGAGAGGTGGGCCTCAACCCTGTCCATCAGGTCCAGGAAGTCCCGCTCCTTGTAGGACTTGGATACGATGCGATCCAGGCTTTCCCAAAGTACGACCGTGCCTCGGCCGCCACCCGCAGGCAGATTCAACCTGCTCTCAGACCCCACGAAGGAGCCTTCCAGAAGATTCCAGTTTCCGTGCGGGTCATTGGCCAGTACATCGAGATCCCAGCGCAAACAGCTGGTTTGACCATCCTTGCTGCTGGCGACTGTCAGGCGCCTAGCCTGCGAGAACGAGGCGGTCTTCAGGCCAAGGCCGAATCTTCCGAGGTCGGTTGAGCTACGTTGATGGAGAGGATTCCTGTCACCCAGCCTCATCGCACTCTCGAGCTCGGCATCTGTCATCCCTCCCCCGTCGTCACTGATTGCTATCCAGCTGTCGTGCATTGACCAGTGGAAGCCAACGTCGATAGCTCGGGCGCCTGCAGAAATACTGTTGTCTATCAGGTCGGCCAAGGCTGTCTCGGTCGTGTAGCCAAGGCCGCGCAGTGCCTCGACCATGGCGCTGGCCTTGGGTGGCGCATTGCGGATTCCCGACAAGCTGGAATGACCACTATTCATCGAATAGCTCTCCAACGTATCCCTCCAAAGCAGCCAATGTCCTCTGCGGATGACGCAGAGCCTTCAGTGCCTTGACTTCGATCTGGCGTATGCGCTCCCTCGTCACTCCGTGCATCTGCCCAACTTCTTCGAGCGTTCTCTCGACGCCATCGACCAGACCGAACCTGTGCCGAATTACATCAGCCTGCTTTTCCGAGATCTCCTTGATGCTGAGGTGGACGAGCCTTGCCATCTCCATGTGCTCGGCGAAGTCTGCCGGATCCGCCAACTCATCGGCGACGGACATGACAGCATCTTGATCGGCAGGCGAGTCCTCCCATAAGGAAGCATCCTCGACAACCGACAAGGTTCTCCTCACCTCCGCTTCCGAGTACCCGGTCAGGTTCGCGATCTCGGAGAGCGGTATTCCCATGGGAGACTCGAAGCCGGTCATTCGGGCCGCTTTCGCAACCTTGCTCAACCTCTCCATCATGTGCACCGGCACACGAATAAGCCTACCCTTGTCCGCAATAGCTCGAGTGACAGCCTGCTTCAGCCACCAGGTCGCATAGGTCGAGAATTTGTATCCCCGCCGGAAGTCGAACTTCTCGATCGCCTTCAACAGTCCGATGAAGGACTCTTGTATGCGGTCCATCCGCGGGATATTGGACCAGGCATATTTCTCTGCCACCGAGATAGCAAGCCTGATGTTGGCCGCGAACATTTCCCGCTCCACCCTCGTACCACGCGCAAGGATCTCCGCAAGATGCGGATTTGCATGCCCCGCCGCCGACATCGATTGATGAACCGTCCTGACGCCGTACATCGTCAGTTCGAGCCGTTCAACAAGAACGGAAATATTCTTGCTGGGGACGGTATCCCTGCTTGCCCAAGCTGAAGATACGAGCGCCAGAACTCCCTTCAACTTTTCGGATATCTTGGAACTTCCTTCTTCATCGCCATCCGCTTCGATGCGACTTATTCTTCCGGCCGCATAAGGGTCATCGGCAATGACCATTTCCAAATTGATGAGGGCTTCCATGGCATGCTCATCATTTGACATGGTGCGGATCGCGTCGTTGATTACCAAGGACGCCAAGAGGCCCAGGCGCTCCTCGCCATCACGGTCGAGCAGTACCGAGCGCTCCACCTCCTTCGTCAGCTGGAAGTGCGGATCATTTCGTGTAGCCGACAGGTCCCTCAGATACTGCAGATACGCTTCCGGATCCTCCTCAAGGTCCAGACCCTCGTCGATCAGAGGCCCGACCAGCCATTCATCCCGTTCGTCGTCGGGGATCGCGCCGATATCACCCAGCAGTTGCCGCAGGTGCTGACCGAAGTCCACATCTGCCCCCAGTTCCGAGTCGCTAACAAGCAGATCGATCTGGCGTTGTCTGTATAGGCCGTAGTCCGAGGCTCGCCCGATGAGGGTTGCAAACAGCGCCTGCTGGTCGTCTTCTTGCAGCCCGATGGCAGCATCCATTCCGTCGGGGTCCGGCAACTCAAAGACAAAGTTTCCCCAACCGGCATCCTGCGGAATAGGCCGCTGGCCTTCGAGTAACGACTGGGCTTCGATGATGCCGGTTCGGACAACCTCGTCGTCGGCGGGAATAGTAGCGACGTCTTCCGGCTCCCATGTCCCGAAGATGTCGGCCTCCGTATCGGTCTCGGCGGGATCGCCAAGGTCCATTACATCCGGATCTCCATGTGGCGCGAGAAGCTCGACCACAGCGATCCAACCAGCAGCCTTGGCCACGTCGCTTGCCGACATGCCTGATCCGTCCAATGCGGCCTTGTCTGCTCCATGTTCCAGAAGCAGCTTACATAGCTGCACATTCCCTGCCTGGGCCGCAAACATCAAAGGAGTGCGACCGCGCTGATCGGCGGAGTCGACACTTCTGCCTTCTGCGATGTGTCGTGCGACACGCTCAATGTCGCCTTGCTGTAGGGCCGCACGAAAAAGTGGAGGCAGGGACTGCTTGGAAAGCTGCGCATCACTCAAAGCTGTCCTCCCGCCTATTCCTTGATGATGTCCGAAACGACCCTGGCGATCTGACGGGCAATCATCGGCGGGACGGCGTTGCCCACCTGCACGAATTGCTGTGTCCGGTTGCCCATGAAGAGGTAGTCGTCCGGGAAAGTCTGCAACCTCGCAGCCTCACGAACCGTGAGGCTCCTGCACTGTCCCGGGTCATGATGAATGAAGGCATGCCCATCCTTCGACAGATGACTGGTCACGGTATTGGATGGCCGGTTCCTGACTTGAACACGAAACCGGTCCGAAAAAGCACCCGTGGTCCAGCTTGCGTGATAGGGGGCAAGCGCCAAAGGAAATTCAGCACCTCTTGGCGAGCGCTTGTGTACTTGGGCGAAGGCGGCACAGAAGAGGTAACGCCCCATGTCCGAAGGCATGTGCGAGCGCGCCTCGTGATTGAGGACTGCCGGCTGCCCCCCTTTTCGCACCTTGTCCTCGAAACCCGTGATAACGCTTGTGGTATAGCTGACCGAGGATCGCGGCAATCGGGACTTGGGCTCGATCGTCCTCAGCTCCGCCTTCAGCTTCGGATCATCCACGCACTGGACAAGCAGACGCCGCTGAATTTCGAACGCTTCCTTCCAGTCCTTGGCGTTGTCCTGCTGCCGGCTGATTCCACTTCGCAGCCCTGGCAACCCTCTCAACGCATCTGCGACAGATGTCTGCTTGTCCGGACACTCCAGACCAGGAATCCGCTCGATGCGACCACTGAACCGGTCCTCGCGCACCCCCATGATGATGATCCGGTGCCGCGCCTGCGGCACTCCGTGGTCCTCGCATCGGATCAGGAAGCCTGCGGGATCTTCGGCAACGCTTTCGTGGGTCCTGAGCGAATCGCCGTCGACATGGATCGGCAACAGCACGTACCGTTCGCCGGTGCCGCCGCGCCCCTTGCCCAGCGCGGCCTTCGGATCCGCCAGATCGCGCTGGATCGCCTCGAACATTGCCTGGTCACCCACCTTGGAAGTGAGGATCCCCTTGACGTTCTCCATGATGAAGACGTCGGGCGTGAACTTGGCCAGGATTCCCAAGTACTGCTTGTAAAGGAAGTGGCGGTGGTCACCCTTCGCCTTGAACTCGCTGATCTTGGATTGCCTGGCACGGCCGACGACAGAATAAGCCTGGCATGGAGGCCCGCCGATCAATACTAGCTGGTCGTAGTACTCGCGTACCGCTTCGATGCGCTGATGGAGCCGCTCGTTGTCGGCATCCACACCCATTGTGAGATTGAGGGCTTCCTCCTCGGCCTCACGCCAGAGGCTCGCCCACTTCCCCTCGCGGAACCGGGCACCCGGAAGCGCCGCATTGCCGTATGCGAACTCCTGGAGGTAGTTCCGATATACCGTGGGCAGCTCTCCCTCAGCCCTTTGCAGGAGCCGCACGAAGGCCCGCAACTGCAGCGTCGCATGGGCAGACTTCTCCATCTCCGCCGAGACAGCCAGTTGGAAGGGGTGAAGTGTCGAGTTCTTCGGACTGAAGCTACTGAAGCCTTCGCCCAAGCCACCCGGACCGGCGAAGATGTCGATGACACCGACTGAACCACTTTTGCGCTTTGATGCCGCGGACAAGATCAGAGGACTCTGGCAATGGTTGATGTGATGACCGCAGAGAAGCGTTCGGCGCTGATGTCGCGGATCAGAGGCAAGGATACCGCCCCCGAGCTCATTCTCAGACAGTTGCTATGGCAGAAAGGGCTAAGGTACCGGCTACATGACCGCAAACTACCAGGAAGACCGGATCTTGTCTTCGCTGGACGCAAGGTGGCCGTCTTCGTCCACGGCTGCTTCTGGCATCGCCACGAGGGCTGCCCGTACTTCCGGCTTCCCAAGACACGTCCAGAGTTCTGGGATGCGAAGTTGCAGAGAAACAGGGAGCGTGACCTGGCCGTCATCCGGGCGATCATCGATCTTGGCTGGCGTGCAGGAGTCGTATGGGAATGCTCGATACGGCGCTCAGCGGAGTCGGCCTCCGACGCATTGACGCATTGGATAGGAATGGGCAATGGCAACATTTCCATCGGAGCATGCGGCACGTCCATCTCGTCCATTGAGACCCCACAGTTCACCTCGCCCTACTAAGCCTACAGCCCCGAGACCAGCGCAGCCAAAGTCAGGGCAGACTTTGGGTGCTCTGAGGATCATCTGCGTGATATCCACCGAGCAGATGCTGCGAGATGCACCGAGCTTCGCGAATCGCTTGCGTCTATGCAGCTCGAATGAAGCGAAAGATCAACACAGGCCCCAATTTTGCCACCCGTTTCTCCGCGCCTCAATAAATTTGGTAGCCTGCCGATAGGAAGATCTCGCGGTGCGCTTCAGTGGCGTCGGCCTGTTCTGTTGTCGCATTCGCTGAGATCGTGCTCGGCAAGTATGGCGCGCCATCAACGGGGAAGTGGGCATGCAACACAAGGAAGGCGCGGGTTTCTATCAGCAGGACGAACGGCAGGTGGTGGAGGCCGAGCAGGTCGACCTGTTGTTGGCCAGCGCGATCGACCGGGCGAGCGTTCTGTACGGGCTGCAGGAACGCGAGCCGTTGCCTTTGTCAGCGAGCCCATCGCAGCACGCGCTGCGCCAGCAGCGCTTCCAAGAGCTACTGGAAAGCAGTCGCGAGCAGGTGCTGCAGCAGATCATCGGGCCATTCGGCCTGACCACATTGATGTTCGACGACAAGCAGGGTGGCAACGTCACCACCCAGTTCAATGCGGAGAAGGACATCTACTCGCGCCAGTGCGAGCAGTACCGCCGCAAGGAATACAAATACGAGGCCGCCCGCAAGAAAAAAATGCGCGAGGCGGTGCGCGGTGGCCAGATGAACTCCAATGAGTTCACGGACACCTACACAGGCGAGAAGGCTGCCACCAAGCGCGAAGACCGCAACGGCATGCTGGTTATGAACGCCGAGCTGGACCATACCATCCCGCTCAAGCAGGCGCATCGGGAAGGGGGCTGGATGCTGGACAAGGCCGAGCGCACCGCGCTCAGCTCTGATCCGGCCAACCTTAACTACACGACGATGGAGAACAACCGCGAGAAGGGCCACAAGTCCGCGGAGTCGTCGTTGTCCAGCGAGAAAGGCTACGACGAAAGCCTGACCAAGCCGGTCATCGAGAAGGCGCGCTCGGCGATCGACGACCACCTGCCGACCATGGGCGAGCGGGTACAGCACCACACGGGACGGCTGCTGGTGACCGGCGCCGAGCAGGCGGGGCGCAATGCGCTGCGCAAGGCCATGGGTGTGGTGATGCACGAATTCGTCAATGGCTCGTTCGTGGAGGTGGTGCGGATCGTGCGCGAGCCCGAGTCTAAGGTGAGCCTCGTCGACCAGATTCTCGCGGCATTGAAGCGCGTGATGGCGCGCGTACAGGCCAAGCTGCGCGCGGCGCTGAAGGCGCTGTTAGTGGGCGGCATCGAGGGCTTCGTGTCGAACCTGATGACCTTCGTCATCAATACCTTCGTGACGACCTCGGCGAAAGTGGTCACGGTGATCCGCGAAGGCGCCGGCAGCCTGTTCCAGGCGATCAAGATGCTGGTGGCGCCTGCCGAGGGCCGCTCGTCGATGGACATCGCGCGCGATGTGACCAAGGTACTGACTGGCGTGGTCACCACGAGCCTGGGGCTGCTGCTGGAGCAGTCGGTCAACGGGTTCCTGCTCGGCATTCCGCTGCTGGCACCGCTGGCGGGGATTCTTTCGCCGGTGATCACTGCGATCCTGACCGGCCTGATGGCCGCGCTGGTCGTGTATGGCATCGATCGTCTGTTCGATGCGCTGACCTCCCCGGGGACCGAACACCTGCAAGCCCAACTGGAGGGGCTGGAGGCCGACGCGCGTCTTGCCCAGACCCTGGCCGAGCTGGTGGCCAGCCAAGCGCAAATGGTGGCCTCCAACTTGGAACTGGCGCAGATGAATGCCGCGCTGGCGGAGACGTTTGCCACGAACGCACAGGCGCTGGATCAGGCGCACGAAGGCGCCGCGCGGACCCAGGATGCCTATCTGCGCACGGGTGCCGCGTTGGAAGTCGCGGGTGCCTCGATGTTGGCGCTGGAGGAAGAGATGGCGGCGTTTTTCATTGACATGGAACTGGACGAAACGGAATGAGCGACATCATCGAAAAAATGGCCTTGGTGCAGGTGCCGGAAGATTTCCTGCATCGCATCGATGTCGATGCCGTCGTCGCGCGGATGCACGGGAATTTCTGCAAGCTGGATTCGCTGAAGAAGTTCCGTAACGAACACGATCAGCGCAATGCATTCATGCGCTGGTGGGACAACGACAAGCTGGAAGGCGCGCAGCTGGATGCGCAGGAACTGCAGGCGGAGTTCTCCAAGTCGCTGTCCCAGCTGATGATGATCGTGCTGCTGCACTCGCAGCGCATTGCCTCACAGCAGCGCCAGATCGGCGTGCAGCAGACGGCGCTTGCGGGGCAGGCGGAGGAGTTGGCGGAACAGACCCAAGCTCTGGTGGCGCAGCAAGTGGCGCTGAAGGAGCAGTCCGAGGCGCTGGAGACGCTGGTGGTGGACTATGTGGCGCTGCGTGGGCTCACGGAGGACGGTGCGCGTAAGCTGATGCGGGTGGCGACAGAAGTAAAGAGCGCGCGGGAGGGCCTGCAGCAGCGGTTCGACACTGCGCTGGCGCAAGTGGAAGCGAGCATGGCAGACGTGGGAGTGCGCCATTTGGCGCTGGAGCACGCGCAGGTGCGGCTGGATGAGATACAGGTGGAGATAGGCGCGGGTATCGACGAGGGGCGCTTGGCGCTGCGCAAGTTGCAGCAGCAGATACGGGTGATGAAGTGGGCGCTGGGTGGGTTGGCGATGGTGGTGGGCCTGATGGGGTGGCAGATTTTTTTCTAATCAGGAGGGACCTTGCCCAAAGCGATTACCCTCTGCTGTGAGTGCTCGGCGCAAGACCCTAGGACAACCTCAAAATTGCATTTATAGCCACTGCCCGGAGTCTCTGCGTCACGCCTCGAATCCCTTGAGCCGCATCAAGCTGCTCAATTTCCAGGTCACGCAACCGGAAGTACTCCACCGTTTTCTGTCCCTTCGCAGACTTGCGAAGAACTTTGTATCGGTGAAATGAGACACCGGTAACTCTGACAGAGAGCACTGCAATATGAGCAGAATAGCAATCCAAGTTCGGATGAATTATTTCGTACTGGCTCGCACGAAAAATTCCTTTCACAACTTGGGCAGGCGAAGCGCCATGTACAAAAGAGTAGTCGCACCCCTTAATGCCCATGTTACACCTTTTGCAGGCAACACTTAGATTGACGGGCTCAAGAACCTGATCGGGAAAGGACGATTGCGGGAGAATGTGCTCAACATCAACCGCCAGATCATGATCTTGGTGGAATTGCTTACGACAATAGCAACACATATCCCCTTGAATTAGGCGGTGCAAATTGCGGACTTTCTTTCTTATCGGGCGAATGCCTTTACAGGACCAATCGAGCGCCCCTCCCACACTATGGACCGCAATCAGAGCGGTCTCGGCTGTATCGAACTTAAGGTCAAGGTAGGTCGGCATAGTCATGACCCCAATTCATCGGCCATCTTTTCCACCAACGCAACCGCAGCCTCTTGTGTGCTGTCGAGCCCCATCTTCGAGAGCTCCGCTACCGCTCCGTGTAATTGACGTCGCGAAATATCGCCACTCTCCAGGCGATCCAGCAGTTCAACCAGATAGCCACTAAGAAAGTGATTTTTGGGAGTAATTATATGAAAAACTTCAGCCATTATCGCCTCTATCCCCTGATCAGCCAGATCAGCTAGATCAACATCTTCGAATGAACTGAGTGTTGGCGACATTACGTAGACAGATGCATCCGCATCGAGAGCCTCGCAGCCCATAACGATCATAGGAGAATGGGTTGCTATCACGATGGTGACAGTCTCGTAGCCAAGCACCCCACTGAGGGTGGATAGATACTCTCGCTGCCACGTGGGATGCAGACTATTCTCCGGCTCATCGATCAGCAGCAGGGAGCCTTTTTGCCGCGTCAACGCCAAAAACACCATTGAAATTATGAGTGACACTTCGCCGGAACTGGCAGCAGAAAGTGAAACCACCCCCGCATGCGAACGAAGAAATAACGAGATCCCGGAAATAATTCCAAGCGCCTTAAGCTCCTTCTCCCAGAAAAGCACTCTCGGAATATTTATGCGGACAAAGTCATTGACGCTATAGCCATCAAAATCCATCCACAATGTTTCTCGATCAATGCTAGATGTGATCAAATAGATGATAGATATCAAGTCATCTCGATCGCGCTCTTTGCGAGCTGATAGCTCCTCGATTCTCTCTCTGATGTCCTGAGTCGGTTGATTCGAAGATATCGAGATCTTGAAGCCAACCTCCGGCTGGTACCCGCAGTACCGTAGTATTCGTGAGATCGAGCGCAGCTGCAGCTCATCTCTTTCGTAAGAATTGGATATTGCACGTTTGAGTACGCGCTCAGGACTGCTACCTCGACCATAGGCCAGAACATGCGCCTGCCTTCGAAGGCGAGCAAAGCGATTGAAGGGCGAACTCGACATCACAATGACTTCGCGATCTCGGCATGCTGACATTGCAAGAGAGCGAAGGGCGCGCGTCTTCCCGGCCCCATTCTCGCCAACAAGCAACGTAACCCCACCATGGATCGGTTGTACGCTCTCTTCAGTGATCTCGTGAAGCGAGACCTTTTTTATTTGGATCATCCCTTACCCCCCACAAAAAAAGGGGCGACTCACGTCGCCCCCTCATGTATTGACTCAAACCCCAACAGGATTCGCCTTCTCAGGATCAATCTTGTACTGCTTGATCGCCCGGGCCACATCCTTGCCCGTCATCTTGCCATCCTTCGCCAGCGCGGCAATCGCCGCATGCGCGATGTAGTAACGGTCGACCTCGAAGAACCGGCGCAGGTTGGCACGCGTGTCCGAGCGACCGAACCCATCCGTGCCGAGCACGGTGTAGGTCATCGGGACGAAGGCGCGGATCTGGTCGGCGAAGGCGCGCACGTAGTCGGTTGCGGCGATGGCCGGGCCCTGGCGGCCTTCCAGCAGCTGGGTGACGTAGGGTTTGCGCTGTTCGGCCTCCGGGTGCAGGCGGTTCCAGCGTTCCACGGCGTAGCCGTCGCGGCGCACTTCGTTGAGGCTGGGGCAGGACCAGATGTCGGCAGTGACGCCGAAGTCCTTGTCCAGCAGCTCGGCCGCGGCAATGGCTTCGCGCAGGATGGTGCCGCTGCCCAGCAGCTGCACGCGCAGCTCGCCCTTCTTGGGCTTGCCGGCGTCCTTGAGCAGGTACATGCCCTTGATGATGCCCTCGGCTGCGCCTTCCGGCATGCCGGGGTGGGCGTAGTTCTCGTTCATCAGGGTGATGTAGTAGTACTCATCGATCTGGTCTTCCATCATCGCCTTCATGCCGTGCTGCATGATGACGGTGACTTCGAAGCCGAAGGTCGGGTCGTAGCTACGCACGTTCGGGATCGAGCCGGCGATGACCTGGCTGAAGCCGTCTTCGTGCTGCAGGCCTTCGCCGTTGAGCGTGGTGCGGCCGGCGGTGCCGCCGAGCAGGAAGCCACGCGTGCGCATGTCCGCTGCCTGCCAGGCGATGTCGCCCACGCGCTGGAAGCCGAACATGGAGTAGTAGATGTAGAACGGCAGCATCGGCACATCCGACACCGAGTAGCTGGTGCCTGCGGCCATCCACGAGGCGATCGCGCCCGGCTCGCTGATGCCCTGCTGCAGCACCTGGCCGGTCTGGTCTTCGCGGTAGTACATCAGCTGGTCGGCATCGACCGGCTTGTACTTCTGGCCGAACGGCGCATAGATGCCGATCTGGCGGAACATGCCTTCCATACCGAAGGTGCGTGCCTCATCGGCCACGATCGGCACGATGCGCGGGCCCAGTTCCTTGTCGCGCAGGGCGATGTTGAGGCTCTGCACGAAGGACATGGTGGTGGAATAGCTGCGCTCGCCGCTGTCCTTGAGCAGGCGCTCGAACTTGTCGAGCGTGGGCGCGACGAACGACTTGCTGGCCTTGGGACGGCGCGACGGCAGGAAGCCGCCCAGCACGCTGCGGCGCTCTTTGAGGTACTGCACTTCCGGGGAATCTTCGCCGGGGTGGTAGAACGGCACCTGGCCATCTTCCAGCTGGGCGTCGGTCACCGGAATGTTGAAGCGGTCGCGGAAATGCTTGACCGCCGCGTCGTCCAGCTTTTTGGTCTGGTGGGTGGGGTTGAGCGCCTCACCGGCCGAACCCATGCCGTAGCCCTTGACCGTCTTGGCCAGGATCACGGTGGGCATGCCGGTGGTGTTCACGGCCTGGTGGTAGGCGGCGTACACCTTGTGCGGGTCGTGGCCGCCACGGTTCAGGCGCCAGATGTCGTCGTCGGACAGGCCGGCGACCATGGCCGCGGTCTCCGGGTACTTGCCGAAGAAATTCTCGCGGGTGTAGGCGCCGCCGAAGGCCTTGCAGTTCTGGTATTCGCCGTCGACGGTTTCCATCATCAGCTTGCGCAGGACGCCGTCGCTGTCCTTGGCCAGCAGGGCGTCCCAGTAGCCGCCCCAGAGCAGCTTGATGACGTTCCAGCCGCCGCCACGGAACACGCCTTCCAGTTCCTGGATGATCTTGCCGTTGCCGCGCACCGGGCCGTCCAGGCGCTGCAGGTTGCAGTTGACCACGAAGATCAGGTTGTCCAGGCCTTCACGGCCGGCCAGCGCGATGGCGCCGAGGGTTTCAGGCTCATCCGACTCGCCGTCGCCGATGAAGCACCACACCTTGCGGTCGGACTTCTCGATGAGGCCGCGGTTTTCCAGGTAGCGCATGAACTGCGCCTGGTAGATGGCGGCCAGCGGGCCCAGGCCCATCGACACGGTGGGGGTCTGCCAGAACTCGGGCATCAGCCACGGGTGCGGGTAGGACGAGATGCCCTGGCCGTCCACTTCCATGCGGAAGTTGTCCAGCTGGGCCTGGCTGATGCGGCCTTCCAGGAAGGCGCGGGCGTAGATGCCCGGGGCGCTATGGCCCTGGATGAACAGCAGGTCGCCCGGATGGTTGTCCGAGGGCGCGCGCCAGAAGTGGTTGAAGCCCACGTCGTACAGGGTGGCGCTGGAAGCGAACGAGGCGATGTGGCCGCCCAGGTCGCCCGGCTTGCGGTTGGCGCGCACGACCGTGGCCATGGCGTTCCAGCGGATGATCGAGCGGATCTTCCACTCCAGCGCGGAGTCGCCGGGGTGCTTGGCCTCGTTGGCCGGTGCGATGGTGTTGACGTACTCGGTGGTGGGCGAGAACGGCAGGTAAGCGCCGGCGCGGCGGGTCTGTTCGACCATGCCTTCCAGCAGCTGATGGGCGCGCTCCGGGCCTTCGACGTCGATGACGGCCTTGATCGATTCGAGCCACTCCTGCGTCT
The DNA here is from genome assembly GCF_041479385.2 of Xanthomonas sp. NCPPB 1068. NCBI lineage: Bacteria > Pseudomonadati > Pseudomonadota > Gammaproteobacteria > Lysobacterales > Lysobacteraceae > Xanthomonas > Xanthomonas sp. NCPPB 1068. The sequence continues at coordinate 661,560 of NZ_CM192986.1, read as the reverse complement.
CGAGCGGGTTCGGATCGTTGTGCAGCACTTCGTTCAACCAGTTCATTAGCGCTCCCGGGGGGGACACACCCCGCGGGTGTGTCGACATCGTGAATTCGTGAACCCCCAAGTGTACCGCACGCACCTGTTGCCATTCCTCGCTACGGTGGCGTATGGAATGGGATGGTGTTGTGCACTGAGTGGGGCATCGGCGCCGGCTGGAACGACGCTTTGGCACAGCGGGCGCTGCCGGCGTACGACCAAAGGATGAGAGCCAGCGGCAGGCGATGGCCGGCCGATGCCGTACCGCGTGGGCCGATATGCATGCCCCCGTAGGAGCGCACCTGGGCGCGAGGGGCTTTCTCGGTGAAGCCTGTCGCGCCCGGGTGCGCTCCTACGCGATGGCGTGTCTGTGGGTGCGCGCCAGGAAATCCCCGCGGCGGGCGCCGCCCCGTAGGAGCATGCTGGTCAGAACGCCTGCAGGGCTTCGGTCAATTGGCCGTTGTTGTTGACCGCGCCCATGGTGTAGCCCTGCCAGCCGGGGTAGGCGTTGGGCTCCCAATAGAACACGCCGAGCACCTGCTTGCTGTGGCTGCTGTTGATGGCGTTGCTGCGGCTGAGCAGGTTGGTGAGCATGGCGCGGGTGGTGGCCGCTTGTTGCCAGTCCATGCCGACCTCGGCCACCACCACGTCGCTGCCGTAGCGGGTGATCATGTCGCGCAGATTGGTGTCCAGGCGGTTGTTGTAGTCCTGCCAGCTGCCGACAGGCGGGTAATGCGACATGCCGATGACGTCCCACTTGCCGCCGGCCGAGCGCAGGTTGTCGAAGAACCAGCGGAAGTTGGCGTTGTCGTAGCCGTTGGCCAGATGCACGATGACCTTGGCGTTGGGATACACCGCCTTGGTGGCGTTGTAGCCGCTGTTGATGAACTGGCCCAGGTTGGCGAAGTTGGGCGTCTTGCCCTCGTTCCACAACATGCCGCTGTTGATCTCGTTGCCCACCTGCACCCAGGTGACGGTGATGCCGTTGTCCTTGAGGTATTTGAGGATGCCTTGCGTGTGGCTGTACACATCGGTGTTGAGCTGGGCGACGCTGTGCCCGGCCCAGGCGGCCGGCTTGGTCTGCTTGCCCGGGTCGGCCCAGCTGTCGCTGTAATGGAAGTCGATCATGATGCGCATGCCCTGGGCGGCGGCGCGCTTGGCTTTATCCAGGGTGTCGCGGCCATCGTTCCAGCCGCCGGACGGGTTGACCCACACGCGCAGGCGAATCGCGTTGCCACCCACGTCCTTGAACAGCTTGATGAAGTCGGTGGTGTTGCCGGCCGCATCGCGAAATACCTGCGGCGGATTGTTGGCGGCCTGTTGGTTGAGCCAGCTGACATCGGCGCCCTTGGCAATGCCCTGGGCGCTGACGCCGGCGCTGCACAGGCACAGCGCCAGCACGAGCAGCACGCGGTGGTACTGGATGCGAAAAATAGCCATGACACGTTCCTCGATCGATGGATGTCGCGCCGGGCGGCGCCTTGCGTGATCCCCTGCGTTGCGGTGTGCATGCGGCCACGGTGCGCGCGAGCGTTGCTGCTTCACCGTGTGTCGCTGCACAGCGGTTGCGATTCAAGCACGGCGGTACAGCGCGGTTGAGGCCGCTATAGGTGCAAGGGTATTGCGGCATATCTCGAGGCAGGAAAACCTTGAGTCCACGCGGGTTGTGCAGGCGCGTGGTTGTGCGGGTGCAGCAGCACCCCTGCGCATTACTGCGCGATTGAACGCGAAAACGCCGGGCAAGGCCGGCGTTTCGATAGAAGACGCGATGGTGGTGCTGGGCAGGCTGGGCGCCGTACCGCAGCGCGCGCCGGGGTGATGCACACCCGCGCACTATCCGCCGTGGCAGCATGCCACGCGCACCCATCAGCCCATGGCGCGCGCACCTTGCTGCTGTTGCTGGGTCTGCGCCTGCTGCTGCTCCAATGCCACCGACTGACGTGCGGCGTTGTCGGCCACGCGCTGGCTGCTCTGCTCCAGCGGGGTGTTCATGGCGGTCATCGTCTCCACGCTGACGCGCAGTTGCGCGGGGTCGTCCACGCGCCCCTGCACCGCAAAGGTCCGTGCGGCATCGGGGGTCATCATCACCGCGTCGATGCGCTGACCACCGGCGGCGTGCATCTCCGAGGCGAGCGCACCCGATAGCTGCGCGCTCTGCTGGTCGGGCGTGCGGCCGGCGCGGGCATCCTGCACATGCACGCCACGCCGGGCATCCTGGAACAAGGAGTTACCCACGTGCCCCGGCTGATCGATGCGCAGCGAGGTGTGGTCGTTGCCATGCTCGCGCGCGTCGCGCTTGGCTGGCTCGCCCGGAGCGAGCGGGCCACGGATGGCGTCAATGGCGTCCTGGCCGAGGCCCTTCGGGCCACGACTCAACAAGGTGATGCCGGCGCGGATCTCGTCCAGATCGGATCGATACTCGTTGATCATTCTCTTGTTCTGATCTGCAAGCTGACGTGCTTGCGGGTCATTGAGCGGTGAACGCTCATCCAAGAAATTTTTGATGGTGTGCGACCCCAATGAATTGACGGCAGAGGCCACCGGTGAATCGGGAATCAGAAAGTTCACTTTGCTGTTGCTGTAGCCCATGGCGCTCAGCGCCGCGATCTCGCTGGGTCTGGCGTAAACGCGCACTTCTCCGTAATGCGGGGAAGCTGCACTCACCGGATCGGCAGCCATCACATGATTGACCACGCTGTGGCCACCTTCTGGAATGCGATACGCCAAGCTCGCCGCGCCATACGCGTTGAAGGTCTCACCTTTCAAATCGAAGTGGTGCGCGCTGACCTGCGCAAGCGCTCCGCCTAGCGAGTGGCCGGTGACGGTGACCTCGGGCGCGTGCCCGGTGCGCTGCTCCTGCTTGGCCGCATAGCCAAGCGCACTTTTTGTCAGGGCTATCGCATCTTCGGCCTGGGGGTTAACGCGCTGAAAGACCATCGAGCCATCTGCCTGCAGCGCGTCGCGATAGATTTCCTCCGTACCCCGGTGAGCGACGACAATGTCTCCGCCGCCAACGCGTTGGTAAATCGTTCCCTGGTAGCCCGTCTTTCGATTATTGACGTGCTCCAGAATTTCGTAACTCACGCCACCAACATCCACTCGCTCACGGTCGCCAGGGCCGCGCTTGCCGACCTTGTGGTCGACGTAGCCCTCATTGGACAGAATGGCGTATTGCTGCGAGGTCGGCTTCACGGTGAAACCTCTTTGGCGACCAGGGTGACCGAGAACAACTGATCCCGCAGCTCCGGCTTGAAGTCTGAAGCCGAGGGCAAACCATTGTCGGCGTAGTCTTCGATATCTTCCTTGGGGTAACCGCCCTTCCAGAAATACAGCGTGACCGGCTTGCCCGCCACGACGTCCTTGGTTTCAATGAACGGCAGAAACTCGGTCTCCTCTTTTTTTCCATTGGCCTTCAGGGAAACACGTGCGCCGGTCATTTCCCAATGACACGTCCCGCGCCCGTAGTAGTCCTCATCCAGCATCAGATCGAGGTAGACGATTCCTTGATATTCCTGCTCTGAGACTTTTTTCAGCACGACCGGCTCATTGCTGGTGATGCGCTGCCCAACGCCGGTCTGGGGATGAATCTGGCCACACTCGCTGTCATTGCTGACGTCGTACTGCGCATACCCATTGACAGCTCCGAACGCTCCCGGTGCTTTGTCGATCTTGACGGTGACCTCATACGCCTTGCGCGGGCTCGGATTCAACTTGGCAAGGCCGCGGCCGCCGGCCTCGACGTCGGCTTCTGCGGTGGCCTCGGTGGCGGGGGAAAGGGTCTGGGTCATGCTGGTCTCCGGGGCGTTACAGGCCGTAAGCAATAGGGCCAGCAGGCTTGGGGTCAGAATCTGGCGCAAGGCCGGCCTCCGTGGCAGTTGGGCCGCCAATCTAGTCCGCTTGAGTTCGGGTGGTCAATTGGACGCTTGTGAGGATGAGGCCGCTCGCCGCGCTTGTGGATGAGTGCAAAGCTGCCATGATCGGGCGCAGCCGCCGCCAAGGAGCGCGCTTCATCGCCACCGTTGCCCGCCCGCCCGCACGGCCATCGCCGGTCACCCCGCGTGTGCACTGGCGCAACAGCCTGCGCATGCGGGTGATGCTGGCGGCAACTGCCGTGTTGCTGGTGTTGCTGGTGGTGCTGGGGACGGTGTTTTACGTCGGGGCGCGCACCGAGTTGGTGGAAGCGGCGCGCACCGAAGTGGACGGGCTGACCGAGCAGACCGCGCGCAGCCTGGCGGCGATGCTGGATTCGGTGCAGGTGAGCGGGCGCACCTTGGCCGCGAGCAGCAGTGCGGTGGGGCTGCAGCCGTTCAATCTGCGTGCCTTGCTGGTGGCCACGCTCAGTGGCGACCCGGATATCGGAGCGGCGCGCCTGATCATCGAGCCGCGCACGCAGAAGGCCGGCGATACTGGGTTTGTCTGGTACGTGCGCCGCGATGGCAACCAACTGGTGGAGAAATCGGCGCTGGAGCTGGGCTACGACTACCGCACGATGCCGTGGTATGTGCGCACCCAGCGCGAGGGCCGTGCGTGGTGGTCAGAGCCCTACCTCAACAGCAATGGCGGCAATGCCCTGTACACCAGCTACAACCTGCCGCTGCGGCGCCCCGGTGACGCGCCGGATGCGGCGCCGGTGGGAATGGTGAGCGTGGATCTGCCGCTGCAACATCTGCGCGAGATCATCGACCAGCTGCCGCGCGACATCGGGATCCAGCCGATGCTGTTGTCGCCGGAAGGCATGCTGGTGTTCAGCCCCGACCCGGCGCTGAATCTGCACCACAGCCTGGACAGCTATGTGGCGCGCTCGCGGCCGGACCTGCGGCCATTGCAGCGCGCACTGGCAGCCGGCCAGCCGATTTCGTTTGCGCACACCGCGCCGGATGGCGAGCGGTTCCTGACCCACAGCGCGGCGGTGGGCCGCAGTGGCTGGACCTTCGTGCTGTCCGCCTCCGAACGCTACGTGCTGTCCGGCCTGAACTGGCTGGTCGCGTGGGTGGCGATGGCGGCGTTGCTGGGCGCGGGCGTGTGGTGGTGGTTGATGGGGCGCATCACGCGCAAGTTGACGCGGCCGATCGAGGAACTGACCGACACCGCCGAGCACTTCCGGCGCGGCGAATTCGAGTACCCGTTGCGGCATATCGAACGCGACGACGAGGTGGGCGTGATGGCCCGCGCGTTCGACACGGCGCGCGATGCGATCCGTCACCACATCGGCGAGATCGGCGAGATGACGGCCGCGCGCGAGCGCATGCACAGCGAGCTGCAGATTGCGCGCGAGATCCAGCAGGCCATGCTGCCCTCCGGGCGCACCTTCGACCGCGCCAGTTCGCATCTGGAAACCTGCGCGTGGCTGGAGCCGGCCAAGGCGGTGGGCGGCGACTTCTATCATTTCTTCGAGACCGAACCGGGGCTGCTGTGGTTCGTGGTGGGCGATGTGTCCGACAAGGGCGTGCCGGCGGCCTTGTTCATGGCGCGCGCGGTGAGCGTGCTGGAGATCGCTGCGCGCCGCTATACACGTCCGGACGGGATCCTGATTGCCGCGTCCACGCGGCTGGCCGAGAACAACGACACCTGCATGTTCGCCACCGTGTTGTGCGGATTGATCAATGTGGTGAGCGGCGACTACTGGCTGGCCAGCGCCGGGCACGAGCCGCCCTTGCTGATCGATATCGATGGCAAGGCACGCGTCCTGCCGCTGGAGACCGGCGCCCCGTTGGGGATCGAGCCGCAGGTTTCGTTTCCGGTGCTGCACGGGCGCATGACCGCCGGCCAGACCCTGCTGGGCTATACCGACGGCGTGACCGAGGCAATGGACGAGCACGGCGCCAGCTACGGGCTGGAGCGGCTGCTGGCCACGCTGCACCCGCGCCGCAGCGCTGCCGCGCAGTGCAAGGCGGTGGTGGCCAATATCGCCCGTTTCACTGGCCAGGCCGACCCTTATGACGACATCACTCTGCTGGCGATCCGGCTGCGCCAGGAGCATGCTGGACGGGTCGCAGAGACCGGCCGGGGCGTTCCCGGAGAGGTGACGGCTCCATGAAGCTCGATCTGGCCATTGCCCCGTCGCTGGCCCAGCTGGCGGGCGCCAACGACGCGCTGGAAGACTCGCTGACGCGCGAGGGCCTGCACGCCGAACGCATCGGCCAGGTGCGGCTGATCGTGGAAGAGCTCGGCTGCAACGCGCTCACCCATGGGCAGTGCGCCGAGCAGCCGCTGCGCCTGCAACTGCAGCTGGACCCACAGGCGCTGGTGCTGGAAATGCACGATGCCGGCATCGCGTTCGACCCCTGCGCGGCGCATATGCCAGATGTCGCCAGCGAGCTCGACGACCGTCAGATCGGCGGGCTGGGGTTGTTTTTGGTGCATCAGTTCGCCGATCACATCGACTACCGCCGCGATGGTGCATACAACATCGTGCGCGTCACCCTGCTCCACCCGTACGCCCCTGTCCCCGAGGCCCTGTCATGACCACGCTCGCCATCCAGATCGACCCGCCGCAAGACACCCGTCAACGCGTCATCCTGACCGGGCGGCTGGACACTCACACCTATCAGGACCTGGACGCGGCGCTGTCGCCGTTGCTGGGCACCCGCATCACCACCCTGGTGCTGGACCTGGGCGCACTGGAATACATTTCCAGCGCCGGCATCCGCTGCATCTTCAAGGCGCGCAAGGCGCTGGCCACGCGCCAGGGCAAGGTGCTGGTGAGCAACCCGCAGCCGCAGATCCGCAAGGTCTTCGACATGGTCAAGGCGGTGCCGTTGAGCGATGTGTTCGCCTCCACCGAAGAGCTGGATGCCTACCTGGGCGCGATGCAGCGCAAGGTGATCGAGCAGAGCGCGCAAGGCGATACGCCGATCGTGCCGCATTTCGCCGAAGCGTAAGCAGCATCGCGTGCGCGTACACGTGGGGACGTGTGCGCGTGCGCCAGCTGCACGCGTCTGGTTAGGCTATGGCGCCCCGCTGCGTGTGTTGCCATGGCTGCACTGATCATTTTCGATTTCGACGGCACGCTGGCCGATTCGTTTGGTTTCTTTCTGAGCACACAGCGCGACCTGGCTGCGCGGCACGGGTTCCGCGCGGCCGAAACGCATGAAGTGGACGCCGCGCGCAGGTTGAGCACGCGCGCGCTGATCAAGCAGTCCGGATTGCCCGCCTGGAAGGTTCCACTGGTGGCGGCTGACTTCATCCGCCTGATGCGCGCCGCGCCGCCGGCGGCGTTGTTTCCCGGCATTGCGCAGACAGTGAGCGCGTTGCACGCCGGGGGGACGCGGCTGGCGGTGGTGTCGTCCAACTCGGCAGAGAACGTGCAACGCGTACTGGGCGAAGAGCTGAGTACGAAGTTCGCCCTCATCGAAGGCGGCGCGCATCTGCTGGGCAAACAGCGCGCCCTGCGACGCGTGCTGCGCGCCACATCACACATCCCAGCACAGGCGATCTATGTGGGCGACCAGGTCGCCGATTGGGAAGCGGCCCAGGTGCTGGGCCTGCCATTCGCCGCGGTAGCCTGGGGCTACGCGCATCCGGAGGTATTTGCCGGATTGGCCGGAACGCAGCTGATCGAGCGCGTGGAAGACTTGCTTGCGCTGGGCGTGCGCTAGCACCAGGCGCAGCCCTCATCCGCCCTTCGGGCACCTTCTCCCACAGGTGGGAGAAGGACGTGGCGACAGCTGCTGGGGCTGGACGTGCCAGCGGTGTGGTGTGTCGGGCAGCGGTCTAGCCGTTCCGTCTTTCGCCGCAAGCATCCGGTTGGTCGCTCGCCAAGCGAACGCCCGTTTCGACATCACGTCCGCGCGCATGGCTTCCTTGCGCGTGCCTTGCATGGTCGTGGTGCTCTCGATCAGCTACGCGGGCACCCAGCTGCCGCACGTGATACCGGGCGCAGCACGCCGCCCCGTTCAAGCAGACGACTACACCCCGCCCGAGCGCGGCAACGGCGCCGGTACATTCAGCATTCCGCCGGCCGCCACATAGGCTGCCAGCGCCTGGCCCTGGCTCAGCAGATGCCCGTGCATGGTGCGCTCCGCACCTTCCGCATCGCCGCGGCGCACGCAGTCCATCAGTTCGCGATGTTCTGCCAGCGATTGCGCCATGCGCCCGGGGGTCAGCAATTGCCGCCCGCGGTGCATCTTCAAGATGCGGTGCAGATCGTGCGTCACCCGGATCAACCACGGATTGCCGGCGTACTGCTGCACGGTTTCGTGGATCAGATAATTGTTGCGGTAGTACTCGGCCAGGTCGCCGGCCGCCGATGCGGCTTCCATCGCCGCATGCAGGTCTTCCAGCCGTTGCACGCCGGCCGCATCCAGGCGCTTGACCGCGTCGTGCGCGCAGCGGCCTTCCAGCATCGCCATCACCGGGAACAGCTGATTGAGGTCTTCCAGCGTCAGCCGCGTGACCCGGCTGCCACGGCCGGCGTCCAGCTGCACCAGGCCTTCGGCCGCGAGCAACTTCAGGCTCTCGCGCAGCGGGGTGCGACTGATGCCCAGTTCCTCGGCCAGGGCCGGCTCGTCGATCCATTCGCCCGGCGGCAGCGCGTAGTCGTAGATCTTCTGGCGCAGGCGCTCGGCCACTTCCTCGTACAGCGGTACGCGCTTCTTGGACACGCGCGAATCAGGGGCGAGGGTCATGGCGGGCAGGTCGTCGGCATCGGGACTGGGGCGCCCATTCTAGCGGGGCGCCCCTTGCACCTGCCCGACGCCGCCACCCTCACAGCCAGCCCGGCACCACGAACAGCAGCCACGCCGCCAGCGGCCCCAGCACCACCACCAGCCCGCTGTAGACCAGGAAGCGGCGGAACAGGCCGTCGCGCTCTTCCTTGGCGGCCGAGGCCACCACCAGCGCGCCGTTCGTGGAAAACGGGCTGACATCGACGATGGTGGACGACACGGCGAGCGCGCAGATCACTCCGGCGGCGCCCAACTGGCCCTGCATCAGGAACGGCACCGCCAGCGGGATGGTGGCGCCCAGCACCGCCGCCGACGACGCGAACGCAGACACGATGCCGCCCACATAGCAGACCAGCAAGGCGCCCAGCAGCGGCATGCCGATGTGCGAGACGCCGGTGCCGATGTAGTCCACCGCACCGGCCTTTTCCAGCACCGCGACATAGGTGACCACGCCGCTGATCAACAGCACCGTGGACCAGCTGATGCCGTCTACCGCACCCTTCTGCGCGTTGGGTGAGATCAGCGCCAGTGCCACCGCAACAGTGATCGACACCAGCCCGACATTGAGGTTGTACACCAGCGCCGCAACGCCCAGACCCAGCAGGCCGACCAGGGTGATCACGCGGTCGCGGGTGATGGAGACCGCTTCCAGTGCCAGCGGGTCGGTGGACAAGGTGCCGCCACCCGGCGCCACCAGCGCGCCATGCCCTTCGATGGCGAAGCGCCGCTGCGATGCCTGATCGCCGCTGACCGGCACGTACTGCGCATCGGCCAGCGAAACCTCTTGCCGGCGCATCAGCTTGAGCCCGCCGAAGGCGCAGAAGCAGATGATCGCCATCATCAGGTTGAAGCCCAGGCTGGTGAGGAACACCGCCATTTCGGTGACGTCCAGCCCGGCCTTTTCGACCACCTTGTTGGTGATGCCGCCATACACGCTGATCGGCGAGAAACCGCCGCCCTGCGCGCCGTGGATCACCAGCAGGCCCATCATCAACGGGTTGATGCGGTACTGCTTGGCAAAGCGCAACGCCACCGGGCCGATGATGGCCACCGCTGCCGGCCCCAGCGCACCGAAGGCAGTGAGCAGGCCGGTGATCACGAACATCACCCACGGGATGGCGACGATGCGCCCGCGTACCGCGCGTACCGCCCAGTGCACCAGCAGATCGATGGTGCCGTTCTTCTGCGCGATGGCGAACAGATAGGTGATGCCGACCAGGGTGAGGAACAGGTCGCCGGGAAAGCCGGCCAGCACCTCCTTGCCATCCAGCCCCACCCACACGCCGCCAACGATGAACGCCAGCGCGAAGGCCACCGCACCCATGTTGATGGGCAATGCGGTGGCGACGATGAACATGATCACCAAGCCAAGAATCGTTGCAATTTGCGGGGTCATGCGCCCTCCCAGACACCTGATACGCGTATAGCACGGATGGCCGCCCGCCACCCCAGGGTCACACCGTGTGCAGCACCTGCCTGATCGTCATGCCGCGCGCTCGCACGCGGCGTTGACCCACTCCACAACACCCTCGGTGCTGTGGAAGTCGTCTACCGAGCGCGCCTCGCACGCCGGCAAGACCTCACGCGCCATGCGCGCCAATGCGCTACCGGGCCCGAGTTCGAGAAAGACGCGCGCGCCGCGTTCGGCGGCCTGCACCAGTACGTCGTACCAGCGCACGGTCTGCGCGATCTGCGCGGCCAGGCTGTCGACAACCTGCGCCTTGGTGCCGACCGCACGTGCATCGATGCCGGCGAGCACGCGCACCTTCGGAGCACCGATGCGGGCGGTGTTCAATTCGATGGCGAATGCAGCGGCGGCGCTGCGCAGCCACGGGGTGTGCGCCGGCACGCTCACCGGCAGCAGCGTGACGCGTGCGCCACGCGCCTGCGCTGCGTCGCCCAGCGCCTGCAGTGCAGGACGTGGACCGCCAAGCACTGCATGGTCATCGCCATTGACGATGGCCAGCGCTGCGCCGTGCGCGGTGCACAGGGCAGCGAGCGTGGGCAGTGGCAGGCCGATGACGGCCATCAGCCCGGCGTTGTCGGGGCTGGCGGCATCCATCAGGCGGGCGCGGGTGGCTGCAAGCTGCAGGCAGGTTTCGATGTCGACGCTGCCGGCCACTGCATGCGCCGCCAGCTCGCCCACGCTGTAGCCGAGCACCAGCAACGGCACGGGGAGCCGCTGGCGCAACACCTGCCACTGCGCCAGGGTGCCCGCGCACACCAGCGGCTGCGCGATGGCGTTGGCATAGCGGCCCGGGTCTGCGGCAAGGATGTGCGGCGCGGCGCCAAGCACCTGACCCGCTGCAGCGAGTACGCCGGCCGCGGCAGGCGCATCGGCGACGCGCGCAAACATCGCGGCATGTTGACCGCCCTGGCCGGGACAGAGCACGGCCAGGCTCATGGCATGACCTGCGTGCAAGTCACGCCGTGCGCCATGCGCGCATGGCCCGCATCCGCGCTGCGGGCCTGCTCTTCCGCGCGCCAGAGCAGGACGCCGTTTCCTGGGGCAGTGGGATGGGCGCCATTACCGCTCATGTGCACGCGCAGCGTCTTCGCCGCTGCCGATGGCTGCTGCGTGCTCATACGGTCTCCTGACAGTGCAGGAACCAGGCGCAGGCCACCAGATCGGCGCTGCCGCCCGGGCTCAGACGACGCGCGACGAATTGCCTGCCAATGGCGCTCAAGCGATCGCGCCACTGCGCTTGTGCGACACCACCCGCGGCGAGAAATGCACGTGCTTGCGCCCTTGCGTAGGCCAGCCCGGCCTGCCCGCCGCGATGCAACAGGTTGAGATCGTCGACCTCGGCGATCAAGCGCATCAAGGTCTGCGCCAGTGCGGCCTCGCGCGTGGCGCCGCTGTGCAGTGCGCTGCGCAGCGACGGCAATGCGATCTCGCGCAGTAACGGATAACCGGCTGCGGCCTGCTCGCGCACACCACCGATCTGCAACGCTGCACGCACGCGCTGGCCATTGCTGTGGGGATCCAGCGGCGCGGTGCGCAAGGCGTCGCGCCAGACCTGCACCGCGGTGCAGACGGCTTCGCCGCGGGGGCGGCTCCCGTGCGCGACACGCAGGCGCGCGGCCTGCGCGGTGAGCAGGCCCAGGCTGAAGATCGCGCCGCGATGGGTGTTGATGCCGCCGGTCGCACGCAGCATCGCCGCTTCGGCCGCGATGCCGAGCTGGCGCAATTGCTCGAACGGCGCGTTGTCGATACCGGCCTGCGCAATCGCAACGAAGTAGCCGCGTAGGGCGAACAGGCTGCGCAGAAACGTCGACGCGTCCATATCGGTATGGCTGCCGCGGTCGAACGGCGTGACCAGGCCGGGCTTGGGTGCGCAGCTCAGTTCTGCATGCAAGGCGGCGACCGCGAGCCGGCCCAGCCGATGCGCCAGCGCGCTGGCGGTGCCGGCAACCGCATGCGATGTGCCTTGCAGCACTGCGTTGTGCTGCAGATCGCCGCGCGTTGCCGTAGCACGCGATGGCGCATGCATGAGGCCGCGGCCGCCGTCTGCGGGAGCAAGGCCAGGCCCTGGTTGCGACGGCGAGTCCTGCGGTGCTGCAGGCGCCGGTACCGGTGCCGACAGGCGCCCCGCACGTGCCAGGCCTGTCGATCGGTGAGCCGCACAAGCCAGGTGTGGTGCAACACGGCTGTCTGTTGACGGTGGTGCGGGTGACTGCCGCCCGGCCGCATTGCACTGCGTCGCCGAGGGCCTGGCATCGGTGGTGCGTTCGACCAGCGTCCTCATGCCGCGCCCCCCTCTGGAAACAGCGCGCTGCGCGGCAGCAAGCGGCAGTCGTCGCTGGATTTCACCAAGACCTGCTGTGCGCCGCCGGCGTATTCGCGCCAGTTCACCGCGGTGTCGTCGGGCAGCAGCAGCTCGCCGTCTGCGCGCAGCCCGTGGTCCCGTTCCCAGCGCTGCAGCAACGTCACCACCCTGTGCGCCTGTTCGGGTGTGGCGATGGACCACAACAGATCCAGATCCGATTGCGCATGCACATACGCAAGCCCGGTGAGGGCCTGCCAGGCAACGCTGCCGAACACGCGCGGCTGCAGGCCGCTGGCATTGGCCTGCGTCAGCAGGGCGCGCAGTGCAGGCTGCATCACAACGGGGGCGGTAGCGATCACGGCATCCAGCGCCATCGGGGCGGTGCTGCGTGCGATGTCGTCCAGCCCGGCGCTCAAGGCCAGGCGCTGTTTACCTTCGTCCGGCGGCAACGGCACGCCGAGCCGTATGCGACCGGGTGCCTGGCTGCCATCCCCACGCGCCACCACTGCCGGCAGGCCCGCAGCAAACCACTGCTGCAGCCGTGGCTGCGCACCCGGCGTGAGCGCTTGCCAGCGCGCGCCGGGACGCAACCACACCAGTGCGTGGCGGCCGGGCATGCTCACACCTCGCCTGCGGCCACGGCAGCGGCGACATCGCGCGCCAGGGTGCGCCCGCCGCGCTGCGCGCCGAGTGCGCGGCGCTGGTCGCCATCGGTGGGCGCGGCCAATGCAGCGAGTAATGCTTTTGCCAGATCGCCATCCCACAGCGATTCCACCGCACCCATGCGCACGTAATTTTCAACGCCCGGCGCGAACACCGGCGAGCTCTTGCTCAGCGCCTGCAAGGTGTCTACCGATTGCTTGGTCACACGCGCCATCGCACGTAGATCCATCACCCGCACCTGCGCGTCCGGCAGCGCGTGGATGTGGTCGGCCATCAACCCGAACGACAGAAACCCGCCGCTGACCGCTTCGCCATAGACCAGGGTCAGCAGCCGCGCGCCGCGCCTGCGCGCCAGATCCAGCGCGCGTGCAAGATGCGCAAAATAGCCATTGATGCCCAGCAGTTCGTCGCGGCGTGCGAGCCGTTGCCCGGCCGTGTCGGCCAGCATCACGATGGGGCGCTGCGGATGCGCGCGCGTGCTGGCAAGTACGCTGGCCGCCAATGCCAGCGCATGGTCCACGCCGACCTCCAGCTTGTTGGCGGTGCCGATCACGGTGACCTCGCCGGCCGCGGTGGTCGCGCTGCCGGTGAGCACATCGGCGTTGCGGGCGATGGCGTGGCCGAGCGGGAACAGCTGGTCCAGCAATTGGCTCAGTTCCATGGCGTGCTCCGGTCGGCGGTGGCGGCGAGGAAGGCGTCGGTGTCCAGCAACGGCAGGCGCTGCGCCTCGACGATGCCCTGGCGCTGCCAGATCTCCAGGCCATCGCGGCAGTCACCGTAGCTATGGATGCGCGCGGCCAGCTGTTGATGCGCGTGCTCCAGGGCCCGCAAGGCGGCATCGCCGTCGTCGGGTTCTGCGAGTGTGTCGAGTGTGGTGAGCGCCGCATCGGCAAACGCCGCGATGCGGTCGGCTACCAGGGTCTGCGCGTCGCCCAGCAGGTAGCGGTGCTTGCCACCGGTCACGCGCCACACCAGGGCACGGTCGCGCGCGTCGAACTCTTCCACCCCGCGCACGGTTTCGATCACATCCGGGCCGGACAACGACAGCCGGCCCTCTTCGGACATGATCACCGCGCTGCAGCAGCGCGCCACGATGCCCATGCCGCCGAAGGCGCCGTTACCGCTGCCGATCAAGGCCAGCACCGGCACGCCGGCCGCGCGCGCGTTCAAGGTGGCCCGCATGATTTCGGAAATGGCGATCAGGCCGGCGTTGGCTTCATGCAAGCGCACGCCGCCGGTGTCGAGCAGCAACAGCACCGCAGCCGGTTGCGTGGCTGCAGCGCGTTCGAGCAGGCCGGTGAGCTTGGCACCGTGCACCTCGCCGACGCCGCCGCCCATGAAAGCGCCTTGCTGTGCGGCGATCAGCACGGTACGGCCACGCAGCGCGCCTTCGCCGACAACGATGCCGTCGTCGAACGCGCCGGGCGTATCCAGCGGGGCCAGATGCGGGCTGATCAGGCGGCGACGTGGACCGACGAATTCGCGGAAGCTGCCGGCATCCAGCAACCCGTCGATCCGCTCGCGCGCATCGGCTTCGTAGTAGCTGCGCTCGGCCATGGGAATGGTGGTGCTCATACGCGTCTTCCGACGACATGCGTAGGAGCGCACCTGGGCGCGATTGCGGCATTACCGGGAACGCCCGTCGCGCCCGGGTGCGCTCCTACGGGCAGATGAATGGGGTGGCTCATGCGTCGGCTCCTTGCAGCACGTCGATGGCCTGTTCCAGGCGCAGGCTCACCACTGCGGGTGTGGCGCCCACATCGTTGATGCTGATGCGCACATCGCGCAGTGGATGCCGCGCGGCGAAATCGTCCAGCACCGCCTGCCAGATCGCGCCGAAGCCGCGTGCGGCGGTGAGGATCTCGATCTCCATCGCGCCGTCGAGCGGCACGCGCTCAACCAGCACTTCCAGGTTGCCGGAGGCGACCACGCCGACCAGTGCGTGATCCACGCCGACACGTGCACCGTGCTGGCCGTCAAAGCGATATCGCAGGGTTTCCATGCTGAGCCCTTACCAATTGCGAAAACGTTTCGGCGGGTCGTACAACCCACCGGACCAGCGCACCAGGTCCTTGACCGTGCGCGCAGCGAGCAGGTCGCGCGTGGCATCGCGCGGACGAATGCCCAGATCTTCCGGCCGCTTGATGACGCCACGATCGCGCAGGTTTTCCACCACGCGCTTGTCGCGCCCCAGGCCCACGGCGGTGTAGCCGGACACGCCACGGATCGCCTGCTCGCGTTCTTCCGGCGTGCGGCATAACAACAGGTTGGCGATGCCTTCTTCGGTCAACACATGGCTGACGTCATCGCCGTAGATCATCACCGGCGGCAGCGGCATGTTGGCGCGCTCGGCCAGTTCCCACGCATCGAGCCTGTCGACGAAGGCCGGCGCCATGTGCTCGCGGAAGGTTTCCACCATTTGCACCACCAGCTTGCGCCCGCGCGGCATCTCACCCGGTTTTGCCGCTTCGCGCCCGGCCTTGAGCCAGGCGTCGCTGGCATGCCGGCGGCCACGCGCATCCGAGCCCATGTTGGGCGCACCGCCGAAGCCGGCAATGCGATCGCGCGTAGCGGTGGAGCTGTTGCCCTGCAGATCGATCTGCAAGGTGGAGCCGATGAACATGTCGCAGGCGTACATGCCTGCGGTCTGAGACAACGCGCGGTTGGAGCGCATGCTGCCGTCGGCACCGGTAAAAAACACATCCGGGCGTGCGGCGATATAGTTTTCCATGCCCAGTTCGGAACCGAACGAATGCACCGAGTGCACGAAGCCCGACTCGATCGCCGGGATCAACGCCGGGTGCGGATTGAGCGCCCAATGCCGGCAGATCTTGCCCTTCAGCCCCAGCGATTCGGCGTAGGTGGGCAGCAGCAACTCGATGGCGGCAGTATCGAAACCGATGCCGTGATTGAGCCGGTCCACGCCGTATTCGGCGTAGATGCCCTTGATGGCCATCATCGCCATCAACACCTGGATCTCGGAGATCTGCGCCGGGTCGCGGGTGAACAGCGGCTCGATGTAATTGGGCTTGGGCGCCTGGGTGACGAAGTCCACCCAATCGGCCGGGATGTCCACGCGCGGCAAGGTGTCGAGAATCTCGTTGACCTGCGCAATGACGATGCCGCCCTTGAACGCAGTGGCTTCCACGATCACCGGCGTGTCTTCGGTATTGGGCCCGGTGTAGAGATTGCCGTGGCGGTCGGCGGCCTGCGCGGTGACCAGTGCGATACGCGGCGTCAGGTCGATGAAGTAGCGGCCGAACAATTCCAGATAGGTGTGGATGGCGCCGATCTCGATGCGGCCCTCGCTGACCAGCCCGGCCAGGCGCGCGGCCTGCGGGCCGGAAAACGAAAAATCCAGGCGCTTGGCGATACCACGCTCGAACACATCCAGGTGTGCCGCCAGCGAGAGCACCGACTGCACCATGTGCAGGTCGTGCACGCGCGCGGGGTCTACCTCGGTCAGGCAGCGCGCCAGGAAATCGGCCTGCTTCTGGTTGTTGCCTTCCAGGCACACACGGTCGCCGGGCTCGATGACCGCCTCCAGCAACGCCACCACATCGTCGGCGGCCACCACGCGCCCCTGAGGCGCCAGTGCAGCGGCGCGCTGCAGGCGCTGACGCCGGCTCTCGGCCTGGGTGTCCCACTGTCGACTCATGCTGCTGCCTCACCGGGACGAGCCCGTCATGCCAAAGTAATTACATCGTAATTATGGAGGTCGGAACTGTCCAGCCGCGTTGCAGCATCTGCGCTTGTGGCCGATGGCCGGTCATCGACGCGACGGCGAAGCACTTGCCGGCAGGCAAGCTTCGATATATCGTTTTCGGCATGCTTCGATATATCGAATGAGACCGCGCTTGCGTCGATCCAGCCCTTCAGATGATCTCGATCCGTCTCCGCTCGCCGCACGTGGCCGCGCCGCGATCGGGCGGGCGCGGCCGCTGGAGCACGGCGATCTGCGCCTGCTGGTGCTGGCGCTGATCGACGAGCGCCCGCGCCATGGCTACGAGTTGATGCGGCAGATCGCCGCGCTGTTCAAAGGGCTGTACACCCCAAGTGCCGGCGCGATCTATCCCGCGCTGGCGCAGCTGGAAGCCGCCGGCTGGGTGCAGACCTCGCTGGATGACGGCCGCAAGCGCTATCAGGTCACCGACGCCGGCCGCGCGCATGTCGCGCAGCAACGCGATGCACTCGACGCAGCGCTGGCACGCACGCATCGGCGCGCACGCGAATTGATCAAGGCACAGACGCCGGCGCCGATTCGCGATGCGATTCACCGCATCAAGCACGGCCTGTTTGCACGGCACGGGCAGTGGAGCGAGGCAGAAACTGCCCGCATTGCAGCTTTACTCAACGCCGCCGCCGACGGCATGGAGCGCGATGACGGCTGAGTGGGTGTGCTTCGCGACTACAACATGTCACTGCGGCTGCGTCACTACGACAGGTTGTGCTGCTGATGCGAGTGGCGTGCAGGAACCGCGGCGGATGCGCCGTTTGCGAGTTCATCACTCTGCAAATTTGCCACGGCGATCGTGTCTCTTCGCGGTGGCTTGAAGCCCCTCTCCCTTCGGGAGAGGGGTTGGGGTGAGGGTACGGGCGAAGCCACGCGTTATTGCAACTGCACGAGGCTTCGCTCGTACCCTCATCCTCTCCTCTGGGGCACCTTCTCCCCCATAAAGGAGGACAGTGTCCCGATGGGAGAAGGAATCGCCAACAGCCGCTGCCCATCACTGGTTACTTACTGCTTGTCACCTCGTCAGTTTTGCTCCTGACCTCCCACCTCCACCACCACGCAACTGCAAAGTACCTCCAGGAACTGCACCCCATGACACTGCACACCAGCACCCAAATCCGTCGCGACCCGCGCCTGCGTTCCGTGCAGGTGGTGCGTTGCGAGTCGATCACGCCACAGATGCGCCGCATTGTCTTTGGTGGCAGCGAGCTTGCCGGCTTCCAGAGCGACGCACCGGACGATCACGTCAAACTGTTTTTCCCCAATGCCGACGGCGCGTTCGTGCTGCCGACCATGACACCGGAAGGACCGCGTTACGCCGACGGCGCCCTGCCCTCGCCCGGCCGCGACTACACGCCGCGCCTGTTCGACCCGCAAACCGGCGAGCTCAGCATCGATTTCGTGTTGCACGGTGACGGGGTGGCCTCCGGTTGGGCTGCCCAGGCGCAGCCAGGCGACGAACTGCGCATTGGCGGCCCACGCGGCTCGTTCCTGGTGGCCGACGACTTCGATCGTTATGTATTGATCGGCGATGAAACCGCATTGCCGGCAATCGGCCGCTGGCTGGAGGCGATGCCGGCCGACCTGCAGGCAGAGGTGTTCATCGAAGTGGCCGATGCCGCCGAGCGGCAGGCGTTGCTGAGTGCGGCCGATGTCGATGTGTACTGGCTGGAGCGCAACGGCGTCGATGCAGCCAGCAGCACCTTGCTGGAAGATAGCCTGCGCGACTACGAGCCGCACGACGGCGACACGTTCTACTGGATCGGCACCGAGTCCATGCGCGCCCGTGCAATGCGCAAGTTCATAGAAGAACACCTGGGCGTGGACAAGGAATGGATCCGCGCGAAGGGCTACTGGAAGGCACATTCCGCAGAGGAATGATGCAACACGCACCTCTTGTTGGGACGCGCTGGCGCGCGAGGGAGTTTTATCGAGATCGCATGCCTTGTGGCGGGTTCGTCGGTAACGCGGTCGCGGCCAGGTCCGCTCCTACATAGGGCTGGCGTACTCACTGCCACGGATGGAGTGCAGCATCCTCGCGTAGGAGCGCACCCGGGCGCGACGGGCTTGCCCGAGATGGTCGCGCGTTGTCGGAGAGTGCGTCGGTAACGCAGTCGCGGCCAGGTCCGCTCCTACATAGGGCTGGCGTGCTCGCTGCCACGGATGGTGCAGCATCCTCGCGTAGGAGCGCGCCCGGGCGCGACGGGGCTTGCCCGAGATGGTCGCGCGTTGTCGGAGAGGGTGTCGGTAACGCGGTCGCGGCCAAGTCCGCTCCTACATAGGTTTGCGTGCTCGCTGCCACGGATGGGGTGCAGCATCCTCGCGTAGGAGCGCACCCGGGCGCGACGGGGCTTGCCCGAGATGGTCGCGCGTTGTCGGAGAGTGCGTCGGTAACGCGGTCGCGGCCAGGTCCGCTCCTACATAGGGCTGGCGTGCTCGCTGTCACGGACGGGGTGCAGCATCCTCGCGTAGGAGCGCACCCGGGCGCGACGGGCTTGACCGAG
The DNA here is from genome assembly GCF_041479385.2 of Xanthomonas sp. NCPPB 1068. Classification (NCBI taxonomy): domain Bacteria; kingdom Pseudomonadati; phylum Pseudomonadota; class Gammaproteobacteria; order Lysobacterales; family Lysobacteraceae; genus Xanthomonas; species Xanthomonas sp. NCPPB 1068. The sequence continues at coordinate 642,203 of NZ_CM192986.1, read as the reverse complement.
ATGGTCGCGCGTTGTCGGAGAGTGCGTCGGTAACGCGGTCGCGGCCAGGTCCGCTCCTACACAAGCGCGCGCCCGGAGTGGCAACGCGTTTGCGTACACAAGCAAAAGCCCGCCGATTAGCGGGCTTTTGGGTTGCGGCATCGGGCGGCTGCGCGCACCGATACCGCGATCTGCGCGGGTCTTGGAGCGGCTAACAACACGTAGCGAGCGGTCGTCAGGTGGGTGCGGGCGGCGCGGAGGAACCGTAGTGTACGAGTGTTACATGAGGGTTCCGAGCACCGACCGCGCCCGCCTGGTGGCCGCGCAGTAGTTTTGCTAGCTGCTCTTACTTCGCGGCAGCGGCGTCGCCGGCCTTGGCCTGCAGCGCTTCGGTGGTGATGCGGATCTTCACTTCGTCGCTGACGTTCGGGGCGTACTGGCCCACGCCGAAGTCGCTGCGCTTGATGGTGGTGGTGGCATCGAAACCGGCTGCCGGCACCTTCTTCATCGGGTGCTCGCCGGCACCGTTGAGGGTGACGTCCAGCACGACCGGCTTGGTCTGGTCCTTGATGGTCAGATCGCCAGTAACGGTCAGCTTGTTGGTGCCGGCCGCTTCGACCTTGGTGCTCTTGAAGGTGGCGGTCGGGAACTTGGCCGCGTCGAAGAAGTCACCGCTCTTCAGGTGCTCGTCGAACTTGGCGGTAAAGCTGTTCAAGCCCGACAGCGGCAGGGTGACCTGCACGGTGGACTTGGTCACGTCGGCTGCGTCGTACACCAGGGTGCCGTCGACATTGCCGAAATGCGCGCTCGGGTTGGAGAAGCCGAAGTGGCTCCACTGCGCAATCACGTCGGTGTGGCTCGGGTCCAGGGTGTAGGTGCCGGAGGCAACCTGCACGGCCGGGGCGGTCGAAGCGGCCGCGTCGGCGGCCGGGGCCGGGGCCGGGGCAGCAGCGGCATCCGCCGGTGCAGTGGTCGCGGCCGGGGCGTCGGCCGCCGGTGCGGCGGTGTTGTCGGCCGGCTTGGAGCAGGCGGCGATGGCCACGGTGAGGGCGAGCGGCAGCAACAGCTTGTGGGTGATCTTCATTGGAACTCCATGTGATGAGAGACGCGTTGGATCAACGCGGATGGGGCGAAACGCAGACGGACGAGGACTGCAGGAAACTGGGCGACACACACTTCTTGCATGCGGTGATCAGCGCGGATGCGCGGCAGGCTCGGCAGGCTCGGTAGCGAGCTGACCGCCTGCAGGCACCGAATGCGCTCACGCGGACACGAGCGCACGTGCTGATCACAACATTCCACACGCAGGCAAAACAACGCAGCACTCACGCATCAAAAGCACACACCCCGTGCGTGCGATCACCGGCACCCCACGTGCAGCGCCGATGCTGCATCACAGGCCGCACTGCGTGCTGCCACGCTCACTCGAAGCGCGCGGCTTCGTCGAAGCTCAAGCGCGGCGACCGCGGGAACAGCCCGGCCGGATCGCCGTAACCGAGATTGACCAGGAAGTTGGACTTGATCGGCGTGCCGGCAAAGAACGCCGCATCGACCTTGGCATTGTCGAAGCCGGACATCGGGCCAGCATCCAGCCCCAGCGCGCGCGCGGCCAGGATCAGATACGCACCCTGCAGCGAGCTGTTGCGGAATGCGGACTCGGCGCGGCCCTCACGCGGGCCGTCGAACCAACTCTTGGCATCGGCATGCGGAAACAGGTACGGCAGCTTCTCGTGGAAATCCTCATCGTGCGCCACGATCACCGTCACCGGTGCGGCCAGGGTCTTGGCCGCGTTGCCCTCGGACAGGGCCGGCTTGAGCTTGGCCTTGCCTTCGGCGCTGGTCACGAACACGAACCGCGCCGGCGAGCTGTTGGCGGCAGTCGGGCCCCACTTCACCAGCTCATAGAGCTCGCGCAGCACGTCCTGGCTGACCGGCGTGTCGGCAAACGCGTTTTGCGTGCGGGCGGTACGGAACAGCTGGTCCAGTGCGGCGGCGTTGAGCGGGTCGGACATGAGCACTCCAGAAGAGGGGGAAAGGCGCCAGGCCGGGCGGCATCGGCGTCAGTGTGAAGACCCGCAGTGTAGAGTGGTGCGATTGCCGTCACACGCGTTCAATCTGAAACAAATCTATGTCGGATCTGAAACGATGAGGCTGACCTGGGCGCTGAGCGATGGCCGCGCCGGCAACGCGCGCCAGGCCGAAGCGCTGGCGCGGGCACTGCAGCCTGGCGCCTTCCAGCCGATGCATCTGCACGCACAGGCGCCCTGGCGCTGGGCGGCGCCGCACCAGTTACCAGGTGCACGGGCCGCCTTCGGCGCTGCATTTGCGCAGCAGCTGCAGCACCCGCCGGCCCTGGCGATCGGCTGCGGGCGCCAGGCCGCGCTGGCCACGCGGTTGCTGCGTGCACGCGGCAGCCGCAGCGTGCAGATCCTGGACCCGCGCCTGGACCCGCGCCACTGGGACCTGCTGATCGTGCCCGAGCACGATGGGTTGCGCGGCGCCAACGTGCTGACCCTGCTGGGCAGCCTGCACCCGGTGGACGATGCCTGGTTGGCCGCCGGGCGGGCCACCTTCCCGGAGCTGGGTGCCCTGCCCGGCCCGCGTCTGGCGCTGCTGATCGGCGGCCCGACCGCCCAGGTGCCCTGGACCGTGCAGGACCTGGCGGCGCTGTGCGCGCCGCTGCGCGACCAGCTACATGCGGCCGGCGGCAGCCTGCTGGTCACCGTTTCCCGGCGTACCCCGCCCGCGGCCATCGCCCCGCTGCGTGCGGCCTGCGCCGGCCTGCCGCACCTGCTGTGGTGCGACACGCGCGACGGACCCAACCCGTATGCCGGCCTGCTGGGCTGGGCCGATGCGCTGATCGCCACTGCCGACTCGGTCAACCTGCTCTCCGAAGCCTGCGCCACACGCGTGCCGGTGGCGGCCGCGTTCGGCGAGCGCGCGAGCGGGCGCGTAGGCAGCTACCTGCAGGCCTTGCGGCAACGCCAGCGCTTGCAGGCAGCCGAAGAAGTTCTCGCGCCCGCTGTCGATATCACTCCAGTGCGCGAAACCGAGCGCATCGCCCTGCAGGTGCGCGCACGCCTGTCGGCATGACCACGCGCCTGACGGTGGCACACGACACGCGCGATGTGCTCGCCACCGCCGTGCAACGGCGCACTGGTGAGCATGCCGACCGATGCACGGCGCCATCTGCTACATGCACATTGGCGATCGCGTCCGGGTTGCGTGCACGTGCCACCGTGGTCGTGTCGGCTGTTTCGCGGCGCCATCGGGCAGCGATGGCACGGCGAACCACGCCCTCGCCACGGCGCGCGCCGGTGAGTTGCTGCGGCCTTATGTACTGGCCCACTGCCACCGACCCGCGGATAATCCGCGTAACGCCCCTGCCCTGCCGTCATGTCCGCTGCCCCCGCCCCGCTGTTTGCTCCGCTCACCGCCCGTGCCTTGACCTGGGCGGTGCTGGCAATGGGTGCGGTGGTGCTGTTGTCCAACGTCCTGGTGCAGTACCCGATCAACGATTGGCTGACCTGGGGTGCGTTTTCGTATCCATTGGCGTTTCTGGTCAGCAACCTGATCAACCGTCGCTTCGGACCGCGTGCGGCACGCACGGTGGCGTGGTGCGGCTTTGCACTGGCGGTGGTGCTGTCGGTGTGGCTGGCGACGCCGCGCATTGCGGCGGCCTCGTGCACCGCCTTCATCGCCGCCCAGCTGCTCGACATCACCGTGTTCGACCGCCTGCGCAATGGCAGTTGGTGGCGTGCGCCGATCGTGGCCACCACCTGCAGCGCCACGCTGGATACCGCAATCTTCTGGAGCATCGCCTTCGCCGGTGCGGCGCTGCCGTGGGTGAGCTGGGCGGCCGGCGATCTGGCGGTGAAGCTGGGCATGGGCGTGTTTCTGCTTGGGCCGTTTCGCGCGTTGCTGTGGCGGAGCGCACCACGCCGCCCTGTCTGAAGCGCGGTGCGCTGTCGCTACCGAGCGCGCCATGCAACAGCACAACACCCCTTGCCCGCCTCCGGCAGAGCGATGCGCAACCGGACGCGTCGAGTGCAACGCCTGACCTGCGCCGTTGTCTTGCCTGCGCGCACCGGCGGCATCGGCCTGGCATGCACGACCGGCGACTGCGGACAGCCGGCGCCCCGCTAGAGCGTGGCCGCGTCCTTGCCGGCCGGAAATGCCAGCCCCTGTGCACGCGCTGCGTTGAAGATGACGCTGCGCGCCTGCTGGATGGCCGGTGTCGGTGCGATCAAGCGTGGACGCCGGTCCAGTGTGCACGCCAGCCCGGCCTCCACCAGCGCGGCATGCGCCTCATGCAGCGGCTGCGCCATCTCGACGGGCAACCACTGCGCCTGCACCAGCGCATCGATCACGCCAGGCGTATCGCAACATGCCAGCAGCCGCGCATGCTGCGCGGCCTGCCCCAGCACGCCAGCCTGCAGCACGAATTCCAGGTCCACCAGGCCGCCGGCACCTTGCTTGAGATCCAGCCGGCCGGCATCGCTGCGATCGAGTTCGGCGCGCATGCGCGTGCGCATCTTGCGCACGTCGTCGTGCAGCAGCGCGGGGTCGCGTGTGCGGGTCAGCGTGTCGTGGCGCACCTGCGCAAAGGCCTCGCACAGCGCGGCATCGCCGGCGACCGCGCGCGCGCGCACCAGCGCCTGATGCTCCCAGGTCCAGGCGCGCTCGCGCTGGTACTCACGGTAGCTGGCCAGCGACGACACCAGCGCGCCCTGGCCACCGTCCGGACGCAGCCGCACATCGATGTCGTAGAGGCGGCCGGCGCCGGTTTCGGCGCCGAGCAAGGCCATCACCTTTTGCGCCAGACGGGCGAACCAGCGCGCCGCATCCAGTGGCCGCTTGCCGTCGGAGCTGTCCACCGTGCGCGGGTGGTCGTAGAGAAACACCAGATCCAGATCCGAGCCGAACCCCAGCTCCAGCCCGCCCAGGCTGCCGTAGCCGATGATGGCGAACAGGCCGCCCGGCACCTGTCCGTGTGCGGCAACCAACTCGGTGCGTGCCAGCTGCAGCACCACCTGCACCACGGCCTCGGCCAGCCAGGCCAGTTGCCGAGTGCTCTGCACCGCGTGCTGGCGGCCGTCGAGCGTGGCCAAGGCGATCCGGAAACTCAGCGCGAGCCGGCGCTCGTTGAGCTCGCGCAAGGCCGCCTCGGTGTCTGCGATCTGCAAGGTCTCCACGCAGGCAGCCTGCAGCGCCGCGCGATCCGGCAACGGGCCGCCGATGCGCGTATCCAGCAACTCGTCCAGCAACAACGGGTGCGCCGCCAGCCGCTCGGCCAGCAAGGCACTGCGCGAGAGCACATCGACCAGGCGGGCCAGCGCGCTGGGCTGCTCGTCCAGCAAGGCCAGATAGCTGGTGCGGCGCAAGGTGGCCTGCAACAGGCCCAGCATGCGGCGCACGGCGGCATCGGGTTGGCTGGCCCGCGTGGCGGCGTGCAGCAGTGCCGGCACCACGCGATCCAGCCGCGCGCGCGCCGTGTCCGACAGCGCGTGCACACCGGCCGACTGCGCAAAATCGCCCAGCACCTGATGCGCGCTACCCGGGTCGTGCAGGCCAATGCCCAGCAGCGGCGTTGCATCGCCATCGGGTAGCGCGCGCCAGTAGTCGGCCAGCGCGTCCGGCGCGGTGGCCCGCACGCGTGGCGCCAGCAACTCGGCAAATTCGGCGGCCACACGCCGGCGGTGCGGGGCCAGCGCGTCCAGCAGGGCGGGCCAGTCGGCATACCCCAGGCCCAGCGCGATGCGTTCGCGATCTATCTCCGCCTGCGGCAAGGCGTGGGTCTGTGCATCGCGCAGCATCTGCAGGCGGTTTTCCAGCCGGCGCAAGAAGCGGTAGGCCGCGGTGAGCGCGGCGCCGTTGTCGGCTTCGATCTGGCCGGCGGCGACCAGCGCCTGCAGCGCGGGCAACAAGCGGCGCTCGCGCAGGGCCGGCTCGCGGCCGGCGCGGATCAGCTGCAGCGATTGGGCGAGGAACTCGATCTCGCGGATGCCACCGGGCCCGCGCTTGATGTCGTCCAGCCGGTCGTGCCGTGCCACCTCGGCGGTGATGGCCGCCTTCATCTCGCGCAGGCCATCCAGCGCGGTGAAATCCAGATAGCGCCGGTAGACGAACGGCCGCAGCGTTTCCAGCCAGGCTTCGCCGGCATCGATATCGCCGGCTACCGCGCGCGCCTTGAGCCAGGCGTAGCGTTCCCAATCGCGGCCTTCGCGCTGGAAATACTGGTCCATGCCGGTGAACGACAACGCCACGCGGCCGGCACTGCCGAACGGACGCAGGCGCAGATCCACCCGATGGCTGAAACCATCGGCCGTGGTTTCGTCGAGCAACCTGGCCAGCTGCTGACCCAACCGCGCGAAGTATTCTTCTGCCGCCAACGGGCGCGCGCCGTCGGATTGGCCGCCCTGCGGATAGGCGTACACCAGGTCCACGTCCGAGGAAAAATTCAGCTCGCCACCGCCCAGCTTGCCCAGCCCGAACACCACCAGCCGCTGCACGCTGCCGTCCGCGGCAATGACCTGGCCATGGCGGGCGTCGAATTGCTGCTCCAACGCCCGCAGGCCGCATTGCAGGCAGTTTTCGGCCAGCCGGGTCGCGCCGGCCAGGGTAGCATCCACGCTGTCCAGGCCCAGCACATCGCGCCACACCAGGCGCGTGGATTCGGCGCTGCGGTAGCGCCGCAGTTGGGCAGGCCACAGCTGCGGCTGCGCTGGATCCAGCTGCGGCACCGGCAACGGTGGTGGGTCGGGCTGCGCCAGGTGCTGCAGCAATGCCGGTTGCCGCGCCAATGTATCGAGCGCGAAATCGCTGACGAGCGCGACCTGGGCAAGCTTCCGATCGAAATCGCCCCCCGGCCACGCCTGCTCGACAGGCAGCGAATGACGGACGCGCGCCACCGCCCGCTCGATCAGAGCGGTGAGCGCAAGAGACACCGAGGCAGTAGGCAGCGACATGCGCCGATTCTGGCATCCCTGCACGATGGCGGCATGTGCACGCGGCGCTATCTCGCCCGGCAGCTGCTTCCCTCGTGCTGTCGATCAAGGCCTTCCCCCACTGGTGCCCAGGCCGTCGCATCGGCAGCCACACCTGCAGCGGGGTCACTACATCGGCATCGCACGCCAGCCGAGCAGCAGGCAGGCCAGGCACCCGACCAACAGCGCAAGCCATGCACTCTGCCGCGGCGCGTACGCCATGCCTGACGCGACCCACAATGCGCCCACGCTCAGCAAGCCCAGCCAGAGCAGCGTGCCGACGCTGCCACCCCACCCCTGCACGCACACCGCGAGTGCGGTGGTCAGCAGGCCGGCGCCGATCATGCGCAACTGCCAGCGTCGCGCGGATGGCGCCGTGCGTTGGCCGGTGAGTTGCTCATGATGACGATGCATCGCCAGGCACAGTGCCATCAGCCCGGCGTGGCACAGCGCAGCACCTGCAAGTGCGGTCATCAGCCCGTCCATGACGCGCTCCGCAGCAACCAGTCTGCGCCCGCCAACATTGCCAGCCACGCGCCCGACCATCGCCACATGTGCAATGCATCGCGCGCGCGAAACATCCACAGCGCCACCACGGTGTAGACGACAAAACTGAGCAGCGTCGCACTAAGGACCGCCACCGCGGGTGCGACGCCCGCGCCATGCACCAGCAGCTGCGCCAGCACGCTGCAGCCAGTGGATGTCAACGCGTAGCCGCCGACGCTGGCGGCCAGCACACGGCCTGCCACCGACCAGCGATAGCGTGCAACCGCTGCGAGCGCCGGAGAACGTCTCATGCGGTGTCCACGGGGCTAGCCGCGCCACGCCTGGCAGGCGTCGGTGCCGGCCGCGCCGCATTGCGGTGTACCCGCAACGCGGCATAGGCGAAGGCCAGGCCAAGCGCAAGCCCCGTCAGCTCGACCGCTGCAGGCTGCAAAGCGCCTGCAGCCAGATAGACACCAAGATGCTGGCCGGTGGTGATCGCATTGAGCAGCGGCAAGCCAAGGCATAGCAGTGCGGTGGCGCTCAACTGTTCGACCCATGCGCGCGCAGGCGCACGCGCTACTGCATGCGCCAGGCTTGCGGCCCAGACCCACAGAAACGCGCGGATTTCGAGCTGTGCGCGGCCGTCCAATGCCGCAGGCAGCAAGCGGTTTGCATAGAAGTACGCACTGCTGGCCAGTGCGGTGCCAGCCAATGCAGCCACGTTGAACGCTTCCACCACTCGGTAGATGCCGGCCGTGGCGGCACCGAATTCCTGCTCGCTGCGCCGACGCCGTTTGATCGAAAACAACAGCGTGCCGGTGGCCATCATCAAGGTACCGGCGATCCCGCTGATGAAGTACAGCCACTTGGCGGTCCAGCCACCGAAGCCGGCCACGTGCAAGGTCTTGATGGCTTCTTCCACATCCCGGGCTTCCACCGTGGCACGTGACCCATCCGCGTGCTGTTCGAGTAGAGCGCCGGTGGATGCGTCGAACACCACGCTGTCGGAGCGATTGAGCAGGCGCCGCGAACTGCCGGTGCCGGCAGCGCGCGCAATGACGCGTAGCGTGCTGCCGGGTTGATCGGGTCGCTCAACTACCACTGTCTGCGCCGGCGCGCCATTGAGCAAGGCGGCACGCTGCACCAGGTTCGGCAGATAGGTGGGCAGCGCGTTTGCCGGCAGCGCGTCTGTGCGGGCTGCCACCGTCGGTGCAAGATCCGCACCGTAGCGCGCGTATGCATCATCGTCGCTGCCGTACACCGCCTGCAGCGGCGCGGGCATATAGCTGGTGGAGAAATAGGCCAGGCCGGTGTAGACGATCATCAGCAGGAACGGCAGCGTCAGTACCGCGGTGGCGTTATGCGCATCCAGCCACGAGCGCTGGCCCTTGCCGGGGCGAAAGGTGAAAAAGTCCAGAAAGATGCGCTTGTGCACGATCACACCGGACACCAGCGCGATCAGCCCGCACATCGACACCCAGCCCACCAGCCAATAGCCGGGAATGCCGCCGTGCAAGGTGTAATGGAAACTCATGAAATGCCGGCCACCCTCGGTCTGCCGGCCCCACGGCGCCGGCAACAGCTCGCCGCTGCCGGGGTCCAACGCGGCCTGACCCTGCCCGTCCAGCGTCCGCCAGAACAGCGTGAGCGCATCGCCACGCTCGGCAGGCAATGCGATCCGCCACCCGCGTGCCTGTGGCGCCAGCTGGCGCAACTGCGCCAATGCATGCGGCACCAAACTGTTTTCGGGCAGGGCCGCGCGGCTGGCCGCACTGGGTAACGCAGGTGTGCCCTGCATCCACTGCGTGATCGGGTCGCGAAATACGCTGAGCGTGCCGGTCAAAAAGATTGCGCACAGCAACCAGCCGCAGCTGAGACCGCACCAGGTGTGCAACCACGCCATGCTTTGGCGAAAACCCTCCTTCATGCGCCAACCGCCCCACCCGGCCCCATCCAGACGCGGCCCATCACAGCGCGCCGCGCAGGGTCACCATCACGTTGCGCGGTTCGCCGTAATAGCGGCCATTCACGAAGCTGGACAAGGTGGTGTAGTAGCGCTTGTCGAAGACGTTGTTGAGGTTGACCGCCAACGACCATTGCCGATTGAGCTGGTAGCGCGCCAACGCATTCCACACCGCACGGCCGCTGATGTCGGCAGTGGCGGTGCCGATCTGCCGGTACGCCAGGCTTTGCGCGCTCACGCCCCCGCCCACGGTGAAGTCATGCAGCGCTCCGGGCAGCTGGTAGGTTGTCCACACCCGCAGCAGATGCTTGGGCGTGTAGCTGTTGAAACTCTGGCCCTGGCTGCTGACATCCTGCAGATAGGTGGTGCGGTTGAAGGTATAGCCGGCAAACACATTCCAGTCGCGCAGCACCTCGCCGCTCACTTCGGCATCGAGTCCACGGCTGCGCACCTTGCCGCTGTCCGTGTAGCAGAAATCGTTGTTGCGGCAGGTGGGGCTGGTGCTCAGGTCGGCCTGGGCGCGATTCTTCTGCTCGATCTGGAACAGCGCAAAAGCGGTGTTGATGCGCCCATCCAGCCACTCGCCTTTCACCCCCAGCTCGTAGTTGGTGCCGGTCATCGGCTTGAGCATCTCGCCGGCTTCGGTCTGTGCGTTTTGCGGTTGAAAGATGTCCGCGTAACTCGCATACGCCGACCAGTGTGGGTTCAACGCGTAAAGCAGGCCGGCATACGGCGTGACCTGCCCGGTCTCGCGGGTGTGTTCGATCGATTGCGAGGGCGAGATGCCGGTCGTGGCGGTGTTCCATTGCGTGTCGTGCCAGCTCACGCGCGTGCCGACGATGGCTCTCAACGGGTCGCTCAACTGCCAACGCAAGGCGCCGTACACGCCGAATTCGCGCGCCGTGCCGCGCCGCGCCTCACGCGCATTGGCGAAAATTTCGGCATCGCTGATCGGCCGTACGCTGCGCTGCAGATCGAACACAGTGAAGGTCTGGAAATTGTTCTTGTTGCCGTACACGGTATCCACCGTGGTTTCGGCGAAATTGCTGCCCAGCACCAGCTCGTGACGGCGCCCCAATGCGGCGAAGTGGCCGACCAGGTTGGCATCGAAGCCGAACGCGTCCGCATCGGAAATCGTGCGTGCCGCCAGCAGCGCGCCAGTGCCGTTTGCAGGGTTGATTGCGCGGCTGGAGCTGGCGAATTTCAGGTCGTGCTGCTCGCGCACCTGCACCGCACTGAGCTTGAACGCCCAATCGGCATTGAAGCGGTGATCGACATCGAGGTACAGACCGCGGTTGGATGAGGACTGCCGGTTCCACCGCGCGCCCAGATTGGTGTGGCGCGGCAGCCCGATATCGCGGCCATCGGTGAAACTGGGCAAACCGCCGAAGAACGGCCGGCCGTCGACCTGTTCGTAGCTCACGCCCAGACTGAGCTGCGTCTGCGCTGAGACCGCGTAATCGAGGGTGCCGTAATACGTCGGCGTGCGCCGCTCGACGCCGTCCACGAATGAGCGCTGATCCTGGTAATCGATCACGCCGCGCGCGCGCAGCGCGCCATCGTCGGTGAGCGTGGCGCTGCCATCGATCAACGCACCGTAGCGGTCCCAGCTGCCGCCTTGCACCATCACGCTCACGCCCGGCACATCCAGCGGACGCTTGCGCACCAGGTTGACCGCGCCACCCGGGTTGCCTGCGCCCTGCAGCAAACCCGCTGCACCGCGCAGCACTTCGGCGCGATCGTAAATACCCATGTTGGCGCTGTAGTTGCTGGCCCGCCCGTACATGCCACGATTGAGCGGCACACCGTCGTACTGCACCGTGGTGATGTCGAACCCGCGCGAATAGATGTACTTGCCGCCTTGCGGGCTCTGCACGATGGTGATGCCGGTGGTGCTGGCCAGCGCGTCGTACACCGAGGTGATGTTCTGCTCGTCCATCAACTGCCGGGTCACCACGCTGATCGACTGCGGAATGTCCTTGAGCGATTGCTCGCCACGCCCGATGCTCACGGCACGCGCGGTATAGCTGCCGGTGCCGCTGGTGGCCGCACTGCGATCGGCCTGCGCGGTTACGTTGATCGTGGGCAGCAACCACGCATCCGCCTGGCTGCGGGCGGCCGGCCGGGCCGGTGCCGGGCGCAGCACATAGCCGCCGGTCTCCAGAGGCACTGCCTGCAGGCCACTTCCGGCCAGCAGCGCACTCAGTGCGGCCGGTGCGGTGTAAGTGCCATCGAGCCCGGCAGTGGTTTTGCCCTCGGTCTGCGCGGCGGTGAAACTCAACAACAGGTTGGCCGAGCCGGCCAGCGTGCGCAGCGCCGGCGCCAATGGACCGGCAGGAATGCGGTGGCGTTGTCGCGCATCCTGCGCGGCGGCGGCGTCTTGCGCCATGGCGGCAGGCATTGCCGCACACAGGGCCAACCCGCACAGCGCGACTGCGACCGCAGCACTGATCGGCCGCCGTGCGGCCTGCGGCCTGGTAGCGGACTGAAACAACGAAGAAAGGGCGCCGCGGCGGCGGGCAATGATCGACATGCTGTTCCCACAAGGTTTGGTGTCGCACTGACACCGTCACCAAGGAGGTGCCGCAACTGCGGCGATCGGGCAGACCGAATCACTCTTTTTTGATCGGCCACTTGTCATCGGCGACGTACGGCTGATTTCCTCAAGCCATCCGCGGCCGACACCGCCATGCACGCGGCCATTTGAGGTAGCCGATTGCCACCCGCGCCATCGCTTCGATCAGCGCGCTGACCTCTAACCGGCAGCCTGCACCGTCACCCAGTAACGGCTGCGCCGGCTCACGCGCACCGGCAGCACGCTGGGCAGCATGGCCAGGATGCGGTCGGTATCGTCCAGCGGAAATACTCCGGACACCCGCAGCGCACCCACCGCCGGGTCGCAGCGCAACAGGCCGGGGCGATACCGGTTCAACTCGGCGACAAAGACATCCAGGCGCAGTTCGTCGGCAATCAATTGTCCCTGCACCCATGCAGAGGCCTGTGCATCGGCGCTGGTGATTGCGCCGAGCGCGACGGCGGTGAAGCGGCATTGCTGGCCAGCCTGCACACGCCCGGCGTGCTGCGTGGCTGCAAGCGGACGCACGTCCACCGCGCTTTCCAGCACGCCTACCTGAGTGTCGGCCACATCCTGGCGCACGCTAAAGCGGGTGCCCCGCGCACGGATGTCACCTTGCTGCGTGCGAACCACAAATGGCCTTGCATCTTGCGCGGCACCCAGCGCATGCGCGGTGGCCACCATGATCTCGCCTTCCAGCAAGCGCACCAGCCGCAGGTGCGCATCGAAACGCACGTCGATGGCGGTATGGGTGTTGAGCGTGATGCGGCTGCCATCAGGCAGCCGCATCACGCGGCGTTCGCCGGTGGCGGTGGCGTAATCGGCAGTGGCACGCTGCCAACGCTCGGTGCGCGTGGCCAGCGCGCCGGTGGCGCCAGCTACCCCACCCCACAGCAGCACATTCAGCGCCTTGCGCCGGCCAGGCGATGCCTCGTCGCGAGGGCCGGCATACGGCGACAGACTGCGGTACGCCGCCTGTGGCGCCAGCGTCCTCATCCGCCCGGTCACCGATTCGATATGCGCCCACGCGCGCGCGTGGTCCGGATGCGCATCGTGCCAGTGCTGCCACTGGTGCCGCTGCGCATCGCTGACATTGCCGGACATCAGCACCGTCAACCAGTCGGCGGCCTGGTCGGCGACCTCGGCACTGATCGGCTGGCCACCGGCCAACAGCGGTCGCTGGCCATTGAGGGGCGGCGCAGCGTCGGAGCCGGTATCAGCCATGCACGACGCTCACACCGACAACGCGAACAGGCACTGCCGGTTGGCACGTGTGAGGTATTGCTTGACCGAGCTGCTGGACACCCCCAGCCGTTGCGCGATCTGCGCGTAGCTCAGTTCCTGCAGATGCGCCAGCAGGAAGGCTTCCTTCACTTTAGGCGGCAGGCCATCCAATGCCTGATCCAGCTGCTGCATGGCCTCCAGCGCCAGGCATTGCGACTCCGGCGATGGCGCCAGTTCTTCCGGCAGGGCCGCCAGCAGCTCCAGATAGCTGGTTTCCAGCACCTTGCGCCGGTGCCGATGCGCCATCAGCCGGCGCGCGATGGTGGCCAGGAACGGCCGCGGCTCGCGGATCTGGTCGGCCGCGCCTGCACTGATCACGCTGATGAAGGTGTCCTGCGCCAGGTCGGCCGCGACAAACCCGTCGCCCAACTTGCGCCGCAGCCAGCCCTGCAGCCAACCATGGTGGTCGGCATACAGGCGCTCCACCTGCTGCTGCAGCGCCGTTTGCGTGACCGACACGGAGACCTCCTGGACGACTGAGCCCGGCGACACGGCGCCTGACGGGAATGAGAATTGCTCTCATTCTATCGAAAGCGGGCAGCAGCTGCAGGCATCCGCTATGACCCGGCTATCCGGCGCGGCGTGAGCATGTTCGATGGATTGAACATTCCGCTGACGAAGCCCTGACGACCCCCATGCTGCACTGCGGTTTTTGCAGGAGTCCCGTCATGTCCCCCACGCTGCTGCCAACCGCATTGCTGCCCTCGCAGATCCCGCTCGACACCGACGGCAACGATCCGGCACTGCCGCCCAGCTTGCCGTTCCTGCATCTGTGGACCGGTCCGGATGGCAACAGCCGCCTCAATCCCTCGCAGTTGCCCGGCTTCGGCAGCAAGAGCGTGGGTGGCGGGGCGGCGCCACAATGGCTGCGGCCGTTCCCGGGCGAGGTGCTCGGCATCCAGTTTGCGGTGCTGCCGGTGGGCTGGGTGGGCGACTGGCACGAGAGCCCGCGCCCGCAATGGGTGATCCCGCTGCGCGGCCGCTGGTTTATCGAAACCGGCGACGGCACACGGGTGGAAATGGGGCCTGGCGACATCCACTTCGGCCAGGATCAGGGCACCACCGATCAGCGGGGCCACCGCTCCGGCCAACTGGGCGATGAGCCTTGCCTGCAGATGCTGGTGCAATTTGCGCAATCGCCTGGGGCCGCCACTGCGCATCCGTTCGGTCATCCGGCGCCACGTTGATGGATAGCTACTGCCGCGTTCGCGCACCCGGACCTGCCCAGCCAGCCGATTGCCCGCCACCCACCACACAGCACGCAGCCCTAGCTGCGCGGCTGGGTGACTCGCGCCTGCAGACCCTCTACGACCAGGCCACCTGGAGCGAGGGCCCGGCCTGGTGGCAGGCGCAGCGCACCCTGGTATGGAGCGATGTGGTGGGCCGCCGTGTGCTGGGCTGGCGCGAGGACGGCGCGGTGGATGTGTTGCTGGACGCCACCGCGTTCACCAACGGCAATGCCGTGGATGCGCAGCAACGGCTGGTGCATTGCGAACACGGGCGCCGCGCCATCACCCGCAGCGATGGCGACGGCCAGGCGCACGTGCTGGTGAGCCGCTTCGAGGGCAAACGGCTCAATTCGCCGAACGATCTGATCGTGGCGCGCGATGGCGCGATCTGGTTCACCGACCCACCCTTCGGCCTGCGCAAGCCCAGCCAGGGCTGCCCGGCCCCGCAGGAACTGGACCATCACGGCGTCTACCGGCTGCCGCCCGATGGCGGCGCATTGCAATGCATGACCACGCTGGACCACCCCAACGGGCTGGCGTTCTCGCCCGACGAACGCGTGCTGTACGTCTCGCAGACGCCCGAAGGCGGCCCGGGTGAGCCGGAGATCACCGCCTTCGACTGGCACGATGGCGCACTGCACAACCAGCGTCGGTTCGCGGTGGTGCCGGAAGGCCTGGCGGACGGCTTCTGCGTGGACCGCCACGATTGGCTGTGGAGCAGCTCCAGCGCCGGCGTGTGCGTCTTCGACCGCGATGGGCAATGGCTCGGCCTGGTGCCGACGCCGGCAACGGCCTCCAATTGCACGTTCGATCTGGAGCAGCGGCGGCTGTTCATTACCGGCGGCAGCGCGCTGTGGTTGCTGGAGCTGCCGCAATAAGCCCTGCGAGTGTGGCGATTGCACTGCGCGCGGGCCGCAGCCCCGTGTGGCGTGGCGAGAGCTTGCCGGGTTGGCCACCCGCGGGTCAGCGCTTGACCCGGCAACGTTCAGGCAATAAAAAAGCCCGCTTGCAGCGAACTGCCAGCGGGCTTTGCTCCCTCCCCCACGTCGGGATGCAGGATCATAGTGCGCGCCCCGAATCCGACTTGCACGCTGCACTGCAAAACAACACCAGACAGTACAGAACTGGCCGGAGTTTCTTCACGCGGTGATGGCGCTGCGGCGGTCACCGCAGCAGATCGGGCTGGGCCTGATACCACTGCGGGGCGTGCATCAGATGCCATTCCGGCGTGTCGTTGCGCAGCCCCACTGCCGCACTCAACACACCCCAGCGCGCGAGCAGGCTGCCGCTGCGCTGGCTGCCCTGCAGGCGCAAACGCGCATCCACCTGGAAGCGATCGTTGCGTGCCTGCAAGCGATCGATCACCACGGTCTCGCCTTGCCACTGCGCACGGGCGGTCACTTGTGCCTGCCCTGCATCCACCAGGCGCAACATCCAGTTCGGGATCGAGCGATCGCGTGCGTACAGCGCCATCAAAAACGCCAGATCGCGCACCTGGATGCGCACGCGTCCATCCACGCCGATCGGCTGCCGCCATTGCATGCGCGTGTTCTCCAGCGCGATGCGCGCCCACCAGCCATCGCGCCGTTGTCCATCGGGCCCGGTGAATCCGACATTGCGCAGCTGGATGGTGCTGGCATCGAGACTGAATTGCTCCGCACGCAGATCGCCGCGTTGCAGGCGCAGATCGGCATCCACATCGCCGCGCAACGCCAGCCCGGCAAACTGCAGGCGCGCCGCAC
The DNA here is from genome assembly GCF_041479385.2 of Xanthomonas sp. NCPPB 1068. Classification (NCBI taxonomy): domain Bacteria; kingdom Pseudomonadati; phylum Pseudomonadota; class Gammaproteobacteria; order Lysobacterales; family Lysobacteraceae; genus Xanthomonas; species Xanthomonas sp. NCPPB 1068. Next base: position 625,959 of record NZ_CM192986.1, on the reverse strand, counting down.
GCGCGCCGATGCGCAGGCCGCCCTTGCCGATGCGGCCGCCCGGTTCGATCTGCAGATCGCCGCTGAGCACGCCGTTGCCACCGTCGAAACGCAATTGCTGCTGCGGCAGATAGCGGTTGTAGGCACGCAGGTCCGGCACGCGCGCATTGGCAAAGGCCAGGTGCGCACGCGTGGCATCGCGCAGGGTGGTCAGGTTGCGGGCGTCGGCGCGCGTCTGCAGGTCCAGACGCAGATCGCGCCCTTGCACGAACGGGCGCGCTGGTGACTCGCCATGAGCAATTGAAAACTGCTGCATCTGCAACGCGAGTGCAGGCAGCAGTTGACCGTCTGCATCGGCGTCCACGCGCAGATCGGCACTGGCTTGCCCGTCGATCGCATGCCCCATCACCCCGACATGCGCGCGCACATGCGGCACCTGCAGGCGGCTGCCGGCACCGAGCTGGCCACGCGCGATGCGCAAATCCGCATCCACCAGGCCATCGCCTTCCAGCGTGAGCCAGTCCACATCGGGAAACAGCGCGGGGATCCAGCTGAGCGAGGCCAGCTGCCAATGCAGCCGCGCATGCCCGGAGGTGCGCGGCAGCAGGCTACGCATGGATTGCAAGGGCAATTGGCGGCCCTGCACGCGCAGGTCCGCATCCAGCGTGAGCCCAGCATCGGCCGGTTCGGGCATCCGGATGCTCAGACGCATGTTGTCGTCCACCTGCAGCTGCGCAGCCAGCTCGCCCAGCACTGCTGCCGGAGTGCGCGTGCTGTCGTGCAATGGCGCCCGCCAGTGCAGCTGGCTACCCGGCTGCAATGCGCCGCGTGTCCAGCGCAGTTCGCCATCGGCACGTCCCTTGCCGGGGCGCGTGGCAACCGTGTGGCGGCCCTGTGCCGTGCGCGTGACATCCAGCGCCGCAGTGTCGCCATGCACGGCCACCAATGCGTCTGTCAGTTGCAACAGCGCAAGCCCGCGCGCCTGATCGGCCGCATGCCGCGCAATGCTGGCTTCGAGCCGCAGCTGACCATTGCGCAGCACTTCAGTCTCGGCCCAGCGCACCCGCGCCTTGTCGAACGCAGCGCGCGACGGAAACACTTCCAGCGGACCGCCGCGCAATTGCTTGAACAGACCAAGCTGCAACTGGCCATCGCCCTCGATCTGCAATTGCCGCAGCGACAGCGCGTGCACCTGCTGCGCCTCGATGCGGTCGAATTGCAGGGTCCAGGCAGGCCTGGCCCCTTGGGTGGCGGCTGGTGAACTGCTGGCTGAGGTGGTGGGTGTTGGTGGTGCTGATGCAGTTGCTGCTGGCGTCTTGGCCGATGCCGATGTCGCGACCGGCGTCGCGCTTGCTGATGGCGCTGCAGCGTGCAACGGGCTCGCAGTGGCGTGCGACGAAGTGGTTGTTGCGGTTGCGGCCAGGGCGCCAGGGTCAGCGGTGCCCGCCACGGCCGGGCCTGATGTGGGGTCTGGCATCCTGCCTGCCCGCTGCGCCTGCGACGGCGCGGCCGGCCGCGTGGCACTGGCTGCATCCGGAACGGCCGTTGCCGCCTGCAGGCCGGCGCGCACACCTTGCACCTGCAGGTGTGGCACCAGCAATTGCCGTCTCAGCAACGGCAGCAGACGGATCTGTCCGCTCATGCGTCGGGCGCTGACATCCCAGCGGTTGCGCGTGGACTGGCCGTGCAGCGTCACGTCCCAGAGCACGAGCCGCCCCGGCCACCAGGTGACTGCGGGCCCCCACTGCATCGCGAACTTGTCCGGCGTGCGATTGAGCGCTGCCGGACCGAGCGGCGTGTTGAGCAGCAGATTGCCGAGCACCAGGTAGCTGGCATACAACGCGATGGCCACCAGGATCGGCCAACGCAGTACGGCGGGCGCTGCGCGCCAACGGGCGCGGACGGGCATCGTCATGACGGCAGGCTCCTGAAGACCGCGCACGCGGCGCCGCGCAGTGTGCCAAGCCGGCCGTGAGCGCGGCGCGCAACCACCTCATGCGCCTCATGCGCGTGGTGTGCCTCATGCGCGTGATGTGCTGGGTGTGCTGGGTGTACTCGATGTTCGGTGTGCTGGATGTACCAGCAGTGCGACTCTCAGAGGGCGCGCCTTGCAACGGCGCACAGAACGTCCGGATCCATCGTCGGCCGACCAGCGTCTGCAGCGTGTCGGGCGCCCTCCCGCGATCCAGAACCACATCTCCGCGTACCCTTCTGCATCGCTGCAGCGTGGCTTACCCGACGGCGCGCACCGCGCTTGTCAGCGCGTGCCTGACGTGCTCTTGGACACCGGTGGCAACAAGCCCGGCTGTTTGTCGTACCACTCGCGTGCGCCGGCCAGATGCCACTGCCGCTGCTTGCTATCGAGCTCGATACCGGCACCCAGCACGCCCCAGCGCAGATACAGATCGCCGCGGCGCTGGTCATCGTCCAGCGCCAGCCGTGCCCGCAAGGACAGACGCGCGTTTTCCGCATGAAGGTCGTCCACCGTCAGTTGCTGCTTGCGCCAGCGCACGCGCCCGGTGGCATCCAGTTCGCCGGAATCCAGCAAGCCCAGCACCCAGCGCGGGTAGTCTGCGCGCTGCGCGAACACCGAGAGCAACGGCGCGATATCGCGCATGCGAATGGCCGCATCGGCATCCACCTGGAACGGCGCGTCGGCCTGGATGGTACCGGCACCGACCTGCAGTTCGCCCCACCAGTTGGCATCGCTACCATCGTCGCCCACACGCATGTTGCGCAGGCGTACCCGCGTACCGCTGAGGTCGAAGAACTTGTTCTTGAAATCGGCGCGTTGCAGCCTGGCCTGCAACTGCGCATCGCCACGCATCTGCACGCCGGCCACTGCCAGATGCGCGCCCTGCCCCCGCAGATTCGCATGCCCGTTGCCAACGTCGCCAGATGCATTGAGCGCCACATCGCCGGTCAGGCTGCCGCTGCCACCGAGCAGGCGCACGTTGTTGCCGGGCAGGTAGCGGTTGTAGACGGTCAGGTCGGGCACACGCGCATCGCTGAAACGCAGCTGCGCCTTGAGCGTTTCACTCAAGCGGGCCAGTTCGGCATCGCCATGCATCGCCAGCTGCAGATCGCGGCCATCCAGCAAGATCTGTTTCGGCGCGTCGCGCGGCGCCGCCTTGAACGTGGGAATGCTGACGTCCAGATGCGCCTGCGGCGTGGCGGCATCGTCGATGCGCCCGTGCGCCTTGGCGATACCTGCCAGGCGCGTGTCGAACACCTGCGCCACGGCCTCGACACGCGGAATATCCAGGGTGCTGCCACTGGTCAGCCTGCCCTGCGCAAGACGCAGATCCGCTTCGACCAGACCGCCGCCTTCCAGCTGAAACCACGGCTTGCGCACGAACAGCTCGGCGATCCAGTTCAAGGATTCGAACTTCCAGCGCCCGCGCACCTGACCCGACAGACGCGGCAACACCTGCGCGGGTTGCTCGAACGGAATGCTGCGCCCGGCGATCCGTAGATCGGCCTGCAGTTCGCTACCGGTCGTGTCGTCGCGCGGCAGCCGTGCCTGCACGCGGATGTCGCGCGCCACATCCAGCTGCAATGCCAGCATCCCGCGGTCGGTGGCACCGACGCCGGCCAGCAACGGCAGCCGCCACACCGCGTGGCTGCCCGGCTGCAGGGCACCGCGGTCCAGGGTGATGTCGGCCTCCACGCGCGCAGCAGACGGCCCGCTGCGGATATCCACGTGCGGCGCACCGGTATCGATCTTCAGCGCCACCGTCGCGGCCTTCAACTGCAGGCGCGCGTGGGTGATGCCGAGCTTGCGCAGGCCCGGCGCCTGGTCGCGATAGTGGCGCGGAAACTGGAACTGCGCGTCCACCTCGGCACCGTTGAACACCTGCACACCGTCGTAGCTGATCACCGCATCGCTGAAGCCCGCCTCGGACGGAAACAGCTCCGACGGCCCGCCCTTGAGTTGCTTCAGGAAGCCGACCGTGCCGTGTCCGTTGCCGGCGATCAATAGCTTGCCCAGGCGCGCACTGCGGATGCTGTTGCTGGTGATCGCATCGAAGCGCAGCGTCCAGCCGGTATCGCCGCGCGGCGGCGGCGGGATGGGCGTGTCGGCGGTCTCCACCTCGGCGCTCAGGCCGGTGGCGTGCAACCACGGCAGACGCACCTCGCGCCGGAACAGCGGCAGCAGCGCCACGCGCGCATGTGCGCGGTCGGCATGGAAGACGTACACGGTGCGATTGGCCTGCCCGCGCATGCGCACGTTCCAGGCCATCACCTGGCCCGGAAACAGCGTCAGCGCCGGGCCGGTCTGCATGGTGAACTTGTGCGGCTGCCGGTTGGTGGTGGCATCGAACAACGGCGTGTTGAGAAACACGTTACCGGCCAGCAGATACAGCGCGTAAAGCACCAGCAACACGCACACTGCAACACGCCACGGCCGGGGCCAGCGCTGGAAGCGATCGCGAACAGAGGGCATGGGCGCAGGCAGGCAGGAATCTGTCACCACTATCGCGGTTGGGCCGGCGGCGAAGCGTGAACACTGGACGCGACGCGTGCCGGCAGGATGAGCATCGCAGCGGATGGATGCTCCGCAGCGAGCGGCGTCAGGCGCCGACAGCGGTCGCGCTCGCCGGCACTTCCCCTCCGGCAGCGATCGCGGGGACTGCGCCATGCGCTTGGCCATTGCACCAAGGTCGCACCCCGGCCGCTGCCTGCAGCGGCGATAATCGCGCTCCCCCTGTTGCCGCCGTGCCTGCCCTATGTCCGACGAACGCATCCTGTACGCGCCGCTGCGCGACCGACTGGTGTCTGCCGACGCGGCCGCCGCGCTGATCCAGCCTGGCGAAACCGTGGCCATGAGCGGTTTCACCGGCTCCGGCTATCCCAAGGCCGTGCCGATGGCGCTGGCGCAGCGCATCGAGGCGGCGCACCTGCAGGGCCAACCGTTCCAGATCAAGTTGATGACTGGCGCCTCCACCGCGCCCGAGCTCGACGGTGCGTTGGCCAAGGCCGACGGCATCGCCATGCGTATGCCGTTCCAGTCCGACCCGGACGCCCGCCAGCGCATCAACGCCGGCACGCTGGATTACATCGACATCCATCTCAGCCACGTGGCCCAGCACGTGTGGTTCGGTTTTTACGGGCAGATCGACACCGCGGTGGTGGAAGTGTCGGGCATCCGCGCCGATGGCAGCCTGGTGCCGTCCACCTCGATCGGCAACAACAAGACCTGGCTGGACCTGGCCAGCAAGGTCATCGTCGAGGTCAACGATTGGCAGCCGGCCGGCCTGGACGGCATGCACGACATCTACTACGGCACCGCCCTGCCGCCGCAGCGCAAACCGATCCCGCTGCTGCATGGCGACGACCGCATCGGCGAGCCGAGTCTGCGCTGCGACCCGGCCAAGATCGTGGCGGTGGTGCGCACGCATGGGCCGGACCGTAACAGCCCGTTTGCCGCTGCCGACGACAACAGCGAACGCATTGCCGAGCACCTGATCGAATTTCTGCGCCATGAAGTGCGCAAGGGCCGGCTACCGGCCAACCTGCTGCCGCTGCAGTCGGGCGTGGGCAATATCCCCAACGCGGTGCTGGCGGGGCTTGCACGCAGCGGCTTCCGCGATCTGGAAGCGTTCACCGAGGTGATCCAGGACGGCATGCTCGCGTTGCTGCGCGATGGCGTACTGCGGTATGCCTCCTGCACCGGCTTTGCGCTCAGCCCGGAAGGCAACGAAGAGTTCAAGCGCAATATCGCGTTCTACCGGCAGCGCATCGTCATGCGCACGCAGGAGATTTCCAACCATCCGGAGCTGGTGCGCCGGCTCGGCTGCATCGGCATGAACGGCATGATCGAGGCCGACCTGTACGGCAACGTCAACTCCACCCACGTGATGGGCAGCCGCATCATGAACGGCATTGGCGGTTCGGGCGATTTTGCGCGCAATGGATTTCTGTCGATCTTCCTGAGCCCCAGCATCGCCAAGGCCGGCAGCATTTCATCGATCGTGCCGATGGTCAGCCATGTCGATCACACCGAGCACGATGTCTCGGTGATCGTCACCGAGCAGGGCCTGGCCGACCTGCGCGGCCTGACCCCCAAGCAACGCGCGCGCCAGCTGCTCGATCACTGCGTGCACCCGCGCTATCGCGATGCATTGGAAGACTATGTGGCACGCGCCAACCGCGACAGCTACGGCAAGCACACCCCGCACCTGTTGCCCGAGGCATTGGCGTGGCACCAGCGCTGGCTGGACAGCGGCGACATGCTGGGCTGAGAGGTTGCACGTCGATAGACGAGGTAACGCGCAGTGCCGTGGGGCCAGAGCCTGTTCGCCACGGAGATCGATGCGGCCGCCTCGACGTGCGCTGCGGTCGTTGGTCTGGGCAGCGAAAGCGCCACGGCCGCGGCCCGCGCGACGAATGCGGGCGGCGGTCTGACGCCTGCCTTGACGCCACTGCCTGCGGTGGTGTCGTTGCGGCCGGTCGGCTGTTTCGACACTTCATGTCTGCCTGCGCTACGCAGCGACATTCGCAGGCCACGCGCGTGGCCGATAACGGCTGCACCCGCTCGCTGGCGGTGCAGAACGGTGCTCTGGCTCCTGGCTGCCGCAGCGACGGGTCACCAGTGGGTGGTGTCGTTCACCACGCCGGGCCGGCTTCCTGCGCCGGCCCGGCGTTTTTTTTGTGGGTCTGGTCGCACGGGATTGGATGGGTAACCCCGCCACGTCGTTCGGCGGCAGCGCACTCCATCAGCATCGGCCCGTCGCCAGCACCCGGCTCACGCAGCCTCGGCAATCCGCCTTGCGCGGCGTGCGCGCACTGCCGTTGCCAGGCGTTCGAGCACCTGCACCGATGCGTCCCAGCCCAGGCAGCCGTCGGTGATGCTCTGGCCGTAGGTCAGTGCGCAGCCGGGGACCAGCTCCTGGCGGCCGCCAACCAGGTGGCTCTCCACCATCACCCCGACGATGCGCGTCTCGCCACCTTCCAGCTGCAGCGCGATGTCGTCGACCACCTTGGGCTGGTTGTCCGGATTCTTGCCGCTGTTGGCGTGGCTGGCATCGATCATCAACCGCGCCGGCAACCCCGACTTGTTGAGCACCTGGCTGGCCGCATCCACGCTTGCCGCATCGAAGTTGGGCACCTTGCCACCACGCAGGATCACATGGCAGTCCGGATTACCGGCCGTTGCCGCCACCGCGGTGTGGCCGTCCTTGGTCACCGCCAGGAAATGATGCGGATGCGAGGCCGCGCCCACGGCGTCCACCGCAATCTTGACGTCGCCGCCGGTGCCGTTCTTGAAGCCCACCGGGCACGAGAGCCCGGAGGCCATTTCGCGATGCACCTGGCTCTCGGTGGTGCGTGCGCCGATCGCGCCCCAGGCCACCAGGTCGGCGATGTATTGCGGCGAAATGATGTCCAGAAATTCCACACCCGCCGGCAGGCCGAGGTTGTTGATATCGCGCAGCAATCCGCGCGCCATCCGTAGCCCCTTGTTGATCTGGAAGCTGCCGTCCATCTCCGGGTCGTTGATCAGCCCTTTCCAGCCAATGGTGGTGCGTGGCTTCTCGAAGTACACCCGCATCACGATCTCCAGCGCATCGCCGAACTGGTCGCGTAACGGGCGCAGGCGTTGCGCGTACTCCATCGCAGCCACCGGGTCGTGGATCGAGCATGGCCCGATCACCACCGCCAGGCGGTCGTCGCGCCCGTGCAGGATCTCGTGCAGCGCGGCACGCGAGTTGGTCACGGTGTCGGAGGCGCGCTCATCGCATGGCAGCAGCGACAGCAGCTGCGAAGGCGGTGCAAGGGCTTCGATCTTGCGGATACGCAGGTCATCGGTCACAGGCGGCATAACAGTGTCTCGTTGGGCGGTGTTGCATCAGGGAGCCAGGCGTTGCGGCAACAAAAAAGCCGCCAGTGTGCGCTGGCGGCTTTTCGGGAATGCTGCTGAAGTGTCCTTCAGGGTGAGCGCACTCCTTCCTCCGCCAGCGGCATCGGAAAACCGTAGTACCAAAAATAAAACTGGCTGCGGGGTGCGTTCATGGGATGCATTGATACCACGCACTTTTGCGCGTTGCCACTGTTTCATCGGCAACGGACGGGCGCGCCGACGCATTCGACAGCTGGCGCAGCATAGGGGCGGACGCATGGCGCCAACGTGCTGGTCAGGGCCGCGTGGCGCAAACCGATCGGGGGTGCGGCGGTCGTGCCTTCCGCAGAGCAGCCGTGTCATGCGCTGTTGTGCTGCGTGCCCGGCGCAATGCGATCGGTGCGCCGGCATGGAGGTGCACCTGCTCTGAAACCGGACGCGATGAAGGCAGGCTGCGCCGGCGCACGGCAGACCCGCGACGTTCCAGATCAGCTCCCTGCGGCAAGCGGAGACGCACGCCGGTCTCGCCGTTTCCGCCGCTGCATGCGCGTGACTCGCCTGGCGTTTCTGGCGCTGTCCAGCGCCGTGCAGGCGCTGCGGTCCGCCCCCCCCCGGGGCCAGCTCAGGAGCACCGAACGTATCGTTTCATTTTTAATGCATCATCTTGCCCTGAATTTCAAATTCTCAATACAAGTCAGTTATTTGCAGCGCCAACCGTCCTAATGTATCGTTTCACAAATCGTTTCATCGCTGATCCGTATGCCACAGCCCGATGCCGTAGAACGCCTGGTCACCACGTTGCGCATCGACGGCCCGCTGCGCGGCGCCGAACTCGCGGCGCGGTTGGGGGTGAGCAAGGCAACCCTTTCGCGTCTGGTTGCCGCTGCAGGAACGGCGGTGCGGCGCTACGGCAGCGCGCGCGCCACCAGTTACATCGCCACGGGCGCGGTGCGCGGTGAGCGCGCCTGGCCGCTCTACCGCATCGACAGCCATGCCCGCGTCGTGGCGCTGGGCCAGCTGCATGCACTCCATCGCGACCACTTCTTCGTGGAGCTGCTGCAGGACAACCCCGTGCTCCTGCATCCGCCGCTGCATCTGGGCGAGTTCGCGTCGCTGCCCTGGTTTCTGGATGACCAACGCCCGCAGGGATTTCTCGGGCGCAACCTGGCACATCGCATCTCCGGGCCGTTGCGGCTGCCCGAAAATCTCACGCTGTGGTCGCCCAGTGACGCGCTCATCGCACTGCTGTCCGATGGTCACGACCAGCTCGGCGACCTGCTCGTGGGCGAGCAGGCGCTGGCGCGCGCACTGTCGTCGATCGACCAGCCTGATGACATCGACATCTACGCGCGCCCGCAGGCCTATCTTGAGCAGGCCGATGCCGCACTGCGCGGTGAAGACGTCGGCTCGTCCGCTGCAGGCGAGCAGCCGAAGTTCACCGCGGTGCTGCGCGAAAATGGCGTGTATCGCCCGGTCATCGTGAAGTTTTCCGACCGCATCGATCAGCCTGGCGGGCGGCGCTGGGCGGACCTGCTGCAGATGGAGCACCTGGCCAGCCAGGTGCTGCTTGCCGGTGGCATTGCTGCGGCAACGACGCAGCGGCTGCAGGCAGGCGAGCGCGTCTTTCTCGAATCCACACGCTTCGATCGCACACCGACGTTGGGCCGACGCGGTTTTGTTTCGTTGATGGCGATCTACGCCGCGTTCTATGGGCAGTCGGAGCTGGGCACATGGCGCGCGCTTGCGCCGCTGCTCAAGCGCGATGGTTGGCTGAGTCCGGAAGATGCCGAGCACCTGGAGGTGATCAGCTGGTTCGGCGCGCTCATCGGCAACACCGACATGCATCTGGGCAACGCAGCGCTGATCCTTGCCGACACGCTGCCGTTGCGGCTTGCACCGGTGTACGACATGTTGCCGATGGCGCTGCGGCCGGCATCCAGTGGCGAAATCGTGCCCAGGGACATCGAGATTCCGGCGCCCACGGTCGGGCAGTTTGCGCAGTGGCGGCGCGCCGCAGAGATGGCCGAACAGTTCTGGCAGCGCTGCATCGACGACGACGCCTTGAGCGATCAGATGCATGACATCGCCACGCGCGCGTTGGCGAGCCTGCGCCGCACCGCGGCGCGTCTTGCCTGATGACGCGTTTGCGCCAAGCGTGCCGCCACAACGCACCGCTGCATGCCACGGCGACGAGGCCGTGGCATGCCACGCGGCAAACCTCACTCAAAACGTAAACACGTACTCCGCCGCCACTTCACGGCCGATGGGGTTGAACAAGGTGGTGTTGTAGAAGCCGTAGCCGTAGAAGCGCTCCTTGTTTTCGTAACCCACTTCGTTGAACACGTTGTTGACGTAGAAATTGACCTTGGCATGGTCGGTGATCTTGTAGCCGGTGCTCAGGTTCCAGTAGATCGCCGGGCCCACGCGGCCGAAGTAACGTTTGCTGGTTTCGCCCAGATGCACGTTGGCGGTATCGGTCACCAGGCACTCGTCGGAGGCGCTGGGTTGATAGCCGTCGTCGAAGCGGGCGCAGGTGCCCCAGTTGACGGCGCGCATCGAGCCAAGCCGGCGGAAGTACACCGTCCAGTCCCAGGCGCCGCCGTTGTCCCAATGCACGCTGCCGCGCACACGGCTGCGCACGCGTTCGTCGCGGCGGTTTTCGTCGCTGTCGGTGCGGTAGATCTGCTCGCGGTAGGCAATCAGGTTGTTGTAGTCCAGCGACAGCTGGAAGTTGCCCCAGCCTGCAGTGGCCAGGCGGTATTTCAGCGCGGCATCGATGCCGGAGGTTTCCATCTGCGCCAGGTTGATCGGGCCGCGCTCGATGCTGGCCAGGGTGCCGTCGGCATTGCGCGTCACCCGCGAGGTGATGGTGTCGCAATAGCCCGCGCCGCCCGGATTATTCCAGGCGCCACCGCTGATGGTGGTGCCGGTGCGGCAGCCGGCTTCGGCCGACAGGATCTCGTCGCGGTCCAGGTCCTTGATCATTTCCTCCAGCTGGATGCGGTAGTAATCCACGCTCAACGACAGCCCTTGTGCGATGTCCCACACCACGCCACCGGTGAACGAGCGGCCGGTTTCCGAGCGCAGATCTGGGGTGCCGCGACGGTTCACATCAACGGTGTAGAAGATGTTGTTGTTCTCGTCGTTGCAGCCGCCGGTGAGGTAGGCGCCGGAGGAAATGCAGCGGTACTGGTCGATCACCGTTTGATTGGTGGAACTGGGTTCGCCGAGCACGTAGTGCATGTCCGGTGCGCGGAAGCTGGTGGCCACGGTACTGCGCACCAGCAGGCTTTCCACCGGCCGCCATTCCAGGCCCGCGCTCCAGGTGGTGTCGCTCTGCGTGCCGACATCGGTCGGAATCGCGGCAGACGAGCGGTAGTTGCCGTAGCGGTCGTAACGGCCGGCCACATTCGCGCTCAATGTGGAGAGCAACGGAATCTGGAATTCCAGCCCGGCCGAGCTGCGCATGCGTTCACCGCCGCCGCTGTCCACCACGTCCACCGGGTAGCACTCGTTGGCGCACGGGTCCGGCGAGAGTTGATAGCCCTGCTTGGCGACTTCGGCCACGGTGGCAAAGCGGATCGGCCCGGCCCAGCCCTGCACCACATCGCCGCTCAAGCTGAAACTGGCTTGATTGACCCACGAATACGCCGAGTTGTGCGACTTGGCCACCAGGTCGTCGTACTGGTTCGACGACAGCGGCGAGTACACCCGCGCTTCGTTGATCGCATAGATCGGCGCGCCATCGGCGGCCGTGCCGACGGGACTGCCTAGGAAATAGTCAGTGGCACGTGCGGTATCCACGGTGCGTACGTATTCGTCCACGGTGTAGCGCGAGCGGCCCACGCTCAGCTCCCAATCGAAGCGGTCGGCCCACACGCCGCGCAAACCGGCGCTCAGATCCCAGGACTGCTCCTTGTTGTAGTTGGCCAGCCGGTCCCAGCCGCCGGCTTCGCGCCGGGTGAGCTGACGGATCAGGTTCAACGAGCGACCAGTGGCCGCATCCTGAAACGGGCCCAGATAGGCGTACGGCGGGTCGTAGGTCCAGCGGCCGATGCTGCGGTTGGCCGAGAGCGTGGCCCAGGCTTCGGTGGCCTCGCCGAACTTCCAGGTGCCGTAGAGATAGGCCGAATAATCTTCGCTGCCGGTCACCAGGCCCCAGTCGCCGTAGTCGCGCGCCACGCCGCAGTAATCGCCGGCATTGGTGAGCGCGCCGGTGTTCTGGTTGTAGCTGAGGCGTTGCCCGTCGATGAACTCGCCGCCGAAGCGCGCGCAGGTGCCCGCGGGCGGCGCCAGGCGCTCGTTGGTGTTGGCATCGACCAGGCTCAGGCCGGTGAACGGGTTGAAGCCGTACAGGCGGTTCTGGCCGGTCCAGTTGGAATAGGACATGTCGTCCGAATCGTCCATCTTCGGGCGATCGCGCCCGCTCAACGGGTCGCGCCTGGTGGCCTGCAGCGCGTAGGTCAGGCTCCAGTTCTCGCCGGTGCGCCCGCCTGCCCAGGAGACGTCGAAACTGTCGCGCCCCCCTTCGGTGGCGGTGCCGCCGCGCAGGCGCACCTGGTCACCCTGGTAGTCGCGCTTGAGGATCACGTTGATCACGCCGGCCACCGCGTCGGAGCCGTAAATGGCCGATGCGCCACCGGTGAGGATGTCGATGCGCTCCACCGCTGCAGAGGGAATATTGCTGTAGTTGGAAAAGTTGCTTTCGCCGCCGTACGGCAGCGGGTAATCGGCCACGCGGTGGCCGTTGACCAGCAGCAGGGTGCGGCCCGGGCCGAGGTCGCGCAGATTGATCGGCGAGGCGTTGGGCGTGTGCGAGCCCCACTGCGTATCGGCTTCCACCGAGCCTTGCTGATTCATGCTGTTGAGCACGTCGTAGACGGTAGCAAACCCTTCCTGCTGGATCTGCTGCGCCGAGATGGTGACCACCGGCTGGGCGCCTTCGACCTGCGCGCGCTTGATGCGCGAACCAGTGACGCTGACCGCATCCAGGGTGGAGGTGGCGCGCGGTGTATCCGGCTCGGTTTGCTGGGCCATGAGCGGTGGCGCGACGGCAGCCGTCAGCGCTAAGGACACGGAAATCGACAAGGCAAGACGATGACTGCGGCAGTTCATAAGATCCCCGGGAGAAGCCGGACGTGGCCGGCGTGGCAGTGCACTGCAACGACGTCCGCCAGCGATGCATGCACCGCTGCCCCTTGTCCGATGGCCCCCCGACCGCTCGGCGCAAACGCCTGCGCGAACGACGCTAGAACTGCGATGACATCGGTGTCAACAGGTTGTCATGCAAGTGTGATGGGTGTCGCCATCTGGGGGGTTTTGCGATGGTGAACACGGTTGGGGCCGCGAGCTGGCTGCGCGGGCCGTATCGACCCTACGTAGGAGCGCACCCGGGCGCGACTGGGGCGTTATCGGTGCAGCCGCTCGCGCCCAGGTGCGCTCCTACCGGGCATGCGGTTTGCATGACCAGTGGAATGCGTGCGTCGGCCACCTGCTTCGGGCCGATCATCCCAGCGATCGCGTGCTGCCATCCAGCTCGTCGGACACAAAAAACCCCGCCTTGCGGCGGGGTCCTTTTGTACTGCAACAGCCGAAGTGGCGTGGATCAGAAATCCATGCCGCCCATGCCGCCCATGCCACCGCCGGCCGGCATCGCCGGCTCGTCCTTCTTCGGTGCATCGGCCACCATGGCTTCGGTGGTGATCATCAGGCCGGCGATCGAGGCTGCGTTCTGCAGCGCCGAACGGGTGACCTTGGTCGGGTCCAGGATGCCGAACTGCACCATGTCGCCGAACTCGCCGTTGGCGGCGTTGTAGCCGTAGTTACCGGTGCCTTCCTTGACCTTGTTCAGGATCACGGACGGCTCTTCGCCGGCATTGGCCACGATTTCGCGCAGCGGGGCTTCCATGGCGCGCAGGGCGATCTGGATGCCGTGGGTCTGGTCTTCGTTGGCACCGGTCAGGTTGCCGACGGCCACCAGCGCACGCACCAGGGCCACGCCGCCGCCCGGGACCACGCCTTCTTCGACGGCTGCACGGGTGGCGTGCAGGGCGTCTTCGACGCGGGCCTTCTTTTCCTTCATTTCGATTTCGGTCGACGCGCCGACCTTGATCACTGCAACGCCACCGGCCAGCTTGGCCACGCGCTCCTGCAGCTTCTCACGGTCGTAATCGGACGAGGTGTCTTCGATCTGGGTCTTGATCTGGCCGACGCGCGACTCGATCGCGGCCGAATCGCCAGCGCCATCGATGATCGTGGTGTTTTCCTTGGAGACCTGCACCTTCTTGGCGCGGCCCAGGTCCTTGATGGTCGCCTTCTCCAGCGCCAGGCCCACTTCTTCGGAGATCACGGTGCCGCCGGTCAGCACGGCCATGTCTTCCAGCATCGCCTTGCGACGGTCGCCGAAGCCCGGTGCCTTGACGGCCACGACCTTCACGATGCCGCGGATGGTGTTGACCACCAGGGTCGCCAGCGCTTCGCCTTCGACTTCTTCAGCCACGATCAGCAGCGGCTTGCCGGCCTTGGCCACGCCTTCCAGCACGGGCAGCAGGTCACGGACGTTGGAGATCTTCTTGTCGTGCAGCAGGATGAACGGGTCGTCCAGGTCGGCCGACTGGCTCTGCTGGTTGTTGATGAAGTACGGGGAGAGGTAGCCGCGATCGAACTGCATGCCCTCGACCACGTCCAGCTCGTTTTCCAGGCCCGAGCCTTCTTCAACGGTGATCACGCCTTCCTTGCCGACCTTCTGCATCGCTTCGGCAATGATGTTGCCGATCGACTCGTCCGAGTTGGCCGAGATGGTGCCGACCTGGGCAATCGCCTTGTCGTCGGTGGTGGGCTTGGAGATGTTCTTCAGCTCGGCGACGGCGGCCTTGACGGCCTGGTCGATACCGCGCTTGAGGTCCATCGGGTTCATGCCGGCGGCCACGGCCTTGGCGCCTTCGCGGATCAGGGCCTGGGCCAGCACGGTGGCGGTGGTGGTGCCGTCGCCGGCGTTGTCGTTGGTCTTGGAAGCGACTTCCTTGACCATCTGCGCGCCCATGTTCTCGAACTTGTCAGCCAGTTCGATTTCCTTGGCGACGGAGACGCCGTCCTTGGTGATGGTCGGCGCGCCGAAGCTCTTCTCGAGCACGACGTTGCGGCCCTTCGGGCCGAGGGTTGCCTTCACGGCATTGGCAAGCACGTTGACGCCACGGACCATGCGGGTACGTGCGTCTTCACCGAAACGAATGTCTTTAGCAGCCATTGTCTGAAACTCCGGAATTGGGAATGGGGAATGGGGAATCGGTCAATCAAGGGCGGATATCGGGGCTGGGCGGGATGGCGACGGCGTTGGCCGCTCTACCGATTCCCGATTCCCTACTCCCGATTCCCGGCGCATAGCGCCTGATCAGCCGATGACGGCCAGAATGTCGTCTTCGCGCAGCACCTTGTACTCGACGCCTTCGGACTTGTAGCTGCTGCCGGCGTACTGGCCGTAGATGACCTTGTCGCCAACCTTGACCACCGGCGCGCGCAGGCTGCCGTTGTCCAGGGGCTTGCCGGCGCCGATGGCGACGACTTCACCCTTGGTGGACTTTTCCTTGGCGGAGTCCGGGATCACGATGCCGCCGGCGGAAACTTCGTCGGCTTCGATCGGCTTGACTACAACGCGGTCGTGAAGCGGCTTGATGCTCATAGAGAAAGACCCTCTTAAGTGATTGATTGGTCTGGAAATTATCGGCGATGTTAGCACTCGCACATGACGACTGCCAGCACAGCGCGCGGAAAAAACCCGACAGAGCGGGTGCGGGCCAGAGATTGTGCTGCGCGGGCAGCTTTCAAGGGCTGGGCGTAAAAAATTTTTCGGCCGCGCGGTCTCATCCAGGGGCCAGGACGACTGCGGCGCACGGCCTGCGCGGCATCCGGGCGGTGCGCGTTGGCAGCGGCTACAGGGCCGACAATGCCAGCGGCACCGCGCGAGCAGCAGCGCCGCTGATTCCCCGCAGCCACCTCATCCCGCTCATCACCAGGCGCGCATCCAGCCACACGCTAGAAATGGAACCAGGTTCCACCGTTTGTCATGCGCACGCTCTACAGTCGGGATCGCATTCCCGATCACAAGGAGCTGTCGATGAGGTTGCCGTCCCGTGTTGTGTCCCTGCGTTGCACCCTGCCCCTGGCCTGCGCGTTCGCGCTGAGCGCCACCGCCGCCCATGCGGCGGTCTTCATCAACGAACTGCACTACGACGATGCAGGCGCCTCCGGCGACAGCGGCGAAGGCGTGGAAGTGGTGGCCACCGCCGGCGAATCGCTGAGCGGCTACCGCATCTATCTGTACAACGGCAGTGTCCCGAGCGCGGCGACGGTCTACGCCAACACCGCGGTACCGGCCGGCAGCCTGGTCAGCTGCGGCAGCCAGGTCCGCCTGGCCACCGTGAGCTACGCCAGCAACGGCGTGCAGAACGGGCCCAACGATGGCGTGGCGCTGGTCGACCCCAATGGGCAACTGGTGCAGTTCCTCAGCTACGAAGGCGCCATCACCGGCAGCGGCGGCCCGGCGGCCGGGGTCACCAGCCAGAACCTGCCGGTCAGCGAGAGCAACAGCAGCGCGGTCGGCAGTTCGCTCCAACTCACCGGCACCGGCAGCGCGGCGGCCAACTTCAGCTGGGCCGGCTCGGCGGCGCAGACCTTCGGCGCCTGCAACCGCAGCCAGACCTTCAACGGCGGCGGCGGCGGTGGCGGCACCACCGGTGCGCCGACGATCACCAGCACCACGCCGAGCCAGGGCGCCACCGGCTTCCCGGCGGCCGGCGACCTGGCGGTGGGCTTCAGCGAGGCGGTGACGTTGAGCAGCGGCGCCTTTGCGCTGAGCTGCGCCAGTTCCGGCAACGTGGCACTGAGCTACGCAACGACGGGCAGCCGTTTCACCCTGTCCACCAACACCGCCCTGGTCGGCGGCGAGCGCTGCACGCTGGCCATCACCGCCAGCGCCATCCGCGATGCCAGCGGCCTGAGCCCGGCGGCTAACCAGTCCATCGCCTTCACCGTGGCCACCGCCAGCGGCGGCGCCACCGGCTACTACTCGCGCGTCAACACCGCCACTGCCAGCCAGCTGCGCTGCTCGCTCAACGCCACCATCCGCGGCCATACCGTCTACCCGTACAGCGGCACCGGCACCAATACCTGGACCATCCTGGAGATGGCCGACGAGGACCCCAACAACAGCGGCCGCATCCTGGACGCCTACCGCAACCGCAGCTACGCCAAGGTCAGCGACCGGGCCGGGACCGGCAGCGGGCTGACCTACAACCGCGAGCACACCTGGCCCAACTCGCTGGGCTTCGGCAGCGCCACCGGCGACCGCGGCCTGCCGTACGCGCCCTACACCGACACCCACATGCTGTACCTGACCGACACCACCTTCAACGCCGACCGCGGCAACAAGCCCTATGCCACCTGCACCAGCAGCTGCGGCGAGCGGGTGACCGAGGTCAACGACGGCAGTGGCGGCGGCAGCGGGCGTTACCCGGGCAATTCCAACTGGGTGCGCACGCCCGACGGCAACGGCGGCACCTTCGAAGTGTGGGGCCGGCGCAAGGGCGACATGGCGCGTGCGGTGATGTACATGGCCATTCGCTACGAAGGCGGCACCGATGCAGCCACCGGGCAGTCCGAGCCGGACCTGGAGCTCACCGACGACCGCAGCCGGATCGTGCAGACCTCGTCTTCGCCCGCGTATATGGGCCTGCTGTCCACGCTGTTGGCCTGGCACCAGGCCGACCCGCCAGACGATGCCGAACGTGCTCGCAACCAGGTGATCTTCAGCTTCCAGGGCAACCGCAACCCGTTCGTGGATCATCCCGAATGGGCCACTGCCGGCCTGTTCACTTCGGCCAAGCCGGCCAGCTGCCAGCTGGCCAACTGAGCTGCACCGGCCCGACGCGTGATGCGTCGGGCCGGTGGGGTGGGGTCACGCGGAAAAACGTACGGCACCTGATGGCGGCCAGGCGCCAGTGCCGACGGCGTGGGTCGCAGCAGGCGAAACGCCCTCGATCGGATCCGACGCCGCTGCTGAATACCGCGGGCGTGGCAATGCGTCGCCTCCGCACCGACATGCAGGCTTCCAAGATCGCCTTGCCAAGGATCCCGGCCTCCTCGCGCTGGGCGAAGTGACCGCCGGGTCACCGGCGCAATGCATCTCCCAACCGTTGTCGGCCGGTCTTGGCATCCGGCGCCGCGCTCCGCGCCACGGCAAGGTCGGCGCAGTGTGGCAGGTGCTCTACCGACCTCCCTGCGCAGCTGCACCGAGGCATGGGCGCCCTGCCTACCGGCATTGCGAAGGCAGCGAAGTTGACGCCCTGTTCCGGAATCGGCGGTCGATCCCCCGCAGGCGGGGCATTACACTGCGCAGCTGCAATGAGCGCCTCTTCCCTCCATCTGTTGTTCAGCACCTGCCCGGATGCCGACAGCGCCGACCGCATCGCGCACGCCTTGCTGGACGAGCGCCTGGCCGCCTGCGTCACCCAGTTGCCCGGCGCGCAATCGCTGTACCGCTGGAACGGCGCCATCGAGCGCAGCACGGAAGTGCAGTTGCTGATCAAGACCTGGGACGACTGCCTGCCCGACGCCATCGCGCGGCTGCAGGCGCTGCATCCGTATGAACTGCCGGAGGCGGTTGCTGTCCAAGCCAGCGCCGGGCTGCCGGCCTACCTCGATTGGGTCCGGGCCGACACCCGCAAGGAATCCTGACGTCCATGAAGTCTCTGTCCCGCTGGATCGCCCGCTGCGCGCTGCTGGCCGCGCCCTTGTTCGCCGCGCCGCTGGCGCTGGTGGCGCCACCCGCGCAGGCGGTCAGCGAGGCCGACCTGCTGCCGGTGGACCAGGCCTTCGCGCTGACCGCCCAGGCCGACAGCCGCGACAGCATCGCTCTGAACTGGAAGATCGCGCCGGGCTACTACCTGTATCGCCATCGCATCAGCGTCAAGTCCGGGCAGGGCTTTTCCGTTGGCGAACTGGCGCTGCCGGAGGGCGAGAGCAAGCACGACGAGTTCTTTGGCCAGGTGCAGACCTACCGCAAGCAGTTGCAGGCCACCCTGGCCGGCAGGGCCGAGCCGGCGCTGAAGACGGCGGTCCTGCAGGTGCAATACCAGGGTTGCGCCGATGCTGGGGTGTGCTACCCGCCGCAGCGGCGCGAGATCCGCGTCGCGCTGCCCGAGGCAGCGGCCGCCGGCGCGCCCACCGCCGCACCGCAACGCGAAAACCTGGGCGCACTGGTGCCGCGCGGCGCGTCGGGTCCGCGCCTGTTCGGCGCCACCGGCCAGGCCGCCGGCGTGGACACGCTGCCGCTGCCGGCCGAGCAGGCCTTCACCTTCGAGGCCATCGTCGGCGACGGCAACAGCCTGCTGCTGCGCTTTACCCCGGCACCGGGCTATTACCTCTACCGCGACCGCACCTCGCTGGCCGTGGAAGGCAGCACCGGCGTGCGCACCGGGCTGCCGCGCTGGCCGCAGGGCAAGACCCACCGCGACGAACATTTCGGCGACGTGGTGGTGTATTTCGACCAGGCCGAAGTCACCCTGCCGCTGCTGCGCGAGCGCGCCGAGCCGGCGCACGTGACCCTGGTGGCCACCTTCCAGGGCTGCCAGACCGACGGCATCTGCTACCCGCCGATGACCCGCCGCGTGGCGCTCGACCTGCCTGCCGGCACGGTCTCGCCGCAAAACCAGGCGCAGGCCGCGCCGCTGATGATTTCGCCGCTGGCCGCCGGGCAGGCACCTGCCGACCCAGCGCCCGCCCAAGCCGGCGCCTCCGCGGCGCCGCCGGCTGCCAGCGCCGCGGCCGACAATCCGCAGCGCACCCAGCCACCGCATACCGACAAGGGCCTGCTGGCGATGCTGGCGCTGGCCCTGCTCGGCGGGCTGGTGCTGAACCTCATGCCCTGCGTGCTGCCGATCCTGTCGCTGAAGGTGCTGGGGCTGGCGCACAGCGGCGAGAGCCGCAGCCATGCCCGCAGCCATGCCATCTGGTATTCGCTGGGCGTGCTGGTGTCGTTCGCCGCCATCGGCGGGCTGGTGATCGGCCTGCGCGCGGCCGGGCAAGCGGCCGGCTGGGGCTTCCAGCTGCAGCAGCCGTGGTTCGTGGCGGCGCTGGCGTACCTGATGTTTGCGGTGGGCCTGAGCCTGTCGGGGGTGTTCACGCTGGGCAGCAACCTGGGTGGCATCGGCCAGTCGCTGGCCGCGCGCAACGGGCCGCTGGGCGACTTCTTCACCGGCGTGCTGGCCTGCGTGGTCGCCAGCCCCTGCATCGCTCCATTCATGGGCACCGCGCTGGCCTATGCGTTCACCGCGCCGGCGCTGCTGGCGATGCTGGTATTCCTGGCGCTGGGCCTGGGCCTGGCGCTGCCGTTCCTGCTGATCGGCTTCGTCCCCTCGCTGGCGCGGCGCCTGCCCACGCCCGGCGCATGGATGGAGACGCTCAAGCAGGTGCTGGCGTTCCCGATGTATCTCACCGCGATCTGGCTGCTGTGGGTGCTGGGCAAGCAGCGCGGCGTGGATGCGCTGGCGTTGATGCTGGTCGGTGCCACCCTGCTGGCGCTGGGCCTGTGGTGCTTCGAGCGCAGCCGCTGGAACAGCCATCGCACCGGCATGCGCCTGGCGACGGTGATGCTGGTGCTGGCCATCGTGCCGGTGGTCGGCGTCACCCGCCTGCGGCTGCCGGCGGCCACCGCCGCCAGCGAAGGCGCAGTGGCGTTCTCGCCGCAATTGCTGGACCGCCTGCGCGCCGACAACCGCGTGGTGTTCGTCAACATGACCGCCGACTGGTGCGTGACCTGCAAGGCCAATGAAAAGAACGTGCTGAGCAGTGCCGAATTCCGCGACGCCCTGCGCCGCGTCGATGCGGTCTACATGAAAGGCGACTGGACCAACGTCGACCCGGCCATCAGCACCTTCCTAGACCAGCACCAGGCCGTGGGCGTGCCGCTTTACGTGGTGTACGGTCCCGGTGCCCCGCCGGCGATCCTGCCCACGGTATTGACCGGCGCGATCACCGAGGACGCGTTGCTGCGCGCAGCGCGCTGAGGCGGCGGCTTGCGCAGGCACGCTGCCTCAGCGTGCCACGGCGTGGGCGGGCACGCGTGGCGTTTGCGTGCGCCGGCCCGGCGCACGTTGGCACGTGATGCCGGTGCGTAGCGCGCTGGCCGCTGCCGGTAGCTGACACGCATTGCCGACTGCCGATTGCCGACGACCACGCAGCGCCGTTGCGACCGCCATGCGCACCTGCCGCGTTGATGCGCCTCATGCGAGTGGCTGGCCATTGGCCGCAGCGACGCCTGCAATGGCAGCGCATCTTCTTGCCATCGGCACGCCGGATGCAGTGCGAAAAACCTGCCCCGAAAACGCATTCCTCAACATTGCTCGTTGCGTGCGCCAGAAGCGATTTGCGCCCTTATGCTGCCTGCTCCCCACAGCGGTGATGACAGCATGGTCCGCACGTCTTCCCCTACCCCGAGCGGTGCGTGGATTGTTCTTGCACTCATCGCAGGTCTCACCGCCACAGCTGTCGCTGCCGACAGTGCAACCACGGCGACACCGCCAGACCCGTACGCATGGATGGAAGAGGTGACCGGGGCGAAGGCGCTTGCCTGGGTCAGGCAACAGGATGCCCGCACCGAAGCGCAGTTGGCCGAGACCGCGCAGTTCAAACAGCTGGAAGCCGGCATCCGCGAGGTCATGGATTCGGATGCGAAGATTCCCTATGTGCAGAAGATCGGCACGTACTACTACAACTTCTGGCAGGACAAACAACACACGCGCGGCATCTGGCGGCGGACCACCCCTGCGGAATATCGCAAGCCCTCGCCCAGGTGGGAAACCGTGCTGGATCTGGATGCGCTCAACCAGAGCGAAGGCAAGGACTGGGCATGGCAGCATGATCCTATCCAATGCCTGCGCCCGGCGTACCGCCGTTGCCTGATTCCGCTGTCGCGTGGCGGCGCCGATGCCGATGTGACGCGCGAGTTCGACGTCGTTGACAAGCGATGGGTGACGGATGGCTTCGTGCGCCCCGAGGCGAAAGGTACGCTGTCCTGGATCGATCAGGACACCGTGTATGTCGGCACCGATTTCGGACCCGGCAGCACGACCGATGCCGGCTATCCACGCATCGTCAAGCAATGGAAACGCGGCACCGCGCTGGAGACGGCGAGCGTGGTGTATACGGGCGCCTCGACCGACTTTGAGGTCAGCGCCTTCCATGATCCGACGCCGGGCTTCGAGCGGGATATCGTGGAGCACCGCCTCAGCGCATGGAACACCGTCTGGTTTCTGCGCGATCGCAGCGGCGCACTGGTCAAGGTGGATGCTCCGGATTCGGCGACCAAACAGGTCCACCGCCAATGGCTCACGCTTGAGCTGCGCCAACCCTGGACCGTGGGGAGCACTACCTATCCTGCCGGCGCACTTTTGGCCACCCGGCTCAACGACTTCATGGCCGGCAAGCGGGTGTTCGAGGTCGTCTTCGCTCCGACCGACAGCAGCTCGCTGACCGGCTACGTCTGGACGCGCTCGCATCTGGTGCTGCAGACGCTGGAAGACGTCAAGACCCGACTCAGCGTCCTGACGCCAGGCAACGATGGCTGGGCCCGCACGCCCTTCATTGGCGCACCCAGCATCGGATCGGCGCAGGTCGAAGCGGTGGACAGCATCGACAGCGATGCGGTCTGGCTCACTGTCCAGGACGACCTGACCCCGCCGACGTTGTCGCTGGCGCAGATCGGCCAGCGACCGGAACGCATGAAGGCGCTGCCGGCGCTGTTCGATGCCAGCGGCCTGGTGATCGCCCAGCACTTCGCCATCAGCAAGGACGGCACCCGCGTCCCGTACTTTCAGGTCAGTCCGAAGGACGTGCCGCCCGACGGCAATGCGCCGACCCAGATCATCGGCTATGGCGGCTTCGAGGTTCCCCTGCTGCCGCGGTATTCGGCCGTCATGGGCCGTGCCTGGCTCGAAAAAGGCGGCGTGTTCGTGCTGGCCAACCTGCGTGGCGGCGGCGAATACGGGCCACGCTGGCATCAGGCGGCAATGAAACAGAACCGGCACAAGGCCTACGAAGACATGGCCGCGATTGCGCAGGACCTGATCGCGCGCAAGGTCACGTCCGCCAGCCACCTGGCCGTGCACGGCGGCAGCAACGGCGGACTGATGGCCGGCAACATGCTGGTCCAGTATCCGCAGCTGTTCGGCGCCGTGGTGATCGAGTCGCCGCTGCTGGACATGCGGCGCTATAGCCAATTGCTGGCCGGCGCGTCGTGGATGGAAGAGTACGGCAACCCGGACACCGCCGATTGGTCGTTCATCCGCACCTTCTCTCCCTACCACCTGTTCGATCCGGGCAAGTCCTACCCTCCCACGATGATCGCAACCTCCACCCGCGACGACCGCGTCCACCCGGGGCACGCGCGCAAGATGGCGGCCAAGATGCTGGACGCCGGCAAGGACGTGATGTTCTACGAAAGCATGGAAGGCGGCCACGCCAACCCGGGCGACAACGCCCTGGCCGCGCACAGGACCGCACTCACGTACGCGTTCTTGTGGCGGCACCTCGGCAGAGACGCCAACGCTGCGCAACACGACCAGCCAGGCAGCCCGTAGTCGGCAGGGCCGTCTGTCGGCGATCTCCCTGGCCGAGCGGCGCCACTGCCCGCTACGTGCAGCGAGGGCAGCACGAGCGACGCACTGCGTCGACACCGGAGCTTGTAGCCGCATCACCGGAGACGAGCGGACTGGCTGCACGGGCACAGAACGCCGACATGCAACAGGGGAGGATGTGGGTATGACGGCGGCGGTGCGGTCGCCTGACTGCCATCGGCCGGCATCGCCGCGCAACGGCGTGACAATCCTGAATACCGGCTGCCGCCGTCCGCCTCGCTCCGGTGCAGGTGTCGGGCCCGGTGCAACTGCCCTTGCGGGCGCCAATGCCCGCCGCCACTGGCGCGGCACGCGCGCGCCACTGAAATTCAATCGTTCGTTTAAAACAGCTATAACTTCTGCTATCTGGACAGCATCGCCAGCATCGCGCAGACTTCCGGCCTTTCCGCTGCGCTGGATGTCATGGCCCACCTGCTGCTGTTGCACGGCCCCAACCTCAACCTGCTCGGTACCCGCGAGCCGGAGGTCTATGGGCGCACCACGCTGGCGCAGATCGATGCGGCCCTGGTGGACCGTGCACAGGCCGCCGGGCATGTGCTGGCCTGCCTGCAATCCAATGCCGAGCACGTGCTGGTGGAGCGCATCCACGCCGCGCGCGAGGACGGCACCGCCTACATCCTGATCAACCCGGCCGCCTTCACCCACACCTCGGTGGCACTGCGCGACGCGCTGCTGGGCGTGGGCCTGCCGTTCGTGGAAATCCATCTGTCCAATCCGCATGCGCGCGAGCCGTTCCGCCACCACAGCTATCTCAGCGACAAGGCCGACGGCGTCATCTGCGGCTTTGGCGCAGACAGCTACCGGCTGGCGCTGGAAGCGGTGATCGCGCGGCTGGAGCGCGTGCCCTGACCCTTGCCGTCCCCGGCTCGGCGACCACGCCGACGGCCTGACCCCATTCCGCCGGCATCCGCCGGCACTCTCCACCGATTCACCTCAAGAGGCCCTTATGGATCTCCGCAAAATCAAGAAACTCATCGACCTGCTCGAAGAATCCAATCTCGCCGAAATCGAGATCAAGGAAGGCGAAGAAAGCGTGCGCCTGGCGCGCGTGCCCAAGGGCACCCAGGTGATGAGCGCACCGGTGCAGCAGTACGCACCCGCCCCGGCCGCCGCACCGGCGGCGGCCAGCATGCCGATGCAGTCGCCCACCGAGGCCTCCACCGGCGGCGCCAAGCAGGCGGCCGCGCTGCCCGAGGGCCACGTGCTGCGCGCGCCGATGGTCGGCACGTTCTACACCTCGCCCTCGCCGGACAAGCCGGCGTTCGTCACCGTGGGCCAGGCGGTCAAGGCCGGCGACACCCTGGCGATCATCGAGGCGATGAAGATGTTCAACCCGATCGAAGCCGACGTCTCCGGCACCGTCGTCGCCATCCTCGGCGAAACCGGCCAGCCGGTGGAGTTCGATCAGCCGTTGTTTGTCATCGACTGATTTGCCGGGACCCGGGACCCGGGACCCGGGACCCGGAAGAGCAAGGGCTGCGATGAAAACTGCAGCCGGTTGCTTTTTCGAGTCCCGGGTCCCGGGTCCCGGGTCCCGAACATCACCCTGCGTTCGGAACTTTTCCCATGCTCGATAAAGTCGTCATCGCCAACCGAGGTGAAATCGCGCTGCGCATCCTGCGCGCGTGCCACACGCTCGGCATCCGCACGGTCGCGGTGCATTCCACGGTCGACCGCAACCTCAAGCACGTCGCCATGGCCGATGAGTCGGTGTGTATCGGCCCGGCCGCGTCCAGCGACAGTTACCTCAACATCCCGGCGTTGATCGCCGCGGCCGAGGTGACCGATGCGCAGGCCATCCATCCCGGGTACGGCTTTTTGTCGGAAAACGCCGACTTTGCCGAGCGCGTGGAAGAATCCGGCTTCATCTTCATCGGACCCAAGGCCGACACCATCCGCCTGATGGGCGACAAGGTCGAAGCGATCCGCGCGATGAAGGCCGCCGGCGTGCCATGCGTGCCCGGTTCGGGCGGCCCGCTCGGCGATGACATCGTCGCCAATACCAAGATCGCGCGCGAGATCGGCTACCCGGTGATCATCAAGGCCGCCGGCGGCGGCGGCGGGCGCGGCATGCGCGTGGTGCATTCGGAGGCGGCGCTCAAGGCCGCGATCGAAACCACCAAGTCCGAAGCCAAGGCCGCTTTCAGCAACGATCAGGTCTACATGGAGAAGTTCCTGGAAAATCCACGCCACGTGGAAATCCAGGTACTGGCCGACGGCCAGGGCGGTGCGATCCATCTGGGCGAACGCGATTGCTCGATGCAGCGCCGTCACCAGAAAGTGGTGGAAGAAGCGCCGGCCCCGGGCATCACCGAAGAACTGCGCAACGAGATCGGCAAGGTCTGCGTGGATGCGTGCATCCGCATCGGCTACCGCGGCGCGGGCACCTTCGAATTCCTGTTCGAAGGCGGGCGCTTCTATTTCATCGAAATGAACACCCGTATCCAGGTGGAGCATCCGGTGACCGAGCGCATCACCGGTATCGACCTGGTGTGCGAGCAGCTGCGCATCGCCGCCGGCCACAAGCTCAGCATCAAGCAGAGCGACATCGTGCTGCGCGGGCATGCGATCGAGTGCCGCATCAACGCCGAGGATCCGGAAACCTTCATGCCCAACCCGGGCCTGATCACCGCCTTCCATCCGCCCGGTGGCCCGGGTGTGCGTGTGGATACGCACATCTACGCCGGCTACAAGGTGCCGCCGAACTACGATTCGATGATCGGCAAGCTGATCGTGCATGGCCCCGATCGCGAAACCGCGATCGCACGCATGCGCGTGGCGCTGAGCGAGATGGTGGTGGACGGCATCAAGACCAACATCCCGCTGCAGCAGCGCATCATGCGCGACAAGGGCTTCCAGGCCGGCGGGCAGAACATCCACTATCTGGAAAAGCGCTTGGCCGAGCGCAAGAACAAGTCGATCGCGCTGACCTGATCGCAAGCGCCATGGCAACGAAACAGCCCGGGAAACCGGGCTTTTTCGTTGCACCCTGGTGCATCGCGCCGCGACTGCCTCGCACCGCCAGCCCTGCAAGCCAGCCGGTCCATGCGTAGGAGCGCACCCGGGCGCGACCGCGCTTTATCGGCGGAACCTCGTCGCGCCCAGGTGCGCTCCTACGCAATCCGCGGGTGCGAGGCCTGGAGGCGCAAGCCATTGCCGGATCCGATGTGCTTTTTCGTTGCGTTGCATCGCGCCGGCAGTGCCTCACGCAGGCCAGGCACGCGGCTGGACGACACCCCGCACCGGCAAACCATGCCACCAGTCGACCTGTACGTAGGAGCGCACCCGGGCGCGAGCAGGCTTTATCGGTAGATCCGGTCGCGCCCGGGTGCGCTCCTACGGGATCCAGGGTGCTGCCGGGTCCGCTGCGCAGATCGTCCGTCGTCCGCGCGGATACGCACCGTTCAACGCCGCGGCGCAGGCGCCTGCTGGCTGCCGGGTACCGGCACGATGCCGCTGGCCGACGACGGGTCGACCACGGTCATGGTTTCGGTGGAACCGTCTGGCCAGACCACCTGAAAGGTCGAGCCGGCCGGCAAGGTGGAAAACGGCATGGCGCTGCTGGCGCGGTATAGCGCGGCGACCTGGCTTGCGCCGTGCCGTCGCTGCTGTTCGTCGGCGGTGACGCTGGTGGACTTCACCGACAGCGGCTGGTAGCGGTGATCGGCGGTATCGATCATCACGATGCCCACCGCCGCGGCCGAATACGCCACGAACAGGGCCACCCAGAACCAGAACTTGGCGCCATGCGCCAACCGACGGTAATTCATGACTGTGCTCCCGCATCGGACACCAATGTATCGACCATCTCATCCACCCTGTCTGCTCCCTGCCGCGGCACCGCGGCGTCGAATACGAACGACACGAAATCCTGCGCGCCGGCGCGCGAACAGATGCCCGCGTTGGCGCAATAACTGGTGACCAGCGTGCTGTCGGCACTGCAGTCCAGGCCCAGCCGACACGCCGCCACCTGCCAGGCCAGTTCGGCGAACTGATCGCCGGCCACATAACCATCCAGGCTGTCATCGCCGCTGGCGCGCGCCCCCATCGCCGGGGCCAGGGCCAGATAGGCCTCCGGGTCGCGCGAGGCGAGCACGCGCCGTACCAGCGTGCGCTTGTAGGCCGGGGTGGCCTGCAGGGGTTCGCCCAGCGCGAGCAGGGCGGCCTCGGCGGCCAGGCTGCCGGCGCGCGCCGCGCGCAGGCGTTGCTGCGCCACCAGCCGCGGGCTCAGCCCGTCGCTGGGCGCGAAACCGGCGCAGCGCTGCGCCACCCGATCACGCGCGGCATGCATGGCCGCCACGCCCGGCGTGGCATGCGCGGCGATCCACGCGCTGTCGGCGGCATAGCCGGCCGGGCTGGCGGCATACGGTGCGCAGTAATCGTAGACCCGGCTCAAGCGCCAGCCGGCCTGCGCATCGCCGGCCTGTACGCGTTGTTGCAGGTGCTGCGCGTAGCGATACAGATCCGGCTGTGCATCCACCGCATCGCGATCACGCAACTGCAGTGCCGTGCCACGTTCGAAGGCCGCATGCACCGGCCGCGTGGCGACGGCCGGCTGCGTGGCGGCAGTGGCCGGCGCGGTGGTCGTGGTGGCTGGCGTGGCCGGATGCGCACGCACATGCCACCAGCCCGCCGCCGCAAGCGCGACGGGAGCGAGCAACAGCCAGAGATGGCGGGCACGAGCAAGCGGCATGACAGCGGCAACCAGCGGCGGAGACGCCCGCAGCGACGGCGCGGAGTCTAGCACCCGGTTGCACGGGCAATGGCGGCCAGGCGAACGCTGCCATGGCTGCTCGCGCGGCGACGAACAGCGCCAGACGCAGATGGGTGGGTCGCATGCAGTGGGCACGCAGTGCCGGGGGCAGATGCAACGCAGACGGCAGCGGCACACGCGGCCAGATCGCCGCAACCGCCGCGCTGGGCCGACGCTGGCAGTGGCGGCGCATGACCAACTGCACGGCAGCCGGCCTGCGCGAATGGTCTACGATGCACGCCTTCATTGTTACCGACTGCCACGATGCCGTTTCTTCAACTGACCCTGCCCTGCACCGATGCCGATCAGCCCCGTTTCCAGACCGCCATGGAGGAAGTCGGCGCGCTGGCGGTGACCTCGCTCGACGGCAACGACGATGGCAGCAATAGCCACGCCATCCTGGAACCGGGCGTCGGCGAAACCCCGTTGTGGAAGGAGCTGGAGTTGACCGCGCTGTTCGACAGCGAGAGCGACCCGCTGCAGGTCCTGGCCGCGCTGGATGCGTTCGACCCGGAACTGGACTGGAGCCAGGTGTCGTTTCGCATGGTCGAAGACAGCGACTGGATCCGCGCGTGGATGGACCTGTTCAAGCCGATGCAGTTCGGCGCGCGCACCTTCATCGTGCCCTGGGATCAGGCGTTGCCCGAGGCGGCCAGCACGCCGGAGGCGGCCGTGGTGCGGCTGGACCCGGGCCTGGCCTACGGCTCTGGCGCCAGCCCGACTACCGCGCTGTGTCTGCGCTGGCTCGACAGCCTGGGCAGCAGTGGCGTGCTGCGCGATGCGCGCGTGCTCGATTTCGGCTGCGGCTCGGGCATCCTGGCGCTGGCCGCGCTCAAGCTGGGCGCGGCCAGCGCGGTGGGCGTGGACAACGACCCGCAGGCGCTGCTGGCCACCGCCGAGAATGCCGAGCGCAATGGCCTCCAGGCGCAACTGACCGCCTGCATGCCGGAGGATGAGCCGGTGCAGACCTATTCGGTGGTGGTGGCCAACATCCTGGCGACGTCGCTGGACGCGCTGGCCGAGCTGCTGGCCGCACGCGTGGCGCCGGGTGGACGTTTCGCGATGTCCGGCATCCTGCAGGGGCAGGAAGACGAACTGCTGGAGCGCTATGCGCCGTGGTTCGAGCAGTTGCGCTGCGAACGCGAAGAAGACTGGATCCGCATCGACGGCGTCCGCCGCCACTGAGCCGGCCGGGCGGATTCACCGCTGCGCCCGGCCGGCGCGGATCTGCGCGGTGGTCAGCGCATCGTTCACGCTGATCGCGCGCAGGCGGGTCACCGCCTGCCAGCCGCCGCGCTGCAATGCCTGATTGCGCCAGCGCCCGGCCTGCAGCCCGGCGACCACACGCAGCGCGAGCTCGGCCACCAGCAGCGCGGCCCAGCCGCCTGCCACCCACGGCGGCGCGCCGGCGAGCGCCACTCCCACGGCGATGGTGACCAGCAGCATCCCGCTCGTCAGCAGCGGCCAATGCCGGTAACGCAGCGCCCAGCCCCGTGGCGCCAGCGCCGCTGACCACTGCACGCCCTCGGCGACGGCGGTCCAGTCCTGCCCGCGCCGCCAGACCTGGTAGACGGCCGCCCCGCGGAAGCGTTCGACCGACGGATCCAGCGGCGAATCGGCGGGCCACCGCGTGCTGGCGGGTGGGCGTTGATCGCCGGTACGCCGGGATTTCGGGGTGACAGGCTCGACCATGAACTTCCTCCTTGAGTTCGCTGTGATCTCTTCATCGACATCTCACCGACAGTATCGCAAACATATGCCTATATGAAAGTTATACGAACTATCCCCGAGGGCTGCTAGGGCTATATCTCCCGGCCCCGTCTGCCTTCCATCGGTGCCGTGTGAGCAAGCTGTACGAACGGGTACGCGAAGCCCGCAGCTTCACCAAGCTGACCCAGGAAGCCCTGGCCGGCGAGCTGGGCGTCACCCGCAGCGCGGTGGCCCAGTGGGAAATGGCCGAAGGCACCGCGCCGTCGGTGGAGAACCTGATCGGCCTGGCCAGGCGCAGCGGCATGGCCTTCGAATACCTGGCCACCGGCCGCGGCGAGCGCGTGTTCGGCCCGCCGGTCCCGGCCATCGCCGAAGAACCTGCCCAGTACCGCCGCCTGGATGACCAGCAACGCGTGCTGCTGGCCCGCTTCGACACCCTGGCACCGCGCCAGCGCAGCGGGCTGCTGGATCTGTTGCTGGCCGAGGGCAAGACGCGGCGGCGGCGCTGAGTTTCGGGAATCGGGAATCGGGAATCGGGAGTCGGAGTCCGGAGTCCGGAGTCCGGAGTCCGGAGTCGGCGGGAGCGTGGTTGTCGCACTACTTGTTGTGCCAGGGAGCGGATGCGGTAGCCGGGATCGCTGCAGCAGCGACTGCGCACGCCGCCACCTGCACCGTGGCGTTGCCCGGGCTGATGCATCCAGGTTCGCCGGCCGCTGCGCGCGTGGTTGAATAGCGCTCTTCCCGCTGCACGCCTGCCGATGTCCCAGACCCCGCCACCGCGCCGCCCGCTGGCCACCTTCCTGCGGGCAACCCCGCCCGCCGCGCCGACCTTGATCCCGACGCCAACGGTGCCCGCCGCCGAGCCGCCGGAGCAGGTGTTGCCGGTGCCAGCGCCCGCGCTGCCGCCCGCACCCGCACAGCCGGTGGTGCCGCCACCGCCGGCACCGGTCATCTCCGCACCGGCTGCGCCGGTGACCGGCCTGCCGGCCAACCAGCCCAGCCGCGCGCCGGCAGCGCCGCACGAACCCATCCCCGCACGTGCAGACGCCGAACCGGACCATGTCGCAGGCACGCCAGGCATGCACGGCACTGCGGATGCCGCGGTCGGTGCCGCAGACCGGCCCGACGCGCGCGCGCCCGATGCCGATCTCCCGCGCCCCCCGGCTGCCGAGGCCGACCCCACCGTACAGGCCGCCATCGCCACCGACGACGCAGGCGATCCGGCCTCCCCTGCGTCGCCGTTCCACCCACTGCCCGCTGTCGCGGCTCCCACGTTTGCACGCCGGGGGTTCGCCCGCCCGCGCCTGCGCGCCAGCGGCCGGCAGTGGGCGGTGTTGATCAGCCTGGTGGCGCTGCTGGGGCTGCAGATCGTCGTTGCCGACCGCGCCCAGCTGGCCGGCAACGCGCGCTGGCGGCCGCTGGTCGGCGCGGCCTGCACGCTGGCGCGCTGCACGTTGCCGGCCTGGCGCGAGCCGGCCGCGCTGACCCTGCTCACCCGCGATGTGCGCCCGCTGCCCGGCGCGGCCGGGGTGCTGCAGATCCAGGCCAGTTTCCGCAACGATGCACGCTGGGCACAGGCCTGGCCGTGGCTGCAGCTGTCGTTGTCCGATGCCGATGGGCGGGTGATCGGCACCCGCGTGCTGACACCGCAGGAGTATCTGGGCAAGGCGCCGGCCGCGCAGGACACGCTTGCGCCGGGCCAGGCGGTGCAGGTGGCGTTCGCGGTGCGCGAACCGGCCGCAAGCACGGCCGCCTTCAGTTTCGACTTCCGCTAAGCGGACGCGACCCGCACTCGTCGCGCACATGGGCGTGGCGAGCGGTGAGGTCACGCGCTAGACTCACTCCCCCTCGCCGGCCACGCGTCCCGGCTTCGTGACACTGGGAACTTCCTTTGAACGCAGCCTCCTCCCGTCCTGACACCAGTCGTGGCGCCCCCAAGTCGCCCCTGCGCGAACACGTGGCGCAGTCCGTGCGCCGTTATCTGCGCGACCTGGATGGCAGCGACGCGGACGATGTATACGAGATCGTGCTGCGCGAAATGGAAATCCCGTTGTTCGTCGAAGTGCTCAACCACTGCGAAGGCAACCAGAGCCGCGCCGCGGCGATGCTGGGCATTCACCGGGCCACGTTGCGCAAGAAGTTGAAAGAGTACGGGCTGACCTAAGCCGGGAATCGGGATTGCGGAATCGGGAATCGTAAGCGCGACGCGGCATCGCTGATGGGCGACGTACGCGATGGTGGGCTGCGGCCTTACGCCCACCCGTAGCGGATCAGATGGAAGAACACCGGCGCGGCGAAGCACACCGAGTCCAGGCGATCGAGCACGCCACCGTGGCCTTCGATCATGTGGCCCCAGTCCTTGATACCGCGATCGCGCTTGATCGCCGACATCACCAGCCCGCCGAAAAAGCCCATCAGGTTGGCCACCAGCGCCAGCCCAAACGCGTGCCACGGCGCAAACGGGGTGATCCACCACAGCGCCATGCCGAGCAGGCTGGCCGACAGCACGCCGCCGATGAAGCCTTCCACCGTCTTGGACGGCGACAGCTTCGGCGCGATCAGATGGCGGCCGGCCAGCTTGCCCCAGACGTACTGCAGCACGTCCGACGATTGCACCACGATGACCAGGAACGCGATCAGCAGCAGATTGCGTCCGGCGTACCCGGGAATGTCCAGGTTCAACAACGCGGGCACGTGCGAGATGCAGAACACGCAGATCATCAGCCCCCACTGCACCTTGGCCGTGCGTTCCAGATAGCCGGTGGTATCGCCACCGATGGTGGCCAGGATCGGTAGCACCAGGAACGCGTACACCGGGATCAGCAACGTGTACATGCCGTACCAGCCGGTCCACACCAGCCCGTATTGCCACGGCAGCACGATGTAGAACGCGGCCAGCAGCGCGTAGTAATCGCCGCGCCGCGTGGGGGTCAGGGTGATGAACTCGCGCAGCGCAAACAACGACACCAGCGCGAACAGCCCGATGACGCCGGCGCGGCCGAATACGAACGCAATGCCGACCACCGCCGCCATCACCCACCACGCGCGGATGCGTGCGACCAGGTTGTCCAGCACCGCACTCGGGCGTTCGCGCGCACGCCAGCGCAGCGTCTCGGAAATCAGCGTGGCAATCACCAGTACCAGCGCAATGCCGCTGAACAACCACAGCGTCTGCTGATGCATCGAGGACTGCTGCAGCTGCCCGCTGAACACATAAGGATTCATGCGCGCGCCTCCAGTTGCTCCGGCGACAACGCCAGCAGCGCCACGCGTGCGCGTGCCAGAAACGCATCCTTGTCCTCATCGGCGCCCAGCCGCAGCGGCGCCCCGAAGGTGGTGGTGCACAACAGCGGCAACGGCAGCCACTTGCCCTTGGGCATCACGCGCTTGAGGTTGTCGATCCACACCGGCACGAACTCCAGTTCCGGGCGTTGCCGCGCCAGGTGATACAGCCCGCTCTTGAACGGCAGTACGCCTTCGTCCGGGTTGCGGGTGCCTTCGGGAAACAGGATCAACGAATCGCCGGCGTCCACTGCATCGCACAGGCATTGGATCGGGTCGCGGGTGCGCTGCGCGGCATCGCGCTCGATCAACACACCGTTGAACACCGCATGGATCAGGTAGCGACGCAGTGCAGTGCGCTGCCAGTAATCGGCAGCGGCTACCGGACGCACGGTATGCCGCAGGCTGGCCGGCAGCGACGACCAGATCAGCACGAAATCGCCGTGGCTTGCGTGATTGCCGTAATACACGCGGCGTTCGTTGGAGGGCGCACACCCACGCCACAGCGCACGCGCGCCGGTCAGGGTACGAATGGCGCCGCTGCAGGCACGCGCGATCAAACGGGCAATCATGTCCACTCCCATGCGCGCACGGGTGTGCGCAGCGCTAACTTCACGATCGGTGCTGCAGCGGCGTGCGAGATCGCCGGTGTCGATGCCGAGGCACCCGGCGCATGCCACGCTGCGCGCAGGGCATGGCCCCATCCGCGCAATGCGCTGGCTTGAGCGGTGGCCGGTAGCAACCGTTGCAAACGTGCCAGCGGCGCGGTGAGAGCCTGTGCCGCGTGCGCCCCGCTCACAGCAGTGCCTTGCCGATCAGTGCGGCGCACAGGGCCAGCACCTGCACAACCACGCTACCCACTTGCCTCAACAGCAGACGGCGCATGCCGGCCCAGCGCGCCAGCCAGTCGCGTGGCGCCGGCACCGTGCGCAGCAGGCCGATCGTCTGCAACTCCTGATCGAGCTGTTGCGCGGCGCGATGCTCGTCGCTGTTGTCGATGGAGATCTGCTGCAGCACGGCCTCCAGCAGGTCCGCATCCAGGCCGACCCGGAATGCCCACACGCGCTGCAAGAAGCCGGCAGCCACACTGAGCGCGTAGCACAGCTGGATCGAGGCGGGTGCATCGGTGATGCCAAGCAGCACGATCACGGCAGCCAACAGCAGCAGCGAACACCGGTCCAGTGCAGCGCCCTGGCGCAACACCGCATGCATGCTGGCAAGTGTCATGGTCGCGCTCATGCGGGCACCTGCCCGGTGACTGCATCGCGGCTGTCCACCGCGCAGGCTGCCGCAATGGCCGCACGGTGATGCGCACGCAGCACGATCGCCGGCCGCGCCGCACGTAGTTGCGCGATGGCAGCGTCCACACCGGTAGCCCGCCCACTGCGGATCAGCCAGGTTGCGATGCTGGCCGCACTGCGCGAATACCCCAGGGCGCAACACACCAGCACCGGCCCATGCGCACGCGCCTGTTCGATCGCCTGCGCCGCCGCGCGCAACTGCGCTGGCGACGGTGCCACCAGATCCAGCATCGGCACCACCTGGTCCTGCGCGCATGCGGCGTACAACGACAGTTCTGCAGACACGTCCACGACTGCGGCAATGTCACCGCGTTGCCCGGGCAACGGAATCCGCCCCAGCCACACGTCATCGGCCACCAGGCGCGGCACTGGATCGCGCCGTGTCCATAGCCGCGAATTGCACCAGGCCGCCAGCAGATACGGCGCATACAACCAGCGCGCGGCAAGACTCAAGCGCCCATCGCTGCGCTTCTGGAATCCGAGCGGGCCGAGCAGCGCGTAATTCATGGCCACCAGCGACAAGGACAGGGTGATCCACAGCAGCCACAGCCCGGCGCCACCACTCCACAGCGCAAGCGCGCCACTGACCAACGCGCCGGCCAGATACGCAGCGGCCAATCGCCAACGGTGCGCGTCGCGTGTCAGCCGTGCCTGCGCAAACGGCGCAGCGCTGCGCTCCGGCCACAGCCACACGCACAGCCAACCCGCCGCCAGGCCGCTGGGGATATCCAGGAAGTGATGTTGATAGGTGGTCAGCACCGACACGCCGATCAGCGCAAACCAGCCATGCAACAGCCAGCGCCACGCACCGGAAAGATGCTGCGCATAGCGCACCCACAACACCCCCAGCAGCACGATGTGCAGCGATGGCGCTTGATTGAAGGGCTTGTCGAAACCCAGCAACACCGCAAACAACCAGCCGAACACGCCATCGGTATCGGGCCGGACGAAGCTGTAGCGCAACGGCCATAGCAAAAAACACGCCACGCACAGCAGCTGCGCGCTGAGCAGGCGCAACGCGTGCGTGTCCAGCTCGCGCCGCGTGCGGCAGACAAAGAACGACACTGCGTAGAACAGGTCGATCGACCAATACGGCACGATGGTCCATGGCCAGAACGGCATGCCGTGTTCCCAGCCGAACACCACCGATGGCACCTGCGTGGCCCGCCCGGCCAGCGTGTTGGCCAGGCCATAGCTGAGGAAAAAGAACGGTCCGAGCAACGCCAGCCACAGCGCGGCACGAGCGGTGGGGCGTGCGCCGTGCGTCATGACTGGATCCGCTGCGCCATCGACACGGTGAAGATGCCGAACGCATCGATGCGCTGCGCCACCTTGCGAAAGCCCGCCGCTTCCACCAGGCCATCCATTTCCTGCTGGCTCCGCCGACGCATCACCCAGGCCACGCCATCGCGGTGGCTGGTGAGCGCGCGCGCAATGAATTCCAGCTGCGGATGCCAGGGCTGGCCGGTGTAGAGCAGGTAGCCCCCCGGCTGCACTGCGGCGGCAAGACCTTCCAGCGAGCGCGCCACCTGGTCGTTGTCGGCAAACAGCTCGTACAGGCCCGACACCACCGCCAACGTCGGCGCCGGCTGCACTGCCGCCAACGCCGCCGGGTCGAAGGCATCGCCTTGCTCGAACCGGGCGATCTCGCCAGCGCCCAGCGCCTGGATCAGTGCGGTGCCCTGGGTGACGTTGAGCGGGCTGAAATCGCGCAGCACGATCGCATCGGCACGTTGCGCGCCGCTGCCCAAGGCGTCGAGCACGTAACGCCCGTGTCCTGCGGCAACGTCCAGCACGCGCACCGGCATGCCGGCACCACGCAACCGTGTCGCGGCATCACGCAGCAATTCACCCAGATGCGCGCCGCGGATGCGGATGCCGCGCCAACCGATCGCGTTGAGATAATTGCGGTCGATCATGCGGCCCAGCGGCCCACGACCACGCGCCTGGTTGCGGTAGATGTAGTCCAGCGTGCTGCCGGAGTCGAAACCGGTCTGCAGGCCGAGTGCGATGCCCTCGGAGAGCGTGCCGCCCAGCCGCAGGCCGGCACGCACGCCGCGCCAGCGCAGGTCCTGCAGGCTGTTGCGCGGCGGTGGCCAGGCCAGCCGCTCGGCCTCTTCGAAACTGGGGCCGCTGCGGTGCGCGTCGCGCAACTGCGCGCGCACCGGCGGTGCTGCGAAACGCGCCTGGATGAACGCGCGCATCGGCGCAAGCGCAAGCGCACGATCGCGCTCGCCCAGGGTGTCGTGGAAGAAGCCCGGCAACCAATGCCGCTGCTTGATCGGCGAACGCAGGTTTTCGTAGAAGCGGTCCTGCGGGCCGCGATGCACCACGAAATCCGAGCCGGAGACCAGTAACTGGGTTGGCACGGTGATCGCCTGCGCATCGTCCACCACGCGCGCGGCCGCCGCATACAGGCCCAGCAACACGCGCACCGAAATCGGGCGGGTGATCAGCGGATCAGTGCGATAGCTCTCCACGCGCTGCGCATCGTGGGTGAGCCACTGCGGCTTGACGTAGCTGTTGACGAAGAAGTTGCCGCGCAGCGCATGCATCAGCGCCAGCCCGGCGCGTGCGAACGGCACGTACAACTTCACCTTGAACGCCGGCGAGGCCAGCACCAGCGCGCGCAGTGGCGGGGCATAGTCGTGCACCCAGGTGGCGGCCACCACCGCGCCCACGCTTTGGGCCACCACCGCAATGTCCTGCACCGCGATGCCGTGGGTGGTGCCAATGTGCGCGATGAAGCTGTCCAGATCGCGCACCAGCGCCTCGAAGCCCGGCGCATCGCCACGCGCGCCGGGCGAGCGGCCATTGCCGCGCGCATCCCAGGCGAAAAACTGCGCGTCGGGCAGGTCCAGTTCCTCGGCCAGATGCATCACACGGCCGGAGTGCTCATGCCCGCGATGCAGCAGCACCACCGCCTTGGGCGCGCCACCTGCCACCGGGGCCGGCCAGTGCCGATAGAACAACTGCACACCATCGAAACTGGCGAACTCGCGCTCGACGACATCACGCATCGGATCATCCTGAAAGAAGAAAGTGAAAGAGCGCAGCGGACACCGCATGCGCACTGCGGCGCGCAGGCAGTGCGCTTAGCCGGCCGGCGCCTCCGCCAGCCCAGCGCGCACCCGTCGCCACACCGTGGCGATGCAGGCCAGACTCAGCGCGATGGCGACCCAGCCGACGCCGCGCCCACCCAGCAGCCCGCATGCCAGCCCAACGCCGACCACACCGATGACGAAGGCGCGGTCGCTCTTGCCCATCGGCCCGTCGTAGCGGCGGCTGGCGCCGACCATCAGGCCGAGCACGCCGGCGTATTCGGTCAGGGCGGCCAGCAATGCGAACAGCCATAGCCAATGCGCACCCACCCCGGGCACGCCAAGCAGGCTCAAGTACAACGCCGCGTCGGCCACCACATCGCACAGTTCGTTGAGGTAGGCACCCAGGCGCGACTGCTGGCCGAACTCGCGCGCCAGCATGCCGTCGATGGCGTTGAGCCCCATGCGCAGCAGCATCCACACCGGCAGCAACAGATACAGCAGCGGCCAGCCGGCGCCGGCACGGTAGACCACCGCTGCCACCAGCAACGACACCGCCGCCGCGCCCAGCGTCACCTGGTTGGCGGTGATGCCGCCGCGGTACAGCGCGCCCACCATCGGCCGCAGCAACGCCTGGAAGCGTCCTTTCAAAGCATAGATCGAGGCCATACGGGGTGTTGAGTCCATTCGAGCGCTGGCGCAGCCTACAATATCGGCTGCTCCGCAACGACATCCCCCACCGATGGCCACTGATTTGCTGCCCGTGCGCCGGGCCCTGCTCTCCGTTTCCGACAAGACCGGCCTGATCGATCTGGCCCGCGCGCTGGCAGCGCGCAACGTCGCGCTGCTGTCCACCGGCGGCACCGCCAAGGCGATCCGCGAGGCAGGCCTGCCAGTCACCGACGTGGCCGATCTCACCGGGTTCCCGGAAATGATGGACGGCCGGGTCAAGACGCTGCACCCGCTGGTGCACGGCGGCCTGCTCGGGCGTGCCGGCATCGATGAAGCAGTGATGGCAGAACACGGCATCGTGCCGATCGACCTGCTGGTGCTGAACCTGTATCCGTTCGAGTCGGTCACCGCCAAGGCCGACTGCACGCTGGCCGATGCGGTGGAAAACATCGACATCGGCGGCCCGGCGATGCTGCGCAGCGCGGCCAAGAACTTCGCGCGCGTGGCGGTGGCCACCGACCCGGCGCAGTACGCCGACCTGCTGGCAGAGCTGGAGGCCAACGATGGCCAGCTCTCGGCCGCCAAGCGCTTTGCGCTGTCGGTGGCCGCGTTCAACCGCGTGGCGCAGTACGACGCGGCAATCAGCAACTATCTGTCGGCGGTGGCCGACAGCGCAGAGAGCGTGCCCACGCGCAGCCCGTTCCCGGCGCAGATCAATTCCAACTTCGTCAAGGTGATGGACCTGCGCTACGGCGAGAACCCGCACCAGTCCGGCGCGTTCTACCGCGACCTGTACCCGGTGCCGGGCACGCTGGCCACCTTCCAGCAGTTGCAGGGCAAGGAACTCAGCTACAACAACCTGGCCGATGCCGATGCGGCGTGGGAATGCGTGCGGCAGTTCGATGCACCGGCCTGCGTGATCGTCAAGCACGCCAACCCCTGCGGCGTGGCGGTGGGCGTGGCCTGTGGCGATGCCTACGAACTGGCCTACGCCACCGACCCCACCAGCGCGTTCGGCGGCATCCTGGCCTTCAACAAG
The DNA here is from genome assembly GCF_041479385.2 of Xanthomonas sp. NCPPB 1068. Classification (NCBI taxonomy): domain Bacteria; kingdom Pseudomonadati; phylum Pseudomonadota; class Gammaproteobacteria; order Lysobacterales; family Lysobacteraceae; genus Xanthomonas; species Xanthomonas sp. NCPPB 1068. The sequence goes on along the minus strand of NZ_CM192986.1, from coordinate 586,653 downwards.
ACCCTGGATGCCGCGACGGCGAAGGCCATTCTGGATCGCCAGTTCGTCGAGGTGCTGATCGCGCCCGACTACGAGGCCGGCGCGCTGGAATACGCCACCAAGAAAGCCAATGTGCGCGTGCTCAAGATTCCGCATGGCAACGGCTTGAACAATTACGACACCAAGCGCATCGGCTCGGGCCTGCTGATGCAGTCGGCCGACAACCGCGGCATGTCGCTGGGCGAATTGAGCGTGGTCACCCAACGCGCGCCCAGCGAGGCGGAACTGGGCGATCTGTTGTTCGCCTGGCGCGTGGCCAAGTACGTCAAGTCCAACGCGATCGTGTATGCCAAGGACAGCCGCACCATTGGCGTGGGCGCCGGGCAGATGAGCCGCGTGGTCAGCGCCAAGATCGCCGCGCTCAAGGCCGAAGAAGCCAAGCTCACCGTTGCCGGCTCGGTGATGGCCTCGGACGCGTTCTTCCCGTTCCGTGACGGCATCGATGCCGCCGCTGCCGCCGGCATCAAGGCAGTGATCCAGCCCGGCGGCTCGATGCGCGATGGCGAAGTGATCGCCGCCGCCGACGAACACGGCATCGCAATGGTGTTCACCGGCGTGCGCCACTTCCGGCACTGACGTGCCGGGAATGGGGAGTGGGGAATCGGGAATCGTGAGAGCGGTTCCCTATGCCACTCCACATCGTACGGCCCGCAGAACCAGGGACTTTGCTGTTCCCATTCCCTAATCCCCATTCCCCATTCCCGGTACCTCCATGAAAATCCTCGTCATCGGCTCCGGCGGCCGCGAACATGCCCTGGCCTGGAAGATCGCGCAGTCCGCGCGCGTGAGCGAGGTGCTGGTGGCACCCGGCAATGCCGGCACTGCCACGGAAGCCAAATGCCGCAATGTCGCGATCAAGGTCGACGACCTGGACGGCCTGCTCGCGCTGGCGCAGCGCGAGGATGTCGCGCTCACCGTGGTCGGCCCGGAAGTGCCGCTGGTGCTGGGCGTGGTGGACCGCTTCCACGCCGCCGGGTTGCGCATCTTCGGGCCCACCGCCAAGGCCGCGCAGCTGGAAGGCAGCAAGGCCTTCGCCAAGGATTTTCTTGCGCGCCATGGCATTCCCACCGCGTATTACGCCGTGCACACCGACGTGGACGCCGCACTGGCATACGTGCGCGAAAAAGGCGCACCGATCGTGGTCAAGGCCGATGGCCTGGCGGCCGGCAAGGGCGTGATCGTGGCGATGACCTTGGCCGAAGCCGAAGACGCGGTGCGCGACATGCTCTCGGGCAATGCGTTCGGCGATGCCGGCGCGCGCGTGGTGATCGAGGAATTTCTCGATGGCGAAGAAGCCAGCTTCATCTCCATGGTCGATGGCACACACGCCTTGCCGATGGCCACCAGCCAGGACCACAAGCGTGTGGGCGACGGCGACACCGGCCCCAACACCGGCGGCATGGGCGCCTACTCGCCAGCCCCGGTGGTCACACCCGAGGTGCATGCGCGGGTGATGCGCGAAGTGGTCGAGCCGACCGTGCAGGGCATGATCGCCGACGGCGTGCCGTTTACCGGATTCCTGTATGCCGGGCTGATGATCGATGCGCATGGCGCGCCCAAGGTGATCGAATTCAACGTGCGCTTCGGCGACCCGGAAACCCAGCCGGTGATGCTGCGCCTGCAGTCGGATCTGGTCGATCTGCTCGACGCGGCCATCGACGGCACGCTCGACAGCGCGCAGGCGCAGTGGGACCCGCGCCCGTCGCTGGGTGTGGTCATCGCCGCCAGGCCGTACCCCGAAACCCCGGTCACCGGCGACGTCATCACCGGTCTGGACGCAGTGCCGGCCACCGCCAAGGTCTTCCATGCCGGCACCACGTTGAACGCCAATGGCCAGGTGATCAGCGCCGGTGGCCGCGTGCTGTGCGTTGCGGCGCTGGGCGACAGCGTGCTGGAAGCGCAGCGCAACGCCTACGCCGGCCTGCAGCCGATCCACTGGCCCAATGCCTTCCAGCGTAGCGACATCGGCTGGCGCGCGATCGCCCGCGAGCGCGACGCGCAGGGCTGAGCAGCGTCCTTCCCCCGCCGGCGGGGGAAGGTGCCCGAAGGGCGGATGGGGGCAAGCACGGACATCCGCTGGTTGTCGGCCGAATAGAGCAACAGCTCGCTTGTGGTCGTCGAGAAGGCAGTGTTCAACAGGTTGCAAGGTCACCAAGCGCGGTAAGCGGTCGTGCAGCGGGGCTGCGGTGCAATCGCATGTCGCTCCAGTCCGCACCCATGCCGGCTACTGACAAAGGACTAGCGCCTGTCCACACCGGCAGCGTGCGCGTGCGGCAATAATGCCGGTCACGCCTGCCCTTGCCGAGACCGTGGCCGCCACTACCTTCGAAACCCGCCTCAGCCGCCTGTGGGCCCATGAAAAGGCCAGCTACGGCCTGCGCGTGTTCATCGCGCTGGCGGTGGCGATGGGCGTGTGCTGGCACTGGCATCAACTCACCGCGGTGCCGGCGCTGTTCCTGGGCGCCATCGCCAGCGCCATCGCCGAGACCGACGACAACTGGCTGGGCCGTATCAAATCGGTGCTGCTGTCGTTGCTGTGTTTTGCCGCCGCCGCGGCTGCAGTGACGCTGCTGTTCCCGTATCCACTGGCGTTCGTGATCGGCATGGCCCTGGCGACCTTTTCGCTCACCCTGCTGGGCGCGCTGGGCGAGCGCTACGCGTCCATCGCGCAGGCCACGGTGGCCTTGTCGATCTACGCCATGATCGGCATGGACCAGCACGGCAGCCACGATCCGCGTATTGCCTGGCATGGCGCAGCGCTGCTGATGATCGGCGCCACCTGGTACGGCGTGCTGTCGATCCTGTGGACGATCCTGTTTGCCAATCGCCCGGTGCGCGAGCGGCTGTCGCGGCTGTTCTTCGAACTGGGCCGCTACCTCAGGCTCAAGGCCGATCTGTTCGAACCGGTGCGCCAGAGCGACCTGCACGCGCGCCGGCTGGCGCTGGCCGAACAGAATGCCAGGGTGGTGGGCGCACTCAACGCCGCCAAGACCGCGATCATGAGCCGCTTCGGCCGCTCGGGGCGGCCGGGCGTGCAATCGGGCCTGTATTTCCGGCTGTATTACATGGCGCAGGAATTCCACGAGCGCGCCAGCTCCTCGCACTACCCGTATGAAGCGCTGACCGACGCGTTCTTCCACAGCGATGTGCTGTACCGCTGCCAGCGCCTGCTCGCGCTGCAGGGCAAGGCCTGCGCCGCGCTGGGCGAGGCGATCCGGCTGCGCCAACCGTTCGACTACGGCGACAACAGCCGCCTGGCCACCGAAGACCTGCGCCAGTCGCTGGATTACCTGCATGCGCGCGCCGACCCGGCGCTGGCGCGCCTGCTCGGCGCGCTGGAACTGCTGGTCACCAATCTGCAGACCATCGAGCGCAAGTTGTCCGAAGCGGCGCAATTCGATTCCACCAGCGACAACCTCGACACCCGCCTGCGCGATTCCTCGCCGCATACCCTGCGCGAGATGGCCGCCCGGCTCGGCCAACAGCTCACGCCCGGCTCGGTGCTGTTCCGCCACGGCCTGCGCATGGCCATCGCGCTGGTGGTGGGCTACGCGGTGATGCAGTCCATCCATGCCGACAACGGCTACTGGATCCTGCTCACCACCGCGTTCGTGTGCCGCCCCAACTACGGCGCCACCCGCCTGCGGCTGGTGCAACGCATCGCCGGCACCCTGATCGGCCTGGTCGCCACCTGGGCGCTGATGCAGCTGTTCCCGGGCACCGAAGTGCAGTTGCTGCTGGCCCTGGCCGCTGCGCTGATCTTCTTCGTCACCCGCACCGATCGCTACATGCTCGCCACCGCCGGCATCACGGTGATGGCGCTGTTCTGCTTCAACCTGCTCGGCGATGGTTTCGTGCTGATCTGGCCGCGCCTGATCGACACCCTGATCGGCTGCGCGATTGCCGCGGCGGCCTCGTTCCTGATCCTGCCGGACTGGCAGGGCCGCCGCCTCAACCAGGTGATGGCCACGGTGCTGGCCAGTTGCGCGCGCTATCTCACCCAGGTGCTGGAGCAGTACGCCAGCGGCATGCGCGACGATCTGCCCTACCGCATCGCACGCCGCGACATGCACAACGCCGATGCCGCGTTGTCGGTTGCGCTGTCCAACATGCTGCGCGAACCGGGCCGCTACCGGCGCAATCTGGACGCGGGTTTCCGCTTCCTGGCGTTGTCCAACACCTTGCTCGGCTATCTCTCCGCACTGGGCGCGCACCGCGCCGCGCTGGAGGGCGAACACGATCCCGCCATCGCGCAGGCAGGCGACTACCTGCAGCGCGCGCTAGGCGAGATCGCCACCGCCTTGCGCGAACGCCATCCGCTGCCGGTGCACGACGAAAGCGAAGAACTCGCCACCGCCGACGCATTGGAACACCACGCCGTGCAATTGCCACCCAAACAGCGCCTGGTGCGCGACCAGCTGGCGTTGACGCTGCGCTTATTGCCCAAACTGCGCGCTGCGGCGCTGGCGGTGACCACCGCGCCGGCAGAGAACACCGCGCGTCTGGCCATCAACAAGGCTTAGCGGCGTGTTGCCCACAGGTGCGGTGGCCGTCGTGCAGCCAACGCAGCGTCCCTGTGCAAGGCGACACCGAGCCATGCAATGCCGCGCAACTGCCACATTCGTGCAATTGCCACGTCGTCGCCTCATCAGCCACGCCTACTTCCACTGCCTGCGCGCCACGCTCAGCCCCACCCAACCCAGCGCCGCTGCAGCAAGCACCGCGCCACCGATCACCACCCCCATCCAGCCGGCCTGCGCATACGCGGCCGTGCCCAACGTCGAGCCCACCGCACCGCCGATGAAATAGCAGGTGATGTAGGCCGAGGTGATGCGATTACGCGCGGTGGGGTTGCGCTGATAAATCACGCTCTGGTTGGCGATATGCACGCCCTGCACCGCGATATCCAGCAGCAACACGCCCACGATCAGCAGCACGATCGACTGCGGCGCAAACGCCAGCAAACCCCACGACAGCAGCAACATCACCAGCCCGCCCCAGCTCACGCGGTCGCCATGGCCGTGATCGGACCAATGCCCGGAGCGATTGGCGGCCAGCGCACCGGCCGCACCGATCAGGCCGAACAACCCGATCACCGCGGTGCCGTAGCCATAGCTCGGCCCGGACAACAGAAACGCCAGCGTGGTCCAGAACATGCTGAAGCCGGCAAAGATCAACCCGCCCAGCACCGAACGCGAGCGCAGCACCGCATCGTCGCGCAGCAGCGTCAGCACCGAGCCCACCAACTGCGGATAGGACAATTGCGCATTGCCGGGATGCCGCGGCAGCCCACGCCACAGCAGCCAGGCGGTGACCAGCAGCAACCCGGACGCGATCCAGTACACCGTGTGCCATCCACCCACACCGGCCAGCACGCCGGCCGCGGTACGCGCCAGCAGGATGCCCAGCAGCAGCCCGCTCATCACCGTGCCGATCACCCGGCCGCGCTCGTGCGGTGCGGCCAGGGTGGCAGCGAACGGCACCAGGATCTGCGCCGCCACCGAGCTGGCGCCGGTCACGATCGTGCCCACCAGCAATATCGCAAAACTGTGCGAACTGGCGCTCACCAGCAGGCCCAGCGCACTCAGCACGAACAGGCCCACGATCAGGCTGCGCCGCTCCAGCCGGTCGCCCAGCGGCACCAGCAACAGCAAGCCGGCCGCGTAGGCCAGCTGCGCGGCGGTCACCACCGCACCGGCGCTGCGCACCTGGATTCCGAACGCCTGCGCCAGTGTTTCCAGCAAGGGCTGGGCGTAGTAGTTGCTCGCCACCGCCAGACCGGTGGCGGCGGCCATCAGCAGCACCAGGCGGCGCGGCAAGGGCGGGTGGGAGGTCGGCTCGGGGGTCATGGCGTGTGCCTGGCGAAAGGATGGGCGCAGTGTGGGCAGCGGCGATGCATCTTTCCAATGTATTGTTTTCACCGTGTCCATCGCGTTTCGAGATTGCATGCTGACCTTGCGCCAACTGGAATTTGCCGTGGCCGTGGCCGAAGAAGGCGGCTTCACCGCGGCCGCGCGCCGCTGCAACACCGTGCAATCGGCGCTCAGCCACCAGGTCGCCAAGATCGAAGAGACCTTCGGCGCACGCCTGTTCGAACGCGGCACCCGCCATGTGCGGCCCACCGCCGCCGGCGAAGTCTTTCTGCACAACGCCCGCGAAACCCTGCGCGCGGCCGAGCGCCTGCACGAGGAAATGGCCCAGGCGCTGGGCACGGTGCGCGGGCGGCTCACGCTGGGGCAGATTTCCTCGCTCACCACCGTGCAGCTGCCGGCGTTGCTGCATCAGTTCCGCAGTGCGCACGCGCGGGTGGACGTGCACCTGCGCACCGCCATGAGCGAGGCCTTGCTGCTCGATCTGGGTGAAGGCCGCCTGGATGTGGCCCTGGTCGGCGTTGGCCCGCAGGTCGCGGTGCCGGCGCAGCGCCTGCTGCTGCATGAAGAGGCGCTGGCCTTGATCGTGGCCCCCGGCCACCGCTTTGCCGCGCGCAAACGGGTGGCGCTGGCCGAGCTCGACGACGAACCGATGGCCGGGCTGATTCCCGGTGCCGGCGTGCGCGGCATCATCGATGCCGCCTTCGCGCAGGCCGGCCTGCGGCAGCGCCAGCAGTACGAGGTCACCCATGCCGATCTGGTGCGCGAACTGGTCGCCGCCAACCTGGGCGTGGGCATCGTGCCGCACACCATGGCCGGCGCCATGCGCGGCGTGGTCACGGTCGCACTCAAGGAGCGTTTCCGCTTTCTCACCTACGCCGTGTGGCGGCCCGACCCCACCCCGGCCGCGCGCGCCTTCGTCGCCTTGCTGCGCGCCCAACGCGCGCCCCGCACGCCAGCAGCACGTGCAGCGCGCTGAGCGAGGCGGCATCCACCAGCGCGCCGTGGAAGCCTGCTAGGCTGCGCGCGTTCGCAAAGGAAACTGCATGTCCGGTCACAGTCAGTTCGCCCTGCTCAGGCAGCGCCGCTTCTTGCCGTTCTTCGCTGTCCAGGCGCTGGGCGCGTTCAACGACAACGTCTACCGGCAGTCCATCATCGGCCTGTTGTTCTATCTCGGCATCGATGCCGCGCAGCGCACGCTCTACACCAATCTGGCGCCGGCACTGTTCATCCTGCCGTACTTCCTGTTCTCCGCGCTGGCCGGCCAGATCGCCGAAAAACTGGAAAAACAGAAGCTCATCGTGATCACCACCACGATGGAGATCGCCATCATGTCGCTGGCCGCGGTGGGCTTCATCACCGAGAACATGGTGATCCTGCTGATTGCGCTGTTCTGCACCGGCCTGCAGTCCACCCTGTTCGGGCCGGTGAAATATTCGATCCTGCCCTCGGTGCTCAAGCCGGAGGAACTCACCGGCGGCAATGGCCTGGTCGAGATGGGCACCTCCATCTCGATCCTGTGCGGCATGATCTTCGGCGGGCTGATCTTCCAGATTGCCGGCAGCCATGGCCCGGAGGCGGCGGCCACCGCGGTGATCGCAATCGCCGTCACCGGCAACCTGGTGGCGCGGCTGGTGCCCAAGGTCGACGCCGGTGCGCCCGAGCTGACCATCAACTGGAACCCCATACCCGAATCGCGCGCCATCATGCGCCTGACCCGGCGCACGCCGGCGGTGCGCAACTCGGTGCTGGGCGTGTCGTGGTTCTGGTTCGTCGGCACCGTGCTCACCGCGCAGTTGCCCACCTACGCGCAGCTCAATCTCGGCGGCCAGCAAGACCTGTACGTGTTTGCGCTGGCGTTGTTTTCGATCGGCACCGGCGTCGGTTCGCTGCTGTGCGAACGGCTGTCCGGGCGCACCGTGGAGATCGGTCTGGTGCCGCTGGGCGCGTTCGGCATCAGCGCCTTCCTGCTGGATCTGTATTTCGCCCGTCCCGGTGCAGCGCCGGTCATCGGGCTGTCGATCGGCCAGTTCGTGCAGCAGCCCGGCAGCGTGCGGCTGATCGTCGATCTGGTCGGCATCGGCCTGTTCACCGGCCTGTTCGTGGTGCCGCTGTTTGCGCTGATCCAGAGCCGCACGCCCAAGGCCGAGCTGTCGCGCGTGATCGCCGGGCTCAACATCCAGAACTCGCTGTTCATCGTGGCCGCGGCCGTCATCGGTATCGCATTGCAGCTGCCGCAGGTGGTGCTGTTCGGCGTGCGTCTTCCGTTGCCCGGCCTGAGCATTCCGCAGGTGTTCCTGGCGCTGGCCATCGCCAATACGCTGGTGGCGCTGTGGATCTTCACCCTGGTGCCTGAGTTCCTGATGCGCTTCCTCAGCTGGGTGCTGGTGAGCGTGTTGTACCGCCTGCGTGCGCGCGACATCGAAGCGCACGTTCCCGACGACGGCGCCGCGTTGCTGGTGTGCAACCACGTCAGCTACATGGACGCGCTGATCCTGTCGGCGGTGATTCCGCGCCCGGTGCGCTTTGTCATGTACTACAAGATCTTCCGCATCCCGGTGATGCGCTGGATCTTCCGCACCGCCAAGGCCATCCCGATCGCCGGCGCGCGCGAAGACCCCGCCTTGATGCAGCAGGCCTTCGACCGCATCGATGCGGCATTGGCCGATGGCGAACTGGTATGCATCTTCCCGGAAGGCGCGTTGACCAAGGACGGCGAGATCGCCCCGTTCAAATCCGGCGTCGAAAAAATCCTGGCGCGCCGCAGCGTGCCGGTGATTGCGCTGGCGCTGCGCGGCATGTGGTCGAGCATGTGGAGCCGCCGCGACACCCGCCTGGGCCGCATGCGCGTGCCGCGCCGGATGCGCGCCCGGATCGACGTGGTGGCCGGCCCCGCCGTGGCCGGCGATCAGGCCAGCGCCGCATCGCTCGAACAGCAGGTGCGCGCATTGCGTGAGGACCGCGCCTGAGTCCGGCGGGCGCGGGCTTTGCGTCCGTCGCGCACCGCGAGTAGCCTGTGCGCCACTGCACGCTTTGCCGCCGCGTTCGCCAAGCGAGCGCGACAGGCCGCACCGGGGGAAGTCGTTGTGCTCAACACCATCGCGCCTGAGGCGTCTGCCGTGATCGGCGGGCGTCGCGCATTCCAGCGGCTGGCCGTCGTGCCGGCAGCGATAGGCATGCCGATGCACTCGTCACCGGATAACACACCCCACTCACCCATCAGTTCGCTGTTGTTTACCACCCAAGGAGCTTCACCATGAGTGCCATCCCACCGCCGATCCATCCCTCGTCCAGCGCAGCACCCGGCCCAGTGCCCAATCACCTGATCTGGGCGATCGTGTCCACCGTGCTCGGCTTCTGCCTGTGCTGCCCGGCTCTGATCTCCGGCATCGTGGCGATCGTGTTTTCCAGCAAGGTCAACGGCCTGCTCAACCAGGGCGACATCGACGGCGCGCGTCGCGCTTCCAACACCGCCAAGACCTGGTGCATCGTGACCAGCGTGCTGGCCGTCATCGGCCTGCTGATCAACATCGGCATGGTCGCCACCGGCGGCATGCAGGGCTACATGGACTACATGCAGCAGTTGCAGCACATGCAGTAATGCAGCTGCGTCCACGCCATTGGCTTGGACTGGGGGCGGCCACCAGCGTGGCCGCCTTTGGCGTGTCGCTGCTGTATCGCTTCGACCCGAACGCGAGCAACAGCCCGTTCCCGCCCTGCGTGTTCCGCGCCGTCACCGGCTGCTACTGCCCCGGTTGCGGCATGACCCGCGCACTCCATGCGCTGGTGCATTTCGATCTCCCCGGCGCCTTCGCAATGAATCCGGCCGCCGTGCTCGGCCTGTTCACCCTGCCCGGCCTGATCGCCTGGAAAGCCGGCTGGCGCGCGCGCTGGTTCGCCCCGGTGGTGGCCGTGATGTCCGAACCGAAGTTCTGGTTATGGGCCTTGCCGATCTATTGGGTCGCAAGAAATCTGCCGTGGTACCCGTTTACGCTGCTGGCGCCGGGTTAGGTCGTCAGAATCAACTCTGCGGTCTCGGGGCAAGAATCCAGGCACGCTATCGAGCGATTAGCCAGGAAGACTGCCAGAGGTCACCACCTGGCAAAGTCGTCATCCAGTTCGACGATGGAAGCCGGCTCTTGGTGACGTCGATGGCGATGGCGATGCCCTTGCGCTTTCCACCAGCGATGCCGCAGCTGGTTGACCGCCTCTCATCGGGCACGGCGTTACCGCACCCACCCGGCAATCACCAGCAACGCCAGCACCACCATCCACAGCAGCAGCACGCGCCAGACCAGGCTCATCGCATCGCGCACTTCCGGCAGGCGGCGCCATACCGGTACCAGGCCCGAGTCGGTGTAGTCGTGCGCTTCCTCGCGTAGCTCGGCGCTCACACTGGCACGCGCCACCGCACCCAGAAAATGCGGCTCCAACGTCCAGCGATTGCCATGCGCCTCGCGCCATGCGCGAAACACGGTGTCGAAGTTGCCCACCAATGCCATCGACACGGTGATCAACTGCGCCACCGGCCATTCCAGCGCCGCCAGCAGCCAGCGCGCGCCAGCCAGATTGCGTGGCGGCAGCAACACCGACAGCGGGCTTTCCACCGCCAGTGCGGTCAGCCGGTACAGCACCGCGCCGAATGGCCCCAGCAGCAGAAACCACAGCAGCACCGCAAACCAGCGACGCAGTCCGTTGATCACCACCGCCTCCACCAGCGACGGCGCGTCTTCGTGCACGCTGCCACCGGCCGCCTGCAGGTGCGAAATGGCCTCGCGTCGCGCGCCGGGCTCGTCGGCATCGATCACCGCTTCCACATCGCGATCCAGATCGCGCGGGCCCCAGGTCCAGGCCAGCACCGCCACCCCGAACACCAGCGACAGAAAGCCGTGCCATACATCGTCCAGCAGCCATTGCAGCAGCAGGACCACACACAACGCAGGCAGCAGCGCCAGCAGCACGCCGTAGCGGCCCTGCCAGGCGCCGCGGCCAGCGGCATGGCTGTCCAGCCGGCGTAGCCAATGGCCGAACCAGTCGAACCGTCGCAACCTGGCGACCTGCGCCGGCACCAGATGGCCCAGCGTGAGTGCAACGACAACGGCAACCAGGGTCGTGAACATGGGTGTCCCTCCTCAGCCGAGTCTAGCCGAGCGGGCGCAACCGCCGCGCAACGGGCAGGGCGGCCACGTACCACCCACCTGTGCCAGGCACCCATGGGCTGCGCCGCCCACCCGACGCGTGCGCGCGCCGCCGATGCACTCAACCATGGGTGCGATACCAGTGCTCGATCAGCGCACGGGCGATCGAGATGGCCGGCGGCAGGCCGATGCCCTCCTCGCCGCCCTGCCCGGCCAGCGCGGCGCCGATCTCGGCATGGCCGACCCAGCGTGCATCTTCCAGTTCGCCGGTCACCTGCGGCACTTCGCTGGCGTCGGCATGGGCGCTGAAGCCCAGCATCAGCGCGCCGGGAAACGGCCAGGGCTGCGCACCCTGGTAACTGCAGTGCCGGATCCGCACGCGGGTTTCTTCATGCACCTCGCGCGCCACGGTCTGCTCCAGCGATTCGCCCGGCTCGACGAAGCCGGCGATCACCGAATAACGGCGCGGCGCCCAGCTGGCCTGGCGGCCCAGCAGCAGGCGCGCACCGTCGCTGACCGCCACGATGATCGCCGGGTCCACGCGTGGATAGTGCTCGGTCTGGCACTGCGTGCAGTGTGCGATGAAGCCGGCGCGGCGGAACACGATCGCCCCGCCGCACACACCGCAAAAACGCGTGCGCGACTGCCAATGCAGCATTGCCCGCGCATACGCCACTGCGGTGGCGATCTCCGCCGGCCACTCGGCCGCCGCCTGGCGCAGATCCACCCGCTGCGGCGCCTTCAGGTCGAGCGGATCGGCCGACAGGCAGAACCAGCCCTCCTCCCCGCGCAGGCCCAGGAAGATCGCCGCCTCCGGACCATCGGCAAGCGCCGCGCCCTGCAGCACCAGCGGCTGCCCCTGTGCATCGGCCAGGGCAGTGCCCTTGGCATCGATCAACAGCACGCGGCCCTGCAGCCACAGCTGCGCCAGTGCGGCAGGATCGTCACGCAGCGCATCGCCGCGGTCGAGCGGCGCGTGGCTGAAGGCAAAACCGGACAACGGAAAAGTGGACTCTGACATCGGCGCAAGCCTGCCGATAATCGGCGACACCCGCAACCATGCAGCGCACGGTCGCCGGCCATCTCGCGGCGCGCGTTCAGACGGTGACCACCGCACCAGGCCGCGGGTCCGCGCAGCAGGTGCGCGGCCTCATCGCCATGACGTGCGCGCTACAGCCACGGCGTGAGCCACCGGCAAATCGACGGATGGTTCATGCCAGCGTGTGACTCGATATAGACGAACCCGCATGGCGTATCTGACCACGCCGGCGCCGCAGGTCCATGGCGGTGCCCTGACGCATCGCGCGCCGTCCTTGCAGCGGACGTTTCCGGCCAGCCGGCGTCAGACGCTGAAGCTGCTACCGCACCCGCAGGTGGTCTTGGCATTCGGGTTGCGGATCACGAACTGCGCGCCGGTCAGGCTTTCGGTGTAATCCACCTCGGCGCCCATCAGGTACTGCAGGCTCAGCGGATCGACCAGCAGCGTCACGCCATCGGTGGCCACGGCCAGATCGTCTTCGGCACGGTTCTCGTCGAACTCGAACCCGTACTGGAAGCCGGAACACCCGCCGCCTTCGATATACACGCGCAAGGCCAGGTCGGCATTGCCTTCTTCCTGGATCAGCTCGCGCACCTTGGCGGCGGCGGCTCCGGAAAAGTTCAGCGGCCGGTCGATGGACTGGTAGTCCGGCGCCGGGGCGGCGGTGGGAAGCGAAACGAGCGTACTCATGGCCCAAGCATGGGGGTCGGGCGGCCTTACTTCAAGCCGCTCCCGACAGCCAGCGCGCCGCGCTTCAGCCGCCCACCGGCTCAGGCCTCGGCGGTTTCGGCCTGCAAGGCCTTGGCCGGCTCGGCGCGGCTCGTGTCCGGGGCCGGCAATGCGGCGGTCACGCCCGCGGCGGCGGCCGCATGGATCAGGCGCCCGGTGAGCTGCGCACCGGCGCTCATTTCCACCACCTGGTAATGCACATTGCCCTGCACGCGCGCATTGGCAGCCAGTTCGACCCGCTCGGCCGCATGCACATCGCCGGTCAGCTGGCCGTTGATGATCACCACCGGTGCGCGCACCTCGCCCTCGATGCTGCCCTGATCGGCCACCGTCAAGGTGGCGCTGGCGCCGTCCTCGGCGATCACCTTGCCCAGGATGCGGCCTTCCACGTACAGGCCACCGCTGAACAGCACATCGCCGCGGATCACCACCTGCGGGCCGATCAAGGTGTCGACCACGGTCTGCGCACCACGGTTGGATTTGTTTCCGAACATGAGCTACTCCCCCGCGCCATTGCCGGCGACTTTCCAGTCGAATGTCTGAGTGACCGGCGCCCCATCGCCGCTCAGGGAGATTTTGACACGTTGCGGGGTGAAATCCTTCGGCAGGATGACGCTGCCATCGAGCTGCTGAAAATAGCGGAACGAGTAAGGCTGGCCGGCGGCATCAGGCGTCTGGTGCAACTCGTTCCAGCTCACCGTCACCAGCTTGCCGGCGCGCACGCCTTCCACCGCAAAGCGCAGCTGGCCCCGGCTGATCGCGCCGCGGTTGAGGTTCTGGGTCAGCACCACGCTGTAATTCCAGGTACCGCCGGCTTCGGCGGTGAACTGCACCGAATGCGCGTTGAGCCCCTTGCGCTGCGCCGTGGAGCCCACCAGCCGCTCGTAGAACGCCACATCGGCACGCAGCGCGGCAATCTGCTCGTCGCGCTCGGCCAGCGAGGCCTGCACTTCGGTATTGGCGGCCCGGCTGATCTTGTCCGACATCGCCAGGTTGACCTGGCGCTGCTGCAATTGCTCGATGGTGCGCCGCTGCTGGGCCTGGCTGCGCTGGGCCTGCTGCAGTGCCGCCTCGGCCTGGACCAGGCGCGGTGCCGCGGTGCGTGTGGCCATCCACCACACCCCGGCCAACGACGCCAGCCAGACCAGGGCCAGCACGATCCACAGCCAGCGGCCGGTCGCACGGCCACCGCCCGACTCCCGGTGGACGATCTGAACGCGTGCGGCTGGTCTCATGGGCATCGGGTCCGGACGGGCCGGCGCTGTGGTCGGCGGCGTAGTGTGCCAGAGCCTTGTCGACCGTCGCGCTGGCGCTGGAACGGCCGTTATCCGATAGTTCCGCATTGTCCGCAGGAAGCAACGCCATGAGCGAAGCCCATCTGTTCGTGATCGGCATCCTGCTGGCCTGGCTGGCCGGCATCCGCGTCTACCTCACCGTGTTCGGCGTCGGCCTGGCCGGGCTGCTCGGCTGGATCGAGTTGCCGCCTGCCCTGCATCCGGCGCAGTCGTGGTGGGTACTGGGCACCTCCGGCGCCTTGGCCGTGGCCGAATTCTTCGCCGACAAGATCCCGGGCGTGGACTCGGGCTGGGATCTGCTGCAGACCCTGGCGCGCGTGCCGGCCGGTGCATTTTTGGCCGCCGCCACGCTGTCCCCGGATGGCGATCTGGGCGCCGGCGCCCTGGCGGCCGGTGCCGGCGTGGCGCTGACCAGCCACACGCTCAAGGCCGGCACCCGCGCCCTGCTCAATACCTCGCCCGAACCGGCCAGCAACTGGGTCGCCTCGCTGGCCGAAGACACCATCGCCACCGCCGCCCTGGCGCTGGCCCTGGCGCACCCGTGGCTGGCACTGAGTGTTGCGGTGGGCTCCAGCGTGGTGGCCGCGCTGGTGGTGTGGTGGGTGTGGCGGCTGTTGTGGCGTGGCATGCGCCGGCTGGTGACGCCGGTGCGCGCTGCCAGCACGCCGGCTCCACGCCGCTCCCCGCTATCGTGAAGTTCATCGCATAATCATCGCGACTGTAGGGAGTATCGATGGCCGCCCGAGATCCGGTTCCTTTCACCACCCGTGACGACACCGCCACGCGTAATCGCCCGCTGCGCGCCGAGACACCGCCGGCCGACTACTGGCGCCGCTGGGCCGACGAGGCCGCCGGCGCGTCCGACGTTGCCGCGCCGGTGAGCGCCGCCATCATTCCCGCACCCATCCTCGCTGCCGCCCCCGGGCCTACGCCGGGGGCGGCGCCAGCGCGGGCGGTCAGCCAGGCCGGCCACTCGCCCATTGCAGCGGCGTCGTCCCCCACCGCGGCGATGGCTGGCGCCAGCCTCGACGGCGGCGACACCATCGCTGCCGACGCACCGTATCGGGTGCTGATCGTCGAAGACGACCGTTCGCAGGCCTTGTTCGCACAGAGCGTGCTGCATGGCGCCGGCATGCATGCGCAGGTGGAAATGACCGCTGCCAGCGTGCCGCAGGCGATCCAGGACTATCACCCGGATCTGATCCTGATGGATCTGCACATGCCCGAGCTGGACGGCATCCGCCTGACCACCCTGATCCGCCAGCAACCCGGCCAGCACCTGCTGCCGATCGTCTTTCTCACCGGCGACCCGGACCCGGAGCGTCAGTTCGAAGTGCTCGACAGCGGCGCCGACGACTTCCTGACCAAGCCGATCCGCCCGCGCCACCTGATTGCCGCGGTGTCCAACCGCATCCGTCGCGCACGCCAACAGGCGTTGCAGCAGGCCGGCGAACAGGTCAGCGTGCGCAGCAACCCGGAAACCGGTTTGCCCACGCGTGGCCACGTGATGCAGCTGCTTGCCGATGCGCTGGAGCGCAAGCAGTCCGGCGGGCTGTTCTTCATCGAGATCGCCAGTGCGCTCGGCCTGCGCGAGCGTTATGGCTATGCCGCCTACGAGCGCCTGATGACCCAGGCCGGCCATCGTCTGGCCACCGCCGCCCAGCCGTACCCGCTGGCGCGTCTGAACGACAACAGCTTCCTGTTGCTGGCCGTGGACATGGACGAAGCCGGCCTGGAGCAGCGCGCGCTGGAGATCCGCGAGCGCCTTTCCGCCAACGCCTTCCCGGTGCGCGAAGAAGAATCCGTGCACGTGCGCTGCGCCATCGGCGCGGCAGCGTTGAGCCTGGGCTTCGACGATACCGGCAGCGCGCTGGAAGCAGTGGAACGCACCGCCCTGCAGGCGCGCCTGCGCAGCGACGGCGTGCAGACCTATCTGGCCCCCAGCCAGGCCGAACAGCAGGAGCAACTGCGCCTGGTCGAAGGCCAGCTCGAGCTGGCCTATCAGCCGATCGTGGCCGTGGCCGGCGGCGACACCGCGCAATACCAGGTGCTGCTGCGGCTGCGCCAGGCCGATGGCACCCTGCTGTCGGCCGGCCAGGTGATTCCTGCCGCCGAAGCGGCCGGGCGCATTGCCGATCTGGACCAGCAGGTCATGGACCACGCGCTGGGTCTGCTCCACCTGTACCAGCACGCCAGCCCGCCGCTGCGCCTGTTCGTGTCGCAATCCCCGCGCACGCTGGCGCGCGACGCGTTTGCAGACTGGCTGCTCAAGGCGCTGGTGGAACGTGGCGTGGCCGGGCAATCGTTGATCGTGGACCTGCGCCTGGACGATGCCTTGATCCACGCCGTCACCGTGCAGCAGTTCTGCGCCAGGTTGATGCCGGCCGGCGTGCAGTTCTGCCTGAGCCAGTTCGAGCCCGGCGACGAAGCCAATGCGCTGCTGAGCCAGTTACCGCTGAGCTTCGTGCGCATGGCCAATCGCTTTGCCGATGCGCATGGCAATGCCGCGGTGCGTGACCAGTTGCGCGGCGTCATCGACATCGCCCACCAACGCGGCCTGCTGATCATCGGCCAACGCATCGAAGACCCGCAGGCAGCGGCCGCCATGTGGATGAGCGGCGTGGATTTCATCCAGGGCAACCTGGTGCAGACCGTCGGCAAGGAACTGGACTTCGACTTCACGAACGCGGTGCTCTGAGTGACGGCACAGGCAGGACGCCTTCGCGGCTGGAGCATCCTGGTTGCAGTCGCCGCACTCGCCGCCGCACTGGGCGCAGGCCTGCAATGGAGTGCCGTCCCGGGCCCGTGGCGCGCGCTGACCGCCGCCGCTGCCGCGCTGGCCGTGGTGTTTGCCGGTTGCGCGGCCGTGGCGGCCTATCGCAGCGTCCGCCTGCAGCAACTGCTGGCGCAGCGCCTGGAAGAAGCCGACCTTGCGCGCGAGCGGCTGCAGCAGGAACTGCAACGCCACGGCGAACTCGAACAGGAACTGCTCCGCGCCAAGCAGGCAGCCGAAGCCGCTGCGCTGGCCAAGGGCGAGTTCCTGGCCACCATGAGCCACGAAATCCGCACCCCGCTCAACGGCATCATTCCGATGCTGGAGCTGATCTCCAGCGGCCAGCTCAGCCTGGACCAGCGCGACATGCTGCAGACCGCCACCGGCAGCTCGCTGCAGCTGCTGCGCATCGTCGACGACATCCTCGATTACTCCAAGCTCGAAGCCAACAAACTCGAACTGGAAATCACCACCTTCAACCTGCGCGAGCTGCTCGACGGCGTCGTCCAGCTGCTGCAACGCACCGCCGAAAGCCGCCAGCTGCGCCTGGGGCTGGACATCGAGCCATCGGTGCGCCTGCTGGTCCGCGGCGACCCGATCCGCCTGCGCCAGGTGCTGGGCAACCTGATCGGCAATGCGATCAAGTTCACCGAGCGTGGCAGCATCGATATCCAGCTGCGCCGCCTGGGCGAAACCCGTGCCCAGCATCTGTTGCGCTTCCAGGTGCGCGACACCGGCATCGGCATCGCCCCGGACCAGCAGGCGCGCCTGTTCCGCTCCTTCGCCCAGGCCGACGCCTCCACCACCCGCCTGTACGGCGGCACCGGGCTGGGGCTGGCCATCTGCAAGCGCATCATCGACCTGATGGGCGGCCGCATCGGCGTGGAATCCGAGCCCGGGCGCGGCGCCACGTTCTGGTTCGAGATTCCCTTGCTCAAGGTCATCGGCGACCTGCAGCAGGCCACCGGCGCCGATGCCGCGCGGGTCATGGTGATCAGCTCCGATGCGCGCCTGACGCAGCGGCTCAAGCGCCTGCTCGACAGCTGGGGCGTGTCGCATGTGCTGATGGAAACCACCCAGGACGCGCTCGAACGCGTGCGCCGCCACAGCGACGGCGAAGGCTTCCGCTGCGTCATTGCCGACCACGACACCCTGCGCTACAGCGCGCGCGCCGTGCATCGCGCGCTGGCCCGCGCGCAGGACAGCAGCGGCTCGCAGCTGATCTGGCTCTACGGCGACGAGCCGGTGCCCGCCGAACTGCAGGACAACGCCACCCTGGTCCCGCGGCAGAGCCCGGACGAGCTGCTGCGCACGCTGGTGCTGCCACCGGAGCCCAAGCCTGTCCACGCACCGGCACTGACGTCGGCGATGATTCCCGAGCCGCTGGCGCCGCCCATGGCCAATGCGCGCGAGGTGCGCATCCTGCTGGTCGAGGACAACCCGGTGAACCTGCTGGTGGCGCAGAAGCTGCTGGCGGTTCTTGGCTTCGAGGCCGACACCGCCACCGACGGCGAAGCGGCACTGAGCCGCATGGAATCGACCCGTTACGACATGGTGTTCATGGACTGCCAGATGCCGGTACTGGACGGCTATGCCGCCACCCGCCGCTGGCGTGCAATGGAAACCGAAAGCGGCGGCCGCCCGATCCCGATCGTGGCGATGACCGCCAACGCCATGGCCGGCGACCGCGAACGCTGCCTGGCTGCCGGCATGGACGACTACCTCTCCAAGCCGGTCGCCCGCGAGCAGCTCGATGCCTGCCTGCAGCGCTGGCTGCCCCGTCAGCCGTTGCTCCCGGGCCCCAGCAGCGGTGCAGCGCCGGCCGATCCCGAAAGCGCCAGCGCCGGCGCCCAGGCCCGCGCGCTGCCGATCCTGGACAGCGGCGTCATCGACGAGCTGTACGAAGTGGCAGGCGCCGACACCATTACCATCCTGCAGCTGTTCCTGGACGACGCCCCGGGCATCATCGAACAGCTGGAAGCTGCGGCCGCCAACCGCGACAGCATGCAGCTGCGCGACCTGGCCCACACCCTCAAGTCGTCCAGCGCCAACGTCGGCGCCCTGACCGTGTCCAATGCGGCACGCCGCATCGAACTGGCCGCGCGTACCGGCACCATCGAACGGCCCTCGGTCATGGTCGCCCTGGTCATCGCCGAATACGCCCGCGCCCGCCTCGCCCTGCTGGGCCAGGTCGCCCGCCTGCAGGCCGCAACCCGCGCAGCCGGCTGACGATCGCCATCGTTACGGGATTCGGGATTCCGGATGTCTGACGTCTGACGTCAGTCAGATGTTGCCAGACGCTGGCAGCATGACTAAGCCCCTCTCCCGCCGGGAGAGGGGTTGGGGTGAGGGTACGGGGCAAAGCCACCCGCAATTCACACCCATCGCTATGCACGCAACGAGCTGCGCACCAACCCGCAACGCGAACCACGGCCAACAGCGCATCAAGTGACAAACACTCCGTCGCCCACGCACATTCCCGCCTGCGTGACCATCGCGACAACGCAACGAACAACAAAGAACGCGTCACACGATAAGGGTGCACCAAGTCCATTCCCACCGGAAGATGCATGAGGTGGAGCCACGCGCGAAGCATGCAATTCAGGCGCAAAGCCAGACGCCCGAAGCGAAACAACTACCAGCAGCCAACCGCTCTTACCCGGCCCAACTGCCCATCACCAACTCAGCGTCCTGCGCCCACCGGGCGCTCAGCGCGTTCAGTCATCCAGCTTGGTCAGCAGGTAGTTCGGCTCGCCGATACGCGCCACCAGATCCAGCTGGGTTTCCAGCCAATCGATGTGCTCTTCTTCGGACTCCAGGATATCCACCAGCAGCTGGCGGCTCACGTAATCACCGACGGTCTCCGCATACGCCACGGCTTCGCGCAGCACGACCACCGCCTCGCGCTCCAGCGTCAGGTCGCAGCGAAACATCTCGGTCGGGTTTTCGCCGATGCGCAGCTTGCCCAACGCCTGGAAATTCGGCAGTCCCTCGAGAAACAGGATGCGGTCGGACAGCTTGTCCGCATGCTTCATTTCATCGATGGATTCCTTGTACTCATGCTCGGCCAGTTCCTTCAGGCCCCAGTTCTTCAGCATCTTGGCGTGCAGAAAATACTGGTTGATCGCAGTGAGTTCGTTGTAGAGCACCTTGTTGAGGTACTCGATGACCTTGGTATCGCCCTTCATGCGATGTCTCCGAGACAGTGAGCCGGCCGCACTTTAACGCGTTGGCGCAAGGCATGAAGGAACGCGAATCGTGATCAGTTGCGTGATGCCCGCCAAGACCAACGAGGCCATCTCTAGGGGCGAGCGGGCTGCCCCCGGCAGTCATCGCAACGACCGCAGCGGAGCACTTGCCGATGCGCGAGCTGCGATCAACGCAAGCGCGACAACACCACACTGTAGTCAGAGACACTGACCAACGATGGAGCCCAGAGACCTCGTCTCTGGCTTGGGCAGAAGTCCGGACGCAGCGACCCGATAGCGCGGCTATGCGGTGAAGCGATCCACAGCGGGCCAGGAGACGCCACCACGACCGACCGCCGCGCAGCAGGTTCCCTAGGCAGCGCTCGCCAGCCCCACCAGCGGTAGCGGCAGCGCACGTGTTGCGTGCGCCTGGTGCAGCAGGTCGGCTGCCATGTCCAGGCACGAACCGCAGTTGGAGCCGCAGCCGGTTCGCATGGTTAGCTCGGCCAGGCTGGCGCAGCCGTTGTCGGCCGCTTCGCGGATCTGGTGGTCGGTGACCCCATTACAGATGCAGACGTACACGGTATCGGTCGGGTGCTTGCGATCCGGAGAGGACCGGCACCGATTGCACCGCAAACGAGAATAGGTGTCAATTCCAAACGTTAATCATTATTAATCCGTACTTGGCGAGGCCCGCCCCGCTTGCGTGGGCGTTTGCGCGGGCTGTCGTGACCGGCCGCGCTGCTGCCCGGCAACCATGCCTCCAGCGCACGCTCCGGCATGACCCCGACCGCAGCCGGCCCTGCCAGATTCTGCGCGAGCGGCGCCAGGTGGCGCAGCGCACGCGCATAGACCCCGCGCTTGAACATCACCACGTGCTCGACCGGGTACCAGAAATCCACCCAGCGCCAGTGGTCGAACTCCGGCGTGTCGGTATGGTCGAGCTTGAGATGGGATTCGTCGCCGGTGAACTGCAGCAGGAACCACACCTGCTTCTGCCCGATGCAGACCTGCCGCTCGTTGCGGCGCACCGCCCGGCTCGGCAGGCGATAGCGTAGCCAGCCGGGCGTGGCGCCGAGCAGTTCCACATGCTCAGGCAACAACCCGGTTTCTTCGCGCAACTCGCGGTACATGGCTTCGACGGGCGTCTCGTCGGTATTCATGCCGCCTTGCGGGAACTGCCAGCCGTCCCTGCGCACACGTCGTGCCCAGAACACCTGACCGTCCTTGCGCATCAGCACAATACCGACGTTTGGCCGGAAGCCGTCCGGATCGATCACGATGCGGACTCCTGAAAATCTACTGTCACCGACTCTGCCACGGCGACGCCCGGCTCACAAGCTGAAAACGAAATGCTTGACAACACGCGGATGCTTCGTGAGAATTGCCGGCTCCCTAGGCTATGTAGCTCAGCCGGTTAGAGCACAGCACTCATAATGCTGGGGTCGGTGGTTCGAGTCCACCCATAGCCACCAAGGTATCCAGGCCTGCCCAGGCATGCGATACTCTGGGACAACACGTTTTTATTGCCCCGTCGCCAAGCGGTAAGGCACCTGACTCTGACTCAGGCATTCGGTGGTTCGAATCCATCCGGGGCAGCCAGACACAGAAGGTCCGATCGAAAGATCGGGCCTTTTTTGTTGCCGCCATGACCCGGCTGGCCGTTCGCAGAGCAACGCGCCAACGGCGTAGCCACCTCTACCCAACCGATACCGGGACAGGCACTACGACGTCGCAAGCTGATCGCGCCCGTACGGGACGACCGTCACCGCCGTCGGCGCATTGATGCACCAAGCAGCCGCGACGCCGTCTGGCACTTCGGAAGCACGGCCGCACCGACCGACACACGCGCGCCATGCCGCCTCGCCTCCTCCTGCCGCGACTACTGCCGTGCCACGCCAATCGATCGGGCAGGCCCCTGCCTTGCCATTGCCCTAGGTGGGCGCGCGCTTAGGGATCGCCCAAAACGACAAAAGCCCGGCAATGCCGGGCTTTTGAAGCAGCGGCCCCGGGGAACCGGGGCGCAGCAAACGCGATGGATCAGCGCTTGGAGAACTGGGTCGCGCGACGTGCCTTGTGCAGACCGACCTTCTTACGCTCGACTTCACGGGCGTCGCGGGTCATGAAGCCAGCCTTGCGCAGCTCGGACTTCAGGGTTTCGTCGTACTCGACCAGCGCACGGGCGATGCCCAGACGGATCGCACCGGCCTGGCCGGTGGTGCCGCCGCCGGAGGCGGTGACTAGGATGTCGAAGCTCTCGGTGTTCTTGGTGAGCTCGAGCGGCTGACGCACGATCATGCGCGCCGTCTCACGGCCGAAGAACTCGTCCAGCGGACGGTCGTTGACGGTGATCTTGCCGGTGCCCTTGCGCAGGAACACGCGAGCGGTGGAGGACTTGCGGCGGCCAGTGCCGTAGTTTTGCGTGATAGCCATGATTAGATATCCAGAACTTGCGGCTGCTGGGCGGCGTGCGGATGCTCGGCACCCGAATAGACCTTGAGCTTGCGGTACATGGTGCGGCCCAGGGGGCCCTTCGGCAGCATGCCCTTGACGGCGATTTCGATCACGCGCTCCGGGTGGCGCTGCAGCGCCTGCTCCAGGCTCTCGGTCTTCAGGTTACCGATGTAGCCGGTGAAGCGGTGATACTTCTTGTCTTTCAGCTTGTTGCCCGTGACAACGATCTTCTCGGCGTTGATCACCACGAGGTAATCGCCGGTATCGACGTGAGGGGTATAAACCGGCTTGTGCTTGCCGCGCAGGCGGCGGGCCAGTTCGGTGGACAGACGGCCGAGCGTCTTGCCGGCGGCGTCAACGAGATACCAGTCGCGCTGGACGGTCTCGGACTTGGCGGTGAACGTAGTCATGAGAAAACTCTTGAGTGGTCGGGCGGATTGCAGCGGCCGAAGACCACTGGAACTTTGCCACGCGTTGTGAAGGCGAAACAGAAGAGGCGGGATTGTACGCGCCAGCCCACCGCGGCGCAAGCCGCCCCCACCGCGAGTGGCGGGCGGTTGGCAGCGGGTCGGCCGGGGGCCAGAATCCCTGCATGACCCAGACCACCCCTACCCGACTGCAAAGTCCGCTCGACCGGCTGCTGGTCGAAGCCCAGCGCGCGCTGGAGACCGTCTTCGGCAACCCGCCTGCCGAGCGCCCCAATCCCGCCGCCGACACCCCGGATACCGCCTTGTCACCCGACCAGCGCCGCCATGCCGCCGGCCTGATGCGCATCAACCACGTCGGCGAAGTCTGCGCCCAAGGCCTGTATTTCGGGCAGGCCGCGGTCGCCCGCGACGCACACACCCAGCACCATCTGCTGGAAGCCGCGCAGGAAGAAACCGACCACCTGTCCTGGTGTGCCGATCGCCTGCACGAGCTGGACAGCCGCCCCAGCCTGTTCAACCCGCTCTGGTATGCCGGCAGCTATGCTCTCGGCGCGCTGGCCGGGCTGCGCGGGGACGACTGGAGCCTGGGCTTCGTGGTCGAGACCGAACGCCAGGTGGAAGCCCACCTGGACGAACACCTGGAAACCCTGCCCGCAACCGACCAGCGCAGCCGCGCGATCCTGCGCGTGATGAAGATCGACGAAGCCCGCCATGCCGATCAGGCCGAGCAGGCCGGCGCACGCCTGTTGCCGCCCCCCATCCCCACCGCCATGGCGCTGGCGTCCAAGCTGATGAAGACGGTGGCCTACCGGCTCTAGCCGGGATTTGGGATTCGGGATTGGCGAACGTGGGGCGCCGGCCCGCGCAGCGGGCTGACTAACTGACCAACTTCAACCCGATCACGCCGGCGACGATCAGCCCGATGCAGGCCAGCCGTGACCATGAAGCGCTGTCGCCGAACAGTGCGATGCCGGCGATGGTCACGCCCAGCGCGCCGATGCCGGTCCAGATCGCGTAGCCGGTGCCTACCGGAATGGTCTTCAGGGCCTGGGTCAGCAACCACAGGCTGATGCCGGCCAGGCCGATGGTCAGCACGGTTGGCCACAGTCGGGTGAAGCCATCGCTGTACTTGAGCCCCATGGCGAAGCCGATTTCGAACACGCCGGCCAGAACGAGATAGATCCAAGGCATTGCAGTACTCCTCACAGAAAAAACGGACAAAAAAAAGCGACCCAGTGTGTGCACACTGGGCCGCCGTCGGCTGTGGAACGCGAGGTCATCGCGTGGCGGGCCGTCCCGCCTTGATTCGGTTGCACACCTGCGAACAGGCGCGCATCGGTCGTTCGCTGCGCTTACTCGCTCAGGTTACGCCCGTGGAACAGCTCTTCGATCTCGCGCTTGAGCAGCGTTTCGATCTTCATGCGCTCCTTGAACGAAAGGTTCTTGGCACGCTCTTCGAACAGGTACTGATCCAGATCGAAGTCTTTCAGGTGCATCTTGGTGTGGAAGATGTTTTCCTGATAGACGTTCACGTCGAACATCTCGTAACGCGACTTCACGTTCTTGGCCAGGAAGTGCTGGATCGAGTTGATCTTGTGATCGATGTAGTGCTTTTTGCCCTTCACGTCGCGCGTGAAGCCGCGGACGCGGTAGTCCATGATCACGATGTCCGATTCCAGACTCTCGATCAGGTAGTTCAGCGCCTTCAACGGCGAGATGACCCCGCACGTGGCGACGTCGATGTCGGCGCGGAAGGTGGCGATGCCTTCCTGCGGATGCGTTTCCGGATATGTATGGACCGTGATATGGCTCTTGTCCATATGAGCAACCACGGCATCGGAGATCAACTCCTTGCCGGCCTGCTTCTTGTCGATCACCGGCTCTTCGGAGATCAGGATCGTCACCGATGCGCCCTGCGGATCGTAGTCCTGGCGTGCGATATTGAGGATGTTGGCACCGATGATCTCGGCCACATCGGTCAGGATCTGCGTCAGGCGATCGGCGTCGTACTGCTCATCGATATACTCGATGTAGCGCTGACGCTCTTCTTCGGTACGCGCATAACAGACGTCGTAGATGTTGAAGCTCAGCGCCTTGGTGAGGTTGTTGAACCCCTGTAGCCTCAGGCGAGGCAACGGCTTGACCACGTCGGTCTGTCCTTATGGAAAGCGGGAAAGGAGTCAATTATGAGCCAAAGATCCCAGCAACGAAATGCCGATGTTGAGAATGGTTTACCTTGCATGACTCATGCCGTTAAGCTTCGGGAATTACACGCGGAACTACCATGAGCCCAGGAAACACGACGGTTGTGACTACGACGGTACGTAACGCTACCCCTTCCCTGGCGCTGGACGCGGGCACCATCGAGCGTTTTCTGGCGCACAGCCACCGCAGGCGCTATCCGACCCGGACCGATGTGTTCCGGCCAGGAGACCCGGCCGGCACCCTCTACTACGTCATCAGCGGCTCGGTGAGCATCATTGCCGAGGAAGATGACGATCGTGAGTTGGTGCTGGGCTACTTCGGGAGCGGCGAGTTCGTCGGCGAGATGGGGTTGTTCATCGAATCCGATACCCGCGAAGTGATCCTGCGTACCCGCACCCAGTGCGAGTTGGCGGAGATCAGCTACGAGCGCCTGCAGCAGCTGTTCCAGACCAGCCTGTCGCCGGATGCACCGCGCATCCTGTACGCCCTGGGTGTTCAGCTTTCAAAACGGCTGCTCGACACCACAAGGAAAGCCAGCCGCCTGGCCTTCCTGGACGTGACCGACCGCATCGTGCGCACCCTGCACGATCTGTCCAAGGAGCCCGAGGCGATGAGCCACCCGCAGGGCACCCAGCTGCGCGTGTCGCGGCAGGAGCTGGCACGCCTGGTCGGTTGCTCGCGCGAAATGGCCGGTCGGGTGCTCAAGAAGCTGCAGGCCGACGGCCTGTTGCATGCACGCGGCAAGACCGTCGTGCTGTACGGCACGCGCTAAGACACCGCCAGCGATCCACGGTCGGTGCGGAGGTCGCACCGACCGTTGTTTCCAGAACGGCAAACCGGGCTGATGCAATCCAGGCTGTAGCGGGCTGATGCTTGCGGCCCTCCACGCCGCTGCGCGGAGCTCGTGTCGAGTTGGTGCGCAGTGCGTACGTTGCGCGTGGTGAGTGGTGCAGGTCCAATGCAGTCGGTGCAGCGCCGTGTGCTTGTGCTGGTGGCTACGCTTTGGCCAGCACCGCGGTGGCTCTGACTGTCGCCACGACACGCTGGCGCTAGTGCTTGCGTCTGCTCAGTGCTTGCGCCTGTGCCTGACGCCGTGCTGCACGGCTTGGGCTTGCGGGCCCTCGGATGTGCACGCGCCCCGCTGTATAGAAACAAGCGGGCCTTAGAGCGCCTTGCCGCCGCGGTCGCGGCAACCCCAGTTGAGGATCGGCGTGCCGGCAGGCAGCACCTGGCGGAACAACGCTTCGCGATTGGCCTTGGGATTGACCACCACCGGGGCGCGGGCCGCCTTCAATAGCGGCAGGTCTGCGGTGCTGTCGGAATAGGCGATGGCAATGTCGGCGTAGCCGCGCTCGCGCAACATGCGCATCTTCTCTTCGTTGTGGCAGTGCCGCCGCGCGGTGACCGCACCCAGGCGCGGGCCGACCAGGCTGCCGATCACCGGTACATCCTGGTGGGCGACAAAGCCGAGAATGGCGCGCGCAAGCTCGGGCGGGGCCCCCGTGGCGACCACCACGCGGTCACCGGCGGCGCGGTGGTCGGTGAACACCTTCAAGGCGTGGGGCAGCAGGCGCTGCCGGATCTGCGCTTCATGCTTGAGCACATAGGCGTCGATGAACCGGTTGAACTCGCGCGCGCGGTGCAGGCCGAACGTGGCGATCCAGACGTAGCCGGACACGCCGCGCCGACGGGTGGGCAACATCGCCACCATCGGCCCCAGAATGGGCGATGCCAGCAACGCCACCAGCAGGCGCAACGGGTTGCGCTTGATCAGCCAGGCAAACAGATGGCTGCCGGAATCGCCGTCGTACAACGTGTGGTCGAAGTCGAAGACCACCAGCGGTGCATCGTCGCGCGGTGCGGGAAACGACTCAGTCATGCGCGAAGAATAGCTGACGCAGCGACTCGCCGGGTTCGGGCGCGCGCATGAAGGTCTCGCCGACCAGAAACGCGTTCACGCCGTGGCTGCGCATCAGCTGCACGTCGGCATGGGTGACGATGCCGCTCTCGGTGACCAGGACGCGGTCGCGTGGTACCGCGGCGCGCATGTCCAGGGTGGTCTGCAGCGAAACCTCGAAGGTGCGCAGGTTGCGGTTGTTGATGCCGATCAACGGCACCGGCACCTGCACCGCGCGCTCGAGCTCGTCGATGTCGTGCACTTCCACCAGCACGTCCAGCCCCAGTTGCATGGCCAGACCGGACAGGTCGGCCAGCTGCGCATCCTCCAGTGCCGAGACGATCAGCAGGATGCAGTCGGCCCCCAGCACGCGCGCCTCGTAGACCTGGTACGGGTCGACGGTGAAATCCTTGCGCAACACCGGCAGCGTGCAGGCCTCGCGCGCCTGGCGCAGGTAGGCATCGGCGCCCTGGAAGAAATCCACGTCGGTCAGCACCGACAGGCAGCTGGCGCCACCGAATTCGTAGCTGACCGCGATGTCGGCCGGGTGGAAGTCCGGGCGGATCACGCCCTTGGACGGGCTGGCCTTTTTCACCTCGGCGATCACCGCCGGGTCGCCAGCGGCGATGCTGGCCTGCATGGCGGCGGCAAAACCGCGCGTGGACGGCAGATCCGCGCTGCGCGCGACCAGTTCTGCCAATGGCACGCGCGCGCTGCGCTCGGCCACTTCGTCGGCCTTGCGGGCAAGGATGGTGTTGAGGATGTCGCTCATCGTATCGGGTCCTGGCGGGCGGGCATTATCGGTCAAGACGGCGACACCGCACCGTCGCTGCGCACCCACCTGCGCAGCATGCCAGCGCACTGGTGAGGATGCCGCGGTGTGATGGCCGGCGCAGTGCTGGCAGGTGCATGGTCAGGCCGATGCGGCGATCTGGCGGGTGAAGGCGACATAGCCGTCCAGCCGCGCGCGTGCCGAGCCATCGGCCAGCACCGCGCGGGCGCGCACGACGCCGTCTGCGATGCTCTCGGCCACGCCGGCCACGTACAGCGCAGCGCCGGCGTTGAGCGCGACGATGTCCAGGGCCGGGCCGGGCACGTTGTCCAGCACCTGCAGCAGCATCGTGCGCGATTGCGCGGCATCGGCCACCTTGAGGTTGCGGCTGGCCGACATGGCGATGCCGAAGTCTTCCGGGTGCACTTCGTACTCGCGTACCTGGCCATCGCGCAGTTCGCCCACCAAGGTGCCGGCGCCGAGCGAAAGCTCGTCCATGCCATCGCGGCCCCACACCACCAGTGCGCGCTCGGCGCCCAGTTCCTGCAGCACACGCGCCTGGATGCCGACCAGATCCGGGTGGAACACGCCCATCAGGATGTTGGGCGAACCGGCGGGGTTGGTCAGCGGGCCGAGGATGTTGAAGATGGTGCGCACGCCCATTTCGCGACGCACCGGCGCCACCACCTTCATGGCCGGGTGATGCACCGGCGCATACATGAAGCCGATACCGGTGTGCGCCAGCGAGGCCGCCACCTGCTCGGGTTGGAGCTCGATCACCGCGCCCAGCGCTTCCAGCGCATCGGCACTGCCGGACTTGGACGACACGCTGCGGTTGCCATGCTTGGCCACCTTCGCGCCACCGGCCGCAGCCACGAACATCGCGCAGGTGGAAATATTGAAGGTGTGCGAGCCATCGCCGCCGGTACCGACGATATCGACCATGTGCTGGCGATCGCTCACCTCTACGCGGCGCGAGAACTCGCGCATCACGGTGGCGGCGCCGGCGATCTCGCCGATGGTTTCCTTCTTGACCCGCAGCCCGGTGAGGATGGCGGCGACCATCATGTCCGACACCTCGCCACGCATGATCTGCCGCATCAGCTCGACCATTTCGTCGTGGAAGATTTCGCGGTGTTCGATGGTGCGCTGCAGGGCTTCTTGCGGTGTGATGGGCATGGGAACAACCGTGGCAGAACGTGATGGGTGGCTACGCAGGCGACGTGCGCCGCGCTCGATCAGTGTGGGAACGCGCGCAAGCTAGCAGATGTACCAGGGCGAAGCGGCTGCACCTGTGGCGATCATTGGCCTGGACGCTTCATGCGAAAGCGCGCTTGCGGCTGCACTTCGTAGTAATCGGCCGGCCCGCCTGCGCGCAGAATCGTCTGCACCGCGGCCGGGTCGTAGATGCCCTCGTGCAGTGCCGACGCAGCCAGATGCACGCCGACGACCTCGCCCAGCACCAACCAGGTCTCGACGGCGCGGCCGGTGGCGGTCTGCAGCGGCAGCAGCTGGCTGAGCCGGCATTCGAAGCTCACCGGGCTGGCGGCAACCCGTGGCGCAGCGATCAGGCGTGATGGCGCCATCTGCAGGCCGGCAAGATCGAATTCGTCGACATCGGAGGGCACCATCGCCGCGCTGGCGTTCATTGCTTCGGCCAGCGGGCGGGTCGCCAGATTCCAGGTGAATTCGCCAGTGGCCTCGATATTGCGCAGGCTGTCCTTGCGACCGATGCTGGCAAAGCCGACGATCGGCGGCGTGTAGTTGAAGGCATTGAAAAAGCTGTACGGCGCCAGATTGGCAATGCCCTCGACGCTGCGCGAGCCGATCCAGCCGATCGGGCGCGGGCCGACGATGGCATTGAACGGATCGTGTGGCAGACCGTGGCCCTGGGTCGGCTCATAGAAATGGACGTTGTCGTCGGGCTGATTCATCGTGAAGCGATCTCTGGTGACTGCGACGCGCGCAGGCATTACTGGGTGGGAAAAGCGCTGGTTGCATGCATCGGCGAGGCCGTCCGCGAGCGGCGGCCTAGCGTCTCGTAGACAGCCGCGCTCCCCACTGGTGCGTGGATGCCGATGCAAGCTGCGCCAATGACGGCCATGTGCGCGAGGACCATCGCGATCAACGCTGCAGAAAGTTTTTCAGCAGCGCATGACCGTGCTGGGTCAGGATCGACTCGGGGTGGAACTGCACGCCTTCCACCGGAAACTGGCGATGGCGCAGGCCCATGATCTCTTCCACCGAGCCATCCGGATTTTCGGTCCAGGCGGTGACTTCCAGCGCATCCGGCAGAGTGGTCTTGTCCACCACCAGCGAGTGATAGCGCGTGGCCTCGTAGCTGTCCGGCAGGCCGGCGAACACGCCCTTGCCTTCGTGGCGAATCGGCGAGGTCTTGCCGTGCATGATGTTGCCCGCACGGATCACATCGCCGCCATACACCTGACCGATGCTCTGGTGGCCCAGACACACGCCCAGGATCGGCGTGGTCTGCCCCAGCTGTTCGATCAGCTGCAGCGAAATGCCGGCCTCGTTCGGCGTGCACGGACCGGGCGAGATCACGATGCGCTCGGGCCTCAGCGCGGCGATCTGGTCGACGCTCATCGCATCGTTGCGCACCACCGTGACCTCGGCGCCCAGCGCCTGCAGGTACTGCACGAGGTTGTAGGTGAAGCTGTCGTAGTTATCGAGCATCAGCAGCATGGCAAAGGACTCATTGCGCGATCAGGAAGACCGCATAGATGTTTTCGGTATAGGTGATGGTGCCGGTCAGCAGACTTTCGCCAATACCCTGTGCACCCGCGCCTGGAGCGGGCGGCGGCGGTGGGGCCGGTGGAGATGGCGGAGACACCATTGAGCCCGGCCTTGGCGCGTTGGGGGCCGACCAGGTGCCTGCTTCGACGCCGTAGGCGAAGCTGGGGGCGACATCGGAAATGCTGTAGATCCCACCAAGGCGCACGCCATAGGCGGCGGCGAGCCCTTGGGCCGATTCGCGCGACTGAGTGGCAGCTTCACGCTTGAGCTCAGCGCGCAATGCGGCGGCATCACCGTAGGTGGTCTGCATCGACAGCACCTGCACGGACTCAGTGGCGTCCAAGCCGCCGAGAAAGGCACGTACATCCTTCAACGAGGTAAAGGTGCCGCGGATCCTGCGCTCTACCCTGGTCCCTTCGAAGACGGACTTGCCTGCCTCGTAACGCGATTGCGGGGCAATCGTCAGCGCGGATGCATAAAGCGAATCTTTGAGTACGTGATTTCGCTGCAATCCATCCAGAACAACCCGTGCACGGTCTTCAACGAACTTGCGTGCCAGATCGGGCTGCGGATCGGTCTTGCTGACCTTGAGGTCAATGATGAAGCGATCCGGATCCACCGTGCGGAACGCCTGACCTTTCACCAGCAAATGCGGCTGCGATGGCAAGGTATTGATCTGCGCTGCGCCCACGGCGGGCAGGATCAGGGCAGCGGCAAGCGTCCAAGCGATGATCTTTTTCATTGTCGTCTTCCTTGATGTCTAGTCATGGCCCTGCACGGCAGGACCCTGCAGAAGAGCTGCCACATCCGCACATAGGCGATCCACCGCTTCGGGCGTGGTGGCCCACGACGTGACGAAGCGGATCACATGACTGCCGTCGGCGCGCACTTCCCAGCGCTCGAAGTCGTAGCGTTGTGCCAACTGCGCAGCGTGTTGCGCGCCGACGGCGATGAACTGTTGATTGGTTGGCGAGTCACTGGTGAAGTGCGCGCCGGCCGCGAGCAGGCCGGCACGTAGGCGCTGCGCCATGGCGTTGGCGTGCGCGGCCAGTTCGAAGAACAAGCCGTCTTCGAACAACGCTGCGAATTGCGAACCGAGCACCATACCCTTGGCCAGCAATGCACCACGCTGTTTGATCAGGTAACGCAGATCGGCCTGCAATGCGGGATTGACGATGACCAGTGCTTCGCCGAGCAGCGCGCCATTCTTGGTGCCGCCGATGTAGAACGCATCGGTCAGTGCGGCAATGGTGGGCAGATCCAGATCGTTGCCGTCGGCAGTCAGCGCGGCACCCAGGCGCGCGCCGTCCAGGTACAGCAGCAGATCGTTTGCGCGGCAGAACCGCGACAGGGCGTCGAGTTCGGCATGCGTGTAGATGGTGCCGCTTTCGGTGCTGTCGGAAATATAGACCAGGCGCGGCTGCACCATGTGCTCGTTGCTGTGCACCTCCAGCACCGGCTGGATCAATGCCGGGGTCAACTTGTCGTGCGGCGCGGGCACGGTGAGTACCTTATGGCCGGTGGCTTCGATGGCGCCGGTTTCGTGCGTGGCGATGTGCCCGGCCTCCACTGCAATCACCGCCTGGTGCGGGCGCAGGAACGCGCTGATCGCAATCAGGTTGGTCTGCGTGCCACCGACCAGCAGATGCACATCCGCGTGCGGTTGCGCGACGGCGGTGCGTATCAACCCTGCAGCACGTGCGCTCAGCCGGTCGGTGCCGTAACCGGCATGCTGCTCGGCGCTGGCCTGCGCCACCGCCTGCAGCAGACGCGGATGCGCGCCTTCGCTGTAGTCGTTGCGGAAACTGATGCGCGCTCCACTACCCTGCCCGTCCATCACAGGCCCTTGGCCGCCTGGGCGACTGCGCGGAACAGTGCGCGGCCCTTGTTCATCGTCTCCTGCCATTCCAGGTCCGGGTCGGAGTCGTAGACCACCCCGCCGCCGGCCTGCACATACAGATAGCCGTCCTGGATCACCGCGGTGCGGATGGCAATGGCGGTATCGGCATCGCCGTGCCAGCCGATGTAACCGACCGCGCCGGAGTACACGTTGCGCTTGACCGGCTCCAGCTCGCGGATGATTTCCAGCGCACGGATCTTCGGCGCGCCGCTGACGGTGCCGGCCGGGAACGTGGCGCGCAGCACGTCGCTGTAATTCAGGCCGGCCTTGAGCGTGCCGGTGACCTCGCTGACGATATGCATGACGTGGCTATAGCGTTCGATCACGAACTGCTCGCCCACCTTGACCGTGCCCGGTTCGGCGACGCGACCCACATCATTGCGGCCCAGATCGATCAGCATCACGTGCTCGGCGCGCTCTTTGGGGTCGGCCAGCAATTCGGCTTCCAGTGCCTTATCCAGCTCCGGCGTAGCACCGCGCGGGCGAGTGCCGGCGATCGGGCGCACGGTCACCACGCCATCGCGCAGGCGCGCCAGGATTTCCGGCGAGGAGCCGACCACCTGGGTGCCACCGACGTCGAGAAAATACATGTACGGCGAGGGATTCAACGCACGCAGCGCGCGATACACATCCACCGGGCGCGCGCGGAACGGCACGCGCAGCCGCTGCGACGGCACCACCTGGAAGATGTCGCCGGCGCGCACGTATTCCTGCGCCTTGCGCACCACCGCGTGGTACTCCTCGCGGGTAAACGAGGAATGGAAATCCGCTTCGTCGATGGCATCGGAAATCTGCGCCTGCGGATAGCCGGCGCCGCCCTGACGCAGGCGATGTGCCAGTTCGTCCAGACGCCGGTTGGCGCGCACATAGGCCTGCGGCTGGCGCGGGTCGGCGTGCACGATCAGGTACAGCCGGCCCTTGAGGTTGTCGAACACCGCCAGCTCTTCGGAGAGCATCAGCAGGATGTCGGGCGTGCCGAGTTCGTCGGGTTTGTCGCCGCTGCCAAGGCGCGGCTCGATGTACTGGATGCACTCGAAACCGAACCAGCCCACCAGCCCGCCGGTGAAACCGGGCAGGCCATCGAGTTGCGGCACCGAATGCTCGGCGCGCAAGGCATCGACTTCGGCCAGCGGGTCGGCGACCTCACGGGTCTCGATGACTTCGCCGTGCTCGCTGACTTCCAGCGTGTGGCCGCGGAAGCTGTACACGCGCCGCGCCGGCAGGCCGATGATGGAGTAGCGCCCGAAGCGCTCACCGCCTTCGACCGATTCGAACAGGTAGGTGTAGGCGCCGTCGGCGAGTTTGAGATAGACCGAGAGCGGCGTGTCCAGGTCGGACAGCACTTCGCGGACAACGGGGATACGGGTGTGACCTTCAGCGGCCTGGCGCTGGAACTGCTCTGCAGTGATCAAGACGACTTTCCTTCCGGGACTCTGTGGCGGGGCGGACGACGGCAACGGGCCACCATCGCCACCAGCGGCGAGCGGAAGAGAAGGAGCGTGGGGTCGTCAGGCGGGACACGCGGGTACTGTAGCGCAAGTGTCGGCCCAGGGCAGCAGGCCGGGGCCAAAGGG
The DNA here is from genome assembly GCF_041479385.2 of Xanthomonas sp. NCPPB 1068. Lineage (NCBI taxonomy): Bacteria > Pseudomonadati > Pseudomonadota > Gammaproteobacteria > Lysobacterales > Lysobacteraceae > Xanthomonas > Xanthomonas sp. NCPPB 1068. The sequence continues at coordinate 552,598 of NZ_CM192986.1, read as the reverse complement.
GTGCGAATTGCGAAGGCGGGCCGGGGTTGGTTGGGCTTGCGCATTGGCTGATGTCGGACACGGGCAGCGCGCGTCGGGATGTGGGTGTGGTGCGCTGTAGGAGCGGTTTTGCTTTGGAGCATGGGTCGTGGCGGCGGCGCCAATGTCGGCGCAGGGACCCTCACCCCAACCCCTCTCCCGGCGGGAGAGGGGCTCAGGGCCGCGTGCTGGTCGTTGCTGCGCTTGTGACGCAGCCACTTCGCGTATGTCGTCGTTGCTCAGCTTGTAACGCAGCGATTCGCTTCTGCCGGAGGTGATTGATTTGAATGCGACTGCCCAAAGACAGCGGGCCTTGATCGTCGAGATGGCATGGCGCTACCCGTTCGCGCGCACGCATCGACCGGGCGACCGCACATCAGCGCAGGCCGATCACGCTCTTCCGATTCCCGATTCCCGATTCCCGATTCCCGATTCCCGATTCCCGGCACTCAACCCCCGACCAACGGACAGTCGGCAGGCAAATGCATCCGCAACCGCGCCGGGACGCAGGCGATGCGGAAATGCAGCGAAGTTTCCGGCTCGCCGTCCAGGTTCAGGGTCAGCGGTTGGTGGGACGCGATCTCCAGCCACGGCACGCGGGCGCGCACGGCCACCCGTTCCAGGGCCGCCTGCTTGCCGCCGGTGACCAGGGTGCCGAGGGTGGCGGCCACTTCGCCGTTGAGGGCTGGGACGATGGTGACATCCAGCAGGCCGTCGTCGATCAAGGCCTCCGGGCACAGCGCCTGGCCGCCGCCGGCCTGGCGCCCGTTGCCCAGGCCCAGCGCGATGAATTCGCCGTCCCACTCAAAGTCGGGGCCGCTGAAGCGGGCGCTGATCGGGTCGATCCGGCCCAGTCGCGACATGCCGGTGATCAGATAGGCCAGCCCGCCGAGCATCTTCTTCAGGCCTTCGTCGGTTTCCACGGTGACCTGGGTGCCGAAGCCGCCGCTGGCGACGTTGGCGCACCAGTGCGGGCCGTGCGCGGTGTCCAGGCGCAGCAGGTCGATCGCCTGTGCCGGGCGCTCGGCGATCAGGCTGAGCGCCTCGAAGGGTTCGATAGGAATCATGGCCGCCGTGGCGAAGTCGTTGGCGGTGCCCAGGGGCACCAGGCCCAGCGATGGCAGGGTGGCCGCGTCGGCGTCGTGATGCGCCAGGGCAGCAGCCACTTCGCTGAGCGTGCCATCGCCACCGGCGGCGATCACCGTCTGCACGCCATCGGCCACGGCCTCGGCGACGTAGCGCTCGGCATCACCGTCTTCCCAGGTGACCCGGACCTCGAGCTGCAGACCGCGCTTGCGCAGCGTTCCCACCGCCTCACGCAGGTCCAGATTGTCGGTGGACTTGCCGTTGAGGATCAGACGCCAGTGGGACGGGGCCATGCGCGCTGCCGATGCTGTAAGGGTGATTGGCGCAGGCTAGCAGCGCGCCACTCGGGGGATCGTGAATACGTGCTGTCGCCCGGCTGTCATTGCCATGTCATGGCTGACCCGGAGGATGGAAGGCCATAGCAGGGACGACGGGCGGAGGCAGGATCAGCCTCCAATTTTCTTGAAGGCCGCTCCGATGGGGCGGCCTTCCTTTTGTGGCCATCGGACAGGCCAAACTGCCTACTTGAAAAAGATATGGCCGGTCTTGAAGTCGATCACGGCGTCATTCTTGAACATCAGGCCCGAAGCGAGCACACCGTCGTAGCGGGATTCGGCTTGGGATGAATCGTAGGCATTGCGATCCCACGCCTGCAGGGGAGCCGGGCGCAAATGCGTGCCGTCGAGGGTCAGCGTTGTCGGGCCGACAATGTCAAAGACCGGCACAACCGCGCCCGCCGGTCCGGCCTGCTGTTCGGGCCGAACCTTGAGGGTTAGCCGGTACCTGTCCTTCAACGTTGCGTCCACGGCATCACCTGCCGCCGTACTGACCAGCATTTTCGCCGGCACTCCGTTGATGGACGCAAGCACGTAATAGAGCTTGCCCTGGTCATCCCAGTGCATGGCGTGCTGGCTGTAGCCGGCCTTGACCAGACCGGCATCGAACGCTTGAGCGGCCGCGGCGCTTGCGGGGACGGCCAGTTGCCGGCGCCCGTAATCGATGATGGCGCCGCGGTCGTGCAACCACAGGCTGCCCAGCATGCCGTCCTTGAGTTTGCCGTCCGCAGCGTTCTGCAGCACTTCGAAGATTTCGACACGCTTGTTCCGGGCCACGTCGTCGCCAACCGAGATCTCGTTGGCGTGCCCGTATTGGCGGCCGAGCGCGCTGACCTTGCCTTCGGATTCGATGCCGAACGTGCGCTTTTCCCCCTCCAGCGCGATCCCCGCCAGGGCCGCATTGGCATGCGTGGTCTGCGTGTAGAACGACGCCAGCGAATGCAGCATCAACGAAAACGGCTGTCCGTTCAGGCGGGCCGGCACGAATGCGCGCACGCCAGAGGACTGACGGATGGTGAGCCTGGTCCACTGCAAGGGTGCGGCGACCACAGCGTCCGTGGAGACCGCGGCCGGCGCGGCCTGCAGCAGGCCCGGCCCAGCGAGCAGGCCGACGCCACCCAACACGGTGGCGACACAACGGGTGTAGAAGGAGTTCATCTGGCATCGGTGGCGCACATGGGGACACCGATGCTGAAAGGCCGCCCCATGCGAGGTCAACCGGCCGAAAGTCACAGGTTCAGGCCGGCTGTGACGTCCATCGCTCGAGACAACGGCAATGCCGGCGCTCGATTGCGCCGACAGCTGCCGCTCGCCCAGGTCGTTCAGCCACCACTGGCGCGCACCACTTTGCGGCTGAAGCCAGATCTGCGCGCCGGCGTAATGGCCCAACTTCCCGCGCCGACGCGACCGCTTCGCTCAGGTGCCGGCGGCAAACGCGGCCAGGCGTTCGCCATCGAGCCGGTAGACGGTCCAACCGTCCATCGGGCGGGCGCCGACCGCCTGGTAGAAGTCGATGGCCGGCTGGTTCCAGTCGAGCACCGACCACTCGAAACGCCCGCAGCCGCGCTGCACGGCCAGTTGCGCCAGATGCCGCAACAGCGCAAGGCCGGCACCGCGCCCGCGCGCCTGCGGGCGCACGAACAGGTCTTCCAGATACAGGCCGTTGCGGCCCAGCCAGGTCGAGTAATTGAAGAAATACACCGCAAAACCCAGCGCCTGGCCGTCCTGCTCGCAGATCAGTGCGTGCGCGGTGGCGCCGTCGCTGAACAGGCTGGCGTGCAGATCGTCCTGAGTGGCCGTCACCGCATCCGGCTCGCGTTCGTAGACCGCCAGCGCGGTGATCAACTCGTGCAACAGGGGCACATCCGCGGGCGTGGCACTGCGGATCTGCGGCGCGGGCTGGCTCATCGCGCCGCGTCCACGGCCGCGCGCATCTGTGCAATCACCTGCGCATAGTCGGGCGCGTTGAAGATCGCCGAGCCGGCCACGAAGGTGTCGGCACCGGCCGCGGCAATCGCGCCGATGTTGTCGGCCTTGACGCCGCCGTCGATTTCGAGCCGGATCGGCTTGCCGGTGGCGTCGATCTTGCTCCGGATTGCACGCAGCTTGTCCAGCGCCGACGGGATGAAGGCCTGCCCGCCGAAGCCCGGGTTGACCGACATCACTAGCACCAGATCCAGCTCCGGCAGCACCCAGTCCAGGATATCCACCGGCGTGGCCGGGTTGAGCACCAGCCCGGCCTGGCAGCCGTGCGACTTGATCAGCTGGATGGTGCGGTGCACGTGGCGGCTGGCTTCGGGGTGGAAGCTGATGGTGGTGGCACCGGCCTCGGCGAAGTCCGGCACGATGCGGTCCACCGGCTCGACCATCAGGTGCACATCGATCGGGGCGGTAATGCCGTGCTTGCGCAGCGCCTGGCAGACCATCGGGCCGATGGTGAGATTGGGCACGTAGTGGTTGTCCATCACATCGAAGTGCACCCAGTCGGCGCCGGCCTTCAGGACGTTGTTCACCTCCTCGCCAAGGCGGGCGAAATCAGCGGACAGGATGGACGGGGCGATCGCCGTCGATTGCATGGGCAGCTCGTAGGAAGACGGAAACCGCATTGTCGCAACCCGGCCCCGGCGAGGAAAGGCGTGCATCCGTGGCGGGCTCTGCTGCGTATGCCCTTGACCGGCGCGCCGCGCCCGACTTGAGGAGACTTCATGAAAACCACCCCGCTCGCCTCCGCTGCCATCGTCCTGCTGGCCCTGACACCATCGGCCTGGGCGCAATCCGGCCCGGCCGACTGGTCCGGCTTTTCCATCGGCGCCAATGTCGGCGGTGCCGATCCGGCCGGCGTCTCCGGTGGCCGCTTCGGCTTCGACACCAACCTGGATGGCCGTGACGGCGATCAGGTCAGCACCGCCACCGGTGCCGATGCGTTTTCTCCGGGCTTCTGCGGCGGGGCGGCCGCCGGCCGCACGCCGGCCAGCGGCTGCAGCAAGGACAAGGGCGGTGCCGAGTACGGTGCGCGGCTGGGCTACGACTGGCAGGTCGGCAACTGGGTCTACGGCGTGGTGGCCGAGTACACCCGCAACGACATCCGCGACAGCGTCAGCGCCTTCAGCACGACGCCTGCACTGTACACCTTCACCCGCCAGCTCAACCGCACCACCGCGCTGCGCGGCCGGATCGGCTATGCGTTCGGCGAGCAGGGCGACTACCTGGCGTATTTCACCGCCGGCGCGGCCCGCGGCGAGTTCGATCACAGTTTCGTCAGCAGCAACACCGCCAACAGCTTCACCGGCAGCGGCGGCGACAGCGCCAATGGCTACCAGGCCGGTGTTGGCCTGCAGCGTCGCTTGAGCGACAACGTGTCGGTGGGCGTGGAATACCTGTTTACGCGGCTGCAGGACGAAGACACCCGGGTGCGCGTCGGGCCGGGCACCGCGCCGGCGACCAACCCGTTCCTGCGTGTCAATCCGGCCGGCACCGATCTGCGTCGCACCGATACGGACTTTTCCACCAACGCGGTGCGGCTGACGGCGACGTACAAGTTCTGAGATTGCTGATTCGCAGTGCTGTTTTCCGGCCAGCGTTAGCTGCGCCGTGCAACACGGCTTGATGTCCTGGCCAGACCTGCGAATCACGCATCACTTCTGCATGTCACGCCAGGCCCCTCTTCCGTCGGGGTGAGAAGGCACACGCGCCACTGGCGCGTATGCCTTGGAGCGCAACTGGGGTTGACGGCCCCCACCCATTGGCGACTCGAGGTCCCCACTCACGCCGCGCACCGTTCTGGCGGTACCCACACACAACCACGCGCCATGCGATCAGCGCTTGCGCATCCGCTGGATACGATCGTAGGCGGCATTGATCTGGCTGGCCTTTTTCTCCGCCTGGCGGCGCGCTTCCGGCTCGGCGTTGGCCACCTTGTCCGGGTGATAGCGCGACATCAGCCGCCGATAGGCCAGGTCGATCTCGGCCGTGGTCGCGTCCGGCTCCAGCCCGAGGGCCTCATACGGGTTTTCCGCACGCCGCTTGAACCAGCCGGCATCCACTGCGTGGCCGATGGCCAGGCCGATCATCAGCCCCACGAACGGCGCGCCACGGAACAGCAAGGCGCCGGCCAGTGCGCCGAGCAGTTTTCCGTACCAGGACATGGGCGATCGGTGTGGGGAAGGCGGGTTGGCGATCTTACCCGAACGCCCGTCCGGCCTGGCTGACGGGCCCTCTACAGCCAGTAGGCAGAGCCGTCCGACAAATCCCAGCAGGGCGCCACGAAGCGCCGTACACTACGCGGCCCGCTGCCCACCCGCGGGCCCGCCGGGTCCCGGGGACAGCGTCATAGCGACGTCCTTAGGAGTGCCTGTGTCGACCACGCTGTTGCAATCCGATCTGCCCGGCCTGCCGTTGCGTCACCGTGGCAAGGTCCGCGATGTCTTCGATATTCCGCGCGACCGCCTGCCCGCCGACGCCCCCCCGGGCGACTACCTGTTGATGGTGGCCACCGACCGCCTGTCCGCCTTCGATGTGGTGCTGCCGGATCCGATTCCGGGCAAGGGCGAGATGCTGTGCCAGGTGTCCAACTTCTGGTTCCACAAGACCGACCACCTGATGCCCAACCACCTGGTCGACATCCGCGTGGAGCAGGTGCTGCCCGACGGTGTGGACCCGGCCCTGTACGCCAAGCGTGCCGTGGTGACGCGCAAGCTCAAGCCGGTGCCGGTGGAAGCGATCGCGCGCGGCTATCTGATCGGCAGCGGCTGGAAGGACTACCAGCGCACCGGCAAGATCAGCGGCATCGAATTGCCCGACGGCCTGCGCCAGGCCGAAAAACTGCCCGAACCGATCTTCACCCCATCGACCAAGGCAGCGGTCGGCGACCATGACGAGAACATCGACTTCGATGCGATGGTCAAAACGGTGGGCGCCGAACTGGCCGAACGCGTACGCGATGCCACCTTGCGCATCTACCGTTTTGCCGCTGATTTTGCCGCCGAACGCGGCATCCTGCTGGCCGACACCAAGTTCGAGTTCGGCACCGATGCCGATGGCCGCCTGTACATCATGGACGAGATGCTGACCCCGGACTCGTCGCGCTACTGGCCGGCCGACCAGTACGAAGTGGGCACCAGCCCGCCGAGCTACGACAAGCAGTTCGTGCGCGACTATCTGGAAACCCTGGACTGGGGCAAGACCGCACCCGGCCCCAGCCTGCCGGCTGACGTGATCGATCGCACCCGTGCGAAATATGCCGAAGCACTGCAGCGGCTGGCGGGGATTTCGGTCGATTGATGCTGTAAGCCCCGGGGACGGGGCTTTGGTCGGGCGGTCGCAGGGGGCGGATGTGCACTGGCACATCCGAGCGCAGCGAACGACAGCGGACGCGTAACCGATCACACGGCAATGCCCGGCCATCGTCCGTTCCTCAATGCGGGCCGGCGGTGGAGGCCTGCGCATTCACATGACGCAACCGGGCCGCCGATAGACTTTCGCCCGCGCACATGCCGCCCCGATAAGATCAGGAGGATCCATTGGCTAGTTTCCGTACGTCCCTGCCCGCTCTGGCATTGAGCCTTGCGCTTGCAGCCTGCTCTGCACAGGCGCCGCCGGCAGCCTCCACCGCCCCGGAATCGCCGGCCACTGCCTCGGCGACGGCACCTGCCGCAGCCACAAGTACGGCCACAGCGCCCGCAACCTCAGCCAGCTGTCCCGATGCCGACTTCCCTGCCTTCTTGAAGCGCTTCAGCGCAGAGATCGCAGTCCAGGAAAAGGCGACGGCCGACCCGTTGACCATGATCCAGATCGACCCCGAGGCGCAGCCCGAGCCGGCACCCGTGACGCGCGAGGTGCCATTGGCGCAAGTCAAATGGCCCGTCATTCCTGACCTGGCAGCGGTGCGCAGCAGCGGGCGCGAAGTGGTCGTCTCCCAGCAAGGCGACGGTCAGCAGGTGTTGATCCGCACCCCCGACACCGGCGACCAGCAGGTCTACCACTTCGCCCAGCGCCCCTGCTGGACATTGGTCAAGGTGGACGATCAGGCCCTGTAACCGGCGCGCTTGCCGCCACCGCAACCACCTACGTTTCAGGAGACCACCTTGCATCCATTTCGACTGACTTGCCCGGTGCTGGCCACTGCGCTGGCCATTGCGCTGGCCGCCTGCAACGGTCCGCAGGCTGCGGCAGGTGCGCCCGAGACGCCCGCGGCCACTGCAGCCGCTGCGACGTCGCAGCCGTCCACCCCCGCTTCACCAACTTCCGCCACATCGACACAAGGGACTGTACCCATGGGCACGATCGATTCCTTCGTTCCTGCTGGATCGAAGGCTCTGGAAACCATCCGCGGCGATCTGACCGGCGCGGGACGCTCCGATGCGTTGCTGGTGGTGTCACCGCCATCCACCGGTACCGAGAAACTCGGCGAGGGAACGCCGCGCACGGTGATGTTGCTGACCCAACAAGCCGATGGCGCGTTCCAGAAAGCGGCTGAAAACAGCAAGATCGTGCCATGTGCCCGTTGCGGCGGCCTGGCCGGCGACCCGTATGCGTTTTCACGCATTCAACCCGGTCAATTCACCATCTCCATCTCCGGCGGTTCGCGCGAGCGTTGGGCCGATGACTTCACGTTCAAGTACTCGGCAGACAAGCGCACCTGGTTGCTGGACAAGGTGGTACGTGATCTGTCCGATACCGAGACCGAACAACACAACACGCTGGAACTCACCACGAACGATTTCGGCATGGTGGCGTTCCAGGAGTTTGATCCCGCCACGCTGAAGAAGGCAGCGGCCCTGGACGAGGCCGCGGGCGAGAAAACGAATTAAAGGGACGTAATGGTTGGCGCGGACAAGGAAGGAGTCCGTTATTTCATGTTGCTGAGAAATGAGGAGTTACACCATGGCAACCGATCGCGAAACAGGGCTGCTGCAGTCGGCCTATGCAGCAGGCATTACCCAGCCCAAAGAACTGGCGAACTTCATGGCCCAGGTCGGCCATGAATCGATGGGCCTCAACCGGCTTGAAGAAGGGTTCCGCTATACGCGCGGGCCGTCGCAAGTCAGCTCGAAAGTGCGGTCAGCACTGCGCGAAGGGCCGGAGGCGTTGGAAGAAGCACGTCTGGAGGCGCTGCGTGGCCAGCCGGAAAAACTGGCCGAACTGATGTACGGCGGACGCATGGGCAATACCGAACCCGGCGATGGTTACCTCTACCGTGGCCGGGGCTACATCCAGCTCACCGGCAAGGACCAGTATCGCGCCGCAGGCGAAGCCCTGGATCTGGATCTGGTGGCACATCCCGAACTGGCTGCGCAGCCAGAAAATGCCTCGCGAATCGCTACCTGGTACTGGCAGAACAACGTTCCCCAGGCCGCCAGGCAGGACGCACATGCCGCCGGAGTGGCGATCAATGGCGGCGACCCGCCGAACGGGCTGGCCGATCGCGAAAACCGCTTTGCGCGCTGGCAGCGCGACATCACGCCGGAGCTGATGGGCAAGCTCGAACACGGCCAGCTCGGCCAAACGGTGGCGCCCGCGCAGCATGCGGCGCACGCACCGGTGCAAGCGGCAGGGTCGGGATCGTTCCAGACCACCATGGAGCGCATGCTGCCTCCGCAGAACGGCGTTGCGCCGCATATCACCGGTCACTACGGCGAGCACCGTAGCGCACGCGATCACGGCGGAACCGACTTCAATTACCAAGGCGGCCAGACCGGCCGTAACCTGCAGCATCCGACAGTGCATTCGCCCGTGGCAGGCACGGTCACGTTCGCGGGTGGCAATTACGGGACCGTCAAGATTCGCGATGCACAGGGTAATTCGCACGAGATCCTGCACCTGGATGGACTCAAGGTGAAGGAAGGCCAGACGCTGGCGGCGGGCGATGCCATCGGCACGATGGGTGGCCGCGGGCCGAACGGCAACAGCCAGTACGCACAGCATGTGCATTACCAGCTGCGCGATGCCAACGGCAAGCTGACCAGTCCGGAGACGTTCTGGAATCAGGGCCACCAGCAGGAGTCGGGCGCACGCCACGCCCAGCCTGCGACAGCGGCCGGCAACGGCACGCTGCGTCATGGCGAGCAAGGCAGCGAGGTCGGCAAGCTGCAGCAGGACCTCAACCGCCTTGGCGTGCGCGATGCGCAGGGCAATCGGCTTGCCGAGGATGGGCGCTTTGGCGACAACACGCGCGAAGCGGTGATGGCGTTCCAGAAGCAGCATGGGCTGCAACAGGACGGGATCGTTGGCCGCAACACGCAGGCGGCGTTGTCGGCTGTGCCGGCACACACGCAGGTGCCTACACGCGAGGCCCCGGTTGCAGCGCCGACCGGGCCCTCGCTCACCGATGCGTCGCATCCGGACCATGCATTGCACAACGCAATCCGCAGCAGGCTGCCGGGCATGATCTCCAACGATGCGGCCGCCCATGTCACGCTGCAGGCCAAGCAGAACGGCATCGACAGCGCGGACAAGCTGCAGAGCGTGACGGTGCAGGATGGCAAGGCGTTCGTCATGGGCACCACGCCGGGTTTCCGTGCGGCGGTGGATCTGAACCAGCCTGCGCCGCCGCTGGAGCAGACCAGCGCGCAGCTGCTGGCCGGCCAGGCCCAGCAGCACCAGGTCCGCGAGGAGCAGCAGAAGGTGGCAATGGGCGCGCGCTGAGGTGTGACGGGTGCAACCAAAAAGCCGGCCAGTGGATGGCCGGCTTTTTCATGCGCGGCTACACGCGTCGGCGCGATTGCATCCTGCCTGGCCGCGGCCGACACGGTGCGCGTTGTGATCACCGCGACCATGGCGCGCCACATGGACTGTACGCAGTGAGCGATCTGCAACGCCCGACGCATTCCCAGTCATCGGTCGTAGCGCACGTGCAGTTGCCAAGCCACGTTCAAGCAGGACAGATCGGTACGGCGACCGGCCATCCATCGCAGTGCGATACGTTGCCCAACGCAATGTGGCCCGACGCACAGAACGCAATACGCCGGTAATTTTTACTATTGCAATGTCCAGGACTGTGCAAGGTTGTCTGCCGGCACCTGCTGCCGATCGCGACCGGCCGTGCGTCATCTCGCCGGTTTTTGCATTGCACGTTCTGGGAGAGAGTCGTCATGCAATTCCATGTACTGGGCGCAGCCATCTGCTGCGCGCTATCGTTTTCTGCTGCCGCTGGTGCGGCCGATCTTTCTGCAAATGCGGCGGTCACGCGTGCGCAGACACTACTGGGGAATACCGCGTCGGCCATGGCCAATCGTGCGCCGGCCGATGTCTTTGTCGCGCGTGACAGCATCGTCGATGCCGATGGCAGCGAGCATGTGCGCTTCGATCGCACCTACCGAGGGCTGCCGGTGATCGGCGGCGACGTGGTGGTGCATTCGCGGCGTGGGGTGATGCGCCAATTGAGTCAGACCCTGGACACGCCGGTGCGTCCGGACCTTGCGCCCGGCATCGACGCCACCACCGCGCTGCGTGTGGCCGGAGCGCAGTTCGACGTGCCGCAGGATGCCGCGCCACGTGCAAGCCTGGCACTGTACGCGCGCCGGGGGGCGCCACGGCTGGCGTACGAGGTGATCTACAGCGGCATCAAGCCGGATCAGACGCCGACCGAAATGCATTACATCGTCGATGCGGTGGATCAACGCATCCTCGACTCCTGGGACACGGTACATACCGCCTGCGCGGGTGGCACCAGTGCCGCCGGCACCGGGCGTTCGTTGTACGCGGGCAGCGTGGGCCTGGCGACCACGCGGTGCAGCAGCGGCTTCGAGATGACCGATCTGGGCCGCGGTGGCGGCGCCACCTACAACATGCGCAACAGCACCTCGGGCAACGGCACGCTGCTGACCGATGCCGACAATGCGTGGGGCAGCGGCGCCAGCAGCGACACCACCACGGTGGCGGTGGATGCGCACTACGGGGTGTCGCTGACCTGGGATTACTTCAAGACCAGCCACGCGCGCAGCGGCATCGCCAACGACGGCAAGGGTGCGCGTAGCCGCGTGCATTACGGCAGCCGTTACAACAATGCCTTCTGGTCGGACAGCTGTTTCTGCATGACCTTCGGTGATGGCGACGGCAGCACGTTTACACCGCTGGTGTCGGTGGACGTGGCCGGGCACGAGATGACGCACGGGGTGACCAGTCGCTCGGCACGGTTGGTGTACTCGGGTGAGTCCGGCGGCCTGAACGAGGCCACCTCCGACATCATGGGCGCGATGGTGGAATTCTCCGCCAACAACAGCGCGCAGCCGGGCAATTATCTGATCGGCGAGAAACTCATCGCCGGCAACAGCAGCGGCACGCTGGCCTTGCGCTACATGTTCAAGCCGAGCCTGGACGGCGATTCGCCCGATTGCTATCGCAGCAATCTGGGCTCCATCGATGTGCACTACAGCTCCGGCGTGGCGAATCATTTCTACTATCTGCTGGCCGAAGGGGCGGTGGTGCCGAGCGGTTTCGGCGCGGGCACCAGTTACAACCTGACCCCTGCCGGGCTGGTCTGCAACGGCAATACCGCGCTGACGGCCATCGGCCGCGCCGCTGCCAGCCGCATCTGGTATCGCGCGCTCACCGTCTACATGACCTCCTCCACCAACTACGCAGCCGCGCGTCGGGCCACCCTGAGCGCGGCCACCGATCTGTATGGCGGCACGTCCACGCAGTACCGGGCAGTGGCTGCCGCCTGGAGTGCGGTGTCGGTCAACTGACCTGCACCGGTCCCTGCCACGCGATTGCGGCGTGGCAGGGACCGGTCCTCTGCGTAGTGCCACCACGGCCGTTCGCACGCGTATGCTTGGGTCATTCCTGGGAGGGAACATGACCGAACGCACCACGACCGCGCGACCGATCGACCGCTATTTCGCCAGCTATTCCGACGACCACCGCAACGACACCAATCAGCTGATCCACGTGGTGGCGGTGCCGGCCATCCTGTGGTCGGTGGTGGGGCTGCTGTGGTGCATCCCGGTGGGCGGCACCTGGTTCAGTAGCGGGGTCTGGGCGGCGCTGGCGATGTTTGCGGCGTGGTCGTACTACAACCGGCTGTCGCGCCCGCTCGGGCTGGGCATGCTGGGGATCTTCTTTTTCTTCGGCTGCCTGTGCCGGCTCATCGAAGGCCGGGTCGGTCTGGGCGGCGTGTTCACCAGCGCGTTGTCGGTCTTCGTGCTGGCGTGGATCGCCCAGTTCGTGGGGCACAGGATCGAAGGCCGCAAGCCGAGCTTTCTCACCGACCTGACCTATCTGCTGATCGGGCCGATCTGGGTGTTGGCCAAGGTGTACCGGCAGCTGGGGTGGCGTTACTGAGACGGGCGGTGGCGCGGGGCTCGCCCGCTGTCGGCCGGCGTCATGCGCGGCGTTGCCTGCGGGTCATCGCCTCGTCGCGCAGCACGCCACGCGGCGACTGGCGCTTCAAGGCCTGCAGGCGCATCTGATACAGGCATTGCCGGCCAAGTCAGCGCGTCATTCGCCGATGCCGAGCTCTTCCGGCAATGGCCGGAACGCGCGCGGCGCGTAACCGAAATCGCGACGTGCCGGCTCCAGGTCGAACACCAGATCGTCGCGCATGCGCTGCAACGCGGCCGCATTCATGCCACGCAGCCGCCCCAGGCGTTGCGCCGTGGTCAGCGCGAACCCGAACAGGCCCGGTGGCACCTGATACAGCCGCGCCGGTCGCGGCAATGCCGCCAGCACGCGCTCCACCATCTGCGTGTAGGCCAGCACTTCACCGCCGCCCAGGGCATAGCTGCGTTGCTGGGTGCCGGGTTGGCCGATCACCGCCAGCGCGGCGCTGGCCAGGTCATCCACGTGCACCGGTTGGCGCAGGCCGGTGGCGTTGGCGGGCAGGACGAAGGCACCGGTGCGCTGCGCCAGCCCGGCGATCTGCGTCAGCGTCTTGTCGCGTCCGGCACCGTACACCAGGGTCGGACGCAGCACGGTGGCGGTGGCACCGCGCGCCTGCGCTGCGGAGAACAGCGCCTGTTCGGCATGGGCCAGTCGCTGCGCGACGTCGCGCTCGGCCGCATCGATGGAATGTTCCTTGACCTCCACACTGGTGGAGCCAAACGCCACGATGCGCGGTGCAACCACGGGGTTTTCTGCATACCAGCGGGCGAAATGGTCCAACGGCCCGCAGCTGAAGATCACCTCGAACGCCTCGCCCGCGGCGGCCGGCATCGCCAGATCCCCTTGTCTCCAGATCAATCCAGCGCGCGCGGCGCGCGGCTGACGCGACCAGGCGGTGACCTGCCAGCCGCGACTCAGCAGACGGGTCAGCAGGCGCTCGCCAATCTGCCCGCTGCCGCCGAACACCAGGGCGCGCGGCGCAGAAACGGCAGTGGTCGGAGCGGGGTGGGTAGCGGTCACAGGGCAACGGTGCAGGCGGGAATGACGGCAGCATACCCAGTACACCGCGCAGTTGCGTAGCCATCTGGCGGCCCATCCGCGCGTGATGCAGCACCGGCGTTGACACGGACGTCAGTCAACGGTTTGTTAAGCTCTCTGGCCTGCTCGCGAATCTTGTGTTCCCTGCATGCCTTTTTCGTTGGAAATTCTGCTTGCGCTGCCATTCCTGATGGCGGCCGCCGCTGCGCTGTTCCGGCGCGCGCCCCGTTCGATCACCGCGTGGTTGGCTGCGGCCGCGCCGTTGGCGGGGTTGCTGGTGCTTGCCACACTCACGCCGGCAGTGCTGCGCGGTGAGGTGATTGCCAGCGAGCATGCATGGTTGCCGCAGATCGGCTTGCTGTTTTCGCTGCGGCTGGATGGCCTGGCCTGGATGTTTGCGCTGCTGGTGCTCGGCATCGGCGCCCTGGTGGTGCTGTATGCGCATTACTACCTGAGTGCACGCGACAGCGCATCGCGCTTTTTTGCGTATCTGCTGCTGTTCATGGGCGCGATGCTCGGCATGGTGCTGTCGGGCAATCTGCTGCTGTTGATGGTGTTCTGGGAACTCACCAGCATCAGCTCCTTCCTGCTGATCGGGTTCTGGTCGCATCGCAAGGATGCGCGCGAAGGCGCACGCATGGCGTTCGTGTTGACCGCCGGTGGCGGGCTTGCCCTGCTGGGCGGGGTCTTGATGATCGGCCGCATCGTCGGCAGTTTTCAGCTGGATGCGGTGCTGGCCGCCGGCGATGTGATCCGCGCCAGCCCGCTGTATCCGTATGCATTGGGCTTGGTGCTGCTGGGCATTTTCACCAAGAGCGCGCAGTTTCCGTTTCATTTCTGGTTGCCGCATGCGATGGCCGCGCCCACGCCGGTGTCGGCGTATCTGCACTCGGCCACGATGGTCAAGGCCGGTGTGTTTTTGCTGGCGCGGCTGCACCCTGCGCTGGCCGGCAGCGACCTGTTTTTCTATACGGTCACCAGCATCGGAGCGATCACGTTGTTGCTGGGAGCGTGGTACGCGATCTTCCAGCACGATCTCAAGGGCGTGCTGGCGTACTCGACCATTTCACATCTTGGCCTGATCACGATGCTGTTCGGCCTGTCCACGCCGATGGCGGTGGTGGCTGGCGTGTTCCACATCCTCAACCACGCGGTGTTCAAGGCCTCGTTGTTCATGGCTGCGGGCATCATCGACCACGAAACCGGCACGCGCGACATGCGCAAGCTGGGCAATCTGCGCCGATTGATGCCCGTTACCAGTGCGCTGGCGATCATCGCGTCGCTGGCCATGGCCGGCATTCCGTTGCTCAACGGATTCTTGTCGAAGGAAATGTTCTTCGCTGTGGCGCTGGAAACCGAAGCGCCGCAGCTGATGCGCATCCTGGCGAGCATCGCCGCCTTGCTGGCCGGCGTGCTTGGCGTGGCCTACAGCCTGCGCTTCGTGCACGACACGTTCTTTGGCGATGGCCCGCTCGATCTGGACACCACGCCGCACGAGCCGCCGCGCTGGATGCGCATCCCGGTGGATGTGCTGGTGCTGATCTGCCTGGCGGTGGGCATCGTGCCGGCCTGGACCGTGGCGCCGGTGCTGCGCGCCGGTGCCGGCGCCATTCTCGGCGATGCACTGCCCGACTACAGCCTGGCGCTGTGGCATGGCGTCAACTGGCCGCTGGCGATGAGCATCGCCGGCATGATCGGCGGGGCGCTGCTGTACGTTGCGATCCGTCGCATGCTGGATCTGTACGCGGTGCAGAACCGCTCGCCCGGCAAGGCCCTGTTCCACTGGAACCTGCGCACCTTGTTCAGCGCCACCGCCCGCATGACCGATGCGGTGACCAACGGCAACCTGCAGCGCATGCTGCTGCTGCTGGTACTGAGCGCGGTGGTGGTGGCACTGGTGCCGTTCCTGCAAGGGGGCGCGCTGCCGGAGTGGCCTGCTCCCACGCCCATGCCGCTGCTGGGCTGGACGGTGTGGCTGCTGTTGATCGCGTGCGCGTTGGGCAGCCTGTTCCTGTACAAGCAGCGCCTGCTGGCGGTGCTGGTGCTTGGTGGCACCGGCCTGGCGGTCAGCCTGACCTTCGTGTTCCTGTCCGCACCGGATCTTGCATTGACCCAGCTGCTGGTGGAGATGGTCACGCTGGTGCTGATGCTGCTGGCGATGAACTACCTGCCGGAGCGCTCGTTGCCGGAGCGCGCGCGGCTGCGCAAGTGTCGCGATGTCGCCATCGCAATCATTGGCGGCACCGGCCTGGCCGCGCTGGCGTATACCCTGATGACGCAACCCACCCACACCGTGGCCGGCGAGTTGCTGCAACGCGCGTTGCCTGAGGCGTATGGGCGCAACGTGGTCAACGTGATCCTGGTGGATTTCCGCGGCTTCGATACCTTCGGCGAGATCACCGTGTTCGCGATTGCCGGGCTGGTGGTGCATGCGCTGCTGCGACGCTCGCGGATGGCACCGGAGCGCACCATGCCGGGGCCGGCGATACGGCTGCCAGTACCGGCGGATCTGGCGCAGATCATGTTCCCGCTGACGCTCACCGTGTCGCTGTTCCTGTTCTTGCGCGGCCACAACGCGCCTGGCGGTGGCTTCATTGCCGGCCTGGTGCTGGCGGTGCCGTTGTTGATGCAGTACGTGATCCAGGGCACCGCGTCGGTGGAGTCGCGTTTCGGCTTCGACTACATCCGCTTGATCGGTATTGGCCTGTTGTGCGCATTGCTGAGCGGTGCCGGTTCGCTGCTGTTCGGGCTGCCGTTCCTGAGCAGCGGCCATGTCGATCTGCCGCTGCCGCTGCTGGGCGAGCTGGAGCTGGCCAGCGCATTGGGCTTCGACGTGGGGGTGTACCTGGTGGTGTTCGGTGCGGCGATGCTGATGCTGTCGATGATGGGCACGATCAAACCTTCGCGCACGCGTAGTTCGCAACGCGGCGAAATCGATCCCACCCAACGTTCGACACGCACCGCGGAGCAGCATTGATGGAATTGGCATTGGCAAGCGCGATCGGCGTCCTCACCGCCCTGGCGATCTATCTGCTGCTGCGTGCGCGCAGCTTCGATGTGATCCTGGGGATGACCTTCCTGTCGTACGCGACCAACCTGCTGATCTTCGCCGGCGGACGGCTGCGTGCCGGTCAGCCGCCGGTCTTGCGCGACGGCGTGCCGGTGGATCTGGAGCACTACACCGACCCGCTGCCACAGGCGCTGGTGCTGACCGCGATCGTGATCGCCTTTGCGATGACCGCGGTGAGCCTGGTGCTGGCGATCCGCAGCCGCAGCGACAATGGCAGCGACCACGTGGATGCGCATGAAGATGCCGCCACCGGTGTCGATACGCGGCAGGCGCGGCGATGAACCATTTGCTGATCCTGCCGATCCTGATCCCGATGCTGGGGGCGTCGGCGTCGCTGTTTGTCGAGCACCGCCGCTACGGGCCGCGCGTGCAGCGCAGCGTGGCCTGGGTGAGCATGGGCTTGCTGGCCGCCGCGGTGCTGGCGCTGTTTGCCCGCGCTGCCGAGGGCAACGTGCTGGTGTACCTGCTGGGCGATTGGCCGGCGCGGTTCGGCATCGTGCTGATGGGCGACCGGCTTTCTGCGTGGATGCTGTTGACCACACTGGTCCTGGGCGCGGCCTGCCTGCTGCATGCCTGCGCCGGCTGGGACCGCCGCGCGCCGCATTTCCATGCGCTGTTCCAGTTCCAGCTGATGGGTTTGAATGGTGCGTTCCTGACCGGCGACATCTTCAATCTGTTCGTGTTCTTCGAAGTGATGCTGATCGCCTCCTATGGGTTGTTGCTCAGCGGCGGACGTGGCCTGCAGATGCGTGTGGGCCTGCATTACGTGGTGTTCAATGTGTGCGCCTCGACCTTGTTCCTGATCGGGCTGGGGCTGCTGTTCGGCGTGTTCGGCACGCTCAACATGGCCGAGCTGTCGCAGCGCATCGCCGAGCTGCCGGCGCAGGATGTGCCGATGGCCAAGGCCACGCTCGGGCTGTTGCTGCTGGTGTTCTGCAGCAAGGCCGCCTTGTTGCCGCTGTACCTGTGGCTGCCGGAGACCTACTCGCGTGCACCGGCGGCGGTGGCGGCGCTGTTTGCGATCATGACCAAGGTAGGCCTGTACGCGGTCTTGCGCGTGTCGAGCCTGTGGTTTGGCGCCGGTGCCGGGGCCTTGCACGGCTTCGGCCGGCACGCGTTGCTGTGGCTGGGCATCGGCACGCTGCTGATGGCCGCATTCGGGGTGATGGCCGCCTCGCGGCTGCGGGTGATGGTGTCGTATCTGGTGGTATTTTCCGCGGCGACCCTGTTCATCGCCTTTTCGCTCGACGACGCAGGCGCGCTCGGCGCGGGCCTGTATTACCTGCCGCACAGCAGCTTCGTGGCCGCGGCGCTGTTCATGGTCTCGGACCTGATCCGGCGGCGGCGTGGCAGCGCCAGCGACCGCAAGGAAGTGGTGGCACCGCTACCGGGCCGCGCCATTCCGGGCACCATGTTCATGATCGCTGCCGTGGCGGTCGCCGGACTGCCGCCGTTGTCCGGCTTCCTGGCCAAGGCCGCGCTGCTGCAGCACGTGCCCGCAGGCCTGGTGGCGCCGGTCTGGGGCGCGGTCCTTGGCAGCAGCCTGCTGGTGGTGATCGGCCTGACCCGCGCCGGCGTGCGCCTGTTCTGGCGCGTGCCGGCGGCGGTGGAAGACACGCCCGAGCTGCAACCGCAGCGCCGTGGCCGCATGCGCCCGGTGGAAACGGCCGCCACGCTGCTGCTGCTGAGCGGGCTGGTGGCAATGACGGTCTGCGCCGGGCCGCTGATGCGCTACACCGACGATGCCGCAGCACAGCTGCGCGACCCCGGCCGCTATGTGGAACAGGTGCGCGCGGCCACCCCGCAACGGAGGCAGCCATGAACGCACGCGTGCCGTGGCGGCGACGGCTTTTTCCATCCGCGCCGTTGAGCGTGATGGTCTTCGTGTTCTGGCTGCTGCTCAGCGACAGCTTCGGCCCGCAGCAGTGGGTGCTGGGCGCGCTGCTGGGCGTGGTGGTGCCGATCTTCGCCGCACGGCTGGACCGCGAATTCGCCCGCATCGGCTCGCTGCGCTCGGTGCCGCGCATGCTGCTGGTGGCCGCAGGCGACATCGTGCGCTCCAATATCAAGGTCGCGGTACAGGTGCTCGGGCCGGAGTCGCGTATCCATCCCGGTTTCATCTGGGTGCCGCTGGATATCGCCAACATCCATGGCATTGCCGCGCTGACCAGCATGATCACGCTTACGCCCGGCACGGTGTCGGCTGCGCTGTCGGACGACCGCAAGTACCTGCTGGTGCATGTGCTGCATCTGGACGATCCGGACGCATTGATCGCCGAGATCAAGGCGCGCTACGAAAAGCCCCTGATGGAGATCTTTCCATGACCGGTCACATGTTCATCGAATCGACCATCGTCATCTGCATGCACGCGGTGGGCCTGGCCATCCTCATGGCACTGTGGCGACTGCTGCGCGGGCCGACGGTACCCGACCGCATCCTGGCGCTGGACACACTGTCCATCACCGCCATCGCCGAGTTGATGCTGCTGGGCATGTACCTGGATTCGCCGATCTACTTCGAGGCCGCGCTGGTGATTGCGATGCTGGGCTTCGGCAGCACCGTGGTGTTGAGCAAGTACGTGCTGCGCCGGGACATCGTCGAATGATCGCGCTCACCGAATATCTGCTGAGCGCGCTGCTGCTGGTCGGCACCTTCTTCATCCTGATCGGCGCCTTCGGGCTGGTGAAGCTGTCGGACTTTTTCAAGCGCCTGCATGCGCCGACCAAGGCCAGCACCCTGGGCGTGGGCTGCGTGCTGCTGGGCTCGGTGGGCTATCACCTGTTCCTGGGCGTGGACCCGCAGCCGCGCGAGTTGCTGATCACCGTCTTCCTGTTCATCACCGCACCGATCAGCGCCCACATGATGGCCAAGGCCGCGCTGTCGCTGATGATGGAAGATCGCCCGGAAGTACCCAATCACGGCGAAATGGAAAACGAAGGCCTGCCCACGCCGGCCAGCGACGGCGATATCGGCGAGAACGAGGAAACCGCCAGGCAGCACGAGCGGCCGTCGTCCGAGCCGCGCTAAGCGTGCGGCTGCGGCTGCGGCTGAGGCAGCGCTGGCTAGGGCTAGGGCGCAGTGTTCTTGCTGCGCGTGGCATGCTGGAGTGCGAACTGCGACTGAGTCGGATCGCACACGCACACGCATCGTTGCAGGCCCGTCGCCGCCACGTTGCGTGTCTGGCAGGCGTTGTTGTAATCGAGGCAACGCCGGGCAGGTCGCGTGCCACGCGTCTGACCGATGGCGTGGCGCCCTGCTCGCACGCAGGCGGCTAGCCACAGCCCTCGACGTAGTCCACCTGGGGCGGCTGCCCGACTCGCCAGCTGCTCACCCTGCCCTCGGCATCGGTCTCGAATACCAGCGCCGACGAGGTGGCGGCATCGGCATGCCGCAGCGTCTGCGCGCCCGGCAGGTATTTGTGCGGCTGCGCGTCAAGCCCCTGCGGATACAACCCGCGCAGCTGCGCCAGCGTCATGCCGACCTTGCCGCCCCCTGGCGCAACTTCCCTGCGCTCAGTGGTCTGGTAACGGACCAGGTGATCGCCTTCGAACATGAAACCGAATTCCCGCGCATCCCGGGCCCATTGCGGACGCAGCAGGTAGCAGCCGCCATCGCTGGCTGCGCTGCCGCGCAGCTCGCCGCCCCACGCTGCGCGCGCCTGCGTGGCATCCATGCCCAGGCGCAGGTCGCCGTAGCCATCCATCCGCGCAAGCGTGGTGGGCTGCGGCCGCACCTGCGGTGGAAACGTGCCTACCGGCGCCGTGGCCGGCGGTACCGCGTCCGCGGGCTGGTCGTTGGCGGACGCCACCGGCGTGTGGGCCGCCTCGGCCGGCGCTGCTGCAGCCGACGTGTCGTCCGCGCGATGGCAGCCGGCAACGACCAGCACCATTCCCAGCAAGCCAGACAATCTGGATGTCATCGATATGCTCCTGTGCGTTGGCCAAGCGTACACAGCGCGCAGGGTGGCGGTGTGGAGGTGAGGTCATTGCCACCGATGCTGGCACTGGCACGTACGGTGCAAGGTGTCGCGCCAATGTCATCGGCGTTTCATTGGCAACGCTCACCCTGCCGGCTTCGCAGGACCGCCGCCATGACCCCACGCAAGACCGCACTCGCCCTGACTGCGCTGCAGTCGCATCGCAGCCCGCTGACCCTGCTGCAGCGCCGTGCGTTGATCCTGGCCGATGGCCAACGTGACTTGACCGCACTTGCGCGGTTGCTGGGCGACAACGGCGCCGCACTGGTGCAGACGCTGTGTGCAATGGGCTATCTGACGCCTGCCGACGGCAGCGCGAAGGCCGCCGTGCCCGAGACCGATGCACGTACCGTAGGCTCCACGATTGCAACGGCGCCCACGGTGGCCCAGACCCTGCAAGCGCTGCCCACCGCCGACGACCTGCACCGCCAGCGCCGGCGCGCGGCCACCAACGCCCGGCTGTATCTGCTGGACATCCTGCAATTGCAGCGCAACCCGGCCGCCGCAGTACTGCATCGCCAGCTGCAGGCGGCGCGTGCGGACGACGCGATCGGCATCGCCATCGGCGTGGCATTGCAGGAGCTGCCGCAGTTCACCTCGGCCTCGTACGCCGAACGCGTGCGGGCGCGTATCGGCGAACTGCTTCCGGAGGCATTGCAGGCCGCCTGATTGCAGCCCGCTCGTCGATGCGTGGCGGTTGCCGCAAGGACAGGGTCACTGGCGATCACGTGCTTGATCGCCTGTGCGCCTCTGCGTCAGTTGGCGCGACCCGCTTTCCCTGCGGCGCTGCTCAGTCCGTGGACGGATTGGTGAATGCAGCACGCAGGCCGGACCAGCACTGCTGATAGTCGCCCTGCCGATGACTGGCCTGCAGCGCCTGTTGAGTGGGGCGCAGCACCGCACGGGTTTCGAACATGAAAGCCATGGTGTCGGCAATGACGTCCGGACGCGTCAGGTCCGCCTGCGAAGCCTTCTCGAACGTCGCCGCATCCGGGCCGTGCCCGCTCATGCAGTTGTGCAGCGATGCACCGCCGGGTGCGAACCCCTCGGCCTTGGCGTCGTAGACGCCCTGCACCAGGCCCATGAATTCGCTGGCCACATTGCGGTGGAACCATGGCGGGCGGAAGGTGTGCTGCGCCACCAGCCAGCGCGGCGGGAAGATCGCAAAGTCCATGTTTGCGGTGCCGTGCGTGTCGCTGGGCGAGGTCAGTACGGTAAAGATGCTGGGATCGGGGTGATCGAAACTGATCGAACCGATGGTGTTGAAGCGGCGCAGGTCGTAGCGATATGGCGCGTAATTGCCGTGCCAGGCAACCACATCCAGCGGCGAGTGGCCAATGGTGGCACGCCACAGATGACCCTGGAATTTGGCGACCAGTTCGAACGCGCCTTCGCGTTGTTCGAAGGCTGCATGCGGGGTTTCGAAATCGCGCGGGTTGGCCAGCCCGTTGGAGCCGATCGGCCCCAGGTCGGGCAAGCGCAGCAGGCCACCGAAGTTTTCGCACACGTAGCCGCGTGCGGTGCCATCCAGCAATTCAACCCGAAACCGCACGCCGCGTGGAATCACGCCGATCTGCTGCGGCTCCAGGTCGAGCACACCCAGCTCGGTGCACACGCGCAGCCGGCCCAGCTGCGGCACCAGCAACAACTCGCCATCGGCGTTATAGAAGAACCGCTCGTGCATGGAGGCATTGGCGGCATACAGATGCACGGCCACGCCCGTCATCGTCTCGGGGCCGCCATTGCCTGCCATGGTGTACAGGCCATCGACAAAATCGGTAGGTACGGATGGCAGCGGCAACGGGTTCCAGCGCAGCTGATCCGGCGGCACCGGGCCGCTGCCGAAGGCGTTGTGCACGTGCGACTGCTCGATCAACGAAAAACTGCCATGCACGGCGGCCGGACGAATGCGATATAGCCAGCTGCGCCGGTTCTCGCCGCGCGGCGCGGTGAACGCGGTGCCAGACAACTGCTCGGCATACAGCCCATGCGCCACGCGCTGCGGCGAGTTCTGCCCGACCGGTAGAGCACCGGCAACGGCTTCGGTGGCGAACTCGTTGCCGAAGCCGGTCATGTAGCGCTGTGGATTGTGCATGGCATGCGTCCGAATGAGCCCCAAGGAGGCTGGGATTTAAGCCCTCTCCCACCGGGAGGGGGTTGGGGTGAGGGTACGGGGTAGCGACTATTATGAAGATCGCCTCAACCACCGCATCCAGCGACAGCAAGACGTTCGGCATCACCCGCAATACCACGCCTCACGTAGCAACGAGCGACTGAAACGAATCCCGAATCACCACTCCCGAATCCCAGCCCTCAAAGCACCCCACGCTTGATCTGGTCGCGCTCGATGCTTTCGAACAACGCCTGGAAATTGCCTTCGCCGAAGCCTTCATTGCCCTTGCGCTGGATGATCTCGAAGAAGATCGGGCCGATGCAGTTGGTGGTGAAGATCTGCAGCAGCTTGCGTTGCTTGGTATCCGGATCGGCATCGATCAGGATCTTGTTGCGGCGCAAGCGTTCGACATCTTCGCCGTGCTCGGGAATGCGCAGGTCCACCACGTCGAAATAGGTGTCCGGCGTATCCAGGAAGCTCACGCCGGCGGCGCGCATCTTCTCCACGCTGGTGTAGATGTCGTCGGTGAAGCAGGCGATGTGCTGGATGCCTTCGCCCTGATAGGCGTCCAGATACTCGTTGATCTGGCTCTTGGGGTCGGACGATTCATTGAGCGGGATGCGCACGATGCCGTCCGGGGCGGTCATCGCCTTGGACACCAGGCCGGTCTTGGCGCCCTTGATGTCGAAGTAGCGGATCTCGCGGAAGTTGAACAAGCGCTCGTAGTAATCCGACCAGCGCTGCATGTTGCCGAAATACAGGTTGTGGGTGAGGTGGTCGATGAAGGTCAGCCCGAAGCCAGCCGGGTGCTGGTCGGCGCCTTCGATCGGTTCGAAGTCGGCATCGTAGATGCTGCCCGCATCGCCGTAGCGGTCCACCAGGTACAGCATGCAGTCGCCGATGCCCTTGACCACCGGTGCCGGCACCGCGCGGGTGTCGGGCTTGTTCTGCACCGCTTCGCCGCCGTTGCCCAGCACCGTCTGCAGCACCGTGTCGGCCGGCGTGCGGAAGCGGATGGCAAAGCCGCAGGCGCAGGGGCCGTGCGCGGCGGCGAAATCGGCCGCGAACGAATCGGGGTCTTCGTTGAGCAGGAAGTTGACCCCGCCCTGGCGATAGACGGTAATGGGGCGGCTGCGGTGACGCAGCACGGCGCTGAAGCCCATCGCGCGGAAATAGTCGTGCAGCTGCGCCGCCTGGCCGGCCGGTGCGGCGAACTCGACGAATTCGAACCCGTCGATGCCCATCGGATTGTCAAAGGTGGTGACCTGCATACCCGGATCCGGGCGGGCTACAGTGGTGTTCGGTTGTGCGCTCATCGTCGTTTCTCCACGCTGGGGCGTCGCAGGGCTATGCGGACTAGCAGAAGACCCGCGAGAATGCGCAGGCCACCCTCCGTTTGTAGTTGCAAATGAAACCAAAATCAAGACACAGTGCAACATGAGCGATCACGACGCCCCCCATCCGCCGCAACACCCCGTGCTGCTCAACCTGGAGCAGTTCCTGCCGTATCGGCTGAGCGTGCTGTCCAACCGCATCAGCAGCAATATCGCCAAGGTATACGGCGATCGTTACGGCATGGCGATTCCCGAGTGGCGGGTGATCACCATCCTGGCGCTGTATCCGGGCTCTTCGGCCAGCGAGGTCTCCGACCGCACGGCGATGGACAAGGTGGCAGTGAGCCGCGCAGTGGCCCGGCTGCTGGAGCGCGGCTTCATCCGCCGCGAAACCCATGGCGACGACCGCCGCCGTTCGATGCTGGCACTGTCGCCGGCCGGGCGCCAGGTCTATGAGACCGTCGCGCCGCTGGTCAACGAGATGGAACAGCGTCTGATGTCGGTGTTCAGCGACGAGGAACAGCAACTGCTGGAACGGCTGATCGACCGGCTGGCCAAGGACGGGCTACCACGCATGGCCGGCAAGGACTGAGGGCAGGCTTCGCTCGCCCCCATCCGCCCTGCGGGCACCTTCCCCCGCAAGCGGGAGAAGGAAGCGCTCCTGATTGTTCGGCTGACCAGGGACCGGCTGCCACGCATGGTCGGCAAAGACTGACGGCACGCGCTTCGCTCCCCCCATCCGCCCTGCGGGCACCTTCCCCCCGCAAGCGGGAGAAGGAAGCGCTCCGACCAATGCGCATCCAGCCACGCTCCTTTTTCCCGCTTGCGGGAGAAGGTGCGCTCCGGCCAACGCGCAACCAACCACACTCCCTTTTCCCGCGCGCGGGAGAAGGCGCCAGGTTTACGAGACCGTCGCTGCGTTGGTCAGCGAGATGGACCAGTGGCTGATGTCGATCTTCAGCGCCGACGGGGGCAGCCGTTGCTGAAGCACCTGATTGTTCGGCTGACCAGGGACCGGCTGCCACCCATGGCAGGCAAGGACTGACGGCACGCGCTTCGCTCGCCCCCCATCCGCCCTGCGGGCACCTTCCCCCGCAAGCGGGAGAAGGAAGCGCTCCGGCCAATGCGCGTCCAACGACACTCTCTTCCCCAGCTCGCGGGAGACGGTGGCGCTCCGGCCAACGCACAACTGACCAAACTTCCTTCTCCCGCTCGCAGGAGAAGGTGGCGCTCTGGCCACCGTGCAACCAACCGCACGGCTCCGGCCACCGTGCAACCAACCGCACGGCTCCGGCCACCGTGCAACCAACCGCACTCCCTTCTCCCGCTTGCGGGAGAAGGTGGCGCAACGCGCCGGATGAGGGCCGCTCCTCGGCGAATCCTCGCAGACACTGGCCGGCCGCACACTTACACGCACGCACGCCGCACCGTGAGGCGCGCTCAGGCTTCTGGCGGTGCCCACTGCTTGAGGAAATCGAACAGCTTCTTGCGATCGAAACCCTCGCCCTTGCGCAGCTCCGGGCCGGCCTGGGTGGTCAGCAGCTTGCCGTCGTTGTCCAGCACCAGCAGCGACGGGTAGTCGTTGAGCTGGGCGAACTGCGACAGGAACGCGGCGTTTTCATTGGCCGCATCGCGATTGACCTTGACCACCACGAAATGCGCATCGCGGAAGCTGCGCAGCTCGGCGTCGCCGCCCATCAGCTCGTCCAACGCCTTGCACGGCTCGCAGGCGGCATTGCCGACATTGAGCACGATGCGCTTGCCGCCGCGCTTGGCCTCGACCTTAGCGGTTTCCAGATCCGCCGCCGGATCGCGGGAGGGGTCGTACTGCGCGTTGAGTGCGGCCGCCGCGGCGATATCGGCCGCGGTCGGCGTGTTGCCCGAGGACACCGGCTGGCTGGGGTCGGCGCTGGGGGGTTTCTGCATCGACGTATCCAGCGGCCGTGGCGCCTCCTGTTGCTCGGTGGGCTGCCCGCAGGCGCTCAACAGGCCCGTCAGCAGCAGGCCACAGACCAGGGGTTTGATCGGCATCGCTTTTCTCCTCACTTCACACCATGCATCAGTTTGTTGATCAGCGGCGCGATCAGGAACAGCAGCGCGCCGGCGCCCACCAGCGCCCAGAACCCGAAGGTATATCCGCCCAGCGCCGACGCCACGCTCATGCCCTCGCTTCCGCTGACATGCCCGGCAAAGATACCCGACAGGTTGTTGCCGATGCCGGTGGACAAAAACCAGCCACCCATGCCGAAACCGACCAGGCGCACCGGCGCCAGCTTGGTCACCATCGACAGGCCGATCGGCGACAGGCACAGCTCACCCACCGACTGGATGACGTAGACCATGAACAAGGTCCAGAACGGGATCTTGCCGGCATCGCTCACCAGGCTGGACAGCGCGAACATCAGCAGCAGGAAGGCCAGGCCGTTGAAGATCAGACCCAGGCCGAACTTGCGCGGAATCGACGGATTGAAGCGGCCGGACTTGACCCAGATCCAGGCAATGACCGGTGCCAGCGCGATGATGGCGATGGAGTTGACCGACTGGAACCACGCGGTCGGGAAGGTCCAGCTGCCGAAGTTGCGGTTGACGATGTTGTCTGCCAGGAAGGTGAACGAGCTGCCGGCCTGCTCGAAGAACATCCAGAACAGCACGTTGAAGGCGAAGATGATCAGCATCGCGATCACCTTGTCGCGCTGCACCTTGCCCTCGCGAATGCCTTCCACCAGCAGCATCACCGACAGCCCGATGAACAGCGCCGTCAGCACGATCTGCAATACGTCCGCACCCACGGCGAGCAGGAAGTACACACCCGGGATTGCCAGCAGGCAGCCCACCAGCACCATCAGCACGCGGCCGAGACCCTGCGCGTGCGGTGCCGGCGCGCCGATGCCCTTGAGCTGGGCGCGGCCGATCCAGAACCACACCAGGCTCACCAGCATGCCCACGCCGGAGGCCATGAACACCATCTTGTACGCCGGCATCGCCTCGGTGCCGAACACCTTTTCGGCCAGCAGCTGGGTCAGCACCGGCGAGATCATCGCACCCAGGTTGATACCCATGTAGAAGATGGTGAAGCCGCTGTCGCGGCGCGGATCGGCCACCGAATACAGCTTGCCGACCATGGTGGAGATGTTCGGCTTGAACAGGCCGTTGCCCACCACCACGGTGGCCAGGCCGATCTCGAACATGGTGTGGTCGGGAATGGCGATCAGGAACAGGCCGGTGGCCATCACCGCCGCGCCCACCAGGATCGAGCGTTGGTAGCCGAGCACGCGGTCGGCCACGTAGCCGCCGAAGATCGCCGCCGCATACACCAGCGCCAGATACGCGCCGTAGGTGCGCCCTGCCGGCGCCTGGCCGGTGGCATCGCCGCCAAAGAACTGCGCCACGATGTACAGCACCAGCGCCCAGCGAATGCCGTAGAACGCAAAGCGTTCCCAGAATTCGGTCATGAACAGCATCCACAGCGGCCGGGGGTGGCCGAGCAACGTGGGGAACTCGGGAGGCGCAGGCGGCTGCGGCGGAGTGGAAGCGGATGTCGGCGCAGTTGCGTCAACGCTCATGTGGAGTCCCTTGCGTATTCAGTAATGGCTGGGTGCACCAGGGCCGAACCCTGGGCGACGCGCGAGGATCACTTAGACGTCATGTACGCGTCAAATTCGCCGGAGTCGGCGGCCTGATGACAGTGGTTGGATTGGGTGTGATTTGGCAGGGTGTGATGGGTATCTCACCTGCGTGTGCGAGACCATGGCCAGTGCCAAGGATGGCAATGCCTTATCGCCCCGCCGGGAGAGGGGCTTCAAAACATGGCGGCCATGCCTGCATTCCCTTCTCCCGCTGGGAGAAGGTGCCCGTAGGGCGGATGAGGGTGCGGTGCCGCTGGATGGTGCCGATTGCGGGACTCGCCTTGGCTCTGGCTGATGCATAGGGATGAAGCCCGTACCCTCACCCCAACCCCCGCTCCGCGCCCCGGCCCGCGCTCGCGGCGCGGGCGCTCCAAGGCAAGCGCGCCCGTGCGCGCAAGCAATGCCTTATCGCCCCGCTGGGAGAGGGGCTCAGAACATGGCGGCCATGCCCGCATTCCCTTCTCCCGCCGGGAGAAGGTGCCCGTAGGGCGGATGAGGGTGCGGTGCCGCTGGATGCTGCCGATTGCGGGACTCGCCTTGGCTCTGGCTGATCCATAGGGGTGAAGCCCGTACCCTCACCCCAACCCTTCTCCCGCCGGGAGAGGGGCTTCCGCGCGCTCTAACGTACCGCACTGCCCTGCGGTGGGCGGCTGTCCACGCCCACCGACGTGCGCACGTCGAACAGTTCCGGGAAAAATGTCAGTGCCAGCGCCTGCTGCAAAAATCCCACACCGCTGGAGCCGCCGGTGCCGCGCTTGAAGCCGATCACCCGCATCACCGTGCGCATGTGGCGGAAGCGCCATAGCTGGAACTGCGTCTCCACATCCACCAGGTCTTCGCACAGCGAATACTCGCGCCAGTAGCGGTCAGTGTTTTCGTAGATGCGCTCGAACACCGGGCGCAGGCTGTCGTCGGCCACGTGCGCGGCGGTCCAGTCGCGGGCCTGATACTGCTGCGGAATCGCATGCCCGAAGCGCGCCAGATAGCGCAGGAATTCCTCGTACAGACTCGGCGCTTCCAGCACTTCGCGCAGCCGCGCCTGGCCCTGCGGGTCGTAGGCGAATACCTGCAGCATCTGCGGGTTCTTGTTGCCGAGCAGAAACTCGATGTAGCGGTATTGCAGCGATTGGAAGCCCGACGAGGGGCCGAGCACATCGCGAAAGCCCATGTACTCGCTGGGCGTGAGCGTCTCCAGCACCGACCACTGTTCGGTGAGCTGGCGCAGCACCTGCTTGCTGCGCGCCAGCACCTTGCGGCATTGCCAGACCTCATCGCGCTGCAAGTGCACGATGGCCGCGCGCAGTTCGTGCGCCAGCAGCTTCAGCCACAGCTCGGAGGTCTGGTGCTGGATGATGAACAGCATTTCGTCGTGATGCGCCGGCTCGGACAGCGGCTGCTGCGCGGACAACAGCTGGTCCAGCCGCAGATAGCCGCCATAGGTCAGCCGCCCCTCTAGATCGGTGTGGATGCCGGGTTCCAGGTCACGCAGGTTCTTGTCGACGGGCATGGCGCAGCGCTGAAGATCGGGCCACGCAGGGTAGCGCAGCAGCGGCGGGGAATCGGGAATCGGGAATCGGGAATCGGGAATGGGGAATGGGGAATGGGGAATGGGAATGGGGAATGGCGGATGGGGAATGGCGGATGGGGAGGAGTATTCGGCCACGGCCATGCCGGCCATGGCTGGCTGCTTGCAGCCCCGGCGGGATTCCCCGAGGGAATCGGGGCCAGCAGGTTCCTCGCAGAAAGCCCATACGCACGATTCGTACGCCCAGGCTCCGCGTCGAGGCCGCTTCTTTCACCTCTGAACCACTCAGCACGGGTCCGGCGCAGTCGCAGCCACTGCGCCGCTGTCACCCTATCGTCAACCTAGGTCTGCAAATTCATGCAGAATCGAACGGCGCTGCCGGCCAGGGACGTGGCCGGACCAGGGGAGCGTTTCACGTCTCAAGGATCCCAGGGGACTCTCATCTCATGCCAGTGTTGCAGTGTCGTGCAGCCTTACTTTTGTGTGGGCTGGCGCTAGCCGGCCATGCCAATGCCCAGGTCGTCATCAGCCAGGTTTACGGCGGTGGCGGCAATAGCGGCGCCACCCTCCGCAGCGATTTCATCGAGCTGCACAACATCGGCAGCAGCACGGTCAGCCTGGACGGCTGGTCGGTGCAGTACGCCTCGGCCGCCGGCAGCAGCTGGCAGGTCACCCCGTTGGCAGGCAGCGTGCCGGCCGGCGGCTATTACCTGGTCAAGCAGGCCGATGGCAGCGGCGGCAGCGTGGCGCTGCCCACGCCCGATGCCACCGGCACGCTGGCCATGAGCGGCACCGCCGGCAAGGTGGCGCTGAGCAATGCGACGGCGGCGCTGAGCGGCACCTGCCCCACCGGTTACGCCGATCTGGTCGGCTACGGCAGCAATGCCAGCTGCGCCGAAGGCAACGCACCCACGGCAGCGCCCAGCAATACGCTGGCGGTGCTGCGCGGCAATGAAGGCTGCACCGACACCGACAACAACGCAGCCGATTTCGCCACCGGCGCGCCGGCACCGCGCAATAGCGCCAGCGGTGCGCGCCTGTGCAGCGGCGGCGGCCAGCCGATCGCCACGCTGGCCGATGTCAGCCAGGCCGAGGGCAATACCGGCACCCGCAGCGTCGTGTTCACGCTGAGCCTGAGCCAGCCAGCCGGCGCGGGCGGGGTGAGCTTCACCGCTGCCACCGTCGATGACACCGCCACCGCCGGCAGCGATTACGTCGCCCTGCCCGCCACTGCCCTGCGCATCGCCGCTGGCGAACGCACTGCCAGCATTGCGGTGGACGTGGTAGGCGACACCATCGCCGAGCCTGATGAAAGCTTCCGCCTGCAGATCAGCGGGGTTACCGGCGCGCTGCCGGCCACGCTCAGTGCCACCGGCACCATCCTCAACGACGACTTCAGCCTGCTGCCGATCCACGCCATCCAGGGCAAGGGCGCCCGCTCGCCGCTGGACGGCCAGGTCGTCGCCACCTCGGGCATCGTCACCGCACGCCGCAGCGCCGGGTTCTTCCTGCAGGCGCCGGATACGGAAGCCGATGGCGACCCGGCCACCTCCGAAGGCGTGTACGTCTACACCGGCAGCGCACCGCCGGAAGCGGCCGCCATCGGCAACCGCGTGCGCGTGCAGGGCACGGTGATCGAATACGTGCCCACCGCCGACCCCACCCAGCCACCGCTGACCGAAATCGGCGGCAGCGTCACCGTGCTGGCCGATTCCACCGGCAACCCGTTGCCGTCCCCGATAATCCTGCGCCCCGACTTCCCCAACCCCAACGGCGCCTATGACCAGCTCGAAGCGCTGGAAGGCATGCGCGTGGCCGCTGCCAGCCTCACCGTCAATGCACCCACCGGCGGCAGCGTCAACGAGACCAATGCCACGGCCACCAGCAATGGCGTGTTCCATGCGGTGGTCACCGGCGTGCCGCGCGCCTTCCGCGAGCCGGGCGTGCAGTTGCCCGACCCGCTGCCGGCCGGTTCGCCAGCCGGGGTGCCGCGCTGGAATACCAATCCGGAAGTGATCGCGGTCGGAAGTGCCGGCGTGGGTGGCGAGCGGCTGGATCTGGCCTCCGGCTGCATGGTGTTCAATGTGGTCGGCCCGCTGGATTACAGCTTCCGCCGCTACACGCTATACCCGGAACGTACCCCGCAGGTGGTCTGCAACGATGCGGATAAACCGCGTCCGGCACCGCTGCCGCAGGCCGACGATGTGGCCGTGGCGACCTACAACATGGAACGCTTCTTCGACGACCAGAACGACCCGGCGATCGGCGAACCGGTACTCACGCCGGTCGCGTTCCAGGCCCGCCTCAACAAGGCCTCGCTGGCAATCCGCCGTTATCTGCATCTGCCCGATATCCTGGGCACGGTGGAAGTGGAAAGCCTGAGCGTATTGCAGGCGTTGGCGGCGCGCATCAATGCCGACGCAGTGGCCGGGGGGCAGTCCAATCCGCAATACGTGGCCTACCTGCAGGAAGGTAACGACGTGGGCGGCATCGACGTCGGCTTCCTGGTCAAGACCGCCTGGGTCGCCGGCGGCGTGCCGCGTGTAGAAGTGCTCTCCATCGCGCAGGAAGGCAAGACCGCCACCTGGACCGAACCGGCCGGCGGCGTGAGCCTGCTCAACGACCGCCCGCCGCTGGTGCTCAGCGCCAACGTGCATCAGGCCGATGGCCGCACGCTGCCGCTGACCGCCATCGTGGTGCATCAGCGCTCGCTCAACGGCGCCGACACCGACGACGCGGCCGGCACCCGCATCCGCGCCAAACGCCAGGCCCAGGCCGAGTATCTGGCGCGCCTGCTGCAGACGCGTCAGCAACTGAACCCTGACGAGAAAGTGCTGGTGATGGGCGACTTCAACGCCTTCGAATTCAACGATGGCTATGTGGATGCGATGGGCACGGTCACCGGTAAACCGGCGCCGGACGCGCAGACGGTGGTGGGCGGCGATGGCGCCGATCTGGTCAACCCGGATTACACCGACCTGACCTGGTTCAACACGCCCGACCAGAGCTACTCGTACGCCTTCGACGGCAACGTGCAGTCGCTGGATCACATCCTGGCCAACGACGCACTGATGCGCACGCCGCAGATCGCCTCGCTCTCGGTCGGCCACGCCCGCATCAATGCCGATTTCCCCGGCACTGCGCGCAACGATGCCAATACGCCCACGCGCCTGTCCGATCACGATCCCACCGTGGTGCTGTTGCGCATGACCAAGCAGGTCAATGCGGACCTGGGCGTGGCAGTCACGGCCGCACGTGCGCAGGTCACTGAAGGCGAGCGCATCGACTACACGGTAGATGTGGAAAACCGTGGGCCGGATCGGGCACCGTTCACAGCACTGGCGCTGGTGTTCGACCTGCCGGTGCGGGCACGTATCACGGCTCCGACGGGTTGGATCTGCCAGAACCAGACCAATGCCACGCAGACCACGTTCACCTGCAATCTGCCCGCGTTGAACCCCGGCGCCATGCAGAGCTTTGCGGTGCAACTCGATACTGGCTCGGAACTGGCAGGCCGCACCGTGATGCTGGCCGGGTCGGTCGCCTCGCAGTCTCCCGACCCGCAGCCGGACAACAACACCGACACCGCGACGGTCTCGGTGCAGGCACGGCCGCAACCCCGCAGCGACCTGGCGGTGCGTTTCGACGGCCCCACCAGTCTGCCGACCACCGCCTTCAATGCCAGCTACCGCGTGCTGTTGAGCAACATCGGCGCCGCACCGGCGCAACGCCCCAGCCTGGTGATCGAAGGCAACACGGTGTCGGCGTTGTCGCAGCTGGTGCCGCCGCAGGGCTGGCGCTGCGACAAGCAGGTGCAATCGCTGCGCAGCGCCCGCTTCGTCTGCAGCACTGCGGCGGTGGTATTGCCCGGCGCGCAGGCCGCCTTCCAGCTGACCGTGGCAACCAAGCCACTCCCGGCCGAAGGCGCGGTGCGGGTGCAGGCCACGGCCAGCTCCAGCTCGCCCGATGCCAATCCGGCCGACAACACGGCGCTGATCGTCACCCCGATCGGCGGGGGCAACAGCCGCCGCTGATCGCACTGCAACACGTCGCAGTGCGTTACTGCGACAAAGGGCGCGGCCTGGTCCGCGCCCTTTTTTTTGTGCATCCCAGCATCATTGTGTGCTGCGGTGCAGGACAGCGTTTTGCTCCGCCGTCCTTAACATGGCAACTCATATCATTTGAAACTTCTTGATGAAGGTGTCGCCGCAATGAGCGTAGCCGCGCAGTTCCAGATCGACTATCTGCAATACATGGATGCGGACGGCAACCTCGTCCGCGACGACCTGCCGGCCGACGCCGCCAATCCGCAGACCCTGCTCGCCCTGTTCAAGCGCATGCTGTTCGTGCGCACCTTCGACACCAAGTCGGTGGCCCTGCAGCGCACCGGCAAGCTCGGCACCTACGCTGCCAGCCTTGGCCACGAAGCCACCCACGTGGGCATCGGTGCATCGATGCGCAGCGGCGATGTGTTCGCGCCCAGCTATCGCGAATACGGCACCATGTTTGAGCGCGGTGTGCGCCCGCGCGATGTGCTGCTGTACTGGGGTGGCGACGAGCGCGGCAGCGACTATCCGCGCGACGCCGATGCGGCCATCGACTTCCCGATCTGCGTGCCCATCTCCACCCAGTGCCTGCATGCAGCCGGCTCGGCGCTGTCGTTCAAGCTGCAGAACAAGCCGCAGGTGGCGGTCGCTTGCTGCGGCGACGGCGGCAGTTCCAAGACCGACTTCTATGCCGCACTGAATTCGGCCGGTGCCTACAAGCTGCCGCTGATCCTGTGCGTGATCAACAACGGCTGGGCGATCTCGGTGCCGCGTTCGGCGCAGACCGGCGCGCAGACCCTGGCGCAAAAAGGCCTGGCTGGCGGCCTGCATTGCCTGCAGGTGGACGGCAACGACCTGATTGCGGTGCTCGAAGCCATGCGCCAGGCGCGCGTGCGTGCGCTGGCCGGCGACGGCGGCACGGTGATCGAGTTCATGACCTACCGCCTCACCGATCACACCACGGCCGATGACGCGCGCCGCTATCGTGGCGAAGATGAAGTCAAACAGGCCTGGACCCGCGAGCCGCTGCTGCGCCTGCGCCGCTATCTCACCGCGCAGGGCCTGTGGGACCAGGCACAGGAAGACGCATGGAAAGCCGAATGCGGCGCGCGCATCGACGAAGAGGTCAACGCGTACCTGAACACGCCGGTGCAACCGGTGGAGGCGATGTTCGATTACCTCTACGGCGACCCGCCGGCCGCATTGCTGGCACAGCGCGCCGAGGTGATGGCCCTGGAGACGCGTCATGGATGAGCTCAAGCATGTGCCCGCCGATACGTCGCAGCACGCCAGTGCCCCTTACAACGCCGCTGCAACGCGCGGAGAGATTGCCATGAGTTCGCCCATCACCTTGATCGAAGCCATCACCCAGGCGCTGGCCTGGGAGCTGGAACACGACCCCGCGGTGCTGGTGCTGGGCGAGGATGTCGGCGTCAATGGCGGCGTGTTCCGCGCCACTGCCGGCCTGCAGCAGCGCTTCGGCAGCGAACGCGTGCTGGACACGCCGCTGGACGAAACCACCATCGCCGGCCTGAGCGTGGGCCTGGCCGCGCAGGGCATGAAGCCGGTGGCGGAAGCGCAGTTCGATGGCTTCGTGTATCCCATGGTCGATCACCTGATCTGCCACGCCGCGCGCCTGCGCAACCGCACCCGTGGCCGTCTGCATTGCCCGATGGTGGTGCGCGTGCCGTGGGGCGGCGGCATCCGCGCACCGGAGCACCACAGCGAAGCCAACGAGGCCATCTTCACCAACGTGCCCGGTTTGCGCGTGGTGTTGCCGTCCTCGCCGCAGCGTGCCTACGGCCTGTTGCTGGCCGCCATCCGCGACCCGGACCCGGTGATCTACATGGAGCCCAAGCGCATCTACCGCCAGTACAAGGAAGTGGTGGCCAACGACGGCGAGGCGTTGCCGCTGGATGTGTGCTTCGTGCTGCGCGACGGCACCGATGTCACCCTGGTCACCTGGGGCGCGCAGGTCAAGGAAGCGCTGGAAGCGGCCGACGCACTCGCCGGCGAAGGCATCAGCGCCGAAGTGATCGACGTGGCCACGCTGCGCCCGCTGGACTTCGACACCATCGCCGAATCGGTGGCGAAGACCGGCCGCTGCGTGATCGTGCAGGAAGCTCCGCGCACCGCCGGCTTCGGTGCGGAAATCGCCGCGCAGCTGGCCGAAAAATCCATGTACGACCTGCGCGCGCCGGTCGAACGCGTCACCGGCTACGACACGCATATCCCGCTGTTCCGGCTGGAAATGAAGTACCTGCCCAGCGTGGAGCGCATCGTCACTGCCGCACGGCGCGCCGTGGCTGCCGGCTGACATGCGCGCCCGTCTGCTCTGCACGCACCGCGCCGCCTACGCCAACCCGGTCCGCTTCCAGGCCGGCCAGCGGGTCAGCGTGGGTGTACGCGATGAAGAATGGCCGGCGTTCGCCTGGGTCACCACCGGCGACGGCCGTGCCGGCTGGGCGCCGTTGGCCTGGCTGCGCCCGTTGGGCGACGGCATCGCCGAAGCACTGCGCGATTACGACGCACGCGAACTCACTGCCGACACCGGCGAGGACGTGTTGCTGCACCACGAACATGGTGGCTGGTGGTGGTCCGAGCGTGCCGATGGCGCGCAGGGCTGGCTGCCGGCGGCCGACCTGGAACTCCTCGACGACACCACGCCGCACGTGCCTGCGGCGCAAGAGAATCTGCCATGAGCGAAAGCAAGACGTTTCATCTGCCGGACCTGGGCGAAGGCCTGCCGGATGCCACCATCGTCGAATGGTTCGTCAAGGAAGGCGACAGCGTGCGCCTGGACGAGCCACTGGTGTCGATGGAAACCGCCAAGGCGGTGGTCGACGTGCCCTCGCCGTTCTCCGGCACCGTGGTCAAGCTGGCCGGCGCGGCCGGCGATGTGATCGTGACCGGTTCCATGCTGGCGCAGTTTGCGCTGGATGCCTCGCAGCCGCAGCGTGCCGATGGCCAGGACACCGGCCACGGGCATGGTCACGCCGCCGCCCAGGCCACGACACCCAGCACCGGCCAGAGCGCGGCCGGCTCCACCGAGCGCGTGGTGGCCTCCGATGACGGCGGCGAAATTGCCGATGCCGACGCCGGCACCGGGCAGCGTGACGACGCCGGTACCGTGGTGGGCGCGATGCAAAGCTCCGACACCGTGCAGAGCGAGCAGGCCATCGCCGTCGGCGGCGTGCGCGCGATGCCGGTGGTGCGGGCGCTGGCGCGCAAGCTGCGCGTGGATTTGGCGCAGGTGCGCGCCACCGGACCGGACGGCACGGTCACGCTGGCAGATGTGAAGCAGGCAGCCGCCGCCGGCACCGCGCAGCCCTCACCCGGCGCGCATGGCGCGCCGACCTCTCCCGCAAGCGGGAGAGGTGGTGCAATCGGTGACGGTGGGAGGGGTGGTCCGATCAGTGGCGGTGGCAGAGGCGGCTCGATCGCTGACGACGAGAGAGATGGTCCGATCGCTGACGGTGGCAGAGGCGGTTCGATGGGTGACGGTGGGAGAGCCGCTGCGATCGCTGCCGACGGCAGAACGGCGACCCTTCTCCCGCCTGCGGGAGAAGGTGCCCGCAGGGCGGATGAGGGCAGCTCTACCCGCTCGCCGCTCTCAGCCAGCGGCAAGCCGATGCGCACCCAACCGCCCGGCATCAGCGCCAAGGGCCAGCCCGAACAGCTCAGGGGCGTGCGCCGCAACATGGCACGCGTGATGGCCGATGCGCACAGCAAGGTGGTGCCGACCACGCTCAACGACGACGCCGACCTGCATGCCTGGCAGCCCGGTAACGACGTCACCGTGCGCCTGGTGCGCGCCATCGTGCGCGCGTGCCAGGCAGTGCCCGCGCTCAACGCCTGGTTCGATGGCGATGCACTCAGCCGCACCCTGCACCATCAGGTCGATGTCGGCATCGCGGTGGACACCGAGGAAGGCCTGTTCGTGCCCGCGCTGCGCAACGCCGACATGCTGGATGCGCACGGCATCCGCGAGGGCGTCAACCGCCTGCGCCAGCAGGTGGAAAGCCGCAGCATCTCTGCCTCCGAACTGAGCGGTTACACCATCTCGCTGTCCAACTTCGGCATGTTCGCCGGCCGCTACGCCACACCGGTGGTGGTGCCGCCGTGCGTGGCGATCGTGGCTGCCGGCCGTGCGCGCTATCAGCTCACCCCGGTCATGGGCGGGGTGGAAACCCACAAGGTCATGCCGCTGTCGCTGACCTTCGATCACCGCGCCGCCACCGGCGGCGAAGCGGCGCGCTTCCTGCGCGCGATGCTGGACGATCTGGCGCTGGCCAGCTGAGGCGCAGCGGGCAACTGGCCGCGCCCATCGCTGGATGGGCGCGGCTGGCCTGGCGGCTGCCCTCCGCACGCCAACGCTTCGGCGGTTGCGCGCCTGGATTGTCGCGCGGCTGAGTTGTGGAGCGGCTGATCTGCGGCCTGGCGGCAGGGCCGCTGCCGACCGACGCAGTGTTCGCCGGAAACTCCGATTGAGGGGCGACCGAGCGATTGCAGTGCAATGCCTGGATAATCGGCGCATGTCATTTTCCAATCTCTCGCTGTCGCCGCAGCTGCAGCCGTTCTTCGATACCGCGCTGGCCAAGGCCGGCGTGCGCACGCCCACACCGATCCAGCAA
Organism: Xanthomonas sp. NCPPB 1068; assembly: GCF_041479385.2. Lineage (NCBI taxonomy): Bacteria > Pseudomonadati > Pseudomonadota > Gammaproteobacteria > Lysobacterales > Lysobacteraceae > Xanthomonas > Xanthomonas sp. NCPPB 1068. Next base: position 514,477 of record NZ_CM192986.1, on the reverse strand, counting down.
CAGGCCATCGGACCGATGCTGGCCGGACGCGATCTGATTGCGATGGCGCAGACCGGTTCGGGCAAGACCTTGGCCTATGCGTTGCCGCTGCTGCAGCAACGCATGCTGGCGCCGGAGAGCGCACCGCGCGTGCTCGGCGCGCTGGTACTGGTGCCCACCCGCGAGCTGGCCGCGCAGGTGGACGAGACGCTGCGCCAGCTGGCGGCGCATCTGCCGCGGCGCCTGAAGACCGTGCTCGCCACCGGCGGCAGTTCGATCAATCCGCAGTTACTGGCGTTGCGCGGTGGCGCCGACACCGTGGTGGCCACGCCCGGTCGGCTGCTGGATCTGGTCGATCACAACGCGCTGCGCCTGAGCGAGGTATCCACGCTGGTGCTGGACGAAGCCGACCGCCTGCTGGAGCTGGGCTTCGGCGCCGAGCTCGATCGCATCCTGGCGTTGCTGCCGGCGCAGCGGCAGAGCGTGCTGTTTTCGGCCACCTATCCGCCGGCCATCGCCGCGCTGGCAAAACGCCGCCTGCGCGACCCGCTGCGCATCACCATCGAGGCCACGCCGGAGCAGGCACCGGCAATCGCACAGCGCGCGATCGCGGTGGATGCCGGCCAACGCACGCAGCTGCTACGGCAACTGCTGCTCGACGCGGGCTGGCCGCAGCTGCTGGTGTTCGTCGCCAGCCGCCACACCGCCGAGAAGGTTGCCGAAAAACTGGGCAAGGCCGGCATCACGGCCCAGCCGCTGCATGGCGACCTGAGCCAGGGCCGCCGCGAGCGCACGCTGCGCGCGTTCAAGCAGCACGAGGTGCAAGTGCTGGTGGCCACCGATCTGGCCGGGCGCGGCATCGACATCGACGCGCTGCCGGCGGTGCTCAATTACGACCTGCCCCGCTCCACCGTCGACTACACCCACCGCATCGGGCGCACCGCACGCGCCGGCGCCAGCGGCGTGGCAATCAGCTTCGTCACCGCCGACAACGCCCAGCAATGGCGGCTGATCGAAAAACGCCAGGCGCTGCGTGTCGCCCCCGAGATCGTCCCCGGCTTCGAACCGACGCCCGGCGACGCGCCCGCTGCGGGCGCGCCCATCCGCGCAGCCGACGACAACGGCGGCATCAAGGGCAAGCGGCCCAGCAAGAAGGACAAGCTGCGCGCGGCTGCGCAGGCTGCGAGCAAACCGGACTGACGCGCCAGCAGCGCGGTACATCGCGTTGCGCAGGCACCTCGATCCGCGGGCGACGCGCGGTGGCAGGCCCCCGTTGCCGCAGTACAGCCGCGCAGGTCCGGTTCGCCGCTAAACCACATGGCGACAAACGCCGCCTTGTGCGGAGCGCGACGAAGCTGGCGTACAACCTGGCGCGCCGCATCCGTCAGCTACGGACGCCGCAGCGCAACCTCAGCGCCTGCAAAGTGCAGCCGTTTCCCAGCCTGCAGCACCGCCTGCCCGGCCGCTGCGCAACCGCGATGAAAGCCGCGCTTCGAGCGCCTGACAGCAGCCGACAGCGTAGGTGTGGACGGTGCAAGGGCACTGCGGTGCACGCGTGCCAGATGCCGGTCCAGTGCACCGGCCGCGCCGTCATGGCGGCGGCGCAGTCGTCATGAGCGGCGCTCAGTCCTGCTCGAAATCCAGCTCGCCGCCGGCCAGCGCATCGCCGTCGGTGCGCGGGGTGCGCTTGGCGGGCTTGCGCAGGATTTCCACGAAGAACTGGTCGCCACCTTCGCTGGTGAGCGTGTTGATCGCGCGGATCAGCTCTGCCGGCGGCAGCGGCTGCGCACTGGTTTCGTCCACGCCAAAGCGCATGTCGAAGTCCCAGTAGTCCGCACCTTCCGGCAACTCCTTGCGGCGCTCGCGACGGATGTACTTGCGGATATCGTGCTTGCTGGACTCCAGCAGACGATCGCGGTTCTTGCCTTCAAGGTTGAGCTGGTAGGTCTTGCGCATGGCGACATCGGTTGGGAACTGGCCGCCTATTGTGAGGCCACGTGGCCGGTCTGGGTGAATCGGGGCGCGGCGGTGCCGGCGCGCCCTCACCACCGCCAACCTGGCCGGCACCCTGCGATCGCCGATAGATGGGGCTCAGCCCGGCACCGGACCATTGCGGTACGGCAGGCCGAGATGGTCACGCAAGGTCTGCCCGGTATAGCGCTGACGAAACAGGCCACGCGCCTGCAGGATCGGCACTACCTGCTCCACGAAATCGGTCAGGGCACCCAGGCCCGCGTCCGGGAGAATGGTGAACCCGCCGCCGATGTCGGCGCGAAACCAGGCTTCCAGGAAGTCGGCAACCTGCTCGGGCGTGCCGATGGCGACGGGGTGATGGCCGAGTACGCCATGCGCAAGGATGTCGTGCAGCGACCACCCCTGCAGGGCCAGCGCGTAGGCGCGTTGCGCACGCGGATCGGCGCTGGCGGGAACCGGCTGCGGCAGCCTCTGCACGGGGATCGGCCGGTCGGGGTCGAGCTGCCCGGGCTCCACCCCGAGCATCGCCGCGAGCTGGCGCAGGCGTGCCTGCGGGTTGCCCAACGCGTCCAGTGCAGCGCGACGGTCGAGCGCCTCACGCTCGCTGGACGCCAGCGAGGTGACCACGGAGGAGAATACGGTCACCTCGTCCGGCGCACGCGACTGGCGCCGCAGCGCCTCGGACAGCGTGCGCCAGTAGCGGCGTGCCGCGGCCAGATCCAGCGGTTGGTTGTAGACCGCCTCCGCGCCGGCGCTGCACTCGGCGGGCGTCACGATGCATGCAGTGGCTGGCACAACGCGGCCGCCACGCGTCAGCGCAGACCCAGCTGCTTGCGCAGGCTGCCATCCACCGCACCGGCGGGCATGAAGCGGCGCAGCTTGCGCAGCAGCGATGCCTGCCCGGGGGGCGTGCGACGCATGCGCCATGCACCCAGCGCGGCGTCCACCACGGTGCTGGCCACGTCCTGCGGTTCCGGTGCGTTGTCGATATGGCCGGTGACCGCACGGCTGACCACGCCACGTTCGCGGTCGTACTCGGCAATCGGGGTGTGCGCCACCGGCGAATTGCTGCCCAGGCTGGTCTTGGTATACGCCGGCTCCACCAATGTCACCCGGATACCGAACTGGCGCAGCTCATGGTCCAGCGATTCGGACAGCCCTTCCACCGCGTGCTTGGAGGCGGCGTACACACCCATGTACGGCGCCGGCAGAAACCCCAGTACCGAGCTGACATTGACGATGCGTCCCGCGCGTTGTGCACGCATGTGCGGCAGCACCGCCTGGAGGGTGCGCAAGATGCCCAGCACATTGGTGTCCAGCAGTGCGGCAGCCTCTTCGACACTGGTTTCCTCCACCGCGCCGACCAGGTTGGCGCCGGCATTGTTGACCAGCACATCGATGCGGCCGCTGTGCCCAACGATGCCATCGACGACCCGTTTGATGGACGCTGCATCGCGGATATCCATCTCGACCAGCTCCACGTTCGGCAGCGGTGTTGCACCAGCGCGGTTGCGCACCGTGCCGTAGACGATGCAGCCACGCGCGGCAAAACGCGCGGCGGCCACGCGCCCGATCCCGGACGAGACGCCGGTGATCAGCACCACAGTCTGTTGTTGCATTGCAGGTTCCTCGAATGAAAGGAGAACAGCGTGCGCTCGCGCAGCAAGGCCGACGCGGGCGCCGCGGTTCGAAAGAGATGCAAGGACCACACACCTGGGCGACGGCAGCACCGCTACCGCCGCCCGGCGCCTTACGCGTGCTGTGCCACCGCAGGCTTACTCCCGGTGGTGTCGGGCCGGATCTTGAACCAGATCGAATACATCGCCGGCAGGAACACCAAGGTCAGGATGGTGCCGGCCAGGGTGCCGCCGATCAGCGTGTACGCCAGCGTGCCCCAGAACACCGAATGGGTGAGCGGGATGAACGCCAGGATCGCGGCCAGCGCGGTCAGGATCACCGGCCGCGCACGCTGCACGGTGGCTTCCACCAAGGCATGGAACGGGTCCAGTCCTTCGGCTTCGTTGTGATGGATCTGCCCGATCAGGATCAGCGTATTGCGCATCAGGATGCCCGACAGCGCAATCAACCCCACAAGTGCGTTGATGCCGAACGGCTGCTGGAACAGGATCAAGGTCGGCACCACGCCGATCAGGCCGAGCGGGCTGGTCAGGAACACCATCACCATCGCCGAGATCGAGCGCACCTGCAGGATGATAATGAGCAAGGTGGCCGCCAGCATGATCGGGAACAACGGCAGCATGGCGGTGGTTGCCTTGCCGGATTCCTCGATGGAGCCAGCCTCCTTGATCTGATATCCACCGGGTAGCTTGTCGATGATCGGCTGCAGCTGCTTAGTGATCGCTGCCGAGACATCCGGCGGCTGCAACTGGTCGTCGACATCGCCACCCACGGTGATCGTTGGCACCCGATCACGGCGACGCATGACCGGCTCTTCCATGCGCACATCCACCTTGCCCACCTGCGACAGCGGCACGCGTTGGCCATTGCCACCGGCCAGGGTGAAGTCGGCGATGCGTGCCGGATCGAAGCGCGTGTCGCCGGCCGACCGCGCCACTACCTGCACGCTGCGGATATCCTCGCGCACCAGCGTGATCGGCACGCCGGTCAGCAGGAACTGCAACTGCTGGGCAACCGCGGTCGAGGTCAAGCCCACTGCCTGCAGGCGGTCCTGGTCCAGGCTGAAATGCAGCGTCGGTGTGCGCACGCCCCAGTCGGTATTGACGGTGCGCAGCATCGGGCTGTCCTGCATGACCTGCTTGACCTGTGCAGCGATGCCACGCAGCACCTGCGGGTCGGGACCGCTCACCCGGTAGGCCACCGGAAACTGCGAGTACGGGCCGAAGGTCAGTTGCGTCACGCGCACGCGCGCTTCCGGTGCCAGGCCTTGCGCGATCGCCTCACGCAAGCGCAGCTTCAGCGCATCGCGCTCGTGCTGGTCGTCGGTACGCACCACGATCTTGGCGAACGAGGGGTCCGGCAGTTCCGGGCCCATCGCCAGGAAGAAGCGCGGCGCACCCTGACCGATGTACGCGGTCACGATCTTCGCTTCCTTCTGCTTGGCCAGCCAGGCTTCCACCTTGGCGGCCGCCGCACTGGTCTGGGTGATCGAGGTGCCGTACGGCAGCTGCACTTCCACCAGCACTTCGGGGCGGTCGGAGATCGGGAAGAACTGCTTCTTGACGATGCCCATGCCGACGATCGCCAGCACGAACAGTCCCACCACCGAACCGGCCACCAGCCACTTGCGGGCAATCACACGGCCCAGCGCATCGCGAAAGCGGTTGTAGCGCGGCGTGTCGTACATCGCCGCGTGGCCGCCTTCGACCTTCTTCAGGTCGGGCAGCATCTTCACGCCCAGATAAGGCGTGAACACTACAGCTACCACCCACGACACGATCAACGCGATACCCACGATCCAGAACATGTTGCTGGTGTATTCGCCGGCCGTGGAGGCAGCAAACCCGTTCGGCATGAAGCCGACTGCCGTGACCAGGGTGCCGGACAACATCGGCGCAGCGGTGTGGCTCCACGCGTACGCCGATGCGGCGACGCGGCCATAGCCTTCTTCCATCTTCACCACCATCATCTCGATCGCGATGATGGCGTCGTCCACCAGCAAGCCCAGCGCCAGGATCAGCGAGCCCAGCGTGATGCGGTCGAAATTCTTGCCGGTGGCCAGCATCACCACGAACACCGCTGCCAGCGTCAGCGGCACGGCTGCCGCCACCACGATGCCCACCCGCCAGCCCATGCTGACGAAGCACACCAGCATCACCACCAGCAGCGCGACGAAGAACTTGGTCATGAACTCGCCGACCGACGCGTCGATGTTGACCGCCTGGTCGGTGACCTTGCTCAGGCTCATGCCCAGCGGCAGCTCGGCATTGATTGCGCTGACTTCGCTGTCCAGCGATTTGCCCAGATCCAGGCCGTTCCAGCCATCGCGCATGATGATGCCCAGCAGCAACGCCGGTTCGCCGCCACTGCGGATCATGAAGGTCGACGGATCTTCGTAGCCGCGTTTGACGGTGGCGATATCGGACAGTTTCAGCGTGCGGCCCTGCACCACCAACGGGGTATCGCGGATCTTCTGCAGGCTGTCGAGCGCGCCATCCAGGCGAATGAACACCTGCGGCCCGCGCGTTTCCACCGACCCGGCGGCATTCAAGGCGTTCTGTGCGTTGAGTGCGGCAAACACGTCCTGCGGACTGACGCCCAGCGTAGCCAGACGCTCATGCGAGAACTCGACAAAGATGCGCTCGGGCTGCTCGCCGATGATGTTGACCTTCTTGACGCCCGGCACGTGCAGGATGCGCTGGCGCAGGGTCTCGGCATCGCGTGCCAGCAACCGCTGTGGCTCACCCTTGGCCTTCAGCGCGAACAGCGCAAAGGTGACGTCGGCATATTCGTCGTTGATCAGCGGCCCGATCACCCCGGCCGGCAGGTTTGCCACTTCATCGCCGGCTTTCTTGCGCGCCTGGTAGAACTGCTCCTGCACTTCACCGGGCGGGGTGCTGTCCATCAAGGTCAGCGTCGTGAACGCAAGACCGGGGCGCGTATAGGTTTCGGTGCGGTCGTACCAGCGCAATTCCTGCATGCGCTTTTCGAGTTTTTCGGCCACCTGGTCCTGCATTTCCTGCGGCGTGGCGCCCGGCCAGGCGGTCACGATCGTCATCACCTTGATGGTGAATGCCGGGTCTTCGGCACGCCCGAGCTTGAGAAACGCCACCAGGCCGGCCAGCGAAATCAGGAAGATCAGAAACAGCGTGATGGAGCGCTCGCGCACGGCGAGCGCCGAGAGATTGAACCGGCCCTCGCTCACGGCTGCGCTCCTGCCGCCTTGGCGGTGTTGCCAGCGGTGGCGGCAGTGCTGCCGGCAGCACCGGCACCGGCGATGCGTACCTGCGCACCGTCGCGCAGCAGGTGTGCACCCAACGCCACGATGCGCTCGCCGCGCGCCAGCGTGCCGGCGACATTGGCATGGTCATCATCCAGCCCCAGCACCGTCACCGGCCGCCAGCTCACCTTGGTCGGGTTGCCGGCAATCACCCACACCCCCGGCCCCTTGCCGGCATCGAACAGCGCGGCCAGCGGCACCTGCAGGCCAGACTGGGTGCCGGCTGTGGTGGTGCCGGAAACGCGCACGCTGACCGTGGTGCCAAGCGGCGCCTGCGCCAGCGCGCCGTCGAGCACGTAGCGTGCCTCGAAGGTGCGCGTGAGCCGGTCGGCACTCTCGGACAGCTGGCGCAAGGTGGCCGGCACGCTGACGGCGGCATTGCCGAACAGCGTGGCCTGGGCCACCGAGCCGACCTGCGGGCGCAGGGTTTCCGGCAGCTGGATCACCGCCTCGCGCGGACCGGCATGCGCCAGCCGCACCACCGGCTGCCCGGCCGCGACCACCTGGCCCGGCTCGACCAGGGTCTCCATCACCACGCCATCGGCATCGGCCAGCAGGTCGGAGTAACGGTTGGCGTTGCGCGCCACGTCGGCCTGGGCCTGGGCGGCGCTCAGCTGCGCCTTGGCCGCATCGGCGGCCGCCTTGATCTGGTCGTAGGCCGAGGCCGAGATGGCACCGGTGCCGCGCAGGTCGCGGTAGCGGGCCTCGTCGTCGGTGGCCTGCTGGGCGCGGGCACGCGCGGCGGCGACCGCGTCCTGCTGCGCACGGGCAGCCAGCTGCAGATCCACCGGGTCGATGCGCATCAACGGCTGCCCGCGCTTGACGCTTTGGCCGGCATCGACCAGCCGTTCGGACACCTTGCCGGCCACCCGGAAGCCCAGGTCGCTCTGGACCCGCGCCGCGACGGTGCCGGAAAAGCTGCGCGCTGCACTGCTGGCATCGCCCACCGTGGCTACCCGGACCAGCGGGCTGGCAGTGCGTGGATCAGGCTGTGCCTTTCCGCCGCAGGCACTCAGTGCCAGCGGCAGGACACACAGGACGGTGGAGGTAACGAGGCGGCGCCGAAGCATGGGAATCCCGAAGCGATCTGATGAAGGCTCGCATCCTGGGACTTGTGACCAAATCAGTCAATAGTCACAACGCAATTTACGGCGACAGGCTGCGTAGCACCAGACCCGACAGCAGCACCGGCATGTCTTCGACCTGCTCCAAGTTGTACTGGAGCATCGCCGGATTCATGTACGGGCGCAGCACCGCGTAGACGGCCTGGGCGGCCTCGTCCAGCGGCGTCTTGCGCTCGAAATCGCCATTCAGGCGGCCCTGCTGCAGCACGTCGTGCACCAGCTTCTGCATGCGGACCTCGTAGGCCACGACCGACTGCCAACGCTCGGTGGCGGCCGACGCCGCAATCTCATACAGCTTGCGGTCCTGGAAGCACAGCCGCAGGCTGGCCTCGGTAATCGTCTTGAAAAGTCGACGGATTTTCTCCGGCGCCTGGTCGGTTTCGTCCATTGCGGCGCAGACCTCGGTCTCGATCTGGCGCATGCAGTTGGTGCAGATCGACTCGCCGATGGCCTGCTTGGACTCGAAGAACTTGTAGATGTAGGCCTTGGAGAACCCGATCGCCTTGGCCAGGTCCGAGACAGAGGTCTTTTCATAGCCATAGCGGCTGAAGTGGTCGGTGGCGGCGACGACGATCTGGTCGCGCACGTCGTGATCGACCGGGCCACGGCCGGAAACTGGGTAACTGGATGCTTTGCTCATTTCGACAGCTTAGCGCTGTCGCCCCCGACTTACAAAAGTGACCATTTAGTATTACAGTCACTCACCGTCCCGCCACTCTGGTCCCGTCATGCCGTCACTCCGCACCCTTGCAGCGCTTATCGCCGCCAGCCTCGCCGCAGGCTGTGCGGTGGGCCCCAACTATGCTCGTCCGGATGCTCCCCTGCCCGAGCACTATCTCGGTCAGGCCGCCGTGGCTGAACGCCAGGCCAGCGCACAGGCCGATCTGGACAGCTGGTGGGTCGGCTTCAACGACCCGGACCTGAGCCGCTACGTCACCGCCGCACTGGCGCAGAACCTGGACCTGGCGCAGGCCACCGCGCGGGTGACCCAGGCCCGTGCCGGGCTGACCGCCGCCACCGCCGCGCTGCTGCCTTCCGGCAACATCAACGGCAGCGCGACGCGCGCCTACCAGTCGCTGGAGACGCCGCAGGGCCAGGTGCTGAACAGCCTTCCCAACTTCGATCGCTACGCGAGTATCTACGAGGCCAATCTGGGCGCCAGCTGGGAGCTGGATCTGTTCGGCGGCCTGCGTCGCGGGCGCCAGGCCGCGCTGGCCGACTACCAGGCCACCGACGCCGGCGCGGCAGCCACGCGCCTGGCGGTCGCCGCGCAGACCGCCGACATCTACATCGGCATCCGCGGCCTGCAGGCGCGGCTGGACGTGGCCCAACGCCAGGTCGCCACCCAGCAGGGCCTGGTGTCGATGGTGACGCTGCTGCACGGCAAGGGCCTGGCGGCCGAACTGCAACTGCAGCAGGCCCAGGGTGCACTGGCCCAGGCCCAGGCCACGGTGCCCGGGCTGGAGGCCGGGCTGGTGGCGGCCATGAACGCGCTGGATGTGATGCTGGGGGTGGCGCCCGGCACCCACCGCGCGGAGCTGGCGGCCAGCAAACCCATCCCGGCTGCGCCGCAGATCGCCGACAGCGGCACGCCGGCCGATCTGCTGCGTCGCCGTCCCGACCTGATCGTGGCCGAGCGCCGGCTGGCCGCGGCCAATGCGCGCATCGGCGTGGCGATGGCCGAGTACTACCCCAAGTTCTCGCTGAGCGGCCTGCTCGGCAGTGCCACCGCCATCTCCGGCGGCAATCTGTTCACCGGCGACGCCGCACAGTCGTCCGGCGTGCTGGGGCTGCGTTGGCGGCTGTTCGATTTCGGCCGCATCAACGCGCAGATCGCGCAGGCCAAGGGCCAGGAAGCCGAGCAACTGGCTGCGTACCGCCTGGCTGTCCTGCGCGCCACCGAAGATGTGGAAAACGCCTTCACCGCGCTGGTCAAACGCGAGCAGCAGGCCAACGTGCTAACGCAGGGCGTGGAGGCGTTGGGCAAGGCGCGTGGCGCCTCGGCGCTGGCCTACGAAAAAGGCACCGTCAGCCTGATCGAAGTGCTCAACGCCGACGACAGCCTGCTGCGCGCGTCCGATGCGCAGGTGCAGGCGCGCACCGAGGCTGCGCGCAGTGCGGTGGCGACGTTCAGGGCATTGGGTGGTGGCTGGCAGGCTGGAGGCAATGAGGCGGTTGCGGTGCAGCGGCAGGAGCAATAGCGGCAGAGCGCGTGTGGCTTCGCCCCGTACCCGTACCCTCACCCCAACCCCTCTCCCGCAGGAGAGGGGCTCCGGCTGCGCGCACTGCGCGGCGCAGTGAAAAGACATCCCTTCTCCCGCCGGCACCTTCTCCTCCTTCATGGAGGAGAAGGGGCCCCGCAGGGGTGGATGAGGGTACGTGCGAAGCCTTGATTGCTTGCGCACCTTTTCATTACCCCACGAGCGTCGCCACGCCACGTCTCGCTACAACATCGCAATTCCGAACGTACAACATCGACGCGTGCAACTTCGAGCTTCCAACGCAGGTAGCGCGTTACGCGTTGACCGCAATCAATCGGCATGAAACCGAATGCCCTCATTGATCGCGCATTGATACGCCAGCATCGGTCCGCGCTGCTGCAGCGCCGGCAAGTCGTACATATAGGTGGTGAAGCGCACGCTCCCATCCGGGCGCAGTTGATAGCGCATGAACTGCTGGATCGGCTTGCCGTCGTTGGCCACGGTGAAATGCGACCCCGAAAATGCCGCGGTGCCATCGTCGGTGATGCGATAGGCATCGATATGGCGGCCACCGCGGGTCTTGCTGATCGGCGTGCCTTGCTCGGGTATGCAGCGACCGAGATCGGTGGTCAGGCTGACGTCGTAACCGGATTCCAATGCGGCAATGACGTCGGCTCGCGTCTTCAGCGATTCGCTGGCCAATGCAGGTAATGCACTGGCGCACAGTACAGCGGCAACCACAGCGGGGATAAGGCGGGACATGGCGAACTCCAGGCAGAGGAGGGAATCAAGCGCCCTGGACGTTGGTCAGCCCAGGGCGGACACCATGCGCCAGGCGCGCCCGCCGCCGCCCGCCGCGCTACGCATTGCGCGGCATGTTTGCGCTGCGCGACAACGCGCGGGCACGGCGCACAGTTTGGCTATGTCTTCCTGCGCAGAGGCTGTTCTGACTTCTCGCCACGCGAGCATGCCGCGGCGCGGCGTCACTGACGGCGTTGCGCCCCGGCGGATCGGCAAGAACATGCCGGACACGCGGGTGATCACCGCTGCATCCCCGGATCGACACGGGCCGCGGATACACCCCACGCAAGGCTTGCGGGCGCGCTGCCCTGCCAGGCGCAGCGCTGCCGGGCGTCGGCGCGCCGTCCGCACCACCCGACGCGTACTCACCATGGTTTGTCATGGCTGCTGAGCCAAGGGGAGAAGGCCCGGCATGCCCCTACAACCGCGCATTGACCTCGCGCGGCACCTGTTCCGGTTCCGGCTGTAACGCCGGTGTTGCCCCCAGCAACAAGCGCTCGGCGAGCGCGCGCGTGGCCACACGCAATTCGGGGACGGCGGTGATTTCCCAGTAACGCCCACGCAGCAGCGGCCCCACGCAATACAGCCCCGGCACGATCTGCCCGGCGCCATCGCGCACCCGCAGCTGCGCATCGGTGTCCACCCCAAGACCCAACGGATCGGCACGTAACAGACCGGCTTCGCGCATGCCGGCGATCAACGGGTCGCTGGTGCGGTCGATATCGGTATCCAGACCCGTGGCGCGAATCACCGCGTCGTAATGGCCCGTCTGTGCATCTGCAGCGCCGCGCGGGCGGATCACCGCTTCCACCCCGTCCGGCACCCAGCGTGCGCGCAGCAGCCGCGCTGCCACCACCTGCAGCTGTCCGGATGCCTGCAGCTGCGCCAACTGTTCGGCCGCGCCCGGCGCCACCCGATGCCGCGCCACTTCCCAATACGGGCGCAGATGCCGCAGGAAGCGCGCACGCTGGGCAAGGTCCAGCCGCTGCCACAGCGGTTGCAGATGCGGGCGCAAGGCATCCACCACGCGACGCCAGTCGTCGACCACCGCACTCAGCTGGCGCACCCCGCGCAGCAGGCCACGCAGGTCGGCATCCTTGAGCGCACGTTGCAGATGCGGCGGCAACTCCAGCGCTGCGCCGGGCTGGCGCAGATGCGCCTGCGGTGCCAGCCCACGCCGCGAAATCGCCAACATGCGCCCGCGGTGTCCGCGCGTATGCAGGGTCAGGGCCACATCCACCATGGTCAGCCCGGTACCCACGATCAGCACGTCGTCGTCGGGCGCCAGCCGCGACAACGCATCGCCCTGCCACGGCCAGCCGATGTAGCGCGGGTGCACGCTCAGGCGCGGGCCGATACCCGCCAACGCCTGCGGCTGCAACGCACCCACCGCCAGCACCACGCGGTCGCTCTGGAACGCATCGCCATTGGCAAGGAAGACGCGAAAGCCCTTGCGCACGCGCTCCACCGCCACCGCCTCGTGCGACAGCCGCATGACCGAGGCCTGCGCGCCGCTCACCGCCGCATCCAGCTCGCTGCGCAGGTAGTCGCCGTAGGCCAGGCGCGGCAGGAACTCCAGCCGCCCGCTCTCACCCAGATGCAAGGTGTCGGCAAAGGCGCCGGGCGCCTGTGCATCGATGCCCAGATCCTTGGCGCGCACGTTGAGCAGATGCTCCGGCCGCGCCGCGCCATAGGCAATGCCGCTGCCGAAGGTCTCGGCCACGCCCACCAGGGTGATGCGTACCTGCGCATCGGCCGTCTGCGCCAGTGCACGGACCAGCGCGGTGCCGCAGAAGCCGGCCCCGATGACGGTGATATGGGTTTCCATGTGCAACTCCCACTGAATGACCCGCACGTTGTGCCCGCAGCGCGGCGCCAGTGTGTAAACGTTTGGTTAGCGGCGCGCGGCCGAAACGGCATGAGCACATCGCCAGCGGTGATGAGGCTTGTGGTGCAGGCAACGGCTGTCGGACATGGCAGCGATATGACAGCGGCCGCCACTGCACGCGGTGGTGTCGGCAGCGGCTGCAGGCGGCTGTTTGCTGCGGCGCTGCGCAACGGCAGCCGCGTCTGTCGTGGCGAACGTGCTGGTGCAGTTCAAGGACGAACGGGCGTCGTTGAGCGTGGTTGGTTGAGCGTGCCAGGCTGACCGTGCATAAGGCGACCGTGTCGCCCGGCTGCCTGATAATGCAGCTTTCCGATCCGAGCGCCCGTCATGTCCACTCCCGCTGTCCGCCCGCAACGTGTGCTGATCGCTGGCGGCAGCCGTGGCATCGGCCTGGCGATCGCCGAGGCGTTCGTGCGTCACGGTGCGCAGGTCTCGATCTGCGCACGCACCGCCACTGGCCTTGCACAGGCTGCGAGCGCACTGGCGGCGCATGGCGCGCCGGTGCACACACGGCCTTGCGACCTGGCAGACGCCACCCAGATCGATGCCTATGTGCAGGCCGCCGCGCAGGCGCTGGGCGGCCTGGACGTGGTGATCAACAACGCCTCCGGCTACGGGCATGGCAACGACGATGCGAGTTGGCAGGCCGGACTGGATGTCGACCTGATGGCCGCGGTGCGCTGCAATCGCGCCGCGTTGCCGTATTTGCGCAGCAGCGATGCAGCAGTGATCCTCAACATCAGCTCGATCAACGCACAACGCCCCACCCCACGTGCCATCGCCTATTCCACCGCCAAGGCCGCGCTCAATTACTACACCACCACGCTGGCCGCAGAGCTGGCGCGCGAGCGCATCCGCGTCAATGCCATCGCACCGGGCTCGATCGAATTTCCGGATGGCCTGTGGGACAAGCGCAGTCGCGAGGAGCCGGAGCTCTATGCACGCATCCGCGACAGCATCCCGTTCGGTGGATTCGGGCAGGTGCAGCACATCGCCGACGCCGCGCTATTCCTTGCCTCGCCGCAGGCGCGCTGGATCACCGGGCAGGTGCTGGCGGTGGATGGTGGGCAGTCGTTGGGGGTGTGAGCGGGTAGCGCGACAGGTCTGTAGGAGCGCGCTTGCGCGCGATGAAGCGTTCCCGATGACGCCCCATCGCGCGCAAGCGCGCTCCTACACAAGCCAAGCAATCAACACAGCTGCTACACCAACTCCGCCGCCTCAACACGATGCTCGCCGCGTGCTGGCGATAACGCGGCAGCTACCATCGCGGCAGCAATCCGCTCGGCCGGGTTGATGCGGAAGCGGCGTGGCAGGAGCGGGCCGAGTGCACCCAGCACGAGGCCGCCAAGGTGTTCGCCGGTGCGGCGTTCTTCGCGCTCGCCGCCGATCAGTCCCGGGCGGACGAAGGTCAGCGACGGGAAGCCAATCGTCCGCAGATCGCGTTCCAGTTCGCCCTTGACGCGGTTGTAGAAGATGCGCGAGTGCGCATCGGCACCGGCCGCCGAATTCAGCACGAACACCGAGGTGCCCTGCGCGCACGCCGCGCGTGCCAGCGCCATCGGGTAATCGTGATCGATGCGGTAGAACGCCTCGCGCGAGCCGGCCTGTTTCATGGTGCTGCCCAGCGCGCAGATCGCCGCTTCCATGCGCGGGGCGGTCCAGTGCTCCAGGCGTTCGAAGTCGATCACCTGGTTGCGCAGCTTGGGATGGATCTGCGTCAGCGGCCGCCGCGTCAGCGCCACCACGCCAGTGCAGCGCGTATCGGCGAGCAATTGCTGCAGGACCTGCTTGCCGACCAGGCCGGTTGCCCCCGCCAATAACACATCCATCAGCGCGCACCTTCGGAAACGATGCGTGCACTGCTGACCACGCGATCGCGCTCCACCGCCAGCAGGGTGAGCGAATGGGCGGGCGCCTTCCATTCGCTGCCACCGGCCACCACGCGGCCGCCGTGACGCGCGGTATCGACCAGCACGCGCCAGTGTTCGTCGTGCATGGCCGGCAGGGTGAACGACACGCTGGTGGAGGCGGCATTGATCAGCATCAGCAAGGTGACGTTGGCGGCGATCTCGCGCAGGCCGGTGGTCGGCGAGCGGCCGTCCAGGCGCAGCATCAGGGCGCGTGCCTCGGGATCGTGCCAGGCGGCTTCGTCCATCTCGGTACCGTTGGGCGCCAGCCAGGTGAGATCCTTCAGACCCAGCGCTTCATCGAATTTTCCGTCGAAAAAGCGTGCGCGATGCAGCAGCGGGTAACGCTGACGGATGCGGATCAGGCGGCGCACGAAGGCGGCCTGATCGGCCGCTGCGGCCTTGGTGGCGGCGGTCCAGTCGATCCAGGTCAGCTCGTTGTCCTGGCAATACGCATTGTTGTTGCCGTTCTGGCTGTGCCCGAACTCATCGCCGGCCAGCAGCATCGGCGTGCCTTGCGACAGCAGCAGGGTGGCCAGCAGGTTGCGCATCTGCTGCCGGCGCAGCTGCTTGATCGCCGGGTCGTTGGTGTCGCCTTCGACGCCGTAGTTGGCGGAGATGTTGTGGTCGCTCCCGTCACGGCCGTCCTCGCCGTTGGCCATGTTGTGCTTGCCTTCGTAGCTGACCAGATCGCGCAGGGTGAAGCCGTCGTGCGCGGTGACGAAGTTGACCGAGGCGGTCGGGCGGCGGCCGCTGTGGTTGAACAGGTCTGCAGAGCCGGTAAGGCGCGTGGCCAGCTCGGCCAGCTGGCCGCCGTCGCCGCGCCAGAACGCACGCACGTTGTCGCGGAATTTGTCGTTCCATTCCACCCAGCCGGGCGGAAAATTGCCCACCTGATATCCGCCCGGGCCGATATCCCACGGCTCGGCGATCAACTTGGTCTGGCTCAGCACCGGGTCCTGGCGCACCGCGTCCAGGAAGCTGCCGGAGGGATCGAAACCATAGCGTTCGCGGCCGAGGATGCTGGCCAGGTCGAAGCGGAAGCCGTCCACGTGCATTTCCTGCACCCAGTACCGCAGCGAATCCATCACCATGCGCAGCGCGCCGACATTGGTCAGGTCGAAGGTGTTACCGGTGCCGGTGTCGTTGATATAGAAGCGGCGATCGTCGGCCAGGCGGTAATAGCTGGCGTTGTCGATGCCCTTGAACGAGAGCGTGGGCCCGAGCTCGTTGCCTTCGGCGGTGTGGTTGTAGACCACGTCCAGCAGCACCTCCAGCCCGGCGTGATGCAGGCGTGCCACCATCTGCTTGAACTCGGCCACGGTGCGCGTGGACATGTAACGCGCCTGCGGCGCAAAGAAGCCCAGCGTGTTGTAGCCCCAGTAGTTGCGCAGGCCTTTTTCCAGCAGGTATTGATCGTCGACGAAGGCGTGCACCGGCAGCAGTTCCACCGCGGTCACACCGAGTGAGCTGATGTGGTCGATGAGCTCATCGGTCTTCAAGGCCGAGAAGGTACCGCGTTCGTCCAGCGGCACCGCGGGATGCAGCATGCTCAGGCCGCGCACGTGCGCTTCATAGATTACCGTGCGGTTCCAGGGCGTCTGCGGCGGGCGGTCCTGGCCCCAGGTGAACGCCGGGTCGATCACCGCGGATTTGGGCATGAATGCCGCGCTGTCACGGCGATCGAAGCTCAGGTCCTTGTCGCGGTGGCCGATGGTGTAACCGAACAGATGCGGCGCCCATTTGAGTTCGCCGACAATCTGCTTGGCGTAGGGGTCCAGCAGCAATTTGTTGTGGTTGAAGCGATGCCCCGCGTCGGGGGCATAAGGGCCGTGCACACGGTAACCATACAACTGCCCGGGGCGGGCGTCGGGCAGGTAGCCGTGCCAGACCTCGTCGGTGTATTCGGGCAGTGCGATGCGCTCCTGCTCGCGGCCACGCTCGTCGAACAGGCACAGCTCCACGCGGGTGGCATTGCGCGAATACAGCGCGAAATTGACACCCAGGCCATCCCAGGTGGCGCCGAGCGGGTTGGGACGGCCTTCGCGGATGCGCGAGCGCTGGGTGAACTTGCGAGTGGCCATCGGTGACTCCTTAGAACGGTGAACTCAAGACGGTGTGCGATTGCGGGTGCTGGCGGGTCCACCCGCACGGCGCGCCATACGGCGCCCGTGCAAGGTGCCCGGGACCACGTTACTGGCGTGCAGCAATGGGCGTGGCCGCAGACTCGGCGGCCTGCTCGGCGGCGCGTTCTTCGGCATCCACCAGCCGCTCGGCCATGGCCCAGTGGCGGTCCGCATGCCCATCGGGACGGCCTTCGGCCTCCCAGATCTCCTGTGCCAACTGGCGAAGCCGCGCCTGCCGTTCCATGTCGTTCATTGCGTACGTTTCTCTCGATGTCGATTACTGGGGGGTCAACAACACTGCCACTGGCGAGCGTGCAAACAGCGTGGACAGTGCCGCGCGGCCGCGTTGCGGCTGCAGCGTGCTGCCATCGAGCACATTACGGTATGTGCCCTCGGCCAATGCCAACGACGCCTGACCCCAGGTAGCCGGCGGCACCAGCAACGGCAGATCGCCCTCGTGTTGATCACCGGCGCCCAACCGGGTCACCGCGACCACCAGCGCCTGCCCGCGGTACTGACGACGGAATGCCAGCACCTGCGCATCGCCACTGACCGCCACGTTCAACGGCTGATAGTCGCCCTTCGCAAACAGCGCCGGATGTTCGCCACGCAGCTGCAACAGCAGCGCGGTGAGCCGCGCCTTGACCGCGCCATCGCGCCAGCCGCGCAACAGGCTATTGAAGTCGCGCGCCTGCTCCAGCCACTGCTGGCGCTGCACGTAATCGACCGGGCGACGGTTGTCCGGGTCCACCAGCGACAGATCCCAGCCTTCGGTGCCCTGGTACAGATCGGGCACGCCAGGCACGGTCAGACGCAGCGTGGTTTGCACCAGCCCATTGCGCGCGCCGGCCGCGGCGATGTGGTTGCTGGCGCGCAGCAAGGCGCGGCGCAGCGGCAACCCGGCGCGGCTGGTCAGCACCTGCTCCACGGTGGCCTGCACGGCCTGTTCGTAGGCGGCCGAACCGTCGGTCCAGCTGGTATGCAGTTTGGCTTCGCGCACCGCCTTGAGCAGCCACTGCGCCACGCGCTCGGCATACTCGGCCAGCGGCTCGGCCTGGTCGGCGCCCAACCCGATCGGCCATGCGGCCACCAGGGTCTGCCACAGCATCTGCTGGTCGCCGCCGGCCAGCGCGGGCGATTCCAGCGCTTCGGCCAGGGCATCGAACTGGGCGCTCTGCTCGACCCACCACCGCGGCTGTTCGGACAGCACCGCCAGCCGCATGCGCAGGTCTTCGCCACGCTTGTGATCGTGCGTGGCGGTGGCCAGCAGCGCGCGCGGGTAATGCTTGGCACGCTCGGCATTCTGCGCGTGGAACTCGGCGGCCTCGTTGGCGAAATGGGTCGGATGGCTGCCCACCTCGTTACGCGAGAGCAGCACGCCATGCCGGTAGAACGCGGTGTCTTCCACCGCCTTGGCATTGAGCGGCGCAGACAGCTGCTCCACGCGCCGGCGCAGGATGCGTCGCAGCGCGATCTGCGCACGGTCGGCACCGTTATCGTCGAGCAGCCAGCGCTCGATCGCATCCACGGCCGCCACGATCGATTCGGGCATGCCCTCGCGCGCCTGCGCAGCGGTGGCACGCAGCCGCTCTGCCTCGCTGCCGACGATGCCCTTGGCACCGGCGTAGGTGCGGTACACCGGGAACCAGCGCAGCAGCACGCATAAACCGCGCGCCAGCATCTGCGGGCTGAACTCGCGCGTGGGCGGGTCCAGCCGCGCCAGGGCCGACAGCGCACCGACCGCGCGATTGAATTCTGTCTGCAGCGGGCCGCGCAGCATCTCGTCGCGTGCAGCGCGCTCTTCCTGCGCGAAATCGCCGCTGCGTCCGCTCACCCGCTGCCAGGCACGCGCCAGCGGCTTGAAGCCGGCTGGGTCGTGCAGCACGCCGCCGACCTGGTCCATGAAGTCGTAGCCGGTGGTGCCATCGCAGGGCCAGTCGGCCGGCAGGTGCTCGCCGGGGGCGAGGATCTTTTCCAGATACAGCCCCAGCGTGCCGGGCTTGAGCCCGCGCGTACGCCCGGCCGCATCCAGCCGGCTGCGCAGCTTACGCACATACCCGGTGGGATCGGTGAGCCCGTCCACGTGATCGATGCGCAGGCCATCCAGATGGCCTTCGGCCACCAGTCGCAGCGGCAGCGCATGCACCGCGTCGAACACGGCCGGCAGTTCCACCCGCAACGCCACCAGCGAGGTGATGTCGAAGAAGCGGCGGTAGTTGAGCATGTCGTTGCCCACGCGCCACCAGTTCAGGCGATACGGTTGGCGTTCGATCAACTTGTGCAGGCGGCCATCGCCGCGCTTGGCGCCATCGTTGTAGTCGCGCAGCCACTGCGCGCGTGCCGCTTTGTCCGGCACCTCCAGCGTCTGCGCCCGGATCGGATAGCGCTGGTCGTAATGCGCCAGCGCGGGGCTGCCATCGTCTTCGATCACCAGGGTGATCAGACCTTCGGCCAGCGCGGTGGCATACGGGCGATCCAGCACCGCCAGCCACAACTTGCCGTCGCGGCCCGGAGCGCGCCAGTCGATGTCGAACCAGTCGGCATGCTTGGCGCTGCGGCCGTTGCGCAACACATCCCACCACCAGGCGTTTTGCGCGTGGGTGGCCATGTGGTTGGGCACGATGTCGGCGATCAGGCCCATGCCGTGTTCGCGTGCGGCCTGCGACAGGGCGACCAGTGCCGCTTCGCCGCCGAGCTCGGGATTGACCACGGTCGGGTCGATGTTGTCGTAGCCATGCGTGGAGCCCGGCACCGCGGTGCCGATCGGCGACAGATACAGATGGCTGATGCCAAGGCCGGCGTAGTACGGCACCTGCGCGAGCGCGTCGTGCAAAGTGAAACCGGCATGCAGCTGCAGGCGGGCGGTGGCGCGAAGGTCGATCATGGGTGCGGTTCCGTAACGGCCGCGACGCGACGCGCCTCGGCAAAGCCCTGCAGCGCCGTGCTCAGGCGCGCATGCGGCAAGGGATCGGGCAGGCGTCGACGCCAGTTGGGATGGACCTCGACGGTACCCGGCAGATTGGGTTGTTCTTCCAGCTCCAGCGCGTCTTCCACCGGCAGCAAGGCCAGGGGCGACACGCTGGTGGCGGTAAAACGCAGCGCGCCCAGCAGCGGGTCGCCCGCAGCAGCCAAGCCGGCGTGTTCGACCGCCGCGTCCAGCCGCGCGACGTCCTTGCCGCGGTCCTTGCTGTCGCCGTCTGCCTGCGCAGGCGCGATCAATTCCAGCGTGCGGCGCCATTCGATGTCGCGGCCCGCACGCCAGCCGGTGAGCGTGGGCAGATCGTGCGTGGTGGTGGTGGCGATGGCGTCGGGCCGCCACAACGCCGGCGCGACGAATGCGCCGTCCTTGTCGCGGGTGAACATCAATACATCGATGCCCATCACCCCACGCTGCGAGAGTTCCTCGCGGATGCCCGGCGGCACCACGCCCAGGTCCTCGCCGATCACGATGGCGCGATGCCGCCACGACTCCAGCGCCAGCAGATTGAGCAGATCGTGCAGCGGGTAGGCCAGATACGCGCCCTCGTTGGAGCCGGCACCATCGGGCACCACCCACAGCCGCATCAGGCCAAGAATATGATCGATGCGAATCCCGCCGCGGTCGCGCAACACCGCGCGCAACAGCGCGATATACGGCGCAAAACCACTGCGCCGCAGTGCGGTGGGCGAATACGCACCGATGCCCCAATGCTGGCCATCGGCATTGAAGGCATCCGGCGGCGCGCCCAGCACCAGGCCACGCAACACGGTGTCTGCAGCGGCCGCGGCTTCGGCACCGTTGGGGTCGAAGCCCACGGCCAAATCGGCGATCAGGCCGATCTTCATGCCGCGCTCGTGCGCTTCGCGTTGCGCATCGGACCAACTGCGCGCGGCCAGCCACTGGGTGAACACATGCAGCTGTGGGTCGTTGTCGCCAAAGTCCTGCGCGGCGAAGCGTGCGAAACCCTCCAGTGCCTGCCCGCCCGCGTTGCGGAACGCGAGCAGATCGGGGTGGTCCGCCGCCACCCGCGTATGCAGGTGGCGCAGCAGTTCCCACTTGGCCTGGGCCGAGGCCGGCCAGTCGATCAAGCCATTGGCGTGCAGCGTATCGAAACGCTGGCGCAGGCCGTCGACCGCGTCGATCGCCTGCAGCGCCAGTTCGCCCAGCACGCGTACGGGCGCGGCATGCAGCGGGTCGAAAAAGCGCCGGTCGCTGGGCGAATACGGGCTGTAGCCGCCGGTGACCGGGCGCGAGGCATGCACCGGACTCAGCGCCAGCGCATCGGCGCCGGCCAGTGCGGCATGCCGCAACCATTCCACGGTGCCGGCAGCATCGCCGATGCCGCCGTCATCGAGACTGCAGGCCGAGTAGACCTGCAACGCCATGCCCCAGGCACGCGGCGCGGGCTGGCCGCAGGCATCGGCCACGCTGAAGCAGCGTTGCGGGGCGACGGCCACCTGCTGGGTCAACCCGCCGATCTGCAGCGTCCAGTAACCGAAGCGCTTCGGTGCGCGCAGCTGCCCTTGTGCGTCGGCACGCGCGTCTTCGCTGGCACCTGACTCATCGGTCCAGCGGCCGCTGGCGTTGGCGGCCACCCGTAACGCCAGCGGTTCGCCCACCTGCACGGTGAGCAGCGGCGCCACTTCGTCGGCCTGCGCCTTGCAGCGGCGCAGACTGTCTTCGCGCTGACTGGCGGTGGCGGCAGGCAGGTCCAGCGCGGTGAGCACCGCCTGTACCGATGCCTCGGACACCTGCCGCGGCTGGTCGCTGGCATCCACCCAATCCACCATCACCCCGGCCGCGGCGGCCAGGGTGTGCAAGGGGTTCGTGCTCATGTGCGGTCCTCGTGCCAGGCGATGAAGCCGTCGACCGGCAACTGCTGCGCATCGGCATCGACATTCTCGGCATACGCCACGCGCCCGCGCAGTGGCGGCAGCGGCACTGCGGCGGTACCGACGTTGAAGGCGATATGCCACAGCCCATCCGGCAACTCCCAGGTCGCGGTCAGCGCGCCCTCGGCCAGCACGCTGGCGCGCAGCGCGCGCGCTTCGGCCAGTCCCGGTGCCAGCCACTGACGCCGCACGCCCAGCAACGCGGTGAACCACGCCGTCCAGCGCGCGCCATCGCCGTGCGCGGCATCGGCGATCGGCGATCGCGACGCTTCGAAGGTGGCATGGCTGTTGGGGTCGGGAATGGTGGCGCGCTGCGCCTCGTCGGCAAACGCGGCAAAGTGCGCAAACTCCTTGCGGCGGCCTTCGCGCACCGCATCGTCCAGCGGCGGGCCGAAGTCGGTGAAGAACAGGAACGGCTGCGTAGCGCCCCACGGCTCGCCCATGAAGAACAGCGGGATCATCGGCGTCAACGCGGTCAGCGCCAATGCGGCACGCAACCGTTGTGGCGACACCAGCACGCTCAGCCGTTCGCCGCGGGCACGGTTGCCGATCTGGTCGTGGTTCTGCGCAAACACCACAAATTTATGCGGCGGCAGCGCACCGCTGGGCTCGCCGCGCACATGCCCACGCGGGTCGGTCTCACCCTGGTAGGCAAAGCCTTCGCCCAGCACACGCGCCAGATGCTCGGTCGGCTTGTCGGCGAATGCGGCGTAATAGCCTTCCTCTTCGTCGGTCAGCAGCACATGCAGGGCGTTGTGGAAGTCGTCGTCCCACTGCGCGGTGTAGCCGCGTTGCAGCTGCGAGGCCTGGTTGGCCTCGTTTTCCAGCACCAGGTGCACGTGACGCCCGGCCGGCAGGCTGGTCTCCACGGTCTCGCGCAAGGTGTCCAGGAACGCATTCGGGGTGATCGCATGCACCGCATCCAGGCGTAGCCCGTCGAAGCGGTATTCGTGCAGCCACATCAGTGCGTTGTCGAGGAAGTAGCGCTGCACCGGCGGCTTGCGGAAGTCGATCGCGGCACCCCACGGGGTGGGCTTGTCTTCGTTGAAGAACGGGCCGGCATAACTGTGCAGGTAATTGCCGTCCGGGCCAAAGTGGTTGTAGACCACATCCAGCAACACCATCAGGCCGTGTCCGTGCGCGGCATCGATCAGCGCCTTGAGCGCGTCCGGGGTGCCGTAGGCATCGGCCGGCGCATACGGCAGCACGCCGTCGTAGCCCCAGTTATGCGCACCTGGAAACGCGCTCAATGGCATCAGCTCGATGGCGGTGATGCCCATCGCCGCCAGGTGCGGCAACTGCGCCTGCACTCCGGCATAACCGCCACAGGTACCCACGTGCAGCTCGTAGATCACCGCCTCGTCCCATGGCCGTCCCTGCCACTGGGTGTTCTGCCAGGCGTAGCCGTCGGTGGGCTGGACCGCGCTGGGGCCGTGCACGCCTTCGGGCTGCCAGCGCGAGGCCGGGTCCGGCACCGGCTCGCCGCCGTCCACGCTGTAGCGATACCGCGCATCCGCCGCGCAGGCGAACGTGGCGGTGAAAAAGCCGTCCGCTCCGGCCTGCAACGCGTGGCGGGTGCCATCGTCGAAGACCACCTCCACGCGCGTGGCGTCCGGTGCCCAGAGCGCGAAGCGCACCTGTCCCTCACCCGCTGGCCATGCGCCCCAGGCCGGGGTGGTGTCGTTGCGCTGGTTCATCGTTATTTCTCCGCTTGCAGATAGAGCGTGGCCAGCGGCGGCAGGGTCAGGCGCAGGGATTGCGCATGCCCATGCATGCCCATCGGCTCGGTCGCCAGACGACCGCTGTTGCCGAGGTTGCTGCCGCCGTAATGGGCACTGTCGGTGTTGAGGATCTCGCGCCAGAGGCCGGCACGCGGCACCCCCACGCGATAGTCGTGAAGCGGCTGCGGAGTGAGGTTGCTCACTGCCAGCAGGGGCGGCGCACCGCCGTCGGGGTCGTGACGGATGAAGGCGAGCACGCTGTTGCGTGCGTCATCGGCCACGCTCCAGTCGAAGCCATCGGTGCGATGGGTGCCGCGGTACAGCGCAGGCACCCGGCGCAAGGCGGCGTTGAGGTCGCCCACCAATCGCTGCACGCCGCGATGTGGCGCACCGTCGAGCAGATGCCAGTCCAGCGACTGATCGTGGTTCCAGTCCGCCCACTGGCCGAATTCGGCGCCCATGAACACCAGTTTGTCGCCGGGGTGCGCCCACATCAGCGCCAGGTAGGCGCGCAGGTTGGCGAAGCGGCGCCAGTCGTCGCCGGGCATCTGCCCGAGCAGGCCGCCGCTGCCATGCACCACTTCGTCGTGCGACAACGGCAGGACGAAGCGTTCGTCGAAGGCGTACACCAGGCCGAAGGTGAGCTGGCTGTGGTGCTGCGCACGTTCGGCCGGATCGCGCTGCATGTAGCTCAGCGTGTCGTGCATCCAGCCCATGTTCCACTTGTGGGTGAACCCCAGCCCGCCGTCGCTGGTCGGCGCGGTCACACCGGGCCAGGCGGTGGATTCTTCGGCGATGGTCAGCACGCCGGGATGGCGCGCGGCGATCTCGCGGTTGAGCTGGCGCAGGAACGTCACCGCCTCCAGGTTCTCGCGGCCGCCATGGGCGTTGGGCACCCATTCGCCTTCGGCACGGCCGTAGTCGCGATACAGCATCGAGGCCACCGCATCCACGCGCAGGCCGTCCAGATGGTAGTGGTCGACCCACTCCAGCGCGCTGCCCAGCAAATAGGCGGTCACTTCGGGCCGGCCGTAGTTGTAGATCAGCGTGTTCCAGTCGCGGTGCACGCCTTCGCGCGGGTCGGCATGCTCGTACAGCGCGGCGCCATCGAACTGCACCAGGCCGTGGGCGTCATCGGGAAAGTGCGCGCTGACCCAGTCCAGGATCACGCCGATGCCGGCGCGGTGGCAGGCATCGACGAACTGCGCAAAGCCGTCCGGGCTGCCATGACGCGCAGTGGGTGCATACAGCCCCAGCGGTTGATAGCCCCAGGAGCCCCCGAACGGGTGTTCGGTGATCGGCAGCAGCTCGATATGGGTGAAGCCCAGCTCCTGCACGTACGGGATAAGCTGCGAGGCCAGGGTGGGCCAGTCCAGCGGCTGGTTGTGCCCATCGCGGCGCCACGACGCAGCGTGCACCTCGTAGATGGACAGCGGCGCCGGCAGCGCCTGCGCATGGCGCTTGCCCATCCAGTCGGCATCGGTCCACGCAAACGCGGCGGTACCCGGCACCACCGAGGCGGTGGCCGGCGGCAGCTCGCTCTGGCGCGCGACCGGATCGGCCTTGAGCAGGACACGGCCATCGGCAGCGGTAATCGCGTATTTGTAGCGGGCACCGGCTTCCACGCGCGGCAGGAACACTTCCCAGAAGCCGCCGATCCGCTGCCGCATGGGATGCCGCCGCGCGTCCCAGCCGTTGAAGTCGCCCACCACGGCCACGCGCTGTGCATGCGGCGCCCATACCGCAAAGCGCACTCCGGGCACATCGCCGCACTGCAGGTGCCGGGCGCCCAATGCGCCGCGCAGCGCCTGCCCGTCGCCGGCGGCGATCTGCAGCAGCATCGATTCGTCCAGGGTCGGGCCAAACGCGTACGGGTCTTCGATCTCCTGCACCGCCTCCGGCCAGACGATGCGCAGCCGGTACGGCCCCTCGACTGCCAGCTCGCCTTCGAACACGCCGTCGAACGCGCCCGGCTGCATGCGTGCGAGCAATTTGCCACGCGGATCGATCAGGCCCATCGCCTCGGCGCCCGGTGCCAGCACACGAACCCGGCGGCGGCCATCGGCCTGCAGGTGCGGGCCCAGCACGGCAAATGCATCGGCCGGCGCACCGTCGGCCAGGGCCTGCAAGGCGTGCATGACGTCAGACATTCCTTCCGTGGTCACACCGTCTTCCGTCTGTTGCCCCTGCACGCCCTGCCGTTCGCTCATGACACCGTCGCAAGCGCAGGCGCGGTTGCAGCGGTGTGTTCGTAGAGGGAGAGATATTTCTTGCCGGCCACATCCCAGCCGCTGGGCCGCAGCATCGCCGCGCGGCGCATCGCCGACAGCAGGCTGGGCAGGCGGAAGGTACGGAACGCGCGCTCCAGGCAGCGGCGCAGGGCCTCCACGCTGGCGTGCTGGAACAGGAAGCCGGTCACGCCATCGTCCACGGTGTCGATCAGCCCGCCGGTGGCATGGGCGATCGGCAGGCAGCCGAAGCGCTGCGCGTACATCTGGCTCAGGCCGCACGGCTCGAAGCGCGACGGCATCAGCAGGAAGTCGGCACCGGCAAACATGCGCCGCGCCAAGCCTTCTTCAAAACCGATGAAGGCACCGACCTGGCCGGGATACCGGCGGGTCAGCTCGGCCACCTGGTGTTCGATCTCCGGCTCGCCACCACCGATCACCGCGATCTGGCCGCCGGCCGCCACGATCTGCGGGGCCACCTCGCAGATCAGGTCCAGGCCCTTCTGGTGCACCAGCCGCGAGACCACCGCAAACAGCGGGCCGGTGCTCTCGCGTAGGCCGAACGCCTTGCGCACCTGGGCCGCATTGGCCTGACGGCCCTGCCACTGGTTCACGCTGAAATGCGAATCCAGGTGAGCGTCGGTCCGCGGGTCCCAGCTGGCGTCGATCCCGTTGACGATGCCGGTCAGCGCGCCTTTGGCCGCGCGGCCGGCCAGCAGCCGGTCCAGCCCGCAGCCCTGGGCCGGGCCGGTGATCTGCTTGGCATAGCTGACGCTGACCGTATTG
The DNA here is from genome assembly GCF_041479385.2 of Xanthomonas sp. NCPPB 1068. Classification (NCBI taxonomy): domain Bacteria; kingdom Pseudomonadati; phylum Pseudomonadota; class Gammaproteobacteria; order Lysobacterales; family Lysobacteraceae; genus Xanthomonas; species Xanthomonas sp. NCPPB 1068. The sequence continues at coordinate 487,952 of NZ_CM192986.1, read as the reverse complement.
ACGTGGTCGGCATTGACGATGCCACCGCGCAGGAACGACATCTGCCCATAGAACTCCAGCTCGGCCACACGCTCGGCCGGGATGCCCAGCGCGGCAGCCATCGAATACGGCACCAGGCCCTGGTAGGCCAGGTTGTGGATGGTCAGCAGGCAGGGCGTGGTGCCGCCGGACCAGCGCACATAGCCGGCCGCCAACGCGCACGGCCAGTCGTTCAGATGCAGCAGGCGCGGCTTCCAGCCCAGCCCGGCATGGCCGGCAGCGATCTGCGCGGCGGCATGCGACAGGGTGGCGAAGCGGATGGCGTTGTCTTCGAACTCCGAGCCGCTGGTGCTCACATACGGCGAGCCATCGCGTTCGAACAGTTCCTTGGACAGCAGGATGTAGATGGGCAGCCCGTCGGACTGCACGATGCGTCCGATGTCGCAGGCCGGCAGCGCGGCATGCGCCAGCACGCGGCCCACGATCTCGACCTTGCCGGCGCGCTCGAGCACCGCGCGGTAGCCGGGGATCAGCACGCGCACGTCATAGCGGTGACGCAGCGCGCGCGGCAGCGCGGCCGCCACATCGCCCAAGCCACCGGCCTTGATGAAGTCCGCCATCTCCGACACCACGAACAGCGCCCCACGGGTATCGGCCAGGGACACCGGCAGACGCTCGTGATGACGGATGAAACGCCCGCGCGCATCACGCGGCCGCCCGCTCTTCTTCAGCGTGGGGAGCAACGTGCTGCGATCCAAGCGTGCAGTAGTGGCGTGAAGCGGCATCATGGCAACCATCTAAACGTCCGTCGTAAAGTGGGTGGAGACGGAAAACGGCGAAGCGAAAACCATCGTCTGCCGATCCGGCCAGACGACCTGCTGCGAATGAGGAGCGGGGCCGACGCGCGTACTCCACGTCGTCCTTGGTGACGAATCTACACCCCGTCCAAATAAAATATGCGTGAACATGTGCTGACTTTTCTGCGACAGCCCACATTCCGTTACGCACGGTTGCGCATGTCTGCCGGCATAAGCGATGCATTGCAGGGCGATGACATCCCCGCATCGGTGCATCTGCACTGCAACGCACCGAATGCGGGAGCGCATGGCCGCGTTCGCCGTCATCCGCGTAACCGGTTCATGCGCGCCAACCCATGCGCAGCCAAAGCCGTGATGCGCTCGCGATTCCTGACCGAACGGGTGATCAATCGAGCCGCGACAGGGCCTGAGCCCGCTCAAGCGACCCGCGCGCGGGCCGATAACCCGCCATAGCACGTCGACCTTCGAGACCTGGCATGGCTGACCAGCCTGAACTTCCAAGCCGCCCGCGTGGCGGGCTGCGCCGTCTGTTGCCGTGGGGCGGCACGGACAGCGCGCGCGCGGCCGCCGCGCTTCCCAGCGTGCGCGGCAGCACGCATGGCGGGCATGGGCTGGCAGCCCATCAGTTGGTGCCGGCCAAGGCCAAGTCGGGCGCCCCCGACCCGGCAGCCGCCACCGCCATGCTGATCCGGCTGTTCTCGCATGCCGCGCATCCCGAGGCCCTGCTGCTGGCGTTTGCCGAAGGCATTGCCAGCCTGCACGGCGAGCTCGGCGACATGGGCGTGCGCCTGAGTGCGGCCTATGCGGCCGGCGACTGGCTGGGCTACGGCCGCACGCTGCGGCAGTTGATCGACAAGTACATCCGTACCATCGACATCGGCGATTCGCTGGCCGAAGGCCGCACCGAAGCCGAACAGCTGCGCGACCTGCTCCGGCACGCATTGGGCAATGCCCTGGCCACCCTGCTGCAACGCAGCCCGGAGCTGGCCGAGGAAGCGCAGACGCTGGCCTCGGCGCTACGCCATTGGCGCCCCGGACACGAGCTGATCACGCTGGAGCAGCGCCTGCGCGAGCTCAGCCACCAGATCGGCCTGCGCGCCGAGGATGCCAGCGAACAACAGAACCTGTTGCTCGGGTTATTCGACCTCTTGCTGGAGAACGTCGGCGAACTCCTGGACGATCGCAGCTGGTTGCAGGGCCAGATCTCGGTGGTACGGCAGCTGCTGGCCGGCCCGCTGGACGGGGAGTCGATCGAGCAGGCGCGCGGCACCCTGCGCGAGGTGATCTACAAGCAGGGCCTGCTCAAGCAGGGCATCGCCGATTCCAAGACCGCCATGCGCGAGATGATGGTGTCCTTCGTCGACCGGCTCGACGGCATGGCCACCAGCACCGGCGAATATCACGACCGCGTTGCCGGCTATTCGCAGGCGATCGGCGACGCTCGCAGCATTCCGGACCTCAATCGCCTGTTGCAGGACGTGCTGCAGGACACCGCCGGCGTCCAGGCGCAGGCGCTGGCCGCACGCGACGAACTGCTGTCGGCACGCCGCCAGGTGGAAGACGCCGAACAACGCATCGCCTCGCTCGAACAGGAGCTCAATGCCGTCGCCGGGCTGGTGCGCGAGGACCAGCTCACCGGGGCGCTCAACCGGCGCGGTTTCGAAGAACTGTTCCAGCGCGAGGCCGCCCGCACCCAACGTGGCGGGCAGCCGCTGTGCGTTGCGCTGCTGGACCTGGACGACTTCCGCCGGCTCAACGAGGCCCACGGCCACGCCGGCGGCGATGCCGCGCTACGCCACACCGTGGACGTGGCCAAGGCGGTGTTGCGCACGACCGACGCCATCGCCCGGTTCGGGGGCGAGGAGTTCGTGCTGCTGTTGCCGGACTCCACCATCTTCGAAGCCAGCGCGGCGGTCATCCGCCTCCAGCGCGCCCTGGCCCAACGCTCGTTGCTGCACGAGGACGTGCGGATCTTTGTCAGCTTCAGCGCCGGCGTGGCGCTGCGGCATACCGACGAAACCCAGGACGACCTGGTCCGCCGCGCGGACCGCGCCATGTACGACGCCAAGGCCGCGGGCAAGAACCGGGTGATCAGCGCCGACTGATGCTCAGCGCCCGGCGTGTGCATCGCTGGCGAGGCAGGCCGGGCGCGTTCAAGCGCGAATCCCCGGCACGGTGACCGAGCCGGCCCGGGCGATACGGCATTGGTCAGGACGCCGCTGCGGCGCCCGGCCGACGCCGGCGCCAGGCATCAATGGGCCGCCTTGGTCCCGCGCAGCTTCTGGAACCCGGTGACTGCCGCCAGCACCACCGCGCCGGCGACCACGCCGACCAGCATGTTGCCCAGCGCTTCGACCAGCCAGCCCAGGCCACCGGCCGACGTGGCCAGGTCCACGACCAGGTGATGCAGTACCGGGATGTTGTGCACCAGGATGCCGCCGCCGACCAGGAACATCGCCAGCGTGCCGGCCACCGACAGGAACTTCATCAGCCACGGTGCGGCCACCAGGATGCCGCGACCGAACGCGGCCAGTGCGGCGCCCTTGCCGGTCAGGTACAGGCCGAGGTCGTCCAGCTTCACGATCGCCGCCACCAGGCCGTACACACCGATGGTCATCGCCAGCGCGATCGCCACCAGCACCGCTACCTGCTGCCCGAACGACACACCCGCCACCACCCCCAGCGACAGCACGATGATCTCGGCCGACAGGATGAAGTCGGTGCGGATCGCGCCCTTGACCTTGTCCTTTTCCAGCGCCACCACATCGACCTGCTCATCGGCCAGGGCGCGGGTGCGCTCGGCATGCCGCTGCGCTTCTTCCTCTTCGTCGTGCAGGAACTTGTGCGCCAGCTTTTCCACGCCTTCGAAGCACAGATAGGCACCGCCGATCATCATCAGCGGCATCACCAGCGGAATGTTGTAGCCGCGCCCGCGCAGCCAGGCCTCCAGCGCGCTGATCGCCAGCGCCGCCGGCACCAGGATCACCTTGTTGACCAGCGAGCCCTTGGCCACCGCCCACACCACCGGCAGCTCGCGGTCGGCGGTGACTCCGGTCACCTGCTGCGCGTTGAGCGCCAGATCGTCGCCCAGCACGCCGGCGGTCTTCTTGGCCGCGACCTTGGTCAGGATGGAAACGTCGTCCAGCAACGTGGCGATGTCGTCGAGCAGGGTGAACAGGCTGGCACCGGCCATGCGGAGGTCCTTGGGGGTGGTCGTGCGTGGGTGGGCGTGAATTCTCGCCGATCCCGCCCGCGCGTGGGGTGATGGCAGACCATTGCGCGATCGTTGCGCGCCGTTGCGCGGCCGATGCCGGCGTCGGTCTGCATCGCAGGCGCATCCTGCGGCGGCCGCCGGCAGCGCTCGCACCACGGCTGCGGGCGCGCCCGGATTCACCACCTGACGACCCGGCGCTGGCCACACTCGCCGCTTGCATGACGCACCGGAGATGGCCTTGAGTCCCAACGACCCGCACCGCACACCGGCCTCTGCCGCGACCCCGGCCGAACACGCCGTGGTGGGCGGCATGAGCCGGCGCACGCAGATCCTGCGTCTGTTGCTGCGCTATCGCGGGTCGGGTGTGTTTGCCGGCATGAACCTGGACCCGGGTGCCATCAACGAGTACGAAGTGCCTGCCGAAGGCACCCCGGACCAGTTCGTCTCGGACCTGGAATCGCTCGGCCCCACCTTCGTCAAACTGGGCCAGATGCTGTCCACGCGCCCGGACATCGTGCCACCGGAGTTCGCCACCGCGCTGGAACGCATGCAGGAGAACACCAGCTCGGTGCCGGTGGAGCGCATCCGCCAGATCATCGAGGAAGAACTCGGCGTGTCGGTCAACAAGGCCTTCTCGCACTTCGACCCGGTGCCGCTGGGCTGCGCGTCGCTGGCACAGGTGCACCGCGCCGCATTGCGCGACGGCACGCCGGTGGCGGTCAAGGTGCAGAAGCCTGAAGTGGCCGCGCAGGTGCGCTCGGACCTGGACGTGCTCAAGAGCTTTGCCACCGCCGCCGACCGGCTGACCGGCATCGGCCGGCGCGTGCGCTTTGCCGACTGGCTGGGCGAATTCGGCAAGACCCTGCGCGCCGAGCTCAATTACGAGGACGAAGCCGAGACCCTGGTGCGCTTTGGCAAGCACCTGGAGCCGTTCCCGTTGTTGTGGGTGCCGCGGCCGATCTGGGACCTGAGCAGCCGCAAGGTGCTGACCATGCAGCTGGCCGAAGGCGTGCGCGTGGACAAGATCTCCGGCCTGCGCCGCACCGAGCAGCCGATGGACAACCTGGCCGCCGAGCTGGTGAAGGGGTATCTGGACCAGATGTTCGTGCATGGCGAAATCCATGCCGACCCGCACCCGGGCAACCTGCGCGTGCTGCAGGACGGGCGCCTGGCCATCTTCGACCTGGGCATGGTGGCGCACGTGCCGCCCCGCCTGCGCGAGCGCCTGCTCAAGCTGTTGTTTGCCGCCGTCGACGGGCGTGGCGAAGAAGTCGCCGAAGAGACCATTGCGCTGAGCACGCGCCTGGAGGACTACGACGAAGACCGTTACCAGCGCGAAACCGGGCAGATGATCGCGCGCTACGCTGCGCACGACACCACCTCCGAGGGCCGCGTGGTGCTGGATCTGGTGCGGATCGCCACCTCCACCGGCCTGCGTACGCCGCCGGAGCTGAGCCTGCTCGGCAAGACCTTGTTGAACCTGGAAGGCGTGTGCCGCGCGCTGTCGCCCACGCTGGACACCCGCCGCATCGTCGAGCGCCACCTGCAGCACGTGATGCGCGCGCGCCTGAAGAAATCCTTGTCTGCGGCCAACCTGGCCAGCGAGGCAATGGAGTTGCAGCATCTGGTGCGCGAAGGGCCGCGCCGCATGTCCGAGATCCTGTCGCTGGCCGCGGAGAATCGGCTGCAGATGCGCGTGACCGGGCTGGAAGAATCGCATCTGATGGAAAGCCTGCAGAAGATCGCCAACCGCGTGGCGGCCGGCATCGTCACCGCCGCGCTGATCATGGCCTCGGCCCAGATGATGCGCATCGAGACCGGCTTCAAGCTGTGGGGCTATCCGGCCATTGCGATGGTGCTGTTCCTGCTCGGCGTGGTGCTGGGCCTTGGCATCGTGCTCAGTGCACTGCTGTTCGACCGCCGCGTGCGTGCACGCGAAGAACGCGGGCACCGCTAGCGCCACACGCAACCCACACCCCCGCGTAGGAGCGCACCTGGGCGCGACAAGGGCTTCACCCCGCTTCGCCTGCCAAGACCGCCGCGCAACGTGGGCCGGGCGATGTGGCGGCATCCATATGTCACCTAGGCGCGGGAAGCACGCCGGGTGCGGAATACAAAGACTGCCACCCGCCAGCGAGCGCGACGGCGACCACATGATCGTCGGCGCGCGCACAGTGCCGCGTTGCGGCAGCCGCTGGGCTTCAGCAAACATTTCAGTCAGCTTCAGCGCGGCATAGTCCGTCATCCAGGTGTCACATTGCAGATGACATCGGACATGGCGAGCAAGGCGTCCGGTACGCGCTCGCATCATTCCCCCACGGACGCTGCGCATGCACTGGATGTTGTTGTTCTCGTTGTTGCTGTTGCTGTGGTTGTTGGTCGCCTCGCCGCGTCTGGCGTGGCTCAAGGCTGGCCTGCTATCGCTGTTTCTGCTGCTGCTCAGCGCCTGGGGACTGATCGACCGGCTCAGCGGCGATGGCATCAACGCCGCAACGCTCTATCACTTGCGTGCAGACATGGATGGCGCCGGCGTCAGCGATTTTTCCGGCTATATCGCCGTCTTCGTCGGCATGCTGCTGCTCTCGCTCAGCCCATTGCTGCTGGTCAGGGTGCGCCGCTTCCGGCGCCCCCGCGGTGGCGCGGCGGTATTCGGCGGGTTCGTGGCGATGCTGCTGGTCAGCATCGTGGTCAGCCCGTTGTATCGCGACGGCAAGCGCCTGTACTACCAGTGGCGCCCGGTCGATTACGCCACCGTGGTGCCGGAATACCAGGTCCCGCAGCAACCGCTGCAAAAGCGCAAGAACATCGTCTGGATCTATGGCGAAAGCCTGGAGCGCACCTACTTCGACGAATCGGTGTTTCCCGGCCTGACGCCCAACCTGCGCGCGCTCGCCAGCGAGGCGGTGGATGTGCGCAACCTCACCTCCGCCGAAGGCAGCGGCTGGACCATCGCCGGCATGGTGGCCTCGATGTGCGGGGTGCCACTCACCACCGCGCCCGGCGATGAAAACAGCATGGACCGCATGGGCCTGTTCCTGCCCGAAGCACGCTGCCTGGGCGACTATCTCAAGGACCAGGGCTACCGCAACCATTACGTGGGCGGTGCCGATGCCAGCTTCGCCGGCAAGGGCAGTTTTCTGTCCAGCCATGGCTTCGACGTGGTGCACGACGTTCACCATTTCCGCGACAAGGGCGTGGCGCCCCAGCACTTTTCGGCCTGGGGCGTGCACGACGACGTGCTGCTGGACGATGCCTGGGAAAGCTTTCAGACGCTGTCGCGCGCAGGCCAGCCATTCATGCTGACCACCCTGACCATGGACACCCATCACCCGGCCGGCCACCTGCCGCTGGCCTGCAGGGGCCAGCACTACGACAGCGCGCTGGGCGACATCGGCCTGCTGCACGCCATCAAATGCAGCGACCGCCTGATCGGCGAGCTGGTCGCGCGCATCCGCAACAGCCGCTATGCCAACAACACCATCATCGTGATCGCCTCCGATCACCTGGCCATGCCGAACGATCTCAGCGACGTGCTTGCACACCAGAAGCGCGAGAACCTGCTGTTGTTCCTCGGCAAGGGCATCGCGCCGCAGCAGGTGGTCACGCGTGCGGGCAGCACGCTCGATTCGGGCGCCACGCTGCTGCAGTTGCTGGAACCGGGCATGCGCACGCTGGGGTTCGGCCGCTCGCTGCTCGCCAGCGATGCGCCGCCCAGCGCCAGCGTGGCCGCCAGTCGCGACAGCGGCAAGGAGTATCCCCGTTATCTTGCCTACGCCCGCACGCTCTGGACGGGGCGCAGCACGCGCATGCTGCGCGTCAACGGCAATGGCGATGTGGTGGTGGGCGTGCAGCAGGTGCGCCCGCCGGTGCTGCTGGAATACGACCAGGACACCGAGCTGAAAACGGTGTATCTGGAAAACACCTCGCGCCAGTTCGACCGCAGCCACTCCGATGGCACGCTGGCCTACGTGGACCGCTGCACTGCGTTCGAAGACGGCTCGGCCGACGGCGACTGGTGCGCGCTGGTGGTCGATCGCCAGCAGAACATGAAGTTGTACCGCGACCCGGACCTGACCCGCGGCATCGCCGTCGATGCGCCGTTGGAGGCAACGCAGCAAGGCCCGCGCCCCCGTGTGCGTCAGCCCATCATGCTCACCCAGGCCGCACGCAAGACCGATGCCGGCAGTTACATGCTGGAGCTCTATGCCAAGCGTCGCCCTACCCGCGCGTTCTGGGTCGAAGCGGTGTCGTCCGAACGCAAGGTGGTGCTGGCCCAGCAGTGGGTGGTACCCGACGCCGCCGGACGCATCCGCATGCCGGTCGGTCTGGAACATGCGGTGGAAGACCTGGAAATTCGCGCCTGGCTGGACTACACCGAAGACGTCAGCGTGGACGATCTGGCCTTGGTCAAGGACACCCCGGTGGCGGACCGGTCCTGAGTCGAGCCGCTGCACGTCTTCGACTTGAGCGTGGATTCAGCGGCGGCGAAGGCCAGGTACGGCCGCCTCGGCACAGCATTGCAGCAACGAGTGACTGCAACGTGGCCACGCGGGGCGCACGGCTCAGTTTTCCGAGACAGGCGTGCCATCCCCTGCAACACGCGCCGCCGCTGCACCTGCGCGACTGAAGCGGATTTCCTGCGGCGACTGCAGTGCGATACCCACCGCCTCCATCCGCTGCAACAGGGCGAAGAACAACTCGCTGCGCACCCCATACGAGTCGCGCGGACTACTGACGTAGGCGAACGAATTGAAGTTGACGTGACCGCCCGCCAGCGAATCGATGAACACCGATGGCGCGGGCTCGGCCAGCACCTTGGCATGCTCGGCGAACAGCGCCAGCAACATCTCGCGCACCTTCGCCACGTCGGTTTCCAACGGCACCGAGAACTGCAGCTGCACCCGTCCCATCGGGTTGGACAACGTCATGTTGCGCACACTCTTGGTGATCAGCTCCGAGTTGGGCACGATCAACGTGGAGCGGTCGCCCACCTGGATCTCGGTCGCACGCACGCTGATCCGTCGCACGTCCCCTTCCTGATCGCCGATGCGCACCCAGTCGCCGATCTTGACCGGCCGCTCGGCGAGCAGGATCAGGCCCGACACGAAGTTCTGCGTGATCGCCTGCAGACCGAAACCGATACCCACTGACAACGCGCTCAACACCAGCGCCAGCCGCTTCAGATCCAGGCCCAACGCGGTCAGGCCCCACACCACGACCACCAGCCAACCCAGATAACGCGCCACGGTGCTGATCGAATTGCGCGCCCCGGCATCCAGTTCGGTCTTGGGCAGGTAGGTGTTGAGCAACCACTGCTGCACTACATGCACCACGCCCAGCCCCAGCACAAACACCAGCAGCGCGCGCACCACTGCCGCCGGCGTGATGGTGAGTTCCTTGCCGATCTGGATACCGTGCGACACGTTCTCGGCCCAGCCGGTCACGGCAGAGAGATTGGCGCCGTACGGCGTCACCAGTGCGGCGATGCCCAGCAGGATCAGCACCACGCGCACCAGGGCCGACAGCAACAGGCCCAGTTGCACCAGCCGCCCGCTGCCGACGCCGGAGGCATGCGACAGCGCACGATTGAAGCGCCCGTCCGGCTTGAAGACCCAGCTCAACAGGTCGTCGGCAAAGACCACCAGCAACCCCAGCAAGCTGCAGATCAAGGTGATCCAGATGATCTGTCGCGCGATGAACAAGCCGAGGTTGAGATAGCCGAACAGCGCTGACAGCAGGGCCACGATGACCGCCACATGCCCGAGCAGACGGATCAGCACGATGACCCCGCCCCCCCGCGAGACCACCGGTGGTGGCTCGGTGCTGTCGGCACTGGCCGCCCCGGCGCTGGCCGCACGCGCGCGCAGCGACAGGCTCAGCCCGGCCAGCGCAGACAGGATCAGCCCGGCGTACACCAATGCCGCCACCGCGTCGGTGGCGGTGGTGGCCGCGCTGCTGGTTTGCACCACCTCGTTGAGCTTGATCGCCATGCCGCTGAACCAGATCACCGCAGCGGTGGCCAGGCAATGCACGCGCAGGCGATCGACGGTGGCGTCATCCAGCGGGAACAGCCGCCAGGTCGGCTGATGTTTCATCAACAAGCTGGCGCTGAGCGACCCCACGAAGGCCGCAACGAAGCTGATGATGACGAATGCACCGAGCAGCTCGTCCAGGTCGGCCGGCACCTGGGCCATCGAACGCACGGTTTCGGCCAGCACCCATGCCGCCATGCCCAGGCTCAGCATGCCGACCAACAGAAACCACAACGCCAGCCCGGAGCGCCGCAAGCGACCGCCGGGCGCACGCGAGGCTGCATAGCGCCGCCCCAGGTGTCGCAGAAACATCCGCAGCGGAAACGCCAGCAGCAGTGCAATCAGTCCACCGGTCACCAGGCCGCCGACGCCGTTGGCGGCGATGCCGGTACGCAGCAGCTGGGCGGCCTCGTCGTAGAGGCGCTGCAGCCGCGTGCGGTCGTCCGGCCAGTGTTGCGCAATGTCGTTCCAGAGCGCCGGCGACAAGGGCGAGGCAACGCGGGTGGTCATCTGCACGCTGAACAGTTGAGCGCGCTTCTGCTCGAGGCGATCAGCGAGGTCGCGGGCTTTTGACTCCAGCAGATTGGCCCGCTTGAATTCCGCATCCAGCGCGCTCTGTTCTTTCTTCAATGATGCGCGCTGTTTCTTGAGATCGGTGGCTTCGCCGTTCTGCGCCTCACCCAGCCCCGCAAGCTGAGAGCTCACCTGCTTGAGCGGCGGATCCAGCTGACGCGCCAGATCCTGTACCTGTCGTTGCGCCGCCGTCACCTGGTCGATCAGCGTGCGCAGCTGTTCGTCGTCTGCCTTTTCCAATCCGACATCCGCTTGATCCAGCACCTTCTGCGTGCCGTCCAACTGTTTCTGTGCCGTCTCCAGCAGCGCGTCTTCGTCCTGCGCGAGCACCGCGCCGGCGCAGACCAGCCACAGCGCACAGCACACCAACACATGCCGCAACACGCGCGAACGGGCACTCAGGGCGGATCGAAGCTCGGACACAGGCAGGTATCGGACAGGCGCAGCACCGCGCGGTGCGGGCATCTTAAGCCACCACCTCGGTCGCGCCGAGCGTCACCGCGGGGACGATTCATGCAACGCACCGCTCGGCTGCCGACTACATAACGACCCAGACGCAAGTGCTTCAGCACAGGGCTGCTGCTTCGCAACAGCGGCTCACCTGCCAGCGGGTCGTGCGCGTGCACCTGGCCATGCCTCCGAACCTCATGCACTGCACCAGCCGGCCTCAGCCGCAAGCCACGGCCAACCCGTGCATGAACATGCGGCGGTTTGTCACCTTGCGGCAACACCGCGCTGCCGCAGAATCAAGCTACCGCTACGGCGAACGCAGCGGATGACCGCGAAGGAGACATCTATGCAGATTCAGATCCAGACCGACAAGCACGTGCCGCATGACCCCTCTGTCGTGCAGCATGTCGAGAAGACCTGCACCGCCCAGCTGGCGCATTTTGCCAACGACATCACCCGCGTCGACGTGCATTTGCGCGACGAGAACGGCCAGCGCGGCGGCGCAGCGGATCGAACCTGCAGCATCGAAGCCCACGTCGCCGGCCTGCCGCCGATTGCGGCCACCAACAGCGCCGAGACCACGGCTTCGGCCGTGACCGGCGCTGCCCGCAAGCTGCGCACGGCGATCGAGCATGCACGCGGCAAGCAGCACGCCAAGGCCACCGCACCGGCGCCGGATGGCCTCTAAGAGCGGCTAACAAAACTACTGCGCAGCCGCCAGGCGGGCGCGGCCGGTGCTCGGAATCCTCATGTACCCCTCGTACACTCCGGTTCCTGTGCGCCGTCCACGCCCACCTGACGACCGCTCGCTACGTTTTGTTAGCCACTCTAAGTTGCTGTAACGGCGGGCGCTTCACCGCGCCGCCTTGGTCCAGGGCCTGGCCGCCCCGGCGCCTACGTTGAATGCATGGCGTCGGGGCGCTTCACGGATGCAGGAGCCACTCGGCAGGGTCGCCCACGCACACCGATTGCATGAAGGGGCTGTGTCTGGTCGTCGCTGCAACGTCGCGCCGGCACGGATGCCTTTCGGTAACAGCCCGCTGTAGCACAGCTGGAGCACTGTACTGGCGTCGCGCGTCTGAATTGATCGGGCAACCCTTCGCAGCCCATGGCCCGCAGCTGCGTTGTGATGCCGAGCAACTCGCAACGCACGCCCGGAAGCCACGTGGCCCGTTCCGAAACAGATGCCATCGCACCAACCGGGCAATTGGCCGGTACCCGGCAGGATCGAATCTGGAACCGGATGATCATGCGTCAACGCCACACAACTGGCCCGCTCCTGCGCACTCTGGTACCCATCATGCTCTGGGCCGTCTCGCTTGCCGGGTGTGCAGCGACGGGTGCCCCCGCCGATGCGCCGATCGAAGGCCCCGTGCGTCTGGGCGACATTGCGGCGGTCGATGGACCCAAGGTACGTCCCGACCGGGTGATCGAAGACAGCCGCTGCCCGGCCGATGTTCAGTGCATCCACGCCGGGCGGCTGATCGTCAGGGCCACGGTGATGGGCGGCGGCTGGTCGAAGCAGCTTGATCTCACGCTGGGCATCCCGGTCCCCGTGGCCGACGGCATGCTGACCCTGGTGACTGCCACGCCTGCGCCCATCGTTGGAGAGTCCGCATCGACGGCCCGCTTCAGCTTTCGATTTCAGGGTGGACGCTAGTCGCTTGCCGTAGCGCCGCGACCTGCGCCAGGAATCCTGCTATCGATGCGCTTGCGAGTGGACGAGACGCAAACCTGGTCACACCGTAGGGACGGCCACCGCGTGCGCTTCCACTGGCGGGCACGCCTCCAGCTGTTTCAGGAAGTCCGAAAACCCACCGGTCGCACGCGCCTGCCGACGCGCGCTGGTGATGACCACAGCACGCGGGGACCAGCGGATTGGGGCACCGATGCGCTGCAGCGCGCGCACCAGTGCCACGTCCTCACTGCAAGCCAGCGAGGGGAAGCCACCACAGCGTCGATACAGCTCGGCGCTGACGCCCAGATTGGCGCCATGGATCCGCCCGTGGCCTTCGCCCCTGGGCTGGGTCTGTTCGAAGGCGCTGCGGACCTCGTCCGCATAGCCCGACCAGTCGGCCACTTCCACGATCCCGCAGAAGACCCCGGCACCTATGCGGCGCTGTTCGATCAGCCAGTCAGCGGGAACGCGCGAGTCGGCATCGGTCATGGCGAGCCAATCGGCACCAAGGTCGATCGCCGCAGCAGCGGCCGCGGCGCGCGCCACGCCCACGCCCCACGGGCTGGCCACATCGACCACCCTGGCCCCCATCAGCGATGCGATCTTCGCGGTCGCATCGGTGCATCGGTCCACCGCCACGATGACATCCACAGGTTCGCGCAGATCCGGATGCGAAGCGGCGACAAAGACCGCGGTCAGGCATCCAACGATATCGTCGGCCTCGTTATGGGCGGGAATGAGCACGGCGATCATCGCAGGCCTTCCTGCTGGGCAACCGATACCGGCTGCACCGCCCACGCTTCGAGCAGGAAGTCGCTGTCCTCGTAGCGGTAGGCCAGCGGGAGCGTGAGCAGACGCGCGATGCAGGCATGCACCGACACACCATCCTGGCGGGCCTGATCGAACGGATGCTTCCAATGGCAGGCAACGAACAGCCCTTCCGCAGTCAGCGAGCGCTGGGCCCGCGTGATCAGGTCATCGAGTTCCTGTGGCTCCAGGTAGTAGCCGATCTCGCTCAGCACGATCAGATCGAAACTGCCCACGGGCCACTGCTGCGGGTGGCATGCCTGCAGGATCTCCACGTTGCTGCGTTCGCCCACGCGCTGCCTGGCTTGCGCCACCGCGCCCGCAGACATGTCTGTTGCCAGCAGGCTGTCGCAGCGCGCCGCAAGTCCGCGCGTGGCCTCGCCATTGGAGCAGCCCAGCTCCCAGCCGCGTGCGAACTGCGCCCTCGGCAGGGTGGACAGCAGGATGTCGCGCTTTCGCGATTCGTACCAGCGCGTGCCGTAGCCGAATGGGTCCGGGCGCTGATAGATGCCGTCGAAGTAATCCGCGTTTGTCTGGGCGTTCATGCGATATAGACCTCGAAATCTCGCCGGAAACGGACCAGTGCCCACTCCGGGAGGATGGGATCGGCTAACCGGGGAACGACCTCGCCGGTCTGTGTCTTGAACGCGGCAAGCGCCCGCGCCTTGGCTGCACGCACGGTGTCGGTCAGCGCAAGGCGCGTGGCCGATGCCAGCATCGTGCTGTTCTCCGGGTCGTCCCAGTGCCATGCCCACACCGGGTATTGAACGAGCCGTGCGCCGCACGCGGCCGCCACGCTGATCGCCGCATCGGCGCAGGCTTCGTGATCCGGATGCCCATCACCGGCATAGGTCACAAAGACCGCATCCGTTGGCCGGATCAACGCAGCGAGTCGGGCAGCCAGCACGTCGCCATGCGCCCGCACCTGTCCATCGCCAACCTCGATGCGCACCACGTTTGCCGGATCGATGCCGAGACAGGCCAGCGCCTCATGCAGCTCCTGGCGGCGCGCCGCTGCAAGCCGTGGCGGCGGCCACGCCACCTCGCCAGGATAGGCCGCCTCTCCGTCGGTCACCGAAACGATCACGATGTCCATCCCGTCGGCTGCGGCCATGGCCAGCAGCCCGCCGCATCCCAGCACCTCGTCGTCGGGATGCGGGGAAACCACGACCAGCCTGGCAGCGCTGCCAATGAGTTGGTCCAGACGGATGCGCGGCAATGCCGCCAGTGTGCGCGAGGCAAGCCAGCGTGCTTCGCTGATGCCCTGCCCTTCGATGTGCCCGCCCCTCAGAGAGCCCATGGGGTGTGCTCGCAGGCATGCAGCCGTTCTCCCAGCCATTGCTCGTCCTTCTCTGCGTGACACTGGCGGATGAACGCGGCCAGGTCTGCGCAGCGCTGTGCATGCTCGGCGTCGCAGCACAGCGACACCGGGCCAAGCGTCAGGGCCGCGCGTTCCAGCACATCGCGGCACACGCGGTCCATCAGGCAGCGCAGGCGCGTCACCGCGTAACGATGGTCGGTGCCCGGCGCATCGTCGATCTGCGCGGCCAGCTCGCACAGCGCAAGCCTGGCGACATGGAGCTGCTCATCGATGACCGCCACATGCACTGCAGCAAACGGGTTACCCACGATCCGGGAAGAACGCCGCACCTGCTCGGCGATGGCCGTCGCCGCGCCATACCAGCAAGCCGCGATGCCGGCACCGCCGTGCCAGAACCCTGGCCGCTGCAGATAGAAGTCGGCATCGGCCACCAGGCGGGCAGGCGCACTGGCGAAATGGCCGATCCCGGTAGGAATACCCACCATGCCCGGGCCGTGCCACTGGCCGGCATCCAGCTCGAAACTGCCCGCACCCAAATCCACGGCGGCAAGGGGGCGCTTGTCACCATCCGTGACGGTCACCAGGGCGTGAGTCACCACATCGTCCGCACTGCACCACGGCTTGGTGCCGGACAACGCACCCAAACGGTGGTCGTAGGTCACGGTATCGTCCGGGCCGCCCGCTGCCCACACCGCCCAGAGGGTGCCGACCGGTGGCGCCGGCTCGCCCGCCTCGGACAGGATGGCAAGCGCGTCGTAATGCGCTTCCAGCACTTTTGCCAATGGCAGGCTCTCGGCTCCCAGTGTGCTCAATGCGCGCCAGCGCGCACGGGTCTGCCCGGCGCCCGGCCAGGGCAGATCGGGAACCGCGCGCACATGGTCCAGCACGCGCGACGAAAGACTGCCGCGGTGCTGCCTTCGGCTCTCATGACGTGCGTGATCAAGCGCGGTGACTGAAGGAAGCATCGGCCGAATCTAGAAGCTCATCAGTCAACCGTGTGTGAGCCTGCATGCATCTTCGTCTGCTCCCAGTGCCGGCCATCGGATCGATCCACATGCACCGCAACGTGACGCAGGCATGCGTCGGTGAGACATCCGTCCGTTGCGCTCACGCAGGCAGTGCGTGATGCCCCACGTCCACACAACTGCACGCACCACCGCGCTGCCGGTCACCTCACCCGGCAATCGTGAAGACCGAACCCGAATCCACGCGCACGCCGGCGCCGTTGATGAAACTGGCGCGCTCCGAACACAGGAACGCGACCACCGATGCCACTTCTTCGGGGCGGCCGCGGCGCTTGAGCACCATTCCGGGCCGCTCTTCGTCCAGGAACGACGCAACCGCCTGCTCGAACGTGGTGCCGTTCTCGCTCGCGCGTTTTTCCATCATCTTGTCGGTCATCGGCGTTGCGATGAAGGCCGGCGACACCGTATTGACCAGCACATTGTCGCCGCCATAGGCCTTGGACAGCCCCTTGGACAGGCTGAGAATGGCCGCCTTCGAGGCGCAGTACGGCAGCTCGTCCACATAGGGCTGCACGGCGTCCTCGGACGCGAACAACACGATCCGCCCCCACTGCTTGCGCCGCATGGCGGGGATGGCCTGGCGACACATGCGCACCGCGCCCATCAGGTTGATGTCCAGCGTCTCGAGCCAGCCCGCATCGTCGACCTCCAGGAAGTCGCCGGTTGCACCGGTGACACCGGCGGCGTTGACGTAGATGTCCGGGTCGCCCAGTTGTTCCCGCACCTGTGCCCAGAGCGCGGTGACGTCGTGCTCGCGGGTGACGTCTCCCTCGATGGCGATGATCTGCCCCAGGTCCGACAGCTCCGCCTTCGCCTGCGCCAGCGTGCCGCCCGGCAGATCGGTGATGGCCACGCGTGCGCCGGCGGCGAGGAGTTGGCGTGCAGTCTCCTTGCCCATTCCCGAATCGCCGCCACTGACGAGGGCGACGCGACCGGCTATTCCGAGATCCATGGTGAGCTCCTGGTAGTTGAAAGAGGGTGTGGTTTACGCGTCACTCGCGCGCAAGAAACCGTTCGGCCGTGCGCAGGCCCAGTGCCATCTGGGTCAGGGCCGGGTTGGCCGCCAAGGCGCTGGGAAACACCGAGTTGTCACAGAGGTAGAGATTGGGGATGTCGAACGAGCGGCCGTCCGGGTCGACCACGGCCGTTTGCCGGTCGCGGCCCATCCTGCAGGTGCCCAGGGTGTGCGCGGAGCGGGCTGCGGCGAAGATGCTGCGGGCTCCCGCAGCCTCCCACACCGCCTGCAGGAAGCGCCGCGCATGCGCATCCAGTGCCTGCTCGTTGGGGCCATAGCTGAAGTCGATCCGCGCCTTGCGATGGCCGAAGGCATCGCGCTCGTCGGACAAGGTCAGCCGGTTGCGGTCGTACGGCAGGCACTCGCCGTTGATACCGATGCCGGCCAGGTGGTTGTAGCGCTGCAGGGTGGTCATCAAGGTGTTGCCCCACATTCCTGCGCCGCGCGCCAGCGTGTTGGCCAGCGTCACCGGCTGGACGCCCAGGCTCTGCACCAGGTAGCCGCCGATGAAATCGGCACCGGGCGGACGCAGCATGTCTTCGGTGATCAGCGACGACGGGTAGCCGCGGTTCATGCGCATCTGCGCATCGAACTCCCCCCACACCTGCGTGGCCACGTGCGCCATGAAATTACGCCCGACCTGCCCGCTGGAGTTGGCCAGCTCCAGATTCAGCAGCAGGCGGGGCGTCTCCACGCCGCCGGCGCACAGAAACACGGCACGGCAGCGTTGGCGCAGGTTCCGCCCATGTTGCTGATAGACCACCCCACTGATCGTTCCACGCGCATCGCGCTCGATGTCGATCACCCGACTGTCGGCACGCAGCTGGGCGCCGTGGGCAGCGGCCAACGGGAGCCAGGTGGTATCGACGCTCACCTTGGCGCCGTTGCTGCACCCCTGGTGACACGCGCCGCAGTTGTTGCAGGCCGCTCGCCGGCCCCAGTGCGGCTGATGATGTGGCGTGGTCACCAACGCCGCAGGCGCATCGGTCGCCGTCACACCCAGCGCGCGGCAGCCGCGCTCCATCGCCTCGGCCGACGCATTGCGTTGTGCCGGCTGATAGCGATAGCTGCGCTCCGGGTCCCACGGGTAATGCGCGGGCCCGGAAACGCCGATGAACTCCTCGACCCGGCGGACATACGACAGCAGCTCCGGAGACGCGATCGGCCAATCGGCGCCCTCACCGGTCTGCGTGCGCAGCGCGAGATCGCGTGCGTCCGGCCGCGGACAGAACGCGCCCCAGTGCAGCGTCGAGCCGCCCAGGCCGGACCCCGAGTTGTTCGGCCCGAACGCGGTGGGGGTCTGCCCGCCGCTCAACCGCTCGTCCATCCAGTAGATGCCGGTGGTGAGCTCGTCGGGAAGATGCGCGTCAGGGGTGAACGCGGCGCCCGCCTCCAGCACCACCACCGAGACCCCGGCCTGCGCCAGCCTTGCCGCCACCGGGCCGCCTCCGGCACCGCTGCCGATCACCACCGCATCGACGATGTCGGTGCTGCAGTCGAGCCTCACCGGGCACCCGGTGCGCAAAGCTGCCACTGCTCGTGCCGGTTGGCGGTGGTGAGTTCATAGCCCGGGCTGTCCAGGCCCGCACCACCCACGGCAAATCCATCGTAGCCCAGCAGCGCCAGCGTGGCGGGAAGGCTGGTCCAGGTGCGGATCGCCTCGGCACGCACATCCTCGAACCAGTGGGCGAGCTGGGCGGCATCCAGGCCATAGGCCGACGTGTCGCCCGCTGCGCAAGCGGTAATGCTGTGCAGCCAGCGGTCCTGGTCCTCGGCGGCCAACCCGACAAAGCCGTTCGCCAGGGCATCGAGCGCCTCCAGGCCCAGTGGCAGCGCTGCGGCATCGGCCGGCAGGTCGGCGTGCCGCCACCCGTCACCTGGGCCCTGGGCAAGCTGCACATCGATGCGCCGTGCGATCTGCCGTGAGTCGCGCGCGCCATCCAGCACGCGCGCGACCACCGCGGTCAGGATCTCAAGCTGATTCGGGCGCAGGATGCCTGTGGCCGCCGCCGGCGGGCCCGCATGGCGCGCGAGCAGCACCTTGCGCATCCGCGGTGCCACCCGGCTGGCATTGAGCAAGGCCACAAATTCTTCAGGCAGGCACTGCTGCACGCAGTGCTCCACATGGGCAGCGATGTGCTGCGCCAGCTCCTGCGGACGCTCATACGGGATCTGATGGGCTGCGCCGTCGACAACCACACAACGGGCATGCGCATAGTGCGACAGGTTCAGCCGTCTTTGCGCGGGTTCGCCGAGGTCGCCGTCTTCGCCACCGGCCACGATCAACGCCGGAACGTTAATGCAACCGGCCGGCTCACGGCAGTCTTCCCGGCTGCCATGGGTCAGCCAGGCCAACCAGGCGTTGGCGCTGGTACGCAGCACGTCGTCGACCGCGCATTGTCTGAGTGCTGGCGGAAGCGGCAGCGCGCAGTTGTCATCGACGAACTGCTCCGCCTCGCCCTGCGTAGGGCGCCCGTTCTCGAACCAGCCAAGCATGGTCTGTCGCCGCACTTCATCCATGGGCTCCGGCGCGGGAGGCGATGCGGCGACGAGCACGACACCGGCGAGTCCGGCAAGACCGGCAACGCCGTCGCGCGCCTGCGCCGCGGCCAGCGTGGCGATCTTCCCGCCCATGCTGTGCCCGATGACACACCAGCGCGTGGGCTGGCGCTCGATGACCTGGTCCACGAACCAGGCCACCTGTGCGCCCACACGTGCATCGTCCAGCGGTTCCGCATCGCCGAAGCCGGGTATGTCCAATGCCACGCACTCAAAACGCTCCCCCAGGTGCTGGATGACAGCATTCCATTCCTGGCGGCTGCCCCCGAGGGCGTGCAGAAAAAACAGCGTCGGCTTTGCCATGCACCACCTCGGTCACAAGAGCTCCATGGTGACGAGGCGCTCGTCCACGCGCCGTGCAGATGAGTTCGCAAGGTGCACCGCGCGGGTCTGCGCGACTGCATCCCGGATGTCAGCGGCCCGACGCAGGTTCTTGCGGGTTAATGGGGCTCACGCCACAACGTCGCGACGTGTGCAAAGCGATGACCGAGCGGCGTCGCGCGGTCATGCGCCGCGGACGCGGGGCAGTGTGGGCTGCCTGCGGCGCACAACCCGTGACAATGCGGTCACAGGTTGTGCTTCAGCTATCGGGCACGTTCTTTTGAAGAGATGGATCTCCAGGCACCGGCAGCGCGTGGAATGGCAGAGGTCATGGTTGAAGATGGCGATCGCTGCGTGGGCGCCGGCCGGCATGGCCATAACGTTTGCAAACCTGCCTGGTTGCGATGGTGGGCGCGCAGTGATGACGCACCCACGCATCCCGACGACGCACAGTGCGATGGTAGGCGACGACGACTGCCGTATTGGCGATATCGCCCGCCCGGTCAACCACGCGCATTGCGCCGCGGCGCCGGGTGGGCGCCGCACGCGGGCGGGTGAGTCTCAGAACTCCTGCCAACTGGTGTCGTTGCTGACCGCAGCCAGTGCCGGCCGCGGCGTCGCAGGGGTACTACGGCCAACGACGGCTGGCTTCGGCTTTGCCGTCTTTGCAACCGAAAGGCTGGACAGCAGCGCGGTGACGGCCGCACCACCGGCTGCATCGGTCTTGAACACCGCGACAGCGTCGGTGAGATGGACGGCCTGCTCTTCCAGCGAGCGCGCCGCTGCCGTTGCCTCCTCCACCAACGCGGCGTTCTGCTGCGTGGTTTCGTCCATCTGGGTGACCGTCTGATTGACCTGCTCGATCCCTGCCGACTGTTCCTGCGACGCAGCGGAGATCTCGCCCATGATGTCGGTGACGCGCTGCACGCTGGCAACCACTTCGGTCATCGTCGTGCCGGCGCTATGCACCAGCGCCGAACCCTCGGCGACGCGCTGTACCGAGTCATCGATCAAACTCTTGATTTCCTTGGCAGCGCCGGAGGAGCGCTGCGCGAGCGTGCGCACCTCGCTTGCCACCACCGCAAAACCGCGCCCCTGGTCGCCTGCACGTGCGGCTTCCACTGCCGCGTTCAAGGCCAGGATATTGGTCTGGAACGCGATGCCATCGATGACGGAAATGATGTCGGCGATCTTCTTGGACGAAGCCTCGATTCCTGCCATGGTCTCGACCACCTTGCTCACCACCTGCCCACCCTGTGCGGCGACGCTGGCCGCGCCGATGGCGAGCTGATTGGCCTGGCGCGCGCCCTCGGCATTCTGCCTGACCGTCGAGGTGAGCTCTTCCATCGAGGCGGCGGTTTCTTCCAGGTTGGCCGCCTGCTGCTCGGTGCGCTGGGACAGATCCTGGTTGCCCGCAGCGATTTCGCTGGCCGCGCCCTTGATCGAAATGGCAGAGGTCTTGATGCCGGTGACGATCTCGGCAAGCTGCGTGGCAGTGGCGTTGGCATCGTCGCGCATCTGCGCGAAAACACCACGGAACTCGCCGCTCATGCGCGCGGTGAGGTCGCCTGCGGCAATGGACTGCAACAGACCGGACAGCGACTGCAGGTTGCCGTCGGCGGTGGACATCAAGGTGTTGAGGCTCTCCACCATGACGCGGAAGTCATATTGAAAACGGTCCGCATCGCCGCGGGCAGTGAAATCGCCATCGGCAGCGGCCAGCGCGAGATGCTTGATCTCGGTATTCATCGCGCCAAGGTTCTGCTTGACCTGCACCATGGTCTCGGTGAGCACGGCCTTCTCGCCGGGCAGCTTGTCCATGTCCTGGCTGAGGTCGCCGATCGCATAGCGCCCCATGATCTGCGCAAGCTTCGCCGTGACCGCAATGTGCGAGGCCACCAGGTCATTGGTGTCGTGCGCCATACGCCCGTAATTGCCCGGAAACGCCGAGGCGTCGATGCGGAAACTGGTCTGCCCGTCGTCGTGACGTTTTGCCATGTCGGCCTGCGCAGCAAGCAGGTTCTGCAGCTGCAGTTGCATCTTGCTCATCGCGTTGAGCAGGCGTCCGCTTTCGTCCCTGGCCTGCGTGTCCACATCGTTGTCCAGATTGCCGCCTGCAATCGCCTCGGCGGCACGCGTGGCCCGGCCCAGGGGCAGCGTCAAGCTGCGGGTGATGGCGAAGGCGAGCAGGCTGCTGATGAGCACCACGGCCACGCCACCGATGATGAGCAGGGTCTTGCCCCGGTTCATCGCGGCAACTGCATCGTCGTAGGATTGCGCAGTCTGCTTTTCCTGCAGCTTGACGTTCTCGGCGATCTTGGCCTGCCAGACGAGCATCGCCGGGCGCGCCTTCTCGCTCAGAAACAGCTGCGCCTCATCGTTCTTGTTCGCCGACGCGAGCACGATGACCTGATCATTCAAAACACGCGAAACCTCGCGAGCGGCATCGATTTCGGCGCGGAGCTTGAGGCCGGCATCGGTCGCAGGATATGTCTCCAACGCCTTTCGCTCGTCTGCGTAGCGCTGACGTTGTTCCTTGACGGTTTGAGCAGCCTGCTCATTCAACTCGTCAGACGTCACCATCGCCAGCGTTCCAAGCGCAATGAAGATATTGGAGTTGGCATCGCGCATGGCGTTGCTCAGCTGCATCTTGGCCACGTTGACCTTGACGATGGTGTCCATCTCGGTACGGGCGCTGGCCATGGTGCTCAGGCCCGTGGCCACCAGCAAGCCCGACAACAGAATGAGAATACCGAAGGCCATCCCCAGTCGGCGGCCAACGTTGTAGCGCTGCAAGAACGTGTTCATCAGTAGGTTCGACCAGAAATATGGAAAGAGGCAGGCATGCACCACGTGCGCAATGCCTGTGCTCCGTCTATATCGACTCGCTATTGAGCGGCTGAATACCTTGCCTGGTAAAAAGGCATAGCTCCGCTGCGGCGACCCGAAACCGATTCAGTATTCGATGCTCAAGCAATTCGCGGGCAGGCGTGCGGGCCGTGTCTGGTGGTGCTCCCATCAATCGAACCGAGAGATAACACCTATTGCAACGGCAGCGCGCTCCGCAGGCGCAGCGTGAAGATGTGAACGCGTTGCGACGCGAGAAAATCGTTACTCATGTGCCAAGTGATCGTTTCAGGCTCAGTCGCTCTGTCATGCGTCAGCGTGCCTGGGTACCAAGCGAAGGACATGTCCCACGTGGCTGTGCAATAGCGTGAGCAGTTCGCGGCCAGTTCAAGCTGATTGATCCAGGCCGGGTCGACACCTTCTTGATCAGACCCGATAAAGACATCGTGCTGACACGTGCTCGCTAATGTGCTGCCGCTGTGCGTCGCGCTGCTGCTGTACCGACGCGTTGAGCACGACAGACTGGTCTGGCCAGATCAGCGAGACAGGTGCTGGTGCATGTTTGCTCCATCGGATTGCACGCTGAAGACCCGCGCGACTTCAATGCCAAGGAAATCTCACGAAGCGGCGCAGCCATGCCGTTCATCCGCAGCAACCTTGAACACGCGGTTCGCTTGAGCATCGACGGATCTGACGCGGCGGCTCAAGGGCCGGCCTGCTCTGACCGCATCAGACCCCGATCAGGGCGACGACGCTACGCCAACGCAAGCGCCCGCCCGCACCGCTAGGCAGGCCCGGACCGCACGGCATCTTTACGCAGCAGGGCCGACGCTCCTCCGTGCCCGATCAGGCTGGAGGTCAGCGATCAGGGTGGCCGGGTGGGCCGGGTGGACGTGCAGGAAACAAAAACCCCCGATTTCTCAGGGGTTTTGGACCTTCTTGGATGTCCCCGGAGGGTTCATCTGGTGCGCCCGGAGGGATTCGAACCCCCGACCAATGGCTTCGGAAGCCACTACTCTATCCGGCTGAGCTACGAGCGCCTGGCCCGGCATTATGCCAGACCGGCGCCAGCCGCGCGATGTCCGGCAGTTCCCGGCAAGGCGCTTGGGTGAGCCGACGCCGGCGACCACGTGAACCGGCCTCGGCAGCGGATGCAGCTCGCTCCAGGCCAGCCACGCGATGGCCTCCACCCGCCAGCGCTGGGCGCCGCACGCCACGCTGTCGTCTGTCGTGCTTGTCCGAGGTCATGCACACCCAACCCAAGCCCGTCCGGTTCCCTGCTCCTCCTGTTTCCCTGCTCCTCCTGTTTCCCTGCTCCTGCTGCTCCTGCTGCTCCTGCTGCTCCTGCTATTCCTGCTGTTCCCCAATTTCCCCTGTCCCCCTACGCACCTGCCCACCTGATGCCCGCTGCCATGCGCAATGCGCGGCGCGCCAATCTCCGCATGGCCGGGGCCGGGGTGCGCTGCTACCCTTTGCGGCATGAGCAAGCATGGGTTTGAACAGGCAGCGGCAGCGCCCGCGCTGACGTGGTCCGAACGGTTGGGGCAGTACTGGAAGCTGGTGCGTGGCGACCGCCCGATCGGCAGCCTGCTGCTGCTGTGGCCCACCTGGTGGGCACTGTGGCTGGCTGCGGACGGCCTGCCGCCGTGGTGGACGTTGCTCGTGTTCACCGCCGGGGTCTGGCTGACCCGCTCGGCCGGCTGCGTCATCAACGACTACGCAGACCGTTGGCTGGACCCGCATGTCGAGCGCACCAAGACCCGCCCACTGGCCACCGGTGCGGTGTCTGGACGTGAGGCGTTGTGGGTGTTCGTGGCGCTGATGCTGGTGGCGTTCGCACTGGTGCTCAGCCTCAACTGGCTGACCGTGGCGCTGAGCGTGCCGGGCGTGTTTCTGGCTGCGAGCTATCCCTATCTCAAACGCCATACCCACCTGCCGCAGGTCTACCTGGGCATAGCGTTCGGCTGGGGCATTCCGATGGGCTTTGCGGCCGTCCAGGGCAGCGTGCCGTTGCTGGGCTGGCTGCTCTATGCGGCCAATATCCTGTGGGCCACCGCCTACGACACGTGGTACGCCATGGTCGACCGCGACGACGACCTCCGCATGGGCAGCAAGTCCACCGCCATCCTGTTCGGAAAATACGATCTGCTGGCGCAAGGCGTGCTGTATGCGCTGATGTTCGCCACCCTGGCGGCGGTTGGCCTGCGTGCTGCGCTCGGCGCTGCCTACTGGGCAGGCCTGGGCATGGCGGCGCTGCTGGTGGTCTACGAATTCCGCATTGCCCGCCACCGCGAGCGCGGCCCGTGCTTCCGCGCCTTCCTGCACAACAACTGGGTGGGCCTGGCGATTTTCCTCGGGATCGCGATCGCGGTGGCAGCACGTTAGCAGCGGGAATTGGGAATTGGGAATTGGGAATTGGGAATCGGGAATCGGGGTCCGGGGATCTGGAATCTGGAATCTGGAATCTGGAATCTGGAATCTGGAATCTGGAATCTGGGATTGGCAGGCGGCAGCGTTCGACAGACAAGGGCCCTTTGAATGATGTGCTTCGCTCAAGACAAGCGTTGGCCGATCCAACGTGAAGCCTGCGCCGCAGAGCACCATTCCGCAGGCAGCAAGCCCCTCTCCTGCGGGAGAGGGGTTGGGGTGAGGGTACGGGACCACGCAACGCCTGCAGCACCCCACTGACGTGTCTTTGCGCCTTCCAAAGCCACGTCAAACGGAAACCGCCTCCACACCCATCACGGCACCCGCGCGCACACCCATGCATCCACCCGCTGCACGCCCGCGCGCCGCAAGGCACTGGCCGCCGCATGCAGCGTGGCGCCGGTGGTCATCACGTCGTCCACCAGCGCCACGTGCGCCGGTAGCGCGCCACGCGCCACGAATGCGTCGCGCACATTGCGCTGCCGCTCGATTGCGTCCAGCTCGGATTGGGGCGCGGTTGCACGCACCCGCCGCAGCAACGGCAGACACGGCAGGCGCAGCGCGCGGCCCAGCGGCCTGGCCAACTCAAGCGCCTGGTCGTAACCGCGTTGACGCAAGCGCTGGCGGTGCAGGCTCACCGGCACCAACGCCTGCGGCCGCGGCAGGCCGGCGCAGCGCCTGGCCATCAGCTCGCTGAGCAGACGCCCCGCCGCCAGGTCCTGGTGAAACTTGAAGCGCCGCAGCAGGCCATCCACCGGCCAGCGGTAGGTAAAGCAGGCATGCACGCGCTGCAGCGGCTGGGGTTGCTGCAGGCACTGCCCGCACAACGCCACACCATCGGACGCGAACAGCGGGCTGGCGCAGCACAGGCAGGCGTGGCCGTGCTCGGGCAGCGCGGCGCGGCAGGACGGGCATAGATCGCAGTCGGCCATGCCCGCCTCGGCACAGACCAGGCACAGGCTCGGCAGCAGAAACCGCAACACCCGCTGCGGCCACCTGTAAACCGACCCCACCCCATCGAAGTTGACAGCCTCTTCCATGCTCACCAGACTGCCTGGCTTCCAAGCCGCTGACTGTCAGGAAACTCCGATGTCTGTTGTCGTCCGCCATGACTGGGATCGCAAAGAGCTGCAGGCGCTGTTCGATCTGCCGTTCCCCGAGTTGCTGCACCACGCAGCCAGCGTGCACCGCGCGCATTTCGATCCGGCGCAGGTGCAGGTCTCCACGCTGTTGTCGGTCAAGACCGGCGGCTGCCCGGAAGATTGCGCGTACTGCCCGCAGGCGCAGCGCTACGACACCGGCGTGACCGCACAGAAGCTGATGGAGACCGAAGAGGTCGTGGCCAAGGCGCGCCAGGCCAAGGCGGCCGGCGCCTCGCGCTTCTGCATGGGCGCTGCCTGGCGCTCGCCCAAGGAGCGCGACATCCCCAAGGTGGCCGCGATGATCCGCGAGGTCAAGGCCATGGGCCTGGAGACCTGCGCGACGCTGGGCATGCTCGACGCCGGCCAGGCGCGCGCGCTGAAAGACGCCGGGCTGGACTACTACAACCACAATCTGGACACCGCGCCGGATTACTACGACTCGATCATCCACACCCGCCAATACCAGGACCGGCTCAACACCCTGGAGCATGTGCGCGACGTGGGCTTGAAGACCTGCTGCGGCGGCATCGTCGGCATGGGCGAAACCCGCGACCAGCGCATCGGCCTGCTGCTGGCACTGGCCACGCTGCCGGCGCACCCGGATTCGGTGCCGATCAACCAGCTGGTGCAGGTCGCCGGCACGCCGCTGCATGGCACCCAGCAACTGGATCCGTTCGAGTTCGTGCGGATGATCGCCGTGGCCCGCATCACCATGCCTAAATCGATGGTGCGCCTGTCCGCCGGCCGCGAAGCGATGAGCGACGAGCTGCAGGCACTGTGTTTCCTGGCCGGCGCCAACTCGATCTTCTACGGCGAAAAACTGCTCACCACCGGCAACCCGGACACCGAACGCGACCAGGCGCTGTTCCAGCGCCTGGGCCTGCGCCCGATGCAGATCACTGTCGATGCCGCCGACCACGACCACCCGGGCACCGTGCATGCGGACATCACCTGCGGCCAGGCCTGCGAACGCGCGGCATGACCGCGCAGCGCATTGTCGGATGAGCCCGCACCGCGCCTGGGCCGTCCCGCGGCGATGGGCGGGGCCTGCGGCAGGCGTTGCGTCTGAGACAGCGCCTACCTGCAGCCGATCCTGCGGCAGCGCCTGATCGGCCCATCGCCATCCCGCACTGACGCCGGACGCAGGACCGGCCCTCAAACCAGCGGATGCGTGGAGCCGGGTACAAGCACCATCACCCGATCATCCGCACCGTGGCAAAAGCGCGCCGCGGACAGCGCGACGCACTCGATCACCCCATCGCACTGCGCCCTGCCGGTTCGCCGTTGCCGCTGTCGTGGACCTTGAGCGGTCACAGACCGCCTTGACGCGCGAGGCCTCCGGCAACCGCCGCCGGGCTTGCACGCGCTTTCCAGCACCCCGACGCCACGGGCCATCACACTGCACCGGCTGTCGGTGTCGGCTGGGCGAGGTGACCGCGGCACGCTACGCTAGCGGACCTTTTTCGATGTCGACTCCCCATGGCTCGCCCCGATCTGCACGAACGGATTTCGTCGCTGCGCAAGTTGCGCCTCGCCCAGGAACGGGTACGGGTACGCCGCCAGGTCGGTCGCCGCGATGGTGTGCGCCTGGAGATCGATGGCCGCTGGCTGACCGGGTTTTGCTCCAACGACTATCTGGGCCTGGCGCAGCAGTTCGAAGTGGTGGCCGCCTTGCAGGACGCGGCCGCGCGCGATGGTGCCGGCGCCACCGCCTCGCATCTGATCTGCGGCCACCACACCGCACACGAGACGCTGGAGCGCGAAATCGCGCAGTGGCTGGGGTATCCGTCGGCGCTGCTGTTCGGCAGCGGCTTCATCGCCAACCTGGCCGTGCAGCAGGCCTTGCTCAGCGAAGAAGACGATGTCTGCGTGCAGGACCGGCTCAATCACGCCAGCCTACTCGATGCCACGCGCCTGGCCGGCTGCCGGCTGCGGCGCTATCCGCATCTGGATGTGGAAGGCGCGATGCGCCAGCTCAAGGGCGCCCCCGAGGGCGCGGCGATGCTGGCCAGCGACGGCGTCTTCAGCATGGATGGCGATGTGGCGCCGCTGCGCGCGTTGAGCCTGGTGGCACGCATGCAGGAGGCCCTGTTCTACGTCGACGACGCGCACGGAGTTGGCGTGCTGGGCCCGCAGGGGCGCGGCTGCGTGGCCGATGCGGGTCTGGGCGTGGCCGAAGTGCCGCTGCAGCTGGTGACGCTGGGCAAGGCGCTGGGCGGCTATGGCGCCGTGGTGGTCGGCGATGAGGCACTCATTCGTCACCTGGCCGAAACCGCGCGCCCCTACATCTACACCACGGCCCTGCCGCCGGCGCAGGTCGCCGCGACCCTGGCCGCAGTGCGCCTGGCGCGTCGCGACGACTGGCGTCGTGCGCGCCTGGTCGAACTGATCGGCAGCTTCCGCGATGGCGCGCGCCGGCATGGGTTCGAACTGATGGCCTCCGATACCCCGATCCAGCCACTGCTGTGCGGCGAAGAAGCCACGGTGATGGCGATGTCGGCCGCACTCGAGCAGGCCGGGTTCATGGTCGGCGCAATCCGCCCACCCACGGTGCCCGAGGGCAAGGCACGCCTGCGGGTGACCCTGTCGGCCCTGCATACCCCGCAGCAGGTGCAGGCGCTGATCGAGGCGATCGTGCAGGCGCGCGACGTGGTCAGCCGGCAACCGCTGCGTGCCTCTGCCTGAGGCGAGCCGCAGTTCCTGCATGGCCTGTGCTGAAAGCAGCAGCGGTTACCCGACCAATGCATCGCCCGCACTAGGCGCGCGCGGCGGGCGGCAAGCGCGCGCCGATTCTCCGTTGCAACCGGCCCAGCATGCATCGCACCGGTGATGCAGCGTTTGCGTGTTCGCCATTGATGGCCTCTTTTCACTGACATGCCGCCGGCGACACCCCATACAGCCTCGGCGGCGCAGCGCCGCGTATGGGAAGCCTTGTCGCTGCTGTATCTGGATACTGACAGTCGCGACGACGATGGCATCGCGTACGTGCTGGCCGCCTCGCCGTTCACCCTGATGCAGTTGCGCACGATGCTGTTGCACGAGGTGCATCCGGTCCTGATCGGCAATCTGCGCAGCGTGGCCGGCGTGTGGAACCGATTCGATCCCGAGTGGTTGGCGGCCACGATCCAGGCGCGGCGTGCACGGCGCTGGCGCTGGCCGGCGCGTTGGTGCTGGCGCGGCTACGCGCGCGCGCAGTGGGCGTTGCTGGCCCCGAAGATCGGCGCACTGCGTGCAGCCGTCTCGCACTGACGCCGACGCGCAGCAGCAGCGCCGTACCTGAACACCCAAGCGCCGATCGGCAAACTGCAATCGGCGACAAGGCCGCCACCATCCGGTATTTCTGAGCCCTGTCGCAGCACCAACGCGCCGCGATCAACGCGTATCGGCACCCAACAATCGGCGACAATGCGCCCATGCATATCGATGTCATCGGCCATGGGCCTGCGCTGGTTCTCCTGCACGGCTGGGCACTGCACGGCGGAGTGTTCGCGCCGCTGGTCGAGCGCCTGTCACCGCACTATCAACTGCATCTGGTCGACCTGCCCGGGCACGGCTTCAGTCGCGACGACAGCACGCCACTGGCCTTGCCGTATGTGGTTGCGGCCATTGCCGCCGCCACCCCGCCTGCGGTGTGGCTGGGCTGGTCGCTGGGCGGGCTGTTTGCGCTGCATGCCGCCGCCACCCAACCGCAGGTGCGCGGGCTGGCGATGATCGCGGCCACGCCGCGTTTCGTGCGGGGCAGCGACTGGCCGGACGCAGTCGAGCGCGACGTGTTCGTGCAATTCGGCAAAGAGTTGACGCGCGATTACCGCGGCACATTGGAGCGGTTTCTGGCGCTGGACACGCTCGGCTCGGCGCATGCACGCAGCGAACTGCGCAGCCTGCGCGAAACGCTCACCGCACGCGGCGAACCGGCGCCCGAGGCCTTGCAGCAGGGGCTCACCCTGCTCGAACGCACCGACCTGCGCCGCGCCTTGCCGCAGCTCGCACGTCCCAGCCTGTGGATCGCCGGCCAGCGCGATCGCCTGGTGCCTGCCGCGGGCATGCATGCCGCCGCTGCGCTCACCCCGCATGCGCAGGCGCTCACCATTGCCGGCGGTGGCCACGCCCCCTTTCTCGGTCACGCCGATCAAGTGAGCGAGGCACTGCAACGCTTCGTTGCGTCCGTGCCGTGAGCGGATCGCCGATCATGCAGCATCGCTGATCGAGGACATACCGCATGGATCTGGGAATCGCTGGCCGCTGGGCCCTGGTCTGCGCCGCCAGCAAGGGACTGGGGCTGGGTTGTGCACGTGCCCTGGCCGGCGAAGGCGTCAACGTGGTCATCGTCGCGCGCGGCCGCGACGCGCTGGAGCATGCGGCCGAGGCATTGCGCGCAGTTCCCGGCGCTGGCGAGGTGCGCAGCGTGGTCGCCGATATCGCAACGCCGCAGGGACGCAGCGCCGCGCTCGCCGCCTGCCCGCAGGTGGACATCCTGATCAACAACGCCGGCGGCCCGCCGCCGGGCGATTTCCGCCACTGGGAACGCGAAGATTGGCTACGCGCGCTGGACGCCAACATGCTCGCCCCGATCGAACTGATCCGCGCCACCGTCGATGGCATGCGTGCGCGCCGCTTCGGCCGCATCGTCAACATCACCTCCAGTGCGGTGAAGGCGCCGATCGACATCCTGGGCCTGTCCAATGGCGCACGTGCCGGCCTCACCGGCTTCGTTGCCGGGCTGGCGCGCAGCACCGTGGCCGACAACGTCACCATCAACAACCTGCTGCCCGGCCAGTTCGCCACCGACCGCCTGCGGGGCAACTTCGCCACCATCGCGCAGCAGCAGGGCAGCACGCTCGAAGAAGTCGCCGAGCGCAAGCGTGCGGGTATCCCGGCGGCGCGTTTTGGCGAGCCGGACGAATTCGGCGCGGCCTGCGCATTCCTGTGCGCCGCGCAGGCCGGCTACATCACCGGGCAGAACCTGCTCATCGATGGCGGCAGTTATCCGGGCACGTTCTAGCGCCGCGCCCGGCCCCATCCATCGATTCCCTCCGCCTCGCCCAGAGGCGACAATAGCGCCGCAATGAACAGCACTTTCGACCCCCGCCACGTCCGGCGCGCGTTTGCGCGTGCCGCCAGCAGTTATGCCGCCGCCGCCGCGCTGCAGCGCGAAGTGGAAACGCGCCTGCTCGAATCGCTCGACTACCTGGGCGAGCAGGTGCCCAAGGTGGTGCTGGATGTCGGCGCCGGCCCCGGCCATGCCAGCGCTGCGATCAAGAAACGCTGGCCCAAGGCGCAGGTGATCGCGCTCGACCAGGCCATGCCGATGCTGCGCCAGGCGCGCAAGGCAGCCGGGTGGTGGAAGCCGTTTGCGCAGGTCTGCGCCGATGCGCGCGCACTCCCCGTCGCCGATGGCAGCGTGGATGTGATCTTCAGCAATCTGTGCCTGCAATGGGTGGAAGACCTGCCGGCGGTGTTTGCCGGCTTCCGCCGCGCCCTGCGGCCGGGCGGCCTGCTGCTGTGCTCGACCTTCGGCCCGGAGACTCTGATCGAGCTGCGCGATGCATTCGCCCAGGCCGACCCCGCCCCGCACGTCAGCCGCTTCCCGCCGATCGCGCAGTTCGGCGATGCCCTGCTGATGTCCGGCTTCCGCGACCCGGTACTGGACCGCGACCTGTTCACGCTCACCTACAACGACCTGCCCGCCCTGATGCGCGAGCTGCGGGCGATGGGCGCCACCAACGCGCTCAGCAATCGCCGCGCCACGCTCACCGGACGCGGCCGCTTTGCCGCCGCCAGTGCCGCCTACGAACCGCTGCGCCGGCCCGACGGCACCCTGCCCAGCTCCTGGGAAGTGATCTATGCCCATGCCTGGGCTCCGGCGCCGGGCGCCCCCATCCGCGAACAGGGGCATGACGTCGCCAGCGTGCCGGTGGCCTCGATTCCGATCCGCCGCCGCCGCGATTGAGGCGGTGCACAGTGGCCGCGCCCGCGCGCCGGTTCCGGTGACACACAGTATTGCGCCGGCGCCGCTGTGCAGTGGCCGGGCGCAGCCGCCACACCCGGTAGAATTCATCCGCTAAAGGCTTCCCCTGCCCGGCGTTGCCCGCCGGCGGCCTTCCCCTCTGTTGCGGCCCCCCGCCCCCATTGGCGTTCCCCATGTTGAAGTGGCTCATCATCGCGCTGTTCATCGCATCGGCGCTGTACATCCATTACCGCGGTCGCGTGCGGCACCGGCTCAGCCGGCAGCTGCTGGACCATTCCACTTTCATGGCGCCGATCAACACGCTGATGTATCTGTGTTCGCGCGTGCCGACCACGCCGTTCATCGACCCGGGCAAGGAGTTTCCCGAGCTGGCGCCGCTGCGCGCCCACTGGCCGGTGATCCGCGATGAAGCGGTGGCGCTGCAGCAGATGCAGAAGATCCGCGCCGCCGACGGTTATACCGACATCGGCTTCAATTCGTTTTTCCGCCGCGGCTGGAAGCGCTTCTATCTGAAGTGGTACGGCACTGCGCACCCGTCTGCAGCCGAGCTGTGCCCGCAGACCACCGCGTTGCTCAAATCCATCCCCACGGTCAAGGCGGCGATGTTCGCCGAGCTGCCGCCGGGCAGCGAACTGCGCCCGCACCGCGACCCGTTCGCCGGTTCCATGCGGTTGCACCTTGGCCTGGCCACGCCCAACGACGACCGTTGCTTCATCGATGTCGACGGCCAGCGCCACAGCTGGCGCGATGGCGAGTGGACCATGTTCGACGAGACCTATATCCACTACGCGCGCAACGACACAGACCAGGACCGCATCATCCTGTTCTGCGACATCGAGCGCCCAATGCGCTGGCGCTGGGCGGCGGCAGTGAACCGCTTCGTCGGCCGCAGCCTGCTCTCGGCCGGTGCCTCACCCAATCAGGAAGGCGACAAGACCGGCGGCATCAACCGCGTGTTCCGGTATTTCTACGCCGCGCGGCTGAAGGCCAAGGCGCTGAAGGAACGCAACAACCCGCTCTACCAGGTGCTCAAGTGGGGCATCTTCATCCTGGTGGTGGTCGGGATCGTGTTGCTGTAACTCGGACCAACCGCGTAGGAGCGCGCTTGCGCGCGATGAGGCGTTACCGGGAATGCCTCATCGCGCGCAAGCGCGCTCCTACGCAGCGCTAGTCGTCACTCAGCGCGACACCTGCGCGATCCACTCCTGCAGGTTGTAGTAGTTGGTGACGCGGGTGATCTTGCCCTCGCGCACCTCGAAAAAGGCCCCGCCCGGCAGTACGTAGGTCTGCCCGTTGGCGTCCGGCAGGCCTTCGTCGGTGGTGTGGTAGACCCCGTGCACCACGTATTCGGCCCCCACGCGCGTGCCGTCGTCGCTGGCGGTGATCACGACATCGCGCAGCTGCTCGCGGTAACTGTCGTTCATGCGCTGCAGGAAGGCGGCAAAGTCCGCACGTCCGATCTCGCGTGGGCCCTGGTTGAGGTCATGCGCGACATCGTCGGCCAAAAACGCCAACATGCCGTCCCAATCGCCACGGTTGAATGCTTCGTAATAGGCCTGGACCAGGCCGGTGGCGCGTTGCCGATTGCTCTCGCTCATGCTCGAACCTGCCGCTGGGAAAGCCGCATCATAGGCCTGCGGTCACGGACCTTGCACCACCAGGTCGCGGTGGAAGTAATAGACCTCCTGCAGCAAAAATCGCCAGCTGGTGTGGAAGCTGCGAAAGCGCGTGCTGGGCGTGGACGAGGCCAGCGCATCCACGCCCAGTTCCTGACTGAGCCGCAGCGCGCGCGCCATGTGCAGCGGGTCGCTGACGATGATCGCCCGGTGCATGCCATGGCGGGCCATCAGCACGCGCGCCTGTTCCAGGTTCTGCCGGGTGGTGCGCGAGACCGTCTCGATCACGATCGCGTCCGGCGGCACGCCGTGACGCAGCGCGTAACGGCGTGCCACCTGCGACTCGGCAAAGCGCGCGCCGTTGCCGAAGCCGCCGGTAAATAGCAGGCGCGGTGCATACCCTTGGGCGTACAGGTCCAGCGCATGCCGGATGCGTTCTTCGAACACCGGGGAGGGACGTGCGTCGTAGGCGGCCGCACCCAGTACGATGATCACATCGGCCGGTGCGGCCTGGTCGCGGTCGCCCACCCACACGATCCACCCGGCCACCGCCACCAGCCAGATCACCGCCAGCATGCATAACCGCCAGCCCCAGCCCCACAGGCCGAGCCCGCGCCGACGCCTGCTCACGCGGCGGCCCAGGGCACTGCGTCCAGGTCGACGTTGCCGCCGGACAGGATCACCCCCACCCGCTTGCCGGCAAACCGCGCCGGGTCGGCCAGCAGCGCCGCCAGCGTGATCGCCGACGACGGCTCCACCACCTGCTTGAGCACCTGCCAGATCAGCCGCATCGCCTGCACCACGGCGGCATCGTCCACGGTGATCACCTGCGCGCCAGCGGCCTGCAGCAGCACGAAATTCGGCGTGCCCAGGGTGCCGCGCAGACCGTCGCAGACGGTGTCGGGGATGAAGTCGACCAGGCGCTGCCCGGCCGCCAGCGAGCGTGCGGTGTCGGCCGCGCCGCTGGGCTCGGCCAGCACCAGCGCGCATCCGGGGGCGGCCTGCAGCGCCAGGGCCGCCCCGGCAGCCAGCCCGCCGCCACCGACCGGCGCCAGCACCACATCCAGCCCACCGCTCTGGTGCAGCAACTCCAACGTGGCAGTGCCCTGCCCGGCGATCACCGCCGGATCGGTGTACGGATGCACGAGGGTCGCCCCGACACTGGCCTGCACCTGGGCACACAGCTGCTCGCGCGCGGCGATGGTCGGCGCACAGCGCCACAGCGTGGCGCCGTGCCGGGAAATATTGGCCAATTTGGCGGCCACCGCGCCCTCGGGCACCACCACATGGCAGCCGATGCCGCGGGTACGCGCCGCCAAGGCCAGCGCCGCGCCGTGGTTGCCGGACGAATGGGTCACCACGCCACGCGGGGCCAGCGCGTCCGGCAGCGACCACACCGCGTTGCAGGCCCCGCGAAACTTGAAGGCGCCGCCACGCTGCAGATGCTCGGCCTTGAAGAACAGCTGCGCGCCACAGAGCGCATCCAGGCTGTGCGAGGTCAGCAACGGTGTCGGCGCGCAGTGCGGGGCAATGCGCGCGGCGGCCTGCAGGACATCGGAATGGGCAAGAGGAACCGTGTCGATCATGCCTGCAAGATTAACGTATCGCCTTGCTCTTCACGGCTCGCACGCACACCGCCCGCGCATGCTGGATCGATGACAAAGCGCCACATTGCGGCACAGTTAAGGACCGATTCAATGCATCGGCTCGAAAGTGCCATCATGGTTGCAGGAGGGCACCATCCATGAAATTCCGTCTGATCTTCGCCGCCGGGCTCCTGGCCCTGGGCGGCTGTGCGACCTACGACTACACCGGAGGCGGGTCAGGCGGCTACTACCGTGGCGCGCCCGCCGTGCAGTATCGCTATCCGCCGGGATACTCGCCCTACTACGGCGGTCCTTATGGCGGCCCATACGGCGTGCCGTATGGCGCGGGCGGTATCGGGCTGTACGACTACCCGGCCTACCCGATCTATCGTGGCGGCGGGTATTACTACCGCCCCAATGATCGTCGCCCGCAGTACCGTCCGCCGCGTCCCAATGGCTCGTTCAACAACGGTCCCCGTCCGAACGGGCCGCGCCCGCAGCAACCCAATCGCCCGCCGGCAACCGGCGCCCCGTCGTCACGGCCCCCGGCCCGCATTGGCGCACCGCCGCGCGTGATCCGCGAAATCCAGCGGCAGACCGCGCCACGCAACACGCGCGAGCAGATTCCGTGACAAGCTGACTGCGACAGGCCCCACAAATGGCAACATTGGGGGCTTGCGTTCAGCCGGCACTTGGTCGCAAGCTAGGTGCTCTGTGTGACCCGCCACGTCATCTTCTGACCCGGCCCGGCCCACTGACCGACTTATGTCGATGTCCGACAGGGAAATCTGGATCCCCCCTGTTCCGGCCCTGTCGGATATCGGCGCCTCCAATGCATAAAGCCCCGGCATGCCGGGGCTTTATGTTTTTGGCATTGGCTTGGCGGCTCGAGATGACGCTGCATGCCTGGATCCTCTGTCAGCACCCACCGACGCAGAAAAAAATAAGGGTCGGCAGTCCCCCGACTACCGACCCTTACGCTACCCCGTCGCACGCGCGGCTGGCCCCTGTTCCAATTCCAGCCTTTGCGCCCATGTCGCAATGCCGCGACGGGTGCAGTAGGGATATCCGCACGAAACATGCCAACTTGAGGGTCAGTATTTTAAAATGTGGCTTACGTCACACTTTTACCCGTCGAGTGACCTCGCTCGCCCTTCAGCCGATACTTTCGCGGCCGCCAACTTCCTTCTGCTCCTGGTTCCCACGCCCATGTCCGACTCTTTCTATCGCTACGACGTCATCGTGATCGGCGGCGGCCATGCCGGCACCGAGGCCGCGCTGGCCTCCGCGCGTACCGGTGCGCGCACCTTGCTGCTGACCCACAACATCGAAACCGTGGGCGCGATGAGCTGCAACCCGGCCATCGGCGGGATCGGCAAGGGCCATCTGGTCAAGGAGATCGATGCACTGGGCGGGGCCATGGCGCACGCGGCCGATCTGGCCGGCATCCAGTGGCGCACGCTCAATGCCTCCAAGGGGCCGGCGGTGCGCGCCACCCGCTGCCAGGCCGACCGCAACCTGTATCGCAACGCGATCCGCCGCATGGTCGAAGCGCAATCCAACCTGACCGTGTTCCAGGCGGCGGTGGACGATCTGATCATCCACAACGGCGCAAGCGAGGCCGACAGCGTGCGCGGGGTCATCACCCAGACCGGGCTGCGCTTCGAGGCGCCGTCGGTGGTGCTGACCGCCGGCACGTTCTTGGCCGGCAAGATCCATGTCGGCGAAACCCAATACGCGGCGGGGCGCATGGGCGACCCGCCGGCCACCACGCTGGCCGCACGGCTGCGCGAGCGCCCGTTCGCGATCGACCGCCTCAAGACCGGGACCCCGCCACGCATCGATGGGCGCACGCTCGACTACGGTGTGATGACCGAACAACCCGGCGACGACCCGCTGCCAGTGATGTCATTCATGGGCCAGCGCAGCGACCATCCGCGTCAGGTCAGCTGCTGGATCACCCAGACCACCGAGCAGACCCACGACATCATCCGCAGCGCATTGCATCGCTCGCCGCTGTACTCGGGCCAGATCGAAGGCATCGGCCCGCGCTACTGCCCGTCGATCGAAGACAAGGTGGTGCGCTTCGCCGAGAAGACCAGCCACCAGATCTTCGTCGAGCCCGAAGGCCTGGAGGTGACCGAGATCTATCCCAACGGTATTTCCACCTCGCTGCCATTCGATGTGCAGCTGGCGCTGGTGCGCTCGATCCACGGTTTTGCGAACGCGCACATCACCCGCCCCGGCTACGCCATCGAGTACGACTTCTTCGACCCGCGCGGGCTCAAGGCCTCGCTGGAGACCAAGGAAGTGGGCGGGCTGTTCTTCGCCGGGCAGATCAACGGCACCACCGGCTACGAAGAAGCGGCCGCGCAAGGCCTGCTGGCCGGGCTCAATGCCGCACGCCACGTGCATGGCCTGCCGGCGTGGTCGCCGCGCCGCGACGAGGCTTACCTGGGTGTGCTGGTGGACGATCTGATCACCCACGGCACCACCGAACCGTATCGCATGTTCACCAGCCGCGCCGAATACCGGTTGCAGCTGCGCGAGGACAATGCCGATGCACGCCTGACCGGCGTCGGCCGCAGCATGGGCCTGGTCGATGATGCGCGCTGGGCGCGCTTTTCGGCCAAGCAGGACGCCGTGCAGCGCGAGAGCGCGCGGCTGTCCGCGCTGTGGGCCACCCCGGGCAATGCCCTGGGGCGCGAGGTGACGCAGACGCTGGGTGTGTCGCTGAGCCGCGAAACCAACGTGCTGGATCTGATCAAGCGCCCGGAACTCAACTACGCCAGTCTGATGCGCGTGCCTGCACTGGGGCCGGGCGTGAACGATGCGCAGGTCGCCGAACAGGTGGAAATCAGCGTCAAGTACGCCGGCTACCTGGACCGCCAGCGCGACGACATCGCGCGCCAGCAACGCCAGGAGAACACGCCCATTCCGGAAGGTTTCGACTATGCCGGCGTGCGCGGGCTGTCGATCGAAGTGCAGCAGAAACTCGAGCGCGTACGCCCGCAACACATTGGCCAGGCGCAACGCATCCCGGGCATGACGCCGGCGGCCATCTCGCTGCTGCTGGTGCATCTGGAGCGTGCGCGGCGCAGCCAGGTGGCGTGATCGGCCCGGGCGACCGCGGTGACGGTGGCAGCGATTGCTGGACTTCCCAGGCAAACGTGCGGGGCGCCGAGCGGCAGTGAAGATCCGCCCACGAGCGGAGCATGACGCCTGAGGGAAGGATGGTGGGCAGCCCCCCTGCATGACCTGTGCGGCCGGCGAGCAAATGCTGCGTCTGCCATGCTTCTTCCGTACCTGATGGGTGTAGAGCCGGCTGCCGGGTGTCGTACCCGCGCGCATGCACATCACCCAGTCCGCGGCAGCCATACGCGCAGTAACCCACATGCCTCGGCATGCCTGAGCAACGGGCTTCCGCATCATCGTGCGGTCGCCGCGGGGACGTTGGTGGGACGCCTGACGCGTCACATCGCCACGCGATTGGTTTATCTACATGCAATGTGTTGCACGACCGCCGTCATCTACGGATTGACGGCCGTCATGCAGCATCGAACACGGATCGAGGCATGAAACGGCCCTTGTCTCCGCGCGCCGACGGCAGCTCACAGACCGGCATACCGGTGTCATATCTGGCAATGCGATGGACTCTCCCGAATAACGAAGAAGCAAGCGAAACACGGGGGTATCAGCCGACCAGACGGTCCATGGAAACAGAAAAGATATTGCTATGATTTGCCAACGACGACACATTTTAACTAAATGAACGCATTTAGCACGTTAATCACCGCGACGTTTCGCATCGCCTGCCCTGTGCTACTGGTGATGCTGGCCACGGTAAGTTCGGCCCACGCCAATACGGAAGAAGACGGCCGGTATTGGCTGAGTATCTACGCGCAGGGCAAGTTACCGGTTGAAAACCTGTACTGGAGCATGGATGTCCATCCGCGCTGGCGCGAGGAAGGCGAGCAGTTCGACCAGTTGATCCTGCGCCCGGCCGTGTTTTATCGGCTCAATCCCAAGGCCAGCGTCTGGATGGGGTACGACACCATCATCAGCCACCCGGCAGGCCAGCCGTCCAATCGCGAAAATCGTTGGTGGGGGCAATTTCAATACCAGTTCGACCCGATTGCCGACATCACCATTACCAGCCGCACCCGTCTGGAACAGCGCCATCGCGAAGACTTCAGCGATGAGGGCTACCGCGTGCGGCAGATGATCCGCGCCACGCGCCCGAGCGGTTTCAGTCCGCAGCTGTCCTGGGTGCTGTTCAACGAGTTGTTCGTCAACCTCGATCAGACGCAATGGGGTGCACGGCGCGGCATCGACCAGAACCGTGTATTCGTTGGCATCAACTGGAAATTCAACGCCATCGCCAACGTGGACGTGGGCTATCTGAACCAGTTCGTCAACACATCGGCAGTGGACCGCGAGAACCACGTGCTGATGACAACCTTCCGTTTCAACTTCTGACGCGTCGTGGCCGATGCAGCAGCGCGCAGCGACGCGCGCGCTGCGCATGCCGGCAAGCGCAGGTGTTTCATCAGCTGCCCTTATTCCGGCAACAGCTGTTTGCGCAGCGTCTGGGCACAGAGCTCCACGGTGGTCTCGGCCGCCTGGATGACGCCACCCATGGTGATGAAGCCGTGGATCATGCCGGGGAAGCGATGCACCGTGACCTCTACGCCGGCCGCACGCAGGCGGTCGGCATAGCGCGCGCCCTCGTCATGCAGGATGTCCAGCTCGGCCAGCACGATCAGCGCCGGTGCAACGCCTGCCACCTCAGGTGCCAGCAATGGCGAAATCCGCCAGTCGTGCATGACTGCCGGATCCTTGAAGAGGTGCTGGTTGAAGAATCGCACCGCCTCGCGAGTCAATGGCGGAATGTCGGCATTGGTCGAGCGTGAGGCATGTTCTGCGCTGCCTTCGCGCGCATCGGTCAGCGGGTAAAGCAGCAACTGGCAGCGCAGGGCAATGCCGGCATCGCGTGCGACCAGTGCCACGACGGCGGCCATGGCGCCGCCCATGCTGTCGCCGGCCACCGCCAGCCGCCGCAGATCCGCACCCACCTGCTGCGGATGCGCCGCCAACCAGTGCAAGGTGGCGATGACATCTTCCACGCCCGCCGGAGCCGGGTGTTCCGGGGCGAGGCGGTAATCCACTGCCAGCACCTGGCAACCGGCACGCGCCGCCAACTGCCGGCACACATCGTCGTGCGACTCCAGATCGCCCACCACCCCGGCACCACCGTGCACGAACAGACAGGTCGGCGCCGGATCGTCGCTCAGGCCGGGCGGCCGGTACAGGCGCAGCGGCACGTCGCCGGCGGCAGTGGCGGCGCGCAGGTCGCGTACCTGCATCGGCAGCACCGGAAAGCCGAGCTGCGCGCTCATGCCACGCATCATTGCGCGCGCCTCCGGCAACGGCAGCGCCTCCATCGGCGGCGCGCCGCTCTGCTGCAACTGTGCAAACAGGCGGACGACATCTGGATCGAAGGACATGGCGACTCCATTACGCGCGGGCGATGTGCAGAGCTTGCCAGATTGTTATGAGCCATCACCATTCATTTGCATAACCAAGCATGCGAAACAGTCCAGGCACCCGCCAACGCCACTGTTTACGAGGGCTCTCACCGCGGCCTGGCCTGTCGCATGACGGTGTTTGCTGCATCGCATCGCGCCCCTGCGCGATGCACGCGACGTCTGCGAATCCGCGGCCGGACAGAATCTGTTCGGCATGGCGGCCATGCGCCCAACACCGTTGCGTTGCCGTCACTGCTACAGCGGCAGCGACGGCAACGGTGCGCTGCGGGTGAGGTCTGCAACGGTGCGCCAAACGCCCGCTTCGGCAGTACTAGCAGATCCACCGGATTGGCCAAACGCGCTGCGGTGCAGGTGCAACGCGTACAGACAGCTGCAGTTGGGCACCACCCTGCCCGATCCGGCAAGCCGCCTACCGCCCAAGATGCAGGATGCTCAGACGCCTGAGCAGTGTGCTCAGTCGTCTTCGGCAGCGGCTTCGCGGCCTTGCTGGCGGATCAGGTTTTCCTGGCGTGCGTCTTCGATCGAGGCGCGGATGGCGCGCACGTCGGCGCGCTTGGTGTCGAACTTGAAGCGGCCGGTGAGCGCGCTATCCGGGCGCAACTCGCCTTTCTCGAACAGCGCCCACATCTCCTCGCCGTAGTGCGTGTCCAGCAACTCCGGCGCAAAGCGGCCCAGGCAATCGCGCAGGTTGTGCACGTCGCGCAGCAGCATGTCGCGCGCGGCGTTGTTGCCCGCGGCACTGACCACCTGCGGGAAATCGATCACCACCGGGCCGTCGGGCGAGACCAGCACGTTGTATTCGGACAGATCGCCATGCACCAGGCCCAGCGACAGCATCTTGACCACATCGCCGATCAGGCTGGCATGGAAGGCGCGTGCCTGTTCCGGCTCCAGCTCCACTTCGCCCAGGCGTGGTGCGCTGTGGCCGGCGTCGTCGGTGACCAGGTCCATCAGCAGCACGCCGTGGAAGTAACCGCGCGGCTTGGGCACGTGCACACCGGCATCCACCAGCTGGTAGAGCGCATCGGCTTCGGTGTTCTTCCAGGCGGTCTCGGCTTCCTTGCGGCCGAACTTGGTGGCCTTGCCCATCGCGCGTGCCTGGCGGCTGCCGCGCACCTTGCGGCCCTCCTGGTATTGCACGCGTGCCTGAAAGCTGCGCTGGGCCATGTCCTTGTAGACCTTGGCGCACAGGATGTCGTCGCCGGCGCTGACCACGTAGACGGATGCTTCCTTGCCGCTCTTCAGTGGCCGCAACACTTCGTCGATGACACCGTCGTCGATCAGCGGCTGCAGGCCCGTGGGGGTTTTCATGGACGAAGGGGACCGATCCGAAACAAGTCAGCACCGATTATGCGGCAAGCAGGGTGAAGCGCTTACATGCCGGAGCGCACACTGCGACCGAGGGCATGCATTGGCGCAAGCGCTTACCATGCACAGGACCTGTCACGTACGCGACCCAATGCCCGAGCCTGCCACCAGCCGCCGCAAACGCCCCGCCGCCGTGGCCGCGGCCGGTAGCGAGCGCGGTCTGCCGCACGAGTTGATGCAGCAGATCGCCGCTGCCCAGGGCGACCCGGACTTCATGACTTCGCTGGGGCGCGGGCTGGTGGTGCTGAGCGTGTTCGCCCAGCACGCACGCGAAGTGACCATGTCGCAGATCAGCCTGGAGACCGGCATCTCGCGCGCGGCGGTGCGGCGTGTGCTGCACACGCTGTCCAGGCTGGGCTATGTCGGCGAGCAGGGCCGTGGCTACGTCCTGTTGCCGCGCGTGCTGGGGATCGGCGGTGCGTATGCGGCCTCGTCGTCGATGACCGCCGCAGCACAGCCGGTGCTGGACGCACTGCGCGACCAGTTGCACGAATCCTGCTCGCTGGGCGTGCTGGATGGCGACGATCTGCTGTACGTGGCACGCGCGGAGACGGTGCGCATCATGTCGATCGGGCTGCGCCCGGGCACCCGGTTGCCGGCGTATTGCACCTCGATGGGGCGGGTGCTGCTGGCGGCCCTGCCCGGCGACACCTTGCAGGCCTACCTGGAGCGCACCACGCTGCGCCCGCGCACCGATCGCACGGTGACCCAGGCCTCGGCCCTGCTCGAGGTGCTGGCGCGCGCGCGCCGCGAAGGCATGTGCCTGACCGACCAGGAGCTGGAGATCGGTCTGCGCTCGATCGCGGTGCCGGTGCGCAATCTGCGCGGCGAGGTGATCGCCGCGCTCAACATCGGCGCCCAGGCCGGGCGCGTCAGCCTGCAGACCATGCAGACGCAATGGCTGGACCCGCTGAAACAGGCCGCGCAGCGGTTGGGTACGTTGCTGAGCTGAAGACAGCCGGTGGTGTGCCGGCGCAGGCGCTGCAAGCCGGTGACGTTGCACATGGCCGGTGCGCACGCAGGACCGCTGCCCCGCACGCACGCCACGCAGGCTCACCGCGGCCGGCGCAGGAA
Source organism: Xanthomonas sp. NCPPB 1068 (assembly GCF_041479385.2). NCBI lineage: Bacteria > Pseudomonadati > Pseudomonadota > Gammaproteobacteria > Lysobacterales > Lysobacteraceae > Xanthomonas > Xanthomonas sp. NCPPB 1068. Next base: position 444,583 of record NZ_CM192986.1, on the reverse strand, counting down.
GCCCACCACCGCATCCACCCAGGCCGCGTGGCTGTCTTCGACATGCGCCACATGATCGGCATGCGGCAAGGTGACCCAGCTGCGATCTGCGCTGCGCAGGCGCGCGTAGACATGGGCATTATCGGCCTGCGTGGCGATGGGGTCGTCGACGCCACGCAGCAGCAACACCGGCAAGCTGCTCACCTGCTCGGGCCGGAACGCGAACTGCTCCATCGCCCGCCAATCGGTACGGACCGGGTCGGCGGCCAGCGCCTGCGCCACGTAGGCGTCCCGCACGCGGGCCGGCGCGGCGCCGGCGGTAATGAAATCTTCGCCGGCTGCGGCAGCGGTGGTGGGTTCTCGCAGCGGCCGGGCCGGCGACGGCGTGGCGGCCGCTGGCGCATCGACATCGTCCGGGAAGCCATACAGCACCAGCGCCGACACCGCCTGCGGTTGCTGCTGACCAAGCAGCAGCGCCACCCGCGCACCGTTGGAATACCCGATCAGCGCCGGCGGCGGCAGCTCCGGATGCTGCCGGGCGATCCAGGCCAGGACCTGTTGCACGTCGTTCACCGCGCGCGTGGGCGTATTCCAGCCGCTGCGGTCGCGCGCACTGCCGCCATAGCCACGCAGATCCACCGCATAGGCCGCGAACCCCGCCTGCGCCAGCGCGGCAAGCACCGAGCGCGCATCGGGCGCTTCGCCCGGCACCTGCAGGTCGAAATTGGGCAGCGCACTCCAGGTGCGGCCATGCACCAGCAGCACCGTGCCACGCGGCTGCGCGGGCACGCGCGACCACACGGCCAGTGACTGTCCATCGTCGGCGCGCACCTGGGTCAGCCGGGTACCCGGTCCGGGCTGCGGTTGGGCAGGCGCGGCCAGCGAGACCAGCAGGAGCAGGAACAGGCAGGCGGGTCGGAACGTCATGCTATGTCTCGTGATGGGCGCACTGACATCGGCAGGCAGCGCGGGTGTGCGCGAGGCGGTGATGCCGCACCTCAGCGCTCGGCAGCCTGTTCCTGCAGGATCGGCGTTGCCAGCGCAAAGGCGTGGTTGGCCGCCGGCACGCCGCAGTAGATGGCCGCCTGCAGCAGCACTTCCTTGATCTGCTCGGGCGTGACGCCATTGTTGCGCGCCGCGCGCACGTGCAGCTTGAATTCTTCGTCGTGGCCCAGTGCGACCATCATCGACAGGGTGATCAGCGAGCGGGTATGCGTAGGCAGGCCGTCGCGGGTCCAGATGGTGCCCCAGGCGTAGCGGGTGATCAGGTCCTGGAATTCGCTGGTCAGCTCGGTGCGTGCGGCCAGCGAGCGGTCGACATGGGCATCGCCCAGGACGCGTCGGCGTTCGCGCAAGCCGGCCTGGTAACGCTCGTCTTCGTGCATGAGGGACCTCGTTGGGGGAAGGATCAATCGGCCTGGAGAAAGCCCAGCACCGCGTCATTGAACGCAGCCGGCGATTCCAGGTTGCAGATGTGTCGCCCGGGCACCTGGGCGTAATGACCATCGGGCGCGGCGTAGGCGATCTCGCGCAGATTCGGCGGCGGGCAAACCGGGTCGTCGTCGCCGGCCAGGGCCAGCAGCGGCAGGGTGAGCCCGTCCAGCGCGCCGCGAAAATCCGCCTCGGCCACCGCCTGGCAACAGGCGATGTAGCCCGCCGGCGAGGTGGACACGAACGCGGCCGCGATCATGTCCAAACGCTGCGCATGGCTGAGGGCGAAGGCCGGCGTGAACCAGCGCTGCAAGGTGGCATCGATCAGCATCGGCAGGCCCTCGCTGCGCACCTGTTCGATGCGGGTTTCCCAGGTGGCGGTGCTGCCGATCTTCTGCGCGGTGGCGCAGAGCACCAGCCGCCGCAGCCGCTGCGCCGCGTGCAGGCCCAGCCACTGCCCGGTGAGGCCACCGATGGACAGGCCGCAGAAGTCGCTGCGCTCGATCCCCAGCGCGTCCCACAGCGCCAGCACGTCCTGGCCCAGGTCGGCCACGCTGTACGGGCCGGCGGGCGTGTCCGAATACCCGTGGCCGCGGCGGTCGTAGCGCAGGATGCGGTAGTGCGGGGCGAAGGCGTCGATCTGCACGTCCCACATGTGCAGGTCGGTGCCGAGCGAATTGCAGAAGGTGAGCCAGGGGCGTCCTTCGGTACCGTCCAGGCGGTAGTGCAGGCGATGGGTGGGCAACTGGAGATAAGCCATCGGAGCACCGTCAGCGGGAAGAAGAACCGGCCAGCACGCGATCGATCCAGACAGAGGACATGCCGCGCCAGCTGTCGCTATCGAACACCGCCTGCAGTTGCGCGTGCGTGAGCACCGCGCTCACCTGTGCGTCCTCGCCCAGCACCTCGCGCAGATGCCGCTGCTGCGCCTGCGCGCGCGCCACCGCCTGTTCGACCAGCGCGTGGGCCTGCGGCTTGCCCAGCTGCGGGGCCAGCGCGAACACCGCCGCCTCGGCGTAGAGCACGCCGCCATGGCTGTCCAGATGCGCCCGCATGCGCGCGCGGTCCAGCTCCAGGTCGCGCAGGCAGGCCTGCATCTGCGCCAGGCTGCCGGCGGTGAGGCAGACGATCTGCGGCACGGTGTCCCATTCGGCATGCCATTGCCCGGCCGCACGCTCGTGCGGCTGCGCCATCGCGCTGAACAAGGTGGCCACCAGCCCGGGCACGCGCGTGGCGGCGGCCACCGCTGCCACGCTGGAGACCGGGTTGCGCTTGTGCGGCATCGCCGACGAGCCCCCCTTGCCGGCAGCAGACGGCTCGAAGGCTTCGCCGACTTCCGACTGCATCAGCAGCACCACATCGCCACCGATCTTGCCCAGCGTGCCGGCCAGCAGGGCGAACGCGCAGCCGACCTCGACGATGCGGTCGCGCGCGGTGTGCCATGGCAAGGCCGGCAGCGGCAGCGCCAGCGTGGCGGCCAGCGCCTGCGCCACGTCCAGCCCGCGCTGCTGCAGCGAGGCCAGGGTGCCGGCGGCGCCGCCGAACTGCAGCACCAGCGCATCGTCCTGCAATGCCTGCAGGCGTTGCTGCGCGCGCTGCAGCGCATCCAGCCAGCCGGCCACCTTGAGCCCGAAGGTCACCGGCACCGCCTGCTGCAACAAGGTGCGCCCGGGCAGGCCGGTGTCGCGCTCACGGGCAGCCAGTGCAGCCAGGTCGCCACACAGGCCCTGCAGGCGCGGCAGCAGCAGATCGAGCGCGGCGCGCAGTTGCAACACCATGCCGGTATCGATGACGTCCTGGCTGGTGGCGCCCCAGTGCACCCAGCGCGCGGCGGCGGCATCCTGCGTGGCGACGCGCGCGGTCAACGCCTTGACCAATGGAATGGCGGGGTTGCCCGCCAGCGCGGTGGCCTGCGCCAGGGTGGCGATGTCGTAGTGCTGCACATCGCAGGCGGCTGCGATGGACGCGGCCGCGTCGGCAGGAATCACACCGCACTGCGCCTGCGCGCGCGCAAGCGCGGACTCGAAGTGGAGCATGGCCTGCACGCGCGCCGCATCATTGAACAAGGCATCGCACGCCGGCTCGCCAAACAAGGATCCCAACAGCAACGACGTCGCGCTCATGCATTGCCTCTCTTGGCGTGACGGCAGCATGGCACCGAAGCAGGGGGGTGCCAACTAGACGTTAGGGCAATGCGAGCCGCGCCGCAGCCGGTAGCGACACCGGTGATGCAGCGCGCCGCTGTGTTGATGCGCGCGCCGCCGGGCGCTTCTGCGCGTGCTGGCGAAGGCGGTGCACGCAAGTGACGACGTGCATGCCGTTCACGCAGGCACCGTGCTGGGCAAGCACCACCCGGCGAACCGCAGGCATCCCGCCATCGCACCGACGACATCGCGCAGGCAGCGGGCGCGTCAGTAACGGAAGAACACGGTTTCCGCATCGCCCTGCATATGGATGTCCCAGGCGTAGGCACCGCCGCCGCGCGGCTGGGCCAGCAGGCTGGCACGCCGTTGCGCCGGCACCAGGGCCAGGATGGGATCAGTACCCAGCTGCGGGTCATCGGCGAAGTACAACCGTGTCGAGGCGCCACGCAGCAAGCCGCGCATGAACACCAGCACGGTCAGGTGCGCGGCCTGCTGGCGGCCATCCGGCCCGGCCACGGCGCCCGGCTTGATGGTGGTGAATGCAAAACGCCCCTGCGCATCGGTGGGCACGCGACCCCAACCGTCGAAGCCGGGGTCGTGCGCCGCATGACGGGCATCGGCGGCATGCGCGTAGATGCCGGCGGCATCGGCTTGCCACAGCTCCAGCACCGCGTCGGCGACTGGAACGCCGGCGCCATCGAAGACGCCGCCGCTGATCTGCACGGGCGTGCCGGCGACGTGCCCCGGTGCAAGCTGGTCGCGATACAGCGGCTCCAGCCCGAGCCGGTAGTACGGGCCCACGGTTTGCGACGGGGTGGCGTGCAGGCTCATCGGCTTACTCCCAGACCGTTTGTTTGCGACCGCGCAGCACGATGTCGAAACGGTAGGCCAGCGCGTATTCGCTGATGGCGTTTTCCCAGTCGAAACGGGACACCATGCGCTCGCGTGCCTGCGCATCGTCGACGCAGTTGTAGATGGGGTCGTGCGCCAGCAGCGGGTCGCCGGGAAAATACATCTGGGTGATCAGGCGCTGCCCGATGCCGTCGCCATGCAACGAAAAATGGATATGCGCCGGCCGCCAGGCGTTGTAGTGGTTGCGCCACGGATACGCGCCCGGCTTGATGGTCTTGAACGCATAGCGGCCGTGATCGTCGGTCAGCACCTGGCCGGTACCGCGGAAGTTGGGGTCCAGCGGCGCGTCGTGGCGATCGCCTTCGTGCTGGTAGCGGCCGGCGGCATTGCATTGCCAGACTTCCACCACGCTGTTGCGCACCGGCTTGCCGTTTTCGTCCAGGACGCGGCCGGACACGATGATGCGCTCGCCCAGCGGCTGGCCATCGAATCCTGCGGTGAGATCGGCGGCATGCTCTCCCAGGGTGAGGCGGTCCATGCGCGGGCCGGTGACTTCCGACAGCGTGGCCGGAATCTCGATCGCTGCCTGCAGCGGGCCACGCAGGGCCGTGGAGGCATAGGCCGGATGCAGGTAGGCCGGCTGGGTGCCCGGACGGGTGCGGCGGTAGCCGAGCAGCGGATCGGCGGGTGGCGTCTCAAGGGTGGCATCGCGCATCGTGAGATCTCCGTCGGCCGCGGTGCGGCGCGTTCAAGCGGTGTGGGTGTGCGGTGGTGGCGCGGTCGGTTGCCATCGAAGGCCTAGAGACGCTCGATGGCCAGGGCAACGCCCTGCCCCACCCCGATGCACATGCTGGCCAGGCCGAGCCGCCCGTTGCTGGCCTCCAGCTGCCGCAGCAGGGTAAGCGCCAGCCGCGCGCCGCTCATGCCGAGCGGATGGCCCAGGGCGATGGCGCCGCCATTGGCGTTGACCCGGGCCGCATCGTCGTCCAGCCCGAATGCCCGCGTGCAGGCCAGTGCCTGCGCAGCGAAGGCTTCGTTGAACTCGATCGCATCGAAGTGGTCGATCTGCAGGTTCAGGCGGGCGAGCAGGCGCTGGGTGGCCGGCACCGGGCCGATGCCCATGTACGCCGGCTCCACGCCTGCCGACGCAAAGCCCAGCACGCGGGCGCGCGGGGTCAGCCGATGGGTCTGCACGGCCTGTGCGGAGGCCAGCAGCAAGGCGGCCGCACCATCGTTGATGCCCGAGGCATTGCCGGCAGTCACGCTGCCGGGCTGGCGGAACACCGGCTTGAGCTTGGCCAGCATCTCGGCGGTGGTGTTCGGCCGCGGCGCTTCGTCGTATTCGACGGTGCTGGCCTCGCCGCCCTTGCGCGCAGCCACCGGCACCGAGGTGATCTCGCCATCGAAGAACCCGGCCGCCTGCGCCGCCGCCGCGCGTTGCTGGCTGCGCAGGGCGAAGGCGTCCTGGTCCGCGCGTGCGATGGCATAGCGTTGCGCCACGTTTTCGGCGGTTTCGCCCATCAGCTCGGTGCCGTAGGCCGCCTGCAGGCGCGGGTTGATGAAGCGCCAGCCCATGGTGGTGTCTTCCAGCTGCTGGGTGCGCGCAAACGCGCTTTCGGCCTTGCCCATGACCCAGGGCGCACGCGACATCGATTCGACCCCCCCGGCAATGGCCAGGCCCAGCTCCTGCGCGCGGATGCCGCGTGCCGCGGTGCCGACCGCCTCCAGCCCCGAGCCGCACAGCCGATTGAGGGTGCAGCCCGGCACCGAACTCGGCAGCCCCGCCAGCAACAGGCTCATGCGCGCGACATTGCGGTTGTCTTCGCCGGCCTGATTGGCGCAGCCCAGGTAGACATCGTCGATGGCGGCCGGGTCCAGCTGCGGCTGGCGCGCCAGCAACGCGGCGATCGGCACCGCGCCCAGGTCGTCGGCACGCACGCTGGACAGCGCACCGCCGTAGCGGCCGATCGGCGTGCGGATGCCATCGATCAGATAGACCTCGCTCATGCGTCGGCTCCGGCCGATTGGGTGCCATGCGCGGCGTCGGTGCGTGCCTGCAGCGCGCGCAATGCCTGCAGTTCGTCTGCGCTGGGCGAGCTGGTCTGCACCAGATCGGCGGCAAAGCGGATCGGCCAGCCGGTGGCGGCGCTGACCTGCTCGGGCGCGATGCCAGGGTGCAACGAGGTGACGGTGAGCTCGCGGGTCACCGGATCGGGCTCCATCACGCACAGGTCGGTGACGACCACGGTGGGGCCGGCGCCGGGCAGGCCGGCACGGGCGCGTGCATCGCCACCGTCCAGATGCCCGACCGTGGTGATGAAATCCAGCGCCGCCACGAAGCTGCGCCTGGATTGCCGCATGATGATGAACACCTGCCTGGCACTGGCCGCGATCTCCGGCGCACCGCCGGCGCCGGGCAAGCGCGTCCTGGGGGCGGCGTAATCGCCGATCACCGTGGTGTTGAGGTTGGCGTGGCGGTCGATCTGCGCCGCGCCCAGAAAGCCCACGTCCACGCGGCCGCCCTGCAACCAGTAGCGAAAGATCTCCGGTGTGGACACCACGGTGTCGGCGGTCTCGGCCAGCTCGCCGTCGCCGATCGACAGCGGCAGCACATCCGGGCGGGCGCCGATGGGGCCGGATTCGTAGATCAGGGTGACATCCGGCGCATGCGTGAGCCGGGCCAGATTGGCCGCGGTGGACGGCAGGCCGATGCCGACGAAACACACCGCCCCATCCGGCAGGCGGCGCGCAGCCGCCACGGTCATCATCTCGTTGGTGCTGTAGTCGCTCATGCGGCCACCTGTTGCTGCGCGTGCGCATACACACGCTGGAAGGCGGTGAAGTCCTCGGTATCGAGAATGTGGGTCTGGATCCAGGCCTGGAAGCGGACACGGTCGCGTGCGATCGCGTCCCAGCCCAGATAGAACCGGTTGTCGCGCGCGTAATAGCCGTGCGCGTAGGACGGCGCCGCGCCGCCGGGTACGTGGCAGACCGCGTCCACCACCCAGCGCGGCAGGATGCAGGCATTGGGCGGCGCCTCCAGGGTGTCGACGATCTCTTCCACCGTCACGATCACCTTGCGCGCGGCCAGCGCGGCTTCCTTCTGCACGCCCAGGATGCCCCACAGCAGCACGTTGCCGCGGCGGTCGGCCTGCTGGGCATGGATCACGGTGACATCCGGGTTCACTGCCGGGGTCGCGGCCAGCGTTTCGCCGGTATACGGGCATTGCAGGAACTTGATGCTGTCGTTGACGCGCGGCAGGTCCGAGCCCACGTACCCGCGCAGCACCGCAAACGGCAGCCCCGAGGCGCCGGCGACGTACGCGTTGGCCATGTCGGCATGGCTGTGCTCGCGCAGGTGCAACGGCTGCGGCCAGGCATGCTCGACCGCATCGCGCAGCCGGTGCAGCGAACCCACGCCTGGATTGCCACCCCAGGAAAACCGCAACGCCGATGCGCAGCCTGCGCCGATCAGCTGGTCGTAGATCAGGTCCGGCGTCATGCGCACCAAACGCAGGTCGCGCTTGCGCTGGCGGATCACCTCGTGCCCAGCCGCGTGCGGGATCAGGTGGGTGAAGCCTTCCATCGCCACGCAGTCGCCATCGGCGATCAGCTGCGACACCGCATGGTTCAGCGAAACGATTTCGACCATGGCACGACCCCGGGCTGCGAACGTGCTGCCACGGTAGAGCCGGCCAGAGGGCGGGGTCAATGCGATTATCGATGAATTAATTCGATAATCGCACGTTTTCGATGGGCCTGTAACGCGCCCACATTGTCTCCGGTGTATACATAACTTCGCTCGCAAGCGGACGCCAGCGTCGCAATGGGCGTCCACTGGTCGCCGGCCGGCGCGTCGGCGCCGATTCGTATCCCAGGTTGTATACAAACCCCAGGAGTCACGGTCATGTCCCAGTCCAAGCCGCTGTTTCCCCTCAACGCGTGGTACGCCGTCGCCTGGGACCACGAAATCAAGCACGCCCTGAGCCCGCGCAAGGTCTGCAACCTGGAGGTGGTGCTCTATCGCAGCACCGCCGGGGCGGTGATCGCGCTCGAAGACGCGTGCTGGCATCGCCTGGTACCGCTGTCGATGGGCAAGCTGCGCGGCGATGACGTGGTGTGCGGGTATCACGGCCTGGTCTACAACACCCAGGGCCGCTGCGTGCACATGCCGTCGCAGGAAACCATCAACCCGTCGGCCTGCGTCCGCAGTTTTCCGGTGGCCGAGAAGCACCGCTACGTGTGGATCTGGCCGGGCGACCCGGCCAAGGCCGACACCGCGTTGATTCCCGACCTGCACTGGGCGCATGACCCGGCCTGGGCCGGCGATGGCCGCACCATCTACGCCAAGTGCGATTACCGGCTGGTGCTGGACAACCTGATGGACCTGACCCACGAGACCTTCGTGCACGGCTCCAGCATCGGCCAGGACGAAATCGCTGAAGCGCCGTTCGATGTGGTGCACGGCGACCGCTCGGTGGTGGTGTCGCGCTGGATGCACAACATCGACCCGCCACCGTTCTGGGCCAGCCAGATCGCCCGCCACCTGGATTACCACGGCAAGGTCGATCGCTGGCAGATCATCCGTTTCGAAGCACCCGGCACCATCGCCATCGATGTCGGCGTGGCCATCGCCGGCACAGGCGCACCGGAAGGCGACCGCAGCCAGGGCGTCAACGGCTACGTGCTCAACACCATCACCCCCGAGACCGACACCACCTGCCACTACTTCTGGGCGTTCATGCGCAACTATGCGCTGCACGATCAGTCGTTGACCACGCTGACCCGCGCCGGTGTCACCGGTGTGTTCGGCGAAGACGAGGCGGTGCTGGAAGCGCAGCAACGCGCGATCGACGCGCACCCGGATCACACCTTCTACAACCTCAACGTGGATGCCGGCGGCATGTGGGCGCGGCGGGTGATCGACCGCCTGATCGCACAGGAGCAGCGCGCGCAGGATTTGTCGCTGCGCATGGTGGGCTGAGCGCATTGCGCAGGAGACCACCATGCCACCGACCACGCCCTTCCATAGCAGTGCCGCGCAGACCACGCGCGCGCTGCTGTCGCTGCGCGAACTGATACTCGACGGCACCCTGCCCGCGGGGACGCGGCTGTCCGAGCTGGCCGTGGTGCAACGGCTGGGCATGTCGCGTACTCCGGTGCGCGCGGCCTTGCAGCGCCTGTGCGAAGAAGGCCTGGCCAACGCCCTGCCGGGCGGCGGCTATGCGGTACAGGCCTTCAGCGAGCGCGACGTGCACGACGCCATCGAACTGCGCGGCACGCTCGAAGGCCTGGCCGCGCGGATCGCCGCCGAGCGCGGCGTGCCCGCGACGCAACTGGCCCAGGCGCGCACCTTGCTGGCGCAGATCGACGCCATCATCGGTGCGCCGCTGGAGACCGTCGACTTCAGCGCGTATGTGGAGGCCAATGCGCAGTTCCATGCGCTGTTGATCGCCATGGCCGGCAGCGACGTGCTCGAACGCGCCCTGACCCGCGTGGTGCAGCTGCCGTTCGCCTCGCCCAACGGGCTGGTCATGGCGCAGACCAGCGATGCCGATGCACGCCTCATCCTCACCCTGGCGCAGGACCAGCATCGCGAAGTGATTGCCGCCATCGAGCACCGTCAGGGCGGCCGCGCCGAGGCGCTGATGCGCGAGCACGCACGCCTGGCGCACCGCAATCTGCGCCACATCCTGCAAACCCCTGCCGCGGTCAGCCAGGTGCGCGGTGGCGCCCTGATCGGCCGTGCCCATGCCTCCAACGCCGGCACCGCCCGGCCTGGCCTTCTGCCCGGAGTACCCCATGCGTAAAGACACCCAGTGGCACCGCGCCCACGTCGTCAGCATTGCCGATGCCTGCGAGGGCGTGCGCGAAATCGTGCTCGATCCAGGCCCGGCCGCGCGCAGTTTCGAGGTGGGCAGTCATGTGGATTTCCGCGTGCATCTGCAGGGGCGCAACGATGTGCGCTCGTATTCGCTGGTGGGCGAGCCGCGCAAGGATGGGTACTACCGCATCGCGGTGCGGCAGATGCCCGACAGCCGCGGCGGCTCGCGGCACATGTGGACGCTGCAGCCCGGCGATGTAGTGGAGATGTCGCCCCCCAGCAACAACTTCGCGCTGGACGAGCTGGGCGAGGAGATCCTGTTGATCGCCGGCGGGATCGGCATCACGCCCATCCTGGGCATGGCGCAGCGGCTGGCGCAGCGGCACCAGGCGTTCCGCCTGCTCTACGTCGGCCGCTCGCGCCGCGCCATGGCGTATGTGGACGAGCTGGAAACACAGCTCGGTGAGCGCCTGCAACTGCACTGCGACGACAGCGCCGGTCCGCCCGATCTTGCCGCCGAGCTGGCGCGGCTCTCGCCCAATGCCGAGGTCTATGTGTGCGGGCCGCTGGGCATGCTGGAGGCGGTACGCCAGCACTGGCACGCCGCCGGCCGGCCACGCGCGCGGCTGCACTTCGAGACCTTCGGCAACAGCGGCCGGGTGCCGGCGCAGGCGTTCGTGGTCAAGCTGCCCGGGCTGGGACTGGAAGTGCCGGTGGCCGAAAACGAATCCATGCTCGATGCGCTGGCCGATGCCGGCGTGGAGCTCATTGCCGAATGCCGCCGCGGCGAATGTGGCCTGTGCGCGGTGGACGTGCTCGACAGCGCGGCCGACATCGACCACCGCGACGTGTTCTTCAGCGACGAACAACGCCGCGAAAACCGCAAGCTCTGCGCCTGCGTGTCGCGCGCGGTGGGCGGCAGCATCAGCATCGATACCGGCTACCGCGGCGAGCTGGGCTGAGCACGCCCGCCAGCGTGCACCGCGCCGGCATGCGGCGCGTGTGGCGGTGGCATGCGCGCGTCCGTGCGGGAGCAGACAGGCCCGCACGGCTGCATGACTGGCCGTGTCGCGCTGCGCACCGCCGCGCCGCCGTCGTGCTTGCATCCTCACGCGCATGCGCGATCATCTGCGCATGGAGTCGACTCACTACAGGACTGTCCCGGCGCCGGCCTTGAACCCGCGCCAGGAGCAATTGGTGGCATTGGTGCGGCAGCAGGGCTTTGCGGACGTCGAAGGGCTGGCAACGCGCTTTGAAGTCACGCCGCAGACCATCCGCCGCGATCTGACCTTGCTGTGCGATGCCGGCGTGCTGCGCCGGTATCACGGTGGCGTCAGCATGCCTTCGAGCGTGGAGAACCTGGCCTACACCGCGCGCAAGGCGCTGCAGGCGCGCGAAAAGCAGCACATCGCCGCGCAGGTGGCGCGCTTCATTCCCGACGATGCCTCGCTGTTCATCAACCTCGGCACCACCAACGAGGAAGTGGCGCGCGCGTTGCTGCAGCATCGCGGCCTGCGCGTGATCACCAACAACCTCAACGTGGCGGTGATGCTCAGCGCCAATCCCAGTTTCGAGGTGATCGTGGCCGGCGGCGTGGTGCGCGGACGCGACCAGGGCGTGACCGGCGAGGCCACGGTGGAGCTGATCCGCCAGTTCAAGGTGGATTTCGGGGTGATCGGCATTTCCGGCATCGACCTTGACGGCACCCTGCTGGATTTCGATTACCAGGAAGTACGCGTGGCCCAGGCCATCATCGAGCACTCGCGGCAGGTATTGCTGGCGGCCGACCACAGCAAGTTCGGCCGCAATGCGATGGTGCGGCTGGGCGCGATCGCCCAGGTGCACGACTGGTTCACCGACCGACCGCCGCCGCAGGAGCTGGCCGCGGTGCTGGCCGAGGCCGGCACCCGCGTGCATCTGGCGGACGCGTCCGAGCCCGGCTGAACCGGATGTTCGTTTGTGTACATTCTTGAACTTCCGACCTGGGTGCAGGTCGCTGGCGATAGCCGCGAGTAATCGCAAACCTGGTTTTCGATAGTTTATCAACGCAGTTACCCATCACCTGCGCGCCTTTCGGCTCTTCACGCTCCCGCAAGGTGTGATGTTCGAATATGTTCGAACATGACAACTTGGGTTCGCTCAGCGGCGAATCCGGACGGAGGCACCGATGGGCGAGACGTACGATCTTCTGGTGGTAGGCGGTGGCATCAATGGGGTCGGCATTGCCCGTGATGCGGCCGGCCGCGGCCTGTCGGTGTGCCTGTGCGAACAGGACGATCTGGCCGCGCATACCAGCAGCGCCAGCACCAAGCTCATCCACGGCGGCCTGCGATACCTGGAACAGTACGAGTTCGCGCTGGTCGGCAAGGCGCTGGCCGAGCGCGAGGTGCTGCTGCGGCTGGCCCCGCACATCATCTGGCCGCTGCGCTTCCTGTTGCCGCACCAACCGCATCTGCGCCCGGCCTGGATGATCCGTGCCGGCCTGTTCCTGTACGACCACCTGGGCGGCAGCAAGCGCAGCCTGCCGCGCTCGCGCCGACTCTCCTTGCGCACGCATCCGGTTGGCGCGCCGCTGCAGGAATCCTTGCGCACCGGCTTCGTGTATTCCGATGCCTGGGTGCAGGACGCACGGCTGGTGGTGCTCAATGCGATGGATGCCGCCAGGCGCGGCGCCAGGATCCATACCCGCACCCGCTGTGTCGGTGCCTGGCGCGATGCCGGCTTCTGGTACGCCGAACTCGAAGACCGCCAGGGCCGCCGCCGCACCGTGCAGGCGCGCGCGCTGGCCAATGCCGCCGGCCCGTGGGCGGTGTCGTTCCTGGACAAGGTCGCCGCGGTGCCGCACCAGCACGCGCTGCGTCTGGTCAAGGGCAGCCACATCGTGGTGCCCAAGTTGTTCGATCACGACCACGCGTACATCTTTCAGCAACCGGACCGTCGCATCGTGTTTGCCATTCCGTACGAACACGACTTCACCCTGATCGGCACCACCGATGTCGATTACGAGGCAGATCCGGCCGCGCCGAAGATCGATGCGGCCGAAGTGCAGTACCTGTGCGATGCGGTGAACCTGTACTTCCAGCAGCAGATCAGCCCCGCCGATGTGGTGTGGAACTACAGCGGCGTGCGCCCGCTGCTGGACGACGCCGAAGACAACGCCGCCGAAGTGACCCGCGACTATCAACTTGAAGTGGTCAACGACGGTGCGCCGTTGCTCAACGTGTTCGGCGGCAAGCTCACCACCTACCGCAAGCTCGCTGAAGAAGCGGTCGACCGGCTCACCCATGCGCTGGGCGCGCGCAAGCCGGCATGGACTGCACGCGGCGAAGCCTTGCCCGGCGGTGAGCAGCGCGACATCGCCAGCCTGCTGGAGCGCATGCGCAACGCGCGGCCCTGGTTGCCGGCGGCCACCGCGCAGCGGCTGGTGCGCAACTACGGCACCTGTGCAGACCAGCTGTTGGGCGATGCGCAGGACCTGGCCGGTCTGGGCACGCACTTCGGCGCGGACCTGTACCAGGCCGAGGTGGATTACCTGCAGCAGCACGAATGGGCACTGACCGCCGACGATATCCTGTGGCGGCGCAGCAAACTCGGCCTGCGCATCGATGCGGCCGGCCGCCAGCGGCTGGAAGACTATCTGCAGACGCACGCACTGCAGCAGCGCGACGTCGCAACCGTCTGAACACACGCGTTGCCGGCGAGGACGGGTCGTCCGGCAACGTATCCTGGCGCATTGCCGGCATCACCCCGAGCCACGTGGAGGGCACCCCTGATGAGCACCACCCGATTCCCCGGCGCGCCAGCGCGCGCGTCGCAGCACCCTGCCCGCAGCCGTGACCAGCATCCGGGACTGCCCGCATGAACCGTCAGCTCGTGGGTGAGTTGATCTCCGAAGCGGTGGCGATGTTCATCATCATCGCGCTGGGCGATTCGGTCGCGGCGATGTATGTGCTCTACGACCCCAGCCCGTATCAGAACGCCTATTGGGGCGTGTGCATCGCCTGGGGCCTTGCGGTGACGCTGGCCATCTATGTCACCGGTTCGGTGTCCGGCACCCATGCCAACCCGGCGGTGACCCTGGCGCTGGCGTTGTTCCGAGATTTCTCCTGGAAGAAGGTCGTGCCGTACTGGATCGCCCAGGTCATCGGTGCGTTCCTGGGTGCGGCCATCGTCTACCAGCTGTACGGGCCGGTGATCGACCATTACAACCAGGTGCAGCAACTCACCCGCGAAGCCGGCGGTGCGGCCGGGGTGTTCTTCACCGCACCCGGTCTGGCGGTCACGCCGATGCATGCGCTGGTCGACCAGATCATCATCACCGCGTTCCTGATCTTCGGCATCTTCGCCATTACCGAGCGCTTCAACGAAGCCGCGCCGGGCGCCAATTCCGGAGCGTTGATGATCGGCCTGCTGGTGGCAACGCTGGGCGCATCGATGGGCTATCTGGAAGCGTGGGCGATGAACCCGGCGCGCGATTTCGGCCCACGCCTGTTCGCGTATTTCGCCGGATGGGGCGAGGCGGCGTTGCCGGCCAAGGACAATTACTGGTGGATCCCCATCGTGGGGCCGCTCATCGGCGGGCCGATCGGCGCACTGGCGTATCAGTGGCTGATCCTGCCCTTCCTGCCGGCGCGCGTGCGCCATCTGCAGGGCGAGCCAGCCCCGCACGACCCGCGCTGATCACGGCACGCCGGCCCTGCGGCCCCAACGACCTGCGTGCAGCGGCGGATCGACGCGCGGCTGCGCAGCTCGCCGGGCCGCACCAACCACTCTCGCCGTGCGCAACCGCCGGCACCGTTTGAGGAAACCCTGATGGAAAAGCAGTACGTCCTTGCGATCGATCAAGGCACCACCAGCTCGCGCGCGATGTTGTTCGATCGCCAGGGCAAGGTGGCCGGCGTGGCGCAGCGCGAGTTCGGCCAGATCTTCCCGCAGCCGGGCTGGGTGGAACACAACCCGCGCGAGATCATGACCAGCGTCTACACCACCATCACCGAGCTGCTCAACAACGCGCAGATCGACGCGCGCTCGATTGCCGGGATTGGCATCACCAATCAGCGCGAAACCGCGGTGGTGTGGGACAAGGCCACCGGCCAGCCGATCTACAACGCCATCGTGTGGCAGTCGCGGCAGACCAAGGACATCTGCACCCAGCTCAAGGAAGCCGGGCACGAGCAGATGGTGCGCGACAAGACCGGCCTGCTGATCGATGCGTATTTTTCCGGCACCAAGGTCAAGTGGATCCTCGACCATGTCGAAGGTGCGCGCGAGCGCGCCCGCAACGGCGAGCTGGCCTTCGGCACCATCGACAGCTGGCTGATCTGGAACCTTACCGGCGGCAAGGTACACGTCACCGATTACACCAACGCCTCGCGCACCATGATGTTCAATATCCACACGCTGGAATGGGATGCCGAGCTGCTGGCGATGCTCGACGTGCCGAAGGAAATGCTGCCGGAGGTGCGCTCGTCCAGCGAAGTCTACGGCATGACCCAGACCCAGTATTTCTACGGCGAACAGGTGCCCATCGCCGGCATTGCAGGCGACCAGCAGGCCGCGTTGTTCGGCCAGGCGTGTTTCGAACCGGGCATGGCGAAGAACACCTATGGCACCGGCTGTTTCATGCTGATGAACACCGGCGACAAGGCGGTGGCGTCCAAGGCCGGCCTGTTGACCACCATCGCCTGGGGCGTCGACGGCAAGGTCGAATACGCATTGGAAGGGGCCATCTTCGTCGCCGGCTCGGTGGTGCAGTGGCTGCGCGACGGCCTGCGCATGCTGGGCAAGGCCAGTGACTCGCAGGCCTATGCCGAACGCGCCGGCGACAACGATGGCGTCTACATCGTGCCGGCATTCGTGGGCCTGGGCGCGCCGTACTGGCGCAGCGACATTCGCGGTGCGGTGTTCGGCCTGACCCGAGGCACCAGCAAGGAACACTTCGTGCGTGCGGCGGTCGAATCGATGGCCTACCAGACCCGCGACGTGCTCACCGCGATGCAGAGCGACTCAGGCATCGAACTGAAGGAGCTGCGCGCCGACGGTGGCGCCATCGCCAACGACTTCATGGCGCAGTTCCAGAGCGACATCCTCAACGTGCCGGTGCTGCGGCCGGAAGTGGCCGAAACCACGGCACTGGGTGCGGCGTATCTGGCGGGGCTTGCGACCGGGTTCTGGAGCAGCCGCGAAGAGATCGCCAAGCAGTGGGCGGTGGATCGTCGCTTCGAGCCGGCGATGGCCGAGGACAAGCGCGAACAGTTGTATGCCGGCTGGCAGCAGGCAGTGGAAGCGACGATGGGTTTCCGTATTAGCTGAGTGATTCAACCGCGCAGACGCTGCCTGCGTTTACCCGACGCGCAGGTCATGCATGTCTGAAACGCAGATCGCCGGCCTGCAGCCTGCAGGCCGGCGATCAGGCACCGACTTAGAGCCGCTAACAACACGTAGCGAGCGGTCGTCAGGTAGTTGCGGACGGCGCGGGGGAACCGCAGTGTACGAGTGGTACATGGGGATTCCGAGCACCGACCGCGCCCGCCTGGCGGCCGCGCAGTGGTTTTGCTAGCTGCTCTTACTGGCCGCCGGTATTGGCGCGGCCGGCGATGGTATCCGGGTCCCAATGTTCCTTGATCAGGCCCTTCTCGATCCGGAACATGTCGAACCAGGTGGTGGTGTAGGTCTTGCTCGGATCACGCGGATCCGGCAGCGTGCGCACCGACACCAGCGTCACCAGATCGCCATCGGCGGTGATGGCCACCAGCGGCAACTGCACCCGCTCCTGCACCGGGCTCTTGGGAACGAACGCGGTCAGGAACCTGATGAACGCATCGCGCCCGTTGGCCACATTCGGGTTGTGCTGGATGTAGTTCTTGTCCATGTAAAACGGGGCGTAATCCACCTGGCCGGCTTCGAACACGATGCGCCAGAAATCGTAGACCAGGCGCTTGTTGGCAGTTTCCAGCCAGTTGGAACCGATCAGCATCTTCTGGTGGTTGGTGTTTTCGGTCACCGCGGTCTGCGCAAACGCCGCCATCGGCGCAACCAGCATGATCAGTAACAAAGCACGAGAAAACAGGGTCTTTTTCATGGGGATCTCCTCGGGTGGAAGGGGCCTTGCGCGTGCGGGGGACTCGGCATACGGCGCACGATTGGATTTGACGCGTGCGTGCTCGGACAGCGACCGCCACGCGTCCAGGCCACCCTACCGAGCAGGTCCGTTACCGCGCTAGCCACCCGAAAGTGCACCAGGACACTTCTGCAATTGCTGGTAATCAAAGAATTACCTTCAGGGTTGCGGTGTCAGGCGCTGACCGGATCGACCAGTGGCAGCCCGGCGTAGTTTTCTGCAATGGTCGTGCGCCCTGCCGCGCTGCCGAGCAGATAGTCCAGCTCGGCGGTGCGGATGCGTGCGGTGAAGGCGTCTTCATCGTCGAAGGTATGCAGCAGCGTGGTCATCCACCAGGAAAAGCGCTCGGCCTTCCACACCCGCTGCAATGCCAGCGCCGAATACTGCTGCAATACACCGGCATCGCCGGAGGCCTTCCAGCGCGCGAACAGCTGCGCAAGCAGGCCGACATCGGCCAATGCCAGATTCAGTCCCTTGGCGCCGGTCGGCGGCACGATATGCGCCGCATCGCCGGCCAGGAACAGGCGGCCGTATTGCATCGGTTCGGCCACGAAACTGCGCAGCGGCGCAATGCTCTTCTCGATCGACGGGCCGGTGACCAGGCGCGTGGCCAACGCGTCCGGCAGACGTGCGCGCAATGCATCCCAGAATGCCTGGTCGCTCCAGGCGTCCACGCGCGCGTCGGCCGGCACCTGCACGTAGTAGCGGCTGCGCGTGGGCGAGCGCATCGAACACAAGGCAAACCCCAGCCGGTGCCGCGCATAGATCAGCTCATCGTGCACCGGCGGCGTGTCGGCCAGCACGCCCAGCCAGCCGAAGGGATACACGCGCTCGAACACGCGCAGGCGCTCGGCGGGAATGCTGGCGCGACTGACGCCATGAAATCCATCGCAGCCGACGATGTAGTCGCAGTCCACCTGCAGGCGGGTACCGTGATGCATGAATTCCACGCGCGGCGCAGGGCTGTCCAGCGCGTGCAGGCTGACCTGGTCTGCGTTGTAGTAGGTGGGCGTACCGCTGCGCTGACGTGCCTGCATCAGATCGGCGGTCACCTCTGTCTGGCCATACACGGTGACCGCGCGACCACAGCTGTGCAGCAGATCGATGCGTTCGCGCCGGCCGTCCAGCGACAGCTCGAAGCCATGATGCGGCAAGCCTTCGCGTTGCACGCGCTCGCCCACGCCAGCGTATTGCAGCAAGTCCACGCTGCCCTGCTCCAGCACGCCGGCACGGATACGCCCCAGCACGTGGTCGGGCGCCTGCCGTTCGACGATGAGCGTATCGATACCGGCGCGCAGCAGCAGCTGGCCCAGCAACAGGCCGGACGGGCCGGCACCGATAATCGCAACCTGCGTCCGCATGGGGCGCTCCTGTTCTCAATGACTTGGCCGGCAGTGTCGGTAGCCAAACGCGGCCATTGAAGGGATGATTACGCGCAGTGCTTGGACTTTTCGACGATGCCCACACGCGCGCGCCAGACCGATGCATCCACTGCTGTGCCCGCGTTCGGCCTGTATGGCGAACGGCACGCGCACGCGCCGGAACTGCTGCATTGGGAATCGATCGCCGCACGCAGTCGGCTGCATGACTGGCATATCAGCCCGCACCGGCACCAGGACCTGGCGCAGCTGCTCTACGTGCAACGCGGGCCCGCGACGTTGCAGCTGGATGGACGAACACAGCGCTTGCGTGGCGCCAGCGTGGTGTGGCTGCCGCCGCTCTGCGTCCACGGCTTTGCGTTCGACCCGCGCGTGCGTGGTCACATCATCACCCTGTGCATGCCACTGGTGCGCAACGCACTGGGCGCAGCACCGCTGCTGCAACCGGGCCTGGCGGCGCCGGCCGTACTGCAGGCAGCCCAGGCGCGGCGCCTGCTCGATGCCTTGTTCGCCAGCATCGCCGACGACCACGCGCATCAGCGCCCGGGGCACGAAGCGGCGCTACAGGCGGCGGCTACCCACCTGGTGATCTGGACCGCACGTACCGCGCTGCAGGGCCTGCACGCGGCTGCGGAAACTGCAGCGCAGGGCGACCCTGGCTTGCGCCATCTGCGCGCCTACCAGGCCTTGATCGACCAGCATTACCGCGCACATTGGCCGATCTTCCGCTACGCCGATCAGCTGGGACTGACGCCGGGGCATCTCACGGCGTTGTGCCGCCGGTTGGCCAATGCCTCGGCGCTGGAGCTGCTGCAGCGCAGGGTCATGCTGGAAGCGCGCCGCAGCCTGCGCTACACCAGCCTGAGCGTGCAGCAGATCGCCGCAGCGCTTGGATTTTTCGACGCTGCCTACTTCAGCCGCTATTTCGCACGGCACGCGGGATGCTCACCCACGCAGTTTCGCGCGAGCGCGTAAGCGCGCAGGTGCGCCGCAGCCGCGTTGGCCGCCATGGCGACAGCAAGCGGTCATGTCGCACCCCGGCTTGCACCGACACCGGGCACGCCGATGCCGGCGCAGGCGATCAAAACGGGTACTGCGGCACCTCGTTCTTGATCGTCAGCCACTGCCAATGGGTGTACTGCTCCCAATCGGCAGGGCCGCCAACGCTGGTGCCATTGCCGGAAGCGCCGGTACCACCAAACGGGTTGATCACCTCATCCACCACGGTCTGGTCGTTGATATGCAGCAGGCCCGGATGCAGGCGCTCGCCCAGGGCCATCGCACGCGACACCGAGGCCGACATGATGCCGGCCGCCAACCCGTACTCGCCATGGTTGGCCATCTCGGCAGCTTCTTCATCGGTATCGAACACCGCGATATTGATCACCGGCCCGAACACTTCTTCGTCGAACACACGCATACCGGGGCGCACGTTGGACAGCACGGTAGCCGCGTAAAACAGCCCTTCGTTGGTGGCGCCGGCTTCCACCACGGCGCCGGCAGCGACACTGTCGGTGACGATGTCGATCACCCGCTGCAACTGGCGCTGGTCGATGATGGGCCCGAGCGCCACGGTGCCGCTGACTGGGTCGCCCACCGGCAGGTGCCGCGCCTTTTCCGCCAGCCGCTGGGTCAGCGCCTGCGCCACGCTGCGCTGCACCAGCACCCGGCCGGTGGCCATGCAGATCTGGCCTTGGTGCAGGTAGGAACCGAATGCGATGGCCGAGGCGGCCCTGTCCAGGTCCGCATCGTCCAGCACGATCACCGCATTGTTGCCGCCCAGCTCCAGTGCGACCTTTTTCAGATGCCGTCCGGCGAGTTCGCCGATGCGGCGACCGGCGGCGGTGGAGCCGGTGAAGGCAATCATCGGAATTTCCGGCGATTCCACCAGCGCCTGGCCGATCTGCGCATCGCCATGCAGCACGTGCAGCAGCCCCTTGGGCAGGCCGGCTTCTTCGAGCACCTGCGCGATGATCACCCCGCCGGTGTACGGCGTGCGCGGATCGGGCTTGAGGATCACCGCATTGCCCATCGCCAGTGCCGGCGCCACCGAACGCAGCGACAGGATCAGCGGGAAGTTGAACGGCGAGATCACCGCGATCACGCCCAGCGGCAGATGGCGCGCAAGACTGAGCTGGCCGGCGGCGGTCGGCAGCACCTGCCCCACCGCCTGCAACGGCAGGCCGGCCGCCTGTTGGTAGAACACCACCGCCTCATCCACCTCGCGCTGCGCCTTGGGCAGGATGCCGCCGGTTTCGCGTGCGATCAGCAGCGCCGCTTCCGCGCTGCGCGCCTGCATCACCTGGGCGGCGCGATGGAAGATCGCCGCGCGCTCGCGTGGCGAGGTCGCCGCCCATGCACGCTGCGCCTGCTTGGCTTGCGCCACGGCGGCCTCGACGTCGGCCAGGTCGGCCTTGCTCACCTCGTGCAGCAGGCCGCCGGTGGCAGGCTCATAGATCGGCAGGGCGCCGCCGTTGCCGGGCACCCACTCGCCGTTGAAGATGCAGCCGTGCCACGCGGGGGTGTCGTTTGCAGCGACCGCTGCGCTGGGAAGAGCATTCATGGTCTAGCCTCCTGCTGAAAACAGTGGGGGTGATTTACAGGGTGGTGGATGCCAGGCCGCCATCGACCGGCAGGGTAATGCCGTTGATCCAGCGCGCGGCATCGGATGCAAGGAACACGATGGCGTCGGCCACTTCGTCGGCATACGCCGGGCGCGTCATGCGCTTGGCATCTTCCTTGACGCGCTCCTCGCCCAGCATCGCAGCGAAATCGCCCAGGATCGGCGTGAATACCGGCCCCGGCGAGACGTTGTTGACGCGAATGCCACGCTCGGCGAACCACGGCCGCGATTGCAGCAAAGTCCACACGATCAGGGCTTCCTTGAAGTATTGATAGCAGGTGTCGTGCGCCACCGGGTGCGCAGCCAGCCAGGCGCTGCCAGCCTCGAAACTGTCGGTGGCGGCCAGCTGCTTGTGCAGGTCCAGCCGCTGCGGCCAGTCTGCGCCCAGGATCGAGGCGACGTTGATGATGGCGCCGCCGGACACGATGCGCGGCAACAGCGCATGGCTCAGATGACGCAGGCCCAGATAGTTGACGCGCGCTACCGCATCCAGCGGCGCGGTGCCCGGCACACCGGCCACATTGGCCAGCGCATCGATGCGCTCGGGCAGTGCGCGCACCAGCGCATCGATCGACGCGGGGTCGCCCAGGTCGGCCTGATGAAAGCCGTGCAGCGTCATCTGCACCGGCGTGCGATCGACACCGATCACCGTGGCGCCATGAAACCGTGCCAGGCGTGCGACCTCTGCGCCGATGCCCGAGGCCACACCGGTCACCACGATCGTCTTGTTCTGCAAATTCATTGCCACCCTCCGTAGGAGCCAGCCGTGCCGGCGCTAGAACACATGGACGTACTGCAGGTTGAGGTTGTTGCCGGAGGCCGCGTTCCTGACCTCCACCGGCAGGTAAAGATTGGCAAACAGCATGTTGCTGGCATCCAGCCGCCACGCGCCGCCCGGGCCGGCATAGAAGATGCGTTGCCGGCTGTCGGGCACGCGCTGGCCATTGGTGCGGTTGTCGCGGAATTGGGTCAGGTAATAGGCGTTGACGCCCAGCCGCACATCCGGCGCCACTTCCCAGGACGTGGCGAAGTTGATCCAGCCCGCATCGCCGGCCTGCCCGTTACGGAAGTCGAATCCGTCGGGCAGATTGGGCCGGCGCTCGCTGCGGAAGTTGTAGACGTAGTTGAGGCGCGCGCTGATTTCCCAGTTGGACGTGGGCAGCACGGTGAAGGCGTAGTTCGGCACCAGCGACCAATACCCGGCACCCTGATTCAGATCGCGGTCGCGGTCGAACTTGCCGACCGGTGCCACCGCATCGATTTCAAAACGCTGCGAAAACACCGGCCGCCCGTCGCGCATCACCGGCAGCATCTGCAGGTACGGCCCGAAGGTCAGATCACCCACGCCGGCGCCGTTGTCGCGCAGGGTGGCGATGCTGTTGCGGCCGAACGAGGCGTCCAGGTTGATCAGCGGTATCAGCGTGTTGATGCCGAGCGCGCCTCCAAAGAGCTTATACGGCGTGACATAGGCGATCTGGGTCAGCAGCAGGGTCGAGTCGATGCGCGGATTGGCGAACACCGGCACATCGTCGCCCTGCGCGTCCTTGACTGCATCCAGCGAGGTCTGGCGCAGATAGGTGACCACCGCCCAGCCGGGCGTGGTGCGGGTGAAACCGTCCAGGAAGCTGGTGCCGCCGGTATTGAGGCCGTTGGTCAGCGCCGCGCTTTGCGGAACGCCCTGCGCCAGCGCCGCACCGCCGGTACACACCCCTACCGCGCCAAGTGCGGCGCAAAGCGTCCACGACACCCGTCGACCTGCGCCACGCACCACCGTTGTTCGAATCACTGCGGACATCTCCAGCGTTGGGAGGAAACAACAGGACGTGCCAGACGGCACGCGTCAGGCAGGCGGCATCGCCGCGCTGTACACAGCACGTGCAAACAGGTTGTGCGAAGGAAGACGCTGCCAGGCGCTGGCCTGCAGCGCGCGGCTTACGGCGAGTCGAGCCGGTCCAGGCGATCGAGCGCGCGCAGCAACGGCGCCTCGCTGGTGCCGAGTACGGCACTGAGCTGCCGCTCCATGCGCAGCACCTCGGCTTCGGCATCGGTCAGCAGGGTGACGCCGGCCGGCGTCAGCGACAGATGCTGCATGCGCCGGTCCTGGCGCCCGCGCACCTGCCGCAACAGGCGGCGCTTGACCAGGCGCGCCACCACGATGGCCAGGTTGGGCGGCGACACATGCAGCACATCGCCGATCTGGCGCTGGTTGATCCCCGGGTTGCCGTCCACCAGCATCAGCAGCGAAAAGTCGACCGGCTTCAGATCGAAGGCCGCCACGCAGTCCTGAAACATCCGCCGGACCAGCAGCTCGGTGCGGGTGATGCGGTAGCCCAGCAGCCGCAACAGGCGCGCCTGGTCCACCGTGGTGACGGCATCGGGCAACGGTGCAACGGCGGCGGTAGCGGACATGACGGTTCTCGCGACAAAGGCAGCGGGCGGCACGGGACGCCGCAGGCGCCCGGTCCGCAACGCCGATCCCCGGCGTGCACCGCATTGTAGACGCGGCCGGCCGTACCGATGTGGACATGCCGCCCACCTTCGCTTGCGCTGTGCAGGTGCCTGCCTGCGCAGCGGCCGCTGCCGCCTTGCACGCGCGTGCCCGGCTGCGCGGCAGCGGTGCTGCGGCGCGCGGGGGACGGCGGTGATCCAGGCACGGAATGGACATGAGATCCGGTCGGCATGTGATTGCGTTCCGGAATAGTTATGGATCATAACTACATTGCCAAGCTGCACCGCAGCATGGTCGCGTCCGCTAGCTCGCGGACTGGATGAAGGCCAGCCGGTGCGCGAGGCGGTGCGACACGCTGCTGCCTGTACCGGGCCACGCCGGCGCCCGATGCAGGCGCCGACGGCGCACACGCACGCTCAGAGCCGCGGGCGTTGCCCGGTCAGCAGATGACGCCGCCCGCTTACGGCAGCCAGAGTTTTTCCAGCTCGCGGAAGCCCCAGTCGCCCGGGCTTTCCATCTGCGCGATGCGGTCCTGGCAGTCGGGGCGCGACAGGTCGATGTCCTGCACCAGCACATGGCTGCGCAGCCTGGCCGAATAGAACACGCGTACCTTGGGCTTGAGCAGCGCGTCGGGCGTCTGTTCGATCACCACGGCCAGCTTCTGCGATTCCAGACGCACCAGCGAACCGACCGGATAGATCCCCAGCCGACGCACGAAGGCCTGGAAGATCACCGGGTCGAAGTGGCCTTTCCATGACGCCATCTGCTTGAGCGATTCGGCCGGATCCCAGCCGCGCTTGTACGGGCGGTCGGAGCTGATGGCGTCGTAGACATCGCACACCGCGCCCATCCGCGACATCAGCGAGATCTCTTCGCCGGCCAGACGGTTCGGGTAGCCGCTGCCATCCATCTTTTCGTGATGGTGCAGCGCAATTTCCAGCACTACCGCGTTCTGCACGCCACCGGCCACCAGCAACCGATGCCCGTCCAGCGGATGCTGGCGCATGATGTCCATTTCGTCGTTGGTAAGCCGGCCGGGCTTGTTGAGAATGTCCAGCGGCGTCACCGCCTTGCCCATGTCATGCAGCAGGCCGCCCATCGCCGCTTCCACGACCTGCGGCTCGGGCAAACCGAGCTGACGCGCCAGCCCGCTCATCAGGCCGGCCACCGCCATCGAGTGCAGGTAGGTGTAATCGTCGGCGGTCTTGAGCCGCGCCACGCTGATCAGGGCCTGCGGATGACGCAGCACCGAATCGTTGATGGCCTCCACCAGCGGCATCGCCGCCTCGGTGTCGACGGTGCGCCCCAGCCGCACGTCGCGGAACATCGCCTCCACCGTGTCGCGGCCGTCTTCGAAGATCTTGCGTGCGCGCACCACTTCGGCCTCGATGCCGACCTGCGCGGTGACGCTGTTGGTACGCACACCGCGCGTGCTGGACGCCGGCTCCGGTGGCTCCGGCACGGGCGGCGGCGATGGCGTGTCGATCGCCTCGGGTGCGGGCGTGGATGCGCCGGTGTCCACGTCGAGCCCGCGCGCGGTGTCGATCACCAGCTGCTCGATCCGGCTGCCATGGATCTTGTCGACGTCCTGCGAATCGACCAGGAACGACGTCTTCCAGAACGGATGATGCACCCACGCGCCCAGCAGCTTGCATACATACATGCCGGGACGGAGTTGGTCGGAGTCGATGGTTCTGAGCATGCCGGCGCTGGTCTGCACGAGGGTCACGGATGAGGCCGCCGCGGGCTTGGCGGTCTTCGTGGTTATCGGCAACCGGCTCGATTTCTTTGACCACCGGCCACCGCGTGCGAGGCAGCGGCCAGCCGCGCTCGGCTGAGCGATTCAGCGATCCGGCAGGCGCATTGCCAGCACCGC
The DNA here is from genome assembly GCF_041479385.2 of Xanthomonas sp. NCPPB 1068. NCBI lineage: Bacteria > Pseudomonadati > Pseudomonadota > Gammaproteobacteria > Lysobacterales > Lysobacteraceae > Xanthomonas > Xanthomonas sp. NCPPB 1068. The sequence goes on along the minus strand of NZ_CM192986.1, from coordinate 418,906 downwards.
GGCCGCGGCAAACAGCAGCGGCACCGCGCAAGCCAGATACAACCGCACCGGCGACCACCCGGCGTCCAGCAACACGCCCGCGCAGAGCGGCGACAGGATCGCGCCGACGCGCCCCACGCCGATCGCCCAGCCCATGCCGGTGGAGCGCACCGCCGCCGGGAAGACCACCGGCGCTACCGCATACAGCCCGCCCATCGCCGCGGTCATGGCGGCGCCGGTCAGCAACGCGGTGGCAAAGGCCCAGCGCAGCACCGTGCTGCTCAGCCCGAACGCGACCATGGCCGCCGCCACCAGCAGCAGGGCACCGGCCGTCAGCCACGACAGCCGCGCGCGCAGGGCCAGCCAACCGAACAGGCTGCCGCCGACAATGCCGCCCAGGTTCAACAACACCCCGCCGGTGACACCCTGCGCGGCCGACAGCCCGGCATTCACCAACAGCTTGGGAGTCCAGCTGAGCACGAAGTAGAACGAGAACATCAGCAGGAAAAAAGCCAGTGCGATCAACAGCGATTGCCGCCGTAGCGCCCCGACAAACAACGCCGCATAGCCATGCGTCTGCGCATCGGTCTGCACCGGCAGCGCCGGCAACTGCGCATGCGGCGGCATTGCCATGCGCGCCAGCACGGCGTTGAAGCGCGCAAGCGCCCCGGGCGGGCGACGGGCGATCAGAAATTCCAGCGACTCCGGCAAAAACAGCAGCACCAGCGGCACGCACAGCAGCGACCCGAGCGCGCCCAGCCAGAACACCGCCGGCCACGACCACTGCTGCAGCAACAGCGCCGCAATCGCCCCACCCAGCGTCGCGCCCACCGGGTAACCGGTCGCCTGCAGCACGGTGGCGGTGCTGCGCCAGCGTGCAGTGGAGTATTCGGCCGCGGTCACCGCCACGCAGGCCAGCATGCCGCCAATGCCCAACCCGGTGAACGCCCGCAATGCGCCCAGTTGCCAGGCATTGCCGGCCAGGGCGGACGCGCCCATGCCCACCGTGAGAATGGCCAGGCAGATCAGGGTGAGCGCACGGCGCCCGATGCGGTCTGCCAGCGGCGCCAGCAGCAGCGAGCCCACCGCCATGCCGACCAGCCCGGCACTGAACAACGCCCCCAGCAGCTTGCCCGACAACTGCCAGTCGGCCGAGACATGCGGCGCGGTGAAGGCCATGGCCATCACGTCGAAGCCATCGAGCATGGTCAACAACACGCACACCGCCACCGCCCGCCACTGGAAGGACGTCATGCGCTCCAGTAAGAAGGGCGCAGCGTCTGGGGTGCGTTGGAGCATGGGCATGTCCTGTGCATGGAAGGGCCGGTACCGATCACGTGTGCACGGCCGCGGCATGGCATCGCCGTGGACGGGCACGCTGCCGTGCGCGCGGGCGAGGCAATGCCTGGCGAACACGGCAGTGCGATGACTGCACGCACGCTAGGCCCATCGCACGCACTGTTCAAGCCGGGCCAGCGCACGGCTGTGCGCTAATCGGACGCTGCGGGCCGCCGCTTCGCTTGCCCAGCCACACGTTCGGTCGGTGAGCCGGGTGCGCCAACGGCATGCGCCCCCATGCCGCACCCTGCGTGCCGACATCGATGCCCCTGGCCGCAGCGCCCTGGCTTGTTGCGTGGTGCGTCGATGCCGGCGGCAAAGGCGCGGCGATTCATGCGCGCCGTCGTGCGATGCGCAGGCGCATGCGCCGGGATGGCTGCTGCAGGCAGTCCTCGGCCACCAGTCACCTGGTGACGTGCAACAGCACGCGTGTCGTGCGATTCATCGCAGCACGGGCAACATCACCGCGCACGTTCGATGTCGCGGTGCGATGACCAAGGCCACCGGGCCTGTCGGTCAACCGCGCGCCAAGTGCCACCGGCCGATGCGTGCGACATCCAACATCCAGAGGCGCTTATCCTCACGGTCGCAGTCCGCGCTTGCCTGCACAACACAACAGGCTGCTCATCCACCCATGCCCGCTGTCGCGCGGGTCATGCCTGCGGCAGCCAGCAGCGCCGCGCAGGTATCATGCTGCGGTGCTGCAGTCGGTGGCACGCTGACCCGCCGGAGAGTGCCGTGACCCCGATTCGCCCATTTCTGGACCACACCCCTCAGCTGGGCGCGCGCGTCTACATCGACCCGGCCTGCACCATCATCGGCAAGGTGAGCCTGGGCGATGACGTCTCGGTGTGGCCGGGCACGGTGATCCGCGGCGACGTCAATCATGTGCAGATCGGCGCGCGCACCAACGTGCAGGACGGCACCATCATCCACGTCAGCCACCACAGCCCCTTCAACAAGGCCGGCTACCCGACCGTGATCGGCGAAGACGTCACCGTGGGCCACGGCACCATCCTGCATGCCTGCACCATCGAAGACCTGTGCCTGATCGGCATGGGCGCGTGCGTGCTCGATGGCGCCACCGTCAAGCGCTATGGCTTTGTCGGTGCCGGTGCGGTGGTCGGCCCGGGCAAGGTCGTCGGCGAGGCCGAGTTGTGGCTGGGCAATCCTGCGCGCCCGGCACGCACGCTCAGCGACAAGGAAATCGAAAGCCTGCATTACTCCGCCCAGCATTATGTGCGGCTCAAGGATCAGTATCTGGGCACGCCCGCCGCCCACTGAGCACGCCGCACCAGGCGTCAGACGCCATCGCACGCGTGGTGATGGCAACGAACGCGTGAGCGCCCGAGCGTTGCCGCAGCAGTTACCCACGCGCAAGGCGAGCGGGTGAATCGAGCGGCCGGCCGACGCCCAGGCTTCCGAGCGCATGCATCGCATCCGCGCACGGCACGATGGCCCACATGCGCGTAGACCAAGAGGCCGCGCTGGCGAAGGATGCCTGTTGCCGGTCGAAGCCTGGGCCGCATGCGCGGCGGCGTTGTGCGCATGCTTCACGCACCTGTGCCTGCAGAACGCGGCTCAGGGCCGCGTGGCGTGCTCCAGCGCGGTGAGGGTGGCCAATGCCTGGGCGCGCGAGCTCCCACACATCTCCGCGGAAGGACGCAGGCTGCCACACACCAACGGCCGCGTTGGCAACCCGAACAGCCGGCATCGGCCCTGCCCGTCCAGCTGCACGCACGGCACGCCGGCCGGCTTGCCATGCGGCATGCCGGGGATCGCCGAACTGATCGACGGCGCAATACAGCACGCCGCGCAGCCGGCGCGGCACGGAATGTCCATGGGCATTGGTGCAGTGTAAACCGCCGCCCATGGTCCGGCGGCGGCCGGTCATCGTCGGCGGCTAGCGTGGCGGGACATAGCTGGACACGCGCACGCCAAAGAACGCCTGCACCGCGGCCAGGTTGCCCTTGGCCTGGATGTCCGCGCCCACGTCGCGGCTCATGCCGAGCACGTCGTCATCCGGCCAGCCGGGGCCGAAGCACCATTGCGTGCTGGGGATATTGTTCGCCTGCAGGTGGGCCAGCATGCGCGTGGTGGCGACCTCCGCGCTGCGGTTGCCGGCCGGGTAGCCGTGCTCGCCGAGGTAGCCGCGCTTGCCGGCATGCCGCAACGCGTCGATGAAGGGCGTCACCATCTCGATGCCGGTGTCCGGCCGGATCACCTCGTCGCGCCCGCCAGGCCCGATCCAGTTGCCGCCGCCCGCCCCGTTGCTGTCCAGGTAGTTGTGCGCTTCGTAGACGATGCGCGCGTAGGGGTCGGGGATGTCGAACAGGCCCATCGAATCCTGCTGCCAGCGCCGCGCGCTGGCATAGCCATTGCCGCACACGAACACGAAGTGCTCGCGGTCGCGATCGACGATGGTCTTGCAGCACGCAGTGGCGGTCTTCTGCCAGTGCGCCGCCATCGACAACACACTGCCATCGGCATTGAGTTCCTTGCCCTGGTAAGGCTCGTTCATCACGCCCCAGCCGAACACGGCCGGATGCTGCCTGAACCGATTGACGATACGTGCCCACAGGTCGGGCAGGCCGGCCTCGTTGTAGAGCGTGCAGCCCGGCGTGCCGATCACCCGGTACTCGTAGAGCTTGAGCAGCCCGTCGCGGCGATCGAAGTAGCCCTGGTAGCCAAAGCTGCGCAGCGGATAGGTGTCGGCCCAGAGTGCGGGGTCGACCAGATCGTCGATGCGGTTGCCGCGCGCATCGACGATGGCGCCGCTGGCATCGCGCCGGTAGCCCGACTTGGCCGCCACCCGCTGCGGCAAGCGCATGTAGTCGTGCAATTCCACAATCGCGCGTTTGCCGCGCGCGGCGATGTTGTCGAGCGCCGCCTGCACCTGCGCGCAGTAGGTTTCGTTCAACGACAGGCCCTGCCCGCGCGTGAAGCGTGCCGCCGTGGTCGGCAACCGGAACAACGGGCAGGCCCCGGCCGCGGCCACGTGCTGTGCGGTGATGGCGCGGTAGTGGGTGCCGATCTCGGCATTGTCCACATAGCTGTTGGACGCCAGCCCGGACAGGTTCAGGCCGGCGAAGGGCAAGGTGGCGCTCTGCGCAGCGGCGCTGCCGCCCCACCCCACCGATGCCAGCACTGCGGCGCCGGTGACGCCTTGCAGAACACGGCGCCGGGTGATGCCACCGGCTGCTGCCAGCGTCTGTTCGGGAGGATGCGAGCACGCCGCGCTGGAGCGACGGCGGGGATGTGGATGGTCGGACATGGGCGCCTCCTGCGGTGCCGTGGTGGGATCCATGGCGGTGCTGCTCCCCTATGCGCACCGGCCTGGCGCCATGGTGCGGACGCGGCGCGGTCGCGTCTGCGACCCGGTTCGCAGGCTGTCACTGCATGAAACGGCGCATACGTTTACATCGCATTACATGACAGCTACGTGCCCGCGTTGCAGGCGGAGGCAGGCAGACACAACGACCGCCCGCCAACGGTGCGGTGCATGCGAGTGCCGCTCGCGCACGCAACCACGCGCCTGCAATGCCTTGCGCCTGGACCTGTTGCGCCCCCGCTTGGCGGTGACGGTTGCAGCAGCAACAGTCGCCGTGCGGTCTAATTGCCAGCCATCGCTCGCTGACTAGCCGTCGAATTCGCCATGCCCGAGTACCGCTCCAAGACCTCCACCCACGGCCGCAACATGGCCGGCGCCCGCGCACTGTGGCGCGCCACCGGCATGCGCGATGGCGACTTCCACAAGCCCATCATCGCCATCGCCAACTCGTTCACCCAGTTCGTGCCCGGGCATGTGCACCTGAAGGATCTTGGCCAGTTGGTCGCGCGCGAGATCGAACGCGTCGGCGGCGTGGCCAAGGAGTTCGACACCATTGCCGTGGACGATGGCATCGCCATGGGCCACGACGGCATGCTGTATTCGCTGCCCAGCCGCGAGATCATTGCCGACTCGGTGGAATACATGGTCAACGCGCATTGCGCCGACGCGCTGGTGTGCATTTCCAACTGCGACAAGATCACCCCCGGCATGTTGATGGCCGCGCTGCGGCTCAATATCCCCACCGTGTTCGTCTCCGGCGGCCCGATGGAAGCCGGCAAGACCAAGCTGGCCGAGCACAAGCTCGATTTGATCGACGCGATGGTGATCGCCGCCGACGACAGCGCCTCCGATGAAAAGGTGGCCGAGTTCGAACGCAGCGCCTGCCCCACCTGCGGCTCCTGCTCGGGCATGTTCACCGCCAACTCGATGAACTGCCTGACCGAAGCGCTGGGCCTGTCGCTGCCGGGCAACGGCACCGTGGTGGCAACGCACGCGGACCGCGAGCAACTGTTCCTGCGCGCCGGGCGCGTGGCGGTGGAGTTGTGTCACCGCTGGTACGGCGCCGAAGACCCCACCGCCCTGCCCCGCGGCATCGCCACGTTCGAGGCCTTCGAAAATGCGATGACGCTGGATATCGCCATGGGCGGCTCGACCAACACCATCCTGCATCTGCTCGCCGCCGCGCAGGAAGGCGAAGTGGCATTCGGCATGCAGGATATCGACCGTTTGTCCAAGCGCGTGCCGCAGCTGTGCAAGGTCGCCCCGAATACGCCGAAATATCACATCGAAGACGTGCATCGCGCCGGCGGCATCATGGCCATCCTCGGCGAGCTGGCGCGTGGCGGGCTGCTGCATACCAACGCAGCCACCGTGCACGCACGCACGCTGGCCGACGCCATCGCGCAATGGGATGTCACCCAGGCCGACGATGAAAAGGTGCACACGTTCTACAAGGCCGGCCCGGCCGGTATTCCCACCCAAATCGCGTTTAGCCAGGCCACGCGCTGGGACAGCCTGGACACCGATCGCAGCGAGGGCTGCATTCGCGATGTCGCGCATGCGTTTTCGCAGGAGGGCGGCCTGGCCGTGCTGTACGGCAATATCGCCCGCGACGGCTGCGTGGTGAAGACCGCAGGCGTGGATGAATCCATCCACGTCTTCGAAGGCAACGCCCGCGTCTTTGAGAGCCAGGATTCGGCGGTCAAAGCCATCCTTGCCGACGAAGTGAAAGCCGGCGACATCGTGGTGATCCGCTACGAAGGCCCCAAGGGCGGCCCCGGCATGCAGGAAATGCTCTACCCCACCAGCTATCTCAAATCCAAGGGCCTGGGCAAGCAATGCGCCCTGCTCACCGACGGCCGCTTCTCCGGCGGCACCTCGGGCCTGTCGATCGGCCACGCCTCACCGGAAGCCGCCGCAGGCGGCGCCATCGGCCTGGTGCGTGATGGCGACAAGATCCTGATCGATATCCCGAATCGTTCGATCAACCTGCTGGTTTCCGACGAGGAGCTTGCGCTGCGTCGTGCGGAACAAGATGCCAAGGGCTGGAAGCCGGTGGAGGTGCGCCCGCGCAAGGTCACCACCGCGTTGAAGGCGTATGCGTTGTTGGCGACGAGTGCGGATAAGGGTGCGGTGCGGGATAAGGCGTTGTTGGACGGTTGAGGCTGGCTGCTACGATAAATCGAACAGGCGCCAGATGGCCGCAGAGCGCAATTGTGCAGGAGTGATACGCGTGCCTCACGGATGCATTCGCGCCCATCTGCGATGCGCGCAACGTGGGGTGGGTCGCGCTCGGCCAGTGCAGCAACTGGCTGCCGTCATCGCGCACAATCGAGTCTGAAAAGCGTGTCTCAGGCGCAATCATGGTGGCTTGCTTGGCAGCAAGCGGCCATCCGCTGCATCAGCAACGCGGCAGCTCACGCTTCACCACCAACGCTGCCCAGCCCATCCAATGGACTGCGAACCGCCGACGCACCGCGTCCCAGCACATGCGTGTAGATCTGCGTGGTGGTCACGTCCTTGTGCCCCAGCAGTTCCTGCACGGTGCGGATATCGTGGCCGGCCTCCAGCAGATGGGTGGCGAACGAATGCCGCAACGTGTGGCAGATCGCCGGCTTGACGATGCCAGCCTGCTGCCGTGCCGACTGCACCGCACGCTGCAGAACTTCTTCAGAGACATGGTGCCGCCCAGGCCGGCCGCTGCGCGGATCCCGCGACCGGCGCGCAGACGGAAACAGATATTGCCACCCCGGCTCAACGTCGGCATTGGGATACTTGCGCGCCAACGCGTGCGGCAAGAAGACCCGACCGGCACCGGCCGCCAGATCCGCCGCATGCACCAACAGTGCGCGTTCGCGTTGCCGCTGTAGCGCCTCCCGCAGGCTGGGCGGCAACGGCACCCGGCGGTCCTTGCCGCCCTTACCATCGCGCACCACGATCTCGCCACGCGCGGCATCCACGTCCTTGATGCGCAGGCGCAGGCATTCCATCAACCGCATCCCGCTGCCGTACAGCAAGCTGCCCATCAGCCAGCACGGCCCCTCCAGCACGCCAGCAGACGTGCCACCTCCTCGCGCGAAAGCACTACCGGAACGCGCCTGGGCCGCTTGGCGTGCACCAGGTTTTCCATCCACGGCAGCTCGATGCGCAGCATTTCGCGGTAAAGAAACAACAGCGCCGCCAACGCCTGGTTCTGGGTGCCCGCAGACACCCGGCCGTCAGTGGCCAGCCGCGTCAGGAACGCCTCGACTTCCGCCTGCCCCATCTGCGCCGGATGGCGCTTGCCGTTGGCCAGGATGAAGCGCCGTATCCAACTGATATACGCCTGCTCGGTGCGTAGGCTCTAGTGCCGAACCCGCAGGCGGTCACGCACCTGATCGAGTAGCCGAAGCGGTGGAGGTGCTGTTACGCCATTGTTTTGGGGGGTGTATCTCATACGCCTGCGTCCTTGCTGGATAACACTGAAAGCATCCGCATGGTCGCGGCCGCTTGCTATCGTGCTATCCCGTGACCCCGGCTAGGATTTTCCCCGTTCACAAAGCGCCAGCGATCGAAGATACTCAGCGCAGCACCGCATTTCGGCGGTCCAATAGTTGTTAGGCCTCATGACAGCAGATAGGTCAATTGAATTGCTGCAAAAGCACGCGCACTTGCTTACACGGGACAAGCAGGCCATAGCTCGCTACATCTGTGACAATTGGCCATTGGATATGAGGCTACCAAAAGGTGTTGCGGAGCATGCCCGTCGCGCATATGGGCGTTCGGTAATCAGCCTTCCGGATGCTCAGGGGATTGCTCGTGATCTGTTCTTGGAGGCCGCCAGACTTGTGCATTCGTCGGACAAGGCTAAGGCCTAACAATTCATTCAAGCCGACGCAGATCATGGGGTTGGAGTTCTCTCGAGACTCAGAGAATGCTGCTGGGAGAGTCGTGTACTCCAATCATTCCCAGGACTATTTGCCGTTCTATCTCGTAGTTGATCACTCGTCTGGCAAGATAATCCGGCGTCACAATATCCGGGCCCTCGATGAGCTATCTTCCGGGGCCTAACAATTCATTCAAGCCGAACCCGCTTCGCGGGTCGGCTTAACTCAGGTGTTAGGCGGCACTGAACCTATGCGCACATTCGTAATTTTCCTCACTATCGCGGCCTGCGCTTTCGTTATTCCGCTCGGCTTCCGATTCTCTCCAAACAAGCTCTATCTACTGCTCTCCCTGTGCGCGTCGCTCGCCGTCTGGCTTCCTTTTCACCGGTACCTAGTCGGCCATTGGAGCGTACGTCCGAGGGTAACGCGCGCCGCCAAGATCAACGCTTCCAATGTAGTCGTGCAGGCCACAATCATGTCGGCAGCAGTTTTCTTCCTTTCGTGTTTCGTTTTCGGCATCTTCTTCACCATGGCGGTAGGCAACACAACTCTTCAGGTCGGCCGAGTCATCTCATCGTGGCCGTCAAGACGCTGCACCAACCTGAAAGTCAAGACGGAAACCGCTGGCTTCGTGAGTCTTTGTACTAGATATCCACTCGGCGTAGGCTCAGCCATCGCGGTCCGTGTTCGTACGTCCGCTCTGGGGCATTACGTCGAGTAGCGTCCTAACAATTCGTCCAAGCCGACGCCGCTTCGCGGCGCGGCTTAACTCAGGCGTTAGGCCCCGTGCTCAACCTCAAGCGCTACTTCAAGCACCGCAAACTGAAGCATCTCTGGGATCGAGTCTTGCCCGGCATGACCGTCACTCAAGCGGAGCAGATCATGGGGTTGGAGTTCTCTCGAGACTCAGAGAATGCTGCTGGGAGAGTCGTGTACTCCAATCATTTCCAGGACTATTTGCCGTTCTATCTCGTAGTTGATCACTCGTCTGGCAAGATAATCCGGCATCACAATATCCGGGCCCTCGATGAGCTGTCTTCCGGGGCCTAACAATTCATTCAAGCTGAACCCGCTTCGCGGGTCGGCTTAATTCAGGCGTTAGGCGCTGCCATGGACATTCCCGAAAGCATGAAGCAAGAACTGGGCCGCTGGAACAATTGCGCGGGTATTGACTTAGAGGCTTGGACGAGTTGCATGGGCAACTACGGTCTCGCGGTCGGCTATTTGACAGTGTTCTGGCCGGAGTTCACCGAACACGATGGCTACATTCTTCGAGAGGGCTTTTCTGAGCAGTCACTCCGCGGCTTTGAGACCGGAGAAGGCGCCACCCGAAAATCCGTGGAATGGGTCATGAACCATCTCCACATCGCTGATATCCACTGCGGAGACGGCGATGCACTCACCCAAGATAAGGTCGCTGTTCTTGGGCGCGCTCTAAAGGAGATCTACCAAGCTAAGCTTGCTCGCCAATTTCCGCACGCGCCTTGCATTGTTGAGTTCTATGAGCCGGATGATGGCGGTGAGATCATGGACTACCAGATTTCGTTCTGGCAGGCGCGGCATGAACCGGTCAGCCCCTAGCAATTCATACAAGCCGAACCTGCTTCGCGGGCCGGCTTAATTTATGCGTTAGGCCGTGGTGGAGAAAATGCGTTGGTGGTTGCCGCTTCAGTAAGTTTGCTTGAGTGCATGCCGTCGGATCCGGACAGCAGTCACCACCGCTGCTGATTGCGGTACGTTCTGTGCTTCGTCGCCAAACGTTGTTGCCATGCTGCGCTCGTTGCAATTAGCTTCGGTGGCATCACGCGCCGGGCATCGCTGGGCATGCTCCATCCCACAACCTGTGGCACACTCGGGCCAGGCGGCAGTGCTGGGGAGCAAAGTTGCAACATCCAACTTCTGCGGCCACTCACTGCCTAACAGCTCATTCAAGCCGAAGTTGCTTCGCAACTCGGCTTAATTCAAGCGTTAGGCCAGTGACCATGCATCCTCGCCTGTTTCTCACAACTCTCTTTCTTTTGTCTGGCTGCACTCAACAAGAGGAAGTGCCTGAATCAAAGTGTCCGGACGAGACAAACGAACAGGCCTTCTCTCGGCCACCGCTCGCGCTTCCGGAGGCGACTGAAGGACTCTATGTAGGCAAATACAAGATTTCATATGTGGTTCAGCGATCGGGAGCCGTCACCGATATTGAAGTTGATCTGTCGGAAGTTCGATTGAATGGCGAGCCACTGGTTAATGAAAAGTATCGGACCTACGCGGTAGATCATTTGAGAAATCAAAAGTTATTGCCGCAGAAATTTTCTTGCAGAATGAGCATTTCTGGCTGGTCGAACTAATATAAGCACTGGCCTAACAATTCGTTCAAGCCGAGACCGCTTCGCGGCCCCGAGAATAAAGGGTCAGACTCATTTTCCAGATGCCTCATCAGTATGGCCAACGGCTTTGTTGGATGCTGATCGACGCCTTGCTGCTCGAAGCAGTTGACATCCCAACAAACCCGCAGCAATCTCTACCTCAAGGAGCGTAGAAACTCCTCGAACAGCGGTGCCCATCTCCGTCAAACCGGTGGGTTTTTTGTGCCTGCAGATTCTTGTGGGTGCAACCGACGCGATGCCTGCGTCGGGAGGGCGGCTAATACAACACCCTTCGGGGAAATACGCCCGCCGACTGTTCGCGGTTTCTAACCTCCCGACATCCCGTCGCCGCCCGGCGGCGGGGCCTGTTGGTCAAGGAGGGCTTTACCATGCGCCGATCCCCATCCCCACCCCGTCCTACGTCGGGGCGCAAGCGCGCCACGGTGCCGCCGCCTACCGAGATCGGCTGGCGCACGCTCGATCCTTCGATCCCGCCACGGGTGTACGCCGAGCGCACGCCGATCCCCGAGCCACGCGGCGAACCCCGCACGCCGCGGCCAGGGCATCCACGCGCCCCGCACCACTGCACCATCGGCTACGGCTACTACCCGGCCAGCAACCACCGAATCCCCACCCTTCGCTTGCGCGGACGCTGGCTGGAACAACTGGGCTTTGCCATCGGCAGCAAGGTGCAGATCCGGCTGCGCGACGGCGAGCTGGTGGTCAGCGTGGTACCTACGGATTAACCAGGCGTGCCGTGCACGTGACGCAGGCTTACATGCTCTACATTCAACGCATCGCGTGTGTCGCGCATCATGCACACTCGCCGCTACGCACTGAGAAATCGATAGCATCCACGGTGCGTGGTGTAACCAAGTACGCGTTCCGGCTGCGGTGGCGGCGTTGAATGGTCATTCGACCCAGCCCGCGCTGACATTTCAGTTTGTCCGGATCTTGCCCACCACTCTTTCCCTCACGCCATACCGCCAAGGACAGCATGTTCTCCATCTTCAAGAAGAAAGCCCCCGCATTACTGAGTGTTCAAGCCAATGGACGCGAGCTGTGTCGGATCAGCCAAAGTGATCTTCCGTGCGAGATCAAACCATGTGTGTGGTTGGAAGCCGATAGCATCCTGGAGTTTGTCGATTCGACCGGAGACGTGCACCGACATGAACTCGGTGCCACATCTGGGTGGTTCCACTTTTCCATTCGGGTGCACGCCAACCTGGGTTGCCAGGCAGACTGCGTCATTTCCCAGACAGAGCAGCTCGACCCAGATGCGTTTGCCACGGGCAAGGCAGCGGGGATCCGGTTTCAGCCGTTCTTCCTGCCGGGTGCGGCCATTTCCAACGCTGCCCTTGCAGGCAAGGGGCTGTTTGCGAGGGGGCTGCATTTCAGCGGACTCGTCACCAACAGCAACGTGCTGCTTTCCTGCGAGTGCGAGCACTGCAAGCGCTCATTCCTGATCCGCTCCTACCATGCCGGCTTCAGCGAGGCGGGTTACTTCTATTCCGGGTCCGGCAGCTACACCATCACCGTCGACAGCCAGTTGCCCGGCAGCCCCGCGGCGTTGTCCGCGCCCGATGCACAGGCGCTTGCTGCGCTGGAACGGGCACTGCCCTTGGCGCCGGACGGGTCCCGCTACGCCTACCTCAATCCGTTTCGCTGCCCGCATTGTTCCGAGCCTTACATCGACTTTGAGGCGAATCCGGGGTTGCGGCAGAACGAGTACTACGGGAATTACTTCGCCGGTGCCACGTTGCTGCGATACGTTGCCGAGCCTGTGTAACGTTTGCTTGGGTATCTGGTATGTGGCGGTGAGTACGTTGCCCACTTCGACGGCGGTGCGTGTCTTACGTCACACGCTTCCAGATCCTGGCCGAGGCACATTATCTGCTGCGCGCCTGGCGGCACCTATGCAGCGTTTTACAAACACACGCACCATTCGCTTTGATGGCAAGGCGACGATTGTCTGCCGCATGTTCGGCATGGACCGGCATGGTGAAATCGGCTCCGCGGAGCGCGGCAACATGGTGGACGGCTCGCAGGGGTCCGGCTCGATGGACGTGGTGTGTGAACCGGGCAGGCGCCTGACCATGCCCGGCGGTAACGCGTGGTGCCTTGGCCGCAGCGCACCGCGCAACGGCCAGGCTAACCGTCAGGCCATGGCGTCTTCGGCATCCAGCGCGGTCACCGGTTGTTGCGCGCGGTCGAAGCGCTCGCGGGCGGCTCGGATGCTGGCGTGGTGTTCGCCGGCCCAGTTGAGCAATTGCGAGACCGGGCCGAGCAGCGCGATGCCCAGCTTGGACAACGCATATTCCACGCTGGGCGGTTTGGTGGCGTAGACCTTGCGGGTGATCATGCCGTTGCGCTCGAGGTTGCGCAGGGTCTGGGTCAGCATGCGCTTGGAGATGTCCGGCACGGCGCGCTGGATGGCGCTGAAACGCGACGGCCCGGGGATCAGCGTCAACAGGATCAGCAAGGTCCACTTGTCACCGATCTGGTCGAGCACATCGCGCACGGGGCACTTGGTAGCGTCGAAGGGACCTTCAAGAGAAGGCGGCGGCGGGAACAAGGCAATCGCATTCACGGGGGTATCTCTCAGTAACCAGGAGGAGGAAAACTGCCTCCTTGCGGAGGCCCGGGCGGCGCTGACACTATGCTGACGGACAACACGGTCTAAATAGTAGACCAAATCTCTTATACACCCCTATCGGAGCACACCATGGCATCTGCATCCCCCCTGATTCTTGTCACCGGCGCCAGCGGGCAGCTGGGTGCGCTGGTTGTCGAAGCGCTGCTTGAACGCGTGCCCGCCAGCCGCATCGTAGCAACGGCCCGCGATACCGCGTCACTTGCCGAGTTCGCAAAACGCGACATCGCGGTGCGTCGGGCCGACTATGCAGACCCGCAGAGCCTGGATGCGGCCTTTGCCGGCGTCGGCCGGGTGTTGCTGGTGTCGTCCAACGCGGTGGGCGCGCGCGTGCCGCAGCATCGCAATGTGATCGAGGCGGCCAAGCGCGCCGGGGTGGAGCTGCTCGCCTACACCAGCGTGTTGCATGCCGAGACCAGCACGCTGTCGCTGGCCGACGAGCACGTGGCCACCGAAGCGCTGCTGCGCGAGAGCGGCGTGCCGCATGTGCTGCTACGCAACGGCTGGTACACCGAGAACTACACCGGCTCGATCGCGGCCGAAGTGGAGCACGGCGCGGTGATCGGCAGCTCCGGCGAGGGCAGGATCAGCGCCGCCACGCGTGCCGACTATGCAGCGGCAGCGGCAGCGGTGCTGGCCTCGGAGGCGCCGCAGGCCGGGCAAGTGTACGAACTGGCCGGCGATACCGCCTTCAGCATGGCCGAGTACGCCGCCGAAGTGGCGCAGCAGTCGGGCAAGCCGGTGGCCTACCACGACCTGCCGCAAGCCGATTACGCGGCGGCGCTGGTGCAGATCGGCCTGCCGGCCGGCTTCGCCCAGGTGCTGGCGCAGTGCTCTGCGTCCTCGCGCGGTGGCAGCCTGTTCGACGACAGCCACACCCTGAGCGGGCTGATCGGCCGCCCCACCACTCCGCTGCGCGATGCAGTGGCGGCGGCGCTGGCCGCACGCTGAGTCGCGTTGGCGGCCACTGCATTGCCGACGGTCTCGACAGGCAGTGGCTTGCTCTGTTCCGATGGCATTCGCCGTGATCGTTCGCGATCACGGCGAGCTGCGCGGTCTTCACTACCTGCAGCTGGCTTCCCCTGGTCGTCGGGCATCCAGTGCACGCCCGTGCGCGTCTTGTCCGGCGACATCTTGCTGTGATCGTGCCGAAGCGGCACTGGTCATCTGAAGGTTGCGGGCGAATGCACAGCCCGGAAAACAGGCGTGCTGCAATTGTGGCGTTGCGCATGGCTGCAGCATCGTACCGATGTCGCGCTTCTCTGCTGGCCCTGCTCGCCGCTGCGCGATGACAGCGCAGGCGCCTTCCCTCGTCCTACCAGCTGCCCCGGCGCGTTCTGCACGCGGCACCGCATAGCCATGCCTACGACATCGTCTGGCCATGCGCGCTCGCGCTCATGCCGCTCCGGCGGGCTCGCGTACACCGCCCGCCCGGCCCCGGCAACCCGCGCGCAGCTGGGCTCGTCTCACGCCGGTCGCATAACTGCCATCGCTCCGACACGACGGTGACACAAGGGCCGCGATGGGCCGGCCTGCCGATGTCACCAAACTGACATCAAATCTAAATATAACTGCTGCCCTTGCCGCTACGTCAGGACGACCGGCGCCCTGGCAGGCGCTTCCATGCCGCGCAGCGCCTTTCGGGCAGCGCCGGCGCGACGCAGCCGCCGACCCGTTTCCCCTTGCACGAGCCGGACCAATGAAAAAACGCAATCTCGCCACCGTCCTGTGCGCGCTCAGCGCCACCGCCAGCGGCAGCACGCTGGCCGCCGAGCTGGAGCTGTACGTGGACCGCAAGACCAAGCAGATCTTCGCCGAGCCGGCGCCGGGCCGCGACAAGTTGGGCAAGTTCGTGCAGGTGGACGAGAACGGCAAGCTGCCGGCGTCGGCGATGCCCGCCGCCCCCGCACAGCCGCTGCCGCCTGCGCCGGGCGTCACCACGCCGGCCGATACCGCCGTTGCCCAGGCTGCCCCCGCCCCGGTCCCGGCGCCCGCACCGGCCAAGGCCAGCGATGCCGGCAAGAAGTGGTACGACAAGCTCAGCCTGCGTGGCTACACCCAGATCCGCTACAACCAGGGCATAGGCGGCGACGCGCAGGACCTGCGTGCGCCGGGCGACCGCTTCATCGGTAACGACCAGAGCCTGGGCATCCGGCGCGCGCGCCTGGTGTTGAGCGGCGATCTCAACGAGCACGTGTCGCTGTATTTCCAGCCGGACTTTGCGAGCACGCCGGCCGGCACCAACACCACCAACTTCGCGCAGCTGCGCGATGCCTACGCCGACATCTTCTTCGACAAGAAGCGCGAGTACCGCGTACGGGTGGGCCAGTCGAAGATGCCGTACGGCTGGGAAAACCTGCAGTCCAGCCAGAACCGCCTCACCCTGGACCGCGCCGACGCGCTCAACTCCGGCCTGCGCGACGAACGCGATATCGGTGCGGTGTTCTATTACAGCCCCACCGTGGCCAAGGGCCGCTTCCAGGACCTGGTCAAATCCGGTCTGAAGGGCTCGGGCGACTACGGCGTGCTGGGTGCGGGCGTCTACAACGGCCAGGGCGCCAACCGCGCAGAGCGTAACGACAGCATGCATGCGGTGGTGCATGCCACCTACCCGTTCAAGTTCGCCAACGGGCAGTACCTGGAAGTGGGCGCCGATGCGTACAGCGGGCGCTTTGTGCCGACCGCGGCGGCAGTGAACATCGGCGGGCGCAACTTCACTCCGGCCATCACCGACCCCAACGGCTACACCGACCAGCGCGTGGCCGCGCATGTCATCTACTACCCGCAGCCGTTCGGCCTGCAGGCCGAGTGGACGGTGGGACGCGGCCCGGAACTGGATGTGGAACAGCGCCGCATCCGCACCCGCTCGCTGAGCGGCGGCTACGTGCAGGCGATGTACAAGCACGATGGCAACTACGGCACCTTACTGCCCTACCTCAAATGGCAGACCTACCGTGGCGGCTCCAAGTTCGATACCAACGCCCCGCGCATGCGCCTGGACGAAGTGGAAGCCGGTATCGAGTGGCAGCCGATGGACGCGCTGGAGCTGGTGTTCGCCTATTCGAAGATGAAGCGCACCGACGTCACCACCGCGCCGTACCCGGTGGTGGAAGGCGATCTGCTGCGGCTGCAGTTGCAGGTCAATTACTGATCGCTGCAACGCGATGGAAAATGAAAAAGCCCCCGCTTGCGGGGGCTTTTTTGTGCCGCTGGTCCCTAAGCCGACAACTCTCCACGCACGATCTGCGCGCCTGCGCTGAGCGCACTGAGTTTGCCGCGTGCGACATGCCGGGCGAGCGGCGCCATGCCGCAGTTGGTGGACGGGTAGAGCTTGTCGGCATCGACGAACCGCAGCGCCTTGCGCAAGGTCTCGGCCACTTCCTGCGGCGTTTCGATCGTGGTGCTTGCCACGTCGATGGCGCCAACCATCACCTTCTTGCCGCGCACCAGTTCGATCAGATCGATCGGCACGTGCGAGTTGTGGCACTCCAGCGAAATGATGTCGAGCGAGGATGTCTGCAGCTTGGGAAACGACTCTTCGTACTGGCGCCACTCCGAGCCCAGGGTCTGCTTCCAGTCGGTATTGGCCTTGATGCCGTAGCCGTAACAGATATGCACGGCAGTCTCGCAGGTGAGCCCTTCCACCGCACGCTCCAGGGTGGCGACGCCCCAGTCGTTGACCTCGTCGAAGAACACGTTGAAGGCCGGCTCGTCGAACTGGATGATGTCCACGCCGGCCGCTTCCAGTTCCCTGGCTTCCTGGTTGAGGATCTTGGCAAATTCCCAGGCCAGTTTTTCGCGGCTCTTGTAGTGCGCATCAAAGAGCGTATCGATCATGGTCATGGGGCCCGGCAGCGCCCACTTGATGGGCTGGCGGGTTTGCTGGCGCAGGAATCTGGCATCGTCCACGAATACGGATTTGGGCCGGCTCACCGCGCCAACCACGGTCGGCACGCTTGCGTCGTAGCGGTCGCGAATCCTGACCGTTTCGCGCTTTTCGAAATCGACACCACTGAGGTGTTCGATGAAGGTGGTGACGAAATGCTGACGGGTCTGTTCGCCGTCGCTCACGATGTCGATGCCGGCGTGCTGCTGTTCCTGCAGCGACAGGCGCAAGGCGTCCTGCTTGCCTTCGATCAGTGCGTCGTCCTGCAGTTTCCAGGGCGACCAGAGTGTTTCCGGCTGTGCCAGCCAGGACGGCTTGGGCAGGCTACCGGCGGTTGAGGTGGGGAGCAGCTTCGTCATGATGTTGGTGTCTTGTAGGCGTGGTGATCAGGAGGCGTGGCGGGAGGCCCATTGCGCAAGCAGGTTGCCGTAGGGCTGAATGAAGTGCTCCTGGGTGAACCTGCCCTGCGTGACAGCGAGGCGGCTGCGCTCTTCGCGGTCGTAGACGATCTGGGTGGACGAATAATCCTGGTGTTTCAGGCTGGGCTGATAGATCGCCCCCGCTGCGGAATTGGCGTTGTAGATTTCCGGCCGGTAGATCTTCTGGAAGGTTTCCATGGTGCTGATGGTGCCGATCAGCTCCAGGTTGCCGTAGTCGCTCAGCAGGTCGCCGACAAAATAGAACGCCAAGGGTGCGACGCTGCCGGGCGGCATGAAATAGCGCACCTTCAGGCCCATTTTCGCGAAATACCGGTCCGTCAACGAACCCTCGTCCTGGCTGTATTCGATGCCCAGGATGGGGTGCTGGTTTCCGGTGCGGTGGTAGGTCCTGCTGCTGGAGACGCTGATGCAGATGACCGGCGGCTTGTCGAAGCGCGCGGTGTAGGCATCCGAGTGCAGGAACTGCTTGAACAGCGTGCCGTGCAGGCTGCCGAAGTCCTCCGGGATGGCGAAGCCGGTGGCGTCCTGATTGTGCGCGGGCAGCAGGATGCTGAAATCGTAGTCGCGCACGTAGGACGAAAAATTGTTGCCCGCAATGCCGTCGATATGCGCGCCGGTGTGTTGGTCGACGATGGTGGGCTTCAAGATTTCGATCAACGGAAACGCATTGCCCGCTGCGTTGCTGTCGATGTGCATCTCGGCAGAGATGATCTCCAGCGCGACGCCATAGCGGTCACGCGTGGGGTTGTCCCAATGCGCCAGGTCGTTGAAGCGGTTGTTGATCATCGCCAATGTGTTGCGCAGGTTCTCCCGACGACGCTCGCCTCTGGCCAGGTTGGCGAAGTTGGTGGTGTTGCGCGTGTTGGTCGCGGGTTGATAGTCCTCGTCGAAGCGGAGGCTCTTGATGGTGAAGGTGAATTGCTGAGTCATTGCAACTGACGCCTTGATTCGTTGGATGAGACGCGCGCTCTGCGGCGCAGCGATGGGTGTCGGATGAATGCGTTCCCGGCCTGTGGATGTGCGGGCGGGCGCCAATGGCTCCTACCGCAGATGACCCGCCTTGGAGCGGATGCCGCTCAGGCGGCGGCCACCGTGGTTGCGGCGCCGGGGCTTGCGGGCCGCGTCAGTGCGATCAGTGGCAGTGCGCGCTGCACCGCCAGGCTGGCGCGCTCGGCCAGCGCCTCGTTGTGCACGCGGTAATCCAGAAAGTCGCGGTCGGTGGCGTAGACGCCCAGCGGCAACGTGCGTGACTGGAAGAAACTGAAAAGCGGCCGCAGTTGGTGGTCGATCACCAGCGCGTGGCGTTCGCTGCCGCCGGTGGCCGCCAGCAGCACCGGGGTATCGACCAGGGCATCCTGATGGATGAAATCGAAGAAATGCTTGAACAGCCCGGTAAACGAGCCGCGATACACCGGTGTGGCCACCACCAGCACGTCGGCCTGCTCCACGGCGGCAAGTTCCTGCTCTACCGTGTCATGCAACTGCGAGCGCCACAGCGCGCCGGCAAAGTGCGGTGCCAGGGCGCCGAGTTCGACCAGATGCTGCTCGCACGGCACTGCTTCGCCGATCAGGGCCATCAGGTGTTGCGCCAGGGCAGCGGCCTTGGAGGGGCGTTGCAGGCCACCGGAGACGGCAACGACGCGGAGCGGATGTGGCGGATGTGCAGTCATGTGGGGTGACCTGAGCAGTGGGAGGCGCGTGGCGCCGCCGGAGGGGGCCGCCCGTGCCGACATCTGGTTGCAGGTGTGTTCCGAAGCGGGCGAGCGACGACGATCCCGATGCTAGGGGTCGCATTCAATGAAGTAAAATGGTGTTATTTCAACAATCCATGAATTCGGATCATCTGAATGCTTGAGCGCATCCATCTCACCATCGTCCAGCAGGTCGAGCAGCAAGGGTCGTTGACCGCTGCGGCGGGCGTGTTGAACCTGACCCAGTCGGCGCTGAGCCACAGCATGAAAAAGCTGGAGCAGCAGTTGGGCACCGACATCTGGCTGCGCGAAGGGCGCAGCCTGCGCCTGACCCAGGCCGGCCAGTACCTGCTGGCGGTGGCGAACCGGGTGCTGCCGCAGCTGGATCTGGCCGAAGAGCGCCTGGGGCAGTTTGCGCAGGGCGAACGCGGTGCGCTGCGCATCGGCATGGAGTGCCATCCGTGCTACCAGTGGCTGCTCAAGCTGGTGGCGCCGTATCTGGCCACCTGGCCGGACGTGGATGTGGATGTGAAGCAGAAGTTCCAGTTCGGCGGCATCGGCGCGCTGTTCGGCTACGAGATCGATCTGCTGGTCACGCCGGACCCGTTGTTCAAGCCGGGGCTGCGGTTCGAACCGGTGTTCGACTACGAGCAGGTGCTGGTCGTGGCCAAGGGCCATGCCTTGGCATCGGCGGCCTACGTCAAGCCACAGCAGCTGACCCGCGAGGTGCTCATCAGCTACCCGGTGGACCTGGAGCGGCTGGACATCTACAGCCAGTTCCTGCTGCCGGCCGGTGTCACGCCACGGCGCCACAAGGCCATCGAAACCACCGACATCATGATGCAGATGGTGGCCAGCGGCCGCGGCGTGGCCGCCATGCCGCGCTGGCTGGTGGAGGAATACGCGGCCAGGATGGCCGTGGTGCCGGTGCGGCTGGGTGCGCGCGGCATCCCCAAGCAGATCTACCTGGGCGCACGCGAGGCCGATATCACCGTCGACTATCTGCGCGCCTTTATCGAACTGGCGCGCCAGCCTGCCAATGCCACCGCTGACGCACCGGCGGGCACCTGATGCGCGCCACTGGCCTGTGCACGCCACCTGGGTTGCCCGGTGGCCACGTGCTGCATTGCTGCAGCGCGCCGCACTCTGGTGCGTTGATGAAGGCCATGCCGATGCCCGGCCTTCCGTCATCCGTGCGGACATGCCTGCGCCACTCCATCAAAGAACGGAACGCCTGTTGATGCATCCAGCCACGCCCAGGCCCGCCAGCACACTCACCGATGCCTATTCGCTGGAGGTGGGCGCACACGACATTGCCGCGTTGTCTGCGGTGGCACCGCGGATCGTGCCTGGCACCCTCATTGCCATCCCGTCGCTGCCCGGCCAAGACGACGCGACGCGGCTGGCTGCCGCACAGCGGGTGCGCGGGCTTGGCTTTGCGCCCATGCCCCACCTGTCCGCGCGTCGCATCGCCTCGCGGGACGCGCTGCAGGCCTTTGTCGGGCGCGCCGTCGATGACGCCGGCGTTGCGCACTGCCTGGTGGTTGCAGGCGATCCGTCGTTACCGCTCGGGCCGTTTCCGGACAGCCTGGCGCTGATCGCGACAGGCGTATTCGAGCGCGCAGGCATCAAGACCATCGCCGTGGCGGGACATCCGGAAGGACATCCGGCCATGCATGCAGACGATCGATGGGCGGTACTGCAACGCAAGTGTCGCAGCATCGCCGAACGCGGCATGGCACCCCTGATCGTCACCCAGTTCGCATTCGATGCCGACCTGGTGCTGACCTGGTTGAACGCGCTGCGCGCGCATGGCATCGAAGCTCCGGTACGCGTGGGCGTGCCTGGTCCTGCCGGCGTCGCGGTACTTGCGCGCTATGCCGCACGCTGCGGTGTGGGCGCGAGCGCAGCGATGCTGTCCAAGTACGGCATCTCGCTCGGCAAGCTGCTGGGGACCGCAGGGCCGGACCACTTTGTCGATCGCCTCGCGGCAGGGCTGACGCCAGCGCATGGCGATGTGCGCCTGCACATGTTTCCGTTCGGCGGCATCGCACGGTCGCTCGCGTGGGCCGAGCACTACCGCTCCCGCATGGCGCTTGCCGCTGCCACCAATCTGCCGACGACCTAAACAGACGGTGCCCGCCCACCGGTGCCGCGCACGCACGCCGGCTCGGCGCTCAGCAGCCGCCCTGGGCGGCAGATCGATCGGCAAAAATTGTGCGCACGTGGGC
This sequence comes from Xanthomonas sp. NCPPB 1068, assembly GCF_041479385.2. Lineage (NCBI taxonomy): Bacteria > Pseudomonadati > Pseudomonadota > Gammaproteobacteria > Lysobacterales > Lysobacteraceae > Xanthomonas > Xanthomonas sp. NCPPB 1068. The sequence goes on along the minus strand of NZ_CM192986.1, from coordinate 397,134 downwards.
GTGTCCGCGACCGGAATCACAGAACGTACTATTTGATTCTGGTGTTTTTCTGCTGCACGCGTGAGGTGTTGCAGCGCACAGCAGGCTTGTCATACGCGCGGGGTATAACCATCGACGAATCGCGGCGAGGGGGCGCTGCATCCGATGCCGTTGCTGCGCGCGATGGCATTGCATCCGCAACGTCCAAGGAGAGATGTCGCCATGCCCAAGCCCTCGTTGTTGTCCGTGATGTGCACCCTGTCGCTGGTCTCGCTGCCGCTGGCGGCGGCCGAGCTGCAACCCAAACTGCTTGCCGGCCCACCGGAGGAATTTGCGCAGATGCGCGCACCCGATCCGGCCGAGTCGGCGATCCTGTCCAAGAGCGCCCTGTTGCCGGTGGAGCTGGCACCGGCCGGTAACGCCGCACGCTGGCAGGGCACGCTGCCGGTGGAAAACGGCCGCCTGCGTTTCATGGTGCTGGCCGGCGACCAGGCCTGGGATGCCGACGTGGCGGCACCACGTGTTGCCGGCGCACGCGCCGCTGCCGCGCCGCAGGTGCAGGCACAGCGCACCGTGCTGGGCACGGCGGACCACGGCACCACCGGCATGCGCTACGCGGTGGACGCCGCGCAGAATGGCAACTGGTCATTGACCCTGCAATCGGCATCGCCGGTGGCGCAGCGCGGGTATGTGCTGATGGAAGGCGATGCACGCACGCAGCTGGCCTCGTACCCGCGTGACCGCCAGCAGCTGGTGGGCAAGTCGCTGACGCTCAATGCGATGCTCAGCGGCAGCGATGCACGTGGCACCACCTTGCTCGCCGGCCAGGCGGGGCAGATCGATGACGCCAGCCTGCGGGTGATCGATCCGCAAGGCGCGGTGCGGGTCCTGCCGATGGCCGACGACGGCGCACACAACGATGGCGCTGCCGGCGACGGCGTGTATGGCGGGAGCTTCCAGCCAGGCCGCGAGGGCACCTGGATTGCGCAGGTCATCGTGCGCGGCCACGATCAGGCCGGGCAGCGGTTCGTGCGGACCAGCGAGCACGTGATGCCGGTGCTGGATACCTCGCTGCGCTTGCTGGGCAATGCGCTCAGCGCACGCGCGACCGACGGTACCCGGCTGACCCTGGCATTGCCGGTGGCGGCACGCGGCAATGCACCGTCGCACTATCGCGTGTTCGGCCAGGTCTGGGGCACCGATGCCAAGGGCAAGGACGTGCCGGTAGCGTGGATCGGCGGCATGCTCACGCCGCAGCAGGGGCAGCTGCCGCTGAGCCTGGACGAGCGCTGGATCGCACGTGCGGGCGCGCGCGCACCGTTCTCGCTGCGTGGGCTGCGCATCGAAGACCCGGACCATTACATCCCGTTGGTGCAGGCCGGCAGCTTGCCGTTGCAGCTACCCGCCTTGCGGCGCGCCAGCATCGCGCGGGCCACCGGCGGCATCGACGAAAGCATGCGCATGGGCCCGCGCCCGACCGCGCTGGCCAGTGCCGCCGCGATGGCGCAGCCGCAGGCGGCCGGCTCGCAGCTGGTGCTGGTGCACGGCTACTGCTCCAACGGCGTGTGGCCGCAGGCGCAGTTCACCAATGCGTCCACGTTCCTGGATGCCAAGCAGAACCGCAGCAACGACCAGTTCGCACAGCGCATTGCGCAGTTCGCCAGCCAATGGTCGTCGTTTTCCACGGTGGCGCACAGCCAGGGCGGCATGGCCGCGCTGCACCTGTACACCTACTACTGGAGCGGGCTGGATAACGCCAGCGGCGGCCGCGTGATGCAGTCGGTGGGCACGCCGTATCAGGGCACCAATCTGTCCGGCGTCCTGGCCGCGGTGGGGTCGTGGTTCGGCGTGGGCTGCGGCACCAATGCGGACATGACCTACGACGGCGCCAAGGCCTGGCTGGCCGGCATTCCCGCCGATGCGCGTGCCAAGGTCAACTACTACACCACCTCGTTTGCCAAGACCAACTGGTATACCAACGACTACTGCAATGCGGCCTCGGACCTGGTGTTGAACGACCCGGAAGACGGCACCGTGGAGCAGGTCAATGCGCAGCTGCCCGGCGGCGTCAACCGTGGCCACACCACCGGCCAATGCCACACCACCGGCATGCGCGACCCGGCGCAGTACCTGGATGCCAACCGCAATGCGGTGATGAATGCGAATGCGGCCAGGTAGTGCAGTGTTCGCAGTACGCACGAAGATGGCCGGCACGCGTGTCGGCCATTGCGGCATGCATGGGAGCACCGGTGCGTTGCTGCAATCAGAGCAGGCTGCAAACAATCGCTGCCTGAAGTCGAGATGGTCGGCATGCATGCCTCTCGATAAGGGCACCAGCAAACGGCCTGCTGCGGTGTGCTGACCATTGCGGAACCGTTGGCGGCACGGATGCCGCCAACGTAACTCCACCGACGGATTCACGGTGTGCCTCACCATTGGTGAGGGCGCCGCATGTTCGACACACTTAGCCGCCAGCGTGCGGCGCAGCGTTCGAGCGGTCTTATTGGCTGATCCGAGCCGCTTCGGATGCCCATAGTTCTGCATCTGCGCCCGCAGGGATGAACATCGGCGCGTCCAGGTCGGTGGCTGCGCGCCAGATCGCTTCGGCAACATCGGTCGACTGGGTTCCCGGGCCAGTAGACGTGCTCATGCGTGCCATTGTCTGTTGCATAAACGGTCCATAGACCGCGTTGTCGAGACCACGCAGACCGGTGCGAGCGGTGGCACGGAACGCCGTCTCTCCGCACGAGCCTGGCGACACGACCCGCACGCGAATGCCGAAGTCCTCCAGCTCGGTGGCCAGCGATTCGCTCAGCGCGTTCACCGCGGCCTTGGCTGCACGATAGGCACCGATCAGCGGAAGCGGCTTGAGCGTTGCGCTCGATGACACATTGACGATGACCCCGGCACGGCGCGCACGCATCTGGGGCAAGAGTGCCTGCGTTACTGCAAGCGTACCGAAGGTGTTGGTTTCGAACAGCTCGCGTACCGACTGCAGGCTTGCAAGTTCCAGCGGCATGGGCGCACCGAAGCCTGCGTTATTGACAAGGACGTCGATCGTGCCTGCCGCAGCAACCGCGGCCTGGATGCTGTCGGTATCGGTGACATCGAGCTGCAATACCTGCAACCGGGGCGACGCCGGAAACAGGTCATCGCGTGGCGTGCGCATGGTGGCGACCACGCGCCAGTCGCGCTCCAGGAAATAGGTGGCGGTTGCCAGGCCAAAGCCAGACGAGCAGCCAGTGATGAGTATGGTTTGCATGAAGCACCCTCGGTGACGTGACGAGAGATGTACGTTAGGCTTCAGGAACCATACTTTCGATATCTGAAAGTATTTAATCCATTTGCAAGAGTCCAACGATGCTTGACCCGCTTGCCGAGGTTGTACTGCTGCTCCGGCCGGCGGCACGGTTTTCCAAGCTTGTGGTTGGTGCTGGTGCGTGGTCGGTGTGCCGCTCCGATGCGCCAGGCCCGTTTTACTGCGCGGTGATCGAAGGATCGTGCCGGCTGGCGCTTGAGGATGGCGAGGTGCGGGTTCTTGAAGCGGGCGACTTCGTTTTGGCACCCGCCATGCTCGCCATCACGCTCTGCAGCGTGCTGGCGTCGGCCGGGCAGGCCCACACGGTGCCGACCGATATGGGCGATGGCAGTTTCCGTATCGGTGCGCAGGACGGCCCGGTAGATCTTCGTGTCGTGATTGGCCATTGCAGCTTCGGCTCGCCCGATGCCGCGCTACTGGTGTCGCTGCTGCCGCGGCTGGTGCATGTGCGTGGTGAGCCACGCCTTGCCACGTTGGTGAATCTGGTGGGCGAAGAGGCACGCGCAACCCGACCCGCACGCGCGGAGGTGCTTGCGCGGCTACTGGAAGTGCTGTTGATCGAAGCCTTGCGCTCGCTGACAGCGAGCGACACAACGCCAGGGCTGGTGCGCGCACTCTCCGATGTGCGCCTGGCAGCGGCGATGCGCGCACTGCACGCTGCACCGGCGCATGCGTGGACGGTCGAGGCGCTCGCCAGGGAAGCGGCGCTGTCGCGATCCTCGTTCTTCACGCGCTTCAATCGTGCGATGGGCATGGCGCCGATGGAATATCTGCTGGCATGGCGCATGGCGCTGGCAAAGACACTGCTGTCGGAACACGGGCTTGGCGTTGCGCAGGCGGCGCAGCGGGTGGGTTACGGCTCGGCCAGCAGCTTCAGCGTGGCCTTCACTCGCCACACCGGCAGTGCACCCTCGCACTATGCGCGCGCGCATAGTGCGGCGGCAGAAGCGCTGTGACACCACAGCCGGCATGCGCACAAGCGCGCATGATGCGAACCGATTGCGTCGACGCAACCAGCCCGTGGTGACGGGGATGCGGCCTGGCCGCTAGCGAAACACCACCGTGCGATGGCCGTTGAGCACGATGCGGTGTTCGACATGGCGGCGCACCGCGCGGGCGAGCACCAGCGATTCGGTATCGCTGCCCAGGCGCACCAGGTCGCGTGGCGTCATGGCATGGTCGACGCGCGCGACGTCCTGTTCGATGATCGGGCCTTCGTCCAGGTCTTCGGTGACGTAGTGCGCAGTGGCGCCGATGATCTTGACCCCGCGCGCGTGTGCCTGGTGATACGGCTGGGCGCCCTTGAAGCTGGGCAGGAAGCTGTGATGGATGTTGATGGCGCGCCCGGCCAGCGCGCGGCACAGGCCGGGCGAGAGGATCTGCATGTAGCGCGCCAGCACCACCAGATCGATGTGCAGATCATCCACCAACGCGAGCAGTTGCGCTTCCTGTGCGGCACGCGTGTCGGCGCTGACCGGCAGATGATGAAAGGCGATGCCGTAGGACGCCGCCAGCGGCGCGAAGTCGGTGTGGTTGGAGACGACCGCGGCGATGTCTACCGGTAATTGCCGGCTGTGCATGCGGAACAGCAGATCGTTGAGGCAATGGCCCTGCTTGCTCACCAGCACCAGCAGCCGCGCGCGCCGACGCGCATCGTGCAACTGCCACGTCATCTGAAATGCGTTGGCCAACACGGCAAACCGTTGCTCGAGGCTGGCGATATCCGTGCCCGGCGGCTTGTCGAAATGCACGCGTAGGAAGAAGCGGCCGCTCTCGTCATCGCCAAATTGCTGGGCGTCGAGAATATTGCAGGCCAGATCGAACAGCAGCCCGGTGACGCGGTACACGATACCGGTGCGATCGGGGCAAGACAGGGTAAGGATGTAGTCGGAGCGCATCGGCGCAATGATAGCCAATGCATGACGCCGCTGGCGCAGTGCTTGCGTCGGTAACTGTTGCATGGTGCGAGCGCGGCGATAGCACCGATGACGCTGCACCGCGAACGACGGTGCTGGTCACCGCGGTGCCGCTGGCGTGACCCGAGCAGCAGCCTATCGACTGGAAAGGCGGCGGTCACACCATCGCCCAGGCCCGGGCTGGAGATGACGCGTGCCGCTCAGCGCGGCGGCAGGCGCAGCATCAGGCGACGATTGATTTCATCCAGCTGCGCGAGCGAGTCTTCCACCGAGGTGTCCATTGCGTCCTGGGTGGTGATGTGCGCGCGCAGATGCGCCGGGTCGCCCAGATCACCGCGCACCAGGAACACGTTTTCGCCGACCTCGCCCAGATGACGGCTGAGCACCACGTGGTCCACCTGGTCGAAGCCATGCTGTTTTGCCAGCGGCAACAAGCGCGCGGCCATGCGCTCGCTGGCCGCGTCGGTGGGCTTGTTCAATTCGGCATCGAGCACACCTACCGCCTCACGAATCTGCGCGAACAGATAATGGTCCGGATGCTCGGGATGGTCCGGGCCGACCTGGCCCTGGCTGACGACCGGCGGGGTGGTCATTGCGCGTCACCGGCACAGGCTGCTGCGCGCGAAGGGCACGCGGTGGAACCGGGCCTGTTGTGCAGGTATCGCATCGCGTTCTCCGTGAAGGCGCTGGTGGTGGCCGGACCGCGTTGCGCATCGCGCAGCGCAGTGCCTGGCCGAATGGAGCAGGCACCTTAGCCGCTTGCGCAGATTGCCTCAAGCCAGCCAACACCGGGAGCGCGGCATGACGGTGTGGGGGCGCTCTGACGTGCGGTGCAGCGGCGTTGGCGTCTGCCGCGCCCGCTCCTTGGCCGCAATGCTGTGCAGATGCAGACGCGTCATTGCGCCCGGCCATGATGTTCGTTGCACTGAAGGTGCGCCTGCAGCGGCGCCCTACGTTTCTTGCACCAACTCACCTCGCAAGCAGTGCGCATGCCGCCGCCAGTGCGTTGTCGCCCGCGCTACGCCTGCCCCGCCCGACGTGCGGCAACTTCCGCCAGCACTGCCCAATCGGCGTTGCCGTCGCCATGGGCGATGGCCTCGTCCAGGTTCGCGCGCAGCAGTTCGCCCAGCGGCATCGGCACCTGCCTGTCGGCACCGGCCTGGATGGCCAGATCCACATCCTTGCGACCCAGCGTGGCGGTGAAGCCGGCCGGCGTGTACTGGCGTTGCATGATCAACTTGCCGTAGCCCTGATACGCGGGCGCGGCGAACAAGGTGCTGGTGAGCATGCCCAGGAACTGGGTGGCGTCCACGCCGTGGCCGCGTGCGAGTGCACTGGCTTCGGCCATGGCGCCGATGGCGCTGGCCAGGCAGAAGTTGGCGGCCAGTTTGACGGCATTGGCCTGCTCGGGCGCGCTGCCGATGTGCCAGGTCTGTTGCCCCAGCACATCGAACATCGGCTGCACGCGGGCCAGCGCGGCATCATCGCCGGCAGCCAGGATGTTGAGCTTGCCTGCCGCAGCGACATCGACACGGCCGAGTACCGGCGCGGCCACATAAGCCACCCCGCGCTCGGCGTGCAGGGCGGTCAACTCGTGAGCCAGCGCCACCGAGATGGTGGCCATGTTGACGTGCACGCTGCCGGCAGGCAGCGCATCCAGCACGCCACCGTCCAGCACGGTCTGGCGCACCGCATGATCGTCGGCCAGCATCGAAAACAGCAGCGGGCCATGCGCCGCAGCCAGCGGCGCGTCCACGACGGTGGCACCGGCCTCGCGCAGCGACTGCGCGCGTTCCGGCGAGCGGTTCCACACACTCAACGCAAAGCCGCCGCGCAGCAGGTTGTGCGCCATCGGCAGGCCCATCGTGCCCAGCCCCAGAAACCCTATCGGCATGCGTTGTCCTTGTTCGGAATGGCGTTGGTGGTGCGGATCAATTGGCGAACACGCCACGCGCATCGCGCGGTTCGCAGCGCAGGTATTGCGGTGCAGGCGTGACCGAGGCACCCAGCGCGGCGGCGGCATGCCACGGCCAGCGCGGGTCGTACAGGATGCCACGCGCCAGCGCGATGGCATCGGCCTGGCCGTCGCGCACAATCGCTTCGGCCTGCGCCGGTTCGGTGATCAGGCCCACACCGATCACCGGCGTGGCGACCTGCGCCTTGATCTGCTGCGCGAACGGAATCTGATAGCCGGCCTGCACCGGAATCTGCTGACGCGGGTCCAGCCCGCCGCTGGAGACATGGATGTAGTGCGCACCGCGTGCATCCAGCGCCTTGGACAAGGCGATGCTTTGTTGCAGATCCCAGCCACCGTCCACCCAATCGGTGGCCGAAATGCGCACACCGACAGCAATGCGCGCGGACACCGCCGCGCGCAGGGCGTCGAAGATGCGCAGCGTCAACCGCATGCGGTTTTCCAGCGATCCGCCATAGGTATCGCTGCGCTGGTTGCTCAGCGGCGAGAGGAACTGATGCATCAGGTAGCCGTGTGCGGCATGCAACTCGATCAGGTCCAGGCCCAGGCGTTCGGCGCGTGTGGCCGCGTCCACGAAGGCGGCGACCACCGCGTCGATGCCGGCCTCGTCCAATGCCTGCGGCGCCGGTTGGCCGGCCTTGAACGGCACGGCCGAGGCAGACACCGTCTGCCAGCCATGCGCGTGATCGGGGGCGATGGCCTCGCCGCCCTTCCAGGGCAGATCGGTGGACGCCTTGCGGCCGGCATGTGCCAGCTGGATGCCGACCGGCATCGGCGACCAGCGGCGCACCGACTGCAGCACCGCGTCCAGCGCCTGCTCGGTGGCGTCGTCGTACAGGCCCAGATCGGCGTAACTGATCCGCCCTTCCGGCAGCACCGCGGCCGCTTCCAGAATCAACAGGCCGGCACCGGATTGCGACAAGGTGCCCAGATGGATGCGATGCCAATCGCCGGCACGGCCGTCCTGTGCGGAGTACTGGCACATCGGCGCGATGACGATGCGGTTGGCGAGCGCGAGCGGGCCGAAGGCGATGGGGGTGAACAACTGGCTCAAGGCAGCATCCAGACGCAGCGTGGGGGCGCCCATTGCACTGCGCCCGGCGCTGCGACACAACCGCTGCAATGGATCACAGCGTCATGCAGAGCGCGCACTGTCGTACCTGGCCTGCGCGCTGCGCAGCGGGTCCGGCGGCTGATGCAGGAAGGCCAGCGCCTGCGCGCACGACTGCTCCACTTTCAAGGTGAGCAGATCGTCGGCGCGGGTGCGCCCGAAATTGAGCGCGGCGATCGGCAGGCCGTTGCGCGCGGCGGCCTGCACGAAGCGAAAGCCCGAATACACCATCAGCGACGAGCCCACCACCAGCACCGCATCGGCGGCCTGCAGGTGCGCAAACGCCCGCTCCACCCGCTCACGCGGCACGTTCTCGCCAAAGAACACCACGTCCGGCTTGAGCACGCCGCCGCACACCGGGCACGGCGGCACCACGAAGGTGTCGAAGGCCACATCGTCCAGATCCGCGTCGCCATCGGGTGCCTGTGCGGCCTCCAGCGTGGCCCAGCCGGGGTTGGCCTGCTCCAGCAAGACCTGGAAGTCGGTCCGCGGCATGCGGCGTTCGCAGCCCATGCAACGCACCACGTCCAGCCGGCCATGCAGGTCGATCACCGCCTGACTGCCGGCAGCCTGATGCAGGCGGTCCACGTTCTGGGTCAGCAACAGTTCCAGCTGCCCGCGCGCCTCCAGTGCGGCCAGCGCGTGATGGGTGGCGTTGGGTCTGGCCTGCCCGAAGCGCGGCCAGCCGATCAGGCTGCGCGCCCAGTAGCGCTGGCGCGTGGAGAGCTCGCCCATGAAGGCCTGAAAGGTCACCGGTTGCGGACGCTTCCAGCCGCCTTGCAGATCGCGGTAGTCCGGGATGCCCGAATCGGTGCTGCAGCCGGCACCACTGAGCACGAACAGGCGCTGATGGCGCTCGATGAACGTCTGCAGCGCGTCGTTGTCGTGGGCGGGAACAGCGCTCATCGAACACCTCCAATAGCCATGGGATCACGTTACGACCGCCCTGCAGGCGCTACCGGACCGCCCCCGCCCCACTGCTCGATGGCGCAGCAAAGATGCAGTGGCATGGCGCGTTGCCACCCGGCGCGGCCCAGCACGTACTACGCAACACCGACGGCGGCGGATGCACGCCGACGGCCGCGCCTGGTGCGTGCCCGCGCTCATAGATCTGGGGCTGCGCTGGTCGATTCCAAGCGAGCGCGCAGCGCATGCTGCGCCATCACGAAAAGACGTGCACGCCGGACCGGCGCAGCGGGCGGTGTCGGTGGTCAGGCAGCGCCCTGCCGGCCACTGACAGCTGGAACAGTCATTGCGACCATGCATCCTCTCTTCCGCACGCTCCCGGCGCGGGTGGGCGCAACACTCAGTGCGCAACGCCCGCCTGCTGCACGAACTGCAGCAGATCCTGGTTGAAGCGCGGGCTGTCTTCCAGAAACGGGGCGTGGCCGGCGTCCGGATACAGGTGGATCTGTGCGCGCGGCTGCAACTGGCGCGCACGTGCCAGTGCCGGTTCGCTGAGCACCAGCGCATCGCGGCCACCGTACAGCAGCAGCACGGGCAGGCGGGTGCGCTGCAGGCCGGCGATGTCGATGGACATGCCCTGCACCGCACGCTGCATGTCCCACGAGGCCAGCGCTGCATTGGCCAGCAAAGTGTCGAACACCGGCGCAGGCGGTTGGGTGGCGAAGCACAGCCGCAGGAAGTCCTGGACCGCCTGCAGATGCGTGCGCAGGTCGTCGGAAACCAGGTCGCGATAGATGGCCGGATGCGCCCCCAGCTGCTGCGCGCGCAGTTCGATCACGCCATCGACGTACACCACGCCCGCCAGGCCACGGTCGCCGTAGCGACTGAGATAGTTGCTGATCACCGCGCCACCCAGCGACCACCCCACCAGCACCGCATTGCGGGCATCCGTGGCCTTGAGCACCGCTGCCAGATCGTCGGCCCAGCGCGCGCCGTCCCGATACGCCGATGCCGCGGTCGGTTTGCCGGACAGCCCGTGGCCGCGCAGGTCGTAGCTGATCAGCCGGTAGCCCTGCAGTTGCGGGTCGGCCAGCTGTGCATCCCAGTTGATGCGGCTGCCCAGCAGGCCGTGCACGAACACGATCGCCTGGCCGTCGGTGGCGCCATGCTCCTGCACGGCCAGGGCCACGCCATCTGGAGCAGTGACCTGGTAGCTGCGCGAGTTGGCGGTTGCAGATGGGCTTGCTGACGCGATCGCGCAGACACACAGCAGCAGGCTGGCCAGCGTGCGCTGCCACCAGCGGGCACAGGCAGGTGAAGCGGGTCGAATGGACATGGAGGTGCCTTGCAGAACAGGGAAGACGGCATCGTCGGGCCTCACACCAATGTGAGGGTCAAGCGCTGCGTGCCACGTATGCTTGGCAGATGGGCACCTCTTCCACCGCTGACATGCGCATCGGCGCGCTGGCGCAGCGCACCGGCGTCAGCGTGCGCTCGCTCCGCCACTACGATGCCCAGGGCCTGCTGACGTCGTCGCGCAGCGCCAATGGCTATCGGCTGTTTGCGGCCAGCTGCGTGACGCAGGTGCGGCAGATTCAACGCCTGATCGGCACCGGCTTCAGCCTGGACGACATCCGCCGCTTTCCCGATTGCATGCGGCTGGTGGAAGGCGCCCCGCTGTGCCCGGAAACCCTGCCGGCGCATCGGCAACGGCTGCAGCTGATCGAACGCCAGCTGGCCGACCTGGAACGCCGACGCGCGCGCCTGCTGGCCACCCTGGCGCAAGATCCGTCAGCGCCGGCCACGCCGCAACGCACGCACCGCAAGCGCACACCGCCGCGGGGATGATGTGCGTTGGCCGACCCTGGTGCACGCCGTCTCGCCGACGCTGACCACCTGCATGCCGAGCACGCGTGCGTAGAACGCGCAGGTGGCCTCCACGTCGGCCACGGTCAATAGCAGATGGTCGAGTCGCTCGATCTGCATCACTCACCTCGCGCAGGATGCGGCGCAAAGCGCCCGTAGGGCCGCGCGTCGTCCGCGCGTTGGCGCAGGACGTGTGCGGCGGCAAAGGCCAGTGCGAGCAGCGTCAGGCACATGCCGACCAGGCCAGACCAGCCGCCGTGCTGCCAGAACCAGCCGCCCAGCGCGCCGACCACGCTGGAGCCGGCGTAATACGCCAGCAGATACAGAGACGCAGCATGGCTGCGATGCGCGCCACCCAGCCGGCTCACCCACGCGCTGGCCGCCGAATGCGCGATGAAAAAGCCGATGGTCAACAACACGATGCCGGCCACCACCAGCGCCAGCACATGCGCCAGGGTCAGCGCCACGCCCAGCACGCACAGCACGATGCCGGCGCTGACCACCGGGCCACGCCCGAACCGGTCCGACGCCGCACCGGCCACCGACGAGCTGACGATACCGAACACGTACGCACTGAAGATCATGCCGATCTGGCTCTGGCTCAGGCCGAATTCCGGCCCGCCCAGGCGAAAGCCGGCGTAGTTGTAGAGGCTGACAAAGACACCCATCAGCAGGAACGGCAACGCAAACAGCCACGGCAGGTTGCGATCGCGCAGATGCCCGGCCCAGGCGCGCAGATGAAACTGCAGGTTGACGCCATGCCGGCGCACGAAGTGGCGGGAGGGCGGCAGCAGCCACACGAACGCGACAGCGCACAGCAGGTCGACCACGCTCAGCAGCGCCAATGCGGTGCGCCAGTCGGTGTGGTCGGTCAGCACGCTCATCGCGATGCGCCCGGTCATGCCGCCGAAGGCATTGCCGGCCACATACAGGCCGGTGGCCGCCCCCAGCTTGTTGGCCGGAAGTTCTTCGCCCAGGTACACCATCGCCACCGCGGGCACACCGCCCAACGCAATACCCGACAAGGTGCGCACCACCACCAGCGCGCCCCAGTGCGGCAGGAACGCGGCCACCAGGTTGAGCACGGCTGCCAGCGCGATGGAGGCGAACATCAGCCCGCGCCGGCCCAGGTTTTCCGACACCGCGCCAGCGCAGAAGATCGCCACCGCCAGCCCGCCGGTGGCCAGCGACAGCGGCAGCGAGGCCACCGCCGCATCCACGCCGAAGGCGCGTGCGAACTCGGGCAACACCGGCTGCACGCTGTAGAGCAGCGAGAAGGTGGCAAAGCCGGCCAGGAACAGCGCCAGACGGATGCGCAGCGCTGCGGGCGGGCCGGCGTCGGCGCCGGGCGATGGGCCGGACGTGCCGGAACTGCGATGGGAGGAAGACACGGGAGTGCACTGGAGACCAGGGACGGCGAGTATTCGCCTGCGCCCACCCCCTGTCCAATATATGATGCTGGCAGCTTCCATATATAAAAAAGATACCCATGGAACTGCGTCACCTGCGTTATTTCCTGGCGGTTGCCGAGGAAGGCAACTTCACCCGCGCTGCGGCGCGGGTAGGCATTGGCCAGCCGCCGCTGAGCCAGCAGATCCAGACGCTGGAACGTGAGCTGGGCACGCCGCTGTTCCGCCGCACCCACAGCGGCGCAGAGCTGACCCCGGCCGGCGAGGCGTTCCTGGGCGAGGTGCGCCGCGTGCTGGCCGACGTGGAGCGCGCCGCCGACACCGCCAGGCGGGTGGCGCGCGGAGAGTCCGGCCGGCTGCGCATGGGGTTTACCGCCTCGGCCGCGTTCAGCCCGGTGGTGCCGCGGCTGATCCGCGATTTCCGCCGGCAATGGCCGCAGGTCGAGCTGCTGCTGGAAGAAACCAACACCGCCAGCCTGCTGGTGGGCCTGGCCGATGGCCGCCTGGATGCGGCGTTCGTGCGCTACGGGCTGAGCACCCCGCCCGACCTGCAGTTGCTGCGCTTTGCCGACGAGCCGATGAAGATCGCGGTGCCGGCGGCGCATCCGTTGGCCGCGCGCGCCAGCGCCCCGTTGGCGGCGCTGGCCGGCGAGCCGTTCATCCTGTTTCCGCGCAGCTTCGGGTCCAGCCTGTACGACGAAATCCTGGCCGCCTGCCGCGAATCCGGGGTGACCTTGCGCATCACCCAGGAAGCGCCGCAGATGTCGTCGATCATCAATCTGGTCGCCGCCGAACTGGGCGTGTCGGTGGTGCCCGCCTCCACCGCGCAGCTGCAGCGCCCCGGCGTGCGCTACCTGGATATCGAAGGCCGCATGCCGCTGGCGCGGCTCGCCTTGGCGGTGTCGCCTGGCGCCTTGGACAGCGCGCCACTGGTGCGCCATTTATGGGCGCTGGCGGAGCTGATCTGAGGCGTCGTCGGCTCTGGCGATGCAGCGCATCGGACGCATGCATCGCGCTGGACGAGCGCTGCGGTGCCGCACCTGGCTGCCGACCGGCGCAGCATGGCTTGACCTCAACTGCGATTGAGGTTGTCCAATGCAGGCCCCTCACCGATCTTGAGTGCCATGCATCTCCGTCACCTCGTGCTGCCCTGCCTGGATCCCGACCTCACCCTGCGGTTTTACCGCGATGTGCTGCAGCAACCGTCGCACGGCACTACCGTGCGTATCGGGTGGAGCACGCTGGAATGCGTGCAGGCCCAGCAACCGGTGGGCAGCGTGCACCTGGCCTTCAACGTGGCCCCATCGCGCTTCGAGGCAGCCGCGCACTGGATCGGCGCGCGCGCCAGCCTGCTGGGCGATTCGCAAGGTCGCCGGCATTTCGCTCTGGACGGCCCGTGGCAATCGCAATCGGTGTATTTCGCCGGCCCCGATGGCGCGGTGCTGGAGTTGATCGCACGCGATGCCTTGCAGGATGCTCCGGCCGGCACCGGCCAGTTCCACGGCGAAGAGCTGCTGTGCCTGAGCGAAATCGGGTTACCCAGCGACAATGTCGAGGTGGTGACGCGCAGCGTTGCGCATCACTTTAGCGTGCAGCCATTCGCTCCACCCGTGGAGGGCTTTGCCGCATTGGGCGATGACCACGGCTTGTTGATCGTGGTCGACCAGCGCCGGCGGTGGTTTCCGCAACAACGGCAGCTGCCCTGGGCCGACGGTCTGCGCATCAGCGTGGACACGCCGCAACCGGGCCTGCGCCTGCGCGATGCGCAAGGGTGGGAATTGCTGGCGGCGTGAGCCGCCGCGCTGCCCCACTCATGCAGCGCTGGCCGGCGCCGGCAACCGGAAAAATGCACGTGCTGCTGCCGTGCTGTTGGCAGCGGTCACGGCCACTGCTTCGCCGCGGTCGCGCGCCAGTTCTTCCACGATATGCGCCAGATACATCGGCTCGTTGCGACGGTCCTTGGGCAGGGGCTTGAGCGTGCGCGGCAGCAGGTAAGGCGCGTCGGTTTCGATCATCAACCGGTTGGCCGGGATGTTGCGCACCAGCTCGCGCAGGTGCGCACCACGGCGCTCATCGCATAGCCAACCGGTGATGCCGATGTAGTAGTCGCGGTCCAGATAGGCAAACAGTTCCTCGCGCGTGCCGGTGAAGCAATGCACCACCGCCGCACCCAGCTTGCCGTCGAAGCTGCGCATGATCGACAGGAAGTCGTCATGCGCATCGCGCTGATGCAGGAACAGCGGCTTGCCGTTGTCGGCGGCCAGTTGCAGCTGGCGTTCGAAGGCCTTGTGCTGTGCCGGGCGCGGTGCGAAATCGCGGAAGTAATCCAGCCCGCACTCGCCCACCGCCACCACCTGCGGATGTGCCTGCAGGGTGCGCATTTCCACTTCGCATTCGGCGGTGAATTCCACTGCGTGATGCGGGTGCACGCCGGCGGTGGCGTAGAGGAATCCGGGGTGTTGTTGCGCCAGTTGCAGGGCCAATGGCGAATGCTCACGGCTGGCACCGGTGATCACCAATTGCGTCACACCGGCATCGCGTGCGCGTTGCAGTACGGCATCGCGGTCGCGGTCGAAGGAGTCGTGGGTGAGGTTGGCGCCGATATCGATCAACTGCATGCTGCGGTGTCGCCTGAAAGAGCAGGTGTGATTGTACTGGGTGGACGTTGCCCTCACTGGGTGCACGTTGCCCTCATCCGCCCTGCGGGCACCTTCTCCCGCAGGCGGGAGAAGGGAGGTCCGCAATGGGATCGGCAGGCGGCCAGCGGTACCTGCATGCCATCGGCCTGCACGAACGCACGGCCTTTCCCCCTCTCCCGCCTGCGGGAGAGGAGCAGGGGTGAGGGCCGCGTGCGCAACACACTCACACCATCACCGGCACCGCCTCGGCCGCACGAACGCACGGCCTTTCCCCTCTCCCGCCTGCGGGAGAGGGGCAGGGGTGAGGGCCGCGTGCGCAACACACTCACCCGCCACAGCCACCGCCTCGCCGCACGAACGCACGGCCTTTCCCCTCTCCCGCCTGCGGGAGAGGGGCAGGGGTGAGGGCCGCTTGCGCAACGCACTCACCCCATCGCAGGCACTGCCATCGCATCGATCTTTGCCGCCAGCGCCTGGATCGCCAGCTGCGCCGAGCGCGAGAGCTGCCGTTGCGGGGCCACGCACAGCGCCAGCGTCATCGGTTTGGTCAGGTGCTGGCGGAACGGCACGAAGGCCAGTCGCCCATCGGCCACGTCGGGTGCGGCATCCAGCCACGACATCAGGCCCACGCCGGCACCGGCGCGCACCAGGCCGCGCAGGGTGCGCACGTCGTTGCAATGGGTGAGCCGCTTCACGTCGATATGCTGGCGCTGGTACAGCACCTTGGCATGCTCGCCGACGATCAGCGGGGCGGCCGGCAGCAGCAGGCGATGTTCCAGCGTCTCGCTGAGCTGCAACTCGCTGCGGGTGCTCAAGGGGTGGCCAACCGGCATCGCAATGCCGAGCGGGATATCAGCAAACGCGCGCACTTCCAGGTCCACGCTGCTCACCGGGTCCAGCAGCAGGCCGATGTCCACATCGGCCGAGGTCACCATTTCCATCACCCGCTGGTTGCGCGCGGTGGACAGGTTGAAGGTGATGCCGGGGTACTCCTGCACCAGCGCGGCCACTGCCGCCGGCACCACGCCTTCGCTGAGCGCATCGATCATGGCGATCTCCACATGCCCGCGGCGCAGCCCCTTGAGCTCGTCGAAGCGTTCCAGGGTACGGGCGTAGGCCTTCTCCCAGCCGCGCACGTCCACCAGCAACAGCTCGCCGGCAGCCGTGAGCCGCAGCCGGCCCGGCAGGCGCTCGAACAACTGCGCGCCCAGCTCTTCCTCGGCCTTGAGGATCTGCCGGTCGATCGCCGAGGCCGACACGTGCAGCACCTCGGAGGCCTTGCGGATGCTGCCGCAGCGGGCCACTTCGATGAAGTAACGGGTGAAGCGGGAGAAGGTCAGCATGCGGCATGGCTCGGTTGGCGTTGCATTTTTTGCAATGGCTTGGCGGAAAAACGATGTTTGATCACACACCCCCGGCTTCCTAGAGTCAATCCGGCACCGCTCCCGCCTCATGCCAGAGACCGCCCCATGGATGTCGCCGTCCCCGCCCTGCCGCTGCACTGCACCTTCGAGGCCGCCGACTGGCAGCGCCTGGCCCAGCACTGGCATGCGGTGGCGCTGAGCAGCGAGGTGAGCGAAGCACCGTTCAAGGCCACCCTGCTGGACGAGCCGCTGGTGCTGTACCGGCTGGGCGAAGAATTGGTGGCCGCGCGCGATGTCTGTCCGCACCGCGGCGTGCCGCTGAGCATGGGCACGGCCGATGGCGGCGGTGTGGTGTGCGCCTATCACGGGCTGCGCTTCGGCAGCGGTGGGCGCTGCAACCACATCCCGGCCAGCCCCAGCCAGAACATCCCGGCCAAGATGCGCCTGCACACCTACGCGGTGGCCGAGCGCTACGGGCTGATCTGGGTGTGCCTGTCCAAACCGGCCGGAGTGAGCGATGCGGAAATACAGATTCCGCCGATGCCGGGCTGGGACGAAGACGGCTTCCAGCAGATCGTGTGCCCGGCCTTCGACATCGGCGGCAGCGCCGCACGCCAGCTGGAAGGCTTCATCGACGTGGCGCATTTCGCCTTCGTGCACACCGCCACCTTCGCCCAGCCGGACAAGCGCGAAGTGCCGGCCTACACCACCACCGAAACACCGACCGGCTTCAATGCCGATTACCTCAGCAACGTGGCCAATTATTCGGTTGACATGCCGCTGCCGGACGTGGACCCCGACTTCCAGTGGCTGCGGCACTTCGAAGTGCATCTGCCATTCACTGCCACGCTCACCATCCATTTTCCGGTGCCGGGCAAACGGCTGGTGATCATGAACGCGGCCAGCCCGGTGTCCAAGCACAAGACCCGCCTGCTGGTGCCGATCGCGCGCAACTTTGACACCCATCTGCCGGTGGAGGACGTGCATGCGTTCAACCTGCGCGTATTCGAAGAAGACCGCGCCATGGTGGAAGCGCAGCGGCCGGAATACCTGCCGCTGGACCCGCTGCTGGAAGTGCACATCCCGGCCGACCGCAGTTCCATCGCCTATCGCCGTGGCCTGCGCGGCCAGGGCTACAGCGACTTCTTCCTGCGTTGACCGCCAAGGAGCACGCCATGAGCCTGCATGAAGTGCGCGTTGCCGCGGTCATCGACCAGGGCCATCGCCAGCGTGCGATCCGATTGGAGCCGATCGATGCCGAACTGCCCGCCTTCGAGGCCGGCGCGCATGTAGACCTGCATCTGCCGGACGGCATGATCCGCCAGTATTCGATCGCCAGCGCACCGCATGTGCGCGATCACTACCTGTTGTGCGTCAAGTTGGCCGACGCCTCGCGCGGCGGCTCACGGCACCTGTGCGAGCAGCTCAGCACCGGCGACCGCCTGCAGATTTCCAGCCCGCGCAACCTGTTCCCGCTGCATGCGGGCGAACGGCACGTGCTGCTGGCCGCCGGCATCGGCATCACCCCGCTGCTGTCGATGGCCGAAGCGCTGGAAGCGCGCGGCGAGCCCTTCGTGCTGCATTACTACGTGCGCCGGCATACCGATGTGGCGTTTTCGCAGCGCCTGCAGCAAGGCTTTCTGCACGGCCAGGTGCAGATGCACCTGAGCGATGGCGGGCAAAGCCCGCGCGTGCATGTGCCCGAGGAACTCGGACAGGCGCGCGCACACGACCAACTGTATCTGTGCGGGCCGGCGGCGTTCATGGACCACTTCACGCAGCTTGCAAAGACCCATGGCTGGCGCGCGGCGCAGGTGCACCGCGAGCACTTTGCCGCCGCCGACCCGGGGCGTGCACACGATGCCGATCACGCCTTCGAAGTGGAGCTGGCTGCCAGCGGCCGTGTGGTACAGGTGCCGGCCGATTGCAGCATTGCCAGCGCGCTGCTGAATGCCGGCATCGAGGTGCCGTTGTCGTGCGAGCAGGGAATGTGCGGCGCCTGCCTGACCGGCGTGGTCGCCGGCACGCCGGATCACCGCGACAGCGTGCTCAGCGACAGCGAACGCGCCAGCAATGCGCAGATCACCCTGTGCTGCTCGCGCAGCCGCTCGCCGCGCCTGGTGCTGGATCTGTGAGTGCGTGACCGGCCTGCGGGCCAGGACCGCCCTGCAGGTCGACCGGCAGCGCAAGCGCGATTGGCTGCCGCAGATGTCTGGCGGCATGGCCAGGCCCGGCTACGCTACCGACCACGCAAGGTGGCAAACCGGCACGCGCAGTGCAAGATGAGCGGCCCGCGCGGTGTGCCTGCGCGGGTTGTCCCTGCATCGAAGAGAGTCTGCTGATGGTTGCCTGTTCGTTCGTCACCCTGTGGCCTGCCGAGGGCGCACGCTGATGCGCTGGCCCGGATTCGCCCTTGCTGCCAATGCCAGCACCCCGCGCACGGAAATGCTGGCCGGTGCCACCACGTTCCTGACGATGGCCTACATCGTCTTCGTCAACCCCGACATCCTGGCCACCACCGGCATGGACCACGGCGCGGTGTTCGTGGCGACCTGCCTGGCCGCTGCACTGGGCTCGCTACTGATGGGCGTGCTGGCCAATTACCCCATCGGCATGGCGCCGGGCATGGGCTTGAATGCGTTCTTCGCCTTCACCGTGGTGGGCACGCTGGGCTACAGCTGGCAACAGACGCTGGGGCTGGTGTTTGTCTCAGGCTGCGTGTTCCTGCTGCTCACCGTCACTGGCGCGCGGCGCTGGCTGGTGGATGGCATCCCGTCGACCCTGCGCAGCGCGATCGCTGCCGGCATCGGCCTGTTTCTGGCATTGATCGGGCTGCAGAAGGCCGGGCTGGTGGTGGCGCATCCGCAGACGCTGGTGACCCTGGGCGACCTGCACCGGCCCGAGCCGCTGCTGGCGCTGACAGGGCTGCTGCTGATCGGGGTGCTGGACGTCCGCCGTGTGCGGGGTGCGATGCTGCTCGGCATCCTGGCGGTCACCGCCGCGGCACTGGCGCTGGGCCTGGTGCACTACCAGGGCGTGCTGTCGCTGCCGCCCAGCCTGGCGCCGACCTTGCTGCAGCTGGATATCGCCGGCGCGCTGCACGGCCATGGTGGCAGCGGCGCGCTCACCGCCGTGCTGCATGTGGTGCTGGTGTTCGTGCTGGTGGAAATGTTCGATGCCACCGGCACCTTGATGGGCGTGGCGCAGCGCGCCGGCCTGCTGCGTACCGAGGCCCAACGCCGCCAGTTCGACCGCGCCCTGCTGGCCGACAGCACCGCCATCCTGGCCGGCTCGCTGCTCGGCACCTCCAGCACCACCGCCTACGTGGAAAGCGCTGCCGGCGTGCAGGTGGGCGGGCGCACCGGCCTGACCGCACTGGTGGTGGCGGCGTTGTTTCTGCTCGCGTTGCTGTTCTCGCCACTGGCCGCCATGGTGCCGGCCTACGCCACCGCGCCGGCGCTGATCTATCTGGCTTCAGTGATGCTGCGCGAATGCACGCAGATCCCGTGGGACGATGTCAGCGAAGCCCTGCCGGCGGCCATCTGCATGCTCGCCATGCCGCTCACCTACTCCATCGCCACCGGCCTGGCCCTTGGGTTCATCACCTATGCGGTGCTCAAGCTCGGAAGCGGCCGCTGGCGCGCCGTGCATCCGGCCACCTGGGCCATCGCCGGCCTGTTCGTACTGCGCCATGCGCTGGAATGAGGCCGCTGCCGCGCCGCGTATGCCGCCATTTTTTCTGGCCACGCGAGATGCAGCGCGGCATGTGGCATCACGCACTGCAGCGCCACGGCGCCGCCCCCTTTTTCTCAGAGCCCACCGCATGCCCCGTCTTCTTCGTTATCTACTCCTGTCGTTATGCGTGGTGCTGCCGAGCGTAGCGCTCGCACGCCCCGCGCAAACACCGGCGCAACAACGCCAGACGCAGGTGGCACAGCTGTTCCAGGCCGCTGCCTCGCAACCTGCGCAGCTGCGCGCCTTGTTGCAGGCCATGCCCAAGGGCGGCGACCTGCACAATCATTTGTCCGGCTCTGTCTATGCCGAGGACTATCTGCAATGGGCCAGTGACGATGGTGCCTGCGTGCAGCTGGACGACCTGAGCCTGCGGGCACCGCCGTGCGGCAAGGGGCAGCAGCCGGCCAGCGGCCTGGCCGCACGCGATGCCGCGTTGTACGGGCGGGTGGTCGATGCGCTGTCGATGCGCAAGTTCGTCCCCAGCCCCGCGCAACCCACCGGGCATGGCCAGTTCTTCGGCACCTTTGGCAAGTTCGACGCGGTGGTGCGCGCGCACATGGCCGACACCGTAGCTGCGGTGCTCGACCAGGCTGCCCGCGACCGTGTGCCGTACGTGGAGATCATCGCCAACCCGCCGCAGATGGACCAGGCCGCCAAGCGCATGCAGGCGCTACCCTGGAACGGCGATGACGATGCCGCGAACCTGCGCGCCCTGCAGGATGCCTTGCCGGCACTGGTGCAGGCCGCGCAACGCGAGCTGGCCGCCACCGACACGCAGGTCCGCCGCGTGCTGCGCTGCGACCAGGCCGATGCCCGTCCCGGCTGCAGGGTCGCCTACCGCTATGTGCCGTATGTGTTGCGCGTGCTGCCGCAGCCGATGGTGTTCGGACAGATGGCACTGGCCCATGCGCTGATCACCGCCGGTGGCAGTCGCGCGGTTGCAGTGAACATCGTCGCCCCCGAAGACAACCCGGTGGCAGTGGCCGATTACGCCCGGCATATGGCGATGTTCCGTTTCTTTGCCGCGCGCTACCCAGGCGTGCCGCTGTCCCTGCATGCCGGTGAACTGACGCTGGGGCTGGTGCCGCCTGCGCACTTGCGCACGCACATCCGCCAGGCGGTGGATGTTGGCGCGCGCCGGATCGGGCACGGCGTGGACCTGCCCTACGAAGACGATGCCCAGGCGCTGCTGCAACAGATGCGCAGCAAGCAGGTGGCGGTAGAGATCAATCTCACCAGCAACGATGTGATTCTTGGCATCAAGGGCGCCGCGCACCCGTTGTCGATGTATCTGCGCGCCGGCGTCCCGGTGGTGCTGTCCACCGACGATGCCGGCGTCTCGCGCGCAGACATGACCCATGAATATCAACGCGCCATGCAGGAGCAAGGCATCGACTACCCAACGCTCAAGCAGCTGGCACGCAATGGCCTGACCTACAGCTTCCTGCCCGGCGCCAGCCTGTGGAATGCGGATGGTGCAGCTGCGCCGGCCTGCGCCACTGCCTTGCAGAGCGAAACCGACGACGCCGCGTGCCAGGCATTTCGCCAGGGCAGCGAGAAGGCACGGCTGCAATGGCAGCTGGACGCCGACCTGGCACAGTACGAACGCATGCTGTTGGGGCAACAACACGCTGGCACATGACAGGTAGGAGCGCGCTCGTGCGCGATGAAGCGTTACCGGCAACGCCATCCGCGCGCAAGCGCGCTCCTACACAGACGACTTCCCGCTCCCTCTCCGCTGCAATGCACTCAACCCACACGACCAACGCGCAATGACTTCCCCACACACCGCCCCATCCAAACGCCGCGTCATTCTCGAAGACGATATCGACGGCTTCACGCCTGCGCAGCTGCTGCTGTTGCAATCGCCCGAGGTCGAGGTGCTGGGCATCAGCGCCGTAAGCGGCAATATCTGGCGCGACGAAGTGCTGGCGCACACCTGCCGGCTGCTGGAACTGGCCGGCCACCCGCAGATTCCGGTGCTGCCCGGCCCGGTGCATCCGCTGCTCAACAGCGAAGCGGCCACCGAACGCTGGGAAGCGCTGTACGGCAAGCTGGTGTGGAAAGGTGCGTGGACCAAGCACTGGGTGGAGGGCGACACCGTGCAAAGTGCACCGCGCTATCACGCGCACGACGTGGTGCCGGACCTGCCGCTGGGCAATCCCGGCGTGGTGCGCCCCAGCGACGAGCCGGCCGCGTTGTTCATGCTGCGCATGGTGCGCCAGTACCCGGGCGAGGTGAGCATCATTGCCACCGGCCCGTTGACCAATCTGGCGCTTGCCCAATCGCTGGACCCGGCGTTTGCCACGCTCGCGCGCGAGCTGGTGTACATGGGCGGCAGCCTCAATCCGCGGCAGCAGCGCAACAGTGTCAGTGCACGGCAGTTCGCTCGCGAATTCGTCAACTCGCCCCGCCGTGAATTCAATATCCGCTGGGACCCGGAGGCCGCCAGCATCGTCATGCGCGCACCGTGGCGCCAGATCACCATGGTGCCGGTCGACCCCTCCACCGCCACCGAGCTGACGCCTGAGTTGCTGGCGCGCATGAGCGCGGCCGACACCACCATTGGGCATGCGTTGCGCCGGCGCGAGCCTGGCTTTCCGATGTGGGATGAACTGGCCACGGCAGTGTGGTTGCAGCCGGCGTTGGCCACGCAGGTGGAGACGCTGTATGTCGACACCAACACCGCCTTCGATGCCGGATATGGCGACATCCTGTCGTGGGCACCGGGCTACCAGCCGGGCCTGGGCGAGCAGGCGCAACGCGTGGTGCATGCGGTGGATGTGCAGGCATTCGAGCAGTTGTTGGTCGACCGCCTCACTGCGCCGCAGCCGCCAGCAGTCGGATTGCCGCTCCCCCTTCTCCCACCGGGAGAAGCTGCCCGAAGGGCGGATGAGGGCACGCCAGCCGGTAAACGGGAGGCCACTTGAGTACGAAAACGAGCCAGCTCAATGAGCAGCCGACACACCTCCACCTCCCGGGGCACCCTCACCGCAATGCCCGCTCCGCGCCCCAGCCCGCGTTTGCGACGCGGGCGCTCCAATGCACGCGCGCCAGTGGCGCGCAGGTCGCGCCTTCTCGCCCCGGCGGGAGTGGGGCCAGACCAGCACCCGCACCACTCCAGCAACCAAAGGTGACCCATGCAACTCCCAGCGCAGTGGCAGGCCGGCGTCGATCGCAATACCGAAGTGCTGCGCGGCCATGCGCAGCTGCTGGCCACCTTCAACGCGCCCGCTACTGCGGCGCGTGATGGCAGCGGCCCACGCGGCCAGATCGCCTCCATCGTCAGCAGCACACGCAGCCAGCCCACGCTGGCCGCGCGGCTGGCAACGCAGACGCTGACGCGCATCAACCAGGTCAACGACTGCCTGTGCGCGATCACCCGCCTGCTGCCGGCGCGCGCCGCCGCCGATGCCACGCGCGTGCAGGCCGCACTGGCCGGGGGCAGCGACGGCGGCGCATTGGCTGGCGTGCCGTTCGTGGTCAAGGATCTGTTCGACGTCGCCGGGCAGGTCACCACCGCCGGTGCTGCGGTTCGCGCGCACTACCCGCCTGCTGCGCGCGATGCAACGGTTGTGCAGCGGCTCAGCGATGCCGGCGCGGTGCTGATCGGTACGGCCAACATGGACGAATTCGCCTACGGCTTTGCCACCGTCAACGCGCACTACGGCACCACTGCCAACCCGCATGACCACCAGCATCTGGCCGGCGGCTCATCGGGCGGCTCGGCCGCGGCAGTGGCCGCCGGGCTGGTGCCGTTCGCGCTCGGCTCGGACACCAATGGCTCCATCCGCGTGCCGGCCGCGCTCTGCGGTGTCTACGGCCTGCGCCCGACGCATGGCGCGCTGCCCCTGGATGGCGTGTTTCCGTTTGTGGATGCATTGGATGTGGTCGGCCCGTTCGCAACCTCGGTGGCCGATCTGCGCGTTGTTTATGAGGTGATGCGCGGGCATGCGCTGCCCTCGGCCACTACCGGCAAGCTGCGCATCGCACGCCTGGGCGGCTGGTTTCAACGCAATCTTGATCCAGACCTCGATGCCGGGCTGGCAGCAGTGCTGGCCGCCTGCAACAGCAGTGCCTCGATCGAACTGCCGGAGGCCGAGCGCGCACGCGCAGCCGCCTTCGTCCTCACCGCTGCCGAAGGCGGACACCGGCACCGCAGCGCACTGGCCACGCACGCCGCGCAATTCGACTCCGCCACGCGCGATCGCCTGCTGGCCGGCCTGCAGCTGCCCGCCAGCGCCGTGGCAGACGCGCACCACTTCGCCCGCTGGTTTGCCGGCGCCATGCACGCGCTATGGGACGATGTGGATGTGCTCATCGCGCCGACCACGCCGTGCGTGGCACCGCGTATCGACCAGGACACCATCCAGATCGACGGCCTGCCGGTATCGGCACGCGCCAATCTAGGCATCTTCACCCAACCGCTGGGGCTGGCCGCCTGCCCGGTGCTGGCCGCACCGTTGCCACGTCCTGGGCGGCTGCCGCTGGGCGTGCAGCTGATTGCCGCGCCCGGCCGCGAAGACCGCCTGTTCGCGCTCGCCGCGCAGCTTGAACGCGATGGCCTGCTCGCCTTCAGCCCGCCGCCGGAGACACGCTGATGCTGCATACCCTGCGCGCGCGCCGCGGCATGGTGGTGGCCCCGCACCACCTCGCAGCGCAGGCCGGGCGCGATGTGTTGCGCAACGGCGGCAATGCCATCGAAGCCGCCGTGGCCACCGCCGCCTGTCTGGCGGTGGTGTACCCGCACATGACCGGCATCGGCGGCGATGGCTTCTGGCTTATCCACGAGCCCGATGGCCGCGTGCACGCCATCGACGCCTGCGGCCGCGCGGCACAGGCGGCAACGCTGGATTTCTACCGGGGCCACAGCAGCATCCCGTGGCGCGGCCCCGGCGCAGCCAATACCGTGGCCGGCACCGTCTCCGGCTGGGCGCTGGCCCTGCACCACGCGGGCGGCAGCTTGCCGCTGCAACGCCTGTTGCAGGAGGCCATCCACCACGCCAGCGACGGCGTACCGGTCACCTTGGGCGGTGCCCAGATCGCTGCCGGCAAGAGCGCCGAACTGCGTGTGCAACCCGGTGCCTACGCCAGCATCTTCGAACCGCACGGCGCGCCCCTGCGCGAAGGCGCGCTGCTGCAGCAACCGCAGCTCGCCCGCACCTTGCAGCGGTTGGCCAATGACGGCCTGGACAGTTTTTACCGCGGTGCGCTCGCGGCAGAGATCGCCGCCGACCTGCAGGCGCTCGGCAGCCCGCTGCATGCAGACGACCTGGCCGCACACACCGCCGACGCCAGCGTGCCGCTCTCCGTCGCCATCCACGGCGCGCGCCTCTACAACCACGCACCGCCCACGCAAGGCCTGGCCTCGCTGCTGATCCTGGCCTTGTTCGATCGCCTGCATGCCGAACACCCCGACAGCTACGCGCATCTGCACGGCCTGATCGAAGCCACCAAACAGGCCTTCCTGATCCGCGATGCGCATGTCGGCGACCCCGCCTGGATGTCGCTCGACCCACAGGCGCTGCTGGACGATGCCGCCGCCCTCGATGCGCTGGCCGCACGCATCGACATGCGCCATGCCCTGCCCTGGCCGCACCCCTCGCAAGCCGGCGACACCGTGTGGTTCGGCGCCATCGACGCGTACGGCCGCGCGGTCAGCTGCATCCAGTCCACCTATTTCGAATTCGGCTCCGGCCTGGTACTGCCGCGCACCGGCATCACCTGGCAAAACCGCGGCTGCAGCTTCCGTCTGGCACCGGGCGGCTGGAACGCCCTGGCCCCCGGCCGCAAACCCTTCCACACCCTCAATCCCGCACTGGCCACCTTCGACGACGGCCGCGTCATGGCCTACGGCACCATGGGCGGCGAAGGCCAGCCACAAACACAGGCCGCCGTGTTCTCGCGCTACGCCCGCTACGGCATGCCGCTGCAACAGGCGATCACCGCACCGCGCTGGCTGCTCGGCCGCACCTGGGGCGAAGCCAGCACCTCGCTGAAGCTGGAAGACCGCTTCGATCCGGCAGTGGTGCAAGCACTCCGCAACGCCGGGCATGCGGTGGAGCTGTTGCCCGCCTATACCTCGGTCATGGGACATGCCGGCGCGCTGGTGCGCGAGGTCGATGGCGTACTCAGTGGGGCAAGTGATCCGCGCTCGGATGGTGCGGTGGCTGGCTGGTGATAGTTGGGTACTTTGAACAAACTTCCTGCAGCAACTTCATGCTAGCGTCACGCTAGTTAGTCAGGGAAGCGCTACACCATGAGACCCACGTTTCGCCGACGGACGCACCATTGGGCATAGACACTAAACAGCAGAGACCCCTGTACACAAAGGGGATGGCCACCCATCACATTGTGGCCTATTGCGACGCGGCTTCCAGGCTGCTGTGAAATTCAGCCTGCTCATTTCGACAAGCTGGACGGTCAAGTGTGCCGATGATTCTAGATGGACTTTCGATATGTCCAAGGGCGCTTGGTGGCTGCAACTCGACAATATTGAATCCCACATCAAAGATTCTCTGGCAGAAGAGAGTTTTGGCGTGTCTGTCGATACGTTCTATTTTGGCTTTGAGCTAACGGATGTTGCGGAAGGATTCAATTTTGAAGCAACCAAGGGTTACATGAGTTACAGACCCAAGCGCAAGTCACTCATCACTGTCGGCCAACTGGACTGGAATGACTTCAAACATCTGACCGCCGCGTTGCAACTGGAACTTTTCAAACAGACACTCCTGGATGCTGTCTCACGCATCGCGCTTGCCAAACGAAAACCCAAGGACTTCGATTTTAGGCGTCTTTATGCCGTCCTACTCGAGAGTATGAGCGCGCTTTCCGTAAAGCATTGCACCGGCCCTCGAGACGAATCGACCTCATCTAACCCAAAACACTTGGTAATCCCCCCGCTTTGAGCGTTCGCCAAAAGTGGAGCTAGGCGGCCATCGCCAATTTCATTGCTGGCGTGATACCGCCGAGCGCCATGTTGGGGCGCTCATGGTTGTACGTCCATAGCCAGCGCGTGGCCTTGTCCTGAACCTGCTCGATGGTGTCGAACAACGTTGTGGCCAGCCAGGCGTAGCGGACGGTGCGGTTGTAACGTTCGACATAGGCATTCTGCTGCGGCTTGCCTGGCTGGATGTGCTCGATCTGAATCCCGCGCTGCTGTGCCCAAGCTAGCAGCGCGCCGCTGATGTACTCCGGGCCGTTGTCGCAGCGAATGGCGTTTGGCTTGCCGCGCCAGTCAATGATCTGTTCCAACGAGCGGATCACCCGGGCCGATGGCAGCGATAAGTCGACCTCGATGCCCAGACCCTCACGGTTGAAGTCATCGAGCACATTGAACAACCGGAAGCTGCGGCCGTCGGCCAGCTGGTCGTGCATGAAATCCATCGACCAGACCTGGTTGATCGTCTCCGGCACCGCCAACGGCTCTGGCCGCTCGCGCACCAGCCGCTTCTTCGGCTTGATCCGCAGGTTCAACTCCAGCTCCCGATAGATGCGGTACACCCGCTTGTGATTCCAGCCAAAGCCCTTCACGTTGCGCAGGTGCAGAAAGCACAGGCCGAACCCCCAATCACGATAGGTTGTGGTCAACCGCACCAGCCAATCGGCAATCCGGGCGTTCTCCTCGCTGGCCTTGGCTTGATAGCGAAAGCAGGTCTCGCTCACCGCAAAGGTCCGGCAGGCATGCCGGATGTTCGTGTGGCCACCATCTACGGCCCATCGGGCCATCTCCCGGCGTTGAGATGGCCTCACCATTTTTTTGCCATCGTCTCCTTCAGCAGGTCGGCGCTGAGCTGGGCATCGGCGTACATCTTCTTCAGGCGCCGGTTCTCGTCCTGCAGCTCCCTGAGCTGGGACATCAGCGATGCGTCCATGCCGCCGAACTTGCTGCGCCACTTGTAGAACGTCGCCGAGCTGATGCCGTGTTCCCGGCACAACTCCGGCACGGGCGTGCCGGCCTCGGCCTGCTTGAGGACGGCAATGATCTGGCTGTCGGTGAAGCGGGATGTCTTCATGGAACCTCCTCGGAAAAGGGTACGAGAAAATTCCACTTCTGGCGTCAGCTAACCTGTGGGGGGATTACCACTTCATTCGGCTAACTGATCAAGACACAAGACTCATGAGAGCTACCTGTGCAATTTCAACCCTGTTCGTTTTGATCGCGGCGCCTGCTACTGCCAGCAGCACCATGTGCACGTTCACTAGCCAAAGCGGAAATCCAGCCAATGACCTTGAGTTTCTTGGCTACGGAAAAATCCAGCAAATTCTGGTTCACCCACCCGGATCGGATGGCGCGAAAAGCTTGCCGAGCGGTTCCTACCACGTCATTGAGTTCGAGGAAAAGACCAGGACAATCAACCTAATTTATCGCAACCCCGGTAATCCACAGCTGCTGCCATCCTTTACTCTCAAGGGAGTTGGCAAAAAGACTTCCATGTGGACCGCAGGCAAGACCATCACTGGCGAATTCAGTTGCGACCACTGATCAAGATTGCTTCGGAATAATCAAAGACGACCTGCTGCTTCTGAAATTGCAATGCGCATGCCGCTTGCGCGCGCAAGAGAGAACTTACCCAGCAGTACAAGCTAGCGCCCTGGAACAATAGTAAGTGCCAAGGCAGCCCGGCCAGGTGAACTTGTCATAGACTCTGCGCATGCTCTCCAAGGCGACGGTGGCGGACTCAACCATGCCCATCACTGGATAGGACGCACTGGCTTTCTTGGGCATGCGCAGCGATGAGCAGGCTCTTCGCCGCACTTAATGTGTACACACCGGTTACATCTTTTACCAAGGAGAGCTGTATGACAGACCAAGAGCAACATCAACCCAGCCTGGAAGACGTCAAGCTGGCGTTCGACGGCCAGAGCGTGGACTGGTATCTGCAGAAGCTGGTCGGTATTGCCAACTCCTCGGATGCGCAGTTCGGCATTACGCTGTTTGTCGATGGCATCATCGTGTCCGGCCAGCTGGTCAGCGGGAAGCAGTATTTCGAGGCATTTGCGCAGGAATTTTCTGCCGCCTACCCCGGCGATGCCGAAGAAAGGGAGGAGATCCGCCGCGCGTTTGCCAGCCACGCCAGCATCTACGACAGCGAGGACGATGCGCAGCAAAGCAGCGCACCGCCGCAGTTCATCCACCTGATCGATGCGCGCTGCTTTTCACCCGCCGGCCAGCCGCTGCCGAGCAACCGTGGCGTACTCTGGCGTGGCAAGGTCAACGCTGTGTCCGGCTTCACCCTGGGATCGCTTTCTGCGGATTAGCGCTGGCTGACGCTGGCGCCATGATGCGTCGCTCGCCCTGGGCTTGCAGGATCGCCGGGCTGCGCCGTCGCAGCGCCCTGTCCAGGATGCGTCCATGCGCCGAAGTCATCGTCACTACGTGGCCGGTGCGGCGTTGCGACCTTCCGCCATGTCTTGCGTCGCAGGCATGGCGGCAGGTTGAGTCCGACCGACAGAGTGAAGTGCGACGCGCGATGACCATCTCTGTGCATCCCCGGACGCACTGCTGATCTTTGTGAGCGAGCAAAATCGCCGCAATTTGTGCGCAACGTCGCGTGGCAAACGAACCTTGAGCGCTAGGCTTGCGACTGCGCCGTCAACGGCTACGTGCAAAGGGGAAGGGACACCGTGGCGACATTCACCGTGGCAATCGATGTACTGGAGACGCCACCGGCCCCGGCATCGGCAACTGGCGTCGGCATCTGCCTTTCCGGTGGCGGCAGCCGTGCCCTGTCGTGTGCGCTGGGGCAGCTACGGGGGCTGCGCTACCTGGGGCTGCTCGACAAGGTCAGCGCGATTTCATCGGTCTCCGGCGGGACCTGGGCCAATGTGTTGTACAGCTACCTGCCGAAGGGCATCAGCGACGATGAATTCCTGGGCCCGGTGGTGCTGGATCCTTCGCAACTCGGCTTGGACGTGCTGGCGCAGATGGCGCCAAACAATCTCGGCCAGGTGCCGTATCGGCTTGGCACGCTGCCGATCCTCAATGAACTGGCCGAGTACCGGCTGAGCAAACGCTACGCCCCATCGGATATGTGGCAAGCGGTCATCGGCAAGCTGGTGCTGAAGGACTACGGTTTGTGGAAGCCCGATGCCACCGGCATCGATCCGCATTATTTCACCGGCACGGCGACGTACCTGGCGCAAGGCCCGCTGCAGCGCAATCCCCAGTTGACCGCAGACGACTTCTACACCTTGCGAGACGGGCGGCCGCTACCGATCTTCAACACCGCCGTCTTCATCAACGATGGCGTGAGCGCGGATCTGCTGCCGTTCGAAGCCAACTGGTTTCTCGGTATCCGCGGGTTCTTCGACCAGCCTGACCAACTCGGTGTCATTGGTGGTGGTCTCATCGAGTCGTTTGCGATGGGCAGCGACTACACCGCCGACCACGGTGCCGGCATGGTCACCGCCCGCGTGCCCCAGCGTGCCTTCAGCCTCAACGACATCGCCGGGTGCAGCAGCATGGCGCCGGCCGAAGACTTCGAAGAGAGGTTTCCCGAGATCAATGGGCTGGTGCCGCGTTACCCGTACTGGCCCGTCGGTGATCGTGATCAATCGACGGAGAGTTACCGCTTCGCCGACGGCGGCAACCTGGAAAACCTGGGCATCATGCCGCTGCTCGCACGTGGCTTCACGCGCCTGCTGGTGTTTGTCAACTCGGACCAAGGGGTGAACATCGATCCGGAATCGGGCGAAACCGTGGTTGCCGACGACCTGCCGCCGCTGTTCGGGCTGCAGCCGTTCTGCGAGAAAACCCGCAGCTACCCGGCGTATGCCAACGAGCAATTGTGCGAGGACGCCAACGGCATGTTCCGGCACAACCAGGTGTTCGATACCACCGCATTCGATGCATTGAAGCAGGGCCTGCTGGCAGCCAAAAAATCCGGCGGCGCGTTACTGGTGCGGCAGCGCTTGCGCGTGCTGGAGAACGACTGGTTCAACGTGCCTGCGCAGCAGTCGGTCGAGATACTGTGGGTGTACAACGATCGGGTGCGTGCATGGTGGAAACAATTGCCGGATGAAACCCAGATCGAGCTGGATCTGCAAAGCGTGGACGATTTCCCCCTCTATGGCACGGTCACCCAGCTGCATCTGTCCTATCCCCTGGTCAACGCGCTGGCGCATCTGAGTTGCTGGAACCTGGCCTCCGACAGCACGGTGGGCAACCCCGATGGGCAAAGCAACGCCGACGTGGTGCGTGGCATGTTTGCGTGATGCGCTTGCGGAAATAGGGCCGCAAGCGCATCACGCACCACGCGGGGCCGGAGCGCGCCGGGCCGGGCAGCATCTGCCGGCAAAGATCACTCCCACCCGCGTTGATGTCAGTGCCGTTGCACATGCCGCACTGCATCGGCAGATCCGCACAAGGCTGGCCAGCACCAGCGCTGTCGCCACGCCTGCAGTGCCCATGCAAGCACCTACGTTACGACGATGTCGTGAGCGTGCGTGACAGGAAATCGTGGAGGTACTGCGCAATCTCCGGCGCATGCGTTTCCAGCGCGAAGTGGCCTGCGTCCAGCAAATGGATTTCGGCGTTCGGCAGGTCGTTGCGATAGGCCTGTGCACCGGCCGGAATGAAGGCAGGATCGTGCTTGCCCCACACTGCCAGAAAGGCTGGCTGATGCTGACGGAAATACGCGTGGAAGGCAGGATAGGCCGCCACATTGCTGCGGTAGTCCAGGATCAGATCGAGCTGGATCTCTTCGGCACCCTCTCGTGCCATGTATGCGATATCCAGCGTGTAGCCATCGGGAGAGAGTTTGCCCGGATCGGCGCCGGTGCCGTACAGCCAGTCGCGAATGGCCTGCGGCGATAAGGAGGCACGGCATGCCTGACGATTGGCGGCGCTCGGCTCGCGCCAGTACGCCTGCCACGCACCCCATTGATCGCTGATGCCCTCCACATAGGCATTGCCGTTCTGGCTGATGATGGCGCTCACCTTGTGCGGGTTTGCAGCAGCCAGGCGAAAGCCGACCGGCGCGCCGTAATCGAACACGTACACGCTGTAGCTGGCGAGTGCCAAGGCTTCAGTGAACCCTTCGATGACGTTGTAGAGGTTCTCGAACGTGTAATCGAACTGCCCGCGCGGTGGCGCCTTGGTATTGCCGAAGCCGGGCAAATCCGGCGCGATCAGGCGATAGTGCTGTGCGAGCAGCGGCATCAGGTCGCGGAACACGTGGCTAGCACTGGGAAACCCGTGCAACAGCAGCAACACCGGCGCATCCTTGCGCCCCGCCTCGCGGTAGAACACTTCGACGTCCCCGACCTGCTGGGTCTTGTAGCTCACACGCGTACTGTGGTCATGAAACATGATGTCTCCTTTTACTGTCTGTGGTTGTCTGGCCGTTGCCACGTTTGGAATGCCAGCGCCCACCGAGGCAGCGGTCACGGCCCATGCGACCAGCAGCCCGGTGGACGCGGGCACTGCCGGGGCGTTGTCGGCAAGGGACGCGGCTGATGGCTCTGATCGAGCGATGGCACAATCAAACGCGGATGAAGTGAGAGCCATGCTAGGCATCGGCGCGCAGCAGCAGAACACCTCGGCAGCGCAATTGACCATTGCGGCGCTCGTAATGCTGCATCGATGACAACACGCGGCGCCCTGGTGCTGCAGGTGGACCGCTACGGCACCAGGACGCTGCTACGCTGTGGTGAACGCCAATTGCCGAGTCTGCGGTGGATCGCATCCAGGAAATGACGCTGTTTGCAGCCCTCGCCGAGCAGGCGAGCTTTGCCGCGGTCGCGCGGCGCCTGGGGATTTCCACCGCCACGGTGACACGTAGCATCGCGCAGCTGGAGCAGCGCCTTGGCGTGCTGCTGGTGGTGCGCAGCACCCGCAACATGCGGCTCACCGATGCCGGACATCAATACGCCAACGATTGCCGGCGCCTGCTGACCGAGCTCGATGAGGTGGAGCGCCGTGCTGCCGGCCTGCACACGCATCCCAGCGGCCTGCTCACGATCACGGCGCCGCACCTGTTTGGTGCCATGCATGTGATGCCGGTGGTAACGCGCTATCTGGCCCGGTACCCGCTGATACGCGTGCGCGCCATCCTGCTCGACCGTGTTGTGCCGATGCTGGACGAAGGCATCGACGTGGCGGTGCGCATCGGTGCGCTGCCCGATTCGTCGTTGACCGCCATCCCGGTCGGCGGCGTACGTCGCATGGTCTGCGCATCACCGCAGTACCTCGATGCGCATGGCATCCCTCAGCATCCGGACGCGTTGCCGCAGCATGCAACCATCTCGATCTCCGCGGCCGAGCGCCCGGCACCGTGGCCGTTTTGCGTGGACGGGCACGCCCACCTGGTCGATGCCGACTCGCGACTCAGCGTCAACGGCTGCAATGGCGCCATCGAGGCCGCCGTGCAGGGCTGGGGACTCACGCAGGTGCCGTCGTACCAGGTCCGCGATCATCTGCGCAGCGGCCAATTGGTCAGCGTGCTCGACGCCTTCGAAGTCGCGCCGGAGCCGGTGCATGTGGTCTACCTCGAAGGACGCCGTGGCTCATCGAAGGTGCGAAGCTTCGTGGACGACTGCGTGGACGCGTTGCGGCAGGAACTGGCACCTCCGAACGATGCCTGATGACGCGCCCGCGCCGTCAGGCCTGAAGACGGTCGCCCGCAGCGGCCACCAGCGACGGCCCAGCAACACGCGGGCACCGGTTGCGGATGGCATCGATCGAGGGATCGACCTGGCAGCATGCCGCCCGGTGTCTGGCTGCATGCCAGGGCGCTGATCGCGACCACCATCACGGCGCATGGCGTCCTGACCCATCCGCGATGCAGCGGCTCTGCCTGGAAGGGCCCTGCCTGTGGACGAGCACGCGCACCTGCAGCGCACGGCCATCACACTTGTTATAGTGTAACGATGTCATCCACCCCGCTATCGCGCCTGTTCCGCAGCCTCGCCGTTCTGGCGACGTTGCTGCTGGTGGTGTTGCCGGTGCTGGGTCATCCACGGCTGACGCAGGCGGCCTCGGCGACGCTCGGGCCATGGCCGGTAGACGCGCGGGTGTTGCCCACGCACGTCTCCGGCACTGGCAGCCCGCACCACGTCACCCGCGTGGCCGATGCCGATGGCGAGGCGGACGTATCGACGCCGGCCCGCAGCGGCGAGCGGTCCGACCAGACCGGTACGGAAGACACCTCCACGTGCGAGGCATGCCAGCTGGCAGCGCGCGCGTTGCTCCTGCTGGCGGCGGCGCTGCTATACCTGCTGCCGGCCGTGCACCGCCGCGTGCTTGCCTGGCCGCCGCACCCGGCCTGGCCCATGACACGCATGCGCGCTGCGCACCCGGTGCGCGGACCGCCGCTGTCGGCGATCGGCTGACGCCTCCTCTCGCCGCGCGCTCGTCGTATCGATCGCGCCGCCATACCTCACGCACGGCCCGGCCATTGCCGGTGCTGTCTGCGTCTTCTCATTCGCTGCAACGGCCTGCGCAAGGCCGCACGGAGTTTTTCGATGTCCACCACGCTTCATCGCCTCACCGCCGCACTGGCGATGGGTCTGACCTGCGCGCAGGGCGCCCATGCCGCCGACGCGCCGCAGGACGACTCGGTGCTGACCCTGGGCAAGGTGCAGGCCACGGCCGTCTCCAACGGCACGCTCGCCGCGCACAGCGTGTTTTCGTCGGTGGACGTGCTGGGCGCCGACCTGCTGCAAAACCAGAAGGTGGATTTCAGCTGGGAGCTGTTCGCGCGCGCACCCGGCGTGCAGGTCACCCAGTTCAAGGTCGGCACCGAAGCCGGGCGGTTCTCGTTCCGCGGCTTCAATGCCGAAGGCCGCGTCAACGCGGTCAAGCTGCTGATCGACGGCGTGCCCGGCAACGACAACCTCGGCGGCATGCCGTACATGGACATGATCTCGCCGCTGGACATCGAGGCGATCGAGATCGTGCGCGGCACCAATGACCCGCGCTACGGGCTCAACGCCATCGCCGGCGACGTCAACGTGGTCACCCGCAGCGGCGGCAACGACGGCACGCTCAGCCTCGCCACCGGCAGCTTCGGCACCTACGACGTGCAGGCCGCCAAGGGGTTCGAGCAGGGCGGCTGGAGCCAGAATTATTTTGTCGGCTGGCGCAGTTCGGAGGGCTATCGCGACCATGCGCTGGCGATCAAGCGCAACTTCGCCGCCAAATGGTTGTACACCGACCCGGACGCCCGCTGGCGCGCCGGCCTGAGCACGCGCTTCTATCACGCCACTGCGCAGGAAGCGGGCTTTCTCACTTTCCAGCAGGCGCAGCAGGCGCCGCGCAGCTCGCCGGCATTTGCCAATACCGACCAGAGCGAGCGTCAGCTGATCCAGACCGTGCTGCATGCCGACGGTACGCTGGGCGAGGACTGGAGCTGGACCGCCAAGACCTACGTCAACCGCTACCAGAACGAGCGCTTCGTGCGCTTTGTCGAACGCAATCCGCAACAGGAGCGCGTGACCAACGAGACCCACCACGGCGTCATTGCCGGCACCACCTGGCGGCCGGAGCTGGCGGGCTTCAGCGAATTTGCGCTGGAAGCCGGCGTGGACGCGCAGTGGCAGGACAACGTGTCGCAACGCTATCGCACCGTGGAGCGCGAGCGGGTGCGCCCATTGCGCGATTGGGATTACAGCCTGGATACCCGCGGCGCCTATCTGCAGTTGGTGATGCGCCCGACCGAGCGGCTGAAGCTGGTGCCGGCATACCGCATCGACCAGGTGCGCGGCAGCTTTCTGGATGCGCTCAGCGGCACGCGGTTTTCCACCTACGACTTCGGCAGCATCCTGCAGCCCAAGTTCAGCGCCGCCTACAGCCTGAGCGATCGCGCCACCGCGTACGCCAACTGGGGCCGCACCTGGCAGATCGGTGGCGGCAACGGCGCCTACCGCACCCAGGCCCGCAACCTGCGCCCCTCGATCAACGACGGCTGGGAGAGCGGCCTGAAGTTCCAGCCCTGGTCCTGGGCCGACGCCCGCTTGGCCTACTGGGAGCAGCGCGCGTCCGGCGAGGTGGCGCGCGTGATCGGCGTCAATGGTGCGGTGGCGGTGGATGAGGTCAGCAATGTCGGCCGCACCCTGCGCCGCGGCTGGGACGCGCAACTCAACCTGCAGCCGAGCGAGCGCTGGCGCGCATGGCTGGCCTACTCGCGGCAGAAGGCGCAGATCGTGGTGGCCGACCCCAGCGCGCCGGACACGCGTGGCAAGGAAGTGGAAAACGTCCCCAACTGGTTGCTCACCGGCGGCGTGGACTACCAGGCCAGCGACCGCCTCAAGTTCAGCCTGTGGGGCAACGGGCAGGGCGACTACTACATCGACCGCGCCAACACGCTGGGGCGTTACGGCGGCTATGTGATCGGCAATGTCAGCGCCACCTGGCAGGTCAACCCGCGCAACGAGCTGTCGCTACAGATCAAGAACGTCACCGACAAGCTGTACGTGTATGGCTTCTTCGACAGCGGCATCTCCGGCTTTACCCCGGCCGACGGGCGTGGCGTGTATGCGGCCTGGAACCTGACGTTCTGACACTGGCCAGGCACCCGGCATCGCAGCCGGGTGCGGGCGGCGTAATGGCCGTTTGGCACACGCGTAAGACGTCGCGTTGGGCGTGGTGACTGCAAGCGCCGCGTCAGTGATTGGCTTTGATTGCCAGGGAAGCGCGCGCCCAGACGGTGCTACCGCCCTGAGCGCCGCGCTCCCAGCAGGCGCGCCTGCAGCAGGTCTCGCCGCTGCGCGTGCGGCGCCGCACGCGCAACGCGGGCGGCGCCGCCCACTCCTGGGGTGCCGGAACACATCCGCATCGCCGCCCTCGGCGGTACCGTCGCGCGGTCGACGGCCGTCGTGGACGATGCCGGGCAATGCGTGTGGCCCATGGCGTCATGCAGCGCGCGCATTGGCCCCGCTTTCGAGCCACCGCGGCCGCGCCGGCCACTGCCGGCCACTTCGCGCGATGGGGCCGACTGCCCACCGACCGCACCCACGCCTGCTGGCGACAGCATCGCCGCGCGTTGCATTTTTTGCAGCGCGAACCGGCGAAAAAACTCTTTGATGGCGACAGCAGCGGCTCCCTATAGTCGAAGCGTCATCCCCTGCCCGCTTCCGGATCGCCGCGCGCGTCCCGCAGCCCCTCTCGGTCCCGTCGATGCCTGCTGTCGTTCCCACCGCCCCGCCCGCCACCGACCCTGCCCGCCCCGGCGGCGCGCGTGCGGTTGCGCGTTGCGACCAGCTGGGTGGTGCGCCCTACAGCGATACGCCCGATGGCCTGTTCCGTGCCTGGCTCAGCCCGGCGCACCGCGCCGCCGTCGCCCAGGTCAGCACGTGGATGCGCGAGGCGGGCATGCAGGTGCGCGTGGACGCGGCGGCCAACCTGGTCGGACGTTACGAGGCCGCGCATCCCGAGGCACCTGCCCTGCTGATCGGCAGCCATCTGGACAGCGTGCGCGATGCCGGCCGCTACGACGGCCCGCTGGGCATCCTGCTCGGCATCGAATGCGTCGCCGCCCTGCACGCACAGGCGCGCCGCCTGCCGTTCGCCATCGAGGTGATCGCGTTCGGCGACGAAGAAGGCTCGCGCTTTCCCGCCTCCATGTTCTGCAGCCGCGCGGTGGCCGGCACGCTGGACCCCGCCGCGCTGGCGGTCAGCGATGCCAGCGGCATCGACGTGGCCGCCGCGCTGGCCGACTGGGGCCTGGATATCGCGCAGATCCGTCATGCCGCCCGTACGCCGGGCAGCGTGCTGGCGTATCTGGAAACCCACATCGAACAAGGCCCGGTGCTGGAAGCAGAAGCACTGCCGGTAGGCATCGTCACCGCCATCGCCGCGCAGCGCCGCTTCGCGCTGCGCTTCGATGGCCGCGCCGGACATGCCGGCACCACCACCATGGCCTTGCGTCGCGATGCCTTGAGCGCGGCGGCCGAGGCACTGCTGGCGATCGAATGCATCGCGCGCGCTGGCAGCAACGATCTGGTCGCCACCGTCGGCAAACTGCAGGTCGCACCCGGCGCCACCAACGTGGTGCCGGGCCGGGTGGACTGCACGCTGGACGTGCGCGCCGGCAGCGATGCCACCCGCGACGCGGCCGTGCGCGAAATCGAACACGCGCTCGCGCAGATCGGCACGCAGCGCGGCATCGCCATCGCCATCGAGCCGCTACAGACACTGGCCGCCAGCCCATGCGCCCCGGCACTGATCACGCGCCTTGAACATGCGGTTGCCGCGCAGGGCATCGCACCGCGGCAACTGGTCTCCGGCGCCGGCCACGATGCGATGACGATGGCCGCGCTATGCCCCACCGCGATGCTGTTCGTGCGCTGCGCCGGCGGCATTAGCCATCATCCGGACGAACACGTCGACCCGGCCGATGCCGACCTCGCCCTGGCGGTCATGCGCCATTTCATCGAACACCTGGGAGATCCCCTTGTCACCTGATCTGCGCCATCTGCACACTTTCGGCGAACTCGATCCCCCGCAGCGGCTGCTGATGGGCCCGGGCCCGGTCAATGCGCATCCGCGCGTGCTGCGCGCGATGGCGGCCGATCTGCTGGGCCAGTTCGATCCGGAAATGACCACCTATATGAACGAGGTGATGGCGCTCTATCGCCCGTTGTTCGGCACCGGGAATCGCTGGACCTTCCTGGTCGATGGCACCGCGCGTGCCGGTATCGAGGCGGCGCTGGTGTCCCTGGTCAGTGCGGGCGACCGCGTGCTGGTGATCAACTTCGGCCGCTTCGGTTTGCTGCTCACCGAAATCCTGCAGCGCCTCGGTGCCGACGTACACAGCGTGGATGCGCCCTGGGGCGAGGTGGTGCCGCTGGACGCCATTGCCGAGGCAATCGCGCGGGTAGCACCCAAACTGGTGGCCACCGTGCACGGCGACACCTCCACCACCATGGCGCAGCCGCTCGACGGGCTGGGCGCATTGTGCCGCGCGGCCGGCGCACTGAGTTACGTGGATGCCACGGCCACCCTCGGCGGCATGGACATCGCCAGCGACCGCTGGGGCGTGGACGTGGTCACCGGCGGCCTGCAGAAATGCCTGGGCGGGCCCTCGGGCTCGGCGCCGATCACCGTGTCCGAGCGTGCCGCGGAGGCCATCTTTGCGCGCCGCCATGTGGAGCGCGGCATCGCGCGCGATGACATCGTCAACGGCAATGGGCCGCGCATCGCCTCCAATTATTTCGACCTGGCCATGATCATGGATTACTGGTCGGACAAGCGCCTCAACCACCACACCGAAGCCACCACCATGCTCTACGGCGCACGCGAATGCGCACGCGTGGCCCTGCAGGAAGGCCTGCCCGCACGCTTTGCCCGCCACGCCGCCGCCGGCCGCGCGGTGAGCGCCGGCGTGCGCGCGATGGGCCTTGCGGTCTTCGGCGACGATGCGCACCGCATGACCAACGTCACCGGCGTGGTGATCCCGCCCGGCATCGACAACGACGCGGTGCGCCGGCGCATGCGCGAGGATTTCGAGATCGAGATCGGCACCGCATTCGGCCCGTTGCAAGGCAAGATCTGGCGCATCGGCGCGATGGGCTACAACGCGATGAAGCACAAGGTACTGATCACCCTGGCCGCATTGGAAGCGGTGCTGCGCGCCGAAGGCTACGCCTGCACCCCCGGCCTGGCCGTGGACGCCGCATTGGCGGCCTGGCATGCGGAGCCGGCGGCGTGAACGCCGCGCGTGCGCTGGTCGGCTATGGCGCCACACCGCCGGCGGCGCAGTGGCCCGGTGGCGCACGCGTCGCCGTGCAGTTCGTCATCAATTACGAAGAGGGCGCAGAAAACTGCGTGCTCAACGGCGATACCGGCTCCGAGGCGTTTCTGTCGGAAATGGTGGGCGCGCAGTCGCAGCCGGGCGCACGCGCCATGGCCATGGAAAGCCTGTACGAATACGGCAGCCGCGCCGGCTTCTGGCGGCTGCACCGGCTGTTCACCGCGCGCGGCGTACCGGTCACGGTGTTTGGCGTGGCCAACGCGTTGGCCAGCAACCCCGAGGCGGTGGCCGCGATGCAGGCCGCAGACTGGGAAATCGCCAGCCACGGGTTGCGCTGGATCGACTACCAGCATGTCGATGAAGCCACCGAGCGCGCGCATATCGCGCAGGCCATCGCACTGCACACACAGGTGACCGGCAGCCGCCCGCTGGGCTGGTACCAGGGCCGCACCAGCCCCAATACCGCGCGTCTGATCGCCGAAGAAGGTGGCTTTGTCTATGACGCCGACAGCTACGCGGACGATGTGCCCTACTACGACGCACGCCATGGCCGCACGCAATTGATCGTGCCGTACACGCTGGATGCCAACGACATGAAATTCGTCGCCTACAACGGCTTTGCCGATGGCGAGCCGTTCTTCCGCTATCTGCGCGACGGCTTCGAACAATTGCGCAGCGAGGGCGGGCGCATGCTCTCGGTCGGCCTGCACGGCCGTATCGTCGGCAAGCCGGCACGCGCGGCAGCCCTGGCGCGCTTTGTCGATCACGTGCTGGCCAGTGGCGACGCCTGGGTGGCGCGCCGCATCGATATCGCGCGCCACTGGTTGCAGGTGCACCCGGCATGAGCATTGCCGTGTCCGAGATCGATCTGCCCGAGGTGATCGCGCAAGTGACCGCGGCCTTCCACGCCTACGAGGACGCCCTGATGCGCGACGACATCACGGCGATGGATGCGCTGTTCCATGCAGCGCCCAGCACGGTGCGCTACGGCGTGGGCGAGGTGTTGTACGGCATCGAGGCGATCCGCGCGTTCCGCATCGGCCGTGGTGGCTCGCCGCAACGCCAGCTCGTGCATGTGCAGGTACACGGCTTCGGCCACGACTTCGCCACCACGCATGCAGAATTCATCCGTGAGGGCAGCAGTGCACGCGGGCGGCAAAGCCAGAGCTGGGTGCGCTTTGCCGATGGCTGGAAGGTGGTGGCCGCGCATGTCTCGCTGCAAGGCACGCACGCATGAGCGTGGTGGACGACGGCGTGCTGGACGATGCCGCCTTCGTGGCGCGCTACCGCGAGTTGTTCGAGCATTCGCCCTGGGTGGTCGAACGCGCCGCACGGCGGCGTCCGTTCGCCGATGTGTATCGCGGGCTGATGCAGGTGGTGCTGGATGCGTCGCCGGAGGACCAGGTGGCGCTGATTCGCGCGCACCCCGAACTGGCCGGCAAGGCGGCGATCGACCGCACGCTCACTGCCGCATCGGCCGCAGAGCAGGCCTCGGCCGGGCTGGACCGTCTCAGCGAAGACGAGTTCAAGCGCTTCCACGCGCTCAATCAGGCCTATCGCCACCGCTTCGGTTTCCCGTTCGTGATCTGCGTGCGGCTGCACGACAAGGCCGGCATCCTGGCTGCGCTGGAGCGGCGGCTGGACGCATCGCGCAACGCAGAGATCGCCACCGCCATTGCCGAGATCGGCAAGATCGTGCACCTGCGCCTGGAGGCATTGCCATGAGCCTGGCTCAACTCGAACGCGAGCTCGCCCGCGACCTGCAGCGTCTTGCCCACGGCGGCGACGCCTGGGTGGCACCGCGCGTGCATCCAGCCGGGCATGTCTTTGATGTGGTGATCGTCGGCGCCGGCCAGAGCGGCCTGGGCGCGGCGTTCGCGCTGCAACGCGAGCGCGTGCACAACGTGCTGGTGATCGACGAAAACCCGGCGGGGCAGGAAGGCCCGTGGGTCACCTACGCGCGCATG
Source organism: Xanthomonas sp. NCPPB 1068 (assembly GCF_041479385.2). Classification (NCBI taxonomy): domain Bacteria; kingdom Pseudomonadati; phylum Pseudomonadota; class Gammaproteobacteria; order Lysobacterales; family Lysobacteraceae; genus Xanthomonas; species Xanthomonas sp. NCPPB 1068. The sequence goes on along the minus strand of NZ_CM192986.1, from coordinate 355,254 downwards.
CAGACCCTGCGCACGCCCAAGCACATCACCTCGATCGACCTGGGCGTGCCGTCGCTCACCTTCCGCGCCTGGTGGGAGGCGCAGCACGGCAGCGCCGCATGGGACGCGCTGGACAAGATTCCACGCGGCCGCTGGATGGACTACCTGCGCTGGTACCGCGCGGTGCTACGCCTGCCGGTGCGCAATGCCACGCAACTGGCGCGTGTCGAACCGGACGTCGCCCCCGGCATCCATCGCCTGCATCTGGCGATGGGCGCGCCACTGCTGACGCGCAAGCTGATCCTGGCCACCGGCATCCAGGGCGGCGGCCAGTGGATGGTGCCGGACTGGATCAGCCGCGCCCTGCCCGCACAGCGCTACGCGCATACCTCCAGCCACATCGATTTCGCCGCACTGGCCGGCAAGCGCGTGGGCATCCTGGGTGGCGGTGCCTCGGCCTTCGACAATGCGTGTTTCGCGCTGGATCAAGGCGTCGCCAGCGCCGAGGTATTCGTGCGCCGCAGCGAATTGCCGCGCATCAATCCGTTCCGCCACATGGAACAGGCCGGCATCATCCCGCGCTTTCTGACGCTGCCGGACGCGGACAAGTACCGCATGACGGCCAGCTTTTTCGCGCACAACCAACCGCCCACCAACGACACCTTCCAGCGCGCCTGCGCGCACGCCGGCTTCGCACTGCATCTGGGTGCCCCGTGGCTGGAGGTGGCCGAGCGCGATGGCGAGATTGTGGTGCGCACGCCGCAGGGCGAACACCGCTTCGATTTTCTGGCGGTGGCCACCGGCCTGGTCACCGACCCGCAGCTGCGCCCCGAGCTGGCCGCGCTGTCCGGGCGCATCGCCTGCTGGGGCGACCGCTATCAGCCACCGCCGGGCCAGGCCAACCCGGTGTTGGACGCGCACCCCTACCTGGGGCCCGGCTTCGAACTGCTGCCACGCACGCCCGACGACGCCGCGCTGCTGCACGGGCTGTTCGCCTTCAACTATTCGGCGCTGATCAACCACGGCCCCTCGGCCGCGGCATTGTCCGGGCTCAAGGTCGCCCTGCCGCGGCTGGCCCGCGCGGTGGCCGACCAGCTGTTTCTGGACGACCGCCAGGCCATCGTCGAGACCTATCTGGCCTATGACCAACCCGAGTTCGTCGGCCAATGGCCGCAACCCACCCAGGCGGTGGCATGAGCACGCTGTCCACGCATGTGCTGGACACCGCCAGCGGCCGCCCCGCTTCCGGCCTGCCGCTGCGCCTGTTCGCAGGCGATACGTTGCACTTCGACGGTGTCACCAACCAGGACGGGCGCTGCCCGGAACTGGCCGCCCTCACGCTGCCGCCCGGCCGCTATCGGCTGGAATTCGAGGTCGCCATCTATTGGCGTGCGGCCGGCGTCGCCCTGACCGACCCGCCGTTCCTGGAGCAGGTGCCCATCGCTTTCGGCATTGCCAACGACGGCCACTACCACGTGCCGCTGCTGGTCTCGCCGTACGGATATTCCACTTATCGCGGCAGCTGAAAGCCGCTGGCGCGAGAGCTGGGGCGACTGCCACAGCGAACCAGGCTCACCGGTCCCGGCGACAGCCTCATCCCGGCGCAGAACGACAGACCGCCCCGCGTCGCTGCCTGCCTGGTACGCGCACGCTGCCTCAGGCACCGTGGATCACGGCAGAGCATTCGACTGGCGCCACTGCGATCTGTGCATCCACCTGACATCTGCTTGCAACATCTTGGCAGCCTATGCGGCAATGGCGTCGCAACCGTTCGGCGCGACACACGCCGCGTTCCGCCACGGCCCCGTAGAATGACGCCTTTCCGGCGACAGGCCGGGGCACCGGAACGGTCATGATCCACAACGATGTACTGCGCAGCATCCGCTACATGCTCGATCTCAGCGACGACAAGGTGGTGGAGATCACCCACCTGGCCGACCCCGGGTTCGCGCTCGACAAGCCGCAGGTACAGGCCTGGCTGAAGAAGGAAGACGAGCCCGGTTTCGAGCCCTGCACCGATGCGATGCTGGCGCGTTTTCTCGACGGCCTGGTGCTGCGCTTCCGCGGTCGCGACGAGACCCAGCCGGCACGCCCGCTGGAAACCCGCGTCGGCAACAACCTGGTGTTGAAGAAGCTGCGCGTGGCCTTCGAACTGAAGGACGTCGACATGCACGCCATCTTCGCCAGCGCCGGCTTCCCGCTGTCCAAGCCGGAACTCTCCGCACTGTTCCGCCAGCCCGGCCACAAGAATTTCCGCCCCTGCGGCGACCAACTGCTGCGCGCCTTCCTCAAGGGCCTGACCGCCCGGGTCCGCGAAGCCGGTTGAACGTCACCACCGCCCCAAAGCGCCGCTCTTCGTAGGAGCGCTCGCGCGACGCGAGCGCGATCAACCGCCGCACACGTGCTTCAGCAGGCGCCAGGCCGGCAGGTGCAGATGCGCCAGGCACCCCCGGCGCAACAAGCACCCGTGCGAGCCGGCCAGCATGCACGGCCACGATTCCGAGTCGGCTTCTATGCAGCCGCCGCCAGACGCGGCTTGTGAGCATCCAGACGGAACACCGAGACCGCTTCGCTCAGCTCCACCGCCTGCTCTTCCATCGCCCGCGCTGCGGCCGAAGCTTCTTCCACCAGCGCGGCATTGCGCTGGGTGGTTTCGTCCATGTCATTGACGGTGCGCGCCACCTGCTCGATTCCGGCGGACTGTTCGCGCGATGCGGCGGAAATCTCGGCAATGAGCGTGGTGACCTGCTGCACCGATTGCACGATGTCCTGCATTGTTCGCCCGGCCTGATTTACGCGTGCGCTGCCACGCTCGACGCTGTCCACCGATGCATCGATCAGTTGCTTGACCTCCTTGGCGGCGCCGGCTGAACGTTGTGCCAGCGCGCGCACCTCGGATGCAACCACCGCAAAGCCGCGCCCCTGCTCGCCGGCACGCGCCGCTTCCACCGCAGCGTTCAAGGCCAGAATATTGGTCTGGAAGGCGATGCCGTCGATGACACTGATGATGTCGGCAATCTTCCTGGACGACCCTTCGATTTCGCCCATGGTGCCAACCACGCTGGCCACCATGTCTCCGCCGCGGCTGGCAATCTCGGCAGCCGCCTGTGCACCGCGGCTAGCCTGCTGCGCAGTGTCGGCATTCTGCCGCACGGTGGAGGTGAGCTCTTCCATCGATGCAGCGGTTTCTTCCAGATTGGCCGCCTGCTGTTCGGTACGCTGCGCCAGATCGTTGTTGCCGGCGGCGATTTCGGCGGACGCGGTGCGAATGGTCTGTGCGGCCAGCGTGATATCCCCGACGATATCGGTCAGGCGCTGCACGGTGGCATTGGCATCGTCACGCATGCGCGCGAAGACGCCTTGCTGGTTACCGTGCATGCGCGCAGTCAGATCGCCATCGGCAATTGCCTTGAGCAGCTGCGACAGCTCGGCCAGATTCTGGTCCACGTTGTGCATCAGGCCATTGAGGCCCTCGACCATGCCGCGGAACTCGAATTGATAGGCGTCGGTGTTACCACGGGTGGCAAAGTCGCCGGCCGCAGCCGCATTGACCAGGCCACGGATTTCGCCGTTGATCGCGGCCAGGTTGCGTTTGGTGGTGTCCATCGCCTCGGTGATCTGCGCCTTTTCGCCCGGCAGGCGCGGCATGTCCACCGACATGTCACCCACCGCGTAATGCTGCATCACCTGCAGCATGGTGCCGATCAACCCCACCTGCGCGCCGATCAGTCCGTTGGTGTCGTCCACCATGCGGCCATACGCGCCAGGAAATGCCTGCGCGTCCATGCGGTAACTCATCTGCCCGGCTTCATGACGCTGGGCCATGTCCGCCTGTGCGCTTGAGACATCGGTGAGCGTGGTGACCACCTGCCCCATTGCCTGTCCCAGCAACCCGATCTCGTCACGATTGCCGACCGCCGCGCGTGCCGACAGGTCGCCGGCCGCCACCAGGCGTGCCGCGTGTGCAACCGTTTCGATCGGGCGAACGATCGAGCGCCGTATCCACCAGCCCAGTACCGCCACCAGACACAGCGCGGCGCCCACCGTGGCGACTGCCGAATAGACCAGTTTGTGCTGTGCCGATTGCGAGCTGGCCAGCACCGCAGCGTCGGCCAGGGTCTTGCTGCGCTTGACCAGCGCTTCGAGCGTCTGGCTGGGCGCGCGGTCCTGGCCCTTGACCAACTGGTCGCCCACCTGGGTGTCATGGCCGGCCTCGGCAAACTTGCCCAGCGCGGCTTCGTAGTTGGCCTGCAGCGCCAGATGCGCCTTGGCGAACTCCTGCGCCAAGGCACGCGCCTGTGCGTCCTGCGTTGTCTGGGCCAGCGCCTCGGTGCTGGCCTGCACGCGCTTGCCTTGCTCGCGGAAGGCAGTCAGATGTTTGTTCAATTGCCCCGGGTCGCGCCCGCGGATGAGCACGTTTTTCCATTCCTGCACCTGCAGACGGAAATCACGGGTGATCTCTTCGCTGCTGGAGGCCTGCGCCACCTCCGACGGCACCTTGCCGGACAGACTGAGCCAGGCCGTGCCCAGGCCGCCCAGTGCGCACAGCAGGATGACCGACAGCCCCAGCGCGAGCGCGCCAAGCAGTTTGCTTTGCAGGCTGACAAATTTCGGAGTGGCAGACATGGTGAATCCAGCAACGGGGATATCCGGTTATCGACCGCCCGTGCCTGGCTCTGAAGCGGCGGCCAATGCAAACAGGCTCCGCAACTGCCGATCGAGAATGCGCCCTGCGGCATTCCCCGACAGTCTTCACCCGCATGCCCGACCATCGTGCTGGCCGCACGCAGGCCGTATCCTCCCGCGCATGAATGCGCCCGCTTTTCCAATCTCTCCGTTGTTGCCGCAGATTCGCGACAGCCTCGCCGCCCATCCACGACTGGTCCTGGAAGCGCCGCCCGGTGCCGGCAAGACCACCCAGGTACCGCTGGCGCTGCTGGACGCGCCGTGGCTGGCCGGCCGCAAGATCGTGATGCTCGAACCGCGCCGTGTGGCCGCCCGCAGCGCAGCGACGTTTATGGCGCGCCAGCTGGGCGAGCCGGTCGGCGAGACCGTGGGCTACCGCATCCGCTTCGAGAACAAGACTTCCGCGCGTACCCGTATTGAAGTGGTCACCGAGGGCATCCTGACCCGGATGATCCAGGACGACCCCATGCTGGAACGCGTGGGCGCACTGCTGTTCGACGAGTTCCACGAGCGCCATCTGGCCGGCGACCTGGGTCTGGCGCTGGCGCTGGATGTCCAGGCGCAGCTGCGCGAGGACCTGCGCATCGTGGCGATGTCGGCCACGCTGGATGGCGAGCGCCTGGCGGGCTTTCTGGAGGCCCCGCGGCTGAGCAGCGCCGGGCGCAGTTTTCCGGTGGACATCGCGCATTTCCCTGCGCGACGCGACGAAGCGCTGGAACCGCAGACCCGGCGCGCGGTGGAGCATGCACTGGCCACCCATCCCGGCGATGTGCTGGTATTCCTGCCCGGCCAGCGCGAAATCACGCGTGTGCACGGCGCCTTGCAGGAAGCGCTGGACCCGGCCGTGCAGGTGCTGCCGTTGCACGGCGAATTGTCGGTGGAGGCGCAGACGCAGGTCCTGCAACCCGACCCGCAGGGGCGCCGGCGCGTGGTGCTGGCCACCAACGTGGCCGAGTCATCGGTGACGCTGCCGGGCGTGCGCGTGGTGATCGACAGCGGCCAGGCGCGTGAGCCGCACTACGACCCCAACAGCGGGTTCTCGCGGCTGGACGTGGCCACCATTTCGCAGGCCTCGGCCGACCAGCGCGCCGGACGCGCCGGACGCGTGGCCAGCGGCTGGGCGTACCGGCTGTGGCCGCAGTCGCAGCGGCTGGAACCGCAGCGCCGCGCCGAGATCACCCAGGTGGAGCTGGCCGGCCTGGCGCTGGAGCTGGCCGCCTGGGGCAGCGATGCGCTGCGCTTTGTCGATGCGCCGCCCACCGGCGCGCTGGCCGCCGCGCGCGAACTGCTGCAACGGCTGGGCGCGCTCGGCGACTCCGGCGGCCTGACCGCCCTGGGCCGTCGCATGCTCGCGCTGGGCACGCATCCGCGGCTGGCCGCGATGCTGGCGCAGGCCGATGATGCGCCCCGCCTGGCCCTGGCCTGCGATCTGGCCGCGCTGCTGGAGGCGCGCGACCCGCTGCGTCAGGGCGGCGATGGATTGGCAGCGCGCTGGCGCGCCCTGGCCGCGTTTCGTCAGGGCCGTACCGGGTCCGACGCCAATCGCGGTGGCCTGGCTGCCATCGACAGCGCTGCCAAACAATGGCGACGCCGGCTGCGCTGCGACAGCGCCCCGCCCACCAGCGTGGAGGCACATGCACTGGGTGATCTGCTCTCCCATGCCTTCCCGGACCGTATCGCCGCACGCCACCCCGCCGACCCGCTGCGCTACCTGCTGGCCAACGGCCGCAGCGCGCGCCTGTTCGACCACAGCGATCTGCGCGGCGAACCGTGGCTGGTCGCCAGCGAGCTGCGCTACGACGCCAAGGACGCCCTGTTGCTGCGTGCCGCGCCGGTGGACGAAGGCTATCTGCGCCGCAGCGTGCCCGAGCGCTTCGTGCAGCAGGACGTGGTGCAGTGGGACGCCGACAAACGCGCCTTGGTGGCGCGCCGCCAATCCAGCTTCGACCGCATCGTGCTCGACAGCCGCCCGGCCGGCCGCGTCGACCCGGCACAGGCGGCCGGCGCGCTCACCGACGCGGTACGTCAACTCGGTCTGGACGCATTGCCATGGACTGACAACCTGCAGCAGTGGCGCGCACGCGTGCAGTCGCTGCGCGTATGGATGCCGGAGCTCGCCCTGCCCGATCTCTCTGACACCACGTTGCTGGACACGCTGGACACCTGGCTACGCCCGGCGTTTGTCGGGAAAACCAGGCTCGACGCGCTGGACGAAGCCAGCCTGGGCGAAGCACTCAAGGCCGCACTGCCGTGGGAGCGCCGCCAGGCCATCGACCGTCACGCCCCTACCCGCATCAGCGTGCCATCGGGCATGGAGCGGCAGATCAGCTACACCCTCGACCATGCCCAGCAGCCGTTGCCGCCGGTGCTGGCGGTCAAGCTGCAGGAACTGTTCGGCTTGGCCGAAACCCCGCGCATCGCCGACGGCCGTATCGCGCTGACCCTGCACCTGCTCTCGCCCGGCGGCCGCCCACTGCAGGTGACCCAGGACCTGAAGAGCTTCTGGGCCAACACCTACCCGGACGTTAAAAAAGAGATGAAAGGGCGGTATCCGCGGCATCCATGGCCGGACGACCCCTGGACCGCCGCTGCAACGCACAGAGCAAAACCACGTGGCACCTGAGCCCCTCTCCCGTCGGGAAAGGGGTTGGGGTGAGGGTACGGGGCGACGTCTCTCACTCATCCAAACCCCCAGGCTTCGCCCGTACCCTCATCCGCCCTTTCGGGGCACCTTCTCCCCATCAAGGAAGACAGTGTCCCGAGGGGGGACTTTCATCGTCGACACCGCTCAAGTTCAGACCTCCGTCACTTCCGGGATAAGCATCAGTCGCGGCGGCGCGTCGCGTCCTTCCTAACCGCAAGCCAAACAGCGCCTGGTCCCGCTAACGCTGTCTATACGGACCAGCCCACACACTGCGGCCACGTACTCAGAAAGGAAACGCCTCCAATGAGCAAGCTGACCGTGATCACCGAACGCGCCCTGGAGCGTGCCCTGGAACTGGCAGGCAACGCGGGCGACCACCTGCGTCACGCCGCCTCCAATGCCGGCGACCAGGCGCGCCATGCTGGCAGCAGCCTGCGTCATTTCGGCCCGGGCGCCAGCGAATGGCTGAAGACCGGCGCGGCACTGGGCGCCGTGCGCACTGGTGGCAAGGTCGCCACCAAGCTGGTCAAGCGCAACCCCGCTGTCACCGTAGCGGCTGCCGTCGCCGGCCTGGGCCTGATCGGCTATGCGGTCTACCGCAAGCGTCAGCGCGACCAGCAGGTGCTGGGCGGCAACGTGCATCGCCTCGATCGCGAACATGCGAGCAACGCCAATGCACGCCGCGCTGCCTACCAGCGCCGTGCTGCCGTGACCCCGAGCGACGGCATCGAATAAGCCATCGTCTCGCCGATCCGGCGATGACACATGCAGTGCCCGACGCCACGGCTTGTTGCCGTGGCGTCGTCATTTGTGGCGCGTTCTCACGCTGGCCCGCTACGGGATCCGGGCGTTCCAACTGCCTCATCCACCGCATCGATGCGCTTCACCATCGCGATGGCAAACGGGGTAACGGATGGACCGATGCCTGCCGTTACGGCCGTGCCCTTGTCTGACCCAATACAGTGCCATCAGCGCGCGTTGCGACGCGGCCGTGCCGGTGACGTGTCTTCCACCCGCCATTGCCCGGGCGCCAGCGTGTCCAGGGTCCACTGCCCGATCGCCACCCGCACCAGTCGCAGGGTGGGCAACCCGACCGCTGCGGTCATGCGGCGCACCTGACGGTTGCGGCCTTCGCCGATCTGCAGTTCCAACCACGCATCGGGCACCGTCTTGCGCACGCGTACCGGCGGATCGCGCGGCCAAAGGACAGGTGCGGGGTCGAGCCGGCGAACCTGCGCTGGCCGGGTCGGGCCATCGTTGAGCAGCACCCCTTCGCGCAGTGCCTGCAACTGCGCCTGCTGCGGCTCGCCTTCCACCTGCACCCAATAGGTCTTGGGCTGTTTGTGGCGCGGGTCGGTGAGCCGATGCGCCAGCGCGCCATCGTCGGTGAGCAGCAACAGTCCTTCGCTGTCGTGATCCAGTCGGCCTGCCGCATACACGTCTGCCGGCAATCCGAACTCGGCCAGCGTGCGTTTGGGTGGCTGGGAGCGGTCGCTGAATTGCGACAACACGCCATAGGGTTTGTTCAACAACACCAACATGGACAGACCTGTTGCGGAAGGAACGCTGCACACGGCCATCGCCGGGCACGGCCATGGTGCGTGATCAGGCTGGGCGCCGCCATCGCGATCGCTGGACTGCAGCACAAAAAGCGGGAAATTCCATCGAGCGCAACGCGCATGCAACGGTCGGCGGCGTCGCTTGGCCAGCGCGCGGCCGGTCTTGAACGCTGGCGTCAGAGGCATTGCCTGCGTGCAGAAGACGACATGCACGCCGAAACGCCGGGCACGTCACCGCGGCAGACGCGGCAAACGCTGCATGCCGGCCGCACCTGGCGCCGGCATGCAGACACGCGCTACTGCTTGACGAACTTCAGCGTCATGCGGTCGCTCTCGCCGATCGCCTTGTACTTGGCGTCATCGGCCGCGTCGTGGTTGTTGCTTGGCGGCAGCGTCCACACGCCGCCCGGATAATCCTTGGTGTCGCGCGGATTGGCGTTGAGCTCGCTCTTGCCGGCAAGCTTGAAGCCGGCCGCTTCGGCCATCGCGATCACCTGCGCCTGTCCCACGTAGCCGCTCTTGTCGTCGGCCGGCACGTCGGTCTTGGCGCGATGCTCGACCACGCCGAGCACGCCACCGGGCTTGAGCACCTTGTAGAAGCCGGCAAACATCGCCTCGGCATTGCCGGCCATGCGCCAGTTATGCACGTTGCGGAAGGTCAGTACCAGATCGGCCGAGTTGTCCACGCCGAACGAAGGCGACTTTGGCACATACGACACGAACGACGGCTTGCCGTACAGGTCGGGCTTGGCCTGGAACTTCTTTTCCAGCTCGTCGCGCGCACGCTGGGCGTAGTCGCGTGCGCGGCCTTCCGCAGCAGAGGCCGGGTCGACCACCGCTGCCACGTACTTGCCCTTTTCGCGCAGGTAGGGCGCCAGGATCTCCGAATACCAGCCGCCACCGGGGGTGATCTCGATGACGGTCTGGGTGGGCTTGATGCCGAAGAACGCCAGGGTCTGGCCCGGATGGCGGTATTGATCGCGCTGCACATAGACGCGGTCGCGCCAGTTGCCATTGATGGCCGCCTGCAACGCGGCATCGGGCGCAGGCAGGCTCGCGCTGTCGGCCGGCTTCATCGCCAGCGCCAGCGGCGCGCTCATCGCCACCAGGACACTCATCACACATGCACAGGCCAGCTTGTTGCGGATCATCGCAGCGCCCTCTTCCGGATAAAAAGTAGCGCGAGCCTAGCATGCGGCCCGGAGCCTGCCATCAGCCCGTCTCGCCACGCGCAGCAGCGGTTCGCAACGCAGGCCGTGAGCGACTTGTTCACATCCTGTGAGTCGATGGACACGATCGACGGAACGCTGAATCCACGTTGGTGTCACACGCACGATCGGTGTGCATGACTATCCTGTGGGGAGTTCGAATCAGGAGCCTCCACGATGACTCACCCCCGCGCACTGGGCCGCTCCGGCCTGCAGGTTCAACCCATCGTCTTCGGCGGCAACGTCTTTGGCTGGAGCGCCGATGAGGCGACCTCGTTTGCGTTGCTGGACGCCTTTGTCGATGCCGGTTTCAATCTGATCGATACCGCCGATGCGTACTCGGGCTGGGTGCCGGGCAATCGTGGCGGCGAATCGGAAACCATCATCGGTCGCTGGCTTGCACGCAGTGGCAAGCGTGACAAGGTGCTGATCGCCACTAAGGTGGCCAAGTGGAGCGAGCATCCCGGCCTGTCGCCGGACAACATCGCCGCCGCCGTGGAAGACTCGCTCACGCGTCTGCAGACCGATGTGATCGATCTGTACCAGGCCCATGAAGACGACGAATCGATTCCGCTGGAAGCCACGCTGGCCGCGTTCGGCCGCTTGATCGAACAAGGCAAGGTACGCGCGATCGGCGCGTCCAATTACACCGCCGCGCGTCTGCGCGATGCGCTGGATATCTCCGAGCAATACACGCTGCCGCGCTATGAAAGCCTGCAACCCGAATACAACCTCTACGACCGCGCCGGCTATGAAGCCGAACTGGAGCCGCTGGCGCGCGAACGCGAGCTGGGCGTGATCAGTTACTACTCGCTGGCCAGCGGCTTTCTCACCGGCAAGTACCGCAGCACCGAGGACGCCGGCAAGAGCAGCGCGCGCGGCGCCTCGGTGGTCAAGCAGTACGTCAATCCACGCGGGCTGCGCATCCTGCAGGCCCTGGACGACTTGGCAGTCACCCACAATGCCACCCCGGCGCAGATCGCGCTGGCCTGGTTGATGGCGCGCCCGGGCTTGACCGCGCCAATCGTCAGCGCCACCAGCGTGACCCAGCTGCACGATGTGCTGGCCGCAGCGCAGCTGTCGTTGAGTGCCGACCAGATTGCGCAGCTGGACAGTGCAAGCGCGCCGGAACCGACTGCGTCCTGACCCCGCGCACCAGCGCATACCTGCTCATTCCCTCGCGCAGCCGCCCGTGCGGCTGTGCTCCTTTGGCCGCGCACCTGCGGCCCCGCTGCGAGGATCTCCCGCATGACATCGATCACCAACCGCCGCATCGTGCTGGCCTCGCGCCCGCACGGCGAACCCACGGCCGACAACTTCCGCATCGAAGAGTCCAGCCTGCCGCCCACCGGGCACGACCAGATCCTGGTGCGCAACCGCTTCCTGTCGCTGGACCCGTACATGCGCGGCCGCATGGATGAAGGCCCCTCGTACGCCGCACCCGTTGCGATCGATGCGGTGATGGAGGGCGGCACCATCGGCGAAGTCATCGAGTCGCACCATGCCGACTATCACCCCGGCGACCTGCTCGTGCTCGGCGGCGGCTGGCAGACCCATAGCCTGCTCACCCCGACCACGCCCTTGCGCAAGCTGCCCAAGGACGACAGCCTGCCGCTGAGCACCGCGCTCGGCGTGTATGGCATGCCCGGCTTTACCGCGTATGCCGGCCTGCATGAAATCGGCAAGCCGCAGGCCGGCGAGACCCTGGTGGTGGCAGCGGCCAGTGGCCCGGTCGGCGCCACGGTGGCGCAGCTGGCGCGCCTGCAGGGGCTGCGTGTGGTGGCCATTGCCGGCGGCGAAGAAAAGGTGCGTTACCTGCGCGAGTCGCTGAAGGTGGATGTGGCGCTGGACCATCGCGCCGACGACTTTGCAGAGCAATTGCGTGCCGCCACGCCGGACGGCATCGACATCTATTTCGAGAACGTCGGCGGCAAGGTCTTTGACGCGGTGCTGCCGCAGCTCAACGACTTTGCGCGCGTCCCGGTGTGCGGGGTGATCGCCACCTACAACAGCCGCGGCCAGGCGCTGCCGGGACCCGACCGGCTACCGGACTTCATGGGTCAGGTGCTGCGCAAGCGGCTGACCGTGCGCGGCTTCATCCAGCACGACTTCATCCGCCTGATGCCGGCATTCCTGCGCGAAATGGGCCAGTGGCTGCGCGAGGACAAGATTCAGTATCGCGAGCATTTGCTGCACGGTCTGGACAGCGCTCCGCAAGTCCTGATCGACGTCCTGCGCGGCAAGAACTTCGGAAAAGCCGTCGTCGCCCTCGACTAAGCAACTCGCAGCGCCGCGCAGAACTCACGCTTTTGCGATTCCCCATTCCCCATTCCCCATTCCCAAAGGAACACAATGACTGTCCCCGCATTCGGCCTCGGCACCTTCCGTCTCAAGGACCAGGTCGTCATCGACTCGGTGCGCACTGCACTTGAGTTGGGATACCGCGCGGTCGATACCGCACAGATCTACGACAACGAAGCGCAGGTGGGCGAGGCGATCGCCGCATCCGGTATCGCGCGCGATCAGCTGTATCTGACCACCAAGATCTGGGTCGACAAGTTCGACCGCGACGCACTGCTGCCAAGCCTGCAGGAAAGCCTGCGCAAGCTGGGCACCGACCATGTCGACCTTACCCTGATCCACTGGCCCTCGCCCAAGGACCAGGTGCCGATGCGCGAGTATCTGGAAGCATTGGCGCAAGCCAAGGCGCAGGGCCTGACGCGGGCGATCGGCGTCTCCAACTTCACCATCGCGCTGGTCAAGCAGGCAATCGAGATCCTGGGCGCCGAGGCGATCGCCACCAACCAGATCGAGGTACACCCGTACCTGCAGAATCGCGCATTGACCACCTTCCTGCGCGAACAGGGCATCCATGTCACCTCCTACATGACGCTGGCCGTGGGCGAGGTACTGAAGGATCCGGTGATCCAGGCAATTGCCGCCCGCCACGGCGCCACCCCGGCGCAGGTGACCCTGGCCTGGGCGTTGCAACAGGGATACTCGGTGATTCCCTCGTCGACCAAGCGGGCGAACCTGGAGAGCAATCTCAAGGCGCAGGAGCTGCGTTTGAGCGAGCAGGACATGGGCGAGATTGCCGCACTCGACCGTGGCCAGCGCTTGGCCAACCCGCACGCCATTGCGCCGGACTGGGACTGATCCGGCAGTGCGTATCCGCCTTGGCTGATGCGGTGCAGGCGCAGCGCGCGACGACCGCTCGTCGTCGCGCGCTGGTGGGCTTGTAACGCGCTGCTACGGTTCTGCGACAGGGGAGCAGTCTCGCTGACCGAGTCCTTCCCATGCATGCCTGCTGCATCCGTTCTGACCCGCACTCGCGCCAACGTTGACGCGGAAATCGCGTACCGGCGCTAGATCCATGCCGACGGGCATCTGGGTGGCTGCGCGTTGACCACGATGCCCGCGTACCGACGCTGGGCTACGCGATCTATCTGGCCAATCCGCAGGCTTCCGAAGCGCGGTTGTATCGCGTGTTGCAGGATGCGGACTACCGCTCCCAATCGACGCTATCGGTGCCGTGGTATCGACTGTGCGCGATGCCTGGCGGCACCTGCAACGTGCTGGCACGAAGCACTAGAGATGACTGCAGTCGTAGGAGCGCGCTTGCGCGCGATGAGTGTTACACGGTCCTGCCCGTCGCCATCTGGCGCGCTCCTACAACGGCGATGCGGTGCTGCGCGATTGAATGGGAGTCGGTCCGGTCGGTAATGTCCTCGCGCTCGGGCGCGCTCCTACGAGGCAGGCGGCGTCTTTGCTCGAGGCTGATACTTGGGCGTGCACATCCACGCCCGCTGCCGACCATGGGCGGTGGCGTGGCCGTTGCCTAGTTCAACTGGCCCATTGCCATGGCCTGACGATCGATCCGGTGCTTCTCGGCCAATGCCTGCATGCCTTGCAGTGTCGAGGCGATCAGGCTGGCGTAGCGCAACCGCCACAGGTTGGCACGGTCGTCGTCGTCCTGGGTGCTGCCCAGGCCGTCCAGTACCTGCGGCAGACGGCGGTCAGCCAAGGCCGACGCCGCCAGGTAGGGCTTTGCCGGCGCAATCACGTCCACCGGGGCGCGCCAGTCGTTGGCGACATGACGGGCGATCCCGGCCAGGTGCGACAGCTGGTGCATGCCGATCAGCGTCTCGTGCAGCATCTCCCGGCACGCCCATTGCCACAGCGCCACCTTTTCCGATGGGTCCTGGGCGATCTCGGTCAGCGCCAGGTCAACCTTTTCGATACGTGAGTCGAGCATTGCGGAGCTCCGATGCTGCTGTGCAACATAATTCACACCATCTGCCGTGAGAATCAAGTGATCCCGCCGTTGGAAAACCGTCAGCGCGCCGATGCTCGACCCGGTTCACGCTTTCCGGCGACCGCCAACCGGCTTACCGGCACCCTGACTTCCTGCCCATGCAGCCTTCGCGGCGCTGCGTGATGCTGCAGTCCCCTACAGCGGCCATCCTCATGCGCCTTGTCCTCGTGCCCATCCTGCTGCTGGCGAGCTGCGCTGTGCGGGCCGAGACGGCCAAGCCGGTCCTGTCCTCGCGGCAATGCGAGGTCAGCACCTCCTACGACGTGCTGGCCGATGGCGGCGGGATCTGGCTGCGCCGCAAGCACGGCGCCCCGCGCGAAATCTTCTTTCACGGTGGCGAGCTCAACGTGGACCGCCAGCCGGCGCCGGTCAGTGCAGCGGATGCGCAGCGCTTGCGCGAACTCGAACAACGCACCCGCGCGCTGATGCCGGCGGTGACGGGCATTGCCCATTCAGTGGTGGACATCACCTTCGATGCGCTGGGCGGTGTGGTGCATGTGCTGTCCGGTAGCACGCGCCAGCAGCGTAAGGTCGAGCAGCTGCGCAGCGGCGCGCTGGCACAGGTCGATGGCAGCCTGGGACGTGGGCGTTGGGAGCAGCAGCTGTTCGATGCGCGTTTCCAGGCCAGCGTCGACGCTGCGGCCGAAGATCTGGCCGGCAGCCTCACCCGCAGCGTGCTGTGGACGGTGATGACCGGCCGCGCAGGACAGCTGGAACGCCGTGGCGCGGCGCTGGATGCGCAGCTGGAGCGGACCATGCAGCAGCGCAGTCAGGCATTGGAGGCACAGGCGCAAGCGGTCTGCGTGCAGGCACAGGCGCTGTATGCCATCCAGCAGGCGCTGGAGGTCCGCATCGACGGGCAACGCCTGCAGATGCTCGAGCTCAACACCCATCCGCAGGAAGAAGACGCCGCCGCATCCGGCAGCGTGGTGGCGACCGTGGCGCACTGAAGTGTCAGGGCGGCAAGAGGCGGTGTTCCGAGCGCCGATCATATTGCTGCAGGGGTGCCGCAGCGCCCATGTCACATGTGGCTTGCACAGGCCACCGTCCGCAAATGCCGGCTGAGCGATGGAAGCGCGCTGCACGCAGCGGCTAGCGCGCCAGCCAGTTCCGCAGCGCCTGCGACACCGCCTGCGGTTGTTCCAGTGGCGACAGATGCCCGCATGTGGGCAGCCGCACCAGCTGTGCCTGTGGAGCGAGTGCGGCCATCTCTTCGTGCAGGGCTGGCGGGGTGATCGCATCGTCTTCCCCGCACATCACCAGCACCGGCCCAGGGTAGGCGCGCAACAGGGCGCGTCCGTCCTGCCGCTCCAGGCGGTTCTGCCGCACGAACACATCCACGCCCAACCGCCCGGTCATGCCGCGCACGCGCGCGAGCAGCGCCTGGTCGTGCCAGCGCGAGGGATGCACGTAGTGGCGCAGCAAACGCTCGCCGAAGCCATGAAAGCTCTTGCCGCCAAGCACGCTGGCTTCCTGCGCGCGTCGCTGCGCGAGGCGTTCGGGCGTGTCGGCGCGTGCGGAGGTATCCAGCAAGGCCAGGCGCTCCACCCGCTCGGGCGCCACGCGCAGCAATTCCTGCGCAACGTAGCCACCCAACGAAAAACCCGCCACCGCGCAACGCGGCGGCAGCTGCGCGAGCAATTGCAGTGCCAGCGCGCGCATGCTGTCGGCGCCGGTGAGATCGCCGACCACGCAATCGGCGACGTCGGCCAGCGCCTCGCGTTGCGCATGCCACAGCTCGGCATCGTTGAGCAGACCTGGCAGCAGCAACAGTGTGGGGCGATCGACGCTCATGCGCCGACGCTGCCGGCCGAAGCCGGAGGGAGATGCAGTGTCATTGCTGCAGTGTGCCGTGTGCCAAGCCCTGGCAACACCCGGCCCCGTCAATGCAGCGGCCCGACGTATGCGCCGGGCCGCTGCTGACATCGCCATGCGTCTGCCGCACGGCGTCGGCCGATCTCAGGCCAGGGTCAGGGTGACGTCGATATTGCCACGGGTGGCGTTGGAGTACGGACAGACCTGATGGGCCTTGTCGACCAGCGTCTGCAGCTCGGCCTTGTCCATGCCCGGCACGGCCACGCGCAGTTCGACGGCGATACCGAAGCCGCCCGGGATCTGGCCGATGCCGACGCTGCTGTCGATGCTCACTTCACCCGGCAGCTTGAGCTTGTCCTGCGCGGCCACGGCCTTCATCGCGCCGATGAAGCAGGCGGCGTAGCCGGCGGCGAACAGCTGTTCGGGGTTGGTACCGTCGCCGCCGGCGCCGCCGAGCTCGCGCGGGGTGGACAGCTTGGCGTCGAGCGCGCTGTCCGAGGACACCGCACGGCCTTCGCGACCGCCGGTTGCGGTGGCGTGGGCGGTATAGAGGATCTTTTCGGGTGAGGCCATGGTGGTTCTCCTGATGGGCGCAATGCGCGGTGAGTGAATCGGTAACTATTTAATAGGGTGCGATGTATAGGGCGCGATGTATCAACCGGTAGCAGGGCGCGACGACCCGCCTTATCCCACGCCCAGGCTGGCGCGCAGCTTTTCCAGATCCTGCTTGAGCTGGACCAGTTCATCCAACGAGCAGGACGACGCACACAGCACCTGCTCCGGCACGCCACCGGCCTTGCTGCGCAGCGCGCGGCCGGCATCGGTCAGCGCAATGATGACCTGGCGCTCGTCGACGGCAGCGCGCGTGCGCGTCACCAGACCGGCGGCCTGCAGCCGCTTGAGCAGCGGCGTCAGCGTGGCCGAATCCAGGTGCAGGCGCTCGCCGATCTCCGACACGCTGCGGCTGTCGGTCTGCCACAGCACCAGCATCACCAAGTACTGCGGATAGGTCAGGTCCAGCCCCTTCAGCAGGCCGCGGTAGAGCTTGTGCATCGCCAGATTGGCCGAATACAGCGCAAAGCACAGCTGGTTGTCGAGCTGCAGCAGCGCGTCTGTCCGGGCGGTGGTGGCGGCGGTGTTCATGGGTTGCACTTTACATAGCACGCTATTCAATAGCAAGCGATTTTACGTAGGCGATCATCACAGCCACGATTTGCCGTAGTCCCGCAGCGCAGCCCTCCGAGCGATAAATAATTGGGATCGCATCGCCGGCCATCGGCTGCGCGACCTTACCGCTACCCTCAAAGCGCTTCACTTCAAGGGAGGCCTCGCCCCTGGTGAAAGAGCTGCCGGCTATGACGCCGGCAGCTGCAAGAACCTGGCAGCAACGCAATCGGCGCAATGCTCCTGTGGCCTGCGCTTGTCACGCCATCAACTCACGCCCGATGCGCCGTTGCCAGGTAGTCCGCGCTCTGCATCTCGATCAGGCGCGAAGCGGTGCGCTCGAATGCGCCGGCCAGCCGCTGGCCGCCGTACAGGTCTGGCGGCGCGTCCTGCGCGGTGCAGACCAGATTGACGTGGCGGTCGTACAACTCGTCGATCAGGTTGACGAAGCGACGCGCGGCGTCTTCATTGATGCGGTCGAAGTGCGGGATGCCGCCAAGCAACACGGTGGTGAATTCGCGCGCGATCTCGATGTAGTCGCTGGGTCCGCGCGGGCCTTCGCACAGTGCGGCAAAGTCGAACCAGGCGATGCTCTTGCCACGCGCGCGCACCGGGATCTTGCGCGATTCGATTTCGATATTGCCCGCGCGCGCCTCGGCATTGCCGCTCAACTCGCCCCAACGTTGCGCAAGCCAGTCGTCGGCCTGCGCGTCCAGCGGCGCGCGGTACACCGGCGAGCGCGTCAATGCGCGCATGCGGTAATCCTCGGTGCCTTCGGCATAGAGCTCCACGCAGAACTTCTGCAGCAACCCGATCGCCGGCATGAAGCTGTCGCGCTGCAATCCGTTGGCATAGAGATTTTCCGGCGCGGTGTTGGAGGTGGTCACCAGCGTCACGCCTTCGGCGAACAGGCGCTCGAGCAGGCGCGCCAGCAACATCGCATCGCCGATGTCGGTGACGAAGAATTCGTCCAGCACCAGCACGCGCAGGTTTTCGCGCCATTGCTGGGCAATCTTGGCCAGTGGATCGCTTTGCCCGGCGTGCTCGCGCAGCTGCTCGTGCACGCCGCGCATGAAGCGGTGGAAATGGGTGCGGTACTTCTGCTTGATCGGCAGGCCGTCGTAGAACAGGTCGACCAGAAACGTCTTGCCGCGGCCGACTCCGCCCCAGAAATACAGGCCGCGCACCGGCTCGGGTTTCTTCCAGAAGGCCGAAAGCCGGTCCAGCCAGCCATCCTGCGCGCTGTCCACCAGCGCCTCGTGGATACGGTCCAGTTCCGCCAGGGCCGCCTGCTGGGCAGGGTCGGCGCGCCAGTCGCCACGTTGTACGCCGGCGGCGTAGCGCTGCGACGGGGTCATCTCACTCATTGCGTTCTCCGCGGGCCGGCTGCTGCCCTGCCCGCTCAACGGCGCATCGCCAGGCGATACGCGTGGTCCATGCCGCGGTCAGACGGCGGCCGGCAGCCAGCGCCGGACACCATGCTGGATCGCACCGCGCAGGTCGATCAATTTGCGGTGGAAGAAGTGGCTGGTGTCGGGCATGCGCACCAGCTCGGGCTGCTGCTCCAGCGTGTCCAGCCAGTCGTACACCGCCTGCGGGTCGACGATTTCGTCGGCGTCGCCCTGGATCACCAGCCACTGCGCCGGCGGCTGCATGTCGCTGAAATCCCAGCGCCCCGCCGGCGGTGCGATCGAGATCAACGCCTGCGGCGCCAGCGCTCCAGCGGCGCGCAACGACACATACGCGCCGAAGCTGAAACCGGCCAGCCACAGCGTGTCGTCCGGCCGCTGCGCGCGTACCCACTCGGCCACTGCGCGCAGGTCGTCCTGCTCGCCATCGCCATGATCGAATACACCGGCTGAAGTACCGACGCTGCGGAAATTGAAACGCACCACGGTGATGCCAAGCTCGCGCAGCGCGCGTGCGGCCATGGTGACGACCTTGTTGTGCATGCTGCCGCCCTCGGTGGAGAGCGGGTGGCAGACGATGGCGGTGACCGGTTGCACGGCCACGTCCGCGTCGGGCAGATCCACCGCGACATCGAGCGGACCGACAGGCCCGCTCAGCGTCAGCGCTGCGGATTCGGTGGGGAATGGGGGATTGGACATGGCCTCATAATAGCCGCCCCGCTGGCCGCGTTCATCGCCCTGCCTGCACACTTCGTTGCGTTGCCCATGCATTTTCTGTTGTTTGCCGTCATTTGCAGTGTCCTGGTGTCGGTGTTGTTGAAGCTCGCACCGCGTCGCGACATCGACGTCTTTCAGGCCATCACCTGGAACTACGCCACCGCCAGCGTGCTGGCCGCGGGACTGCTCGAGCCGTCGTTTGCCAGCCTGCATGCACCCGGCACGCCGTGGCTCGCGCTGCTGGGGCTGGCAGTCGCGTTGCCAGGTATTTTCCTGGTGTTGGCGCGCTCGGTGCGGGTGGCCGGAATCGTGCGTACCGATGTGGCCCAGCGGCTGTCGTTGCTGCTGTCGCTTGCAGCCGCATTCACGGTGTTCGGCGAGCACGCCGGGGTCTGGAAACTGGCAGGCCTGGGCATCGGCGTGTTGGCCATCGTCGGCATCGTGCAGCGCCCGCGCGCAGCGCCTGCTGTCGCGCCTGTGTCGGAACCGCTGGTGCAGGCACGCGCGTGGCCGTGGCTACTGGGCGTCTGGGCCGGTTTTGCGCTGATCGATGTGTTGCTCAAGACCATCGCGCTGTCGGGCACGCCCTCGCTCACTGCATTGACGCTGTGCTTTGCCCTCGCCTTTGCGCTGCTGCTGTGCGCGCAGGTGTTGCGCGTGCGACGTGGTCATCGCCTGCACCTGCCCAGCATCGCCGCCGGCTTGCTGCTGGGCGTGCTCAACTTCGGCAACATCCTGTTCTACGTGCGTGCGCATCAATACTTGGCGCATAGCCCTGCCACGGTGTTTGCGACGATGAACATCGGTGTGGTGGTGCTCGGCGCGCTGGTCGGCATGCTGGTCTTTGGCGAACGCACCACACGCTGGACCCGCGTGGGCCTGGCATTGGCGGTGGTGGCGATCGCAATGATCGCGTGGGGATCACGCTGACGCAGCGCGTCGTGGCCTTATGACGTGCACGATGGCCGTGCGCGTCATGCGTCAGCACGCCGGGCTTAGCGCTCCCAGTGCGGGAACGGGTCATCCAGCAGCTGCCAGTGTGCCGGACCCTGGCGCAGTTCCTGGTCGCTGAGCAGGCAGGCATCCAGCGCCGCGCGTGTGCGCGGCGCATCCATGTCCACGCCGATCACCGCCAGCTCCTGGCGGCGATCGCCCCACAGCGGGTGCCAGAGACGCTGCATGGCGGCATATTCGTTGGGGTCCCCCACTTCGTGCAGCTGCGGCAGCGGCGCGCTCCAGCAGTGCGTCTGTTGCCGCTGCCAGCCCATATCGGTGTAGGGCAACGGGGTGATGCTGGTTTGCTGTGGCTGGCCGATCGCCTGCGCATCCACGCGATGGCGTGCGGCAAACCAGAAGCCCGCCGCAGTGGTCTGGGTGGCGCCACCGACGCTGGACAATTCGCCCACCCAGTCCATACGGCTGGCCAGCCAGAAGAACCCCTTGCTGCGAATCACCTGCGGCAGACCGCTGCCCACCATGCGCGCGAAGCGCTGCGGGTGGAACGGCCGACGTGCGCGATACACGAAACTGCTGATGCCGTACTGCTCGGTTTCCGGGGTGTGCTGGCCGCGCAGTTCCTGCATCCAGCCCGGCGCCAGCTGCGCGCGGGTGAAGTCGAAGCGCCGGGTGTCGAGCAGCTGCTGCAAGGGCACATTGCCATGGGCCGCATCCACGATCGCCGCCTCGCGATTGAGCGCACGCAGCACCGCGCGCAGGCGTTGCAGCTGCTGCGCGTCGATGCGATCGCATTTGCTGATCACCAACACATCGGCAAATTCCACCTGCTCGCCCAGCAACTGCACCAGCCCGCGCGTGTCGTCCGGACCGGCTTGCTGGCCAAGGTCGGCCAGCGTGGCGGCCGAGCCGAAGTCCTGCAGAAAACGGCTGCCATCCACCACGGTCACCATGGTGTCCAGACGGGCGATATCCGACAGGCTGAAGCCGTCGGCGTCGCGCACGGCGAAGGTGGCCGCCACCGGCATCGGCTCGGCAATGCCGGTCGATTCGATCAGCAGGTAGTCGTAGCCGCCGTGTTCGGCCAACCGCCGCACTTCCTGCAGCAGATCGTCGCGCAGGGTGCAGCAGATGCAGCCATTGCTGAATTCCACCAGTGTCTCTTCGGTGCGCCGCAGGGCCGCGCCGCCCTCGCGCACCAGCTGCGCATCGATGTTGATCTCGCTCATGTCGTTGACGATCACCGCCACGCGCAGGCCCTCGCGGTTATGCAGGATGCGATTGAGCAAGGTGGTCTTGCCGGCGCCCAGGAAGCCGGACAGCACGGTGACGGGCAGACGCGAATCACGCTTGGGGGACAGGGACATCCTGAAGGCCTGGCTGAGATGAAGTGTTACTATATAACACTTCGCCGACAGGACACCGTAGATGCGTGCCACCGCTTCCCTGCTGGACAGCTCGGCCATCGCCTTGTCCGGGCTGTGCCTGCTGCATTGCCTTGCCCTGCCGCTGTTGGCCGCCGCGCTGCCACTGCTGGGCGCCTGGAGCCAGGCCGAATGGGTGCATGTGGTGTTTGCCACGGCGGCGGTACCGCTCAGCGGCTACGCGTTGTGGAGCACCCACCGCCGGCACGCGCTGCCGCCACTGGTGTGGGTGTTGGCGATCTGCGGGCTGACCGGGCTGGTGCTCGGCGCGAGCGGCCTGGCCGGCGGCGCCTGGGAAACACCGATCACCGTCGTCGGCAGCCTGCTGCTGGCAAGCACCCACCTGGTGAATCTGCGGCTGCGGCGCCGACACGGAAACTGCGCGCGCTAGCGGCAGGAGCGATCACCGCGCCACATCGATCCCCGCCCTGCGCTACAGCGAGAAGCCCAGCAATACCGGGTCGTGATCGGAGCTGCGCCATGGGCCGGGCAGATTGCGCTTGGCATAGCCGGCCTCGTCCATCGCATCGGCATTGATGTGCCATTCAACCGCGCCGCGCAGCTGCTTGGCCATGGCCGGGCTGAGCAACGCGTGGTCCAGGCGTCCGCTCATGCCGTCGTAGACGTAGCTGTAAGGCTGTTTCACCCCGGCTACCGCAAACGCGTCCTGCCAACCGCTGGCGCGCAGGCTGCGCATCGGCGTTTCCATCGCGTAGGCGTTGAAGTCGCCCAGCAGCACGGCCAGCCTGGTCTGCGCGCCGGTGGGGTCGGTCTGCAGCCATTGATGCAGGCGTTTGGCCGATTCGGTGCGGGTGGCGTTCCAGCAGGCCTGGCCGTCCTGCTGGTCGGCATCGGCGCCGCTGGCGGAGCCGCAGCCCTTGGATTTGAAGTGATTGGCGACCACCACGAAGGTCGCCCCGCGCGTGCTGCGGAACGCCTGCGCCAGCGGCACGCGGCTGTGGTTCTCGAACGGCCCGCCGGTCAGCGTGGCCGGCTTGCCCACCGGGGTCACCTGCGAGCTGCGATACACGATGCCGACCCGGATCGCGTCATCGCCCGGGCCGCTGCCGGTATCGACGAACTGCCAATCCTTGTCCTTGCCGGCGGCGTTGAGCGCAGCCACCAGTTGCGCCACCGCCGTATCGGCGCCGCTGCCGTCGTTTTCCAGCTCCATCAGCGCGGCCACGTCGGCGCGCAAGGGCACGATGGTGGCGACCAGCTTGGCCAGCTGCGCCTGGAACTGTTCGTGCGTGCGCGCGCCGCGCTTGGTCGGAAAGCCGCCACCGCGGCCATTGCCGTTGAAGAAATTCTCCAGGTTGAACGAGGCGATGCGCAGGTCGCCACCCACCTGTGGCGCCACTGCGGTGGGCATGGCCGGCACGGCCAGCGGCGTGAGCACCTGGATGCGGTACCGGCCGTCGTAGCGCTGATCGACGATGCCATCGACCGACTTGAGCAGGCTGCCGCTGCGCAACGCCGCATCGGCCGGCAGGTAGGACACCTGCTTGGGGCTGCGCCCGTTGCGTGCATCGTCCAGCAACACGCGGCGACGCGCGTTATCGGCCTCCACCTGGGCGAAGGCCGGGGTGCCGGCCGCCGCCACTTCGCTCGGCTGCCACAGCCGCCCACCGAACGCGGCAACCAGCTCGCCGTCGGTGTCCAGGCGATCGCTGCCGTTGAGCGTCAGCGCGGCGATGCGCACGTGTTCGCCTTCCAGCGCTTCCCAGTTGGCCGGCGGCCCGCTGAGCATGCGCACCGGCACCGGCTGGCCGCTGGCAAGCCGCTCGATACTGCTGGCCTCCAGCGTGGTCAGACTCGCGTCGCCACCTGCCGAGACCTCGCGCACCGTGCCGACGATGCGCACGCGGTCGCCCACCGCCACCTCGGCATTGCCGGCACCGGTGACGAACAGCCCGTGCGAGCGCCGCGGCTCGACGCCCGGCTGCTGCACGAACAGGCCGGCCAGGCCCGCCCGCGTGTCGGCCGTGACGATGCCTTCCACCTCGACCGCCCGGCCATCGTACGGGCTGCGGGTGTCCTCGCCCTGCACGTCGGCAATCGAGAGCCGCTGCGCGGCACCGTCGGCAGCGCTGCAAAGCAGTGGCGCCAATAGACCGGCCAGACCGAGCACAAGCAGCGGGCGATGCGACATCGAACGACTCCAGATGGGATGGATCAAACGCAAGCGCCGCCCGGAAGGCGGCGCGAGGGGTGAAGCGCGGGAACAGGCTAACAAACCGCAGTGACGTGCCGCCAGGCGTGTTCTTTACGGGACACGCGATGCGACCAGTGTGCTGCATCGACACTCCGCTGCGCTTGCCCGCACCAGGGTCTGCAGGCGACGCATCCGCTCGAGCAACGGACAACGCTGGCGATTGGCGGTGCAGGGCCGACAACGGCACACCACGCCCCGCGATTCCCCACAGCGACCTTACTTCAGATTGCCCAGCATCCAGTCCACCGTTGCACGCACCTGTTCTTCGGTCAGCGCCGGGTTGCCGCCCTTGGGCGGCATGATGCCGCCATCCGGGCCGGTGTAGCCCTCGATCGCGTGCTTGTACAAGGTGTCCTTGCCCTGGGCGATACGCGCATCCCAGTGCGAGTGGTCCAGCGTCGGCGCCTTGCCCACGCCGGTGGTGTGGCAGGCGGTGCACAGGTTGTCGAAGATGGTCTTGCCGTCGGTGGTGCCACCGTAGGCCGATTGCGATGAGGCCTTGGCCAGCGCTGCCGCCTGGGCGGCTGCCTGCGCCGCCGCACCGGTGGTGCCGGCATAGACCGCGCCGGCCGGCGCGATGCGCTGCTGCACGCGTTTGGCGGCAGTCGGCGAGACCTCGTCGGGAATGGCGCGTTGCAAATACGCTGCCAGAGCGATCAGGCCCAGGGTGATCACTACCAGTAATCCGATCACCATCGAGAATTTTTTCAGGAACTCGAGGTCGTAATTCCGCACGCGCTCACCCCTGGCTGTTGGTCGAAGACCTCTGCTAGCGCCGGAGTATAGAGCACAGTTCCTGCCAGTCTGACCAGCGTGCGTGACAGTGATTGCAGCCAATGTGCAGCGTGCCCCACCCGGATATGGGTCCTGCGCACGGGCACGCTCGCGCCTGCCGGCAAATTGCCGCAATGCCGCATGGCGCGTTGGTCTGGCCCGACGGAATTGCGTATCATTCCCATCAATCCACGGGGACGCGCCTGCCGCCTCGCCCGGTCCCGTTACCAGGAGTCGCCCCGATGAAATCCTTCCTGCTGTCCTGCCTGGCCTTGGCCAGCCTCAGTCTGTCCGCCCAGGCCCACGAAATCTGGATCGAACGCGATGGCAGCGGCCCGGTGCGCATCTTCTTCGGCGAGCCGGCGCAGGAAACGCTCGATCACGGCCAGGACGAGATCAAGCGCGTGGTCAAGCCGACCGTGTTCGGTACTGCCGGCAAGGCCGGTGCACTGCAACGCGGCAGCGAGTTCCTGACTGCACCTCTGTCTGGCGCGGGCGATGCCTGGTTGAGCGACGACAGCGTGTTCGAGCCGTGGAAGGGTGAAGCCGGCGGCTTCGAGACGGTGAGCTATTACGCCCGTGCCGGCCGCGCGACCCCGTCGGCCAAGCTGGATCTGGAACTGGTGCCCACCACCGCCAACGGCAGCACGCTCACGGTGCTGTATCGCAACAAGCCGCTGCCCAAGGCCGAGGTCACCGTGATCGACCCGCAGAAGTGGCAGAAGACGCTGACCTCCGACGCCAAGGGCCAGGTCACCCTGCCCAAGCTGCGCCCCGGTCGCCACATCCTGGTGGTGAACAACAAGGAGCCGGTCAAGCGCGAGATCGCCGGCAAGCAGGTGACGCTGGTGCACCACATCAGCACGCTGACCTTCGTCGCCGAATGAACCGGCCACCTCCAACGCTTGCCTGATGTCCAGCGCCCCGCACCTGTCGCTTCCCTGGTTCAGGCGCCCGTGGCTGGGCGTGCTGGCGCGCACGTTGGCCGCGATTGTTGGCGGTTATGCGCTGGCCAGCGCCACCAACCTGTTGCTGGCCCTGGTCCTGCCGATGCCGCGCAGTGAAGCGGTGTTGACCAGCATGCTGGTCGGCATCGTGGTATGCGCCTGCGCGCCGCTGTGGGCATTTGCCACCGCCAGCGTGTGGCGGGCCTGGGCGGGAATCGCGGTCCCGGCGGCGCTGATGTTCGCGCTGGCGGCCTGGCTGCAGCGGGGAGCGGCATGAAGCAGGGGTTTCGCCAGTCGATGGCATGGCTGCATACCTGGACCGGCCTGCTGGTCGGCTGGGTGCTGCTGCTGATCTTCATGGGCGGCACCGCCAGTTACTACCGCGATGAAATCAGCCGCTGGATGCGTCCGGAACTGCCCACCACCATGGTGAGCAGCGAGGCCGCCGTCCGCAGCGCCGAGCAGTATCTGCAGACACATGCAGCAGACGCAGTGAGCTGGAACATCACCTTGCCGGACGCGCGGACGCCGGTGGTCAGCATGTACTGGCAGAACCCGGCGCCTGCCGACGGCAAACCGGCCAGCCGCCGCGAGATGTACGGCAACGCCATCATCGACCCGGCCACCGGCAAGGAGATCGCCGCGCGCGACACGCTGGGCGGCGACTTCTTCTACCGGCTGCACTTCGACCTGCATTACCTGCCGGTGATGTGGGCACGCTACATCGTCGGGTTCTGCGCGATGTTCATGCTGGTGGCCATCATCAGCGGCGTGATCACGCACAAGAAGATCTTCAAGGACTTTTTCACGTTCCGCCCGGGCAAGGGCCTGCGCTCGTGGCTGGACTTCCATAACGTCAGCGCAGTGACCGCGCTGCCATACCACGCGATGATCACCTATACCGGCATCGTGACCTTGATGTTCATGTACCTGCCGTGGGGCATCAAGGCACGCTACGCCAGCGACGAGATGCGCTTTTACGACGAGTCGGCCAACCGCGTGGCCGACACCCGGCAGGCGGCCGGCACGCCGGCGCACATGCTGCCGCTGGAACAGTTTGTGGTGCGCGCCCGCAGCGACCTGCGCGGGGGCGAGATCGGCAACGTGGCGGTGTCGCTGCCCAACGATGCGCATGCGGCAGTCGGCGTCAGCCAACTGGCCGCGCAGCTGTCCAGCACCGCGCCCTCCATCCTGTACGACGGCCTCACCGGCGCGCGCCTGCAGCGCAGCGGCGTGCCCGGTGGCGCGAGCGAAACACGCGGGGTGATGGTGGGGCTGCACATCGCGCATTTTGCCGGTCCGTGGCTGCGCGTGCTGTTTTTCGCTTCCGGCCTGCTTGGCTGCCTGATGGTGGCCAGCGGCGTAGTGATGTGGGCGGTGAAGGAACGCCCCAAGCACCTGAAGGCCGGACGCATCGGGTTTGGACTGCGCCTGGTGGACGCGCTCAACATCGGCACCGTGGCCGGGCTGCCGATCGCCTTTGCCAGCTTCTTCTGGGCAAACCGGCTGTTGCCGGTGGTGCTGGAAGCGCGCGCAGCGATGGAAGCGAACCTGTTCTTTGCCGCCTGGGCCAGCGCGTTGTTGGCTGCGTTCGTCTGGCCGCGCCGCGCGATGTGGAGCTGGCAGCTGTACCTGGGCGGCACCCTGTTTGCGCTGGTGCCGCTGCTCAACGCGATCACCACCGATGTGCATCTGGGCGTGACGCTGCCGGCCGCCCAATGGATGCTGGCCGGCGTCGATCTGGTCTGCCTGGGCCTGGGTATCTGCCTGGGCATTGCCGGCTGGCGCTTGCAGCACTGGAAAGCGCCGCAATCCGCGGCTGCCCGACGTGCGCGTGCCACGGTCGCCGCCCCGGCGCAAAACGGCGTACCGCTGCAGGAAAGTGCATGAGCGTGATGCTGTTGCTGGCGTTGAATTTTTCCGGCTTCGCGGCGCTGTGCCTGGCGATGGAAAAACACCAGCACGAGCTGCGTGGCCGCAGCCTGGGCACTGCGCGCACGCGGCAGTTGCGCAGCATCGGCTGGCTGTTGCTGCTGCTCACCTTTGGCCTGGCGGTCCGCGCGCAGGGGTGGGGCATCGGCCCGGTACTGTGGCTGGGAACGCTGACTGCCGCCGCGGCGGTGCTGGCACTGTGGCTGCTGCCCTATCGGCGTGGCGCCGTGCTGCCGGCCGCCATCGCCGTGCCGGTGCTGGCTGGCGCCGCGCACCTGCTGATGGGCTGAGACCGCGGCGGATCATGGCGGCGGATCGCCCCAGCTGCGGCCATCGCGTGGCAGCCGGCCATCGTCGAGCACCCGCAGCATCTGCTCGGGCTGCAGCATGTCCAGGAACAGCACCACGTTGACCCCGTCCGGCGCTGCCAGGCTGGGAAAGATCACCCCGGGAATCTGCGCCTCACGCAGCAGGTCGCCGAGCACCCAGCTCACCGGCTCGACCTTGGTGACCAGGGCCTTGCGCCAGTCGTCGGTCCAGTCGGCCCAGAGCGCGTCCCAGCTGGCATCGAGCAGGCGCAGATCGGCCAGCGCCGGCAACTCGGCCGCGTAGCTGACCAGCGTGAACGGCGGCAGGAACGGGGCGGCCTGTGCGTATTCGGCCGCCGCCGTGTCCAGTTGCAGCGACAGGTACAGCGCCGGCTGACCGAAACGATTGAAGCGCCCGCCCGAGCGCGCCGCACCGGCACCACTCAGGGGTTCGGCGGCCCAGCGCGGAGTGAAGGCGCGATACAGCGTGCAGTGCGCCGGAGCGCTCAGCTTCAACCGGCTGCCCCCGAGGCGACGGTACGCAGATAGGTCAACGCATCGTCGGTGCGTCCCTGCTTGACCACCTCCAGCAGGGTGGCGAACTCGAAGACGGGGATCGGGGTGTTTTTCAGATGGAACACCACCTGGTGTTCGTCCGGCTGGATCTGCGCCATCGCCACCAGCAGCCGCGAGAGATTGCGCAACACCTCCTGCACGCGCGGGCTTTCCGGATGCACGCGCAGGCTGTTGCGATGCACGCCGGCCAGCTCGGCCAGCTCCTGCTGCGACAGCTCCAGCAGGCCGGCCATGGCTGCCGGCGAAAGAATGGTGCGGTCGGGCGCGCGCAACCGCTCGGTCAGGGAGAGGGGATTGAGGACGGCGACCATGGGTGTGCTCGGGCAGGTGACGTGCACAGTATATGCACAGCAATCAGCATCCATCCAGCACGGCGTGATGCACGGTCAGCGCAGTGTCAGACCTGCCTGGTCGCCCCCACCGCGCGCAGGCAGAAGCCGCTGATCGCTTCCACCAGCTGTTCGCCTTGCTGCGGGTCGCCGCGACTGGGCGCGATCGGCCCGACCAGGGCCTCGGTGAAGGCGCCGACGATGCAGGCCGCTGCGGCATCCAGTGACTGTTCGGGAAATTCTCCGGCGGCCACGCCTTCGGCCAACAACTGCCGGAACACTTCGCCGAACAGGCGACGGCCGCGGATGCGCTCGGCATCCACTTCGCCTTCCACCGGCTCGGCGATGAAGGCGTATGCCAGCGCCGGACCGGCCAGCGCGCGTCGCACGAAAGTGGCGATGGCGGTGCGCAGGCGCTCGGCCGCACTGGCATCGGTGGTGGCAATGGCGCGCAGGATGGTCATCTCACGCTGCACCGCCGCGTTTAAAACTTCCACGAAAAGCTCGGCTTTGGACGGGAAATGCCGATAAATCTGCCCGGTTGACACGCCAGCGGCTGCCGCCACCGCGGTGATCGGGGCATTGCGGTAGCCGCCCTCGGCGATCAGCGCGCGGGCCGCGTGCAGGATGCGTTCGCGGTTGCCGGCCAGGCGTTCTTCCATCAGGGCGGAGCGTCGATAAGCCATGGTGTGATTCTGGGTTCAATAGTTGAATTCTAGTTCACTTTTTTTCCGGGGACGGCTAGGCTGCCTGCTTACGCCGCGCGGCCCGCCCGCCCCCACCCGGCACGTCCCGATCCCTGTGGAGTTGCTCCATGCATGTGCCGTCCTTGAATTTCGAGCTTGGCGAAGAGATCGATCTGCTGCGCGAAAGCGTTGCGGCGTTCGCCAGCCACCATATCGCCCCGCTCGCCGCGGCGGCCGATCACGACAATGTCTTTCCGTCGCAACTGTGGCGCCTGTTCGGTGAGCAAGGCCTGCTGGGGCTGACCGTGGAAGAAGAATACGGCGGCAGCGGCATGGGCTACCTGGCGCATGTGGTGGCGATGGAAGAAATCTCCCGCGCCGGTGGCGCCATCGGGCTCTCGTACGGGGCGCATTCCAACCTGTGCCTCAACCAGCTGCGCAAGAACGCAACGCCCGGGCAGAAGCAGCGTTATCTGCCCAAGCTGTGCACGGGCGAGCATGTGGGCGCGCTGGCGATGAGCGAGGCCGGCTCCGGCTCGGACGTGGTGTCGATGAAGCTGCGAGCGGACGCGCGCGGCGACCGCTACGTGCTCAACGGCAACAAGATGTGGATCACCAACGGTCCCGATGCCGACGTGCTGGTGGTCTACGCCAAGACCGACCCGGACGCCGGCGCGCGCGGCATCACCGCCTTCATCGTCGAAAAGGGCATGCCGGGGTTTTCCACCGCACAGAAGCTCGACAAGCTGGGCATGCGCGGCTCCAACACCTGCGAGCTGGTGTTCACCGATTGCGAAGTGCCGGCCGAGAACGTGCTCGGCACCCTCAACGGTGGCGTGCGCGTGCTGATGTCCGGGCTGGATTTCGAACGCGTGGTGCTGGCCGGCGGGCCACTGGGGCTGATGGCCGCAGCCATGGACGTGGTGTTGCCGTACGTGCACGAGCGCAAGCAGTTTGGCGAGCCGATCGGCACCTTCCAGTTGATGCAGGCCAAGCTGGCCGACATGTATGTGGGACTCAATGCCTGCCGCGCGTACGTGTATGCGGTGGCACGTGCCTGCGATGCCGGGCGCACCACGCGCCAGGACGCGGCCGGCGCCATCCTGTATGCCGCCGAGAAGGCCACCTGGCTGACCGGCCAGGCGATCCAGGTGCTGGGCGGCAATGGCTACATCAACGACTACCCCACCGGACGCTTGTGGCGCGATGCCAAGTTGTACGAGATTGGCGCGGGGACCTCGGAGATCCGGCGCATGCTGATCGGCCGCGAACTGTTCGAACGCACCGCCTGACGGAGCCCTCATGAGCGTGATCACCAGCCAGCTGCAGATCAGCGGCGAGAG
Source organism: Xanthomonas sp. NCPPB 1068 (assembly GCF_041479385.2). Lineage (NCBI taxonomy): Bacteria > Pseudomonadati > Pseudomonadota > Gammaproteobacteria > Lysobacterales > Lysobacteraceae > Xanthomonas > Xanthomonas sp. NCPPB 1068. The sequence goes on along the minus strand of NZ_CM192986.1, from coordinate 324,270 downwards.
TTTTCAGGCCAACGCCGCGGCAATGCGCGTGGTGGTCGATGATTTGCGCCGCACCCTGGCGCAGACCGCGCTTGGCGGCAACGACGCGGCGCGGGCAAAGCACACCGCACGGGGCAAGCTGCTGGTACGCGACCGGATCGATGCGCTGCTGGATCCGGGCAGCGCCCTGCTGGAGATCGCACCGCTCGCCGCGCACGGCATGTACGACGACCAGGTGCCGTGTGCCGGTGTGGTGGCCGGTATCGGCCGCGTGTCTGGCGTTGAATGCGTGATCGTGGCCAACGATGCCACCGTCAAGGGCGGCACCTACTACCCGATGACGGTGAAGAAGCATCTGCGCGCGCAGGACATCGCGCAGCAGAACCGCTTGCCATGCATCTATCTGGTCGATTCCGGCGGCGCGTTCTTGCCGCTGCAGGATGAAGTATTCCCCGATCGCGACCACTTCGGGCGCATCTTCTACAACCAGGCCAACCTGTCGGCCAACGGCATTCCGCAGATCGCCTGCGTGATGGGCTCCTGCACGGCCGGCGGTGCGTACGTGCCGGCGATGAGCGATGAGACGGTAATCGTGCGCGAGCAGGGCACCATCTTTCTCGGCGGCCCGCCGTTGGTGAAAGCGGCCACCGGCGAAGAAGTCACTGCCGAGGCGCTTGGCGGTGCCGATGTGCATACGCGCATCTCCGGGGTGGCCGATCATTTTGCCGACAACGATCTGCAGGCACTGGCACGCGTCCGCGCCATCATCGCGCAGCTCAACTGGCGCAAACCGCCTGCTTCCCTGGCACTGCAAACGCCGGTGCCGCCGCGGTATGCCGCCGACGAGCTGTATGGCGTGATTCCTGCCGACACGCGCAAGCCGTTCGACGTGCGCGAAGTGATCGCGCGCATCGTCGACGACTCACGCCTGGACGAATTCAAGCCGCGCTATGGCAGCACCCTGGTGACCGGCTTTGCGCATCTGCATGGCTACCCGGTGGGCATCATCGCCAACAACGGCATCCTGTTTTCCGAGTCCGCGCTCAAGGGCGCGCACTTCATCGAGCTGTGCACACAACGCGGCATTCCGCTGGTGTTCCTGCAGAACATCACCGGCTTCATGGTCGGGCGCAAGTACGAACACGGTGGCATCGCCAAGGACGGCGCCAAGCTGGTGATGGCGGTGGCCTGCGCCAAGGTACCCAAGTTCACCGTGGTGATCGGCGGCTCGTTCGGTGCCGGCAACTACGGCATGTGCGGCCGCGCGTATTCGCCGAACTTTCTGTGGATGTGGCCGAACGCGCGCATTGGCGTCATGGGCGGCGAGCAGGCCGCCAGCGTGTTGGCGACGGTGCGCCGCGACGGCATCGAGGCCAAGGGCGGGACATGGTCGGGCGAAGAAGAAGACGCGTTCAAGGCGCCGATCCGCGCGCAGTTCGAACAGCAAGGCCACCCCTACTACGCCAGCGCACGCCTGTGGGACGACGGCATCATCGACCCGGCCGATACCCGGCGCGTACTGGGCCTGGGCTTGTCGGCGGCGTTGAATGCGCCGATCGAACCGACGCGCTTTGGCGTGTTCCGGATGTGAGCACGACCGTTGGCCAGCGTTGCATGTGCCGGCGCATGCGTCTACGTGCGCTGCGTTCAGACACAGCACAACCCCTGCCGGCAGCATGGAACACAGACATCGCAATGGCTGAGCGCAGCACGACATCCACCCGCGCTCATGCGCGCGACCACCGCCACGATGGCGATGTGCAGAGACCGACCCGATGACACAGCACGACCCCGTGGCCACCGCCGCGCAACGCCCCTTCGACAAGATCCTGATCGCCAATCGCGGCGAGATCGCCTGCCGGGTGATCGCCACCTGTCGCACGCTCGGCATCGCCACGGTGGCCGTGTATTCGGATGCCGATCGTGATGCGCGGCATGTGCGCCTGGCCGATGAAGCGGTGCATCTGGGTCCGGCGCCTGCGCAGCAGAGTTATCTGCGTGGCGAAGCGATCCTGGAGGCAGCGCGCCTCACCGGTGCGCAGGCGATCCATCCGGGCTACGGATTCCTCTCGGAAAACGCGGTCTTTGCCGACGCCTGCGCGCAGGCCGGCATCGTGTTCATCGGCCCCCCGGCCGCTGCGATCCGCGCGATGGGCGACAAGAGCGCGGCCAAGGCATTGATGCAACGCGCCGGCGTGCCGCTGACGCCGGGCTACCACGGCGACGAACAGGCACCGGCGTTCCTGCGTGCGCAGGCCGATGCGATTGGCTACCCGGTGCTGATCAAGGCCAGCGCCGGTGGTGGTGGCAAGGGCATGCGCCGGGTCGATGCCAGCGCCGCATTCGAGGATGCGTTGGCCAGCTGCCAGCGCGAAGCGCAGTCGGCGTTCGGCAATGCCCATGTGCTGGTGGAAAAATATGTCGAGCGCCCGCGCCATATCGAGATCCAGGTCTTCGGCGATACCCATGGCGAGGTGGTGTACCTGTTCGAGCGCGACTGCTCGGTACAGCGCCGCCATCAAAAGGTATTGGAAGAAGCGCCCGCGCCCGGCATGACCGAGGAGCGCCGCGCAGCGATGGGCAAGGCAGCGGTCGATGCCGCACGCGCCGTGGGCTACGTGGGCGCGGGAACGGTGGAATTCATCGCCGGGCCGGAGGGCGATTTCTATTTCATGGAAATGAACACCCGGCTGCAGGTGGAGCACCCGGTGACCGAATTGATCACCGGTACCGATCTGGTCGAGTGGCAACTGCAGGTTGCCGCAGGCGCACCGCTGCCGCGCCGCCAGCACGAGTTGCGCATCCACGGGCATGCGCTGGAAGCGCGCCTGTATGCCGAAGATGCCGAGCGCGGCTTCCTGCCCTCCACGGGTACCTTGCGCCAGCTGCAGTTGCCTGTCGCCAGCGCGCACGTGCGCATCGATGCGGGCGTGGAGCAAGGCGACAGCATCAGCCCCTACTACGACCCGATGATCGCCAAGCTCATCGCCTGGGATGTCGACCGCCCTGCGGCACTGGCACGCATGCAGGCTGCGCTGACACAGGTTCATGCGGTAGGCGTCACCACCAATAGCGCATTTCTGGCACGCCTGATCCGCACCCACGCGTTCGCATCGGCCGATCTGGATACCGGGCTGATCGAGCGCGAACACGCTGCGCTGTTTGCCGACGCCACCGTCCCCGAGAATGCCTGGTGGTGCCTGGCTGCGGTCACGATCGCCGAGGCAGCGCTGCAGCCTGCGCCGGATCCTGCCGATCCGTTCTCGCCATGGCAGACCGCCGACGGCTGGCGGATCGGCGCACATGCGGCGCGTAGCGTGCAGCTGGAGGCAGCGGGCGAACATCGCACGCTGGGCGTGCGGCGGCTCACCGATGGCTGGCAGGTCACCCATGCCGGCCAGACGCATCACCTGCGCCACCACTCCCACGACCATGACGTACGCGTGGACATGGATGGCCGGCAGTGGCGTGCGCGGCTTCTGCGCGACGGCAATACGGTGACCGTGATCGGCTCCACGCAGCGCGCGATGTTTCGCCACCACGATGCGCTGGAGAACGCGGACCAGCCCGCGCACGAGGCCGGCGGCCTGACGGCGCCGATGCCCGGGCGCATCGTGTCGCTGGCGGCGGCGGTGGGCCAGCCGGTCACCCGCGGGCAGGCGCTGGTGGTGCTGGAAGCGATGAAGATGGAGCACACCCTGCACGCGCCCGGCGACGGAATGGTCAAGGCCTACCTGGTGGCCGAGGGCGATCTGGTGGCCGACGGTGTCGCCCTGGTGGAATTTGTGTCCGCATCTGCGTAGTGCCGCATGGGAGCGTGACCAACGGCACGTCCGCTCGCGCAGGCGCTGCCCCTAGCGTGGGCACTCGGCCGGACTGGCCGTCTACCCACCGGAGGCTTCATGCAACGTTTGCTCCTTGCTTCCAGCATGCTGCTGGCGCTGTCTGCCTGCAGCGACAAGACCGCTCCCGCACCCGACAAGGCCACACCGCCAGCATCCGCCGCAGCGGCAGCGCCCACGGCGCCCCCTGAACTGATCACCCGCGAGGCGCTGTTCGGCAATCCCGAGCGCGCCAATGTCAGCATCAGCCCGGACGGCAAGTATCTCAGTTGGGTCGCACCGCTGGATGGTGTACTCAATGTCTGGGTGGCGCCAGTGGATGCACCCGACCAGGCGCGCGCCATCACCAAGGACACTGCGCGCGGCATCCGCTCCTATTTCTGGACCTACCAATCCAACACGCTGCTGTATCTGCGCGACACCGGCGGCGATGAAGACTTCCATCTGTTCTCGGTCAACCTGACCGATGGCAGCAGCAAGGACCTGACCCCGTTCAAGAAGACCAATGCCGAGGTGTACCGCGTCAGCGCGCAGCATCCGGACACCATCATGGTCGGCATGAACGACCGCGACGCCAAGTGGCACGACCTGTACCGCGTGGAGCTGGCCTCGGGCAAGCGCACCCTGGTGCAGAAGAACACCGACAGCCTGGACTCCTATCTGCTGGATGGAAACTTCCAGCTGCGTTACGCCACGCGTGCCACCGACGACGCCGGCCGGGAACTGCTGGTGCCCGATGGCAAGGGCTGGAAGCCTGTGGACCGCATTCCATTCGAAGATGTCACCAACACCTTGCCCGACGGGCTGACCGACGACGGCAAGACGCTCTACATGCAGGATTCGCGCAATCGCGATACCGCCGCCCTGTACGCCATCGACACCGCCAGCAACGCACGCACACTGTTGTTCGAAAGCCCGCGCGCCGACGTCGGTGCCACCTTGAACGACCCCAGGACCGGCGTGGTGCAGGCGGTATCGACCGACTACCTGCGCGAAGAGTGGAAGGCGTTGGATACCGGCATTGCGGCAGACCTGCAGAAACTCAAATCCCTGGGCGCAGGCGATGCCAGCGTTGCCGCACGTACGCTCGACGACCGCATCTGGATCGTCGGCTATTCGGCAGCAGAAACGCCACTGACTTACTACCGCTACGATCGCGCCGATGGCGGCAAGCTGACCAAGCTGTTCTCCGCACGGCCTGCGCTGGAGGGCAAGCCGCTGGTACCGATGTGGCCGCAGGAACTGACTGCACGCGATGGCCTCAAGTTGGTCAGCTACCTCACCCTGCCCGCTGAAGCCGACGCCAATCACGACGGCAAGGCCGACAAGCCGGTACCGCTGGTGCTGTTCGTGCACGGCGGCCCGTGGGCACGCGACAGCTACGGCTATGGCCCCTACGAGCAATGGCTGGCCAACCGCGGCTATGCGGTGCTGTCGGTGAACTTCCGCGGCTCCACCGGCTTCGGCAAGGCATTCACCAATGCCGGCAACGGCGAGTGGGCCGCCAAGATGCACGACGATCTGCTCGATGCGGTGCAGTGGGCGGTCAAGCAAGGCGTCACCAAGCCCGAGGATGTCGCCATCATGGGCGGCAGCTACGGCGGCTACGCCACCCTGGTGGGCATGACCTTCACCCCGGACGCCTTCAAGTGCGGCGTGGATATCGTCGGCCCCGCCAACCTCAACACCCTGCTCGGCACCGTGCCGCCGTACTGGGCCAGCTTCTATAAGCAGTTGACCCGCCGCATGGGCGACCCGGCCACCGAGGCCGGCAAGCAATGGCTGACCGAACGCTCCCCACTCACCCATGTCGACAAGATCAGCAAACCGCTGTTGATCGGCCAGGGTGCCAACGACCCACGCGTCAAGCAGGCCGAAAGCGACCAGATCGTCAACGCGATGAAGGCCAAGAACATCCCGGTCACCTACGTGCTGTTCCCCGACGAAGGCCACGGCTTCCGTCGCCCCGAGAACAGCAAGGCCTTCAACGCAGTGACCGAAGGCTTCCTGAGCCAGTGCCTGGGCGGCCGCGCGCAACCGATCGGCGCAGACTTCGACGGCTCCAGCATCACCGTCCCGGAGGGCGCAGACAAGATCAACGGCCTGCCCGATGCGTTGAAGACACATACGCAGGCGATTCGGCAGTAGGGTGCACGTGGCGGCATCGGCCACAACATCGGCGTAACCGGCGACCTCCAGTCGCCGGTTCATCGCTCCAGCAATTCAACCGGCTGATGCAAGTGCAAGTTTCACAGTCGATCGCCCCGTAGGAACATCTGCAGGTGCGCAACACTGCAGCGACGCGTCGAAGGCAGATGACGCCGGATTGTCGGGGCGCTGCACCGGCGCGGTCGTGCGTCCATCGCTGCCCACGCGTCATCGCTGACCGGCGTCCGGTGTCACCGCTGCGCGGCGCTTGCGCACTCAGCTAGCATGCAGAATTCCTTACCGGAGACCTGACATGTCGCCATTGCTTCGCTTAGCGACCGCATTGTCGCTTGCCGTTTCGCTCGGTTCGGCTACGGCCGCGACGCCAGTGCCAGACCTGCAGTTGTGGCAGCTCTATCAGCAGAGTCTGCGGCAGGCCAAATATATCGATCTGACCCATGCCTTCTCCCCGACACAGCCGGTCTGGCCCGGCTTCGCGCCAGCCAAGTTCAAGCCTGCAGTGGCGGGCAAAACCTTGCCCGGGTTTGCCGCCCAAGGCGAACAATTCCGCTATGACGCACACGGCTTCGTCGCCACCGCCTATGAACTGAGCACCGACCAGTACGGCACGCAGCTGGATCCACCGGCCCACTGGAATCCCAGAGGCGCCACCATCAGCGACCTCCCTGCCACCTACGCGGTACGCCCGCTGGTGGTCATCGATATCCACGAAAAAGTCGAAAAAGACCCCGGCTACCACGCCAGCGTCGCCGACGTCACCGCCTGGGAGCGAATCTATGGGCCTATTCCGGAGGGCTCGGTGGTGATGTTCCGCTCCGACTGGTACAAGCGCTGGAACCAGACCCAGCGCTTCGCCGAAAAACCTTTCCCCGGTGTCAGACTGGCCGCGTTGAAATATCTGCATCTGCAGCGGCACATCCTGTTCCACGGCCATGAACCGCTGGATACCGATACGACCGACACCCTAGAAGGCGAACAGTGGCTGCTCCACCACAACTTTGCCCAGGCCGAAGGCGTGGCACATCTCGATCAGGTGCCACCGTCCGGCGCCCTGATCGCTATTGGCTTTGCAAAACCCGAAGGCGGCACCGGCGGCTTCGCCCGCTACATCGCCATCGCTCCACCCAACTGGTCTCACGGGGTGTCGGTGGATGATGTTCCGGGTGCGCCACTGGCGGAGCACGCCCATCCGCTGATTCGCGACGTCGATGGCGTCATGCGCGAGCATCCCTAGCCAATCGCCGGGGCAAAGCCGTCACCATCCATAGCGAAGAGCAACTCTTTACTGGGTGGCTCGCCACTTCCTGCAAAGCTTATTTGCTCCCGATTTGCCGCCATTCCCATGCGACTCGACTCCGGCTAGTGACCTGCCCACACCTCGTGATTGGGGTCCAGTTCCATGGTCTTCATGACCTCGCCACGTACGCCAAATCCACAGATCGCCATCACACCCTCCATGATGGGCTCCAGCCCAAGCAGGTCCTCAACCTGCACCTCATTGATCGCGCAGGTCACAAATGCGCCTAGCCCTACATCTGTGGCTGCCATGTAGAGCGTCTGGGAAAAATGACCTGCCTCCAATGCGAGTGCGCGATAGGCCTTTGCGTGCGCGCGATACTTCCAGAAATTGCGGTAGTAGCGGGGACACAGCGCCACAATCACTTGCGCGCCGGAAAACCAGTCCTGACCGGCCAGGATCTTCAACGCCACGCCCTCCAGGTCTGGTACCTGGGTGTCCAATGGCTCCAGCGCGTGATCGATTGGAAGGTAGTGGTATACCCCGTCGATAACGCCGGAGACGTTCCTGATGAGTAGATAAGCGTCCAGCGGATGCAGGCCGCCGCCCGACGGACTAGAACGCTTTAGAAAGACGGTATCGGCATCTGCCTGCAGCACTGCATTCGCAGCGAAGGTGCGCTCGATGATCTTTGAGAAAACGTCAAACTCCATGCAAGCCTGGGCATCGAAGTTCCGGCATGTTGTCCGCTTCCGCAGCACCGTGTCGAGATAGACATCGGAACCTCGCAGGAGCGCGACCTGTCCGTCACTGCCCCGTACGATCTGCTCTGGCGGTGGCGGACCGAAGGTCGACAACAACGCTGCCGACGTATCGGCGCCCGCATCCCTGGCAGCCCTGGCCGAGTCAACATTGCTCCATCGGGTGAACGCGTGATACGTCGCGGCCAATGGATGCCACTGGCTTTTCCGCTGAATCTCATCGCGGTCGCGTGTCAGGCTGGGATTCGGCTCGCCCGCCAGCAGCAGTCCTTTTTCCAACAATGACTCCACAACCGAGCTGTCCCCGAGGAATCCTTGATGCAGCCATTGGCTCGGGCTGGTTCGGCCCAATAGAAGCACTTCATCCTCGGTGAGTAGACGTTCCGCATCCAGATGCGGCGCCAGCGCAACCCAATGCCTGGAGCGCGTGGTACCCGCTCCTCCTGCACATAGGCCGATAAGGTCGATCTCTACCAATTCCCTGGGTTCAACGTAGACAACTGCACAGCGCCTCACCAACATGATCCAACGCTCATCATCGAGATTGATCTTCTAGCGGTCTGGAATTAGATTTCTTGAAGATTCCCTACCGTTGATGAGCATGACCGAGAACGACAAACGCCCAGCTCCGCTGCAACCAGAGGTCGCTCACAAGCTTCTGGACCTATTGGCCACCGACGATGCATTCCGTGACCTGTTCAAAAAGGATCCCAAGGCTGCCTTGCTGCAGGTCGGTTATCCCTCGGAGGACGCCGAGCTCATGGCTTCCCAGCTCAAGGTCGATGCATTGGCCGACAAAGACACGATTGCGCAGGCACGTGACGAAATTCATGCCAGCCTGACGTCCTCGGTCAATATGCAGCCGATTCGCCTGAACGTGCCATTGGGTTCGTCACCGCAACTCAAGAAATGATGTAGCGACGGCAAGTAGTCTTGCGTTACTTGCCGTCAGCCATCGCCGCATCGAAGACGTTCATCGGCTGCTGGCACCATCCGCATCCACCGAACTCTGCATAGGCTCTGCCATGTGCATTTTTCAGCCACGTCTTCTCGCTGGCGGCAGCGCGTGAATCCCCGAGTGCCGTATAGGCTTCTTTGAGGACCACGTGGTACTGGTAGGCTTCATTTCCATCAAGGCCTGGCTCCAGCAACTTGATCGCCTCCTGGGCATGCCCCTCCAAAAGAGCCATGCGCGCCTGTAGAAGTACGACGAGCTCGGCAACAGACGGCATCCTGGCCAGTTCCGGCTTGGCCAGCAAGGCGCGCAGTACCGACTTGGCAGCAGTGGCATGGCCCATACGCTGCCCAATGAGGGCAAGCGATGCAGCAACAACGGCATCACTTCGCTGTGCGACACCCTCGCCACTTTTGGCAACGCTCGACAATGCCACCGGCACCGCTGCATCGATGGTTTGCAGCGCGTCTGCATGCTTGCCCTGCGCATATTGCGCCGATGCTTTGGCGACCAGTGACTGCTGGTACCGCGAGGAGGCATGGTCGATCGAGTCGGAGATTCGCGCCATTTCCACCAACGCCTGCTCCCTGCGGTGTTCGTCGATATAGATGGACACCTGATCGAAGTAGGCAACGTCCAGACGCCCCTCCGCCGGCCAGATCGCATGGGCTGCCGGGAAATCGTTCAGGACCGCCAAGGTCACCGCTTCCCACACGGCCGCAGACGCCAGCCCCGCGGCCCTGGCGGAACGAAATGTCCCTAGCGCCTCGGAGGTCTTTCCCAACGCCAATTGCATACGCCCGACCATCTCCAACGACAGCGGGTCGAAATCGTAACGCGATGCCGCTGCCCGCTTGGCGTAGACCAGCGCTTCCTTGTAGCGGTTACGCACTTCTAACGCATAGGCGGTGTTTTCGGCTGCGGCAAAATCGTCTGGATACAGATTTGCCATCTGCATCCATTTCTCGTAGGCGTTTGCCGGATCCTTGATCTGCGCATACCAGGCGTCGAGATAGACCTGCTCGCGCGGAGGCAATTTTGCCCGCAGACTCAGTGCCTTTTCGAGATAAGGCAAACCGGTCGACGTGTTTTCGAGATAGAAATAGCAACGGGCGATCCCGACGTTTGCCAAAGCGAATGTCGGATCCAGTTCCACGGCGCGCAGGTAGTAATCCCGGGCGCGCAAATAATGGCCCACACCGAACTCACGCTGGGCTAGCGCATAGGCATTCAGGGCATCCATATTCGCGGTGGAGACGCGCGGCAACGGCGCGGAGTTTGCCTTGATGGAAGCCAGCGTTTCCCCAAGCCCTTCGCGCAGGTTCGAACTCACCGTATCCACGGAGGTGAGCAACGAACGCTGCCCGCGGCCTTCCGCTTTATACATGTAGACCGTCGCCTGGGTGGTTGGATCGATCACCTCTACCGTGAAGCGGAGGTTGCCCCCGATATCGGCAACGCTCGGCAATATCAGCGCCTTGGCGCCAGCCCGCATTGCAACTTGCGCACCAAGCGCCCGGTCCACCTTGGTGCGATCGCTTTGTTTCATCAGCTCCAGCATGTCATGCGCACGTTTTTCAGAAATCAGATTGACGTGCTTTGACTGCTGCAAGCTGAGCCGCAGCGCTTGCTGCAGCGGCTCATCCAGCGTCGCGCTATCGGTGAGGTTGTGGAGATCGCCCACCACTACCCAATCACGTTCGGCAAATGCAATTGCCGGCTGCGGTCGCCCGAATAACCACAAGATACCCGTGGTCAGAAGAATCACCGCAAGCTCCGTCGCCAACGCCGCCGGCCGCCGCCATAGCGGGACATCGCGCCAGGCTTTGGTGGAGTTCTTCGGGGCGCGTAACGGGGTCAGGCCGATTTCGCCGACTTCGTAGATTTCCATCGGCGTGGGGACGCCTTTGAAGCGCCAGCGGCCGTGGGATTTCCACAGGATGCGTTCGACGCGGTCGCCCAGTTCGCGCGCAGCGCGGTGGGTGAGCGATTCGGCGACCGCCGAGATCAGGATCTGTCCCGGGCGTGCCATCGACATCAGGCGTGCGGCAGTCGGTTTGGCCAGGCCTTCGACCTCCAGCGGTTTGGCGCCGATGCTCACCGCCTCGTCGCTGTTGCGCCAGGTCAGCACTTCGCCCACGTGCAACCCTTGCCGCGCGCACAGCGGCTGGGCATGGGCATCGCTCATGGCCTTGAGCCCGCGCGCGTAATCCAGCGCGAAGCCCAGCCCGTCGATAGGGCGATCGAACAACAACAACAGCCCGTCGGAACGATCGATCAGGCGGCCGCGCCAGTGCTGCTGCAGCTTGACCACCAGGCGGTCGTGTTCGCGGAACAGGGCAGCGGCGGCGTTGTCGCCGATGCGTTCGACCAGCGCGGTCGAGTCGCAGAGATCGGTCAACAGCAAGGTGCGCAGACGTGGTGCCTGGATAGCCTCCGACGACGCGTCCTTGCGTGCGTTGCGGGCGCTCATGACTTAACGATGGCCCGAATCGGGCGTGGTACCGGGCGGCGGCGAGATCGCCGATGCGATCGCATCGTGCATGGCCAGCACGTTGCCGCCCTGCCGTTTGGCTTCGTACAGGGCGCTGTCGGCGAGGGTGTACCAATCGTTCCAGGCCGCATCCGCATCGATCATGCACAAGCCGACGCTGACCGAGCAGCCTTGCTCGCTCGGTCCGTTGCACAGCCGCGCTTCCACCGCGCGTACGATGCATTCGCCGATGTGGTGCACCAGCTCGCGCGTGCCTTGCGCCACCAGCACGCAGAATTCGTCGCCGCCGAGCCGGCAGGCCAGATCGCCTTCGGCGATGACCGACCGTAATGCGTGCGCCACGTTCTGCAACACGCGGTCGCCGGCCAGATGCCCGAATTCGTCGTTGATGCGCTTGAAGCGGTCGCAATCGATCAGGATCAGGCCAACGCCGGGCACGTTGCCGGCGCGGCGGCATTCCTGCAGATACAGCGCCAGGCCGCGGCGATTGTGCAACCCGGTCAGCTCGTCGGTGCGGCTGAGCTCTTCGGTATGGTTGAGCTGGTGCGAGGTGACGTAGAGGTTGTCCAGCGCCGCTTCCAGGTCATGGTTGCGGCGGCGCAGCTGGCGGATCAGCAATTGCTCGTTATTGACCACACGCACGATGGAACGGCGCAGAAAGTGCGCCACCATCGACGGGTCGTGGTCGACCAGGCGCTGGAAATCGTCATGTGCCAGTTCGATCAGGCGGCTGTCCATCGACGCACTGGCGCCCGCGCTGCGCGCATGGTCGCCAATCAGCAGGCCGAGCTCGCCAAAAAACTCGCCCGGGCCCAGATGCTTGAGCATCAGGTCTTCGCCGAAATCCAGGTCGATCTGGCCACTGACCACGATGAACATCTGCGTGCCGATCGCGCCGCGCTCGAACAGCGCCTGGCCCGCGGCAAGGTCGCGCAGCCGGCCAAAACGCGCGAAAAATGCAAGTTCCTCGGCAGTCATCGACGCGTGCAGCCCGTCCGAAAGCGTTTTGGCAACGCTTCCCGTCGGCTCGACTGCGCCTGTGGAGTTGTGGCAAGTCATCCAGTTTCCTTAGGCCGGCCTACAACGTTAGCCCATGGACAAATCCTACAGGACCCCCTTGTTCAGTACCAGGTCACACTCTTTCTCACAGGCAAAGAGACGAAATGACGGGTATTCCAGAAAAAAAAGGGGCCCGGTTTTCCGGGCCCCTCCCCCTCCCGGGGTGGCGAACGTCTGGCCGCCCGCTGCAGGCTAGGCGGCCTTGTCGCCGTGAAACTGTTCTTCTTCGGTAGAGCCGCGCAGGGCCGTGGTGGACGACTGGCCCTGCTGAATCGCCTGCGTCACTGCATCGAAGTAGCCCGTGCCGACTTCGCGCTGATGCTTGACCGCGGTGAAGCCCCGGTCGGCCGCTTCGAATTCGGCCTGCTGCAAGTCGACAAACGCACTCATCTGCCTGCGGGCGTAACCGTGCGCCAGCTGGAACATGCTGTGGTTCAACGCATGGAACCCGGCCAGGGTGATGAACTGGAACTTGTAGCCGTAGCTGGCCAGCTCGGTCTGGAATCTGGCGATGGTGGCATCGTCCAGGTGCTTCTTCCAATTGAAACTGGGCGAGCAGTTGTAGGCCAGCAACTTGCCCGGGTACTTGGCATGGATGGCTTGCGCGAAGGCGCGCGCAAACGCCAGGTCCGGCTTGCCGGTTTCGCACCAGATCAAATCGGCATAGGGCGCGTAGGCCAGGCCGCGGCTGATCGCCTGGTCCAGGCCGTTGCGGGTCTTGAAGAAACCTTCGACCGTGCGCTGCCCGGTGGTGAACGGCTGATCGTTGGCATCCACGTCGCTGGTGAGCAGGTCGGCTGCTTCGGCATCGGTGCGCGCGATCAGCAGCGTCGGCACGCCCAGCACGTCGGCGGCCAGGCGCGCGGCGTTCAACTTTTCGATCGCCTCACGCGTGGGCACCAGCACCTTGCCGCCCATGTGGCCGCACTTCTTGACCGAGGCCAGCTGGTCTTCGAAGTGCACGCCAGCGGCGCCGGCTTCGATCATCGCCTTCATCAGTTCGAAGGCATTGAGCACGCCGCCGAAACCGGCTTCGGCATCGGCCACGATCGGCTGCAGGAAGTCGATGGCATCGTTGCCTTCGGCGTGATGGAGCTGATCTGCGCGCAGCAAGGTGTTGTTGATGCGCTTGACCACCGCCGGCACCGAATCGGCCGGGTACAGCGACTGATCCGGATACATCTGCCCGGCCAGGTTGGCATCGGCCGCCACCTGCCAACCGCTCAGGTAGATCGCCTTCAGGCCCGCCTTGACCTGCTGCATCGCCTGATTGCCGGTCAAGGCGCCCAGCGCGTTGACGAACGGGGTGGCATGCAGGGACGTCCATAGCTTTTCGGCGCCCAGCCGCGCCAGCGAGTGCTCGACATGCACGGTGCCACGCAGGCGCACCACGTCGGCGGCGGTGTAGTTGCGGGTGATACCTGTCCAGCGCGGATTGCTGGCCCAGTCCTGCTGCAGTTGTTCGGCGCTTTGCAGTGTGGTGCTCATCTTGCGTTCTCCTGAGGGGGACGACGGATGGAACAGGGAAGCGGCGTGCCCGACGGCGCACGCGGCAAGGCAAGGCCGTCGTTGCGCGGTGGCGCGCAACGGGCGGTGTGCTGCGGTGAGGCAGGAGCTGCGGCGATACGCGGTGGCGGTGCCGCGGCAGCGATCAATCGATCAGGCGGTACGCCGGCACGGTGAGGAAGTCGGCCAGTGCATCGGCAACGCTCAGCTCCTGCAGCAAGGCGATCGCCTCATCGATGCGGGCGGCGCCAGGCAACGTGGTGGTGGCGCCCAACCGGGCCGGCAGCGCACGCAAGGTGGCCTGCAGCAGGTGCTGATCGATGGCGGTGCCATCATCCAGATGCTGGCCGTGATGCAGCCACTGCCACAGTTGCGCGCGGCTGATTTCGGCGGTGGCGGCATCCTCCATCAGGTTGTGGATCGGTACACAGCCATTGCCGTCCAGCCACGCAGCCAGATAACGCACGCAGACTTCGACATTGCCTTCGAAACCGGCGCGGGTGATGGTGCCCGGGGACGGGGCGATCAGCATGTCGCGCGTCACCTGCACGTCGTTGCGCAGCACATGCTGCTGATGCGCGGTGGGCATGTGCTCGTCGAACAGTTTCATCGCCACCGGGATCAGCGCCGGATGCGCCACCCAGGTGCCGTCGTGGCCGGCGCTGACTTCGCGCAGCTTGTCGGCACGCACACGCGCCATGGCCTGTTCGTTGGCGGCTTCGTCGTGATTGATCGGGATCTGCGCGGCCATGCCGCCCATTGCATGCGCGCCGCGGCGATGGCAGGTCTTGATCAACAGCTCCGAATACGCCTTCAAGAATGGCTGGGTCATGGTGACCTGGCCGCGTTCGGGCAGGACGCGGTCGCGGTGCGCGCGGAAGGTTTTCAGATACGAAAAAATGTAATCCCAGCGCCCGCAATTCAGGCCCACGATGCGCTCGCGCAGTGCGTGCAGAATCTCGTCCATCTCGAACACCGCCGGCAGCGTTTCGATCAGCACGGTCACCTTGATCTGCCCATGCGGCAGGCCCAGCATCGCTTCGATATGCGACAGCGCCGTTTCCCACAGTGCGGCTTCTTCCATGCCCTGCAGCTTGGGCAGATACAGATACGGGCCGCGGTCCCTGGCCAGCAGCGCGCGGCCGTTGTGGAAGGCGAACAGGGCCGCATCGAACAGGCCGCCGGCCAGCGGCTGCCCGTCGATGTGGACATGCTTTTCGTCCAGGTGCCAGCCGCGCGGGCGCACGATCAGCACCGCTCGTTCGGCTTCCGGGCGCAGTGCGTAGTGCTTGCCGCTGGGGGCCTGGAAGCTGAGATCGCCGCGCACGGCGGCCGCCAGGGTGCGCTGGCCGGCGAGCAGGTTGCGCCAGGTCGGTGCGGTGGAGTCCTCGAAGTCGGCCATGAACACCTTGGCGCCGGAGTTGAGCGCGTTGATGACCATCTTCGGGTCGGTGGGTCCGGTGATCTCGACGCGGCGGTCCTGCAATGCCGCCGGCAACGGCGCAACGCGCCAGTCACTCTCGCGGATGGCCCGGGTGTCGGCGCGGAAATCCGGCAGCTGGCCGGCGTCGAAGGCGGCCTGGCGGGCGCGCCGCTGGGCCAGACGCTGCTGACGGCCGGGCTCGATCGCGCGGTGCAGCGAGACCAGCAGCGCCAGCGCCGCTGGCGGCAGCAGTTCTGCCTGCCCGGCGACCTGGGTGGTCAGCGACAGACCTGGGGTGGCGCGGTCGGTAGGACGTGGAGCAAAAGCGGTGGCAGACATGGGGAGGTCCTTGTGCGTCCGGACCTGCACCGTGCGCGCCAGCCGACTATTTGACAAAGCAGTTTTATCAATGCTGTAAATAATCTGTACTTATATCGATCGATGATCGCTCACCGATATGGCGCCAACCCCGCGATTTTCCTACAAATCCGATCGGCTCAAACCGCTGCGCGCGTTCTGCCAGACAGTGCGCTTGGGCTCCGTCTCACGGGCTGCTGAGGCGCTGTACGTCAGTCAGCCGGCGGTGACCCTGCAACTGCAGGCACTGGAACGCGACCTGGGTGTGCCCTTGTTCGAGCGCTCCGGGCGGCGGCTGGCGCCCAGCCGCGAGGGACAACTGCTGTACGACATGGCGCTGCCGCTGGTGGAAAGCCTGGACGGGCTGGAGGCGAGCTTCCGCGAGAAGGTGCGCGGGCTGGATGCGGGCGAGCTGACCATTGCCGCCAACAGTTCCACCATCCTGTACCTGCTGCCGCGCATCGTGGAAAACTTCCGCGCGCGTCATCCGGATGTGCGGCTGACCCTGCACAACGCGATCAGCGCCGATGGCACCGACCTGCTGCGCGAGGATGCGGTGGATCTGGCGGTCGGTTCGATGCTGGACGTGCCAGCCGACCTCAACTACGCACCTGTGTACCGCTTCGAGCAGCTGTTGATCACCCCGCCCGACCATCCCCTGGCGCACAAGCCCACGGTGTCGTTGCAGGATCTGTCGCCGTATCCGTTGATCCTGCCGCCGCGGCGGCAGGTGACCTACCGCCTGGTCGACCTGATTTTTCAACAGGCCCGGGTGCCCTACACCGTGGCACTGGAAGTGGGCGGCTGGGAGGTGATCAAGCAGTACGTGGCGATGGGCATGGGCATTTCCATCGTGACCGCCATCTGCGTCACCGATACCGATCGCGACAAACTGGCCACACGCTCGCTCAAGGATTTTTTCCCTACCCGCAGCTACGGCGTGGTGGTGCGCAAGGGCAAGTATCTGTCGCCGCAGGCACGCGCCTTCATCGAACTGATCCAGCCGGATCTGTTTACGCCGCGCGGCTATGACGAGAGCGGCGACTCGGAGCGCTGAGCCGTCAGGTGATCGACGCGATCAACGCGATCACCGAATTTGCTGGCGCGCCCGCTACGTGAGTGCGCGTCGCGGTCGAGGTTGCCACGTGCCATCTGTCGATTGCGCAGGCGCCGTGTGCTGTGCAACAAATCCAGCAAACGCGACAGGACGGCGATGCACGGTGTGTGGCTCCTACACACCCGTTGGAGGCGACATTGCGCGCGATGCACGATCGTGCGATGCACGACGCAATGACGTCCGCCTACACTCGGCGACTGCGCTGCAGCATGCAGCGCACGAGCGCGTGGTCTGTCCAGGGGACGACGGACCGCATACAGCGCGCTCGACCCGCACATCGAGCCGACTCAACCAATGGAACGTTGACGCAATGAATCCGACCACGTTGTTGCTGGTGCAGTTGGCAGTGATTCTGGGGGCGGCGCGCCTGTGTGGTGCGCTATTGCAACGGGTCGGGCAGCCGCCGGTCATTGGCGAGATGGCGGCCGGCCTGCTGCTGGGCCCGATCGCCTTCGGCGCGTGGCTGCCGGAGCTGCATGGCGCGCTGTTCGCCGCCAAGAGCCTGCCACCGTTGTCGGGGCTGGCCAATCTGGGGGTGGTGCTTTTCATGTTCGTCGTCGGCGTGGAGCTGCGTGCGCCGGAAGGCACCAAGGCACAGGTGCGCGCGTCGGTGCTGGTTGGTGTGTCGGGCATCGTGTTGCCGCTGGCACTGGGCCTGGCCGCTGCGCCGTGGCTGTTTCCGCGCTTTGCGCCGCACGGCGTCGGCTTCTGGCCGTTTGCGCTGTTCATTGCGGCAGCCATGTCGGTCACTGCATTTCCGGTGCTGGCGCGCATCCTCAAGGATCGCAACATGACCCGCACGCCGGCCGGCCGTCTGGCACTGGGCGCGGCGGTCATCGACGACGCCACGGTATGGATCTTCCTGGCGATCGTGCTCACGCTCACCGGCAACACTGCGCACGGTGGCGTGGCATTTACTGCGGCCGGTGCGCTGGTCTTGATCGCGCTGGTGTTCGGTGTGCTCAAGCCGGCGTATGCGCGACTGCTGCGGCCGCGAGCGAGCGATGGCCGCTATGCCTCCACTGCGCTGGTGTGGGTGTTGATCGGCCTGCTGGGCTGCGCGGCGGTAGCCGAATGGATCGGCTTGCATGCGATCTTCGGTGCATTCGTGTTCGGCATCTGCCTGCCGCGCGACGACCGTTTGCTGGAGCATCTGGCCGGACGCATCGAACCGTTGGCGATCAGCTTGCTGATGCCGGTACTGTTTGCCGTCGCCGGACAGGCCACCAGCCCCAGTGCGTTTGCCGGCGCCGGCATTGCCGGTTTCGTGCTGGTGATCGGCGTGGCGGTGACCGGCAAACTGGCCGGCTGCACGCTGGGCGCGCGGCTGAGCGGGCACGATTGGCGCGATAGTCTCACCGTCGGCTCGCTGATGAATGCACGTGGCCTGATGGAACTGGTGGTGATCAAGATCGGCCTGGACAGCGGCGTGATCGGCCCGGACCTGTTCACGCTGTTGTTCGGCATGACGCTGGTGACCACGGTGATGACCTCGCCGATGGTGGCCTGGTTTCATGGCCGGCGCCATGCGGCCTCGGCCGACGGCATGCAAGCGAACCGTTCGGGTCACTGACGTGTTGTCTGCCACTGCACTTGCCAACGTTGCATCAGCGCGCACAGGCAGTCATGCGAGCTGTGCGTCGACACCGCGCTGCTCGCGCGCGATCGCACCGGCAGGACGTGAAGCACCCTTGCCACCCCCGGTAACGCGGGTGGCAAGGAGGATTGCGCTGCGCGATTGCCGCATCGGCGGCATCCGCTTCACAGCGCAGTTCTTCCGCCAGGCGCGTTGACGGGTTGTGCCACAGACTGCCGCCATGTCCTCAGAAACCCGGTCCCGCTATACGCAGCTCCCACCTCCGCCCGAGTTGCGCACCCAGCTGCGTTGCAGCTGGCGCCACCGGCAAGGTGCGGCCAATGCGCCGGTGCGGGTGTTACCGGACGGCTGCGTCGACCTGATCTGGGATGGCGCTGCACTGTTCGTCGCCGGCCCCGACCATGTCGCGACCATGGCCTGCGTAGCCGCCGGCACCGTGCTCACCGGCGTGCGATTGACTGCAGGCGCGGCTGCCGGTGTGCTGGGCATTCCGCTGCACCATATTGCCGACCAGCGCGTGGCACTGGATGCGCTGTGGGGCCGCGATGCAGGCGACTGGCAACAGAAGCTGTGCGATGGCAGCGACGTGCTGCAGACCTTGCATGCGCTGTGTCGTCACCGCGCGGTGGCCGTGGACCAACAGATGGCCTTCACCTTCTCCCAGCTGGCCGGGCCTGCAGCGCCGCGCCTGCCGGCGTTGTGCGCAAGCCTGGAGATCAGCGAGCGGCAGCTGCGGCGGCGCTGTCACGCAGCATTCGGCTATGGCCCCAAGACGCTGGAGCGGATCTTGCGGCTGCAGCGTTTCCTGCGGCTGGCAGCCAGCCAACCCACGCTGACCGCCGCCGCGCTGGAGGCCGGGTATGGCGATGCACCGCATCTGGTGCGCGATGCGCGCCTGCTTGCCCAGCTGAGTCCGCGTGAGCTGGTGCAGCAACACGCACGGTGATGGCCGTTTTCGCCAAGCCGCCGGGTCGCTGCGCAGGGCACGCTGTGCAGCCACCGACCGCGAGGACATCGCCATGCAACACAGCGCACAGCATCACCGTATCGACTATCTGGAATTTGCCGTGGCCTCTATCGCCACCGCCAAGGCCTTCTACGCTGCAGCGTTCGACTGGACGTTTCAGGACTACGGACCGGACTATTGCGAATTCCGCGATGGCCGCCTGAGCGGCGGCTTCTTCCATGCAGCCCCGCAGCCGGGTGGCGCACTGGTGGTTCTGGCCTCCGACGATCTGGCGGCCTCGCAGGCACGCATCGAAGCCGCTGGCGGCACCATCACCCGCCCGGTGTTCGCATTCCCGGGCGGGCGGCGTTTCCACTTCACCGACCCCGACGGGTACGCGCTGGCGGTATGGACGCAGGAGCTGGCCGAGGCGTGACCTGGCCTGCCGGGCATGCTCCGGCCCAGGCCACGTGGTGCGGCGAAGGCTTCTGCATCCGGCCGCCGTGAGCCGGCAACCTGCGCTGCAGCGTTGCCGGCCCCATGTCCTTCAATAGCCGACGCCGGTTCGCCCCCGGCCGCTCATTCGCGCCCGTAAAGCCCCAGAAACATCTCCACCGACGATTCGACGACCTGCACCTGCTGGGCCGGCGTCAGCGGCGGCTGCCCCAGCGCAAGCTGCGGCCAGAACGCAAATCCCTTGACCAGCGCCTGCAATTGCTGCGAGGCGAAGTCCGGGTCCACCGCCGCCAGGCGGCCATCGGCCAGTGCGGCGCGCAGCCAGGTGGTGGTGCCCTCTTCCTTGCTGCCCAGTTGGGCCAGCAACGCGCGTGCGCGCTCGGGCGAGTGGATACCTTCGGCAATCGCCACGCGCGACAGATCGATAAATGCCGCGTCGTCGAGCAGGCGTAATTTCTGCTGCAGCAATTGCGTCAACTGCGTGCGCAATGCTTGGTCGGGGCGGTAGGCCAGGCTCACCGCCTCGGCGCTGCGTTGCCACAAGCCGCGCAGGATCTCCCCAAACAACACGTCCTTGCTGGGGAAGTGGTTATACACGGTGCGCTTGGACACGCCTGCGGACGCGGCCACGCGGTCCATGCTGGTGGCTTCGAAGCCATGCTGGCGGAACTCGACACCGGCCGCTTCCAGGATGGCGTGACGCTTGCGGTCGGTGAGCCGCTGCGGCGCCGGCGCCGAATCGGATGAACTGGACATGGCGCAATGTTACACCGGGCGGTTTACATTTCCTAAAATAAAACTACACTGTGTAGTGTATTTCGTGTTTCCAATATTTCGATACACCACCTCTACGCCGGATACCGTCGTGCCCACCCAATCCCTGCCACTGCCATACGCCTCTTCGCCGCAGTTTCGTCATGGGCGGTTCCGCAACGCGCTGCCCACCACCTTGAGCACTCCCGGCGTGTTGGGAGGCCTGCGGCTACTGTGGCAGGTGCTGTTCAACAAGCCGGCGCGCACGGTGCCGTCGCAGGCATTGCCGATTGTGCCGTTGACCGCCACGGACCTGCACAACGCGCCGGACCGCAGCCTGTTCCGGATCGGTCACTCCACGGTGTTGATGAAACTGGGGAGCGGCCTGTGGCTGACCGACCCGGTGTTCTCCCGGCGCGCCTCGCCATTTGCGTTTGCCGGACCGAAGCGCTTCCATGCCCCGCCGATTGCGCTGGACGACCTGCCGCCCGTGGCTGGCGTGATCCTGTCGCACAACCATTACGACCATCTGGACCGGGCCACCATTGCCGCGCTGGCCGACCGCGTCGGCGTGTTCGTGGCGCCGCTGGGCGTGGGCGACCTGCTGGTGCGCTGGGGCGTGGATCCGGCCAAGGTGCGCCAGCTGGACTGGTGGCAGTCGGTGCAGATCGACGGCGTTACGCTCACTGCCACGCCGTCGCGGCACTTTTCCGGGCGCGGCCTGTTCGACCGCGATCGCACGCTGTGGTGCTCGTGGGCGATCCAGCAGGACGACCTGCGCGTGTTCTTCAGCGGCGACGGCGGCTACGGCCCGCACTTCAAGGCAATCGGCGAGCGGCTGGGGCCGTTCGATGTGGCGCTGATCGAAAACGGCGCCTACGACCACATGTGGCCAGACGTGCACATGCAACCGGAGCAGAGCCTGCAGGCGTTTCTGGACGTAGGCGGCCGCACCTTGTTGCCGATCCACAACGGCACCTTCGATCTGGCCCTGCACGTGTGGACCGAGCCGTTCGAGCGCATCGTCGCCCTGGCCGCGGACGCGCAGGTACCGCTGGCCACCCCCCACATGGGCGAGCGCGTGGACCTGCGCCGCCCGGCCACCGGCGAACGCTGGTGGCGCGCGCTGCCCGACAGCCTGGCGGTGGCGCGGTGAGCCGTTGGACGCTGGCCAACCTGCCCCCGCAGCGGGCGCGGGTGGCCGTGATTACCGGTGCCAGCCCAGGTGGGCTGGGCTATGAAACCGCGCTGGCCCTGGCCGGTGCCGGCGCCAGCCTGGTGCTGACCGCGCGCAATGCCGCCAAGGGCGAGGCCGCCCGGCAGGCACTGCTTGCCGCGCATCCCGACGCCGCGGTGCGCGTTGAAACCCTGGACCTTGCACAACTGGCATCGGTGCGCGCGTTTGCCGATCGGCTTGCCGCGTACCAGCAGCGGGTGGATCTGTTGATCAACAACGCCGGGGTGATGGCCCCGCCGCAGCGGCAGACCACCGCCGACGGCATGGAGCTGCAGTTCGGCAGTAATTATCTCGGGCACTTCGCGCTCACCGCGAAGCTGCTGCCGCTGTTGCGTGCGGCCGCAGCGCCACGCGTGGTCAACCTGTCGAGCCTGGCCCACCGTCAGGCCCGCATCGATTTCGACGACCTGCAGACCGAGCGCCCGTATCGCCCCTGGAAGGCTTATGGCCAATCCAAACTGGCGATGCTGATGTTCAGCATGGAGCTGCAGCGGCGCAGCGATGCGCAGGGCTGGGGGCTGCGCGCAATCGCCGCGCATCCCGGCGTTGCACGGACCGCATTGATCGCCAACGGGCCGGCCGCCAAGCGCCGTACGGCGCTTGGCGCGGCAACCGCCTTGCTGAGGCCTTATCTCAGCCACTCGGCGGCGGCCGGCGCACTGCCCACGTTATATGCCGCCACCGCGCCACAGGCACAGGGCGGCGGGTATTACGGCCCGGACGGCCTGTTCGAGCTCAAAGGCGACCCGGCCCCGGCAAAGATCGCCCGCCAGGCCCACGACCGCCACGTGGCTGCGCGCCTGTGGGAGACCTCCTGCACGCTGGCGGGTGTGGCGTTCTGAGCTCAGGCGTAGCCGTGGTCTGCGCCGCCGGTAAGCGTGCCTGCTTGCATGCAGCGACGGGGGAGCAATCGGGCGCGGCTTACAGCCGGATCCACTCCAGCCCGTCACCGCGCCGGTAATACACCGCCACCGCCTTGCCATACACCGCCGCCGCATCGACAAAGCCGAAATAGCGACCATCCAGGCTGTTGCCGCGATGGTCGCCCACCACCAGCAGCTTGCCGGCCGGCACCTGTACCGCGTGCAGGTCCGGGCCGCCACCGGCATCCAGGTCGAGCTGCGCCACACGCGCACCAAAGCGTTCGTGCGCACCGTCGCCATCGCCCTGCAACGGCTGGCCGTTGATCGACAGATGGCCATCGCGCAGGTCGACACGGTCGCCGGCCACCGCCACCACGCGCTTGATCAGGCGCGTGCCATCGCGCGGAGAATCGAACACCACCACCTCGCCGCGCTGCGGTTGCTCGCCATCGACAACGATGCGGTTGCTCAGAGGCACGCGCCAGCCATAGGCGTGCATGTCCACCACCACCCGGTCGCCCGGCTGCAAGGTGGGCTGCATCGAGCCGGTGGGCACCTGGTAGTGATTGGCGAACGACGAGCGCGCGGCGGTCAATAGCACCAGCATGACGAGCAGTGGCAACAGTTCCTTGCGCGACCACTGTGCGGCGCGCTGCACACGGGAGCGTGCGGGATGCGATGGGTTCATGGCAGACCTGTCCGATCAGGGGAGCCGCGTTGGCTCTCCCCGACAATGCGCGTGGGTGGCGGGCGCACGGAAGTGACGAAAGGCATGGCCCCGTTGATCTGCTTGCTCAGCCGCAACTGCGATGTGTTGCGGCCCGCGCAAACGAAAACGGGATGGCACATGGCCATCCCGCTTCGATGCTGGCTGCACATTACCCGTGCAACCACCTGTTTCGATCACTCACTCGGTCAAGCCACGGTTTTCCAGCAGCGCCTTGACGCTGGGGTCCTTGCCGCGGAAATCGCGGTATAGCGTGGCCAGATCGACGGTGTTGCCGCGCGAAAGGATCTTGGCGCGGAAGGTGTCGCCGTTCTTGCGGGTCAGGCCACCGTTTTCCTTGAACCATTCGAACGCATCGTCATCGAGCACTTCCGACCAGAAGTAGGCGTAGTAACCGGCCGAATAACCGCCGCCCCAGATGTGGTCGAAGTACGTGCTGCGGTAACGCGGCGGCACTTCGGCCAGGTCCACCTTGAAGCGCTTGAGCGCATCGGCTTCGAACTTGCTCACGTCCTGCAGCGGGGCATCGGCAGGCTGGGTGTGCCAGGCCAGATCCAGCAGCGCAGCCGACAGGTACTCGGTGGTGGCATAGCCGCTGTTGAAGGTCTTGGCTTTCTTGATCTTCTCCACCAGCTCGGCCGGCATCGCCGCACCGGTCTGGTAGTGCTTGGCGTAGTTGGCGAAGACGGCCGGGTCCGAGGCCCAGTGTTCGTTGAACTGCGAGGGAAATTCAACAAAATCGCGCGAGGTGCTGGTGCCGGCGATCGAGGGGTATTTCACCTTGGAGAACATGCCATGCAGCGCGTGGCCGAACTCGTGGAACAGCGTGGTCACATCGTCGAAGCTCAACAAGGCCGGCTGGCCCGCGGCCGGCTTGGTGAAGTTGCACACGTTGTAGACCACCGGCTTGGCGCCGGTGAGGCCGTCCTGTTCGACCAGCACGTCCATCCATGCGCCACCGGACTTGCTGTCGCGCTTGAAGTAGTCGGTATAGAACAGCGCCATCGAGGTGCCATCGGCATCGAAGACTTCATACACCTTCATGTCGGCGTGGTAGGTCGGGATATCGGTGCGCTGCTTGAAGGTGATGCCGTACAACTGCGTGGCGGCATAAAACACGCCGTTCTGCAGCACGTTGTCCAGCTCGAAGTACGGCTTGATCTGCGACTCGTCCAGGTCGTACTTGGCCTTGCGCACCTGCTCGGCGTAGAAGTCCCAATCGGAGGCGGCGAGCTTGAAGCCGCCCTTCTGAGAATCGATCACCTTCTGCATCTCGCCCACTTCGCGGCGCGCCTTGGCGGTGGCAGCCGGCACGGTGTCGGTCAGCAGTTTCAGCGCGGCGGCCGGAGTCTTGGCCATCTGGTCGCCAAGACTGTAGGCCGCATAGCTGTCGAACCCGAGCAGCTTGGCCTTTTGTGCGCGCAGCTGCGCCAGGCGCTGGATGGTCTGGCGGGTGTCGTTTGCATCGCCCTTTTCCGCACGCGTTTCGGACGCCTTCAACACTTCGGCGCGCAGCTCGCGATTCTTCAGCGACGCCAGCACCGGTTGCTGGGTGGTGTTCTGCAGGGTGAGCAGATACTTGCCATCGAGCTTGCGCGCCTTGGCCGCTTCGGCGGCGGCGGCAATGTCGCCTTCGCTCAGGCCATCGAGCTTGGCCTTGTCGTCCACCACCACCGCAGCGGCGGCCGAGGCGGCCACCAGGCGGGTATGGAATTGCGTGGAGAGCGTGGTTTCTTCCACGTTGAGCTTGCGCAGGCTGTCCTTGTCGGCATCCGAGAGCTGCGCACCGGCGCGTACCAGGTTTTCGTAGTCGCGCTCGACCAGGCGCTTTTGTTCCGGATCCAGGTTCAGCGTGTCGCGTTGGTCGTAGATGGTCTTGACGCGCGCAAACAGCTTGGGATCGAGGTTGATCTCGTCTTCGTGCGCGGCCAGCTTGGGCGCGATCTCTTCCTGGATCTTCTGGCGCGCATCGCTGGTATCGGCCTGCACCAGGCCAAAGAAGATGCGCGACACGCGCGTCAGCGTCTCGCCGCTGCGCTCCAGTGCTTCGATCGTGTTGTCGAAGGTGGGCGGCTCGCTGTTGTCGGCAATCTTGCGCACTTCGGCCAGATGCAGGCGCATGCCTTCTTCGAAGGCCGGCAGATAATCGCTGTCCTTGATCTTGTCGAATGGCGGCGCCTGGAACGGCAGCGTGCTGGCGGTCAGCAACGGGTTCGGTGCAGCGTCCGCAGCCGGGGCGGTGGCGGTCTTCTCGGGCACGGTGGTGGACTCCTTACCGGATGGCTCTTTTCCAGAACAAGCGGCCAGCGCCAGGGTGATGGCAGCGGCCAGAACGACGGTACGCGACATGGCGTGTGATTCCTGAGTGGGTAGTGCAGCCGGCCACGCTAGCGGGTTTGGGCGGCGCCGGCATGTGCCGTTGGCTGGGGGATTAATGAATGGCGATGTTCGGACAGAGGCGGCCGAGGGTGCGTGGCCCTCATCCGCCCTTCGGGCACCTTCTCCCGCGTGCGGGAGAAGGACGAGGCGGCGAGCCAGGCAAGCAGCGGTGGTATGCGGCGACAGGAGCGAAAGCTGGCCATCGGTACCGTTCCGACGGTGGTAGCGCTGCGGGACAGCTAACGCACCGTGCCGGCGCGCGGTGCTCCCTCAAAGCGTCTCGTCCTTGAAGATCGCCACATGCGGGCTGCCGTCGGCGCCGATCCAGCCGCGGTACATGCCTTCGGTATTGAACGGAAACGCCACGTTGCCCTGCGCGTCCAGTGCAATGGCGCCGCCGTCGCCACCGGCGGCGGGGATCTGCTGATCGATCACCGTCTCGGCCGCCTGTTGCAACGACTGGCCGGCGTATTTCATGCGTGCGCAGATGTCGTAGGCGGCCACGGCGCGGATGTAGAACTCGCCCCAGCCGGTACCCGACACCGCGCATTGGCTGTTGGCATAGGTGCCGGCGCCGATGATGGGCGCATCGCCCACGCGACCATAGCGTTTGTTGGTCATCCCGCCGGTGGAGGTGCCGGCGGCCAGATGGCCCCCGCGATCCAGCGCCAGCGCGCCGACGGTGCCGAAGTGCTTGGCCGTTTCCAGCTCCAGCGCGGCCTGGGCCTGGCGGTCGCCGGCTTCGGCCTTGAGCGCTTTCTGCAGTTGCTGCCAGCGCTTGTCGGTGCGGAAGTAGCTCGGGTCCACCAGGGTGATGCCCTGCTCGCGCGCGAACTGTTCGGCGCCCTCGCCGACCAGCATCACGTGCCTGGAGCGGTCCATGACGCTGCGCGCCAGCTGGATCGGATTCTTGACCGTGTGCACGCCGGCGATCGCACCGGCCTTGCCGCTGGCCCCGTCCATGATCGCCGCATCCAGTTCGTTCTTGCCGTCGTGGGTGAACACCGCACCGCGACCGGCATTGAACTGCGGTGCATCCTCCAGCACGGTGATGGTGGCGGCCACCGCATCCACCGCGCTGCCGCCACCATTCAACACCGCGTGCCCGGCGCGCAGTGCGCGCTGCATCGCCTCACGTGCCTGGGCTTGTTCGTCGGGTGAGAGGCTGGATTTCTCTACGCCCGCGCCGCCGTGGATGACCAGCATCGGCGTGGCTGCGAGCGTCGGGCCGGTACACAGCAGCAAGGACAGCAATAACGCGCGGGTGGACGAAGCGATCATGGTGTTTCCTCAAACCTTCATGGCAGTGAATGGCGACACTGGCACTGCGCAAGGTGTCATGAGCAAGCCAGTCTCGTCTCATGCACGCTTCCCTGCCCTATCGAAAACGCCCTGGGTAAGGCAGCAACACGAAACGCTGTCGGCTTGAATGAAGCATTAGCTGCGTTACTCATAACCGCGCCCAGCCCATAGAAATAGAGCAAATGCGTGCCAAGGATTGCTTGGCTTGGGTCCAGGCAGCTCGCCGAAAGATGAGCTGGTCGCCCACGCGGACGCTGCCTCCAGAAAGTCGGCAATTGACTGATTAGCCCATTCTCCCCGAAACCCATCGACAGTCACTGCAAGAGAATCTGCCGAACGACGATCGGCCGCCAGGAGCTCAGCAAAGCGCACGAACGATGCCTCATCCCGCACGGATTCCAGAACTTCGAACAATCTGTCCCCCATTACGCGTTTGAACCCTCGGCCTTTTGTCTGGGTAGGTAGCGCCATTGAGTCACGAAGGAAGAAGCGGCCTCATACAAGAGCCCTCACTTGTCCGCTGCTCTTATGTCTGGTCCAGCACCTCTGGGCAAGGCACATCGGCACATGCACACCACGCTAGCTACAACGTGTCGCGATGCTTGCCGCGCCACGGCCGGTACCAGGTGCGAATCGCGGCGATGTCGGCGGCCATGTCGTTACCGGTCCAGAACGGCTCGCCGATGCCCACGGTCTTGCTGGGGTAATCGAAGTACACCGGCAGGATCGGCACCTTGGCATCGGAGGCGATCTTCCAGAAACCGGCCTTCCAGTGTTCCACGCGCTTGCGCGTGCCTTCGGGGGTGATCACGTACCACATCTGTTCGGAATTGCGGATCAGCCGCACCGCCTGGCCGATGGTGCCCTGCGGCGAGCTGCGGTCCAGCGGGATGCCGCCGAGCTTGCGCAGCAGCGGGCCCAGCGGCCACCAGAACAGCTGCGCCTTGCCCAGCACGCGCACCTCGAAGCCGAGCGCGAACTTGGCGGCAAAGCCCAGGAAGCCGTCCCAGTTGGAGGAGTGCGGCGCCACGATCATCACCAGCTTGGGCTCGTCGGGCAGCCGCCCGAGCAGGCGCCAGCCGGTCAGGCGCAGGGCGGTACGGCCCAGCCAGCGGCCGAAACGGCCGTGCGCACGCGGCATTCTGGGCGGGGATGGCTGCAGCAGGATGTTGGCCTGTGTTACCGGTGGCAACGACGGGTCGGGTTGACTCACGCTTACTCCCAGTGGGACGCAGAGCGTCCACGCTTGATCTGACTGCGCTCACGCTTGGCATCCAGCCGCCGCAGCTTGGCACCGTGACTCGGTTTGGTGGCGACCCGGCGCTTGGGCACCGACAGGCACGCGCTGATGATCTCGGCCAGCCGCTCGCGCGCATCGTCGCGGTTGCGGTCCTGGGTGCGGAAGCGCTGCGCATCGATCACCAGCACGCCCTCGGCGGTCATGCGGCGGTCGCGCCGCGACAGCAGCCGCGCCCGCAACGGCTCGGGCAGCGACGGCGACCCGGCCACGTCGAACCGCAGCTCCACCGCAGTGGACACCTTGTTGACGTTCTGCCCGCCCGCGCCGCTGGCGCGCACGAAGCGTTCGACGAGTTCGCTGGGCGGAATCGTCAGGCTGGGGGTGATCTGGATCGGGTCGCTGGCCATACGCGCCGATTGTATCGGCAGCAGCGTGGACGCGCGCGCGAACGCCGGCTTCCCGTATGCTGCTGCCGGTTCCCCGCTTGCAGGATGCTCCGATGACACCTTCCTTTTCGCTTGCTGCCGCACGCGGCCTCGCCCGCCGGGTGCTGCTGCTCGGCCTGCTGGCCGTGGCGGCCCCTGCCGCGCTGGCGCAGGCGCCCAGCGATGCCGACGTCAACCGTCTGCTGGCCGCCTCGCGCGCTCAGACCATGCTGGACACCATGCTGCCGCAGATCGAAGCGATGCAGCAGCAGCAGTTCGCCCAGCTCACCGCGCAGCGCCAGCTCAGCGGCGACCAGCAGGCGCAGCTGCAACGCATCCAGGAGCGCACCCGCCAGACCGTGCGCAAGGCCCTGTCGTGGTCGGAGCTGCGCCCGATGTATGTGGATATCTACAAGCGCTCGTTCTCGCGCGAGGACGTGCTGGCGATGGCCGAGTTCTACGAGAGCTCGGCCGGCCAGAGCCTGCTCGACAAGACCCCGGCCCTGACCCAGAACCTGATGGGCGCGATCCAGCAGAAGATGCTGCCGCTGTTTGCCGATCTGCAGAAGGATCTGGAGAAGATCGTCAACGAGCCGGCGCCGGCGAAGAGGCCCTGAGGGGCGGGGATTGGGGATTGGAGATTCGTAAGAGCGCAGCTCTCGCCCCTCTCCGTGCGGGGCGAGAAGGCACCGCTTGCGCGCCATCGGCGCGCGTGCCTTGGAGCGCCCGTGCTGCTTGCGCGGGCCGGGGCGCGCAGCGGGGGTTGGGGTGAGGGTACGGGGCGAAGCCCTCGGGTTGTTCAACTGCGCGAGGCTTCGCCCGTACCCTCATCCGCCCCTGCGGGGCACCTTCTCCCGGCGGGGAGAAGGGAAGCGCTGGCTCGCGCGGCCGCGCCTGCGCTGTGGACGACAACGGCTCGCGCATATAAGCCCATCTCCTACGGGGGCGAGAAGGCAGCGCTTGTGCGCCATCGGCGCGCGTGCCTTGGAGCGCCCGCGCTGCTAGCGCGGGCCGGGGCGCGGTGCGGGATTGGGGTGAGGGTACGGTTCGCCGGACGCGTTGCCGATCGCCACTGCGGCATCGACAGACCGCTGGGCACCCCCGCATCACTGTGCGAGTGGCATCGCCTGCAATTGCGCCACGTCCCAGCCGAACAACGCACACGCCTTGGTGAATTCCGCATCCAGCGGCGCGGTGATGCTGATGCGCCTGCCGTCGGCCGGATGCGGGAATTCAAGCTGTTCGGCGTGCAGCAACATGCGGTGGATGCCGAGCATGCGGAAGCTGCGGTTGTGGCGGCCATCGCCATGGCTGGTGTCGCCGATCATGTGATGCGACAGGTGCTTCATGTGCCGGCGGATCTGCCGGAAGCGGCCGGTCTGCGGCTGACAGCGCAACAACGCATAGCGTGAGGTGGCAAAGCCGGTGGACGGGATCTCCAGCTCGCCGGTGGCCAGACGCTGGAAATGCGTCACCGCCGGCTTCTTGACCGGTTTGCCGGGGCCGCCATCCAGATCGTGATCGACGATGAAGCGCTCCTCGGCCGGCCAGCCGCGGCAGACGGTCAGATAATTTTTATCTACCTCGCCCGCCATCAGGGCCTTGCCCAGCGCGCTGGCGCTGTCGCGGTCGAACGCCAGCAGCAGGCAGCCGCTGGTGGCCCGATCGAGCCGGTGCACCAGAAAGATCGGCTTGCCCAACTGCTCGCGCAGGCGGTCGGCCAGGAAGTCGTCCTCCCCGCGCGCCAGCTTGCTGTCGTGGACCATCAGGCCCGCGGGTTTGTCGACGACGGCCAGGACAGGGTCCTGGTAGAGAATCTGCAGATGCTTGGGGGATGTGCTCACCGGCGGATTATCCGCGCGGTGGCCGCGGCATGCCATCGCGTCGCGGCGCCGCTCCGCCGTTGAACGCACCCTGGCACCGGCAGAGCATGTGGCGCACGCCAGCCTTACACCTTCAGGCGTGAGGCCGTGGCAGGCCAGCGGTGCACACTCAGGCCGCGCCGCACACCGCCAGCAATTCGCCGTTGCCCACCGGCACCGCGCTGCAGGTGATCGCCGGATCGGCAGCCAGCAGCGCGGTGAACGGCGCCAGTTCGTCGGCGTGCGACAGCGCATTGTCGACCACCAGCAGGCCACCATGGCGC
Organism: Xanthomonas sp. NCPPB 1068; assembly: GCF_041479385.2. Lineage (NCBI taxonomy): Bacteria > Pseudomonadati > Pseudomonadota > Gammaproteobacteria > Lysobacterales > Lysobacteraceae > Xanthomonas > Xanthomonas sp. NCPPB 1068. The sequence goes on along the minus strand of NZ_CM192986.1, from coordinate 293,300 downwards.
AGCACGCGGCGCAGTGCCGGCCACCAGCGCACATACGCGTCGCGCGCCGAATCCAGGAAGACCAGGTCGACGCTGGCGCTGGCTGCCTGCGTCAGCCACGCGCCACCGTCGCCGTGCACCACATCCACCGACGCCGCCAAGCCACTGCGTGCGAGCGTGGCCTGCGCCAGGGCCACCTTGTCGGCGGCAAGCTCCACGGTGGTGACATGCCCACCGATCGCCGCAGCCGCCTCGGCCAGCCACACCGTCGAATAGCCGTTGGAGGTGCCGATTTCGAGAACGCGGCGCGCGCCGGTGGCACGCACCAGCACGGCCAGCAAGGCACCGGTGTCCGGGGTGATGTTGAGCATGCGCCGGTCGCGCGCGGACTCGCGCGCGTCGTTGGCGCTGCCAAAGCGCGCCAGCTCGTCCTTCAATGCCTGCAGATCGCTCGCCACGCCCTTACTCCTTGCCCGCTGCCGGTGTGGCGGCAAGACCGCCGCACACCTGGCACACCGCCGCCGCACCGCCGACATCCGACGGATGAGCGCCCTGGCGCAGCCCCTTGCCTAACGACGCAGCCACGCCACCAGCAGCGCGGCCGAGCCGGCGCCGCCGCTGATCCAGCTCCACACCGGCACCGTGCCCAGGTACCAGCCATCCGGGTGCAGGCCGTACAGCACCGCGGCGACCACCAGCAGCCCGCTGCCGGTAATGGCGGTGACCACACGGGTCTGCAGCTTGCGCAGGCTCGCATCCAGCGCGCGCAGCTCGGCCGAGCGGATCTCCAGTTGATGCCGCCCTTCCACCTGCTGCTTCAACCAGCTATGTACCAGGCGCGGCATGTCCGGTGCGTGCGTCATGATTTCCGGCAGGCGCTTGCTCAACTCACCCAGCACCCGGCGCGGGCTGTAGCGCTCGCGCAGGATGCGCTCCAGCACCGGCCGCGCCACTGCCCAGATGTCCAGCTTGGGATCGAGTTGCCGGCCCACGCCTTCGATATTGAGCAGCGTCTTTTGCAGCAGGATCAATTGCGGCTGCAGGGTCAGCTCGTAGCGCTGCGCCACGCGGAACAGTTTGATCAGCACCTGCGCCAGCGAGATTTCCGACAACGGCCGGGTGAAATACGGCTCGCACACCGAACGCGCGGCCGCCTCCAGCTCGTCGATGCGCACGTTGGACGGCATCCAGCCCGCCTCCACGTGCAGCTCGGCCATACGGCGGTAATCCTTGTGGAAGATCGCCATGAAGTTCTCGGCCAGGTAGTACTGATCTTCCTGCGAGAGCTGACCCATGATGCCGAAATCCAGCGCGATGAAGCGTGGGTTGAGGCGGCGCTCCGGGTCCGAATCGACCCAGATGTTGCCGGCGTGCGCATCGGCGTGGAAGAAGTTGTCGCGGAACACCTGCGTGTAGAACACACGCACGCCCTTGGCCGCGAGCGCCTTGCGGTCGATGCCGGCGGCATCGAGCTTGACGATGTCATCGGAGGGAATGCCGTACACGCGCTCCAGCGTGAGCGCGCGTTCGGCGGTATGCGACCAGATCACTTCCGGCACGTACAGATCGTCCGAGCCTTCCCAGAACCGGCGCAGCACGCTGGCATTGGCGCCTTCGCGCTGCAGGTCGAGTTCGGCCGACAAGGTACCTTCGATCTCGGCCACCACCTCGCGCGGACGGATCTTGTCGGCGCGCGGGTGGGTGCGTTCGACAAGCGTGGCCAGCGAATGCAGCAGCGCGATGTCGGCATCGATCTGGCGCTCGATGTCCGGGCGCAGCACCTTGACCACCACGGCGCGGCGCACGCCGTTGGCATCCGGCGGCAAGGTGGCCGCATGCACCTGCGCGATCGAGGCCGAAGCCAGCGGCACGGTGTCGAAGGAGGCGAACGCCACACTGACCGGCAGGCCGAGCGCGCCTTCCACGATCAGGCGTGCGGCCTCGCCGTCGAACGGCTTGACCCGGTCCTGCAGCAGGGTGAGTTCTTCGGCCACATCGGCCGGGATCAGGTCGCGCCGGGTCGACAGGATCTGCCCGAACTTGACGAAGATCGGGCCCAGTTCCTGCAACGCCAGCCGCAGCCGCGCACCGCGCGACTGCGCGGCGATCTCGGCACTGGCACGCGGCACGAACGGTTTGGCCAGGCGCAGCCAGCGCTCGGCGGCGCTGCCCTGCAGCAGGTCGTCCAGGCGGTAGCGCAGGATCACCCGGCCGATGCGGCTCGCCCGCAACAGCGCCTTCATGCGGCACCTCCGGCCGCGCGCAGCCGTGCCACGCGTGCGGCCAGCCGTTCGACGCCGTCGCGCAGCTCGTCCACGTCGTCGTAGAAGGCATCGAGCTCGGCACGCGGCACCACGTCGCGCGATTCCTCGGTGACGAATTCGGCCGCGCTATGGGCCAGGTCCGATGCGCTGCGGCGCGCCTGCTGCAGCGCTGCACGCACTGCGCCGGCGATCTGCACGCCCAGGATCTGCCCGAACACCGCCACGAAGGGCAGTTGCCAGTCCGGGTCGAAGCGCCCGGCCAGTTGTTGCAGCTGGCGCGCCAGCTCGGCGTCGCCGGAGACCTTGAGCCGGCCGGCCGGCGGGCCGCTGCGCCGTGCATTGGCCAGCAGCGGCAATTGCCCGAGCAAGCCGGCCAGGCTGCTGCGCACCGCCAGATCCGGCTCCTGCGCCGGGTCGACCGGGCCGACCAGCAACCGGCGCTCGTGTACGCGGATCTGCAGGGCCAACGCGGGCGCGTCCAGGGTCAGCGCAATGCGCTGGCCTTCCAGCGGCAACAGGGCGTCGCGGGTATCCGGGTCCAGCGCCAGCGCGCGATTGAGCGCGGCCTGCAGGGCCTGGCCGGCGAGCGGCTTGAGGGAATTGAAGAGTGATCCGGGCATGGCCGCATTCTACCGTCCCTGCATGTCGCAGCCGGCTGACGATGGTGGGGCGCTGCGCACCGAAGGCCGCCGCGCTGGCCATGGCACGCGCTTGCTTGGCGGTGGAGCGATCGATGCAGCGGTCGCTGCCTGGAGGGCCTGGCCTGCCGGCGCTGCGCGGCGGCGCGTGGGCAGGCTGCACTCGCTGCGCTGGGCGGGCGGCCCATTGCGGCCATCGCGCCCTGCGGTGAGCAGTGCGGCGTCCGTGCGGATTTGCCGGCCGCACGCGATCTGCCGACTTCCTTCGGCCGGCCGGTCACGGGCATGCTGGCGCCCTTCTCGAACAGTTGGCAGGAGCAGGCAATGCGCAAGATCCGGGTCGGTCTCATCTTCGGCGGCAAATCGGCCGAGCACGAGGTCTCGCTGCAGTCGGCGCGCAACGTCCTGGAGGCGCTGGACCCGCAGCGCTTCGAGCCGGTGCTGATCGGCATCGACAAGCAGGGCCAGTGGCATCTGAGCGCGCAGGACGGCTTTCTGCGCGATGCAGACGACCCGAGCCGGATCGCCTTGCACCGCAGCGGTCACGCAGTGGCGGTGCTGCCCGGCGCCGAGCAGGCGCAGCTGCGCCCGGTGGAGTCGGAGCAGGCGCTGGCGCAGATCGATGTGGTGTTTCCGATCGTGCACGGCACCCTGGGCGAGGACGGCTCGCTGCAGGGATTGTTGCGCATGGCCAACCTGCCCTTCGTCGGCTCCGGCGTGCTGGGCTCGGCGCTGGCAATGGACAAGGACATGGCCAAGCGCGTGCTGCGCGATGCCGGCCTGGAGGTGGCGCCGTTCGTGTGCTTCAACCGCCACACAGCCGCGCACGCCGATGTGGATGCGCTGATCGCGCGGTTCGGGCTGCCGTTGTTCGTCAAACCGGCCAACCAGGGTTCTTCGGTCGGCGTCAGCCGGGTGCGCAGCGCAGCGGACTTCGCCGATGCGCTTGCCCTGGCGTTGGCATACGACCACAAGGTGCTGGTGGAAGTGGCCATTGCCGGACGCGAAATCGAATGCGCCGTGCTCGGCAATGCCACCCCGCAAGCCAGTGTCTGCGGCGAGGTGGTGGTGCACGACGCGTTCTATTCGTACCAGACCAAATACATCAGCGCCCATGGCGCCGACATCGTGATCCCCGCCGCGATCGACGCACAGACGCAACAGCGCATCCAGCAGGTCGCCGTGCAGGCCTATCAGGCACTGGACTGTGCCGGCATGGCACGGGTGGATGTCTTTCTGGACGCGGACGGGCGCATCGTGATCAACGAGGTCAACACGCTGCCCGGATTCACACGCATCAGCATGTATCCCAAACTCTGGCAGGCAAGTGGACTGGACTACAGAAGCCTGATCACGCAATTGATCGACCTGGCATTGCAGCGGCATGCCGACGACCAGTTGCTGCGCAGCGCGCTACCCACGCACCCATGACCGCCGCTCCCCTGCGCGCGCTACAACCGTGCGACGCACCGGCCTTGCTTGCGCTCAACAATGCACATGCCACCGAGTTGTCGTTGCTCGATGCCGACGGGCTGACTGCGCTGTTGCGCAGAGCCTGGCATGCGCGCGTCGTTGCGCCGGCCGATGGCCTGTTGATTGCGCTGGATCAGGATGCCGCCTATGCCAACGCCAACTTCGCGTGGCTGGCCGAGCGCTTTGCGCGCTTCGTCTATGTCGACCGCATCGTGATCGCCGCACATGCGCGGCGGCGCGGCCTTGCCATGCAGCTGTATGGCGACCTCATCCGCAAGGCGCGCGCCGCAGCGCACCTGCGATTGGTGTGCGAGGTGAATATCGAGCCGCCCAATCCGGCCTCGCTGGCACTGCATGAGCAGCTGGGGTTCGTACCGATCGGCGAGGCGGTACTGGCCAGCGGCAAACAGGTGCGCTACCTGGAAAAGCGGCTGTAACGCAGCGCACTGCATCGCGCAGCCCAAAACGCACATGGCCCGCCTCCTTGCGGAAGCGGGCCATGTGAGCGCCGATCGGCAGCGCCGCTGCCGTGACGTATCGCGTTTAGGCGTTATACCTTGCCGCGACGGAACATCGAGATCACTGCCAGGATCAGGAACACCACGAACAGGATCCAGGCGATGTTGGTCGCCGCACCGGCGATACCACTGAAGCCCAGGACAGCAGCGATGATGGCGATGACGAAGAAGATGATGGCGTAATGCAGCATGGCAATGGTTCCAAAAGTTGTCGTGCCGAATCGGCGCAGACGTATCTTGTGGATGTGCCGGTCTTTATCGGGTGATGGCGATGTCGTTGGAAGATGAGGATCGCAGCCGATTGAGCCCTTCTTCGATGCTGATGCGCGGCACATAGCCGAAGTCGCGGCGCGCCGGCTCCATGCTGTACCAGTGCGGCGTGCACAGCTGCTCCACCAGAAAGCGCGTCAACGGCACCTCGCCTGGCAGACGCAACAGTGGCCACAGCGTTTCACACACCGCGCCGATCCGGTAGGCGGTCTTGAACGACAGCGAGCGCGTCACTGCCGGTGCATGCACCGCCGCCAGCAGGCGATTGAGCAACTCGCGCATCGGCAAGGGTTCGCCATTGGAAATGAAGTACGCCTTGCCTGCGCAGGCAGCGTCCGGCGCGAGGTGATCGAACGCATCGAAATGCGCCTGCGCAGCATTGTCGATGTACGTGCTGTCCACCAGATTGCTGCCATCGCCCACCATGCGCAGGCGGCCGGCGCGTGCGCGCGCTGCCAGGCGCGGCAGCAAGTGATTGTCGCCCGGCCCCCAGATCAGCCGCGGACGCAAGGCGACGGTTGCCAGTTGCGCATCGTTGGCTGCCAGCACCGCACGCTCGGCAATCGCCTTGGTCGCCGCATATGCGGCGCGCAGGTCTTCGCCATACGGCACTTCGTCGGCGCCCAGGCCTTCCACCGGATTGGTGGCGCGATGGGTCACGCTGGGTGTGGAGGTGTAGATCAACCGTGGCACGCCGTTGGCGCGGCAGGCATCGAGCACGTTCTGCGTGCCCACCACGTTGGCCTGGTGATAGCTGTCGTAACTGCCCCACGCACCGGCCTTGGCGGCGTTATGGAACACCGCATCGATGCCGGCGAAGGCATGCCGCACCGCCTGCGGGTCGGCCAGGTCGCCGCGGATCTGGCCCACGCCCAGCGTCTGCAGCACGGGGTAATCGCCGCGCTGGAAGCTCACCACTTCGTGCCCACGCGCACGCAACCCGCGGCACAAGGCCTGACCGAGAAAACCGCCACCACCGGTCACCAGAATCCGCACGCACCACCTCCATTGCAAGAACGTAAAGAAGAACGACTACCCGCGCGCGTGGCGCTACACGCCGACGCAGCGGTGTCACGCAGCAGCCGATTACGCACGCTGCTGCGCCGCCCAGACTGCCAACGTTTCGCGGCCGATCTTGGCGTTGTGACGGATGTCCACCGGAAAGCCGGAATGGCGCAGGAAACGCGCGATGCCCGCGGTATGCGGGTGCGCCGCGCCCAGCGCGCGCAAGTCGGTTTGCACCTGCGCAAATGCCGACGCCGGTACGCCCGGCTGCAATTCCACGCACAACACGGGCTGTTGTTGCCCGGGTGCGCCCACGCCCACCAGCGCAGTGCGACGCACCTGCGGATGCACGTTGAAGACCGGCTCCACCTGTTCGGTGTACAGCGGGCCGATGGCCGTTTCCACGCGGTGGGTCTTGCGCCCGCAGAACCACAAGCGGCCGTCGGCATCGAAATAGCCGACATCGCCCATGCGGTGCACGATGCGCTCGCTGCCATCACTGCGGCGCTCGCGGATCTTGGCGATGCGCGTGGCCGCATCGCGATTGAAATAGGTGTCGGTGGTGGTGGGGCCGGCGACAGTGATTTCGCCGACCTCGCCCGTGGCCAGCACGCGCGCACCACTCCACTCGGCAATGGCCGCATCGTCGATGGCGATGATGCGCACCTCGTTGGGTGCGACCACCTGGCCCACGCAGGTGCCGGCGCCGGCCTCGGTGGCCGCGCGCGTGGCATCCAGCGTACGTCCTTCGATCGCGGCCACCGGCAGGCATTCGGTGGCGCCGTACGGGGTCCAGAACTGCGCATCGGCTGGTAGCAGCGCACGGATCGTGGCCACCACATCCGGCGGCACCGGCGCGCCGGCCGAGGTGGCCAGGCGTACGTTGGGCAGCGGCTGGCCATGGTCGGCCAACACGCGCATCAGCGCAGGCGAACCGAACAACTGGGTGACACCGAAGCGCGCAATGGCATCGTGCAGCTTGCGCGGGTCGGCGGTGGCCGGGCGGGTCGGGTCCATGTCCGGAATCACCGAGGTCAGCCCCAGGGCCGGGTCGAACAGGGCGAACGGCGGAAACGTCGGCAGATCCACACCGCCGGGCTGCATGCCGAACGCGTTGCGCAGCAATTCGATCTGCCCGACAAAATGCCGGTGCCGGTACACCACGCCCTTGGGCACGCCGGTCGAGCCGCTGGTGAACAGGATCGCGGCCACATCGTCCGGCGCAGTGTCGGCCAGCTGACTTCCGGCGCCGGCGCCATCGCGCTCCACGCGCGCCAATGTCACCCCACCCCAACCGTAACGGCCGCCGACGCTGACGATCCGTTTCGCCGAGCGCGCCCACCGCAACAGACGGCGCGCCAGCTGCGCAAGCGGAATGCCGATGAATGCCTGCGGCTGCGCTTCGTCCAGGCATTGCTTGAGCGCACGCTTGTCGATGCCCGGATCCACCAGCACCGGCACCGCGCCGGCCTTGAACAAGGCAAACATCAGCAGGAAGAATTCCGGCGACGGCCGCACCATCACCACCGCACGCACGCCACGGCCGATGCCGTGCAAGGCCAGGCCTGCGGCGATCGCATCGCTGCGCGTGTCCAGCTCGGCATAGCTCAAGGTCACATCGTAGGCGGCAAATCCGTTGGCGGCACGGCGGCCCGGGCAACGGATGGCGATCTGGTCGGGGCGCTCGCGCGCCAGCTGCGGCAGGGTAGCTGCGATATTGCAAAGAGTAGTCATTGCCGCATTATCACCCATGCGCCGACGGTGCCGGCCGCTTGATCGCGCTCACGTCGCTGCGCTGGGGCGTGCCCGCAGCGCGGCTGCGGCTGGTGAGGTGACTGCGCGTCGCCTGGGCGCAGCGATGCCGCGCAGCGTTCGCGCGTGCCGCTCCGCGTTGCGCACACACGCGCCAGTTCGAGCTACGCAGATGAATCGCTAACCGGCGCGCGGCCGTGCCACTTGTATCGCGGCGTGGTTCGGTCAGAATGCCGCGCTCTCCACGTGATTTCGCCGCGCCAGGCCCGGCTTCCATGGCACACCCCTGCCTTACCTGCGGCGCCTGCTGCGCCTTTTTCCGCGTCAGTTTCCACTGGAGCGAAGCCGATCCCGCGTTGGGCGGCAGGGTGCCGATCGAACTGACCGACGCATTGCGCACGCACGAGCGGGTGATGCGCGGCACCTCGCAATCGCAACCGCGCTGCATCGCCCTGGACGCCGACATCGGCCGGTACAGCCGTTGCAGCATCCACGACCGGCGCCCGTCGTCCTGCGCCGCCGTTCCGGCCTCGCTGGAATTCGGGCAGCGCAGTGCGCAGTGCGATAAATCGCGCCTGGCGCATGGCCTGCATGCGTTGACCGAGGCCGACTGGGCTGGCGTGGACGATGCGCAACGCAACCCGTTGCCGACGCTGTAACGCGCAGCGCAACACGCACGCAGTGCATCCCTGAAGACGGCCGACGCATCGCCTGCACCACCGGTCCGCTGTGTCGCCTCGCATTTGCTTGGTATCGCTCGCAGCTATCGAGCACGTGCGATCCAATGCCGGCGGCAAGGCGTTACAGCGGATTGCGCTCCAGAAATGCGCGGATCGCCGGTACCAGCACCTCGTGCTTGTCTTCCAGCACGTAGTGGTTGGCATCCTCGAATGCAGTCACCTCGGCGTTCGGCAACGCCTTGCGAAAGCCGGCCAGGAAATGCTTGTCGAAGCAGATGTCGCGCATGCCCCAGGCGATGAAGGCCGGGCGATCGGCGAACGAGGGCAACGCCTGCGCCGAGCGCTCCAGCAACGACCAGCCCTTGTCGGCGGGCGACAGCGGGATGTCCTGCATGAAGCGGATGGTGGAGATGCGGTTGCGCCAGTTGTTGTACGGCGCGACATAGGCACGCCGCACGGCGGCCGGCATGCGGCGCGACACCCCAAACCAGGATGCGCCGGACGAAAACGCATTGAAGGTGCGGATGAACCATTCGCCCGGCCGCCAATGGCGCCCCATCGCAATCTGCCAGGGCATCGGCTTTTCCGGCGGCAACGGGAACGCTGCGGTGTTGGTGATCACCAGCCGTTTGACCTGCGCGTGGTGCGACAGCGCCCAGCCGAAGCCGATCATGCCGCCCCAATCATGCACCGCCAGCGTGACCGGACCGGTGATGCCCAGATGCCGCAACAGCGTGTCCAGATCGTCCACGCGCGATTGCAGCGTGTACGCGTAACGCGGCTGCGCGTCGGGCGCATCATCGGGCTTGTCGGACAGCCCCATGCCGATGTGGTCGGGCACGATGCAGCGGTAGCGATCGGACAAGCCACTCACCAGGTTGCGCCAGAGATAACTCCACGACGGGTTGCCGTGCAGCATGATCACGACCTCGCCATCGCGCGGACCTTCGTCCAGGTACGACATCGCAATGCCGGGACGCACCTCAAGGCGCTTGGGAGTGAAGGGATAGCCTGGGTAGTTCATGGATCTCTCTGTATTGCTAAAGCTTGGACTGTGTGTGTCCGGCAAGTCGTCAACTACATCGCCACGACAGTACCGAAAATACGCCGGGCCGGCTGTATCGCCGGCCGTGGCCGTGCGCGAACCGTTCGCTCACAGCGGCTGCGCTCCTTCGCTGAGGATGTCGAGGTAGGCGTGATAGGCAAAAATACGATGCCGCTGCTGGCCGGTGAGTTCGTTGACGATTTGCAGTTCCTGTAGGGTACGCACTGCAGCGCGGATGGTGGGCGCACTCAATGACAGGCTGGGCGCCACTTGCGGCACCGCCAACACCACGCGCCGGGCGAACTGCTCAAATACCAAGCCGACGTTGCCTGCTCGCTGGCCCAGGGCCGCGATGCGGGCACGGTCGCGTGCCAACAATGCCAACAGGCGCTGCGCGGTATCGACAGCTTGCTGCGCCGTCTCTGCCACGCCATCCAGAAAGAAACCAAGCCATCCTTCCCAGTCACCGTTGATTCGAACTGCATTGAGACGATCGTAGTAATCGGCACGACGACGCTTGAAATACAGACTCAAATAAAGACTGGGCTCGCGCAGCACGTCTTCGCTGCACAGGATCAAGGTAATCAGCAGCCGACCCAAACGCCCATTGCCATCGCTGAAGGGATGGATGGTTTCGAATTGCACGTGGGCAAGCGCTGCCTTCACCAACGGTGGCATCTGGCCCTGCGGCGCATGCAGAAATTGCTCGAGTGCCGACAGCGCGTCGGGCAATGCGTCTGGCGGCGGCGGAACAAAGTGCGCAAGTGCAGGCGAAGCCCCACCCACCCACACCTGACTCCGACGGAATTCACCTGGCTGCTTGCTGGCACCACGCCCCCCCTGCAGCAACAGCGCATGCATTTCGCGGATCAAACGCAGCGATAGCGGGAAATCGTCCTCACGCAGCCGCCGCAAGCCATGGTTGAGGGCCGCGACATAGTTGGAAACTTCCTCGACATCGTCGACAGGCACGCCCGGCGCGGCATCCATTTCAAACAGCAGCAGATCCGAGAGCGATGACTGGGTGCCTTCGATCTGGGATGACAGCAAGGCTTCCTTGCGGATGTACTGGTATAGGAACAGTTCCGGATCCGGCAGCATCAGTGTGATGCCGTCCAGTCGCCCCAACGCCTGGTCGGCGCGCTCCTTGCGTGCCAGCAGTTCCGCTTGTGCGAAATCCAAGGCCGGCACCGGTGGCAACGGATCAGGAACAAAGGCCTGGTAACGGCTCCCTGCGAGAGCGCCCGCAATATAATGCCCGGTGATGCGCTGCCCCATCGTTTTTCCTTACAGACCGCAACCGTTCCTGCAAGGAAACTTAGATACCACTTTTTTATCTAAGCAGCGAGAGCGCCTGGCGTGGAACTATTCCCAGCCAGGCACCATCAGTGCGTCACCAGACCACTTCCGCCATCGAGCAGTTCAGCCCCGAGCCAATGCCCATCAGCGCGATGCGGTCGCCCTTCTTGAGGCGGCCGAGCTCCTTGAGCTTGCTCAGCACGATCGGCACCGAGGCCGGACCGATGTTGCCGTGCTCGCCGAAGATGGTCATGACCTTGGCCGGATCGATACCGAACGACTTCACGAACGAGGCGGTGTGCGGGCGGCTGACCTGGTGGATGACGAACTGGTCCACTTCGTCCACCGCCCAACCCAGCACCTGCTTGGCAGCCACGAAGGTCTTCTGCGCCAGCTTGATGCCTTCGATCAGCAACAGGCGGGTATCGGTGACCATCCGGTCCAGGTTGCCCCGGCACAACTTGTTCCATTCGGTGGCCGAGCGGGTCACGCCGCCCTTGTAGCGCGGGGCATCCGGTACCAGCTCGCTGCGCGCCATCACCATGGCAGCGGCACCGCAGCCCAGGGTCAGGGCGGCCAGTTCGTTGCGGAACTCCTCTTCGGTGACGTCCGGCGAGGTCATCCGCTCCAGGGTCTTTTCATAGACCAGGTTGGCGGTTTCGCCATCGACGACCAGCGCGTAGTCGATCTCGCCGCGCTCGAGCATGCGCGCGGCGATGTCCATGCCGTTGATGAAGGCAAGACAGGCATTGGCCACGTCGAAGGTGACGCAGTGGTCGCCCACGCCCAGGTTGCCGGACACGATGGAGGCGGTGGACGGCTCCAGGTAGTCGCGGCTCACCGAGGTGTTGACCAGCAGGCCGATCTTCTCGATGCCGATCCCGGCATCGACCAGCGCCTTGCGTGCGGCCTGGGTGGCGGCGTCGGAGGCCTGAACATCCTGGTCCCACAAGCGCCGCGCATGGATACCGGCAACGTCGCCCAACACGTCGGTCTTGATCCCGAGGCGGTCGTAGGTCGGTTGCAGGCGCTCGTTGATTTCCTTGGAAGTCAGCGTATGCGGCGCATCAATATGCGCCAGTCCCGCGATGGAGACATTCTGGAAGAGCATCGAAGTAGCGCCATGGCGTCAGGCGAGGGGGCGTTAGTCTAGCTGCTGGCTGGTTTTACCGCATCTTTACATTTGAATGGACGGCGCCCCAGCCCAACGGTTCAGCGCGGCGGGCAGCGGAAGGCGCTGAAACGCTGGCTTCCCTCGGCCGGCTGGCCTTGCGCCTGCACCGCGTTGGCGTTGGCGCCCGGTGCCTCATTGCGCGCCAGGGTTTCCAGCTCCTCCTGCACCCGCAACGGGTTGCGGTTGTAGAAGCCGACCTTGCTCTTGACCGTCACCACCACCTCGCCCTGCTGCTGACAGCCAGCGGGCACAGGGCCTGCGGGCAGGACCTGCACGCTCTTGCCGCTTTGTTCGATCGGTACCCAGGTGCACGCCGCCGTGGTGGTGGCAACCAGAACAGACAACATCAGCACGCGCATACGTCATCAACCTGTGGGCAAAGCCGGATTGTGCCGCACTTGGCCGGCGGCTTCGTGCGCGCTGCGCGCCCAGCACACGCCCCCATTCAGCGCACCCGACCGTGGCGAGACGACCGCGTTCCCGCAGACGCAGCGCCGTCCGCTGCCCACCGTTGCGTCCGGGTGTCCGGACACGGACACCTGTGACTGCAAAAAACACCATGAAAAACAATGACTCCCGGGTGGCATGCGGCTTGCTCAGCTACATACACGCCCAGATGCCTAATCTTGAAGCTGACTTTTAGCTGAACACTTAGTCGAACGACGAAAAAGTCCTTGCGCGCACTGAAACGGTGTACTACCTTACTACCACACCACTGATTAACAACACCAAGAGACCTCGCCATGAAGACCCAGACCCTGCGCATCGCCCTCTCCGCAGCCCTGTTTGCCGGCGCCAGCCTGGCCGGTGTCGCCCAGGCGGCCAAGCTGACCACCCTGGACACCGTCCAGGTCCGCCCGGCCGCCGACCAGATTGCCCAGCAGGCCCTGGAACGCAGCAGCGACATCCGCACCCTGGCCGCCGTGCAGGTGCGCCCCTCCGCCGAACAGGTGGCTGAATTGGCCGCCGAACAGGCTGGCCCGCGCATCGTCACCCTGGCTGCGGTGCAGGTCCGCCCCTCGGCCGACCAGCGCGCCGAACTGGTGGTCCGCAGCGCCGCCGCCACCACCCAGACCGGCGTTGGCCAGGCGGCTGCAGTCGTCGGTGCGTTGATGGGCCAGGTCATCGTCAACCTGCCGGTGCCGCAGCTGCAGCCCTCGCCCGCCGAACTGGAAGCGCTGGTCAGCGCCACCGTCGGCCTTTGAGCACGCGCGCAGCTACACTTGCGCGCATGCCAGCACCCGTCCTCGATGTCATCCTGTTTCAACCGGAAATTCCGCCCAACACGGGCAATGTGATTCGCTTGTGCGCCAATACCGGCGCGCGCCTGCACCTGATCGAGCCGCTGGGCTTCGACCTCAGCGACAAGCAGCTCAAGCGCGCCGGCCTGGACTATCACGAATACGCACCGTTGCAGGTGCATGCCGATCTGCCGGCCGCATTGGCGGCCATCGGTCCCAAGCGTGTCTTCGCGCTGAGTACCCGTAGCACGGTGCGCTATGACACTCCGCAGTTCGCCGATGGCGATGCTTTTCTGTTCGGCCCGGAAACGCGCGGCCTGCCGGCCGAGGTGCTGGAGTCGATCCCGCCGCAGCACCGGCTACGCCTGCCGATGCGCCCGGACAACCGCAGCCTCAATCTGTCCAACACCGTTGCGGTGATGGTGTTCGAAGCCTGGCGGCAGTGGAATTTCGCTGGCGGCCAGTAGCCGCAGATTGCGCGCAACCATACGCGCCGACGCACCCGCGGCCCATGCGCAGGGCCACGTGCACGGTGGGATCTTCAGTGACGCGCATGGATCTCCAACGAAGACTCGCAACCGTGCTGGCTGCCCGGTCGACGGCGAGAGGCACCCATCGACCGGCCCTGGCGGGAACGATGAGGCATGCCACATCATCTGCACGACCGCGGCGCGTCCTGAGACGACAAGACGCGGTTCCGGTCAAACCAAACCTGGCCATCCTCGCCAGCGCAGTGTAGTAACCAAAGCACAAGCTGCAATGGCTGTCGGTCAATCGGCGCGTCCTTGCGCGCACGCCGCGCCGATCACAACACTGTCTGCGCCTGTACCGACGTCGCCGTCTGCAACATGCCGCGGCAACCGGCCCACAACGCCACGGCCAGCAACGCGATCGCGCCCAATGCCAGAAAAGCGATGCGGTAGCCGAAGGCATGCGCCAGCCAACCCCCGAACGCCGGGCTCAGCGCCGCGCCCACGCCCTGCACCGTCATCACCGCACCCTGGCCGACATTCACGCGCCCGGTGCCTTGCAACAACCGCGCCACCAGCGCCGGCACCACCACGCTTTGCAGGCCGGCGCCCAGCCCATCGAGGATCTGCACCGGGAACACGCCCCAGCCATGGATCACCGAGGCCGCCACCAGCGCGCGCAATGGCAACGCCATGAAGGCCACCAGCAGCACCCACCAGTGTCCATGTACCCGAATCCAGCGCATCGCCAACAGTGCAACGACAATCATCGTGGCCTGAGCCACCACGATGGTGGTGGCGGTCAGCGCACTCGGGTCGCCGGCATGCGCCGCCACGATCGCCATGCCGTACAACGGCAGCATCGCCGCATTGCCCAGATGGAACAGCCCCAGCGTGACCGCCAGCAGCGCCAGTGGGCGGCAGGTCAGCAACACGCGCCAGCCACTGAGCGCATCGCCGCCATCGCTGGATGCCAGACCGCGTGCTGCGCGGTGGTCGATCGCTGCGGCTGGAATCGCCAGCACCGCTACCAGTGCCAGAACGCCGAAGACCGCAGTCAGCAGGAACACCGCAGCAAAACCGTAGCGCCAGCCCAACCAGCCGGCCAATACCGCCGCCAGCATGTTGCCGGCGTGGTTGGCCACCTGATTGCGCGCCAGCTGATGGTCGAAGCCGCGCGCATGTACCAGGCCCAGCGTGATGCCGGTCAGCGCCGGGCCGATGCCGGCCGCCGCCAAGGCCGAGGCGATCTGCGCGGCAGCCACGCCCGTCGAGGTCGGGCGCAGCCAGATGAGCGCGGTGGCAAGCAGGATCGCCAGACAGCCGATGACCACCACGGCGCGCTTGCGCCGGGTCGCATCGACCAGCGCGCCGGCCGGCGTGGTGGCGAGCATGCCGGCCATGCCGCCCATGCTCATCACCGTGCCGATCGCCGCCACCGACCAGCCCTTGGATTGCAGGAACACGCTGAGGAAGGGTCCCAGCCCGTCCTGCACATCGGCCACGCTGAAGTGCAGTGCTTCCAGCGCACGTGTGCCGCGCGGCCTGGCCCTGGTCATCGGCATGGCAGTGCTCCGCTGCCGGATGCACTGCCAGCGCATGCACAGACACGCAGGGCACACCGCAGGACACGCATCTCAACCGCACGCGGTGGCTGCATGTCCGGCTCCTAGTGTTTGGGCTTGGGCTTGGGTTTGTGCGCAGGGCCGTGCGGCGGATGCGCAATCTGCTTCAGCGTCGCCGCCTTGCCACCCAAGGCATGGGCATGGATCAGCACACCATGCGGCGTGGCCTTGGTCTCGCCTTCGGCCACCAGCGGCTTGCCGACCACCAGCTGTCTGGCGAAGTCGCCACCGGCATGCGGTGGAAACCGCACCGTGACCGCATCGTCCAGCAGCACGCCGTGCACCTGCCCGTGCGGGCCGTGCAGCAGCCGGGTGATGGTGCCGCTGTGCCGGGTGACCTCCGGCTTGGGCGGCTTGCCGGGCGGCTTGGGCTTGGGTTTGGCATGCGGCCCATGCGGGCCTTCGTCGAGGATGCGTTTGCCGCCATCCGGATCGATCGCCAGCGCCACCAGCATGTCCACGTCGCGCGGCTTGAGGCCACGCACGGTGAGCGTGCTGCCCGGCTTGAGCGCCTTCAGCAACGCGGCCGACAGATGCGGCGGCGTGTGCACCTCGGTGCCGTCGGTGAGCAGCAGGCCGTCGATATCGGCCTTGGGATTGAGCAGGAAACGCGCCAGGGTGCCGTGGGTGGCGGGCAGGAAATCAGGGTCGACCCAATGCATGGAATACTCCGAAGAAGAAACCGGCAGCGCCGGTCAAGCCGTTGGCCACGCGCTCGGCGCGGCCAACGGAGGGAACAACGCACACGAAACGTGCAGTCCGGCTCAACGGCCGGCCGGCGGAACCGGGGCGCCCGGCGGCGGTGGCGGCAGCGGGCCGTCCGGACGCGGCGCGCTGAACAGCGCACGCAGCGAGGCGCGGTCGCGCCCCACCTGGGTGGCCTCGATCGCACGACCGTCCGGGGTGGCCACGCCGAATCCGTTGGCGCTCAGTGGTGCGCCCACGCGCAGCAGGTCGGTGAACTGCAGCGCCAGATGCGGCGGCATCCGCACTACCGTGCCATCGCTGACCAGCGCCCCATGGACCTCGCCGGCCGGCCCATACACCAGGCGCTGGATCGTGCCGTCGGACTGCAGCGGGGTGAGCTGGCCCGGGGTCGGCGGCGGCGGTGGCGGCGCACCGAAGGCGGGTGGGCGGTCGACCACCTCGCGGCCGCTCCGGCCGGAGCGGATCGAGCTGACCCGCAGCACGGGCAGATTCCCCAGGCGGAAGCCCTGCACGACCACGTTGTCGCCGCTACGCACAGCCGCTTTCACCTCGGTGGACAGATGCGGTGGAAACCCGACCTGGGTGCCGTCGCGCAGCCACAGTCCGTCGACTTCGCCATTGGGGTTGAGCAGGAAGCGCTCGACGGTACCGCTCACGCTGACCGGCGTGGCGGCGACGGGGGTCGGCGGGACCGGCGGGCTGCCGACCGGGCCATTGGGGGCCGGCGGCGGTGGCGGGGCGGCAACCTGGGCGGCGGCGGCGCCGATGGTGCAGGCCAGGGCAATTGCAAGAACGGTCTGACGCATCATGGGGATGTCTCCAGCGCGGCGGAAAGGAGCCGCGTGCCGACAAGCAAAGCAGCAATCATGCCAACCTTTAAATCCTTGTTTTTACAAGACTTGTGCAGTCAGATGGCGCAGCGGAGACGTCTGCATTTCATCCACCATGTCCGCTCCGGGGACATCTGCCGGCTGTCTGCGAGCACTCCGCGCGCGTCACAGGCCGTATTCCTCCAGCTTGCGATAGAGCAGTTGCCGGTGGATTCCGAGCCGCCGCGCGGCTTCGGCACGGTTGCCCCGGCTCTGCGCCAGGGCAGACTGGATCATCTGTTTCTCCAGCCGTGCGACGGCCTCCGGCAGGGTTCCGGTCGGCTCCGGCACGATGGCGGGCGGCGGCTCGCTGATCTCGGCCAGTGCCTCGTCCAGATCGGCCGCATCGATGCTGGCTCCGCGCACCAGCACCTGGCTGCGTTGCATGACGTTGCGCAGTTCACGCACGTTGCCGGGCCAGCTGTGCGCGAGCAGGCGCTCCTGCGCGGCAGGCGACAGGCGCTGCGCACGCGCTGCGCTGGCGCCCAGGAAGTGCCTGGCCAGCAGCAGGATGTCCTGGCCACGCTCGCGCAACGGCGGCAGTTCGATCGGCACCACGTTGAGCCGGTACCGCAGATCGCTGCGAAAGCGTCCATCGGCCACGCAGGCCGCCAGGTCGCGATGGGTGGCGGCCAGCACGCGCACATCCACGTTCTGCGGGCCGCTGCCACCCAACGGCGTCACCTCGCCTTCCTGCAGAAACCGCAGCAGCTTGGCCTGCATCGGCAGTGGCATGTCGCCAATCTCGTCCAGGAACAGCGTGCCGCCGTCGGCCTCGCGAATCAGCCCCAGACGGTCGCTGCCGGCGCCGGAAAACGCACCCTTGCGATGGCCGAACAACTCGCTCTCCATCAGCTCCAGCGGAATGGCCGCGCAGTTGACCGCAACGAACGGCGCGTTGGCACGTGGGCTGGCGCGATGCAGCGCGCGTGCGGCCAGCTCCTTGCCGGTACCGGTTTCCCCGGTGATCAACACCGACAACTCGGACGCCGCCGCCAGCCCGATGCGCTTGTGCACCGTGCGCATCGCCGGGCTGTGTCCCACCAGCGCGTCGTCGTCCTCGTCTGACGCACGTGGCGTTTCCGTTGCCGCAGCCTGCGCATCGGCGCGACTGAGCAGCGCACGTTGCACCACCTCGACAATGTCGGCGCGGCCCACCGGCTTGACCAGGTGATCGAAGGCGCCCAGCGTCATCGCCTCGATGGTGTTGCCGCTGGACACATGGGCGGTGAGCATCACCAGCGGCACCTGACGCGCCTGCGCATCGTCCTGGCGCGCACGCAGCACCGCGATGCCGTCCATGCCCGGCATGCGGAAATCCACGAACGCCATGTCGATCCCGCCCTCGCTCAGCCGGGCCAGCCCTTCCGGCCCGTTCTCGGCGGTGATCACGGTGTGCCCGAGCGAGCGCAAGGTGGCCTGCAGGGTCATGCGGAACGCGGCATCGTCGTCGATGATCAGGATGCGCGCCATGGCAGCTCCAGGATGAAATGGGTCAGCCCGTCGGCATGCGCGTAGCGCACCTGCCCGCCATGCGCGCGCGCGATCTCGCGCACCAGCGCCAGCCCCAGGCCATTGCCGTCGCTACGGCCACTGACGAATGGTTCGAACAACTGCGCGGCGATCGCTTCGGCGATTGCAGCGCCGTGGTTGGAGACCTGCAGCTGCAGCGTGCCTTCCACCGCTGCCGCCTGCAGCGTGATCGCACTGCCCGGATCGGCGTGCTGCCCGGCATTGCGCAGCAGGTTGTGCACCGCGCGCCCCAGTTGCTGCGGGTCCAGGGTCCAGTGCAGTGGCGCAGCCGGCAGCAGCAAGCGGGGCGGCGGCGTGCCCGGCGGCAACGGACTCGGCTCCAGCAGCGTGTCCAGCCAGTCCTGCACCACCACCGTCTCCAGGTGCAGGCGGATCGGCTGCACCATGCCGAGCAGGCTCTCGACCACCCCGTCCAGGCGCCGGATCTGCGCCAGCATCATCTCGGCATGGGCCGCCGAGTCGGGGGTGGCCTCGCGCTGGGCGACCTCGTTCTCCACCGCCAGCCGCATCGTGGCGATGGGGTTGCGAATCTCGTGCGCCACCGTGGCAGTCATCCGGCCCAGCGCGGCCAGGCGCTCGTGCCGCGACAGTTCGTCGGCCAACCTGCGCGCCTGCACCAGCGCCTGTGCCGTGCGTTGCGCATAGTCATTGACCGCCGCGCCCAGCCGATCCAGTTCCGGCGTACCGGTTGGCGGGATCTGCGGCGTCTCGGTGTCGGCGGCCAGCGCCTGCTCGATGCGCTGCAGGCGCTGGCGCCAGCGCCGCACCACCACGCCCAGCGCAATGGCCGACACCGCCACCATCGCGAAGATCAACAGCATGCCGACGACCAGCGGCCGCCACGCATCGGCCTTGCTGGCCGGCACCCGCATCATCGTCCATGCCGCACTGCTCGATGCCAACGGACAGGCGCTGATCAACAGGACCTCGCGGCTGCCGTCGCGGCGGTAGTGCACCGGCTTGTCCTCGCTCACGCTCTGCCGCGCGGTGTTGACGATGGTGGTCCATTCCGCAGCAGGAATGTCGGTCTTGTGGTCGCTTCCATCGTAAGTGGGGTACGCGTAGGCAACGAAGCCCTTGTGCAGGTCCCACACACCACCTTCCACACCTGGCGCATCGGCCAGCACCAGATGCACCACCACCGCAGCCAGGCCAACGCCATCGTCGCCGGTACGCGCCGCCTCGCTCGCCCCGGCATAGCGCTGCACGATGCGCGCGCATTGCCCGCTCAATTGCTGCCGCGCTTCCTCCAGCCGCACTCCTTCGGTCTGCCGATACAAGCCGTACAGCATCGTGGCCACGCCCAGACAGGCGGCCACGATCACCACCCAGATCAGCAACAGTTGCCGTAGCAGCGAACGGGGCATGGACGAAGCGACCTGAAGAGGGCGGCCAGTGTGCGCGAGTGCAACTGAATTAACGCAGGTTGGTCTTGACCAGTTCGATCACCTCATCGCCACGCCCGCTCATCACCGCCTTGAGCAGGTACAGCCCCATGCCCTTGGCCTGTTCGAGCTTGATTGCCGGCGGCACCGCCAGTTCCTGGGTGGCGATGCGTACATCCACCAACGCCGGACCAGCATGCGCAAAGGCCTGTCGCAATGCACGTTCCAGCTGCGCCGATTCATCGACACGAATGCCTAGGATGCCCATCGCATTGCTCATCGCGGCAAAGTCCGGATTACGCAGCTCGGTGCCGGTATCCAGATACCCGGCCGCCTTCATCTCCATCGCCACAAATCCCAGCGACGCGTTGTTGAACACGACGATCTTCACCGGCAGATTCAACTGCGCCAACGAAATGAAGTCGCCCATCAGCATCGCAAAGCCGCCATCGCCGGACAGTGAGATCACCTGGCGCCCCGGGAATGCCGCCTGTGCGCCCAGCGCCTGCGGCATCGCGTTGGCCATCGAGCCGTGGTTGAAGGAACCCAGCAGGCGCCGCTTGCCGTTCATGCGCAGGTAGCGTGCCGCCCACACCGTCGGCGTGCCGACATCGCAGGTGAACACCGCATCCTGATCGGCAATCTGGCTGATCAGCCGGGTCACGAACTGCGGGTGCAGCGGCTCGCCCGGGTCGGCCGGCACTGCCAGATCGTCCAGGCCTTCGCGCGCCTTGCGGTAGTGCGCAAGCGATTTTTCAAGGAATCCGCGCTCTTCGCGGCGCTGCAGCTGCGGCAGCAACGCGGCGATGGTTTCGCCGACATCCGCCGCAATGCCCAGCTGCAACGGCGTACGCCGCCCGAGCGCGCTCGGGTCGCGGTCCACCTGCACGATGGTCGCGTCCTTCGGATAGAACTGCCGGTACGGAAAGTCCGTGCCCAGCATGAGCAAGGTGTCGCAATTGAGCATTGCGTGGTAGCCGGAACTGAAGCCGATCAAGCCAGTCATGCCCACATCGAACGGGTTGTCCCATTCCACGTATTCCTTGCCGCGCAGCGCGTGCACGGTGGGCGCGCCCAGCGTATCGGCCAGTGCCACCACCGCATCGTGCGCACCGGCACAGCCGCTGCCGCACAACAAGGTGACCGCCTTGCTCTGCTGCAGCAACTCGGCCAGCTGTTGCACGTCTTGCGCGGCGGGCAGCACGCGTGGCGCACGCAGCGCCGGCCATGCGCTAGACAGGTGCTTGTCCACTTCCAGTAAGGCGATATCGCCGGGAATCACCACCACGGCCACACCCTGCTGCAGGATGGCCGAGCGCATCGCCCGGTGCAGCACCTCCGGCAACTGCGCCGGGTTGGTCACCAACTCCACGAAGTGGCTGCACTCGCGAAACAGCTCCTGCGGATGGGTTTCCTGAAAATAGTTCAGGCCGATCTCCGAGGACGGAATGTGCGCGGCGATCGCCAGCACCGGCTGGCGGCTGCGGTGACAATCGAACAGCCCGTTGATCAGGTGCAGATTGCCCGGCCCGCAGCTTCCCGCGCACACCGCCAATTCACCGGTGACCGCCGCTTCTGCGCCTGCGGCAAATGCGGCAACTTCTTCATGGCGCACGTGCATCCACTCGATGGTCTGCATCTCGCGCAGCGCGTCGGTCAGGCCGTTGAGGCTGTCGCCGGTCACACCCCAGATCCGCTCCACCCCCGCGCTCTGCAGCGTCTCGGCCAGAAACCGCGCCAACGTCTTCTTCTTCGCCACGATGCAGCTCCGCACTCATCCAGGAGCGTGCAATGCTCCCAGCGGCGATGTCAGTACAATGTGCTGACATGCGAAAGCAGCGGGAATTGCGGGGATTTTGCATTTCTGCACACGCATCTCACATTTGCGCCGCATAAGCGTCATGCCGTCACGCTTCACGCGTGCGCTACGCGCATCGCCTGAGCGCCACAAGAAAGCGCAGCTGAATCTGGCGCGATGATTCATTCACTGGTCAGTCCAGAATTCATGTCGCGTTCCATCGAATAACGGAGAATTTACATCTCGGCAGCGAACGGCATCCGCCTCAGCGCCGGCCCAAACCATAAGTACAGGTATCGATCATGAAGAACTCACTGCTGGCCCTCGGCCTCCTCGCAGCCCTGCCGTTTGCGGCCTCCGCTGCTGAAAATCTCTCCTACAACTTCGTCGAAGGCGACTATGTGCGCACGCCGACCGAAGGTCGCGACGCCGACGGTTGGGGCCTGAAGGCCTCCTACGCCGTTGCTCCGAACTTCCACGTGTTCGGCGATTACAGCAAGCAGAACGCTGACGACAACGACAACGTGTTCGAAAGCTCCAACTCCGACTTCCAGCAGTGGGGCGTGGGCGTGGGCTACAACCACGAGATCGCCACCAGCACCGACTTCGTTGCGCGCGTTGCCTACCGCAAGCTGGACCTGGACACCCCGAACATCAGCTTCGACGGCTACAGCGTGGAAGCCGGTCTGCGTAACGCCTTTGGCGAGCACTTCGAAGTCTATGCCCTGGCTGGCTACGAAGACTTCTCCAAGAAGCGCGGCATCGACATCGGCGACAACTTCTACGGCCGCCTCGGCGCCCAGGTGAAGTTGAACCAGAACTGGGGCATCAACGGCGACATCCGTATGGATGGCGACGGCAACAAGGAATGGTCGGTCGGCCCGCGCTTCAGCTGGTAAGCCGCACGTTTGACTGCAGCGCGACTCTCTCCCGCGCTGCATTGGAAGCCCGGTCCCCCGACCGGGCTTCTTTCTTTTGTGCGATCGGTGAAGCCAGGAGCGGTTGGCGTCAGACGCCGCATTCGGCGTGGCGTTCGGGCAACGCACCGCGTGCATATCGCGATCGCAGCGCCATCGCCATCGCCATCGCCATCGCCATCGCCATCGCCATGGTCGGTTACAGCAAAAAGCCCGGCAGTGCCGGGCTTTTGCATTCTGCGCAGCGCACGCGGCGCGCTGGGTCACTCAGGTAAACAAGGTGTGCGGGTACTCGGGCTTGCGCTCGCGTGCCAGCAGGCCTTTCAAGCCGGCCTCCGGCGTGATTTCGCCGTGCAGGACGGCGCGCACCGCATTGGAGATCGGCAGTTCGATGCCATGCTGCTCGGCTTGCCGCATCACCTCGTCGGCGGTCTGCACCGACTCGACCACCTGGCCGATCTCGCGGATTGCATCGGTCAAGCTCTGCCCACGCCCCAACGCCAATCCGAGCCGCCGGTTGCGCGATAGATCGCCGGTGCAGGTGAGCACCAGATCGCCCAGGCCAGCCAAGCCCATCAAGGTCTCCGGACGCGCGCCGATCGCCGCAGCCAACCGCAACATCTCGTTCAAGCCACGGGTGATCAGGCCGGCACGCGCATTGAGGCCGAGCTGCATGCCATCGGCTACACCGGTCGCCACGGCCAGCACGTTCTTCATGGCGCCGCCGAGCTCGGCGCCCACCATGTCATCGCCGGTATAGGCGCGGAAGGCGGGGCCATGCATGGCATCGGCCACGACCTGTGCAAACGCGGCATCGTCACCGTGCACGGTGATGGCGGTCGGCAGGCCGAGCGTGACTTCCTTGGCGAAGGACGGCCCGGTCACCACGGCCAGCGGAATGGCCGGGCCGAGCAGATCGCGCGCCACTTCATGCAGAAACCGCCCGGACCCGGGCTCGAAGCCCTTGGTTGCCCACGCCACGCCGGCGTTGGCCGGACGCAGCGGTGCAATCAGCCGGATGGTTTCGGTGAAGGCATGCGAAGGCACCACCACCAGGATCCAGGCGGCATCGGCAATCGCCGCCTGCAGGTCGGTGGTGGCACGCAGGCTGTCGGGCAGTGGAATGCCCGGCAGGTAACGCGCGTTCTCGTGGGTGCGGTCGATGGTGTCCACCATCGCCGCATCGCGTCCCCACAGCACGGTCGGATGACCGTGCCTGGCGAGCAGCGCAGCCAACGCCGTGCCCCAGGAGCCGGCGCCGAGCACGGCGATTTTCCGGGTCGACTCGCTCATCGGCGCAGACAGTGCTTAGGCGTTGCCAGCCGGCTCGGAATCGGCCAGCGAGGTGCCTTCGCCCTGACGCTGACGCAGGGTTTCTGCGTACAGCGCTTCGAAATTGATCGGCTGCAGGTAGAACGGCGGGAAGCCGCCGGCCTGGATCAGGTCGCTGACCAGGGTGCGCACGTACGGGAACAGGATGTTCGGGCACTGCGTGCCGAGCAGCACGTCGATCGCCTGCGGCTCCAGGCCGACCAGACCGAACACGCCGGCCTGCTGCACTTCGGCCACGTAGGCGGTCTTGCCACCGGCGGTGCAGGTCAGGGTCACGGCCAGCACGACTTCGAAGGCGTTGTCGTTGAGGCGCTGCACCTTCTGGTTGAGGTTCAGCTGCAGCTCGGGCTGGTTGGCGTCATTGAAGACAGCCGGTGCATTCGGCGATTCGAAGGACACGTCCTTGACGTAAATCTTTTCGATGGTGAAGGCAGGGCCAGCAGCGGCGTCGGCCGGCGCAGCGGCGCCGTTGAGGATTTCGTCGGACATTCCTAACTCCAGAAACGGTTCGGTGGATGCAGCGTTGAGTGATGCAGACGTGAAAGTGCAAGTCTCTCATGCCAGCAATGGGGGCTTACGGGGGACCGCACAAGGCGGGTCAGCGGCCCTTGATCAGTGGCAGCTCGGCCATCTGCCAGGCAGCAATGCCACCTTCGAGCCAGTACACCTTCTCGAAGCCGGCTTTCTTCAGCGTCTTGGCCGCACCTGCAGAGGTGTTGCCGCTGCGGCAGACCACCACCACGGGAGACGCCTTGGCATTGGCCAGCAGCTTGCTGGCCGGGTCGAACTTGGCCAGCGCCACGTTGCGGCTGCCGGCGATATGGCCTTTTTCGAAATCGGCGGTCGGCGACAGGTCGATCACCAGCGCGTCTTCGCTGTTGATCAGGCGGGTCAGCTCGGCCGGCTTGAGTGCGCGGTACCCACGGAACAGGCGCGCGACCTCGGTGACGATCAGGGCGATGGTCAGGCCCACCAGGGCCAGCGACAACATGGGGTTGCGGCCGACAAAGGCCTGCAGCTCTTCGAAATTCACGGGGTCAGGGTCAGTCAAGCGGGCGGGAATTGTCGCACAGCTGGCGCACGCGACGGCCAGCGCGGGCAGGGCCGGGCTATTGGCCCTTCCACAGGTCGGGCAGGCCGCTGGCCAGCCACCAGCGTTTGTGCTCGGCGTCCCAGCGCCACAGCTCGATGCTGCGCACCAACCGCTCGGCCTGGGTATTTCGGTTGATCACGCGCAGTTCGACCTCGCGGCGCAGGTCGCCATTGGCGTCTTCGCCCACGCGCAGCTCGCGGTAACCGGAAATCTGCACCTGCTCGTAGCGCGAACGTTCCAGGTCGCTGAGCGGATGCGCCTGCGCATAGGTTGGTTCGACAAACCCCTGCGCAGCATCGAAATCGCTCCAGCGCACTGCCGCCGTGTAGGCGGCCTGGGTGGTTTCCAGCGCGCGCGCCTGGGCGCGGCTGCCCGCGCTGGCCACCCCGCTCAGCGTCGCCAGCCCCAGCAGGACGAGTGCTCCAATAACTGCACGCATGCGTAATCCCCCTTCCATCCAGCCCGCATCCTACCGTTTTGGAAACGCCACGAAGCGCCCGCTCAACGTGGCCGCTGCCGCGCCGGACCCCAGCGCGATCTGCGCGCGCATGCCGATACGCGCCTTGCCGCGCTGCCGGAAGGTGGACAGAAACGCATCCCAGCCGCCCAGCTCGGCCGGCTCGGCGTCGGCCACGAGTTCTTCGTAGACCGGCGCGACGTAGCGCAGCTGGCTATCGGCGACATACACGTCGGCTTCGTGCCCGGCCAGCTGCAGTTGCAGCGTCAGCCACCCCCAGCTGGCCAGGGTCATCAACGAGGCCAGGCTGCCGCCGAACGCATTGGCCTTGTCGTTGACGTTGGCCTGCAGCGGCGCGCGCAGGCGCAGCGCGCCGTCGTGCAGCCCGTCGACGGCAATGCCCATCGACAGCACCGGCGGCATGGCGATGAACTGCTGCTGCAGCGACTGCAGGGCGGAAACGAGCGTGCACGAAGGAGTCATCGGAAAGGCAGGAAGACGGCGAAGGGCGGCATCATGCCGCAATGTCCGGCAAGCGTCTTGTGCTGTTCGATGACATGCGGTACCGCATGGTGAACGCGTGCAGCATTGCGGTGCGCGTCGTGTCGCCGATGCCGCATCGAATAGGAGCGCTTGCCCGCGCCAATCGCCGGCGGACACCACGCACTGCACACGCAGGTGCAGCCCGCACGCGCGCTCCGTGCGCATGCGCGACGGCTCCGCCATCGGCAATGCGCACGCGTGCTGCAGCGGTGTTTCAGGGTGCGAACCCCACCTTGCGATAGCCTTGCGCCACGCGCAACAGGGCCGTCGCCTTGGCCTTCCAGTGCGCGCTGCGTTGCTTCTGCGCCTGGGTCAGCGGTGCGTCGATGGTGCTGGTGAACACGATCTGCTCCGGCGCTGCGTGGAAGAACTTGTCCTGGATGCAGGCCGCCGGCGACAGCTGGTAGGTGGATAGCTGCTGCGCCACCGGCGATTCGTTCCAGCCGAACAGGAAGATGTCGGCCATGGTGTGCCAGCGCGTCTGCGCCGCCAGCAGCAGGCGCGCCGCATCGCGGCTGATGATCAACGCACCGGCGCACACCGGCCAGCAATGCTGGTGGGGCGATGGACGCACCAGGCGCAGCTGGCGCCCGGCGACGTCGGCGACCTTGGCATCGAGCTTGATCCGGTTGTAGGACGGCTCCAGCCGCACGATGCTGTTGCCCGGCGGGAGCCAGTCGGTGCTGCGCAACAGCGCCGGCAGCGCATCGGACAGATGCATGTCGTCTTCGAAGATGGCGGTGTAGGCATCGTCGGACTCGGCCGCGATACGCCACGCGGCGTGGTGGCTCAAAAAGCAGCCGATATTGGAGGCGGTCCATCTCCGGGGGCCGGCGCTGTAGGCATCGCCGGATCCCTCGAGCGGGCGCTCGCGCACGAAATCGGCGATCTGCTCCGGGCTCAAGGTGGCGCCATCGACGGCCGGAAGACGCTCGAACGGCAGGCCAAGCGCCTGGAACCGTGCCGACATCGCCTGCAGACGGTCGCCGCTGCGCTGCATGTTGATGAGGTAGGACTTGATCACGCGCCGCTCCAGCTCGATTGTCGTGGCGGATCGTGGCGCGATTGGGCGCATTTGCAAGAGGGGTGGAAATGCGCGTCAAGTCTCGAAAATGATCCGGGCCAGGCTGGGCCCGGGTACGTCCTGGAGTGACAGGCAGGGCGACGAATCGCCGAGCGCGACATCGCCGTCGCGCTGCACCCGCACGGCGGCCAGGCAGCTCTCGCATAATCGCCCCATGACCCGCCCTGCCCCTGCCACCGCTGCCTGGACCTTGATCTCGCTGCGGCCCAGCGGTGAACACGGCCCGCTGCGACGTGCCGCCGCGCGCCATGGCGCCCGCGTCGTTGCCCTGTCGCCGTGGCGGCTGACGCCGAATGACACCGACCAGGCACGCACTGCCCTGCACCAGGCGCTGCGGGCACCGATCGTGGTGTTTACCAGCCCGGCCGCAGTCCAGGCAGCACAGCGGCTTGCGCCCTTGCAGCGACTGCCGCAGGCACAGTGGGTCAGCGTGGGCGACGGCACCGCGCGCGCCCTGCATGCCTGCGGTATCAACGAGGTGGTGCGCCCGTCCCGCATGGACAGCGAAGGCCTGCTCGCCCTGCCGCTGTTCCAGCCGCCCCTGTCATCGGTGGGGCTGGTCACCGCACCGGGCGGGCGCGGCATGCTTGCCCCCGTGCTGGAACACCGCGGCGCGCGCATCCTGCGCGCCGACGTCTACCAACGCCTCGCGCTGCCCTTGCGCGCCGGGCAGGTAAAGGCACTGGCCGCCGCAATGCCGCGCAGCGTCCTGGCCCTGAGCAGTGCCGAGGCGTTGGCATTGGTGCTGCAGCAACTTCCGAATGCGTTGGCCCAGGCATGGCGGCAACAGCCGGTGGTGGCGTCCAGCGATCGCATGCTGGCGTCAGCGCAGGCCGCCGGTTTCACCCGCGTGGCGCGTGCCGAGGGCCCACTGCCGGTGCAGTTGGCCGCTGCGGCAGCTGCCGTCGTGACATCGTCGCGACCTTGCTGAACTGCGAACTCAAGCACAGCTTGCGGGCGTCTGCCGGCGCACGCCATGCTGTGTGGGATGACTGCGGCGCCTGCGCCCGTTGTGACCGCCCGAGGATGTCCGAATGACCGAAGTCCCCGCTTCCCCGCGACGCTTTCCGCTGGCCTGGCTGCTGCTTGCAGTGGCGGTGGTCGCCGTGGGCGTGGCGCTGTTTCTGGGCTGGCGCGCATGGCAGAGCTATCAAGCAGCGCAGCTGCAGGCGGCGCAGGCACAGCAGCAGCGCTGGGATGGCACGCAGCAGTTGCTGGAAACGCTGCGACGCGATCAACGTCTGGCCAACGAGCGGCTGCAGGATGCGGCAGCGACCAACCGCGTGCTGCGCGACGAAATGCTGGGCCTGAGCCAGCGTAGCGCCTTGCTCGAAGACACCGTGCAGAAGCTGGCCGACCCCAATCGTCACGGCGCACAGGCATTGCGGCTGGATGAAGTGGAGCTGCTGCTGCGGCTCGGCCAGCAACGGCTCAGCATTGCCGGCGATGCCGATGGCGCACGCCGCGCCTACGCGCTGGCCAATGGCGCGCTCAATGGCATCGACGATCCGGGCTATCTCAACCTGCGCCAGGCCCTGGTGCAGGAGCGCGATGCCCTGGACCGCCTCGGCGCCGGCCCGCAGGCGCAGGTGGAACAGACGCTGGACCGCATCGCCGCCGATCTGCAGCGCCTGCCCGAGCAGTCCGCACAGGCCAGCGACGCGGCCAGACCGTGGTGGCAGAAGGTGCTCGCCCCGCTGGTGGATA
Organism: Xanthomonas sp. NCPPB 1068; assembly: GCF_041479385.2. Taxonomy (NCBI): domain Bacteria; kingdom Pseudomonadati; phylum Pseudomonadota; class Gammaproteobacteria; order Lysobacterales; family Lysobacteraceae; genus Xanthomonas; species Xanthomonas sp. NCPPB 1068. Next base: position 264,441 of record NZ_CM192986.1, on the reverse strand, counting down.
TCCGGCCCAGCCGGGGCGATGCCCCGCTGACCCGCAGCGACCGCCATGCCGCCGGCGATGCGCTGCAGATCGAACTCAGCCTGGCCCGCGCGGCCGCAGAACGCGGCGATGCGGACGGCTTTGCACACGCGCTGCGCCGCGTGGACACCTGGACCACCCGGCTGTGGCCGGAGTCGCCGCAACGTGCGCAGGTGCTTGCACGCCTGCGCACGTTGCAACAAGCGCCACTGCATCCGCGCCTGCCGGAACTGGGCACCACCCTGCTGCAACTGCAGGCCATGCGTGAAGGGAGATCCACCCAATGAAAGTGTTGCGTACCGTCTTGATCCTGCTGGTGGCCGTGGCACTGGGCGTGCTCGGTGCGCAGTGGCTGTCGCACCAGAACAGTTACGACCTGGGCAATGTCGTGGTCAGCGTCGGTGGCAACGACTACCGCGCCGCGATGCCGCAGGCGGTGTTGATCCTGATCATCGCGCTGCTGGTGCTGTGGCTGTTGTGGACGTTGATCAGCCTGCCGTTCCGGGTGTGGGGCAAGTACCGCCGCAAGAAAGGCCGCGCACGCCTGATCGAAGGCCTGCGCGCCGCCGACCACGGCCAGTGGCAACGCGCCGAACGTTTGCTGGTCACTGCCAGCGAAGACGATGAAGTCAGCGGGATTGCGCTGGCGAGCGCAGTACGTGTGGCCGATGCACGCGGTGACGAGGCCTCGGCCAATGCGCTTGCGCAGCAATTGGCCGAGCGCGACCCCACCGCGCATGCGCTGTTGCAGGGCGAACGGCATCTGGCGCGGCAACGCCCGGTGGAAGCGATCAATGCACTCGATGCCGCCAATGCGCAGCCGCTGCCGGCGCGCGGGCTGTTGCTGCGTACGCATGCGCTGACCCAGATCGGCCGTGCCGATGAGGCCTACGGCCAGCTCGGCGCCCTGCGTCAGCAAGCGGTGCTGGCACCGGAGGCCTACGGCGCGCTGGAAGCCACGCTGGCAGAACAGACTCTGTTGCAGGCCGGCGATGCCAATGCGCTGGCCGAGCGCTGGGAAGCCTTGCCCAAGCCGCTGCGCACCTATCCGGCCGTGGTCGGGGCGTATGCGCAACGGGCAGCGGTGCTGCATTGGGATGACGCAGCCGTGCATAGCCTGGAACAGGCACTGGATGCGCAGTGGGACGAGTCGCTGGTGCGCCTGTACGGCGTGCTGCCGCTGGAAAAATACGATTCGCGCCGGGCCAGTGCACAGCGCTGGCTCACCCAGTACCCGGACAGCCCGGGCTTGCTGTTGACGCTGGCACGCCTGGCACGCCATCAGCAGCAGTGGTCGCAGGCCGAAGAGTTCCTGCACCGTGCCATCGCCACCGGCGCCGGCGCCGATGCGTGGGAGGAGCTCGGGCATGGCTTTGCGGCTGCCGGCGACCTGCTCTCCGCACAGCATTGCTACGCCAATGCCTTGCGCGCCGCACGTGGCGAGCCGGTGCAGCAGGGCATGCCGCAGCAGTCGCTGCGCGGCCCGATCGTATCGGTGGGGCCAACGCCTGCGGCCGACCCGTTTGCGCCCCCACCGGACGACCGGATTCTGTGACACGGGCTCAGGCCGTGGATATGACGGCGCTGGGCCGTCGCGTCAGATAGACAGCGCTGCGCAGTGTCAGCGTCCGCGCGACACCCACGGCGGCGGTGGCAGATCGTCCAGGAATGCATCGCAGGCGCCGAGATAGCGCGCCTGCGTGTGACCGACCCGCGTCGGCGACAACACGCGCGACCCCAGGCGAGCGACAAGCAACATCACGGCCATCACGCCGGCGCCGATCAGCCAGCGGGACGGGCCATCCAGCGATAGCCCACACACCAGCAGCGCCAGCACCGAGGCCACCGCCACCGCGACATAGCGGACGCGGCGACGCTCGTGTTGCTCGCACAGGATGAGCACATGGGCGCTGCGCTTGCGCAGCGCGATCGCCAGGATCAGATACGGCAGCACGCCGAGCAACAGCGCGGCGTAGATCACCGGGTGATGCCAGTGAAAGATGTAGCGGCGCGGCGGTATATCGGCCGGCGCATTGCACTTGACGCACCGCGGCGGCAAGGTGGCGCCCGGCGTGCAGACCAGCACATCGCCCTCGCGCCAGACATCGCCGTCCACCGGCGGCAGGTACAGACTGGGCGACGGGTGCTTTGCATCGTTCGACATCCATGCGTCCTTGCAGGTTGGGGATTCGGGATTCGGGATTAGGGATTGGGGATTCGCAAGAGCGGGTTTCGCCTTTGCGAATCCCCAATCCCGAATGCCCAATCCCGCGCTGCGTAGCAGCGTCAGCGCTCGACGATCGCCACCACGCCCATGCCGCCGGCAGTGCAGATCGAGATCAGCGCGCGTCCACCGCCGCGTTCTTCCAGTTGCTTGGCGGCGGTGGCCACCACCCGGGCGCCGGTGGCGGCGAACGGGTGACCGGTGGCCAGCGACGAGCCCAGCGGATTGATCTTGTCCGGGTCGATGCGGCCCAGCGGCGCATCCAGCCCCAGCCGGTTGCGGCAGTAATCCTCGCTCTCCCAGGCGCGCAGCGTGCACAGCACCTGCGCGGCGAAGGCTTCGTGGATTTCGTAGATATCGAAGTCCTGCAGGGTCAGGCCCTGGCGCGCCAGCATCTGCGGCACCGCGATGGTGGGTGCCATCAGCAGGCCTTCGCCGTGCACGAAATCCACCGCCGCCACCTGCGCGTCGCGCAGGTAGGCCATCGGGGTGTGGCCGTGCGCCAGCGCCCAGGCTTCGCTGGACAGCAGTACGGCGGCGGCGCCATCGGTGAGCGGAGTGGAGTTGGCGGCGGTGAGCGTGCCGCGGCCGGAAGTCTTGTCGAAGGCCGGGCGCAGGGTGGCGAGTTTTTCCAGCGAGGTGTCGGCACGCAGGATGTTGTCGCGCGAGACGCCGCGGAACGGAGCGATCAGCGAATCGAAGAAACCGCGCTCATACGCTGCGGCCAGTTTGTGGTGCGAGGCCACTGCCCATTCGTCTTGCGAATCGCGCGAGATGTTCCATTCCTTGGCCATGTCTTCGCAGTGGTCGCCCATGCTCTTGCCGGTGCGCGGCTCGGCCACGCCGGGGAATTCTGGCTTGAGCTCGCCCAGCTTGAATCCGCGCAGCAGCGCCTTGAGCTTGTCGCCGGTGGCCTTGGCGCGGTTGGCGGCAAGCAGCCGCGCGCGCAGCTTCTTGCCGTAGACGATCGGCACTTCAGAGGTCGTGTCCGAACCGCCACCGATGCCCGAATCGATCTGCCCCAGCGCAATCTTGTTGGCGATGGTGATCACCGAGTCCAGGCTGGTGCCGCAGGCGCGCTGCAGGGTGATGCCCGGCGTCAGCGGCGACAGGCCCGACGACAGCGCGGCCTCGCGGGCCAGGTTCCAGTCCGAGGAGTGCTTGATCACCGCCCCCATCGCCACTTCGCCCAATTGCTGCCCGTGCAGCCCGAAGCGCTCGACCAGCGCGCCCAGGGTGCGCACCGACATGCCCAGGTTGCCCACGTCCGCATAAGCGGTGTTCTGACGACAGAACGGGATACGAACGCCGCCCAGGATGGCGACGGGACGGGCTGCGGGCATCGGTTGACCTGGCATGGAGGACTCGGGGACATGGCCTGCACAGGGCCGGCAGGCATAATGGCCGCAGTGTAGCTTCGACCCCGTGATGGGCCAACCGCGAATCATGAGCAAGACCGAACACGGCGTGACCGCCATGGGTGTGCTGGCGCTGGAATTGACCGGCGGAAGCGCCCCCGAGCGCGGCGCCCTGCCGCCCGAACAGGCTGGCATGCTGGCCGAGCGCATCGGCCGCGACCTGGCGCAATGGATCCCGGAGATCCGCGATCTGGAACTGAGCGTGGCGATGGCGCATTTCGACCCGGCCGAGGTCCTGCGGCCCGGCTGGCCGTTGCATCGCCGCCTGGAAGAACTGCAGGCGCGTGCGCCCGGACGCGACCAGGGCCCGCGCGTGCTGGCCTTCGGCGCCGATGCGCAGGGCGAGATTCCGTTGCCGTTCCAGGCCGATGCCCAGCTCACCGGTGGCGGCCTGCGCGTGCTGCCCTTCCTGCTGACCGGCGATGCGCACACCGTGGCCAGCGTCGCCGAGGCGATGGAAGAAGTGCTGCTGGCTCAGGGCATGGCGCAGGCCGAGACTGCGCTGCTGGCGCAGGAGAGCTTCGGTGCGCGCATCGAACACGCGCGCTACCTCACCGCGCACGACCTGGCGGCGATGATTTCGATGCAGTACGACAACCAGGGCCTGGCGCCGCTGTGGCCGCTGATCGAAGTCGCCCTGCTCGCGCCAACCAGCGAAGAATGGCTGGAGCAGGCGCCGGAGCCGGTGCTGCGCTATGTCGGCGGCGAGGTGCGCATCGCGCTGTTCGACCCAGCCGGCTGGTGCGATTACTACGCACACGACCGCGAGCATTGCGAACGCCTGCGCGGCGTCTACGAGCAATTCCTCTCGCGCCAGCGGCAAATGGCGGCCGTGCTGGAAGCGCATGGGTTGCCGGTGCTGTACGTGCATGTCGAGCCGGGCCAGGATCCGCACCAGGCGCTGGCGGCGTGACGCAGGCGCAGGTTTCTTCGCCGCCCGCCTTGCAGGGTGTGCTGGAAACCGGCGTGTATGTGGCCGACCTGGAGCGCGCGTGTGCGTTCTATGCCCGTGTGCTGGGGCTGCAGCCCATGCATCGCGATACGCGCATGGCCGCCTATGCAATCGCCCCAGCACAGGTGTTGCTGCTGTTCCTGCAGGGCAGCACGGCAACCACGGTCAGCCTGCCTGGTGGCACCATTCCGCCGCACGACGGTAGCGGGCATACGCATTACGCCTTTGCGATCGCCACCGACGCGCTGACCGGCTGGGAAGAACATCTATGTGAGTGCGCGGTGCCGATCGAAGGCCGCACACAATGGCCCGGAGGCGGACAGAGCATCTACTTCCGCGATCCCGATGCGCACCTGCTGGAACTAGCCACTCCGGGGCTCTGGGCCAATTACTGATCGTTGCTGTGGCGAAACGGCAGTTAGGCGGCCGTGTCGCTCGCATGCGCTCGCACATGCACGTCCATCGCTACTCGCTGCACAGAGGACGACAGCATGGCGACACCCACCGACGCCTCAGCCATCTCACTCGGGCTCCATCCGCAATGGACGCAGTTGCATTACGCAGCCGCGTCCATCGATGAGGATGTGTGGCCACTGGTGCGCCATACCGCCATTTATTTAGTCGCCGCCTGCGCGTTGTCGGTGGTGATCACGCCGCAGGCCAGGCGGCCGCCGGCATTGCCGGTGGGCTGGGTTTTGTAGTCGTCGGCATCGGCATGCACGATCACGGCGTGTCCGGCGATGTCGAACTGGTCGGCCTTGCCGAGATTGACGTTGCTCGAGACCGGGCCGTCGATACTGGCATTGCCCTGCGCGTCGGCTTTGATGTTGGGCATGTCGCCGCCGTGGTGCGGATCGGCACTGACGTTGCCGTGGTCGGACTGGGCCGGGTTGAAATGGCCGCCGGCGCTGCTGCCGTCCGGGGCGCTGCAGTCGCCCTTTTCGTGAATGTGGAAGCCGTGCTCGGTGTTGGGCTTGAGGCCGCTCAGCTGTCCGGTGACGCGCAGCGCACCGTCGACCGTCTTGAAGGTCACCGTGCCTTTGACGTCATTGCCCTTGGTCGGCTTGAGCTCGGCGGTGGCCGTGGTGGTGGCCGCCGCTTCGGTGACCATGGAGGCGGCATGCTCGCCACCATGCGCCGCTTCAGCCGGCGTGCCGGCCTGCGGTGCGGGGGCGGGATCGGCCGGCGCGGGCTCCTCGCGCTTGCATGCGGTCAATGCCAGGGCGGTTGCCAGAAACAGCGTGGTGGGAAGAATGCGCATGGAAAACTCCTGTAGGGGCCGCGCAGGCGGCCATGGATGCCCCAACTCAGGGCTGCGAAGGGGGTGTGCGCCACTGGGTGACGCGAATGACGCCGCAGGCCAGGCGTGCGCCGGCGTTGCCGCTGGGCTGGCTGCGATAGTCGTCGGGATCGGCATGCACGATGAGCGACTTGCCGACCACATCGCTGGGCGCGGCATCGCCCAGGGTGATGCCCGAAACGATCATGTCCAGGTGCGCAACGCCTTCGGCATCGGCGCGCAGGTTGTCCATGTCGCCGGCGTGGTGGGGATTGCTGCCAGCGCGCCCGTGTGGCGCACCCGCCGGATTGAAATGCGCGCCCGCGCTGCTGGCATCGGCGGCGCTGCAATCGCCACGCTCGTGCACATGGAAGCCGGCCACGCCGCCGGGGCGCAGGCCACCGACGGTTCCGGTCACGCGAATGCCCTGCAATGCAGGCACCAGCACAACGCGACCGCTGACCAGGCTGCCCGAGGCCGATGCCAGCACCGCTTCGGCCTGTTGCACCGGACGGGTGGGCACTACCCTCGCCACCGGCGGTGGAGGTGTCTTTGGCGGCGGTGGCGTGCTGCTGCAGGCGGCAAGCGCCAGCGCGGTGAGGGCAACGATCGTGGGCGACCGGTAACGCATCGAGCTGTTCTCCTGATCAGGCTGGAAACCTATGCGGGCGCATGTTCACGTGTCATGAAATGCGCTGGGGCAGCCCGGGAGTTTACGGGGCTGGTGTCGCGAGCCGGGATATGTGCAAAAAGCGCCCCTCACCCCAACCCCTCTCCCGCAGGCGGGAGAGGGGCTCGACTGCGAAGTTTTCTGCCCGCTTTGCCTGCCTGCCTTGCCCTTGCCCGCCTGCCTGCCTTGCCCGCCTGCCTTGCCCGCCTGCCTTGCCTTCTCCCGCGTGCGGGGGAAGGTGCCCGAAGGGCGGATGGGGGGCGTTGTGCGCCGCCAGCTAATCGAGACAGTGGCGCGTGCGAGCAAACCGGCGAGCGCATGCACGCTTGCCGCCGTGATGCGCGCCAATCCCACCTGGTTCGCTGCCTGGCTCCAGCACCTGCGCGCGCAGCACTGCGTTTCGCAGCGCCCCTCACCCCAACCCCTCTCCCGCAGGCGGGAGAGGGGCTCGACGCCGCGTGCGGGCTGATCAGCGGCGCTTGCGCCCCGGCCCGAGCTTGCGGGTTACGGTGTTGCGGCCCAGGCCCAGGCGGGCGGCGGCTTCGGCGCGGCGGCCCTGGGTGAGTTGCAGGGCGGCTTCCAGCAAGGTCTTGTCCAGGCGTTCGCGGGCTTCGGCATGCAGGCCCTGGGCGCCTTCGCTCAGGCGTTGCGCGGCCCAGCTGGACAGCATGTCGTCCCATTGGCCATCGCTGCGGCCGGCCCGCTGACGGCCGCGCGACAGGGCGGCGTCCACGTCGACCACGTCGATGATGTCGGCGGTGGCCAGGGCAGCCAGGCGCCAGCACACGTTTTCCAGTTCCCGTACGTTGCCGGGCCAGTCGTACTGCCGCAGGTCCTCCAGCGCGGCCGACGACAACCGCTTGGGCAGCATGTCGAGCTTGCGTCCGGCCATGGCCAGGAAGTTTTCCGCCAGTTGCGCGATGTCGCCGCGACGCTCGCGCAGCGGCGGCAGTTGGAGGCGCACCACGTCCAGACGGTGCAGCAGGTCGGCACGGAAGCGGCCCTGTTCGACCAGCGCCTCCAGATCCTGGTGGGTGGCGGCGATCACGCGCACGTCCACGCGGATCAACTCGCGCCCGCCGACCCGGAAGAACTCGTTCTCTGCCAGTACGCGCAGCAGGCGCGTCTGCAGCGGCAGCGGCATGTCGCCGATTTCGTCCAGGAACAAGGTGCCGCCATCGGCTTGTTCGAAGCGGCCGATGTGGCGCTTGGTGGCACCGGTAAAGGCGCCGGTTTCGTGGCCGAACAACTCGCTTTCCAGCAGTTCGGCGGGAATGGCGGCGGTATTGAGCGCCACGAACGGTTTGCGCGCGCGCGGCGATTCGTTGTGCAGCGCGCGTGCGACCAACTCCTTGCCGGTGCCGGTTTCGCCGTTGATCAGCACCGACAACGGGGCTTGCGCCAGCCGGCCGATGGCGCGGAACAGCGCGCGCATGGCCGGGGTGTCGCCGATCAATGCGGCCGAGCCCTCGGCCAGCGGCGTGCCGATGATCTCGTCGACACCGGCATCGGCGTCGGGCAAGGCGCGTGCGGCCAGCGCGACGGCGTCGTCCAGGTCGAACGGCTTGGACAGGAATTCATGCGCTCCGCCGCGGAAGGCACCGGCGGTGCTGGCGACATCGGTGTAGGCCGACATCACGATCACCGGCAGCTGCGGGTGCTTGGACTTGAGCTTGTCCAGCAGGGTCAGGCCGTCTTCGCCGGGCATGCGCACGTCGGTGAACAACAGGTCCGGGGTGGGCCGCATCGCCAGCGCCTGCAATGCAGCGGCAGCGCTGTCGAAACCATCGACGGCATAGCCGGCATCGCGCAGCGCGGTGGACAGCACGAATCGGACCGAACGATCGTCGTCGACCACCCAGATATGGTGGGATGCGGCGGCGGCCTCAGCCATGCAGGTGCTCCTTGTCGTGATCGCCGGCCAGCTCGGGCAGCAGCAGGGTGAAAACGGTATGGCCCGGACGCGAGCGGTAGGTCAGCGTGCCGTGGTGTTCGCGCGAGACCTGCTGGGCCAGCGCCAGGCCCAGCCCGCTGCCTTCGGCACGGCCGCTGACCAGCGGCAGGAACAGATGCTCGGCCAGCTCTTCGGGCACGCCGCCGCCGTCGTCGATGATTTCCAGCCGCAGCGACATCGCATGCACGCGGTCGCGGATGCGCTGGCCGTGTTCGACGCGGGTGCGCAGGGTCACCCGGGTGGCGCCGGCCTGGAAGGCATTGCGCACCAGGTTCCACACCGCCTGGGTCAGGCGATCCACATCGCCGAGGATGTCCGGAATGCTGGGGTCGTAGTCGCGCTGCACCTGCACCGACCAGCCGCCTTCGGCCTCGGCCAGACGCAGCACGCGTTCGAGCACCACATGGATGTTGAGGCCCTCGTGCGGGCGCAGCGGCGAGGGTGAGAGCAGGCGCTCGAGCAAGGTGTTGAGGCGCTCGATCTCGGTGCCAATCAACTCGATCAGCTCGCGCTCGTCCTCGTCGCGGCCGGCCGAGCGGCGGGCCAGCAGCTGCGCTGCGCCCTTCAGGCCCGCCAGCGGGTTGCGCAGTTCGTGCGCCAGCCCCTTGAGCGCGGCGCTCAAGGCGTTGGGCAAGGCATGCGTGGGGTCCAGCGCGGGGAATTCGTCGACCGGGTGGGTTTCCAGCAGCCAGCCGCCGTCGTCCAGCCGCGACAGCCAGCCTTCGGCAAAGCGTGGCGCGTCATTGGGCAGGCCCAATGCCAGCCGATGCAGGCGCAGCACGTCGCGCTCGTCGTTGAGCAGGAAGCGGGCCAGCGCATCGCCCTGCACTTCCAGCGCGGCCAGCGGCTGGTCGACCAGGCGCCGGGCGCTGACGCCGAGCCAGCGCGCAAAGGCCGGGTTGACACCCAGCACGCGGCCCTCGCGGTCGGCCCAGGCCACCGGCGTGCCCAGGCTGTCGAGCGACGGTGTGGGGGTCGTCATCAGCATTGCACCAATTTAGTGCAAGCAGCGCCGGCGTGCGCGTGTGGCGCGCCGAACGAAGCGTGCATCAGGACATCCGGGGTCCGACGGTGGTGGCGTGCACCGACCCGACGCGCATCCGCGCCGACAGTGACGGGCGGGGGGCTGGTCATGCAGGCACCTCGGTAGTGGATCCGCGCCAGCACGGGCCGCGGGAGAAACCGTCCCCGGCACGGCAGCGCCGGCCGGGTCGTTGCGCCACCCGCGGCCAGGGAGCCGCGGGTGGCCATGCTCAGGACTCGTAGGCGGCTTCGCCGTGCGAGGTGATGTCCAACCCCTCGCGCTCGGCTTCTTCGGTGACGCGCAGGCCGAACACCAGCTTGGCGACCACAAAGCCCACCACCGACACCACGCCGATCCACACCACGGTGATACCCACGCCCAGGGCCTGGATGCCGACCTGGTGCACGATGTCGTAATCGCCGCCCTTCTGGCCGCCCAGCGAGGCCGCCGAGAACACGCCGGTCAGGATCGCGCCGATGATGCCGCCCAGGCCATGCACGCCGAACACGTCCAGGCTGTCGTCGGCGCCCAGCAGGCGCTTCAGACCGGTGACGCCCCATACGCACAGCACGCCGGCCGCCAGGCCAATCACGATGGCGCCGAACGGGCCCACGGTGCCGCAGGCCGGGGTGATCCCGACCAGGCCGGCCACCATGCCCGACGCCACGCCCAGGGCGGAGGACTTGCCCTTGATGATCTTCTCGGTCAACGACCAGCCCAGGATGGCCGCGGCAGTGGCCAGCAAGGTGTTGAGGAAGGCCAGCGCCGCACCGGCATTGGCCTCCAGGTTGGAGCCGGCGTTGAAGCCAAACCAGCCCACCCACAGCAGCGAGGCACCGACGAAGGTCAGGGTCACGTTGTGCGGCTTGATCGCCTCACGCCCCAGCCCGGCACGCTTGCCGACGAAGTAGGCGCCCACCAGGCCGGCGATACCGGCATTGATGTGCACCACGGTGCCGCCGGCAAAATCCAGCGCGCCCAGGCCAAACAGGTAGCCACCGGTGGCCCAGACCATGTGCGCCAGCGGCAGGTAGCCGAAGGTGAACCAGATCACCGAGAACAGCAGCACCGCGGCGAACTTGGCGCGTTCGGCAAAGGCGCCGACGATCAGCGCACCGGTGATGCCGGCGAAGGTGGCCTGGAAGGCGACGAACACGTATTCCGGCAGGCTCACGCCCTTGGTGAAGGTGGCCGACAGGGTCTCGATGGTGACGCCCTTGAGCAGCGCCTTGTCCAGGTTGCCGATCCACGCGCCTTCACCGGAGAACGCCAGGCTGTAGCCGTAGATCACCCACAGGATGGTCAGCAGCGAGAACACCGTGGCCACCTGGATCAGCACCGAGAGCACGTTCTTGGCGCGCACCATGCCGCCGTAGAACAGCGCCAGGCCCGGCACCACCATCAGCAGTACCAGCAGGGTGGAGGTGAGCATCCAGGCGACGTCGCCCTTGTCCACCACCGGTGCGGCCTCGGCCGCAGCCACCGGCGCGGCGGCCGGCTGCGCGGACGGCAGCGGTTCTGTGGTGACCGGCTCGGTCGGGAGCGGGGTGACCTGCGGGGTGGACTGCGCCTGCGCGCTGCCCATGCCGCCCACCACCAGCGCGCTGAACAGCATCAGCATGCACACGCTGTAGAACCGGGCTTTCCACCCGGCAAAAAGAGCTGTCTTCATACGAACTCCGGAGGTGGTGGACTCAGAGGGCATCGGCGCCGATTTCGCCGGTGCGGATACGCACCACTTGCTCGATCGCGGTGACGAAGATCTTGCCGTCGCCGATCTTGCCGGTGCCGGCCGCGTTCTGGATCGCTTCGACCACGGCATCGAGCCGGTCGTCGGTCACCACCGTCTCGATCTTGATCTTGGGCAGGAAGTCCACGACATACTCGGCGCCGCGATACAGCTCGGTGTGGCCTTTCTGGCGCCCGAAGCCCTTGACCTCGGTGACGGTGATACCCGACACGCCAGCGGCAGACAGGGCCTCGCGGACCTCGTCGAGCTTGAACGGCCGGATGATGGCGGTGATCAATTTCATGCGCATACCCCGAAAGGTGGAAGGAACCGGCCGGCATTGCGCCGCCCGGCGGTGTCAGTCACCTGGATGCCAACCCCGGCATCCAATCGTTCGCAGATCGCGCAGACCTCGGCCGATGCGATGCATCTGCCGCGTGGGAGAGGTCAGGCCCGCGCGCCGCGAACTGTGTGCTCTCTCGTTCCCCTCACTCCACGGCCGGTGCCGTGGAGCGTCAAACATGTGCGGCGATGGCGGAGGTGGGAGGGGGGGCCTCCGCCATCACCGCGGTGGAACTCAGTTGCCGTAGTACAGCTGGTATTCCAGCGGATGCGTTGCCGCACGGAACTTGGTCACTTCCTGCATCTTCAGCGCGATGTAGCCGTCGATGAAGTCGTCGCTCATCACGCCGCCGGCCTTGAGGAACTCGCGGTCCTTGTCCAGCGCTTCCAGGGCCTGATCCAGGCTGGAGCACACCTGCGGGATCAGCTTCTCTTCTTCCGGCGGCAGGTCATACAGGTCCTTGTCGCTCGGTGCACCCGGGTCGATCTGGTTCTTGATGCCGTCCAGGCCGGCCATCATCAGCGCGGTGAAGGTCAGGTAGCCGGACTGCAACGGATCGGGGAAGCGCATTTCGATGCGGCGCGCCTTGGGGTTGGTGACCCACGGAATGCGGCACGAGGCCGAACGGTTACGCGCCGAATAGGCCAGCATCACCGGCGCTTCGAAGCCCGGTACCAGGCGCTTGTAGCTGTTGGTGCCGGAGTTGGAGAACGCATTGATGGCGCGGGCGTGCTTGAAGATGCCGCCGATGTACCACAGCGCCATCTGCGACAGGCCGCCGTAGCCGTCGCCGGCGAACAGGTTGGTGCCGCCCTTGGTCAACGACTGGTGCACGTGCATGCCCGAGCCGTTGTCGCCGACGATCGGCTTGGGCATGAAGGTCGCGGTCTTGCCGTTGCGGTAAGCGACGTTCTTGATGATGTACTTCATGGTCAGCAGTTCGTCGGCCTTCTGCACCAGCGAGCTGAACTTGGTGCCGATCTCGCACTGGCCGGCGGTCGCCACCTCGTGGTGGTGCACTTCGGTCTCGATGCCGACCTGTTCCAGCGTCTTGATCATTTCCGCGCGCAGGTCGTGCAGGGTGTCGGTCGGCGGTACCGGGAAGTAGCCGCCCTTCACGCCTGGGCGGTAGCCGCTGTTGCCGCCGTCGTACTTGGCGCCGGTGTTCCAGGCGGCCTCTTCCGAGCCCACCTGGAAGAAGGTGTGGCCCATGTCGTTGGCAAAGCGCACCGAATCGAAGATGAAGAATTCCGGTTCCGGGCCGAAGAACGCCTGGTCGGCGGTGCCGGAGGACTTGAGGTAGGCCTCGGCGCGCTTGGCAATGCCGCGCGGGTCGCGCTCATAGCTCTGCATGGTGGCCGGGTCGAGGATGTCGCAGGTCAGCACGATGGTCGGATCGGCGAAGAACGGATCCAGATACGCAGTGCCGGCGTCGGGCAGCAACACCATGTCCGACTCGTTGATGCCCTTCCAACCCGCGATCGAACTGCCGTCGAACATCTTGCCTTCTTCAAACAGCGCCGGCTCGATGATGTTGGCCGGAAAGGTGATGTGCTGCTGTACACCACGCATATCGACGAAGCGCAGGTCGACAAACTCGACCTTGTTGTCCTTGATCAGCTTTTCAACGTTTTCCACGGACATCGGAAGAAACCTCGGATTGGAGTGAAGTGGCTCGTGGACGGGAATACAGCAGGGACCATGCCAAATCGCGGATTTTCACAAGTCGTTGATTTTGCTTGCATCACTTGAGACCGCCACGTTGGCGTTAGCACCTTAAAGGCGCTAACCGGATCCATGCTGCACCAATATGGTGCATGCCGCAATGCACTATCCTGACGCCTCCCCCAACCCTCCCCTCCAGTCCGATGTCCGATCTGATTTCCGCCCTGCTGTTGGGCATTCTCGAAGGCCTCACCGAATTTCTGCCGATCTCCAGCACCGGCCACCTGCTGATCGCCGAACAATGGCTCGGACGCCGTTCTGACTTCTTCAATATCGTCATCCAGGCCGGCGCCATCCTGGCCATCTGCCTGGCGCTGCGACAGAAGCTGTGGACCCTGGCCACCGGCCTGGGCGAGCGCGCCAACCGCGACTACGTGCTCAAGATCGGCGTGGCCTTCCTGGTCACCGCAGTGGTCGGGCTGATCGTGCGCAAGGCCGGCTGGCAGCTGCCGGAAACCGCGCACCCGGTGGCCTGGGCGTTGTTGATCGGCGGTGTCTGGATGCTGGTGGCCGAGCACTTTGCCGGCAAGTTGCCCGAGCGCGACGTGGTGACCTGGAAGGTGGCGATTGCCGTCGGCCTGGCACAGGTGGTGGCCGGCGTGTTTCCCGGCACCTCGCGCTCGGCCTCGGCGATCTTCCTGGCGATGTTGCTGGGCCTGAGCAAGCGCTCGGCGGCGGCGGATTTCGTGTTCATGGTGGGCATCCCGACCATGTTCGCGGCCAGCGGTTATGCACTGCTGGAGATGTACAAGGAAGGCGGCGTCGGCAGCGAAAACTGGACCGATGTGGCAGTGGCCTTCGTGGCGGCCACCCTCACCGGCTTTGTGGTGGTGAAGTGGCTGCTGGGCTACATCAAGAAGCACCGCTTCACGGTGTTCGCGGTGTACCGCATCGTGCTCGGCGCCGCCCTGCTGCTGTGGTTGCCGGTCGCGGCCTGAGCCGCCACGGCCGTGGCCCTGCCTGTCGCTGCTTGACCCGCCACGGCCGTGGCCCTGCCTGTCGCTGCTTGAGCAGCGAGGCAGGGCAACTGCACGGGCAGTGACGCCGGTCATTGCCCTGGCGGCACGCCGGCGGTATCACTAAGGCCTTGCCCACCGGGAGCCGCCCATGCGTGCCGTGTTCTTCGCCCCAGCCCTGCTGGCGGCGGGCGTGACGGCCTGCGGTTCGGGTGCGCTGCCCGATGCGCAGGATCCTGGTGGTACCGGGCCTGGCGGTACCGGGCCCGGCGCGACCGCCGCCGCTGCGCCGTTGGCCGATAACGCCCCCTTGCGCGCAGCATTGCAGGCCAGGCACTGGCAGCTGCTGCAGGCCAGCGACGCCCATGGCACCGCGTTACGCAGCCTGTTCGTTGCTGGTAGCGCACCGCTGCAACTGGACTTCAGCGACCAGCGCATCCACATCAGCCAGACCTGCAACGCCCTGGGCGCCAGCTACAGCGTGGCCGGGACGCAGCTGCAGATCGGCCGGGTGGTCTCGAGCAAACGCCTGTGCGGGCAGCCGCGCAAGATGGCGCAGGAACGTGCTGCCGGCGACCTGTTGTCCGGCCGTTTCGCGGTGACGATGGACAGTGCGCTGGCCACGTCGCAGCTGGCCCTGACCCGCAGCGATGGCACCCGCCTGCTGTTCGGCAGCACGCCCACGGCCGCCACCCGCTACGGCGGGCCCGGCCAGACACTGTTGCTCGAGGTGGCCGCCGAAACCGTGCCCTGCCCCGTCGACCCGTCGCGCGCATGCCTGCAGCTGCGCGAGCAGACGGCCGACGGCCAGCCCGCGACCGAACCCTGGCGCCCCCTCGATGGCCGGATCGAGGGCTTCGACCACGAAGCGGGCATCCGCACCTTGCTGCGCGTCACCCGGTATCCCGGCGCAGATGGTGCCCCGGTGTATGTGCTGGATCAGATGATCGAGGCCAGTGGGTAGGTTCGGGAATCCAGTGGGTAGGTTTGGGAATCGGGAGTCGGGAGTCGGGCTCTCAGCGCAGGGCAGGATTCAGTGTGTAGGTGCCATGCAGCGCGGCTTCGGCAAGTACGTGGCCCTGGATGGCCGACAGCACATCGGCGGCCGTGAAGGGCTCGGGCAGGCTGAGCTTGGCCACGTCCAGCGCGAACACGCGGAAGAAATAGCGGTGCACGCGCAGGTCGTTGAACGGCGGGTACGGTCCGTCGTAGCCCAGATAATTGCCGGCCATGTCGGGATTGCCGGCAAACCACTGCGTGTACGAATTCAGGCCCTGGCGCGCACCGGCCGGGCCGGCCGGCTGCTGCTTGCCCTTGGCCACGAACCCGTCGCTGCAACTGCCTGCCGCAATTTCATGCACGTCGGCGGGGATATCGGCCATGGCCCAATGCACGAAATCGGTGCGTGGCTGGTCCACCGGGATTTGGATATCGTCGCGGCCGACGGTCTCCGGCACGGTGGGCACATCCGGGTCCAGGCACAGCAGCGCGAACGATTGCGTGCCTTGCGGGACATCGCTCCAGGCCAGATGCGGGTTGCGGTTGGGCGCGAAGCCGTCCGGGGTACCGGCAGCAAATTCCACTGCGATAGGCTTGCCGTTTTCGATGCTGGTGCTGGTCAGACGCATGCAAAGTCTCCGTGGATCCAAGCACCCAGCCTGCCTGGATTGGCACCGCAACGGAAGCCGTCGCAGTGGAACCTTGTGTGGCACAGCAGGCGCGTTTGGTGTGCGCGTGTTGTCAGCCAATTCAGCGTGCGGCAGAGCGCAGCGAGAGTGGAGCGCGCGATGCGCCCACCAAGGCGAGCAACACGCCAAACAGCAAGCTGCACTATCCCTGGGCACGGATTGCAGGCATCGTTGAACGCCATCGGCGTCCACGCGCGCCGCGTCGTCCGGGTCTCTGGATCTCCGTAGGAGCGGACCTGGCCGCGACGGGCTTCACCGGTATCGGTAACGCCTCGTCGCGGCCGGGTCCGCTCCTACAACAGCCTTGTGCATCGGGATCTCCGGGCATGGATTGCAGGCACGCGTGAACGCCATCGGCGTCCAAGCGCGCCGCGTCGTCCGGGTCTCTGGATCTCCGTAGGAGCGGACCTGACCGCGACGGGCGTCACCGGTATCGGTAACGCCTTGTCGCGGCCGGGTCCGCTCCTACGACGGCGTCGCGCTTGCGGGATATATGCGGCGGCGGCGCGTCAGTCCTGCGGATATCCGAAGCGCACCGCGATCAGGGTGAGCAGGTCGAACTGGGCACCGAGCACGCTGCGGTAGTTGCGCCAGCGGCCGGAGGCCAGGCGGGCGGGGCCGCGTGGTTCGACCAGCGGGAAGCGCAGCCCGAAGGCCTGCTCCAGCGCGTCGGAAATTCCCTGCGGGTCGCTTTCGATGCCGTCGAGCCGGATGATCCGGTGCGGGTAAAGATCGCGCTCGTGCAACACCGCCAGTTGTTCCAGCGCGGCCAGCAACCACTCGGTGGCCTGCTGCGGCGACTGCAGCGCCAGCGGTGCCGGCGCGCCAGTCGAGAGCCAGTCCAGCAGCATGTCGCGCGGGTCGCGCAACGCGATCGCCAGCCTGCCCTCGGGCAGGTGCGGGCGCAGCGCGGTGAGCAGGGTGTTGTCCCACCACAGCAGCCAGTCGATGACGTTGCCGTCGTCGATGCCGCGACGCGACAGCTGCGCTTTCCAGCCTTCCACCAGCGCCATCGGCGCCAGCTCGCCGGACGCCAGCTGCTCGACCGTGCGGTAGCTCTGCAGCGCATCGGACGGCGGGGTGGTGCCGTAGCGATCGCCGCGCACCAGCGGAGTGGCGGCGTCCATCACCGCGATCAGGCGTTCGACATGCGAGCCGGGCGTGCCCCACACGAACAGCGGGCGCGCGGTGACGCTGTCCGGAATGCTGCCCAGCGCAGGCCATTGCATCGGCTGCCTGGCGGCCTGCGGCGGCAACGGCAGCCGGTGCTGGGCCTGTTCGCGATGGAACTGCATCCAGGTGGCCAGCGCGGCGTCGGGCTGACCGGCGCGGTCCTGCACATTGCCCAGCCACGGCCGCAGCACGGTCTGCTGTGGCGGCGGCAACGACTCGATCAACGATTCGACGCAGGCGATCGCCGCCGGCGGGTCGCGTTCCAGCAAGGCCTCGACAATGCGCTGCTCGCCGCTGATGCGGCCCGGTTCCACCGCCACGATCTGGCGCGCCACCATTTCCGCTTGGTCGGCATGACCCTGCATGTCGTGCACGCGCATCAGCGCTTCCAGTGCCGGCAGGTGCTCGGGCATGGCCAGCAGCCAGCGTTCGATCACGGCCTGCGCCTGCGGCCCGCCGACCGGCTCCACCGCCAGGCGCGCCAGCCACAGGTCGTGCGCCGTGGCCGAGGTGGCCAGTGCCGCGTCCAGCGTGTCGCGCGCATCGTCCGTCGCGCCCAGCCGTTCCCAGGCGGTGAGCAGCGCGTGCAAGGTGCGGCGGTCGGCCGGCCAGTGGGCCAGCGCCAGGCGCAGGTGCGCCACGGCCTGGTCGGGGCGGCCGGCCTGCAATTCCATCTCGCCCGCCAGCCGGCGCATGGCCGGCAGGTCGCCATCGGGTTGCGCCAGCACGCCCTGCATCGCGGTCAGCGCATCGTCCAGACGACCCTGCCGCTGGGCCAGCTGGGCGATGAAGGCGCGCAGCGCGGTGCCCGGCGGATTGAGTTCGACCACGCGCTCGAAGGCGCGCTCGGCAAATGCAAAATGCTCTTTCTGCAGATATGCAAAGCCCAGCGCGAACATCACCCGCGGGTCGTCCGGCAGTTGCTCGGCGGCGCGGGTCAGCAGCGCCAGCGCGCGGTCGCTCTGGCCGCGGCGCATCTCCACCACGCCATCGACCGCAAGCAGCTGCGGATGCTCCGGGGCCAATCGCGCGGCAGTGCGGCTGAGCCGCTCGGCCTCGTCCAGATCGTCGCGTGCCACGGCCAGGTGCGCCTGCATCACGTAAGCGTTGAACTGGTTCGGGTCCAGCGCGGTGCTGCGCGACAAGGCGGCATCGGCGGCGGACAGGTCGCGTGCAGCCAGCAGCAGGCCGGCGCGCAGCAGGTGCAGGTCGGCGTCTTCCGGTGTGAGGGCCAACGCGGTGTCGATGCTGGTCAGCGCCAGTGCCGGCTGCCCCTGCTGCTGCAGGGCCAGCCCGAGCCAGCGGTGTGCGGCGGCGCTGTCGGGCGCGCTGATCGCCCACTCGCGGGCCAGCGCCACCGCATCGTCGGCCGCATTGCGGCGCAGGGCTTGAAGAATGGCGTCTTGCATGGCGGCGGGGTGTCCAGGACAAACCGCTATTGTAACGATGCGCGCTGCGCCGCCGACCTACCTGGCAGCGGCCAGCCGCTCGGCCACCCAGCGTTCGGCGAAGCCGTCGCCACGGGCATTTTCCAGAAACCCGCAATGCCCGCCCCAGCGCGCGATTTCCAGGTGCGCATGCTCGGGCAACTGCCAGCCGGCGAAATCCTCGAACGGAATCACCGGGTCGTCTTCGGCCATCAGGATGTCCGAGGGCACCTGCAGGCCGGCCAGGCGCGCGCCGGCAATCGAATAGCTGTTGAAATACGCTTCCAGCGACCCGTGGCCGGTGTGCTGCACGGCCAGCCAGGCCATCAGCTCGCGCATGTCCAATGCCAGGGTGGCATCGTCGTAGCCGTGCTGGTCCGGAAACAGCTTGCGCTTGCGCAGCAGCGATTCGCGCCATTTGCGGCGGAAATACCAGTCGTAGAACTGCGGGCCCTTTTCCAGCTGGGTCATGGTGGCCGCCGGGTCCAGCAACGGGCACACCGCCGCCACGCGTGCCAGCGGCAGGCCGGCGGCCGGTGCGCGCAAGGCCAGCCGCAGCGCGAAGTTGCCGCCCAGCGAATACCCGGCCGCCAGCAGCTGCGGCGCAGGAAAGCGCCGCCACAGATCGCCTGCGGCGTTGACCACCTCGTCGATGCGATCGGAGTGGAACAGGTCCACGTTGAGGTGATGGGTGCCGCCGTGGTCGCGGAAATTCAGCCGGAACACCTGGTAGCCCAGGCCGAGCAAACGCGCGGCGGTCAGCCGCATGTAATTGGAATCGGCGCTGCCTTCCCAGCCGTGCAGCAGCAGCACGGTGCCGCGCACCGGCGCATCGCCGGGCGGCACGCTCATCCAGCCCTGCAGGCGCACGCCGTCGCCGCCATCGAGAATATGTTCGCGGGTGACTGCCCCGCTGGCGCTGAGCAACTGACGGCTGCGCAGGCGACGCAAGGCGCTACTGCCCAGCACCGACTGCACGTGCGGGTTACGCAGCCAGCGCGGCGGCTGGAAGTCGGAGGCGTTCATGCGCGCATTGGGCCTGGCAGCAGGACGCTGGCCGCAAGGAAGATGCGTGCGTGCATGGTCGGCTCAGGACTCCATAGCGGCGATGATGCGTTGCCGCGAGGTATCGGCCAGGCGACGACGTCCTTCGAGATCGAATGCGGCGATCGGCTCAAGGAAATGCACCTCGGCCAGCCGCGACGGCTCGCCGAGCAGGCGCACGATATTGGCGAAGAAACTCTCGCGCTCACCGAAGGCCACCACCGCCTGCGCACTGCCGCGCACGCCGTAGCGCAGCGCCACCGGCTGCACCGGCACGCCGGCCTCCACCGCTGCCTGAAAGATGCGCGCATGGAACGGGCCGACTTCGGTGCCGCCGCGGGTGCGCCCTTCCGGGAACACGCCCACCGGCTTGCCGCTGCGCAGGCGCTGCAGCATTTCCAGCAGCACCCCGCCCAGCGATTCGGTACTGCCACGCTGATGGAAGATGGTCTGGCCCTTGGTCGCCAGCCAGCCCACCAGCGGCCAGCCGGCGATTTCGCGCTTGGCTACAAAGCCCATCACGCGCTGGCTGTGCAGCATCGAGATGTCGACCCAGCTGACGTGGTTGGCCACGAACAGGGTCGCGCCGGACAGCGGCGTGCCGAAGCGGCGCAGCCGGAAGCCGAAGATGCGCATCAGGTTGCCCTGCCACCAGCGGATCATCCGCTCGTCCAGGGTGTCTGCAGGGCCGGTGCGGATGCGCGCCAGCGGCGGGGCCACCACGCACACCATGGTGATCGGCAGGCCGATGCACAGGTGCAGCAGCAGCAACGGCACCCGATACAGGTACCGGAACCAACGCGACGCGCCGCCAGCCTCGCGCGTGGCGTCCAGGGATGACTCGCTCATTCGACCAACGGGACCGGTGACAGGGAAAGGGAGCACGACGATTGTGACAGCAGCCTGGGCGCGGCGCAGCGCCGGCAGCGGATGGCGCTGTTCCACCCATGCCGTTGCCGGGCGTGCTCAGCCATTGCTGCGTGCCACCACGGCCAGGGTCAGGCGCGACACGCAGACCCGTTTGCCGGCCGGGTTCTCGATGACGATGTCCCAGACCTGGGTGCTGCGCCCCACATGCACTGCGCGCGCGGTGCCGGTGACCAGGCCGTCGGTGGCCGCGCGCAGATGGTTGGCGTTGATTTCCAGCCCCACGCACATCTGCGTGGTCATATCCACGCACAGATTGCCGGCGCTGCTGCCCAGGGTTTCGGCCAGCACCACCGATGCGCCGCCGTGCAGCAGGCCGTACGGCTGCCTGGTGCGCGTGTCCACCGGCATGGTGGCGCGCAACCAATCGTCACCGGCTTCGGTGAACACGATGCCCAGATGGTCGATCAGGGTGTTTTTGCTGGAGGCGTTGAGGGCAACGAGGTCGACGGGAGCGCGGAAGGTCATGGGCAGGGAATCGGGAATCGGGAATCGGGAATCGGGAATCGGGAATCGGGAATCGGGAATCGGGAATCGGGAATCGGGAATCGGGACAGCATCGGCGGCGCTGGGGTCTGATGCAACTGCCTTTCGGCTATCTACGGGCCGAATTGCGCCAGCGACTTTGAGCGGGTTGGCGGCGCGGCCTATTTCCGCGCGACGTGCCATTGCAGCGGCGCGCCACGGCACGATGCCCCCACCACGCGCCGTCTGCACGCCGGCCCAGGCCAGCACGCTGCAGCGATCAGAGAATCGGCACCAGGCCTGCACCGAACGCGGTCAGCATGCGTACCAGCAGCCATTTCGGCCCGACGTTGACCTCGGGGAAATCGCCCACCGCCACGTAGCACTGCCGGAACTGCGGGTCCTGTCGCTTGAGCGGGAACGGGCAGCCCGGGCCGGGCTGGAACTCGTAGTTGGTCGCATAGCGCCAGGGCCAGAAATCCAGCACCGGCAAGGCTTCTGACACCTTGCCCACGCTGTAGTTCAATCCGCTGAACAGCGGCGGTTTTTCGCGCGGAGCCACCGTCCAGGCATTCTCCGGGCTCATGTCGCGCTCGATGCTGGCCGCCAGTGCCTGCGCAAAGCGCACATCGTCGATGACGACCGCGGCCTCGGTGTTGTAGTTCTCGCTGCGCGGATCGAAGTTGTGCGTGCCGATCACCCCGATGCGGCGGTCCACCACCAGCGATTTGGCGTGCAGCCCCATGCGCGCACCGGCGCGGGTCACCGGCAGCGGTTTGTTGACCGCGCGCGTGCCCAGGAACGAAGGCCGCGTTTCGGTGCGCAACACGCGGCGATCGACTTCGCTGCCGCCGGGTGCACGGCCGCCCCCACTGCTGCCGCGAATCACGCTTCCGGCACTTGCGCGCCCGTCCCCGCCGCTGCTGCCCCGCATCGCATTGCCGGCCGCGCTGCCGCCGATCAACCGGTTGTCGCGGTTGTCGCGGTTGTCGCGGTTGTCGCGGTTGTCCTCGTTGATCTCGGAGGCGGGGTTGAGCGGATCCGGCACCAGGTTGGCATAGTCCACCGGCGCATCCAGCGGGAATGGCTTGAACTCGTACACGTTGAAGCCCAGCTCGCGCAGGTTGCGCCGTTTGAACTTGTACGAGAGCGCGTACACGATGGGATTGTCGGTGGCGGCCAGGCTATTGCTCGACACCACGACGCGCGGCGGCTGCGGGCGTTTGCGCAGATCGCGGAAGATGGCCTGGGCCTCGTCGGACAACACCAGGTACGGCGTCTGCAGCAGTACTTCCTGCTGCGCAGTGGCGATCAGGCCATCGAGTTCCGGCGCGGTGGACACCGCCTTTGCGCCATGTTCCTTGCGGTGCTTTTGCGGCAGGTCGGCCACGTACAGCACGCGCTGCACCGGCATGGCCGGGGTCACGAAGACGTCGCGGATGAACTGCGCGTCGCCTGCCTCGCGATCGACCCGCGCCACCCGCTCGGGGCGCCGGAACTGTGCCGGCGGCATCTGCGGGGCGCCCTGCTCCAGCAACAGCCGGCCGACATCGTTCAGGCGCTCGGCCGGAATGCTGCGCCGCGCGCGCCAGAACGCATCAAAATTGGCCGCCATCGCACGCACTTCCGGCCCGGCCAGAATCACGTCGCGGTCGCGGAAGTTGTACTCGCTGTCCCAGTCGTAATAGTCGTCCTGGTAATTGCGCCCGCCGACCACGCCGAGCACGTCGTCCACCACCAGCAGCTTGTTGTGCATGCGCTGGTTGAAGCGACGGAAACAGCACAGCACGCTGCCGGCATAGTCGAAGTAGTTGAGCTTGACCTTGCCGAAGGTGGGGTTGTAGATGCGCAGTTGCAGGTTGTCGTGGCTGCTGGCGAGTGCGCCCAGGATCTGCAGATCGGCGATCGCCGACAGCTGGTCGATCAGGATGCGCACCTTGACGCCGCGGCGGGCGGCGTCGGTCAGCGCGTCCAGCACCATGCGCGCGCTGTCGTCCTTGTCGAAGATATAGGTCTGCAGGTCGATGCTGCGGGTGGCGCTGCGGATCAGGTTGAGCCGCGCCACCAGCGATTCCTCACCGTGGTCGAGGATGGTGGCGTAATGCCGTGGCGCGGATGGCGTGGAGGCGGTGATGGCCTGCCCGCCCAGCGCGCGCAAGGGCGAAGGCTGGGCGCAACGGTTGGCCTGGGTGCAATCCACCACCGTGCTGCGCGCGGCAGCGGCAACACCGGCCGCGCGGTTGCGTTCGGTTTGCGACAGGCCGGCGCATCCGGTGCCGAGCAACAGGGTTGCCAGCACCAGGACCCTCAACAGGAACCTCACGGGCGCCGCGCCTCCTGCAGCCGCCCACGCAGAATGAACGTCACCCTGTCGCCCAGGGCCATCTGCCACGCATTCATTCCGTAACGTCCACGCAGGACCGTACCTCGGCTGATCACGTCGCAATCATAGCCCGGCCGTGCGCATTCAGCTGGCGCCACATGCAGGGTCTCGATGTGGGTGATTCCGCGGATGGTCAGGTTGCCGGTGATGTCGCCGCCCTGGTTGACCACCTCTTCGGCATAGGGGAGCGACTCGAATTCCACCACCGGGTAACGCGCCACGTTGAAGAAATCCTCGCCGCGCATCCAGCTGGTGTAGCGGTCCTTGCCGGGAATCTCCACCTGGGTGGCGTCCAGGCGGAAGCGCACCTGCAGGCGCCGGTCGGGCAGCTCCACCAGTTCACCGCGAAAACGGGGAAAAAAGCCCTCGATCTTCATTCCGAAGCGGGTCTTGATCTCGAACCCGAAGCGCGACTGCGCCGGGTCGATGGTGTGCACCTTCTGCTGTGCAAGGCAGGGCAGCGCGACCCAGAGCGCGAGCCAGGCGAACCAGCGCAGCGACGATGTCACGGATCAAGGCCACCAGAAGGCGGTCAGGCGGGCGATGCCCGGCTCGATGGTGGCATCCAGCGGCAGGGCCAGCAGGGCGATCGAGGCGGTCGGCATGCCGCGGTAATCGCCGGTCTGCCCACTGTGCATCAACGCGGCCAACCGCTCCAGGCCCGGGTTGTGGCCCACCAGCAGCAGCCGTTCGGCTTCGCGATGTTCGTCCACCAGGCTGGCCAGGGTGCCGGGCGTGGCCTCGTAGATGCGTTCGTCCAGCCGTTGTTCGATATAGCCGGTGAGCTCGAGGACCGCTTCCAGGGTCTCGCGGGCACGCCGGGCCGGCGAACACAGTACCCGGTCGGGCACCAACCGCTGCTCGCGCAGCCAGCGCCCGGCCGATTCGGCCTCGGCGATGCCGTGCGGCGACAACGGGCGGTCGAAATCGGCCTGGCCGGTGTCGGCCGGTTCGGCGTGGGCGTGTCGCAACAAGATCAATTCGCGCATGGGAACTTTCCGGTTAGGACTTCTTGAGCCACTTCAACAGCGGCTCCCAGTCCTGTTGATGGTCGCGCACCTGCGCCGAGCGGTAATCGAACAAGCTGCGCCCCAGCCCGGCCATGACCACATAGGCCTGGGTGTCGCGCAATTGGGTCACCAGCGGATAGGGCCAGGTACCGATCATCTCGGCGGCCTGCTGCGAGGTCTGGGTCCAGGGACGTGCGCGGTTGAGCACCAGGCCCACCGGCAGCTTGCGCTGGTGCACGCGCGGCACCTTGGCGAGCGTATTGAGAAAGCCCACCACCGCTTCGATGTCCAGCGCCGAGGACAGCACCGGCACCACGATGGCGTCGACATGGTCCAGGAAACCGCTCAGGTCGTCGGCCATGGCGCCGGCCGGGGCATCGATGATCAGCTGGTCGGTGCCATCGGGCACCGCGGCCTGCCAGTTGCGGCGCTTGGTGGCATCGATCGGCAGCACCGCACTTTCGAGACTGGCGCGACGCTGCGCCCAGCGGGTGGACGAACCTTGCGGATCGGCATCTGCCAGCACGGTACGCTGGCCCTGCAACGCCGCGTGTGCGGCCAGATTGGTGGCGATCGTGGTCTTGCCGACGCCGCCTTTGGAGGCGGCCACCAGGACTGTCTTCATGCACGCCTCGCTTCCGGGAGCAAGCCGGCAGCGTACACCGCACCTGGGTGAGGAAGTAGTCGAAAGGCGTTAAACGTCGAACGGCGGGAGGTGTCGCAACGCAGCATCGCTCGCCGGCAACGTAGCCGACGCAGGCATGCGGCGGCCAGCAGGTTATCTGGACTACTGGACCGCTGCGCTCGGCTGCCACTGCGCAGGCGGCTGCGGTGCAAGGCCTTGACGCTGCACCAGCGCGCGCAATGCAGGCACCTCGCCTTGCGTCAGGAGGGCGTCCAGATCGATGGCTTGGTCGGTGGCCGTGGGCGCGCGGCGTTGGTATTGCTGCTGCAGCCACTCCAGCTCTCGCAGCCGCGCCTGCCAGCGCGTGGCGTCGGCACCGCTGCTCAATGCGGCCATGCGCCTGGCGCCGACCATGGCCGTCAGCATGGTCGACTCGTCATTGGCCACGCTGTTGAACACTGCCATGCATTCGTCGCGCAATGCGGGCGTAGCGACATTGGAAGTGCAGCGGCGCACCACATCGCCTAACGCGGGAAGTGCATGTGCAGACCAGGCGCCCATCACGAACATCGCGGCCATGCCCGCGCCGGTGGAAGGCAGGCCTTGCACGTCGAGTTGCGAGCGCAAGCTGACCGAGGTCAGCGATGGCCATTGCACGTCATCGTAGGTGGCATGCAGGGCGTTGCCAAGTTCCAGCGCGCCGCTGTCGAAATGATCCGCCTGCACCGCCGCCTGCCAGGCGCGTTCGGCACCCGGCTGATCGCCGCGACGCATTGCAGCGGCGTAGGCACGCAGGTGCACATCCGCATTGCCGGCATCGGCCTGCTCCAGGAAGGCAAGCGCTGCGTCTGGATCGCAGCGCAATCCGGGCGCGCAACCGACTGCTTCCATCCGCGCCACCATCGGGTCGCGCGGCCGCGCGTCCAGGGCGCGCTGCAGCCAGACGCGCTGGATGGGCGCGCAGCCTCCCTCTGCGGCGGGCGCGGTGTCGTCGTGCTCGGAATCGGCCCACAACAGACCGGCCAGATACAGCTGCCTGGGATCACCGCTGGCCGCCATGCTGCGCAGGCGTGCCTGCATGGTCTGGCCGACCTGCTGCGCCCAGTGATCCACGACAGGGTCATTTGCCGGAGCCGATAAATTGGAGGACGGCACCGAGGCGGCATGTGCCATGCAGACGCTACCAATCCAAAGCAGCGTACTGCCGATCACGCGATATCCGTACATGTGTTGCTCCTGTCCATGTGATGGTGCACGTTGTTGAGATCAGCATTTCATAAGGGTTGAACCGCATCAAGCTACCAGCTGCGCCAGCAACCAGGCCCACGCGGGCAGCGTGAGCAACGATAGCAAGAT
This sequence comes from Xanthomonas sp. NCPPB 1068, assembly GCF_041479385.2. Lineage (NCBI taxonomy): Bacteria > Pseudomonadati > Pseudomonadota > Gammaproteobacteria > Lysobacterales > Lysobacteraceae > Xanthomonas > Xanthomonas sp. NCPPB 1068. Next base: position 238,051 of record NZ_CM192986.1, on the reverse strand, counting down.
GCTGTAGCCGACCATCGCTGCCGCCAGACGCGGGGCCAGCCGATGCGAGATGGCCAGCGCGGCGGCGGTGATCATGGTGGGCATGGCCGATTCGAGCACATTGGTCTGCAGCAGCAGGCCGCGCAGGCCAAGCGCCCAGGACAACGGCAGCGCCAGGACCGGCATCACCGCCAGCTTGAACACCAGGCCGACCGCCAGCGGCTTGAGTTCGTCGGCAGGCAGACGCAACTGCAGCGAGAAGCCGACCGCCAGCATGACCAGCGGCAGCATGGCATCGGCCAGGCTCTTGAGCCCGGAGCCGATCCAGGCCGGCGGCTGCTCGGGCATCAACGTCAGCGCGAACAGCAGCGCCCACAGCGGCGGGAACTTCAGCACCCGGGTCAGGATGGTCCTGGCGGTCGGTGGGGTGTCGCCACTGTAGCGCGCCAGCACGTACAGCCCGAAGGTGGACAGCAGCACGAAGGTGCCGAACTGGTCGTAGACCACCGCATACGGCAAGGCCTGATCGCCAAGCAGTGCGCGCACCATCGGAAACCCGATGAAACTGGAGTTGGTGAACACCACGCACATCAGCAGCGCGGCGTAGTCGGCACGGCCCAATCGCAGCAGGCGGCTGCAAGCCCACAGCAGCGGCACGATGATCGCGGTGAGCAGCCACGGCGTGGCGATCACCCCGCCCAGCGAGGCGTCCAGGTGCAGGCGCGGCACGTAGGTCAGCACCGAGGCGGGCAGGCAGATGTACAACACCACGCGATTGAGCACGTCGGCGCTGTTGTCGGGCAGCACCCGCAGACGGGCGAACAGCAAGCCAAGGCCCAGCATCGCCAGGATCAACGCGAAGGCATCCACCGCCATGCGGGGTCAGGTCCATTGGAAACAGAGGCACAGGATCGCATGACGCAACGCGGGCGTCGGCAGAGCGCTGGCGTGGGGCGCGCTGACGCGAGGCGCGGCACGCAATTCGGTCATCTGGTCTATCCCGAAGTCGGCATCCCGCATGAGCGCTGACGTGACGTACTTGCGGCGTGTCCCGCGATGGCGGGCGGGCAAGGGAAGTGCAGCAATGCCGCAGCGTCGAGGCCGCGGTGCCCTCACCGCTCGCGGGACACGCCGTGAATCCGTCCGTGGAGGCTCGGTGGCGGCATCCATGCCGCCACACGGTCCCGCAATCAGCGAGGACACCACGCCAGACAGTTGGCTGGTGGTTTTGTTGAAAGCTAAGACACCGCGTCGCCAGCTTGGTAGTCGCTATTGAGATCCATGCGCATCGACCATCTGGACTGGTCCTTGCCCGCCCACCGTCGCGGGACCCTTGGCGGCATGGATGCCGCGCCAGAGCTCACATGGACGTACTTGCAGCGTGTCCCGCGATGGTGCACGGGCAAGGGCCCTGCAGCAACTCGGCCCGGTGCACGGCCCGCTGCGCGACACTCCCGCAGCGGAGCGAAGCGCTTACGGGAACGCGGGCGGGTTGGCCTGCCATGCCGTGAAGACCTCGGCCAGGCTGGCGCGCTCTGCCTCGCGCCAGTCTGGCAGCAGGCTGGCGTAGCTGGCGGTACTGCTCCAGCGATCGGGCCAGGTGCGCACGGCGGCGGCATACCATTCGGTAGCCTCCTGCTTGCGCCCCGCGCGCCACAGGGCCAGCGCGGCCGTCACGGGCAGCCACTCCGGCGTGGCCGGGCGGCCATTGGCCAGGTTGGCCCACTGCTGCAGCGCCTTGTCGGGCTTGTCGGCGCGCAGCAGGTCCCAGCCGTAATTCCAGGTAATCGCGCGGTATTGCTGGCTGCCGTTGGACACCAGTGCCAGCGCGCCCTGGTATAGCTCATCACCCAGTTGCGTGCGCCCGCCCGCATAGGCCAGCGAGGCCAGCTGGGCACGCGGTTCGGCCGCGCGTGCGTCACGTTGCACCATTGCGGCCAGGCGGTCGACCACGGCATCGCCCTGCCCCTGCACCGCGACCACCGCCTTGGTGGTGCTGCGGTCTTCGTCGAAATAGAACTCCTTGGGCTTGGGCAGGCTCTGCGCCTGCGCCAACGACCACACGCCCCCGAGCAGGGCCAAGGCGGCCCATGCGTATTTCCTTTTCACTGTGTTTTCCCCTGACAGCAAACGACCCCTTCCCGTCCCCATCCTAACCGCAGCGCGACGGCTGCGCATCCGCATGCGGACGGGCGCGTGAAAGCTGACTGTTACACTTTGCGCCGCCGTTTTGGAATCCGTCGGGCGGATCATCTGGTTTCAGATGACCCGCACCGGGTCCCAGCCACCCTTTCCGGGCACGCCATGACCAGTACCGCTGCACTTTCTTCTCCCGACTCTGCCAATACGCCGGAGCTCGGCCGGGTGGATGCGGACTACACGCTGGACCACAAATACACGCGCACCGACGGGCGCATCTATCTGTCCGGCGTGCAGGCGCTGGTGCGGCTGCCGTTGCTGCAGCGCCTGCGCGACGAGGCTGCCGGCCTGGATACTGCCGGCTTCATCAGCGGCTACCGCGGCAGCCCCTTGGGCGGGCTGGACTTGGAACTGTGGCGCGCACGCAAGCATCTGGACGCGGCCAGAGTGACCTTCACCCCCGGCCTGAACGAGGACCTGGCCGCCACCATGGTGTGGGGCACCCAGCAGACCAACCTGTTCCCCGGCGCCAAGGTGCAGGGCGTGTACGGCATGTGGTACGGCAAGGGCCCGGGTGTGGATCGCAGCGGCGACGTGTTCAAGCACGGCAATGCCGCCGGCACCTCGCCCTTCGGCGGCGTGCTGGCGCTGGCCGCCGACGACCATGCCTGCCGCAGCTCGACCCTGCCGCATGGCTCGGAAGACGAATTCGTCAGCGCGATGATGCCCATCCTCAACCCGGCCGGGGTGCAGGACATCCTGGACATGGGCCTGCTGGGCTGGGCGATGAGCCGCTACACCGGGCGCTGGATCGGCTTCAAGACGATTGCCGAAACGGTGGAATCGTCCGCCTCGGTGGACGTGGACCCGTTCGCACGCACCATCGTGCTGCCGGAGGATTTCGCACTACCGCCGGGTGGGTTGAGCATCCGCTGGCCGGACCCGCCGGTGGATCAGGAAATGCGCCTGCATCGCTATGCCGTGGCCGCGGCGCAGGCCTTTGCGCGGGCCAACCGGATCGACCGCATCGTGCTGGATTCGCCAAACGCGCGGCTGGGTATCGTCACCACCGGCAAGAGCTACCTGGACGTGCTGCAGGCACTGGAATACCTGGGCCTGGATGCGCAGGCCTGCGCGCAGATCGGTATCCGCGTGTACAAGGTCGGCATGACCTGGCCGTTGGAGCCGGTGGGCATCAGCGCGTTTGCGCGCGGGCTCGAAGACATCGTGGTGGTGGAAGAGAAGAAGGCCTTCATCGAGCGCCAGATGAAGGAGCTGTTCTACAACTGGCCGGCCAGTGCAGGGGCGCGGCCGAGCATCGTCGGCAAGTACGACGAGCAGGGCGCGTGGATCCTGCCGTCCACCGGCGAGCTGACACCGGCCACCATTGCCGCGGTGATCGGCAGACGTATCCAGCGGTTCGGGTTGCCATCGAGCACATTCGCCGACGCGATCGAACAGCGGCTGCGCTGGATGGAGACCAAGGAAGCGGAGATGGCCTTGCCGCGCGCGCAGTTCCCGCGCGTGCCGCATTACTGCTCCGGCTGCCCGCACAATACCTCCACGGTGGTCCCGGAAGGCTCGCGCGCACTCGGCGGCATCGGTTGCCACTACATGGTGACGTGGATGAATCGTGCCACCGACACCTTCACCCACATGGGCGGCGAAGGCGTGACCTGGTCGGGGCAGGCACCGTTCACCGACACGCCGCACGTGTTCCAGAACCTTGGCGATGGCACGTATTTCCACAGCGGCTCGCTGGCGATCCGGCAATCGGTGGCCACCGGCGTCAACATCACCTACAAGATCCTCTACAACGACGCGGTGGCCATGACCGGTGGCCAGCCGGTAGACGGCACGCTCACCGTGCCGGACATCGCGCATCAGCTACGCGCCGAAGGTATCCACGAGATCGCCATCGTCAGCGACGATATCGGCAAGTGGACGCGGCGGCGCGATCTGTTTCCTGCCGAGGTCGCGTTTCACGATCGTGGCGAACTGGATGCGGTGCAGCAGCATCTGCGCACGGTCAAGGGTGTGTCGATCCTGATCTTCGACCAGACCTGCGCCACCGAAAAACGCCGCCGCCGCAAGCGCGGCAAGCTGATCGATCCGCCCAAGCGGGTCATGATCAATTCGCTGGTGTGCGAAGGCTGCGGCGATTGTGGCGAGAAGAGTTTTTGCGTGTCGGTGCTGCCGAAGGACACCGAATTCGGGCGCAAGCGCGAGATCGACCAGTCCAACTGCAACAAGGACTATTCCTGCGTGTCGGGCTTTTGCCCGAGCTTTGTCACCGTGCATGGCGGTGCGCCGCGCAAGGGCAAACAGCGCGATGCCAGCGCGCTGCTGGACAGCCTGCCCGCGCCACCACAACGCACCACGCTGGAGCGGCCCTGGAACATCCTGATCACCGGCGTCGGTGGCACCGGGGTGGTCACCATCGGCGCACTGCTGGGCATGGCCGGGCATCTGGAAGGCAAGGGCGCCACCGTGCTGGACCAGACCGGCCTGGCGCAAAAGGGCGGCGCGGTCACCACGCATATCCGCATTGCACGCACCCCCGCCGACATCCATGCCGTGCGTATCGCTGCGGGCGAAGCCGACCTGGTGCTGGGCTGCGACATGGTGGTGGTCAACGATTATTGGGCGCTGTCCAAGGTGCGCGATGGCCGCACCCAGGTGGTGCTCAATACCTACGAAGCGATGCCGGGCAGCTTCACCACCCAGCCGGATCTGCAATTTCCGGCGGCCGAGATCATCGCCGGCGTGCGCACTGCACTTGGCGGGCAGGAGCCGTTGTTGCTGGATGCCACGCAGCTGGCGACCGCGCTGCTGGGCGATGCGATCGCCAGCAATCTGTTCGTGCTGGGCTACGCCTGGCAACACGGGTTGGTGCCGTTGTCACATGCGGCGCTGATGCGCGCGATCGAACTTAATGGCGCAGCCGTTGCGATGAACCAGCAGGCCTTTGCGTGGGGCCGGCTGGCCGCGGTGGATCTGCCGGCCGTGCGTCGTGCAGCAGGCCTGAGCACCACGGACGCAGCTGCGCACCTGCACGGCGACACGCCGGCCGCACGCGCACCGGGCAGTTGGGAAGAACACGATCTCAGCGGTGCCAGCGCACCGCGTGCACTGGCGCAGACCGATGGCAGCACGCTGCATGGCGGTGCCGATGCACCGGCACATCCGCTCGATGACGAGCAGCTGGCGCAATCGCTGGACGAGGCCATCGCACGCCGGGTCGCATTCCTCACCGACTATCAGGACGCCGCCTATGCGCAGCGCTATCGCACGTTGGTGGAACGCGTGCGCACGCACGAAACCCAACGCGCGCCGGGCAGCAGCGCCTTGACCGAAGCGGTGGCGCGCTACGCATTCAAGCTGATGGCCTACAAGGACGAATACGAAGTGGCGCGCCTGTACACGCGCGGCTATTTCCAGCGCCGGCTGCAACAGCAGTTCGAAGGCGACTACACGCTGCGCTTCCACCTGGCGCCGCCGTTGCTGGCCAAGAAGGATGCCAACGGCAACCTGCTCAAGCGCGAATACGGTCCGTGGATGTTCACCGCCTTCAAGCTACTGGCGAAGCTGAAATTCCTGCGCGGGGGCAAGTTCGACGTGTTTGGCTACACCGCCGAGCGACGTGGCGAGCGTCAGCTCATCACCGATTACATCGCCACCGTCGAGCACCTGCTGGAGCGCCTGGATGCCGACAATGTGGGGCTAGCCGCGCAGATCGCCAGCATACCCGAACACATCCGTGGCTACGGTCATATCAAGCACGCGCATCTGCAGGAAGCCAAGGCACGCGAGGCGGCGCTATTGGCGCAGTGGCGTAACCCGAAGGCGTTACACGTAGTGCAGGCGGCCTGAGGCAGCCTTCGGCAATCACTGCAGCGCGGACCGCTGCGGCCACGGAGCTTATCTGTTGGAATTCTGCCAGTGTGGGTGTCGAGAGCCGACGTGGGCCACCGTGAGAGCCTAGATCCTTGCCGATCGTCTTGTAGCAGGGTGCCCACGTCGGTATCTCCCCTGTGTCGCCCGAACAGTTGCCAGAGTTGACGCTCGTAGACGTAAGGCTGGGCAGGCAGGGGAGCTCTCGACCCTTCAAGCCTAACGGAGTTCGCTATGAATGGCATCGGGATTGATGTGTCCAAGGCCATGTTGGATGTGGCCGTCCATTGCGGCCCTTTCGCACGGTTTCACAACACCCCTGCCGGTCACAGAAAGCTGTTGTCCTGGCTGGCCAGGCGGGAAGCTGGCCAGATTGTCCTGGAGGCCTCTGGCGGTTATGAGCAGCGGGTGCTGGATGCCCTGTTCGACGCCGGTCACCAGGTCGTGCGGGCCGATGCGCGGCGCTGCCATGCCTTCGCTGCTGCCACCGGTGTGTCGGCAAAAACAGATCGCCTGGATGCGGTCAATCTGGCCTGCATGGCCGCCACGCTGGAGCTGCGGCCCTATCAGCCGATGGAACCTTGGCGGCGAAAGCTACGCGAGTTCGTGCGCGCACGACAGCAGCTCGTGGACCTGACGATGAGCGCAGAAAACCAGTTGGAACACGTGACAGAGACGACGTTGCGCCGCGCACTGCAGGCCAACATCAACCAGATGAAAAAGAACTGCCTGCGATTGGAAAAGCACATTGCAGAACAGGTCCGCCAGCAACCGCAATTGGAGGCGATGCGCGCGTTCAAAGGCGTGGGAGCGACCCTGCAAGCCGTGATCGCCAGCTATTTGCCAGAGCTAGGAACCCTCGATGGCAAGGCCATTGCCAAGCTGGTCGGCGTCGCCCCCATCACCCACGACAGCGGGAGCATGCGCGGCATCCGCCGGATCCGCGGCGGGCGCATAGATGTGCGCAACGTGCTGTACATGGCGTGCCTGTCGGCCATCCAGCACGAGCCACGGATCCGGGAGTTTTATCGGTCCCTGCGAGCACGCGGCAAGCCAGGCAAGGTCGCCGTCGTGGCGGCGATGCGCAAGATGCTGGTCATCCTCAACGCCCGCGCCAGAGACGCTCTAGCTGGAGTGGCCCAAGCCATCCCGACCTGAGTGTCCATGCGCTGGACGGGGCGACGGCTGCCGACCAGCGGCCGGCACCACCGTGCCCGGCTTATGGACTAGCCAGAGCCACTCCAACAACACAGTTGCTACAGGGATGTACTTGCGGCGTGTCCTGCGATGCTGGGCGGGCAAGGACCCTGCAGCAAAGGCGCAGATGATTCGCTTTGCGCCTGATCTGCCCGGATCGAGCAATCAGATAGCGACGCTTGCATCGTGCGTGTCGAGATGGCTGGCTGTCTTCAAATCTGGTAGAGGGTCCTGCAGCCAAGCTACAGATCACAGCTTTCGCCTGGATCATCCACCCTGGAGTGAACCGGCACGAAGTGATTGCTCGTACCGCTTATCGTGCAGGCCAAACCTCAGTCGAACTGCGGCCCGCGCATCAGGCGGATCGGCCCGCGTACGCCGGGCAGCTGCACGATTCTGCCTTGCTGGGTGACACGGACGACGCCGGCCTCTGCGGCCGCCGCAGCTACCGCGCGCACCTGCGGCATCAGGGTGCGCCACACAGACGCATCATCGCTCAGTGCGCGCGCAACCTCCGATGGGCAGATCGACTGCTCGGGCCGCCGTTGCGCGAGCAAGTGCCGAATCAGCGCGGCAATCTGCGCGTCATCGGGCGGTTGCACGCCTGCACCGCGTCATGACAGGGGACGCAGCAGGCGCAGGCCGAACCAGTCCTTGGCGTCGTTCCAGCCGTGCGTGACCTTGAGCCCTGCCGCGGCGGCCAGCTCGGCAAAGCGCGCGTCGGTGTATTTGTAGCTGTATTCGACCTGCATCGCCTCGCCCTCGGCAAACGCGATGTCCTGGCCGCCGACCTGCACGCGTTGCGCGCGTTGGCTGATCAGGAAGGTTTCGATGCGGCCGCGCTCGCGCGCATACACCGCATGGTGGCGAAAGCCGCCGAGATCGAAGTCGCTGCCGATCTCGCGGTTGAGGCGCGCCAGCAGGTTCAAGGTGAATTCGGCGGTGACCCCGGCCGCATCGTTGTAGGCGGCTTCGATCAGGCTGGTGTCCTTGTCCAGGTCGATGCCGATCAGTGCGCAGCCGTCGCTGCCCATGGTCTGGCGCATGGCATCCATCAGCGCAACCGCCGCAGTGTCGGTGAAATTGCCCAGCGTCGAGCCGGGGAAGAACACCACGTGGCGACGCGCCGGGCGCTGTGCCTCAGGCAGACGCAGCGGCTTGGTGAAGTCGGTGCAGACCGGCAGCATCTGGATCTGTGGAAACTGCTGGGCCAGCCGCGCGGTGCTGTCCAGCAGCGCGGTGCGCGAGATTTCCAGCGGCGTGTAGGCCACCACATCGCGCAGGCCCTGCAGCAGCAGTTCGGTCTTGCGGCCGCTACCACTGCCGTATTCCACCACATGCACACCGGGGCCGATTGCCTGCGCGATCGAGGTCATGCTGGCCTCCAGCAGGCCCAGCTCGGTGCTGGTGAGGTAATACTCCGGCTGCCGGGTGATGGCTTCGAACAGCTCCGACCCGCGGGCGTCGTAAAAATACTTCGACGGCAGCGTCTTGGGCGTCTGCGACAGACCGGCCAGGGCATCGGCAGTGATGTCGTCCGGCTGCGGGCGCAGATCGGTCAGCGCGGCATGGGCGCGTTGCATGGCATGGGCGGCGGCGTTCAAGACAGATCCTTGGCAAGGCGCACGCCGGCAAATTGCCAGCGCGCATCGGAGGGGAAGAAGTTGCGGTAGCTGGCGCGCATATGGCTGGCCGGCGTGGCGCAACTACCGCCGCGCAGCACCCACTGGGCGTTCATGAACTTGCCGTTGTATTCGCCCAGCGAACCAGGCCACGGCGCAAAGCCCGGATACGGCAGATACGCGCTGCCGGTCCATTCCCAGACATCGCCGAACAGTTGCTGCAACCCGGTATCCACGGCTTCGGCGCCCCGTGGGTGCAGCGCATCACCGTCGACAAAATTGCCCTGCACCGGCACGCCGGTGGCGGCCTGTTCCCATTCGGCTTCGGTGGGTAGGCGCGCGCCGGCCCAGCGCGCAAAGGCATCGGCTTCGAACAGGCTCAGATGACAGACCGGCGCATGCGGATCGCGCACGCGCCAGCCATCCAGGGTGAACTCGCGCCCGTCCGCGTCCCAGTACAGCGGGTGCTGCCAGCCTTGCGCCTGCACCATGGCCCAGCCATCGCTGAGCCAGGCGCCGGCACTGCGATAACCACCGGCGTCGATGAATTCCTTGAATTCGGCGTTGGTCACGACCCGATGCGCCAGCGCATGCGCGCCCACCAGCACGCGGTGACGGGGCGATTCGTTGTCGTAGGCAAAGCTGTCGCAGTGTGGCCATGCGGCAGCGCCGATCTCGACGATCTGCTCGTCGCGCGCGTGCCAGCGCAGCGCACTGGCAATGGCGGCAGGCGGCGCCGGCGCATCGCGGTAGGCCGGCTGCAGCGGGTTGCTCCAGAGCGCGTGCTTGATGTCGGTCAGCAGCAATTCCTGATGCTGCTGCTCGTGCTGGATGCCCAACTGCACGATGGTGCAGGCCTGCGCATCCAGCCGTCCCTCCTGCAGGCATTGCTGCATCTGGCTGTCGACGGCCGCACGGTAGTCGCGCACCTGCTGCAGCGACGGGCGCGACAACACGCCGCGACGCGCGCGCGCGTGCATCGGGCCCACGCTCTGGTAATAGCTGTTGAACAGGAAATCCCATGCCGGCTCGAACACGCGATACGCCGGGTCGGCCTGCAGCACGAAGCGTTCGAAGAACCAGGTGGTATGGGCCAGATGCCATTTGCTGGGACTGGCATCGGGCATGCTCTGCACCATCGCATCTTCGGCGCTCAACGGTGCGGCAAGGCGATCGCTCAACGCGCGAGTCTGCGCATAGCGTTCCAGCAGGGACAACTGCTGTTGCTGGCGATCGACCAGCAGGGGTGAGGTTGCAGACATCGCCATATGCTTGGTCAGCGCCCGTGAACGCGCCGTGTCGGCGGCATGGCAGCCAGCGGTAAGCTGTTGGCATGCCGACGTCTTCGCTGTCCAGCTCGTTCCCCGCCCCCTTCGATTGGGCGCACCGCCAACAGGCGTTTGCGCTGCCCGATGAGGTCATCTATCTGGACGCTGCCTCTCGCGGGCCACTGCTGCGTGCGGTGCAGGGCATTGCCCATGAGGCCGTCGAGGCGATGGCCACGCCGTGGCGGTTGCCGATCGATACGTGGATGCGGGACATCGAGCAGCTGCGTGGGTTGGCTGCGCAGGTGTTCGATGGCGATGCCGACGCGGTGGCGATGCTGCCATCGGCCGCGCATGGGCTAGCCACGGCCGCACGCAATCTGCCGTTGCAGCGCGGCGAAGCGGTGCTGGTGCTGGAAGGGCAGTTTCCGTCCAACCTGCTGATCTGGCAGCGGCGGTGCAGCGAGGTCGGTGCGCACCTCGTGGCGGTGCCGACCAACAGCGGCGCCGACCTGAGCGAGGCGGTGCTGCAGACCATCGAGCGCACACCGGCGCTGCGCATCGCGAGCCTGCCGCAGGCGTACTGGCTGGACGGACGGCAACTGGACCTGGACCGCATCAGCGCGGCGGTGCATGCACGCGGTGCGGCGCTGGTGCTGGACCTCAGCCAGAGCCTGGGCGTGTTGCCGACCAATTTGCCGCGCTGGCGGCCGGCGTTCGTGGTCAGCGTCGGCCACAAATGGCTGCTGGGGCCGATGGGTCTGGCGTGGCTGTGGGTGGCAGCACCGTGGCGCGTCGACGGGGTGCCGATCGAGGAGCACTGGATCGGCCGCGATGCCGGTAGCAGTTGGGAATTCCCCATCGCGCAGGCACCGCACTACCGCGAGGGCGCCCGTCGCTTCGATGCCGGCGGGGTGGCCGACCCGTTGAGGATCGCGATGGCCACCGCCGCCTTGCAACAAGTGCTTGCCTGGCAACCTGCACGAATCGCTGCAGCGCTTGGCGCGCTCACCGCGCAGTGGGATGCGGCCCTGCAGGCACGCGGTCTGGGCAGCTGGTCCACGCCCGCGCATGCGCCGCACCTGACCGCCCTGCAGCCGCCGGCACACCGGCTGGAGGCCGTGGCAACAACCATTGGCGAACGCGGGGCGATCTGCACGCGGCGGCACGGACGCCTGCGTATCGCACCGCACCTGAGCGTCACCGGTGAGGCGCTGTCAGGTCTCATCGCAGCGCTGCCAGAGGCATGAAGCCGCGCATGTAGGAGCGGACCCGGCCGCGACGGGCGTTACCGATACACGGCTTTATCCCGGTAATGCCTGACAACGCTCGGTAACGCCCCGTCGCGGCCGGGTCCGCTCCTACACGTTCAGGCACGGCTGATGCGCAAGCCACGCGGGGTGACCCAGCGTTCCAGCCCCTCGAACAGCGCCTGCACGATCAGCGCAAGCACCGCCGCAGGGATCGCGCCTTCCAGAATCAGGCCGATGTCGTCCAGACGGATGCCGGTGAGGATCGGCTGGCCATAGCCACCGGCACCGATCAAGGCACCCAGCGTGGCGGTGCCCACGTTGATCACCGCGGCGGTCTGGATGCCGGCCACGATCGTGCGGCGCGCCAGCGGCAACTCCACCCGCCACAGGCGCGTCCACGCAGGCACGCCGATCGCTTCGGCGGTCTGGCGCAGCTCGCGTGGGGTCGAGGTCAGCCCGGCGTAGGTGTTGCGCACGATCGGCAGCAGGCTATACAGAAACAACGCCGCAATCGCCGGTTTCGCGCCGATGCCGAACAGCGGGATCATGAACACGAACACGGCCAATGACGGCAGCGTCTGCAGCACGCCGGTCAACGACAGCACCCACTGGCCCAGACGCGGCCGCCGTGCGGCCAGCACGCCCAGCGGCAAGGCGATCAGCAGCGCCAAGCCCAGCGAAACGCCGACCAATGCCAGATGCTCGCGCGTGTGACGCAACAATCGACTGAAACGCGAATCGGCTTGCGTGGCCGGCGCCACGCCCAGCCACTGCGCCGCAACCGCCGCTTCGCCTTGGCGCTCCAGCTTCACCTGTGCGTTGAGCCGCTGCATGGAGGCTTGGTCGATACGCCCCTGCAGGCCCTGCAGCGCCTTGAGCATTGCCGGTGCGCGCTGTGCCAGATCCTTGCGATACAGAAAGACCGCCTGGTACTCCGGGAAGTAATGGCGGTCGTCGCGCAGCACCTGCAGCCGGTAATACGGAATCTCCGCATCGGTGCTGTACAGATCGGTGACCTCGATCGCTGCGCTCTGCAGTGCGCGATACGCCAGATCGTGATCCAGCCCGGTGGCGGTCTGCGGCAAGGCGTAGGCCGCACGCACGCCGGGCCAGCCGTCGGCGCGCTGCATGAATTCGTTGCTCAGGCCGATCTTCAGGGTTGGATGACGGGCCAGATCGGACAGGGTGGCGATGCCCAGCGCGCGTGCCCGCTCGCGCTGCATGCCGAATGCATAGTTGTTCTCGAAACCCAGCGATTGCGTCATCGCCAGGCCGCGTGCATCCAGCGCCGCACGCAGTTCGGCCTGGCTGGCGGTGGGCAGCTGCAGCAGTTCCTGCGCCAGGGTGCCGGTGTATTCGGCGTAGACGTCGATCTGCCCGGTTTCCAGCGCGCGCCACAGGATGCGGGTGCCACCGAGCTGGGCGCGGTGCTGCACGTCCACGCCAGCGCGCTTGCCGGCAGCGGTGGCGATCTCGCCCAGGATCACCGCCTCGGTGAAATTCTTCGAGCCCACCGTCACCCCGGCGGCCGACGCGCCGCCGCTGCAGATCAGCAACATCACCATGGCAAGCACGCGCGCGATCATGCTGCGTCGCCGATGCTGCGCTGCGCGCTGAGAAAGCGCTGCACGAACGGCTCGGCCGGCTGCGCGAGCAAGGCCTGCGCACTGCCCTGCTGCACCACGCGGCCAGCGCGCATCAGCACCAACGTGTCTGCCAGATACGCGGCTTCGGCAACGTCGTGGGTGACCAGCACCACGGTCTTGCCAAGCTGGGCGAACAGTTCGCGCATCTGCGCCTGCAGGTCGTACCGCACGATGGGGTCCAGGGCGCCCAGCGGCTCGTCCAGCAGCAGCGCCGGCGGGTCCAGCATCAGGGCACGGATCAGGCCAACGCGTTGCCGCTGGCCGCCGGAGAGTTCGGCCGGGTAGCGTGCCAGCAACGCCGGCGGCAGCTGGCAGAGCGTGCACAGACGCTCCAGCCGCGCCTGGATGCGCTCGCGCGGCCAGCCCAGGGTCCGTGCCAGCAACACCGCATTGCTGCGCGCGTCCATGTGCGGAAACAGGCCACCTTCCTGGATGACATAGCCGATGCGCTGGCGCTGCGCCTGCAGGCCGGCACGTGCCAGCGGCGTGCCATCGAAGCTGACGCTGCCGCTGTCGGGCCATTCCAGCCCGACCAGCATGCGCAGGACGGTGGACTTGCCGGCGCCGCTCGGCCCGATCAACGCCGTGGTCGCACCACGTGCAACAGTCAGCGTGACCTTGTCGAGCGCAATGGACTGGCCGTAGTGCCGGCTGACCTGATCGAGAGTGAACATGCGCTCGAGCTTGCCCAAGCCGACGTCAGCCGGGCGCGAAGGTAGGCATCAGCGGGGCGGCGCCAGCAGCTCGCGCGCGCTCAGATAGCCGTCGCCATTGGCATCCTGCCGCGCAAACCGCTCGATCAGGCTGGCGCGGTGCGCCGTGCGGGTAATCGGCTTGCCACGGCGGCCGGGCAACTCTTCGCCCTGCAGCACGCCGTCGTGATCGGCATCGCGCTGATCGAAGGCGTAACTCATCCAGGCCACATATTCATCGCGGCTGACGCGGCCATCGCCATCGCTGTCCATGCGCTTGAGATATTCCTGGCTGTCCTGCACCTGGGCATGCGCTGCGGGCACCCACGCCAGTACAAGGCAGGCCAGTACAACGCAGGCCATCGGCAGCGCAGGCGGCGCAGGCGGCGCAGGCGGCGCAGGCGGCGCCAGATGATGCAACGCACGCGCACTCACGGCAATACGCGTGCCGCCGGGCTTACGGCCCACTCAGCGCATAACCCTTGAGCCGCGCCGCATAGGCTTGCAGCGCTGCATTGCCGCTGGCTTCGGCCTCGTGGCACCACTGCTGCAACTGCTTCAGGCGCTCGGATGCATCGTGGCTGCGGGCCTCCAGCACCGCACTGAGCCGTGCGCGGTACTCGACCAGGGTGCGCATGCGCGGGCGTTGCGCCACCCAGGCCTGCAACTGCGCGCGCGCATCTGGCTTGAGCCAGCGCCCGTCGTCGACCAGGCCCTTGCGCAGGCGGCGCGGCAACAGCTCGCGCAGCTTGGCGCCGGTGGCGGCAGCCTCGTCGCGCAACGCCGGCTTGAGCACATTGCGCTGGTAGTCGGTCATGGCCTGGAAGCGATGCGACAACAGCGCCTTGAGCGTATCGGCATCGGGCACGGCGATATTGGGGCGGATATCCAGCGACGGCGCCACGCGTAACACCTTGGCCAGACCCATGGCCTGCAATCCACGGATGGCGATCCAGCCGATGTCCAACTCCCAGCGCCGCATCGAAAAGCGCGCCGAACTCGGGAAGGCATGGTGGTTGTTGTGCAGTTCTTCGCCACCGATCCACAGCGCCCACGGAGTGAGGTTGGTGGAGGTGTCGGCGGATTCGAAATTGCGATAGCCCCACCAATGGCCCAGGCCGTTGACCACGCCGGCGGCCCAGAACGGAATCCACGCCATCTGGATCGCCCACAGCGCGATGCCCGGCAGACCGAACAGCACCGTGTTGAGCACCAGCAAGGCGACCGGGCCGGCATTGGCATGCGGGGTGTACAGGTGCCGCTCGATCCAGTCGGTGGGTGCGCCCTTGCCGTACTGCTCGATGTCGGCACGCTGCGCGCGCGCCTCCCGGTACAGCTCCACGCCGCGCCAGAACACCTGCGAAATGCCCTTGGTCTGCGGGCTGTGCGGGTCTTCTTCGGTCTCCACCTTGGCGTGATGCTTGCGATGGATCGCCACCCACTCGCGGGTGATCATCGAGGTGGTGAGCCAGGTCCAGAAGCGGAAGAAATGCGCCACCACCGGATGGAAATCCACGCCGCGGTGGGCCTGGCTGCGATGCAGGTACAAGGTCACCGAGAAGATGGTGAGCTGGGTGAACACCAGCAGCACTGCAAGCATGCCCCACACGCGCAGCCCGGCCACGCCGGCGGTCAGGAAGTCGATGATCGGGTCGGACAACATCGGCAGGTCCACGGCGGCGCATCTCGTTGGTCGATGCAGACATGATGGGGGCGATCGCGGCAAACTTCACCCTTCGCACGCGTAGGGTCGCCCCTACATTTCTAAAGCGGTTCACACGTCTGTCTTCCCACTGCCTGATGCCTTCCGTATGACTGTTGTTACCGATGTTGCCGCTGCACCCGCCGATGCGCCGGCGTTGATCGAACTCGACCAGGCGAGTGTGATGCGCGGCCAGGTTCGCGTGTTGCATGCATTGCAGTTGCGCATCGCGCTGGGCCAGCACACCGCCATCCTGGGCCCCAACGGCTGCGGCAAATCGTCCTTCATCAAACTCATCACCCGCGAGCTGTATCCGCTGGCACGCGGCGACGGACAGGCCTCGGTCAAGGTGCTGGGGCAGACGCGCTGGCAGGTGGACCGGTTGCGCTCGCAGCTGGGCATCGTCACCAGCGACCTGAGCGTCAACCTGGCCGACATGCCGGGGCTGGATGTGGAGAGCGCGGTGCTGTCCGGATTCTTCGCCAGCTACGTGGTGCCGCCGCATCGGGAGATCGACGACGGCATGCGCGCCCGCGCCCGCGAAGCACTGGCGTTGGCGCAGGCGTTGCCGTTGCTGGACCGCCCGTTTGCCGAGCTGTCGGCCGGCGAAACCCGCCGGGTGCTGATCGCACGCGCCCTGGTCAACCGCCCGCGCGCCCTGTTGCTGGACGAGCCCTCCACCGGGCTGGATCTGGTGGCGCGCCAGCACCTGCTGGACACGATGCGTCATCTCGCCCGCCAGGGCATCACCCTGGTGCTGGTGACCCACCACATCGAAGAGATCGTGCCGGAGATCGCGCGGGTGATCCTGTTGCGCGCGGGCAAGGTGGTGGCCGACGGCGCGCGCGATGCCGTGCTGACCGATGCCAGCCTGTCGGCGGCATTCGATGGCCCTGTACGCGTGCATCGCGATGGTGAGCGCTATTGGGCAAGCGTTGGGGAGTGAGAGCTGCAGGATGATCCTGCGCGCCTGCCTGTCAGACGCTACCGCGCACACCGATGCGGATCTGCGGTGTGCGCGGTAGCCACGCACGTGTGGCGTGGATAGCCGACGCGGCTGCAGTGCGCGCTGTTTCCCGATGGCTACGGTGGCTTGCCTGGGTGCAAGCGCGTGAACGTGTCTTGCCGCGATGCCGGTCCGTGCTGGGGCGCGCTGGTCCTTGGCTCGCATCGCACCATTGCACGCCGATGCGCGTGTGTGTGGCGCGGTTGTGCTGCATGCCCTGCGATGCACGGTGCTGCGCGTGGGACGCCCCGCCACCGTGCCCACCTGCACCCAGCGCATGACCTTGGACACGGGACGCCGCCGCTGCGGTTGCGCTTAGACTCGCCGCACCTACAGACAGGAGTCGTCCCGATGGCCCAGTGGTATTTCCATGTTCCCGGACAGGCCGAACGCATCGGCCCGCTCGACGCTGCCAACGCCCGCGTGTATGCGCAGCGCCAACCCGACGCACTGGCCTGGCGCGATGGGCTCGATGGCTGGACTCCGGCCCGTCAGCTGGCCGAACTGCAGGGCGGCGGCAGTGCGCCGCCACCGCTGACCGGCGCGGCCGGCCGCGCCGATGAGATCGACTACCGCATCGTCGGCAACGACATGCAGTTCGTCGAGGTCGAGCTGGACCCGGGCGAGAGCGCCATCGCCGAGGCCGGTGCACTGATGTACAAGGACTCCGCAGTGCAGATGGACACCGTGTTCGGCGACGGCTCGCATGCCGGCCAGAGCGGTGGTGGCGGGCTGATGGGCAAGCTGCTGTCGGCCGGCAAGCGCGTGGTCACCGGCGAGAGCATGTTCACCACCGTGTTCACCCACGCCGGCAGCGGCAAGGCCAAGGTGGCATTCGCCGCGCCCTACCCGGGCACGGTACTGGCGCTGCGCCTGTCCGAGCATGGCGGCCAGCTGATCTGCCAGAAAGACAGCTTCCTGGCCGGCGCGCGCGGCGTGTCGCTGGGCATCGCCTTCCAGCGCAAGATCCTCACCGGCCTGTTCGGCGGCGAGGGCTTCATCATGCAGAAGCTCGAAGGCGACGGCTGGGTGTTCGTGCATGCCGGCGGCACGGTTGTCGAACGTGAGCTTGGCCCTGGCGAGCGTATCGACGTGGACACCGGCTGCGTGGTGGCCTATCACGCCGGCGTGGACATGGACGTGCGCCGCGTGGCCGGGTTGAAGAGCATGTTCTTCGGTGGCGAAGGCGTGTTCCTGGCCACCCTCACCGGCCCGGGCAAGGTCTGGCTGCAATCGCTGCCGTTCTCGCGCATGGCCGGCCGCATGCTGCAGGCCGCTCCGCAAGCCGGCGGCCAGCAACGCGGCGAAGGCTCGGTGCTGGGCGGATTGGGCCGGCTGCTGGATGGGGATAACCGGTTCTGAGTGGGTGCTGCGGCGGGTTGGCGTGGTGGTGATCTAGCGAGTGAGGGTACGGGGCGAAGCCACTCTTCGGAATGGATGCACGACGCTTCGCGCGTACCCTCATCCGCCCCTACGGGGCACCTTCTCGCCCATGAAGGGGGACAATGTCCCGGTGGGAGAAGGGAATGCAAGGCCTGCAGATGATGCCGTTTTGAATAAGCTCCACCCACGCCAATCACTGCAGCAGCAGTGGCAGCGCGCGTGTATTCTCCCTCGCCTTTCCCATCGACGTTTTCGCCATGACTGCGCTTCGCCGCCCCCGCTCGCTTGCCCTGTTGTCCCTGCTCGGTCTGCTCTCGGCCTGCGGTGGCGAGCCACGCCCGGCCCTGCCCGCGCCGGTGGTGCAGGCGCCGTCGGCGACGGCAGCCAAACCGGTCAAGATCGGGATCGCGCTCGGCGGTGGCGCCGTCAAGGGCTTTGCGCATATCGGCGTGATCAAGATGCTCGAAGCCAACGGGTTTGCCCCGGTGGTGGTGTCCGGCACCAGTGCCGGCAGTGTGGTCGGCGCGCTGTATGCCAGCGGCATGACGGCCTTCGACATGCAGGAAAAGGCGGTGGCGCTGGATCAGACCAGCATCCGCGACGTGCGCCTGTTTTCCGGCGGCCTGGTACAGGGCCAGAAGCTGCAGGACTACGTCAACGACCAGTTGGGCGGCAAGCCGATCGAAAAGTTGCGCAAGCCGTTTGCCGCCGTGGCCACGCGCCTGGAAGATGGCGAGCGCACCGTGTTCGTGCGCGGCAATGCCGGCCAGGCGGTGCGTGCGTCCAGCAGTATTCCCGGCGTGTTCGAGCCGGTGACCATCGGGCAGTCCCACTTCGTCGATGGCGGCGTGGTCAGCCCGGTGCCGGTGGATGCCGCACGCCAGCTCGGCGCGGAGTTCGTGGTGGCGGTGGATATCTCCAGCAAGGCCAGCGGCAAGAATCCGGGCGACCTGCTGGGCACGGTGAACCAGTCCATCTCGATCATGGGCCAGCGCCTGGGCGAGGCCGAACTCAAGCGCGCGGACGTGGTGGTGCGCCCCAAGGTCAACGATATCGGCTCGGCCGATTTCAACCAGCGCAGCGCTGCGATCCTGGAAGGCGAACGCGCCGCCATGGCGGTGATGCCGCAGATTCGCGCCAAGATTGCGCAGCTGCAGGCCGCGCGCAGCAGTGCCAAGCGCACGGCGGCCGATCAGGCCAGGGCCGCAAGGCAGCAGGCCTACGAGCGCTGCCTGGAACAACGCTCGCGCTGGGAAAAACTACGCGGCAAGGACGAGGCCTGCGTGGCACCGTGACGCGGCCGCGCTGAGCTGGATGGGTGGGATCGGCGGCCGGAGGCGGCTGTTGCCAGGGCACGCGAGTGCGCGAGGAGTTGCCGGTGATGCTCGTCGCGCGCTGAGAGTCGCGTGTAGCTGCGGAGTGTGGGGCTGCTGGATGTCGTGGGCGCTCGAGGGCCAGGCGTCATCGGGACGGCATCGCGGCCGGGGCCGCTCCTACAACGGCGTATGCGCAGGCCTCGCGGTTACGGCGCGCTTGTGCGCCAGGGAACGTCACTGGGGGTGCGCAGTCGAGGGAACGTGACTGGTGATATCCCGCCGCGCGTGAACGCGCTCCTCCGTGGGCAGATTGGCGTGCTTGAGGCGGACCGGGGGCCTGAGTGATGTCGTGGGTGCTCGGGGGCCAGGCGTCATCGGGACGGCATCGCGGCCTGGGCCGCTCCTACAACGGCCTGGTCACAGCACTGCTTTGGTAGGAGCGACACTGGTCGCGCTGCCGTCCCGATGACCGCGATGCGCATCGCACGGCGTGCGCGCCACCCAGCCCCGTGTCTCACTCAGGCTCATGCATCGCCATCGACCTCAATACCGCCAACGCAATGACACGCTGACGAACCGCGGCTCGCCGTAGTTCTGATAATCCAGATTCGCCCAGTAGGTCTTGTCGAAGGCGTTGCGCACCGCCAGCGTGGCGGTCCATTGATCGCTGATGCGGTAGTTGGCGTTGAAATGCACCAGCGCGTAAGGGTTCTGCACCACGGTGACCGGCGTGGTGGCACCGCTGCCGTCGCCGGTGGGGCGGGCGATATTGAAGCCGCGCACCGCGCTTTGCCAGCTGATGCCACCGCCGATGCTCAGGCGGTCCCAGGCGCCGGGCAGGCGCACCTGGGTGGAGAGCTGCAGATAGTCCTCCGGCAGATTGGCGTAGATCGCATCGGTCGGCGCCCGCGTGACCTTGACGTGCGTGTAGCCGCCGTTGACCGTCCAGCCCGGCAGAATCTCACCGTTGAAATCCACTTCCCAGCCACGGCTCTTGGTGCCGTCCACGCCGATGAAGGCAGAGGTGCCATCGGGCAATGCGCCTTCCGGCTGGGTCATGTCGCGCACCGCGAAGTTGTCCTGCTTGGCTTCGAACACGGCGGCGGTGGCCATCGCGCGGCCGTCGAGCAATTGCGCCTTGATGCCGGCTTCCAGATTGGAGCCTTCCACCGGCGCGAGCAGGTTGTTGTCCTTGTCGCGGTAGTTCTGCGGATTGAAGATCTCGGTGTAGCTGGCGTAGACCGACACATCGGGCACGATGTCGTAGACCAGCCCCACATACGGGGTGACTTCGTCGCTCACCTTGTAGCGGCCGCTGGTGCCGGTATAGCTGCCACTGGCGCTGAAGGCCTGGGTGCGGGTCTGCCAGGTGCTCAGGCGTGCGCCGGCGATCAGCGACAGCGGCTCGGCCAGACGGAAGCGGGTGGAGGCGTATACGCCACGTTGCGTGGTGCGCGCTTCATTGCGCCGGCCGTTGCGCGCGTAGGTCACCTCGGAAATGTCGCCGTTCCAGTTGCGGATGTCCGGAATGAAATAGCAGCGCTCGCGCGCGCCGGTCGGGCTGATGCAGGTGGCCCAGTCATCCGGATAGGTCTGCACGGTGGGGTACGCGGTGGACTGCAGATCCTGCCAGCTGCCGCCGACGACCACATCGTGCTGGCGGCCAAACAGCGAAAACCCGCCCGACAGGTACACGTCCACGCTGTCGCGGACATCCTCGGTTTCGCCGGCCGCTGTGCGCAGGAAGATGCCGCTGCCATCGGCCGCCGGATAGCCGGTGCCGTAGACGCGCATGTTCTGCACCTGCCCCTTGGTATGGGCGTAGTTGACGCGCAGCAGCCAGTCCTCGCCAAAGCGCTGTTCCAGGTTGGCGAAGGCGGTGCTGGTTTCGCGCTGCCAGCGCGTCCACTCCGGTGCCATGTTGGTGGAGCGCGGCAGATTGGCCAACGATCCGTCGGCGGCGAAGAACGGCACCGTGCCCCAGGTCGAGCCGACCGGGCTGTTGTCCTGGCGCTGGTAGCCCACGGTGAGCGTGGTGCTGTCGGTCAGGTCGCCTTCTAGCACCGCCATGCCCGACATCTTGTTGTCGTGGTAGCGGTCGTAGTAGTAATCGCGGTCCTGCCAGGCGGCCACCACACGGCTGCGAAAACGCCCGTCTTCGGTCAGTGGTGCATTGACGTCGGCCTGCATGCGGCGGAAATCCCAGGTGCCCGCGCTCACCGCAAACGACGCATCGAAGTCCTTGCCCGGGCGCTTGCGCAGCAGGTTCACCGTGGCCGAAGGAATGCCCGCGCCGGTGAGCAGGCCATTGGCGCCGCGGATCACTTCGATGCGGTCGTAGAAGACCGTGTCGTATTCCTGATTGGTCGCCCCGCTATAGGTCGGCAGGCCGTCGACCTGGAAATCGGTGATCTGGAAGCCGCGCGCAAAATACAGCGGGCGCTGGGTGTCGTAGAACGACACGTTGACGCCCGTAACGTTACGCATCACATCGTCGATGCTGAACAGCGATTCGTCTTCCAGCCGCTGCAACCCGATCACGCTCACCGACTGCGGGGTTTCCTGCAGCGTGAGCGGCAGGCGCGTGGTGGTGGCCGGTTGCGCGCGGCTCACCGTGCCGTTGACGTTGACCTGGTCGAGCGTCTTGGCATCGGCCAGGTCGGCCGCGTGCACCGGGGCCGGCAAGCTCAGCGCGCACAGCAGGGCGACAGACAGCGTGGTCAGGGAATGGGGCAATGCAGGCATCGGTCTCTCATCGATCGTGGGCGCACGCCGTGGCGTGGCAGCAGGGAGGCAGTCATGTGTCAGCGTCCTGCTCAGGCGATGGCTGGCTGGCCTGGCAAAGGCTGGCGGATCGACGAGAGGACATGGCCGGAGCCGGCCAGACGTTACGCAAATGTAAATCGTTATCGTTTGTGCGACAAGTGCGGCGCGGTTGGGGTCGCTTGGTCGTGGCGAGCCGTTACGTCAATGGCTCGGCAACGCGCGTCGTGCATCAACACGACACGCCGCGGCGTGGTGAACACGGCGACGCATCCGGCCAGGTCACAGGCGCCGGCGGTGGCAGCGCGCGCGTGCAGGTAACACGCTCACGCTGCCGGAAGATGCGGCCATGGGCGACACCGGTGGTATGGATGACGACGAAGGACGGCTCCCCATCGCAGCCACGCACGCGCGCGAACTGGCCAGCGCGGCGCGCAGCACTTTGGAAACAACGTGGAGGGCCCGCCAGCCACCTGCCCATGCAGCGCGCCCGCTCAGCCCAGATGCGACAGCGGCAGCCCTTCCGGCGCCTTGACCGTGCGCAGCACGAAACTGGAGTTGACGTCCGACACGCCGGTGGCATTGAGCAGGCGATCCAGCAGGAACCGCGAAAAATGCTCCAGGTCGCGTACCTGCACCTGCAGCAGATAATCCATGTCGCCGGTCAGGGCCCAGCACGCCACCACCTCGTCCCAACCGCGCACCCCATCGGCGAACCGGTCGATATCGGCCTGGCCATGCTGTTCCAGCTGCACCCGCACGAAGGCCTGCAGGCCCAGCCCCAGCGCGCGGGCATCCAGCCGCGCACCGTAGCCGGCGATGATGCCGGCGGCCTCCAGTCGCTGCGTGCGGCGCAGGCAGGCCGAAGCCGACAGGTTCACCTGCATGGCGAGCTCGGCATTGCTGGTACGCCCCTGCGTCTGCAGGAGGGCAAGCAACCGCAGATCGGTGCGGTCCAGAGCGATTGGCTGGTCCATATGTTGCGCAGCAGCAGATTCGGACGCACGAATCTTGCGCGCAACCGGTCGCGGCACGCAAGATTCGCAAGCCTGTTGCGTCGCGATCCGGATAAGGTGAACCGCTGCCGCCATGGGATTCCTACCGCATGAACACTGCCCCGCGCCGCGTCGAAAACCAGCTCACCGACAAGGGCTACGTCCCGGTCTACACGACCGCAGTGGTCAACCAGCCGTGGGACGGGTACAGCAGCGACGACCACGCCACCTGGGGCACGCTTTATCGCCGCCAGCGCGAGTTGCTGGTGGGCCGCGCCTGCGATGAGTTTCTGCAGGCGCAAGACGCGATGGGCATGGACGATCGGCAGATTCCACGCTTCGGTGCGCTCAACGCCGTGCTGCAGGCGGCGACGGGCTGGACCCTGGTGGGGGTGGAAGGCCTACTGCCGGAGCTGGATTTCTTCGATCACCTGGCCAACAAGCGCTTCCCGGTGACGTGGTGGATCCGCCGTCCCGACCAGATCGACTACATCGCCGAACCGGATCTGTTCCATGACCTGTTCGGGCACGTGCCGCTGCTGATGAACCCGCTGTTTGCCGAATTCATGCAGGCCTATGGCCGTGGCGGAGTCAAGGCGCACGGCATCGGCCCGGGCGCGCTGCAGAACCTGACGCGGCTGTACTGGTACACGGTGGAGTTCGGCCTGATCAAGACTGCGCAGGGGCTGCGGATCTACGGCGCCGGCATCGTCTCGTCCAAGGGCGAGTCGCTGTACTCGCTGGAGTCGGCTGCACCCAACCGTATTGGCTTTGATCTGCAGCGCATCATGCGCACCCGCTACCGCATCGACAGCTTCCAGAAGACCTATTTCGTCATCGACAGCTTTGCGCAATTGATGGACGCCACCGCGCCCGACTTCACCCCGATCTACGCCGATCTCGCCCAGCAGGCGCAGGTGCCGGCCGGCGACGTGCTGGCAAGCGATCTGGCGTTCCAGCGCGGCACCGGCGAGGGCTGGAGCCGCGACGGCGACGTGTGAGGCACCGGCTGAAATCATGTGCTGCCCGCTGCGGCAGCGTGAGGCGATGCATGCTGGTGACGCTGCGATGTGAGGCACACCGACTCGACACCGCTGCCACTGCGGACTAAGGTCAAGCCTCCCCACACCGCCTTCGCTCAATGGACCTGACGCATCTGCGTATCCGGCGCTTGGAGCTGGACGATACCCGCCTGCTGTTCACCCTGGCCAACGGCATCCGCATCGATGAGCCCATCCAGGCCCATCGCCTGTTGCTCAAGGCGACACCGCCGCAGCGTGCGCAATGGCAACTCACCGACGACGGCTTCGGGGTGAACTGGCCGGCGATCGCACCACCCACGCCCGAAGGCCTGCTCCACATGCCCGAGCTGCTGTGGCGCCGGCGTGCTGCACGCGCGCAGGCAAAACTAGCCACGCTGCGTGGACGCCTGGACGCGCTGACGCCGGGCGAACGTGAACTGATCGCACTGGCGCGGCTGGATGCGGACATGAGCGAAAGCGGCTATGCGCGCTATTTCGACCGCTGGGATGCGGCCACCCGCAGCGACGCACTGCGCGGCCTGGCGGCCATGGGCGCAGCGCAGACGCGGCAGGCCATCGAAGGGCTGGGCGCGGTGTTCGAACGGCTGGAAGAAGACCCGGACCTGCTGAGCATCGAAGACATCCTCGACGCCATGAACGAGGCCGACCGCCAGCGCGTGCAGGGGTGGGAAGAGGTGTATTACCGCCGCCTCGGCGACCTGGCGCGCCTGGGCCTGACGCATTACGGCGTGGACAAGGCCTGAGGGCTTTGCCCGTGCTGCCTGGCGATTGCACGAACTGCATCAGCGGGCTGGTGACCTACCCGTTCCCATCACGCGGCCGTGCACCTGAAAGCCTCAACACAGGTCGCAGATTCCAGCCACACCCTTGGCCAATACCAAATTAACTTGCTTTCCAGGCCCGGAAGAGTAATTTAATTTGGCATGCCGAAATATATCCCGCCCACAATGCCCCGCGCACTTCGCCAGATCGAAGCACTGGGAGAGCGCCTGCGCACGGCGCGACTGCGCCGCGAGATGACGCAGCGCGAGCTGGCAATGCGTGTCGGCATCAGCGTACCCACCCTGGCAAAGCTCGAAAACGGCGATCCATCGATCAGCCTGGCGGCCGTCCTGCGCGTGCTCACCGTCCTCGGTCTGGACAAGGACATTGATCTGTTGGCAAAGACCGACCCACTGGGAAGAGCGCTGCAGGACAGCCGTTTACGTCGGCCAGGCCCCGCTGGCAGGACACCGCCATGAACGCGTCCAGCACTCCGCAGGAAATCGGCAAGGTGGAAGTGTGGGTGGAGGATCCCTCACTGGGCGGGAATGCACTGGCGGGATATCTGACCCGGCAGAACAGCCGACGCGGCGACACGCTTCATTTTGAGTACGCCGCGGGATGGCTGGCCAACGAGACACCTGTCCGCGCCTTCGCGCTCGATCCGCAACTGCCGCTCCACGCAGGCGTGCTGATTGCACGCGCGGGCGCATCGGAGTTGAGCGCTGCGTTTCTCGATTGTTCGCCCGACCGGTGGGGCAAACTGCTGATGAAGCGCAAAGAGGTGATCAAGGCCCGCGAACAAGGCCGTAAGGTGCGTGCCTTGCGGCCCTGGGACTATCTGATCGGCGTCAACGACGTCTCGCGCATGGGCGCCCTGCGATTGAAAGACAGCGTCAGCGGCAGGTTTCTCGATGATCATGCACTGAGCGCACCACCGCTTACGCAATTACGCGAGCTGGAGGCAATCGCTCGCCGGCTCGAGCACGATGAAATTGGCGACAACGACACGGACCTGGCGTGGATCAAGCAACTGATCGCACCCGGTGCCTCACTGGGCGGCGCGCGCCCCAAAGCCAGTGTGCGTGAGGCGGATGACACGCTGTGGCTGGCGAAGTTCCCTTCTGCCGAGGATGACTACAACGTCGGCCGCTGGGAATACATCACCTATCGGCTGGCGTTGTCCGCGGGCATCAGCATGTCGACGGCCAGACCGCTGGAACTTTCCAAGCACGGCACCACCTACGCAGTGCAGCGCTTCGATCGCACACCGCAGGGCCGCCGTACTTATGCGTCGGCATTGACGCTACTGGATGTGGACCACAGCGAAGAATCATCTTATGTCGATATCGCGCACGCCATCGAGATGTTTGGCGCGGCGCATGCCATCCAGGACGATCTTCATCAGCTGTTCCGACGCGTCGCCTTCAATGTGCTTATCGGCAACCGCGATGACCACCTGCGCAATCATGGGTTCTTGCGTGAGCCAGCTGGCTGGCGACTGGCGCCTGCGTTCGACGTCAATCCCAATCAGGACAAGGATGCGCATGTCTTGGCCATTGGTCTGGATGACCCTACGCCACGGATTGCGTTGTTGATGGACACCCATGCCTACTATCGGCTCAGCAAACCACAGGCGCTGACCATCATCGAGGACGTACGCGCTGCCGTAGCCCGCTGGCAACAAGAAGCGCTGCGCTGCAATGCCAGCCGTTCCGAGATCGCCGCAATGGAGGCGGTGATCGATCCCGCGCGATAGGCCGGATGGGTTTGGCGTGCCTGGATGCACGAATGCCGTGCTGAGAGCAGCTGACGAACGCCTGCACTCATCGCCAGGCCGGCGTGGCCGATGCTTGGGAATCAGCATGGTGCAGTCGTACACAGCGTTCCGAGCGCGCCGTCGGCACGCATCTGACGACGACTGCTCGCCATGTTTTTTAGCCGCTCAACGTCGGGAATACGTGATTGATTCGGCACAGACTAGATCTCTTACCGACAGCGATGTTCTGCGCCGTTACATTACGTTCTCACTACACAGCTGAGCGAGTAGTACAGCACCCGTCCATCAGAGACGGCATCTGATGCGACTTTGCGCTAGTTTTTCGGCGTCTGCGTGTAGGCCAACAGCAGCACCAGCGGTTCCTCACCGATCTGCTGCAAGGCATGCGTGCTGCCAGGCCGCGTCAGTAGCGCGTCGCCGGCGCTGACGTCGTACTGCTTGCCATCCAGCGCGTACAGGCCGCGGCCGCTGACGATGTAATAGATCTCGTCCTTGTCGTGCAGGTGCAGGCCGATGCCGGCGCCCTTGTGCAGCACGCGCTTACGCAGCACGAACTTCAGCTCCGGCGCGTCTGCGAAGAATGGATAGGCCGTGGTGGGGCCGGCGCCGCCGTGCGGGCCGGGTTGTTCGTGGGCAAGATCGCGCTCATGCACAACCAGCGAGGGATGCGCCTGTGCGGTGCGTTGGGCGGCGGTGTCGGGTGCTGCGCCGCAGTCGGCATCGCGGCGTAGTTGTGTCTTGAGCTCGGGCTGCAGTTGCACCCAGCCGTGCACGACCAGGCAGGCGATGGCGGTGGCACCGGCGCGGCTGAAGTGGGTGCCGTCTGCCTTGTGTTGTTCGGGCACGAACAGGAAATACGGTTTGGCGGCTTGTTCGCCGAGTGCGCGGATCCAGTCGCTGGAACTGGCGTTGAGATCGATCAGGGCCACGCGTTCTTCGGCGGCCAGTTGCTGCATCGCCAGCGTGTAGCGCCCGTGCGTGTCGAGCAGCGCGCCGAAGTCGTAGAGCAGACGTTCGGCCGGGGTGATCAGGATCGGGGTGGCGCCGGTGTCGCGTGCGGTGGCGATGTAGCGGCGCAGGAACTGCACGTAGTCGGTGGTGGGATCGGTGTAGCGCGTGGGATCTTCGCGCTTGGCGTCGTTGTGGCCGAACTGGATCAGCAGGATGTCGCCGCGTTGCAGTTCTTTTGCGATGGCATCCAGGCGGCCTTCGGCGATGAAACTGCGCGTGCTGCGGCCGCCCTTGGCGTGGTTATGCACCTGCCACTGCGCCGGGTCGAACCACTCCTGCAGCAGTTGGCCCCAGCCGGCTTGCGGCGCGCGCTCCGGGCCGTAATCGGCGGCGGTGGAATCGCCAGCGATGAAGATGTGGTGGGGTGCGGTGTGGGCAATGCTTGCAAAGAGCAGCAGCGATGCGAACAGCAGCAGACGCATGGTGGGCTCCGGGGAAATGCCAAGTACACGACGCTGTTCCTTCTCCCTTTGGGAGAAGGTGCCCGAAGGGCGGATGAGGGTGCGGGTATTCCGAAAATGCTGGACCGCCTTACTGTCGTCTCAAGTCTTTATCCGTTTGAGGCAACCGTCTTCCGCCATACCCTCACCCCAACCCTCGCTCCGCACCCCTGCCCGCGCTAGCAGCGCGGACGCTCCAAGGTACGCGCGCCAATGGCGCGCAAGCGGTACCTTCTCGCCCCGGCGGGAGAGGGGCTCAAGCGCGTTTGCTAGTTACGCGGCGGCAGCTGCGGCTTCGGGCTTGCCCAGTACACCGGCGACGAAGCTGCGGATTTCCGCATCCTGGGCGTTGTCGAAGAAGCACTGCTGGAAACGCTCGCCACCGATCGCCTGCTTGATCAGCTCCGGGTCGATGGCGCGCAGGCCGTCGAGGTAGGACTTGGCGGTGGCCTGCTTGACCTGGGTCAGGATGCCGGCGTTGGCGGCCTGCGATTCGCGACGTTCGGCCGGGTAGCCCAGGCCGCGCTCGCCGCTGAAGGCCTTTTCGAAGATGTAGCGCACGTTGATTTCCGCGCCCCAGCCGTAGCCCTTGGCGAATGCCAGCGACAGCGCGTTGCCGTTGTTGACCTGGGCGAACAGGTAGGCGTCGGTCGGCTCGATGCAGTAGCCGCAGAACACGCCCGGGTGCGCGTTGAGCGACATCATCGCGCCCTGGCCGGTACCGCAGCCGGCGACCACGAAGTCCACGGCCTTGGAGTTCAGCAGCAGGCTGGCGACGATGCCCAGGTGGATGTAGGTCAGGCGGTGATCGTTGTCGCCGTCCATGCCGACGTTGAACACGCTGTGGCCCTGCTCGCTGGCGACGTCGTTGAGCTGCTGCAGGATCACCGGGTTCTTGGCGGCCTGGCTAAACTCGTTCATGAGTGCGATTTTCATGGGAATGCTCCGATTGGTTGGGGAAGAGTGGTTCGGAAAAAGATGAAGGCAATGGTGCCGCCGCGAGGTGTTTTCGGTTGCGCTGCCCGTCCGGGGCGTTGGCAGGCGAGGGCTGCCCTCATCCGCCCTTCGGGCACCTTCTCCCACAGGCGGGAGAAGGACACCACATCGCAGCAACACCAGGGGCGGCGGCGCGCGCTGGATGGTGCGCGCCATCGCTGTGCGATCTGGATCAGCGTGCCAGCCAGCCGCCGTCGACCGGGATGATGGCGCCGTTGACGTAATCCGAGGCGCTGCTGGCCAGGAACACGGCGGTGCCGCCAAGGTCGGACGGTTCGCCCCAGCGCGCGGCCGGGATGCGATCCAAGATGGCCTTGTTGCGATCCTGGTCCGCACGTAGCTGCGCGGTGTTGTCGGTGGCCATGTAGCCCGGCGCAATGGCATTGGTGGTCACGCCCTTGCTGGCCCATTCGTTGGCGAGCAGGCGGGTGATGCCGGCAATGCCGGACTTGCTGGCGGTGTAGGACGGCACCCGGATGCCGCCCTGGAACGACAGCATCGAGGCGATGTTGATGATCTTGCCGCGGCCCTGGGCGATGAAGTGGCGGCCGGCGGCCTGCGCCATGAAGAATGCCGACTTCAGGTTGACGTTGAGCACGTCGTCCCAATCCTGCTCGCTGAAATCGACCGCGTCGGTGCGGCGGATCAGGCCGGCGTTGTTGACCAGGATGTCCAGCCCGCCCAGCCCGGCGATGGTCTCGTCGACGATGCGCTGCACCGGTTCGATGCTGATCAGGTTGGCTTCGATGGCGAGGAAGCGACGGCCCAGCGCCTTGACCTTCTGTTCGGTCTCGGTGGGCGCCTGGATGCCGGCGGCAGCGATGTCGGCGCCGGCCTGCGCCAGTGCCAGCGCGATGCCCTGGCCCAAGCCCGTGTTGGCACCGGTGACCAGTGCGACCTTGCCTTCGAGACTGAACGGATTGCTCATTACCTTGTCGCTCCTGCTGGATGTGCCGTGATGTGATGAGTGAACCGCGCGATGCGCGGCCGATTGCATTGTTCGAACGGGTGCAGTGCCGGCGCCTAGCGCGACCGAGGCGACGCTGTGGTGCCGGCCTTGCTGAAACGCGGGCTTACTTGAGCTGGCAGATGTCCAGCACGTGCATGTCGGTGTAATCCAGGTTTTCGCCGCCCATCGCCCAGATAAAGGCGTAATTGCTGGTGCCGGCGCCCATGTGGATGGACCACGGCGGCGACACCACCGCTTCGTTGTTCTGGATCACGATGTGGCGCTGCGCGTCGGGCTCGCCCATGAAGTGGTACACGCGGTCGTTGGCGCCGAGGTCGAAATAGAAATACACCTCGCTGCGGCGGTCGTGCAGATGCGGCGGCATGGTGTTCCAGACGCTGCCCGGCTTGAGCACGGTCAGCCCCAGCAGCAGCTGCGAGGACTGGCAGGTGGCCGGCACGATGTACTGGTAGATGGTGCGCTCGTTGCTGGTTTCCAGCGCGCCACGGTCCAGTGCCACCGCATCCTTGATCGACAGCTGCTTGGTCTCGAAGCGCGCATGCGCCGGTGTCGAGGCCAGGTAGAACTTGGCCGGGTTGGCGGCATCATCCGAGGCGAAGCTGACATCGGTACTGCCCATCGCCACGTACAGGCCGTCCTTCGGCCCCAGCGTGTAGGCGGTGCCGTCCACGGTCACGGTGCCGGCGCCCGCGCCGACGTTGATCACGCCCAGCTCGCGCCGCTCCAGGAAGGCATGACCGGCGGCCGACGCCGGCTCGGTCTGCTTGGGCAGCTCCACTGCGGTGCCCAGCGGTGCGGCGCCACCGAGCACGAAGCGCTCGTAGTGGGTGTATTTGAGGGTCACCGCACCGTCGACGAACAGGCCGTCGAGCAGATACAGCTCGCGCAGGTCGTCGTTGCTGGCGCCTTTGATGGCGTCCGGGTGGGTGGCGTAGTGGGTCTTGCAGTACAGGGACATGCGCGATCTCCGTGGCAAGCGGGGGGAAAGAGGGCTTGCACCGGGGTAGTCTACCGGCTCTGGTTAACCGGTGTCATTGCGCAGTGCAAGATGGCGGTTGAACCGTGCGCCGGCTTGCCCTTCTCCCGTCGGGAGAAGGTGGCGCGCAGCGCCGGATGAGGGTGCGAGGCTGCGCGTGGTGTGTGGGGGCGCGGTTTGGTTGGTCGGGTTAGAGGCTTATGTGGATCTCCCACCAACGCTTACGGCTTGCTTTTTTGGATGGCTGTCTGCCGCCTTGCCCTCACCCCAACCCCTCTCCCGCCGGCGGGAGAGGGGCTTAGAGCGCTTCTCCTGCAGGGAGAGGGTCTTTGTCGCGGCGATCGGCGGACTGCCTTCCCCCGCCTGCGGGGGAAGGTGCCCGAAGGGCGGATGGGGGCCGCCGTGGGCCGACCAAGGCTGCAGTTGTCACCTTGACGGGCGCGCCGTCCCGCAAGGAGCGGAAGGCCAGCACCGCGAGGGGTCGCGACGCAAGGCGCTCAATCTTCCGGCGGTTGGCAGGAGTCGCGCACGATCAGGTGCGGGCGCACGCTGGCGGTGGGCAGTTGCGGGGCGTTGTCCGGCTGGATCAGCATGGCGGCGGCGGTGCGGCCAGTGTCGCGGGTGTGACGGCGCACCGAGGTGAGCGGTGGCCACAGGCGCGAGGCCAGCGAGCTGTCGTCGTAGCCGATCACCGAGAGCTGGCGCGGGATGCTGATGCCGGCGCGCAGGGCCACCTTGTAGATACCGGCGGCCATTTCATCGTTACCGGTGAAGATGGCGGTGGGGCGCTTCTTGCCCAGCAGCAGCTTTTCGGCCGCGGCCACGCCGGATTCGAAGGTGTAGCCGGCTTCCACGATGCGCTCGGGCGGCAGTTCGATGCCGCGCCGGGTCAGTGCGTCGGCAAAGCCCGAGGTGCGTTCGATCGAGGAGCGGTAAGCGCTGGGGCCGGTGACCAGGGCGATGTCGCGGTGGCCGAGCGAGAGCAGGTAATCGGCCGCTTCGGCCGCACCGTCACGGTCGTGGGTGATCACCGTCTGCGAGGTGGCGTCCAGCGCGATCGAGGCGATGCGGGTATAGCGGCAGCCGATTTCGGCCAGCATGTCGGCCAGCGCCTGGTCTTCGGAGGCGCGTGGCACCAGGATCACCCCGTGCAGCTTCTGCGCCTGCGCAAAGCGGCGCACGCCCTCGATGTAGCCGGGGCTGCGGCTGTCGCAGGGGTGTACCACCAGTTCGAAGCTGGAGCCGCGCAGCGCGTCCAGCGCGCCGTACTGCATGTCCACGATGTACTGGGCGGTGGGGTTGTCGTAGACCATGCCGATCAGGAACGAGCGCCGGAACGCCAGCCCGCGCGCCAGCGGGTCGGGCGCGTAGCCCACCTCGCGCATCAGCGCCTCGACCTTCTCGCG
Organism: Xanthomonas sp. NCPPB 1068; assembly: GCF_041479385.2. Taxonomy (NCBI): domain Bacteria; kingdom Pseudomonadati; phylum Pseudomonadota; class Gammaproteobacteria; order Lysobacterales; family Lysobacteraceae; genus Xanthomonas; species Xanthomonas sp. NCPPB 1068. The sequence goes on along the minus strand of NZ_CM192986.1, from coordinate 205,815 downwards.
GGTGTCCTGCCGCACCAGCGGCGAGTTGTTGATGATCCGCGACACGGTCTTCTTGGACACGCCCGACATGCGGGCGATGTCGTTGATCGTGGCTACCTTGCCCTTCGGCAGGCCGGGCATTCCCTCTTCAGGCATCTTGCGGGCGGGCATAGCGGTCAACCGTTGAAGTTGATTGGATTCTACCGGCCACAGGGCCGGCAGACCTGAGCGCAGCCTGCCGAGAGCGCAGGCCCGCCATGCAGGGCCTGTCGCGGCAGGCCTCGCCGCGGCATGCCCGACGATGCAGAACGGTCAGTCCAGGGCGCGGTAGCGGAAGTTGCGGAACTCCACCTGGCCGGGGCCTGCGGCATACAGCGCCGGCTTCAGGGCCAGGAACTTGCCGGCCACGTTGTGGTGGTAGCCGGACACCTCCATCTGCACCGGGTACTTGGTCCACGCCTTGCCGTCGGTGCTGCTGTGGATGGTGACGATGTGGCGGTTGTTGGTGACCCGTAGCCACAAGGTGCCACCGGTAGCACTGGGCGCCAGCGTGCCGGGGCGTTCTTCGCCGTAGCGGTGCATGACGAAGTTTTCGCCATTGCTGCCCACGCCGGCGTAGAGCTTGTCGCTGTAGAACAGCAGCGCCCCGCCCTGCCCGCCCGGCGCCACCGTCATCTGCACCTCGAACTGGTAGGCGGGGTCGGTGGCGATCACCGTCAGCGGCGAGGCATTGCGCGGGGCGTTGCCCTTGCCCTGCAGGCGCAGCACGCCATCGCCCACCTGCAGGCGCTTGGCCTCATCGGCGGCCGGGTTGAAGAACGCCCACTGCGGGCCGAGCGTGGCGGCACGGAAGTCGTCCGACAGCGCCAGGCCGTGTTGCAGCGCCTGGCCGCTGGGTTTTTTCAGCGGGGTGCCCAGGTCGCCGCCCTTGGCGACGAACCAGCCGTCCGGGGTCCATTCGATCGGGTCCAGCAGCGCCTGCCGGCCCAGCGTCCAGAAGCCGTGTTCGTAGCCGTGGTAAAGCATCCACCAGCGCTTGTCGGTGCCTTCCACCAGGGTGGCGTGGCCACGCGACCACCACGGCTCGTCGGCGCTCTTGGTGCGGGTGATCGGGTTGTTGGGCGCGTTCTGCCAGGGCCCGTGGATGGAGCGCGAGCGCGCGGTGATCACCATATGCCCGGTCGGCGGGCCGGCGGTGCCGCCCACGGCGGTGGTCATGTAGTACCAGCCGTTGTGGCGGGTGATCTTGGGGCCTTCCTGGGCGTAGCCTTCCACGTCCCAGCTTTCCGGGTATTTCCAGCCGTCGTAGACGTGCTTGGGCGAACCGACCACTTTCAGGCCGTCGTCGGAGAGCTGCACATAATCGCCGCCGCTCAGGAACAGATAGCGCTTGCCGTCTTCGCCCACCGCATGGCCGGGGTCGATGTACTTGCCCAGGCCGATATCGATCGGCGCGCTCCACGGGCCCTTGATGTCATCGGCCCACACCACGAAGTTGCTGCGCTCGCCCTGGTCGCCACGCCGGGCCGGGAAATAGATGTAATAGCGCTTGCCGTGCTTGATCAGGTCCGGTGCCCAGATCGCACCGACATTCTGGGTAATGGCATGGCCCAGTGGCTGCCAGTTGACCAGATCGCGCGAATGCCAGATCGGCAGGCCCGGGTAGGCATCGAACGAGGACAGCGTGAGGTAGTAATCGTCGCCGTCCTTGAGCACGGACGGGTCGGGATGGTCGCCGGCCAGCACCGGGTTGAGGAAGGTGCCGTTGCCCTGGTCGGCGATGCGCTGATGCTCGATGCCGCGCTTCCAGTCGGCCGCGGCGCTTAGCCCGGTACACAGCAACAGTCCGCCGGCCAGCAGCCAACGCAGACGGGGTGAGGTGATACGCATACGCATGCTTTCTCCTGGTCCCCGCGGTGCGGGGCGATACGGTCGCGGCAGCAATGCCACCGGTTAACCGGATGAGGCGGAACCCTCCCGCCAGCAGCGATGCCCAACCCACGCAAGGCACCGCGCGTACCTGGCAGGCGGGGATACGGCGCGATTGCCGTACCGATCCGCGCCTGCCAGGCACGCCGTCGCTCAGGTCCTCATGCGCGCAAGGCGCGTGGCAACCACAGCGACAATTCGGGGAAAAACGCCACGATCAACAGCACGCACAGCGCCGCCAGCCAGAACGGCCAGATGGTGCGCATGCTTTGCGCGATGGTGATCTGGCCGATGGAGGTGCCGATGAACAGCACCGAGCCGATCGGCGGGGTGATCAGGCCGATACCGCCGGCCAGCACCATCACCAGACCGAAGTGGATCGGGTCGATGCCATAGGCCTTGACCACCGGCAGGAAGATCGGCGTGCAGATCAGGATCTTCGGCGCCAGGTCCATGAACATGCCCAGCAACAGCAGCATCACCACGATCATCAGCAGCACCATGTTCTTGCTGTCGGCGATGGCCTGCAGGAACTTCACCGCAGCGGCAGGCACCTGCAGATAGGCCAGTAACCAGCCGAACACCGCCGCGGTGGCGATCACGAACAGGATCACGCCGGTGGTGCGCGCGGCATGCGTGACCGCGGCGAAGAACTCGGCCCAACGTAGCTGGCGATACAGCAGCGCAGTGACGATCAGCGCGTACACCACCGCGATCGCCGCACTCTCCACCGCGGTAAAGATGCCGGCACGGATACCGATGAAGATCAACGCCACCAGGCCCAGGCCCGGCAATGCACCGATCAGGCGCAATGCCACCGCACGCCAGCCCGGGAACGGCTCGGTGCCGTAGCCGCGATGGCGCGCCACCGCATAGCCGGTGACCATCATCGCTGCAGTCATCAACAACGCGGGGACGATGCCGGCCGCGAACAGATCGGCAATCGACAGGCCGCCGCCGGCCGCGGCCGAAAACAGGATCAGGTTATGCGAGGGCGGCACCAGCAACGCCACCAGTGCGGCGGTCATGCTCACGTTGACCGCGTAATCGCGGTCGTAACCGCGCTTGATCATCTGCGGAATCATGGTGCCGCCCACCGCCGAGACGTCGGCGATGGCAGACCCGGACACGCCGCCGAAGAACAGCGACGACAGCACGCTCACCTGGCCCAGGCCACCGCGCACGCGACCCACCAGCGAAGACGCCAGCGCGATCAGGCGTTCGGAAATGCCACCGCGCAACATCAGCTCGCCAGCGAAGATAAACAGCGGAATGGCAATCAGCGACGCCGAGCCGCTACCGGCGGAAATCTGCTGCACCAGCACCACCGTGGGCAGGTCCAGATACAGCAGCGTGGCCAGGGCGGCCGCACCCAGCGCATACGCCACCGGCACGCCGATCAGCAGCAGCACCACAAAGGTTCCCAACAACATGGCGATGCCCATCAGCGCACTCCTCCGACATGGACCGGGCGCAGCACACGCCACAACTTGAACAGGGCGAACAGCACCATCAGCGCACCGCCGATCGACAGCGGCAGGTAGTTGATGCTCTGCGGCATCTGCGCGCCGGCCATCTTGATGTCCAGGCCATCGAGCAGCAGCGCCGCGCTCCACCACGCCAGCACAGCGCCAATGGCGAGAATCATCAGCGGGCGAATCACTTCGAAGATTCTGCGCACCAGCGGCGGCACGTGTTCGCCCAGCAGGTAGAAGCCGAAGTGGCGATTGGTGTGCACGCCGGCGGCAGCGCCCAGGCTCAGTGCGGTGCTCAGCAGCAGCAGCGTCACCGGCTCGGTCCAGCTGGGCGAGTCGTTGAGCACGTAGCGGGTGAATACCTGCCAGCCCTGCACGACCACCAGGCCCAGCAGCGCCAGCGACGCCACGCCAACGGCGATATCGGAAACGCGGTCCAGCGCGCGCTGCAACGGCGCGACCGGGACGGCGAGAGTCTCGGGTTCGGTCATCGGGTCACCTCTATGCGAAATCGCGGATGCGGCGGTACAGCGCTTCGATCTCCGGCTGCTTGCGGTATTCGGCCAGCAGCGGCGCGGCAGCGGCGCGGAACGCAGGCATGTCGACCTGGTTGAGCTTCACGCCGTAGTCGATCACCTGCTTGCGCGCCACCGTTTCCGAGGCATCCCACAAGTTGCGCATCACCGGCACCGAGGCGCGCGCCAGTTCCACCACCAGGCCGCGGTCGGCCGGGCTCAGCGATTCGAAGCTGGCGCGCGACATCACCAGGATGTCCGGCGCGTAGGAATGCTCGCTTTGCGACCAGTAATGTGCGGCTTCGAAATGCCGGCTGGACTGGAAGCTGCGCATGTTGTTTTCCGCACCGTCGATCATGTGCGTTTCCATCGCCGAAAACGTCTCGCCCAGCGACATCGGCGTGGGGTTGGCGCCCAGCATCCGCATCAGCTTGAGGAAGATGTCCGACGAGGCCACGCGCAACTTCAGGCCCTTGAGATCTTCCGGGCGGTGCAGCGGATGCTTGGTGTTGTAGAAGCAACGCGCGCCCGAATCGTAGATGGCAAGACCCACCAGATCGCGCTGCTCGAAGCTGCGCAACACGCTGTCGCCCACATGCCCGTCGATGGCACGGCGCAGATGCGGCACCGAGTCGAATACGTACGGCAGGCACAGCGCCTGGGTGAGCGGAAAGGTGTTGTTCAACGCGCCCGAATACACCCGGGTGATGTCGATGGCACCGAAGCGCGCCATGTCGATCGCCTCGGACTCGCGGCCCAGCTGGCCGGAATGGTACTGGCGCAGCTTGAGCCGGCCGTTGGTGCGTGCCTCGAGCTGCTTGCCGAACCAGCGCACCGCTTCCACGGTGGGGTAGTCGCCCACGTGCACATCGGTGGCGGTGAGCAACTGCCCGCCGGGAATCGGCGTGGTGGCGCCGGCGCCCAGCCAAGGGGCAGCGGCGGCGGCGCCGAGCCCGGCACCGAGGAAATGTCTGCGTGTGATCATTGGCGCCCTCCCAAGCGTCTGGTCACGGGGTCCGCACCTAGTTGGCGGACACAGCCGTACAGGAAATGTCGCCGATGCCGGCGAAGCGAATCAGGGCATGCTGTCCCACTTCGATGTCGTGGATACCGGTGGCATTGCCGGTGGCAATGAGATCACCGCGCTTGAGCGGACGCCCGCGCTGGGCCGAACGGCTGAGCGCAAATGCGTAGGCCGCACGCAACCCGCCGGGCAGCGTGGTGGCGCCGCCGGTGCCGACCACCTGGTCGTCGATCAGGGTTTCGGCGGTCAGGGCAGTCTCCTCGCGGTCCAGCCAATCGGTCACTTCCGGCCCCAGGATCAGGCCGTTGTTGTTGCCGAAGTCGGAGATCACCACGCGCGGGCCCAGCTTGTTGATGGTGGCCAGCGGGCTGCTGGCGATTTCCACGCCGATGAACAGCCGCGCCGGCAATGCGGCGGCCTCGTCGGCGGTGTAGTGCGTCTTGCCGCTGGGAGCATCGGCCTCCAGCCGCAGCACGTACTCGGCTTCCACCGCGCCGAAGCCGCCGACATAGATCGGGAACTCGGTTGTTCCACCGGTAGCATTCCAGAGCTTCTGAGAGAAGATCGGGCCCAGCAGCCGTTCGTCGCCGGAGGCATCGCGGCGCTCGGCGGCGATGTAGCCCACCTTCCAGCCCACCACCTGGTCGTGCCACTGGCTGATGGCGATGTCCTGCACCTGGTACGCAGTGACCAGATCGTCCGGGATTTGCCCGGGAAAGTCGGGCAGTGAAGCCCCGGCACGGCGGGCCTCCACAAAGCGTTGGGCGATGTCGGACAACGCGGATGTGGACGTTGGCGGGGTGGCGGCGTCGTTGCTCAAGGGTGTCTCCCTGATAGGTGTTTTGTTGCACTGCCAATCGACAGCGGCACGGTGTGCTGTATATGGTAAACCGGTGTCATTGGCAATGTGCAGTGCGGCATTGTGACCGCGATAACGAACTGGCCCTGGGAGGGGTGGATGCAACAGACACGTCGCAAACGCAGGGGCAGCGGGCTTTTGCACGCGTTGCGCCGAACAGTGACGGTGGCCCTGGGCGCGCTCGCCCTGGTTGCCACCCCGGCGTGGTCGGCGGAGGTGGCCAGCGCCGACACCGCAGCCGAACAGGCCAGCCGCATCGGCCTGTGGCCGCGCGCACTGGCACCGGGAGACACCGCGTTGCCGCAGCCGCAGCGCATCGTCGACCGCAGCAGCGATGCCGCCCTGCCCGACCGCTACATCCAGAACATCAGCGACCCATACCTGGTGGTCTACCGCCCCAGGCGGCCCAACGGCACCGCGCTATTGGTCGCCCCCGGCGGCGGCTATCAACGCATCGTGCTGGACAACGAAGGCAGCGCGCTGGTGCCCAGCTTCGTCGACCAGGCCGGCATCACCTTGTTCGTGCTGCGCTACCGCTTGCCGGGCGAAGGCCACCCCAACGGTGCCGACGTGCCGCTGGCCGATGCGCAACGTGCGCTGCGGCTGATCCGCGCCAATGCAACGCGCTACGGCATCGACGCGCAGCGCGTGGGAGTGATGGGCTTTTCGGCCGGCGGCCACGTTGCGGCCAGTCTTGGCACGCGCTACGCCGCGCAGGTGTATCCACCGGTGGATGCGGCCGATGCGCTGAGCGCGCGGCCGGATTTCCAGCTGCTGGTCTACCCGGTCATCGACATGGACAGCGCCAACGCGCACATGGGCTCGCGCGAACGCCTGATCGGCAAGGCGCCCAGCGCGGCGCAGGTCAGCGCGTATTCCCCGCAGTTGCACGTGGATGCGCGCACCCCGCCGACATTTTTGCTGCATGCGCAGGACGACACCGTGGTGTCGGTACGCAACAGCCTGTTGATGTACGGCGCGCTGCTGCGCGCCGGGGTACCAAGCGAACTGCATGTGTTTCCGCAGGGCGGCCATGGCTTCGGCACCGGCCGTACCAGCGGGCTGACGCTGGCGGCATGGCCGCAGCTGGCGCAGGCCTGGATTGCGCATGTGACCAAGGCGCAGACAGCTGCAGCGGCACAGGCACCGGGCTCGGTACCAGCAGATGCATCTGCAAAGGACGCGGCGCGATGACAGCGCCGTCCATGCCCGACGTGCGCCGACGCACGCTGTTGCGCAGTGGATTGCTCGCCAGTGCCGCCGTCGCGCTGCCAGGTTTCGCCGGTGCCGTGGCGCCGCCGCCACGCAACGACAGCGCCCCGCTGGCACGCGTGCGTGGCGGCGCAGTGCGCGGCTACCGCGACCAGGGAATCTGCGTATTCAAGGGCATCCCGTATGGCGGCGATACCGCGGCGCGACGCTTCCAGGCGCCGCTGCAGGAAACGCCGTGGCAGGACGTGCGCGATGCCAGCCATTTCGGTGCGGCCGCCCCACAACCCAAGGCCAGCGAGCCCACCAGCGAGGACTGCCTGTTCCTCAACGTGTGGACGCCCGGCCTGCGCGATGGCGGCAAGCGGCCGGTGCTGTTCTACATCCACGGCGGCGGCTACACCACCGGCTCCGGCAGCGACCCGCTCTACGACGGCGTGCGCCTGTGCACGCGCGGCGATGTGGTGGTGGTCACGGTCAATCACCGGCTCAACCTGTTCGGCTACCTGTCGCTGGCGCAGCTGGGCAATGCCAGCTTCGCCGACTCCGGCAATGCCGGGCAGCTGGACCTGATCCAGGCCCTGCACTGGGTGCGCCAGCATGCGGCCGAATTCGGTGGCGATGCCGGCAATGTCACCGTGTTCGGCCAGTCCGGTGGCGGCGCCAAGATCGCCACGCTGATGGCGATGCCGGCCGCACGTGGGCTGTTTCACCGTGCCTGGACCATGAGCGGGCAGCAGGTCACCGTGGCCGGCCCGCGCGCGGCCACCCAGCGCGCGCAGCTGCTGCTGGACGCATTGAAGATTGCGCCAGGCGATCTGGCGCGGCTGCGCACTGTGCCGGTGGCGGACCTGCTGGCCGCCGCGCAGGTGCGCGACCCATCGCGGGTGGAAAACAGCGCGCTGTATTTCGGCCCGGTGCTGGATGCGCGCAACGTGCCGGTGCATCCGTTCTGGCCCACCGCGCCGCTGCAATCGGCGCGCATTCCGATGGTGATCGGCAATACCCGCGATGAGACGCGCGGCTTTCTCGGCAACGATGCAAAAAACTTTGCGCTGAGCTGGGATGACTTGCCGGCCAAGCTGGAAGCGCAGCAATACGTGGACCTGTTGCCGCAGGTGGTGATTGCCGAATACCGGCGGCTGTATCCGCAGTACTCGCCTTCGCAGGTGTTCTTTGCCGCCACCACTGCCGGCCGCTCGTGGCGTGGCGCGGTCGAAGAAGCCGAAGCGCGTGCGCGTCAGGGCGCGCCCACCTGGGTCTATCAACTGGATTGGGGCTCGCCGCTGGAGGGCGGCAAGTTCGGCGCCTTCCACACGCTGGATATTCCGCTGGTGTTCGACACCATCGCCCAACCCGGCTCGCGCACCGGCAACAGCATTGATGCGCAACGCATGGCCGATCAGATGAGCGATGCGCTGATCGCGTTCGCGCGGCATGGCGACCCGAACCACCGCGGCGCACCGCACTGGAAGCCGTATTCGCTGCAACGGCGCGAGACGCTGCTGTTCGACGTGCCGAGCCGGCTGGCCAACGACCCGCGCGGCGGCGAACGGCGGCTCTACCAGCAGGCCCCCTTCATCCAGCGCGGTACGTTCTGACCATTCTGTTTTGGAACAACAACGGACGTGCCGGATGGTCGCCACTCGCATGAAGGCATTCTGCGCGAAAACGCAAGAAGCCCCTGATACATGCCAGTTCAGGCAGCGGCTGCGCCCCAGCTGCGCTGCGCAGCCGCGCTTATTCGACCCTGCAGCAGTGTTGATTCGATCTTGAGGTGATGCATGCGTCATGAGTCTGTTGCTTTATCGCTGCTGCTGGCTGCACTGGCAGCTGCCTGCCTTCCGTTGGCCGATGCCGCCGCTGCCGCGTTGGTCGACACGCCGCTGGCGTCTGCGGCATCCACCACCGATCCCTCAAAAAACAACGCACCTGCCGCGACAGTTTCGTTTGCCGCCAGCAAGATCGTGCTGGTGGGCGATTCCACCACCGCCGTGCAGGGTGGTTGGGGGCCGAGTTTCTGCGCGCAGCATGTGACCTCGTTTTTGAGCTGCCTCAATCTGGCGCGTGGCGGGCGCAGTACCTCCAACTATCGTACGGAAGGGTCGTGGGACATTGCGCTCAAGGAGTTGCGCAGCGGTGGCTACCGGCAGGTGGTGGTGCTGATCCAGTTTGGTCATAACGACCAGCCCGGCAAGCCGGGGCGCTCCACCGACCTGGCGACAGAATTCCCGGCCAACCTGCGCCGCTATGTGGCCGAGGCGCGTGCCGCAGGCGCGGTTCCGGTGCTGGTGACGCCGTTGACGCGGCGGCAGTTCGAGCGCGGCCAGCTGCTGGACGACCTGGCGCCATGGGCGCAGGCCACACGTGCGGTTGCGCGCGAGTTGCAGGTGCCGGTAGTCGACCTGCACGCGCGCAGCCGCACATTGGTGCAGGGCATGGGGCCGGTGCTGGCGATGCGGCTTGCGCAGCGGCCGGCCGACCCGCAGCAAGTGATTGCTGCGCAATCGGGCACTACCGTCGGCAAGACACCGGCGCAGACGCTGCCGTCGTCATCGTCATCGTCATCGTCGAAAGTGCTTGAAGGCGCCAGCGTGACTGCGGCCAGCGCGACTGCCACTGCGCAGGACAATGCCAGTGCGGAACCGATGGGCCAGGCAAAACTTGCGTTCGACTACACGCATCTTGGCCCCGAGGGCGCAGATGTCTTTGCGGCGATCGTCGCCGACGAATTGGCAAGGCAAGTGCCGGCCTTGCGGCCGCTGTTGATTCCATGATGCGTTGACGGCAACTGTGCTTGGCACGGTTGGGAGTTTGCCGAGCGCAATTTTGCCGAGCGCAATGACGCTGAAGTCGTTCCCAGGCGTGCAGGGCGGGGTTGGTGCAATCGACTGCTATCGGGGACGTGGTCGCTTGTTCCGTACCCTCATCCGCCCCCTCCGGGGCACCTTCTCCCCCGTGAAGGAGGACAATGTCCCGGTGGGAGAAGGAAACGCAGCGTGGCTGCGTTTTGTTGGACGCATCGCACAGCACCGACCGCGCCGGCCCAGCGGCTACGCAATGTTTGATTAGACGCTCCAAGCGTCGTCCTTTAACGCACAACAGGCACCGGCGCATCCGCCTCGATCACGCCTTCGCGCTTGAGCTCCTCCCACACCGCCGCCGGAATTGCCACGCGCATCGATGCCGCATTGGCGATTGCCTGCTCGGCCGTGCGTGCGCCAGGAATCACCGACGACACCACCTGCGGCGCCGCGGCAAATTGCAACGCCACGGTACGCAGATCCACACCATGCCGCTCGCAAGCGGCCAGCGCTTTCTGCCGCTTGGCTGGCGCCCATTCCGGCACCGTGCCGTCGTACAGATAACGCTCGCGGCCGGCCAGATACCCGGCCAGCAATGGCGCACCGACCACCACCGAGGCGCCGTGTTTGGCGATCTTGGGGAAGGTGTCGTGCAAGGCCTGCGCATGATCGAGCAGCGAGTACTGGCAGGCCATCAGGAAGATATCCGGGTCGGCCTCTTCGATTGCGCGCAATGCAGGCTCCGGGCGATTGACGCCAAACCCCCAGGCCTTGATCAGACCCTCCTTGCGCATCCTGGTCAGCTCCGGCATCGCGCCCTTCACCGCTTCGGCAAAACGCTGCTCCCACGGCATGCCCAGGTCTTTTTCGTTCTCCGGCGACAGGTCGTGGATATAGGCGATGTCGATCTGCGACACGCCCAAACGCTGCAGGCTGTCTTCGATCGAACGCCGCACACCGGCCGCGCTGTAATCGTAGCGATAGTCGAACGGCGAGGGCTGCACCCACATCGTCTTGGGCGGTTTGTCGGTGGCGGTGAGCAGGCGCCCGACCTTGGTCGACACCACATAGTCATCGGCCGCGTGATTGTGCAGGTGATGGCCGGTGCGCCGCTCCGACAGGCCCAGCCCGTACCATGGCGAGGTATCGAAATAACGCACCCCCGACTCCCACACCGCGGCCAGCGTCTGCTCGCTTTGTGCGTCGCTGGTGGGCGCAAAGCCATTACCGATGGCCACGCCGCCAAAGCCCAGGCGGCTGCGCGGCCGGTAGCGTGCGCCCTTGACGACGGGATTGGTCGGCAATGCGTTCGCAGCGGTTTTCCCGCGCGTCGGCATCACACTGCCAGGCGCAGAAGCCTGTGCCAGCAGCGGTGCAGCGGCCAATGCCGCAGTGCCCGCAGCGGCAGCGGAAAGAAATTGGCGGCGTGTATTCATCGGGATTCCTTGCACAACGTGGCCCACGAGGATGGCCCCGCGCGTGTGCATGCCAGGTCAGCGAACTCAGCCCAGTGCGAGCTCATGCACCTGTGCGCGTGGCGCGCCATCGCCCAGCCACAACGTGGCCACGCTGATCGGCAGACTGAAGCGACGTGGCCCGGCGCTGCCTGGATTGACGTACAACACGTCATCGCGTGTCTGGATCGCCGGCTTGTGCGAATGCCCGCTGATGATGACGTCTGCTGCAACGGCCGGCGTCAACGTTTTCAGATCGTGCAGCACATGGATGCGTACGCCGCCGATCAGCACATCCAGCGTCTGCGGCAAGCCCGCTGCCCAGGGCTTGTTGTCGATATTGCCGGCAATGACATGCAGCGGCGCCAGCGCCTGCAACGCGGCGAGAATCTCCGGCTTGCCGACATCGCCGGCATGGATGATCGCATCGCTTCCCACGAGCGCGGCCACTGCTTCGGGGCGCAACAATCCATGGGTGTCGGAGATCAGGCCGATGCGTGTGCGGTCGGGCATGGCATCCTCTTGCGCAGACAGAAGCGGCACATGCTACGCACTGCAAGTGCGCCGGACGTGAGGCCAGCGCGTGCAGAGGTCGCACGCCGCAGCGCAGCGCCGTGCAGGGACTACTACGTTCACTGCTGCACGCCTGCACCAGCAATCACCTGCGGCATTCACTACTCCATGCCTGCACCCCAATCACCCGCGGCGTAGCGTGACCAAACAACGTAGCGGGCGGTCGTCAGATGAGTGCGGTCACCACGCTTGGACTGCCGCGCACGCGTCGTCCATGCCGCGTCGGACAGCGACCGTGCGCGCCTGGCGGTGAACGCAGTCATCTGTTCGCCGCTCCTAAGCGACCCCGCGCGCCGGCCATGCCCACACGCTATTGGGATCGCCCTGCATGCCACGGCGTTTGCTCGCAAGCGCCATGCGCCAATACGCCCAGGCCATCACCAGCGCGACCAGATCCACGCCGAGCACGGACGCGCTCTGCCACGGCGCGGTCGCGCCGTGTGCGCCAATGCAGCTGGCCAGCGGAATCAGCGCCGTCAACGCGGCGCAGGCCAGCAAGACCTCATATGCACCGCGTGCGGTGGGGCGGACCAGCGCCCACAGCAGCGTTGCGGCGAACACTGTGTAATAGACATAGCGCTCCTGGCCCTGCGGCAGGTACCGCGCAGCGATAAACAGCGCCGAGATACCTGCCACACTGCCCAGGCAGACACCGACGGTCAGCCGCGCCATCGCATGCGTGCGACGCGGCTGCGCAATGGCGCGGCGCTTGCGCCGGGTTTCGATCCACAACAGGTTGCCGCTGTAGAACAGGAACGCGCCGCCGAGGCCGAGCAGGAAGTACAGCCACTGCACCGCCACATGCCCGAAGTTGCCGAAATGCAGCGCCTGCAAGCCGCGCAACGCAGCGGTGCCGGGCGACATCGTGGCCGGCTCCAGCACGCGCAATACCTGCCCGGTGCTGGCATCCAGTGCCACGCCGCCCAAGGTGTTGAGCCGGCGCTGGTCGTGGTGGCCATAGACCTCCACCCGCGCATGGGCATCGCCGGCATCGTGGTAGGCCAGGCTTTCCGGCACGAAGCCGGGGCTGGCTGCCACTGCCTTGTGCAACAGCACCGCTACCGGCAACAACGGCGCTGCACGCTTGGCCGGCGCCACATGCGGTGCCAGTTCGAAATCCGGCTCCAGGATCTGCATCAGCTTGCCGTCGAACACCAGGAACTGGAATGGCGCCAGCAGCAGCACGCCCAGGCATAGCACCGCGCCGGACCAGGCAAAGATCACATGGAATGGCAGCGACAGCATGCCCACCAGATTGTGCGCGTCCTGCCACAGCCGCTTGACGTTGGCGCCCACGCGCAGCGCGAACAGGTCCTTGAAGAACACCGGCGCGTACAACACCACGCCGCTGACCAGCGCCAGCCCGTACAACACGCTCACCACCCCGAACAGATAGGTGCCGAGCACGCGCGGCAGGCCGGCGGTGAAGTGCAGGTCGTAGAGAAAATCCGCAAAGCCCACGCGCTGCGGCACCTCCAGCAGGCAGCCATCGGGCCCTGCCTGATACTGGCGCATACCGCCGCTGGCATCGGCCTGCGCGCCATACCAATACACCCGCGCAATCGGCCCATGTTCGCCCGGCAACAGCAGCAGGAACGAATCGGCCACCTGCGGGTGGGTGGCGATGACCGTGTCCAGCAAGGACTGCGCCGCAGTCACCGGATCGGCAGGCGCCGTTTCGGCGCCCCCCGGCGCACTCTGCCACTCGCTGAGCTGATGCGTGAACACGGTGATGGCACCGGCATAGAAGGCAATGAACAAGGCCATGCCGGCCAGCAACCCCATCCAGCTGTGCACGGACAGAAACGCGCGCAAGGTCGATGCTTTCATGCGCTCAGCTCCGTCCAGCCCAGTGCCTTGATCGCGACGAGTGCGAGGTAGCACAGCAGCGTCAGCCCGCCGAGCACGATCCAGGCATGCAATGCCCGCCGGAACACGAACGGCAACGCCATCGCACCGATCCAGACCGGAAACATCAGCAGCAACCACACCAGGGTATAGCGCTGTTGCGGCCCCGGCAGCAGCAAGGCGCACAGGCCGACCACGCCCACCGCAAGCGGCAGGCCCAGCACCACCGCACTCAACCATCTAGCCCACATGGCGTGCCTGCCTGCGTTGTGCGCGCACCTGCCGCCCGACATCCAGCACCGGCAGTGCCACTGCCGCCAGCATCAGCGCCGTCACGGCGGCAAAGATGCCGGCCCACACGCCCAGCGCATGGATGGCGCAGGCCAGTGACAACGCCAGCAACACGCAGCCACCGACGCGCAACCCGCGCGCCGTGGGGCCTCGCTGCAGCAACAGACGTTGATGCGTGGTTGCCAGATAAAACGCCAGGGCCGAGGCGGCAGCGGCAAGCAGATAGAGTGCGGTCATCAGCGCGCTCATGCGCCAGCCTGCATTGAGGTGAGCGAAGGCGGCGCACCACGCTGGGCACGATGCGCGCGGCGAGGTTGCGCCTTCGCGTGCAGCGGTACCACCACCGTCCACACGTCTGCCTGCGCACGGCCATGCACGCCCAAAACGCGGCGAACGGCCGCAACCGGCGGAAAACCCACTACAGCGATCAAGACGCCCACGCACACCACTCCCGCAAGAGGATCGACGGAAGGCATGGCGGCGGCTGTGCCCGGCAGCCCTCCCCGGGCTGCCTGAGAAAGCTGGCAATCCTGCAGCGCGGCCCGGCGGGCATGCGCGGCAGGGTGTCAGCCACTCTACGGCGCGCAATCTAACAGGTGGCACACCGCCGGACCAGCTGTCCGGCGGTGTGCGTGACGCATCAGCCGTGCGGGGTCAGCACGATGGCGCCAAGCGGCGGCAACAGCAACGGCAGCGACTGCGCATGGCCATGCATGGACTGCTGCTCTGCCGTCACGATGCCGCCATTGCCCAGGTTCGCACCGCCGTAGATGCCGGCGTCGCTGTTGAACACCTCACGCCACTGGCCGCCTTGCGGCACGCCGATGCGGTAGCCGTGCTGCACCACCGGGGTGAAGTTGATGACCACCAGAACCGGCGCATCGCCGCGTTTGCCCTTGCGCAGGAACGCCAGCACGCTGTTGGCGGCATCGTCGCCAACCACCCAGGCGAACCCGGCCGGGTCGTCGTCATGCGCGTGCAGTGCGGGATATTCCGCGTACAACCGGTTGAGATCGCGCACCAGGGTCTGCACCCCGCGGTGGCGCGGGTCGTCGAGCAGGTGCCACGGAATGCTGGCGTCGTGGTTCCATTCGGTGGGCTGGCCGAACTCGCAGCCCATGAACAGCAACTTGCGCCCCGGGTGCGTGAACATATAGCCCAGATACGCGCGCAGGTTGGCAAAGCGCTGCCACTCGTCGCCCGGCATACGGCCCAGCAGCGAGCCCTTGCCGTGCACCACTTCATCGTGCGAGATCGGCAGCACGAAGCGCTCCGAATACGCATAGACCATGCTGAAGGTCAGCTCGCCATGGTGGTAGCGGCGATAGATCGGGTCCAGCCCGGCGTAATGCAAGGTGTCGTGCATCCAGCCCATGTTCCACTTGTAGTGGAAACCCAGGCCACCGTGCGCCACATCGGCAGTGACACCGGGGAATGCAGTGGATTCTTCGGCAATCATCACCGCGCCCGGGGTGTGCTCGCGCACCACTTCGTTGAGCCGGCGCAGGAAGGCGATGGTCTCGTAGTTCTCACGCCCGCCATGGATGTTGGGCACCCACTCGCCGGCATTGCGGCTGTAATCGCGGTACAGCATCGAAGCCACCGCATCCACGCGCAGCCCGTCCACGTGGTAACGCTGCAAGAACTCCATCGCACTGGCGATCAAGAACCCGGACACCTCGCGGCGGCCGTGGTTGTAGATCAGCGTATTCCAGTCGCGGTGGAAGCCTTCGCGTGGGTCGGCGTGTTCGTACAGCGCGGTGCCGTCGAAATGCGCCAGGCCGTGCGCGTCGGTGGGAAAGTGCGCCGGCACCCAGTCCACCAGCACGCCGATGCCTTCGCGGTGGCAACGGTCGACGAAGCGGGCAAAGCCGTCCGGCGAGCCGAAACGCGCGGTGGGTGCGAACAGGCCCAGCGGTTGATAGCCCCACGATCCGCCAAACGGATGCTCGCTCACCGGCAGCAGCTCGACATGGGTGAAGCCCATATCGGCCACGTACGGAATCAGCCGGTCGGCCAGGCCATCCCAGTCCAGGTCCACGCCTTCTTCGCGCAGCCAGGAACCGGCATGGATCTCGTAGATGCTCATCGGTGCGTCGTGCGCCTGGCGGCGCGCACGCGTGGCCATCCAGCCGTCGTCGCTCCACTGGAACGGCGCCGGGTCGGCCACGATCGAGGCGGTGCCGGGCGCCAGTTCCGCGCGCCGCGCCACCGGGTCGGCCTTGGCCGGCAATTCGTGCCCATGCGGGCCACGCAGCTGGTACTTGTAGTGCGCACCGGGGCCGACGTCGGGCACGAACAGCTCCCATACGCCGGACTGATGCCGCAGCCGCATCGGGTGGCGGCGTGCATCCCAGCTATTGAAGTCGCCCACCACCGCAACGCGCGAGGCATTGGGCGCCCACACCGCAAAACGCGTACCACGCACGCCATCCACCTCGACCACGTTGGCGCCCAGCGCGTCGGCCAGCTGCAGATGGTGGCCTTCGCTGATCAGGTGCAGGTCGAAGTCGCTGAGCTGCGGGCCGAATGCGTACGGGTCTGCGGTTTCCTGCTCACCGCCGGGCCAGCCGATGCGCAGCCGGTAACCGCCCTGCGCCGGCAGGTCGCCGGCAAACAGGCCCGGCTCCGGGCCGGCCTCCAGGGCGATCGTCTGGCCGTCGTCCAGCACGGCGCTCACGTGGTTGGCGCCCGGCAGATAGGTGCGTAACACGCGCCCGGTGTCGGTCGGATGCGCGCCCAGTACGGCGAAAGCATCGCCGTGGCGTGATTCGGCCAGCGCGCGTACCACGCCGGGGTCCCATCGATTGGTCACTGCTGTCATTACTCCATTCATCATGTGTCTCCTGCACCGGCGCGTGCACGTTGCAGGATGCGTCGCAAGCCTTCGATCGGCACCATCAACCAGCCCGGGCGGTTGGCCGCTTCGTAACGCACCTCGTAGCAGGCCTTCTCCACCAGGAACAGCAAGGTGGCCGCATTGAACGCCGCCGGCGCAATCCACGGGTGGGCGCTGGCGTCGAGCACGGCATGGTAAGCGTCCAGGAAGGCTTGTGTGGAGCGGCGGCGGAACTGCACCAGGAATTCGTCCAGATGCGTGTCCACCCCGACGCCTGCGCGCGCGGCCGTGCCCTCTTCGCCACGTGCTGAGACTTCGCTGGCGTAATCGAGCGAGCGCAGGAAGCCGGCCACATCGCGTAGCGGGCTGGCCTTGGCGCGGCGTTCGGCCAGCGGCTTGGCCGGTTCGCCTTCGAAGTCGATCAACACCACATCGTCGAAGGCCACCAGGATCTGGCCCAGGTGGAAGTCGCCATGCACACGGGTCAGCAACGAATCGGCCAGCACGCTGGGCGCCTTGGCCAACAGGCTGTCCAGTTGCGGGCGCTCGGCGAGCACCGCTTCCAGCGCCTCGCGCTCGATGGCGTCGTCAGTGCCTGCCAGACGTGCATTGACTGTGTCCCACATCTCTTCGACCTGGCGCGCCACGCCGGCCACCACATCGTTGGCGGCGGGCAGGTCGATGCGCTGCGGGGCGAAGTCGGCATCGTCGCTGGCACGCGACAAGGCTTCGTGCAGCTCGGCCAGGCGCTTGCCGACCACCGCGGCAAAGGCGTCGTACCCGGCAATGGCTTCGGCGCGTGCTTCGTCGGTCTGCGCAGTGGCGTATTCGTCGAAGCTGCGCGCCAGGTGATCCAGCGTCCAGCGCCAGGCATCGCCCTGGTTGCGGATGAAGCCCTGCAACAAGGCGATGGTGGTGACGGTGCCCTGCGCATCGATCCGGCTGACGCTGCCCAGCAACGGCGCAGCATTGGCGTAGCCCATCTCGGTCAGGCGGCGGCCGATCTCGATCTCCGGGTTCGCCCCGTCGGCCACATGCCGCAGCAGCTTGAACACCGCCTTGTCGGCCACCACCAGCGAGCTGTTGCTTTGTTCGGCCGACAGCCAGCGGATGTCCGGGTCGGCAGGGATCTCCAGCCTGGCCAGTGCCGGCGTCGCTTCGAAGCGTACCTGGCCCTGCTGCGCGGCATCGTCGCCATCGCGTACGTCCAGCACCGCATTGCTGCGCAGCGCATCGATCACGCCGCGCACCATCGGCTTGAGTGCGAACGCATCGGTGAGATAACCCACCTCGCGGCCCTGGCGCACGCGCGCCAGTGCCAGCTGCTCGGCCAGCGTGCTGGGGTGGTCACGCTCCCACACGATGCCGATCGGCAGCATGTAGCGCTCGTGGCGGCCATCTTCCAGCTCCGCGTCGAGCTCCAGCAGACTCATCGGCTCATCACCCGGCAGCGGCGTGCGGCGCGAGATGCGCACATTCGTCAATGCCTGATCCTTGGCCGAGAACCAGCGCCGCGCCGACAACCAGGCCGGCAGGATCTCGCCTTCCAGCGTGGGCAGATGCGGCAGCAAGGCGTTGCTCTCATCGGTGTCGCTGCGCAGCACCAGCG
Source organism: Xanthomonas sp. NCPPB 1068 (assembly GCF_041479385.2). Classification (NCBI taxonomy): domain Bacteria; kingdom Pseudomonadati; phylum Pseudomonadota; class Gammaproteobacteria; order Lysobacterales; family Lysobacteraceae; genus Xanthomonas; species Xanthomonas sp. NCPPB 1068. The sequence goes on along the minus strand of NZ_CM192986.1, from coordinate 187,407 downwards.
TGCGGTAGTCCGGCAACGGCACCGGGCTGGGCACATGCCAATCCGGCAAGGTGCCTTCGCTCACCAGCTGGAACGCGTAGAAACCGAACGGCGGCACCGTGAGCAGGTAGGTCAGCCGGCCGATCGGCGGGAAGCTGCCGCCGCCGATGATATCCACCGGCACGCGGCCTTCGAACTCGGACAGGTCCAGCTCCACCGCCTGCAGCGTGTGCGAGAGGTTGGCCACGCACAGCACGGTCTCGTCCTGATAGCAGCGCAGGTAGGCCAGCATGCGGCGGTTGCCCGGGTACAGGAAGCGCAGGCTGCCGCGCCCGAAGGCCTGGTAGCGCTTGCGCACGCTGAGCACGCGGCGGGTCCAGGTGAGCAGCGAATGCTGGTCGCGGATCTGCGCCTCCACATTCACCGCCTGGAAGCCGTACAACGGGTCCATCACCGGCGGCAGCACCAGCTGCGCCGGATCGGCGCGCGAGAAGCCACCGTTGCGGTCGATCGACCACTGCATCGGCGTGCGCACGCCATCGCGGTCGCCCAGATGGATGTTGTCGCCCATGCCGATTTCGTCGCCGTAATACAGCACCGGCGTGCCGGGCATGGTCAGCAGCAACGAGGTCATCAGCTCGATGCGGCGGCGGTCGCGTTCCAGCAGCGGCGCCAGGCGGCGGCGGATGCCCAGGTTGATGCGTGCGCGGCGGTCGGCGGCATAGGTCTGCCACAGATAATCGCGCTCCGAATCGGTGACCATTTCCAGCGTCAACTCATCGTGGTTGCGCAGGAAGATCGCCCACTGGCAGCTCTCCGGAATCTCCGGGGTCTGGCGCATGATGTCGGTAATCGGGAAGCGGTCTTCGCGCGCGATCGCCATGTACATGCGCGGCATCAGCGGGAAGTGGAACGCCATATGGCATTCGTCGGCGTTCTGGCCGAAATACTGCTGGGTGTCTTCCGGCCACATGTTGGCCTCGGCCAGCAGCATGCGGTCCGGGTATTCGGCATCCAGCGTGGCGCGGATCTTGCGCAGGATCGCGTGGGTTTCCGGCAGGTTTTCATTGGAGGTGCCGGAGCGCTCGATCAGGTACGGCACTGCATCCAGACGCAGGCCATCCACCCCGCGGTCCAGCCAGAAGCGCATCACTTCCAGCACCGCTTCCAGCACTGCGGGATTATCGAAGTTCAGGTCCGGCTGGTGCGAATAGAAGCGATGCCAGAAGTACTGCCCGGCCACCGGGTCCCAGGTCCAGTTGGACTTTTCGGTGTCGCAGAAAATGATCCGCGTGCCTTCGTATTCCTGGTCGGTGTCCGACCACACATAGAAGTCGCGCTCCGGCGAGCCGGCCGGCGCATTGCGTGCACGCTGGAACCATGGGTGCTGGTCGGAGGTGTGGTTGATCACCAGCTCGGTGACGATGCGGATGCCGCGTGCATGCGCCTGCGCCACCAGCTGCTCGAAATCCTCGATGCTGCCGTAGTCCGGGTGCACCGCCATGTATTCGGCAATGTCGTAGCCGTCATCGCGGCGCGGGCTGGGGTAGAACGGCAGCAACCAGATGGTGTCCACGCCGAGTTCGGCAATGTAGTCCAGCTTGGAAATCAGCCCCGGAAAATCGCCGATGCCATCGTCGTTGGAGTCGAAGAACGACTTGACGTGCACCTGATAGATGATGGCGTCCTTGTACCAGAGCTGATCGGCAACCACCGACGACTGCTCGGCATCGGCTTGTAACGCTGCAACTGCATTCATGCGACCTCTCCTGCGCGGATGCGCCATAACGCGAACGGTCGCGTTGCCTCTAGACGGATGTGTTGGTATTTGCCGTGCCACTCAAACCGGTGCCCGTCCCACAGATCTTCCACCGCAACGGTGGCGTGATCGGGCAGGCCCAGCTCCCACAGCGGGATTTCGATATCCGCATCCTGCCCGGCATGCGGGTCCAGATTGACCGCCACCAGCACCATGCTGCGGCTGCGCGACAGGTAGCCGGCATCCAGGAACTTGCCGTAGTACAGCACCTGATCGTTGTGCGCCTGATAGAAGCGCGTGCCCAGGTGCGACTGCAGCTCCGGATGCATGCGGCGCAGCTGGTTGAAGCGGGTGATCTCATCGACGATGTCGCCGGGCGCACGTTCGGGCCATGCACGTAGCTGGAATTTTTCCGAATCCAGATACTCTTCCTTGCCCGGTGCCAGCGGCGTGGCCTCGCACAATTCAAAGCCCTGGTACATACCCCACAGCCCGGACAAGGTGGTTGCCAGCGCGGCGCGGATCAGATGCCCGTTGCGCCCACTGTTTTGCAGGAACGTGGGGTTGATATCCGGCGTGTTGACGAAGAAATGCGGGCGGAAGCATTCGCGCGGCTCGCCTTCGTTCAACTCTTCCACGTACTCCTGCAGCTCGTGCTTGTGGTTGCGCCAGGTGAAGTAGGTGTAGGACTGCGAAAAGCCGCACTTGGCCAGGCGGTACATCATCTTCGGCCGGGTGAACGCCTCCGACAGGAACACCACATCCGGGCGACGCCCGCGCACATCGGCAATCAACCACTCCCAAAACGGGAACGGCTTGGTGTGCGGGTTGTCCACGCGGAACAGGGTGACGCCCTCGTTGACCCAGAACAGCACCGCATCGCGCAGCGTGTTCCACAGATCCGGCACCGCGCCGCTGGCGTAGAAATCGACGTTGACGATGTCCTGGTATTTCTTCGGCGGGTTCTCCGCATACGGGATCGACCCATCCGCGCGCCAGGTGAACCAGTCCTTGTGGTCCTTCAACCACGGGTGGTCGGGCGCGCACTGGATCGCGAAATCCAGCGCCACCTCCAGCCCGTGTGCACGCGCCGCCTGGATCAGGCGGCGGAAGCCCTCCAGCCCGCCGAGTTCGGCATGCACCTCGGTGTGCCCGCCATCGCTGGCACCAATCGCATACGGGCTGCCCGGTTCGCCCTCGACCGCCGTGACCGAGTTGTTGCGGCCCTTGCGGTTGTTCAACCCGATCGGGTGGATCGGCGGCATGTACAGCACATCGAAGTTCATCGCGCGGATGTGCGCAAGCCGCTTGATCACATCGTCGAAGGTGCCGTGCCGCTGCGGGTCGCCGCTTTGCGAGCGCGGGAACAACTCGTACCAGCTGGCAAAATGCGCCGCGCGGCGCTCCGATTCCACCCGGTAGGTCACCGGCGTCTCGGAGCGGAACGGCTTGTCGTCGGCTGCCGCCATCGCCTGCGCGGTGTCCGGCTCCAGCACGATCGCCAGCTGCTGCAAAGGCTCGCTCTGCGCGCCGATACGGGTAAGCACCGCCTGCAGGCGCTCGGCCAACGCACCATTGCTACGCGCATGCGCGGCCTGCACCACGGCGACGGCTTCCTGCACGTCCACCGGCAGCACCGTATTGGCCGCGCGCTTCTTTTCCAGGTCCGCATGCAGGGTGGCGAACACATCGCGCCAGCCTTCCACGCGGAACTCATAGGTACCGATGCGCTCCAGCGGGAACTCCGCGCGCCAGCGGTCGTTGCCCAGTGCACGCATCGGCGCGCTGGACCAGGTCTTTGCATCGGCCGGGCGCCACAGCACCGCCACTGCGATGCGGTCGTGCCCGTCGCAGAACGCATCGGCTTCCACACAGATGCGGTCGCCCACCGTGCGCTTGACCGGGAAACGGCCGTTGTCGACCGACGGCGTTACCGACTCGATGCACACGCGCGGCCAAGTGGCGGCGGTCTGCGCACGCGGGCGCATGCGCGGCACCGCCAGCACGTGGCGCGCCGGCACGCTGCGGTACACGCGCACCTCGCCCGGCTCCAACGCATCGAGCGTTGCGCCCGACAAGGTACGGCCGTCTTCGGCCACCAGCGCTTCGGCGTCGCCGAGCAGGCGCAACAGATCCGATGCCGGCACCGGCACCACATGCCGCGTATCGCCATTGATCAATAACAAGGAGGGCAAGCCGCCCAGCGGCTCCACTGCCACCGCGGTCAAGCCGGTGGATTCGCGCAGCAGCGGCCGCAACCGCATGCCCGCATTGCTGGTGGGCAAACCATCGGTGGCACGGATCGACAGCGGCAACGCGTCCAGATGCGCATCGTCCAGCAACCAGGCGCTACCCAGGGCCAGCGCCAGCTGCCAGTGCTGCTCGGGCGCGGCAGCACGCTTGCCGTCCGGTGCATCCAGCACGGCAATCACCTGCGACGCCAATGCACGCAGCGCGGTGTCTTCATCGAAGAACCAGCTGCCGCGACCATCCCACCATGCCAGCGACGAGAACGCCGCATCGAACCCGGCGCCGGACAGCTGCTGCAGCGCCTCCAGCCCCAACCCGGGCGTCCACGCCGCAAACACCACTTCCGGTGCCTGCGCATGCACGCGGGCGATCAGCTCGCGCCAACGCTGTGCCGGCACCTGCTGCGGCTGCAACAGCCGGAACCCGGCCACACCCTGCCCGGCCCACTCCAGCAAGCGTGCGCTCCACCACTCCACCAGCGCAGCGCCCTCTTGTGCATAGCTGAAGCGCGCCTCGGCCACTTCCGGCGTGGCGCGCGGCTGACGCGGGTCCGGCACTGCCGTACTGCGTGCGCGGAACCACTGCGGGTTATCGCGCACCACCGCGCTGGCCCCGCCCACTTCATCCAGCCGCAGATCGATCAGCAGCTTCACCCCGGCGCGATGCGCGGCCTGCGCCGCCTCACGCAACGGGCCGTGCTGCGCATCGGCAGCACCAGCCGGCTCGATCAGCCGGCCATCCGCATCACGCTCGAACGGCGCAGCCATCACCACGTAGTCGCACCCTGCCTCGCGCGCCGCCGCGCAGCGCTGCTCCAGCCCGGTGGCGCTCGGGGTCGTTTCGTTGAGTACACAGATCCGCATGACCGCCCCTCAGCAGGCAACGGCGCGCGAACGCACCGTCGGGGTGGACGTCACGCGGCACCCGCCGCTCCATGTCGCTGCAAGCGCTCGCTGCCAACGCGCCGGCCCTCCACCCGCTCGGACCGATGCGAGCGGCAGCGACGCATGCTGCGCCGCCGCCTGCTGCACTGATGCCCGCCCGCTCAACGCCTGGTCGACCCTGCCTACCGTGACTGCACTCATGCGCAACTCCGCAACGATTCTTGACCCATGCAGTCAAGCACCCCCCCTGCGAATTTCATGTGTCGGCCGAATTGACGAAAATCAAACAAGCCCGGCTGTGCCCAGGCAAGCAGGACTAAGCTTGGTGCTCAATCCATGGGCGCGAGACCAGCAATGAAGCTCATCGCTGCACAAATTCGTTCCACACCGGGTGAGATCGAAAGGAACATTGGCAGACACCTTGATGTCATTCGCTTCGCTGCGAGCAGAGGTGCCGACGTGCTGCTGTTCCCCGAGCTTTCCCTTACCGGTTATGAGCCGGGGCTGGCAGAGGCGCTGGCGGTGGACCCGACTGACAGGCGTTTTGACGCGTTTCAGGTGTCCAGTGACCGGTACGGCATGCTCATCGCCGTGGGCGCGCCCACCAGGGGAGCGAACGGCACAGAAATCAGCATGGTCTGTTTCCAGCCGGGGCTGAAACGCTGTACCTATTCGAAGCAGCATCTCCACCTCGACGAATTGCCTTTTTTCGCCCCAGGCGCCGAGCAGCTTGTGCTCACGCAGGCAGATCATGTCCTGGCGCCCGCCATTTGCTATGAATCACTGCAGGCCAGCCATGCCGAACACGCAGCCGCATTAGGCGCTCACGTCTATCTGGCAAGCGTGGCGAAGTCTGAGAGGGGCGTCGCATCGGCCTACGGGCATTACCCGATGATTGCGAAGAAACATTCCATGACCGTGGTGATGGCCAACTGTGTGGGCGCCGCCGACACCTTCATCGGTGCGGGCCAGTCTGCTATCTGGAGCAGTGGCGGAAAATGCGTGTGCAGCGCCGACGCGTCTGAAGAGGCATTGGTGGCGTACGACGTAGGGACCGGAGAGGCGGGCGTCTTCCAATTGGCTTGAATCAGGCCAGGGTCAATGACAGGCAGCCCCTCTGTGCGGTGACACTTCAGCCATCCCCTACTCCCCGGCGCCGCGTTCACTTATCGCTATCCCGCGGTGACCACGGGACTTCTGCAACACCTGCGTCACCTACCGCTCACCACTCAATTGACAACATGTTGTCAAATTGAATGGCGTCGATTGCATGCAGACAGACAAAGCACACGTGCGCGCGTTGGCGCTAGCAGTGTTCGCGGCCAACGGCCGCTTGGTGAGCGCGGGCAACGAGCTGGTTGCCCATCTTGGGCTCACCAGTGCGTGGTGGCAGGTGCTGGCCGCGCTGCGGTACGCACCCGCCCCGCTTCCCGCCGCCTCGATCGCACGCAACATGGGCCTCTCCCGGCAGGCGGTGCAACGCATCGTCGATGTGCTTGCCGAGCAGGGGCTGGTCGAGTTCCAGCCGAATCCACATCACCGGCGCGCCAAGCTCGTAGCGCTCACCCGGGCAGGCAGTAAAGCCGTGGCCGGTGCCGAGAACGCGGTTGCGCCCGTCGACCAGGCGATTGCCGGCAGGATCGGCCTCGAGCGTATCTGCGATGCCATCCGCACGCTTGAGGAGATGAGCACTGTCATCTCCGAGTGGCTAGGCGATGCGCCCAGCACTCCCAGTTCCACCGCCAAACCGCAAGAGTAACGCAGCCATGATTCTGGTGTCAGGTGCCACGGGCGGTATCGGCGGCGAGCTGTGCAGGCTTTTAAAAGAAGCAGGCACACCGTTCCGCGCAATGTGCCGTAAGCAGCAGCAGGTGGATGACCTGCAACGCAAGGGCATCGACGCCGTGCTGGGCGACTTCGACACACCCGACACGCTGCAAAACGCGATGCAGGGGTGCAGCACGCTGTTTCTCATCACCCCGCCCACACCCGGGCAGGTGGCGCAGGAGACGGCCGCGATTGACGCGGCCAAACGCGCCGGCAACGGCCGGATCGTGAAAGTCTCGGCATCGGATTGCAACGTGCGCTCACCGGTGCCGTGGGCGAAATCGCATGCGCTCATCGACCACCACCTGCGTGCGTCAGGCATCGCGTGGACCATCCTCAAGCCCACCGCCTACATGCAGAACTTTCTGTGGTTCAAGGATCCGATTGCCAAAGGCGTGTTCCCGATGGCGGCTGGCCGGGGCAGCGTGTCCTGGATCGACACACGCGACATCGCGCGCGTGGCCGCGACGGTGCTGACCGAAGAAGGCCACGCAGGCGCAACCTATTTCCTCACCGGGCCAGAGACACTCGACATGCAGGCGGCAACCGCACGCCTGTCGAAGGGCATTGGCCGCAAGGTGCGTTATCTCAACCTGCCGACACCGGTGTTCCGCGTGCTGATGCGTGCAACGGGCAACTCGCCCTGGATGGCCAAGGGCCTCACTGTGCAGTTCGCGGACGTGGTGGCAGGCCATCACGATATCGACCCCACCTTCGAGATCGAGCGGCTCACCGGAATGCCACCACATACATTCGACGACTTTATTCGCGACCACTGGCAGTCGTTTGTGGGTTAGTCGTTGGGAGACCGCATGGAACGAGTCAAGTGACTTATGAGGTGAACCTCACCCTGTTCCCCCTGAGCGCGGAGGATATCCATGAGCGTTATCTAGCCGGCTTATCTAAAGATATGACCCTGACCCGCCACTATGTTATGCGCTCCATTTGATCTACCAAATCTCAAAAGCTCCACTCCTTGCAAAAACTAAAAATTTCTCGATGAATCCATCTTCAGAATTAGGGACGGCTACAGAAATACCAGCCTCGGAAAATTTCTTTGCAATGAGCAATGCTCGCTCATCACGATGCGGATCCACTAAGTAGCGTCCCAGCGCAGCAGCCAACTCCCTTGCGTCTGAGTCAGCGACAGATTGCCCAGCATTCCAATCGTAATGTGACCCCCAAGGTCCTCTATCGATCCAGTCAGGGGGAGGCGATGTCCCTTCTGGCTTCCATCCGTAAATCGATGCCAAATTCAAATAAAAAGACCATCCTATTGTTGAGAAATAGAATTCGGTGCCAGCTTTGTTCTTAAGGTCTACACCCATATCAATCACTTACCCTACATTGAGCGACCCAGGCGGCGGTAAACCTGAACCCGCTTTTCCGAATTAGGCCTAGCCGCCAAGCGCCTTCGGCTCAATGAGTTGTTAGCTGCAATCACGGGAAAAGATAGCGACGTCACTAGGCGATGCGACAACGAGACTATTGCCGATGTAGGAGAAGCCACAAGCACACAACTCTGACTCTGCGCCGATCTTGTGGAAGATGGCGGGCTTGCCGTATAGCGATCCGTATAAAAAAGAAGATGGCTCAACTAACAGAATGTCTGTGACCGGCCAATCGAGCGATACCAGCTCCACAGACCAACCGTCGAGAGTAGAGACGGGTAGCCCGCCACCAAGGAGCCCGGATATGCGAACAGTTTGCCCTTGTAACGGGCCGATGCCTTCCGCCTCAAGAAACTGTTCATGCTCGTAATATTCATTATAGTCCCGTGCTACTTTGGTGCCAGTGCGGCAGTCAATGACCCCGCGCCCTGCACTAGAGATAACGAGCAAGAGTTCCGAGTTGCGGTCAAATCCGACCGAGCGCAGGCCCCCGACGGCTATGGTAGCTACTTGGCGCCAAGGGGATGGCGGTGCTACTTGATGCAACGCACGCAATTTCTTTTTTAGTGGGTCTAGGTGATTTTTCAGCATGGCGGCAAAAACCCGAATTTCGAGATTGTCTTGAGGAGCTCGCGGTTCCCAGTGAATAGGCATGCATAGTTAACGACAACCGGACTCAATATGCCAGATGCCACCGCCCAATTTTTCCGACCAACGGTGAGTTGAGCGCATTCCAAATACTTGATGCATCGCTGCATATCGTGCTTAGAAATTTGGGCACGATTGAACTGGCGGTTGGTTAGCGTGGAATCCATTGCACTCTAATGTGTAGGCAACCGGCGTCGAAAGGCATCTGCCTCGAACGATTTTTAGGCCTTTACGTACATTGGCTCGCCAGGTCGCGGCAGGCCTGCGGTGAGCAGGTGCTTGTGTACTGAAGAGAAGACCTCGTTGTACCACCCATAGTGCGGATCATTGCATATGGCAGTTGCGAGATCCGGCGGCAACTCATCATTCAGGGAGCTAAGACTGGAGCGGAGATGTGCAACTAACGAGCCAGGCTCCGGCCAGTCGCATAGCCCCGGCTCACGCTCAACCATGTTTCCGCGAGCAATCTCCTGTGCCACGACCGCCTCAAGCTCAGGACAAAGCGTTGATCTTTGCTGGACCATTTCCTGCGTACCTCCGGAGGATGCCTGAAATTCTGACACGAAAGGCCAGACCCGGATTGCCGGGACTAGCCTTCGACAGATGCATTGTGGGTCATGACACGGGGATGGTGAGATCGCCCAGCACTTGGGGCATTACCGCGCACCGTGCGTCTGTTCTACCTTCTGCTCAAGCATCTCGCGCAAGGCCTTGGCGGCGTCGAAGACGGCTTTGCCCAGCGTTGGGAGGGTCTGCGCATGCAGGCGATCCGCTGTGCTCATGGCGATGACGTCGCCGTGCGCGATGAGGCTGCGTAGCAGACGGTCGAGTTGGTCGAGTTGGTCCAACGTGAGATGCAAGACAACGGTGGGGTGCTCCATCTTTATGATCCTCTACGCGGGCAGCGGTGAACGCGCACGTTGTGGCGATCGGTGCCTTGTACTTGATGCGGGGCGTGCGGGTGCGTGCGTCGTGTGCGCGGTGCGCCTGGTTAGTCCGTGGGTGCCACGCTGACGACCAGCTCGCCGTTGCGCATGGTTATGTTGAGTTTGCTGCCGATGGTGAAGCCGAGTTGTTCCAGCCAGCGGCCGCGTAGGCGTAGCGTGGGGATGCGTTGGTGGGTGGCGGGTAGTAGCCGTAGCCCACGGTGCAGTGTTGCGGGGCACGCGGGTGGCCGGGGCGTGGGGGGCGGCGTTCGGTGCGGGGCTCGGGGATGGGCGTGCGCTCAAGGTACGGCGGTGGCTTGAGTGTGGGGTCGAGGGTGCGCCAGACGATCTCGGTGGGCGGCGGCACCTTGGTGCGCTTGCGTGCTGATGTGGGACGGGACGTGGGTCGACGCATGGCAAAGCCCTCCTTGACGAACAGGCCCCGCCGCCAGGGGGCGACGGGATGCCGGGAGGTTAGAAACCGAAGACAGACGGCGGGCGTATTTCCCCGAAGGGTGTTGTATTAGCCGCCCTCCCGACGCAGGCAACGCGTCGGCTGCGCCAGCAGGACCCTGCAGGCACAAAAAACCCACCGGTATTTCGGAGGTGGGTACCGCTGTCTTAGGAGTTTCTACGCTCCGTGGCCAAAAGACTGCTACGCGCTGCGTGACATGTCAACTGGCTGATGCTGGCAATCTGGAAAGCGTTGATGGAAGATCCCTTGCGTCAACGTGTGAAGCAGCAGGGTCAGAGTTGGATTGAACCTAGAGAGATTGCTACTCCAAGCGCACCCCAACCTTCCCGCAAATAGCTTTCCGTCCCCTCGCTATCTATCACCATCGCGCCTCTCAGGTTCGGACTCGGCAGTGCATTACACCAACGGCGCGAATGACAGTTGGCCAACATCGCAATGTCGCGTGAGTAGGATTCCAATGATAAAAGTTAACGTCCGAAGCCTGTTTCCTTTGCTGCTGCTTTTACTAGCGCTGCCAAGTGCATGCGCTCGCGCGCCTGGTGAAGCAGGACGGGATGCAGCCACGCAATCTGCTGCCACAGCGACGCCAACCTCGCCAGAGAAAGGCAAGAGCACCGATAACCGTGCCGATTCCGTCTCTGCCAACACCACTCCGCAAGAGCTGGAGCGCCGGCTGCTGCGTTTCATCGATGGTCTGACAGTGCCAGCGGATATGGACTACCCGCGAATGGAATCTGCACTTGGCATCAAGCTTGGGCCACCGTCTGATCCGGCATACCCGTGGCGTGAAGCAAAAGACGTCGCTCTGGCCGATGGCTATGCGCTCTACGCGACACATCGCCCAACGAAGGATGGCTTCTCGCGGATCGAAGTTGCAGTGTCCTTGCCTAACCAAGGCGATCCCACGCGCGTGCCCACGTCGACCTGCATCTGGCAAGCAGAAGCATTGTCCAAAACGCTTGAGGGCATGGGATACACACGCGGCGGCCAGCGACCCTTCCAGGGTGGATGGCTACGCCAGCATTGGCATGCAATCAATCGCGGTAGCCACATGTTCTCGGTCTCACTGCTCATCTATCGAACCAATGACCAAAGCAGTCCACAAGAGTGCGTTTACAGCGTGAAAATCGACGGAGGTAAGCCATGATCCCGGTTGATCCACGTATTGAACCCCTACTTGCCCAGATGGCAAAAGATCCGGCGCTTCCTGCCGGTGCGGAAGCAAGCATCCGGCAGACAATTGTTGAATCACCCTATCTTTCAAATCTGCTAGGTGATGCCATTGAGAAAGGCCGAATTGGCGCGATTGCTGTCTCGCACGGACAGAATAACGGGGGTCACTTCCAGGACGGTAAAGACGGCAAAGCGGGCACACTCAATATCAGCGAAGCAGCGTTCAAAGACTTCGCAGGATCAGAGCGCCTCGACTATCTGACCGAGGTCATGGGCCATGAAACCATGCACGGCGTGTTGGCCAAGCATCGTGCCGAAGCTCTTGCCGAGTTCGGCAAGAGCATGGGCAACCGGATGCAGGAGGCTTACGATAATCGGGAGAATCAGGTCGACCTGACTGGACCTACGCGTGTTTACCTGGATTCCACCCGCGCAGACGAAGCACTGTCGGAAATCTCGGGAATGCGTGCCCTGCATGATCGAATCAAACATCTGAACCCTGAGATGCCCGACAGTGTGGTTGAGAAGGAGTTGCTCGACCGGTCGAGTAATCGGTGTGTCGTGCGACAACCGAACGGCGCTCCGCAGTTTGCAGACGGACTGACCTACGATGCACTCACCAAGCACCCTTTTACCCGCAACGATGCGCTGACTAAATCTGTTGAGCACTGCTTTTATGACAGCAGTGGCACGCTAGGCCCGCATGGCGACTCCGACTACCGGAACTACTATGGCGTCAATCCGATCAGTCACATCGCACAGAACTACGCGCATCTGGCGCATGACCGCCGGCCCCCGGAAATCCGCATCGATCTCAAATCGCTGGGTTTGGACCCAAGACAGCTGGAGCGCAACGGGCTGGAGCTAGGATCTGCGAAGACCTTCAACATCGTTGACCTTGGCAAGGACGGCTATGGCATGGTCCAGTTCAAGGACACTGGCGCACGCGGCGTTAGCTCTCCCAATTTCGCGACACCGAGTGAGCTAGGACGCACATTGACGCCTGCAGAAGCGGGGCACCCTGACCATGCCATGCATCAGCAGATCCGAAGCAAGGTGGAGCAGTTAGATGCAGCCAACGGCCGCACGTTTGACGCGACCAGTGAACGGATGACAGCGAGTCTGCTGACGCTAGCCAAAGACAACGGACTAAGCCGGGTGGACCATGTGCTGCTCAGCGAAAAGACCAAAGACTCGCCCACTGCGCAGACCCTTTTTGTAGTGCAAGGTGATCCAAAGGATCCGGCCATGCTGCGCGCTCATATGCCAACGGCCGACGCCGCGCAGCGGCCTGTTCAAGAGAGCTTTACCCAATTGGAATCTGTCAACCAGCGCTTAGCGCATGAGCGCACGCAAGAGCTGGCAATGGAACAGCAGCGCTCACAGGAGCAACAACAGCGCGGCCCTGTTCCGTCACTTTGAGGCAATGACGTGCCTGCACTTGTCATCGTGGAAGGAAACGGGGTCAGGTTGACTTTTTAAGTGTACCTGACCGGTTATTGGGAATTCTCCGTGAAAAATAGCCAACGCACCCGATGCCCACCGTGGAAAAATATTTTCCCTGCGGCTCTTCCATATCCGGACGCCACACCGCAAGCTCAAGTGCCGGAAACACGTAGCTGTACCCCAACTCTTCATCAAAAGGATCGAAAGGAGTAACTGCAAGGAATTTCTCGACGAGCCTCGATGCTGGCGTGCTAAATACATGTTGGCCGAGGCACAGAACCTCAAATCCGGAATTCGCGGACAGCTCTATGAACTCCACGCTCGGCTCGATGCCCCCATAGAAAACGTGGAACCCACGGTGCCATGCGTCTGTGGGATAGGCAGACGTAGGAACTTTTCTGAAGCTAGTTGGAGGCGCCCCCATGACAGCATGAACTTCGGCTCGGGACATGCCGAGCTTTACAAGGCCGACACCAGCCAAGGGTAAGATCTCAATAAGTTTCATAACACCGGACGTATGAATTAAGCCAAATTGCAGAGTGAAGATTTGGCTCGAATGACTTGTTAGGAAGTGGGTCGCCGCAAAAATGGGTGTTACAACTATGCTCCCAGCACTGCCGCTTGCACTGAGTGTGCCACAGCTCACAACACCTAGCTTGCCCCGCAACGCAGCGATACGTGACGGCGCCGAAGTGCCCGACTGGCAGCCAGTAGCGTGTATCTAGCCACAGAGAACGGGCTGCCAAGCATCGATCACATCGTGCTGAGTGCGGAGAAACGTCGTGTGCGGCAGGGCAAGACGTAATTATTATTCAAGGAGCGCTGGACAGCCCCGCCAACTTGATAGCGCACATGAAAACAGGCGACGCCCTCGCGTGACCTGTGGAGCAGTCACTGAGTCAGCTGCAGGCGCATTGGAGAACCGCCGCAGCAAAAGCAGCAATCGTGAAGCGAGAGCAGCAACAGGACCGTCATTACTGCGCCTCATCGCATGGTATGAAGTCGCAGCCCCAACCACCACTTGCGTCTTAGCCCACAACCCAAGAAATGCGAAGGCGGTACCGCGCGTTAGTCCGTAGGTGCCACGCTGACGACCAGCTCGCCGTTGCGCATGGTTATGTTGAGTTTGCTGCCGATGGTGAAGCCAAGTTGTTCTAGCCAGCGGCCGCGTAGGCGTAGCGTGGGGATGCGTTGGTGGGTGGCGGGGTAGTAGCCGTAGCCCACGGTGCAGTGTTGGGGGGCACGCGGGTGGCCGGGGCGCGGGGGGCGGCGTTCGGTGCGGGGCTCGGGGATGGGCGTGCGCTCAAGGTACGGCGGTGGCTTCAGTGTGGGGTCGAGGGTGCGCCAGACGACCTCTGTGGGCGGCGGCACCTTGGTGCGCTTGCGTGCTGATGTGGGACGGGACGTGGGTCGACGCATGGCAAAGCCCTCCTTGACGAACAGGCGCCGCCGCCGGGTGGCGACGGGATGTCGGGAGGTTAGAAACCGCACACAGTCGGCGGGCGTATTTCCCCGAGGGGTGTTGTATTAGCCGCCCTCCCGACGCAGGCATCGCGTCGGTTGCACCCGCAAGACGCTGCAGGCACAAAAAACCCACCGGTTTGACGGAGGTGGGTACCGCTGTGTGAGGAGTTTCTACGCTCCTTGTGGTAGAGATTGCTGCGGGTTTGCTGGGATGTCAACTACTTTGAGTGGCAAACGGCGATCAAATGCCAACGCGGCCTTTGCCGTTTTAGATGATGCATGAAAATGATTCTGCCTCTATCTTGGAGTTATCAAGGGTAGCTCGACCCAACCTCCCTTTTGACTAAGCCATTTTCAGCTTCCGGCCTTTATTCGGTCTAACACAACTTCGTAGCCGCTGGGGAGATTTTTCGCTGATACAGTGGGATTACGCGGGTTGCGGACGAGGTGCAAGTGGGAGTAGCTGACGAGATCTGGAACAGCCTTGGACCATAACTTCCAGGAACGCATTACCACGATTTCGGCGCCCCGGGCCATGGCTCCCCTGACCAGTTCAATACCGTACAACTGGGACGGAATAGAGGTGGTATGAGAACCAAACTTACGGGAATGGTATGGAAAAAATTGAAGGCAGGAGATGTTCTTTGCGACTGCATCGAAGCCAGCATCAGAGATCAAAGGCTTAGTGATGCGACGCCACCACAAGCTACCTGGCGTGTCGCAAACCGGTTGCAAGTGAAGAAAGGGATATGGTGCAAGCGAGTGCGCCAACGACAGTGCGCATTGGGTGGCAAAATCTGGGCGACTATGCATGGCCGCGTCAAGAGGATTCCAGCCAGGGTTGAGAGCAAGAAACACTACTGGAGCGTCGAAGCGACCAAAGTATGGCTCGGGAAACAGCGATAGATCATACCGCTTCTCCGGCACGGCTCGGCTATTAAATGTCTCGACCAGCGGGCGGTCGTCAGGCAGGATGTAAGGCGCACTTTTTGGAAGAGCCAGCCATGGATTTCTCAACTGCGATTCTCCTGAAAACTAAATGTTGAATTAATCCGGACTCTAGGACAGGCAAGGTTGAATTTTAAGCACGTAAAATTATTCACGTTTACTTATTAATTGCACCTGACCCCGTTCTCGCTGCTTTGTAATCCCCACGGTCAAGGGCAGAAGACGCACATTGGAGGCTTTCGATGCATCGTTCCATGTCTTGCATCGAAATGTAGGCTCGATTGAATTGCCGATTACCAATTGAACTGTCCATTGCGCCCTAACGTCTATTGGACCGCCCAGCGCGGCATAACATCATCCTCGCTGACTCCCTGACCGTGGTCAATCACTACAAGCGTCTGAAGCTCATCGCTTTCCAGCCGCGTCTCCGCCTCTGGCGCCAGATATTAGGTTGCCTCCCTAACGGTTGATCCTTCTTAAGCCGAGTGTTTGCAGCCTAACACCGAGATCTAGCAATCGGCCACTGGAGCTCGTTACCTACTTTCACGGAACCGCCAGCCCTGTTGTTGCCGGAACGGATCAGGCTCACTTATGAAGTGAACCCGACTCGCCCCACCAAAACCTCAACCTGCCCCCGTTATTTACATGTTATTCCCACTGGAGAAGTGAAATTAAGCCGGCTCCTGCCGTTCTTCGGCTAATTTCACCAGCGATGATCCGCATAAGCCTGGGTATGCGTGTTGTTGATCTCACAGAATCCAGAGAGGTCGGGGAACAACGTGGATTGACGAATATCAAAGACCTCACTTAATAACTTTAGAGCTTCTGCCTTTAAAATTGGCGATATTGCGATTGGCAAGAATGCGTTTTCTTTTATCGAGAAATTTAGGCTATGAGGGCTATTGCTGGAAACCTTGCTGTATATAAACTGGGAATGTTGCGCAGCAATTCTGGGTGAGACCAAGGGCGGAGACCAAGTCTGTGGATGGTCATGCTCCGAGGCGTCCGCGACCACCTGCTCGTATGGTCGGTATTCACCCTGCCCCTCGTACCCACCAAGGTTATGAGAATGAAATCCAGTGACTAATCCGTGATCGTCTGGGTGGGAGCTGCAAGCGAAATAAAGGGCTACTAGACAATTTCTGCTTGTATCAAATAGGCGCGTCGCAGCGCCATGATGTTGAAGCCTAGCTAGAAGGTCAAAATCTGGCAGCTCTCTGCCATCAACAATATGGAAGTTATTAAATCTGGCTTTTGCTAGAAGGCTCTTCTCATAGGATCGCAGGTCATACTCAGTAATCCTTTCCTTCGTGAGTGCAAGGCGCCTATACGCTCCAGAGTGAAGAAGCCAGTCTATATTGGCTTGACCTCTCCACATGTGGACATTGTAGTGAACTCCTTCGATCGGCTTCGTAGCCAGATCAAGTACTTCGCCTAGCGATTCCGGTTCTGCGACGCTGCCGTAGATGCTACTCTTGAAAACCTTCATGGTTAACCTAATTATTATTGGATCGCCTAACCACAGCATAACGCGATTCTCGCCGAGTCGTTGGTTGCCGTCAATCGGGCCAAATTTTGAAGTTTCTTGCCCTTTCCAGCATCTGTCAGCACCCCGCTTGGCGTTACGCCGTACCCTTGCCCGAGGAAACAGGACAGGTTGAATACTTAAGTGAACCTGAGCCCGTTCTTCCTCCTTGAAACCGGACTACAGCGCGGCGCTGCGTGAGCGCCCACGTCACCATTCAAGCCGAACCGCGAAGAGGTCCCGGCTGGAATGGTTAGTGCGCAACTCGCTCGATGTTGAAGTAGAGATCATGAAGCCAACGAAAGAACCCAACTGGAAGAGATTGCGTGCTGATAGTGAAGGTAGAGCCATTAGGTTCAATAGTGGTGTTTTGCCAGCCAGAGCCATTTTTAATGAAGCCTAGAACGATCATGGGGCCAAGTATGCTCGCGATAGCAAGATTCTTTTCGTCTTTAAAGAGGCTGAATCCGATGATGTCAGATCGTTCAAATGGAACATTTTTGCCATTTAAGAATATTAAATGATGGTCTTTATCTTGAGATTTTCCAGTGAGTGCTGTTTCTGCCCATTTCAAACGGACGCTTTCTGTGATTGAATGGTACTCTTCTGGAATCTGGCCCGACAGCATCACTGAGATTGGGGATTCCTCAGTATATTTATCAGGTTCTGACAGCTTGAGGTACGTCAGAACTCGCCAAGAAATAGAACAACAACATCTGTAAAGACTTGAGTTATAGGTGATCGGCAAGGAAGGTCTCTCACCCTTTGGAAAAAGCACTTTTTGGAACTCTCTTTCGTGGAGAGAAAGTTTCGCCTCGCAGTCTTGGCAAAGAAGGTGAGCCCATGTTCCGCCTTGCTTTTTTAGCCTAGGTCGAAGTGCCTCATAGAAGCCCCCCGGCGCAGACATGATGCTGCGATACGCGAATGCCGGCAAAATATGGCTCCTAGCCAAGCGTGAAGGACGCCCGCAGAGTTCGCATTTATTGAGTTTTGGAAATGTCACGTGCGCTAACGCCTGAGTTAAACCGCCCCGTGGAGGGGCTGCGGACACGTGCAAGCGTAGCGCAAAGCACGTGGCTGACGCCACGACATCGGGTCAACTTGAACGAATTGTCAGGCCTCACTTGGCTTGAGTGAGCCACCAGCTCCAAACTTATCGTTTGCCCACAGCTGGATCAGTGACAGCGCCTCAGTCTCGGATATTGCGTGACGTTGCTCAAGTTGGAACTGTAATAATCCGAATTTACCCGGAGCTTTGAGCGCACGCTCCTTCTCGTACCAAAGACAGCTCCCATAGAAGCCATTATCGTGTTCGGAGACTGAGATGCGAAAATTACGAGAATCGACTTTAAGATCGTAAGTTTTTAGTCCATTTTAGATCTGACACGATAATTTTCTCTTGTGAGGGCCTAATGCCTGACTTAAGCCGAGCCCCGAAGCGGCATTAGCTTAGATTAATTGTTAGCCACCTGATGCGGATGCTTGCTCTAGAAGTGCGTCTGGATCCATGTACGTATCTGGCTCATCACTGACCTTTGCAAGTAAGTTGCAGAGCTCTATGAAGTCGGTACGCGCTATAAAGTCTTTACCATCAACAGAAACCGTTGACTTTGCTGAAGAATATGATTTTCGGACCTCATTGAGGGCTACAGGCAACTCTGTCTCATTACTGGTTTTAACGTCAATATCTATGGAAGTCAGGTAAAAAAGCTGGCGGTCGGGGCTATAGATAGAAGGAACGCGCCGATTGGACAGCTCTGGAGAAAGTTCTCTGAACTGGCGAAATGATGCAGAGAAGAAGTAGCGATCCCAGTCAAATTGCGTCTTTTTACTCACAATGCTCTCCATAATTTTGAACAAGGGGTCTAACGCCTGAATTAAGCCGACTGGAAAATCTGGGAGCGGGATCAGGTTGACTTATTAAGTGAACCTGACCCCGTTCTTGGCTAGGTCGTCTAGCGCTCTACCATATCATTGATGGTGATCGCGTCGAACTCTGAGTGTATGTCGAACTCGCTACTGTTGGATTTATAAAGATGGTGGCTGACTTACTTAACACCTAGGCACGCCGTGCCGCGAAGCGGCATCTGCTTTAGCTAATTTTTATATACATGGGTTTTGAGATAGCTCGCGTAGAACGGCGACGCCCTCATAGGCTTAAGGGCCCAGTGATACTTCGCACCGCTCCGTTTGCCGATCACATAGTCGAGCTTGTCTTCGCTGTATTTATGATGCTGAAAGCGGCGACGCTCAAACTGTTTATTCCACAGAGGTGCGGAGCCAAAACGGTCGCCGAATCTGCGCAGAACTGCCGCTTCACAGTCGAGGTATGTACTAGGCTGATTCTTTACCCTTGGCGTTGCTACACAAACTTGGAATCTAAAATCACCTACTAGTTCTTCGAGTTTGCGAGCCCACTTCTTGTGAGATGCAATCCTGCTGCCGAAGCTGCCTTCCCCTACATACACAGCTGGTGATTCCCCATCCGGGTAGCTGATGGCAAAATTTCCGGCAAGACGAATGACATAAACGCTGCGGTCGAGGCGCCTAGAATTTGCCCCAGCATCTATGAGCCTCGGCAAGAGTATTTTTCCCCAAGTCTCGCTTGGCAGCCAGTCAACGCAAGTCCATACAAGCGGTACTGTCACGGTTGCTGGCATCTCTCCTCCACGTATAGCGATTTAATTAAGCTGGCCCGCGAGGCGCGGTTCGGCTTGAATTAATTGTTAGATGCGAACCTTACTTCTGACCGTGACAGCTCTTGTACTTGCATCATTAGTATGGCTCTCCAAATGGGTGCGACCGACCAAGAAGAAAAGAGTGCAAGTAACAACTGACAGAGAAACAAGTGCTATTTTTGGCACTGATATCTGAGACGCCCCAAAATCTAATGTGGTGGTTAGAAGCATCAACCACACGATTGAGATGAAGTAGCTAATAAGCTGATTGATGCTAGATACGGAAAACGAAGCGGGCCCGGTTAGAAGTTGCTTACTGCGGGCACGGAGGCCAATCGGTTCAGGTCTACGTAGGACGGTCTTATATAGAGGTCCTTGCGTAGAGTCCTCAAGCATCTCGACATGATTCTCCCAGTTTTCTTGCCACTGCTTGCTTCCTTTGATAACGAGTGACCAGCCAACAGACAAGACAAGTCCAATGCAGCAAAGAGCAGTTGGGACGAAGCCAATATTTGTCTTGCCAAAAGTAAGGCCGTATCCAGCAAAACACACTGCGATGAGGGTCCAAAAGTAACTCGCTCGCTTCCAGTACATCTCGATTTCGAACTTGCGGATGTCAAGAGCCTGAGCGAGCGCCTTCTCGCGTAAGGGCCCACTAGGAAATTTGCTCTCATAGCCGAATTGATCAATATTCATAGAGCATCTAAAGCTGCACTTCCGAGTGGCATTGGCTTAAGGCCTGCTAGGACTTGTGACGCCGATAGTGGTTGTTGGTACTTGTGCTGCGGTAGCTGCCACCCTTGTGCGAGGCGCCGTGGCCTGCGCTGTAGTGACCGCCGTGACTGGTGGTGTGGTGCGCGCCAGCGGCCCTGACGCGCGCTTGCGCGGATGCGGTAAACAAACCGAGTGCGGCCACGCTAAGTGCCACGATGCTCCATGCCTTGCTCAACATTGATTCTTCCCCCTGAAGAAATGTGTGGCTTTGCGGCTGCATTACATACCGCGTGTTTTGATCCTCGCCGAGTTTTTGGGTTGCGTCAATGCGCTTGCGAGAGTGGTAGTTGGCTTTATCGGGCTTGCCCTCATCCGCCCTTCGGGCACCTTCTCCCGCGTGCGGGAGAAGGGACGGTCTTCCCCTCATCCGCCCTTCGGGCCCCTTCTCCCGCGTGTGGGAGAAGGGCTTGGTGTGTTGGGTTATTGGCTGTTTTGTTCGGTTGCCGGCTTGGCTGGGGTGGGTAGAGCGAGTTTGTTGTTGAGGTCGGTAATCTCTGGGGCGTTGCTTTCGGTCACCACACGCAACTGCGCGGTTTTTAGATTTGCGGCATTGGTTAGCGGCAGGCGTACCTGGGTGGTGATCGGATGCAGATCGCGTGGTGCGGCAAGTGCCGGAAACGCGGCCCGCGCCAACTCCTTGCCACGCGCATCCTCCAACACCACAAAGCCCGCCGGCGCATCGGCATGACCCAGGCTATGCACGGTCACTTCGATAGCGTCTGCGGTCACACGCACGTCGCCGTGGCCGATGCCCAGGTCCGGGCGTAGTTCGACCGGGGTGGCTTCTGCAATGCGTTCGAGCTGCAGGACGGTGGTGCGGCCTGCGGGGAAGTCGATGTCGATGGTTGCGCTTTTTTCGAAAGCGCGCTCTTGCGTCTTGGCATTGCTGTCGAGCTTGCCGTCATTGGCTTTGCTCACGCCCTGGGTGATGCGCCATTGGCCCGGGGCAACGTTCCAGCCGGTCATGCTGGCGCGCTGGTTTTTATTCGATGTGTTGTAGGCGATGACGGTGAAGCGGTCTTGCCGGGGTGCGGGGATGGCGATGGCCACTTGCGTGGCGGCCTCTGGATCGGCGAAGCGCCAGCTCACGGTGTGGCCGGGGTAGGTCTGGTTGCGCTTGAGCGCCACGCCGCCTAAGCGTGCGCGTTGCAGGTTGACGGTGGGGGATTCTACGCGGTCGCTCCACCAGTGGCCTTCGGTGTTCATGTAGAAGTTCTGCAGTTTCTCCCGCGCCTCGCTGCGGTAAATGGCGGCGAGATAATCCAGATTGCCGGTCTGCTCCCAGGCCACGTGGTGCGGGAAGTCCGGGGCGCTGCCATCGTCTTTATTTGCGGCATCGATGAGCTTGGCGCTCCAGTCATTGCGCTTGCCCATGACATCGAGAAAGTTTTCGTTGAGCAGCGACAGGCCGTTGGGGCCGCTGTTTGCGACGCGGTAGTCGATCGGCTTGAGATAGCGATCTTCGCCGGTGAAGCGGTAGGCGGCCCAGAAGGTGTGCAAGGTGTCGGCGCCGCCGCTGCCTTCGAACAGTTCGCCGCCGCGGGTTTTGCCGGTTTGCCAGTTGATCTCGTTAGGCAGGGCCCAGTTGCCCTTGGCGTTGGTGTAGGCGTGGGCGAGGTAGCCATCCGCTAAGCCGGTGACGATGCGGCGGCTGTTGGGGTCGGCGTTATAGCCGCCCAGCAGGATGGCCGGGTGCACGATGGGGAAGGAGTACGGTTTTTGCCATTGCCAGTTGGGCTCGCGGTAGACGGTGCGGCCGCCGAACCAGTTGCTGGCAAACAGCAGGTGGCCTTGCGGGTTGACCTGGATGATGGTGTCGAAGGCCTTGACGGTTTCCATCAGGCGCTCGACGGTGCGCGGGTCGCCCCAGTTGAGGTACAGCAGGGCGCTGTTGAGGTTGATGCCCTCCTCGTAGGAATGCAGCTCGTCGGTTTCGATGGTGGACAGGCCGTTGGTGAACATGCCGTTGCGGTAGTTGGCATCGGACAGCGCCAGCATGGAGGCGTTGAGCATGTCCGGGTCCACGCCCATCAGCGCGACACCGGGCCACTGCTGCACCAGGTCCGAATCATCCGAGATGCCGCCGCCGAAATCGCCGTAGGCCACCTGGCGCTGCTCGATCCACCAGCGGATGTAGCGGCGGGTGGCACTGAGGTCCTGCAGCTGCCAGAACGCCCAGGCGGGCACGCCCTTGGGCACGGCCGGCATGTCCACGGGCAGCGTGCCCTGGTTGGCGTAGCTGATGTCGTTCCAGTACTGGCGGCCGAGGGCGTGGTCCGGGTCGACGCGCAGCAGGTCGGTGATGTCGGCGTCCAGGCGCTTGTAGAGCAGCTGGCGCTTGGAGGTGGTGTGCTCCTCGACAAGAAAGCCCCAGTTGTCCTTGACCTGGTTGAAGCGGTCGGCAACGTGCTCTTTGATGGCCTCGTTGCGCGGCTTGAACACCAGTTGCAGCTGGGTGCCGTCGAGCGCGTTGGCATCGAAGCCGGGCGCGGCGGCGGCGATGCTGAGCATCAGGCTGTCGTTGCTGAGGATTCTGTCGCGCAGGTCCAGCCACAGCGTGCGGGCCTGGCCGGGGGCGACGGCGACCGAGACATCGATCATGTCGCGTGCAGGCCAGATGGGGTCCTTGATGCGGATGTTGAGCGGGATGCTGCCGTTGTGGGTGGCCGGCAGGTTGAGCGCGGGCAAGGTGATGGCGATGCCGTCCAGGCCGTCGTGCATATTTTCCCAGCCGTAGGACCAGCTGCGCATCAGCGCCTGGTCCGGCGGCGGATCGCCAAGGCTGGACGGCACCAAGATGTGCACGATGGGCTGCTGCGCGCTTGCTGCGGCCTTGTCGCTGGGGCGCTTGCGGGCCGGTGCCTTGGTGGGCAGCGCGATGACGGTCTGGCGCTCGCCCGGCGGGTAGCGGCCGGCGATGACACCGCGCAGTTCGGCGAGGTTGTCGTAGTCGGGCTGGATGTCGCTGCGCACGGTGTAGCTGAGTTGCGCGCTGCCCTTGGGTACCTGCCCCGGTTGCACGTTATAGGCCCAGATTTCCTGGATGGGCGTTTCCTGCGCGGTGTTGGCAAACCGCAGCGTGCCGCCGCGGCGCTCGGGGAACTGGTCCACGCTGCGCACCACGCCTTGTGCGCGTGCGAACAGCGGTTGCGCCTGCGCGGCGCTTGCACCGGCAGCAGTGGGCGCGGTGTAGCTGGCCTGGCCGTAGGCGGCGCCGCGCAGCTCGATGCGGTTGACCGGCTCGTCCGGCAGGGTGAGGTCCAGCGCCTTGCCGCCTTCGACGTAGGTGTTCCAGTCCGGCAGCTGGAAGTAGTCGTTGCGGCCGGGCAAGCGCGAGCGGTTGTAGACGCCGGGCCAGGTGGTTTCGGCAATGCCGTCGG
Source organism: Xanthomonas sp. NCPPB 1068 (assembly GCF_041479385.2). NCBI lineage: Bacteria > Pseudomonadati > Pseudomonadota > Gammaproteobacteria > Lysobacterales > Lysobacteraceae > Xanthomonas > Xanthomonas sp. NCPPB 1068. The sequence goes on along the minus strand of NZ_CM192986.1, from coordinate 163,880 downwards.
TGGCTTTCCACATCCATTGCTTGAGGTCGCGCGCATCGGTGAATTCCACCTTGCGGATGCGGGTGACCGGTGCGGTGAGTGGGGGCGGTGTGTGGCCGTTGTCCCAGCCGTAGCGGTGCAGGAAGGCGGTGTGCTGCGCGTCGCTGGTGGCGGGGACGGCGGTGGTGGGTTCCTGCAGACGTGCGAGCGCGCTGGCGCCTGCGCCGTCGAGCATGCGGTCGTAGATGCGAATCTCGTCGAAGTCGCTGCCGCGCAGGAAGTTGTAGCGGCTCTGCACCTGGTGCGGCGACATCACGCGGCCAGCCAGGCCGAACTGATCCAGCGCGGCGTCGTAATCGAGCGCGCCGCCGTTGGCGCAAGGCGCACCGCAGTCCACGCGTGCGGCTTCCTTGCCATCGACATACAGGCGCACGCCCTGGGTTTCGTCCCACGCAAACGCAATGTGGGTCCAGTCGCTGGGGGCCGGGGCCTTGTCGAGCTTGAAGGAGACACGGGTGCGCGCGAGGTTGGCGTCGGTGACGAAAGCATCGAAGCCGTGGCCGTTCCAGTCGATGCGCAGCCAGGCCATGTCCCAGCTGGTGTGGTCGGCATAGCCGACGCGGAAGATCACGAACGGCGCTTCGCCCACCGGGTAGCGCGAACGCCAGAAGAAGCCGAGCGTGCCGCGCTGGGTGTAGAGGTTGCCGGGCGCATTCCACGACAGCACGCCGTCGTCGGCCCATTCGATGGCGTTGCCGCGTTTGCCGGTGGGCACCAGGGCGATCTTGTCGCGGAAGTTGGGCACGCCATCGCCGCGGGCGACATCCGCGTCCAGGCTGCGATCGGCAGACACGCGGAACAGCAGTTCCGGTGCCGCAACGGAAGCCGCGCTTGCCGGCAACGCGGTCAGACACACCACACCCATCAAAAGCTTCAGCACGCTTACCTCACTTCAAAAGACGTCGCCGCGCGGGGGCGCCGCGCGGCGGGGGAGAGCGGCTAACAGAACGTAGCGAGCAGTCGTCAGGTGGGTGCGGACGGCGCGCTCAGAACCGGAGTGTACGAGTGGTACATGCCGATTCCGAGCACCGGCCGCACCCGCTTGGCGGCTGCGCAGGTGTTCTGTTGGCCGCTCTCACTGTTACAGACCGTTGGCAGTACGCCACTTCGGGATGTCTTCCTTCAACAGCTTGTCTGGCCAGGTGCCATGCCAGGCATAACCGACGCGGCGTTCGTTGGGCACCTTCATGTAGTCGGTCAATGCAACGCCTTCCCGGTTGGCATAGAGCGGGCGTTGATTCTGCAGGTCGTAGAAGCGTGTCCACAAGGAGGCGCCCGGTTGCGCGATGAGGATCACGTCCTTGCCGGTTTCTTGGGTGGGGTCGTCGATCTTCTTGGTGGCCAGGTCGCGCATGCGGTGGGTATCGAACCAGACAGCCGCCGCTTGCACAGCGGTCTTGATCTTGGCCGAGGGGTTGGGCTGGCGCATCAGAAAGCGCACGATGCTCACCGACTCGCCGGACGACAACGAAGCCAGCTCATACGCGCGCGCCTTGGCCGGCTTGAGGGTGACCTCATCGTATTGCGCGCCCCAGATGGTGAGCGTGCCGCCGATCTTGACCTGGGTGGCGAGCACGCATTCCAGGCCCTTGGCCACGGCCTGGGTGGACTTGGCGCCGTGGCTGCCACGCAACTGCGCGCCGGTGTCGCCCTTGCCCTCGCCGATGTCCTGCAACAGGTTGAGCACGCGCACCATGGCGTCGTCGTTGTAGGTGATCTGGTGGTGGTAGGACGACAGGTCCGGGTAAAACTGCGGCCAGCCGCCATTGGCGTATTGCGCCTTGAGCAGGTAGTCCACGCCACGCCTTGCGGCGGCGATGTACTTGGCGTTCTTTTCGTTCTTGAACGCGGTGGCCAGATAGCCGATTTCGTAGGTGGTGGCCTTGTTGTCGATGGTGGCATCGTCCTTGCGGCCGGGCTGCTGCAGTTCGGCGATTTCTGCAGCGGTGAAGGTGCGCGTGTAATCCACCGCCACGCCCTTGTACTGCTTGGACCAGCCACCGGAGGCGGTCTGCAGCAGCAGCATGTTGTCGGCGATGGTGTCGGCCATGGCCGAGAGCGGGGCCAGCAGCAGCGCGCCGGTCAACGCGAAGGTTGAGAACTTGATCATCAGAACGGCCTCCAGGTGCCGAGGATGGCGGTGCGGTCTTGCGCGGCGGCCTGGGCAGCGGTGAGCTGGCGCGACCATTTCACGCGGCGCGAGGGGTTGGCGCCGGCGCCGCTGCTCTGGTATTCGCTGTAGCGGGCGGTGGCCTCGTTGGCGGCGTTGCCCCAGTTGTTCCAGCCTTCGGGCAGGATGTGCGCGCCGAGCTGGCTGCTGATGAAGCTGACGCTGGCATAGGGGCGCCACGGGCGGCCCAGGTGCACGCGGCTGACGCCGCTGGCGGCGGTGACGCGGGCATTGCGGAACACGAAGCCGCGTGCGGCCTCCTGCGGGGTGGAGGCGGCGGTGAGATAGCCATCGCCCAGCGAGTGCAGCTGCACGTTCTCGAACAAGGCGGTGCCGGCGCCAAAGACAAAATCCACGGTGCCTTCGACGTAGCAATCGAGGAAATACGACAGCTTGGCGCCACGCAGATAGAGCGTGTCCTGGTAGCCGAGAAAGCGCACGTTGCGGAACGCGGCGCGGTCGCCATCCACGCGCACCGCCACCGCCTGCCCGACCGGGCCGGCGTGATTGCCGAAGCTCAGTTTTTCTGCAGTGAAGTCGTTGCCGGCGATGATGACGCTGGACGATCCGGAGGTACCGTATTCGGCACCGGTGGCCGGATTGATGCGCGAAGCGTAATTGTCGTAGGTGATGACGGTCTGGGTGGCGCCGGCGCCGGTGAGCTTGAGCGCCGGTGCGTTGGACGGCACCACGATCAGTTCCTGGTAGGTACCGGCGCCGATGTTGATCTGCGCGCGCTTGCCGCCCTGCACGGCGGCGTCGATGGCGGCCTGTACGGTGCGGTAGCCGGCGCTGCCCTGCTTGGCCACGGTGTAGACCGGGTCGGCGGCAAAGGCGACGCTGCTGCCCAGCGACAGCCCGGCCAGCACGGCGGTGGCGACGAAGGTGCGTAACACGTTCCTGCGATGCGGTTGCATGCGTTGCTCCTGTCAGAACTTGTAGCGCGCGCCGATGTAGTACTGACGCCCGGTGACGGTGTACTTGTCGGGCAGTTCCAGCGTGGAATCGACGTAGCGGCGGTCGGGGGTGTCGAGCAGGTTGATCGCCTCGAAGGTCAGCGAGATGTGGTCGTTGAGCTTGTAGGACATGTTGAAGTCGACGTTTTCAACGCTGTATTTGCCGGTGACATCGGCAGTGACCAGGCGACGCCCATCCAGGTCGTAGACGTCTTCCTGGGCGAGGATGTTGTTGATGTAGCCATCGCGGTAGCTGGTGGACACGCGCGCACTGAAGCGGCCGTCGTCGTAATAGACGGTGGCGTTGTAGGACTGCGGCGAGAGGTTGAGCAGGTCGCGCTCGGTGGCGGTGGTGGTGATGCTGGTGTTGCTGTTGCCGGCGGTACTGAACAGGTAATTGATCTTGGAATCGACCTGGGTGTAGTTGAGCTGGATGCCGAAGTTGCGCCAGAAGCCGGGCAAGAAGTCGAAGGCCTGCTGGTAGGTCAGCTCGAAGCCCTTGAGCGGGCCGCCGGGGGTGTTGAAGTAGCTCTGCACATTGAAGATGGTGTCCGGCGTAAAGCCTGCCGGCAGCAGGTCCAGCGAGTAGCCCATCGCCTCCCAGGTGCTGAGCACGCGGGTGCGCTGCACGTAGCTGTCGATGTCCTTGTAGAACACCGCCGCCGACAGCAGCGAGCCTTCGCGGAAATACCACTCGGCGCTGAGGTCGTAGTTGGTGGAGCGGAACGGGTCGAGCTTGGGGTTGCCCAGGTTGATCGAGAAGAAGCGCCCGTCGTCGAAATACTGGGTGGGCCCACCGCTGACGCTGGGCGACAGGTACGCCAGCGTGGGGCGTGCCATGGTCTTGGCCGCACCGAAGCGCAGCACCACCTCATCGCTGAAATCCCACGACAGGTTCAACGACGGCAGCACATCGCGGTAGTTGTGGTTGACGGTGGTGGGCACCAGCAGGCGCTCGCCGGCTGCGGCGGTGGCGCTGGCCACGCCGAAGAACGATTCGCAGTTGGGCGAGATGGCGCCGGCCGCGGTGGCGGTGCACGGCGCATAGCCGCTGGCGGCGATCTGCGTCTGCACATAGCGCACGCCCAGGTTTCCGCGCAGCGCGCGGCCCCACAGGTCGGTGTTGAAATCCAGCTGCAGGTAGGTGCCCAGGCTCTTTTCGTTGACCGCGAAATTGTTGTTGGACGAGCCGAAGTGGCCGACATCGGCCAGGCGGTAGTCGCCACCGGGCACGCCGGTGTCGCAGTTGCAATTGATGTTGAGCAGGTCGGCGACTTTCTGGAAATCCGGAATCACCCAGGTGGTGGGGAAGCTGCCGTTCAAGCTGCGGCCGAAGCCGTCCAGATTGGTGCTCAGGTCATTGACGCCCACACCGGCCGGCAACGCTTGCGCCAGGCGGCCGTAAGAGATGTTGCGCGACTCCGACGTGTCCATGTCGTAGTTCTTGTAGGCCAGCCCGGTGCGGAAGGTGAAGGTGGGGCTGATGTTGAATTCCAGATCCACCTTGGCGGTGTCGAAGGTGTTGCCCACCGTCTGCGGGTTGAGCCGCACCTCGCTGATGTTGGTGCCGCGCGCGGTGCCGTTGCTGTTGACCGGCACTGCGCCGTAGCCCAGCCACTGCCAGTTGTTGGGGTTACCCGCGTCGAACGGGAAACTCATGCTGGGGTAATCGCCACCGCCGCGCCGGTCCAGCACGAAGCCGTCCAGATTGGTGTTGTCGAAACTCACCATCGAAAACTCGGGGCGTTCGTAGTCCGAGGTCGAATGGCCGACCAAGGCATTGACGCGCACCTGGTCGTTGAAGCGGTGCTGCAGGTCCAGGCTGAATTGCTTGAACTCGGTGGATTCTTCGATGTTGCTGGATTCGGTGCGGAAGTCGACGTTGTCGAACACGCCATAGGTGAGGCGGTTCTGGTCGTCCACCTGCGCCTGCCGCACGGCAATCTGGGTCTTGCCGCCGAAGTTGGCGGTGCGGTGCAGGTTGGCACCAACCGAGTCTTCGCGCTGGTCCTTGTCCAGCTTGGAATACAGCATGTCGAAGTTCAGCAGGGTGTCGTCGCTGACCTTGAATTGCAGTGCGCCGGTGACGCCCAGCCGTTTGATTTCATGATCGGTACGGATGTAGCGCGGGTAGCGCGGAATCCAGGCGTTGGTGGCGGTTTCGTAGGCCTGGATGTTCTCCGGCGTATTGGCCGGGCGCGGGATGCCGGTGCCGCAATTGGTGGCGCTGATGCCGTAGCTGCCCCAGCCGTTGTTGCGGTCCTGGTTGGCCTGCGAACCGACCCCGGCAGGGGTTTCATTGGCCAGCGGGTTGCGCGGGGTCTGCGGGTTGTAGCCCACCGGCGAACAGAAACCATAGGTGCCGTTGTTGGTGGCGGTGCTCTGGTTGGAGTTGCGGTAGTTGCCGTGCTCCCAACGCACCGGGTTGTAGCCTTCTTCGCGCAGGTGGCGCTCGCTATACGAGACCGACATCAACGCGCCGACGCGGCCATCGGCCCAGATGTTGCTGATCAGACCGGAGAAACGCGGATCTTTTTCGCGCGAGAGATCGTTGTAGCCGTACTGCGTGGACGCAGCCGCTTCGAAGCCGTCGAAGTCGAACGGGCGCGAGCCGCGCAGGTCGACCGTGGCGCCCAGTGAGCCTTCGTCCATCTGTGCCGACTGGGTCTTGCTGATGGTGACGCGGCTGAAGAGTTCGGAAGCGAAGGTATTGAAGTCGAAGCCGCGGCTGCGGTTGACGCCATCGCTGCCGCTGCCGGCGGTGGCCAGGGCTTCCAGGCCGTTGATGCGCACGCGGGTGAAGTCCGAGCCCAGGCCGCGCACGGAGATCTGCTTGCCCTCGCCGCCTTCGCGGTCGATGGAGACGCCGGCGATGCGCTGCATCGATTCGGCCAGATTCAGGTCGGGAAACTTGCCGATGTCTTCGGCGTAGATGGCATCCACCTGCTCCACGCTGTAGCGCTTGGCATCGAGTGATTGCTGCAGGCTTTCGCGATAAGTGGCCTTGACCTGCACGCGGTCCAGATCCACCGCGTCGGTGGTCGGCGCGGGGGCGGTCTGCGCCACGGCTGCGGCTGCGTGCAGTGCCAGGACAATGGCCACCGACAGACGCGCGGTGGGCAGGCGGGCGGCCGCCAATGCGGCGGGACGACGCGAACGGACTTGCATGATGCACTCACTCCGGTGGCACTGCTGCAAAGACGCATGCAGCCCCCCCACAGGCCCGCGGCGTCGAATCGATATGCGCCGCCGGCGACACGGCAAGCCTCATGCGATGGCGTGCGCGGTGGTGCGGCAGCGGCTAGAAACAGCACGCCCACCGCGTTGCAGACGCCCACCTCGGGTGGGCGCAGACGCAAGCGCGATCAGGCGTTGAAAGAGGCCCGCTGCGCATGTGCGCAGCGGGCGGGCGACACTCAGAACTTGTAGCGCAGGCCCAGCAGGTACTGCCGGCCGGTTTCGGCGTATTGCAGCGGCAACTGGCCGGTGCGCGGCGACGACACCCACTCGTCGGAGGCTTCGTTGGTGAGGTTGATGCCTTCCAGGCTCAGCTCCAGCTGCTTGCTGATCTTGTAGCGCAGCGAGGCGTCGAGCATGGTGGTGCCGGTCATGCCATGCACGCCGTCGACGTTGAAGCCGGCTTCCGCACCCGGTGCCTGGGTGAGGTAATCGTCGCGGTTGGTGGCCGAGACGCGGCCGGCGAACATGTCGCCTTCGTAGAACAGCGTGGCGTTCCACGACGAGCGCGACAGGCCGAGCAGGTCGTTCTTCATCACCGGCGCGCCGCTGCTGGCCAGGTACTGGATCTGCGAATCGACCCAGGTGTAGTTGAGCTGCACGCCCAGGTTGGCCCACTTGCCCGGCAGGAAGGTGAAGGGCTGGGTGTAGTTGGCTTCCACGCCCTTCAGTTCGCCGCCCGGGGTGTTGAGCGGGATGCTGAAGGCGAAGTCGTCGTTGACGGTGGCGCCGGTGCCTTCCAGCAATTCGGCCGGCAGGCCGCTGCTGGAATACGGACGCACTTCGCGCGCGGTCTGGATGAAGCTCTCGATGTCCTTGTAGAACACGCCGACGCCGAGCATGGCGCCTTCGTTGAAGTACCACTCCAGGCCGAGGTCGACGTTGGTGGCTTCGATCGGGTCCAGGTCCGGGTTGCCGCCGGCCACGGTGCGCGCACCGCCGGCCACCGCCACCGTCACGCCGGGGGTGAGGCTGCCCAGGCCGGGACGCGACATCACCTTGGCCGCGCCAAGACGCAGCAACAGGTCAGGGGCCAGCTCGGCCACCAGGTTGAACGAGGGCAGCGTGTTGCTGTACTTGCGGCCCACCGTGGTCAGCGCCGGTGCGTTGTTGATCAGCGCAAAGCCGGTGGATTCCTGCTCGGTCTCCACGTAGCGCACACCGAAATTACCCGACAGCGGGATGGAGCCCAGGTCGGTGGAGAACTCGCCCATCAACCACACGCCGCGGTCTTTTTCTTCCACGCTGCGGCTGTTGTTGACGCGCGGGGCCACGGCGAAGGTGCCGCTGTTGCTGTAGATGCCGAACTGGTTGGCCACCGCATCCAGGTTGGGCACCACCCACGCCGCCGGGCTGCCGTTGATGCCCTTGAGCCCGGCCTGTTCGTTGAGGTCGGCCGGCACGATGCGCGTGCCATTGGCGAAGGTGGGCACGGCCAGCTCGTTGGCGCGACGCAGTTCGACGGTGCTGAAGCTGTAGTTCTTGGCCAGTACGCCGCCCTTGAGGCGGAAACCGGGGCTGATGTTCCAGTTGAAGTCGATCTGGCCGGTGTCGAAGTCGTTGTCCACCGACTGCGGACGCAGGCGGATTTCGGCCAGCTCCCAGCCATTGGGATTGGTCGGGTCGATGCCGTAGTTCAGCACCGGCGCGCGGCTGTTGCCACGGTAGTCGTAGCTGTACCCGTCGACGTCGTACTTGTCCATGATGATGGTGGTCTGCACCGGGTTCTCGTGCGCAGAGCGCGAGGTACCAACGCGGGCATTGACGCTGAAGGCATCGTTGAAGCGGTGCTCGACATCGAAGCTGATCTGCTTGAACTCGGTGTTCCACTCGTCGTGGCGGTTTTCCGAGCGGATGTCGACGTTGTCGAATTCGCCATAGACCAGCGCGTTGTTGCGGATCTCGCCGTTGCGCACGACGGTGGCCGGCTTGCCGACGAGCACGGGGCGCGCATTGCCGCCGCGGCTGAAGGAGATCGCCTCGATGTAGTGCTCGTCGCGCTTGGCGTCGATCTTGGAATACAGCGCATCCAGCGACAGTGTGGTGCGGTCGGACGGCTTCCACTGCAGCGAGCCGGTGACGCCCAGACGCTGCTGGTCGTGGATCTGCTGGGTGTAGCGCGGGAAGCGCGGGTGGTAGACATCGGCCGAACGCGCGGCGGCAAACGGGGAGGCGGCACTGAAGCCACCGTTGCTGGGGCCGTTGGCCCAACGGCCGGTGTTGGCGCCTTCTTCCAGCACCTCGCGCTCGGTGTAGGCCACCGAGAGCAGCGCACCGAAGGTGTTGTCGGCCCAGGTGTTGGCGATCAACCCGGCCACGCGCGGGTTGGCCTTTTCGGCCATCGCGTTATAGGCAGCCTGGCCGCTGGCGGCGAATGTGAAGCCGTTGTAGTCGAACGGGCGCGCGGTGCGCAGGTCGACGGTGGCGCCCAGCGAGCCTTCTTCCACGTCCGCCGAGGCGGTCTTGCGCGCGATCAGCTGCGAGAACAGGTCCGAGGCGAACACGTTGAAGTCGAAGCCGCGGCCGCGGTTGGTGCCGCCGCTCTGGTCGCCGGCGCCCACGGTGGTGAGCGCTTCCATGCCGTTGATGCGCACGCGGGTGAACTCCGGGCCCAGGCCACGCACCGAAATGGCGCGGCCTTCGCCGGCTTCACGGGTGATCACCACGCCGGGGATGCGCTGCAGCGATTCGGCCAGGTTGAGGTCGGGAAACTTGCCGATGTCCTCGGCGACGATGGCATCGACCACGCCGGCTTCGCCACGCTTGATGTCCAGGGCCTTTTCCACGCTGGCGCGGTAGCCGGTCACCGTGACGGTGTCCAGGTCCACGGCGGGCTCGGCAGGTGGGGCGGCGGCGTCCTGCGCGGCGGCGTGGCCGCTCAGCGCCAGGCCGATCGACAGTGCCAGCAAGGTAACCGGTGTCTTCCGGCTGGTGGTCCGAAATTGCATGTCCTCCCCTCCCAAGGGTCCATGAACAATGTGAAATGCGGGGGTGTGAGCGGCAATGACACCGCTGGTCAAAACGACGTTACCAGCTGAATCGTCGTTCAACATCTTGCAGCGCAGCAGAAATGCGTCCGGATTTCGCCTAAATGGGGCGCAAGCCGTCACGCCGTGTCGCATAGTCGGTCTCACCCGCCGTGTTCCGGGAGGGCTAGAATGACACCGATGGTCATCGTAACGCGCTGCGGGTCCCCCACCCCGTGACGCACCACACAGCCGAGGTAGTGCCGCATGAGTCGAACCCGCATCCTGTGTTTTGGAGAGTTGTTGCTGCGCCTGGGGGCGCCTGGCCACGCGCTGCTGTTGCAGCAGCCTCGGCTGGACGTGCACTGCGGTGGTGCGGAGGCCAATGTCGGCGTCTCGCTGGCGCATTTCGGCCATGAGGTGGCCATGGTCAGCACGGTGGCGGACAACCCGCTGGGCGCGGCGGTGCTGGGCGAGCTGCGCCGCCACGACGTGGACACGCGCCACGTGCGGCGGGTGGACGGCCGCATGGGCCTGTACTTCCTGACCACCGGTGCGATCCACCGCCCCAGCGAGGTGGTCTACGACCGCGCCGACTCGGCGTTTGCGCTGGCACCGGCCGATGCCTACGACTGGCCTGCGCTGCTGGAGGGCGTGCAGTGGCTGCATCTGTCCGGGGTGAGCCCGGCGCTGGGCGCGGACGTGGCACAGGCCACGCTGGCGGCGGCACGCGCCGCACGTGCGGCCGGGGTCAAGGTGTCGTTCGACGGCAATTACCGGCCCAAGCTGTGGCAGCGCTGGCAGGGCGATGCGCGCGGCATCCTGCACCAGCTCTTCGCATGTGCGGATGTGGTGTTTGCCGACTACCGCGACATCGGCGTGGTGCTGGGCGGCGAGTTCCCGCAGGACACCCTGGAGGCGCGCGTGGAAGCGGCCGCGCAACAGGCATTTGCCGCATTCCCGCAGCTGCAGTTGATGGCCTGCACCCAGCGCGTGGCGCACAACGTGGACCACCACAGCCTGGGCGCGATGCTGGTGCCGCGCGAAGGCGCGGTGGCACGCGCGCCCAGCGAGGAACTGACCCCCATCATCGACCGCATTGGCGGTGGCGACGCGTTTGCGGCCGGCGTGCTGCACGGGTTGATCGAGGGCTGGCCGCTGGAGGACACGGTGCGCTTCGGCCTGGCGGCGGGTTGTTTGAAGCATTCGATTCCGGGCGACTTCAATCCGCTGTCGGTGGCCGAGGTGCAGGCGTGCGTGGGGGATGCGCGGTTTGATGTGCGGCGCTGAATCGGGAGTGGAGAATCGGGAGTGGAGAATCGGGAATGGGGAATGGGGAATCGGAAAGCGGCGCGTGCTGCGCGTATTTCTCCCTTCTCCCCTCGGGACATTGTCCCCCTTTATGGGGGAGAAGCTGCCCGAAGGGCGGATGAGGGTATGGCCGCTCGACGTTGCGCCATCTGCCCGCGTTGACCCAATGACGGCGTTACAGGTTCGTCGACCAACTCACCGGACGCCGCGACGCAAGCACCGCACAAGCGCCTCATATCAGCGCGCGCCGATACCACATCGCGCCGCGGAGCCAAACCACCACTGCCCCGCCCTATAAAAAAAACAGCCGACATCACTGCCGGCCGTTTTTCATCTCGCTATGCGCCGGGAAACTCAAAGAATCAGGGAACCACGCTCTTGCGATTCCCGATTCCCGATTTCCGATTTCCGATTCCCGATTTCTCACCCCAACTCGATGCAATCGAAGGTGACATCCGTCGCCACATCGGCGTCGTAGTCCACATCGTCGCGCTCGAAGCCGAACAGCTTGAGGAATTCGTGCTTGTAACCGGCGTAGTCGGTGAGCTGGAACAGGTTCTCGGTGGTGACCTGCGGCCATAGCGCCTTGCAGGCGTCCTGCACGTCGTCGCGCAGTTCCCAGTCGTCCAGGCGCAGGCGGTTTTCGTCGTCCACCTCGGCCGGCTGGCCGTCTTCGCGGTACAGGCGCTCGCGGAACAGGCGGTCGAGCTGTTCGATGGTGCCTTCGTGCAGGCCCTTTTCCTTCATGATCTTGTAGACCATGGAGATGTACAGCGGCATCACCGGGATGGCCGCGCTGGCCTGGGTGACCACCGACTTGAGCACCGCCACATTGGCGCCGCCGCCACGCTGGGCCAGGCGCGCATTCAAGCGCTGCGCGGTGTGGTCCAGATCCACCTTGGCCTTGCCGAGTGCGCCATGCCAGTAGATCGGCCAGGTGATCTCGGTGCCGATATAGCTGAAGGCCACGCTGCGCGCGCCGTCGGCGAGCACGCCGGCGCCGTCCAGCGCGTCGATCCACAGTTCCCAATCCTGCCCGCCCATCACGGTGATGGTGTCTTCGATCTCCTGCGCGCTGGCCGGCTCGATCGAGGCCTGGATGATGCTGTCCTTGTTGGTGTCGATGGCGGTGGCGGTGTAGGTCTGGCCGATCGGCTTGAGCGCCGAGCGCTTGACTTCACCGCTGCCCGGCAGCTTGCGCACCGGCGAGGCCAGCGAATACACCACCAGATCGACCTGCCCGCCCATTTCGGTCTTGATCAGCTCGATCACCTTCTCGCGCGCCGCATCCGAGAACGCATCGCCATTGATCGACTTGCTATACAGCCCGGCGGCCTTGGCATGCTTGTCGAACGCGGCCGAGTTGTACCAGCCGGCGGTACCGGCCTTGGTGGCGGTGCCGGGCTTTTCGAAGAACACGCCCAGCGTGTCGGCGCCGAAGCCGAATGCGGCGGTGATGCGCGAGGCCAGGCCGTAACCGCTGGACGCGCCGATCACCAGCACCTTCTTTGGGCCGTCGTGACGCACGCCCCGCGCGCGCGTGGCGGCGATCTGCTCGAGCACATTGCGCTCGCAGCCAAGCGGATGCGTGGTGGTGCAGATGAAACCGCGCACTTTGGGATGGATGATCAACGTGGACTCCTGGTCAGCAAGATGCTGGCGGCATCTTAGTGCGTGTGACGCGCGCGAAACAGCCTGATGCACAACACACGCTGCTGTATGGAGACGCACGTGGCGGCGGTGCCAGGGGCTTCTGGCCGCTTTCACCGATCGCGCCACACCGGCGGCGCGCTGCGTGCACGCAGAGTGCATAAAGCGCGACGTTGGGCAATTGCGGCCGTCACGGCTGTGGTATTTTCGGCCCTGCCGTGCCGTGCCGTGCCTGGCCGCGCCTGTTGGCGATCGTCAAGGCCCCTTCCAGTTGTGCGACCGGTGTCCGAGTGCATGTCCCTTCGTAGCGAGCGCGTCACGCAGCTGGGCTCCGTTCCGCGGTTCCGCCTGGGCCCGTTGCTGGTCGAACCCGAGCGCCTGGCGCTGATCGACGACGGCCGGACCATCACGCTGGAACCGCGCATGATGGAAGTGCTGATCGCCCTGGCCGAGCGCGCCGGCGAGGTGGTCAGTGCCGAGCAGTTGCTGATCGAGGTGTGGCACGGCAGCTTCTACGGCGACAACCCGGTGCACAAGACCATCGCCCAGCTGCGCCGCAAGTTGGGCGACGACAGCCGCCAGCCGCGTTTTATCGAAACCATCCGCAAACGCGGCTATCGCCTGCTGCCCACGGTGGTGTTTCCGCAGGATTATCGCGGCGCAGTGCTGGGCAGCCAGCACTGGGCGCACGGCAGCCCGTACGTGGGGCTGCAGGCCTTCGACCCGGCACATGCGCAGGTGTTTTTCGGGCGTAGCCATGCCATTGCGCAGGTGGCGGCCGCAGTGCGTGCGCAGTTGCACAGCCGGCGCGGGCTGGTGCTGGTGAGCGGCGCCAGCGGCTGCGGCAAGACCTCGTTGCTGCGGGCAGGCGTGGTGCCGTTGCTGTGCCAGCCCGGCGGGCTGGATGGGCTGGAAGCGGTGGCGGTGGCGTATTGCAACCTGGCGCAGTGCCGCGGCGGCGACGTGCTGGACACGCTCGCGCGCGCACTGGGCGAATGGGCGCCGGGCGACCGTGCGGTGTTTTCGCCGGCACAGGCGGCACACCTGCCCGGGTGGCTGCAGCAGCCCGCTCCGCTGCATGCGGCCATCGAGGAAGCCATGCGCCACTGCGCCCCGGCGCGCGACAGCGTGCCGAGCCAGCGGCATCTGCTGCTGGTGATCGACCACGCCGAAGCGATGGTGGCCACACCCGGCATCACCGACGCCGATCGCGCGGCGCTGGCCACGGCCTTGCAGGCACTGTGCGCCAGCGCGCACGTGGCAGTGCTGATGGGCACCCGCAGCGATTTTTATCCGCGCCTGATCGATGTATTGCCGGATATCGTCGAGCTCAAACGCGGCGACGGGCATGTGGACCTGTTGCCGCCGCGCGATGGCGAGATCGGCCAGATCATCCGCGTGCCGGCTGCAATGGCGGGGCTGCGCTTCGAGGAAGACCACGACAGTGCCAGCCACCTGGACGATGTGCTGCGCGATGCCACCGCGCGCCAGCCCGATGCCTTGCCGTTGCTGCAACACCTGCTGCAGGCCTTGCACGCGCAACGCAGCGCCGATGGCCTGCTGACCTTTGCGGCGTACCGCGCCCTGGGCGGGCTGGAAGGCGCACTGGCGCATCATGCCGAGCACACCTTCGGCGCACTGCCGGCAGATGTACAGGCCGCGCTCGGCGAGGTGCTGACGTTGCTGAGCGTGATCCACCCCGACAGCGATGCGGTGACCGCGCGGCGTGCGCTGTGGGCCGCATTGCCTCACGGCAGCGGCGCACGCGTGTTGGTCGATGCGTTCGTGCATGCGCGGCTGTTCGTCAGCGAACTGGTGGCCGGCGAGCCGGGCTTTGCGGTCGCGCACGAAGCGGTGTTGCGGCAATGGCCGCGCGCGGCCGAGTGGATCCATGAAAACCGCCGCCTGCTGCAGGCACGCAAACGCCTGCACCTGGCCGCGCAACGCTGGGCCGCCGAGGGCCGGCGCACCGACCACCTGCTCAACAGCGGCCGCCCGCTGAGCGAAGCGCGCGAAGCGGCGCGGCGCATGCCGCAGGACCTGGATGCGTCGGAGCTGGCGTTCCTGCGCGCCTGCGAACGCTCGCAACGCCAGCGCCGCGGCCTGTACGCCGCCGCCGCCGCATTGCTGGTGATGCTGGCCAGCGCCTCGCTGCTGCTCGGCTGGCAGGCACGCCAGGCCCAGCAGGTGGCCGAACAACGCCGCGACCAGGCGCAGCAACTGGTGGGCTACATGCTGGGCGACCTGGCCGAGCAGTTGCGCACCGTGGGCAACCTGACATTGCTCGATAGCGTGGGCAGCCGCGCGCTGCGGTATCTGGAAGATTTGCCTAGCGCGAGCATGCACACCGGCGACCTGATCAACCACGCCCGCGCACTGCGCACCATCGGCGAGGTGTTGATGAATCAGGGCAAGCTGAAAGAGGCGCAGGCCGCTTTCACGCGTGCCGCCGCCACCGCCGAACAGGCGCGTCTGCATGCGCCCGACGTGCTGGAGGCACGTGCCGAAATGGGGCAGGCGGCGTTCTGGCTGGGGAGCATGGCCTATCGCGGCAAGCAGTTTCCGTTGGCCAGGACGCATTGGTCGCACTACCTGGCCGCCAGTGAGTGGCTGGTGCGCACCGCCCCGGATAACCCTCGCTGGCAGCTGGAGCTGTCGTACGCGCTCAACAATCTCGGCATGCTGGCCATGGCACAGGGCGATGCCCGGACGGCAATCGGTTTTTTTGCGCGCGACATTGCGCTCAAGCGTGTGCTGATCGCACGGAGTCCGGACAACGCATCGCTGCGCTACGAGTTGATCGACAGCTTGTCGGGGCTGAGCCTGGCGCAGGAGAACCAGGGCT
Source organism: Xanthomonas sp. NCPPB 1068 (assembly GCF_041479385.2). NCBI lineage: Bacteria > Pseudomonadati > Pseudomonadota > Gammaproteobacteria > Lysobacterales > Lysobacteraceae > Xanthomonas > Xanthomonas sp. NCPPB 1068. Next base: position 148,706 of record NZ_CM192986.1, on the reverse strand, counting down.
TGTTGGCGCCTGCCGAGCAGGGCTACCGCGACCAGATCGCGATGCTACGCGTGCTGGTGGAGACAGATCCGGATGCCAATGCCTGGCAACGGCGTCTGGCGGTGTCGCTGATCCGCGTCTCCAATCTGGCGTTGGTGCAAGGCCACCTGCTACAGGCGCAACGCGACGCACAGGACAGCGTGCGCATGCTGCAGCCGTTGGTCGCACTGCAGCCGGACAACCAGACCTGGCGCAGCGATCTGGGGCATGCCTACGCGCAGGCCGGCTGGATCGCGGCACTGGACGGGCATTCCGATCAAGCCAGGCAGCAACTTGGCCAGGCGCATCACACCATGACCCGGCTGCTGCAACAGTCGCAGCCGCTGCCGGACTGGCAGTTGCTGGATGCCATCATCGAGATGCGCCTGCACCGCATTCACGCTGCCAACGCAGGCGATCTCGATCGAATCGTTGCGCGCGTGGATGCATTGCATCACGCCAAGCCCGACGATCTGTCGGCCATCTCGACGTTGGCCCTGGCACTGGTCTGGCAGGGCGAACACCGCGCGGCAACCGGCGATCACGAGGGCGCCCGTGCAGCATGGCAGCGCGTGGTGACACTGCTCGGCAAGGATGCCGGCAACAGCCGCGACAAGAACCTGCTCGACCCCTGGATTCGCGCCCACGTGCATCTGGGCCAGCGCTCTGCCGTTACGCAACAGCTCGGATGGCTGTACCAGGCGGGCTACCGCCACCCGGGGTTTGTCTCCTTCTATGCCCCGCCTCTCAAGGAACAGGACAAGTCATGACGGATTTCAGTATCAAGCTCACGGTGGCGCGGGTGGGATTTGGAGGAAATACAGGCGCTGGCGAATATTTCTACAGCTTTGCTCCGGACCTGCTGATTGTCGACAAGGACGACGGTGTCTCGACGTTGACGTATCACTTCGACGAAGACGTTGTTCCGAAGCATTTCATCATCAAGAGCCTGCTGACGACCGATGCATTCAAACAAATCGGTGACCCCGTCATCGCCCCTGACGGCCGCAGCGTCGAAGTCGTCAACGCCAACAGCGTCCCCACGTTGATCTTTCTGACCATCATCGTCGAAGACCCAACCCGCACGGACAAGAAGGGCAACAAAGTCTGGTTCAGTTGCGATCCCCAGGTCGGCAACGACCCGAAGATCAACCCGCAGGAAGTACCGCCAATCAATAAGGGCAAATAACAAGACGACTGCGCTCAGCATCAGGCGGGCGCGGCCGGCGCTCGGCGCAGCATGCACCACGCGTCCATTGCGATGCCTGTGCGCCGGCCGCACCCACCTGACGACTGCTCGCCAGGTTTTTGGAGCATCGCTCAAGGCGTCCCCGGCAGTGCTGGCGCCACTGCTTGTGTGCGGATAAGTGCTAGCCCGAGCGGGACGGTCACAGCCAGTCCGCAGGCGCGCCGGGGCCGGGCCAAACGCATGGATGCCTATCGCATGTACGGGCAGAGGCGCGTTGCAGCTGCGGCGCGCCTGGCCCGACAACCATCCTCAGCACAGGGTCAACGGCCGACGGCTCGGCCAGCAAAGCGGCCTGGACCCAGGGTGCAGGCAGTTCGGCCTGGGTGGGGCCCGCCCAGGCCACCAGGGCGAGCAGAACGGCGCGCAGGGCAATGTGGAGGAATTGGCGCATGACGGACTCCGCAGCAGACCGGAGCGCGGCGCGTTTCCGGGCGGCTTTTCGAGCCGCCGGGCGACCTTCGTGCACGGCGTCGCGGCTGACCTGACGGCAACCTTACGGTTGCTGTCCATGTCTGACGGATGCGCGAAATCCTTTACAGAACAGTTGCATAGACTTGGTGCACCGGGCGAGCTTCGTTTGCTGGCTAAACCCCGAGTGGCTTCGCCCCGTACCCTCAACCCAACCCCCGCTCCGCGCCCCAGCCCGCGCTAGCGGCGCGGGCGCACCAAGGCACGCGCGCCAGTGGCGCGCAAGCGGTGCCTTCTCGCCCTGCCGGGAGAGGGGCTTTCTGGCGCGCCCTGACCGATCCAGACGACCACAGCTGTTCCTTCTCCCTTCGGGAGAAGGTGCCCCGTAGGGGCGGATGAGGGTACGGGCGAAGCATTCGTGTCATCTGAGTCGACGTATGGCTTCGCCCCGTACCCTCACCCCAACCCCTCTCCCGCAGGAGAGGGGCTTTGGCTCGTCTCGATTCCCGATTCCCGATTCCCGAATCCCGGCAATCAGATCACCCGCAACGTAATCGCCTTCAACACTGCGCGCGTGCGGTCGCGGGTGCCGAGTTTTTCCAGGATGGTGGAGACGTAGTTCTTCACCGTGCCTTCGGCCAGGAACAGGGTGCGGGCGATCTCCTTGTTGGAGTAGCCGCCGGCCAGCAGGCGCAGGATGGCCACCTCGCGTTCGCTGAAGGTCTCGCGCGGGGCCTGCTGGTCGCGGAACTGGTAGCGGGCGCGTACCGGGTCGGTGCTGACCGGCTGCAGCAAGGTGTCGCCGGCGGCGACACGGGCGATGGCGTCGCGCAGGTCTTCCGGGGCGGCGTCCTTGAGCAGGAAACCTTGTGCGCCGGCGTCGCTGGCGCGCAGCAGCAGGTCGCTGTCGTCGAAGGTGGTGAGCAGCAGCACGGGGGTGCGGTCGCCGCGGGCGCGCAGCTGCTCCAGCGCCTGGATGCCATCGATGCCGGGCATGCGGATGTCGCTGAGCACCACGTCCACGGTGGTGGTGGCCAGCGCATCCAGCAGGCCCTGCCCGTCGTCGGCTTCGCAGACCACGGCCACGCCCTGCTGTTGCAGCAGCGCGCGCAGGCCGGCGCGCACCAGGATCTGGTCGTCGGCCAGGGCGATTCGAAGTGAACTCATTGCGGAAGTCTCGCAGTCAGGTGCATGCCGCCATTGGGGGTGCGGCCAAGGTCGAGATGGCCGTGCAGGGCGGCCAGCCGCTCGCGCATGCCGGTGATGCCATTGCCTTCGCGGATGCGCTCGGCGCGGCGGCCGTCGTCGCAGATGTCCACGTGCAACTGGGCATCGTGATAGTGCAGATGCACGGCCACCTCGTCGGCATCGGCATGCCGTACGGCATTGGTCAGCGCCTCCTGCACCAGCCGTAGCAGCAGCTCGGCCACGCGCGCGTCGGTGATGCGCACGTCGGCATCGATCTGCAGCCGCAGCGCCGGGCGCGGGAACGGGGCGGCCAGCGCGCGCAGCGCGGTCTGCAGGTCCAGGCCCTGGTCGTCGCGCATGGACTGCACCACGTTGCGGATGTCCGACAGCAGTTCCGCCGAGAGCTGTTCCAGCACCCGGATGTCGTCGCGCTGCCCCAACGCCGGGTCGGCACCGAGCAGGCGCAGGTTGATGCGCATGGCGGTGAGCTTGTGCCCGGCCACGTCGTGCAGCTCGCGCGCCAGGCGCAGGCGCTCGGCATCGCGGGCGCTGTCGGCCAGCAGTGCGCGGGTGGCCAGCAGGTCGGCATTGACGTAGGCCAGCGCGTCGCGTGCGCGCTCGGCACTGCGCGCATAGTGCGCAGTGAGCGCGGCAAAGGCCTGGAAGCCGGCGTAGGTGCTGACGATCAACAACGCCCGCTCGAACCCGGCCTGCACCAACAACGCGTACATGCCCGCGTTCAACATCAGTGCCAGCAGCAGCACGCGCGACGGCGGCCAGGTCATCCCTGCCTGCGCCACCAGCATCACCAGCAATACCGGAGCCGTGCCGGCACGCGGCTCCATCCAGACCAGCAACAATGCCAGGACCGCCTGCAACAGCGTTGCCACAGTCCGTAACGCAAGCGCCTGCGGCAGCACGGTATGCAATACAAACAACGCAGTGAAGCCGGCCAGCAGGCCCCAACGCCAGGCGCTGTGGGGCGAGGCGTCGGGCATGAACGACAGCGCCACTGCGGCAATGGTGAACCCACCGGCCAGACGCAGGGGGTGCAATAGATGGGAGAAGGACGAATGCATGCGGCGATGCTGACCGCCCTGCGGCCGCTCGGCAATGCTGTGCCTGCAGAAAGTGACTTCCGGCAGGTGGGATCGATGACCTGCGGCCCCTGTGGTCGATGCGGCGCGTGCGCACACTGGCATCACCAAGCCACCCCATCGCCACGGAGTTACGCCATGTCTGCTTCCAGTCTGTTTCTCGTCCTCAACCTGGCCTGGGGCGGCTATGAGCTGCTGCTCAGCCGTCGCCGCCGCGCCAGCGATGGTGGCGCGCACGACCAGGGCACCTTGAAGCACCTATGGCGGGTGCTGTCTGCGGCGGTGGCGGTTGCAGTGGTGCTGGCCTACAGCGGCCTGGCGCATTGGCCGCAGGGCTGGGACGCATCGCTGCAGTGGGCCGGCTGCGCCTTGATCGGCAGCGGGCTGGCGTTGCGCGTGTGGGCCATCCAGGTGCTGGCACGCTGGTTCACGGTGGATGTGACCATCCAGCCGGATCACCAGCTGGTGCGCCGCGGCCCGTATCGCTGGCTGCGGCATCCGTCCTACACCGGCGCACTGCTGGCCTTTTACGGGCTGGCCCTGGGCATGGGCAACGCGTTGTCGGTGGCGGCGATCGTGGTGCCGGTGACCCTGGTGTTCCTGCACCGCATCCGCGTCGAAGAAGCCGCGTTGCAGCGCGCGTTTCCGGTGGCCTACCCGGCGTATGCGGCGCAGAGCCGGCGGTTGCTGCCGCTGGTGTGGTGAGCGGAACGCTGGCGTGCAGCGATCACATGCTGCTTGCCAGACGGCTCGCAACCCTCGCACTTGCGCCGGCCACTACTGCAGCCCCGTCCCTGCGCCGCACCGATCGCCTTACACTCCGGGGCTCCCCCGCCGCCGCTGTCCGTCTTCGATGATCATTTCCGCCGCTTCCGACTACCGTGCCGCCGCGCAGGCGCGTTTGCCGCCCTTCCTGTTCCATTACATCGATGGTGGGGCGTACGCCGAGCACACGCTGCGACGCAATGTTTCCGACCTGGCCGATATCGCGCTGCGCCAGCGGGTGCTGCGCAATATGTCGGACCTGAGCCTGAGCACCGAGCTGTTCGGCGAAACCCTGGCCATGCCGGTGGCGCTGGCTCCGGTGGGGCTGACCGGCATGTACGCGCGGCGCGGCGAAGTGCAGGCCGCGCGCGCGGCGGCGGCGCGCGGGATTCCGTTCACCTTGTCCACGGTGTCGGTGTGCCCGATCGAAGAAGTGGCGCCGGCCATCAGCCGGCCGATGTGGTTCCAGCTGTACGTGCTCAAGGACCGCGGCTTCATGCGCAACGCGCTGGAGCGCGCCAAGGCCGCCGGGGTGACCACGCTGGTGTTCACCGTGGACATGCCCACGCCCGGCGCGCGCTACCGCGATGCGCACTCGGGCATGAGCGGGCCCAATGCGTCGCTGCGGCGCATGCTGCAGGCGGTGACGCACCCGCGCTGGGCGTGGGACGTGGGCCTGCTCGGCAAACCGCATGATCTAGGCAATATTTCCGCCTACCGCGGCAGCCCGACCGGCCTGCAGGACTACATCGGCTGGCTGGCGGCCAATTTCGACCCCTCCATCTCGTGGAAGGACCTGGAATGGATCCGCGAGTTCTGGACCGGGCCGATGGTGATCAAGGGCATCCTGGACCCGGACGATGCGCGCGATGCGGTGCGCTTCGGCGCCGACGGCATCGTGGTCTCCAACCATGGCGGGCGCCAGCTGGACGGTGTGCTGTCCAGCGCACGCGCGTTGCCGGCCATTGCCGATGCAGTGAAGGGGCAGCTCAAGATCCTGGCCGACTCGGGCATCCGCAGCGGGCTGGACGTGGTGCGCATGCTCGCGCTCGGTGCCGATGCGGTGTTGCTGGGGCGCGCGTTCGTCTATGCGCTGGCGGCCGGTGGTCAGGCTGGCGTGGAGAACCTGCTGAGCTTGATCGAAAAGGAAATGCGCGTGGCGATGACCCTGACCGGCACCCATTCGATTGCCGAGATCAGCGGCGATGCGTTGAGCCGGGTGACGCGGGAGAACGTGGTCTCGCCTTGACGGGGTTCGGGATTCGGGAGTCGTTGGTGGCAGAGCGGACGATCTGCGGCCATGCTGCAGGACCCTTGCCCGCCTGGTGGCTGCACAGTCGTCCAGCCGACGGCTCTTAGTGGTTGTCGTCGGCGGTGGGCAGGTGTTGCTGCAATGCCAGCACCGATTCCCAAGGATCTGCGCGTTGACGCTTGGCGCGCTGTATGGCCTTGTCCATCGGGAAGGCGTCCGGCCCGCTGATCTTGCCGAGTTCTTCCCAGCGCAGCGGTACGGCGACGGTGGCCTTTTCGCGCGCACGCAGCGACCACGAACACACGCTGGTATTGCCGCGCCCGTTGCGCAACCAATCCACAAAGATCACGCCGTGGCGCTTGGCCTTGCTCATGGTGGCCACGTAGCGTTCCGGTGCCTGCGTGGCCAGGGCCTGCGCGAAGGCCTCGCAGAAGTCGCGCGCCCGGTCCCAGCTCGCGTCGGGCACGATGGGCACCACCACATGCAGCCCCTTGCCGCCGGACAGGCGCACCGCGCTTTCCAGCCCGACCGCGCGTAGCTTGGTGCGGATCTCGCGAGCGGCGGCCACCACCTCCGGCCAGGCGACGGCATCGCCCGGATCCAGATCGAACACCAGGCGGTCCGGGCGCTCCGGGTCGTCGACCCGTGCGCCCCAGGGGTGTAGCTCGAGGGTATTCATCTGCACCAGCTCGAGCAGTCCGGCGGCGTCTTCGATATACAGATAGTCCTCGGTGCCGCTCTTCTGTTCGAGCGGAATCGCCTTGATGTGCGCGCCCAACTGGCGGCCCTGGTGCTTCTGGAAGAAGCAGTCGCCGCCCACGCCGTCCGGGCAGCGCAACAACGACAGCGGCCGACGCGCCACCTCCGGCACCACCAGCGACGCCACCGCACGGTAGTACGCCGCCACATCGCCCTTGCTGATGCCCGATGCGGGAAAGACCACGCGCTCGGGATGGGTGATGCTCACCGCGTCCACGGACAGGGTGGCCGATGAGGTGGACACCGCCGACGCAACCACCCTGGAAGACTTCGCGCCAGCTGCCGAGGCGCGCTTGCCCGCGCGTTTTTCTGCGGTCCTGGTGGCCACCTTGCTCACCGTCTTTGCAACCGTCTTGGTCACGGTCTTGCGGGTGGCGGTGCATGTTTTTGCCGGGGTCGCGCGCTTGCCGGCCGCAGGCGTGCCCGGCGCTGCGCGGTCGCCGCCCAGATCGGTCATCGGTTTGTCCTCGCGTAGACGCTTGAAGGCGGCCTGCCGCAGCAAGCCCTGCTTGGCCCAGCCGCGGAATGCGATCTCGGCGATCAGCTGCGGGCGCACCCAATGCACATCGCGCGGGCGGCCGGGGATGTGCGCAGGCAGCTCCAGCGTGGCGGTGTCGCTCTGCAAGGCCTGCAGCTGCGCGGCGATCTGCCCGAGCAGCGCGCCGTCGAAACCAGTGCCCACCCGGCCGACGTAGCGCAACGTGTCGCCGTCCGGCTGCGCCAGCAGCAAGGCGCCAAAGCCGCTGCGTGCGCCCTTGGGGTCGGTGTACCCCACCACCACAAAGTCGTCGCTGTCTTCGTGCTTGGTCTTGACCCAGTCGGCACTGCGCCCGCCGCGGTACACAGCGTCGGCACGCTTGCTCACGATGCCTTCCCAGCCCTTGCCCGCGCTTGCCGCAAACACTTCGGGGCCGCGCCCGATGACATGCTCGCTGTAGGCCAAGGTGCCCGGCTTCTCACCGAGCAGCGCGCGCAGCAGCTGCTTGCGTTGCAGCAGCGGCGTGTCGCGCAGGTCCACCCCGGCCACGCCGAGCAGGTCGAACGCGAGATAGCGCAGCGGTTGGCGGGCACTGCCATCGATGGCCCGCTGCAGTGCAGTGAAATCGCTGCGCCCGTGCGCGTCCAGCACCACCAGCTCGCCATCCAGCCGCGCGTCGCGCACCGGCAGCGCCTGCAACGCGGTGACCACGTCGGGAAAGCGCTCCGTCCACGCCTGGTCATTGCGCGAGCGCAGCTGCACGTTGCCGTCGACCAGATCGGCAAGCAATCGATAGCCGTCCCATTTGATCTCGTGCAGCCAGGCCTCGCCATCCGGCGCCTGGTCGCGCAGCAAGGTCAGCTGCGCGACCAGGCCGGTGGGGCATGCGCCGTCGCGTGCGCCATCCAGCGCCAGCGCGCGGCGGCGCCATGCGGCATCGGCCGCCGCGCCAGCGCGCGGCGAGGGTGCCTGCTTGCGTGCGGGCCGGGGCGCTTGCTGTGCCACCGCCCTGGCCGGCTGCCGCTGTGCACGGCTGGCCTTGGCGCGCCTGCCAGGTGCGACGGCAGCGCTGTCGCCGGCCCGTTCCACGATGGTATCGGCATCCAGATCCGCCGCAAACGCATCGGTGCGCTTGAACAGCAGCCACTGCGGCTTGCCGCCGCGCATGCGCGTGCGCACCAGCGCAAACCCGCCCTGCAGGTGCTCGCCCTGCAAGGTGAATTCCAGCTTGCCCGCGTCCAGCGCGGCGAGCACGTCGCCATCGCAGTGCCAGTGGCCATGGTCGAAGATCTGCACATGCCCGCCGCCGTACTGGCCTTGCGGGATGTCGCCTTCGAAGCCGGCGTAGGACAGCGGGTGATCTTCCACCTGCACGGCCAGGCGCTTTTCTCCGGCCCGCAGCGACGGCCCCTTGGGCACCGCCCAGCTCTTGAGCACGCCATCGGCTTCCAGACGGAAATCGTAGTGGCGCGCACTGGCGTAGTGGAGCTGCACCACAAAGATCGGCTGGGCACTGGCAGGCACCGGCGCATCTGCCGCCGGCTCCGGGGTCTGGTCGAAGCGGCGCTTGGCCGTGTAATCGCGCAGGCCCATCGCTTAGCCGGCCTTGCGCCGCGGCGCAGCCTTGGCAGCGGTCTTCTTGGTGGCCTTGGTCGCGGTTTTCTTGGCGGCCTTCTTGGCCACTTTCTTGGTGGCGGCCTTCTTGGCCGGCGCCTGCTCTGCCGCTGCCGCGCCGGTCTTCTTTGCCGGCGTGCGCGTGTTGGCCTGCAGGCTCTTCTGCAGCAAGGACATGAAATCCACCACGTTGGTGGTGGCGTCTTCGTGCTGGGTGGGCTCGATGTCCACCTGCGTGGTGCCGGCCTTTTCCTTGATGCGTTTGCGCAGGATCTGCTCGAGCTTGCCGCGGAACTCGTCGTGATAGTCCTCCGGCTGCCAGGTGCCGGACATCGACTCGATCAGCTGCCTGGCCATCTCCTGCTCCTTGGGCGTGATGCGGTACTCGCCCACCGCGCCGGCCGGCAGCTTGAAGTCCTGCGGGTCCACCACCTCCTGCTGGTAGCGCAGCAGCAACAGGATCAATGCATCGCCCTGCGGCATGACGGCGGCCAGATATTCACGGGTGCGGATGACCACCTTGGCGATGCCGACCTTGCCGGTGTCGCGCAAGGTTTCCCGCAGCAGCACATAGCCCTTTTCCGCCTTCTTGCCCGGCACCAGGATGTAGGGCTTTTCGAAATAGCGCGGGTCGATATCTGACGCGTCGACGAAGGTTTCCACCTCCACGGTCTCGTGGCTTTCCGGTGCGGCCGAACGGATGTCCTGCTCTTCGACAATGACGTAGCTGCCCTTGTCGTATTCGAATGCCTTGACGATTTCCTTCCACGGCACTTCATCGCCGGTGTCGGCATTGACGCGCTCGAAGCGGATCGGCTTCTTGTCGCGCGAATCCAGCATGCGAAAGTGCAGGTCCACCTTGCGCTCGCCCGACATCAGCGACACCGGCACATTGAGCAGGCCAAACGATAATGTTCCGGTCCAGATCGGTCGAGCCATCAGTGCGCCACTCCATGGACGGCAGCATCGGGAATGTGGTCCAGCGCCAGCCACGCGTCTTCGACGATGGCGCGCACGTGCGGCCAGTCCAGACGCGAGCCGCCGCGCATGCTGTCCCAGTGCGCAGCCAATGCCTGCTCGCACTGCGCATCGGCGCCACGCGGCCAGTCTGCAGCGTGGGTGACGCGCGCAAACGCATAGGCCGGCGCGAGATCGCCCCAGGTCGGCCCGCCGCGTCGGCGACGACGGTGATAGTCGGCACGGCTGTAACACCGGAAGTCCTGCGCCACGCCATCGGCGTCCACCGCAGCCCACGTGCGATGCGTTCGCTTGGGCAACGTGGGGTCGGCAGGCGCACTGAACAGGCGACGATCGGGACGACGGTCCAGGGGGCGCATGGTCTGCTCCACGGTGCGGCATTGGGGGGTCACATCAGTAACGCCGCTGACGTGATCCATGCGTGAGAAATCCGCATGGTCTGCGATTTGCGTGACCTTCACTGCGCGCGCGGTGAACTGGCGCCCCTCATCGACACCAGGAGCCCCGCATGTCCCGTGACCCCTTGCGCGACCAACCCGCTCACCCGGGCGAACAGCACGGCAAGCGCGATGCCGAGCATCATGAAGACCGCGGTGCCGGCGACGCACCCGAGACGCTGATTCCGGCCGACGACACCACCCCGGCCAAGAAGCCTGGCACTGCGCCGTAACGGCTCGCCGTCATGGCCGGGTGTGTGCGCCCGGCACGCGCAGCAACGGCCGTGGCGCAGGGCATCAAGGCGCAGGGCGCGCGTGACGTGGCGCAACCTGAAGCTGGCGTACCCGGAGGTGACGTGACACCTGTCCGTGGCAGCGCAACGAGCCCAGTGCTGCCGGCTTTCTCTCATCTGCAGGGCGCGGTAACAGGCGCTCGTCGAAACATCGGCGGAAACGACCGCCTAATCGTCACATCAAGACCGTGGTGACGATCCACACGCCCATCCTCATACGCGCCCGGCCGCCTGCAGCTGCGCCATCTCCTCATCGCTGAACAGACGCGACCGCACCAGGAAACGCACTCCCTCGCCGTTCTCCAACGAAAACATGCCGCCGCGCCCTGGCACCACATCGATGATCAGCTGGGTGTGCTTCCAGTAGGCGAATTGCGGCGCGCTGATATAGAACGGTGCGCCGGCAATTTCGCCCAGCAGGACATCGCGGTCGCCCACGATGAACTCGCCCACCGCAAAGCACATCGGCGAAGACCCATCGCAGCAGCCGCCGGACTGATGGAACAGCACATCGCCGTGCCGTGCGCGCAGCGTGTCGATCAACTGCGACGCCGCCAGGGTGGCCATCACCTGTGGCGGCACCTCGACGCGCGGAGTGGTGTGGTGCATCGGCTGTCTCCTGCGGCCACCTCAGGCCGCCATGTCGAGCACGATACGCCCCTCGATCGTCCCGGCGTGCATGCGCGCGAAGACAGCGTTGATGTTCTCCAGCCGGTCGGTCGACACCGTGGCCGCCACCTTGCCGTGCGCCGCAAACTCCAGCGATTCCTGCAGGTCCAGGCGCGTGCCGACGATGGAGCCGCGCACGGTGATGCCATTGAGCACCATGCCGAAGATATCCAGCGGAAAGTCGCCCGGCGGCAAGCCGTTGAGCGCGACCGTACCGCCGCGCCGCACCATGCCGATGGCCTGCTCGAACGCCTTCGGCGAGACTGCGGTGACCAGCGCGCCATGGGCGCCGCCGATGTGCTGTTTCACGAACGCCACCGGGTCGGTGGTGCGTGCATTGACCGTCACCGTCGCGCCAAGACGCCGTGCCAGCGCCAGCTTGGCATCGTCCACATCCACCGCGGCCACCTGCAGGCCCATTGCACAGGCGTACTGCACCGCCAGGTGGCCCAGCCCGCCAATGCCGGAAATCACCACCCACTGCCCCGGCTTGGTATCGGTCATCTTCAGTCCCTTGTACACGGTGACTCCCGCACACAGGATCGGCGCAACCTCGACAAAGCCCAGCTCGGCGGGCAGGTGCCCGACATACTGGGCATTGGCCAGGGCGTAGCCGGCAAAGCCGCCGTTGACCGAATAGCCGCTGTTCTGCTGCGCCTCGCACAGCGTCTCCCAGCCGCCCAGGCAATGCGTGCAATGCCCGCACGCCGAATACAGCCACGGAATGCCGACCCGGTCGCCCTCCTTGATGTGGCGCACGCCCGCGCCCACCGCAGCCACGTACCCCACCCCCTCGTGTCCGGGGATGAACGGCGGGTTCGGCTTCACCGGCCAGTCGCCCTGCGCGGCATGCAGATCGGTATGGCAGACCCCGCAGGCCTGGATCTTCACCAGCAGATCGCCGGCCTGCGGCCGCGGCACCGCCACCTCCTCGATCACCAACGGCGCCCCGAACTGCCGCACCACTGCCGCCTGCATTGTCATGTCCATCGCCACGCTCCGCACCGAGATTGCAGCCACCTTAGGCGCCTTGCCCAGGCGTGGCCTTGATCGAAGTCAAATGGCCCGACCCGCACGCCCTCCATCGAGGGCGTAAGCGCCCCCCACGCAGGCAATGTGCACGGACCGCCGCTACCGCACCGGCCCTTGCCGGACGACGCGGCGGGATGCGATCAGAAGAACCCCAGCGCCTTTGGCGAATAACTCACCAGCAGGTTCTTGGTCTGCTGGTAATGGTCGAGCATCATCTTGTGATTCTCGCGCCCGATGCCCGACTGCTTGTAGCCGCCGAACGCAGCGTGCGCCGGATAGGCGTGATAGCAGTTGGTCCACACGCGGCCGGCCTGGATTGCGCGGCCCATGCGGTACAGCCGCGAGGCGTCGCGGCTCCACACGCCGGCGCCCAGGCCGTACAGCGTGTCGTTGGCGATCGCCAGCGCTTCGGCTTCATCCTTGAAGGTGGTCACCGACACCACCGGGCCGAAGATCTCTTCCTGGAAAACGCGCATCGCGTTGTGGCCTTTGAACACGGTCGGCTTCACGTAGAAGCCCTCGGCCAGCTCGCCATCGAGCGTATTGCGTTCGCCACCGATCAACACGTCGGCACCTTCCTGCTTGCCGATGTCGATGTAGGACAGGATCTTTTCCAGCTGCTCGCTGGAGGCCTGCGCACCCACCATGGTGTTGGGGTCGAGCGGGTTGCCCTGCTTGATCGCCGCCACTCGCTTGAGCGCCTTGTCCATGAACTTGTCGTAGATGGATTCCTGGATCAGCGCGCGCGACGGGCAGGTGCACACTTCGCCCTGGTTGAAGGCGAACATGACAAAGCCTTCCACCGCCTTGTCGAGAAAATCGTCGTCTTCGGCCATGACATCGGCAAAGAAGATGTTGGGCGACTTGCCGCCCAGCTCCAGCGTCACCGGAATCAGGTTCTGGCTGGCGTATTGCATGATCAGCCGGCCGGTGGTGGTTTCGCCGGTGAAGGCGATCTTGGCGATGCGCGGGTTGCTGGCCAGCGGCTTGCCGGCTTCCAGTCCAAAACCGTTGACCACGTTGAGCACGCCGGGCGGCAGCAGGTCGCCGATGACTTCCATCCACACCAGGATCGAGGCGGGTGTCTGCTCGGCCGGTTTCATCACCACGCAGTTGCCGGCGGCCAGCGCCGGTGCGAGTTTCCAGCAGGCCATCAACAGCGGGAAGTTCCACGGAATGATCTGCCCCACCACGCCCAGCGGCTCGTGGAAGTGATAGGCGATGGTGTCGCTGTCGATCTCGGAAATGCCGCCTTCCTGCGCACGAATGGCGCCTGCGAAATAACGGAAGTGGTCCACGCACAGCGGCACGTCGGCATTGAGCGTTTCGCGCACCGGCTTGCCGTTGTCCCAGGTCTCGGCATAGGCGAGCAGTTCCAGATTCTGCTCGATGCGGTCGGCGATCTTGAGCAATACGTTGGAACGCTCGGTGGTGGAGGTCTTGCCCCAGGCGTCCTTGGCCGCGTGCGCGGCGTCGAGTGCGGCTTCGATATCCGGCGCGGTGGAGCGCGCGATCGACGTGAACACCTTGCCGTTGATCGGCGTGGTGTTGTCGAAGTACTGGCCGTTGTCCGGCGCCACCCACTTGCCACCGATGAAGTTGTCGTAACGCGGCTTGAAGATCGATTGCGGGTCGGTGTTGAGCGGCTTGGTGGCAGGTTGCGCGTTCATCATGGTCTCCGGCAGGAAAGGCGAAGCCACGTGTATACCCAGCCAGGTGCCAGTGCAATCTCCGCGCGCGGGCTGTTGCGCTGCGTCACCACGCAGCCGGCGCAGGACGGGGTGCGGTCACCCGAATGCGCTGCAGCGCGTCATTGCGCCGATGGGTGGGCAACGCGACGACGCCGCAACGATGCGATGGCTATGACGCGATCGATCCGAGCACGTCACCGCCGGTACGCGGCGGTGACGGGGCGCGATCACGGTGCAGCGGCATGTGCTGTGGCCGGCGCTGCATTCGGCGATGCCTTGCAATCGGCCACGGTTTTTTGCTGATAGGAGCGCAACTGCCACGCAGCCGTGGCAGCGGTCTCTGCCCACACATAGACCCAGTGGTACTGCTGATCGCCATTGCAGGCGTCGATGGTGATCTCGTCGCGCAGCTGGCCGCGTGCCGGCAGCGGGGCTACGTTACTTGCGGTGTCGGCGCGCGTGTTCAGCGGACGATCGAACAGGGCGGTGCCGATGCGTACAGGCCCCAACGCGGCGGCATCGGCCGGTGGCGGTGTCTGCCTGGGCTGCGTGCTCAGCCCGGATTGCTGCTGCAGCCAGGTGTGTATTTTTGCGATGGCGGGGGAGCCGGCTGGATAGTCGCGCACGATGCGCATATCCACGTGGTCTGCCCACGCTGCGCTGCAGAGCAGAAGGCCGGCCACCATTGCCGACACGCTCACCATTCGCTTCCAGGTCTTCATCATCATTGCACTCCATGCCGAGAATGAGTGGCAGAGGCTAGCACGCCGCTCTGGCAGTGCCTGGACTCGCTGCGGATCTACTTGGACTGGAACAGGATGATCGCCAGCAGCGCGCAGAGTGATGCGCGCGCGCGCGCGGCGACCGCGCCGGCAGCCCCGCCTCCGGCGATTACCCGTTGCGCGGCGCCGCAGTGCAGTCGCCGGCCGCCGTGCGTACTGCCGCGAGCATGCTTGCCGGCTGCCGCGCTGCCGTCGCGTGCGGCGGCGTCGTGGGGCCGGGCCTGGACATGGGCCGCCGGCCGCCGTGCAGGCAGCCTGTCGCTCTGCCTGCACGGCGGCCGGCTCGATTGCGTTCAACACCAGCAGGATCGAAAACGCCGGTAGCCGAGCGCGAACAGGTGATATCCAATCGATCGCGGTCGCCTTCGCAGAGAAGGCACCAGCGGGCGTGGCGACCATCGTGGTGCGGTATGGCGTGGCGCGGGGCGTGAGCGGGCAAGCCTCGTCGCGCCCGGGGGCGCTTCTACGCGGGCACGTGCGCAGCGGCGGCGGTGCGTGATGTGGTGAGGCTGTGGGCGTTAGCGGGGTGGCTCTATCGGGAAAGCGTCTTCGCGCCCGAGGGCGCTCCTACAACGGCAGGGGGTGCGTGTTGTCGTGGGGGGCGTCGGTGACTTGCTCAGCCATCAAAATCCCACTGCAGCCCCACCGTGTAGGTGCGGTCCGGGCCGGGTTCGTAGTAGCGCCCATTACCGTCGTTGACGATCACCGAGCCGACGTATTGGCGGTCCAGCGCGTTGTCGATGCGCGCGAAGGTTCGCAGTGCGCCATACGTGGTAGTCCAGCGCCGCGAAGCTTCCAGGTTGACCAAGGCATAGCCGGGCGCGCGCTCGGTGGCCAGATCGTTGACTACGGTGGCGCCGGAGGCCACCGTTTCGGCGGCGAACTGCCATTGCATGGGCTGCCATTGCCAGCGCGCAAACAGCTGCTGACGCGGCACGCCGGGCAGGCGCGACCCGCTGGCCACCGGCGCGGTGGGCACCGCGCAGCCGCTGCTGGCGCAGGTGAGGTAACCATCGCGCACGGTGGCGTCGACAAAGGTGTAGGCCAGCTGCAGCTGCTGGGTGGCGCCCACCGGTTGCTGCCAGCTCAGCTCCGCGCCCTGGCGGCGGGTGGCGCCGATGTTGCGGAAGGTGCTGCGGCCGTTGGTGTTGCTGGCCACCGCCAGTTCGTCATCGGTGTCGGCGCGGAACAACGCGAACTCCACCGCCGCGCCGCTTTGCGCGCGCCACTTGCTGCCCACCTCGTAGTTGCGGCTGGTCGCCGCGCCCAGGTCCAGCGCGAGACCGGCGCCGCCGTCGTTGCGGTAGCCCAGCTCGTTGAAGGTGGGCGTTTCGAAGCCGCGCCCGGCCGAGGCGTAAACCCGTAGGTCGTCGGTGGCACGGAACACGATGCCGGCCACTGGCGTGGTGGCCGAGTAATCGCGTTGGCCGCTGTCGTCGGGATTGCGCCCGACGATGTAGTGGTCGTCCGAATCGAAGCGCACCTGGCTATGGCGCACGCCCAGCAGCGCGGACCAGCGCTCGCTCCACTGCCACCACAGCTGCGCGAACTGGTCGACGTTTTCCACCTGATCGCGCTGGTTGCGGCGCAATGCGCCCTTGACGCCCAGCGTGTCGCCGACGAAGTTTTCGTAACCGGTGCGGTGCTGCCGCTGGCGATCGACATTGGCGCCGACAGTCAGCTGCAATGGCCGGCCGAGCGCTTCGCCCTGCCAGGCCCAGCGCGCATCGGCGCCTTCGTAATTGCTGTCCAGATCGATCACGCCGCCCGAATGCAGCGGGTTGCGCTGCACCGTCACCGGGATCGCCAGGAACTGCTCCACGCTGCGCTGCCCGCCATAGGCCATCAGGCGCAGCGTCTGGTTGTCGAATTGCTGGGTGAAGATCGTCCCGGCCTGCGACTGACGCACCGATTTGCGGGTGTTGAACTGGGTGGCCACCGACGTGGCCTGCGCCGGGTCGGCGTTGAACTGGGCGCGGGTCAGGCCGAGCGGGTCCTGCGCATCCGGTGCGTCCAGATAATTGAGCACCAGGTCCAGCCGGCTGCCCTCGGCCAGATCGAACCCGAGCTTGGCATTGACCGATTCGCGCCTGGCGCGGCTATGGTCGCGGAAGCCATCGGTGTCGAAATGATTGGCCGCCAGGTTGTAGTGCACCGCGCCCTGCTGGCCGAGCAATTGCGCGCCCACATTGACGGTGGCATTGCTGCCATAGGTGGCGCGCAGCCGCCACGGGTCGTTGGGGGCGCCATCGGCGCTCCACAGCTGCAGCACGCCGCCGGAGGAATTGCCGTACAACGCCGAAAACGGCCCGCGCAGCACTTCCACCCGCTGCGCGCCCAGCACGTTGAAGTGCGAGAGCTGGCCCTGGCCGTCGGGCATGCTGGCCGGGATGCCATCCACCAGCAGCCGCACGCCGCGCACGCCGAAGGTGGAGCGCGCGCCGAAGCCGCGGATCGACAGCTGGGTGTCCTGCGCGTAGTTCTGGCGGTCGCGCGCCACCAGCCCGGGGATGCCGTCCAGCAGCTCGGATACCTGCACGCCGCGGCGGTTGTCGTCGTCGGCCGACACCACGGTGAACGAGGCCGGCAGGTCGAAGTCGTCCACCCCGTGCACACGGGCGGCGTCCACCTGCACGGCGGGAAGGACCTGCAAAGGCGCCGGATCGGCGGCCAGGACGAGCGGCGCGGCGCTCGTGGCGAACAGGCCGCACGCGGCGGCCAACAAGGCGAGTCTGGGCATGGGGATAGTGTCCCTTATCCGTACTGTGGCCGCATCGTTGCGTACGGAACGAAGCATGCTACGCCGGCCATGGGCTGCTAGGATGAAGTGGTTTGGCCCAGCCGCGGCCGAGCACCCCGGAAGTACCCCACTCTTTCGTCCTTCAGCGAGTTATGCCGTGTCCTTCTTTGCAAACGTAGAACAGGTTCCAGGCGACCCCATCCTGGGCCTGACCGAGGCCTACAACGCCGACAGCCGCCCCAACAAGGTCAACCTGGGCGTGGGCATCTATTACGACGAAAACGGGCGCATCCCGCTGTTGCGCGCCGTGCACAAGATCGAGCAGCAGCTTGCGCAGGAGGCCAAACCGCGCGGCTACCTGCCCATCGACGGCCTGGCCGCGTATGACAAGGCCACCCAGGCGCTGCTGTTCGGCGCCGAGTCGGCGCTGGTGGCGTCCGGGCGCGTGGCGACCTCGCAGACCGTCGGCGGCAGCGGCGCATTGCGCGTTGGCGCAGACCTGCTCAAGAAGCTGCTGCCCACGGCCACCATCGCCATCAGCAACCCCAGCTGGGAAAACCACCGTGCAGTGTTCGGCGCGGCCGGCTTCGAGGTTGTCGACTACACCTATTTCGACGCCGCCAGCCATGGCCTGAACTTCGACGGCATGCTCGCCGACCTGGCCAAGCTGGAGCCGGGCACGGTGGTGCTGCTGCACGCGTGCTGCCACAACCCTACCGGTGCCGACCTGACCCGCGAGCAGTGGAAGCAGGTGGCCGGTCTGTTGAAGGAACGCAACCTGTTCCCGTTCGTCGACATTGCCTACCAGGGCTTCGACAAGGGCATTGAGGCCGATGCGTATGCGGTACGTCTGCTGGCCGCCGAAGGGATCGACAGCTATGTGGTCGCCAGCTCGTATTCCAAGTCGTTCTCGCTGTATGGCGAGCGCGTGGGCGCGCTGTCGGTGGTCTCGGCTACCGCCGCCGAAGCCAAGGCCGTGCAGTCGCAGGTCAAGCGCATCATCCGCACGATCTACTCCAGCCCGTCCACGCACGGCGCCGCACTCGTCGCCGGCGTGCTGACCAGCCCGGAGCTGCGCGATCTGTGGGAGCAGGAACTCACCGAAATGCGTGAACGCATCCACGCCCTGCGCGCAGGGCTGGTGGACAAACTCGCCACGCTGGGCGCGCCGGAGTTCGACTTCATCCAGCGCCAGGCCGGCATGTTCTCGTACTCGGGCCTGACCAAGACCCAGGTGGACCGCCTGCGCGACGAGTTTGCGATCTACGCCGTGGGCACTGGCCGCATCTGCGTGGCCGCCCTGAGCCAGCGCAACCTGGACTACGTGGCCCAGGCCGTGGCGACCGTCAGCCGGGTGTAAGCGGCCCCGACGCGGCGCGCAGCCGCATCGACGTACTGCAGACCGGGAGCGCGCCAGCCTCCCGGTCTTTTTTTGCCCACCCCACCGAGCAACTGGCGGATCGGCCGCGACGCGCCGACAATGACGACACGCTTTTCGGTCGATGTCGCTTTCCCACTTGGCGATCGCCTTGGTCTTGGTCCACGTCGCCTGCCGGGTGCCCGAAGGCAGGCGACGGCCACACGTCGCGCCCAGCGCGCCGCCTGCCATAGACAGGCGCGCTCTGCGACAGCTTCTGATCGTCACGACCGGCCTGGATACTGAAAACCCCGTTTCGGCGGGGGTTTTCTAGCCCTGCCTCCAAGCCGCCGGCGCGGCCACCACACACATCGCCTTTCGCGCCACACCTCATTCCCGGCCTTTTCCCTTCCCCGATTCGCATCCCCACCCGACTCCCTTACCCGCCCCCTTCGCCGACTTCTTCCTTCCCCCGCTTGCGGGGGAAGGTGCCCGCAGGGCGGATGGGGGCACCTCAGCGCCATGAAGCGTTCCGCTCCCACCGCCCATTCGCACAAATTCGATCAGCCACGCTACAAACCGCGCAGCAAGTGATCGAAATCTAACGGCGCAATGGCGACAATGGCGGCCCACTTCCTACAACAGGCTGCCCGCTCCATGTCGCGTCCCTCGCTGACCCGCTTCCTGATCGAAGAACAACACGCCGGCCGTATCGATGCGGAACTGCGCCAGCTGATCACCATCGTCTCGCGCGCCTGCAAGCGCATCTCCATTGCCGTGAGCAAGGGCGCCCTGGGCGGCGTGCTCGGCGATGCCGGTACCGGCAACGTGCAGGGCGAGGCACAGAAAAAGCTCGATGTGCTGAGCAACGACATCCTGCTCGAAGCCAATGCCTGGGGCGGCCATCTGGCCGCGTGCGCGTCGGAAGAAATGGACCACAGCCAGCCGGTGCCCGACCAGTACCCCAGCGGCGATTTCCTGCTGCTGTTCGACCCGCTCGATGGCAGCTCCAACATCGACGTCAACGTCTCGGTCGGCACCATCTTCTCGGTACTGCGCGCGCCCAAGGGCACCGAAAAGCCCGGCGACGAACACTTCCTGCAGCCCGGCACCCAACAGGTCGCCGCCGGCTATTGCATCTATGGCCCCAGCACCATGCTGGTGCTCACGCTCGGCCACGGCACCCACGCCTTCACCCTGGAGCGCGAGGAAGGCAGCTTCCTGCTGACCCAGGCCAACATGCGCGTGCCCGACGACACCGCCGAATACGCCATCAACATGTCCAACCAGCGCCACTGGGAACCGGCGATGCAGGCCTATGTGGGCGACCTGCTGGCCGGCAAGGACGGCGCCCGCGGCAAGGACTTCAACATGCGCTGGATCGCCAGCATGGTGGCCGACGTGCACCGCATCCTCACCCGCGGCGGCATCTTCATCTACCCGTGGGACAAGAAGGACGCGTCCAAGCCCGGCAAGCTGCGCCTGATGTACGAAGCCAACCCGATGAGCATGCTGGTGGAACAGGCCGGCGGCGCCGCGACCACCGGCCGCGAGCGCATTCTCGATATTCAACCGACACAGTTGCATCAGCGCGTGCCGGTATTTTTGGGCTCGAAGAACGAGGTGAATGAGGCCACGCGATATCACCTGGAGGCGGATAAGGCGTAAGACGACGAGCCTGCCCTGAAAAACCAGCAGTCATGTATTACCCAAAGACGCCCGCGTATTGCGGGTGTCTTTTTACCGGGCACGCCAAGACTGCATCGGCGGGGATGCCGGCTGAAGTAACCGAAGACCCCAGGGACCTGGTGCACGCGCACGATGTGGAGCGACGCATGGCGATCTCCCGGTTCGCAGGGCCGGCGAACAGCTGTGCATCAAGCAAGTGCTGACCTTCCGCCTGTCTCCTGCCGATCGCCTCCTCATCGGAGAACCCGCTTGCTGAGCGCGCACATCATTTCTTCTTCGAGGAAACCCGCGTGAGAGACGCCCTGCTCGCAACCGCACGCTTGATAAAAGTGAGCGTGGTCATTTTGGGTTCGGTGCTATTTTCATGCGTCGCCGCGACGATTCTGAGCGGTGTCCTCATCGCGCTTAGTGTGGCAATGTCGGGCAGCGGTGAAGCGGCGCCTACATTTTTTCTTTACTACTGTTTTTTCGCATTCGGCATTGGCTCACCTTTCTTTCTTATTTTGGGCGTCCCAACGCTGAATTTTGTTCCTGGCCTGAAGCATGCACATCCCTATGTTGCGGCAGTCGCTGGAGCAGCAATTGTGGCAAGCCTCTGTCTACTCCTGCGCCTGATGCACGATTCTTCAAGGCCATTCGACTCATTGGCTTCCTTGGCCTCATTTGTCGCTTGCCCATCGCTTTGGGCAGGAATCGCTAGCTGCATTTATCAGCGCACCAAAGAACTGACGGCTACCGCGTGATTGCAACACGCGGAGGGCGATTCGAGGCGCAAGCGCGATATAAGACGCATCAACCACGGGACGCACTGCGGCGCCAGGGATAACACAGGCACCGATACGACGTTCAATTCCCGGGCGCGACGCCATCGTCAGGATTCAAACGTCCGCGGATAGCCGTCAGAATTCTCCCGACATGCGACGGCCGTCTGCTTTGCTACGCTTGGGTTACCAGCCGGCAAGCGGCTGGCTCGAATGGATTCCACCGGGGACATAGATGAAGAAGATGGGTTGGGCGCTCGCGATGACGAGCGCTGCATTGCTGTGCGCCTGCTCCACCAACAGCGTGGTGCGCCAGAGCTACAAGGCCGATGCTGCCGCGACGTATTGGTATGAGATCAAGGGCAGTGAGGATACCGATGCTGCGAGTCTGGCGATGTTTCGACGTCAGCTCGATGCCAAGCTCGGTGAGGCCAAACTGCGCGGGGTGCAGGGTGCGCCGGGAGCGCGTGAACTGGACATCAGCGTCACCCATTACTACATGCGCAGCAATGGCGCCCGATTCTGGGCCGGCATCATGGCCGGACGCGACAAGGTTAAGACATCCATCGAGGTCAAAGATGCCGGCAAGACGGTGGCCGCATTCGACGTGGAATCGACCAATACTTCGGCGTGGGGTACCTCCGAGGGCCTGATCGAAACGCATGCTGAAGAAATCGTCGAACGCCTGACGCAGATGCGATAAAGCCTGCGGGAGCCGCACGTCACTCATGCACAGTGGTGCTCGCACACTTAGCACCACGTGTTTCGCGCAGCATTTGCCTCATCTGCACGCCGTACCGGCTGCCGTCACCGCTCGGGGCAGCAAGGCATTCCTTCAAGAGAAAGGACCATGGACGTCAGTAATCTGTCTTTCAATAAATCCCACAAGCAGCAGGCCAATGCCAGGGATGCCGTCAGTGGGCTGCGCTGGATCCTGTTGGCATGCCTGGCGGCCGGGTTGAGCTTTGGTACTGCGGTCGCGGTGACCGCCACGGCAGGCGTGGGGACCGTTACCACCATCGTTTGCATCGCACTGAGCGTGCTGGCAGTTGGCTGTGGCGCGTATGGCGGTTACCTCACTGCGACCGCGCTGGGGTGGTCGTCATTCGTTACCGGCGCGATGGTGCTGTGCGCAATCATCCCGCTGCTTAAATATGTGTGTTTCGCGGTACTGGCAGTACAGGCATTGACGAAGATCCGCGCGGCGGGATACCTATTTACGCCCATCGGACCATTACGCAGCGCGAATGCTTGATAGAAGATGCAGATGAGTGTGGAGCATTGCGGGCAGATCACAGCTGCCTACCCGCTGCGATCCGGCTTTCGATCGCCGCAGACGCGCACTGGGTGCCTCAAGTTACCTGCTGTCCTGCCGCTATCGCTTGCACCAACCGCGTCGACGCAATGAGTGCCCTGCACATGGAGCAGTATTGGTATGCCCAGGAAAATGGAGCATCCAGCGGGGCGACCCGGATGCAGGCACAGGCGTGGTTTGCCGAAGGGCGTATCCACGCGGACACGCTGATGTGGACGGCAGGCATGTCGGGCTGGGAGCCCTACGCGCGCTGCTCGCTGTCGCAAGCCACTCCGCCACCGATCCCTGATAGTGCAGTGAGCTTAGTGGCGCTGCAAGCCGGGCAAGCCGATGGCAGCACACCGGCAGCACGCAACTTCGACTCCACCGACTTCCTGGCGACGATCAGCCGGCCACAGCTTGCGCTTCCGGCCGACGCCCCGGTGCTGCACGTGTATGCCGATGGCTGGCAAGACATCCGTCCGCATCCATGGCGCCGCTGTTTTGCGCGCAGCTTCGACACCTTCGCACTCGGCCTGCTGCTGTGGTTTTCCATCGGTATTGTCGTGGGTACGATCAGCCCGCCGCTGTATTCGGCGCTGGTGGCACCGGTCTCTAGCAAGGCATTGCTCTCCGGCGTCCTGACAAGCCTGTTGCTGATGCCGGTGCTTGCCATCTGGATAGGCTTATGCGGCACGACGCCCGGCAAGTGGTTGTTCGGCATCCGCGTTCTGCGTGCGGATGGATATGCGCTGGGCTTTGCAGACGCAGTCCGCCGCGAGGGACGGGTGTTCGTATTCGGCATGGGCCTATGCGTGCCGTTGATCAGCATGATGACGCAGTTGTTTGCCCTCGTGAAACTGATCAACGCAGGCAAGACCTCCTGGGACTTGAAGGCGGGCTGGGTAGTCACGCACCGGCCGACAGGCCGCTGGCAGATCACGTTGTATGTGGTAGCCGGCATCTCGGCGATGGCATTGGTGGCGCTGATGCGCTGGATGCAATGAGCATGCAAAACCTGCATTTACGCGACAGGCGGGGCTATCTCGGTGTGTGGGAGATGGCACAGGTGCACGCCGAGTTCGGACGTGGCCGCTATCGTGCCGACACCATGTCGTGGCGCCCTGGCGAAACAGCGTGGACCTCGCTCGGACGCCGCTGGAGCCCGCGCATGACACCGTGGCTGCCCGTCTTGGGGGTACTCGCACTGTTCGGCTGCCTGGTCCTTGGCGTCGCGCTGCCGTTATGGGGTTTTCACATTCCCGGGCGGCTGCCATTGCCGCTGGCCTGGCATCTGAGTCTGTTTGCTGTGTCGCTGCTATTGACTGCAACGGTGCTGGGTATCGCGATCAAACGCGACCCCGGCTACGGTCCGTCGCGCGCGTGGACGTCGGTGTGGTTGCTGATTTTGGCACTGCCATTGATTGCTGCATTGCTCTATCAGGTGGTGAGTAACGATCGTGCACGTCACGAGGATCCAGACGCGCAAATGGTACTGAGTGCCGACAAGCGGGTGCTAAGCATCGACGGTAATATCGCGGCGAATTTCATCGATGACTTCAAGGCTGCCATGGCGCGTGCGCCGCATCTGCAGCGGATCGATATCCGCAGTGGCGGCGGGTTGGTCGGCGACGCACTTGAAGTCGCCAAGATCATCCGTGCCCGCGACGTGGTGGTGCGTGTGGATGACTATTGCGCCAGCGCCTGCAGTTTGCTTTGGGCGGCATCGCCCGAGCGTGAGCTCGGCCTACGAGGCTCCATCGGGTTGCACCGGAACAGGATGCTGGGTAACGCGCCCAAGGAATGGCGCGAATCAGCGCTGGCGCAAGGGGATTCACAATCACGCGCCATCCTGCTGCGTGCTGGGTTCGGGCCTGGCTTGTTGTCCAAACGCAGCCATACGCCGCCCAGCGCGATGGCCTGGATCGATGCCACCGAGTTGATCGAAAGCGGCGTCAGCGTGCGCATCCTCGATGCACACGGCAAGCCGGCGACGCGTGCCGCCATGGCCATGGCAGGCGCCTTGCACCAGATGGGCGCCAGCGACGCCTCCTGGCGCGCCTACTTGGCGTATGCGGCCAAGCAACCGGACCAGGTCCTACAGCGCGCACCGTCGATTCGCCAGGCGTTGCTTGCCAAGGACAACGACATTGCAACTGCCTGGTTGCGCAGGCTCTACGCTGAAATGACGGCATTCGCCTTTGGAAGCTCGAGCGATGCCGACATGGTCCGCTGGGGTCGAGGCATCGCGGCGCTCTGGGATGACGCCGTGCGCACCCAGGACAAGGCGCAATGCAACACCTTGTTGGATAACGGTGAGCGCCCGCAGGATGAGGGGACCCGCGCACGCGTGCGCGACCTGCTAGCGGATTTGATCGCCCGTACCGCAGTGCAGGCACCGCAACATACGGTATCCGACGCAGAAGAGCAGGCCGCGCGCTTGCGCTACAACACCCTGTTCTGGAAAGCGCTCGCATCACAGCCAGGCCCGGTCGAGTGGGCCACATGGTCGCAACCACAGCGCTGCAAGGTGTCCGCGCAACTTTATCAAGAAGCGCTTGCGTTACCGCCTGAGCAGGCAGCGGCCTCGTTACGCGCGTTGCGGAACATCCACTTCAATTGAAGCACGCATCGTAAGCTGCGTTTGTATCGCCCTCGGGCCGAAGTGGGACGGTCTACGCGGAGTTGATTTCCAATCGCACTGCCTTGCACCAGTCAGCAGACTGCCCGCAAGGATTACGTATCGACCAGGGAGTTCTCATGAAGACCGCATGCGCTGCATTGGTGACTGCCGTTCTGTTGCAGGCCCCCCCGCTTTCTCCGCATCAACCGCGCCATCGCCACTGGTCGGAACCTGGCTGCTGGATACCACCAGCCTACCGATGCCGGCGGCGGTACGCCCCAAACGTGTCGTCTTGGAGTTCAAACAGGTTCCAGGCAACAAGTGGGCAACCAGCGCCGAGATCACCGAACACGACAACAAGACGCTGCAGGCACACTCCACGCTGTTGCTGGACGGTACGCCGGGTGAGGCATCGGGCACTTACCTGGTCGATCGTGCCGCTGTCAAAATGCCCGAGCCAGGCGTGCTGGTGATGCAGTTGATGTATCAAGGCGTCCCGGCATCCACACGCACCTATACGGTCAGCGCCGATGGCAAGGTCATGACCGAGATTGAAGCCTACTTCAAGGACGGTAACCCGATGATGCGCACGGCGTATTTCAAGCGCGCGCAAAGTCAAATCAAGTAAGCGACCTCGAGCCGCGCCACATTACGGCGTAGCTCGACGTGTCTGTGGAGCAGCGGCGGCTTGAAGGCAAGGAGCCTGTATGCGACATCTTTTACCGATTGATATTCAAGCCACATTACGGCGCAACAAGCCAGTGGAGCAGTTCCTCGGGAGAAGTCCAGTCGACCCGACGTACATTCGCCATATCGAGTTACGACCAGCAAACGATTCAATCGAGCTGTGGATTCATGACGTTGAGGACGTTGGCAGCGAAGGCTACTCGGATCTGTATGATTTCCCGCATTTCGAGCCGGATGAGCAGCATGCCCCTGCTGCCGTTGTTCCGGACGCAGCCGCCGCCGTCGCGTATGCCCGTACACACCTGGCGGCGGATCCCGATCGCTGGACCAACGTCGGAACTGCCGAGTCCGACTACCTTGACTACATTCGGGCAGGCAGGCCTTCCTGTTGGCCCGTTGTCAACTGACGCTCAATCTCGATGCCTGCCAGGCAAGCGTTCGGGTTCAACAGCCACAGATCAGCCTGAGCTTGCTGTGTCGTAACGTCAATCGCCCGGATACGTAGTTGAGCAGACCAGAGCACCAATGACCGACATCAAATTCACCGACGCCGAACGTGCCGCGATCACCCGCAAGATCCAGCTGTATTTCACCGAAGAACTCAGGCAGGAGATCGGGCGGTTCGACGCCGAGTTCCTGCTCGATTTCTTCGCCGGGGAAGTCGGCGCGTACTTCTACAACCGCGGTGTCTATGATGCGCAAGCCATCATCGCCGGCAAGCTGGAAGATCTGGGTGAGGCGGTCTATCAGCTGGAGCGTCCCACCAACTTCAAGAAGTGATAGGGTGCCCTAAGTCGCTGCCTTACCGCGCCGAGCACGCAGGAGAATGTGCTCGGCGCAGAGGCAGCACGCGTGATCAACGGTCGAATGCGTCCCTTGCGATCTGCATCATTGGCACGCGGCTGTGCGTGCGCCGCTGGATACCGGCTCCCACACATAGCCTTCCACTGCTTTGCCTTCACTGATCTGGCGGCGTGGTTGGCGCTGCAGGCAGGGGCCAAAGGCATTGGAAGGCGGCACGATCAGTTGGGTGCCGTCGATAACGACCTGGCGGAAGCGGGTGACTTCGGCATCGCCCAGTTCGCGGCGCAGCAGCGCTTCGATATCGCTGCGTTCGAACGATTTGCCGGCATGCCGTGCGACGTAGAGCGGTCGCAGTGCGTCCAGCAAGCCGCGTTTGCCGGCCGAGCGTGCACGCAAGGCGGCATCGACACTGGCGAAGTACAACATGCCGCGCGCATACGGGATACGCCGGATGGATTCCTGCGCAAAGCCGGCCGCATCGATGCGTTGCAGCGACCAGCGCCGCGCCGGGCTGGCGTAGTACTGCTGCGCCCATGTGTTGATGGCGTTGGCGCAGGCCGCGTGTGGAAGCAGGCCGGCCGCGCATGGCAAGGTCGCCTGCACGAACACGTTGACCCCTTCCGCGTACCAGGGCTCCACGGCATTGGTGAGCTGGCCCACCCATTGGTGCCCCATCTCGTGAAAGATGGTGCTCTGCACGCTGTGCAGATCCTGGCCTGGCGAAAACACGTTGCCCACCGTGATCAGGCTGCTACCGCCTGCCAGGCGTGCGGTGCCGGTTTCGTACGAGGCCACCGGCAACGCGCGGATCAACAGGTCGTAGCGCGGCGGCGCGTCGATGTAGCCAAACCCGGTTGCCAGCACGTCGTACGCGCGCCGTGCCCACGCCATGGTGGCTGCGGCATCGAAGGGCGGTTGGCCGATCGTGTAGGCGTTGAACACGGCATCGTCCTGCACCTGGGCCACCACGGCCGGCCCGGCCAGCAGCCACAGATCGCCCATGACCGTTGCCGGGCCCAGCACCCGCACCGTGCCGACGCCGCCGCTGGCGACACCGATGGAGCCGGGCGCCAGTTCCGACAGATCCCACATCAGCGTGCTGGCGTCGCTGTCCAGTTGTTCGGGCAGCAGCACGAAACTCTTGGAGCTGCCTGCCACACCCAGCCCGGCCGCCTTCATGCCAAAGGGCGGACCACCGCTATTTGCAGGCACCAAGGCGGCGCGGTAGCGCACCGTCACCTGCGGACCGACCGGCCGCTCGGTGCTCCAGCGGCGCATGTCGAAGCCATCCACCGCTGCGCCTTCGGCGATCGACAGCGCGACCTCGCCACCGGCGTCGCTGACATGCAGCTCGCTGATGGCGTCTGCGTTATGCGGCACGGCTGGCAAGGCCGAGGGCAGCACCAAGCTCAGCGGCCTGCGCGCGTCTGCACGCGTGACCTGCTCGGTGACCGCCAGCCCGGTGACGGTCCCGTCCTGCGCGGTCAACGGCTTGATGGTCACGCTGAAGCTGTCGCGCCCGGCAGCGGAGACGGCCTGCACATGCGCCAGCGCCCCGACCAGTAGCCACAGCGCAAGCACGCGCCCGGCAACGGCCTTGCGCAGCGCACCGGCAGGCTCGGTTGCAGCGGATGTCACTACCGTGGTGCGTGCCGGCGGGGACATTGCCGACGACGTGTCTGCGGTGTGTCTGGCGTGCATCAGGAACCTCACAAGAACAACTGCGATGCGTAGGCCAGCGTCGCCCACAGGCCTAGGTGATAGGCGAGTGTGCGCAAACCGGGAATGCCGAAAAGATAGCAAACCGCATGCACGATGCGCGCGCCCAAAAACACCAACGATGCGATGACGGTGATGGTTCCGGACACCTGCAGCTGCATGGCAGCGAGCGCGACTGCGGCAAACGGCAGGAAGTTTTCCAGCAGATTGCGATGCGCACGCTGCGCACGCCCCGCGGCCCCGTCCGGTTCGGCAATGCCCTCGCGATTGCCGATCAACGCCTTGGCACCGACCTGACGCGCATACAGTGAGGAAAACACCAAGGGAAGGCACAGGCACAGCACTGCCAGGGCGGCCACCACACTCAATTCGATCTGCGGGCTCATTGCGCCACCTGTTCAATCGCTGCCACCAGCGCCGCCGGTGCAGTGAGAAAGGGCGAGTGCCCGGTGTCCAGATCGATGGTCATCCGCATCGGTGCGGCGGCAATCATCTGCGACTGAAAACCAGGGCTGAGCGCCTTGTCCTGCAGGGTGCGGATGTACACCCGATCCACGCTGCCGGAGCGCGCCGAAGTCAGCTGCACCGGCGTCATCATCGGCTGCACGGGCTCGTCCACCAGCATGGCCGGCACGGCGGCGCGTTGCGCGGCCGTGGCGTCGTTGGCGAACACCTCCGCGCGTGCCGACGTTGCCACCGACATGACGCCCCTGCTCTTGTCCAACGCGAGATGCGGCGGCAACTGGCTGCCGGTGTCGGCCTGTGCAAGCGCCAGCAGCGTGCGGCCGTCCTGCGGCACGAACGCGGCCAGGTACACCAGCGTCTTGATCCTGGCCGGCGCGGCTTCGGCCACATTGGTGACGGTCACGCCGCCAAAGCTGTGCCCGACCAGCACCACCGGTGCCGTCTCGTCCTTGATCGCGGCCAGTACCGTATCGCGATACGCCGCCAGGCTGATCGCCTCCGCTGCTTGCGAGGCGCCAGGGCGGCCGGGCAGATTCACCGCGATGACGCGGTAGCCGTGCGCACGCAGCTGGCCGGCGACCGGGCGCCAGATCGCAGCGGTTTCCCAGGCGCCGTGCACCAGCACGATGGTGGGGCGCGGCGCCGGCAGCGCCTGCACGGCGGTGGAGCACAGCGCGCACAACAGCAACGCGGCGATGGGAATGCAGGTCGTACGTTTCATGGGGCACCTCGGCTCTGTCGGAATGAACTAAGGTTCCGCTTGCACACCGCGCGACACCATGACCCGGACACCGCCTTCCATGACCGATCCTCCAGCGCCGCAGGCGGCGGGCGATGCCCAGCCCGCGCGCGCCGACATCCTGTCGCAACTGCTCACCTTGATCCGCCTGCAGGGTGATGGCGTGTACAGCGCCGAGCTGGCGGCGGGCGTGCACGCACGGGTGCCGGCCGGGCCATCGCATCTGCATTTTGTCGAGGCGGGCTCGCTGTGGATCACTGCAGATGACGGTGCATCACTGCAGCTGCAGACCGGCGATCTGGTCGTGCTGCCACATGGCCGTGGCCACACGCTGTCGCAAGCGCAGCGCCCGGCACGCAGTGCCGAGGATTTTTTCGCAGCCGACCGGTTCGACCCGGCGCGCCTGAAGATCCGTCACGGCGAGGGCGCGGCGATGGCCAGCGTCATCGGCGGCATCTTTCGCTACGAGCGCCTGCCGTTGCCGCCGATCATGCGGGCGCTACCGACGCTGATCCATATCCCCGGCGATGCCGGACGCGTGCCCGAATGGTTGCGCCTGCTCTCGCATTTCTTGATGGCCGAAGCGCACGAGGTGCGGCCCGGTGCGCAGCTGATGGTCTCGCGCATCATCGATTTGCTGGTGATCCGCGCACTGCGCAGCTGGGCCGAATTGCATCCACAGCAATCGCGCTGGCTCACCAGCGCGGCCGGCGAGCGCGTCGGTCTGGCCTTGCACGCCATCCATGCCGATCCGTATCGCCGCTGGAGCGTGGAGCAGCTCGCCCGGCATGCCGGCCTGTCGCGTTCGCTGCTGGCGCAGCAGTTCGTGCAGGTCACCGGCGAGCCGCCGATGCGCTACATCGCACTGTGGCGGTTGAGCGTGGCCGACGATCTGATCCGCTCCGGCAATGTCGGCGTGGGCGATGCCGCGCGCCGGGTGGGCTATCAGTCCGAAGCCGGTTTCAGCCGCGCATTCAAGGCGTATTTCGGGCATGCACCCAAGCAGGCAAAGCCCTAGCACCGCCGCCCGGGCCCTGCCTGCCAGGCAGACAGGGCCCGGGCTGGCCCGTCCCTCCGTTCCGTCGACGCGCCGGAAGACCGAATCGTCGCCGCGAAATCGCCTGCGCCATCGCTAGAGCGATTCGAAGGCTCCCAGGTCCGGCGCACGCCCGTTGAATGCCGCACCGCTGTCGGCACCGGCATCGATCAACGCACTGCCGGGCGCAAGCGTGGCGAAGGTGATCACCGGAAGATCGCCGTTGGCCTGCCGCGGACGGGTGAGTTGGCGCTCATCCAGGCTGACGAAGTCACGCGCAATCGCCACCAGCGGAATGCTGAAGGAGTTGCGCCCGATCTCGTTGGCCGTGGCGGCGCCCAGGTTGGCGATCTCGGTGCGCGTGCCGTAGCCCAGGTTGTTGGCCAGGGTGTGATCGTAGCCAGCCACGTCGGTGCGATTGTCCGCCAGGGTGGACAGCATGTCGAAGTTGGCGCGCCCATTGCCGATGGCGGTGTTGCTGATCCAGTCCTGCCCACCGATCTGGTGATTGGCATAAAAGCCATTGGTGCGGTTGCCGACCGCCAGATTGAACGCAATGCGGTGGCGCGGCACCGGTTGCGGGTAGACACTGCCGTTGCGTCCAAAACCGCCGGCCTTGAAACCGTTGCCGTCGCCCAGCGGCGTGCCATCGGTATCCAGGCCGTTGCGGAACGCCCAGTTGTGCTCCAGCGTGACCGCTTCCCAGGCATTGATCAGATCGAACCCGTCGTCGCTGTTGTTCCAGGCACGGCTGCCCTCGATGCGGTTGCCCACGCTGCCGGCGGCGCCGGGATGCACACCGAAGCCATCGATGTTGCCGTAGGAAAACGTGTTGAGCCCCTTGTTGTTGTACGCATCGACGTTGCGCACCTGGTTGTTGCTGCCCGCCACCAGATACCAGCCGATCGCCTGCCCATCGTGGATGGCCAGCCGCTCGAAGCGATTGCCGTTGCCGCCCTGCACGCGAAAGGCTTCGGACTGGGTCAGGCGGTCGGCGATGGTGATGCGCACGCCGATCACCTCGAAGCCGCGAAACACGCAGTTGCTGGCGCGGACGCGGAATGCCGCCACTCGGCGATCTGCCGGCGTCACTGCGGAAAAGTCGAACACCGGGCGCTCGTTGGCGGCATTGACGTAGCGGATGCCATCCTTGGTGATGTCATTGACGATGGCGTAGGTGCGCTCGCTCACGCTGACATTCGCGTTGGTGGGGCGATAGGTGCCGCCGCGCAGGTACACCGTGTCGCCGCTGGACGCGGCGGCCTGCGCCGCCATCACGCTGGCAAAGGGCGCGGCCCGCGTGCCGGCATTGCTGTCCGAGCCGGTAGGCGAGACATACCAATCGGCCGCGAGCGCCAGCGAAGTAGGCATGCACACTGCAAGTGCCATTGCCACGACGGCAAGGCGGGAGGTGGTGATCATCGGATGGGTCCCTGGAGCTGGGTGAGTGAGTGGCGGCGGCGCGGTGGGTCGCCGCGGCGAGGGCCGCATCGACGTATCGATTGCAGCCGCGCAGACTAACGATGCTGCGCTGTTGCCACCAGCACTCGGGTTCGGTTTTGGCGACCGATGTTCTTGCGCAGGCGCGCACGCGACACGAAACGTGCGGTAGTCGGCACTTGACCAATCCGGCGTGCGCGGTAAGTCTCGGGCAGTGGCGTGTGGAATTTCCCCCACAGGCATCGATCGGAGAGACCACCCGTGGACCGTCGTACCTTCCTCACCCTGTCCGGCATCGGTGCTGCCGGGCTGCTGCTGCCGCATACGCGCCTGATCGCTGCCGAGCAGCTGCTGGCGCCAAACGATGCGGCCCGCAACCGGCGCTTGTCCGACACCGCGCTCACCACCGCCAAGGCCGCCGGTGCCAGCTACTGCGATGTGCGCGTGGGGCGCTATCTGCGCCAGTTCGTGATCACCCGCGAGGCGCAGGTGGAGAACGTGGTCAACGCCGAGTCCAGTGGCGTGGGGGTGCGCGTGCTGGCCGATGGCGCCTGGGGCTTTGCGGCCACCAACACGTTGACCAGCGATGGCGTGGCCACGGCCACGCGGCAGGCGGTGGCCATCGCCAAAGCGAATGCGCGCTTGGGCGGCACGCCGGTGCAACTGGCGCCGGTGACGCCGGCCGGGCAGGTCAGCTGGAAGACGCCGATCCGGAAGAACGCCATGGAAGTTCCGCTGCAGGACAAGGTGGCGCTGTTGATGGACGTCAATGCCGCTGCGCTCAACGCTGGCGCCACCTTCGTGGCCTCGCGCCTGTTCGCCATCAATGAGCAAAAATATTTCGCCAGCAGCGATGGCTCCTACATCGACCAGGACGTGCATCGTTTGTGGCTCCCTTTCACCGTTACCGCAGTGGACAAGGCCAGCGGCAAGTTCCGCACCCGCGACGGGCTGTCTTCGCCGATGGGCATGGGCTACGAATACCTTGATGGCGATGCCAGCCAGAAGCATCAACTTCCAGGCGGGCTGATCGGCTACGGCCACAGCTACGACGCGCGCGAAGATGCGATTGCCGCGGCAAAGCAGGCGCGCGCCAAACTCACCGCGCCGTCGGTGAAGGCCGGCAAGTACGATCTGGTGATCGACCCGAGCAATCTGTTCCTCACCATCCACGAATCGGTTGGCCACCCATTGGAGCTCGACCGCGTGCTGGGTTACGAGGCCAATTACGCCGGCACCAGCTTCGCTACGCTGGACAAGCGCGATGCCAAGTTCCGTTGGGGCAGCGACGCGGTGACCTTCGTCGCCGACCGCACCCAGCCGGGTAGCCTGGGCGCGGTGGGGTACGACGATGAAGGCGTCAAGACCAAACAGTGGGATCTGGTGCGCGACGGTATCCTGCTCGACTACCAGTGCACGCGCGATCAGGCGCACCTGCTCGGCAAGACGGCCTCCGATGGCTGCAGTTACGCCGACTCGTGGTCCCACGTGCAATTCCAGCGCATGCCCAATGTCTCGCTGGCGGCAGGCAAGCAACCGCTTGGCGTTGCCGAGATGATCAAGAACGTCGAGCGCGGCTTGTACATTCACGGGCGCGGTTCGTACTCGATCGATCAGCAGCGCTACAACGCGCAGTTCGGCGGGCAACTGTTCTACGAAATCGAAAATGGCCAGGTCACGCGGTTGGTGGAAGACGGTGCCTACCAGATTCGCACGCCGGAGTTCTGGAATGCCTGCAGCGCGGTATGCGACCAACGCGATTTCCGCCTGGGCGGCTCGTTCTTCGACGGCAAGGGCCAACCGAGTCAGGTCTCGGCAGTCTCGCATGGGTCATCCACCGCACGCTTTGACGGCATCAACGTGATCAACACCGCGCGCTCGTTGGGGTGAGGGCTGCGAGCAAGCGGTTGGCAGTGTCTTTGGTAAAGCTGTGTTACGTGGAAGTAGGTAGAGCGCTACCATCAACGAGTGTTGGCTGTGGTTTTGTTGAAAAAAATGTCGCGTCGACAGCTTGCAGACTGCTTGTTGAAACCTGTGCGCGCCGACCTCTCCACTGGTCCTTGCCCGCCCACCGTCGCGGGACCCTTGGCGGCATGGATGCCGCCACGGAGCTTACAGGGACGTACTTGCAGCGTGTCCTGCGATGGTGGGCGGGCAAGGGCCCTGCAGCAAATCCGCAGACCATACGCTCTGCGCCGTTGCTGCCCGGATCAAGCAATCAGATAGCAACGCCTGCATCGTGCTTATCGCGAGCGCTTGGTGATCTTCAAGCTTCAAGCCTGATTGAGGGCGCGGTGCCCTCACCGCTCGCGGGACACGCCGTGAATCCGTCCATGGAGGCTCGGTGGCGGCATCCATGCCGCCACACGGTCCCGCAATCGGTAAGGACACCGCACCAGACAGTTGGCTGGTGGTTTATTGAAGAACAGATGGCACCGCGCCAGACCGCTACCGGGTGCTTGTTGAAAACGTTGCGTACCGACCAACTCCACTGGTCCTTGCCCGCTCACCGTCGCGGGACCTTGAGCGGCATGGATGCCGCGCCAGAGCCTCCAGGGACGGATTCACGGCGTGTCCTGCAACGGTGGGCGGGCAAGGGCCCTGCAGCAAAGGCGCAGATGATCCGCTCTCCGCCTGATCTGTCAGTATCGAGCAATCAGATGGCGACGACTGCATCGTGCGTATCGCGATCATTTTTTTCTATTGAAGCCTTGTCGAGGCGAGGACACCACACCAGACAGTTGGCCCGTGGTGTGTTGAAAAACGAAGACGCCGCGTCGCCAGCTTGCCAGCTGCTTGTTGAAACCCGTGCGCACCGACCATCTCCACTGATCTTTTCTCGCCACACCACGCCAGACAGTTGGCTGGTGGTTTTGTTGAAAATCGAAAATGCCATGTTGCTGGTTTCTTTTTGAGGCTCTGCGCAAGACCATCGTGAGCGGCCCTTGCAGCAACGTTGCAGTTGATCCGGCCTGCGACGAATCGACTGCCCTGCGTGGCAAAACGATCGCGCGGTCTGCGTTCCTCCAGCGGCGCTCGCCACATTCGCAGGCAGCCAAGCCGCACCACGCGATGCATGCCGGTATTCCACCTGCTCACGGACCCCTGCCGAAAGTCATTTGACGCAGCAATCATCGCCCGGCAAGAATCGGCGATGCCGCGTGGAGCGCTCCACGCATCACCACACCACCTGCGCGCCGCGCGGGACTATTGGGGAGTTGCCCGTGCAGCGACGTGATTTCCTGGCCCTCACCGGGCTGACCATGGGCGGGCTGATCGTGCCGGCCTATTTCGGCAAGGCGATTGCCGCCGAGCAGTTGTTGACACCCTTCGATGTGGGCCGCAAGAAGCGCCTGGCCGACGCCGGCTTGAACGCTGCGCGTCAGGCCGGAGCGAGCTATTGCGACGTGCGCATTGGCCGCTATCTGCGCCAGTTCGTGATCACCCGCGAAGACAAGGTGCAGAATGTAGTCAACACCGAGTCCATCGGGGCCGGCGTCCGTGTGATCGTGGGCGGTGCATGGGGCTTTGCCGCCACCAACGAGCTCACCGAGCAGGGCGTGGCCAAGGCCGCGGCGCAGGCGGCGGCGATTGCCAAGGCCAACGCCAAGGTGCAAGGCACGCCGGTGCAGCTGGCGCCGACGCCGGGCGTTGGCGAAGTCAGCTGGAAGACGCCGATCAAGAAGAACGCGATGGAAGTGCCGATCAAGGACAAGGTGGACCTGCTGCTCGGCGTGAACGCCGCCGCCACTGCCGCCGGCGCCAACTTCGTCAACTCGATGCTGTTCGTGGTCAACGAACAGAAGTATTTCGCCAGCACCGACGGCTCCTACATCGACCAGGACGTGCACCGTATCTGGGCGCCGATGAGCGTGACCGCCATCGACAAGGCCAGCGGCAAGTTCCGCACCCGCGACGGGCTGTCTGCGCCGATGGGCCTGGGCTACGAATATCTGGATGGCGCCGCGTCCGGCAAGTTCGTCTCGCCCAACGGCGTGGTGAACTACGGCCTGTCCTACGACATGAAGGAAGATGCGATTGCCGCGGCCAAGCAGGCGCAGGAAAAGCTCAAGGCACCGTCGGTGAAGCCGGGCAAGTACGACCTGGTGCTGGACCCCTCGCACACCTGGCTCACCATCCACGAATCGGTCGGCCACCCGCTGGAGTTGGACCGTGTGCTCGGCTACGAAGCCAACTTTGCCGGCACCAGTTTTGCCACGCTGGACAAGCTCAAGGCCGGTTTCCAGTACGGCAGCGACAAGGTGCACATCCTCGCCGACAAGACCCAGCCCGGCAGCCTGGGCGCGGTGGGTTACGACGATGAAGGCGTCAAGACCAAGCAGTGGGATCTGATCCGCGACGGCAAGCTGGTGGACTACCAGGCCATCCGCGATCAGGCGCATATCCTGGGCAAGACCGCCTCCGATGGCTGTTGCTATGCCGACTCGTGGTCGAGCGTGCAGTTCCAGCGCATGGCCAATGTCTCGCTGGCCGCCGGCAAGACGCCGCTGAGCGTGAGCGATTTGATCAAGAACGTCGAAAACGGCATCTACATCATCGGCGATGGCTCGTTCTCCATCGACCAGCAGCGCTACAACGCGCAGTTCGGTGGTCAGCTGTTCTACGAAATCAAGAACGGCGCGATCACCCGCATGCTCGAAGACGTGGCCTACCAGATCCGTACCCCGGAATTCTGGAACGCCTGCAGCGCCGTGGCCGATCAACGCGACTACCGCCTGGGTGGTTCCTTCTTCGACGGCAAGGGCCAGCCGAGCCAGTCCTCGGCAGTCTCGCATGGGTCGTCCACCGCCCGTTTCGACGGCATCAACGTCATCAACACCGCCCGCTCGCTCGGCTGACAGGAGAAACCCACATGAGCATCCTTACCGAAGCGCAGGCCAAGGCCATTCTGGACAAGGTCATCAAGCTGTCCAAGGCCGACGAGTGCACCGCAACGCTCACCGGCTCGATCGACGGCAATATCCGTTTTGCGCTCAACAATGTGTCCACCAGCGGCATCGTCGACAACACCGACCTGCAGGTGCAGGTGGCGTTTGGCAAGCGCGTGGGCATCGCCACCATCAACGAGTTCGACGACGCCTCGCTGGAACGTGTGGTGCGCCGTGCCGAAGACCTGGCGCGGCTGGCACCGGAAAACCCGGAGTTCATGCCGGCGGTCGACAAGCAGACCTACAAACCCAGCCCCACCTTCAGCGAGTCCACGGCAGCGGTGGACCCGGCGTTCCGCGCGCAGGTGGCCGCCGATTCGATTGCACCGTGCAAGGGCAAGGGCCTGATCGCCGCCGGCTTTCTGGAAGATGGCCAGAGCTTCACCGCGTTTGCCAACAGCAAGGGCAACTTCGGTTACCAGCGCGGCGCACGCTTCGACTACACCTGCACGGTGCGCACCGAGGATGGCCGCGGCTCGGGCTGGGTGGGCCGCAACCTGAAGGATGCCGCCGACTTCAAGGCCGAGCAGGACATCCGCATTGCGATGCGCAAGGCCAGCGATTCGTCCGAGGCCAAGGCACTGGAACCGGGCAAGTACACGGTGATCCTGGAGCCGGCCGCGGCGGCCGGGCTGATCTCCTTCATGATGAATTTCTTCGACGCACGCCGCGCCGATGAAGGCCGCAGCTTCCTGTCCAAGAAGGGCGGCGGCAACAAGCTCGGCGAGCAGGTCTACGACCCGCGTGTGAACATCACCGCCGACCCGTGGGATGCGCGCGCGGCGGTGCTGCCGTGGGACGAAGAAGGCCTGCCGCGCGAGAAGATGGCCATCGTGGAAAACGGCAAGATCGCCAACCTGCAGTATTCGCGTTTCTGGGCGCAGAAGAACGGCAAGCGTGCGGTCGGCGAGCCGGGCAACCTGTTGATGGCCGGTGGCGACAAGAACATTGCCGAGCTGGTGCGCGGTACCGAGAAAGGCATCCTGGTCACACGTACCTGGTACATCCGCATGGTCGATCCGCAGACCGTGCTGCTCACCGGGCTCACCCGCGATGGCACGTTCTACATCGAGAACGGACAGATCAAGTACCCGGTGAAGAATTTCCGCTTCAACGAATCGCCGGTGATCATGCTCAACAACATCGACGAACTCGGCAAGCCGGTGCGCGTGGCTGGCGACGAATCCAGCTTCGTGATGATGATTCCGCCGATGCGGCTGCGCGATTTTACGTTTACCTCGCTGTCGGATGCGGTGTGAGTAAGAGCCGGGAATTGGGAGTGGGGAATCGGGAATGGGAGAGCAAGAGCTGCTCCGCTCGACCTGAGTGTTCACCAGCGCTTCCGGTTCCCGGTCCCCTGCCGTCGCCGACACCGCGCCGCCACTTTCTCGGTCTGCTGCTCGGTAGCGTCGCCACGTTGGCGTTGCCGCAGCGCGCGAGTGCGGCCGGTAGTTACGATTTCTGGTTCACCCGGCTGCGCTATGAATCCGGCGATTGGGACGTGGACGCGCGCATGCCGTTCAACCTGATCACCTCATTGATCGATTACACGCAATTGCGCGTGGACCCGGAGGAACATGTGCTGGATCTGGCCGACCCGCGCATGCTGCAGGCGCCGTTCTGCTATCTGTCCGGGCACAAGCTGGTGGAGTTCAATCCGGCCGAGCGGCGCAATTTCGAGCACTACGTGCGCAATGGCGGCTTCGTGTTCGTGGACGACTGCAATCACGATATCGATGGCTTGTTCGCCACCTCGTTCGAAGCGCAGATGGCCTCCATCTTCGGCAAGACCGCACTGCAGAAGTTGCCCAAGTCGCATCGCCTCTACAGCGCGTTCTTCAAGTTCCCCGATGGCCCGCCGGCCACCAGCTTCGAGCTCAATGGCTGGGGCGATGACCTGGTGCACGATTACCTCAAGGGCATCAGCATCGACGGCCGGCTGGGAGTGCTGTACAGCAACAAGGATTACGGCTGCGAATGGGATTACGACTGGCGCAACAAGCGCTTCCTGGCCGAAGACAACACCCGCTTCGGCGTCAACATCGTGATGTATGCGTTGACCAACTGACATCGATCCGTAGGAGCGCGCTTGCGCGCGATGAGGCTTTATCGGTAACGCCGCATCGCGCGCCAGCGCGCTCCTACAGGAATCGCGGGAGATTTTTTTTGTCAAGGTATGACATCCACCGCCAGCCATCCGCCGTCGCATACGCCAGCCGCGTACGCCTTTGTAGGAGCGCGCTTGCGCGCGATGCCGTATCGATAACGCCACATCGCGCGCCAGCGCGCTCCTACGCCAGCAGCCACATAACGAGACGTTTCCCATGACTTCCCCCAACGAAGACACCCTCAGCGCCCAGCTCTCGCAACTTGGCGCACTGCGCGCCGCGCTGGCCCAGGCCGTGGTCGGGCAGGACGCGGTGGTGGAACAACTGTTGATCGGCCTGCTGGCCGGCGGCCATTGCCTGCTGGAAGGCGCGCCCGGCCTGGGCAAGACGCTGCTGGTGCGTTCGCTGGGCCAGGCATTGGAGCTGCAATTCCGCCGCGTGCAATTCACCCCCGACCTGATGCCCAGCGACATCCTGGGCACCGAGTTGCTGGAAGAAGACCATGGCACCGGGCATCGGCATTTCCGTTTCCAGCAGGGCCCGATCTTCACCAACCTGCTGCTGGCCGACGAGCTCAATCGCACTCCGCCCAAGACCCAGGCGGCGCTGCTGGAGGCGATGAGCGAGCGCACCGTCAGTTATGCCGGCACCACCTATGCGTTGCCGTCGCCGTTCTTCGTGCTGGCCACGCAGAACCCGATCGAACAGGCCGGCACCTACCCGTTGCCGGAAGCGCAGCTGGATCGTTTTTTGCTGCATGTGCGGGTGGATTACCCCAGCGAGCAGGAAGAGCGCGACATCCTCAGCCAGACCACCGGCAGCGCCAGCGCGCAGGTGCCCAAGGTGATGGACGCGGCCAGTGTGCAGGCGCTGCAGCGACAGGTGCGCGATGTGCATGTGGGCGCGGAGCTGCTGACCTGGATCAACCGCCTGGTGCGTGCCAGCCGGCCCGGCCCGCAGGCCGGCGACGCGGTGCGGCAGTGGGTCAAGTGGGGCGCCGGCCCGCGCGCCGGGCAATCGCTGGTGCTGGCGTCCAAGGCCCGTGCCTTGCTGCACGGCCGCCTGGCTGCCACCCGCGAGGATGTGCTGGCGCTGGCGGCACCGGTGATGCGCCATCGCCTGCTGCTGTCGTTTGCCGCCGAGGCCGCACAGCGCAGCGCCGACGATGTGGTCGCCGCGCTGCTGCATGCCGTGCCGTACCCGGGCTGAGCGCAGCGACATGCACGCCCCGTTGCCGGCGCTGATTCCAGCCGACGTGCGCAGCCGCCTGCGCGGCCTGCAGCTGCGGGCGCGTCAGGCCCAGGGCGGCCACGGCATCGGCCAGCACGCCAGCCGCAGCCGCGGCGCCGGTCTGGAATTCGCCCAATACCGCGCTTACGAACCGGGCGATGCGCTGCGCCAGATCGATTGGAAGCTGTACGCACGCTCGGACCGCTTTTTCGTGCGCGAAGCCGAGCGCGAAAGCCCGCTCACCGTGTGGCTGCTGCTCGATGCCACCGCATCGGCCGGGCAGGCCGACAGCGCGCGCCCGGACCACACCCGCCTGCACACGATGGCCACGCTGGCCGCCTGTGCGGCAGAGGTGGCGCTGCAGCAAGGCGATCGCGTCGGGCTGTATGCCTTGCATGGCGGCGGCCTGGTGGCGGTGCCGGCCGGTGTCGGCAGCCGCCAGCGCGACCGGCTGTGGCTGGCCTTGCACGGCCTGCGCGCCGGTGGCCGCTGGCCGGGGCTGGATGCGGTGCGTCCGTTATGGGAACGCATCGCCGCACACGACCTGCTGCTGTCCATCGGCGACGGCTTCGATGAAGAACTGGCCAGCGCACTGGAAAAATTCGCCGCCGCCCGCCGCGACGTAGTGCAGCTGCAGGTGCTGACCTGCGATGAGCGCGATTTCCCGTTCGATGGCGGCCACCGCTTCCGCGACCCGGAAACCGGCGAGGAGCTGCTCGGCGATGGCGCGGCGATGCGCGCCGACTACCTGCAGCGCTTTGCCGCCGCCCAGCGCGCGCGTCAGGCACGCTGGCAGGCCGCCGGCATCGCGCACGCCGTGCACTATCTGGATGCACCGCCCGACGCCACCCTGCGCCAGGTGTTTGCCCGGGGCATGACGCGATGAGCGTGCGGGCGCAGCGCGCCGTGCGGCGGGCGTGGTTGGCGGCCAGCCGGTCAGCGGCCGGCACCCCCGCGGCGCAGCTGCACCGTCCACGCTCGTGCAGCGCAGCCGCGGCACGGCCGTGTTGCGGCAACGCCGGAGCGTGGCGGTGAACCTGCTGCTGCTCTTCCCCGCCGGGCTGGCCGCACTGGCGGCCCTGCTGATGCCGCTGCTGATCCATCTGGCGCGGCGTAGCGAGCACCGGCCCACCGACTTTGCCGCGCTGCGCTGGTTGCGGGCACTGCCGCGCCCGCGTCACCGCGTGCGCCTGGACGAGCTGCCGTTGCTGCTGGTGCGCTTGCTGCTGCTGGCCGTCGTCGCGCTGCTGCTGGCCGAGCCGGCCATGCGCGAGCATGACGATGCACGCCCGCGTGTCGCGCTCAGCCCGGGGGTCGATATGGCCGCCGCACGCCAGCTCGGCCACGCCGCGAACGCGCAGTGGGTGTGGCTGGCACCGGGTTTCCCGCCGGTCAATGCAGATGCGAATGCCGATACCCCGACGACATCCGCCACACCCGCCAATGCCGCACAGCCAGTCTCCAGCCTTTTGCGCGAACTCGATGCCAGCCTGCCGCTGGGCGCCGCGCTCAGCGTCATCGTACCGGCCCAATGGGGCCCGCTGGATGCGCAACGCCTGCAGTTATCGCGCCAGGTGCGCTGGCACGTGGTGCCCGGCCAATCACCGGTGACGGCGCGCGCCGCTGCCGCGCCGCTGCGCCTGCAGGCGATTGCCGACGACGACGCCGCACCGGCCTTGCGCTATCTGCGCGCTGTGCATGCCGCTTGGGCGCTACCGGGCAGCCTGGCAGTGGGCACGCCGGCCGCTGCCCAGCCGGCGCGCTGGACTCCCGGCACGGTGGTGGCTTGGCTGCCGCACAGCGCCCCGCCCGCGCCGGTGATGGCCTGGGTCGCGGCCGGCGGCCAGTTGCTGGTGGATGCGCAGACACCCCTCCCGGCCGACCTCGCCGCCACGTTGCAGCCGGTGCAACAGGCGGCCTCCGGCGAACCAGTGATCGATGCCGCAGCACTCGGCCGCGGACGCGTGCTGCGGTGGGCTGCGCCGCTGCAGCCGCAGCAACTGCCCGCGCTGCTGGAGGCCGATTTCCCAACCCGGCTGCACGACACCCTGCAGCCGGCGCCCACACCACAGCGCGCGCTGGCGCAGACCCAGCAACCGCAGCGCGGTGCCGCTACGCGCCTGAGCACCGCACCCTGGCCGCTGGCGCCGTGGCTGATCGGCCTGGTGCTGCTGCTGTTCGCGCTCGAACGCTGGCTCGCCACCTCGCCGCGCCGGGCCAACGCCGCATGAGCACGCCGGCACTGCAGCAGGCGTGGCGGGCGGCACGGCGGCGCCAGGCCGCAGGTGTGCTGCTGTTCGGGCTGCCGCTGGCGGCGGTGCCGGCGGCACTGGCGTGGCGGGCCGGTGCGCCGGCAGCGGTGATTCCGCTGCTGCTCCTGGGCCTGCTGGCAGTGCTCGGCGTGGCAGCGCTGGAGGCGCGTCGGCTCGACCAGGCCTGGCTGATCCGCCGGCTGGACCGCGAGCCGGATCTGGACGACAGCAGCGACCTGCTGTTCGCACCCGCCGCGCAGCTGAACCCGCTGCAGGCCCTGCAGCGCCAGCGGCTGGAGCAGCGCCTGCGCAGCTCCCCGCGCGACCTGCGCCCGGCCTGGCCGTGGCGGCGCGCCTGGCCATGGAGCCTGCTGGGGCTGATCGCCTGCGGCACGCTCGTGCTGTGGCCGCCGCGCCCGCACCCGCCTGCCACAGGCAGCGACCGCGTGGCCGCGGCGCGTGCCGATCGCGGCGCCCCGGTGTTGCGTCAGGCGCAGCTGCGCAGCAGCCCGCCCGCGTATACCGGCCTGCCGGCGGCACGCCTGCCTGGGCTGGATGCGCGGGTGCCCGCCGGCACCCGGCTGGACTGGCAACTGCAGGTCAGCCCGGCGCCGCGCAGCGTGGCGCTGCGGCTCAGCGACGGCCGCCTGATCCCGCTTGCCCGGCAGGGCGGCAGCGACCACTGGCAAGGCCACTGGATCGCCGAACGCCCCAGTCTGTATCGCA
Source organism: Xanthomonas sp. NCPPB 1068 (assembly GCF_041479385.2). NCBI lineage: Bacteria > Pseudomonadati > Pseudomonadota > Gammaproteobacteria > Lysobacterales > Lysobacteraceae > Xanthomonas > Xanthomonas sp. NCPPB 1068. The sequence continues at coordinate 105,377 of NZ_CM192986.1, read as the reverse complement.
TCCTGATCGACAACGCCCCGGCCGACCGCCAGCTGCATCGGCTGGACGTGCGTGCCGACCGTCCACCGCAGGTGCGTGTGCTCGCGCCCGAGCAGAGCCTGGTGCTGTGGACGCCGGCCAATGGCAGCTGGGCGCTGCGCTTCGAAGCCAGCGACGATTACGCCGTGGCCGCCAGCGCCGAGCTGCGCCTCACCCTGGCCCAGGGCAGCGGCGAAAACATCACCTTCACCACCCAGCGCCGCACGCTCACCGGCAGCGGCCCGGCCACCCGCCGCAGCTTCGCCACCACCCTGCAGCCGCAGGCCCTGGGCATGGCGGCCGGCGACGACCTGATCGCCCAGCTCATCGTCCACGACACCCGCCAGCCCGGCCCACAGGAAGGCCGCAGCGCCAGCGTGATCCTGCGCTGGCCGCCGCCGGAGCAGACCATGGCCACCAGCCTGGAGGCCAGCGTCAAGCAGACCCTGCCGGCGTACTTCCGCAGCCAGCGCCAGATCATCATCGACGCCGAGGCGCTGCTGAAGGAACAGCCGCGCCTGGACGCGGCCACGTTCCTCAAGCGCTCCGACGCCATCGGCGTGGACCAGCGCCTGCTGCGGCTGCGCTACGGCCAGTTCCTGGGCGAAGAGAGCGAAGGCGCGCCGCAAGGTCCGCCGACCGCCGACGCGCCACCCACCAGCGACGCCCCCGCCGACGATCTGCCCACTGCCGACATGCCCACCGCCGACGCGCCAAGCGCGCCCGCCGCTGCTGCAGACACCCACGCGCACGCCGGGCATGACCACGACGATCCCGACAAGGCCAGCACCGCCGAACCCGGCGCCGCCGCGCTGGACGACCACGACCACGATCACGGCGGCGGTAACGGCCGGCCCGAACGCAGCAGCTTTGGCCAGGCGGAAAACGTGCTGGCCGAGTACGGCCATACCCATGATCACGCCGAGGCCGCCACCCTGCTCGACCCGCAGACCCGCGCCCTGCTGCGCGCTGCGCTGGACCAGATGTGGCAGTCCGAAGGCGAGCTGCGCCAGGGCCACCCCGAGCGCGCCCTGCCCTACGCCAACAAGGCGCTGGGCTTCATCAAGCAGGTGCAGCAGGCCGAGCGCATCTATCTGGCGCGGGTCGGCACGCAGCTACCGCCGATCGACCCCAGCCGGCGCATGAGCGGCAAGCGCGATGGCATCGGCCCCGGCCCCGATGCGCTGGATGCGCGCACCCGCCCCGACCCGCAACCGATGGCGCTGTGGCAGGCCCTGGGCGAAGCCGCACCCATGCACGATGCCGCCGCGCTGGATGCCTTCGCGCGCTGGCTGGCCACCCACGAGCGCCAGCTCGATGCGCCGCTGGATCTGGCCGCCGCCGTCGAGACCCTGCGTGCCACGCCCGACTGCGCCCGTTGCCGGCAGCACCTGCGCGCGCTGCTCTGGCCGGTGCTGGTGCGCCCACCGGCCGCCGTGCAGCCGCGCACGGCCCCCGATGCCGGCGGCCAGCGGTATCTGGATGCCTTGCACGCACAGGAGCGCCGCTGATGCCGGCCTGGTTCGTCATGGTCCTGCTGGCCCTGATCACGCTGCTGGCGTGGTGGCGCCTGCGCGCTGCGCGCATCGCCGGCTGGCGCAAGGCTGCCCTGCTCGCCCTGCAACCGCTGTGCGCCGCGCTGCTGTACTGCACGCTGCTCCCGCCGCCGCTTCCCGGCCGCAGCGGCACCCTGGTGGTGGCCACCGCCGGCGCCGGCATGGCCTCGCTCGCGCTGGCGCCCGGCGACCGTCTCATCGCGCTGCCCGAAGCACCGCCCGGCCTGCGCAACGCCGAGCGCATGCCCGATCTGGCCACCGCACTGCGCCGCCATCCCGGCACCACCGGGCTGCGCATCGTTGGCGCCGGCCTGCCCGCGCGCGACCGCGACGCGGCACGTGGCTGGCCGCTGCACTACAGCGCGCCGCCCTCCACCCCGGGCCTGACCGAGCTGGTCACCCCGCCGCTGGCGGCGCCGGGTGACGACGTGGCCATCGCTGGCCGCATCACCGGCCTGCCCGCGGCCACCGTCGAACTGCTGGATCCGGCCGGCCGCCGCGTGGACCTGGTCGCCCCCGACAGCGCCGGACGTTTCCGGCTCACCGGAAGCGTGCGCGCCGCCGGCGACAGCGTCTTCGTGGTGCGCGTGCTCGGCCCGGACGGGCGCCCGCGCGACCGGGCCGATGTGCCGGTGTCGGCCGTCGATACGCCTGCCGCCGCCCTGTGGATCCTTGCCGGCGCGCCGCAGCCGGAGCTCAAGTACCTGCGCCGCTGGGCACACGACGCCGGCCTGCAGCTGCACAGCCAGATCGCCACCGGCGGCGGCGCACAGTTGGGCGACGCCCCACGGGTGCTGGACGCCGCCACGCTGGACCGCACCGACCTGCTGGTCATCGACGAACGTGCCCTGGCCGCGCTGTCGCGCGCGCAACGCATGATGCTGCGCGCCGCGGTCGAGCGCGGCCTAGGCCTGCTGCTGCGCCTGACCGGACCACTGGATGCCGTACAACGCAGTGCCATTGCCGAGCTTGGTCTGCCGCTGCGTGGCGATGACGCCGGCGCGCCGGTGCAGATGGCGGCTGCCCTTGCGCCGCAGCCTGCCTCGGCGATGCCGCAGCAACCCGCTACAGGGACCGACGGGAGCGCAGTGTCGGCATTGCCCGTACTGGAACGTCGCACCGTGGTCCCAAATGCAGACGACGCCATCGCCGTGCTGCGCGCCGCCAACGGCACGCCATCGGCGTGGTGGCGTGCCGTTGGGCGCGGACGGATCGGCCTGATCACCCTCACCGACAGCTACCGCCTGGTGCTGCAGGGCCAGCCCGCACTGCACGCCGCGCTGTGGAGCCAGACGCTCTCGCCCCTGGCCCGCGCCCACCCCGCACCACGCCTGGCCACCCGCACCGGCTGGCGCAACCAGCGCATCGGCGTGTGCAACCTGGGCAGCGCAGCGCAGTTGCAGGCGCCCGACGGCACCACTGCCCCGTTGCCACCGGACCCGGCCACCGGACCGGCCGCCTGCGCCGGCCTCTGGCCAGAGCACACCGGCTGGTATCGCTGGCAGGACGCGCAACGCGGTGGTGCCCTTTACATCCGTGCCCCCGCCGACGCCCCCGCGCTGTCTGCCAACACGCAACGCGACGCCACCCTGGCGCTGGTCACCCCCAGCAATGCCACCCGCCAGGCGCAGCCCGCACCGCAGCCCGGCCCCCGCTGGCCGTGGTGGCTGGGGTTTGTAGTGGCCGCCGCGCTGCTGTGGTGGCTGGAGCGGTGGCGTGCGGATCGCCCGGTGCCTGCGGGCAGGCAGGGGTAGGCGTCACCCCGCGCGTGGCCGGCGTGCGCTGGCTTCCCGCGCGCCACTGCGGGCACGCGCGGTCGCTGTGTCGCTGCGGGCCTGGGTCGGTTCAATGCACAGCTCAGCACCGATGCCGTTTGCTGCGTGCGCCGCACATCGCCGGCAGGAAGGGGTGCAGTGCGAGGCGTTCACGGCCGTCACTTGGGGCGAGCATCGCTTGCGCGGCATTGGCGCGTGTGCGTTGGAGCGCCTGCGCTGCCAGCGCGGGCCGGGCGCGGAGCGGGAATTGGGGTGAAGGTACGGGCGAAGCCTGGTTGGCACGCACTGCAGGCTTCGCCCGAACCCTCATCCGCCCTTCGGGCACCTTCTCCCGGAGGGAGAAGGGAGCGTGTGGTCGACAGCGTCGTGTGTTCGAGTACCTCGAGGCCTGCACGACACCGCGAGGGGCTGGGGCTTTCCTGGCGTGTCGGTGACGCGTTCATGGCGCCGATGCATGGCCTTTGCTCGGAGATCGACCGGGCTTTGCATCGCTACTCCCGACGCGGCGGAGGCTACCCGCGTCGCCACACCCGGCAATGGTTGTTCGCCGGCAATGCCACGTCGTCGATCAACTGCAACCCGGCCGCCGTTGCCAACGCATCCACCGCTTCGGCATCGCGAATACCGGATGCGGGGTCGCGTTCGCGCAGCATCGCATCGAAGGCGCGATTGCTGTCGCTGGTGAATCGCCCATCGCGGTTGAACGGGCCGTAGATCGCCAGCACCGCATCCGGCGCCATCACGGCCGGCAGGCCCGCGAACAGTGCCTGCACCTGCGGCCAGCCCATGATGTGCAGCGTGTTGGCGCTGTAGACCGCATCGTAGCCATGCCCGCCATCCGGCAGCACCGGCAATGGCGGGGATGGCGCGAGCCCGGGCGACGGGCTCGGCACGGCCTGCAGCGCAATCGGCGCCGGCGTGTTTGGTAACCCTGCCTCCTCCAGCCACTGCTGCATGCCTGGCAAATGATCGGCATGGTCGCTGGCCTGCCACTGCAACCACGGCATCGCCGCGGCAAAGTGCACGGCGTGCTGGCCGGTGCCTGCACCGATTTCCAGCACGTGCCGGCGGTCGGCGAAGTGCTGCTGCAGCACCTGGAGAATCGGGTCGCGGTTGCGCGCGGAGGCGGGGGAGAACGGTTTATTCATCGTGCTTAAGACCTTTGAAGTCCCAATTATGCGGCGAGATGCGAGGTCAAGTGACCAGCTTGACGATCAGGCTTTCTTCCCTGATTCGTAGACGAAATGTGGACATCCATCCCATCTCTTGGCTACCCATCGCGCCACTATCGGCGAGGGGGATCTACTCACGAGGACATCTGCATGAACAAGGCCGTTACTTTTTGCACCGCAAGTATTTTATTGGCTGTTGCTAGCCTAGCCTCCGCGCCCAGCGCTCACGCGCAAGCGTCAACGGTACTGCTTGATTGCACAGGCAGCGATTACTGTTGGGCGGGAGTAGACAGCCCGGGGTCCCCCCAGCCGTTCAAATACGCCTGGAGTTTCAGCAACACTGCAGGCGCCATCTTTCCCAGAAACTGCACCAACAGTTCCGATTGTTCTTTTTACTGCCCACGCACCAGTACCTTCATCAACGCCACGGTCATGGTGAGTGACGCGAACAACCAATTTGTCGGCTCTGCCACCGCACGGGCACTCTGCACGCCGCAGCCAATCTGACTCAAGCCTGGCGACAGATCGTGTCCATGGGTATGGGATCGACCAGGCACGCCCAGCTGGTCGATCCCACCGCGCCACACCTCACCGCGCCGCAGGCAACGCCTCGTACGCGCGCCGCACTGCCTCTTCGCCGAACTGCCGTTCCAGCCGGCGCACGATGAAATGGCCGCGCGCCATCGCCTGGAAGTGGCGCATGAACACGGTGTTGAGCGTGGCACCGCTGACCGCGCCGACCAGGGGCACCGCCTGCACGGCGAGTTTTTCGCCCACGTTGACCGAGAACTTGGCAGCCACGCGCGCGACCAGCGACACCAGCGCCGGTGCGCCCTTGCTGGCAAAACCGTGCGCGGCCACGTGGCGGGCGGCGGCGCTGAGCTGCTGGGCCATCGCTGCACGCACCGCGAAATAGCCCGACTCGGCGCCGTCATCCACCACGTTGCGGCCGCCGTGCGCCAGCACTTCCAGGCAGGCCAGCGCGGTCTCCGGGTCCTGCAGCGATTCGCCTTCGGCACGCGCGATGTCGGCAATGGAGCGCAGCATCACGGTGGTGGTCAACGGCAGCTCCACCATCAACCCCGGCAGGCCGAAAAACCCGCCAGCGCCGCCGGCCACCGCCACCGCCATGGTGTGGCGCGTGGTGGACGCCGGCTGCAGGGGCTCGGTCTTGCCGCGCAGGCTCAGCAGCGCCGACTTCATCGCCACCTGCAGCGCGCGGCGGGTCACCCCGTCGATGCTGCGGGTCACCATCTTGGGCAGCCGCTTGGTGATCAGGCTCTCGATCGGCGCGCCCAGGGCGTTGGCCAGTTGCGCCGCCACACCGGGATTTTCCAGCAAGGCGTGGGCGGTGGCCAGGTCGCGCTGCGCGGCAGCGTCCATCACCGGTATCGGAAGCGTTGTCATGCCTGCTCTCGCTCGTAAGGGGCCTGGGCCGATGGTACCCAGCCCCGCGTGAGCGTCGGACGAGCGGCGTGCGCAAACTCGGTTACCGCTGCAGATGCCGGCAAAATGCGCGATCATCGGCGTCCACGCAGGCAATGCCCACCAGATGAACCGTGAGATCCGCCACAGCATCGTGATTGCCGCCGCGCCGGAAGTGGTGTCCGCCGCGCTGTCCGAGCCCACCCAGCTGGCCCGCTGGTGGACCCGTGAGGTGCGGCTGGTGGACGGCCGCGTGTGCCTGGACTGGAGCGGGCACGGCTGGCAGGTGGAGCTGCGCATCGACGACGGCGCCGACCACCGGCTGGTGTGCTGGCACTGCGAGCGCTCCAACATGCTCGACACCCTGGCCTGGGAAGGCACGGTGATGCGCTTCGATCTGATCTCCACCAGCCAGGGCACGCGGGTGGAGTTCGTGCAGTCCGGGTACCGCGAGTCGCCATGCTTCGACGCCTGCTCGCAGGGCTGGCAGTATTTCCTGGGCAGCAGCCTCAAGCGCTACGTCGAAACCGGGGAAGGCACCCCCTATCCAGACGTGCCCGACCCCCGCAGCCCCGCGCGCTAACCGCGCGCCGTGCCGCTAGGCCGTGCGCGGCTGGCCCAGCGACGGTGCCGCGGGCACCGGCAACTGCGCATCCACCGTCACCGGGCTGTCGGACTGCAGCAACGCGCGCGCTTCGGCATCGCTGGCCACCGCCGGCGGCGAACCCCGCAGCGGCAGGCCGGCGGTCTCGCGCACGAACAGCATGGTCACCAGGCCGACCGCCGCCGCGCCCATCAGGTAATACGCCGGCACCAGCGGGTCGCCGGTGCGTTCCACCAGCCAGGCGGTCACCAGCGGCGTGGTCCCGCCGAACAACGACACCGACACGTTGAAGGCGATCGACAGGGCGCTGTAGCGCACCGGGGTGTAGAACAGCGCCGGCAGCGTGGACGGCATCGAACTGGTGAAGCACACCAGCGCCAGGCCCAGCAGCATCAGCCCGGCGAAGATCAATCCATCGTGGCCGCTGCCGATCAGCAACAGGCACGGGATGGCCAGCGCAAACAATGCAATGCAGGCGCCGATGATCATCGGGCGCCGGCCCAGCTTGTCGCTGAACAGGCCGCCGACGATATTGAGCGGCATCATCACCAGCATGACCAGGATGATCAGCAGCAGGCCCTTGCTCTCGGCATAGCCCATGGTGACGCTGAGGTAGCTGGGCATGTAGGTCAGCAGCATGTAGTCGGTGACGTTGAACACCAGCACCAGCCCCACGCACTTGAGCAGCTGCGGCCAGTGCAGGCGCAGCAAGGTCATCAGGCCCTGGCCGGCGGTTTCGCGCTCGCGCTGTTCCGATTGCTCGGTGTAGGCGCGAAAGGCCGGGGTTTCTTCCAGCTTCATGCGCATGTACAGGCCCAGCAGGCCCAGCGGCCCGGCGATGAGGAACGGCACGCGCCAGCCCCAGTCCAGCATCTGCGCCGGGGTCACGCTCATGTGCAATGCGGTCACGGTGGCGGCGCCGGCGATATAACCGCCCAAGGTGCCGAATTCCAGCCAGCTGCCCATCAGGCCGCGGTTACGGTCGGTGGCGTATTCGGCAATGAAGGTCGCCGCGCCGCCGTATTCGCCGCCGGTGGAAAACCCCTGCAGCAACCGCGCCAGCAACAGCAGGGCCGGTGCCCACAGGCCGATGCGGTCGTAGGACGGAATCAGGCCGATGCTGAAGGTACCCAGCGCCATCAGGATCATCGTGGCCGCCAGCACCTTCTGCCGCCCGTAACGGTCGCCCAGCGGGCCGAACACCATGCCCCCGATTGGCCGCACCAGAAACGCGACGGTGAAGGTGGCAAAGGTGGCGATCAGCTGCGCCGTGGGATTGCTCGCCGGAAAGAACACCTGGCCCAGCGTCACCGCCAGGTAGCCGTACACGCCGAAGTCGAACCACTCCATCGCATTGCCCAGCGCGGCGGCGCCGACCGCCCTGCGCAGCATGCTGCGGTCCACCACGGTGACCTCGTCGAGGTGCAGCTGGCGGCGGCGTTTGAACCAACCGAAATGCGAACGGATCGCGCGCGTGTCGTGCATGAGCTTGGTCTCCAGACTGGCTTGCGGCCACCGCTACCCGCACGTCCCGGCACCTGCACAGGACACGGCACATCACGCATACACGGCACAGGCACATGCACTGGAGTGGCCGGAGGCATTCCCGGACGGCCGCGTCAACTCAGCGGCGCTGCGGGACAGATGACCAACGAGATGGGCGTATGCCCAAGGGCTTGATCAGTGCGCCATGTTACACCAGCGTGCAGATCGCTGCAGACGCGACTGCATATGGCGCTGGATTTAGGGCGTTTTTGCGGGGTTTTGCAGACGGTCCACACGCACACCACTACGCACGCGCCTGTAGGAGCGCACCCGGGCGCGACGGCGGTATCGGTAATGCCCTTCGCGCCTGGGTGCGCTCCTACGGCAGTTAGCCGAGGCCAGCAATCAGCCGAGATCGAGTGCCGACAACAGCGGCTGCAGGTCCTCGCGCGTTTGCGGGCGGACCGCGCGGGCGACTTCCTCGCCATCGCGCAACAGGATCACGGTGGGCCAGAGCTTGACGCGGAACGAGCGGCCCAGCGGGCGCCCTTTTCCATCTTCGACCTTGCGGTACTCGATCGCCTCATAGCCACCCAGCAGTTTCTGCAGCAGCGGTTGTGCGGCAATGCAATGCCCGCACCAATCGGTACCGAATTCCAGCACCTGCACACCGCGATGCGCATCGATGTCGCTGCGCTCCGGTGCCTGCGTGGCGTAGTCGCGAACAAACCCCATCTGCACTGTCTCCGTGACGCTGAGTGAGAACACAGCATTGCGCGCAGGCGCACCTGTAACGTACCGGCGCCCGGGTACCGGAGTGTACGCGGCGTACATCAGGTGCCGGGCGCCGGCGGCGTGCGTATGCGCCACCGGCGCTGCGCCTGACGCTTACGACAGCGCGCGCTGGATGTCTTCCAGCGGCAGGTTGGTCAGGTCCTTGGCTAGGTCGCCAACCAGCCGCTGCTGGGTTTCCTTGTGCAGCAGGGGGCGCACGCGGCCCAGCGTGGTCGGGTCGGCCACCAGCACCAGGTGCGTGTACTCCTGCTTCAATGCCCCATCGTTCAAGGCCTTGGACAGCTGCTTGGCAAACGTCATCTCGTCCAGGTCTGCCTCGGTGAGATCCTGCGGTGCCTTGCCGGCCGGGCCATCGTCGTCGACGTTCTGCACGTCGGTGCGCGCGTGCTGGCGCAGCACGACCTTGGCTTCGTTGCCGGTATTGGTGAACCAACGCGCTTCGCCGCCGTCGGCCACCACTACCAAAGCACCCTGAGGAATTTGCAGACTCATCCGATTTCTCCTGTTTCGATGATCGGTGCGGCGTGTGCCGCACCCAGTCGGCCTCAACCTAGGTCAGCAGATGTAAGCAAGGTGCCTAGCCGGCGTCAGCGCGGCGTTAGTGGCGCTGCCAATGGCGGCGGCGGCAACCCCAGATGGCGGCTGAAAAAGCGCGCCATCACGCGCAGTGCCTGCTGGCTTTCCGGCAAGGTCTCGGTGAAATGGAACCCGTGGCCCAGGCCGTCCCAGACATGCAGGTCCGATTCGCGCCCCAGGTCGATCAAGCGCGAGTGCGTGTAAGCGGCCGTGCTCAGCTCTGCCGCGCGTGTGGCGGTGATCAGCAAGGTGGGCGGGAACTGCCGCAACACTGCATCGGAGAACACCGGCGACACCAATGGGTCGTGGAAGTCCACGCCCTCGCCGTAGTACAGGTCTTCCATGATCGGCAACTGCCCCGCCGCGTCGGGCAACAAGGCATCGTTGACTGCGGCGGCCACATAGCGCGAATCGCCCCGATAGCGCGCATCGCCGGCCGCGCAGAACATGCCCGCTGCCGCCGGCATCGGCAGGCGCTCCTTGGCAAACCACGCCAGCGACTCACCGGTGAGCACACCGCCGGCCGAGCAGCCGAACAGGCCGATACGCTCGGGCGCATAGCGCTGGAGCGCGGCGCGATACACCGCGGCCACATCTTCGCTGGCCGCCGGGAAGCGGTGCTCCGGGCCCATCCGGTAATCCACCGCGATGACCGTCATGCCGGTCATCGCCGCCACCGGGATGGCTTCCATCAACCCGAACGATTGCGCACTGCCCATGATGAATCCGCCGCCATGCAGCTCGATCAGCAGGCGCCGGGCCTGTTCGGGCGTGCGTGTGCGTGGCTCCACCCGCAACACCGGCACCTCGTTCCAGCGCTCGCGCGTCACCTCCACCGCATAGCGCGTGCGCAGCTGCGCAACCACGCCTTCGGCCCAGCGCTCGGTATCGGCGCGAATGCGCGGCAGCTGCTGCAGCAAGGTGGCGTTGTCGGCCTTGGCCAGGGGGTCCGCACGCGCCACCTCGGCCTGTACATGCGCACGCGCGGCCGGGCTGAGGTACTCGGACACCGGCAAGGCGAAGGGCGCCACCTGGCGCGTACCCTCCGCCGCCGGGGCCGCCGACGTCGCCGCGCGTTCTGCGGCGGTGGCACTCAGTGCACAGGCGGCGCCGATCAGCGCCATCAACCCACGTGTCGTCCAGCACGGTCGTGTCATGCAATGCCCTCCCAGGCGTGATCAGCCGTCGAGCATACCGGTGGGGCATGGGGCGGCACTGTGCCGGATCTGTCGGCGTTGCCACGGCGGCCCGCTGCGGTGGTGGCTGCACGCCCATACGCGCCCGGCAGACGGGATAGCCTTGCAGCGCGTTTGCCAGGCGAGCCACACGCGGTGTCCAGCAATGCCGTCAGGCCGCTCGCTCAGCGGCCTGCGTTGGGCGTGCACCCTGCGGCCGGCGTGCGCCGTTCAGTGCGGTGTTTGCCCGGGAATGGAGGTTGGCGTGCCGAGCGCCTCCTGCACATACAGGCGCTTGACCAGCACAAACGCCACCACCGTCAGCGGCGCGGCCAGCAACACGCCGGCCGGCCCCAGCAGGATGCCGATGCCGAACAGCGAAAACAGCAGCAGCACCGGCGGCAGATCCACCGTGCGTTGCTGGATCAGCGGCAGCAACAGGTTGCCTTCGATCTGCTGCACCACCACGAACAGGCCCGCAGTGGCCAGCGCCATCTGCGGGCTGACCGTAAACCCGAGCAGGATGGCCGGAATCGCCGCCACGATCGGCCCGACGATCGGCACGAAATCCAGCAGGCCGGCAACGATGCCCAGCGCCAACGCACCGGGGATGCCCAATGCCCACAGCCCCAGCCCGGTGAGCACGCCCACCACCGCCATCGCCATCAGCTGGCCGCGCAACCACAGCCGCAGCGCGGTGCCGCTGGCCTGCAGTGCCTCGTCGGTGGTGGCGCGTGCGTGCGCCGGCAGCAGCAGCAAGACCCCGCGCCGGTACAGCTGCGGCTGCGCGGCCAGATACACCGCGCCGGCCAGCACCAGGAACAGGTTGGCCACACCGCCGGTGATGCTGAGCGCAAACGCACCGGCGCGTGGGGCCAGGTTGGACACACGTGCCGGCGCCTGGCGCGTGAGTTCTTCCAGTGTCGGCCCCAGGGGCCCGGCCGCCACCCAATCGTGAAAGCGCGTCCACGCCTGCGGCAACGTGCGTTGCAAGGCTCCCACTTCCGAGGCCAGCTGCGAGCCGAACAGCCACAGCAGTGCGATAAATCCCACCGTCAGCACCACCACCACCAGGGCCAGCGCCCACCCGTCCGACACGCGCGTGTGGCGCGTCACCCAGCTGGCCAATGCCCGCAGCAACACCGCCACCAGGATCGCACCGAAGACCATCAGCAACAGGTCCGACAACGTCCACAGCATCCACGCGCACGCCACCAGGGCCAGCACGATGATCACACGGACGGCAAAGGCGCGAAGGTCGGAAGAAGGCATGGGCCACTCACTGCAAAAACAAGCCCGGAGCCTAGCGAAGCCAGCGAGAAGAACGTGTCGCCACACCGTGCAGTAGCGGCGCTGTTTGAACGCACCACGCCGGCTGCGCCACAGCGTCGGCGCGTGGATATGCCGCGCGCTGTGACCGGATGACACGTTGGGCCAATGCGGCACGCTGGCGCCAGGCAGCGCCTATCTTGGGTGATGCCAACACCCGCCAGCCGCGCCGCATCGCAATGCCTGAGTCGCAAGCCGCTCTTCGATTCCCGATTCCCGATTCCCGATTCCCGATTCCCGATTCCGCCCCAGCCTTGCGCCAAGTCTGGCTAGCATCCCGCTGCGGCAACGCTACTCAGCCGACCGGCGCAGCCTGCTCGGCCCGCACCTGCCGCACCGCCTGCACCGCCGAGCGGGTCAGCGGCGTGGGCAGCGCATCGAGCGCAAACCAGCCGATGTCCAGCAGCACCTGCGGCTCGCGCAACTGCGCCTGTTCGCTGCCATCGATGCTGGCCAGATACACCGGCGCCACCCAGTGCTGCGGCGGGTCCATGTCCGGCTCGAAGTGGCTAACCACGCACAGCACGCGCTGCGGGTGCACCTGCAGGCCGGTTTCTTCCAGCACCTCGCGCACCACGGTGGCTTCCACGGTCTCCATCCAGTCCACCTTGCCGCCGGGCAGCCCCCAGTGCCCCTGCTCCGGCGCGCGCCCGCGCAACACCAGCAGCAGGCGGCCATCGGCACGCTGGATGAAGGCGCCACAGCCAACGCGTGGACGTAGATCGGAAGTGGGCATGGCGCATCTCGCAACAAGGCCGGCTAGTGTCACAGATGTTGCCGATATGGTCAGCGCGGTACAGCGATATGCGCAGCGCGGCGAGCTTTTGGGCGCGGTGCGTGCCTGGTGGTCGAAGTGCACCTGCCGGCATGCGGTGCGTTGCGGATCACGCGCGACGAACTGCACTGCCAGACGCGGCATGGCCATGCCGCCCGTGCCACGTGGGAGGTGGCATGGGTGTGGATACGCTTGCGGCGCAGTTCACATCGCCGGCGTTGCGTTGCGAGCGCAGCCGCATACCGCGTCGTCGGACTGCAATCGCACCGGCACGTGCCGGCGAAGATCTGCAGCTGCCGTTCTCGCCACTCGACATTGCCTGATGGCGTCGTAGGTGGGCGTTCAATCACCGACATCTGTTGGCACGTCGATAACACCGCCTTAGCGCCGCGTTGGCGAGGATGACGCCCTTCCGCGCCGGTGCGGCGCGCACTGTTGGAGGTGATATGTCCCGTATTCTGGTGATCGGCGGTCATGGCAAGGTCGCGCGTTTGCTCACGCCGCTGCTGGTGCGTGGCGGGCATCAGGTGACTGCGGTGTTCCGCAACCCCGAGCACGAAGGCGATGTCATCGCCGATGGCGCCACGCCAGTGGTGTTCGACATCGAACATGCGGACACCGCGGCCATCGCCGCGCAGCTGGCCGGGCATGACGCGGTGGTGTGGTCGGCCGGTGCCGGCGGCGGCGATGCAGCGCGCACCTATGCCGTGGACCGCGATGCGGCGATCCGCTCGATGCACGCGGCCGAGCAGGCTCGCGTGCGGCGCTATGTGATGGTGTCGTATCTGGGGGCCGGGCTGGAACACGGCATCGGCCCGGACGACGGGTTCTTCGCCTATGCGCAAGCCAAGGCCGCGGCCGACGCGCATCTGCGCAGCACCGCATTGGACTGGACGGTGCTGGGCCCCGGCCGGCTCACCCAGGACCCACCCTCCGGCCGCATCACCCGCGACCCCGGCAGCGACGCCGACGGCGGTGCGTCGCGCGCCAACGTGGCCCAGGTGATCGCCGCCGCACTCGCCACCCCGGCCAGCATCGGCAAGACGGTGGGGTTCATCGACGGGCAGACCCCGATCCAGCAGGCGCTGTCGCAGCTGGACTGAACGCCGGGCATGGCGCCACCCGGTGTACGCGTTCCAGGCCGGGGCGGGCTAACGATTTCCTAAAGCCGGCCCGCGCATAGTCGCGGACGCTGCTGACTGTGGAGGTCGCTTATGTCCGCGTTCGTCTCGCCGCGCCGTGCCGGCGTCCTGCCGCCCTACCTGCCCGACCGTGGGGCCCAGCAGAGCGCCGACACGCCCGTCGCTCTGCGCTGTTGTCGCATCAGGTCACCGCAACGCGGCGCCAGCACCATGTGCTGGGCCCGCTGGCGCCGCCCGACGTGGCAGCGGCGCCAAGGCGCCGGGCCACCCCTGCGGTGCAACGGTGGGTCTCCGATGCCCGGCAAGGCAGCACCGTGACCGGTACGCTGATACGCGACGAAGGTACTGCTGCCACTGCCGATAGCACTGACAGCCCCCAAGCGCGTGCGGTGCAGCAGGCCTGGCACGCAGTGGGCGTGCGCGCATGAGCCCACAACGCCCACCGGTGGACGCAGGCGTCACCCTGCGGCTTGCCCGCGAGGGCGGCGTGGCCGCCTTCCCGGCCATGCGCCGCGAGCGCCGGTTGGTGATGGATGAGATGGACGAAGCCCAGCGGCAGCAGCTGCGCACGCTGCTGGACCAATGTCTGGAGCACGCCTTGCCGCGCCCGCAGGCAGGTGGTGGCGACCGCCGCTATTTCAGCATCGTCTGGGACGGCGCCAGCGAGCCGCTGCGGATTCCCGAAGAACACGCCCCGGCCAGCATCGTGCGGTTGTGGAAGCAGGGCATCCTGTAATCCGGCGACCGCAGCAAGGCGCGCGGTGTCTGGCGCCGATTGGTGGTCTGCCACGCCGTGCCGGGGTAAGGCGTTCCATCGACCCTGTGCCCCGGGGTCGCGCGCCGGCTCGGCCCAGGGCATCTTCCATCGCGCGTCGTACGGCCGGTGGGAGGCTCCTGTTGTCACCACCGCACACCACGGTGGCGTGGGTCGGCGCCTGCGCCGATCGGTTCCTGCGGCATGCCGCGTCATGCACGGCTGCACAAATAAAAACAGACACCGCACGCTGCACGGTGTCTGTCGAAGGTGGTCCAACTGCGGATGCCTGCACCCTTTAAGCTGCCTAGATGCTCTAGAACTGCACAGCTGGTGACGCATGGTGGGGGGCGGTGCGTTAGCGCCACGTGCAGTGCCGCGGTCAGCTTGAAGACACCTCGCTCATTGCTGCACTGCGGTCAAAAATACGCGTGCCTTGCAGCGCTTGACCGCGCGTGCAATTGCGGCGGCCGCGCAGCAGTGCAGGCAGCGGTGACTGCCTGCACGCACGCTAAACGCCAGCGCGGCATGTCGACCGCCACGCGATCCACCACTGCCGCGCGCGGCCAACGGGCTGTTGTTCGGCCACGCGGGCACGCGCCGGCGATGCCGACACTCCAGACAACGCACGCGCCGCGGGTGCGGGTGCGGGTGCGGGTGCGGGTGCGGGTGCGGGTGCGGGTAACCAAACGTCGGCGCCACGCGCTGTGTCAGTGCCCCACGGCAACGGCATGCACCATGCCCGGTGCAATGCAGCGCCTGCCTGCACCGGTACGCCAGCGGCGCGGCAGGCCGTGCGTCGCCAGCGCCGCTGGCAAGCGCCGCCGTTGCGCAGCGCGCCCGGTGGCCGCGCTGCGCATTGCCGCCATGCCCGCCATCGCCGATAGTCGCAGCACTGATCAAACGACTGCCTATGATGCTTGTGACCGTGGTGCTGCTTGCTGCCGGACTGATCGCTGTCGCGATGATCGTCGGTGCCCTGGTGTGGATGCACATGCGCCAACGCGCGCCCGCGCCGGCTGCCCCGGACGCGCCAACCACGCGGCCGGCCAATGCAACGGCGGCCGCCACACCCGCCGTGGCACCTCCCAGCCAGACCGCCCCCGTGCCGCAGCCAACGCACGGCGTGGCGCAACCCTCACCAACCGACCCGCCACCGATGCGGCCGCTGCTGCGGCGCATGTATGCCGCAGTGATGGCCAACCCGTCGCTGGCCGATGCCAGCCTGCCCGGCGACCCCGCCCAGTTGGCGGTGCTGGAGGCCGTCGGCCACGCACTGGCGCATGTCGATCTGCGTCCGCAGTTGTTGCCGCGTCGCCCACATCTGTTGCCGCAGTTGATGCGTGCGGTCAACGACCCCGACGCGTCCGGCCGCGGCATTGCCGCCATCATCGCGCAAGACCCGGCATTGGCCG
Organism: Xanthomonas sp. NCPPB 1068; assembly: GCF_041479385.2. Lineage (NCBI taxonomy): Bacteria > Pseudomonadati > Pseudomonadota > Gammaproteobacteria > Lysobacterales > Lysobacteraceae > Xanthomonas > Xanthomonas sp. NCPPB 1068. Next base: position 89,381 of record NZ_CM192986.1, on the reverse strand, counting down.
CCAACCTGCTGCGCATCGCCAACAGCGCGCTGTATCGCCCGCAGGGCGGCCCGCTGGAAAGCCTGGAACGGGCAGTGGTGCACATCGGCACCGAAGGCGTGCGCCAGCTCGTTGCCGCGGCCGTCATGCAGCCGGTGCTGAGCCTGGACGGTGGCCTCCACGCGCGCCTGCCCGCAGCGGTGTGGGACTACGCCCTGCGCACCGCCGCCGCCGCGGCCGCCTACGTGCGCGAACGCGGCGGGGACACCTTGTCGGCACAGTTGGCCGGCCTGCTGCAGGGCCTGGGCGCGGTGGTGATCCTGCGGGTGCTGCGCGATACCTACGCCGAGCGCCCGGGCCTGCCCTACAACCTGGAGATCGCCGCCGCCCTGGTCGAACGCCACACCGCGGCGGTGGCCAAGACCATCGCCACCACCTGGGACCTGCCGGCAGCGCTGGGCACCGCCCTGGACGAACAACGCCCCGAGCACGACCCCACCCTGCTCGCCAGCCCGTTGGGCCGCGCCCTGCGTTACGGCCGCCTCGCCGCCGCGCTGGCCATGCTCGCCCGCCACGGCGCCGAGCACGAAGACCATGCCCTCGACGTCCTGGCCACCCTGGAACCGGACAGCGACGCCAACGCCGCACTCTGGCAACGGTTGGTGGCTGCGAGCGTGGAGTGAGTTGCTGCGATGCAGCTGTAGCGGCTTTACCGAAACAGCCAGCATCTGCCGATTCAGTTGCGTATCGACCAACCGCCCTGCGCATTCCCACTCTGCTGCGACCCACGGCCTGTGAGCGATCGAAATGCGCGAATGGAATCCTGACGATGCATCTGGCAACCTCCACGGGCTGGCATTTGCCAAACATCTTGGATGGAAAATGCACTCACCGCACACGCATGTCCAATCGGCGCGCGTTATTGCGCTCGCGGTCCTTTTATTCCTCACACCATTGACGGCGTGCACCATGCAAACGACACAAGACTTCGATGCAACCGTGTGGAAATCGCAACGCGGCGTCGGCCTTGAAGAGAACAAGCGCATTTACATGACGGAAGCGCTAGAACAGGTCATCCATGTGGGGATGCGCAGGGAAGACGTTATTGCGCTGTTGGGTCAGCCTGACTACACCGAGAAGGGTGAAACCACCTCGACGGATGCGTACTACCTTGGCATCTCACCCTTCGCAGGCGATACACAGGAGTACGATATTCAATACCAGGACGGGAAAGTCATCAGCCGCCACACCGTCCAAGGTTAACCAGGAGCACAAGGATGTCGGACAAACCTGATTTGGATCGGATTCGTAGCCAGTTCCAGGTGCAAGACGACCAGGTGATTCACTATCACCCCCGATTGGCGGGGATGGTGGATATCCCGTTTTCGCCTTCGATCAAGATCACCAGGACCGAAGGAAAGCTCATAGACGAGATGACCTGGAGCAGGGGCCTCCAGGGACTGTCAGAACTCAAAGAAACCCAAGACCTTGCGTTTCGCGAGAGCAAGCGGCATGTCCCGGACCAACCGGTGCCCGACGATATTCCAAAGGAGCGCGCCACAGAGTGGCAATTCAATGACGGGCACCGCGATGCCTTTCGCCATACCTACTGGAATGCGCTACTCGCCAAGGAATTCGGCAACGAATGGGCGCAGTCGTTTGCCACCGCGCACGAAGGAATGCCGGGTAATCCTGCAAACCGCGAGGCGATGGATCTGTACAACAACCAGGTCGGTAGAGGTATCGCCGCAGCCCACCCCGGCGCGTCCAAAGAGCAGCTTGCGCAGCTGGTAGGTGACGCACTGAAAGAAGGCAAGTTGATCCTCATGGATCATGAGGGAAAGCTTGCCTGGAGTGATCAGGTAAACGTAGGACAGCATGGTCTGTCACCCAAAGAGGCCATCCAGCCATCTCTGCAGACACCCGCGGTTGTGCCTGCGGCGCCGCGTACATCTGGCTTCTTCGGGGCGGCTGGCCCAACAGACAATGCGCCGACGCCGGACCAGCCTGGCCATCCCCGTTACGCGCTGCATCAACAATGCCGAGCAGGCGTCGCAGCGCTGGGCAATCAGGTCGGAACCGAGTCCAATGAGAAGACCGCTTGCATGACGGCGAGCCTGACCAATCTGGCGGTGGCCAATGGCCTGCAGCGCGTCGACCATGTGATGCTGAGCGAGCAAGGCAAACACGCCAATCAGGCACAGCATGTCTTCATCGTCCAGGGTGAACTCAGCGACCCGGCGCACCTGCGTGCGCAGATGCCCGCAGCGCAGGCGATCGCTACGCCGGTCGACGCCTCGTTTCGGGAGCTGGCGCTGATGGAACAGCGCACGCTGGCCTTGCAATGCCAGCAACCTGTTACGCAGCAACACGATGAGCAGGTGAAGGCGCAGCGCGTTTAGCATCCAGAGTGGCCGATGGCTAGCGCACGTCCTAAAAGCTGCTCGAAGCAAGCGCACGCACTGCATACCTGCAAGTGCATAACTCCCGGATAAAAGAACACCGGGCCACCCCAGAATGGCCCGGTGCCGAGCGAGTCCCGGTATCCATCACCGGGAAGGGTTGCCCCAGTGCCTTGCTCAGGTCCCACTCCTTGCGAACGTGGCGCATGGCGCGTTGACGATCACCTCCGCGCAGCGGCGACGGTCCCCACCGTCGCCGTTACCGCAGTGGCTTACACCTCCAACACGGGGTCGGTGCGGCGGCCGGCGCGACCGGCGGCGAAGGCGATGCCGGCGCCCAGCAGCAGCAACACCAGGGTGCTCCAGGCAGCGCGCGAGACACCACGGGCCGCCGCATCACCGGCCTGGCGGGCCTTCTGCTCGGCAGTGCGCTTGAGCGCTTCGTACTGCGCCACCGCCTTCTGGTAGCTCTGCGCATAGTTGTCGGCAATCTGCTCGGCCTCTGCGCGCGATTTACCGGTGCGCGCCACAATCAGGTTGACCAACGCATCGCGGTCGGCGGCATCGATGGCCGGCTTGGCCTGGGCGCGCACGCGGTCGAACCAGGCGGCCAGTTCATCCGACGCCGCTTGCGGGGTCTGCGCTACGTCGCTGGCGGTGGCCTTGCCGTCGTTGCTCACGTGTTCGGCCTGGTTCTTCAGACGCTCGGGATCCAGCTCGGCCTTGCCGGTCTGGCGCAGCACGGTGTCCAGCTGGCCGCGCAGGTCGCCCCAATCCAGTTCGATGCCCTGCTGCTTCAGTTCTTCCTGCACGCCATTGCCCAGCGCCGGGGCGGCAGCGGCGATGCCCTGGCCGGTCAGCGACAGGCCCTTGCCGACCACACCCGACACCGCGCCCACCGCGCTGCTGGCCAGTGCGGCCACCAGCCAGGTAGTGATCAGCGAGGTCACTGCCCAGCTGAGCAAGCCGTGCAGGCCGCCACGCACGGTGGCCAGGCGGCCGGCGACAAACGCGCCCACCGCGATCGAGATCAAGGTGCTCAACGCCAGCCAGATGCCGGCGCCGGTGCCCAGCCCGCTGACCGGGTTGGCCTCACGCAGCGGGTCGATGGTGGATGCGCCGATGGCGGTGCCCAGCACGCTCAGCGTCAGATAGGTCACCAGCGCGAACGTGCAGCCGGCGAGCACGGCGCCCCAGGACATCCTGGGGGCCAGCGAGGAATGGCGGACGACCTGTGCCATGGAATGTCTCACTGCGGTTGGAAAGGGCGGCCAGTGTGTAAGCCGCGCCCCCGCGCTGCCTGAGCCGAATGCACCAGGACGGCTAGTGCATTCGCGTCAGGCAGCCGCTACCGTGTGCCGCCACTGTTGGTTTTCATCGCCGTCGTTTGCCTGAGGTAAACCCATGTCGTCAGCCAGTGAAGCGGCGCCGCCAAGCAGCCCGCCCAGTTCCACCAATCGCCGCCAGTTGCAGCAGATCATCACCGGCCTGAGCGAAGGGGTGATCCTGATCGAGCCAGACCAGTCGATCACCTGGGCGAACGAAGCCGCCTTGGCGATGCATGGTGCAACCGAAGTGGCGGATCTGGGCGCCACGGTGAGCGACTACCGCGCGCGTTTCCAGCTGCGTTACCGCAACAACCATCGCCTGAGCGCCGGCAACTACCCCATCGACCGCGTCATCGCCGGCGAGGTCTTCAACGACGTGGTGGTGGAGGTGTTTCGCGCAGACACCGACGCGCAATGGGTGCACCGCGTACGCAGCCTGGTGCTCACCGACGCGCAAGGCCAACCGGATTGCCTGGTGCTGATCGTGGCCGATGCCAGCGATTGGGCCAGCGCCGAGCAGCGCTTCGAACGCACCTTCAACGCCAATCCCGCGCCGGCCTGCATCTGCCGGCTCGAGGACAAGCGCTATATCAAGGCCAACCAGGGCTTTTTGGAAATGACCGGCTACACGCGCGAAGCGGTGGTGGGCAAGAGCGTGTTCGAAGTGGATGTGATGGAAATGGCCGACCGCCGCGAGCTGGCGCTGGAGCGGCTCAATGAGGGCGCCACCATTCCGCAGATGCAGGCCGAGCTCAGCCTGCCCGACGGCACCACCAAACTGGTGGTGGTGGCAGGCCAGCCGATTGAAATCGGCGAAGAAGCCTGCATGCTGTTTACCTTCATGGACCTGGAACCGCGCCGGCGCGCCGAAGTGGCGCTGCGCCAGAGCGAGGAACGGTTTGCCAAGGCATTTCGCATCACGCCGGTGCCTACGCTGATGTGCAATGCCGAAACCTTGCAGATCGTGGAAATCAACGACGCGGTGTCGCAGATCACCCAGTACGCCACCGAAGATATCGTCGGCCGGCCCATCGATGAAATCGGCCTGTTTCCCAGCCGCCAGGCGTATCAGCAGTTCTATCGCGCGTTGCAGGAAAGCGGCAGCATGCTCAATGTGGAATACGCCATTGCACGCAAGGACGGCGAACAGCTCGACTGCCTGATTTCCGCAGAAACAGTGAGCATCCACGGCGTGCAGTGCTACCTGCTGTCGCTGATGGACATCACCGACCGCAAACGCACCGAGATGGAACTGGTCACCGCCATCGAAGCGGTGATGCAGGATGCCTCGTGGTTCAGCCAGACCCTGCTGGAAAAGCTCGCCAACGTGCGCCGCGCCAACCGCCCCAGCCAGACCACCGGCTGCGGCATTGCCGAACTCACCGGCCGCGAGCGCGACGTGCTCGGGCTCATCGCCGAAGGCCTGGCCGACAAGGAAATCGCACAGGAACTTGGGGTTTCGCCCAATACGGTACGCAATCATGTGGCGGCGCTGTATTCCAAGATCGACGTGCACAGCCGCGGCGAAGCCATCGTATGGGCCCGCGAACGCGGTTTTGCCGGCCGCAGCGCCAAACCCGCCACGCGCAAGAAGTAACTGCGTGTGGCTGGCACGAATGCACTAGCGCGCTTAGTGCATTCGCAACTGGGGCATCCGGGCGCAAGCGCACACCATGCTCACACCGGCCCGCACAGACTGGACCGGTTCCCCAACTTACGAGAGACATCCCATGGATAAGAACCGTATCGAAGGTACCGCCAAGCAGGTCAAGGGCTCGGTCAAGGAAGCCATCGGCCGCGTCACCGGCGACAAGAGCACCGAGCTGGAAGGCGCTGCCGAAAAGAATGTCGGCAAGGTGCAGGCCAAGGCCGGCGAAGTAGCCGACAAGGTGCGCGACGCTTCCAAGTAAGCGCTGCGCCCCAGGAACGCGTGGTGTAATTAAGCGCGTTGTTGTAAGCGTGCAAACGGTTACCGCTACGGTCCCATGTCCGGCACTGCTGCTGAGCAAACGCATGGTGAGGCTGCCACTGACTGGAAGCCCTTTTAGCGGGAATCGTCTGCGGTAGATGGCAGCTGCGATACCGCTATAAGGACATACCAACGCCCCGATCAAGTCGGGGCGTTGGTTTTTCACACTATCCATGTCGGGCACTTCCCTTCTCCCCACGGGGGAGAAGGTGGCCCGCAGGGCCGGATGAGGGGCGGGTGCAGCTGCATGGAAACAGCGAGCAGCCAAGGTAAACAGCAGCCGCTCCGTCCAGCAACCCCTAAGCGCGCGGCTTGCGCCCGCGTGTGGTCGGGCGCTTGGCAATGGTGGTGCCGTGTTCCTGCCACCATGCCGCCAGCGCCTCCATCGTCGGCCCGAGCCCACGCGCCTTTGGCGTGATTGCGTACTCAACGCGTGGCGGCACTTCGGCATACACGGTGCGCGACACCAGGCCATCGGCTTCCAGCTCGCGCAACTGCGCGGTGAGCATGTGCTGGGTAATGGTGGGAATCGCCTTGCGTAACTCGCCAAAGCGATACACCCGCTGATTGAGCAGCCACATGATTTCCAGTTTCCATTTACCCGACAACAGTGCAAAGGCACGGCGCATTTCTTCGTGCATATTGATTGCGCCCGCTGCATTGGTCTGCTTTTTCATACTAAGCGCCTGATATTCATCCTACTTTTCAAGCGTCATCTTAGACGACATTCTGCGCGCACCTGGCAACCACCTGTCGCACGGCAGAACCCCATGAATACCCTCTACACCTACTGGATCAGCACCGCATTGCTGTCGGCGCTCTATCTGACCTCTGCCGCCGTGTATCTGGCAAAAGGCGATGTCGTGCGCAAGGCGCAGGCAGCGCTGGGGTATTCGGCGCCGCTGCTGGTGCCTTTCATGATCGCCATCAAACTGCTCGGCCCACTGGTGATCCTGTCGCGCGTCAACCTCGTGCTGAGCGAGCTGGCCTACGCCGGCATGTTCTATCACCTGCTCTTGTCCGGCATGGCCCATCTGAGCGCGCGCACCCCCAAGGGGGCCATTCCGGCGGCACTGGGGCTGGTGGCCTCGTTCACTACCCAGAACGCCGCACGCCACCCCGCATCACCGTATGCCGCGGTCGTCGCGGCACCCCTGAGCACACCCTGATCCCCGAAGGAGAACATCATGTCCCGACTCAACGGTAAGGTGGCCATCGTCACCGGTGCAGGACGCGGTATTGGCCGGGCAACCGCCAAGCTGTTCGCCGCAGAAGGCGCAAAGGTCGCCGTGCTCTCGCGCACCCCCGCAAACGTGGATGCAGTCGTTGCCGACATCACTGCTGCGGGCGGCACGGCACTTGGCAGTGTCTGCGACATCGGCGAGGCCGCTCAGCTCACCGCAGCCATCGACACGGTGGCCGCCACCTACGGCGGCATCGACATCCTGGTCAACAACGCCTTCGACCCGAGCGTGCCGTTCTCCTCGATCCTTGAACTGTCGGTGGAGCAGTTGCAGCGCAACCTTGATCTTGGCCCTGTGGCATACCTGCGCGCGATGCAGGCGGCCTACCCCCACCTCAAGGCAAGCGGCGCCGGCCGCATCATCAATTTCGGCTCGATGGCCGGCGTGGTCGGGATGGCGGGCTACGGCCCCTACAACATGGCCAAGGAAGCCATCCGTGCCCTCACCCGGACTGCCGCCCGCGAATGGGGCGCGGACAAGATCACGGTGAACACCATCCTGCCGGTTGCGCAAACGTGGGGGCCGGAGGCCAACGTCCCGGCGCCCACCAATCCGCTGGGCCGCTACGGCTCGCCGGAAGAAGACATTGCCCCGGTCGTGCTGTTTCTGGCCAGCGCCGACAGCCAGTTCATTACCGGGTCGAGCCTCACGCCCGACGGCGGCTCCCTCATCGACAGCGCCCGCTGACCGAACCCCATGACAAGGACACCTGCATGAAGATCCACGCAGTCACCATCGACACCGCCCACCCGCAGGCACTGGCCGCCTGGTGGTCACGCGCCCTGAAGACCGTCGTTGCCAACGACTACGGCACGGTGGTGCAGCTGGCCGCGTCGCCGGACCTGCCGTTGTTCCAGTTTCGAAAGATCGACCCCGTGCCGACCCAACGCAACCGCGTCCATGTCGATCTGAGGACGCCTGATCTGGACAGCGAAACCGAGCGCCTGGTTGCGCTTGGGGCAACGCTGGTGCAGACCGTTGCATTGCCGCAAATCCGCTACGCGACCCTCACCGACCCGGATGGCAACACCTTCGATCTCATCGCCCAATAGCGCGCCGGCGGCTAGACGCCATGCCGAACGGCAGCGCCAGCGGCAGCACCGATCCACTGCGCGATGCGTTGGCGGAGAGTGCCGCAGGTTCCATCTCGCCGGCGCTGTCAGCGGCGGTGCCTTGGCGTCTGTTTCCTCACGCCTGACAGGCGTCACTGCGTGGTACCACCGCACGGCGGAATGCGCCCCAATGGTCGGCGGCGCAGTGTGCCGGCATCACTCACCCACAGCCGCGCGGCAGGCGGACAGCGCACGGCTGATGTGTTTTTCCACCATCTTGACCGAGATGCCCATCACCGCCGCCACCTCGGGGTAGCTGAGGCCGTCGAAGCGGTTGAGCATGAAGGCCTGCCGGCACTTGGGCGGCAGCGCGGGCAGCGTGTGGGTGTGCAGGTGCTGCAGAGTGCGGCGGGCGTCCACCAGCTGGTCCACCGCCGTGCCGGCGGCGGCAAGCGGTTCGCTGTCCTCCAGCGGCACGTGGCGGGCAGCGTGCCTGCGGTGGCGCGTGCGCCAGTGCTCCAGCACCACGTTGTGGGCAATGCGGTACAGCAGCAGCTTGTAGCTGTGGATGTCTGGCGTGTTGCGGTAGGCCAGCAGGCGCAACAGCGTTTCCTGGGCAAGGTCGGCGGCGGTATGCGGGTCGCGCAGGCGCCGCCGCATGTAGGTGAGTAGCTCCGCCTGCAGCTGCACCACCGCCTGGTCGAAGCGTTCCCTGGCCGGCGCGCGCTCCTCGCGCACGTGCCAGCGTGTGGTGACGCGGCCAAGCGCGTAGATACCCGCCGCGGGCGCGCGGGCCGGCAGCTCGCGCATGGCGTAGGCGCTGCGGTGGCGCCACGGGCGGCTGCCGTAGCGCTCACCCGGCACCGCGCTTGCGGCGTGCGCGCGTGCCGCGACCACCTGGCCGATGACACCATGGCGGTCTGCACGCGACGCGCCGGTCATGCCCTCATTCATCATGCGACGTCTCCAGCAACGGGCCGGGCACATGCGGTGCGCGCATGCGCTGCGGCGTGATCAATGTGGGTCTACGACACTGATGACCAGCTCGCCATCGCGCTGGCGGATGTGCAGCTTGCTGCCGACGGCAAAGCCCAATTGTTCCAGCCAGCGGCCGCGCAGGCGCAGGGTGGGAATGCGCTGGTGACTGTCGGGATAGTACCCATAGCCAACGGTGCACTGCTGCGGCGCACGCGGCCGGCCGGGCCGCCGTGGTGTGCGGGGTTCGGCGCGGGGTTCGGGGATGGGCGTACGCTCGAGGTAGCGCCGCGGGGGGATCGAAGGATCCAGCGAGCGCCAGACAACTTCGGTAGGCGGCGGCACCGTGGCGCGCTTGCGCGATGGCTTGGGACTGGACGTGGATCGACGCATGGTAAAGCCCTCCTTGACGAACAAGCTCCGTCGCACGACGCGACGGGATGTCGGGAGGCTAGAAACCGCACACAGACGGCAGGCGTTCTTCCCAAAGGGAAGCGCATTAGCCACTTTCCGACGCAAGTGTCACGCCGGTTACGCCTGCAAAAAACTACAGGCACAAAAAACCCACCGGTCTGACGGAGGTGGGTGCCGCTGTGTGAGGAGTTTCTAGGCTCCTTGCAGCGAGATTGCTACGCGTTGGGTGGTGTGTCAACTGGTTGCAGCGACTCATTCGCAGTGCTGCACTTAGCCAAAAATTCCTTTATGCAGGCGGTTTCTCCGCACTCGGACAGTCACCTCAGCTTGACCCTGCCCTGCGCCACCCGCACACTTCCAGCCGGAGCCTAGAAACTCCCCACACAGCGGTACCCACCTCCGAGTTTTTGGTGGGTTTTTTGTGCTCGGCCATATGGCTTGGCACTGCTCGGCGTTCCTACGCCGGGAGGGCGGCGAATACAACACCCGCAAGGGGAATAAGCCCGCCGGCTGTGTGCGGTTTCTAGCCTCCCGGCATCCCGCTGCGTTGTGCAGCGGGAGCTGCCTCACGGCAAGGAGAGCGGCATGCACGATGAACCCGGCTACTGGATGTCCGAAGGCACGCAATACCACCTGCTACGCGTACGCGACCAACTGCGCCTGCTCGCAACCCTGGCCACACCGCGTTCGCGCGACGAAGGCGCAATGGGCATGCCGGCCATTCCACTACAGCAGTGGGCGCATTGCCTGCAGCAGTTGGCTGAACAGGTGGAGGATGTGCTGGGCGACTTGGGCGCTGCTGGGTAGTGCGCCTCCTTAGGTGCAAGCAAGGCGCCATGTGAGACGCCAAGCGTGCAGCGATCACCAAACTACCTGATTCAAACTCGTGCACAACGCTCAGACTAGGATCAGTGCGTATAGGCGGAATGCCACGGGCAGGAACACCACCATCGCGCGTTGCATCGTACTGGCAACGTCAGCGTTGTGCGTAGACGCGTGCGTGCAACGGGCGCGCATGCACAAGGCATACGCTTCAACCACCGGCAAAGCAACGAACAAGGACATCGCGTGAGCGCGGCAGCCGTACAACTCGATGGCACGCGACACCCTTACTTCAACTGCTAGCGATTGGATGGAAGCAGGTATCGGACGCTGCGGGTTGATAGCAGGGTCATCGGATTGGATAAGTAAACCTGACCCCGTTGTTCACTACCAGAGAGCAGGTCAGATAAGTGTCTCTACCCCCCCCCTTTATTCGAGAGCGGCGACACATTTCCGCCGCGCATACAATCAAAAGACTTCATGCAGAGCAACCCTGCTACCCATCGGGCGTCGCTTCACTTTGCCTCACCAATCGCCGCAATGCACGCAATACAAGTGCTGCGTGTGCACGACCAACTTTTACTACACCCCGCCTTTGAAACCGCGCTCGGGTCACGAACGCACGCTGAGTTCCACCAGCAATTCCGCTGTAGCATTGGGCGCATTTTTTTGAAGCAGTTGGATGAGCAGGTGGACAACGTGCTTATGATTTTGGGCGGCCTTGTAAGAAAACTCCTTACAACCGCCCGCCTTATTTTGTGATCCAACGCATGTGCGTGCCACTTCAAGCGCACTGAACCACCCACCAACGAAGTGCTTGAGCTAATATCGGGCTGTACAGGGGGAACACCATGGATAGGAACTACAAAGTCGCGCGAAGCGTATCGCTCGGCAAGCAGCAGTCTGCATGGCTACAAAAATTTTTACGGCAAATGCAAAAAGCATGTGCTCGGCTACTGACACGTCAATCAGTAGATATATTCAGTCGGTGCAGCGCATGTACAAGATGATGGCGCGTTATGCAAGTCTGCTCAATTGCAAGCGACACTGCAGCCATCCGCATTCAGGCAGACCACTATCGCAGGACATCGAGAAAGTTATTCTGCGGAATAAAGCGCACCGACAAGGAGAGGCTGCCTCGTCAGATTCCATTTTCGCGTCGCCTGGCATAGATATGGCAGCGACTGTCCAGCCGTGCCTATTCTTTTGCGGGCACCGATGACGCAGCTGCAAAGTGGAGCGGGTTAGAGCACATGTCTATCGCTGCGGAAGAACGGCAGCATTATCAATAAGTACTGACTAAGTCAGTAGTACTACACCCTGCTTATTTTTAGAAAGCACACCCCATAGGAATTGAAATTGGCAAAGAATGGAACTTATTACGTCGGCAGGGTTCTGAAGCTAGGGGAGCTCAACCAAGACAGGCTGTTGAGCGCATTATCTAATCCTTCAATTTTAGAGTCTAAAAGGGGCACTTGGGCCCTAGTGGACATAAAAATAGGGGAGGCCAATAAATACATCTTTGGTCGCTTGGCGCGATATTTGCCCGAAGGAAAAGTTGACGTTGTGTTGCCTCATACTCTTTCGACCGGGACCCAAATAGAGCCAAACCTCCTTGTCGCCTCTGCTCCATTCATCTATATCCCTGAACACTCGGGAATTGCTTTTTTATCAAATGCACCTCGCATCGACCAAAAAACATTCTCTCGAATTTTCTGTAAGATTATAGAAAATTCTCTTGATGGATTTTTCGTAGATTGCGATATATCTTTGATAGCAGACCTAAGAGAATTTGCAATCCGCATTGCTTCGCTCGACTGCATTTACAAAATTAAGGTGACTGTCTCGCCTCCTAATCCGCTATTCGGTCCACTATGGGAAAGCCTTAAAGACTACTTAATAGCGAGAAATGCCGATAGGCTAAATTTGTTGGAAGACGCCCGCTCCGGCAGCTCACTGAACTCAATACTTCCCGACCTTGCATCAAATATCCACGTTAACTCGGACTATCCACAAGTTAGCTCAGATGAGTCAGTACCGCTTGGAGATGCCGCAATTCTTATGGCTGTGGATGGCTATGGTGAAGGGAGCATAAAAGGTAAATCTGGGCAGGACACTGTAATTATCAGAACGTCGGAGACCAATGTAAACTTCGACTTCGACAGAGATCCGCAGGCAAATGACCTTTATGAGATAGCAAACCGCATCCTCGAGCAGATCAGGGCCGACCGCTATATGGAGCATGGCTGATGAATAATTTTCGAAACATCATTATTGCCCTTATAACCGCACCAGAACTTTTGTCCGGCCTGGTTGTATTCGCCACGTACGTATATCAGCCGCACTTATTTATTTTGGCGGGGACACACATGCTTGATAGCGAAGTTTGGAAATATATCATAGTACTTCCTACAGCTTTCACAGCCTGGAGCATAAAGACCTCAAAAGAAATTCGCGCCCCTGCCGATAAAGAATTGAACAAAAAGCTATATGAGTGGCCACATTATCCGCTTTTGGTGGGAAGGATTTACCTAGCTCTTATTATCAGTATTCTCTGCTCTGCAACAGCCATCCTCACATGGATTTTCGCAAAAAAATCTTCACCTGAAATGATAGCTCTTCTTTATTTTTCATCCACTTTAATTTCAGGAGCGACTGCCGCTCTGCTTACACTGGCTAGCCAGAAAGTTCCAGAGATCCTGACTAAATATGGCTAGCAACCAGACAGTAAGCGGACCCTAAATCTTGCTCAGGACCCACTGCCTTCTAAGTTTTGCGTCGACCCGCAGTCGCCAAGTCTGGAGCCAATCCAGCTGGACGCAAGCATGTGATTAGGCGTGCATTAACATTCAGACCCATGCTATGCATTGATAGATTCGCAATAAGGTGGAGCAACTGAATAACACCGACAGCCGCATCTTCGATACACCGAGTGAGCGGATAACGGCCGGCAACTAACACTCAGCAAGTGTTCGAGCACATCGAAATCCAATACTTCCAGAAACAGTGAGCCAAAGGAGCCAGGATAATGGGTGCACAGCCGTAGACTCGGAACTTTGCCATCTGCTTCCCATTCATGCCCTCCCAGTCCAACCTGCACCTAGCGTTATATAGGTATTTTGCCAGCGGAGGACCCAGCATTTTGTGCCAGCGGTGTCGTCGAATTTGACTGCGCGCGCCGAAACTTGAGTAAGAGGCGCTCGTGCTTGGTCGAGCGCCTCCATCAATTTACTGCAATGCTCGCTTATTTATTGCCGTGTTCGCTTAATTACTTCTTCTTTTTCTTGTCCGGCGCTTGGCTTAAAGCAGACGCGGCCGCTGTTTTGGAGTCTTTGCCGGTGCTGCCGCTTTTCAGGACCTTGCTAGCCGCCTTTGCCGCCTTGGGGCCGGTTTTCTCGTTGGTCGCCATGCGTGTGACCTCCTCGCCACCCGGATGGTGGCGAGACGACGCTAGGCCGATTAAGTTGGCCGCACAAGTCTGGCTGCAGCGCGCGAGAGGGCAGATACTGCAAGACCGCCGGTGGGTTGTCTGGGCCAATTAGTTGGCGACATTCGCAGTGCTGTCCCCCCTTTTTAAAGGCGACATACGACAGCAGTATGCTCGCGCGATTACTACTCCGGCAGTTCGGTCAACCGTTCCCGCGCTTCGCCCCACGCAAGCACAGCATCCAACGCAGGGCACAGCGCCTGCCCCCATGGCGTCAGCCGGTAATCCACCTGCGGCGGTACCTGGGGGTAGACGGTGCGGAGCACCAGGCCGTCGCGTTCGAGCTGGCGTAGTTGCTGGGCCAGCATCTTTTGCGAGATGCCGGGGACCAGGCGTTCCAGATCGGAATAACGCTGTACCTGGCCGTCGAACAGGTGAAACAGCAGCACCAGTTTCCAGCGGCCTTCGATGCGTTTGAGCAGGGCTTCGACATCGCAGGCGGCGGTGTCTGGGGTGTGCGGCTTTCCCATGGGTGCGTGACTTACCTTTGCGTGCGTTCTTGCGGGCGGTGATGCCGCTCCCGATGATGGCATACCCGTTTGCACTGGAGCCCACGCCATGACCCCTGCCCTGCCGGATGCAGTTGCCTGCTTTTTTACTGCCAGCAATCAAGGCGATGCGGCGGTGCTGCTGCCTTACCTGACCACCGATGCGGTGGTGCGTGATGAAGACCGTCAGTATCAGGGCGCAGCTGCAATTACGGCCTGGTTGGCGCACACCCAGGCCACTACGCCGTACCGTGCAGTGCCGCAGGAGGCGCGCGCGCAGGGCGATGCATTGCATGTCACCGCAGAGGTGTCGGGCGCATTCCCGCAGAGCCCGCTGCAGCTGGAGCATGTGTTCCGCCTGGTGGACGGCATGATTGCGGCACTGGAGATCCACTGAGCGGTCGCGTTCGTCTTGCATGGGTGCGCTGCGGGCCGTGCCCACCGTTACCCAATCACGCCCAGGCGGCTGCGGCCGGTTTTGAGCTGATACGCCGCTGCGCGCTGCGCAGCGTTGGTGCCGCGCTGTTGCGTTGGCCTGCACACACGCGTGCGTTTGCGTCTGGCCGCCTGTGTGCGTATCGCACTGACAGACACCACCCCACGCCACGTTGCGCTTGCCACAGCGCCTTGGCTTTTATTTTCTTTTTGGAGCCACTGCCCATGCATGCCTTGCTTGTTGTTGCACACCCCGAGCCGCGCTCGCACGCGCACGCTGTGGCCGCGCAGGTGCGCGATGCCATCGTGGGGCCGGATGCCGCGCATACGGTTGAGGTCGCCGACCTGGCGCAGGAGGGCTTTGACCCGCGCTTTACGCAGGCCGATATCGCGCTGTACGCCGGGCAAGCGGCGGCGCCGCCGGATGTGGCGGCCGAACATGCACGCCTGGACCGTGCCGATGCGTTGGTGCTGGTGTTCCCGATTTACTGGTGGTCGTTTCCGGCGTTGCTCAAGGGCTGGGTCGACCGGGTGTTTACGCTGGGCTGGGCGTTCGATGAAGACGCCAACGGCCACATCGTAAAGAAGCTGCAGCACCTGGACGTGCACCTGCTGGCGATTGGCGGGGCAGATGAGCGCACCTATGCACGCCACGGCTATTTCGGGGCGATGAAGACGCAGATTGCCCATGGCATCTTCGGCTTCTGCGGGGCGCCGGTGCGCACCACCGAGCTGTTGACGGTGCCGGATGCGGGCTTTCCGCAATCGCACCTGGACACAGCGCGCGCGATTGGTGCGCGGGTGTTTGCTGAGCGCGTGCGTTGACGCGTGCAGCCCGGGGCGCAGTGCCCTGCATGTGCCGCGTGACCAAACCGCAGCCACGCCTGCCGGCGTGATGGCTTAGTCGAACGGCCTTGGAGACGGTGGCCGGTTCTTGGCGTAGGTCTGGTACAGCGAGGCGGCGCGCTCGTCTACGGCGATATGTTCAACGCCGCTCAAGCCCTGTGCTGCAAGCGCGGTAGACGCCTTGCGGTCGCCCAGCAGGTACGCCAGCCGCAGGTAGGCCGCGCTATCCACGCGATTGGTGTGCGGGGTGTTGCCGGCGTAGACCTCGGACAGGCCGTAATACGCGTAGAGGTTTCCGTTGGCTGCGGCGTTGCTCAGGATGGCCAGGCCCTGCGCGAAGTGGCCGCTCAGCGCTGTCTTGACGCCGTAGCGCACCGTTGCCGCCTGGTTGCCTGCCTGCGATTCGGCGTTTAGCTGGGCCAGGCCCATGCCGCCCAGGCGGGCAGCTTCGATCTGCGAGGGGTAGCCGTGGGCCAGCAGCCAGCGCGCTTCTGCCTGCGTGTTGGCCACCAATGGCCCACTGCTGGCGCAGGCGTTGACGCCGCGCTCGCACAGGTAGGGCGTTGTGCCGGCAGCGGTGCTGGCTGCACGGTTACCGGGTGCTGGCGTGGCCTTGCCCGGTGCGGTGGTGCCACCGGCCGTGGAGGCATCGCTGCGTGGCGGTTGGGTGGTGGGCGCCGCATCGGCCTGGCTGTGGTGCTGCGCATTTGTGCAGCCAGCCAGGACGGCGGCAAACAGTGCCATGCGCATGCTGCGGGTTGGTGTCATCTTTACTCTCCGTGTGCGTGCGGTGGCACAAGGCGCGGCGCCACCGCGTTTGGTCGTGCATTGCGGGTATAGACCGGCCCTTGATCCGAGTGAAGCAGGCAACCCACCTTGAGCTTGCGTCGCAACGCTGCCGATACACGGCCTGCACGACTAACGCGGTCTCGGCCCGATTGCGCATCGCCCAGCCGACAACCTACCTGGAAAAAGATCGATCACCACAGCCAGGTATGTCCAGCCCTCATGCGTGCAGGTGACAGTGCAATCACTCACCCAGGCCGGGTCCGGCTCAGTCACGCGCCCTGCCGATCAGGCGGGTTGGCCGCGGCCTTGCACGGCGTTCCACCATCGCGGCGCGGTTTGCGACCATAACGCTTACTGCTCATGAGTACCTCCGAATTGGCATCTCCATGGCCCTGGAGATGTGTGGGGAACCATGGGGGTATCGAGCGCTGCATCGAAATAGCCAGTGATAGCGCTTCAGGCATTGCGGTGCCGCTGAAGCCAACGGCGCACGATGCGCGCTCTTCGTTTCACGACGTTGCAGTTCGTCGGCAGGCAGCGCTGCGCTGCACACGCCGTCAATGATGGCGGTGGCCGAGCGCAGCCGGTGTTGTGATTGAAGGGTTCCATCATCCAGTGCGCCAGCGCCAGCAACCAGCCGGTGTAGCGCCCCCGAGAAAGGGCAGAGAACCGTATGAAGACGTTGATTGCTTTGGCGCTGGCGTTTGCCATGTCCTTGCCGGCCGCGGCTCAGAATCAGCCGCCTGCTGTGCCCAAGACCACCTACATCCACGCAGGGCACTTGCTGGCGGTTCCAGGACAGGCGCCGCGCGGGGCGTCGACGATCATCGTGCGCAACGACAAGATCGCCGAGGTTCGCGATGGCTTTGTCTCGCCGGAGGGCGGCGCGACGCTGATCGACCTGAAGGACCGGTTTGTCCTGCCCGGCTTGATCGACGCGCACGTGCACCTGCTCGGCATCGGCGGCGACCCGTTGAGCTCGCGGCTGAAGGCGCTCAGTGCCGAGCCAGCCGACGAGGTTCTCTACGGGGCGGGCAATGCCCGCGCGACGTTGATGGCGGGGTTCACCACCGTGCGCGATCTGCATGACGATCCACACGGCATCCGCGCCTTGCGCGACGCGATCGAGCGCGGCGATGTCGACGGGCCGACGATCGTGAATGCCGGCGCCGCCATCTCCACGACCGGCGGCCACGGCGACCCCAGGAATGGGCTGGCCGAGCCCTATGCTCACGCCATCGCCGAGACTGCCGAGAATATTTGCGACGGCCCCTCCGATTGCACGCGTGCGGTACGGCGGCAGGTCGGGCTGGGCGCGCTGGTCATCAAGTTCGCCGCCACCGGTGGGGTGCTATCAGACGTCTCCGGTGGGCTGGGCCGCGCGTTCACCGCAGACGAAATGAAGGCGATCGTCGACACGGCGCATGGGCTTGGTCGCAAGGTGGCAGCGCACAGTCATGCTGTGGAGGGCACCAAGGGCGCGCTGGCCGCCGGGGCCGATTCCATCGAACACGGCAGCTTCCTGGACGAGGAGGCGATTGCGCTGTTCAAGCGCACCGGGGCCTATCTGGTGCCGACCGAAATGGCGTCCGTCACGGTGGTGGCGCAGGCGCGTGCCGGTGTGCTACCGGCGTCGGCCATCCCGAAGGCAGAAGCGGTTGCTGCGGCGATGGTCGACAGCCACCGCCGCGCGTTTCGCGCTGGCGTGAAGTTTGCGTTCGGCACCGACAGCGGGGTTTCGAAACACGGTGACAACGCCAAGGAGTTTGCGCTGCTGGTTGAGCAAGTGGGCATGAGTCCGGCACAAGCCATCCGCACCGCCACTGTCGCCGCTGCCGATCTGCTGGGCCAGTCCAACCGCATCGGTACGCTGGAGGCGGGCAAGGCCGCCGACATCATTGCCGTGTCAGCATCGCCGCTTGAGGACGTGCGGCGCCTGGAGCGGGTGGATTTTGTGATGCACGGCGGGCACGTGGTGAAGGAGAGCGGGGCACGTTGCCCGGCATCCTCGACGGCGTGCAGCGAATGATCGACGTCGTTGACGGGATCGCCTTGGTTTATCGAGAGTAGCCAGAGATATCTTGCGCATAACCTCACGGTCGCGCACATGAACGACACCACTGAGAAGAACGCTACCCGGATGGAGTCCCCCGTCACTGCTGCACCTACGGGGGAGAGGCAATGTGTGGAACTGACCGAGGCCCTTAACGCACTCAGCCCTACGCGCTGGCGTCGGCCGTTGGCAATGCCGGCACACTCACCGACTGCGCCAGGAGGGCACCGTATCGCTGTAAATGCTGCTGGAAGCGGCTGGCGTAATCCGGCCCCACCGCCGAAATCACGCTCTGCCGTGCAGCCAAGGCCGTACGCCATGCGCGCACACGCGGTACGTCGTGGAAGATCGGCGCGGAGATGTCCGCCTGCAGCAGGTCGAAATAGCGCAGCAGCGGCGCGAACACCACATCGACCATGCCGAATGTGGGGCCGGCGAAGTAAGGACCTTCGCCCAGCACGTCCTCGATCTTTTGCAGCTTGCTGCGGAACGCGGCGCGTGCAGCGTCGGCGGTAGCCTGGTCGCTGGCGTTGAGGAACTGCCAGCCATCGGCAAAGGTGGGCGTTGCGAACTCGATCCAAGAACGCTGCTGCGCGCGTTGCAGCGGGTCGTTGGGATACAGGCTGGGTTTGCCGCTGATGTCGTTGAGGTAGTCGCAGATCACCACGCTTTCGAACACGGTTGCCACGCTACCGTCCGGCTGGCCGATGCGCAGCAGCGGCACCTTGCCGGTGGGCGACAGCGCCAGGAACCAGTCCGGCTTGGCCGACAGGTCGACGTTGATGCGCTCGAACGGCGCAGCGTTTTCCAGCAGCACGATCGCCGCGCGTTGCACGAAGGGACACAGCGGGTGGCTGATCAGGGTCAGGGAAGTAGACATGGGTTATCTGGGTCGCATTGAGAGGGGTGTTACAGGGGCGGCCGTGCGCAGGGCCATGGATTCGCACGTCATCCATGGCAGAAGGACGCGCAGGGCTATGCAGCGCGCGCAGACCGCCGTGCATGCAGCGGAATGGACGCCGGGCCTTGCGTACGTGCCAGCGCGCAGGGCGCTTCGCCGGGCCTGCACCTGCGCACCGGTCGGTTGCGCGGCAGGCGGTCAACGCTGGCATTGCCGGCAGGAGCGGCGCTGCGCGCCCTCACTGCCGGTGCCGCAGGGACGGCGGCCATGGTCAGCCGTTGAGCAGGCGGCCGCCGTCGACCACGATCTCCGACCCCACTGTCCAGCGGGATTCGTCCGAGGCCAGGTACAGCACGGCCTTGGCGACTTCTTCCGGGGTGCCGAAGCGGCCCATCGGAATGGTGGCCGCGATGTCCTGGTTGACCTGCGCGCGGTACGCGTCGGGGATGCCAAGCTTGTCGTACAGCGGCGTTTCCACCGGGCCCGGGCTGACCGCGTTGAGGCGGATGCCGCGATCGAGCAACTCGCTCGACAAGGTCTTGGCCATGTTCAACAAAGCCGACTTGGTGGCACCGTACACCGACGAACGGGCCACGCCGGCGTGGGCGTTGACCGAGGTATTGAGCACCACCGACGACGGGTTGGCCAACACCGGCAACAGCGCCTGCAGCAGGAAGTACGGGCCTTTGACGTTGATGGCGAAGGAGGCGTCGAAGGCCTGCTCGGTCCAGTCCTCGATCGGAAGCCAGACCGAGACGCCGGCATTGAGGAAGGCCACATCGAGCTGGCCGTAGTGTTCCGCGATGGCCCGGGCCAGTTCCTGCTGGGCGGCGACGCTGGCCGAATCGGCGCGCAGCACCGGCACTTCGGAACCAAGAATGTTCTTGGCCTTGGTGATGGAGTCCGGGTTGACACCGGTGACGATGACGCGGGCGCCTTCGGCGAGGAACTGCCTGGCGGTTTCCAGACCAATACCACTGGTGCCGCCGGTGATAAGGGTGCGTTTGCCTGCTAGACGGGACATGCGTTGCTCCTGGTGAGGGAGGCCGACCACATTGGCGGGCCTTCGGTAAGCGCATCATTGCCCCATGCTTGATCTGCGATAAGATCCTGCGACTGCATAACTTTCATGCTTCCCACGCATGAGTCGAAGGCAGGCATGGACCGTTTTCTGTTGATGAACTGCTTTGCCCGCGCTGTGGAAACCGGCAGCTTTTCCGCGGCCGGGCGCGACCTGGGGCTGGGGCAGCCCAACGTCAGCCGCCATGTGGCCGCGCTGGAAGAGCATCTGCAAACGCGGCTGCTCAACCGCTCCACCCGCAAGCTGGTGCTCACCCCGGAGGGCGAGCGTTATTACGCGGAGGTGCGCCGCATCCTGGATGCGGTGGGCGAGTCTGAAATGTCGCTGCGCGATGACGTGCAGCCCTCCGGGTTGTTGCGGGTGGCCTGCCCTACGGCGCTGTCGCACACCTTCGTGTTGCCGCTGGTGCCGGCATTTTTGCAGCGGTTTCCGTCACTGGAGCTGGATCTGCAGATCAGCGACCGCTACGTCAATCTGCTCGACGAAGGCGCGGAGCTGGCGATCCGTATTGGTCATCTGGACAGCAGCGCATTGCGCGCACGGCGGATCGGCGCGTTTAAACGGGTGATGGTGGCCAGCCGTGCGTACCTGGGCAAGCGCGGAGTGCCGACCGTGCCCGACGACCTGCGCCACCACGACTGCGTGCTGTACACCTTGCTCGCCACCGGGACGAGCTGGCGTTTCAAGGACACCGATGTGCCGGTGTCGGGCAGGTTCCGGGTCAACTCGCCCGAAGCCACGCGCGCGGCGGTCACCGCAGGGCTCGGCATCGGCCAGGGCCCGACCTGGCTCTACGAAGACGGCCTGGCCTCGGGCGAGCTGCAGACCGTGCTGGACGACTTCGCCCCACCGCCGGCACCGATGCAGATCGTCTACGCCGCCAACCGGCTGGTGCCCAAGCGGGCGATTGTATTCATGGATTTCATTGCAGAAGAATTCGCGAAGATTCCGCAACTCAACACGGTTGAGTGATCGATCGGCAACGCAGGTGTGTCGCGCGAGATGTTTCGTCGTCAGCGCGCGCTACGTACACACTGAAGTGGCTGCGACGCAGCGATTTTCCTGGTGCCTGTTCTAGCGGTGCACGTAGGGATCCTTCCCTGCCCCAACGCGAAACCATTCCACCGAATTGGGCGTCTTGGGCAAACGCCGCTGTCAGCGATCGTTGCCGTATGTGCGGATTGCTGAAAACCAGCGTGGTGCCGCAGCGCGCGTCCTTCGCGTTCCCCGGCCTGCTCCTGGCCTGGGCGGCAAGTCTCATGCATCCGCGCCATTGATGGCCCACTGCGCCGCGAATGCGCGTTGATAGGCGGGGCGCCGTTCGCCGCGGGTGACGTAGTCCTGCAGGTTGGGATACCCGTCCAGCAGGCCGGTGAGCTTGATGCGGATGAGCACCGAGATCATCAGCAGGTCGCCGGCGCTGAACTCGCCTTCCAGCCAGGGGTTGCTGCCCAGGTAGTCGCCCAGGTGCTGCAGGCGGCGCTGGATGCGCTTGTGCAGCAGCGGCAGGCGCTCTGCCATCCAGGGTTTGTCGGCTTCCAGCAGCAGGGCGTTGCCCAGCTCCAGCATGGGCGGTTCGACGGTGTTGAGTGCGGCAAACATCCAGGCGATGGCGCGGGCGCGGGCGTTGTCGTCGTGCGGCAGCAGGCCGGGGTAGCGCTGGGCGATGTGCAGCACGATGGCGCCGGTTTCGAACAGCGCCAGCTCGCCGTGCTCGAAGGTGGGGATCTGGCCGAACGGGTGGATGGCCAGGTGTGCGGGTTGCTTGAGCGCGCGGAATGGCAGCAGGCGTACTTCGTACGGTTGGCCCACTTCTTCCAGCGCCCAGCGCAGGCGGGTGTCGCGCACCAGGCCTTGGCCACCATCGGGCGAGCGCTCGAAGGCGGTGATGGTGATCGTCATGGTGGGCAGGCTCCCTGTGGTCGGCGGCTGAGGCCGTAGGGTACGCCTGCGATGGGCCGGCGCCATGGGCGAGGCCGGCCCCTGCGTTGCCGGCCGGCGCGGCCTGCCCCCTCTGGCGAACGGGCCGCCTTGTTCGGGACGGGCCTGGCCCATGTGTTGCCGGGCAGGGGCTGCCTGCTGCCTCTGTTGAACGACCCGCCTGCTGCTGCCGCGCCTGCAAGCGGCCGCTGCCTGCGCGGCCCCTGCCCCGATGCGCCCGGTTTGCCGGACGGCCCCTGCATTTCACTGCCACCGGGCGGCGCGCGCCTGGCGTGCCGGGTGCTGCGCTGCGCCGCCATTGCTGCCGACGACCGGCCCGAACCGGCCCGATTAGGCGTAAAGCGCCAGGTTCTTTGCGTAATCGGGCCGGTTGGGACGTTTTGCCACCCTCGTCTCACCTATTAGATATACCGTGCGTTCCGTCACATTTTAATGTGACGCACACCGCACTTATCGACCGGAAGAGGGAGCTGTCATGACCGATCACAGAATGGGGCTGCAGGCGCAGCCGATGGGCGCGCCGGGCAGTGCCGGCCGGGGCTGGGCCACGCTGTTGCCTGCGTTGGAAACCCCGTTTACCGACAACCGGCCGGTACGTTTGCCGCCGGCACCGGTGCCGCAGCCAGACAGCCCCAACCTCAAACGGCTGCTGCGCAAAGGCGCGCGCCGCCTGGTCAGGACACTGCCGTGGCGGCATCAGGACCGGCTGTATTTCCTGAATACCTTTGGGCGGCTGCCCAACCTGTACAACCCCACCTGCTTCAACGAGAAGGTGCTCTACCGCAAGTGCGTGCACGGCGACTACCCGCTGTACCGGCGGCTGGCAGACAAGTTTGCGGTGCGCCCGTATGTGGCGGCCAGGATCGGCGAGGCGCACCTGATCCCGCTGCTGCTGGACACCACCGACCCGCAGGAGTTGCTGCGCCTGCCGCAGTGGCGGCAGACCGTGATCAAGGCCAACCACGGCGCGGCGATGGTGGAGGTGGTGCGCGATGAGCCGGATGCGCAGCACAAGCGCCGCATCATCGAGCGCTGCGACCAATGGCTGCGCACCGACTTCTCCGACAAGGTGCGCGAGATCCATTACCGCGATATTCCGCCGCGCATCCTGGTGGAGCAATACATCGGCGATGCGCAGCAGGTGCCGGTGGACTACAAGTTCCACATGTTCCGGCAGGCGGACGGCAGTTTTCAGTACGTGCTGCAGGTGATCTATGGGCGCTTCGACACGCCGAAGCTGGGCATGACCTTCTTTGTCGGCAACCTGCACGAGGCCTTCCACCGCATCCGCGACGACGGGCGCGCGCCCCCGTGCACGCCGGCGCTGCTGGAACAGGCGCTGGAGCTGAGCAAGCAGCTGGCAAGCGACTTCGATTACGTGCGGGTGGACTGGTACATCCAGCACGGGCAGGTCTATTTCGGCGAGCTGACCTTTACCCCCGGTGCGGGGCTGGTGACCGGCCTGGACCGCGGGCTGGACCGGATGATGGGCAATATGTGGGTGCAGCAGCGTGCACCGGCGGCGGCGTGCCTTGCCACGGACGGCATCCGCGTGCGGCTGCCGACGCGGTGAGGTGAGTACGGCCGCGGCACGCCGCGCGGCTGCGGGCTACGAAAAACGTCTAGCCGGACACCGCCGCACGGCGACCGGCCACACCGCGCCTGGGAGGTGTTCAGCCACGGCGGCACGCCGGTGGGCTTCGAGTACAACGTACAGGGCCGGGGCACGCTGCATTCGGTAATCGTGCTCTCCGACCGCATTGCGCCGGAGGCGGTGTTGAAGACCACGTTGTAGGGCGTGAGCCTGACTGACAACCCTTAAGTGGCGTCCCTGATCAATGGTAAAGTGGCTGCCACCTAATCATTAATTGGATAGTGCCGTGACGAATCTGGTCAAGCTGGCAACCGCACGCGCCCTGGTCGGCGCCAGCGCGGTCAGGCAGGCATCAGTCATCGGGGAAGCCGGTGCCTGGATCGTGCGGTTGCAGACCCATAACCAGACCCGTGTGCTGGCCACAAAGGCGAATGCGCCGCGCCGGTTTGGCAGCTTCGAAAGTGCGTTGAAGGTATTGCGCGAGATGGGCATGCCATTGGACGTGCTTCACGTGGACGCTGCGCAGTGGGACGCAGAGGGTGGCAATGCGAAGCGCCGGCCTGACCGCTCCGAGGCGATGAAGGTCAAGGAGTTGGATGCACGCTATGCGGTGTCGCTACGCACCCAGACCGAGCATGCCCTGGCCGACCCCCGCCCCGCGCTCTCCAGCGCGCAGGCCAGGCAGCAGATGGAGACGCTTAAAACGCAACAACGTGCGGCGCTTGAGGCAGCCCTGGCTGCAAAGGGCACGCGTGCGTGAGCGTGGCCTGGAAGCAGAGCGCGCTGGATGCGCGCACCGCATTGCTCGCCTCAGCATTGGCGCGCGCGATCGAAATCTCCGACCCGCAGATTTATTTCGCCGCATGTGAACAGGACGACCGGATCGAAACCGAAGGCGACGCGCTGGATAGTGCCGCCACCTATCACTCTGGGCCACTGCCGGGAACGCGTTTGTACACCTGCCAGGACGGCAGATATCTCTTGATCTACACACGCGACGGCGACGATGTGCTGATCCTTGCCCTCGTACCTGCGCGCTCTGATTGGAAGCCCACGTCGTCAGGCGATCAATAGATCCATGACGTGTCGATGCTACTGAGCTAGGGGCATACGCGACGGCGTAACGACATCGACAGCGCGCTACACCCCGCCCAGCGGCTGCAGGCACAGCCAGATGGCATACCAGTGCGACAGCGCACCGCCCAGCACGTGGGCGTGCCAGATGGCGCGGTTGTAGACCATCGCCTTGCGCACGTAGAACGCCACGCCCACGGTGTAGAACGCGCCGCCAGCCACGATGAGCCAGAGCACGGCGCTGTCCAGGCCGGCAATCATCTGGTTGATCACCACGATGCCGGCCCAGCCCAGCAGCAGGTAGATCGCCACCCAGAACCCCTTGGCGATACCGGGCAGGCACAGCTTGGCGAACACGCCGAACAAGGCCACGCACCAGACGCTCAAGATCATGGTCCAGCGCCAGCTGCCATCGAGCGCGACCAGGAAGAATGGTGTGTAGGAGCCGGCAATCATCACGAAGATGCCGGCGTGGTCGAACTTGCGCAGCATCGGTTGGCGCTGCGGCGGGGCGAAGTTGTAGGCCGCCGAGCAGGCAAACATCACCAGCAGGCCCAGCGCATACACGCAGGTGGCCACCACCATGGTCTGGCTGGCGTGCGCACGCCACACCATCCAGGTGCCGCCAACAATGGCCAGGAACAGGCCGGCCGCATGCACGATCACATCGGCGCGGCGGGCGGCGGGGGTCTTGTAGTGCGGAGCAGTGACGTTGGCAGACACGGGCACGGCGGTTCTTCGAGGTGGGGGAGCCCACTCACGTGCAAGGCGGCCATGACGCAGTGGGGGCAACAGGATACCCGGCTTGCTGAATCCGCTCAGTGAGGCAGGCTGGGCGCGCGGGCGCCGGTCTCATACTCTGAGACATCCTTTTTGTTTGATCTCCCGCTTTGGGAGCCTTTGCCGTATGCCTCCGTTTGCCCTTGCTCCCCGCACCGAAACCGCCGAACGCGCCCTGGCCACCACCGATGGCCGCCCCAGCCGCGACGGCGCACTGCTCACCGAACGCCTGGAGCGCCGCTACCACGACCGCATCACCGGCAGCTTCACCATTCCCGGGCGCGAGGGAAGCTACGCGCCCATCCCCGACGATGTGCCCAGTGCGCTGGCCGATGCCCTGCACGCGCGCGGCATCAGCCAGCTCTACAGCCACCAGGCCGATGCGTGGGCGGCCACCCAGCGCGGCGAGCATGTGGCGATCGTGACGCCCACCGCTTCGGGCAAATCGCTGTGCTACACGCTGCCGGTGGTGAGCGCGGCGATGACCAGCGGCGCCAAGGCGCTGTACCTGTTCCCGACCAAGGCGCTGGCGCAGGACCAGGTGGCCGAACTGCTGGAATTGAACCGCGCCGGCGAGTTGGGGGTGAAGGCCTTCACCTTCGACGGCGACACGCCCGGCGATGCGCGGCAGGCGATCCGGTTGCATGGCGACATCGTGGTGAGCAACCCGGACATGCTGCACCAGGCGATCCTGCCGCATCACACCAAGTGGGCGCAGTTCTTCGAGAACCTGCGCTATGTGGTGATCGACGAGATCCATACCTACCGCGGCGTGTTCGGCAGCCATGTCACCAACGTGCTGCGCCGGCTCAAGCGCATCTGCGCGTTCTATGGCGCCAGCCCGCAGTTCATCCTGTGCTCGGCCACCATCGGCAACCCGCATGCGCACGCGCAGGCCTTGATCGAAGAACGCGTGCATGCCATCACCGAATCCGGCGCGCCCACCGGCGACAAGCATGTGCTGTTGTGGAACCCGCCGGTGGTCAATGCCGACCTGGGCCTGCGCGCGTCGGCGCGTTCGCAGAGCAACCGCATTGCGCGCATCGCGATCAAGAGCGGGCTGAAGACGCTGGTGTTCGCGCAGACGCGTTTGATGGTGGAAGTGCTGACCAAGTACCTGAAGGACATCTTCGACCACGACCCGCGCAAGCCGGCGCGCATCCGCGCCTACCGCGGTGGCTACCTGCCCACCGAACGCCGCGAGGTGGAGCGTGCGATGCGCGCCGGCACCATCGACGGCATCATTTCCACCTCTGCGCTGGAGCTGGGCGTGGATATCGGTGCACTGGACGTGGTGATCCTCAACGGCTACCCCGGCAGCGTGGCGGCGACATGGCAGCGCTTCGGCCGCGCCGGGCGTCGCCAGCAACCGGCGCTGGGCGTGCTGGTGGCCAGTTCGCAACCGCTGGACCAGTACGTGGTGCGGCACCCGGATTTCTTCGCCGATGCCTCGCCCGAACATGCGCGTACCGCACCGGACCAGCCGCTGATCCTGTTCGACCACATCCGCTGCGCGGCGTTCGAGTTGCCGTTCATTGCCAGCGAGCCGTTCGGGCCGATCGACCCGCTGGTGTTTCTGGAAGCACTGGCGGAAAGCGAGGTGATCCACCAGGAAGGCGACCGCTGGGAATGGATTGCCGACAGCTACCCGGCCAACGCGGTGAGCCTGCGCTCGGTGGCCGACGGCAACTTCGTGGTGGTGGACAAGACCGACGGCAAGCAGCAGATCATCGCCGAGGTGGATTATTCCGCCGCCGCGCTCACCTTGTACGAAGGCGCCATCCACATGGTGCAGAGCACGCCGTACCAGGTGGAGCGGCTGGATTGGGAAGGCCGCAAAGCGTACGTGACGCGCACGCATGTGGATTACTACACCGACAGCATCGACTACACCAAGCTGAAGGTGCTGGACCGCTTCGACGGCGGCGTGGCCGGGCGCGGCGATTCGCACCATGGCGAAGTGCATGTGGTGCGGCGCGTGTCCGGCTACAAGAAGATCCGCTATTACACGCATGAAAACATCGGCTACGGGCCGGTGAACCTGCCCGACCAGGAACTGCATACCACCGCAGTGTGGTGGCAGTTGCCGCAGGCGACCTTGGGCAAGGCGTTCGCGTCCAAGCAGGATGCACTGGATGGATTCTTGGGCGCGGCTTACGCGTTGCACGTGGTGGCCACGGTGGCGGTGATGGCCGATGCGCGCGACCTGCAAAAGGCCGTGGGCAATGGCGACGGCGCGTGGTTTGCGGTGGCCGACCAGACCGGGCGCGGGCAGCTGCGCGGGGTGGAAGAGGGCGATGCGGCCACGGTGGAATTGCAGCAGGCGTTCGTGCCCACGGTGTATCTGTACGACAACTTCCCCGGCGGCGTGGGCCTGAGCGAGCCGCTATGGCTGCGCCAGGCCGAGCTGCTGCAGCGCGCCGATGAATTGGTGCGGCGTTGCGATTGCAGCGCCGGCTGCCCGGCCTGCGTAGGCCCGGTGCTGGCCGCGCACGAAGCTGCCAAGGGCGAATCGCCGAAATCGCTGGCACTCACGGTGTTGGCACTGTTGTTCGATGCGGATGCACCGCTGCGGCATGCCACACAGGTGGACGACGACCTGGCGCTGGACGTGCTTGCATGAGTGTGAGTGCGGACCGGCTGCGCTTGCTGCGCCGGCAGGCTGGGCATGCGGATGTACGTGCGCCTGCGGTGGTCGCTGAAGGTGATGCGCTGCAAGCTGCAGTGGCATTAAATGCGAAGGAAGTGGAGCCCGCACTTGTCTCTGAGGTGACGCAGCCGGCTTCCGGCGCGGCCACGCTGGGCATGTCGCCTGCGCCCGCTGATGCTCCGCGTGTCAGCGCGGAACGTCTGCGCCTGCTGCGCCGTCAGGTCGGCGGGCTGACGCCTGCATCGCGCAAGGACGATGCGGTGATGCCGACACGTGCGCAGCGGGCAGCGGTGTCCGGCACCGCGTCACCCGCTGCACGCTTGCCGTCGCGCGATGCAGCCGCTACGCCTCATGACGCTGCGGCCGCTCGCCCGCACGATGTGCGCACCGCACCGGCGCCCACGCGCCGCGCCTTGCAGTCACCCGCTACGGCACCGCCTGCGCGTGACGCATCGGTGTTTGCGTGGGTGGAGCACGATGTGCGCCACAAGCCGGCGTTGCCATCGGCTGCCGATGCCACCAGCGCGGTGGATACGGAGGTCGCACGCCATTGGCCAATGGCGCGTAGCGCAACGACACCAACGGCAACACCCATGGCGCCGGCACCACCGCCGCAGCGACGCGCCGACATTGCCGGCCTGCGCAAGATGATCGGCCTGCGCGAGCGTGCGGTGTCGGCGCAGACACCCGTGCGCGCGCCATCGAACGACCGGCACCTGCCGGGAACCGAGATCGCACCTGGCCTGCATCTGATCGAAGCGTTTCTGCCGCAGGCCATTCCGTGCGAGGCGCTCTCGCTGGCGTTCGCCAAACGCGACGATACGGTCGACCCGCTGGACCTGCTGTTCTTCGACACCGAAACCACCGGCCTGGCCGGCGGCACCGGCACGCGCGCCTTCATGATCGGCGTGGCGCAGTGGTGCACCGATGCCATGCAAGGCAGCGGCCTGCGCGTGCGCCAGCTGATGATGTCCACCATGGCCGCCGAAAGCGCCATGCTCGACCTGTTCCGCACCTGGCTGACACCGCGCACGGTGCTGTCCAGCTACAACGGCCGCTGCTATGACGCACCATTGCTGAAGACACGCTACCGCCTGGCGCGGCGCGGCGACCCGATTTCTGCGTTGGACCATGTGGACCTGTTGTTCCCCACCCGCCGCCGTTATCGCGGCACCTGGGAGAACTGCAAGCTGGCCACCATCGAGCGGCAGCTGCTGCGCGTGGTGCGCGAGGACGACCTGCCCGGCTCCGAAGCCCCGGCCGCCTGGCTGAGCTACCTGCGCGGCGGCAGCGCGCGCAACCTGCGCCGCGTGGCCGACCACAACCACCAGGACGTGGTGACGCTCTCGCTGCTGATGCAACGCCTGGTGGCGGTCGAGGCGCAGGACCTCGAGGTGATTCCGTTGATGGATGCGGTGTAGGCATCGATGCCACACCGCGATGAGGCAACGCTCTGCCTGCGTGCCGTGATCGAGCCGATGCAACGCCTGGGTGGTTGAGGCGCAGGACCGTGAAGTGATGCCGTTGATGGGCTCGATGCAGGTGTCCACGCGACGGCGCGCTGTGCCATGCCGTTGCATGGCCGCATCGAAGACGATAGGGTCGGCATCCAGGTGGGTCGTGCCGCTGCAACCGGTGCACTCCGAACACATGGCCGCGCTCGCGAAGCCGAGCACGTTGTCAGTGCGATAGGCGCCCTGTTGTCATATCCACGTGCTGTGATCGGCGTGCGCTTGGCGGCGTGCACGTCGAGTGTGCACAGCGGCGGTGTGCACGTGATCGCCACCTGCAATGCCGGACCGCCGCCTGCAGTGCGGAAGGATGCGCGCACGACAATCCCGTGGCGGTGCTGTGCAAGCCGCTCCACACAGCATCGCCCGCAGGCAGACGTACCGCGCGCAACACCGCTTTTTGCATAACCCGTGGATTTGCCCCAAGAATCAGGACTGCGCATGCCGTCACTCATGGACACCCGCCTCAGCCGCCGTCGCCTGATGGCAGCCGCTGCCGGCACCGCGGCATTGGCAACCGCCGTGCCCGCATTGGCCAAGACTTCGTCACCGCCGGATGTGGGCCGCAAATTCCTGCGTAACAGACGGCCGATGCCGTTTGCCGGCAATACCTTCCTGGGGCATCTGGCGCAGCAGGGCGATGGCTATGACAGCTTCAACCGCGTGCTGGACATCTACCGCGAGCTGCCCGCGCACCGCTTCGCCAACAAGTTTGCGTTGCTGCCGCCGAGCAGTTATCACGTGACCTTGCTGGGCGGCGTCAACGAGATCGACCGCGCGCGCGGGCCCTGGCCGGGTGATATGGGTCGCGACATGGCGCTGAGCGAGATCAATGCGGCGTTTCTGTCACGGCTGGCGCAACGCACCGCCGCGCCGCTGGGTGCGTGCAGCTTTGTGGTCAACCCGGCAACGGCAAAGACCGGCGCCAACGATAACCTGCTCATCCCGCTGCACCCTGCGGACGCGCACACCGCGCAACGGTTGGAGACCGCGCGCCAGGCGTTGATGACCCTGACCCGGCTGCAGCGCCCGGACTACACCAACTTCCAGTTCCATATCTCGCTCGCCTACCTGTGCGAGACGCTCGATGCCGCGGAGCAAGCGGACTACCGTGCTGCAGTGGGCGACTGGCTCAAGCGACTCGCGGCAGCCGGCCCGATCACCGTCCCGCACTTCCATTTCTGTACGTTTGCCGACATGGATGCATTCCGGACGGTGCGGGAAGTTTGATGCGCGGAATGCAGCGATGCCGTTTAGCCCCTCTCCCGCCGGGAAAGGGGTTGGGATGAGGGTGCGCAATCTCGCTTGTCTACAGTGGCCAACATTCTCGATCCAAGCACGTCCGTCGACGTATTGCGATGTGGGAGCTGCGGTGCTTCCCTGCCCCGCCCCCGCTCCGCGCTGGCAGCACAGGCACTCCAACGCACGCGCACAGGTTGATGATGCACATGATCGATCACGTGCCGACGCTGGCAGACAACGCATACGGTGTTGCACTAGATGCCCTCATCCGCCTCCGACACCTCGGTGGCCATCTGCCACGCAGCAAACTCCTGCTCGAAGTCGTCCAGCGTCAGCAGCCCCATGCAGGCATGCGCGCCGATCGGCAACGGTTGGCCGGCGGCGAGTTTGCGGACCAGCAGCACCGCCGCGAAGCACGGAATTTCCGGCCCATGCAGCATGGGCGCGGTGAGGTCCCATTGCAGCTGCAGTGGCCGCGCAGCACCCTGCGCGGCCGTGGCCTGTCCGGTACCGCGCAGCTCCACGCGCATGCCGCCCAGGTCGGTGCCGAAGCGGTCGAACCAGCGCGCGGCGTGCGCGAACACCTCGGCCAGGCGGTGCATCGGCAACGGCAGGCCGCAGCGGCGTAACCATGCGACAACAGCCAGGCAGCGCTGCAGGAACGCCACTTCCAGCGCCGCACGGAATTGCACGGTCTGCACGCCGGGATAGCGCTGCGGCAACAGCTCGTGATCGGGCACGTCGCAAGGCGAGGCCAGGCGTGGGGCGAGCTGGGCGAACTGCACGCGCGTGGGCCGTGCCCACCCCACCACCTGCTGCCAGCGACCAGCCTGCCACCAGTGGAAAGGCGTGCCGCAGTACGACAGCACCGCACGCACCGTGGCCAGGCCCAACGGCGTGCCCTGCGCGGGCGCGATGACCATGCGGATCTCCTGCAGCGCCGAAAAGCGCGGCAGCAGTGCGTCGATCACGGCGCTGGACAGTGCCGGCAAGGTGCTGGCCCCGCTGATCGCCACGCGCTGCGCCTGGCGTGCAGTGGCGTCCATCGCGCCGGCGAAGTCACGCACGAACGCACGGCCGTCGGCCAGATCGATGTAATGCATGCCGGCCTGCAGGCAGCTGCGCGCCACCGCGTAGTCCTGGCCCTGGAACGGGCCGGCGGTGTGCACCACCGCATCGGCGCCGGTGGCGGCCAGTTGCGTTGCGAACTCACGTGCATGCGTGTCCAGCCTGCAGGTGGAAATCTGCCCGGGCGCAGCATCGGGCCAGGTCGCATGCACATCGCCCGGATGCCGGCCCGCTGCAATGACGTGAATCTGCGCTGTGGCTGCCAGCGCGCGCACGATGCGCGCACCGAAGTGCCCGAACCCACCCAGCACCACTACCCGATACGTCATTGCCTGCTCGCCGTCTGTGCCTGCGCACAGTATCGGCGAGCGCCGCGTGCGCGCGATACATCCGCACGCAGCTGCGCGGCCTGTGCGGTGCGGCTAACCGGCGATGCGCGTCGCGCGGCCGCTTCGCAAGGCCTCACGCAACACCTTCAAGGCTTGCCGCGTCGCCAGCCTGGATGCACCGGCCTGCTGGCGTGCCAGCCCGGCCTGCTGTTGTGCCAGGGCATGTTGCTGCTGCGCCAGTGCCTGCAGTGCATCGGGCGTTGCCACCTGCTGCTGCGCCGAGCTGGATGCGGCGGCCGATGCGGTGCCCGCCGAAGCCTGCAGCAGGCGCGGTTCCGCGTTGGCAGACAGCCGCGCGGCGAGTGCGGCTTGCCGCTCGCTCAAGGCGTGCTGACGTGCGGCCACTCTGGCCTGTGCGTCGGCCAATTGCTGGCTGCGCAGATGCGCCACGCCCAGCTGATGCAGCAGTGTTGGATCGCGGACCAGGTATTGCTTCCCATTGGCCCGAAACCACAGCACGCGCGCGCCGTTGCCTGCGTAGCGACGCGCCGTCTGCAGATCATCAGGCGTGCCGTGCATCACTTGGCGATCGCCGTGCACCAGCACGTAGGCGTCGCCTTCGGACGGAATGCTTGCGGTCGCGTTACCGCAGGATCTGTTCACGCTTGCAGGCAGGCGTGCAGGTGCTGCTGGTGCAACCGGTGCCGGGGGTGCAATCGGCGTTGTCGGCGCAGGTGCAGCTGGCAACGCGCGTACTGCACTAACCGCAGGCCGTGCTGATGCAGCTGCACGTGCAGGCGACACGGATGCGACCGGCGCGACTGCAGACATCGCCGGCGCGCGCAATGCAGAAACACCAGGCGAGGCCTGCGCGAAGGTCATATCAGGTGCTGTCGGTACAGTCGTTGCGCTGCCCACAGGCGAAACACGCGCGATGGAGGCAACCGGCATCATCGAAGCACTGGCGGGAGCCGCCAGCAACGGCGCAGCAAGGAAGGTGCGCACCATGGCAACCGCAGGCGCCGCAGAGGCGGTTGCGATCGCGGCGGGGCCGGCAGCTGCAGCAAGCGCCAGCAGCAACGCCGAACGCAGGCACAGCACTGGAACAGTGGTCTGGATCATGTGAGATCTCCACGAAAGGCACAGGTCGATTGGTGCCGCCTGCGCAAGACACGCCGGCGGATGGAAACAGCGATCACGCGGCCACGGCGTTGCCGACGCTGCAGGCGTCGTCGCGCGGGAGTGCGGGCTGTGGCGGGCCCATGGTGGTGCGGTTGCTGCCTTGCCCGACGCGATGTCGGCGCATTGCATCGGCCGATGCTGGCGTCAGGACGTGCTGACTGCGGCCGCCTGTCTACCGGCCGTGCACGGCCGGAACTGGAGCGTGGCTGCACGCCACGCGTTGCCGCTGTGTAGCTACCAGTGACCCGTGCTGAGGTGACGCGCCGTCTGCAGCGACCTCACAACACTTGGCTCTTTAATGTTCGGTCGCTGCATCCCTTCGCTACCTGCAGCAGCCGGCAAGACGCTGCGAGCGGCCGTCAGCCGGTGCGGATGGTGCGCTCGGCAGAGCGCTACGCCCGGAGCCGGAGCGGGCACGTGGTCCATGCCGACGCCGGGCACCGGCCACACCTGCCTGACGGTGAGCGCGGCGGCCTGGTTCATGACTCCTGGTTGTCCTGCGCCTGTTCTGCCTCTGCTTGCGCTTGTTCGGCGTCTGCCTGCGCTTGCGCCATCTCGCGTTGCGCTTGCGCGGCTTCCCGTTGCCCGCGCGCAGCCTCGGCTCGGGCCTGGCGTGCGGCCTGTTTGCCCATCTCGGCCTGCTGCCGGGACACCTCAGCCGCCTGTCGCACCGCAGCGGCGTACGCGTATTGCGCCTGGCGATGCTGCTGCGCCATGTCGCGGATCTGCTGCTCGGCTTCGCGCGCCTGCTGTTGCGCGTCCTGTTTGGCCTGCGCCAGCTCCGGGCCCAACGCCGCCAGTTGCTCGCGCGCTTCCTGCAAGGCGTCCTGTGCTTCCTGCATCCGGTCCTGCTGCAGTTCAAGGTCGTGGTCGTTGGCAGCGAGCGCATCGTGCACCGCGGCTTGCGCGTCACGGGTGGCATCGCGTCGGATCCGGTCCAGGTCGAGATTCCAGCTGCTTTGGGTTGGGTCTGCGTCTTCGTCGTGGAGCGGCTCGGCGCCCAGCACATCGGCAATCACACCGTGCGCAGCGGGGGCGGCGGCTTCCGCAGGCTGTGCCGACGCGGGCAATGCATCCATTGGCGCAGTAGCGTCTGCGGCACTGCTGGCAGGGGCGCTTGCCGCGGTGGGCGCTACCGGGGCAGTCACCACCACCGGCCGCATGCGTGGGGACGTCGCCGGCACCGGCATGGCCACCAGACGCAATGGCAGCACACCGCAGACAGCCACCGCGGCCAGGATCATCGCAGCAGCCAGCCGCGGAAACGCGCGGGTGTCCTGCAACATCGACAACCTGCGTTTCAGACTGAGGAACGATGGCGAAGCGCTCGCCACGCCACCGCGTGGACGCGCCGCAACGCCCAGTTGCAGCAACAGGCGACCGTAGTCATGGCGGCAATGGCGGTGCCCGGCGACCACAGCCGCATCGCAGGCGGCTTCGCGGGCAATGGCATATTCGCGCGCGGCCAGATGCACCAGCGGGTGGAAGAAGAACAGGTGCTGTGCCAACGCCGGCAGCAGGCCCCACCACAGGTCGCGGCGGCGCAGATGGATCAACTCGTGGGTCAACGCCATGTCCAGATCGTCGTCGGCCATGTGCGGCAGGCGTGCCGCAGGCAACAGCAACACCGGTCGCCACGGGCCGATCAACTGCGGCGAATCGATCTGCGACGACAGCCGCAGGGCCGGCGGGTGCGACAAGCCATGCGCTTCAGAAGCCATCTGCAACGCCTGCACCAAGGCGCGGTCGGTGCACGGCTGCGCCGCACGTACCAACGCACGGCTGCGCAGATACGCGCGCGCCGTGCCGGCGGCCAGCACCAGCACCCCCGCCGCCCACAGCGCCAGCACCGCCACGGCGAATGGCGACCAGGCGCCAACCTGCATTGCCTGCGCGGTGGCGCCGGCATGCGCGGCCGTGGATGCCGCGGCGGCGGCGTTTGCCATCGGCGCCAGGCTGCCGGACGAGCCCAGCGCAGTGGTCACGCCATGCGCCGGCAGCACCGGCAGCTGCACCGGGTTGCTCCATACCAGGCCGACCACTGCCTGCACGCCCACCAACCACCACAGCCAGGTTTGCGTGGCCGCCGGCAAGCGGCGCACGCCGCGGCACAACGCCCATACCACCAGCACCAGCACCGCGGTCTGCACGCTGGTGGCGCCAAGCTTCCATAACACCGCTTCGATCAGGGGCGACATGACTCAATCCTCCTTGCGCTGCGATTGCAGCTTGGCGACCAACGCTTCGAGTTCGGCCAGTTCGCTATCGCTGACTTCGGCGCGCTGCGACATCCACGCCACAAATGGCGACACCGAGCCCTGCAAAGTCTTCTCGACGAACTGCCCCACAGCCCCGCGCACCACATCGTCCTGGCCGGCGGTGGCGCTGTAGCGGTACATGCCGTCTACCTGCTTGCGGCGCAGAAAGCCCTTGGCACGCAGCCGCTCCATCATGGTCAGCACGGTAGAGCGCGCCAACCCGCGCGGCTCGCCGAACGCGGCCGCCACTTCGCCCACGCTGGCGTGCCGCTGTTCTTCGATGTATTGCAGCAGGGCCAGCTCCTGGTCCCCGATGGTCTTGCCGCGCATGCCGCTCTCCCTGACTACAGTTGTCGCTACCGTAGACGTGACTACAGCTGTCGTCAATAGGTCGGATGGCAGGGGGCAGGGCGGGCGCCGGCTGTGCTGTGGAGGGATTAGGCAGCAGCCATGGGCGCCCAGGGAACGCCGGGGGGCGTGGGCAACAGGTGGCCTTCATCGCCTGAGCACTATTGCGTTCGAGCCCTGCGTGCACGCCGGCCATCGACGGTCCGGTCAATGCTGACCGGACATGGCCCCTGTGTTCGATGCCATCCTGATTGAACGACGGGGTAGCGTGGGGGCTAACTTGCATGACCAGCCCTCGAGCGGGCCGCGCCTGTCGCGTTCTCTCTGACGCATTGTCAGAACTGTCTATCCAGAAGTGCCCGCATGAACTGCGCCGCATGCCCCCTGGTTTCACGACCCAAGGCGTTGGAGGCGGTCAGGCGCTCCCAAACGTCTGGAGGCCGATCGTGCAGAACGCTGTCTATCACCGCAAATGCCTCTTCCTTGCTTTGCCAGACGCCTTGAGTTCATCGATCTGCGTACGGAAGGTGTCCCAGTCGGCACTCGTTGGCACCCGCAGGTTTCGATCGCGGCCTGCCATCGCTGCGCGAGCCTCCGCTTCGTCATTCAAAAGGTCACGAATCACTTCCGGCGCAGACGTTACCGGCCATGCCGCCGTTCCCAGATAGGAGAGCACCTTGGCATCGTGTTCTTCCAGGCCACGCAACAAGGCAGTTGCCTCCTTCCGCACCGCGCGCCATTCACCCTGCCCTGGCAGGCGACCAGAGGCCGCCATCTGATGGAGTCGAAGCAACGCCGCGTGCACCTGGCTTGCGCCCTGGTGCCCCGCGACACGCTCTCGGATGGCGCCGCTCTCCAGGTAATCGACGATGACGCGCTCGGCAGCAAGGTCGTCCATGCCCTGCGCGCGAGGCTGCAGCCAGTGAATGGCGGCATCCTGTGCCGCGGCTGCAGGCAGGCTCTGGATGATAGGCGTCATGACCAAGACCATTGGTAAAGGGATCTTGGTGAGACCTGCAAACAAGGCCTCGTCTTCAGAGCCAACCGCGCAGAACAGCATCCCGCGATAGCCACCTCGATTGGCGGGGTCACCCGGGTCTGGGTAGAAGCCGCCATTGGCAACAGCGGCCGCAAACCTCGTCAGTGGCAACCCCGCGTTTTCGGCAGTTGCCGTCACTGCTCAGCCCCGATGGCCGTCTCGATCATTTCGGCTAGCGTCGTCCGTGTCTGCAGGCCGAAGAGCTGCTGCGTGACCTTTCCATCCTTTATCACCACAAACGCGGGCACGCCCCTGACACCATGAGCCTGGGCGATCTCCGGGCTTTGGTCGATATCAACCGAAACAAATGTCATCTCATCGGCATATTCGCCGGCAATGCTCTCTATGACCGGGGCAACCGCTTTGCACGGGCCACACCAACCTGCGGAAAACTTCAGTAACACGGGCACGTCGGATCTGATCACATCCTGAGCAAAGTCCAAGTCGGCAGCGTTGCGAAACGTCATTGAAACCCCTGAAAAAGTGGATGACGCAGTGAGTGAGGTGGCGGCCAGGCGCCTGTGACGCGCTCCAGCCAGCGCATGTGAGCAGCCCGACCGGCCCCCGGCCAGACGCGCTGGTCCAGCCCCGCCCTGCGACACGCATTCCAACTGCTCTCGCAGGGTGTCACCGCGCAGGTTCCGGGCCTTGGACATAAACATCGGTAGCGGGACAGGGATGTTGCTCACCCGTTGCTGTGCGACCTCAGGACGCCGACCAAGATGTCGCTGCACCGGGCCCCCAAACGATACCTGTACGAAGGCGGATCTGGCGTGCGTTTTCTGCGCGACGCCCGTTAACTTCGCGCTTCCCTTGCGCCCTACCCCGCCGAAGCGCAACGTGCTTGCAAAGCACGTAACATGCAGCCCCACCGCGACGACCCGAAGCACCCATGCTCACCAGCCGTGACCTAGCCATTCTCAACATCATGCAGTTGGACAGTGATACGCCGTTGGCTGAGCTGGGCGAGGCCGTGCACCTTTCGCCATCGGCATGTTCTCGTCGCCTGACCCAGCTGCGGGATGCGGGGTATATCAAGGGAAACGTCGCCGTGCTTGACCGTCTCAAACTCGGGCTGCCGACAACGATTTTCGTGATGATCGGGACAAGTCAGCACACCGATGAATGGACCGAGAAGTTTCATGCCGCCTTGGCGGAGATACCTGAAATTGTTGATGCGTATCGACTGACCGGCAACGTCGACTATATTCTCAAGATCGTGTTGCCCGCAGTCGAAGACTACGACCGGGTCTACAAGACGCTTATCCGCAAGGTCGATATGACACGGGTAAGCGCCTATATCTCGATGGAGACGGTGAAGTCTTCGCAAACGCTGCCGCTGGTCGCCATCAAAACCAAGGGCGACCGATAGCATCCATCGCTTTCCTCCTATCGAGCAAGAGTGATCGACCTGGAATGGAATGCCTCAAGGGCGTCACGGTGAGCGATGCTGATGACAAGTGCGTCCGGCAGTTTTTCATCCAGAAGCGCGTAGAGACGCGTCTCATTGGCGGGGTCGAGTGCGCTTGTCGCTTCGTCCAGTAACACGACCTCCGGTGCATGCAGGAACACGCGCGCAAAGGCCAGCCGCTGCTGCTCGCCCGGCGAAAGTTGCTGCTGCCAGACAGCGGTGGTGTCGAGCTTTTCCGTGAGGCCCTCAAGGTGTACCCAGCGCAGTACCTGCCTGCACTGTTCATGCGAAAAGGTCCCATGAGGCGCGGGATAAGACAGGGCGTCGATCAGCGTGCCGGTGGGGACGTAACTTTTCTGCGGCAGAAACAGCGTGCGCGCGCGCGTTTGCGCGTTGAAGGACACGCTGCCTGATCCGTGCGGCCACAGCCCTGCGATGGCGCGCATCATCATGCTTTTGCCAACGCCGGACTCCCCGCGCACCAGCCAGCGTTCGCCTGCGCGGAAAACCAGGTCACCTGGAGCTGCCAACGCACTTCCATCGGGCCTGGCAAGTTGCAATCCCGAGGTCTCCAGCAAGGGACCGTTGGCGTCAGACTGCCGCTCCGTCAGCACGATGCCGCGCACTTCCGGCTTGCCAAGTTCGACATCGAAGGCACCGAGTCGCTTCACGGCAGAAGCCCAGATGAAGAAACTACCGCTTTGCATCTGCCTGGCGAACCACGAAAGCGCAATGGCGATTGCCATCACGGCGGCGCTGATCTGGGTGAACTTTCCGTAGTCTATTTCGCCGCGCATGTACTGGCTGTAGCCGGGAATATTCATCCCCAAGCCCACCAACCGCTGGTAGAACATGACGACAAGCATCATTGCTGCCGTCGCAATCATGATGGACCGCCAGTTGAGGACAATCCGGTCAAATAATCCGTTGAGGCGGACCGCTTCAGCCCGAGCGCCATCGTAAAGCGCAACTTGCTCGGCATTCATCCGGATGTTGGCCATTGCAAAACGATAATCCGCCTCCTTGCGCTGGCGGTCGATGTTCAGCCTCACCAACGGGCGGCCGACTGCAATCATCGTGGCCAGAAAGCCGAGCATAATGATCCAGGTGGACCAGAAGATGCCGTTGGGCAATGAAAGAGACGTTGCCTTCCATGTCAGTCTAAGGGCGCCCCCAAGACCCCACAAGACGGTGCTGTACGCAATCACCCGCGTGATCTGGTACGCAACGTCGGAGAACAGCGCCAGCGTCTGATCGACCATCAGAAAAACATCTTCGGAGATCCGCTGATCCGGGTTGTCGACGGAGCCATCCCGCTCCATCCGGTAATAGTTGTACTGCGATAACCAGCGATCGGCAAAGTGCCGAGTCAGCCAGACGCGCCAGTCGATCTCGATCCACATGCGCAAATAGCTTTGGGAAATGTCGAGAAGGACTGTCCCCAACGTGATGACCAGCAAGACCAGTGCCGTGGATTGCAGTTTGGTGAGGTCCTTGGCGACAAGGGCATTTGTTAGAACCCCGGAACGATCATTCAGGAACACGGCGGCCTTGGCCTGAAGTAGCAGCGAGCCGACGAAAAGTGCAAGCAACACCCACGCTTTGGTGGAGGCACGCGTGCGCCAGAACGGTGCCACCAGTTTTGCGAAGGCAATCAGCAGGTGGCGATTGCCCCCGGCCCCCTGGGCGCTAGCAGCGCCTGGCGAGATCTGGCCGCTCATGCCAGCACCTGCGATGCTGCAGTCAGGCGAACCGACCTGGAATGGAATGCCTCAAGGGCGTCACGGTGAGCGATGCTGATGACAAGCGCGTCCGGCAGTTTCTCATCCAGAAGCGCGTAAAGACGCATTTCATTGGCGGGGTCGAGCGCGCTTGTCGCTTCGTCCAGTAACACGACCTCCGGTGCATGCAGGAACACGCGCGCAAAGGCCAGCCGCTGCTGCTCGCCGGGAGAAAGTTGCTGCTGCCAGACAGCGGTGGTGTCGAGCTTTTCCGTAAGGCCCTCAAGGTGCACCCAGCGCAGTACCTGCCTGCACTGTTCATGCGTAAAGCTTCCACGAGGCGCGGGATAAGACAGGGCGTCGATCAGCGTGCCGGTGGGGACGTAACTTTTCTGCGGCAGAAACAGCGTGCGCGCGCGCGTTTGCGCGTTGAAGGACACGCTGCCTGATCCGTGCGGCCACAGCCCTGCGATGGCACGCATCATCATGCTTTTGCCAACGCCGGATTCCCCGCGCACCAGCCAGCGCTCGCCCGCGTGGAAGGCAAGGTCGCCTGGTGCTGCCAGTGCAGTGCCGTCTGGCCTGGCTAGCTGCAATCCCGAGGTCTCCAGCAACGGGCCACCGGTGACGGACTCCCGCTCCGTCAATGCGATGCCGCGCGCTTCCGGTTTGCCAAGTTCGATGTCGAAGGCATCGAGCCGGTGCACGGCAGACGCCCAACGATAATATTCACCCGATGCGGCCAGATTCAGCAGGGTCGTAAAACCATTGATGACCATCATGAACGCGAATCCCACGACGTACAGATTCGCAAAACTCAGGCTGCCGTTTAAATAAGCCTGTATGCCGACCAGCGGCATGCTCAACACGAGTAACGATTGAAAGCCGGACTGGAAACCGACAAGGCGAACCTGGAAACGAATAATGCGGTGCCAGTTGTCTGCGATGGGGGCCAACAGACGCGATGTCCGCTGCAGCTCCGCGCCTTCGCCGCGATATAGCGCGATTTGCTCAGCGTTCGAGCGCATCGCCGCCAGGGCGAATCGCAAGTCTGCATCCTTGCGCTGCTGCGCCACGCTCAGCCCTACAAGAGGACGGCCAATGGCAAAGCCCAATGCGGTCACCACGATCGATATCACCAAGGCCAGCAGGAACGTGCCGCCCGGAACGACCCACGAGACGCCCAGGAACCGCAGATCCAGCGCCCCACCCAAGGAGAGAAGGACCGTGGCATAGCCCACCAGTCTCATCAGGTCCTGGCCCACAGTGGTGAACAGCAGTGTCGAGTGGTCGACGAGCTGGTAGGTATCGTCTGCAATCCGCTGGTCGGGATTGTCGGCCCCGCCTTGGCGCTCCATCCGATAGAAGTTGGCGTTGTCC
Source organism: Xanthomonas sp. NCPPB 1068 (assembly GCF_041479385.2). NCBI lineage: Bacteria > Pseudomonadati > Pseudomonadota > Gammaproteobacteria > Lysobacterales > Lysobacteraceae > Xanthomonas > Xanthomonas sp. NCPPB 1068. Next base: position 47,588 of record NZ_CM192986.1, on the reverse strand, counting down.
AACCAGCGGCTCTGAAACCGGCCGACCAGCCACTTGCGCCAATCGATCATGATGGACTGGCGCAGCCATTCGAACAGCACGAAGTTGGCTGTCATGATGCAGACGAACAGGAAGTAGTGGCCCGCAACGCGAAGTATTTCCTGCTCGTTGCGACTGACGAACTGTCCCGATAGTTCGCCATTCAACTTTGTAATCTGAACGCCGAGGATCGCCTCGACAGCCATGCTCGCAAGAATGAACATGACCGCGACCCAGGCTTTGCGTGATGACTGCATTGTCCAAAACGGCGCCATGACGCGCCGCATGGCGCTGCCTATGCTGCGTTGTTTCGCATGGTGGTCAGGCGTTTCATCGATTACTGCGGTGGTTTCATCGGGGTTAACTTCGGACGTCACCTGTTAATTTCGCCTTTTACGATCTATCTCAAATCAGCCCCGACTTGGTGGTGAGTGAGCTGCGAGAATTAAAGTAATTCATTGAAATTGCGGGCTCAACTGTAGATGAGCAGATTTGCTTTATCAATGCCCGGCTCGGTTAAAAAATGGGTGGGTCCGTTATCTGCATTTTTGATTCGAAATTGGCTGGATAATGCGCAGCCGTTTGCGTGGCGACCAGAAAAACCGGCTGCGTTTGCAAGCCGTTGCCGCAATTAAGGAGTGCGCGCGCAATGCCGTACGCGGCGGGTCATCGGGGTGAGAGGGCGATTGGTCCACTGCCTTGGGGTAGCCCGATCTCCAGCGCAGGCACCGGGGTGTGGGCTGAAAACGATCGACGCTTTCAAGGGTCGCTGCTGCACTCGCAGGCCCCGGCCTCCCTGCAGCAGGGCGTTGGAGGCCGGAGAGACACACTGTGCGCAGGAAGCGGAGCGACGTGCGTTCATCGGCACGCCTACCCCTTCAACACCAGCGACCCCTCCGGGTATCTGTCGCACATGAAGTCCACGAAGGCGCGCACCTTGGGCGCCGCCAGCCGCCTGGAGGTGTGCAGCACCCACAGTGCGGGTTCGGCATTGGCGATGGTGCCCCACTGGATCAACTCGCCGCGCGCCAGTTGCTCCCATGCGATCGACTGCGGGAGCAGCGCCACGCCGCCGCCGGCGATGGCGGCGTCGCGGACCATCAGGAACGAGGAAAGCCGCATCCGCGGAATCGGCTCGAGGACCAGGCGGCCCCCATCCAGCGTCCAGGTGGTGGGCTCGAAGCTCGACATCACCACGCCTGGCACCTGATGCACTGCATCGCCTGACGGCATCGCGATGGACGGTGCGGCCACCACCACCAGGCGGTCCCTGGCAAAGCACCGGCCGACCAGGTTGCTGTCCGGGCTGGGGTTGATCCGGATGGCCGCATCGAATTGCTCTTCCACCAGATCGACCGTGCGGTCTTCGGCCACCACGTCCAGGGTGATCTCCGGATAGGCCGCGCAGAAGTCCGCACCGATGCGCCCCATCGCCAGTTGCGAGAACAGCACGGGCGCGGCCACGCGCAGACGTCCGCGGGGGACGGCGCTGCCCTCGCGCGCAGCGGCCATTGCCTCGGCCAGTTCGAGCAGCGGCAGTTCCGTGCGTTCCATCAGCAGCTGGCCGGCGTCGGTAAGCCTGAGGCCACGCGCGCTGCGCTCCACCAGCCGCACGCCCAGCTGGTGCTCAAGCTCGGCAATGCGTCGCGACAGGGTCGCCTTCGACCGGCCACTGGCGCGGCTGGCCTTGCCCAAGCCCTGGTTGGCGGCCACCAGCGAGAAGTCGGTCAGTGCATTGAGGTCCATGGTGTTCCAGCTTTGAGACGGGGCGTCTACATCGTGGCGTCTTCGTCTTGGAACCGCAACGGCATAAGGTCTGTTCACCGCCACTCACCCCGAGCACTGCCATGAACACCACAACCCAACGCGCTGTCCTGATCCGGGCCTACGGTGGCGCCGACGCCGCCGAGCTCGCCACCGTCCCCACACCGCTGGCAGCACAAGGCCAGGTGCTGGTGCGCGTGCATGCCGCCGGCGTGAACGGCATCGACTGGAAGGTCCGCGCCGGGCTGGTCCGCGAGGTCTTTACGCTGCCGCTGCCGATCGTGCTGGGCGCCGAACTGGCCGGTGTGGTCGCAGCCATCGGGCCCGGCAGTACGCGCTTCCAGGTCGGCGACCGAGTGATGGGCACGCTGGCCACGCTCGGTGCGTACGCCGAATACGTTGCCGTCGACGAGGCCAGGCTGGCCCGCATCCCGGACGGGATGGATGCTCCTCAGGCCGCCGCCCTGCCATTGGCCGCCGTCTCTGCCTGGCAGAGCCTGCACCATGCGGGGCCGCTACGGGCCGGGCAGCGCATCCTGATCCATGGCGCCGCCGGCGGGCTGGGTGGTCACGCCGTGCAGTACGCCAAGCGCGCGGGCGCCGAGGTGATTGCCACCGCCGCGACGCCACACCTGGCGTATGTGCGCAGCCTGGGCGCAGACCAGGTCATCGACCATCGGACGCAGCGCTTCGAAACCCTCGTGCATGACATCGACCTGGTCCTGGACTACGTCGGCGGCGAGGTACTGGACCGTTCCTGGCAGGTGCTGGCGCCGCACGGTGCAATCGTCGGCACCAGCTCGCCGGACATCCTGGCCCGTACCCCTCCCGGTCGCCGCGGCCTGTGGTTCGTCAACCAGCCGGACGTCGCACTGCTGGAGACGCTGGCCGCAGAGGTCGTGACCGGCGCGCAGACCTCCACGGTCAGCGAGGTCGTCGGCTTCGCGCAGATCCCGCAGGCCATCGAACGCAATCGCACCGCCTCACGCGCCGGCAAGGTCGTGGCGGACCTGTCGCGCTGAGTTACCCGTTCCCCGCATCCACCCATCATCCACAACAGGAGAGTCACATGAGCATTCTTGTCACCGGTGCCACCGGCACCATCGGTTCCCTCGTCGTCCAGGGCCTGGCCGAGGCCGGCGCCCGGGTCAACGCGCTGGTGCGCCAGGCCGGCAAGCGCACCTTTCCCGCAGGTGTCACCGAGGTCGTGGCCGACCTCACCGACGTGGCATCGTTGCGCGCAGCGCTGTCATCGGTACGCACCCTGTTCCTGTTGAACGCGGTGACCCCCGACGAAGTGACCCAGGCGCTGATTGCCTTGAACCTTGCCAAGGAGGCGGGCATCGAGCGCATCGTCTATCTGTCGGTGATTCATGCCGACACGTTCACCAACGTGCCGCATTTCACCGGCAAGCACGCGGTCGAACGCATGATCGAACAGCTGGACATGCCCGCCACGATCCTGCGGCCTGCCTACTTCATGCAGAACGATGCCACGGTCCAGCAGACCATCCAGGACCACGGCCTCTACCCGATGCCGATCGGCGCGGCGGGTGTGGCCATGATCGATACCCGCGACATCGCCGCGATCGCCGTGAGCGAGTTGCTGCGGCGCGACCGGGCGACTGCGGCGCTGGAGCGCGTCACGCTCGAGCTGGTCGGCCCGCAGGCACTGACCGGCACGGACGCTGCAAAGGTGTGGAGCGCAGCGCTTGGGCGCGAGATCGCCTATGCCGGGGATGACGTGGCCGCCTTCGAAGCGCAGCTGGCCACCTATGGCCCGTCCTGGCTGGCGTACGACATGCGCCTGATGATGGCCGGCATCCAGCGCGGCGGCATGCACGCCGCCGACGGTGCGGTGGACACGCTGCAGGCCATTCTGGGGCGCCCGCTGCGCACCTACGAAGCGTTTGTGCGCGAGGCCACGGCGCAAGGGTGAACCGGTTGCACCGCACGCGCGTGTCGTATGCGCTTGCGGTGCACCGGTGCCTGCCAGCCGCGTTGCAGATGCCCTGACGGCCTGCAGCGCGGCCGCGTTGTTTCACCACACCGCACGGTCGTGCCGGCGGCGCTGCGCAACACCGGGTGATCGATAGCGTCAACGCGCGGCGACGGGCAGCAGGGCCAGGCGCTGTAACGCGCCGACCACCGCATCAAAGAAGGTGACGCACCACCGCGACAACCACCTGCATGCCCAGCCCACGCATCACGCGGTGGCCAGCGCCTTGCCAACGGCACGCGCACCCGGGCCACACATCAGCCAATGCCGGCGCAGCCGTCTTCATGCCACACCAACAACGGATTCTTCACGCTTGCGCCATTCTTCCGCTGGAGACGCCCGATGATTCGCACCCTCGCCCCGCTCGCCGCCGTGCTGCTGCTCTCGGCCTGTGCCTCCAACCAGGTCGCGCAGGTGCAACCCATCGATGGCGTCATCTCCGGCCAATGCCATATCGAAAAGGTCCGCGGCGTCGTGGGCCTGGCCGCAGCCGCGCAGACCATCGAGCGCGCGCGCGTGGACAGCGACAGCCTGCAGGTGAGCGTGCGCCGCGGCGAACGCACCACCGGCGGCACCACCGCCAGCGGCCTGGCCGACCCGGCGCAGGGTGCCAGCGAAAGCGGCGGCGACCACCTGAGCATCGAAACCGGCCCGACCAACAACATCACCGCGGTGTATTGCGGCTGAGGAATCGGGAATCGGGAATCGGGAATCGGGAATCGGGAATCGGGAATCGGGAATCGGGAATCGGGAATCGGGAATCGGGAATCGGGAATCGGGAATCGGGAATCGAAAAGCATCGCGGCTTTTCGGTCCCGGGTCGCTCCGCTCACTTGCGCCTGGAAGCGCCCTTTGTCGCCGTCTTGAGCTTGGCGCGTGAGGCGGTGAGGAACTTCAGCGTGGCCGCCTCCCATTGCCGCTCGCCGCGCACGCCACTGGCCATGGCCTGCAGCTCGCCGGCGCGCCAGCCTTCGAACACGCAGGGGTCGATGTAGGCCTTGCGGCACACCGACGGCGTATTGCCCAGCGCGTCAGCCACCTCGCGGATGACATCGTTCTGCACCTGCTTGAGCGCGCGCTCGCTGCTGCGCTCGGGCAACGGCAGCCGCGCCAGGCGCTGCAGCGCCGCCAGCGTGCCGCCCCAGGTGCGGAAATCCTTGGCGGTGAAGTCCTCGCCCATCGCCTCGCGCAGGTAGTCGTTGACCTCGCCCGAGTCCACCGGCTGCAGCTGGCCATCGTCGTCGCGGTACTGGAAGAGCGACTGCCCCGGCAGTTGCTGGCATTCACGGATCAATTTGACCAGGTGCTTGTCGTCCACCTCGATCTCGTGATCCTGCCCGCTCTTGCCGCGGAACTTGAGCCGTGCACGCCCGCCCTTGAGAAACTCCATGTGCCGGTTGCGCAGCGTGGTGAGCCCGTAGGAGCGGTTGCTGCGCGCATATTCGGCATTGCCCACGCGCACCAGGGTGTCGGCCAGCAAGGCCACCACGATCGCCAGCACCTTCTCGCGCGGGAAGCCCGGCAGCGCCAGATCGCGTCGCAGGCGCCGCCGCAGTTTGGGCAATGCGGTGCCAAAGGCGATCACCCGCTCGAACTTGCCTTCGCCACGCACCTGCGCCCAATCGGCGTGATAGCGGTATTGCTTGCGCCGCCGCGCATCGCGGCCGGTGGCCTGCAGATGCCCGTTGGGCTTGGCGCAGATCCATACCTCGGTGTACGCCGGCGGGATGGCCAGCGAGCGGATGCGCTGCAAGGTGTCCGCATCGGCGATGCGATCACCGTCGGCACTGCGGTAGCTGAAACTCTTGCCTGCCTTGCGCCGGCTGATGCCGGGCTGCTGGTCGTTGACATAGATCAGCCCGGCCGCGCGTGCGGTGGCCTTGGCCTGCGCGACGGCGGCCACGGTGGCGACGGCAGCGCCGGCCACCGCCGCACCGGTGGCGACGCTGGCGAGCTTGCCGACGGTGCTGGCCGTGGTGGCGGCATTGCGAAGAACACGTTTGGCTTTCATTGCGCACACGTCGAGGGACTGGCGCCGATTGTTGGGCCGGGCAGGACTAGGCCGCGTCAACGCAACGACAACGCCGTGTGGGCACGCGATGCCGTCGCGCGACTTTGTGCTTATGCTTGGGGCATCCCCCTTTGCTGGAGTCATCGATGCGCGCTGTCCTGCCTATTGCCCGCCTGGCCTGCACCCTGGTCGTGCTGACTGCATTGACCGCCTGCAACAAGCCGCAACCCGATGAGCAGGAAGCGGTCACCGCCACTGCCCAGCATGCGGCCGAACAAGCCTCTGCGCCTGCGCCGGATGCCGCGCCGGACGCCCCGCCGATCGGCAGTTGCGATGCCACCCAGGTGCAATCGCTGGTGGGTCAGGCGTTGACCGATGCGGTGAGCGAACAGGCACGCAGCGATGCGGGCGCCAAGTCGGTGCGCGTGCTCAAGCCCGGTCAGATGACCACCATGGAATTCAACGGCGAACGGCTCAATCTGGAAGTGGACGCCAAGAACGCCATCGCTTCGGTGCGCTGCGGCTGAGCATGCCCTGGCGCCTGTCGCCGGACAGGCGCCAAGCCAGCTGGCACAAGGGCTTTCAGCCGGTCTCGTTGCAGCTGTAACGGTGTATTGCGGCACCGCATCAACTGTGGTCTAGTCGATCATCCGGTGACCTCTTCGAAACGCTCCACGGATCGAGCGCTGCAACGTCGTCGCCGCTCTCCTAGATCGCAACGAGGCACACATGGCCCCCCGCACTCGCCAAGGGCTCCACGACTACGGTCTCTACAACAGCGTGCGCGATGAGCGCGACGCCTGTGGTTTTGGCATGGTCGCCCAGCTGGACGACCAACCTTCCCGCTCGCTGGTGGATACCGCGATTGCGGCGCTCTCGCGCATGACCCACCGCGGCGGTGTGGCGGCCGACGGGCTCACCGGCGATGGCTGCGGCTTGCTGATCCGCAAACCCGATGCGTTCTTGCGCGGGCTGGCACGCGATGCCGGCATCACCCTGGGCACGCGCTACGCGGCCGGTGTGGTGTTCCTGCCGCTGGACGAGGCCGAGGCCGCGCGATGTCGCGCCGAACTGGAAACCCAGTTGCACAGCGCCGGCGTGCAGTTCCGTGGTTGGCGCGTGGTGCCCACCGACGACAGCGTGTGCGGCCAGCTGGCCCGCGACACCTTGCCGCGCATCGAACAGGTGTTTGTCGATGCCGGCGCCGAACAGACCGAAGACGGCTTCACCCTGGCGCTGTTCCTGGCGCGCCGCCGCGCCGAGCAGGCGCTGCATGCGGTCGAAAATTTCTACGTCACCACCCTCTCGCCCAATGGCATCAGCTACAAGGGCATGGTGCTGCCGGACAAGCTGAGCACGTTCTACCCGGACCTGCAGCGCAGCGACCTGTCCTCCAGCGCAATCGTGTTTCACCAACGCTTTTCCACCAACACGCTGCCGCGCTGGCCGCTGGCGCATCCTTTCCGCCTGCTCGCGCACAACGGCGAAATCAACACCATCGAAGGCAACCGGCGCTGGGCGCAGGCGCGCAGCAAGGTGTGGCAGACCCCGCGTTTCGATATCGCCGAATTCGACCCGGTGATCTCCATGCACGGCTCCGATTCGCAAAGCCTGGACAACATGCTGGAGCTGCTGATCGCCGGTGGCATGGACCTGCTGCAGGCGCTGCGCATCCTGGTGCCGCCGGCGACCCAGTCGCTGGAGTTCAAGGACGCCGATCTGGCTGCGTTCTACGAGTTCTATGGCCTCAACACCGAGCCGTGGGACGGCCCGGCCGGCATCGTGGCCTGCGACAGCCGCTATGCGGCCTGCATGCTCGACCGCAACGGCCTGCGCCCTGCCCGCTGGATGCTGACCTCCGACCGTCATTTCCTGGTGGCCTCCGAAGCCGGTGTGTGGGAACTGCCCGCCGAGCGCATCACCCGCAAGGGCAAGCTGGGCCCGGGCGAGATGATGGCGATCGATCTCAAGCGCGGCGACCTGCTCGATTCGGACGCCATCGACCGCATCAACCGTGCGCGCGCGCCGTACAAGCAATGGCTGCAGCAGGGCGTGACCTACCTGCAGACCGAATTGATCGACCCCTCGCTGGTGGAAGAACCCTTCAGCGAGCAGACCCTGCGCAGCTACCACAAGCTGTTCCAGCTCAGCACCGAGGAAGTGGAACAGGTACTGCGCCCGCTGGCGGAAACCGAGCAGGAAGCCACCGGCTCGATGGGCGACGACACCCCGATGGCGGTGCTCAGCCGCCAGACCCGGCCGTTGTACGACTACTTCCGCCAGGCCTTCGCGCAGGTCACCAACCCGCCGATCGACCCGCTGCGCGAAGGCATCGCGATGTCGCTCACCACCCAGCTCGGCAAGGAGACCAACATCTTCCATGCCGGCGCGGAGACGGTGAACCACGTCATCCTCAACTCGCCGGTGCTCAGCCAGCGCAAGCTGCGCCAGCTGCTGAAGATGGAGCAGTACGTCGAGCGCAACCGCCTGATCGACCTGTCCTACAGCGTGGAGGAAGGCCTCAAGGCCGGCCTGGAACGCATCTGCCAGGAAGTGGAAGCCGCAGCGCGCGCCGGTGCGGTGATGCTGCTGCTCTCGGACCGTTACCCGGTGCCGGACCGGCCGATGGCGCATGCGCTGCTGGCCACCGGCGCGGTGCATCACCACCTGTGCAAGGTGGGCCTGCGCTGCGACGTCAACCTGATCATCGAAACCGGCACCGCGCGCGATGCGCATCACATGGCCTGCCTGCTCGGCTTCGGCGCCACCGCGGTGTACCCGTACCTGGCCTACCAGACCCTGTTCGACCTGGGCCGGCGCGGCATCCTGCAGTTGAGCAAGGGCGGCGAGCAATCGCAGATCGGCCGCCGCTACCGCAAGGGCATCTACAAGGGCCTGTCCAAGATCATCTCCAAGATGGGCATCTGCACTATCGCCAGTTATCGCGGCGCGCAGTTGTTCGAGATCGTCGGGCTGGACCCGGACGTGGTGGAGCTGTGCTTTGCCGAGACGCCTGCACGCATCGGCGGTGTGGGCCTGGCGCGACTGGACACCGAGGCGCGCGAGCTCACCGCACGCGCCTGGAACGACCAGCTCAAGCCGGAAGTGGGCGGCCTGCTCAAGTACGTGCACGGCGGCGAGTACCACATGTACAACCCCGACGTGGTCATGACGCTGCAGCGCGCCACGCGTACCGGCGATGCCGGCGACTGGCAGAAGTACGTGGACGCGGTGCATTCGCGCCCAGCCTCGACGCTGCGCGATCTGGTCCAGCTCAAGCGTGCCGACACCCCCACCCCGCTGGATGAAGTCGCCCCCGCAGCCGATGTGCTGCGCCGTTTCGACAGCGCCGCGATCAGCCTGGGCGCGTTGTCGCCCGAGGCACATGAAGCGCTGGCCATTGCGATGAACCGGCTGGGCGGGCGCAGCAATTCCGGTGAAGGCGGCGAAGACCCGGCCCGCTACGGCACCGAGAAGCGCTCCAAGATCAAGCAGGTGGCCTCCGGCCGCTTCGGCGTGACCCCGGAATACCTGGTCAACGCCGAAGTGCTGCAGATCAAGGTCGCCCAGGGCGCCAAGCCCGGCGAAGGCGGCCAGCTGCCCGGCCACAAGGTCAACGAACTGATCGCCCGGCTGCGCTACGCCAAGCCCGGCATCGGCCTGATCAGCCCGCCGCCGCACCACGACATCTATTCCATCGAAGACCTGGCCCAGCTGATCTACGACCTCAAGCAGGTCAACCCCACCGCGCTGGTGTCGGTGAAGCTGGTGGCGCATGCCGGCGTCGGCACCATCGCCGCCGGTGTGGTGAAGGCCGGCGCCGATCTGATCACCGTGTCCGGCCATGACGGCGGCACTGGTGCCAGCCCGGTCAGCTCGATCCGCTATGCCGGCGTGCCGTGGGAACTGGGCGTGGCCGAGTCGCACCAGGCGCTGGTGGCCAACGACCTGCGCGGCCGCACCATCCTGCAGACCGACGGCGGCCTGAAGACCGGCCTGGACGTGGTCAAGGCCGCGTTGCTGGGCGCCGACAGCTTCGGCTTCGGCACCGCGCCGATGATCGTGCTGGGCTGCAAGTACCTGCGCATCTGCCACCTCAACAATTGCGCCACCGGCGTGGCCACCCAGGACGAGCGCCTGCGTGCCGGCTACTTCACCGGCCTGCCGGAGCGGGTGGAACACTTCTTCCGCCTGCTGGCCGACGAAGTGCGCCAGTGGCTGTCGTACCTGGGCGTGCGTTCGCTGGACGACATCGTCGGCCGCACCGACCTGCTGGAGCAATTGGAGGTCTCGCCACGCGCCGGGGTCAAGGTCGATCTGTCGCGCCTGCTCACCCATGCGCGCTACGACGGCAGCCACTGCGCCGCCCAGCGCCTGTACGAATCGCCGGACAGCCTGGCCACGCAGATGGACGGCCTGCTGGCCGATGCGATCGCCAACAAGCGCGGCGGCGACCATCGCTTCCTGATCCACAACACCGACCGTTCGATCGGTGCGCGGCTGTCCGGTGCCATCGCACGCGTGCACGGCAACCACGGCATGAGCGATGCGCCGTTGAACCTGCGCTTCCGCGGCACCGCCGGGCAGAGCTTCGGCGCGTTCAATGCCGGTGGCCTGCAGCTGGAGCTGGAAGGCGAAGCCAACGACTACGTCGGCAAGGGCATGGCCGGCGGCCGGCTGGTGGTGCGCCCGCCGCGCGGCGCGCGCTTCGAGGCGCGCAGCACGCCGATCGTGGGCAACACCTGCCTGTACGGCGCCACCGGCGGCGAGCTGTTCGCGGCCGGGCGCGCGGGCGAGCGCTTTGCGGTGCGCAACTCCGGCGCGCTGGCGGTGGTTGAAGGCGCAGGCGACCACTGCTGCGAATACATGACCGACGGCGTGGTGCTGGTGCTGGGCAAGGTGGGCCTGAACTTCGGCGCCGGCTTCACCGGCGGCCTGGCCTATGTGCTGGATATCGAGCGCGACTTCGTGGACCGCTACAACCACGAGCTGATCGACATCCACCGCGTCTCCGCCGAAGGCTTCGAGAACCATCGCCAGCACCTGCACACCTTGATCAGCCGCCACCGCGAGCTCACCGGCAGCATCTGGGCGCAGCAGATTTTGGACGAGTTCCGCGACTACATCGGCAAGTTCTGGCTGGTCAAACCCAAGGCCGCCAGCATCGAGTCGCTCACTGAGTCGCTGCGGCGCGCCGCCTGAGTTGTGCTCCCTTCTCCCGCAGGCGGGAGAAGGACTGCAGTCGCAATGCTGGCAGCACATCGTCAGAGTCGTCGCAGTGCTCCCCTCTCCCGCCAGCGGGAGAGGGGTTGGGGGTGAGGGCGCAGGCCCGCCACCCCTCATCCGCCCCTTTGGGGCACCTTCTCCCGCGTGCGGGAGAAGGACCGCAGTCGCAATGCTGGCAGCACATCGTCAGAGTCGTCGCAGTGCTCCCCTCTCCCGCTGGCGGGAGAGGGGTTGGGGGTGAGGGCACAGGCCCCGCCGCCCCTTTTCCGCCCCTTCGGGGCACCTTCTCCCGCAGGCGGGAGAAGGGAATCAGCCACGGATTTTCTTATGAGCCGCAAGCAAGCCTTCCAATTCCTCGACCTGCCCCGGACCATGCCCACGCGCATCCCGGTGGAGCTGCGTACCTCCGGCGACTGGGGCGAGTTGTACGGCAAGTTCGACAAGGCCGACGCGCAGTACCAGTCCGGCCGCTGCCTGGACTGCGGCAACCCGTATTGCAGCTGGAAATGCCCGGTGCACAACGCCATCCCGCAGTGGCTGCAGCTGGTGCAGGAGAACCGCATCGAAGAAGCCGCCGCGCTATGCCATTCCACCAACCCGCTGCCGGAAGTGTGCGGGCGGGTGTGTCCGCAGGACCGCCTGTGCGAAGGCAGCTGCACGCTGGAGGAATTCGGCGCGGTCACCATCGGCGCGGTGGAAAAGTACATCGTCGATACCGCCTTCAAGATGGGCTGGCGCCCGGACCTGGGCAATGTGCAGCCCAGCGGCCACCGCGTGGCGGTGATCGGCGCCGGCCCGGCCGGGCTGGCGTGTGCAGACCGGCTGGTACGTGCCGGTATCGAGGCGGTGGTCTATGACCGCTATGAGCAGATCGGCGGCCTGCTGCAGTTCGGCATCCCCAGCTTCAAGCTGGACAAGTCGGTGATCGGCAAGCGCCGAGACATCCTGGAAGGCATGGGCGTGCAGTTCCGCCTGGGCGTGGAGATCGGCAAGGACGTCAGCATCGAGCAGCTCCTGGGCGAATACGACGCGGTATTCCTGGGTACCGGTGCGTACCGCTACACCGACGGCGGCCTGCCCGGGCAGGACCTGAAGAACGTGCTGCCGGCGCTGCCGTTTCTGGTGCAGAACAGCCGCATCGTCAGCGGCAACGACCCGCATGGCCGGCCGATCGCCGGCTGGGAAGACCAGCTCGCCCTGCCCGACCTCAACGGCAAGCGCGTGGTGGTGCTGGGCGGCGGCGACACCGGCATGGACTGCGTGCGCAGCGCCATTCGCCTGGGCGCGGCCAAAGTCACCTGCGCGTATCGCCGCGACGAGGCCAGCATGCCGGGCTCGGCGCGCGAGGTGGCCAACGCACGCGAAGAAGGCGTGCGCTTCCTGTTCAACCGCCAGCCGCTCTCGATCGAATCCGGCGCCGACGACGAAGCCATCGGCGTGACCGTGGTGGAAACCAGGCTGGGCGAACCCGACGCCAGCGGCCGCCGCAATGCGGTACCGGTGGAAGGCAGCGAATCGCTGCTGGAAGCGGACGTGGTGATCATCGCCTTCGGCTTCTCGCCCACCCTGCCCGACTGGCTGGCATCGCAAGGCGTGGAGGCCGGCAGCAACGGGCGCATCGTCGCCCCATCCGATGGCCATGGCCGCCTGCCCTACCAGACCAGCAACCCGCGCCTGTTCGCCGGCGGCGACTGCGTGCGCGGTGCCGACCTGGTGGTCACTGCTGTGGCCGAAGGCCGCGACGCGGCAGGAAGCATCGTGCAGATGCTCGGAGTGAAGGCGCAGGTCAAGGAGCCGGCAGCGGCCTGAGATTCGGGGCCCGCTCTTAATTGCTCGTAGCCTGTCTGCTGATCTCGACTGCCGACACCGAGGCTTCTGCGCAGGCCTAAGCGTGTCCGGGATCGAATAAGTTGCGATTCGATGGCGTGCCCCTCTCCATTGCAGAGAGAACAGACTGGCATCGAGTTCGCTGCGGCAGCGCAAGGGCACCGCAAGAGTGCCGTCTGCGCATGGCCATGCAGTCGTAGCAGATGGAAAATCCAGGGGGCTTCGAGATGCCGGAGCAGTGCGCTGCGCGGCTGCGCTACCCCACTAGCGCAATGCCACCATCTGCGTTGTATTGCAGTGCAGATGGTGGCATCACACCCTGCCGCAATCGCGAATCAGGCCGCCTTGTCCAGCGAGGCCATGTCGATCACGAAGCGGTACTTCACGTCGCCCTTGAGCATGCGCTCGTAGGCCTCGTTGATTTCGTCGGCGCGGATCGTTTCAATATCCGAGACGATGTTGTGCTTGGCGCAGAAATCCAGCATTTCCTGGGTCTGGCGGATGCCGCCGATCAGCGAGCCGGCCAGGGTGCGGCGCTTCATCACCAGGTTGAACACGCTCGGTGACGGATGCGACTGCTCGGGCACGCCCACCAGCACCATCGCGCCATCACGCTTGAGCGCGTTGAGGAACGGGTCCAGGTTGTGCGGCGCGGCCACGGTGTTGAGGATGAAATCCAGGGTGTTGTACTGCGCGGCCATCTGCGCCTCGTCCTTGGAGATCACGACCTCGCTGGCGCCCAGGCGCAGCGCGTCGGCGCGCTTGCCCTCGGAAGTGGTGAACAGCACCACGGTGGCGCCCATCGCCTTGGCGATCTTCACCGCCATGTGGCCCAGGCCGCCCAGGCCGACCACGCCCACCTTCTGCCCGGGGCCCACCTTCCAGTGCGCCAGCGGCGAATAGGTGGTGATGCCGGCGCACAGCAGCGGTGCCACCGCAGCCAGGTTGTCCGAATGGGAGATGCGCAGCACGTACTTCTGGTCGACCACGATATGGTCGGAGTAACCGCCGTAGGTGTTCTCGCCGCCGCCGAACATCGGGCCGTTGTAGGTGCCGGTAAAGCCGGCTTCGCAATATTGCTCTTCGCCCTCCTGGCAGGAGGCGCAGCTGCGGCAGCTGTCGACCATGCAGCCGACGCCGGCCAGGTCGCCAACCTTGAAGTCGGTCACGGCATCACCCACCGCAGTCACGCGGCCAACGATCTCGTGACCGGGAACGGACGGGTACAGCGTGTTGTGCCATTCATTGCGTGCGGTGTGCAGGTCCGAGTGACAGACGCCGCAGTAGGCAATGTCGATCTGCACATCATGCGGGCCGGGCGCGCGCCGTTCGAACACGAACGGGGCAAGCGGCTGGTCGGCGGCTTGGGCGGCAAAGGCGTGGGCTTGGCTCATGGAATACTCCGGGACGTTGCGTCACCCGCAACAGATGCGGGCGACAGGAAAACAGTGGCGGTAGCTTAAGACAGCGTCCCGTCGCGCTCATGCGACAGTGCGTCTTGTGTGTCCTCTTGCGAACGCTACCGCCGGCGCATCATGCGCTGCGCCGGGTTTTTGCGCGATCAAATCCAGGGTGCGCGCGTGAATGGCACGCTAACGTGCAAGCTTCTAGGCTCATCGGGCAGCCGATCGCCCTGCACCATCTCCTGCTGGCCGTGCCCTCCCCCCGCGGCCACCCACGTCGATGCCGAAGGAGGCTTCCATGTTTCGCGCTCCCCCGCTGCTCCCATTCTTGCGCAATGCCGCGCTTGCACTGACCTTGCTGGCGGCCCTGCCGCTGGCGCAGGCCAAGGAACCTGGCCGTCCCGGAAAAGAGTCCACCGGCCTGAAATATGTCGGGGTCAATCTGTCCGGTGCCGAGTTCAACTCGCGCAAGAAGCCCGGCACCTTGTTCAAGGACTACACCTACCCGTCCGCGTCGGACTTCAGCTACTTCGCCGGCAAGGGCATGAATACGATGCGCCTGCCCTTTTTGTGGGAGCGCCTGCAGCCCGAGCTCAACGGCAACCTGGATGCGGCGCAGCTCGGACTGATCAAGAAATCGCTCGAAGCCGCCAAGGCCAACAAGCAGTACTTGATTCTGGACCTGCACAACTACGCCAAGTACGGCGGCCAGCGCATCGGCACCAACGAGGTTCCCGCTGCCGCACTGGCCGATCTGTGGCGCCGGCTGGCGCTGGAGTTCAAGGACGACAAGGCGGTGATCTTCGGGCTGATGAACGAGCCCAACGGCATTTCAGCCCCGGACTGGGCCAACGCCGCGCAGGGCGCGATCAACGCGATCCGCAAGACCGGCGCCAAGAATCTGATCCTGGTGCCGGGCACCGCTTACACCGGCGCGCACAGCTGGCGCAGCACCAGCTACGGCGTCTCCAACGCCAAGGCGTTGGAAATCCTCAAGGACCCCGGCAACAACCTGGCCTTCGAAGCGCATCAGTATCTGGACAAGGACTACAGCGGCACCAAGCCGGTGTGCACCAGCGATTCGGTGGGCGAAGAAAAGCTGCGCGGCTTCACCGCGTGGCTGCGCGAGAACAAGCAGAAAGGTTTCCTGGGCGAATTCGGCACGGCCAACAATCCGGTCTGCGACAAGGCACTGGAAGGCATGCTGACGTATATGGAACAGAACAGCGACGTGTGGCTGGGCTGGACCTGGTGGGCTGCCGGCGCGTGGTGGAAGCCGGATTACCCGTTCACGGTGCAACCGGGCAAGGACGGCAGCGACAAGCCTCAGATGCGCATCCTGAGCAAGTACGCGCGCCGCGCCGGAAAGTAACCGGCCTCGCCTGCACGGGACGGTGGCCGCAGCGCGCAGCTGCGGCCATTTCTTTTGCGCCAACGTTGCACTGCGACGCGCTAGCCGTGATGGCGATGTTCGTGGCGGCGGCACCGCCACACCGATCACCTCGACCAGTGCAGGTGACTTTTCCCGCGCCGCCAGCAAACACGGCAGCGTTCGCTGGCGCCGGATCGATCGCCGCATTGCGCCGCCGTGAGGCGATCAAGGCGCACATCTGAATCCATGCGATGCATCGACCGGATCGACGCGCCCCCGGCCGTGTAACTGCGATTGACCGCACAGCTTCGCTGTCCGATACCTAGCATCCGTAGTTTGCGTGCGCGCATACGCCTACTGTGGTGACGGATGCGTCATCGTGGCGCACGCGCGCCAACAACGCGACGCATCGCCCTCTGTCGGTCTTTAGGAGTTCCCCCATGCTGTCCCCCACTTCCCACACGCATGCGCTGCGTCGCTGCGTGCTGCCCATGCTATTGCTCGCTGCCATGCCGTTTGCGCATGCACAAGGCACGACCGGCCTGAAGTATGCCGGCGTCAATCTC
Source organism: Xanthomonas sp. NCPPB 1068 (assembly GCF_041479385.2). Taxonomy (NCBI): domain Bacteria; kingdom Pseudomonadati; phylum Pseudomonadota; class Gammaproteobacteria; order Lysobacterales; family Lysobacteraceae; genus Xanthomonas; species Xanthomonas sp. NCPPB 1068. The sequence continues at coordinate 31,402 of NZ_CM192986.1, read as the reverse complement.
TCCGGCGCGGAAATCAAGTCCTCGCAAAAACCCGGCGTGCTCAACGTCGACTACCTGTACCCGGCTGTTGGCGATTACAGCTATTTCGCCGGCAAAGGGATGAACACCATTCGCCTGCCCATCCTGTGGGAGCGTCTGCAACCCAAGGCCGGCGGCGAACTGGATCCGGCGCAGCTGGCGTTGCTCCGGCAGGCCGTCGCCAACGCCAAGGCGGCGAAGATGTACCTGATCGTGGATGTGCATAACTACGCCAAGTACTACGGCAATAAGGTCGGCACGCAGAAGGTGCCCATCGCCACGCTGACCGATCTATGGCGACGCCTGGCCATTGCGTTCAAAAGCGACAACGCGGTGATCTTCGGGCTGATGAACGAGCCCTACGACATCAACCCGCAGTCCTGGGCTGCCGCCGCGCAGGCATCCATCGACACCATCCGCAAGACCGGCGCCAATAACCTGATCCTAGTCCCGGGCGCGCTATGGAGCGGCGCGCATAGCTGGTACTCCACAGTGGCCGGGCAATCCAACGCGGTGGCGCTCGCCACTCTGCGCGACCCGCTCAACCGCTATGCGATCGAAGTGCACCAGTACCTGGATACGGACTCCAGCGGCACCGTTGGCGGATGCGTCAGCAAGGAGATCGGCGTCAAACGCCTGGAAAGTTTCACCCAGTGGCTGCGGATCAACAAAAAACGCGGTTTTCTCGGCGAATTCGGCACCGGCAACAATGTCACCTGCAATGCCGCGCTGGAAGGCATGTTGAAGTACATGGAAACCAACAACGATGTATGGACCGGCTGGACCTTCTGGGCTGCGGGTAAATGGTGGAACGGCAAATACCCCTTCAACGTGCATCCGGACGCGCAGGGACGTGACAAGCCGCAGATGTCGATCCTGAGCCCGCATGCCAGGCGGGTGACCAGGATCCCTTAGTCCCACGCGGAGGTGCGAGGCACCGCCGTGACCTGCAGCACCTCGCCTCCACCGTGCGCCAGCCGCATGGCGGCGTCATGGCGCCAGTGCACTGGCGCCATGTGATCGGCAGCAAGCGCGTCCGTACGACGTTATCTCGACAATTCGCGCCGTCGCCGCAGCAGCGAAGGCGCTAGACCACCTTGCAATGGCGGCGGTCGTATCAACGCGCTATTACGCGCAGACCATTTCGAGATCTGTGACTGCGATCCAGTGCACACATTTACTTCACATTTACTCGGCTAGGCATTTGGGCACAGCAGATGCATTGGAAGGGACAGATGCGGCGCACCTCGCGCAGATCGTCCACAGCGGGTCGCACGCATCGCCCCCCGCCGTCGAAGGAGTTGTTCCATGTCTGCTGTGCCTCTTGCGCTGCTCAATTTGATCCGTGGCGCGCTGTTGTTCTCCATGCTGTGCATTCTGCCGCTGGCCAACGCGCAAACGCGCGTGCTCACGTATGCCGGCGTCAACCTGTCAGGCGCCGAATTCGCATCGTCGAAAAAACCCGGCGTACTCAACAAGGACTATATGTATGCCGCTGCCAGCGATTACACGTATTTCGCTGGTGTCGGCATGAATACGATCCGCCTGCCCATCCTGTGGGAACGCCTGCAACCCAGCGCGCGCGGCGAACTGGACCCGGTACAGCTGGCACTGGTGCAGCAGGCCGTGGCGCGTGCCAAGGCCTCTGGCATGTATCTGGTGATCGATATCCATAACTACGCCAAGTATTACGGCTACAAGATCGGCGGGCCGGAAGTTCCGGTGGCCACGTTCACCGATCTGTGGCGGCGCCTGGGGCTGGCATTCAACGGCGACAACGCGGTGATTTTCGGGCTGATGAACGAGCCGAACAATATCTCCGCCAGCGAGTGGGCGGGCGCGGCGCAGGCTGCCATCGATACCATCCGCAGGACCGGCGCCACCAATCTGATCCTGGTGCCCGGCGCGTTGTGGACCGGTGCCCACAGCTGGTATTCGCCGACCAACGATGGGTATTCCAACGCCACCGCACTGGCCTCCATCTACGATCCGCTCAATCGGTATGCGTTCGAAGTGCATCAATATCTGGATATCGATTCCAGCGGCACGTCCAGCGTCTGCGTCAGCTCCACCATCGGCGCCGAGCGCCTGCGCAACTTCACCGAATGGTTGCGCATCAATCGCAAGCGCGGCTTCCTCGGCGAATTCGGCACCGCCAACAACGCGGTCTGCAACGAGGCGCTACGCGGCATGCTCGGGTACATGGAAAGCAATGCGGACGTGTGGCTGGGCTGGACCTGGTGGGCCGCCGGCTCGTGGTGGAACCTGTCGTATGCCTACAACGTGCATCCGAACAAGGACGGCACCGACAAACCGCAGATGACCATCCTCTCGCCGCAGGCGGCACGCGCCACGCGCGCACCGGTTGCTGCCGCCCGCGTACCGGTTGCGGGTAAAACACGCTGACCAGACCCGTATCGTCGAGCCGCCGCAAGGCGGCTTTTTTGAGCACGCTGAAGTGACGGAAACCCGCTCGGCAAATCCGCCAGGCGCAAGGATGTAAATCGACAGTGCAGGGCAGGTGAAACAGCCCATGGTGATGTCAGTTAACTGAATTTCCCGCATGGAAGAGGCCGGGTTTTCACCCTGTCACGATCCACCCGCGGCGAGCATGGCGGCACTTCACAGCAGGAGCCTCTCATGGCACATCGCATGATGACCACCGCACTGATCGGCGCGCTGGCGCTCGTTTCGCAAGGCGCCGTCGCACAGGAAGCCGCCAAGCCGGCCAAGGCACTGACTTCCAACGAAGTCACCAGCATGCTGGCCGCCAAGGGTTACACCAAGGTGCACGACGTCAAGTTCGAGCACGGTGTCTGGACGGCCGATGCCCGTAGCGGCGACGGCAAGGATGTGGATGTCCACATCGACCCGGTGACTGGCCGTGTGTATGGCGACCAGACCACCTCGCGCCTGAGCGAAGCCGATGTCCGCGCCGCGCTGTCCACCGGCGGCTATGCCGACGTGCACGACCTGAAATTCAAGGACGGCTTGTGGAAGGCCGACGCCAAGCGCAACGGGCAAAAGGTCGAGCTGCACGTCGACCCCGACGATGGGCATGTGGTCAGCGTGGATAACGACTGAGCACGCTCAACGTGCATCGACGCGTAGGCGTTTGAGCGGGTAGGGCGGTGCGCTGTTGCAAGGTGCAGCGTGCACGATGCGACAGCCAGGCCGCCTAGCCGCTTTGTTAGCGGCGACTGAGCCGCCAGCCTGCGAACGGTTGCGACCAATGCGCACGCAGTCGCTGTAAAAAAAGGGCCTCCCGATCGGGAGGCCCTTTGCGTTGGCGGCACCCACTGGTCATCTACCGCACTGATACTTGCCACCCATGCGCCGCCGTGGGGCCGGCAGCGCATCCGCATGACTCAGCGGGCAGGCGCGGTGTCCTTCGATTTGGCGCCTGGCGTGCTCATGCGCGCTGCGTCCGCGTCGCCATCGGCCTGCTCGGCCGCCGCCGCCGTGCCTGCGGCTGGCTTGTCGGCCATCATGCGGTCGCGGGCGGCCTTGAACGGGTTGCCGGGATACCAGTTGGGCCAGCGCTCGCCGGCGGCGACCTCCTTGCCGACGCCGTAGACCACCTGGAGGTCTTCGATGGTTCCGTCCAGCTTCCAGGTGGCTGCGTCGTATTCGTCGCCGGGGGCATGATAGCGATGGCGGCCATAGTCCTCGGCCGCGGCACGTCCGGCAGCGGTGCCGCCCTCGCGCAGGTCTTCGCCGCCATCGGCATACAGCGCCGGCACGCCGGCCTTGGCGAAGTTGAAGTGGTCCGAGCGGAAGTACGAGCCGCTTTCCGGGGTGGCTTCGGCGTGCAGGCTGCGGCCCTGCATCGCGGCAATCGGCTTGAGGATGTCTTCCAGCTCCGAGCTGCCCATGCCGACCACGGTGACATCGCGCGCGCGCCCGGCCACCGACATCGCATCCAGGTTGATCACTGCGGCAATCTTGTCCAGCGGGAAGCTCGGGTTGGCCACGTAGTACTTGGAGCCGAGCAGGCCGGATTCTTCCAGCGTCACCGCCACGAACACCACCGAGCGCGCCGGCTTGGGGTCCTGGTGCGCGAAGGCGTCGGCAATTTCCAGAATCCCGGCCACGCCGGTGGCGTTGTCCACCGCGCCGTTGTAGATGTTGTCGCCGCTTTCGCCCGGATGCTTGCCCAAGTGGTCCCAGTGCGCCATGTACAGCACCGCCTCGTCGGCATGGCTGCTGCCGGGCAGCACGCCGACCACGTTGCGCGAGGTCTTCTGCGCGATGGTGCTCTTCAGGTCCACCGACCAGCTGGCCTTCAACGGCACCGGCTTGAAGCCGCGCTTGCTGGCGTCCTTGTAGGCCTGTGCCAGGTCCAGCCCGGCATTGGCGAACAGCTGCTTGGCGGTGTCGGCGCTGATCCAGCCCTGCACCGGCAGGCGCGGGTCCGGGTCGTCCTTGGCCGGCAGGTCGTATTGCGGGCCGGACCAGGAATTTTTCACCACGTCCCAGCCGTAGCTGGCACCAGGCGTGTCGTGCACGATCAACGCGGCGGCCGCGCCCTTGCGTGCGGCTTCCTCGAACTTGTAGGTCCAGCGCCCGTAGTAGGTCATGCGCTTGCCGTCGAACAGCTTGGCATCGCCGGTGTGGAAGCCGGGGTCGTTGACGAACATCACCACCGTCTTGCCCTTCCAGTCCTGGCCGGCGTAATCGTTCCACTGCTGCTCGGGCGCATCCACGCCGTAGCCGACGAACACCAGCTCGCTGTTGTCCAGCTTGACCTCCGGCTGGCCGGTGCGGGTGCCGACCACGATGTCGGTGCCGAAGACGAGGGTGCGGGTCTGCTCGCCGCTGCGCAGGCTCGGTGCGGTGGCCGCATCGGCGGTGGTTTCCACCATCGGCACATCCTGGAACCAGCTGTCGCCGTTGCCCGGCTGCAAGCCGATGCGCTGCATCTGGTCGCGGATGTAGGTCACGGTCTTTTCTTCGCCGGGCGTGCCCGGGCCGCGGCCTTCGAAGTCGTCCGAAGCCAGTGTCTTGACCAGCTCGGCAAAGTCGCCGGCGGTCAGCTCCGGCGAGAACGCGTGCCGGCTGACCGGTGCGCTGGGTGCGATGTCCACCGGCGTTTGCGTCGCCGGTGTGGCCGGCGTGTCGGCAGCGTCGCGCTTGCAACTGGCCAGGGCCAGGGTTGCGGCCAGGCACAACAGGATCTTGCGGGGCATCGGAACTCCTCGTGCGACAGAGTTCCGATCTTAGAGCGTGCGCGTGGTGAGCGCGTCAGTCCTTGGGCGCCACGTCCGAATCGAAGCTGCGCGCGGTGGCGCCGGTGACCGCGCCGACCTTGGCGGTGCGATGCACGTACAGGTCGACCTCGCGCTCGAACTCCAGGGGTCCGTCAACCACGGCCTTGGGACCGATCACCACCCGCGGCTTGCGCGCCGGCTTGAAGGAAAAGCCGAAGTTCGGCTTGGTCACCTTGATGCCGCCGTGTACGTGCGAATCCACCCCGACGGTGATGTCGCCGTTGACCGTCTCGATCCCCTTGCCGAGTTCGGTTGCCACCAGGCCGATGCTGCCGTTGACGGTTTCCACCCCGGCGCTGATCTGGCTGCCGCGCTCGGTGAGGATGCTGCCGTTGACCGTTTCCAGGCCGCCGGACACGGTCACTTTCTGGCCCACGGTGATCGAGCCGTTGACCGTTTCCACGCCGCCGGTGCGCGCGTTCTCGCCAATGCGGATGCCACCGTTGACGGTCTCCACGTCCCTGGTCTGCGCACCGGCGCCCACCTCGATGGAACCGTTGACCGTTTCCAGATCGCCGTAGCTGCGGCCAGGTTCGGCGCTGATGCGGCCATTGACCTTGCTGATGTCCTCGTCGGCCCAGGCGCTCGTGCTGAGCAGGGACAACGCCAGGAGAAGAGATTGGGGCTTCATGCTGAACCTCGCGCGGTGGCGGCTGTCTGGGGCGTGGCGGTGATCACACCATGGGTGGCTACAATCGCGCACCTGCCTGAAGTCACTGGATCTTTCGTTGCCCCCGTTGCCCCCGTTGCCCGTCCCGCTGCCGCGCCCATCGCTTGCCCCAGCCATTGGCTGCGCGCGCCATTGGCTGGCAGCCGCGCTGGTGGCGTGCACGCTGCTGGGCAGCGGCGCAGTGGCGGCGCAAAGCCAGCGCGAGACCGAGCGCAAGCTGCAACAGCTGCGCGATGAACTCAAGACCATCAGCGCCGATCGGCGCGCGCTGGAAGGCAAGCGCGGCACCGCGGCCCAGCAACTGCGCCAGGCCGACGAAAAGGTGGCAAAGACCGCGCGTGCCCTGAGCGACACCGAAGCGGCTATGCGCGCACAGGAGCAGCGCCTGTCCACGCTGCAGCAGGACCGCGCGCAATTGCAGCGTGGCCTGCAGACGCAGCGTGCGCAGCTGGCGGCGCTGCTGCGCGCAGCCGACCAGGTCGGTCGCAACGCGCCGCTGAAGGTGTTGCTGTCGCAGGACACGGTGGGCGATGCCAGCCGCATGCTGGCCGATCACCGTTACGTGCAGAACGCCCGCGCACAGCGCATCCAGGCGCTGGCCACGCAGCTGGATGCCCTGGCCAGGGTGGAACAGGACATCGCCGCCCGGCGCCAGGCACTGGATGCGGCGCGCGCGCAACAAAAGGCCCAGGCCGCGACCTTGCAGAAGGACCGCTCGCAGCAGGCGGCCACGGTCGCGCAGCTGGACGATCGCTACAAACAGCGCGCCGAACGCGAAAAGGCGCTGGGCCAGGACGCCAAATCGCTGGAACAGCTGCTGGCCAACCTGCGCGCGGCTGCCGCCAAGGCCGAGGCCGAACGTCGCGCCGCCGCCAAACGCGCCGCTGCCGAAGCCGCCGCGCAGGCCAAGCGTGGCAAATCTGATCGCCCCGAGCGTCCCGGCAAGACGCCGCCCAAGGTGGTCGCCACTGCACCGGCGCCCAAGGTCGGTGGGCTGAGCTGGCCGGTGTCGGGCAACCTGCTGGCACGCTTCAATGCCACCTTGCCCGATGGCCACACCAGCAAGGGCGTGCTGATCGGCGCGCCCAAGGGCACCACGGTGACCGCAGTGGCCGACGGCACCGTGGTGTTTTCCGACTGGATGACCGGCTACGGCATGATCCTGATCGTGGACCACGGCAACGGCTACATGAGCCTGTATGCGCATAACGACACGTTGTTGCGCGACGCCGGCGCAGCGATCAAGCGCGGCGAGGCGGTGGCCAAGGTCGGCAGCTCGGGCGGGCAGGGCGTGCCGGCGCTGTACTTCGAATTGCGGCGTAATGGCCAGCCGGTCGATCCTTCGAGCTGGTTGCAACGGCGGTAGTGCTTGGCCGCGGCAGCAGCACGCGACGCACGATGATAGCCAGGCGTTCGCCGGGACATCGCTTACCGACACATCGCTGTTGCGGGCAACGTTCCTGGCGTGTCGGCGTGTCGGCAGCATGCAGGTTCACCACGTCAGTCGGATGCCGTGGTCTCCACGATGGTGCCGACGTCCTCCGATGCTGCGCTGCCTTGCCCGCTGGCGGCTGTCGAACTGCCGGCGTGGCCGGCGCGCGATTCAACGCGGATTTACCGCTGCTTCGCGCATAATCCGGTCAGCTCCGTCGTGCGGGGCGTCTTATTTCTTTGTCGGAGTGCTTCATGCGCGTAGCCGTCCTGTCCGTTGCCTTGTCGCTGGCCTTGTTCGCGTCGCCTGGTTGGGCGCAGACCGCCCGTCCCGCCGCCGCTGCCCAGGCCACTGCGGACGACCCGGAAGCCAATGAAGCCGCCGTCTCAAAGGTGCCGCTGGACGAGATCCGCCGCTTTGTGGCGGTGTACAACGGGGTCAAGCAGGCCTACGTGGACCCGGTCGAAGACAAGAAGCTGATGCACGCCGCCGTGCGTGGCCTGCTGTCGGATCTGGACCCGCACAGCACCTACTTCGACAAGGAAGACGCCGAGGCCTTCGACGAGCAGGCCAGCGGCGCCTACGACGGCATCGGCGTGGAGCTGCTGCAGCAACAGGACAACACGCTCAAGGTGATCGCACCGATCGATGACACCCCGGCCGCGCGTGCCGGCATCCGCGCCGGCGATGTCATCGTGGCCATCGACGGCAAGCCGATCGATGCCAGCAAGGCCATGGAGCCGCTGCGCGGCGAATCCGGCAGCAAGGTCACCCTGACCATCGTGCGCGACAAGGCGCCCAAGCCCTTCGATGTGACCCTGCAGCGCCAGACCATCCGCGTGGCCAGCGTGCGCAGCAAGCTGCTGGAGCCCGGCTATGGCTACATCCGCATCAGCACCTTCCAGGCCGATACGGGTGCCGATTTCCAGAAGAACCTCAAGCAGCTGCAGGCCGGCGGCAAGTTGCGCGGCCTGGTGCTGGACCTGCGCAGCAACCCGGGCGGCCTGCTGACCTCGGCGGTGCAGGTGGCCGACGATCTGCTCGACAAGGGCAACATCGTCAGCACCCGCGGGCGGATCTCCATCAGCGATGCCAAGTTCGACGCCACCCCGGGCGATCTGCTCGGCGGCGCACCCGTGGTGGTGCTGGTGGACGCCGGCTCGGCCAGCGCCTCGGAAGTGTTGGCCGGCGCGCTGCGCGACAACCAGCGCGCGCGCATCATCGGCAGCCGCACCTTCGGCAAGGGCTCGGTGCAGACCGTGCTGCCGCTGGATAACGGCGATTCGGTCAAGCTCACCACCGCGCGCTATTACACGCCCAGCGGCAAGTCGATCCAGGCCAGCGGCATCGTGCCGGAAGTGCTCCTGACCCCCGAACCGCAGCCGGGCGACGCCGATGTGCCGGCCAGCCTGACCGACTACAGCGAAGCCACCTTGCCCGGCCATTTGCGTGGCGACGACGAGGGCGAAGAAGGCTACAGCGCCGGCGATGTGTTGCCGGGCGACGGCCCGATCACCGCGGCGCTGGCCGAACTCAAGCAGCCCGGTTCGGCGGCCAAGGCGCAAGCGGCCCGCAAGGCCAAGGCCCAGGCCGCCCAGAAGGCCAGGGCAGCGACCAAGCCCGCCTCCGAGGCCAAGCCGGCAGCGCCGCGCCCGGCGGCGACCGACAAGGCCAAGCCGGCAGAACCCGCCGAGAAAGCCAAGCCCGCTCCCTCTGCGGACCCGGTACCGCCGGCAGACACGCCGGCTCCGGCCGAACCGGCCAAGTAAGCAGCGAGCTGGTGCAAGCGCAGGTCGGCTGATACCCGCCTGCGCATTGGAATCTGCAATGCGCACGTGTTCATGCCTCGTCACCTGCCCGGGCATGCACGCAACTTGCGCGATCACTCCGGTTCGTAGCGTGCCCAATGGTGCGCGCATGACCAGCGGCATGGGTACGGCGCCGCCTCAACGTCATGCGCGCTCAACGTCCGCGTATACCTGCCGCGCTGTCTGCACCGCCCGATCTCATCGGCCGGTGGCATCGGACCTGTGTCATCGGCTGACGTGAGCCCACTCGCCACGCATGAACCGCATCAGCGCGCGATGGCCAGCGCGTCCGGATTGACCAGATTGCGCGGCGTGCCGGCCGCAAACGCCAGCACGTTGTCGAATGCCGCTTCGAAATACAGCGCGTAGCTGTCGCGTTCCACATAGCCCAGGTGCGGGGTGGCCAGCACCCGCGGGTGTCGCAGCAGCGCATCGCGCGGGTCGAGCACCGGCTCGTGCTCGAACACATCCACCGCCGCCTGCCCGGGCCGGCCAGCATCCAGCGCGGCCAGCAGGGCGCCGGGGGCGATCAGTTCGGCGCGGCTGGTGTTGACCAGCAGCGCATCGCCACGCATGTGCGCCAGATCCTGCGCAGTGACGTCGTGACGCGTTTGCGCCGTCAGGCGCCGATGCAGCGACAGCACATCGCTACGTTCAAACAATTCCTGGCGGCTGCCCGCGATCGCAAAGCCGTCGCGCACAGCCTGCGCGCAGGACGCATCGCCGCCCCACACCAGTACCTGCATGCCGAATGCGCGTCCGAACCCGGCCACGCGTTGGCCGATGCGTCCGTAACTCCAGAGACCGAGGGTGCGGCCGTGCAGCACACGGCCCAAGCCAGGGTCGCCCAGCGCCTGCCAGCGGCCCTGATGCAGGGCACGCTGGTACTCGCTCAAACGGCGGCTGGCCGCAAGGATCAAGGCCCAGGTCAGCTCGGCCGGCGCCACCGGTGAGCCGACACCTTCGGCCACCGCGACGCCAGACTGCGTGCATGCAGCCACATCCACGTGCGCGCCCACGCGCCCGGTCTGGCTGATCAGTTTCAGTCGCGGCAGCCGTTGCAGCAGCGCGGCATCCACGCCGGTGCGCTCGCGGATCAACACCAGCGCATCGGCGTCGGCCAGCTGCTCGGCGCGCTCGTCGGGATCGGTGGCCAGCGCCCCCAGCACCTGCACATCATGGCCCTGCATCCGCTGCAGGCAGGGCAGTTGGCACACGGCGCCCTGATAGTCGTCGGGCACCAGGATGCGCATCAGCGCGGTTTGCCCGGCAGCGGGAACGGAGTGACCACCTTGTCGCCGGTGGCCGCGTCGCGGATCACCGACTGGCCCTTCTTCTCCACTTCTTCGATCCGCACGATGCTCTGCATCGGCAGGTGCAGCGTCTTGGTGTTGCCGAACTCTTCGCGCAGGCGTTCTTCGGTGGGGTCCACCACCAGCCCGTCGTGCACGTCGAACACCAGCTCGCCGATCTGGTTGAAGCCCCACAGATGGCTGCCGGTGACCTCACGCGCGTAGAGCTCGTACACCTTGCCGTGATTGAGGAAGGTGACTTTGTACAGGGGCTTGGACATGCGCCCGATTATAGGCGCGCCATTGCAGTGCATGCAGCGCCAGGTGGTCGGCAACCGTGCGCAGAGCGCGCCGACACGCACCTATGTGCGCGTTGCGCTAGAACCCGTGGCGCTTGCGCAGCCGCCGTGCGATCGCCGCGCGCACGTACAAGCCGTAGACGATGCCGAACACGAAGCCGGCGATGTGCGCCGACCACGCCACCATGCCGAAGGCCGGGCCGATGTAGGCAAACACCACCTGCAGCAGCGCCCACGCCCCGATCAGCAGGGGTGCCGGCACCCGGATGAATTCCAGGAACACGCCCAGCGGCAGCACCACGCCGAGCTTGGCGCCGGGAAACAGCGCCAGGTAGGTGCCGATCAGCGCCGACACTGCGCCGGAGGCGCCGATGATCACCCGGTCCGGCGTGCCGATCGCAAAGATCGCCGCCAGGTTGGACGCGGCCCCACCGAGCAGGAACAGCAGCAGCAATCGCCACGGCCCCAGGATGCGCTCGGCCGGCAGCCCGAAGATCAACAGGAACACCAGGTTGCCGAGCAGATGCGACCAGTCCGCATGCAGGAACAGCGCCGTGAACAACCGCAGCACGCTGCCGTCGCGCAGGGTCGCCCACCAGTCGCCCAGGTTGGAGACGCCGCTGGACAATGCGCCCCAGTCCAGCCACAGCGTATTGCGCGCCTCTCCGGGGCGGCTGATCGACCACAGATAGGCCAGCCATACCGCGGCGAACAGCAGAGGCACCGCCCAGCGTGGGGTGGGTTTCTTGCGGGAGGGGAGGGAGACGAACATCGGAGACGCACAATAGCCGGTCCACCGTCCTGAACCCAGCCCTAACCCACCGGCGCGTTCAGCGTGCCGGTCGTTATTGTTCGGTTAATCGTCGTGGGTATACTGCGTACGGCGTCGTATGTCGGGGGGGGGTCTCCGGCGCGCTCCAGGCACTGGATTGGTGCTGGGCGCGGGCGCTGAACCGACCATTGCAGTCCTTATCCGGAGAGCTACAACTTATGTCTACCGCTTCCACTCTTAGCCGCGCCACCCTGCTGGCCGTTGGGATTGCCGGTGTGCTGGCCGTTGGCCAGGCGCACGGCGCCGCATTTCAGCTGAAGGAAAACAGCGCCAAGGGCCTGGGCCGCGCGTTTGCAGGCTCGGGCAGCGCCCCGGACGATGCCTCGATCATCGTCAACAACCCGGCCGGCATGCGCCAGCTCGACGGCCGCCTGTTCCAGGCCGACGTCAGCGCCATCCAGTTCTCGGCCAAGTTCCAGCCCGACACCGCGACCTACGCCAACGGCGCCCCGGTGTCCGGCGGCAACGGCGGCGATGCCGGCATGATCGCGCCGGTCCCGGCGATGTACTTCCACGTGCCGTTCGGCGAGAACGACAACATGCACCTGGGCACTTCGCTCACCGTGCCGTTCGGCTTCAAGACCGACTACGACCGTGACTGGGTCGGCCGCTACCACGGCACCAAGACCGAGCTGCAGGCAATCGACTTCAACGTGGCGTTCTCCTACGACGTGAACCCGTACGTGTCCTTCGGTGCGTCGGTGTTCGCCGAGCGCCTGGATATCGAACTGGGCAACGCAGTGGATGCCGGCTCGATCCTGGCGCGTTCGCGCGTTCCGGGCTTTGCACCGGGCAACGCCGACGGCTCGCTGAAGATGAAGGGCCACAGCACCGAAGTGGGCTTCACCCTCGGTGGCCTGTTCAGCATCGACGAGAACACCCACCTCGGTTTCAGCTACCGCTCGCAGGTAGAGCACAAGATCACCGGCGCGGATGTCGACTTCACCATTCCGCCGAATGCGTCGGCCGTGTTCGCACGTGCCGCCCCAGGCACCTTCATCGACACCAGTGGCCGCGCCACCGTCAAGCTGCCGGCCAGCGCCACCGCCAGCTTCACGCACAACGTGAATGAGCAGTGGTCGATCATGGCCGACGTCACCCGCACCGCCTGGAGCAAGTTCGACCAGGTGACGCTGGACTTCGCCTCCAACCAGCCCAACACCGTGCTGGACTTCTCGTACCGCGACACCACCTTCGCCTCGATCGGTGCCGATTACCGCATGAGCGAGACGCTGACCCTGCGTGGCGGCGTAGCGTTCGACCAGACCCCGACCACTGCCGAACACCGCGACGTGCGCGTGCCCGACAACAGCCGCAAGTGGCTGTCGGTGGGTCTGAGCTGGCGTCCGTCGCAGCAGGCCGAGTACAACTTCGGCTACACCCACCTGTTCGTCAGCGACCCGAGCAGCGACACGGTCAGCGCCACCGGCGACCGTCTGGCCGGTACCTATGATGTGCAGGGCAACATCCTGGCTGCATCGGTCAACTACAAGTTCTGATCGTCGCAACCCGCGTTGGATGCTGAAAAACCCCGCTTCGGCGGGGTTTTTTTTGTCGCGATGCGCGCGCATACGCGGCGTCAGGCCGTGCGCCGGTGTCACTCGTCCACGAATACAAAGCGACACACGTAGCGGCAGCGCAGGGGGGACAGGCGAGCTGTGCAGGGGTGCTGCAGATTGCTATGGTCGTGCGCATGAGCCAACCCGACTTCATCCAGGTCACCGACAACGCCGTTTCGCGCGCCGATTGCGCGGCCATCGTGCACCGCATGCGCGACAGCCAGCAGCTGCATCCCGGGCGCATCGGTGGCGGCGTGTTTCCAGACCTCAAGCACAGCCGCGACCTGCGCATCAGCGGCATCGCCGAATGGGCAGACGTCGAAGCGCGCCTTCAACAGGCGGTCTTCGACGGGGTGCTGAGCTATCTGCGGCACTATCCACAGGCCTTGATCTCGCCGTTGATGCTGCAGGTCACCACCGCCGACGGCACCCCGCATCGATTGGTGGCCGAAGACATCGCGCAAATGAGCGACCAGGCGCTGGGTGACCTGGCACGCACCTGCCTGCGTCCGGGCGCGATCAATCTGCAGTGGTATGCCGCCGATCAGGGCGGCTACCCGTACTGGCATTGCGAGCTGTATCCACGCGATGCCAGTGCCGACACATTGCACCGGCACCTGCTGTGGACGCTGTACCTCAACGACGAATTCGAGCAGGGCGAAACCGAATTCCTGTTCCAGCAGCGCAAGGCGCGCCCGCGCACCGGCAGCCTGTTGATCGCTCCCACTGCCTTCACCCATACCCACCGTGGCAACCGCCCGGTCGGCGGCGACAAGTTCATCGCCACCAGCTGGATCCTGTTCCAGTCGGCAGGGGCCTTGTACGGCGGGGAATAGGGAATCGGGAGTAGGGAATCGCAACGGCAACAGCAATTCGCAGCAGCGCGGCTCTTGCTGTTCCGATTCTCGATTCCCCAATCCCGATTCCCCGCCCCTAGAACAGACTGCCTTGCGGCGATTGCGGCACCGGCTTGGCCGGTGGAGCGGGGCGGCGGAAGGCGCTGCAGTCCAGCGCCGGCATCTCACGCGTGTCGAAGCCGGCGCGGCGGTGGGCCAGCGCAAAACGGCGCGCCAGCAGGTCCGCATACACGCCCTGCCCACGCAGGCGGGTACCGAAGCTGCTGTCGTAGTCCTTGCCGCCGCGTAGCTGCTGGATGGTGCTCATCACGTGCGCCGCGCGCTGCGGGTGATGGGTCTGCAGCCAGTCGCGAAACAACGGCGCCACTTCGTGTGGCAGCCGCAGCAGCACGTATCCGGCACTGCTGGCGCCGGCCTCGGCGGCGGCCTGCAGAATCGCTTCCAGCTCATGGTCGTTGATCCACGGGATCACCGGCGCTGCCATCACCCCCACCGGCACGCCCGCCTCGTGCAGGGTGCGCATCGCACGCAGACGTGCATGCGGCGCGGACGCACGCGGTTCGAGCTTGGCCGACAGATGCGGGTCCAGCGTGGTCACCGAGAAATGCACGTTGACCAGGTTCTCGCGCGCCAGCGGGGCCAGCAGATCCAGGTCGCGGGTGACCAATGCGTTCTTGGTGATCAGCGTGAACGGATGCCGCGTCTCCCACAGCACCTCGATCAACCGACGCGTCAACGCGCGTTTGCGTTCGATCGGCTGGTAGGCATCGGTGTTGATGCCCAGCGCGATCGGGCTGGGCACATAACTCGGTCGCGACAACTCGCGCCGCAGCAGATCCGGCGCATTGGTCTTGGCGAACAGCCTGGTCTCGAAATCCAGCCCGGGCGACAGATTGAGGTACGCGTGCGAGGGCCGCGCAAAGCAGTAACTGCAGCCGTGCTCGCACCCCCGATACGGATTGACCGATTGCGAGAAGCCGATGTCCGGCGACTGGTTGCGGCTGATGATGCTGCGCGCGGTTTCTTCGGTGACCTGCGTGCGCAACACACCGGCAGCGAACTCTTCGCTGTCGTCCACGTGCCAGCCGTCGTCCACGGCCTGCGGTGTGGTGACCTCGAACCGTCCGGGCAGGTGGCCGGTCGCACCGCGGCCCTTGATTGCGCTTGCCATTGCGCCATCGTAGGGCGGTCGCGTCTCATCCGCCGCGACCGGGCGTTCAACACGATGAAGCTTTCAGACCGCTGCCAGTGCGGTGCGTTGGCGCCGCGGTCAGCGCAGCGCCGCGTACGCCCCGTAGAATCCGCACATGCTCGCACTGGTCCAGGGCGCGTGGGATTGGCTGGCCACTATTCCCCACCTCGAAGCGCTCCTCCTCGCCGCCTACGTGCTCTACCTGCTATGGATCGCCGGCTGGATCGTGCTGCAAAAGCGTGAGCCGGTGGCGACGCTGAGCTGGGTATTGTCGCTGGCTGCGCTGCCCTACCTGGGGCTGCTGATCTATTACTGGCTCGGCCCGCAGAAGGTGAAGCGGCAACGCCTGCGTCGCGGCCGCTCCCGCTCGGGCATGGAAAGCTACAGCAGCGTCTGCCCGCCAGATGCCGACTGCACCGAGCTGGCCAAGATCGCCCAGTCCACCACCGGGCTTGCGCCAAGCAGCGCCACCGAAGTGCACTGGCTGGTGGATGGCGCGGCAACCTATGCCGCCATCATCGAGGCGATCCGCAGCGCACGCGACCATATCCACCTGGAGTACTACATCTTCCAGCCCGACCACAGCGGCACCGCGATCTGCGCTGCGCTGATGGAGCGTGCACGCGCCGGGGTCAAGGTCCGCCTGCTGCTGGATGCGATCGGCTCGTCGGCCATGACCCGCCGGGCGCTGCGCACCTTGCGCGAGGCCGGCGTGGAAACTGCCTGGTTCCATCCCTCGCAATTTCTCAAGCCGTTCAAACGGCCGTGGCTGAATCTGCGCACCCATCGCAAGGTGATCGTCATCGATGGCCGGGTCGGTTTCACCGGCGGCATCAATGTCACCGACGAAGAGAACGAGCAGGTGCGCGGCGATGCCTATCGCGACCTGCATGTGCGGCTGCAGGGCCACGTGGTGCGCAGCCTGCAACTGGTGTTTCTGGAAGACTGGCTCTATGCCACCCGGCAGGGGCGCGCCGCCTTCCAGGGCCAGCAGTTGTGGCCGGAGGACATGCCCACGCGCGCCCAGGGCACGGTCGATGCACAGGTGCTGGTGTCCGGTCCAGATTCCTCCTGGGAATCCATCCACCGGCTGATGGTCGCCGCCATCCACGAGGCCAGGCATCGGGTCTGGCTGGTGACGCCGTACTTCGTTCCGGGCGAAGCCGCGCGCATGGCACTGACCTCGGCTGCGCTGGGCGGTCTGGATGTGCGCCTGCTGGTGCCGCGGGTCAGCGACTCGCGCCTGGTGACCTATGCGGCGCGCTCGTATTTCGATGAGCTGCTCGAAGCCGGCGTGCGCATCTACGAGTACGGCCCGCGCATGCTGCACACCAAGGCACTGCTGGCCGACGACGATGTCAGCATCGTCGGCAGCGCCAATTTCGACAGCCGCAGCTTCCGCCTCAACTTCGAACTGTCGATGCTGTTCCGCGACCAGGCAGTGGCCGCCGAGCTGGCCGGCCTGATCGGCACCGACCTGCAACACGCCCAGGAGGTGCGCTTTGCGCGCCATCGCCCGCTGCTGCGTTCGCGCCTGCCCGAAGCCTTTGCGCGGCTGCTGTCGCCACTGCTCTGAAACGCCCCCGGCTCACGTGGAACCGAACCGGACGCAGCGCTACACTGCCGCCACTCATCGGGGAGCTCGTCATGCACTGGCTGTTTCTGCTTATGGCACTAGGTGCGCTCGTGCTGGCGTTCAGCACGCCGCACGTGTGGTTGCTGGTGGTGTCGCTGTTGGTGGCACTGGTGCTGTTGCTGTTGTGGACGCGTGGCTGGTTTGCCTCGCGCATGGACGACACCCAGCGCGACACCAGCAGCATGATCGACCCGGCCGAACTGCGCCGGCTGCGCGAGGTGGCCGAGGCCCGCAAGGCCGCGGCACTGGCCGCCGCCCGCGATGGCGAGCCGCAGGCCTGAGCGCACGACCGTGACCACCCAACTCAGCGTCAACGTCAACAAGATCGCGGTGCTGCGCAATTCGCGCGGCGGCACCGACCCGGACGTGGTGGAGGCCGCCCGCACCTCCCTGGGAGCCGGCGCACACGGCATTACCGTGCATCCACGCCCGGATCAACGCCACATCCGCTCCGACGATGTCCTGGCGTTGAGCGCACTCACGCGCGAGCACGGCGTGGAATTCAATATCGAAGGCAACCCGTTCGCCCCTCCGCGCACCGGCTATCCGGGGCTGCTGGAGCTGTGCCGTGCCACGCGGCCGCAACAGGTCACGCTGGTGCCCGATGGTGATGGGCAGCTGACCTCCGACCATGGCTTCGATTTCGCGCAGGACACCACCCAACTTGCCGCGTTGATCGCCGCGTTCAAGGATCTCGGTAGCCGCGTCAGCCTGTTCGTCGACGCGGGCAACCCGGACATCGCACGCGCCGCCATGCTCGGTGCAGACCGCATCGAGTTGTATACCGGTCCGTACGCGTACGCGCATGCGGGCGGGCCAGCGGATGCAGCGCTCGCACTGTTCGCCGGTGCCGCGCAGCGCGCCAGCGCCGCCGGGCTGGGCATCAATGCCGGGCATGACTTGTCGCAAGCCAACCTTGGCGATTTTCTCGCCGCTGTCCCGGGCGTGCTGGAAGTGTCCATCGGCCACGCCCTGATCAGCGAAGCGCTGTATCAAGGATTGGATGCGACCGTGCGCGCCTACGTCCGGCTCCTGGATACCGCCCGCGCTAGCGCCTGAGTTTGGCCGGGTGATGCCGGCGTTCGATCATCGCCCGGATCGATCAGTGAGCAATCTGCCGGATTGGCGGCAAGCACTTCGGGTCACGCAGCAGGCATAAAAAAACGCCACCGTTTCCGGTGGCGTTGCAGTCGCGTCATGACTGTTGTGTTGCGGTCTTGCAGATGCGTTTACTGCTGCATGAAGCCGATTTTCTTCATCTGCGAGTTCTTCGCAGCGGCCAGCACCTTCGCCATCACCTCGTACTCCGCATCCTGATTTGCATCGATGCGCAGTTCCGGCTGATTGGTCGGATCGGCCTGCACTACTTCTTCCATCTTCTGCTGCAGCTGATCAACCGGCGTCGGGCTGTTGTTCCAGAACACCTGGTTGCTGGCGTCGATACGCAGCTCGATCGGCGGCGGCGGTTCGGTCGTCTGCGGTGGCGGGTTGAGCACCCGCTGCGGCAGATCCACGGCGATCGGATACGTCATGATCGGCGCGGTCACGATGAAGATGATCAGCAGCACCAGCATCACGTCCACCAGGGGCGTGACGTTGATGTCGGCCATCGGCCCACGGCTTCCACCAGTACTAAATGCCATGGCTTACTGCCCCTTCACTTTGGTTGCAACGAAACCGACGTCCAGCATGCCCTGACCCTGCGCGATCTTGGTGATCTCGTTGATCGTACGCATCTTGGTCGTGCGGTCGCCGCGCAGGTTGAGCGGCGGTTGCGGGGTCTGCTGTGCGGCGGTGGACAGGCGCGACTCCAGGGCTTCCTTGGAGATCGGCTCATCGTTCCAGTACAGCGACCCGTCTTCCTTGACGGCCAGGGTGATCGGCGCGGCGCGTTTCTCCGCATCTTCCTTCTGGATCAAGTTGGCCTCTGGCAGCTCCACCTTGACCTTGTGGGACATCAGCGGTGCCGTAATGATGAAGATGATCAGCAGCACCAACATCACGTCCACGAGGGGCGTCACATTGATGTCGGCCATCGGGCCGCCGCTGTTTCCACTACTGAAGGCCATAACGGGCTCCGTCTAAATCGTTGCGAAGGCGTTCTTTACAACCGGATTAGCGAACGCGCGAACCGGTGGCGAAGAAGTCGTGCAGGTCGTGGGCAAAGGTGTCGAACTTGGCGATCACCGAGCTGTTGACCTTGGAGAAGAAGTTGAACGCGAACACGGCCGGGATGGCGACGAACAGACCGATCGCGGTCATGATCAGCGCTTCACCCACCGGGCCGGCAACGGCGTCGATGGAGGCCGAACCGGTTGCACCGATCTTGATCAGCGCGCCGTAGATGCCCCACACGGTACCGAGCAGACCGACGAACGGCGCGGTCGCACCGACGGTGGCCAGCAGGGTCATGCCCGACTGCAGCTTGGTGCTTTCGCGGGTCACGGCCTGACGCAGGGCGCGGTCGACGAACTCCGAACGGCTCAGGCTCTCGCCCAGGCCACCGGTGCTGCCTTCGGCGCGCTGGTGGTGAGCAGCAGCCTGCGCTGCGTCCAGTGCGATCTTCGAGAACGGCTCGGAAGCCGGCTGTTCTTCCATCGCGCGGATGGCGTCCTGTGCATTCGGGGCATCCCAGAACGCGGTGGTGACGCGGTCAGCCGCGCTCTTCAGGCGGGTGGCGCGGAAGATGTTGATGACAGTCCAGTACCAGGAAGCGGCGGACATGGCGATCAGGGTGATCAACACGACCCACGACACGGCGAAGTCGCCGGGGCTGGAGGTCATTTCGGTGATCAAGTGCTCGAAGCCCATCTGCGACAGAGCGGCCGACGGATTGGAGCCCCCTGCAGCGGCGGCGATAAAGAATTCCTGCAGCATGACGCTTACCTTTGTTGTGTGTGGTGATGAAGGGTGGAGCGAAAGGAAGACAGGATCCTGGGCCGGCCGTGACCGGCCCGTGGGATCAGTTCAGAGCAAAGTTGACCGGGACGCGGACACGTCCGGCGGCTTTCTGCCCGTTGACAGTGGAGGCGTTGAACTTCCACTTGCGTGCTGCGTCCATCGCGGCACGGTCAAGGTCGCGGTTGCGGCTGGACTTTTCGACCGACACGTTGGTCACGTTGCCGCTGGCATCCACATCCACGATCAGGATGACCTCACCTTGGACGCCGGCACGGAATGCAGCCGGTGGGTACTTCGGCGGGTTCATGTTCTTGGACGAGATATCGACACTGGCGCCGATGTCACTCGGCGGTTGCGGCGGAGCCGGCGGGCTCGGCGGCGTGACGATATCGCTCGGACGCGGTTCGGGAACGTCGACCACCGGGGCTTCCGGCGGCGGCGGAACCGGTGACGGCTTCGGCGGCGACAGATTCTTGACCGGCGGTGGCGGCTTGTCTTCCGGCGGCGGCGGCGGCGGCGGCGGCGGGGGAGGAGGCGGTGCATCCACCAGGGTAACCATGGTGGTGCGCTCCTTCTCTGCCGGAGCCTTCGGCGCCACTGCAGGGATCAGCAACATCATCAGTGCAGTGAGGTGCAGGGCAATTACAAAAGCAATACCGATAATGCGGGCCCAGCTCAGACCCTGGTTCCCGGCATCATAGTCATGCCTGTGGATAACGAGTTGTTCCGTCATGCGCCAATGGCTCTTTCAGTGGGGGCCCGGATCACTGTGATGATCCCCAGGTTTTCGGACGGCTTTGACACCGCAGGAACTCCCAAGCTTATACCAATCCCGAGTCCTGTAACCACTAAAAACACAGGGATTTCGGGGGTTTATTTTCTTTTTTTACTTCAGGTTGATGATCTTCTTCGCGTCTTCTGGTTTTTTAACGCCCTTGGCGATCGCCTGCTGTGCGGCCTGCTTGGCCTCCGGGATGCGACCTTCCGAATGCAGCACCTTGGCCAGATTCAGATAGGTCTCGCCATCCTTGGAAAGCGGTGCGGCCTTCTGCCAGTTCTCGATCGCCTTCGGCACGTCCTCGCTGTAGTAATAGGACTGGGCCAGCGCAAGGTATGTCTGATAATCAGGCTTGAGGATGCCTTTTTGCATACCTTCATTGATCACCGCGATGACGTCTTTTTCCTTGTTCTCGGTGTTGGCGTAGATCGAATACAACTGCTTGTATTCCTTCTCTTCGGTCAACTGCCCGGAAGCGCGCAGCTTGTCCATCACGCCTGCGGCCTTGTCCATCTGGTCGGCCTGCATGTACATGCTGGCCAGATTGAGCTGGGCTTTCTTGTCGTTGGGCGTCTTGGCGGCAAGCGCCTCGGCGGCGGCGACGGCTTCGCCGGTCTGGCCGGCCTCGGCGTAGGACGCCATCAGCAGCTGGTTCCAGGTGTCCTTCGGCTCGGGCGAGGCGGCGATGGCCTGCTTGAGCACCGGAATCGCTTCCTTGTAGCGCTCTGCCTGGTACAGCGCCTGGCCCTTGAGGATCAGGTCTTCCGGACGCTGTGACTTGCTCTCGTCCAGATACTTGTCCAGCGTGGCCAGGCCTTCGGCCTGCTGGTCGTCCTGCATCTGCAGCTGCGCCAGCATCAGCATCGACTGGAACTGGCCGTTGTTGTCCAGCGCGTTCAGGCCGATTGCCTGCTGCAGGTAGGTCTTGGCGGCAGCGGTGTCGTCCAGGTTGTAGGCGGCCTGCGCGGCGAGCTGCGCAGCCAGCGCCTTGTCGGCCTCGTTGGCGGCGCTGTTGGCCAGGATCTCGTCGGCCTGGGTGCGCACGCCCGGATAGTCTTCGCCCTTGTTGAAGGTTTCGATCAGCTTCTGCAGCTTGCTGCTCAACTTGGACGAAGGCTTGATGGTCGGTGCCTGACGGGTCGACTGGGGGTACAGCTCTTCGGCCTTGCCGTTGCCCTTGGACTTACGCGCGGCACGCTCGGACGAGCGGTCCGACTGCGCGACCGCATCGGTGACGACAGCCCCGCCCAGGGACGCTGCGATGAACAGGGACAACAGGGCTTGCTTGCGGTTGAGCAGTTTCATGTTTCACCTCGGACGAGCCGCCGTTGGGCGGTGCGAAAAGCGGAATGGACGCTGTACGAAAAATCTGAGCCGGCAAACTTAGCAGAAAGTCTCAGTTCCCGAAAACGGTTTCCATGTTGTGGTGCGGCAAGGGAAGTTACGAAAAAAGGTCTTAGCATGGCTAACAGCAAGCGACCGCTCGCTGCGCCCGCGGCCGCAGTGTAGTGGGCGGCGCGTTGATGCCAGGTCAGTGCCGGCACGAGTCAACAAGGGCACAGCAGTTGCCGTTAGTTGCTCTAGCCACAGCGCGGCACGCGTCCGTTCTGCTTGGCCTGCTGATACACCGGTTCGAGCTGGTTGACGTCGGCCTGGAGCTCGCGGATGCGGTTGGTTGGGTCCGGATGGGTCGAGAGCCATTGCGGTTGACGACTGCCGCTGGCGGCCATCATGTTCTGCCACAAGGTCACTGCCTGTGCCGGGTCGAAGCCGGCCTGGGCCATCAGGCGCTGCCCGACCACATCGGCCTCGCTCTCCTGCGTGCGCGAGCCAGGCAGCAGGAACACTGTCTGGGCGGTCATACCGCCAACCTGATTGACCGCGCTGGCCGCGCCGTCGCCATAGGCGGCCCCGGCGAGCGCGCCGATGATGCCCAGGCCGGTCTGGGCGCCCAGCTGGCGGGTGATGCGTTCTTCGTGGTGGCGCGAAATCACGTGCCCGATCTCGTGCCCAAGCACGGCCGCGAGCTGATCCTGGGTCTTGGCGACGGTGAAGATGCCGGTGTTTACGCCGACCTTACCGCCGGGCAGGGCGAACGCGTTAGGCTCGTCATCGACGAACAGTGCGGTTTCCCAGCGGGTTTCGCGCCACTGCGGCGGCAACTGCGCCACCAGCGCATTGACCACGCATTGCACGTAGGCGTTCTGCTTGCCGTCGGTGCTGACTTTTTCCTTTGCCTTGGTCTGCGCGAACGACTGCGCGCCAAGCTGGTCGAGCTGCTGTTGCGATACGCCCCCCACCACCTGTCGGCGGCCGGTCGGCGAAGTTGTGGTGGCACACGCCGTCAGTGCAAGGACGGCAACAACGATCAACAGCCTGGCTTTCATTCGATCCCCCTAGAACCCTGGGGACATTTTGGCAGGCTCGTCTTAACTTTTCGTCAAGCCGCCTGGATCGAACAGGAAAACGCAGGGAACCGGACGTGTTGGAGCGTGGATCGTGCGCGCGGATGGTGGCGTCTGCGCCAGTGCGCAATGCGGCCGGCCTGCCATTGGGCGCGCCAGAAACCCAGCTGCGACAGTCGGTCGTGCTAGCCAATGCCGAAAAAGTACAGCGCCGCCAGCGCGGTTGCGTTGTTGATGCCGTGTGCGGCGATGGGCGCCCACAGCGTGCCGGTGCGCCAATACAGCCAGGCAAAGGCGGCACCCATGCTGCCGTAGACCAGCCAGAGTTGGGCGATGGCCGCCGGGCCGTTTCCGCTGATGCCGGGCACTTCGTGCACCAGGGCGAACAGTGCGCCGCTGAGTACGATCCCCAACCAGGGGCGGCCAGCGGCCAGCAGGCGGCCGAACAAGACGCGACGGAACAGCAGTTCCTCGTAGGCCGGAGCGATCACCACCGCAAACAGCGCCAGGGCCAGCGGCCACTGCTTGATGGCTTCTTCCATCAGCGGCAGATTGGTCGGCACCGGTTTGATGCCCAGTGCCGAGGCAGCGACGCTGACCAGATTGCTGAGCAGGAACACGCTTGCAGCGATCAACGCCGTCCAGCCCCAGGTGGACGAACGGCGCACGGCGGCGCGCGAGGCGGCCTGTTCACCGGCGGTGGCACGGCGGCGCCAGAAATACAGCAGGATAGCGGGCGTCGCGGTGCTGACCAATGCAGTGAGCAACTGCACCACCACTCCCGGCTGACCGACTGCCGCCATCACCTCGGCAGAGGAGGGCGTCAGGCCCTGCGGCTTGGCCGCCTGCACGTAGCCGATACCACGGATGGCGCCCCAGACCGCAAAACCTGCCACGCTCAGAGTCAGCAACAGGCCAACGGCGATCAACACGTCGATCCCGAAGCCGGTCAGCACGGACAGCAAGGGCGGCCGGCCGGCAGCACGGCGCGCTGCCGGAGGAGGGGGGAGGGCTGTGCTCATCATCGTCCTGCGACTACCGGGTCGCCGGCACAGCGCCGTGACGCTGTGCCGGTACGCAGGCGGCTCAGATATCCAGGTTGGACACCTTCAGCGCGTTGTCTTCGATGAAATCGCGGCGCGGCTCCACCACATCGCCCATCAAGGTGCTGAAGATCTGGTCGGCGGCCACTGCGTCCTCGATGCGCACCTGCAACAGACGGCGCGTATCGGGATTGACCGTGGTTTCCCACAGCTGCTCGGCGTTCATTTCGCCCAGGCCCTTGAAGCGCTGCACCTGGCGGCCCTTCTTTGCTTCGTCCAGCAGCCAGGCGTGTGCCTGTGCGAAGCTGGTGATCGGGTGGCTCTTGTTGCCGCGCACGATCTGGGCGCCTTCGCGCACCAGGTCGTGCAGGGCCAGCGAGACTTCACGCAATGGACGCAGTTCGCCGCTTTCGAACGCGCCCATCGGCAGCACCTGGGTGAATTCCTCACCCATGTGGCGACGGACAGCCACCAGCGTTGCCGGGGCGTTCTCGGTTGCCGGATCGAAACGCAACTGGTAACGGGCAGTGCCCAGCGTGCCGCGGTTGAGCACGGCCTGCAGTGCATCCAGGGTGGGATGCTGGTCGCCTTCGGCCTGCAGCTTCTCCACATCCAGTGGCGGCAGATCGATCAGGGCGGTAAGCAGCGCCGGGTCGTAGCGGTGCGCGTTACGGGCAATCGCTTCATGGGCGCTGGTGAACAGCATCAGCAGTTTTTCCAGCGCCTCGCCGGTGATCGGCGGCTCGTCGGTCGCCGGAATCAGCGCCGCGCCTTCGACCGCATTGCTGGCCAGGTAGGCATTGAGCGCCGCGTCGTCCTTCAGGTACAGCTCGCTCTTGCCCTGTTTGAGCTTGTACAGCGGCGGCAGGCCGATGTAGATGTAGCCGCGCTCGATCAGCTCCGGCATCTGCCGGTAGAAGAACGTCAGCAGCAAGGTGCGGATGTGCGAGCCGTCCACGTCGGCGTCGGTCATCAGGATGATGCGGTGGTAGCGCAGCTTGTCCGGGTTGTACTCGTCGCGGCCGATGCCGGTGCCCAGTGCGGTGATCAGCGTGCCGACCTGGTCGGACGCCAGCATGCGGTCGAAACGCGCGCGTTCGACGTTGAGGATCTTGCCGCGCAATGGCAGCACCGCCTGGTTCTTGCGGTTACGGCCCTGCTTGGCCGAACCACCGGCCGAGTCACCCTCGACGATGAACAGCTCCGACAGCGCCGGGTCCTTTTCCTGGCAGTCGGCCAGCTTGCCGGGCAGGCCGGCGATGTCCAGAGCGCCCTTGCGGCGGGTCAGGTCGCGCGCCTTGCGGGCGGCCTCGCGCGCGCGCGCGGCATCGACGATCTTGCCGGTGATGGCCTTGGCTTCGTTCGGGTTCTCCTGCAGGAACTCCTGCAGCCGTGCTCCGAAGGCGTTTTCCACCGCCGGGCGCACGTCCGAGCTGACCAGCTTCTCCTTGGTCTGCGAGGAAAAGCTGGGGTCGGGCACCTTGACCGACAGCACCGCGATCATGCCTTCGCGCATGTCGTCGCCGGTCAGCGAGACCTTGGCCTGCTTGGCGATACCGTTCTGCTCGATGTAGGTGCTGAGCACGCGGGTGAGGGCGCCGCGGAAGCCGGCCAGGTGCGTGCCGCCATCCTTCTGCGGAATGTTGTTGGTGAAGCAGTACATCGTCTCCTGGTAGGCGTCGGTCCATTGCAGGGCCACGTCCACCACGATGCCGTTGTGCTCGCCGGTCACCGAAATCACGTTCGGGTGCAACGGGGTCTTGAGCTGGGCCAGATGCTCCACGAAGCTGCGAATGCCGCCCTCGTAATGGAAGTCGTCGCGCCGGCCTTTGCCACGTTCGTCGATCAGCGTGATCTTGACGCCGGAGTTGAGGAAGGACAGCTCGCGCAGGCGTCGGGCCAGGATGTCGTAATGGAATTCGACATCGCTGAAGATCTCGACCGCCGGTTTGAAGCGCAGGGTGGTGCCGCGCTTGGTGGAGGCTTCCAGCTGCTTGAGCGGGTATTGCGGCTCGCCCAGCGAATATTCCTGCTGGTAGTGAAAGCCGTCGCGCCAGATGTCCAGCCACAGATGCTCGGACAGCGCATTGACCACCGAGACGCCCACGCCGTGCAGGCCGCCGGACACCTTGTAGCTGTTGTCGTCGAACTTTCCGCCGGCGTGCAGCACGGTCAGGATGACCTCGGCTGCGGAAACGCCCTCTTCCTTGTGAATGTCGACCGGGACGCCGCGCCCGTTGTCGGACACCGAGACCGAGCCATCGACAAGAATCTTCACCACGATGTCGTCGGCATGGCCGGCGAGCGCTTCGTCGACCGAGTTATCGACCACCTCGAACACCATGTGGTGCAAGCCGGTGCCGTCATGGACGTCGCCGATGTACATGCCGGGCCGCTTGCGGACGGCTTCCAGGCCTCGCAGCACGGTGATCTTGCTGGAGTCGTAGGTGCCGTTGGGTGTCGTCGGGATGTTTTGTTCGTCGGTCATGCGCGTGCCGTTGGCTCCACAACACGGGCGCCAGCGGCAGCGAGCCGCTTCGCACCGTGGAAAAAGGGGGATAGCGGGGCAAATTATACCAGTCGGCCCGCGTCGGCCGTGGTCTTAGCCTGACGCCGGTTGACGGGAGACGGCTCCGTGTTCCACGTGGAACAACGTGAGCAGTTCGCTTGCGTTGGCGAGACCTGGCGGCACTTCCGTCGCGGTGATCATCACTTGCGCCGGCGCGGCCGCCAGGCGCTGCAGCACGCTCGCCTGGTGGTGCCGATCGAGCTCCGAGCCCAGGTCATCCAATGCAATGACCGGCCATTCGCCGCGTTCATGGGCAAAATCTTCTGCCTGGGCCAGCAGGCACGCCAGAGCGGTCAATTTCGCCTGTCCGCGGGACAAGGTGTCCTTGCCGGGAAGCGCCTCGAAGCTGGGCGCCCAATCGGTGCGGTGCGGACCTTGCGAGGTGTAGCCATTCTGGCGGTCCCGCTCGCGTGCCAACAACAATGCGTCTGCGAGGGAGACCTCGTGACGTCGCCATCCCGGTGCAAACGTCAGGGCAGACAGGCCTAGCGACGGGGCGATTGCGGCAGCCACCGGAACCAGGCGGTCTTGCAGGCGTTCGAGGTAGCGCAGGCGCCGGGACGTGAGCGTTTCACCCGACTCGGCGAGTTCATGATCCCAAGCGTCCAGCAGTCGTGGCTGCGCGCCCTGTTTCAGCAACGCGTTGCGTTGCTTCAACGCCCGGGCGTAGCGACGCCACAGCGCCAGGAAGTCTGGTTCCACGTGGAACAAACCCCAATCGAGGAAGCGACGGCGCGGTTCGCCACCGCCGCTGATCAGCACGTGGCTCCCCGGCTCGAAGGTGACGACCGCCAGCGCTGCACACAACGAACCCAGTTGGGCGACATCCTCGCCGTCGAGCCGCCCGGTCCACTCCTGCCCGCTATGTCGCAGACCTGCGCGGCGGGTGCGTTCGGACGCTTCGCCGTTGCGCTCGCGCCACTCCACAAAGACTTCCAGATCGTTGCAGCCCTGGCGGATCAGGCCGTCTCGCACCCGCCCGCGGAAACTGCGCCCATAGGCCATCAAGTGCAGCGCTTCGAGCACACTGGTCTTGCCGGCACCGTTGTCACCGGTCAACAGGTTCAGCGCGCTGGCAGGGTGCAGCTCGACCGTCTCGAACCGACGCAGTCGATGGATGGACAACCGCACTACGTGCATCGCTGAGTGTGCTCCGGGCTGTGATCCGGAGCGTCCGGTCGGTGCGCAGGATACGTGATTGACCCGACGTCCGCGCGGCGACGGGGGATCGATTGTTGAGGGCCGCCTGGGGATAACTTGGGGACAAAAACGACAGCGACCGGTTGGCAGACCCTTGTCCACAGGTTACACATCACCAAAAGCCGGTTAGACCACAGGGTTTCGACCCAAGAAATTCGTTTAGAAACAAGTGGTTGGTATACTTTTCGGCGAAATCTGGCCCTACCATCACCACAAAGCTCTTAAGTTATTTATAGATTTAAAAGCTGAGCAGGGTGTGCATAACTAAACCGGGGATTTCCTTGCGCCGGAAGAAGGCTCCAATCCTCCCGGGCGGTTTGCAGAAATATGAACAGGTTTACGCTCCTTGGATTGTTCATAGCTCCCCCGACAGCGCGACCGGTTCTGCCAAAACACGATTCGAGATGAGTCTGCACGGACTGGACCAGTCACGCCTTTCTGGCTGGTAGACGCAGCGGGCGGTAATCCCCTCGCTTGAGGACTGCGCCAACGGTGCTGGACAGACGGATTGCAAACCCGCCGTCGCTGGAGCAGCCGGAGGGACAAGGCTTCCCCTGCTATGCGCATCACTCGGGCTCTCTGTCATCGGCGCATACCCGATACCTGGCACGTGATGCTTGGAGTGAAGGCACCTGTTGGGAGTAGGCCTGTGACCAGCGGGTTCGGCGGCAAAAGCTGGCACCTCAAGAGCGCGGCTCTGCCCGTAGAAGCTGATGTACTCAACTAACCTGCGTTGTCTGCTTCGACCAGGCGACTGTCGGGAGACGCGCACGCCCAGAACTACTGCTCCCGGGCATGCTCGTGGGATTGCAGCTACCTGGATCCCCGCTCATGTCGGCTTTAGCCATGGCCCTACGGCATTTCGTGTTGTCCGCACTCGGGCATAAAAAAGCCCGGCTTTCGCCGGGCATTTGTGTTCCACGTGGAACGCTAGGTCAGAGACGCAGCGGCATCACGACGTGACGGGACTTCTCGCTGCTGGCTTCGCGCACCAAGGCCGAGGAATTTGCATCACGCAACTGGATAACGACGTGCTCATCGCGCAGTGCTGAAAGCGCGTCGAGCAGATAGTTGACGTTGAAGCCGATCGCCAGGTCATCCACTTTGGTGTCCGCCTCGATCTCTTCCTGCGCCTCTTCCTGCTCGGGGTTGTGCGCGCTGATCTTCAGCTGCCCCGGCGATACCTCGACGCGGACGCCACGGTATTTCTCATTGGACAGAATTGCCGCACGCTGCAGCGACGCACGCAGGGCTTCACGGTCGACCTTGACCTCGCGGTCGGCACCGATCGGAATCACTGCCTCGTAGTCAGGGAAACGGCCGTCGATCAATTTCGAGGTGAAAGTGACATCCCCGCGCTTGACGCGGATATGGCTACGGCCAACTTCCAGCTCGACCTCACGGTCTGCTGCTTCCAGCAGGCGCAGCAGCTCGGTCACGCCCTTGCGCGGCACGATGATCTGACGCTTGGCACCGCCGGCCTTTTCAAGCTCGGTTTCGCACAGAGCCAGGCGATGGCCATCGGTGGCCACGCATCGCAACAGCCCTTCGC
Organism: Xanthomonas sp. NCPPB 1068; assembly: GCF_041479385.2. Classification (NCBI taxonomy): domain Bacteria; kingdom Pseudomonadati; phylum Pseudomonadota; class Gammaproteobacteria; order Lysobacterales; family Lysobacteraceae; genus Xanthomonas; species Xanthomonas sp. NCPPB 1068. The sequence goes on along the minus strand of NZ_CM192986.1, from coordinate 2,089 downwards.
GCAGGTCGAACAGCAAGCCGTTGAGGTAATACCGCACGTCCTGCTGCGCCATCGCAAACGCAGTGCGCTCGATCAGCTCTTTCAGCGCTGCCTCCGGCACGCCCACGCGCTCGGTAGCTTCGACTTCGTCGACAGACGGGAAATCGTTGGCCGGCAGCGTCGCCAGGGTGAAGCGGCTGCGCCCGGCCTGCACCGTAACCTTGTCGCCAGTCTGCGAAATGGTGACGCGGCTGCCGTCGGGCAGGGCACGCAGGATATCGAACAGCTTGCGCGCCGGGATCGTGGTTTCACCATCCTGCGCATCTTCCACCATCGTGCGCGAGATCATTTCCACTTCCAGGTCCGTGCCGGTCAGCGAGACTTGCCCGTCCTTGACCTGCACCAGCAGGTTGGCAAGAACCGGCAAGGTCTGGCGGCGTTCGACCACGTTGACCACCTGGGCCAACGGCTTGAGGAAAGCTTCGCGCTGCAGTGTAAAACGCATGTGGTTCCGTGCCCCTATGCTTTAAAAAATAATGGATAAATCAAAAGCTTGGTGGTGATGGTAGGGCCGTTTTCAGCGGATAACCACCATAACTCTTTGTTCCCAAAGGAATTTCAGCACCCGAAAGCCGTTGGACTAATGCCCCTGGTCTGGTAGGAAAACCTGTGGATAGTTTTCCGCCCGGATTGCAGGGCAACGTTATCCACAGATTCTCCCGCATTTGACCCCAACTCATCCACGCTTTTTTCCACGTGGACCGCGATCGGCGTCAGTGCCTCATTCGCTGAGCTTGCGAATCAGCTTTTCCCAGTCCTCGCGGAGCTTGCCGTCGGCCTCCATCAAGGTGCGGATCTGCCGGCAGGCATGCAGCACGGTGGTGTGGTCACGGCCGGCAAACGCATCGCCGATCTCCGGCAGGCTGTGTTCGGTGAGCTCCTTGGCCAGCGCCATGGCGACCTGACGCGGGCGCGCCAGCGAGCGCGTGCGGCGCTTGGAGAGCAGGTCCTTCATCTGCAGGCCGTAGTAGTCCGCCACGGTCTTCTGGATGTTGGGAATGCCGATGGCCTGCTGCTGGGCACGCAGCAGGTCGCGCAGCGTTTCCTGGGCGAACTCCACCGTGATCGAGCGGCCGGTGAAATTGGCGCGTGCCACCAGGGTGTTGAGTGCGCCTTCCAGGTCGCGCACGTTCGAGCGCATCTTCTTGGCGATCAGGAACGCCACGTCGTCGGGAATGTCGGCGCCGCGCTCGCGTGCCTTGGCCAGCACGATGGCCGCGCGGGTCTCGAAATCCGGCGGATCGATCGCCACCGACAGGCCCCAGGCCAGGCGCGACTTCAGCCGCGGCTCAAGACCCTCGACTTCGCGCGGATAGCGGTCGCAGGTCAGGATGATCTGCTGGCGACCGTCGAACAGCGCGTTGAAGGTGTGGAAGAACTCTTCCTGCGTGCGGTCCTTGCCGGCGAAGAACTGGATGTCGTCGATCAGCAGTGCATCGATCTGCTGGAACTGGCGTTTGAACTGGTCCATCGCCTTGTCCTGCAGTGCGCGGATCATCGCGCTGAAGAACTGTTCCGAGCGCAGGTACATCACCTTGGCGCCCGGGTTGGCGTCACGCAGCGCGTTGCCTGCGGCAAACATCAGATGGGTCTTGCCCAGGCCGGTGCTGCCGTACAGCAGCAATGGGTTGTGCGCACGGTCGCCGGGTTTCTGCGCTGCCTGGATCGCCGCCGCCAGGCCAAGCTGGTTGCTGCGACCCTCCACGAAGTTGGCGAAGGTGTAGTGAGAATCCAGGTTGCTGGCGAACGGCACCATCGGCGCAACGCTCGGCGCACTGGGCGCGGCCACCGGTGCGGGAGCCGGCTCGGGCGCACGCGGGCGCGAACCCACCGCCAGCGCCACCTCGCCATTGCCGGCGAAGTAGGCCAGCAATTCGCGAATGCGCGGCAGGTACCGTTCGCGCACCTGGTCGACGATGAAGGCATTCGGGGCGTACAGCACGATGCTGTCGCCGCGGTCTTCGGCTTGCAGGGGTTTCAACCAGGTGTGGACATCCTCGGGCGGGAATTCGGCTTCGAGACGTTCCAGACAGCGGGGCCAAGCATCCAT